>NZ_CP115554.1:0-4800000 GCF_027856995.1 Pseudoduganella sp. SL102
TAACAGCCTGACGATAACCTACTTTCACACTGGTTGCAGCACTATCATCGGCGCAAAGTCGTTTCACGGTCCTGTTCGGGATGGGAAGGGGTGGGACCGACTTGCTATGGTCATCAGGCATGACTTGTACACAGTGCCGTCCCCTATAGGGCAACGTCACTGCTCAATCCGGAAGAAGTAAAGCGAGGGTAACTCTCATCACAGAGTAAATGCGAGGAATCATCATTGATTCATAACCGTCAAGGTTATAGGGACAAGCCGTACGGGCAATTAGTATCAGTTAGCTTAATGCATTACTGCACTTCCACACCTGACCTATCAACGTCCTGGTCTCGAACGACCCTTCAAGGAGCTCAAGGCTCCGGGAAATCTCATCTCAAGGCAAGTTTCCCGCTTAGATGCTTTCAGCGGTTATCTCTTCCGAACTTAGCTACCCGGCAATGCCACTGGCGTGACAACCGGTACACCAGAGGTTCGTCCACTCCGGTCCTCTCGTACTAGGAGCAGCCCCCTTCAAATTTCCAACGCCCACGGCAGATAGGGACCAAACTGTCTCACGACGTTTTAAACCCAGCTCACGTACCACTTTAAATGGCGAACAGCCATACCCTTGGGACCGGCTACAGCCCCAGGATGTGATGAGCCGACATCGAGGTGCCAAACTCCCCCGTCGATATGAACTCTTGGGAGGAATCAGCCTGTTATCCCCAGAGTACCTTTTATCCGTTGAGCGATGGCCCTTCCATACAGAACCACCGGATCACTATGTCCTACTTTCGTACCTGCTCGACTTGTCGGTCTCGCAGTTAAGCACGCTTATGCCATTGCACTATTAGCACGATGTCCGACCGTACCTAGCGTACCTTCGAACTCCTCCGTTACACTTTAGGAGGAGACCGCCCCAGTCAAACTGCCTACCATGCACTGTCCCCGATCCGGATAACGGACCAAGGTTAGAACCTCAAACAAACCAGGGTGGTATTTCAAGGTTGGCTCCACGAGAACTGGCGTCCCCGCTTCAAAGCCTCCCACCTATCCTACACAGATTGGTTCAAAGTCCAATGCAAAGCTACAGTAAAGGTTCATGGGGTCTTTCCGTCTAGCCGCGGGTAGATTGCATCATCACAAACACTTCAACTTCGCTGAGTCTCGGGAGGAGACAGTGTGGCCATCGTTACGCCATTCGTGCAGGTCGGAACTTACCCGACAAGGAATTTCGCTACCTTAGGACCGTTATAGTTACGGCCGCCGTTTACTGGGACTTCAATCAAGAGCTTGCACCCCATCATTTAATCTTCCAGCACCGGGCAGGCGTCACACCCTATACGTCCACTTTCGTGTTTGCAGAGTGCTGTGTTTTTATTAAACAGTCGCAGCCACCATTTTATTGCAACCCTGTCACCCTTCCACAGTAAAGTGGTCAAGCTACTGGGGCGTACCTTTTCCCGAAGTTACGGTACCAATTTGCCGAGTTCCTTCTCCCGAGTTCTCTCAAGCGCCTTAGAATACTCATCTCGCCCACCTGTGTCGGTTTGCGGTACGGTCTCGTATGACTGAAGCTTAGAGGCTTTTCTTGGAACCACTTCCGATTGCTTCGCACCACGTGGGCGCTCGTCCCAGTCCCTTGAATTATGTGCCCGGATTTGCCTAAGCACCTTCTATGAACCAGAAACTGACTATTCCAACAGTCAGACAACCTTCCGCGATCCGTCCCCCCATCGCATCATACGACGGTGCAGGAATATTAACCTGCTTCCCATCAGCTACGCATCTCTGCCTCGCCTTAGGGGCCGACTCACCCTGCTCCGATGAACGTTGAACAGGAAACCTTGGGCTTACGGCGTGCGGGCTTTTCACCCGCATTATCGCTACTCATGTCAGCATTCGCACTTCTGATACCTCCAGCATCCTTTACAAGACACCTTCGCAGGCTTACAGAACGCTCTCCTACCATATCCTTGCGGATATCCGCAGCTTCGGTGACTGGCTTAGCCCCGTTACATCTTCCGCGCAGGACGACTCGATCAGTGAGCTATTACGCTTTCTTTAAATGATGGCTGCTTCTAAGCCAACATCCTGACTGTTTTAGCCTTCCCACTTCGTTTTCCACTTAGCCAATCTTTGGGACCTTAGCTGGCGGTCTGGGTTGTTTCCCTCTTGACACCGGACGTTAGCACCCGATGTCTGTCTCCCAAGCTCGCACTCATCGGTATTCGGAGTTTGCAATGGTTTGGTAAGTCGCGATGACCCCCTAGCCATAACAGTGCTCTACCCCCGATGGTGATACTTGAGGCACTACCTAAATAGTTTTCGGAGAGAACCAGCTATTTCCAAGTTTGTTTAGCCTTTCACCCCTATCCACAGCTCATCCCCTAATTTTTCAACATTAGTGGGTTCGGTCCTCCAGTGCGTGTTACCGCACCTTCAACCTGGCCATGGATAGATCACTTGGTTTCGGGTCTACACCCAGCAACTAGCGCCCTGTTCGGACTCGATTTCTCTACGGCTCCCCTATTCGGTTAACCTCGCTACTGAATGTAAGTCGCTGACCCATTATACAAAAGGTACGCCGTCACGGAACAAGTCCGCTCCGACTGTTTGTATGCACACGGTTTCAGGATCTATTTCACTCCCCTCCCGGGGTTCTTTTCGCCTTTCCCTCACGGTACTGGTTCACTATCGGTCGATTACGAGTATTTAGCCTTGGAGGATGGTCCCCCCATATTCAGACAGGATTTCTCGTGTCCCGCCCTACTTGTCGCATACTTAGTACCACCGGTCTGGTTTCGCGTACGGGGCTATCACCCACTATGGCGCCTATTTCCAGAGGCTTCCACTACCAGTCCGACTATCATATGCAGGCTCTTCCCATTTCGCTCGCCACTACTTTGGGAATCTCGGTTGATTTCTTTTCCTGCAGCTACTTAGATGTTTCAGTTCGCCGCGTTCGCTTCACACACCTATGTATTCAGTGAGTGATGACCTATAAGGCCGGGTTTCCCCATTCGGAAATCTTCGGATCAATGCTCGTTTGTCAGCTCCCCGAAGCTTATCGCAGACTTCTACGTCCTTCATCGCCTGTAATCGCCAAGGCATCCACCATGTGCACTTATTCACTTGTCCCTATAACCTTGACGGCTATAGCTTCAAGCATTTACTACTGTGTTTGATGAGTTTTTGTATGCGTTCCTTTCGGAACACTACCCTAAGTGTATTCATTGCTGAATACGCTTAATAAAACTTTACTTCTTCCAGATTGTTAAAGAACGAAACAGCAGTGATCTCTAAAAGATCAAACCTAAATCTGACGACTTACGTTTGGACTTTTTGGTGGAGGATGACGGGATCGAACCGACGACCCCCTGCTTGCAAAGCAGGTGCTCTCCCAGCTGAGCTAATCCCCCAGGGAATTACATGCGCTTGATACTTGGTGGGTCTGGTTGGGCTCGAACCAACGACCCCCGCGTTATCAACACGGTGCTCTAACCAGCTGAGCTACAGACCCGCGTCGTTGATACTTGCGTACCTAGCGGTGCTACTGTTTCTTCTTCATTCGACAGTCGATAAGTGTGAGCGTTTGATGCACGACCTTGCGGTCAGTGCCGACTCTAGAAAGGAGGTGATCCAGCCGCACCTTCCGATACGGCTACCTTGTTACGACTTCACCCCAGTCACGAATCCTACCGTGGTAAGCGCCCTCCTTGCGGTTAAGCTACCTACTTCTGGTAAAACCCGCTCCCATGGTGTGACGGGCGGTGTGTACAAGACCCGGGAACGTATTCACCGCGACATGCTGATCCGCGATTACTAGCGATTCCAACTTCATGCAGTCGAGTTGCAGACTACAATCCGGACTACGATACACTTTCTGGGATTAGCTCCCCCTCGCGGGTTGGCGGCCCTCTGTATGTACCATTGTATGACGTGTGAAGCCCTACCCATAAGGGCCATGAGGACTTGACGTCATCCCCACCTTCCTCCGGTTTGTCACCGGCAGTCTCATTAGAGTGCCCTTTCGTAGCAACTAATGACAAGGGTTGCGCTCGTTGCGGGACTTAACCCAACATCTCACGACACGAGCTGACGACAGCCATGCAGCACCTGTGTTCAGGTTCCCTTTCGGGCACCCTCAGATCTCTCCAAGGTTCCTGACATGTCAAGGGTAGGTAAGGTTTTTCGCGTTGCATCGAATTAATCCACATCATCCACCGCTTGTGCGGGTCCCCGTCAATTCCTTTGAGTTTTAATCTTGCGACCGTACTCCCCAGGCGGTCTACTTCACGCGTTAGCTGCGTTACTAAGTCAATTAAGACCCAACAACTAGTAGACATCGTTTAGGGCGTGGACTACCAGGGTATCTAATCCTGTTTGCTCCCCACGCTTTCGTGCATGAGCGTCAGTCTTGACCCAGGGGGCTGCCTTCGCCATCGGTGTTCCTCCACATCTCTACGCATTTCACTGCTACACGTGGAATTCTACCCCCCTCTGCCAAACTCTAGCCTTGCAGTCTCCATCGCCATTCCCAGGTTAAGCCCGGGGATTTCACGACAGACTTACAAAACCGCCTGCGCACGCTTTACGCCCAGTAATTCCGATTAACGCTTGCACCCTACGTATTACCGCGGCTGCTGGCACGTAGTTAGCCGGTGCTTATTCTTCAGGTACCGTCATGAGGCACGGATATTAGCCGTACCCTTTTCTTCCCTGACAAAAGAGCTTTACAACCCGAAGGCCTTCTTCACTCACGCGGCATTGCTGGATCAGGGTTGCCCCCATTGTCCAAAATTCCCCACTGCTGCCTCCCGTAGGAGTCTGGACCGTGTCTCAGTTCCAGTGTGGCTGGTCGTCCTCTCAGACCAGCTACTGATCGTCGCCTTGGTGAGCCTTTACCTCACCAACTAGCTAATCAGATATCGGCCGCTCCAGGAGCACAAGGCCTTGCGGTCCCCTGCTTTCATCCTTAGATCGTATGCGGTATTAGCGTAACTTTCGCTACGTTATCCCCCACTCTTGGGCACGTTCCGATATATTACTCACCCGTTCGCCACTCGCCGCCAGGCCGAAGCCCGCGCTGCCGTTCGACTTGCATGTGTAAAGCATGCCGCCAGCGTTCAATCTGAGCCAGGATCAAACTCTTCAGTTTAATCTCTGTTTTTCCGATACTGCTATCGGAGGTCACTTACTCAAGAATACTGACGAATCATCCGAAGATGATTACGTTTTATTACTTGTGTAAGCGTTTGATGCTATATATTTTGAGCTTCAGGACCGAAGTCCTGGGCACATCACATCAAACGCCCACACTTATCGACTGTTGATTGTTAAAGAATTCTGCCCAAGCATTTCAACTTCGGGCTTGCTGCGGATTCGTGAACTTTCGTTCCATCCGGCGACAAATCGTTGTGTTTGTCAGCAGCAGAGAGATGAGATTATGCGGTGCTTCGTGCAGCTCGTCAACCCCCTCAGTTTCCAGCCTCAGTATCCATCACTGCGCTTTCAACATCTCGCTGCGTCGTTGTTCGCTGCGAGGGACAGAACTATAACGAAACGCCTGCCGCCGCGCAAGGGGTAAAATGCGCAATTCCGCGATCGCCCCCCGAGAAGTTCATGTCCATCCTGCTTTCCACCCTCAATGCCCGCTATACCCACGCATCGCTGGGCCTGCGTTATCTGCTCGCCAATATGGGCGAGCTCAAGAATGAAACGCGCATCCAGGAGTTCGTCATCGGCGCGAAGACAACAGAGATGGTGGAGCGCATCCTGGCACACGCCCCCAGGATCGTGGGATTCGGCGTCTATATATGGAACGTGGAAGAAACCACCAGACTGGTGGCGATGCTGAAACGGGTGGCCCCGCACATCGTCGTCGTCCTGGGTGGCCCCGAGGTCTCGCACGAGACGAACGAACAGCCCATCGTGCAACTCGCGGACTACGTCGTTACCGGGTGGGGCGACGTCACGTTCCCGAAGCTGTGCGGCGAAATCCTGCACGGGCCGAAGCCGCTCATGAAAGTGCACGCCGGCGTACAGCCACCGATGGCCGACATCGCCCTGCCCTACGCCCTGTACAGCGACGACGATATCGCCCACCGCACGCTGTACGTGGAAGCGTCGCGCGGCTGCCCGTTCAAGTGCGAGTTCTGCCTGTCCGCCCTCGATAAAACCGCCTGGCCATTCGATATCGACACCTTCCTGGCCGAGATGGAAGCGCTGCATGCGCGCGGCGCCCGCGTGTTCAAGTTCGTCGACCGTACGTTCAACCTGAACATCAAGACCAGCCTGAAGATCATGCAGTTCTTCCTCGACAAGCTGGCCGCGAACCCGGAGGACCCGGTGTACGCTCACTTCGAACTGGTGCCCGATCACCTGCCGGATGCGCTGAAGGAAGGCATCGCCAAATTTCCGCCCGGCGCGTTGCAATTCGAGATCGGCATCCAGAGCTTCAATCCAACGGTGCAGGCGAACATCTCCCGCAAGCAGGATAACGGCAAGGCCGCCGCCAACATCCGCTGGCTGTGCGAGCACTCGCATGTGCACATGCACGTCGACCTGATCGCCGGCCTGCCCGGCGAAACGGTGGAGAGCTTTGCCGAGGGGTTCGACAAGCTGTGGGCCCTCGGCCCGCATGAGATCCAGTTCGGCATATTGAAGCGCCTGCGCGGTACGCCGATCATCCGGCACACGGAAGCCTTCGGCCTCGTGTTCGACCCGCATCCGCCGTACACGATCCTGGCGAACCGGGATATCGACTTCCCTACCATGCAGCGCCTGGTGCGCTTCGCCCGCTACTGGGACCTGGTGGCGAATTCCGGCCGCTTCACCCATGTCACGCCGGTGCTGCTGGGCGAACGCCCGTTCGCCAGCTTCATGGCTTTCTCCGACTGGTTGTATGCGAATACCGATGCCACCCACCGCATCGCGCTGGATCGCCTCGCGGCGCTCACCGGCAAGTACCTGCGCCAGCTGGGTATCGAAGGTGTCGACGCCCTGCTGGCGAGCGATGGCCACGGTGTGAAGCAGAAAGCCGCGGCACCGGTACCATCGCTGGCCGCCCCGCAGCGCCAGGTGCGCCACCTGGCCGCCTGAGCCCCCCGAACGCACGTAAGCGCGCTCCGACACACGGTAGAGCCGGGGGCTGTAGCGAACGAAACGAATCTCACTTACACTGGCGACATGCCCATTGCACAAGAGCCAACCTTAACTTTTGACCCCGGCGGCACCGCGGGAGCGACGGTGACCGCCGATGGCACATGGCAGGTCCACGCGCTGGCTCACCGCAAGACAATGAAGGCGATTTCCACGCAACTGGGCCGGGCTGGCCCCGATGCGCAATGGGACCTCTCCGCGATCGACAGCCTGGATCACATCGGCGCGCAGCTGTTCTGGCAGGCCTGGGGCTACCAGCGGCCCGCCACCCTGAAGCTGGCGCCCGGCCAGGAGGAATTCTTCAAGCGGCTGGAGGCCACGGGCAAGCTGGAGCTGCCCCGCCAGCGCGGCCTGCACATGAACTGGATCACCACGCTGGGCAGTGGCGTGCTGCATTTCGGCGAACACCTGCAAGGCTTTGTACGGCTGATCGGCCAGGTGGTGCAAGACCTGTGGCGCTTCGTCGCCGCGCCGCAGCGCGGACCTTGGAAGGAAATCTCCGCCAATATCTTCCACGCCGGCTTCCAGGCCCTCGGCATCACCGCGCTGGTGGGCTTCCTGATCGGGGTGGTGCTGTCCTATCTGTCCGCGCAGCAGCTGCGCAACTTCGGCGGCGACATCTACCTCGTCAACCTGCTCGGCATGAGCATCATCCGCGAACTCGGCCCGCTGCTGGCCGCGATCCTGGTCGCCGGCCGCTCCGGCTCGTCGATCACCGCGCAATTGGGCGTGATGCGGGTTACCGAGGAACTCGATGCGATGCTGGTGATGGGCATCTCGCATGGCTTCCGCCTGGTCATGCCGAAAGTGGTGGCCCTGGCGATTTCGATGCCGCTGCTGGTGATCTGGACCGACACGATGGCCCTGATCGGCGGCATGGTATCGGCCAAGCTGGAACTGAACCTGTCGGCCCGCTACTTCATCCAGAAGCTGCCCGATGCGGTGCCGCTGGCGAACTACATGATCGGCCTGGGCAAGGGCGCGGTCTTCGGCATGCTGATCGCGCTGGTGTCCTGCCATTTCGGGCTGCGCATCCAGCCGAACACCGAAAGCCTGGGCCGCGGCACCACCACTTCCGTCGTGACCGCGATCACCGTGGTGATCCTGGCCGACGCCGTGTTCGCGATCGTCTTCAACGGGGTGGGGTTCTGATGGCAACGGATGAGGACATCGACCGCAGCTGCCCGGCAGGGCCCAGCGAACTGACGCTGGACGGCAGCGTCCCTGTCGTGGAGATCACCGGCCTGCAGACCAGGTTCGGCAAGACCGTCATCCACAATGACCTGAACCTGACGATCGAGGATGGCGAGATCATGTCGATCGTCGGCGGTTCCGGCACCGGCAAGACGGTGCTGCTGCGCCAGATGCTGGGCCTGGAGCGGCCATCGCAAGGCTGCGTGCGCGTCTTCGGCGAAGACATCACGCAGGCCAAGCCCGCCCAGCTGCAACTGCTGCGCAACCACTGGGGCATGCTTTTCCAGGAAGGCGCGCTGTATTCGGCCCTCACGGTATTCGAGAACATCGCGCAGCCCATGCGCGAGCTGCGCGTGCTGCCCGATGCGCTGGTGCGCGATGCGGTGCTGCTGAAGATGAACATGGTGGGCCTGGGGCCGGAGCACGCCAACAAGATGCCGTCCGACCTGTCCGGCGGCATGGTCAAGCGCGTGGCGCTCGCCCGCGCGCTGGCACTGGAGCCGAAACTGCTGTTCCTCGACGAGCCGACGGCCGGCCTGGATCCGGACCGCTCGGAAAGCTTCGTCTCGCTGATCAAGTCGCTGCACCGCGAGCTGGGCCTGACGGTGGTGATGGTGACGCACGACCTGGATACGCTGTTCGCGCTGTCCACCCGCATCGCGGTCCTCGCCGAAAAGCACGTGATCGCGGTGGGGCCGACGCGCGACGTGATCGGCGTGGACCACCCGTTCATCAAGGAGTTCTTCCTCGGCGACCGGGGCAAGCGCGCACTCGAAGCGCTGCAATAGCCCCTCCCCGAGAGCAGACAACAAGCAGACAAGGAGTACACATGGAAAACCGATCGCA
This sequence comes from Pseudoduganella sp. SL102, assembly GCF_027856995.1. NCBI lineage: Bacteria > Pseudomonadati > Pseudomonadota > Betaproteobacteria > Burkholderiales > Oxalobacteraceae > Pseudoduganella > Pseudoduganella sp. SL102. Next base: position 9,187 of record NZ_CP115554.1, read on the forward strand.
CGCCTTCATGACCGGCATCTTCACGCTGGCACTGCTGACGGCTGCCGTCCTGTTCGGCATCTGGTTCAACCGCGACCGCGTGGAATACGATCCCTACCTGCTGGCGACCACGCTGGCGGTGCCCGGCCTGAACCCGCAGGCGGCCGTGCGCTACCGCGGGCTGGAGGTGGGCAAGGTGGACGCCATCGACTTCGATCCGAAGATGGCCGGGCAGATCCTGATCCACCTGGCGATCGATCCGGCCACGCCGATCACACGCACCACTTACGCCACGCTGGGCTACCAGGGCGTGACCGGCATCGCTTATATCCAGCTGGACGATGAATCGGTGGGTTCGCAGCGCCTGGCCACCAATGAGCAGAATCCCGCCCGCATCCCGCTGCGTCCCGGCCTGCTGGACCAGCTGGAAAAGCGCGGCACGGCGATCCTGTCGCAGGCGGAACAGGTGACGGTGAAACTCAACGACCTGCTCAGCGATGAAAACCGCAAGACGATCCTGGCCGCGTTCTCCGACGTGAGCGAGACCGTCAACCGCTACAAGGCGCTGCCCGACCAGCTGGAGCCGACCTTCGAGCGGCTGCCCGCCCTGGCCGCGAAGGCGGAGACCGCGATCGATTCCGTCAATACGCTCGCGCAGGACGTGACGGCGCTGTCGCAAAGCCTGCACGGACCGGAAGGCACGCTGACGCGCATCGGCGACTCGGTCGACCGCGCCGTCAATGGCGTGGAAGCGGTGACCACCGGTGCGCAGCTGGAAACGCTGCCGAGCATTACGGCACTGACCGATGAAACCCGCTCGTCGATGCGCTCGGTGCGCCGCACGATGAATACCCTGAACGACCGCCCGCAGAGCATCCTGTTCGGCGCGCCGGATGTGGCGCCAGGCCCCGGCGAACCGGGCTTCGCGGCGCCTGCCAAGTGACGATGGAGTGAAAACCACGCGATGAACGACCACACCATGAAACAGTTCCGCTTCCGCCACCGTCTGTGCAGGAACGCCGCCATCGTGCTGGCGGCGGCCCTGCTGGCCGGCTGCGCCTCGACCAAGGGTCCGGCCCCCACCAGCTTCGATTTCGGCCCGGTGGCTGCTCCCGTGACGCCGACGCCGGCCGCGGCCAGCTATCCCGCACTGATCGTGGCGGACGTGAGCGGCCCGGCCACGCTCGATACGGACCGCATGTTCTATCGCCTCGCATACGCCAATGCGCAGCAGGCCCTGCCCTATGCCTACAACCGCTGGGCCGCCACGCCGCTGCAGCTGCTGTCGCAGCGGCTGAAGGCACGCATCGCACAGGGTGGAGTGAAGGTGCTGTCGATCAGCGACGCCACCGGCGGCCTGCCGGTACTGCGCCTGGAGATGGACGAGTTCTCGCAGAACTTCGCCAGCGCCACGGAAAGCACCGCCCACATTTCGCTGCGCGCCTCGCTGTTCCGCGGCCACCAGCTGGTGGACCAGCGCACGTTTACCCGTTCGGCTCCGGCGCCCAGCGCGGACGCGGCCGGTGGCGCCAGCGCGCTGGCCGCCACGTCGGACGCGATCGCGGCCGATCTCCTCGCCTGGCTGGCCACGCTGCCGCCGCGCTGAGCATGACCGGGGACGAACGCGCCGGCACGGCGGCGGGCACGCCACCCGCTCCACCGCCTCCGCCAGCACCGGGACCGGGCGGACCGCCTGCGGACGCGCGGCCGAAGCGCGGTTCGCCGGTGTCCCGCGCCAGCCTGCTCGCCTACCTCCTGCTGATCATCTACGCCAGCTGGTACCCGTTCTCCGGCTGGCACAACCAGGGCCTGTCGCCGCTCATCTTCCTCGAGCACACGTCGATGCCGCGCTACTGGACGAAGTTCGACGCCACGGTCAACGTGATCGGCTACATCCCGTTCGGCATGCTGATCGCCTATGCGCTGCACCCTGCGCTGCGCGGCATCCTGGCATTTCTCGCGGCGGCCCTGCTCGGCGCGTTCGTTTCCGGGTTGATGGAAGCGGTGCAGACCTTCCTGCCCAGCCGCGTATCGTCGAACCTCGACTTCTATACCAATACGGCAGGCTGCGCGATCGGTGGCCTGATCGGCGTGCTCACGGCCCGCAAGCTGCTCGATACCAGCCACCTGTACCGCCTGCGGCAGCGCTGGTTCGCGCTGCACGCCAGCCAGGGCCTGGTGCTGGTGGCCCTGTGGCCGCTGGCGCAGATCTACCCCACCTCGTTCCTGTTCGGCCAGGGCCAGGTGCTGCCAACGCTGTCCGGCTGGCTGAGCGACCTGCTGGAAATGGATATCGACCTGCTGGCCTACGTGCGCCCCGATCCGGAGCTGACGGTGGAGCAGTACTGGCTGTCCGAAACGATGATCACCGCATGCGGCATGGTCGGCGGCGCCCTCACGTTGCTGTGCCTGATGCGCCGCCCCGCGCCGCGCGTGCTGCTGGCGGCCGTGCTGCTGGCCATGGCCGTGCTGACGAAAACCCTGGCCTCGGCGCTGCTGTTCACGCCCGACAACGCGTTCGCCTGGGTCACGCCCGGCGCCCAGGGCGGCTTCCTGATCGGCGGCATCATGGTGGCGGGCCTGGCGTTCGCGCCGATGGTGGCGCAGCGGCGGCTGGCGATCGCCACCATCCTGCTCGGCATCGTGGTCGTCAACAGCACCCCCGTGAATCCCTACTTCAGCGCCACCATGCAGGCGTGGGTGCAGGGAAAATTCCTGAACTTCAATGGCGCAGCCCAGTTCCTTTCCCTGCTGTGGCCCTTCTGCGCACTGTGGTTCCTGTGGCTGCCATCCCATAAACTCAATAAATCCTGATCGCGGGTATCATTACGGCCTGGCTTCCAGCAAGGCACACAGGAAGCAAACCGAAGCACATTCGACGCAATTTCTCCTCGGATTCGCGGCACCTGGCGCAGCACAGCGTAGCAACATCGCCGCAAATTCGAGGCAATCACGAGGCAAGCATGAGCGAGACTCCCTATTTCAAGCACCACGTGTTCTTCTGCATGAACACGCGGGAAGACGGCCGCGAAAGCTGCGGCCCGCGCGGCGCAGAGCAGGCGCAGAAGCACGCGAAAAAGCGCTGCAAGCAGCTCGACATCAATGGCGCCGGCGGCGTGCGCATCAACCAGGCCGGCTGCCTGGACCGCTGCGAGCACGGTCCCGTGCTGGTCGTCTATCCCGAGGGCACGTGGTACACCTACGTGGACACTTCCGACATCGATGAAATCATCGACAGCCACCTGGTCGGTGGCCAACCGGTGGAAAGGCTGAAGATCAAGTAATGATGAACAAGAACACCAAGCATTTCACGATGCAGGGCAACGCCGGCCTGATGGAAGGCCTGCTCGACCTGCCGCTGGACGGCAAGAAGCCGCGCGGGATCGCCCTGGTGGCGCACCCGCACCCGCTGTATGGCGGCACGATGGAAAACAAGGTCGCGCAAACGCTGGCGCGCGCCTTCGTGGCGCTCGACTACGCGGTGGCCCGCATCAACTTCCGCGGCGTGGGCCAGTCCGAGGGCGAGCATGACCGCGGCCATGGCGAAACGGACGACATGGAACTGCTGTACCACCACATGGTCGAGAAGTTTCCCGGCCTGCCGGTGGCATTGACCGGTTTCTCGTTCGGCACCTATGTGCAATCGCAGCTGGCGCAGCGCCTGGCCACCGCCGGTACGCCGGTCGAGGGCCTGGTGCTGGTGGGCGCGGCGGCCGGAAAGTGGCAGATGGCCGATATCGCGCCGAACACGATCCTCATCCACGGCGAGAACGACGACACGATCCCCCTGCAGGCCGTGCTCGACTGGGCACGTCCGCAGGATGTGCCGGTGCTGGTGATCCCGGGCGCGGACCACTTCTTCCACCGCAAGCTCAATCACATCAAGAGCTGGGTGATCGCCTTGTGGCTGGGCCGGGAACAGCAAAAGGACGACCCCGAAGACGCGTGAGCGCCTATAATGTCCGGGCCATTTTTTCACTGAGCAAAATGGCCCCCTGCTTCACGCTTTCTTAGGCGCTCCACATAGAGATTCCAGATCCATGAAAAAACTGCTCGCGGCACTGGCTTCCAGTGTCCTGTTACTTTCGTCCGCCGTCGCGCAAACCATTCCTGCCCCGACCATCGCCGCCAAGTCCTGGCTGCTGCTCGATGCCACCAGCGGCCAGCTGATCGCCGCGCAGGACCCGAACATGCGCGTCGAGCCGGCGTCGCTGACCAAGATCATGACCGCCTACCTCACCTTCGAGGCGCTGCGCGACAAGAAGCTCGACATCAACCAGAAGGTCAATGTCTCCGTGCGTGCCTGGAAGGTCGATTCCTCCAGCTCGAAGATGTTCATCGACCCGGCGGTTCCCGTATCGATCGACGACCTGCTGCACGGCCTGATGGTCCAGTCGGGCAACGACGCCGCCGTGGCACTGGCCGAAGCGGTGGCCGGCGATGAAGCCACGTTCGTCACGCTGATGAACCGCGAGGCAAAACGCCTCGGCATGACCAATACGCGTTTCGCCAACCCGCACGGCCTGCCCAGCCCGGACAACTTTACGACCGCGCGCGACCTGTCGATCCTGGCCAAGCACGTGATCCAGGAATTCCCGCAGTACTACAAGATCGACTCGGTCAAGAGCTTCACCTACAACAAGATCACGCAGCAGAACCGCAACCGCCTGCTGTGGCTCGACCCGACCGTGGACGGCATGAAAACCGGCCACACCGAATCGGCCGGCTACTGCATGGTGGCGTCGGCCAAGCGCCCGAACGGCAACATCGAGCGCCGCCTGATCTCGGTGGTGATGGGCACCAATTCGGATGCGACGCGGACGGCCGAAAGCCAGAAGCTGCTGAACTGGGGCTTCCAGAATTTCGATACCGTGAAGCTGTATGCCAAGGGCCAGGCGGTCGACACGCCGCAGATCTGGAAGGGTTCGCAGAACACCATGAAGATCGGCTTCCGCCAGGATGTGATGGTGACCGTGCCGAAGGGCGTGGCTGCCAAGATGAAGCCTGTGCTGGAACGGAAGGACCCGCTGGTGGCGCCGGTTCCGGCGGGCGCCAACGTGGGCAAGCTGAAGATGATGGTGGACGGCAAACCGCTGCTGGAACTGCCGGTGGTGGCGCTGGAAACGGTGGAACAGGCGTCGATCTTCGGCCGCGCATGGGATTCCATGCGCCTGTGGCTGAAATAAGCTGGCCATGCTCCGCAAAAAGCCCGCCGCCCGGCGGGCTTTTTGCATCTGCACGGCCCTATAATCGTTGTTCCAATCAATCTGAAAGAAGGCCGCCATGACTCCCTGCCCCGCTGTCCGCACTTCCGAAACTGGTCTCGCGCTGTCGCGCATCGTTGCCGGCATGTGGCGCATGGGGGAATGGAACATGTCGCCGCAGCAGCGGCTGGCACTGGTCGAGGGCTGCGTCGAACTGGGCGTGACCAGCTTCGACCATGCCGACATCTACGGGCAATACGCAGTGGAGGAGCTGTTCGGCGAGGCACTCGCCCTGCGGCCGGCCCTGCGCGAGCGCATCCAGCTCGTCAGCAAGTGCGGCATCCAGCTGGTGTCGGCGGCGCGCCCGGCCCACAAGATCAAGCAGTACGACACATCGGCGGCGCACATCATCGCCTCGGTGGACAATTCGCTGAAGGCGCTGCGCACCGATTTCCTCGACCTGCTGCTGATCCACCGCCCGGATCCGCTGATGGACTTCGACGAGATCGCCGAAACCTTCGAAGGCCTGCGCGCCGCGGGCAAGGTGAAGCACTTCGGCGTGTCCAATTTCAGCCGCCACCAGTTCGAAAGCCTGCATCGCCGCATTCCGCTGTCCACCAACCAGGTGGAGTTCTCGCCGCTGCACACGGCGCCGATGTACGATGAAACGTTCGACGGCCTGCAGGACCTGGGCGTGGCGCCGATGATCTGGTCGCCACTGGCCGGCGGCCGCCTGTTCCGCGACGACCCGGCCACCGAAGCGCTGCGCGGCACGATCGCCCGCATCGCCGCCGACATCGAGCAGCCATTCGGCAGCGTCGTTCTTGCATGGATCATGCAGCTGCCATCGAGGCCGATCCCCCTGACGGGCAGCGGCCGCATCGAGGCGATCGAGGAAGCGGTAAGGGCCACGCGAATCAAGCTTTCGCGCAGCCAGTGGTTCGAGATCCTGCGTGCCGCGCAGGGGCACGAGGTGCCCTGAACGGTCAGTCCACCTCTTCCTTGTAGACCAGTGGCGGCGGGATGCCTTTCCAGCCGCGCTTCCAGGCGAAGTTGAGCGCCAGGGTGAAGGCAATGTAGACCACGAAGAACAGCACGAAGTAATAGAAGCGCAGCCAGACGAGCAGGCCCAGGTTCACCAGCAGCAGCACCAGTGCGGCCGCGCTTTTCTTCTGCTTGGAGCTGGGGAAGCGGATCGTGGACACCATCAGGCCGCCCACGGCGAACAGCAGTACCACCACCAGCCAGCCGTGCAGGCTGGTCTCCGGCGGGAATGGCCAGGCCACCACCACCGATGCCACGCAGGCGGCACCCGCCGTGATCGGCATGCCCACGAAGTACTTCGGATCGGTGCGGCCCACGCTCACGTTGAAGCGCAATGCGCCGCAGGCAACGAAGAAGAATGCCGCCAGGCCGCCGGCGCGCAGCAGAACGGGGTCGGCGGGCCCGATCTGCACGAAGGCGTAGCAATACAGGAGGATCGCCGGGCCCACGCCGAAGTTCATCACGTCGGCAATCGAATCGAGCTGCACGCCGAATTCGGAGCTGGTGCCGGTGGCGCGCGCAACGAAGCCATCGAGCGCATCGAAGATGCCGGCCAGGACCAGCAGTGCGGCCGCCAGCCGGTAATCCTGCGGGAAGCCGATGTGCGCATTGTCCACCGAAATCACGATGCTGCCGAAGCCGCAGGCGATCGACAGCAGCGTGACGAAGCTGGGCAAGGCGAATTTGGCGCGTTGCATGCGCCGGGTGCGCGTGTTGTTCAATTGGGCTGGCCTGTGTTGGATGGACCTTATTGTAACGCCGGCACCGGGCGGGCCGCGCCGTATCGTTCAATGGTAACAAGCGTAACGGCGGGGCCGGCATCGGCCCCGCCAGGGCCGAATTGGCATAAAATCGCCCAATGGCCGGGCTGACCGGGATGAAACGGGGAGCTGATCATGCGCTGGACGGAGAGAGGTAACATGCGGTCGAAAGCGGCATTGCCGGCGTTGTTGATGGCGGCGGCGCTGTCCGCCTGCGGTGGCAGCGGCGGTGGTGGCGAAACCGCTATCGCGACGGGTTCGAACGTCGATGTCGCTTTCCCGGTTACTCCCTCCGGGCAGCCTGGCGCGCCGGTCGCCACCGGCGACACCGCGGCGGATGGCTTCGCATGGTTCAACTACCGGCGCAGCCAGATCGGGCTGGCCCCCCTTGCACGCAATGCGCAGATCGACGCGGCCGCCGCGGGCCATTCGAACTACCTGCGCCTTAACAATACCGTCTCGCACGACCAGGTCAGCGGCAACCCCGGCTTCACCGGCGTCGCGGTGGGGAACCGGCTTTCCGCCGCGGGCTATGCGCTGACCAGGCCATCGGCCTATGGCGAAGTGATTTCGGCCGCCCGCGACAGCTCCGGCTTCTTCCATGCGGAAGAACTGATCACGGCGATCTACCATCGCTTCCTGGTGTTCGAGCCGGTGTTCCGCGAAATGGGCGTGGGCGCCGCCACGACCAGCAACTACACGTACTTCACGACCGATTTCGCCACCAGCAACGGCTATGGCGCCGGCGTGGCACGCGGCAGCGTGGCGGTTTATCCGGCCAGCGGGCAAACCATGGTGCCGGTGAATTTCATGAGCGACAGCGAATCGCCCGACCCCGTGCCGAGCCTGAACGAGGTTGGCTACCCGATCAGCGTGCATGCGAATATTTCGTCCGTGCTGAAAGTGACCAGCTTCACGGTAAGGCCGCGCGGCGGGTCGGACCTGGCCGTGCGCCTGCTCGCCAGCGACGTGGATACGCACACGCGGCAATCCGCGGCCGCCATCATTCCCCTCTCGCGGCTCACTTCCGGCACCACGTACGATGTTGCCTTCGCGGGCACCGTGGACAGCGTGGCCGTGACCCGCAGCTGGTCGTTCACTACGCAATGACGGTGCAGGCTGGAACGGCCGTGCCGGTGCTCGACATCGAGCGCGGCATCGCACGGCTGATGGGCAACAGCGGCATTTATTTCAGTGCACTGAAGCGCTTCGCCACGCATATGGAAGCCGCGCGTGCCGTCGCGGCGCAGCTGGCGCAAGGCGATCATGCGGGCGCATGCCGCGCCATCCACACGCTGAAGGGAGCGGCCGGGCTGCTGTGCGCCGGCGAAGTGCACGCGGTGGCGGGCGAACTGGAAACCGCGCTGGCGCACGGCCACGCGGCTCATGCGCTGCTGGACAAACTGGACGTGGCATTGCGGCGCGTGCAGGCATGCATCGCGGTCGCCGTGCCGAAGGATTCCGCCGCGCCGGCGCCGCCGGTGCCGCAAGCGACGATGCGCAATGTCCCCGAACTGCTCGACCGCCTGGGCGTGCTGCTCGACGAGGGCAACAGCGCAGCGCTCGATATGCTGGAAAAGTATGGAACGGTGCTGGAAAAGGTGCTGGACAGCGCCGCCTGGGAGACCATCATGGCGGCGGCGCAGGAGTATGACTTCGAACGCGCATTCGCTGCGCTGCAGGCCGCGCGCTCGGCAGGCATCGGCTGATCGTCGGTTGCGCTGGTGGCCGCGGCGGGCTAGCCGCCGCAGTATCAGCGGCTGTAGTAATTAGCCCCTGTAGTTCAGCCCGTATACTGCGTTTCTTCGTCGAACGACGAGGCGCAATCCCGGCCGCAGAAGCGTTTCACGCTATCGAGTGGCTTCTCGCAATACCAGCACGACCCTTTTGGCGGCAACGTCTGTCGGGGCCGCGGCGCTTCAGCCATTGCCGGCATCATCGCCGGCATCATCGCCGGCATTATCGATATCGCGCTGTCCGGTACGGCTTGTTCGGTCGTTTCCATGATCTTCCCCTCTCCATACACATCAACTGCTAGCAAGATAACGTCAGTGGAAGGATGCGGAAGTGACGAAAATCAACACCGTAAAACTTCTCGCCCGCCGCGTCAGACTCTGTTGCTCAAATCAATCATAGCAGCATTAAATCAGGCCAACAGGCGGGGTTACGTGCGCCAGCACACGTAACGAAGGCAATCATGGTGTGGTTGCTGCAAAGAGAAGAGTGACTGAAAATTTTTCTATGGAAACGAAGCGCGCGATAGTTCAACAGCGGTTTGCAAGGAGCACTGCTCACGCCGGCGTAGCGAAGATGGCCCCGGGGCCATCGCTCCCCCAGGCGTCATTCCCGGAACCACGGCAGCACCCGCCCGCTACTTCCCGATACAGAACCGGCTGAAGATCACCCCCAGCAGGTCGTCCGACGAAAACGCCCCGGTGATGGTGGACAGCTGCACCTGGGCCAGCCGCAATTCCTCGGCAAACAGGTCGAGCGACTGGTCGGTCTGCGCGGCATGCTCTTCGGCGCGGTCCAGGTGGCGGGCCGCCGATTTCAGGGCGATCAGGTGCCGCTCGCGGGCCAGGTACAGCGATTCGCCGGTCTGCTGCCAGCCGGCGATGCGCAGCAGCTCCTTGCGCAACAGGTCGATACCCGTGTGATCGTGTGCCGACAGGTAGATATGGGTGGCATCGTCGCTGGCATCGATCGAGGGCTTGTGGCCGGAAAGGTCGATCTTGTTCCAGATGCGCAGCACCGGCACGCCCGCCGGGAAGCCGGACAGGATCGATTCGTCGGCGCGGGTCGGACCGTGGTTCGCATCGAGCATGTGCAGGATCACGTCCGCCTTGCCTATTTCACCCCAGGTGCGTTCGATGCCGATGCGTTCGACGATGTCCACCGCCTCGTCATGGCTGCGGATGCCGGCCGTGTCGATGATATTCAGCGGAATGCCCTCGATCTGGATGGTTTCGCTGACCTTGTCGCGAGTCGTACCGGCGATCGGGGTGACGATGGCCACGTCGGCGCCCGCCAGCGCGTTGAGGAGTGAAGACTTACCGACGTTCGGCTGCCCGACCAGTACCACGTTCAGGCCTTCGCGCAGCAGCGCGCCCTGCGACGCCTGGCGGAATACCTGGTCGAGCGCCGCCACGATGCCGCGCAACTGGCCGCGCGCGTCGGATTTTTCCAGGAAGTCGATTTCCTCTTCCGGGAAGTCCAGGGTAGCCTCGACCAGCATGCGCAGGTGCGTGACACGCTCGACCAGCGCGTGGATCGCCTGCGAAAACGCGCCGGACAGCGACTGCGAAGCCGATTTTGCCGCCGCTTCGGTGGAAGCGTCGATCAGGTCGGCCACCGCCTCGGCCTGCGCCAGGTCGAGCTTGTCGTTCATGTACGCCCGGCGCGTGAATTCGCCCGGTTCGGCCAGGCGCAGGCCGACCTCGTGGCCCGCCTCGAGCACCCGTTGCAGCAGCATCTGCAGCACCACGGGGCCGCCATGGCCCTGCAGCTCCAGCACATCCTCGCCGGTGTACGAATGCGGCCCCTTGAAATAGATGGCGATGCCCTGGTCGATCAGCGTTCCATCCGCCTGGGTGAAGGGAATATAGGTGGCGTGGCGGGCTTTCAGCTCCACGTTGAACAGGGCCTGCGCCAGCGGCCGCAGGTTTTTGCCGGACGCGCGCACGACGCCGATGCCGCCGCGGCCCGGGGCGGTGGCAATGGCGGCGATGGGGAAGGTATCGAGATTCATGGGCAAATTCTAATGGAACGAAAAAAAACCCGTGTCGCGCACGGGTTTCGATTTTTTTACTGCCGGGTCCGTGTCCAGCGGGCTGGGCACGGACCGGTTAGCGCTTACTTCGCGTCCGGCATCATCTTTTTCGTGATCACCCACTGCTGGGCAATCGAGAACAGGTTGTTGACCACCCAGTACAGCACCAGGCCGGACGGGAAGAACAGGAACATCACCGAGAACGCCAGCGGCATGAACAGCATCATCTTCGCCTGCATCGGATCGGCCGGCTGCGGGTTCAGCTTCATCGTCACGTACATCGAGATCGCGTACAGCACCGGCAGGATGAAGAACGGATCCGGCTTGGTCAGGTCGGTGATCCAGCCCAGCCACGGCGCGCCGCGCATCTCCACCGACGAGTTCAGCACCCAGTACAGGGCGATGAACACCGGCATCTGCACCACGATCGGCAGGCAGCCGCCCAGCGGGTTGATCTTCTCGGTCTTGTACAGCTCCATCATCGCCTGGTTCATCTTCTGCGGATCGCCTTTGTAGCGCTCGCGGATCGACGTCATCTTCGGCGTGACCACCTTCATCTTGGCCATGCTGCGATAGCTCGCAGCGGACAGCGGGAAGAAGATCAGCTTGATCAGGATGGTGAAGGCAATGATGGTCCAGCCCCAGTTATGCAGGACACTGTTGATGTTCTCCATTACCCACCACATCGGCTTGGCGATGATCGTCAGCATGCCGTAGTCCTTCACCAGCTCCAGGCCCGGCGACACGCGCTCCAGCGCCGCTTCTTCCTGCGGACCGGAATACAGCTTGGCGGTGTTCGACACGGTGGCGCCCGGCGCCAGGGCGCCCAGCGGCTGCACCACGCCGATCGAGTAGGTGTTGTGGCCGACCTTGCGCGTGAAGATGTCGTGCATCTGCTTCGCCTGCGGCACCAGCGCGGACACGAAGAAGTGCTGCGAGACCGCGACCCAGCCGTTGTCCGCCTTCACCGGGTGATCCGGCACGAAGTTCGGGTTTTCACGCTTCGAAACGTCTTCCTTCTCCACCTTCTCGAACGTGAGCTTCACGTACTTGTCGGCGTCGGTGTACAGCGTGGGGCCCGTGAAGCTCGGGTTGAACCACGAGGAACCTTCCGGCTTGTTGCCGTCGTGGACCAGTTGCAGGTACAGCTCCGGATTGACCGGCGCGGCGCCGGTATTGGTCACGTCATGGCGCACGTCGATCACGTAGTCGCCGCGCTTGAACGTGAACGTCTTGGTCAGGCGCACGCCGCCCTGTTCCGCATCCATCACCAGTTGCACCTGGTTGCCGTTGGCAAGCACGCGCGGGCCCGGGCGAACCGTGAAGCCGGTGTTATGGTTCGGCAGGTTGGCCGCGCCCACCAGGCCGGTCTGCGCCAGGTATACGCGGTCGCCGGTCTGCTGGAACAGCTGCTGGTTCCTGGTCGGGTCGAAGCCATCCTTGAACTTCAGCAGTTCCAGGCGCTTGATCTGGCCGCCCAGCGTGTCGATATCCACCTTGAACACGTCGGTCGTGACGGTCACGACCTGGCTCTGGAACGGTGCAGCGGCACCGGGCACCGCGGCTACGCCGGCGGTAGTGGAGCCGACAGCGGCGGGAACGCCGGCCGGGGTGCTCTTGGCATCTGCCGGCGCGGTCTTCGGCGGCGGCGCGAACATGGACGGCCGGCCGGTGTAGATCATCCACTCGTTCCACAGGGCGACCAGTGAAACAGCGAAGACGATCCACAGGATTGTGCGTTTATTGAGATCCATTGGGTCAAATCAGGAGTGGTTGCAACCGCAAGCGGTTGAGGAATGCTTTGGCGGAACGGGATCGAATCCGCCCGCGTTCCACGGGTGGCAGCGGCAGACGCGGCGCACGGCCAGCCAGCTGCCCTTCGCCGCGCCATGCTCGCGCAGCGCTTCGAGCGCGTAATTCGAGCAGCTTGGGTAGAAACGGCAGCTGGGCGGCATCAGCGGGCTGATGGCGATCTGGTAGCCACGCAGGAGAAGTGCGAGCAACTTCATCGCGGCGCTTTCGACTGCGCCGCGAACAGGCGCGCCAGCTCGACGCGCAGCATGGCTTTCAGCTTTGCATTGGTGGCTGGATCGGCCTTCGTGTTGACCGCCCTGGACAGGCGCACGACACAGTCGATGGCCGGCAAGCCGGTGGTGCGGAACAGTTCGCGCGTCAGGCGCTTGATGGTATTGCGCGTGACCGCGCGAGGTGCCAGGCGTTTGGCAACGACAACGCCCAGCCGCGCATGAGGCAGCTGATTCTGGCGGGTATAGAGCACGAAGTGCGCGCTTTTCTGGGCTGGGCGCAAACGAAAAACGGATGAAAATTCATCCGTTTTAACGATGCGCCGAGCGCGCGCGAAGTCGTGGGAACCTTCGCCTGTCGAGCCGTTGGAACTGCTGTCCACGCTCAGCGAACAAGCGATGGCTTATACAGCCAGGCGCTTGCGGCCCTTGGCACGGCGTGCGTTCAGAACCTGACGGCCACCACGGGTAGCCATACGTGCACGGAAACCGTGGGTACGCTTGCGGCGCACGACGGAAGGTTGGTAAGTACGTTTCATGTTGGTCTCGCTAAAGAAGCAAAAAAATGCAAAATCGGGCTGCCGCACCGCTGACGAGTCAGGTCGGGCGCCAGGTTATCCCTTCAGTTATTGGTGCCAATGACATTTCGCGCACTTATGCCAACACGTCCGGCACAAGCTGGCCAATCTCATCGCCCGCAAGGATCCGCGCTGATCGTAAACTGAAAAAACACGGAGTACGGGCGGGGAACCCTGAATTATCAGCATTCAGGCATGCCTTGTCAACAGCCGAACCGGATTGCCAGGCCCCTTGCGGGCCGTTTTTTCCGCGATTTCCGGCACAACCCTGTGGATAACTTGTGGGATTCGGAGTTAGAATAGCGTGTTACGTGTGGCGCATATGGGCTTCGCTTCGTGCGAACCATGGTGAGATTGTAATTTCGTGCAAATTCGCAGTTCATTGCGGATTCGTTGCGGATTCGTTGCAGATTCGTCGGCATAGTTGCCGGCGAGTCCGTTATTGAGTCCGTTAACGAACTCGCCTGCGAACCATTGGCAGATCCGCCGGCAAGTCGCCGGGACATCTGCCAGCCGATCGCAATCCGCCGGCCCATGCTGCCCTCCCACAGCTTTTGCAGATAGACGATTCATGGAAAATTTCTGGCAGACCTGTTCCGCCCAACTGGAACTGGAGCTGACGCCGCAACAATTCAGCGCGTGGATCAAACCACTGGTGCCGCTCGATTACGAGAACGGCAAGCTGCGCATCGCGGCGCCCAACCGCTTCAAGCTCGACTGGGTGAAGTCCCAGTTCGCCAGCCGCATCACTGCCCTTGCATCGCAATACTGGGAAGCGCCGATCGAGGTGCAGTTCGTGCTGAACCCGAGCCTGAACCCGCCGCGCGCCCGGCCCACCGAGAGCACCAGCACGGCGGCCAGCGTGCCGAACGGCGCCGGTGCGCCCGCCATGCATCCGGCGGACGTTCGCACCGGCGACCCGGTCACCCCGCCGGCCGGCAACGAATACGCCAACCAGCGTGGCCGCGAGCAAAGCCGCATCAATACCGATCTCACGTTTGAAAGCTTCGTGACCGGCAAGGCGAACCAGCTGGCACGTGCCGCGGCGATCCAGGTCGCCAATAACCCGGGCGTGTCGTACAACCCGCTGTTCTTCTACGGCGGCGTGGGCCTGGGTAAAACCCACCTGATCCACGCGATCGGCAACCAGGTGATGGCGGACCAGCCCGGCGCGCGCATTCGCTACATCCACGCCGAGCAGTACGTGCGCGACGTGGTGACCGCCTATCAGCGCAAGGGCTTCGACGATTTCAAGCATTACTACCACTCGCTGGACATGCTGCTGATCGACGATATTCAATTCTTCGGCGGCAAGAGCCGCACGCAGGAAGAATTCTTCTATGCGTTCGAGGCGCTGATCGCCGCGAAGAAGCAGATCATCATCACGTCGGACACGTATCCGAAAGAGATCACGGGCATGGACGACCGCCTGATCTCGCGCTTCGATTCCGGCCTGACGGTGGCGATCGAGCCGCCCGAGCTGGAAATGCGCGTGGCGATCCTGCTGAAGAAAGCCAAGTCGGAAGGCGTGACGCTGTCCGACGACGTGGCCTTCTTTGTCGCCAAGCACCTGCGCTCGAACGTGCGCGAGCTGGAAGGCGCGCTGCGCAAGATCCTGGCCTACTCCCGCTTCCACGGCAAGGACATCTCGATCGATATCGTGAAGGAAGCGCTGAAGGACCTGCTCTCCGTGCAGAACCGCCAGATCAGCGTGGAGAACATCCAGAAGACCGTGGCCGATTTCTTCAACATCAAGGTTGCGGACATGTATTCGAAGCGCCGCCCCGCGAACATCGCGCGGCCGCGCCAGATCGCGATGTACCTGGCCAAGGAACTGACGCAGAAGAGCCTTCCGGAGATCGGCGAACTGTTCGGCGGGCGCGACCACACCACGGTGCTGCACGCCGTGCGCAAGATCGCGCAGGACCGCACCAAGAACCCGGAGTGCAACCATGAGTTGCACGTGCTGGAGCAGACGCTCAAGGGGTGACAGTGACTTTCGGCGAATGGTCGACTCTGGATTTGCCCCCAACGGCAGATGCAGGGGGCTTCCCAGGGGCTTCGAGGAGCACTGCTCCTCGCCTGGGAAGCGGCAGATGGCATGCATGCCATCTGCCTCTCCAGACCTTGGCGTTCCGGCGGTTGAAATGCGCTATGCCTTATCATTCAGAACACTCAGCAATAAACTGACCCTTTAATTTTTTATCGAGGATATCCATGCAACTGGTCAAAACCACCCGAGATACGCTACTCCGGCCACTGCAGATCGTGAGCGGTATTGTCGAGCGTCGGCACACCATGCCGATTCTGGCCAATATCCTCATCCGCAAGGAAGGCGAAGCCGTCTCGTTCCTGTCCACCGATACGGAAGTGCAGATCACCACGAACGCGAACATCGGTTCCGGCGCCGAGGTGACCGGCACCACCGTGGCCGCGCGCAAGCTGCTCGACATCCTGCGCGCGCTGCCGGAATCGGGCGACGTGTCGCTGACGCTGGTGAACAAACGCCTGACGGTCCAGAGCGGCAAATCGCGCTTCGCGCTGCAAACGCTGGCCGCCGAGGAATTCCCCACCGTGCAGGAAGCGGAAACCTTCAACGCCTCGTTCACGCTGCCGCAAAAAACGCTGAAGCACCTGTTCAACATGGTGCACTTCGCGATGGCCCAGCAAGACATCCGCTACTACCTGAACGGCCTGTTGCTGGTGCTCGATGGCGAGAACGTGATCGCCGTCGCCACCGACGGCCACCGCCTGGCGTTCTGCCAGGTGAAGACCGAGCAGGCCTTCGAACGCCAGGAAGTGATCATTCCGCGCAAGACCATCATCGAGCTGCAGCGCCTGCTGGAAGAAAACGATGAACCGGTGCAGCTGGACATCGCCGCCAACCAGGTCAAGCTGGGCTTCACGGACATCGAACTGATCTCCAAGCTGGTCGAAGGCAAGTTCCCCGACTACACGCGCGTGATCCCGAAGGGCTACAAGAACGACTTCACGATCAGCCGCGACGAACTGCTGCGCTCCCTGCAGCGCGCCGCGATCATGACCAGCGATAAGTTCAAGGGCGTACGCTGCATCATCAGCCCCGGCTCGCTGAAGATCTCGTCCACCAACGCGGACCAGGAAGAAGCGGTCGAGGAACTGGAAATCGACTACGGCGGCGACAGCCTCGACATCGGCTTCAACGTCACCTACCTGCTGGACGTGCTGAACAACCTGAAGTGCGACCAGGTCAACGTGGCACTGGGCGATTCGAATTCGTCCGCCCTGATCTCGATTCCGGACAATCCCGACTTCAAGTATGTCGTGATGCCGATGCGGATCTGATCGCCCCCGTTCGCACGCAGTTTGAAATCGACAGTAATACGTTTTTTGAGAAAGTAGTCCATGTCCGAACGCCAAAACCTAGTACCAGTGCAGGTCAACTCCGAGGATTACGGCGCCTCCTCGATCCAGATCCTGGAAGGCCTGGAAGCAGTCCGCAAGCGCCCCGGCATGTATATCGGTGACACCTCGGACGGCACCGGTCTGCACCACCTGGTCTTCGAAGTGCTGGACAACTCGATCGACGAATCGCTGGCCGGCTACTGCACCGAGATCCACGTGACGATCCACTCGGACAACTCGATCTCGATCACCGACAATGGCCGCGGCATTCCCGTCGGCCTGAAGATGGACGACAAGCACGAACCGAAGCGCTCCGCCGCCGAAATCGTGCTGACCGAGCTGCACGCCGGCGGCAAGTTCGACCAGAACTCGTACAAGGTCTCCGGTGGCCTGCACGGCGTGGGCGTTTCCTGCGTCAACGCGCTGTCGAAACTGCTGCGCGTGACGGTGCGCCGCGACGGCAAGGTGCACCAGATGGAATTCGTGCGCGGCGTGCCGCAGAACCGCGAGATCGAGATCCGCGACGGCATCGCCGTCTCCCCGATCAAGGTCATCGGCGAAACCGACAAGCGCGGTACCGACGTGCACTTCTGGGCCGACGAAGAGATCTTCAGCCACGTGGAATTCCACTACGAGATCCTGGCCAAGCGTATCCGCGAACTCTCGTTCCTGAACAACGGCGTGAACATCAAGCTGTCCGACCAGCGCACCGGCAAGGACGAGATCTTCGCGTTCGAAGGCGGCACGCGCGGCTTCGTCGAATACATCAACAAGGCCAAGACGGTGCTGCACCCGACCGTGTTCCAGGCCACCGGCGACCGCATGTCCGACCAGAACACGAACATTTCCGTGGACGTGTCGATGCAGTGGAACGATGCCTTCAACGAACAGGTCCTCTGCTTCACCAACAACATTCCGCAACGCGACGGCGGTACCCACCTGACGGGCCTGCGCGCGGCGATGACCCGCGTGATCAACAAGTACATCGACGAGCACGAATTCGCCAAGAAGGCGAAAGTCGAAATCTCCGGCGACGACATGCGCGAAGGCCTGACCTGCGTGCTGTCGGTCAAGGTGCCGGAACCGAAGTTCTCGTCGCAGACCAAGGACAAGCTGGTGTCGTCCGAAGTGCGGGGCCCGGTCGAGGAGATCGTGGCGAAAACGCTGACCGACTTCCTGCAGGAGAAGCCGCACGACGCCAAGATCATCTGCGGCAAGATCGTCGAAGCCGCGCGCGCCCGCGAAGCGGCCCGCAAGGCCCGCGACCTGACACGCCGGAAAGGCGTGATGGATGGCCTGGGCCTGTCGTCGAAACTGGCCGACTGCCAGGAACGCGACCCGGCGCTGGCCGAACTGTACATCGTCGAGGGTGACTCCGCAGGCGGCTCGGCCAAGCAGGGCCGCGACCGCAAGTTCCAGGCGATCCTGCCGCTGCGCGGCAAGGTGCTGAACGTGGAAAAGGCGCGCTTCGAGAAGATGCTGTCCTCCGAGCAGATCACCACGCTGATCGCCACGCTGGGCACCTCGATCGGCCCGGACGAATTCAACGCCGACAAGCTGCGCTACCACCGCATCATCATCATGACCGACGCGGACGTCGACGGCGCCCACATCCGCACCCTGCTGCTGACGCTGTTCTACCGCCAGATGCCGCAACTGGTGGAACGCGGCCACATCTACATTGCCCAGCCACCGCTGTACAAGGTGAAGGCCGGCCGCGACGAGCGCTACCTGAAGGACGACACGGAAGAAGCCAGCTACATGATGACGGTGGCGCTGAACACCGCCGTGCTGACGCCGCGCGACGGCGCCGGCCCGATCACCGGCGAGCCGCTGACCGAACTGGCGCGCCAGTACAACCTGGCCAACGCCGTGATGCTGCGCCTGACCCGCGTGATCGACCGCGCCGCGCTGACCGCCATCATGACGGGCGTGACGCTGGACCTGTCGACCACCGACGCCGCCCGCGCCTCCGCCCAGGCCCTGGCCGACAACATCAACGATCCGGCCGTCACCGTCTCGGTGCGCTCGGACGATCTGTCGGACAAGCACCTGCTGTGGATCGAACGCCTGCATCACGGTAACGTGAAGGTTTCCACGATCGACGCGGACTTCGTCAGCGGCGCCGATTACGGCGTTTTGTCCACCGCCGCAGCAACCTTCACCGGTTTGATCGGCGAGGGTGCCATTATTCGCCGTGGCGAAGGCGAGCGCACCAAGGAATTCGCCGTGCGGGACTTCCACGAAGCGATGCAATGGCTGCGCGATGAAGCGGAGCGCACCGTGTCGAAGCAGCGCTACAAGGGTCTGGGCGAGATGAATCCCGAGCAACTGTGGGAAACCACGATGGACCCGACCGTGCGCCGTTTGCTCAAGGTGCAGATCGAGGACGCCATCGCGGCGGACCAGATCTTCACCACCCTGATGGGCGACGACGTGGAACCGCGGCGGAACTTCATCGAGACGAATGCGCTGCGGGCGGGGAATATCGACGTTTGATGGTTTTCAGCGGGTTTTTTAGACGCTGATGAAAAGGGGCCTTGCGGCCCCTTTTCTATTGTGGCTCGATTTCTTGCTAGATCGATGAGATCAGCCTTGCCCCGCACGTCGTTCTGTCGCCTTCATAGGCCACGATCTTCCCGTGATGCTCGCGATCCTCCTTTATCGGCGTGATCAAGAATACGCCCTTGCATTGTGGACAGCGGACTTTGTCGCCTTCTACAGCGACTCGCTTGCCGTAGACCTTGAAATCGGGCTGTGCGGTGATGACTCTTCCGCCGTGATCGGTTGTGTCACCGAGCCTGATGATGCCGCGGTTTTTGCTGTCTTTCATTTCGCCGTCCTTGGTATGCTATTTCGGGGTTAGCAGTAAGTTGTTCTCAGAAATTTTCTACTAGTACTTGAAAAATTTTATCAAATCGAAATCTGCAACCTCAAAAGAAACCACGATAGTGGTAATTTATATCGCCTCATGCCTGCCACTACCCACCATATTAACAATGCGCCCAAGCAGTATATGAAGGGAAATATCATTCTTGATGGCGCAATGAAATTCAACCAACACTTAAACATAAAAATTTAAAAAATGTAGCATACAAAATTTCACTCGCTCCATCTTTCTATAATTAAGTGGGGATTTTCCGGATAGTCCCTTTTATGCCTTGCCTCTATCGTTTCTTTCCAGCCGACTGGCGTGGACCCTTTCGGCTCACCAACCGCAGCATCTTCATCACTAAAATCAATTAACCCAGCGGGCCACACAGGATTTTGGCAAGTCCATACGGAAAAGCGACGGGCAATGAGCAGCATCAATACTAACGGCATGAGGGCAATACGCAAAAATGTCTGGACTGAAAACCCGAACGAATACATACATATGAAAAATGACTCGCTCAGGTCCTCATGCTCGCGAAGGTAAACAGGCGGGATTGGCAGTTTGTGAATTCCCTCGCGCATATACATACACCAGTAATTCCATTGAGCAAGAACCACATTGATTTCGTTTACTTCCCAACGTCGTCCGATAGAAAATCCATCAACGATTTTATTCGTGCCATCCATTTTATAACATCGAATGTTTAGAAATTCTCCGGAGCCATCCTTATCTCTATGTATGCAAAACACAGTACTTATGTCATCCCATAGAATCTCAGCGATCACGTTATGCTTTTCGCGACCAGTTAGCGACTTTCCCGGAAGGATCGCATATAGTTTTTTGACTTTGCGAACCAACCGAATTGGGTAGCGACTCGATGAAAAGAAAACATGGCGCCCAAAATATAGCGTCATCAGCGTAAATGTTCCAATAAAAAATACAACCGGTGTATTAATCAGAAAGTAGTCTAATCTTTCCCATTCAGGAATGTAAATCACCGCAGATAACCATACCATGATCACGGAGACAAGCGCAATAAGGCTAAGTAATGAAGCAAGAGCAATGTTTTGTCTCTGAAAGAATGAAGGATCGACGACCTCCATGAATGATTCATTCAGCCTGAATACCGTTCCGGTATCCATACATATCGGGCTAACGTAGTGTTTTGTTGATAGCAAGTGTTTTTTTTCCCACTCTGACAAAGGCCTACCTACTTCTATAGAGAGGATTCGGTTTAACATATTAACCTCCTACTGCTTCTTTAAAGGCCGAGATCTCATCATCAAGACTCCGGTATTTTGGATTTTCCACGCCAAAATAGCAACGCCCCAACCATTGTTGTAATGAAGATGGAGAAAGCGCCGGGATAATAAAACCAACGACTACCGCGAATACCAAAACCCAACCGATCGCTACAAACCCCGCAATAGTAAGAATCCCTAGTGCTATACCTGCAGCCCCTGCTGTGGCCTGAACCGTCCCCAACACTTTATCGCCAGATTTGAAAGCCATGAAACCTTTATAAACATCAATGCATCCGGCTATTACACCTATTGCGCCCCCGACTACACGTGCAGCCACCCCAAGATGACGCGAGTTTCTGGCAGCGAAACCCCAGTGTGTGTTGATATACATCGACAGTGGATGTAGACTACTTGCCTTAACTGTAGCCATGGCGACCTCTACTAATGAGGAGGCCAAGCTTACCGCAGCGAGAGCACTTTTTAACCTCGTCTCAAATCTGCTTGCATCGTCGCTTTTATGCAAATCACGCAACGAAAAACTAAGTGCAATCATCTGCAGAATAATAGCTACTACGCCAAGCCTGAACTCCACCGGCGTTGTTGATGACGAAAACCATCCCTCTATAGAACCAATACTTGGTATATCGATAACATTTACTACATTTGAAGTAATTCTTCCTTCTTGTTGCAACTTAGCCATATCCAATTGCAAAGCGAAGTTTGCAGAATTGTTTCTACGCTGCGCTAATATATCTTCTGCTACTCGTCGTGCTTCGCTATTAAGACAAAATAGGTTTTCGTTCGGCACTCTGCCCATGGTTTCACTGACTATCCAGCTCTGAATTCCCCCTACAGTGAGCGCACTCGTTCTGACAGGAACCTCTGCGGTCAATGACAAACCAACAACCACGAGATTATGCATTGGCCTATTTTGTAGGTTTGTCGCGTTCTCGGAGATAATGTTCGCAGTAGCAAGCAACAGTCTGTCGAACGCATTTAGAGGGCTACTTTGCCCCGCGAGCTCAACCGCCTTCTTATAAACATTAAATATTCCTTCCCATGGTATATCACTGTCTTTTAGTCGCGGAACTGTGTAATCAATCAGAGCCTTATTATTGAATAGAAGTGCTCTAGCATATAAATTCTTCATATCCGAAGGATCAGCAGAACCGAGCCATTTAGTCAGAACCCCCGCACAATGCTCACTTGCTATACCGTAACCTATGCATTGCGCCAAATTCTCTCTGTAATTCACACCACTATTAATGTTCGCATCATCATGGACGCCATTCATCCAGTTGCAAAGTTGGACGCACCGAAGCCATTCAGCATGGATGGATGCAAGGCGATCCCCAGTTGGCTTAAATTTTTCCAACGCCAAGTTATATTTTGGTTGCCACTCTCGCAGTGTCACCTCATTCAAAATTGGACGTCCATCCGGGCATATCAGATCTTTCCATGATTTTTCCGCATCCGCAGTTGCTTGAACTTTTCTGCTTACCTCTGGCTTTTTGGGTGACATCCTTCCCAAAAAATTTTTGTATTTGTATTTGCTATTAATGATTGGATTCGGGCTGCCTTCTATTTCCATCCTTTTTTCCTCCGCATCTCGGCTGAGGAAATCGCTCTTATATGCGGCTTCGGTAGCAAGAATCATATTTGAAACTACCTTAGCCCTATAACTATTCTCGTTAAACCCTGAGTGCACAGTTGGAATAATCAATTCACTTAGATCAGCCAAGACACCAATCGGATCATTCAGAGCTATAACATAGCCGCTGTGGGTCGATGAGTACCGCTCGAATACAAGAGAAGTTCGCCGCGCCCATTTTTTTATCAAAAGCTCTTTCCCAATGTCATAAGTGCTAAATTTGAACGCTAAGCGCATTTGTTCGCTACTTAGACAAAATTGAGGAATGCTATCAAGTGTTGATAAGAAGGATGATGCATGGGGTACGGGCCCGCTTAGCATTGCTGGCACATCTATGCATTGCATGTGTAACAGTCGCCAGTTCTTTTCATTTACTTTTGATATAAGCCTCTTTGTCCATCGTGAATTCGACCATCCTACCCAAAAGTATCCTGCTGGGTCCGCTTCTGTATGAATAATATCAACACAGCGAGAAAGCGAAATATCAACAGGGTCAGTACATGGTTGTGGCGTATGATTGGCATCGAAATTCGGTGGATGATTTACTGGAAACTCCCATAGCCCACCATTTTCGAAGACTATATAAGCCTTAAGCTGCCGTCGCTTTTCGTCATAAGTATACAAATAGCCAGATCTAAGAGACCGAAGCGTGTACTTTGCTGGAGCTATACTGGAAGGGGCATTATCAACTCTGAAGTTCGCCGGTAGATCTGGGACGTTGCTAGCCCCATTCGGGCAAGCCACAGCATATCTGAGCGGATAGATTAATACCCCTTCTCGTCCACACATATTGCAGTCTTTTTTCATGCCATCTCCTTTTGTGGAAAATTCAGATGAAGCTCCATTGCCTCGACGTCGGCTGGTGACAAGAAATTTTCTATTTCACACCATGAAGAGGTTCCGTCCCGAAGGCCAGACCAAAACGATATAAGTTTATAATGCCGTCTAAAATTGTTCCCGTATCTTAAACAATATCTAAGGAATTCCTTTTGGTAAAACACATCTTTTATTTTTAGATCAACAATCGCTTCACCCAAGTATCGTATTGCATCCCTAGCCAGTTTCAGAGCGTCATCAGATGACTTTATCGTATCTATCACATGCGTGAGTGCGTGGGAAATTCTATCGGTATAACGCAATACATCCCAATGCTTGGCACTGGGCCATCCCAATTCATACGCCGACAAGTTCGGTTCCCCAGTTGGCTGCGTGCACCATATTCGGCCCAGCAATGGGAAATACCACTCTTTTATTGGCCCTAAGAGCGCGCATAGCTCTTCGTCATCATAAATTTGAGCCGCAACACTAAATACACGGGGGTCGTAAAACCTCCAGATAACTTTTCCGATTGTTGGATCATTTCTAGTCATAAAACGTGTGAGATGCTGAGAGACTTCTTTAATAGATGCGGAACTTTTGATAGCCGCGCATATTCGCGGCGGAAATTGTTGCGAAAGATCATTACCTAACTCTCGGGATAACGATTCCCGCTGCTCAACAGACAAAGTCCTTATATCAGTAAGCTGCGGCATCACTGAGTACAGCTTATCCAGTCCTGGAGGGACGCATGCTTGACCAGCCAGAATTGCGTGTGGCCCTGTCGCTTGTATGTTGACTGGATCGATCAATAAGAAATCGCATTCATCAATAATTTGCGCTGCGTTTTTTAATGTGGATTTCATACGATTATCCTAACGAAATTGTAGATATTCCCAATATAGCTGCAGTTTTTATTTGCTGCTCACAGGCTTGAAATCCGGGGAAGTCTATTTTTGCGGCTCTACCCTTCTTCGTTTGATGGTCGGATGCAAAAAATTCGCTAATCCCCTTTGTATATCCTCTTATCCCATCTGCCGTTAGAACAAGCTCACTTCCTCCGCCGTTTATGCGTACACCTAGTTTTGCCTTAATATTAATCCAATCTGTAGTGCTGATTAACTCAATGACCTTTCGAGCAACTATTTCTATAGCGTCATCTTGTGCTTGAACTTGAATCTTTCCACTAGCAGCTGTTAACTTCGCATCTCCGCGGTTGATAAACAGACTCATTCCTTGGCCAGCTCGGAAAGTTGCAAGCTCCACTGCTGACAATCGCAAGTTCTTGCTACTCACGAGATCCAAGTCAGCAGCTGCACCAATTGCTACGCATTGTCCGCTTATGATAGCGACGCCTTCTGGTCCGTTAATCGCTACGACTCCACTCCCTGCCTCGTCAAAGTTTTTCACTTTTTCCATTAGCGCAGCTGGCTCATCCTTTATTGGCTCGTCTTGAGCAAATTTTTCAGCAAGTTTTGCTAGCTGTAGCACTACCTCTCCTAAGCCTTTTGCAAGCCGATTTAAATCGGAGCGGTCTAGCTGCTTACCATCACTACCCCCTCCTTGCTCTGCTGTAATAAGAATGCCGTCAAGTCCTCTGATAGCAACCGAAAGCTCACTAAACAGCTCTGCGCCTTCTCCCCGCTTCTCCGCCGCCCCATCCTTCCTCGGATGCGTCAGAAACCCCAAATTCAACTGCGACTCCCCATGATCACTGGCCAACTGCGCACTGATCTCCGCATTCGTATCGTCGAACTGCAGTTGGTTGCCCCTGCCACCTTCCTTGATTTCCTTGCTCCGAATTCCGGATAAATACCGATTCCCCGGCAAGCCGCCACGGCTGCTGAGTGCTGGCGGCGTGGCACGCTGGTTGTACATCTGCCCCACGATCACAGGCTTGTCGGGATCACCGCCAAGAAAAGCCACCAGCACTTCGCTGCCCACGCGCGGCAGGAACACCGCGCCGCACTGGTCGTATCCCGGACCATCACCTGCCCAACTGCTCGCCACTCGAACCCAGGCCGAATCGCGATCCGTGTTGGTGGTGCCGTTACCGGCCGCATGCGCATGGTCCGGCTCCCGCGTGGCGGGGAAGCGGATCTTCACGCGCCCCTTGTCGTCGCAATGCACCTCTTCTTTTTCCGGCCCGACTACCATCGCGCTTTGCATATGCACCGGCGGCAGGTCGACGCGCGGGTCATAGGCGGGCACGATGGGAACGCCGCGCCGCACGGCAGTGAAGCGGATCTTGACCGGTCGAGTATCCAACCCGTCGCTGGCCCAGCCGCTGCGGGCGAACAGCCTGGCGACGCGGTCGGCAAGATCGCGCGGCAGGTTGTTCTGCACGGCGAGATGGAGCTCGGTGATGACGAATTCCCTGTCGATCGGCTGGTGGCGGTCGATTTCCGGGTGGCCGGTCAAGGCGAAATATTCGCCTGCCCGGAAATCGCGTACAGCCCCTTCGCCCATGAAGCACTTGGTATCGAAGTCGTGCCGGTTCATGGCCAGTTCGCCCAGCGCCTTGAAGTCTTCGCTATCGTCGCCAGCGTGCGGCGCCCATACCTGATAGTCATCCAGCGTGGCGCGCAGGCTGTTGCCCACCGGGCCTTGCTCCATCTGGGTCAGCGATTCCGTCTGCATCAGGTTCCACCCGCGCGGGGTCTTGTAATCCCAGCTGTGCCGCGTTGCGCACATGGGCTGCAGCGTGCGCACGGCGGTCCAGGCGGTAATGCTGTCGCGCTCTTCCGTGGACGCGTCGCGGTGATAGCGCACGGCGCCAGCGGCGTTTTCGCGCACGCTTTCGTAGCGGTTCAACAAGCGCATGCGGTGGGCCGGATAAGGCTTGCTCTTGTCGGGTTCGAAAACCCACGAGATGCCGCGCCGGCGCAGGATGCGCCTGATGAAGGCGGCGTCCGATTCGTTGTGCTGCATCGTGAACTCACGCTTTGGATAACGCATGTCATCGAAGATGTTGTCCGTGATGACACCGAAGGATGGTCCGAGCACCGGGTTGTTCTGCTGCCATTCCTCGCACATCGTTTGCAGGATCTGCACCTCATCCCGATGCCGGAACACACGGGTATTGATGCGTTTTTCCATCACCGCCAGCATGTCGCGGATGACAAGCTGATAGCTGGCCAAGCCGCCATCGCTGTCGCCCGCCCGGGCTTCGGTGACCACGCCGCATATGGTCCGCAGCTTGCCAAAGTCGTTCACGATATCGATCGCGGCGGGCAGTGCGATGAATTCCTTCAGCGGCAGCCGGGCATCCAGCGCCACGCAAAGCACCCGGTATTCAAATCCACCGCACAGCGATTCGTGGCCTTCCACGCGCTGTGGCAGCAACACGTCTTCCATCATCATGCTCGGATGATCGAGGCGCAGCCGTACCGGGCGATTCGCGGTCACGAGGTCGCGGTGGGCGACCAGGAAATTGACGAATGCGTTCAAGAGTTCCATGGGGTCTCCTAAGCGGGGGATTGACCGCCCGGGCGCTGGTCACAGCGCACCAATTCCCGGCCGTCCTGTGCCTGCACGATGAGGCGGGTGAAATTTCCGCGCGGTGTGTAATAACCGAAGACGCGATCCATTACCTCTGCAAAGGCATGAATGCTGCGATGGGTGAATGCCGCTTCGTCGATCGTCAGGCATATCTGGTATCCATATGCCAGCGAGGCACCGTAGTCATTCGGCAGCCACTCGTTCGTCTCGCGCCGCTCCAGCCCGACGATGCCGGCAATCTGGCGTTCCGTTATCGCGCATTCGGGCCGCGCGTGCATCCGCAACAACTCCTGCAAGACGGACAAGTCCCACTGGGCCACGCTCCGGTGATTCGCGCTGATGACGGCGATTACGTCGAAATGAGAATCTGGCTGGTCTGCAAGTACAAGCGGCCTTGTCGGCGTGTCCAGCAGACGAATCCGGTAGCCGGCAGCCAGCTTGTCTCCGCGCAGGTCGCCCCCAGCCGCACCGGCAGGCAGTTTCGACGGCAACTCGCCATTCGTGCAGGTGAGCTGCGCTTTTACCGTTCCTTCCAGCAGTTCAA
The DNA here is from genome assembly GCF_027856995.1 of Pseudoduganella sp. SL102. Lineage (NCBI taxonomy): Bacteria > Pseudomonadati > Pseudomonadota > Betaproteobacteria > Burkholderiales > Oxalobacteraceae > Pseudoduganella > Pseudoduganella sp. SL102. The sequence goes on from NZ_CP115554.1 coordinate 36,561, forward strand.
GCGGACGATGCCGGTCGTCGACGAATGACACCTCAGCTTCTGTTCCAGCGGTAGGGTCAGCCAGCTTGAAAAGCCAGCAGTGTTTTTCCAACGCGGATGATCGGCGCAGGGAGGATGCCATGTCGATCGCCGCACTGCCTTCCTGCCCGGTGCGCAGTAGTTTCATGCCGTCCACACCGTAGATAATGCAAGGCGCATCTTTCATCGGCGGCAAGCTGATTCGATACGCGATGTGACCGGCCTGCACGCGGATAGGATCTGCCATCCGCGTGAACATGTTGATAATGGGTGTACAGCCGAGCCGCAGTGCGGTTGCCGGCAAGGAGCGCAGCAGACGCGGCGTCGACGCCTGGTGCAAGTCCTGGGTCAACAGGTGCAGCACTACCTGCCGTACATTCGGCCGGCATTTAGCGAGCACTGGTTTCAAGTCGATATCGAAAAATTCGAACTTTTCGGGGCAGGCGAAATACTCGGCCAGCAAACGCAGGCTGTCATCCTGCCGCTCCGGCGTCGGCAGCAACGCTTCCCTGTCGTGAAAGCCCACTGACGCCAACGGGACGTCCGGCAGCTTGTGCCATTGCTGCTCTGTCTCCACGCAGGCGCACATCGTGCGGGTAAACAGCGTGTCGTACAGCGCGGCACGTGTGACCGCATCGGTATCGATGCATACGCGCACCGAACCGATTACCGCTTCCGCCAGGGATATGCCTTGATCGGCGCTGTCGATCGTGATTCTGATTGTGCCGCCCGCATTGGCTGGCAGGCCAAGCGATTGCGGGGCTTCGATATGAGCCGTATAGCTGGCGGCAAGCGTAACCGCCGGACTATCGACATCGTAGACGGTGCGGAACCGGCATGTGGGACCTGTCATTGTGCTCAGTTCCGTGCCCCGCGGGATGGTGGGGATACCACGCTTCTCCGCAGGTTCCACGTGGACGACAGAGCATGATGGCACAGGACTGAGGTAGTACGGTCCCAGAACGGCCAGGAGATCGTTCGTCAACCGTGTGTGGTAATAGTCGAGCTTGCGTGAAATCTGCGCGCTCAGCAAAGCGGTGCCTTGCATGATCCGCTCGTGGCCGGGATCGGCGCCAAGCTCACCCGCAAGCCCTATCCTGGCGGCAGCTGCGGGATCGCGCCGAACCAGGTCGTCCATGTGATGGCGCAGGATGCCCATCTCCCGCTCGAAGTAAGGAACAAGTTTGTCCATGATCCACCGTAGAAAATGACTTCGTAAAATGCCTTGCCGACCGGTCAAACCGGCAGCACACCATCCGCCCGTGCCGCACATCGCACCAGCTCCCGCCCGGCCAGGTCCACCACCACCAGCCGCGCAAAACTCTCCTCCCCCGCATAACCGGCAAACAACCGCTCCATCACCTGCGCGAACACGAACACGCTGCTCCGGTCGAAAGCCGCCACGTCGACCGCCAGCCGCACCTCGACGCCGTGCATGTACGCGGCGCCCTGCGGAAACCGCAGCCAGGCTTTCACGGGGCGCTGATCAAGGCTTACGATGCCGGCCAGTTGCCGCTGCACGGCGGCGCTATCCGCAGGCGCGTGGAGCCGCAGCAGGGCCAGCAGCGCCGGCAACGCAGCCTGCGTAGATGCGCAATCTCCCGAAGCGTGGGCAGCAAACTGGCGCCACGCGCGGCCATGCTGGCTCGCGCGCGCGAATGAAATGGAAGGCCGCCGCAGGAAGCGCACCGGATTGCAGCCGGCGGCACCGCTCCCAGTCAGGTCGCCGTCGGGACGCCCGATCGGCAAGCTCGCGGGCGCGTCGCCATTCGTGCAGGTCAGCTGCACGGCCACGGTGCCGCCGCGCAGCGCCAGCGGGCGCTGTTCGCTGTCGACGAACGAGATCGTGGCTTCCGGTCCGCCGGCGGTGCCGGCATGCCGCACCAGCCAGTAGCGGTCGGCCTGGACGCGGCGCAGTGCTTCGAAACGGGGCAGTTCAATGGCCAGGCCAGCGTCGCTGGCGGCTTGCAGCAGCGTGACGGCATCCACGCTGTACAACGATGCATCCGCCTCGGCCAGCGGGAAGGCGCGCAACGGGTATGTGTTGCGCTGCGCCGCGATCGGCAGTGGCTCGGCGGCGCGGGAAAACAGGTTGACGACCGGTGTACAGCCGAGCCGCAACATCGATGGCGCCAGCGATTGCAGCGAGCCGGCGCTTGGCAACGCAGGCAGGAGCACGTGGAGCACCAGCCGCAGCGTGCCGGCCGGGCAGCGCGCCAGCGCGGGTGCCAGATCGATATCGAAGAAGTCGAATTTTTCGGGAAACGCGAAGTACTCCGCCAGCAGGCGCAGGCCATGGCGTTCGCCTGGTGATGGGCCGCCTGGCTGCCGGTCGGCCGCTGCAGGCAGCAGTGCCTCGTCAGCGGCACAGCCCACCGGCGCGAACGGCAGCGCTGCCAGCTGGCTCCACTGGCGGCCCGCCTGCACGCAGGTGCACAGCGTGCGCGTGAACAGCGCATCGTGCAGCGCCGCGCGGGTGGCCGGGTCGGCGTCGATGAACAGCCGTATCGGGCTGGCCGCGGCGTCATCGAGCGCGATGGCGGGGTCGGTGCTTTCGATGGCGATGACGATCGCACACGCCGCGCCTGCAGGCACGCCCAGCGTAGGCGGTATGTCCACGCACGGCACGAAGCGGGCGGCGGCAATCGCGAGCGGTGCGACCGCCACGTCGTAGATGGTGCGGAAGCGGCACGCCGGCTGCGCCTTGGTGGTCAGCTCGGTGCCACGCGGGATCGTGACGAGGGGGCGGTTGCCGGCACTTTCCACCTGCACCACGGAGCAGGATGGCAGCGCGGGCGGTGGACTGTGCCGCAACGTGTCCGGTAGCCAGGCGTCGGCATTGCGGAACGATGCCGCTTGCACCGGCCGGCCGGCTACCGGGTCCGGCATCGGTGCCAGTGTGTCAGCCAGGCCGGGGCGCTGCTGAAGAAGCCTGTCCATGTTTGCCTCCCGTTAATAACGAGAAGCAATATTTACACAGCAGTTCCTGACGCTCATTGACGCCAGGCAACATGAAGAAGGGTATCAGGCGCTTGCCGCCGCCCTTTGCCGCACCATCCGCGCAATGGTGACCAGGTTGACCACGGCGATCACCACTTCCAGCGCCGTGCCCCCGATCGAGCCGGAAATCACGTTATTGGCGATCCAGAAGATGGTCCCGACCAGCATGACCAGCCGCATCGGAATGCCCTCCAGCAGGAACAGCGCCAGCGTACCCAGGCACGAAGCGCCCAGTGGCAGCCAGTCGCTGGGCTGCTTCGCGAAATACAGGCCGAGACAGATATTGATCGCCACCACCGCCAGGGCGACCCACACGGAGCGGGTGCGCAGTGCCAGCAGGGACCGCAATAGCGACATCGTCGAACTGGCCACGGCGGTCGGGTTGCCGAGCAGCGTGAAGTGGACCACGTAGGCCAGGCATTCGCCGGCCATGAACAACTTGAAGCGGCGGTCGTCGGTCTGCAGGAAGGAGCCGACGCCGAGCACGAACGCAACGTAGCCGACGCATTGCGCCGGAGAGAACCAGTCGATGGACATTGAAACAGGAAGTGAAAAGCGGCTGGCGATTATACCCAAGCCACACCGCGCCTGCCGCCGGTCACCCCAGCGTGTCGGCCCAGATAGTGGCGGCCCAGCTCTCGGCATACGCGCCCTCCAGCGCGTTCGCTTCTTTCGACAGGCCGCCGGATCCCGGCACCACCAGCAGCGTCTTCTTCGCCGCATCCCAGGCATGGACCGACGCGACATGGATCACGTCCCGGTCCGACACGAAGCTGTAGCAGGTGTTGGTCAGCACCGGCGCGGGATTCGGCGCGCGGCCGGCCAGCAAGTCCACCACCGCGGCGGCGCAGACCTTGGCGTGCTGGTTCGTCATGTGGGCCGACTTGGGCATCAGCGGCGCGGTCTGGATCGCGTCGCCGATCACGTGCACGTTGGGCGCCCGCGCCGATTCGAACGTGAGGAAATCGACTTCGCACCAGCGCCCGTTGACGTTGGCGAGGCCGGCACCCGAGGCGATCGCGCCGGCGCGGTGCGGTGGAATCACGTTCAGTACATCCGCCTGCACCTTTTCACCCAGTTCCGAGATGGCGGTGCTGCCGGCCGCATCGATTCCCATCGTGCGAAAGCCGGGCCGGTACTCGACGATGCCGCCATACCGTTCCTTCCAGATTTTCTTGAACAGCGGCCCTTTCGACACCACGTCTTCGTTCGCGTCGAGCAGCAGGACTTTCGCGCGCGGCTTGTGGCGGCTGAAGTAATGCGCCACCTGGCATGCCCGCTCGTAGGGGCCGGGCGGGCAGCGGTAGGGGGCGGGCGGCACGGTCAGCGCGTACACCCCACCGTCCGGCATGGCTTCCAGCCGGGCGCGCAGCGCGACGGTCTGCGCTCCCGCCTTCCATGCATGCAGGATCGGGCCGTCGGCCGTCATCCCCGGCAGTTCGCCGAACAGGAATTCGATGCCCGGCGCAACGATCAGGCGGTCGTAGGCCAGCCGCTCGCCCCCGGTCAGTATTACCGTGCGCTTGTCGATATCGATGCCGGTGGCGCTGTCGCGCACGATGCGGATGCCGTGGCGCGACTCCAGCGCACCGTAGCCATGCGTCAGGTCGCCGATGCCGCGCGAGCCGCCCAGCACCAGGTTCGACAGCGGACACGAAATGAAGGCCGGATTCGGCTCCACCAGCGTCACGTCCACTTCGCCGCCGCTCCACAGCCGCACGTAGCGCGCCACGGCCGCGCCGCCGTAGCCGCCGCCGATGACGACCACGCGCGGCCTGGCACGCGGCGCCACGCCGGCGCAGCCGGCCAGCACGACCGCCGCGCCGGCCGCCTGCAGCAGGTCGCGGCGCTTCATGGCCGGTCTCCCTTCTGCGCCGCGAACCACGCGGCCACCTGCTCGAGCTGTTCATCCGTGTAACCCCTGGCCAGCTGGGTCATGATGGTGGCGGGGCGGCTGCCTTCCTTGAAGGCCTTCAGGCTGGCCAGCAGCGTTTCCTTCGGCTGGCCTGCCAGCGGCGGCAAGGTTGCGCCGACGGTGTTGCCGCGCGTGGCGTGGCACGCGGTGCAGGTGGCGGCCAGCCGCTCGCCGGCGCTCACCGGCCCGGCCGCGATGGCCGGCGCGCACAGCGGCGCCAGCACCATCGCCGGCACGAGCACAAGCAACTTCGCTCTCAGGTTCTTCATGGTCGTACTCCCGGGGATTCCATCGTCATGCCTTCCGCGCGCAAGGCCAGCCATGCTTCCAGGTCCACCAGGTCTTGCGCATCGGGCGGCGGCACGGCGGCCCGCACGCCCGTCATGCAATTGCGCAGCCGCCGCTGCAGGCTGCCCATGCCCTGCCATTCGAGCCGGTAGATCGGATAGGCGTTGGCATGGCCTTGCGGGATCGTGGCGCCGGCCAGCTTGCGGCCCCAGTTGGCGTCGTGGCACTGCGCGCAGGACATGTTCAGCTGGCCGATGCGCTGGTTGAACAGTTGCCTGCCCCGTTCAGCGGAAGCCCGCGTCCGGGCATCGCGCGGCGGCGCGACGGGCATGCCGCGCGATTGCAGCGCGATGTACGACTGCAGCGCCAGCAATTCGTCCGCATCGGGTTTCGATGCCGGCAATCCTTGCTTGCCGACCCGGCATTGTTCGATGCGCTGGCCCAGCGTGATCACGCGCCCCGCCGCCTTGTCGAACGCGGGAAAGCGTGCGGCCACGCCGCGCATGCCGGCCTTCGCTTCGCCGTGGCACGAGGCGCAGCTGTTTTTCGCGCCCGCATTCCAGGCAGCCTCCCCGTTCGCTACCCATAGCATCGCGGGATTTTGCGTATCGTCGCGCTGCATCGCGCGGGTGGACTCGCCCATGAACTCGGAGCCGGACTTGCGCAGGTCTGGTGCAAACGCCTGTGCCGATGCGGCCAGCGCCGCCAGTGTCATCACAAGCAGCGCGGCCGCCGCGGGCTTCATCGCCTTCATGGCCCTCATGGCGTGACGGCGAGCGCCATCCGCTCCGTCTGCGAAAAGCCGTTGTCGCCGCTCCATGTGAACTCCAGCGTCCCGCTCACCGTCGCCACCGTGAAAAACGCGATGTACGGATTGGCGGCGATCGCCGGATGCAGCTCGGCGGCGAACACCTGCTCGCCCTCGTACTTGCAGGTGAACTGGCGGATGATGTCTTGCGGTACAGCTTTGCCATCGGCCCCGGGACGATAGCCCGACTCCATCGGATGCGAGATCAGCGCGCGGATCTCGATCACCTCGCCCGCCCGCGCCGTCTTCGGCATGTGGATCAGCGCCCTCACCATTACATCGCCTCCCCTTCGATGCAGGCCGCCAGCGTGACGATCACGTCCACCGACTGCTGCCAGCAGCTGCCGTCGCTCATCTTCGCCACCGCCACCAGCTTTTGCGACGTGGCCAGGCGGATGCGGGTCGATACCTGCGCCTTGCCCGCGCGCGGGCCCAGCGTGACCTTCACCACGTCGGTTTCCGGATTCTTCTCGTTGAAGATGGCGATGCCGGTCACGTGATCCTGCGGCGTGAGCGGGCTGTCGACGCGGACCGTGACCGGCACCGCATTGCCGTTGTCGATCAGCTGGGCGATCTCGAACGTCACGCGGCCGGTTTGCGGCAGCTTGTTGCCCGTGTAAGCCGAAATCGCGGAAGCCATCTGTTGCGGCGTGGCCGCCGCCGGGCGCACCAGTGCCAGCAGCGTGCCGGCGGCAAGCAACTGGCGGCGATAGAGGTCTGGCGGCTGGTTCATGGCGTGTCCTTCAGCGTGGACAGGTAGGCTACGACATCCTCGATTTGCTGGGCGCTCAGGATCGTCTTTCCCGCATGGGCCGGCGCCACGCGTGCCAGCCCTTCGGTGCGGAAGTAGGAGGGCATGATCGTTTGCGGATTCAGGCGCGAGGAGTCCGCGATGCGCAGCCGCAGTTGCGGGACTGTCCAGCGCGCCCCGGCGCCGGCCAGGCTCGGCGCCAGGTCGCCCTGGAAGCGCTCCTCGGGTATCGGCGCCGAGTGGCACAGCAGGCACAGGCCCACATGGCGGTCGGCCACGATGGCGCGGCCGCGCTGGGGATCGCCTGCCGTGGCGCCGGGCAGCGGCGATGCGATGCCGTCGGCAGTGGCGAAAGACGAGGCGCACGCCAACAACACCGGGGACAGACCCCTGGCCACCGTCAGCAGCAAAGACGAAACGGCAACAGTATCGGGGTCAGTCCCATCGGCGAGGGATGGCAGCCGCGGGGTAACGGGGCCGAACCCCTCGCGGCCGGCCATGGCTGCTCAGGCCTTCTTGAGGCTGTGGTTCTTCAGCGGCAGGTCGCGGATCCGCTTGCCGGTGGCGGCGAAGATCGCGTTCAGCACGGCCGGTGCCGCCACGGCGATCGTCGGTTCGCCCACGCCGCCCCAGAAACCGCCGGAAGGCAGGATGATGGTCTCCACCGCCGGCATCTCGTCCATCTTCATCACCTGGTAGGTGTCGAAGTTGGCCTGTTCCATCTGCCCATCCTTCACCGTGCACTCGCCGTACAGCGCGGCCGACAGGCCGTACACGAACGAGCCTTCCACCTGGGCCTCGATCTGCTGCGGGTTCACGGCGTGGCCCGGGTCCGTGGCGGCCACGATGCGGTGGATCTTCAGCTTGCCGTCCTTGTCCACCGAGACTTCGGCGCAGGCTGCCACGTAGCTGCCGAAGCCATGGGTTTGCGCCAGCCCGCGGTAGACGCCTTTCTTCGGTTTCTTTTGCCAGCCGATCCGCTCGGCCACCGCGTTCAGCACGGCCAGGTGCTTCGGGCTGTCCTTCATCAGCTTGCGCCGCAATGCCAGTGGATCCTGCTTCGTGGCGTGCGCGATCTCGTCGATGAAGCATTCCAGGTAGATGGCGTTCTGGTTCAGGTTGACGCCGCGCCAGAAGCCCGGCGGCACCGGCGGGTTGCGCATCGCATGGTCGACCAGCAGGTTCGGCACCGTGTAGCCGATCGAGGCATCCGTGCCCGGCGCGTTCAGCCCCTGGAACACGGCGCCATCCTTGCCGTTCTTGACATTGCCGGGAAACAGGGTCGCCACGATCGACTGGCCGGAGATGCGCATGTGCAGCGCCGTCAGGTTGCCCTGCTTGTCCAGCCCGGCCGTCAGCTTGCACTGCGTGACCGGGTGGTAGCGGCCGTGCAGCATGTCTTCTTCGCGGGTCCAGATCAGCTTGACCGGCGTACCAGGCATCTCCCTGGCGATCTGCACCGTCTGGCGCACCCAGTCATGCACGGCGCCGCGCCGGCCGAAGCCGCCGCCCAGGTGGATCTTGTAGACGTCGCACCTGTCCTGCGGCAGGCCGGCCGCTTCCGACGCGGCGGCCAGCGCCGCTTCGCCGTTCTGCGTGGGCGTCCATACTTCGCAGCGCTCCGGCGTCCAGCGCGCGGTGGCATTCATCGTTTCCATCGTGGCGTGGTTCTGGTGCGGATACGAATACACGGCCTCGATGCGCCGCGCCGCGCCGGCCAGCGCCGCCTTCGCATCGCCGTTCGCGTTGCCCACCGCCGCTTCCGGCGCATCCAGCCCGGCCTTCAGCGTGGCCGCCACGTCCTTGCTGGACAGGCTGGCGTTGGGGCCCTTGTCCCACTCGATCGGCAGCGCGTCGAGCGCGGTCTTGGCACGCCACCAGGTATCGGCCACCACGGCCACGGCGGAGTCGCCCACCTGCAGCACCTTCTTCACGCCCGGCTTGTCCTTGATCGCATCGGCATTGAAGCTTTTTACCTTGCCGCCGAATACCGGGCAATCCTTGATCGCCGCGTTCAGCATGCCGGGCATCGTCAAATCCATGCCGTAGACCTGCTTGCCGGTGGTCTTGTCGACGGTGTCCAGGCGCGCGAGGCGCTTGCCGGCGATCTTCCAGTCTTTCGGGTCCTTGACCGCGATGTCCTTGGGCGCTTCCAGCTTGCCGGCCGCCTCGGCCACCTTGCCGTAGGTGACAGTGCGGCCGCTCGGTGCATGCGTGATCACGCTGTTGGCGGCGCCGCATTCGCTGGCCGGCACGCCCCACTGTGTGGCCGCCGCCTGCACCAGCATCATGCGCGCGGCGGCGCCGCCCTTGCGCACGTACTCGTGCGAGCCGCGCACGCCATTGCTGCCCCCGGTCGAGAAGCTGCCCCATACGCGCTGGCGGGCCAGGTTCGCTCCCGGTGTCGGGTATTCCGTGGTGACCTTGCTCCAGTCGGCGTCCAGCTCTTCGGCCACCAGTTGCGCAAGGCCGGTCAAGGTGCCCTGCCCCATCTCGGAGCGGGCGATGCGGATGATGATGGTGTCGTCCGGTTTCACGACCACCCAGGCGTTGACTTCCGGCGACTGCGCGGCCTGTGCCTGCGCGGCGAACGGGATGTGGAAGGCGACGACGAGGCCGGCGGACTGGCCCAGGAAGCGGCGGCGCGCCGGGCTGGCAGGGCTGGCGAGGCGGGTGTCGATGGCGCTCATGCCTTGCTCCCTTCGCGGTGTTCGATGGCCAGTCCGGCGCTCTTCGGATCGCCGCCGCGCGCCACCACGTGGATCGCCTTGCGCACCCGGTTATAGGTGCCGCAGCGGCAGATGTTGGTCATCGCCATGTCGATGTCGGCATCGGTGGGCCTGGGTTTTTCCTTCAGCAGCGCGGTGGCGGCCATGATCATGCCGCTCTGGCAAAAACCGCATTGCGGCACGTCCAGCGCGGCCCAGGCTTTCTGCACCGGGTGCGAGCCGTCCGGCGACAGGCCTTCGATGGTGACGATCTTCATCTGCTCCGTCACGGTGGACACGGGCCGCACGCAGCTGCGCATCGCTTCGCCATCGATGTGCACGGTGCAGGCGCCGCACTGGGCGATGCCGCAGCCATACTTGGTGCCGGTCAGGCCGAGCTGCTCGCGCAGCACCCACAACAGCGGTGTATCGTCTTCCGCCTGGAACTCGCGGACCTGTCCGTTCACGTTCAGCTTCATGCCTGTTCTCCTGAAGAGGTTGGGTGCGCAGCGGAAATATATTACTTGGTTTTTACCTATCTGTATTCGTTCCGGCAATTTTGACTTGTATCAAAGTTTTTACAGATGAGCTTCCCTACACTGGCGCCGCTATCACAGTGAAAACAAAGAGGAAGCATCATGAAAAAAGCCATTCTCGGCATCACCGCCATCACGGCCGCCATGATGTGAAGAAGGTGCGGCTGCGCAGCGATGTGCTGATCGGCGGCGTGGAAGCCAGCAAGGTCAAGGTCGACCCGGTGCTGTTCGGCGCCGGCATCGGCTACCGCTTCTGAGAAGGCGCTGAGGAGGCGAATACAGCATTTCAACCTGGCGTATCTCCAAGCCTTTGCCTGCCCCCGGTTCGCCAGCGGCAGGTTTTTTTACAGATATCTGGGACGAAAATCGAGTTTCCTCAAACCGGGGTCACCCCGGTTTTTGGCAATTATTTCCTGAAAACGGGGTCTGACCCCGGTTGTGGGAAATACGGTGTCAGCGGATTCTTATTGCGCGAGCTGTTCGCGCAATTCCCGCGCCAGCGCGCGCCGGGCTTCCTCGGGCAGCCAGGTGCCGACGTCGACGGTAACGCCGCGGGCGACGAGCCGGATCGGGTCGCGCCGCCGTTGCGGTGCTTCGATGCGCACCCAGCAGGGGTCGAGCTGGATGGTGGAGGCGCGGCCGCCGCGCACCTTTTCCACGAACAGCATGTCATGCTCGTGGACGATGCGGTCGCAATCGGTGGCATGCCGGCTGTAGACGATAAAGGCGGCGGTCACGGCGGTCATTTCCAGCACGGAAAATACCAGCACGTACCAGGCGCCCTGCAGCGTGAAGAACAGGCCCACGCCCAGCGACAGCGCGAGCAGCGCGGCCCAGACGGCCACGGTCTGGCGCGGCGTCAGCGAACAGTTGCGCCGTACCAGCCATTCCCGCCTGTCGCCATCGATGGGCCAATCGCGTTTCACCGTGCGCCCTCCTTCGCCATGCATTGTACGAAAGGCGGTAAAAGGCGTCAGCACGAAAGAACCGGCGGCGCGGTCGCCTCGGGAAATCGTTCAGGCCGGCCGTTCGTCGCGCGGCAGCACCAGTGTGAATACGGAGCCCTCGCCCGGCCGGCTGGCCACGGTCAGCGTACCGTGGTGCGCCTCGGCGAGTTGCCGCGAGATGTACAGCCCCAGGCCCAGGCCGGACGGCACGCCATTGCCGGCGCCCCGCTCGTAGGGCAGGAAGATACGGGCCTGCATCGCCTCGTCGATGCCGGCGCCCTGGTCGATCACGTCGATACGGGCCTCGGTTTCGGTGGCCGAGAGGCGGATGCGCACCGGCTTGCCGCCACCGTAGCGCAACCCGTTGGTCAGCAGGTTGACGATCACCTGTTCGATGCGGAACTCGTCCCACCAGCCGCTCACGGTGTCGGGCGCTTCCAGCTCGAACGTGGTGCCGGCGTCCTGCGCCTGGCGCGCCAGGTCGCCCGTGAGCCGGCGCAGCATGGCCTGCAGCTCGGTCCAGGCGGGGCGGATCGACAGCACGCCGCTGCGGATGCGCGATACGTCCAGCATGTCGTCGATCAGGCGGATCATCGCCTGGATCTGGCGGCCGTCGCCCTCCACCATCTTTTCCAGCGCTTCCTTGCCGAACGCTTCGAGGTTGCCGCGCTCGAGCTGCATCTTGCGCATCTGGGTGCCCAGGAACAGCGTGTTCAGCGGCGTCCTCAGTTCGTGCGCCACCATCGACATGAATTCGTCGCGCATGCGCAGCGCGTAGCGCAGTTCTTCCTGGGCAGCGCGCAGTTCGTTCATCGTGGCATGCTGTTCCTCGACGCGGCGGCGGATCTCCATGCGCTGGCAATGCAGGTCGACGAACACGTTGACCTTGCTGCGCACGGCGTCCGGATCGAGCGGCTTGTAGAGGAAATCGACGGCGCCCGTTTCATAGCCCTTGAACGCGTAATTGAGTTCCTTGCCGGCCGCGCTGACGAACACGATCGGGATGTGGCGGGTCTTGTCCGTGCCGCGCATCAGTTCGGCAAGCTCGAAGCCATCCATGCCCGGCATCTGCACGTCCAGGATGGCCAGCGCGAAGTCGTGTTCGAGCAGCAGCGCCAGCGCCTCTTCGCCGGACATGGCCTGGTACACGGCGCGGTTGTCGGCCCGGATGATGGCGTTCAGGGCCCGCAGGTTCTCCGGCAAGTCGTCGACGATCAGGAGCTTCGTCACGCTACCGGTGCCCCTCTCCGCGGGGATTCCAACCGAGCTGCTCATCAATCCCATGCTGCACTCCTTGTTGGGCACACTATTCATTGCTCTTTCTCCATCGACAGTTGCAGCAGCCTGCGGATATCGCGCAGCGGCAGCACCAGGTCCGGCGTGCGCAGCCGGATCGCTTCGTTCGGCATCACGCTCACTTGCGCTTCCGCCGGGTCCTGCACCACCGTCAGCCCGCCCGCCGCGCCGATCGCGGCCAGGCCCGCGGCGCCATCCTGATTGGCGCCGGTGAGCAGGATGCCCATCAACCGCGGGCCGTACACGTCGGCCGCCGTTTCCATCGTGATGTCGATCGCCGGCCGGGCAAAATGCACCGGCGGTTCGAGGCTCAGCGAGAACACCCGGTCGGCCTCGATCGACAAGTGGTAATCGGCCGGCGCGAAATACAGCGTACCTGCCTTCGGTTCCCCCTTGTCCGCCGCTTCTTCCACCCGGATGGCCAGGCGCTGGCTGAACACTTCCACCAGCTGGTTCGGGCGCGCCCGCATCACGTGCAGCACCGTCAGCACCGGGTAGGGAAACTCGCGCGGCAGCCCGGGCAGGATCTCGATCAGCGCGTTGACGCCGCCGGCGGAAGCGCCGATGACGATCGCTTCGATGCGGCGCCCCGCCAGCGCCAGCGCGAGGACGGCATCATCCATTGGTGCCGTCATCCATTGGTTCCGTCAACCATTCGCGCCGTCATCCATTCTGAACGCCGTCCATTACAGTTTCCTGAACAGCCGCTCGCGCTTGGCGACCGGTTCGAACAGCGGACCATAGGCGGAAAAGTCGATGCTTTCCTTGCTGCCCAGGCCCAGGAAACCGCGCCGGCACAGCGACTCGTGGAACAGGCCCAGCGCGCGCTCCTGCAGCTTCTTCTTAAAGTAGATCATCACGTTGCGGCAACTGATGAACTGCGTTTCCGCGAACACCGCGTCGGTGGCCAGGCTATGGTCCGCGAACGTCACGTTCTCCGCCAGCGAACGGTCGAACAAGGCGGCATTGTACGCTGCCGTGTAGTAATCCGAAAAGGCGCGCCGCCCGCCGGCGGCCTGGTAGTTTTCCGTGTAGGCGCGCATGTTCTCCAGCGGGAAAACCCCTTTCTTGGCCTTTTCCAGCGACTGCGGATTGATGTCGGTGGCGTAGATGATACTGCGTTCCAGCAGGCCTTCTTCCTTCAGCAGGATCGCTAGCGAAAACACTTCCTCGCCGGTGCTGCAGCCGGCCACCCAGATCTTCAGCGACGGATAGGTGGACAGCACCGGCATCACGTGCTCGCGCAGCGCGGCGAAGTAGGTGGGATCGCGGAACATCTCCGTGACCGGGATCGTGAGGTACTGCAGCAGCTCGGAAAACGCGGCCGGCTCGTGCAGCACGCGCGATTGCAGCTGCGAGATCGTGGCGCAGTTCATCTCGCGCATCGCATGGAGCACGCGGCGCTTCTGCGATGCCCCGGTATAGTCGCGGAAGTCGTAGCTGTACTTCAGGTAGATCGTCTCCATCAGCATTTTCAGCTCGATGTCGGTATCGCTCTGAGGTGGGCGGATCGGCTGCATCGGCGTCATCCTCAGATGCGGTCCAGCGCAGGCATCCACACCCGCAGCAGCGAGTACAGGCGCGACAGGTCGATCGGCTTGGCCAGGTAATCGTTGGCGCCGGCGGCCAGGCACTGTTCCTGGTCATCCTTCATCGCCTTGGCGGTGATGGCGATGATCGGCAGGCGGTTCCAGCGGCCATCGGCGCGGATGCGGCGGGTGGCTTCCAGCCCGTCCATGCCCGGCATCATCACGTCCATCAGCACCAGGTCGATATCCTGCACCTGCTCGAGTTTTTCCAGCGCCTCGAAGCCGTTGCGGCCGATCTCCACGATCGCGCCCTTGTGCTCCAGCGCCGAGGTGAGCGCGAAGATGTTGCGCACGTCGTCATCCACCAGCAGGATGCGGCGGCCTTCGAACACCCGGTCGCGCGAGCGCACCGTCTTCAGCATGGTCTGCCGCTCGGACGACAGCTCGGACTCCACCTTGTGCAGGAACAGCGTCACCTCGTCCAGCAGGCGCTCCGGCGAGCGGGCGCCCTTGATGATGATCGAGCGCGAATACTTGTGCAGGTCCGCTTCCTCGGCGCGCGTGAGGTTGCGGCCGGTGTACACGATCACCGGCGGGAACGAGGCGATCTCCTCGCGCGCCATGCGCTGCAGCAGTTCGTTGCCCTGCATGTCCGGCAGCTTCAGGTCGATGATCATGCAGTCGAACACTGTCTTTTCCAGCAGGGCGAGCGCTTCCTCGCCGGAGGCCACCGCTTCGATCTCGATATCCTCGTCGGAAATCAGCTGCACCACGCTGTCGCGCTGGCGCGCGTCGTCCTCGACCAGCAGGATGCGCTTGATCTTCTGGGTGAATTTCTGCTCCAGGCGCGCGAACACTTCGCGCAATTCCTCGCGCGTGGTGGGTTTCAGCGCGAAGCCCACCGCGCCCATGTGCAGTGCCGCCTCGCCGGCATCGGAGGCCGACACCACGTGCACCGGGATATGGCGGGTGCGCGGGTTATCTTTCAGCAGCTGCAGCACGGAGAGGCCGGAACGGTCCGGCAGGCGGATATCGAGCAGGATCGCGGTCGGCTGGTATTGCTCGGCCATCTGCAAGCCTTCGTCCGCCGCGAATGCCACCAGGCAGCGGTAATCCATTTCATGGGCCAGGTCGTACAGGATGCGCGCGAACGCCGGCTCGTCCTCGATCACCAGCAGCCTGCGCTCCGGCGGCGCTTCCCGGTCGCGGTCGTCCTCGAACGCCCGCTGCACCGGTGCCGGCGCCGGGGACGGCACGCCGGCGGGCGGGGAAGCCAGCGGCATGGCCGGCGGCGCTACCGGCAGCGTGGCCGGCGCCGCGGCCGGCGACAGCGACGACGATACCCGGTGCGGTGGCGCCGACCATTGCATCGGCAGCGTCAGCGTGAAGGTACTGCCCTGGCCCACCGTGCTGTCCAGCGTGATCGTGCCGCCCAGCAGCATGGCCAGGTCGCGCGAGATCGACAGGCCCAGGCCCGTGCCGCCGTACTTGCGGCTGGTGGTGCCATCGGCCTGCTGGAAAGCGCCGAAGATCGTTTCGTGCTGGTCTTCGCGGATGCCGATGCCGGTATCCGAGACCGCGAAGCGCACCTGGCCATTCGGCCCCGGTTCCACGCGCAGCATGACGGTCCCCCGGTCGGTGAATTTCAGCGCGTTGGACAGCAGGTTCTTCAGGATCTGTTCGAGACGCTGGCAATCGGTGTACACGGTGTCCGGCAGCCCGGCCGCCAGCACCAGCGAAAAGCCGAGGCCCTTTTGCTGCGCCAGCGGTTCGAAGGTGCGCCGCAGGCCTTCCATCACCTGCTGCAGGCGCAGTTCTTCCGGATTGAGCTCCAGCTTGCCCGCCTCGACCTTGGAAATGTCGAGGATGTCGTTGATCAGGTTCAGCAGGTCGTTGCCGGCCGAGTAGATGGTTTGCGCGAAGCGCACCTGTTCCTCGTCCAGGTTGCCCTGGGAATTGTCGGCCAGCAGCTTGGCCAGGATCAGCGAGCTGTTCAGCGGCGTGCGCAGCTCGTGCGACATATTGGCCAGGAACTGCGACTTGTACTGGCTGGCGCGCTCCAGGTCGCGCGCCCGTTCCTCCAGCTGGACCTGGACATCGTTCAGCGCGGTGTTCTTCTGGTCCAGCGCCACGGCCTGTTCGGCCAGCTGCTCGTTGGTCTGCTCCAGTTCCGCCTTCTGGTTTTCCAGGCTGGCCTGCGATTCTTCCAGCACGCGCGACTGTTCTTCCAGCTCTTCGTTGGCGGTGCGCAGTTCTTCCTGCTGCACCTGCAGCTCCTCGTTCAGCTGCTGGGTTTCCACCAGCAATTCCTGCATCCGCTGGCGTGCCAGCGTGGCTTCGATGGCGGTACCGATATTGTCCGCCACCAGGTTGAGGAATTCCGTTTCCTTCTCGCCCACGGGGTGCAGGAAGCCCAGCTCGATCACGCCGTTGACGCGGCCATCGCTGGCCACGGGCAGCACCAGCACCTGGGTGGGAGTGGCGCTGCCCAGCGCGGAGGACAGCTTCAGGTAATCGGGCGGCAGGTTTTCCAGGTGGATCAGCCGGCGCATCTGCGCGGCCTGGCCGACCACGCCTTCGTCCGGCGCCAGCAGGCGGCCGCGTTCCTCGTCCTCGGCCGAGAAGCCGAACGCGGCGGTGCGGCGCAGCAAGCCATCCGGCTCGCGCACGTACATCGCGCCCACCACCACATCCAGGTAGCGCGCCAGGAAGTGCAGCATCGCCGTCGACAATGCCGGCGTCGACATCTGGCCGATGCCCTGCTCCGCCATCTGGCTCTGGCCCGAGCGCATCCACGACTGCCGCTGCACGCGTTCGGCATGCTTGCCCTGCTCCTTCAGCGCCTCGTTATACGCATCGGACAGGCGCATCAGTTCCTTGCGGCCGAACCAGGCCAGGAAGCCGCTGAGCACCAGGCTGACGGTGAGGAAGCCCACCACCGTGATGTAGGTGACGCTCTTGGCATCGCGGTTGCGTTCCGCCCGCAGCCGGTCTTCGTCGGCAATGAAGGCGATGAACAGCGAGCGCAATTCGTCGAATTCGATCTTGCCCCGCTGCGCCCGCACCGTCGACAGGTAGTCGCCGCCAGTCTTTCGCAGGTCGATCATTTCCTGCGCCGCGCGCTCCCATTGGGCCTGCTGGGCGCGGATATTGCGGAGCCGGTCGACCTGGGTGGGATTGTCGGCCACCAGCTCCAGCAGCGTTTTCAATGACGTGTCGAACTTCGGCCGGGCCAGTTTATAGGGCGCCAGGAACGATTCTTCGCCGGTCAGCAGGTAACCGCGCATGCCGGTTTCCATGTCGACAGCCAGCTTGCGCATTTCCTGGGCATTGCCGACCACCCGTTCGGAATGCTCGACCAGGGTCAGCGCATTCAGCAGATAAGCGAAGACGGCGATGAAAACGGCGGCGCTGACGATGCCGGCACCCAGCGGCAGCGTGATGTTGCGGAACAGGATACGGCGAAAACTCTGGTCGTCGATGCGGGTGTGGGGCATATGCGCGAACTGGACGGGAAAAGGAGAAGTTTATCCTAATTGCAACGAATGCTGCCCGGTTGGGCAATTGTGCGCGCATGGCTATAATCGGCCGGACAACCACCCCGCCAGGACTATCCGATGCGCAAGCTGATTCTGCTGACCCCGCTGCTGCTGGCCGGCTGCTACAACGATTCCGCCACCTATTACGCGGACAGCACCCAGGAACACACATTGACGGTGCGCCGCCAGCAAGACCATTTCTGGAGCGAGGAAGGCCGCTTCGTGCTGATGGCCACGCGGCTGCCCGAGTGCCAGCGGCGCATCGACCTAGCCGAACTGCCGCTGGAAGACACGACCGTGGAACTGTTCAGCGAGGGCGACAACCAGTGGGCGCTACGCGCCGGCAGCCAGGTATGGCACGTGGAAACGCAAACGTGTTCGCTGGTTTCCACGGAAGGGCCGGCAACGGGCACGAAAGTGGGCGACTTCCGGGCGGAAATCGACGAGATCACTTTTAACGAGGCTGGCGAGAAATAGTTGGCAAGAAAACGGGGACGGACTCAATGCCGTTTAGACAAGCCCGCCCCAAGTGCAAGTTCCGGGGTCAGACCCGCCGGGTCTGACCCCAGCCCTTCGCTGTTGGGGGTGAATGTATGCGCCTCCAAGGCGCCGGGTAACGCTTAACTAAACGCATCAGACAGACCTGCTTTTACGAAAATTCCACAAGAAACAAGGTCCGTCCCGGTCTTCAGTCCCGCGCCAGCGCCAGGAACTCGGTGCGCAAGGCCAGGTTCGGCTGCAGTTCACCCAGCATGGCCGACGTGATGGTTTCCTCGCCGGGGGTGCGGATGCCACGGCTTTCCATGCACATGTGACGGCATTTCACCACCACGCCCACGGCCTTCGGCTCCAGCACTTCCATCAGCGTATTGGCGATCTGCACCGTCATGCGCTCCTGCACCTGCAGCCGCTTGGCGAAGCAGTCGACCAGGCGGGTCAGTTTCGACAGGCCGACGATCTTGCCGTTCGGCAGATAGCCGACGGTGGCCTTGCCGAAGAACGGTGCCAGATGGTGTTCGCAATGGCTGTACACGGGAATGTTGCGCACGACGATCAGCTCGTTGTATTCCTCCGCGCCATCCTCGAACGCCTTCAGCAGTTCGACCGGATCCTGGTCGTAGCCGGAGGTCCAGTGCTTCCAGGCCTTGGCCACGCGGTGCGGGGTTTCCGCCAGGCCCGGACGGTCCGGATTCTCGCCCAGCGAGGTCAGGAATCGGCGCCAGTCATGGTCGGAAAAAGAGTCTTTGGACATGATGAATGCTGCTCAAATGAAAGGGTATCCGCCAGTATACATAAAATAGCCGCTCTTCACCGGCCATCCTTGCCGGGGCGGTGGGCCGCCAGCAGCGCGCTGGCGATCGAGACACCGGGCGGCGTGTCGGGCCATGCGTCATCCGGCCCGAACCAGCGCGCATCCTCGATCTCGGCCGGGTCGACGCGGATGTCGCCGTCGAGGTAATCCGCGGTAAACGCGATCATCAGCGAGTTCGGGAACGGCCATGACTGGCTGTCGAAGTACCGCAGGTTGTGCACGCGCAGCCCCACTTCCTCGTACACCTCGCGGTGCACGGCTTCCTCGATCGATTCGCCGGCCTCGAGGAAACCAGCCAGCGCCGTATAGCGGCGCACCGGCGAGTTGGTATGCAGCGCCAGCAGTACCTGATCGC
Source organism: Pseudoduganella sp. SL102 (assembly GCF_027856995.1). Classification (NCBI taxonomy): domain Bacteria; kingdom Pseudomonadati; phylum Pseudomonadota; class Betaproteobacteria; order Burkholderiales; family Oxalobacteraceae; genus Pseudoduganella; species Pseudoduganella sp. SL102. The sequence goes on from NZ_CP115554.1 coordinate 55,563, forward strand.
CCTTGCGGATCAGCACCATCATGGCGGGACAGATCTGCGGATAGGCGGTGTATCCGCAGGCGCCGCACTTGTACGCGCGCTCGCCCGTGGCACGCGCCATCGGCGTGGCGCACACGCCGCAGTAACGGTGCGTGCGCGCCCACTCGGCGATCTGGCCGGCGCGGCCCGCCAGGCCGATAAAGCCGTCGTCGGCGATGCCGAACAGCATGCGCAGGCCATGCCAGGCGTAGCCGTCGCCGGGCAGCGCCTCGTCGTCGACCCAGGCGGCCTGGCAATAGCGCCCGCGCCACAGGCCGACGGTGTGCAGCCGGTCGGGCGGAAGGTCCAGCAGCCTGGCCGGATCGGCAGGCAGCGCCAGCTCGGGGGCAGCGCCGGGTTCCGTGCCGCGCAACAGCAGTTTGCCGCGATGGTAGATGAACGTCAGCGGTGCGCCGGCGTGCCGCGATGTGCTGGCTGGCGGATCGATCAGGGGCGTGAAATCGGGTGGCGTGTGGAGCATGGCGGTATCGGTATGCGTCGGGATACCTCATCTTACCGAGTTCGGCGGAGCGGCGCCGCAGGACGGCGAAGTTGCCAAAACACCACGAAATCCACGCTGGCGCCACCGTCTCCCGAGTACGATTACGCTTCACTTACACCCTCGAGAGATACCACCACAGATGAGCGTAGCCGCGACTCCCGAAGCATTGTTCCGCCAGGCCGAACGGGGCGTGCTGCCGCTCGGGGAACTGTTCCAGGGGGCGCAAACGCTGATCGATGAAGGGGCGCCGCACGCGGCGATCCGGCTGTACGAGGCATGGCTGGAGCATACCCGTTCGCCGCTGGCCTATGCCGTGTGGTTCAACCTGGCGATCGCCTACAGCGGCGTGGGCAACGACACCAGCGCCGAGCGCGCTTATATCAAGGCGATCTCCGCGAATCCCCGCTTCATCGAGGCGCGCCTGAACCTGGGCACGCTGTACGAACGCCTCGGCCGGCCGGACGACGCGCTGGCCGCCTGGCAGGCCATCCTGGCCGATGGGCCGAACCTGGCCGCCCAGCCGAAGCTGCACCTGCAGGCACTGAACAACCTGGGCCGCCTGCTGGAAATCCTCAGGCGCCTGCCCGAAGCCGAGGAAATCCTCACGCACAGCCTGGAACTGGACCCGGACCAGCCGAACGTCATCACGCACTGGGTGCACCTGCGCCAGAAGCTGTGCCGCTGGCCCGTGTACCAGCCGTTCGGCGGCGTCTCGCTGGACATGATGCGGCGCCACACCTCCGCGCTGGCCATGCTGGGCGCGTCGGGCGATCCGGCCGGTCAGCTGGCGGCGTCGCGCCACTTCATCGCCGAGAAAGTGGCCGAGGCCGGCGCCGCGCTGGCACCGCCGGAAGGCTATCCGCACAAGCGCGTCCGCATCGGCTACCTGTCGTCCGACCTGTGCTCGCACGCGGTGTCGATCCTCACCGCCGAACTGTACGAACTGCACGACCGCTCGCGCGTCGAGGTCTACGCCTTTTCCTGGAGTCGCGAGGACAATTCGCCGCTGCGCGCCCGCGTGGTGGGGGCGATGGACCATTACATCCGCATCGACCGCATGAGCGACGAGGAAGCCGCGCGCTGCATCCGGTCGCACGAGATCGACGTGCTGGTCGACCTGCATGGCCTCACCCTGGGCGCACGGCCGGAAATCCTCGGCTGGCGTCCGGCCCCGGTGCAGCTGACCTGGCTGGGGTTTCCCGGGCCGACGGCGATTCCCGGCGTCGACCACGTGGTGGCCGATGCCTTCGTGCTGCCGCCCGAACTCGAGCCGCACTTCACCGAACAGCCGCTGCGCATGCCGCACACGTTCCAGGTCAACGACCGCCAGCGCGCCATCGGCGCCACGGTCGACCGCGCGGCCAGCGGCCTGCCGGCGGACCGCTTCGTGTTCTGTTCGTTCAACAGCAACTTCAAGATCACCCCCGAGGTGTTCGGCGCCTGGATGCGCATCCTGCAGCGGGTGCCGGACAGCGTGCTGTGGATCGTGGCCGACTCCGACGCCACGCGCGCCAACCTGCTGCGCGAGGCACAGACACGCGGTGTCGACAGCGACCGGCTGCTGTTCGCCAGCCGCGTGGCGCCTGCCGACTACCTGGCGCGCTTCCGGCTGGCCGACCTGTTCCTCGACACGCATCCCTTCAATGGCGGCACCACCGCCAGCGACGCGCTGTGGGCAGGCCTGCCCGTGCTGACCTGGGCCGGCCAGACCTTCTGTTCGCGCATGGCGGGCAGCCTGCTGCATGCGGTCGGCTTGCCCGAACTGGTCACCCATGCGCTGGCGGACTACGAGGAAACCGCCGTGGCGCTGGCCACCGACCCGGCGCGCATGGCCGGCCTGCGCGCCCGCCTGGCCGCCAACCGCGATGCCAGCCCGCTGTTCGACACGCCCCGCTTCGTGCGCGACTACGAAGACCTGCTGGCCACGGTGGTGAAGCGCCCGGCCGGCGTGCCCCTGTCGGACGAACCGGATCCGATCCGCGCGCACGCGGTGCCAGAACCTTCGCCGGGCCAGCTCAGCGTGCAGCAGAACAGCATGCTGGCGTTGATGCGGCCGGGCATGCACAGCGTTGTCGAGGTGGGCGGCGCCACGCTGGCCCAGGCATGGCGCGCGCGCGAACCGCACTCGCATTTCATCGCGATCGCCGGCGATGCCGCGGCAGATGGCTGGGAGACGGCGCGCATCGTTGCCGACCCTGAAGCGATGGCCGCCGAGCACTGGCGGCAGGCCGCCCCCGCCCAGTGCTGGCTGTTCCCGGAAACGCTGGAACGGCTGCGCGATCCCTGGGCCTTCCTGCACCAGCTGCGCCGCCAGGCGCTGGGCCGGGTCGAAGTGATCGCCTGCGTGAACAATGCGCAGAACTGGCTGTTGCAGTCGCTGCTCGCTTCCGGCAATTTCCACTACCAGGCCGGCGGCGTGCCGGAGCGCCGCAGCCTGCACCTGTTCACACGCGCCTCGGTGGCCGCGCTGCTGCGCGAATGCGGCTTTGCCGTGGTGGAGATGACGGCGGTGCACGCGCACCAGCCCACGCCGGCCGTGCTCGCCGCGATCGGCCAGCTGGCCGCCGTGGCCGGCACCGATCCGGCACTGGCCCAGCAGGATGCGCTGCCCTACCAGTACATGGTGCGGGCGGTGGCGGCGTGAACGGAGGTTCGCGCCGGTGCGCCTGCCGTGCTCAGCAGGAGGTATGAGGGGTGAATCCCCTTTTGTGCGCTGTTTTGTGCGGTATCAAAGCGGCGTATAGTGGAATGACCGTACAGGCGGGGCCGGCCGAGCCGCCAGGTGACTGTTTGCCAGGTGACTGTTTGCCAGGTGACTGTTATTCGCCTGGTGATGTTGCCAGTGCTACCGCCCGGCGTTTTGTAACCCAATGCAATCGCCCAGCGTTTTGTACGCCCAACGCAATCGCCCGGTGTTTTGTAGCCCAATGTTGTCGCCCAGTGTTATCGCTTAGAATACTTGCCACAAGAAAACTAATCAGCGGTACCGGCCGTGTGCCCTACTCCGCGTCGAAAGAGCCCCATGATCCTGCCGCCATTCACGCCCATCGAACATCCCGAACGCGTCCTCAACTTCATGGTCCGCACGGTATGGGGCCTGACCGATCCCCAGCGCTTCTATGCCCTGATGCAGGAGGCCCAGGCGCTGTGCGTGCCCGGCACCTACCTGGGCGATAACCTGTTCACCTGGGGCAAGAGCAATTCGCCGTTCGAGGACAAGCGCTTCGTCGCCGCCTGGGAAAACAACTGCCAGAACGATGCCGACCGCGCGATCGCCTGGCGCCGCTACATCCTCGCCTGCGCAGCCTTCCATTGCGCCCAGATCGACGGCGATTTCGTCGAGTGCGGGGTGTACCGCGGCACCAGCATCAAGACCATCGTCGACTACTTCGGCAAGGAAAACTTCGACAAGACCTTCTGGGGCTACGACACGTTCGACTACAACCCCGTCGAGCACCATGCCTTCGAAGGGCAGACCACCGGCCTGTACCAGGAGATCCAGCAGCGCTTCGCCGGCTACGACAATGTGCGCCTGGTGCAGGGCCTGCTGCCGCAATCGCTGGAAGGCAATTCGCCGGAACGCATCGCCCTGCTGCACATCGACTTGAACAGCGCCGAATTCGAGATCGCCGTGCTCGATGCCCTGTTCGACCGGGTGGTCCCCGGCGGCATGATCGTTCTCGACGACTACGAATGGGGTGGCCAGTACCGCCAGCAGAAGATTGCCGAGGATGCCTGGTTCGCCGAGCGCAACTACCGCGTGTTCCCCCTGCCGACTGGCCAGGGAATCGTCCTCAAGCGCTGACCACCGGGCAGGCAGATGGACCACGTCGTCATCGTACTCAGTTCGCAGGATATTCCCGGTGTCATCACTACCGCCACCCGGCTGGGCCCAGGCTGCCGGGTGGCCTGTTTCGACCCGTCCGTGCTGGACGAGTTGAAGGCTGCCGGTTTGCCACAGGCCGAATATGTCGACTTCCCGGGGGCGCCGACGTTTCCGGATTTGCATAATGGCAGCCGAGAAGAGGCACTGGCAATCGAGGCCGATCTGTTCGGCCTGTTCGGCCCGGTCCTGCCGGGTGTCCGCAGCTTTGCCTGGCTGCACCTGAACTGGTATTACCTGCTGATCGCCCTGCGCTGGTATTCGGCGCTGGGCGAATACATCGCCGCGCACTACGCCGGCCTGTTCGGCTCGCGCAAGGCCATGGTGCTGCTGAATGACAACCCGGCCAATTTCTTCTGGCCCTCGTTCGTGCCGGCGTTGTGTGTGCTGGAAGCGCTGTCGCGCGCCGGCGTCGCCCTCGAAGCCTTTTCCTATGAGCCTCGTCCTGATGAGACCGGTGCACTGCCGGCGCTGCTGGCAGGCGATGACCGCAGCGAACGCTGGGATCTGCTCACGCACCTGCCCACCTGCATGCACGACGTGCCCATGCTGGAAGAAGAGCTGAAGGCCAGCGGCCGGCGCATCATCAATATCCGCGCGAAGTACTGGGATACGCCTGTGCCCGCTGCGCATGACGTGGGGCTGGGCCACAAGCACGACTTGCTGCGCATCGTTCCGGAAAACGTGCGCAACACCCTTAACCTGCTGCTGCCGCATGTGCAGGCGCGCATCGATGCCGTGCTGGCGCCGCATATCCGCGTCGACGCCTACCGCGAACGGCAGGCGAAACAGCTCACCAGCCTGTACGAAACCCAACTGCTTACCTATCTGCTGCTGCACGACTTCTTTGCCGGCCGCAAGCCGCGCAAGATGCTGCTGTGCGACCATGACGCCGGTTTCCACGGCCCGCTGATCGCCTATGCCGATGCGGAAGGCATCCCCGTGCTGTTCTTCCCCCACTCGAAGACGATCGCCGACATCCAGTTCAGCGCCGACAATGTCGCCTGCCTGGTCCATCCGGTGCAGGGGGCCAGCCTGAACGACGGCGCCGGCCGCCGCGTGGCGCACCACAAGCTGGCATTCCCCGAAACGCTGTCGGCTTTCACTGTGCTGCCGCATGGCTTGCGCACGGTGGGCCTGCTGCTCAATTCAATCACCCTGAACGGCGTAATGGTCGGTGGCTGGCAACCATTCATGGATGGCATCCGCCTGGTGGCTAACTGGTGCCGCCGCCATGGCGTGGCGCTGGAAGTGCGCAGCCGGCCCGGCCATTCGATATACGAAATGGTGGCCGAAGCCACCGGCATCCCGGCCGACACGCTGGCCGCGAACATGCGCAAGCCGCTGTCGCAGTTCGCCGCCGAGATCGACCTGTGCCTGATGTACGACGCGCCCACCACGGCGGAGCTGGAATTCCTGCGCCGTAACGTCCCGATCCTGAATCCGATCCCGGAGGCGCTGGCCAAGTACGAGGCGGTGATCGCCTGCACCGACATCATCCCCCGTGGCGCCGTCGAGGAAATCCTGTTCCGCATGGAAGGCTTCGCCAGCGACCCGGCCAACCTGCATGCGTTCAAGCTGCAGCAATTCGCCGCCTATGCCGGTGCCTTCCGCGATGCGGCACCGCTGCGCGCCTATCTTTGAGAGCAGCCAACATGAAAGCAGTCATCCTTGCCGGCGGCCTGGGCACCCGGCTCAGCGAAGAAACCAGTGTCCGCCCGAAGCCCATGGTGGAAATCGGCGGCAAGCCGATCCTGTGGCACATCATGAAGAGCTACTCGGCGCACGGCATCAACGATTTCGTCATCTGCTGCGGCTACAAGGGCTACGTGATCAAGGAATTCTTCGCCAACTACTTCCTGCACACCTCCGACGTCACCTTCGACATGCAGGCCAACAGCGTGGAAGTGCATACCCGCAATGCCGAGCCGTGGCGCGTCACGGTGGTCGACACGGGCGACGACAGCATGACGGGCGGCCGACTGAAGCGCGTGAAGAAATTCGTCGAGCACGAGGAAGCGTTCTGCTTCACCTATGGCGACGGCGTGTCGGACGTGGACGTCGCCGCCTCGATCGGCTTCCACCGCAGCCACGGCAAGCTGGCGACGATGACGGCCGTGCAGCCGCCAGGCCGCTTCGGCGCCATCGAGATCGACGGCAGCCGCATCGTGCGCTTCAAGGAAAAACCGCAGGGTGACGGCAACTGGATCAACGGCGGCTTCTTCGTGCTGTCGCCGAAGGCGATCGACTATGTCGACGCCGATGCCACGATCTGGGAAAAGGAACCGATGGAGGGACTGGCCCGCGATGGCCAGATCGACGCCTTCTTCCACGCCGGCTTCTGGCAGCCGATGGATACGCTGCGCGACAAGATCCACCTGGAAGAGCTGTGGCAAAGCGGCCGGGCGCCGTGGAAGCGCTGGCCATGAATCCCGGCTTCTGGCGCGGCAAGCGCGTCTTCCTCACCGGCCACACGGGCTTCAAGGGAAGCTGGCTGAGCCTCTGGCTGCAATCGCTCGGCGCGCACGTCACCGGCTTCGCGCTGGCCCCGCCCAGCCAGCCCAGCCTGTTCGACGTGGCGGGCGTGGCGGCCGGCATGGAATCCCTGGCGGGCGATATCCGCGATGCCGAGGCGCTGCGCGGCGCGCTGGCGGCGGTCCGGCCCGACATCGTGATCCACATGGCGGCGCAGGCGCTGGTGCGCTATTCGTATGCGCACCCGGTGGAAACCTATGCGACCAACGTGATGGGCCTGGTGCACCTGTTCGAGGCGGTGCGCGCCACACCGGGCGTGCGCGCCGTGGTCAATGTCACCAGCGACAAATGCTATGAAAACCGCGAGTGGCCGTGGGGCTATCGCGAAAACGAGGCGATGGGCGGCTACGACCCGTACAGCAACAGCAAGGGCTGTGCCGAACTCGTCACCAGCGCCTACCGCTCGTCGTTCTTCAACCCGGAGCGCTACAAGGAACACGGCGTGGCGCTCGGCTCCGGCCGCGCCGGCAACGTGATCGGCGGCGGTGACTGGGCCGAAGACCGGCTGATCCCGGACATGGTGCGCGCCATCGCCGCCGGCCGGCCGGTACGCATCCGCAGCCCGCATGCGATCCGGCCGTGGCAGCACGTGCTGGAACCGTTGTCCGGCTACCTGGCGCTGGCCGAGCGGCTGTACCAGGACGGGCCGGCCTGCGCCGAAGGCTTCAACTTCGGGCCGCAGGACGTCGACGCGCAGCCGGTGCAGTGGATCGTCGAGCGCCTGTGCGGCAGCTGGGGCGCCGGCGCCGCCTGGGAGCTGGACAGCGCGCCCCAGCCGCACGAGGCGCATTACCTGAAGCTCGACTGCTCCAAGGCGCGCAGCCGCCTGGGCTGGCAACCGCGCTGGGCGCTGGGCCAGGCCATCGACCGGATCGTGGCCTGGCACAAGGCCCATGCCGCCGGGCAGGACATGCGCGCCTTCACGCTGGCCCAGATCGCCGCGTACCAGGACACTTCGCAGGACGCTTCTCAGCACGCTTCTCAGCACACTTCTCAGCACACTTCGCAAGACACTTCGCACAACCAAGAGAACAACCATGAGTGACCGACAGAACAAGGAACAACTGCGCGAGCAGATCATCGCGCTGGTGGCGCAGTACGGCGCCCTGGCCAGCCAGCCGAAGCCGTTCGAACCGGGGGTGACAGTGATCCCGCCGGCCGGCAAGGTGGTCGGCGCGCCGGAGATGGAACTGATGGTGGAAGCGTCGCTTGACGCCTGGCTGACCACGGGCCGCTTCAACGACCTGTTCGAGGCCAGGCTGGCCAAGCTGATCGGCGTGCAGCACCTGATCACCGTCAATTCCGGCTCGTCGGCCAACCTGGTGGCGTTCAACACGCTCACGTCGCCCAAGCTGGGCGAGCGCGCGATCCGCCAGGGCGACGAAGTGATCGGCGTGGCGGCGGGCTTCCCCACCACCGTCAACCCGATCATCCAGTTCGGCGCCGTGCCGGTGTTCGTCGACGTGGAACTGGGCACCTACAACATCGACGTGACGAAGCTGGAAGCGGCGATCTCGCCGAAAACCAAGGCGATCATGCTGGCCCATACGCTGGGCAATCCGTACAACCTGGACGTCATCACGGCGCTGTGCAAGAAGTACAAGCTGTGGCTGATCGAGGATTGCTGCGACGCGCTCGGCTCGACCTACCATGGCAAGATGGTGGGCACCTTCGGCGACATCGGCACCATGTCGTTCTACCCGGCGCACCACATCACGATGGGCGAAGGCGGTGCCGTGTTCACCGACAACTACGAGCTGAAGCAGATCGCCGAGTCGTTCCGCGACTGGGGCCGCGATTGCTACTGCCCGCCCGGCAAGGACAACACCTGCGGCAAGCGCTTCTGCTGGAAGCTGGGCACGCTGCCGGAAGGGTACGACCACAAGTACACCTACAGCCACCTGGGCTACAACCTGAAGATCACCGACATGCAGGCGGCCTGCGGCCTGGCCCAGATCGACCGCGCGGCCGGCTTCATCCAGGCCCGCAAGGACAACTTCGCCTACCTGAAGGAGCGGCTGCAGTCGTGCAGCGAATTCCTGATCCTGCCGGAAGCGACCGAGCACTCCGATCCTTCCTGGTTCGGCTTCCCGATGACGCTGAAGCCGGAAGCGAATACTTCCCGGGTGGACCTGCTCACCTACCTGGACCAGCACAAGATCGGCACGCGGCTGCTGTTCGCCGGCAACCTGACGCGCCAGCCCTACATGATCGGGCGCACCTACCGCGTATCAGGCGAGCTGGTCAATACAGACCGTGTGATGAACGACACCTTCTGGGTCGGCGTCTACCCCGGCCTGACGCGCGAGATGCTCGACTATGTGATCGAGAAGCTGGAGGCATACTTCGGCGTGAACTTCTAGGAACGCCATGGTTTTCTCGCCCACTTCGATCCACGGCTGCTACGAGCTGTCTCCCGGCGTTTTTCGCGACCAGCGTGGCAGCTTCGTCAAGGTTTTCCACGAGGAGCTGTTCCAGGCCCGCGGGCTGGCCAGCCACTTCGCGGAAGACTATTACACCCTGTCGCGGCGTGGCGTCCTGCGTGGGCTGCATTTCCAGACGCCGCCGCACGACCACGCCAAGCTGGTGTATTGCCCGCATGGGGCAATCCTGGACGTGGCCCTGGATTTGCGCCTCGGGTCGCCGACCCATGGCCAGCACGTGATGCTCGAACTCAGTGCGGAAAAGGCCAACATGCTGTACCTCCCGCCGGGACTCGCTCATGGCTTCTATGCGCTCAGCGAGCAGGCCCTGGTGGCATACAAGGTGACCACGATCCATGCACCCGAGAGCGACAGCGGCGTGCATTGGGATTCGGCCGGGATTCCCTGGCCGGACCGCGAACCTGTCATTTCGCCGCGCGACAGCGCATTGGTACCGTTCGACCGGTTCGCCAGTCCGTTCAAATTTCAATCCGGACGTACATGATGGGCGACTCCATTCTCCTTACCGGCGCAACGGGTTTTATCGGCAGTCATGTCGCACGGCGCCTGGTGGCTGATGGCTGGCAGGTTCACGCTGTGGTCCGGGATCCGGCCGCGGTACTGCCTGAAGGCGTTGCCGGGCTGGTTCACGATGGCACCACGGCCGGCATGACTGATCTGATGCACAAGGCCAGCCCGAGGGTGGTGGTGCACCTGGCATCGCTGTTCCTTGCCCAGCACTGTCCGGCAGACATTGTGCCGCTGCTGCAGTCGAATGTGGTATTCGGTGCTCAATTGGCCGAGGCAATGCAGGTCACCGGCGTGCGGCACCTCGTCAACGCCGGCACGTCCTGGCAATACTTCCACAGCGAAAAGTATCGTCCTGTCTGCCTGTATGCCGCGACCAAGGAAGCGTTCGAAGCACTGTTGCGCTTTTACGTCGACAGTGCCGGCCTCCAGGTGATCACGCTGAAACTGTTCGATACCTACGGGCCCGGCGATCCACGGCCAAAGCTGATGCACCTGTTGAAGAATGCGGCACGGGAGAAAACGGCACTGTCGATGTCGCCCGGCGAGCAGTTGATCGATCTCGTCTATATCGACGACGTTGTCGATGCTTTTCTGGTCGCCATCACACGTCTGCTGGCAGGTGTCGTCGGTGGCATGGAAGAATATGGCGTGTCTTCGGGCGCGCCGCTGACGCTCAGGGCGCTCGCGGAGCGCTTTTCGAAAATCAGCAATCTTCCGCTGGCCATCGACTGGGGGGGGCGGCCGTACCGGCCGCGTGAAGTGATGACACCCTGGCAGGACTACCGCCTGCTTCCTGGCTGGAAGCCAAAGGTGGATATCGACCAGGGCATTGCCGCCTTCCTCGACAAAACGCAATCCTGACAGGCCGGGACCGTTTTGCAAGGTGGTTACCAACGGACCATCCGGCATGCGATGCCAGGCTTGACGCGAATGCTTCCCCGCCAGGCAGCGGCGCCTGGCCGGAAAGGAACATGGACTCCTTTGGCTGCTAGCGATAAACCTGAACTGCGGCCATGGCCTGAAAAACAGCGCGTTCCGTGTCGCTCGTGGCCCCTGCGATCTTCGCGTTCAGGAATTCCTCGCGAATCGAGTTCTGTTCAATCCGGGCCGCCGGCACCCAATATTCGCCCAGTGCATTCATGTCCGACTCGCCGCCGACATAACAGAGTTCGAACGGCAGGTAATAGCAGCCATACCGCGCCAGCAGGACACAGACCGTGAAGGTTTGCGGATAAATACAGCGGCGGTCATACAGGAACGACGAATTTTCTTCCCATGCCGCCTGAGCCAGGGTTGTATTGAATACCAGGCCGGACAGGTAAAAACTGCAGTAGTGGAAATCGGCCGCGGGAATGGGCACGGCGTTACCGGTACGGCCCCGGTACAGCTGCCCATGGCTGACGAATACGGTACTGGCAAAGGCGAAACTGTTCCCCTCGAGCAAAGCCATCAGTTGCAACAGGCCATCGTGCCGCACCGGATCTTCATCCGACGTGATGACGAAGTAATCGGTGGTGCATGACATCAGCAAGCCACCGATATTCTCGTTCATGCCGACATTGCGGGCGTTCCTGCTGATCTGGATTCCGTGTTCGCGCTTGTAGTCGGCCAGCATGCGGTACGTTCCATCGCTGGATGCATTGTCGCGCACGACGATTTCCACGCCCGGCACATGGTGGATCCCCGCAGCGATCATCGAATCGAGCGTTGCCTTCAGCATGTCGCACCGATTGTAGGTGGGGATGGCGATGGTCAGCGTTTTCATATCGTCGTCACTTCCGCAGGAAGCGTTCCTGCTCGGCCTGGGATAAATGCACTTCGCCGTAGGCCGACGAATCGCCCCAGATATTGTCCTTGTACCACTTGCCGTTCTCGATCCACCACACGCGCGGATCGCGGAACTTGTCGGCGGTGCGCCAGAATTCCTCTTCCGTCATGTTCACATAGTCGAGCCAGTAGTACAGGTCGTCGGACACCACGTGGTCATATTTGCGCACCATCTCGACCGCTTCCTCGCGCGTCATGTAGCCGGTGCGCACATCCTTCGAGCTGTGGTCGGAACCGCGGCCATAGCCGAACTTGACGAACTTGAGAAGGTCGTGGATGCCGTTCTCGTAGCGGTCGTCCAGGTTCGAGGCGCGGCGATAGGTGCGGTCGAACGGGCGCTCCGATTCCTTCCAGCCATACAGGTCCTTCATCAGCTGGGTATGCTTGTACGGATCCCACTTGAAGAAGTTGCCGATGTACAGGCCGCGCACGCCGGTCTTCACGATCGCCTCGTCGCTGGGGTACTTGGCCCACATCAGGTCGTTTTCCTTCAGCGGCTCCTGCGGGTCGTTCAGCATGTCGTACCACTCGAAGCCGCGCAGGCCGTGCTCGTGGCGGACCCGGGCGGAGAACTCGACGAAATCGTTCGGATCGAACATGCCGGAGATATCCCACGCGATCTCGCCCCAGATCATCATCGGCACATTGAAACGCACCGCCATCTGGATCGGGAACGTGAAGATGCCGCAGTGACCGTGCCAGTTCATGTCGCCCATCTTGCGGAAGCACAGCCGGTTCAGCTTCTTCAGCGCTTCGACGCTGGGGCCCATCACCAGGTGGTCGCAATCGAACACTTCGCGCATGCGGTCGCGGTTGTAGTTCCCTTCCGGCAGGTAGTTGTTGCCGTGGTAGGTCACCAGCAGCGGTTTCAGGCCGTATTCCTTGACCATGATGTGGGTCTGCCAGTAGCTGTCCTTGCCGCCGCTGACCGGGATGATGCAATCGTAGTCGGAACCATCCTTGTTGCGGCGCAGTTCCTCGATCTTGCGCTCGAACAGCGCCTTGCGCTGCGCCCAGAAGTCGGGGCTGAGTTCCTCGAACGCTTCGGCGGTATGGCAGGCGCTGCAGATGCCGTCGTCGTCGACCGCCAGGTTCACGGCAACGAAGGGGTAAGTACAGCGGGCGCAGTATTGCATGCGGCGGTAGTTCATGATGGGCTCCTCAGATGTCCAGCAGTTCCGGCGAACGCACGTTCAGGCCGGCGCCGTACAGGTGTTGTCGCGCCAGATATACGCTCTGGTCGCTGTAATGGAAGATGTTGGCGGCGGCAACCGCGTCAACCCGGGTCTCGCGCAGCCCCTCGGCCAGGTGCTCCCAGTCGCCCACGCCACCGCAGCCGATCACGGGAATCCGCACCGCCGAGCTGACCGTGTCCAGCAGCGCCAGGTCGTAGCCGTTCTTCATGCCGTCGCGGTCGATCGAGTTGATCAGGATCTCGCCGGCGCCCAGCGTCTCCACGCGGCGAGCCCACTCGGCCGCGCTCATGCCGGTCGCCTCGCGGTTGCCGTCGCGCCGCACGCGGTGCACGCCATCCTCCTCCAGCCGGGCATCGATCGACACCACGATGCACTGGGCGCCGAACTCGCGCGCCGCCGCCGTGATGAAGTCCGGCTCGTCGATCGCCTTGGTATTGATGGCGATCTTGTCCGCCCCGAGGGCCAGGCGCTGCTCGATGTCCAGCAGCGAGCGGATCCGGCCGCCGACGGTAATGGGCATGAAGGCATGCTTCGACACGTCTTCGATGATGTCGAGCACACTGCTGCGGTTGGCATGCCCCAGGTCGTCGCGCCGCATGTCGTAGGTATCGTCGCGCGAGATGTCGAGGTACACCAGCTCGTCCGAGCCCCACTCGCTGAGGCGCTTCACGGCGGTGACCGGGTTGCCCAGGTTCTGGTAACGCTTGAACTGCTTGCTCTGGACCAGGAAGCCATTGCGCAGCAGCAGGACGGGGATCACACGATGTTTTTTCATGAGAGCGCCAGGAAATTCTTCACCAGGCGCATGCCCGCGCGCTGGCTTTTTTCAGGATGGAACTGCACGCCATGGATATTGTCGCGCGCGATCACGCCCGCGAACTCCTGCCCGTAGCCGGTGGTCGCCAGCACCGTGGCGGGATCGGTCGCATCGAACGCGAAGCTGTGCACGTAATAGAAATCGGGCGCGTGTTCCAGGCCGTCGAGCAGGGGGCTGGGCTGGCGCACGTCGATATTGTTCCAGCCGATGTGCGGCAGCGGGAACTCGCCCGAATCGAGCTGGCGCACGCTGCCGCTGATCCAGCCCAGGCCGGCCGTCTCGCCGAACTCGTAGCCGCGGTCGGCCAGCACCTGCATGCCGACGCAGATGCCGAGGAACGGCTTGCCGCCCTGGCGCACCACGCGCTCCAGCACGTCGAGCGGCAGGCGTTCGTGGATGCGCCGCATGGCGGCACCGAATGCCCCCACGCCGGGCAGCACCACGTGCGTGGCGCCTTCGATGCTGGCCGCGCTGTTCGAGATCGCCACATCGGCGCCCACGGCGGCAAACAGGTTGAACACGGACTTCACGTTGCCGGAGCCGTAGTCGAGGATACAGACACGTTGCATGCTTGCCCCTTAATCCAGCAGGTCCCAGGCCAGCGGCGTACCGCGCGCGAGCCCGGTCTTCGCCTTGCGGCCTAGTACCTTTTCCAGGTGTTTCGGCGGCAGGCCCATGCCGGGCCGGATGGCCCGCACGTTGTCCATCGTGAGCCGCTCGCCGGCCGCGATGTCGCGGCTCACGTACAGCGAGCGGCGATATTGCAGCGATGGCTTCTCGGCGCAGGTCGGCCCGTAGCTGACGGTACCGAGCGACTGCCAGGCGCGCTCGGTCTCGACCACCAGCGACCGCAATTCGTGCGGCTCCAGCGAGAAGGCCGAATCGACGCCGCCTTCGGCGCGGCTGAGCGTGAAGTGTTTCTCGACCACGGTCGCGCCCAGCGTGACCGCCGCCACCGCCACGCCGACGCCCATGGTATGGTCCGACAGCCCCACCTCGGTGCCGAACAGCGCACGCATGTGCGGGATCGTCGACACATTGGTGTTCTCCGGCGTGGCCGGGTAATTGCTGGTGCACTTGAGCAGCACCAGGTCCTGGCACCCGGCGGCGCGCGCGGTGCGCACCGTTTCATCGAGTTCGGCCACGCTTGCCATGCCGGTCGAGATGATCATCGGCTTGCCGGTGGCCGCCACGCGGCGGATCAGCGGCAGGTCGGTATTCTCGAACGATGCGATCTTGTAGAACGCCACGTCCAGGCTTTCCAGGAAATCCACCGCGCTGTCGTCGAACGGCGTGGAGAACGGAATCATGCCGTGCTTGCGGGCGCGCTCGAAGATCGGCGCATGCCATTCCCATGGCGTGTGCGCCTCGTGGTACAGGTCGTGCAAGGTGCGGCCGTACCACAGCGACTTTGGATCATCGATCACGAAGCCCGGCCCGTTGACGTCGAGCGTCATGGTGTCGGCCGTATAGGTCTGGATCTTCAGCGCGTGCGCGCCGGCGCCCGCGGCAGCGTCCACGATCTCGAGCGCGCGGTCCAGCGACTGGTTGTGGTTGCCGGACATTTCGGCAATGATGAAAGGCGGATGCGCCAATCCGATCTGGCGATGCTCGATCTGCATGATAGTCCTTCTCTAGTTTTCTGCGCCGTACAGGCGGGCAAAACGGGGCCGCTGGATTTGCCACTCCCCTGCCAGGATGCCGAGCAGCGCGACGTCGATGCGCTGGCCGGCCTTGATGACGTTCGCGCGCCGCGTGCCCTCCAGCGTGAAGCCGAACTTCTGGTGCATCGCGATGACCTTCGGATTGGTCGCCAGCACCTCGCAATTGAGTTTTTCAAGCGCGCACGCCCCGAACGCCAGGTCGAGCAGCAGGAACTCGACGACGCCGCCGACGCCCTTGCCCTGCATCTCCGGGCTCAGGTAAAACGCCCACTCGGCGCTCCGGTGCCGGGGGCGGATCGCGCTGAGCGATACCAGCCCTTCGATGCTGCCATGATACAGAACAACCCATGCGAGCTGCGCCTCGTTGCCACGCAGGCTGTCGAGCCAGCGGGCATGTTCGTCGGCTGTAATTTCATGGTCCGAATACATGTGCTCGCGCACGGACGGCGCGTTGCGCAGCTCGCGGATACGTTCCAGCCCGGCCGCGTCCTGTTCCAGCAGCGGCGCGAAGCGCACGCTCTGCACGCTGGCCTTACTCATCTTCTGC
This sequence comes from Pseudoduganella sp. SL102, assembly GCF_027856995.1. NCBI lineage: Bacteria > Pseudomonadati > Pseudomonadota > Betaproteobacteria > Burkholderiales > Oxalobacteraceae > Pseudoduganella > Pseudoduganella sp. SL102. The sequence continues at coordinate 71,506 of NZ_CP115554.1, forward strand.
ACCCATGCCATGTTCCCTTGAAGTACCCAGCAATACATCGCTCACGCGGTCGGCACCGCGGCCGTCGATCGTGCCGAAATCGCGCAGCCATCCCGCCGGGATCCCCCGTTCGCACCAGCGCGCCAGCGCATCGGCGATGACGGTCTCGGTGATTTCTTCCGCGGAACCGAGCCATTCCACCAGTCCCTGCCGCGCCATCAGCCGCGTCGTTTCCACCTGGTTTTCCGCCAGTGTCACCGCCAGGCAGGGCAGCCCCAGGCATAGCCGTTCCCAGCTCGTCGCCCCGCCGGCGCCCACCGCCAGGTCGGCGCTCATCATCAGCGGCGCAAGGCTCGGCAGCGCCGCATGCACCGTGATCCGGCCATCGTGCGCGCACTGTTCGCGCAGGTCTTGCAGCGCCGGGTTGGCGGGACCGACGACGATATCGGCACGCAGTTCGAGGTGCCGCAGCGCCAGGATCGCGCGCACTGTCCGGCCGGTCAAGCCATCCCGGTCGACGCCGCCGAAGAACACCAGCACCCTGCGCACCGCGCCTTCGCGAGGGCGGGCCCGGGCATGCAGCACCGCGTATTGCGGTTGCAGCAGCGCGTAATGCGGCCCCACCAGCAGCGTACAGCCGGCCGGCACCAGCCCCGCATAGCGCGCAGCCCCCAGTTCGGTGAGGTTCTGGTCGAGCAGGCAGTCACAATCGTGGCGGCGATCCGCCAGGTCGTCGATGACGAGGATGCGGCCCGCGTGCGACCGGAGCGCGCCTTGCCAGCGCTGGTCGATGCCGTAGTGATCGGTCACCAGCCAGTCGGCCCGCCACGGCAGCGCCGCGATCGTCTGGCGTGCATCATCTTCCCAATGCGCGCCCAGCCAGCGGGCATGCGCCGGACCGGCATCGTCTTCGGTGGCGCCGCCGGCGGGCAGCACGCCCACGGCAAATCCACGCCCTTCCAGCAGCGCCACCAGGTTGCCGGGATGTTCACGGCACAGGAAGACGACTTCGGCACCGGCATCGCGCAGGCGGGCCGCCAGCGTCAGGCAGCGCATCACATGGCCGCTGCCGATGTCGAGCGAGGCATCGGTGCGGAACGCTATGCGCAAGCTGGGCTCCCGGCCACGCCCATGGCGGCACGGAAGGCCAGCTCGGCGCGTTGCCAGTCCTCGGGCGTGTCGATATCGATGGCGCGCCACGCCGGGATCACCAGGCCGCGGCCCTGCTGGTGCGGCGACTGGCCGGCCAGCCACGCGCCGCTGCGGCCCCAGTAGAACTGGCCGGCATCGTAATAGCCGGGTTCCAGGTCCTGGCTGCGCGTGTGCACGTGTTCCGGAAAGAATGGCGCCATGGCGCCGCCGGCGCCGCGCTTCAGGGCGCGCTGCACGGCGGCGGGGAACGGGCTGACGGTGAAGGCATACGCGGCATCGGCGTCGTCCAGCAGCGCCAGCGCATCGCGCAAATCCTGCGGCTGCAGCAGCGGCACGCCCGGATAGATGCAGCACACCAGGTCCGCATGCCAGCCGGCTTCCGCGCAGCGCCGGATCGCATCGGCGATCACGGGCACGGTGCCGGCATGGTCGTCGGCCAGTTCGGGCGCGCGCAGGAACGGCACTTCGGCGCCATGGGCGCGCGCGACGGCGGCGATCTCGGCGTCGTCGGTGGAGACGATGATGCGGTCGAACACGCCGCTGTCGCGCGCCGCGGCGATGGCGTACGCGATCATCGGCTGGCCGGCGAACGGCTTGATGTTCTTGCGGGGAATGCGCTTGCTGCCGCCCCGCGCGGGAATCACGGCCAGTTTCGTCGCAGCCAGTTTCATCGCGGCCAGGCTCATGCGAGCGCTTTCCGCACCGCCGCCACCACCTCGTCCTGTTCCGCTTCGGTCATGCCGTAGAACATCGGCAGGCTGATGGCGCCGGCATAGTATCGCTCGGCGTTCGGGCACAGGCCTGCGCGGAAGCCCAGCTTGCGGTAGTACGGCTGCGTGTACACGGGAATGTAGTGCACGTTGACGCCGATGCCCTGGCTGCGCAGGCTGTCGAAGACCGCGCGCCGGCGTGCCGGGTCGACCTGGATCGGATACAGGTGGAAGGCCGACACGCCATATGCCGCCTGGCGGGGCCGGATCACGGGCAATTCCGCCAGCAGCGTGTCGTAGCGTGCCGCGAGGGCCCGGCGGCGCTCGAGGAACAGGTCGAGCCGCCCCAGTTGCGACAGGCCCAGCGCCGCCTGCAGGTCGGTGATGCGGTAGTTGTAGCCGAGATCGCTCTGCTCGTAATACCAGCCGCCTTCGTCGTGCTTTTCCAGCTCGCCGGCCTCGCGCGTCATGCCGTGCGAGCGCAGCAGCTGGAGCCGGCGGTACAGGGCGGGGTCGCGCGCCATCAGCATGCCGCCTTCGGCCGTGGTGAGGATCTTCACCGGGTGGAAGCTGAAGATGGCGATGTCGCTGAACCGGCAGTCGCCCACCTTGCCGCCGTCATATTCCGCGCCCACCGCGTGCGACGCATCCTCGACCACCCGGAAGCCGTACTGTTGCGCCAGCGCCGCGATGGCCCGCATGTCGCATGACTGGCCGGCGAAGTGCACCGGGATCACCACCTTCGGCAGGCGGCCGGCGGCACTGGCCTGTTCCAGCTTCTCCGCCAGCTTGCGCGCGCACAGGTTGTAGGTATCGGGGTCGGTGTCGACGAAGTCCACCTCGGCGCCGCAGTACAGCGCGCAGTTGGCCGAGGCGATGAAGGTGTTCGGCGAAGTCCAGACCACGTCGCCCGGGCCCACGCCCAGCGCCAGCATGGCGATATGCAGCGCCGCCGTGGCGTTGGCCACGGCCACGCCGCCACCGTCCTGCAAGCCGCAGTAGGCGGCCAGCCCGCGCTCGAACGCGCCGATGGCCGGCCCCTGGGTGATCCATTCCGAACGCAGCACCGCTTCGACGGCGGCGATATCCTCTTCCGAAATCGACTGGCGGCCGTACGGGATCATGCTTCCGCCATCGCCTTGCCGATCAGCGTGCGGATATCTTCGACGCTGAGGAAGACCGGGTTGGTGCCGGAGCTGTACTCGAAGCCGTCGGGCACCGGCACGCCGGTCTCGCCCTTCTTGTTGATCTTGTAGTCGGCTTCCAGCGAGAACGAGATCGACGGCTGGATCACGAAATGGTCGTGGAATTCCAGCGTGAGGTGCGAGTCGTCCAGCGGGCACATGATCTCGTGCAGTTTTTCGCCGGGGCGGATGCCGATGATCTTGATCGGCAGGTTCGGCGCCATCGCCACGGCCAGGTCGGTCATCGTGGCCGACGGGATCTTCGGCACGAAGATCTCGCCGCCATGCATGCGCGCGAAATTGGTGATGACGAATTCCACGCCATCCTGCAGCGTGATCCAGAAGCGGGTCATGCGGTCGTCCGTGATCGGCAGTTCCTGCGCGCCCTCGGCCAGCAGCTTGCGGAAGAACGGCACCACCGAACCGCGCGAGCCGATCACGTTGCCGTAGCGGACCACGGAAAAGCGCGTGGGCCGGGTGCCCACCATGTTGTTGGCGGCGACGAACAGCTTGTCCGATGCCAGCTTGGTGGCGCCATACAGGTTGATCGGGCTGGCCGCCTTGTCGGTGGACAGCGCGATCACGCGTTCGACGCCGTTGGCCAGGGCCGCGTGGATCACGTTTTCCGCGCCATACACGTTGGTCTTGATGCATTCCATCGGGTTGTATTCGGCCACCGGCACATGCTTCAGCGCCGCGGCGTGGATGACGTAGTCGACGCCGTCCATCGCCTGCATCAACCGGGCCTGGTCGCGCACGTCGCCGATGAAATAGCGCATCTGCGGCGCGTTGAACGTCTGGGCCATTTCATACTGCTTCAACTCATCCCGCGAATAGATGATGACTTTCTTCGGCTTGTAGCGTTCCAGGATGGTCTTGGTGAACTGCTTGCCAAACGAACCGGTGCCACCGGTAATCAGGATCGTCTTATTGTTGAGCATTGGCGTGTCCAGGTAATCGGATCGGCGGGATTTGCCGTGGCACTATTATGCCCCCTCGATCCGCCGCACGGTAGGCGGAACAAGCGTGCAAGCAGTGCACTGTTCACCTGATTGGCGGAGATGAGATCAATATGACAATTGATGGATGGGCCAGCAGGAGCCGGTACATTGGCGCGCTGACAAAGGGAGCAAACGAGGTGGCGAATCAGGTGGCAAATCAGGTGGCGCATGAGGTGGCGGATGCGCTGGTGAAAGCGCGGGTGAATCCGCGAATGCGATGACCACTGCGTGCCGCGGTGCCGCGCCGCCATGCCGGGTCTTTTATCGCTAGAATGGCGCGGGTTCCTTTCCCAACTTCGACCGTCGATCATGGCAAATCCAGCAAGCATCTCCTCCGAACTCGCCAGGTCCCTGGAACAGGCCCGCCGTGGCGTTGCCCAGGGCACGCTGCCGCTGGTCGACCTGTTCCAGGTGACCCACGAGCTGCACCAGAACGGGCACCAGGACACGGCGATCCAGCTGTATCGCGACTGGCTGGCCGGGCCGCCGTCGCCGCTGGCCTATGCCGCCTGGTTCAACCTGGCGATCGCGCTCAATGCGCGCGGCGACAGCGCCGGGGCGGAGTCGGCCTACCGCAGCGCCATCGCGCACCATCCGCGCTTTTCCGAAGGGCACCTCAACCTGGGCACGCTGCTGGAGCGGGCCAAGCGCCCGCAGGAGGCGCTCGATGCGTGGCGCGTGGTGGTCGGATACGCGGATCCCGCCAACGCGGCGGAGCGCGCGTTCCTGGTCCAGGCACTGAACAATATCGGCCGGCTGCTGGAGATCCAGCGCGATTACCCGGCCGCCGAGGATGCCCTCACGCGCAGCCTGCACCTCGATGCGCGCCAGCCGGACGTGATCACGCATTGGGTGCACCTGCGCCAGAAGCAGTGCAAGTGGCCCGTGTTCAGCAGCAGCGCCAGCGGCGTGCCCGAGGCCGAGCTGATGGCCGCCACGTCGGCGCTGGGCATGCTGAGCGGTTCGGGCGACCCGGCCATGCAGCTGGCCTCGGCCCAGCGCTTCGTGCGCGAGAAGGTGATCCAGGACGTGCCGCAGCTGTCCGGTCCGGCCGGCTACGAACACACGCGCCTGCGAGTAGGTTACCTGTCCTCCGACTTCTGCTCGCATGCGGTATCGATCCTCACCGCCGAGCTGTATGGCCTGCACGACCGCGCCCGCGTCGAAATGTTCGGCTTCGACTGGAGCAACGACGATGGCTCGCCGCTGCGCGCCCGCGTGGTGGCCGGCTTCGACCAGCATGTGCGCATCCACGACCTGACTGACGAAGAAGCGGCGCGCCTGATCCGCTCGCACGAGATCGACATCCTGGTCGACCTGCACGGCCTGACGCTGGGCGCGCGGCCGAACATCCTGTCGTACCGGCCGGCGCCGGTACAGATCACGTGGCTGGGCCTGCCGGGTACGACGGCGTTGCCGCAGATCGACTACGTGATCGCCGATCCGTTCGTGCTGCCGCCGGAGCTGGAGCCGTACTTCACCGAGAAACCGCTGCACATGCCGCGCACCTTCCAGGTCAACGACCGCGAACGCCGGATCGGCGCGCGCCCTACCCGCGCCGGCTGCGGCCTGCCGGAAGAGGCGTTCGTGTTCTGCGCCTTCAACAACAACTTCAAGATCACCCAGGAGATCTTCCAGACCTGGATGGCGATCCTGCGGCGCGTGCCGGACAGCGTGCTGTGGGTGGTGGGCGACAACGAGCAGGTGCGCACCAACCTGGCACGCCAGGCCGAGCTGGCCGGCGTGCCCGCCAGCCGGCTGCACTTCGCCGACCGCGCGCTGCCGGCGGATTACCTGGCGCGCTTCCAGGTCGCCGACCTGTTCCTCGATACGATCCCGTTCAACGGCGGCACCACGGCCAGCGACGCGCTGTGGGCCGGCCTGCCGGTGCTGACCTGCTCGGACCGCACGTTCTCGTCGCGCATGGCGGGCAGCCTGCTGCGCGCGGCCGACCTGCCGGAACTGGTCACCTTCAACTTGCGCGACTACGAGGAAAAGGCGGTCAGCCTGGCCGGCGACCGGGCTCGCGTGGAAGCGATGAAGCGGCAGCTGGTGGACAACCGGCTGAGCTGCGCGCTGTTCGATACGCCCCGCTTCGCGCGCGACCTGGAAGACGCCTACGAGCGCGTGGCGCTGGGCCGGCGCGTGGCGGCGCCGGCCGCCGAAGCGGCACCGGCCACGGTGCGCCTGCCGCTGGTCTCCGTGCTGATCGCCGCCGGCGAGGATTGCGGCAGCGAGGCGGTGCTGCAAAGCCTGGGCACGGCGCTGGCCCAGCAGGGCTGGCCGCGGCTGGAAATCGTCATCAGCGATGCGTCGCGCGGCGAAGCGCTCGGCGAAGCGCTGGAACCGCTGCTGGGCCGCAGCGCGCAACTGCGCTACCTGCGCGCGCCGGGCCTCGACGCGGCGGCCAACCTGCAGAACGCCTACCGGTTCGCCCAGGGCGAGTTCATCGCGCTGCTGCCGCCGGGCGACCTGTTCCACCCGCAGAAGCTGGCGGTGATGATGGGCTACATGGCGACCCAGCCGAACGTGGGCATGGTGGCCTCGTGGACCCAGCAGATGGATGCGCAGGGGAATTACCTGACGCCGGCCCAGGGCAACGGCCCGCTGTACCCGAACGAGACACGCATCGGCGGCCGCTCGCTGGGCGACCTGATGCTGGCCAACAGCCAGAATATCGCCGGCGGCCCTGGCGGCGTGCTGTTCCGCAAGGCGCTGGCCGGGCCGCGCTTCGGGCATTTCCTGGGCCGCGACTACATCGCACTGCCGGAAGTGGCCACCTGGCTGGCGGTGCTGGCGCAGGCCGACTGCGTGTACCTGCCGCAGGCGCTGAACTATGCCGCGGTGCCGGCATCGAAAGGCCTGGACGGCCGCATCGCGGCGCAGGTGGAATGGCTGCAGCTGCTGTGCGATGCGCACGAGCAGGATGTCTATGCGCGCAACCGCGCCCTGCTGCACGAATCGCTGACCAGCAAGCTGGTGTCGGCGCTGATGTTCCTGTCGGCCACGCACGAGGAAGTCAAGCGCGGCGCCTACGAGCTGGAACGCATCCACGCCGTGGTGCGGCAGGCCAACACGATCCTGCTCGCGCCGTGACGGGCGAGCTCAGGGTTCAGGGCCCTGGGCTTTTGGCTTTTGGCTTTTGGCTGCGGGCTCAGGGCTCGCGGATCGACTCGTCCAGCGCCCGCGTCAGCGGCCACACGATGTAGGACAGCACGGAGCGCTTGCCCACCACGATTTCGGCATTGACGGTCATGCCCGGCAATAGCCGTATGCCGGTGGGCATGTTGCGCAGCTGGCCCTTGAAGGTCACGCGGCCCACGTAGAAGGCGTTGGTGCCCTCGCCCGCCGCGACTTGCTCGCGCTTGAACGAATCCTGGCTGATCGTGCGGATCTGCCCGTCGAGGGCGCCATGCTTCTGGAAGGGGAACGCGTCGAACTTCACGTGCACCGGATCGCCCCGCTTGAGCTGGCCCACGTCCATCGAGTCGATCTCCACTTCCGCCTCCAGCGGCGCGTTCAGCGGCACCAGCACGAACATCTGCTCGGCGCCCTGCACCACGGACCCCTGCGATACCTTGCCCACCTCGAGCACCACCGCATCGGCGGGGGCGCGCAGCTGCACCAGTTCGCGCCGTTTCTCGGCCTTGGCCAGCTGCTCGCGCAGGCCGTCGCGTTCGCGCGAGGCGCTCAGCAGGTCTTCCAGCGATTTCTGCCGCCAGCCCTTGTCGAACGCGGCACGCTCGGCCTGGGCGGACGCCAGCTCGCGCGACATCTCGATATCCTTGTTGCGCGACAGCGTGGCCTGGCGCTCGACTTCCAGACGGCGGTCGCGCGCTTCGAGCAGGTGCATGCGCGCGCCGAAGTTCGCTTCGATCAGGCTTTGCTGCATCGACTCGATTTCGCGCAGCGACTTGACGCGCTCGACCAGCACCTGCTCATCGCGCCGGTTGGTCTCGATACTGGCTTTCAGGCGGGCGATGTTCTCGTCCAGCCTGGTGCGCTGCGCATCGTAGTTGGCCCGGCGCTCGGCGGCCAGGCGCGCCTGCAGCGCGGCATCGGCATCACTGGCACCGGCCGCGCCGGCCGCGCCATTGAGTTCCGCTTCGAGGCGCCTGACCTGGGTTTCCAAACTGAGCAGCCGCACCCGCAGCTGCGCATCGTCGGCCTGCGCGAAGGTGGGATCGAGTGTCGCCAGCAGCTCGCCTTTGCGGACCACCTGGCCCGGACGCACGCCGATGCGCTGCACGATCGAGGTATCGAGCGGCTGCACCACGATATTCGATTCCGGAGTGACCAGGCGCCCATGCGCCACCACCACTTTCTCCACGCTCGACAGCGCCGCCCACATGATGAACACGGCCAGCGCCGCGACCAGCAGCCAGATGGTCATGCGCAGGTAGGGCGGCAGCGGATCGCGTTCGATCGCATCCGCGTCCGGCAGGTACTCGATCTCGGTCCTGTCCTGCTTCAAAGGTGACTTGTTTGCTGGTTCCATAAGTGCTGGTATGTATCGCTGCTTTGAAGCAGTTGCTCATGGGTGCCCGAATCGACCAGCCGGCCGCGCTGCATGACCAGGATGGAATCGGCGTTGACGAGCGTGGAGAGCCGGTGCGAGATCATGACGACCGTGCGGCCGATCGCGATCTTCGACAGGTTCTTGATGAAGATCGCTTCGCTTTCCGGATCCAGCGCGCTGGCCGCTTCGTCCAGGATCAGGATGCGCGGCTTGGCCAGCAGCGAACGGGCGATCGACAGCCGCTGCTTCTGGCCGCCGGAAAGGTTCGACGCATTCTCTTCCAGCAAGGTGTCGTAGCCCTGCGGCAGCCGCTCGATGAACTCGTCGGCGCCGGCCGCGGCCACCGCTTCCATCACTTCCTCGAACGTGGCGTCCGGCTTGGTGACGGTGAGGTTTTCGCGCACGGTGCCGCGGAACAGGAAATTCTCCTGCAATACCACGCCGATCTGGCGGCGCAGGTGCGACAGCTCGATCTCGCGGGCATCGATGCCGTCGAAGCGCACGATGCCATCCTGCACCGCGTACAGGCCCTGGATCACCTTGGTCAGCGTGGTCTTGCCCGAGCCGCTGCGGCCGACGATGCCGACCACGGTGCCGGGCTTGACCGTGAAGGCGGTGCGGTCGAGCGCATTGGTCTGGCTGCCCGGATAGCGGAATGTCACGTCCTCGAACTTGATTTCGCCGTTCAGGACCGGACGCAGGCCGCCAGCGCCGGCGCGGCCTTCCGGCGCCCGGTTCATCACTTCGCCCAGCATCTTCACGGACAGCGCGGTTTCCTGGTATTCGTTGACCAGGCCGACGAGGGCGATCAGCGGCTGCGTGACACGCTGCGACAGCATCTGGAAGGCGATCAGCGCGCCCACCGTCAGCGTCTGGTCGAACACGCTCTGGGCACCGATGACGATGATCGTCACCGGCAACAGCTTGCCGAGGAAGTCCGTGATCGTGTTGCCGGCGATCGACACGCGGCCGACCCGGTAGTGCATGGTGATCGATTCGGCGGAACGCTGGTCCCAGTCGCGGCGCTGGTTCGGCTCGATCGCCAGCGCCTTCACCGTGCGCATGCCGTGGATGGTTTCCACCAGCATCGCCTGGCGCATGCCCTCGGCCTTGTACAGTTCCTGCAGGCGCCGCTGGAACGGCGGCACCATCAGCATCACCACCAGCGCGATCAGCAGCGTGAAGCCCAGTACCAGCATGGCCAGCTTGAACGAATACGAGAACAGCACCGGCAGGAAGATCACCAGCGCGATCAGGTCCAGGCCCGTCATGAACAGGCGGCCGGTGAGGAAATTGCGGATCTTTTCCAGCTGCTGCATGTGGCGCGTAATGATGCCGGCCGTCTGCGTTTCAAAGAAGTCGATCGGCAGTGCCAGCAGCTGGGCGAAGGTGCGCCGCGTCAGCCGCATGTCGATCTTGTTGGAGGCCGCCAGCGTGAGCATCTGACGCACGTAGCCGAGCACGGCTTCGAACAGCAGGGCCATCACGATGCCGATCGCCAGCACCCACAGCGTGGTGATGCTCTGGTGCGTGAGCACCTTGTCGATCACGAGCTGGAAGAACATCGGCGAGGCCAGCGACAGGATGTGCATGGCGATCGCGGCGATGAAGATGTCGCGGAAGGCCGCCTTCTGCTTCAGGATTTCTGGCAGGAACCAGGTCAGGCCGAACGGCTGGTTGGGGTCGCTCAGCCGGTGTTGCCGCTTGATGAAGATGACTTCGCCGTCCCAGCGCTGGGCGAAGTCGGCACGCTTGACCATGACCACCCCCGGATTGCCGGAGGCGGGATTGAGCACCGCCACTTCTTCCTGCTCGGCCCGCACCCCCACGATGATCACCATCTGGCCGCCGCTCAGCCGCGCCATCAGGGGAAATACACCGGTCTGGGCGGTCAACCCCTGCCAGCTCAGCCGCGAGGCCTTGGCCTTCATGCCGATGTCGGCAGCCATGCGGATGATCAGGTTATTGCCGGGCTCTTCGGCGCCAAGAGCGAACTCGTCGATCAACCGCTCGGGATTGACCGGCAAGCCATGATGCTGCGCGATGGCCGCCAGACACTGCACGGTCGTATGGGGGAATTTTGATTGCATGCGTGGAGGTATGGGAGCGCCTGTGGCGAGCAAATTTACCTGTCGCGATTCTACAGGAGGGCTTGCAGGACCGGCGCAGTATTACCGGTCCGTGCGGGGGTAACGAAAAAAAAGCGGCAGACCGGGGTCATGCCGCTTTTCGCGAGGAGAGCCTTGCGGCCCTCCGGTACTTGCCTTTACTTCGGTGCCGCCAGGTAGCCTTGCGACTGGCCGCGGTTCAGGGCCTTCAGCTCCAGCGCCTCGCTGCCCGCCATCGCGGTTGGCGCACCGACCGGTTTGCCGTTGGCATCGAAGTTGCGCATCGCATCGGCCATGCCGACCGCCAGGGCATTGGTGGTGGTGCCACCGTCCAGCTTCAGCGAACCCGGCGCAGTCACCGGTTGTGCCGCCGACTGGTTGAACGCCGACATCGACTGGGCCAGGCCGCTGACATTGCTGCGCAGGTTGGTGGCCGCCGCTGCCGTGGTGCTGAACCACACGTCAGCCATGTCATGCGACTGGCCATCTTCCGTGGTGAAGCCGGACGTCAGGCCGATCGTGTTGCCGTTGCTGTCGATCTGCGTGGACTGGGCATTCAGGTCCAGCGACACGATGCCACGGTCCGCCAGGCTGGTCAGCTCGCCGGCATCGGTGATGCCGTTGCCGTTGCCGTCTTCCCACACGCTCAGCTTGCCGAAGGCGGTATCGCTGGCGTCCAGCTTGCCGTCACCGTTGCTGTCCAGGTCACGCATTGCCGCATAACCATCTTCCGCCTTGCTACCGTCGGACATGGTCGTTGCGCTGCCGAACAGTTCGCCACCGTCGTTGATCGTGCCGTCGCCGTTACGATCCAGTACCAGCAGGCCATCGCCCTTGCCGGTCCAGCCGGTCAGGTCTAGCGTGCCATCGGCATCCAGGTCGAACCGGGTACCAGCGGTCACGCTGACCGTGCTGATGCCGTTGCCGTCCAGGTCCAGCACGACCGGCGTCAGCTGGCCCAGCTGGGCCGGCGTCAGTGCCGCCAGTTGCGTGGTACTCCACGCATTCCAGTTGGTGGACAGTGCCACGATCTGGGTCGTGCTCAGGGCCGTCACTTGCGCATTCGTCATTGCCGACACTTGCGAAGTGGTCAGCGCCGCGATCACGCCGGTGCTCAGGGCACGCAAATCCTGGGTTTCCAGTGCCTGCAGGATATCGCTGGAGAACGCGTTCAGCTGCGACACCGCGATCGCCGAGGCCTGGCTCGTCGTCAGCGCCGCGATCTGCGTGCTGGTGAAGACGTCGAACTGGGCGGAGCTCAGGCCTGCGATCGCCGCCGTACGCAGGGCAGCGATGGCACCGGTACTCAGCGAGCTCAGTGCAGCCGACGACAGCGACAGCACCTGGGTGCTCGACAGGGCCGTCGCCTGGCCGGTGGTCAGGCCAGCCAGCTGCAAGGTACCTGCCGCGCTCAGCGTCGACGCTTGCAGGCCACCCAGCTGGGCGCTGGTCAGCACGCCGAACTGCGCACTCGTCAGCGCCGTGACCTGGGTCGAGGTCAGGCCGGCGATGGCCGCCGTCTTGATCGCACGCAGGTCGGCCGTTTCCAGCGCCTGCAGGGCGGTCGAACCCATCGCTGCCAGCTGGGTGCTGGTCAGCGCGCCGGCCTGCAGGGTCGTCAGTGCGGCGATGTCGGCCGCATCGAAGGCGGTGGAGCCGAATGCGCCCGCAGTGATCGCAGCGATCTGTGCCGTGGTCAGGCTGGCCAGTTGCGTGGTCGTCAGGCCACTCAGCTGGGTGGTGCTCAGCAGGCCGATCACCGATGCCTTCAGTGCCTTGACGTCCTGCGATTCCATTGCGGCGACGATGTCGCTCGACAGCGCGTTCACCTGGTCGGTGGTCAGCGCAGCGGCCTGGACGCTGGTCAGGGCAGCCATCTGGGTGGACGTGAAGGCATCCAGTTGCGCCGAGGTCATGCCGGCGATCGCGGCAGTCTTCAGAGCCGCGACGGCCGTGGTGTTCAGCTGAGCCAGCACGCTCGTGCTGATGGCGTTCAGCTGGGTCGACGTCATGGCCGCAGCTTGTGCCGTGGTCATGCCGGCGATCTGGGTCGACGTCAGCGCATAGTCCGAACCCAGGGCCGTGATCTGGCCGCTGGTCAGGGCATTGACCTGGGTGGTGCTCAGGTAGGCGAACTGGGTCGACGTCAGGCCGGCGATGGCTGCCGTCTTGATGGCACGCAGGTCAGCCGTTTCCAGCGCCTGCAGGGCGTCCGAACCGAGGGCCGCCAGCTGGTCGCTGGTCAGCGCGCCTGCCTGGGTGGTCGTCAGGGCGGCGATATCGGCGGCGCTGAACGCCGTCGAGCCGAAGGCGGTCGCGGTGATCGCGGCGATCTGCGCGGTCGTCAGGCTGGCCACCTGCGTGGTCGTCAGGCCGGTCAGCTGCGTGCTGTTCAGCAGGCCGATCACCGACGCTTTCAGTGCCTTCAGGTCTTGCGATTCCAGGGCAGCGAGGATGTCGCTCGACAAGGCGTTCACCTGGTCGGTGGTCAGTGCAGCGGCCTGGCCGCTCGTCAGGGCAGCCATCTGGGTTGCGGTGAACGCATCCAGCTGGGCCGACGTCATGCCAGCGATGGCGCTCGTCTTCAATGCGGCAACGGCAGCGGTGTTCAGTTGTGCCAGCGTTGCGGTAGCGATGGCGTTCAGCTGGGTCGACGTCATGGCCGCGGCTTGGGCAGTCGTCATGCCGGCGATCTGGGTCGACGTCAGCGAGTAGTCCGAACCCAGGGCGGTAATTTGCGCGCTGGTCAGGGCATTGACCTGGGTGGTGCTCAGGTAGGCGAACTGGGTCGACGTCAGGCCGGCGATGGCCGCCGTCTTGATGGCACGCAGGTCAGCCGTTTCCAGCGCCTGCAGGGCGTCCGAACCGAGGGCCGCCAGCTGGTCGCTGGTCAGCGCGCCTGCCTGGGTGGTCGTCAGGGCGGCGATATCGGCGGCGCTGAACGCCGTCGAGCCGAAGGCGGTCGCGGTGATCGCGGCGATCTGCGCGGTCGTCAGGCTGGCCACCTGCGTGGTCGTCAGGCCGGTCAGCTGCGTGCTGTTCAGCAGGCCGATCACCGACGCTTTCAGTGCCTTCAGGTCTTGCGATTCCAGGGCAGCGAGGATGTCGCTCGACAAGGCGTTCACCTGGTCGGTGGTCAGTGCACCGGCCTGGGCGCTGGTCAGGGCAGCCATCTGGGTTGCGGTGAACGCATCCAGCTGGGCCGAGGTCATGCCAGCGATGGCGGCAGTCTTCAATGCGGCAACGGCAGCGGTGTTCAGTTGTGCCAGCGTTGCGGTAGCGATGGCGTTCAGCTGGGTCGACGTCATGGCCGCGGCTTGTGCCGTGGTCATGCCGGCGATCTGGGTCGACGTCAGCGAGTAGTCCGAACCCAGGGCGGTAATTTGCGCGCTGGTCAGGGCATTGACCTGGGTGGTGCTCAGGTAGGCGAACTGGGTCGACGTCAGGCCGCCAATGGCTGCCGTCTTGATCGCACGCAGGTCAGCCGTTTCCAGCGCCTGCAGGGCATCCGAACCGAGGGCCGCCAGCTGGTCGCTGGTCAGCGCGCCTGCCTGGGTGGTCGTCAGGGCGGCGATATCGGCGGCGCTGAACGCCGTCGAGCCGAAGGCCGTCGCGGTGATCGCGGCGATCTGCGCGGTCGTCAGGCTGGCCACTTGCGTGGTCGTCAGGCCGGTCAGCTGCGTGCTGTTCAGCAGGCCGATCACCGACGCTTTCAGTGCCTTCAGGTCTTGCGATTCCAGGGCAGCGAGGATGTCGCTCGACAAGGCGTTCACCTGGTCGGTGGTCAGTGCAGCGGCCTGGCCGCTGGTCAGGGCAGCCATCTGGGTTGCGGTGAACGCATCCAGCTGGGCCGACGTCATGCCAGCGATGGCGCTCGTCTTCAATGCGGCAACGGCAGCGGTGTTCAGTTGTGCCAGCGTTGCGGTAGCGATGGCGTTCAGCTGGGTCGAGGTCAGGGCTGCGGCTTGGGCAGTCGTCATGCCGGCGATCTGGGTCGGCGTCAGCGAGTAGTCCGAACCCAGGGCGGTAATTTGCGCGCTGGTCAGGGCGTTCACTTGCGTCGTGCTGAGGTAGGCGAACTGCGTCGAGGTCAGGCCGGCGATGGCTGCCGTCTTGATGGCGCGCAGGTCAGCCGTTTCCAGCGCCTGCAGGGCATCCGAACCGAGGGCCGCCAGCTGGTCGCTGGTCAGCGCGCCTGCCTGGGTGGTCGTCAAGGCGGCGATATCGGCGGCGCTGAACGCCGTCGAGCCGAAGGCGGTCGCGGTGATCGCGGCGATCTGCGCGGTCGTCAGGCTGGCCACTTGCGTGGTCGTCAGGCCGGTCAGCTGCGTGCTGTTCAGCAGGCCGATCACCGACGCTTTCAGTGCCTTCAGGTCTTGCGATTCCAGGGCAGCGAGGATGTCGCTCGACAAGGCGTTCACCTGGTCGGTGGTCAGTGCAGCGGCCTGGCCGCTGGTCAGGGCAGCCATCTGGGTTGCGGTGAACGCATCCAGCTGGGCCGACGTCATGCCAGCGATGGCGGCAGTCTTCAATGCGGCAACGGCAGCGGTGTTCAGTTGTGCCAGCGCAGCGGTAGCGATGGCGTTCAGCTGGGTCGAGGTCAGGGCCGCGGCTTGGGCAGTCGTCATGCCGGCGATCTGGGTCGGCGTCAGCGAGTAGTCCGAACCCAGGGCGGTAATTTGCGCGCTGGTCAGGGCGTTCACTTGCGTCGTGCTGAGGTAGGCGAACTGCGTCGAGGTCAGGCCGGCGATGGCTGCCGTCTTGATGGCGCGCAGGTCAGCCGTTTCCAGCGCCTGCAGGGCATCCGAACCGAGGGCCGCCAGCTGGTCGCTGGTCAGCGCGCCTGCCTGGGTGGTCGTCAAGGCGGCGATATCGGCGGCGCTGAACGCCGTCGAGCCGAAGGCGGTCGCGGTGATCGCGGCGATCTGCGCGGTCGTCAGGCTGGCCACTTGCGTGGTCGTCAGGCCGGTCAGCTGCGTGCTGTTCAGCAGGCCGATCACCGACGCTTTCAGTGCCTTCAGGTCTTGCGATTCCAGGGCAGCGAGGATGTCGCTCGACAAGGCGTTCACCTGGTCGGTGGTCAGTGCAGCGGCCTGGCCGCTGGTCAGGGCAGCCATCTGGGTTGCGGTGAACGCATCCAGCTGGGCCGACGTCATGCCAGCGATGGCGCTCGTCTTCAATGCGGCAACGGCAGCGGTGTTCAGTTGTGCCAGCGCAGCGGTAGCGATGGCGTTCAGCTGGGTCGAGGTCAGGGCCGCGGCTTGGGCAGTCGTCATGCCGGCGATCTGGGCCGGCGTCAGCGAGTAGTCCGAACCCAGGGCGGTAATTTGCGCGCTGGTCAGGGCGTTCACTTGCGTCGTGCTGAGGTAGGCGAACTGCGTCGAGGTCAGGCCGGCGATGGCTGCCGTCTTGATGGCGCGCAGGTCAGCCGTTTCCAGCGCCTGCAGGGCATCCGAACCGAGGGCCGCCAGCTGGTCGCTGGTCAGCGCGCCTGCCTGGGTGGTCGTCAAGGCGGCGATATCGGCGGCGCTGAACGCCGTCGAGCCGAAGGCGGTCGCGGTGATCGCGGCGATCTGCGCGGTCGTCAGCCTGGCCACTTGCGTGGTCGTCAGGCCGGTCAGCTGCGTGCTGTTCAGCAGGCCGATCACCGACGCTTTCAGTGCCTTCAGGTCTTGCGATTCCAGGGCAGCGAGGATGTCGCTCGACAAGGCGTTCACCTGGTCGGTGGTCAGTGCAGCGGCCTGGCCGCTCGTCAGGGCAGCCATCTGGGTTGCGGTGAACGCATCCAGCTGGGCCGAGGTCATGCCAGCGATGGCGGCAGTCTTCAATGCGGCAACGGCAGCGGTGTTCAGTTGTGCCAGCGCAGCGGTAGCGATGGCGTTCAGCTGGGTCGAGGTCAGGGCCGCGGCTTGTGCCGTGGTCATGCCGGCGATCTGGGTCGGCGTCAGCGAGTAGTCCGAACCCAGGGCGGTAATTTGCGCGCTGGTCAGGGCGTTCACTTGCGTCGTGCTGAGGTAGGCGAACTGCGTCGACGTCAGGCCGGCGATGGCCGCCGTCTTGATGGCGCGCAGGTCAGCCGTTTCCAGCGCCTGCAGGGCATCCGAACCGAGGGCCGCCAGCTGGTCGCTGGTCAGCGCGCCTGCCTGGGTGGTCGTCAGGGCGGCGATATCGGCGGCGCTGAACGCCGTCGAGCCGAAGGCGGTCGCGGTGATCGCGGCGATCTGCGCGGTCGTCAGGCTGGCCACTTGCGTGGTCGTCAGGCCGGTCAGCTGCGTGCTGTTCAGCAGGCCGATCACCGACGCTTTCAGTGCCTTCAGGTCTTGCGATTCCAGGGCAGCGAGGATGTCGCTCGACAAGGCGTTCACCTGGTCGGTGGTCAGTGCAGCGGCCTGGCCGCTCGTCAGGGCAGCCATCTGGGTTGCGGTGAACGCATCCAGCTGGGCCGACGTCATGCCGGCGATGGCGGCAGTCTTCAGGGCGGCAACCGCAGCGGTATTCAGTTGCGAGAGAGCCATGGTGGACAGCGTATTCAGCTGTGCGGAACCAAGGCTGGCAGTTTGCGTGGTAGTGAGGCCTGCTACCTGGGTAGAGGTGAGACCGCCGGACAGGATCGCATTGTCCAGGCCAGCAATTTGAGAAGTCGTCAGGGAGCCAACTTGCGTGGAAGTCAACGCGGCGAAATGGCTGGAGCCGATCGCGTTGATCGCCGTGCTGGACAGCGCACGCAGGTCAGCAGTTTCCAGCACTTGAAGGTTGGTGGTCGTCAGCGCGGAGACTTGCGTGCTGGTCATTGCACCGGCCTGCACCGTAGTCAGTCCAGGCAAGGCAACAGAGCTCAGCGCGGCAATATTGGTGCTGGTCAGTGCGCGGACTTGGGCCGAAGTCATCCACGACAGCTGGTCAGCCGTAATAGCCTGCATGTCTGCAGTGGTGAGACTGTTAGCAATGAAATTGGTGCTCAGCGCTCGTAGATCGGCCGACGTGTTAAAGCTTTGGATGATACTCATCTGTTTCTCCCTGATGACTTCGATGCTGCGGAATTCTTAGTTAATAAATGGCCGGACTCTGTGTCGGCATTCCTGAACGTGACCGTCGATCCCGGAGCATTCCCGCGAACCGCACGAACCAGATGAGCCACTGCTTGCTGCTGTAGCGTCAAACAACCCCGGAACTTTAGATCCACGAGGCAACATTCACGTCAAATATTTCGCCTGGGCACTCGTCTTGCTATTACTTACACGCAACAAGATTTCATGCCCTCAACTTCGAAGGCGACCGTAGAGGGGCACCGATTAAACCTTCGAACTTGCTTCCGCAGTGACGAAATGCCTGACGGAAACAGGCTCCACTATACCGGAGAAGATTTCCCCAGGGCATATTTTTTTTCCGCTAACGACCGTGCTTGAGTAACGTGCAACCTTGTCGACACCTGCTAAAATATCTTTTTAAATCAATGATTTGCGGAATCGATTTGGCGAGGCCAGGCGAAATTTCATCCGCCTGTCACGTAAACCGACGCTTATTCCTCGTTTGCCTTGGACACGGGCGTTGCGCTAAATCGACACTGGCAACCCGCTATCCGCGGTTAACTGGAAATAGCTGTAACGATGCCGGGCGGAACTGCCGCCAAGTGATGCAGGAATGCTATCGATGGACGAAGGGATGGCTGGCCAAAGTCATGCTGGCGGCATCTTCACAACGGCCAGCCGAGATGGCCATGCTCGCGGCGGACTTGTAAACAAGCGGACTAGTTGCGCGGATGGCAAGAAAATGGTGGCCGATTGGCGCCAATACTAAAGGGCCAACGACTACGGGGCCAACGACTACGGGGCCAACGACTACAGGGCCAATGGCAAGCAGGGCCAATGGCAAGCAGGGCCAATGACAAATAGGGAGCACTGCGAGCGAAGTGTTTTTCGTCATTCTTTTTGAGCTTCTGGAGTGGCCGGCTGGAAGCCCGAAACAACGAAAACGTTCTTGCCTTTCACCGCCGGCGCAATGGTGAAAACATAAGGAACCTGTTCGCCGTCGAGCTCCACGGTAGCCTTGCAGGCACGCACACGCGTCGTGCTGGCATAGCCGACGTCGTCGAGGCTCTTCACCGTTGGCTCGGAAACGCGTTTGCGAAGTGCCGGCGCATCGATCTTGTCCAGGCCCGGGCCCAGCAACAATTGCTCGATGGTGCGCCGCGTACTGTCCTCCGAGCAGCCGGGCGCGGGGGCCGGCCGAAAGATCGCCCATGCCAACAGGCCCGCGACGAGCACCCCTGCGACCTTGAACATGCGCTTGCGCCGCCGCCGTGCCGGTTCCCGCAGGACCCATTCCAGGTTTTCCAGCATGCGAGCCATTTTCGGCTCGCCGGTGGGATTGCCGGCAATCCGCACCTCCGCCAGGCGGTCCGGGCTGACGATGCCTCTTCCAGCCATCCACGCGAGCAGCTCACCCGGCCCCTCGCGACGGTTTCCTCGTGCCCGATCGCTGCCAACGCACGGTCGCACTCATCCTGGGTAATCCATTTCGCTCCGAGCAGCTGGCGGAACCAGACCCGCTGCAGTTCGTCGATCTCCAACACCACGCCGAGCGCTGCCTCGATCGCCTCCAGGTAACGCGCCCGTTCGTCGCCGGCGTAGGTGGCTGTCACGTGTGCTTCGGCCTGTTCCAGCACCTGCTCGTCGACGATGTTGTCTACCCGCATCCACAGGAGAGATCGATCAGGCCTCGATTCGCCCGGAATTCGTCATAGGAAGGATCGGCCAGGGCTTGCCTGCGGTGCTCGGCGGTGATGATGCCGGCCGCGTGCAGGATATCCAGTGGGTGTGTGAAGGAAGTATCGGTCACAAGACTTGCGTGAAGTGAGATTGCTTATTTTACAATGACAGCCCTGCGCGACAACATGGGAGCGCTGGCATCATCCGTTGCGAATCAGATCACCTTCACAGCCGGCTTCCCTCCCCGTTGCCGGGCCGGCGTTCGCGCCAGCACGGCTCTAGAAATCAGCCATCTTGAAACCGTCCCACGCAAAGTCCGTACGTTCGATGGTGAAGTAATAAAAAGAACCTGGATCGTTACCATCCCTGCCGCTTGTATTGCCGACAACAATGCTGGCCTTGCATATACGTCTCAAGGGAGAACGAGAGCGTGCTTTGCCCGAACGGCCGATTTGCATAATTTCCTGTATGACCGGTGCGGGCTTGTCCGGCTTGCCCCAGCCATTTCCAGGCCAAAACATGTCGCGCTTCGCCAGCCGCTCCTGGACTTTCTCTACCACGATGGGATCCCAGCATTCGCGCATCGGATCGGCCGACGTCAGGTCATACAATCCCATGACGGCAGCGATGAAGAGCAGCAGGAGTACGGGTGGCACAAGCCAGCCCAGCCATGGATTTGGCGGCGCCTGGGGAAGGTGCGGCCCTGCGTGAGCGCTCCATCGCATGTCGCTGATGGCGTTATCCAGGTCGGCCAGGATACCGGCACGGGAAGCGGTGCGGTGCGGCCCCCTGGCGGAACGGATCTCTTCGAGCCGTCCGGGGCCGAGAACCCCGGCTGAATCCATCCACAACAGCACACGCCCTGGTGTCGAGGCAACCTTTCTGCGGGGGTCGCTGGCAGCAAGGGCGCGATGGCGTTCCGGCCGGGTAATCAGCCGCGCGGACAGCAAGGCGTCCAGCGCGGGCTTGTTCACGTTCTCGCGTTCGGCGAGCTGGAACAAGGCTCCGGCAATCGCAGCCTGCAACTGGGCCCGCTGCCTGGCGGTACCAGTGCCCGCAGCATGACGGGAAGATCGCAGCAACCCGGGATCGTCGAGGATACCGCTCGAGACCAGCCACGCGAGGCAGACATCGCGCCCCTCGCGCAACTGGCACGCACCAGGATGGATCATTGCCGTATCTTTCTGAGCCAGGGTGATGATCCCGGCATCCTGCAACCAGTCCAGGTGCGAGGCAAGCGATGCGTTTGTTGTCATTCAGGAAATACTGAAAGAACCATGTCGATAATGAAAAGCCCGCTGTTCTTTCGAACAGCGGGCTGTGATCTGCAAAGAATTATCGGTACATCAGAATGGAATATCGTCATCCATGTCCGAGAAGTTCGGTGCCGGCTTCGGTGCCGGCCGTGGGGCCGGAGCGGCAGCCTGCTGCGGGCGCGGGGCTGGACGGCTTGGCGGCGCATCGTAGCCGCCCATGTCGTCGCCACCCATGGCGTCGCCGCCGCCCATGCCCTGGCGGCCGCCCAGCATCTGCATTTCCTGCGCGATGATGTCGGTGGCGTATTTTTCAACGCCATCCTTGTCCGTATACTTGCGGGTCTGCAGGCGGCCCTCGACGTAGACCGACGAACCCTTCTTCAGGTACTGGCCGACGATTTCCGCCAGGCGCCCGAAGAACGAGATGCGGTGCCACTCGGTGATTTCCTTCTGTTCGCCCGTGTTGCGATCCTTCGACTTGAAGGACGTGGCCACGGCAATGTTGGCGATGGCATCGCCGCTCGGCATGTAGCGGATCTCCGGATCGCGGCCCAGGTTGCCGACGATGATGACTTTATTGACAGATGCCATGTAGTACTCCTGCGTGAATATTTAGCAAACGATCATTATAAGACAGCGCCTGTGGACGGCACACCACGCGGCGGATGTATTTTGGGGTATTTCTGGGGTAACTTCGGATGCGAGTTAGGGATGTTTTCCGCGTGAGATGCGCAGCGGATGGTGAATACTGGTATTATATACAGTATTCATCAGCCACGGCTAGTTCGCGTCCTGACCCGCATCAAAATGTTCTAATGGTCTTGAAATCGAATCGAACGGCAGCATTGTGGCTAGGTTGGTCTCCGGACGCCGCACACGCCAAGCGGGTGACAGTTCAGGTTGGCCGTCCCTGTCGTTTTTCCTCGCATACTCAAGGCACATACATACATGGAAGAAATCCGCATCCGCGGCGCGCGTACCCATAACCTGAAGAACATCAACCTCGATCTGCCTCGCAACAAGCTGATCGTGATTACCGGGCTGTCCGGCTCCGGCAAGTCGTCGCTGGCGTTCGACACGCTGTACGCCGAGGGCCAGCGCCGCTATGTCGAATCGCTGTCGGCCTATGCGCGCCAGTTCCTGCAGTTGATGGAGAAGCCGGACGTCGACCTGATCGAAGGGCTGTCGCCGGCCATCTCGATCGAGCAGAAGGCCACGTCGCACAATCCGCGCTCCACCGTCGGCACCGTGACGGAAATCCACGATTACCTGCGCCTGCTGTATGCCCGCGTGGGCACGCCGTATTGCATCAACCACCCTGACCATGCGCTGTCGGCGCAGTCGGTGTCGCAGATGGTCGATGCCGTGCTGGCCATGCCGGAAGGCACCAAGCTGATGATCATGGCGCCGGTGGTGGCGAACCGCAAGGGCGAGCACGTCGACCTGTTCGAGCAGATGCAGGCCCAGGGCTTCGTGCGCTTCCGCGTGCAGAGCGGCACGCACGATGCGAAGATCTACGAAGTGGACGACCTGCCGAAGCTGAAGAAAACGGAAAAGCACACGATCGACGTGGTCATCGACCGCGTGAAGGTGACTCCGGAAATCAAGCAGCGCCTGGCCGAAAGTTTCGAGACGGCGCTGCGCCTGGCCGATGGCCGCGCGGTCGCGTATGACATGGATGCCGGCACGGAGCATGTGTATTCGAACAAGTTCGCCTGCACCAGCTGCGGCTATTCGCTGCAGGAGCTGGAGCCGCGCCTGTTCTCGTTCAACAACCCGATGGGTGCCTGCCCCGAGTGCGACGGCCTGGGCCATATCGAGTTCTTCGATCCGAAGCGGATCGTTGCATTCCCCAACCTGTCGCTGGCGTCCGGCGCCGTGAAGGGCTGGGACCGCCGGAACCAATTCTATTTCTCGATGCTGCAAAGCCTGGCGAACCATTATGGTTTCGACCTCGATGCGCCATTTGAAAAACTGAACGCCACCGCGCAGAACGCCGTGCTCCATGGCTCCGGCAAGACAAACATCCCGTTCTCGTATGTCAATGAACGCGGCCGTGCCGTCGTCAAGGAACATGCGTTCGAAGGCGTGGTCAACAACCTGGCGCGGCGCTACCGTGAAACGGATTCGATGGCCGTGAAGGAAGAACTGGCCAAGTTCATCAACGAAAAGAAATGCCCCACCTGCGAAGGCGCACGCCTGCGCGTGGAAGCACGCCACGTGAAGGTCGGTACCGGCAAGCAGGAAAAGGCGATCTACGAGATCGCCGAAAAGCCGCTGCGCGACACGCTGTCGTTCTTCGAGCAGCTGAAGCTGAAAGGCGCCAAGCGCGACATCGCCGACCGCATCATCAAGGAAATCGTGGCGCGCCTGTCCTTCCTGAACAACGTGGGCCTGGATTACCTGTCGCTCGACCGTTCGGCCGATACCCTGTCCGGCGGCGAAGCGCAGCGCATCCGCCTGGCGTCGCAGATCGGTTCCGGGCTGACCGGCGTGATGTACGTGCTCGACGAGCCGTCCATCGGCCTGCACCAGCGCGACAATGACCGGCTGATCGACACGCTGAAGCACCTGCGCGACATCGGCAACAGCGTGCTGGTGGTGGAGCACGACGAGGATGCCATCCGCACCGCCGACTACATCGTCGACATGGGCAAGGGCGCCGGCGTGCATGGCGGCGACGTGATCGCGGCCGGTTCGCTGAAGGATATCCTCAAGAACAAGGAATCGCTGACGGCGCAGTACCTGAACGGTTCGCTGAAGATCGACGTGCCGAAGAAGCGCCATCCGGCGGACCCGAACCGCCAGCTGGTGATCACGGGTGCCAAGGGCAACAACCTGAAGAACCAGACCCTGTCGGTGCCGGTCGGCCTGCTGACCTGCGTGACGGGCGTTTCCGGTTCCGGCAAGTCGACCCTGGTGAACGATACGCTGTATCCGGCCCTGTCGCGCCACCTGTACGGTTCGCAGACGGAACCGGCGGAACATGAAACGATCAGCGGCCTGGAGCATTTCGACAAGGTGATCTCCGTCGACCAGGCGCCGATCGGCCGTACGCCGCGCTCGAATCCGGCCACCTATACGGGCCTTTTCACGCCGATCCGCGACCTGTTCGCCACGGTACCGACGGCGAAGGAACGGGGCTACAGCGCCGGCCGTTTCTCGTTCAACGTGAAGGGCGGCCGCTGCGAGGCGTGCCAGGGCGATGGCGTGCTGAAGGTGGAAATGCACTTCCTGCCGGACGTCTACGTGCCGTGCGATGTCTGCCACGGCAAGCGCTACAACCGTGAAACGCTGGAAGTGCATTACAAGGGCAAGAGCATCACCGAAGTGCTGGACATGACGGTGGAAGACGCGCACACGTTCTTCAAGCCCGTGCCGACCATCGCCCGCAAGCTGCAGACGCTGCTCGACGTGGGCCTCGGCTATATCAAGCTGGGGCAGAGCGCCACCACGCTTTCCGGCGGCGAAGCGCAGCGCGTGAAGCTGTCGCTGGAACTGTCGAAACGCGACACCGGGCGCACGCTGTACATCCTGGATGAACCGACGACGGGGCTGCACTTCCACGACATCGACCTGCTGCTGAAGGTGATCCACCGCCTGCGCGACCAGGGCAATACGCTGGTGATCATCGAGCACAACCTGGACGTGATCAAGACCGCCGACTGGATCGTCGACCTGGGCCCGGAAGGCGGTGCCGGCGGCGGCCGCATCATCGCCACCGGCACGCCGGAAGAGGTGGCGGCCAATCCGGACAGCGTGACGGGCAAGTACCTGGTGCCCCTGCTGAAGAAGAAGTAAGCGCTGGCGAAGTAACTGCTGGAGCAATAACCCTTCAGTCCTGCCGGCTTGCCGCCTGCTCGCGCCGTACTTCGGCGAGCAGGTGGCCCACCGGCGAATCATGGGCCGCACCACTATCGAGGCTGAACTCCAGGTACCTGACCGCCAGGTCGAAATTACGGGCGGCCTTGTAACACAGGGCAATCAGGTAGAGGAGTTCCGCATGGTCCGGCTCGCAGGGCAGCAGTCCGCCCAGCCGGTTGAGGGCTTCCGGCAGGGTTGCGGGGGCCTTCATCAGCTCCTTTGCCTCGTCGATGCGCTGCCGGAAGTTCAACTTTACCTTGGCCTGTCGCGCCACGTCCGCGAAGAATGCCGCATAGTCCACGCCATTGGTAGCATCGCGCAGGTCGCCGGCGAACTGGATGGTCTCGCCTGCCTCGCCTACCAGGCGCCGCCATTCGGCATCATCGAAGTCGCCGCGGCTGGCACGCGCAAAGAACGCATTGCTGCAGTTGTGCTGGTCAGCATCCAGCAAGAAACCCGGATTCTCACCCCAGCACTCCGCCTTTACTCCCTGGAAGGTGCAGTTGTGGCCGCCCCAGTCCAGGCAGAAAAATGCGCTCAATATCCGGTAGTACAGCGCCAGCAGCAATGCATATTCCCGTCGTTCCACCAGCAACGGCATGACAAGGTTGCGCACGGCCTGGCTCACCGCGGTCGCGAAGATCTCGTGTCGCACGAAGTGCATGAACTGTGGGAAGTGAGGCTGGAACGGCGGATAGAAGCGCAAGTAGTGCGCGCTCTTCCCCGAGGCCGGGAAACGGTACTCGCCGAAGTCCAGGCTGCACAGCTTCAGCAGATCCTGGCGATGGCCGAACAGCAGCTTGTCGTCGATATAGAATGGCGCCAGCATGGAGCTCGACAACACCGAGACCTTTTCGCGGAAGACCCGCAGATGGATACCCTGGGATTCCGTGATCCTGCTGTCCTTGCGCGCAAGGAAGGTCACCACATCGGCATCGATATGGCAGTCGGTACGGGTCTTGAAGACGTGGCCCGTACCGGTCGCCGCCTCCAGGCCGCGCCGCAGCGTCATCGACTGCCGGAAACCATTGAAGCGGTCGCACGCCAGGCGTGGATCCACCGTAGTGACAACGCGCAGCTGGTAACTCGCCGCCAGGCTTTTCAGGTACTCGCTGTGCTCCAGCGCGGTGTCGACCCAGGTCGAGAACACCATGTCCGTGACGCATGGCTGGGCAGACAGTTCCGCCAGACTGCGTTCGAACAGGGCCTTGTCACGCAGCTGGCCGGTAAAGAGAACGGTCACTTTTTTCTCTTGCATGCTTTCTCCTCGATGCGGCGCGTGGCGTCGGCGGCGGCTCACCCTGCCGCTGCGACAATCGCCACTCTGGCCGGCAGCCATCCTTGCAAGGACATGTACCCTGCGGCTCAGTAAAAGCAGAAATCCTCGTTACAGTCCGGGACGAGCCGCACGGCGTCGGCCACAACATACCATACGAGCCCGGCAAAGGGCACGACCAGCAACCAGAGTGCAAGCATCCCAACCTCCCAGTTCAGTTATCGATTCACCATTCGCTGAATTTCCAGCCCAATTTGCAGCTTGCTTACCGGCTCGCTTACCGGCTCGTTCTTCAGCTCTTTCTTCAGCCCGATGCTGTCTGCCGGCACATTATTTCGCACAGGTGTGCGAAATTGTGGCAAACATTCCGGAGCTCATGCCGGAGCCTTATTCCACTTCGTTGAAACTCTTGTACGTCGAGATCAGGCGGTTGAAGGCCCGTGCCATGCGCTTCGGCGCGGTGTCGTCGCGCAGGAAGCGCACGTCGTGCATCACGCCGATGATCAGGCTGTAGATTTCAAACACGAGCTGTTCGGGATCGGTATCGGGCCGCAGGTGCCCCGCTTCCATCGCCTGCAGCACGGTCTTGCGCAGCGACGCGCGCCAGCGCGCCACGCCCTGCTCCAGCCTGTCGCGCAACGGGCCGGCCAGGTCGTCGAATTCAAAGGCCCCCGCGGTGTACAGGCAGGCGCCGCGCGGCGCCTCGTCGCCGATCTTCTTCAGCCACTGGTTGACCTGCGAGATGAGCCGTGGCAAGCCCTTCGGCACCCCCATCGACGGCATGAACACTTCTTCCGCAAAGCGGCGGTCGTATTCATCCAGCACCGCGGCCTGCAGCGTCTCCAGCGAACCGACCCGCGAGAACACGCCGCTCTTGCTGATGCCCGTGCGCTTGGCCAGCTCGCCCAGCGACAGCTTGCCGATGCCTTCGGCGGCGGCCATGTCCATCGCCGCGGCAATGATCGTGGCATAGGTGGTTTCGCTTTTCGCGGTGGCTTGTCCGATCGTCATGACCGCACTTTAGCACACCTGTGCGAAACAACAAGGAAAAGCTGCGAAGAACCACGCCGCTGGCCTGCCGGACGCCACGCGCGCGTGAATGATCCGACAATCGAGCCTGGCCACACAACAGGGAGGGATATGGACGGTATCGCATTGTGGGCCCAGGCCGGTTTCTGGGGGTTGGTGGCGGGCTCGGCGCTGCTGCTCGGGGCCGCCGCCGGCTACTGGATGCGGGTACCGCAGCGGCTGATCGCCGCCATCATGGCATTCGGCAGTGGCGTGCTGATCTCGGCCTTGTCGTTCGACTTGATGGAAGAGGCGTTCCGCCAGGGCGGTTTCAATGCCACCGCGATTGGCTTCCTGGGCGGCGCCATCGTCTTCACGGCGGCCAACCGGGTGCTGGCATCGTTCGGCGCCAAGCATCGCAAGCGCTCCAGCGGGCGGCAGGCGGATGAAGGCAACGGCCTTGCGCTGGCGCTCGGCGCGCTGATGGACGGGATACCGGAATCGATCGTGATCGGCCTGTCCTGCTGAAAGGCGGCGCAGTCAGCACCGTCACCGTCGCGGCCATCTTCCTGTCGAATATTCCGGAAGGGCTGTCCAGTGCCGCCGGCATGAAGCGCGCCGGCCGTCCGGTGGGCTATATCTTCGGCATCTGGGGTGGCATCGCGCTTGTATCGGGCGCCGCGGCGCTGGTCGGCTACACGGTATTCCAGCGCTTCTCGCCGGCCGTGGTGGCCGCCACAACCGCGGTCGCGGCAGGCGCGATCCTGGCCATGCTGGTCGACACGATGATCCCCGAAGCGTTCGAGGAAGCGCATGACTATGCCGGCCTGATCACCGTGGCCGGCTTCCTGGCCGCCTTTGCGCTCTCCAAGCTGGGCGGCGCATGACGGCGCTGCGCTCGCACCACGAAAAGTTGCCGGGAAAATGGGGACGGACCCTATATTTGAGGAAACATTCCCGCTTTATCGTGCCGGCAGCGATTCCAGCAATGCCGCGGTGTCGGCCGCGCCCATTTTTCTCGCCGCATCCAGGCTCGACACGCCGGCGGCATCGACAGCGAACGGATCGGCGCCCCGTTCGATCAGCATGCGAGCAAGGTCGACACGGTTGAACATCGCGGCGAACATCAGCGGGGTCTTGCCGTCGCGGCCCGGGCCGTCGGGCCGTGCGCCACCGTCGAGCAGCAGCGTGGCGATCGCCAGGTCGCCCTTGAAGGCGGCGCCCATCAGCGGGCTCTGGCCGGCATCGTTCTGCAATTCCGGATCGGCGCCGTGCTCCAGCAGCACCTGCGTCGTCTCCGGGTGGCCGTTGTAGCTGGCCAGCATCAGCAGGCTGTCGCCGCGCTCGTTGCGCAGGTTGGCCGGCATGCCCTGGGACAGCAGCGTGGCCAGCTCCGCCGTTTCGCCACCCCGCGCCATCTGGAAGACCTTGCGGGCAAAGGCGAGGGTTTCGTCGTCGAGCTGGCTCGCGTCCGCGGGCGGACGCTGGGGTTCGTGGCCTTGCATGATTGCTCCCTGTGTAATCGGTTGCCGGATATTACCTCAGGCATCCGCCGTTCGCTTCTCTTCAGGGAAGGAATCGTTGCGTGCGAAAATGTTCCTTTTTCGAACTCCACGATGATGACCTGGTTTTTCAACAACAAACGCGTGCTTACACCCCTGTTCGCGGGGGCGCTTTACGGCCTGCTGCTGCGGATCATGTTCGACTGGAAGTTGCTGAATGACTTTTTGCAGATCGTATCGACGGCCTTCCTCGTCGTGACCCCATTCTGCGTGGGTGCCATAGCGGTCTTCATGACGGACCAGGAGCAGCCCCTCGCCGTCCGCCGGGCGCTGCGCGTGTCCGCCCAGGCGATGATGGTGTTCATGCTTGCAATGATCGTGCTTGTCCTCGAGGGCGTTATCTGCGTCGTCCTCGTCGCGCCGGTGTTCCTCGCCGCGGCCATGGTCGGCGGCGCCGTGGCCCGGCTGTTTATCCTGCATGGCAACACGTCGCGTGGCACGATTTCCGCGTTCGCGATCCTGCCGCTGCTGGTTGGTCCGCTCGAAGGCACGCTCGATACTGTGCAGAGCGAACAGGTGATCGTCGACTCGATCCGCATCGCTGCCCCGCCGGAAATCGTCTTCGACCAGCTGGCGCAGGTGCGCGATATCCGTCCGGACGAACTGGGCTTTTCCTTCCTTCACCTGATCGGGCTGCCCAGGCCGGTGGCGGCGGACATGCATGGCGAAGGAAGCGGCACCGTGCGGGTTTCTCGCTGGGAGAAAAACGTGCGCTTCGAGGAAGTGATCACGACCTGGAACCGGCCGTACGCGATGCATTACCGTTTCCATATCCCGCCCGGCTCGATTCCGCGCGACGCACTGGATCGCCATGTGGAAATGGGCGGCGAATATTTCACCGTGATCGATGGTGGGTATGACCTGGCGCGCACCAGCGATGGCGGCACCCTGCTGACCTTGCGCACCCGTTTCGCCAACCGCTCCCAGCTCAAGCTGTATGGAAACCTGTGGGGCAAGATGGTGCTGCACGATTTCCACGGGTCGATCCTGGGCCTGATGCGCTCGCGTGCGGAGGCGGCGTCGAAGGGGGCCTGAACAACAAGGAGGCACTAACGACAGGGGCCTGAACGCTAAAGGGGCCTGAACGCTAAAGGGGCCTGAACGATAAGGGGCCTGAACGATAAGCGGCCTGCCCGACAAAGGGCGCGCCGTGCCGGTACAGGCGCTGCCGGGACGGCGAAAAAAAAGCGCGCACCTTGCGGCGCGCGCTTCAACGCATCAAGCCTTGAACTGGCGCGGGATCAGCCGCCCAGGCGTTGCTCCAGCTTGGCCTTGTTGGCCAGCAGCTCTTCCGGCAGGCGGTAGGCCAGCTTGTCGAACAGTTCGGTGTGCAGCTTCAGCTCTTCGCGCCAGGCATCCTTGTCGATCGACGTGATCGTCTCGAATTCTTCCGGCGAGAATGGAATGCCGTCCCAATGCAGGTCGCCATAGCGCGGCGTGGTGCCGAACAGCGTTTCGATGCCGCCGGCAGTGCCTTCGATGCGTTCCAGCATCCACTTCAGCACGCGCATGTTGTCGCCGAAGCCAGGCCACACGAAGTGGCCATGCTCGTCGGTGCGGAACCAGTTGACGCAGAAGATCTTCGGCAGCGCGGCCGGGTTGGTGGCCGACACCTTCTTGCCCAGGTCCAGCCAGTGCTGGAAGTACTCGCTCATGTTGTAGCCGATGAACGGCAGCATCGCGAACGGATCGCGGCGCACCACGCCCATCTGGCCGGCGGCGGCGGCGGTGGTTTCCGAACCCATGGTCGCGGCCATGTACACGCCTTCGACCCAGTCGCGCGCCTCGGTGGCCAGCGGCACCGTGGTGGAACGGCGGCCGCCGAAGATGAAGGCCGAGATCGGCACGCCGGCCGGATCGTCCCACGCCGGGTCGATCACCGGGTTCTGCACGGCGGACACGGTGAAGCGCGCGTTCGGGTGCGCGGCCTTGGTGCCCGATGCCGGCGTCCAGTCCTTGCCCTGCCAGTCGACCAGGTGCGCAGGGGCTTCCTTGGTCATGCCTTCCCACCACACGTCGCCGTCGTCGGTCAGCGCCACGTTGGTGAAGATGACGTTTTCCTTCAGCGAAGCCATGCAGTTGAAGTTGGTCTTCTCGTTGGTGCCCGGCGCCACGCCGAAGTAGCCCGCTTCCGGATTGATCGCATACAGGCGGCCATCGGCGCCCGGCTTGATCCAGGCGATGTCGTCGCCGATCGTGGTGATCTTCCAGCCCTTGAAGGTGGCCGGCGGAATCAGCATGGCGAAGTTGGTCTTGCCGCACGCGGACGGGAACGCCGCCGCCACGTAGTGCTTCTTGCCTTCCGGCGATTCCACGCCCAGGATCAGCATGTGCTCGGCCAGCCAGCCCTTGCCGCCCTGCTGCGCTTCCTGGTAACCCATGTTCGACGCGATGCGCAGCGCAAAGCACTTCTTGCCCAGCAGCGCGTTGCCGCCGTAGCCGGAACCGTAGGACCAGATTTCACGGGTTTCCGGGAAATGCACGATGTACTTGGTCTTGTTGCATGGCCATGGCACGTCCTTCTGGCCGGCGGCCAGCGGCGCGCCCACGGTGTGCACGCACGGCACGAAATCGCCGTTCTCGCCCAGCACGTCGTACACGGCCTTGCCCATGCGCGTCATGATGCGCATGTTGACGGCCACGTACGGCGAGTCGGACAGTTCGACGCCGATGTGCGCGATCGGCGAACCCAGCGGGCCCATCGAGAACGGCACCACGTACAGCGTGCGGCCGACCATGGCGCCGTCGAACAGGCCGTTCAGCGTGCCGCGCATTTCATTCGGGTCGATCCAGTTGTTGGTGGGGCCGGCGTCTTCCTTCCTGGCCGAGCAGATGAAGGTGCGGTCTTCGACACGTGCCACGTCGGTCGGGTCCGAGCACGCCAGGTAGGAATTCGGCCGCTTGGCCTCGTTCAGTTTTTTCATCGTGCCCGCGGCCACCATCTCGGCGCACAGGCGGTCATACTCTTCCTGCGAGCCATCGCACCAGTAGATGCGATCGGGCTTCGTCAGCGCGGCCACTTCGGCCACCCAATTGATCAGCTTTTGATGTTTGATGTAAGCTGGTGCGTTCATCGCGGCAACGCCCTCCATCAGGGGTTGGTTCATGGTACTACCTCCAATGCCAATTAAGAATTCTGTCTCGTCCCGCGGAATTGTCCCGGCGGCAGGATCGTCGTCAGCTTTTGGCTAGCTCGCCCGGAACCGCATCCATCAGGTAAGAATGCGCGGCGATGCACGGCGGTCTGTCATTGCGCCCGATTGCCAGATGGGCAAGATCGAGGGCGCGCTCCCGGCGCTTTTCAACGTGGATCCACAATAAATTCGCATCGGGTGCGGCGTGAATTCGACGTTGATTGTTAGCGCTGCTACAGGAGAAGGAACGAATAATTGCCGGAGCGCATGCATGGCGCTCAACGGCGTGATCGATTGTACACCTGCCCTTTCGGCTTTCCGACAAAAATGTAGGAAAAATGGTTGACTAAAGTAGTAAGCTATTTGAGATATTCACAATCTCGTTAACTAGCTACTAATTCAAAAGGAATTTCATCTAACTCCCATGAAAATTGCCATACTCGACGATTACCAGGATGCCGTGCGCGAACTGGACTGCTTTTCACTTCTCGACAGTCATGACGTAAAAGTATTCAATCGCTCCACGCGCGGGCTCGGCCAGCTGGTGGCCCGGCTGGCGCCGTTCGATGCGCTGGTGCTGATCCGCGAGCGGACCCAGCTCAACCGAGCCTTGCTGGCCAAGTTGCCGAACCTCAAATTGATATCGCAAACAGGCAAGGTGAGCGGGCATATCGACGTGGCTGCCGCCACCGAATTCGGCATTGCGATCGCGGAAGGCACCGGTTCGCCGGTTGCCCCGGCCGAGCTAACATGGGCGCTGATCATGGCGGCCCAGCGCAAGATCGTGCCGTATGCCTCGCACCTGAAGGAAGGCACGTGGCAAACCGTGTCGACCAGCCAGCCGTTCAATACACTCGGTACGGTACTGAACGGACGCACCCTGGCCATCTGGGGTTACGGCAAGATCGGCAAGCTGCTGGCTGGCTACGGCAAGGCCTTCGGCATGGACGTGCTGGTCTGGGGCAGCGCCGACAGCCGCGCCCGCGCCGCGGTCGATGGCTATCGTGCCGCCGGGTCCCGCGCGGCATTCTTCGAGGAAGCGGACGTGCTCACCCTGCACCTGCGCTTGGCGGACGCCACCCGCGGCATCGTCACGGCGGACGACCTGGCCCGGATGAAGCCGACCGCGCTGTTCGTCAACACCAGCCGCGCCGAACTGGTGGCCGAAGGCGCGCTGGAAGCGGCGCTGCGCTCCGGCCGCCCGGGCGCCGCCGCGCTGGACGTATTCGAGAACGAACCGCTGCCCGCCGACTCCATCCTGCTGCGCATGCCGCACGTGCTGGCCACGCCGCACCTCGGCTACGTGGAAAAGGATAGCTACGAGCTGTACTTCAGCCACGCCTTCCGCAACCTGGTCGATTTCTTCGACGGGCAATACGGCACGATCCTGAACCCGGACTACCGCACCAACGTGCGTGGCGTTAAAAGCTGAGTTCGTAAGGCCGAGCGTGCGAGAGCCGCATCGATACGGCCGGGTGGCGAGATCCGCGCGTGTAAGGCTGAGCCTGTAAAGGCTGCGTTCCGCAGTCGGGATCAGCCCTCGGGAATGCCGGTGAGGTTGATACGCGGCGCCGGCATGACGTGCACCTTCGACCACAGGCCGGCCCAGCCCGGTGGCCAGCCGATGTCGGGGCCGCTGTACGGCGCCAGCCCGGCGCGCACGGGGACCACGGGCACCGGCGGCATGTCCGTCAGCGGCGCGCCGTCCGCACGCTGCATGTGCAGGCTGTACATATACCCCGGGAGCAGCGCATCGCACACGCTGGCGAACCATGCCGTGTGATCTTCGTCGCGGCCCAGCGCCTGCGCCAGCCCCTGCGGGTCGAATTGCGCCAGCGCGTGGATCAGCTCTTCGGTGGTGGCGCCGGGCGAGTCGCCCCAACCCATCACGGGATTGACGTTGTAGTCGGCACCCGAGCCATACCAGCCCTCGCGCCAGGAGCGCTGCATCCAGTCGCGCTGCCCGGTGAACATGTGCCAGCGCCAGTGCAGGCCGGACGGCTTCGGCCACGAATACAGGTACAGCCGCTGGTAGCCGGCCTGGTGCAGCGCGCGCACCATCGCCATCAGCCGCGCGTGGGGCATGCGGTCCGGCGGGGTGCGGCGGAACAGGATCGCTTCGCCATCGGCGAACTGCACTTCATCGGTGGAAAGATTCAGGTCGAGCGTGCGCGCCTCGCTGCCGAAGCGGGCCGCGATCCAGCCCGTCAGCAGGTTGACGGCCGTGATCACGCCATAGCCGCGATGGCGGTGGAAGATGACGGTTCCCGGGGCGAGCGCTTTCACGGACATGGCTGATGGGGGCAAAAAAACTAGTGTACTCAACGACGTGGCAACTTGCCAGCCGAGTACAAACAAACTTTTTTGTTGACTTGCCGGCGCGCGTGCGGGCTATCATTGGCCATTTCCGCCACCCACTTTACGAAACACCATGACTTTGCGCATCATCGCCACGGGCGGTACTTTCGACAAGCATTACAACGAACTGAACGGCACGCTGGGCTTCGCCGACAGCCACCTCCCCGCCGCCATTGCGCGGGCCCGCATCACCACCCCCGTCGAGCTGGAACTGCTGCCCCTGCTCGACTCGCTCGACATGCAGGATGCCGACCGGGAACGCGTGCTGGCCTCGTGCCAGGCCGCGCCGGAGAAGGCCATCGTCATCGTGCACGGTACCGACACGATGAAGGAAACCGCCGCCGTGCTGGGCCCCGCCGCACTGGACAAGACGATCGTCTTCACGGGCGCGATGATCCCCTACGAGATCGACGGTTCCGACGCCTTCTTCAACCTGGGCTTTGCGTGCGGCGTCGCGCAGGCGCTGCCGGCGGGCGTGTATGTGGCCATGAACGGCCGTATTTTCGCGTGGGACAACGTGCAGAAAAACCGTGCGGCGGGCGTGTTCCAGCCGAGGTAGCCGCGGGATGAAAAAAACGCATGCCGGGCAGTCGGTGCCCGGGCATGCGTCCTTTATGAGACCCCCGTATGACGGGTCCTGTATTGCCTGGTTTGCTATCTCCCTCAGGCGACGGCTTCGCCGCCCAGCGCCTCGACGACGTCCTTCAGCAGCTGCGACAGTTCGCCCGTCATCAGCATGAAATCGCCATCGAAACGCTCGTCGTCATTGCGGGTGACGGCATCGTTTTCCTTCAGCACGTCGAGCGGCTTGATGCTCTTGATCGCCAGCGACTCGGTCAGCACGAACGAGATCTTGCTTTCCCACGTCATGGCCAGGCGCGTGCACTGCTTGCCGGCCGCGATGTGGCGGCGCACTTCCTCGGGCTCCAGCGTGTGGCGCACATAGCGCACGGCGGCCTTGCTCTCGCCGGTGGCGCGCAGCTCGGTATCCATGTCGACGGTGAAGCCGGCCGGCGCTTCGTCTTCCTGCAGCCATGCCGTCATCACGCCCACCGGCGAGCGCTGCACGCGCAGGCTTTCCAGCGGCAGGCGGTCGACCGCCTTCAGCAGCAGCTTGATCACGTCGTCGGCCTTGGCCGGGCTGGCGGCATCGACGACCAGCCAGCCGTTGACCGGGTCGATCCAGGTCCACACATTGCTGCGGATCGTGAAGGCGCGCGGCAGCAGTTCGTCGTGCACGCGCTCCTTCAGCTCCTTCATCGCTTTCTTGCCGGGAGCGAAACCTTGCTGTTCTTCCATCTCGGCGGCACGGGCCTTCGCTACCTGGTTGACCACGGTCGACGGCAGCAGTTTCTTCTCGGTGCCCAGCAACAGCAGCATCTGCTGGTTCACCACGTGCACCAGCGAACCGTTGCCGCGCGGCGAGTCCCAGCCCTGGCGCAGCATCTCATTGCTGCTGGCCGGCGTGAACGCGTGGGGACGCAGTGCTTCGTCGAGTTTTTCGGGAGCGAATGCCCACGGAGCGGGCAGTCGGTAGATCTGTAGATTCTTGAACCACATGCTCAAATGACCTTGTTTTACGCGTTGCAAAGCTCAGCATTTTACACCCGGCCCGGCGCAGGCACTACCGCGATTTTCGATGCGTCAGGGGGCTGAAACGCTTGCACTCTCACGCCGCATCCTATCTATTCGTTCCGCATGAACTGCCATCCCTGACGGTCCTCAAGCCGTAGCTGCCGGCGCCCTTCTACTGTTGAGTGATTCCTCTCCTCAACCCTCAATGGAGCATCCCATGGCAGACGAAATGCGTGCAGCGGTAATGAAAAAAATGGACGATTCTGTTCCATGCGGCAAGGTGCGGGCATGATCCGCAACTGGATGTCGCTTGCAGTGGCAGCAATGTTGACTTGTCACCTATCCGCATCCGGCGCAAACCGCCTCGAATCGCGTCCGTGGCCGCGCCCCGCGCCCTGCCCCGGCTGCATGGCCCTGCAATTTGGCGAGCTGGAATTGCGCCTGCCCGAGACATCGATCGATCGGGTATTCGCCTTTCCTGGCGCGACCGGTCTTCATCTGCTGCTTCGAGGCGCCCCGCCCGGACGCTCCTTGATCCTGCTGGGATCGCCACGACAAGAGGTCATCGGGAGATACCCTGAACTGCCTTGCAGTACCACTGGCCAGCAATTTCTCGACATGCTCGGCCGCCCGAACGGCCACTCGCTGGCGCGCAAGGCAGAGGGAGTGGAAAGAGCCATCCGTTATACCAAGGCTTCCAAGGGCAGATTGCATGCTTACTGGATCGAAGCGGCAGAGGCCGAGACGCAAACGGTCCAGATCGTTGTCGAGGGTGGTGACACGGTGTACACGCTGGCTGGCGAATTGACACCGGAATTGTATGACCTGGTGCTCGCCAACCTCCGCATCGCGCCAATCCCCTAAGCCTTACACCGGAAACAGCTCGCCCTGCTCCCCCACCCGGTACCGCTCGGCCTCGTCGAGCGGTACCAGCGCGCTGACCCGCACGCCCAGCAACCGCAATCGCTGGTCCAGCGGTACGCGCCGCAGGCATTCGCCGGCGGCGCGGCGGATCGTGGCAGCATCGGCCGTCGGCGACGGCAGCGTCACGTCGCGCGTCACGGTGCGGAAATCGGCATAGCGCAGCTTGATGCCCACGGTGCGGCCGGCGAAACGCTTGCGGTGCAGGTCGTCCGACAGTTTCGTGCACAGCCGCGTGAAAATCTCCGACAAGGTATCGCGGTCGTGCTTCGCGTGCAGGTCGCGCTCGAAGGTGGTTTCGCGGCTCACGCCTTTCGGATCGGAACGGGTCTCCACCGCCCGCTCGTCGTGCCCGTGCGCCACGCGGTGCAGCCATTCGGCGGAATGGAGGCCGAAGTGTTCCTGCAGCAGTTTCGGATCGGCCTGGGCCAGCTGGCCCACCGTCTCGATGCCGAGCGATGTCAGCTTGGCATAGGCTTTCGGGCCGATGCCGTTGATCTTCTTGGCCGACAGCGGCCAGATGCGCTTCGGCACGTCGTCGAAGCCGATGATGGTGAGCCCGTCCGGCTTGTCCAGGTCGGAACTGATCTTCGCCAGCAATTTGTTCGGCGCGATGCCGATCGAGCAGGTCAGCCCCGTGGCATCCTTCACGGCCGCCTTCAGCCGCATGCCGAGTGCCCGCGTTTCTTCCGGATGGTCGGTGAGGTCGAGGTAGATCTCGTCGATGCCGCGGTCCTCGATGTCCGGCACGATGGTGGCCACGGCTTCCTTGAACAGCCGCGAATAGCGCTTGTACGACTCGAAATCGGTCGGCAGCAGGATCGCCTCGGGCGCCAGCGCGGCGGCCTTCATCGTTCCCATCGCGGAAAACACGCCCAGTGCGCGCGCTTCGTAGGTGGATGTGGTGACGACCCCGCGGCCGGCATAGTCGCGCAGCTTCGAGAAGCGGCGCGTGCCGTCCGGCTGCAGCACCGGCTGGTGGCGCGAGCCGCCGCCCACCACCACGGGCAAGCCCCGCAACTCCGGATAGCGCAGCAGTTCCACCGACGCGAAAAACGCATCCATGTCGAGGTGGGCAATGCGGCGCGGCGGGACCATGGCTTGTCGAGGCTGGGGAAAAGACTGAGCGTGGGAAAGACTGACACTGGGATTATATCCAGTATGCGGCAGGGTCCGCCAGCACCCGGGAACGTTGTCATATTTGGTTTATTTTTCAATTACTTAGTGCCATTTTATCCATCGTGTTTACGCAACAGTAGAGGCGCGCGGATATCGTGCGCAGGGGGAACGCGCGTACCATCGGTTCTTTCAGCCAGCCACGCGAACATGACACCCATCCGCCGTCTTTCCAGCTGTGTTGCTCTGCTGGCCTGCGCGCTGCCCGCCACGGCGCAGACCTCGATCACGATCATGGGCGGTGTCGATGCCTTCGTGGGCTCGATGAAGAACAGCGGCGATGCCGACCGCACCACGGTATTGGGCAGCGGCGGCATGACCACGTCGTGGTTCGGCTTCCGCGGCAAGGAAGACCTGGGCGATGGCCTGTACGCGGAGTTCTACCTGACCGGCTTCTTCCAGACCGATACCGGCGTGTCCGGCCGTTTCGCCGGCGACAACCTGTTCTCGCGCGATGCCAACGTGGCGCTGGTTGGCCGCCTCGGCCGGCTGCAGGTGGGCCGCGCCTCGGCGCCCAGCTTCCTGCCCAACATCCTGTTCAACCCGTTCGGCGATTCGTTCACGTTCTCGCCGCTGGTCCTGCATTCCTACGTGCCCACCGGGCCGTTCGCCGCGCGCACGTGGGCCTCGACGAACGCCGGCGACAGCGGCTGGAGCAACCAGGTGGTGTACACCACGCCATCGTTCGGCGGCCTGCGCGCCGGGCTGCACTACCAGGCCGGCGAACGGGGCGGCGACTCTGACCGGAACAACCTGGCCATCAGCGCGATGTACAACAACGGCCCGCTGGCGCTGACAACGTTCGTGCACCGGGTGCGCGCCAGCAACCCCAACTCGGGCGCCCCCATCATCGATGCCACGCGCAGCCCGGTGAACTACGCGCTGCTGGACGAACAGCGTGCCGTGTTCGTCGGCGCCACCTACGATTTCACGCGCATCAAGCTGTACGGCACCTGGCAGCGCACCCTGAACGACGCGGCTGGCGCCGAAGGCCTGCGCGACCGCACGTACAGCGTGGGCTTCTCGATGCCCGCCGGCCCCGGCGCCGTGCTGTTCGACGTGGCCGATACGCGCCGCGGCGGCACGCTGTTCGGCACCGATCGATCGCGCCGCACCGCATCGCTGGGCTACGACTACCGGCTGTCGAAGCGCACCGACCTGTACACGGTCGCGATGCGCGACCGCATCACCACGCTGCCCTCCGCCATGAGCTATGGCGTGGGCGTGCGCCATTCATACTGACCCGGGGGAACTGCTTGTGAATCTTTCCAATCTGCGTATCGGTGCCCGTCTCGCCCTGGGCTTCGCGGTGACCATCGTCATCATGCTGCTGATGTCCATGATCGGCATCAGCCGCATCCAGGAAGTGGCGGGCCGTACCGAACAGCTGGTCAACGACCGCTATGCCAAGGTCACGCTGCTCAACAACATGCGCAGCCAGGTCAACCGTGGCGCGCAAGCCGTGCGCAACGCGATGCTGACGCCGGATGCCGCGCAGACCCAGGAGTTCCTGGGCCAGATGGCCGACGCGGACCGGATCGGCGGCGAAGCAGCCGCGGAGATGGCCAAGTCCGAGCTGACGCCGGATGTGCGCGCCGTGTTCGACCAGCAGAACACCGCCTACTTCGCCTACAAGGAGTTGCTCGACAAGGCGATCGCCCAGTACCGCGGCGGCGACCGCGAAGGCGCCGTGCAGGCCATGTTCGCCAGCGTGATCCCGGCCCAGACCGTGTACTTCCGCCACCTCGACGAACTGTTGAAAGTGCAGCGCGACCTGATGACGCGCGATGCCGAAGCCGCCACCGCTGCAGCCAGGTCGGCCACCACGCTGATGATCGTGCTGGTGGTGCTGGCCACGATCGTGTCGGCCTTGATCGGCTGGCTGATCACGCGGTCCGTGACCGGCCCGGTCGGCGAAGCGGTGCAGATCGCCGAAACGGTGGCCTCCGGCGACCTCACGGCGCAGATCGCCACGACACGCAACGATGAAATGGGCCGCCTGCTGGCTGCCCTGCGCGACATGACCACGGCCCTGACCGGCACCGTGCGCACGGTGCGCGACAGTACCGACACGATCAATACCGCGGCAGCGGAAATCGCCAGCGGCAACATGGACTTGTCGAACCGCACCGAGCAGCAGGCCGCCAGCCTGGAAGAGACGGCATCGTCGATGGAGGAGCTGACTTCCACCGTGCAGGCCAACGCGGAAAACGCGCGCCAGGCGAACCAGCTGGTGGTGTCCGCCGCCAGCCATGCGAACGAAGGCGGCCAGGTGGTCAGCCAGGTAGTGGAGACGATGGGCTCGATCAAGGAGAGCTCCTCGAAGATCGTCGACATCATCGGCGTCATCGACGGCATCGCCTTCCAGACCAACATCCTGGCGCTGAACGCCGCGGTGGAAGCGGCCCGCGCGGGCGAACAGGGCCGCGGCTTCGCGGTCGTGGCGTCGGAAGTGCGCAACCTGGCGCAGCGCTCGGCCAGCGCGGCGCGCGAGATCAAGGAACTGATCAACGACTCGGTCGAGAAAGTGGATGCCGGCAGCCGCCTGGTGGACCAGGCCGGCTCGACGATGGACCGCATCGTGACCTCGGTCCAGCAGGTGGCCGACATCATGAACGAGATCGCGTCCGCCAGCCAGGAACAGAGTTCCGGCATCGCCCAGGTCAACACCACCATCACCACGATGGACACGGCCACCCAGCAGAATGC
This sequence comes from Pseudoduganella sp. SL102, assembly GCF_027856995.1. Taxonomy (NCBI): domain Bacteria; kingdom Pseudomonadati; phylum Pseudomonadota; class Betaproteobacteria; order Burkholderiales; family Oxalobacteraceae; genus Pseudoduganella; species Pseudoduganella sp. SL102. The sequence goes on from NZ_CP115554.1 coordinate 111,706, forward strand.
CGCGCTGGTCGAGGAAGCGGCCGCCGCCGCGGCCAGCATGCGCGAGCAGGCGCAGCGCCTGTCGGCCGCGATCGCCGTGTTCCGCATCGACGACCGTGCCAGCGCGCCGGTGCTTGCCGCGCCCGCATATTCCCCGGCGCACTCGCATGATGCGGTGCCGGCCGCCTCCGCGGTGGCGCATCCGCCGCATCCGAAGCTGGCAGGCAAGGCGCCAGTGCAGCCACGCGCGGCTGCCGGCAAGGGCGCGGTGAAAACGCCGCCCGCCAAAAAAGCGCCGGAAGGCGATGACTGGGAAGAGTTCTAGGCCTGCCCTTTCGAAGGTGCCGCACAGCGCTGTTGAAACCAGGTTGCGGTGGCGTCGTCCGCGGGAAAGAACGATTCGAGCCGCAGTTCGTGCACGGTCACATCGCGCGGCGTGCCCAGCGTGGTGATGGTGGTGAACAGGTTCAGTTCCACGCCATCCTTCGACAGCGTCACCGGCAGGAAAGGCAGCGCGCGGCGTTCCAGGTTGGGCACCCGGCCGGCCGCGTGAATGCCCGGCAGTGCCAGCAACTCCTCCAGCAGTGCCTGCGCTTCGCTGCCCGGCCCGTCGCCCAGTGCCTCGCGGGCGATCCATTGCAGCTGGTCGGCGCAGACCTCTTCCCAATTGACGATCGCGGGCCGCAGGCCGTGCGGATCCAGCGTCATCCGCACCACGTTCACGCTGCCGTCGCACGGGATCGGCGCATCGTCCGGCAGGCCGAGGAAGAAGCGCATCATCGCGGCCGCCGGCGCGTTCGCCATCACCAGGTTCCACAAGCGGTCCACCACCAGCGCCGGGTACGGTGCCGCCTGCGCCAGCATGAAGTCCAGCGCCTTGCGCACCGCGGCCATCTCGGGATCGGAGAGGTGGCGCTCCTGGTAAGCAGGCGCGAAGCCGGCGGCCAGCAGCATGCCGTTGCGATGCCGCAGCGGCACGTCGAGCACGATGCCCAGCTTCAGCACCAGCTCCCGGCTGGGCTGCGAGCGGGCACTTTCCAGGAAGCTGATGTGGCGCTGCGAAATGTCGGCCTCGGTCGCCAGCTTCAGCTGGGACAGGCCGCGTTTGCCGCGCCAGTAGCGCAAGGCGTTGGCGAAATCGCTGAAATAGCCGTCCGGTGCATTCATGCCGCCTCCCGCGATACGTGATGGATTGTCATTCTGCCACTGCCACCGCCGCGCGGCGATTACGTCGCGGGTAATCGCCCGCGTGCCAGCACCAGCAGGCCGCCCAGCACCAGGCTGGCCGCGAGCACCGATATGCCGACGGCGGTGCTGCCGGTGGCATCGCGCAGCGCCCCCACCAGGTACGGGCTGGCAAAGCCGGCCAGGTTGCCGACCGAATTGATCAGCGCGATGCCCGCCGCCGCCGCGGTACCGCCCAGCAGCGCCGTCGGCAGGCTCCAGAAAATCGGGAACGTGGTGAGGATGCCGGCCGTGGCGACCGACAGCGCGGCCAGCGCCAGCACCGTGTCGTCGGCCCACGCGGTGGCCGCCACCAGGCCGGCGGCACCGGCGAAACCGGCGATCGCGGTATGCCAGCGCCGCTCGCCGCTACGGTCCGAATGCCGCGCCGCCAGCACCATGACCACGGCCGCCACGCCGTACGGGATGGCCGTCAGCAGGCCGATATGGAAGACGTCCCGCACGCCGCTGTTCTTCAGCAGTTGCGGCAGCCAGAAGCTCACGCCGTACAGGCCCATCACGAACAGGAAATACATCAGCGCCAGCAGCCACACGGTGCCGCTGGCGAACACCTGCCGCAGCGGCAGGTGCCGTTTGGTCGCTGCCTCCGCCGACAGCTCGCGTTCCAGCACGGCCTTGGACGCATCGTCCAGCCAGCGCGCGGCGCGGATATTGTCGTCGAGGTAGAACAGCGTCCAGATGCCCAGCGCCACCGACGGCAAGCCTTCCAGCAGGAACAGCCACTGCCAGCCATGCAGCCCAGCCTGCCCGGCGAAGGCCGCCATGATGGCGCCGGACAGCGGCCCGCCCACCACGCCCGCCACCGCCACGCCGCTCATGAACAGCGCCACGATGCGGGCGCGGCGGTGCGCCGGATACCAGTAGGTGAGATACAGCACCACGCCCGGGAAGAAGCCCGCTTCGGCGACGCCGAGCAGGAAGCGCAGCACGTAGAAGCTGACGGGGCCGGTGGCGAACATCGTGGCCGCCGATACAAGCCCCCAGCTGACCATGATGCGGGCGATCCAGCGCCGCGCGCCTACCTTTTCCATCACCAGGTTCGACGGCACCTCGAACACGAAATAGCCGATGAAGAAGATGCCGGCACCGATGCCGTAGACGGTATCCGACAGCGCCAGGTCGGCCTGCATCTGCAGCTTGGCGAAGCCCACGTTGACGCGGTCCAGGTAGGCCGCCACGTAGCACAGGAACAGGAACGGCAGCAGGCGGCGGCTGACGCGCCCGTACAGCGCATCGAGGCCGGCATCGTCGTTGATGGCGTTCATCGGGTCTCCCGAGGGGAAAACCGCAGCGTAGCATTGGTGGTGGTCCAGTTGGCAATGGCGTGGACGTAACGGCGATGGATTCGCGTGTCGGCCAGGCAGGCAAGTCTGCGGATAGACAGCCATCCCGGGGACTCCATGACGTGCCCGGTACGGAAATACGCGCTTGCATTCCGCGACCTGTTGCCAGGTGGGGCACCACATGAGACCGGATGGAAATTATTTCGCGAAATCCCTTGCGGAATCTCAAAACAGCGCAGTAGAATACGGCCTCTTCTGAACGTTGTGACAAACGTTCGAAGCATCGAAGGTGATGAGGGCGCTTAGCTCAGTTGGTAGAGCGGATCCCTTACAAGGATTAGGTCGGGAGTTCGAGCCTCTCAGCGCCCACCACGCAATCGATGTTGAAGACCTGGAGCGGTAGTTCAGTTGGTTAGAATACCGGCCTGTCACGCCGGGGGTCGCGGGTTCGAGCCCCGTCCGCTCCGCCAGGATTCTGAAAAGAGCCCGACATACCGGGCTTTTTTCTTGTCGCAGCAGCGACGCAGTTTTTCTCAGTGCTTGCGCAAGCAGGTACTGATTGGAGCGGTAGTTCAGTTGGTTAGAATACCGGCCTGTCACGCCGGGGGTCGCGGGTTCGAGCCCCGTCCGCTCCGCCAGCATCAGTAAAAAAGCCCGGCTTGCCGGGCTTTTTTGCGTCCGATGCGCAGCGCAGCGCAGCGGAGTGCTTCCCCTGCGGGAAGCACGGCGGGAGCTCGAAGGGAGTGAGGCAGGGGTTTCGCGAGGCATTGCCTCGCGCCTGCCGAACGCCGCAGCCATGCAGGGCTGCGGCTCGCTTACCAGCGAATTCGCGGCCGGCAGGATGTCGGCGAGCCCCGTCCGCTCCGCAGCTGGCAGTGAAGGTGCCCGGCGCGCCGGGCACCTTCACTGCCAGCTCATTATTTCCTGCCGCGCCCGAAGTGGCACGGCAGCGCGGAGCGATGCCTCGCTTCCCCCATCCGCTTCGCTAATCCCCTTCCGCTCCGCGAATCCCCTCCGCTTCGCTAATCCCCTCCGCTTCGCTAAACCCTCCTCGCTTCGCTCCTTTCACCCGCCAGCTCCGCAACCCCACCCCATCCACCCCGCCACCATCCCATAAATCCCCTCCTTCCCGCCTTTTTTGCTTTCCGTACCACTATGTGCGTCTTGCAACACCAACGTCACCGCAAAACCGGCGACAATGGCAGCGCAACCATCCTTTCCTGGAGCTTTTCGTGATTTTCGGTTTTCTGAAGCCGCCGCCGCTGTCGCCACGCCTGGCCAGGCTGCGCGAAACCGTCCTCCTCAATTCCCTGACACCGCTCGAACTGAAGATCGTCGACGGCCTGATGCATGAACGGCGCTATCTCGCGGGCGAGATCATTTTCGACGAGGGCGAGGAAGGCCAGGCGCTGTACCTGATCACGGCCGGCCACGTGCAGATCAACCGCAACGTCAACGGCATGCCCGAGATCATCACCGAACTGTCGCCCGGCGCCTTCTTCGGCGACCTGGCCCTGCTGGACAACTCGCCCCGCACGGCCCAGGCGCGCGCGTGGGACGACTGCGAACTGGCGGTCTTCTTCCGCGCCGACTTCATGGGCCTGATGGAAACCGACGCCGTGATCGGCTACAAGATCTCGCTGGCGCTGGCACGCCATATCGGCTCCCGGCTGCGCGAACGGATGTCGATCGACTCGCCGCACATCGAGGTACTGTGATGGTCGAGCGGCAGCAGTCCGGGCCCATCGTCTGGTGCGGCATCATCGCCGCCACCTGCGTGCTGCTGTACCTGATGCAGCGCGTGCTGTGGCTCTCGGTGCCGTTCCTGCTGGCGATCATCCTGTATTACATGCTGCTGTCGCCATTCCAGCGGCTGCTGCGGATGGGATTCACGCGCAATACCTCCGCGATGCTGGTTGGCGCCGCGTTCGGACTCTTCATGCTGCTGGCGATCCTGGTGGCGGCGATCTGGATCCCGGCCCCGGCCACCGACTGGCAGGACATGCCGGGCCGCTACCTGGACGCCGGCGTGCGCTTCCTGCGCAACATGCTGGGCGCGCTGGAACGGCAGTTCCCCATCCTGCGGCAGGCCCGGCTGGGCGATTCGGTGAACCTGAACCTGGCCGAGTACACGCGCGAATTCTTCCAGCGCCACCTGACGGACGTGGTGGTGGCCGCCGCGGCATGGGTGCCGTCGCTGCTGCTGGCACCGTTCCTGGCCTTCTTCTTCCTGCGCGACGGCCGCCGCTTCAAGCGCTTCCTGGCGCGCGCCGTGCCCAACGCCTTCTTCGAGAAGACCCTGTTCCTGCTGCATGAAGTCGACCAGACCGCGCGCCGCTACTTCCACGGCATGCTCAAGCTCACGCTCATCGATACCGTCGTGCTGGCGGTCGGCCTGTGGGCCATCGGCCTGCCCTCCCCGCTGCTGCTCGGCTTTATCGCCGCCATGCTGGCGTGGGTGCCGTACGTGGGCTCGATCGCCGGCTGCCTGCTGGTGGTGCTGGTGGCCTCGGCCGATGCGCCGGACAACAATTTCGCCGCCTACAGCGCGATCGTCGTCTTCATCATCGCCCGCCTGCTCGACGACTTCGTCTTCATGCCGATGACACTGGGCCGCAGCCTGCGCATGCATCCGCTGGTAACGGTGGTGATGCTGTTCGTCGGCGGCGCGCTGGCCGGGGTAACGGGCCTGATGCTGGTGCTTCCGCTGCTGGGCGTGGCGATGGTGGTCGGCGAAACGATCGGCGTGCTGATCACCGACGCACGCCTGCAGGCCCGGCACCGCTACGCCCGCTCGCTACGGGTGAAACAGGCCAGCGTCGACCTCAAGTAACTTTCTCAGAAATGGGGTGGCGGCCCCTAATGCCGTTCAATTAAGCGTTAGCCGATACATTGAAAGCGCATGCTTCCACCCCAACAGCGAAGGGCTGGGGTCAGACCCGCCGGGTCGGACCCCGGATTTTGCACTTGGGGTTTGCTTAACGAAGTGGCATTTGGGCAGCGCCCAAAAACAGGGAAAGACCCTGTTCTTGAGAAAATAAAAAACGGGAGCCGAGGCTCCCGTTTTGTCTGCTGCGATGCCGCGTTACGCCACGGCGGCGATGGCGGCCTGCTCGGCTTCCACTTCATCGTCACCCGAGCGGATCAGGTGGTCGAAGGCGGACAGCGCGGCCGTTGCACCGGCGCCCACGGCGATCACGATCTGCTTGTACGGCACGGTGGTGACGTCGCCGGCGGCGAACACGCCCGGTACCGAGGTCTGGCCCTTGGCATCGATCTCGATCTCGCCATGCTTCGACAGCGCCACGGTGCCCTTCAGCCACTCCGTGTTCGGCACCAGGCCGATCTGCACGAACACGCCTTCCAGGTCCACGCGGTGCAGCTCGTTGGTGTTGCGGTCCTTGTACGACAGGCCGTTCACCTTCTTGCCGTCGCCGTGGATCTCGGTCGTCTGCGCCGACAGGATCACCTTCACGTTCGGCAGCGAGCGCAGCTTGCGCTGCAGGACCGCATCGGCACGCAGTTCGTTGCCGAACTCGATCAGCGTGACATGCTGCACGATGCCAGCCAGGTCGATCGCCGCTTCCACGCCGGAGTTGCCGCCACCGATCACCGACACGCGCTTGCCCTTGAACAGCGGACCATCGCAGTGCGGGCAGTACGCCACGCCGTGGTTACGGTATTCCTTCTCGCCCGGCACGTTGATCTCGCGCCACCGTGCGCCGGTGGACAGGATCACGGTCTTCGCCTTCAGCACCGCGCCGGTCGCCGTGTGCACTTCGGTGACCCTGCCCGGCACCAGCTTCACGGCGCGCTGGGTATTCATGATGTCGACTTCGTATTCCTTGACGTGCTGCTCCAGCGCCACGGCGAATTTCGGGCCATCGGTTTCCTTGATCGAGATGAAGTTCTCGATCGACAGCGTGTCGAGCACCTGGCCACCGAAGCGTTCCGCCAGCACGCCGGTCTGGATGCCTTTACGGGCCGCGTAGATCGCCGACGCCGCACCGGCAGGGCCGCCGCCGACGACCAGCACGTCGAACACGTCTTTCTTGTTCAGTTCAGCCGCCTGGCGGGCACCGGCATTGGTGTCCAGCTTGGCGAGGATTTCTTCTACATTCGTGCGGCCCTGGCCGAAGTGCTGGCCGTTCAGGAACATCATCGGTACCGCCATGATCTGGCGCTCTTCGACTTCTTTCTGGAACACGCCGCCATCGATCGTGGTGACCTTGATGCGCGGGTTGATGACCGACATCGCGTTCAGCGCCTGCACCACTTCCGGGCAGTTATGGCACGACAGCGAGATGAAGGTCTCGAATTCGAAATCGCCTTCCAGGTTGCGGATCTGTTCGATCACGGCTTCGTCGAGCTTGATCGTGTGGCCGCCCACCTGCAGCAGGGCCAGCACCAGCGAGGTGAATTCATGGCCCATCGGGATGCCGGCAAAACGCACGCCAATGTCGGTGCCGGCACGGTTGATCGAGAACGACGGCTTGCGCACGTTGGCGGCGTTGTCCTCGACCAGGGTAATCTTGTCGCTCAAGCCATCGATATCGGCGAGCAGTTCCTTCATTTCCCGCGCCTTCGCGGAATCATCCAGCGATGCAACGATCTCAATCGGCTGCACCACTTTTTCCAGATAGGCTTTCAGTTGGGTTTTGAGATTTGCATCCAGCATGACTTTTTTCCTTTTCAATGCGCTGCCGGCACATGCCGGCAGCGGTACTGCTCAATAACTACTTACTTAGATTTTGCCGACCAGATCCAGCGACGGGGTCAGGGTTGCCGCGCCTTCGGACCACTTGGCCGGGCACACTTCGCCCGGGTGGGAAGCAACGTACTGGGCTGCCTTCACTTTGCGCAGCAGTTCCGATGCGTCGCGGCCGATGCCGTTGTCATGGACTTCCAGCACCTTGATGAAGCCTTCAGGATTGATCACGAAGGTGCCGCGCAGTGCCAGGCCTTCTTCTTCGATCATGACCTGGAAGTTACGGGACAGCAGGCCGGTCGGGTCGCCGATCAGCGGGTACTGCACTTTCTTGATCGCGTCGGACGTGTCGTGCCATGCCTTGTGGGCGAAGTGGGTATCGGTCGAGATACCGTACACTTCCACGCCCAGCTTCGAGAATTCGGCGTAGTTGTCGGCCAGGTCTTCCAGTTCGGTCGGGCAGACGAAGGTGAAGTCAGCCGGGTAGAACACGAACACGGACCACTTGCCCTTCAGGGACTCTTCGCTCAGATCGATGAACTTGCCGTTGTGGTAAGCAGTTGCCTTGAACGGTTTGACTTGGGTGTTGATCAGAGACATTTGTGTTTTCCTCGTGAGGGTTGTGAATCAATGAGATGCTAGTTTAGAGGGATCTCGGCTATTTGCAAAATTGATTGTCGCAATAGTTTCAATTGAGTTTGGCTATCGCGACGGCATAGCGAGACCGGTATTATCGTCGTTCCTGTCAAAACGTGAAGATTGGGAGGACGGCAATGACGCGGTGAAGTACTTGCGCAGTGCCATCTTGGCAGGCCCGTTTGCGAGCACCTGCGGGGCTGTTTCCAATCATCCGTACAGCCCGTCATGGGCCAGGGGGAATCTGCCCCGGGAGCAGGCTGCCGCCGTTCCCATCAAGGCGCCACTGGCATGGCGACGCGCCTTTTTCCTTCGAGCCAGGCATCGGGCAGCTTGCCGAGCAAGGGGTCGCCGCGGCCCACATTCCGCCAGGTCTTGCCGCCATCCGAGGTATGGATCAACAGTGGATCGTCATCCTTGAATGGTGGCAGGATACCGGCCAGCCACATCTCCTTGTCGTCGACGACATGACTGCTGATCAGGGAAGAAATACCTTCCGGCAGCCGCATCGTCTCCCAACGCCTGCCATCCTTCGAGCGCAACAAGGTTTGTTCGATCGAGCCGGTCAGCCACCATCCCCCATGGCGGGAGCGGCCGAGTTCGACCAGCAGGTCGGGATTGCCAAGCCCTGTCTGCCTGATATGGCAGAATGGAAGGTCGATATCGTTGACGACATATTGGCTGTCCCGGCTGTCTTCCTCGAGCTTGACGGCAAGCGCGAGCAACTGGCGCGCCCGGGATGCGAACTTGATATTCCCATCCTTGAATGCATCGGCAGTGGATTTCCAGCCCAGCAGGCCAAGCTGCCCGCGCGTGAACGTGCACGATTTGTTCCCCTGCGTGATGCGGAACCGCTGCTTGACCACCTCGACGCGGTAACCCGAGGGTAGCGCCTGCACCATGCCAGTCTTCGGCCCAATCCGCGACAGCACCTTGCCCGTTCGGTAATCGACGACGGTCCCACCGATATAGAGATAGCCGTCGTCATCGAGGCCGAGATGCGGCCAGATCGATCCGCCCGGCAGGATTTCGGCCGTTATCGGGACGGCAGCGTCAACGATCAAGGCGCTGCCGTTTTCTGTCATGGAAACCGCGCCCGCCTGGTAAGTGAATGGCGGGACTTGGGCCCTGGCTGAGCCGAGCCCAAGCCCAAGCCCAAGCCCAAGCAATAGCATAAGCGATATGGATTTTTTCACGCCGGTTTCCTATGGCTGATCTCGTGTACGGTTACTCCCTGGTCCCTGGCAATGGAGGCGGTAGGGCATCCATTCTTGTCAAAATAGATCGGAGCAATCATGGCGGTGGCGTAGGTCGTCTGCACGTTGCACAAGCCCTTGCCATCTGTCGGCATCAACAAGATCATTGGCGCCTTTATCGAACACCGCTAGCGCTTGTTACCGCGCTTCGCCCGACGCTCGGCGGCCCGAAGACGTTCGATTCCCGCATCGTCCATAAGTGCGATCGGGCAGCCCTGGGAACGCTCCAGTTGGCGCAGCTTCAGCGCAATCAGCACGGGAACCAGCGTGCGCTGGATGAAATAGGTAATGATCGACAGCGATGCGATACCGCCGGCCACCAGGGCGAACTCGAAATATGTTTCGTATAGCGCAAAGCCGAGTAACAGCGCCAGTCCCAGCAAGAGCGAAACGATGGCAACCGCAGTCTCGTCCCAGTCGGTCAAGAACAGCGTTTCATGCAGATACAGGCCGCGTACCAGCGGCTTTACCGCCACCATTGCCCGGCCAGGGTCGAAGCAGCGCGCCAATGCCGCCGCGTGATGCTTGCTCCACTGCTCATTGAAATGCCGCCATGTACTCCAGAGCTGGTAGCCAAGCGCCACAAAGAAATATTCGAGCAATACCAGCCCAGCCATGTAGCCGATACTCGGCATCAAGAAAATTGGCGCGAACAGCGCGACAGCAAGCGTACTGATACCGGCAAGGCCTGCCCATGCCGCATACAGCGCATACACCGACGCGCGCCGCGTAGCCCATTTTCGTAAAGCCAGCAGCCCGATAGTTCCAAGCAATAGCCAGGTTGCGCCTGTGAGCAGGAATATCAACGCCGCATCGCTGCCCATGGTTTCGTGCGCGATGGCCGAACCGCCCAGCACGGCAAATGCGCAAGGGAGACTTGTGAAGAGGACCAGGCCCCGTTCGAAATGATGCGTGAAAGTGGAGGAAATCATGGGTTGGCTCTGCAACGATATCCTGTCTCGGTTCCTGGGCAGGACATCTTTGCTGAGCGTCGCCTGCTCTACGGGTTCAGCCTGCAATCAAGAGACATCTGATCGCCAGGGCGCCTTCGACAGCGGCAATGGAAACGAGGCCGATCGATCAATCGCATCCGGCCTGGATTGCCTTGCCAGAAGTGCCCACATAATAGCAGCGCGTTCGAACCTGGATATACTGCTGAGCAAGTGGATCATATAGGAAGTAGAACTCTTTCCACGCCTCTGCGGACTCCCTTTCCACAGCGCGGAGCATGTAATAACCGCCGTACCTTGCAACACTATCTATCACCGGATTTTTGGAAAAATTTCGACAGGTTTTACTGCAACGGGTTTCCAATCTTTCGCTTGATTTCCTCTGGCCAGACAATCGGCTTACTTGTTTTATATCCTAACCATACGAATAATCCTAATAGCGTTAGTACGGGGTATAAGATGGGCGAGAAAATCAAGGCAAGAATTGTGAGTGCGCGCTCAGATCTCCACCACTTTCTAAAATTTTCTCCGTATAAACCTACGGCAAGAATGGAATCCAGAAGCGATGCAGGCTTTTTCATTTCAATCACACTTTCGCTGTTGGGCAGGTGGTCTCCATTTTCCTCCATAAACCGTCGGATATACTCCCAAACTGCCGGAACAGTTAGCTCGCCCAACTGCAGACTACTTCCCACAGCGAAACCGTCGACGATCTCAGCACTAGCTCGACTCTTTCGCATTTGAAATATTAGTGCATGCACTCTTGATATGGTTGCAGTATTTGCATTTACCGAAACGTGGTGTTCGGCCTCGGCCAGATCCCAATCGTGTTCTGCTACACGAACTGGCCATGGCCGTAAGATTCCTTTCCAGCTTGAATCGCTATCCATGAACAACCTATAAATCTTACGATTCTTTCTGTCAAATATTATCGGCTCATCCTCTGGTTTGAATAACTCCAGCCTGACACAAAAGGCTGTTAGGTAAATAGAAAGTACAATAAAGGCAAGGTAACCTATGCTTGTAATTATGTGCGAAACCCTGCGCATTTCATGTACTAAGACATTCTCTGCTATCTGATTAGCGGAGATTGCTGCTATAAATACAAAGAAACATGCGACAAGCAGAAGCATTCCACGTGTCCCTGGGGGCGTTCCAGTCAGCTCTACAGCGTCTGGATATGTTTTTTTGACGAGAGAAAATGTAGTAGCAGCTTCAGATGCCGATCTTTTTTTACTATACCGTGACACCACGTCAGCTTCACGGTTTTGCTTATCTTTAGTGACCATATAAAACGCTGAATTACCCCCGCCAATGATCCTTACGGTGGAGCCTTAAGCCTCACAGCCGTCACCCTTATCGCTGCTCCTAGCAGTATTGCAGTGCAAGTCGATTATCGTCCCCACTCTTTAATACGGCACCCAATTTTACCAACTAATAAGAGCGAGCACGCTATTGCCTTGCCCGCTTACATCCCCGTTTCCGGCATTGCTACAATCATTTTTGGTATTTGATGTGGTATCTGATATTAAATACGTTCCACGTCGTCTTCTAGCGGTAGGCCAACCCTTTCCCGAATGGCATCGGGCCAATCAACCGCCGTGCTGGTCTTATATCCCAACCAAATAAATATACCTAGCAAAGTCAGCACAGGATAAACAATAGGGGATGCAATTAAAGCCAAAATCGTAAAACTGCGCTCAGTTTCCCACCATTTTTTGAAATTTTCTCCATATAGCCCAACAGCTGAAATAGATCCCCATAACGAACTTGGTCGCTGAGCCTTCACCACATATTCGCCGGCGGGCAAATGATCTCCTCCCTCCTCCATAAAACGCCGAATATGCTCCCAGACTGCTGGCACTGTCAGCTCGCCCATCTGCAGACTACTTCCGATAGCGAATCCATCTACTATTTCCGTACTATTTTTGTTTTTTCTAACTTGAAATATCAACGCATGGACTCTTGATACCAGTGATGTATTTGCATTAACCGAGACGTGGTGCTCAGCAAATACTAGATCCCAATCATACTCCGCTATAGCGAGAGGCCATGACCGAAATACGCCTCTCCAGCTCAGATCCCGTATTCTAAAAATCCTATAAATCTTATTATTTCGTCTATCAAAAATTACAGGCTCATCCTCAGGCTTAAACAATTCCAAACGTACACATATAGCAGTTGTGTACAGACTAAATAGAATTATAAGAAGCAAAAAAATATCGCCTATTACCCGATAAAGATATAGCTCCCTGCTCCCCAGAAGATCTTTTAATATCTGATTTCCAGCCACTCCCGCTATCGCGATGCCGAACAACCCCAAGAGCAGCAACTTTCCACGTGTCCCATGGGGTACACCAGTAATTTCTATGGCATCCGTATATATTTTTTTTACGAGTGAGAAAGCCGTTGGAGAAATTGATGCAGCTGTATTCTTGCCATACCTGGAGACCACATTGTAGTCTTTACCGATATTCTGATTGGTCATGTTCAAACCTTCTTGACGTCAACTGAACTATAACTGAAAAGAACAAGCTTATAAGGCATGTTCAATTGCGTTAGCACGCTGGCCTTGCCGCTGGCCGCATGCGAGCGGATACCCGTCTCCTGGTTCGGCTTCGTCGCCGCGCTGGCCTTGCCGTATGTGAACAGGCCGATGCCGCCTTTCACCTGGTGCAGCAGGTTCGCCTGCGAAGCGAAGTTGATGTCCTGCCCCGCAGCGAAGCTGGTCGTGGTGCCGGCGGAGACGATCGTACTGGCAGGCGTGGTGGCGGCAATACCGGCAGGGCTGGATAGCTGCAGCTGCGGCTCGGTGAAGGCGATGGCATTGCCGCCGCCGCCTTCGTCCGCGCCGCCACCGCCGGCGGTCGCATCCAGCACGCCGGGTCCCTTGCGCAGTTCCGCGATGGCCAGCAGCTTGTCCGGTGCCGGTTCGTCCTTCAGCTTGGCGTTGTGCTTTTGCGCCGTCTCGGCCAGCGATTGCAGCATTTCCGCGCTGGCGCCGATCTGCGATACCGCCTCGCGCGCGGCGAGCTGCTGGCCTCCCGCGGTCTGCGCCTCGGTCGACAGCAGCAGGCCCTGGCCGGCGCGCAGCGCGGCGCTGTGGGCCGTTTTCAATTCCGCGCCCAGGCCGGCCGTGTCGAGGCGCTGGTTGTCCGTCTGGTGCCGCAGGTGGCCCAGGTTCAGTTCATCGGTGCCTTCATGCGCGCCGGCGTGGCGTTGCAGCGCTACGCGCGGTTCGCCCGGCGCGTCGTCGAACACCAGCTGGTTATAGGCGCCGGTGCCGCTCTGGCTGGCCTGCAGTGCCTGCGACTTGAAGCCGGACAGCACCGCCGCGTGCGCGTGCGCGCCGGATTCGCCAGGGAACCACGCCGGGGCGTTGCCCGTGGCGGCGCCAGTACCGGCGCTGATGCGGTTGCTCTGCGCATCGGTCTCGCCACCGCCGTTGTACAGGCTGCCGATCACGATCGGACGGTCGATGTCGCCGTCGATGAAATCGACCAGCACTTCGCTGCCCACGCGCGGCACGGCGTGGGTTCCCCAGTTGGCGCCGGCCACTGGTGCCATCGGCGTGGCGATGCGTACCCATGTGCCGCTGCTGTCGTCGGCGGGGGCGCCCGTGTGGCCATCGGGCACCGGGTGCTCGAGCCGGCTGTGGCTTTGCACGCCGCGCTGCCAGTGGAACTGCACCTTGATGCGGTGGTCGCGGTCCGTATGGATCACCGCGCCCGGCGGTCCGACGACGATGGCGGTCTGCTGGCCGCGGACCGTCGGTTTCGGCCGCAGCACCAGGCCATGGCCGTCGCTGTCGGCACTGCGGTACGGCACGCTGCTGCGGATGGCATCGATGCGGTTGCGGTACAGCGGCCGCTCGCCCTTGTCCTTGCCGGTGGCATGCAGGCTGCCGGCCTGCTCGCGCTCGATCAGCCGGGCCAGCGGGTTCTCGCCCAGCCGCTGCGCCACGTCCTTGACCTCGGCGCTCAGGTTGTTGTGGGCCAGGTGCAGCACGCGCAGCACGACAAAGCTCTCGTCTTCCGCCACCGCGGAATGTTCGCTCAGCGTGAACGTGGTGCCGGGGCTGAGCGTGCGCACAGTGCCCGCGCCGATGAAGGTTTCGCGGCTGGCGCGCAGCGCTTCGGCCTGCCGGTCGGCAATGCGCTGGACATGCTCGGGCAAGACTTTATAAAACTATACGCTCCGTCTGAATTCTATTCCGGCAGACCTTGCCGCTTCAGGGAAAAGTGGCACCCTGTCGCCGTTGGGTGCACCATATATTGCAAAAGGATCATTGGCATGAATCGTTGAAGTAGACTGCACCTCTGCAGGCCATTCCGGAATTTTACTAGTGCGCATCGCAAATATCCGGCAGATGCCAAGCACAACCAGAAATGGAAACATCACGCAACAAATAAAGACATTACCCCCGGCTATATTCGCAAAGGCACGCTCGAAACCACCTCTTACAGTCTCATGATGTCGATTGACTGGCATGCAAAACTGCACTTGGTCTAAAACTGCATGCGGTCCCTCTTCCATATAACGCCGTATGAATTCCCAGTGTGCGCGTACATAGTCATCCGGGGATGGCTCTGTCCCGATGTTTTTCCTGTCATTCTTGTTCATTGAACCTATGTAGCTCAGCGCAAAGGTTTCCTTTACAGTCGCTTGATCTGACTCAAGAATATGGCCCTGCACCTCCCAATCATCCCAGAAAGGCATATGACCTAGGGTAAAAAATATTTCGTCCCACGGCACCGAAAGTATTGTTCCATCTGGACGGAACACATGAACAATCCGGGTCAATCTATTAAATCGCATTGGATAATGTGTGAATGCAAAGGAATCCTTTTTCAACAACCAGATCGAAAGTATGGTTGGTGGAAGAGCAAGTACAACAAGCATTCCGATATCATTCCAAAGGTAAAACTTAGTATCGTCATCCATCGCATCACTCGACACCAAGTAGCTTATTACATCTAGTAAAAGATTCCCGCCTAACAACCCACCAAAAATGGAAAATATTGCAACTGCCAAAAGTGTCAAGAAACCCTTCCAGCCGAACCATTTATCAACTGATTCCAGATAGGTTGAATTCATCTCGACGACAGATAATTGATATCGCGGAAATATATTAAGGCGAATTTTCTGAGTTAACTTATGCTCAATCTCCTGATCAGACAACGGGCGATTGTTAGGATACTTCCTTAAAAGACCTAAAAAATCCATGGAAAACCTACTTTAATGCTTGCGCAAGCTGCTGTTGTTCAGTTTCGATATCATCGTACGGCCCCGTTTGTCGGAAAGTTAGGAAACTTTCCACGCTTCTTCCGGTTTCTCGTTCAAGTGATAGCACTAAATCGCTACCCCAGAATGCCAGGTGCAGCGCTCATTCGCCCTACCAGCACGATCATTCCCGCTTTTCCCGCTATACGCGCCGAAAATTCATTTGCGTCATGATATGTCCGGCTGATCAGGCCAAGGCAGATGGTACTTGGGCCGATCGAGGGTTTATTGTCGAATCGCCGAATTACTTTGGTATCGGACTTTGCGGTAGAGCCTGGAGTTCATACAGGCAACTCATATAGTAGTTTTTGAGAAAAAAATAATGCTGGAATCGATTCCCCGTTAGCTTAGCCAGTGCGAATGTGGTGCCGGGGCCGAGCGTGCGCATGTGCCTGAGCCAATGAAGATTTCGCGACTGACGCCTAGCGCGTCGAACTGCCGGTCGGCGATTCGCTAGGCATGCTCGGGCGATGTTTCCACGTAGGCGCAATGATTGCCGAGGTTAATGCCATTTCATTACCCTTAGAAAGCCTTGAATCCGACCCCTGCACATTTGGCCGCCTCAGGAAAAAGCGGCATCCGGTCGCCGTTAGGTGCGCCATGGATAGCATAAGGGTCATTTGGTTCGATTACACAGGATGCTTCAACATCGGCAGGCCACTCTGGGATCTTGCTGGTTCTCATCGCGATGAATCTTGCGAGTCCCAGCAATACCAGAAACGGGAACATGGCAATGTAAATCAGGCTAGGTGCGCCAGAAATATTAGCAAAAGCTCGCTCAAGGCCGCCGCGGAAACTTTCGCGATGGTTTTGAACTGGCATACAGAATTGAACTTGTTCTGAGACAGATTGCGGACCTTCCTCCATGTAACGCCGCACAAATTCCCAATGCGCCCGGACAAAATCGTTCGCGGAGGAATCTGCCACCTTCGGATCCCTATCGTTCAATTCCATGGAACCTACGTAACTCAATGCGAATGTCTCTTGCACGGTTTTTCGATCAGACTTCAGAACATGACCTCGCACCTCCCAATCGTCCCATTGGGGCATATGTCCGAGAGTAAAAAATACCTCGTCCCATGGCACCGACAACACTGTACCATCAGTGCGAAGAACATGTACGGTCCGTGTTTTTCGGTTGAATCGAATTGGGTAATGGGTAAACGCGAATGAATCTTTTCGCAGCAGCCAAATTAGGCCGATTGCTACCGGAACCACCAGAACTGCAAGCATTGCGATTCCATTCCAAATATAAAAAGAGCTATCCTCCTCAGCGCTTCCCGTCGCTGACAGCCCCGTCAGAATTAGTTGAAGCGCGCCGATACTTATACCAATTACCAAAATACAGAAAAGACTTAAAGCAATCAGTGTTAGAAAACCCTTCCATCCAAACCATTTATCAACGGACTCAAGGTAAGTGGAGTTCATCTCAATCACACTTAGCTGATAATGTGGCTCATTGCTTAATCGCTTACTTTGCTTCAAATGACGCTTTACCTCTTCTTCCGAAAGGGCGCGTTGTTAGGATATTTTGTCAGCAAACCCATGAGATCCATTCCACACCCCTACTTCAATGCGTTTAGCAATTGTCCCTGTGGATGACGGCACCCGGCGGACCGGCCACGATGGCGATCTGCTGGCCGCGAACCGTCGGCCTCGGCCGCAGTAACTGGCCATGGCCGTCGCTGTCGGCACTGCGGTACGGCACGCTGCTGCGGATGGCGTCGATGCGGTTGCGGTACAGCGGCCGCTCGCCCTTGTCCTTGCCAGTCGCATGCAGGCTGCCGGCCTGTTCGCGCTCGATGAGCCGGGCCAGCGGGTTTTCGCCCAGCCGCTGCGCCACATCCTTGACTTCGGCGCTCAGGTTGTTGTGGGCCAGGTGCAGCACGCGCAGCAGCGCGAAGCTCGTTTTCGGCCACCCCGCATACTCGGCCAGCGTGAATGTAGTCCCCGGGGACTAGCGTGCGCACGGAGCCGGCGCCGATGAAGGTTTCGCGGTTGGCGCGCAGTGCTTCGAGTTGCCGATCAGCGATGCGCCGACAGGCTTGAGGCCCCATCTTTATGCCGATTTTCTTGTGCTTGTGCAATCACACCCTAAGAGCCGTCTTACTTTCGAACTGACATTTCACCGTTAGATAAATAATCGCCATCTCCTCAATAAATTTCCGCATATATCCTTAAATTTCGGCAATTATCGAATCGCATCTAGGACGTAAGAGGGCCACACAACTGGCCGTGCAGTTTTGACTGCCATCCAGCTAAATATTCCCATTAAGGTCATCATGGGAAATGTGATCGGAAAAAACAACAAGCCTACGATCATCATCGCAGTATGATCTCGCCACCAATTTTTGAAGTTGCTTCCATACGGCCCCGTTGCAGCCATACATTGGAGAAACGTCTGCGGCTCGCGGCGTTGTTCTATCACCTCTCCTGGGGGGAGATGCGGGCCATTCTCTTCCATAAATCGGCGGATGTGTTCCCATACGGCTGGCACCGTTACCTCGCCCATTTGAATACTGGTTCCAATAGCGAAACTATCTACCACCGTCGGATCTGATGTACTTTTCTGAACGTTGAAGATCAAACTATGCATCCGCGTGACAGACGAGCCGGTTGCATTTACGATGGCATGATGCTCGGCATAGATGAGATTCCAATCATGCTCTGCCATCTTCATTGGCCATTTTTTGAAAGTACCTAACCATCCAGGATAGACTTCGCGATAAATCCTATATACTTTCCGGTTATACCTGTCGAAAATAGTAGGCTCATCTTTTGGCCGATATAGTTCAATACGGGTATATTTTATTGCAGAGTAAATTCCGTGAAAAAAAACAATAATCACAAATGGAAACGATAAGAAACTTATCACGCTTCTCCCGTTTTCCAGTTCAAGTGTAAGCACTTGATCACTAACCCAGAATGCGAATGCAGCGCTCATTAAGCCTATAAGCATTATCATCCCTGTCATTCCTGCCGCACGTGCTGAGAATTCAATTGCGTCAGGATAGGTTCTGGCAATCATGCCAAGACTTGTCGTACTTGGGCAGGCAGAAGACTTATTGTCGAAACGTTGGATTACCCCTGCTGCCGGCCTTTGCGGTAGAGTTTTAGAGTCCACGTCCACGGCTTTCATTGCTATCCTCTACTTTAGCGACTGTTGAAACCGACTCTTTTTTGCTCTGACTATAAATTTTCATTTCATGGAACTTACAAGTTGTTAATTTTTGTTCTGCTTTTTTTCAGCCTGAGCGATCATTTCCTCGAGAGCAGCCTTCTCGGAACCCCAGTCACCTTTCTTGAATTTATCGGCTCTATCCTGCATTGAGAACAACCCGCCACCTCCTTTGCCAAAATAACTGCGGGCAAGCCAGCGTTCAAAATCGCTAGGTGTAAGTACGATTGCGGTAATTTGAGCCACCACACCTACCCCAAGAAGTAATAGACCGACGCCTGATACAGCGGAGGCGAAAACAGTCCCTACACCAATACGGGTTGCAACAGTTCGGACGACTGCGCCACCGACTACACGGGCCTCCAAAGCGCTTGCTATCGCTCCAGCTGTAAGTGTGAAAGATGTAACAGCTGTTCCGTAGAACGCTAATACAGACAGAAGATATAGGTCAGCTGGTACCTTGTTTCCATCTCCTTTTTGCTGGCGGTACTTCTTGGTAGATGCAATTCCGTTAATTACCCCGCCGGCTATACCAGTAAGGTTGCCAGCCACCCTCAACAGGCCTATCTTTGCACTTGTCCCCACGGCTTGCGTTCCCAACCTCTTGGCAATATCAATTTCAGCCGCAACTACCCACAATGCAAATGCCCCGCCCATGAAGCCGAACACACTGTCCATGACTCCATATTCAGCATCTTCCACAGCGGAGGCCGAATCAGCTTTACTTGCCGTGGCCAAGCCATTGACTACGCCAATAGTTTGAATCACCATGCTCGCCAGTGCCAGACGAGCATCGAGCGTCTTGGCAACAGATATAGCGTGCGATGCATGGCTATTCTGTGCAATATCTGGAATTACACTGCGAAGCCGATTCGCGGCATTAGCAGCTCTCCCCGCTTGGGTTTGGTAAAGCCGCAAGAAAGTCTCTTCCGACATGGCCACTGTCGATAGCGGCCTGGCGTCGACAGTTGAATCGACTGCCTTTCCCATCTTGACGGACGAACCTTGAGAGCCTCTAGCAAGGATGTCCAATTTACCGTTAGCGGCCTTGATCGCCTCTGTATCCGTAATCAACACCAATGGAATTGTTCTGTTTTTTTTCGCAAACTGCTTGATGCGCCTTTTACTGGTACCCAATACTTGCCCAGGGCGGGCTTTCAAGATTTTCAGCGCATTTTCGGCACTGACTTTCATCGTAATCATTACTGGAATTTTAGGAGCTGGTCCTTTAATTGCCCCCTGTACTGCGCACTCAAGTGCGCTCTGCACTAATGCCAGATTCTGGAGCTTCTCAAGCATTCGCGCAGTGGCTCCTGTCACAGTCGCTTGACGCGCGGCAATCGTCAACACCGCGCCGCTGAGCGCGGCGTACTGATTGATACTGAAAAGCGCCAGTGCATGCCCGATCCAGCCGTGGGATTGCATAGCTGGCTGTGACATGGTCAGTTCGCTAAAACCTTTGACAAGATCAAATGTCTTATCTCGCATGCCGCCGTCTTCCAACCCTGGAGAACCGGTCAACTGCTTATGGACAATTTTGACGACCAAATCCTTGCCACCTACCATTGAACGTATCGTATGCGCATTCTCATCAGTTACTGGCAGGTCGAGTTCGGACACATAATCGTCCATCACAGGGCCATCTACGAACGGCATTGGTAGCGATATATATTCGTGTTCCTTGGCATCAACTAGGAAGTCGACAGGGTACTGCAGAGACTTGGGCGTGCATACCCTATCAAAATGGCGCTTGAAGTACGTGCTGATCTGCTGGCCCTTGCGAGCAGCATTCCAGTCCTTCTCCAATGCTTCTAACGGAGCATAGTGCTCCGCCTTCATTTTTGCGTCGAATTTTCTTACCCACGCAGCACGAGCACCCTCATCATAATAGTCTTCGTATTTTCTCCAGTTTTCCTTGACCTTCTTTTCTGTCCAAGCTGCAGCACGCTCATCGTGATCAGGATAAATAACACGTCCAAGGTCTGGCCGCTCGAACACTTTCTTGTAGGGCGAAAGTAATAGCTGGCCAATAGTGGAGTCGCTCTTTGATCGCTCCAGGAGCTTAGCTCGGTCCGCTTCCGTCAGAGGCTGCCACTGTGTTCCTTCTGGCCACTGAGCAGCTTCGAAATCCTTGAGTGAACGTACAGGGCTTACCTGCTCGTAACTGTGTAGATCCTGCTCATCCACCAGGCATTTCCGCAATCCCAGGATGGTGTGCGAACTGCTCAGAGGGTGCAAATTTTCCGGTTTTGCGATTTCCCTTTTTACGATTTCGTTCCGCCGGATTCGCAGTGCGTTCAACTCTGTCGCGATTCCAACCGGATCGTTCAGCACGACAGCCAACTCTTTCCCTGCCGTCTTAGGATGCTTCGCCGCCGCGCGCGCCAGATTGGCAGCAAGGTCGTTCACCTGGCCCGCAAGGCTGGTAAATGGAAAATCATGATCTGTTGCTTTATCGATTGACAATTGAGTAAGCGCGCATTCCAGCACTTTCGCTTTCAGATTTTCTGCCGTTGGAACAAAACTGTTCAGTCCGCAACTTTGCAAGGAGATCTTTTGCATGACAGCCGGGTCGGCCTTATTGCTCCCACGCAGTGTTTCATTCCAAAGATTCGCGCTGAATGCAATCCATATTTCGCTTACTTTATGTGCTTGGGGGATGTTGAGTACTTTCATGCCCGTTGCAATATGCTCAGGACGCCTGCACGGAGCCGAAGCATCAGCTTGTGAAAACATCGCATGGCCCTCTGGAATCAGATCGGCCCGTTCATTAACTCGGTAAATCAGCCAGTTTTTTACACCAGCCGGAGGTTGCGGTATATAAACATATACGTAGCCAGGCCTCAGTAACCGCAAGGCAAAACGCGACTGGGCTGGAGGTGATTCCGGCAGGAGGCCTTGCACATCTGCAGGATCAGCCGAGACATTCTTCGATCCAGGCGCAGCAAGCATGGGACTTTTGGCTATTGGGCTTGGCCGAAGCAAGAGCAAGGAAAGAGAACTTTTATTGCAGATATCGCAACCCGAAGTCGTGACCATCGTAACCCTGAAATTGAATTATTAGTGAGAGCGAATATTAGACGGCGGTTAGTCGCACGATTGCGCGTATGTCGTCATAAAGGTAGCGTAGTGGTTCCGCCGGCTCGTCTTTACTGCCTGCATCGTCCAGCAGCCTTGCAATTCCTGGCAACTGAAGGCCTGACTGGTACAGCAGAAACAGAGCTGCCCATTTGGCTTTATCGTGATTGTTGATGAAGCGATGAGGCCAGCGTCGGGCTGCGTCCTTTGCCGCTGACGCTGCCAACTCGGCGTTGCGATATGGGGTGTTCAAAATAGCCACCTTCCCATTGCTACTTTCACCTAGATACTGTGCAATAGATCGATGCAATAACTCACCGTCTTCAAGTATCAACCATTCGCTTCGGGAAAGACGCAACGGTTCAATAGGCTCCGAAGGCGAACGTAGGTACCTGAGCTGGCCACATGAGTCCAGATATATCCAGGTTTGCAAGCGTCCGAATTGTCGTTGAACCCTTGCTACGCCCGCCACATGACACAACAAATCAAGTACCCGCCGGTCTGCAAGCCTCAAATAAGTCGCGTTGGTCCGGGCATCGGTATTCACGCGGCACATTGCCGAAACGAGCGCCGCAAGTTCTTCATGCCGCATTGAACTCTGCAACCAGCCGCCGATACGATGCGCGGCGCGCCCATCTCCGCCAAGCCCACCTGCCTGGGAGGCAAGTCGCTCTTCTTCGGCGATATCGAACGTCAGGTCGATCAACGGGTCATCGATTCCATGCAAGGGAACCAGGTATGGGTGCTGGTGCGGGGGAAGTGCCACGGTTTTCGACAGTTCCACGGGTACGATGGCACGGCCCCAGCCTTCCTCGCGCACGGCCGTTGCGTCGGCGCTTGCATCGGGTAGCCCCAGCCCGGGCAGCGGCTCTCCGACCATTGGATCGACAAGCACGAATATCGGCGTAAGTGGATCGAACCCTTTCCGTAGCTGCTCGAGTCTAGATTGCACTCGCGCCTCCCGTTGCAGCATCCGATTGCGCGGACGGGCATTCAGCCAGCTTCCCAACTGGTGGCAATTTCAGCTGGCTCGATGCACTCGCCGGCCCCGCCAACTCCTTCATGCTCGCCTTGAACGACATCGTCCCAGGCCCATGAATCATGATGTTGCCACCCTCGATCTTCAGGTAAGCCCCCTGCGCAGTCAGCATCACGTGCTGCTTGGCACTGACCGAGACGCTCTTGGCAATGCTGGCCACGGTCACCAGCTTGTCGGCCGTGATGCGCACGGCATCGGACTGCGCCTGCACGCTGGCCTTGCCGCTGGCCGCATGCAGGCGGATGCCGATTTCCTGGTTCGGCTTCGTCGCCGCGCTGGCCTTGCCGTATGTGAACAGGCCGATGCCGCCTTTCACCTGGTGCAGCAAGTTCGCCTGCGAAGCGAAGTTGATGTCCTGCCCCGCCGCGAGGCTGGTGGTGGTGCCGGCGGAGACGATCGTACTGGCAGGCGTGGTGGCGGCGATGCCGGCAGGGCTCGATAGCTGCAGCTGCGGCTCGGTGAAGGCGATGGCATTGCCGCCGCCGCCTTCGTCCGCGCCGCCACCGCCGGCGGTCGCATCCAGCACGCCGGGTCCCTTGCGCAGTTCCGCGATGGCCAGCAGCTTGTCCGGTGCCGGTTCGTCCTTCAGCTTGGCGTTGTGCTTTTGCGCCGTCTCGGCCAGCGATTGCAGCATTTCCGCGCTGGCGCCGATCTGCGATACCGCCTCGCGCGCGGCGAGCTGCTGGCCTCCCGCGGTCTGCGCCTCGGTCGACAGCAGCAGGCCCTGGCCGGCGCGCAGCGCGGCGCTGTGGGCCGTTTTCAATTCCGCGCCCAGGCCGGCCGTGTCGAGGCGCTGGTTGTCCGTCTGGTGCCGCAGGTGGCCCAGGTTCAGTTCATCGGTGCCTTCATGCGCGCCGGCGTGGCGTTGCAGCGCTACGCGCGGTTCGCCCGGCGCGTCGTCGAACACCAGCTGGTTATAGGCGCCGGTGCCGCTCTGGCTGGCCTGCAGTGCCTGCGACTTGAAGCCGGACAGCACCGCCGCGTGCGCGTGCGCGCCGGATTCGCCAGGGAACCACGCCGGGGCGTTGCCCGTGGCGGCGCCAGTACCGGCGCTGATGCGGTTGCTCTGCGCATCGGTCTCGCCACCGCCGTTGTACAGGCTGCCGATCACGATCGGACGGTCGATGTCGCCGTCGATGAAATCGACCAGCACTTCGCTGCCCACGCGCGGCACGGCGTGGGTTCCCCAGTTGGCGCCGGCCACTGGTGCCATCGGCGTGGCGATGCGTACCCATGTGCCGCTGCTGTCGTCGGCGGGGGCGCCCGTGTGGCCATCGGGCACCGGGTGCTCGAGCCGGCTGTGGCTTTGCACGCCGCGCTGCCAGTGGAACTGCACCTTGATGCGGTGGTCGCGGTCCGTATGGATCACCGCGCCCGGCGGTCCGACGACGATGGCGGTCTGCTGGCCGCGGACCGTCGGTTTCGGCCGCAGCACCAGGCCATGGCCGTCGCTGTCGGCACTGCGGTACGGCACGCTGCTGCGGATGGCATCGATGCGGTTGCGGTACAGCGGCCGCTCGCCCTTGTCCTTGCCGGTGGCATGCAGGCTGCCGGCCTGTTCGCGCTCGATCAGCCGGGCCAGCGGGTTCTCGCCCAGCCGCTGCGCCACATCCCTGACTTCGGCGCTCAGGTTGTTGTGGGCCAGGTGCAGCACGCGCAGCACGACAAAGCTCTCGTCTTCCGCCACGGCGGAATGTTCGCCCAGCGTGAATGTGGTGCCGGGGCTGAGCGTGCGCACGGTGCCCGCGCCGATGAAGGTTTCGCGGCTGGCGCGCAGCGCTTCGGCCTGCCGGTCGGCGATGCGCTGGGCATGCTCGGGCGACGTGTACGCGTAGGCACCCGGCGTGTCGCGCAACAGCGGGCCTGTGCCATCTTCGGTGCCGGCCCGGCGCATGCCGACATTGCGGTAATCCCAGCTGCCGATGTCCACGCCGCCGGCGGTGGCGCGTACCTCGCGGCGCCAGCGGTCCATGCTGTCCTCGCGCATCACGGCGCCGGGCTGGGTGAAGCGGATGGCCGGCTGGGCGTTCGGCTGGAAGGCGCCGTTATGGTCGGCGATCACGAGGGTGTGGCCGCCGAAGGCGGCGCTGGCCGGGTCGCCGTCGTGTTCGAAGTAGTAGAACAGGCCTTCCTCGTGCATCAGCCGCTCGGCGAATGCCCGGTTCGATTCCTGGTACTGGCACGTCAGCGAGCGTTGCGGGTAGATCGTGCGGTCGGCGATCTCATAACGCCATTGCGGCACCAGCGTGCCGGGGCTTTGCCAGCCGGTGAACAGGGTGTCGAGGATGTCGAACACCGTCATGTCCTGGAACACGCGGCTGTCGCGGCCCAGGTCCATGAACGCATACCACGGGCCGATCGTCAGTTCGTAGCGGGCCAGGCCGCCGTCCGCGCCGAGCATGCTGGCGGCTGTCACGTGCCCGTGGAAGACACGCATCTGGCCGCTCGTTGCAGTCAGCAATTCCAGCAGCACCGGCTGCCCGAGCAGCGTCTTGAGGGCGATGCCGGCATCGGCCGACAGCGCCGTCACGGTCAGCTCGTAGGGCTGGCTCATGGCTTCCTGGGCGCGCAGGCATTCCGGTATCAGCCGGTCGGGTCCCAGGGGGGTCGTCAGTCGCAGGATACGGGTGTCCTGCCGCAGCATCGGGTCGGTCAGTGCAAGCATGTGGGTGCTGTACCAGCAAGGTAGTTATTGCAAAATAACCAGCATTTTAACCTCGCTCGGCAATTAAAGACGCACCGATAAAATGCTTACTGCGCTGCCAGCATCGCGGCGTGGGACCGCAGCAGCGCATCGAATTCCCCGGCCGGCAGCGGCTTGTCGAACAGGTAGCCCTGGCCATAATCGCAGCCGGCGGCGGCCAGCAGGTCGCGCTGCTGGGCCGTTTCCACGCCTTCGGCGATCACGTGCAGGCCCAGCTTGTGCGCCATGACGATGATGGCTTCCGACAGTGCCAGGTCGCTGGAATCGGGCGCCAGGTTGCGCACGAAGCTGCGGTCGATCTTCAGGTAATCGATGTCGAACTTGTTCAGGTAGGACAGCGACGAGTAGCCGGTGCCGAAATCGTCCAGCGCTACCTGGATGCCGCCGTCGCGCAGCTGCAACAGCTTGTCGGTGACCATCGTGCTGGCATCGAGCAGCAAGCCCTCGGTGATTTCCACCACGATGGCCTGCCCCGGCACGCCGGCCTGCCGCAGGGCGCTCAGCCATACGTCGTAGCTGCCGCCCTCGCGCTGGAATTCGACCGGCGACTGGTTCAGGCTGACCTGGAAGTCCGGGTGCACGTCGCGGCGCCAGCGCTGCACCCAGCGGATCGATTCGTTGAAGACCCACTGCCCGATGTCGACGATCAGGCCGGAGCTTTCCGCCAGCGGGATGAATTCGAGCGGGCTGACCATGCCGCGCTGCGGATGCTGCCAGCGCAGCAGGGCCTCGGCCTTCCGGATGCGGCCCGTGCTGAGGTGCACGATCGGCTGGAAATACAGCCTGAGCTGGTCGCCCTTGAGCGCGCTGCGCAAGTCGTTGGTCAGCCGCATGCGGTTCAGCGCCGCCACCTGCAGCGCCGGCGTGAAATAACTGAAGCGGTTGCGGCCGGCGCCCTTGGCCGCGTACATGGCCTGGTCGGCATGCTTGAGCAGGTCGCCCACGCTGGCCGCGTCGTCCGGATAGAGCGTGATGCCGATGCTGGCGGAAATGAAGGCCTGTTCCTGGCCCAGCTCGAACGGCGCCAGCAGGCTGTCGATGATGTCCTGCGCGATCGCATCGGCCCGGTCGGTCAGCTGCAGCTCGGTCAGGATCACGGTGAACTCGTCGCCGCCCAGGCGCGCCACCGTGTCGGACTGGCGCACGCAGCCGGCAATGCGGCGCGCCGCCTCGACCAGCAGCACATCGCCCTGGTGGTGGCCCAGCGTGTCATTGACTTCCTTGAAGTGGTCCAGGTCGATGAACAGGATGGCGATCCGCGTGCCGTCGCGCCGGCTCTTCACCACGTCATGCTGCAGCCGGTCGAGGAACATGCGGCGGTTCGGCAGTTGCGTCAGCTGGTCGAAGTTGGCCTGCTGCCAGATCAGGGCCTCGGTCTTCTTCTGGTCCGTCACATCTTCGATCATGCACAGCTTCAGGTGCGGGCCGGCCTGCAGCGGCACCACGGAAGCTTCCACCCACACGGTCGTGCCGTCGCTGCGCACCAGCCGCAGCGTGGCGCGGAACTCCTGCACGTCGCCGGCGGCCAGCCGGCCCATCTGCAATGTCCAGCCAGCCACGTCTTCCGGGTACACGAAATCGAGCCAGCTGTGGGAGGCGAAGGCGTCTTCGGAGCGGCCGGCAATTTCGCGGTAGCGGGGATTGACGTCGGAAAAGGCACCGGTCACGCCGTCGATCAGCGCGATGCCGATCGGCGAGGCTTCGAACATGATGCGGAAGCGTTCCTCGCCGGCCCGGATCGCATCGGCCGAGCGGCGCCGTTCGCGCGCCAGCAGGGCGAAGTGGATCGCCGCGCCCAGCAGCAACAGCAGCGCCGCACCGCCGCCGATGCGGTACAGCCACGCCAGGTTGGCGCCCGGCTCGGCGTTGTACAGGAAGCCGTTGAATGTGACGCCTTTCGGCAGCAGCCCCAGGTCGGTATAGACGTCGGCGATGTGCTGCCAGCGCTCCGGATTCATGTAGCCGATTTCCACCAGCACCGGCTGCACCAGCGGCACCATCTGCCGCGCTTCGTAGAGCAGGTGCTGGCGGTCGTGCCGGCGCGAATACTTCGCCAGGATCAGGTCGGCGACTTCCTCCTGGTGGCTCATCGCATATTGCCAGCCGCGCAGCGAGGCGGCGCGGAATGCCCGCACCCGCTCCGGGTTCGCATTGAGTTCCTGCTCGCTGGTGAACAGGTTGTCGCCGTAGAAATCCACCCCCGCGGCGCGCGGGCTGTGGATGTCGTACGGGAAGCCGGCACGGTCGAAATAATCCGTTTCGTTGGTGGTGTGGATCGACATGGCCTCGACCCGGCCGTCGATCAGGTCGGAAGGGTCGTAGCTGTGCTCGACCCGCTGCAAGCCCTCCATCGGCACGCCTTCGCGCTTCAGGTAGGCGGACAGTTCGTCGGCATGGTTCAGCGGCGCCGAGAGTGGCCCCAGCATCACGCGCTTGCCGGCCAGCCGGCGCGGATCCGGCGTTTCGCCCTGCTGCCGCGAGGCCAGTGCGTAAGGCGAATGCTGGAAGATCACGCCCAGCACCACCACGGGCTTGCCGGACAGCCGCGCCAGCAACAGGGAACTGCTGCCGGTGCCGTACTGGGCGCGGCCCGACAGCACTTCGCGCAGCGGCGCTTCGGCATCGGTGCCTTCGACGATCTGCACGTCCAGCCCCGCATCGCGGTAATAGCCTTTTTCCACCGCCGCGTAATAGCCGGCGAACTGGAACTGGTGGGTATGTTTCAGCTGGAGCACTACCCGGTCTTGTGCGTGCGCCGGGAATACGGCGATGCCCAGCACCAGCGTCAGGCTGGCGAAGACACGGCGCACGGGAAGCAGGAGGATGGGTTCGGGAAGCACGAGAGGCGCCGGCACGTTCGAGGGACGGCCCATGGCCGCGGTTCGCCGATTGTAACGCCGATGAGCGCGCGCCCCCGGTCGGGCCGGGCCAGCGGTGCCCAAGTGTGGCTTGGGGGCCGCAATTGCGCCATCCGGCTGGCCGGGCCGACAACAAATGATCGAGAACGTTGTCGGAACAACTGAGCGGAACAGCTGATCGGAACAGCTGATCGGGCAGGTGTCCGTAATGGCCAGCCGGACGGACGCCAATGACCGGGCGTCCGCCCTTCCAACGCACAGGCTGCTAGCGGCGTCCCTTGGTGGTCGACGCCGTTGGCTTCGACGCGGTTTTCGGCTTGACCTTGATGGTATCGAGGATCGACGGGCGCGCCTTGGTTTCCACCGTTTCGCGGGCCGTCATCGAACCGGTCAGCGCATTCGGACGGCCGCCACGCGGCGCGGCGGTGCGGCCGCCGGCCGGCTGGCCCGGCCGCGCGCCACGCTGGGCGCCCGGTGCCAGGGTCGGCATGGCACGCTTGCCTTCCGGCGCCGCTGTCATGTTTTCCTCGCCCGGCGTCCACGCGGGGATCAGGTGCTTTTCGCCGTTGCCGATCAGGTCGCCACGGCCCATCGCCTTCAGCGTCTCGCGCAGGATCGGCCAGTTGGCCGGATCGTAGTAGCGGAGGAATGCCTTGTGCGCCTTGCGCACCTTGGCCGTGCGGGGCGTTTCCACCACTTCCGAGTCGTCCGTGACTTTCTTCAGCGGGTTCCTGCGGCTGTGGTACATGGTGGTCGCCATCGCCATCGGCGTAGGCATGAAGGTCTGCACCTGGTCGAGCCGGAAGTTGTTTTTCTTCAGCCACAGCGCCAGGTTCAGCATGTCCTCGTCCGACGTGCCCGGGTGGGCCGCGATGAAGTAAGGGATCAGGTACTGCTTCTTGCCGGCCTCGAGCGAGAATTTCTCGAACATGGCCTTGAACTCGTCATAGGCGCCGATGCCCGGCTTCATCATCTTCGACAGCACATTGCTTTCGGTGTGCTCCGGCGCGATCTTCAGCAGGCCGCCCACATGGTGGGTGACCAGTTCCTTCACGTATTCGGGCGAGCGCACGGCGAGGTCGTAGCGCAGGCCGGAACCGATCAGGATCTTCTTCACGCCGGGAATCGCGCGCGCCTTGCGGTACAGCTGGATCAGCTTGCTGTGGTCGGTGCCCAGGTTGGAGCAGATCGACGGGTACACGCACGACAGCCGGCGGCACGATTCCTCGATGGTCTTTTCCTTGCAGGCCAGCCGGTACATGTTCGCAGTGGGGCCGCCCAGGTCGGAAATGGTGCCCGTGAAACCCTTGGTCTTGTCGCGGATGTGCTCGATCTCGCGCAGGATCGACGGTTCCGAGCGGCTCTGGATGATGCGGCCTTCGTGTTCCGTGATCGAGCAGAACGTGCAGCCGCCGAAGCAGCCACGCATGATGTTCACCGAGAAGCGGATCATTTCCCAGGCAGGGATGCGCGCATTGCCATACGCCGGGTGCGGCGCGCGCGCGTAGTTCATGTCGTACACGCCATCCATCTCATCCATCGCCAGCGGCAGCGGCGGCGGGTTGATCCAGACGTCGCGGTCGCCGTGCTGCTGCACCAGCGCGCGCGCATTGCCGGGGTTCGACTCCAGGTGGAACACGCGCGAGGCGTGCGCGTACATCACCGGATCGGTGCTGACGGTGTCGTACGACGGCAGCCGCACCACGGTGCGGTTGTGCTTTTCCCGCGCCATCGCCTGGCGTTCCTCGCGGCTCATGATGCGGATCGGCTTGACCGTCGGTTCCGGAGCGGCGTTCTCGGTGGCGCAGGCTTCCTTGTCTTCCTTGGCCATCGCGTACGGATCGGGATGCGCATCGATGCGGCCCGGCACGTCCACGCGGGTCGAATTGTGCACGCCCCACTCTTCCGACGGCAGCCAGCCTTGCGGGACCAGGAAGGCGGTGCCGCGCAGGTCCTTGATGGACTTGATGTCCTCGCCCTTGGCCATGCGGTGCGTGAGGTCCACCAGCGCGCGCTCGGCGTTACCGAAGATCAGCAGGTCGGCCTTCGAATCGATCAGCACCGACTTGCGCACCTTGTCCGACCAGTAATCGTAGTGGGCGATGCGGCGCAGCGATGCCTCGATGCTGCCGATGATCACCGGCGTGCCCGGGAACGCTTCGCGGGCGCGGTGTGAATACACGCTCACCGCGCGGTCCGGACGCTTGTTCGGCTCGCCGTTCGGGGTGTACGCGTCGTCCGAACGGATCTTGCGGTCCGACGTGTAGCGGTTGACCATCGAATCCATGTTGCCGGCCGTGATGCCGAAATACAGGCGCGGCTTGCCCAGCGCGCGGAAGGCGTCGGCCGATTGCCAGTCCGGCTGGCTGATGATGCCCACGCGGAACCCCTGCGCTTCCAGCAGGCGGCCGACCAGCGCCATGCCGAAGCTGGGATGGTCGATATAGGCGTCGCCCGTGACGAGGATGACGTCGCACTCGTCCCAGCCCAGCTTGTCCATTTCGGCGCGGGTCATGGGCAGGAAAGGCGCGACAGGGGCGCGGGCAGACCGCTTGGGCACGGTCGCGAAAAGGTTCAGGGGGGCATTCATAAGGCAGGATTGTACCAAAAAGCGTGCCGCGGCGCGCATCGCCACACTTTTTCTCGGCCAAAAAGCTTTTATTATTCAATAACTTGTGTTGCAGCCAGGGGAAAGCCCGGAAAAGTGTCCGGGGCGCCATTGCAATGTGCCGGCAGCGGCCTATAACGATTAGATAAGCCCGATGCCCTGAGGAGAACACCATGCGCCGCAGACTCTACTACATGCTGCCCGACATCCCCTCCGCACGCGCCATGCTGGACGAGCTCCTGCTGGCGCGCATCGAGGAGCGGCACATCCGCTTCCTGGGCCGCGAAGGCTCCCTCCCGGACGACATGCCCGGCGCCAGTTTCATGCTGAAAACCGACCTGGTCCACGGTGCCCAGCTGGGCATGCTGATCGGCGGCATCGTCGGCTTCATGGCCGGCATCATCCTCGTGCTGATGCCGCCGGAAGGGTTGACCATGCGCACGGCCACGATCCTGCTGATGGCCCTCGGCGGCGCGCTGTTCGGTGCCTGGGCGTCCGGCATGAACGGCTGCGCGATCCCGAACAAGCGGCTGGAACAGTTCACGGAGCGCGTGCAGCAGGGGCAGGTGCTGCTGATCGTGGACGTGCCCGTGCGGCGCGTGCGCGAGATCGAGGCGATGATCGCCGAGCGGCATCCCGACTTCAACTTCGGCGGCGAAGAACCGCCCATGGTGGCGTTTCCCTAGTTGTTCCGCGGGAAATCACGCCAGGGAATCAACACCCGGGTATGGGAATCCAACACCCGGGTATCACGCTTCGAACACCACCGCCCGGTTCGCACTGCCCGGCTCACACCGCCCGCCTCACGTAGCCCGCTTCACAGCGCTCCTCACTGACGCGAGCCGTGTGAACCGGGCTTCTTGCTTCATCTTTCTTCATCTTGCCGTATCTTGCCTCAAATACCCATATTCCCAAGGATACGGCCCAGTTCACGGAGCGTCGGCTCCAGCGCCGGGTGCCTTGCCGCGAACTTCGCCGAGATCTCCTGCGTGCGCTCGGCCAGGCCATACGTGGTGGTGCCTTCATCGCTGACGGCACCGTCCGCCGCGCGCTGCTCCAGCACGCGCTCGATGTCGCCGTCGAGCTGGCGCAGCAGGTCCTGCAATTCCTCGTCCACCGGTGCTCCACTCGCCAGCGCGGCGTGCACTTCGCGCAGCGATGCCTTCAGGTTGTTGTCCATGTTCATCTCCTCGAATGACGGCATTGCAAATCCAGCCCTCGAAGTTATACACGTTTTCGCTCTTCGGTGGCCACCCGTTCGGGCACGGCCATCACCCGGCAAGCCCATGGCTGCCGGCACGCGGCGGCGCGGGCGCGCGCCCGGTTGACTTCGTGTTTTTCGGCCATTAACATCGCCCGGCCTTATTGCATTTTTAACACCCCCGCACACGACGACTCCACGCAGCATCCCCTCACCAAGGAGCAGGCACACATGTTTGGCTTTTTCAAGAAGTCCTCCCCGAAGACGCCCGAGCTGCTGGCCAGCCAGCTGCAGCCTCGCATCAAGCATCACGCCTTCGTCCATGCCCTGCAGGAAGCCGGCATGACGGAAGACCAGGCGCCGCTGATGCAGAGCTTTTGCGGCGAATTGCTGGTGACGTATGCCTTCGACCAGCCGGACCAGTTCGTCATGGCCACGCCGGACTTGCTGGAACAGGTGGGCGTCACGCAGGACGACTTGCCGGATGTCGCCATGAGCAACCTGGTGAAGGCGATGCGGTGGCCGCCCCGGTTTACCGCGAAGGCCGGCGTCCACCAGCTCGACCTGGGCGGCAACCACGAGGCCGTGCTGCTGATCGTCAGCAGTGCCTTCGACCAGATCGAATCGCACCTGAAAGGTCCGGCCATCGCCACCGCGCCGCACCGCGACTGCCTGCTGCTCTGCGACGGCAGCGACAGCGATGCGGTCGCCGAACTGCGCAGGCAGACCGGGGAAGAGTTCGACCGGCGCCAGGACAACCATCGCCTGTCGAAGCAGCTCATGATCCGGCGCGACGGCTTCTGGCGGCTGTTCGAAGAGGGCTGAACGCCTCCGTCGCGGCACGGCGGGCCATGTCATGAGAGGGTAATGTTGTCAAATTAAGATGCGCCGTCTTTCACTTTCGGCAATGGCCATCCATGACCCAATCGAATGCGCGTCGCAAATTCATCCGTAACTTTTCCCTCGGCACCGTTGCCGTTTCCACCATCCCGCTGACCGCCTGTGGCGGCGACGATGCCTCGTACGAGCCGATCACCTACGCCCATGGCGTGGCCAGCGGCGACCCGCTGGCCGATCGCGTGATCCTGTGGACACGCATCTCGGCACCTGCGGGAGCGGACGACCTGGACGTGGGCTGGAGCGTGGCGGAAGACAGCGGCTTCACGAAGGTCGTGGCATCGGGCTCCACCCGCACCGGGGCTTCGCGCGACTTCACCGTGAAGGTGGATGCGACGGGGCTGGCCGCCAACCGCCGCTATTTCTACCGCTTCCGCTGCCAGGGCATCGATTCGCCGGTGGGCCGCACGAAGACGCTGCCGACCGGTTCCGTCGCCCAGGCGCGCTTCGCGGTGTTCAGCTGCTCGAACTACCCGGCCGGCTACTTCAACGTGTATGGCGACGCGGCGACGTTCGACGATATCGACGTGGGCCTGCACCTGGGCGACTACATCTATGAATACGCGGCCGGCGGCTATGCCTCGCAGAACGCCGCCGCGATGGGCCGGGTTTCCCAGCCGGCCACCGAGATCATCACGCTCACCGATTACCGCCGCCGCTACCAGCAATACCGCACCGATCCGGACCTGCAGGCCGTGCATGCGCGCATGCCTTTCATCACCGTGTGGGACGACCATGAGCTGACCAACGACACCTGGCGCGACGGCGCGGAAAACCACGATCCGGCCACCGAAGGCCTGTGGGCCGCGCGCCGCCAGATGGCCATCCAGGCTTATCACGAATGGATGCCGATCCGCCAGCCTGACGCGGCGCGGCCGGAGCGCATCTACCGCTCGTTCGACTTCGGCAACCTGCTGTCGCTGCACATGCTCGACACGCGCGTGATCGGCCGCGACAAGCAGCTGGCCTATGCCGGCTACGTGGGCGCCGACCGCAGCTTCAATGCCGCCGCGTTCACGGCGGACGTGACGAACCCGGCGCGCCAGCTGATGGGCGCCGAGCAGACCACGTGGCTGCAGGGCCAGATGGCGAAGTCGACGGCCACCTGGCAGGTCCTCGGCCAGCAGGTGCTGATGGCGCGCATGATGCTGCCGGCACCGATGGTGCTGGGCACCGTGGGCTACGCCGCCTACTTCGCCATCGCCGCCAAGGTGCAGGCCGGCGTGGCGCTGTCCGAGACCGAGCAGCAGCAGCTGGCCGCCGCGCCGGTGCCGTATAACCTGGACGCATGGGATGGCTACGCGGCCGCGCGCGAGACCGTGCTGAACATGGCACGCACGCTGAACAAGAACCTCGTCGTGCTGGCCGGCGACACGCACAATGCCTGGGCCAGCGACCTGGCCGATGCCAATGGCCAGGCGGTCGGCGTGGAATTCGGCGTGCCATCCGTCACGTCGCCCGGCTTCGAGGGCTACTTCCCCACCGCCGCCCCAACCACGGTCGCCGCCGCCATGGAACAGCTGATCGGCCCGCTGCAATATGCCGAAACGGCATCGCGCGGCTTCGTGGTGCTGACGGTCACCCCGGCCGAAACCCGCGCCGAGTACCGCTACGTGGACACCATCCGTTCGCAGACCTACAAGGCCTCGGTCGGCAAGGTGCTGCGCATGCTGCCGGGGGCGGCGAACCGGAAGCTCGTGGCGGGCTGACGGCCGGTGTTGTAAAACATCAGGGGACTGTCCCTGCCGTGGGGACTGTCCCTGCCGTGGGGACTGTCCCTGCCGTGGGGACTGTCCCCGCTGTTGTAAAAAAACGGGGGACTGTCCCCCTGTTGTAAAGCGACCAGCTCTGCAGTTGCGGGGCGTAAAAAAACCGCGCCGGGTGGCGCGGTTCTGTTTGGTGGTGGGGCGGATCAGTCGGTCAGGCCGCGCCGTTCCAGCAGCGGTTCGACTTTCGCGTCGCGCCCGCGGAATTCGCGGAACATCTGCATCGCATCCATCGTGCCGCCCTTCGACAGCAGCTTCTGGCGGAACCAGTCGCCGTTCTTGCGCGACAGGCCGCCGTTTTCCTTGAACCACAACACGCTTTCGGCATCGAGCTTTTCGGCCCACAGGTAGCCGTAGTAGCCGGACGAGTAGCCGCCCGAGAAGACGTGCGAGAAGTACGTGCTGCGGTAGCGCGGCGGCACGGGGGCGAAGTCGACGCCGGCATCCTTCAGTGCCTGCGCTTCGAACGCCAGCACGTCAGTTGGTATCTGGCTGGCGGACAGCTGGTGCCATTTCTGGTCGAGGATGGCCGCGGCCAGGTACTCGGTGGTGCGGTGGCCTTCGTTGAACTTCTGCGCGGCCAGTACCTTGTCCAGCAGCTCTTTCGGCATCGGCGCGCCGGTCTGGTAGTGCTTCGCGTAGTTGTTCAGGATGTCCGGCCAGGTGGCCCACATCTCGTTGACCTGCGACGGGAATTCCACGAAGTCGCGCGGCACGCGGGTGCCGGAGAAGCGCGGATACTTCACGTTCGAGAACATGCCGTGCAGCGCATGGCCGAATTCATGGAACGCAGTGCGCACCTCGTCGTACGTCAGCAGCGTGGGCTCGCCGTTCGCCGGCTTCGGAATGTTCAGGTGGTTGGCCACCACCGGCTGCGTGCCGAGCAGCTTGTTCTGGCCGACGTAGGCATTCATCCACGCACCGCCGCGCTTGTTGCCGCGCGCATAAAAATCGCCGATGAAGATGGCCAGCTGCTTGCCATCGGCATCGAACACGTCCCAGACCCGCACGTCGGCCTGGTACACCGGCAAGTCCTTGCGCTCCTTGAACGTCAGCCCGAAGACCTTGTTCGCGGCGAAGAACACGCCGTTCTCGAAGACGCTGTTCAACTCGAAGTACGGCTTCAGTTCGTTCCCGTCGAAGGCGTAGCGCTCCTTGCTCACCTTGTCCGCGTAGAACTGCCAGTCGTGCGCGGCCAGCTGGAAGCCACCTTGGCCGTTACTCTTCTGTTCCGCATCGATGACCTTCTGGA
Organism: Pseudoduganella sp. SL102; assembly: GCF_027856995.1. Lineage (NCBI taxonomy): Bacteria > Pseudomonadati > Pseudomonadota > Betaproteobacteria > Burkholderiales > Oxalobacteraceae > Pseudoduganella > Pseudoduganella sp. SL102. The sequence continues at coordinate 147,627 of NZ_CP115554.1, forward strand.
TATCGGCTGCTTCGCGGCGCGCGTTGCGCACCGCCGGCTGGGCGAATTCGGCCAGCAGCTGGTTCACGGCGCCGGTGTTCTTGGCCGTCTGGTCTTCCAGCTGGTAGGCGGCATGGCTGGCATAGCCCAGCAGCGCGGCGCGCTCGGCGCGCAGTTTCGCCAGTTGCAGCACCAGTTCGCGGTTGTCGAAATCACCGCCGCGGCTGCCGCGCGCCATCGAGGCCGCCAGCAGGCGTTCGCGGGTGGTGCGGTTCTTCAGCACCGACAGCGGCGCCTGGCCTGTGGTGTTGACGACCGGGATCGCGAACTTGCCATCCAGGCCGCGCGCCTTCGCATCGGCCGCGGCCTTGGCGATGGCCGCGCCGGACATGCCGTCCAGCTCTTCCTTCGTGTCGACCACCAGCGCCGACGCATTCATTTCCTTCAGCACGTTCTGCGCGAACGCCGTCTGCAGTTCGGCCAGCTTCGCGTTGTAGGCCTTGAGTTTCTCCTTGTCCGCCGCCGACAGCTTGGCACCGGCGCGCACGTAGTCGGTGTGATAGCGCTCGAGCAGGTACTTCGATTCCGCGTCCAGCTTCAGCTTGTCGCGCTTGTCGTACAGGGCCTTGATGCGGGCGTACATCTTCGGATTCAGCAGCATCGCATCGCTGTGCGCCGACAGTTTCGGCGCCAGGGAGCGGTCGAGCGCCTGCAGCGTGTCGTTGGTATTGGCGCCGTTCAGGCTGAAGAACACGGTCGATACGCGGCTCAGCAGGCGTCCCGAGCGCTCCATCGCCACGATGGTGTTCTCGAAGGTGGGCGCGGCCTTGTTGTTGGCGATCTTTTCGATCTCGGCAGCCTGCGCCTTCATGCCTTCGTCGAAGGCCGGCGCATAGTCGGCATCGCCGATCTTGTCGAAGGCCGGGTATTGCAGCGGCAGCGTGCTGGGCGCGGCGAAAGGATTGGCGGCCGGCAGCGCGGCCTGGGCCAGGCCGGCGAAGGCCAGGCCGACGGCCAGCGAGGTGGCCGAAACGATCAATGTGGGATAGTTCAAGATAGTCCTTACCTGGCTTATTTGGCTGGCTTGGTATTCAGGCCGCGGCGTTCCAGCAGCGGTTCGATGGCGGCATCGCGGCCGCGGAAGTTGCGGAACAGTTCCATCGCATCGGCGGTGCCACCGCGCGACAGCAGCGTCTTGCGGAACCAGTCGCCGTTCTTGCGCAGCAGGCCGCCGTTTTCCTTGAACCACAACACGCTTTCCGCATCGAGCTTCTCGGCCCACAGGTAGGCGTAGTAGCCGGCCGAATAGCCGCCGGAGAAGCTGTGCGAGAAATACGTGGTGCGGTAGCGCGGCGGGACCAGCGCGTAATCGACGCCCGCTTCCTTCAGCGCGGCCGCTTCGAAGGCCAGCACGTCGTCCGGCACCTGGTCGGGCTGCAGCTGGTGCCATTTCTGGTCCAGCAGCGAGGCGGCCAGGTATTCGGTGGTGGCATGGCCCTTGTTGAACTTGCGCGACGCGGTGATCTTGTCCAGCAGTTCCTTCGGCATCGGCGCGCCGGTCTGGTGGTGCTTCGCGTAGTTGGCCAGCACTTCCGGCCACACGGCCCACATCTCGTTGACCTGCGACGGGTACTCGACGAAGTCGCGCGGCACGCTGGTGCCGGAGAAGCGCGGGTACTTCACGTTCGAGAACATGCCGTGCAGCGCATGGCCGAATTCGTGGAACATGGTCGTCACTTCATCGAACGTGAGCAGCGTGGGCTCGCCGGCCGGCGGTTTCGGGATGCTCTGGTGATTGCCCACCACCGGCTTCTCGCCCAGCAGCGCGGACTGCGCCACGTACTCGTTCATCCAGGCGCCGCCCTGCTTGTTCGGCCGCGCATACAGGTCGGCCAGGAAGATCGCCAGCGGCTTGCCGTCGGCGTCGATCACGTCGAACACGCGCACGTCCGGGTCGTACACGGGCAGGTCCTTGCGCTCCTTGAAGGTGATGCCGTACAGCTTGGTGGCGGCGAAGAACACGCCGTTCACCAGCACGTTGTTCAGCTCGAAGTAAGGCTTGAGCTGCTTTTCATCGAAGGCAAAGCGCTGGGCGCGCACCTTGTCGGTGTAGAAGTCCCAGTCGGCGGCGGCGATCGGGCTGCCGGCGATGGCGGCAAGGTCGGCACCTTCGCGGCGCGCGTTGTCGACCGCCGGTTTCGCCAATTCGCCCAGCAGCTTGTTGACGTTGGCCGTGTTCTTCGCCGTCTGGTTCGCCAGCGAATACGCGGCGAAGTTCTCGTAGCCCAGCAGGCGGGCCTGTTCGGCGCGCAGGCGCGCCAGTTTCTTGACGACTTCGCGGTTGTCGAAGTCGCCGCCGCGGCTGCCGCGGGCCAGCGATGCCGCCATCAGCCGCGCGCGCACCTGGGCATTGGTCAGCTCGGCGAGCTGTGCCTGGCCGGTGGTGTTCTGCAGCGCCAGCAGGTACTTGCCCTTGTGGCCCTTCTCTTCGGCGGCCTTGGCGGCCGCGTTGATCGCCGCTTCCGGCATGCCGGCCAGTTCCTCGCGCGTGTCGACCACCAGCGCCGAAGCGTTGATTTCCTTGAGCACGTTCTGCGTGAACGTGGTCTGCAGCGTGGCGATCTCGCCGTTCAGGCGTTTCAGCTTTTCCTTGTCCTGCGCCGACAGTTTTGCACCGGCCAGCACGAAGTCTTCGTGATAGCGCTCGATCAGGTAGCGCGATTCGGCGTCCAGCCCCAGCTTGTCGCGCTTCGCATACAGCGTGTCGACCCGCTTGAACAGTTGCGGGTTCAGGTGGATCGCATCGCTGTGCGCGGCCAGCTTCGGCGACATCTCGCGGTCGACCGCATCGAGCTTGTCGTTCGTGTTCGCGCCGACCAGGTTCGAGAAGATGCTCTGCACGCGCTGCAGCGTGCGCCCGCCCCGCTCCATCGCCACGATCGTGTTCTCGAAGGTGGGCGCCGCCTTGCTGTTGGCGATCCGGTCGATTTCCTTCAGTTCCTCGGCCATGCCGGCTTCGAACGCGGGCAGGAAGTGCTCGTCGCGGATCTGGTCGAAGCGCGGATAGTGCAGCGGCAGGGAACTGGGTTGCAGCAGCGGATTCATCGTGGGCACCTGGGCGGAAGCGGCGGTGGCGGCGGGCGCGGCGTGCACTGCCGGGATGATGGCCAGTGCGAGGCTGGCCGCGAGAACGAGCATACGTGGTGGGGTCATATCGTCTTTCGATGAACCGTTGCCGCCGGCGAGATCGTCGCCGGCGCCATGTCGGGAAACGCCTGCCCGGTGGCAAGCATGAAGGCAAGATAATAATGCAAACTCCGGGGTTCCTTCCATCAGCGTGTAGCATGGCGATCATGGACTCCTTTCCTTCCTCCTGCGATGCGATCGTCGTCGGCAGCGGCCCCGGCGGTGCCAGCGTGGCGCGTACGCTGGCCGCGGCAGGCGCGCGCGTGCTGGTCCTCGAACGGGGCGGCGCCGCGCCCGTGGCGGGCACGCTCGCGCAGATGGCGGCCATGGCGGCGATTCCCGGCAAGGGCGCGTTCTTCCACCGCGATGCCTCGCTGCTGGTGCGCGGCGTCACGGCCGGCGGCAGTTCCACCATCAACTTCGCCACCGCGGCATCGCCGCCGGCATCACTGGCACGCCTGGGGATCGACCTGGCCGACGATGAACGCGCGCTGCGCGCCGAACTGCCGCTGGGTCCCCTGCCCGACGCGCTGATCGGGCCGATGGCGCAGCGCATCATGGCGGCCGCGCGCGACGCCGGCCTGGGCTGGCACAAGCTGGACAAGATGATCCGCCCGGCCATCTGCCGTACCGGCTGCTGGCGCTGCGTGTACGGCTGCCCGTTCGGCGCCAAGTGGACGGCGCGCGATTTCCTCGACGAAGCCTGCCGCCACGGCGCGCGGCTGGTGGCCGATGCGCTGGTGGAAAAGGTCATCGTGGAACAGGGCCGCGCGGCCGGCGTGACGGTGGCTGTCGGGGGTGCCGTGCACACGGTGCGCGCGCCTGTCGTGGTGCTGGCCGCCGGCGGCATCGGCAGCCCGCGCCTGCTGCACCAGTCGGGCCTGGCGCCGGCAACCGTGCCGTTCTTCAGCGACCCGGTGGTGGCGGTGATGGGCAGCGTGGACGATCTCGACGGCGGCGCCGAAGTCCCGATGGCGGCTGGCCTGGCACTGCCGGACGAGGGCTTATCGTTCGCCGACCTGGCCTTGCCGCAGCCGATGTACAGCGCCTTCGCCGCGCAGGTGGGCCGCTTCGACCGGCTGGGCGCGCACCGCCGCACCTTGTCGATCATGGTGAAGATCGCCGACAAAGCCGGTGGCGCCGTGGGACCGCGCTGGGTGGACAAGACGCTGACGACGGCGGACAAGGCGAAGCTGCGCCGCGGCGTGGACATCGCCCGTGGCATCCTGCGGCAGGCCGGCGCGAAGCACGTCTTCGACAGCCATCACTTCGCCGCGCACCCGGGCGGCACCGCGCCGGTCGGCACCGTGGTCGACACCGGCCTGCAAACCCGCACGCCGGGCCTGTATGTGTGCGACGCCGCCGTGCTGCCGGCACCCTGGGGCCTGCCGCCCACGCTCACCCTCCTGTGCCTGGGCCGGCGGCTGGGCCGGCGGCTGGCCGCTGCCACGGAGCGGCCAGCCGCCTGAGGCATCGGTGCATCCGGGGCCTCATATTTTTGCTTCGGCAAGCACGCACCCGCACTACAATGCGCTTTTCCAATTGCCATTGCGACAATGCGCACATTCGCCATGAAACTGAAAGCCCTCCAGCTGCCGCCGTGGGCGCTCGCGGTCGCCGGGCCGCTGATGTTCGGCTCGCTGGACGTGGCGGCCGTGCTGACCGAAACGCCCGAACGGCTCACGATGCACACCTTTACCGGCTGGTTCGCGGTCGGGCTGCTGAAGCTGCTCGGGATGCCGGTGGCCATGCATGCCCTGGCGCTGTACGTGGCCACCAAGTGTGCGGTGGTCGGCCTGTGCGCCGCCCTGGCATACGGCGCCTGTACCACGCCCCTGCCGCACCGGCGCCGCCTGTTCCTGGGCGCCCAGCTGGCCTGCGCACTGGCGATGGACTCGCTGGTCTTCAACATGCTCGTGGCGGCCCAGCTGGCGATGCTGCTGCCGGCACGCACCGGCTTGCGCTGGCTTGCCGCGCAATACCTGCTCGGCGTTGCCGCCGATACCACGCTGCTCCTGTCGGCCACCTTGCCGCCGGGGCGCGTGGTGCCCATGCTGGCCTACCTGTCGGCGGAACGGCTGCTGATCGGCGCGGCGTTCTTCGTGGGCAGCCTGGTGCTGCGCGAGCGCCGTTCGCGCCTCGCGCTGGCCGCCGCCCATGCCCAGGTGCTGGCCACGCAGACGCTGCTGGGCGAGACGGTGCGCGGCGCCGAGCGCCTGCGCATCGCGCGCGACCTGCACGATACCCTGGGCCATCACCTGACGGCGCTGAACCTGCATCTCGACCTGGCGGTGCGCCAGGCCGGCAGTACCGCGCCGGCCTCGCTGGGCACCGCACATGCGCTCGGCAAGGACCTGCTGGTCGAAGTGCGCGGCGTGGTCACCCATGCGCGCCAGGACCGTCCGATCGATCTCGCCGAGGCGCTGCGCGTGATGTGCGCCGGGCTGCCGGCGCTGCAGACTGAATTGCACATCGATGCGCGGGCGGCCCGCCATCCGCCGCACGTGGCCCACGCGCTGTTCTGCTGCATCCAGGAAGCGGTGACGAACACGCTGCGCCATGCGCAGGCCACGGCGCTGACGATCCAGCTCGACACCAGCGCGGGCACCACGGTCGCGCGCGTCACCGACAATGGCCTGGGCACGCCGGCGATCGCCGAAGGCAATGGCTTGCGCGGCATGCGCGAGCGGCTGACGGACATGGGGGGCGAGTTGCGCATCGCCGGCGGCATGCCGCGCGGACTGGCCCTCGAGATGCGCCTGCCGGGGGTGCCGGCATGATCCGCGTGGCGCTGGTGGACGACCAGACGCTGGTGCGCAGCGGCATCCGCGGCTTGCTGGACCTGACCGACGATATCCGCGTGGTGGCCGAAGCAGCCGACGGTATCGACGCCGGCCGCATGCTGGCGCAGACGGCGGTAGACCTGCTGCTGCTCGACGTGCGCATGCCCGGCCGCGGCGGCGTGGAACTGCTGCGCGAGGCCGAAAAGCTGCCGCCGACGATCATGCTGACCACCTTCGACGACGACGATGCGCTGTTCGATGCGATGCGCGCCGGCGCGCGCGGCTTCCTGCTCAAGGATATTTCACTGGAACGGCTGGCCGACGGCATCCGTGCCGTGGTGGCGGGCGAGACCCTGTTCCGTCCCGCGCTGACGGAACGCACGCGTGCCTCGTTCCGCCGCAACGGCGAGCCCGCCGAGGCCAGCCTGGCCACCCTGACCGGCCGCGAAACGGAAGTGCTGGCATTGATGGCCGGCGGCCTCTCCAATGCCGAAATCGCCGCCAGCCTGGGCTGCGGCGAAGGCACCGTGAAGAATCACGTCTCGAGCATCCTCGCCAAGCTGGGCGTGCGTGACCGCGTGCGCGCGGTGTTGCGGGGCATCGAGCTGGAAATCATCTGACGGAAATCCCGCGCCCGGGAAGATGCGTGGCTCAGAAATCGAAGCGCAAGCCCAGTTGCGCCACGTTGTGCCGCATGTACGCTTTCGATGCCCTGACCTTGCCGTAGGCGGCAAACTCGGCCACCGCGGCGACGCGCGGCGTAAAGCGGTATTCGATGCCGACCGCCCCCATCGGCCGGAAGCTGTGGTCCTTTTCCTCGCGGCCATCGGGAGTCTCGATCACCAGGTAATTGCGGGCGATCCCGCCCTTCAGGTACCAGGCCAGCCGGTCGTTGATGCCGAAGGTGGCCTTGCCGGCGACGTAGAGCGCGCCGGAGCGTGCGGACGTTTCGCCGCCGGCGGTGGCGAAGTCGGCATCCGACAGCCGCGCATAGCCGGCTTCCAGCGCCAGCATGTCGGTGAACCTGTAGCCGCCGTACACGGTGACCGGCAGGTCGCGGTTGTCGGGTTTCAGCACGGTGCCCGAATCTTCGCGCCATTGCTGGTTGCCGCGCTTGCCGAGCGACACGCCGGCATACGATTGGGCGAAGGCGGAAGATGCGCCGAAGGTCAGCACCAGCGCAACGAGGATCGAACGTTTCATGGTTTCCTTTCACTTGCGTGCCGCCGGACCATCCGGCTGCATCGCTGCGCAAGTGTAGGAAAAGGGACTGCATGCCGCATGTGCCGGTCGGCATGGTGCGGGACCATGACTTTCGGCACTGGCACGCCGCTCATGTGCCGCTCATGGGCGGGGCAGCAGATCGATATCGGGCAGGTGCGCCGCCACGTCTTCTACCGTGGCATGGCCGGTCAGCGCGGCCACGACCACGCCCAGCGGCTCGGCCCAGATCTCGGGCAGGTCGCGCTCCTCGCGCGCCAGCACGGGAAACGCCAGCCGCTCGACCGGCGGGGTGAAACGGGCGTCGACGCCTTCCTTGTTGCCGCGCGCATCGATGCGGTACCAGCCGTGTTCCGGCAGCCAGACAGCATTCAAACCGTGCAGGCAGAACGGCGGCCCTTCGGTGCCGACCGCGAGGCGCTGGTAGCACAGGCCGGCCGGGATGCCGTTCGCGCGCAGCAGCGCGGCCAGCAGGTGGCTCTTGGCGTAGCAATAGCCGGTGCCGTGCGCCAGTACATCCGAGGCGCGGCAGGTCACCGGGTTTTGCCTGTAGTCCCAACTGTGGCGGATCTCGTCGCGCACGAACTCGAAGCAGCGGCGCACCGTGTCGCCGATGCCGGTACTCCCGTGCGCCAGCGCGTCGGCCCGTGCCTTGACGCGCGGGTGGTCGAAGTCGATCCATTCCGATGCGGCGAGATAGGTTTCCATCGGCGGGCGCTCCATCACACGCCTTCCATCAATAATGCGGCGGCCGCTCGTTGACGGGCGCCTGGGTGGTGTCGCGCGTGCGCATGTGCTCGATCAGCCGGGCCACCATGGCTTCCAGCTGGTCGATCTGCTTTTGCTGCTCGTAGACGCGCGCGTTCAGCGATTCGACCAGGTCTTCCTGGTGCGCCAGCTTGATCTCGATGTCGACGAAGCGTGCCTCTTGTTCTTCTTGCGGGTTCACGTGATTTCCTTTGGTTTCGAAGTGGCCAGCAATTCCTTCATGCGGGCCAGGCGTTCGCGCGGCGAGATCACCTCGGTTTCCTTCGGCGGCGCATCGCCCACGTCCAGCTGCATCTCGGCGATGAAGCGGGAAACGTCGCAGTGTACCTGCTCGCCGGCGCGTTTCCGCTTCTTGCACCAGGTCAGCTGCAGCGTGCGCTGCGCACGCGTGATGCCCACGTACATCAGCCGCCGTTCTTCCTCGATGCGCTGGGCCAGCGTTTCGACCGGCGCATCCGGATCGCCCTTGTGCGGCAGGATGCCTTCTTCCACGCCGACCAGGAACACGTGCGGATACTCCAGGCCTTTCGACGCGTGCAGGGTGGACATGCGGATCGCATCCGGGTCTTCGTCCTTCCCCTCGAGCATCGACATCAGCGCCACCATCTGCGTCAGCTCCAGCACGTTCTTTTCCTCGCCGTCGCGATCCTTGCCGCCGCGGCCCCGCTCCTTCAGCCAGCCGATGAAGTCCAGCACGTTCTGCCACTTGCCCTGCGCGGCGCGCTCTTCCAGCGTGTCGTACAGGTAGTGCTCGTAGTGGATCGCCTCCATCATGTCGTCCAGCACCTGCGCGGCGTTGTCGCCGCTGCCGGCCTGGCCCGGGCGGCTGGCGCGCGATTCCAGGTCGTTGATGAAATTGCAGAAGTCGCGCAGCGGCTGCAGCTGGCGGTCGGTCAGCTTCGCTTCGATGCCGCCCTTGAACACGGCTTCGAACAGCGAGCATTGCCACTGGCCGGAAAAGGCGCCCAGTACTTCCAGCGTGGACTGGCCGATGCCGCGGCGCGGCGTCGTCACGGCGCGGATGAAGGCGGGATCGTCGTCCTGGTTGGCCAGCAGGCGCAGGTAGGCGATGATGTCCTTGATCTCGGCCTTGTCGAAGAAGCTCTGGCCGCCGGAGATCGTGTACGGGATGCGCTGGTTGCGCAGCGCCTGCTCGATGATGCGGGCCTGGTGGTTGCCGCGGTACAGGATCGCGTAGTCGGACCACTTGTTGCGGCGCTCGAAGTGGTCGGCCGAGATCATGATCGCCACCTGGTCGGCTTCCTGTTCGTCGTTGGCCATCGCGTGCACCTTGATCGGCTCGCCCAGGCCATGCTCGGACCACAGCGCCTTCTCGAACAGCTTCGGATTGTTCGAGATGACGGCATTGGCCGCCTGCAGGATGCGCGTGGTGGAGCGGTAGTTCTGTTCCAGCTTGATCAGCCGCAGGTCGGGGAAATCGACCTGCAGGTTGGCCAGGTTTTCCACCGAGGCGCCGCGCCAGGCGTAGATCGCCTGGTCGTCGTCGCCCACCGCGGTGAACATGGGCTTCTTGCCGATCCCCGTCACCATGAGCTTCAGCAGCTCGTACTGGCAGGTGTTGGTGTCCTGGTATTCGTCGACCAGCAGGTAGCGCAGGCGGCGCTGCCACTTGTCGCGCACCGGGTCGTTGTCGCGGAACAGTTCCACCGGCAGGCGGATCAGGTCGTCGAAGTCGACCGCCTGGTAGGCCGACAGCGTGCTCACGTAGCTGGCGTAGATGCGCGCCGACTGCGCCTCGTCCTCGTCCTTGGCGTTGCGGATCGCCAGTTCCGGCGTGACCAGGCCGTTCTTCCACAGCGAGATGTCGTTCTGGATGCGGCGGATCAGCTGCTTGTCCGTGGTGATGGCCAGGTCCTGCACCAGCGAATAGCAATCGTCGCTGTCCATGATGGAAAAGCGGTCCTTCAGGCCCAGGTGGTTGGCTTCCTGCCGCAGGATCTTCACGCCCAGCGAATGGAAGGTCGACACCGTCAGCTGCTTGGCCTGCTTCGGCTGCTTCAGCAGCTTGGCCACGCGCTCCTGCATTTCCAGCGCGGCCTTGTTGGTGAACGTGAGCGCTGCGATGGTGCGGGGATCGTAGCCCCGCTCCTCGATCATGTAGGTGATCTTTTGCGTGATCACGCGCGTCTTGCCCGAGCCGGCGCCGGCCAGCACGAGGGCCGGTCCGTCGAGGTACAGCACGGCTTCGCTTTGCGGCCCGTTCAGGCCGAATCTGGGTGCATTGGACATGTTGAAAGAAGATCTAAGGCGAGGTTGAAAACGCGGATAAGGCAGGCACAGCCGGACACGCAGCCGGCCATTCTACCGCCTCGGCATTGATATTTCCCGCTTTGGAGGAATATAGTGGCATTCGGCTCACGACTTTTTTGCCACGCTATGAAATTTGAACATCTGATAGAAATCAATGATCCGCTGAATCCGCTGATCGATATCCTCACCCACGAACAGGTCTGGCGCGGGCTCGTGCTGCGCGCCGAATCGCCCAAGCTGTTCGTGCCGCACCTGGACGAGGTGCGTATCGGCGAGCGCACGAACAATGGCTTCAAGCGCACGCAGCGCTATGGCGACCTGGTGATCGAGGATACGGTGGTGCTGGAATATCCGAACCTGATCCGCTACGAAGTGGCGCCGCAGGGCGAGATCAGCAAGTCGAGCCTGACGATGACGATCGAGTCGCATGGCCAGGACCGCCTGTTCGTGCGCTTCGAGTACGAAGATGCGCACAACGCCCGCGAGGACGAGGAAAACGCCATGTTCGACGAATTCCGCCGCTCGGCCTACCAGGAATCGGATATCGACACGATCCGCGTGCTGCGCGAACTGGCCGAGGATGGCCGGCTGGATGCGACGCTGAACTGAGTGCGTCCTAGGGCAGCGCCGCCTTGCCCCACACCTGGTCCATCCGGATGCTGCCATCGACCTGCTCGGCGCGGAGCACGTCGCGGATGCCGGACAGCTCGCCGCGGGTATCGCGCTGCAGGAACACGTCGAGCGGCGCGCCGCGCGGGCCGATGAACGACTGCACGTACGGCGTCGTCGAATTCAGGCCGCGGCGCGATACGACGCCCACTTCGCCATTGAGCAGCCGCACGAAGGTGCCGACGGGATAAATCCCCAGTTCGCGGATCAGCACGGCTCCCAGCTGGGCATCCAGCGCTTGCCGCGCATCGAGCAGGATGTCGCGCAGCGCCGCGTTCGGCAGCATCGGCTTGCGGTACGGCCGGTCCGACACGCGCGCACAATAGCGGTCGGCCAGCGCGATCAGCTTGGCCGGGAAGGCGATCGCGTCGCCGACCAGCGCGCGCGGATAGCCGCTGCCATTTTCGTTTTCATGGTGCGACAGCACGCAGTCGAGCCATAGCGGGTCGGTCACGCCGGCCTGGCGCAGCAGCGCCACGCCCTGTTCCGGGTGATTGCGCACCAGCGCTTTTTCCTCGGTGGACAGCACGCAGCGGTCGTCCTGCAGCCGCAGCATTCCCACGTTCATCGTCAGCGCGGCCAGCGACATCGATTGGCGTTCGATGACCGGCCGCTTGACCGCGCGGGCCAGGATCTGCGCCACCACGGCCGTGTCGATGCAGTGCCGTATCGCGTAGGGCGCGGCGCGCTGGTTGTGCAGGATGCAGGCGGCAGCCACCTCGGCGTTGATTTCAACGGCTTCCTCGACGAGCAGTGCCACCTGTTCCAGCTCGGCCTGCACGCCGCCGCCGCCGGCCGCGATGCGGTGCAGCAGCGGTTCCAGTTCCGCGACCGCGTGGTTCAGCAGCCGCAGCACCGACGGCGGCTCGACACTGGCGGCGCGCGCCTTCACACTGGCCACGCAGGGCGACGCATCGTCGACATAGCCGCGCTGGACGATGCTGTCGACCTGCGCCTCGGATGATGGCGTGAAGCCCTTGCGCACGAGCAGTGCGCCATTTTCGCCAAACACATCCCAGGCAAGCCGTTCACCCGGACGGATGTCATCGCTGGTTAATCGCCGTATCGTCATGATTCCCCCAAATATTGCCTGCGCGTATGACTTTAGATTGCCCATCACGCGACAGCTTTGCTTTCTATCAATAGTCTATAGCAGCAAGGTAAGACACCGGCGATTGCTTTTGGGGAAAATCAAACGGCGTTGCTTTTTAGTTCAGCTAAATCCGGCCACGGATCATGCTGCTTAGATAAGCCCACCCCAAGTGCAAATTCCGGGGTCAGACCCGCCGAGGTGAAGCAGGGGTTTCGCGAAGCATGCTTCGCGCCTGCGGAACAGTGCTGGCCTGCAGGCCGGCACACCCTCCTGACCCCAGCCCTTCGCTGTAGGGGTGAATGCATGCGCTTTCAATGTGCCGGGTAACGCTTAACTAAGCGGTATCAGCCACAAATTGGACCAGCTGTCCGGCTACTCATGTGCCCGGCGTGCAGTCCGGGCAGGGTTGCGGCGGCTCCGGTGGCGGGTGCTTCAGGGCTTCGGCCAGGTCGCGCAGCGCGGTGCGCAGCCCTTCTTCCACCACGGGATGGTAGAACGGCATGTCGAGCATGGCGGCCACCGTCAGCCCGGCCTGCACGGACCAGGCCAGCAGGTGGCCGATGTGTTCGGCGCGCGGACCGATCATCTCGGCGCCCAGGAACCGGCCGCTGCCGTATTCCCCGTACACCCGCAGCATGCCGCGGTTCTGCAGCATCACGCGGCTGCGGCCCTGGTTGTCGAACGATACTTCACCGACGGCAAAGCGCCCCTCGTGGCTCTGGGCCAGCGCGCGCCAGCCGGCACCGGGGGTGGCGATCTGCGGCTCGGTGAACGCGATCGCCAGCGGTGTGCGGCGCAGGCCGGGCTGCACGTCGGGATAGAGCGCGGCATTATGCCCGGCGATTTTTCCCTGGTCGGCCGCTTCCGGCAACAGCGGCAGTTCGTCGTTGGCGTCGCCAGCGATGAAGATCGGGCTGGTACCGCACTGCATGGTGGTGTGGTTGTACAGCGGCACGCCGCGGCGGTCGCGCTCGATGCCAGCGAGATCCAGGCGCAGCGCCTGCACGTTCGGCGCGCGGCCGATCGCCACCAGCACATAGTCGTAATGTTCGCGCAGTTCGTTGCCGGCGGCATCGCGCGTGACCAGCGCGAGCTGCTCGCCATCCGGCTGCACCGAGACCACCTGGGCCTGGAAGCGCACGTCGAGCTCCTGCTTCAGCACGGTCGTGGCCTCGGCCAGCACGGCCGGATCGCTCAGCTGGGCAATGCTGTTGCCGCGTGCGTACAGCGCCACGCGCACGCCCAGCCGGTGCAGCGCCTGCCCCAGTTCCAGCCCGATCACGCCGGTGCCGATGACGGCCACCGAGCCCGGCAGGTCGGTCCACTCGAACACGGCGTCGCTGTGGATCACGCGGGGCCCGGCGCGCGCCCATTCCTCGGGCACGATCGGCGCCGACCCGGTGGCGATGACGATCCGTTCCGCATGCACCTCGGTATGGTCGTCCACCAGCAGGCGGTCGGGCGCCGCGAAACGGGCGTAGCCGCGGATCCTGTCGGCGGCCGGCAAGCCCTCGATATTGTCGACGACAAAGCCGGTGAAGCGGTCGCGTTCGCGGCGCACGCGGTGCATCACGGCCGCGCCGTCGATGCGTACGGTACCGGCGTGCACGCCGAAGCCGGGGGCCGCCTGCAGTGCATGCGCGGCCTCGGCTGCCGAGATCAGCAGCTTGCTGGGCATGCACCCCACGCGCGCGCATGTGGTGCCATACGGGCCGCCTTCGATCAGCACCGCGTGCTTGCCGGCCGCGCGCGCGGCGCGGTAGGCGGACAGGCCGGCGGTGCCGGCCCCGATCACCGCTACATCGCAACGAATCGTGTTCATGGTTCCTCCAGGAATTCTGACGGCATCGTACACCAGGAACCCGGCAAGCCAGCGGAGGAAACTGCTTCGGGCGGCGCGCCGCACCGCGTGAACTGCTCAGATATCGACCGGATCCACTTCCAGCGACCATTTCACGCGCGACTTCATGTCCCGCAGGCGCGCCATCCATTCTTTCAGGAAGACTTGCAATGCCGGGCGCGACGGCGACTCCGCCAGCAACTGCGCGCGGTCCACGTTGTACACCCGCGTCATGCTCATCGGGATGGGATCGTTGAGCGTAATGCCTTGGGCAATGTCCTCGCCCTGCATGCAGCCACGCGCGGCCTGCAGGAACTCCAGCGCCTTCGCCAGTTCCGGCGCCTCGGCCCGCAGCATGGCCTGGTACAGGTAGGGCGGCAGGCCGGCCTGCTCGCGCTCGGCCAGCAGCGCGCCGGCGAAACGGTCGTAGTCGTGCCTGACCAAAGCGGCATACAGCGGATGTTCGGGATAGCGCGTCTGCACCAGGACTTCGCTGGCGCTGCCGCCTTCGGCCTGCGCGGTGCGGCCGGCGCGGCCGGCCACCTGCATCAGCTGCGCGAACAGCCGCTCGCTGGCGCGGTAATCCTGCGAGAACAGTGCCGTGTCCGGGTTCAGGATGCCGACCAGCGTCAGCTTCTTGAAGTCGTGGCCCTTGGCGACCATCTGCGTGCCGATGAGGATATCGACGTCGCCCCGGTGCACGGTGTCGAACGCTTCCTGCGCGCTGCCCTTGCGGCGCGTGGAATCGGCATCGATGCGCAGGATGCGCGCCTCGGGAAACCATTCGCGCAGGTTTTCCTCGATGCGCTGGGTGCCGCGGCCCAGCGGCTGCAGGTCGATGTTGCCGCAGGTGGGGCAATGGCGCGGAATGCGCATCTCCAGGCTGCAGTGGTGGCAGCGCAGCTTGAACTCGCCCTTGTGCAGCACCATGAATGCCGTGCAGCGCTGGCAATCGCTGACCCAGCCGCAGGAATCGCAGCAGATCACGGGGGCATAGCCGCGCCGGTTCAGGAACAGCAGCGATTGCTCGCCCCGTTCCAGGCGCTGGCGCAGGGCCGCCTTCAGCTGCATCGTCACGCCGCCATCGGGCTTGTCGTGCTCCATGTTGATGAGCTTGACGGCGGGCAGCACCGCCTGCTTCACGGCGCGTTCGCGCAGTTCGAGCTTGCGGTAGCGCTTCGACTGCGCGTGATGCCAGCTTTCCAGCGATGGGGTGGCCGAGCCCAGCACGACAGGAATCTTCAATTGCCACGCGCGCCACACGGCCAGGTCGCGCGCCGAATAGCGCAAGCCTTCCTGCTGCTTGTACGACGGATCGTGTTCCTCGTCGATCACGATCAGCCGCAGGTGCGGCAGCGAGGCCAGGATCGCCAGCCGCGTGCCGAGCACGATGCGGGCCTGGCCCTGGTGCGCGGCCAGCCAGTGCAGCATGCGCTCGCCTTCGGCAAGGCTGCTGTGCAGCGTGGCCACCATCACGCCGGGGAAGCGGGCGCGGATGTTCGATTCCAGCTGCGGCGTGAGGTTGATCTCGGGTACCAGCACGAGGATCTGCGCATGTTCGTCGCGCGCCAGCACCTGGGCGCAGGCCTGCAGGTATACCTCGGTCTTGCCGCTGCCCGTCACGCCGTACAGCAGCATCGGTGCAAACCCCTCGGCGCCGCCGATCGCATCGGCCGCGCGCTGCTGTTCAGGATTGAGTTCCGGCATGCCGACCGGTGCGGGATCATGCCCGATGGCCGTCTTCGCCAGCTTCTTGATCGCGCGGTCCAGCGCCACGGTGGTCGGCAGCCGCAGGTTTTTCGGCACGCCCGGCAGCGCCACCTCGCCCAGCGGGCGCTGGTAATACTCGGCGGCGAAACCGGCCAGCGCCAGCCACTGCGCCGGCAGCGGCGCCAGTTGCAGGCGCACCGCCAGCGCATCCTTGAGCTTTCCCTCGGGCACGTCGGTGTCGTCGGCCACGCCGACGATGATGCCGACCACTTCGCGCCTGCCGAACGGCACCAGCGCCAGGTGGCCGACCTGCGGCCGCTCCGTGGCCGCGCATGGCCAGCGATAGTCGAAGACCGCGTGCAGTGGCGTATCGAGCGCGATGCGCAGGATGCAATGCGGGAGTATGCAATGCGACATCAGATTACCCGTGAACTATCCACAAATTCTGGGGATAACTTTGTGGACATTGGACCCGTAATTCCCGGAAACCCACGTTATCCAGCCAATGATGAAGCAAGGAAACGCCAAATTTCACAATTTTTTTCTTTTAAAATCATGGAGTTATAAATAGCCTCCGAGAGCGGCCGTTTTGCGCGATTTTTTAATCTTGCTGTGCATAAGTCACCTCTGCTCAACCGCCTGAGCGGTTGGAAACGGGGTGCATGCGGCACACGGAACCGGCTATTTTACCAAGCGGGCTCGACGATGGCGAGCCCGCTTGCGCGTTCTTTCCTTGCCCAAAATTCGTGCAACTCCCCAAAATGAAGCATAAGTCGCGGTTTACTAAGCGCTTTTGCCTTTTTTCCACAGTTTTTGTGGATAACTTTGTGGAGAATGCCGCGACAACATTTGCCGGACCCGGGGATAAGGTTTACTTATCGCAAAGAACACTAACTTCCATGCTGGATTTTATCCTGTCAAATCAAGAGCTTGGATTTTTTGCTGCGATTAAACTTTCCTGGCTGCCTTTTACTTTGGCAGCCAGAAAAATTGTGCATAAGTCGGGTTTGCCTTTGTGCTCGCGGCCTCGCCAGGCGCCGAAACGCGGCGCACGGCGATGGAGTGAAGCGTTTCCACTCTCGCCACCGCCGGACCTGCCAGGAATTACGCTCCGAAACGGAGCTTGCGGCTGTGCGAATGCACCGTGTCGACCATCACCGCCACCGATTCCGGCGGGGTGAACTGGGAAATACCGTGGCCCAGGTTGAAGACGTGGCCGGTGGTATGAGGACCGTAGGCGTCCAGCACGCGGCGCACTTCGGCCTGGATCTGCTCCGCGCCGGCAAACAGGATGGCCGGATCGAGGTTGCCCTGCAGCGCCACCTTGTCGCCCACCGCCGCGCGCACCTTGGCGAGGTTGGCCGTCCAGTCCAGGCCGATCGCATCGGCGCCGATCGCGGCGATCTCCTCGGCCCAGTGCGCGCCGCCCTTGGTGAACACGATGGCGGGAATGCGCGCGCCGTCATGCTCGCGCTTCAGCTGCGCCACCACGCGCTGCATGTAGTGCAGCGAAAACTGCTGATAAGCCCCGTCGGCCAGCGCGCCGCCCCACGAATCGAAGATCATCACCGCCTGGGCGCCCGCCTCGATCTGGGCGTTCAGGTACTCGGCCACCGCGCGCGCGTTGATGTCCAGGATGTGGTGCATCAGGTCCGGCCGGCTGTACAGCATTTTCTTGATGGTATGGAACTCGCGCGAACCCTGCCCTTCGACCATGTAGCAGGCCAGCGTCCATGGGCTGCCGGAAAAGCCGATCAGCGGCACCCGGCCGTTCAGCGTGGTACGGATTTGCGTGACCGCCTTGAACACGTAATCCAGCGAGCCCGCTTCGGGCAGGCGCAGCGCCTGCACGTCCGCCTCGGTCTTCAGGGGGCGTTCGAACTTCGGGCCTTCGCCTTCGACGAAATACAGGCCCAGGCCCATCGCGTCGGGCACCGTCAGGATGTCGGAAAACAGGATCGCCGCATCCAGCTCGTAGCGGTCGATCGGCTGCAGCGTGACTTCGGTGGCCAGGTCCGGATTCGTGGCCAGCCCCATGAACGAGCCCGCCTTTTCGCGCGTGGCCTTGTATTCCGGCAAGTAGCGGCCCGCCTGGCGCATCAGCCACACAGGCGTGTAGTCGGTCGGCTGGCGCAGCAGCGCACGCAGGAAGGTGTCGTTCTGGAGCGGGGCGAATTGTGGCATGGATGACAATGAAAGGCGGGACGAAAGAAGGTATTATCGCATCCCCCCGTTCTTTTCACTCGTCCCGGAAATGACCGCCCCGACCTCCTTGCAAACCGCTTCCTTCGGTACCTGGCCTTCGCCGATTTCCGCCGCCATGGTGGCCGCCGGTGCCACACCGCTGTCATCGCTGGCGATCGACGGCACGGCTATTTTCTGGCTGGCCGGGCGCGCCAGCGAAGGCGGCCGCAACACGCTGCTGCGGCTCGACGGCACGCGGGTGGACGAGCTGACGCCGCTGCCGCTGAACGTGCGCAGCCGCGTGCACGAATATGGCGGCGGCGCCTTTGCCGCCGATGGCGGCACCGTGTTCTTTTCCCATGCCGGCGACAACCGCCTGTACCGCAAGGAAAATGGCAAGGATGCGGTGCCCGATCCGGTGCCATTCACGGCGCCAGGCCGGCAGCGCTTCGCCGATTTCATCGTCGACCGTGCGCGCCAGCGGCTGGTCGCGGTGCGCGAGCAGCATCCGGACGATCCGGCATCGCATGCCCAGCCGGAAAACACGCTGTGCGCGGTGGCTTTCGACGGCACCGAAACCGTGCTGGCACGAGGCCACGATTTTTACTCGTCGCCCCGCCTGTCGCCGGACGGCCGGCAACTGGCCTGGCTGACCTGGGATCATCCGCGCATGCCGTGGCAAGGCACCGAGCTGTGGCGGGCCGACATCGCGGCCGACGGCACCCTGGCGGCCCCGGTGCTGGTCGCGGGCGGCCCGGAAGAAGCCATCTGCCAGCCCGAGTGGTCGCCGGACGGGCGCCTGTACTTTGTTTCCGACCGCAGCGGCTGGTGGAACCTTTACCGCGATGGCGACGGGATCGAGGCGATCTGCCCGCTGGAAGCGGAATTCGCCGGCCCGCACTGGACCTTCGGCAATGCCATGTACGGCTTCCTTTCCGCCAGCGAGATCGCCTGCACCTATATCGAGCAAGGCATCAGCCGGCTGGCCCGGCTGGTGATCGGCAGCGCCAGGCTGGAACCCATCGCCAACCCGTACCAGGAAATCCGCGAGCTGCGCATCGGCGACGGCTGCATCGTGCTGCTGGGCGGCAGCCCCACCATCCCGGCCGAGATCGCGCGCATCGACCTGGGAGACGGCACCGGCAGCGGCGAACCGCAGGTGCTGGCCAGGTCGATCGACACGCTGCCGGACCTCGGCTACCTGTCCGTCCCGGAAAGCGTCAGCTACCCCAGCGCGAACGGCCGCACCGCCTACGCATTCTTCTACCCGCCGAAGAATCGCGACGTGCAGGCCCCGGCCGGTGAAAAACCGCCGGTGATCGTGATCGGCCACGGTGGCCCGACCGGCATGGCGGCCAGCACGCTGAAGCTGGCCACCCAGTTCTGGACCAGCCGCGGCTTCGGCGTGCTGGACGTGAACTATGGCGGCAGCACCGGCTTCGGCCGCGCCTACCGCGACTTGCTCAAAGGGCAATGGGGCGTGGTCGACGTGGAGGACTGCGTGGCCGGCGCGCGCTGGCTCGTCGAACAGGGCCGCGCCGATGGCGAGCGGCTGATCATCCGCGGCAGCAGCGCCGGCGGCTATACCACGCTGAGCGCGCTGGCATTCCACGACGTGTTCAAGCTGGGCGCCAGCTATTACGGCGTGGCCGACCTGCAAGGCCTGGACGACGATTCGCACAAGTTCGAATCGCACTACAACGAATACCTGATCGCCCCGCAGCCGCAGGCGCGGCAGGTGTACCTGGAGCGCTCGCCCAGCCACCATGTCGACAAGCTCGATTGCCCGATGATCTTCTTCCAGGGCCTGGACGACAAGGTGGTGCCGCCGCCGCAGTCGGAGAACATGGTGAAGGCGCTGCGCCAGCGCGGCGTGCCGGTGGCCTACCTGGAGCTGGAAGGCGAAGGGCACGGTTTCAGGAAAGGCGAGTCGATCGTGCGCACCCTGGAAGCGGAGCTGTATTTCTACCAGCGCATGTTCGGACTGCACGATGCCACCGCACCGGCACCGGTAGCCATCCATAATATGGACGGCGCGGCATGAGCGACAGTGTTTTGCAGGATCAGTCATTGCAGGATCAATTCGGCGCGCTGCACCCGAACGAGAAAACGGTACTGGCGCTGCTGGCCCTGGTGGGCGAGCCGATGGGCAAGTCGGCGGTGCACGAGCATGTCGTGAAGCTCGGACTGCGCGACGACGATGGCGCGGCTTGTGACAAGGCGCGCAGCGACGAGATCCTGGCGCACCTGGAACGCCTGGCCTTCATCAGCCTCGTCGTGGGCCGTGGCTATATCTGCAATGCGAAGCTGCGCTGGCCGGCGATCCGCGCCGCCATCAGCGCGCACATGCTGGCCGACCTCTGCGCGGTGTACGACCACCTGAACCCGATGCGCCGCAGCTGGGACGGCACGCCGGAACCGCGCAGCTACCGGCACGGCGTGGCACGGCTGCGCATGGCGCTGCTGCGCGGCCAGCCGCCGCAGGACGTGGCGCCCTTGCTGGCCGCCTGCCTGCGCTCCTACGAAGCGGCCCAGCTGCATCCGATCGTCGACATCTTCGCGCGCCCGTTCGAGGCCGGCATGCTGCTGCTGGTGCACCCGTCGATGCAGGACGACATCCTGATGCTGCTGCTCCAGCATGCGCAGCGCGAACCAGCGCTCGCGCCGCCGGTGCGCGGCGCCGCCGGACGGCACTTCGAACGCCGTCTCCAGGCTGGCGACGACGTGTCCGGCGCCCTGCGCCTGGCACTGGGCGAGGATGCGATCCTGTGCGGCAAGCTGCCGCAGGCGGCCGCCTACCTGGAAGGGGTGCAAAGTCCGCTGGCGCTGCTGTTCGCCAGCACGCTGGCGCTGCTGCGCGATCGTGTGGCCGACGCGGTGGCCGGCTGCGAGGGAGCCTTGAAATCGGTCCGCCGCGAAACGGGCAAGCGCAAGCAGGTGTTCGCCGGCTTCGGCGGTTACCTGTACGTGCTGGCGCTGCTGCGTGCCGGCGATGCGAAAGCGCTGAAGACGGCCGAGAGCTACCTCGAACTGGCCGTGCACGCGCAGCAAAACCCCGACAGCAATACCTACAGCATGCTGTCGATGCTGCGCCAGGTGCGCGCCGGCACGCTGCAGGCCGAGGTGGTGCTGGCCCGTGCCTGGGACACGCCGCTGCAGGCGCAGCTGTTCCAGGCGCTGGTGTACTGGTGGCTCGGCCTGCCGCAACTGGAAAAGCGCCGCGCCGAATTGCAGGACCTGGCGCAGAACGCCGGCGCCGCCGGCTACCTCCTCATCGCCGTGCAGGCGGAAAGCCTGCTGGGGCACCTGGGCGACGAAGCGGCCGAAGCCCGCGCGAACGACATGCTGGCGACGCTGGGCCTGCCGGACATGGCCACCTGGTTCGAGCGGCAGGAAGGCTGGCAGCGCCAGCTCGACGCGCTGATCAACCTGCACCAGGCCGCGCCGGCGGCGGCGAGCGAGACGCGCCTGGCGTGGATGATCAACTGGAGCGACCGGTTCGGCATCGCCGAGCTGGAACCGCGCGAGCAGAAGCGCAATGCCAAGGGGCAGTGGAGCAACGGCCGGCCGATCGCGCTGAAGCGGCTGTCCGAGGATGCCGCGGAGCTGGAGTTCCTGACGCCGCAGGATATCCGCCTCAGCACGCACATCGCCCCGTCCCGGCAGGCTTATTCGTCCGGCCTGCGCTACGACATCGATCCGGACGAAGCGGCGCCGGCACTCGTCGGCCATCCGCTGGTGTTCTGGATGGATGCACCGGAAACCCGCGTGGAAATCGCCGGCGGCGAACCGGAACTGCTGGTGCAGGAACGCAAGGGCAAGCTGCACCTGTCGCTGCACCCCGGCCTGTCGGGCGCCGACCGGGTGGTCACGTTGCGCGAAGCGCCGAACCGCATCCGCGTGGTCACCATCAACGACGAGCACCGACGCATCGCCGCCATCGTCGGCGACGGCCTGACGGTGCCGCTGCACGCGAAGGACCAGGTGTTGAAAGCCATCGGCACGGTGGCCACCAGCGTGACCGTGCAGTCCGATATCGGCGGCGGCAACGCCGGTGCCGGCGCCGTCGATCCGGATATCCGCCTGCACGTGCACCTGCTGCCCTACCAGCAAGGCTTGCGCATGCAGGTGCAGGTGCGCCCGCTGCCGGATGCGGGGCCGTATTACGCGCCCGGCGCGGGTGCGGAGACGGTGATCACGGACGTGGGCGGCAAGCAGGTGCAGGTGCGCCGCAACCTGGCGGGCGAGCGCGATGCCGAGCGCCAGCTGGTGCTGCGCTGTTCCGCGCTGGAAGGAGCTGAACAGGAACACGGCGAATGGCTGATCGGCCAGCCGGCGCTGTGCCTGCAATTGTTGACGGAACTGCAGGAGCTGGGGCCGGAGCGGGTGGTGGTGGGCTGGCCCGAGGGAGAGAAATTCAGGGTCACGCCGGCCGTGCACACCAAGCAGCTGAAGCTGTCGATCAAGAGCAAGAAGGACTGGTTCGCCGTCAGCGGCCAGTTGCAGGTGGATGAAGAGCGCGTGATGGACCTGCGCTCGCTGCTCGACCTGATCCGCGCCGGCAAGAGCCGCTTCATCGAATTGAAGGACCGGCAATTCCTGGCCCTGTCGGAAGAGCTGTACCGGCGCCTGTCGGAACTCGATGCCTATGGCGAGGACGACGATGCCGGCGCGAAGGTCCACCAGCTGGCCGCCTTCGTGCTGGAAGAACTGGCCGGCGAAGTGGGCGGCCTGGAAGCGGACCGGCTGTGGCGCGAGCATGTCGCCCGCATCGCCGCCCAGGCGGAATACCAGCCGCAGCTGCCATCCACCCTGCAGGCCGAGTTGCGCGACTACCAGCGCGAAGGCTTCGAATGGCTGGCCCGGCTGGCCCACTGGGGCGTGGGCGCCTGCCTGGCCGACGACATGGGCCTGGGCAAGACCGTGCAGGCGCTGGCCCTGCTGCTGCTGCGCGCCCCGCAAGGCCCGGCGCTGGTGGTGGCGCCCACCTCCGTATGCCTGAACTGGGTCAGCGAAGCGGCGCGCTTCGCGCCGACGCTGAACGTGAAGGTGTTCGGCAGCGGCGACCGGGCCGAAATGATCGACAGCGCCGGCCCGTTCGACCTGGTGATCGCCAGCTATGGCCTGCTGCAGCTGGAATCCGAGCGCTTCACCAGGCCGCGCTGGCACACCATCGTGCTCGACGAGGCGCAGGCCATCAAGAACGCGGCGACCAAGCGCTCGCAAGCCGTGATGGCGCTGTCGGGCGACTTCCGCATGGCCTGCACCGGCACGCCGCTGGAAAACCACCTGGGCGAACTGTGGAACCTGTTCCGCTTCATCAACCCGGGGCTGCTGGGATCGCTGGACCAGTTCAACCTGCGCTTTGCCGGGCCGATCGAGCGCCAGCAGGACCGCAAGGCCGAAGTGGGCGCGCGCAACCGGCTGCGCCGGCTGATCGGTCCATTCATCCTGCGCCGCACCAAGGCACAGGTGCTGGCGGAACTGCCGGCGCGCACCGAGATCGTGCTGGAAGTGGACCTGTCGGCGGAAGAAACCGCGCTGTACGAATCGCTGCGCCGCGAGGCGCTGGACAAGCTGGCGTCCATCGATGCGCCGGCCGACAAGAAGTCGATCCAGATCCTGGCCGAGATCATGAAGCTGCGGCGCGCCTGCTGCAATCCGAACCTGGTGGCGCCCGAACTGAAGCTCGACAGCAGCAAGCTGGCCGCGTTCGCCGAGCTGCTGGCCAGCCTGCTGGAAAACCGGCACAAGGTGCTCGTGTTCAGCCAGTTCGTCGACCACCTGGCGCTGATCCGCGCGCACCTCGACCGCAATGGCATCCCGTACCAGTACCTGGACGGTTCGACGCCGCCGGCGGCGCGCAAGGCGCGCGTGGATGCGTTCCAGGCCGGCGACGGCGACGTGTTCCTGATCAGCCTGAAGGCGGGCGGGGTGGGCATCAACCTGACAGCGGCCGACTACGTGATCCACATGGACCCATGGTGGAATCCGGCGGTGGAAGACCAGGCGTCCGACCGCGCGCACCGGATGGGCCAGCAGCGCCCCGTGACGATCTACCGGCTGGTGGCGCGGCACACGATCGAGGAAGGCATCGTCGACCTGCATGCGCACAAGCGCGAACTGGCCGACAGCCTGCTGGACGGCAGCGAGATGGCCGCGCGCATGAAGGCCGAGGACATGCTGGCGATGCTCGAGGAGGGGTTGCGGCGCTGACGTTATCCTGAATTTTTCCTGAAGCTAACGGGACGCTGCCGCCCCGCCGCCTTCGCTATGATGACTGCAATCACCAATGCACCCAGGAGCACATCATGGCCGATACCTTGCTGCGAGTATTCGACAGCCTGACCCAGGCGGAAGGGGCACGCGAGGCGCTGATCGCCTCCGGCATCGACGCTTCCGCCATCACCCTCGATTCACGCAACGATGAAGCGGGCCCGGTCGAGGGCAACTTCGCGCTCGACCTGACCGAGAAGCCCACGCCGTCGATGGACAACCCGAACCGCGCCGGGCAGAACTCGGAAATCCGCGCCGCCGTGCAGCGCAGCACCTGCATCCTGCAAGTGGAAGTGGACAACGACCGCGACGGTACCCGCGCCAACAATATCCTCGACCGGTTTGCCGCCGGCGACCAGGCCGAGCGGATGACCAGCCGCCAGGATCCCGCCTGACCCTTTGCGGAACTGGCATTCCATGCAATCATCCGGGCATGGAACGACTCAAGGAAAACGAACTCTCCGCCGCCTCGCACGGCATCCCCCTGTGCCGCAAGGCGTGGACCGCCTACATCGGCTGCCTGCTGGCGGCCGTGGTGATGACGTTCGTGCTGCGCCTGGCCTTCAACCATTCGGAACTGGCGGCCGCCGGCGTGCTGGCCGCCTCCACGCTGCTGATCGGCTACCGCGTGCTGCTGATCCGCAGCGTGCAGCTGTATTACGACGACGTGGGCGTGTGGCTCTATTCGGGCGTGCTGCCCTGGCAGCGCGGCGTCCGCGGCATCAAGTGGCGCGACCTGGACCAGGCGACCTATGTGCAGTCGTTCCGCAGCTGGCTGCTGCGCTCCTGGAAGATCCGCGTGGCGCACCGCTTCACCGATGCCAGCCACATCGTGCTGTCCGACATGGCGCGCGGCCGCGAAGCGGCGGCCATCATCAACGAACGCCACCAGCAGATGCTGCGCAACGACCAGCTGGCATGAGCGTTTGTACTGTCGTGTAACATGCCGGGTCCAGGCGAGCTGATTAATGATAATCTCGCCCCCTGCATGACCCGGTAAGAGAAAGTTACACGATGATCAAGACAAAACTCGCGCTGGCGGCCATGATGATGGCGCTGGCGTTCGCACCTGTTGAGGCGGCCAAGAAACCGTCGAAGGCCAAGACCAGCAAGACCGTCTCCGCCAAGAAATCCTCGAAGTCCAAGCCGAAGTCCAGGAAAGCGGTCGCCGCCGCCGCTGCCACGGCTGCCACTGCGGCCACCGTAGCGGCAGCGGCTCCGGCGGAAAGCCGCGCCGACCGCACATTCAATTCGCTGTCCGGCCAGTTCCTGACGGCGCTGTGGCGGATGGACCCGGAAACCGCCATCACGGTAGGCAAGTACGATACCGCCGCCACGCTGACGGTGCCCGACCTGGCCACCCGCCAGCTGCAGCTGGCCTTCATCGACGAATGGCTGGGCCGCTTCGGCAAGCTCGATGCGCGCCAGCTGTCGTCGCGCCAGCGCACCGACCTGGCGCTGCTGGTCAACAAGCTCAATTCGGACCGCTGGTACCTGACCACGTTCCGCGAGTTCGAGTGGAATCCGGCGCTGTACAACATCGCCGGCCCGATCGACTACATCCTGCATACCGAATACGCGGCGCGGGCGCAGCGCCTGCGCACGCTGCTGCGGCGCATCGCCAACGTGCCGGCGTATTACGAAGCGGCACGCAACAACATCACCAATCCCACGCGCGAGCACACCCAGCTGGCGATCGCGCAGGCGCCGGGCGTGATCGCGCTGCTCGAAGAGCTGGACAAGGAGGCGCAGTCTTCCTCGCTGGCCGCCAACGAGAAAGGCCTGTTCGCGCAGCGCATCGCCGCGGCCAAGACCGCCGTGGAAGCCTATGCCGCCTGGCTGGGCGAGCAGGACAAGCTGCTGGCCGTGCAGGGTGCCCGTTCGTTCCGTATCGGCCGCGAGCTGTATGAGCAGAAGTTCGCGTTCGACATCCAGTCGGCCAGCACCGGCGAGCAGACCTACCGCAAGGCGCTAGTGGCACGCGACGAGCTGCTGGCGAACATGGACCGCATCAGCGACGAGCTGTGGCCGAAGTACCTGGCCGACGTGCGGAAACCGGCCGACCGCTATGCCAAGATCGGCATGATGATCGACAAGCTGTCCGCCAACCACGTGGCGCCGGAGCGCTTCGTCGAGGAGATCAAGGCGCAGATCCCGAAGCTGGAAGAATGGGTGACGAAGAACGACCTGTTGACGCTGGATCCGAACAAGCCGCTGGTCGTGCGTGAAACACCCGCTTACCAGCGCGGCGTGGCCGGCGCCAGCATCGAGGCGCCGGGCCCCTATCGCCCGCAGGACCGCACCTACTACAACGTGACGCCGCTGACGGGGGCCACGCCGGAACAGGCCGAAAGCAGCCTGCGCGAATACAACCACTGGATCCTGCAGATCCTGAACATGCACGAGGCGATCCCCGGCCACTATGCGCAGCTGGTGTACGCCAACAAGTCGCCGTCGCTGGTGAAGTCGATCTTCGGCAACGGCGCGATGGTCGAGGGCTGGGCCGTGTTCAGCGAGCGGATGATGCTGGAATCGGGCTACGACAATTCGCCCGAGATGTGGCTGATGTATTCGAAGTGGAACCTGCGCAGCGTGACCAACACGATCCTCGACTACAGCGTGCACGTGCTGGACATGCCGCGCGACCAAGCACTCGACCTGCTGACCCGCCAGGCATTCCAGACGCAGCAGGAAGCCGCCGAAAAATGGCGCCGCGTCACGCTCACTTCCGTGCAGCTGACGTCCTACTTCAGCGGCTACAGCGAAATCATGGAATTGCGCGAACAGCGCCGCGCCGCACTGGGCGGCAAGTTCACCCAGAAGGCCTTCAACGAGGAATTCCTCGGCTACGGCAGCGCGCCGGTGAAGGTGATCCGCGAACTGATGCAATAAAACAGTCGCAGGAAAAATGGGGGACGTCCATTTTTCAGAAGTGTTGCTTCAAGATGGGCGGCCCGGCAGCCCTATTTTTTGAGCAAAAAAAAGGAGCCTGGGGCTCCTTTTTTTGTTGCTGGCCAGTGCTTACAGCTGCAGCGCGGACAGCTTCATGATGCCTTGCTGGATGTTGTTGCGCACGGCGCCTTCCGTGGCCAAGCGCAGGCGGACGACGCCCGCGAAGGCATCGCTGGCGGTAGCGGTGTGCTCCGACTTGATCGACTCCTGCCAGACTTTCTCGCCGGTGCTGGTGCGCGTCAGCGTCCAGCCCATCTCCACGCCAACCGTGAACGAGAAACCGAACGACGGCTGCGACAGGTTGAAGATGGTGACCGTCAGCGTGTAGTCGCCGTTCTTGCCTTCGACAACGCGCGAGAACGTCCTGGACTGCGTGATCGCATCGGCCACGGCCTTCTGCAGTTCGGCATCGGCCACTTGCGATTTGCCAGCGGCGGAAGTTTCCGAACCGCCGGAAGTCGTCACGGCCACCGTTTGCGGGTGGTGTTTCGCCACTTGCAGCGACACCGGCACCAGGGCGTCATGCACGACGGGGGAGGCGCAGCCGCCCAAGGTCAGCAAGCTGGCCACGACGACGGACGCCGACAGGAAGGAACGGCAGGAAAATGGTAGGAAACTCATTGGTATTTCTTTCTGAAGAATTATTTTTTCGGGGCTTTGAAGATGTTGTCCAGGACTTCGTCGACCATTTCCGGCGGCGACTTGCGGGTCAGGGACGTGTGCAGGGAATTACCGGTCGCCATCGGGAACCCGGTCTTCGGATCGCGCACATTGATCGTCAGTTCCAGCAGGTACATCGTGATATCCCACATCCATTTATCGACATAGGTAAAGGACACGTCGGCCGGATACGGGGTGGCCAGCTCAGGACCGCGGGTGACCGTGTAACCGCGCTTCTCGAGGTTCGCGGCGATCAGGTTGTCGAGGCCGTGGGTATTTTTGGGCTGTTTCACCACATAGGCGGTTTTCACCTGCGTGAGATCGGTTCCGGGAGTCAGGCTGGCGGTCGCGCGGTTGACGGCGCAGCCAGTGGTCAGCGCCATGGCACAAACCATGGCAAAAAGGGTAAAGAGACGTTTCATGGGAGGGCGAAGTGGTGATTGAAATAATATTTTTGTTCCTACAGGTAACAATTTTACCTTATAAGAACTTGTATGTCGTTTCTGGCAACACTATTTTTTGCAAATGCCGGCCCAAACCCAGTGACAGGCTCCGATTATGAACTGATGCAGTAAGCGGCCGCCCCCGCCGACAGTCGGGATGCACGGTCAAAAAAAACCGGTGACAGGCTCCAATTATTGGGAAACATTTCCCGAAAAATGGTGCCTGTCACTGTTTTTGGTTGTAGCGCCCGTTCCCGATGCTACGGGCGATTCGCGGATAGAAACGGTGACAGGCTCCAATTAACCGGTTTTCGAATTTGCAACGTTCCCTGGAAAATGGAGCCTGTCACCGGTATTGAAAAACGGAGCCCGTCACCGGTTTTCAAGCGGGCACAGCGGTAAGAAATGTGCAAGGAGTTGCCATAAGCCATTAAGCAGAAGCGCTTGATGGGCAACAACGGATGAGCGGTTGGCGGGCAGTAGCATGACGTGCTGCCCCCGCTATCTCCTCCAATCCCTGCTCCAGGAGCTCGCCATGAACGTGAGTAACTCCACCATTTCCCGCGTGATTTCCCCGCTTTGCTTGCTGGGCATCGCGGCGCTGCTGTCCGCCTGCGCCGGCTCGGTGCCCCTGCTGGGCGGTGCGCCGACGGCCGCCAGCGGTTCCGCGGCCGGCGCCACCGCTTCCAACGCCAATCCCCAGCTGGAAAAATGCGACCGCGCGCTCGGCACCCTGAGCGTGGTCGAGGACCAGCACGCGCCGTGGTACCTGGCGCTGACCCGGTACAAGCTGGGGTCGACCGTGCCGGTGCTGCGCAAGCTGATCCAGCAGTCGAACTGCTTCGTGATCGTCGAACGGGGCCTGGCGATGCAGAACCTGATGTTCGAGCGCGACGTGAACGCGAGCGGCGAAATGCGCGGCGGCAGCAAGTTCGGCAAGGGCCAGATGGTGGCGGCCGACTACACCATCAGCCCCACCATCACGTTCAGCCAGAAGGGTACGCAAGGCATGGGCGGCGCGCTGGGCGGGTTCGGCCTGATCGGCAGCGTGGCGGGCCTCGTGGCCGGCGGCTTCAAGGCCAACGAAGCGTCCACCACGCTGCTGATGATCGACAACCGCTCCGGCGTGCAGCTGGCGGCGGCCGAAGGCAGTGCGAAGAACTTCGATTTCAGCCTGTTCGGCGGCGCGTTCGGTGGCGGCGGGGTGGCCGGTGGCGGCGGCTGGTCGAAGACGCCGGAAGGCAAGATCCTGATTGCCGCCTTCATGGATTCATACAACCAGCTGGTGCGGGCAACGCGCGAGTACAAGGCGCAGGAAGTGGCGGGAGGCTTGGGCACTGGCGGCACGCTGGCCGTGCAGGGGACCTCGCCTGGCGAGGCAACCATTGCGCCAGCCAGCGGAGCAGGCCAGGCGGGGACGGGCAACGGAGGAACGAACAAGTCCGGCAAGAAGAAATAACGCCAGCAAGAAGGCGCGGAATCGAAAACGGGAGCCAGCGGCTCCCGTTTTCATCATGACTAGCTTTCCGGTTTTTCCGCCGGCGCCTGCGTCATCCTGACGAACATCGGCGAGACCAGCAATCCCAGTTCGAACAGCATCCACATCGGAATGGCCAGCGCGAACTGGCTGACCACGTCCGGCGGCGTGACGATCGCGGCAATCACGAAGGCGCCCACGATCACGTAGGGGCGCCATTCGCGCAGCTTGGCCAGCGACACGATGCCCATGCGCACCAGGATCACGACGACGATCGGCACTTCGAATGCGGCGCCGAACGCCAGGCACATCGACATCACGAAATCGAGGTAATTCTCGATGTCGGGCGTGACGGCAATGGACGACGGCGCGAACGTGGCGATGAAGTGGAAGACGCGGCCGAACACGAAGAAATAGCAGAAGGCCACGCCGGCGACGAACAGCAGCGACGAGGAGATCACCAGCGGTGCGACCAGCCGCTTTTCATGCGTGTACAGGCCCGGCGCCACGAACGCCCAGGCCTGGTACAGCACCCATGGCAGCGCCAGGATGATGCCGAGCATCAGCGTGACCTTCATCGGTACCAGGAAGGGCGCGGTCACGCCGGTGGCGATGATCTTCGCGCCGGTGGGCAGCGCATCGATCATCGGCTGGGCGAGGAAATCGTACAGCACGGTCGGGCCCGGCCACGCCATCAGCACGGCCGTGACGATCAGGACGCCGATGGAAGCCTTCAGGAGCCGGTCGCGCAGTTCTACCAGGTGGCTGATGAAGGTTTCTTCGGCCGGTTGTTCAGTGCTCATCAGTAAAAGGATGCGGGAGGTTTGCCGCTGCGCGGACGGAAGCGCGCCACGCGGGCGGCGCCGGACACCACGTGCATGCGGCCGCCGTTGCGCTGCTTGTACCACAGCGGCACGGCCGAGGTGCGGACCAGCCGCTTGCGGCGGAATTCCTTGGCCTTGCGCGACTGGTCTTCGGTGGAGGCCGAATGGAATCCGGGCTCCGGGCTGGCGTAGGTGTCGGAGCTGTCTTCGATCTTGAAGACATCCTCCACTTCAGCCATGTTCTTCTGGATCGAATTCTCGACGTCGGCCTTGATGCTGTCGGCCTGCTCCTGCACGTTCTTTTGCAGGTTGCGCAGCTCTTCCAGCTCGATTTCGCGGCTGACCTCGCTCTTGACATCGTGAAGGTAGCGCTGGGCGCGGCCGTACAGCGTGCCGGCCATGCGCGCCACCTTCGGCAATTTTTCGGGACCGATGACGATCAGCGCCACGACGCCGATGATGGCCAGCTTGGAAAGACCGAGATCGATCATGTATCAGCGTGCAGGATCAGCATGCATTCAGTGCTTGTTCTTTTCCTTGGCGTCGACCTCGATCGTGCCCTTGTCGGTCACGTGCGCGGGCGGCGGTGCCGGCTGGTCGGCCGCTTCCTTTTCGTCGGTCTTCACGCCATCCTTGAAACCCTTGACGGCCTTGCCCAGGTCCGAGCCGATATTGCCCAGTTTTTTGGTGCCGAAAACCAGCATGACGACGACCAGGACGATCACCCAATGCCAGATGCTCATGGAACCCATACTATTCTCCTTGCAGGGCGGAAACGCCCAAATTCGGTAAGAACGAACAGTTTACACGACTCTTACTCTGTCATGTTCCTGTCACGATAACAGCCGGAAATAACTCTTCCGCGTGCTTGTTCCAATGCCCTTGGCGGGTCAGTGCATGCCGCGCCATGGCCGCGGGCCGCCGTAGATATGCATGTGCAGGTGGTAGATCACCTGGCCGCCATCCGGTCCGCTGTTGACCAGCGTCTTGTAGCCGCGCGTGGGACTGCCATCGTTGCCATACACCACGGAAACACCGTGTTCCTCGGCCAGCTTCGGGGCCAGCGCCAGCATCTTGCCCAGCAGGACCGTGTCTTCCGGCTGCGCCTCGGTCAGCGTGGCGATGTGTTTTTTCGGGATCACCAGCAGGTGCACCGGCGCGGCCGGGTTGATGTCCTTGAAGGCCAGCAGCTCGTCGTCTTCGTAGACGACGCTTGCCGGAACTTGTTTGGCGGCGATCTTGCAGAACAGGCAGTTATCCACGTGGGTATCCTTGAATTCGGGCGACATTCATTCGGGCGACATTGCTTGGGGCGACATTAATTCGGGCGAAATTAATCCGGGCGACATTGCTTTGGGCGACATCAATCCGGGCGCGCGGCTTTTTCGGCAATGCCGGAGACGCCTTCGCGGCGCGCCAGTTCATCGAGCACCTGCTGCGGCGACAGGTCGAACTGCGCCAGCAGCACCAGCGAATGGAACCACAGATCGGCCACTTCGTACAGCACCTTGGCGCCATCGCCCGATACGCGGGCATCCTTGGCGGCCATCACGGTCTCGGTGGCTTCCTCGCCGATCTTCTTCAGGATCGCGTCGTCGCCTTTCGAGAACAGCTTGGCGACGTACGACGTGGCGGGATCGGCGCCCTTGCGCGACTCGATCGTGGCGGCAACGCGGTCCAGGATCGTGCCGGAAGCATCGTTCATGTCGGTGCTCATTTCTTCTTGTCCGTATAAATGGTTTCCGGATCCTTCAGCACCGGTTCCACGCTGTTCCAGTCGCCATCCTTGGCATCGCCGTCGAACTGCTGGAAGAAGCACGAATGGCGCCCCGTGTGGCAGGCGATGCCGCCGGCCTGCTCCACCTTCAGCAGCACCACGTCCTCGTCGCAGTCGAGGCGGATGTCGAGCACCTTCTGCACATGGCCCGATTCCTCGCCCTTGTGCCACAGCTTCTTGCGGGAGCGGCTCCAGTACACCGCTTCGCGCAGTTCGACCGTCTTGTACAGCGCGTCGCGGTTCATCCAGGCGAACATCAGCACATCGTTGCTGCCGTGCTCCTGCACGATCACGGGCACCAGGCCATGCTCGTCCCAGTGCACGCGGTTCAGCCATTTTGCCTTGGCTACGCTAGGCGTCGTCGTCGGAATACTCATTGTGCTCTCTCAGGCCTCGCGCACCGGGATGCCCTGCTGCGCCATGAATCGCTTGGCTTCCTGCACGGTGTGCTGGCCATAGTGGAAAATGCTGGCGGCCAGTACCGCGTCGGCATGGCCTTTCGTCACGCCATCGGCCAGGTCCTGCAGCCCGCCCACGCCGCCCGAGGCGATCACGGGAATGCCCACCGCATCGGACACGGCGCGCGTCAGCGCCAGGTCGAAGCCGCTCTTGGTGCCGTCGCGGTCCATGCTGGTCAGCAGCAGTTCGCCGGCGCCCAGCGATGCCATTTTCTGCGCCCACTCGACAGCATCCAGCCCGGTGGCGTTGCGGCCGCCGTGCGTGAACACTTGCCATTTGCCCGGCGCCACCTGCTTGGCATCGATCGCCACCACGATGCACTGCGAACCGTGTTTCTGCGACGCGTCGAACACCAGCTGGGGATTGCTGACGGCCGAGGTGTTCAGGCTGATCTTGTCGGCGCCCGCGTTCAGCAGGCGCTGCACGTCTTCCACCTTGCGCACGCCGCCGCCGACCGTCAGCGGAATGAAGACCTGCGCGGCGACCCGCTCGATGATGTCGAGGATCAGGCCGCGGTTGTCGGACGACGCGGTGATATCGAGGAACGTCAGCTCGTCGGCACCCTGCTCGTCGTAGCGGCGCGCGATCTCGACGGGGTCGCCGGCGTCGCGCAGCTCGGTGAAATTGACGCCCTTGACGACGCGGCCATCGGTCACGTCCAGGCAAGGGATGATGCGTTTGGCCAGCATATTATTGTTCGCCCGTGGTTTCGTCCGTGGCTTCGCCGACGAATTCGCCGCTCAGTTCATCGGCGCGCAGCTGCGCCTCGTTCAGGTTGATGGTGCCTTCGTAGATCGAGCGGCCGCAGATCACGCCTTCGATGCCTTCGTCCTGCACCGCGCACAGCGCTTCCACGTCGGCCAGGTTGTGCAGGCCACCGGAGGCGATGATCGGAATGCGCACCGCCTGCGCCAGGCGCACGGTGGCTTCGATGTTCACGCCACCCATCATGCCGTCGCGGCCGATGTCGGTGTAGACGATCGATTCCACGCCGTACTGCTCGAACTTCTGCGCCAGGTCGATCACCTCGTGGCCGGACATCTTGCTCCAGCCATCGGTTGCCACCTTGCCGTCCTTGGCATCCAGGCCCACGATGATGTGGCCGGGGAAGGCGCCGCACGCGTCGTGCAGGAAGCCGGGGCTCTTCACGGCGGCGGTGCCGATGATGATGTAGCTGATGCCGTCATCGAGGTAGCGCTCGATCGTGTCCAGGTCGCGGATGCCGCCGCCCAGTTGCACGGGAATCTCGTCGAGATCGTTCTCCAGCGCGAACTCCTGCACCGTTTTCAGGATCGCCTTCACGGCGCCTTCGTTCTTCGGCTTGCCGGCGAACGCACCGTTCAGGTCGACCAGGTGCAGGCGACGCGCGCCCTGCTCCAGCCAGTGGCGGGCCATCGCGGCGGGGTCGTCGGAAAACACGGTGGACTGTTCCATGTCGCCTTGTTTCAGGCGAACGCAGTGACCGTCCTTGAGGTCGATGGCGGGGATGAGCAGCATGGTTGTTTAAAGGTCGAGTAAGTGGATGAATGGAACTGTCGGAGTGCTCAGGGATTCCAGTGGACGAAATTCTTGTACAGCTGCAGGCCGGTGGCCGCGCTCTTCTCCGGGTGGAACTGGGTGGCGAAGATGTTGTCGCGCGCGATCACGCAGCAGAACGGCGAGCCATACACGGTTTCCCCCACGCTGTGCGCCGGGTTTGCCGGCCGCGCGTAATAACTGTGGACGAAATAGAAATAGGCATCGTCGGGAATGCCGGCCCACATCGCATGGGGCGCGGTCTGCTTCACCTTGTTCCAGCCGATCTGCGGCACCTTGAAGCGCGAGCCGTCTTCCTGCAACTGCCCGTCGAGCTGGAAGCGCACCACTTCGCCCGGGAACAGGCCCAGGCCTTCGGCATTGCGTTCCTCGCTGCGCTCGAGCAGCATCTGCTCGCCCACGCACACGCCCATCAGCGGCTTGCTGGCGGCGGCGCGCATCAGCGCATCGTGCACGCCCGATTCGCGCAGGTGGGTCATACAGTCGAGCATGGAACCCTGGCCGGGCAGGACGATGCGCTCGGCCGCGTCGATATCGGCGGGCACGCCGGAAATGGACACGTCCGCTTCCGGCGCGACGGCACGCAGGGCCTGCGCCACGGAGCGCACGTTACCCATGCCGTAGTCAACTACAACGATTTTTTTCATGATGTGAAAGCCGCGTGTCGGGTAACAGCGGGTTTACAGGCTTCCTTTGGTGGAGGGAATCGTACCGGCGGCACGCTCGTCGAATTCGGCAGCCATGCGCAGCGCGCGGCCGAACGCCTTGAAGACGGTCTCGCACTGGTGGTGGGCGTTGGTGCCGCGCAGGTTATCGATGTGCAGCGTGATGCCGGCGTGGTTGACGAAGCCGCGGAAGAATTCCAGCGTCAGGTCGACGTCGAACGTGCCGATCATCGCGCGAGTAAACGGAATGTGGTACTCGATGCCCGGGCGCCCGGAAAAGTCGATCACCACGCGCGACAGCGCTTCGTCCAGCGGCACGTAGGCATGGCCGTAGCGGCGGATGCCCTTGCGGTCGCCGATGGCCTTGGCCACCGCCATGCCCAGCGTGATGCCGACATCCTCGACGGTGTGGTGGTTGTCGATGTGCGTGTCGCCGGTCGCCTTGACGTCCAGGTCGAACAGGCCGTGGCGCGCGATCTGGTCCAGCATGTGGTCCAGGAAGGGCACGCCGGTATCGAGCTTCTGCACGCCGGTGCCGTCCAGGTTCAGGGCGACGCGGATCTGCGTCTCGTTGGTGTTGCGGATGACTTCTGCAATGCGCGAGGCTGGTGAATTCATGGGAAGCTCTGGGGTATTAGGATCGGTCCGCCAACGATGCGCGCAGCGCATCGAGGAAAGCGGCGTTCTCGTCCGGCGTGCTGACGGTGACGCGAAGGCAGTTCGTCAGCACACTGTGCATTTTACTCAAATTTTTAATCAGGATTTTACGACTTACCAGTTTGGCATGGATGCTGTCGGCATCCGGCACCCGGATCGTGATGAAATTGGCCGCCGACGGGAACACCTGCACGGCCGGGATCGCGGCCAGCGCCGCCGCCAGCGCCGTGCGCTGTTCACGCAGCAGGCGGGCCTGCTCGTTCAGCACCTCGACATGGTCGAGCGCGAATTCGGCCGCCGCCTGCGTCATCACGTTGATGTTGTAGGGCGGCCGCACCTTCTCGAACTGCTCCAGCAGCGCCGGCGCCGCCGACATGTAGCCGAGGCGGATGCCGGCCAGGCCCAGCTTGGACAGGGTGCGCATCACGATCAGGTTGGCGAACTCCGGCAGGCGCTCCATGAAGCTCTGCTGTGCAAACGGCTCGTAGGCTTCGTCGACCACCACCAGCCCGTGCTCGCCCTGCGCGCGCAGGATCGCTTCGATATCGGCCGTGTCGAACAGGTTGCCGGTCGGGTTGTTCGGGTAGGCCAGGAAGATCAGCGCCGGCCGGTGCTGTTCGATGGCCGCCAGCATGGCCGGCAGGTCGAGCGTCAGGTCCGCCTTCAGGGCGACGCCGACGAAGTCCATGCCGGCCACCTGGGCCGAGCGCTGGAACATCACGAACGCCGGTACCGGCGCCAGCATCACGGCGCGGCGGTCCTGCCACGCGCAGGTGGCGGCCATGATGGCGATCAGCTCGTCGGAACCGTTGCCCAGCAGGACATCGTAGCCGGCCGGGACGCCGAGCTTGGCGCGGATGCGCTCCTTCAGCGGGCCATAGGCGGCGGCCGGGTAGCGGTTCAGCGCCACCTCGGCGAGCCGGTTGCCCAGCTCGCGGCGCAGCGCTTCCGGCAGCTGGTAGGGATTTTCCATCGCATCGAGCTTCACGAAGCCGCTCGCATCCGGTACGTGGTAGCTCTTGTCGCTGCGCACGTCGGGGCGGATGGTGTTGGCGATCAGGCTGTCGAGGGACATGCCGCTGTTACTCAAGATTCATGCTCCAGTTGGTTATTCGGGGCTGTCGCCGGGGGCGACGGCCCTGCTTGCGGTCTTGCTGGTCCTGGGCTTTTTCGCCGAAGCCTTGGGCTGCGTTGCCGGGAAACCGGGGTCGGACCCCGGATCGGCGGCGCGGCCCCGGCTCCTGGCACGAGCCCTGGGGTCAGGCCCCGGCGGCTCCACGGCCGGCGGTGCCAGGCGCCTGGCGCGGGTCTTGGGTTCAAGCGCCGGTGGCGCCACGGGCGCTGGTTCCGCCAGGCGCTCGGCCAGGATCCTGCAATAGTCGGGATTCAGTTCAAAGCCGGTGAAGTGGCGGCCCGTGTTGCGCGCCGCGACGGCCGTGGTGCCGCTGCCCATGAACAGGTCGAGCACCACGCCGCCGGGCGGGCACGATGCCTTCACCATCCGTTCGATGATCTCGAGCGGCTTTTGCGTGGGGTGATCGACCCGCTCCGCATGCTGCCTGTGCAAGCGCGATACGCTCCACAGGTCTTTCGGGTTGTAGCCCTGTTCCAGCCATTTCGCGCCGATGAAGATGGAGCGCGAGCGGGCCTTCTTGGTTTCGGCGTCGTACGGGATGCGCACGGCGTCGAGGTCGAAATAATAATCCTTGCGGCGCACGAAGAAGCCGATCGTGTCGTGCACCGACGTAAAACTGCGCACGGTGCCGCCCATCGACGGCACCCGGCGGTCCCAGATGATCTCGTTCATCATCGTCATCCGCCGTTTCAGCATCACGAAGATCTCCGGCGCCGAGCGCCACGTCGTGAATACATACAGGCTGCCGTTTTCCTTCAGCTTCGGCAGCGCCGCGTCGACCCAACGCTCGGTCCACGCCAGGAAATCGTCCACCGGTTGCTGGTCGGAGGCGTTGCCGTAATCCTTGCCCAGGTTGTACGGCGGGTCCGTCAGGATCAGGTCGATCGAGCCATCCGGGATGCGCTGCAAGCCTTGCAGCGCATCCTCGCAGAACACCTGATCGAGCCAGGTGCTCATGACTTCAGCCGCAGCTCCGCGCTGCGGGCGTGCGCCTGCAGGCCTTCGCCGTACGCCAGCTCGGCGGCGACCTTGCCCAGCGTCTGGGCGCCGGCCTCACTGACCTGGATCACCGACGAGCGCTTCTGGAAGTCGTATACGCCCAGCGGCGACGAGAAGCGCGCCGTGCGCGAGGTGGGCAGCACGTGGTTCGGGCCGCAGCAATAGTCGCCCAGCGATTCGGACGAGAAGCGGCCCAGGAACATCGCGCCGGCATGGCGGATCTTGTCGGCCCACTGCTGCGGCTCCTCGGCGGAAATCTCCAGGTGCTCGGCGGCGATGGCGTTGGCGATCTCACACGCTTCTTCCATGTCGCGCACCTTGACCAGCGCGCCGCGGTCGGTCAGCGAGGTGCGGATGGTTTCCTGGCGTGGCATGGTCGGCAGCAGCTTCTGGATGGAAGCCTCGACCCGGGCGATGTAGTCCGCGTCCGGGCACAGCAGGATCGCCTGCGCCAGTTCGTCGTGCTCGGCCTGGGAGAACAGGTCCATGGCCACCCAGTCCGGGTCCGTGGTGCCGTCGCACACCACCAGGATTTCGGAAGGACCGGCGATCATGTCGATGCCCACGGCACCGAACACGCGGCGCTTGGCCGCGGCCACGTAGGCATTGCCGGGGCCGACGATCTTGTCCACCGGCTGGATCGATTCGGTACCGTAGGCCAGCGCGGCTACGGCCTGCGCTCCGCCGATGCCGATCACGCGGTCGACGCCGGCGATCGCCGCGGCGGCCAGCACCATCTGGTTCTTCACGCCATCCGGCGTGGGCACCACCATCACGATTTCACCGACGCCGGCCACCTTGGCGGGAATTGCGTTCATCAGCACCGACGACGGGTAAGCCGCTTTGCCGCCGGGCACGTAGATGCCCACGCGGTCCAGTGCGGTGATGCGCTGGCCCAGGATCGTGCCATCCGCTTCGGTGTACGTGAAGCCTTGCAGCTCCTGCTTCTGGCGCTCGTGGAACACGCGGATGCGCTCGGCCGCGGTCTGCAATGCGGCGCGCTGCGCGTCCGGCAACGCCGCCAGCGCCGCATCGAGTTCGGCCTGGCCGATCTCGAATGCCTTCAGGTCGGCCGCGCCGCCGTTCGGGATGCGGTCGAACTTGTTGGTGTACTCGACCACCGCCTCGTCGCCGCGCGCGCGCACCTGCGCGATGATCCCGGTGACGGCCTGTTCGATGGCGAAGTCGGTTTCCGCTTCGAACGCGAGCAGCGCGTCGAGCGTTTCCTGGAAATCGATGGCGGTGGAGTCGAGCTTGCGGATCTGGATCATGGTGGCTGGCTTCAGGGGTTTTACTGGTTTTTACTTGGCTTGCGAGGCTTTTTCAAAGGCTTCGAGGATCGGCTGCAGGCGCGCGCGTTTCAGTTTCAGCGCGGCCTGGTTGACCACCAGGCGGGACGAGATGTCGCAGATCTCTTCCACTTCCACCAGGTTGTTGGCGCGCAGCGTGCTGCCGGTGCTGACCAGGTCGACGATCGCGTCGGACAGGCCCACCAGCGGCGCCAGCTCCATCGAGCCGTACAGCTTGATCAAGTCCACGTGCACGCCCTTCTTGGCGAAGTGCTGGCGCGCCATCTCGGTGAACTTGGTGGCCACCCGCAGGCGCGCGCCCTGGCGCACCGCGGTCTCGTAATCGAAGCCCGCCTTGACCGCCACGGACATGCGGCAGCGCGCGATGTTCAGGTCGATCGGCTGGTACAGCCCTTCGCCGCCATGCTCGAACAGCACGTCCTTGCCGGCCACGCCGAAATCGGCGGCGCCATGCTGCACGTAGGTCGGCACGTCGGTGGCGCGCACGATCAGCACGCGCACGTGCGGGTCGTTGGTCGGCAGGATCAGCTTGCGCGAGGTTTCCGGGTTTTCCGTGACGGTGATGCCGGCCGCCGCCAGCAGCGGCAGCGTGTCCTCGAAGATGCGGCCCTTCGACAGGGCGAGGATCAGTTGCGAGCGGTCGGTGGCCTGGGCAGGAAGTGTGCTCATGGTGATTGACGATTACTTGATGCGGGTGATGTTGGCGCCGACGGCGGAAAGCTTCACTTCCATGCGGTCGTAGCCGCGATCCAGGTGATAGATGCGGTCGACCAGCGTTTCGCCCTTGGCCGCCAGGCCGGCGATCACCAGCGATGCCGAAGCGCGCAGGTCGGTGGCCATCACGGGTGCGCCGATCAATTGCTGCGTGCCGTCGATGAAGGCGGTGTTGCCGTCGATGCGGATGCGCGCGCCCAGGCGGTTCATTTCCTGCACGTGCATGAAGCGGTTTTCAAAGATCGTCTCGGTCACGGTGCTCTGGCCGGCGGCGATCGTGTTGACGGCCATGAACTGCGCCTGCATGTCGGTCGGGAAGCCCGGGTATTCGGTGGTGCGGAACGATACCGGCGTGGGGCGCGCATCCATCTGCGCGCGGATCCACGTATCGCCCACGGTCAGGCGCACGCCCATCTCGCGCAGCTTTTCCAGCGCAGAGTCGAGGATGTCGGTACGGGTGTTGCGGATCGTGATGTCGCCGCCGGCGGCCGCCACGGCGCACAGGA
This sequence comes from Pseudoduganella sp. SL102, assembly GCF_027856995.1. NCBI lineage: Bacteria > Pseudomonadati > Pseudomonadota > Betaproteobacteria > Burkholderiales > Oxalobacteraceae > Pseudoduganella > Pseudoduganella sp. SL102. The sequence goes on from NZ_CP115554.1 coordinate 187,721, forward strand.
AGGTGGCAGCTTCGATGCGGTCGGAGATCACCGCGTGCGCCGCGCCATTCAGCGCCGGCACGCCCTGGATCACCAGGCGGTCGGTGCCGATGCCGTCGATCTTCGCGCCCATGGCTACCAGCAGGTTGGCCAGGTCCGTCACTTCCGGCTCGCGCGCGGCGTTTTCCAGCACCGTCTCGCCTTCGGCCAGCGTGGCGGCCATCAGCAGGTTTTCCGTGCCGGTCACCGTGATCATGTCGGTGACGACGCGGGTGCCCTGCAGTTTTTTCGCCTTGGCGTAGATGTAGCCGGCGTCGATCGAGATCTCCGCGCCCAGCGCCTGCAAGCCCTTGATGTGCTGGTCGACGGGGCGCGAACCGATCGCGCAGCCGCCCGGCAGCGATACCTTGGCTTCGCCGAAGCGCGCCAGCAGGGGGCCCAGTACCAGGATCGATGCACGCATCGTCTTCACCAGCTCGTACGGCGCTTCCAGCTTGTCGATCTTGGCGCCGTTCAGCGTGACCTTGTCGCCGTCCTGCGCGACCGTCAGGCCGGTCTGGCGCAGCAGCCTGAGCATCGTCGACACGTCGTGCAGGTTGGGCACGTTCGACAGTTGCAGGTCGCCGGACGTCAGCAGGCCCGCGCACAGGATGGGCAGCGCCGCGTTCTTGGCACCGGAGATCTGGATGTCCCCGACCAGGCGCTTGCCGCCGGTGATGAGCAGTTTGTCCATCGATTTTTCCTTGGTTTTCTCGTTATGCCTTGGCCGCGAATTCTTCCGGGGTCAGCGTCTTCATCGACAGCGCGTGGATTTCCTCGCGCATGCGGTCGCCCAGCGCCGCGTAGACGATCTGGTGGCGCTGGATCGGGCGCTTGCCGGCGAAGGCGGGCGAGACGATGACGGCGGTGAAGTGCTGGCCATCGCCCTCCACTTCCAGGTGGGTGCAGTCGAGGCCGGCGGCGATGTAGCCGTGGATTGCTTCAGGGGTGGTGGTCATGTTGGGTACCTCTTCAATGTTTCTTCAACGTCTGGTTTCTTGATGTCTGCTCGGTGGCTGCTCGGTGCCTGCTCAGTGCCTCAGCCGGTAGCCGCTCTTGAGCAGCCGGATGGCCAGCAGCGCGAGCACCACCAGGAAGGCGGACACGATGGCCAGGCTGGTCCAGGGATTGATGTCGGACTGGCCGAAGAAGCCGTACCGGAAGCCGTCGATCATGTAGAAGAACGGGTTCAGGTGCGACACGGTCAGCCAGAACGGCGGCAGCGAGTGGATCGAATAGAACACGCCGGACAGGAACGTCAGCGGCATGATCAGGAAGTTCTGGAATGCCGCCAGCTGGTCGAATTTCTCGGCCCAGATGCCGGCGATCAGGCCCATCGTGCCGAGGATGGCGGCGCCCAGCAGCGCGAACGCGACGATCCACAGCGGCCAGGCGAACGACATGTGCGCGAACCACGCGGTGGCGATGAACACGCCCAGGCCGACGACGAGGCCGCGTACCATCGCGGCGATCGTGTAGGCCGAGAAGATTTCCCAGTGCGACAGGGGCGTCAGCAGCACGAACACCAGGTTGCCGGTGATCTTCGACTGGATCAGCGACGACGAGGAATTGGCGAACGAGTTCTGCAGCACGCTCATCATCACCAGGCCGGGGATCAGGAACGACGTGTACGACACGCCCTCGTAGACCTGCACGCGCCCTTCGAGCACGTGGCCGAAGATCAGCAGGTACAGCATGGCGGTGAGGATCGGCGCGGCGATGGTCTGCGTGGCCACCTTGTAGAAGCGCAGGGTTTCCTTGTACACCAGGGTGCGGAAGCCGGTCGACATCATTGCGCGGCCCCTCCGCCGGTGATTTCCAGGAAGATGTCTTCCAGGTCGGCCTGCTGCAGCTGCATCTCGTCGATCACGGCGCCGCTCTCGCGCAGGCGCGCCAGGATGGTTTCCACTTCCATGTATTCGTTGACCTTCAGGCTGTACTGGCGGCCCGAGGCGGACAATTGCGAACCGGTCTCGGCGTGCAGCACCAGGTGCTGCAGGTCCGGCGGCAGGTCGCCCTGCTTCAGGTGCACGATCAGCTGCGAGCCGGAGATGCGGCGGATCAGCGAGGACATGGTGTCCAGCGCCACCACCTTGCCCAGTTTCATCATCGCCACGCGCTTGCACATCGCCTGCGCTTCTTCCAGGTAGTGGGTGGTCAGCACGATGGTGTGGCCTTCGCGGTTCAGGCGCGAAATGAACTTCCACAGCGTTTGGCGCAGTTCGACGTCGACCCCGGCGGTCGGCTCGTCGAGCACGATGACGGGCGGCTTGTGCACCAGCGCCTGCGCCACCAGCACGCGGCGCTTCATGCCGCCGGACAGCGCGCGCATATTGGTGTCGGCCTTGTTGGTCAGGTCGAGGTTCTCCATCACCTCGTCGATCCACTTGTCGTTGTTCGGCAGGCCGAAGTAGCCGGACTGCAGGCGCAGCGTCTCTCGCACGGTAAAGAACGGGTCGAACACCAGTTCCTGCGGCACCACGCCAAGCTTCCTGCGGGCGGCACGGAAATCGGTCACCACATCGTGGCCATGGATCGACACGGAACCGCCGTCGGCGCGGATCAGGCCCGCGATGATCGAGATCAGCGTGGTCTTGCCGGCGCCGTTCGGCCCGAGCAGCCCGAAGAATTCGCCTTCCTCGATCGAGAGCGACACGCCGCCCAGCGCCTGCAGCGATTGATAGCGCTTCTGGACATTGCTGATTTGGATTGCTGTCATGCCTGGCTTGTTTGTGTTCTTTGCAACGCTGACCGTTGCGCTGGCGGCCGGCCCCGGACCGGTTCCGGGCCATTGCCGTTCATGCGGGAGCTCGCGCCAATCTGGCAAGAGCAACGGTCAATTATATTGGAATTTCGACCCGGTCACGCCCGGGCCGGCGGAAATACAGCGGAGAGGGGGTAAGGCGGGGGTCAATGGTGATGCAGTTCGGCGGTCTCGCAGGCTTGCGGCGATACCAGCGAACAGACGCCATACAGCTTGGTCAGGCTTTGCAGCATCGGCGGCAGGTTCACGAGGCGCAGCGTGATGCCGGCCGCGTGGGCGGCGCGTTGCCACGCCAGCATGACCGAGACGGCGGCCGAATCGACGGCCACCACGTTGCGCATGTCGAATTCGCTCTGGCCGGCCTGCAGCGCGGCGAGGCCGTGTTCCAGCGCCGCCGTGGCGTTATCGACGGTCAGCGCGGTCAGGGACAGCATGTTGTTCGAGCTGTCGTTCATGGGATTTTCGCCGTCTTTCATCTCGAAACGGGTTTCAGATACTGAGTCAGACACTGAAGGGCCGGCACAAGGCCGGCCCGGGGATGGTCACTGCTTGCCGATTACTTCTTGGCGGTGGCCAGCGGCTTGTTTGCCAGCTGCTTGTTCTTCGCGGCCAGCGTCTTGATCAGGCCATCGATGCCGCCCTTGCTGATCTCGGTGTTGAAGGTGCCCTTGTAGGTTTCCACCAGCCAGGCGCCCAGCACGTTGATGTCGTAGATCTTCCAGCCTTCCGGCGTTTTCGCGACGCGGTAGTTCAGCAGCACCGGTTCGCCGCGGGTCATGTTGACCTGCGAACGCACTTCCACTTCGGTGTCGGCCGCATCGGCGCGCAGCGGCTTGAATTCGATCGTCTCGTTGCGCACTTGCGACAGGGCGCCGGAATACGTGTAGATCAGCAGCGTGCGGAATTCGGTGGACAGCGCGCGCTTCTGTTCCGGCGTGGCTTCACGCCAGTAGCGGCCGGCGGCCAGCGCGGTCATGCGCTCGAAATCCACGTACGGCAGGATCTTGGTTTCCACCAGGTCCATCACCTTGCGGGTGTTGCCGGCCTGGATTTCCTTGTCGTTCTTGGCGGTGTTCAGCACTTCCGAGCTGATGCGCTTGACCAGTTGGTCGGGCGCTTCGTTCGCGCCTTGTGCCGCGGCGAAGCCGGTGGTGGCAAACGCGATCGTGGCGACGGCGAGCAGTTGCTTGATCAGTTTCATGTGGTTTTACCTGGGTTGGTTGTACCGATATTTACTTGTACCGATATTGGTTACACGACAATGGTGGGCCGGTTCCATGCCGGCCGCTGCGACATTATAGCGGGGGTGGCGGAGCCGGCGCTCCGCCGTTACTGTCCCTTACTGTCGCTTACTGTCCGTTACGTGGCCGGCTGCGCCGCGCCTTCGCCGGTCGGCTTCACGGCCGGCTGTTCCGGCACGTTTTCTTCCGCCTTGGTCTCCGGCACGTCGCCGTCATATACCTGGCTCTGGCGGCGCTGCAGGAAACCGTCGCGCACGAACTCGTAGCGGTCGAGCGCCGCGTCTTCCAGCAGCGACGACGCGTCGAGCAGCGAAGCACGCTGGTCGACCACGCGCACCACGCTGCCGATGGTACGGACATTGGTGGGATCCTTGTGCGACCACGGATCGGCCGCGAAGTCCAGTGGCAGGCCGGCGGTATCGCGCACCGTGGACGGGCCCAGCAGCGGCAGCATCATGTACGGGCCGGGTCGCACGCCCCAGCGGCCCAGCGTCTGGCCGAAGTCTTCCTTGTGCTTTTGCAGGCCGGCTTCGCTGGCGATGTCGATCAGGCCCAGCAAGCCGAACGTGGAATTCAGGGCGAAACGGCCGAAGTCGGAGACGGCGTCGCCGCCCTTGCCTTGCAGCAGATTATTGCCACCGGTCCAGAGGTCCTGCAGGTTGCCGAAGAAATTGTTCACGCCGGTCTGCACGAACGACGGCGTGACGTTCTTGTAGCCGGTCGCCACCGGTTTCAGCGCATAGGTATCGACCTTGTCGTTGAAATTGAAGACGGCGCGGTTCCAGTTTTCCATCGGATCGCGCTTGTCCGGGCCAACGGCGCACCCGCTCAGGGTGACTGCCGCGGCTGCGGCGAGCAGCATCGGCAAAACGGAGGTTTGACGGCGCATCGGTTTCAGTCCTTTCCTTCAGCGGCTTTGCTGTAGATGAATTGGTTGATCAGGTCTTCCAGCACCGCGGCGGACTGCGTACGGGCGATCCGGTCGCCCTGGGCCAGGTTGTTTACGTCACCCCCGGCCTCGATACCGACATATTGCTCGCCCAGCAGGCCAGCCGTGAGGATCTTGGCGGAGCTGTCCTTGGGGAACTTGTACGTCGAGTCCATCTCCAGCGTCACGGCCGCCTTGTACGATTTGTCGTCGAACGCGATCCGCGCCACGCGACCGACCACCACGCCCGACGCCTTCACGGCCGCCTGCGGACGCAGGCTGCCGATGTTGTCGAACTTGGCGGTGATTTCATACGTCTTCGCGAGCGAGAAGGTGCCGCTGTTGCCCGCCTTCAGGGCCAGGAACATCAGCGCGGCCACGCCGATCACGACGAACAGGCCGACCCACACATCCAGAGATTTGCGTTGCATTTTTACTTATCCTATCTGTTTTTCTGTAACCGCGCCGGGCATTCCCACGATGCAATTATTTGCTGGCTTACTGGCCGGCTTGTTGGCTCATTATTTGCTGAACATCAGCGCCGTCAGCATGAAGTCCAGCCACCAGATCATCAGCGACGACACGACCACCGTGCGGGTGGTGGCACCGGCCACGTCTTCCGGCGTCGGCCGCGTCTCGTAGCCCTGGTACAGGGCAATGAAGGTGATCGCGATACCGAACACCACGCTCTTGACGAAACCGTTGCCGACGTCCTTCCACAGGTCGATGCCGGCTTCCATCTGGGACCAGAATGCGCCGGCATCGACGCCGATCAGCCCCACCCCGACCAGGTAACCGCCCAGGATACCGACCGCGGAGAAAATCGACGCGAGCAGCGGCACGGCGATCACGCCGGCCCAGAAGCGCGGTGCCAGCACGCGCTGGATCGGGTTCACGGCCATCATTTCCATGGCGGACAATTGCTCGCCGGCCTTCATCAGGCCGATTTCGGCCGTCAGCGACGTGCCGGCCCGGCCGGCGAACAGCAGGCCCGTGATGACCGGCCCCAGTTCGCGGGTCAGCCCCAGCGCCACCAGCAAGCCCAGCGATTCGGAAGCGCCGTACTTGTTCAGTGTGTAATAGCCCTGCAAGCCCAGCACCATGCCGACGAACAGGCCGGACAGCGTGATGATCAACATCGAATAATTGCCGATGAAGTGCAGCTGCTCGATGACGAGGTGGGGCCGGCGCATCATGCCCGGCGACAGGCCCAGCATGGTGAAGAAGGTGCGCGCGGCGTAGCCGACGCTTTCCACGTAATCGCGCACGGTATTGCCGACGCCGGCAAGAACGCGGCGGCCGATCATTTGCGCACTCCCAGGCCCAGATCGTCGGCCAGCGACTTGCCGGGATAATGGAACGGCACCGGGCCATCCGCCTCGGCGTGCACGAATTGTTTGACGTAAGGGTCGGTCGATACCATCATTTCAGCCGGCGTGCCGTGGGCCACGATCTTGCCCTGCGACAGGAAATACACGTAATCCGCGATCGTGAACGATTCCTTCACGTCGTGCGACACCAGGATGCTGGTGGAACCGAGCGCATCGTTCAGGTTGCGGATCAGGTTCGCCGTCACGCCCATCGAAATCGGGTCGAGGCCGGCGAAGGGCTCGTCATACATGATCAGTTGCGGATCCAGCGCGATCGAGCGGGCCAGCGCCACCCGGCGCGCCATGCCGCCGGAAATCTCGCCCGGCTTCAGCGGCGCCGCGTTGCGCAGGCCGACCGCGTTCAGCTTCATCAGCACGAGATCGCGGATCAGCTCTTCCGGCAAGTCGGTATGCTCGCGCAGCGGGAACGCCACGTTTTCAAACACGGTGAGGTCGGTGAACAGCGCGCCGTGCTGGAACAGCATGCCCATCTTGCGGCGCAACAAATACAATTCCTTGGTCTTCAGCTTGTGGACGACCTGGCCATCCACGCTGACCTGGCCCTTGCTGGGCCGGATCTGCCCACCGATCAGGCGCAATACCGTGGTCTTGCCACTGCCCGAGCCGCCCATGACCGCCACGACCTTCCCTTTCTGGAAGTCCATGTGGAGCCCCGCCAGGATGGGGCGCTTCCCATACGAGAAGTGCAGATCGCGGATTTCAACGAGGTTTGCCACGGCAGACAGTCTTTATTTTTAATGCCATATTGTAATGCAGAAAGCCCATACTCTGCTGCGCAAGCCCCAGGAATGGCTTATATGACAACGGTTAAGTATTCGATGATACAACACTGCCAACTGTTGAGTCAGTAACTTACATTCCGCAAACCCTGTTAATTTTGTGCACGGCACCATTTCTTAAAACCGGGGCCAGACCCCGGTTTCAGGAAACATTTCCAGAATCTGGGGTCTGACCCCGGTTTTATGCAACACGAACTGTTGTAAAAAATCCGGGGACTGTCCCTCCCAAGGGGACTGTCCCTGTTGTTTTTGCGACAAACAAAAAGCCCGCCGGGCGGACCGGGCGGGCTTTTCGGAGAACGCCGTGGATCAGCGTGGCAGGACGGAGTGGCCCATCAGGTACTCGTCCACCGCGCGGGCGCACTGGCGGCCTTCGCGGATGGCCCACACGACCAGCGACTGGCCGCGGCGGATGTCGCCGGCGGCGAAGATGCCGGGCTTGCTGGTGACGTAGGCATTGCTGCCTTCGGTGGCGGCGCGGGCATTGCCGCGGCCGTCTTTTTCGATGCCGAAGGCTTCCAGCACTTGTTGCACCGGCGAGACAAAGCCCATCGCCAGCAGCACCAGGTCGGCCTTCATCTCGAATTCCGAATCCGGCACTTCGGCCATCTTGCCGTCTTTCCACTCGACGCGGCAGGCGACCAGCTTCTCGACTTTGCCGTTCTTGCCTTCCAGGCGCTTGGTGGCCACCGCCCAGTCGCGCTCGCAACCTTCTTCGTGCGACGACGAGGTGCGCAGCTTGGTCGGCCAGTACGGCCACACCAGCGGCTTGTTTTCCTGCTCCGGCGGCATCGGCATCAGTTCGAACTGCGTGATGGCCGCGGCGCCGTGGCGGTTCGACGTGCCCACGCAGTCGGAACCCGTATCGCCACCACCGATCACGACCACGTGCTTGCCGGTGGCCTTGATCTGGTCTTTCACCTTGTCGCCGGCGTTGACCTTGTTCTGCAGCGGCAGGAAGTCCATGGCGAAGTGGACACCCTTCAGTTCGCGGCCCGGCACCGGCAGGTCACGCGGCTGTTCCGCGCCACCGGCGATCACCACGGCGTCGAATTCCTTTTCCAGGTCTTCCGGGAAGATGGTTTCCTTGGCCCAGTTGTTCACGTTGGCGGGGAAATCCTTGCCCACGAGCGTGTTCATGCGGAACTTCACGCCTTCCGCTTCCATCTGTTCGATGCGGCGGTCGATGTGGAACTTTTCCAGTTTGAAGTCGGGGATGCCGTAGCGCAGCAGGCCGCCGGCGCGGTCCGACTTCTCGAACACGGTCACGTCATGGCCGGCGCGCGCCAGCTGCTGGGCAGCCGCCAGGCCGGCAGGACCGGAACCGATGATGGCCACTTTCTTGCCCGTCTTGTGGTCGGCCGGCTGCGGCTTGACCCAGCCGTGTTCCCAGCCTTCGTCGATGATCTTGTGCTCGATCGACTTGATGCCCACCGGGTCGTTGTTGATGCCCAGCGTGCAGGCGCTTTCGCACGGCGCCGGGCAAATACGGCCGGTGAACTCCGGGAAGTTGTTGGTCGAGTGCAGCACGTCCAGCGCCTGGCGGTAGTGGTGGCGGTACACCAGGTCGTTCCAGTCGGGGATGATGTTGTTGACCGGGCAGCCCGTGTTGCAGAACGGGATGCCGCAATCCATGCAGCGTGCGCCCTGCACCTTGGCCTGCTCGTCCGTCAGCTTGAGCACGAACTCCTTGTAGTTCTTCAGGCGCGATTCCGGGGCCAGGTAGCTTTCGTCCTGGCGCTGGAATTCCATGAAACCGGTGATTTTTCCCATTTTCTCTAATTCCTAACTGATTGGCGCGATTACGCGGCGATGGCCTGGGTTTCAGCTTCGATCGAGGCGTTATCCGCCAGTTCGACCAGAGCGCGCTTGTATTCGTTCGGGAACACTTTCACGAACTTGCCACGGCTTTCGGCCCAGTTATCCAGCAGCAGGCGGGCGCGCGTGCTGCCGGTGTGCTTGAAGTGGCGTTCGATCAGGCGCTTCAGGATCGCTTCGTCCGATTCCGGCGTGCCGTTGCGATGCTGGGCGTGCCAGGTCGACTTGTCGTCGTGGTCGGCGGCCGGCAGCACTTCTTCCAGGCTGACCATCGACAGGTTGCAGCGCTTCTCGAAATCGCCATCCGGGTCGTACACGTAGGCGATACCGCCCGACATGCCCGCCGCGAAGTTGCGGCCCGTGTGGCCCAGCACGACCACGGTACCGCCGGTCATGTATTCGCAACCGTGGTCGCCCGTGCCTTCGACGACCGCCGTGGCACCCGAGTTACGCACCGCGAAACGTTCGCCGGCCACGCCGTTGAAGAAGGCTTCGCCGGCGATCGCGCCGTACAGCACCGTGTTGCCAATGATGATGTTGTTGACGGCCCAGCCGCGGAACTCGGTATTCGGACGCACGATGATGCGGCCGCCCGACAGGCCCTTGCCCACGTAGTCGTTGCCTTCACCCACCAGGTCGATCGTGATGCCATGCGCCAGGAATGCGCAGGCCGACTGGCCGGCGGTACCCTGCAGCTGGATGTGGATCGTGTCGTCCGGCAGGCCGGCGTGACCGTAGCGCGCCGCTACTTCGCCGGACAGCATCGTGCCCACGGTGCGGTTGCGGTTCTTCACCGGCGAGATGAACGATACGCGTTCGCCCTTCTCCAGCGCGGCCTTGGCTTGCGCGATCAGCTTGTGATCGAGCGCGTTTTCCAGGCCGTGCTCCTGCTCTTCGTTGTGGTACATGCACAGGCCTTCGTTGACCCGCGGCTGGTAGAAGATGGCGGAGAAGTCCAGGCCCTGCGCCTTCCAGTGCGTGATCGCCTTCGACTTGTCCAGCAGGTCGGAACGGCCGATCAGTTCATCGTACGTGCGGATGCCCAGCTGCGCCATCAGTTGACGCGCTTCCTCGGCAACGAAGAAGAAGTAGTTCACCACGTGTTCCGGCTTGCCCTGGAACTTGGCGCGCAGCACCGGATCCTGGGTGGCCACGCCCACCGGGCAGGTGTTCAGGTGGCACTTGCGCATCATGATGCAGCCTTCGACCACCAGCGGCGCGGTGGCGAAGCCGATTTCGTCGGCGCCCAGCAGCGCGGCGATGACCACGTCGCGGCCGGTACGCATCTGGCCGTCGGCCTGCACGCGGATCCGGTTGCGCAGGCCGTTCAGCACCAGCGTTTGCTGGGTTTCGGCCAGGCCCAGCTCCCACGGCGTGCCGGCGTGCTTCACCGACGACAGCGGGGAGGCGCCCGTACCGCCGTCATGGCCGGCCACCACCACGTGGTCGGCCTTGGCTTTCGAAACGCCGGCGGCGACGGTGCCGATACCCACTTCCGACACCAGCTTCACGGAGATCGAAGCGCGCGGGTTCACGTTCTTCAGGTCGTGGATCAGCTGCGCCAGGTCTTCGATCGAGTAGATGTCGTGGTGCGGCGGCGGCGAGATCAGGCCGACACCCGGCACCGCGAAACGCAGCGTGGCGATGTAGCCCGACACCTTGTGGCCCGGCAGCTGGCCGCCTTCGCCCGGCTTGGCGCCCTGCGCCATCTTGATCTGGATCTGGTCCGCGGAGTTCAGGTATTCCGCCGTCACGCCGAAGCGGCCGGACGCCACCTGCTTGATCTTCGAGCGCAGGGAGTCGCCTTCCAGCAGCGGAATGTCGACCACGACCTGGTCCTTGCCGATGACATCGGCCATCGTCGCGCCCTGCTTGATCGGGATGCCTTTCAGCTCGGCCTTGAAGCGGTTCGGATCTTCGCCGCCTTCGCCCGTGTTCGACTTGCCGCCGATACGGTTCATGGCGATCGCCAGCGTGGCGTGCGCTTCGGTGGAGATGGAACCCATCGACATGGCGCCGGTGGCGAAACGCTTGACGATTTCCTTGGCCGGCTCGACTTCTTCCAGCGGGATCGCCTTCGACGGATCGATCTTGAACTCGAACAGGCCGCGCAGCGTCAGGTGGCGGCGGCTCTGGTCGTTGATGATCTGCGCGTACTCTTTATAGGTGTTGAAGTTGTTGGCGCGGGTCGAGTGCTGCAGCTTGGCGATCGCGTCCGGCGTCCACAGGTGGTCTTCGCCGCGCACGCGGTAGGCGTATTCGCCGCCCGCATCCAGCGATTCGGCCAGCACCGGGTCGTTGCCGAAGGCCAGGTTATGCAGGCGCAGCGCTTCGTCGGCGATCTCGAACAGGCCGATGCCTTCCACGTTCGACGCGGTGCCCTTGAAGTACTTCTGCACGACCGCCTTGTTCAGGCCCACCGCTTCGAAGATCTGCGCGCCGCAGTACGACATGTAGGTGGAGATGCCCATCTTCGACATCACCTTCATCAGGCCCTTGCCGACCGCCTTGGTGTAGTTGTACAGCGCGGTTTCCGGCGTCAGGTCGCCCGGCATCGCGTGGGCCATCTCGGCCAGCGTTTCCATTGCCAGGTACGGGTGCACGGCTTCGGCGCCATAGCCAGCCAGCAGCGCGAAGTGGTGCGTTTCGCGGGCCGAACCGGTTTCGACGACCAGGCCGGTGGAGGCGCGCAGGCCCTTGCTGACCAGGTGCTGGTGGATCGCGGACGTTGCCAGCAACGCCGGGATCGCCACGCGGTCGGCGCACACGGCGCGATCGGACACGATCAGGATGTTATGGCCGGACTTGATGGCATCGACGGCTTCCGCGCACAGCGATGCCAGCGACGCTTCCACGCCTTCCTTGCCCCAGGCCAGCGGATAGCAGATCGACAGTTCGTACGACTTGAACTTGCCGCCGGTGTGGCCGCTGATGTGGCGCAGGCGCGCCATGTCGTCGAACGACAGCACCGGCTGCGACACTTCGAGGCGCATCGGCGGGTTGACGTTGTTGGTGTCCAGCAGGTTCGGTTTCGGGCCGATGAACGATACCAGCGACATCACCATCGCTTCGCGGATCGGGTCGATCGGCGGGTTGGTCACCTGGGCGAACAGCTGCTTGAAGTAGTTATACAGCGGCTTGAGCTTGTTGGACATGACGGCCAGCGGCGAGTCATTGCCCATCGAACCGGTGGCTTCTTCACCGGCGGCGGCCATCGGCGCCAGCAGGAAGCGCAGGTCTTCCTGGGTGTAGCCGAACGCCTGCTGGCGGTCCAGCAGCGATGCCGGCAGCTTTTCGCCCGCGGCTTGAACTTTTGACCCCGTGTACTTGGCGGCGTTCTGGTGCAGCTGGCTTTCAGCCAGTTTCAGGCTGTTGAGCTTGATGCGGACTGCGTTGATCCACGCCTTGTACGGCTTGGCGTTGGCGTACGTATCCTTCAGTTCCTTGTCGTCGATGATGCGGCCGGCTTCCAGGTCGATCAGGAACATCTTGCCCGGCTGCAGGCGCCATTTCTGGATGATCTTCGATTCCGGGATCGGCAGCACGCCCGATTCGGACGCCATCACCACCAGGTCGTCATCCGTGACGATGTAGCGCGCCGGACGCAGGCCATTGCGGTCCAGCGTGCCGCCGATGTAGCGGCCGTCGGTGAAGGCCATCGCGGCGGGGCCGTCCCACGGCTCCATCATCGCGGCGTGGTATTCGTAGAACGCCTTGCGGTTGTCGTCCATGAGCGTGTGGTTTTCCCACGCTTCCGGGATCATCATCATCATGGCCTGCGCCAGCGGGTAGCCCGCCATCAGCAGCAGTTCCAGTGCGTTGTCGAAGCAGGCGGTGTCCGACTGGCCTTCATAGATCAGCGGGAACAGCTTCTGCAGGTCGTCGCCCAGCACGGCGGACTTCATCACGCCTTCGCGGGCGCGCATCCAGTTGAAGTTGCCCTTGACCGTGTTGATCTCGCCGTTGTGCGCGATCAGGCGGTACGGGTGGGCCAGCGGCCATTCCGGGAAGGTGTTCGTGGAGAAGCGCTGGTGCACCAGTGCCAGCGCGGAGATGCAGCGCGGATCCTGCAGGTCGCGGTAGTACACGCCGACCTGGTCGGCCAGCAGCAAGCCCTTGTAGACGACGGTACGGGCCGACATCGACGGCACGAAGAATTCGTTACCGTGCTGCAGCTTCAGCGCCTGGATCGCGTGGCCGGACGACTTGCGGATCACGTAGAGCTTGCGTTCCAGTGCATCGGTGACCATGATGTCGGCGCCGCGGCCGATGAAGATCTGGCGGATCACCGGCTCTTTCGCGCGCACCAGCGGCGACATCGGCATTTCCGTATCGACCGGTACATTGCGCCAGCCCAGCACTACCTGGCCTTCGATGCGCACGGCGCGCTCGATTTCCTGTTCGCAGGCGATGCGCGATGCGCTTTCCTTCGGCAGGAACACCATGCCTACGCCGTATTCACCCGGCGGTGGCAGTTCCACGCCCTGCTTGCCCATTTCATCACGGTAGAACTGGTCCGGGATCTGGATCAGGATGCCGGCACCGTCGCCCATCAGCTTGTCGGCACCCACGGCGCCGCGGTGGTCGATGTTCTTCAGGATCTGCAGACCCTGTTCGATGATCGAATGGCTTTTCTGGCCTTTGATATGGGCTACGAAGCCGACACCGCAGGCATCGTGTTCGTTGGCTGGGTCGTACAAACCTTGCGCGTTCATGGGCACTTTCTCCGAAGCTGGAAGCCGTGAACACCTACCGTGGCGGGTACGCATGGCTCCGGTTTTGCAAATTGAAAACCGAGAATAGTGCATCGCACAAGTAAACTCAACTTAATTAATTAGGGTCGGAGTCAAATTAATTGCACTAATTTTGCGCAAAATTTTAATTAGGGACATAGTGGGAGACATGAACAAAGATTGCTCGCCCCGGGAAATTTGACTGGTTCAAAGGCAAAAGTTGCCAAAATTCGGGGACAGTCCCCGAATTTTGGCAACATCTTTCGAATCAATGGATTAGCACTCAATGGGTGTTGTCGAGCTGGTTGTTAAACAACCAAAAGATGAAGCCGACTTGGAGGTCAGGCCGATGATGGCTGCTTGAAGGGCCGGCCGCGTTTGGCGGGCAGCACTTGCCGCTTGGCCTTCTGCTCCAGTTCTTTCTTGTACTTGTCGGTGCCCAGCGGCCACCCTTTCAGCACGGCGGCTTCGACAACGGCGATCTGCGCGGCAGGCAGATGCTGCGCAGACAGCTCGATGTAGGCAGCCTCCCGCTGGAACGGCGTATTGCCGAGCGACCAGTAAGAAGGATGATCGGTGACCACGTTATCCGACCGGATGCCCGCATGGTGGCCGTAGCTGGACCACGGGTACTCTTCCGCCGCGCTCGCCACGCCGGCACGCACCGGTGCGGCTTCGAGATAACGGCAGCAGGTCAGCAGGAAGTTGTCGGCATCGATGACCGAAGTCTTGTACCGCCCATGCCACAGGGTGCCGGCGCGGCCGTATTTCTGGTTGAAGTAAGGGACATAGCAGCGGCCCAGCCACTGCATCATCTGGCCCAGCCCTTCCTCGTCGGAGGGCGTCGCCAGCAGATGCAAGCCGTCCGGCAACAGCACATAGGCGTGGATGGCGACCTTGTAGGTCCGTGCCGCGGCGCGCAGCCAGGCAAGGAAGGTCGTGTAATCGTCCGTATCCTGGAAGATGTGCTGGCCGTTTAGGCCACGCTGGATCACGTAATGGGGCTGGGAAGGAACGACGAGTCGGGGCAGGCGGGCCATACCAAGTTAGGAAATCGGTTGAAACAGCCATGATACTCCGGCGGCTGCGACCCTGTCCCTGATTGTTTACGGAAATTGAAATTTCCTGCTCGCTCTGTCCCTTTTTATTGTTGAGCTTGTTATTTCTGAGCCTGCTGATTGCCCGGCCGGCTCGGTGCCGACACCGTTACGACAAATTGAAACTGGTCGACAGGCTGTATCCCTCGCCATACGCGCTGCGCAGCGGCAGGTCCTGTCCCAGCCCGGTACGCGCCTTCTTGCGCAGGCGGTACACCAGCATGTCCACGCGGCGCCCGGCATCCGGATCGTCGCCGCCGATGCCGGCCACGATGACCTGCCGCGGCACGGGCCGCGTATTGATCGTCAGCAAGTGCAGGAAATTGCATTCCTTTTCCGTCAGCGTGATCGCCTGGCCCTGCAGTTCGAGCTGGCGGGCCGCCAGGCGCAGGGTCCACTTGCTGGGCGCCGGCGCCGTTTCCTGCGGGCCGACACGACGGTCCAGCGCCTCGATATGAGCAGCCAGTTCGGGGAACTTGATGGGCTTGGTCAGGTAGTGGTCGGCCCCCAGGCGCAGGCCGAGGATGCGGCTGTCGAAATTGACCCGTCCCGTGAGCACGAGCAAACCGATCTGGGGGTACAATTGGCGCATCCTCGGTATCACATTGATACCGTCCTCGTCGGGAAGACCAAGGTCCAGCACGACGACGCCGACATTACCCTGGCTCAACGCGGACCACATCTCGCCCGCGTTGCTGGTAATGCTGACACCGTGTCCTAATTCCCCCAGGTAATCCGCCATTTCTTCGGCGTATTCCAGGTTGTCTTCCACGATCAATATCTGCGTCATCGATGGCCATTTAATGTTGTTTCGTTACTCAAAGAATTATCACGGGAGTAACGATCCGGTGCAAGGTTTATACAGCAACGGGAAGCCAAATCCGGAACTTCTTGCCGCTTTCCGGCAAGTTTTGCACGCTGAGCGTGCCACCGTGCACTTCAATCACCGCTTTGGCCATGTATAAGCCAATACCGGACCCGGCGATGCCCACCGCCGCAATGCCCCGGTAACCCTTGTCGAACAGCCGGCCGATTTCCCCTTCCGGTATCGGCGGGCCCCGATCGGCGACAGTGAATTCGATCCCGCCGCCGTCCGCCTTGCCTGCCCACAATTCGATGGGCGACCCCGGCGGCGTGTACTTGATGGCATTGTCCAGGAGCACGTCGAGGCACATGCGCATGCCTTCCGGGTCGGCGCGCACCCATGCCGGCGCATCGCCGCCGTGCACGACGATGCCAGGCCGGCGCACGCGGGCATGCGCGGCCGCCGCTTCCAGCAAAGCCGCCGGCTCGATGCCGTTCTCGCGCTGACGCCGCCCGATCGCCGCCAGCCGTTCCGGCGACAGGTATTCGTCGACCATGCCGAGCAGCCGGTCCACCGCGGCCTGGATCTTGTGATAGCGCTTCGTGGTGCCTTCGTCGGCACCCTTGTCTGTCATCACCAGGCGCTGGATGGCACCATCGATGGTGGCCAGCGGTGAACGGAATTCGTGCGACAGCATCGACGCGAACTGTTTTTGCTGGTGTTCGAAAGCGCGGCGCGCACTGATGTCGCGCGCCACGCCGACCAGCCGTCGTTCGTCCACCAGCGTGGATTCGATCTCCACGGCAATACCTTCCAGTTCCGCTTCGCGCAGCACGGTGTGGCGGGTACCGTCGCCCTGCCGGAAACGTGCCAGCCGTTCCGGCAAGTCGTGCAGCAGCGGCGCGGCAATGGCCTGGGCACGCTCCAGCACCTGCTCCGGCGACCAGCCGAAGCGCCGTGCGGCAACCGGGCTGACGTACAGCAGCTGCCCGGTCACACAGTCGAGCATCCAGTGGATGTCGGTGCCATGCTCGAGCAGCAGCTGGTAGTCAGCTTTTTCCATGGCCGGCCGTCAATCGACCAGCGGTGCGAAGATCTGCTGCAGGTCTTCCTGCGTCAGCGCCATTTTCTGCGACTCCCCTTCGGCCAGCACCGATTGCGCCAGGTCGGCCTTCTTCTGCTGCAGCACCTGGATCTTTTCTTCCAGCGTGCCCTTGGCAATCAGTTTATAGACGAACACCGGCTTGTCCTGCCCGATACGCCAGGCGCGGTCGGTGGCCTGCTGTTCGGCCGCCGGGTTCCACCATGGATCGTAGTGGATCACGGTATCGGCCGCGGTCAGGTTCAGGCCGACGCCGCCCGCCTTCAGGCTGATCAGGAAGATCGGCACGGCGCCCTGCTGGAACGCGGCCACCTGGGCGCCGCGGTCGCGCGTTTCGCCGGTCAGCAACGCATACGGGATATCGCGCGAATCCAGTTCTTCCTGGATCAGCTCCAGCATCGACGTGAACTGCGAGAACACGAGGATCTTGCGCTTTTCTTCCAGCAAGTCTTCCAGCATCTGCATCAGGTCGGCCAGCTTGGCGGACCCGGCGGCCTGCTGCTTGCGGGTCGACAGCGTTTTGACCAGCCGCGGATCGCAGCACACCTGCCGCAGCTTCAGCAGCGCTTCCAGGATCACGATCTGGCTGCGCGCCACGCCCTTGCGGTCGATTTCCTCGCGCACTTTCTGGTCCATCGCCAGCCGCACGGTTTCGTACAGGTCGCGCTGGGCGCCGGTCAGCTCGACCTTGCGCACCATTTCCGTCTTCGGCGGCAGTTCCTTGGCCACGCTGTCCTTCGTGCGGCGCAGCAGGAACGGCTTGATCCGGCGATTGAGCAACATCCGGCGCAACGGGTCGTCCTGCCGCTCGATCGGGTGGCGGAATTGCGAATTGAACGCTTTTTCATCGCCCAGCAAGCCCGGCAGCAGGAAGTGAAACTGCGACCACAGTTCGCCCAGGTGGTTTTCCAGCGGCGTGCCGGACAGGCACAGCCGGTGCTTGGTGCGCAGCAGGCTGGCGCTTTGCGCCGCCTTCGAGCGGGTGTTCTTGATGTAGTGCGATTCGTCCAGGATCACCATGTGGAAATCGTGCTCGCGCAGTTTTTCCTCGTCGCGCGGCAGCAGCGCATACGTGGTCAGCACCAGGTCCGCTTCGGGGATCTTGTCGAACAGCTCGGCGCGGTCCTTGCCCTGCAGCAGCAGCACCTTCAGGCTGGGCGCGAAGCGGGCCGTCTCGTCCTGCCAGTTGCCCATCAGCGAGGTAGGCGCGATCACCAGCGTCGGGTGCGTCATCCGCCCCGATTCCTTTTCCACCAGGATGTGCGCCAGTGTCTGCACTGTCTTGCCGAGACCCATGTCGTCGGCCAGGATGCCGGCCAGCCCGTACTCGCGCAGGAATTGCATCCACGACAGGCCTTCGGACTGGTAATCGCGCAGCGTGGCTTGCAGGCCGGCCGGAGTGGCCACCCGCTTGACCGACGAGAACTGGTTCAGCCGGCGCCCCATGTCCCGCAACTCTTCGCCGCCCGTCCAGTTGAACTCGCCCGTGCGGGAGAGTTCGTCCAGCCGCGCCGCGTCCAGCGTGCTCATGCGAACGCTGTGGCGGATCTTGTCGTTGAAGTACAGTTCGCCCAGCGTGCCGAGGATCGGTCTCACGCGGGCCCAGGGCAGCGCCACGCGGGTGCCGCCGGGCAGCGTGGCCAGCATCTGGTCCGTTTCGCCGTGCATGGACAGCGCCTTGGCGCTGAAGTCGTTCGGCATGTTGCGGATCATCTGCACCAGCACCGGCAGCAGCGGCACGCGTTCGTCGTTCACGGTGATGCCCAGCTCCAGCTCGAACCACGCATGGCCCGTTTCCGCGCCCTCTTCCTCGATCTCGGCATACCACTCGTCGACCGCCGTCACGTCATAGCGGTATTTCGACGTCTTCTCGACTTGCCAGCCTTCCGCCTGCAGCGCTTCGATGCCGGATTCGGCGAAGCGGATCCAGTCGGCCTGGCTGGCCAGCAGCAGGCCGCCGCGCACGGATGACAGCGGCAAGGCGGTCGGCTTGCGGAAGCCCAGGTGGGTCAGCGTGTCGAGCGCGGCATTTTCCAGCGCCTCGTTGCGGACGATGATCTCGGTCACTTCGCCGCGCTGGCGCACCACGCGCTGCGACGGATCGAACGACACGCGCTCGCCATCGTAGTCATAGGACAGCACAGCGTAGTCGTGCCATTTCTGCACCGACCCGTCGGACAGTTGCGCCGCGTCGAGCACCAGGATCGGCCGCGGCCGGACATCTTCGCGCAGGCGCTGCGGCAGGGGCTGCGGCAGCGGCATCAATTGCTGCAAGCCATGGGCCAGCAGCAACTGCGACACGCGCATTTTGTCATTCGGCATTAGCAATGGCGCTTGAGCAACCAGTGCCTGCAGTTCGGCCAGCGGAATGTCGGCGCCGCCCTGGTTCAGGTTCAGCACGCCGCACGACAGGTTGTCGATATACCACGGCGGTTCGGTGGGCAGCATGTAGTCGATCTGGTCGGCACCGGGGTGGCGCGCGCCGCCGGGCGCATGCTCGGGCGCCTCCACTTTCCAGCCCAGCCGCAAGCCCTTGCCTTCCTCGCGCCAGGCCAGGTTGGCGGTGCGCGCCTGGCCGGCCTTCATCGGGTAGACGAGGCCGTTGCCGACGTCCGCCCAGGAGTTTGCCCACAGCAATTTTTCCTGCTCGGACAGCATCTGCAGCAGTGCCGCGCCGATCTTGCCGCGCGGTTCGGTGGCGCTGCCGGTCGGCGAATTCGGGCCGGTGCGCATGGCCACGAAGAAGCGCACCAGGTCTTCGTCGCCCGGTTCCAGGAACGGCGGCGGTGCCGACAGCAGCGAAAACACTTCATTGACGGGGCTGGCGGCGGCCACGTCGCCGTTCGGGCGCAGCCGCGCCTTGTACAGTGCCAGCGCCACATGGCGGCCGCCGGACGTGGGGGCGAGCACGTAGATCAGCTTGTAGCTGGTCTGCTTCGGATCGGGATCGACCGGGGCCAGTTTTGCTTTCGGGTGCGCAGCCGCGTCGACCCGCTGCAACCAGATGGCAACCGCGTACGGCAGCTGGGTTGCCGGCGGGCTGGGGGGAGCGGAGGCAGGGGCAGCAGGAGTTGCAGGAGCTTCGTCGCGGGTCAAATCCATTGGTCGCATCGGTGTATTCAGGACGGTTCAAAAACAGCAACATGCAATATTATCCGCCAACAGCCTTTCTGTGTTTGCTTATGTTCTAACTTATCGGCGCAAGTCCCGTGGCGCGGTGGCGTCATGTATCATCAAAGGCTTGTCTGTTGAGAATAGAACACATGCTGCCTTCCATCGAACAACGCCTGGCCGCCGAGCTGGCCGCCAAGCCGGCCCAGGTGGCCGCCGCGATCGCCCTGCTGGACGAGGGCGCCACTGTCCCCTTCATCGCCCGCTACCGCAAGGAAGCCACCGGCGGGCTCGACGATATCCAGCTGCGCCTGCTCGAAGAGCGCCTGCGCTACCTGCGCGAACTGGAAGACCGCCGCGAAACCATCGTGGCGTCGATCACCGAGCAGAACAAGATGACGCCGGCGTTGCTCGACGCCATCCTGCACGCGGAAGACAAGACCCGGCTGGAAGACCTGTACCTGCCCTACAAGCAGAAGCGCCGCACCAAGGCCCAGATCGCCATCGAGGCGGGCCTGGCGCCGCTGGCCGACAGCCTGCTGGCCGATCCCGCCCTGGATCCGGAAAGCGTGGCCGCCCAGTACCTGCGCGAAGCCTTCACGACGCCGGACGGCAACAACCCCGGCGTGGCCGATACCAAGGCGGCACTCGATGGCGCCCGCCAGATCCTGATGGAGCGCTTCGCCGAAGACGCGAACCTGGTGCAATCGCTGCGCGAATACGTGCAGGATCATGGCGTGGTGGAATCGAAAGTTATCGAAGGAAAACAGGATGAAGGCGAGAAGTTCGCCGACTACTTCGCTTACTCGGAGCCGCTGTCCACCGTGCCGTCGCACCGTGCGCTGGCCCTGATGCGGGGCCGCCGCGAAGGCGTGCTGGAGGTGACGCTGCGCCTGGACACCGAAGCGGAAAAGCCGAAATGGGATGCCCCGCACAACCCGTGCGAAAGCCGCATCGCCGCCCGCTTCGGCATCAAGGCCGCCGGCCGCCCCGCGGACAAGTGGCTGGCCGACACCGTGCGCTGGACGTGGCGCGTGAAAAGCTTCATGCACCTGGAAACCGAATTGATGGGCGCGCTGCGCGAAAAGGCCGAGCTCGATGCCATCAATGTGTTCGCCACCAACCTGAAAGCCCTGCTGCTGGCGGCGCCGGCCGGCCCGCGCGCGACGATGGGCCTGGACCCCGGCTTGCGCACCGGCGTGAAGGTGGCGGTGGTCGACGCCACCGGCAAGGTCGTCGATACCGCCACCGTATACCCGCACCAGCCGCGCAACGACTGGGAAGGCACGCTGCATACGCTGGGCCAGCTGGCGGCGAAGCACAATGTGTCGCTGATTTCGATCGGCAACGGCACCGCGTCGCGTGAAACGGACAAGCTGGCGCAGGACCTGATCAAGCGGAATCAAGAGCTCAAGCTCCAGAAGATCGTCGTTTCCGAAGCGGGTGCGTCGGTGTATTCGGCATCGGAATTCGCCTCGCGCGAATTGCCCGACATGGACGTCTCGCTGCGCGGCGCCGTCTCGATCGCGCGCCGCCTGCAGGATCCGCTGGCCGAACTGGTCAAGATCGATCCCAAGTCGATTGGCGTGGGGCAATACCAGCATGACGTAAGCCAGACGCAGCTGGCGCGCACGCTGGACGCCGTGGTCGAGGATTGCGTGAACGCCGTGGGCGTGGACGTGAATACCGCCTCGGCACCGCTGCTGGCGCGGGTCTCGGGCCTGTCCGCCGGCGTGGCGCAGAGCATCGTCAGCTACCGCGACCTGAAGGGTGCCTTCACGTCGCGCGCGGCGCTGAAGAAAGTGCCCCGGCTGGGCGACAAGACCTTCGAGCAGGCGGCCGGCTTCCTGCGCGTGATGAATGGCGACAACCCGCTGGATGCCTCGGCCGTGCACCCGGAATCGTATCCGGTGGTCGAAAAGATCCTGGCCGATATCAAGAAGGATATCAAGTCCGTGATCGGCGCCAGCTCGGTGCTGAAGACCCTGTCGCCGGCCCGGTATGCCGATGAAAAATTCGGCGTGCCGACAGTGACGGATATCCTGAAGGAACTGGAAAAGCCGGGCCGCGACCCGCGCCCCGAGTTCACCACCGCCACCTTCAAGGAAGGCGTGGAAGAAATCGCCGACCTGCGGCCGGACATGATCCTGGAAGGCGTGGTCACCAACGTGGCCGCGTTCGGCGCCTTCGTCGACATCGGCGTGCACCAGGATGGCCTGGTGCATATCTCGGCGCTGTCGAACAGCTTCGTGAAAGACCCGCACACGGTGGTGAAGGCGGGCCAGGTGGTCAAGGTGAAGGTGCTGGAAGTGGACGTGAAGCGCAAGCGCATCGCCCTCACCATGCGCCTGTCGGACAGCGCGCCGGCGCCGGGTTCCCGCCCGGAACAGCGCGCCGGCAGCCAGGAGGATCGCCGCAACGACCGCCGCGCCATGGGCCAGCAGCAGAAGAACGGGGCGCGCGAGCCGGCCATGGGCGGTTCGATGGCGGCCGCTTTCGCCAAGCTGCGCGGCTGACGGAAGAAATAGGGAAAAAGCCACGCAACACACCACCCTCCCTGCGTTGCGGTCAGGAATCCTTGACGCTGAGCAGCCGCCCCGCCACCCGGGCCAGCGCATACAGCGCCAGCGACATCACGGCCGAAGAGCAGATCAGCACGCTGGCCCAGGCCAGTTCGTCCAGCTGGCGCAGCGCCAGCGTGCCGCTGACCAGCGGCGGCACCTGGATGCCGGCGATGATCAGCATGGCGATGGCCTGGCGGCGATAGGCGCTCACGCGGGCCGGCGCATGCGTGAAGATGTCGCGTGCCTCGCCTTTCGGTGCGCGCCACAGCATCCAGCTCATCGAGTGGCCCGCCAGTTTCCAGCCGGCGGCGGTGGGCGCTTCCGCATAGTGGGGGTCTTCGATTTCCCGGGTGGAGGCAAAGTCGATCCGGTAGTCGTAAGGCTCGGGCAGATCGGTGCGGAAGATGTAGATGCCGAACGGCGCCACCGATTCCAGGTGCCGGCCCTGGGCCGACTGGCTTTCCAGCCAGCGTTCGATGCGCTCGGGATGCCATGCGGCGCCCAGCTTGACTTTCCTGACCCGCCTGTTGCCCTGCGCCACTTCCATCCCGCGATCCTCCTGTCATGCCTTCGAGAGCGCTACCAGCGGATTATGGTAGCACGGTGGCAACTGTGCACCGCAGCACAAAAAGCTACAGTGCGTTGGCGGCACGGTGTGGGCGGCGGCCCTGGTACCGTGCGGGGCAGCGGCGCGGCGCGGCGGCTTTCCGCCACACGGCCGCAGCCTGCAGCGGGCACGGGAATCCCTGTAAAATGCCGGTGTTCCGATATTTTCGTTTTTTTCTTATTGAGGCAGCTATGAGCGACGTACAACAGTGGATCAAGGAAACCGTGACCAGCACTCCGGTAGTGCTGTTCATGAAAGGCACCGCGCAATTCCCGCAATGCGGTTTCTCCGGCCGCGCGATCCAGATCCTGAAGGCATGCGGCGTCGAGAACATCGCCACCGTCAACGTGCTGGAAGATGGTGAAGTGCGCCAGGGCATCAAGGAATACTCGAACTGGCCGACCATTCCGCAACTGTACGTGCGCGGCGAATTCGTCGGCGGTTCGGACATCATGAGCGAGATGTACGAGTCGGGTGAGTTGAAGAAGCTGCTGGACAACAACGGCTAAGCACCCATGACCGGGCGCGCGCGGCGGATCGTCGTCGCCATCACGGGCGCCACCGGCGCCGTGTATGGCGTCCGGTTATTGCAGACACTGCAAACGCTTCCAGGCGTCGAATCCCACCTGGTGATTTCGGACGCCGCCATCCTGACCTTGCACGAAGAAACGGGCCTGGCACGGCGCGACGTGGAAGCGCTCGCCCATGTGGTGCACAAGGCCCATAACGTGGGTGCCTCGATCGCCAGCGGCTCGTTCCTGACCGATGCGATGGTGATCGCGCCCTGTTCCATGAAAACGCTGGCCGCCGTGGCGCATGGCCTGGCGGACAACCTGGTGGCGCGGGCCGCGGATGTGATGTTGAAGGAGCGCCGCCGGCTGGTGCTGATGGTGCGCGAGACGCCGTTCAACCTGGCGCACCTGCGCAACATGACGGCGGTCACGGAAATGGGCGGTATCGTGTTTCCGCCGCTGCCGGCCTTTTATCACCGTCCGCAAACGATCGACGACCTCGTCGACCACACGGTGGCACGCGTGCTCGACCTGATCGGGCTGGAAACGGCGGGCAGCGCGGCGCCGCGCTGGAACGGCCTGGGCGGCTGAAGGCGGCAGCGGCAACAGGTGCCGGCGCAGGCTGGCCGGAATCAAGCTACCCGGAATCAAGCTTTCAGGAAGACAGCTGTGCGGAATTAATTTCCAACATCAGGCCGCCCGGCAATCAGGCGCCCGACATCAAACTGCCCGGGAACACGGTGCCCCAGGCAATCCCGCTGGATTACTTCGGATAGTTGACCCGCACGAGCATGCGGATGAATTCGCGCGCGATCTGGCGGTGATGTTCGTCGAGGCGCTGCAAGTCCGCGATCAGTTTCACGTCGGCCGACTCGAAACGCGACGGGCCATTGCCGCCTTCGCCTGCCGGTGCGGCCGATTCCGGTCCGCCGAAACGCAGCCATTCCGCCGGCACGCCCAGCCACTGCGCGATCATCCGGAGCTTTTCCTGCGTGGGGATCGCCTCGCCGACCAGCCACTTGCGCGCGGCATGCACGGTAATCGGGCGCCCTTCGAACCGGATGTTGAATTCCCGCGCCAGCCGTGTCGGGCTGTCCGGGGAGTAGTGGGCGTTTTTCAGAGCCTGCTGGAGCCGCTGGCTGAAGCTTTCGCGTTCATTCAAAGAATTCATAGTTGCACTATTTCACGTCACGATCTGAAAGTCAGTCTCAAGTGCGCTCAGACCAAATGTGACAAAATCGGGGTGGGAACAATTAACATTGTAACCTCCAATCAATCACCGATTCCAGCCCTCAGCAACAATCAATGCAACATTTTGCGTATTTGTTGCACGATTGCATGTACACATAGCCCTTCGGCTGACGCCCTGCGTGTCTCGACAGACACAACAGTTTATTTTATGCAACTACGAGGATGAGCCAAAAGAGAGGAGTGGTTACAGCCACTTCCCCTGCCAGTTCATCCCTTGTGAGGCGTTTTTTGATTTCGCTGCGATGACCGCTACTTTGTCAGTAGCCAGTACGAAAACGTATGATGCCGCCACCATCCGTTTCACGGCGCACGATACCGTCTCGCCATAATTTGTGGAGGTGGGCGAGCGCTTCGCCCAGCGCAAAGCTGAGCATGTGGGCATCCAGCGGGCGGCGGAACATCAGGGGAACGATGTCCGCGGCCGTGCAGGGCGAGGCGCACGCGGCCACCACTTCCTCCAGCCGCGCGGTGTGGTGGTCGCGCAACTGCGCGATGCGCATGTGCACGCCGCGGAATGGTTTGCCGTGCGCCGGCAGCACCAGCACATCGTCCGGCAGGCCGGCGAAGCGCTCCAGCGAATCCAGGTACTGCTGCAGGGGATTGCCTTCCGGCTCGATGGCAAACACCGACACATTGGTGGAAATCCGGGGCAGCACCATGTCGCCGGCGATCAGCACGTTCAGCGCGGCGCAATACAGCGAAGCGTGTTCGGGCGAATGGCCGAAACCGGTGATCACGCGCCACGCATGGCCACCGATGTCCACTTCGTGGCCATGCTCCAGGCGGTAGTATGAATGGGGCACGGACGGCACCAGCGATGGATAGTAATTCTTGCGGCTCTGCATTTTCTCCAGCATGTCCGGATCGGCCAGGCCGTGGCGCCGGAAGTGCTCCACGGCGCCGGTGCCGTCGACGCCGGGCAGCGCGGCCGCCATCATCCGCGCGAAGCCGTACTCGCCGGCCGTCATCGCCAGCGGCGCGTTCCAGCGGGTGCACAGCCAGTCGGCCAGCCCCACATGGTCGGGATGGCAATGCGTGACGAGCACGCGGGCCAGCGGCTTGCCGCCGAAATGGCGCGCCATCACCGCTTCCCACCCGGCGCGGCTGTCCTCCGTGGCGGCGCCGCAATCGACCACGGTATAGGTGTCGGCCGCGTCATCGAGCAGCCACAGGTTGATGTGGTCCAGCGCGAACGGCAGCGGCAGCCGCAGCCAGCGGATGCCCGGAGCGATGGCGAGGGCGTCGCCGGGCGCCGGCACGCTGTCGCCGAACGGGTAATGGAGCTGGGCTTCGAGGGGGTTCATCGATTCTCCAAAGGCGCGGTGCGCTACAATGTCCGGTACGCATTGACGTAACGTAAACGGAAGTCACTGATTGTAAGCCATGTCCACCTATACCATTACCGAGCTGGCGCGCGAGTTCGACATCACGCCCCGGGCCATCCGCTTCTATGAAGACCAGGGCATCCTTGCGCCGTCGCGCGAAGGCGCCGGCGGCCGCAACCGCGTGTACACGCCGCGCGACCGCACGCGGCTCAAGCTCACGCTGCGGGGCAAGCGCCTCGGGCTGTCCCTGTCCGAGATCAAGAGCCTGGTCGACATGTACGAAACGCCGAAGGATACCGCGGCGCAGAT
This sequence comes from Pseudoduganella sp. SL102, assembly GCF_027856995.1. Classification (NCBI taxonomy): domain Bacteria; kingdom Pseudomonadati; phylum Pseudomonadota; class Betaproteobacteria; order Burkholderiales; family Oxalobacteraceae; genus Pseudoduganella; species Pseudoduganella sp. SL102. The sequence continues at coordinate 214,076 of NZ_CP115554.1, forward strand.
GCACCGTTTCCTCACCGTGCTGGCGCAGCACCGCGAAACGCTGGAACAGCAGCGCGAGGATATCGAGATGTCGCTGGCCGAGATCGCTTCACACGAGGAAGAATGCCGGCGCTTGCTGGCGGCGCAGGAAAACGGCGAACCGCTGGGAGCGAACGGCTGAGCTCGCAGGGCCACAAGGCCCTTGCCTGCGCGTCGCTTTACGTTTACGTTAACGTAACTTAGCGTAACAGGCGCATATTCGACGCAAATCCGAGCACGGTTGCGCTGTTTCGCCATTTCAAACTACAGAAGACGAGGAAGACATGCTGCATCTCCCAGGCCTGACCTTTGACCATGGCGAGGATATCGCCGCGCTGCGCGAAGCCGTGCAGCAATTCGCCGCGGCGGAAATCGCCCCGCGCGCCGCGGAAATCGACCGCACCGACCAGTTCCCGATGGACCTGTGGCGCAAGATGGGCGAGCTGGGCTTGCTCGGCATTACCGTTGGCGAGGAATACGGCGGCGCCGGCATGGGCTACCTGGCCCATATCGTGGCCATGGAAGAGATTTCCCGCGCTTCCGCCTCCGTGGGGCTGTCGTATGGCGCCCACTCGAACCTGTGCGTCAACCAGATCAAGCGCAACGGCAATGAAGCGCAAAAGCGCAAGTACCTGCCCAAACTGATCTCGGGCGAGCATATCGGCGCGCTGGCGATGTCCGAGCCGAACGCGGGTTCCGACGTGGTCAGCATGAAGCTGCGCGCCGACCGCAAGGGCGACCATTACGTGCTGAATGGCACCAAGATGTGGATCACCAACGGCCCGGATGCGGACACGCTGGTCGTCTACGCGAAGACCGACCTGGCGGCGGGGCCGCGCGGCATGACCGCGTTCCTGATCGAAAAGGGCTTCAAGGGCTTCTCGATCGCGCAAAAGCTCGACAAGCTGGGCATGCGTGGCTCGCATACGGGGGAACTGGTGTTCGAGGACTGCGAAGTGCCGGCCGAGAACGTGCTCGGTGGCGAAGGCAAGGGCGTCAACGTGCTGATGTCCGGCCTGGATTTCGAGCGCACCGTGCTGTCCGGCGGGCCGCTGGGCATCATGCAGGCCTGCATGGATGCCGTGGTGCCCTACGTGCACGACCGCAAGCAGTTCGGCCAGGCGATCGGCGAGTTCCAGCTGATGCAGGGGAAACTGGCGGACATGTATTCCACCATGATGGCCTGCAAGGCCTATGTGTATGCCGTGGGCCAGGCCTGCGACCGCGCGGTGTCGCCGGAACAGGTGCGCGCGCTGCGCAAGGATGCCGCCGGCGCGATCCTGTACAGCGCCGAGAAGGCCACGTGGATGGCCGGCGAGGCGATCCAGGCCCTGGGCGGCAATGGCTACATCAACGAATACCCGGTGGGACGGTTGTGGCGCGACGCGAAGCTCTACGAAATCGGCGCGGGCACCAGCGAAATCCGCCGGATGCTGATCGGCCGCGAACTGTTCGCGGAAACCATGTAGTGTGCAGCAGGTTGACGGCCAAACCGGGCGGTCAACGAGCTGCACCGCAGTGAACAAGCAATCAATGAGCTGTCACCGAGCAGTAAAACCGCGCGCGCGACGACGATGACCCAGCCCGCCTTCCCGAAACTGCTGTCCTCGCAGATCGCGTTCGACATCGCGCGCGCGATCCTCGATGGCTTCGACAAGCACTACCGCCTGTTCCGCCAGGCCAGCCAGGATGCGCGCGGCTATTTCGAGCGCGGCGAGTGGGCGGTGGCGCAGCAGGCGGCGCGCGAGCGGATCGGCTACTACGATCGCCGCGTGGAAGAGTGCGTGCGGCTGCTGGAAGACGACTATGTGCCCGAGGACCTGACCGACCAGGTCTGGCGCGAATCGAGGCTGCACTACATCGGCCTCCTCACGCGCCACAAGCGCCCGGAGCTGGCGGAAACATTCTTCAATTCGGTGTGCTGCACGATCCTGCACCGGCGCTACTTCAACAACGAATTCATCTTCGTGCGCCCGGTGGTCTCCACCGAGTACATCGAGACCGATGAAGCGGCGCCCACCTACCGCGTCTATTATCCGCAGGCCGATGGCCTGCGCCGCACGCTGAGCCGCATCGTCACCAATTTCCAGTTCGGCACGCCGTTCGCCGACCTGGCGCGCGACATCGCCCGGGTGGAAAGCCGGCTGGCCCCGTTCTTCGCCGAGATGGCGCCGAACGCGCAGTTCCAGATCCTGTCCAGCCCGTTCTTCCGCAACAAGGGCGCCTACCTGGTCGGCAAGGCCGTCAACGGCGAGCGCGAACTGCCGTTCGTGCTGCCGGTTTTGCACGCCGATACCGTCCCGGGTGGCCAGCCCGGCCGGCTGCTGCTCGACACCGTGCTGGCGGACCGCGAACAGGTCGAGATCCTGTTCTCGTTTACGCGCGCCTACTTCATGGTGGACATGGAAGTGCCATCCGCGTACGTGCAATTCCTGCGCACACTGCTGCCGCGCAAGCCGCGCAGCGAGATCTATACGGTGCTGGGCCTGCAAAAGCAGGGCAAGACGGCGTTCTACCGCGACTTCCTGCAGCACCTGAAGCACTCGTCGGACCTGTTCGAGACGGCGCCCGGCATCCGCGGCCTCGTGATGCTGGTGTTCGCGCTGCCCTCGTTCCCGTATGTCTTCAAGGTCATCAAGGATTTCTACCCGCCGCCGAAGGACACCACGCGCGCCCAGGTGAAGGAAAAATACCTGCTGGTCAAGCACCACGACCGGGTGGGCCGCATGGCGGACACGCTCGAGTATTCCAACGTGGCGTTTCCCCGCGCTCGCTTCGCCGAGGCGCTGATGGCCGAGCTGAAGCACCATGCGCCATCGCAGGTCGAGGAAGAAGGCGACCAGCTGATCATCCGGCACCTGTACATCGAACGCCGGATGACGCCGCTGAACCTCTGGCTGTCGCAGGCCGAAGGCAGCGGCAACCAGGCGGCGCTGGAACACGGCATCGTCGAATACGGCAATGCCATCCGCGACCTGGTGGCGGCCAATATCTTCCCCGGCGACATGCTCTACAAGAACTTCGGCCTGACGCACCACGGCCGCGTGGTGTTCTACGACTACGACGAAATCGAATACATCACCGACTGCAACTTCCGCGCGATCCCGGCCGCGCGCAACGAGGAAGATGAAATGGCGTCCGAACCGTGGTATCCGGTCGCCAGGCACGACGTTTTCCCCGAACAGTTCGGCCAGTTCCTGCTGGGTAACCCGAACATCCGCCGCTGTTTCCTGCGGCACCATGCCGAGCTGCTGACACCCGGCTGGTGGCAGCAACGCAAGGAACGCATCCTCGACGGCATCGTCGACGATGTGTTCCCCTATCCGCAATCCATCCGATTCTGCCATTCCCCGGCACCGGCAACGGTGCCACCCTCACTGGAGACCATGAAATGAATGACCCGATCGTTATCGCCGGCGCGGCGCGCACCCCGATGGGCGCCTTCCAGGGCGATTTTTCCAGCCTGTCCGCCAACGACCTGGGCGCCGTGGCGATCCGCGCCGCCGTGGAACGGGCCGGCATCGCGCCCGAACTCGTCGAGCACGTGTATTTCGGCAATTGCCTGATGGCGGGCCAGGGCCAGGCACCGGCACGCCAGGCGCTGCTGAAAGCCGGGCTGCCGACGTCCACCGGCGCAGTCACGCTGTCGAAGATGTGCGGTTCGGCGATGCAGGCGGCGATCTTCGCGCACGACCAGCTGGTGGCCGGCAGCGCGGACGTCGTCATCGCCGGCGGCATGGAGTCGATGACGAACGCTCCCTACCTGGTGCCGAAGGGACGCGGCGGCTACCGCATCGGCCACGCCATGCTGTTCGACCACATGATGCTGGACGGCCTGGAAGATGCGTACAGCAAGGATGAAAAAACCGGCGGCGGCCGCTCGATGGGCACCTTCGCCGAGGAATGCGCGACGAAATTCGGCTTTACGCGCGAGCAGCAGGATGCCTATGCCATCGAATCCGTGAAGCGCGCCCAGGCCGCGGCGGCAGGCGGCAAGTTCGCCTGGGAAATCGCACCGGTCACGGTGTCCGGCCGCGGCGGCGACACCGTCATCGACAAGGATGAAGGCCCGGCCAAGGCCAAACTGGAAAAGATCCCGTCGCTGAAACCGGCCTTCAAGAAGGATGGCACGATCACGGCCGCGTCGTCGTCGTCGATCAACGATGGCGCCGCCGCGCTGGTGCTGATGCGCGAATCCACCGCGAAAAAGCTCGGCGCGCCGATCCTGGCGAAACTGGTCGGCCATGCCACCAATGCGCTGGCGCCGAACGAATTCACCACGGCACCGGTGGGCGCCATCCGGAAGCTGCTGGACAAGAATGGCTGGAAAGTGTCGGACGTGGACCTGTTCGAGATCAACGAAGCCTTCGCGGCGGTGCCGATGGCGGCCATGCACGAGCTGGACATCCCCCATGCGAAAGTCAACGTGCACGGCGGCGCCTGCGCGCTGGGCCACCCGATCGGCGCTTCCGGCGCGCGCATCATCGTCACCCTGCTGGGCGCGCTGAAGGAGCGCGGCGGCAAGCGCGGCGTGGCGGCCCTGTGCATCGGTGGCGGCGAAGCCACGGCTGTCGGCGTGGAGCTCGTGTAATGGCGGTGGCGTTGATCATCGGCGCGTCGCGCGGCATCGGCCACGAACTGGCGCGCCAGTACCTGCGGGATGGCTGGCGCGTGATCGCCACCGCCCGCAAGGCAACCGATTGCGCGGAACTGGCCGCGCTCGGTGCGGAAACGCATGTGCTGGATGTCAACAACGTCGAGGCGGTGGCGGGCCTGGGCTGGAAACTCGATGGCGAACACGTCGATGTGGCGATCCTGAACGCCGGCGTGTACGGCCCGCGGCACGACGGTTTCCCGGTCCAGGCCGATTTCGACCAGGTGATGCACACGAATGTGCTGGCGGCGATGCGGCTACTGCCCGTCATCGCCCCGCTGGTGGCCGCCGCCGGCGGCAAGCTGGCCGTGATGTCGTCGCGCATGGGTTCGCTCAGCGAGCGAAACAGCCCGGCCGGCTCCTTGTACCGGGCCAGCAAGGCGGCGCTGAACTCGGTGCTGGTCGATACCGCGCTGGCGTTCGGCGCGCAGGGCGCCACATGCGTGGCCTTGCACCCCGGCTGGGTGCGCACCGACATGGGCGGCGCCGGCGCCGACCTGGACCCGGCGGACAGCGCCAGCGGCATCCGTGCCACGCTGGCCGCCCTGCCCGCTTCACCGCGGCCGGTGTTCGTCGCCTACGACGGGCAGCCGATCGGGTGGTAGCAGCGCCGCTGAAGAACAGGCTGAACAAGAGCACGCTGAACAATAAAGAAGACGAGGAGACCCATGGTACTGAGCGAAGAACACCGGATGATCCGCGACGCGCTGCGCGACTACGCCCGCGAGCGCCTGGCGCCGCAGGCGGCGCGGTGGGACAAGGAACATCACTTCCCGCAGGCGGAACTGAAGGAGCTGGCGGCGCTGGGCGCGTTCGGCGTGGCGGTGCCGGAAGAGCTCGGCGGTGCCGGCCTCGACTACGTGTCGCTGGCGCTGGTGCTGGAAGAAATCGCGGCCGGCGATGGCGGCACATCGACCATCATTTCCGTCAATAACTGCCCGGTCTGCAGCATCGCGATGATGTACGCGAACGCGGCCCAGAAGGAGCAATGGCTGCGCCCGCTCGCGAGCGGCGCGATGCTGGGCGCCTTCTGCCTGACCGAACCCCACACGGGCAGCGATGCGGCCGCGCTGCGCACCACGGCCACGCGCGCCGGCGACGAATACGTGATCAACGGCGTCAAGCAGTTCATCACCTCCGGCAAATACGCCGACGTGGCGATCGTGCTGGCGGTGACCGACAAGGCCGCGGGCAAGAAAGGCATCAGCGCATTCTGGGTTCCCACTTCCGCGCCCGGCTATATCGTTGCCGGCCTGGAGCAGAAGATGGGCCAGCATTCGTCCGACACGGCGCAGATCGTGTTCGACAATTGCCGCATTCCGGCCGACAACCTGATCGGCGAGGAAGGCATGGGCTACAAGATCGCCCTGTCCGGCCTGGAAGGCGGGCGCATCGGCATCGCCTCGCAGGCGGTCGGCATGGCGCGCGCCGCCTTCGAAGCCGCGCTCGCCTATGCGAAAGAGCGTGAGACATTTGGGCAACCAATCTTCCAGCACCAGTCGGTACAATTCAAATTGTCCGAGATGGCAACGCAGATCGAGGCGGCGCGCCAGCTGATCCTGTACGCGGCGTCGATGAAGGATGCCGGACTGCCCTGCCTGAAGGAAGCGGCGATGGCCAAGCTGTTCGCGTCCGAAATGGCCGAGCGGGTCTGTTCCGATGCGATCCAGGTGCATGGCGGTTATGGCTACGTGTCGGATTTCCCCGTGGAGCGGATCTACCGGGACGTGCGCGTCTGCCAGATCTACGAAGGCACTTCCGACATCCAGAAACTGCTGATTGCGCGGTCCCTGTGATGTTGCAAAACCGCGGAGTTTGCAGAGTTTTGCATTCACGATGGGCCGGATGATCTTTTTTTGCCATTGCTCTTATACAATAGACAAATAGGAGATTTGCTATGTATCGAGTGATGCTGGTGGAAGACGACGCCCGCCTGGCCGACCTGGTCACGGAATATCTTGCGGGCTACGAGTTCAAGGTGGACGTGGTAAGCCGCGGCGACGAAGCGCTGGGCCGCTTCAAGGCCAGCCCGCCCGATATCGTGGTGCTGGACCTGATGCTGCCCGGCCTGGACGGCATGCTGGTGTGCCGCCAGCTGCGCGACATCACCAAGGTGCCGATCCTGATCATGACCGCCCGCGAGGATTCCTACGACGAGGTATCGCTGCTGGAACAGGGGGCGGACGACTTCATCAACAAGCCGGTGCAGCCGCGCGTGCTGCTGGCCCGCCTGCGCGCCCTGCTGCGCCGCGCCCAGGGCAAGGGCGCGACCGACCAGCTGACGTTCGGCGCGCTGTCGATCGCCACCAGCGACCGCACGGTGACCTGGCGCGGTGAACCCTGCGTGCTGAGCAATACGGAATACAAGCTGCTGCTGGTACTGGCCGAATCCGCCGGCACCGTGCTGTCGCGCGATGCGCTGCTGAAGAAAATGCGCGGCATCGAATTCGACGGCCTCGACCGCAGCATCGACAACAGCATCTCGAAACTGCGGCGCAAGTTCGACGACGCCGATTCCGAGAAAATCAAGACCGTGTGGGGCGAGGGCTACCTGTTCTCCCCTTCGGCCTGGGCGCAGTAAGACCGCACTTGACAGCCGACAACCCTCCGCCCGGCCTGACTGGAAACAGCCGGGCCGGCCTGCTTCGCGCGCATCGGCCGGAGCATGTGCCGCCGCGCACACCACTGGCATTCCTGGTGACCTCGTTCGCCGACTGCCGCCCCGCGGCCGGCGAATGAACCGTCTCCGGCGCAACTGTACCGGATTGGGTACAGTCGCTGTCCAGTTACGCATCGCCAAGCATGGCATGCAATTAGCTTCAAGATAAGACTCAGCGCTATTGCCACCAGCGAGTCCTATCTTGAAGAGTTCGAAAGACGGCCGGCCTGCCCGGCAAGTTTCCCGTCCGCTGTCGCGTTCACTGTTGCGTTCAACATTCCGCATGCCGCTCGCCGCCGGCGCGGTCCTGCTGGCTCCCGCTGCCTTCTCAGGCACGCCGGACTTCCCCCTCGGTCCGCTGCCCATCGTGGAAATCGTCGGCATCGCACCGCAATCGGCCGCCGCCATCGAGCGCGACCGCCTGCCCTACGCGGTGCAGCGCGCCACCGACCGGGATGTCACGCAGGCGCGCGCCGATACGCTGGCCGACTACCTGTCGCGCCATGCGGCCGGCATCCATGTCAACGACATTTCCGGCAGCCCGTTCCAGACCGACGTCACCTTCCGTGGCTACCGGGCGTCGCCGGTGCTGGGCTCGGGCCAGGGCCTGTCCGTGTACCTCGATGGCGTGCGCGTCAACGAGCCGTTCGGCGACGTGATCAACTGGGACATGGTGCCGGAGGCGGCGCTGGGCGCGGTCCTGCTGGTGCCCGGCTCGAACCCCCTGTATGGCCTGAATACGCTGGGCGGCGCGCTGGCGCTGACCACCAAGTCGGGCCGCAGCCATCCCGGCCTGATGGTGGAAGCCACGCTGGGCAGCGGCGCGCGGCGCCGGCTCGACATCTCCTATGGCACCGCATCCGCCGGATGGCACACGCTGCTGGCGGCAACGGCCTTCGACGAAGACGGCTGGCGCGACCACTCGGCGGGCCGGCTCGGCAATGTGTTCCTGAAAGTGGGCCGCACCGCTGGCGGGTCGGACTGGAGCGTTTCGCTGCTGGGCGGGCGCAGCAGGCTGCTCGGCAACGGGCTGCTGCCGGGAGGCACGGCGGACGCGCCCGGCCTGTACGACCTGGACCGCCGCGCCGTCTACACCCACCCCGACCGCACGCGCAACCGGCTCGGCCAGCTGGCCTTCCACCTGCAACAGCAGCTGGGCAGCGACGCCGCGCTGACGGCGTCCGCCTACGTCCGCCACAGCCGGCGCGACACCGTCAATGGCGATGTGAACGACGACGCCGGCGAAGAGGCCAACGAGGATGCCGATGCCGGCGACTGCGCCGCGGAGCCGGACGATCCGGGCTGCGACGAAGACATCCATCCACCAGCCCATCCGGCGGTACTGAACACCACGGCTTCACGGCAGCGTGGCGAAGGCGCCAGTGTCCAGCTGGCCGTCACGCGCGGCGCTCACCAGCTGAGCGCGGGCCTGTCGTTCGACCGCAACCGCGTCCGCTTCGCCCAATTCGAGCAGGAAGGCTTCTTCAGCGCCACGCGCGAGGTGCTGGCCGATCCGGAAGAGGAACGTGAACCCTCATCGTCGGTCACCGGCCGGGCCCGCATGGCGGGACTCTACGCGAGCGATACCTGGCGGCTGGCGCCCGGCACCTATGCCACGCTGTCGGCGCGGTTCAACCACGCCCGGGTGGCGAATACGCTGACGAACGACGATGGCGTGCAGCCGCGCGAGGAATTCACTTACCGCAAGCTCAACCCGTCGCTCGGCATCGCCCGGCAGGTGAATGCCGCGCTGACGCTGTTTGCCAACGTGGCGCAAAGCAACCGCGTGCCGACCGTGATCGAGCTCGGTTGTGCCGATCCGGAGCAGCCTTGCCGCCTGCCGGTAGGGTTGCAGGCCGATCCCTACCTGAGCCAGGTGGTGTCGCGCACCGTGGAAGCCGGCGCGCGCTGGCGCACGGCATGGGCGGACGCGGCACTGTCGCTGTACCGCACCGTGAACCGCGACGACATCCTGTTCCACAGTGCCGGCACCAGCCAGCAGGGTTATTTCGCCAATTTCCCGCGCACGCGCCACGCGGGTGTCGATGCCGGCGGCACGGCGCGGCTGGGCGACGTCACGCTGCGGGCCAGCTACAGTTACCTGGCCGCCGTGTATGCCGCCGATGGCGTGCTGTTTACCGGCGCCCGCAACGTGCGCGCAACCTCGGGAACGCGGCTGGCGGGCCTGCCGCGGCATACGCTGAAGCTGGGCGCCGACTGGGCTCCCGCGCCCGGCTGGACCCTGGGCGTGGACGTGCTGGCGGCATCGAACCTGCTCACGCAGGGCAACGAGGACGGCCTGACGGAGGATGCGGAAGACGACGAGCTGCCGCAACGGGCCGACTGGCGCATCCGCGGCCACGCCCTGCTGCACCTGCGAGCCGGCTGGCAGCCAGCGCCCGGCTGGGAAGTGTTTGTGCGTGTCAACAATGTGTTCGACCGCCGCTTTGAAACCTACGGCACCGTGGCGGAAGATGTCTTCCCGGGCGGCCGGCCGCTGGCGCCCGGCGCCGATGCGGCACCCACACGCTTTGTCGCGCCCGGTGCGCCGCGCACGGTGCTGGCCGGCCTGCGCTACCGTTTCTGACACGACCCGGAAACGGAACAGCGGCGGCGCCAGGTGATCCGATCCTGCACAACCGCCCCGCGCGATGCCGCCTTCAGGGCACGCTCCCCACGCGTTCGCCCGCGTTTTCCCGCATTTGCCCGCATTTGCCCGGCCAGGATCATTGGCACGCAATTTGCCATTACCCCATTGCGGCCGCCGTGCGCCGCGCGATGGCACCGGAACGGTCCGGCGCCCCAGGAGAGACAGACGATGAAGACAAAAGCTGCCATTGCGTGGCAGGCGGGCGCCCCGCTGACGATCGAGACCGTGGACCTGGCGCCGCCGCAGGCCGGCGAAGTGCTGGTGGAAATCAAGGCCACCGGCATCTGCCATACCGACTACTACACGCTGTCGGGCGCCGATCCCGAAGGCCTGTTCCCGGCAATCCTGGGCCATGAAGGCGCTGGCGTCGTGCTGGAGACGGGGCCGGGCGTGACGTCGGTGCGGGCCGGCGACCACGTGATCCCGCTGTACACGCCGGAGTGCCGGCAATGCAAGTTCTGCCTGTCCCGCAAGACCAACCTGTGCCAGTCGATCCGGGCGACGCAGGGGCGCGGCCTGATGCCGGACGGCACCAGCCGCTTCACCCTCGACGGCAAGCCCATCCTGCACTACATGGGCACGTCGACCTTCTCGAACTACATCGTGGTGCCCGAGATCGCGCTGGCGAAGATCCGCGCGGATGCGCCGTTCGACAAGGCGTGCTACATCGGCTGCGGCGTGACCACGGGCGTCGGCGCCGTCGTGTTCTCGGCCAAGGTGGAAGCGGGCACCAACGTGGCCGTGTTCGGGCTGGGCGGGATCGGGCTGAACGTCATCCAGGGCGCGAAGATGGTCGGCGCCGACCGGATCATCGGCATCGACATCAATCCGGGCCGGGTCGACATCGCGCGCCGCTTCGGCATGACAGACTTCATCAATCCGCGCGACGTGGAGAACGTCGTCGACCACATCGTGCAGCTGACCGGCGGCGGCGCCGATTACTCGTTCGAGTGCGTCGGCAATACGGCGCTGATGCGGCAGGCGCTCGAGTGCACGCACAAGGGCTGGGGCCAGTCGTTCATCATCGGCGTGGCGGCCGCCGGCGAGGAAATCGCCACGCGGCCGTTCCAGCTCGTCACCGGGCGCCAATGGAAAGGCTCCGCCTTCGGCGGCGCGCGCGGCCGCACCGACGTGCCCAAGATCGTCGACTGGTACATGGACGGCAAGCTCAATATCGACGACCTGATCACCCACACCCTGCCGCTCGAGCGCATCAACGAAGGCTTCGACCTGATGAAACGGGGCGAATCGATCCGTTCCGTCGTCCTGTACTGACCCAACACATATCACGAACAAATCACCACAAGGAGACAGCATGGCCATCCACATCCATCCCGCCATCGACGCGGGCATCGCCCCGGAAACGCCGGGCTTCCAGGGCGGCACGCTGACGTGCCGCTGCGCCACCGATCCCGTCACCGTGCGCATCGGCAGCCAGGTGGCGCACAACCACGCCTGCGGCTGCACCAAGTGCTGGAAGCCGGACGGCGCGCTGTTTTCGCAGATCGCCGTGGTCGGCCGCGACCACGTCGAAGTCACCGCCAACGGCCACAAGCTGCAAGTGGTGGACCCGGCCGCCACCATCCACCGCCATGCCTGCACGGGCTGTGGCGTGCACCTGTACGGGCGCATCGACAACGCGCAGCACCCGTTCTACGGCCTGGACTTCGTGCACACGGAACTGTCGCGCGAACCCGGTTGGGCGCCGCCCACGTTCGCCGCGTTTGTCTCGTCGGTCATCGAGTCGGGCGCCGACCCGGAACAGATGGGGGCGATCCGCGCGCGCCTGAACGAGCTCGGGCTGCCGCCCTACGATTGCCTGTCGCCGCCGCTGATGGATGCGCTGGCCACCAGTGCCGCGAAACGGGCGGGCACGCTGCACCGGGCCGGCTGAGGGGGCGCGCATGAAGCCGATCCTTGCCGCGGCGCTGCTGCTCCCCGTGCTTGCGGGAGGGGCGCCTGTCGTGCCCGCGAACGATTTCCCCACCGTGGCACGGGTCGAGTACGTGCTCGAGTGCATGAACAACCATGGCGGCAAGCAGGAAACCCTGTACCAGTGCGCCTGCGTGATCGACCGGGTCGGCGCGCAACTGGCGTACGACGACTATGTGACGATGTCCGCCGCGCTGCGCTACCAGACGCTGGAAGGGCCGCGTGGCGCCGAGTTCCGCGACCCGCCAGGCGTCAAGACGATGGCCGCGAAGTACAAGGCGATCCAGGCCGAGGCGGCAAAGGCCTGCATGCTGCGCTAGCGCGTTAATTTGACAGGAAGCCGATGTGAGCAAACTATCATTTCCCGATTGTGTACGTTATGTACGCTGCGCGGTGCATGGCATGGTGCTGGCCATGTGCATGGCCGCGCCGGCGGCCCTGGCCGACCCCACGCCCTACCAGGTGGTGGACGGCAACAAGGTCGATGCACGCACCATGAGCGGCTGGCGCACCTGGCGCGCGCTGGCCTGCGAGCGGTGCCACGGCGCGCAGCAGGAAGGCGCCGTCGGCCCCGCGCTGACGGCGAGCATGAAGACGCTGTCGAAGCAAGACTTCAAGAACACGGTGCTGCAGGGCCGGATCGACAAGGGCATGCCCAACTTCGACGGCAGCCAGCAGGTTGTCGACAATATCGACAACCTGTACGCCTACCTGAAGGGACGCTCGGATGGCGCCATCGCGCCCGGCAAGCTGCAAGAGGCCGGCAAGGTGCAGGAGGCCGGCAAATGACGCCCCGGATCGCGGCGCTGCTCGGCGCTGCCGTGCTGTGCGTGGCAGTGCCGGTGCCAGCGGCATCGCAACCTGCCGGGCAGGCCGTGCCGAAGGTGGAGACCAAGGTGGAGGCCAATGAGCGCCCCGTGCTGCGGGTCTGCCAGGACCCGAACAACCTGCCCTTCTCGCGGCGCGACCTGGCCGGCTTCGAGAACCGCATCGCCGCGCTGTTCGCCCAGGAACTGGGCTGGGACATCGCCTACACGTGGTTCCCGCAACGCATGGGCTTCATCCGCAACACGCTGCGCGCGAAGGAGCCGGGCACGGACCGTTTCAAGTGCGACCTGGTCACCGGCGTGGCGACCGGGTTCGACCTGGGCGCCGTGACGCGGCCCTATTACCGTTCCACCTATGCGATGGCCTATGTGGGCGGCAACGGGCTCGATGGCGTGCGCACGCTGGACGACCTGCTCGCGCTGCCGCCGGAGCGGCGCGCGCGGCTCAAGCTGGGTGTATTCGGCGGCTCGCCGGTGGCGGACTGGCTGCTGGCGCACGGCATGATGGGGCAGGTCGTGTCGTACCAGCCGCAATCGGGCGATGCCGAGCAATATCCCGGCCAGATCGTCGAGAACGACCTGGCCGCGGGCAAGGTCGACATCGCCTTCGTCTGGGGGCCGATCGCCGGCTATTTCGCCGGACGGGCACCGCAGCACCGCATCGTCGCCGTGCCGCTCGCATCGCCAAAGGGAAGCCGCTTCGACTTCGAGATCGCGATGGCGGTCCGCTTCGGCGACAAGGAACTGAAACAGCGTATCGACGGCCTGATCGACAGCAACCGGGAACGCATCGGCGCCATCCTCGCCGAATACGGCGTGCCGCTGCTCGATGAACAGGGGCGACTGATCGAAACGGACCTGGCGCGCTGAAGGTGGCGCCGGCGCGTGCCATGGCGGAGGCTGGAAGTGGCGACATTGAAAGTCTTCGCATTCGATCATGCCTGCGCCGGCGGCGCGGGCCCGACGCGGTCGTCGGCGGCGCAGCGCTTCGATGGCGAGTTGATGCTGCGCGCGCTGTGCGCCGACTTGCGGCGGCTGCCCGGTGTCGAACTGGTGACGCTCGACGGCGCCGCCGCGCGCCCTGCCGGCGGCGCCTTCGACCGATGCTTTACCGACTGCGTGCTGGCGGCCGATGCCGTGTGGCCGCTGGCGCCCGTGGGCAGCGGCGTGCTGGAACGGTTGTCGCAGGACGTGCTGCGGCACGGGCGGATCCTGCTCGGCAGCACGCCGGCCGCGGTGCGGCTCGCCGGCAGCAAGCGGGCAGCCTGCCATGCCTTGCTGGGCGCGGGGATTCCCACCGTGGCCACGTTCGGCCCGGGCGACACGCTGCCGGCGGCGCCCGGTGCCTGGGTCGTGAAGCCGGACGACGGCGCTGGCTGCATCGATACCCGGCTGTTCCATGACCGAGCCGCAGCGCAACTGGCGGCCGCCGCGCACGTTGGCCGGGAACTCGTACTGCAACCGTTCGTCGCCGGCCGCGTGGGCAGCCTGTCGCTGCTGTGCCGCGACGGCGCCGCGTGCGTGCTGGCCTGCAACGAGCAGCGCATGGCCGTGCACGACAACCACTTCCGCTTCCTCGGCGTCACGGTCAACGGCCTGGCCGGCATGGCGCCCCAGCTCGAAGCCCTGGGGCTGGCCGTCGCCGCCGCGCTGCCGGGCCTGTGGGGTTATGCGGGTGTCGACTTCATCCTGGCCGATAGCGGGCCGCTGGTACTGGACGTGAACCCGCGGCTGACGATTTCCTATGCCGGGCTGCATGCCTCGACCGGCATTAACCCGGCCGGGGCGGTGCTGTCGCTGTTACAAGCGGAGATGCCTTTGGCGCTGCCCGGCCGTATGCCGGCCTGCATCGTGGATGTGCCAGCGTTTGCACCGGATTAGGCGCAGTCATTGCTGGCGCACTGATTCGATAAGAACTTGCCGTTGTCGCGGCATGGGCCGTAGACTTGGCCTTCTCGTACGTCTGCAATCGGCCCAAGAGCTGCCGTTCAGGGGGGGCATTTCGACGGGCGTCAGACAGGAAAATGCATGACGAAACGCGCACCGCCCGTCCGAGAATCGCTGGCGGCGATCGTGCCGCCATGCAAGGTCATCGCTTTGGCCGCAATGGCCAGGCCTAGCCCGAAACCGCCGGTCGTGCGATCGCGACTTCGATCCAGGCGGTAGAACGGTTCGAAAATCCTGTCGCGTTCGGCCGCCGGAATGCCGGGGCCGTCGTCATCGATCACGATGTCGATTCCGTCGCCGACTTTCACCGCGCTTAGCCTTACCTGCCGTTCCGCATACTTGGCGGCGTTGCGCAGAACGTTGCCGACGGCGCGGTCGATCAGCCTGGCGTCCGCTTCAATGGCGGCCAGCAGGGGCGGCAAATCGAGCTCGAGTTGCTTGGCACCCAGTTCATGCCGGGCCGCCGAAGCGCAATCGGAAAGCAGCGCGATGAGATCGACCGGGCTTCGCATCAGGGCCTGGGGCTGATCGAGCCGGCCAAGCTGGAGCAATTCGTTGACGAGCTCGTTAAGCTGCGCCAGGTCGCCCTGCATCGATCGGATACGCGACGAAATTCCATCGCCGCCGGTCTGCTTGAGCAGCATCTCGAAACCGAAATCGAGCCGTGTGATCGGCGTGCGAAGCTCGTGCGACACCGAGTGCACTAGCTCCTTCTGGGTGCACAGCAGGCTTTCGATGCGCGTCGCCATGTCGTTTATGCATTCCGCCAGCGGATACACCGGCGAGCGCTTCGCGATCGCCGCTCGGGCGGCAAGCTGTCCCTCGCCGAACGACCGCGCCGTCTTCGACAAGGAATCGAGTTCCTTCCACAGGTGGCGCGCCCAGAGAGCCATTGGAAGCATCATCAGCAAGGCCAGCGACGTATAGCCGATCGTCACCATCATCGGAACTTGCTTCGGCCCCACCGGATCGAAGCGGATCACGTCGTCTGTCATAGGTTCGCCCGGCGCCGGCGGACGGTGGGCCGGTCCGAAATATGCCTCGGGCGAGATGTTGGCGACCCATTCGCCGTGCTGCAGCCGCGCAATTTTTTCCTGCGACAGATGCGCCTGCGCTTCTTTCATAGGTATTAGGGAGACACGAATGAAGTGCCGGCGCTTGTAATCATCGAAGCGGGCCAGCCACTCCGAAGGCGGTGCCGAGTCAAGGTATTTTCCGAGCAGGAAAATCTCACCCGACGTACGGTCCAGGGCATAGCGTTCCATTTCGGAGGAAAAATGCTGCCGCACTGAATGAGCGACGATGTAGCCGAACACGACCAAGGCGATCGCGGTGAGGAAATAAATACGAAAAAGGATGCGCAACATGCCGGCGCCTTATTTCCAGGCCGACGGGCTAAAGAGATAACCTTCGCCGCGAATCGTCTTGATGCGCTCGGCGGCGGCATCGTCGAACTTGCGCCGCAGCCGGGAAATGGCATTGTCGATGCTGCGGTCCAGTCCGTCGAATTCAATGCCGCGCATGCGGCGCAGGATGTCGTCGCGCGACAGCACATCCCCGGCGGATTCGGCTAGGATCAGCAAGAGCTTGAATTCCGAGCCGGTCATGGCGACCGGCGCATTTCTCCACGCCACGGTGCGGTCCTTTTTCGATATTGTCAGCGAGCCGAACAGCAGCGTTCCGTTTTCGATCTTGATTCCCGGCTGCCGCCGGCGCATCAGCGTACGCAGGCGCGCCAGCAGGATGCGCGGCGGAATCGGCTTGATCACGTAATCGTCGGCGCCCTGCTCGAGGCCCGACACTTCATCGAAGGCATCTTCGCGCGCGGTGAGGATCAGAATGGGCACATCGCTCACTTCGCGCAGCTGGCGGCATACCACCATGCCGTCCAGTCCCGGAAGCATCAGGTCGAGTATGACGATGTCGGGCTGCGATGCACGGAAGCGCTCCAGCACGATATCGCCGCGGGTAACCACTTCTACCTTGAATTCGTAGCTGCCGATGTATTCTCCCACCAGCTCGGCTATCCGCGGATCGTCTTCGACCAGCATCACATCAAACATCGTCTTCCCCTGTGCATTTACTTTGGATTCTAGCGCACGAATTCCGTAATGCTGACGACTGCGACGTTTCCGTACGCACCGATACAGAAGCGTGACAATTCCCCCACGCTGTTGTGTATGACGCCGGTTGCGCTCATCCTAAGATGCCTTAGTCTGAACAAGGAGGGAAAAAATGACATTGAAGATCATTGCGTTAGGAACTTCGCTGGGGGTCGACGCCCAGTTCGCCGACGCCGCCGCACCCGACAAACCCGTGCCCAAATCGACTGCCGAAGTGAAGCGGGCCGTCAAGAGAATCCTCCGGGACAGGCATTTTCAAGGGGGCGCCGTCTTCAGGAACGGTGAAGTTGACTGGCAGGGCGACCTCCGCATGGCCGACGTCGCCGCCGGACACCGAGGGCACCCTGTTCCGCATCGGTTCGATCTCTAAGGGCTTCGTCGAGCTGGCATGCAAACGGGATTAAAATCATGCATGGGTGGTAGCAGGCGCTAAAACTATTAATTTTTTTTGATCGTCCATATGAAAACCAATTCCATAAACGAAGATCGCTTTCACTCCCTAGATGCAGTCCGTGCCTGTGCGCTCCTTGGCGGCATTCTGCTGCACGCGCTCATGTCTTACATGCCGGGTTTTCGGGAAGCCAATTGGCCGCTTTCCGACAATTCCACGAATGCCGGGTTGGGGGTCCTTTACTTCGTCATCCATCTTTTTCGGATGTCGTTGTTCTTTCTTATTGCCGGGTTCTTCGCGCGCCTTCTTCAACAACGTTTGGGGACAAAAGGCCTGATAAAAAACAGGTTGAGGCGCCTCGGATTGCCACTAATTGCCTTTTATTTTCTGGTCCTTCCGTTTGCTTTCATCGCTTTTATCTGGGGAATGCGGCAACTCGGTATACCAGGTGCCGGGAAGAATGCTGCTTTTCCACCCGTCATCGGCCCGCCGGTACCCTGGTTTCATTTGTGGTTCCTTTACCTGTTGCTGTTCATATGCTTGCTGGTGGTGGCGATGCGAGCGCTGGTAATACGTCTCGATACGGGCGGTACGCTTAGCTCCACCGTCAGCCGACTGCTCGGCTGCGCGTTCAGCCTCCGTATTGCGCCGGTATTGCTGGGTGCGCCGGTCGCTGTATCGATGTTCTTTTCTCCGTGGTGGGTGCAATGGAACGGGGTACCCTCGCCGATCGTGGGACTCGTGCCTAACTTTCCTGGTTTGCTTGCGTACGGCACGGCATTTCTCGTTGGGTGGTTTGTGCAGCGCGAACAGGAGAATTTGCGCATTCTTGCGTCGGATTGGCATTTGTATGCGTTGGGGGCGGTAGCAGGCACCGCCGTCGCCCTGTATGTTGTCGGCATTACGCCGAAGTTCGGAATTGTCGAACTCAGCAGCATAGAGCGCGCAGTCTATGCAGGTGCGTACATGTTCGCCCAATGGTGCGGAATGTTTGCTGTCATTGGATTGGCTGTGCGCTACCTTCAGGCCCCGAGCGCACGTTGGCGCTACCTCGCAGATGCATCGTACTGGATGTACCTGGTCCATTTCCCCATCGTCCTGCTGTTGCAGGCGTGGATGTTGCGTTGGCCGTTGCACTGGTCAATAAAGCTTTCGATGGTTCTTGTGATCACCAGTGTTCTGCTTTTCACAAGCTATCACTACCTGGTACGGTCAACCTTTATGGGTGTGTTCCTCAACGGGCGAAAGTATCCTCGTGTTCCCGGCAACTGAAGCTATTCAAGATTCATGTGTCTAAGGGCAGTACACCTTGGTATGCATACTGTTTAAATGATTTAACACATTAATCGATAGCGTCATGCAAGCGTACCCGTCCTCTTGGCCGTGAACGCCTGCTTCGGCTCGGCAGCCGCCTGTCGTGACAGTCAGTGACTTCTCAATCAGAGAATCGCTCAGCCCCAGGTGTACGAGGAAGCCGAGTTCCGTTTGGAAAGCAAGGAACGAGACGACACCGAGTACTTCGACAGGCAACTATTGCAGGCGCTTGTCGATGCCGGAAACCGTTGCGGCTGAAGGTCCGCTTCAGGATCCTGCAACATATATGCAATTACGGTTGCCCTGCACAATTGGAGGGGAGATCTGCAATAGACCGGAAAACCTAGCCCTCTAGTCGTATATATGCGTTTTTTTTTCAGAAAATGTCGCTCATATACTCCTTTTCTGGCACACTTGATCGCTCTCTAGATCAGGTTCCTGCTCGACCATGGCGAAAACCACCCAGTTTCACTCCGCAGCCGCACTCGATGCCGCAGCGCGCCTTGGCGATCGGCTCCGGCGTGCCAGGAAATCACAGCGGCGCACCCTTGCCGATCTCGAGCAGTCGAGCCGGATTCATCGCCAGACACTGGCCCGGCTCGAGCATGGCGACCCGACAGTCTCCTTTGGCGTGGTATTGATTGTGCTCGAAGCCCTGGGCCAGTTGGCCGACCTGGAAATGCTCGTCGGGAATCCGGAGAGTGACCGGCCTCTCGTTTCCGACGATTCCGATTCACTGAACAGGGATTTCTGATGGCGCGTACCACGATGGTCGTGTTCGACTGCACGACACCAGCTGCCCCGATTCCCGTCGCATCATTCGGTTTGAAGAGTAACGGCGACGGCCGCTTCGCCTATGGCAAGCGGTATCTGCAGCGTCCCGCCGCGTTCAGCCTGGACCCGAGACATCTGCCGCTGGAGGACCGCGAGCTGTTGCTGCCAAGGCAGCCAGATGGAACGTACGGCGTGCTGTCGGATGCCGGGCCGAACGCCTGGGGTGCGAAGCTTACCGCACGCCTGCTACGGCAGGCGCGCAAGCCGCTGCCCGGAAATCCCGTTGAGTGGTTTCTACAGTCGAAGCATTTTGGTTCGGGCTGTCTGGCCTTCGCGGCAAGTCCGGACGAACCGCCGCGGCTTGGCGACATTCCCTGCCGATCGTCGGACCTCTCGTCCCGACTGCTCGATGCACTGCATCGATACCTGAACAATCCGGACCCTGACCTGGACGCGGAAACCGTCAACCTGCTGTTTCCAGGCAGCGACCTGGGCGGCCTGCGTCCGAAGACGATCGTCATGCACGACGGCGTGGAGCACATTGCAAAGTTCAGCCGCCCGGACGACCTCTTCGATGTGCCGGCCGCCGAGTACGCGACGCTCAGGCTTGCGCACCTGGCGGGGATTACGGTCCCTTCGTTCGAACTGGTTTCGATCGGTTCTGGACAACGCTCGGTCCTGCTGGTGGAGCGTTTCGACCGTACCGGCAAAGGACACCGCATCCATTATCTCAGCGCCCATAGCCTGCTTCGACCAGGGCCGTTGAGCGCGGACCAGCGGGAATATCGCACCAGTTTTTCCTATGCCGCGATTGCCGAAGCCATGCGGCCGCGCAATGATGCGGCGCCCGCGGATGCGCACGAGCTCTTTCGGCGCATGGTCCTCAATATCATGGTCGGCAATGTCGACGATCACCTGCGCAACCACGCCTTGCTGATGCGGGATCCAGGTGTCTTGCGCTTGTCCCCGGCCTTCGACATTTGCCCGCACCTCGAGGCGCCGTTCCGCGGACAGAACATCGGTGTTGGCGCCTTCGGTACCGCGAGCACGGTGGAGAACGCCCTCTCGCAATGCCGGCGATTTTTCCTGACGCGGGAAGAAGCATTGAAGATCGTCACCGAAGTGAAAGATGTCGTCTCGGGCTGGCGCCGGGAATTCGCGGACGCCGGTGTCAGCGAGACCGATCGGTACCGGATCGCCGGGTGCTTTGCGGTCGCGGAGGAAGCGACAGGCGTCCAAGTCAATCTTGGTTATCCAAGCCGCGGTGACGATACGGAGGACGACTCCGGCCAGGCGCCAGCGCCATCCATGTAAGCATCGCCCTCACCGCACCACCACACCCCACGGCAGCTTGCCCACCGCGATATCGCGCAGCTTTTCATTGCGCGCCGTATCGATCACCGACACGCTGCCCGAGCGGCCGTTCGCCACGTACAGCTTGGCGCCATCGGGCGTCAGCGCCATGTTCCACGGCCGCTCGCCGACGCCGACGGTGGCCACCACCCGGTTGGTCTTCGTGTCGATGACGGACACGCTGGCGGCACCGCCGTTGGACACGTAGACCCGGCTGCCATCCGGGTGGACGGCCACGCCGTTGGCGCGCAGGCCGGCCGGGATGCGGGCGACGATGGCATGGGTGGCCGCGTCGATCACGTACACCTCGTTGGCGTTCTCGGCGGCCACGTAGGCGCGGCTGCCGTCCGGCAGGAAGCCGATGCCGCGCGGCCGTGCGCCCACGGCGACCTGGGCCACCTGCTTGCGCGTGGCCATGTCGATGATGTCGACGGCGTCGCCATTCTCGGCGCTGACGAACAGCTTCTTGCCGTCCGGGCTGAACACGGCGTGCTCGGGATTGCGGCCCTTTACGGGAATGGCGAAGGCGCGCGTGTTCGTGCGGGTATCCGTGACGACGATCTCGTGCTTTTCCTCGACGGCGGCGACGACCCAGCGGCCATCCGGCGACAGCGCCACGCCCTCGGGCGACTCACCCAGGTCCACGGTGCCTTCCGGCGCGCGGCGCTCCAGGCTGACGATCTGCAGCCGGTTTTTCGGCTGGTCGCTGACGTAGAGCCAGCGGGCATCCCGGCTCACCGCCAGACCGCGCGGCTTGCTGCCGCCGGGTATTTCCGCCACGACCTCGTCGGTGGCCGTATCGATCACGGAGATCGTGCCGGAACCTTCATTCGGTACATAAGCGAACGGCGCGGCGAACAGGGCGGGGACACAGGCCAGCAGGGCGGCGGGAACCAGGAGGCGGCAAAGCAGCGGCATGGACGTTCCTTTCAGGGGCAAATGTGGCGGTGCCGATAGCGCTCCCACCACCGTGATCGTCAGGTCAGCACGGCCTTGCCGGGATGACGGATATGCAGCCGCTGCACCTTGCGGTACAGCGTGTTGCGGCTGATATGGAGCTGCCGCGCCACCGTGGAAATGTTCCAGCCATGCCGCTGCAGCTCGCGCAGCAAGGCATCGCGTTCGGCATGTTCGAGAGGATTCAAGTCGTGCGGATTCCCGTCATCCGGATCGCTGGCAAGCGGGTCGGTGGCATCCGGATCGGCAGCCAGCACATCGTCCAGGGGCTGGCTGGCGGCCAACGGGCCAGCGCCGTGCGCGCCGGGATCGGACATGTCCGGCGCGGCCTCTTCGCTGTCCCGCACGGGAATGTTCGGCGCGACAATACCGGTGCGGTACTCCGGCGGCAGGTCGTGCACCGTCAGGTGATCCGATTCGCGCAGCGCGATCATCGCGCGCAGCAGGTGCCGCAACTGGCGCAGGTTACCCGGCCAGCGCTGCCGTTCCAGTGCGGCAAGCAGGGTTTCGTCGAGCGACAGCGGGGCGCCGTCATCGCTTTCCTCGGTGACGATCAGGCTGACGAGGGCGCGCACGTCGGTGCGTTCGCGCAGGGGCGGCAGCCGCAGCGCGATGCCCTGCAGGCGGTAGAACAGGTCTTCGCGGAACGTGCCCTTGGCAATCATCTGCTGCAGGTCGCAGTGCGTGGCGCTGGTCACCTGGATATCCAGGGGCAGCGGGGCACCGCCGCCCAGCGGCACGATGGTGCGCTCTTCGAGCACCCGCAGCAGCCGGGCCTGCAAGGGATAAGGCATGTCGCCAATTTCGTCGAGGAACAGCGTGCCGCCATTGGCCTGGTACAGCTTGCCCTGCTGGCCTTCCTTGCTGGCCCCGGTGAAGGCGCCGGCCCGGTATCCGAACAGTTCGCTTTCGATCAGCGTTTCCGGAATGGCCGCGCAGTTGATCGCCACGAACGGCTTGCCGGCGCGCGGCCCCGACCGGTGCAGTGCCTGGGCGAAGACTTCCTTGCCCGTGCCGGTTTCGCCGACCAGCATGATCGCCACGTTGCGCTCGCACACGCGGGTGGCGATGCGCACGTTGGCGGCCATGGCCGCGTCGCCGAAATGCACGCGCTCCAGCGGCGAAGGTGCTTGCGTTGCCGGCACGGCCGCCTGCCTTCCGGCGGACGACGTCACGCGCACCGGCGGCAGCATCACACTGTAGAAGCGGGCACCATTGCGCAGGCCGAAGATCGGCACCGCGTGAAATGCCTTGCGCACCGTACTGTCCACCAGGCCGGGGAAGGAGCTGTTGAACAGTTCCGTGATGTCGCGGCCGACGATGTCCGCCGGCGCCGTAAAGCCCAGCTGGAACAGCGCGCAGCGGGTGGCGGCCAGCACCTTCCCGGCGGGGTCCAGCGCGATCGCCCCTTCGCTCAGCGTGCCGATGAATTCGGGCCGGTTATGGAAGCGCAGGATGTAGTCGTGCCGGAAGCGGTCGAGGAAGACGCGGTTCTCGATCATCTGCACGGACATCGTGACGAGCGCCAGCGTGTGCTGCTGCGCCAGGCGCGACTCGCCGGAGGCATCGAGCGCCGCGACGATTTCACCTTCATGGTCGAAGATGGGGGCGCCGGCACAGCTGAGGTCGATGTGGCGGGACAGGTAATGCTCGTCCTGGTGCACGGTGACGGGGCGGCGCTCGACCAGGCAAGTGCCCATGCCGTTGGTGCCCTGCGCCCGTTCGCTCCACACCGCGCCCGGCATCAGGCCCGAGCGGGATGCCGCGTGGGTAAAGCCGGGGTCGCCGAAATAATTGAGCAGCACGCCGGCGGCGTCGGTCAGCACGATCGCGTAGCCCGAGCCGGCCAGCTGCTGGTACAGGTTGGCCATCTCGACCTTGGCGACGGCCTGCACGCCAGCCAGCCGCTCGCGCCGCTCGGCCAGTTCGGCCGCATCCACCACCTCCGGCTCTTCGCGCCGGCCGGGGTCGAGCTGGTAATCGTGCAGGCAACGGATCCACGAACGGGTAATGGCGTTGCACGGGCCGGCCGCCTCCGAGCCGTCGCGGCCCTGGACGATCGAACGCACCCGCCGGACATGGGCCAGGGCACCATCGGACATGCTGTCTCCTTCGCCGCTGGCGGTGCCGGCATCGGCTTCCTGCCGCGGCTGTTATCAATGCATTGCGCGTGTGTTCACGATAGTACGCTGCCGTACAAAAATAAATATGCAAATTACAAAAATGTGGACAGCCGTGCGACACCTGCACCGTGCCATTGCCACGGATGCGGCACAGTGGCGCCCTCCAGCTGGTCTGATTTTGAACATTTCACGCGGTGCACGCCTTGCGTGCCGCTGGCACGTTCCATGCGCCTCTGTCCAGGCTAGTGCTCGTCCACCACCGTGCCGGGCCACAAAACCAAGGAGACCCCCCATGTTCCTGCTGAACCGTGTCATCCGTGCCACGCGGCCCGGCCGCTGGTGGCCATGCCTCGCGCTCGCCATCCTGCCCGCATTCGCGATGGCCGACTCGGATGTCGAGAAACTGACGAAGGACCCGAAGAACTGGGCGATGCAGGCCGGCGACCTGGCCAACCAGCGCTACAGCGAGCTGAAACAGATCAACGCCGGCAATGCCGGCCAGCTGACCGTCGCATGGACGTTTTCCACCGGCGTGCTGCGCGGGCACGAGGGCGGGCCGCTCGTCATCGGCGACATGATGTACGTGCACAGCCCGTTCCCGAACAAGGTCTTCGCGATCGCGCTGGAAGACCAGAGCATCAAGTGGAAATACGAGCCGAAGCAGGACCCGTCCGTGATTCCCGTGATGTGCTGCGACGTCGTCAACCGCGGTGTCGCCTATGCGAACGGCAAGATCTTCCTGCAGCAGGCCGACACGACCCTCGTGGCGCTCGATGCGAAGACCGGCCAGGAAATCTGGAAGGTCAAGACGGGCGACCCGAAGAAGGGCGAAACGACGACCAACACGCCGCACATCTTCAAGGACAAGGTGCTGACCGGCGTGAGCGGCGGCGAATTCGGCGTGCGCGGCCGCCTCACCGCCTACGACATGAATACGGGCAAGCTGGTGTGGCAGGCCCACAGCACGGGGCCTGACAAGGACATGCTGATCGATCCGGCGAAGACGATGACATGGACCAACGGCAAGATGGCTCCCGTCGGCAAGGATTCTTCGCTGAAGAGCTGGAAAGGCGACCAGTGGAAGCTGGGCGGCGGCACCACGTGGGGCTGGTACAGCTACGATCCGGAACTGAACACGGTGTACTACGGCACCGGCAACCCCAGCACGTGGAATCCGCGCCAGCGCCCGGGCGACAACAAATGGTCGATGACGATCTTCGCGCGCGACCTCGACACGGGCATGGCGAAATGGGCATTCCAGATGACGCCGCACGACGAATGGGATTATGACGGTGTCAATGAAATGATCCTGGCCGACATCAAGGTGAAAGGAAAGATGCGCAAGGCGCTCGTGCACCTGGACCGTAACGGTTTCGGCTACACGATGGACCGCGTCAGCGGCGAGCTGCTGATTGCCGAGAAATTCGACCCGGCCGTCAACTGGGCCACGCACATCGACATGAAGACCGGCCGGCCGCAGGTTGTGGCCAAGTACAGCACCGACCAGAACGGCGAGGAAGTCAATTCGAAGGGTGTCTGTCCCGCGGCGCTGGGCTCGAAGGACCAGCAGCCGGCCACCTACTCGCGCAAGACCGGGCTGTTCTACGTGCCGACCAACCACGTGTGCATGGATTACGAGCCGTTCAAGGTGGAGTACGTGGCGGGCCAGCCGTACGTGGGCGCGACACTGGAAATGTACCCGGCGCCGAACAGCCATGGCGGCCTGGGCAATTTCATCGCCTGGGATGCCGGCACCGGCAAGATCGTCTGGTCGAAGCCGGAGAAATTCTCCGTGTGGAGCGGCGCGCTGTCCACCGCGGGCGACGTGGTGTTCTACGGCACGCTGGAAGGCTACCTGAAGGCCGTCGACCACAACGGCAAGGAGCTCTGGAAATTCAAGACGCCGTCCGGCATCATCGGCAACATCAACACGTGGGAATACAAGGGCAAGCAGTATGTGGGCGTGTTGTCCGGCATTGGCGGCTGGGCAGGCATCGGGCTTGCGGCCGGCCTGACGAAGAGCACGGATGGACTCGGCGCCGCCGGCGGCTACAAGGACCTGGCGAAATACACCGAGCTCGGTGGCGTGCTGACCGTGTTCGCGTTGCCGGATGCCGTGGTGCCTGCCGGCGAGAAGACGGTAGCGAAGGACCGGTAAGCGCCGCAGGATCAATAAACGCCGCACCTCCCTGCCACTGGTGCGCCAGGCGCGGCGCCTTGTAGTGCTTCGGCATCGCAAGGCGCCGCAATCACGCCATGTCGTTTCCTGGCCAGCCCCGCCCGCCTCACTCGATCACCGGTGCGATCGCTACCGGGGCATTCTGGCTGATCACCTGCACCTTTTCCGGCCACTCGGCGAAACGGTACACCATTACCCGGAAACCGCTGTTGGCATCGCCATCGAACGCGGCGCCCTCGGCGGCCGGCAGCGTGGCTTCGCGCAGCGGATCGCGCACCCGCACTTCGGCATCGCTCTTCGGCAGGAACGCAAACCGCACGCCGGCACAGCGGCGGCTGCCGTAGTTCCCATCCAGGTACCGCAGGTACTGCAGCGCCTGGTCGCAGGCCGCGCGCAGGTCGGCGCTTTCATACACGCCATCCACCCGCGCCACGATCGAAATGCGCGGCCCGAACGTGTAGTCGCTGATCTTGCGGTTCAGGACCAGCATCGCGTTTTCGTCGTAGGCCGCCTTCAGCAAAGGGAAGGTGGTACGGCCCGTCGCGTCGAGCGGCAGATTGAGCTGCGTGGTCCGGCCGGACAGCGTCAGGCGCAGGCCGTCGAGTGGCTGGCTGCCATCCTTCGGCGACACCTGGTAATGGTTCTGCAAGAAATTCTTGGCCTTGCCGTATTTCGCGAACGCCACCATGGCCCGGTAGGCGTCGCGGTAGCTGACCCAGCCCGCTTCCTGCGCCTGCGCCGCGCCGCTGCCCATGCCGAAGCACAGGGCGAGCAGCAGCGGGATACGCGCGGCGAGGAAGCGGGTGATGGCCATCATCAGAACCGGTAGACCAGCGCCGTCGACAGGGAAACGTTGGTCGGCCGCTCCACGAGCGGACTCTTCCTGGCATCGCCCACCAGGCGGCTGACCTGCAGGCCGGTGGTCATCATCCACGCCGGCGACAGCGCCCAGTTCCAGCGCGCACCGGCGCGCACATCCTCGATGCCCCCATCGGGATGGTATTCGGCATTGATACCGTACCGATCGGCTTCCTCGGCCGTGACGCCGAAATACGCCATGTTGTAGGCGCGGTTGACGAGCGTGACGCCGGCCGACAGCGCCAGCGTGTGGTGCGGCGCGATATCCTGCTGCAGGTGCTGCAGGGCCACGTGCATGCGCAAGCCGTTGCGGTCGTTGCCGGCGCCGTACAGCAGGTTGGTGGTCACGCGCAATTGCGGCGTCAGGTAGAAATTGGCGAAGCCGCCATACAGGACGCGGCGCCGGATCGCGTGCACGCCATCGAGCAGGTTGACGCTGTTGTCGGCCGTGAGGCCATCGCCGCCCTCGTTGGGCGCGAAACCGTCCGCGCCTGCCGGCGGCGGCGGCTCTTCCTTGACGTCGTCCTGCTTCACGTCGTCTTCCTTGACGTCGCCATCCTTGGGCGGCGGGAGTCCGGTAATGGGGTCCGGCAGCCACGTCGACGGTCCGCCCGGGTTGCCGGCGTTGTCGCCCACGGTGCCGAGCCGGAACATCTTCGTGCCGGACGCATCGCGGCCCGGCGCCAGTGCCACCAGGGGGCCATATTCCACGGAAGGAGAATTCGACAGGTGCATGCCCATGCTCATTCCCGAGATGAAGATGCCGTTGCTCCACTGGACCTGCAGCATCGGCATGGCGGTGGTACGGCGGTCGGCAGCTCCCTCGTAGCGTGGGGCATATTGCGCGCCAAGGCCCACGTACATATCGCGGCTACCGTCGGGCATGGGATTGATGGCGGGAGTTTGCGCGTGGGCCGCACCGCACGCGCCCGCCAAGGCAAGTACGAAAAACTTGTACATGTGTGCATTCTGAAAGAGCAATGCCTCCCATTTTATATGGCTTGCGGCCCAAGGTTGAACGTTGTCAAGTAACAGTGTGTGACGACACTACCACCGGCAAGTCGCTGCGCTCGACCATGATCAGGTGCGAAGGGGTCGTCAACGCCTGCGTACAAATCGCTCGCGGGTCGGGCTGGTGGTCGACGCGGGTCACATGAATCTTGCGGCCGCTGCGGTAAACGTCGGTGACCGTTGCTTTGAAGCAACCATTCGGCCTGCTGCCGATGAAGACGCCGATGACCATGTAGCGGTTGAAATCCACCTGGGGCACCGGCAGCACCGGCACGCTCCGGCTCTTGTGCCGGGCCCAGAGTTCGTTCCAGGCGGCGGCATCGCGCACCACGACCGTTTCCGGCGTGGCCACGGCGGAATTGTCTTCCAGGTCCAGGCTGGTGAAGGCCATGTGCTCCGGCGTGGTGTCGACGAACGCCACTTCACCCTCGTACCGGTCGACGACGGCCAGCGCCATCGGCGCGCCCAGGGCTTGCGCGCAGGGCGCCACCGTCATCAGCGTGCTGATTTCATAGCCGACCACGACCTTGCCGTTGTCGCCTTCCACCGTCGCTACGGCAGCCGACTGGCAGCCGGCCGCCTGCGAACCAGCGAAGACGCCGACCACCATGCTGCGCTTGAAGTCGACCTCCGGCAGCGGCGGCACCGGACTGCGGCCCAGGTAATGCGCGTTCCACAGTGTTTCCAGGCCGGCCCGGTCGCGGACGACGACGTTGCGCGGCTGCGCGATTCCCGAATACTGGTCCTGCACCAGCGGCGCGAACGGCAGCGTGCCATCCTTGATGAACGGCACGACCTCGACCTTGTGCGCGCCGCCGAGGCCCAGGTCATCCTCCGCCAGGTTGGCCGCGGCGGTTTCCAGCAATGCACGGTAGCGCTCGTCCGTGCAGGTGGTGCGCGGCCCGGCGATCGTGTCGCCGGCGGTGCACAGCATCGCACCCGGCGTGAGGCGGTACAGCGTCGCGTTCCAAGACATGTCCGCGCAATTGCCGGCACGGTCCCACAGCACCAGCTCGTTGTCGATGACGAACAGCCGGTTGCGCTGTTCGGCGCAATCGGCCTTGCGTGCCTGGGCAATGAATTCCTCGCGCGCCGGTGCGCCCGGGGCCGGCTCGCCGACGGCGATGCCCTTCCCGCCCGCGACGGCCGATGTGGACGACGACGACGAACCGCCGCCGCCGCACGCGGCGAGGGACAGGGCGGTCAGCAACAGTGCAGCTGCCTGGACTGTGGATCGATATGGACGCATTGCTAGCTCCTGGAAACAAGTCTTGTCATCGTATCCAGCCGCGTCTTCCCTGTCCGCACGCACATGTCGGCTTTTTGTCATAAATTTGTCGGCCTGGATTTTCACGGCATTGGTTCTTATACAATGGCAACATGAACCGCCTGTTTCTACGCTTCTTCATCCTTGTGATGCTGTCGATCAGCGTGGCGGCCTTCATCGTGTACTTCACCATCGACCGCCTGTTCGGCGACCCGCTGGAAAACATCGCCCGCAACCAGGCGGCAGCGCAGATTTTCCTTCTCGAGCAGTACGTGGACCAGGCGCCGGCCGACGGCTGGCTCGACCGCCTGAACAAGGTGCGCGAAGTGTCCGAAGTGCGCTTCGACCTGGTGCCGCTGGCCGTCGTGCGCGAGCACCTGTCCAACGCCGAGCGCGCGGCATTCGACCGCGGCGAAGTGGTGATCGACCTGGCCGACCGCTCGCTGTACCGCCGCGTCGACCTGAGCGGCGACCGGTACATCGGCAGCGACGAGGAAGCGATCCATGCGCAAAACCTGCCGATCGACATCAAGGTGGCGCTGCAGATGGAAGCGGTGCGCTACCTGATCGTGGCGCTGGCGCTGCTGGTGCCGATCGGCTTCTGGTCGCGTGCGCACTGGCGCAGCCTGCAGGAGCTGATGAAGGTGGCGGACCGCTTCGGTGCCGGCCAATTGAAAGCACGCGCGGAAATGAAGCCGGGCAACAGCATCTATCCGCTGGCCGAACGGATCAACCACATGGCGGGCCGCATCGAAACGCTGCTCGAATCGCAGCGCGGCCTGCTGCATTCGGTGTCGCATGAAATCCGCACGCCGATCGCGCGGCTGGAATTCGCCTTCGAGCTGCTGCACGACACCGCCGAGGACGTGCTGCTGCAAAAGCGCATCGGCAGCATGCAGGGCGACCTGACGGAACTGAAGTCGCTGGTCAACGAGCTGCTGGGCATGGCCCGGCTCGACAGCGACCAGCCGCTGCGCTATGAAACCTTCGACCTGACGGAAGCGCTGCGCAGTTGCGCCAATTCGCTGCCGCCGGCCGCCGTGTCGCTGGATGTGTCCGTGCCGGACGGCATGGGCACCTATTACGGCGACTGCCGCCTGCTGATGCGCGCCACCGGCAACCTGCTGCGCAACGCGCAAAAATATGCCAACGGCAAGGTAGCGCTCTCGGCGCTGAGCAAGCTGGGTGGCGTGACGATCACCGTCGACGACGATGGGCCGGGCATTCCGGAAGAGGAACGGGAAAAGGTCTTCGAGCCGTTCTACCGGCTGGACCGTTCGCGCGACCGCAACACGGGCGGCTTCGGGCTCGGGCTATCCATCGCCGGCAAGGCCATCTCGCTGCATGGGGGTTCGCTAAAGATCGAAACGTCGCCGCTGGGCGGGGCGCGGTTTACGATCAGTTTGCCGCCGGCGTAGCGGCATGACTCAGTTTCCTGCGCGCCTTTACAAATGGGCGTCCGAGTTCGAAAGAGCATTGATGTCTGCCACTAAGACGTATAGCAAGGATCGCCAAAATGAAAAACAACCGGTTTGCAGCTGGTTTCGCGACTTTTATGCTCATCGCTGGTGCGCCATACGTACTTTTTATTGCGACACTCGGCCAGATGATAGTCTCATATGAACCCGGAACGCCTTCAGGTGGTAGCGCGCTTGGAGTGATGATGATTTTCGTGTGGGCATATGGTATAGCGCTGCTCAGTTGTGTTACGGGGCTCATCTACTTCGGCTACGGCGCACTCAAGCACAAGGTTTTCCCTAAGATTTGGCACTGGCTAACCATTGGATATTCAATAGGCTTGGCGCTTAGCCCGGTTTTCTGTTTCATTTCCCAGTAGTTTTTCGACCCAAATTCCCGCCACCTCAGCTTGCCTCGTGCGTCGGCGCCGTCAACTGCGTCACCACATCCGGCGCCCCATCCACCACCTTCTCGTACTCGGCGATCACCTGCGCGCCGAACAGCAGCAAGGTGGCGCCAATTTCCAGGCTGAACATCACCACGATCGCCGTCGTCATCGAGCCGTACACCACATTCACCTGCGACAGCGTGGAGAAGTACCACACCAGCACGTGGCGGGCGATTTCCCACAACACGGTGGCCGTCACGCCGCCGATCAGCGCATGCTGCCAGCTCAGCCGGCCCACCGGCATCACCATGTAGATCGACGACAGCAGCAGCACTTCGCCGCCAAGCCCCAGCAGGTACAGCAGCGCCCCGGACAGCCCTTCCAGCGACCATTCGACGCCAAACAGCCGTACGCTTTCGGCACCGATCACCTGCAGGCTGCCGGCCACCAGCGTGACGACCAGCGCACCGATGCCCAGGCACAGGATGTAGCAGTAGGGCAGGATGGCCGAGGTCAGGTAATGCCGCCGCCGCAATCCCACGCGATGGATGAAGATCACCTTCATTGCGTTTTCCAGCACGGTGAATGCCAGCGAGCTGAAAAACAGCATCGTCAGCACGAGCAGCCAGCCGACCAGGTCGCGGTGTTCGAGGAAGTGCGCCACCTCCGCCACGATCGCGCTGGACTGGCCCGGCACCAGCCATTCCAGGTAGTGGCCGATGGTTTCCAGCAGGTCGGCCGGATCGATCACATGCGACAGCGCTACCACCACCAGCATCAGCAGGGGCACGATCGACAGCAGCGAATAGTAGGCGACGGCACCGGCCAGCAGCAATCCCTGGTTCGCGCGGAAACCTTTCAGGCAGCGCACGGTGAATCGCAGCGGATGGCCGAGCACGATGGCGACGGCCTGGCGGTTGAGGATAGGCATGATGCCGATTCTAGCGAGGCGCCAGCGGAAGCGCCGTCCTGCTGGGCCGTGCCGCCCCGTTACCGCCCACTACCGCACCGCCGCCTCCAGCAAGGTCAGCGTCTGCCGCCCCGTATCCATGCGCGCCCGGATTCCCATCGGCAGGGTGAACTGGTGCCGGATGTGGCCGAACGACCACCCGGTCACGGCGGGAATCGCCAGCGGTTGCAGGTGCTGGTCGGTCGTCTGGTCCAGGCTCAGCGACGGGCCATCGCCGGCCGGGCCGCAGCCTTCGAAGATGCCCAGCATGATGCCGGCCGCGGAACGGAAGGGCTGGTTCAGGTTCAGCTGCATCAGCATGCGGTCCACGCGGTACGGTTCTTCGTTGACTTCTTCGAGGAACAGCAGCGCATCGCGGATGTCGGCCGCATAGGGCGTGCCGGCCAGCGCGCTGACCAGCGCCAGGTTGCCGCCCATCAGCCGCCCGGTGCCGATGCCGGGCACCACGGTGCGCAGCGCGTAATGCGCATTGTCCGGCTCGTTGAATGCCTTGCGGCTGTTTTCCACGGCCATCGGAATCACGTACTCGTCCTCGGGCCGCATCAGCACGTTCAGCAGGTGTTCGGTCGAGTAGCCGGACAAGGTGGACATGCCGACCGGGCCATGGAACGTCACCAGCCCCGCATGGCGGTGGATGGCCAGGTGCAGGGCAGTGATGTCCGAATAGCCGACCAGGATCTTCGGGTGGCGCCGCATCAGGCCATAATCCAGGTGCGGCAACAGCTGCATCGCGCCCGAGCCGCCCCGGATCGCCCAGATCGCGTTCACGTCCGGATCGGCGAACATGCCGTGCAGGTCTTCCACGCGATGCTCCCAGGGGCCGGCGTAATTGCCGTTCACTTCGTCCAGGTAGCGGCCCAGCTTCACCCTGAAGCCGAGCGCTTCGGTGTTGGCGATGGCCTTGTCGATCGCCGCGCGCGACACTTGTCCGGCGGGCGTGACGAGGCCGATGGTGTCGCCGGGCAGCAGCCGTGGCGGTTTGATGAGTTGCATGGTTTTTTTCCGGGAGGACGACGGCGCGGCCGCCGCCACCGGAAAAGCGGCAGCAGCCAACGCGGCGGCCAGCGAGGTTGCCAACGTGCGGCCGAAGCCGCGCCGGTCCACGGTCAGAAGAACTTGTACTTCAGGTTGAACGACAGGGCCCGGCCGCGCGGATCGGCCACGCGGGGATCCCAGCCGGCGCCCACTACTTCATCCACGTTGTGCGCGGTGAACGGCGGGTCTTCGTCCAACAGGTTCTGGATGCCGACCGTCAGCGTGGTGTTCTTGAAGCCGGTGTACGTGGCCGAGACGTCGTACTTCGTGTAGTGGTGCACGCGCGGATCGAAGCCGGGCGGGAAGCCGCTCTTGCCGCCGTTCGGCACCTGGTCGTTGTAGCCGGAGGCGTAGCGCTGCAGCAGCAGCCCGCTCCAGTTGCCTTTCGAGACCGTCACGCTGGCGCTGTGCTTCCAGCGCAGGTAGACGTCGCGGGTGTTGAACTGGCTGACCTGTTCCTTGTAGTCCTGGCCTTCGAACTCGGCGAACTTGAAGCTGTCCATGTAGGTGCCATCCAGGACCGCCGCGTACTTGTAGCCGCCGAGTGTGCCGTCGTAGCGCAGGCCAAGGTCCACGCCGCGGGTCTTCAGGCCGGCCGCGTTGATCCAGCCCGCTTCCACGTGGTCGATCACGCCGCTGGCCGGGTCGCGCACGATGTACTGCTGCAGGTATTGCCAGTTCTGCAGCACGACCTGCGGGGTGCGGTTCAGGATGCGGTCCTTGATGTTGATCGCCCACCAGTCCAGCGACAGCGAGAAGTTCCTGAACGGTTCTGCCACGATGCCCAGCGTGCCCTGCTTGGACGTTTCCGGCCGCAGGCCGGGATTGCCGCCGGTGTTGTAGTCGAGGCGGGGAATGGCGCAGAAGTCCGGGTTGCCGGGGTTTTTCGCGCAGCCTTCCTGGTCGATCACGCCGTTCGGCAGTTCCTGCGACAGCCGGCCCGCGTACAGCTGGGTAAAGCTGGGCGCCAGGAAGCCCTTGCTGGCCGAGCCTCGGAACAGCAGCCGTTCGGTCGGCTGGTAGCGGAACGCCACCTTCGGGTTGGTGGTGGCGCCGATCAGGCTGTAGTTATCCTTGCGGATCGCCAGCTGCACTTCGAGGTCCTTGATGACCGGCACCAGCGCCTCGGCATACACGGCGCGGATATAGCGCGTGGCCTGGTCCAGGTTCGCGTTGCCCGGCGCCTGCCAGATCTTCGTGGCATCCACGACCTGCACGAACGAATAGGTTTCCTTGCGCAGGTCGAAGCCGGCCGCCATCGACACGGCACCGGCCGGCAGGTTGAACACTTCGCCGGAGATCGCGCCATCGAACTGCGTCATCGTGGTGCGCCCCTGGTTCAGGCGGCCTCGGAACTTGGCCGATTCGATCAGGTCCATCGCCTGCTGCGTCTGCGACTGGCCGGCACCGGTCCACGGATTGATGATGCCGGTGCCCATCGCGGCGTACAGCTTGTCCGTCCACGCATAGCCGTCGACCAGGTCCACCGAGGACTTGCTGCCCGACTTCGACAGGCCCAGCTTGTAGTCGTACTTGCCGCCCAGCGTGCCTTCCAGCGCCACCAGCGCGCGGTAGTTGTCGAGCACCACGTCCTGCGTGCGGTTGCCGACCGGCGTGGCGCGCCATTTGTACAGGATCGGCTTGCTTCGGTCGTAGCTGGCGATGTAGGGCGACAGGTCCTGGTAGTACGGGCCGCCCACCGGATACGCGTTGCCGGCCGCCAGCGTGGTGGAAATCTGCAGCGGCGTCAGCTGGGCGGTGGTTTCCGTGCGCGAGCCGAGCAGCTCGACGAACATGCGGTGATCGGCATTGAGCCTGAAGGTGCCGCGCGAGACACCGGTGGTGCGCTCGACGGGGAACGACATCACGTAATCGCCGCCGTAGTCGTAGGCGCAGGAATATTTCGTGCGCGTGATCGGCGTGATATTGGTCCACAGCTCGCTCGCATATTGCGACATGCCCGGCACGGAATCGCAATTGCCCTGCAGGCTGAGCAGGTTGGCCTGCAGATACGTGGTGCTGTCGCCGGGCATTTTGAAGCCGGTGCCCAGCGCGCTGCCGGCGCCGCTGAGGAGATTGGCATAGGGCGTGCCCGTGGTATCGGGCGACAGGCCGCGCCACGGCTGGTAGCCGTTGGCGAAGTCGCGCTGGCTCGATGACAGCTGGTCGGTGACGTCGCGCGTCACGCTGGCCATCACGTTCCAGCCATCGGTCTCCAGGTTGCCCAGCCCACCCAGCAGCGTGTAGCGGCGTTCCATGCCGCCGCCCGCCTCGGTGGCGTTCAGCGTGGTCGACGCTTCCAGGCCTTCGTAGTCGGTCTTCAGGATGAAGTTGACCACGCCGCCGATCGCATCGGTGCCGTAGATCGCCGAGGCGCCGTCCTTGAGGATCTCCACCCGTGCGATCGCCGCCAGCGGGATCGAGTTCAGGTCGACCGCCTTGCCGCTGCCGCCGTTGTTGCCCATGCGGCGGCCGTTCAGCAGCACCAGCGTGGCGTTCGGCCCCAGGCCGCGCAGCGAGGCGAACGAGGCGCCGCCGGACGTGCGGTCGGCATCTGCGCCGAACACGTTGTTCCCCGATGTCATGTTGTCGGCACCGGTGCCGTTGGCCGACACCAGCCGCAGCAACTGCTCGGCGTTCGTCACGCCGGCCTTCTGGATCGTGTCGAGCGTGATGGTCTGCACCGGCAGCGCGCCTTCCCTGGCCAGGCGCTTGATGCTCGACCCGGTGATTTCCACGCGCTGCATCGGCTGCGACCCAGCCTGGGGCCCTGCTTGCGACACCTCTTGCGCGAAGGCCGGAGCCACGACACCCATCAGCGCGATCATGTGCGCCAGTTTTTTAACCTTCAAGAGCTTCTCCCGATGTGTTCAATGGTGCCTGCCGGCCTTCGCGCTCGTGGCGCCGGTCCGGCGTGCTCGTGCCTGTCATGGCCGCGGGTGGCACTGTCGTGGCGGTGCGCTATCCCGTGGGTGGGGCGGATTGCCGGCCCGGCCATGGATTGCCGGGAATGCATTGGCGAAATGCTATTCCCGCCGGGACATTTTAGCGGCCTCATCCCCACGAAGCGGGCGCACGCGCGGCGCGAGGTCCAGATATCGCCAGTTGGTGAATTCCACCGGGTGACGCTTGTAGTTTTTTAGCCACGGTTGCCGGATATCGGCCGAGATCGGGTGCGTCAGCAGCACCCACGGGTTGTAGGCATGCAGCAGGTCGGCCATTTCGCCATACAGCCTGGTGCGTGCCGGGCTGTCGGCCATCGTCCGCGCCTGTTCATAGCGCGCGTTGTAGGCCGGCAGGTTGAAGCGCGCATAGTTGGCGCGGCCGACGTTGCCGCCATACAGCAGCTGGTAGAAATTGTCGCCGTCCGGGAAATCGGCCACCCAGTTGGTCTCGAACATCATCACCTTGCCCAGCCGCGAAGCCTTGATGATCTCGGTCTTCTTGTCCGTCACGAAGCTCACGCGCAGGTGAATCGACTCGAAGGTCTTGCGCCACATCTCGTCGCGCAGCCGGCCGACCATGGTCGGTTCGCTGTGCATCGTCAGCACCAGCGGCCGGCCATTGGGCAGCGTGCGGTAACCCGCCCTGCCCTGCGTGACATCCCGTTTGTAGCCATGGCGGTCCAGCAGCGCCCGCGCCAGCGCCAGGTCGTGGACCACCGGGCTGCGATAGGCCGGATCGTGACCGAGCACGTTCGGCGGCAGCGGCGACTGCGCCGGGATGGCCAGGCCCTTCTTCAGCAGCGCCACATCCTGCGCGCCGTCGTAGGCCAGCGCGATGGCACGGCGCAGCGCCACCTTGTCCGGCGTGTAGCCGCCGATGACCGGGTGCTCCATGTTCATCCACATGTAGTAGGTCTGCAGCACGGGGAACGGTTCGAGCACCATGCCGCGGCGCGCCAGCGCGGGCTTGAGCACCGGCGCCTGCGAGCCCGGATCGAGCACCAGGTCGCGCATCGATTCGGGCACCTGCTCGATGTAGTCGAATTCGCCGTTCAGGTAGCCGAGCACGCGCGACTGGTACTCCTCCATGATCTTTACCTCGACCCGGTCGACCAGCGGCAGCTTCTTGCCTTCCCACCGCCCGTGGTAATCCGGGTTCGCCAGGAGCGTGATCCTGTCGCTGCGCTTCCATTCGCCGATACGGAACGGCCCGCTGCCGACCGGATGGTTGCCTACCTGGCTGCCGTACTTTTCCGCCACCTCGCGGGCCACGGCGCCGGTAGCCGGCAGTGCAAGATAGAATGGCAGGCCGGGATCGGGTGCGCGCAGGCGCAGTTGCAGCGTGTAGCGGCCGGCCGCCTGCAGGCCGGGGATATCGGTCGCGTAGCCGAACTGTTCGCGCAGCGCGCCATCGCCCAGCAGCTTGCCCTCGAACAGGAACAGCCACGGCGACTTGATCGCCGGGTCGTACAGCCGCTTGATCGCATACACGTAATCGGCCGCCGTCACCTCGCGCGCCTTGCCGCCGAATGCCGGATCGGGGGCGAAGTGCATGCCGGGCTTCAGCTGAAAAGTCCATGTCGTACCGGCCGCATCGACCGACGGCATGGCCGCCAGCGTGTTCGGGCGCAGTTTCACCGGGCGCGCCAGGTAATCGTAGCGCAGCATGGGATCGAACAGGTTTTCCAGCAGCGACAGGCTGGCCAGGTCGGAAGCGACGGCCGGATCGAGCGCCGTTTCACCGGTGGACAACAGCGTGCGCAATACTTTCGGTTGCGCGGCCACCGCGCCGGCGAACGGGATGGAAAATACGGCGGCGAAGGTGGCGGCAAGCAGGATGGCGGCGGCGGATCGGCGGGCTCGATTCATTGGCGCAGCATAAACCAGCTGCCGTTGCCAGTGGCACACCGGGCGGCCGCCGCGACAACTTTTTCGCATGCGCGACCGGCACTGCGCCATCGCGCACTCTATACTTTGCCTGCCAGGTCGCGCTTCGTCCCCTGTTTGGTTTGCCGTTTCGTTCTGTTTTATTCTCTTTCGCTTATGTCTCTTAACTATATCTGGGCCGGTTTCTTCCTTGTCGGCTTCACGGCCGCGCTGGCCCAGTGGATCTTCCTCGGCGACACGGAGATCTTCAAGAAGATCATCGACGGCACGTTCGACTCCGCGCGCAGCGCCGTGATGGATATCGCGCTGCCGCTGGCCGGCGTGATGACGCTGTGGCTGGGCATCATGAACATCGGCGAAAAAGCCGGCGCGATCGCCTGGTTCGCCAAGATGATCTCGCCGTTCTTCTCGCGCATCTTCCCGGAAGTGCCGAAGGACCACCCGGCCACCGGCCACATGGTGATGAATTTCTCGGCCAACCTGCTGGGCCTGGACAACGCCGCCACGCCCTTCGGCCTGAAGGCGATGGAAAGCCTGCAGTCGCTGAACCCGGACAAGGATACCGCCAGCAATGCGCAGATCATGTTCCTGGTGCTGCACACCTCCGGCCTCACGCTGATTCCGCTGGCGATCATGGCGCAGCGCGCGATCCTCGGCGCTGCCGACCCGTCGGACATTTTCATACCCTGCATGATCGCGACCTATGTGGCCACGGTGGCCGGCATCATCGCGGTATCGATCCGCCAGAAGATCAACCTGTTCGATTCCGTGCTGCTGTCGTGGATCGGCGGCATCACGGTGGCGATCCTGGCAATGATCTGGTACTTCACCAACTTCCTCACCAAGACCGAAATCGAGACGGTGTCGAAGGTGGTCAGCAACCTGATCCTGATGGGCGTGATCACCGTGTTCCTGGTCGGCGCGATGCGCAAGAAGGTCAACGTCTACGAAGCCTTCATCGAAGGCGCGAAAGGCGGTATCCAGACCTCGCTCACCGTGATCCCCTACCTGGTGGGCATGCTGGTGGCGATCGGCGTGTTCCGCAACGCGGGCGTGTTCGGCTTCATCGTCAGCGGCTTCGAATGGTTCTTCTCGGCGCTCGGCATGAACACCGATTTCGTGCCGGCGCTGCCGACCGCGCTGATGAAGCCCCTGTCCGGCAGCGGCTCGAAGGCGATGATGATCGACGCGATGCAGACCTACGGCCCGGATTCCTTCGTGGGGCGCCTGGCCTGCATCTTCCAGGGCTCGGCGGACACCACCTTCTACATCGTGGCGCTGTACTTCGGTTCGGTGGGCATCCGCAAGACCCGCTACGCGATCTCGTGCGGCCTGATCGCCGACCTGGCCGGCGTGATCACGGCGATCTGCGTGGCCTATGTATTCTTTGGTTGAAGGGTAGACGAATGCGATTGACGATGCGGCTGCGGCACCTTGCCCTGATCGGCTTGTTCCTGTGCGGCGGCGCGCGCGCCGACCTGCCGGAACCGGTGGCCCGGCTGGCCCACGCGGCCGGCATACCCGAAGCGTCGATCGGCGCGATCGTGCTGCGCGGCGACACCATCCTGGTCTCGCACGGGGCGGACCAGCCGATGCTGCCCGCCTCGACGATGAAGGTGGTCACCGGCATCGTCGCCCTCGACGAACTGGGCCCGGCATTCCGCGGCCGCACCGAATTGCGCAGCAAGGGCGAGATCGCCGGCGGCGTGCTGAAAGGCGACCTGCTGGTGCGCGGCGGCGCCGACATGGACCTCGACGCGGATGCGATGGCACACCTGCTGGAGCGCCTGCGCGCCCTTGGCGTGCACCGCATCGCCGGCGACCTGGTGCTGGACCGCCAGCTGTTCCAGCCGCCCCGCATGGACCTCGGCAAGGGCGAGTTCGACGAAGCGCCCGAAGCGTATTACAACGTCACGCCGGACGCGCTGCTGCTGAACATGAACATGCTGACGGTGGACATGGATTCCACCGGCAAGGGCGGCGTGAAGGCGGCGGCGCTGCCGGAGCTGGACCGCGTGGCCGTGCGCTCCGCGCAGGTGCTGGTCGATACCCCGTGCGAGAGCTGGGAAGACGGCTGGAAGCCCCCTACCACGGTCCGGGAAGGCGACCGGCTGGCGATCGTCCTGCACGGCACCTTCCCGCGCAACTGCCGCCAGGCATACCGCATCAATGCGCTCGATCGCGACGACTTCGCCGATCGCCTGATCCGCGCCGCGTGGAAGCGCCTCGGCGGCACCATCGCCGGCCGCACGCGCACGGTGGACCTGGCCGGGCACACGTCC
Organism: Pseudoduganella sp. SL102; assembly: GCF_027856995.1. Taxonomy (NCBI): domain Bacteria; kingdom Pseudomonadati; phylum Pseudomonadota; class Betaproteobacteria; order Burkholderiales; family Oxalobacteraceae; genus Pseudoduganella; species Pseudoduganella sp. SL102. The sequence goes on from NZ_CP115554.1 coordinate 254,078, forward strand.
GACCTGGCGGCCGCCGCGGCGGCACAGGGCGCGATCGGCAGCGCGGACGGCAGCAGCAATGGAAGCAGTAACGGGAGCAACAGCGGGAGCAAAAACGGCACCGCGGCGCAGCCTGCCGGTCCCGCCGCGGCCGGGCTGCCATCCGGCGTCGATGCCGACGGCACGCGCCTCCTGGTGGCGCACCAGTCGCGCGCCCTGCCGGAGCTGGTACGCGACACGATGAAGGTGTCGGACAACGCGCAGGCGCGCATGCTGTTCCTGTCGCTGGGCAGCCTGCAGGCCGATGAAACGCTGGGCAGCCGCCCGCTGCCGGCCGGCCAGCGGCTGGCGATGCTGATGGCGGCGAACAATGGCGATACGTCGCAGCCGACCACCACGCTGGGGCGCGCCGAGGCGGTGGTGCGCGGCTGGTTCAAGCGGCACGGCATCGACACCAGCGGCATGGTGGTGGAAAACGGCTCGGGCTTGTCGCGCATCGAGCGGCTGCGGCCCGTGCAGCTGGCCGCCGTGCTGGCCGCCGCCGAGGAATCGCCGTGGGCGCCGGAGTTCCAGGCCAGCCTGCCGATCGTCGGCGTGGACGGCACAATGAAGCGGCGCCTGAAGAACAGCCCGGCCGCCTCGCGCGCCCGCATCAAGACCGGCACCCTGCGCGACGGCGTGGCGGTGGCCGGCTACGTGCCGGACGCCAACGGCGAGCAGTGCATCGTCGTCGCCATCATCAATCACGACGGCATCGACCACGCCACCGGGCGCGCCATCGTCGACGCGCTGATCGACTGGACTGCCAACAGCAGCGCCGCCGCGCCGATGTAGGCACTCCGCTGGCGCGATCACCCCAGCGGCGGAGGCCGGGGGCACGGGGGAATGCTGGCATGCATGATGTCGAGAGATCGCCAGAGTCGCAGGGGTCTGTCCCCGGTAAGTATTGTCCACGAGCCTGGATACAAGCGCTTCCAAGGGGACTGACCCCGGTTTTCTTGCTGACGTCGCCGAAATGCGGGCAAAAATCGGGGTCAGTCCCCTTGAAATGCCGGCGACTGTGGCTGGAGCTATCACTTACCGGGGACGGCCCCCTGTGACGCGACCGCTGCTTGCGACATCTAATTGTGCTATCTAACCGGTATTAGCGCCTGTCACCGATTTTTCTAAAGAACCCGGGTAAAGCCTGCACGCACCAGATCACGGTCGCCGCAGTCGAAGTGCCACCATTCGCTGTTGATGCCCACGAAGCCGGCGCCGAACATGGCGTCGCGCAGCAGCTGGCGGTTCGCGGCCTGCTGCGCAGCCAACTTCCCGGCCGCCAGCATCTCAGGCTCCAGCGCGGGGTGGGACAGTTCGGTCATGTCGTCGAAGCCGGTGCCCATGTCGAGTTCGCGGCCATCCTCGGCGGCGATCGTCGCGTCCACCGCCATGCCGTACGAATGGATCGAGCCGCGTGCCGGGTCGGCCAGGTACATGCGCAGCCCGGTACCGGCCAGCGCCTCCCATAATTGTTCCTGCACGCGGTGCGGCCGCAGTGCGTCCAGGATCAGCAGCTGGCAGCCAGGCCGGCGCGCGGCCAGCCAGGCCACGGCGCGTTCGACCGCCGCGGCTGCGTCGCGGTGCAGCCACGCACAGTCGAGCGGCGAATACAGGTCGCGGCCGACGAAGTTGTGCGGCGTCGCATAGCGCAGGTCGATACCGATGCCGGCGATGGTGGACAGGTGCCGGTAGTCCGGATGGGCCGCGATCTGTTCGCTGGTGATCGTGGGCGTCGTCATGCATGCTCCTCCTGGCCGCGGGCGTGACGGAAAAAAGTCCGCGGCGCCGGCGTTACGGCTTCGTCGCCGCGGCGGCGGCGGCCGGGACGGGCTGCGGTGCCGGCTTCGGCGTCGTCAGGACTTCGAGGATCGCCGCGCTTTCGGCGTCCGGCCAGCCATCCCAGTTCGATTGCCGGTACTTGGTCTGGAATACCATCAGCGTATTGTGCGTGGCTTCGTCCAGCACGCCCGTATTGGGCACTGCGTAGCCGTGCTGCGCCAGCTTTTTCTGGAACCACGCGATATCCGGCATGGCCGCCTCGAAGCGCGCCTTGTGCTGCGCCACCGCGCCGGCGTCCGGCCACAGGACCAGGCCCGCATCGGCCAGCTGCTTCCAGGGGAACAGCGGACCCGGATCCTGCTTGCGCTGCGGCGCGATGTCGGAGTGGGCGAGGATGTTTTCCGGTGCCACGTTGTGGCGCTTGACCAGGTCCTTCAGCAGCGGGATCAGCTGGTCGATCTGCGCCTGGGCGAACGGGTGGTACTGGCGCCGGCCATCGGGCGTCAGCGTGAAGCCCGGGTTGACGATCTCGATGCCGATCGAGCTGTAGTTCAGGTTCGTGAAATTTTTCCAGTTCGACAGGCCGGCATGCCAGGCCGCGTTCTTTTCATCGACCAGCGCATAGAACTTCGGCTGCGGTTCGTCGGTGAGCAGGTAATGGGCGCTGACTTCCTTCTCGGTCAGCAGCATGATCGAACGCGGCAGGTCCGACACGGTGTAGTGGAGCACGATGAAACGCACGCGGCTCGCCTGGCCCTTCGCCGTCAGCGAGTGATCGACCTTGTACGGCGGTGCCGACGGCGTGGTGGCGCAGCCGGCCAGCGCGGCAGCGAGCAGGGTGGCGAGAAGGATTTTGGTCATCGTGTCAGTCAGGTCGTGGTTGATTCGGGCCGGATGGCCAGGCGCGCAGCCGCCGCGTGCGGCCGCACCGTTCTTTGTTCCAGCGCCAGCATACCGTTTGCCACCTCCGGCAGCGACTCCCGCATTGCCTGCGCGACCAGCGGATGCAGCTGCGCCGCCCTGCCCGACAATACGATGGGCCGCGCGCCGAAGCGGGCCACCAGTGCCCGCGCCAGCCGGGCCAGTTCGGCGCCGGCCTGCCGCAAGATCTCGCGCGCCTCGGCATCGTCGTCCGCACTGCGCGCCACGGCCAGCGCCAGCTGGCCGATCTCGCCCCGTTCGCGCGCATAGATGAACTGCCGCGAAAACGCCCAGTCGCTGCCGCCCACGTGATCGAACACCGCCTGCGCCAGCGGCGAAGAGCGCCAGGCGCCGGGCTGCTCGTCCTCGCGGCGCCAGATGCGGCGCATCGCTTCGCGCGCGATCCAGAAGCCGCCGCCGCCATCGTCCAGCACCACGCCGCGGCCGCCGGCACGGTGGAACGTGCCATCGGCGTCGATGAAGGCAGCGATCGAGCCGGTGCCGGCGGAGACCAGGTACCCGGCGCCCGGTGCGAAGGCGTCGAGGAAGGCGATCTCGATATCGTTGCACAGGCTGATATCCCGCGGCGCCACGCCGAGCAGTTCCGCCAGCCAGCCGGTGAGCACGGTGCTGTCGCCGCCGAATCCCGTCAGCCCGGCATTGATGCGGCGCGGCCGGCCATGCGCGGCCGACGCATCGAGCACGTCGCGCGCCAGCGTCTCGAACGTGGCGCGCACGCGCTCCCGCCCTGCCGGGCTGGCCATCTGCAAGCCGGACAGCCCGGCCACATGCCCCTCGGCCACGATGGCGCCGCCGGCATCGGCCAGCGCCCAGCGCGTTTGCGTGCCGCCCGCATCGATGCCGAGACCAGTGTCCATCGGTGCCCCTACACTTTCGCGCTGGCGCGCGCGCTTTCGTTGCCGACTCGGTCGACAGCGGTGACGACCACGGCGCGTGCCGGCACCCCGGCCAGGTCGCGCAGCACCACCTCGTTCTTCGTGGCCGGCGCAACGGTGAAGCGCCATTCGTCGCCATAGCGGGCCCAGATGGCGTAGGTGATGGCGTTCTTCGACGTGCCCAGCGCCACCGCCAGGCCATTCTCGCCCCGCTTCACGGCCACCGTCGGCGCCTCGGGGGCGCGGTCGCCCAGCCATGGCGAGGCCGGTACCAGCGCGGCGCTCTGGTAGCTCTGCACCTTGAGGCGGTCATACAGGCCGCCGCGATTCTGCATCAGCGGGGCGATCGAGAAATGCAGGTGGCCGCGCGCGGCCGGGCGGCTGCGCGTGACATCGATCTGCTGCACGATCTCGTTCGGCCCGAACGGTTTCGCGGAGCCGTCGGCCGTGCGGCTGGTGAACAGGCCCGGCCACACGTGGCGGCCGCGCGTGTTCTGCGCCAGCCAGTAGTCGAGCAGCACCGGATAGGCCTGCGGCGCCTGGGCGATCGGCCAGTACAGCTGCGGCGCCAGGTAATCGAGCCAGCCCTTCTGCAGCCACAGTTCGGCATCGGCATACAGCTTGTCGTACTGGGAAAAGCCGGCGATGCCGCGCGGCCGGCGGTCCGGGCGGCCGATGCCGAACGGGCTGATGCCGAACTTCACCCATGACTTTTCGCGGCGGATGCCCAGGTAGATCTGCTCGATCAGCCTGTCGACATTCTGGCGCCGCCATCCGGCGCGGTCGAGCGTGCCGCCGCCGCGCACGTAGCGCTGCCACGATGGCTCGTCCGGGAACGGCAGCTCGGGCTTCTGCCAGGATGGCGTATCGAGCGCCGACGCTTCGCCGCCGGAAGCGGCCGGCGCCTCGATCGGATACGGGTAAAAGTAGTCGTCGATGTGCACGCCGTCGATGTCGTAGCGGCGCACCACGTCGAGGATCACGTTCAGCGTCTGCTGCGCGGCCGCTTCCTCGCCCGGATCCATCCACAGCAGCTTGCCGTAGGTTTTCACGGCCTGCGGGTTGGTATTCGCGAAATGCTCCTTGGCCAGCGGCGTGCGGGCGGCGCCATGGCGCGCGCGGTAGGGATTGAACCACGCATGCAGTTCCATGCCGCGGGCGTGCGCCTGGGCGATCCAGAATTGCAGGGGATCCCACATCGGCGACGGTTCCTTGCCCGAGCGGCCGGTCATGAACTCGGACCACGGTTCCAGTTTCGATGGATAGATCGCATCGGCGCTGGGCCGCACCTGCAGCACGATGGCGTTCAGGTTCAGCGCCTTGGCCCGGTCCAGGATGGCGATCGCTTCCGCCTGCTGCTTGGCCGGCGGCGCGTTGCTGCGGCTGGGCCAGTCGATGTTGGCGACGGTGGATACCCACGCGGCGCGGAATTCGCGTGGCGCGGCGGGCGGTTCGTCCCCCGTGTAGCGCGGCGGTTCGGGGTGCGGCACGGGGCCGGCCGCCACCGGGCCGGCGGCGGGATCCTCGGGGCGCGTCGGGGATGTCGAGCATGCGCTCATGATTGCCGCCAGGACGCCGGCGCTGCCGGCGGAAAGCAAAAGCCGCTTGTTACGATCGAAAGCCAAGACCACTCCTGTGAAATAAGCGGCAATATTGTAATCCCAGCGGCCGGGTTCCCCGCGTCCCGGTCGCGTGGGATGGCCGCTGCGATCCACCGTTTTCCGGCCGGATCATCCGGAAAACGCCACCTGGCGCCCCCTGGCCCGGCTCAGTTACGCCCGAATTCCGGGTCGATCTTCACCAGCGCCGTCATTGCGAACGCGGGAATCGTCGCCAGGGATGCCCAGATGAAGAAGTGCTGGTAGCCCATGAGTTCCTGCAGCCAGCCGCTGGCCATCTGCGGCACCATCATGCCCAGCGCCATGAAGCCGGTGCAGATCGCGTAATGGGCCGTCTTGTGCTCGCCCTCGCACACCATGATCATGTACATCAGGTAGGAGGCGAAGCCGAAGCCATAGCCGAACTGCTCGATCGCCATCGCCACCGCGATCAGGCCGATACTGTCGGGCTGGACCTGCGACAGGTAGACAAACACGAGGCCAGGCACGTGCAGGATGAAGGCCATTGGCCACAGGCAGCGCTTCAGGCCGAAGCGCGCGATGGCCAGGCCGCCCAGCAGGCCGCCCACCGTCAGCGCGATAATGCCCACGGTGCCATAGACGAAGCCCACCTGCGTGTTGTCCAGCCCCAGGCCGCCCTCGGCGACCGGGTCGAGCAGGAATGGCACCACCATCTTCAGCAGCTGCGATTCGCCGAGGCGGAACAGCAGCAGGAAGCCAAGGATCGTGACGATGCCCTTCTTGCGGAAGAAGGCGGCGAAGGTGAGCAGGAACTCGGTAAACGGATTGCCCTTCAGGCGCGCCCGCGTGTCGGCGGCGGGACGCGGCAGCATGAAGAAGTGGTATGCGCACAGCAGCGCGAAGACCACGCCCAGCAAGCCGAACACGATGGACCAGGCGGTGCGCGGATCGCCGGTGCGGGTGATCAAAATGCCGGCCAGCGCCACCAGCGCGCCCTGCCCGGTGATGTTGGCCAGGCGGTAGAAGGTGCTGCGCACGCCCACGTAGGCGGCCTGCTCCTTCTGCCCCAGCGCCAGCATGTAGAAGCCGTCCGCCGCGATATCGTGCGTGGCCGATGAAAAGGCCATCAGCCACAGCACGGCAAGGCTCATCTGGAAGAACGCCGGCAGGTGGGTGGTGAACGCCACCAGCGCCAGCGCCACGCCGGTCAGGCCCTGCAGCACCACGGTCCACTGGCGCTTGGTGCCGAACATTTCCACGATCGGCGCCCACAGCGGCTTGATCACCCACGGCAGGTACAGCCATGACGTGTAGAACGCGATATCGGCATTCGAGAAGCCGGTGTTCTTGTACATCACCAGCGACAGGTTCAAGACGGCGAAATAGGGAATGCCCTGGCCGAAGTAGAGGGTGGGCACCCACCACCAGGGACTGCGCTGCACAGCTTTCATTACATCCTTGTTATCGTTACAAACCGGGCGGCCTGGCCCGGCGATGCCGGGATCGGCGATGCGCGGGCGCCTGGCCATGCACCTGATCAGGCGCCGAGCGCCCCGCGCACGCTGCCGCCGGCCTGGGCCAGCAGGCTCGCGGCCTGCGGCACCGGCACCTTCTTCAGCAGTGCGACGATGGCCACCTTGACGTGGAAACCGCATTCCTCGAGCGCGGCCCGCGCGGCGTCTTCATCGGCGCCGGTGGCATGCATCGTGAGGCGCACCGTGCGCGCGAACAGCTTGGCGTTGGTGGGCTTCAAGTCTACCATCAAGTTCCCGTACACCTTGTGCAGCCGGACCATGATGGCGCTGGAAATCGTGTTCAGCACGATCTTCTGCGACGTGCCCGCTTTCAGGCGCGTGCTGCCGGAAATGACTTCCGGCCCGGTATCGAGCGTGATGCCGACATGCGCCGCGCCGGCCACCGGCGAAGCGGTGTTGTTGGCGATGCCGATCGTCAGCGCGCCGGCCGCGCGCGCGGCATGCAGGGCACCCAGCACATAGGGCGTGCCGCCCGACGCGGCGAGCAGCAGCACCACGTCGTTCGCGGTGGGCGCCACCGACAGCAGGTCGCGCTCGCCCTGCGCGCGGTCATCCTCGGCCCCCTCGACGGCCACGAACATCGCGCCTTCGCCGCCGGCCAGCAGCGCCACCGCGCGCGCCGGCGGCCAGGAAAAAGTGGGGTACAGCTCCACGCTGTCGAGCACACCGAGCCGGCCGGACGTGCCGGCGCCCACGTAGACCAGGCGCCCGCCCGCTTCGATGCGGGGTACCGCGGCCTCGATGGCGGCGGCCAGCTGCGGCGCGGCCGCGCGCACCGCCTGCACGGCATTGAACTGGTCGTCCACGAACGCCGCCACCAGCTCGGGAACCGGATACTGGTCCAGCTGCGTGTGTTCGCTGCTCGGGGTCTCGGTTTTCAGCATGACACGAGTGTAATGCGAAACCCTTCAGCCGCGCCGCATCTCTGCCACGAAATCGTAGTGGTCGCTGCGGCAGTAGGAGTGGGTCAGCTCGACCGCCTCGCCATTCTCGAGATAGGCGATGCGGGTGATGAACAGCACCGCGTGGCCTTCCGGTACGTCGAGCTGCCGCGCCAGGTCGGCCGGGGCGTTCATCGCGCGGATGTGCTGCAGCGCGCGCACCGGCGGCTTGCCCACGCTTTCCAGGTACTGGTACAGCGAATCGCCGATGGCGGCCGGGTCGGGCACCACGGTGGCCGGCAGCACGCTCACTTCATAGGCCATCGCCACGTCGTCCGCGAGGCGCAGCCGTTCCAGCCGCGCCACCCGCGTGTTGGGCGACAGGGCAAGGCTCATCTGCTCGTCCGCGCCGGCGATGACGAGTTCGCGCCGCAGCCAGCGCGAGCCCGGCTTGTAGCCGCGCTGCTGCAACTGCTCGGAAAAGCTGGACAGGTTCGACAGCGGCTGCTCGATGCGCGGCGCGATGTAGTTGCCGGAACCGCGCTTGCGCACCACGAGGCCCTGCTCCACCAGCTGGTCGATGGCCTTGCGCGCAGTGACGCGCGAGACCTTGAGCTGCTCGGACAGCGTGCGCTCGGACGGCAATGCCTGGTCCACCTGGTAGCGGCCCGCGAGCACGTCATCGGTCAGCTTGCGCGCGATCTGCATGTACAGCGGCGAGGTATCTAACTTTGAACCTTCCGGCTTTGAACCTTCAGGCTTCGAACCTTCGGACTGCCGGGCGGTGGGTTCCGATGCTTGCTGCAAAATCATGACAATTCTCCTATACCTTCTAGTTTAACGGTGAAGGACAATGCCCGCTGTTTTCATCCCGCACGAAGCGCCGCAGGCGGCGTTTCCATCCAGTCCCTGACTAACGGCGCCCGTTGCCGCCCTGACAAGAGGTTAACAATGAAGTTGTTCCACACCATCTCCGCCGTACTTCTCGCTGTCGGCATCGCCTGCTCCGGCGCGGCAGGCGCAGCCAAGCTCGATCCCGACCATTACCTGCTGACGAAGGATGTCTTCACGAAGCTGAAAGCCATCGAGGTCGAGCTCGAGAAATCCGGCTACCAGCCGAAGGACGATGATGACGACGAAGACAACGGCAAGAAAGGCAAGAAAGACAACGGCGGCCCGACCGCCGAGGAAGTGATGCGCAAGATCGAGTCGGACAAGGTGGCCATGGCAACCCTGAAGCGCCATAACCTGTCGAGCCGCGACTATGCGCTGACCATGCTCGCCATGTTCCATGCCGGGTTCTATGTCATGTTCGAGGAATCGATGGACAAGAAAGGTGCCGCCGACTTGCTGGCCACGTTCACCAGGGAACAGCGCGCCAACGTGGCATTCGTGCGCGCCATGAACCTCCAGAAGAAGAAGTAACACAGCACCCCAAGCTTGCCGGGCGGCGCTGCCGCCCCCATTCGTTTCCTCAACAGCCGCAATGCTTCCCGGGCCCGGCATGGATCACGCGCCCGGGCGCCGGTTCATGCACAGGCACGCAACAGGACAGGCATCGGCGCGCCACGCATCGTATCCTCCCAACGGCGACTCCAGGACCCGGCGCGAGCCTTCGATGCCGGCCGGTCGTCGCGGCATCCCTTACCTGACATGGATATCGGCAGCATGCAGCAGAAAGAACACCAGGTGGTCGTCATTGGCGGCGGCGTCGTCGGCCTCACGTCGGCCTGGTGGCTGATGGAGGCCGGCTTTCGCGTCGCCCTGGTCGAGCGCGCGCCCGCCGTCGGGAACGGTGCCAGCTACCGCAACGGCGGGCAGCTGAGCTACCGCTACGTGGCGCCGCTGGCCGATGCGGGCGTGCCCTGGAAAGCGCTGCGATGGCTGCTCCAGGAAGCGGGTCCGCTGCGCTTCAAGCCGGAAGCGGACATGCGGCAGTGGCGCTGGCTTGCCCGGTTCCTCGCCAACTGCAACGCGGCCAGCAACCGGCGCACCACCGCCAAGCTGCTGGAACTGGGGGAACACAGCCGGCGCATGATGGTGCAACTGGAACCGGCCGTGCCGCTGGCGCAATTCGGCTGGCGCGATGCGGGCAAGCTCGTCGTGTACCGCTCGCGGGCGGCATTCGATGCCGCCGTCGCCAGGCCCGATCCGGACAACCGGCGCCGCGTGCTGTCCGGCGCTGAAACCGCCGCGCTGGAACCGGCGCTGGCCGCGCTGGCGCCACGGCTCGCCGGCGGCATCTTCAATGCCGGCGAGGCGGTGGCCGATTGCCACGCATTCTGCTTGGCCCTGGAGCGGCGACTCCAGGCCCATCCCCGCTTTGATGGCGTCATCCACGCCAACGCGACGTGCCTGTTCACGGAAAACGGCAGGGTCTCGGCCGTGCAGACGGACGCCGGCTGGGTAACGGGCGAGCAATTCGTGCTGGCGGCCGGCATCCAGAGCCGCGGCCTGGCTGCCACCGCCGGCATCGCGCTGCCGCTGTATCCATTGAAGGGCTACAGCCTGAGCGCGCCGATCGGCGCCGGGCACACGGCGCCCGAGATCAGCGTGACGGATTTCGAACGCAAGACGCTGTATGCCCGCATCGGCAAGCAGCTGCGCGTCGCCGCGATGGTCGACATGGTGGGCGAAGACACGTCGCTGGACGCCCGCCGCGTGGCCGGCCTGGCGCGCCTGGTGCGCGAGACGATGCCCACCGCCGCCGACTACTCGCGCATGGAACCGTGGGCCGGGCTGCGCCCCGCCACCCCGAACAGCGCTCCGCTCCTCGGCCCCACCCGGCACGGCAACCTGTGGCTGAACGTGGGCCACGGCCCCCTCGGCTTCACCTTCGCCTGCGGCACCGCCGCCCTCCTCGCCGACCTGATGACCGGCCGCCCCACCCCGTTCCCCCTCGACTTCCTCGCCTGGCCCCGCGAAAACCGGTGACAGGCTCCGATTCTTTTCAAAACCGGTGACAGGCTCCGATTCTCTGGAAATGTTTCCCGAAAACCGGTGACAGGCTCCGATTAATTTGAAATGTTTCCCGAAAACCGGTGACAGGCTCCGATTAATTAAATGTTTCCCGAAAACCGGTGACAGGCTCCGGTTAATTTGAAATGTTTCTCGAAAAATAGGGTACGTCCCCATTTTCCTGGCAACTTTTCGTGGTGGGAGCGGTGCCGGGGCGTTATGGCGGATAATGTCGCCTTTTCATTGTCCGACCTGCCATGTCCAAGACGAAGACCCCGGCCGGGTGCCCTTGCGGCGGTGGGCCGTCGCTGGCGGCGTGCTGCGGCCCCTATCTTGACGGGTTCGTTGACGGCAGCGCGCTGCCCGCCACGGCCGAGCTGCTGATGCGCTCGCGCTACACGGCCTACACGCTGAAGAACGAACCCTACCTGCTGGCCACCTGGCATCCCAGCACTCGCCCGACCGAGCGGATCGTCGACCCGGATGAGCCGTTGCAATGGCTGGGACTTGAGGTAAAATCGACTTTACGTTTACGTCAACGTAAAGCAGATTTCGCCGGCCAGGATCACCCGGACCAGGACTACGTGGAATTCGTGGCCCGCTTCCGCCAGCACGGCAAGGGCCAGCGCCTGCACGAGATCAGCCGCTTCCTGCGCGAGCCCGACCCGGCCCTCGGCGGCACGCCGCGCTGGTTCTACGTCGACGGAGATTTTCCGATCAAAGAATAAAGGGGACACCGCATGCCGCACATCGACAGCAAACTCAATCCGCGCAGCGAAGACTTCCGCGCCAACGCCGCCGCCATGGCGGCACTGGTGGACGACCTGCGCGCCCGCGTCGCCACGGTGGCCGAAGGTGGCGGCCAGGCGGCCAGCGCGAAGCACACCGCGCGTGGCAAGCTGCTGCCGCGCGAGCGGGTGCGCCTGCTGCTCGATCCCGGCACGCCGTTCCTCGAATTCTCCCAGCTGGCCGCCTATGAAATGTATGACGGCGCCGCGCCATCGGCCGGCATCATCACCGGCATCGGCCGGGTGTCCGGCCAGGAATGCGTCATCGTCTGCAACGACGCCACGGTAAAGGGCGGCACGTATTACCCGATAACGGTGAAAAAACACCTGCGCGCGCAGGAGATCGCCGAGCAAAACCGGCTGCCGTGCATCTACCTGGTCGATTCCGGCGGCGCCAACCTGCCGAACCAGGATGAAGTGTTCCCCGACCGCGACCACTTCGGCCGCATCTTCTACAACCAGGCCAACCTGTCCGCGCAGGGCATTCCGCAAATCGCCGTGGTGATGGGTTCCTGCACCGCGGGCGGCGCGTACGTACCGGCGATGAGCGACGAATCGATCATCGTCAAGGAGCAGGGCACGATCTTCCTGGGCGGCCCGCCGCTGGTGAAGGCGGCCACCGGCGAAGTGGTCACGGCGGAAGACCTGGGAGGCGGCGACGTGCACACGCGCCTCTCCGGCGTGGCCGACCACCTGGCGCAGAACGACACCCACGCGCTGGCCCTGGCACGCAACATCGTCTCGCACCTGAACCGCCAGAAGCCGCACGCTCAGTTGCAATCTCATATGCGCGAAGTGGTGGAACCGAAATACGCGCAGGAAGAGCTGTACGGCGTGATCCCCGTCGACACCCGCAAGCCGTTCGACATCCGCGAAGTCATCGCGCGCATCGTCGACGGCAGCGAGTTCGATGAATTCAAGGCCCGCTACGGCACCACGCTGGTGTGCGGCTTCGCCCACATCCACGGCATGCCGGTGGGGATCATCGCCAACAACGGCATCCTGTTCTCGGAATCGGCGCTGAAGGGCACCCACTTCATCGAGCTGTGCTGCCAGCGCAAGATCCCCCTGGTCTTCCTGCAGAACATCACCGGCTTCATGGTGGGCCGCAAGTACGAGAACGAAGGCATCGCCCGCAACGGCGCCAAGATGGTCACCGCCGTTGCCACGGCCGCGGTACCGAAGTTCACGGTGATCATCGGCGGCAGTTTCGGGGCCGGCAATTACGGCATGTGCGGCCGCGCGTACTCGCCGCGTTTCCTGTGGATGTGGCCGAACGCGCGCATTTCCGTGATGGGTGGCGAGCAGGCCGCCTCCGTGCTGGCCACCGTCAAGCGCGACGGCATCGAGGCCAAGGGCGGGCAATGGTCGCAGGACGAGGAAGCCGCGTTCAAGCAGCCCATCAAGGAACAGTATGAACACCAGGGCCATCCCTACTACGCCAGCGCGCGGCTGTGGGATGACGGCATCATCGACCCGGCCGATACCCGCACCGTGCTGGCCCTGGGCCTGTCGGCGGCGATGAACGCCCCCATTCCCGACACGAAGTTCGGTGTCTTCCGCATGTAAGGAACCCAGCATGAACTACGACACCCTCACCCTCGACACGGCCGGCACCGTCGCCACCGTCACGCTGAACCGCCCGGATGTGCGCAACGCGTTCAACGAGCAGTCGATCGCCGAACTGACGGCCGCCTTCACGGCGCTGGGCCAGGTCGACGGGATCCGCGCCATCGTGCTGGCCGCGAACGGCGCGGCCTACTGCGCCGGCGCGGACCTGAACTGGATGAAGAAAATGGCCGGCTACTCGGAAGACGAGAACCGTGCAGACGCCATGGCGCTGGCGAACATGCTGCGCACCATCCATGCATGCCCGAAGCCCGTGGTGGCCAAGGTGCACGGCGACTGCTACGGCGGCGGCGTGGGGCTGGTGGCCGCGTGCGATATCGCGATCGTCGCCGAGGAAGCGCAGTTCTGCCTGAGCGAGGTGAAACTGGGCCTGATCCCGGCCACCATCTCGCCGTATGTCATCAAGGCGATGGGGGAGAACGCCGCGCGGCGCTACTTCCTCACCGCCGAACGTTTCAATGCCAGGGAAGCGCTGCGCATCGGCTTCGTGCACGAAGTGGCCACCGCGTCGTCGCTGGATGGCCAGGTGGCCGCGGTGGCCGGCGCGCTGGCCGCCAACAGCCCCAATGCCGTGCGCGAGGCCAAGGCGCTGGTGCGCGAAATCGCCCACCAGCCCGTCACGGATGCGCTGGTGGCCGATACCGCCCACCGCATCGCGCACATCCGCGCCTCGGGCGAAGGCCGCGAAGGCGTCGCCGCGTTCCTCGAGAAGAGGAAGCCTTCCTGGCTCACCTGATTTTTGGAGTTTCAGTCTTGACAGATCAAACCAGCGACTGGGTGTCGCGCAGCCTGAAAAGCGTGTGGCACCCATGTACCCAGATGCAGCACCACGCGCGTGATCAAGATCGTGTGCCGCTGATCCCCGTCAGCCACGGCCGCGGCGCCTGGCTGTACGACCACGACGGCCGGCGCTACCTCGACGCGATCAGCTCGTGGTGGGTCAACCTGTTCGGCCACGCCAACCCGCGCATCAACGCGGCGCTGCGCGACCAGCTGGACTTGCTGGAGCACGCCATGCTGGCCGGCTTCACCCATGAGCCGGTGATCCGCCTGTCGGAACGGCTGTCCGCGCTGACCGGCGGCGTGCTGGGGCACGCGTTCTACGCGTCGGACGGCGCCTCGGCCGTCGAGATCGCGCTGAAGATGAGTTTCCACAGCTGGCGCAACGCCGGGCGCGGCGACAAGCAGGAATTCGTCTGCCTGCAGGGCAGCTACCACGGCGAGACGATCGGCGCGCTGGCCGTCACCGACGTGGCGCTGTTCAAGGATGCCTACGGGCCGCTGCTGCGCGCCACGCAGACCGTGATGTCGCCCGATGCGCGCCAGGCCGGCGATGGCGAAACCGCGCAGGACATGGCACGCCGCGCCGCTGCGGACGTGCAACGCCTGTTCGAAGAGAAAGCGGACCGGATCGCCGCCATCATCATCGAGCCGCTGGTGCAGTGCGCGGCCGGCATGGCGATGCACGATCCGCTCTACCTGCAACTGGTGCGCGAACTGTGCGACAAGCATGGCGTGCACCTGATCCTCGATGAGATCGCGGTGGGCTGCGGCCGCACCGGCACCTTCTTCGCCTGCGGGCAGGCCGGCATCTGGCCGGACTTCGTCACGCTGTCGAAGGGCATCAGCGGCGGCTACCTGCCGCTGTCGCTGGTGCTGACCAGGGACGAGATCTACCAGGCCTTCTACAGCGCCGACATCACGCGCGGCTTCCTGCACTCGCATTCCTACACCGGCAACCCGCTGGCATGCCGCGCGGCGCTGGCCACGCTCGACATCTTCGAGCAGGACAACGTGCTGGAGGCCAACCGCGCCCGTGCCGCCGCGCTGGGAGCGGCGATGGCGCCGCTGGCCGACCACGCGCGGGTAAAAAACCTGCGCCAGCGCGGCATGATCCTGGCGTTCGACGCGATCGATGTCGACAAGACCTTCTCGCGCCGCTTCTTCGCCAACGCCACGCGCAACGAACTGCTGCTGCGGCCGATCGGCTCGACCGTCTACCTGATGCCGCCCTATATCCTCGACGACGAGGAGATCGCCGGCCTGGCCGCGCGCACGCAGGCCGTCTTCGAACAAACGCTCGCGGAGGCAGGATGAATTTGCTGGACCAACTCGCCGCCAACCTGGATGGCTTGCGCGAACAGGGCCTGATCCGCACGCGCCGCACGGTCGACACACCATGCGGCCCGCGCGTGACGGTGGATGGCCGCGAACTGCTGGCCTTCTGCAGCAACGATTACCTGGGCCTGGCCGCGCATCCAGCCGTTACCGCCGCGCTGCGCGAGGGTACCGGCCTGTATGGCGCGGGCAGCGGCGCCTCGCACCTGATCAGTGGCCACAGCCGCGCCCACGCGGCGCTGGAAGAGCGGCTGGCGGACTTCGCCGGCCCGCACCTGGTCGAGGCCCGCGCGCTGTACTTCAGCACTGGCTACATGGCCAACCTGGCCGCACTGACCGCGCTGGCCGTGGGCGACCCGGACACGGAAATCTTCAGCGAAGCGCTGAACCACGCGTCGCTGATCGATGGCGCCCGGCTGTCGCGCAAACCGGTCAAGGTGTATCCGCATGCGGACGTCGAGGCGCTCGACGAACTGCTGGGGACCAGCCGTGCGTCGAGCAAGATCGTCGTCACCGATTCCGTGTTCTCGATGGACGGCACCGTGGCGCCGCTGCCGGAACTGCTGGCGCTGTGCGAAAAGCATGGCGCCTGGCTGGTGGTCGACGATGCGCACGGCTTCGGCACCCTGGGCGAGAATGGCCGCGGCGCGCTCGAGCACTTCGGCCTGCGCTCGCCTTACCTCGTCTACGTGGGCACGCTGGGCAAGGCCGCCGGGGTCGGCGGTGCCTTCGTTGCCGCGCACGCCACGGTGATCGACACGCTGGTGCAGCGCGCCCGCCCCTACATCTTCACGACGGCGGCGCCGCCCGCGCTGGCGCACGCGCTGCTGGCGAGCCTGGACATCATCGCCGGCGACGAGGGGCGCCAGCGCCGGTCGCACCTGGCCCGATTGGTGGCACAATGGCACGATGGCCTGCGGTTGAAGGGCTGGACAGCGCTGCCTTCGCGAACCGCGATCCAGCCCGTCGTCATCGGCGCCAACCAGGCAACGATGGACGCCGCCGCCGCGCTGTACGAGCGCGGCTTCTGGGTAGGCGGCATCCGCCCGCCCACCGTGCCGGCCGATTCGGCGCGGCTGCGCGTTACGCTCTCGGCAGCCCACGCGGAAGCGGAAGTCGCCCGGCTGGTCGACAGCATCAATGAAGTCAATGCCCAGATGGAAAGGAGCCGAGATGGCGCTTGAAGACCCGGTGGTCGTTCCGGTAGTGGACGCACCCGCGACAGTCGAAGAGGAACTGGAAGTGGCCCCGGCGCCCGCCACGGCCCTGGCCGCGAGCGGTATGCCGCCACGCTTCTCCTGCTTCGTGACAGGCACCGACACGGAAATCGGCAAGACGCTGGTTTCCTCGGCCATGCTGCATGCCCTGGTGCGCCAGGGCGTGAAGGCTTGCGGCATGAAGCCGGTGGCGGCCGGCGCCGTGCCGCGCGGCGGCCGCCTGCACAACGATGACTGCGACCAGCTCGAAGCGGCCGGCAACGTGCACCTGCCGCAGTCGATCACTACGCCGTTCCTGCTGAAGGAGCCGGCCGCGCCGCACATCGCGGCCGCGCTGGAAGGCATCGCCATCGACCCGGTGCCGATCCTGGCCGCCTACGTGGAAGTCGCCGCCGCCAGCGATGCCAGCGTGGTCGAAGGCGTCGGCGGCTTCCGCGTGCCGCTGACCGATACCTACGATACGGCCGACCTGGCGCAGCAGCTGGACCTGCCGGTGGTACTGGTGGTGGGCATGCGCCTGGGCTGCATCAACCACGCGCTGCTGACCGTGGAAGCGATCGCCGCGCGCGGCCTGAAGCTGGCCGGCTGGGTGGCCAATGCGCTGGAACCGGAGATGGCGTTCGCCGACGAGAACATCGAGGCGCTGGCCGACCGCATTCCGGCGCCGTTGCTGGGCCGCGTGCCGCGCCTGGCCGATGCGACGGCCGCCGCCGCCGCCGAGTACCTGGATTTCACGAGCCTGCCGAACTGGCCGGCTCGCCGCAACACGAAATAATCATTTAAGGAAGAACCAGATGTCCCTGCATGAACCGAAAACCGTCGCCCTGCACCGCCCGACCGCGGCCATCAAGCTGCCCGAGTCGGCCACGTGGCCGCGCGAGGAAGTGCTGGCCCTGTTCGAACTGCCGTTCAACGAACTGATGTTCCGCGCGCAGGAAGCGCACCGCGCCAACTTCCCGGACGGCGACGTGGAACTGGCCACGCTGCTGTCGATCAAGACCGGCGGCTGCGAAGAGGATTGCGGCTACTGCCCGCAGGCCGCGCGCTACGACACGGGTGTCGAGGCCAAGAAGATCCTCGATACCGAAACAGTGCTGGAAGCGGCCAGGCAGGCCAAGGAAAACGGCGCCACGCGCTTCTGCATGGGCGCTGCCTGGCGCAGCCCGAAAGAGCGCGACATGGAAAAGGTCGAGACCATGGTGCGCGAAGTGAAGGCGCTGGGCCTGGAAACCTGCGCCACGCTGGGCATGCTGGAAGCGGATCAGGCCGAACGCCTGAAGGCCGCCGGCCTGGATTACTACAACCACAACCTGGACACGGCGCCCGAGTTCTACGACAACGTGATCTCCACCCGCCAGTACCAGGACCGCCTGGACACGCTGGGCCATGTGCGCGATGCCGGCCTGAAGGTATGCTGCGGCGGCATCGTCGGCATGGGTGAGACGCGCGACCAGCGCGCCGGCCTGATCGCGCAGCTGGCGAACCTGAACCCTTATCCGGAATCGGTGCCGATCAACCACCTGGTGCAGGTGGAAGGCACGCCGCTGCATGGCCTGGACCGCCTCGACCCGCTGGAATTCGTGCGCACGATCGCGGTGGCGCGCATCACGATGCCGAAGGCGCGCGTGCGCCTGTCCGCCGGCCGCCGCGAACTGGGCGAGGCCGTGCAGGCCATGTGCTTCATGGCCGGTGCGAACTCGATCTTCTATGGCGACAAGCTGCTGACGACCGACAACCCGGAAGCGAACGACGACCGCGCGCTGCTGGCCAAGCTGGGCCTGTCGACCCGCGCCGCCATGCTGGAGTCGGTGCAGAAGGAAGCCTGCGGCTGCTGAGTTGAGTTGATTGCCAGCGTCCCGGCAGAGGGCGCGGCGCTGTGTGATGTGTATGGGCCACAAGCCTTTCGAACGCTCCACAAGAGCATGTAGAACCCCAGGTGCAAGAGCTGGGGTCAGACCCAGCGGGGCTTAGCCGGGGTTTCGAGGAGCACTGCTCCTTGCCGGCAAAGCGGTGTGAGCCTGCAGGCTCGCACTCCTCCCTGACCCTTGAATTGCATCTGGACTATAAGAATGGAGACAACATGTTCAAGAAGATTTTGATCGCCAACCGCGGCGAGATCGCCTGCCGCGTCGCCGCCACGGCCCGCAAGATGGGCATCCGCACCGTTGCCGTGTATTCGGAAGCCGATGCCAACGCGAAGCACGTGGCCGTCTGCGACGAGGCCGTGCTGCTGGGCCCCGCGCCCGCCAAGGAAAGCTACCTGTGCGGCGAGAAGATCATCGCCATCGCGCTGGCCACCGGGGCGCAGGCAATCCATCCCGGCTATGGCTTCCTGTCCGAGAACGCGGAGTTCGCCGAAGCCTGCGCCGAAGCGGGCCTGGTATTCATCGGCCCGCCCGCCGCGGCGATGCGCGCGATGGGCTCGAAATCGGCGGCCAAGTCGCTGATGGAAAAGGCCGGCGTGCCGCTGGTGCCCGGCTACCACGGCGACGAGCAGGATGCCGCCTTCCTGCAACGCGAAGCGGACCGCATCGGCTACCCGGTGCTGCTGAAGGCTTCGGCCGGCGGCGGCGGCAAGGGCATGCGCGTGGTCGACAATGCCGAGGCGTTCCGGGAAGCGCTGGCTTCCTGCAAGCGCGAGGCGATCAGCTCCTTCGGCGACGACAAGGTGCTGGCGGAAAAATACCTGCAGCGTCCACGCCACATCGAGATCCAGGTGTTCGCAGATACGCATGGCGACTGCATCTACCTGTTCGAACGCGACTGCTCGGTGCAGCGCCGCCACCAGAAGGTGCTGGAGGAAGCGCCTGCTCCCGGCATGACGGACGAACGCCGCGCCGCGATGGGCGACGCGGCCGTGGCGGCGGCGAAGGCGGTCGGCTACGTGGGTGCCGGCACCGTCGAATTCATTGCAAACCAGGATGGCAGCTTCTACTTCATGGAGATGAATACGCGGCTGCAGGTCGAGCACCCGGTGACGGAAATGATCACCGGCCTGGACCTGGTCGAATGGCAGTTGCGCGTGGCGGCCGGCGAGCCGCTGCCGAAGCGGCAGGATGACCTGAGGATCCACGGCCATGCGCTGGAAGCGCGGATCTACGCCGAGAATCCCGACAAGGGCTTCCTGCCGTCGATCGGCACGCTGCGCCACCTCGATACGCCCGAGGCGGTGCAGTTCGAGGTGGGCGGCACGCCCTACCAGCCGGCCGCGGTGCGCGTCGATTCCGGCGTGCGCGAAGGCGATGCGATCTCGCCCTGGTACGATCCGATGATCGCCAAGCTGATCGTCTGGGGCGCCGACCGCAAGCAGGCCCTGGCGCGCATGGCGCAGGCCCTGTCGCAGTACCAGATCGTCGGCCTTGCCGGCAACGTGGCGTTCCTCAAGCGCCTGGTGGAAAGCGAGGCGTTCGCCAATGCGGACCTGGATACGGGGCTGATCGAACGCAATGCCGACGTATTGTTCGCGCCGGCGCGTTCGGTGCCCGTGGCAGCGCTGGCGCTGGCCGCCGTGGCGCTGATCGAGCACGAGAAGGCCGAGGCGCGCGGCACGAATGCGGCCGATCCGTGGGGCCGGGCGGTGGGCTGGCGCCTGAATGCCCGCTACGCCCGCACGCTGGCTTTCCGCGACGATGGCGGCCACGAATACGCTCCCGTGTTCACCTACCTGCCGCATGGCTGGGAGCTGGCGATCAGGGGCCTGTCCGTCGACGTGGCGCTGCTGGCGCGCGATGGCGTGGACCTGTCGGTGCGGCTGGGCGATGCGTCCGTGCATGGCACCGTGCGCCGCGATGGCGAGGCCTTCCACGTGTTCACCGGCGGCGGCCATCATGTGCTGCACCACGAAGACCCGCTGGCGCATGCCGGCGAAAGCGAAGTCGAAGGCGGCCGCCTGACCGCGCCGATGCCGGGCAAGGTCGTCGCCGTGCTGGCATCGCAGGGGCAGGACGTGAAGAAGGGCGAACCGCTCGTGATCATGGAAGCGATGAAGATGGAACATACGATCGCCGCGCCGCATGACGGCATCGTGGACGAGATCCTGTACGCGGTGGGCGACCAGGTGGCGGATGGCGCGCCGCTGCTGGCCTTCCGCGCCGCAGCCTGAAAGGAGCAAGATGCGTTTACTGGTGTACCGACCCGATGGCAACATCGCCCCGTGGGCCGACGATTTCGCGCGCTGCCTGCCGCAGGCGCAGTGCGTGGCCTGGAGCGAAGGCGCCAGGCTGCCGCCCTGCGATTACGCCGTCGTTTGGGCACCGCCCGAAGCGATGCTGCGCGAACTGGCCGAAGTGAAGGCGATCTTCCTGATGGGCGCCGGTGCCGACGCGATCATGAAGCATGCCGGCACCCTGCCCGCCCACGTGCCGATCGTGCGCCTGGGCGATGCCGGGATGGGTGTGCAGATGGGTGAATACGTGGCGCACGCCGTGCTGCGCTACTTCCGCCGCTTCGACCATTACGTAGACCAGGCCGCCGCCGGCGAATGGAAGCCGCTGGCCACGCACGAGCGCGAGTCGTTCAGCGTGGGCGTGATGGGTGCCGGGGCCCTGGGGCGGCGCGTGCTCGATTGCCTGCGCCCGTTCGGTTTTCCGCTGCAGGCCTGGTCGCGCAGCGCGAAGGAGATCGACGGCGTGCGCAGTTTCGCCGGCGACGACGGGCTCGATGCCTTCCTGCGCGGCACGCGCGTGGTGGTCTGCATGCTGCCGCTGACGGATGCCACGGCCAATATCCTGAACCGGACCAACCTGGCCAAGCTGCCGCGTGGCGCTTATGTGATCAACGTGGCGCGCGGCGCGCACGTAGCGGAGCCGGACTTGCTGGCCGCCATACAGTCCGGCCACATCGCCGGCGCCACGCTGGACGTGTTCCGCAACGAGCCGCTGCCGCGGCAGCATCCGTTCTGGGACGAGCCGCGCATCACGATCACGCCGCATATCGCCGCGCTGACCTTGCGCGACGAAAGCGTGCGGCAGATCGCCGGCAAGATCGGCCAGCTGGAACGGGGCGAACCGGTGGCCGACGTCATCAATCGAGAACTGGGGTACTGACATGAACCTGCCGAAGAAAGTAAAGATCGTCGAAGTGGGCCCGCGCGACGGCCTGCAGAACGAAAAGGAAAACGTGCCCGCCGAGGTGAAGATCGCGCTGGTGGACCGCCTGTCCGCCGCCGGTTTCCCGAACGTGGAAGCGGCGGCGTTCGTGTCGCCGAAATGGGTGCCGCAGATGGCCACCAGCCGTGAAGTCATGGATGGCATCGCGCGCAGGAGCGGCGTGATCTACTCGGCGCTGACGCCGAACATGCAGGGCTTCGACGCCGCGCTGGCCGCGAAGGCCGATGAGGTGGTGATCTTCGGTTCAGCGTCGGAAGCGTTCTCGCAGCGGAACATCAATTGCTCGATCGCCGAATCGATCGCCCGCTTCGAGCCGGTGGCCCGGGCGGCGAAGGAGCATGGCGTGCGGCTGCGCGGCAGCATCAGCACCGCCTTCGGCTGCCCGTACCAGGGCGAAGTACCGCTGGAAGCCGTGGCCGACGTGGTGGCCCGGATGCGCGACCTGGGCTGCGACGAGATCGACATCGCCGACACCATCGGCGTGGCCACGCCGCGGCACACGCAGGCGGTGATGGAAACGGCGATACGGGCCTTCCGCATCGATGGACTGTCCGGCCACTTCCACGACACGTATGGCCAGGCGCTGGCCAACATCTACGCTTCGCTGGAACTGGGGATCGCGATTTTCCACTCGTCCGTGGCCGGGCTGGGCGGTTGCCCGTACGCGAAAGGCGCCACGGGCAACGTCGCTACCGAGGACGTGCTGTACCTGATGAATGGCCTGGGCATCGAAACGGGCGTGAACCTGGATGCGGTGGTGGACGCCGGCGATTACATCTCGAAATTCCTCGGACGCAAGAGTTCCAGCCGCGCCGGGAATGCCCTGCTGGCCAAGCGCAACGGCTGAACGGCCAAAAACGGTGACAGTCACCATTATTTTTGAAACATTTCAAATTTAATGGTGCCTGTCACCGTTTTTCCGCGCTCGTGGCGATGAAGCCGAGGTCGAAGCCGAGGTGGATGCTGAGGCCGCCCCTGAATGCACGGCACAAACAAAAACCCCCGCAAGCCGAAACTTGCAGGGGTTCTTGATGAATCTTGGTCGGAGTACAAGGATTCGAACCTTGGACCCTCTGGTCCCAAACCAGATGCGCTACCGGGCTGCGCTACACTCCGAAGAAGCAAGATAATACCGCTCGAAACCGATCACGTCAAGGCCCTCTTAAAAAATTCGTTGCGGGCTCACATAGCAAATGAGCAATATGCGAATATAAG
This sequence comes from Pseudoduganella sp. SL102, assembly GCF_027856995.1. Lineage (NCBI taxonomy): Bacteria > Pseudomonadati > Pseudomonadota > Betaproteobacteria > Burkholderiales > Oxalobacteraceae > Pseudoduganella > Pseudoduganella sp. SL102. The sequence continues at coordinate 276,724 of NZ_CP115554.1, forward strand.
CATCCCTGTTCCAGGACTTGGAGCCATGCAACAGACCCTGACTTATCCCAACCGGCCGCGTCGCGGCGGGCTGGTGGCCGGTATTGCCGTCTCGATCTTGCTGCACGCCGTGCTGCTGGCGATCCTGCGCGCGCCGTCGGCGCCTCCGGCCCAACCGGATGCACGGCGCTGGACACAGCCGCTGACGATTCGCATCGTGCCGCCGCCACCGCCGCCTGAACCCGTTCCCCGCGCCGAACCGCCGAAGCCGCCCGTGGCAAAGCGGGACAAGCCGGCCGCCCGCCCGGCGCCGGCACGTGCGGCACCCGAACGCACCGAGTCCGACAAAGCCGAGCGTACGGAAATGACAGTCGTGTCGCCGAAGCCCGCCGAGGCCGCCCCATCGGACAGCGCGCCGACCTTCGATCCGGACGCCGCGCGTGCCGCCGCGCGGGCGATGGCAAACGACCTGGATACGCCATCGGGCAACTGGGTGGGGGAAAAGTTGAGGAAAGAGAAAGAACGGCAGGAAACGCGGGATGAGAAACTGGGCCGCAACATCGCCGGATCGGCGCGCCCGGACTGCAAGACCGCCTATGCCGGTGCCGGCCTGCTGGCACCGCTGATCATGTTGATGGACAAGAAAGACAGTGGCTGCAAATTCTGACTAAAGGACAACGATGCTGACAATCCTCGGGAAACTCCCTTCGATCAACGTGCGCAAGGTGCTGTGGACTTGCCGCCTGCTGGAATTGCCGTATGAACTCGAGCCTTGGGGCAAGGGGGAACGCGACCCGAACGTGCCGGAATTCCTGGCGCTCAATCCGAATGCCCAGGTGCCGGTGCTGCGCGATGGCGATACGGTCCTGTGGGAATCGAACACGATCTGCCGCTACCTCGCGCATGACAGTTTCCTGCTGCCATCGGACCGGCTGCAGCGCGCCCGCATCGAGCAATGGATGGACTGGCAGGCTACGGAACTGAATGCTTCCTGGCGGGCGCCGTTCATGACGCTGTTGCGCGGCAGCACCCAGTTCAGCCCGGAAGCGGTGGCCGCGGGCGTGCGCGACTGGAATACCAAGATGACGCTGCTGGATCGCCACCTGGCCCGCACCGGCGCCTTCGTGGCCGGCGATACGGTGTCACTGGCCGACGTGGTCATCGGCGTTTCCGTGCACCGCTGGCGCGCAACCCCGATCGAACGCGCCGAGCTGCCGGCCGTGGCCGCCTACATGGCGCGCCTGTCGGCAGTGCCCGGCTTCGCCGAGAACTGCGGCGACGCGACGCCCTGAATAGTCACGCCAAAAACGGCAGCAAAAAAAACCGGTGACAGGCTCCGATTATGAAAATAATCGGAGCCTGTCACCGGTTTTAGTCGAATCGGAGCCTGCCGGGTGCCGTACCGCACCGCCTTCCTGCAATGTTTCCGTCCGCGTTGCCGGTCAGCCCTCGCCCTTCAGCGCCAGCGCGCGGTCGTACAGGGCGTTCTTCTTCGCGCCCGTGATCTGCGCGGCCAGGCTGGCGGCCTGCTTGAGCGGCAGTTCGGCCAGCAGGATCTTCAGCACGCGCTCGGCTTCGGCTGCCTGCGCGTCCGATTGCGCGGCGGCGCCCTCCACCAGCACGACGAACTCGCCCTTCTCGCGGTGCGCGTCGGCGGCCAGCCAGGCCACCGCCTCGGACAGCGGGCAGCGGTGGATTTCCTCGAACAGCTTGGTGAGCTCGCGCGCGAACACCACCTGCCGCGTGGGCTCGAACACGGCCACCAGCGACTGGGCGAATTCGGCGATGCGGTGCGGCGCTTCATAGAACACCATCGTGGCGGTCACGTTGCGCAAGCCCGCCAGCGCCGTCTCGCGCTGCTTCGGCTTGGCGGGCAGGAAGCCGACGAAATGGAACTGGTCGTTGACCAGCCCACTGGCCGACAGCGCCGTGACGGCGGCCGACGCGCCGGGCAGCGGCACCACGCGCAAACCCGCCGCGCGCACCGCGTCGACGATCTTCGCGCCCGGGTCGGAAACGGCCGGCGTGCCGGCATCCGAGACCAGCGCGATGCGCTCGCCGGCCTGCAGGCGCCGCACGATGGTGTCGGCCGCTTCCCTTTCGTTATGCATGTGCGCCGCGAGCAACGGTTTGCTGATGCCGAAGCGCCCCATCAGGTGTGACGTATTGCGTGTGTCTTCGCAGGCGACGGCGTCGACCAGCCCGAGAACGTGCAACGCGCGCAGCCCGATGTCGGTAACATTGCCGATGGGAGTGGCCACTACATACAATGTTGCCGTAGGATACGTCTGAAGTGCGGTCTCGCCGAGCACCGGCAAGGCGGCGATCGGGCTGGATTCGTGAACTGTCATTGGGGGTAGCATGCTGGCGAATAAGATCAAAACACTGCTGTCGTGCGTGGTGGCCGCGCTTTCGGTATCCGCGTGCAGCACGCCCTGCGGCAGCCCGGGGGCATTGTGCGCGCCAATCGAGACCGTGACAAGCCCGCCGCCGCGCACCACCGCGCCGCCGGCACCGAAGCCGGCGCCGCCGCCCGAGGAAACCGCGCAGGTCGAAACGTTCGCCGTCGCCATGCCCGGCACCACGCCGGAAAGCCAGGGTGCTGCCGCAGTGCCCGGCCAGACAGTGCGCATCGGCCTCGTGCTGCCGTTGCGCTCCGAATCCCTGGGCCGCGCCGCGGATGCCGTGCGCGCCGGCTTCATGGCGGCCTGGGAACGCGACCGTGCCGGCTTCGAAGTCACCGTGGTGGAAACCGGCGATGCCGCCGAGGAGATCCTCTCCACCTACCAGTCCACCGTGGCGCAGCAGGACATCATCGTGGGCCCGCTGGCCCGCTCCGCCGTCACCACGCTTGCCGCCAGCCCGCTGGTGACCAAGCCCACCATCGCGCTGAACCATCCCGAGGACCGCGAAGGCACCACGCTGCCGCCGCAGATGCTGTCGATCGGCCTGTCGATCGAGGAAGAGGCGCGCCAGGTGGCCGAGTGGGCCGCGCGCGAGCACCCGGCTGCCAGCGTGATGATCCTGTCCGGCAGCGCCGCGTGGCAGCGCCGCATCGCCAATGCCTTTGCCACCCATGCGCCGCAGGTCGGCATGACGACGAAGACGCTGGAACTCACCGCGCTGAACGGCTACCTGAGCGATGGCGAAATGGTGGCGCTGCGTGCCCGCCTCGCCGAGCAGCCGGTGGACCTGCTGTTCGCCGCGCTCGATGCCGACCAGACCCGCCAGCTCCGCACGGCACTTGCCGCGCCGCCGCTGGGCGACATTCCGCTGTATGGCACGTCGTCGCTGAACCCGGGCCGCGTATCGCTGTACCAGGGCCCCGAGCTCGATGGCGTGAAGCTGCTGGACCTGCCATGGCAGATCCAGCGCGACAACCCCACGGTGGCGAGCTATCCGCAGCCGGCCCCGCGCGACGAGGAACGCCTGTCCGCCGACATGGAACGGCTGTACGCGCTGGGCATCGACGCCTTCCGCGTGGCGCGCGAGATCGCCGTGCGCCCCGGCCAGCCGATCACGCTCGATGGCGTGACGGGCCAGCTGTCGATCGACTTCGGCAACGGCCCGGCGCGCGTCAGGCGCGTGGAGCCCGCAGCCATCTACCGCAACGGCGTGCCGGTGCCCATCACCACGCCATGATGCGTCCATGGCGCGCACCGATCTGCAGCGCAAGGGCCAGCTGGGCGAGGATGCCGCGCTCGAGCACCTGCTGCGGCACGGCCTGGCCCTCGTCGAGCGCAACTTCCGCTGCAAGGGCGGCGAGCTCGATCTGATCATGCGCGATGGCGCGCACCTCGTGTTCGTCGAGGTGCGCCGCCGCCGCAGCCGTGCCTTCGGCGGTGCCGCCGCCAGCATTACGCCCGCCAAGCAGCGCCGCATGAAGATCGCCGCACAAGTCTTCCTGCTGCGCTACCGCCAGTTGCCGCCATGCCGCTTCGACGTGGTGGCGATCGATGGCGACACGCTCGGCTGGCTGAAGAACGTGCTGGACGCATAGTCCTGGCAAACGGCACCGCCTGCCGTGCAAACGGGACCGAAGAGATCACCGAAGTGATAACCGAAGTGCTAACATGTTCGGCTGATCAATTTCCGCGGGTCTGCCTGCGCGGCCCCTGCCCGGGCCCCTGCACATGAAGACACGCACCTATTTACTGCTGATGCTGGTGGCGATCATCGTGCCGGTTGCCGGGCTGTCGACACTCGGGCTGTCGATGCTGCTGCAATCCGAACGCGAATCGCGCCTGCGCGCCATCGAGGAAATGGCCAACTCCGCCTCGCTGCAGATCGACAGCGAGATCGGCAGGGCCGAAGCGGCTCTGCGCATCGTCGCCAATTCGCGGGAAATCGGCACGGACGATTTCGCCGCCCTCTACCGCCTGCTGTCGGCCACCCGCACTTCTCCGTTGAGCTGGACGCTGGTCGCCGATTATTCAGGCAGCGGCATCATCAACACATTGGTGCCGTACGGGACACCGCTGGCGCGGAACACCGGCAGGTGGGCCGCCGATATCTACGACGCGCAGGTGCCCCGGGTGGGCGGCTACTTCATCGGTGCCAGCTCGAAACGCGGTGTCGTGTCGGTCAATGTCCCGGTTCCCGCGGCGGCCGGCAAGAAGTATGTCGTCACCCAGATCTTCGACCCGGCTTACTTCAACAAGGTGTTCCAGCGCCATGTACTCGATCCGGACTGGATCATCGGCGTCTTCGACGCGAAAGGCATCTCGATCGCGCGCAGCAGGGGTGCCGCGCAATTCGTCGGCAAGCCCGTGCGCCCCGGGCTGTACGAAGCGTCGCGCCGGCAGCCCAGCGGCATGGTGGCCAACATCACACGTGAAGGCGTCCAGGTCTATACCGTGTTCGTGCGCTCCAGCCTCACCAGCTGGACCGTGGCGATCGGCGTTCCCGTCGATGAAATCGAATCGGCCGCGCGGCTCACCACGTGGTACGCCGCCGCGGCCCTGCTGGCCATCCTGGGCGGCGCCGTCAGCATCGCGGTGTTTTTCGGACGCCGGATCGATCGCGCGCTCCAGGGCGCGACGTCGGCGGCGCACGCGCTGGCCGATGGCACGGTGATCGAGGTGGTGCCCTCCGGCCTGCAGGAAGCGGACGGGCTGTCGCATGTGCTGCACCGTACCGGCCTGGCGCTCGCACGGGAACGCGCCGCGCGCGCCGCGCTGGAAGAGGAAAGGGAACGGCTGCTGGACATGGAACGCTCGGCCCGCCAGCGCGCCGAAGCGCAGGATCACGCCAAGGACAATTTCATCTCCATGCTGAGCCACGAGCTGCGCAATCCGCTCGCCGCGATCACCAACGCCCTCGCCGCCATCCGCATGCCGGCCATGCCGGCACCGCACCGCGACAAGGCATGGGATATCGCCAGCCGCCAGCTGGCGCACCTGACCCACATGGTCGGCGACCTGCTCGACGTACGGCGCGTCCTGTCCGGCAAGGTGACGCTGCAGACCGCCCGCGTCAATCTCGGCGAACTGGTGAAGTTCTGCTGCGATTCGAAGATGGTGGCCAATGCCAAGGACCATGAATGGTCGGTGGGCGTGGTGCAGGCCCACGTGGTCGGCGATGCGAACCGGCTCACCCAGGTGGTCGACAATATCCTGGCCAACGCCATCAAGTACACCCCGGCCGGCGGCAGCATCACGGTGCGGATGTGGTGCGACGACGCCATGGCCGTCATCGAAGTGGCCGATACCGGTGTGGGCATCGCCCCGGACGTGCTGCCGACGATCTTCGACTCGCTCGTGCAGGGCCCGACGACCATCGACCGCTCGCAGGGCGGGCTGGGCCTGGGCCTGTCCATCGCGCGTGGCCTGGTGCACATGCATGGCGGAACGATTGCCGCCGACAGCGAAGGCCCCGGCGAAGGCAGCACGTTCACCGTGCGCCTGCCGCGGGAGCCGCAGGATGCCGGACCACCCGTGTAATGACCGTTTCCGGCTCTTTTCCTGGATGAAGCCTGGCCGATGATTGCCCGCGCGCTCACGACACTGCTGCTGATGTTCCTCGCGGCGGGCCATCCGTTCGCCTGCGCGGCAACAGGGCTGGCAGGTTCGCCGGCACCGGGGCCGTCCACTCCGGCACCTCTGCTGGCCGATTACACCCACACCGCCTGGACCGAGCTCGATGACGCGCCGATGGGCGTGACGAAGTTCGCGCAAGGCCCGGACGGCTGGCTGTGGATCGCCACGCCGACCGGCTTGTACCGCTACGACGGCGTGCACTTCGAACGCACCGATACCGTCTATGGCCACGCGCTCTATTCCAGCAATATCATGGCGCTGGCTACCGCGCCGGATGGCGCGGTGTGGGTCGGCTACCGCGTCGGCGGGATCTCCGTGTTCAGGAAGGATGGCACGCATACGTACATGGAACGCGACGGCATCCGGCCGGTCGGCGTGATGCACCTGGAACTGGCGCCGGACGGCGCGATCTGGGCCGCCATGCGCGATGGCCTGGCGGTACTGCCACCGGGCGGCAACCGCTTCCAGTATCTGGCGGGCGAAGCAGGCCTGCCGACCCGAGGCGTGTTCCAGATCCTGTTTGCCCGCGACGGCACGACCTGGATCGGTACCAATTCCGGCGCCTATTTCCGCAAGCCGGGCCAGGCCCGCTTCACGCACGCGTGGCCGCGCACGGCGCTGGTCTGGCTGGCCGAGGCACCGGATGGCACGCTGTGGGGCAACGACTTCGAACACGGCTACCACCGGGTGCGCACCGCGCCGCCGCCGGCGGGCCAGCCGGCCGGGCCGGAACTCGCCGGTGTCGGCATGTATTTCGACCGCCGCGGCACCATGTGGATCACGCATGCCGACAGCCTGGAACGCCGGGTCGCGCCGCACGGCCCTGGCCGTGCGGAGCAGTTCCTGTCGACCCTGAACGGCATCAGCGGCGCACTGCTGGGCGCGATCTTCCAGGACCGCGAAGGCAACCTGTGGATCGGCACGTCGCGCGGTATCGACCGCCTGCGCCCGAACCGCCTGCGCACCGTGCCCGTGTCCACGCCGCTGGAGTATCCGGTGCTTGCGGCCGGGCCGGACGGCGGCATGTGGGCCGGCGACTACGCCCGCGACCTGTGGCGCTACAGCCCGGACAGGCGCATCCGCCGCGAAGTGCCGGGCGCCACCACCGCCAGCTATACGGCACCGGACGGCACGCTGTGGCTGGGCGGCATGGAAGGCATCGTGCGGCGCGCTCCGGACGGCACGCTGGCCACCATCGCTTCACCGGAAGGCCTGAAAGGCATGCGCGTGCATGCCATGCAGCAGGATCGCGACGGCGCGCTGTGGGCTTCCTTCAACACCGGCACGGGCGTGTACAAGCTGGCTGGCGACCGGTGGGTGAAGTCCGGCGGCCTGCCCGGCATTCCCGAACTGCTCACCACGTCCATGGCGCGCGATGGCGCGGGCGCGTTATGGATGGCGCACGTGCGCAGCCAGGTCACGGTGATCGATGGCGGCACGGTGCGCAGGCTGGGGCCCGGCGAAGGCCTGACGCTGGGCACGGTGCTGTACCTGTGCTTCGACGGCAAGGCCGGCGGCGGCACCATGTGGGCTGGCGGGGAGAACGGCGTCGCCCTGTATCGCAACGGCCGATTCACGGCACTGCAGGGCAGGCGCAACGAACGTTTCCGGGGTGTGTCGGGCATCGCCAGGCTGCCCGACGGCGACCTGTGGCTGCATGGCGCCGATGGCCTGTACCGCATCGCCGCCGCCGAACTGGATGGGTGGCTGAACCACGGACGGGCCGTGGACTTCGAGCGCTTCGATGCGCGCGACGGCATGCAGGGCCACGCCGCGCAACTCCGGCCCGTGCCCTCGCTGCGGCGTTCGCGCGACGGGCTGCTGTGGTATGCCACCACGGGATCGGTCGGCACCATCGACCCGGCCGGCATCGCGCGCAACCGCCTGCCGCCGCCGGTCGAGGTGACCGGCGTGCTGGCCAACGGCACGCACCATGCCATTACCAGGCACGTGCTCGGCCTGCCGCAGGGCACCAGCAGCCTGCAGGTCGATTTCGCCGCCCTTTCGCTGTCGATCCCGGAACGCGTGCGCCTGCGCTACCGGCTGGTCGGGCTGGATCGCGCCTGGCAGGAAACCGATGGGCGCATTGGGCGGCGCCAGGCCACCTACACCAACCTGGCACCGGGCGATTACCGCTTCGAAGTCATCGCCGCCAACGAGGACGGGCTGTGGAACATGGAAGGCGCCGCGCTGGAGATCGCCATCCCGCCCACGTTCGTGCAAAGCGCCTGGTTCAAGGTCCTGCTGGCGATGCTCGCGCTGGTGCTGCTGTATGCCGCCTATGCCTTGCGGATCCGCTACCTGACCCGGCGGATGCACGACCGCCTGCACGAACGCCTGGCGGAGCGCACGCGCATCGCGCGCACCCTGCACGACACCCTGCTGCAAAGCATGCAGTCGCTGCTGCTGTCCTTCGATGCGCACAGCCGCTACCTGAAGGAGGGTACGCTGGAGCGCACGCGGCTCGACCAGACGCTCGACCTGGCTGAACGATTGCTCGTGGAAGGCAGGGACCAGATCATGGAATTGCGCGAGGGTGCGCCGGAAGTGCTGGAACTCACCCTCGGCCAGTACGGCAAGGGCCTGGCCGACCATGGACCGCACGCCTTCGACATGCGGGTCGCCGGCACGCCGCGGCCATTGCGCCCTGCCGTGCACGAAGAAATCTACGCCATCGCGCGCGAAGCCCTGTTCAACGCATCGCGCTATGCGGATGCCAGCCGGATCGAACTCGACCTGGAATACGGCAGCCGCGCGTTCACCGTGCGCATCCGCGATGACGGCCGCGGCCTGGCCGAAGCCGTCGCGGCGGCGGGCCACCGGCCCGGCCACTGGGGCCTGGTGGGCATGCGCGAGCGGGCCAGCTGTGTCGGCGCCACCCTGGAAATCGCCAGCAAGCCCGGCGCCGGCACGGAAATCACGGTGACGCTGCCGGCCAGGAAGGCTTACTGAAGCGGCGGCGGCGGATCGGCCGGCAAGCCGTTGATCTCGGTGCGAATCTCGGCGTTAATCTTTTATTAAGCTGCTTTTGTAAGCATTATTAACAGGCGTTGCCGGTCGTGACGGTGCGCAGCACTATATAATTTCAAGACTATGACGAACCAACGCATCCTCTCGCACTTTCATGAAAGTGCCGAAACCAAGATCCAGTCCGCCACCGTGCTTGCCCAACCGCTGGCGCAGGCGATCGAACTGATGTTCTCAGCCCTTTCCAATGGCAACAAGATTCTCGCCTGCGGCAACGGCGGCTCGGCAGCCGACTCCCAGCACTTCGCTGCGGAGCTGGTGGGCCGTTTCGAGCGCGAGCGCTTCCCGCTGCCCGCGCTGGCACTGACCACCGATACGTCGCTGCTGACGGCTGTGGCGAACGATTACAGCTACCGTGAAATCTTCAGCAAGCAGGTCCAGGCATTCGGCCAGGCCGGCGATATCCTGCTGGCCATTTCCACCTCCGGCAACTCGGCCAATGTGATGGCCGCGATCGAGGCGGCGCTGGAACGCGAGATGCGCGTGGTGGCGCTGACCGGCAAGGGTGGCGGCGCGATCGGCAAGATGCTGACCGATGCCGACGTGCATATCTGCGTTCCCGCCGAGCGCACCGCGCGCATCCAGGAAGTACACCTGACGTGTATCCATTGCATTTGCGACGGCATCGATGTCGCCCTGTTCGGAGGAGATGTGAATGAGTAATGCCCTGCTGGCACGTGTGCAGCGCCCGGTCGCGATTGCCCTGCTGGGCGGCGCGTTGATGAGCAGCCTGTCAGGCTGTGTCGGCCTGGTCGTCGGCGGTGCCGTCGCCGGCACGATGGCGGCATCGGACCGCCGCACGTTCGGCGCGCAGACCGAGGACAAGACCATCGCCGTCAAGGCCAGCAACCGGCTCCGCAACATCCTCGACGATACCGGCCACGTGAACGTCAACTCGTTCAACCGCAAGGTGCTGATCACCGGTGAAGTGCCCGACCAGGCGAAGAAGGATGCCGTCGAGCGCGAAGTGAAGGCCATCGAGGGTGTGCAGTCGGTCACCAACGAGCTGGCGATCGCCGGCCCGGCGAGCTACACGTCGCGCTCGAACGACACGCTGCTGACCACCAAGGTGAAAGCCAGCCTGGTCGATGCGAAGGATATTTCCGCCAATTCGTTCAAGGTGGTCACCGAGCGCGGCGAAGTGTACCTGATGGGCCGCGTGACGCAGTTCGAAGCCAACCGCGCCACCGAGATCGCGCGTGGCGTCAGCGGCGTGACGAAAGTGGTGCGCGTGTTCGAGTACATCTCGGAAGACGAGTACAAGCAGTACCAGAGCACGCCGGCCCCGGCGCAAGCGTCGAACTAAGCGCATGAACTGACGGCCATCGATCATGAGCAGCTCTTCCAAAGCCTGGGTGAAGCCGGCGCTCGCGGCCGCCGTGATCGCCGGCCTGGGCTTCGCCGCCTACACCTCGCTGAACAGCGCGCCGGCCGCGCCGCAGGTCACGTTCACCGGCATCAAGGGGGAACGCATCACGCCGGCCGACCTGCGCGGCAAGGTGGTGATGGTGAATTTCTGGGCTACCTCGTGCGCCAGCTGCGTGGCCGAGATGCCGGAAATGGTCGACACGTACAACAAGTTCAAGGGCCAGGGCCTGGAATTCATCGCCGTGGCGATGAAGTACGACCCGCCGAACTACGTGGTCAATTTCACCGAAACGCGGCAGCTGCCGTTCAAGGTCGCGCTCGACATCACTGGCGAAGCCGCCAAGGCTTATGGCGACGTGTCGCTCACGCCCACCACCTTCGTCATCGACAAGGATGGCAAGATCATCAAGCGCTACGTGGGCAAGCCCGAATTCGCCGCGCTGCACGCATTGCTGGCCAAGGCCCTGAAGGGATAAGGCCCGGTTCGATCGCGCTGCCGATCGAAGCGGCACTGGCTGGCCTTTTCCTGCCGATGCGGCCCGCTACACGGACCACGAAGCAGATGCGGCGCGCGGCAACCCTGCTGCCCTCCTCGTCCCACTGATCGGGGCCTCTGTCCCAACACGCCATTGTGCCGGTGCCGGCCTGCCTATACTCGGGCTCTTTCGACATGGCGGCCCCGCGCCGCACCCGTGCCATGCGACCTGGAACGACGCTTTCGATGATCCTGTTCGGACTGCCCGCACTCTTCTCGCTGCCGGAACACGCGCACGCCGAAGATCCCCCCATCGCGACCGTGACGGTGACGGCCCAAAAGGAGCCGGTCGTCCGGAAACTGGACAAGACGGTCCATGACGTTGCGTCAATGCCCCGGGCGGCCAACGGTACCGCGCAGGACGTGCTGCAATCGACGCCCGAGGTATCGGTAACGGCCGACGGGCGCATCGCCGTCAAGGGCAACGACCAGGTCACGGTGCTGGTGGACGGCAAGCCGACGGCCACGATGTCGGGCGAAGAACGCGCGGTGGCCCTGCAGACCATGAGCGGGGCGGACATTGCCAGCGTCGAGGTGATCACCAACCCTTCCGCCGCATACCAGGCCAACGGCGGCGCGATCGTCAACATCGTCCTGAAGCGCAATCGCCGGCCCGGTGCCCGCGCGCAGGTGCGGGCCAGCGCCGCGGACCGGGGCCTGTGGAATGCCGGCTGGTCGGGCGACATGGCCAGGAAAAACTTCAGCGTGCATGGCAGCCTGGCGTACCGCCGCGACGGCACGCAGAAATGGCGCCGCTCGGCGGTCGACTGGCATGATCCGTCCGGCCAAGAAGCCGGCGACGGCGCTGGAGGCGAAGGTGGAGACGGAACGAGATACAGCTTGCAGACCTCGGGCGTATTCGTGCGCCGCATCGTTCGGAGCGCGGCACTGGGCATCGACTACACCCTGAGCGACACCGATAGCGTGAGCTTCTCCGCGCGGCACAACTCGCGCCGCTCGCGTCCACTGCTCGACACGCTGAACGTGGCGGGCAGTGGCACTGGCGAGACGGTGTATCACCGCATCTCCGAGGGCCCCAACGAGCAGTCCGACGACAGTGCCAGCCTGGCCTGGACCCGCCAGGGCGGCGGCAAGGCGCTCAAGGCCACCGTGCAGCGCAGCCGCACGACCGGCCTGCTCGACAAGTCCTACCGGGACGTCTTCGTCGCACCGGCGTACGCCACCGCGTACAGCCATGGCGCCACCAGGTCGGCACGCCGCCTCGACCAGGCCACGCTGGACTGGAGCCGGCTGGCGGGCAGCGGCACCGTGCATGGACAGTGGGGCCTGGGCGCCGATCTCCAGGACGAAGTGAACGACCTCCATAACTACCAGGCGTCCATCGACGCCTCGACGGGCATGGAAACGCCCGATCCCGATACGACCAACGGCTACAAGGTGAAGACGACGCTGGCCGCCGCCTACCTGACGAACCGGCTCAGGTACGGCCAATGGGAAGCCCTGCTGGGCGGCCGGTTCGAGCGCATGGAACTTCAGGTAGGGTCGGCGCAAACCACCCTGCGAACCGGGCATTGGCAGGCATTCAATCCCAGCCTCCACCTCGAGTATGCGCTCGCCGGCAACGCTGCCTTGACCCTCGGCTATCGCCGCAGCCTGCAGCGCCCGGACCCGCGCGACCTCAATCCATTCACGACCTACGTCGATGCGCAAAACCTCAGCCGCGGCAATCCCGACCTGGGACCGCAGCGCCTGGCCTCATGGGAGATCGGCACCACCGCGACAGCCGCGCAACTGAGCGGCAGCCTCGGCGCCTTCCACCGCACCAGCCGCGCCACGGTGGTCGATGCGCGCAGTAACGCCGGCGATGTGCTGGTGACGTCGAAACAGAATGGCGGACTGGCCCGCTCGACGGGCATCACCGGCTCGCTCGACTGGACACCCGCCGCGGCGCTGCGCCTGGGCGTGGACGGCAGCGTGTACCGCATCGCGCTGTCGACGCCCGATGCAGCAGCGCTGGTGCACCAGCACGGCGCGTCGGGCTACCTGAACTTCAGGGCCGCCTACAGCGCCGGGCAGGACCACGTGTCGCTCGATGCGCACGTGCAGGCATCCGCCATCACGCCGCTGGGCCGGAATGGATCGACCAGCAACGTCAACCTGACGTGGAAGCGCGCCTTGACCGGGTCGCTGGACCTGACCGTCAACGCCAGCGATCTGTTCGATGGCAGCAAGCGCACTTACCGGACCGGGACAGCCACGTTCCGCCAGGCGGGCTTCGATCATTTCGTCGCCCGGCGTGTGTATCTGGGCTTCGTTCAAAAGATCGAGTGATGCGCGATCAGCCGCCCGGCCGAACCGCGGCGATGGCCTCGATTTCGATCATCGCCGCTGGATCGTACAGCGCCCTGATTTCAGCAATGGTGTCGGCGGGATACGGCGCGCTGAAGAACTTGCGGCGCAGTTCGACCACGTCCTGGAAATGCCCCATGTCGGTCACGAAGATGGTGACCTTGACGACATCGCCAAGGCTGGAGCCTCCCGCTTCCAGCACGCGCCGCAGGTTGGCGAATGCCTGCTCGCCCTGGGCGCGGAAGCCGCCCGCAACGATCCGGCCATCGTCGCCGGCACCGGCCTGGCCGGAAACAAACAGCAGGTCGCCGAACCTGATGCCCTGCGAGAGCAGGAATGGTTCGTAGTTGTCCGGTTGGGTGATCACGCGTTCCAGCATGGTAAAGTCCTTTCGCTATCAGGGATGCGGCATCTGCCGATACCAGCAAGGTAAGTGCATCCCGTGGCGGCGACAAACTCGAAATCCTCAGGCATCAGGTGAACCCGGCTCATTCATAGCGCATGCGGCGACTCCCTCCCCTTTCGGCATTGCGCGCCTTCGAAGCGGCGGCGCGGCATGGCAGCTTCAAGGAAGCGGCCAGCGAACTCGCCGTGACACCCACCGCCATCAGCCACCAGATCCGCACGCTGGAAGAGCACACCGGCGTCGCGCTGTTCGATCGCCAGGTGCGCAAGGTCGTGCTGACCGAGGCCGGCAAGGCCCTGTATCCGGTGCTGCGCGACGGCTTCAATACCTTCGAGCTGGCACTTCAGCGCCTCGCCCGGCCCCAGGTCCCGCAGCGCGTGACGATCTCGACCACCAGTGCCTTCATGGCGTACTGGCTGGCCCCGCGGGTCGCCCGTTTTCGCGCTCTGCACCCCGGCATCGACTTGGAATTGCATGCTTCCGACCGGGCCGTCGCACTGGATGGTGCTGGCGCCGACCTGGCGATCCGCTATGGCCGCGGCGAGTATCCCGGCATGGTGGCCGAGCCGCTGTTCAGCGACCGCTTCGCCCCGCTCGCCAGCCCGGATCTCGGCGCCGCGTCGATCGCGGACCTGCATCGCCTGCCGCTGATCGACTTCAGGTGGGAATACCAGCATCCGTCGAATCCCACATGGGAACGCTGGTTCGCCGCCGCCGGGCTGGCTGCCGATGCAGTACGCGCCCAGCTGCGCTTCTCGGACGAAGCGCATGCCATCGGCGCCGTGCTGGCTGGCCAGGGCGTCGCGCTGCTGAGCCTCGACCTGCTCGCGGCGGAACTCGCCGATGGCCGGCTGGTCCAGCCCTTCGGGCCGGCGATTCCGGGCCACACCTATCACCTGGTGCGCAGTGCCGGGCATGCGCCGGCGCCCCATGTGGAGGCTGCGCTGGCGTGGCTGAGGAATCAGGCAGCCGTGCCAGCCGGGCTGCCTGGGTGAGGCGAAAGCGCCCCAGGCCCGGCACTCTGCCGTTCGCCAGGCCTGCGCCAGAGCCACAACAACCAGTACCGGAATCTCGGTGATGGACCAATAGAATCCGATGGAAATAAACCCTTCATCTCTCGCCGTTTTATTTGGCGACTGAAGATCTACAATGACGGTACGTACCATCGCCCTTCCGATAACGCATTTGCCTTTTCGGTGATCAAATGAGCCCTGCACGCGTCGTTTTGACCCGCATTGCATTGTCCCTGCTGGCGGCAGGTGGTGCCCAGGCTGCGCAAGCCGGGCAGCTCGAATGCCCCGATGAGATAACTCCCGGCCACGTCACGCTGGCCTCGCGCGGCGAGTGGCAGCCGTATGTGCCACATTCCCTGCCACTATTCGGTGCGGGCATGTCCGCCGGCCCGCCCGCGAGCGAGATGCAACTGCGGGGCGAACCGCTGGATGCCAAAGGTAATGGCACGTCATATCGCTTCGGCGGAGCCGGCCAGGACGAAGAACGCTGGCTTGTTTGCAGATACGGCAGATCGGGTGAGTTCATCATGTCGCGCCGGCTCGACGACAAGATCAGGCAATGCATCATCAGGCATCACAAGCTGGTGGCCGGCAATCCGAGGCGCATCGAGATCCGCTGCAGCTGAGCTGAAACCCTTGCGTTACAGGCATCGGCAATACGTGGCGAAGACAGGCACTAACGCCTGCCTTCGTTCACGTTACAGCCACTCCACCTACAGCCACATCGCCAGCGCCGAATACACCGTCAACGCCACCATCGTTGCGCAGAACACCTTGCGCCACAACGGCTGCGACAGGTAGCGCCGCAGCAGTGCGCCAGCGCCGGTCCACACGGAGATGCACGGCAGGTTGACGGCGCAGAAGATCAGGCAGAACAGCGCGATCGCGACGGATGCCGGCATGCCTTGCGGCAGGAAGGCCGAGCTGCCCGTGATCGCCATGACCCAGGCCTTGGGATTGCAGAACTGGAAAGCGGCGGCGGCCATGAAACCCATGGGCTTGCGCGCCTGCTCGGCCTGGCCATCGAAACGCATGTCGCGCAGCTGCCAGGCCAGGTACAGCAGGTAGCCGGAACCGGCGACCCGCAGCGCGAACTGTGCCGCCGGCACCGCCATCACCAGCGCGCCGATGCCGGTCGCGCAGACGGCCAGCAGCGCACCGAAACCGATGGTAATGCCCAGCATGTGCGGGATCGAGCGGCGAAAGCCGAACCAGATGCCGGACGAGGTCAGCATGATGTTGTTCGGCCCTGGCGTGATCGACGACACGAAGGCGAACATCATCAGCGGCAGGTAGGGGATCAGGAAGTGCATGGCTCGCTCCACGGGTAACGTGTCCATGCTAAACCAGGTGCTCGGTACAGTACCGATACACCGGCGCCAGTATGCACGGCCTTCGTTGCGGCGCTTGTACCAGTACAGTTGCCGATGGCGGCGCTGGCCGATGGCTCCGCTGGCCGACGGCAGCGCCAGGGAAGCGCTAGCGCCTAGTGCCGGTCCCTGCCCTCGCGCTCTTTCCGCTTGCGGTGCGCGTACCACTCGCGCAGGATCGGCGACAGCGCCGACACGATCCCTGTGATGATGATCGCTATCCCCGCGTACAGCATGGTGTCATTTCGGATAAAGGATCATCTGCGTGCAGCGGAACAGCGCGATCGTCTTGCCGGTCGCCTTGTTGCTGACGGTGGCGTCCCACACCTGCGTGGTCTTGCCCATGTGGACAGCCCGGGCCGTGACGGCGATGGTGCCGTCGCGCGCGGTGCCCAGGTGGTTCGACTTCAGCTCGATGGTGGTGAAGTTCTCGGCGCCTTCTGGCAGGTTGACGAAGCAGCCGTAGCCGCACGCCGTATCGGCCAGCGTGACCACCGTGCCGGCGTGCAGGAAGCCGTTGGGGGCGAGGTGATGCTTCTGGATCTCGATCTCGGCCGAGAGTTCCCCCGCCGCTGCGGCCGTGAAGCGGATGTTCATGTGGTCCGGCAGCGTGCCGCCGGCGCGGCTGTTGAAGCGTTCGAGTTTTTGCTGGATGTCGTCCATGGTGTCTCCCCGATTGAATGTTGCATGATAAACCTTGGGACACCATGCCAGAGAGCCGTTCCTCTAAATCGTCAGTCGGCCTTGAAGTTCTGCCCCAGCGACATCGGCTTGTTCAGCAGGATCGTCTTCGGATCGCGGCAGATGATCACCAGGATCACGATCGTCGCCAGATACGGCAGCATCGACAGGAATTGCGACGGCACCGCCAGCCCCATGCCCTGGCCATGGAACTGCAGTACCGTCACGCCACCGAAGAGATAGGCGCCCAGCACCACGTTGCGCGGCTTCCAGGTGGCGAACACCACCTGTGCCAGCGCGATCCAGCCGCGGCCGGCCGTCATGCCTTCCACCCACATCGGCGTGAGTGCCAGCGACATGTAGGCGCCGCCCACGCCCGCCATGGCGCCGCCGAACAGCACGGCGGCATAGCGCAGCCCGATCACCGGCATGCCGATCGCATGCGCGCTGTGCGGCGCTTCGCCCACGGCACGGATCTGCAGGCCGATGCGCGTGCGCGCCAGCATCCAGCCCGCCGCGACGACCAGCAGCAGCGACAGGTAGACCACGGGATCGAAGCGGAACAGCAGCGGCCCGAAGAAGGGTATGCCGGAGAGCACCGGGAACGACAGCGGTGCGATCGGTGCCACCGTCTGGCCGACCAGGTCGCGGCCGAGGAAGGCGGACAGGCCGATGCCGAACAGCGTCAGGGCCAGGCCGGTCGCCACCTGGTTGGTCTGCAGGGTGAGCACGAGGAAGCCGAAGATCAGCGACATCGCCATGCCGGCCAGCAGCGCGGCCAGCAAGCCCAGGGGGAGCGAACCGGTAGAGACGGTGGCCATGAAGCCGGTAACGGCCCCCACCAGCATGATGCCCTCGAGCCCCAGGTTCAGCACCCCGGAGCGTTCCGCCACCAGCTCGCCGGACGATGCCAGCACCAGCGGCGTGGCGGCACCGGCGGTGCTGGCCAAAAATGCGATCACGTAGTCGGGATTCATGCGGCGATCTCCGGGGTGGCCGCCGTTTTCCCGGCGGGTGCCACGCGCACGCCCGGCTTGAAGCGGTAGTGGATGAACAGGTCCGCCGCCAGCAGGTAGAACAGCAGCAGCCCCTGGAACAGGCCGGTGATGGCGGATGGCAGCTGCAGCTCGATCTGCGCCGCCTCGCCGCCGATGTACAGCAGCGACATCAGCAGCGCCGCCAGCAGCACGCCCACCGGATGCAGGCGGCCGACATAGGCGACGATGATCGCCGCGAAGCCATAGCCGGGCGACACGGAAGGCTGCAGCTGCCCGATCGGGCCGGCCACCTCCCCCACGCCCGCCAGCCCCGCCATGGCGCCGCTGACGAGGAACGCCAGCCACACGTTCTTCGGCGCCGAGAAGCCCGCATACAGCGCGGCGGCCGGCGCCATGCCGCTGACCTGCATGCGGTAGCCGGCGAAGGTGTGGCGGCAGAAGAACCACGCGCCCGCCACGCCGGCCAGCGACAGGAGGAAGGCCGCGTTGACGCGCAAGCCTTCGACCAGCAGCGGCAGCGTGGCGGAGTCGCCGAACATCTTCGATTGCGGGAAATTGAAACCGTCCGGATCGCGCAGCGGGCCATGCACCAGGTAGCTCAGCAGCAGGTAGGCCACGTACACCAGCATCAGGCTGACGAGGATCTCGCTCGTGTTGAAGCGCGTGCGCAGCAGCGCCGGGATGGCCGCCCACGCCATGCCGCCCAGCGCCCCGGCGACGAGCATCAGCGGCAGCACCCAGGGCGCTTCCACGCCATCGAAGTACAGCGCCACGCAGCCGGCGGTGATGGCGCCCACCGTCAACTGGCCGTCCGCGCCGATATTGTGCACATCGGCCCGGAAACCGATCGCCAGGCCCACGCCGCACAGGATCAGCGGCGTGGCCTTCAACAGCAGTTCGCCCACGCCATACAGCGTGGTGGCCGGCTTGATGAAGTACACATAGAACGCGTGCAGCGGTTCCTGGCCCAGCAGCAGGAACAGGATCGAACCGGTGACGAGCATGGCCAGCGCGGCGATCAGCGGCGAGGCGAGCATCATCGCGCGCGAGGGCGCGGGGCGGGCTTCAAGCCGGGACATGGTGGTTCCCTTCTTCCTTGGTGGCGGGGGCGGTGGCGCCTGTGGAAAAGTCGCCACTCATCCACACCCCGATCTGATTGACGGTGGCTTCCTTCACCGGCACGGCGCGCGACAGGCGGCCCTTGGCCAGTACGGCGATGCGGTCGCACATCATGAACAGTTCGTCGAGTTCTTCCGAGATCACCAGCACGGCGACGCCCTGGTCGCGCAGGTCGATGATGGCCTGGCGGATCAGCATCGCCGCGCCGATGTCGACACCCCACGTGGGCTGCGCGAGCACCATCACCCTGGGCGCCAGCGCGATCTCGCGGCCGACGATGAATTTCTGCAGGTTGCCGCCGGAGAGGCTGGACGCCGCCGCGCCGGCGCCGGCGCATTTCACCTTGAAGCGGCTGATCACGCTGTCGGCGAAGTCGCGCACCGCGCCACGCCGAATCAAGCCTCCCGTCAAGCCCCCCGTCAAGCCACCCGCCAGGCCACTGCGCAGCATGCCAGCGCCCTCGGCCAGGTAGCCCGTGAGCAGCGCATTGTCCGCCAGCGACATGCCGGGAACCGCGCCGCGGCCGAGCCGTTCTTCCGGCACGAAGCCGAGGCCGAGCCGGCGGCGCGCCGCGGCGTTCAGCCGCCCCGCTTCGATGCCGCACAGCCGGATGCCAGCCGCACCGCGCAGCGGTACCTCGCCGGAAATCGCCTTCATCAATTCCTGCTGCCCGTTGCCGGAGACACCGGCCAGGCCGACGATTTCGCCGGCATGCAGGTCCAGCGTGATGTCGCGCAGGTCGGTACCGAATGGATCGGGGCTGGGCAGCGACAGCTTGTTCAGCGCCAGCCGCACCTCGCCCGGTTCGCGCGGCGCCAGCGTGCAGGTGGGCAGGTCGCCGCCGATCATCAGTTCGGCCAGTTCGTGCGCCGTCTGCGTGCGCGGCGTGGCGGTACCGGATACGCGGCCGGCGCGCAGCACGGTGGCGCGGTCGCACAGCGCCTGGATCTCGTCGAGCTTGTGGCTGATATAGAGGATGCTGACGCCTTCGGCCGCCAGCTGGCGCAGGGAGACGAACAGCTTCTGCACCGCATCGGGTGTCAGCACCGAGGTCGGCTCATCCATGATCAGCAGGCGCGGCGACTGCAGCAGGCAGCGCACGATTTCCACGCGCTGCCGCTCGCCGACGGACATGCTGTGCACGCGCCGTTCCGGGTCGAGCGGCAGGCCGTAGCGGGCCGACACCTCGCGGATGCGCGGCGCCAGCTTCGCCGGCGTGATCCTTTCATCCAGCGCCAGCGCGATGTTCTCCGCCACGGTCAGCGTTTCGAACAGGGCGAAGTGCTGGAACACCATGCCGATGCCGAGGCGGCGCGCGGCGGCCGGCGACGGGATCGTGACCTGCCTGCCTTCCCACAGGATCTCGCCGGCGTCGGGCCGCGTCACGCCATAGATCATCTTCATCAGCGTGCTCTTGCCGGCGCCGTTCTCGCCCAGCACCGCATGGATTTCTCCCGGCATGACGGCCAGGTCCACGCTGTCGTTGGCGACGACGGAGGGGTAGATTTTCGAGATGCCGAGCAACCGCAGCCGCGGCTCGGTTCGGTGCGGGCCGGGCGGCGCTGGCTGTGGTTCGTTCATCTGCGGCTCCATCGGGGTAATGGCACAGTCCGTGCAAGTTGCATGCCAACGGTTTCCGCCCGGCATCCGGCCGGGCGCGCCCATCCAGGATACGCCATCGTTCATTTTGTATACAAATTGCACCAAAAAATGTGCACTATTGCCCCACTATCGTGCATCCGATATGGCGCGGCCCCGGCCATCGCGTGCACGCTTCGTGCTTTGCCATTACGATCGCGTGCGGATCGACCCCGCCCGATCCCGAACCGATGCGGAGACTGCCAATGACCAAGCACACCCCAGCGGAGCGCCCACCAGGCCGCCCCGCGCACGCCGCCGATCCGGCGGCGGACAGTAACGCAACAAGCAATGCCGTAAGCAAGGTAGCAAGTAAGGTAGTAAATAAGGTAGCAAGTAAGGTAGTAAATAAGGTAGTAAATAAGGTCACCAGCAAGGCGGCAGGCAACGCGGCGGACAACGCCGCAGGCACGGCACCAGCCAGGAAGCGCGGCGCCGCCGCCGTCGACCTGCGCATCTACAGCGCCGTCGTGAATGCCGTGATGGGCCACAAGCTGCCGCCGGGCACGCGGCTGGGCGAGGCCGAATTCTGCGAACTGTATGGCGTGAGCCGCACCACGGTGCGCAAGGCGCTGCAGCGGCTGGCGCATGAGCACATCGTGGTGTTGCGCCCCAACCGCGGCGCGGTGGTGGCATCGCCCTCGCCGCAGGAAGCGCGCGACGTGTTCACGGCCCGCCGCGCCATCGAGCGCGAGATCGTGCCGCTGGTGATCCGCAACATCACGCCCGCCTCGATCGGCCGCATCCGCGCCGCGCTGGACGCCGAGGAACAGGCACGCCGCAGCGGCGACCGCACCGCCTGGATCCGCCTGGGCGGCGAATTCCACCTGCTGATGGCCGAGCTGGCGGGCAATGCGGTACTGCAGCGCTTCATGGTGGAACTGGTGTCGCGCTCGTCGCTGATCATCGCCGTCTATGAAAACCCGGGCGCGCCGATGTGCGGCAACCACGAACACCACGACCTGCTGGCGCTCATCGAACGGGGCGACGTGAAGGGCGCCACCGCGCTGATCGAGCATCACCTGGCGGAAATCGAGGCACGGCTGCATTTAGGCACACCGGAACGCAAGTTGAGCCTGGCCGAAGCACTGGGCGGGCTCTAGAAAATTGTATACAAAACGCCCCAAAATTGTGTGCATAATGCACCGGCAATGCACATCGGCAGCGTTGGAACGACCCGTCCTGGTGCGGCGTTACACAGCGGCGGACATTTCGTAGAGGAGACAGCGGGGTGGCCCGGTACTTGCTAAAGGTACTGTCGTGTTGCATGCAATCGATCGGCACATTGGATGCAATCCGTTACACAACACTTACAAGGACCCCGCATGAAGACCATTCGTTTTGCTGCTACCTTCGCCCTCGCCGCCACCTGCGCCAGCGCCGCCCATGCCGCCGACTGGAGCGATACGGCGCTGAGCTACCGCTACGGCTCGAAGTTCTCGGAGCCCTACAACGGCGCCGACATCGTCAAGCACGTGGTGAACTTCAGCCATGCCAGCGGCTACAAGTACGGCAGCAATTTCTTCAGCATCGATTACCTGATGTCGGACGAAAACGACCCGTCGGCCGTCGGCGCCCGGTCCGGCGCCCACGAAGCCTACGCGCTGTACCGCCACACCCTGGACCTGGGCAAGGTCACGGGCAAGAACCTCGCCTTCGGCCCGGTGCGCGGCGTGGGCATCACGGCCGGTTTCGACATCAACAGCAAGACCGACGCGGGCTACAACTCGAAGAAGCGCATGCTGGTGCTCGGCCCCACGGTGATGTTCGACGTGCCGGGTTTCCTGAACGTGAGCCTGGTGGCGTTGCATGAATCCAACGCTCCGTACAACGGCTTCACGCAAACCTCCACCAACCGCTACCGCTACGACACCCACGCGGCGCTGTTCAGTTCCTGGAGCATCCCGATCCCGAACGTGCCGCTGGAATTCGAAGGCTACGCGAACTACATCGGCACCAAGGGCAAGAACGAGTTCGGCGGCCCGACGGCGGTGGAAATCAATGTCGACATGAAGCTGATGTACGACGTGAGCCCGCTGCTGGGCGCCAATCCGAAGACCTTCAAGCTCGGCGTGGCCTACCAGTACTGGAAGAACAAGTTCGGCAACCCGTCCGATACCGTCCGCGGCGCCACGGCACGCACGCCGATGGTGCGTGCCGAATACCATTTCTGACCAACCTGAAAGAGGAACATCATGAATCGTCGCAAGCTGCTCGCCCTTGCCAGCCTGTCCGCCGCGCTGTCGGTGGCCGCCATCGCACCGGTGCAGGCACAGGAACCTCTGAAGGTGGGCTTCGTCTACATCGGCCCGGTCGGCGATGCGGGCTGGACATACGCCCACGAACAGGGCCGCCTCCAGATGGAGAAAGCGCTGGGCGGCAAGGTGAAGTCCACCTACGTGGAGAACGTGCCGGAAGGCGCGGATTCCGAGCGTGTGATCCGCAAGCTTGCGGCGGATGGCAACAAGCTCATTTTCACCACCTCGTTCGGCTACATGAACGCCACGGAAAAGGTGGCGAAGGCTTTCCCGAACGTGGTGTTCCAGCACGCCACCGGCTTCAAGACCACGAAGAACATGGGCGCCTACGAGGCGCGCCTGTTCGAAGGCTCCTACCTGCAGGGCATCATCGCCGGCAAGATGACGAAGACGAATACGCTCGGCTTCGTGGGTTCGTTCCCGGTGCCGGAAGTGATCCGCAACATCAACGCCTTCACGCTGGGTGCGCAAAGCGTGAACCCGAAGATCAAGACCCGCATCATCTGGGTCAACAGCTGGTATGACCCGGCCAAGGAACGCCAGGCGGCGGAAACGCTGATCGCCCAGGGTGCCGACGTGCTGACGCAGAACACCGACTCCCCGGCCACCCTGCAGGCCGCCCAGGAAAAAGGCAAGTACGCCTTCGGCTGGGATTCGGACATGCAGCGCTTCGCGCCGAAGGCGCACCTGACGGCCAGTACCAACCAGTGGGGCGGCTACTACACCGAAGTGGCGAAGGCCGTGCTGGCGGGAACGTGGAAGACCGGCCATGTGCACGGCGGCCTGAAGGAAGGCATGGTCAGGATGTCGCCCCTGAACCCGGTAGTGCCGGCCGACGCGGCCAAGCTCTTCGACGAGAAGAAGGCGGCCTTCGCGGCCGGCACGGCGGTACCGTTCACGGGTCCGATCAAGGACCAGTCGGGCGCCGTGAAAGTGGCCGCCGGCGTGCAGATGCCGATGAAGGAACTGATGTCGATGAACTTCTACGTGCAGGGCGTGGAAGGCACGATTCCCAAGTAATGATTCACGGGTCATGAATCCGGGGTCATGATTCCGGGGGTAATGATTCCGGATTGATTCCTGCGCGATCCGACACGCGCTACGGGGCGGAATCAGCCGCCCCGCTTTT
Organism: Pseudoduganella sp. SL102; assembly: GCF_027856995.1. Taxonomy (NCBI): domain Bacteria; kingdom Pseudomonadati; phylum Pseudomonadota; class Betaproteobacteria; order Burkholderiales; family Oxalobacteraceae; genus Pseudoduganella; species Pseudoduganella sp. SL102. Next base: position 300,593 of record NZ_CP115554.1, read on the forward strand.
TTTTGCTGGGCGGCTGATTCCGCCCCGCTTTTTCGAGAAGAATCCATGACTGAACCGACAGCGCGCGACCACCAGTTCCTCACGGACGTGCTCGCGCTGGCCCAGCGCTCGCGCGACGAAGGCCACCACCCGTTCGCCGCCATCATCGCGGATGCCGATGGCAACGTGATCGCGCAGGCGATGAATGCTTCGAGCAGCGACCGCACCGCGCACGCCGAGATGAATGCGCTGCGCATCGCCTCGGCGCAGCACTCGCCGGACAGGCTCGCCGGTGCCACGATGTACACGAACGCCGAACCCTGCGCGATGTGCGCCGGCGGCACCTACTGGAGCGGCGTGGGGCGCGTGGTGTACGCGATGTCCGAAGCCACGCTGCTGTTGCTGACCGGCAGCGATCCGGAAAACCCTACCCTGTCGCTGCCCTGCCGCCAGGTGTTCGCCGCCGGGCAGCGGCCCACCGAGGTGATCGGGCCGCTGCGCGAAGAGGAAGCGAAGATCGCGCACGCGGGCTTCTGGCACAGGGCCTAGGCGTTATTCCGCCCTGGGCCGCAGCCGCATCGCCATCGGCGTCGGCCCCATCACGAATCCCATGACCTCGGCCGGTTCGCTGCGATCTCGCGCCCGCACGCCGGCGATGTCGAAACGGCCCAGCAGCACGGCCATCGCCACCTTCAGTTCCATCAGCGACAGGTAGCGCCCCGGGCACATGCGCGGCCCGGCACCGAACGGCAGTGCCACGCTCTTGTCCACCGTGCCGGCCAGCCAGCGTTCGGGATCGAAGCGCAGCGGATCGGGGAATGCCTTGTCGCCCACGCTGTCATGCCGCATTACGCACCACAGCAGCGTGTCCTTCGGCAGGTGCACCCCCAGCACCGTGGTGTCGCGCATGGCTTGCAGCGGCAGGAACGGCGCCGGCGGTTTCAGGCGCATGGCCTCCAGCGCGCAGGCGTCGAGGTAGTCGAGCGCAGCGATGCTTTCCACCGTCAGTTCGGATGCATGCTGGCGCACCTCGGCCTGTGCGCGGGCCAGCGCCTGCGGGTTTTGCCACAGCAGCCAGATCAGCCAGGCCAGCGCGCTCGATGTCGTGTCTTCGCCGGCCAGCAGCATCGTCGAGACGTTGCCCGCGACGGCATCGTCGTCCACCCCGCTGCCTGGCTGTTCAGCCGCGGCCAGCATGGCCTGCAGCAGGTTCGCGGGGCGCTCCCGCAGCGCCGGATCGGTCGCCATCGCGGCCCGCGCGGCGGCAATGAAACCATCGGTGGCCTCGCGCACCGCGCGCACGCTGCGCTCCAGCCGGCGGTCCGCCGGCAGCCTGCACCAGCGCCAGTAGGCGAACGGCAGCAGCGAACGGCGCGCGACACCCGCCAGCACGGTTTCCACGTGCTCCTGGATCGAGTCGCCGCCACTCTCGAGCGTGTTCACGTCGGCGCCGAATGCAAGGCCGGCGATCACGTCCACCGCGTAGCGCTTCAGGTCCGCGTTCAGGTCGATGTCACGGTCGCCGGCTGCCATCCAGCGGGCTTCCAGGCGCTGCGCCACCTGCACCATGCGGTCGAAGTAGGCGCGGATCGCCGTTGGCGAGAAGGCATGCATCACCATGCGGCGCTGGTCGCGCCAGACATCGCCTTCGGCCAGGAACAGCCCCACGCTGCCGCCCAGTTCGGCCGACACCTCGGCCGTGATGGCGGGACGCCGGAAGCCATCCGGCCGGTCGCGCAGCAGCGTCATGATGGCCGCGCTGTCGGACAGCACGACGACCTCGCTCGACCCGATCCGCGCGCGGAACATGGCGCCATATTCCCGGCTCCAGCGCTCCATCGCCAGGTGGATCGTGGCGGGCTTCAGCTGCAGCGCGTTGCCCAGCAGCGGCAGGCCGCGCGGACCGGGCAGGTCGGCGATGGCGCGCGGATGGGGCGTCGGCTGGGGCATGTTCACGGCGGCGGTTGTCATGCGGGCTCCTGTGCATTCGATGGTGCCAGTGTGGCGCCCCGTGCGCCGGCGGTCTTGAACGTTTGCGACATGGACAGAACGACATCGCGCCGCGATAGAATCGGCCCATGACAAACCAAGCCATGACTGCGCCCTTGCCGCCAACGGTCGCCCGCCTCGTCGCACCCGGCGTGCCGCTTGCCTCGTGCATCCGCGGCTACATGCTGCGCAGCACCCTGGCTGTACCCCTGGCGCCTGCCCAGCGGCTGAACCGCTTCCCCGCCACGCCATTCTGCGGGATCACCTGGATGATCGCCGGCAGCGGCGAGCTTGTCGAACCGGCCACGCCCGGCGCGGTGGCGCCCCAGGGCGCCGCCATCTTCTCCGGCCCGCGTACACGGCCATGCGTAACAGGCAATCCCGGCCCGGTGCACACGCTGACGGTGCTGTTCTTCGCCGATGCGCTGCATGCGTTGACAGGGCTCGACATGGCCACGCTGCTCGACACCATGACACCGGCCGATACCGTACTCGGCGACGAGTGGCATGAAGTGCTGGCCGCGGTGGTGGCAGCGCCCGACGACGACGCGCGGATCCGTGTGTTCGAAGCATGGCTGGAACCACGCTGGCGCGCAGCCCGCGCCCCGACTGGCGTCGGCGCATGGCTGCCGGCGCGGGACTGGGTGCAGGCGCTCGCGGTGCGCGCCGCGGCCACCGGCGCCGGACGCAGCGCGCGGATGGCCGAACGGCGCGTGCGGGCCTGGGCGGGGCATCCGCTACGCACGCTGCGGCGCTTCGCTCGCGTGGAGGAATCGCTGCTTGCCGCGCGCGACGAGCACCAGGCCGGGCACGTGTCGCTGTCGGATGTCGCGCTGCGCGGCGGCTATTCGGACCAGGCGCACCTGTCGCGCGAAGCACGTGAGCTGATCGGCAACAGCCCGCGGGAGATCATCCGGCTGGCGGAGACGGATGAGAGTTACTGGCCGTACCGGATCTGGTGGTAGGAGGAAAACATGTGGAGAAAGTTCAGTCTTGCCTGTGCCTGCGCGATGGCCTTCACTGAAGTTCATGGCGAGCCGCAAGTGGATGCGGCTGCCGCGGTGCTCGAACAATGCGACGAGTTTTCCCAGGCCGGCTTTCGGGAATGCCTGCAACGCAAGGTGCGTAACAGCTTGAAATCACTCGCCCGGGCGGAAGCCAGGGCAGCGATCTCAGTCGAGCGATGGGATGAAGATGAGCAGTACATCGCGCGTGCCCGAAGCCGGCTGCGTACATCGAAAAACGCTTTCGTGAAATACCGCGACGCGCAGTGCGCATTTGCCACGTCGCTCGGCGGCGGAGCGATTGGCGCGGCCCTGGAAATGCGCCGGCTGGCATGTGTCTATGGCCTCAATACAGAACGTACCGTGGCGCTGAAGCGGCTGACGGAGACCATGCCACTCGAATAACGGCGCCTGCTCACCCCCAAGAAATCGGCTCCTTGCCCTGCTCCCGCAAATAATCGTTCGCCCGTGAAAACGGCCTGCTGCCGAAGAACCCTTTATGCGCCGAAAATGGCGACGGGTGCGGCGATGTGATGACGAGGTGCTTCGCCGTGTCGATCAGCGCCTTCTTGGCGATTGCATAGCTGCCCCACAGGATGAACACGAGATGCTCGCGTTCTTCGGACAGCGTGCGGATCGCGGTATCGGTGAAGGTTTCCCAGCCCTTCCCCGCATGCGAACCGGCGGCCCGGGCGCGCACGGTCAGCACGGCGTTCAGCAGGAACACGCCCTGTTCCGCCCAGTCGGACAGGTCGGTGCGCGTGCGCCGTATGCCCAGGTCGCTTTCCAGTTCCTGGAAGATGTTCTGCAGGCTCGGCTGCGGGCGGTTGCCGTCCGGGACGGAGAAGCAGAAGCCCATCGCGGCGCCGGGCGTGTGGTACGGGTCCTGCCCGAGGATGACGACCTTGACCTGGTCGAACGGCGTGAGGTCGAAGGCCCGGAAGATGTGCTTGCCCGGCGGGCAGCATTGGCCGGCGGCGTACTCGGCGCGGACAAAATCGGTGAGTTCGGTCCAGTAGGGCTTCTCGAACTCGGCGTGCAGGTGCTGCTTCCAGGATGGCTCGATGCGTACGGTCATGGTCGGGTCCGGATGTGAAAACGGCGGCCCGGGGGCCGCCGTCCGTACAGACAGATCGATGTCGAGCCAGCGTCTCGCCAGGTGACCGCGGTGGATCGCAGCTCGGCTGTGTGCAGCGGAGCCCCGATTATACGGCCCGTTGCGTGAACGACCCGCAGGCCACCGAAGCGTACAGGGTCACCCTGGGGAACCGGGCTCGATCGACTTGACCACCTCCCCTGTTCATCCAGCATCTGGATCTGCGCCTTGCCGTCGGCACTGACCAGCAACAGCACCTGGTGCGGCCCCGGGCACCTTTCCAGGCGCCGGTCAGCGCGAACACGGCGGCCAGGGTGGCTGCCATCGTCGTGGCACCGCTGAGGAAAGTCCGGATCTGCGACATGTGAATCTCCTTGCCTGGTCAATGGGTTTTGTTTTTCATGCGGCGCAGGCGCCATTCGATGAACAGTCCGACGAAACCGGAGGCGAGGATGATCGCGCCGAGAAACTGGAGGACGCGGTTGCCGGGCGCCTCGATGTGTTTCTCGTTGAGCAATTCGAATCGCCGGCGGCCGTTTTCCGCCGGTTCCAGGTATGCGCTGCCGCGATAGGCCGTTGTCTCCACCGTCAGGGGCCTGGCCCGGTTCGCCTTGAAGTCGGCCAGCTGGCCGGCGAACTCTTCGGGCGTGATGATCTTGGCCAGTTGCCGCAGGTTCAGGATCTGCTCGTACTTGTCGAACACCAGTTCGCTTTCCCCCGCCAGGATCACGCCGGGCGAAAAATAGCGGTACACCTTGTTGGAATAGAAAATGCCATCGTTCGCCGCCAGCATCAGCGCGAACCCGACGATCCACACCAGCGCGCAGCCATACAGCCAGCGCTGGTAGTGATGCACCTGTACCGTCACCGCATGGTCGCTGAACCGGGTCACCGCCGGGATGTGCCGCAAGGTCGTGGCGAGCGTTTCCTGGTCGATGTCGCTCAGGAACGTGGCGGCGTCCATGCCGGTGCCGGCAAGGATGGCGTTGAACATTTCCGCGGACGGGACCGATTTATCATTTTCCAGCTTCGAGAGGTAGGACTGTTCGATTCCGAGCTGTTCCGCGAACTGTGGCTGGGTAAGCCCGCGCTGCGTACGGATCTGCTTGAGTTTTTCGCCGAAATTCATTGCATCCTTTCCTGGAGGTCATCGAATAGCCCGTATTCTTCGGCATTCATGCATGACTTGGAAGATGAATATTGATGAATTAGCAAGAATTTCCGAGAAACTCATCCGCCTGGTCGTTCCCGCTGGCCTCGGCAGGTGCGCAGATCGACGGCAAGCGTTCCCCACCACCCCCCTGGTGCGGGAAAGTTCCCGTTGTTGGCCGGACGGCGGGCGACGCGCCCTGGCATGCGGGTGTCCGAGACTGCTCTCGGCTGTTGTATGCCGGCATTGCTTTGCGGTTTTCTTTTAGTTCCATACGGAAACTTATCGACAGGAAGCTGGCAATCCAATAGAGTAGGGGCTCGCGCGGTCCCTCAATCCCGTACCGCCACCCAGTTTCGATGTACCAGCGACGTACCGTCTGCAACAGCTCCCCTTTGCTACTACCAGCGCCACTTGAAGCGCTAAAACAAACGCTGCAAGTAACGCCATCACGCGCGCAGCGACGCATGGCCCAGGAAATTATGTCATCAGTTCTTTTCGTTACGCGCCGGTGCAAAGCCGCCTGCGCTGCCGCCTTCGCCCTCGCGTGCACGCACGGTGGCGCATACGCACAGGCCAAATGGACGTTCGGCGGCTTCGGCACGCTGGTCGGCGTGCATTCCACGGCGGACCAGGCCGACTATACGGCCAGCCCGATATCGCCCGGCCAGGCCGGCTACAGCAAGGAATGGGCATTCGACGTGGATAGCCGGCTCGGCGCGCAGCTCGGCGTGCAGCTCGATAAACGCTGGTCTGCCGTGATCCAGGTGGTGCATGAAAAGGATGTCCGGGGCTCGTTCAGGCCGCATGTCGAATGGGCGAACGTGAAATACCAGGTCACGCCGGAGCTGTCGGTGCGGGCCGGCCGTATCGCGCTGCCGCTGTTCCTGGCCGCGGACTACCGCAAGGCCAGCTACGCGCTGCCATGGGTGCGGCCCCCGGTCGAGCTGTACAGCCTGATGCCGATCTCCAGCAACGATGGCGTCGATGCCACCTACCGCTGGAACGCCTGGGGCGCCAAGCATGAAACCCAGGTCACGCTCGGCAATGCGGACGTGCAGATCACCCCTGAAATCCGCGGCAAGTCGCGCGATGCGTATGCCATTACACAAAACACGACGATCGGCGCCCTGACGATGCGTGCCACCGCCGCATCGACGACGATGAACATTCCCGGTGCCGAAGAGATGTTCGATGCCCTGCGCAGTTTCGGGCCGCGCGGTGTCGCCCTGGCGAACCGCTACGACATCGCCTCGCGCAAGATCGACATCTACAACGCGGGTTTCAGCTACGATCCGGGCCACTGGTTCCTGATGGGCGAGATCGGGCGTGTCAACACCCGCTCCATGCTGGGTGACCAGACCGCGGGATATCTCAGCGGTGGATACCGGTTCGGCACCGTGGCGCCGTATGCCACGCTGGCCCGGGTCGACGTCAACATGGCTACCCAGGTCGACGGCGTGCCCACGGGGGGCTTGCCGCCCGCCGCGGCCGGGCTGGCCACTTTGCTGAACACCGAGTTGAATGCGCGGCTGCGCTCCATCGGCGTGCAGGATACCGCCAGTGTCGGCGTGCGCTGGGACATCGCGCCGAACTATGCGGTCAAGATGCAGCTCGACCGCGTTCGCCCGCGCGGTGGCTCGAACGGCACGTTGACCAACGTGCAGCCAGGATTCCGTTCCGGCCACGCGTTCGGCGTGATCAGCGCCGGCGTGGATTTCGTGTTCTGAGCGGGGCCGACATGTTGAAGCGAAAACTCTGTTGTACGCTCGCGGCCCTGCTGGTGGCCGGCAGTGCCGGCGCCGCTGACCTGGTGGTCATCGTCTCGGCCCGCGCACCGGTGACGGCAATGCGCGCCGACCAGGTTGCCGATATCTTCCTCTCCGAATCGAACCGCTTCCCGGACGGCGGCGAGGCGACGCCGGTCGACCAGCAGGTCGGCACGGTGCTGCGCGACGAATTCTATGAAAAGGTGGCGCGCCGCTCGCCTGCCCTGATGCGGGCGTACTGGACCAAGATGATCTTCACCGGCCGCGGCCAGCCGCCGCGTGAGGTGCCCGGCAATGCCGGCGTAAAGAAACTGGTTGCCGACAATCCCGGCATGATCGGCTACATCGACCGCTCGGAGCTCGACCCGACCGTGCGTGCGGTGCTGATGGTGCGCTGATGACGGCCGGGCGCCCCGCACCCCGCAAGATGCGCTGGCTCCGGCTCGGCCTGGAGACCTACGTTTCCTTGCCGCTGTTCATGCTCGTCCTGCTGGGCGTGGTATGGGCCGCCTCGTTCCACTTCATCGGTAACGAACGGGTGGCCGCGCAGGCCGCCGCGCGCGAGTCGGTCGACGAACTGCTCGACACCTATGAAGCGCACGTGGCGCGCAACCTGAACGGCATCGACCAGACCCTGAAGCTGGTCAAGTATGCCTCCGAACGCAAAGGCCCGACCGCGGCGCTGCCGGAACTGGCGCAGGAAGGCCTGCTGCCGCCCGCCCTGGTATTCGCCGTGAGCATTGCCGATGCCTCCGGCCATATCGTCGCCAGCAACCCCGCCGCATCCGAGCAGAACGTGGCCGGCGAGCGCTATTTCGAGTACCACCGGCAGCGCGACAACGGCCAGGTGTACGTCTCCGAAGCACAGCGCGACGTCAGCCGCGACGACTGGCACATCCACTTCACGCGCCGGCTGAACGGCCCGGACGGCCTGTTCGCCGGCGTGGCGATCGTGGAAGTGGCCCCGGCCTATTTCACCAGTGGCTACGAGCGTTCGCGCCAGGGCGACCTGGGACTGCTGGCCATCCTCGGCACGGACGGCGTGGTGCGCGCCGCGCGCATCGGCGAGAACACATCATGGGGCCAGCGCCTCGACCTGGCGGCATCGCGGGAAGCGTCCGCGCAGCCGCGTACCACCACGCTGGACAAGGTGCCCCGCTACACCGCCATGCGTACCCTGCGCACGTATGGCCTGGTGGTCGTGGTCGGCCTGGCCGAGGCCGAGCAGATGGCGGCATTCGAAACCGGGCGCCTGACCCACATGTGGGAGGCGGGCACGGCGTCGGTCGTGCTGATCATCCTGATCGCCCTGGTGTGGCTGTGGTCATGGCAGGGCGCCAAGGCGCGCCGCCGCGTGCGCCGCGCACAGGAAACCTATGCCGCCGCATCGGAAGCGAACCTCGATGCGTTCTTCGTGCTGCGCGCCGTGTATGGCAAGGACAGGCAGATCGCCGACTTCCGCATCGTCTCCACCAATACCCGCGCCGAGCTGATGACGGCGCGCAGCAAGGAAGAGATGCGCAATACGACGTTGCTGCAGTGGCTGCCGCGCGCGCGGGACAACGGCATCTTCGCCACCCTTTGCCGTATCACGGCCGAAGGCGGCGTGCAGCAGGAGGAGTGGCACAACGACATGCCGGAAATCCAGGCCGAATGGATGCACTGGCAAGTGGTGGGCGTGGAGGGCGGCGTGGTGGCGATCCTGCGCGACATCACCGAGAGCAAGCGCGATGCGGCCCGCATCTTCCACATGGCGCAGCACGACGCGCTGACGGGCCTGCCCAACCGCAACCTGATCGGCGACCGTATCGAGCAGTCGATCCTGCACGCCGAACGGGAAGGGCAGGAAGTCATGGTGGCCTTCGTGGACCTGGACAGCTTCAAGCTCGTCAACGACACGCTGGGCCACACGGCCGGCGACGAACTGCTCAAGACGGTGGCCAGCCGCATGGTCGAGTGCGTGCGCAAGAGCGATACCGTGGGCCGCTTCGGCGGCGACGAATTCGTGCTGGTGCTGCCGCAGGCCGACGCGGACGATGCCGACCGCGCCATGCTGCTGGAAAAGGTCCTGGCCGCCGTGGTACGCCCGGTGGTGCTGGATGGCCAGGAAGTGCAGGTCAGCTGCTCGATCGGCGCGGCCGTGTACCCGCGCGATGGCGGCAGCCGCGATACGCTGATGATGAACGCCGATGCCGCCATGTACCGCGCCAAGGAAATGGGCAAGAACAACTGCCAGTTCTACGCGCAGGAAATGAACGCGGCGCTGGAAGAAAAGCTGGCGCTGATGGAAGGACTGCGCCGCGCGGTCGACGACAACCAGCTGCGCCTGCTGTACCAGCCCAAGGTGGACCTGGCGAGCGGCCAGGTATTCGGCGTGGAGGCGCTGCTGCGCTGGCAGCATCCGGAACGGGGCACGGTGCGCCCGGACCTGTTCATTCCGCTGGCCGAGGAAAGCGGCATGATCGTCGCCATCGGCGAATGGGTCCTGCGCGAAGCCTGCCTGCAGGCGCGCCGCTGGCAGGATGCCGGGCTGCCGCCGATCAGCATGTCGGTCAACGTGTCGCCGCGCCAGTTCGACGATCCGCACCTGGTCAGGCGGGTCGCCGCCGCGCTGGCCGAGGCTGCCCTGGATGCACAGTGGCTGGAACTGGAAGTGACGGAAAGCCTGATCATGCGCGATGTGCAGCAGGCCATCGACAAGATGCGCGAACTGGAAACCATGAGCATCGCGCTGTCGATCGACGACTTCGGTACCGGCTACTCCAGCCTGGCGGCATTGAAGTCGTTCCCGATCTCGCGCCTGAAGATCGACAAGTCGTTCGTGCGCGACCTGGCGCACAGCACGGACGACCAGGCGATCGCCCGGGCGATCATTTCGCTGTCGCACCAGTTGCAGATGCGCGTGATCGCCGAAGGGGTGGAAACCGAGCAGCAGCGCGACTTCCTGGTGGAGAATGGCTGCGACGAGATGCAGGGTTACCTGTTCAGCAAGCCGGTGCCGCCGGACGACATCGCGGCCATGCTGGCCAGGCCCAGCGCGGTGGCCGACGCCGGCGCCTGAGCGCTCGCATTCCGCCTTGAAGAGCGGCTATCGGGGCTGAATGTCCTCGGTAGCCGCTTTTTCTTATGACATGGCCGCGCTTGCCCTTTCGATCCTCTACCTTTCCCCGCGCTGCATCTTCCTCTCGCGCTCCGCTTCTTCGCAATCCCGTCCGCCTTTCTTCTTTGCAGTGTCTGCTGGCCGTCACGAGGCCGGAAGGCATGGCGCATCGCCGGTGCCATTCAGCAATAACTTGCCCCTCATCAACTAGCGATTGTTCGAACCCGCCTACGCTGCCTTGGTAGAGCGCTGGCGGCTCCATTCGCCGTCCAGCATCCGGGTGGGCTCGATGGCGTCGGGCCTCCGAACAACCTGCGCTGGATTGCGGAGCTTTCGATGGGCGATGACAGGACCGGCGCATGGCGCGTGTGGAGCAAGCTCGAGCGCAAGGAAGACGAGCTGAAATGGTGCGGACAACCGGGTGGCTTCGGCCGGCCCCATGACAGCATGGGCCGCCTGGCCGACGCGGCCTGCCACCTGTGGGGTTCCGAACAGATGGGGCGCGTGCAACGCGTGCGCCGGGCGCTGTCCGATTCGGGGCCGCTGGCGCAGCGCCTGATCGCCCAGAGGCTGGCCGGCATCGACGTAGCGGCGATCTGGCCATTCTCCTAATAAGGAGCAACTCATGGACGAAAATTTTGACTACTTCCTGGAGAAAATGGGGCCAAGCTTTGACAAGCAGCATGTTCCCCTGTCGAGTATCGATCGTTACCGCGGCAAGCTGCCAGACCAGCTGTTGACATACTGGAAAGAACATGGTTGGTGCGGCTATGCGGATGGCTTGTTTTGGACGGTCAACCCTCAAGAATATGAGCCAGTGCTGGAATCATGGATTGGCGACACACCATTTATGGAACAGGATGCGTATCACATTATTGCTCGAGGTGCCTTTGGCGACTTGTATTTATGGGGCGAAAAAACTGGCGACTCGCTATCGATATTTGCACCGGGCTCTTATTGCTTTCCAACCGACTCTATATTAATTGGCGAAAAAATGAATTTAGGTGTACAAGCATTTTTTGGTTTGCTATCTCGCGATGAGAATGATTTCGCTGACATGTTCGAAGACGCATACCAGAAACTAGGGCGCCTGACGCGTGACGAGATGTACGGGTTTTTCCCTGCTTTGGCACTTGGCGGCCCTTCCACAATAGATCATTTACAAAAGGTTAAAGCTGTTGAGCACTTGGTTATATTGGCCCAATTCGCGCCGCTTGAGGCGATCACCTCGCCGCCCCCTTAGTTCTATTGAGAATGACCTAGTGCATGCTACAGAGATAATTCATCCTTCAACTGCAAGTTTCTGCACGCTGAACAACTCGGACGGACAATGGAATGGATGATAATTTTGCCAGTTTCCTGATGGATTTTGGTCCAGCAATCGAAACGCGCCACGTGCCCACTTCGAGTATCGAGCGCTATCGTGGCAAACTGCCCGACCAATTGTTGGCGTACTGGGAAAACTACGGATGGTGCGGCTACGCAAACGGTATGTTCTGGACTGTTAATCCCCAAGACTATGAACCAGTGCTGGACGCGTGGATCGGCGATACCGAGTTCATGGAGCACGACGCATACCATATTATCGCGCGAAGCGCATTCGGCGACCTGTACTTCTGGGGCGAAAAAACTGGAAATTCTCTTCGCATATTTGCGCCGGGATCCTTTTGCACTTCGCGCAAATCGATACTCATTGCCGATAAAATGAACTTTGGAATGCAGGTATTTTTTGGTTCCCGGTACGTTGAAGACAACGACTTTGAAGACATGTTTGCTCCGGCGTTAAAAAAACTCGGCCGCCTCAAACATGATGAGATGTACGGTTTCGTACCTGCGCTCGCTCTTGGAAGCGCGGGCACCTTGGAAAATCTGCAAAAGGTTAAAGCCGTCGAGCACCTTGTGATCCTCTCGCAGTTAGAACCGCTGGAAGTGATTACCTCGCCGCCCCCATAGCCCCACAATGTGGGACTACAATTCCGCCTGTATAACGAACAGGCAGCCACGTCTCACGCACGACATCAACCCATTCGAGCCATCCGCATAATCGGATACCGCCCCGTAAACGACATCGGGCAGCCAGGCTGATGGCTGCGGATTCCACATCCGCGCCACCAGCCCGGCTGCCCGAGGCTGTTTGCTTCTTTAACTGCGCGGCTTAGCCGTTCACCGCTTCCAGCAGGTTATGCGCCTGCACATCCGCGTGGTACGAGCTGCGCACCATCGCGCCCACGGCGGCGTGGCCGAAGCCCATCTTGTACGCTTCCTCTTCGAACATCTTGAACACGTCCGGGTGCACGTAGCGGCGCACCGGCAGGTGGCTGTTCGACGGCGCCAGGTACTGGCCGATCGTCAGCATGTCGATGTCGTGCTCGCGCATGTCGCGCATCACCTGCAGGATTTCCTCGTCCGTTTCGCCCAGGCCGACCATCAGGCCCGACTTGGTCTTCACGTGCGGGTAGCGTGCCTTGAAATCCTTCAGCAGCTTCAGCGAGTGCAGGTAGTCGGCACCGGGGCGGGCTTCCTTGTACAGGCGCGGCACCGTTTCCAGGTTGTGGTTCATCACGTCCGGCAAGCCGCCGGCGAAGATGTCCAGCGCCTTGTCGAGGCGGCCGCGGAAGTCCGGCACCAGCACTTCGATCTGCGTTTTCGGCGACAGCGCCTTGGTCTTCGTGATGCACTCGACGAAGTGGCCGGCACCGCCGTCGCGCAGGTCGTCGCGGTCCACCGACGTGATCACCACGTAGGACAGGCGCAGCTTGGCGATCGTGTTGGCCAGGTTGCCCGGCTCGTCCACGTCCAGCGGGTCGGGGCGGCCGTGGCCCACGTCGCAGAACGGGCAGCGGCGCGTGCACTTGTCGCCCATGATCATGAAGGTGGCCGTGCCCTTGCCGAAGCACTCGCCGATGTTCGGGCAGGAAGCTTCCTCGCACACCGTCACCAGCTTGTTTTCACGCAGGATGTCCTTGATCTCGTAGAAGCGGCTGGACGCCGACGCCGCCTTCACGCGGATCCACTCCGGCTTCTTCAGGCGCTCCACCTGCTCGATCGGCACGATCTTGATCGGGATGCGCGACGTCTTGCTGGCGCCTTTCTGCTTTTCGCTGGGGTTGTAAGCAGGGGCGGCGGCGGTCGTGGTTTCGGTGGTCATAGGGTTCTCTTGTGAATTCATTCAGGCGGCGGCGGAGAGTTCCGGGTGTGCGGGGGACGGCGCAACGTCGAGCTGGCGCACCAGTTCGTTGGCCAGCGCCAGCTGCACGTCGGCCAGCGGCACATCGATACCCATCGAGCGCATGTCGATGGTTTCCAGGCCGGCATAGCCACAGGGGTTGATCCAGGTGAACGGCGCCAGGTCCATCGCCACGTTCAGCGACACGCCGTGGTAGGTGCAGCCATTGCCCCGGACTTTCAATCCGAGCGCGGCGATTTTCGCGCCGCGCTTCGGGCCATCGGCGATATAGATGCCGGGCGCGCCCTCGACGCGCTCGCCGGCCAGGCCATGCGCGGCCAGCACGTTGATGATCGCGGCCTCGATCCTGTGCACGAACTGCCGGGCATACACCTTGCCGCCCGGCTTGTTGCGGCGCAGGTCCATCAGCAGGTAGATGACGACCTGGCCGGGGCCGTGGTACGTCACCTCGCCGCCGCGGTCGGTCTGCACCACGGGAATCTGCGCGGCGCCGCCCAGCAGGTGGCCCCGATCGGCACCCAGGCCCAGCGTGTAGACGGGTGGATGCTCGACGATCCACAGCTCGTCGGGCGTGTCCGGCGTGCGCGCATCCGTGAACGCGCGCATGGCGGCGAACGTGGGTTCGTAGTCGGCGCCGCCGAGATGGCGGATCACCGCCGGCTGGAGTGGCGTCGTGAACGAGCTGGTCGTGGACATGGCAGGGCTGCGCAGGTGAGTCAAAGCCCTGCCATTATACGCCGCGTGCCTTGTGCTTGCTCAAAGACCGGGCAGTTGCGCTGTTGCAATTACAGGACGATCTTGACCATCGGGTGGCCGGACAGCTCCGAGTACAGCGCATCGAGCTGTTCGCGGCTGGTCGCGCGCACGGTCACGGTCAGGCCGGTGTACTTGCCACCCGACGACGGGCGGGTCTCCACCCTGCCTTCATGGAACGTCGGATCGTGCTTCGTGATGACTTCGATGATGGTCACGGTGAAGGCATCGTGCGTGGGGCCCATCACCTTGATCGGGAAGTCGCTCGGGTATTCGATGAGGGACTCTTTCGGAGGGATTGCAGCCATGGTATTTCCAATCGACAGTGGGAAGAAACAGATGAATAACGGATCAATAACTGATGAGCAGCCCGGCGCGGGCAACGGTGAACTGCCACGCCAGTCCGTTATTTTATCGAATGCGGCGCGCGCCGGGGCGGCGCAAAAAAATGGCCAGCCCTGGAGGCTGGCCGAAAAACTATTCTGGGCCGTAAAAACTGCGCACGGAATAGTCGGGACATGGGTACGGTCACGGGATCGCGTTGCTGCGGCATTCGAGTGCCTGTCGTGCGTGCTTTCCCGGCATTTCCACACTGTAGTCAGTGTACAAATCGCCCGCTACGGCTTTGTGACAGGCTGCATGAAAATGCGGATGAACGAACAAAATTTCGGGCTGGGCCGCTAAATTGGCGTCCCAGCCGTGGAATATTTGTCTGTTAGCGCTCGCGGGCACCATCCGAACGGTCGGGCCGTCCGCCGCGCGGTTGCACGGACGGTGCGGGCGCCGGGGCCGACGGCTGGGCCATCGGTGCCGGACGGGGCTGCATGGCCGGCGGCGGCTGCGGTGCCGGCCGCGGCTGCATCATGGGCGGCGGGGCGGGAGCCGCGACGGGTGCGGGCCGCGGCTGGGCGGCCGGCGGCGGCTGCTGGATGGACATGCGCTGGGCAGCTTCCCGGCGGCTTTCATCGCGGCGCGCTTCGGCCCGCTCCAGCATCATCTCGCGCTGCCGTTCCCTGCGCTCGTCCTGGATGAACGCCCTCGATGGCGGCGGTTCCGGCCGCGCCTGCGGTGCCGGCTGCGCCACCGGCGCGTTGAACACCGGCTGGCTTGCCGCGCGCTCGACTTGCGGGCGCTCGACTTGGGGGCGCTCGATTTGCGGCCGTTCCACGCGCGGCCGCTCCGTCACGATCACGTTATTGCCGCGCAGCGGAGCCTCGTTGCGCTCCCGCTGCATCCGCTCGGCCACGCTGTCGATATTGCGGTCGCCCTGGAAGCGGTTCGCCGTGACATCTCGGCTACGGTCGACCTGCTGGCGGTCCGGCGTGCCATCGCCGTCGCGGTCCGTCTGGAGCCGGTTACTCGTCGTCACCTCGCGGTTGCGGTCGGGTTGCAGCCGGTCCGGCATGCCGTCGCGGTTGCGGTCGGCCTGCAGGCGGCCCGGCGCGCCATCGTCGTCGCGGCCGGTCTGCAGCCGGTTGACTTGAGGACCACTGATCTGGGGCCGGTCGATCTGCGGCCGGTTCACCTGCGCCCGGTCGGCGATGCCGTCGCGGTTGCGGTCCGGTGCCCGGGCAAAGCCAGGCACCACCGGTGCGGCGGCGACAGGCAGGTTGCCCCGGTTCGCCACGGATGCGCGCGGCAGGTTGTTGACGCGCACGCTGCGGCGATCCTCGAAATGTTCGCGGGGCACGATGGTGATGCCTTCGCGGCGCACCGGCGTATTCTTCCACCGCTCGTTGCCGCGGTATTGCCAGCCCAGGCGGCGCTCATGGTCCGCCGACACCTGGTAATGCGGCACATAGCGGTCGCGCGGGGTCAGCGGATACCAGCCCAGGCCTGGGCGGTTGCGGCGGTCGCTGAACGACACGGACCAGCCGTCGCCGCCCACCCAGCCCACCAGCGCGGGCGCCCACACGGGCCGGCCCACGATGCGCCCGGGCGCCCAGTACCAGCGGTCGCGCACCGTCACCCAGCGGCCGTAGTGGAACGGCGCGTAGCCCCATGGCGCGTTGTCGACCCAGGTCCAGCCCCACGGCGCTACCCAGGCCCAGCGGCCGTCGCTGTAGGGCGACCAGCCGCTGGCGATGGAGCGGGGCGCCCACAGCGGACCATAGTCGTCGTTGACGGTCCAGCTGCCGTACTGGTCCAGCTCTTCGTAGCCCGTCACGTAGGTGGGAACGTAGCGCGTGGCGATCGCGCCATCGTCGCGGCGGTCGCGCGCGAACGCCCAGGCATCGAACGAATCCTGCAGCGCCTGGCCGGTGCGCACGTCGTCGCCGCGGATGTCGGCGCGCTTGCCGGTGCGCAGTGTCAGCGCGGTGCCGGCCGCCTCCAGGCGGGCGATGCCCATCAGCACGGAAACGGTCGTGGTATCCGGTTCGCGGTCGGTATCGACGCGCACCGTGCCCGGCTCCGTGAGCAGCACGCGGCCGTGCGGCGTGGCCAGTTCGAAGCCGGACAGCGCCTGCGGATCGCGCACCCGCACGCTGGCCGAGCCATAGTTCAGGCGCAGGTGCATCACGTCTTCATCCAGCTCCTCGATGTCGAGCGCGCTGTCGCCGTCCAGGCGCACCGCGACCGGGCCCACGCGGAACTCCGTGCGTGCGCCACGCGCGGTGGTGATGCGGTCGCCGCCCTTGACGGGCCAGTTCAGCAGCGAGCCGGTTTCGTCGCCATCGTCGGTGCGCACCGTGACCTGGCCCTCGGCGGCGGAGATGCGGCCCACCAGCGTCGGCGGCTCGGCGGCCAGCGCAAACGATGAGGCGGCCACGAAGGCCGCCAGCAACAGGAAATGCAGGAATTTGCGGGACATCAGGATCTCCGGCGACGTTATGTGGATCGATATGTGGTTCAGCTATCTCATATAACGCCGGAAAAGCCCCGAAGTAGACCTTCGTTACAAATAATTTCCAATCGGCGATCAGGCGTTACGTTTGACGAAGAACAACGCCGCCCCCACTCCCATCAGCAACCCGCCGAACACGCGGTTCTGCAGCCGCATGGCGCGTGCATCGCGGAAGTAGCCTTGCATCGTCGAAGCCAGGAAGGCGTAGCCATGCATGACCGTCATGTCGATCGCCACCATCGTGGCGGCCAGGATCAGCAGCTGTGGCAACACCGGTTCGCCCTGCGTGATGAACTGCGGCAGCACGGCCACCATGAAGATGATGCCCTTCGGATTCGTGGCGTTGGTCAGGAAACCCGCCAGCAGGCGCCGTTTCACGGACGGCACCGCGGCGCGCGACGCCACCTCCACTTCCGCGCCTTCCTTCACCTTGGCACGCCACTGCGACAGGCCCAGGTAGATCAGGTACAGCGCGCCCACCGTCTTGACGATATTGAACGCCACTTCGGACGCCAGCAGCAGCGAACCGACGCCGGCGCCGGCGATGAACAGCACCAGCAGCAGGCCCAGTTGCAGGCCCATCACCGTGGCGCTGGCTTTTTTCACGCCATACGACAGGCCGTGCGACATCGACAGTACCGCGCCGGAGCCGGGCGACAGGGCGATGATGATGGCGGAAACGGCAAAACCGAACCAGGTGGCGAAGCTCATGAAGTCACTCTCGACAGATTAATTCCGGGAAAACAGGCGATTGTAGCGCGGCCGCGGCGCCGGGCGAGTGAGGTAAGATGCCGCATTATCATTAACGAGAGAATGACCGATGGCCGGAACCAGCCTGCTTGCCCTGATCGACGATATTGCTTCCATCCTCGACGACGTTGCCGCCATGAGCAAGGTCGCCGCGAAAAAGACCGCCGGCGTGCTGGGCGACGACCTGGCGCTGAACGCGCAGCAGGTCTCCGGCGTCAAGGCGGATCGCGAATTGCCGGTGGTGTGGGCGGTGGCCGTCGGCTCGATGAAGAACAAGGCGATCCTGGTGCCCGCCGCGCTGGCGATCAGCGCCTTCGCGCCGTGGGCGGTCACGCCGCTGCTGATGATCGGTGGCGCCTACCTGTGTTTCGAGGGTTTCGAGAAGCTGGCCCATAAATTCCTGCACAGCAAGGAAGAAGACGAGGCCCACCATGCCGAACTGGTGTCGGCCGTGGCCAACCCGCAAGTCGACCTGGTGGCGCTGGAAAAGGAAAAGATCAAGGGTGCCGTCCGTACCGACTTCATCCTTTCCGCCGAGATCATCGTGATCGCGCTGGGTACCGTGGCAGGTGTGCCGTTTTCCCAACAGGTGGCCGTGCTGGTGGCGATCGCGCTGGCGATGACGGTCGGCGTGTATGGCCTGGTGGCCGGCATCGTCAAGATGGATGACGCCGGCATGTACCTGACGCAGCGCAGCGGCGCCGGCATGGCCGTGCCGCGCGCCGTCGGCCACTTGCTGCTCGCCGCGGCGCCGAAGCTGATGAAACTGCTGTCCGTGCTGGGCACCGTGGCGATGTTCATGGTCGGCGGCGGCATCATCACGCACGGCGTGCCGTTCCTGCATCACGCGATCGAGAACGCGGCCGCGGCAACCGGCCCGGTGCTGGGCGCGATCACGCCGCACGTGGCGGACATCGTCGTGGGCGTGGTCACCGGCGCGATCGTGCTGGCTGGAGTTACCATCGTCAGCAAGCTGCTGCGCGGCATCAAGCGCAAGGCTTGAGGGTTCTGGTCTGATCACGGGCGGCGCATCGCAACGGCGGTGCCGCCCGCATCGACATCATTCCTGAAGGAGTATTCATGGCAATTCATCAACGTCCTACTTCCGCCTTTGTCGGCGCTTCCTGGCTGGCCCTGCTGGTCGGCGTCATCACTTACCTCGTCGGCTTGTGGAACGCGACGATGCAGCTGAACGAGAAGGGTTATTACTTCACGCTGCTGCTGTACGGCCTGTTCGCCGCCGTGTCGCTGCAAAAGTCCGTGCGCGACCGGATGGAAGGCATCCGCGTCACGTCGCTGTATTTCGGCCTGTGCTGGGTTTCCGTGCTCGCGGCACTGGTGCTGCTGGGCGTGGGCCTGGTCAATTCCACGCTGGCACCGAGCGAAAAGGGTTTTTATGCGATGTCCTATGCGTTGAGCCTGTTCGCGGCCGTGGCCGTGCAAAAGAATGTGCGCGATAGCGTGGAACCGGTGGAAGCGCTGCAGGAAAAGGTCTAGGCAGCCGCGTTTTCCGATAAGTACCGGTTGCCGATAAGTCATGCTTCCTGAGAAGTCGCGCTTCCCAGTAAGTCGCACTTTCCGATAAGCCGCGCGTCCCGATAAATTACGCTTCCCGACAAGCCCCTGTTGCCGAGCAATGCCCGGCAACAGGGGCTTTGTCGTTTTTGAGCCCTTTGTTTCGTTTTTAGTTCTTGGACATTTTCAAGCCTTTCGCCGTTTTTGATCTACATCAAGGTTTTAAAGTGTTGCCCTACCTAAACTGGAACCCGTATCGCAATTGCCATTAAGAAACTCGCCTAAAGCCTGGCCGCCCACCTGACTGGAACCATCATGACCACCATGCCGTCCGTGCAGTTCGATGCCGACATCATCCGCAAGCTGTCGATGTCCGGACCGCGCTATACCTCCTATCCGACCGCCGACCGTTTCACGGCGCGGTTCGGCTACGGCGATTACCTCGAGGCCCTGGCCGGGCTGACCTACCGGGGCGGGCGCCGGCCGCTGTCGCTGTACCTGCACGTGCCGTTCTGCGACCGGCTGTGCTACTACTGCGCCTGCAACAAGATCATCACGAAGGACCGCTCGAAGGCTGCCACCTACCTGGGCTACCTGAAACAGGAAACCGCCATGCAGGGCAAGCTGTTCGCCGGCATGAACCGTGTCGAGCAGCTGCACCTGGGCGGTGGCACGCCGACCTATTTCTCCAATGCGCAGATGGGCGAGCTGATGGCGCACCTGCGCCGCCACTTCGATTTCGCGCCGGACGCCGAGGGCGAATACTCGATCGAGATCGATCCCCGCACCGTCGACGCACGGCGCATCCATTCGCTGCGCGCACAGGGCTTCAACCGCGCCAGCCTGGGCGTGCAGGATTTCGATCCGGACGTGCAGCAGGCCGTCAACCGCATCCAGCCCTACGAGGAAACGATGGCGGTGATGAACGCCGCGCGCGACGCCGGATTCCGCTCGATCAGCGTGGACCTGATCTACGGCCTGCCGCAACAGACGCTGCGAACGATGGAGCAGACGCTGTCGAAGATCATCGTCGCCAACCCGGATCGCATCGCGCTGTACAACTACGCGCACATGCCGCACCTGTTCAAGCCGCAGCGCAGGATCAGTGAAAGCGATTTGCCGGCATCCGCCGCCAAGCTGGACATGCTGGCCCTGTGCATCAGCCGCCTGACCGCCGCCGGCTACGTGTACATCGGCATGGACCATTTCGCCAAGCCGGCAGACGATCTCGCCGTGGCCCAGCGCCAGGGCCGGCTGCACCGCAACTTCCAGGGCTATTCGACGCATGCCGAAACCGACCTGGTGGCGTGCGGCGTCTCCGCCATCAGCGCCGTCAACGGCACCTACAGCCAGAACGAGAAAACGCTGGACGAGTATTACGCGAAACTCGATGCCGGCAGGCTGCCGATCGCGCGCGGCTACCGCCTCGGCAACGACGACCTGCTGCGGCGCCTCGTGGTGCAGCGGCTGATGTGTGATTTCGCGCTGTCGCTGGCATCGGCCACCGAAGGCATGGCGGTGCCGTTCCGCGAGTACTTCGCGCCGGAACTGCGGGAATTGCAGGCGTTCGTGGCCGATGGCCTGGTAACGCTCGACGATGACTGGCTGTCCGTCACGCCGAAAGGCCGGCTGCTGATCCGGAACATCTGCATGGTGTTCGATCGCCACCTGCGGGAGGCGCGCCTGCAGGCCGCCGCGATGCCGGCTGCCGCGCTGGCGGCGCAACCGCTGCGCTTCTCGCGCACCATCTGAGCGGCGGAGGGGAGATCGTCATGGACGGGCTGAACCTGTTGCCCGTGTTCGCCGTCGGCGTGGCCGGCAGCGTGCACTGCGCCGGCATGTGCGGGGGCATCGTGGGCGCGCTGAGCGGCGCGCTGGGCAAGCCGGGGCCGGGCCGTACGATCCCGATCGCACCGGCCGCTTCGGCCATGCCCGCGCTGGCCGCCCTCGATGGCGCCGCGCGCGTGCTGGCCTACAACGCCGGGCGCATCGCCAGCTACATGGCGGCCGGCGCGCTGGCCGGCGGGCTCGCGAACGGTGCCGGCACGCTGGTGCTGGCGGCACGCTGGCAGGGCGTGGCCTACCTGCTGGCCAACGCGATGCTGGTCGCCCTTGGCCTGTACCTGATGAACGCCTGGCATGGCCTGGTGCGCGTGGAAGCGGCCGGCAACGTGCTGTGGCGCCGGCTGCTGCCGGTATTGCGATACCTGCTGCCGGCCGATACCTTGCCGAAGTCTTTTGCGCTGGGTGCGCTGTGGGGCTGGGTGCCGTGCGGCATGGTGTACAGCGTGCTGCTGACGGCGCTGCTGGCCGGTTCCGCCGCCGGCGGTGCCGCGGTGATGCTGGCGTTCGGCGCCGGCACGCTGCCCATGCTGCTGGCGCTCGGCGTGGCGGGCGCGCGGCTGCGCCCGGCGATGCAGCACCCCGCCGTGCGCACCGCCTGCGGCACGCTGGTGCTGGGCTTCGGCGTGCTGGGCCTGGTCCGCTACGGCGCCGGCCTGCCGCATGGCTGGCTCGACGCGCTGTGCCTGGGAGTGCCGGCATGAACGCCATGCTGCAACCGCAGTGCTTTCATTGCGGGCTGCCGGTACCCGCGGGTTCGGCGTGGACCGTGGCGATCGAGGGCGCGCCGCGCGGCATGTGCTGCCCCGGCTGCGCGGCGGTCGCGCAGACGATCGTCGACATCGGCCACGAAAGCTACTATCGCGAGCGCACCGGCTTTGCCGCCACCGCGGAAGACGCCGGCCTGGTGCCGCCCGAATTGCGCCTGGTCGATGCCGACCCGCGCTTTGTTTCCCGGGACAGTGCCAACGATGCCGAACACGAAGCGGTTCTGCTGGTCGAGGGCATCCGCTGTGCCGCCTGCGTGTGGCTGGTCGAGGGCCGGCTGCTGGCGTTGCCCGGCGTGATCGCCGCGGACCTGAACGTCGCCACCGAGCGGCTGGCCGTACGCTGGCATGGCGGGCGCGTCGAACTGTCGGCCATCCTGCAGGCGCTGCGCACGATCGGCTACAGCGCATGGCCCTACGATGCCGCGCGCCACGAGGAACAGCTGCACCAGGCCGGCCGCACGCTGGGCCGCCAGCTGTTCGTGGCCGGCCTGGCGATGATGCAGGTGATGATGTACGTGGCTCCTTCGTACCTGGCCGGCGACGGCACGCTCGACGCGGACATGGCCGCGCTGATGCGCTGGGCCAGCCTGCTGCTGACGATTCCCGCCGTGGTCTACTCGGCGCAGCCGTTCTTCCGGGGCGCCTGGGCCAGCCTGCGCGCACGTGCCCCCGGCATGGACGTGCCGGTGGCGCTGGGCATCGCCGCCGCGTTCGGCGGCAGCTTCGTGGCCACGGTGCGCGGCAGCGGCGAAGTGTATTTCGACTCCGTCACGATGTTCGTGTTCCTGCTGCTGGCCAGCCGCTGGCTCGAACTGCATGCCCGGCGCAAGGCGGCCAGCACGCTGCAGCGCATGCGGCATGGCTTGCCAGCCGCCGCCACCCGCTTCGCCGGCTGGCCGGCATCGGGCAATACCAGCGTCGTCGCCGCCGCCTCGCTGGTGCCGGGCGATCACGTCTTCGTGCGTACCGGCGAAGCCTTTGCCGCGGATGGCCTCATCGCCGAAGGGCGTACCTGCGTGGACCTGGCGCTGCTGACCGGGGAGTCCGCACCACAGCCGCGCGGGCCGGGCGATGCCGTGCCGGGCGGCGCCGTCAATGCCGGCCCCGCCGTCGTGCTGCGCGTCACGCACGCGGCCGAGCACAGCACGCTGGCCGGCTTGCTGAAACTGGTGGAGCGGGCCGGCAGCGCCAAGCCGCGCATCGCGCAATGGGCCGACCGCGTCGCCGCGCGCTTCACGGCCGCGCTGCTGCTGCTGGCATTGCTGGTATTCGTGGCGTGGCACTTCGTCGACCCGGCGCGGGCATGGCCGGTGGCGATCGCGGTGCTGGTGGTGTCGTGCCCTTGCGCGCTGTCGCTGGCCACGCCGTCGGCGCTGGCGGCGGCCACCGATGCGCTGCTGGGCAAGGGCGTGCTGGTGATGCGGCCGCACGTGCTGGAAACGCTGCACCGCGCCACGCACGTGGTGTTCGACAAGACCGGCACGCTGACCGCCGGCCGCCCCACGGTGCAGGCGGTGCGCTTGCACGGCGGCGTGGATCGCAATGCCTGCATCGCCATCGCCGCGGCGCTGGAAGAGGGCAGCCTGCATCCGATCGGGCGGGCCATCGCCGCGCTGGACAGCGAGCTGCCGCGGCTGCACGGCTGGCATGCGCGCAGCCTGTCGGAAACGCCCGGCCAGGGCTTGGAAGGCACGGTGCAGGGGCGCCGCTACCGGCTCGGCAACGGCGCCTTCGTGGCCGCGCTGGCGGGTGGCACGCCGCCGCCGGCGCTGCCGGACAGCACCGCCGTCTACCTCGGCACCGATGGCGAGTGGCTGGCCTGCTTCACGATCACCGATCCCTTGCGGCCCGACGCGCAGGCCACCGTCGACCATTTCCGCGCGCAGGGCAAGCAGGTGGTCCTGCTGTCCGGCGACCGGCAGGTGCTGGCCGATGCCGTGGCCGCGCAGCTGGGCATCGCCAAGGCGATCGGCGACTGCCTGCCGGCGCGCAAGCTCGATTACGTGCAGTGCCTGCAGCGCAAGGGCGCCATCGTCGCCATGGTCGGCGATGGCATCAACGATGCGGCCGTGCTGTCCGCCGCCGACGTGTCGTTCGCGATGGGCAGCGGCGCCGCGCTGGCGCAGGTGAGCGCGGACACGGTGCTGCTGAACGGCCAGCTCGGCCTGGTGGCCGACACCGCCGCCACCGCGAACGCGACGATGCGCGTGATCCGGCAGAACCTCGCCTGGGCCAGCGTGTACAACGCGGTCGCCATTCCCGCCGCCGCGATCGGCTTGCTGGGGCCATGGCTGTCCGGCGTCGGCATGGCCGCCAGCTCCGCGCTGGTCATCCTCAACGCGCTGCGGCTGCGCTATCGCTGAAACGGAGGCCGCCATGGAATCGCTGTACCTGCTGGTCCCCCTGTCCATCGCCCTGGTCTTCGGCGCGCTGTGGATCTTCTTCAAGGCTTCCGACGACGGCCAGTTCGACGACCTCGAAGGCCCCGCCCTGCGCATCCTGCAAGACGACGACAACTGCTGAGCGACAACTGCTGAGCTGGTCGCAAAACAACGTTGTAAAAGCTCTGGGGACAGTCCCTCCCAAAGCTCTGGGGACAGTCCCTCCCACGGGGACTGTCCCCAGAGTTTTTACAACAATCTTGTGGTGTTTACATCGCTTGCTGATACCTGGCGTATGCGAACAATGTGCGCGGCTTATGGCACGTCGGATATCCAACAAATTCGTAGCTCGCCAGCAAACTGTTGCCAAAATTCGGGGTCTGACCCCAGTTTTGGGCAATAGTTTTCGGGTGAAGTAATGCACTTGGCCAATTTTGACTTAGGTCAAAGTTTTTGAACATCCCGCTGCGTAATCTGTGACGCATATCAAGAAATCGGGGGTGTTCAAGTGGAACAGAACTACAACTACAAGGTCGTGAAGCAGTTCGCGATCGCGACGGTGCTGTGGGGCGTCGTCGGCATGCTGGTCGGCGTGGTCATCGCCGCGCAGCTGGCCTGGCCGGCGCTCAATTTCGATGTGCCGTGGCTGACGTATGGCCGCCTGCGCCCGCTGCACACGAATGGCGTGATCTTCGCGTTCGGCATCTCGGGCCTGTTCGCCACCTCGTACTACGTGGTCCAGCGCACCTGCCAGGTGCGGCTGTTCTCGGACAGGCTGGCCGCCTTCACGTTCTGGGGCTGGCAGGCCGTGATCGTGTCCGCCGTGATCACGCTGCCGATGGGCCTCACGCGCGGCAAGGAATATGCCGAACTCGAATGGCCCATCGCCATCCTCATCGCGGTGGTTTGGATCGCCTACGCCGTGGTCTTCTTCGGCACCATCGTGAAGCGCAAGGTCAAGCACATCTACGTGGCGAACTGGTTCTTCGGCGGCTACATCCTGGCCGTCACGCTGCTGCACGTGGTGAACGGCATGGTGATGCCGGCCACGCTGACGAAATCGTATTCGATGTACACCGGCGTGCAGGATGCGATGATCCAGTGGTGGTACGGCCATAACGCGGTGGGCTTCATCCTCACCGCCGGCTACCTGGGCATGGTGTACTACTTCATCCCGAAGCAGGCCGGGCGCCCGGTGTACTCGTACCGGCTGTCGATCGTGCACTTCTGGGCACTGATCTTCACCTACATGTGGGCCGGCCCGCACCACCTGCACTACACGGCGCTGCCCGACTGGACGCAGTCGCTGGGCATGGTGTTCTCGCTGATCCTGCTGGCGCCTTCGTGGGGCGGCATGATCAACGGGATCATGACCCTGTCCGGCGCCTGGCACAAGCTGCGCACCGACCCGATCCTGAAGTTCATGATCGTCTCGCTGTCGTTCTACGGCATGGCCACCTTCGAGGGGCCGATGATGTCGATCAAGACCATCAACTCGCTGTCCCACTACACCGACTGGGGCATCGCCCACGTGCACGGCGGCGCGCTGGGCTGGGTGGGCTTCATCACGATGGGCTCGATCTACTACCTGCTGCCGCGCCTGGCCGGTCGGACGAAGATGTACAGCACCAGCCTGGTGGACGTGCACTTCTGGGTAGCCACCATCGGCGTGGTGCTGTACATCGCCGCGATGTGGATCGCCGGCGTGATGCAGGGCCTGATGTGGCGCGCCGTGAACCCGGACGGCACGCTCACCTATACCTTCGTCGAAAGCGTGAAAGCCACCTATCCGTACTACGTGGTGCGTTTCGCCGGCGGCACGCTGTACCTGGCCGGCATGGCGATCATGGCCTGGAACACGTGGATGACGCTGCGCGGCCGCGACGTGCCGGTGGCCGCCATCCCGCAACTGAAAGCCGCCTGAGGAAGAACAACATGACATCTTCAACGAAATTCTCCCACGAGTGGATCGAAAAGAATCCCTGGCTGCTGATCGCGCTGGTGACACTGGTGGTATCGGTCGGCGGCGCCGTCGAGATCGTACCGCTGTTCTTCCAGAAATCGACCACCGAACCGGTGGCCGGCCTCACGCACTATTCGCCGCTGCGCCTGGCGGGCCGCGACATCTACGTGCGCGAAGGCTGCTATGCCTGCCATTCGCAGATGGTGCGCCCGTTCCGCGCCGAGACCGAACGCTATGGCCACTACTCGGTAGCCGGCGAGTTCGTGTTCGACCGCCCATTCCAGTGGGGCTCGAAGCGCACCGGCCCCGACCTGGCCCGGGTGGGCACCCGCTACAGCGACGAATGGCACCGCACCCACCTGCGCAACCCGCGCGACGTGGTGCCGGAATCGAACATGCCCGGCTATCCATGGCTGGCCGAAACAAGGCTGGTCCCGCAGGACATCGTGCCGAAGCTGCGCGCGCTGCAGCGCCTGGGCGACGGCTACACGGAGGCCGAAATCGCGGCCGCGCCCGCCGAACTGGCGGACAAGACGGAAGAAGACGCGCTGATCGCCTACCTGCAGGGCCTCGGCACGCTGATCAAATCAAGGAATTGACGCCATGAGCATCGAACACATTTTCGACAGCGCCAGCAGCGTGATGACGGTGGTCTCGTTCATCACCTTCGCCGGCATCTGCGCGTGGGCCTGGTCCACCCGCAAGCAAGCCGATTTCGCGCAGGCCGCGCAGTTACCGTTCATGGAAGAAGTGCGGCACGAGGAGAAGCGCGATGTCTGATTTCACCAGCGAATTCTGGAACCTGTACATCGCCGTGCTGACGGTGCTGGGTATCCTGGGCTGCGGCGTGCTGCTGTTCACGCAGTCCGTGCACAAGGTGTCCGCCGCGGATGCGGCCGCGGGCAAGGGGGTCGGAACGACAGGCCACGTCTGGGACGACGACCTGACGGAACTGAACACGCCGATGCCGCGCTGGTGGATGTGGCTGTTCTACCTGACGATCGTGTTCGGCGCCGCCTACCTGTTCCTGTACCCCGGCCTGGGCACCTACGCCGGCAAGCTGGGATGGCGCTCGGCCGGCCAGTACCAGCAGGAACTGGCGAAAGCCGACGAGGCCTATGGCCCGCTGTTCGACAAGTACCGCCGGCAAGACCTGAAGGCGGTGGCGGCCGACCCGCAGGCGCGCGCGATGGGCGAGCGGCTGTTCCTCACCTACTGCGCGCAGTGCCACGGCTCGGATGCGCGCGGCAACAAGGGCTTTCCGAACCTGGCGGACAGGGACTGGCTGCACGGCGGCACGCCCGAGGCGATCAAGCAGACCATCATGCAGGGCCGCCATGGCGTGATGCCGCCGATGGGCGCGGCCATCGGCTCCGACAAGGATGTCGAGAACGTCGCGCATTATGTGCTGAGCCTTTCCGGCAGCAACGCGGCCGATCCGATCAAGAGCGTGTTCGGCAAGGGCAAATTCACCGCCTGCCTGGCCTGCCATGGCGCCGGCGGCACCGGCAACCAGGCCCTCGGCGCGCCGAACCTGGCCGACAAGACATGGCTGTACGGCGGCAGCGCCGACACGATCATGGAAACCATCCGCAAGGGCCGCGACAACACCATGCCGGCCTTCGGCGACTTCCTCGGCGAAGGCAAGGTGCATGTGCTGTCGGCCTACGTGTGGGGCCTGTCCAACGACACGAGATGAAACAAGCCAGATGAATCGGAGTGAGACAGCCATGAACGCCCCCGTGCCGGAACAGGTGATCCGGATGTATGAAAAGCGCCAGCCGATCCATCCGCGCGAAACGGATGGCCGCTATGCGCGCCTGCGCTGGCTGTGCCTGTGGCTCACGCAACTGGCCTACTACGGCACGCCGTGGCTCGCATGGAACGACCGCCAGGCCGTGCTGTTCGACCTGGGCACGCGCAAGTTCTACCTGTTCGGCCTGGTGCTGTGGCCGCAGGATTTCATCTACCTCGCGGCGCTGTTGATCATCTGCGCCTGGGGACTGTTCCTGGTGACGGCGGTGGCGGGACGCGTGTGGTGCGGCTTCGCCTGCCCGCAGACGGTCTATACCTCGATCTTCCTGTGGATCGAGCGCGGGATCGAAGGGTCGCGCGCCGCCCGCATCGCGCTGGACCGGCAAGGCCCGTCCGCCCGCAAGTTCGGCAAGCGCATCGCCAAGCACCTCGCCTGGGGCGCCGTGGCGCTGTGGACCGGCTTCACCTTCGTCGGCTACTTCACCCCGGTGCGCGAACTGGGCACCGGAATCGCCACGCTGGCGCTGGGGCCGTGGGAATGGTTCTGGGTGCTGTTCTATGGTTTCGCCACCTATGGCAACGCGGGCTGGCTGCGCGAGCAGGTGTGCAAGTACATGTGCCCGTACGCCCGCTTCCAGAGCGCGATGTTCGACCGCGACACGCTGATCATCACCTACGACACGGGGCGCGGTGAACCGCGCAGCAAGAAGGCCACGGGCGGCGCCTGCATCGATTGCACGATGTGCGTGCAGGTCTGCCCGGCCGGCATCGACATCCGCAACGGCCTGCAGTACGAATGCATCGGCTGCGCCGCCTGCGTGGACGCGTGTAACAACGTAATGGACAAGGTCGGCCAGCCGCGCGGCCTGATTCGCTACAGCACCGACCGGGCCATGACCGCGATCCTGACGCCGGCACAGATCCGCCAGCGGGCACTGCGCCCGCGCGTGCTCGCGTACGGCGCGGCGCTGCTGGCCATCACGCTGGCGGTCGGCTTCGCGCTGGCCACCCGCACGCCGCTGAAGATGGACGTGATCCGCGACCGCGGTTCGATGGGGCGCGAAGTGGATGGCGGCGCGATCGAGAACGTGTACCGGCTGCAGATCATGAACACCTCGGAGCAGCCGCACCGCTACCGGATCGCTGCCGACGGATTGCCCGGCCTGGCGCTGGCGACGGACGACGTGGTGGCACTGGCCGGCACCGAAACGCGTGCCGTGCCGGTGCGGGTGCGCGCGCCAGGGGAGGCACTGCGGGGCGCGGGCAAGACCGGCTCGCACTCGATCACATTCACGCTGACGGCGCTGGACGATGCGCGCCTGGCCGTCGAAGAACCCGCGGTCTTCATCGTGCCGCGCTGAGGAGATGACCATGCAACCGATGACGATGTCCGCCACGCCCTGGTACCGCGAGCGCTGGCCTTGGCTCCTGATGGCTGGCCCGGCCGCCGTGCTGGTGGCCGGCTTCTATACGGGCTGGCTGGCCTTCGCGCAGCAGGACGCGCTGGTGGTGGGCGACTACTACAAGCGGGGCAAGGCGATCAACCAGGATTTGCGGCGCGACCGCACTGCCGCCGCGCTGCATGCCGCCGCCGCCCTGCGCTACGATGCCGCGCACGGGGTATTGCACGGCCGGCTATCGGCCAGCGCGCCGCTGCCCGGTCCCTTGCAGCTGCACCTGGCGCATGCCACCCAGCCGGAAAAGGACTTGCGGCTGCTGGTGCGGCCCGATGCCGGCGGCAGCTTCGCCGTGCCGTTGCCGCTGCTCGAACGCAGCCGCTGGACCGTGCTGGTGGAAGACGAACGGCGCACCTGGCGCCTGGAGGGGCAGTGGCAGTGGCCGGTGGAGCGGGAGGTGACGGTGGCAGCTTTGCAATGAAGCAGGCGCCGCTGCTGCATCAAGCTGCAACCGTTGGCCGGCGGACACCAGTGTCAGATACCAATGCCGCTAAGTTAAGCGTTACCCGACACATGAAAGCGCATGCATTCACCCCAAAGGCGAAGGACTGGGGTCAGACCCGCCGGGTCTGACCCCGGCATTTGCACTTGGGGTGGGCTTATCTAAGCGGCATCACGCGCAGGTCTCGGTCCCCGCCGTGATCGCCTTCAACCGCGGCAGGTCGAGCACCTTGACCTCCCGGTTCGCCACCATCAGCAAACCCTGCTTCTTGAACTTGTTCAACAGCCGGCTGATACTCTCGATCGTCAGCCCCAGGTAGTTGCCGATATCCTCGCGCGACATGCGCAGCTGGAATTCGGTGCTCGAGTAGCCGCGCGCCTCGTAGCGCGAAGCCAGGTTGACGAGGAAGGCGGCGAAGCGCTGGGTTGCCTGCATATTGCCCAGCAATAGCATCACGCTTTGCTCGCGCGTGATTTCCTGGCTCATCATGCGGTGGAAATGGCGCAGCAGCGTGGGCATGTCCACCAGCAGCTGTTCCAGGCTGGCGAAGGGGATCTCGCAGACCTCGCTGTCTTCCAGCGCCAGCGCGCTGCAATAGTGCCTGTCGGTGCTGATGGCGTCCATGCCCAGCAGTTCGCCGCCCATCTGGAAACCCGTCACCTGTTCTTCGCCGTTGGCGTTGATCTGGTAAGTCTTGAAATGGCCGAGCCGGATCGCGTACAGGTTCGTAAACGGCTCGCCGATACGGAACAGGTTCTCGCCCTTCTGCACCTTGCGGCGGCGCCCGATGATCTTGTCCAGCTTGTCCATGTCGCCCATGTCCAGCCCCATCGGCAGGCACAGCTGGTGCATGCTGCAGGTCGAGCAGCGTGCCTTGAGGATCTCGATCGTGGCGCCGGGCAGGGTCAGGGATGGCAGCTCATGCATCATTGTCGGGTCCGATGTCATCGTCCATTGTCGGTTGACCTCCAGTGTACTTGATCCCGCCCCGATCCCGCCTCGATCCCGGCTTGATCCCGCTGTCCGGGCAACCGCGCAACTTGCAGCTTGCGTGCCCTTCCGCACAGTGCGCCAGCGGGGAAGCGGCGCATAGTGTCCCGACAACATCGGGGCGGGGGGAGACAATGCGTCCGCTTGGTATCAAGGCGAAAGTCGCGCTGGCGACGACCGTCACGTGCATCGTGATGATCGCGCTGGTCACCGTGCTGCAGGCCCGGCGCATGCAGGAGGATTTCACGCGCGTGCTGTTTGCCCAGCAGGATGCGCTGATCGCGCGCACCGCGCTCGAGGTGGATGAAAAGATGACGCTGCTGCGCGACATCGTTGCCGAATCGGCACGCTGGCAGCCCGGCGACATCTGTGCCGACCCGCCCGCGCTGCGCGCCCACTACGACTACCGCGCCGTCCTTCGCCTGTTCGATGACATCATCGTCGTCAGCCCGGCCGGCACGATCGTGGCCGACATCCCCGCGCTGCCGGGCCGCCCCGGCGTCAGCGTCACGGACCGCGCGTACTTCCAGCGGGTCATGCAGGAAAAGGCGCCCCTGATCGCCGAACCGGTGATCGGCAGGGCGAACCGGCAACCTGTCGTGCAGATGGTCGCCCCCGTGCTCAGCGAGGACGGCGAGGTGGCCTGCGTGCTGATCGGCGTGCTGCGCCTGTACAAGAACAACCTGCTGGGCCACCTGCGCACGGCCAAGGTGGGCCGCACCGGTTATTACTACATCGTCACCGGCTACGAACCATCGGTCTACGTGGTGCACCCCGACCCGGCCCGCCTGCTGAAGCCACGCGGCCAGGAAGGCTATGCCGCCACCGTGCTGGCGATCCGCGGCGGGTTCGAAGGCACCACGATCAGCACCGATGGCCGCGGCGTGCGCGCGCTGCTCAGCTACAAGCGCCTGAAGACGGTACCGTGGATCCTGATCGCCAACCTGCCTGCCGAGGAAGCGTTCGAGCCGTTCGACGACCTGCTGGTGCGGCTTGCGCTATGGGGCACGCTGGCCTCGCTCGTCACCGCGGCCGTCATCACCTGGATCACGCTGCGGCTGATGTCGCCGCTGATGCGGCTGCGCGATGCGATCGGCACCTTGCGCGGCACGCCGGGGCACTTCGCCCCGCTGCCGGTCACGTCGCGCGACGAGATCGGCGAGCTGACCGGGGCGTTCAACGACCTGATGCGCGAACGCGAGGCGGCCGATGCCCACGCCCGCGACCTGATGGAGGAGCTGGAAACCCGCGCCGCCGAGCTGGAACGGGCGCGCGACCGGGCCGAGGCGGCCAACCGCGCCAAGAGCGATTTCGTGGCCAACATGAGCCATGAGATCCGCACGCCGATGAATGCGGTGCTGGGCATGGCGCAACTGCTGCAGAACACCGACCTGGCGCCGCAGCAGCGCAAGTACCTGCACATGATCCGCACCGCCGGCGATTCGCTGCTGGGCATCCTGAACGACGTGCTGGATTTTTCCAAGATCGAGGCGCAGCGGATGGAACTGTCGCCCGTCGAATTCGACCTGGACGAATCGATGAGCACCTTGGCGACGACGATGACGATGAACGCCGGCGACAAGGAACTGGAGCTGGCCATCGTGGTCGACCCCGAGGTGCCGCGGCTGCTGCGGGGCGATGCGCTGCGGCTGCAGCAGGTACTGGTGAACCTGGCCGGCAACGCGATCAAGTTCACCGCGCACGGCGAGGTCGTGGTCGAGGTGAGCCTGGTGGAGCACGGCGGCGGGGAGGCCGGCGCGGTGCTGGGCTTCGAAGTGCGCGACACGGGCATGGGCATGAACCCGGAACAGCTGTCGCACCTGTTCCAGGCGTTTACACAGGCCGATGAAAGCATCACGCGCCGCTTCGGCGGCACCGGACTGGGACTGGCGATCACGCGCCGGCTGATCGAACTGATGGGCGGGGAAATCCATGTCGAAAGCGAACCGGGCAAGGGCAGCCGCTTCTGGTTCACGCTGCCATTCGGCGTGCTGCCGCGGCCGGAAGCACCGCGCAAGCCGGCCGCCGGCCATCTCGCCGTGCTGGTGGCGGACGACAATGCCACCAGCCGCAACCTGATCGGCCGCCTGATCCGCACCTGGGGGTGGGAAGCGGACCTGGTCGATTCCGGCAGTGCCGCGCTGGCGATGTTCACGTTCCGCATGCGCACCGGCCGGCCATACGACGTGGTGCTGGCCGACTGGCACATGAGCGGCCCGGACGGGAATGCCCCCGCCGCGGCGATCCGGCGCGAGGCCGACGGGCACCGGCAGCCGATCGTGGTGATGCTCAATGCCTTCGCGCGCGAGCGCCTGGAACAGATTTCAAGAAGCGCGGAAGCCGATGCGGTACTGGTCAAGCCGATCACCAGTTCCACGCTGTTCGACGCGCTGCACCAGGCCCTGGCGGCAAAGGGCGGCGGCGGCGAACTGGTGTCCGCCAACGCCCAGGGCCATGCGAACCGCCTGCAAGGCGTGCACTTCCTGCTGGTGGAAGACAATCCGCTGAACCAGGCCGTGGCGCGCGGCATCCTGGAACATGCCGGCGCCACGCTGGACGTGGCCGGCGACGGCCAGCAAGCCCTGGATGTGCTGCGCATCGACGCGCAGCGCTACGACATCGTGCTGATGGACATGCAGATGCCCGTGCTGGACGGCTTTTCGGCGACCGCCGCGATCCGCTCGGAACTGGCCCTGCGCCTGCCGGTGATCGCAATGACGGCCGGCGTGCTGGCCTCCGAGCGGGAACGCTGCATGGCGGCCGGTATCACCGACTTCATTGCCAAGCCGGTCGTCGTCGACGAGATGATGATGGTGATCGAGCGGCACCTGCCGGCGCGGCGCAGGCAGGCCGAAGCGCCACCGCCGGCGGCCAAGGCGGCTGGCCCGCTGGAGCCAGCCGCGGCGCAAGGGGGCGAACCCGTGTTCAGCATGGACAGCCTGGGGCGCGTGATGGGCCGCGATCCGAAAGGCCGGGCGCTGATGCGCAGGATGGTGGAAAGCGCCCTGGAAGGCGGCATGACGCCGGCCGACGAAGCGGACCGCGCGCTCGCGGCCGGGGACGTACAGGCGGCGGCGAATACCTTCCATGCGCTGCGCGGCGCCATCGGGGTGCTGGGGGCGAAGCGCCTGATCCGGGCCACGATGGATGCGGAACTGGCGATCGCCGAATTGCCCGCCAGCGAACTGGCGCCGCATTTCGCGGCAGTCCGCCATGAACTGGCGCTCGTGCTGGCAGCGGGCCGGGCGTGGCTCGACCAGGCGGAGATGGCGGGGAGCTAGGCGCTGGTGTACCTGCGCCGCGCCGCGCTAGCGGTTGCGATGGTTGACAGCGCGCCGGCCGCCAGGCCGATGGCGAAAGCGCCGTACACCATCGCCAGGGAACGCTTTGACAGGCGCACGTCGAAGCCCGGCTGCAGGCGCTGCGGCGTCAGCTTGTAGTCGACGAAGCAGGCCACCGCCGATGCCGCCGCCGCCGAGGCCAGCTTGGAGGCCACGCCGGGCTTGTCGAAGATCTTGCCGGCCGCCTGCTCGAAGATGCTGGCCCAGAAATGCGAGCTGGCATGGTGGATCGCATAGCCGGTCAGCGTGTATTTCCAGGTGGGCTCGTCATGCACGAAGGCCCTGTCGCCCCACACCATGTGGCTGACCGCGTTCGCTCCCGAGTAGGGGCTGCCGGTTTCCTGCTTCGAGCGTAGCGCCAGCGCGCCTGTCGACGCCAGGCTGGCCAGCGCGCCCGGCATCATGCCCTTGATGATGACCTGCTTCCAATCGTCCATGCTGTCCTCCAAATATTTGCGATTCTTCGTACACTGGGTCCCTCATGACGACGAGGACCTCCGATGCTGATCCTGCTCACCGGTTCGACCGGTTTTCTCGGTTCCCGCCTGTTGCCGCTGTTGCGCGCCAGGGGCCACCGCGTGGTGTGCGCCGGGCGCCGCGGCCAGCCCGGCTGCGACTTCATCGCGGCCGATTTCGCCCACGATAGCGAAAAATCGCACTGGGTGGCGCGCCTGTCCGGCGTCGACGCGGTGATCAATACGGTCGGCATCATCCGCGAGTCGCGCGGGCAGACGTTCGCGCGGCTGCACTCGGAAACGCCGCGCGCGCTGTTCGCCGCCTGCGCCGAGGCCCGCGTGCGCCTCGTGGTCCAGGTCTCGGCGCTGGGCGCGGACGAAGCGGCCACCACGCCGTACCACCTGAGCAAGAAGGCGGCGGACGATTTCCTGGCCACGCTGCCGCTGCGCTCCCGCATCGTGCAGCCGTCGCTGGTACTACGGCCCCGAGGGCGCCAGTGCCCGCCTGTTCCGCATGCTGGCCACCATGCCGCTCGCGGTGCGCTTCGGCAGCGCGCCGCAACCGGTGCAGCCGATCCACGTGGACGACGCGTGCCAGGCGATCCTGGCGCTGCTGGAGGAAACGGGCGGGCCGCGCAGCATGCGGGTGCCCCTGGTCGGCCCCGCGCCGCTGCCGTTCATCGGCTACCTGGCCACGCTGCGCCGCGCGCTGGGCCTGGGCCGGCTGCGCGTGCTGCCGCTGCCGGGCGCCGTGGCGCGCGGCGCGGCCTGGCTGGGCGGCTTCGTGCCGGGCAGCCCGCTCACGCCGGACACGCTGCGCATGCTCGCCCGCGGCAACACGGCCGATCCCGCCATGACGTCGCGGCTGCTGGGACGCCCGCCGCGCGCTGTGGACAAGTTCATTACTCATCCACAGGCGGAACGCCGCGCGGCGCAACTGGACTGGCTGCTGCCGCTGCTGCGCATCAGCCTGGCGATCGTCTGGATCTGGACGGCCTTTGTCTCCGCCTTCGCGTGGCCGGTCGAAGACAGCTACCGGCTGCTCGAGCGCAGCGGCATACCGGCCATGCTGGCGCCGCTGATGCTGTATGGGGCCAGTGCGCTCGATCTTGCGTTCGGCATCGGCACGCTGGCGCTGCCGCCGCGCTGGCGCCGCCCGCTGTGGCTGGCGCAGATCGCGCTGATCGGCTTCTACACGGTCGTGATCGCGCTGCGCCTGCCGGAATTCCTGTGGCACCCGTATGGCCCGCTCAGCAAGAACCTGCCGATGCTGGCGGCGATCTGGTTGCTGTACGAACTCGAAAAGGGGAAGACGTGATGGAATACCTGGTGGTGAAGTGGCTGCACATCCTCAGTGCCACGTTCCTGTTCGGCACCGGCATCGGCTCGGCCTGGTATCTGCTGTTCACCGTCGTCAGCCGCAACGTGGCGGCCGTTGCCGTGGTGTCGCGCATCGTCGTGACGGCCGACTGGCTGTTCACGGCCACCACCATGGTCGCCCAGCCATTGACGGGTTTTTACCTGATCCACCTCGCCGGCTACCCGCTGCACAGCAAGTGGATCATGTGGTCGGTGATCCTGTTCGCCATCGCCGGGCTGTGCTGGTTCCCGGTGGTGTGGCTGCAGATGCGGCTGCGCGACCTGTCGGCCGCCGCCGCGGCGAACGGCACGCCCTTGCCGCCCCTGTTCTGGCGTTACTTCAAGATCTGGGTGGTGCTGGGCATTCCCGCATTCTTCGCCTTCCTCGCGGTGTTCTGGCTGATGGTGGCCAAGCCCATGTAAAGACTTTCGAAATTTTCGATAATAGGACGGCAATCTTTCCGTTTTTGTTTTCTCCCCGACTTGTTCATACTTCATTCCATCGACGCAGCGCAGGCGAAACAGCCAAGAGAACACGGCAGCGTAGCGCGGCGCCAGACTTTCGAAGATATCGACAATCCATTTAATCCCAGGAGAAAACATCATGCCAATCGCCAAAGCCCAACCCGGTAAAACCCTGCTGAACGGCGCGGACCACACGCTGATCCTGATCGATCACCAGTCGCAGATGTCGTTCGCCACCAAATCGATCGATGCCACCGTGCTGCGCAATAACACCGCGCTGGTCGCGAAGGCCGCGGCTGAATTCAAGGTGCCGACCATCCTCACCACGGTGGCCGCCGAATCGTTCTCCGGCCCCATCTACGAAGAGATCCAGTCTGTGTTCCCGGACCAGAAGCCGATCGACCGCACCACCATGAACACGTGGGAAGACCAGCGCATCGCCGATCGCGTCAATGCGATCGGCAAGGACCGCATCGTGCTGGCCGGGCTGTGGACGTCGGTGTGCATCGTCGGCCCCGCACTGTCCGCGCTGGACCAGGGTTTCGAGGTGTACGTGATCACCGATGCCTCGGGCGACATCACCGAGGAAGCGCATGAGCGCGCCGTGCAGCGGATGGTGCAGGCCGGTGCCCGCCCGATCACGTCGCTGCAATACCTGCTCGAACTGCAGCGCGACTGGGCCCGCGGCGACACCTACGACCAGACCGTGAAGACTTCGGTACAGCACGGCGGCGCCTACGGCCTGGGGCTGGTCTACGCCAAGTCGATGTTCAACGCCTCGGAAGGGCATTGATGGCGGGCGCGCCCGGAGCGGGAGGGTCTCCGGGCGCCGCTTTCCACCGGGCGCCGCGGCTGGCGGCGCCTGCTATTTTCGACTAGGGCGCGTGCCGCAGCAGCGCGGCCAGGCGATCGAGGTTCTGCTCGTTGGCACCGGCCACGAAGCGCGCCACCTTCGCGCACTCGGCCGGGTCGCCGAAATGCATCGTCCAGCGCAGCCGCGTCTTGCCGTCCGCGTCGGTGAACTCGAACGTGGCGCGGAACGCATGGCCGGAGACGTGGTCGAACACGATCCGTTCGCCCGGCACGATCTCCACGAAATGCGATTCGTTCGGATAGGTCGTGCCGTCCGGCCCGTGCATCACGAAGGTCCACGCGCCGCCCGCCGTGAAATCGAAACCCTGGAAAGTGCTCGTGAAGCCTTCCGGGCCCCACCATTGCGCCAGCTGTTCCGGATCGCTGAAGGCGGCGAACACCCGCCCGCGCGGCGCATCCAGCACGCGGGTCGTCACGATGTTGCAATCGTCCATGCTGCCGTCGTCCATGCTGCGTTCGCCGTCCATGTTGCACTCGTCCATGTTTTCTCCGCTCGCGATCTTTGCGTCATCCGGTTGCGTCATCCGGTTGCTTCATTCGTTTGCAATATTCTAATGCGATATGATCGGCGTTCGATGGAGGACACATGGCCAACTTGCTGCTGAACCTGCCGCCGCTGGATGCCCTGCGCGGCTTCGTGGCGGCCGCGCGCCGCCTCTCTATCACCGCCGCGGCACAGGATCTGTGCCTGACGCAATCGGCCGTCAGCCGCCAGGTCCAGGCGCTGGAAGACCGGCTCGGCACGCCGCTGTTCGTGCGCGGCAACCGCGCGATCATGCTGACGGACGCCGGCCGGCAGCTGTTCGACCTCGTCTCGCCATGGCTGGACCAGCTGGCCGAACTGTCCGACACGCTGAAGCAGGCCACGCCCCGCCCCGTGACCATTTCCGCCAGCATCGGCGTGGCCGGCCTGTGGATCCTGCCCCGGCTGGGCGCGTTCCAGGCGGCGCACCCGGACCTGGACCTGCGCCTGGCCACCAGCAACCGGCTGATGGACCTGCGCCAGGATGGCGTGGACCTGGCGATCCGCTACGCGCCGCCATCGGCTGTTCCGGCCGACGCGGTGCGCCTGTTCGACGAGGACGTGGTGCCGGTCGCCAGCCCGGCGATCGCGGCGGCCGCTTTCGCGGCGCCGGATGCCCTGCCGCGCCAGGTGCTGCTGGACCTGGACGAACCGGGCCGCCCGTTCCTGCAGTGGGCCACGTGGCTGCAGCGCCATGCCTTGCCGTACCGTCCGCAAGCCACGCTGCGCTTCAACCAGTACGACCAGGTGATCGCCGCCGCGCTCGACGGCAATGGCGTGGCACTGGGCCGCCTTGCCCTCGTCCTGCCGATGCTGAAGGATGGGCGGCTGGTGGCCCAGATGGCGCGGCGCACGCGGGTCGACTACGCCTACTGGCTGCTGCAGGCCACGGCGCAGCCGCGCCACGAAGTCGCCGTGGTGCAGGCATGGCTGCAAGGCCAGGTCGGCATCACGTCACAGGAACTGGCGCAACTGGCCGGCCAGGCCGGCAATGGCGGCGACGGCGCGTCGCAGGCGGCTTGAAGGCAAGGCCACTTCCAGCTCGAAGTCGACCTGGCGGGTGCGCCGCACGCTCGACAGGTGCGTCGCCTGCATCGCCCGCAGCTCGGCCGCTTCATCCTGCTCCAGCAGGCGATCGATCCCGTCGCAGCCGGTGATCCACAGCGTGCCGCCCAGGCAGCGCACGCGGACGGTGCCGCGTACCCGCAGCGTGGCCTGTTCCATCGGTTGCAAAATCAATCGCATGATGCACTCCGCATGATGCCCTCCATCTTGCAGCGATTGTGCGGCACCGGGCGGCATGCCTCAAGCGCGAAACCGGCATCGGCCGCATGCGCGGCGCGCATGGCTCGCATGCCCATTCGCCGCTGGTGGCGGGGTGCCGCGCAGCGCTATGCTGGCGGTTCACCAGGAGGATTGCATGGACAATGGACTGATCGTGACCGGCGCCACGCCGGCGGCGGACTGCAGGGAACGGCCATGAACGCTTTCCGTACCGCGAAAGCCCACGCCCCGCTGGCCGCCGTACTGTGCGGCGGCATCATCGTCGGCCTGGCGCTGGGCATGCGCCATGTGCAGGGCCTGTTCATGCTGCCGATGATCGGCACGCGTGGCTGGGGGCGTGAAGCGTTCGCGCTGGCCATCGCACTGCAGAACCTGGTCTGGGGGCTGGCGCAACCGGTCACGGGCATGATTGCCGACCGCTGGGGTGCACGCCGGGTGCTGGCCGCCGGCTGCGTGCTGTATGCGCTCGGGCTGTACCTGATGGCGCATGCCGCCACCAGCATGGAACTGGCGCTGTCGGCCGGCTTGCTGATCGGCGTGGCGCTGTCCGGCACCACGTTCGGCGTCGTGTACGGCGCCATCAGCCGCATCGTGCCGCCGGCGCGGCGCAGCTGGGCGCTCGGCATGGCCGGCGCGGTCGGCGGCGTCGGCCAGTTCGCCATGGTGCCGGCCACGCAGCAGCTGATCGGCGGCCTGGGCTGGATGCTTGCGCTGACGGTGTTCGCCCTTGTCCTGGCTTTGGCGCTGCCGCTCGCCTGGCCGCTGGACGACCGCCAGGCCGCCTCACCGGACCGGCAGGCGCAGTCGATGGGCGGCGCGATCCGCGAAGCGTTGTCGCACCGCGGCTTCTGGCTGCTGAACCTGGGCTTTCTCGCCTGCGGCTTCCAGCTTGCGTTCATCGCCGGCCACTTCCCCGCTTTCCTGATGGACCAGGGCCTGCCGCCGCAGACGGGCGTGGCCGCGCTGGCCATCATCGCGCTGGCCAACGTGGCGGGCACCTACCTGTGCGGGCAACTGGGCGGCATCTACCGCCGCAAGTACCTGCTGGCCGGCCTGTACCTGGTGCGGTCCGCCGCGATGCTGGCGTTCGCGCTGCTTCCTGTCAGCACGGCCAGCGTCTACGCCTTCTCGTTCGTGATGGGCCTCACGTGGCTCGGCACCGTGCCGCTGACCAATGGCCTGGTCTCGCAGGTCTTCGGCGTGCGGTACCTGGCCACGCTGTTCGGTTTCGTGTTCGTCGGCCACCAGCTGGGCGGCTTCCTCGGCATGTGGCTGGGCGGCGCCGTGTTCGATGCCACCGGCTCGTACAACACGATGTGGCTGCTCGCGGTATTGATCGGCCTGGCGGCGGCCGCGCTGCACTGGCCGATCGACGACCGTGCCGTGGCGCGGCTGCAGGCGGCGTGATGAACCGCCGCGAGTCGCTCGGCCGCATCGCGGCGGTGCTCGCGCTGTGCGCCGTGTGCGCCTGGGCCACCGATGCGCTGCTGGACCCGGCCAGCGTGCTGGTGCTCGCCGCGATGTTCACGCTGTGCTAGCGCTTAGTTCGCTTGCGCCGTTACCCGAATTTGGTTAACATCGCGTTCAACAACGCCACCTGTTCAAACCGAGAACGAGAAATTGTTCAAAGTACTGGTGGCTTTTCTACATCTATGGTCTTCACACTGATCCCTTACACCAAGCCTTCCCGCACTGCGCGGCAGCTGATAGGGAAGTTGCAAACTCAAGGCTTGGTTGTGAACGATATTCCCTCTACGGAAGCGTTCCTGGGACGAGTAAATTACTACCGTTTCCGCGGCTATTTATATCCTTACTTTGATCGGGCAAAGGCCAGACCGTGGCAATTTGCCGCGGGCACCAACGTCGAGCAAGCTCGACAAATGTATTGCTTCGATGAAGAGCTGCGTCATCTGCTTTTTGACGTCCTTTCTCAAATCGAAGTTTTATTTCGCACGAAACTGGACGCCACAATGTCGCTCGCGTCAGGCGATGGATTTTGGTATCTCGAGCAGAAATGGTTTCATCGCCAGAGGTATCCGCAGCGAATCATCGACAGCCTTCATGCCGACTTCACCCGAAGCAAGGAAGAATTCGCGCAGCACTATCACCGTTCTTACTACAACCAAATTTCTTCATCTCACAAAGGCTTGCCGCCATTCTGGGTCGTTGCTGATCTCACTACGCTCGGGCAGATAAGGGAAATTTTCAGGGCATTGGATCAGCATGCAAAGGCGTTTGGCCACACTGCTGGATAGTGTCCCCAGGAGTGGTGTATGAGAAG
Organism: Pseudoduganella sp. SL102; assembly: GCF_027856995.1. Taxonomy (NCBI): domain Bacteria; kingdom Pseudomonadati; phylum Pseudomonadota; class Betaproteobacteria; order Burkholderiales; family Oxalobacteraceae; genus Pseudoduganella; species Pseudoduganella sp. SL102. Next base: position 341,911 of record NZ_CP115554.1, read on the forward strand.
TGATTCTCAAGGGGCTGGGTCCCCGATCAGTTAATCACGGCGGAGAGCCGTGCGGGCTGATTGTCGCTCAAGGACAATAATCCTTCAAGCTGCATGTATCGGCGCTGCAAGGACCACTCGTCATTCTGTTCGAGCATCATGGCCCCGACCAAGCGGATGATGGCGGCATCGTTAGGGAATATACCGATGACGTTGGTTCTACGCTTCACCTCGGCGTTCAATCTTTCAAGCGGATTGGTGCTGTGAATTTGGGTCCGATGCGCTTTCGGGAAGGTCATAAACGTCAGTACCTCGTGCTCAGCATCGTCCATCATCGCAGCCAGTTTCGGAAATTTGGCCCGCAGCTGATCGGCAACGATGCGCCACTGTGCACTGGCCGCTTCCGCAGTTTCCTGCACGAAGATCGTGTTGATCATGGCGAGTACGGCTTGTCGCTGGCCCTTTCCAGCATGGGCCAGGGCATTGCGGATGAAGTGGGCGCGGCAGCGCTGCCAGCTCGTTTTGAGTACTTTGCTGGCAGCGGCTTTGAGGCCTTCGTGGGCGTCGGAAATGACCAGCTTCACGCCACGTAGGCCGCGACGCGTCAGACCGCGCAGGAAGTCGGTCCAGAAAGGCTCTGCCTCCGAAGGCCCAGTTGCTACGCCAAGAATCTCACGCACACCATCGGTATTGACGGCCACGGCGATTATCACGGCCACGGAAACGACCCGCCCGGCCTGGCGCGACTTCACGTATGTCGCGTCGATCCACAAGTAGGGCCAATCGCCTTCGATCGGCCGATTCAAGAACGTTTGTACGCGCTCGTCGATCTCTTCGCACAGCCGGGAAACCTGACTTTTCGATACCCCGCTCATGCCCATTGCCTTGACCAGCTCATCGACTGAGCGCGTCGAGATCCCCTGGATGTAGGCTTCTTGGATGACTGCAGTGAGCGCCTTTTCGGCAGTGCGCCTTGGCTCGAGAAAGCCGGGGAAGTAGCTGCCACTGCGCAGCTTCGGGATTTTCAGATCAACCTTGCCGGCCCGGGTTTCGTAAGCCCGGTCGCGGTAGCCGTTGCGGCTGTTAATGCGCTCATCGCTGCGTTGGCCGTATGCAGCTTGGCAGAGCGCTTCGACATCCATCTCCATAAGCCGCTGCAGGGCGTGCTGCAGCGTTTGACGGATGAAATCTGCTTCTGCCCCCTTTTCGGCGAGCTCGGATAATGCGATAGTGGCGTCGGTCATTGTGGCTCCTACTGTGGTTTTGTTAAGGTCTTCGCAAACCCAACATTACCTCAAGAATCACAATGGCCGCCCTCAAGCTGCCTTCCTAAACGCCAACTCTGGCGAAGTCTTCATACACCACGCTGCGGGACACAATCCACTGCTGGAACACCTGTCAGTACACCGCTCGACAAAATGGCGCAAACATTGGGTGCAGCCAGTTTCGACATATTGCTATCCTGGATCGACGCATTGCGTGCGGTCAGGAATCTATGTGCACATCACACACGCTTATGGAACAGAAATCTGGCGGCACCGAGAAGCATAGACGTGCCAAACATTGTCAGCGTCTCTCCAGTAGGCAGTGGCCATCGAAACGCCCACAATACAACCTACACAGCCATCCTTGTCATACGGCAGATCAGCAAGATTTCGGGGCTCGTTGAAAACATCAAGGACGGCCTCAATCAGCTGTTAAAAAAATACCCGGAAGCTGATCGGGTCAAGACATCGATGGGGATGCCGGATCACTGGGAAACCTGCAGGATCTGGAGACCATAGACCCTGCATGCCTTTGCAGATCAAAGCGACTTCGCCGCCGTGCGCGCGATTTCCACGAACGCCTGCACGGCCGGCGCGGCGCGCGACAGGTTGCGCAGGATCAGCCCGACGCGCCGCCGCGCCATCGGCCGCAGCGGCCGCGCGACGATGCGCGGATGCGTTTGCGCCATCGCGTGCGGCAGCGCCAGCTCGGGCATCACGGTGACGCCGTCGCCATTGTCGACCAGGCCCAGCACCGTGACCATCTGCGACATGCGGTAGCGCACGTGCGGCGCCAGCGCGGCATTGGCGAACAGCGGCTCGACCAGCGCCGAGCAACCCTGTTCCGGCATGATGAAGGGAATGCCCACCAGCTCCTCCAGCGTAACGGACTTCCTGGCCGCCAGCGGGTGATCGCGCTGCAGCAGGGCCACCAGCTGGTCCTCGACCAGCGGTATGGTGTCGAAGCGGTCGTCCGGCAGCACGGCGAAACCGACATCCACGCGGCGGTCCGCCACCCACTGGATGACGGCGGCATCCGGCCCTTCGTCGATCTGCACTTCGATGCCGGGATAGCGCGCGCGGAACGCCTGCAGGATCGCCGGCAGCAGTTTCAGGGAGGACGTGGGGCCGAACGAGCCGATGCGGATCAGGCCCTGGTTCAGGCCGCGCGCCACCGAGGCATCCTGCCGCATCGCTTCCTGCAGGCCGAGGATCTCGCGGGCGCGCAGCAGCAGGCGGCGGCCCAGTTCCGTCACTTCGACGGCGGCCTGCTGGCGTTCCACCAGCTGCACGTCGAGTTCCTGCTCGAGCGAGCGGATGGCGTGCGAGACGGCGGACTGGCTGATGCCGAGGCGCAGCGCGGCCGAGGTGAAGCCGCGCATCTCGGCCACCATCACGAAGATTTCCAGTTGGGTGAAGGTCATGGTAGTCCGATGGAAAGGTGGCCATGAGCTTTTGCTCATTTGCCTATGAGTCGGGATAAGTAATACTGTATGGCTTCCCCAACCCCGGATGCAAGCGGAACATGAACAGCCCTCTCCTGAAAAACAATCTCGTGTACGTGAAACTCGTACTGGTCACCCTGTTCTGGGGCGGCACGTTCATCGCCGGCCGCATCGTCGCCCATGCGCTGCCGGCGATGACGGCCGCCGCGCTGCGTTTCGCCGTGGCGGCCGTCCTGCTGCTGCTGGTCGCATGGTTGAAGGAGGGCGGCCTGCCGCGCCTGAGCGGCAAGCAGATGGCGGCCACCGCGGCGCTGGGCCTGACCGGCATCTTCCTGTACAACCTGTGCTTCTTCGGTGCGCTGGGCTCGATGCCGGCCGGGCGCGCCGCGCTGTTCATCGCGCTGAACCCGATCGTGACCGCGCTGGCCGCCGCCGTGCTGCTGCGCGAACGGCTGCACGCCGTGAAGTGGGCCGGCATCGCGCTGGCCTTCGCCGGCGCGGCGATCGTCATCACCCGCGGCGACCCGATGGCGGCCCTGCACGACATCGGCCAGTCGCTGGGCAAGGGCGAACTGCTGATGCTGTGCGCGATCAGCAGCTGGGCCGCGTACACGCTGGTGGGCCGCGCCGCGCTGAAGGGCCTGACGCCGGTCGCCGCCACCACCTATGCCGCGCTGTGGGGCTTGCTGTTCCTGCTGGTGGGCGCGGGGCGCGACCTGGTGACATTGCAGTGGAGCGCCATCGGCTGGCAGGTATGGGGCAGCCTGGGCTACCTGGGCGCGTTCGGCACCGTGCTGGGCTTCGTCTGGTACTACGAGGGCGTGAAGGCGATCGGCGCATCGCGCACCGCCGTGTTCAACAACCTGGTGCCCGTGTTCGGCATCGGCCTGGCGGCGCTGCTGCTGGGCGAGCAGGTGCTGGCATCGATGGTGGCCGGCGGGGTGCTGGTGGCGGCCGGGGTGACGCTGACGAACCGCTGAACCGCTGAACCGTTCACGTACGTGCGCGCTGTTTGCCGGTGTTGTGCCGCGCGGTATCGTGCGATGGCGGCGTGGCGATCTCCCTATCATGACGCGATCTGAAGGGAGGAGAAAGCATGCGGTACCTGATCCTGTTGCTGTTGGTGGCGCAGCTGGGCGGCTGCGCCACGGTGCTGTCGGACAGCGAGCGCACCGCCGTGGCGGGCAAGACCTATGTGATCACCGGCGCTTCCAGCGGTTTCGGCAAGGGTGTGGCGCTGGAGCTGGCGGCATTGCGCGCCAACGTGGTGCTGGCGGCGCGCCGCACCGATGCGCTGGAGGCCGTGGCGGCGGAAGCGGCGGCGAAAGGCGGCAATGCGCTCGTGGTGACGACGGATGTCAGCCGCCAGGGAGACGTGCAGCGGCTGCTCGATGCGGCGCTGGCGCGCTTCGGCCGCGTCGACGTGTGGATCAACAACGCGGCCGTGGGCGCCATCGGCGCGTTCGATAGCGTCCCGCTGGACGACCATGCGCGCATCGTCGACGTGAACCTGAAGGGCCTCATTTACGGCAGCCATGCGGCGATCCGCCAGTTCCGCAAGCAGGGCGCGGGCACGCTGGTCAATATCGGCTCGGTGGAAAGCGTGATCCCGCAGGCCTATCACGCGACGTATTCGGCCACCAAGGCGGCCACGCTGTCCCTCGGCCGCTCGCTGAACGAGGAATTGCGGCTGACCGGCGCCGGCAACATCGCGGTGGCCACCGTGCTGCCGTGGGCCACCGACACGCCCTTCTTCACGCACGCCGCGAACTACAGCGGCGGTACGCCGCGCATGCCGCTGATGGACGAACCGCAAAAAGTGGTGGATGCGATCGTGTGGGTGTCGGTGCACCCGAGGGAAGAACTCGCGGTGGGGTGGAAAGCCAAGGCCGCGTACGCCGGCGCGCGGCTGGCGCCCGACCTGGCCGAACGGTTCTCCGCCAATGTGGCGCACCGTTACCAGTACGAGACGGCGCCGCCCGCACCGGCCACCGCCGGCGCGGTGCACCGGCCGATGCCCGGTTCCACCGGCATCGATGGCGGCCACCGCGAACGCATCGAACGCGAGAACGAGGAACGCGCCGCGGCCCGGCGCGGGGATTGACCGTTATTGCTTGCCGGCGTCGAGCGTCTTCAGGTAGTCCTCGTACACGTCGTACATGCCGCCGAAACCGCCTTCCATGGAAGCATGGCTGGCCAGGAAGATGGCGTTCTCCGCCGCGCTGGCATTCAACGGCGCCGAGTGCAGCGTGAAGGCCGTCCGGCCGTTGTCTTCCTCCAGCGTGACGGTGTTCAGCACTTCCAGTGGCCACATGGGCAGCAGCGGATAGCGGATGCGGTTGCCCTGCTCGTCCGCGAAGCCGTTGACGAAGGCGAAGCGCTGCGGCGGCTCGATTTCCTGGAAATCGAAACGGCCCCACACATCCATGTCGGCCGTGCCGCCGCGCGGATGCATGCAATAGTGGAAGATGCCGCCTGGCCGCACGTCGGCCTGTGCCACCGTGATCGTGCATTCCTTCGGCCCCCACCAGTGCCGCAGGTGGTCCGGGTCGGTCATTGTCGCGAAGACCAGGTCGCGCGGCGCGTCGAACACGCGGCGGATGGTGAGTCCAACTTCGTCAGCGTTTGCCATGCTCGTTCTCCTTAGTTTGCACTTCAGCCAGGTAATCGTCGAGGCGGTCCAGGCGCTCTTCCCACAAGCGGCGGTACTGGCCGATCCAGCCGCTCGCCTCGCGCAGCGGCGCCGCTTCCAGGCGGCATGGCCGCCACTGCGCATCGCGGCTGCGCGAGATCAGGCCGGCGCGCTCGAGCACCTTCAGGTGCTTCGTGATCGCCGGCTGCGTCATGTCGAACGGTGCCGCCAGTTCCGACACCGAGGCCTGCCCCCGTGCCAGGCGTGCCAGGATGGCGCGGCGGGTGGGGTCGGCCAGGGCCGCGAACGTCAGGCTCAATTGTTCGGAATGGAGAGATTGCTCGTCCATGGGGTAAGACCGGAAGCTTATTTAACCTGTTGGTAATGTAAGCTGTGGATCAGCGTGGTGTCAAGCTATTGCCGTGTTGCGGTGAAGTGCACGGCAAAAGGAAACTCCTGGGTACATGGCTTGCCTTCACAGAGGGCTGGCTTGTATTTCTCCAGCATCAATACACCGGCAACCAGCTTCGTCAGTTTCGTATTGGCAGAGTGGGCATCGGGAGATTGATACACCTTGATATCGGTGGCACGGCCATCCGGTCCCACGATGACGCCCAGGTCGAAAACGCCTTCGATATGCACCTTGCGGCGGATATCGGCCAGCGTGCGCATCAGGTGCGCATAGCCATTGACGGGGAATGGCGGCTCGTCGTCCGGTCCCATCTGCTCGTACATCCCCCGCAGCCGCGCTTTCTCGTCTTCTGGAAGCTCGGCATAAGGTTTGTTGAAGGCAATGGTAGTAAGTGCGACGTTTCGCTTGATGTTGGTCCCGACACGCGCATCCTGCTCCGCCATGCGGTATTGCTGAGCATGGGCCAGGCAGCTCGCCAGCGCCAGCATGGCCCCGAGAATGAAGTGGATACGCAACATGAGCTCCGTGCAAAAGGCGCAGTTATAGCGCATCGCTGCCATGGTAAAACTCACGAATTGTCACGATGTAATAAGTTTTTCCTTGAACAATCTAGCCAGCCACGCGGCCGTTTTCAGTGCCGCAGCTTGAAGTTCATGCGGAACGGGAATTCCTGGGTGCAAGGCGTGCCACCGCACAGCGCCGGCTTGTACTTTTCCAGCACCAGCACGTTGGCGATGACGGTCGTCAGTTGCGGGTCGGACGATCCGTACACCTTGATCTCGCTGGCGCGGCCATCCGCGCCGACGATCACGCCCATGTCGACGTTACCGGCGATCTGCAGGCGCTCCTGCACGGCGGACATCGCCCGCATCAGGCTGCGGTAGCCGCGCGCGGGGAACGGCGGCTCGTCGCCGGGCGCCATGTGTTCATACATGCCGCGCAGGCGCGCCTTGTCCGTCTCGGACAATTCCGCATAGGTCTTGTCCGGCGGCAGGCTGAGGCGGGTATTCTCGCGCTTGAGGAGCGTGCCGGTGCGTGGTTCCTCCTCCTTCATGCGGTACTGCTGGGCGTGGGCGAGGCTGGTCGACAGTACCAGCATGGCGCCGAAGGCAAGGGCGATTCGCAAGTTGACAACTCCCCAGTGGAAACGCGGTTCATGACGCATCGATGTCCATCGAAAAACCAGCCATGATCAAGGCGGCCAAGGCCCCGGAAATCCAGGTGGCCCTTGATCGGCTTCATGCAACATCGCGGGGCCGCTAGCGGTAGGTTTTCAGCTGTTGGTTCTCCAGCGAGAAGCGGATGGCAAAAGGGAATTCCTGGGTACACGGTTTGGCATTGCACAGCGCCGGCTTGTATTTCTCCAGCATCAGCACGCTGGCGATCACCTGCGTCGTCTTCGGGTCCGGCGACTGGTAGACCTTGACGCTGTCGGCCTGGCCATCGGCACCGACGATCACGCCCATCTCCACCACGCCCTCGATCTGCACGCTGTTCTGGGCGGAACTGATTGACCGCATCAGCTTGCCATACCCGCGCGCCGGATACGGCGGCTCGTCATCTGGCCCCATGTTCTCGTACACGGCGCGCAGGCGGGCCTTGTCCGCCTCCGGCAATTCGGCATAGGTCTTGTCGGGTGGGAAATTGATGCGTGCCGTACTGCGCCGGAGATTGGAGCCAGTCTGGGGCTCGTCGGCTTTCACGGAGTATTCCTGGGCCTGCGCCAGCAACGTCGACAGCGCCAGCACGGCGCCAATGGCAGGGATGATGCGCAAAATAAACTCCGCAATGGTAAATGCTGTTTATAGCGCATCACCCCCTGTCGAAAACTCACTATTTATCACACGGCAACTAATTTCCCAAAAACGGGGACAGTCCCCGATTTTTAGCAACAATTCTGTGGTTTTTACACCGCATCCTGTTGTCTGGCTTATTTCGACAAGGGCGGCACGAATCATTTGTCGGAATGCCGACAAATCCCATGCCTGCAAGAAAATTGTTGCTCAAAAACGGGGACAGTCCCCAGTGCGGGTGTTGTGGATTTACCACCCGGTGCCGGAGCAGTACTGTTCGACGTATTTCTGGTGCGACGGCAGCTGGGCCACGGTACGGTCGATGGTGCCGCTGATGTTGCCGAGGAAGCGGGCCAGTTCTTCGTCGCCCATCAGGTCCGCGGTCTGGTGGTGCGAGGCGGGCAGGATGCCCTGGCCCAGCATCACCTGGATCCACGAGTTCTCGGCGAACAGTTCGTTCGGCACGCGGAACACGCGGCCGGTGTCGCGGAACAGGTCGATGCGGTGCTGCAGCGACGGCGGCAGCTTCATCGTGGCGGCGTCGCGCCAGTACGGCGTGTCGCGGCGGTTTGTCACGTTGTAGTGCAGGATGATGAAATCGCGGATGTGCTGGATCTCGTAGTCGGCCTGCTGGTTGAATTCGTCGATGTCGGCCTGGCTGATGCCATCCTGCGGGAACATCTGCATCAGCCGGATGATGCCGCGCTGGATCAGGTGGATGCTGGTCGATTCGATCGGTTCCAGGAAGCCGCTGGCCAGCCCGATGGCGATGCAGTTGCCCTTCCACGTCTGCTTGCGCTGGCCCGGCGTGAAGCGGATCACGCGCGGCGTCATCAACGGTTCGCCATCGACGGCCGCCTGCAGCGTGCGCACTGCCGTTTCGTCGTCCGTGTAGCGGGTGGAGTACACCAGGCCATTGCCGACGCGGTGCTGCAGCGGGATCTGCCACTGCCAGCCCGCGTCGCGCGCGATCGAGCGGGTGTACGGCACCGCATCGCGCACCGATTTCGTCTGCAGCGCCACGGCGCTGTCGTTGAACAGCCAGTGCGACCAGTCCTCGTATTCCACGCCCATGGTCTGCCCGATCAGCAGGCCGCGGAAACCAGTGCAGTCGATGAACAGGTCGCCCTCGAGTTCGGCGCCGGAGTCCAGGCGCAGGGCGGTGATGTCGCCGCTCAGCAGGTTCTTGCGGACCTCGACGATCTTGCCTTCCACGCGCTGCACGCCATAGCGTTCCGAGAAGCGGCGCAGGAATTTCGCGTAGCGGCCGGCATCCATGTGGTAGGCGTAGTTCATGCCGTTGTTCGGCAGGTGCGCAAAGCGGTTCTTCAGGCCGGCCTTCAGTTCCAGGCAGTAGTCGCCGTAGTCGCCGGCGATGCCGCGCTCGCGGCCCTTGTGCCAGAAATGCTGGAAGCCGGCCGTCCAGTGGTCGGTGCCAGTGGTGCCGAACGAGTGGATGTAGTCCTCGTTCACGTTGCGCCAGTTTTCAAAGCTGATGCCCAGCTTGAAGGTGGCCATGGTCTCGGCCATGAACTCCTGCTCGTTGATTTCCATGAGGTGGTGGAAATTGAGCAGCGTGGGAATGGTGGCTTCGCCGACGCCGACGGTGCCGATCTCCTCGGACTCGATCAGCTTGATGTCCAGCAGCTTGCCCAGCGATTTCGACAGCCCGGCGGCGACCATCCATCCCGCCGTGCCGCCGCCGGCGATCACCACGCGGCGCACCGGTTTTTTCTGGCGTTGTTGTTCCATGTTCGTCTCCTTCTTGCCTTCTTGTAGTGGCTTCAGCGGTTCAGGCGCTTCAGCAGCTGGGCGCGCAGCGCGCGCGACATGTCCTCGGTCATCGGCGCCAGCATGCGCTGCGCGGCCGGCGGAATGTGGGCGGAAGTCCGCTCGTCGTGCTCGAACACGTAATGGCGGAACAACCCTTCCCATGCCTTGCGCTGCGCCGGCGGCAGGTCGCGGATCGTCATGATCGCGTACATCAGCGCGTTGGTCGCCGTATCGATGTAGTGCGGCGACTGGCGCCACCAGTAATTCACCAGCACGTTGAAGGCGTCGAGCGCCTCGACGTGGTGCCACCACATGCTGGGGATGAACAGCGCGTCGCCCGGCTCCATCTCGGCCACCTGCGCATGTTCCAGGGCTTCGGCAAAGCGCGGGAAGCGCTCGAAGTCCGGCGCATGCAGGTCGACCAGGCTGATCGCCTGCCCGGCCGGGGTGAAGTCCAGCGGCCCCACGTACAGGTTCGGCAACTGCTCGGGCGGGAACAGCGTGAAGCGGCGCCGGCCCGCCGTCACGCAGGCCAGGTTGTCCGGCGCGTCGTAGTGCGCGGCGATGCGCGTGCGGTTGCCGATCCAGATCGAGGCCAATGGCTCGCGGCCGCCGCCCAGGTCGACGTCGTTCTCGGCGCGAAAACCGGGCAGGAAGTTATCGATCGTGGTGGAACCCACGTAGATCGCCGGCGGCTGCTCGTCGTTGCGGTGCCCTTCCAGCTCGTCCAGCACGCCGCCCAGGGGCGCGTGCACGGGCCGGAAATTGAAGCCGGACAGGTCGTCGTTGTAGAAGAAGCGGCCGCCGATGTCCGGCAAGCCGAGCATCGCCACGACCGGGGCGCCGGTATAGAAGCGCTTCAGGTACGCGGACGCCGCTTCCTGCGATGCCAGCGCGGCGCGCACCATCGGCCAGTGCGCCACCAGGCCGCGCAGCAGCAGCGGCTGCGTGGACGTCAGGATGCGGTCATTCAGGTCGCGCGGCGTGAGGCCGCGCAGTTCAGCGACGGGCAGCATGCTGCCGGTTCTTCCGGTCGATCAGCGCGCGGAATTGCGACAGCGACGCCAGCACCATGTGGATCGGCTGCAGGTAGCCGGCCCGGTGCAGCGCACCGATGGCTTCCGTGTCGAGCACGTGCAGGCGTTCCTCGTGGATCGTGTAGAAGCCGGCGAGGCGGTTTTGCGAGCCGTCGTCCAGTTCGATGTCGAACACGAACGATTCCAGCAGCTCGTACTTCAGCAGCGCGTCGACGAAGGCCACGTTGCTCTGCAAGCCTTCGTGGATCGTGAACAGGATCGAGTTGATGCGTTCGAGGTATTCGGTGATGCCGCCGTGCGGCAGGAAGGCCGGCTCGCCTTCGGTACGGGAGACGCGGGGGCTGTCCAGGTCCACGTGCACCAGCATCTCTTCGCCATTGCGGCCGATCAGGAACGGCTGGCGTTCGATCATCAGCGGGATTTCCGGCGCATCCCAGCCATCGGCTTTCAGGAACAGGTTTTCACCGGCCTGGAAGCCGAACAGCACGATCGGCTCAAAGCCGCGGCCATCTTCGGCCTTGCGGAACACGATCGGGTAATGCGCCTGCAGCGTGCGGAATTCGGCGGGGAAGGTGGCAACGTACATCTGCTCGTCGCCGAGGCCGGCGCCGTGGCGGGTGATGACCTTCAGGTCCTTGTGCTGGACGTTGTTCAGTAAAACGTGGTTCGTCATGCGTGTCTCGTCTGTTCTAGATTTTCTGTAGGCCGTGTAGGCGGATATGGTCGATCAGTTCGCGGTTCGACGGCAGCGCGCGCAGCATCTTGCGCGTGAGCTCGGCGGCTTCGCGGAAGTAGCCGTCGGCGCTGCCCGTGGAACCACGCCGCGTGATGCGTTCGCGGTCGGGCTGGAAGCCCATCCCGTACAGCACGTACTGCCAGCTGGCCGACGGGAAGACTTCCTCGATGCGGTTGAAGTCCAGGCGCGATGGCGGCCGGTGGCGCCACAGCGCCAGCAGTTCCTGCAGCCGCGCGGGAATCGTTTCGGCGCGGCGGTTGTCGTGCCAGTAATCCGAAGTACTGCCCGGATCCGTCCGGCCACTCAGCACATAGTGCAGCTTGAGGAATTCGATGACGCGTTCCCAGCGATAGGTAAAGGCGTCGTTGAAGCGCCGCGCCACGATGTCCATCGCCTCGCGCGTGGCCGGAAGATCGTCACTGACCATCGCCGCCGACATTTCCACCAGCGCCAGCGCGGAAGCTTCCAGCGGTTCGATGAAGCCGGCGGACAGGCCGATGGCGACCACGTTGCGGTGCCAGAACTGCTCGCGGTAGCCGGGCTGGAACGTCAGCTTGCGCGGCGCCGGAATATCGTCCTTGCCGATATAGGCGCGCAAATCCGCTTCCGCCTGTTCATCGCTCGTGTGCGCACTCGAATACACATGGCCGATGCCGCGCCGGGTCGGCAAGCCGATATCCCAGATCCAGCCGGCACGCTGCGCGGTGGAGGTGGTCTGCGAGGCGATCGGGCTGTCGTCGCGCTCGTAGGGCACCTGCACGGCCAGCGCGCTGTCGTTGAACAGCACGTCCTTGCGGTGCAGCAGCGGCACGCCGTAGTGGCGGCCCAGCAGCAGCGACTGCATGCCGGTGCAGTCGATGAACAGGTCACCAGCGAGGGCGCCATGTTCCCTGGTCTGCAGCGAGGCGATGTCGCCATTGTCATGGCTGTTGACGGCCGTGACGTGGTCCGGCACGTAGCGCACGCCCAGCTTTTCCAGGCAGTGCTTGCGCAGGAACACGCCGAACTTGCCGGCATCGAGGTGATAGCCGTAGTTGGCCACGGCGGCGAATTCCGGCGTGGCCGGCTGCTTCGGTGCGCGGCCATGCACGCACAGGTGCGGCTGGAAGCTCACCAGGTCGGCGAACGGCACGCCCGGAACATCGCGCTGCCAGCTTTCCACCAGGTCGGCCTCGCCGAAGCCCTGCGGCAGCACGAACGGATGGAAGTAGTAGTCTTCCGCGCCGCCGCCGCTGCGCCAGCCGTTGAAGCGGGATCCCTGCTTGAACGCGGCATCGCACTCGCGGAAGAACGCCGATTCGGACACGCCGATACGGTGCAGGGTGTCGCGCATCGATGGCCAGGTTCCTTCGCCCACGCCGATCGGCGCCACGTCCGGCGATTCGACCAGCGTCACGGTAAGCGCTGGATGGTCGGCGGCGATGACGCCGGCGGTCAGCCAGCCGGCCGATCCGCCGCCGACGATGACCACATGGTTGACCAGGCTGGAAACGGGCGGCTGGGACATGGGGAACCAAAATGAAAAGGTGGCAATTAGTCTAACCGAAAAACTAACGCTGGAAAGAAAAATCGGAGCGGCTCCGCTGCCTGCGAAGCCGCTCCCCTCTCATAGTATGAAAACGATTGTCAGAACTTGTAGCGCAGACCCAACATATAGCGCGCGCCAGCCTGCGTGGCATTGACCAGCATGCGCTCGTTACGGCCGTGCTGGCGCGTCGTTTCATTGGCCAGGTTGATGCCTTCGAACTGCATCGACAGCTGCGGCGTGATCGCATACCCCACCGACAGGTCGAACTGGCCGTAGGCTTCCGTGTAGACCGGGTTAGGACCCGCGCCATCGAAGGTGGAAGCGAGGAACTTGTCGCGCCAGTTGAACGCGGCGCGCACGTTCCACTTGTCGTTCTCGTAGATACCGATCAGGTTGGCCGAATCGGACAGGCCGACCAGCGCGAACTGCTCGCCGGCGCTGGCGTTGTCGAAGCCCAGGCCGGAATCGACATACGTGTAGTTGGCCGACACCCCGAAGCCGCTGTTGCCGAACATGTGCTGCACGTTCACCTCGAAGCCTTTCAGGCTGGCCTTCTTCTGGTTCGAGAACGACGTGATGCGGAAGTTCGCGAGCGGATCGCCCGGCTGGCCGACGATGGTGCCGGTGGCGTTGCCGGAGGCGTCATCCTTGCCTGGCGTGACGCCCGGCGCCGTCGGATGGTTGCGGAAGATGTAATTGCGGATGCAGGTGGTATCGGCGCTGGCGCAGCCGTTGGCCAGGGCCAGGTTCCACAGTGCCCCGCCCACCGGCGTGTGCAGGTTGAACGGGTTGGCGTCGACCTGGGACTGGCCGGCGTAGTTATCCAGGTTCTTCTTGAAGAAGCCCAGCGCGAAGAAGTTCTGCTTGCCGTAGTACCACTCGTACGACAGGTCGAGGTTTTTCGACTCCACCGGCTTCAGCCCCGGGTTGCCGGCAGTGCCGGTGCCGCCGTCCACGCGCGCCAGGTTACTGAGCACCGTGCCGCCCTGGATCTGGTCATAGCGGGGGCGCCCGATGGTTTCTCCGTACGACAGGCGCAGTTTCATGTCTTCGCGCAGTTCGATATCGGTATCGATGCTGGGCAGCAGGTTGTTGTACTTGCCGGTCAGCGTGGTGAAGTCCGGGGCGCCGAACTGCACCGGGAATTCATTCTGCGATACCCATGAGATGCCGGTGGCGGTCTGCACCAGCGCGGAAGAGACGATGTCGGTCTTCTCGTAGCGCACGCCGATGGCGGTGTGGATCGGCAGCGCCGTGTCCCAGTCGGTATTGAACTGCAGGTACAGCGCCTTGGATTTTTCTTCGGTGCGCTGGTCGGTATCCCAGGTGCCCTTGACCGAATACAGGTCCGGCCGCCCGGATGCCTTGATCGCCAGGTCGCGCACTTCACCGAAGTTGAAGGTGTAGAAGTTGTTGAACAGTTTCGGGTTGCCGGAGCCGTCGATCTTGTCGAAGTAGCCGCGCACGGTGGCCGGATGCCACACGCTGCTCGGGTAGTCGGCCGGGCTGGTGGCGCCGCCCCAGGTATCGCGCTGCATCGTCGAGAAGGCGGATCGGTTGTCGACCTTGGTGGCGGACAGGCCGAAGTTCAGCTGCGACGATTCCATCACTTTCAGGCGGCCCTTGAACTGGGCCTGGCTGATTTCGCCTTTCATGTAGCCGTTGCGGAACGCCGAGCCGGTCACCTGCTGCGGCGCGCGCGCGAAATCGGCACCGGCGATCGACAGGACGGGGAAATCCTCGCTGAAGTCGGCCGTGGTGTCGCCGCGGCTGAACGACGCGGTGCCCAGCACGTTGTCCGAACCCCACGGGCTGTCGGCCTGCGATTCGGCGGTGGAGCGGTGCACGTCCAGTTCCAGGCGCAGCGCGGAATTGACCTTCCACAGCGTGTTGAAGCCGACCGACTTGTTTTCGCTGACGGTGGCGAAGTCGGCGCCGCCCATGGCGATGTCGCTGGTCCCGGCAGGGAGGAACTCGGTGTACACCAGCGGGCCGGCGGCCGGGCCATCGGTCCAGCTGGAGGCGGACGGGCCGAAGTTGAACCATGCCGACAGGTCCTGGCGGCGCGTATGGATCTTGTTCTGCGAGTAGGTGTAGTCGAGCGTGGTGGTGAGATCCTTGCGCGGCGCGAACTGGAACGTCAGCTGGCCGTTGGTGCGCTCGCGCTGCACGCCGTTGAACGCGTAGTTCAAATTCTGCGGCAGCGAATACACGTCGTTGGCGCCGGGCCGGTTGGTGATGTTTTCCGAGCCGGGCGCGCCGGGCTGGGGAATCGTGCCGCCGACCGTGGAGCTGCCCCGGTACGGGCCCTTCCAGCCATTGCCCACGGATGCCGTGCTGTAGCCCAGGTTGCGTTCCTGGTAGCTGGCGGTGACCGCCACGCCGAACATGTTGTCGTTCCAGGTATTGCTGTAGATGCCCGAGATTTCCGGCGTCACGCGCTTGCCATCCTTGACATCGCCCGGCAGGTTCGAGGCCGACTTGTCGTAGACGCCTTTCACCCCGACGGAAGCCTGCATGCCGGGGCGGTCGAGCGGACGCGCCGTCATCACGTTCAGCGTGGCGCCGATGCCGCCGGTCGGCGTTTCGGCGCGGCTGGTCTTGTACACCTGCAGCTGCGACACCGCCTCGGAAGCGAGGTTGGCGAAGTCGAAGGCGCGGCCATTCAGGTCGCCCAGGTTCGACGTCGGCATCTGGCGGCCGTTCAGCAGCACCATGTTGAAGTCGGGGCCCACGCCGCGCACGGTGACCTTCGAGCCTTCGCCGATCGAGCGGTCGATCGACACGCCGGAAATGCGCTGCAGCGATTCGGCCAGGTTCGTGTCGGGGAACTTGCCGATGTCCTCGGCGACGATGCCGTCGACGATGCCGTCGGAATTGCGCTTCAGGTTCAGCGACGATTGCATCGATGCGCGGATGCCGGTCACCACCACCGATTGCACCGGCTGCGACGACGACAGGTCGGCGCCCTGGCTTTGGGCAGCGTCCTGTGCCCATGCCGGCAGCGCGGTGGCGGCGCAGGCGCTGGACACGGCCAGGGCGATCAGTTTCTGTTTGGTCCTTGGATAGTGCATGTGGTCTCCTGTGTTCTTCGTTCTTATGGTTTTCTACCGATGAGTTCCTGCCTGGCCGGCGCCGATCCATCCGGTCCGCCTTGCTTTCCAAGGTGTTCCAGAGGTGTATGGAAACGTTTCCATATCAGGCCGCTCAATGGTAGGTGGGCACTTCTACGTTGTCAATCGGAACAGATTTGTTGTTGGACGATACTGTTGTAAAAACTCATCTGGCGGGCTGGAAGACCCGCACGTACTCCACTTCCATGCGCCACGGCAGGCTGTCGTCGCGCACCGCGCCTCCGAGGTCGCCGCCCACCGCGACGTTCAGCAGCAGGTACTGCGGCCGGTCGAACGGCCACTTGTCGTAGTCGCCATCCTTCGGGTTCGCCAGTTCGGCGTAATTGCGCCCATCGACACCCACGAGGATCCGGTCGTTCGTCCACGTGAGCTGGTAGTCGTGGAAGGCGCCGCACGCGCCGGGCACCGTCGTCTTGCTGGTCTTGCCGGTACCACGCGGCCAGTTCTGCGCATTCGTGTAGATGCTGCCGAGGATTTCGCCGGGCTTGTGGCCCACGTGTTCCATGATGTCGATCTCGCCGTCGGCCGGCCACTTGCCGCCGGTGCCCAGCATCCAGATCGCCGGCCAGCTGCCCGGACCGCACGGCAGCTTCGCGCGCACTTCGATGAAGCCGTGCGTCCAGCTGGCCTTGCCCCGCGTGACCAGCCGTGCCGACGTGTAGGCCTGGCCGCCGTAGTCCGGCATCGACGCCAGCGCTTCCTTGCGGGCGGTGATGACCAGGCGGCCATGCTTCACTTCGGCGTTTTCGCGGCGCGCGCTGGTGTAATACTGCAGTTCCCTGTTGTGCCAGCCGGTGCGGTTGAATGCGGTGTCGTAATCCCACTTCGCCGGATCGGGCAGGCCGTCGACATCGAATTCATCCGCCCATGCCAGCTTCCAGCCGGGAGGCGCTTCCATGGCCGGCGCGGCGTCGGCCAGCGCCAGCAGCGCCAGGGACATGGCGGCAGCGATGCCGGTGGCGGTCGGTGAGCGTCGATGGAAAGCAGCCATGGTTCTCCGGATTGACGGCGCGGCAGGCGCATGCAAAGATGAATGTCGTTGTATGGTAACGTTTCCACTTTAACAGTGCAATCCGCGCCGCACTCTGCACCGCAGCATGCGTTGCGTTCTTGTCACATACCCGGGTACGAGATGAAGACAACCTTCTGGATCCTGCTGGCGCTGGCCGGCGCAGCCACCGGCGCCGGCGCCGCCGAAACCTTCCCCTGGCCGAACGGCGCGAAAGCGGCCGTCAGCCTGGCCTATGACGATGCCGCCGATTCGCAGCTCGATCATGCGATCCCCACGCTGGACAAGTACGGCGTGAAGGGCACGTTCTACCTCACGCTCTCCAGCCAGACCATCGACAAGCGCCTGGCCGAATGGCGCGCCGCCGCGCAACGGGGCCATGAGCTGGCCAACCACTCGCTGTTCCACCAGTGCCGGCGCTCGCTGCCGGAGCGCGGCTGGGTGGCGCCGCACCGCGACCTCGACACGACGAGCGTGGCGCAGATGAAGGACCAGGTCACGCTGGCCAACACGATGCTGTACGCGATCGACGGGCGGCGCGAACGCACATTCACCGCGCCTTGCGGCGACCTGCTGGCGGCCGGTGGGCAGGAGTACCTGCCGGCGGTGCACGCCGACTTCGTGGCGATCAAGGCGAGCGTCGGCCGCGGCGCCGTACCGTCGATGGCGAAGCTCGATCCGTACCGGGTACCGGTGGTGGCGCCCGTCGGCCTCACCGGCCAGCAACTGATCGCGATGGTCAAGGAAGCGGCGGACAAGGGCACGATGGTGGCTTTCACCTTCCATGGCATCGGCGGCGACCACCTCGCCAACTCGAGTGCCGCGCACGAGGAACTGGTGAAGTACCTGGCCGACAACCGCAAGGTGTACTGGACCGACACGTTCCTGAACATCATGAAGCATGTGAAGGCTCAATGAACCTAATGCCGTTAAGTTAAGCGTTACCCGGCGCATTGAGAGCGCGTGCATTCACTCCAACAGCGAAGGGCTGGGGTCAGGGAGGAGTACCGGCAAGCATGCCGGTACCGCGACGCAGGCTAGGAGCAGTGCTCCTCGAAACCCCTGCTCTGCCCCGGCGGGGTGTAGCAGGGGTTTCGCGAAGCATGCTTCGCGCCTGCGCAACGGTGCTGGCATAAATGCCAGCACTCCTCCCTGACCCCGGAATTTGCACTTGGGGTTTGCTTAACCAAGCGACACTACCCACTGGACCCCGGATGCGGCAATGCGCGCCCGGCGGGAAGGGCGCGGCATCCGCCGCGTTTGGCGCGGGCGGGTGAGTTCCAGTATGCTCGCCATGTTTTGTCAGCGGAACAGGAATTTCAGTGGCAACCATCAAAGACGTCGCCCGCCTGGCGGGCGTGGGCCTGGGCACCGCGTCGCGCGCGATCAACGGCAGCGGCCCGGTGTCGCCAGCCACGCTGGAGCGCGTGCGCAAGGCCATCGACGAACTGGGCTTCCGGCCGTCGCATGCGGCCCGGGCGCTGCTGTCCGGTTCGTCGAAGATGATCGGCGTGTACATCCCGGCGCTGTCCGGCACCTTCTTCACGCCGATCCTGCAGATCATCGATACCGAGCTGCGCGCGGCGGGGCTGCACATGGTGGTGGCGTTCGGCGTGGGCCTCGGCAATGCGCGCCGCCAGGCCCTGGAAGGCATCGAGTTCCTGATCGAACGCGGCTGCGATGGCCTGATCGTGATGACCAGCGCCCTGGACGAGGACGACCTCGCGGTGGCCGGCAGCCGGCTGTCGCGCCTGGTGGCGCTGAACCATGGTTTCGCGACCATCCCGGACCAGTGCTTCACGGTCGACCACATGCTGGGGGGCCGCCTGGCCGCGCGCACGCTGCTGGAGAACGGCCACCGCGACATCGCGCTGCTGACCGGCCCGATGGAGCTGGAAGACAGCGTGGCCCGCATCGATGGCTTTCTCGCCGAGCTGGCGGCGGCGGGCACCGACACCACCGCGATGTGGCGGCGCGAGGGCGACTTCTCGCCGGCCGCCGGCTGGGCCGCGGCGCGCGAGCTGGTGGCTTCCGGCCGAAAGCCCACCGCGCTGTTCTGCGCCAACGACGAGATGGCCGTGGGCGCGCTGTCGCATTTCCAGGAAGCGGGCATCCGCGTTCCGCATGACCTGTCGGTGCTGGCCTACGACGACACGCCCAGCGCGGAGTATGCGGCCCCGCGCCTGACGTCGGTGCGCATGCCATGGCAGCAGATGACGCTGAACGGCATCAACCAGCTGCTCAACCTGTGCTACGGCCTGAAGCGGCCGGTCGAGCGCGATTTCCCGGTAACGGTGACGATGCGGGCCTCGGTGGCGAAACTGGAGCGCCAGGGGTCACGATGAACCCAGGCGCGGTGCCCTTGCTAGAATAAGCCGCATCCATAAGCCGCATTTCCGCATTCCCGATGGCGGCTCACGAGGCCGGCCATCCGCCAGGAGCCCGACATGATCTTCCGCCAGCTGTTCGATCCAGTTTCATCGACCTACACGTACCTGCTTGCCGACGGCGGCGAGGCACTGCTGATCGATCCCGTCTACGAGCAGGTGCCGCGCGACCTGGCCCTGCTGCAGGAACTCGGCCTGGCGCTGCGGGCCACGCTCGACACGCACGTGCATGCCGACCATGTGACCGGCGCCTGGCGGCTGCACCAGCGCTGCGGCAGTGACATCGCGCTGGCCGCGGCCGCCGGCGCCGAACTCGTGGATCGCCCGCTGCGGCACGGCGACCGTATCGTGTTCGGTGCGCGCCACCTGGACGTGCGGGCCACGCCGGGCCACACCAACGGCTGCCTGACCTACGTGCTCGATGACGCCAGCATGGCCTTCACCGGCGACAGCCTGCTGATCCGCGGCTGCGGCCGCACCGACTTCCAGCAGGGCAGCCCGCAGCAGCTGTTCACTTCCGTGCGCGAGCAGATCCTGTCGCTGCCCGACAGCTGCCTGCTGTACCCGGCGCACGACTACCGCGGCATCACGGTCACCAGCGTGGCCGAGGAACGCCGCTTCAATCCGCGGCTGGGCGGCGAGGTCGACGTGGGCGATTTCACGGGCCACATGAACAACCTGCACCTGCCGCATCCGAAGATGATCGCGGTGGCCGTGCCCGCAAACCTGCGCTGCGGCCAGCCGGAAGGGGGCGCCCTGCCGCCGGAAGCGCCGGACTGGGCGCCGCTGACCCTGCGCTTTTCCGGCGTGTGGGAAATCGAGCCCATGGCGCTGCTCGAACACGGCGCCAAGGCGCAGATCCTCGACGTGCGCGAGGAGGCGGAATTCATCGACAAGCTGGGCCACCTGCCGGGTGCGCGGCTGGTTCCGCTGTCGCAACTGGCGGAGCATCTGGAAGCACTGGACAAGGAGCGCCCGGTGGTAGCCGTCTGCCGCTCCGGCGTGCGCTCGGCGCAGGCTTGCGTGCTGCTTGCCAAGGCGGGATTCGGCCAGGTGGCCAACCTGGCCGGCGGCATGCTGCGGTGGAAAATCGAGGGCATGCCGGTGGCGGCGGAAGCGTGAGCGTGGGCTGATACACTGGCGCCGGCCAGAGCGGCTGGCCCACCGTCGTGGCTGCTGCATCATGCGACAGCACCGATGCGACATGATCGACGCTACCTACCTCGAACGATGACAGGCATGCGATGAGACGTTTTGTACTGATCCCGGCGACCTGCCTGTTTCTCCTCTGCGGTACCGCGGCGGCGGCAAGTTTCGACTGCGCCCGCGCGGCATCCCGGTTGGAAAAGCTGATCTGCGCGAATCCGGAATTGTCGGCTCAGGATGAAACGCTGAACGCCGCGTACCGGAATGCACTCGGCCGCGCGGCCGACAAGGCCATGCTCCGGCGCGCGCAGCGCAACTGGCTCTACTCGCTTGACGCAGGCTGCGCCGATTCCCTCTGCGTGCAGGATGCGTTCTCGGAACGGATCCGGTTACTCGGTTCTCTGGCGGGTTCAAACGTGCCCGGCACGAACTGGACGGGCCATTTCGTGCGCTACTGGAAGGGCCGCGAAGACACGGACAGCGCGTCGATCACGGTCCTGCCGCTGGAAAATGGCCATCTCCATCTCACCGGCGAGGCGCTCTGGCTTGGGCCCGACGGCTACGAGGGGCAGGTGGCCACGGGGCAGATGACCGGATACGCCACGGTGCAGCCGGACGGCACGGCACTGTTCGAATCGGAGTACTGCAAGGCCCGGTTACGGCTGCGCGACGACGCGCTGGAAGTGTCCGGCGAATCCGGCTGCGGCGGCATACGCGTGACGTTCAATGGTGACTACCGCCGCCAGTGACCGGGCGCCGCCAACCGTAATCGCCTGGCCGGATCGCTCGGGTATAATCGCCTGTTGCATTCCAACCAACATCGAATCCATCATGTCCGTACAGATCCGAAATAATGTTCATGTCGCGGGGAACGGGTCGGCCACCATGGTGTTCGCGCACGGATTCGGCTGCGACCAGACCATGTGGCGCTTCCTGGCACCCGCCTTCGCCGAGCGCTTCCGCACGATCTCGTTCGATCTCGTCGGCAGCGGGCGATCCGATTTATCGGCCTATGACCGCGACAAGTACGGCACGCTGCACGGCTATGCGGACGACCTGCTGGAAATCCTCGATGCGTTCGCCACCGGCCCCGTGGTCTTCGTCGGCCATTCGGTCAGCACGATGATCGGCCTGCTGGCGACGATCAAGGCGCCGGAACGCTTCGTCGCCCAGGTCATGGTCGGGCCTTCGCCCTGCTACATCAACGATGGCGACTACGTGGGCGGCTTCAGCCGGGAAGACATCGGCGAATTGCTGGAAACCATGGATGCCAATTACCTGGGCTGGTCGAGCAGCCTGGCGCCCGCCATCATGGGCGCGCCGGGGCGCCCGGAGCTGCGCGCGGAGCTGACCGACAGCTTCTGCCGCAACGATCCCGAGATCGCCAAGCATTTTGCGCGCGTGACGTTCCTCTCCGACCACCGGGCAGACCTGCCGAAATCCACCGTGCCGGCGCTGATCCTGCAATGCAGCGACGACCTGGTGGCACCGCTGGACGTGGGCCGATACCTGCACCGCCACCTGCCGCGCAGCACCCTCCACGTGATCGACAACGTGGGCCATTGCCCGCACATGAGCGCACCGACCGAGAGCTCGCGTGTCATCGAGGGCTTCCTCGCGCAGACCCTGCGCTGATCGACGTGAACGGCGCGCTTCCCGGAGGCGATACCCTGTTCGAGAATGCCGCCTGTGCCCTGGTGGTTACCGGCGCGGACGGCGTGATCCTGCGGGCCAACGCTACCGCCTGCACGTGGCTGGGCTATGGGGAGGAAGAACTGGTCGGCAAGGTGCGCATGCGCGACCTGCTGCCGGTCGGCGCCCGGCTGTTCTATCACACGCATTGCCAGCCGATCCTGGAAGTGCAGGGATCGGTGGCGGAAATCCAGGTCAACCTGGTCAACCGCGGCAAGGAACGGCTGCCCGTGCTGATCAACATCGCGCGCCGCCAGGAGGGTGGCGCCAGCTTCGATCACTGGGCCCTGTTCAAGGCGGCCGACCGCCATGCCTACG
The DNA here is from genome assembly GCF_027856995.1 of Pseudoduganella sp. SL102. Lineage (NCBI taxonomy): Bacteria > Pseudomonadati > Pseudomonadota > Betaproteobacteria > Burkholderiales > Oxalobacteraceae > Pseudoduganella > Pseudoduganella sp. SL102. The sequence continues at coordinate 364,197 of NZ_CP115554.1, forward strand.
AGCGCGAGTTGCTGGCCGCCCGCAAGGCGGCCGAGGCGGCGCTGGAGGCGCGCCGCGAAGCCGAGACCCGGCTGCAGGCCGCGAACGCCCGGCTGTCGGCGGCCGACCGGCGCAAGGATGAATTCCTGGCCACGCTGTCGCACGAATTGCGCAATCCGCTGGCACCGATGCGCAGCGCGCTGGACGTGCTGACGTTCAAGCTGGGAGACAGTGCCGAACCGCGCCTGATCCAGGCCTTCGACCGGCAATTGCGCCACCTCACACGGCTGGTCGACGACCTGATGGAAGTCTCGCGCATCACCCAGGGGCGCATGCAGCTGAGCCGCGCCACGGTGGAGCTCACCGCGCTGGTACGCGGCGCCGCGCACGACCTGGCGCCGATGATGGCGGCGGCACGGCATACCTTGCACGTCCACGTCGCCGACGGCCCGGTACTGGTCGACGGCGATGCGACCCGGCTGGCCCAGGTGGTGCTCAACCTGCTCGCCAACGCGGCGAAATACACCCCCAACGGCGGCATCATCGAACTGCACCTGGCGTGTGTTCCAGGCTTGGCGGAGATCCGGGTGCGCGACAACGGCATCGGCATCCCCACCGCCGCGCTGGCCACCGTGTTCGACATGTTTTCGCAGCTGGAACCGGCGCTGGACCGCGCCAAGGGCGGCCTCGGCATCGGCCTGGCGCTGGTGCGCGGCATCGTCGAACTGCATGGCGGCACGGTGGACGCGGCGAGCGAAGGCCCCGGCCGGGGCAGCGAATTCACGGTGCGCCTGCCGCTGGCGATGGGCGCGGCCTGCCCCGCGGCGCCGGCGCAGGACGATACGCCGCCGGCATCCGTGCGCATCCTGGTCGTCGATGACAACCAGGATGCGGCCGAAACGCTGACGATGGCCCTGACCATGTTCGGCTGCGAAACGCGCACCGTGCATACGGCTGGCGCGGCACTCGATATCGTTGCCGCCTTCCGGCCGGAGGTCGCGCTGCTCGACATCGGGCTGCCCGACATGAACGGCTATGAACTGGCACGCCGGCTGCGCCAGGCGCCGGGCGGCACCGCCATGAAGCTGATCGCCATCACCGGCTGGGGGCAGCAAAAGGACCGCGAGCTGGCACAGGCCGCGGGGTTCGACCACCACATGACCAAGCCCATCGAACTGGGCAAGCTGCGCGACCTCCTGGCCAGGGAGTTTCCCGACCGCTGAACGGCATGGCGCCCGCACGCTGGCGGGGCCGCGATTGCCACGGCGTGCCGTATTCGCGATTCAACGGATGGCGATCAGCGCGAACATCCTGTGCAGTTCACGCAACACCGTGCGCTCCGGCGCTACGGCCGGTGCGGCCTCGTCCGGGACTGCCGGCGCGGACGGGCCGCGTTCCGTGACCTCGACCGGCTCGTCGCGTTCCCTGGCCCGGGTAGCGGCGGACTGCTGGCGCACGGCTTGGCTGTTCATGATGATCTCCCCGTTGACGACGTTATCAAAACACTCAAATCCAGTATACCGGACAAAATATTCTTGTATACTGGATTTTGCATTCGATGCCACAGGAGCCCCGCCTTGTCCATGCCGCCACCCGCCATCGCGCCCGACGACGAACATTACTGGAGCGCCATCCGCCGCCAGTACACGCCTTCGCCCGGATTCATCAACCTGGAAAACGGCTATTTCGGCCCACCGGCCCTGCCGGTAAAGGCGGCGTTGCGCCGCTACCAGGAACAGGTGGACCGCGAGAATTCCTATTTCCTGCGCGTGCGCTTTCCCGAGCGGCTGGAACAGGTGATGGCGGCGCTGGCCGCGTTTACCGGCGCCGCGCGCGACGAGCTGCTGATCACCCGCAACGCGATGGAATCGCTGAACATCCTGGTCCAGGGCTATCCGTTCGCGGCGGGCGACGCGGTGCTGCTGGCGCGGCATGACTACGACAGCGTCATCGACACGTTCGGCATGGTCGGCGAGCGCAGGTCGCTGCGACTGGTGACGGTGGATGTGCCGCTCGATCCGGGCAGCGACGAGGAAATCGTGGACTTGTACGAGCGCGCCATCACGCCGCGCACGCGGGTGGTGCTGGTCACCCACCTGGTGCACCGCACCGGCCAGGTCATGCCGCTGGCGAAGATCGCCGCGATGGCGCGCCGGCGCGGGATCGACGTGATCGCCGACGCGGCGCATTCGCTGGCCCACATCGACTACACGGTGCCCGCGCTGGGCGTGGAATTCGCCGCCTTCAACCTGCACAAGTGGGTCGGCGCGCCGCTGGGGACCGGGCTGCTGTACATCGCCAGGCACCGCATCGCCGATATCGCCCCGCTGTTCGGCGACGTGGGGCACGCGCCCGGCGACATCGTGAAGCTCGGCCACTTCAGCGCGGTGCCCCCGGCCCCGGTGCTGGCGATCGAGGATGCGCTGCGCTTCCATGCAGCGATCGGCACGCCCAACAAGGAGGCAAGGCTGCGCTACCTGGCCCGGTACTGGATGGACCGCGTACGCGATGTGCCGGGAGTGCGCCTGTTCACGCCGCGCGACGCCCGGCGCCATGGCGCGCTGGCGTCGTTCGGCATCGCCGGCATGGCCGCCCGCGACGTGGCCGAACGGCTGATGCGCGACCACCGCATCTTCACCGTGGTGCGCGGCATCGGCGACGAGGAATGCGTGCGGGTGACGCCGCACCTGTACACCTCGCCCGACGATCTCGACGCGCTGGTGGCGGCGATCCGCGCGCTGGCGGGTTAAGTTACTGGCGGTCCACCACGGCGCGCGGGACAATGGCCGCCTGCATGACCTGGGCGATCAGGTAGCGCGCCGGGATGGTGCCGGGATTGTGATAGGTGCTTGGCTCGTCGAGGCGCATGACGAGGCAGTCGCCGGCGGCGAGGTCCCAGCAGCTGGTGCCGACGGTGATTTCCATCCGCCCCTCGATCATCCACAGCTGCCGGTCGATGTCCTGCGACGAGGTTTCATAGGCCACCCGCGCGCCCGCCGGGAAGGTGATCTCGACCATCTGGATCAGCGACGGCACGGTGGGCGACAGGGTGCGGCGCACATAGCCCGAACCCGGGTCGGTCCAGACCGGTTGCTCATCGGCGCGCGCGATCGGCGACGTCGCGTCGACCGGCCGCTCGAACAGCGAAGCCACCGGCACGCCGAGGGCGGCGGCCAGTTTGTCGAGCACCGTCGCCGTGGCGCTGCTTTCACCGCGTTCGATCAGGGAGATGTTCGACCGGCTCACGCCGCTGTGTTCGGCCAGCACCGCGAGGGTCATGCCGCGGGCGCTGCGCAGTTCGCGCAGGCGGTGGGCGATGATTTGATTGATATCCATGGGGCGCGAGTATACAGCCACAGCACACGCCCAGCCGGCCCCGCAGCCGTACCGCGATCGATCCCGCGCGCGGCTAGAATACCGCCATGCCCCGCAAATCTCCGATCTTCCCCGGGCCCCGCACCGCGCGCGGCGCCGTCCTTGCCGTCCTGCTCTCCAACGCCGACCAGGCCGGCGCCGAACCGCTGCGCGGCCGTGTCACGCTGGCGGCCATCGTGCGCGCGCTCAAGCGCAAGTACCACTGGCCGATCGACACGACGAGCTTCCCGTCCAACGCCGCCGATGGCCGCGCCACCTGGGCCACGGTGTACAGCCTGCCGCCCGACGTCATCGACGCCGCGCTGGACGAGAAGGGGCGGGACTGGCTGAAGGCGGCATCGTAGGAAGTATCGTCACGCAATGCACGTCACGCCCGGAACGCCTCCTGTGACGGCTTGCCGGTGCGCTTACCGAAGGGCTAACCGAAGGGCTTCATCCAGCGTTCATGAAGGATTCATGAAGGGCTTGCTGGCGAGCGCGTTAAATCGCTTGTCGCTAAAATAAGATTGTGACAGCATTGCCGCCGCTTCCACTACCTTTTGAAGGAAACATGATGACACCGCACCGGCTGGCCTTTGCAGCAGCACTCCTCCTTGCAGGCGCCGCGCACGCCCAGGTCGTCGAGCAGGCGCCCGGTACGTTCACCGCGCCGGGACAATCGGCCACGCAAGCCCTGTTCGACAAGGCTTACCGGCCCTATCCCCATGCCTATGGCGGTAACGAGGCGGCCAGTCCCAACGACAAGGTATTCCAGGAGCGTTTCAGGCGCGACCCGAGGCTGCTCGGCGGCTACCAGCTGACGCCGAACCTGGCCATCGAGGCGGGTTACGTGTACCTGCTGGACCGGGGCTTCCACCGTATCGATGCGTTCGAGCCGGACAACGCGCTGGGCAGCCTGAGCACCAGCAACTTCAGCAGCCACCTGGCGCTCAAGTACTCGCTGCCACTGACCGACAGGCTGACTGCCTTCGGCAAGGTGGGCGTCGCCCACAGCGTGATGACCCCGAGCCTGAATGCGGTGGCGCTGGACAAGGCCTATGACACCGACAAGCCGGCACGCAAGAAGGAAGCCGACAGGGGCCGCTACCTGGGCGTGGGCGCGCAGTACAAGCTGAGCGACAAGGCATCGATCGACGCGCAGTATGGCAGCCACGGCGACGCGGCCGGCAAGTGGGGCAAGGCGACCAATTCCACCGGCGCCAGGGCCAACCTCAAGATCGGCTTCTGACGGCACGCGCACCGGATCAGCGGCGGTGCTTCTCGAAGAACCGCCAGATCGCTTCGTTCGCATCGAGATCGCGGCTGGTTTTCCCGATCGGCAGGCCGACGTTGAACGGGTCGGCACCGGGCCACGTGTGGCCGCCTTCCCGGATCGTGGCCAGCGCCACGCTCTGCTGCCCGTTGCCGGCCTCGATCCATGTCACGCTCGTTCCGTCGCCGGCATCCGTGTCGATGACGCGGCGGCTTGCACCATCCGCCGCATCCTCGGCACGGAGACCGTTCCGCTTCAGCCAGTAGCCATACGTGTCTTCCGCCGACAGGTAGCCGGCCGGCTTGCCGGCGTACGCCACCACCTCGTCGGCGGTGCCGTGCACCAGCAGCATGCCGACCCGGCCGGGATTCGCATGGTGCTGCACCACCGGTTCCGGCATCGGCGCCCCGACCGGGGCCACCGCGGCGAACAGGTGTGGCAGTTCCGCCGCGATGCGCAGCGCGAAGAAGCCGCCGCGCGACAGGCCCGTGGCGTACACCCGCCGCGGGTCGACCCGGTAGTCCGCCTTCAGCTTGTCCAGCAATGCCGCCGTAAAACCGATGTCGTCGGTGCCTTCGAGGTAGGACATGCCGAAACCCACGTTCCAGTCCCCCTTGATGCCGGCCGGGTAGACGACGATGAAGCCGTGCCGGTCGGCCGCGCGGTTCATTTGCGTGTACAGCATCTGTTCGGCCATCGTCATGCCGCCGCCGTGGAAGTTGAAGACCACCGGAAAAGCCTGGTTCGGCGCGGCCGCATACGCAGGCGGCGTGTAAACGAGGTAGCGGCGCTTTTCTTCCTTGTGGACGAGCGATTTCACCTGGGCGAGTACAGGAACGGCGGTGCAGGCGAGGACGACGAGGCTGAGCAGGATCTTCATGGGCGTACGGTGTGGGTTGACCAGTACGCAGCATAGGAAGCCGGCGGTGAAATCGTGGTGAATTCCAGCCGGTTTCCATTACCGGCGCAGCGGCACGATGTCCACGCGGTAGGTGGCGGTGGCGGCGTGGAAGCCGATCTCCCAGCCCATGGCGGTGGCGATCCGCCGCAGCAGGTCCTGGCCGTGCTGGAAACCCTGCATCGTGCCCGCGCGGCCCGGCTCGACCGCATTGCCGATGCTGAGTACCCCGCCCTGCGCACCCGGCCCGAAGGCTATCCGCAAGCCCGGCGCGCCGTGGAAGCGGGCATTGCCCAGGCAGTTATCGATGAGCAGCCTGGCCAGGTGGCGGTTGCCGGTCACTTCCAGCCGGTCGGGGAGGTCGAGCACCAGCCCTTCACTGTCCCAGCCGCCTTCCACCAGCCGCAGCAGGCTTTCCTCGATGGCGCCGCGCAGGTCGAACGTTTCACGGGCGATGTGCTCCGCGCGCGCCAGGGCGAACAGCACGTCGATGGTGTAGCCGATGTCCTCGAGGCCGGCCCGCAGCTGCGCCACCTCCTGCGTGCCGAGCGGCTGCCGGCCTGCCTGGCCGAGGACATTGTTCATCACCGTGAGGGGCGTGCGCAATTCATGGCTGACGTCGCGCGTAAAGGCATGCTCGCGCCGGAGCGCCGCGTGCAGTCCGGCGATCGTGGTGCCGAGCTTGTCGGCCAGGTAGCCGATTTCATCCGGGCGCCGCCTTGCGCTGAAGGCGACGGTACCCTCCGGTGTCACATTGCGCACTTCCCGCGCCAGCTCCAGCAGGGGCGAGACGAGCCGCCTGGCCAGCAGCCACGCCAGCAGCAGCGCCAGCGCGACCAGTCCGAGGGCAACGACGATCACGACACCGCCGACATCCTCGATCAGCTTGGCCACCACCAGCAGCGGCCCCACGTCGGCCAGCAGGTAGATGCGCTGCGAGCCATGCGCGCCCTGCAGGTCGAGCGCGCGGAAGTGGTAGTGCCGGCCCGTGCCGGCGAAGATTTCGGCGCGCGCCTTGCCGGCGGCCTGCACGCGCACTTCCGGCGGCAGCGTAGCGGTGCCGCGGTGGATGCCGATGAAATCGTGGGCCGGTGCCCGGACCTCGCCGTGCGCACGGAAATGCGCCGCGACGGCGGCCGCCTCGCGCTCCAGCAGCCGGTCGACCAGCATGTCTTCCGTCACGTAGGCAATCACCAGCGCCAGCCCCGTATAGACCGCGCAGATCAGCACCGTGAAGCCGGCCAGCGCGGCGAACAGGCTATGCCGGATCGACCTGGCCATCGCTTGCCGCATTGCTTGCCGTATTGTTTGCCGTCTTGCTTGCCGCATCGATTACCTCATCGGCCTGCAGCCGGTAGCCGAGCTGCGGGATGGTCACGATCGCGTGCGGCGCCCCGGCGAGTTCCAGCTGCCGGCGCAGCGCATAGACATGCGACTTGAGGGCATCGCTGTCCGGCGGATCGGCACCCCACAGCTCGTGGATCAGCGCCGACCGCGACACGGCACGCGGAAAGGCGGTACACAGCATCAGCAGGATCTTGAAGCCGGCCTGCGTCAGCGCGACCGGTGCGCCGTTGCAAAGCGCCCGCCGCTCCCTCGGCAGCAGCACCAGCGAACCCACGCGCAGTTCCTGGCCGATGTGCAGCTGCCCGCGCCGCGCCAGCGCTTCGCAGCGCAGCGCCACCTCGCGCAAGTCGAACGGCTTGGTCACGTAATCGTCGGCGCCGCCGTGGAAGCCGCGCGCCTTGTCCTCGAACGCATCGCGGGCGGTCAGCATCAGTACCGGCACGTTGCGCGGCGCGCGCGCCTTGATGGCACGGCAGACGTCGAAGCCGTCGATGTCGGGCAGGTTCAGGTCGAGCAGGACCACGTCATAGGGCTCGCGCGTGGCGAGTTCGATGGCCAGCGCGCCGGTGGCCGCATGGTCCGCGTGCCACTTCAGGCCATCGAGGAACTGCCCGATCTGGCGGGCGATCGCCGGGTGGTCTTCGACGACCAGGATACTGAGGGCGCTGCGGTTCATCGTGCTGTCGGGTCGCTGTGGGTGCCCGCCAGTATAGCCGCCCGCTCAGCCATCCTGACGGCTGCCCGCCTCACGGTCTTGCCGGTAGCGTTTCGCCAGCGGGAACGCCGGCAGCCAGGGCTCGCGGCGGATCGTCCACAGTTCATAGGTGGGCTGGAACTGGCCGGGCGCATCGAGCGCGCCGAGGTTCACCTCGATTTCATCGGCGCTGCGCGAGAAGACGGACGAGCCGCAGCGCGGGCAGAAGTACCTGCCGGCATAGTCGCGCGTCTCGCCTTCGATCGCCACGGCATCCTGGGGAAAGATGGCCGAGGCGTGGAACAGCGCGCCGTGGTGCTTGCGGCAGTCGAGGCAATGGCAGATACCCACGCGGTACGGCGCACCGGTCGCCACGATGCGCACGCTGCCGCACAGGCAGCCGCCGCTTACTTGCTCCCTCATCTGCTCCCTCATCTGCTCCCTCATCTGCTCGCTTATCTGCTCCGTCACGTGCTCCATGCCTGGCCTGCCGTGATCAGCCACGGCGGCTCAACAGCCGCGCCGCGAGCGCCACGCCGACCACCGCCGCGCCCACCGCCAGAGCCGTGTTGCGCTGTCCGCCGTGGCGGCGCTGGCCGCCATGGATGCCGCTGGCGGCGGGCGCCGGCGTGTACATGGTGCCAACGGTATCCCTGGCCGGTTCCGCACGCCTGGACCACCGGTCCATGAAGCGCTTCATCAGCAGGTTGGTGAGCGGCGCCGCGAACTGGCCCAGCTTCAGCATGGTCTCGGGCATGCCGATCACGGTCGTGGCGCGCGGTTGCCGAGCCAGCTTGACCACGGCGTTCGCCACGGTTTCAGGCGCCAGCGCGCCGGGCGGATACGTCAGCCTGGCGCCCGTGTAGTTACCGGCGTGAAAGATCGCCGGGGTATCGACGAAGGTGGGATAGACGTCGCAGATGTGGATGTCCGGATGGTCGTGCATTTCGCCGCGCAGCGCCGCGCTGAAGCCGCGCAGGCCGAACTTGCTGGCCGAGTAGGCCGCGGCGTAGGGCGAGGTGATGTAGCCGCCCAGCGAGATCATGTTGACCCAGATGCCGTGGCCCTGGTGCACGAAGACCGGCAGCACGGCATGCGCCTCGTTCATGTGGCTGACGAGATTGGTCTCGACCACCTGCCGGTGGTCGGCCATCGGCACGTCCAGGTATTTGCCGACCACGCCGATGCCGACATCGCTGAACCACAAATCGATCCCGCCCAGCGCGGCGCGTGCCGCCGCCGCGAACGTCGCGACCGCGTCGGCATCGGTGACGTCGACGATGCCGATCTCCGCCTGCCCGCCCGCTTCCCTGCAGCGAGCGGCGATATCCTCGAGACCCTCCCTGCCGCGGGCACCCAGTACCAGGTGCGCGCCCTGCCTGGCGAAAGCCACCGCCGTCGCGGCGCCGATGCCGCTCGATGCGCCCGTGATGACGACACGTAATGTGTTCTGCTTCATGCTGACCACCTTTCAACGGATGAAGGAGTCGAGCAAGTTACCCCATCCGCTTTGTGGGCGGCGCAGCGGTCGGCACGCATGGCCGGCGCGCACGGGACCCGGCGTGGAAAAGCCGGCAGTGCTCGCCCATGGCCATGGCATGAATCATCCTCGGCGCCATCGGTCACGTTCTGCGCAATACAGCGCGGCGATAACGTCCGAACATCGAAGTTTCCACGTAAAAACGTTCAACCGGGCTGTCCGGCTGGTTTCGGCAGACGCAATCACCGGAAAGGGCCATCGACAAGCAGGCAATTGTTCAGCTATTATTGCGAGTGATTCTCATTTAGATTCTCATTTCGTTCCCACACCACAGGAGTAGTCAATGTTTTCCGATCGCGCAGCCAGTCCCGCCCCGCACCCGTTCCGCCAGCCTTCACGTGGGCGCCGGGCGCGGTTGACGCTGCTGTGCGCGAGCCTGTCGGTGGCCTATCCGCTGGCCTTGCATGCGGCGGAAGATCCCGCGTCGGAAGCCGTGGACGCGGCGGCCACGATGCAGACCGTCACCGTGACGGGCACGGCCGACAACAATACGGAAAACACGGGTTCCCTGGCCAGCCGCAAGGCCAGCGTGATGAAAGGCTTCGAATCGGTCCGCGACATTCCCCAGCCGGTGACGGTGATCACCCGCCAGTTGCTGGATGACCGCAACCTGCTCGACCTGCACGACGTGCTGCAGAACACGCCGGGCGTATCGGTCGACTACACCGACAGCGAGCGCGTGTCGTACCACTCGCGCGGCTACCAGATCGATGCGCTGCAGGTCGATGGCATCACGATCAACCAGAGCGGTTCCCACTTCGTGCAGCCGGATACGGCCGTGCTGGACCGCGTGGAAGTGCTGCGCGGCGCCTCGGGCATGCTGCGCGGGTCGGGCAATCCGTCGGCCACCGTGAACATGGTGCGCAAGCGTCCCACGCGGGAATTCCAGCTGTCCGGCGCGGCCACGGTGGGGCGCTGGGACCGCCATCGCGTGGAAGGCGATATCTCCGGGGCGCTGAATGCCTCCGGCTCGCTGCGCGGCCGTGCCGTGGTGGTGGCGGACGAAAAGGAATTCTTCCAGAAGGCCAAGCAGGAAAAGCGCGAAGTGCTGTACGGCGTGGTCGAATACGACCTGGCCCCGTCCACCACGGTCACCGCCAGCCTGCAGCACACGGACCTGGATGCCACCGGCGCCTGGGGCGGCATGCCGGGCAACTTCGACGGTTCGCCGCTGTACCTGCCGCGCGATACGTACCTGGGCGTGGACTGGAACCGCTGGAACCGCTACAACGACATCGCCCTCGCCGAGATCGAGCACCGCTTCGCCAATGGCTGGACGGCGAAAGCCAGCGTGGCCTGGGTGCACCTGGCGCTGAAGGACGCCGGCTTCAAGCAGTCGTATTTCACGCGCGTGGCCGGCGCCACCAATCCCTACCTGTTCAGCGTGGCCTCGGCGCAGTACACGGGTGCCGAGAGCACGCAGAAGGTCGCGAACCTGGTGGCCAACGGCCCGTTCACGCTGTTCGGCCGCAAGCACGAGCTGATCGTCGGTGGTGAAGCGCTGCGCACCGAGGCGATCGACAGCTGGGGCCAGGGCAACCTGTACCCGCAAGTGGTGGACATCCGCACCTTCGACCCCTACACCACTTATACGGAGCGCGACGTGGCAACGCCGGGCAGCGCCAACCCGAACTACACGCGCCAGAAGGGCGTGTTCGGCACGGCGCGTCTGTCCGTCACCGATCCGCTGACGCTGCTGGTGGGCGGACGCCTGTCGTGGTGGGAATACGCCGTGCCGCGCACGCCGGCCAGCAACTACAAGATCGAGCGCGAAGCCACGCCGTTCGCCGGCCTGGTGTACGACTTCAACCAGAACGTCAACGCCTACCTGAGCTACACGGAAATCTTCACGCCGCAAAACGTGAAGGATGTGAACGGCAACATCCTGCAGCCGGTCCGCGGCGAGGACTACGAAGCCGGCGTGAAGGGCGACTTCTTCGGCGGCAAACTGACAGCATCGGCCGGCATCTTCCACATCACCAACGAAGGCAAGGCGGTCGAGGATCTCGCGTCGATCAATCCCTGCCTGCCGCACTACATCGCCGGCTTCTGCCGCGTGGCCGGCGGCAAGACGCAAAGCAAGGGCTGGGAACTGGAAGTGGCGGGCGAAGTCCTGCCGGGCTGGCAGGTGCAGGCGGGCTATACGAACACCCGCACCAAGTACATCACCGACACCAACAGCGCCAACACCGGCCTGCCGCTGCGCAGCATCGATCCGCGCCACAAGCTGAACCTGTTCTCCAGCTACCGCTTCGATGGCGCGCTGGCCGGCCTGACGGTGGGCGGCGGCGTGCGCTCGCAGGATGGCAGCTACGTGACCGCCAGCGGATTGACGGCGCGCCAGGGCGGCTATTCGATCTTCAACGCGATGGCCGGCTACAGGTTCAACGAGCGCTACTCGCTGCAGCTGAACGTGGACAATTTGTTCGACAAGACGTACTACAAGAAATTCGCGCCCACCAACATCAGCTATTACTACGGCGATCCGCGCTACGTATCGCTGACGCTGCGCGCCAGCCTGTAAGCGCGCGCCGTCACAGCGCCTGGCCGCCGGACACCTCGATCCGCTGGCCCGTCACCCAGCGGTTGCCGGGCGACAGGAGGCTGGCGATCATCGGTCCGATGTCGTCGGCCACGCCGACCCGGCCCAGTGCCGTCATCTGCGCCAGTGTGCGGTTCAGGTCGGGATTGTCGCGCACCGCGCCACCGCCGAAATCGGTCTCGATGGCGCCCGGCGCCACGGTGTTGACGGCGATGCCGCGGCTGCCGAATTCCTTGGCCATGTAGCGGGTCATCACTTCCACCGCCCCTTTCATCGCCGCATACGCGGCATAGCCCGGGAAGGTGAGGCGCGTCAGTCCGGACGACAGGTTGACGACCCGGCCGCCGTCGGCCAGCAGCGGCAGCAGTGCGCCGGTCAGGAAGAACACGCCCTTGAAATGCACGTCGACCAGGCGGTCGAACTGCGCCTCCGTGGTGTCGGCCAGCGGCGCGAACTCGCCGTGGCCGGCGTTGTTGACGAGGTGGTCGAACGTGTCGCGCTGCCACGTGTCGCGCAGGGCGCCGCGCAGCGTTTCCGCGAACGCCGGGAAGGATGCGATATCGCCGCTGTCGAGCCGGAACGCCAGCGCCTTGCGGCCCAGTGCTTCGATCTCGGCCACGACCGCCTGCGCGTCCTCGGCGCGGCTCTGGTAAGTCAGGATGACGTCGCCGCCCTGGCGGGCGATGCTGAGGGCGGTGTTGCGGCCGAGGCCGCGGCTGGCGCCGGTGACGAGGGAAATGGTGGTCATGCTGGGCTCCTTGGACAAATGCGTGGTTGGGAGACGCCATGATGCGGCCGGCGACCCATGTGGAATTTCCCGAATCGCCGGCGTTTTTGCCTGATCCTCCAAACGGCGTGGCGACGCGCCGGTTTCCGGTTACATTGGCGGCATGACGACCCTGCTCGACGCCGTGCGCCGCCACGCCGACCTCCATACGGATGCCAGCGGTCTCGGCATTTCTCCCATTCCCGGCCTGATGACCGTGCGCGCGTTCGCGCCCAGCGGCTTGCAGCACGCCATCGCCAGGCCGATCGTCTGCCTGGTGGTGCAGGGCAGCAAGAACGTGACGATGGGCACCACATCGGTGGACTTCAGCGCCGGCGAGTCCCTGCTGATCACGGCCGACGTGCCGATCGTCAGCCAGGTCACCCAGGCCAGCCTGGCGGCGCCTTACCTGTCGCTGGTGCTGGAGCTGGACCCGGCGCTGATCGCCGAACTGGGCGTGCAGATGGGCGCGGCGCCCGAGGAGACCCACGTGCCGGTGCGCGTCGACACCACCGATGCCGAAGCGGCGGATGCGGCGCTGCGGCTGCTGCGCCTGCTGGAGCGGCCCGCCGCCGTGCCCGTGCTGCATGCCCAGCTGGTGCGCGAACTGCATTACTGGCTGCTGGCGGGGCGGCACGGTGCCGCGCTGCGGCGCCTGGGCTGGCCGAACGGGCCGGCACAGCGCGTGGCGCGCGCGGTCGCGCTGCTGCGCAAGGATTTCGCCCGCACGCTGCCGGTCGAGCGGCTGGCGGACGTGGCGGGCATGAGCCTTTCCTCCTTCCACCAGCATTTCCGTGCGGTGACGTCGCTGTCGCCGCTGCAATTCCAGAAGCAGCTCCGGCTGATCGAGGCACGCCGCCTGATGCTGGCCGAAGGTGCTTCCGCCAGCAGCGCCGCCTTCGCCGTCGGCTATGAAAGCGTGCCGCAGTTCACGCGCGAGTACGGGCGGCTGTTCGGCACCACGCCGGTACGCGACGCCCGGACGGCACGGGAGCGCCTGGCTCCGGCATAGGCTGGCACGCGAACCTGCGCAGGCGTGCGCCGCGAGCACGATTGGCGCGGCGATTGGTATTGCAGCCGGATTCGACATAGTATGGTCACTGCCGCGTGTCACTGCCGCGTGTCGGTGCTGGCGTGCATTGCCGCTGCTGCGTAATACAGCTGCGTATGAATGCTGCGTATTACTGCCGCATTACCACTCATCCTCTTATTCATTGCTTCCGGCCGCCGATCATGACGAGCGAGCATCAGCCATCCGCAACCCCACCGGACCCGGACCAGAAGCCGGAGCTGTCGTTCGGCCAGCTGCTGTACCGCTTCCTGTTCTTCGACTGGCTGTTTCGCGACGTGAACGCGGCGCGCGACCTGTACGAACGCCACGCCGCCCGCCAGCACAACCAGCGCATGAGCCGCTACCTGCCCGTCTACCTGCGCCGCTGGTCGGTGCTGGCGGCATTCGATTTCTGCCTGGGCATCCTGTTCGAGAAGGTGGTGCAGGCCACGCTGCTGTCGGCCTGGTTCTTCACGTGGTCGTGCGTGACCGTGACGGGCATGGTCGTCATCACGGTGGCCTGGCTGTTCCTGGCGTTTGCCCGCATGCCCTGATTGCCCCGGCGCGCTGGCGAATGCTAGAGTGAAGCTCTCGCCGATCCGGGAGCCCCCCCATGCGCAGCTTCATCAACGGTAGCCGCTCCACCAGCAACTCCGCCAGCAACTCCGCCAGCCGGTCCGCCATCCTGGTCAACCTCGCGCTGGCCCTGGCGGGCGGTTTCGCGATGCGCCAGGCCTTCGGCCTGGAGCCGGTGTGGTGGCTGGCCTGGATCGCGCCCGCTCCGCTGCTGGTGGCGGCCTTGCGCAGCGGTACCGGCGCGGCGCGGCTGCTGGTCCTGGCGGCGTCGCTGATCGCCACCAGCGGGCCGTTCTCCTATTTCGCGCTGCTGATGCCCGTGCCCGCCGCCGTGCTGGTCACCGTGCTGCTGGCCCTGACCTGGACGCTGGTGATCCTGCTGGCACGGCGCGTGATGCTGCGTACCGCCTCGCCATGGGCCGTGCTGGCGTATCCGCTGCTGTGGTGCGCGGTGGATACGCTGATGGCCACCCTGCACCCGGACGGCAACTGGAGTAGCATGTCGTACTCGCAGGCCGGTTTCGTGCCGGCCGTGCAGGTCGTGTCGCTGGCCGGGGTTGCCGGGCTGGTGTTCGGCCTGTCGCTGGTACCGTCGGCGATCGCCTTCGTAGCGACGCGCGGCTGGCGCGCGGCAGGGGTGCCCGCCCTCGCCACGCTGGCGGTGGTGGCCGCCATCTTCGCGTTCGGCTACACGCGCATCCCCGCGGCGGCGCCGGCCGGCGGCGAGCTGGTGGGCCTGGTGTCGATCGACGACTTCATCGGCCCGCGCGTGCCGGCCGCGCACGCCGAGCGCGTCTGGACGCAATATGAACGCCACGTGGCCGCGCTGGCCGCGCAGGGCGCGCGCATCGTGGTGCTGCCGGAAAAGATCGCGGTGCTGGCGCCGGATGCCGCTGCGCAGCTGTCACGGCGCCTGGCCGCGCTGGCCGCGCGCCATCGCCTGTGGCTGGTCGTGGGCGTCGGCACCGACGACGGCGGCCGCAAGCGCAACCTGGCCTGGCTGTTCGGGCCCGATGGCCGGCTGGGCGCCAGCTACCTGAAACACCACATGGCCCCGCCGGAGCGCGAATTCCTGGCCGGCGCCGCCTACGACGTGCGCACCATCGGCGGTACCGCCTACGGGCTGGCGATCTGCAAGGACATGCACTTCGCCGGCATGGGCCGGGCCTATGGCCAGCGCGGCGCGCAGGCGATGCTGGTGCCGGCGTGGGATTTCGGGCTCGATGCCTGGTATGCCGCCAGGCTGTCCGCGCTGCGCGGCGTCGAGAGCGGGTTTGCAATGGTGCGCGTGGCGCGCGACGGACTGCTGACGGTCACGGATGCCTACGGCCGCGTAAGCGCCGAAACCCGTTCGGCGCCGCTGCCCGGCGCGACCCTGCTGGCGGCCTTGCCGGCGCAGCGCATCGGCACGCTGTACGCGCGTACCGGCGATGCCTTCGGCTGGCTGTGCACGGCGGCCGCCGGGCTGATGCTGCTGCGGTGGCTGTGGCTCGATCGGCGGCGGCGCCCGGCTCAGGCCGGGAACGAAAAGCCCGCCGGATACGCGTGAAAGCCGTCGAAATCGGCTTTGCCCACCGGTACGCCGGCCTGCCGTGCGATGGCGTACACCATGCTGTAGTGGAAAAAGAAGTTGGGCAGGCCGTACAGCAGGAAGTAATCGGGCCCGTTGAAATGCAGTTCGGCAAACCCCGCCACCGTGTCCACCTGCCGTGCGGCGAGATCGTCGAACGCCGCGGCGGGCAGCGCATCCAGGTAGGCGATGGTGCTGGCCAGCTCGCGCCGCACACCTTCCAGCGTGAATTCCTCGCCCTCGAACGACACGATGTCCCGGCCCGCCAGCGGGCAGCTGACGCGCAGCGTGAAGCCGATGGCGGTGCGCGCCTGCTGCAGCAGCGGCGCCATGCCGGGGTGCAGGCGGTTGGCGGCCACCGCCGGATCGAAGGCGGCCAGGTGCTGCAACAGCTGGTCCAGGCGATCCAGGTAATGCAGGAAAACGCGGGTCGGCAACATCATGCGGCAGGCTCCTGTTTGCTGAGATGGCAATGACGGGTATCATAGTCGATAGCGCCGCCGGGCCATCACCCGCGATTTTGCATCAGGTTTTTTCCATAACGGCTTTTTTGCATCACCCCCTATTTCCCATTGCCGCCATGCGCCGCTGGATCCTCATCATGCTGCTGCTGATCTACCCGTTCCAGGTTGCCCTGGCGATGGCGGACCGCTGCTGCCTGACGACACCGCAAGGCGTGACGCATCACGCGAGCGCGGCGCAGCCGGGTGCACAACCGGTGGCGCTGGCGGCGGACGACCACGGCAGCGCCAGCGATCCGCATTGCGCCGCCTGCGTGTTCGTGCACACGATCAGCGTTCCTCCCACCATCGCCATGCTGCCGGCCGTGTACGACACCGTGCCAGCATCGTCTTCCGCCAGCCACTGGCTGGCTTCGCATAGCCCCGGCCGTCCCGAACGGCCGCAGTGGCAGCCTGCCGCCGACCAGTAGCGCAGGCATTCGGCACGCCTGATCCGATCCCATCATCAGGAGCATCCATGTTCATCCAGCCCGGACGACGATTCGTCCCGGCCGTGGTGCTGGCCCTCGCCTGCGGCATTGCCGCGGCGGGGGAGCCGGCCACGGTCAGTCCGCTCGACCTGCCGGCCGCCATCGCGCTGGCCGCCGAGCGCCATCCCGCCCTGCGCGCCGCGGCCCACGAGGCCAGCGCCAGCGCAGCCGCAGTGGAGCAGGCCGGCCGCCTGCCTAACCCCGAACTGGCGTACCTGCGCGAAGGCCACCGCGCGGGCAGCCGCACCACCACCGTGCAGGTCAGCCAGCCACTCGAACTGGGCGGCAAGAGGAAGGCCCGCATCGCCGTCGCGCAAGGCGCGTTCGACCTGGCCGCCAGCGAGCACGCGCTGCGCCGCCAGGCCCTGCGCGCCGACGTCATCGAGGCCTTTTATACGGCCCTGGTCGCCGGGGAGCGCGTGCAGCTCGCCCAGGCAACGGTGGAGCTGGCCGGCAAGGGCCTGCAAGCCGCCGACGGCCGGGTCGCCGCCGGCAAGGTCTCGCCGGTGGAAGCCAGCAAGGCGCGCGTGGCACATGCCGATGCCCGCGCCGACCTGGCACGCGCGGCAGCGGACCTGGCGATCGCCCGCAATGCGCTGGGCGCGCTGGTCGGCGAGCCGCTCGAGGCGCGCGAGCTGGCCGGTGGCGCGGTGGACGCGCTGCCACCGCTCGAAGCGCTGCCGGCGCTGTTGCAGCGCGGCGCCGGTGCGCTGTCCGTACGCCGCGCGCGCCAGCAGTTGACGTACCGGCAGGCGCAGGCCGATGCGGAACGCGCGGCGCGCATGCCCGACGTGACGCTCACCATCGGCAGCCAGCGCGACGACCAGCTGGCGCACCGCCAGGCCGTGGTCGGGCTGGCCATCCCGCTGCCGCTGTTCGACCGCAATGGCGGCAACCTGGCAGCGGCCGTCGCCCGCACGGACGGTGCGCGGGCCGAACTGGAAGCGGCCGAACTGGCGGCGCATACCGGCCTCGCGGCCGCCCACCTGCGCTATGGCCAGGCGCGCGGCGAAGCGCTGCTGCTGGCGCAGGACGTGGTGCCCGAAGCGCGCAATGTGCACGCTCTCACCCTGAAGGGTTTCGAGTACGGCAAGTTCACCTTCCTCGACGTACTCGATGCGCAGCGCACCTATTTCCAGGCCCGTGCCCGGCAGTGGCAGGCCATGCTCGACGCGTGGCGCGCCCACGCCGACATCGAGCGCCTGGCCGGCCCGGCACAACCAGACTAAGAGACCGACATGACAAGAAAACAGACACTGGCGATCGCGCTGATGTGCGTCGCCGCCGCCTTGCTGGCCGCGCTGATGCTGTGGCGCCAGCCGGCCGGCACCGATGCGCATGGCCATGGTGAGCAGCAAGAACACGCCAACGATGAACACGCCAACGATGGCAAGCACGAGGAACACGGGGAGCACAAGGAACACGAGGATTCGCACGGCCACGACGACCGCCATGCCGACACGGCGCCGCCGGCCGCCCCGTCGGATGCGATCGCGATGAGCGAGGCGCAGATCAAGGCCAATGGCATCGCCATCGATGCGGCGCAGCCGGCCGCCATCCGCGAAAGGCTGCACCTGCCGGCGCAGGTGCGGGCCGATGCGGAGCGCACCGTCGCCATCGCGGCACCGGCACGCGGCATGGTGCAATCGGTGCCCGTGTCGCCCGGCAGCGTGGTGCGCAAGGGCGATGCCCTGGTGACGCTGCAAAGTCCCGAAGTGGCGCAATGGCGCGCCGAAGCCGCGGCCGCCGCGCAACGGCTGCAACTGGCGCGCACGGTGGCGGAGCGCGAACGCAAGCTATGGGATGAACGCATCTCGGCCCGGCAAGACCTCGACATCGCCCAGGCCGCGCTGGGTGAAGCGCAGGTGCAGGCCGATGCCGCACGCCAGCGCCTGGCCGCCCTCGGTATCGCCGCGTCGGGCGGTGCCAGCGTGACTCTCCGCGCGCCGCTGTCCGGCGTGGTGATCGACCGGCCCGCCGTTGCCGGCATGGCGTCGGACGGCACGCAGCCGCTGTTGACCATTGCCGACCTGGACCGCGTATGGATCGAAGCGGCCGTGCCGTCCGGCAGCCTGGCGCAGGTGGAACCCGGCATGCCGGCGACGGTGACGGCGGCCGCGCTGGCCGAAGCGGTGCAGGGCACCGTGTCGTTCGTCGGCCCCGTGCTGGGCGAAGCCACGCGGATGGCGACCGCGCGCGTCACGCTGGCCAATCCCGGCATGCGGCTGCGGCCGGGCATGCTGGCCACCGTCGACCTGCTGGGACCGAAGGGCGATGCCACGGTGACCGTGGCGGCCGACGCCGTGCAGACGATCCATGAACGCAGCGTGGTGTTCGTGCGCACTCCCGGCGGCTTCGAGGCCCGCACCGTCACCCTCGGGCGGTCGGACGGGCGGCGCACGGAAATCGTCAAGGGGCTGGCGGCCGGCACGCGCTACGCCGCGGCCGGCAGCTACCTGCTGAAGGCGGACCTCGGCAAGGCCGAAGCCGAGCACGATCACTAAGGGGCCGCCATGTATGCACAACTGATTGCCGCGGTCATCGCGCGGCGCTGGCTGGTCGTCTGCGCGGTGCTGTGCCTGGCCGCGCTCGGCCTGTACAGCTATCAAAAGCTGCCGATCGACGCGGTACCGGACATCACCAACGTGCAGGTGCAGATCAACGCGCCGGCGCACGGCTACTCGCCGCTGGAAGTGGAGCAGCGCATCACGTTCCCGATCGAGACCGTGATGAACGGCTTGCCGGGACTGGAGGGCACGCGGTCGCTGTCGAAATACGGCCTGTCGCAGGTGACGGTGGTGTTCCGCGACGGTACCGACATTTATTTCGCCCGCCAGCTCGTCAATGAACGGCTGCAGCAGGCCCGCTCCGGCTTGCCGCCGGGCGTGGAGCCGTCGCTGGGGCCGATCGCCACGGGGCTCGGCGAGATCTTCTACTGGACGGTGGAGGCCAGGGATGGCGCCCGCAAGCCCGATGGCACGCCGTACACGCCGACCGACCTGCGCGAGATCCAGGACTGGGTGGTGGCGCCGCAGCTGCGCGGCGTACCCGGCGTTACGGAGGTCAACACGATCGGCGGCTACGAGAAGGAATTCCAGGTGGCGCCGGACATGGACCGGCTGGCGGCGCATGGCCTGAGCCTCGCGCAACTGATGACGGCGCTCGAACGCAACAACGGCAATGCCGGTGCCGGCTACATCGAGCGCGGCGGCGAACAGTTCGTGGTGCGCACGCCGGGCCAGCTGCGCACGCTGGAAGAAATCCGCAACATCGTGCTCGACGTGGTGCAGGGTGCGCCGATCCGCGTGCGCGACGTGGCCGACGTGGAAACGGGCCGCGAGCTGCGCACCGGCGCCGCCACGGAAAATGGCCGTGAAGTGGTGCTGGGCGCCGTGTTCATGCTGATCGGCGAAAACAGCCGCAGCGTGGCCGACGCGGCGCGGCACCGGCTGGAAGACATCAACCGTTCGCTGCCCGCCGGCGTGCAGGCCTTGCCCGTCTATGACCGCTCGGTGCTCGTCAACAAGGCCATCGGCACGGTGCGCACCAACCTGGCCGAAGGCGCGCTGCTGGTGATCGCGATCCTGTTCGTCTTCCTCGGCAACCTGCGCGCGGCGCTGATCACGGCCATGGTGATCCCGCTGACGATGCTGATGGTATTTACCGGCATGGTGCAGGCGGGAGTCAGCGCCAACCTGATGAGCCTTGGCGCGCTGGATTTCGGCATCATCATCGATGGCGCCGTGGTGATCGTGGAGAACTGCATCCGGCGGCTGGCCCACGCACAGGGCGCGGCGGGCCGGCCGCTGACACGCGATGAACGCTTCGCCGAGGTGGCCGCCGCCGCCGCCGAGGCGCGCCGCCCGCTGCTGTTCGGCCAGCTGATCATCATGACGGTCTACCTGCCGATCTTCGCGCTGACCGGCATCGAGGGCCGCATGTTCCATCCGATGGCCGTGACGGTGGTGATGGCGCTGGTGGCGGCGATGGTGCTGTCGGTAACGTTCGTGCCGGCCGCCGTGGCCCTGTTCGTGACGAAACCCGTGGCCGAACGCGACAGCCGCATCATGGTCAAGGCACGCGACTGGTACGCGCCGGTGCTCGACTGGGTGCTGCGCAACCGCCCGGTGGCCCTGACATTCGCCGTGCTGGCCGTGCTGCTGTCGGGGTTGCTGGCGACGCGGCTGGGCACCGAGTTCGCGCCGAACCTGGACGAGGGCGACCTGGCCGTGCTGACCATGCGCATTCCCGGCACCAGCCTGCAGCAGTCGGTACGGATGCAGCAGCAACTTGAAAAATCCCTGCTCCAGCAGTTTCCCGAGATCGAGCGCATGTTCGCCCGCATCGGCACCTCGGAAGTGGCGACCGACCCGATGCCGCCGAACGCGGCGGACAGCTACATCATGCTGCGCCCGGAGAAGGAATGGCCCGCGCCACGCAAGTCGCACGCCGAACTGGTGGCGGCGATCACCGCGGCGGCCCAGCGCATCCCCGGCAACAACTACGAGTTCTCGCAACCGATCCAGCTGCGGTTCAATGAGCTCATTTCCGGCGTGCGCAGCGACGTGGCCGTGAAGGTGTTCGGCGACGATCCGGAAGCGATGCAGGCCGCGGCCCGGCAGGTGGCGCAGCGCCTGCAGAAGCTGGCCGGCGCCGCCGAGGTGAAGGTCGAGCAGACCGAGGGCTTGCCGGCGCTGGCCTTGCAGGTCGACCGCATCAAGGCGGCGCGCTATGGCCTGAACGTGGCGGACGTGCAGGAAGCCTTCGGCACGCTGGTGGGCGGGCGCGACGTGGGCCTGGTCTTCGAAGGCGACCGCCGCTTCGCCATCACGGTGCGCCTGCCGGAAGGCTTGCGCAACGACGTGGACACGCTGCGCCAGCTGCCGATCGCGCTGCCGGCCGCCTCTTCCTCGAACAATGGCCGCGCGTCCAGCATCCCGCTGTCCGAGATCGCCACGCTGGCGTTCGTGCCCGAGGCCAACCAGGTCAGCCGCGAGAACGGCAAGCGCCGCGTGGTGGTCACGGCCAATGTGCGCGGCCGCGACCTGGGCTCCTTCGTGGCGGACCTGAAGGGTGAGCTGAAGGGCGTGAAACTGCCGGCCGGCACCTGGCTGACCCTGGGCGGCCAGTTCGAGAACCTGGAAAAGGCCGCGCAGCGGCTGGCCATCGTGGTGCCGCTGGCGCTGGCGATCGTCTTCGCGCTGCTGTACCTGATGTTCAACAGCCTGCGCGACGGCCTGCTGGTCTTTACCGGCATTCCGTTCGCGATGACGGGCGGTGTGCTGGCCCTGTGGCTGCGCGGCATGCCGCTGTCGATCTCGGCGGCGATCGGCTTCATCGCCCTGTCCGGCGTGGCGGTGCTGAACGGCCTGGTCATGCTGTCGTTCGTCCGCGTGCTGCGCGAACAGGGCCATTCGCCGGAACAGGCGATCCGCGAAGGCGCGCAGGGCCGGCTGCGGGCGGTGCTGATGACGGCGCTCGTCGCCTCGCTGGGCTTCCTGCCGATGGCGCTGGCCACCAGCACGGGGGCCGAGGTGCAGCGGCCGCTGGCGACGGTGGTCATCGGTGGCATCCTGTCGTCCACGGCGCTGACGCTGCTGATCCTGCCGGCGCTGTACACATGGCGGCGGAAGGAGAAGAAAACGGGGGAGCCGGTTACCTTCCGGAATTGAATCTCCCCTTGTCGCCGATCCCCCTAAAATGATTCGCCACCGACATGACAAGCGTTCAGGAGGCTTTATGGGAAGGAAAGATGTTCCGGGGATCGGCGAATATGGCGGTCCGGCCGGCGGCTGGGGAGCGCTGCAGGCGGTAGCCAAGGCGTTGCGGGGCGAGATGAATGCCCACAGCACCACCATCCTGTTGCAGGTGAACCAGCCGACCGGCTTCGATTGCCCCGGCTGCGCGTGGCCCGATCCGCGCCACGGCTCCTCGTTCGAGTTCTGCGAGAACGGCGCCAAGGCCGTGTCGTGGGAAGCCACCAACAAGCGCGTCACGCCCGAGTTCTTCGCACAGCACAGCGTCAGCGAGTTGTGGCAGCGGGATGATTTCAACCTGGAATTCGAAGGGCGGCTGACGCACCCGATGGTGTACGACGCCGCCACCGACCATTACGTGCCGATCGCGTGGGACGACGCGTTCGCCCGCATCGGCGCCGCGCTGCGCAGCCTGCCGGATCCGGACATGGCCGAGTTCTACGCGTCCGGCCGGGCCTCCAACGAGGCCGCGTTCCTGTACCAGCTGTTCGCGCGCGAATACGGCACCAACAACTTCCCGGACTGTTCGAACATGTGCCACGAAGCCACCAGCGTGGGCTTGCCGGAATCGATCGGCGTGGGCAAGGGCACCGTCTCGCTGGAGGATTTCGACCATTGCGATGCGATCTTTTCGTTCGGCCACAATCCGGGCACCAACCATCCGCGCATGCTGGCCACGCTGCGCGCGGCCGCGCTGCGGCATGCGCCGATCGTGGTCTTCAATCCGCTGAAGGAACGCAGCCTGGAACGCTTCAAGTCGCCGCAGAGCCCCGTCGAGATGACGGTAGGGAAGGCGGTGCCGATCGCCACGCATTACTACCAGGTGCGCATCGGCGGCGACAGCGCGGTCGTGAAAGGCATGATGAAGGCATTGCTGGCGGCGGATGCCCGGCAGGTGGCCCAAGGGGGACCGAGCCTGCTGGACCGCGATTTCATCCGCGACCATACCAGCGGCTTCGAGACACTGGTGGCGGATCTCGACAACACGTCCTGGGAGGAGATCGAGCGGGTGTCCGGCCTGCCGCGCGCCGATATCGAAACGGCGGCGGACGTGTATGCGAAAGCGAAACGCGTCATCATCTGCTACGGCATGGGCATCACGCAGCACCGGCATGGCACCTCGAACGTGCAGCAGCTGGCCAACCTGCTGCTGCTCGGCGGGCATATCGGCCGGGAAGGCGCCGGCATCTGCCCGCTGCGCGGCCATTCGAACGTGCAGGGCGACCGCACCGTGGGCATCACCGAAATCCCCAGCCAGGGCTTCCTCGACTCGCTGGAGCGGGTGTTCGGCATCAAGGCGCCACGGCATCATGGCCATGGCGCCGTGGCCGCGCTGGAGGCGATGCGCGACGGCCGGTCGAAGGCGCTGGTTTGCCTCGGCGGCAACCTGCCGGTGGCGATGCCCGATCCGCAGGCCTGCTTCGACGCCATCCGCGGCCTGGACCTGTGCGTCCACATCGCCACGAAACTGAACCGTTCGCACCTGCTGGTGGGGAAGAAGGCCGGTCAACTGAGCTTCATCCTGCCCTGCCTGGGCCGCACCGAGCGCGACGTGCAGGCCACCGGGCCGCAGTCCGTCACGGTGGAGGATTCGATGTCGATGGTGCATTCCTCGCACGGCACGCTGCCGCCGGCATCGGAACACCTGCGCTCGGAACCGGCCATCGTGGCCGGCATCGCGAAAGCCGCGCTGCCACAATCGAAGGTCGATTGGGACTGGCTGGTCGCGGACTACAGCCGCATCCGCGACAAGATCGAGCAGGTCTTCCCGGATTTCGACAACTACAACGAGCGCGTTGCCCAGCCGCGCGGCTTCCGCCTCGAAAGCCCGGCCATGCGGCGCGAATGGCGCACCAGGACAGGCAAGGCCAATTTCCTGGTCTCCGACAGCCGGCGCGAGCGCCCGCTGGCCCGCACGGGCGAGGACGATCCGCTGGTGCTGGCCACGATCCGCAGCCACGACCAGTACAACACCACGATCTATGGCAAGAACGACCGCTACCGGGGCGTGACGGGCCGGCGCGACGTGATCTTCGTGCACGAGGACGACCTGGCCGCGCGCGGCCTGGAACATGGCGACATGGTCGACGTGGAAGCCGTGGCCGAGTGCGACCACCCGGACCAGCCGCGCATCCTGCGCAACCTGGTGGCCGTGGCGTTCGACATCGCGCGCGGCTCGGCGGCGGCGTATTACCCGGAAGCGAACGGGCTGGTGGCGCTGTCGAATTACGATGAACGCAGCGGCACGCCGTCGTACAAGTCGATTCCGATCGTGATCCGGCGCGCCGCTTCGGGCGGACAGGACAGGGCGGTGACGGATTGACCCATATTCCGCCAGGGCTGTTGGCTTACCTCGATACGCGGCAGGTGAAGGTCGCCAGCTCGAGCACGCCATTCTTCGCCAACGTGGTCGCCGTGCATTCCGTTGCTGCCTTCGGGATCGGATAGAACAGCTGCAGCAGACCACGCCCGCCGCCATAGCCGCAATACACGTAGGTCGGATACCAATGCGGCTGCTCGAAGCGCCAGAGCTGCATCCGGCGCCCGCCAGGCCCGGTCTCCTTGTTATCCTCCGGGACGAGATATCCGGACTCCTCTGGCGGCCCATGCAACATTCCTGCAGACGTCAGCGGGGCCGCCTGCAGCATGGCGAAGCGCCAGCCCGCCGGGGCCTTGCCCTGCACTGATCCCGGCTCCAGCGTGGATGGACATGCTATGTGATGCTCGGCGGCCCATACCGCGTTCGAGCAGAACAGGCATACGGCGCCACCGACAGCTGCCAGCAGCGGGGGCATCGGGTAAGTCAGGTCGCTCATTCGATTACTCGGAAGGCCAGGGCATTGTTACTCGCATTCGGAAACGATCCGTCAGCATTGCGCTGTTTACGGGGCGGAGGGACTCGAATCAAACGCATGGTGATCTTACCGCCGTTGTTTCGCCACTGATCAACCACCCAGATGCCAGAGTCCATCACGCGGACGACCAGCGCCGCATGCTGCCCAGTGTGCCGCTGCGGGTAACGGCCGTTCTTGTCGAAGGTGGCAATTGCCGTCCCCCTTCTGATCGAACTACCAGCTTCCATCACCCAGTTGCCGGCGCGCCAAGTCGCGGTAGTCCTGCCTCTCAGACCGAAACGTATTCCTTGATGAGGTCGACACATTCCCCGCTGCCCGCATTGGGGGTTTGACCTTTGGCTAGCTCATCGATACCGCTGTACACGTGGCCCATAGATCCCTTTCTTCCGACCGCAAATGGTCGTGGAATCCATGGTGACGAAAGTGAAAATCAGGATATTGATTGTAGGCAACAGCAAGATCGAAACGCGCCAGTTGTGTACAAGACGCATCAAAACGCGTACAGAACAATCTCGAGGGACTCATACATCTCTGCCAGGCAAACGTGCAGGTCGACAGCCGACCAGGCTTGCCGGCTACGACGCTAGCGGGTAGCGGCGATGTGGAAGCCGCTGCCGGCGATCTCTTCCTCGCCGGCTTCGGTGCGCGTGATACCGGTCACGCGCGCACCGGGCGGGCCGTGCCGTGACCAGGCCACCAGGGCTTCCACGTCCTGCTGCGGACCGCGCAGGCAGGCTTCCACCGTGCCGTTGCGGCGGTTGCATACCCAGCCGGCGAGCCCCAGCGCCGCGGCCTGCGTTGCCAGCGCGTGGCGAAAGCCCACGCCCTGGACGGTTCCTTCGATGATCAGTCGGGTTGCCATGCGTGGCTCCGTTGGGTTTTCAGGATCGCTGCCACGCCAGTGTAGCGCCGATGCGATATTCAAACAGGTATCGGCAATTAGAAATTTGTCATTGGCGCACGCATATCGATGTGGGTACGATATTTCCAATAATGCACCGCCACACCGGCGGGAGACATACATAAAACATCGGAGACCACCATGCACCGCATCGCCCATCGCGTAGCCGCCGCGCTTCGCCACGCCTTTTCCCCCTAGCCCGGTGTCGCTGCCGGACGAGTACCGCCCGGCCCCGGACACCTGAACCCATGCACGCGATCCGGCCGCTTTCAAGAGCGGCGCAGGTGGCGTTCGCACGTCCGTGCCATGGAACGTCGACCTGATTCACACAACAAGCAACGATAACGCGGAGATGACAATGCTGAAAAAACTGGTGGTGGGCGCAATGCTCGCATGCGCGGCCGCTTCGAGCGGCGCGATCGAACTGGCCGGGCTGCAGAATGCGCATGACCCGGGCACGATCACAAAGGATGGCGATACCTATTTCAACTTCACGACGGGCACCGGCATCTGGTATTCCACCTCGACCGACCTGCGGAACTGGCAGGGCGGCCCGGCCCCCGTGTTCGCGACCAATCCGGCCTGGGTCGAGCAGAAGATCCCCAACTTCAAGGCCAACGGCTTGTCGTACTGGGCGCCGGACGTGATCCAGATGAATGGCGCCTACTACATCTACTATTCGGTGTCGCAGTGGGGCACCACGAACTCGGCGATCGGCGTGGCGCGCAGCCCGTCGCTGAAGAACCCGGTGTGGACGGACCTCGGCATCGTGGTGCAATCGTTCGGCCGCGGCAATGCGGAAATCAACGCGATCGATCCGGCCCTGTTCCGCGACCATGACGGCCGCGTCTTCATGAGCTTCGGTTCCTTCTTCGGCGGCATCGGCGTGGCCGAGATCAACCAGGCCACCGGCAAGCTGGCCAACTACGTGACCAAGGTCGCCGGCGGCACCAACGCCCGGCGCGATATCGAGGCGCCCTACATCACCCGCAACGGCGACTACTACTACCTGTTCACCAACCGAGGCGCCTGCTGCAAGGGCAGCGAAAGCACCTACTACGTGGAAGTGCAGCGCGCCACCAGCGTGGACGGCCCTTACTCCGAGCCGCGCACCATCCTGGCCAATGTCGATGGACGGCACAAGGGCCCGGGCCACGTGGGCGTGCTGAAGCAGGGTGGCTGCAACTTCGTCTCCACGCACTACTACGACACGGCCGACAACGGCAACGCCAAGCTGCAGATCATGAAGATGACGTATGCCGACCGGGGTACCGATATCGACTGGCCGCAGCTCACGCGCGACTTCGACAGCTTCGAGGAAGGCTGTGACGGCGTCAGCGATGGCCGCTACGCGATCATGAACGGCGCCAGCGGCAAGGCGATGACGGTGGCCGATACCGCCATGCTGCGCGCCACCCAGCCGGGCGCGATGGTCCAGCAGAAGACCTTCGCCAACCTGAAGAACCAGTACTGGTACGTGATCGGGCACGGCAACGGCGACTACAGCGTGATCAACGAGCACAGCCTGCTGGCGATGGACGACTGGGAAGTGTCGATGTCGCCGGGCGCCAAGGTCGCACAGTGGTCCTACTGGGGCGGCGAAGGCCAGAAGTGGCGCTTCGCCGACGCGGCCAACGGCAAGCACACCATCCAGAACAAGATCAACGGCCTGATGGCCGAAGTGAGCGGCGGCAGCACGGCGAACAATGCGCCGGTCCTGCAATACCCGCTGCATGGCGGCGCCAGCCAGCAGTGGTCGCTGCAGCGCAAGTAATCCCCACTCAAAAGGAATGACCCCATGAATACCCGACTCGCTCACCTGGCCGTGGCCGCGCTGCTGGCCGCCGCCGGCACGACGGCCTCCGCCGATGTCGTCCTCGTCGCCGACCGCGCCGCGTTCAATGCGCTCGGCACCATTGCCTACAACAGCAATTTCGACGATTTCGGCGCCGGCTTCAACGTGCCGGGCGATCCCTTCACCCGCGGCGATGTCACGTATGCGTCCGACATGAACATCACTGTCGGCGCGGGCACCGAATTCGGCATCGGCAGCTTGCGCACGCTGGTCTCGAACAATTACTTCAGCGGGCTGGCGGGCACCATCGCGGCGGGCTACAGCCTGTTCGGCTTCGATGCGGCGGTGAACGAAGGGCCGGTCGACATCACGATCACCACCAACCAGGCCAGCTACACCTTCAACGGCGTGGCCCTGGCCGATGGCGTGAGCGGCCTGACGTTCCAGGGCTTCCAGTCGACCGGTGCCGGCGAGTATTTCACGGGCTTTCGCATCGACACGCTGGGCGATGGCCATCTGCCCGGCATGACGGACGTGGCCGTCGGCGTGTCACCGGTGCCGGAGCCGGCGACGGGCTTGCTGCTGCTGGGCGGGTTGGGCGCGCTGGGACTGGCGCGCCGGCGCTCGACACAGCGGGCTTGAACCGGCAGCGCCAGCGTCCTGGTGTCGCACACCCGGGGTGTGGGTGTCCGACACCGGTTCTGCCGGCAACCCGGCAGGGCACCATAAAAAAACGGCCGGTTGCTCGCGCAACCGGCCGTTTTCACATGCAGCAAGGAGCTATCAGGCGCCCAGCGTTTCCAGTGCCGCGTTGAACGTGGCGCTCGGGCGCATCACGGCTTTCACCTTCGCGCTGTCCGGCTGGTAGTAGCCGCCGATGTCGGCCGGCTTGCCCTGGATTTCCAGCAGTTCGGCAACGATCTTCTGCTCGTTCTCGCCCAGCGCCTTGGCCAGCGGCGCGAACTTGGCGGCCAGTTCGGCGTCTTCCGCCTGGTTCGCCAGTTCCTGGGCCCAGTACAGCGACAGGTAGAACTGCGAGCCGCGGTTGTCCAGCTCACCGGTCTTCGGCGACGGCGACTTGCGGTTGTCCAGCAGCTTGCCGGTGGCCGCGTCCAGCGTCTTGGCCAGCAGCTTGGCCCGCGCGCTGCCGGTCTTGATGCCGAGGTCTTCCAGGCTCACCGCCAGGGCCAGGAACTCGCCCAGCGAATCCCAGCGCAGGTGGTTTTCCTCGGTCAGCTGCTGCACGTGCTTCGGTGCCGAACCGCCGGCGCCCGTTTCGTACATGCCGCCGCCGGCCATCAGCGGCACGATCGACAGCATCTTGGCCGACGTGCCCAGTTCCATGATCGGGAACAGGTCGGTCAGGTAGTCGCGCAGGATGTTGCCGGTGACGGAGATCGTATCCAGGCCGCGGATCACGCGTTCCAGCGTGTAGCGCATCGCGCGCACCTGCGACATGATCTGGATGTCCAGGCCCGTGGTGTCGTGATCCTTCAGGTACGCGGTGACCTTCTTGATCAGTTCATTTTCGTGCGGACGGTACGGGTCCAGCCAGAACACGGCCGGCATGCCGGAGTTGCGGGCGCGGGTGACGGCCAGCTTGACCCAGTCGCGGATCGGCGCATCCTTCACCTGGCACATGCGCCAGATGTCGCCCTTCTCGACGTTCTGCGTCAGCAGCACTTCGCCGGTGGCCAGGTCGGTGATGTTGGCGATGCCGTCTTCCGGCACTTCGAACGTCTTGTCGTGCGAACCGTATTCCTCGGCCTGCTGGGCCATCAGGCCCACGTTGGGCACCGTGCCCATCGTGCGCGGATCGAAGGCGCCGTGCCATTTGCAGAAGTTGATGATCTCCTGGTAGATGCGGGCGAAGGTGGATTCCGGGATCACGGCCTTGACTTCCTTCAGGCGGCCATCGGCACCGTACATCTTGCCGCCAGCGCGGATCATTGCCGGCATCGACGCGTCGACGATCACGTCGTTCGGCGAGTGGAAGTTGGTGATGCCCTTGGCGGAATCGACCATCGCCAGCGGCGGACGGTTTTCCTGGCAGGCGTGCAGGTCGCGTTCGACTTCTTCGCGCTGCGACGCCGGCAGCGTGGCGATCTTGTTGTACAGGTCGGCCATGCCGTTGTTGACGTTGATGCCCAGGCTGTCGAACAGCGCGCCGTGCTTCTCGAACGCTTCCTTGTAGAACATGCGCACGCAGTGGCCGAACACGATCGGGTGCGACACCTTCATCATGGTCGCCTTCACGTGCAGCGAGAACATCACGCCGGTGTTCTTGGCATCCTCGATCTGCTGTTCATAGAAGTCCAGCAGGGCCTTGCGGCTCATGAACATCGAATCGATGATCTCGCCTTCCTGCAGCGCGACCTTCGGCTTCAGCACGATGGTCTGGCCGGACTTGGTGATCAGTTCCATCTTGACTTCGCGGGCGCGGTCCAGCGTCATCGACTTTTCGCCGTGGTAGAAGTCGCCGTGCGTCATGTGCGACACGTGGGTGCGCGATGCCTGCGACCACTCGGCCATCGAGTGCGGGTTCTTGCGCGCGTATTCCTTGACGGCGCGCGGGGCGCGGCGGTCGGAGTTACCTTCGCGCAGCACCGGGTTCACGGCGGAACCGATGCACTTGCCGTAGCGGGCCTTGATGGACTTTTCTTCGTCGGTCTTCGGATCGGACGGGTAGTCGGGCAGCTTGTAGCCCTTGCCCTGCAGTTCCTTGATGGCGGCCTGCAGCTGCGCCACCGAAGCGCTGATGTTCGGCAGCTTGATGATGTTCGCGTCCGGCTCCAGGGTTTTCTTGCCCAGCTCGGAGAGCACGTCGGGCACGCGCTGTTCTTCCGTCAGGTATTCCGGGAAGTTCGCGAGGATACGCGCGGCCACGGAAATATCGGCCTCGTCGACGCGGATGCCGGCGGGCTTGGTGAAAGTCCTGACGACCGGCAGGAATGCGTGGGTCGCCAGCAGGGGCGCCTCGTCGGTCAACGTGTAGATAATGGTCGGATCATTGCTCATGCGCTCGTTCCTCGGAATTCGTGGGGTTCCTGATACTGAAAAATCGCCTGCCTGGTCGCGCGTCAACGCAATATCCTTCATCACCGAGACGCTCCGGCGGCGCTATGGACAGCGCCAAATCATACCCCAGTAGCCCCTGCTGAGGGGTCCGGAATGATGCTGTTTCGCTATGCCAGAGGTCGGGGTCCGGTAGCCGGGCAGGCCTGCCTTGCCGATCAAGTCTTATATAAGATATAGGACACGGGCGGTATTATGCACGAGCTTGGAGTGGGATGCCAGTTTTTGCCCTTGCCGCAATGGCTGAGCCCGTGTCAGGGGCCTGGGGGAGTGCGGCCCTGCATGGCCGCACCGTTCCGTAGGCGCGAAGCAGGCTTCGCGAATTCCCTGCTCCACCACCATGACACGAACTCGACAGCGGGTCATCGCGCCCAGGAAAAGGTGCGGCCATGCAGCAGCGTACTCGTGCCAGGCACCGCAACATGCTTGAGCCCGTGTCAGGGGGTCAGGCACCATGACACGGGCTCGACAGCGGGTCAGCTGGCGTACTTCACGGAGCAGCCATACGGCTGCGTGACGGGCTTGCTGACGGCCTTGCCGGCCTTGACCTCGTCGATGGCCTGGATCACGTAATTGGTGGAACCGGCGATGTCGGCGGCGTTGGAGCTGGGCTTGCTGTCGATGGCGCCGGCATAGACGATCTTGCCGGCCGGGTCGACCAGGTACATGTGCGGCGTGGTCTTGGCACCGTAAGCCTGGCCGATCTTGCCGTCGTCGAGCACCAGCGCGGTCGGGGTGGCTTTCTTTTCCTTCGTCCAGCTGTTCAGCGAGCTGGCCACCTTGGGATCCTTCGTCGCGTTGCCGCTCGTGCTCACGGACAGCCACACCACATCCTTTGCCGCCGCATGCTTCTGCGTGGCCGGCATGTTGCCGCTGTCATAGTGCTTCTTGACGAACGGGCAATCGGGATTGACCCATTCCAGCACCACGTACTTGCCCTTGTAGCTGTCCAGCGAAACCGGCTTGCCGGCCGTGTCCACGGCGGTGAAAGCGGGTGCCGGCTGGCCGACGGTGGCCTGCGCCGCGGCAAGGCCGCTGGCCAGCAGGCCGGCGGCCAGGAGTGCTGCTGTCGTCATCTTCTTCATGGGTTTCCTCGTCCAGGTTGATCACATCGGCGCAGGTCGGATCTTGCCCAGTGCCGCCCGCACCTGCTCCACGGTCAGCACCTCGGACAGCACTTGCGGCGGCTGGCTGTCATTCGCTCCAAACAACACATATACGGGCACGCCGCTGCGCCCCAGCCGGGCCAGCTGCTCGGTGATGGCGGGGTCGCGGCGCGTCCAGTCGGCGCGCAGCAGCACGACATTCCTGGCGCCGAAATCCTTCAGCAATTGCGCGTCGTTCAATACGGTGCGCTTGTTGAACTGGCAGGTGATGCACCATGCGGCCGTGAAGTCGATGAACACGGGCTTGCCGGCGGCGCGCGCCTGGCCGACCGCTTCGACCGACCACGGCGCCCAGTCCCCCGATGCCTGCGCCTGCGCCGTCGCGGGTTCCGCCTTCAGCAGCGGCCATGCGAGATGCACGGCGCCGGCCAGCACCACCACGCCCGCCGCCGCGAACAGGCCGCGCGTGCGGCGCGACTGCACCGGCGTGCCGATCGTCCAGCAGGCGAACGCCAGGGCGACGAGCACCCCGGCCACGCCGGCCATCGCATCGATGCCGGTCTGCTGGCCCAGGACCCACAGCAGCCACACCACGGTGGCGAACATCGGGAACGCCATCAGCACCTTGAAGCGCACCATCCAGGCGCCCGGGCGCGGCAGCAGCCGGCCCAGCGCCGGCACCAGCGCCACGGCCAGGTACGGCGCGGCCATGCCGAGCCCCAGCACGGCGAAGATGGCCAGGGCGCGCGGCGCCGGTTCCGTCAATGCCACGCCCAGCGCGGCACCCATGAAGGGGGCGGTGCAGGGCGATGCCACGGCCACGGCCAGCGCGCCGCTGAGCGCATCGTCGACCAGCGGATTCTTCGCCCGATGGGCGGCCAGCGCGCCGGGCAACACGCCGCCGAACTCGAACACCCCGGCCAGGTTCAGCCCGATCAAGGTGAACAACGCGGCCAGCCCGGCAACGAACAGGGGCGACTGCAACTGGAAGCCCCAGCCCAGCCCGGCCCCACCGGCGCGCAGCGCCAGCAGCAGCCCGGCCAGCGCGACGAACGACACCACCACCCCGGCCGTATAGGCCAGGCCGCCGGCCACCGCCTTGCCGCGCTGGTCGCGGTGCTGCACGAGGCTGAAGATCTTGAGCGACAGCACGGGGAACACGCAGGGCATCAGGTTGAGCAGTGCGCCGCCGAGGAAGGCGAACAGCAGCGACAGCGTGAAGGACGTGGCGGCGGCCGGTGCAACGGACGTGGCGGGAGCGGGCGCCGTGGTGGTGGTCGCCGCCGCCGAAGTAGCCGGCGCCGGCGCAGCACTGCCGAGCGCGGGCCACGGGCCCTCGACGGGAATCGACAGGGTCCAGCCGGCCGGCTGTCCCGGTACCACCAGCAGGGCTTTCATGACCGCCGGGCTTTCGCTGCGCTGCGGCGACAGGGGCACGCGCAGGCGCAGCGTGCCGTCCGCCCACTGCTGGCCGGCCTTGGCGGCGTAGTCGATGACGCCGATATCCTCGGCAAAGTACTGCACCTCGCCGGACGGCGGTGCCGGCAAGCCGCGCACCTCGATCGCCAGCGCATGGTCTTCCACGCGCGCGGTGGCACTGGCGCCTTCGGGTGCCACCGGCGTGGCGGCGCGGGTCGCGTCGAACAGGGCGCCATGGGCGGCAAGCGCTGCGCCGGCGGGAACGACGAGTTCGAAGTCGCCCGCTTCGGGCAGGCAGATTTCCTTGCAGACCAGCCATTCGGCATGCAGGCCGATCTTCAGCTCGCTCCCGGAAAAACCGGCCGGCACTTGCACCGGCACGGGCAGCAGCACCTTGTTTTCGTAGCCGTAGTTGGTCAGCGGGCCGAGCGGGAGCTTCTTCGGCGTCGGCCAGGCGATTTCGCCGGCCGTGAAACCGGCCGGCAGCTTCCAGGCCAGCGTGGTGGCCAGTCCGGAATCGCCTGGATTCTTCCAGTACGTATGCCAGTGCGGCTGGTGGTCGATGGCCAGGCCCAGCCACAGCGTCTTGCCGGGCCGGATGCCGTCCGGCGCATGGACGAGCAATTCGCTGCGCACATGGTCGGTGACGACCACGGGTCCGGCGGCCTGCGCCAGCGGCAGGGCAGCGAACTGCAGTGATAACAGCAGGCTGGCCGCCGCGAACTTGTACAGTGACGTCACTTCCCTCATCCTTGCCGATATCGATGCGTCAATGATAAGGCTTAATGGCCCCCCAGGCTTAAGGAGGCCTGATTGAGAAGGCTTGAACAAGGAGGCCCGATCAAGGAGGCCTGGTGCGGCGCGACTACTGCGTCAGCGAACGCTCCAGTTCAGCCATGCCGGCGGGCAGGTCGAGGCCGGCCCCGTGCGCCTTCATGCTCGATCCCAGCGCGTGCAGGGTGCGGAACAGGTGGTGCGCGCGGCTTTGCTCGCCCATCTGGCCGATGCGCACGATGTTCAGGCCGAACGCGCCACTGATTTCCACGCGGTGCACGCGCGACATGTGCGCCAGCACGTCCGGGGCCGACACGCCGTCCGGCACCACGATGCCGACGACGGAATTGAGCCGGTGCTGCTTGGCCACCAGCAATTGCAGCCCCATGCCCTCGATACCGGCCTGCAATGCTACCGAGCACTGCAGGTGGCGCTCGAACCGCTTCGGCAAGGTTTCGCCGCAGATCAGCCGCAGCGCTTCATGCAAGGCGAGAATGCCGGAGACGGGCGCGGTGTAGTGATAGGATTTCTGGTTCCAGAACTTGTCGGCCAGGTTCGCATCCAGTACCCAGTGGAACGGCAGTTCGGTGCGCGTGGCGACCTTCTTCGCCCATGCCCGTTCGGAAAACGCCAGCAGCGACACGCCCGGGATCGACGACAGGCCTTTTTGCCCGCCGGTGATGACGGCATCGATCTGCCAGCGATCCATTTCCAGCGGCATCGTGCTGAGCGTGCAGACGGCGTCCACGATGACCAGTGCGCCATGCTCGCGCGCCACCTGGGCGATGTCCGCCAGGGTGCCATTGCAGACCGTGTTCGAGGTTTCCCCCTGCACCAGCGTGACCACGTCGTAGCGTTTCGCTCGCAATTCCCGTGCGACCGCTTCCGCGCTGGCCGCCTCGTTGCCGCCCACCTCGAGAATGGTGACCTGGCCCCGTACGCGGGCGGCCATCTCGGCCATGCGGCGGCTGAAGTAGCCGTTGCAGATGCACAGCACCTGGTCGCCGGGGTGCACCAGGTTCGCGATCGCCATTTCCATCGCCGCCGAACCCGGGCCGCCAACGGCGAGCACATAGCGCGAATTGGTCTGGAACACGTAGCGGCCCATGTCCTTCACCTGCGCGACGACCCGGTTCATCGTCTCGCCCAGGTGGTTGATGACGATCGAGTTCGCCGTCGCCACGCTGTGCGGGATCGGCACGGGGCCGGCACCCATCATCAGCAGCGGTTCGTCGGGAAGGATCTCGTCCAGCGGAACGATATGGGGAACGCTGACGGCTTCATGCATGGCGGGCTCCGGGCAATGGGGGGTCGTCCAGCATATCAGCCACTTGACAGCCCATCAACGCTGTACCGGTCGTCATGCCGAACACTTAAGCAAACGCTTGACTATTGGCCGCGACACGCCGATACTCAAGTCCATGCTTGACCATGATGCCCGCCTCGATGCCGTTTTCCGTGCCCTGTCCGAACCCGCCCGCCGCGCGATCGTGCTGCGGCTGTCCCGTGGCAGTGCCAGCGTGAGCGAACTCGCCGAACCGCTGTCGATGTCGCTGGCCGCCGTGGTGCAGCACGTGCAGGCGCTGGAACAGAGCGGCCTGGTGACAACGCACAAGACCGGCCGGGTACGCACCTGCATGCTCGACCCGCAGGCGATCGGCCTGGCCGAGTCTTGGCTCAGCCAGCGGCGGCTGCAATGGGAAGGACATTTCGACCGGCTCGGCGCCGTGCTTGCCGAGGACACCAACCCAGCCAGTGAAAGGAAATCATGAAGAATGCCAGCCATGTTGCGTCAGCGCCGATTTTCCATGGTTCGTTCGTGATCGAACGGCGCTACCCGGTGCCGCCCGAACGGGTGTTCGCCGCATGGGCCGAACCAGCCTTGAAGGAGCGCTGGTTCCGCGGGCCGCCGGGATGGGAATTGGACGGCCGGTCGCTGGACCTGCGCGAAGGCGGCAGCGAAACGCTGAACGGGCGCTTTACCGGCCCACCGCCGCTGGACACCCGTTTCACCGCACGCTACCACCACGTGCTGCCGGCCCGGCGGCTGGTGTACATCTACGACATGCACCTGAATGGCACGCATCATTCCGCCTCGCTGGCCACGGTGGAATTCCTGCCGGACGGCACCGGCACGCTGCAGCGTTTCCATGAGCAGGTAGCGTTCCTCGATGGCACCACGGCGGACAAAGGCGTGCCATCGCGCGAACACGGTACCGCCGTGCACCTCGATTGCCTCGCCACCCTGCTCGCGGGAGGCCAGCAATGAACCTGACCCTGTACGCCCACCCCTTTTCGTCGTACTGCCAGAAGGCGATCATCGCGCTGTACGAACATGGCCTGCCGTTCACGCTGAAGCGCATCAACGATGGCGATGCCGGCGCGGAAGAAGAATTCGCTGGCCGCTGGCCGATGCTGCACATGCCGCTGCTGGCCGACGGCACGCGCGACGTGATGGAAGCCACCATCATCATCGAGTACCTGGAACGGTATCGCGGCACGGCGCCGTCGCTGCTGCCGGGCGACGGCGACCGCGCGCTCGACGTGCGCTTCCTCGACCGCTTCTCCGACAACTACGTGATGACGCCGATGCAGCGCATCGTCTACGATGCCTTCCGCCCGCCGGAACAGCGCGACGCGCGCGGCGTGGCCGATGCTCGCGGCATGCTGGAACGGGCCTATGCATGGCTCGATGCGCACATGGCCGGGCGGCACTGGGCCGCCGGCGCGGATTTCACGCTGGCCGACTGCGCCGCCGCGCCGTCGCTGTTCTATGCCGACTGGGTCCACCCGATACCGGCGCGGCACGCGCATGCCCGGGCTTACCGGGCCCGGCTGCTGGCGCGGCCATCGGTCCAGCGCGCCGTGGACGAGGCAAGGCCCTACCGGCACCTGTTTCCGCCAGGCGCGCCGGACCGCGATTGACTGCCGCCCGGCCGGGTAAGTACCCCTCGATGCCGCCGATACCGGCTGTTACCACCGGCGCGTGACTGACGATCAATCCACGGGAGATACGCCGTACTGCGAGGCGCCCCTCGGCGGATTCGTTCGCAAACCGTGCACCAGCGTACCGACGACGCTACCGTATGGCGGCATCATGCAGCCATACCGTACAACATCTCGAGGAGAGACATCATGGGTAAATACCTGCTTGCCTGGCTGCTGGGCGTTCCCGCCATCGTGCTGGTGCTGATCTACCTGATTTTCTGATGCGGCCGTGCTGCCGCGCGCAATGAAAAACGCCACCCGACGTGGCGTTTTTCATTTTTGGAACGGGTGAGGGGGCCACGCCCGATACTGTTCGGCTAAGCTACTGGCCGGACCCATCGACCGCCGCCCGCCATGACCGACCCGACCCGCCGCGCCTTCCTGAAGCAATCGATCGTTGCCGCTTCCAGTCTCTCCAGCCTTGCCACCCTGCGGGCCCATGCCGCCACCACGGGCGAAGCGCCGGTCGCGGCGACCATCCATGGCCGGGTGCGCGGCTACCGCGACAACGGCGTGCTCGTCTTCAAGGGCGTGCGCTATGGCGCCGATACCGCGCCGCGCCGCTTCCTCGCGCCACTGCCGCCGCAACCCTGGAGCGGTATCCGCGACGCGCTCGCGCATGGCGCCTCCGCGCCGCAGCCGGACCGCGCCGAGGCGACCAGCGAGGATTGCCTTTTCCTGAACGTGCACACGCCGGGCCTGCGCGATGGTGCGAAGCGGCCGGTCATGTTCTATATCCACGGCGGCGCCTACAACAACGGCTCCGGTTCCAGTCCGCTGTACGACGGCGTGCGGCTGTGCCGGCGCGGCGACGTGGTGGTGGTCACCGTCAATCACCGGCTCAACGCATTCGGATACCTGTACCTGGCGCGCCATGGCGACGACCGGTATGCCGATTCCGGCAATGCCGGCCAGCTCGATCTGGTCCTGGCGCTGCGCTGGGTGCGGGACAATATCGCCGGCTTCGGCGGCGATCCTGGCAACGTGACCGTATTCGGCCAGTCGGGCGGCGGCGCCAAGATCGCCACGCTGATGGCGATGCCGGCGGCGGCCGGCCTGTTCCACCGCGCCGCCACGATGAGCGGCCAGCAGGTCACCGCCAGCGGCCCTCTCAACGCCACGCTGCGCGCCCGGGCGGTGCTCGATGCGCTGAAGCTGCCGGCCGGCTCGATCGACGAGATCCGCACGCTGCCGTACCAGCGGATCGTCGAGGTGCTGGGCACGCGCGACCCGGTGCTGCCCTTCGGCGGGGTGTCGTTCGCGCCGGTGCTGGACGAACGCAACCTGCTGCGCCACCCGTTCTACCCCGACGCGCCGGCGCAATCGGCGCACATCCCCATGATGATCGGGAATACGCACGACGAGACGCGGGCCTTCCTGGGCGGCGATCCCGCCAATTTCAATCTGGGCTGGGACCAGCTCGCCGCGAAGCTGGTGCCGAACATGCGCGTCGACATCCAGCCGGAGGCGGTGATCGCGGCTTACCGAAAGCTGTACCCGGCGCTGTCGCCAAGCGATTTGCTGTTCAAGATCACCACCGCGTCGCGTTCCTGGCGCGGCGCGATCATCGAGGCCGAGGAACGCGCCAGGTCCGGCAGCCCGGCCTTCGTCTACCAGCTCGACTGGGCGACGCCGAAGGATGGCGGCAAGTTCGGCGCGCCGCATGCGTCGGACATCCAGCTGGTGTTCGACAACATCGCCAAGCCGGGCGCCACCGCCATCGGTCCGCAGGCGCAGGCCGTGGCCGACATGATGAGCGAGGCATCCATCGCCTTCGCGCGCAGCGGTGATCCCAACAGCAGGTTCATCCCGCGCTGGGAA
Source organism: Pseudoduganella sp. SL102 (assembly GCF_027856995.1). Taxonomy (NCBI): domain Bacteria; kingdom Pseudomonadati; phylum Pseudomonadota; class Betaproteobacteria; order Burkholderiales; family Oxalobacteraceae; genus Pseudoduganella; species Pseudoduganella sp. SL102. The sequence goes on from NZ_CP115554.1 coordinate 403,268, forward strand.
CCTTACGACATGACGCGGCGTCAGACCATGATCTTCGACGTGCCGCCCCGGCTGGAAGACGATCCGCGCGGCGCCGAGCGGCGGATTTTTGCCAAGGTGCCGTATGTGCAGCCGGGAACGTGAGCAAGCCGTGAGCAAGAGATGAGCAAGACATGGGCAGGACATGAGCAGCAAATAAGCAGGAACAGGCAGGACACGGGCGGACATCCGGAGCGAACCTGAGTGAAACCTGCGCGGCGGCGGACAATCGGCAACGGCGACCGGCGATAATGTCGCATCCATCTACCTTGCAATGCTCCTGTCATGCACTTGTCCGTCGACCAGATCGCACACGAGTTCGATACCGCCACCTTTGCACGCGGCGAAGATTACGTACGCCGCCGCAAGGTCGTCACCTTCGAGTGGGACGATGCATTCCTGTATGGCGAAGTCGAGGGCAGCGGCGCGGAAGTCTATGTGCAAAGCATTTACCTGGAAGCAGGCCGGCGCGGCTTGCGGGTCAAGGGTTCCTGCACCTGCCCGATGGATTACAACTGCAAGCACGTGGTCGCAGTGCTGCTGGCCAGCATGAAACACCAGAAGGCAGCGCCGGCGGCACCTCCGTCAGCCTTGCCGGCCAGTGCGGAACGATGGCTGGAACGCCTCGCGCGCACGTTCACACAAGCCAGCACGCCACCGGTGCCGGCCCGCGGCGCGGAATACCGCCTGGTGTACGTGCTGGTGCCGGACGGCGAGGACGGCGCGCTGCGGCTGAACGTGGGCAAGGCGCGCCTGCGCAAGGATGGCGGCATCGTCGCCGCCACCATCCACAACGACTTCTACAGCCTGCTGTCCACGCGGCCGAACTACATGCGGCCGGAGGACGAAGAGCCGGTCCGCCTGCTGTCCGCACTGCGCACCGGCAGCATGTTTGCCGGCGATATCCGGCCTGCCGGCCCGATTGGCACCCGCCTGCTGGAGCAGTTGCGTGCGGAAAACCGCCTGCTGTTCGCGCACTCGACCGCCAGGCTGAAGAACGGCGATGTGGTATCAGTCCGGCAAGGCCCGCCACGCAGCGCCACGCTCGGCTGGCACGCCGACGACGCCGGCAACGGCCAGGTCCGGCTGGGCTGGCGCTTCGACGACGGCACGCCGGTCGGCCATGTGCTGGCCACGGAGCCGGCACATTACGTGGACGGCGGCATGCTGGGCGAGCTGGCGCTGCCGCGCGAACTTGCCGTGCTGCCCCTTGCCGACCTGCTGGACCTGGTCGCGAACGCACCGCAACTGGCACCTCAGCAGCGCGCCGGCATGGCGGCACGCCTGGCCGCGCAAGGCCTGGACCGGGTGCTGCCCGCGCCGCTGGAACTGGCGACGCGCCAGCGCAGCGATATTGCACCGGTGCCGCACCTGCTGCTCGACAGCCGGGCCGCCAACCTCCGCGACAAGCCGGCGTGGGACGATCACGCGCTGCTGCATTTCAATTACGACGGCGTATCCACCGAAGGCGAGACCGGGCCGGTATTGCGCCGGACGACGGGGGACACGATCGAACTGGTGGCGCGCGACATGGAAGCCGAACGGGCGGCCGCGGACTTGCTCGCCAGCCTGGGATTTGCCGCCGACACGGAGAAATCGCTACCGGGGCGATACCCTTCCATGCGGCTGCCTGCGCCACAAGACTGGATCGGCTTCATGCGCCATGGCCTGCCGCGCCTGCGCAAGGCCGGCTGGCAGGTCTCGATGAACACCGGTTTCCGCTTCGACTTCGATGATCCGCAAGACTGGTATGCCGAGCTGGACGAGGAAGGCGAGGGCGTCAGTGCCTGGTTCGCCCTCGGACTCGGCTTCGTCATCGATGGCCAGCGCCACGCGCTGCTGCCCCTGCTGCTGCAATTGATCCGCGCAGCGCCGCACGACTTCGATGCCGCGGCCCTGGCCGCGCGCGCGGATGGCAGCGAGATCCTTGTCGACCTGCCCGATGGCCGGCGCGATGCGCTGCCGTGGAGCCGCATCCGGCCGATCCTGGCCACGCTGGGCGAACTGTATTTCGCCGAACGCCTGGGCAGCACGCTGCGCCTGCCCGTGACCGACGCCGCCCGGCTGGCGGAACTGGAACGGGCCGCGCAGCTGCGCTGGCTGGGCGGCGAGCGCCTGCGCGAACTGGGCAGGAAACTCGACGGCTTCGCCGGCGTCATGCCGGTGGCTGCGCCGGCCGGCTTGCGCGCCACGCTGCGCGCCTACCAGCTCGACGGCCTGGCCTGGATGCAGTTCCTGCGCGAATACGATTTCGCCGGCATCCTGGCCGACGACATGGGGCTCGGCAAGACGATCCAGACGCTGGCCCACATCCTGGCCGAAAAGGAGGCCGGCCGGCTCGATGCGCCCGCGCTGGTGGTGGCGCCGACCAGCCTGATGGGCAACTGGCAGGCCGAGGCCGCGCGCTTCGCTCCTAACCTGCGCGTGCTGCTCCTGCATGGCAAGGACCGGGCCGCGCTGTTCGACGGGATCGGCCAGGCCGAGCTGGTGCTGACAACCTATGCATTGCTCGGCCGCGACGAGGACGTGCTGCGCCAGCGGCGCTACCACCTGCTGATCCTGGACGAAGCGCAATACATCAAGAACAGCCGTTCGCGCGCCGCCCAGGTGGCCTGCCTGCTCGATGCGCGGCATCGCCTGTGCCTGACCGGTACCCCGGTGCAGAACCATCTGGGCGAACTGTGGTCGCAGTTCCATTTCCTGATGCCGGGCCTGCTGGGCGACGAAAAAGCCTTCAATGCCCATTTCCGCAAGCCGATCGAGCAACAGGGCGACACCTTGCGCAAGGACTTGCTGGCGCGGCGCGTGAAGCCGTTCATGCTGCGGCGGACCAAGGACAAGGTGGCCACCGAGCTGCCGCCGAAGACGGAGATCGTGCTGCCCGTGGAACTGGGGGGTGCGCAGCGCGACCTGTATGAAACGGTGCGCGTGGCCATGGACCGCAAGGTGCGCGACGAGATCGACCGCAAGGGCCTGGCGCGCAGCCAGATCGTGATCCTGGACGCGCTGCTCAAGCTGCGCCAGGCATGCTGCGACCCGCGCCTGCTCAAGGGACGCGATACCGCCAGCGCCGGCTCGGCCAAGCTCGACACGCTGATGGAGCTGCTGGACACGCTGCTGAGCGAAGGCCGCAAGGTGCTGGTGTTCTCGCAGTTCACCAGCATGCTGGCGCTGATCGCGGCGGCCCTGCGGGCCCGCGCTGTCGAGTTTGCCTTACTGACGGGCGACACGGTCGACCGCGCCGCGCCGATCGCGGCCTTCCAGGAGGGCAATGCCGCGGTGTTCCTGATCAGCCTGAAAGCTGGCGGCGTCGGACTGAACCTGACCGCGGCCGATACGGTCATCCACTACGATCCCTGGTGGAATCCCGCCAGCGAAAACCAGGCCACCGACCGGGCCTGGCGCATCGGCCAGGAACGGCCGGTGTTCGTCTACAAGCTCATCGCGCGCGGCACGCTGGAGGAGAAAATCCAGGAGATGCAGCGCCGCAAGGGCGAATTGGCCAATGCCGTGCTGGATGCCGAGGGGGCACTGGCGCCAGCGCTCGGCGTGGAGGAATTGCGGGCGATCCTTGCATAGCCGGTGGATTGCCGTCTTCAAGCCCACAGGCGCAGCGGCAACAAGTCCCATGCGGCCAGCACGATCGCCAGTTGCAGGATCGCCACCATGGCCAGGGCATCGATCCGTCGGCCGCTCCCGCGCCGCAGCGCCAACGCCAGGCCGCCCAGCATCGCCACCGGCAAGGCGGCCGTGACGATCGCCAGCAGGGCACTGGCCACCGTCAGGTCGCCCAGCTGGAGCAATGACTGCCGGTAAAACAGCGGCAACGGCAGCAGCAGTGCCAGCACGCCCGCCAGTGGGATCGCCAGCGGATCGCGCGGCGGCAAGCGCCGCAGCGCCAGCCGCGCCAATCCCTTCGCCGCGATCCAGGCCAGTCCCAGCAGGCCGGCGGCCACGCTGCACCACAGCGATGCCAGGTACGCCAGCGATACCCGTGCATGGCTTTGCGTGCCAGTGGTGAGGATGCGCTGCCCTTCTGCCGACAGGAGCAGCGCATGGGAGGGCAGCACCTTGCCGGGCGCGCGGAACAGCCCCTTCCCCGCATGGACAAGAACCAGCGCCGGGCCCTGGAGCGGCTCCAGATGAAGCGCCGCGCCGCCGCCGCGCACCCGCACGAAGCCAAACACGGTATCGATGAAGCGCAGGCTGTCGAAACGGTTGGGGGCGGGCACGTACCAGCCTTCCCAGGGGCGCGGATCGAATGGGGGCGCCACGCGCGGCGCGGGCGTGGCCATGGCCGGCACGAGTACCTGCGCCAGCAGCGCATCGAAGCGCTGGTAATCGGCCGCTTCGTTGTCGGTATTGAAGGCGATGAAAAAGCCTTTTTGCGCTGCCGGGAACAGGCACAGCACGGCCTTGAAGCCGACCGTGCTGCCGCCGTGGCATCGGGCCACCAGGCCGTGGCGGTCGAAGGTGCGCAGTCCCAGGCCATAGCCGACCTGCAGGCCCGCACGTGCCGCCTCGGTTCCCGCGGGCTCGCCCATCCGGCGCAGCAGGGCCGGATCGATGAAGCCCCGGCCGCCGATGCTGCCGTCGCCCATCAGGAAGCGGGCGAAGCGGCCCATGTCCGCCGCGGTGGTCGTGAACTGGCCGGCAGGGCGCATATACGATGGCATCGCCCCGTGGCGGGCGCCATGCTCGAAGTGGCCCATGGCCAGGCGCGGATCGGCGGATTGCGTGACGAACGCGAAGGTGCTGTCGTGCATGCCCAGGGGCGCCAGCAGGGCCCCGTCCAGGTAGCGTTCGTAGCGCTGCTTCACGACGGCTTCGATGACCATGCCGAGCAGCGTGTAGCCCATGTTCGAATACGAATGCCGCGTGCCGGGGCGGTGCCGCACGCGCAGCAGCCCGCTGCCGGCCGGGAAGGCGGCGGCAAGCGGCGCATCGTCCCGCGCCTTCATCGTAAACACCTGCCAGAAATGGACATCGTCCAGCCCGGACGTGTGATCGAGCAGGTGCCGCAGGCGTACCGGGTCGCTGGCCTGCCATGGATTGTCGAAGGCCATCTCGGGCAATAGCGCGGTCACCGGCATGTCCAGCGCCAGGCGGCCTTCGGTGACCAGGCGCAGGATGCCGGCCGCCAGCAAGGTCTTCGCGATGGAGCCCACCTGCACGCGATGGTCCACCCGCATCGGCGCGCGGCTGCGGGCATCGCTGATGCCGGCGGCGCCATGCGTGTCGAGGGTGGACCACACGGCGCCTTCGAGACGCTGCGCCTGCAGCAGCGCGGCGACCCGGGGCGCGAGGGAGGTCGCTGCCGAGCCGTGTGCCACATTGTGTGCCAGGCCTGGCGGGATAAAGACAAGCAGGAGTGCCAGCAGGGTGATCAGCGTTTTCAAGGGGTACCCGAACAAGAACGAGTCCTCAGCATACGCAGCCGGCGGTGAAAAATTGGTGAAATGCCGTCAGTTTGCGGACAGGTAGTCCGGCTGACAATCTCCGCTCCAACCATGAAGGAGCGACAATATGATCAAGCATGCAGCATTGGCCCTTGGCCTGGCAGCGGTGTTCCCGGCCGGTGCCAGCACCCTGTTCCCCACGGTGGGCGAAAAAGGCCCGCCACAGATCGGCATCGGCCTGGCCGCGCTGGTGGAGAACGAAGGCTACAAGGATGGCGGCACCGAAACCGAGCCGCTGCCGGTGTTTTTCTACCAGGGCGAACGCTTGCGCGTGCTCGGTCCGCAGCTGACCTATCGCGTACTGGGCGACCGCGACAACTACATCGGCCTGCGCGTCGATTACCGTTTCGACGGCTACGACAAGGATGACGGCGCGATCTTCGACGGCATGGAGGAACGCAAGAGCGGCATCGCGGTGGGTGTCGCCGGGCAGTTGCGGGCGGGCCCCGGCAACATCTACTACAGCGCGGCGAAAAGCGCTTCCGCCAGCAAAGGCATGTATGCGACCATTCAATATGGCATCCCGGCCACGGTCGGCGGATGGACGGTTACGCCGCGTGCCGGCGTCGAATATTTCAATGCAAAGTATGCGGACTATTATTTTGGCGTGCGGACGCACGAAGCGCGCACCGGCCGCCCGGCCTATGCCCCGGGCAGCGCGTTCAACCTCGATGTCGGTGTCGACGTGCACCGCGACCTGGGCCGCCATCACACGGTGTTCGGCAGCGTGAAGTACCGCCGCTACGACGGCGCCATCAAGGACAGTCCCCTGATGGAGAAGGGCGCTTCGCCACGGCTCAATATCGGCTACCTGTACCGCTTCTGACCGGATATGCAACGCGTCATCCTCATCGAAGACAACGAGCGCATGGCCGCCCTGGTGGCCAGCGGCTTGCGCGCCGCCGGCATCAGCGCCGACATTGCCGCCACCGCGTCGGAAGGGGCGGCGGCGCTGCGCCTGTCGACCTATTCCGCCATCGTGCTCGATCGCGGCTTGCCCGACGGCGACGGCCTGGCGTGGCTCGGCAGCCAGCGCCGCGCCGGGAATACCTTGCCGTGCCTGATCCTCACCGCGCGCGATGCGCTGCACGACCGGGTGGACGGCCTGGAGAACGGCGCCGACGATTACCTGGCCAAGCCGTTCCCGATGGTGGAGCTGGTGGCGCGCGTGCGTGCGCTCCTGCGCCGGCCCGCCGGCCTGGTCAGCCTGGTCGCCAGCTGGCAGGGCTTGCAGGTCGATCCCGCGCAGTCCAGCGTGCAGTACGGGAGCCAGACCCTGCGCCTGTCCGAGGCGGAAACCCAGGTCCTGCTGTCGCTGGTGCGCGCCGGCGGTACTTTCCTGCGCCGCTCGCAGCTGGAAGCGGCCGCCTGGGGATTGAGCATTGCCACCACCAGCAACGCGCTGGACGTGGTGGTGTACCGGCTGCGCACCAAGCTGCTCAAGCTGGGCGCGCCGCTCGACCTGGTGGTACGGCGGGGCGTGGGCTATGCACTGGCCGGGCGCTAGGCTGGCGGCGATGCGGCGCTCGCTGGCCGGCCGGCTGCTCAGCGGCATCCTGCTGGCGGTGGGCGGCACCGCCATCGCCTTCGGCCTGCTGTTCCAGTGGATCGTGCTGAACAATTCATCGCTGATGGTGAAGGATGGCCTGGTCGGCCAGGGCGAAGAAATCCTCGACAACCTGCGCACCGGGCCGGACGGCAAGCTGCAGGTACGCATGCATGAACCCATGCAGACGGGCTACGACGCCTTCTACCGCAACCTCAAGTACCGGGTGCTCGACGCGCACGGCGCAGTGCTGGTGAGTTCCGAGCGGGACGGCCGGCCGCTCATGGCGTTTACGGCCGTCGATGCCACGCGCTTCAGCCACAGCGACGAAGGCGGCGTGGCCCTGTCGGTCGCCACCATCCCGGCCACCCATGAAGGCCGCCGCATCTATATCCAGACCGGGCGCAGCGACCGCTTCGCCGACCTGGCCATCGAGGCGATCACGCCCGCGGTATTCCAGAGCGCGGCGCTGGTGACGATCCTGGCCGTGCTGTCCCTGTCGGTGGTGCTGGTCTGGCTGACGCGGCGCGCCCTGCGCCCGGTGCGGGCCATCTCCATCGAAGCATCGCGCATTTCTCCCGACAGCATGGAACGGCGCCTGCCCACCGCGGGCCTGCCGGAAGAAATCGCGCCGCTGGTGAACGCCTTCAATGCAGCCCTCGACCGGGTGCAGGAGGGATACCGCAGCCAGCAGCGCTTCATTGCCAACGCCGCCCACGAACTGAAGACGCCACTGGCCGTGCTGCGTGCCGAGATCGAACTCGATGGCCATCGCGGCCATGAACGCTACCTGCGCGATATCGACCTGATGGCCCGCATCGTCCAGCAACTGCTGCAGCTGACCGAAGCGGCGGAGCGCTCCAGCTACGCGTTCCGGCCTGTCGACGTGGTGCAGATCGCCCGCGAGGTCTGCGATTTCCTGGCGCCGCTGGCGGCATCTTCCCGGATCGTGCTGGCACTGGACGGAGACGCGGATTGCGTGCTCGCGGCGGATCCTGGCGCGCTGTTCGGCCTGCTCAGGAACCTGGTGGAAAATGCGCTGCGCTATTCCCCGCCGGGCGGCACCGTGACGGTGGAAGTGGCCGCCGGCCGCCTGCAGGTGAGCGACCAGGGCCCGGGCGTGGCGCCGCAAGAGGTGGCCTTCCTGTTCGAGCGCTTCTGGCGCAGCCAGGCGCGCCAGACCGATGGGGCCGGGCTGGGCCTGGCGATCGTGGCCGAAGTGGCACGCAATCATGGCTGGAACGTGCGCTACCGGCCGAACCTGCCGGCCGGGGCGGTGTTCGTTGTCGGATTCAATGAGGACGGATCGGCCCCATGATTTTCCTGCTACGCTAGCCGCCATGCACATCGGCCAACATCCCACGCATACCCTCGAATTGCGCGTACGCGAACTGTCGCAACTGTTCAATTCACTGGATCCCACCCCCTTCCTCAATCGCGACCTGGATCGCTCTTGCGAGGCCTATATCGAGAACTGGGCGTTGCCCCTGCCGTTCGACAGCCGCCTGCAACTTGTCATCCATGTCGAGCAGCCTGTCTCGGCCGCGGAAGCAGGCGAATTGCTGGCCGATGCCATCCACAATCACTACGGCTACAAGATCGAACTGGTGCGCGGAGAACTGGGCCAATTGCTGAGCCAGGGCCGCGCCAGCCTGGCGATCGGCCTTGTCTTCGTCGCGGCCTGCCTCACCGCTGGCGAGCTGATCTCTGGTGCATTCCCCGGACACGCCGCGAAGATTGCACGGGAAAGCCTGACCATCATCGGCTGGGTGGCCATGTGGCGGCCCGTGCAGATCTTCCTCTACGACTGGTGGCCGTTGAAACGCCGCATCCGGACGCTGGAAAATCTGCGCTTTGCGCGGGTATCGGTGCTGCCTGGCCAAGGTACCGGCACGGCTGCCGGCTAGATCGGACCACCACCGGCAACTGTTCGCCGCGCTGTCATCATTCGGTCATCAAGCGGTCACGAGAGGGTCATTTATCGACATTAAAATCTTGTCGTTTTGCAACCCACCAGGCATAGGACCCAGCAATGAACAAGCCGAACGACTTGACGCCCGCAGTGATCGCGGCGGACGACACCGACAGCACTTCGTCGAATCACTTCAACGCCGTGCTCAGCGCACGCCTGAGCCGGCGCAACATGCTGCGCGGCGGGTTTGCCACGGCAGCCACCGCGGTCCTCGGTGGCATGGGCCTGGCCGGCTGCGGCGGTTCGGACGACGATCCGGTGATGCCGCCCACCACCAGCCCGACGCCGCCAGCCCCGGCGCCGGCTGAAAAACTGCTGGGCTTTGCCGCCGTGCCGAAGAGCCTGGCGGACAGCGTCAGCGTGCCGGCCGGTTATACCGCCACCGTGCTGTACGCGCTGGGCGATCCGCTCCGCGCCAGCACCCCGGCCTACAAGAACGACGGCACCGATACCGATTTCGACAACCGCGCCGGCGACCACCACGACGGCATGGAATTCTTCGCGCTGTCCGCCACCGGCACGCCATCGACCACGGCGTCGGATCGCGGCGTGCTCGCCATGAACCACGAGGCGACCACCGATGAAAAACTGTCGTCCCACTTCCTGCACGCGAACGGCGGCACCACCAGCCTGCCGCGCCCTGCCGCCGAAGTGGACAAGGAAGTCGCCGTCCACGGCATCAGCGTGGTGGAAGTGAAGAAGACCGGCACCACCTGGGCCACGGTCAACGATTCCACGTTCAACCGCCGCATCACGCCGCTGACGGACGTGGAAATCGGCGGCCCGGCACGCGGCAGCGCGCTGCTGGTCACCAAGTACTCGCCGGATGGCACGCGCACGCGCGGCACCCTGAACAACTGCGGCAACGGCCGCACGCCGTGGGGCACCTACCTGTCGGGCGAAGAGAACTGGTCCGGCTACTTCGCGCGCTCGGCCACCGACGATGCCGCCCGCGACGCCAAGAGCGTGGCTTCGCTGCGCCGCTATGGCCGCAACCAGGGCGCCACGTCGCGCCACGGCTGGGAAACCGCCGGCACGGACGACAAGTACCAGCGCTGGGACATCAGCAAGAAGGGCGCTTCGGCCAACGGCAGCGACGACTACCGCAACGAGATGAACGGCCAGGGCTACATCATCGAAGTCGATGCCTACGACAAGACCAAGCCGGCCAAGAAGCGCAGCGCGCTGGGCCGCTTCGCGCATGAAAGCGCCGCGTTCGGCATCGCCACCGCCGGCCAGCCGCTGGCCGTCTACATGGGCGACGATTCGCGCAACGAATACATCTACAAGTTCGTCTCGGCCGCCGCCTGGGCCGCCGCCGACGCCACCCCGACGGACCGCATCGCCACCGGCGACAAGTATCTCGATTCGGGCAAGCTGTATGTCGCCAAGCTGAACGCCGACGGTACCGGCCAGTGGATCGAACTGTCGATGGACAATCCGCAGATCAAGGCGTATGCCGCCTACCAGTTCGCCGACCTGGCCGACGTGGTGGTCAACGCGCGCCTGGCGGCCGATGCGGTGGGCGCAACCAGGATGGACCGCCCGGAATGGTGCTCGGTCAACCCGGCCAACGGCGAGATCTACTACACGCTGACGAACAACTCGAACCGCAACGTCAATCCGAGCGGCTCGTCGCAGCTGGCACCGGATGCGGCCAACCCGCGCGCCTACACCGACATGAAGGGCAGCAGCGCGCAGAACGGCAATCCGAACGGCCACATCATCCGCTTCAAGGAAGGCACCGGCGCCGGCGCGGCCACCACCTTCCAGTGGGATGTGTACCTGTTCGGCGCCGAGAGTGGCGCGGATGCGACGAAGATCAACCTGTCGTCGCTGACCGCCGACCAGGACTTCTCCAGCCCGGACGGCTTGGCGTTCCTGAAGAGCACCGGCATCTGCTGGATCCAGACCGACGATGGCGCCTACACCGACGTGACGAACTGCATGATGCTGGCCGCCCTGCCGGGCCAGGTGGGCGACGGCGCCAAGACCACGCTGACCTACGACAAGGCCGACGGCAGCAAGCTGGCCGTGGATACCTTCGTGGGCAAGAAGGCGACTCCGGACACGCTGAAGCGCTTCCTGGTCGGCCCGGTGGGTTCGGAAATCACCGGCATCACGGAAACCCCGGATGGCAAGGCGCTGTTCGTCAACATCCAGCACCCGGGCGAAAGCACGTCGCTGGCCAATATCGCCGATCCGACCAAGTACACCAGCCAGTGGCCGAGCAATGCCGGCTACGGCCCGGGCAAGCGTCCCCGTTCGGCAACCATCGTCATCACGAAGAACGACGGCGGCCGTATCGGTACCTGATCGCCCCACGGCGTGAACGAAAAAGCCGGCGCTTGCCGGCTTTTTTTCGTTCGATGTCGTGCTTCGGGGCGCTTGTTCGCCGCCCGCTCAAATGAAGCCCGCGTTCGCGGCGGCCATTGTTGCCAGGACAGGCGCCGCTCACCGCGGCGCCGGCTGGTCAATTGAAGACACTGTACGAATCAGGATTCGCGGCGCGGTAGGCAACCAGTTCGGCACGCACCTCGGCGCGGGTCTTGCCTTGCGCGCCAGTGTCGACCGGCTGCGCCGGATACTGTTCCCCGTGGACCAGCTCGCCACGCTGCCGGGCGATCAGCACCTCCGCTTTCACCTGTTCGCGTGTCTTGGTGGAGACCGTCTCGAACGTGTTTCCTGCGTACTGTTCGCCATGAGTCGCGTAGCCGGCGGCGGCAGTGCGCTCTGCGACGATCTCGACACGGGTAATGCTGGCGCCTTCATGGGCCGCCACGGCGGCGGAAGCGGACAAGGCGATGGTAGCAATGACGGTGGCGATGGTTTTCATGGTGAGGCTCCTTGAATGATTGGTGTGAGTTCGTCTCCTCGCCATTTAAGTAGCCAACAACTACATAGTGCGCTACTTATTTGACGCTTGCCGGGTTCGGCGGAAGACCAGTGAACGTACTTTACATCGCGCACGATCAAATAGCTAGCTAAATATCACTATGGATGCGATAGCGTTTTCTGGCGCGATGGACCGGCTTGGGCGCATTGGGTGAAGGGCAGGCCCCTGTTGCCGCACCGCGACAGGGGCGCGCTGGTAGATCAAATTCCTGAAAACCAATGGACGAAGCAAACTTGTTGGTTTGTAATGGTTCGATAGTCACGTCGACATCGATTGATACCTGGACATCCTCCAGCGATGCATCCCATTGTTACCACGGCCAAAAACCACCATGACTTCGATAAAACGCCTCGGCCTGATCACCGCAACCGCTTTCCTGGCCTTCAGTGCGACGCCACTGCTCGGCGCCAGCCCGACATCGGCAGCACAGGCTGCGCAATCAGCAAAGAGCGCGACGGCGACGCAACGCATGGCGGAGCTGGCCGCCGATTATTACCAGTTCAACGGCCGGTTCGAACCGCTCTATGCCACCTATGCAGGGGATAACCGTTTCGATGACGAGCTTGGACTGAGCATCGCGCCTGCCGAGCGAGCCCGGCGACATGCCGCCTATCGCGGATTTGCCACGCGGCTCAAGGCGATCGCACCCTCCCAGCTCAGCGCAGCCGACCGGATCAGCCACGACATCATGGCCTACGAAATCCAGACGGTGCTGGACATGGCGTCGTTTCCGGATCACCTGATGCCGATCAACCAGATGGGCGCGATTCCGATGGAACTCGCCATGGTGGCGGATGGGAAAGGCGCGCTTCCGTTGGCGACACCGAAGCACTACGACAATTTGTTGCGTCGGCTGGTCCAGCTCACGCCATGGATCGACCAGGCCATCGCCAATATGCGCGCAGGAATCGAGGCCGGTGTCGTCCTGCCGAAGCCGTTGATCGTCTCGACACTGCCGCAGTACCGCGACCTTGCCACGACCGACATCGAAAAGAATCCGTTCTATGCCGGCATCAAGAACCTGCCGGATAACTTTTCGGCGGCCGAGAAAGCCAGGATCACGAAAGCGTACCAAAGCGAGATCACCAACCGGCTCCAGCCGGCACTCGCCAGGCTGGCAGCTTTCATGGAGAAGGAATACCTGCCGGCAGGGCGCTCCACATCCGGCCTCTCCGACCTGCCGAATGGCGCAAAGTGGTACCAGCAGAATATCGTTTATGCCACCACGACCCGCCTGACGCCGGACGAGATCCATGCGATGGGACTGGCCGAGGTGGCGCGCATCCAGCAGCAGTTCGCCGTGGTGGGTCCGAAGATGGGTTACCAGGGACCAGCTGCCGAACTACCGAAATGGGTAGCGGGCCAGTCCCGATACAGGCCGTTCAAGGATGACCAGGAAATCCTCGAGGTATATCGCAAGCTCGACGTGGCCGTCGCATCGAAATTGCCCGCCTTGTTCACGCTGGTGCCGAAGTCGCCACTGGAGCAGCGCCTGGAGCCCGAACTGACGCGGGCAACAGCGTCCGATCATTACACGGGACCGAGCACCGACGGAAAACGTCCGGGCATTTTCTGGTCTGTCGTGAATGACGCGAAGGAATACGACCGCACCAAGATGACCAGCCTGTACCTGCACGAGGGCAGGCCTGGTCACCACTTCCAGGTCGCCCTTCAGGTGGAAACACCCTTGCCGGACTTCCGCCGCTTCGGCGGCAATAATGCCTTTGCGGAAGGCTGGGCACTCTACGCGGAGACCCTGGGCAGCGAGATGGGCCTGTACGAAGAACCCGACCAGTATTTCGGTCACCTCAACAGTGAGCTGCTGCGCGCGGCGCGCCTCGTGGTGGACACGGGTTTGCACGCGAAAGGCTGGAGCCGCGAACGGGCGATCGGCTACCTGAAGGAAGTGAACGGTTACACGGACCAGGTTGCCAAGAGCGCCATCGAACGCTACATGGCGTTGCCCGGGCAGGCGCTCGGCTACAAGGTTGGTTCACTGAAGATCCAGGCGTTGCGCAAGCGTGCCGAGGAAGCCTTCGGCAAGCGCTTCTCGCTGCCGGCCTTTCACGCCGTCGTGATCGGCGACGGTTCGCTTCCTCTTGCCGTGCTGGAGCGTAAGGTGGAGCGCTGGATAGCAGAGGCCAAGTGAATGATGGTTTTCGCGATGGGCGACTTTTGACGGCGTAGTCGCCCATTGGCGAGGCCAGTCCGTGGCGCGGCGCGGATCGAGGAGGGCGCTGCTTGGCGTCGTTACTGTCGTGTCACCCAGCAACAATGCCGAAGGAGTGGCTCGGCGTGCAAACCCGAAAGTCTGCAATCACAACGCTCCTTTGATGGTCGTCCAGAATTTGCCCGCATGGAACTCGGCTACCGTCCAGAAAGGACCATCGAGCATCGGTGCACCGATCTGGGATGAGCTGGCAAAATCGAGGCCGTCGAATGACTGGCAAGTTCCGTTGACAAACAACGGCGCGCTGCATTTGGGGCGAACCGATTTTGTTGTCGTGGTCACGTTTGCGTCTGTCCGCAAATAGTGGGATGCGAAATCCGTTCCCCACGCCTGCGAGTCGCAGCCAACCGAGCGGACCGCTGCGTTGCGGGTGAACCAGCAACGTCGGGGAAACAGGCCGGCGTTCGCCAGCGGGTAAGTTGGCGGCGGTTCTTCAGGATTGAATCCCGCCGGCGCAAAATTGCCGGCACCACCCCACATCGAGCCGCCCCCGGCGTGTCCGAAAATTACCATGTCGGCGATTGGGGAAGCCCCGCCGTTGGAAGTAAGTTCGAGATCCACATCGGGCTCGGTGCTCGACACGCTGCCCGGATAAAACAGTGCAGCAAGGTTTGCATGGTTAGGCTCGGCAGTGGCGTCGAACAGATGGATGCTTAACGTTGAACCCGTGGTCGCAGTCAGGTTCGAGATATCGAACTGGTCGCCCGTGTTGATGTAGAGCTCATATCGCGCGTTGAAATTGGCCGGTGGCGCGGGCAGGGTCGCCGCACGCATGCTGACCGGCCGAATGCATTTCCAGTCGTTGAAATGGGCGCCGGCCTTTTTCGCCAGGCCACCCAGGGTATCGGTGTCGCTATCCGACGTGGCCGTGTTGCCGTCGATTTTCCAGCGGCGCAGCACCGGGTGTGCATCCCGCGACACGATATCGCGGACTGCCCCGGCACCCAGGACCGCTGAAGCCGGGGCAGGCATCAGTTGCGCTGTCACCCGGTCGGCTTCGTGCTCTGCCTGGTCCCCGGCGCGGCCGAGCATGATGTTCCCCGGCGTGGGGCCTGCGCCGGCCTGCTGAACCACATGCGTCAATTCGTGCGCCAGCAGGCGGGCGCCGTGCGCGGTACCCGGCGCAAACTGGCCTGCGTCGAAGACGATATTCCGGCCAACCGTGTAGGCGTGGGCGGAAACGGCCCGGGCCGATTCCGCCGCGTGGCGATCCGTATGCACCCGGACATGGCCGAAGTCATGGCCAAAGCCTGCCTCCATGCGGGCCCGCGTGGCGGTGTCCAGCGACTGGCCCGGCGCGCGCAGCACGCTGGCGACGCCGGCAGCGGCGTCGGCATGGCCCGGCGCAACCGTTCCGGATGAAGGGCGGCCATGCGGTGCCATGGGCTTGGGCGACGTGGCGCTGCGCGGTTGACGAAATACATGAACGGGCGCCGCGCCGGCTGGCCGTTGCGCACCCACGACACCGATGGCAAGGCTGGATCTGGCCTGGCAGCGGGGACACGAACCGCCGCATGCACACGAATGCGGTGGCGCCGGGATGCGTTCAGGTTGAGTGACAGGTGCAGGGGCCGCGTGGCGCTGTACGAGAGGGCCGCCGGTACGGCCGCCAGATGATTTTTTCTGTTCCAGTGCCAGCATGACATGCTCCTCTTCAACGAAGGAACCAGCCCGACGGTGGCCCGCATTGCCGGACCTTGGTGCGGCGATGTTAGCACGCGCGGCAGGGGGAGGTGGCGGTGGCGGGATCGGAGGGGTGCTGCAGGCTGGCCGTGTCCCGATCCGCAAACAATCAGTTGGTCGGAGTAACGGCCGCTTCCGCAGCCGGAAGCGGCCAGTCGCAGCGTGCACTGTATATGGGCATCCCTGTTGCCGCCACCCTTGGGCTGGTGGCTGGCAGGGCCCGCTCCGACCAGCGTAATTCCGCCCCGACCAACTGTATTCGCGCTAGACACAGCGGAAAACCGCCCTTACTCCACCGTCACCGATTTCGCCAGGTTACGCGGCTTGTCCACATCGGTGCCCCGTGCCAGCGCGGTGTGATACGCCAGCAGCTGCAGCGACACCACGTGCAGGATCGGCGACAGGCAGCCGTAGTGTTCCGGCATGCGGATCACGTGCACGCCTTCGCCGGAGGTGATGCGCGAATCGACGTCGGCGAACACGTACAGCTGGCCGCCGCGGGCGCGCACTTCCTGCATGTTCGATTTCAGCTTCTCGATCAGCGCATCGTTCGGGGCGATCGTCACCACCGGCATTTCTTCCGTCACCAGCGCCAGCGGGCCGTGCTTCAGTTCACCGGCCGGGTAGGCTTCGGCGTGGATGTACGAGATTTCCTTCAGCTTCAGTGCACCTTCCAGGGCGATCGGGTAGTGCATGCCGCGGCCCAGGAACAGCGCGTTTTCCTTGCGGGCGAAATCCTCGGCCCAGGCGATGATCTGCGGTTCCAGCGCCAGCACGGCGGAGATCGCCGAAGGCAGGTGGCGCATGTCCTTCAGGTGCGCGGCTTCTTCTTCGTCGGTAAGGCGGCCATTGACTTGCGCCAGCGACAGCGTCAGCAGGAACAGCGCGGACAGCTGCGTGGTGAAGGCCTTGGTGGACGCCACGCCCACTTCGACGCCGGCGCGGGTGATGTATGCCAGCTTGCACTCGCGCACCATCGCGCTGGTAGCCACGTTGCAGATCGTCAGCGTGTTTTCCATGCCCAGCGAGCGGGCATGCTTCAGCGCGGCGATCGTGTCGGCCGTTTCGCCGGACTGGGAAATCGTCACCACCAGCGTGGACGGATTCGGCACGCTGTCGCGGTAGCGGTATTCGCTGGCGATTTCCACGCTGACTGGTACCTTGGCGATCGATTCGATCCAGTACTTGGCCGTCAGGCCCGAGTAGTAGCTGGTGCCGCAGGCCAGGATCAGCACGCGGTCGATTTCCTTGAAGACCTTGTGGGCGCCGTCGCCGAACAGCTCGGGCATGATGCCGGTCACGCCTTCCAGCGTATCGCCCACCACGCGCGGCTGCTCGAAGATTTCCTTCTGCATGTAGTGGCGGTACGGGCCCAGTTCCGCGGCGCCGGTGTGCGCGTGCACGGTTTTCACTTCACGCTCCACCTGCTTGCCGTTCACGTCGACGATCCAGGCACGGCCCAGTTGCAGGTCGACCACGTCGCCTTCTTCCAGGTAGATGATCTGGTCGGTGGTGCCGGCCAGCGCCATTGCGTCCGATGCGACGAAGTTCTCGCCCTTGCCCAGGCCGACGATCAGCGGCGAGCCCTGGCGCGCAGCCACCACGCGGTGCGGTTCTTCGCGGGAGAACACGGCGATCGCATAGGCGCCATGCAGGCGCTTGACGGCCTGCTGCACGGTCTCGAACAGGTCGCCGGTGTACAAGTGGTCGACCAGGTGGGCGATCACTTCGGTGTCGGTCTGGCTCTGGAACACGTAGCCCAGCGCCGTCAGCTCGGCGCGCAGTTCGTCGTGGTTTTCGATGATGCCGTTGTGGACCAGCGCAATGCGGGCGTTATCGGAATTGGGCGAGAAGTGCGGGTGGGCATTGTGCGAGGCTGGCGCGCCGTGCGTGGCCCAGCGGGTGTGGGCGATACCGGTGAAACCTTGCAGGCCGACTTCCTGCATCTGCTTTTCCAGTTCCGCCACGCGCGACGTGCTGCGCGAACGCTGCAGGCGGCCATCCGTGTGGAGCGCGACGCCGCAGGAATCGTAGCCACGGTATTCCAGGCGCTTCAGGCCTTCGATCAGGATCGGGGTGATATTACGTTGCGCTACCGCGCCGACGATGCCGCACATGGTGACCTCTACAGTGAATGTTGATATGTCGACAATGGTAGTTCACTAGGATGGAAATATGCTTACTTATTGCGGCAATATATGAAACAATATTTTGTCATTACTTGGTAATGAAATTTTATTGCGATAGTAATCGAATTTTTTTCATATATTTCTTTGTCGCGCTTGTGGCGCCAACGCAGAAAGGAAGACATGGAGATTTCACTGGATGAGCTGGACCGCCGCATCCTGAATGCATTGCAGGAAGACGCCGCTATCACCAATGCGGAACTGGCGCAGGTCGTGCATGTGTCCGCCCCGACCTGCCTGCGCCGCGTCAAGGCGCTGCGCGATGCCGGCATCATCGAGCGCCAGGTGGCCATCGTGGCACCCGACAAGGTGGGCTCGCGCTTGACGGCCATCGCCGAAGTCACGCTGGATGTGCAGGCGGCGGACAGGATGGCCGAGTTCGAGGTGCTGGTGGCGCAGGAAGCGGCGGTACTGCAGTGCTACCGGGTGTCGCCCGGCCCCGATTTCGTGCTGGTCGTGCAGGTCGGCGACATGCCGGCTTATCACGCGCTGGCCCATCGCCTGTTCACGAGCCATGCCAATGTGCGCAACGTGAAGGCGTATTTCTCCACGTTCCGCAGCAAATTCGAGACACGCATCGCCGTTTGACGGGCCGGCTGATCGGTTGTTATCCACCGCCATCCACAGGATGTGCATGGGCTTGTCCACCGGCTTTTCCACTGCCGATCCCCCGTTTATCTCCAGCTTATACAGGGTTATGCAGGCCCTTATACCGGCTTGATCACAAGGTTTTCCACAAAGTTTCCCACAGCCGTGTGCACCGGTCCCTGGCTGCCAGGCCATGGGGCGCGGCATTGCTGCCGCCGCGTGCACCCATATGCCGGGCATGGCCCCCAGGAATTTTCGGCTGTGAGTAAATGGGGTGGTTATTCACCGACGCCCGGAGACCAAGCCGCCACCTCCACCCTGGCGACCTGGCAGGCGCTCGTCGTGCCAAATGAGCAGGCAAGTCAGCGTGCGGGAACGCTTGAAAACCACCTGCCCACATGTTTTCCCAGGGCTTTTCCACAAACTTATCCAGCGCTGCCGCCACATCAAAAACACCGGTTTACAAGCCATACAGGGCTATCCACGGCTTATCCCGGCCTTTTGCGCAGGCTTGCCCACAACCTTATCCCCATACGGGCATCGATAGCATGTTTACCGGCGATCCCAGCCCGCGTACGACATTGCACACTGGCTACCCACTGGTTTTACCCGGGCTTGTGCACACGCTTGTCCACAGCAGGGCCGGTCGGCAGCGGCTAGAATGGCGCATGAATTACCTGGCCCACGTGTACCTGGCCCGGCACTCCGATGCGGCGATGGTCGGCGCGATGCTGGGCGACTTCGTCAAGGCGAACGATATCGCGGCGTACCCGCCCGAGATCGCGCGCGAAATCACGCTGCACCGTCATATCGACAGCTATACGGACAGCCATCCGGCCGTGCTGGCATCGAAGGAATTGTTCGGCGAGGGCCGGCGCCGCTATGCGGGCATCGTGCTCGATGTGTTCTACGACCATGAATTGAGCCGGCACTGGCACCAGTGGTGCGACGTGCCGCGCGCGGCGCTGATCGCCCGCTTCTATGACGCGCTGGCGGCGCACGAGCCGATGCTGCCGCCGCGGCTGCGCGAGATGCTGCCCTACCTGGTGCGGCAAGACTGGCTGGGGGGGTACGCCACGTTCGATGGCGTGGAAGGGACGATCGCGCGGGTATCGCGCCGCCTGAGCCGCAATGGCGAATTGCTGCGCGACGGCGTGCAGGACCTGGTGCGGCACCGCGACGCCATCGCGGCAGGCTTCGAGCGCTTCTTCCCCGACCTGGTGCGGTTCGCGGAAGAGCGCAGGGCGCAACTGCTGCTTGCGTAGAGTTGCTTGCCTGGAGTTGCTTGCCTGGAGTTGCTTGCTTGGCGGCTTGCCGGGCTGCTGCCTGGCTGCCGCTACCTCCCCCTTGCTTACTTCTTGGCCTTGACCGGGCGCTGCCAGCCTTCGATCGTGACCTGCTTCGGACGGGAAATCGTCAGCATGCCGGCCGGGGCGTTTTTCGTCAGCGTGGTGCCGGCACCGATCGTGGCGCCGGCGCCCACCGTTACCGGGGCCACCAGCTGGCTGTCGCTGCCGATGAAGGCGTTGTCCTCGATGATGGTGCGGAACTTGTTGGCGCCGTCGTAATTGCAGGTGATGACGCCGGCACCGATGTTGACCCGCGAGCCCACTTCCGAGTCGCCCACGTAGGCCAGGTGGTTGGCCTTGCTGTGCGCGGCGACCTGGCTGTTCTTGATTTCAACGAAGTTGCCGACGTGGACATCCTCGCCCAGCGTGGTGCCCGGACGCAGCCGCGCATAAGGCCCGATCAGCGATTTCGGGCCGACGGTGGCGCCCTCGATGTGGCAGAAAGGCTTGATCTGCGCGCCTGCCTCGATCGTCGCGTCGACGATCACGCTGTGTGCGCCGACCGTCACGCCATCGGCCAGCGTGACCTTGCCTTCGAAGACGCAACCGACATCGATCGTCACATCGCGGCCGCAGACCAGTTCGCCGCGGATATCGATGCGGGCCGGGTCCAGCACCGTCACGCCTTTTTCCAGCAGGGTGCGCGCCAGGTTGTTCTGGTGGATCCGTTCCAGCTCCGCCAGCTGCACCTTGCTGTTCACGCCCAGTACTTCCCATTCCGCGGACGGATGCGCGGACACGACCTCGACGCCATCGGCCACGGCACGGGCCACGATGTCCGTCAGGTAGTACTCGCCTTGCGCATTCTTGTTTTCCAGCGACGCCAGCCATTTTTTCAGGTGGCCGGTGGGGATGCACATGATGCCGGAATTGATTTCCTTGATGGCGCGCTCTTCTTCCGTTGCATCCTTTTCTTCGACGATGCGCACGATGCGATTATCCTCGCGAACGATGCGCCCCAGGCCGAACGGATTTTCCTGCACCACGGTGAGGATGCCCAGCTTGTCGGCACCGGCCGCATCGACCAGGCGCTGCAGCGAAGAAGTGGTGGTCAGCGGCACGTCGCCATACAGCACCAGCGTGGGTACCGCTTCATCCAGCACGGGCAGCGCCTGCATCACCGCATGGCCGGTGCCCAGTTGCGGTTCTTGCAGCGCCGCGGAGATTTCAACGCCGCCGCGCGCCTTCTGCTCCTCGAGAGCGGACAGCACCGTGGCGCCCCCATGCCCGTAAATCACACATAATTTAGCCGGGGCAAGGCCACGCGCCGTATCGATCACGTGCGCCAGCAACGGCTTGCCTGCCAGCGGGTGCAGTACCTTGGGCAGGGCCGATTGCATGCGCTTGCCCATGCCGGCAGCGAGAATGACTACGTTCATAAGCTGAATTCGTTAAGTTAATAATATGTAAAAGTTTAACATGCAGACATCGTCCTACCGTACGTGGTTCCTGGTTGCCCTGCTGGCGCTTGTCGCGGCGTGCAGTTCACTGAAACTGGCCTATAACAATGGCGACACGCTGCTGTACTGGTGGCTGGACAACTATGTCGACTTCGATGACGAACAGAGCGACCAGGTCAAGAAGGACATCAACGACCTGTTCCGCTGGCACCGCAAGACCCAGTTGCAGGATTACGTGCACGTGCTGCAGCGCGCCCAGCAACAGTTGCGGGGCAATCCCACGCCGGCGGACCTGCGCGCCGACTATGACGATATCCGCGCCCGCACCCAGGCGCTGTTGCTGAAGGCGGCGCCGGACATCGCCGACCTGGCGCTGTCGCTGAAGCCCGAGCAGCTGGCGCAGATGGAAAAGAAATTCGCCAAGAATAACGACAAGTTCCGCCGCGAGAACATGAAGGGCGATCGCGAAGACCAGAACGAATTCCGCTACAAGAAATCGATGGAGCAGTTCGAACTGTGGTTCGGCAGCTTCTCGCGCGAACAAAAGGAGATCATCCGCAAGGCCTCCGATGCACGGCCACTCGATAACGCCATCTGGCTCGACGAACGCATGCGCCGCCAGCGCAACGTGCTGGCCCTGGCGCGCCGGATCATGCAGGAAAAGCCTTCGCGCGAACAGGCGGTCGCGCAGATCCAGAGCCTGATCCGGGAAAGCTTCGCGCGCCTGGACAACTCCGAGCGCAAGGCCTTCTATGAAGCCAATACCAATGCGTCGATCGGCCTGGTGCACACGGTGATCGGCATCGCCACGCCGGAGCAGAAAGCCCACGCGCAAAAACGCATGCAGGGCTGGATCAACGATTTCAATACCCTGGCCGCCGAAGTCAAGTGAGCCGTCACAGCACGCGAATCCCCAGGTCGCGATAAGGCGCCAGTTCGGCATCCGGCACCGATCCTGCCGTGACAAGCGTACCGATGCGGCCCGCCTCGCACACCACGTACGAGGCGGCCGTGCCCAGTTTCTCCGGCGTTACCAGTGCCACCACGTGCTTCGATGCGTTGACGATGGCGCGCTTGACGGCCGCTTCCTCCGCGTCGGCGACGGTCAGCCCGGCCGACGGGTGCAAGCCATAGGTGCCGATGAAACAGACATCGGCCAGCAACTGGCGATAGAAATCCACCGTTTCCGTGCCCAGGTTGACGCGGTACTGCGCGTGCACGCGGCCGCCGGCCATGCGCACTTCGATGGCCGGGTGATCGAGCAGCGCCAGCGCGGCCGGCAGGCTGTGCGTGGCCACCGTCAGCTTGCCCATGGCGGGCAATTGGCGCGCCAGCCATCCCGCCGTGGTGCCGCCATCGAGAATGACCAGCTGCCCCTCGGCCACCAGCGCCAGCGCCTTCCGTGCAATGTCCTGCTTGGCCACCGCGTCGTGCTGTTCGCGGGCCTGGTAGGCGTTCGGGATCGGCGAGGGCAGCAGCGCGCCGCCGCGGATACGCGTCAGTGCGCCCTGGCGGGCCAGTTCGTCGATATCGCGGCGGATCGTATCCTCGGACACGTCCAGCGCTGTGCTGAGTTCGCCTAGCTGCACCTGGCCGTGGCGTTGCAATTGGTCGAGGATGCGGCGGAAACGTTCGTGCTTGAGCATGGTCGGGTCGGTCAGGTCGGGTCAAGTCATGTTTGCGGTATTTTGCGACTTATTGCAATAATCTGCAAGAAAAGCTAGGCTATCGCTATTCTTTCCTGGAGCCGCCGATGAACACCAATTTTTCGCTGCCGTCTTCCGATCCCGCTACCGCCGCCGCCGCGTTGCAAGGCGGCATGTGGCTGGGCATCGCCCAACGCCTGCAGGCGCTCGCACAGGCCGGGCTGGCCTACGATCCCCACGTATTCGATGCCGAGCGCTACCAGGAAGTGCTGGCGCTGAGCCAGCAGATGCTGAGCCACCTGACGGGCCAGCCCGTCGCCCAGCTGCGGGATGCCATCGCTCTCGAGCGCGGTTATCCGACACCGAAGGTCGACATCCGCGCGGTGCTGTTCAACGGTACCGACCAGGTGCTGATGGCGCGTGAAAAGCACGACGGCGGGCGCTGGTCGCTGCCGGGCGGCTGGGCGGACGTCGGCTGCACGCCGTTCGAGGTGGCGGTCAAGGAAGTGCGCGAGGAAACCGGCCTGGACACGGAAGCCGTGCGGCTGCTGGCGCTGTGGGACAAGCGCGTGCACCCGCATCCGCCCCAGGCGTGGTACGTGTACAAGGCGTTCGTGCTGTGCCGGCCCACTGGCGGCGCGCTGCTGGCGGACACTCCTGAGACAAGCGAGGTGCGCTGGGTCTCGCGCCATGAGCTGCCCGGACTGCATCTGTCGGTCGACCGGGTCACGCTGTCGCAGCTGGAAACGCTGTTCGCCTTCGCGGAAAACCCGGACTTGCCGACCTTGTGCGATTGAACACTTCAGCACCGGCAAGTCAACTGTTGCCAAAAAACGGGGACAGTCCCCGAATTTTGGCAACATTTAACAATGCGGGCATTCGCCAGAGTACGCGGGTACGCCAGGGGTACAACGCCAGCGAGTGACCGGTTCACAAACCGTGGTTTTGTGGCACTCCCCACTACTAAATGTTGGCTAAGCGCGACAGAAAACGTTGCTAAAATTCGGGGACTGTCCCCGTTTTTTGGCAACAAATGCGGCGTGGTATAGTGCCCGCCTCATTTCCGCGTCACGTCGCCATGCAAAAGAAAAAGCCCGCCGCCAAAGTTCCCGTCCACGGTCCGCAGCACGCCAAGCAGGTGCGCATCATCGGCGGCAGCTGGAAGCGCACGCCGTTGCCGGTACTCGAGGCGCAGGGATTGCGGCCGACGCCGGACCGGGTGCGCGAGACGGTGTTCAACTGGCTCAACCACCTGAAGGGCGACTGGGGCAATTTGCGCGTGCTGGACCTGTTCGCCGGCAGTGGCGCGCTCGGCTTCGAAGCGGCCAGCCGCGGGGCGCAGCAGGTGACGATGGTGGACGCGAACGCGACCATCGTGCGCCAGCTCCAGGCGATCCAGGAAAAACTGAACGCCACCAATATCGTGGTGCAGCGCGCCGATGCGCTGGCGCTGGCGCAATCGCTGGCACAGCGGGGCCAGCGGTTCGACGTGATCTTCCTCGATCCACCGTACCAGGAAGATTTCCTGACGCGCGCCTTGCCGCTGTGCGACAAGCTGGTTTCCGAAGGCGGCCTGGTCTATGCCGAATCCGGCCTGCCCCTGGTATCCGACGAAGGCGAGAGCCCGGAGTGGCTGGCAAACTGGGACGTGGTGCGCCAGGACAAGGCGGGCATGGTGCACTTCCACCTGTTGCAGCGCCGGGCGGTATAAGACAGCCACAAGCCCCGGCGCTGAAGGCGTCCCTTGTTTCAGGCATAATGCGCGTCTATTCCGTGCAAAAACGAGGGACCCAATGGTTGTAGCCGTTTATCCGGGAACGTTCGACCCGCTGACCCGTGGTCACGAAGACCTGGTGCGCCGTGCATCGGGGCTGTTCGACACGCTGGTGGTCGGCGTGGCCGACAGCAAGAACAAGCATCCGTTCTTCACCGTCGAGGAACGCCTGGAAATCGCCAACGAAGTGCTGGGCCATTATCCCAATGTGAAGGTGGAGAGTTTTTCCGGCTTGCTGAAGGATTTCGTGCGCCAGCACGATGCCCGCGTGATCGTGCGCGGCCTGCGCGCCGTGTCCGATTTCGAATACGAATTCCAGATGGCGGGCATGAACCGCTACCTGCTGCCGGATGTCGAGACGCTGTTCCTGACACCGTCGGACCAGTACCAATTCATCTCGGGCACCATCGTGCGCGAGATCGCCCAGCTGGGCGGCGACGTGTCGAAGTTCGTGTTCCCGTCCGTCGATCGCTGGCTGCGCAAGAAAATCGCGGCAAACGAGGCCGCTTAAAGGTGTTGCCATGGCTTTGATGATCACCGACGACTGCATCAATTGCGACGTTTGCGAGCCCGAGTGCCCGAACGAAGCGATCTACATGGGTCCGGAAATTTACGAAATCGATCCCGACAAGTGCACCGAATGCGTCGGCCACTTCTCGGAACCGCAGTGCCAGCAGGTGTGCCCGGTGGCGTGCATTCCGTTCAACCCGGAATGGCGCGAATCGGAAGAGCAGCTGCGCGCGAAGTACGAGCGCCTGGAAGCGGCCAAGGCCGCCTAGAAGCCTGCACGCTGCGGCGCCACCACGAAAAAGCATGATCGTGCGTGAGCCGGACAGGGCAGTGGTATAGTGCAACGGCACTTCCACAACACCGATCCGGAGACACCATGAATCCTTCCCGCAGACTGGTCTTGCATGGCGCCTGTGCGCTGCTGCTGGCCGCCGCCTTGCCCTCCTTGCCAGCCTTTGCCGCGACGGACGTGGCGGGGGTCAAGTTCGACGACACCGCCACGGTCAATGGCCAGCCCTTGAAGCTGAACGGTGCCGGCGTGCGCACCAAGGTCATCTTCAAGGTCTACGCGCTGGGCCTGTACCTGCCGGAAAAGAAAACCTCGGTGGCCGATATCCTGGCAACCCAGGGACCGCGCCGCATCCAGATCGTCAGCCTGCGCGACCTGACTTCGCAGGACTTCGGCGATGCGTTCATGAAAGGCCTGAACGCGAACACGGACGCGGCTGAACGCACGCGGCTGCTGCCGCAGACCAAGACGTTCGGCGAAATGTTCGCGGCCATTCCCGGCCTGAAGAAGGGCGACGTGCTGCTGGTGGACTGGATTCCCGGCACCGGCACGGTCTGCACGCTCAATGGCCGGAAGATCGGCGAAACGGTGCCGGACGTGGCCTTCCATAACGCGATCCTGCGCATCTGGATCGGCAACGACCCGGCCGACACGGGCCTGAAGCCGAAACTGCTGGGCGGCTGACCGGCCATGAAAAAACCCGGGACCGCGGCAGGGCGCGGTCCCGGGTTTTTGCTTGAGCGCCTGGCTCGGACGCCGATACTTAGCTTTGATTAAGCGCGCGAAGCGAGGGCTTGCAGTTCGGCCGCCTCGCTGGGAGACGCTTTTTGCGAATTCATCATGCGCTTGAGCATGGCGGCATCGCGCATCTGGCGGCGCTGCAGGCGTTGTTCCTTCGTCAGTTTCGGCTTCACCACCAGCACGGCAGCCAGCGCCAGCCCGCGCAGCAGGGGCTTGAACAGCACCAGGAAGCCGACAGCCAGCGCACACACCATCAACACCTGCAGCGCGTCGCCTACACTCAGCGGCAAGAATTGGGTTGCGGAAACGAAATTGAACATGTTTTTCTCGGTTTACGTATAGAATCTACCGTAACTATAGTGCAGCGCAACATATCAATCCAATTTCGTTTCCCAATATAAATCATCACTTTCCTGAATGACTGAATCATGAGCTTCCTGACACTCGATTTGAACCTGCTGCGTGTTTTCGATGCCGTGATGACGGAGCAAAACCTGACCCGGGCCGCCGGCCACCTGGCCATGACGCAACCGGCCGTCTCGAACGCCATCAAGCGCCTGCGCGAGAGCCTGGGGGACGAATTGCTGATCCGTACCGCCTATGGCGTGAAGCCCACGCCGCGTGCGGAAGCGCTGTGGCCGTCGGTGCGCAGTGCCCTCGCGTCGCTCGAAGCGGCGGTGGCGCCGGGATCGTTCGATGTGTCGAAAGCCCACGCCACGTTCCGCCTCGCCATGGCCGATGCCACCGCGGCCTTCTTCCTGCCGTCGCTGATGCGCTCGATCGAGGCGGAAGCGCCCGGCATCAATGTGCGCATGGTGCCGCTGACCACCCGCGAACCGCGCCCGATGCTGCTGCGTGGCGATATCGACCTGGCCGTCGGCTTCTTCCCCGGCGTGGCGGCACAGCTGTCGTATGAAACGGCATCGCCGATCCGCCACGAGCGGCTGTATTCCGGGATCTATGTGTGCGTGATGCGCCGCAACCACCCGCTGGCCAAGGAAGAACTGACCCTGGACAACTACTGTGAAGCGAACCACCTGCTGGTGAGCTTCTCCGGCCGCGCGCATGGCCTGGTCGACGAAGCGCTGGCGCAGCTGCAGCGCGAACGCCGCATCCTGCTGACGGTGAACCAGTTCTTCACGGCCGGGCGCGTGGTCGCCAACTCGGACCTGATCACCGTGCTGCCGAAGCACCTGATCGCGTCCACCGGCATGACCGATGCGCTGGTGTACAAGGAATTGCCGTTCACGCTGCCCGCTGTGCACCTGGACATGCTGTGGCACGAACGCGATGCCCGCAGCCCGGCCCACAAATGGCTGCGCGCGCAGCTGGAAAGCATGCAGCAGGGCGCGCAGCGGCTGGCACCCGGCACCTTGCCGAAGGCCGACACGCACTGACCGCGAGGAATTGCTTCAAGACAGGGTCTTGTCCCTGGCGCCGTTTAAGTTAAGCGTTAGCTAATGCATTGAAAGCGCATGCATTCACCCCAACAGCAAAGGGCTGGGGTCAGACCCGCCGGGTCTGACCCCTGATTTTGCATCTGGGGTGGACTATCTAAACGGCAATAGCGTCTGTCCCTGCTTGAGCCAAACGCTTCACCCCTTCTCCGCCGACTTGTACCCGATCCGGAACCCGCCCCAGTGCTTGCCCTGCACGTAGATCGGCGCGGACAGGTCGTGCATCACTTCTCCCGTATCCCGCTTGTAGGTCTGCAGCAGGAAAGGCCGCGTATTGCTGCCGCAGCGCTTGCCGGTGCGGTCGGTGAAGATGCGCTTGGTCCGGTTATTGACGATGTCCACGTCGTAGTTGCCGGTCAGCGGCTGCGAATATTTCTTGTTGTGCGTCGGGAAATAGCCGCCGTCGTCGACGGCACCGGCGTAGGCCAGCTGCGGCATCGCGGCCAGCAAGCCTTCCTGCAGCGGCGGCAGCACCCGGTCCGTGAAGCTGTCGAAGCGGGTGGTGTACTTGGGGGGATTGGTATTGGGAATCGGCTGGTAGCGGCGGTCGAACAGGGCTTCGCGCGTGATCTGGCCCTTGGCCAGCGCTTCCTCGAAAATCCTGCCCACTTCGGCGGCCGCGCGCTGGGCCGCGGCGCGCACGGCGTCATGCGACGTCGGCACATCCGCCTCGGCCAGTGCGCCGGCAATGATCTCGGCGCGGTCGGCCAGCGCCATCGCGGACGCCGCCACGCGCGGCAGGTCGCGGTCGGTCGACAGCATGCCGTCGCGGATACGCGCGATCGCATCGGCGATCACCTGGGCGGTCGCCACCTGTTCGCGTGACGCCCGGGCGATTTCATCGATTTCCTGCTCCGCGCTGCCGGACGACTGCTCGATCGCCGCCAGCAGGCCGTGCACGGTGCGCACGTTGCCGGCCGCGCCCGTGACGGCATCGGCCAGCGAGGTCATGCCGGCACAGGCCTTTTCCGCTTCATCGTTGATCTCGCGCACCATCTGGCTGATCTCGTCGGTGGCGGCCTTGGTGCGCTGCGCCAGCTGGCGCACCTCGCCCGCCACGACGGCAAAGCCGCGCCCCTGTTCGCCCGCGCGCGCCGCTTCGATGGCGGCATTCAGCGCCAGCAGGTTGGTGCGTGCGGAAATCTCCGAGATCGCGTCCGTGAAACCGGCGATGCGGCCTGCCTTCTGGCGCAGCGCGGCCATCGTGTCCGCCGCTGTCCGCGCGGCCGTGCTGGCGCCGGAAATGCGCGACAGCCCGTTGTCCGCCTCGGTACGGCCGGCCACTGTTTCCTCGCGCACGCGGTGCGCCACCACGGCGGCCCGTTCGGCATTGGCGGCGATCTGGTCGGTGGTGGCGGCATTCTGGCGCGTCGCGGTGGCGATGCTGCCGGCCGTGTCGACGTCGTCGCCGATCTTTTTCTTGATCGAGTCGATGAAATACGAGGTTTCGGCGGCGCCGATCATGATGGCATCGATCTCGTTGCCCACGGTGGCGGCGAAGCGCCGTGGTCCGTCATCCCGGCCGCTGGTGCCGGCAAGGCGGGCAAGGTGGATGGCCAGTACCGCGATCAGTGCGGCCAGCAAGGCCGGCCAGAGCGCCGCTGTGCCAAACACCAGCCAGGCGCAACCAACGCCCGCCACGATGGCGCCAACGGCCCATCCCGCTTGTTGCAATGCTGCGCGCTGCATCTCGTCTCCTCCGGCGCGGCGCCGGTGAGACGGGCCGTGCTCATTTGATGGGCAACTTGCTGGTATTCTTGACTTCTTCCATTACCGCATAAGTATGCGTTTCCCGCACGCCTTTTTGCAACAATGTTTTCCCAAGGAACTCCCTGTAAGCGGCCATGTCCTTTACGCGCGCCTTCACCAGGTAGTCGAAACCGCCGGCCACCATGTGACATTCGAGCACCTCGGGAATCAGTTGTACGCTATGCTTGAAGGCGTCGAACACTTCCGGCGTGGTACGGTCCAGCACCACTTCGATGAACACCAGCAGTGAAACGTCCAGCAGTTGCGGGTTCAGCTGGGCGGTATAACCCAGGATGTAGCCTGAATCGTGCAGCTTGCGCACCCGCTCCAGGCAAGCCGCCGGCGACAGGTTCACCCGCGCCGCCAGCTCCACGTTGCTGATGCGGCCGTCGCTCTGCAATTCCATCAGGATCTTTTTACTGATCTTGTCCAGCATCGTCTATCCCCACCTTTAATTTTATTTGGTTAAATTCTCTCATCAAAAATGTTGTATGGCTAGCCCCCAGCATTACCAGAATTAATCCAGAAGAATCCCGCATACAATCGAATCATTGGCAATCGCCGCAAGAACCGACCACCGCACGCTCCGCAGACCCTGTTTGCCGGGCGTGTTTTGTTAGGGGGCGGCCGTTCTCTCAACCATTCTTCGATAAAGATTCCCCATGAATGCCCCAGTTCCCTTCAGCGCCCTGCAGGCCGAAATCCTGCGCGACCCGTCCCCGCTGCGCGCGGCGATCACGGCCGCTTACCGGCGCGACGAACGCACCGCCGTGCAATGGCTGCTGGCCCAGATCCGCGACCGCGGCGATGCCGTCACGCAGGAGGCCCAGGCCCTGGCGCGCCGCCTGGTGACGGCCGTGCGCGAAAAGCGCACCCGCGCCTCGGGCGTGGACGCGCTGATGCACCAGTTCTCGCTGTCGTCCGACGAAGGGGTAGCCCTGATGTGCCTGGCCGAGGCGCTGCTGCGCATACCCGACCAGGCCACGGCCGACCGCCTGATCGCGGACAAGATCAGCAAGGGCGACTGGCGCAAGCACCTGGGCGAATCGCCGTCGCTGTTCGTCAACGCGGCCACCTGGGGCTTGCTCGTCACGGGCAAGCTGGTCGGTTCGTCCAGCGAGGAAAAGCTGGGCTCGGCCATCACGCGGCTGATCGCCAAGGGCGGCGAACCGCTGATCCGCAAGGGCGTGGACCTGGCGATGCGCATGCTGGGCAACCAGTTCGTGACGGGGCAGACGATCGACGAGGCGATCCGCAATGGCCGCGACAACGAAGCGCGCGGTTACCGTTATTCGTACGACATGCTGGGCGAAGCCGCGCTGACGGAAGCCGATGCGGCGAAGTACTACGCCAGCTACGAACAGGCGATCCATGCGATCGGCCGCGCCTCGAATGGCCGTGGCATCCGCAACGGTCCCGGTATCTCGGTCAAGCTGTCGGCCCTGCATCCCCGCTACAGCCGTGCGCAGCGCGAGCGCGTGATGGCGGAACTGCTGCCGCGCCTGCGCGCCCTGATCCTGCTGGCGAAAGGCTACGACATCGGCCTGAACATCGACGCGGAAGAGGCCGACCGCCTGGAACTGTCGCTGGACCTGATGGAAGCGCTGGCGCAGGACCCGGAACTGGCCGGCTTCGAGGGCATCGGCTTCGTGGTCCAGGCCTACCAGAAACGTTGCCCGTTCGTTATCGATTACCTGGCCGACCTGGCACGCCGCAGCGGCCGCAAGTTCATGGTCCGGCTGGTCAAGGGAGCCTACTGGGATGCCGAGATCAAGCGCGCCCAGGTCGATGGCATGCCGGGTTATCCGGTCTACACGCGCAAGGTGTACACGGATGTGTCGTACCTCGCCTGCGCGCAGCGCCTGCTGGCCAGCACCGACGTCCTCTATCCGCAGTTCGCCACGCACAATGCGCAGACGCTGTCGACCATCTACACGTGGGCAAAACGCGACGGCATCGACGATTACGAATTCCAGTGCCTGCACGGCATGGGAGAAACGCTGTACGACCAGGTGGTGGGCAAGGACAAGCTGGACAAGGCCTGCCGCATCTACGCACCGGTGGGCACCCATGAAACGCTGCTGGCCTACCTGGTGCGCCGGCTGCTGGAAAACGGCGCCAATTCCTCGTTCGTCAGCCAGATCGTCGATGAAGCCATCCCGGTCGAAACGCTGATCCAGGATCCGCTGGACCTGGCGCGCCGGCAGGGCGGGGCGCCGCACCCGGCCATCGCACTGCCGCGCGACATGTTCGGCACCGAGCGCGGCAATTCCGAAGGCATCGACCTGTCGAACGAGGATGTGCTGCGCGAGGTTGCCGCGGCGCTGGCTCCGGCGCGCACCTGGACGGCGGCACCGCTGCTGGCGGGTCCTGCGCCGGCGGAGCAGCCGGTCCAGCCGGCCCAGCCGGTATGCAACCCGGCACAGCACGGCGATCGGGTGGGCCAGGTGACCGAAGCCACCGCCGCCGACGTGGCCCGGGCGCTGGCCAGCGCCAGCCATGGAGCGATGGACTGGCAGACGGTGGAATCGTCGGCGCGCGCCGATGCGCTGATGCGCGCGGCGGACCTGTTCGAAGCCAACAAGCTCGAACTGATGGCGCTGGCCATCCGCGAAGCCGGCAAGTCGCTGCCGAACGCCATTGCCGAGGTGCGCGAGGCGGTCGATTTCCTGCGCTACTACGCGCAGCAGATCCGCCACGAGAAAAACGTGCTGGCGCTGGGGCCGGTCACCTGCATCAGCCCGTGGAACTTCCCGCTGGCGATTTTCACGGGGCAGGTGGCGGCGGCGCTGGCGGCCGGCAACGTGGTGCTGGCCAAGCCGGCCGAGCAGACGCCCCTGATCGCGCACCGCGCCGTGGAACTGCTGCATGAAGCGGGCATTCCCCGCGTGGCGCTGCAATACCTGCCCGGCCGCGGCGACGTGGTCGGCGCCGCCCTGTGCAGCGATGCCCGCGTCAAGGGCGTGATCTTCACGGGGTCGACGGAAGTGGCGCAGCTGATCAACCGCGTGCTGGCGCAGCGGGCGGTGGCGGAGCACTGCGATATCCCGCTGATCGCAGAAACGGGCGGCCAGAACGCGATGATCGTCGATTCTTCCTCCTTGCCCGAGCAGGTGGTGCAGGATGCGATCTCGTCGGCGTTCGACAGTGCCGGCCAGCGCTGTTCCGCGCTGCGCGTGCTGTTCCTGCAAGACGATATCGCCGACAAGACGATCCGCATGCTGAAGGGTGCCATGAGCGAGCTCAGGATCGGCAGCCCGGACCGGCTGGTAACCGATATCGGCCCCGTCATCGATGCCGAGGCCCAGCAAAACCTGCTGGCGCACATCGAGCGCACCAAGCGCACTTGCGTCGCGCATTTCTCGCTGGGCTTGCCCGAGACCGCCCAGGGCACGTTCGTGCCGCCGACCGTGCTGGAAATCCGTTCGCTGGCGGAGCTGACGAAGGAAGTGTTCGGGCCGGTGATGCACGTGATCCGCTACGGGCGCGCCGACCTGCCCAAGGTGATCGACCAGATCAACGCCAGCGGTTTCGGCCTGACGCTGGGCGTCCACTCGCGCATCGACGAGACGATCGACTACATCGCGCAGCGTGCGCACGTGGGCAATATCTATGTGAACCGCAACATCGTCGGCGCGGTCGTCGGCGTGCAGCCGTTCGGTGGCGAAGGCAAATCCGGTACCGGCCCGAAGGCGGGCGGGCCGCTGTACCTGAAGCGGCTGCAGCGGGGCGCGGCACCGCTCGAGACGCATGCGCGGCAATCGACGCCCAGCGTGGATGCGCTGGCCGTGTGGCTGCGCGCCAAGGGCAAGGAGGCGCTGGCCACGCTGGCCGAGCAATACGTGCGGTCGACACCGCTCGGCACCGAGATCGTGCTGCCGGGCCCGACCGGCGAGCGCAATACGCTGCGCTACGAGGCGCGCGGCACGATCGCCTGCTTTGCCGACACCCAGGACGCATTGCTGAACCAGCTGGCGGCCACGCTGGCGACCGGCAACCGTGCCGTGATCGTGGCGCATGCGACTTCACTCGTGCCCGCGGACTTGCCGCCTGCCGTGGAAGACCGCGTACAGGTCGTCGGCAGCCTGGAGGCGCTGAAGGACAGCTTCCAGATCGCCCTGGTGGAATCGTCGCTGGCGGCGCAGGTGAGGGGGCCGCTGGCCGAGCGCGATGGCGCGGTGGTCGGCGTCATCGACACGACGCCGGAAGGCGTGATCCCGCTGTGGCGGCTGATCGCCGAACGGGCGTTATGTGTCAACACGACGGCGGCGGGCGGCAACGCCAGCCTGATGACATTGGGCGC
The DNA here is from genome assembly GCF_027856995.1 of Pseudoduganella sp. SL102. Classification (NCBI taxonomy): domain Bacteria; kingdom Pseudomonadati; phylum Pseudomonadota; class Betaproteobacteria; order Burkholderiales; family Oxalobacteraceae; genus Pseudoduganella; species Pseudoduganella sp. SL102. The sequence goes on from NZ_CP115554.1 coordinate 437,064, forward strand.
CTGACGGGTTCGATGCATTGAAAACAAAAAATGGCGCTGCGGCGCCATTTTTTTCGTCTTCCCGGTGCCAAAGCACGCAGGATGCCCTCAGGAAGGCTTCCGAGGGCCCTTGCCGGCGTTTTATGACGCGATTCGTGTCCGTGGCGCCGTATCGCCCTGAACCGGCTACAGCCTCATCTGGAGCGTTCCAGGGCATCAGGGGGCCCGGCGTTCGTCATGCCCCATGGCTTCGGCAATAATTTTCGATGATGCCGAACGCATAGCGGGAAGCCACGGTCTTCACGAATGCCATGAAATCGGTCGCGGCGGTTTCGTTGGCATTGTCCGAGATCGTGCGGATCACGGCAAACGGAATGCCCAGCTCGAAACACACCTGCGCCACCGCGGCACCTTCCATCTCCACCGCCAACAGCCCCGGCAAGGCACTTTTCAGGGCCGCCAGGCGCATGCCGTCGTTGATGAACTGGTCGCCACTACCGATCAGCCCGCGATGCAGCGTGGCGCCATTCTCGCCTTCCAGGAAGGTGCTGGCCGCGCCAGCCAGCCTTGAACTCATGGCCAGGTCGCTGGGAAGGTGCGCCAGGCCGGTCAGCGGAACCTCGAAACGGGGAAACAGGGGCGCCGCATCCATGTCGTGCTGTACCAGCGATTCGGCAATGACGACGTCGCCGACCCGCACATTGGCATCGGCACTGCCGGCCACGCCGGTGAAGAGGATGTGGGTAACTCCGAACCTTTCCACAAGCAGGGCAGCGGTCATCGCCGCAGCCACCTTGCCGATGCGCGACAGCACGGCCACCGCTTCCACGTTCCACAAGCTGCCCACCGTGTATTCGCGCATGCCGTGCACGTGCCGTTCAGGGTGCTGCATCGCCTGGATCAGGCCTTCCTGTTCTTCCGCCAGGGCGGAAATGATTCCCAAGCGCTTGTTTTTGCTCGAATTTTTGTCGTGGCTTTGAAAGATATGCATGGATTCCAGGATACTGGACAGCGCTTTTCTGTTGCTTTGCCTGTTTCTTTTGCTGCTGCTTCTGCTGCTTTCGCGCCGTTGGTTTACAAGAATAAGAATAAATATTTAAGCTGGTAGTAGATAGTAAACCCCGGCTTAACTGTGGATAACGCTGTTAACATCCACAAAATCAGTTGTTTACGTGTCCAGTAACCACTAGGACAAGGATTGTATCCGAGCCGGATGAGTTCTGAACAAAAAATCCCGTAGACCCCTCCCGCATGGTTTACGCACATCCGCTCCTGTGGATATGCAGCACCTTATCCACAGACACCTGCGAATTCGGCCTTTTTTTGGTCTCCAGCCTGTCGGCAAGGCAGGCAAATCACAAAAAACAGTCCTCAGTGACAGGCGCCAGGCCGTCTTCATCATGACGAACGGTCTGCCAGAGCCTGGATCGAATCCGGTTGAATCATGTCGGCAATGTGCAGCGCCAATCGTGCCTTGCTTCCGCGAACTTTTTTTTTTGCAAAACGTTTTTTCGTATCGACGTTGCTGGACGAAATCATTTTGTTCATTGAGCCGGTCCGGCCGGCGACGCGAAGCGGCGTCGGTTTACAAGAATAAGTATGTATACAAGCTAGTAGTGGTTGTTAACAGTTTGCACTTTCTGTGGATAAGTCAGCCGGCCTCAGTAAAATCAACGGTTTACGGGCCGCACAACCACACGCGTAAACCTTGTATGGTCGAGGAATGGTTTTTGGACAAAAATAGGCGGTGGCACCAATGCACGGTTTACGCACAAACGATGCCTGTGGATATCCTCACGCTTATCCACAGGCCCTTGAGGAGACATCATGGCGTTGCAATCCCTGTTCCCCCATCCAATCATCCAGGGCCCGATGGCTGTGGCTGGCGGATGCACGACACCCGCGCTGATCGCCGCCGTGTCGAATGCCGGCGGCCTCGGTTCGATGGCGTGTTCCCTGCTGGCGCCGGATGCGATCCGGCGCCAGGTAGCGGAGACCCGCGAGCTGACCGACAAGCCTTTCATGCTGAACTTTTTCGTCCAGGATCCGCCGCATCCCAGTGCCGAGGAGGTGGCGCGTGCGGTGGAATTGCTGAAACCCGTGTGGTCGTCGCTGGGCTGGTCCGAGCTGGCGCTGCCGTTCAAATGGTGCGAAGACTTTGCCGCCCAGTTCGCCGTGCTGCTGGAACTGAAGCCGGCCGTGGCCAGTTTCACCTTCGGCATACTTTCCGCAACACAAGTACAGCAGTTGCATGCCGCGGGCATCCATGTGATCGGCACCGCGACGCGTGTGGATGAAGCGCTGGCCTGGCAGAACGCGGGCGCCGATGCGGTGATCGCGTCGGGCACCGAAGCCGGCGGCCACCGCGGCACGTTCATCGGCGACCAGCGCGACGCTACATTGGATGCAGTTGCGCTGTTGAGGGCGATGGTGGCCGAGGTCACCATCCCCGTAATTTCAGCGGGCAATATCATGACCGGGGCGGACGTGCGCGATCGGCTGAATCTCGGTGCCGCGGCGGTGCAAATGGGGACGGCGTTCCTCGTTACCGATGAAGCAGGCATCCATCCCGCCTACAAGCACCGGCTGCAGATTGCCGGCAACGCGCCGACCCGCCTGACGCGGGCGTTTTCCGGCCGCTATGCACGCGGTCTGGTGAACCGTTTCATGGAACAGATGGAAGCGGTGGAAGACCAGTTACCGCCTTATCCCGTGCAAAACGCCTTGACCGGGCCGATCCGCTTCGAGGCGGCCAAGCGGGGCGATACCGAACTGATGTCCTTATGGTGCGGCACGGGCGTCGCGCGAGCCCGCCGCATGTGCGCAGCCAAGCTGGTGGAGACCCTGGTGGCTGAAATGGCAGGGCACCGTTCCATTAATTAATTGATATGTTCAGATCGGACTTTTTTGTTGTGCTGCAACGCATCAAAAAATGCAAAATGTTGTAGTAAGTTGCTCAATGATAGCGGCAGTTGAAAAACAAAGTCTGCATGCAGAATGCAATTCGCCGATTTTAGGCTTGTTGCGCAAAGCACAAATCTCGTTTGGTTCGGTAGTAGTTTGACAAAAGTTTATGGTAGTTATACGGTATTGTTAGGCATATTTGTTCTGGGTATGATCGACAAAAAATTTTAGCAGTATGTAAAGAATCCTCAGGGAGACGCGATGTCAAACTTCATCTTGGAAACAAGGAATTTGACCAAGGAGTTCAAGGGTTTCACTGCTGTTAATGACGTAAACCTGCGGGTTCAACGTGGTCATATTCATGCCTTGATCGGCCCGAACGGCGCCGGCAAGACAACCTGCTTCAACCTGCTGACGAAATTCCTGGTGCCGACCTCGGGCCAGATCCTTTTCAACGGCAAGGACATCACTTCCGCCAAGCCGGCGGAAATCGCCCGCATGGGCGTAATCCGTTCGTTCCAGATCTCCGCCGTTTTCCCGCACCTGACGGTGTTGCAGAACGTGCGCATCGGCCTGCAGCGCCAGCTGGGCACCACGTTTCATTTCTGGCGCAGCGAACGCACGCTGGATCAGCTGAACGCCCGCGCCATGGCGCTGCTGGCCGAAGTCGATCTCACCCAGTTCGCGGACACGATCACGGCGGACATGCCCTACGGCCGCAAGCGCGCGCTGGAGATCGCCACCACGCTGGCGATGGAACCGGAACTCATGCTGCTCGACGAACCGACCCAAGGCATGGGCCACGAGGATGTGCACCGGGTCACGGAGCTGATCAAGAAAGTCTCGAACGGCCGCACCATCCTGATGGTGGAACACAATATGAGCGTGGTATCGGGCATCTGTGACCGGATCTCCGTGCTGCAGCGCGGCGCGATGCTGGCAGAAGGCAGCTACGCCGAGGTGTCGAAAAATCCCCAGGTGATGGAGGCTTACATGGGCACGGAAGCAAGCGAACTGGTGGGAGCGCATTGATGAACGCGCCAGCCACCTCGAACGTCCACATGCCAGCCAGCCAGCCGGCGCAGGCGGCGCTGGAAATCGCCGACCTGCAAGCCTGGTATGGCGAGTCGCACATCCTGCACAACGTGAACATCACGGTGCGGCAAGGCGAAGTCGTCACGCTGCTGGGCCGCAATGGCGCCGGCCGCACGACGACCTTGCGCGCGATCATGGGCCTGACGGGCGCGCGCAAGGGATCGATCCGCATCAACGGGCAGGAAGCGATCAGCATGCCCACGCACCGGATCGCCCACCTCGGTGTCGGCTACTGCCCGGAAGAGCGGGGCATTTTCTCGTCGCTGTCGACCGAGGAAAACCTGCTGCTGCCGCCCACCCTGAAGACCAGCGAGAAAGGTATGTCGCTCGACGAGATCTACGACATGTTCCCGAACCTGAAGGAGCGCCGCAACAGCCAGGGCACCCGCCTGTCCGGCGGCGAGCAGCAAATGCTGGCCGTTGCCCGCATCCTGCGCACCGGCGCGCGCCTGCTGCTGCTCGATGAAATTTCCGAAGGGCTGGCGCCCGTCATCGTCCAGGGCCTGGCCCGCATGATCCGCACGCTGAAATCCAAGGGTTACACGATCGTCATGGTGGAGCAGAATTTCCGCTTCGCCGCGCCCCTGGCGGACCGGTTCTACGTGATGGAACATGGCCAGATCGTCGAGACCTTCGCCGCATCCGAATTGAACGCCAAGATGCCGGTGCTCACCGAGCTGCTGGGCGTATAGCCAGTCATCACGCAAGTAATAGCACAAGCAATCGCGCAAACAACAGCGTAAATCATCAGGCATCAGTGTGCCGCCGCGCCCGTGGCGGCCCCATAACACCCAGTGAAGGAGACGACAATGAAATCGACTATCCAGCGTAACGCAATCGCCATGGCAGCCACCGCTGTCTGCGCCATCGGCCTGTCCGGTACCGCGTCCGCCCAGGTTTCGGGCGACACGATCAAGATCGGTTTCATCACCGACATGTCCGGCCTGTACACGGACATCGATGGCGCCGGCGGCGCCGAGGCGATCAAGATGGCGATCGCCGATGCCGGTACCGTCATCGCCGGCAAGAAAGTCGAATTCATCTCCGCCGACCACCAGAACAAGGCGGACATCGCCGCCTCCAAGGCGCGCGAATGGTTCGACCAGCAGGGCGTCGACATGCTGATCGGCGGTACCAATTCCGGCGCCAACCTGGCGATGGCCAAGGTGGCGGCCGAAAAGAAGAAGATTTTCATCTCGATCGGCGCCGGTTCCTCGCGCCTGACCAACGAGGAGTGCACGCCGTACACGGTGCACTATGCGTATGACACCGTGGCGCTGGCCCGCGGCACGGGCGGCGCGATCGTCAAGCAGGGTGGCAAGGACTGGTACTTCATGACGGCCGATTATGCCTTCGGCCAGTCGCTCGAAGCGGACACCGCGGCTGTCGTGAAGACCGGTGGCGGCCGTGTACTGGGTTCGGTGAAGCACCCGCTGTCGGCCTCCGACTTCTCGTCGTTCCTGCTGCAGGCGCAGGCATCGAAGGCGCAGATCCTGGGGCTGGCCAACGCCGGTGGCGACGCGATCAACTCGATCAAGGCCGCCAACGAGTTCGGTATCTCGAAAAAAATGAAACTCGCCGGCTTGCTGATCTTCATCAACGATATCCATTCGCTGGGCCTGAACACCACGCAGGGCATGTACCTGACGGATGGCTGGTACTGGGACCTGAACGCCGACACGCGCGCCTGGTCGAAGCGCTACTTCGCGAAGATGAAGAAGGAACCGTCGATGCTGCAGGCGGCCGACTATTCGGCCGCGTCCAACTACCTGAAGGCCGTGAAGGCACTCGGCACCGACGAATCGGACAAGGTGATGGCGCACCTGAAGAAAACCCCTATCAACGACATGTTCACGAAGAACGGCGTGATCCGCCCGGACGGCCGCATGGTGCACGACATGTACCTGATGGAAGTGAAAAAACCGGCGGAGTCGAAGTACCCGTGGGATTACTACAAGGTGGTGGCCACCATCCCCGGCGAACAGGCCTACATGAAAAAGGCCGAGACCAAGTGTTCGTTGTGGAAGTAAGCAAGCGGAGCGGTTCGCGGCGCGCAGCGGTTTTTCCAGAGCGTTGAAACGGGCCGGCGGTTCGTTCCGCCGGCCCTGGACGTGCCCTGGACGCGAACGGCGCCGCAGTGCGCGCCGTTCGCGGCATTGGTCGATCCGGCAGGGGGCAGGGCGGCAACACCGGCTGATGGCTGATGGGTGATGGCTATTGGGAAGTTGCTGCTTACTGGTTGCTGCGTGCTGGTTGCTGGCTACCGGCCTGGGCGACGTGTACCAGGTTCGCCACTGCCGCCCTGTGCCGGCGCCGGTGTCCAGCGGCTGCGACGTAGCGTCCGCGTCCGCGGCGCCATTCGTCCGCTGTCCCGGCTGCTGTCCGGCTGCTGTCCAGGCCACGGCGCCTGGCTGAAGTCCTTGGTTGCCGTCGCCCGCTGCCGCGCGTGGTTGCCACCGCATCGGCCGTCTGTCATCGCTGTCGTCATCGCTGTCGTCATCGCTGTTCGCACCATTCACATTATTTGTTATCACTCTTCGAGGAGAAGAAGGCATGGAAATTTTCGGCGTTCCCCTGCCAGCCATGATGAGCCAGCTGCTGCTGGGACTCGTCAACGGCTCGTTCTACGCGATGCTGTCGCTCGGGCTGGCCATCATCTTTGGCCTGTTGAACGTCATTAATTTCTCGCACGGCGCGATGTACATGATGGGCGCCTTCCTGGCCTGGATGGGCATGTCCTATCTCGGCGTGAGCTATTGGGTCATGCTGATCGCCGCGCCGTTCATCGTCGGCATCCTCGGCGTCCTCATCGAGAAAACCATGCTGCGCTGGCTGTACAAGCTGGATCATCTGTACGGCTTGCTGCTGACGTTCGGCATCACCTTGCTCGTGGAAGGGATCTTCCGCTCGTTCTACGGCGTGTCCGGCCAGCCGTTCGACACGCCGGAACAGCTGCAGGGCGCTACCGACCTGGGCTTCATGATCTTGCCGAACTACCGCGCCTGGGTCGTCGTGGCGTCGCTGATCGTCTGCTTCGCCACCTGGTTCGTCATCGAGAAAACACGCCTCGGCGCCTACCTGCGCGCCGGCACGGAAAACCCGAAACTGGTCGAGGCGTTCGGCATCAACGTGCCGCTGATGGTCACGCTGACGTATGGCTTCGGCGTGGCGCTGGCCGGTTTCGCCGGCGTACTGGCGGCGCCGATCATCCAGGTGTCGCCGCTGATGGGCACGAACCTGATCATTGTCGTGTTCGCCGTGGTGGTGATCGGCGGCATGGGCTCGATCCTGGGGTCGATCGTCACCGGGCTGGGGCTCGGCGTCATCGAGGGCCTGACACGGGTGTTCTATCCGGAATTCTCGTCGACCGTGGTGTTCCTCGTGATGGTCATCGTGCTGCTGTTGCGTCCCGCCGGCCTGTTCGGCAAAGAAAAGTGAGAGGACAACCATGAACAAGACAATCGGCTACGGCCTGCTGCTGGCGGCGGCACTGGTGGCGCCGTTCATCGGCTACCCGGTGTTCCTGATGAAATTGCTGTGCTTCGCGCTGTTCGCCAGCGCCTTCAACCTGCTGATCGGCTTCACCGGCCTGCTGTCGTTCGGCCATGCCGCGTTCTTCGGCACGGCGGGCTACGTGGCGGGGAATGCCTTGAAAAACTGGGGCATGCCCGTCGAGCTTGGCCTCGTGGCCGGCGTGGTCGCCGCGGCACTGGTCGGCTTCCTGATCGGCGGCCTGGCGATCCGCCGCTCCGGCATCTATTTCTCGATGATCACGCTGGCGCTGGCGCAGATGGTGTACTTCTTCGCGTTGCGCTACACCGATTTCACGGGCGGCGAAGATGGCCTGCAGGGCGTGCCGCGCGGACGGCTGCTGGGCACGATCGACCTGTCGAGCGACCTGACCCTGTACTTCGTCGTTCTCGCCTGCTGCGTGGTGGCGTTCGCGCTGATCGTACGGACTGTCCACTCGCCGTTCGGGCAGGTGCTGAAAGCGATCAAGGAGAACGAACCGCGTGCCATCTCGCTGGGCTACGACGTGGACAAGTACAAGCTGATGGCGTTCGTACTGTCCGCCGCACTGGCCGGCCTGGCCGGTGCCCTGAAGACCGTGGTGCTGGGTTTCGAGACGCTGACGGACGTGCACTGGACGATGTCCGGCCTCGTCATCCTGATGACGCTGGTGGGCGGCATGGGCACGCTGGCCGGTCCGCTGCTGGGCGCCGTGATCATCATCGCGCTGGAAAACAAGCTGGGCGACTTCGGCACGGCAGTTGCCAGCGGTACCGGCATCGAATGGTTCAACACACTGGGCGAAGCCGTCAGCATGGTCACGGGCTTGATCTTCGTGGCGTGCGTGCTGCTGTTCCGGCGCGGCATCGTCGGCGAAATCGTGGCGGCGCTGGGCCGAAGAAAACCAGCGTGAGGTAGAGATGACGACGCCGGAATTTTCCGGCGTTGTTTTTTCCAGAGGGTTTTTACCCAACAAGCTGTGTACAACGACTCCAGAAAGAGGTGACCAACCATGCAGATGACGACATCGAAAACCGCGATTGCCCTGGCCGTGGCACTGTTGCTCGGTGGCTGTGGAAGCGACGATGACGACGATCCGGAAGTACTGAACCAGAAGCCCGCCTGGCTCGGGGCGATCTCGACCGCCAGCTATGACGGCACCTCGGATGACTTGCTGACGGCAGGCCTGGGGACCACCGGGCTGGCCGCCGCCGCGCCACCGGCCTATAACGATCCCGCCAATCCCACCGCACGCGAACTGCGCCGCAATGCGATCTTTGCCAATTACCGGGCCGTGCTCGACATCGCCACCAACAGCGGCTATGGCACGCTGTACGGGCCGAACGTGAACGCGGCCGGCGTGGCCACCAATGGCAGCGGCATGGTGGCCGGTACCGAATACCTGGCGTACACGGACGACGGCTCCGGCCGGCAAAACGTGACCTTGATGGTACAGGTGCCGAACAGCTTCGATCCCGTCAACCCCTGCATCGTTACCGGTACCTCGAGCGGCTCGCGCGGCATTTACGGCGCGATCGGCAGCGCCGGCGAGTGGGGGCTGAAGAACAATTGCGCGGTCGCCTATGCGGACAAGGGCAGTGGCACGGGCCTGTACACGTTCGACGACGACAGCGTCAACGGTTTGAACGGCGTGCGTGCGTCGCGCACGTCCGCCGGCAAGGATGCCCATTTCGCGCCCGAATTGAGCGACGCGCAGCGCACCGCGTTCGCCCAGCAATTCCCCGGGCGCGTCGCCTTCAAGCATGCGCACTCGCAGCGCAATCCGGAAAAGGACTGGGGCAGGGTCACGCTGCAAGCCATTGAATTCGCCTTTTACGTGCTCAACGAGAAGTACGGTGTCGTCGCCAAGGACAATACCAACCGCCTGGTTCGCTTCACGCCCGCCAATACGCTGACGATTGCTTCATCGATTTCCAACGGTGCCGGTTCGGCGCTTCTCGCGGCCGAACAGGATACGGCCGGCCTGATCGATGCGGTGGCGGCGACCGAACCGCAAATCCAGCCGAACCGGACCGATGGCTACACCGTTCGCCAGGCCGGCACCACGGCGACGGCGCAAGGCAAGCCGCTGCTCGACTACTCGAGCTACGCCGCGTTGTACCAGCCATGTATCGCCGGTGGGGCAGGGCGCTGCGCGTCGCTGGTGGCGAAAGGGCTGTTGACCGGCAACGACCTGGCGTCGCGCCAGGCCGATGCACGGGCGAAGATGCGCGCGTATGGCTGGACACCGGACGCGGAACCGCTGCAGGCCGCGCACGCGTTGACGAACATCCTCGTCGCCGTCACGTACGTGAATGCCTACGGCAAGTTCTCGGTGACGGACAATGTGTGCGGCTTCAGCTGGGGCACGGCGGACACCACGGGCTCGCCGGTCGCCTTGCCGGCCGCGACACGGGCCTCCAGTTTCGCCACGCAGAACGGCATCCTGGGTACGCCGATCTACGAGGACTCGGTGGGGGGAGCCAAGCTGTACAACCTGGGCGTGTCGCCGTCCACGGGTGTCGAAGACCAGGCGCTCGATGGCTTCCTGTGCCTGCGCTCGCTGGCGACCGGCGTCGACGCGGTGACCGGGGCGCCACTCACCGGAGACCGGGCGGCGCAGAGTGCCCGCGTGCGTGCCGGCATGACCGAGGTGCAGGCGACCGGCAACCTGCGCGGCAAGCCGGCGGTGATCGTCTCGGGGCGGGCCGATGCGCTGATCCCGGTCAATCACGCCTCGCGCGCTTACGTGGGCTTGAATGCCGCCGTCGAGGGATCGGCGAGCAAGCTGCGCTACGTGGAAGTCACCAACGCCAACCACTTCGACAACTTCTCGAACGCGTTGCCGACCGTGATCGTGCCGCTGCACGTCTATCTGTTCCGCGCGCTGGACGCCGTGTACGCCAACCTGAAAAACAGTGCGACGGCGCTGCCGCCCTCGCAGGTCGTGCACACGGTCACGCGGGCCAGCAATGCCGTGCCGATCACCGTGGCCAACGTGCCGCCGATTTCGGCGGTGCCGGGGAGCAGTGCCATCACGGTCAGCGGCACGACGGTGAACGTGCCGGATTGATCCCGCGCGCCGGGCTGCGGCATGGCGGATAGGGAAGGGCGGGCCTGCGGGTCCGCCTTTTTTATGGTGTCGCGCGATCCGCACGGCGGCCGCGCAGGGCCTTCGGTAGCCGGGCCGTTCGGACGCTATCCGCTACCGCGCCGGCTACAGCGCAGCCGCGTAAATGGCCCGGGCATCGTCGCGCGTGACATCGCGGGGGTTGTTGCCCAGCAGGCGGGTCTGCAGCATCGCATCGTCGACCAGGCGGTCGAGATCTGTCTCGGCAATGCCGACTTCGCGCAATGTGCCGGGGATGCCGGTCCGTCGTGCCAGTTGCGCCATCGCGGCCGCGAACGCTTCCGCCCGGGCTTGCGCCGTGCCGCGAGCATCGGGCGCGATGATCTCGGCCAGCTCGGCATAGTGGCTGGCCGCCGCCGGCGCATTGAAGCGCAGGACATGGGGCAGCACCAGCGCATTGGACAAACCATGCGGAACGTGGAAGATGCCGCCGATCGGGTAGGCCAGGGCATGTACCGCGGCGACGGGTGCGTTGGCGAATGCCTGGCCCGCCAGCAACGCTCCGAGCAGCATCGCTTGCCGGGCTGCCAGGCTGGCGGTGCGATCTTGGGTAGGCTGGCAGGCCGGCAGCAGATTGGCCCACAGCAGGCGCAGTGCTTCACGCGCCAGCATATCGGACAAGGGATTTTTCTTGTGCCGGCTCGTATACGCTTCGATCGCGTGCACCATGGCATCGATGCCGGTCGCAGCGGTGACGGCCGGCGGCAAGCCCAGCGTCAGTTCCGCGTCGAGGATCGCCATGTCGGCGTACAGCTGCGGGGCGACCACGCCCATCTTCGTGGTGGAGCCGGTGGTGACAATCGCGATATTGGTGACTTCCGAGCCGGTGCCCGCCGTGGTGGGAATTTGCACGAGCGGTAATCGCTCACCACGTACGTTGCCAATTCCATAGGCTTCCGCCAGCGGCTGGCTGCTGCCGGCCAGGACCGCGATGAGCTTCGCGACATCCATGGAGCTGCCACCCCCGAGACCGATGACGAGATCGGTTCCGTCCTGGCGCGCCGTTTCGACGGCCGCGAGCACGACGTGTTCGGGTGGATCGGCAATCACATCGCTGTAGGTCTTCACGTGGAATCCGGCGTTTTCCAGGCTGGCGATCGGAAGCGCAGCCAGGCCGGTGGCGAGGAACCCCGCATCGGTCACGACCAGCGCGCGGCGGGTGGCGGGGAAGCGGTCGCGGATATGTTCACCGAGGCGGCTGCTGGCGCCGACGGTGGAGACGATGTACGGCACGGTGCTGAAGGAAAAATCGTTCATGGCATCTCCGTGGGTGGCGGTTACACGAGCATACCTCAGCGGATGCCGCTCCGGCGGCCGTCAATGTTCTTCCGTACAATGTCGGGTTTGGTGGGGTGACTTCGGTGGCGTAAGGACAGGGGAGATCGGATGCTGGATATCGCGGTGTTGGGAGTGGCGGCCTTCGCGGCCGGCCTGGTGGATGCGGTGGTGGGCGGGGGAGGGCTGATCCAGATTCCCGTCCTGTTTTCCACCTTCGGCAATACCGCCCCGGCAACGCTCCTGGGTACCAGCAAGCTGGCCGGCATTTTTGGGACTGCGGCCGCCGCAATCAATTACGCGCGGCGCGTATCGATTGCCTGGTCCACCGCGGCGCCGGCTGCCTTTGCCGCCTTCCTGTTCGCGTTCTTTGGCGCGTACACCGTCACCAAGATTCCCGCCGATTTCATGCGCACGCTGTTGCCGTTCGTGCTGGTCGCCGTCGCGATCTATACGTTCCGGCGCAAGGACCTGGGCAGCATCCATGCACCGCTGCACAGCGGATTGAAGGAGCGCTTGCTGGCGGTCGTGATCGGCGCCTGCATTGGATTCTATGATGGCTTCTTCGGTCCGGGGACCGGCAGCTTCCTGGTCTTCCTGTTCGTGCGGCTGTTCGGGTTTGATTTCCTGGGTGCGTCCGCCGTGGCCAAGGTCGTCAACGTGGCGTGCAACTTGTCCGCGCTGATGTGGTTTGGTTATAGCGGGCACCTGCTGTGGCAGCTCGGCCTGATGATGGCCGTCTGCCAGGTAGCCGGTTCGCTGATCGGCACCAAGCTGGCGATGCGCCACGGCAGTGGGTTCGTGCGCAGGGTCTTCCTCGTGGTCGTGATGATCTTGATCGTGAAGACATCGTGGGATGCCTGGCAGCGGTGGTGATTGTTCCACGTGAAACACACTAACTGAGCGCACTGCCCCGGCTTTTCCGGGCTTTTGTTTCACGTGGAACAGTGCCTCAACCTGGGAGTTCATCAGCAATTTCCCCACAAGACAACTCAACAAAACGACGTTCCACGTGAAACATTCCTGGAATATTTCTGCCTAAAAAATTCGCAGTCCGCAAAAAACTCTATAATCTGGGTTCATCCCTCTGCTTCTCTTTCCACCATGTTATTTCCTACTGAATTCGACGTCATCGTCGTTGGCGGCGGCCATGCCGGCACCGAAGCTGCACTGGCGTCGGCCCGCATGGGTCAGAAGACCCTGCTGTTGACCCACAATATCGAAACGCTTGGCCAGATGTCGTGCAATCCGTCGATTGGCGGTATCGGCAAAGGCCACCTCGTCAAGGAGGTGGATGCACTGGGTGGCGCGATGGCGATCGCCACGGACGAAGCCGGTATCCAGTTCCGCATCCTGAACTCGTCGAAAGGCCCGGCCGTGCGTGCCACGCGGGCCCAGGCCGACCGCATCCTGTACAAGGCGGCCATCCGCTCGCGCCTGGAAAACCAGCCGAACCTGTGGCTGTTCCAGCAGGCCGTGGACGACTTGATGGTGGAGGGCGACCGTGTCGTGGGCGCCGTTACGCAGATCGGCTTGAAGTTCAAGTCGCGTGCCGTCGTCCTGACCGCCGGGACTTTCCTCGACGGGAAGATCCACGTCGGCTTGCAAAATTACTCGGCCGGCCGTGCCGGCGATCCGCCAGCGCTGTCGCTGTCCGCGCGCTTGAAAGAATTGAAGCTGCCGCAAGGCCGCCTGAAAACGGGTACGCCGCCGCGCATCGATGGCCGCAGCATCGACTTTTCCCAGATGACGGAGCAACCGGGCGACCTCGATCCGGTGCCGGTATTCTCGTTCATGGGCAACACGGCCATGCATCCGAAGCAGCTGCCGTGCTGGGTCACGCACACGAACCAGCAAACCCACGACATTATCCGTGGCGGCCTGGACCGTAGCCCGATGTACACCGGCGTCATCGAGGGCGTCGGTCCGCGCTATTGCCCGTCGATCGAAGACAAGATCCACCGCTTCTCGGCCAAGGAATCGCACCAGATCTTCCTGGAACCGGAAGGCTTGACGACGCACGAGTTCTACCCGAACGGCATTTCCACCAGCCTGCCATTCGATGTGCAGATCGCCCTGGTGCGGTCGATGAAGGGCCTGGAGAATGCGCACATCCTGCGCCCCGGCTATGCGATCGAATATGACTACTTCGACCCGCGCGGCTTGAAGGCATCGCTGGAAACCAAGGCCATCGCCGGCCTGTACTTTGCCGGACAGATCAACGGCACCACCGGCTACGAGGAAGCCGCCGCGCAGGGCTTGCTGGCCGGCCTGAACGCCGCGCTGCAAACCCAGGGCAAGGAAGCCTGGACGCCGGCGCGTTCGGAAGCCTACCTCGGCGTGCTGGTGGACGACCTGGTCACGCAAGGCGTGCAGGAGCCGTATCGCATGTTTACCAGCCGCGCCGAGTACCGCCTGTCGCTGCGCGAAGACAATGCCGACATGCGCCTGACGGAAATCGGCCGCAAGCTGGGCGTGGTGGGCGATGCGCAGTGGGAAGCCTTCGAGCGCAAGCGCGATGCGGTCGCTGCGGAACTCGAACGCCTGAAAGCGACGTGGGTCAATCCCCGCATCCTCGAGGCGGCGGAGTCGGAACGGGTGATTGGCCAGGCTATCGAACGCGAGTACTCGCTGGCGGACTTGCTGCGTCGCCCGAACGTCGACTACGACACACTGGTGACGCTGACGGGCGCGGACGGCCGCAATCTCGGCGGTCCGGGCGTGACGGACGCGGCCGTCCAGGAACAGGTGGAAATCCAGCTGAAGTATTCCGGTTATATCGAACGCCAGCTGAAGGAAGTGGAACGGCACGAGCATTACGAAAACCTGAAGCTGCCCGAAGGGTTCAACTACCTGGACATTGCCGCGCTGTCGGTGGAAGTGCGGCAAAAGTTGAACAAGCATCGCCCTGAAACGCTGGGCCAGGCATCGCGCATTTCCGGCGTGACCCCGGCGGCGATTTCGCTGCTGCTGGTGCACCTGAAGAAGGCCGGCTTCGGCGGCTTTGTCACACTCAAAGACGAGGCCGCCTGATGGCCGGATTCGATCGCACCGCGCTGGGACAGGTGCTGGCACAGGGCGTTGCCGAGCTGGGCCTGAACCTCTCGTCCGTACAGCAGGAGCAGTTGCTCGACTACCTGGCCCTGCTGAACAAATGGAACCACGTCTACAACCTGACGTCCGTGCGGGACCCGATGCAGATGATGACGCTGCACCTGCTCGACTCGCTGGCCGCCGTCCCGGCCTTTGCCGGGGCCAGGAACGTGCTCGACGTGGGAGCAGGGGGCGGGCTGCCCGGCATCGTATTGGCCGTCGCACGGCCGGACATGAAAGTGTCGATGATCGATACGGTGCACAAGAAAACCGCGTTTTTGACGCAGGTGAAGGTGGAATTGGGCCTTTCGAACGTGACCGTATACACGAAGAAGGTGCAGGAGCTGGCGGTCAAGGAACCGTTCGACGTGATCACGTCGCGCGCCTTCGCGGACCTGTCCGACTTCGTCGAGTGGTCGCGTCACCTGCTGGCCGAACGTGGCAAGTTCATCGCATTGAAAGGCACCGCACCGCAGGACGAGCGCGAGCGGCTGCCGGGCGACTGGAAAGTGGGCGATTTGCAGGCCCTGCGGGTGCCGGGACTGGATGCGGAACGGCACCTGGTTTTCGTCGAACGCGGAGAAACTGTATAAATCGTATAAACGATATAAACAGTTTATACGGTATAAATTATATAAATAGTATAAACGGTATAAATCGTATAAATAATATAAACGATATAAACCATATCAAAACCAGAACTGAAGCGAACAAGAAAAAAACCGATGGCAAAGATATTCTGCGTAGCGAACCAGAAGGGCGGAGTGGGCAAGACGACCACGACGGTGAACCTCTCCGCCGGCCTTGCCAAATTGAACCAGCGCGTATTGCTGGTCGACCTGGACCCGCAAGGCAATGCGACGATGGGGGCGGGTATCAACAAGGCCGGCCTGGCCGCATCCACCTATGAAGTCATGCTGGGCAGTGCCGATGTCGCCAGCGCACGCCAGCGTTCCGAATCCGGCCGCTTCGACGTGCTGCCGGCCAATCGGGAACTGGCCGGTGCCGAAGTGGAGATGGTGGAGCTGGATAACCGCGAAAAGCGCCTGAAGGACGCGCTGGCGCTGGTCGACCAGGATTACGACTTCATCCTGATCGATTGCCCGCCGGCGCTGTCGATGCTCACGCTGAACGGCTTGTGCGCAGCACACGGCGTGATCATTCCCATGCAGTGCGAGTACTACGCGCTGGAAGGCTTGTCCGACCTGGTCAACACCATCAAGAAAGTGCACGCCAACCTGAACCAGGACCTGAAGATCATCGGCCTGCTGCGCGTGATGTTCGACCCGCGCATGACGCTGTCGCAGCAGGTCTCGGCCCAGCTCGAGCAGCATTTCGGCGACAAGGTCTTCAAGACGATCATTCCCCGCAACGTGCGGCTGGCCGAAGCGCCGTCGTATGGCATGCCAGGGGTGTCATTCGATCCGTCTTCCAAGGGGGCCCAGGCGTATATCGCCTTCGGCGCCGAGATGGTGGCGCGCATCAAGACGATGTAATCAGGTCGGTACCCTTAACAAAAACCCACGTGCAGAAACTGGGGTCAGACCTGGCGGGTCTGACCCCGGCCTCTGCTGTTGGGGTAAGCGTTGGAAAACAAATGGCAACCAAAAAACTCAAAGGCCTGGGTCGCGGCCTCGATGCGCTGCTGGGCGGCGCTGACGACTCTCCCGCTCCCGCCGAGCCGGGCAATCCCTCCGAACTGCCCCTCGGCCAACTGCAACCGGGCAAGTACCAGCCGCGCACGCGGATGGACGAAGGCAGCCTGAACGAACTGGCTGCGTCGATCAAGGCGCAGGGCATCATGCAGCCGATCCTCGTGCGGCCGCTCGGTGACGCGCAAGGCGACATCCGATATGAAATCATCGCCGGCGAGCGCCGTTTCCGCGCCGCGCTGATCGCCGGCCTCGACACCGTGCCCGTGCTGGTGCGCGAAGTGGACGATACGTCCGCCGCGGCCATGGCGCTGATCGAGAACATCCAGCGCGAAGACCTGAACCCGCTGGAGGAAGCGCAGGGCATCCACCGCCTGATCACCGACTTCGCCTTCACGCATGAACAGGCGGCCACCGCTGTCGGGCGTTCGCGCTCCGCCGTATCGAACCTGCTGCGCCTGCTGAACCTGGCGGCGCCGGTGCAAACGATGCTGATGGCCGGCGACATCGACATGGGTCACGCCCGCGCCCTGCTGGCGGTCGATGCCGCCACGCAGATCACGCTGGCCAACCTCGTGATCGCGAAACGCCTGTCGGTGCGGGAAACGGAAAAACTGGTCACCCGCACGCAGGAAGAGCTGGACGCGCCACCCGAAGCCAGGGTGCGGGAAAAGTCGGGCGACATCCGGCGCCTGGAAGAAGAACTGTCCGACCGCTTCGCCACGCCCGTCACGTTCCGCATCGGCGCGAAGGGCAAGGGCCAGATGATCATCGACTTCGCCGACCTGGAGATCCTGGAAGGCGTGCTGGCCAAACTGCGCGAGCCGGCGAGCGAATAAGCCGCCCGGACGGACGGGATGCGGACACAGCATTCCGGACGGCACAGCCATGTCCCACGCGATGCCGTACGCCCCAAGCTCGCCGGCCGGCATCCAGGTGCCGGCAATTTTCCCTCTCTTTCCCGCCCGGGATTCAGCACCGAAAGTTATTCACATAATCGATGACGGTTATTCGGCAATTGCAAATGGCTGAGTTATTCACGAAACGACAGTGCATTTCCTATTAACAAAGCACGCTGGTGATAATGCTGCCGATAGCATCTTCGCGTTTTCGAAAAACACCTCTAAAAAATCGGCGACGTGAATAACGTATTGTCATTGTTCGCGATGGCAGCGCCCCGATATGGCGTTGTGAAGGAAGATGGCGGTTGCGCGGCAGGCATTAGCGTTGCGCAAAAGATACGGCATGACACCGGGAAGAACTGGCCAAAGAAGGGCGAACAGGCGAGGTACAGGGCTTAAGGCCCGGCTAAGTCTGCCATGCCCATGTTGCCTGCACCACATCGGTGCAGGGGCTTGACGGATTAGTCACAATGTTGCCTGATTTGCTCCCGTGAGGTGCATCACGTTTGACGCAACTCACGTAACAGTCCTATAATCCCGTGTCTTTGGGTCTTAAAGCTACGTTAAGAAGGTTGGCAAGTGAGTGATTCTGCAGCAAGTATCGCCCGGCCGGTCTTTCGCATCGTTGCCCTGCAATTAACCATCGCCGTCCTTTTCTCAGCCCTCGTCGCGCTCTTCGCCGGGGTGGGAAAAGGCTGGCCCGCCGCCATGGGCGGGGCGATCGCGGTGCTGGGCAGCCTGGTCTACGCGCTGATCGTCACGCGGGCCAACGGCGACCCGAAAGCCATCTTCCGGCGTCATTTTCGCGCGGAGATGGTGAAATTATTCATTACAGCAGTGCTGTTCATTGCGGTACTGGTGCTGTTTCCATCGGCCGCGTCGGTTTGGCTGATTTTAGGTTTCGCGGTGACGACCCTGGCTTATTGGTTCTCATTGCTCGCAGTTTAAATGCCGTTTGATGCCCTTCGAGATTCGAAGGATGCGGACAAAGTTTCTAAATTCAATACCAACTTTACTATGACGACTGAACACGCGGGGGGCCACGCAGGCCCGGCAAACGCCACCGAGTACATCCAGCACCACCTGACTCACCTTCAGAATACCGACGGCACGTACAACCTGGACACGTTCTGGATCTCCGCGATCCTGGGCGCCCTGTTCCTGTTCGTGTTCTGGCTGGCCGCCAAGCGCGCCACGGCCGGCGTGCCTGGCAAGCTGCAGAATTTCGTCGAATTCGTGATGGAAATCGTCAACGACACCGTCAACGGCGCCTTCCATGCAAAGAGCAAGGTCATCGCCCCGCTGGCGATCACGATCTTCGTCTGGGTCTGGCTGCTGAACGCGATGGACTTCCTGCCGGTGGACCTGCTGCCAATGCTGCTGTCGATGGTTGGCGTGAATTACCTGCGCGTCGTGCCGACCGCCGACGTGAACCACACGCTGGGCATGTCGATCGGTGTTCTGATCTGCATTATCGGCTTCTCTATCAAGGCGAAGGGCGCTGGCGGCTGGGTCAAGGAACTGTTCACGGCCCCGTTCCACGCCAGTGGCCCGGTCGGCATGATCCTGCTGGCCCCTGCCAATTTCCTGCTGCAGATGGTTGAATTGCTGGCCAAGCCAATCTCGCTGTCGCTGCGACTGTTCGGCAACATGTATGCCGGCGAACTGATTTTCATCCTGATCGCGCTGCTGCCATGGTGGGCACAGTGGGCACTGGGTGGTCCATGGGCAATCTTCCACATCCTGATTGTGACGCTGCAGGCCTTCGTCTTCATGGCCCTGACGGTTGTGTACCTCGCCCTCGCGGTAGAGAAGCACTAATTAGGCACCTCGCCGGGCCGGAGACGGCCTGGCGGGATGCCGGGCGGTATGTAGTAAAAAGAGTTTTTTAAATCTGGTATCTGTCGTTTTTTTTAAATCTTAGGAGAAATCTAAATGCAAGCTCTGATCGCACAAGTACAAAGCATGACCGTTCTGTCCGTGGCTATCATCATCGGCCTGGCCGCAATCGGTACCGCTCTGGGCTTCGCTATCCTGGGTGGCAAGTTCCTGGAAGCTTCGGCACGTCAGCCTGAACTGATGCCGCAACTGCAAACCAAGCTGTTCGTTATCGCTGGTCTGCTGGACGCGATCTCGATGATCGGCGTTGGTGTTGCTCTGCTGTTCACGTTCGCTAACCCGTTCCTGACCCCGCTGACCGCCGCTATCGCAGGCCAGTAATTTACCGCTCCAACCAGGGGAAACTTTTTAGGAGCAAGGTATGAACATCAATATGTCTCTCATCGGTCAGATGATCACCTTCGCGGTGCTCGTTTGGTTCTCGATGAAATTCGTATTCCCGGCGCTGAATGCTGCGCTGGATGAGCGTGCCAAGCGTATCGCGGACGGTCTGGCTGCTGCCGAGCAGGGCCAGGCTTCGATGGCGGCAGCTGAAAAGCGCGCCACGGAAGCCCTGACCTCCGCGCGTGACGAAGCTGCGTCGCGCGTCGCGGACGCTGAAAAGCGCGCTCAGCTGATCGCTGAAGAAATCAAGGCCAACGCCAAGGCTGAAGCGGACCGCATCATCGCGACCGCCAAGGCCGAAGCCGACCAGCAGGTCACCCAGGCACGCGAGCAACTGCGTGCCCAGGTTGCCGACCTGGCAGTCAAGGGCGCCGAGCAAATCCTGAAGCGCGAAGTCAACGCGTCGGCCCACGCCGACCTGCTGAACCGCCTTGCGACCGAGCTGTAATCATGGCTGAACTCGCAACCGTCGCTCGTCCTTACGCGGAAGCCCTCTTCCGCGTAGCCCAGGCTGGCAACCTCGCGCAGTGGTCCGATCTGGTGTCCGAACTGGCCCAGATCGGTTCGCACGAAGAGGTGCTGGCATATGCCCGCAACCCGAAGGTGACGGACAGCGAATTGCTGGCCACCATCACCTCCCTGCTGAAGTCGCCGCTGACCGCGGAAGCGAACAATTTTCTCTCGACGCTGATCGAAAACGGCCGCATCGCATTGCTGCCGGAAATCGGCGCCCAATTCCATGACCTGAAGAATGGCGTGGAAGGTGCGGCGGATGCCGAAATCACGAGCGCATTCGATCTGGATGGCGCGCAAACCGCCACCCTGGTCGCCACGCTGGAAAAGAAATTCGGCCGCAAGCTGAACCCGCAAGTCACGGTCGATCCATCGCTGATCGGTGGCGTGCGCGTGGTGGTCGGTGACGAAGTGCTGGACACTTCGGTCCGCGCCCGGCTCGAACAGATGCGCGTCGCGCTGACGTCGTAATCGGGCAGGATCGCGTCCGCCGCGGCAGACCCTTATACCCTCGCGCAAGCTGAGAGAACACAATTAGGAGTTACCATGCAACTCAACCCATCTGAAATCAGCGAGCTGATCAAGAGCCGGATCCAAGGCATTGACAGTGGCGCTGAAGTGCGCAATCAAGGCACCGTCATCTCGGTTGCCGACGGTATCTGCCGCATCCACGGTCTGTCCGAAGTGATGCAAGGCGAGATGCTCGAATTCCCGGGCAACACCTTTGGCCTGGCCATGAACCTGGAGCGCGACTCCGTCGGCGCCGTGATCCTGGGTGCCTACGAGCACATCTCCGAAGGCGACACGGTGAAAACCACCGGCCGCATCCTGGAAGTGCCGGTCGGTCCGGAACTGCGCGGCCGCGTGGTCAACGCACTGGGCCAGCCGATCGACGGCAAAGGTCCGGTCGATGCCAAGCTGACCTCGCCGATCGAAAAGATCGCGCCGGGCGTGATCGCCCGTGAATCCGTGTCGCAGCCAATGCAGACCGGCCTGAAGTCGATCGACGCGATGGTGCCGATCGGCCGTGGCCAGCGCGAGCTGATCATCGGCGACCGCCAGACCGGTAAATCGGCTGTCGCAGTCGACGCGATCATCAACCAGAAGGGCCAGGGCATGACGTGTATCTACGTCGCCATCGGCCAGAAGGCTTCCACGATCAAGAACATCGTCCGCTCGCTGGAACAGCACGGCGCGATGGAATACACGATCGTCGTCGCCGCTACGGCGTCCGAATCGGCCGCCATGCAGTACATCTCGGCCTACTCGGGCTGCACGATGGGCGAATACTTCCGCGACCGCGGCGAAGACGCGCTGATCGTGTACGACGATCTGTCGAAGCAAGCCGTTGCATACCGCCAGATTTCGCTGCTGCTGCGCCGTCCGCCGGGCCGCGAAGCGTACCCGGGCGACGTGTTCTACCTGCACAGCCGCCTGCTGGAACGCGCAGCCCGCGTGAACGCCGACTACGTGTCCGCCTTCACCAACGGCGCCGTGACCGGCAAGACCGGTTCGCTGACCGCACTGCCGATCATCGAAACGCAAGCTGGCGACGTGTCCGCGTTCGTGCCGACCAACGTGATCTCGATCACCGACGGCCAGATCTTCCTGGAAACCTCGCTGTTCAACGCCGGCGTCCGTCCTGCGATCAACGCCGGTATCTCGGTGTCCCGCGTTGGTGGTGCCGCGCAGACGAAAGTCATCAAGGGCCTGTCCGGCGGTATCCGTACCGACCTGGCGCAGTACCGTGAACTGGCTGCGTTCGCGCAGTTCGCTTCCGACCTGGACGAATCGACCCGCAAGCAGCTGGACCGCGGTGCCCGCGTGACGGAACTGCTGAAGCAGCAGCAATACTCGCCGCTGTCGACCTCGCTGATGGCCGCGTCGCTGTTCGCCGTGAACAAGGGCTTCCTGGACGATATCAGCGTCAAGCAAGTGCTGCCGTTCGAAGCGGGCCTGCATTCGTACCTGAAGTCGAAGCAAGCTGCCCTGCTGTCGAAGATCGAAGAAACCAAGCAACTGGACAAGGATAGCGAAGCAACGCTGTCTGCGGCCATCGCTGATTTCAAGAAATCCGGCGCATTTTAAGCGGCACGGCGGTTCACCCAGGTGAACCGCCATTCGCGCAGAAGGAGTAAGGACTCATGGCAGTAGGCAAAGAGATACGTGGCAAGATCAAGAGCGTAGAGAATACGAAGAAGATCACGAAGGCGATGGAAATGGTCGCCGCATCGAAAATGCGCAAGGCGCAGGATCGCATGCGCGCCGCCCGTCCCTACGCGGACAAGATTCGTAATATCGCCGCGAACCTGGCTGGCGCCAATCCCGAGTACACGCACCCGTTCCTGGCCGATGCCCAGGGCACGCAGGCAAAAGCCGTTGGCTTCATCATCATCACGACCGACAAGGGTCTGTGCGGTGGCATGAACACCAACGTGCTGCGCGCGGTGACGAACAAGACGAAGGAACTGGAAGCGGCCGGCAATAAAGTTGAAGCGGTCGCGATCGGCAACAAGGGCTTGGGTTTCCTGAACCGCATCGGTGTGCCCGTGGTGGCGCAGGCGACGCAGATCGGCGATACCCCGCACCTGGAAAAGCTGATCGGTCCCGTGAAAGTCATGCTGGAGAAGTTCCAGGAAGGCAAGCTGGACGCGGTTTACCTGTGCTACACCAAGTTCATCAACACGATGAAGCAGGAACCGATGGTCGAGCAGCTGCTGCCGCTGACCGCTGAAAAGCGCGCGGCGGACAAGGGCGGCATCACCTGGGATTACATCTACGAACCGGATGCAGGGACCGTCATCGACGAACTGCTGGAACGTTACGTGGAAGCCCTGGTGTACCAGTCCGTGGCGGAAAACCTCGCGTCCGAGCAGTCGGCGCGGATGGTGGCGATGAAGGCCGCCAGCGACAACGCCGGCAGTGTGATCGGCGAACTGAAGCTGGTGTACAACAAGACCCGCCAGGCAGCCATTACCAAAGAACTCTCTGAAATCGTGGCCGGTGCGGCAGCGGTTTAAAAACGAATTTAACTATATTTGAAGGAACGAAAATGGCTGATGGCAAAATCGTTCAGTGTATCGGCGCCGTGGTGGACGTGGAGTTCCCGCGCAACGCGATGCCTAAGGTTTTTGACGCGCTGAAAATGGCAGGCTCCGAGCTGACCCTGGAAGTTCAACAGCAGCTGGGCGACGGCATTGTCCGTACCATTGCGCTGGGTTCTTCCGACGGCCTGCGTCGCGGCATGACCATCCAGAACACCGGCAAGCCAATCATGGTACCGGTCGGGCCGGCAACGCTGGGCCGCATCATGGACGTGCTGGGCAACCCGATCGACGAGCGTGGCCCTGTCTCGCAAGAGTCGATCGCGTCGATCCACCGCACCCCGCCGGCCTACGACGAGCTGTCGCCGTCGCAAGACCTGCTGGAAACCGGCATCAAGGTGATCGACCTGGTGTGCCCGTTCGCCAAGGGCGGTAAAGTCGGCCTGTTCGGCGGCGCCGGCGTGGGCAAGACCGTCAACATGATGGAACTGATCAACAACATCGCCAAGGCGCACTCGGGTCTGTCCGTGTTTGCCGGCGTGGGCGAGCGTACCCGCGAAGGTAACGACTTCTACCACGAAATGGCCGATGCCAAGGTCGTCGACCTGGACAACCTGGGCAACTCCAAAGTGGCCATGGTGTACGGCCAGATGAACGAACCGCCGGGCAACCGCCTGCGCGTGGCACTGACCGGCCTGACCATCGCGGAATCGTTCCGTGACCAGGGCAAGGACGTGCTGTTCTTCGTCGACAACATCTACCGCTTCACGCTGGCCGGTACCGAAGTGTCCGCACTGCTGGGCCGTATGCCTTCCGCCGTGGGTTACCAGCCGACGCTGGCCGAAGAAATGGGCCGCCTGCAGGAACGCATCACGTCGACGAAAACCGGTTCGATCACGTCGATCCAGGCCGTCTACGTCCCTGCGGATGACTTGACCGACCCGTCGCCTGCGACGACCTTCGGTCACCTGGATTCCACCGTCGTTCTGTCGCGTGACATCGCCTCGCTGGGTATCTACCCGGCAGTGGACCCGCTGGACTCGACCTCCCGCCAGCTGGACCCGCTGGTCGTCGGCCAGGACCACTACGACACGGCCCGCGCCGTGCAGGGCACGCTGCAGCGCTACAAGGAACTGCGTGACATCATCGCGATTCTGGGCATGGACGAACTGGCACCGGAAGACAAGCTGCTGGTCGCTCGCGCCCGTAAGATGCAGCGTTTCCTGTCGCAGCCGTTCCACGTCGCCGAAGTCTTCACCGGCGCACCGGGCAAGTACGTTTCGCTGAAGGACACGATCAAGGGCTTCAAGATGATCGCTTCCGGCGAACTGGATCACCTGCCTGAGCAGGCGTTCTACATGGTCGGCACGATCGAAGAAGCGATCGAAAAAGCCAAGAAGCTCGGTTAATACCGCATAAGCAGCCCGAGAAACCGTAGCGAGCGGTAGCAGTTTCGATTCCATAGCAGGTCGTACTTTGGTACGGCCGGTCCGCCGATGCGGAGCAACGGAGATCGAAAATGCAACGCGCAGTAGGTTTATCGGTGCTGCTTTGAATCCGATAGGACAACTATGGCTAACACTATTCACGTCGATGTGGTCTCCGCGGAAGAGCTGATCTTCTCCGGCGAAGCCACCTTCGTCGCGTTGCCGGGCGAACAGGGCGAGCTGGGTATCTACCCGAAGCACACGCCGCTGATCACCCGTATCCGTCCGGGCGCGGTGCGCATCCAGGTGCAGGGCAAGTCGGAAGAAGAGTTCGTCTTCGTCGCCGGCGGCCTGCTGGAAGTGCAGCCGAACGCCGTGACGGTCCTGGCCGACACCGCGATCCGCGGCGGCGACCTGGACGAAGCCAAGGCGCAAGCCGCCAAGAAACTGGCGGAAGAAAGCCTGGCCAACAACCAGACCGGCATCGACTACGCGAAAGCGCAGGCGGAACTGGCAGCGGCCATCGGCCAGCTGGCAGCCATCGCCAAGCTGCGCCAGAACAAGCACTGATCTGGACGCATCCCAAAAAAAGCAGCCTTCGGGCTGCTTTTTTTACGCCCGTACTGTTGCAAAAGAATCACGGGGACAGTCCCCGATTTTTTACAACACTCCGCTGTTGTAAAAAAAATGGGGACTGTCCCCGAATTTTTACAACAGCCGAGATAGAGGCGCGAGGAGGTTCAGCGGCACAGCCCGTAAGCCTTGCGCTCGGGGAACCAACGATAGGTAAAGGTGCGCACTGGGTAGCGCTTCTCGGCAATGATGACATCGGACAGCACCAAATCGAAACGGTCGGGCAGGCCGCCATCCACGCCCAGGCGGATGCGCCACTGCGTGACGTCCGCCGTGGCCACCGGCAGCAGCAGGCCGGGAATATCCGTGATCACTTCCACCATTTCCGCCCGGTTGTTGGTGCCGCGCTGGTAATAGCTCAGCACCTTGGCCTTGGCCACCGTGGCGCCTTTCGGCTGCGTGATGTTGAAGGCGCGGGTGACGAATTGCACCCGGCCGGCGCGCGGCACCAGGTAGATGATGCCGAACTCGGCGCTCCCCTGCCGCAGCGTGACGGGACTGGTGGCGGAAACGCTGACGCCTTCCGGCAGGTTGAACGTCGACCCGTCGGCCCACGTGCGGCAATCCGGGCTGGTGGCCATGTACAGCTGTTCTGGCTGGTAACTGTCGCCGCAGCCGGTCATGGCAAGCAGCAGGGGAAGAGTGGAGAGCGCGAGTCGGCGCATGGTCGGTGTCGATGATGAAGGCAGCCGACAGTGTAACCGAGCGGTTGCTTCCGCCACAACGCGCCGGGATGGATTCACCGGAGACGGCTGCCGAAGGCTACCAAGAGTCAATCGTGCGCGCCGGTGCACATTCAACAGTGATAGGCTGGTCTCTCTGACTTTGGGAGCAGCGCATGTTTCATCATCTCGGTATTGTCGTGACAGACTTCACGCGCAGCGCAGCGTTGTATGACGCCTGCCTGGCGCCGCTGCGAATCCGTCGCACCGAAACCGACATGGACTGGGCCATCTATGCCGCCGAGGGAGGCCAGCCGTTTATCTGGCTGGGCTCGGAAATCCCCACGTACTGGCGTGCCGGCCACCAGGCCGGCAATGCGCCGATCCATATCGCCTTCGCGGCCGCCGATCGCGCCGCGGTGGACAAGTTCTACGCGGCAGCGATGGAGCACGGTGCCGAAGACCACGGCCCGCCCGGATTGCGGGTAGGCGCGGGCCATTACTACAGCGCTTACATCCTCGACTTCGACGGCAACAACATCGAGGCGACGCTCCAGGAGAAGTAGCGTTCCCGGACGCCGGCTTTGCCGTGGCGGCAGGCCGGCACGCGCCGCCATCGCTCGCGCTATCTTCCCTTCTCGCGCTGCCGCCGCTGCACCGACTTGACGATCACCTTCCATTTCGCGCGCTCGGCGATCCGGTCCAGCGGCGTCTGCGCGCCCCGCCGGGCATCGCGCAACAGCTTGTGATAGTTGGCCAGCCGGTCCGGATCGACGCCCGCGCGCACCGCGCAAGCCGGTTCCAGCTCATGCTGGCAATCGCGGAACTGGCAGTGCTGGGCCAGGGCGGCGATATCGTCGAACGTGGCGGCCAGCGTCTTCTCGTCCGCATCCGGCCGCCAGGTGCGCAAGCCCGGCGTATCGACGATGCAGGCGCCGCCCGCGCAGCGGTGCAGCGAACGCGCGGTGGTGGTATGCCTGCCGCGGCCGTCGCCCTTGCGCGTGCCACCGGTTTCCTGCATGCCGGTCGCCGGCGCGTTGTTCGACGTATTGTTCAACGCATCGTGCAACGTCGCAGTCAGCGTATTGGTCAGCGTCGATTTTCCGGTGCCGGACGCGCCGAGCAGGCACAGGGTCTGGCCCGCCCCGAGCCACGGTTGCAAGGCCGCGGCAGCCGCGCCGCTCAAGCCGTTGATCGCCAGCACGGCGATCCCGGCCGGCAGCCGGCGCTGGACCTCCGCCACTTTCTCGTCGACGTCCGTGGCGATATCGGCCTTGGTCAGCACCACCACGGGCACGATACCGGCGCTTTGCACCACCGCGATATACCGCTCCAGCCGGCGCAGGTTGAAGTCGAGGTCCAGGCCCATGACCAGCAGCGCCGTGTCGATATTGCTGGCCAATACCTGGCGGCGGCCATCGTTGGCACGGCGCGCGACCTGCGTCAGCGGGGCGGCCCGCAAGGCGATCCACTGTTCGCCGTCCAGGTCGTCGACAGCGACCCAGTCGCCCACCGCGAGCGCGTCTTCCTCGTCGGCGAGTGCCGTCAGCAGGCGGGGCAGGGCACGCGCCTGCCGGTCGGCGTGGCCGTCGTGCACGGTCATCCATTCGCCGTGGATGGCGGCGATGCGCATCGGGCGCATGGTTGGCGTGGTATCCAGTGCCGCCAGGTGGCCGGCGGCCAGGTTGTTCAGTCCGATAGTGCGTAAAACATCGATGTCGATGTGCAGCATGATGGTGGTGTTCCCATGAGTTCACAGCTCGCGGCAGGCGCGAGCACAAGCCGCGCGCAAAGCCATGGGCTTCGGGCGGCAACGTCGAAGGGGAAGGTCGGCGCGTCGGGCGCCGGGAACACCGGGAAGATTACAACCGGGATGAGAACCGGGGAATCAGGCGAAGTCCAGCGCTGTCAGGCGGCCGACAGGAAGGCAATGTCCGTGGCTTTCATGCTTGTCTCCTGCAGGCGTTAGTGGAACTGCAAGTTTCTCATTCCGTGATGGTTTCGTCAACCGCACAGCGTTGCACGGTGCGTACGCGGCAGTGCGCGGGCGCCAGCGCCGTGCGCAGCACGTCCAGCGCGCGCTGCGGCGCGGCGGCGCCGCACATGAAGATGTCGACCGCGGCAAATGCCTCCTCGGGCCAGGTGTGGATCGAGATGTGCGATTCGGCCAGCAGCACCACGCCGGTCACGCCGAGCCCGGGGCCGAAGGCGTGGAAATGGCTGTGCAGGATATGCGCGCCGGCCGCTTGTGCCGCTGCGCGCAGCAGTGCTTCGATGCGCGCGCAGCTCGTCAGCTGGTCGGACGCGATACCGGACAAGTCCGCCAACAGATGGGTTCCCTCGGCCTTGTAAGCACTCACTTATGGCCCCCGCCACCGCCGCCCCAGCCGCCGCCGCCCGTGTTCGACGACCAGGTGGAGCCGCCGCCGTAGGTCCGCGCGAAGCCGCCCGTCCTGGGCCCCATGTTGGTCCAGCTGAGTACCGTCGAGACGAAGACGACGGCAATGCCGTAGATCCAGAACTTCTTCATGGCTTGTCGTTGTTATCCAGGAAGATGGCCGGCAGGTACAGCGCGAGCCCGGCCAGCACCGTGAAGGCGATCGTGCCGCCGAAATTGGCCATCAGCGGGATCGCGTTCAGCACGCCGGCCGCGATGATCAGGAACTTGGCCGAGCTGCGGTAGCGGGTGGCGCTGGCCAGCTTGCCCGGCGCACGCGGTGGCGGCGGCGGTGTCGCCTTCAACACGCCGGGGAACCAGGCCTTCAGCTGGTCGAACGCCACGGGGGTGGAGCGCGACCAGGTGATCTCGCTGGCGCTGCGTTCGGCCGCCAGCGTGACCTGGCCCGACTGGAATTCCTGGACCTGCGCCACGTCGCCCACTTCCACGCGCCAGTTGAATGCGCCGGCGGCGAACGTCACGCGGGCCGGATAGTCATACAGCCACCGGTACGAGACGTTGTCGAGCATTGCCGACTCGCCGCGCCAGTCGGGCCACAGGTCCATCGCGTCGGAACGCTGCCAGCCATCGTCCGTTTCCACCAGCCAGGTGAAGCCGGCCCGGCTCCGGTCCAGACCATGGAGCAGGTATTCGGTCCATCCGGTGCCCTCGTCATCTTCGCGGCGCATCACGCCGATCACGGTGAGCTTCTGGCTGCCCAGCTTGCCCTCCGCACCCAGTGGCAGCGTGGTCGGCTCCGCCTCCACCCGCTCGCCGGCGCGCAGCACCTCGATCTTCGGGCTGGCCGCGTCGAGTTGCGCGCTGCAGGCCGGGCACACCAGGTTCGCCGTCATGCCCGGCAGGTACTTGATGCCGCTGCCGCACGACGGGCAATCGAGTGCCTGGACCTTGCCCCGCAAGCGTCCCGCCGTGCGGGCGATCTCCTGCTCGTCGCGCAGCAGTTGCGGGCGCAGGCTGTCCAGCGTCACCGGCACGCCGCCGTAGGCCAGCGGCCGGTCGCCGTCGGAATAGTCCAGCGTGAGGAAAGCGCCGCCGCCGCGCAGGTCCGCCACTTTCGCCTGCCACCCGTCGGTCACGCGGAACGGCAGTTCGCCCTGGCCGCCGGTGCAGCGCGCCGTGCGCACGTCCGCCGCCATCCAGCGCTCGCCGGCCACGGTCACGTACTGGCCGGCGCGCAGTTCGCCAAAGGCGGGCAGCGGGCCTTCCAGCCGCCGTTCGAGCGTGATCGTGAACTGGCCGGAGGCGTCGCCCAGCCAGCCCGCCTGGCCATCGTCGAACAGCAGGTACCACTCGTTCCAGAAGCCGGCCTCGTAGCGCAGCTGCAGGCGCCCGATGACGGTGAAGGGCCGCCTGGCCCACGTGCCGGACGTGCCGAGCTGGATCGGCGAATAGTCTTCCAGTACCTCTGAAATCTTGCCGAGGTCGCGCACGCTGCCGGCATCCTTCAGCACGCCGGTGCGCCAGAACTCGCACACGGCCATCACGGCCGCATGCGAGCGGAAGCGCACTTCGGCGCCGCAGTTGGGACAGGAAGCGGTGATCAATGCGCGGCCCGCGTCAGCCGATCAGTTTCTTCAGCAGCTCGGCTTTCGTGCTGTCATAGTCGGCGGCGGAGATCAGGCCCTTGTCGAGCAGGCCCTTGAGCTTTTGCAGGCGGCCTTCGATCGACTCCTCGGCCGGTGGCGCCACCGGCGCCGGCGCGGCCTGCACGGGGGCGGGAGCCGCTTGCGGCGCAACAGGCGTCAGCGAAGCGCCGACCGCCTGGCCCATCGCCTGGCCGATCGTCACGCCGGCGCCCAGCCCGGCGCCGATGCCGGCAATGCCGCCCTCGTTCTGCGCCGCCAGCGGGATCGCGGTGGCGGTCTGGTAGCGGGTGAAACCGGCCATCTTGTCGGCGGACAGGCCGCCCTTCATGCCGGCCGAGATGCGGTCGTCCAGCGCCCGCTGCAATTCTTCCGGCAGGCTCACGGACGCCACGTTGAATTCGTCGAGGCCGATGCCGTAGCGCGCGAACGCATCGGCCAGGTCGCCCTTGATTTCCTGCGCCATCAGCGCCTGGTTGGCCGCCATGTCGAGGAAGGCCACGTTCGAGCCGCCGATCGAGCTGGCCATCGTCGACAGCAGGATGCCGCGCAGCTGGTCTTCCACTTCATCGCGCGTGTACGTTTCGCGGGTGCCGCTGATCTCGGTGAAGAACTTGCGGGCGTCCGCCACGCGATACGAATACATGCCGAAGGCGCGCACCCGGATCATGTCGAAATCCTTGTCGCGGATCGTCACCGGTTGCGGCGTGCCCCACTTGCGGCCCGTCTGCACGCGCGTGCTGAAGAAGTACACGTCCGACTTGAACGGCGCATCGAACAGCTTGTCCCAGTTCCTCAGGTTGGTCAGCACGGGCAGCGTCTGCGTCGTCAGCTTGTGCGTGCCGGGGCCGAACACGTCGGTGATCTGGCCCTCGTTGACGAACACCGCCACCTGCGATTCGCGCACCACCAGCACGCCGCCGTTCTGGATCTCGAAATCCTGCATCGGGTAGCGCCAGGCCAGCACGCCTTCCTGGTCCTCGTTCCATTGCAGGACATCGATGAACTGTTTCTTGATAAAGCTGCCGATACCCATCATGGACTCCTCAGGAAATGCAGGCGGCGTTGATGCCGCCGATGGAAAGGGAAATGGTGCCGAGCAGGCCGCCGAAGGCGCTGTTGCCCGCTTCGATCTGGTCCTTGGCCATCTTCAGTGCGCGCGTGGTCACCGCATAGGCCAGCGCCTGCACGACCATCGCGCCGAACACCCAGGCAAAGAATTCCTGGTAGTTACGCGTGTGCAGCAGCCCCGAGGCGATGGTCAGCGAAAAGCCCAGCAGCGCACCGCCCAGCGACAGGGCCGCCGCATGGTTGCCTTGCCGGATCAGGTGGACTTCGTCGTACGGCGTCATCCACGTGTAAGCCTTGAAGAACACGGCCAGCAGCGCGGCGGCGATGCACAGGTGGATCAGGTAGTTGGCGACGGCGAACATGGTCTATAGTGGCAAACTTTCAAACGGAACATGATAATCCAGGCGCGGGGCAATGACCAAAAAGATTCTGATCCTGTCCGTGTTCGTGGTCGCTTCCTGCGGCCTGGCGTATGAACTGATCGCCGGCGCGCTGTCCAGCTACCTGCTGGGCGATTCGGTACTGCAGTTTTCCACCATCATCGGCTGCTACCTGTTCGCCATGGGTGTCGGCGCCCACCTGTCGAAATACGTGAAGGACGAGCACGTGCTGGCGCGCTTCGTCGACGTCGAACTGGCCATCGGCCTGATCGGCGGCGTCTCCGCGGCACTGCTGTTCCTGACGTTCTCGTGGTCGGCGGCGTCATTCCGGCTGCTGCTGTACGTGCTGGTGTTCATGATCGGCGCGATGGTCGGCATGGAAGTGCCGCTGGTGATGCGGGCACTGAACGCGCGCCAGACCGCGTTCGCCGACAT
Source organism: Pseudoduganella sp. SL102 (assembly GCF_027856995.1). Taxonomy (NCBI): domain Bacteria; kingdom Pseudomonadati; phylum Pseudomonadota; class Betaproteobacteria; order Burkholderiales; family Oxalobacteraceae; genus Pseudoduganella; species Pseudoduganella sp. SL102. The sequence continues at coordinate 469,093 of NZ_CP115554.1, forward strand.
CGTCAGCCGCGTGCTCACGTTCGACTACCTGGGCGCGCTGGCCGTGTCGCTGCTGTTCCCGCTGGTGCTGGCACCTTACCTGGGCCTGGTGCGCACCGGCTACCTGTTCGGCATGCTCAATATCGGCGTGGCGCTGTGGACCATCTACGTGTTCCGCGCCGAGCTGACGCACCTGGCCGGCCGCACGCTGCGGGCCTGCGGCGTGCTGGTGGCGCTGGGCTTCGGCTTTGCCAGTGCCGACCGGCTGACGCATTTCGGCGAACATTCGCTGTTCGGCGACGAGATCGTGTACGCCACCAGCACGCCCTACCAGCGCCTGGTGATCACGCGCTGGAAGGACGACACGCGGCTCTATATCAACGGCAACCTGCAATTCTCGTCGCGCGATGAATACCGGTACCACGAGGCGCTGGTCCACCCGGCGCTGGAACGCCTGCCGTGGGCCAGGCGCGTGCTGGTGCTGGGCGGCGGCGATGGCCTCGCGGCGCGCGAAGTACTGCGCTACAAGAACATCGAACACGTGACCCTGGTCGACCTGGACCCGGCAATGACCGCCGCGTTCAAGTCGCGCGCCGAACTGGCCGCGCTGAACCACGGCGCGCTGTCGGACCCGCGCGTGAAGGTGATCAACGCCGATGCGGCCGTGTGGCTGCGCGATACCGGCGAGATGTTCGATGCCGTCATCGTCGATTTCCCGGACCCGTCCAGCTTCGCGCTCGGCAAGCTGTATTCGGTGCCGTTCTACAGCATGCTGCGGCACCACCTGGCGGCCAATGGCCTGGTGGTGGTGCAGTCGACCTCGCCGTACTTCGCGCCGCACGCGTTCTGGACCATCGATGCCACGCTGCGCGAAGTGGGCTTGCGAACCCACCCTTACCACCTGTATGTGCCATCCTTCGGCGAATGGGGCTTCATCCTCGCGTCGCCGCAGGGCGCCTACACGCCGCCGGCCTCGTACCGGCTGCCGATGCGCTTCCTGAACGGTGCCACGACGGCGGCGATGTTCGCCTTCCCGCCGGACATGCAGCCTTTGAAGATGGCGCCGAACCGCCTGAATACCCAATCCCTGGTGCACGAGTTCGAGCAGGACTGGCACCGCACGATCCGCTGAGGACACCATGGAACGCCGTTCATTCCTGCGCTGGACCGCCGCTCTCGGAGCCGGCGGCGCCGCCGCCGCCGCGGGCATCGCCGCCTATGGGCGCTGGCGGGAAATCACGCCCGCACTCCATCACCCCGGCCGCGCCGAGGGGCATTTCGTGCGCGACCGCCAGGCGCTGCCCGCGCCATCGGAAGTCATCGAGGCCGACGTCGCGGTGCTCGGTTCCGGCATCGCCGGCCTCACTGCCGCGTGGAAGCTGCGCCGCGAGGGGATCGAGGATGTGCTCATCGTCGATGGCCCGGAACCGTTCGGCAACGCGGCCGGCGGCGCCTATGGCGCGCTGGCCTATCCGACCGGCGCGCACTACCTGCCGATCCCGCCGCAGGAATGCCTGCACGTGCGGCACCTGCTGTACGACCTGGGCATCATCACGCGCGATCCGTACGGCCCGAAGCCGCACTACGATGAAAAGCTGATCCTGCACGCGCCCCATGAACGGCTGCTGTACGGCGGCAAGTGGCATGAAGGAATCACGCCGCGCGCCGGCGTGCCGCAGGCGGAACTGGCCGAGCATGCGCGCTTCAACGCCGAGATGGAAAAGCTGCATGCCATGCGCGGCGCGGACCGCCGCAAGGTCTTCACGCTGCCGGCCGCGCATGCCTCGAACGATCCGGCCTGGCGCCGCCTCGACACCATGACGTTCAAGACCTGGCTGGAACAGAACAACTACCGGGCGCCCACCTTGCTGTGGTATCTCGACTATTGCTGCCGCGACGACTACGGCACCGGCATCGATCGCGTCTCGGCCTGGGCCGGCCTGCATTATTTTTGCGCGCGCGGCGGCGAAGCCGCCAATGCCGAGGGCGGCGCCTGGCTGACATGGCCCGGCGGCCTGCAACCGCTGGCGGAGAAGCTGGCCGAACGCACCGGCGCGCAGCGGCGGGCCGGCACCGTGGCCTCCGTGAAGGCCGTGGACGGGCGCGCCGAGGCGCTGTGCTTCGTGCTGGAAAACGGCAATCCGCGTACCTACCTGGTGCGTGCCCGCAAGGCCATCTGCGCGATGCCGCTGTTCGTAGCCAGCCATGTCGTCGACAATATCGCCGGCCATGGTTTCGATCCGGCCCGGCACATGCCGGCGTACGCGCCCTGGCTGGTGACGAACTTCCTGCTGGAGCGCTTCCCCGAAGAACTGCCTGAGGCGCCGCTGTCATGGGACAACGTGGTGCATGGCACCCAAGGCCTGGGCTACGTGGTGTCCACCCACCAGGACATTCGCCGGACGCCGCCGGCGCAAACGGTCTTCACCAGCTATGTGGCGCTGGCCGGCCGCGATCCGCGCGAAGCGCGCAAGTGGATGCAGTCCGCCGCGCCCGAGGAACTGCTGGCGCTGGCCACCGTCGACCTGCGCGCCGCCTACGGCGATGCGTTCGACGGCTGCGTGCAGCGTGCCGACATCACGCTGCGCGCCCATGCGATGGCCGCGCCGCTGCCGGGCTTCCTGTCCAATCCCGGCGTGCAGGCGCTGCGCGATGCCAGCGGGCCGGTGCTGTTCGCGCATTCGGACCTGTCCGGGTTTTCGGTATTCGAGGAAGCATCGTGGTGGGGCTGGCAGGCGGCGCGGGCGGCATTGTCCTGAGATGAACCAACTGCACCTTCCCGCACCGTTGCCGGTCCTGCGCGGCGAGCACGTCGCGCTGCGGCCCATGGGCGAACAGGATGCGGCGGCGCTCTTCGCCATTTATGGCGACCCGCTTGTCATGCGTTACACGGACGAAGACCCGTTTCCCGACCTGGCCACGGTCGGGCGGATGCTGGGCAGCGTGCGCCGCCTGCTGGCCAGTGGCCAGTCGCTGGAGTGGGCGATCGTGCTGGCCGATGGCGGCGAGCTTGTGGGCACGTGCGGCTTGCACAGCTTCGATGCGGCCGGCCATGCCGCGCAGGTCGGGTGCCTGCTGAGGCGCTCGGCCTGGGGAGGAGGGCACATGGCGGAAGCGCTCGCCGTGTTGACGGCCTATGCCGCAGGGGTACTGGGGCTGCACGCATTGCTGGCGGACGTCGCGCCGGACAATGCGCGGGCACGGCGAATGTTCGAACGGCTCGGGTATCGGGAAGATGACAGCGGCTTGCTCTTCATAGGGCTACGGCCGCAGGCCTAGCCAGCGGTCTCAATCCGCGTTCAGCTTCATCGCCGCATCCAGGTCCAGCATTGCCTGCACCGCGCCATCGAGCGGCGGCGAGTTCACGCCCGACACGCCCACGCTGTCGAAGATCGTTTCGATCGGCACGAAGCCTCGCGCCTTGCGGGAGTACAGCCCGGCCAGCACCAGCGCCCTTGTCGCCACCACATCGCCGTCGGACAGGATGCGCTGTTCGAACACCACGCGATTTTCCGTCCATGCCGCGATCCGCGTTTCCAGCACGAAGGGCTGGAACAGCCGCAGCTCGCGCCGGAAGCGAATCGCGCCGCCGCCGACGATCGGCGTCCACTTGTTCTTCAACACCGCGCCCAATAGCCCCATGCGCAGCATGATGTCGGTGCGGCCCAGGTCGAAGAGCGTCCAGTAGCGGCCGTTGTTGACGTGGCCGTTCGTGTCGAGGTCGTTGAACCAGACCCGGAAGTCCAGGCGCGAGACGCCGTGCGGCGCGGCCAGCTTCTGGCGGAACGGAGTGCTGATCAGCAGGTACAGCAGGCGGAACCACAGGTTCATCGGAATCCCGTTGAAAAAGCCGCATGCTGGCCCAGCAGGGCTGGTTTGGCAAGGAGGGTTTCCTCTAGCGGATGGCACAAAGGGCACCCCCGAAGGGTGCCCATGCGCTACAACCGCCGTGCAGCAAAGTTGCCTGGAAAATGGGGACGTACCCCATTTTTCTGGAAACATTTACTGTACCCGGTTGCCGCTTACTTCAACCGCAGCTTCAACTCTCCCGCCGCCTGGTCCATCGCACTGCGCACCGCCGGCACGTCGGAGAGCACATTGAGCAGGCCGAAGTCGTGGATCATGCCGTTGTAGCGCACCGACTTGACCACCACGCCGGCGGCATCGAGCTTGCGGCCGTAGGCTTCGCCTTCATCGCGCAGCACGTCGAATTCTGCGGTCTGGATCAGCGCGGGCGGCAAGCCTTTCAGCTGTTCGATGCTGGCCTGCAGCGGGGCTGCGTAGATCTCCTTTCGGGCCGCCGCGTCGCGGGTGTAGTTGTCCCAGAACCAGGCCATCATGTTCTTCGTCAGGAAGTGGCCATCCGCATACTGCTGGTAGGACGGCGTGTCGAAGTTCGCATCCGTCACGGGCCACAGCAGCACCTGGGCACGCAGCGCCGGGCCACCCTTGTCCTTGGCCATCAGGCTGACCACCGCCGCCATGTTGCCGCCCACGCTGTTGCCGGCCACCGCCAGGCGCTTGCCATCCACGCCGATTTCCGCGCCATGGGCGGCGACCCAGCGGGTGGCGGCATAGGCTTCGTTGATCGCCACGCCGTAGCCCGCTTCCGGCGATGGCGTGTAGTTGACGAACACCGCCGCCGCGCCGGAGCCGGCGACCAGGTCGCGCACCAGCCGTTCGTGGGTGGGGAAATCGCCCAGCACCCACCCGCCGCCGTGGAAGAACATGAACGCCGGCACCGTGCCCTTCGCGCCGGCCGGGCGCACGATGGTCAGCTTGACCGGCTTGCCCTCCAGCGTGACCGTTTTTTCGCTCACATCGGCGGCCGGCAATTTCACCTTCGCGCCGGCCTGCGCACCCACCAGCACCGCGCGCGCTTCTTCCGGCGTCATCTGTTCGATCGGCTTGCCGCCTTCGATCGCTTGCAGGAAGCCGGCGGTTTGCCGTTCGACGCCGGGCAGGGTGGCGGCGCTGGCGGTGGTGGCTGCCGTGGCGGCGAGCAGGGCGGTGGCGAGGAGAGTTTTCACGGTGTTCATGGCAGTTCCTTTGCTTATTATTAGATAGTGAGCGATTTAAATGTCAGGAAATCAGTTGGCTTGCGCGGCGGTCTCGATCAGCTTCGCCACTTCCGCCGGGTGCGACGTCATCACCACGTGGGAGGCGCCGGGGATGGCCACGGTTTTCCGCGACTGCGCACGGTCGGCCATGAACTTCAGCGCGGCGGCCGGAATATTCTTGTCGGCGGTGCCGTACACGAAGTACGACGGCAGGTTCTTCCAGGCTGGCGCGCCGGCCGCTTCCGTCAATGCCGCTTCGGCGATCGGGCGCTGGGCAACCGCCATCAGTTCGGCCTGCGCTTTCGGCACGTCGGCGGCGAACTGCTGGTGGAACTTGTCTTGCTGGATGTAGAAATCCTTGCCGCCGTCCGGCAGGGCCACCGGCTCGGCCAGTGCCGGGCCCAGGGTGCCGCCCGGGTAGCGGCCCGACAGTTCGAGCGCGGTCTCGCCCTGGTCCGGAGCGAAGGCCGCCACGTACACCAGGCTCTTCACGTTGGACTGGCCGTAGGCCGCGGCCGAGATCACGGCACCGCCGTACGAGTGGCCGACCAGCACCACCGGACCCTTGACGCTTTTCACGATGGTCGCCACGGCGGCCGCATCGCCTTTCACGCTGCGCAGCGGGTTGGCCGCGCCGATCACGTTGTAGCCGTCGGCGCGCAGCTTGGCGGCCACGCCGTTCCAGCTGGTCGAATCGGCGAACGCGCCGTGGACCAGGATGACGGTCGGCTTGACGCTGGCGGCCGGGGCGGCGATGGCCGAAGCGGAACCGATGATCGACAGGGCGAGGGCGATGGATTTGATGGCGTTCATGGTGATCTCCTGAGTAAGTTGGAACTGCGTTAAATAACGTTCGATTAGATAGTGTGCTACTTGTTTGGTTCCACTGTGCCGGGATTATCCCGGCGCTGCGTTCCTGCCTGGTTGGCGCTGTTTGTTACTTATTCCGCTGCTTACTTCCTGCTGCGTCAACCCATGGACTGAAGTATAGATAGCGTGCGATTCAATTGCAAGCGATTTTTAATCTTTTTTGCATGGATGGCGCCGATGTCCGTAGATATGTAAATTTGATATACGTTCTGCTGAATAATCAATATTTCATGACTACCTGATCACGCTACACTGGCCTGACCACATTCCCCCTGGCTGACATGAAAATCACCAAGCTGACGTTGTACCGCGTACCGCCCCGCTGGATGTTCCTGAAGATCGAGACCGATGAAGGCATCACCGGTTGGGGCGAGCCGGTCATCGAGGGCCGCGCGCGCACCGTCGAAGCGGCCGTCAACGAATTGAGCGATTACCTGGTGGGCCAGGACCCGACCCGCATCAACGACCTGTGGCAGGTGATGTACCGGGGCGGCTTCTACCGGGGCGGGGCGATCCTGATGAGCGCGATCGCCGGGGTCGACCAGGCGCTGTGGGACATCAAGGGCAAGGCGCTCGGCGTGCCGGTCTACGAGCTGCTGGGCGGCCGTGTGCGCGACAAGATGAAGATGTACAGCTGGGTCGGCGGCGATCGTCCGGCGGACGTCATCGAAGGCATCCTCACGCTGCGCGAGATCGGCATCCACACCTTCAAGTTGAACGGTACCGAGGAACTGGGCATGGTGGACACCGCCACCGCGGTCGACGCGGCCGTGGCGCGCATCGCGCAGATCCGCGAAGCGTTCGGCAACACCATCGAATTCGGCATCGACTTCCACGGCCGCGTGGCCGCGCCGATGGCCAAGGTGCTGCTGCGCGAGCTGGAGCCGTTCCGCCCCCTGTTCGTCGAGGAACCGGTACTGGCCGAGCAGGCCGAGTACTATCCGCGGCTGGCCGAGCACACGTCGATCCCGCTGGCGGCGGGCGAGCGCATGTACTCGCGCTTCGAATTCAAGCACGTGTTCCAGCGCGGCGGCATCGCCATCGTGCAGCCGGACCTGTCGCATGCGGGCGGCATTACCGAGTGCGTGAAGATCGCCGCGATGGCCGAGGCCTACGACGTGGCGTTCGCGCCCCATTGCCCGCTGGGCCCCGTGGCGCTGGCCGCCTGCCTGCAGGTGGACTTCGTGTCGCACAACGCCGTGCTGCAGGAGCAGAGCATGGGCATTCACTACAACAAGGGCGCCGAGCTGTTCGACTACGTCGTGAACCGCGAGGATTTCCAGATCACCGATGGCTACTTCCCGCCGCTGCCCAAGCCGGGCCTGGGTGTGATCGTCGACGAAGAGCGCGTCGTCGCCGCCAGCCAGAACCCGCCGGACTGGCGCAATCCCGTGTGGCGCCACCCGGACGGCAGCGTGGCGGAATGGTGACCACGCCAGTCCTCATCGGTCTCGACTGGGGCAGCACCAGCCTGCGCGCGTGGCTGGTCGCGCCCGACGGCACCGTGCTGGAAGAACGCAAGTCGGACCAGGGGGCTTCCACGCTGTCCGGCCATGGCGCCTTCGTGGCGGCATTCGATGACGTGTCCGGTGCCTGGCGCGCCGCGCACGCCGGCTTGCCGGTGCTGGCATGCGGCATGGTCGGCAGCACGCACGGCTGGCTGGACGTGCCGTATGTGCGCTGCCCGGCCGGCCCCGCCGCGCTGGCGGCCGGCCTGCGCCGTCCCGGCACGGCCGATGGCGCCGTATCCGCTTCCTCATCGATTTCCGCATCTGCTCCCTACATCGTGCCCGGCGTGCTGTTCGACGATACCAGCCTGCCGCCGGACGTGATGCGCGGCGAGGAAACGCAGGTGGTGGGCGCGCTGCACCTGCACGGCACGCTGGGCGCGTCCAGCTGCGTGGTGCTGCCCGGCACCCACTCGAAATGGGCGCAGGTCTGCGGCGAACGCATCGTGCGCTTCGCCACGCACATGACGGGCGAGCTGTACGCCGTGCTGCGCCAGCATTCCGTGCTGGGCCGCCTGATGCCGGACGATGCGCCGGTCGACCCCGATGCGTTCGTGCAGGGAGTCGACGCGGCGCGTGACCATGGCGAGCTGGGACTGCCGCACCAGATCTTTGCCGCGCGCAGCCTTGGCGTCACCGGCCGCCTGCCGCACGAGATGCTGGCCGACTACCTGTCCGGCCTGCTGATCGGCCACGAACTGCGCGCCGGCCTGCAGTGGCGCGCGATGGCCGGCCTCGGCTCGCAGCCGCTGGCGCTGGTGGGCGCGCCGAATTTGTGCGCCCGTTACCAGGTGGCGCTGCACCGCTTCGAGCGGCCCGCCGACCTCGTGCTGGATAACACGGCGCCCGCCGGGCTGCTTGCCCTGGCGCGCGCGGCAGGCCTGCTGCCGATCGACACCTGAAAGAATCCGATGACCGTTTTCGACGAAGCTTTTGCCAAACTGCCGCTGGTCGCGATCCTGCGCGGCCTGCGACCCGAGGAAGCGGAAGGCATTGGCGCCGCGCTGTACGGCGCGGGCTTCCGCCTGATCGAAGTGCCGCTCAATTCGCCCGACCCGTTCGACTCGATCGCGCGCCTGGCGCGCAGCTTGCCGGCCGATGCCGTGCTGGGCGCCGGTACCGTGCTGGAGACCGACGCTGTGGCGCGCGTGCGCGATGCCGGCGGCAAGCTGGTCGTGATGCCCCATGCCGACACCGAAGTGATCCGCGCGGCCAAGGCGGCTGGGATGTGGTGCGTGCCCGGCGTGGCCACGCCCACCGAGGCCTTCGCGGCGCTGAAGGCCGGTGCCGATGCCCTGAAGCTGTTCCCGGCCGAACTGGTTTCCCCGGCAGTCGTGCGCGCAATGCGCGCGGTGTTGCCAAAATGCATCAAATTGCTGCCGGTGGGTGGCATAACCCCCGACAATATGGCAGACTTCCGCGCCGCCGGCGTGGCCGGCTTCGGTCTCGGCTCGGCGCTGTACAAGCCGGGCATGGATGCAGCGACTGTCGCCGCCAATGCCAGGGCATTCGTCGAGGCGTGGCAATGACGACGCAACAGCAAGGACACCAGTAAAAACAAGCAAGCGCCGGTACCCGACCGGCGGTAACAGCCTGCAGTGAACCACCTGGAGACGCAATGAGCAAGCAATGGAAGCGCCCCGCGATGGCGCTGGCGACCGCATTCGCCATATCGAATGCGCTGGCGGCGCAAGTCATCGGCGTCGACGCGTCGGCACCGGCCGCGGCACCCGTCTCCGGCCATCTGCAACTGGGCGCCGCGAGCACGCCGCGCGGCAGCGTGCTCGGCGCGAACAACCGCTACCTCACGCTCGATGGCCAGCCGTGGATGCCCGTGATGGGCGAGTTCCACTATTCGCGCAGTCCGGCCGCCACGTGGGAAGCGGAACTGGCGAAGATGAAGGCGGCCGGCATCACCGTCGTCGCCAGCTACGTGATCTGGAACCACCATGAACCGAAGGATGGCGCGTTCGACTGGAAGGGCAATCGCGACCTGCGCCGCTTCGTTCAGCTGTGCGGCAAGCTGGGGCTGAAAGCCGTGGTGCGCGTCGGCCCGTGGGTGCATGCGGAAGTGCGCTACGGCGGCATTCCCGACTGGGTGGTCGATGGCATGCGCACGCGCGGCAACGATCCGCAATACCTGCGCCATGTGGCGCGGCTGTACCGCGAGATCGGCGCGCAGCTGAAGGGCAGCCTGTGGAAGGATGGCGGTCCCGTCATCGGCCTGCAGCTGGAAAACGAATACAACCTGGGCGGACCGGGCGAAGGGGCCGGGCACATCGCCAAACTGAAGCAGCTCGCGCTGCAGGCGGGCATGGACGTGCCGTATTACACCGTCACCGGCTGGGATGGCGCGCGGTACCCGTCCGGCCAGGTCACGCCCGTGTTCGGCGGCTATGTCGACGAGCCCTGGGCCGTCTCCACCACGGAGCTGCCGCCGAAGGAAACCTACGCGTTCCGCTTCGACAGCCGCGTGTCCGGCGACCTGGGCGCGCAGACGAAATCGCACGGCCCCGGCACCGCCGAAACCGACATCGACAAGACACCGTTCCTCGGCGCCGAATACGGTGCCGGTTTGCCGTTCATGTACCGCCGCCGCCCGGTGGTCTCGCCGGACGATATCGCCTCGATGCTGCCGGTGCAGCTGGGCTCCGGCGTGAACCTGATGGGCTATTACATGTTCCACGGCGGGCGCAATCCGGTCGGCGGCACCACGCTGGAAGAAAGCAGCATCAGCGGCGGCTACAACGATACCCCGGCGATCAACTACGATTTCCAGGCCCCGCTGGGGCCGGACGGCCAGCAGCGCGCCGTGCTGGAATACCTGCGCCCCTTCCACTACTTCATCGCCGGTTTCGGCGACCGCCTGGCACCGATGACGGTACGCAAGCCGGACGTGACGCCGGAAGGCCCGAAGGACCTGCGCACCCCGCGCGTGGCGGTGCGCAGCAGCGGCGACAGTGCCTTCGTGTTCGTCAACAACCACGTGCGCCAGTATCCGATGCCGGCGCAGGCGCTGCAGTTCGACGTGAAGCTGGCCGGCGGCACGGTGCGATTCCCGCGCCAGCCGGTGACCGTGCCGGACGGCGCGTATGCGATCTGGCCGGTGAATTTCGACCTCGATGGCACGCGCCTGCGGCACGCCACGGCGCAGCCGGTGGCGCGCCTGGATGGCGGCGCCGACGGCATCACCTACGTGTTCGCCGCCAGCGCCGGGATCCCTGTCGAGCTGGCGCTGGAAGCGGAAGGCGCGGCGATCGATACCGCCGCGCCGCGCAGCATGGCCGGCAATGCCACCATCGTCGATGTCACGCCGGGCACCGCGCGCGCATTGACGATCCGCCGCGCCGGCGCAAGACCCGTGCACCTGCTGGTGCTGCCGGCCGACCAGTCGCGCCGCCTGTCGATCGGCGAGATCGCCGGCCAGCGCCGCCTGGTCCTGAGCGGCCAGCAAACCTGGTTCGAAGGCGGCAAGCTGCACCTGCGCTCCGTCGGTGACGCGGCGATGCGCTTCGCCGTGTATCCGGCGCTGGCCCGCACGCCGAAAGCGGCTGGCGGCGCTGGTAGCGCGACCTTGCGTGCGCAGGGCAGCGACGGCGTGTTCCAGGCATACGAAACCACGCTGCCGGCGGTGCAGCTGACCGCCACCGCCACGCCGCTGCGCCAGGCGCTGCCGGCACCGGCCGTGATGAAGGGCGGCCTCGCCAAGGCGGCCATCCAGCCGATCCCGGAAGCCTGGCGCACCGCCGCCACCTGGCGCATCGACGTGCAGCCGGACGCGCTGAAACACGTCGACGATGCGCTGCTGCAGATCGATTTCACCGGCGACATCGGCCGGCTGTTCGACGGCACGCGCCTGGCGGATGACTGGTACTACAGCGGCTATGGCTGGCAGGTCGGCATGAAGGCGCTGGCGGCAAATGGACAGCAGCCGAACGAGCTGTCGCTGGCGGTGCTGCCGCTGCGTGCCGACGCCCCCGTCTACATTCCGAAAGAAGCACGACCCGATTTCGGCGCGCAATCGCAGATCGCGCGCGTCAACAGCGTGAGCCTGGTACCAGTCTACAGGCTCACCGTCACACCATAAAAATTCACACACCATCGGAGAAAGCATGAACTTCACCAACCAACCGGGTCGCCGCCACGCGATCGCCATCGCCGCGGCCATCTGCGCGATGCCGGCACTGGCCCAGACCACCGACACCCCGGCCGCCCCTGCCGCGCCTGCCGCCGAGACGCAGCAAGTCGTCGTGACCGGCATGCGTGCCAGCCTGCAAAAGGCCCAGGACCTGAAAAAGAACGCCGACCAGGTGGTCGACTCGATCGTGGCCGACGACATCGGCAAGCTGCCCGATTCGAACGTCGCCGAAGCGCTGCAGCGCATCACCGGCGTGCAGATCTCGCGCAGCCGCGGCGAAGGCGACCGGGTGCAGATCCGCGGCCTGTCGCAGACCCAGACGCTGGTCAACGGCCGCTCCATCTTCACCGCCGGCAAGGAACGCGGCCTGTCGTTCCAGGACGTGCCCTCCGAATTGCTGGCCGGCGCCGACGTGTACAAGACCCCGACGGCCGAGCAGGTCGAAGGCGGCATCGGCGGCGTGATCGACCTGCGCATGCGCCGGCCGTTCGACTTCGCCGGCCTGAAAGTGGCCGGCACCGTCAAGGCCACCGATGCCGACTACGCGGACAAGCGCAACGGCGAAGGCTCGCTGCTCGTGTCGAACCGCTGGAAACTGAACGGCCAGGATTTCGGGGCCCTGATCTCGATCGCGCACCAGAAGCGCGACTACCGTTCGGACACCCAGGAACTGAGCGCGCCATCCCAGCTGGCGGACGGCTCGGGCGCCTATGCGCCGATCGGTGCCTGGTACGCCTATGAAATGGGCGAGCGCGAACGCACCGGCATCAACGCGTCGCTGCAATGGCGGCCGATGCGCGGTGTCGAACTGTATGCGGACGCGAACTACACGAAGCTGGAAACTGCCACCGACACCTACGGCTTCTATGCTTCGCCGTACTGGCCGAACTGGTCGGCCGAGACCAATGCCGGCGCCATGTGGCCGCGCGGCAGCGTGACCACCGAAAACGGCAATGTCACCAAGGGCACGTTCTACGGCGCGCAGATGACCACTTCCGGCTACATCCGCGACAACGACACGAAGACCCGCCAGCTGGCGGTCGGCGGCTCGTGGCGCGCCAACGGCTGGACCGTCAAGTCCGAGCTGGGCTACACCAAGAGCAATTTCGATCAGTTCTACCAGGAAGCGCGCCTGGGAGCGGGGGTGTCGAATCCCGCCTTCACGTATGACCTGACGACCGAGCTGCCCTCCGCTTACCCGGAGCTGGCAAACCCGAACGACCTGCTGACGCCTTCGCAGTACTGGGCCAACAAGGCGCTGTTCTTCCGCCAGAAGAACGATGGCCGCGAAACCGTGTGGCGCGGCGACGTCGAGCGCAGCCTGGAGAGCGACCTGATCCCGCGTATCAAGGCGGGTGTACGCGTGTCCGACCGCAAGGCCAGCAGTACCGAAGTCAATACCGTCGACGAGATCTGGAACGCCGGCGGTACCGGCCCGGTCGGCGGCGCGCTGCCGGGCCTGGCCAGCCAGATCGGCGCCATCCCGTACAGCGATCTGCTGCACCGCGAAGGCGCCGGTACGATTCCGAAGCAATGGCTGTCGATCGCCAACCTGGACTGGCTGCGCGACCCGCAGGCCGTGCGCGGTGCGCTGGGCCTGTCGGTACCGGGTTTCGATGCCGGGCAGACCTTCGATTTCGCCGAGAAGACCCAGGCCCTGTATGGCATGGCCGACTTCGAATCCGAACTGCTGGGCAAGGAACTGACCGGTAACTTCGGCGTGCGCTACGTGCGCACGAAAACCGAACGCCGCTGGCAGGAACTGCAGAACAGCAGCTACGTAACGCGCCAGGCCGATACCACCGACGACGATTTCCTGCCGAGCGTGAACGCCCGCCTGGCACTGACGGACAAGCTGATCGCCCGTGTGGCGGCATCGAAGGTCGTCACCCGGCCGAACTTCGACCAGCTCACGCCGAGCCTGTCGCTGAACGCCAACGACCGCACCGGCTACCTGGGCAACCCCGACCTGGCACCGCTGTCGGCGCGACAGTTCGACACCACGCTGGAGTACTACCTGAGCCCGAGCGACTACGTGTTCGGCGCCGCGTTCTACAAGAAAGTGGATGGCTTCATCCAGACCACGACGGCAAACGTGCAGTACGGCGGCACCGCGTACAGCGTGCGCACGCCGTCGAATGGCCAGGATGGCACGATCAAGGGCCTGGAAATCGGCTACCAGGGCTTCTTCACGAACCTGCCGGGCATGTGGAAGGGCCTGGGCGTGCAGGCGAACTTCACCTACGTCGACAGCAAGGCGCCGGGTCCGCTGCAGGGTCAGGTCACCACGCTGGAAGGCTTGTCGAAGCAGAGCTACAACATCGTCGGCATGTATGACTGGAACGACTTCGCGTTGCGCCTGGCGTACAACTACCGTGGCAAATACCTGAACGGCACGCAGAACTACTACGTGAACAACGGTGCCACGATGGCGCAAACGCCAACCTACATGAACGGCTACGGCCTGGTCGATGCCTACGCCAGCTACCAGCTGACGAAGAACCTGAAGGTGGCGTTCGAAGTGAGCAACCTGACCCGCAAGTCGCGCAGCAGCTACTACGGCGTGACCGGCACGCAGTTCGGCCGCTACGCCGACGACCGCCGCTTCGGCCTGAGCCTGCAAGCGAACCTGTAAGGAAGAAGGCATGCGGCCGGCGCCAGCGATTCGCCAGCGTCCGCCGCATGCGCGAATCACTTCGAGCCACGCCGAACCACGCGCCAGCGTGGCAGATGGCCGCACCGACCGGCGCGGCCATTTTTTTCGGCCCTCGACCACGACTTACGACCACGACGTACGACCATGATGTACGACCATGACGTACGACAATGAGCTACCGGAGACCAAGATGATGACATTCGCATTCCGCCCGTTCGCGCTGGCAGCGCTGCTGGGCGCCGCCCTGTGCGCGGCAACCGTGCCGGCGTCGGCCAACGAACCGCTGCTGGCCGGCGGCGACTACTCGGTGCTGCCGCTGATGGAGAAGCACGGCGCCGTGTTCAGCGACCGCCAGGGCAAGCCCGGCGACGCGCTGAAGATCCTGCGCGCATCCGGCCACAACATCGCCCGCCTGCGCCTGTACGAAGGTCCCGGTCCGGGCACCGGCAACGAAGGCTGGCACTGGCCGGCCGGCTCGATGGACTTGCCCGACCTGCTGAAGATGGCGCGCCGCAGCGCGGACCTGGGCATGCAGATCGAGCTGACGTTCCACTACAGCGACTTCTGGACCAACAGCAAGACACAGATCGTGCCGGCGAAGTGGCGCACTGAGCTCGATAAGCTCCCTGACGACAATGCCCGCTTCGAACGGCTGCGCCAGCTGGTGTTCGAGCGCACCCGCGAAGTGATGGCAGCCCTGAAGGCGCAGGGCACCACGCCGCAATACGTTTCGGTCGGCAACGAGACCGAGGGCGGCATGCTGTACCCCTATGGAAAACTGGGCGGCAAGACGCTCGACGAGAACTGGCCGCGCCTGGGCGCGCTGTTCCAGGCCGGCTACGACGGCGTGAAGGCCGTGTCTCCCGCCAGCCAGGTGATCATCCACCTCGACGACGGCGGCAACGTGGCCAAGTACCGCCATTACTTCGACCACCTGCAGAAGCTGGGCGTGAAGTGGAATGTGATCGGCGCTTCCTACTACCCGTTCTGGACCAAGCGCAGCGTGGCGCAGTTCACCGCATTCGCGAAGGAGATCACGCAGCACTACGACCGCGACCTGTTCGTGATGGAGACGGGCTTCAACTGGTCGCCGGTGCTGCCGAACGGCCATGCCGGCCAGTTGTCCGACAACGGCCCTTATCCCGCTTCGATGAGTTCCCCGGAAGGCCAGGCCGCGTTCATCGACGAGCTGCTGGGCGCCCTGCGCCGTACCGACCGCGTGCTGGGCGTGCTGTACTGGGATCCGGTGATGATCGAAGTGCCGGGCACCGGCTGGGCGGTGCGCGACGCCGACGGCAAGCCGGGCGCGAACGTCGTGTCGAACACCACGCTGTTCGACTTCAAGGGCCGTGCGCTGCCGGTTCTCGATGCGTGGCGCAAGCACACGCCGGCGCCGCGCAAGGAGTAATGGAAACCCAGGTCCCGGCGTGTCTCTGTGGACCTGGAACCAGCGCTCACGCCACTCGGCGTGACCCATCATTGGCTGAGCAGGCATCTGAAATGACAAGCAGAGCCAGAAAATTCAATTTTTTATAAATTTCACGTTCCGTGAAAATTGGAATAAATTGAAAAACCTCGGTTGGACGTGTAGCATGGCGTCATCCATAGGGCATGACAATACGAGGGTCTTTAATGAATGAGCCACGTTACCGCGACGGTGCCGGTCAGGCCGAGGAGGAACTTGTCATGGCTGCCTTGGCGGCACTGCAAGAGAAAACCGCCATCAAAGGCCACCTGGTAGAACCCGAGCCCGTCAAACCCGGCAGCTATGTACCGGACGCGTGTATCGATCTGGCACATGAGAATGGCAAAAACCGTTACCTGGTCGAGTGCAAATCCCTGGTAGACCGCAGGGGGCAACTCGATCTGGTCCGGCGGCAGCTCGAGTCTGTCGGCGCTCAAGGATTACTGGTCGCACCCCATGTGTCCAGAACCCTTGCCGAGCACTGCAAGGCAATCGGGTTGCAGTTCATCGATACCTGCGGCAATGCTTACCTGCGTGCGCCGGGACTGTTCATCCTTATTAGCGGCGAAAAGGACGACAACAGGCGACCCGCCTTCGATGCCCCCAGAGGCCTCACGAATCCGGCAGGACTGCGCGTTGTCTTTGCCTTGCTGTCCAGGCCGGAACTCGTCAATGCGCCGTTCAAGGACATCGCGGTCCATGCAGGGGTCTCGCTCGGTACGGCCTATAACGCGCTGGAAGATCTGGAGCGGCGTGGTTATCTCATCAACAAAGGGAAAGCCGGGCGAAGAAAGCTGCTGGAGCGACGCCGCCTGGTGGACGAGTGGATGATCAATTTTCCCACCACGCTGCGAACCAAGCTGAATGGCAGGCGTTTCAGTGCCCCGGATCCCAACTGGTGGCAAACGTTCCATTCAGATGCCGGGTTTGCCTGGGGCGCGGAAGTCGCGGCCGCAAAAATGACCGGCTACCTCAAGCCTGTGACGCAAACGCTGTATGTCGAAGCCACCGACAGAGAGCTGTTGATCAAGACACTGGCCAAGCAATACCGGATCAAGCCTGACCTGAATGGTGAAATCGAGGTGCTGGAAAAGTTCTGGCATTGGCAGCCCGAATCGGCCGACAACGTCGCACCTCCGCTGCTGGTCTATTCTGAACTCCTGGCCATGCTGGACCCGCGCACACAGGAGACGGCAGAAATCATCAAGGAGCGGTTCATTGAAACCACGTTCGATAAGACCTGAACATCCAGTCGACCCGGTGACGGTCGATATCCTTCGTGCTGTAGCGGAAGAAGCACAAGCGGACAACATCGATTACATGCTGGTGGGCGCGACGGCGAGGGACATCTTGCTGACCCATGTACTCGGCCTTGCCCCAACCCGCGCGACGCGCGACGTGGATTTCGCCGTGGCAGTGAAAGATTGGGGCCAGTTCGCTGCACTGAGAACGAGGCTTGTGGCACGGGGAAGTTTCGAGGAAGCCGGAATCCTGCAGCAGCGCCTCTATTACAAGGGCGAGAAAGGTGATCTGGAATACCAGCTCGACCTTGTGCCCTTTGGCGGCGTATCCCAGGGGACGAGTGAGATTGCGTGGCCTCCGGACATGAAAATCATCATGAACGTAGCTGGCTATGACGATGTTCTGGCCGCAGCGGAGTTGGTGACACTCGCCCCTGGTTTTGACGGCAAGGTCGTTTCGTTGGCGGGTCTAGCCATTCTCAAACTGGTTGCATGGTCGGATCGCGGAAGGGAAAACCCGCGCGATGCCTATGATCTTGTTCACTTGATTGACAACTACACTGCAGCTGGCAACCAGGATCGGGTGTACGGCGAAGACGGCGTCATCGAAGAGGGGGAGTACGACCCGGAGCTGGCCGGCGTATTTCTACTGGGGCTGGATATACGGAAGGTAGCAAGCACGCAAACGCTCGCAGTGCTGCAGAAAATCATCGGGCACGACTTCGATCGGCTGGCAATCGACATGACCCGGTCGGTACGTCATCTGAAGGACGCGGAGCAACGGGTCCAATCGCGTCTGCGTCTCCTGCAACGCGCGCTGGCCTCAATCGAAGTTGCATGAAGTTTCAAACGGGCGGTGCCACGGATATCACGATTGACGGAGGCTGGTGGCAGCTCTATCATGGCTGACGCCCTTCTCCGCCGGTGCAACAACGCCGCAGGATCAACCCAGAAGCAGAGGGCTGTGATCGGAATTGCCCCGGTAATGGCATCCCGATCCAGGTGATGCCTTTGGTTCGCAGTGTCAGTCCCCATGCACGACATCCTTTCCGACCGATTCGTCCGCTCCCACCTGAAGATGCGCCAGCTCGTGCTGCTGGTGGAACTTGGCCGCCATGGCTCGATCCTCCATGCGGCGCAGGCGGCCAACCTCACGCAGCCGGCCGCCTCGAAGCTGCTGGCCGAACTGGAACACGCGCTGAACGTGCAGCTGTTCGAGCGGCTGCCGCGCGGCGTGCTGCCCACCTGGTATGGCGAAGTGCTGATCCGCCGTGCCGGCGCCGCGCTGGCGGAGATGGATGCGGCGCACCAGGAAGTGATGGAACTGTTGTCCGGCCTGTCCGGCAAGGTCAATATCGGCGCCGTGCTGACGCCTTCCGCCGGCCTGCTGCCCGATGCGATCAAGCTGCTCAAGACGCGCCATGCGCGGGTGCGCGTCTCCGTCACGGTCGATACCAGCAAGCTGCTGACCGACAAGCTGCGCGCCGGGGAACTGGATATCGTGATCGGCCGCGTGCAGGATTCGCACGCCGCCGGCGAACTGCATTTCGAACCGGTCACGGACGAACCCCACAGCCTGATTGCCGGCGCCGGCCACCCGCTCGCCACGCGCACCGGGCTGACCCTTGCCGACCTGGCCGGCGAACCGTGGATCGTGCCGCCGGCCGGCTCGGTGCTGCGCGACCGGCTGACGGCGCTGTTCCTGTCGCATGGCCTGGAACCGCCGTCGGACACCGTGGAAGCCATGGCGCTGCCCGTCATCGTCAACCTGCTGGCCGGCAGCCGCATGGTGTCGGCACTGCCCGCCGAACTGGTGCGGCCTTACCTGGACATGGGGCTGATCACCGTTCTCCCGTATGACCTGGGGCTGACGATGGACCTGTATGGTATCGTCACCCGCAAACAGCATCGCCTGTCGCCCGGGGCGGAAGCGATGCTTGCCACGCTGCGCGAAGTGGCCGCGCAGCGCTATCCCAGGGAGAATGGATGAAGGCCTGCAAACTGTTCCGTGCCGGCGACCGGCCCGTGCTGGTGGACGAGGATGCGGCGCTGACGCCGCTGTGCAGCGGCGACGAACGCGAGGACCGGCAGTTCGGCAAGGGCTTGCACAAGGAAATCGCGGCCTTGCAGGAAATGCTGTACGCCGAGCACCAGCGCAAGGTGCTGCTGGTGCTGCAGGGCGTCGATTGCGCCGGCAAGGACGGCACCGTGCACCAGCTGTTCCGCAAGATCAATCCGATGGGCCTGCGGCCGGTACGGTTCGACGTGCCCACGGTGGCCGAGACCGCGCGCGACTTCCTGTGGCGCGTGCACCTGCAGGTGCCGCGCAAGGGCGAGATCGCCGTGTTCAACCGCAGCCATTACGAGGACGTGCTGCACCCGATCGTGTATGACCGGATCGACGGCCCCGAGGCGGGCCGCCGCTACGCGCAGATCCGCGACTTCGAACGCACGCTGGCCGAATCGGGCACCACCATCGTCAAGGTATTCCTGCACATCTCGAAAGACGAACAGCGGCGGCGCCTGCAGGACCGCATCGACGATCCGGAGAAGCACTGGAAGTTCGATCCCGAAGACTTGACGCACCGCGAGAAATGGTCCGAATACCACGCGGCGTATGAAAAGGCGATCGCCGAAACCGACGCGGCCCATGCGCCGTGGTACATCGTGCCGGCCGATTCGAAGCCGCACCGCGATATCGCGGTGGCGGCCCTGCTGGCCGAGACGATGCGCGGCATGAGCCTGGCGTTTCCGGCCGGCGATCCGAAGCTGGCCAAGCTGCGGGTGAAATAGTTCAAGTTCGCCAGCGCTCGGCGTGTCGCCGCCATCACGCCGTGAAATTTCCCGATCGCGATGATTACCCGCAAGGCCGGCCCCGCGCTGGCGGCCAGTTGCCCGATGGTGCTGAAACTTGCGGATAACGCCGGAGGCCGTCAAGCTTCTTGATGGACAATTCGTTCCAGCGCATCGGTAAGGCAAGCCCGGCCCTGGCCTAGCCCAGCGGCACCTGCTCAATTCTCGTAGACCGGATCAGGGTTGCTCAGGCGATGGGCAGCCAGTTCCGCTTGCACTTCGGCGCGGGTCTTGCCTTGACCCGGTGCGGTCTCCGCGATGAATGGATACTGCTCGCCTGCCACCAGTTCGCCGCGCTCCTGGGCGATGCGCAATTCGGCACGGACCTGGTCGCGCGTCTTGCTTGAAACGGTCTCGAAGTGGGTGCCCGAATACAGTTCACCCGAAGCAAACGAGTTGCCCGTGCTGGCGGCGCTGACGTGGATGCGGGGCACTTCACCGGGTTGCTGGGCCGAGACCTGCGCGGAAGCGAAGAGGGCGGCGGCGGAGAGGGCGATGGCGAGGGCTTTCATGGCAGTATCCTTGAATAAGATCGGTGGTTTATAAGCGATTAAATAGCGTGCTACTTATTGGTGACGACTGGGATCACAGGCGGCCTTCCAGCGCCATCTCGGGGTTCGCCCGGCGATCGGCAGCCAGCTCTGCCGCGACTTCGGCGCGGGTCTTGCCGATGCCGGCCACATCGGTGGCAACGAACGGATACTGCTCACCTGCCAGGATCTCGCCGCGTTGCTGGGCGACGTGCAGTTCGGCGCGCACTTCTTCCCGCGTCTTCGTCGAGACGGCGTCGGCGAATGAGCCAGCGTACGAATCGTCAACAGCCGGACGATTGCCGGATGCCACCGCGGCTGCGTAGTCGGCGATGACTTGGGCCCGGGTCAGCTGGGTGGTAGCCGATGCATTCACCGAAGCGAACAGGGCGGCGACGGAGAGGGCGATAGCGATGGTTTTCATGGTAGGGCTCCTTGGCAGGTGAGTTCAATGTAAGTAAGTAGCTGGCTATTAAGTAGCTTGCTATTGATTCTGTGGTTTGCTGCTGATTCCGTGTTGCGATGAAAGGATAATAAATCGTGTACTATGCAATAGCAAGCGATTTTTATACAAAAGTTATTTGCCGAGGCGGCCTGGTTGAAATGCGGATGAACGCTTGGCCGATGCGGGTGCCCGCAAGTGGTCAATTGTGCCCACCGGCATGCCGTTCCGCCGTCATCAGCCGCTCGGTCATCCGCTTGACCGCCCGCATCTGCCGTCCGGATTTCACGGCGAAATCCGGGTCGTCGTAGTTGAACCAGTCCCAGCACGCGTTCGGGTTCCTGAACCGGAGCGGCGCGGCCTGCGGGTACAGCATCACGATGCGGTTCGCGTCGGCCCACGGGTTATAGCCGGCATGCCGGACCCACGCTTCCTTGACGAGTGCCGACGTCTGCTTGCAGCCGTGGAAGGCCACGTGCAGCCTGCAACCGGCGCCATCGCGCTCGCAGCCGGGCGGCACGTACAGCCAGCCGGTGGCCGCCATGCCATGGGCGGCCGGGTCGGCCAGGAATTCAGCCTGGTCGAACTCGACCAGGCGGCCGGCGGCGCCATGGCCCGCCTTCGGTATCAGCGTGCCATAGATCCATTGCAGCAGCTCGCCGGCACCGTCGACATCGCAATCGCTGATGTAGGGGGCGCCCAGCTGGTCGCAGCGGTTGCCGAAGCTTTCGGTCGGCATCGCATGCTGGGCCCGCACATCCTTGCGGTAGCGGATGTTTTCCGGCGGGAGGTAATGCCGGTAGTACGCTTGCAGGTCGTTCATGACGGCCATCGGCACGACGCTGTCGGCCAGGCCGGAAAACAGCCACACCCGGTGCCTGGCCAGGTTTGACGTGGGATCGATCCGGCCGCGTGCGGCGTAGCTGCCGGTCAGCCGGATCAGTTCCGGCACATTGGTGCCGCCCGGCGCGACGCCGCACCAGGGCGTGCCGCTGGTGCAGCTGCAGCGCATGGTTGCCATGCCCAGGTTGCCGCGCGAGCACGAGTAAGGGCCCGCGGCGATGATGCCGGCGCCCGTCACGCTGGCCGAATAGGCGACGGCGAACTGCACCGCCATGTAGCCGCCGGACGACAGGCCGGACACGGACAGCTGGCCGGTCTTCATGGCGGGCAGCGGCACGGCGGGCGCCGCGGCCTGGGCGAGCGAAGCCGCTAGCAGCGACAACACCAGCGACGACAGCAGCGTCGCCGCCAGGGAGGCAAGCGCGCAGAGATGACGGAAGGATGAAACACGCTTCATTGAACCGCTCCTGACCGGCACGCGTGCCGCACTCATGGTCCCTGATGTTCTGGAAGCCGGCACGGCGCAGTCCAGCCGGCATACAATGGCTTTTTACCACCACTCGTCGGATTCGACATGAATACTCTGTTCAGGTTCGCGGCCACGTCCGCGTTTGGCTTGCTGGCCGCCTCCGCGTTCGCGCAGCAACCCGCCGCCCCCAGTGCGGGCACGCCGGCCGCCGGTCCGGCAACCGCTCCGGCGGCGGCCCGCCCCGCCAGTTGCCCGGCCATCCTGCACCGCTCGTTCAAGCGCTTGCAGGACGAAGCATCGCAGGACCTGTGCCAGTATGCCGGCAAGGTGGTGCTCGTCGTGAACACCGCCAGCTACTGCGGCTACACGAAGCAGTATGAAGGCCTCGAGGCGCTGCATGCGAAATATGCCGGCAAGGGCCTGGTGGTGCTGGGCTTCCCGTCGAACGA
Organism: Pseudoduganella sp. SL102; assembly: GCF_027856995.1. Classification (NCBI taxonomy): domain Bacteria; kingdom Pseudomonadati; phylum Pseudomonadota; class Betaproteobacteria; order Burkholderiales; family Oxalobacteraceae; genus Pseudoduganella; species Pseudoduganella sp. SL102. The sequence goes on from NZ_CP115554.1 coordinate 491,596, forward strand.
CTTCGGCAAGCAGGAACCGGGCACGGCCAAGGAAATCGCCGACCTGTGCTTCAACACCTACGGCGTCAAGTTCCCGATGTTCGCCAAGACCGTGGTGTCCGGCAATGCGGCGAACCCGCTGTACGCCGACCTGATCAAGGCCACCGGCAAGGCGCCCGGCTGGAACTTCCACAAGTACCTGATCGGGCGCGACGGCAAGGTGATCGAGAACTTCCCGAGCAAGGTGACGCCGCAGGACAAGGCCCTGGTGGGCGCGATCGAGAAGGCGCTGGCTTCCTGATCAATCGCGGACGAGCTCGAACCCCTCGTCCAGCCACCCCGTCACTCCGCCCGGCATGACCTTCACGGGCCGCCCCAGTCTCGCCAGCCGGATGGCGGCACGGGCGGCGCCGTTGCAGTGCGGGCCGGCGCAATACGTCACGAACAGCGTATCGGACGGGTACTCCGCCAGCTTCGAACCGATGATCTTGCGGTGCGCGAGATCGACGGCGCCCGGCAGATGACCCTTGGCGTATTTTTCGGTACCGCGCACGTCCAGCACCACGAAATCCTGCTGCGGCGTGCCCAGCACGCTGTGCACGTCCCAGCAATCCGTTTCAAAGCTCAGCGAACCTTCGAAATGGGCCAGTGCCGCGTCGGCGGGGGCGGCGGGAACTTCGGTCACGATCGACATGTTTTTCTCCTTGCTGGTTGGGTTGACATCGAGGCTTCATTGTCGGGCTGCCGGCCCATGCGGCGCAGTGGCGCGGATGCCAATCTGCGTTAAGATCGCGCCATGACATTGCCCGCCACCCAACCCCACCTGGTCGTCGCGCTGGCCTACGATGGCCTGTGCACGTTCGAATTCGGCTGCACGGTCGAACTGTTCGCGCTCGAGCGCCCCGAGCTGGGCGTGGACTGGTACGACTTCCAGGTATGCGCGGTGGAGAGGGGGCCGATCCGCGCGGCCGGCGGCATCACCGTGCAGGCCCGCTACGCGCCCGGCCTGCTGAAGAAGGCCGACACCATCATCATTCCCGGCTGGCGCAACGCCGATGAAGCGCCACCGCCGGCGCTGGTGGCGGCCCTGCGCGCGGCCCACGCCCGCGGTGCGCGCCTGTGCTCGATCTGTTCCGGCGTGTTCGTGCTGGCCGCGGCCGGCGTGCTCGATGGCCAGCGCGCCACCACGCACTGGCGCTATGCCGAACGGCTGGCGCAGCGCCATCCGGCGATCGCGGTCGAAGCCGATGCGCTGTACATCGACAATGGGCAGGTGATCACGTCCGCCGGTTCCGCCGCCGGGCTGGACATGCTGCTGCACCTGGTGCGCCGCGACTACGGCGCCCGGGTCGGCAACATGGTGGCGCAGCGGCTCGTGGTGGCGCCGCATCGCGAGGGTGGGCAGGCGCAGTTCGTGCCCCGGCCGATGCCTGCCGACGAAGCGGGCCGCCTGGCAAAACTGATGGAGTGGCTGCGGCGGCATCCCGCGCAGGCGCACACGGTGGCGACGATGGCGGAACGGGCGGCGATGAGCGCGCGCACGCTGCAGCGCCAATTCCGGGATGCTACCGGAATGGGACCGGTCGAACGGCTGACGCGCGAACGGGTGGCCATCGCCAAGGAGCTGCTGGAATCGCCGCTGCCGCTCGCGCAGGTGGCCGAGCGGGCCGGCTTCGGCTCCGAGGAAACCCTGCGGCACCACTTCCGGCGGCTGGCCGCGACCTCGCCCGGCGCTTACCGAAAAGCATTCCTTGTTGCAGGCACATCCGTCGACTAAGCTGCATGGGCGCGGCCGCCGGCCGCGCTCCGCGAACCTGTACTTTCACAAAGGAGTCCACCATGCCCTATGTCGATGGTTTCGTCGTCCCCGTCCCGAAAGACAAGATCGAAGCGTATCGCGCGATGGCCGAAACGGCCGGCGCCGTGTGGCGCGAGCACGGCGCGCTGGAATTCCACGAGTGTATTGCCGACGACGTGAAGGCGGGAGAGGTCACGTCCTTCCCTCAGGCCGTGCAGCTGAAGGAGGATGAAACCGTGTTCTTCTCCTGGATCGTCTACAACTCGCGCGAGGAGCGCGATGTGATCAACGAGAAGGTGATGAAAGATCCGCGCCTGAAGGATTCGATGACGCCCGAATCGATGCCGTTCGACGGCAAGCGCATGTTCTGGGGCGGCTTCAACACTTTCGTCAGCCTGTAGTTCCGCCGGTCCCCGGTTTCGCCAGCTTCGCGTTACATCCGTTCTTCACACTGACGCTGCGCCGGTCACCACTTCCGCGCGCAGCGCACCCCGCAGCGCGTTGCAGACCACGATATCCTCGGCCTGCGCCAGGGCGCCGCGCGTGATCACCGCTTCGGTGGCGCCCCATGCTTCCAGCACCACGGCGCGCATCACGCCCGGCAGCAGGCCGCTGGTCAGCGGCGGTGTCAGCCAGCGGCCATCGATGCGCACGAACACGTTGCTGCGGCCCCCTTCGGTGAGTTCGTCCCGTTCGTTGAAGTGCAGCTGGTCGAACGCGCCCTGGGCTTCGGCCGCCTTCCATGCCGCGTCGTAGCCGGCGCGCAGCGTCGTCTTGTGGCGCAGGAACAGGTCGTCCGAGGCGGTCGGCGCATCGGCCAGCAGCACGCGCACCGGCTGCCGCACCGGCGCCAGCACCCCGCTCTGCACCGCGAAGCCACCAGCCGCGTTCAAGGCCAGCCGCAGGCGGCACTCCGCGCCGGGCGGCAACGCTTCGCAGCCGATCGCGATATAGGCCCTGGCAGCCGCCTCATCCCACCCGAAGCCGAAATAGCGGGCCGAGCGCGCCAGCCGCGCCAGGTGGCGTTCCACATGCCGCGCGCCGCCTTCGCGCGTGGCGTACATGGTTTCAAACAGCTCGAAATCGTTCGACAGGCCGGTGAGAAAGCGCGCCTTCAACTGGCACTCCGCGTATTCCTCCGCCGCCACGCTGTCGTACACGATGCCGGCGCCCACGCCCATCTCGCCGCGCCGCACGCCGTCCACTGGCGGCTGCAGGGTCAGCGTGCGGATCGGCACGTTCAGGCAGAAATCCCCCGGCGCGCCGGGCCGCGGCGGATCGAACCAGCCGATCGCGCCGGTGTACAGGCCGCGCGGCTCGGGTTCCAGTTCGGCGATGATCTCCATCGTGCGCCGCTTCGGCGCGCCGGTGATCGAACCGCAGGGATACAGGGCCGTGAACAGGTCCGCCAGCGTCGCATCCGGGCGCACCTGCGCATGCACGGTGGAGGTCATCTGCAGCACGTTGCTGTAGCGCCGCACCTCGAACAGCGCCGGCACCTTGACGGTTCCGGTAACGGCCACCCGGCCGATGTCGTTGCGCAGCAGGTCGACGATCATCAGGTTTTCCGCGCGGTTCTTCGGGTCCGCGGCCAGGGCGGCGGCGCGCCGCGCGTTGTCGGCATCGATGTCGTCGGCCTGGCCCGGCAGTGCCGCCGGCGCGGTGCCCTTCATCGGCTGCGCGGTGAGCGTATCGCCCGCGCGCCGCACGAACAGTTCCGGCGACAGCGACAGCACCGCCGTGCCGTCGTCCGCCAGCACCAGGGCGCCATAGGGCACCGGCTGGCGCGCGCGCAGGCGCTGGTACAGTGCGCAGGGCGCGCCGAACGCATCGAAGCGCAGGCGGTACGTGTAGTTGACCTGGTAGGTGTCGCCGGCGGCGATGTAATCGCGGATGCGGGCGATCGCGGCCGTGAATGCCGCTTCGGTGACGTTGGCGTGGATGCCGGCCAGGCCGGCAACGCCGCCGCCAGCCCCGCTGTCGTCTACCCGCCCGGCCAGCCAGCGTGCCACCGCCTCGCCGTCCAGGTGCTCGCAGCGGCGGAACAGCAGTACCTGCGCCAGCGGCACGCCCGCTTCGCGCGGCGGGATGCCGGCGATATGGTGGCCAAGCTCGTAGCTGCACAGCGCTACCGCGTACAGTCCCTCGGCCAGTGCCGCTTCCATGTCGCGCAGCAGTGCCGGCCAGGCGTCGAACGTGGCGCAGCGCAGCGTGCGCGCATGGTCCGACAGCAGGCGCGAACGGCCATTCGCCGCGGCGTCATCGAGCAGGGCGAAGCATTCGGGGGGCATGGCTTTGCGCATCGGTTCAGCGCAGCAGCAGCGCGATCTGCGCGTTCGCGTCCTGCGCCGGGGAGAGTGCGAAGCCGCTCTTCGCATAGCGGTGCCAGCGGCCCACCACGAAGGCCACCATCAGGCTCGCGTGGGCGGCGATGTCGCGTTCCTGGTCGCCGCCAGGGCCGGGCGCCGCAGCGGCATCGGCCGCGGCCTGCCGCAAGGCGCCCTTCAATGCCAGTTCCACGCGGTCGTAGAAGCCGTTCATGCGCTGCTGCAGCCGCTCGTCCTCGCCGACCAGCGCGTCGCCGATCAGCACGCGCGTCATGCCCGGATTGTTGGCGGCGAAGTGCAGCAGCATGGCGAGGATGTCGCAGGCCTGCGCCAGGCCGTCGTGCTGGCGTTCGGTGATCTGGTTGATCAGGCCGAATACCGAAGTCTCGATGAAGTCGATCAGCCCTTCGAACATCTGCGCCTTGCTGGCGAAATGGCGGTACAGCGCCGCCTCGGACACCTCGAGCCGGCGCGCCAGCGCGGCCGTGGTGATCTTCTCCCCCTTCGGGTGCTCGAGCATCGCGGCAAGGGCCTGGAGGATTTGCAGCTTGCGCTGGCCGGACGGTTGGGTTGCCATTATTCGATCACGGTATTGCGGCGCAGGCGGGACAGCCGTGCCGGCAGGTGTTTGACGGATTTTACTTTGACGTCGACCCAGCCGGGGCGGGTGAGGCGCTTGGGCGGATGGGCCGTGCCGATCGGGTCGCCCACCTTCAGGTATTGCGTGACCCAGGCGGTGCGCATGCCCAGCGCGTGCGCGGTGCGCAGGTTGGCCAGCGTGTCCTCGACGAGGATGCAGCGGCGCGCGGCGACCTGCTGGCGGCGCATCACCTTGCGCAGCAACAGCTTCGACGGCTTGGGCCGCAACTGGCCGTGCACGCGCATCGATTCGATCGCGATGTGGTGCGAGAAGTGGCGCTGGATGCCGAGGTGGCGCAGCACCATCGTCGAATAGCGGTGCGGCGCGTTGGTCAGCAGCACCTTGCGGCCGGGCAGGCGCCTGAGCACCTGGCCGAGGCCCTTTTCATGGCGGATCATCGACAGCAGGTCGTCCATGCCGTGCGTTTCGGCGAGAAAATGGTCGGCGTCGACGCCATGGTGCTTCACCAGCCCAAGCAGGGTGGCGCCGTAGCGCTTCCAGTACAGCGTGCGCGCGGCGTTGACGGCATCGATGTGCGCCGGCGTGGTGCCGTCGCCCAGCACGCGGGCGATGTACGTGTTCATGTTCGCCATGATCGCCGGGAAGATGGCGTGCGACGCGTTGTGCAGCGTGTTGTCGAGGTCGAACAGCCAGACCGGGGCCAAAGGTTTAATATTCACGTCTCTCGGAACTGCAAAGGTAGCCATGCGACGCCAGATTATAGTGATGTTTTGTTGCCTGTTCGTGTTTACCACGGGCCCGGCGGCGCGGGCGGTGGCGGCGGATGCGGTTCAGAACCGGGGCGCGCTGTTCCGCGTCGAGGCGGCGCAGGGAAGCGCGGGCCACGTCGCATGGCTGTTCGGCACCATCCACGTGGGCACGAAGAGCTTCTATCCGCTCGAACCGAAGATTACCGCGGCACTGGAAAGCGCCGCCGTGCTGGCGCTGGAAGTCGATCCGCTGGGCAGCCAGGACGCCATCGCCCGCGCGGTGCGCGAATATGGCATGTACCCGTCCGGCCGCGGTCCGGCATCGGCCGACTTGCCCGCCGCATACCGGCCCCGCCTGGAGCGCCTGTTGCGCCAGTACGACGTGCCGCCCGCCTCGGTGGCGCCGATGAAGCCGTGGATGCTGGCCAGCCTGCTGACGGTGCGCGAATTCGAACGGCAGGGTTACCAGACCGACCTGGCCGTGGAGATATGGCTGTCGCAGGGCGCGCGGGCCCGCAAGCAGAAAATCGTCGAACTGGAATCGGTGCAGGCGCAGATGGCCCTGTTCGGACGCATGACCACGGGCGACCAGGCGCTGTTCCTGCAGGAGACGATCGATGCGATCGATGGCAGGGAGCAGGCCAGCGACGCGCGCGCCATCGCCACCGCGTGGGCCACGGCCGACCAGGCCGCGCTGGACCGCATCGCCGCCAAGACCGCTACGGACGATACGTTCTCCGGCCGTTTCGTCAGCCGCGTGCTGCTGGACGAGCGCAATCCGCTGCTGGCGGACGGCATCGTGAAACTGCTGGCGCGCGAAAAGCAGAGCGTGGTCGCGATCGGGGTACTGCACCTGGTCGGCAGGAACAGCGTGCCGGAACTGCTGCGGCGGCAGGGCTTGCGGGTGGAGCGGGTGTACTGAGCGGACCAAGAACCGCGAACGAACAGGGAAACGCGAACGAAGAACGGGCGATACCAGGCGAGGATACTGCCGGGAAGATGACTTGCGGGGAGGTGCTGTGAGGAGGTACGGCGTGTGAAGTACTGCGTGTGGAGATACTGCGTGAAGTGATCGTGCGTCCGGTGCTTGAAAGATGGTGCCCCGGAAGATGGTGCCCCGGAAGATGGTGCCCTTTACGTGGATTGAACACGTGGCCTCTCCCTTACCAAGGGAGTGCTCTACCACTGAGCTAAAAGGGCATCGGTACTGCGGATATTGAGTCTCACTGCAAAAAAGGGCGGCTGTACCGCCCGTTTTTTTTAGTGAGACCGGATCATAGTGCCAAATGCCTGTTCGGTCAACACTTCCAGCAGCAGGCTGTGTTCGATGCGGCCATCGATGATGTGCACCGTGTTGACGCCCGACTTGGCGGCATCGAGGGCGGACGAGATCTTCGGCAGCATGCCGCCGGAGATCGTGCCGTCGGCGAACATCTCGTCGATCTCGCGGGCCGACAGGTCGGTGACCAGGTTGCCGGTCTTGTCCTGCACGCCGGCGATATTGGTCATCATGATCAGTTTTTCAGCCTTCAGGATCTCGGCGATCTTGCCCGCCACGACATCGGCATTGATGTTGTAGGCCTGGCCATCCTGGCCGAAACCGATCGGCGAGATAATGGGGATGAACGCATCGTCCTGCAGCGCCTTGACGACGGCCGGGTTGATCGCGTCGATCTCGCCGACGAAGCCGATGTCCAGGTACTGGCCGGGGTTTTCCTTGTCCGGCATGGCCATCTTGCGTGCGCGGATCAGGCCGCCGTCCTTGCCGGTCAGGCCCACGGCCTGGCCGCCGTAGTGGTTGATCAGCATGACGATGTCCTGCTGGACTTCGCCGCCGAGCACCCACTCGACCACTTCCATCGTTTCCTCGTCGGTGATGCGCATGCCCTGCACGAACGTGCCCTGCTTGCCGATCTTCTTCAGCGCATTGTCGATCTGCGGGCCGCCGCCGTGCACTACCACCGGGTTCATGCCGACCAGTTTCAGCAGGATCACGTCGCGCGCGAAGCCATGCTTCAGGCGCTCATCGGTCATGGCGTTGCCGCCGTATTTGATGACGATGGTCTTGCCATGAAAATTGCGGATGTAAGGCAGCGCCTCCGCGAGGATCTGCGCCTTGATTGCCGGGGAAACGGCGGCGAGGTCATCGGCTGGCACATCCAGGTTCAAATTCGACAGTTGGCTCATGGCGGGTCCGGTAAAGAGTGTGGAACGATTTTACAGCGAAGCGGTCTGGAAGGCCGCATGCCACCGGCCTGTAACGGCCGGCAACGAAGATTTTGACGCGCATTATAGAGCCAAATCCGCATCAAATAAGTTGTCATTCCCGATACGATCGATTAGCCTCGGCACGATGAGCACCTGCGAGCGCTGCGGCGCCACTTTTCACTGCGCGATGGCGGATAACCAAGCCAGTAGCGAGGCCGGCGGCGATGAGGCGCCGTGCTGGTGCACGCATCTGCCGCCCGTCGTTCCGGTTCCGCGACAGGATGGGGCAAAGGTAGAGCAGACCGCCACGGCGGCCGTGGGCTGCTGGTGCCCGGACTGCCTGAAGGCGCATATCGCGGCGCTGCGGCGGTAAAAAGCATTGCGGCGATAACGCGGCCCGGCTTGTCGGGCGCTCAGCCACCGCGCACCGTCGCGAAGAAGCGCATCATTTCGCGGCTCGCGTCCGGCCCCTTGCCGTCGGTATAGCTGCCGGCCGGGCTGCCGCCCGACCAGGCATGGCCGGCACCGTGGATCACCCAGTGCTCGGCCAGCGGCGACCCGTCGTGCAGCCAGTGCTTGGTGCGGGTGTACGCATGGCCGTCCGGCACGCGCCCGGCCAGGCGCGACGGCAGCGCCTTCGGCCCCAGCGGGTGGCTGCGCAAGCCCTGCGCCATCAGCTCCTCGCCGTTGGCGGGATGGACGGTCGTATCCTGGTCGCCGTGGAACACGATGATCGGCAGGCCGGCGCTTTTCACCGCGCGGGCACTGGCGCCGCGCTTCATCGCCGACAGCGCCGACGGCAGGTCGCGCGCCGCAGCGAACGGCAGGCCGGAATGCACGCCCACGGCGGCAAACAGTTCCGGATACAGGGTGCCGACGATGACGGCCATCGCACCGCCGGCGGACATGCCGGCAACGTACACCTGGCCCGGTGCGACTGGATAGGTATCGATGATGTCGCGCGCGATGCCGGCGATGATCGACGGTTCGCCCTGGCCGTGCTTCTGGTCGAGTGCACTGAACCAGTTCCAGCAGCGCGAACTGTTCGCATCCCCCGACTGCGCCGGATACACGACGAAGCAGCGCCGTTCCTCGGCCACCGCGTTCATTCGCGTGCCGGCGGCGAAATCGTCCGGATCCTGCGCGCAGCCGTGCAGCATCACCACCAGTGGCAAGGCCTGGCCTTTCCAGCAGGACGGAACATACAGCTTGTAGGAACGGCTGCCCGCCTCGTTGGCATAGACGCCGCTCATGAAGTGGGCTCCCGGCGGCAGCCTTGCGGGGGCGGTCGGTGTATCGAAGACCGCGTCGGGCAAGTCGAACCCGGGCCGCCCGGATGTGGCACGGGTGGACGCGGCGTGCGCCTTTGTGGACTGGGCCGCGGTGGGCGGCGCTGTAGTGGGCGATGTAGTGGACTGGTTACGGGACGGCGGCGTGTGTGCCGCCCTGGACGATCCGGTCAGGCTGCTGCCGAACAGCAGCCTGACCGTCTTTCGCATCTGCTTGAGCCAATGATGACCTGCGTTCATGCTGTTCCCCGGGGCTGTGGAGGCGTAGGTTGGTAACGGGCCAGCCGTGCGGGCGAAGTATTCATCGTATTCGATTCATCGGGATCGAATCATCGGGATCGAATCATCGGGATCGAATCATCGGGTACGAATACTGATCGTCGCGCGCCGTGCTGCGTCTCCTCTGCGCTCCGTGCGGTCCACGGGCCTTTTTTGGCCCAGTATAGCCAAATTCGCCAATCCGGGGTGCCGCACTGTATCGGCTAGAATACAGCCTCGCCAGAACGCTACCGCATCATGAAAACTGCTTTGCCGGAACATGTCACGCCCGTCCCGTCGCCCTGCGTCAGCCTGTGCAAGATGAACCGGGACACCGGCTTTTGCGAGGGCTGCCTGCGCACGATCGAAGAGATCGTGGCGTGGGGGCGTGCCGACGACGACTACAAGCGCGCCGTGTGGGCGCAGTTGCGTTTGCGCGAGCAGACGATCGACTTCGACTGACGTCCGGCAGCTGTCCGGAAAACGATGACGACCTTACCCGACTCCATCCGCGTGTTCGAACGCGGCTGGCTCTCCGCCAACAATGTGCTGCTGGTCGGCCGCCATGACACGGCGCTGATCGACAGCGGCTACGTGACGCACGCGCCGCAAACGCTCGAGCTGGTGCGCCACGCGCTGCCGGGCCGCCGGCTCGACCGGCTGTTCACCACCCACCTGCATTCCGATCACTGCGGCGGCAACGCACTGCTGCAGGCGCACTTCGGCTGCGATACGTTCGTGCCGGCTGCCGAGGAAGCCAAGGTGCGCCACTGGGACGAAGAGGCGCTGACGTTCCGCGCCACCGGCCAGCAATGCCCGCGCTTCACGATCGACGGCGTGGTCCGGCCCGGCGACGTGCTGGCGGTGGGCGACCTCGAATGGCACGTGCTGGGCGCACCCGGCCACCATGCGCATTCTCTGATCTGGTACTGCCCCGCGCACAGGATCCTGGTGTCGGCGGACGCGCTGTGGCAGAACGGCTTCGGCGTGATCTTTCCCGAGCTGGAAGGCGAGGAGGGCTTCGCCGAGGCGGGCGCCACGCTGGACCTGATCGCATCGCTGGACGTGCGCCTCGTGATTCCCGGCCATGGCGCCATGTTCGAGGACGTGGAGGCATCGCTGGCGCGGGCGCGGCGGCGGCTCGATTTCCTGTCGTCGAAGCCGGCCCACAACGCCGAATATGCGGTGAAGGTTTTGCTGAAATTCCTGCTGCTGGAGCGGCAGCGCATTCCCGTGGCCGGCGTGCGGGCGCTGCTGGCATCGATCCCGCTGGTGGTGGAAACCAACCGGCGGCACTTGCACAAGTCGGAAGAAGAACTCGCCGCCTGGGCCGTCAAGCAGCTGGTCCGGGGCCTGGCGGCGAAGGTCGAGGGCGACGACCTCGTGAACGTATAACGGCCGAGCAGTGGTAGAGCGTTACGTCTAGAATTCGCACGATCGTACTTTTATAAGTCTATAATCGTTTGATTCGATCCATCCCATCAACTTCATCAACAGCGAGTCGACCATGGCCTTGCCTCCCGTGCTGCAAAACCTGTCCCTTCCCGTGATTGCATCGCCGATGTTCATCGCCAGTGGCCCCGAGCTGGTGGCGGCGCAGTGCAAGGCCGGCATCGTCGGTTCGTTCCCGGCCCTTAACGCCCGGCCGGCCGAGCTGCTCGACACGTGGCTGACCGACCTGCAGCGCGAACTGGCCGAGTTCCAGGCGGCCAATCCGGACAAGAAAGTGGGCCCGATCGCCGTCAACCAGATCGTGCACCAGTCGAACGACCGCCTCGCCCACGATGTGGAAGTGTGTGTGCGTCACCAGGTGCCGATCATCATCTCGTCGCTGCGCGCGCCGCCCAAGGAAATGCTCGACGCGATCCACAGCTATGGCGGCATCGTGCTGCACGACGTGATCTCGATCCGCCATGCGCAGAAAGCGCTGGAAGCGGGCGTCGATGGCCTGATCCTGGTGGCGGCCGGCGCCGGCGGCCATGCCGGCACGCTGTCCCCGTTCGCACTGGTCGGCGAGGTGCGCAAGTTCTTCGATGGTCCGATCGCGCTGTCCGGCTCGATCGCCACCGGCGATGCGATCCTGGCCGCGCAGGCGATGGGCGCCGATTTCGCGTACATCGGTTCGCGCTGGCTGGCCACCCAGGAATCGAACGTGACCGAAGCGTACCGCGAGGCGATCGTGGAATCGTCGGCGGCCGATGTCGTCTACACGAACCTGTTCACGGGCGTGCACGGCAACTACCTGAAAAAATCGATCGTGGCCGCCGGCCTCGATCCGGAAGCGCTGCCCGAATCGGACAAGACCAAGATGAGCTTCGGCTCCGGTACCGCCAAGGCATGGCGCGACATCTGGGGCGCCGGGCAGGGCGTGGGATTGATGGAAGACGTGCCGACCACCGCGGAGATGGTGGCGCGGTTGAAGGCGGAGTATGACGCGGCGCGCAAGCGGCTGGCGCTGTAATTGAAAAGGGGCCGTTGGCCTAATGCCGTTCAGTTAGTCCACCCCAAGTGCAAATTCTGGGGTCAGACCCGCCGGGTCTGACCCCAGCCCTTCGCCGTTGGGGTGAACGCATGCGCTTCCAATGTACCGGATGACGCTTAACTTAACGGCATCGAGGCCGCCGGCCCCTTTTGCTTTATTTCGCCGCCACCGGCGCCAGCGTTTCGTGCTGCGAGGTGGTGCGCTGCGGTGCATTGTGCACCATCGTGTAGGCGTAGTCGACGCCCATGCCGTACGCGCCCGAGTGTTCCTTGACGATCTTCATCACGGCATCGTACGAATCGCGGTGCGCCCAGTCGCGCTGCCATTCCAGCAGCACCTGCTGCCAGGTCACCGGCACCACGCCGGCCTGGATCATGCGCTGCATGGCCATGTCGTGCGCTTCCTTCGACGTGCCGCCCGAAGCGTCGGACACCATGTAGATCTCGTAGTCGCCTTCCAGCATCGCGCACAGGGCGAACGTGGTGTTGCACACTTCCGTCCACAGGCCCGCCACGACCACTTTCTTGCGGCCGTTCTTCGCCAGTGCGTCGCGTACCTTCTGGTCGTCCCACGAATTCATCGAGGTGCGTTCCAGGATGTCCTGGCCGGGGAACACGTCCAGCAGTTCGGGATAGGTGTGGCCCGAGAAGCTCAGCGTTTCCACGGTGGTGATGGTGGCCGGGATATTGAACACCTTGGCGGCTTTCGCCAGGCCGACGGTGTTGTTTTTCAGGACCTGGCGGTCGATCGACTGCACGCCGAAAGCCATCTGCGGCTGGTGGTCGATGAAGATGATCTGGCTGTTCTGCGGCGTCAGGACTTCCAGTTTCGGGTTGTTGGCGTTATTCGTCATGATGGGCACCTCGGTTGGGTTGTCAGTGGCGAAAATGGTATGCCAGACAACCCGCCGTGCCCATTGGCCTTATGTGGGAGAGCTTGCCGCCCCGATCAAGGGTGTCACTTCGACAAATCGGCGTTGTCGAGCGCCCACAGGCCGGGCAGGTTGCGCCAGTAGTTGTACGCATCCATGCCGTAGCCGACCACGAAACGGTTCGGTATCACCAGGCCGACCAGGTCGGGTTTCACGGGCTTGGTCTTGCCGATCGCCTTGTCCGCGAACACGACGATGACCACTTCCCTGGCGCCCATGTCCAGCAGGCGCTGCTTCACGTGCGCCAGCGTTTCACCTTCGTCGAGGATGTCGTCGACGACGATCACGGTGCGGCCCTCGACATTCGAGCGGGGTACCACCTTCCACACGACTTCGCCGCCGCGGTCTTCGTCGCCGTAGCGGCTCACGTGGATATAGTCGAATTCGAGCGGGAAGGTGAGCTGTGGCAGCAGGTTGCCGGTGAAGACGACGGCGCCGCCCATCACGCCGAGCACGAGCGGAAATTCCTCGAGCTGGTTGAAGCGCGCGTTCAAGTCGTCGGCCACCTGGCGCACGGCGTCGGACACCTGCTGGGCGGTAAAGATTTCCTCGGCGTTGTCCAGCAGCGCACGGGCCCGTTGATGATGAAATTCTTGCATGACGTGGAAAGTTGCGTTGAAAAATGCGCCAATTATCCGCGATAACGATGCGCTTGTCCGGTCCCGTTTCAACCGGACTGGCAAGATATCGGCAGCTTATCGGCTGGGTGTCTGCCGAGCGCTGGCAGAGTATTGGCAGATTATTGGCAGAGTGTTTACAAAGGATTGGCGGGGGTGTTCGCCGCGCAGCGGCCGCAGGCTGGCAGCGCCCGCGGGCCACTGCCCCCGCACCTCAACTGTAGTCGCGCCGGTCGTCGATTACTTTACCGTCGTTGGGCAGGCTGCCACGCTGCACGAACAGGATCTCGCCGCGCAGCTTCGTCACATCGCGCAGGGTGGCCACGATGGCCGCGCCATCGCCGGCGCTTGCCGGATCGTCCACTTCGCACTGCAAGGTCATCGTCTCGTTCGCGATCGTGCCCGTCACCACCAGCCGCGCTTTCGCCACGCCGTGCCGGCGCGCGATATCGTGCACCTGCGAAGGGTGCACGAACATGGCCCGCACCTTGGTGGTCTGGTCGGCGCGGCCCAGCCAGCCGCGGATGCGCGCATTGGTGCGGCCGCTCGGCGACGGTGCCGCGTCGACCAGCAGCGCGGACAGGTCGCCGGTGGCGAAGCGGATCAGCGGATAGTCCGGGTTGAACACGGTGAGCACCACTTCGCCCACCTCGCCGGGCGGCACGGGTTCGCCGGTGCCGGGCCGGACGATCTCGAGGATCACGTCCTCGTCCAGCACCATGCCGGGATCGAGCACGCCGGCGGTGCGCGTCTCGTACGCGATGCTGCCGGCATCGGCGGACGCATAGGCCTGGCACACGTGCGCAACGCCGTGCTCGGCGAACCACTTGCGCAGCGATTCGGGCAGCGCCTCGGCCGACACCAGGGCATGCGCCAGGCTCGATACGTCGGCCCCCGTTTCCGCGGCCTTTTCGAGGATGAGCTTGAGGAACGATGGCGTGCCCACATACGTATCGGGCCGCAGTGCCGCGATGGACTGCACCTGCAATTCCGTCTGGCCGCTGCCGGCCGGGATCACGGTGCAGCCGATCCGCGCGGCGCCGCTCTCGACCATGAACGCGGCCGGCGTGAAGTGGTAGGAAAAACAGTTCTGCAGCAATCCGCCGGCGCGCACGCCGGCCGCGTACATCGGCCGCGCGAAGCGCCACCAGTCGGCGCCGCGGCCCTCGGCATCGAAGATCGGCCCGGGCGACATGTAGATGCGCGACAGCGCGCGCGGCGCGGTGCTGGTCAGTCCGCCGAACGGGCTGTCCTGCCGCTGCAAGTCCTTCAGCTGCGACTTGCGCGTGACGGGCAACTGCGCCAGCGCGGCGCGATGATCGATCGCGGCGGCTTCCACGCCGTGCAGGATGCGCGCCCAGCCAGGAGCGGACTGCGCCTGCGACAGCAGCGCCGGCAGGCGCCGCATCAGGTCGCGCTCGCGGTCCTGTGGATCGCGGATTTCAAGGTCGTCCAGCGTGGCGCGGGACAAGAGCGTGTTCATGGACCGCCTTCCGTGATGTCCTTCTGCAGCTTTTTCGTCAGCTTGCCGAAAATGATTTCGTGCGCACGCCTGAGCAGCGCGGCCGCTTCCTCGTCCGACACGGCTTTCAGGTCGTCGATCTGCACCCATTTCGCCCGCGCCAGGTAGGGCGCGGGGATGATGCCCGGGCGGTCCGTCAGCGCCAGGAAGGCATCGTCGTCGACCTTGAAACTGATGCGGCCGGCCTTCGGGTCGGTGCTCGTGGCTGCAAACATCTTGCCGCCCACCGAGAAGACCAGGCTCGATTCCCATTTCACATCCTGCGTGGCGCCGGGCAGCCCGGCACACAGTTTCTTCGCCTTGTTCAGGTTCATGACAGCCACCGCTTGCGCCGCTTGTAGAATTTCTGGTCGCGGAAGCTGCGCCGGCCCGCGCCGGAAACGCCCAGGTAGAATTCCTTCACGTCCTCGTTGGCCGCCAGTTCCGCCGCAGCGCCTTCCATCACCACGCGGCCGTTTTCCAGGATGTAGCCGAAGTCCGCGTAGCGCAGCGCCACCATGGTGTTCTGTTCGGCCAGCAGGAAGGACACGCCCTCGTTCGTGTTGAGGTCCTTCACGATGCCGAAGATTTCCTCGACGATCTGCGGCGCGATGCCCATCGATGGCTCGTCCAGCAGGATCATGGTCGGCTTGGCCATCAATGCCCGGCCGATCGCGCACATCTGCTGCTCGCCGCCCGAGGTGTAGCCGGCCTGGCTGGTGCGCCGCTCCTTCAGCCTGGGAAAGTAGTGATAGACCCGCTCCAGCGCCTCGCGCAGCTCGGCACGCGACAGCTTGCGCGTGTAGGCGCCGGTCAGCAGGTTTTCCTCGATCGTCAGGTGGCCGAAGCAGTGGCGGCCTTCCATCACCTGCGCCAGGCCGCGCGTGACCAGCGCGTTCGGCGTCAGCTGGTCCACGCGTTCGCCGTTGAAACGCACCTCCCCCTTCGTCACGTCGCCCCGTTCGCCGCGCAGCAGCGTGGAGATGGTCTTCAGCGTGGTGGACTTGCCGGCGCCATTGGCACCCAGCAGCGCCACGATGGAACCTTGCGGCACTTCCAGCGACACGCCTTTCAGCACCAGGATCACATGGTCGTAGATGACTTCGATATTGTTGACGGACAGCGTACTCATGGCATGCAGGCCGGCTTCAGGTTTTTCTCGGCCGCGTACTTGTTCGACGATTCGTCGATCAGCTTCTTCACCAGCGCGCGGTCGCCCACGATCCAGTTCGGCGTGATGGCGTTCCACTTCTTGCCATCCCATTGCTGCACCTTCACGGCGCCGGAACCTTCGTGGTCCTCACAGCTCGTCTTCACGGGGGGGAACATGTTCGCCGCGCCCACCGCCTTCTGCCGCGCCGCGTCGATGTTCAGGTGTTCCAGGCCCCAGCGCATCTGCTCGCCGGTGACGGGCTTGCCCTTGCCGAATTTTTCCTGCGCGGTGCGCATCGCCTCGACGAACAGGATGCCGGCGGTCACGCCGCGCATGTGGTACACGGAACCGATGCGGGCCTGGTCGGACAGGTTGCCCTTGCCGGCCTTGTACAGTTTGGTACGGATTTCATCGAGCACCGGGTAATTGCCGGGGGTGTTGAACGACATCGCCGTGTAGCCCTTGGCGGCGTCGCCGGACGGCACGGTATCCTCCTCGGATCCGGCCCACCACACGCCGAGGATCTTCTCGCGCGGGAAGCCGTTGCGCTGCGCGGTCTTGATCGCCACCGAATTCATCACGCCCCAGCCCCACAGGATAACGTGGTCGGGCCGCGCCTGCCGGATCTGCAGCCACTGCGCCTGCTGTTCGCTGCCGGGCGGCGCCACCGGGACCTTCACCAGTTCGAAGCCCTGCTGTTTCGCCAGCGCTTCCAGCACCGGCAAGGGCTCCTTGCCGAACGCGGAATCGTGGTACAGGTGCACGATCTTCTTGCCCTTCAGCGAACCGCCGTTCTTGTCGGCCAGGTATTTCACCATCGCGGCGGCCTGGCTCCAGTAGCTGGAAATGAGCGGGAATACGTAGGGGAATACCTTGCCATTGGCCGCATCGGAGCGGCCGTAGCCCAGCATCGTCATCGGGATCTTGTCCTGCGGGATGCGATCGAGGATGCCATAGGCGATGCTGGTCGACAGCGGCTCGACCAGCGTGGCGCCGCCGCGCTGGGTTTTCAGGCGCTCGTAGCATTCCACGCCGCGCGACGGGTTGTATTCCGTCTCGCATTCCTGCCAGGCGATCTTGACGCCGTTGACGCCGCCCGCCGCGTTGACGAGCGAAAAATAGTCGATGATGCCGCCATAGAAGCCGGAGCCTCCCGAGGCGTACGGCCCGACGCGGTAGGAAGGCAGCGCCACGAACTGCTCCTGCGCGAAGGCGGGTGCGACGGTGGCAGCGAGCACTGCGCCGACGACGATCGAATGCAACAGCTTCATGATGGTCTCCTTTGGATTATTTTTAATGGGGGAATGGCCACAGGCGCAGCTTCTCCTTGCCGATCTGCCACAGCCGTGCCAGGCCGTGCGGCTCCACGATCAGGAAGAAGATGATCAATGCCCCGAACACCATCAGTTCCAGGTTCGACGCCACGCTGGTGGGCAGCGCGAGGCCATGCGCGGCGATGTTGAGGAACACCGGCAGCAGCACGATGAAGGCCGCGCCCAGGAACGAGCCGAGGATCGATCCCACGCCGCCGATGATGATCATGAACATGATGCGGAACGACAGGTCCAGGCTGTAGGCTTCCGGCTCCACCGTGCCCAGGTAGGCGAAGGCGTACAGCGCGCCGGCCACGCCGCAATAGAACGAGCTGACGGCGAACGCCAGCAGTTTGGTGCGCATCGGTCGGATGCCGATCACCTCGGCCGCCATGTCCATGTCCCGCACCGCCATCCACGAGCGGCCCACGTTGGAGCGCACCAGGTTCTTGGCCAGCAGCGCCATCAGCGCCACCACCAGCAGTACCAGCACGTACTTGCGCTGCGGCGTGTCGAACGCGTAGCCCATGATCTCGATGCGCTGCGCGGTGATCACGCCGGAAGCGCTGCCGCCGGTCAGCCACGAGATCTTCGTCAGGCACCAGATCACGAAGAATTGCGTGGCCAGCGTGGCGGCGGCAAGGTAGAACCCGCGGATGCGCAGCGACGGCAGGCCGAAGGCGATGCCGACGAGGGCCGCGCACAGGCCGCCCAGCACGAAGGCAAGCAGCATCGGGATGCCGGGGATGCGCGCCACGAAATTCCACGACGCGAACGCACCGACCGCCATGAACGCGGCGGTGCCCAGCGACAGCTGGCCGGCATAACCGGTAAGGATGTTCAGGCCCAGCGCGGCCAGCGCGAAGATCAGGAAGGGAATCAGGATCGCCGACAGCATATAGGGAGAGGCAAGGAACGGCACCGCCAGCGCGGCGATGGCCAGCGTGGCGATCAGTGCGATGCGGTCCTGCCGTATCGGCAGCAGCTGGCCGTCGGCTTCGTAGGTGGTGCGGAATTGCCCGGCTTCGCGGTAGAACATGTCAGATCCTCCGGATGATCTTTTCGCCGAACAGCCCTTCCGGCCGCACCAGCAGGAACAGCAGCGCCAGCACGTACGGGAACCAGCCTTCGATGCCGCCGCCGACCAGCGGCCCGATGTACACCTCGGCCATCTTCTCGGAAGCACCGATGATCAGGCCTCCGACGATCGCGCCCGGTACCGACGTGAAGCCGCCCAGGATCAGCACCGGCAGGGCCTTCAGGGCGATGAATGTCAGGGCGAACTGCACGCCGTTGCGCGCACCCCACAGCAAGCCCGCCACCAGCGCCACCACGCCGGCCACGGCCCACAGGATCGCCCAGATGCGCTGCAGCGGAATGCCCACGGCGAGGGCGGCCTGGTGATCGTCCGCCACGGCGCGCAGGGCGCGGCCGACCTTGGTTTTCGCGAACAGCAGCGCCAGCACGGCAACCAGCACGCCGCAGATGATGGCGGCGATCACGTCGAACTGCGACACCACGATGTTGAAGCGGTCCAGCAGCGATTGCAGCGGCACGTCCTCGATCGGCAGCGGCAGCTGGTGCACCTGCGAGCCCCACAGCAGCTGCGCCAGCCCTTCGAGGAAAAAGGCCAGGCCGATGGTGGCCATGAACAGCGTGATCTCCGGCTGGTTCACCAGCGGGCGCAGCACCACCCGCTCGATGGCGATGCCGAGGAGGATCATCGCCACCGCCGTGCAGGGGATGGCCAGCCACAGCGACATGCCGAACTTGTCCATCAGGCCCACGCAGGTCAGCGCGGCGAAGAACACCATCGCGCCCTGGGCGAAATTGAAGACGCCGGAAGCCTTATAGATCAGCACGAAACCGATGGCCACCAGCGCATACATCACGCCCGACAGCAGGCCGCCGATCAGGACCTCGAAGAAGAAATTAATGTCCATGGCCGCTTTCCACGCCTTCCGCGCCCTCTGCACCATCGGCCGCTGTTCCAAGGTAGGCCTTGATCACTTCCGGATTGCCGCGCACCTCGTCCGGCGTGCCATCGCCGATCTTGCGGCCGTAATCGAGCACCACCACCCGGTCCGAGATATCCATCACCACCCCCATGTCGTGCTCGATCAGCACGATCGTCGTGCCGAACTGGTCGTTCACGTCGAGGATGAAGCGGCACATGTCCTGCTTTTCCTCCACGTTCATGCCGGCCATCGGTTCGTCCAGCAGCAGGATTTCCGGTTCGGCGGCCAGCGCGCGGGCCAGTTCGACCCGTTTCTGCAGGCCGTACGGCAGGCGGCCGACGGGGGTCTTGCGGATGTGCTGGATCTCGAGGAAGTCGATGATTTCCTCGGCCTTGCGGCGGTGGGCGATTTCCTCGCGCCGCGCCGGGCCCCAGTACAGCGCCTGCAGCAGGAAATTCGACTTCATCTTGAGATTACGGCCGGTCATCACGTTGTCCAGCACGGTCATGCCCTTGAACAGTGCGATGTTCTGGAACGTGCGCGCGATGCCCGACTTTGCCGCTGCATGGCAATCCATGTTGCGCCGGTGCTGGCCGCGAAACACGATTTCCCCCTTCTGCGGCCGGTACACGCCGTTGATCACGTTCAGCATCGAGCTCTTGCCGGCGCCGTTCGGGCCGATGATCGCGCGAATCTCGTGCTGGCGCACGTCGAACGAGATGTCGGTCAGTGCTTTCACGCCGCCGAACGACAGCGAGATATTGCGCAGGTCGAGGATCACGGGGCCGCTGTCCTTGCCCATGCCACGGCGGGGCTGGAACAGCGTGTCGGGTTCGTTCATCAGCATCGGTGCTTCTCCATTACGCCGCGCGCCGCACATCGGGCGGCAACACGCGGCTGTCGGCAATGCGCAGGTCGGCCGCCACGATGCCGCTGCGGCCATCCTCGAACTTCACCTGCGTTTCAATGTACTGCGAGGCGCGGCCCGCATACAGCGCCTCGATGAGCACGCGGTATTTTTCGGCAACGAACTTGCGGCGCACCTTGCGCGTGCGGGTCAGTTCATCGTCGTCCGGGTCGAGCTCCTTGTGCAGCACGAGGAAGCGGTGGATCTGCGTGGCGCTCATGGCCGCGTCGGCAGCCAGGTCGGCGTTGACCTTTTCCACGCATTCCGTCATCAGCGCATACACCTGCGGGTGGGCGGCCAGGTCGGCATAGCCGGAGTAGGCGATGTTGCGCCGTTCGGCCCAGTTGCCCACGGCGTCCATGTCGATATTGAGGAAGGCGCACACGGTATCGCGCCCATGCCCGAAGGCGACCGCTTCCTTGATGAACGGGAAGAACTTCAGCTTGTTCTCGATGTAGTTCGGGGCGAAGATCGCGCCGCCGTTCAGGCGCCCCACGTCCGCCGCGCGGTCGATGATCTTCAGGTGGCCGTCCGCGTCGAAGATGCCGGCATCGCCGGTGTGGAACCATCCCTGCGGATCGATCGCCTCCATGGTGGCATCGGGCCGCTTGAAGTAGCAGCTCATCAGCGTGGGCGACTTGACCAGCACTTCGCCATTGTCGGCCAGCTTCACGTCCACGCCCGGCGCGGCCATGCCGACGCTGTCGAACTTGATCTGGCCATCCGGCTGCAGGCAGATGTAGGCGCAGGTTTCGGTGGAACCGTAGAACTGCTTCAGGTTGATGCCGATCGAGCGATAGAAGCGGAACAGGTCGGGGCCGATCGCGGCGCCGGCCGTATAGGCCACCCGTACCCTCGACAGACCCAGCACGTTCTTCAGCGGGCCATACACGAGGAGGTCGCCCAGCGCATAGCGCAGCCGGTCCGCTGCCGGGACGGGGCGGCCGTCGAGGATGTCGGCGCCCACGCGGCGCGCCACTTCCATGAAATGATGGAACATCCGGCGTTTCAATGTGCCCGCATCTTCCATGCGGATCATCACCTGCGTCAGCATGCCTTCGAAGATGCGCGGCGGGGCGAAATAATAGGTGGGGCCGATTTCACGCAGGTCGATCGTCACCGTTTCCGCCGACTCCGGGCAATTCACGGTGAAGCCCGCCACGAGTGCCTGGGCAAAGGAAAACAGGCAATCGCCCACCCACGCCATCGGCAGGTAGGACAGCACGTTTTCACTGTCCGTCAGCCGTTCGAAACCGGTGCCGCCGGCGCCGGCGGCGATCAGCGCCGCATGCGTCTGGCAAACGCCCTTCGGCTTGCCGGTGGTGCCGGAGGTGTACAGGATCACCGCGTTGTCCGATCCGCGGCCCGCTTCCACGGCGGCGTCGAAACCGCCCGGGTTGGCCTGGTCCCACGCGCGCCCCGCTTCCTGCAGCCGCGCGAAGGACACCAGTTCGCGCTGGCGGTAGTGGCGCATGCCGCGCTCGTCGTCGTAGGCGATGTGCTCGATGCCGCCGTATTCGGCCTTCAGCTCGAACAGCTTGTCGACCTGTTCCTGGTCTTCCACGATCGCATAGCGGATCTCGGCGTTGTCCAGCACGTAGGCCATGTCCGCCGCCGGCGCATCCTGGTACAGCGGCACGGCCACGCCGCCCAGGCATTGCGCGGCCAGCATCGCCCAGTAAAGGCGCGGCCGGTTGTCGCCGATGATGGCCAGGTTCATGCCGCGCGTGAAACCAAGCGCGGCAAGGCCGCAGGCCAGGGCGCGTACTTCGTCGCCCGCCTGGGCCCATGTCCAGGCCTGCCAGATGCCCAGGTACTTTTCCCGGTAGGCGCACTTGTGCGGCCGGGTCCGCCCGTGTTCCAGCAGCAGGCGGGGGAATGTCTCCGGTATTGCGTCCATCAGTATCTCCCATTCGGATGCAGGGTGCGAGACGCGCTTTTTATGCAATGATATTAACTGCGATGCCTGCCCGGCGGTTGTCGTTTCAAAGACAATCGCCGCCACTTTCGATGGTGCGTTGCAATATGGGGCACATCATGAAGACAGCACGAATACAGCATAAACACAGCATAAACACAGCATGGATGAAGTGTGGACGACAAAATTCCCAGCCTGAAAGAAGCATTGCGCGGCGCCCTGTGGGCGCAGGCGCTGACGCCCGAGCAGATGGCGCGCGTGGAAGCCACCACGTTCGAGGTCTTCGTGCCGAAAGGCGGCTTCGTGTGCCACAAGGGGGAACTGGTCGACAACTGGATCGGCATCATTGCCGGCATGGTGAAGATGAACAATTTCTCGCCGTCCGGCAAGAGCGTCACCTTTACCGGCGTGCCGCCCGGCGGCTGGTTCGGCGAAGGCTCGCTGCTCAAGGACGAGCGCCGCAAGTACGATGCGATGGCCCTGCGCGACAGCCGCATCGCCCGCATGCCGGCCGACACCTTCCACTGGCTGCTGGAAACCAGCCTGCCGTTCACGCGCTTCCTGCTGATGCAGCTGAACGAACGGCTGGGCCAGTTCATCGGCATGGTCGAACACGAGCGGCTGCTCGATCCCGATACCCGGGTGGCGCGCTGCCTGGCCTCGCTGTTCAACACCCACCTGTATCCCGGCAGCGAGCGGCTGGTGCAGATCTCGCAGGAAGAAGTCGGCCTGCTGTCCGGCGCGTCGCGCCAGCGGGCCAACCAGGCCCTGCAGGTGCTGGAGCGGGAAGGGTTGTTGCGCGTGGATTACGGCGGCATCCGCATTCTCGACCTGGAAGGGCTCAGGAGCTTCGAGGCGCATGCCTGAACCGCGCCATCCCTGCAGGTTCTTGGCCTGATTTTCCATGGCTGTCCCAGCCGTGTTGTAAACGATTCGCGTTCTGTGTTAGTGCCTTAACAAATGGCAGCTCCTTCCTGCTTTAGCCTGTCTCGGACACGGTGAATCAGGAGCTTTTCATGTTACAGCTGAGCAGAAAACAAGCGGGGTGGGCGGCAGTGGCAGGGGCGCTGGCGGCCGCCTACATGGTGGTACGGACCAAGACGAAACAGGCCGAGGCGGAGAATCCCCCGGCTGGCCAGTTCGTGACCGTCGACGGGGTGAAGCTGCATTACCTGCAGCGGGGTGCCGGCCCCGTGGTCGTGCTGTTGCACGGCAATGGCGCCACGTCGCAGGATTTCGAACTGTCCGGCCTGATCGACATGCTGGCGCGCGACCATACGGTGATCGCCTTCGACCGCCCGGGCTTCGGCTACAGCGACCGGCCACGCAGCACCATCTGGACGCCGGCCGAGCAGGCCACCTTGCTGGCCGGGGCCCTGAAGACCTTGCAGGTCGACCAGGCCATCGTGCTGGGCCATTCCTGGGGCACGCTGGTGGCGCTGGCGATGGCGGTCGACAACCCCGCGCTCGTGCGCGGCCTCGTGCTGATGGGCGGCTATTACTACCCGAGCCCGCGCGCGGATGCGGTGCTGATGTCCGGCCCGGCGATCCCCGTGGTGGGCGATGTGATGCGCTTCACGGTGTCGCCGCTGCTGTCGCGCCTGCTGTGGCCGGGCCTCGTCAAGAAAATGTTCAGCCCGCGCCCGGTGGCCGACAGTTTCGAGCGCTGGCCCAAGTGGCTGTCGCTGCGCCCTTCGCAACTGCGCGCGTCCAGCGCCGAAGCCGTGATGATGATTCCGGGTGCCGCCAGCCTGCGGCATCGCTATCCGGAGATCACGATGCCGGTCACGATCTTCTCCGGCGACGGCGACAAGATGGTCAACCACGAGCACAATGCCGAGCGGCTGCACCGCGAACTGCTGCAAAGCCAGCTGCATACGGTGCAGGATGCCGGCCACATGCTGCATTACGTGGCGCAGGACGAGATCGTGCGCGCGGTACGCGATATCGCCGAGGGCCGCCCGCGCATGGCCTTCCAGCAGACCACGCATCCGCTGGACGTGGACAACGAGCAGCCGAGGGTGCTGCACTAATGAGCGGCTGCGCGGTATCATTCGGCCACGTGTCTTTCGCATGTGCCACCGATACCCACCATGTCCACCCTTGCTGCTTCCACCATCGCTGATTCCACCGCCGCCGACCGCCTGGCCGCGCTGCGCCAGGCCATGCGACACCACGGCGTCGATGCCGTCGTGGTGCCGTCGTCCGATCCGCACCTGTCCGAGTACCTGCCGCCGCGCTGGAAAGGGCGCGAATGGCTGTCCGGCTTCACGGGATCGGTCGGCACCTTCATCGCCACGCAGGATGTCGCCGGCGTGTGGACCGATGGCCGCTACTGGACGCAGGCTGAAAGCGAACTGGCCGGCACCGGCATCGCGCTGATGAAGATCTCGTCCGGCGCCAGCACGGAATACGTGAACTGGCTGGCGGCCACCATGGCCGCCGGGCAGGTCGTCGCGGTCGACGGCGCCGTGCTGGGCCTGGCCATCGCCCGGCTCCTGCAGGCGGCGCTCGATGCGAAAGGCGTCACGCTGCGCACCGATGCGGACTTGCTCGACGAAGTGTGGCGCGACCGGCCCGGCCTGCCGCACGATCCCGTGTACGAGCACGCGCCGCCGTATGCCGCCACGCCGCGCACGGAAAAACTGGCCGCGCTGCACGCGGCGATGCGCGAGCAGGGCGCCGACCGCCACCTGGTTTCCACGCTGGACGATATCGCCTACCTGTTCAACCTGCGCGGATCGGACGTGAACTTCAACCCTGTCTTCGTCGCGCATGCGCTGGTGGGGCTGGACCACGCCACGCTGTTCGTGGACGACGGCAAGGTCAAGCCATCGCTGGCGGCGAAACTGACGGCCGACGGCATCACCGTCGCGCCGTATGCGCGCGCCACCGCCGCGCTGGCCGAACTGCCGCCAGGCACCGTGCTGCTGCTCGACCCGCGCCGCATCACGCACGGCACGCGTCAGGCCGTGCCCGGCCACGTGAAAGTGGTGGAAGCGATCAACCCCAGCACGTTCGCCAAGTCGCGCAAGACCGAGGCGGAAGCCGTGCACGTGCGCGCCACGATGGAGCAGGATGGTGCGGCGCTGTGCGAATTCTTCGCCTGGCTGGAGGAAGCGCTGGCGCGCCGCCACGAAGCGCCGCTGGACGAGGTGGACATCGACCGCCACATCACGGCTGCCCGGGCGCGCCGGCCGGGCTTCGTCAGCCCCAGTTTCGGCACCATCGCCGGGTTCCGGGCCAACGGCGCGATCATGCATTACCGCGCCATCGAAGGGCAATGCGCCGTCATCGATGGCGATGGCCTGCTGCTGATCGATTCCGGCGGCCAGTACATCGGCGGCACCACCGACATCACGCGCGTGGTGCCGGTGGGCGACATCACGGCCGAACACCGGCGCGACTTCACGCTGGTGCTGAAAGGGATGATGGCATTGTCCGCCACCCGTTTCCCGCGCGGCACGAAGGCGCCGCTGCTCGATGCCATCGCGCGTGCGCCGATCTGGTCGGCCGGCATCGACTTCGGCCACGGCACCGGCCACGGCGTGGGGTTCTTCCTCAACGTGCACGAAGGACCGCACGCCATCACGCCTTCGATGATGCCGGAGGCGCATACGGCGATGGAACCGGGCATGATCACGTCGATCGAGCCGGGCATCTACCGGCCCGGCAAGTGGGGCATCCGCATTGAAAACCTGGTGCTGAACCGGGCCGACGGCACCACCGAGTTCGGCGAGTTCCTGCGCTTTGAAACGCTGACGCTGTGCCCGATCGACACGCGCTGCATCGACCGCGCACTGCTGCGCGACGACGAAATCGCGTGGCTGAACGATTACCATGCCACCGTGCGCGAGCGCCTGGCACCGCTGGTGAGTGGTGCCGCCCTCGCATGGCTCAATGAAAGGACCAAGGCATTATGAGTTCCCGTTCCACCAGGGCATCCAACGCGATCGACCGGCTCAAGCAGCGCAGCGGCAATCCGGGCTGGTCGATGTCGATCACCGGCAGCGGCCACTTCTTCCTGACCGAGGGGCCGGGCAAGCCGCCGCTGTGCCCGCCGATGGAGCTCGACGAATTCGTCGCCTTCGTCAATGCGCAGGGGCCGCAGACGCCGAAGCGCATCAGCAAGAACGATGTCGAATTCGAAAAACAGCTGGTGAAGAAGCCGCCCAAGGCCTGACATGACGCGCGACCTGCTGGGGGCCTACTGGACGTCCGCCGAACTGGTGACGAACGGCGTCATCTTCCTCAACCTGCTGGGCGCGCTGCTGCTCGGCATGCTGGTCGGCTACGAGCGCTCGTACCATGGCCGCGCCGCCGGCATGCGCACCTATGGACTGGTGTGCATGGCATCGGCCGCGCTGACGGTGATCGGCGGCTATCCCGAGCACTGGTTCGGCGGCCAGATGACCGCGCTGGTGGGCACCGATCCCACCCGCGTGATCCAGGGCATCGTTACCGGCATCGGCTTCCTGGGCGCCGGCGTCATCATGCGCGAGGGATTCAACATCAGCGGGCTGACCACGGCGGCATCGATCTGGGCATCGTCGGTGATCGGCATCCTGGTCGGCGTGGGCTTCTATGCGGCGGCGATGGGGCTGTCGCTGCTGTCGGCCGTGGTGATGATCTACCTGTCGAAGATCGAGGCGTGGTTGCCGTCGCGGCACGCGATCGCGATCACGCTGCGCTTCAAGCCGGGCTACGAACCGCAGGAAGCGCGGCTGCGCGCGATGGCGAACGAGCGCGGCTACGAGATCGCCGGCGGTTCGCTGATGATCGCGCTGCAAGGGGGGCGAATGGAGTGGCGCTTCGTTGCGCTGGCCCACAGCAAGCGCAGCGGCGCCCCGCTGGGCAAGCTGGCGGAGGAGATGGCGCACTACGAAGGCGTGGAAGGGTTCCAGATCACGCATGCCCGCAACTGAAAAAAATTTCGTGAGACCGGGGGCAGACCCAGATGCTGCTTGGATAAGCTCACCCCAAGTGCAAATTCCGGGGTCAGGGAGGAATACTGGCATGCATGCCAGGACTCCCTCCTGACCCCAGCCCTTCGCTGTTGGGGTGCATGCATGCACGTCCAATGCATTCAAAAACGGTGACAGGCTCCGATTTTCCTGAAACAGCCTGGCGCATCACATCGAGGACAACAATGCTCGTCACATCGCAAGACGTACTGGATTTCTGGTTCCTGCCGATTGGCGTGAAGGGCCATAACACGCAGCGGCCGGAATGGTTCCGCAAGGACGATGCATTCGATCGCCAGGTGTTCGCCGAGTTTGGCGATGCCGTGGAAGATGCGCTGGCGGGCGGCCTGCGCCAGTGGGACGACGAAGGCACCCAGGGTGCGCTGGCGCGCATCCTCGTGCTGGACCAGTTCACGCGCAATATCTACCGCGGCACGCCGAAGGCGTTCGCCGGCGATACGCTGGCGCTGGAAGCGGCGCTGGCGATCGACAACTCGGGCGCCAACCAGACACTGCCCCCGGTGCAGCGCGCGTTTTCGTACATGCCGTTCGAACATGCCGAGAACCTGTCGATGCAGGACCGCTCGGTGATCCTGTTCGACAAGCTGGCGGCATCGGCCACGGGCTTCGAAAGCATGCTCGATTTCGCGAAACGCCATCGCGACGTGATCCGCAAGTTCGGCCGCTTCCCGCACCGCAACGCGATCCTGGGCCGCACGTCGACGCCGGAAGAAGTGGAATTCCTGCAAACGCCGGGATCGGGATTCTGATGCGCACGCTGGCCATCGTCGGCGCCGGGCACGTTGGCCGCACGCTGGGGCGCCTGTGGCAGGCGGCCGGCGTGTTCGACATCGCCGGCGTGCTGGCCCGTTCGCCGGCCTCCGCGCAGCGCGGCGTGGACTTCATCGGTGCGGGCGTTCCCGTCGCGCACCCGGCCGACCTGCCCGCGGCCGACATCTACCTGCTGGCCGTGACGGATGACCAGATCGTGCCCGCCTGTGCGGCACTCGCGGCCACGCGGCCGCTGCAGGGCGCCATCGTGTTCCACTGCAGTGGCGCGCTGGCTTCCGGCACGCTCGAGGCGGCGCGGCAGGGCGGCGCGCTGCTCGCCAGCGTGCACCCGGTGCGCAGTTTCGCCGACCCGGCCGCCGTGGTGGCCGCGTTCGCCGGCACGTTCTGCGGCACGGAGGGCGACGCCGCTGCACTGGCCGTGCTGGTGCCGGCGCTGGAAGCGATCGGTGCGCGGCCGGTGGCGATCGATCCGGCGGCCAAGACGGTCTACCATGCCGCGGCCGTCTTCGCGAGCAATTACCTGGTCACCGTGCTCGATGCCGCGCTGCGTGCCTACCAGGCGGCCGGCATCCCCGCGGACGTGGCGCGCGAGCTGGCGCAGCCACTGGCGCAGGAATCGCTGTCGAATGCCTTCCGGATGGGCGCGGCCGAGGCACTGTCCGGCCCCATCGCGCGGGGCGATTACGCGACCGTACAGCGGCAGCAGGCCGCCGTGTCGGCCTGGGATGCCGATACCGGAACCCTGTATGGCGCACTCGTGCCGCCCACCGCCGCGTTGGCCGCTCGCAAGCCTCGATAACCGCCAGTTAATCTTGTCGTGTTGACGTCAAAGCGTTGCGCCCGAGCAAAAAAACTGTCACGATCATCGACAAAATTGGCGCGAGGCAATAAGCTAGGTCCTCTTATCACTTATCACCGACCGGCGCCGCGCCGGACAGGGGACCGTTATGTTATTTCTGAAGTCCACGACCGTTACCAAGGCGCCCGGTATCTACGAGGTCGACATTGCCGCGAAACCGCCCGGCAAGACCTATGGCGTCTACCTGGCGACCGACCCGGACAATCCGCCGACCGCCGTGCTGGAGGCGCTGGCCGCCGCCGGCTTCCTGCAGACCCACAGCTCCGCCTACACCCACAAGGATCGCGGCAAGGTGCTCGACCTGCATTTCCAGAAGGATGGCACGGACCTGTTCAAGGGCTGGAAGCTGGAAGAGTGCGAAGCCAACATGGCGCAGATCAACAAGATCTTCGGCGATGTCGGCGTGGCCTTCACGCCGCGTGTCATGAGCCTGGCCGAAGCCTACGCCTAAGCGAAAAAGTTTCCTGGAAAATCGGGTACGTCCCCATTTTCCAGGAAGCCTGCGCGTAACGGCAGGGACAAGAATCAGGGGCGGTCCGGTAATCCGGTCCGCCCCTGTTTTTCATTCCCGCCCCCGCCGATAGCTCAAGCCACATCGATGTGGTACAGGGCCCAGGGGCAGGCGCCGAAGCGCTCCGCCACGGGGCGCGCCGCCATCTCGGGCACCCGGTCCGCATCGTAGACCGCCCACAGCGGCCCCAGTCCGCCGAGCGCCATCGGTGCGCCATCCAGGTGCGTTGCGACAATGAAGCGCTGCTTGCGGGCCTGGGCGCCGGTAACGGATGCCGCGTAGCCGTCGACGGCGCGCAGCGTAATGCGGGTGCCGTCGGCCACGGCGACGCCTGCCGCCTTCAGCACGTCGGCCAGCAGTGGGCCGGACAGCGTGTGCACCTTGCCATCGTATTCCAGCGTGGGCCGGATCGTCAGCGCCGGCAGCGCGGCCAGCGCCCCGTAGTCGAATGCCCATGCCTTGTCGAACGACAGCTTCTGCTTGAACATCATCTGGTCCGCCACCGGGTCGAACCTGGCGCGGTTGGCTTTCGGAATAGTGCCCGTGACCGTCAGCAATGCCGGGCCGCGCTGCGCGGTCTTCGGCGCGGCCAGCGCCGGCGCCGCGCCGGTGGCCGCCAGCGCGGCCAGGAAGGTACGTTTCTCCATCAGGTTTCCTTGTTGTTCTCGTTGCGGGAGTGGCCCACCCGCGGCCGCTCAGCGATGGCCACTCAATGGTGTCCGCTCAGCGAGGTCCATTCACATATGTCCCTTCACTTGTGTCCATTATCATAGCGTGATGGACCTGTTCCCCGCCGATGCTACCCTGCAGCCGATCCCGATCGAGGATGGCGAACTGGCGTTCCTGCCGCAACTTCCCCTGTCCCTGCCGAACGCCGCGGTATTGCGCCAGCTGCTCGATGACATCGCCTGGCGCGAAGAAACCATCTACCTGTTCGGCAAGGCGCAGAAACAGCCGCGCCTGTCGGCCTGGTATGGCGAGGCCAGTTACACCTACTCTGGCCGCACCTTCCACCCGCTGCCATTCACGCCGCTGCTGCAGGACATCCGGCGCGCCGCCGAAGCGGCCACCGGCAAGCGGTTCAACAGCGTGCTGCTGAACTGCTACCGCAACGAACGCGACAGTATGGGCTTCCACAGCGATGACGAACCCGAACTCGGCCCCGAACCGGCGATCGCCTCCATCACGTTCGGCGCCACGCGCACCTTCATCCTGAAGCACAAGAAGCAGCCGGCCACGGTGAAACTGGACCTGACCGACGGCAGCCTGTTGCTGATGGCGGGCGCGCTGCAACAGCACTGGCGCCACGGCATCAACAAGGAAAGCAAGCCGCGCGGCTTGCGCATCAACCTGACATTCCGCCTGATTCGGTAGAACCGTTCCGCGACGACACTTTATTAGGGTTTCTTAAGGAAACGCCGTCAGTTTGGGCGCGTCCGCTTCGTTTCAATAGCCATTACATCTTCTAACAATTATTACGGAAATGGACCTTTTATAAATATAGTCCGGTGTTATCTTGGTCTCGTCGCGGTTCCAAACACACTGAACAGCGATCCCGCAGCACTGTAAAACCAACCATTTTGCTGAGAGATCAACCATGAAAAACACCCTTCTTGCCCTTGTCGCTTCCGCTGCCGCCTTCGGCGCCGTGTCCGCCCATGCCGCCGATGGTTCGCCCTATGTGGGTATCGGTGGCGTCGTGTCCGAGCACCGGTACAACAACATGGCCGGCGACACCACCGGCGCCGACAACGCCAAGCACGAGTACGGCGGCAAGTTCTTTGCCGGCTACCAGATCAATCCGATGTTCGCCGTGGAAGCCGGTTACACCGACTTCGGCAAGTCCGATTACAACTATGCGGTCAACGGTGCCCGCGGCCGTGGCGAGGCGGATTCGAAATCGTATTACCTGGCGGGCAAGGCCAGCTACCCGGTGGCTGAAAAGGTCAACGTGTTCGGCAAACTCGGCGTCGCGCACAACAAAAATGACGTGAGCGTTTCCGGCCTGGCCGGCAACTACCGAGGCGAGTCGAGCCGCAATGCCGCGTATGCCGCGCTGGGCGCGGAATACGCGGTGACGGAAAAGGTCGGGCTGTCGCTCGAATACGAGCACTACGGCAAGAACGAAGTGGATATCGGCCGCAGCAAGGGTGCCGTGTCCCTGAACGCGCGCTACAGCTTCTAAGCTGCGGCGCGGTGCACAGGTCGAGGCCGGGCGCGACAGCCGGGCCGCGTGTTCGATGCGGCCCAATGTCCCTGTGCCCGCCTCCCCGCAACACCTTTCTTCGTGACGGAAGAAAAAACGGACTCCCTCGGGAGTCCGTTCTCGTTCGTGCGGCCAGCATTGAAGCCGGCAGGATTCAAGCAGCCAGGATTCAAGCAGCCAGAATCCATGCGGCCCGAATTCTGGCGGCCAGAGTTCAAGCGGCCATCGTTCAGTTCGTGAGTGGCTTGTAGCGGATACGCTTCGGCTTGGCGCCTTCCTCGCCGAGGCGCTTCTTCTTGTCCGCTTCGTATTCCTGGTAGTTACCGTCGAAGAACGTGACCTGCGAATTGCCTTCGAATGCCAGGATGTGCGTGGCGATGCGGTCCAGGAACCAGCGATCGTGGGAAATCACCATCACGGAACCGGCGAATTCCAGCAGCGCATCTTCCAGCGCGCGCAGGGTTTCCACATCCAGGTCGTTCGACGGTTCATCCAGCAGCAGCACGTTGCCGCCCTTGAGCAGCGTCTTGGCCAGGTGCAAACGGCCGCGTTCGCCGCCGGACAGGTTGCCGACGATCTTCTGCTGGTCGCCACCCTTGAAGTTGAAGCGGCCCAGGTAGGCGCGCGACGGCATCTCGAAACGGCCCACGCTCAGCATGTCGGCACCGCCGGACACGTCTTCGAACACGGTCTTGTTGTTGGCCAGTTCGTCGCGGTTCTGGTCGACCAGCGAGACTTTCGCGGTCTTGCCGATGACGACTTCGCCGCTGTCCGGCGTGTCGATGCCGGCGATCATCTTGAACAGCGTCGATTTACCGGCGCCGTTCGGGCCGATGATGCCGACGATCGCGCCCGGCGGCACGATGAACGACAGGTTGTCGATCAGCAGGCGGTCGCCGAACGCCTTGGACACGTTCTTGAATTCGATGACATCGTTCCCGAGGCGCTCGGCCACGGGAATGAAGATCTCCTGCGTCTCGTTGCGCTTCTGGTATTCGTATTCGGACAGCTCGTTGAAGCGGGCCAGGCGGGCCTTCGACTTGGCCTGGCGCGCCTTCGGGTTCTGGCGCGACCATTCCAGTTCCGTCTTCAGCGCCTTCTGGCGTGCCGATTCGGTGGATTCTTCCTGCTGCAGGCGGGCCTGTTTCTGGTCCAGCCACGAGCTGTAGTTGCCTTTCCACGGGATGCCGTGGCCGCGGTCCAGTTCCAGGATCCATTCGGCGGCGTTGTCGAGGAAGTAGCGATCGTGGGTGATGCCGACCACGGTGCCCGGGAAGCGCAGCAGGAATTGCTCGAGCCATTCGACGGATTCGGCATCCAGGTGGTTGGTCGGTTCGTCGAGCAGCAGCATGTCCGGCTTGGACAGCAGCAGCTTGCACAGCGCCACGCGGCGTTTTTCACCGCCGGACAGCACGCCGATTTTCGCATCCCAGGGCGGCAGGCGCAGCGCGTCGGCGGCCATTTCCAGCTGCAGGTTCAGGTTGCCGCCATCGGCGGCGGCCAGGATCGATTCCAGGCGCTGCTGCTCGGCGGCCAGCGCGTCGAAGTCGGCATCTTCCTCGGCGTAGGCGGCGTACACGGCGTCCAGCTTCGCTTGCGCCTCGAACGCTTCGCCCAGGCCCGATTCCACTTCCTGGCGCACGGTCTTTTCCGGGTCGAGCTGGGGTTCCTGCGGCAGGTAGCCGATCGACAGGCCCGGCATCGGGCGCGCTTCGCCCTGGATGTCCGTATCGATGCCGGCCATGATTTTCAGCAAGGTCGACTTACCGGAGCCGTTCAGGCCCAGCACGCCGATCTTCGCACCCGGGAAGAACGAGAGCGAAATGTCTTTCAGGATCTGGCGCTTGGGCGGGACGATTTTGCCCACGCGGTTCATGGTATAGACGTAATTTGCCATTGAGAAATTCTCGAATTGAGTGATGTAACTTTAAAGAAGGTCAACAAGGATACGCCAAACGGTGCCGGAGGGCCAGTGAGCCGCCAGTCAGGCCGCCGTCCGCCGGCTGGCCCAGAACCCTTCCGCGATGTACAGTGCCAGCGCGCTCCAGATCACGATGAAGCCGGCCAGCCGCGCTGTCGAGAACCTTTCGTGGAAGACGAGCAGCCCGAGGATCATCTGGATCGTCGGCCCGATGTACTGCAGCATGCCGAGCACCGACAGCGGGATCTTGCGCGCGCCGGCGGCGAACAGCAGCAGCGGGATCGCGGTGATCGGGCCCGCAGCCACCAGCAGCGCGCGCGTCCAGTCGCTGGGCGTGTTGACGAAGGTGTTGGCGCCATGGACCGTCAGCCAGATGACATAGCCGCCGGCAAGCGGAAACAGCAGCAGTGTTTCGAACGACAGGCCTTCCAGCGCCGCCAGCGCGGCGGTCTTGCGCAGCAGGCCATAGGTGCCGAACGTGGCGGCCAGCGCCAGCGCGATCCATGGCAGGGCGCCGGCCTGCCAGGTGAGCCAGGCCACGCCGGTGGCGGCCACGCCGATCGCCAGCCACTGGCCGCCGCGCAGCCGCTCCTTCAGCACGAACAGGCCAAGCAGCACATTGAACAGCGGCGTGATGAAGTAGCCCAGGCTGGCGTCGATCACATGGCCGTTGTTGACGGCCCAGATGTAGATGAACCAGTTGGCCGACAGCAGCAGCGCGCTGGCGGCGAAGGTGGCCACGATCCTCGGCTGTTTCAGCACCGTGGGCAGCCATTTCCACTGCCGGCGCACGCTCAGCACGATGCACAGGAACAGCAGCGACCAGACCATGCGGTGCGCCAGGATTTCCAGCGGCGGCACTTCGCCGATCGCATGGAAATACAGCGGGAACAGCCCCCACAGCAGGAATGCGGTGGTGGCGTTCAGCACGCCGCGGTAGCTGTCCTCCTTGTGCGCCGCCTGCGTCATGCCAGTTCCAGGTGCAGGATCGGATACGGGTGGCCGAAGGGATCGCGCGCCGAGCGGCCAACCTGGCGAAAGCCCATCCGCGCGTAAAAGCCGGCGGCCTGGGCATTCTGCTCGTTCACGTCCACCCTGGTGGCGCCCAGGGTGCCGATCGCGAACGCCGCCAGCGCGCGGCCGGCGCCGCCGCCGCGCCGGTCCGGGTGCACGAACAGCATTTCGATGTTGCCGTCGGCCACGCCGATGAACGCATAGGGCGCGCCGGCAACGTCGCGCAGGCAGTACAGTGGCGCAAACGTGCCGAGCAGTTCGCGCACCAGTGGGACCAGCGTGGCCAGGGCTTCCTCGGACAGGAAATCGTGGGTGGCCCGCACCGCTGCCTCCCATATCTCGAACAGGCGGGGGGGATCGGCGGCGGTGGCCTTGTCGATTTGCATGCTGTCATCCTTCATGAGGCGCGACCTTATCACAATGGCGTAGCATGCGCTGGTCGTCGCCGGCTTGCTTTTAGAGGGCGGTTGGCCTATTGTGCAGTGCGCAAAAACATAATACGGGTGCAATTTTGACAGACAAAAAAAGCAGCCTCGCCACGCTGACGCTGGCGGCGGTAGGCATCGTCTACGGCGACATCGGTACCAGCCCTCTCTACACACTGAAAACCATCTTCGATCCCGACCATGGCCTGGCGCTGAACGAAGCCAACCTGCTGGGTGTCGTGTCGCTGATCTTCTGGGGACTGACGATCGTCGTCTCGCTGAAGTACGTCACGCTGGTGCTGCGTGCCGACAACCGGGGCGAGGGTGGCATCATGGCCCTGATGGCGCTGGCGCTGAATTCGGTCAGCAAGCGCTCCGGCTGGCATTTTCCCCTGCTCGTCCTGGGCGTGCTGGGCGCCACCATGTTCTACGGCGACAGCGTGGTCACGCCGGCGATTTCCGTGCTGAGCGCGATCGAAGGCCTGGAAGTGGCCACCCCTGCACTGGAGCACTACGTGGTGCCGCTGACCATCGTGGTGCTGGTGTCGCTGTATTCGGTGCAGCGCCACGGCACGGCCGGCATCGGCCGTTTCTTCGGGCCCGTGATGGTGCTGTGGTTCGCCGCGCTGGCGATCATGGGCATCGTCAACATCGTCGAACGGCCCGATATCCTGCGCGCCCTCAACCCGCTGCACGCGGTGCACTTCATGATCGACAACGGCTTCGTGGCGTTCGTCGGCCTGGGCGCCGTGGTGCTGGCGTTCACCGGCGCCGAAGCGCTGTACGCGGACATGGGCCACTTCGGCAAGCGGCCGATCCGCATGGCATGGTTTGCCGTGGCATTTCCCGCGCTGTCGCTGAACTATTTCGGCCAGGGCGCGCTGCTCCTGCACGCGCCGGAGGCGATCTCGAACCCGTTCTTCCAGCAGCTGGGCAGCTGGAGCATCTACCCGCTGGTGGTGCTGGCCACGATGGCCACCGTGATCGCCTCGCAGGCGACGATTTCCGGCACGTTCTCGATGACCAAGCAGGCCATCGCCCTGGGCCTGCTGCCGCGCATGCGCATCATGCACACGTCCGAGCACCAGATCGGCCAGATCTACATCCCGGCCGTCAACTGGCTGCAGCTGATCGTCGTGCTGATCGCCGTGATCGGCTTCGGTTCCTCGGATGCCCTGGCCGGCGCCTACGGCATCGCCGTCTCGGCCACGATGCTGGCCACCACGATCCTGACATTCTTCGTGATCCGCTACCGCTGGCACCTGCCGCTGCCGCTGTGCATCGCCGCCACCGGCTTCTTCCTGGTGATCGACGTGCTGCTGTTCTCGGCCTGCACGCTGAAGCTGTTCCATGGCGGCTGGATGCCGCTGCTGCTCGGTACCGCGCTGTTCACGATCATGCTCACGTGGCGCACCGGCCGCCAGCTGGTGTTCCAGAACCTGGAAAAGCATGCGATCCCGCTGGAAGACTTTCTTTCCTCGCTGTTCGTGGCGCCGCCGGCGCGGGTGCCCGGCACCGCGGTGTTCCTGCGCGGCGAAAGCGATGGCGTGCCGCATGCGATGCTGCACAACCTGTCGCACAACAAGGTGCTGCACGAACGGGTGGTCTTCCTTACCGTGCACATCCTGGAAGAACCGTATGTGGCGGCGGCGGACCAGGTGCGCATCACCGACCTGGGGCACCAGTGCTTCCAGGTCAACGTGGACTACGGCTTCAAGGACGAGCCGGACATTCCCGCCATCCTCGACCGGTGCGCCGACTACGGCCTGCGCTTTGAGATGATGGAGACCTCGTTCTTCATCGCCCGCCAGACCGTGATCTCGGCGCCGCAGCAGGGCATGGCGCCGTGGCGCGAACACCTGTTCGTGGCGATGTCGCGCAATGCCCGCGCCGCGGCCGACTATTACCAGATCCCGCCGAACCGCGTGATCGAGCTGGGCACCCAGGTGGAGATTTGAGATCGTTGCCGTGAATTTGTAAAGAAATGTTGTGCCAGGGGAGCGGCAGTGGCAGTCTGTTAAACTTTCGCTCCACCGGCAACCTGCCATCCACCGTTTTCAACGAATTTTCAACGAATTTCCAATCCAGGTAAGAGTGACCATATGAAATCGATTTTCCAAATTCTCGCGACGCTGGCCTGCGCGCTGTCCCTGACTGCTTGCGGCGGCAGCGACGACGCACCGGTGACGACCCCTGCCGCCCCGACCGTGACGAAGGTCGACCTGGCCGTGGGCACCGGCATCGAAGCCATCGCCGGCGACACCCTCACCGTGGCCTATACCGGCTGGCTGTACGATGAAACCAAGCCCGAAAACAAGGGCGCCCAGTTCGACCAGGCTGTCGCAGCCACTCCGTACACCTTCCAGCTCGGCAAGGGCATCGTGATCCCCGGCTGGGACCAGGGCGTGGTCGGCATGCGCGCGGGCGGCAAGCGCCGCCTGATCATCCCGGCGGCCCTGGGCTATGGCTCGGTGGCGCGCGAGAAGATCCCCGCCAACTCGACGCTGATGTTCGAGATCGAAGTGCTGACCATCAAGCGCTGAGCTTCGGTACAAAAAAATGGCGGCCTGCGGGCTGCCATTTTTTTTGCCGCGTTCGCGCCCGTCAAAGTCAGTCGCGCAAGGCGCCCACAGGCGCCAGCCGCAACGCGGCCAGCGTATGGCGCGCCGTGGCCAGCAGCGCCACCAGGGCCGCCAGCAGCGTTGCCGCCACGAGCGGCCACTGGCCCAGCGGCGCGCGCTCGACGAAGCCGGCCAGGTAGCGCTCGATCGCCAGCCAGGCCAGCGGCAAGCCGAGCAGTGCGCCGGCCGCCAGCAGGGCGGCGAATTCGCGGCCCAGCAGCCGGGCGATGGCGCCCTTGCCGGCGCCGTACAGCTTGCGCAGCACGATCTGCCGGCGGTTGCGCTGCACGCTGTAGGCGGCCAGCACATAGATGCCGAATGCGGCCAGGCCGACCGCGAGCGCGCTGGCCGTTCCCAGCATCCTTGCCAGCCGCGCATCTTCCTGGTAAGTCTGCGAGAACGGGGCGGCCGCCGGCTGCACGGCCATGATCCGGTCCGGGAAATAGCGCTGCCATATTGGTGCCAGCGCGCGTTCCGCTTCGTCCACGCCGGCCGCCGTGCGCAACGTGAGCACGCCATACTCCGGCGCCAGGATGTAGACGATCGGTTCGGTGCGCTGGCGCAGGTCGTTGTGGCGGATGTCCGGCGCGATGCCGACGATCGCGCCGCGCTCTGCGAACGGCGCCTGGCCGACCGCGGCTTGCGGAGCAGGGAAGTCCAGTGCGGTGGCGGCCGCGGCGTTCAGCACGAGGGCATTGCCATTGGCCCGGTCGGTATCGGCCCGGTACAGGCGGCCGAACTGCGGCCGGATGCCGTACACCTCGAAGAATTCCGGCGACACCGGCTTGATCTCGAAGCGCAGGTCGCGCCCGTCGCGGGTGCGGAAACCCTGCACGATCTTCCTGCCATCGCGGCCGACCGCCTCGGCCGACAGGGCCACGCCACCGGCCAGTGGCAAGCGGCGCACCGCTTCGGCGAAGGCCAGGATGGCCTCCGGCTTGGCATCCTGCGGCAAGTCCACCGTGACCAGCTGCCCGGGATTGAAGCCGGGATCGGCCTGGCTGGCGAAGCGCGTTTGCCATGCCACGGCGATGGCCATGCCGCCGAGCGCGATCGCGGTGGCGAACTGCAGCGCCGTCAGCCCCCGGCGCAGCCATAGCCCGCCTACCGTTTCGCTGTTGTCGCGCCCCGCCAGCGCCGCCGCCGGGCGCACGCGCAGCGCCACCAGGGCCGGCCAGCCGCCAGCCAGCACGCCGGTCAGCAGCGCCGCCAGCAGGGCAAGGGCGATACGCGCCGGGGCGAAGAAGCCTTGCAGCGTGCGGTCGACCAGGCCGGCAAAGGTGGGCAGCAGCATCCACGCGAGCATCATGCCCAGCACCGCGGCCAGCATGGACACCAGCACCGATTCGGCAAGGAACTGCGCCGCCATGCGCGGTGCACTGGCGCCGAGCAGCTTGCGCAGGCCCGATTCGCGCTGGCGCTGCTGGGCACGCACGGTAGCCAGGTTGACGTAGTTCGTCACGGCCAGCAGCAGCACCAGCAGCGCGATGCCAGCCAGCGCCAGCACGGTGGAACGCTTGCCGTAGCTGTCGCCGCTGCGGCTGGCCGCCATGTCGGGATCGAAATACGCATCCGGCAACGCCACGATCTTGACCTCGGTGCCGGGACCCTGCATGGTCTTGCCCATCGGGCCGCTGCGCATGCGCTGTTCCATCGGCGAGGCGTCGACGGCCGCCTGCAGCAGCGCTTCCAGTTGCCTGGCATCGGCGCCCGCCTTCAGCTTGAGGAAGACACCGCCGCGCTTCCAGTCCGGTACCAGCGTCCGTTCGGCCGCCGGGCGTGCACGACTCAACGGTCCGGCCAGCGCTTCCCAGCGGGTCGTGGCGTTGGCAGGCGGATCGGGCAGCACTGCCGCCACCCGCAGGGTCTCGCCGTTCACCTGCACCGTGCGGTCCAGGACGCCTGCCGCCGTGCCGAACAGCCGGCGGGCGGTTTCCTGCGTCACCGCCAGTGCATCGGGCCGGGACAGGACCGCTGCGACGTCGCCGGCCACGGGCACGATGCCGAAAATCCCGGCAAACGCCGGGTCGACGGCCAGCAGCGCCACTTCGTGCAGGTGTTCGCCGGCCCGTATGGGTGTGTCCAGCGGCACGGCGATGCTGGCCTGTTCCACCATGCCGCTGTCCAGTGCCACCTGGCGCAGCGGCAGCATCGCACGGGTATTCCAGTCCGGGCGGGGGAACCAGTTGATGCGCTGCTTCAGTTGCACCACCCGCGCGGCGTCGGGCACGTGGCTGTCGTAGCTGAAGCAGTAGCGCACGTAGCCGAGCAGCAGGAAGCACGCGGCGAAGGCCAGCGCCAGCCCGAGCACGGTCACCAGGGAAAAGCCGGGCTCGCGCAGCAGCAGGCGCCAGCCGATACGGAAATCACGCAACGTCATCGTTTCTCCTTCAGGATCGCAGGATGGTCCCGGGCGTGGCGCGCAGCGCCGCCACGGTATGGCGCAGGGTGGCAAGGGCGGCTACCAGCACGGCGATGGCGGCGGCGCCCAGCAGCGTCCAGCCGCCGATCGGCGCATGGTCGACAAAGGCGGCCAGGTAGGCGCGGATCGCCAGCGCGGCCGGAGGCAGGCCGATCACCGCGCCCAGTGCCAGCAGC
This sequence comes from Pseudoduganella sp. SL102, assembly GCF_027856995.1. Taxonomy (NCBI): domain Bacteria; kingdom Pseudomonadati; phylum Pseudomonadota; class Betaproteobacteria; order Burkholderiales; family Oxalobacteraceae; genus Pseudoduganella; species Pseudoduganella sp. SL102. The sequence goes on from NZ_CP115554.1 coordinate 531,496, forward strand.
ACGGCGAACTCGCGTCCCAGCAGCCTGGCGATGGCGGCCCGGCCCGCGCCGTGCAGCTTGCGCAGCACGATCTCGCGGCCGCGCCGCTGCACGTTGTAGGCCGACAGCACGTAGATGCCGAACGCCGACAGCAGGATGGCGACGATGCTGGCGGCACCCAGCAGGGAGGCCAGCCGGAGGTCCTGCGCGTAGCTCTCGGCGAGGTAGCTGGCGGCCGGGCGCACTTCGGGCATATCGTCCGGGAAGAACTTGCCGAACAGGCCGATCGCCTGCCGTTCCAGTTCACGCAGGTCGCCATCGCCGCGGATCGTCAGCACCGAGGCGTCCAGCGCGTTCCGGTAGTACATCGGCTGCGGGTTTTCGCGCAGCGATTCATGGCGCAGGTCCGGCGCGATGCCGATCACGCGCGCCGTCATCCGCTTGCCGTCGTGCTCGAACGATACCAGGCCGCCCACCGCGGCTTGCGCCGAAGGGAATCCCAGAGCCAGCGCGCCTGCTTGGTTCAGCATGACGGTGCCCGGCGCCGCGTCCCGTTCGATCTTCGGATCGAAGGTGCGCCCCGCCACGGCCGCCACGCCATACACCTGGAAGAAATCGGCCGACACGTTGCGCGACACCAGCACGGTCTCGCGCCCGCCCAGCCGCCGGATCGGGCCATTCTGGCCGGCGAACGGCTGGCCCACCGCGTTCTCGGAAAACGCCACGCCGCGCACCTGCGGCAGGCGGCGCAGCGCTTCCCGGTACTGCAGGCCCTGCGGGCCTTGCCACAGCGCGCGCGGCAGCGACACCGTGAGCAGCGGCGCGGCATCGAAGCCCGGATCGGCCGCGCTGGCAAAGCGGGCCTGCCAGGCGATGGCCAGCGTGGATGCCGTCAGGCCCATCGCCACGGTCAGCTGCAGCACGGTCAGCACCCGCCGCAGCCACAGGCCGCCACGCGGTTCCATCTCGCGGCGCATGGCCAGCACGGCAGCCGGGCGCATGTCCAGCGCAATCCATAGCGGGTAAAGGCCGGCCAGCAGGCCGGTCACCATGCCGACGGCCAGCGCCGCCAGGACGCTGGCCGGCGACATCATCTGGTCGAGCGGGCGGTCCAGCATGCCGGACAGGGCAGGCAGCAGCAGCCAGGCCAGCAGCAAACCCAGCGCGGTAGCCAGCAGGGCAACCAGCAGCGCCTCGGCCAGCAGCTGGGCGGCGAGGCGGAAGGCGCCCGCGCCCAGCACCTTGCGCAGCACGATTTCCGGCTGCCGGCGCGTGGTGCGCACGGCGGCCAGGTTGACATAATTCGCCACCGCCAGCGCCAGCACCAGCAGGCCGATGAGGCCCAGGCCGATGACGATGGACCTGTCGCCATGGGCCGTGCTGCCGGGGCGTCCTTCCAGGCTGGTGTCGAAGTACAGGTCGGGCAACGGGGTCAGCGCCAGGTCGACCATCTTGCGCGCGCCCAGCGTGCGCCGCAGGTCGGGCGGCAGCTCGCGCAGCAGCGGCGAGTTGTCGAATACACGCTGCAGGTGGGCGGTGAAGTCCGCCGGGGCGATGCCGGGTGCCAGGCGCACGTACAGGTAGCCGGCGGTCATGCCCCACGATTGTTCCAGGTGCTCGCGGTATTCACGCGGCATCAGGATGCTGTCGAAGCTGTTCAACAGTTCGTAGTGCAGGGTTGCCGTTGCCGGCGGATCGGCCAGCAGCGCGGCCACGGTCAATGCCTTGCCCTCGATGTGCAGCACCTTGCCCAGTGCCTGGCGGGTGCCCAGCGTTTTCAGTGCCGCGCCATAGGTCAGCGCGACCGCATCGGGCCTTGCCAGGGCCTGCGCCAGGTCTCCTTCCGCCGCGGCCAGGCCGAACACCTTCGTGAAGCCGGGCGTCACCGCCACGGCCTTCAGCCGCTGCAGGCCGGACGGCGTGCGCACGCTGGCCATGCCCGGCATGGCCAGTACGGCTGCCTGTGTCATGCCGCTTTTTTCGGCCACGTGCACCAGCGGCAGCGGCATGCCTTCGAACCAGCCGGGCTTGCCGATTACGTTGATATGCTGCTTGACCGCGTATACCTCGTGCGCAGCCGGCACATGGCGGTTATAGCTGAACGAAAACGCCACGTACGCGAACAGCGCGAAACAGGTGGCGAAGCCGGCCGCCAGGCCGAGGATCGTGACGGCCGAATAGCCCGGCTCGGCCGCCAGCTGGCGCCAGGCGAGACGCCAATGCCTCATGCGGCACGCAGCGCGTCGACGATGATTCGGCCGTCGAGCAGGTTCAGGGTGCGCGACGCCTGTGCCGCGTGGGCCGGCGAGTGGGTCACCATCACCACCGTGGTACCTTCGGCGTTGATGGTGCGCAGCAGGCGCATCACGTCGTCGCCATGGGCGGTATCCAGGTTGCCGGTCGGTTCGTCGGCCAGCAGGATGGCCGGGCCGGCCACCAATGCGCGGGCGATCGCCACGCGCTGCTGCTGGCCGCCGGAAAGCTGCGACGGCCGGTGCTTCGCACGGTGCGCCACGCCCAGCTTGTCCAGCATGGCCGCCACCTTCACCTTGCGTTCGCGCGCCGGCATGCCGGTGTATTCGAGCGCCAGCTCGACGTTCTCGAACACCGACAGTTCCTCGATCAGGTTGAAGCTCTGGAAGATGAAGCCGATGCGGCCGCGCCGCAGTTCATTGAGCCGCGATTCGCTCCAGCCGGCCACGTTGCGGCCCTCGAACCAGTAGTCGCCGCTGGTCGGCACATCGAGCAGGCCCAGTACCGACAGCAGCGTGGACTTGCCGCAGCCCGAAGGGCCGGTGATCGCCACATACTCGCCGGCGTCGATCTCCAGGTCTATGCGGTCGAGGGCGGTGGTCTGCACTTCACCGGCCACGTGGATCTTGCTGACGCCAGAAAGTTTGAGCATGGGATATTCCTTTGTTGAGAGTGGGAGATTACTGCAAGTCGGCACTAGTCGAGCTGCAGCCGGGTCGAGTTGCCGAAGCCGGCATAGGTGGAAACGATCACGCGCTCGCCGGGCGCGAGGCCGGACAGCACTTCGATCTGCGCGTTGTTGCGCCGGCCCGCGCGGATCGGGCGGCGTTCGGCATGGGTGGCATCGGTGAACACATACACCCACGCCGCGCCGGAGTCCGACACGAAGGCACCGTTCGGCAGCAGCAATGCCGGTGCCGGCTCGCCCAGCGTGATCTGCGCGTCCAGGCTCTGGCCGGGGCTCAGCACCGGCTGGCCTTCGGTAAACAGCAGCTCGGCGGTGAAGCGGCCATCCTTGATCTGCGGGTACACCGTGCCGACCTTCACCGGATAGCGGCGGCCGTCCTGGGTGACCACGCCGAGGCGGCCGACCGATACGCGGTTCAGGTAGTACTCGTCGACCAGCGCGGACAGCTTGAAGCGCTGCGGGTCGTCGATGCGGCCGACGCGCTTGCCGGTGACGATCGATTCCCCCACCTGCAGGCGGAAGTCGGTGAGCCGGCCGGCGACGGGTGCGCGCACCGCCAGGGCGTCGACAGTCTGCTCCACCAGCCGAAGACCGGTGGCGAGGCCCGTGATCGTTTCCTCCAGGCGCCCGAGCGCATTGCCGCGCACCTTGTCTTCCGCCTCGATGCTGTGCTGTTCGAGCGCCAGCGCGCGCTGCGCCTTGTCATGCCTGTCCCGCGCTTCTTCCAGCGCCACGGCGGAAACGTAGCCCTGGCTGGCCAGCCGCTCGGTGCGTGCCAGGGTTTTCTGCGCCTGTTCCAGTGCGAACGACAGGTCGTCCAGCCGGCGCTGGCGCTCGGTGCGGTTGCTCTGTTCGGCCACCCGCAGGGTCGACAGGTTGGAGATCTGCTGCGCGTATTCGGACTGGCGCGCCAGCAGTTCCAGGTTGCGCTGCGGGTTCGAGATGCGGAACAGCAGCTGGCCCCGGTCGACCAGGTCGCCGTCGCGGGCATGCACTTCCTCGATGCGGCCGGATTCCACGGAATCGAGCATCACGGCGGTCAGCGGTTCGGCGTTGGCGCGCACGGCGATATCGTCGCGGAAGATGCCCCGCTCGACGGTGACGATGCGCAGGTCGGCGCCGTCGACCTGCAGGCCGCGCGGCATCCAGTGCCAGATCGCGAATCCGGCGGCCAGCACCGCCAGCAGGCCGGCGGCCGCCAGCGCGATGCTGCGGCCGCGGCGGCGGGGGACGACCGTGTCCATCGCCGCGCCGCTGGCCGGCCTGGTGGGAGAGGGGGGCAGAATGTGCATGCCCCTTCTATTGCAAGGCATGTGCCAGCCCTGTTTCCGCGCCTTCCGCCGGGGTTCTGGCCGGAAGCGGACAAGGCCGGGTGTCCGCTTCCGGACAGGTCGCGAAAGCGCTGTCCGCGGGCCGAATGCTGCTGCTAGAATGCCCCGATCCCAACGCGCCAGCCTTCATTCATGTCCGATTCATCCGCCCGCATCCTGATCCTCGACGACGATGCCGACGTGGCCTGCGCGGCGCGCATGCTGCTGCGCCGCCGCTACGGCGAGGTGGCGGTGCTGCACGATCCGGCGCTGCTGGGTGGCGTGCTGGCGCGCGGCGTGCCGGACGTGGTGCTGCTCGACTTCAATTTCGCCCCGGGCCGCACCGACGGCGCCGAAGGCCTGGCCGCACTGGACGTGCTGCGCCGCCAGCCGCAGCCGCCGGCCGTGATCGCGCTGACCGCGTATGCCGACGTGCCGCTGGCGGTGGAAGCATTGAAGCGGGGCGCCGCCGACTTCATCACCAAGCCATGGGATAACGCGCGGCTGGTAGCCGCCGTCGATGCGGCGCTGGCGCGGCGGCGGCCCGCGACTGGGACGGCGCTGCGCGGTGCTTCCGAATTGATGGGCGATTCGGCGCCGATGCAGGCGGTGCGCGCCATGATCGCCGGCGTGGCGCCCACCGAGGCCAACGTGATGGTGCTGGGCGAGAACGGCGTTGGCAAGGAACTGGTGGCGCGCGCATTGCACGCGCAATCGCGGCGCGCCGCCGGCACCTTCCTCTCGGTGGACATGGGCGCGCTGCCGGAAGCCACCTTCGAGAGCGAGTTGTTCGGCCATCGCAAGGGCTCGTTCACGGATGCCAAGGCCGACCGCGCCGGGCGCTTCCAGGCCGCGCGGGGCGGCACGCTGTTCCTCGACGAGATCGGCAACATGCCGCTGGCCGGGCAGGCCAAGCTGCTGACGGCGCTGGAGCGGCGGGAGGTGACCCCGGTCGGCGCCGACCGGCCGGAGAGCGTGGATGTGCGCATCGTCAGCGCCACCAATCTCGATGAAGCGCGGCTGTTCGATCCCGCCGTGTTCCGTGCCGACCTGCTGTTCCGGCTGAACACGATCGTGGTGCGCGTGCCGCCGCTGCGCGAGCGGCGCGACGACGTGCCGCTGCTGGCGCGGCACTACCTGGCGCTGTACGAGGCGCAGTACGGCCGGCCGGCCCGGTCGATCGCGCCGGCGGCGATCGATGCGCTGTGCGGGCACCCGTGGCCGGGCAATGTGCGGGCGCTGCGGCATGCGTGCGAGCGGGCCGTGATCCTGGGCGCGCATGCGGAGTACCGGATCGACGATTTCGGACTTGCCGCGGGCGCGATGCCGGCGCTGTCGCCTGCCGTCCCGGTGGCAGCCGGAGGAGTCGGAGGAGCGGGTGGAGTGCATGCGGTGACCGCCGCCGTACGCGAGGAGGCCACGCTGTCGTCGCTGGAGCGCGAGGCGATCGCCGCCGCGCTGGCGCAGGCGCAGGGCAATATCAGCCATGCCGCGCGGATGCTCGGCGTGTCGCGTGCGGCGCTGTACCGCAAGCTGGACAAGCATGGCATCTGAGCGGGGCCTGCAATCCGAGCAGGGCCTTCGGCTGGGCGTGCTGGCCGGCGCCGGTACGCTGGCCGGCCTCGGTGCCTGCGCGGCGTCCGTGGCGGATTCGCCGCGCCTGCTGGTGCTGTGCGGGCTGGGGGCCGCCGCGGCCACGGCGGTGCTGTGGCGCTGTCTCGGGAAGCTGCGGCTGCCGGTCGCACGTCCCGAAGCGCCGGTGCCCGCCGCGGCTTGGCCGGCATCGGCCCCGGTGCTGGCGCTGGAAGCGCGGCTCGAACATGCGCCGATCGCGCTGTTCCATATCGACGGCCTGACCGGGCCGGATACCGTCGCGCCGGTCAATGCGAATGCGCGGCGGCTGGTGGCGCCGGGGCGGGCCAGCGATCCGGCGGCGCTGTACGAACTACTGGCCGCGCAGCCGGCGGACGAGCGGCGCCTGGTCAGCTTCGACACGGAGCGCGGCCTGGAGCGGGCGCTGGTGGCCGTTTCCACGCTGACCGTGCAGGGCGACGGGCAGCGGCTGGTCGCACTGATGCCGGTCGAGAGCCAGCTGGAGGCGGAAGCGCTCAACGCGTGGCGTCAGCTGGTGCATGTGCTGACGCACGAGATCATGAATTCGCTGACGCCGGTGGCTTCGCTGTCGCGCACCGCGCACGACCTGCTGGGCGAGCTGTCCGCGGACTTGCCGGCCGATGCGTCGGAAGACCTGTCCACCGCGCTCGATGCGATTGCCCGGCGCGCCGCCAGCCTGGTCGATTTCGTGTCGAGCTACCGGAGCCTGTCGACGCTGCCGCAGGCACAGCCCGAGCGGGTGCACCTGGGGCGGCTGTTCGCGCGGCTGGCGGCCCTCGTCGGCCCGCACTGGCAGGCACGGGGCGGCAGCGCCGAGTTCTCCGTCGAACCGGCATCGCTGGAAGTGATGGTCGATCCCGGCCAGCTGGAGCAGGCCCTGATCAACCTGCTGAAAAACGCCTCCGAGGCGACCGCGCAGGTGGCCTCGCCGCGCGCCGCCATCACGGCCCGGCTGGGGCGCGGCGGGCGGCTGCGCATCGAAGTCTGCGACAACGGCCCCGGCGTGCCCGTCGACCTCGCCCCGCACATCTTCACGCCCTTCTTCTCGACGAAAAAACAGGGCCGCGGCATCGGCCTGGCGATGGTGCGGCAGCTGGTGCACGGCAACGGCGGCACCGTGCGCTACGCCCGCTCCGTGAGCAACGGCGCCCGGTTCATCGTCAGTTTTTGACAACAGCAATTCTCAATTCTAGGGACAGTCCCCCCAGGAGGGACAGTCCCCCCGACTTTTACAACAAGATATGTTGTAAAAAACTTGGGGACTGTCCCTGCCGTGTGTTGTAAAAAACTTGGGGACTGTCCCTGCCGTGGGGACTGTCCCTGTCGTGGGTTTGCTACATGCTGCAGTCGCTGTTTCAGCGCAGCATGTCGATGTGCGGGATACCGTCTTCGTCGTACGGATCGCTGATGGTGGCGAAGCCGAAGCTCTGGTAGAAGGCTTCCAGGCGCTGCTGGGCGCCGATGCGGATGCGGTGGCCGGGGTGCTGCTGTTCGGCGCGGCGGATGCCTTCGGCGACGAGCTGGCGCCCGATGCCGGTACCGCGGGCGGTGGCGGGGGTGAGGATGCGGCCGAGCGACATTTCGGTGTACTTGGCGCCGGGGGCGAGGCAACGCAGGTAGGCCGCCAGGCGGCGTTCGCCGGCGACTGTCTGCCAGGCCATCAGGTGATGGGCGGCCTGGTCGTGGCCGTCCAGGTCGGGATACAGGCAGGTCTGCTCCAGCACGAAGACTTCCTGCCGCTGGCGCAGCACTTCGTACAGGTCCCCGCGCGGGATGCTTTCAAACGCCAGCCACTGCCATTCGATCATTTCAATGCCCCATGTAAAGGGGCAATTGTAAGGGCAGTGGCCGGAGAGAACCGCTTAAACGACGGTCAGCGTGACGTCGATGTTGCCGCGGGTGGCGTTCGAGTACGGGCAGACGATGTGCGCGGCCTGCACCAGCTTCTCGGCCGTTTCACGGTCCAGGCCCGGCAGCGAGATCTTCAGTTCCACTTCGATGCCGAAACCGGTCGGGATCGGGCCGATGCCGACGCTGGCGTCGATCGAGGTATCGGCCGGCACGGCGATCTTGTCGCGGCCGCCGACGAATTTCATGGCGCCCAGGAAGCAGGCCGAGTAACCGGCGGCGAACAGCTGTTCCGGGTTGGTGCCTTCGGCGCCGTTACCGCCCAGTTTCCTTCGGCGTGGTCAGCTTGACGTCGAGCACGCCATCGCTGGACACGGAACGGCCTTCGCGGCCACCGGTGGATTTAGCGTGGGCGCGGTACAGGACTTTTTCGATCGACATGGTGCAGTTCCTTTCAGTTAGGTAATATTCGATTCAATAGCGCACTATTTACAGGGTACGTATCGATTGCTTTTTTTGCTGCCTGGGACGCGGTATGCGTCGTCCATGTGCACACTATACATAGATGGCGATTTAATCGCAAGCGATTTATTGTGAAATTGTCGTGACATCACAAGGCCGTTTCAAAACCTTCCAGCACGTTGACGACGTTGGTGCCCAATTCGCGCAGCGCGCTGCCGCCCTCGAACACGAAGCAGGTCGGCAGGTTCAGCCAGGCCAGGCGCTCGCCGAGCCGCAGGAAGTCGCCGCCGCCCAGGCCGAAGCCGCCATGCGCCTCGCCCTGGAAGGTATTGGCGCCCAGCGCCACCACGAGCGCTTCCGGCCGGTACATCGACAAGCGCACGCAGGCCGTTTCCAGCGCGGTAAACCAGGCTTGCGCCGTGGTGCGGGCCGGCAGCGGCAGGTTGACGTTGTAGCCGTGGCCGGCGCGGTCGCCGGTTTCGTCGGCATGGCCGCTGTAGAACGGATACACCTGGCGCGGTTCGGCGTGGATCGACAGGCACAGCACGTCGGCCCGGTCGTAGAAGATGCCCTGCGTACCGCTGCCATGGTGGTAATCGACGTCCAGCACGGCCACGCGCTGCAGGCCATCGTCGAGCAGGTGCTGGGCGGCCAGGGCGGCATTGTTCAGGTAGCAGCCGCCGCCGAAGAAATCCGCGCCGGCATGGTGGCCGGGCGGGCGGGTCAGGGCAAAGCTGCCGCGCTCGCCCACGCGCAGCGCGTGCGCCGCGTTGACGGCGCAATCGGCACCGGTTTTCGCGGCGACCCAGGTGCCCGCGGTGAGTGGCGTGGTGGTGTCGATCGAGTACAGGCCCAGGCGCGCGCCGAGGTCCTCCGGCTCGATGTCGGCGCGCAGCGTGCGCACCGGCCACTGGGAAGCAAACGCGTCCCGCTGGGCGTGGTCCGGCGACTGGGCTGCCCATTCGCTCCAGGCATGGCGCAGGAAATGCAGGTAGCGGGGCGCATGCACGCGCTCGAGCGACATCAGCGGCACGCCGTGCGGCGTGACGATGCGCCCCAGGCCGCGCCGCCCCAGTTCGGCCAGGATGGCGTCGATGCGATCGGGCGTGTCGTGCCCGGGAACCGCGTGCCCCTGCACGAGTTCGTGCCGGGGCCGCAGTTGGCCATGCTGTTCGTTAAAGAAGGTCAGCACGCCGGCGAGGGGGAATGGACTGCGGCGTCATGCGTGGTTCGGGCACAGGTTGCTGGCGCGGTAGGCTTTCACGTAGTCGTCGAAGCTGCCCGTCTGCGTGCGCTCCAGCTCGGCCTGTTCGGCCACCGAAGTGGCGGCCAGCGCGCCGAAATGCGCTTCCTGTTCCGGGTTCGGCGGATGCGAGCGGAAGTAGGCGGCGTGCCGTTGGCTTTGCGCGAGGCCGAAGGCGGCAAACGAATTGCCGTGCCGCGCCAGTTCCCGCAGCACGGCGGCCGACGGGGTGCGTTCCGGGTCGGCCAGCTTGGGGGCCTGCTGCGCCAGCGCGTCCGCGTGCTGGGTATCGCCGCGCAGCGCATCGAGCAGTTCGGCCGCGGGGCGGATCCGTTCCAGCAGGTCCTCGCCCCAGGCGCGCAGCGCGATCTCCTGGCCATCGCGCGTCAGCGTCAGGCCGGGGCGGCGCCCTTCCTTCACCGTGCGGGCGAAGTTGCGCGCCAGGATCTCGCCTTCCTCCTCGTCGATCGCCGGGCTTTCCTCGAGTGCGCAATAGAGCAGGAAGGCGTCGAGGAAGCGGCCGGTGGCCAGGCCCACGCCGACCGGCTCGAACGGATCGACGTCCAGGCAGCGCACCTCGATGTATTGCACGCCGCGGTTGCACAGCGCCTGGATCGGCCGCTCGCCGGTGCGGATCACGCGCTTCGGCCGGATCGTCGAGTAGTACTCGTTCTCGATCTGGATCACGTTGGTCGACAGCTGCTGCCATTCGCCGTTCGCATCGCGGGTACCGATCTTCTGGTACGGCTCGTAGGGCTGGTTCACGGCGCGGGTCAGCGTGGCGACGTAGCTGTCCAGGCTGTTCTCGTGGGGGCGCAGGCCGGACTGGGCATCGTTCTGGTAACCCAGGTCGCTCATGCGCAGGCTGGTCGCATGGGGCAGGTACAGGGTATCGGCCGACAGCGCTTCCAGCTTGTGCGGACGGCCGCGCAGGAAGCTGCTGTTCAGCGCCGGCGAGGTGCCGAACAGGTACATCAGCAGCCAGCTGTTGCGGCGGAAATTGCGGATCAGCGCCAGGTAGGCTTCGGACTGGTAGGCCACCGGGGTGAGCTGCCGGGTGGCCGGCTCGTGCTCGGCCAGGATGCGCCACAGGCGTTCGTCGAGCGAGTAGTTATAGTGGATGCCGGCGATGCACTGCATGGCCTTGCCGTAGCGCAGCGCCAGGCCGCGGCGGTACACATGCTTGAGCATGCCCAGGTTCGATTTGCCATACCAGGCGATCTGGATGTCCTCTTCGGCCGGCAACTGGCAGGGCATCGATTCGCTCCACAGCAGTTCGTCGCCCAGCTTGCTGTAGGCGAAGCGGTGGATGCCGTCCAGCTTGTCCAGCGTGGTGGCGATGTCGTTCTCGGCGGGCGTGATGAACTCGGCCAGCGTCTCCGCGTAATCGGTGGTGATCTCCGGATGCGTCAGTGCCGAACCCCAGCCGGCCGGATGGGGCGTGCGCGCCAGGTGGCCATCCGGCTGCACCCGCAGCGTTTCCCGTTCGATGCCACGCAAGCCGCCCCGCAGCACGTCGCGGTGCCGTTCCTCGGCCAGCAGGGCCAGGCGGCGCGTCAGTAGAGTGGACAATTGGCTTTCCTTTCTGTGCATCAGACCAAAATATTGGTGCGAGAGTAACCGAAATTGTGAAAACACGTACGCCGGTCCCTGAACTCGCGCCGTGCCGGGTGGGCCGTTCGCGGATTCTAGCAAAGCGGTATCGCCTGCTCGGGGCGGTGGCTAACCCTCGCCAGGCGTGCTGGCCCGCCCGCCGGTCACGCGGGCGATGCCGGCCAGGTCGTGCCAGCTCTGCACGCCGGCATACGATCGGGAAGAGAGCAGCGCCTGCACGGCGGCGGACTGGTCATAGCCGTGCTCCATCAGCAGCCAGCCGCCGGCCACGAGGTGCGCCGGGGCGCCCTCGACGATGGTGCGCAGCGCGGACAAGCCGTCGGCATGGTCGGTCAGCGCGCCGGGCGGTTCGAAGCGCAGGTCGCCCTCCGACAGGTGCCGGTCGCCGGCGGCGATATAGGGGGGATTCGAAACGATCAGGTCGAACGTTCCCTGCGCAACCGCGGTGAACCAGTCGCTGTGCTGGAAGTGCACGGTCACGCCGTTCCGCTCGGCGTTGCGGCGCGCGATGGCGAGGGCATCGGGGCTGACGTCGAGGGCCGTCACCTGTGCATCCGGGCGGGCGTGGGCGATGGCGACGGCTATCGCGCCGCTGCCGGTGCCCATGTCCAGCACGCGCCCGCGCGGCGGCAGGCGCTCCAGCGCCAGTTCGACCAGCAGCTCCGTTTCGGGACGGGGAATCAGCACGCCGGGACCGACCGTGAAATCCAGCCCGTAGAATTCGCGCCTGCCGACGATGTACGCGACCGGCTCGCCAGCCAGCCGGCGCTGCAGCAGGGCGGACACGCCGGCCGCTTCGGCGTCGGTCAGCGCGCGGTCGGATTGCGTGATCAGTGCCGTGCGGGTGATGCCGAGCGCATGGCACAGCAGGATGCGCTGGTCGACGGGATCGAGCAGCGGCGCGCGCTGGAGCGCCGCCAGCGTGGTGCCGGGAACGACCAGCATGCTCATGCCTGCCGGCGCGCCAGCACCCAGATCATGGTCGCGGCCAGGATCGCGAACCAGATGGCCGACCATTGCGGCACCGACAGGCCGGCGAACATTTCCGCCTTGTCGCACAGTCCCTCCGCCTCGAACAGCCACGGCAGGTAAGTAGCGGTGGGAATCTTGTTCAGCGCGGTCGTCATCGGATCGATGCCGCACGAGAAGCCAGGGTTTGCCAGCACGTACAAATGCTTGGCGACGACGCCGAGGCCGCCGATCGCCGCCGCCAGGCCGATGCCCGCGCCGATCTTCGGCTTGCGCCCGAACGCACCGACCAGGCAGCCGATGGCCACCGCGAGGAACAGGTAGCGCTGGATCACGCACATGGGGCAGGGCAGCATGTCCTTCACGTGCTGCAGGAACAGCGCGACGGCGACCACCAGCAGGGCGGCGGCGGCGGCGGACAGGAGGACGGTGCGCGGGCTCAGCGATTTCATCGTCATTAATATTGCTCGAATGGGAAGGCGCCAATTCTCGCATAAAGCGGCGCAGGCCGATGGACGCCGCCCGATCCCTGGCGGCCTAGTCGCCCAGCGCGGCGAGCTGCTCGGCCTGGTGTTCGGCGGACAGCGCCGTTGTCAGTTCGGCCAGGTCGCCATCCATGATCATGTCGAGCTTGTACAGCGTGAGGTTGATGCGGTGGTCCGTCATGCGGCCTTGCGGGAAGTTGTAGGTGCGGATGCGCTCGCTGCGGTCGCCGCTGCCGATCAGGCTCTTGCGGGTGGCGGCTTCCTTCGACTGCTGCTCGCGCAACTGCACGTCCTTGATGCGGGCCGCCAGTACCTTCATGGCCGAGGCCTTGTTCTTGTGCTGCGAGCGGTCGTCCTGGCATTCCACGACGATGCCGCTGGGCAGGTGGGTGATGCGCACGGCCGAGTCGGTTTTGTTGATGTGCTGGCCGCCGGCGCCGGAGGCACGATAGGTGTCGATGCGCAGGTCGGCCGGGTTGATGTGCACGTCTTCCACTTCATCCGCTTCCGGCATCACGGCCACCGTGCACGCCGAGGTATGGATGCGACCCTGCGTTTCGGTGGCGGGTACGCGCTGCACGCGGTGGCCGCCGGATTCGAATTTCAGTTTCGAGTAGGCGCCGGTGCCGACGATGCGGGCAATCACTTCGCGGTAGCCGCCCAGGTCGCTTTCCGATGCCGACACGATTTCCACCTGCCACCGGCTGCGCTCGGCAAAGCGGGTGTACATGCGCAGCAGGTCGCCGGCGAACAGCGCGGATTCGTCGCCGCCGGTGCCGGCGCGGATTTCCAGGAAGATGTTGCGTTCGTCATTGGCATCCTTCGGCAACAGCATTTTCTGGAGGTCGAGTTCCAGGCCAGCCAGGCGGCCCTTGCCGGCCTCGATTTCTTCCTGGGCGAAATCCTTCATGTCCGGGTCGCCCAGCATCTGCTGCGCCTCGGCGATGTCGCCCAGCACCTGCTGGTATTCCTTGTACAGTGCCACCAGCGGGCCCAGCTCGGCATGTTCGCGGGTCATCTTGCGGTAGCTGTCCATATTGGCCGTGGCGCCTTCGGACATCAGCAGTTCGTCCAGCTCCACGAGGCGGTTGGCGAGTTGGTCCAGCTTGGCCAGCATTGATGGTTTCATGGTGTGTTCCGGTATGGGTAGTCATCGCACCGGGGCCGGTGCGGCAGCGAAAAGAGGGGGGCCGCTAACGGCGGCCGCGGAACAGCTGGGGCAGCAGTTCGGCCAGCTGGGCGCGTTCGGCGCCCTGGGCACGGTGCAGCGCCTGCTGCGGGCCGTGCATGAACTTGGCCGTCAAGCCTTTCGACAGCGCTTCGAGCACGGCTTCCACGTCCTCGCCCTTGGCCAGCAGCTTGCGGGCGCGGTCGAGTTCGGCCAGGCGGATCGCCTCGCCATTTTCCTGCAAGCCCTGGATCACGGGCACCACGGCGCGGTCGTCGACCCAGTGCATGAACGATTGCACGCGCGTTTCGATGATCGCCTCGGCCTGCGCCACGGCGGCTTGCCGGTTTTCGATACCGGCCTGCACCACCTTGCCCAGGTCGTCGACGGTGTACAGGAACACGTCGTTGAGCCGGCCGACTTCCGGTTCGATATCGCGCGGCACGGCCAGGTCGACCATGAACATGGGTTTATGGCGCCGCGCCTTGATCGCGCGTTCCACCATGCCCAGGCCGATCAGCGGCAGCGACGACGCGGTGGAAGAAATCAGGATGTCGTACTGGTGCAGCTGCGTCTGCAGGTCGGCCAGGCGCACGGCCTTGCCGTTGAAACGGTGCGCCAGCAGTTCGCCGCGCTCCAGCGTGCGGTTGGCCACCGTGATCGACTTCGGGTTTTGCGCGGCGAAGTGCGTGGCGCACAGGTCGATCATCTCGCCGGCGCCGATGAACAGCACGTTCTGCTCGGACAGCTTGTCGAAGATGCGCTGCGACAGCCGCACGGAGGCCGCCGCCATCGACACGCTGTGCGCGCCGATCTCGGTGGTGCTGCGCACTTCCTTGGCGACCGAGAAACTGCGCTGGAACAGCTGATGCAGGTAGGTGCCGAGACCGCCCGCTTCATCGGCGGTGCGGATCGCATCCTTGATCTGGCCGAGGATCTGCGTTTCACCCAGCACCATCGAATCGAGACCGGACGCGACACGGAAGGTGTGGCGCACGGCTTCGTGCTGCGGCAGCATGTACAGGTGCGGGCGCAGTTCGGAATAGTTCAGCTGGTGGAAATCGGCCAGGAAATGCGCGCCGGCGTCGAGCGGATTGGCGGCGCCGCTGGCCGCATACAGCTCGGTGCGGTTGCAGGTGGACAGGATGGCTGCCTCGTCACTGCCGTGGCCGTCGAGCCGCTGGAACCAGTTGCGTGCCGCGCGCACGGCCGACCCCAGCTGATCAGGCGCGAACGCCAGCCGTTCGCGCAGGGCGACCGGAGCTGTAGTGTGGTTGAGGCCGACGGCAAGAAGTTGCATTTCCAGAAAAATCAACGACGTAGGCCTTGATTATAGCCTGATGTGCGGCAACCGGCTTTGCCCGGCCGGGCTGGCGGGGATGGGACAAATCGTCCCAGTGGGGGCTTGCCGCCCGCCATCGAACCACCATCGAGCCACCATCGAGCCGGCATCGGCCGCAGGCAGGCGCTCAATTGCCAAGTCTTAATTGCCGAGTCTTAATTGCCGAGTCTGAATTGCCAAGTCTTAATTGCCGAGTCTGAATTGCCAAGTCTTAATTGCCGAGTTTTTCGAGGCGGTAGCCGTAGCTGTAGACAGGCACGAGCCGGAAGCCGTTTTCCGGTTTCAGCTGGAGCTTATTGCGCACGCGCGACACATGCGTATCCATCGTGCGGGAAGGCACCTCGGTTTCCCGGATCCACACGGCCTCATGTATATAAGCGCGCGACAGCGGCCGGCCGATGTTGCGGAAAAACAGCAGAGCCAGGTAAAACTCCTTGTGCGTGACATCCAGCACATGCCCATCCATCAATAGCCGGCCCGGACGGGTTTCAAATACATATTGGCCGAACGTCAGTTGCTCGGCACCGTTTTGCGCCGGGAAGGCGCGGCGCAGCAAGGCTTGCACCCGGGCCACCATTTCGCTGCGGCGCAGGGGCTTGATCATGTAGTCGTCCGCGCCCGCGTCAAGGCCGGAAACGATGTCGTCTTCGCCGGAGCTGGTGGTGAGGAACATGACGGGCGCGCCGTCGTTGAGCTTTTCGCGCGCCTTGCGCATCAGCTCGGCGCCCCCCATATCGGCAACCTGCCAGTCGAAGATGAGCATGTCGTAACTGTCCTTGCGCAGCTGGCCGAGCAGTTCCTTGCCTGTCTGGAAGGCATGGCACACGTGGCCGGCGGAAGTCAGTACCTGGGAAATCAGCTCGGTCTGGCTTCGGTCATTGTCAAGGACTACGATTCTCATCTTATCGGCGGTTAAAGAACGGGGGTAAGGCTTGGTCACTGCGAATATAACAGGGTTTGCAATGTTGTTACTAATTTGACCAACAATTTCTGGCCAGAAACCCGGTCCGTGCGGGCCCGTGGGATCGGTACACGGTACACTGGTTAAACGCCGTTTTCAATGAACTTTTTTGTTTGGCAACTTTTTAGGAGACACATTCGTGGACAGCGGCTGGGAATTGTTGCCTTATTCTTCAGATAACATCGCCGAGGTGCGGGAACGCTGCCGGCGGCTCGTCCGCCGCCGCGCCGCGCTGGCCGCGGGCGTCTCCGCGGTGCCCATTCCCGGCATCGATATCGTCTCGGACGTGAAGCTGTTCACCCAGCTGATCGAGGAAGTGAATGCGGCGTTCGGCCTGACGGCCGCGCAGGTCGAGCGGCTGCAGCCGAAATACCGGATGATCGCCTACGAAGCGTCGGTCAGCGTGGGAGGCATGCTGGTGGGCAAACTGATCACGCGCGACCTGGTCTTCAAGCTGCTGGCAAAGAGCGGGAAGAAGCTGGTGGCCAAGCAGGCATCGAAAATCGTGCCGCTGGCGGGGCAGGTGGCATCGGCGGCGATCGGCTTCTTTGCCTTCCGGCAGATCGGCTACCAGCACGTGGATGCGTGCGCGAAGGTGGTGGAGGAATTGCTGGCGGCTAAGAACCGCTAGCCGCGCGTGCGGGCCGGTGCGGTCCGAATGGTCCGCACCGGTACGGCCGGGATTACGCGTCCGGCAGCACGACGTTGACGTCGAGCACTTCCAGGTTGCCCTGGCGGTCCAGCGAGATCTTGATGTCGTCGGCATTCACTTTCGTGTACTTCGAGATCACCTCGATCAGTTCCTTGTGCAGTGCGGGCAGGAAGTCCGGGCCGCTGCGGCCGTTGCGTTCGCGCGCGATGATGATCTGCAGCCGCTCCTTTGCGGCGTTGGCTGTTTTCGGCTTGCTGGGGAACAGGAAAGATAGCAGGGCCATTTACTTTCCTCCAAAGATGCGCTTGAACAATCCCGGTTTTTCATAGTCCGTGAAGCGCAGTGGCCGGGTTTCGCCCAGGAAGCGGGCGATGACGTCTTCATAGGCTTCGGCCACGTCCGTGCCCTTGAAGTGGATCGCAGGGTTACCCTGGTTCGATGCATGCAGCACCTGTTCCGATTCCGGAATGATGCCGATCAGCGGGATGCGCAGGATTTCCTGCACGTCCGTGTAGCTCAGCATCTCGCCCGCTTCCACGCGCTTCGGCGCATAGCGGGTGATCAGCAGGTGTTCCTTGACCGGTTCGCCGCCGGATTGCGCGCGGCGCGACTTCGCCTGCAGGATGCCGAGGATGCGGTCGGAATCGCGCACCGAGGACACTTCCGGATTGGTGACGACGATGGCTTCGTCGGCGAAGGTCAGCGCCATCAGGGCGCCATGCTCGATGCCGGCCGGCGAATCGCAGATGATGTATTCGAAACCCATGTCGATCAGCTCGGCCAGCACGCGCTCGATGCCGTCTTCCGACAGCGCATCCTTGTCGCGCGTTTGCGACGCCGGCAGGATGAACAGGTTGTCGCAGTGCTTGTCCTTGATCAGTGCCTGCGGCAGCGAGGCTTCCTTGTTGATCACATTGATCAGGTCATAGACGACGCGGCGCTCGCAACCCATGATCAGGTCGAGGTTGCGCAAGCCCACGTCGAAGTCGATCACGGCGGTCTTGTGGCCACGCATCGCGAGACCGGTGGAGAAGCTGGCGCTGGAAGTCGTCTTGCCGACACCGCCCTTGCCGGACGTTACAACAATAATTCTTGCCACGAATAATCCTTTTAGTGTGAAAGCTCAGGCGCGGGGCGCGGACGCGTTGCCTGTTGAATTGCCTTAATTGACAGATTGTATATCCAGTTTGTCGCCGCTGAGCCTGATTTGTGCGGGCTGCTTGGCCTGCTCGACGGGGAAACCATCCTCGAACGTCCGGTAAACACCCGCGATCGACACCAGTTCTGGCGACATCGACAGGGCGAAGATGCGCGCGGTCGCGTCGCCGGAGGCGCCGGCCAGCGCGCGGCCATTCAGGGTGTTGTACACATGGATACTGCCGTCGGCGATGATCTCGGCGCCGTTGTTGACGACGGCCATCACGATCAGGTCGCCGCCGCGCGCATAGATGCGCTGGCCGGCACGCACCGGGGTGTCGATGATGATCGTGCCGGTGTTGGCCGGCGCGGCAGGCGCGGCCGCCGGCACTGGAGCAGGAGCAGGAGCAGGAGCGGGAGCAGGAGCGGGAGCCGGAGCAGGAGCCGGCACTGCGGTGGATGGGCCGGCATCGTCGCGCTTGCCGGTATCGATCGACAGGCCGAGGGCCTGGATTTCTTCCAGCATGTCCGGCCGCGCGTTGCGCACGGCCACCGGATTCAGGCGGTACTTCTTCAGCAGCTCGATCGTGCCGGCCCAGTCGATGCGTTCGGAACCGGGCGCCAGGTCGCCGACGTCGATGACGGCGAGGTCGCCTTCAAAAAAATCGGCAACACCACCCGTCATGCCGCGCAGGGCGGCATCGAGGGCGATGCGGTCGGACGTGTGCAGGATCGCGGAGACGGCAACGACGGTGGAAATCTTGATTTCGATGGGCTTTTGAAACGGGCTTTTGGACATGACGGCAATAAAAAGTTCGGGCAGGCCCGGGCCCGAGCATTTTACTGTCAAAAAACAATTATCGGTGAGGCATTTTCACGTACGGAACAGCCTCCCGGCCCTGTATTCATGCGGCTTCAGCCGTGCCGCTGTCCGCTTCGGCGGCCACCTTGTTCAGCAACGGACCGGGCTCTGCAGCAAGCGCCGCATTGGCCGCTGCATTGGCCGCTGTCCTGGCCGTTTCACTTGCCGCTTCACTGGCCCACTCCGCGCGCATCTGCCGCGCCGCGTCGACCATGTGCCGCAGGGCCGCCTCGGTTTCCGGCCAGCCGCGCGTCTTCAGGCCGCAATCGGGGTTGACCCACAGCTGTCCGGCCGGGATGACGGCGCGGGCACGGCGCAGCAGCGCCAGCATCTCCTCGCGGTCCGGCACGCGCGGCGAGTGGATGTCGTAGACACCCGGCCCGATGTCGTTCGGGTAGCGGAAATCGCCGAAGGCGTCGAGCAGCGCCATGGCCGAACGGGAGGTCTCGATGGTGATCACGTCGGCATCGAGCGCGGCGATCTGCGGCAGGATGTCGTTGAACTCGGCGTAGCACATGTGGGTATGGATCTGCGTGCCGTCCCGCGCCACCGCGGCCGTCAGGCGGAAGGCGCGCACCGCCCGGTCCAGGTAGGCGGCGCGGCGTGCCTGGCGCAGCGGCAAGCCCTCGCGCAACGCCGGTTCGTCGATCTGCACGATGTCGATGCTGGCCTGCTGCAGGTCGTCCACCTCGTCGCGCATGGCCAGGGCGATCTGGTCGGCCGTGTCGGCGCGCGGCTGGTCGTCGCGCACGAAGGACCATTGCAGGATCGTCACCGGACCGGTCAGCATGCCTTTCACGGGCAGTGGCGTGAGGCTTTGCGCATGGCGCGCCCACGCCACGGTGATCGGCGCCGGCCGCGACACGTCGCCCCAGATGACCGGCGGCTTCACGCAGCGCGAGCCATACGACTGCACCCAGCCGTTCCGGGTGAACGCGAAGCCGGCCAGGTGTTCGCCGAAGTACTCGACCATGTCGTTGCGTTCGGCTTCGCCATGCACCAGCACGTCCAGCCCCAGCGCTTCCTGGCGGCGGATCGCGTGTTCGATCTCGGCGCGCATGGCCGCTTCGTACCCGGTGCCGTCCAGGTCGCCGCGTTTGTAGGCGGCGCGGGCCGAGCGGATCGCCGGCGTTTGCGGGAACGAGCCGATGGTGGTGGTGGGGAAGGGCGGCAGGTTCAGCTTTGCTCCCTGCAGCAGCCGGCGCTCGGCGAAGGGCGATTTGCGCTGCGCGGCATGGTCCGGCAGGGTAGCCAGCCGAGCCCGCACTGCCGCATCGCGCACGCGCGGGCTGGCGCGGCGCGTGGCGATGGCCGCGCGTGACGCCGCCAGCGCTGCGGCTGCCGCCCCGGGCTGCTCGATCGCGGTTTTCAGGACCGCCAGCTCATCGAGCTTTTCATGCGCGAAAGCCAGCCACGATGCCAGTTCCGGATCGAGCGCGGTTTCCGCCTCCAGGCTGTACGGCACGTGCAGCAGCGAGCACGAGGTGGACAGCCACAGCTGGCCGTTGCGCTTTTCCAGTATTGGTGCCAGCGTGCCCAGCGCCGCGTCGAGGTCGGTGCGCCAGATATTGCGGCCATCGACGATGCCGACCGACAGCACCTTGTGCACCGGCAGCCAGTCGGCCACGCTGACCAGTTCATGCGCGGCGCGCACGCCATCCACGTGCAGCCCGGCGACGGGCAGGCGGCAGGCCAGCGACAGGTTCTCTTCCAGCGGCGAGAAATAGGTGGCCAGCAGCAGCGGCGCGCCAGCCTGGTTCAGCTGCCAGTACGCGGTGTCGAAGGCGCTGCGCCATTCCTGCGGCAGGTCGAGCCCGAGGATGGGTTCCTCGACCTGTACCCAGGCCACGCCCTGTTCCTTCAGCCGCGCCAGCACCTGGCCATAGATGGGCAAGAGGCGGGGCAGCAGGCAGTCCAGCAAATCGCGGCGCGGCGTCGCATCGGTGCTCCTGGCCAGCCACAGGAAAGTCAGGGGGCCGATCAGCGTGGCCTTCACGGCATGGCCCAGTGCCAGCGCTTCGTCCACTTCGTCGAACAGGCGGGTGGAAGACAGTTCGAAGTGCGTGGCGGCGTCCAGTTCGGGCACCAGGTAGTGGTAGTTCGTGTCGAACCACTTGGTCATTTCCAGCGCCGGGCTGCCGCTGTCGTGGCCTGCGTGGCTGTCCTGGCCATTGGCGCTACCGTGGCCACAGGCGCAGTCGCCGCGCGGTGCACCGGCGCGTCCCCGCGCCAGCGTGAAATAGCGCTCCAGCGGTGTTTCAGCCTGGAAGCCGAACCGCGCCGGTTCGCAGCCGAACAGCTGGATGTGGTTGGCCACGTGGTCATAGAAGGCGAAGTCGCCCACGGTGACGAAGTCCAGGCCGGCATTACGCTGGCGCGCCCAGTGGCGCGCACGCAGCGCACGGCCTTCCGCTTCCAGCTCCACGGCCGCCAGTTCACCGCGCCAGTGGCGCTCCAGGGCCGTCTTCAGTTCGCGCTGTGCGCCGACGCGGGGAAAACCGGGGATGTGCGTGTAAATGTTTTTCATGTCACAAGAGTTAAATATTGGTGAAGTAGAGTGTGCGACAATGCTCTCTATAAGCCAAACGAAACATTTTGCGGTTTAACATGAAAATAATTCATTGACCATGCTGGAGATCCGCCATTTGCGCACGCTTGCCGCGTTGCGCTCCGCAGGCAGCCTCGTGCGTGCTGCCCAACTGCTGAACCTCACCCAGTCGGCACTGTCGCACCAGATCAAGCTGCTGGAAGACCGCTACGGCGGACCGCTGTTCGAACGCAAGTCGGTGCCGATCGGCTTCACCGCCACCGGCGCGCGGCTGCTGCGGCTGGCCGACATGCTGCTGCCCGAGATCGAGCTGGCCGAGCGCGACGTGGTACGGCTGATGCAGGGTGACCAGGGCCAGCTGCGCGTGGCACTGGAATGCCATACCTGTTTCGACTGGCTGATGCCGGTGATGGATGAATTCCGCAAGCGCTGGCCCGACGTGGAAATCGACCTGGTGTCGGGCTTCCACAGCGAACCGGTCGACCTGCTGCGCGCGGGCAGCGCCGACCTGGTGATCGGCTCCGACTACCGGAGCCAGTACGCGACATTCCCGCTGTTCCGCTTTGAAATCCTGACCGTGATGGCGCAGAAGCACCGGCTGGCCAGCCAGCGCCGCCTCGCCGCCGCCGACTTCGAAGGCGAAACGCTGATCACCTACCCGGTGCCGGAAGAGCGCATCGACCTGATCCGCGAAGTACTGCGGCCGGCGGACGTGCAGTTCGGCCGCCGCACGGCGGAACTGACGGTGGCCATCCTGCAGCTCGTGGCCAGCCGCCGCGGCATTGCCGCGCTGCCGAACTGGGCGATCAAGAACTATGTCGACTACGACTACGTGGTGGCCCGGCCGGTCGGCGACCATGGACTGTGGAGCGACCTGTACGTGTCGGTCCCGGAAGCATTGCGGCAAAAAGCATATGTGGCGGATTTCGTGAAGGTGATCCGCGAGCAGTGCGCCGCATCGCTGGATGGCATTAAATTGCTCTCATGACGCAGAGTTTGATATTTATCAAATAACTGGCCAGCTCTGCCAATTAGCATGAAAGCCTTTGCGGAATCTCAGCCATTTTGCTCAGGTGAATTTGTCCGGCAGCCGTAGCTCAGCAACGTCAGCTCAGCAACATCAGCTCAGCAACATCAGCTCAGCAACGGTAGCTTGGCAGCAGTAGCTCAGCAGCAGTAGCTCGGCAACATCAGCTCAGCACTATTCGCCCAGCACTATTCGCCCACCAGTATTGGCCGGGATCGGTCCGCTCCGCCGCTTTGCGAAAGGACGTCCCATGTTCATGCTTTCCCCGCAGTTCTTCAACGACTGGTCCGCTGCTGCCGCGTTTCCGATGACTTCGCCAGCGACATTGCCGGCGGCATTCTCGGCGGCATTTCCGGCCGCGCTGCCGAACGCGCTGCCAGCCGAGCTGGCCGATGTCACCCGCGGCCTGGCCGAATCCCAGGTGGCCGGCTGCAACGCGCTGTTGCGCGCCGCCTTTGAAAGCAGCGCCAGCCTGGTCGAGCTGAACGTGCATGCGGCGCGCGAGGGGATCGCGGCGGCCAGTGCCGTCTCGAACCAGTTGCTGTTCGTGCGCGAACCCCGCGACCTGGTCTGCCTGACGGCGTCGCACTCCCAGCAAGCCATGGAGCGTGCCCAGCGGTATGGCCGCCAGGTGGTGGGCGTGGCCAATTCGGCCCAGCATCGTTTAGGCGAGCTCAGCAAGGACTTCGCTGGTAGCTTGCCGCGCAACCCGATAGAATGAAAAGTAGTAGCGCTTCGACAACCCTGCTGACCTAGCTGGTCAGTGCACTGGAGAATGTACATGGAAGACGTAGTCATCGTTGCCGCGGCCCGTACCGCGGTCGGCAAATTTGGCGGCAGCCTGGCCAAGATCCCCGCAGCCGACCTCGGTGCGCACGTGATCAAGGGCCTGCTGGCGCAGACCGGCATCGATCCGAACCTGATCAGCGAAGTGATCCTGGGCCAGGTACTGACGGCCGGCGTGGGCCAGAATCCGGGCCGCCAGGCGGTGATCAAGTCCGGCCTGCCGAACGCGATTCCCGGCTACACGATCAACAAGGTGTGCGGCAGCGGCCTGAAGGCCACGTTCCTGGCGGCGCAGGCGATCAAGGCCGGCGACTCCGACATCGTCATTGCCGGTGGCCAGGAAAACATGAGCGCCTCGCCGCACGTGCTGAACGGTTCGCGCGACGGCTTCCGCATGGGCGACGCGAAGATGACGGACACCATGATCGTCGATGGCCTGTGGGACGTGTACAACCAGTACCACATGGGCATCACCGCCGAGAACGTCGCGAAGAAGTATGAAATCTCGCGCACCCAGCAGGATGAATTCGCGCTGCAGTCGCAGCTGAAGGCGGAAACGGCGCAGAAGGAAGGCAAGTTCAAGGACGAGATCCTGCCGCTGGAAATCGCGCAGAAAAAGGGCACGATCGTGTTCGACAGCGACGAATACATCAAGGCCGGTTCCACGCTGGAAGGCCTGCAGGGCTTGCGCCCCGCCTTCAACAAGGAGGGTAGCGTTACCGCCGGTAATGCCTCCGGCCTCAACGACGGCGCCGCCGCCGTGGTGATGATGTCCGCCGCGAAGGCCAAGGAACTGGGCCTGAAGCCGCTGGCGCGCGTCAAGGCTTACGCCTCGTCCGGCCTCGACCCGGCGTACATGGGCATGGGCCCGGTACCGGCCAGCACGCTGGCGCTGAAGAAGGCCGGCTGGTCGCCGCAAGACCTCGACCTGCTGGAAATCAATGAAGCCTTCGCCGCCCAGGCCTGCGCCGTGAACCAGGAAATGGGCTGGGATACCAGCAAGATCAACGTGAATGGCGGCGCGATCGCCATCGGCCACCCGATCGGTGCTTCCGGCGCCCGTATCCTGGTGACGCTGCTGCACGAGATGGTGCGCCGCGATGCCAAGAAAGGCCTGGCTTCGCTGTGCATCGGCGGCGGCATGGGCGTGGCGCTGGCCGTCGAACGCGAATAAGAAGAGTAGTGAAGGGGGGCCACATACGCAGTGGCCCTTTGTTTTTGTGTGCGGAGTACGCTAATTAGAGGGGATGTCATATGGCACGAGTTGCATTGGTAACGGGCGGCATGGGCGGTCTGGGCGAAGCAATCAGCATCAAGCTGCTTGCACTGGGCTACAAGGTGGTAACCACGTATTCCCCGAACAACACGAAGTACCAGGCCTGGCTGGACGAGATGAAGGAGAAGGGCTACAACTTCGCCGCCTATCCTGCCGACGTGGGCGACTACGAGTCGGCCCAGGCATGCGTTGCCGCGATTACCCGCGACATCGGCCCGGTCGACGTGCTGGTCAACAACGCGGGCATCACCCGTGACATGACGTTCAAGAAGATGGACAAGGTGAACTGGGATGCCGTGCTGCGCACGAACCTGGATTCCGTGTTCAACATGACGAAACCGGTCACCGACGGCATGGTCGAACGCGGCTGGGGCCGGATCATCAACATCTCGTCCGTCAACGGCCAGAAGGGCGCCTTCGGCCAGACCAACTATTCGGCCGCGAAGGCCGGCGTGCACGGTTTCACCAAGGCGCTGGCGCTGGAAGTGGCGCGCAAGGGCGTGACCGTGAATACCATCTCGCCGGGCTATATCGGCACCAAGATGGTCACCGAAATCCCGCAGGACGTGCTCGATTCGAAGATCCTGCCGCAAATCCCGATGGGCCGCCTGGGCAAGCCGGATGAAGTGGCTGGCCTGGTCGCCTACCTGGCATCGGATGAAGCCGCTTTCGTGACGGGCGCCAACATCGCCATCAACGGCGGCCAGCACATGTCGTAAGCTGCAATGGCGGCAAACTGCCGGGATCCGGCAGTGCAGGTAACAGGTAACAGGTAGCGCACGCGGGGACAGGTACCTGGTGTCGGGCAAGCCCGCACCGGGGCCTGTCCCCGCGTGTTTTCGGCTCCTGTCCTGGTAGCCGCACTGGCGACTGTCCTCGCGCCTGCCCTGGCGCCTGACTTGACGTCTGTTCTTACGTCCGTTCCGGTGCTTCCCTGTCATTCCCAACAATTTTCCATGCTTGCGAGGACCGCATGACCATCCTGCCCGACGGCGGCCTGTTCCTGGCTGAACTCGACGAACAACTGCTGCAGCCCGGCACCAAGGGCTTGCCGATCGCGCAGCCGCTGCGCCAGCACATGGTCGGCGTGCAGCGCTGGAACGTGCTCGCGGCCGACACCAGCTTTCCGGTGGCGGTGCTGAAGACCTCCAGCCTGCTGCACAACCTGGGCTGGATGCGGGCTTTTTGCGCCCGCTACGATGTGGTGCTGGCGCCGCACGGCAAGACCACGATGAGCCCGCAACTGTTCGGCGCGCAGCTGGCCAACGGCGCATGGGGCATCACGCTGGCCACGGCGCCGCAGGTGCTGGCCGCGGCGCGTTGCGGCGTGCGCCGCGTGCTGCTTGCCAACGAGCTGGTCGCCCCGGCCGACATCCGCGCGCTGCTGTCACTGCTGCGCGACGATCCGGGCTTTGAATTGTTCGTGCTGGCCGATTCGGCCGAAGGCGTTCGGCGGCTGTCCGGCGCCGCGGCCGGCGCCGGGATCGGGCGGCCGCTGCCGGTGCTGGTGGAGCTGGGCATTGCCGGCAAGCGCGCGGGCTGCCGTACGCTTGACGATGCGCTGGCGCTGGCACGCACCATTGCCGCGGCGCCCGGATTGCAACTGGCCGGCATCGAAGGCTATGAAGGCTTGCGGGTCAGCGATGACCGGGCCGCCGATGTCGAGCGCGTCGAGGCCTTCCTTGCCCAGGTAAGCGCGCTGGCGCGGCAGCTCGATGCGGAGGGATTGTTCGGCGGCCCGCAGATCCTGCTGTCCGCGGGAGGCTCGTCGTATTTCGACCTGGTGGCGCGCGCGTTCGGCGCGGTGGCGGGCCTGTCGCGGCCGGTACTGCCGGTGCTGCGCAGCGGTTGCTACCTGACCAGCGATCATGGCCACTACCTGGATCTGACGGCGGAACTGGCGGCGCGCGAAGGGGCCGAAGCCCAAGCGGCCGACGGGCTGCGGCCGGCACTCGAAGTGTGGAGCATCGTGCTGTCGCGGCCGGAGCCGGGCCTGGCGATCCTGTCGATGGGCAAGCGCGATGCGTCGTACGACCTGGGATTGCCGCTTGCGCTGGCCGTGCACCGCCCGGGCGCCGCCCATCCCGTGGCATTGCCGGATGGCGCGCGCATCGACAAGATGAACGACCAGCATGCCTATCTGCGGCTGCCGGACGGGGTGGACGTCCAGGTAGGCGACCTGGTCGGCTGCGGCATCTCGCATCCCTGCACCACGTTCGACAAGTGGCAGGTACTGCTGCTCGTCGACGACGATTACAATGTGCAACGTGCCATCAACACACTTTTTTGACGATTTTTTCGAGGAGCCGCCACATGCCCGACCCTTCCGCCTACCTGTTCCCGCCCGTCGACCCGCTGCGCACCGGCATGCTGCAGGTGGACGAGCTGCACACGATCTACTGGGAAGAGGTGGGCAATCCGCAGGGCATTCCCGTGGTGTTCCTGCATGGCGGGCCGGGGGCCGGACTGTCCGTGCAGCACCGGCGCTTCTTCGATCCACGCCACTACCGGGTGATCCTGTTCGACCAGCGTGGCGCCGGCAAGTCGACGCCGCTGGGTGAAACGCGCGGCAACACCACGCAACTGCTGGTGTCGGACATGGAGCGGCTGCGCGAGCTGATGGGCATCGACCGGTGGCTCGTGTTCGGCGGCTCGTGGGGCTCGACGCTGGCGCTGGCCTATGGCCAGACCCACCCGGAGCGCTGCCTCGGGTTCGTGCTGCGCGGGGTCTTCCTGTGCACGGCGCGGGAAATCGACTGGTTCATCGACGGCGCCCAGTGGTTTCATCCGGAAATCCACGAGGAATTCGCGGCCGCCATTCCCGAAGCGGAGCGCGGCGACCTGCTCCAGGCTTACTACCGGCGCATCATGGATGCCGATCCGGACATCTACTGGCCGGCGGTCCGGGCATGGAGCCGGTTCGAAGGGCGCCGCGTATTCCTGATGCCGCAGCCGGAAGAACCGCCGTGCGATACGCTGGACCTGGGGCTGGGCCGGCTGGAAGCGCACTACATGGCAAACCTGGGCTTTTTCGAGGAAGGCCAGCTGCTGAAGAACGTGGCGCGCATCGCCCACCTGCCGGCCGTGATCGTGCACGGGCGCTACGATGTGATCTGTCCGCCGGTCACCGCGTGGCAGCTGCACCGGCACTGGCCGGGCTCGGTCGTGAAAATGGTGCCGGACGCCGGCCATGGGGCCATGGAGCTGGGCATCAGCCGCGAACTGGTGGCGGCTACCGAAGCGTTCCGCCGCTTCGGGCGATTTTAAGCCAGCCGGCCTTCGCCGCCGTGCGGCGGCCCTGCTACACTTGCGCCTGGAGCGGGCGTGTCGTCCCGCGGAGCGCACATAATAATATGGCAATGAACATTCAGCTGGGCGACATCGGCCACATCATTCAACTGGCGATCGCACCGGTATTTCTCCTGAACGGTGTCTGCACCGCCCTGATGGTGCTGATCAATCGCCTGGCACGCATCATCGACCGTTCGCGCGTGCTCGAAGACCGCCTCGACATCGCCTACAACGACAATTACCTGACCGAGCTGGACGTGCTGTACCGCCGCTCGCACTACATCAACATGGCGATCACGCTGTCGACGCTGTGCGGCCTGTTCGTCGGCATCGTGATCGCCCTGCTGTTCGTGGGCGATACCACCGACGTCACGCTCGACAAATACATTGCCGGCCTGTTCGCCGCGTCGGTGGGCAGCCTGATTGCCAGCTTCGGCTTCCTGCTGCGCGAGATCTTCATCGCTTCGTCGGCGATGCGCGCGATGCGCCACGTGCGCCGGGCACCCAAAGCCGGCGAGCAAGCCACGAAATAAACGCCACGAAATAAACTTAGGCCCGAATTCATGCACGACTACCAACGCCCCCCGACCCTGCACCGCTATGGCCCCCGCAACGAACTGGACCAGGCGCTCAGCCTGGGCCATTTCGTGCTGCGGCCCGATGCCGGCTTCCTCACGCTGTCGTTCTCGCAGGCATGGAGCCGCGATTTGTTCGACCACTTCGGCGCCGATGCTTGCCTGGTCATCCATAACACCGAGGAATTCGGCGAACGCGTGCACCGCGCCGTGCAGCGCACGCTGCCGAACTGGGCCGGTATCGACGGCGCCGTCGAATATGGCAGCCGTGCGCGGCTGGGCTCGGCGTTCACGATGGCCGCGCAGGACGCGGCGGAGCAGGAATGGAAGTTCGCCTGGCGGCCGATGCATGCGCAGGCAAGCATGAACCCCGTGGTGATCCGGATCGGCAGCCTGGAGAATTTCGCCGAAGTACGGACGCGCGACCAGTACCCGGCCTGAGCGGTTCCGGCCCCGGCAACGACGGTCAGCGCGGCGCCGGCGGCACGGCCGCGCCGGTGCGGGCGATGTCCGTGCCGGCCGAGGGCAGCGCGCGCGGCGCGATACCCTTGTCGAGCCGCGCCATCACGGCGCCCATCATGCGCTCGATGTCGCCGCGGATGATGTTCGTGCCGAGGATGCCCGGCACGTAGAAATTGGGCATCATGCGGCCCGTGTACAGCACTTTGGTGCCGCCCGTTTCCGGCACGGGCACCAGTTCCCAGCGCGATTCGTAATGCTTCATGTCGCCGGAAATGAGCGCGATGTCGATCGACGACATCGGTTGCTCGGTCGCGCGCACGATCAGGTGGATCGAGCGGGACATGAACAGGAAGCGGGCATTGCCGAACTGTTCGATGATCACTTCATTGCCGTTGCGTGACAGAACCCGGCACGACACCAGGTCCGGCACGAATTCCTCCATCCTGTCATACCCGGTGAGGATGCGCCAGACCACCGGCAGCGGCGCCTGCACGGTGCCGCTGGCATCGATCTCGTACATGTGCAGCGCATCCTGCATGATGCGCTTGACGGCTACCTGCAGCTTGGGCGCGTCGGTACGCGGCCCCTGCGCGAACACCAGCGCGGGTGCACTCCACCCTAAACACAATAGCAGCAACAGTTGCCTCATGGTTCCAGCGTACGGTAACGGGGTGAGGAACACAAGGGTAGCCACGTGTGTACGGTTAGGTGGCGCACCGAGCCTGTTCCACGCCCGGCTGCCCGGTTCGCGTCCGCCCTGGGGCCGGGCCGGTCACGGGCACGAACCCGGCGGCGCTCAATGGGCGGCCACGGCCGGCTGGCGGAAGGTGTCGAGCACGTAGTCGCTCATGCTGTCGGCCAGGACCTGTTCGCCGATGAAGATCTTGCCGGCCTGCTCCTGGCGCAGCATGTCCGCTTCCTCGTCGCTGTGGGTGCGCACGACGGTGCGGATGCCCGGATTCAGCGCACGCGCCGTCTCGATCATCGCGCGCACGTGGAAGGTATCCGGGGTGGCGATCACCAGCATCCTGGCGTGGGCGATGTGGGCCTGGATCAGCACCGCTGGCTCGCCCGCGTTGCCGGCGACGGCGGGGATGCCGTCGCGCCGCAGTTCGTCGACCAGTTCGCGGTTCTGCTCCGCCACCACGTAGTGGATGCCGTGCTCGTTGAGCGTGCGGGCGATGTGGCGCCCGACGCGGCCGTAACCCACCAGCACGACCTGGCCGGACAGCTTGGTGCGCGCCGTGGTCATCGGCAGTTCGGCCAGCGGGTCGGCCGGCCGGTCGAACTTCGCCGCCAGCAGCTTGTTGCGGCCGAGCCAGCGCTCCAGCGGCCCGCTGGCGGCGAACACCAGCGGATTGAGGGCGATCGAGATGATGGCGCCGGCCAGCAGCAGGCTCTGGCCATCCTGCGGCATGAGCTTCAGCGAAATGCCCAGGGCGGCGAGGATGAACGAGAATTCGCCGATCTGCGCCAGGCTGGCCGAGACCATCAGCGCCGTCTTGACCGGATAGCGCAGCAGCACCACCAGCAGGAAGGCGGCCAGCGACTTGCCGAAGATGATGATCGCCACCACCGCCAGCAGCTGCAGCGGCTGTTCCATGATGATGGATGGTTCGAACAGCATGCCGACCGACACGAAGAACAGCACCGCGAAGGCGTCGCGCAGCGGCAGCGATTCCTGTGCCGCGCGGTGCGCCAGCGCCGATTCGCGCAGCACCATGCCGGCGAAGAAGGCGCCCAGCGCGAACGAGATGCCGAACAGCTTGGTTGCCGCGAACGCGATGCCGACGGCGGCCGCGATCACGCACAGCGTGAACAGTTCACGCGAGCCGGTGCGCGCCACTTGCCAGAGGATCCACGGGAACAGCTTGCGGCCCACCGCCAGCATGAAGACGACGAATACCGCCACCTTGCCCAGCGTGATGGCCAGCGTCATCCAGATGCTGGCATTCGGATCGACGCCGGCCGTGTCGCCGCCCAGCGAAGGCGCCAGCGCCGGCAGCAGCACCAGCACGATCACCGTTACCAGGTCTTCGACGACCAGCCATCCCACTGCGATACGGCCGTTGAAGGTATCGAGGATGCCCCGTTCTTCCAGCGCGCGCAGCAGCACCACGGTACTGGCGACAGACAGTGCGAGCCCGAACACCAGCCCGCCGCCGATCGACCAGCCCCACCAGTGCGCCAGGCCCATGCCCATTGCGGTGGCGGCGGCAATCTGCAGCAGGGCGCCGGGCAGCGCCACCTTGCGCACTTCCCACAGGTCTTCCAGCGAGAAATGCAGGCCCACGCCGAACATCATCAGCATGACGCCGATCTCGGCCAGCTGGCCGGCCAGCGCGGCATCGGCGACGAAGCCGGGAGTGGCGGGGCCCAGCAGGATGCCGGCGGCGAGATAGCCGACCAGGGCGGGCAGTTTGAGGCGGGCGGCGATGAAGCCGAGGACGAGACCGAAGCCGAGCGCGGCAGCGATGGTGGTGATCAGCGGAACGTCATGGGGCATGCAGGCGGGGTTCCTTTCAGGTGGCGCGGGACGGCGGATGCCGGCCCTTGCCGAAAGTATAAACGGCCGACGCTGCCGCCTCGGCCGTTTTTCCGCCGTTGGCTACATCAAAGCTTGCGAACGACCACGCTGCCGATCGAGTAGCCGGCACCGAACGAGCAGATGACGCCGACGGCGCCGGCCGGCAGGTCGTCCTGGTACTTGTGGAAGGCGATGATCGAGCCGGCCGACGACGTGTTCGCGTACGTGTCCAGCACCACGGGCGCTTCGTCGGCCGTGGCATCGCGGCCCAGGATCAGGCGGGCGATCAGCTGGTTCATGTTCAGGTTGGCCTGGTGCAGCCAGTAGCGGCGGACCTCCTCGGCCTGCAGGCCGGCGCTGGCGATCGACTGCTTGATCATCTCGGCGGCCATCGGGCACACATCCTTGAACACCTTGCGGCCCTGCTGCTTGAACAGCTTGTCCGGCTGGCCCACGCCGGCTTCGTCGAAGCGGTTCATGAAGCCGAAGTTGTTGCGGATGTTGTTCGAGAACGAGGTCTTCAGTTTCATGTCGACGATCTCGAACTGGTGTGCCGAGACGGCGGCATCGCGCGCTTCGATCACGATGGCCGTGCAGGCATCGCCGAAGATGAAATGGCTGTCGCGGTCGCGGTAATCCAGGTGGCCGCTGGTGATTTCCGGGTTCAGCACGAGCACCGCGCGGGCCTGGCCGGTCTGCACGGCGGTGGCGCCGGTCTGGATACCGAAGGTGGCGGACGAGCAGGCCACGTTCATGTCGAAGCCGAAACCTTCGATGCCCAGGGCCTGCTGTACCTCGACCGCCATGGCCGGGTACGGGCGCTGCATGTTCGAACAGGCGACGATCACCATGTCGATGTCGGCGGGCGTGCGGTTGGCGCGGGCCAGCGCTTCCCTGGCGGCGGCCACGCAGATCTCCGCCTGCAGCGACAGTTCCTCGTTGGCGCGCTCGGGGATGCGCGGCGCCATCCGTTGCGGGTCGAGGATGCCGGCCTTGTCCATCACATAGCGCGACTTGATGCCCGAAGCCTTTTCGATGAACGCGGCGGACGACGGTTCCAGCGCGACGACCGTGCCTGCCTCGATGGCGGCGGCATGTTCCCGGTTGAACAGTTCCACATAGGCGTTGAAGGCTTCCACCAGCTCTTCGTTCGAGATCGCGTGCGGCGGCGTGAACAGCCCGGTACCGCTGATAACGGCTTGTTTCATAAGCAAACTTTCGAATTCGTTAAGTGGCGCGAGCGCCGCTGAGGCGCAGATTTTACCTGAAGAAATGCCTGAAAAAACGGCGTAAAAAAACGACGCCCGAAGGCGCCGTCCTGCCATCCGGCGCAGCCCGCGCTTACTTTGCGGCGGCTTGCACGATCGCCGATTCCGGCTTGGCCGTCTGCACCGGCAAGCCCTTCAGGTGGTTCAGCGCCTGCGCCAGCTGGAAGTCGCCGGCGCCGCCGTACTCGAGCGGCTTGCGCTTCTTCTCCAGTGCCAGGATGCGAGCCTGCTCCTCCAGCTCGTCGCGGCGTTCCTTGGCGGCTTCCGCCTCGCGGTCGTTCGCCAGGTGCCGGGACAAGTCCGCCTCGCGCATGCGCAGCGCGTTCAGGCCGTCGCCATCGGCATATTCGTTCACTTTCAGGTCCGGCACGATACCCTTGGCCTGGATCGCGCGGCCGTGCGGCGTGTAGTAGCGCGCCGTGGTCAGCTTCAATGCCGTGTCGGCCGTCAGCTGCCGGATGGTTTGTACCGAACCCTTGCCGAACGTCTGCGTGCCGAGGATCGTTGCGCGCCCGTAGTCCTGCAGCGCGCCGGCCACGATTTCGGAGGCGGACGCGGAACCGGTGTTGACCAGCACCGCCAGCGGGATGCGCTTGACGGCGTCGGGCAGGCGCGCCAGCGGGTCACTGTCGCTGCGCAGCGAATAGTACTCGGCGCGCGCGTAGTAGATCTGCTTCGAATCGGGCAACTGGCCGTTGGTGGATACCACGGGCGTGTCTTTCGGCAGGAACGCCGCGGCCACGCCGATCGCTCCCTGCAGCACGCCGCCGGGATCGTTGCGCAGGTCGAGCACCATGCCCTTCAGGTTGGGATCCTGGCGGTACAGTTCGGTGATCTTGGCGGCCAGGTCGTCCACTGTCGGTTCCTGGAACTGCGCCACGCGCAGCCACGCGTAGCCCGGCTCGACGATCTTGCCCTTGACGCTCTTTTGCAGGATTTCCTCGCGCACCAGGTTGAACGTGAGGGGCAGCGGCTCATCGTCGCGCAGCACGGTCAGCGTGACCTTGCTGTGCGGCTCGCCGCGCATCTTCTTCACCGATTCATCGAGCGACATGCCTTTCAGCGGCATCGCATCGAGGCGGGTGATCAGGTCGCCGGCCTTGATGCCGGCGCGGTAGGCCGGCGAATCCTCGATCGGCGCGACGATGCGGATATAGCCTTCGTCGCCCTGGGCGATCTCGATGCCCAGGCCCACGAAACGGCCCTGCGAGCCTTCGCGCAGCTCCGCGTAGGCTTTCTTGTCGAGATAGGCCGAGTGGGGATCGAGCGAGGCGACCATGCCGGAGATGGCGTCGGTCAGCAGTTTCCTGTCTTCGACCTGCTCGACGTAATCGGACTTGATCAAGCCATACACATCGGCCAGCTGGCGCAATTCCTCCAGCGGCAAGGCAGGCTCCTCGGCACGTTGCGCCATCGCGGAAAACTGCAGCGATACGGCGATGCCGGCCACGACGCCGAGGCCGACCAGGCCCGCGCGGTTGAGTGCACCCTTCAGGCCACCCTTCGCGCTCTTGCTTGCGCTATTGCCCACGTTATCGCCCACGTCCGTGCCGGCGCCGTTGCTATCGCGATTGTTCACGCAGTTACTCATGTAGATGCCCTTCAAGACGCGCAGCGGTCACTCGACGGCCGCCGGATCAGTATAAACCCGATTTTCCACAATGTAGTGGCCTGCGCACGGCGCGCCGGCGCCTGGAGGCGATTTAGATTGCCCTTCGATTCATTTTTATAAACCGGACAACATTGCCGCTTCTTGACGGCTTGTACGTCTGCGTTAATGAGAGTAAGGAAATGTAAGAATGCCGGAAAGGCATGAAATCGCGTCCTACACTTGGCCCGTATTTCTCTCTACCCTGAAGTGGTTTTGGCCTGCGTTCCCAGCGCAGGCTTTTTTTTGCACGGAGCATTCATGAACACGTTGACGAAGGGCGCGGCCGCGCTGGCCGCCGCTTTGCTGATCGCCGGCCCGGCGGGCGCGCTGCCGATGATGGACATGCGCGCGCAGGACTTGCTGATGATGGCGCCTGCGCTGAAGGACTCGCTCAAACTCAATGCCAACCAGCAGACCCTGTGGCAGCAGACCGAGAGCCGGACCCGGGCGCTGCTGCGCGAGCGCCAGTCGCGCGCGGAACGGATGCAGGCCGCATCGCTGCAGGCCTTGCAGAAGGCCGATGTCGAATTGCGCGACCTGGCCGGCGCGCTCGACGGGGAAGGCGGCGCCGAACTTTCGGAGGAAAAGCAGCTGCGCGAGTGGTGGCTGACGGTGAACGATGCGCTCGACGAGCCCCAGCGCCGCGCGGTGGCCGTGTTCCTCGCCGAACAGCTGCAACGCAAGCCGGAAGGGCCGGGTGGCGGCAATGGCGGCGGTGGCGGACCGCGCGGCGAAGGCGGCGGCGGGCACCGTGGCGGGCCGGGAGGCGGAGCGGGCGGGGGCATGGGTGGTGGCATGGGAAACATCGGCGGCGGGATCGGCATCGGCCGCTGAGCGCTGGCGGCGCGCGGTGCAGGTCAGGTGCACGTGCACGTGCAGGTGCAGGTGCGCGCGTCCGCAACCTCGTGTACGCTAACGGATGGGCCAGCGACGCCATGCGGCAGCGCGCCACCCGCAACCAAGAGTCAATCCCGGGACCGGGCCCCACGAAGGACCGTTCCCCTTTCCGAAAGCGGCCACGTGAAACGACATCTCCTCTCCACCCTCATTCTTGCACTGTGCGCCACGGGCGCGATGGCAGCCGACACCGCTGCGCCGGTATCCGGCATCGACACCCAGTACATCGACCATGGCGTGCGCCCGCAGGACGACTTCTTCGAACACCTGAACGGCGGCTGGCTGAAGACGGCCGAGATCCCGGCCGACAAGGCCAGCTGGGGCTCGTTCATGAAGCTGCGCGACGATACGCTGCCACAGCTGCGCGGCATCATCGAAGCTCTGGCGGCGCGCAAGAACCTGCAGGGTGACGAAGCGAAGATCGCCGACCTGTACGCCAGCTACATGGACGAGAAAAAACTCGATGCGCTGGGCACCAGGCCGCTGAAAGCGGAGCTGGCACGCATCGCCGCCGTGAAGGACAAGGCGGCGTTGCCCGCACTGGTGGCGTACCTGAACCGCCTGGGCGTGGTGACGCCGTATGCGGTGCGCGTGTCGCAGGATGCACGCGAATCGTCGCGCTACGTGGCCTACGTGGCGCAGAGCGGCCTGGGCTTGCCGGACCGCGATTACTACCTGAAGAAGGACGACGCCAAGCTGGCCGACGCGCTGGCGAAATACGAGCTGCACATCGCCAGGGTGCTGGCACTGGCCGGCCAGAAGGATGGCGCCGCGCAGGCGAAGCATATCGTGGCGCTGGAGACCGCACTGGCGCAGGCGCAGTGGACCAAGGTGGAGAACCGCGATCCCGTCAAGCGCTACAACAAGGTGGCGATCGGGCAATTGGCCGCGCTGGCGCCCGGCTATGACTGGCAGGGCACCCTGGCCGCCGCGGGCATCACGGGCCAGACGGCGAAAGTGCCTGCCCAGGCGCCTGCTCAGGTTCCCGCTCAGGTGCCCGCTCAGTTGCCCGCTCAGTTTCCCAATTATGTGATCGTGATGCAGCCCAGCTACCTGCAGGGTTTCGTGAAGGTGCTGAACGACACCGATCTCGCTACCTGGAAGGCCTACTTCACGTGGCAGCTGCTGCGTGAAGCGTCGCCGTACCTGTCGAAGCCGTTCGCCGATGCGCACTTCGCGTTCTATGGCACCGTGCTGACGGGCGTGACGGAACAGCCGCCACGCTGGAAGCGTGGCGTGGGCGTGGTCGAAGGCGCGATCGGCGAAGGCCTGGGCAAGCTGTACGTGGCGCAGCACTTCCCGCCGGAGCGCAAGGAGCGGATGGAAAAGCTCGTCCAGAACCTGCTGGCGGCATACCGGCAGAGCATCGACACGCTCGACTGGATGAGCCCCGAGACCAAGAAGGAAGCGCAAGCCAAGCTGGCCAAGTTCACGCCGAAGATCGGCTATCCGGACAAGTGGCGCGACTACACGAAGTTCAAGACCGTGCGTGGCGACCTGCTGGGCAACCTGCGCCGTGCCACGGAATTCGACTATGACCGCAACATCGCCAAGCTGGGCCAGCCGGTCGACCGCGCCGAATGGGGCATGACGCCGCAAACCGTGAACGCCTATTACCGCTCGACGACCAACGAGATCGTGTTCCCGGCCGCGATCCTGCAGCCGCCGTTCTTCGATGCGAAAGCGGACGATGCCGTGAATTACGGCGCGATCGGTGCCGTGATCGGCCACGAGATCAGCCATGGCTTCGACGATTCGGGCAGCCAGTCCGACGGCGACGGCAACCTGCGCAACTGGTGGACCGAGCAGGACCGCGCCAACTTCAAGGCCAAGGCCGACCGGCTGGTGGCGCAGTACGACGGCTACAGCCCGCTGCCCGGCTACAACGTCAACGGCAGGCTGACCCTGGGCGAGAACATCGCCGACAACTCGGGGCTGGCGATCGCGTACAAGGCATACAAGCTGTCGCTGAACGGCCAGCCGGCGCCGGTGATCGACAGCCTGACGGGCGAGCAGCGCTTCTACATGGGCTTTGGGCAGGTATGGCGCGCCAAGATGCGCGAAGCGCAGCAGATCGTGCAGGTGAAGACCGACCCGCATTCGCCGGGCCGCTTCCGCGCCAACGGTACCGTGGTCAACCAGCCCGGCTTCTATGAAGCATTCGGCGTGAAGGAAGGCGACAAGCTGTATTTGAAGCCGGAAGAACGCGTGATCATCTGGTGACGAGCATCCAGTGACGAGCTGGCAAAAAGACCACAGCCCGTGGTCTTTTTGCATTCACGGCGGGCCGGTATGGTATTGTCGGCCGACCGGCATCGACCGGTAAACCCATTGTCCAAACTAGAGGGAAAACCACCTTGAAACGACACCTGTTAAGTGCATTGACGCTGAGCCTGTTGGCCGGCGTGTGCGGCGTTGCCGGCGCGGCCGACAAGGCCCCGACCAAGACCGCCGCATCGGGCATCGCGATCGAATATATCGACCCATCCGTGCGCGCCCAGGACGATTTCTTCGTTCACACCAACGGCAAGTGGCTCGCCACCACCGAGATCCCGGCCGATAAATCCAGCTGGGGCGCGTTCCACAAGCTGCACGAGGATACCCAGCCGCAGCTGCGCAAGATCATCGAGGACGCGGCCGCGAGCGCGAAGGATGCGGACCAGCAGCGCATCGGCGACTTCTACGCCAGCTTCATGGATGAAGCGCGCGTCGAGCAGCTGGGCGTCGCGCCGATCAAGGACAACCTGGCGAAGATCGCCGCGATCGGCGACAAGAAAGCGCTGCCGCAGCTGTTCGCCGAATTCAACCGCCATGGCGTGACGGCGCCGGTCAACCTGACCATCCACCAGGACAACAAGGATTCGACCAAGTACGTGGTCGATTTCTTCCAGGACGGCCTGGGCCTGCCGGACCGCGACTACTACCTGAAGAAGGATGACGCCAAGCTGGCCGAGGCGCTGGCCAAGTACGAGACCCACGTGGCGAAGATGCTGACGCTGGCCGGCGATGCGAATGCCGCCGCCAATGCCAGGGCCATCGTGGCGTTCGAGACCGAGATCGCCAAGATCCAGTGGAGCAAGGTCGAACTGCGCGACCCGGTGAAGGCGTACAACAAGTACGACATCGCCAAGGTCGGCGAGCTGATGCCCGGCTTCGACTGGAATGCCTACCTGGCCGCCACCGGCATCCAGGGCAAGGCCACGTATGTGATCGTCAGCCAGCCGACCTATTTCCAGGCACTGGACAAGGTGCTGGCCGATACGCCGATCGATACGCTGAAGGCCTATGCGCAGTGGCAGCTGATCCACGACGCGGCACCGTACCTGTCGAAAGCCTTCGTCGACGAGAACTTCGCGTTCTACGGCACCACGCTGTCGGGTGCGACCGAAAACCGGCCGCGCTGGAAGCGCGCCGTCAGCTCCACGGAAGCGGCGTTTGGCGAAGCGATCGGCAAGGTCTATGTGCAGCAGCACTTCCCGGCCGAATACAAGGCGCGCATGGAAGTACTGGTGAAGAACCTGCTGACCGCGTTCCGGCAAAGCATCAATACGCTGGACTGGATGACGCCGGCCACGAAGAAGGAAGCGCAGACCAAGCTGGCCAAGTTCACCACCAAGATCGGCTACCCGAACAAGTGGCGCGATTACTCGGCGCTGACGGTCAAGCGCGACGACCTGCTGGGCAATGTGCAGCGCGCCAACGAGTTCAACTACAACAAGGAATTGAACAAGCTGGGCAAGCCGATCGACCGCGACGAGTGGCTGATGACGCCGCAAACCGTGAATGCCTACTACAACCCGGAAATGAACGAGATCGTGTTCCCGGCCTCGATCCTGCAGCCGCCATTCTTCGATCCCAAGGCGGATGATGCGGTGAACTACGGCGCGATCGGCGGCGTGATCGGCCACGAGATCAGCCACGGCTTCGACGACCAGGGCGCCCAGTACGATGGCGACGGCAACCTGCGCGACTGGTGGAGCCCGGCCGACCACAAGAACTTCAAGGCCAAGACCAGCCAGCTGGTGGCGCAATACGGCGCCTACAGCCCACTGCCGGGCTATAGCGTGAACGGCGAGCTGACACTGGGCGAGAACATCGGCGACAACTCCGGCCTGGCCGTGGCGTACAAGGCCTACAAGCTGTCACTGAAGGGCAAGAAGGCGCCGGTGATCGATGGCCTGACGGGCGACCAGCGCTTCTACATGGGGTGGGCGCAGGTATGGCGCATGAAGATGCGTGAACCTGCGCAGATCGTGCAGATCAAGACCGATCCGCACGCTCCCGGCCAGTTCCGCGCCAACGGCACGATGCGCAACCAGCCGGGCTTCTACGAAGCCTTCAAGGTGAAGACCGGCGACAAGATGTACCTGGCGCCGAAGGAGCGCGTGATCATCTGGTAAGCGTATTGATGAATGCGCCGGCTGCATGGCCGGCTCCCGGAATGCCCCGCGTGAGCGGGGCATTTTGTTTGCGCGGCCGCTGTCAGGAAATCGACTTCAGGCGATTCAGGATACCTTCCTCTTCCCGCACGGAGAAGAAGAATGGGAAGAGTGATCGCTGGGCCTGGCTGGGGGCCTTGTCGGCGGTGCCGCCGAATTGCCTGATCTGTTCCGCCATCTCGGTCAGCTCGGCGGCCAGCAGGTAGGCGGGCGCCTGCACACGGGGGTTCTCCCGCACGGTTCCCACGCGTTTGAATCCCAACATGCTTTCGTAGAAGCGGCGATGGCGCGGATTGACTTCGATCAGCGCATGGGTGCGGCCATGGATATGGTAGGAGTAAATGAACAGCGTGTGAAACAGTGCCGCCAGCGCGTGTTTCGAGCGTACGGTGTGGTCGAATGCGAGCTTGGTGATTTCGCACAGCTTTCCGCCGTCATGGCGCAGCGCATCGACGTGATCCTTGAAGATCTCGTCCGCCAGCAGGCCGGACGACGAGTCGATACCCAGGGTCACGGTACCGATCGTCGTGCCGTCCTTTTCCGATGCGGCCAGCGTGATCCGGTTGGGATTGGATTCGACCTTGTGGGAGGAACCATAGCCGCGCCACGCATACATCTTGTTGATCAGCAGGCTGGCGGAATTGCGGCCGTCTTCGGTATCGGCCAGGCGGATGCCGAAGGTCTTTGTATCGATGAGGACATTTTGAAGAGCGCCGGAGGGTTCAGCCTCCGATACGGGCAAATCGTTCTTCAACCCGAGATCGTTGTCCAGATGATCTCCCGGCCCGGAGGCATTTGCCCTTTTGCTAAAGGTTGCCATGAGTTCCCCTCCGTTGATACTCAATGATGCGTCTTTGCCGGTCCAGCGATCCCTTCGGCCGGGCTATCCAGGCACTCCTGCCGAGGAAAAGCCGAAGAATCAGTGCGCCTGCTCGTGTTCAAGTCAACTATTGCAAGGTCCGGTACCGGGTTCAGGGGGAAGGCTGGAGCACAAGCCTTCGGTGATCGCCAGGTGCCATGCGTGTTCATCCATCTTTTGCGGCTGAGAGAAGCCCCGTCATTATCGTTGCGTTATCTCATGTACAGTTGCAGTGCCCGCATTGCAGCGATGATATACCGAAGCCAGGCTCAAGGATCGCAAAGATTGATGGATGCAGGCCTGCAAGCGGATGTGGGGTGCTCGGGGACGTCATACCCACCCGGATTGTCACCGCTGACAGGGTGCTGCTCCGATGGTCAATCGATCCTGAACATTCTTCGGCATGACCTCGCGCCGAGCGACGCAACGGTCATGCCGGGGGCAATGCGCTTTCCGGTATCGTTGCTCAGCCTTTTGGCGGCTGGGCGGCTTCGGCGGCGGAAGGGGCGCCGGCGGCAGGTGCTGCGGTCGCAGGTGCGGCGGCAGCAGGGGCGGGCGCTTCGGGTTCCTTGAACTTGGCGCCGGACTGGTTGGCCATGAACACGACCGCGCGCGCTACTTCGACATCGTCCAGATCCGGATTGCCGCCCTTGGCCGGCATGGCGCGCAAGCCTTCGATCGCATGCTTGACGACCGTGTCATAGCCTTGCGCCAGGCGTGCCGCCCAGGCACCGCTGTCGCCCGTTTTCGGGGCCCCCGCAATACCCGCGCCATGGCACGCCTGGCAGGTCGACGTGTAGACCGCTTCAGCTGTCTGCAACACTTTTGGTGCGTTCGCATCCTTGAACGTGAAGCCTTCGTCGGCGACCGGTTTCAGGCGGCTCGCGATGGCTTCGGGCGACATGGCATCGGAGCCGGCACCGGTCAATTTTTGCTGAGTGACGAACTGGACCAGCAGGACAATGCCGAAGATGGTGACAAGAAAAAATGCGATGACTGCTGCTGCAAGTTGCTTCGGAGTCCGGATGACGGATTGGTGCTCGTGGTGTGCGTCGCTCATGATTTCCTTAGTACAAGTGGCTGGTAGACCAGCGCGTTAATGTTGTGCACATCTGGGTACTTGGGTATGGCAGACTTCTGGCCGAGAAACCGGCTGATTATAGTCCCAAAATTATGGAGCGGGAAACAACTCGGCCATGCGGGAAACGCCACGCCGTCACCGCTTCGCAGGGGCGGGGCACGATCCCGGTGAGCAAAATACTTGTGCTTTCGGATAGACGCGCGGCACGAAAGCCGGTATCCTTCGGTTCTCCGTGCGGCTGTAGCTCAGTGGATAGAGTATTGGCCTCCGAAGCCAAGGGTCGCTGGTTCGATCCCAGCCAGCCGCACCAATAGAATCAATGCGTTACGAGGGTATTCGGTATCCGGACAGACATGGTTTTCTGTTCGTGTAACCCTCAAGTAACCTTCCTGCATTACCCCCCTGTATTACCCCCCCTGTATTACCTCTCCTGTATTACCCCCTTATTACCCCCTTATTACCTTCCTGTATTGCTTCTCCTGCGTCACCCCCCTGCATCACCCCCTGTTGTTGCCCGTACTTATTCCGGTTCTCGCCGCCCGCCGATATGACGCATGGCCGACTGCCGCATGCTCCGAAGCCCAGGTTCCCATAGCCGCTCGTCGGCTGCACGCGAGTTGCGGCAAGGCACACTGACTTTCAGATTACTACTTTTGGTGACGAACACCATGGCACGTGCCAAGCCCATGCCAAATGTGCACAACCCGGCTGAATCTCCGGAAACCAATAAATACCTTGCTGAGCAGCCTGCCGACGGCCGTGCCGATGCCTCTTTTCACGCCTGGAAATTGTCGTATAATCAACTGAGCGAATTTCTTCGGAATAATTATAAGGGTAACAAATGGTCATCCAGGTGCCGCTCTTTTCATCGAAGATCGCCAATGAAGGCGTGGACTTGGCCGGCGCATTGCACCGCGTGCTCGAGCGGAACTGGTACGTGCTCGGTACGGAGGTGGCCGCCTTCGAAGCGGAATTTGCCGCCTATCAAGGGGCCGAATCGTGCATTTCCGTGGCGAACGGCACGGATGCCCTGGAAATCGCCTTGCGCACGCTGGGCATCGGCCCGGGGAAACGGGTAGCACTGGTGGCCAATGCGGGGTTTTATGGCAGCACCGCGGTGCATGCCGTGGGCGCCGAGCCGTGCTACGTGGATGTCGATGAGGCCACGCTCACCATGGCGCCCGCCGCCCTGCAGGCGGTGCTGGCCACGGGCGTCGATGCCGTCATCGTCACGCATCTGTATGGCCAGATGGCCGACATCGAGCGGATCGCCGCGCTGGCCACGGATGCCCGGGTGCCCCTGATCGAGGATTGCGCCCAGTCGCATGGCGCCATCCGCAACGGCACCCGCGCCGGCAGCTTCGGCGACCTGGCCTGCTTCAGTTTTTATCCGACCAAGAACCTTGGCGCCATCGGCGATGGCGGTGCCATCACGACCAGCGACAAGGAACTCGAGACGCGGGCCCGCCGCCTGCGCCAGTATGGCTGGGGCAAGAAGTACCATGTGAGCGAAGCGGGCGGGCGCAACAGCCGGCTCGACGAATTGCAGGCCGCCGTGCTGCGTGAAAAACTGCCCATGCTCGACGACTGGAATGCCCGGCGCCGCGCCATCGCCGCCCGGTATTCCGCCGCCTTTGCCGGCCTGCCCATCCGCTTGCCGGCCTCGAACGGCGGCGATCATGTCGCCCACCTGTATGTGATCCGCGTGCCGGACCGCGCCGCTTTCATCGCCAGCATGAGCGCCGCCGGCATTGCCACCGATATCCACTATCCCGTGCCCGACCATCTGCAGCCTGCCTACGCGCAGGCTGGCAACGTCGCCTTGCCGGTGACGGAAGCCGCCAGCGGCTCGGTCGTCACG
The DNA here is from genome assembly GCF_027856995.1 of Pseudoduganella sp. SL102. Taxonomy (NCBI): domain Bacteria; kingdom Pseudomonadati; phylum Pseudomonadota; class Betaproteobacteria; order Burkholderiales; family Oxalobacteraceae; genus Pseudoduganella; species Pseudoduganella sp. SL102. The sequence continues at coordinate 574,631 of NZ_CP115554.1, forward strand.
CTGCCGTGTTTTCCGGGGCTCGACGATGAAAGTGTCGAGCGTGTCATTGCCGCGGTGCGCAGCCACTTCGGCACCGGCCACTGACATGCTCAGCCTGATTGTTCCTGTCTACGGGAATGAAGGCTCGCTGCCCGAACTGCTGGCCGCGGTCACCCGGCTGAACGACAGCGTTGGCGGCGATTTCGAAACCGTCTTCGTTGTCGATGCCAGCCCCGACAACTGTTATGTGTTGTTGCGCAAACAGCTGCCGCAACAGCGCTTCCGGTCGCAACTGGTCCTGTTGTCGCGCAATTTCGGTTCCTTTGCCGCCATTCGCATGGGCCTGCAGTTTGCCAGGGGCAGCCGCTTCGCCGTGATGGCGGCCGACTTGCAGGAACCGCCCGAACTGGTGTTGCGGATGAACGACATCCTGCAGCGCGATGAAGCCGATGTGGTGGTCGGCGTGCGCGAGGGGCGCAGCGATCCGCTGGCTTCGCGGCTGATGTCAGGCGCTTTCTGGTGGCTGTACCGCAAGTATGTGATGCCGGACGTTCCACCCGGCGGCGTCGACATGTTCGGCTGCAACCGCGAATTCCGCGATACCCTGCTCACGCTCGAAGAGCGGCATTCATCGCTGATCGGGCAACTGTTCTGGATCGGTTACCGCCGCAGCGTGGTGCCCTATACACGGCTGGAGCGCCAGCATGGCAAGTCCGGCTGGACCTTCCGGAAGAAATGGAAGTACCTGATGGACAGCGCATTCTCGTTTACCGACCTGCCCATCAAGTTGCTGATCCGCGTGGGCGCCGCCGGCACCGCCCTCGTGACGGCGCTTGCCGTCGTGGTGGTGGTGGCCCGTCTCAACGGGCTGATCGCCGTGCCGGGTTACGCCATGACCATCCTGACGATGGCCCTGCTCGGTTCCATCAACCTGTTCGGTCTCGGTATCGTCGGCGTCTATGCCTGGCGCACCTATGAAAACACCAAGCAGCGGCCCAACGCCATCCATCGCCAATCCCACGTCTTCGAGGGCGCCCATGTACATGCACACCAACGTTGATTATTTCATCCACGAGCGCGCCATGTGCGAGTCGCCGCACATCGGCAAGGGCACCCGTGTGTGGGCATTCGCCCATGTGTTGCCGGAAGCGCGCATCGGCGCGGACTGCAACGTCTGCGACAACGTGTTCATCGAGAACGATGTGCGCGTGGGGGACCGCGTGACGATCAAATGCGGCGTGCAGTTGTGGGATGGTGTCACGCTCGAGGACGACGTGTTCGTCGGGCCGAACGCCACCTTCACCAATGACATCTTCCCGCGCAGTAAGAAATTCCCCGAGAAATTTGCCCGCACGATCATCCGGCGCGGCGCCTCGGTCGGTGCCAATGCCACCATCCTGCCGGGCATTACTGTCGAGCAGGGCGCGATGATCGGCGCCGGCGCCGTGGTCACCCGCTCGGTGCCGCCGAATGCCATCGTGGTGGGCAACCCGGCGAAGATCGTCGGCTATGTCGATGCCAAGCCGGTGCCTGCCGGCGATACCGCGCCGGCGGGAGCCCTGGGAGCGGGATTGAATGTCAGCGCCACCGATGTACGCGGCGTGACCCTGCACAAGATGAAGGAAGCGGCGGATATTCGCGGCAGCCTGTCGGTGGGCGAATTCGACCGGGATATTCCGTTCGTGCCGGCGCGTTATTTCCTCGTGTATGGCGTGCCCACCGCGGAAACCCGCGGCGAGCATGCGCACCACGAGTGCCACCAGTTCCTGGTGGCCATCAAGGGCTCGGTGCACGTGGTGGCGTTCGACGGCAGGAAGCGCGAGGAATTCGTACTCAATGCCGCGACCACGGGCCTGTACCTGCCGCCGATGACCTGGGGTATCCAGTACAAATACTCGAGCGATGCCGTGCTGCTGGTATTCGCCTCGCACCACTACGACAATGCCGACTACATCCGCAGCTATGACGAATACGTCGAGCTGATCTCGCACCGGTATGCATAAGGGCAGCGGCCTGCGTTTCCTGCTTGCCGGGGGATTGAACACCGCTGTCACCTACCTGATGTACCTGGCGCTGCTCGACGTGGCCGGCTACCAGGCCAGCTATGCCATCGCCTTCGTGTGCGGTATCGGCATCAGCTATGTGCTGGGCCGCGTGTTTGTCTTCAAGGTGCACCAGGGCTACCGCTCGGTCCTGATGCTGCCGCTGGTGTACCTGGTGCAGTACGCGGTCGGGGCTGCCGTCGTGTGGACGTGGGTCACCTGGCTGCGCCAGCATCCGGCGCTGGCGCCAGCCGTGGCCATCCTCGTCACGCTGCCGCTGACCTATCTTTTGAGTAAGTTCGCGTTCGCGGGAAAAATCCGATGAGTGCGATAACCGCGTGGCTGCGGCGCCAGTGCTTCAGCTGGCGGGAACTGTTTATCCTGACGCTGGTCGGTATCGTGGCCAATGTGTACTTCCTGGCGAACTATTCGCCGTCCATCGATGACGAGCTGGCAGCGGTGCGCGCCAGCAGCGAAATCTGGATCGCGCAGGGGCGCTTTACCACGTATCTGTTGGAAACCCTGCTGTTCCCGCAGGCGTCCATTCCCTTCAGCCCGTATCTCTTCCTGGCCTTGATGCTGGCGCTGACGCACATGCTGCTGGTGCGTGCCCATGGCGTGACGCCGGGGTGGCGCAGCTACGCGGCCTACTGCCTGTTCGTGACTTACCCGACCTGGTGGCTGATCGAGGAATTTTCGGCCAATGTGCCGGCAACCGGCATCGGCTTCCTGCTGGCCGCCGCCGCGCTGTGCCTGCAGGCGGAAGCGCCAGCCGATGCGCTGCGCCGCTGCTTTCGCCACTTCTCTCGCCACGAGGCCGGCCGGCTGCTGGCCATCGGACTGTTGCTGGCGCTGTGCGCCGGGGCTTACCAGACCCTGCTGCTGCTGTTCGCCTGCGGGACGATCGGCGTCGCCCTGTGCCGTTCGATCCAGGGCGATGCCGCTTTCCCGTGGCGGCAGACGTGCCTGCGGATTATTCACGGCGGCGTCTGCCTGGTGGCGGGGGCGTTGTTGTATTTCGCGTTGAACAAGCTGGCGCTGGGCCTTTCCGGCACCCGGCCGGAATACGTGGCCGGCTTCATCAATCTCGACAATCTGAAAGCGCCGTACTGGCTGGTGGGCTCGATTGCCTTGGAGGCGTGGGAAATCTATTCCGGCTCGGCCGGGCAATTCGGCGCGGCGATGCCTGCCGCGGCCGTGGCACTGGCCTGCACGGCGATCGCGGTGGCCCGCGCCCGCGCCGGCGTGGCGCTGCCGAACTTGCTGTTGTTCGCACTCCTGCTGGGAACGCCTTTCCTGCTGTGCTTGCTGACGGGGCCCGCCAGCCTGCCGCTGCGTGCGATGGTGGCGTTGCCCTATGTGATCTGGCTGTCTGCGCTGCTGGCCTTTACGTACCAGCGTGGCGCCGCCTGGATCGCCGGCCTGGTGGTGTTTGCGCTGTTCCAGCTGCAAATCGTGAACCTGACGTCGCAATACATCGCCACCGCTACCCTGGTCCAGCACCAGGACCGCTTCATGGGGTTCGACATCGGCCGCCGCTTGCTGCTGCTGCGTGGCGGCGACGAGGCCGGAAAGCCGATCTGGCTCGACGTCTACGGCCACGGCGCGGAAGAGCGGGTATCCCTGTTCGCCGCCGCCCAGACGGGCGTGACCAGGGGCTCCTTCTTTGGCTGGGACAAAGGCAATCTCCAGCGCATCGCCGCTTATTTGCGGGTGCTCGGCTTCGACACTGTCCGTCCGGCACCGCCCGCTGCGCGCAGCGCGCTCACCACCCAGTTCGAACAGATGCCGGTGTGGCCACACGAGGGTTCGTTGCGCCGCAGTGGCGATTATTACCTGCTCAAGCTGGGCAAGACGCCGGATGCGGCCCATGTCGTCCCGGCCGAATAGTTATGACATCGCGAGGAGATTTGCTCCAGCTCATGCGTTGTATTGATCGATGCCTGGGGCAGGGCTGGGAAACTGAGCTAACCGTACTGTCGAAAAACTTTACAGTTGATTTGTGAAATAACAAGCTGTCGCGATAAGTGGTTGATTTTATTGCATGGTCAAGTCTGGCACGGTCCGTGCTTAATATCATTGAGGCAAGACCAACCGCTTATTTCCAGGAGAAATCATGAAACTCAAATCACTGCTCGCCGCAGTCGTCCTGTCCGCCATCGGCGTTACGCCAGCATTCGCAGGCGTGGCGGGCATGGCTGACCTGTCCATTTCCCAGCTGCTGGTGGTGGATCCAGCCAATCCTACCCAGCCGAGCCCGTTCGCTGGCCAGATCCGGATCACCAGCGATTCGCGCACCGGTACGGCAGCGTCGAACTATAACAACGTACAAGGTACCGGGATCGGCGCCGCCAGTATCACGGACACCCGCACCGACGGCACGACCGCCTCGGTCGACGTGCAATACCGTGCCGCCGGCCCGGATGCTGGCGCAGTCAATGCCATCTACGGCGGTTCGGCCGAGAACAACACCGCCGCGAACTTCGTGGCGAACAACGGCAATTACGCGCTGGGCGACATGAATATCACGGGCAATGCACTGGCTGGCGGTGCCAACGGCCTGACCCGCGCCGACTCGTCGGCCGATAACCCGAACGCATCGGGCGGCGCCAATGCCACGATTCTGAACGGCGTGACGGTCATCACCGACTTCACGGCAGGTGTGACGGCCGACCTGGCATTTGCACTGACCTACGACGCATTCGTCAGCGCATTCGTCGATGCGCTGCTGCCGGCAAACCAGAATTCCCTGGCTTCCGGCGCCATCACCTTCAACCTGACGCTGCGCAACCTGACGACCGGTACCACCCTGCTGAGCTGGAGCCCGGAAGAACTGAATCAAGGCTTCCAGTCCACGGGCTTTAGTGAAAATGCCGTGCATGACGAGGCAGGCACGATCGTTTCCGACACCATCAATGTCGTGGCCGGTAACCGCTACAGCCTCGTGATCAACCAGGCATCGAACTCGACGATCCAGCTGCAGGCAGTGCCGGAACCGGAATCGCTGCTGCTGGTCGGCCTGGGCCTGCTGGCCATGGGTGTGACCGCACGCCGCAAACGTCTGCAATAATCGCGAGGCAGTCAGTCCTTTCGCAAGCCCGGGCATGCCCGGGCTTTTTCCATTGGTTTTCATGCATTGGTCATCATGCCAAGACATACCGCTGACACTTCCAACGTTACAGGCCTGGCGCAACCGGGAGGGCGTATCCTGCGGCCACGCACCACCGCCCAGGTACAGCGCATCGTCCGGCTCGCCAATCGCCGGGGATGGACCATCAATCCCGTTTCGACCGGGCTCAACTTCGGCTATGGAAGCGCGTCTCCCGTCCGGCCCACCGATATCCAGCTCGATCTCAGCCGGATGACGGCGATCCGCAATGCCGCGGAGATCTCGCGCGGCAATCCGGTGGCCGTCGTCGAGCCCGGTGTCACCCAGCAGGGGCTGTATGCCTGGCTGCAGCAGCATCATCCCGATCTTGCCTTCAACGTCACCGGCTCGGCACGCGAGACCAGCATCATCGGCAACGCGCTGGACCGCGGCGTGGGCTATTTCGGTCCGCGCAAGGAAGACCTGTTCGGCCTGGAAGTGGTGATGGGAACCGGTGAACTCGTGCACACCGGTTTTCGCCGGCTCGGCGAAGCCTCGCCGCTGGCGCACAGCCATCCTTACGGACTGGGTCCGATTCTCGATGGCCTGTTTTTCCAGGGTAACTTCGGCATCGTGACGAGTGCCTGTTTCCGCCTGGTCCCCAGGCGCCCGCAGGCCGTCGCGGTATCGCTCGGACTGCGCGACGGCAAGGACCTTGCGGCCTTCATCGACCGGCTCGCCGAGCTGAAACGGGAAGCCGTGATGGACTCCGTCACGCATATCGGCAACCGCCAGCGCAGCCATGCATCGCTGATGTACGGCATCACTACCTACCTTGAAAAGGAGTGCGGCCGCACGCCGGAGGCAGCCGCCGCGGAAGCTAGGGAAGCGCTGGCGCTGATCGCCAAAGGCGACTGGACCAGCCTGGGGGCCGTTACCGGCTCGGTAGCGCAGGTGCGTGCCAATCTTGCCGAAGTGCGCAAGCGGATTGGCGATATCGCGACAGTGCGCGTGTTGAGCGAGGAAAAGCTGGCACTGGGTTACCGGGTGATGCACGCGCTGCGCTTCTTCCGCGTGGCACGAACGAATGCCGCGGCCATCGCCGCGATCCGGCCACTGCATGTGCTGGCGCTCGGCCAGCCCACCGATGCGGCGATCGACAATCTGCTGTGGCGGTATGGCCGCAGCGACCTGTCGGCCACGCAGCTCGACCAGACGAACTGCGGCCTGATCTTCATCAACCCCGCCTTGCCGATGAATGGCGCCCTGGTGGCGAAGATCGTCCGCGAGCTCGAGGAGGTAGCCCGGCCGTTCGAACTGTACATGACGATCAATATCGAAACCGCCACGTCGCTGGTAGCGGTGATCAACCTGTTGTTCGACCGTAGCAATGCGGACGTGGCGGCGGCGGCCCGCGCGACCGCCGATGCCCTGCATGCTCACCTGCGCTCACGGCAGCTCGAGGTTTACCGGGCACGCGCGGACATGATGGAAAGCGTGGTCGACCCGGCCGATCCTTATTGGCAGGCCGTCGGGGCGATCAAGCAGGCGCTCGACCCGAACGGCGTCATCGCCCCCGGTCGCTACAGCCCCTGACCAGGCTCATATCCTGATGCCAATGGTGATACCGTCGGCAGGCTTGGCACCGGCGTAATGGCCGCCGGCAGCAACCGGTCAGAGCTGTTTCAGCAGGGCGCGCGCCTGTTCCGCCTGGGCGACGTCGCTTTTCGCGGCCAGCAGGGTTTCCAGCTCCTTGCGCGCCGCCGCCTTGTCGTTGTTGCGTGCGTGCGCGGCGGCAAGATGGTAGCGGATGTCGGCTGCGCCGGGTTCCGCTGCGCTGGCCTTCTTCAGCAACGGCAAGCCGCGCGCCAGATCGCCTTTGTCGACCAGCATCCAGCCGAGCGTATCCATCACGGCGCCGCTCTGCGGGAGTGCCTTCAAGGCTTGCTCCGCGGTTGCCAGGGCCCGTGCATCGCCTGCGGACTGGTACGCCAGCGCCAGGTTGTTCAAGATGATCCCATTGCCTGGCAGCTCTTTCAGCAGCGCCGTGAACGTGTCGATCGCGGCCGGGTATTTCTTTTGCGAGACATACAGTTCGCCAAGGTAGACGCCGATGGCATGGTCCTTCGGCCGTTCGCTGCGCCATTGCTGGACCAGCCTTAACGCTTCGTCGGGACGGCCCGCCTGGCGGTAGGCATTGGCCAGCTTGATGCGCAGTGGCGATGACCCCTTGCTTTCCTGCAAAGCGCGCTGGTAGAGCGGAATCGCCAAATCCGGCTTTTGCTGGGCTTCGCGCACTTCCGCTTCGACGATCAATCCAGGAAGCTTGCTGGCCGGCCGGCTCTGCACTTCACGGGCGAACATGATCGCTTGCTCATGATTACCGCGACGCACTTCGACAGCGATGCGTGCCAGTTTGATCGCTACGTCATCCGGACGCTCGGTATGTGCCTTGCGCAAGACATCGGCTGCAAGGTCGCGTTCACCCAATTCCTCGTAGGCAGCAGCCAACCGTGCCGTAATGCCGCTCGTGCGCGGTGTCACGATGGCCAGCCGGCCATAGGCATCCAGGGCGGCGGTCTTGTTGCCGTTGGCTGCGTGCGCCTTGCCCAGCATGTCGAGAAGCGTCGGGTTTTCAGGGTCCGCGACTTGCATGGCGGAGATCAGCGTCAGCGCCTTGCGTTTCTCGCCGAGGGCAAGATACTGCTGCGTCAGCCGGAGGGCTGGTCCAGCCAGCTTTGGCTCGGCCGCATGGGCTTTTTCCAGCCACTTCGTGGCGTCGGCCTGCTTGTTTTCCGCGATTGCGAGGTCGGCCAGGGCCAGCATCGCTTCAGCGCTGCCAGTTTTCTTGTCCACAAACGCCTGGTAGCGCTGGCGTGCCGCGTCCAGTTTCTTGTCGGCGATGTCCATCCGCGCCAGGTTACTGACGGCCGTGAAATAAGACGGTTCCAGCTGCATCGACTTTTCAAACGCGGTGCGCGCGGCGGCGCGGTCGTTCAGGCCCAGCAGCGCGCCACCCTTGAGGTTGTGCAGCAGCGCACTGTTCGGCACACGCTGCACCATCTGGTTGAGCACGGCCAGTGCTTCGGGGTACTGTCGCAACTGCAGATGCGTCATGCCCAGCACGATGCCGGCGTCGACCGCGGTCGGCGCGCTCAGTTCCAGGCCTTTGCGCATGGCCTTTATCGCGCCGGCACTGTCACCCTTGCTCATTTTCGTCAGGCCGAGTCCGACATGGAGCTGCGCGTCCGCCGGCTTCAGCCCGATCGCCCGCTCGAACGTGGCAATGGCGTTGTCGTACTGCTTCAGGTTCAGGTACGCGCGGCCTGCGATGTTGAGCAGCGCCGTATCGGTGGAGGTATCGAGCGATGTCTTCAGCTGGACCAGCGCGTCCTGTGGCTGGTTCAATCCCACGTAGACCGACGCGAGCATCTTCCGCGCATAAATGTTGCCCGGGTCCGACTCGATGTAGCGTTTCAAGTGCTGCTCGGCCTGAGGGAGCGAACCCAGCGTGAACTGGGTGGCCCCGGCCAGCAGTTGGCTGGGCATATGGTCCGGAGCCGCCTTCAGGAGGTTCTGGATACTGGCCAGGGCTTCCTTGTATTGACCTTGCGTGAATTCGAGCTGCGCTTGCGCATGATAGGCCAGCAGGTTTCCCGGAGCGGCCTTCTTGAATGCGGCAATACTGTCGCGTGCGGCATCGAATTTCTTCTGCTCGATGTCCAGGTAAGCCTTTTGCAGGTAGGCAGCTCCGGTCTCCGGATTGGCCTGCAATACCTTGTCGTACGTTACCCGTGCCGCATCCAGCTTGCCCATGGCCTTGTCGATATCGGCCCGGAACATCAGCGCCTCGACGTCGGTGGGATTGTGCGAAACGGCGCTGTCGGCCAGGCGCAGGGCGCCGGCGATGTCGTTCTTCAACAGTGCATGCCGCGCCAGGCCGTTCAGCGCATTGCTGTTGTTCGGTTCGAGTTTCAATGCACTATCGAAAGCCTGGCGGGACTCGTCCAGCTTTTGCAGGGCAAGGAAGGCGTCGCCGCGCAGGCTCAGCAGGGTCGCATCGGCCGGGGCCGATGCTGTCTCATCCAGGACAGCTTGCGGCTTGTTCAGCAGCAGCAGAGACTTGGCAAGCATCGGTAACACGTCGGCCCGTTTGCTGCCGAGATCGATAGCTCGCCGCAGTTCCTTTTCAGCCGAGACATGGTCACCCGTTTTCAGGTACAGGCGGCCAAGCGCCAACCGCGCGGCAGCGTCGTCAGGCCTGGCCTGCAGCGCATTCTTGAGCTGGATGATCGCCGCCTTGCTGTCGCCCTTGCTTTCGTATTGCCTGGCCTGGGCGATCAGCTGTTCGGGCGACTCATCTTTCGAGCACCCTGCCATGGCTGCAAGAACCACCACGAGGGCTGCCGCTACTTGCTTTTTAGTCATGCTGTGATGCATAGATCGTCCTATCGATAGCACTGTCGAGCGCGGGCTTCCCGGGCGCCAGCATCGAAGATCATATACTGAGGAAACACAAAGGTGTTAATAAAATTAAATTATGGAAAGCGCAAGATCGGTGACTACTTGGTTAAAACGCGACACCACACAACGCGCCAGTTAGTGCGCCCCCGCGCGACACTTCGCACGCCGTCGGACATCCAAAAAGAGCGCCGCAGCGAGACCGTAAGTTCCCATAAGCACGTTACTTCCCTCTGTAATTTCTGGTAGGAAACACAACCGATGCGCCTGCGCAACGCTTTGCTTTTTTTCCTGTCAATTCGACAATTTCCTGACATTCTTAGTTAACAACAAGGTTATGCTTTCCGGCATTGCCAAAGCAGTTATTGCGTTCGAATTCAACAAAAGATCTTGCGTTAGCGCTGAGTCATGGTCGGGTTGCCCGTGTAAAATCTGGTCGTATCATTCCTGCAATTTCTGGTAGACAACTTCGACTGACAGATGTGGGGAACCGCTGGGTTCAAGCGCGCCAACTGAGAAGCATCGTTATCAATATTGCATTAGTTGAATTTTTGATATATAGTTGGCATAAAGACAAATTGTAATTCTCGAACGGAACCCGTATGGAAAACGATCAGATCGTTGCGGTAGTGGGGCTGGGTTATGTGGGCTTGCCTCTGGCAGTAGAGTTCGGCAAAAAGCGTACGACAATCGGCTTTGACCTGTCGAACGCGAAGGTCGAGAATTACAAGCGTTTCATCGACCCGACCGGCGAGGTCTCGACGGACGAGCTGAAGGCGGCTCGCCATTTGACGGTCACCACCGATCCGGCCGCGCTGGCGCAGGCCGACTATATCGTGGTTGCCGTGCCCACCCCGGTCGACACGGCGCACAATCCCGATTTCGGGCCGCTGATCGGCGCTTCCACCAGCGTTGGCAAGCACATGAAGCGCGGCGCCATCGTGGTCTATGAATCCACCGTCTATCCCGGCGCCACCGAGGAAGTCTGTATTCCGATCCTGGAAAAACAGTCCGGCCTCAAGTGGAAGAAAGATTTCCATATCGGCTTCTCGCCGGAGCGCATCAACCCGGGCGACAAGCAGCACACACTGACCACTATCCTGAAGGTCGTTTCCGGTGACGACGCGGCAACGCTCGAAACCGTGGCTCAGCTCTATGAATCGATCATCACCGCCGGCGTGTACCGCGCTTCGAGCGTGAAAGTCGCCGAGGCGGCAAAGGTCATCGAGAACACGCAGCGCGACCTCAACATCGCCCTGATGAACGAGCTGGCCATCATCTTCGACAAGATCGGCATCGACACGCTCGAAGTGCTGCAGGCCGCCGGCACCAAGTGGAACTTCCTGCCGTTCCGGCCGGGCCTGGTGGGTGGGCACTGCATCGGCGTCGATCCCTATTACCTGACCCACAAGGCCGAGATGATCGGCTATCACCCGCAGGTGATCCTGGCCGGCCGCCGCATCAACGACGGCATGGCCAAGTACGTGGCGGAGAAAACGGTCAAGGAGCTGATCGCCACGGGCTGCCACGTGAAGGGCGCCAAGGTGAACGTGCTGGGACTGACGTTCAAGGAAAACTGCCCGGACCTGCGCAATTCGAAGGTGGCGGACGTGGTGGCGGAACTGCAATCGTATGGCCTGGAAGTGCATGTGTACGACCCGGTCGCCGATGCCGACGAAGCGATGCACGAATACGGCATCAAGCTGGAAAGCTGGGAGGCGCTGCCCCGCGCGAATGCCTTGGTGGCCGCGGTATCGCACAAGGAACTGCTGGCGTTGTCGCTGACCGACCTGGCATCGAAGCTGGACGATTGCGGCTGCTTCATCGACGTCAAGTCGCAATTCCCGCTGTCAGGCCTGCGCGAAGCGGGTTACGCCGTCTGGCGCTTGTAAGCGCCGAACCATAAAGGCATGCACGCCGTGAGCAAGTTCGACAACCTGACGGAACACCTTCGCAGCCAGCCGTATCGCTGGCTCGTGACAGGTGCCGCCGGCTTCATCGGCTCCAACCTGGTCGAGGCGTTGCTGAAACTCGGCCAGCGCGTGACGGGCCTGGACAATTTTTCCACTGGCCACCAGCACAACCTCGACCAGGTGCGCGAAGCGGTTGGCGAGCAGGCCTGGGCAGCCTTTCATTTCATCGAAGGCGACATCTGCAATGCCGATACCTGTGTCCGCGCCTGTGACGGCATTGATTTCGTGCTGCATGAGGCGGCGCTTGGTTCCGTAACCCGGTCCATCGAGAATCCTCAGCGCACGCACGATGTGAATGTGACCGGCTTCGTCAACATGCTGGTGGCGGCGCGCGATGCCAGGGTAAAGCGTTTCGTGTACGCGGCATCGAGTTCCACCTATGGCGACCACCCCGGCTTGCCCAAGGTCGAAGACCGGATCGGCAAGCCCCTGTCGCCCTATGCCGTGACGAAGTACGTCAACGAACTGTATGCCGAAGTGTTTGCCCGCTGCTACGGCATCGAGGCGATCGGCCTGCGCTACTTCAACGTGTTCGGCCGGCGCCAGGATCCGCAAGGCGCGTATGCCGCCGTCATCCCGCAATGGGTGGCGGCGATGATCGGCAACCTGCCGGTGTTCATCAATGGCGACGGCGAAACCAGCCGCGATTTCTGCTTCATCGACAACGTGGTGCAGGCCAACCTGCTGGCCGCGCTGGCCACCGCGCCGGAAGCGGCCAGCACGGTCTGCAACGTGGCGCTGAATCAGCGCACCAGCCTCAATGAGCTGTACCACATGATGCGCGAACTGCTGCAGGAGCGTTTTCCGCACCTGCGGGAAGCGCAACCGCAATACAAGAACTTCAGGGCCGGCGACGTGCGCCATTCGCAGGCCGATATCACCCGGGCGCGTGAATTCCTGGGCTATGCACCGACGCATGACATCGCGGCCGGGCTCAGGGAAGCAATGGATTGGTACGTGCAGCACCTGGCTAGCGCCAGCTGAAAAGTGGTTCCACAAGCCGCGTTCGACGGTACGGGAATAAAAACTAGGTGTATGCCCTGGGGGGTAAAAAATGTTAAGAATCTCCAACCACTACATATCCAAAGTAGTGTTCAGCCTGCTGTTCCTGGAAGTCCTGATCCTCATCGGTTCATTCTATGCGGGTGCCGGACTGCGTATCTTCGACGGCGACGAGTTCGTGCTGCCGAAGCTCGACCATTTCTTCATGTCCGCCTGCGTGTTCGCGGCCGCGATCGTGTTTTCGATGAGTGCCCTGGGCATGTACCAGGTCAAGGTCAGCGAAGGCTTGCGCAATCCGTTCTTCCTGCAACTGATGCCGTCGTTCGCGATGGGCTTCTGCATCCTCACGCTGGTGTTCTACCTGGCGCCCGACCTGTATTTCGGCCGCGGCATCCTGATCCTGGTGTTCTGCATTTCGGGGACCGGGATCGTGCTGGCGCGCATCGTGTTCCTGAAAAGTTCCGAGCTGTCGATCCTCGAATCGCGCATCATGTTCGTCGGCTGCGGCCAGCTGGCCAAGGAATGCGGCGAGCTGGTCACGCGCAGCGGCAGCTATCACAAATACCACGTCGCAGGCTACGTGGCGGTGCCCGGCGAGGACATCACGGTGCCGCGCGAACGCCTGCTGGCACTCGATCCCGGTAGATCGCTGGTCCAGCTGGCGCGGCAGAACCGCGTCAGCGAGATCGTCGTATCCGTTCAGAATCGGCGCGGCGGCACCTTCCCGATCAAGGATTTGCTCGACTGCAAGCTGTACGGCATCAACGTCACCGACTCCACCACGTTCTTCGAACGTGAAACCTGCCAGATCCGCGTCGATTCCGTACAGCCGAGCTGGCTGGTGTTCGGCGGCGGCTTCGACCAGAGCTGGATGCGCACGTTCATGAAGCGAAGCTTCGACGTTACCGCCAGCCTGCTGTTGCTGGTGGTGACGCTTCCCGTGATGCTGGTGACGGCGCTGGCGATCTATATCGAAGACCGCGCCCCGATCTTTTATTCGCAGGAGCGGGTCGGCAAGAACGGCAACGTGTTCCGCGTGCTGAAGTTTCGCAGCATGTTCACCAATGCGGAACAGGGTGGCAAGCCGCAGTGGGCCGCCAAGAACGATCCCCGTGTCACCCGAACCGGCAACATCATCCGCAAGCTGCGGATCGACGAGTTGCCGCAGATTTTGAATGTGCTGAAGGGTGAAATGAGCTTTGTCGGCCCGCGGCCGGAGCGGCCGTACTTCGTCGAACAGCTGACCGAGCGCGTGCCGTACTACAACGTGCGGCACAGCATCAAGCCCGGCATTACCGGCTGGGCACAGGTGCGCTACGGGTATGGCGATTCCGTCGAGGACGCCGTACAGAAACTGCAGTACGACCTGTATTACGTGAAGAACAACAGCCTGCTGCTCGACGTGCTGGTGTTGATCGACACCTTCAAGGTCGTGATGTTCCGGGGAGGCCGCTGAGCGGCCCCGGGCTGCACGGCCGCGCGGAGTGCTGATGCCGGTCAGTACCGCTTCCTTCAGCTACGCCAGCGCCGCGCTGGCGTTCGTGCTCTTGTGCGTGCCGTTGTTGACACGCTGGCGTGGCCGGCCGCACACCCGCCTGATTGCCGTCGCGTGCGCCGTGATGGCGCCATGGAGCATCGCGATGATCGGCCTGGCCCATGGCGCCGTGCCGGTGATGGCCGCCGAGTTGGCCGAACTGCTGCGCAACGCCACGTGGACCACCGTCCTGTTCGCCATGCTGGGCCAGCTGCGTGCGCCCGGCGGGGCGCGCCGCCGCAGTGGCATGCTGACGTTCTCAGCTGCACTGTACCTGCTGCTGCTGGGTGCGACCCTGGCCGAAGCGGCCCTGCCTGCCGGCCTGCATTTCCAGGTCAGCGTGATCGGCCGCGTCGGTGTCGCCGTGCTGGGCATGCTGCTGATCGAGCAGCTGTACCGCAATGCCGGCACGCAGAGCCGCTGGGCCATCAAGTTTGCCTGCCTGGGACTGGGCGGTATTTTCGCGTATGACTTCTACATGTACAGCGACATGCTGCTGTTCCGTGAACTGAACGGCGACCTGTGGATTGCCCGCGGCGTGGTCAACGCGCTGACCGCGCCGCTCCTGGCACTGTCGTTGCTGCGCAGCGCATCCTGGACCGGGCAGCTGGCCGTGTCACGCCGGATGCTGTTCCATTCGGCGGCGCTGATCGGTTCCGCGATCTACCTGCTGACGATGAGTTCGGCGGCCTATTACCTGCGGTTCGTGGGCGGCAGCTGGGGTTCGCTGATGCAGCTCGTGTTCCTGTTCGGCGCTTCGATCCTGCTGGCAGGGATCCTTTTCTCGGGCAGCTTCCGTGCCTGGCTGAAGGTGTTCATCAGCAAGCATTTCTACCGCTATAACTACGACTATCGCGACGAGTGGCTGAGCTTTACCCGCACGCTGTCGCATCCGGGGCCGGGTCTTGGGGAACGCACGATCCAGGCATTGGCGGCACTTGTGGAAAGCCCGGGTGGCGCGCTGTGGATCCGGCGCGATGCGCGTTGCGAGCCGGCCGCGCACTGGCATACCGCGCCGCCCACGGCCATCGAGCCGTCCGATTCGCCGTTCTGCCGCTTCATCGAACAAAAGCAGTGGGTCGTGGACCTGGACGAGCGGGTGACGGGCGAGCCGGTGCTGCCGCAATGGCTGCGTGCCTTCCCACGCGCATGGCTGGTGGTGCCGCTGATGCTGCATGGCCGCCTGCTTGGCTTTACCGTCCTGCAGCAGCCGCGAATTCCTGTTGCGCTGAACTGGGAAGTCCTGGACCTGCTGAAGGTGGCGGGTACCCAGGCGGCCAGTTACCTGGCCCAGCAGGAAGCCGACAATGCGCTGATGCTGGCGCGCCAGTTCGACTCGTTCAACCGCTTGTCGACCTTCGTGGTCCACGACCTGAAGAACCTGGTGGCGCAGCTGTCGCTGCTGACGGCGAATGCGGAAAAGCATCGCGACAATCCGGAATTCCAGCGGGACATGCAGGATACGGTAAGCTATTCGGTGCAAAAGATGAAACTGATGCTGCAGAAGCTCAGCCGTACCGCCACCACCGAGCATGCGCGGCCGCTGGCCGTGGACCAGGTGCTGGCGGGGGCGGTGGCCTTGAAGGCGGCATTCGAACCGAAACCGGCACTGCATGTGGGGCAGTCCGGCTTGCGCGTGCTGGCCGATGCCGAACGCCTGGAGCGTGTGCTGGGGCACCTGATCCAGAACGCGATCGAGGCCACGCCGCGTGATGGCCGGGTGTGGGTGCGCGTCGATGGCGGCGAGCACGCGGTCATGATCGAAATCGGCGATACGGGCCAGGGCATGGATGAGGAGTTCGTGCGCGAGCGCCTGTTCAAACCGTTCGACTCGACCAAGTCGGCCGGGATGGGCATCGGCGCCTTTGAAAGCCGGGAGTATATCCACGAACTGGGTGGCCAGCTCGACGTGCGCAGCGAACCAGGGCGAGGCACCACGTTTACGGTGACGCTGCCGCTGTACGGCGCGGGCGCCCTTGGAGCCGCCGCCTGAGGGCCGGGAAGGAAGCGCCGACATGAACGTGACTTGAACGCGCAGAATTGAACGTGCGAAGATCAGGCGCCGATAGTGAAAGCGCTGGTATTGACAGCACGGAGCGCTGAAGCGCCGATAGCTGAAGCGGATTTAAAGCCGGGAGCCCGGCAAGAGGACTGTTGTGACGCAAACCAAACCAAAGCTGTTGATCATCGAGGACGATCCCGGCCTGCAAAAGCAGTTGCGCTGGAGCCTGGACGCCTATGACGTGGTGGTGGCCGGTGATCGCGAAGCCGCGTTGGCGCAGTTGCGCCGCCATGAACCGGCCGTGGTGACGATGGACCTGGGGCTGCCACCCGATCCGGATGGCGCCACGGAAGGCCTGGCCACGCTCGAACAGATGCTCGCGCTGCTGCCGGACACGAAGGTGATCGTCCTCACCGGCAACCAGGACCGCGGACACGCCGTCAAGGCCATTGCCATGGGGGCATACGACTTCCACCAGAAACCCTGCGAGCCGGACTTGCTCAGCCTGGTGATCCAGCGCGCCTTCGTGCTGCACGGCTTGCAACAGGAACACCGCCGTTTGCAGCAGGGGCAGGCAGACTCGCCGCTGTCGGGACTCATCAGCCGAGATCCCGGCATGCTGAAGGTATGCCGCAACATCGAGAAAGTGGCCCCCAGTTCCGCCACGGTGATGGTGCTGGGCGAAAGCGGCACCGGCAAGGAAGTGCTGGCGCGTGCGCTGCACCAGCTTTCACCGCGCGCCAAGGAGCGCTTCATGGCCATCAACTGCGCGGCGATTCCCGAAACGCTGCTGGAATCGGAGCTGTTCGGCTATGAGAAGGGGGCATTTACCGGCGCGGTCAAGCAAACCAAGGGTAAGGTCGAACTGGCCAACGGCGGCACGTTCTTCCTCGACGAGGTGGGCGACCTGCCGATGGCGCTGCAGGCGAAACTGCTGCGCTTCCTCCAGGAACGCGTGATCGAGCGGGTGGGCGGCCATGATGAAATTCCCGTCGACGTGCGCATCATCTGCGCCACGCACCAGAACCTGAAAACGCTGGCCGCCACCGGCAAGTTCCGTGAAGACCTGTATTACCGCCTGTCGGAGATCGTCTTGACCATCCCGCCGCTGCGGGACCGCAATGGCGACGCGGTATTGCTGGCCCAGCATTTCAAGAACCGCTTCTGTACCCAGGAGGGGCGCGCGATGCTGCACTTCGCCCCCGATGCGCTGGCGCAGATCGCCCGCTACGACTGGCCGGGCAACGTGCGCGAAATGGAAAACTGCATCAAGCGGGCGGTCATCATGGCCGATGGCCCGGCCATCACGGCGGACGATCTCGGCCTGGGGCTCGGCCCGGTCGAAGACGAGCCACTGAACCTGCGCCAGGTGCGCGACGAGGCCGAGTACAAGGCGATCGTCAAGGCGCTGGCGCGGGTCGAGGGCAACATCGTCAAGGCTTCCGAGCTGCTCGGTGTCAGCCGCCCGACGCTGTATGACCTGATGGACCGCCACGCGATCCGGCCCACGGTAGCCTCGGCCTGACGGGCGCCGATGGGCTTCCTGCTGTTGCTGTATGCGGCGCTGCTGGTCTACGGCAGCTGGTATCCGTTCGCATGGGGCGAGCCGGTGGCGCCACCGCTCACTTTCCTGCATACATTGCCGACGTACCTGGACAAGGGCGACGTCATCCAGAACGTGCTGGTCTACATGCCATTCGGCTTGCTGGTGGTGGCCTGGTGCGGCCGGCGCATGCCGTTCGTGGCCGGATTGCTGCTGGCCGCCGTGGCCGGTACCGGGCTCAGCCTGGGCATCGAAGCCGTCCAGCAGTACCTGCCGTCGCGGGTACCGTCACTGGTCGACGTGGCGATGAACTTCGGTGGCAGCGTCATCGGCGCAATGTTCGGCGGGCTGGTCAGCCGCCGCACCGCGCCGGGCGCCACGCTGCTGCGCCTGCGCGACGACTGGTTCCGGCCCGGACCGCTGGCCAGCACGGGCCTGATCGTCATCGCCCTGTGGATGCTGTCGCAAACCACGCCGCTGGTACCGTCGCTCGACATCGCCCAGCTGCGCGGCAAGCTGGGTTACCTGTACCGTTCGATGATGGCACCTTACTGGTTCAGCTGGGGCAAGCTCGCGACGTTGTGGTGCTACCAGGTGGGGCTCGGTATCCTGCTGTGCACGCTGCTGCATGCCGGCCGGCCGCTGCTCCGGCTGTATGTACTGCTGACGGCGTTTGTCTGCGCCTGGAAGATGCTGGTCGTCGGGCGCGTGCTGTCGCTGGAACTGATCGCGGCGCTGGCGCTGGCGTTGCCGGCGCTGGTCATGCTGCGCAACCTGCGGCCCAACGTGCTGGCGGGTGCCGGGGTGCTACTGTTCGCTGCCGGGCTGGCGATCTATGAACTGCTGCCCGGCGATGCCGCGGTGTTCCAGCAGGCGTTCAACTGGGTACCGTTCGAAGGCCAGATGAATGACCTGTCGGGGCTGGAGAATATCCTCGAGTTCCTGTGGCCGCCGATGGCGATGGCATGCCTGTTGCGGCAAGCGCTGCCGTTCCACCGGCAGGATGCCGGCGCCGTGCTGGGCACGGCGGTGCTGGCGCTGGGCATGTTCCTGCTGGAGTGGCTGCAGCTGTCGCTGCCGGGACGCTACGGCGATATCACGCAGGTGGTGCTGGCATGCATCGGCTGGATCATTCCATGGTGCGTCCGGGGCCACGGCATGCGGGCCGCCGGGCCGCGGGGACGTACGGCTGTGCGGCCCGGGTGACACCGGGCCGCACAGCGATCATTGCGCCGCGGTTTCCGAGGCTGCCTTCGCGGCGGCATCGTCCCCGGTTTTCGGGGCCACCTTCGCGGCCGCATCGTTCCCGGTTTCAGCCTTGTCTTCCTTCCCGGGCAACGGTTCCACCTTGCCATCCCATTTGCGGGCACCGACCAGCATGTTACGCAGGCCATCGAGCGGGAAATCGTGCTGGTAAGCGACCTTGGCGTGCTTTACGGCGAGGTCGTACTGCTTGGCACGGAAGTAGGCGATGCCGAGGTTGTAGTTGACGGACGGGTTGTCCGGCGCCATGTCGTAGGCTTTCTTCAACATCGGCATGGCGCGCTCCGCCTGCCCCATGCTGTACAGGTATTTGCCGTACGCACCCCAGGCCATGCCGTCGTCCGGCTGGAAGCGCACGGCGCGCTCGAAATAGCATTCGACCGGATACCTGGCGTTGAACAGCTGGGTGACCTTGGTGCGCATCGCCACCGCCGCCATCGTCGTCAACGCTTTCACGTGGTTGGGGAATACCCGCAGCGTGTAGTCGAGGTCACCACCGATCGCGCCGGTGTTGCCCTTCACGCCAGCGGCAACTTCGTCGGTATAGTGGGCCATTTCAACGAGGTACAGGGCGTCGGGCGGCGCATCGCGGTAATCGAAGGGCCCGAGTGCGTTGTCCAGTTCGCCACAATACGGTTTGGCGCTGGCAACCGCGGTGGCCAGCAGCAACGTGGCGGGCACCAGGTATCGCAATGTCGATTTCAGGGTCAGCATGCTTCGCTTCCTTTCACCTGCGTGGTGGGCACGGCGACGGTCACCGCGTTCAACAGACGCGCCAATTCGGCAGTGCGGGCGCGCCGGGAATTGGCGGCCACCGCCTCGTCGGAAGCAAGCGGCGCGTGGCCCGCTTCCGCCAACTCGAGAAAGCGCAGCAGCGCCGCCTGGATGCCGGCCTTGTCGTCGAGCGGGCCGATGGTATCGATGCCGGCGTGGCGCAAGGCGGCGGCGGTATCGCCCGTGGCGTCCGTCAATGCCAGTACTGGCCGGCGTGCGCGCAGGTATTCATACAGCTTGGCAGGAATCTGGTGATTGCAGTTGGTGGCCTGCAAAACCAGCAGGCCATCCGCGCCCAGCATTTCGGCCAGCGCGTCGCGGTAGGCGATGTGCGGCGCCAGGCTGACGATGTCGCCGATGCCGTATTTTTCGATCAGCGGTACCAGGAAGTCGTCGTGTGCGGTGGCGCGCAGCACGACGCGCAGGCGCAGGGCCGTGACGGTGCCGCCGGCCTTCAGGTCGGCCAGCGCTTCGAAGAAGGGTACCGGGTCGCGTTCGGACGGGTAGATGATGCCGCTGTGGATCAACGTGAACGGCCTGCCGGCGATGGGCGCGGCCGGCTTTTGCGAGGCGGCGGCAGTGCTGAAGTTTTCCTCGTCATAGCCGTTTTCGATCAAGGCAAAGCGGCTGACGGGAATATCCGGGAAACGCTTCGTGTACGTGACGATCGCGCCCGGCGTGGTGCACACGGCCAGCGCGCAATTGCGCACCGTTTTCTCCTCGATCCAGCGATAGAAGCGCCGCGTCAGCGGATCGGCGGGATAGTCCACATCCGTCATCGGGTCACGCAGGTCGGCGATCCATGGCAGGCCCGTCAGCTTGTGCAGCACCAGGCCGATCAGCTTTGCGCTGGCGATCGGGTACGTGGTCCAGATCACCTGCGGCTTGTACTTGCGGATCATCTGCAGCCCGGCCGGAATCGCACCCAGGCACCAGGACACCCAGCGGTCGGGCAGCGCCATCCAGCCGACATAGCGGCCACGCACGGAAAGGTGGCGCGAGGTATCGAGCGCGAAGGCGCGGTGCACGATCGCTTCCCGGGGAATTTCGGCCATCTGGTCGTTGCCGCTGTTGGCGTAGGCGCGCGGGCTGGCGGACAGTACCAGCGGTTGCCAGCTGTGCTGGGGCAGGTATTGCGAGAACTTCAGCGTGCGCTGGATGCCGCTGCTGCCGCGCATCGGCGGATAGTGATAGGCCACCATCAACACGCGGTTCATGCCCGCGCCCCGGTTTCGGCGACCCATGCCGCCGTCCAGGCGGCGACCTGGTCGCGCCATTCGCGGCGCGAGAACGTATGATCCGCCGCGTGCAGCGTATGACGCTGCACGCGCGGCGCGGCCAGCAGCTTTCGCCATTGGCGCGATGCCTTCACCATGTCCAGGAACTCCTGCGCCGTCAGGTCGGCGCCACTGATGATCAATAAAATCGGTCCCGCAAATTCCTGCCAGCCGGCCAGCATGCGGGCATGCAGGTCCGGGCTGGCCGGCATGGCGGGAACCGCGGCCATTGCTTGCGCGGCTGGCGGCGCGACCGGCGCTTCGGCAGGGCCGCGCAGCGATGCCCGCAACAGGCCACTGAACGAACGCAGCGCCTTGCAAAACTCGAACTGTCCGCTGGCGATCTTCTTCCACAGTGCCGGCTGCAGAAGGCGTTCCACGTAATAGTGCTTCAACGTGGCGCGGGCCAGGCCATCCGGCGTACGCGCCCAGGGATTGAGGAGCACCAGGCCGGAGACCCGGCGGTCATGCCGCGCATAGAACAGCGCCGCGCTGGCCGCATCGCACAAGCCCCAGATCACGACTTCCTGCAAGCCCGGCACTGCGGCCATGAAGCGGTCGATGGCGGCGCGCAGGTCGGCATCCACGCCCTCGAAATTGCGTGCCGGGCCGCTGCTGTCGCCCATGCCGCGGTAATCGAAGCGCATGGCGGGGATGCCCTGTGCCGCGAGCGCCCGGGCCAGCAAAGCGAACTGGCGGTGGCTGCCGGCACGGTATTGCGGCCCGCCGACAACGATCAGCACACCGCGCCGTGCGGGCGCCGCGGCCGGGCTCAGGATCGCCGTCAGCCATTCATCGGCGCATGGAAAGGCAAGGGCTTGTTCGTCAGGCTGCATGGCACGGCTCGGATAGCGATTGGAGGGTGGCATCCAGCAGTGCGGGGCACTCCTCGATTTCCTGCGTGGCCCAGAATTGCGGTCCGGCGACGACGCGCGTAGAAATGGTCGCGCCACCGGCAGCCAGCGCCGCCGCGGCGCGCGCGGCAACAGGGGTCAGCGGGCGGCCGCTTTCAGCCGCCATTTCAAACCAGTGCACCGGGCAGGCCGGCGGCGCGAAAGCCTCGGCGGTGCGCGCGTCGATCGCCAGCGCGAGGGCGGGATCGAGCAGGTATCCGGCGATTTCCAGCGGCTGGCCTGCCGCGAGACTTTGCTTCAGCGCGGCGGTGCCACCGCCGCCGCTATTACTATCCTTGCCATCCTTGCCATCCTTGCCATCCGCCAGCATCTGGCTCGCCACTTTCAGGCGCAGGAATTGCGTGAGGAACTGGCTGCCGTTGGTCACCGGTTGCCACAGCAGCAGGGCGGAGGGGGCATGGGCCTGGGCCACGTCCAGGGCCAGCAGGGCGCCGAGGCGCAAGCCCCACAGCCCGGCAACGCAGCCGCTTTGCTGTTCGAGCCAGGCCATGCCGCGCGCCGCATCCTGGCGCCAGATGTCCCAGCGTGCATCGCCGAAATCGCCGGCGCTGTCGCCGCAACCGTACAAGTCCATCTGCAGCACCGCGTATCCGCAGCGCGCCAGTGCGCGCGCCTGCAGCGCGGCCATGCGGCGCGACTTGTTCATTTCCTCGGCAAACGGGTGGAGGTAAAGCCATGCGCCGCGGCATGCCGTGGCGGGCGCATGGTACAGGCAGAAACGCGCCGCCGCGCCGGAGCCCAGGAAGAATGGCTGCGCCGGGGGCGCGGCGGCGATGGCGTTCATGTCAGGCCGTGAGCTTGTACTTCACGAAGGCAGCCAGGCTGCCCAGCGTGGCGAAGGTTTCCGCGCTGATCTCGTCATCGTCGACACTGAAGCCGAACTGTTCTTCCAATGCGCCGATCAACTGGACGACCGCCATCGAATCCAGTTCCGGGATGCTGCCCAGGAGGGCGGAATGCTCGTCCAGCGAGCGGCCCGCCGGGCCCAGCGCGAGAACGTCGATGACAATCTGCTTTACTTCGTCGAGATACATGTTTACTCCGTGGTTGAGGTTTGCTGCCGCGTGGCGACGGGCGCAGGGCCGGAAGCGGATTTGCCGCGCAACCTCTGCACCATGGCGTTACGATCACCGGCGGCGGCATGCAGCTGGCGAAGTACCGGCCAGCGGTAATGGTTGACATGGTACATGGTCCGGATTTCGTCGGTCCAGCGCGTATGCCATTCCATCACTTTGCCGTAGAACTCCAGCCGCGCGTACTGCTTTTCGTCAAACAGCCGCTGGCAGCATTCCTCCCTCATCAACAACGTTGGCGACAGGCTGGCCGGCACCGATTCGTCGTAGGTTGTTTTCAGCACGATCAAGGCACCGTCGCCTTCGATGCACAGGTCCATTGCCACCAGCTGTGGCGCCAGCCCGGGGGCTTCGAACCAGTAGCGGTACACCGCGGCCTGGCCGCGGCGTGCGAACGCTTCGAGCATGCTGGTGTAGAAGCGGCCCTGGTCATTGTCCGGATGGATCGCGGTACCCAGCTGCGCCTTCCAGCCGGCGCTTTCCAGCCGGCCGTAGTCGGCCACGGCGGCGGCCATCTGTTCGGGCAGGCGGTCGATCTGCATGCGCGTGACGACGCCATCCTTCTGCAGCCGCGAGCGCTGTTTTTTCAGGTTGTTCCGCAAGTTCTTGCCGCGCGCATTCCAGTATTCCTCGAAGGTGCCGGCGATCGGCACGTGGGCGGTGCGGATGTAATCGAGCGTGCCGGTGACGGCGCTGTCGGCCGGGCGCGCTTCCAGTTGCGGATCGCGCTGCTTCAGGCCGACCATCAGCGCGAAGCCGGGAAGCTTGCGCGTCAACGATGGCAGCAATCGTTCGAGCTCGATGGCGCCATGGTGCAGCCACAGGCCGATCGGCGCCTGCGATGGCTGCAACGCTTCCCACACGCCGCGGCCGCGTGGCTGGAGAATGCCCATCGCGACCGTTTCGCCAGCCAGTTCGCATATCGCGAGCTGGCAGCGCGGATCGCCGAATTCCGCCAGCAGCGGCTGCACGAACTCGGGTTCGAGCAATGGCGTTCTGCTGGTGGCCGCATTCAGCCGCTGCCACGCCCGGGCATGGTCGGCAAACGCGCTTGCCGGATACAGGTGCCATGTCATTGCGGTCATTGCGGGGCTCCTTGTTCACCTTTGACCGCGCTGCGCACCTGGCCGATCATCCATTCGATTTCGTCATCGCGCAATTCCTGGTGGCAGGGAAATTGCAGCACGCGACGCGACAGGTCCACGCTGTTTTCACACACGCTCGCGTCGACGCCTGGCCACAGGTATTCGCCGAAGCGGATCACCGGCACGCCGGCGCCCTTCAACTGGCGAAACAGGGCCTGGGGCTCGTCGCACAGCAGCGGGAACACCCATGGGTAGACGCCATCCGGCAGGGTAGTGAATAACGGACGGCAGCCCGGCAGTGCGGACAGCGCGTCGTACAGGCGCCGATAATTGCGGCGGCGTAGCTCACCCATCCGGCGGCGCGACACGAGCCGCAGCATCGACCGCGAATACAGCGAGGAACGCTTGGTCAGCCAGGCCGGATCGAAACCGAAGCCACCGTCGGACGATCCCGGTGCCAGTGCCGGCGCCTCGCCATGGCGGCGCGCCTTGATCACGCCCCATAGCGCGTTCTTGGCGGCCATCGGCAGCTTCATCAGTGCGCGCAGCAGCGGCAGGCGGCCGTACGCAAAACCATTCTCGATCGAGTTCAGCAGCACTTTCGCCTCGAAGCCGGCGCCGGCGGACTGCAAGGCCACGCCGTCGAGCCGGTGGCGCGCCGATACCAGGCAGCCGCCTTCGTACACGGGGAAGAACTTCATGCTGCTGGCGATCGCGTAATCGCCCCATGAGCCCAGTGGACGGCCGGCATGCTGGCCCAGGAACGAGTGGGCGCAGTCTTCCAGCAACTGGATGCCGCGCTCGTCGCAAAAGGCGCGCAGTGCTGGTAGGGGTTGGTGGAAGCCGTAATAGTTGGTTGCCAATAGCGCCTTGATGTTACCGGTGCTGGAAGCCTTGGCGGCCAGGTCGTCCAGGTCGACAGTGGTGTCGGGGCGGATACGGTAGAACAGCGGCGTGGCGCCGGCCCAGATGACGGGTTCGATCATCGATGCGCAGTGGTAGGACGGCACGAGCACCGCGTCGCCCGGACCCACGCCCATCTGTTTCAGCGCCAGGGCGATGGCCACGCGGCCACTGGTCACGAAACGGACCTCGCCGGCATCGAGAATCGACGGCGCCGCGGGGCCGCCCATGCGCAGGAAGGATGCCAGCGACAACGCGGGCGCGACCGGCAGGCGCGAGCGCGGATAGTCGGCGGGGACGAGTGGCGGAGACTGCACTGCTGCGGGCCTGACATCTGCCGGCTTCACATCTGAAATGCTGATCTTTCCCATGGTCGTCTCGGTTGCAGCCAATTTCCAGGATAAAACTAACGGCGTTTCACATCATACATCAAAAGATTGCCAAAAATTCACGTTAATTGTTGTTTTCGGAACAATGGAAGAGCTATTTTTCCGCCAAACCTTGCCAAAAAACAGGTAGGAATAGATTGTAAAATGTTAATATTCCCGCCTAGGTTTCCGTGTGGTTACAAATCAGTTACATTTGCGGACCAGCCCTTTGCAGGACATGACATGAGCGACCTGATCCACGACTTCATTTTCCGCTCGGCCCGCCGGACTCCTGGCGCCGAAGCCCTTGTGCACGGTGGCCGCCGCCTGGATTACGCAGGGCTCGCCGACCTGGTCCAGCGCACCGCTGCCGCCCTGCTGGTGTCCGGCCTCGAGCGGGGCCAACGCGTGGCGGTCTACATGGAGAAGAATGTTGAAAACGTCGGCGCCATGTTCGGCGCGGCGGCCGCCGGTGGCGTATTCGTGCCGGTCAATCCGCTGCTGAAGCCGGAGCAGGTCGCTTATATCCTGGCCGACTGCAATGTCCGCGTGCTGGTCACGACGATCGACCGCCTGAAGCTCCTGTCGGAAGTGCTGCCGGCTTGCCGCGATCTGCGCCTGGTGGTGGCGGTGGGCGGGGGCGACTCGCTGCCCGCGATGCAAAACGTCGAAGTCCTGTCGTGGGATGCCGTCATCGCGCGCGGTCTCGGTGAAACGCGCACACCGCATCGCGTGATCGATGGCGACATGGCCGCGATCCTCTACACGTCCGGCAGTACCGGCAAGCCGAAAGGCGTGGTGCTGTCGCACCGGAACATGGTGGCCGGCGCGCAGAGCGTGGCCAGTTACCTGGACAACACGCCGCAAGACCGCATCCTGGCCGTGCTGCCGCTGTCGTTCGACTATGGCCTGTCGCAGTTGACGACGGCATTCCATACGGGCGCCACGGCCGTGCTGATCAACCACCTGCTGCCGCGCGACGTGCTCAATGCCGTCGTCGCCGAGCGCATTACCGGGCTGGCCGCCGTGCCGCCGCTGTGGATCCAGCTGGCGCCGCTGGCGTGGCCTGCCGATTGCACGCTGCGCTACCTGACCAATTCCGGTGGCGCCATGCAGCGCCCCACGCTCGACGCGCTGCGCCGTGCGTTGCCGAACGCGCGGCCGTTCCTGATGTATGGCCTGACCGAAGCGTTCCGTTCGACGTACCTGCCGCCGGAAGAACTCGATCGCCGCCCCGATTCGATGGGCAAGGCGATCCCGAATGCCGAGGTGGTGGTGCTGCGGCCGGATGGCACCGAGTGTGCCCCGCACGAGCCGGGTGAACTGGTCCATCGGGGCGCGCTGGTATCGCTCGGCTACTGGAACGATCCCGCCAAGACCGCCGAGCGCTTCAAGCCGGTGGCGCCGCGCCATTACGGCCTGCCGCTGGTGGAACTGGCCGTATGGTCCGGCGACACGGTGCGCCGCGACGAGGACGGCTTCCTGTACTTCATCAGCCGCAACGACGAGATGATCAAGACTTCCGGCTACCGCGTCAGCCCGACCGAAGTCGAGGAAGTGGTGTATGCGCGCGAGCACGTGGCCGAAGCGGCCGCCATCGGCGCCAGGCATCCGGTGCTGGGCCAGGCGATCGTCGTCATCGTCTTGCCGCGCGAGGGCGCGGCCCTGACGGGGAATGACCTGCTGGCCGCCTGCAAGCCTTGCCTGCCAGCCTACATGCTGCCGCAGAAAGTGGTGATCGCCGATGGTGCCCTGCCGCGCAACCCGAACGGCAAGATCGACCGCAAGCTGCTGTCGATGCAATATGAGAACGTCTTCCTGGAGCTGCAGCAATGAGCGCGCCCCGTCCCCAGCACGCGCCGCTGCTGCAGTTTCCCGTCGTCGACGACTGCCTGCACATTGGCGGCATGCCGCTGACGCGGCTGGCGCAGCGCGTCGGCCAGACGCCGTTCTACGCGTATGACCGGGGCGCGCTGACGGCGCGCGTGGCCGAACTGCGCCGCCACCTGCCGGCCGACGTGCACCTGCACTATGCGATGAAAGCCAATCCGATGCCGGCGGTGGTGCAGCACATGGCCGCCCTGGTGGATGGCATCGACGTGGCTTCCGGCGGCGAGCTGCGGGTAGCGCTCGATACCCCGATGAATCCCGTGCATATCAGCTTTGCCGGCCCGGGCAAGAGCGACCTGGACCTGTCGTGCGCGATTGCCGCCGGCATCGTGCTGAACCTGGAGTCCGAGGGCGAAACCGACCGTGCGGCACGCATCGGCGACCGCCTCGGCATCACGCCGCGTGTCAACGTGCGCGTCAATCCCGACTTTGAACTGAAATCTTCCGGCATGAAAATGGGCGGCGGGCCGAAGCAGTTCGGCGTCGATGCCGAGCGCGTGCCGGCGCTGCTGCGGCGCATCGGTGAACTGGGCCTGGATTTCCATGGCTTCCACATCTTCTCCGGCTCGCAGAACCTGAAGGCCGCGGCGCTCCACGAAGCGCATGAAAAAACCTTCGCACTGGCGCTGCGGCTGGCGCAGGATGCGCCACGCGCGCCGCGCATCCTGAATATCGGCGGCGGCTTCGGCATCCCGTACTTCCCGGGCGAGGATCGGCTCGACCTGGCGGCCGTCGGCAGCAACCTGCATGCGGTCATGGACGACGTGCGTCCGCAGTTGCGCGGCGCGCAGGTCGTCATCGAGCTGGGCCGCTACCTGGTCGGCGAAGCCGGCGTGTATGTGTGCCGCATCGTCGACCGCAAGGAATCGCGGGGCAGCGTCTACCTGGTGACGGACGGCGGCCTGCATCATCACCTGTCCGCGTCCGGCAACTTTGGCCAGGTGATCCGCAAGAACTACCCTGTCGTCATCGGCAACTGCGTGCATGGCGGCGAGCGCGAAAAGGCGTCGGTCGTCGGACCGCTGTGCACACCGCTGGACGTGCTTGCCGACGGAATGGACCTGGCCCAGGCACAGCCTGGCGATCTGGTCGCGGTACTGCAGTCGGGCGCCTACGGCGTGTCGGCCAGCCCGGCCGGCTTCCTCAGCCATCCAGCCGCACCGGAAGTCCTGGTCTGACACGGCTGGCCCGAACCACATGAATTGATGCGAGCGAGAGGTGCACGATGAGCGGTATTTGCGGATGGATCGGCCACGGTGCGCAAGACCGTGAGCTGATCGGCAGGATGGCCGTGCCACTGGCGCGGTTCGACGGCAGTGCCGTGCACCAGGCCGAGGGTAGCCGTTCCGCCGTGGCCGTGGCGGGCGCCGGCGATGTCCATCGCCAGGAGGGCTTGCTGATCGCGCTGTGGGGCCATCCCGTGCTGCGCGATGCGGCGCTGGCCGAGCAGGCCAGCGTGCGCGGCACGGCGGCGGTGCTGGCCGCGCAACGCCACCTGGGCGCGGAAAAACTGTGCGCATTGCTGGGCGGGCCGTTCGCGCTGTGCATCCTCGACGAACACGCCGGCGAGGCGATCCTGGCGATCGATCGCCTGGGCGTGCATCCATTGACCTGGCAGCTGGCTGGCGAGGCGCTGCTGTTCGCTTCGTCGGCGGACGCACTGGTCCGCCATCCGCTGGCACGCGCCGGCATCGATCCGCAGGGTATCTACAACTACGTGTACTTCCACATGGTGCCGGCGCCGGGCACAGTGTACCGGGACCAGCAGCGCCTGCTGCCAGGCCATTACCTGCATTACCGCCAGGGCCGCGTGGAAACCCGTCCGTACTGGAAGATGACGTTCCAGGAAGATGGCAAGCGCTCCTTCGAAGACTTGAAGGCGGACTTCCTCGCGCAGCTGAAGAACGGCGTGCGCGAAGCCTCCGCCGGGGCGAAGGTGGGGGCATTCCTGTCCGGAGGAACCGACAGTTCGACCATCGCCGGCATGCTGTGCGACGTCGGGGGCGTGCCGGCCGAAACGTATTCGATCGGTTTCGCCGCGCAGGGCTACGACGAGATGGAATATGCGCGCATCGCGTCGCGCCATTTCGGCACGAAACATCATGAATACTATGTGACGCCCGATGACGTGGTGGCGGCGATCCCCAGCGTGGCCGCGGTCTGCGACCAGCCGTTCGGCAACGCTTCGGCGGTGCCGGCTTTCTACTGCGCACAGATGGCACGCAAGGATGGCGTGACGCGCATGCTGGGCGGCGACGGCGGCGATGAACTCTTCGGCGGCAACGAACGCTACGCCAAGCAGCACGTGTTCGCCCGCTACGAGCAGGTGCCGTCGCTGTTTCGCAAGGCGCTGCTGGAACCCGCCATCTTCAACTTCCCGGGCGGCGACCGGGTCACCCTGCTGCGCAAGGCGCGCAGCTATATCGAACAAGCCTCGGTAGCGATGCCGGCCCGGCTGGAAACCTACAACCTGCTGGGCCGCTACGGCGCGCGGCAGGTATTCACCGACGACTTCCTGGCCGGCACCGACACCAGCCAGCCGCTGGCCGGCCTGGCGCAAACCTATGGCGCCAGCGAGGCGAAAAGCCTGATCAACCGGATGCTGGCGCTGGACCTGAAGATCACGCTGGCGGACAACGACCTGCCGAAAGTCATGAAAGCCTGCGAGCTGGCCGGCGTGGAAGTGGCGTTCCCGTTCCTGAACGATGCGATGGTCGCCTTTTCCGCCGGCCTGACGCCGCAGCAAAAGCTGAACGGCACCCAGCTGCGCTGGTTCTTCAAGGAGGCCCTGAAAGGCTTCCTTCCGCCGGAAATCATCACCAAGCAAAAGCATGGCTTCGGGCTGCCGTTCGGTGTCTGGCTGCAGGAGCACAAGGCCTTGCAGGAGCTGGCGTCGGACAGCTTGACCGACCTGAAATCGCGCGGCATCGTGCGCGGCGACTTCATCGAGCAGCTGACCGGCACGCACTTGCGTGAACATGCCGGATACCACGGCACCATGGTGTGGGTGCTGATGATGCTGGAGCAGTGGTTCCGCCAGCGTCCGGGGAGCTGACATGCGCACCCGGGTCTGCATATCGATCGACACCGAATTTTCCATCGGCGGCGCGTTCACCAGCCCGGACAGGCAGCCCGTCGCGGAACCGATGGTCTGGTGCGAGGTCGGCGGCCGCTCGCAGGGCCTGGGTTTCCTGCTCGACCAGTTCGAACGCCACCGGATCCCCGCCACGTTCTTCGTCGAAGCGGCGCACCGTTACTATTTCAAGGACCAGGACCCGATGGGCGGCATCGTTCGCCGCATCGCCGCCGGCGGACATGAAGTGCAATTGCACACGCATCCCTGCTGGGCCGTGTTCCAGCACGAAGACTGGCGCGAGCGGGTGCGCCGCGAACCGCTGCAGGATGAGTTCTTCGGCCGCGCCGAAGAAGACACGGTGAACCTGCTGCGCCAGGGCCAGCAGACGTTCGCGTCCTGGGGCTTGCCGGCACCGACGGTTTTCCGGCCGGGGAACATGCAGCACGACGATGCGATGTTCGCCGCGATGGCCCGCTGCGGCATCCCGTACAGTTCCTGCGTCGGCCTCGCGGTATTCGACAGCAACGATCCCCGTTATCGCCTGTACAGCGGCGCGCACCGCCGCCACGGCGTGCTGGAGATGCCGGTACTCACATTCCAGGATTGGCAGCTCGGTGGCCGCCGCCACCTGAAGACGCTGACGATCGCCGGGACCAGCTTTGCCGAGACGAAGCTGTTGCTGGAGCGCGCCCATGAACAGCAGGTTCCCCTGGTCGTGCTGCTGACCCATCCGTTCGAATACGTGCAGCGGCGCGATGACCAGATGCGTACCGCGCGCGGCAATGCGCTGCACCAGGACCGCCTGGCGCGCCTGTGCCGCTACCTGGACGGCAACCGCGACCGCTTCCTGCCTACCGGCATGGGCGAGGCGGGCAGTGCCTTGCAGGCGGCTCCGGATGAACGCAATGTGCTGTTGCACGGCAGCGGGTGGCGCAGCATTCGCCGGCTCGCCGAGCAGGCCGTGAACGACCGCTACGGCAGCTGGGCGCTGGCGCGACAGGGAGCGCCCGCATGATCGCCGCCCTTCGCCACCGCATCGATGCGCGCTTCGGGACGTGGCGTGGCCTGGTGCGGCTGCTGCTGGCGCACGCCGAGCGCACCGCCGGCCGCCTGCGGCCCTTCGACTTGCATGATCCGCAGGCGGTGCGCCGCGTGGTGTTCGTCTGCCTGGGCAATATCTGCCGCAGCGCGTATGCCGAGCAGGTGGCGCGCGCCGAAGGGTTGCACACGGCATCGCTGGGTCTGTCGACCACGACCGGCGTTGGCTCGCCGGAGCCGGCACTGGCGGCCGCCGCGCGCCAGCGCATGCCGATGGATGCGCATCGCGCGCGCGACTGGCAGGATTTCACCGTGCAGCCTGGTGACCTGCTGCTGGTCATGGAAGTTCGGCAGGCGCACGAGGTGACGCGCAGGCTGGGCGGCCGGCGCGACGTGCAGGTGGCACTGCTCGGCAACTGGTGCACGCCACCGTTCCCGCACCTGCATGATCCATTCACACTGTCCGACGCGTATTTCGATACCTGTTTCACCCGTGTCCGCCAGGCTGTTGGCCGGCTGGCGAACGACGTTCCGAATGCACGCGCCGCGCCGGCGCAAAAGAGGGGCTAGCGATGAGCCGCGAATTCTCGCTTTACCTCGACGCCTTGCGCTTCCTGGCGGCGTTGATGGTGGTCGTCTACCACATGAACATGCGCTGGCTCAGCACCGGGATCCTGCCACTGTCCGGTCATGGGCACGCCGCGGTGATGGTGTTCTTCGTGCTTTCCGGCTACGTGATCTCGACCATTCACGCCAAGCGGGAAAATACCCCGGCCGAATACTGGGCCAGCCGCCTGTCGCGCTTTTACTCACTGGCCATTCCGGTGGTTTTGGCGACGCCATTGCTGGATCTTGCCGGTGCGGCACTGCGTCCGGACATCTACCAGGGCTGGACCACCCATGGCCTCGCGCCGGTGCGCATCGCCACCAGCCTGGCATGGCTGAACGAGGTCTGGACGATCTCCATCATGTCGTTCTCGAACACGCCCTACTGGTCGCTGTGCTACGAGATGTGGTACTACATCATGTTCGCGGTCTGCGTGTTCACCGCCGGCCGCACGCGGGTGCTGTTGCTGGCCGGTTGCGCACTGGTGGTGGGGCCGAAGATTCTCCTGCTGGCGCCGGTGTGGGCCATGGGCGTCATGGTGCATCGCTGGCGGCCGCTGCAGTGCACGTCCTTCGCCACCGGCCTGGCCCTGTTCATTGGCTCGATCGTTGCATTCGTGCTGTTCCAGCATTACCGGCTGACCGACCTGGGCAGTGTCTGGATGCGCAGCCTGGTCGGCGAAACCTGGCATCATCAGTTGACGTTTTCCCGTTTCGCGCTGACCGATTACCTGCTGGGCATGATCGTGGCCGCCCACTTCGTCGGCGCCCGCGCTGTCGCACCGATGCTGCTGGGCCGCATCCTGGTGCCGCTGGAGCGGCCGATCCGCTGGCTGGCCGGCTACACGTTCTCGCTCTACCTGATGCACCAGCCGCTGCTGCTGTTCTTCGGCGCCGCGATCGACGGCGACCCGGGCGGCTACCTGTATTTCTTCGCAGTGCTGGGCGCCATTCTCGTCACCGTGTGGCTGGCGGGTTCCATCACCGAGGGGCGCCGGCACCTGTTGCGCGCGTGGCTGCTGGCACGGTTGCAATCCCTGCAGGGATCACGCTGGCTTGCCGCGCGAGGCGCCCCGTGACGGCGAACCTTCACATGCCAGCCGTGGTGCTGGGTATCGATACGCCCATCGGACTGGCGATCGTGCGCAGCCTGGGCCGGCGCGGCGTACCGGTCTATGGCGTCGCACGCAGCGTTGCCGCGCCAGGGCTGTCGTCACGCTATCTGCGTGAAGGCATGCTGCGCGCGGAAGATGCGGCGGGCACGCTCGACCAGCTGGAGCAGCTGGCGCAGCGGCTTGGCACCGCCTGCCTGTTCGCGATCTCGGAAGGCGACATCGCATTGCTGAACCGGCACCGCGAACGCCTGGCCGGCTACCGGCTGATGTTCCCGGACGCGAGGCGGATGGAAACCGTGCTGGACAAGCAGAAGACCTATGCCGCGGCCGAAAAGGCCGGCGTGCCGGTTCCCCGCACGGTACAGCCGGCCACCTTCGCGGAAGCGCAGGCCGCGGCACCGGCGCTGCGCTATCCCGTCGTGCTGAAATGGGCCGAGCCGAACGAAGCCGGCATCCTGTTGTGCCGTGCGGGGCTGGAACTGGACAAGACCCGCTATTGCCACGACGCCGATGAATTGCTGGACTACCTGCGGCAATTCGAGCCGGTCGGCCGCTATCCGATGATCCAGGAATATTGCGCAGGGTATGGCCTGGGGCAGTTTTTCCTGATGCATGAGGGCCGGGTCCACTGCGTCTTCCAGCATCGCCGCCTGCACGAATGGCCGCCGGAAGGGGGCGTGTCGACACTGTGTGAATCGGTGTCGCTCGAGCACCATGCGGCGTTGCGGGAGCGCTCGCTGGCGCTGCTGCGGGAACTCGACTGGGAAGGCATCGCAATGGTCGAGTACCGCTATGACCCCGACCGCAAGGAAGCGGCGCTCATGGAGATCAACGGTCGTTTCTGGGGCAGCCTGCCGCTGGCCTGCCATGCCGGCGCCGACTTTCCCTGGCTGGCCTACAGCCTGCTGGGTATCGGCGCCGCGCAGCCACAGCCCCGTTACCGCGCCGGCCTGCGCTGCCGTTTCATGATTCCGGAAACGAAGCGGCTGGCGCGCCTGTTGTTCCAGCCAGGCGTGGTGGCGGATCGCAAGCTGGTGTTCTCGCGCGGCGGCGAACTGGCCGGGTACCTGCGCGACTTCCTGCGTCCGTCCACGCGCTATTACCTGTTCACCTGGTCGGATCCGGCCCCATTCCTGCGCGACCTGTGGCACGTGGTCCGTCGCACCGGCTGACGAATACCTGAGGAGCTTGGATGCAGAGAATGGAAACCCCCGGCGTATGCAACAGTGCCGCATGCAGAGAGGCCGCACCGTGAAGATCGCCGTTGTCATTCCGTACTACCAGCGCCGGCCGGGCATCCTGGCGCGGGCGTTGCGCGCAGTGGCGCTCCAGACGGTCGATGCGCAGCTGGACGTGATCGTCGTCGATGACGGTTCGCCCGTGCCGGCGCGCGATGAAGTGGCACAGTTATCGGCCGGGGAACGGTCGCACGTGCGGATCGTGGAACAGAAGAACGGCGGTCCGGCGGCAGCCCGCAACGCGGCGCTCGATCACGTCACGCCCGATACCGAACTGGTCGCTTTCCTCGACTCCGACGATACCTGGGAGCTGGATCATCTGGCCAGCGCACTGCGTGCGCTGAGCGCCGGCTACGATTTCTACTTCGCCGACTTTTACCAGCTGAACCAGACCATCAGCGCATTCGAACGCGCCGGACGCATCGAACCGGCCCGCCATGCCCTGCTGCCGGGCGAGCGCCATCTTCACGTGTACCAGGCCGACATGCAGTCGCAGATCCTGGGCGGCAACGTGATCGGCACGTCAACCGTCGTGTACCGCTTCCGTTCGTTCCGTACCTTGCGCTTTCGCGAGGAATTCGTGTATGCCGGCGAGGATTACCTGTTCTGGCTCGACCTGTCGCGCATGACGGACCGCATCGCGTTCTCGTCCGCACGCGAAGTGGTGTATCGGGATGGCGTCAATGTGTTCGCCGGATCCGGTTGGGGAACGGAAAAATCGTTGATCCGCCTGCACTACGAAATGAAATACAAGAAGGCCATCGCTCGCCTGTATCCGCTGACCGAGCGCCAGGTGAAGGAAAACCGCGAAGCGGTGCTGGCACTGCGGCGCGGCTTCGTGGCGGACGTGCTGCATCGCGTGGCGCACCGCAAGCCGTTCCTCGACGTGATGTGGAAGCAGCTGCGGATCGACGCGCGCAGCGTGCTGTGTTTCATCCCGCTTGCGATCGGCTTGATGCTGCGCCGGGAGCGCAACGCGTGAGCCGGGTCCTCGTCAGCATCCTGAACTGGAATGGCGCGGCGCAAACCCTCGATTGCGTGAGCGATCTGCTGCGCCAGCAACTGCCGGCCAGTGTCACAGCCGACATTCTGGTCATCGATAACGGCTCGGCCCCAGCCGATGCGCAGGCCCTGGCACACGGCCTGGCCGGCTTGCCCGTCGCGTTGCGTCGCGAGGCCGTCAACCACGGTTTCGCGGGTGGACACAACCTGGCGGTCGACCGCGCCCTGGACGACGGCCATGACTTCCTGTGGCTGGTCAACAGCGACGCGGTGATGGGCAGCCCCACCGTGCTGGCGCAACTGCTGGCGTTGATGGCGGCGGACGATCGATGCGGCGCCGCTTCGCCGCTGCTGGCGATCCTCGACCAGCCCGAGAAAGTCTACTTTTGCGGTAATTTCCACGACTGGTCGCGGCTCGATACCCAACGCGCCAGCAATGTCGACGATGCACGCAGCAAGGCCGGCCGGCTACAGGCCCAGCAGTGGGTACCCGGCACCGCGATGTTGCTGCGAACGCAGGCACTGCGCGCGGCCGGCAAGCTCGACGAGCGCATGTTCGCCTATTACGAAGACGACGAACTGTGTGCCCGGCTGGCCGCACACGGCTGGCATAGCGCGGTGGCGTACGACGCGCGCGTGCTGCATGCGATGCCCCGGCGTGAAACCGACCGCCCGGCGTACTACTTTTACCTGATGGCACGCAATTACCTGATTTTCTGGCACGGCAGCACGCCGGCGGCGCATCGGCACCGTCTCGGGCTGAAGCTGCTCGACCGCGCGCTATACGACGTGAACCGCCTGTACTACCGGGGATTTCCCGAGCAGGCGCGGGCAGCATTGCTCGGTGTGGACGACTTCCTGCGCCGCCGATATGGCCGGCCGGCACTCGACCGTCATGCGGGGCTTCGCCTGCGCGTGTTGCGTGCCCTGTTGTGGGTGCCTCATCTGCGTGCATTGCGCCGGCTCGACCGCACTGCGTGACGTGTCGGGTCGACGCATTGGCGGTCTCAGCCTATTGATCGGGCAGCTTCCTCGTGTCATTATTCCATGCTCAACCTTGCCGGCGGATCAAGCTGGGCTCGGTTGGCCAAGAGACGGGATCTCTGCCGTTGTGGGCCGGTGGACGTCATTTGAACTACCGAATCGACTCGCTCATTCCGGCACGCCCGTCGGATCGGAGGGTGGTTGGCAAGAAATCATGGACATAACGCCATATTGCTGAAAAAAGCAGCCTCGACGGCCCCCTAAACGCCCTCAGGTGCATTACCATCTGGCTATAGTCCGCTTCACGTCCGGCAACAAGACCGGACTCCGCGCGTTGCCAGGCCGTCTCCCTGCAGCCTGGCATGCGAAGGCAATCAAACAGAATGCTGGGCTATGTCTCGCAGCAAGAATACTTCATAAGTATAGTATTTAATAATTTGTAATGCACAATATAATTAGTAGTTCACAATAAATAATAATTAGCAGTTGTTGAAGGTGCACGGCAGGATTGGTAACTTGCTCCGTTACCAATCAAAAATGTCGAGCCTCTCAACAGGGGAGTGTGCTATGGCCTCAGAGTTTACCAAGGACGGCAACACCGATCAGCTTTTAACGGACGATTATGAATCCGGCGAGCCCTTGATCTGTGCTGTCGAAGAAGATAACTCTGCAAACATAACGCATGTGACTATCAATCAATCCGATTTCGGCATCCGCGTTGCCGATAATGACTCCGGGCGTGCTTCCGCGAGCATGCTCATCAACAAGATGTATGCCTGGCGCGGCTATGCAGGCACACACCGGATCGATAACAACCCTAACCGTATCACCCTGGCAGCCTCCGACAAGGGGGAAGTCATCGGTACCGTAACGCTGGGCATCGATTCATCGATGGGAATCCTGGCCGACGAGGTATTTTCGGACTACATCGAGGAATTTCGAGCGCGTGGCGCGAAGGTCTGTGAAATTACCAAGCTTGCTTTCGCTCCGCACGTGAAGTCGAAAAGCGCACTGGCTTCGCTGTTCCATGTGCTTTTTATTTATGGCCATTATCTGCACAACTGCACCGATGTATTTATCGAGGTAAATCCCCGCCATCGTCGATATTATATGAACATGCTGGGTTTCAACCAGGTCGGTGAATTGCGGAGCAATCCGCGCGTCGATGCGCCGGCGTACCTGCTGCATGTGAGCATGGATTATGTCAATGAACAGATCCGCAAGCTCGGTGGTACCAGCATGCATCCTGCCGGTGAGCGTTCTTTATACCCTTTCTTCTTTTCGCCACGCGAAGAGCAAGGGATTGCCAGCCGTTTGCTGCAGATTGGCTGAGTTCTTGTTGCGCCCGCGACGATGTGGCGATGGCCACATCGTCGTCGCGGCGTGTGCCGTTGTCGCTCAGGCACGGGCGGCAACGATCCGAAGTGCCCAGCGAGGGCATGCAGGCTCCAGGCCCGCAACAATGTCAAACGGTGGCGAACCCCTTACCGGGCCGGGAAAGCGGCCGGGGCCGAACCGCGGTAGCGGTGGACTGGCAAGGAGTACAGACGTGCGATGCGCGTGACGTAATCGCGCGTTTCCCGATAAGGGGGAACGCCGCGATGGCGCAGCACGGCACCCTCGCCGGCGTTATAGGCAGCGGCCACCAGCCGCACGTCGCCGTCGAACATGGCCAGAAGCTGGCGCAGGTAGGCCAGGCCGCCGCGCACATTGGATTCAGGGTCGAATGGATTACTGACACGGAACCGCTGCGCGGTTTCCGGAATGAGCTGCATCAGGCCCTGGGCATTCTTGGGCGACACGGCATCCGCCCGAAAACCGGACTCGACCGCAATAACGGCCATGGCAAGATCGGGATCGACTTCGTACGCAGGGGCGAGCCGCTCGACAATGCGCCGTACCGGCACGCTGGCATCGGGGTAATCGGGACGGTCCCACGGGTCGGGATCCAGGTCCACCCGCAGCGGCAGCGGCGGCGGAACCATGCAGGCCGGCAGTGATGCATCCTCCCGCGGCGGCAATGCCTGGACCAGGCGCGTGGCCTGGACATGCCCCTGGTCCGCCGCCGCCGAGAACAGCCGCCATGCCAGCGCATCGTCGCGCGGCATGCCGCGGCCATTTGCCGCCATCCAGCCGAGTGCATACTGGCCATCGGCCGACCCCAGCCGCGCGGCCTGGCAGTACAGGGCGGCCGCTGCCGCCGGGTCGCGCGGCATGCCTTCGCCGTGCTCCAGCTGGGCGGCCTCGGCCAGCAGGCCGGTCACATCGTTTCCTGCAGCGCCGGCCGTGCCGCAGGTCGCCGCGAACAGCCATAGCACGATGAACGAGCAGCGTCCCATGGCGTTACTTGCGGCCATCGCGCGCGCTGTGGCGCGCCAGGCTGGCGTTAAGCTGGGCGATGATTTCGGAAGCAGCCTGGACGATCTGGTTCGAATCGAAGCCGGCGCGCGCCATTTCCCGATAGAACGAGCGCGCCAGCAGGCGGGCCACATGGTCCGGTTTCTGGTAGACGATCTTGGCGGCGGTTCCCTGTAGTTCCTGGGCCAGTGCGAGCTGTGTAAAGCGGGAAGCCAGGATGCCCCGCAATTGGCGCATCTGCACAGCCCGGCCAACGAACAGGGCGACGGTCTCGAGCAAGGCCAGGTCTTGCTCGTCGAAGCAGCCTTTGGCGGTGCCGCAACTGGCCGTTAGCGTGCCGGCCACGCGGCCTTCGATGCGGATCGGGGCCAGCATCAGGCTGCGGCCGGGAGCCGCCGGCCGGCGTGCCATCACGGCGTAGGGCGAAGCGAGAATATCGTCGACCAGCATCGAAGTGCCGTTGGCAAAGACCTGGCCGGCCAGGCCTTCGCCGCGCGCGACCAGCGTGGCGGCGGCCTCCTGGGTTAATGGACCATGGCTGGCAGCAATGCTCATCCGGGCGTTCTCGCCCTCGCCATTGACCAGCATTACCGAACAGATTTCCGCGCCTACCAGGGTGGCGGCAAGCGCAGCGTGTGCGGCGAGGTCATCGTGGGCGGCAGGAATATCGTGGCACAGCTGATGGATCTTGCTCAACGGGTCGTCGGCCATCGGAACCTCCAGGGGCTTTTCATTCTAGCGGCCGTGGCCGCAAGTTCATGCTGCTTCTGGCCCGGACTTGCGCGGCGACAGAAACGCTTTGTGGAACAGGTGTCGTGCGAGCAGCAGTGGCGGCATCCGCAGCCAGTTGCCACGCAGGTAGAGCACGAAGCGCGCCACGGGACTGAAGCGGTCGCCGCAGCTGGCGTGGTCCGGCACCAGGACGCGGCGGAACAGCGCATCCATCAGCGCCAGCAGCGCGGGCGATGGCCACGACAGTTCGTTGCGCACCGTTTCCGGCACGGGCGTGTCCAGCAACATCACACCGTAGCGCAAGGCATAGAACAGCGGTCTTTCGAGTTCCAGCAGGCGCGCACGGGGTACCAGTTCGGCCCAGAAACGGCGGTCGGTACCGAAATGGCACAGCAAGCGATGGATGTCGAACAGGTCGCGTAGTCCGTTGTTGAACTCGCCGTCGCTGAACAGGTGGACGGCACTGTGCAGCACCATGTCCGCCGGTGCCAGTACGTGCAGCCCCGGCGTGCCGGCCACGGGTATGGCAGCGGCCCGCAATAGTGCCGGGTCGGGCCGCAACGCGGCTGTCTTCGGCAAAATTGCGTGGTGGACGTCGATCATCGAGGAACGCCGCAGGTGACGCATCGGCGGTAACTCGTGCATCCATTCGCGGTAATAGCGCTGGTCGTAGGCGTCATGGTGGGTTCCGGCCCAGCCGGCCAGCATCAGTGCCGCTTCCGCCTCGCCGATGCGCTCTTCCGGCACCAGCACGTCGATGTCCGAGAACAGCCGGCCCGGTGCGGGCGGCAGTCCAGCCAGCGTGTAAGCCGCGCCTTTGAGCAGGATGAGCGGCACGTCCAGCCCGGCGAGCGCCTGCCGGATCAGCCGGACTTCCCACAGCACGCCCTGGCGGTGGCGGCAAGCCAGCACCCTGGCCCATGCCAGCTGCTCGCGCGCCGCCGGCACGATGCGGTCCAGCAGGCCACGTTCTTCCAGCAGGCACGACAGGATAGCCAGCAGGTTTGCGGCACCGGCCTGCCGCAGCAGCAAATCCCAGCCGGCATCATCCAGCGCCGGCAACCGTTCCGGGGAACGCAGCGCGGCGGTGAGCAACGAATCGAGATGGTCGCGCGTCATGGCAGGCTGTCGAAGAAGGCGAGCGCTTCGTCCAGTACGCCATAGCGGAACCGGTAGCCCTGGCTGCGTTCGACAAGATCGGCGAGGGCAGTGAACCCTTCCGCACCGAGCAGGCTGTAGTTGAAGCAGTTCTGGGCCAGCTGCATGAAGGTGTCGGCGCGCGGCATCGGCTCGGCGGTCACTGCGGCACCGGCCTCGAAGCGGGGGAACACGACCCAGGCCGGCAATGCGGCCTCGCCGGCCCGTGCCACGCTGTCGGCCGGAGCGCGCAAGTGCGCGACAGTGCCTTTCACGGTGTCCGTGACAGCGCGGCTCATCACGCTGCCGGGGACGTACTCGCGAATGACGCCGATCGAGGCATTCTTCAGGCTGATTGGCCGGGGCAGGGGGTGCAGCTTGCCGTCGTCCAGGCGCAACAGCGTCAGCTCATCGGACAGCAGCCGCCAGCCGCCACGGCCCACCAGGGCCGCGCACAGCGTGCTTTTGCCGGAACCGGGCGGTGCCGGCAAGATCACGGCCCGACCTGCTTTCTCGACCACGGCCGCATGCACGATCAGATAGCGGTTGGCGCGGCTCGACACGCACCAGTTCAGCCCCCATTCGAACATCGGGAACGCCTGGTCCAGCGGCAGCGGCTTGAACATCGAGCGGCCATCGTACAGCAGCGTGACTTGTGGCCGCAGCCAGCGTCGCAGCGTGACGGGACGGACCAGGTCGAGGTGAAAATCGGCAAAACCTTCGCGCAGCGGATAGTCGCCGTACAGCAGATGAATGCCGTCGGCGACGCTGGCGATGGGCGAGCGCAGCAGCGTGGTGAAGCGGCCGGTGCGCAGGTGAATGCCCGGCCCGGCAAGGTGCTCGCCCAGCTGGGCACGGGTCAGGCTGCCAACGGTCGTCATGTGCGGCTCAGCAGGGTTCAATCAAGTCGAGCCGGCACAGCGTGGCCAGCAGCTCGGCCAGCTCCAGTGCGGCCAGCTCTTCCGGGGTCACGTCCCCGTCGCGCAATGCCAGCAACAGCGCCATCGCTTCTTCCGACAACAGATGGGTATCGCCGGACAGGTCGTTATAAAGTACGAAGGCGCCGTCCCAGCCGCGGTGCAGCAGGGCCTGGCCAGAAACGAGACGCCAGGTTGAAGCCATCAGTACATGGTGCCTTGCAGGTACTCGACGATCTTGGCGCCATCCCACTTCACGCCGGCAGTCGGCGTGTAATAGCCTTTGGCCTGGTATTCCAGCCAGATGCGCTGCAGCATGGGCACCGTCTGGAACGTCGACAGGCCTGCGCGCACGTTCAGGTAGGCCGCGATGAGGTGCCGGCCAATGCCGTTCCTGTCCCATTTTTGCGGATCCAGGATGCCGGACTGGCTGGCGTTGCCATACGTCTTTGCGTTCTGGCTGTTGCAGCTGAAGACACGGGTATAAGGTGCGTTCTTGTCGCAACCAGACGGCCAGCCATGGTTCTTCCAGTAGCCGGGTGACCGGCCAGAGCAGGTTGGCGGCGGGCCGCGGAAGCTTTGCAGGCCGCCGGACAGGAAGCCCGATGGGGTTGTGCATACCTCGG
Source organism: Pseudoduganella sp. SL102 (assembly GCF_027856995.1). NCBI lineage: Bacteria > Pseudomonadati > Pseudomonadota > Betaproteobacteria > Burkholderiales > Oxalobacteraceae > Pseudoduganella > Pseudoduganella sp. SL102. The sequence continues at coordinate 616,631 of NZ_CP115554.1, forward strand.
CTGCCATGCCGGGCTGGCTGTGCAGTGTCAGCAATACGCCGGAGGCGGCAACGCCAGCGCGGGCAAAGCGGCGCCGCGCCGCGCCTTCAGACGACAATTCTGCCGTGACGGGAACTGGTGCGTCATGCTGTTGTTCGGTGGCCACGTCGGTTTCCTTCTTGGTGGTCGGTCAGTTGATTGGCTATTGCGAAAATACTAAGCAATTACCGTTCCCGAGCGTCGAGCCTTGGTCGTAAACTTTGTAAATCAATGACTTGGGGCAAAGGAACGCGCCATTTCGATTGATTTTACGCAATGGCTGTAAAAATTCTCGACAGCGGATAGCTTAGAAGAAGCTTTCCGGAATCACCAGGATGTCGCCAGGGCGCATCGACACGTTCGCCGAGATATCGCCTTCCTTGATCAGGTCGTTCAAGCGCACGCGATATTGTTGCTGTTTGCCGTCCACGTTGCGGATGATCGTGGCCTTGTTTCCAGCGGCGAATTCCGTCACGCCGCCCACCGCGATCAGTACGTCCATCAGCGACATGTCGCGCCGGTAGGGCAATGCCTGCGGTCGCGCGGCCTGGCCGATCACGCGGATCTGTTCGCCGTAAGTTCCCGTGAAACCGGTGACGATGACGGTGACGACTGGCTGCTGGATGTACTTGGCCAGCGCCTTTTCGATGTCGCGCGCCAGCTCGGTAGGAGTCTTGCCGCTGGCCTCGAGATCCTCGACCAGCGGGGTGGTGATCTTGCCGTCCGGCCGCACGGGCACGCTTTGCGACACTTCAGGATTGCGCCAGACAACGATATTGACGTTATCGCCAGGACCGATCAGGTAATGGGACGCCGGCGCCGGCCCCGCATCGACCATCGTATTGCCCGAACTGGCGCAACCGCCCAGGGCACCCAGCATGATCGCGCATGCTGCCAGCCATTTGAACAGCGTTTGGTATTTCACGGGACTCTCCAGTCTGGTCGTTGCAACGATAAGGTCCGAGCTGCAGTGAAAACTGCGGTCTGAACGTTGACATCGAGGTGTGGCATCGACATGCGGCACCGCTCAGCGTTGTCAGCCATTACCAACTCGTAACTTTCATTGTGTAAATTTTGTGTTGCTTATTTTATACGAGACAACCAAGCGGCCGTGCAATTTTTCACTTCTTGGTATCACTTTGCTGCAACAATTCCCTGACGTAGTGCACCGGGATGGCGTAGGAAATTCCGCTCGGCTGGCTGATGGCATTTTCCTTCTGGCCCTTCAGGAAAGTCATGTTCAGCACGCCGTGCACGAGGCCGCTATCGGGGTCATACACAGGACTGCCGCTGTTGCCCGGATAGGCGGTGCCGTCGAGTTGCAGGATCTTGAAAGGGCGGCGTTGCAGCTGGTTGATCGCGCGTGCATCGAGCCCCCGCGAAGTCAGCGAGGGCAGCATGATCGGCGTGATGGCCGATAGCATGGCCCGGTGGGTGACGGGGGTCAGTCCCAGGTTCATGCCGAGAGGGAAACCGGTGAAGGCCAGTGCCTGCCCTTCGGCAACAGCGCCGCTGCCGTCCAGCTGCAGTGCGGGGAGCGGTTTGCCGGTGAGCCGCAGGTGCGCCAGGTCGTGCTCGCGGTCGAGGGCGGCCACGGTCGCGGGACGAAAGTCCAGCTTGTCGCCCGTGCCGATGACGATGCCCAGCGTTTCCATCTTCTCCACGTCCAGGTTCGGCAGCGCATGGGCATTGGTGATGATCGACAGGCCGTCGCCCACGGCAAAGCCGGTAGCGACGAAGACGATGGCGGGACTACGGGTGCGAAGCAGGGTGCCGATGCCCACGACGGAAGGCTTGATGGACGGGATCGTGTCTTTCAGCGCTGCGGAAACCGGCGGCGTGAACGCGAGCATAGCAATCAGGCAGACTGGCAGCACACGGTACAAAAGACGGGTCACGGGGTTCATCAGGGCAGGATATCAGAAATACATTAACTTATAGTGACAAAAAATTGCCTGAATAAAATTGTTTTTACGTATTGTCAGCGGTTTGCAACGCTCTAACGCGTGACATGTTGTAAAGAAAAATTAATATCAACAGGCAACGCTTCCTGCGCGTTTTCTGCGGTATGATAGAGCAATTGATGTAATTTAAGCAATATTCAGGAAGGCTGGTGGGCTGTAGCAAACTGAGTGGTTGTGGTGTCCTGAATGGCTTAGCTGAAAGCGAGTTAACAAGATGGCAGAAATGATGGCCCTGCTTTTGAGCTTCCTCAAAGCAATTGGCAAGTACCGCTGGTATGCGGTGGCGATCACCTGGCTGGTTGCCGTTGTCGGCTGGACCGTGGTGTCCAGGCTGCCCAATGATTACCAGGCTTCGGCGCGCGTTTACGTTGATACCCAAAGTATCTTGAAACCCCTGCTCGCCAGCATGACCACGCTGCCAAATACCGAACAGCAGGTGATGTTCATGCGGCGCACGCTGATCAGCCGCCCGAACGTGGAGCGCGTGCTGCGGATGGTCGATCTCGACATCACGGCGAAGACACCGAAAGAACACGAGAAGATCGTCGATGAGCTGATGAACCAGATCAGGATCATCGGCACCGAGCGCGACGACATCTACACGATTTCCTATAACAATCCGAATCCGAAGCTGGGCAAGGACGTCGTGCAATCGTTGCTGACGATCTTCGTCGAAGGCAGCTTTGGTGGAAAGAAGCAGGAATCGGAAAAGGCCATCCAGTTCATCGATGACCAGATCAAGATGTACGAGGAAAAGCTGGCCACCGGTGAAAATGCGCTGAAGGAATTCAAGATCCGCCATATGGGCCTGCTGCCACGGCAGGGCGGCGACTACGCCTCCGCCTACGGCGACCTGAGCGAGAAAATCAGCCAGGCCCGGCTGGAGCTGCTGGAAGCGGAAGAAGCGCGCAACGCGATCAAGCGCCAGATCGCTGGCGAAGACATGGCACCGGTGACCGATACGGCGGAACGGGCCATCGTCAATCCGGAAATCGATGGCCGCATTTCGACGGTGGAAAAGAACCTCGACCAGTTGCGCCTGCAGTTCACCGAGGAACATCCGGATATCGTGGCGGCCAAGCGCCTCCTCGGCCAGCTGGAACAACGCAAGAAGGAAGAAGCCAAGAAGGTTCGCGCGGCCGACCCGGGTGCCAGCTACAGCCCGATGCTGCAGCAGATGAATGTCCAGCTCTCCGTCGAGGAAGCGCGCATCGCATCGTTGAAAGCACGGGTGGGTGAATATTCGTCGCGCCTGGCGCAGATGCGCTCCCTGAGCACCCAGGCGCCGGAAGTGGAAGCCCAGCTGGCCCAGCTGAACCGCGATTACGCCGTGAACAAGGAAAACTACGAAAAACTGGTGCAGCGCCGCGAATCGGCCAAGCTGTCGGGCGACCTGTCCACGGTCACCGATATGCTGACCTTCCGCGTCGTCGATCCACCGGCGGTGCCCAGCGTGCCGGCCGGGCCGAACCGGCCACGCCTGTACACGCTCGTCCTGCTGGGCGCGCTCGTCGCCGGCCTGGGCACCGCACTGTTGCTGAGCCAGATCCGGCCGACCTTCCTCAGCCAGACCAACCTGCGCGAAGTCACCGGCCTGCCGATCCTTGGCAGCATCGGCATGAACTGGACGGACCAGCAGAAAGTGCGCCGCCGCCGCCGCCTGTATGCCTTTGCCGCCGCCGTCGCCTCGCTGATTACCGCGTATGGCGGAGTATTGGCCTTCACTGTTTTCCGGCAAGCCTGAGCCGGGGAAAGCACAGGATACATCGTGAGCATCATTGAAAAAGCCGCCAGTCGTATCGGCAAGTCCGCGGAACCCGCAGCGCCGCTGGCCCATGTTCGTGTTCAGTCCGCTGCGCAGCCTGCTGCGCCTGTACCGGATCCGGTCATGGACAGCCAGGATGTCGCAGTGGCCGAGTTGCCCGAAGTCGAGGCGCGGGCGCAGGGACCTGCGGTCGCGTTGTCCAATCCGGAGCCGGCGGCACCGGAACCGCTGCGCCGCAGTGGCCGCATGATCGAACTGGACCTGGCCCGCATGAATGATGCCGGCCTCGTCACCGCGGCCGGTGGGCGCACCAACCTGGTCGAGGATTTCCGCATCATCAAGCGGCCGCTGATCAAGCGGGCTTTTGTGGCACGCAAGCCGAACGCCAATCCGGGCAACCTGATCATGATCACGAGTTCGCTGCCGGGCGAAGGCAAGACGTTTACGTCGATCAACCTGGCAATGAGCATTGCCATGGAACTCGACCATACCGTGCTGCTGGTCGATGCCGACGTGGCCCGTCCTTCCGTGCTGCGCACGCTCGGGCTGCCGGCCCAGCGCGGGCTGATGGACATCTTGCTGGATGAACACCTCGACATGTCCGAAGTGATGCTGCGCACCAACGTCAACACCTTGTCGATCCTGCCGGCAGGCACGTCGAATCCGCGCGCCACGGAATTGCTGGCCAGCCAGGCGATGAAGTCGCTGGTGCTGGAAATCGCCAGCCGCTACCCGGACCGGATCGTGATCTTCGATTCGCCGCCGTTGCTGCTGACGAGCGAAGCGCACGTGCTGGCCAGCCACATGGGCCAGATCGTGGTGGTCGTCGAGTCGGAGAAAACGACCCAGCACGCGGTCAAGGAAGCGCTGCAGCAGCTCGAAGGCTGCAGCAATGTCAATCTCGTCTATAACAAGTCGCGCGAGCTGAACACGTCCAGCAAGTACGACTATCACTATGGCTAAACGTCGTGCCCGCTGTGCCGTGCTGGGCTCGGCGATGCTGCTTGCGCTGCTGCCGTCGGCGGTGCGCGCGGCATGGCAGGTCAAGCCGAGTGTCGAATTGCGCGAGACATGGTCGGATAATCCGCAGCTGCGCAGCGACAACGAAAAGCAGAGCCAGTTCATCACTTCGGTATCGCCAGGCGTCACGATCACGAACGACACTCCGCGGCTCCAGGTAGCGGCATCGTATAGGTTGAACGCGTTCGCCTATTCGGATCGCCGGGCGACGGGAAACGATCGCTTCAACAACTCGCTGAACGCGACCGTCAAGGGCAATGTCATCCAGGATCTCCTGTTCGTCGACGCGACCGCCGGCATTTCGCAGGCGCAGGTCTCGGCCTTCGGCCCGGTCAGCAACAATGGGTATTCCGATACCAATCGCAGCGAGGTGCGTTCCTACCGCGTATCGCCATTCATCGTGCATCAGTTCGGTGCCTTCGCCACCACGCAACTGCGTTACGCGCACGACCTGGTCGACAGCGACCAGGTCGGTTTCGGTCGCAGCACCTCGGACGTGATCGACCTGTCGCTCAACAGCGGGCCGTCTTTCAAGACGCTTGGCTGGGGCTTGCAGCTGAACCGTGAAGCCGTGGACGACAGTATCGCGCCAAGATCGATCAACAGCTCGGCGCTGGCCAACCTGCGCTATTCGCTGAACCGGCAATTCAACCTGACGGCCACCGGCGGCTACGACAAGTTCGACTACGACGGCATGGGCGAGGGAACCAAGGGCGCTTCCTGGTCGCTGGGTTTCGGCTACGAACCCAGCACGCGGACCAGCGTGCGGATGTCGGCTGGCCGCCGCTATTATGGCAACAGTTACTTCCTGGCCGTTTCGCACCGCAGCCGCAATACGGTATGGAGCATCAACTACAGCGATGACGTGACCTCCAGCCGCAGCAACTTCCTGCTGCCGTCGTCGGTCGATACGGCGGCCATGCTGAGCCAGATGTACCAGGCCAATTTTCCCGACCCGGTCATGCGCGCTGCGTTCGTCGAAGCCTACATCCGCGCCCTGGGCCTGCCGCGCTCCCTGCCGAATGCGATCAACTATTTCAGCAATCGCTATGCGTTGCAGCGGCAGTTCAACGCATCCGTTGCGTTGCGCTCCGCACGCACCACGACGACGGTCACGCTGTACAAGTCGCGTCGTGAAGCGCTGTCCCTGGTGCAATACGACAGCCCGCTGCTGGGCAGCGAGCAGCAGAACCTGAACGACAACACCGACCAGACCGGCATTTCGCTGAACGTCGGCTACCGGCTCAGCGCACTCACCGCTGCGGCACTGTCCGCCAGTACCGGCCGCAGCAAATCACTCAGCGGCAACCTCAGCGAAAACAACCGGCAACTACGGTTCAACGTGTCGCACAGCTTCCAGCCACGTTTGAGTGGCACGGTGGAAGTTCGGCGCAGCTCTGGCGGGCTGGCCTTGCAGAACAGCTCCTATGCGGAGAATGCAGTGTCGGCCTCCCTTTCGATGAATTTCTGACCGAGCGAGACCTTTTCATGTACGAGAGTTACTACGGGCTCAGCGACAAGCCCTTCCGCTTGCGCCCGGACCCCCACTTCTTTTTCGGTAGCAAGGGCCACAAACGGGCCATGGCTTACCTGGACTACGGGTTGGCGCAGGGCGAAGGCTTCATTGTGATCACCGGCGAAGTCGGTGCCGGCAAGACGACGCTGGTGCGCAACCTGTTCCGCCAGCTCGAATCGGATCGCATCGTGGCCGCGCACATCGTCAACACCCACGTCAACGCGGACGACATCCTGCGCGGCGTGGTGGCGGCCTTTGGCCTGCCGTTCGAGGACAGCGCCAGCAAGACCACGCTGCTGGCTCGCCTGGAGACCTTCTTGCGCGGGTGCGACCAGGCAGGCAAGCGGGCGCTACTGGTGGTTGATGAAGCGCAGAACCTGACCCCCCGCGTGGTGGAAGAATTGCGCATGCTGTCCAATTTTCAGTCCGATGACAAGCCCCTGCTGCAGACGTTCCTGCTGGGCCAGCCGGAGTTCCGCGCTACGCTCCATAACCCTGGCATGCAGCAGCTGCGCCAGCGCGTGATCGCCACCTATCACCTGGGACCGATGGATGAGCTGGAGACCCAGGCCTATATCGAACACCGCTTGCTCACCGTGGGCTGGCAAGGCGATCCGTCATTTACGCCGGCGGCCTATGCGGCCATCTACGAATTCACGGGAGGCATTCCGCGCAAGACCAATCACCTGTGCGACCGCCTGCTGCTGATGGGTTTCCTGGAGGAGATGCATGCCTTCACCGATGCCGACGTCGATACCGTGATTCGCGATATCCAGCAGGAGTTCGACGCACCCTCCGCCACGCAGGCTGCCGCGGGAACATTGGCGGAGCCGGGCGGGTTCGATGCGGAAAGCGCCGTGTTCGCGAACCAGTACCCGGCCGTGCTGGATGAGCGCATGCTGCGGCTGGAACGCTCGATGGGCTCGGTCCTGTCGATCCTGAAGCGGATCGTCAGCACGCCGGCCGGCGCCAACCAGGCCGTGGATGAATGACATGACCGACAGCGGCAAATTGGTTTCCATCGTGTGCGTCATCGACGCGCCTTCGCTGATCGCGGCCCGCGTCGCCGGTCGGCCGGACGAACGCCAGGAGATGCCATGAACGCGCCCATACGCCCCTTGCACGCGCCCGCGCCGAATGCAGCCGCGCTGCGCAACGCGATGACGATCGACGTCGAGGATTATTTCCAGGTGTCCGCCTTCGCCGACCATATCGCGCGCGACAGCTGGCCGTCGCGCGAATGCCGGGTCGAAGCCAATATCGAACGCATCCTTGCGATCCTGGAAGAGGGCGGCGCGCGGGGCACATTCTTCACGCTCGGCTGGATCGCCGAACGCTATCCGGCCATGGTGAAGCGTATCGTGGCCGGCGGGCACGAACTGGCCAGCCACGGCTACGGGCATTTGCGGGCGTCGGACCAGACCCGCGAACAGTTCCTGGACGATGTCGCCCGCAGCAAGGCCATTTTGGAAGACATCGGCGGCACCCCTGTGCTGGGTTACCGCGCACCCAGCTTCTCGATCGGTCCCGCCAACCTGTGGGCACTGGACGTGCTGCAGGAGGCGGGTTACCGCTACAGTTCGTCGATCTATCCGATCGCGCATGATCACTACGGCATGCCCGACGCACCCCGTTTCGCGTTCTACCCGGGCGGCACGGATGGCTTGCTGGAGGTGCCGATCACCACGGTGCGCATGATGGAGCGCAATCTGCCCGCCGGCGGCGGCGGTTACTTCCGTTTGCTGCCGTATGCCCTGTCGCGCCGCCTGATGCGGCGCGTGAACGACAAGGACGGGCAGCCGGCCATCTTTTATTTCCATCCGTGGGAAATCGATCCGGGCCAGCCGCGCATCGGCGGCGTCGGCGCCAAGACCCGCTTCCGGCACTATGTCAACCTGGAGCGGATGGAACGCCGGATCCGCGCGCTGACGCATGATTTCCAGTGGGACCGCATGGACCGCATCTTCCTGGAGCGTGCATGAGCGCCATCATCGAACAGGCCATGCAGCGCGCCCAGGCAGGCGTGGCCGCTGCCGCGGAACCGGCCACGCCGCCGCTGGCCGAGCCGGCCGCACAACCGGGGCCACTGTCGGTGCGGCTGCTGGGGGCCGAGAGCGCCGATCGGGCGCGCTGGGATGCGTTCGTCCAGGCCTGCCCGGAAGCCACGTTCTTCCACCGTGCCGGCTGGCAGCGGGTGATCGAGGAAGCCTTCGGCCACCGTACCTGGTTCTTCCTGGCCGAGCGTGATGGGCACATCGAAGGCGTGCTGCCGCTGGCGCAGATCAAGAGCCGCCTGTTCGGCCACGCATTGATCGCACTGCCGTTCTGCGTGTACGGCGGCGTGGCGGCACACACGGGTGAAGCCCGGGCGGCACTCGACGCCGAAGCGTTGCGGCTGGCAGGTTCGTTGAACGTGGGCCACCTCGAATACCGCAACTACACGCCCGCCCACCCGGACGACGCGGCCTGGCTGGGCAAGGACCTGTATGTGACCTTCCGCAAGGAAATCAGCGGCGACGACGAGGCCAACATGAACGCCATCCCGCGCAAGCAGCGCGCGATGGTGCGCAAGGGCATCAAGCTGGGATTGACGGGCGAGGTCGACCAGGATGTCGAGCGTTTCTTTACCGCCTATGCGAACAGCGTGCATCGCCTGGGCACCCCGGTGTTCTCGAAAAAGTATTTCCGCTTGTTGAAGGAAGAGTTTGGCGACGATTGCGAAGTACGCGTCATCGTGCAGGGCGAAGGCAGCGACAAGCGCCTGGTGGCCGGCGTGCTGAGCTTTTTCTTCCGCGACGAAGTGCTGCCCTATTACGGTGGCGGCATGCCGCTCGCGCGCGACGTGGCCGGGAACGACTTCATGTACTGGAACCTGATGCAGGCGTCCGCTGCGAAGGGATACCGCATTTTCGATTTCGGCCGCAGCAAGCGCGGCACCGGCGCGTTCGACTTCAAGAAAAACTGGGGCTTCGTGGCCCAGCCGCTGCCGTATGAATACCGCCTGGTCGCATCGCATGACCTGCCCGATGTGAATCCGCTGAACCCGAAGTACCAACTGTTCATCAAGCTGTGGCAGAAACTGCCGTTGCCGCTGGCGAACGTGCTGGGTCCGCATATCGTCAAAGACCTGGGGTGACACCGTGGAAGACCTGCTGTTGCTGGTGCATCGCATTCCCTATCCTCCCAACAAGGGGGACAAGATCCGCTCCTGGCACCTGCTGCGGCACCTGGCTGCGCGCTATCGCGTGCACCTGGCAACCTTCGTCGACGACCCGGACGACTGGCAGTATGTGGCGCATGTGCGCAAGTTGTGCGCCTCGAGCCATTTTGCGCCGCTGAACCCTCGCCGCGCGCGGCTGCGCAGCCTGCGCGCGCTGCTGGCAAACCGCGCACTTTCCCTGGACTACTACAGCGACCGTTCCACCCGTGCCTGGGTGCGCCGCACCATGCGGGATGCGGGCATCGAACGCGTGGTGGTGTTCTCGTCGCCGATGGCGCAGTACACGCAGGACATGCCCGAGGTGCGCCGCGTGGTCGACCTGTGCGACGTCGATTCCGAAAAATGGCGTGCCTACGCGGACAAGAAGGCGTGGCCGGCCAGCCTGCTGTACGGTTACGAGGCGGACCGCCTGTTGCGCTACGAGCGCCAGGTGGCGGCCGACAGCGATGCGGCATTGTTCGTGTCGGCCCCCGAGGCCGAGCTGTTCCGTACCCTCGCGCCGGAAAGCGCAGCCCGCGTCGGCTGGTTCGGCAACGGCGTCGATACCGCCTATTTTTCGCCCGATGCCGGCCATGCCAACCCTTACGCCTCCGGCGAAACCGCCCTGGTGTTCTGCGGCGCGATGGATTACTGGCCGAACGTCGACGCGGTCCAGTGGTTTGCGCAGGACGTCCTGCCGCTGGTGCGCGCCCGCGTGCCGCAGGCATCGTTCGTGATCGTCGGTGCACGGCCGGCACCGGAAGTGCAGGCGCTGGCGAAGCTGCCCGGCGTGACCGTCACCGGCACCGTGCCGGACGTACGTCCCTATGTCGTCCACGCGGCGTTGTCGGTGGCGCCGCTGCGCGTGGCACGGGGTATCCAGAACAAGGTGCTGGAAGCGATGTCGATGGCGAAGGCCGTCGTCGTCAGCCCCCAGGCGCTGGAAGGCATCGACGCCGCGACCGGCAGCGAGGTGCTGCTGGCCGAGCATGCGGCGGACGTGGCCGACACGATCGTTGCCGCCCTGGCGGATGACGGCTTGCGGGCGGCCGTCGGCCATGCGGCCCGTGCGCGCGTCGAGGCTTCGTATGGCTGGGATGCCCGGCTGGCACCGCTCGATGCGCTGCTGGAGGCGCCCCGGCAGCCTGCCGGTACCGCGCCGCTGCGGGCCGCCATCCCTTCACCGACATGGAACCGGGCATGAATACCGTTACCGTTACCGAAGAAGCCAGGCTGGCCGCGGCGCGATCCGGGAACGATGCGCCGCCCACGGCGCAATGGTGGATCGCCGGCCTGGCCGTGCTGTTCCCGCTGCTCGCCTATCTCGACACGGCGGCGTCGATCGTCTCGATCTGGGAACGCTCGGAAACCTTCGCGCACGGGTTCATCATCGTGCCGATCTCGCTGTGGCTGGCCTGGCGCCGCCGCGCGCAACTGGCGTCGTTGCCGGTGCGTCCCTGCTGGCCGGCCCTCGCGGTGCTGCTGCTGTGTGGCGCGGCCTGGATGCTGGCCATGCTGGGCGACGTGCTGGTGGTGCGGCAGTATGCGTTCGCCGTGATGATCCCGCTGGCCGTGCTGGCCGCGTACGGCAAGGCGATCGCCCGCGCGCTGGCGTTTCCGCTGGCGTTCCTGCTGTTCGGCGTGCCGGTCGGCGAGGGCTTGATCGAACCGCTGATCGGCATCACCGCCAACTTCACGGTCGACGCCCTGCGCCTGACCGGCATTCCCGTGCTGCGCGAGGGGAACAACTTCAGCATCCCGAGCGGCGACTGGTCGGTGGTGGAGGCATGCAGCGGCCTGCGCTACCTCATTTCGTCGGTCACGCTGGGTTGCCTGTATGCGTACCTGACCTACCAGTCGACATGGCGCCGGGTGCTGTTCATCGTCGTCGCCCTCGCGCTTCCGGTGCTGGCCAACGGCTTGCGCGCCTACATGATCGTGATGATCGGCCACTCCAGCAACATGACGCTGGCCGTCGGCGTCGACCACCTGATCTACGGCTGGGCATTCTTCGGCCTGGTGATGCTGCTGCTGTTCTGGATCGGCAGCTTCTGGCGCGAGGAGGCGCCGGCCGTTGCCGCGTCGGCAAACGCGATCCCCCGGCTCTCGTCCGCGTCGCCGGCACGGGTCGCCGCGGCCGTGCTCGGCGTGGCGGTGTGCGCTGGCGTGTGGCCGGCCTACGGCTGGTATATCGAGCGCGGCAACGCAACGCCACCTGCGGCCGAGCTGGCGACGTTCGCGGCCCGGGCCCCTGCCGCGCCGGCATTCACCGAGTGGCAACCGGATTTCGCGCCAGCCAGCGCGACCTTGCGCAACTTCTACCAGGTCGGCACCCAGCCGGTGGGCTTCGTGCTCAAGTACTACCGCGACGGCAATGGGGGCAAGCTGATCAGTTCCACCAACCGGCTGACGGCGCAGCGCAGTGGCTGGCATGAGACCGGTATGGCGATCCGGACCGAAACCATCGCCGGCCGGCCGCTCGTCATGCGGGAAACCACGCTGATGGGACCTGGCGGACGCGTCGTCGTCTGGCAGTGGTATGACATCGGCGGACGCCCGACGACCAGCAACTACGTGGGGAAATTGTTGCAGACGAAACAAAAATTTCTGACTGGCAGTGACGATGGTGCAGCCTTGATGCTATTCTCGCCATACGACGAGGATCCGGCCACGGCGCGCCCCGCGCTGCGCACTTTCCTGCAGGCCCATCTCGCCTCGATCGACGCCGTGCTTGCCGCCAATGCGCGACAGTGAACCCATGAATGACGCTCCGCTCATCGTCCACCTGATCTATCGGCTCGATTTTGGCGGGCTGGAATCGCTGCTGGTCGAACGGATTAACCGGATGCCAGCCAGTGCCTACCGGCATGCGATCGTGTGCCTGACCGATTCCAACCCCGCGTTCGCCAGGAAAATCACCCGTGCCGGCGTGGCGATCCACGCGCTGCACAAGCAGCCCGGCCAATCGCCGGGAACGCACGTGGCACTGTGGCGCCTGCTGCGCGAACTGCGTCCGGCAGTGCTGCATTCATATAACCTGTCCGCTGTCGAATACGGCCCTGCGGCGTTGCTGGCCAGCGTCCCGGTGCGCATCAATGGTGCCCATGGCCGGGATCACGACGATCCGCACGGCACCAACCGGAAACACAATGCGCTGCGCCGGCTGATGGTGCCCTTCTATGACTGCTGCTATGCGAACTCGGCGGCCATGGAGCAGTGGAACCGGGACGTGATCCGCGTGCCCCCGCACAAGAGCCGGATGCTGGCAAACGGCATCGATGCCGAGCGGTTCCATCCCGGCCTGCCGGATGAGACGGTGCGGCCGGACGGCTGGCCGTTCGACCCGGCGCACTTCGTGATCGGCACGGTTGGCCGCGTGCAAGCCGTGAAGGATCATGCCACCTTGTTCGCCGCTTTTGCACTGCTGCGCGAGCGGCGCCCGGAGCTGCCGTTGCGGCTGGCGATCGTGGGCGACGGTCCGCTGCTCGAATCGATGCGCGCCAGGGTCGCGTCGCTCGGCCTGCAGGATGCGGTCTGGCTGCCGGGGGCGCGCACCGACATCGCGCAGGTTCTGCGCCGCCTCCACGTGTTCGCCATGTCGTCGATCGCCGAGGGCACGCCGGGTTCCGCGCTGGAAGCGATGGCAAGCGGCTTGCCGGTGGTCGGAACGCGCGTGGGCGGCATTCCGGAAGTGGTGGATGAAGGTGTCACGGGCCTGCTCGTGCCGCCATCCGATCCGGGCGCGATGGCGGCCGCATTCGAGCGATACGCCGGATCGCCTGAGCTGGCGGCACGGCACGGTGCCGCGGGCCGCGAGCGGGTGCTCCACAAATACAGCATGACGGCGATGGTCGCGGCCTACCAGGGCATGTACGACAGCCTGTGCGAACGAAAGATCAAGACCAGAGGGGCGGTGACATCATGTGCGGAATAGTGGGCATACTGGATACGCGTGGCCGGCGCGACATCGACGAAGCACTGCTGCGGCGAATGAACGATACCCAGTTCCACCGGGGGCCCGATGAAGGCGACATCTACCGCGAACCCGGCGTCGGTTTCGGCCACCGCCGGTTATCCGTGATCGACCTGTCGCTGGGCCAGCAGCCGCTCGGCAATGAAGACGGCAGCGTGATGGTCTGCTACAACGGCGAGATCTACAACTACCGCGAGTTGACGGCCGAGCTGAAAGCGCTGGGCCACGTGTTCAGGACGAACAGCGACACGGAGGTGATCGTGCACGCGTGGGAAGAATGGGGCGAGGCCTGTGTCGAACGCTTCCGCGGCATGTTCGCCTTCGGCCTGTGGGACCGCAACCAGCAGCTGATGTTCCTGGCGCGCGATCACATGGGCGTCAAGCCGATGTTCTACACGATGCTGCCGGATGGACTGTTCGCGTTCAGCTCCGAACTGAAAGCCCTGCGCTCGCTGCCCGGCCTGCCGCGCGAGATCGACCCGCGCGCCGTCGAGGATTATTTCGCCTACGGCTACGTGCCGGAACCGAAGACGATCTACAAGGGCGCATTCAAGCTGTCGCCGGGTTACCGGCTGGTGCAGAAGGTAGGGGCGCCGCTGGCCACGCCGCAGCGCTGGTGGGACGTGCCGTTCAAGCTCCACCATGCGATGACGGAAAGCGACGCGCAAGGCGAGCTGGTCGAGCGGTTGCGCGATGCGGTGCGCAGCCAGCTGGTGGCCGAGGTGCCGCTGGGGGCTTTCCTGTCGGGTGGCGTCGATTCCAGTGCCGTGGTGGCGATGATGGCTGGCCTGAACAATGCTCCCGTGAATACCTGTTCGATCGGCTTCCGCGACCGCGCGTTCGACGAATCCGCGTACGCGGCGCAAGTGGCGCAGCAATACCGCACCGACCACCATGTGCAGACAGTCGATACCGACGACTTCGGCCTGCTCGATACCCTGTCCGACCTGTACGACGAACCGTATGCCGACAGTTCGGCGATCCCCACCTACCGCGTGTGCCAACTGGCGCGCCAGCGCGTGACCGTGGCGTTGTCCGGCGACGGCGGCGACGAAAACCTGGCGGGTTACCGACGCTATCGCTACACGATGGCGGAAGAACAGGTACGTGGCCGGATTCCGTCCGCATTGCGCCGTCCGCTGTTCGGCACGCTGGGCCGCTATTACCCGAAGGCCGACTGGGCACCGCGCGTGTTCCGTGCCAAGAGCACCTTCGAATCGCTGTCGCGCGACCTGGTGGAAGGCTATTTCCATGGCGTGTCGATCATGACGGATGCGATGCGCTCGCAGCTGTTTTCAGACACGTTCCGCGCCGGCCTGCAGGGCTATCGCGCGATCGACGTGATGCGTGGCCACGCGAACAATTCGCCCACCGACGATCCGCTGTCGCTGATCCAGTACCTGGACATGAAGACCTACCTGCCGGGCGACATCCTGACGAAGGTGGACCGCGCCAGCATGGCGCATGCGCTCGAGGTCCGCGTGCCACTGCTGGATCACCAGCTGGTCGAGTGGATCTCGGGCCTGCCGCCGGAGATGAAGCTGAAAGGCAGCGAAGGAAAATACATCTTCAAGAAAAGCATGGAAAAGTACCTGCCGCACGATATCCTGTACCGGCGCAAGCAGGGCTTTGCGGTGCCGCTGGCCGCGTGGTTCCGCGGGCCGTTGCGCGAACGCGTGCGAACTTCGCTGCTGGGCCCGAACCTGGCCGCCACCGGGATGTTCAATGCCGCCTTCCTGGCCGAGATGGTGGAACACCACCAGTCGGGCCGCCGCGACTACAGTGCGCCGATCTGGACGCTGCTGATGTTCGAAGCCTTCCTGAAAAAAGAAATGCAGGCGTAACATGGGTACTTCCGACATTGCCGGTATCGCCGATATCGCCGCGCGCCCGCTGAAAATCCTGCACGTGCTGGATCATTCGATCCCGCTGCACAGCGGCTATACCTTCCGCACCCGCTCGATCCTGCAGCAGCAGCGCGCCCTGGGCTGGGACACGCACCACATCACCAGCCCGAAGCACGCGGCGGCCAACGGCAGCGCCGGCGACACACATGAAACCGTCGACGGCCTGTGCTTTTTCCGCACCGAGCCGGCGCACGGCATGCTGTCGCGCATGCCGGTGCTGAACCAGCTGGCCGTGATCGACCGGCTGGCCACGCGCCTGCTGCAGGTGGCGCGGGAAGTGAAGCCGGACATCCTGCATGCGCATTCGCCGGCGCTGAACGCTGTCGCGGCGCTGCGCGTGGGCCGCAAGCTGGGCATTCCCGTCGTGTATGAAATCCGCGCCTTCTGGGAAGACGCGGCGGTCGACCATGGCACCAGCAAGGAATGGGGCATGCGCTACCGCCTCACCCGTGCCATGGAAACCTGGGCATTGAAGCGTGTCGATGCGGCCACCACGATCTGCGAGGGATTGCGGACCGAGATCGTCGGCCGGGGCATTCCCGCGAAAAAGATCGCAGTGATCCCGAACGCGGTCGATATCGGCGATTTTTCGGTGGGCGGCGTGCGCGACGAGGCGCTGGCGCGCGAGCTGGGCCTGGAAGGAAAAACCGTGCTGGGCTTCATCGGCTCGTTCTACGCCTATGAAGGCTTGAACGTGCTGCTCGACGCCCTGCCGGCCATGCTGGCGCGGCGGCCCGACTTGCGCGTGCTGCTGGTGGGCGGCGGCCCGCAGGACGGGGCGCTTCGGGCGCAAGCCGGGGCGCTCGGCATCGGCGCGCAGGTGGTCTTCACGGGCAGGGTTCCGCACCAGGAAGTGCAGCGCTACTACAACCTGGTGGACGTACTCTGCTATCCGCGCCTGAAGATGCGGCTGACGGATCTCGTGACGCCCCTGAAGCCGCTGGAAGCGATGGCGCAGGGCCGCCTGCTGGCCGCCTCCGACGTGGGTGGGCACCGCGAACTGATCGAGGACGGGCGCACGGGCGTGCTGTTCACCGCGGGCGACGCAGCCGCCCTGGCGAAGCGCGTGCTGGACTTGCTGGCCGCACCGGAGCAGTGGCCGCAGCTGAAGGAGCAGGGCCGGCGCTTCGTCGAGAATGAACGCAACTGGACGGCCAGCGTGGCGCGCTACCGGAAGGTGTATGGCGACCTGGTCGCGGGAGAGCGCACATGACGGCATTGTCGATCGGCCTGGTAGGACCGCTGCCGCCGCCTTCCGGCGGCATGGCAAACCAGACCCTGCAACTGGCCGCGTTGTTGCGCGGCGAGGGCATCGAGGTCGTGACCGTGCAGGTCAACGCGCCATACCGGCCCGCCTGGACTGGCCGCATCAAGGGGCTGCGCGCCGTCGCGCGGCTGCTGCCCTACCTGGCCTGCCTGTGGCGCACGGCCGGCAGCGTGCAGGTGTTCCACGTGATGGCCAATTCGGGCTGGTCGTGGCACCTGTTCGCCGCGCCTGCGATCTGGATCGCCCGCCTGCGCGGCAAGCCCGTGGTCGTCAATTACCGGGGCGGCGAGGCCGACGAGTTCCTGGCCCGCGCGCGCCGCTGGGTGGCGCCGAGCATGGAGCGCGCGGATGCCGTCATCGTGCCGTCCGGCTTCCTGGAAACCGTCTTCGGCAAGTACGGCCTGGCGACACAGGTGGTACCGAACATCGTCAGCCTGGAGCGCTTTTCATCGGCGCGGGAAGTGCAAGCCGGTACCGGTCCCCGCCTGCTGGTGGCCCGCAACCTGGAACCGATCTACGACAACGCGTCCGCATTGCGCGCCTTTGCCCTGGTGCGCGAACGCCATGCGGATGCCACGCTGGTGATTGCCGGTTCCGGCCCGCTGCGCGCCGAACTGGAAGGGCTCGCGGCGGAGCTGGGTGTCGCCCAGGCCGTCACGTTCACCGGCCGCGTCGACAACGCGGCCATGGCGGCGCTGTACCGTAACGCGGACGTGATGCTCAATCCCAGCCTGGTCGACAACATGCCCAATTCCGTGCTCGAATCGCTGGCCTGCGGCGTACCGGTGGTCAGCACGAACGTCGGCGGCGTGCCCTATCTCGTCGAAGACGGCCGTACCGCATTGCTGGTACCGCCCCGGGCCCCCGAGGCCATGGCCGCAGCCGTCCTGCGGCTGGCGGCCGAGCCTGCGCTGGCGGCTTCCTTGCGCGAAGCAGGGTTGCGCCAGGTGCAGGCATACACGTGGGCGAGCGTGCGGCCGCGCCTGCTCGCTGTCTATCAACACGTGCTGGCCAGCCGTGCCGGCACCACCGCGGTGAGCCAGCCATGAGCATGCAGAACGTGCGCTATCGCCCGGCGCCCTACACGGCGCTCGTCACGAACCTGATCTTCCCCTTGCACGAACGGGTCAAGCAGCACAGCAGCGTCGCGGTGCGCAAGCAGCTCGAGGAATCGCAGTACTGGCCGGAAGAACGGCTGCGCGATCTGCAGCTGCAACGCCTGCGCTGCCTGCTGGATCGGGCGGCCACCTCGGTGCCGTATTTCCGCGACCTGTTCGCGCAGATCGGCTTCGACCCGGCGCGCGACCTGCACAGCCTGGACGACCTGGCCCGGCTGCCGTTGATGGACAAGGCCGTCATCCGGGCCAATGCCGACCGGCTGAAAGCCTCGGATGCGGTGGGCCTGGCCCGCTTCAACACCGGCGGCTCCAGCGGGGAGCCGCTGATCTTCTACATCGGCAAGGAGCGCGTCAGCCATGACGTGGCCGCGAAATGGCGCGCCACGCGCTGGTGGAACGTCGATATCGGCGACCCGGAAATCGTGGTGTGGGGCTCGCCGATCGAACTTGGTGCGCAGGACCGCGTGCGCGCACTGCGCGACCGGCTGCTGCGCACGCATCTGCTGCCGGCATTCGAGATGTCGGCGGCCAAGCTCGACGGATTCGTGGCGCGCATCCGTGCCCACAAGCCGCGCATGCTGTTCGGTTATCCGTCGGCGCTGTCGCACATTGCGCGCCATGCCCGGGACAAGGGGCAGCGCATGGACGACCTGGGCATCCGCGTCGCCTTCGTCACGTCCGAGCGCCTGTACGACGAGCAGCGCGCGCAGATTTCCAGCACCTTCGGCTGCCCGGTCGCCAACGGCTACGGCGGGCGCGATGCCGGCTTCATCGCGCACCAGTGCCCGGAAGGCGGCATGCACATCACCGCCGAGGATATCGTCGTCGAGATCCTCGGCGCCGACGGCAAGCCGGTGCCGCGCGGGCAGTCCGGCGAGATCGTCGTGACGCACCTGGCCACCGGCGACTTCCCGTTCATCCGCTACCGCACCGGCGACATCGGCGTGCTGGGCACGCAGCAATGCGGTTGCGGGCGCGGCTTGCCGCTGCTGCAGGAAATCCAGGGCCGCAGCACCGATTTTCTCGTCGCGCAGGACGGTACCGTGATGCATGGGCTGGCCCTCGTGTACATCCTGCGCGACCTGCCGCAGGTACAGGCGTTCAAGATCACGCAGGAAAGCCTGGACCTCACGCGTGTGCAGGTGGTGCTGGCCGCGCCATTGGAAACCCCGGCATTCGACACGCTGCGGCGCCAGATCGAGCGGGGCTTCAAGGCCCGCCTGGGTGCCGGCGTCGGCGTCGAGGTCGAACGGGTCGCCGAGATCGCTCCTGAAAAATCCGGCAAGTTCCGCTACGTGGTCAGCAAGGTTGCCACCGGGAGTATCGCCGCATGAGGGACGTCGTCATCACATTGCTGGTGTTCGGCTCGCTGCCGTATATCTTCAAGCGTCCCTCGCTGGGCATGGTCATGTGGATCTGGATCAGCGTGATGAACCCGCACACGCAAGGCTGGGGTTTCGCGCGCGATTTCCCCTTCGCCGCCATCATCGCCGTGACGACCGTGGCGGCCATGGCCACCAACGCGCACCGGAAATACCGCTATCCGCTGACCCCCGTTACCATCACGTTCGTGGTCTTCATCGCCTACATGTGCCTGACGGCCGCGTTCGCGATCCACCCGGACTACATCATGCCGCAGCTGATCAAGGTGCTGAAGATCATGGGCATGACGATCGTCGTGATGATGCTGCTACGCAAGCGCAAGCATGTCGAATGGCTGATCTGGACTGTCGTGATCTCCATCGGTTTCTATGGAGTCAAGGGCGGCATTTTCACGCTGCGCAGCGGCGGCCAGTACCGCGTGTGGGGGCCGATCGGCACCTTCATCGACGGTAACAACGAGATCGCACTGGCGCTGGTGATGACGATCCCCCTGATGCTGTACCTGTACACGCTGCTGGACAACAAGTGGGCCAAGCGCGCGATGATCGTGTCGATGGTGCTGTGCGCCCTGGCGTCGCTGGCGTCGTATTCGCGCGGCGCGGCGATCGCGATGGTGGGCATGCTGGCCTTCCTGTGGCTCAAGAGCCGCAACAAGGTCATGCTCGGCATGCTGCTGCTCCTTTGCGTACCGGTCGCGCTGGTATTCATGCCCGAGCAGTGGCACGCCCGCATCGACACGATCGACGAATACGAGCAGGATCTGTCGGCGATGGGCCGCATCAATGCCTGGTGGATGGCCTACAACCTGGCCAACGACCGGCCACTGGGTGGTGGCTTTGAGATCTATGATCCGCACGTGTTCCAGCTGTATGCGCCGATCCCCGAGGATGTGCATGCGGCGCACAGCATTTATTTCCAGGTGCTGGGCGAGCATGGCTGGGGCGGGCTGGTGATCTACCTGGCGCTCGGCATCTTCACCTGGCTGACCGGGTCACGCATCATCAGCCGTTCGGCCCGTTTCACCGAACTGGCATGGGCCGGCAACCTGGCGCGCATGGTCCAGGTCAGCCTGCTGGGCTTTGCCGTCGGCGGCGCTTTCCTCAGCCTCACGTATTTCGACGTACCGTATTACCTGATGGCGGCGATGGTGGCGACGCACCTGATCGTCGAGCGCGAGCGGAAGATGCTGGTGCCGAAGCCACTCATCAGTCCCCTTGCGCCGGAACCCGAGCCGCCGGATGAAACGGCTCCAGAAGAAGAGCTTCGCCATGAAACAGCCTGAATCCGGCGCTGACGCCGCCGTCCACGCCAGCACCGCACCGCTGCTGGAAAAAAGCCTGCTGTCGCTGCTGTCGCCGGGAGGCCGGCATGGCCTGTCGATCCTGATCTATCACCGCGTGCTGCCCCGCAAGGACCCGCTGTTTCCCAGCGAGGTCGATGCCGCCGAGTTCTCGGCCCAGGTCGGCATGCTGAAGTCGCACTTCCGCGTGCTGCCGCTGCTGGAAGCGGTCCGGCGCTCCCGGGAAGGCACGCTGCCGCCACGCGCGGCGGCGATCACGTTCGACGACGGCTATGCCGACAATGCCGAGGTGGCGTTGCCGATCCTTCAGCGGCATGGCCTGCACGCCACCTTCTTTGTCGCCACCGGCTTCCTGAACGGCGGGCGGATGTGGAACGACAGCGTGTATGAACTGGTGCGGCGTGCGCCGGACGGCGTGCTCGATGCCACGCCGCTGGGTCTCGGCACGCATCCCCTCCACACGGAGCCCGATCGCCGGCAGGCCATCCCCGCGCTGATCCGGCAGTTGAAATACCTGCCGATGGCCGAGCGGCAGCAGCAGGTCGACCGGCTGGTGGACCTGGCCGGCGCGGCGTTGCCGGAAGACCTGATGATGACGACGGCCCAGGTGCGGAAACTGCATGCGGCCGGCATGGGCATCGGCGCGCACACCGTCAATCATCCGATCCTGGCGCGCCTGCCGGACCATGAGGCGCGCCACGAGATCGCACAGGGCAAGCTGGCATTGGAAGACATGATCGGCGCCAGCGTGCCACTGTTCGCCTACCCGAACGGCAAGCCGGGCGAGGATTACGAAGCGCGCCACGTGGCGATGGCGCGCGAACTGCGTTTCGAGGGCGCCGTGTCCACGTCGTGGGGCGCCAGCCGCGGCCGGCCGGACCTGTTCCAGCTGCCCCGCTTTACACCATGGGACAGGAGCCGGTTGCGCTTCGTCCTGCGCATGGCACGCAACCTGACCACGAGCGCACAGCTGGCGTAACAAGGAACACCCCCGCATGTCATTGAAGAAGGACGTCCTGCACGGACTGAAATGGGTCGCCGGCGCCAAGTTCGCCAGCCAGATCATCAGCTGGGTCATCACGATCATCGTGATGCGCATGCTGGTGCCGGCCGATTATGGCCTGATGGCGATGGCTTCCGTGTTCCTGGCCTGGTGCGCCATGTTCGTCGAGATGGGTCTGGCGCCGGCGCTCGTGCAGGCCAAGGAAGTGTCCACCCAGAAGCTGCGCCAGGCCTATGGCCTGTTCACGCTCGTCAATTTCGTCGTGGTACTGCTGCTGGTGGCGTGTGCGCCGCTCGCCGAGCGCTTCTTCGCCGAACCGCACCTGGCCGACCTGATCCGGCTGATGTCGCTGCAATTCGTGCTGGCACCGTTCGGCCTGGTCTCCGAAGTGCTGCTGCAGCGCGGCCTGAATTTCCGCGCCCGCTCGCTGCTGGACCTGTCGCAGTCCGTGCTCACCGCCTTCGTCACGCTGGCGCTGGCATGGTGGGGCATGGGGGTGTGGTCGCTGGCGCTGGGCATCATCGTCGCCGCGCTCTACCGCACGATAGCGGTCAACGTCGTCGCGCCGTTCCCCCACTTGCCGCTGTTTTCGTGGCAGGGCATGCGTGCGCTGCTGACGTTCGGCGGCAAGGTATCGGCCTCGCGCTTCCTGTGGTTCTTCTTCACCCAGGCCGACACGGTGATCATCGGCCGCACGCTGGGCGGCGAAATCCTCGGCGTGTATTCGGTGGCGCTGCACCTGGCCAGCCTGCCGGTACAGCGGGTGTCCGGCATCCTGAACCAGGTCGCGTTCCCCGCGCTGGCGCGTTACCAGAACGACCGCGTCGCGATCGGCCGGCAATTGCTGAAGGCATTCGAGCTGGTGTCGCTGGTCGCGTTCCCGATCCTGTGGGGCATGGCGGCAACCGCCAGCGACATCGTGCTGGTCTTCCTCGGCGCGCACTGGCGGGAAGCAATCCTGCCGCTGCAGGTGCTGTCGCTGATCATGCCATTCCGCACCGTGGTGCAGTTCCTGCCCGCCGTCACCGATGCCGTCGGGCGCCCCGGCATCGCGCTGCAAAACGGCATCGTCGCGTGCACGGTGATGCCGCTTGCCTTCTATGCGGGAACGCACTGGGGCATCTTCGGCGTCGCCATGGCCTGGGCACTGGTCTATCCGTTCGTCCTGCTGATCAACATGCACCGCATGCTGGGCGTGATCGGGCTGACGATGGGCGAGGTGGCGATGCGGATGCTGCCGGCGATGCTGTCCGGCGCCGCCATGTGCGCGGCCGTGACGGGTGTGCACGGCCTGCTGGACCAGGTGGTGGACCGCCGGATCGCGCTGGCGATCCAGGTCGCGGCCGGTGCCGCCGGCTACCTGGCGGCGAGCTGCCTGCTCAATCGCGCGGCCGTCGTCGAAGTCTGGGGCATGCTGCGCCGCAAGCGGCAGGTCGCCTGATGGCGATGCACCGCGTTCGCGTCCTGCCGAAGGAATTCGCGTTCGATGCGCAGGAAGGCGAAACCCTGTTGCGCGCCGCCGAACGCGCCGGCATCCGCCTGCCCAGCTCCTGCCGCAACGGCACCTGCCGTACCTGCCTGTGCGGCAGCGACGGCGGCCCCGTGCGCTACCTCGTCGAATGGCCCGGCCTGTCGTTCGACGAGCGCCTCGCGCACGACGTGCTGCCCTGCGTGGCGGTGGCGGAAGGCGACATCACGCTGTTCGCCCCGGCGGCGCGCAAGCTGCCACCCGCCTAGTTTCGTTGCGCAAGCTGCCGTCGCCCCAGCTCCGGGGCGCGGTGCCGGCGCGGCCAGCCTAGCCGGCGCTGCCGCCATGGCGCAACCGGGCCAGCAGCGCCTCGGTCTGTTCATTCAGCGGCTGGCCATGGCGCCGCAGCAGCTGCACGTGCAGCACCAGGTTTTCCAGCACCAGCTTGGCGGAAACGGCCAGCAGCGTGATCTGGCGATCCGCCTCGCTGAACGATTCCATCTTGTCGGCCATCTCGCACAGGTGGCTGGCAACGAGGCTCCGCAAGTCTTTTTCGTCGAACGGCAAGTCGGCGAAATCGATCGGGTCCTCGAGCTCCACTTCCTGCATCAGGGTTTCCAGTTCCTGCTGGGTAATCGACATCGGCAGCTCCCGTGTTGCTTTCCATCCGTCATGCATTCATTGTAGGCCAACGGGCCCGGCAACCGCGCTAGAATCATTGCACCCCGGAGGCGATTCCCTTGGCGCTCATCATCTTCACACAACAACTGGCGCGTTTCCTGCCCGTGCCGCAGCTGGTCACGCAGGCAGCCACCTTGCGCGCCGCGCTCGACGAAGTGGCCGCCGCGGACCCGCGCCTCGGCGCATATGTGCTGGACGACCAGGGCCGGCTGCGCGCCAACGTGGTGGCCTTCATCGATGGCCGGCGCTGCCATGACCGCGCCTTGCTGGACGATCCCATCCGGCCCGATTCCACCATCCACATCCTGCAGGCACTTTCCGGAGGTTGACATGACGGCGCAAGCATTCATCGCTACCCGCAAGGGATTGTTCGAACTGGCCAGGGAGGAGGGCGCGTGGCGCCTGTCCGCACCGCACTTTCCCGGCGATCCGGTATCGATCGTGCTGCACGACGGGCGCGACGGCGCCACCTACGCGGCGCTGAACCTGGGCCACTTCGGCGCCAAGCTGCACCGGCGCGATGCCGGCAGCGCGGCCTGGACGGAAGTCGCCGTACCGGTCTATCCGCCCAAGCCGGAGGGCAGCGACGACAAGACCGACTGGACCATGAAGCAGATCTGGGCGCTGGAAGCCGGGGGTCCCGACCAGCCTGGTGTACTGTGGGCCGGCACCTTGCCAGGCGGCCTGTTCCGCTCGAACGACCGCGGCGACAGCTGGCAGCTGGTCGAATCGTTGTGGAACGTCCCCGGGCGGGCGCAGTGGTTCGGCGGCGGCTATGACACGCCGGGTATCCACAGCATCTGCGTCGACCCGCGCGACAGCGCCAGCGTGCTGGTCGGCGTTTCCTGCGGCGGCGCATGGCTGACCAGCGACGGCGGTGAAACGTGGTCGCTGCGCACGCAAGGCATGGCGGCGCGCTACATGCCGCCGGAACTGGTTCACGATGGCGCGGCGCAGGATCCACACCGCATCGTGCGCTGTGCCGGCATGCCCGATGTGCTGTGGTGCCAGCACCATAGCGGCATCTGGCGCTCGGTGGACAATGGCCAGCGCTGGGAAGAAGTGGAAGCGCCGGCGTCGTCGTTCGGCTTTGCCGTCGCCGTGCATCCCGCCGATGGCCATACGGCATGGTTCGTACCCGCCATTGCCGACCAGCAGCGGGTGCCGGTCGGGGCGGCGCTGGCCGTCAACCGCACGCGCGACGGCGGCACTACCTTCGATACGGCGCGCGATGGCCTGCCACAACGGGATTGCTACGATCTGGTCTACCGGCATGGCCTGGCCGTGGCCAGTGATGGCGCTACCTTGCTGATGGGATCGACGACTGGGGGATTGTGGCTGTCGGACGATGAAGGAAGCAGCTGGCAAGCCATCTCGGCCCACCTGCCTCCCATCTACGCGGCGAGGTTTGCGGACCTGCGCTGAGCGCGCGATCCGGCCGCGGCCAAGGCACTCCGCCTGGCTGCCAGGTGCTCACGCGCCCCAGTAGCACAGGAACATGTCGACGGCCGTCTCGACCACCGCCGTCTCCTGCGCCTCGTCCAGTCCCGGCTGGGCCATCGCCACCTGCGGCCAGAACGCAAACGTCTTCAGCTGGCCCTGCAGCACGGTGGCCATGAACGCTGGATCGCCCGCCTTCAGCTTGCCATCCGCCTGGGCAGCGCGCAGCAGCGCCGCCGCGCCTTCTTCCTTTTCCGACAGCTTCGCCACCATGCTGCGTGCCCGTTCGGGTGTATGGATCGCTTCGGCGATCGCCACGCGCGCCAGGTCGAGGAAATAGGGATCGCGCAGCAGCGCCACCTTCTGGCGCAGCAACTCCATCAGTTGCGTCCGCAGCGGCTGGTCGGCGCGGTACAGCGCCGGGGCGGCACTGGCGCTGCAATCCCACAGCTCTTCGAGAATCTGGGCGAACAGGTCGTCCTTGCTGGGGAAATGGTTGTACACGGTGCGTTTCGATACCCCGGCGGTGGCCGCCACGCGATCCATCGACGTGGCATCGAAGCCATTGGCACGGAATTCGGCGATCGCCGCCTGCACGATGGCGGCACGCTTGCGGTCGGTAAGGCGGGAAGTCGTCATGCCGCCATTTTACACCGGGTAGTTTACTTTTTACCGATCGCGGACTACACTGCAAACTACACTGTGTAGTGTACTTATTATGCCGGTGTAGTGAACAACGTAGTGCAATGTGCCAAGCCATTGTCCGCCCCTGCCAAAAGGATTCCCATGCAAACCACTACCGCCCACGTCTCGCCCCAGGTCCACAAGGGCCGTTTCCGAAACCCGGCGCGGATGCAGCGCGGCAGCCTGGGCAAGATGCTGGGGATCATGTGGCGGGCGCTGTTCAACAAGCCGGCCGGAACCATTCCGGCCATGCCGATCCCGGTACAGGCGATGACGCGGACCGCCATCGAAGCAGCCCCGGACCAGACCGTGTGGCGGCTCGGGCATTCGACCGTGCTGCTGAAGCTGGAAGGTGGGCTGTGGCTGACCGACCCCGTATTCGCGCGCCGTGCGTCGCCGTTCAGCTGGCTGGGCCCGGCCCGTTTCCATGCACCACCCGTGGCGCTCGACGACCTGCCGCCGCTGCAAGGCGTGATCCTGTCGCACGATCACTACGATCACCTCGACCGGGCCGCGGTCCTGGCACTGGCGGCCAGGACCGCGCACTTCATCGCACCGCTCGGCGTTGGCGACCGCCTCGTGAAATGGGGGATCCCGGCTGGCAAGGTACGGCAACTGGACTGGTGGCGTTCCATCAAGCTGGGCAATGTGGAGCTCACGTGCACGCCGGCACAGCATTTCTCCGGTCGCGGCCTGTCGGATGGCAACAGCACGCTGTGGTGCTCATGGGTCATCGCGGGCGCCACCCGGCGCGTCTTCTTCAGCGGCGACACCGGTTACTTCCGCGGCTTCAAGGCGATCGGCGACCGCTTCGGCCCGTTCGACCTGACGATGATCGAAACCGGCGCCTACGATGAGCAATGGCCGGACGTGCACATGCAGCCGGAGCAAACCCTGCAGGCGCATATGGACCTGCGCGGCAATGTGCTGTTGCCGATCCATAACGGCACGTTCGACCTGGCCTTCCACGTCTGGCAAGAGCCGCTGGAGCGGATTGCCGCGCTGGCGGACCAGCACGGCCAGTCGCTGGCCACGCCCGTCATCGGTGCGCCGCTGTCGCTCGAAGCGCCCCGCGCGCCACAGCGGTGGTGGCGTACCGTGCAGGAAAACGCCGCCGTGCTGTAGGGCGCCGGGTTCCGGACGTTTTCGCCTCGGGGTGGCGATCACGTATAGTGGCGCCGGCGACCCGCCGCATTCCCGTGCGGCGGCGCGAAATCGTCACGACCGACAGCAAGGAAACCCCATGGCGCACACCCCCAGCCCCGAACAGGCAGACATCCTCCATTCCCGGGCCGGCGTGGTGCACATCGATGCCGTGGCCGGCGCGGGCAAGACCACCACGATGGCCATGATCGCCCGCGACGCCTGCGCCCGCGGCCTGGCGCCCGCCGCGATCGCGTGCCTGGCGTTTTCGGCCGGTGCCCGCAAGCGTTTCGCACAAAAGCTCGCCGAAGAGGGCGCGCCAGCGGGGCTCGTCGTCAGTACCGTCAGCGACCATGCGCTGCGCCATTTGAACAAGCTCAAGAGCGCAGGCATGCTGGACTTGCCGCCCCGGATCACCGGGCGGGAGATGCGCGAGCGGCTCGTGCAGGCCGCCGAACAAGTCTGGCAGCGCTACGAGCGCGCCGGCATCGCCACCGACTTCGACTTCGGCATCGAGCACAGCACCGATCGCATCGATCACCTGCTGCAAGTGCTGCGGCAGTTGAAGGCGGCCCTGAAGACGCACCAGTTCACGGAAGACGATTTCCGTTCCGTCGACCTGCATGAAATCAGCGAAGAACATGATCTGCCGGTGCAACTGATCGAGATCTGCGCCGAGTACGAACGGCTGCGCGAACCGTCGCCCGGCGAGTTCGCCTGGCAGGCGGAAGACGACTTCGTGCCGGACCTCGTGCGCCTGCTGGCCCTGTATCCGGCCGCCCTGGATCACCTGTGGCACGCGGCGCTGTATCTCGTCGATGAATGGCACGACGTGAACGCCGCCGAGTTCAAGCTGATCGCCCTGCTGAAACGGCGCGGCAGGCTGGTCGTCGTCGGCGACCGCGACCAGGTCATCGACGAAGCGCGCGGCGCCGAGCTGCGCTTTTCCGCCGAGACGTTCCTGGCCGCGTATCCGGAAGCGGTGCGCTTCCCGCTGCGCAGATCGCGCCGCTTCGGACCAGCCGTGTCGCGTGCCGTTTCCCGCCTTACGTCCCGGCAGGTGGAGTCGTTCGAAGGGCTGCATACGGTGCAGCACAAGCTGCGCTACGTGCCACCGGTTCCCGGCAGCTGTGCGGCGGCGGTGATTGCGCACGCCAGGAAAGTGCACGAGGCCGAGCAGGGGGTGCAATGGTCCGACATCGCCGTGATCACGCGCGATGACGACCAGAGCATCGACATCGAAAACGCCCTGATCGATGCACGCATTCCGTACCGCTGCGAAGACGTGGTGTCCTACCTGCTGCGCCCGGAGATCCTGTTCATGCGCGCCTTGCTGCACATCGTCAGCGGCCACTACGACACGCTGGAAAAGGATGCATCGACCGTGCAGGCCATGGTGAGCGCGCTGGCGGCCTTCGTGTCGATGCCGGCCGACCGGCAGCAATTCGAGGTCGACTACATGAAGACGGGCCGGTCGCCACGCAAGACGCCATTGGAAGAAGCGATCGAGTCAGTGCAGGGGACACCGTCCGCGCTGCGATGGTTTTTCGACGGCATCGTGGCCACGCACCGGGAAACGGACAGCCAGCTCACCCGGAACTGGAAAGCCACCTTCGGAGCCTGCGTCGCGGAACTGACGGCGAACAGTGCCAGCCTGCCCACGGCGGCGGCGGCATTGCAGGCGGTCCAGCGGATGGTGGACTTGCCTGCCGCGGTCGGCAGGGCGGTGCCGAGGCGCAGCGAGGCCGATTCCGCGGTCAGGTCGATCCGCAGTTTCACCCAGTTCGCCGAGGCGTGCGGCAAGATGTCGATCGCGCAGTTCCTGACCGAACTGCGCAGCCGGCAGGGCAAGCTGTCGGCCCGCACGGATGCCCAGCGCCATCGTGCCCAGCTCGTGCTGACCACGGTGAGGGCGGCCAAGGGCCAGGAATGGGATCACGTCATCCTGCCGTACCTGGAGCGGGGCGAATTCCCCCGCACGGCGAACCTGGCCGAAGAGAAGCGCTTCCTGTATGTCGCGATGACGCGCGCCCGCGCCAGCCTGGCGCTCGCGGAACCCGATGACGGTCATCGCGAGCTGTGGAGCTCCCTGCTGCATGGCGTCGCCGCTCGCACGGCCGGCAGTGAGCCAGCGCCATAAAAAAAGCGGCCCGCGGGCCGCCAAAAGCGAGAACGAAGCGCGCGGCCTTGGATCCGCACAGGCTCCTGGGACAGTTCTCGATGAAAACGCTTAGAACCGGTACATGACCGACGCTTCCCACGTGCGGCCGAACAGCGGCCGGGCATTGATCGGGCCGCTGCCGCCCGTGGTCAGGCGCGAGTTGCCTTCGGTGAGGCCCAGTTCGTTCGACAGGTTGTTGCCGCTGACGCGGAACTCGATCTTCTCGCCCAGCCGGAACACGGCGCCGGCGTCGACGGTCTTGTAGGAAGGCAGGTATTGCAGGTTGGCCTGGTCCGCCCAGCGTTCGCCGATATACGTGTAGGTGCCATACACCCGCAGTTCATTGTCGCCCATCGGAATGCGGTACGACGGTGTGAAGCGTCCCTGCAGTTTCGGCTGCCGCTGCACGCGCTTGCCCGCCGTGACCGGATTGTCCTTGTATTCCGAATCCTGCCAGTTGCCCGTCAGCGTCAGCGTTAGGTCGCGTACCGGGCGCAGGCCCAGTTCGAATTCCACGCCATGGCCCTTCGAGCCGCTGACGGAGTTCAGCAGCGTCCCGTCGGCGAGGATCTGCTGGAAGGCGATGCCATCGAAATCGGTGCGGAAGTAATTCACGTACGCGCTGTACAGCGGGGTCGCCGTCTTGAAGCCGATCTCGAACTGTTCGATGGTTGGCGTCGGCAACAGGCCGCGGTCGTCGACGTTGGCCTGGGTGCCGGCATTGCGCAGGTCGTCGAACGCCACGAAGGTGTGGCCCTTGTTGGCGCGGGCGAACACGCTGGCATCGCGCCCCAGCTTGAAATTGCCGCCGATCGTGAAGGACGTGGCCGAATCGGTGCGCGTCAGCGCGGTATTCGCGCCGGTGGGCATCGACGTGCCGTTGTTGTACACGGTCAGCGGGTTGTTGTCCGTATCGCCGGTCGTCAGGCGCGACACCGTCGCATCGAGCTTTTGCCGCTCGCGGCGCAAGCCGCCATCGACCTTGATCCGGTCGTTGACCTTCCATTCGTTGGCGATGAACAGTGCGGTATTGCTGCCGTCATACGATGCGATGGGCGCGAAATTGACGGGACCTTCCTTGCCCTGGTTGGAGACGATCACGCCGTTGTCGAGCCGGACGTCGATCAGCCGGGCATTCGGCACGGCCGTCATCAGGTGGCTGTTGCCCAGGTACCAGACGTCATCCGACGAATAACTGGCAAAGTAGCCGCCGATCGTGACGGTGTTGTCCTTCATCCATTCGCGGCTGACACGGATCTCGTCGGTGGCCGATTGCAGCTGCTTTTCCACGGCCCACAGGCCCGCCTGCACCACCTGCTGGGTGTCCCCGACCGGCGTGCCATCCAGGTAGGTGGCGCTGGCGGCGGTGGCGGTGCGGCCCGGCACGGCGCCACGGTGCGTGGCCAGCGCGCTGGACAGGTAAGCGCCCATCGACAGCGGATTGTTCCCGGTAAACATGGCGATGGTGTTCAGGTCGCCATCGAAGTAATTGAATTTGTTCGACACGCTCCAGCCGGCGATGGTTTGCGCGAAATCGATGCCGAACACCGTCGACTTCAAGCCGCGGCCATCGCCCAGGTCATAGTCCAGCGTACGCCCTGGGCCGGCCTCGACCGTGAAGCGCCGCATCTCGCCGCTCATCAGCGTTCCCGTCAGCGGATCGAAGCCCGGGAATTCCGTGATGGTGCGGCCCTCGTTCGCCGAGATCAGCGGCACGCCCGTGTAGAACGCGTTCTTGTCGTCGGTGCGGCGCGCATAGAACGTGACTTCGCCCGCATCGAGCTTGCGCGTCAGCGTGGCCGTGATCTGGCTGCCCTTGTCCGCCGGGAAGCCGGCATCGCGCACGCCACGGGTGTTGCGGTAGAAACCGCCCACCGTGCCATACCAGTTGTCGGCAATCTTGCCGCCATAGAACATGTCCATGCGGCGCAGTTCGCCGGTGCCCGTCGAGAAGCGGATCGAGCCTTCCGGCGTGTCGGTGCCCTTTTTCAGGATGAAGTTCATCGTCGCGCCTGGCTGGCCGTTCGAGAAGATCGTGCTGGGGCCGCCACGCAACACTTCCACGCGCTCGACCGTGTCATCCAGGCGGAATGCCGAGGAACCTTCGAAGAACGACAGCGTCGGCACCGGGTAGATCGGGTTACCCATCAACTGCACCGACACGAAGGGCGAGTCGGAACCGGACGGGAAGCCGCGCACTTCGATATTGGCGCCGGACTGGCCGCCCGTGGCTTCGGCATACACACCCGGTACCAGCTTCAGGATATCGGCCGTACTGATCGGGGCGGCCTGCCGCAACTGTTCCTCGCTCGCGGTGGTGATCGAAAACGCCGAGTCGAGCTTGCGCACGCCGCCGGTGGCGACACCGGTCACCACCACCTGCTGGATTTCGGTCTGCACTGCATCGCTGCCCTGTTGCGCTCCGGCGCCCGAAGCACCGGCCGTGTCCTGCACGGCGGGCGGGGCCGGGGTCTCCTGCGGCGTGGCCGCGCGCGCCTGGCTGGCCAGCGCAAGAATGGCGAGGGAAATCGAGGACAGCAGGAATCTGTTGTTCATGGCGGGGTGCTTTCTTGTAGGGATTGTCGTCTCCGGACAATGCGCTGGCGGGAACCGGCGCTGCCGTGTATTCGTCAGGCCATCTGGCCATCGTGCAAACATTGAAACGCAAAAATGACATCGATGTCAATCGAAATGCTATCGATGTCATTTTGCGTGACAAGCGTGGCCGATCTGTCATAATGCGCCGACCTTTTCCTTCAGGACGACCCATGGCCACTGCGAAGACCGAGACCGGATTGACGATGGAAGACCTGGCCGCGCTGGCCGGCGTCTCCACGATCACCGTGTCGCGGGCATTGCGCAACAGCCCGCTGGTGACGGAAGCCACCCGCGAAAAAGTGCGGCGCGTGGCCGAAGAACAGGGTTACCGCTTCAATGTGAGCGCTCGCAACCTGCGCATGGGCCGATCGTATTCCGTCGCGGTTGTTGTAGAAATGACACCCGCGAAGGGCCGGCCGATGTCCGATCCCTATCCATTGGAGTTGCTGGGTGGCATCACCCAGGAGTTGACGACGGCGGGCTACAGCGTCGTGCTGACGTCGAAGCAGTTGCTGGACACGGCACCGGTGCAGGGCGCCGACGGCCTGATCCTGCTGGGCCAGGGGTCGCATGGCGAAGCAGTGACGGCGCTGAAGAAAACCGGCCGCCCACTGGTCGTCTGGGGCGCGCCCGAACCCGGTTCGGACACGGTGGTGGTCGGCAGCGACAACCGCAAGGGCGGCGCCAGCGCGGCGCAGCGCTTCCTCGAGCAGGGCCGCACCCGGCTGGTCTTCCTCGGCGATGTCGACCATGCCGAAGTGCAGGAACGCTGCGCCGGTTTCATCGATGCGCTGGGCGGCCAGGGCAGCGTGCACATCATGCGGCCCAAGGCATTTACCTTTGAAGCGGGCTTTGCCTGCATTTCCGCCCTGCTGAAGAAAAAAAACCAGCCCTTCGATGGCGTGTTCGCCGCCAGCGACCTGCTGGCGATGGGCGCGATCCGGGCATTGGCCGAGAAAGACCTGCGCGTGCCGGAAGTCGTCTCCGTCATCGGCTACGACGATACCCCGGGCGCGGCAAGCTTCATCCCGCCGTTGACGTCGGTGCACCAGTACCTGCGCGATGGCGGCGTGCTGCTGGCAAAGAAAATGCTGGACCTGATGAACGGCCAGCCTGCCGTCTCCGAAATGCTGCCCACGACCCTGATGGTGCGGCACACCTGACCTGATGTGACGATGTAACGAATGCGCTGCCGCACGGCGGATCGCCCGCTGTGGCGCAGTTATCCAAACCGGTTTGAATGAGTGAGGAGCCTGTGATCCAACCACCGAAGCAACGCTTTGCCCCCGACCCATGGTGCCTGCGCGAAACCGCGCCCGACCCTGCCACCCATTTCCTGCACGAGACGCTGTTCGCCCTCGGCAATGGCTATATCGGCGTGCGCGGCACGGCCGAGGAGGGCTGGAGCGGGCCCGCCGGCACCTCGCGCGACGGCACCTACCTGAACGGTTTCTATGAGTCGGAGCCGATCCACTATCCGGAAACGGCCCATGCGCTGGCGAAGACCAACCAGTTCATGTTGAACGTGCCCAACGCCAAGGGCCTGGCCATCTGGCTGGACGAGGAACGCTTCGACCCGCTGCAGGGCACGCTGGACGCCTACGAACGGTCGCTCGACCTGCGCCGCGGCGTGCTGGAACGGTCGCTGCGCTGGACATCGCCTTCCGGCAAATCGATCGCCGTCCACAGCCGGCGCGTGGTCTGCTTCGACAACAAGCACCTGCTGGCGCTGGAAGTCACGGTGATGCCACTGAACTTCTCCGGCACGCTGCGCATCGTTGCCGCCCTCGATGGCGCCGTGCGCAACCTGGAAGCGGGCGACGACCCGCGCGTGGGCTCGGCAGTGTCGGGGGCATCGCTGGAACTGCTGTCGGCCGAACAGGAAGACGGCTTCAGCGCGCTCGTGCAGCGCACCCGCAACAGCGGCTTCACGCTGGTCAGCGCCACCCTGGTGGACGCGCCGGGCACCGTCCGGTGCAGCCGTGCCGGCCTGCGTCTCGAAGACGCCTGCGAGGTGCCGGCCGTACAGGGCCAGCCGGTGCGCGCCACCAAGTACGTGTCGTATCACACGTCGCGCGATTATCCGGAAAGCGAGCTGCTGCCCCGCAGCCGCGCGCTGCTCGACGAAGCGCGGCGCGACGGGTTCGATGCCCTGGCAGCCCGGCAGGCCGGCTATCTGGCCGATTTCTGGCGCCAGGCCAACGTGGAAATCGATGGCGACGACCTGCTGCAGCAAGGCATCCGCTTCAACCAGTATCACCTGCTGCAATCGGCGGGGCGCGACGGCAAGACCAACATCTCGGCAAAGGGCGTGACAGGCGAGGGCTACGAAGGCCATTATTTCTGGGATACGGAAATCTACATCTTCCCCTTCTTCCTGTACAACAAGCCGGAAATTGCCCGCGCGCTGCTGGAGTACCGCTGGGCCGGCCTGGAGGCCGCACGCCGCCGCGCGCGGCAGATGTCGCACCCGAAAGGCGCGCTGTACCCGTGGCGCACCATCGCCGGCGAAGAATGCTCCGCTTACTTCCCGGCCGGCACCGCGCAATACCATATCAATGCCGATATCGCCTATTCGATCCGCCAGTACCTCGACGCCACCGGCGACGACGACTGGATGCGCGCGCACGGCGCCGAGATCGTCATGGAGACGGCGCGCATCTGGCTCGGCATCGGCAGCATCGACCGGTACGGCCGCTTCGTCATCAATGAAGTAACGGGGCCCGACGAATACACGGCCCTCGTCAACAACAACTACTACACGAATGCGATGGCGCAGGCGCACCTGGAATTCGCCGCCGCACTGGCCGCCCGCCTGGCGACCGAATTCCCTGCGGACTTCAGCCGTATCGCCAGCGCGATGGCGCTGGAAGCAGGCGAGCCGGAAGCGTGGCGCAGCGCCGCCGCGAAGATGCACCTGCCGTATGACGAGGCCTTGGGCATCCATGAACAGGACGACAGTTTCCTGTCCAAGAAGCGCTGGGATTTCGAGAACACGCCGGCGGAAAACTATCCGCTGCTGCTGCATTACCACCCGATGGTGATCTACCGCCACCAGGTGTGCAAGCAGGCCGACGTGGTGCTGGCGCTGCTGCTGCTGTCGTCCCGCTTCGGGCTGGACGACAAGCGCCGCGACTTCGACTACTACGAAGCGGTGACGACGCACGACTCGTCGCTGTCCTCCTGCATCTTTTCCATCGTGGCGGCGGAGGTGGGCTATGCCGGCAAGGCGTACGACTACTTCATGGAAACGGCGCGCATGGACCTCGACGACACCCACGGCAATACCTGCCATGGCGTGCACACGGCCGCCATGGCCGGTACCTGGCTGGGTGTCGCGCAGGGCTTCGGCGGCATGCGCACCGACGGCGGCACGCTGCGGTTCGCGCCCACGCTGCCGGCACGCTGGCGCGGCTACCGCTTCCGCATCCACCTGCGCGGCTGCCTGCTGGAAGTCGGCGTCGCGGCGGCCGGCACCCGCTACCGCCTGGTGCAGGGCGATGCCCTGCATTTTTCCCACCACGGCAAGGCGATCGCACTGACGGCCGCCCAGCCTGAACACATGGAGGCAGCATGACCAGCAGCATAACCACCAGCATGAGCCGTGGAATGAAGCGGTACCAGGCCGTGATCTTCGACCTCGATGGCGTGATCACCGACACCGCCCGCTACCACTACCTGGCCTGGAAACGGCTGGCCGACACGCAGGGCGTGCATTTCGACGAAGCGTTCAACGAACACCTGAAGGGGATCGACCGCATGGGATCGCTCGAACTGATCCTTGCCGCATCGCCGCGCCGCTATACCGATGCCGAAAAGCTGGCGCTGGCCACGGAAAAGAACGAGCATTACAAGGAGCTGATCGCCACGATGACGCCCGCCGACCTGCTGCCCGGCGCCACCGCGGCGCTCGACGCGGCGCGTGCCGCCGGGCTGAAGATCGGCCTGGCGTCCGTCAGCCGCAATGCCTTTACCGTACTGGACCGCCTCGGCATCACTGACCGCTTCGACTATGTCGTCGATGCCGGCACGATCGCCCGGGGCAAGCCGGATCCGGAGATTTTCCTGAAGGCGGCGCGAGAACTGGGCGTGGCGCCAGGCGATTGCTTCGGCGTGGAGGATGCGGTGGCCGGCGTCGCCTCCATCAAGGCGGCCGGCATGTATGCCGTGGGCGTCGGCGATCCGCGCGTGCTGGCCGCGGCGAATGTGGTGATACCGGACCTGACGGCGTTCCGTATCCCCTGAACCGCCATCACCGATAAAACAACGATAACAAGCAAATAACAAGCAAAACCAAGGAGACACCATGCAACGGCGCCGCATCCTGTTCATCCTGTTCCTGATCTACTTTGTCTTCGCGATCCTGTTGAACAGCGTGGGCACGGTGATCCTGCAGGTCATCAGCAACTATGGCGTCGGCAAGTCCGCCGCCAGCGTGCTCGAAGGGTTCAAGGACCTGCCGATCGCGATCGTGTCCTTCCTGGTCGCCTCGTTCCTGCCACGGCTGGGCTACAAGCGGGCGATGCTGATCGGACTGGCGATCGTCACCTGCGCATGCCTGGCGATGCCGCTGGTGCCGGGGTTCGCCACGGCCAAGCTGCTGTTCCTGTCGGTGGGCGTGGCGTTCGCGCTGACCAAGGTATCGGTGTATTCCACGCTGGGGCTGATCGCCACCAGCCGCAAGCACCATGCGGGCATGATGAACACGCTGGAAGGGTTCTTCATGGTCGGCGTGCTGTGCGCGTACTGGATGTTCAGCTTCTTCATCGATTCAAGCGATCCGGCGTCGCGCAGCTGGCTCAACGTGTACTGGCCGCTGGCCGCCCTGTGCGCCGTCACGTTCGTGCTGCTGGCCACCACCACGTTCGACGAACGGCTCGCCGCGCTGCCGGCCGAACGGTCGCCCGCGCAGGATTTCGCCGCGATGCTCAAGCTGTTTTTCAAGCCGCTGGTCTGCATCTTCGTCGTCACCGCGTTCCTGTACGTGCTGATCGAGCAGAGCGTCGGCACCTGGCTGCCCACGTTCAACAACGAGATCCTGAAGCTGCCCGCGGCAATGAGCGTGCAGGTGACGAGCATCTTCGCGGCGTGCCTGGCGGCGGGCCGGCTGTCGGCTGGCGTCCTGCTGCGGCGCGTGCACTGGTATCCGGTCATGAACGGCTGCCTGGTCGGCATGGCCGCCGTCGTGCTGCTCGCCCTGCCGCTGACACATGGCGTGGCCGCGAATCCGGATGTCACATGGTTCACGGCGCCGCCGGCGGCATTCCTGTTCCCGCTGATCGGCCTGTTCATGGCACCGATCTACCCGGGCATCAATTCAGTGATGCTCAGTTCGCTGCCGCCGCACCAGCATTCGGCGATGACCGGCCTGCTCGTGATCTTCTCGGCACTGGGCGGCACCACCGGTTCGCTGGTCACCGGCTATGTGTTCGGCGCCTTCAGCGGCCACTTCGCTTTTTACCTGACCCTGGTGCCGATCGCGATCGTGCTGGTGATGCTGTTCTTCTTCCGCCGTGCCGTCGAAGGGGCCAGCGGCGGCGAAGTATCTTCCATGAACTGTCCGCGATGAGCTGTCCGCTATGAAGTGTCCGCTATGAAGCGTCCGCTATAATCGGCGGCCAGCACTGACGGCCGCCCGGCACCATCCCCGCATGAACCTGAAAGCCCTGGCCGACGCGCTCGGCATGTCGAAGACCACCGTCAGCCGTGCGCTGAACGGCTACCCCGAAGTTTCCGAGACCACCCGCGAGCGTGTGCTGGCCGCGGCCGCGGCCAGCGGCTACCGCGCCAACCCGGTGGCGCGCCACCTCGCGGTCGGCCGCAGCAACGTGCTCGGCATCATTTACCCGCTGCTGCCGGCGGACCTCGGCGATCCGATGTTCCTGGACGTGGTGGGCGGTGTTTCCGCCGCACTGGAAGCCGCGGGCATGAACTTCATCATCGTGCCCGTGTCGCCCGCCAATGAACTGCGCTCCTACCAGCAGATGGTGCAGGGGCGCCGGGTGGACGGTCTGATCGTCAGCCGCACGCAGGTGAACGATCCGCGCATCGCTTATCTGCTGGAGGCCGGCTTTCCATTCGTGGCCCACGGCCGTACCGCGAGCGCCGCTTCGCACGCCTGGTTCGACTACGACAACGCCGCCGGAATCCGCTCTGCGGTCGATGCGCTGGTGGCGCAGGGCCATCGCCGCATCGCGCTGCTGGGCTCACCCGTCATGCTCAGTTTCGCGCGCCAGCGCCGCGACAGCTTCATTGCCAGCATGGCGGGCGCCGGCCTGCAGCCGGCACCCGGACACGTGATCGAAGCGGCGATCGACCGGCGCGGCGGCCATGAAGCGATGCGGCGGCTGCTGGCGACCGACCCGCCGCCCACCGCGGTCATCGTCGACAACCACTTGTCCGGTGTCGGCGCCGTGCGGGCCTTGCTGGACGCCGGCATCGCGATCGGCCGCGACATGTCATTGATCGTCTGGGGGCGCATGGCCGATGGGCTGGCCGGCCTCGATGTCACGACGATCGACCAGCCCGATGCGGGTGCGGCGGGAACGAAGATGGGAGAGATGTTGCTGGCACTGCTGAACGGCGTGCCGGCGACGCAATTGCAGGCCTTGTGGCAGCCGGTGCTGGTGCCCGGCGCAACGGTCGGGCGTGCGCCGGATTGAAGGATCAGGGTAGACGTTCGCGGGTTGGCGTTCGAGGGTTGACGTTCGAATGTTGACGTTCGAGTGTTGACGTCCGAGAGGCAGGGCTGGGCGCTGCTCAGCCCTTCCGGCGCCGGGACGGCGCGGTGCGATCCGGTTCGTCCACTGCGGCAAGGCCGTTGGCGGCATAGCCGCCGTGCTGCAACAGGTCGGAA
Organism: Pseudoduganella sp. SL102; assembly: GCF_027856995.1. Taxonomy (NCBI): domain Bacteria; kingdom Pseudomonadati; phylum Pseudomonadota; class Betaproteobacteria; order Burkholderiales; family Oxalobacteraceae; genus Pseudoduganella; species Pseudoduganella sp. SL102. The sequence continues at coordinate 655,095 of NZ_CP115554.1, forward strand.
AAGGTGCGCCGGCGGATTTCGTCGCGCAGCAGTTCGGCCACTACCTGCGATTTCAGCAGGCCCATCTCGCCGGCCTCTTCGGCCAGGTCGCGCGGCAGGTTGATTTCGATTGTCGTCATGGGCAGCAAGGTCTCTCGGTCAGGCCAGGATCAGGCGGTTGATGTAGGGGTCGAAAGGGAAGGGGCCGGCATACGGTTCCGGTTCATACACATAGGCATAGCTGCGAAACAGCGAGTACTGAATCTGCAGCATCAGGCGGGGCTTGCCGACGGGTGGTGACCCCTTGTGCACGCCGGCGGTATCCACGGCAAAGCCGAAGCCGCGCTCGCCGACCGCCATGATCAGCCGCTCCTCGCCGTATTCGCGGCTCACTTCGCCATCGGACTGGATCTTCAGCCGTACCGGTGCGCGTGTCCGGTGCGTGCCGCGCACATACACGTGCGGGCCGTCATCCGGTCCCACGTCGGTCAGGTAGACGATCACCTTGAAGTAGCGCCAGTCTTCGGAGTCGCGGTGGAACGTCTGCAGGTCCGAGCGCTGGCCGGCTGCGGGAAACGACCAGCGCACGCCCAGCTGGGAAATCGTGGGCTTGCAGCCGATGTAGCGCTCGGCCAGTTCGAGCAGCCGGCTGTCGTTGGCCAGCGCCAGGATATGCGGGCAGCGCACGATGTCGCGCAAGCTGTATTCCGCCAGCCGCGCCGCCGGCGGCACCCGGGCCAGCGTGAAGGTGGAGGTATCGTCCTGCCGGTCCGTGAGGATCTTGTCGGCCAGGTAAGCCCGGATGTCATCGCACTGGGCAGTGGTCAGCACGTTGCCCAGCGCCGCATAGCCTTCGGCGTGCAGGCCGTCCAGCAACTGCGTGCGTGCCGGCACGGGTGCGCGCTTACCGTGGCGCACCCGTATCCAGTTGCGGAACAGGCGCACGCACAGGCCGCGCAGGGGCGGTGAAACGATGATGCGCTGGAGGTAGTACAAGAAACTGTTGGCGGGCTTGAAGCCATGTCCTGGCGTCAGTCTTGCGTATCTCATATGGGGCTCCACCGGGGCCAGGGAATGAGATACGAAGTTAGCGTGGGGGAAGATTGCGGTATTGACGCTCAGCAGTACTGCGAAGCAGGACAACGGTTGGCGGGATGAGCGGATTGATGCAGATCAGCAGGGCCGCCACGCGTGCAAGCATGTGTGGCGGCCGAGGACAAGAGCCTACATATTGCGCCGGTACTGGCCACCGGTCTCGAACAGCGCATTGGTGATCTGGCCCAGCGAACAGACCCGCACCGCGTCCATCAGTTGCTCGAACACGTTGCGGTTGTCGATCGCCGCCTGCTGCAAGGCGGCCAGGGCAGCCGGCGCGGCATCCGCGTGGCGTGCCTGGAAGTCGGCCAGCCGGCGCAACTGCGACTGCTTCTCGTCGTCCGTCGAGCGCGCCAGTTCGATGGTCTGTGGCGCTTCCACGCCCTTGGGATTGCGGAACGTGTTGACGCCGATGATCGGCAGCGAACCGTCATGCTTCCGGTGCTCGTACAACAGCGACTCTTCCTGGATCTTGCCGCGCTGGTAGCCGGTTTCCATCGCCCCCAGCACGCCGCCCCGTTCCGCGATGCGCTCGAATTCCTGCAGCACGGCTTCTTCCACGAGGTCGGTCAGCTCGTCGATGATGAACGCGCCCTGGTTGGGGTTTTCGTTCTTCGCCAGCCCCCATTCGCGGTTGATGATCAGCTGGATCGCCAGCGCGCGGCGCACCGATTCGTCGGTGGGCGTGGTGATCGCTTCGTCGTAGGCATTGGTATGCAGCGAGTTGCAGTTGTCGTAGATCGCGATCAGTGCCTGCAGCGTGGTGCGGATGTCATTGAAGTCGATCTCCTGCGCGTGCAGCGAACGGCCGGAAGTCTGGATATGGTACTTCAGCTTCTGGCTGCGTTCGTTCGCGCCGTACTTGTCGCGCATCGTCACGGCCCAGAGGCGCCGTGCCACGCGGCCGAGCACGGTGTATTCCGGGTCCATGCCGTTCGAGAAGAAGAACGACAGGTTCGGCGCGAAGTCGTCGATGTGCATGCCGCGCGCGAGGTAGGCTTCAACGAAAGTGAAGCCGTTCGACAGCGTGAAGGCCAGTTGCGAGATCGGATTGGCCCCGGCCTCGGCGATGTGGTAGCCGGAGATCGACACCGAGTAGAAATTGCGCACGCCGTGATGGACGAAGTATTCCTGGATATCGCCCATCACCTTCAGCGAAAACTCGGTGGAGAAGATGCACGTGTTCTGTCCCTGGTCTTCCTTCAGGATATCGGCCTGCACCGTGCCGCGCACGTTCTGCAGCACCCACGCGCGGATCTTCGCCGCCTCGTCGTCGGTTGGCTGGCGGCCGTTCTGCGCCACGAACTTGTCCAGCTGCTGGTCGATCGCCGTGTTCATGAACATCGCCAGGATGGTCGGCGCCGGGCCGTTGATCGTCATCGATACCGAGGTGGACGGGTTGCACAGGTCGAAGCCGTCGTACAGCACCTTCATGTCGTCCAGCGTGGCGATCGATACGCCGGAGTTGCCCACCTTGCCGTAGATGTCCGGCCGCGGAGCCGGATCGGCGCCATACAGCGTCACGGAATCGAAGGCGGTCGACAGGCGTTTTGCGTCGAGCCCCTCGGAGACCAGCTTGAAGCGGCGGTTGGTGCGGAACGCATCGCCCTCGCCGGCAAACATGCGGGTCGGATCCTCGCCCTCGCGCTTGAAGGCGAACACGCCCGCCGTGTACGGGAACGAGCCGGGCACGTTTTCCAGCATCAGCCAGCGCAGCAGCTCGCCATGGTCTTCGTACTTCGGCAGCGCCACCTTGCGGATCTTCGTGCCGGACAGCGTGTGCTGCACGAGCCCGGTGCGGATTTCCTTGTCGCGGATTTTCACCACGTATTCGTCGCCCGCGTAGGCCGCCTGCATGTCCGGCCACATGGCCAGCAGTTTCTTGGCGCCGCTGTCCAGCGCGTGATCGCGCTCGGCGATCACGTCGTCGAAGTCGGCGCCCTTGCCGGCGGCCGCCAGCATGCGTTTCGCTTCCGTCAATTGCTGGCGTTCGCGTGCCAGCACGGCCTGCCGGCGCACCTGCTTTTGGTAGCCGCGCACGGTGTCGGCGATCTCGGCCAGGTAGCGCGCCCGGGCTGGCGGCACGATCACGTTCTTGCCGGACGAGAAGCGCACATCGACGCGCGGCAACTGGCCCGGCTGCGTGCGCAAGCCGAACTGCGCCAGCTTCGGCAACAGGCCGTGGTACAGCGCGGTCACGCCATCGTCGTTGAAGCGCGATGCCTGGGTGCCGAACACCGGCATCTCGTCCGGCTGGCTGGTCCACAGCTCGCGGTTGCGCTGGTACTGTTTCGCCACGTCGCGCAGCGCATCCTGCGCGCCCTTGCGGTCGAACTTGTTGATGGCGATGAAGTCGGCGAAATCGAGCATGTCGATCTTCTCGAGCTGGGAAGCGGCGCCGAATTCGGGTGTCATCACGTACATCGACACGTCCACGTGCGGCACGATCGCGGCATCGCCCTGGCCGATGCCGGAAGTCTCCACGATCACGAGGTCGAAGCCGGCCACCTTGCAGGCCCGGATCACGTCCGGCAGCGCCTGCGAAATCTCCGAGCCCGCCTCGCGCGTGGCCAGCGAACGCATGAAGACACGATGCCGCAGTTCGCCACCCTGGTGCCACGGATTGATCGCGTTCATCCGGATGCGGTCGCCCAGCAGCGCGCCGCCGGATTTGCGGCGCGACGGGTCGATCGAGATCACGGCGATGTTCAGGGCATCGTCCTGGTCGAGGCGGATGCGGCGGATGAGTTCATCGGTCAGCGACGACTTGCCGGCGCCACCGGTGCCGGTGATGCCCAGCGTGGGCACGCGCAGCGCATCGGCGGCTTCGGCCAGCTGCCGGCGCAGCGCCGCGTCGGCCTTGCCGTTCTCCAGCGCCGTGATCAGCTGGGCCAGCGGGCGGTGGCGCTCCACGATGGCGCCATCCTGGAGCGGTGCCAGCGACGTGGGCGAGTACTGCGACAGGTCGACGTCGCATTGCTGCACCATCCAGTCGATCATGCCTGCCAGGCCCATGCGCTGGCCATCTTCGGGGCTGAAGATGCGCGTCACGCCATACGCATGCAGCTCGGCGATCTCGGCCGGCACGATCACGCCACCGCCGCCGCCGAACACCTTGATGTGCGCGCCGCCGCGCTGGCGCAGCAGGTCGATCATGTACTTGAAGTATTCGACATGGCCGCCCTGGTAGCTGGAGATCGCGATGCCCTGCACATCCTCGGCCAGCGCGGCCGTCACCACTTCGTCGACCGAGCGGTTGTGCCCCAGGTGCACCACTTCCACACCGTGCGACTGCAGGATGCGGCGCATGATGTTGATCGACGCATCGTGCCCGTCGAACAGCGAGGCGGCGGTGACGAAACGTACCTTGTTGGCCGGCCGCGGCGGTTGCGCATCGGCGGCGAGGGTCTTGGCGGAAGTCAGATCGTTCATGGAGTTCCCTGAGAATTCTGGCGGATCGCGATGATCCGATTATATGTCGCAATGGAGTTACGTTGACGTAAACGTAAATTAGCGCAAGAAGTTGCCCGAAAACCGGTGACAGGCTCCGATTTCCGGGAAATATTTCCCGGAAAATGGTGACTGTCACCGTTTTTATGTAAATCGGAGCCTGTCACCGGTTTTATGTAAATCGGAGCCTGTCACCGGTTTTATGTAAATCGGAGCCTGTCACCGTTTTTGTAAATCGGCCTGTCACCGTTTTTGTCACCGTTTTTTGCCGGTCATGCGGCGTGCTGGTGCGAGCCGCCGAAGGCCGCCAGCAGGCGGGCCTGTTCGGCGTGGTAGGTCTCCACTGCCTTTTCCTTCACATGCCCGAAGCCGCGGATCTTTTCCGGCAGGGCCGCCAGTGCCACGGCGGTGTCATAGTTCTCCGGCGTCAGGCGTGCCAGCACGTCGGCCATCACCTGCCGGTACTGGCCGATCAGTGCGCGTTCCATCCTGCGCTCCGCGGTGCGGCCGAAGATGTCGAGCGGGCCGCCGCGCAAGCCCTTCAGGCGCGCCAGCACCTGGAAGGCCTTCCACGTCCACGAACCGTATTCGGCTTTCACCAGCCGGCCCTGGGCATCCTTCTTCGCGAACACCGGCGGCGCGAGGTTGAATTTCAGCGTGAAGTCGCCTTCGAACTGGCTCTTCAACTGTTCGACGAAGCGGCCATCCGTGTACAGCCGCGCCACTTCGTATTCATCCTTGTAGGCCATCAGCTTGGCCAGCGCTTTCGCCACCGCGATCGACAGCCGTTTCGACGGCATGCCCAGGGCGGCTTCGCGGTCGCGCACCTGTTCGACGAATTGCTGGTACAGGCCGGCATAGGCGGCATCCTGGTAGCCGGTCAGGAAGTCGACACGCTTGCGCAGGATGCTGTCCAGGCTTTGCGGCATCTGCACCACCACCGCCTGCGCGGGCGTGGCGATCGATTCCACACGTTTCACGTCCACTGCCGCGCGCCGTCCCCACAGGAAGCTTTTCTTGTTCGATTCGACGGCCACGCCGTTCATCTCGATCGCGCGCAGCAGCGCCGCCTCGGTGAGCGGAATGCGGCCGCGCTGCCACGCATAGCCCAGCATGAACAGGTTGGCGGCGATCGAGTCGCCCATCAGCCCGGTCGCCAGCCTGGTCGCGTCGACGAAATCGGCGGCACCGGCGCCGCCCACCGATTCCTCGATCAGCGCGCGCACATCCGCCACCGGGTATTCCCAGTCGGCATTTTGCGCGAACGTGCCGGGCGGCTGTTCGTGCAGGTTCACGACGGCCAGCGTGCGGCCCGGGCGCATCTTGGCGATGGCATCCGCCGCGCCCGTGGTCAGCATGTCGCAGCCCAGCACGAGATCGGCCTCGCCGGTGGCGATGCGCTGGGCGCGCAGGTGCGCCGGCGACTGCACGATCTTGACATGCGATGTGACGGAGCCGTTTTTCTGCGACATGCCCGTCATGTCCAGCACCGAGGCCCCTTTGCCCTCGAGGTGCGCGGCCATGCCCATCAGCGCGCCCACGGTGATCACGCCGGTGCCGCCGATGCCGTTGATCAGGATGTTGTAGGGCTGTTCGCACGCCGGGATCATCGGCTGCGGCAGGGCGCCCCAGTCTTCGGTGTGGGTCTTGTCGGCCTTCGATTTTTTCAGCGTGCCGCCTTCCACGGTGACGAAGCTGGGGCAGAAGCCTTTGACGCACGAGTAATCCTTGTTGCAGCTGGACTGGTCGATCGTGCGCTTGCGCCCGAACTCGGTTTCCTTCGGCAGGATCGACACGCAATTGGACTGGATGCCGCAATCGCCGCAGCCTTCGCACACCGCCTCGTTGATCACCATGCGCTTGTCCGGATCCACCAGCTCCTTCTTTTTCCTGCGGCGCCGTTTCTCGGCCGCGCAGGTCTGGTCGTAGATCAGCACGGTGCAGCCGGCAATGTCGCGCAGCTCGCGCTGCACCGCATCCATCTCCTTGCGGTCGTGCAGCGTCACGAACGCGGGCAGGTTCGAGCGGTCCGCATAGCGGGACAGGTCTTCCGTCACCAGCGCGATGCGCTTCACGCCCTCGGCGGCCATCTGCTGCGCGATCATCGGCACCGACACCGTGCCGTCGACCGGCTGGCCGCCCGTCATGGCCACCGCATCGTTGTACAGGATCTTGTAGGTGATGTTCACCCTGGACGCCACCGCCGCGCGAATGGCGAGATAGCCGGAGTGGAAATAGGTGCCGTCGCCCAGGTTCTGGAACACGTGCGGGACGGAGGAAAACGCCGCTTGCCCGATCCACGGCGCGCCTTCGCCGCCCATGTGCGTGGTCAGCTTGTTCATGTCCGGGTAGATCGACGTGGCCATGACATGGCAGCCGATGCCGGCCAGCGCGAAGCTGCCTTCCGGTACCTTGGTCGATGTGTTGTGCGGGCAGCCGGAGCAGTAGAACGCGGGCCGGAACGGCGTGCTGATGGCCTTCTGCAGCACGGCATCCTTGGCATCGAGGAACACTAGCCGCGCCTTGATCTGGTCGCGGACATGCGGATCGGCCACATAGCGCTCGATGCGCGAGGCGATCACCCGGGCCACCTGGGATACCGAGAAATCGGCCTTCGGCGGCAGCAGCCATTCGCCGCGAGGCGCCACCCATTCGCCCTTGTCGTCGAACTTGCCGATCACGCGCGGGCGCACGTCGTCGCGCCAGTTATACAGCTGTTCCTTCAGCTGGTATTCGACGAACTGGCGCTTTTCTTCCACCACCAGGATCTCGTCCAGCCCCTGGGCGAATTCGCGCACCGAATCCGGTTCCAGCGGCCAAGGCATCGAAACCTTGAACAGGCGCAGGCCGACCCTGGCCGCCATCGCCTCGTCGATGCCCAGTTCTTCCAGCGCCTCCAGCACGTCCAGGTAGGATTTGCCGGAAGCGATGATGCCCAGCTTCGCATCGGGGTTGTCGATCGTCGTGTGATTCAGCTTGTTTTCGCGCGCGTAGGCCAGTGCCGCATAGATCTTGTAGTCCTGCATCAGCGCTTCCTGGTTGCGCGCCTGCCGGCCCAGCGGCACGTTGGACAGCCGCGCATTCAGGCCGCCTTCGGGCATGTGGAAGTCCTGTGGCAGTTTCACCTGCACGCGGAAGGGATCGGCATCCACCGACGAGGAGGATTCGACCGTATCGGCCAGCGCCTTGAAGGCCACCGCGCAGCCGGAAAAGCGCGACATGGCCCAGCCATGCACGCCGAGATCGAGGTATTCCTGCACATTGCACGGGTACAGCACGGGGATCATGCAGGCCGAGAAGATATGGTCTGACTGGTGCGGCAGTGTCGACGAATAGGCGCCGTGGTCGTCGCCCGCCACCAGCAGCACGCCGCCGTGCCGCGCCGTGCCGGCATGGTTCATGTGCTTGAAGACATCGCCGCAGCGGTCCACGCCCGGGCCCTTGCCGTACCACATGGCGAACACGCCATCGTATTTCGCCGGACCGACCAGGTCGACCTGCTGCGAGCCCCAGACAGCCGTTGCCGCCAGGTCTTCGTTCACCCCCGGCACGAACTGGACATGGTGCGCCTCGAGGTGCGGCTGCGTCTTCCACAGCGTTTCATCGAGACCGCCCAGCGGCGAGCCGCGATAGCCGGAAATGAAGCCAGCCGTGTTCAAGCCAGCAGCCATGTCGCGTTTGCGCTGCATCAAGGGCAGGCGCACGAGGGCTTGTATGCCGGAGAGGAAGATCTTGCCGGAAGTGGCGGTGTACTTGTCGTCCAGGCTGACGTCGTTCAGGCGGACTGGCTGCGGGCCGTTCGCGCCGGGAAGCGGGGCGGCGGCACCGGGACCTTTGACCGAGGTATCGGGCATGGCTTGTCTCCAAAATCTTGTTTCGGTTGCGCCTGTGCCATCGCACTTCGGGTAGAAACTGTCCGGCCCAGGCCACTGTCGGATCCGTGCGGTCTTGTGCCGCTCTTTGCCGGATCCGTTGACCGCCCTGGTAGGCAGTCATCGAATCAGTGTACGCCGGGGTTGACGTATGCGGAAATAGGGTTTGGGGATGGGGGTATAAGAAAAAGTGATGGCTATGCCACCACGGCACGGCATTACCGCAGCTGGGCGCCCGGCCATGCGCCGCTGGTGCACAAGCGGTGCACCACGTCGAGCGCCAGCCGGCTGATCGCCGTGGCGGCCGTGGTCGGCGGCAGGTTGCGGGAAGCACACAGCACCACCGTGCGTGAAATCGCCGGCTCGCCAATGTCCAGCCAGCGCATCTGGCCGCGCTCGATTTCCGGCAGTACCGGCGCCACGGGCAGGATGGTGGCGCCCATGTCCGCCATCAGGGCCGACTTCAGGATCGCGATCGAGTTGATTTCAATGACGCCCGCGGTCGCCAGCCCGGCGGCATGGGCCACGGCCTCGATCCGGGGCCGCACGCCATGCTGCAGTCCGGGCAGGATCAGTGTGGTGCCCAGCGCCTCGGCGAGTGACACGGCGGTGCGACCCGGGAACCACGGTGCATCCGCGCGGCAGATGTAACGCAGCGCCTCCTCGGCCAGCGGGATGGTGGCGAAAGGCGTCAGCTGGCCGTCATCGAACAGCACGGCCAGGTTGACCCGGCCGGACTTCAGCTGCTCGGCCAGGTGGCCGGTCAGTTCTTCCGTCAATTGCAGCGTGATGTCGGGATACTGCTCGCGTGCCGCCGCCAGCAGCGGCAATGCCAGGGCGGCTGAGATGCTGTGCGGCAGTCCCAGCGTGACCGTGCCGGACGGCCGGGCGGAGTGGCTGACGGCGGAACGGGCATCCTCGACCTGCTTCAGGATCGCCTGCGCATGCTCGTAGAACACCTTGCCCGCATCGGTACTGTGCACGCCCTGGGCGCTCCGGTGCAGCAGCAGGGCGCCCAGCTCTTCTTCGAGCTGGCGCAATTGCTGGGTCAGCGCCGGTTGCGCCACGTGCAGTACCCCGGCGGCCCGGGACAAGGAGCCGTGTTCCACTATTGCAACAAAATACCGCAACTGGCGCAGTTCCATGTTTCTCGCAGGGTTATATTAATACTTTTCAGAAACGTTTTGCTATACTGGGCTGTAACCAACCCTCAACCAGTCCGATCGCAGCCAGATGCTGAAGAAAGTCGAATCATCGCAGTTAAAGCCGGGCATGTACATCCATGAGCTGTCGTGCGACTGGATGGACCACCCTTTCCTGCGCAATCGCTTCCTGCTGGCGAACGACGCTGAAATCCAGCGGATTCACGCGGCCGGCATCCGCATCGTGATCATCGATACGGCCAGGGGCCTCGATGCCGATGCGCCCACGGTCGAACAGGCGGCCGCAGCCACCGAAGTGGAAATGCAGGACATCGCCGCACGCACGGTACGCCCGGCCAGGGTGCCGCTCGGCGAAGAACTGGAACGGGCCACGCGGATCCGGCGCCAGGCCGCGGACCTGGTCAAGAACGTCATGACCGATGCGCGCCTGGGCAAGGCCATCGAGGTAGGGCCCGTGCGGCCGGTGGTGCAAAGCATTACCGAATCGATCCTGCGCAATCCGGGGGCGTTGACGGGGCTGCTGCGCATCAAGACCAAGGACGACTACACCTTCCTCCACTCGGTCAGCGTGTGCACGCTGCTGGTCGCGTTCTGCCATGCGCGGGGCATGGATGACGGCATCGTACGCGAGGCGGGCCTGGGCGCGCTGCTGCACGATACCGGCAAGGCGCTGGTACCGGATGCCATCCTGAACAAGCCGGGACCGCTGACGGACGAGGAATTCGCGATCATCCGCCGCCATCCGGAAGATGGCTACAACATCCTGCGCCGCTCGCCCGACATCGGCGAGATCGCGCTCGACATCACGCGCCACCACCACGAGCGGATCGACGGCTCAGGCTATCCGGACAAGCTGGCCGGCGGCGAGATCGGCGAACTGCCGAAAATGGCGGCCATCGTCGATGTCTACGATGCGATCACGGCCGACCGCTGTTATCACAAAGGGATTCCGGCGGCGGCGGCATTGCGCAAGCTGCACGAATGGAGCAAATTCCATTTCGATCCGGCCCTGGTGCAGGCGTTCATGCGCTGCGTGGGCATCTATCCGGTGGGCACGCTGGTGCTGCTGGAATCGGGGCGGCTCGGTGTCGTCGTCGAGCCGCATGAAAGCAATTTGCTGGCACCGAAGGTCAACGTGTTCTTCCATACCAGGCGCAACGTGTACATCCGGCCGGAACTGGTGGACCTGTCGCGCGGTTTCGGTGCCGGTGGCGCGGACAAGATCGTCAGCCACGAGAACCCGGTGCGCTGGAATGTCGACCCGGCGCGCTTCATGACGCCGGCGTAACGGCGGATCGCCGACACTACTACAAGACCTCGGCGATCGCCGGCACTACCTCAGGACCTCGGCAGCCCGCCGGTTCCGCTTCACAATCAGAAGAACTCGGCGGTATCGTTCGATTCGACGGTCTGCAGCAGGCCGCCGCTGACCAGCTCGTCATAGTGGCAGGCCATGTTGCGGCCGTGGCTCTTGGCAAAGTACAAGGCCTGGTCGGCGCGGCCCAGGATCACCACCGGCGCCTCATAGGCGCTGATCGCCACGAAGCCGACGCTGACGGTGACCTTGCCCACCTGGGGGAAATCGTGCTGCTCCACGTTCATGCGGAAGCGGTCGATGATCATCTTGGCATTGTCCAGCGTCGTCGAGCGCAGCAATACCACGAATTCCTCGCCGCCGAAGCGGAACACCCGGTCCTGCGCGCGGAAGGACGAAGTCAGCAGGTTGGCGATCAGGATCAGCACCTCGTCGCCGTACAGGTGGCCGAAGCGGTCGTTGACGTGCTTGAAATGGTCCACGTCCACCACGGCCAGCCACTGCTTTTCCTCTTCCGTGCGCTGGCGGCGCTCCGTTTCGCCCGGCAGCAGCGTCAGCGCATCCTGTTCGGCGCTGGAGGCCAGCAGCATCTTGTTCAGCTGGTCGTCGAAGGTCTTGCGGTTCAGCAGGCCGGTCAGCGAGTCGCGCTCGCTGTAGTCGAGCAGGTTCTGGAAGTTCTTGTACACGCTGACGATGCCGCGAATGACGTGGATGGTGTCGGGCGTGTACGGGGTCGGGTTGACGATCTGCAGGCAGGTGTCGGCCTTGGCACCCAGCCAGATCGGCAGCCACAGCGTGTGCTTGCCGTCCTCGTCGACCTCGTCGGCGGACGCTTCATGGTGGGCGATGCACCGCTCCAGCGCGGGGAAATGCGCGATCGGTTCGCCCGGGCTGGCGGGATCGCTGGCTTCCTCCATCCTGGCCGCCTGCCCCGCGACCACCAGCGCGCGCGGCCGCACGTACAGGTGGCCACGGACATTGGCCAGCGTCAGGACGCGGGCACGGCTGGCGCCTGCCAGTTCCTGCACCGCCGAGATCACCGAGATGTCCAGCATCGTGTGATCGCGGTGGCCGGTCATGTCCACCATGTGTTTCAGTAGGGAATCCATACTCTCGTCTAGATGATTACGGCATCTGCTTCCAAATCGATAAGGCACACAGTGACGCAGAGCACGAGGCCTTTCCCAAGGACAGTTGATCAGGATAAATGGTTTTTATAACAGGAGCAATTATCCACGGTGAAAATAGTTGGAAAACGCAACGATTCTACTCTGAGTAGCATCTTGGCAGCGCCATTCCGGGCGCTGTCGGCGGCTCGCCACACATGTTGCGCGCTTCGACGTTCCCTTGGGCAAGCTTGCGCTATCTCAATCTTGCCCGCTGGCACAAAACCTATAGTTACCTCACTGGCGCAGCACACAGCACCAGAATCCAACCCACCACAAGGTACCTACAGGAGGAATCATGAAAGCACTGATCAATGCAGCCCGCCAATTCGCCAAGGATGAAGAGGGTATCACCGCCATCGAATACGGCCTGCTGGCCGCGGTGATCGTATCTATTATCGCTGGAGCGTTCACGGCCCTCGGTGAAGAAATCAAAGGCGCCTTTGAAAGGATCGGATCCGAGCTGAAAGCAGCACTGCCTGCACCCTAATAGAGTTTTTCCGCCGGCCCGTCCGGCCGGCGGCTCTTTTCGTCACTGGTACCTGCAATGAACCAGGCACTTCAAATCATCCTCCTGTGGCTGGTGCTGCAGGCAGCCGTGACCGATCTGGCGTTACGGCGTATTCCCAACGTCCTGGTGCTGTGCGGCTTGCTGCTGTCGCTCGTGCTACATGGGGTCGCCGGTCCCATGAGCGGCCTGCTCGCGACCTGGCTTGCCGGGCTGGCCACGGGATTTTGCGTTTTCCTGCCCTTGTATTTGCTGCGCGGCATGGCTGCCGGCGATGTCAAGCTGATGGCGATGGCGGGTGCCTTTGTCGGCCCCGCACTTGCCCTGGAGATCGCCGTCCTGTCGTACCTGATCGGCGGCCTTCTCGCGCTGGTGATGGTGGCCTGCAATGGCCGCTGGCGCATCCTCGCCGGCAACCTGAAAACCCTGCTGTGGCCGATGCTGGGCCGGCTCGCAGGCTATCCGATGCAGCCGGTAACGGTTACCCGCGAAGCCAGTGCCGGTGGCATTCCCTATGGCGTGGCGATCGGCCTGGCCACCGCTGTCGTGGTGTTCCGGACACACGGTTTTACTTTTGCCTGAGGTCAATATCCGTCGGGAAACCCCCGCCTAAAATTGCTCCTCCACAACGCAGGAGCGCGACGATGGACCTTCAAATCTCTGCAGGTGAAACGACCGGCGGGCAGTGCCAGCTGCCCCCCCAGCCGAAGACGGTGCGCGAGACAGGGCTGGAGCTGACCCTGCTTGCCGAGCTGGCATCCAAACAACTGTTCGGCTCTGGAAAGACGCACTTGCCCGTCCTCACGACACGGTTGCGCCTGTCGATCAACGTATTGCGCGAAGTCCTCGACTTCATGGTGGCCGAGCAGCTGGCCGAAGTCGCCTGGCGCGGCGATACCGATATCGACGTGCAGTACCAGCTCACATCGGCCGGCCGGCAACGTACCGTGGCCTGGCTCGAACGCAGCCCGTACACGGGGCCGGCGCCGGTGCCGCTGGAAGCCTACCGCGCGCTGGTGCAGCGCCATTCGGCCTTGCTGCCGGCGGTGGCGGCACACGATGTCGCCAGCGAATTCGCCGACGACTGCCTGCCCGCCGCCGTGCGCGAACTGGCCGGTGCCGCGCTGCATGCCCACCGCTCGCTGCTGCTGCATGGGCCGTCCGGCCGCGGCACGACCACGCTGGCGCGCCGGCTCGGCCGCCTGCTGCACGGCACGGTGGGGGTACCGTACGCGATCCTGATGGGCGAGGAAATCGTGCAGGTATTCGACAGCGCGATCCATCATCCGCCGTCCGCGGCGGCACAGGGCCGCGCGATCGGCGAACGGCGCAGCACCGACAGCCGCTGGGCATTGTGCAACCGCCCCGTGCTGCACATGGGCGCGGAACTGGCGCTGGACATGCTGGACCTGCGCCACGACCCGTTTTCCGGCAGCTACCAGGCACCGCCGCACATGAAGGCGACAGGCGGGCTGTTCATCGTGGATGACCTGGGCCGGCAGCGCGTGCCGGCTGCCGAATTGCTGAACCGTTTCGCGCAGCCGCTCGACACGGGGGCCGAGTACCTGGCGTTGCAGGGCGGCCGCAAGTTCGCCGTGCCGTTCGACGTGACGATGATTTTCGTCACCAACCTGGAGCCGCAGGCGCTGCTCGATCCATCGTCGCTGCGCCGGCTGGGCTACAAGGTGCATGTGGGGCCGATCGGCGAAGGCGCCTACCGCACGCTGTTCCGCCAGCAGTGCCGCGCGCTGGGCATCGCGCCGGATGAAGCGGCGCTGGCTTACCTGATCAACGAACTGCACCGCGACAGCGGCCAGCCGCTGCTGGCCAGTGTCCCGCGCGACATCCTGTCGCGCATTGCCGATTTCGCCGCATTCACGGGCCTGCCGCCGGTCATGTCGGTGGCTGCCCTCGATCAGGCCTGGTCGAGCATGTTTGCCACCACGGGCATGCAGTTCACCGCTGCCGCCGATACCACCTTCTTCGAGAGGATTGCATGAAAAACCGCCGTGCTTACACGATGATGGCCTTTGCCATCGTGCTTGGCCTGGCCGCGGTCGCCCTGGCCTCGCGCTGGCTGTTGCGGCAGGCGCCGAGCACCGCTGCCCACGTCGTCGTCGCCACTGCCGACGTCAACCTCGGGCAGCGCCTCGGTCCGGAAACCGTGAAACTGGCCGAATGGCCCGCCGACAGCCTGCCGGCTGGCGCGCTGACCGATCCGCTGAAGCTGTCCGGCAGGGTGTTGAAGACCAGCGTGCTGCGTGGCGAACCGCTGACGGAAGCGAAGCTGGCCCCGGCCGGCACGCTGGGTGGCCTGTCCGCCCTGATTACCGAAGGCAAGCGCGCCATCACCGTCCGCGTCAACGACGTGGTCGGCGTGGCCGGTTTCGCGCTGCCCGGCAATTTCGTCGACATCCTCGTCAGCACGCAGGCCGATACCAGCACTGCCGAGGACCGTGAAGCCATTTCGAAGATCGTGCTGGAGCGCATCCTCGTCCTGGCGGTCGCGCAGGAAGTCGGGCGCGACGATACCAAGCCGCGCGTCGTCAATGCCGTGACGCTGGAAGTGTCGCCGGAACAGGCCGAAATGCTGGACCTGGCACGCAGCGTCGGCAACCTGTCGCTGGTGCTGCGCAACCAGATCGACCCGCAACCCGGCACCACGGCCGGCGCGACCAAGAGCAGCCTGCTGGGTCTTGCCGCGCCGAAAGCGGTCGAGGCCGCGATTGCCGCCCCGGCCCGCCGTGCACCGGCACGGCAAGCCAGCGCCGCCCCGTACCGCCACTGCATCGGTGCCATCGATGGCTTGCGCAGCCGTAAAGAATGCCTGTGAGGAAGATGACATGAAACTCCATTCCGCAATGCTGCTTGCCGGGCTGTCGGCCGCGCTCCATGCCCATGCCGCTCCGGCCCTGCCGGCCGTGTCCACGACGGCGGCCGTGATCGACGCACCGGTGGCGGACCCCGGCCGCCGCAAGCCGGCGGCCCCCGAACGGGCCGACGGACCGCGCTGCCGCGGCCAGGCCGCCGCGCCCGGCCAGCTCGCCCTGCAGCTCGGCAAGTCCACGCTGATGCGCTTGCCGGAAACGATCGTCAACCGCAGTGTCGGCAATCCGGCCGTGCTGCAGGCGATGGCGGTGGCACCCGATACCCTGTACCTGGCCGGCGCCGATGTCGGCAGCACCAACATGATCGTGCAGGTGAAGAGCGGTGCCTGCAGCGTGATCGAAGTGACCGTCGCGATGGATGTCTCCGCGTTGCAGGCAGCCCTTGCCGCGCTGCTGCCCGACGAAAAGGAAATCCGCGTGAGCGCCGCCGCCGATACGGTGGTATTTAGCGGTACCGTGTCGGACGGTGTCACGCTGGCACGCGTCGTGGAACTGGCGCAAGCCTACGTGCGGCGGCCGGCCAGGCCGCTCGCCGGCGGCAGGGATGGCGAAGGCGGTACCGGCGCCAGCAAGGCGGACAGCGCCAGCGGCGGCGCCCAGAACGGCGCCAGCGCGCGCATCGTCAACATGCTGGGCGTCAGCGCACCGCAGCAGGTGATGCTGGAAGTGAAGATTGCCGAAGTATCGAAGACCCTGCTGGACAAGCTGGAAGCGGGTACCGCCCTGCGCCTGCGCGGCGGCGAATGGACCGCGTCCGTGGTGTCGAACTTCCTCTCCGAGACCTTGAGGGGCGGGGCGCAGGTGGCGAAGTCGCCGTTCAACGCCTTGCGGCTCGATGCCCAGCGCGACCATGGTTTGGTGCGCCTGCTGGCCGAACCCACGGTGATGGCGATCAGCGGCCAGGAAGGCAGCTTCCTGGCGGGCGGCAAGATCTTCATCCCGGTCGCCCAGGACAACAACAAGGTGACGCTGGAAGAAAAGGAATTCGGCGTCGGCTTGCGCTTCACCCCCACGGTGCTGGCGGGCGGCCGGATCAGCCTGAAAGTGGCACCGGAAGTATCGGAACTGTCGCGCGAAGGCATCGGGCTGACCGCCAACGGCATCAATGGCGCCGCCATCATGCCCCTGATTACGACCCGCCGCGCCACCACGACGGTACAGCTGTTCGACGGCCAGAGCTTCGCGATCGGCGGCCTGATCCGCAATAACCAGGTCAGCAATATCGGTGCCTTGCCGGTGCTGGGCGAAGTGCCGGTGCTCGGCACCCTGTTCCGCAGCACCGATTTCCAGCAAGACCGCACCGAGCTGCTGTTCGTGGTCACGGCGCACCTGGTCAAGCCCTTGCCGCCGGGTGTGGCATTGCCGACCGATGCGCTGCAGTCGGCCCGCGGCAACAATCTCTTCATCGGCGGCAAGATGGAAGCGACGGTGCCTGCCATCCGGCCAGTACCGACCGCGCCGTCTTCCGCGCCATCTTCCTCGCCGTCGTCCCAATTCCAGCTGAAGTAAGGAGATTCCCATGAAAACCAGCTTGCTCATGGCAACGATGCTTGCCGCGCTGTCCGGCTGCGGCGAAGCCATCGTGCGCACGACCCCGCAGTGGGACGCCCGTTTCGGCGACGCGACACGGGCCGCGTTCGCGCGGCAGGTGATCGATCCGGGCGCCGGCCGCGACAACCGGCCGGCGAACGGCCTGGATGGCCACAGCGCGGCCGCGGCCCAGCAGCGCTACCAGAAATCGTTCGCCGCGCCGCAGCCCGCGCAATCCGTGTTCACCATCGGCGTCAGTGGTGCGCAATGAAACCCTCAGTGAAGCCCGCGATGAAGCCTGCTTTCAAGCACGCACGCAAGCCGGTCCCCGAACTCGCGCGGCGCCCGCGCGGCGTGATCCTGATCATGTACGCGGTGATGCTGACGCTGCTCCTGGGCTTCACCGGCCTGGTGCTCGACCTGGGATTGGTGTATCTGCGGCGCGCCCAGCTGCAGGCCGCTGCCGACACGATGGCCATCACCGCGGCATCCATGCTGAACGGCACGGCGGCCGGACTGGAAAACGCTGTCAGCGAGGTCAAGAAAAAAGCGCAAACGCTGCGTGGCGTCGCTGCCGGCGATGCGGTGACGGATGTGCTGCGGTTCAGCGCCCATCCCCATGCGCCGGCGGCGGCCTGGCTGCCGGCAGGAAGCGTCGGGGCTGGCGCGGTTGCCGACATGCTGTATGCCCGCATCGATATCGGCGCGCTGGGCGCCGGCGTGCGCGAAGTACCACTGCTGCTGATGGGTATTTTCGGCGCCATGGCGCCATTCGATGTGCGCCCGGTTGCCGTGGCAGGGCGCCGCTCGCTGAACGTGACACCGCTTGCCATCTGCGCGCGCTCGGCGGTTGTCGGCGGGGTTCGCTCCAACAAGACCGGTATCCTGGAGCGGGTAAGCTACGGCTTTCGCTATGGTATTACCTATAACCTGCTGAGGCTGAATCCGAATGGCCCGGACCCGGTGTTCTACTACGTGGATCCGCTCATGGCGCCCGGCCTGGGCAATGAACCGGCCGCGACGAAAAACACCATCATGGCGCCGTTCATGTGCTCGGGTACGATCGCCTATCCGCGCATCGGCACCGGCAGCCTGAGGATCGCCAGGCAGGCGACATTCGGCCTGGCAACGCAGCTCAACTCGCGCCTCAACGTGTACGGCGGCGGGAACGCTGCCATGGACTGCACGCGCGACGCGGCGCCGCCCGACACCAACATCAAGAACTACGCGCAGGCAGGAGCGAACTGGCACTATGAAACGCCGGTCAATACCAGCGCCGAGCCAAGGGTGGTCAACGCGGGCCTGAGCACGGTCGCCGACCTCTCCCCGGTGGAATTGGAAGCAGTGAAACCGGCACCCACCGCATACGGGGTACGGTGGGCCTACCGGATTCCCCGCAGGCCCACCAATGTCAAGATCACCGGTTCCTGGGATTCCCTGTATCCCTCCACGTCGCTGCACGCGGGGCCAAAGAACTATCCAGCGGACGCGCCGTATTTTTCCACCAACGGCACGACCTACGATACCAATCCCGTTCCCCTGACGCCCGCCCGACAAGGGCGCCGGCTCATGTATATCCCGTTGCTGGAATGCCGGCCGGCGGACGGTCCGGACATCACCAGGGCAAACGTGCTTGCCTACGGCGTATTCTTCCTGACCGCCCCGGCCAGTGCCAGCGAGATACCTGGCGAATTCACCGGCTTCGTCACCCTTGCCGACGAGGGCACGCTGCTCGGCGACGTGGAGCTGATCCGATGAAACGCCAGCCGCACCGCGAACGCGGGATCGCCACCATCGAAATGGCCGCCGTGGTCACGCTCACCATCGTCATCCTGGCGATGATCGTGCTGTCCGGCCGCCTGACCTGGCACGCCATCGCGCTCACGAAAGGTGTCGCGAACACCAACCGCATCGTCGCGACGTTGCCGAGAGCGACCATCGTTGACGATCCGGATGTCCTGAAGGAATTCGTGAAGAATACCGTGTACGACGCCACCCGGTCGGCCGGCCTCGACATCCAGCCGCGCGCGAACATGTTCCTGGTGACGTGTGGACTTTTCAATTGCACCGATATCGATTTCAGTTCCGTCACCGTTTCGGCGGCGATCTACTTTCACGACACGATCTTCGGCAGCGCTTACCAGCAAGTCCTTCCGGAAAATTTGACCATTCCTGCCGCAGCCACGCAAACCTATGCGACCACTACACCCAAAGTGCTGGACAATAAATGACGCCCGCGGTCTCGTCACCATCGAACTGGCGCTCGTGCTCGGCACCTTCCTGCTGCTCGTGCTGGGCACGCTCGAGGTTGCCCGCGTGATGTACGTGCTCAACACCGTGCAGGATGCCACGCGCGTGGCGGCCCGTGCCGCCGCGGTGACGGACTTTGCCAACGCCGCCGCGATGGACGCGCTCCGCGCCCGGGCGCTGCTCGGCTCCGCCAACGGCACGCTGCCGCTGGTGCCCGAGCTGGGTACCGCGAACGTGCACATCGAGTATCTGGGCCAGTCGGCCAACGGCACCGTGACCACGATCACCCGGCCGCAGTGCCCGGCGCAAAACGTCGTGAACTGTGCCATCAGCCCGCATGCGGGGTCGTGCATCCGCCTCGTGCGCGTCAGCATTTGCGGCGCGACCGGTGCTGGCGGGGCCTGCACGCCGCTGAACTATCAACCGATGACCGGGATCGTTCCCGGCCTGGCATCGCTGTCCATCCCCCCCTCGGCAACCCTCGTCAAGGCCGAGTCGCTGGGTTACGTCCCGGGCGAGAACAACTGTCTCTGAACAAGGAAAAACGCCATGAAAGCTTTGATGATCAGCAAGGATAGCCTGTTGCATGCGGAAATCGCCGCGCAGGGGTCGGCGCGCATGCCGGCACTGCAACTGGTGGCGTCGCGCCAGGGTCTGCGCGATGCGGCCGAACGGCCACTGGCCGACCCGCCCGACCTGGTGATTTTCGATGCCGGCGGCGTCGAGCCGGGCGACTGGGAAATCGTCGAAAGGCTGGCCCGGCAATATCCGAACGCGCGCTTCATGCTGCTGGCGCGCGAGGCACACCAGGAGCTGCTGATCCGCGCGATGCGCGCCGGCATGCGCGAAGTGCTGCAGCTGCCGCTGGTGCACCGGGCGTTCCATGAAGCGATGGACCGCATCGAGATCGAGACCGGCGTCACGCGGATGCGCGACGGCAAGGTGCTGGCCTTCATCGCCTGCAAGGGCGGCAGCGGCGCGACCTTCCTGGCCACCAATTTCGCCTATGCGCTGGCGGCACTGGCCGACAAGAAAGTGCTGGTGATCGACATGCACGGCCAGTTCGGCGATGCCACGCTGTACGTGTCGGACCAGAAGCCGGCGATGACGCTGGCCGATGTCTGCGCGCAGATCAACCGCATCGATGGCGCCTTCCTCGACTCGTGCCTGGTGCATGTGACGGCGAACTTCGGCGTGCTGGCCGGGGCCGACGATCCGGCCAAGGCGGCCGACATGAAGCCCGAACACATGGAAGCGATCTTGCGCGTGGCGCGCCAGCACTATGACTTCATCGTGCTCGACGTGGGCCGCCAGATCGATGCGCTGTCGCTGCGCGCGCTCGACAATGCCGACACGATCTACCCGGTGCTGCAGCTGGCGCTGCCGGACATCCGCGACGGGCGCCGCCTGCTCGACATCTTCCGCTCGCTGGGCTATCCGATGGAGCGCACGCGGCTGATCGTCAACCGCTACGAGAAGGGCGGCAAGCTGCGCCTGGCGGACCTGGAACAGGCGCTGGGCGCCGAGGTCGTGCATACCGTGCCGAACGATTACCTGTCCGCCACCGACTCCGTCAACCAGGGCATCCCCGTGCTGCAGCTCGCGCGCGGCAGCCACGTCGCGCGCAGCCTGGCGGACCTGGTCGAGGTGGTGACCGAGCGGCGCGTCACGGAATCGAAAGGCCTGTTCGACAGGCTGTTCGGCCGCAGCCTGGCCGAAGCCTGACCCCCGCCCCCGAGGAGAACCGAGATGAGCCTGCGCGAACGCCTCGCCTTGGCGGAAGAACCCCGCCACATGGCCGCCGTGCTGCCTGCCCCGTCGCAGGCCGCCTACCGCGAGCTGAAAGCCATGATGCACCAGCTGATCCTGGACCGCATCGACCTGGAGCGCCTGAAGCGGCTGACACCCGACCAGTTCAAGCACGAGCTGGCGCTGCTGGTACAGCGCATCATCGAAGACGAGCGGATCGTGCTGAACCAGACCGAGCGCCACAACCTGGTGCTCGACATCCAGCATGAAATGCTGGGCTTCGGTCCGCTGGAACGCCTGCTGTCCGACAACAGCATTTCCGACATCCTCGTCAACACGCATGCCAAGGTGTACGTGGAGCGCGCCGGCCGGCTCGAGCTGACGGACGTCACATTCAACGACAACGCCCACCTGATGAAGATCATCGAGAAGATCGTCTCGCGGGTCGGCCGCCGGGTGGACGAATCGAGCCCGATGGTCGATGCGCGGCTGCCGGATGGCTCGCGCGTCAACGCGATCATTCCGCCGCTGGCGGTGGATGGCCCGATCCTGTCGATCCGGCGTTTTTCCGTCAATCCGCTGACGATGCAGAACCTGATCGAGAACAAGAGCCTGACGCCGCCGATGATGCAGGTGCTGCAGGCATTGGGGCACGCCAAGATCAACATCCTGGTCTCGGGCGGCACCGGCAGCGGCAAGACCACGCTGCTCAATGTGCTGTCCGGCTATATCCCGCCGAACGAGCGGATCGTGACGATCGAGGATGCCGCCGAACTGGCCATGCGCCAGCCGCACGTGGTGCGCCTGGAAACACGGCCGTCCAATATCGAGGGCAAGGGCGAGGTGAACCAGCGTGCGCTGGTGCGCAACGCGCTGCGGATGCGGCCCGACCGCATCATCCTGGGCGAGGTGCGGGGCCCCGAGGCGCTCGACATGCTGCAGGCGATGAACACCGGCCATGAAGGCTCGCTGGCGACGATCCACTCCAACACCCCGCGCGACGCGCTGACACGGCTGGAAAACATGGTGGGCATGTCGGGCGTGAACCTGACGCCGCGCGCCGCGCGCCAGCAGATCGCCTCGGCGGTGACCGTGGTCCTGCAGGTATCGCGGCTGACGGACGGCGCGCGCAAGCTGGTCAGCCTGCAGGAAGTGACCGGCATGGAAGGCGAGGTGATCGCGATGCAGGAGATTTTCCGCTTCGAGCAGACCGGCGTCGATGCCAAGGGCAAGGTGCAGGGTCACTTCTTCGCCACCGGCGTGCGGCCCCGCTTCGCGGAACGGCTGGCCATGTTCGGCGTGCCGGTAGCCGAGAACGCATTCGATCCGGACCGCGTGTTCGAATAGGAGCCACCGATGGACATGGTATTCACCGCGTTCGCGGTACTGGTATTTGCCGCCGTGATCTTCATGGTGGAGGGGGCATGGATGTGGTGGGGCACCAGCCATGGCCGAAGTGCGCGCCGCATCGCGCACCGGCTCGACCTGATGTCCGGCCGCGCCGAAGGCGGCGAACGGATCAGCATCCTGAAGCAGCGCCGCTATGCCGCATCGCCTGGCCTGGAACATTGGCTGCGCGGCATGCCGCAACTGGCACGATTCGACCGGCTACTGTTGCAGGCCGGCGGGCGCTGGCAAGTCGCGCAATTTCTCGGCTGGTCGTGCGCCTTGCCGTGTGGTGCGCTGCTGGTGCTGGCCTTACTGAAGCCGCCGCTGCTGCCGGCGTGCGCGCTGATGGCCAGCGCCATTGGCGGGCCGTACTGGGTATTGCTGCGGGCCCGCGGCAAGCGCCTGAGGAAAATCGAGGGACAACTGCCGGAGGCCGCCGACTTCCTGGCGCGCGCGCTGCGTGCCGGCCACTCCTTCGCCAACGTGCTGAAAATGGTGGGCGACGAGATTCCCGAGCCGATCGGTGCCGAATTCAAGGCCGCCTATGAAGAGATCAACTATGGCGCACCGATGAACGAGGCGCTGCATGGCCTCGCCGAGCGGATCCCGCTGACCGACCTGCGCTACTTCGTGCTGGCCGTGCTGATCCAGCGCGAGTCGGGCGGCAACCTGGCCGAGCTGCTGAACAATATCAGCAGGCTGGTGCGGGCACGGCTGAAGCTGCAGGGCCAGGTGCGCGTCCTGTCGGCCGAAGGGCGCATGTCGGCCTGGGTCCTGGGCTTGCTGCCGCTTGTCATGCTGGTCCTGATGAGCGTGGTCAACTACAAATACATCAGCCTGCTGTGGACCGATCCGCTCGGTGTGAAGATGCTGTGGTCCGCCGGCGGCGCGATGGCCATCGGCGCCTTCTGGATGCGTAACGTCGTGAGGATTCGCGTATGAACGGGAACCAATTGTTATTCCTGGTGATCGTCTTCATCGCCGCGGCCGGGGTGGTGCTGGCCGGGATCGCGATCTTCTCGCCGATCCCGTTGCGCGAGCGCTTGCGTGAGTTCCGCGGCGCGGCGGAGGAGGAGCCGGTCAAGCGCGGCGAAGGCGAATGGGTGGAACGCGTGGCGCGGGTTGCCAAGCCGCTGACGAAACTGTCGCTGCCCGAGGAGGGCTGGGAACGTTCGCCGCTGCGCACGAAATTCATCAACGCGGGCTGGCGCAGTGCGTCGGCGCCCACGCTGTACTTCGCCGCGAAGACCCTGCTGTCGCTCGGCGCGCCGGCCCTGCTGGCGCTGCTGGTGGTCGGCAGCATGTCGGGCGCGCGCAACGGCTTCATGCTGTTGCTGTTTTCCAGCGCGGCACTGGGCTACTACTTGCCGAACATCCTGTTGTCCCGCACCGCCGAGCGGCGCCAGCGCGAGATCTTCGAGAACATCCCCGATGCCCTCGACCTGATGACCGTGTGCGTCGAAGCAGGGCTGTCGATGGAACGGGCGCTGACGAAGGTAGCGGCCGAGATCGACATCAAGAGCACCGTGCTGGCGCAGGAGTTCCAGCTCGTGCTGATGGAAATGCGCGCCGGCTTTTCCAAGGAGAAGGCGTTGCGCAACTTCGCGCTGCGCAGCGGCGTGGACGATGTCGACACCCTGGTGGCGATGCTGATCCAGGCCGAACGGTTCGGTACCAGCATGGGCGACTCGTTGCGGATCCATTCGGACAACCTGCGGCTCAAGCGCACGCTGCTGGCGGAAGAAGCCGCTGCCAAGATCGGCTTGAAGCTGCTGTTCCCGCTGATCTTCTGCATGTTCCCGTCACTGATACTGGTGCTGATGGGGCCGGCAGTGATCCGCCTGGTGACCGTGGTATTTCCGGCGATGTCCGGCCAGAATTGAATGGAGGCGATATGAATGGCACCAAGGTAAATACCAGGCTACTGTCTCAAATCCCGCGCGCCGGCCGGATGGCGGCTGCCGCCTGCGCCGGGGCGCTGCTGCTGGCCTGCGGCCAGCGGCAGATCATCCCGGAACCGACGCGGCACGCCGTGCCGGTACCGGCCGTGGGGGCGGATGGATACTACGCGATCGGCCGTGCCGAGCATGCCGCGCGCCGCTTCGACGCCGCGCAGCGTGCGTGGGACGCGGCATTGCGGCTCGATCCGCGCCATGCCGATACCCGCAATGGCCTGGCCGTGCTGCTGGCCGAGCGCGGCAACCTCGGCGCGGCGATTGCGCTGTGGCGCACGCTGGTCGAGGAAGCCACGGCCCTGCCGCCGGCCGGGCAGGCTTTCCTGCTCGGGAACCTGGGCTATGCGCTGCACCTGCGCGGTAACCATGGCGAGGCGGTAACGCTGCTGAAGAAAGCCTGCCTGCTGGACCCTTACCACCCGCGTGCATGGGAGCACCTGGCCAGCGTGCTCGAGGCGCTGGGGCAGCAGGACCGCGCGCTGCAGATGCGGAAACAGGCGCGCACGCTGCGCTTGCATGATATCCGCTACGACTACGAACTGACCGGTGCGCGCCCGCCCCAGGCGGCGGCGCCCGCGGCACCGGTACCGGACCCGTGGCCGGAAAGTTTCGCCCGCACGGAACTGCGCCAGGCCGGCGCCGTGATCGAAGTGCACCAGGTGGCGGCCGCGACGCAGCCGGCGCCACCGCGCCTCGCGAAAGGCAAGCGCGAGGATGACCTCGGCGGCCACGGCGACCACGCAGGTGTCCGGCTTGAAATCAGCAACGGCAATGGCGCGCGCGGCATGGCGGCCGCCTGGAAGCACCGGCTGGCGGGGCCGGAGTGGCAATCGGTACGGCTGACGAACGAGAAGCCCTACGCGGTGGTCTCGACGCGCATCGAGTACCGTGGCGATTCCGGGACTGGCGTGGCGGCGCGTGCGCTGGCTCATCGTCTCGGCCTGCCTGCGCCGCGCGAACTGGCGCACCGCGGCGTCGCCGCCGGCGGAGCCGACGTGCGCATCGTGCTGGGATGGGATCAGCGTGGCGTGTCCGTGGCCGCAGGAAGGGGCACCGCACAGGGCGCCCTGCAGGCACCCTGATGCGAAACCGGTAGGGTCGTCGCGCTGGCGGCCCGGTTACCGGCTCAGGGCGAGCTCAGTGCCAGCTCAGGGCCAGCTCAGTGCCCGCTTGGTGATCCTGGTGCCAATCGCGGTGCCAATGCCGGACTCAGTTCCAGTTCACATGGCCCAGGCCACTTGCGCTGGCGTTGCGGGTCGCGGGCCGGCCATACACGGTGGCCGAACCCAGGCCGGTCAGGCGCAGGCTGGCGGAAGTCCTGGCAAAGACCGTCGCGCCACCCAGGCCCGTCATGTCGACGTCGACGCTGTCCGTTTTCAAGCCTTGCGCATCGAGGTTGCCGACGCCGCCGAGGCGCGCATGCAGCTTGCGGCTTTCGCCGCTGACCACCATCTGGCCGGCGCCGCGCAGGTTCAGCGCCACGCTTTCCGCCAGCCCCGTATTGACGGTCATGCTCCCGGCCCCGTTCAGGTTGGCGTCCAGGTTGCGGTAGTGCGCCTGCATGCGCACGGCGCCCGCGCCATCGAGCGCCACGCGCAGCCGCTCGCCGGAGAAACCATGCACGTCGGCGGAACCGACACCGGCCGATACCAGCTCGGAAAGGTTGGGCAGCGTCAGTTCGGCGCGCAGCTCCGGACGGCCGAAATGCATGCCTTTCAGGTCCGTGCCGATGCGCAGCGTGTCGCCGCGCTGCGTGACCATCACCTTCGGCAGGTAGCGGCGCTCACCCGAAATCACCAGCGCCGCTTGCGGGCCCTGCTTGAGCTTCAGGTCGATCACGCCATCGAGTACCACCTTCACGGTGCGCGCGTCGACGGCGCGGGACTCGCTGATGATGTCGGCCGCCTGGGCGATGCCGCCCGCATTGGCGTACAGGGCCACGGCCATCATCGTTGCGTTGATAAACTTGTTCATCAGGGTCTCCGTTCGCTCGGCTGGGAAAGGCGCTTACAGGGCGGCTTTTTCCGCGGCGCTCAGGCGTTTCGCGCTGACCTTCACGACCGCCATCGGCGCGCCTTCGACCGCCACGGCATACACTTTCGGCTCGGGTGCGGCGTGGCCGATGCGGGCGGCGGCGGCGCTTGCAATGCCGGTCGCGCCGACGATGACGACGGTGGCGAGGAAGATGGTTTCCATGTGTTTGGCGATGTTCATGATGCGCTCCTTTGAGGTGTTCAGTCAGTGCTGCGTTGGTATTGTGTGCTGCGGTGATTGAACTATAGGGAGCCCGCGGTTCGTCCACCACGCGGATGCGACGAACGGCGCTTTTCGCGCGATGAACTGCATGGGTGGCGGGGCGTGCGCGCGCCGGAGGAAGTGTGCCGATGAGCCGGCCAGGCGGCCGGCCATGGTGGATCAGGTGCGCATGTGGATCAGGTGCGCACGTGGATCAGGTGCGCACGTGGATCAGGCGTGGATCGGATGCGGGCGCGGATCAGATCAGCGCAGCGATGGCTTCCCCCACCTGCGTGGTGGAAGCCTGGCCGCGCATGTCCGGCGTATGCGGCCCGTCGCGCAGCACCTGTTCGATGGCGGCCATGATGGCGTCGTGCGCCGCCTGGTACGGCGCGGCGCCGTTGCCGAGGAAGTCCAGCATCATCGCGCCGCTCCAGATCATCGCCACCGGGTTGGCGATGTTCCTGCCGTAGATATCCGGTGCCGAGCCATGCACCGGTTCGAACAGCGATGGCAGCGTGCGCTCGGGGTTCAGGTTGGCCGATGGCGCGATGCCGATCGTGCCGGTGCAGGCGGGCCCCAGGTCGGACAGGATGTCGCCGAACAGGTTGGAGGCCACCACCACATCGAAGCGCTCCGGGCTCAGCACGAAGCGGGCGCACAGGATGTCGATGTGGTACTGGTCCCATGTCACATCGGCATACGAGGGTGCCATGGCTTTCACGCGCTCGTCCCAGTACGGCATGCTGATCGAGATGCCGTTCGACTTGGTGGCCGAAGTCAGGTGCTTCTTCGGGCGCGACTGCGCCAGTTCGAATGCGTACTTCAGTATCCGGTCCACGCCTTTGCGGGTGAACACGGCTTCCTGCAGCACGGTCTCGCGTTCGGTGCCCTCGAACAGGCGCCCGCCGACGGCCGAGTATTCGCCTTCGGTATTTTCGCGCACCACATAGAAATCGATGTCCCCCGGCTGCTTGTTGGCCAGCGGGCATGGAACACCCGGCATCAGCCGCACCGGGCGCAGGTTCACGTACTGGTCGAACTGCCGGCGGAACTGGATCAGCGAGCCCCACAGCGAAACGTGGTCCGGCACCGTGTCCGGCCAGCCGACCGCGCCGAAATAAATGGCGTCGAAATCCTTCAGCCGGGCGAACCAGTCGTCCGGCATCATCTTGCCGTGCTGCCGGTAATAGTCGCAGTTGGCCCACTCGAACGTGGTGAATTCCAGCGGCAGGTTGAAGCGCCGCGCCGCTGCCTGCAGCGTGCGCAAGCCCTCCGGCATGACTTCCTTGCCGATCCCGTCGCCGGCAATGACGGCGATGCGTTGAGTTTTCATGTAATCCCCCTGGTTGAATATCTCCCAGCATAGAGTATGTACGGATTGGATATAATCGGCATTTTCGTTACTCCACTGTTCACGAATCGTGAAGAATCTTCCGGCGCTGGATGACTTGCACCTGTTCTGCACCGTGGTCCGGCTGAAGAGTTTCGCCGCCACGGCCCGCGTGCTGGGCGTTTCCAATGCCCTGGTCAGCAAGCGAATCGGCGTGCTGGAGGCGTCGCTCGGGGTGCGCCTGCTGCATCGCACCACCCGTACCGTGGCGCTGACCGAGCAGGGGCAGGTGGTCCACGGCTGGGCGCTGCGCATCCTGGACGATGTGGAACAGATGGGCGATGCGGTCGCCACGGAGCAGGCCGCGCCTGCCGGCCTGCTGCGTATCTGCACCAGCTCGGGCTTCGGGCGCAATCGCGTGTCGCCAGCCCTGTCCGCACTGGCGAAACGCTACCCGGCACTGGAAATCCAGCTGGAGCTGCTGGACCGCCCGGTCGACCTGATCGGCGAAGATTTTCACCTCGACATCCGCGTCGGCCAGGCCCACGAACCGCACCTGATCTCGCGCCGCATCGCCCACAATGCCCGGGTCCTGTGCGCCGCGCCCGCCTACCTGGCCGGGTACGGTACGCCGGCCGCATTGGCCGGCCTGGCATCGCACCGCTGCATCGTGATCCGCGAGCGCAACGAGGAGTTCGGGCGCTGGACCCTGCAGGGGCCGCGCGGGACGGAAACGGTGAAGGTGAGAGGGCCGCTCTCGGCCAGCAACGGCGAAGTGGTGCATGGCTGGGCGCTGGATGGCCACGGCATCATCCTGCGCTCGCTGTGGGACGTGGGTCCGTCGCTGGCGCGGGGCGAACTGGTGCGCGTGCTGCCGGACTACCAGCAGCCCGCGGATGTGTGGGCGATCTATCCGTCGCGCCTGTCGACGTCGGCGCGGCTGCGGGTATGCGTCGAGTTCCTGGAAGAATGGCTGCGCAGCCAGTAGCGACGTTCACGGGCTCCAGTTTCCGGCAACATTGACCGAAAAAACGTCGTCCGCCGCCAGGGCTGTCAGGCGGCCGCACCGTCCTCTTCATCCACCCTGGCGGCCCGCATCCACTGCACCAGCGGCAGGGCATCCCTGAAACCGCCGGCGATCATCGGCACCAGCGCATCCGGATCGTTCAGGTCCAGGTCCACGTCGGTCCACACGAAAAAGCTTTTCAGCTTGATGAACTCGATGTGCTCATGCGCGGGGTCGAAGCCTTTCGGCGGGCGCTGCAGCTTGCCTTCGTTCTGGATCGTGCCGTAGGTGGCCTTCAGGCCACGGCTGGCGAGCGCCTTGCGAAAGCCCGCCGCGTCTTCCACCATATGCCGGCGCAGCGCGCGCAGCCGGTGCGGCGGCGGCATGTATTCGCCGGCACCGAACTGCAACTGGCCGAGGCCGTTCAGCTGGAAATAATAGGTGGGCCCGCCGGACTGGCTCGGGCGGCGCAAGTCGCTGGGGGCCAGCGCGGCCGAGAAGTTGGTCTTGTACGGGCTCTTGTCGTGGGCGAAACGCACGTCGCGGTTGATGCGGAAGATCGCCTTCTTCGGATTGCAGAACTTGACCTCGCGGTCGAATTTGCCCGTTTCGGCGATCACCTGCGTCACGAGTTCGAGGAACTCTTCGCGGAGGATGTCGTAGCGCGGCTTGTTCATCACGAACCACGGGCGGTTGTTGTTCTCGGCCAGCTCTTGCAGGTAGCCGTTCAGGTCACGCAAATGCATCGGGTTCTCTTTATCTTTCGCGGGTGTCTTGGCTTGTTTCTCGGCTTGTTTCTCGGCTTATTTCTCGGCTTATTGCTTGGGGACGGGGCGCTTGCCCACGGTAATGGCAAGGTCCGACTCGCGATTCTTGCGCAACACGCGCATGGTGGCCTTGCCGCCCGGCTGCAGCTGGGCAATCAGGTTCAGCATCTCGTTGGTGTCGCGCACCGGCTTGCCGTCGACGGAGAGCAGGATGTCGCCCGGTTTCATGCCGGCCTTGTCGGCCGGGCCATTGCGCACCACGCCGGCGATGATCGCCCCGCTTTCGCGCTGCAAACCAAAGCTTTCCGCCAGCTCCGGCGTGATCTCCTGCGATTCGACGCCGATCCAGCCGCGCACCACGTGGCCGCTCTTGATGATCGATTCCATCACCGTTTTGGCCGTGCTGACGGGGATCGCGAAGCCGATGCCCACCGAGCCGCCCGTTTGCGAATAGATCGCCGAATTGATGCCGAGCAGGTTGCCGTTGGTGTCGATCAGCGCGCCCCCCGAGTTGCCGAAATTGATCGCCGCATCGGTCTGGATGAAGTTCTCGAAATGGTTGATGTGCAGGTTGTTGCGGCCGAGCGCCGAGATGATCCCCATCGTCACGGTCTGGCCCACGCCGAACGGATTGCCGATCGCCAGCACCACGTCGCCCACCTTGGCGCCATCCACGTTGCCGAGGATGATCGCCGGCAGCTGCTTCAGCTCGATCTTGATGACGGCCAGGTCGGTTTCGGGATCCGTGCCCACCAGCTTCGCGGACGACTTGCGGCCATCCGCCAGCACCACTTCGATCTCGTCCGCCGCTTCCACCACGTGGTAATTGGTCAGGATGTAGCCGTCCGGGCTGACGATCACGCCGGAGCCCAGGCTGTTCGGATCATCCTCTTCTTCCTCGTTGTCGTTGCCGCGGTCGCCGAAGAAGCGCTTGAAGTACGGGTCGCGCAGCAGCGGGTGCTTGTCCGGCATCGCCTTCGAGGTGAGGATGTTGACGACGGCCGGCATGGCGCGGCCGGCGGCGGTGCGGAAGGAGTTCGGCGTGGGGGCCGGCGCGGCGATGGTGGCCGAAGCCGGCTGGGCCGCTGTGCCCAGCTGTTGCACCGTGCCCGAACGCGCGATGGGCCAGTCCGGCCGCATCGCGGAATAAACGAAATACAGTGCCAGCACGATGGTCACCGCTTGCGCAAACAATAACCACAGTCGTTGCATGGCGTTCCTACAGGATGGCGGCTCGCAGCCGCTCGGTTATTTTTTCAGGGCGTCGCGGATTTCCCGCAGCAGCAGCACATCTTCCGCCGGTGGTGCCGGCTCGGACGGCTTGCTGGGTTCCTCCAGCCGCTGGCGGGCCTTATGCACCAGCCGCACCATCTGGAAGATCACGAACGCCAGGATGAGGAAGTTTAACAGGATGGTGAGGAAATTCCCGTAGGCGAGGACCGCGCCCAGCTTCTTGGCCTCGGCCAGCGGCAGGCTCGGGTCCTGGTTGTTCAGCGCGACATAGTAATTGGCGAAATCCAGCCCGCCGATCAGCTTGCCGATGGGCGGCATGATGATGTCCTGCACGAGGGAATCGACGATCTTGCTGAACGCGGCGCCGATGATCACGCCCACCGCCAGGTCGATCACGTTACCCCGCATCGCAAACTGTTTGAATTCCTGCATCATGCCCATGGCGATCCTCCTCTGGTGGTAGTCGTTTATCCCTGGATCATACTGTCTTTTCAATACCCTGCCCAAGCATACTGGAGCGGCGTTTACGGTGCGCCGCAACATGGGCACCATTTTTACTATTGCAACCTTTTCGCTTTGATGAGTGTTTATGTTCACTTATAATTTTGTGTTGCTATAGGTCTGTTGTCGCTTTACAAATATTCGAATTTTCATAAGATTGGGGTTTGTATGAGCATTGAGAAGCAGGTCGATCCCAGCCGGCGAGGTCTGTTAGTGGCCACCTGTGCTGCGGGTGGCGTAATCGGCGTCGGCACCGCGGGCGCCTTGGTCAGCACGTTTCAACCTTCCGAGCGAGCCAAGGCCGCGGGCGCGCCGGTCGAAGTCGATATCTCTTCCCTGGCCCCCGGTGAAATGGTCACCGTCGAATGGCGCGGCAAGCCGGTATGGATCCTGCGGCGCACCCCTGAAATGCTCGCTTCGCTGAAGAAGACCGATGGCCAGGTCGCCGACCCCGGCTCGGAGCGCAATCCCGACGAATTCACTCCTTCCTATTGCATCAACGAGGCGCGCGCGCGCAAGGCCGAATACCTCGTTGCCATCGGCATCTGCACCCACCTGGGCTGCTCGCCGTCCACCAAGTTCACCCCTGGCCCGCAACCCTCGCTGCCCGACGACTGGGCGGGCGGCTTCATCTGCCCCTGCCACGGCTCCACCTTCGACCTGGCCGGCCGCGTGTTCAAGAACAAGCCGGCGCCGGACAACCTGGTGGTGCCGCGCCACATGTACCTGAGCGATACCCGCATCCTGATCGGCAAAGACGAGAAAGGCGAGGCATAACATGGGCGCGTTCAAGGAAACCAAGCTGCCGGCCGATGCGCCGGCGGCACAGAAGGCGCTGGGCTGGATCGACGACCGCTTCCCCCTGACCAAGCTGTGGAACGACCAGTGGGGCCGCTACTACGCGCCGAAGAGTTTCAACTACTGGTACATCTTCGGTTCCCTGGCGATGTTCGTGCTGGTACTGCAGATCGTGACGGGCATCTTCCTGACGATGCACTACAAGCCCGATGCGAACCTGGCATTCAACTCGGTCGAATACATCATGCGCGAGGTACCGTGGGGCTGGCTGGTGCGCTACATGCACTCCACCGGCGCCTCGGCATTCTTCATCGTCGTGTACCTGCACATGACGCGCGCCCTGCTGTACGGTTCGTACCGCAAGCCGCGCGAGCTGATCTGGCTGTTCGGCTTTGCGATCTTCCTGTGCCTGATGGCCGAGGCCTTCTTCGGCTACCTGCTGCCGTGGGGCCAGATGTCGTACTGGGGCGCGCAGGTGATCGTCAACCTGTTCGGCGCGATTCCGCTGATCGGCCCGGACCTGTCGCTGTGGATCCGCGGCGACTACGTGGTGTCCGACGCCACGCTGAACCGCTTCTTCGCCTTCCACGTGATCGCCATTCCGCTGGTGCTGCTGGGCCTGGTGGCGGCGCACCTGATCGCACTCCACGAAGTCGGCTCGTCGAACCCGGACGGCATCGAAGTGAAGGAAAACCTGGGGCCGGACGGCCACCCGGTCGATTCGATCCCTTCGCACCCGTACTACACCGTGCATGACCTGTTCGGCGTGTCGGTGTTCCTGCTGATCTTCTCGGCCGTGGTGTTCTTCGCGCCGGAAATGGGCGGCTACTTCCTCGAGTACAACAACTTCCTGCCGGGCGACCCGCTGAAGACGCCGCTGCACATCGCGCCGACCTGGTACTTCACGCCGTTCTATTCGGTGCTGCGTGCCACCACCGCCGACTTCATGTGGGTACTGATGGCAGCGGTGGCGGCCTATGTGTGCTTCCTGTGGCTCAAGTCGCGCCTGGCGTTCCGCACCAAGGTGGTCATCGCCGTGATCGCCATCGTGGCGATCATCGGCATGCTGCCGCAAGTGCTGGACGCGAAATTCTGGGGTGTCGTGTTCTTCGGCGGCTCCGTCATGATCCTGGCGTTCCTGCCGTGGCTGGACCACTCGCCGGTGAAGTCGATGCGCTACCGCCCGACCTGGCATAAATACCTGTTTGCGCTGCTGGCCGTCGCCTTCGTGGCGCTGGGTTACCTGGGCACGCAGGCACCGTCGGTCATCGGCACGATCGTGTCGCAGGTCGCCACGCTGTATTACTTCGCGTTCTTCCTGCTGATGCCATGGTGGAGCACGATGGGCACCTTCAAGAAGGTCCCCGATCGCGTCGTCTTCCATGCACATTGAACCGGCCATTGGCAAAGGACACGAATGATGAATTTCACCAAGAAGTTTCTCGCCTCGTCGTTATTCTCGCTGGCGACGCTGCTGCCGGCCCTGGCCATCGGGGCCGAGGGTGGCCATCCGCTGGACCGGGCGCCGGACCGATCGACGAACATGGCGGCACTGCAGAACGGCGCCAAGCTGTTCGTCAATTACTGCCTGAACTGCCACAACGCGTCGTCGATGCGGTACAACCGGCTGCGCGATATCGGCCTGTCGGAAGACCAGATCCGCAACAACCTGCTGTTTACCGGCGAAAAAGTGGGCGAATTGATGACCACCGCCATGCCTGCGAAGGATGCCAAGGCGTGGTTCGGCGTGGTGCCGCCCGATCTTTCCGTGATTTCGCGGGCGAAATCCGGCCCGGCAGGGTCCGGCGGCGACTACCTGTACACCTACCTGCGCACCTTCTACAAGGACGATACCCGGCCGACCGGTTTCAATAACCTGGTGATCCCGAACGTGGCGATGCCGCACGTGCTGTGGCAACTGCAGGGAGTCCAGGTCGCGAAATGGGTGGATGAAAAGGATCCGCACGATCCCGCCAAGACCATCCACAAGTTCGCCGGCTTCCAGCAACTCACGCCCGGCACCATGAGCCAGCTCGAGTTCGACACCGCCGTGGCCGACCTGGTCGGTTACATGGAATGGATGGCGGAACCGGCCGCGCAAACGCGCAAGCGGCTGGGCGTGGCCGTGCTGCTGTTCCTGTCGGTCTTTGCCTTCCTGGCCTGGCGGTTAAATGCCGCGTATTGGAAAGAAGTCAAATAAAAATTTGATTTCTGCTTGCCGATTTTGGTAAGGTCTCGTTTTTGCTCCGCGCGCCCACCATGCCGCGCGGCCAACTGGGGTGAACCGTTCGCGGTCTCGCCCCCTTTGTTTTCTTAAGGAACTACCAACATGATGGTTCTCTACTCGGGCACCACCTGCCCATTTTCCCAGCGCTGCCGCCTGGTCCTGTTTGAAAAAGGCATGGATTTCGAAGTGCGCGACGTCGACCTGTTCAACAAGCCGGAAGACATCTCGACGATGAACCCCTATGGCCAGGTACCGATCCTCGTCGAACGTGAGTTGATCCTGTATGAATCGAACATCATCAACGAGTATATCGACGAGCGCTTCCCGCACCCGCAGCTGATGCCGGCCGACCCGCTGATGCGCGCGCGTGCCCGCCTGATGCTGTTCAACTTCGAGAAGGAACTGTTCGTCCACGTGCACACGCTGGAAAGCGAGCGCAACAAGACGAACGACAAGAGCCACGACAAGGCCCGCGCTGAAATTCGCGACCGCCTGACCACGCTGGCACCGCTGTTCCTGAAGAACAAGTACATGCTGGGCGACGAGTTCTCGATGCTCGACGTGGCCGTGGCCCCGCTGCTGTGGCGCCTGGATCACTACGGCATCGAACTGTCGAAGACGGCCGCGCCGCTGATGAAGTATGCCGAACGCATCTTCTCGCGCCCGGCCTATATCGAAGCGCTGACGCCGTCCGAGAAAGTGATGCGCCGGTAACAGGCGGATTCGCGGCATCGTCGCGGCCAGGCCGCTGTCGGTCCCGCAAGCTCATGCAATACCGGTGCCGGCCAGTCGGCGCGGCACCGGCTTTCCAAGAATAGTCATGGCAGAAATCTCAACCAAGCCCTACATGCTGCGCGCCATCTATGAATGGTGCACGGACAGCGGCTACACGCCTTACCTGGCGGTGAAGGTCGATTCCGCGACCACGGTGCCGATGGAGTACGTGAAGAAGGGTGAAATCGTGCTGAACATCAGCTACGGCGCCACGTCGGGCCTGAAGATGGACAACGACAGCATCCGCTTCCACGCCCGCTTCGGCGGCGTGTCGCGCGAGATCTTCATCCCCGTAAATAATGTGATGGCGATCTACGCCAACGAGAACGGCCAGGGCATGGCGTTCGAGCCCGTGCTCGGCCAGTCCGCCACGGCGCCCGCACCCGCGGCCGAGCCGCCCGCACCGGCGCTGTCGTCGGTACCGTCGCCGTCTTCCGCGCCCACGCCGGTGCCGGCGAAGCCCGACGACAATGGCCCGGATGACGGTGGCGACGGACCCAAGAAGGGCGGCCGCCCCACCCTGACGCGTATCAAATAGCGTATAATTTCGCTGTTGTTCAGATCACGCCGGCTTAGCTCATTTGGTAGAGCAGTTGATTTGTAATCATCAGGTGGCCAGTTCGAAACCGGCAGCCGGCACCAGGCATCAGGCTTGACATCGAGGGGCACATGCAAACTTGCATGTGCCCCTTTTTGTTTTCACGGCCTCCCGGACAGGTTGCTGGAAGCATCCGAGTCTGGCCGCGGCGGCATACCTTGAAGCCCGACAGGAGATCGACAAGAACCTTTGCCTCCGGTGATGCCGGTTCGCCCCGCCTGCCATGCCGCAGCCTCGCACCGAACTGCGCTATGCTCAGGTTTCATGTCGGAACCGGCAACACTTTGCGAAGTGGCAGACCAGCATTGCCGCCACAGACTGTGGCATTCGCACCCTCGGCACGCGCGATCGGCACGAATACGGTATATGATGATTCCAAGTGGAAACAAAAATGTTCAAATGCCCTATCTGAGCCGAATTTTCAGCTGCCTGACCCTGCTTGCCCTGCTGGCACTGCCCTGGCTTCCACGGACCGTTCACGCGGCCGCGCCCGCGCCGTGGTCCACGCTGGCCCATACGTCGTTTCTCCACCACAAGGCCCCATCGCTGGGCGTGGGCACCTCCCTGGCCCAGGATCGGCAGGGGTTCATCTGGCTCGGTACGCAGACCGGCCTGATGCGCTGGGACGGTTTCCAGTTCCGCCGCTATCAGGCGGCCCCCGGGAAATCCGGCTCGCTGCCGGACAGCTATATTCTCAACCTCCGCATCGACAGCACCGGCCGCCTGTGGATCGGCACCAATAGCGGCGGTATTGCACGGTACGACGCCGCGCAGGACAACTTCGTCACCGTAGGGGTGGGGAAGGGCGGCCTGAGCCATGTGCAGGTGACCTCGATGGCCGAGGATGGCAAAGGTGGCATGTGGGTTGGCACCGGCGCCGGGCTGGAACGCATCGATGCCGCGGGTGTGGTGCACGGTGCGCAAAGCGGTGCTCCCCAGGTCGACAGCATGGCGTTGGTCAAGAGTGGCATCGAATCGCTGCTGCGCGATCGCAGTGGGACGCTGTGGATCGGTACGAAGAAAGGTTTGTGGCGGCGTAACGCGGATAACCAGCCGCTCGTGCAGGTGCGCCTGCCGGTCGAAGGTGCCGGCCAGCCAACCATCAGCACGCTTTACCAGGATAGCGCCGGCAGGATCTGGATCGGCACGCGTGCCAATGGCGCTTTCATGCAAGGTGATCCCCGCCAGGGCCCGGTCGCAGTGGGCGAGTCGCCGGGCCCGTCGACCCTGCAGAACGAGCGGATTTATTCCATCGTGGAGAAGACGGCCAGCGTGATATGGCTGGGAACGGAGGGCGGTGGAATCGTCGAGGTCGACGTCGAGCACGGCCGCACGCGCCGTATCCGGCACCATGCGGAAATCGCGGACAGCCTGATCGAAGATGATGTCAGTGCAATGTTGCGCGACCACAGCGGGCAGGTATTCGTCGCCACGATGGATGGCCTCAGCCAGCACGACCCCCGTACCAACGGCATCATTACCATCCGCTCGCTGGGCAGCCCGGGGAAGCTCGACGTACCGAGCCTGCTGGCACGGCCGGATGGCAGCGTATGGTTCGGCGTCATGGCGGGAAGGATCGAGATCGTCGACCCGACCCGGGGCGCAATGGGGGAATTCGCGCCGGCAACCGGCACGCGAACCAGGGGACTGCCGAAGAGCCGTGTCCTGGCGATGGCCAATGGACCCGGGGACACCGTATTCATCGCTACCCAGCACGGTGTGTTTCGCAGTACCGCGGATGGCCGCGACATCCGGCGCATCGATATAGCCGGGCGGCCCGGCGCAAGTCCGGCCTGGAGCCTGGCCTGGCACGACGGCGTGCTGTGGTTGGGCGGGCTGGACGGTATCTGGGGCCTGAAGATGGCGCCGGACGGATCGGTGCAAGTCATCCGTCATGAAGACCGTGCGCTGGGCGATTCCCGTGTCACGGCAATCCGGGCACTGGACGATGGCAGTGTCTGGGTCGGTACCATGGCGGGCCTGGCCCGGCTCGATACCAGGACCAACGTGGTGGAGCGGGTGTCGCTCGATCCCGCCGCCCAGCCGAACACGCCGGGGCACTATGTGTCGTCGATCATCCAGGATGCCAGGGGGCGCGTGTGGATTTCCACTTTCTCGGCCGGCATCGCCGTGCTGGAACGCACCGATGCCCAGGGACGGCACAGGTTCCGCCGCTTCGGCACCGCTGAAGGTCTTCCCGACAACGGCGTGAATGCCCTGGTGGAGGACACCGCCGGCCGGATCTGGATCAGTACCGACAATGGCGTGGCGGGAATCGATGCCGATACGTTCGTCATACGAAGACTCGGCATTGCCGACGGCCTGCAGATTTCGGCCTACTGGACCGGTGCAGGCGTGCGGACACCAGCCGGGGATATCGTGTTCGGCGGCGTTTCCGGCGTGACCGTCCTTCGGCCGGCACACCTGAAGCGGCCCGGCTACCGCCCTTCCATGGCCATCACGCAGGTATCGCTGGGGGGCAGGAGCATGACATCGGTGCCGTCGAACGGGGGCACCGGCATGCCGCTGCGGATCGCGCCCGAAGAACGGGAGCGCGGCATCGCTCTGGAATTCTCCGCGCTCGATTTTGCGCCGCCCGGCTACCGCCAGTATGCCTACAGGCTCGATGGCTTCGACCGGGACTGGATCGAAACCAGCGCCGTACCACCCCGGGCGGGCTACACCAACCTGCCGCCGGGGAAATACACGCTCGAACTGCGTGGCACGGCAAGCGACGGAGCGGACGCCATCCTGCGCGTGCCAGTCGTCGCGCTGCCCGCCTGGCACCAGAAAGACTGGGTGCGCGCCCTGGGTGGCCTGTGCGTGCTGCTCCTGCTCGTGCTGCTGATGCAGGCGCGTACCTCGCTGCTGCGCCGGAAAAAGCGCGAGCTGGAAGCGATCATCGCCGGCCGCACAGCCGAGTTGCGGGCCACCCAGGCGCGGCTCGAGGAGCTGGCCTATGGCGATACGCTGACGGGCCTGCCGAACCGGCGCCTGTTCAACGATACGCTGCGCCGGATGACCGCGCAGGCGGCGCGTGGCGGCCAGCCGTTCGCCCTGCTGCTGGTCGACCTCGACCATTTCAAGTCGGTCAACGACACGCTGGGGCACGATGCCGGCGATGCGCTGCTCGTCACTGCCGCGGAGCGCCTCCGGTCGGTCGTGCGGGAAGGCGACCTCGTCGCGCGCCTGGGCGGCGACGAGTTCGCGATCCTGCTGGCGCCGGGCTACGAACCCGCGGTCGTGCAGGATATCTGCGAGCGGATCGTGGCCGCCATCGCCACGCCGGTCATCCATGGCGAGCACACGATGCGCATCAGCGCAAGCGTCGGCGTGGCAGGCTATGCCAAAGAGCAGGACAGCGCCGAGCGGCTCTACAAGTGCGCCGATATCGCGCTCTACAAATCCAAGGAAGCCGGGCGCAATACCTGGACTGCCTACGACGCCAGCAGTTCGCCGCTGACCACTGGCTGATCCCGGCCGCAGGCGCGCAGTCCCGCCATCGCGGGCTCGTGCAGCGATCGCTGGACAGCCACGCCTGCTAATATCCGTGCTTTTCAAGGCCTGGAAAAGTCATCGTGGAAGTCGACAGCACGGGCCGAACGTTCCGGAGCACTACATGACCTCTTCCGCCGCAAACGATTTTGCCCGTCCCTCGAACTGGCAGGATTTCGAGCGTTTGTCCATCGCCCTGTTATCCGAGATCTACGCGACCCGCCTGCGCCGCTGGGGCAGCGCGGGCCAGCGCAAGAATGGCGTGGATGCGTGGGCGAAGCTGGCCGATGGCCGGGTGGTGGCATTGCGGATCGAGGGGCGCACCGAGCGTTATGGCCAGCCGCTGACCCCGGCCGATGTCGACATGGCGCTGGCGGAGGCGGCGGACTTCCCCCATCCGGCCGATGAGTTCATCCTGTTGTCGGCAGGGCCCGGCGATGCTGGATTGCAGGCGCATGCGGCCGGGTTGACCGCCAGCCGTCAGGCCGCCGGCCAGTCCTCGGTGGCGGTCTGGGGCTGGCCAACGATTGCTGCCCACATCGGCCAGCAGCCGAAAGTGCGCGGCGTGTTCTATGGCCATGAAGCCAGGGCTTCCGGCAAATTCAAGCTGGTCCTGCTTGCCGCCGCCGTCCTGGTCGTGGCCGGCGGTGCCGGCTCGCTCTTCCTCGGCAAGAACGCCATCGACGCGTCGCAGGCCAGGCCGCCGAATGCGGCGGCGAATGTCGGCAACATCGCCGCCAACCTCGAAGAGCTGACCGCCACTTACCAGCAATGCCAGGAGCTGTTGGGCAGGAATGCGTTCACCTTTACCGGCGAGCTGATAGAAACCTGCCGGGATCCCGCGGCAAGCCAGCTTGCCGCGCTGTCGAAGAAGGTCGACAGGCAGCGTTCCGGCTTCGACGCGCAAGTGCAGGCCGAACTGGCGCGGCTGCTGGTGATCTTCCACGAAGATGTGCGCGAAGCCGTTGCGGTCACATCGGTGGCCCATGCGTTCGACAACGAAGTGGTGCAATCGATGAAGGATGGCTGTGCGGCGGGGCAGGCGAACGATCGCAATGCGCAGGCCGTGAAACAAGCCGCCATCGCGCAGGCCGGCCCAAAGCAGGCAACAGTGAGGCAGGCAGCAGTGAAACAGGCCGGCATGGCGGCAGTGGCGGCCCAGGTGAGGTACTACTACCTGCTCAAGGATTTCATCGTTCCGGAGATGGCGGTGGCCAGGGAAATCCTCCAGCTGCATGCCAGCGGCGCGCCCGCGGCGGAGCCGATGAAGGCGGCCGCCGGGCGCATGGAGCAATTGCTGACGGCGCGGATGGCGTATGCGCCGAAGGAAACCCGCTGGCCCCTCACGCTGTCGTCGCTCAAGCACACGGCCGCGCGAGACGCCGTTCCCGGCGCGGGGCAGGCCAGCGGCGCGGCGGAAGAAGCGCGCTGGCGCGACGTGCTGGCGCAGTCGGCCACCCGGTCGCTGCGCGGCCGGGCCAAGGATATCGACGCGCTGATCGCGTGCGGCGTCCTCAAGGAAGATGCCCGGGCGCTGGCACCGGCGAACTGACCCAACTGACCGGCCAGTTCAATGCAGCGCGGCATCCCCTGCCGGTTTGATAAGATGAGCACAACGTTCAATCACGGGAGTGCTCATGGCTCTGCAACACGCTTCTTCCGGCCAGGTCATCGCATTGCAGCGCAGCGGTGAAGACGGCTCGCAGTTTTCTTCGATCGCACTGGCCAAGACCGACGATATCGAACTGATCCGCCTGGTGCTGCCCACCGGGAAAACCATGCCCGAACACTGGGTCAAGGGAGAAATCACGCTGCAATGCCTGTCCGGCGAAGTCGCCGTGGAGGCGCATGGCCGCACGGCGACGCTGCATGGCGGCGAAATGCTGTTTCTCGCCGGGGCAACGCCGCATGCGCTGAAGGCGGTCGCCGATTCGGTGGCCTTGCTGACGATCGTGCTGAAGAGCTGACCCGCCCGTTTCCCGGTCCGTGCCGCGTCACGGGCACAGGTAGCGCACCGCATACAGCGTGCGCGGGCTGCCGAGCGGCATGCCGTTGACGGGATTGCGGTCCAGCTGCGCGACGTTGTCCAGCTGCAGGCAAGCGCCGGCTGTCACGCTGGTTCCCGTCACGAACACATGTGTCACGCCGGCTGCGCGCAATGGCGCGGCCGCCAGCGTAAGCCCGCGGGGCGCGCTCAGGCTCGGTGGCAATCCCATCATGCGCCGTGCTTCCGGCATGCTGACGACACGGTTCGACAGCGCCGCGCCGAACAGCGGATAGTGCCAGCTGCGGTCGGCGGTATTCAGGATCGTCGACCCGGCCGGCAACGCATCGAGCAGCGGCGGGTATTCGTAGAACGCCGGCCGCGCCGTCTGCCGCGACAGCACGATACGGTCGCCGAACTGCAGCGCCTGGCGCGACAGGAACACGCCCAGCATCGCCACGATGCACACGGCAAGGGTGATATCGAACACCCGGCGCCACTGCCCGGTGGCTTGCGTGACGACCCATGCCAGCAGTGGCAGTGCCAGCGGCAATGCCCCCAGCACATAGCGCGGCTGCCGGTCGCCCAGCAGGAACCATGCGGCCACGATGAACAGGACCGCGAACAGCAGCGACAGGCGCACCCGATGCAGGCGCGGGCCATCGCGCACCGTCGCGGCGGCCAGCGCTACCGCCGTGCCGGGAATCGCCGTGGCGAGGAAGGCCCCCAAGCCCGAGCTGTGCTTGAAGTTCTGGCCGTAGTGCTGCGTTTCCATCCATGGATAGACCAGCCACTGCCAGGTATTGCTGACCCATTCGAGTTGCGTCACCTGGCGCAGCGACAGGTCGAAATCCGGCGCCGGCAGCCAGCCCATCCATTTACCGATCAGCGGTACGCCGACCGGATGCAGCGGATTGCCGAGCACGATCGCGTTGCGCAGCAACCAGAAGCCGCCCGCCAGCGCTGCCACCGTGCCGAACACGGCCGCGTTGCGCAGTGCGCCGGCCAGGGTGCGGCCGCGTGCGCAGGCCACCAGCCCGACGGCCATGGCGCTCAGCAGGTGCAGGCTCTTGAAGCCGATCGCCAGTCCCATGCACAGGCCGGCCAGGGCCATGGCCAGCGGCGGGCGCAGCGATGACAGCACAAAACACATCGCCAGCGCCGCGAAGGCCATGCCGCCGATATCGGCGCCCAGCTCGACCGATGAAAACGCGACCATCGGCACGCCGAGCAGGCCGCAGCAGGCATACAGCGACGCCTTGCGATCGGCGTCGGCCTGCCGGCACAGCGTGTACGTGGCCATCACCAGTGGCACCAGCAGCAACAGGTCGGCGCTTGACACGAGCCGTTCGGGCAGCCAGTCGAGCAAGACCGCCCACAGCACGCTGGCATTGGCAGGGAAGGTATGGGGAAAGTTGCGGTCCCATCCCATCAGCGAGCGGGTTTGCAGCAAGTCGACGGACAGGGGCAGGTGATAGGCCATCACCTCGTAGCCCTGGGGCCGCCCGAAGGCCAGCATCACACCGGCCAGCAGGAAAACAGCCAGGG
This sequence comes from Pseudoduganella sp. SL102, assembly GCF_027856995.1. Taxonomy (NCBI): domain Bacteria; kingdom Pseudomonadati; phylum Pseudomonadota; class Betaproteobacteria; order Burkholderiales; family Oxalobacteraceae; genus Pseudoduganella; species Pseudoduganella sp. SL102. The sequence goes on from NZ_CP115554.1 coordinate 697,903, forward strand.
TCAAAGCAGGCAGGGTCAAAGCAGCCAGGGTCAGCCATGGCAGGAATTCGCGCTGCCCGCGTGGCCAGGAGAAACCGGCCGGCATGGCAGGGACGAGGCGCAGCGCCAGCACTGCCAGCAGCAGCAGCAGTGCCGCGTGGCCGACGGAAGCGCCGGGCCAGCCGGTCATCAACTCCAGCAACCCCAGGGCATGGAAGGGCAGCAGCAAGGCAGCGAAGAACACGGTGACCGCCACCAGGCCCCGTTCGGCGGCAAAGCGGCGTGCAACGGCAGCCGCGGTCCAGGCACACAGCAGCAGGTAAAGAAACGCGCTCACCGCAGGTGCTCCGCGACAGTGCGCACCGCCTGCCACAGCGTCGCCAGGTAATTGTGGAAGCCTTCGCTGAACGCGAAGTAAACGATGGCGGAGCATGCCGATGCCGCAGCGGGCACTTTCGACACCAGCGCAGCGGGAAGCCGGCTCATGGCTTGTCCTTTCTGAAGCTGTTGCCGCACACGACCTCGACGTGGAAACGGGGCCGTTTCTCCGTCGATTCACAGACCTTGGCCAGGTATTCGCCGATGATGCCCAGGCTGAGCAGCTGCACGCCGCCCAGCTCCAGCTCGTGGAAGCACGGCAGCACGAGGCTGACGACTGACGCCGACCGCAATTCCAGTGCCGGTTCCGGTGGCGTCGAGAAGTCCAGGTGCCATGGACGCAGGGTTTCCATACGATTTCTCCAGTCGTGGTCAGCAGTTGGGCAGGAAAAGCCGGCCGTTGGCAGGCGTACCGGTGCAAGGCGTTCGCGGCGCCTGGACGCCCGTAAAAGCAATGCCGGCGCACCGCGAGACAAGCACGCTGTGCGCCGGCAGATTGGCACGGAAAGTGGGGAATCGCGCAGGCATGATGACAAACGTGCAAGCTAATTCGTCAAGTCTATCATGCCTTTTGGTAAGTTAATTGGACTGAATCAGAGTTACTTTGAAGCGGGCGCAAGTGTCTCATCGCGGGGATCGCGGGCCAGCATCCGGGCCACCAGTGCTTCCGGCTTGACGCCATCGAACAGCATCGATGCCACGCCATTGGTGAGCGGCATGTCGACGCCCAGCCGGGCGGCCAGTTCGCGCACGGCCTTGGCGCATGGCACGCCTTCGGCCACGTGCCCCAGCTCGGCCACGATGGTATCGAGCGCCTTGCCTTGCGCCAGGCCCAGGCCCACGCGCCGGTTGCGCGACAGGTCGCCCGTGCACGTGAGGATCAGGTCGCCCATGCCTGTCAGGCCCATGAACGTTTCGATATTGCCGCCCAGCGTGGTACCCAGCCGGGTCACTTCGGCCAGGCCGCGGGTGATCAGCGCGGCGCGGGCATTCAGGCCCAGGCCCATGCCGTCCGCGCAGCCGGTGGCGATGGCCATCACGTTCTTCACGGCACCGCCGACTTCCACGCCGATCAGGTCGTCGCTTGAATAGACGCGCATCGTACCGCCGTGCACCACGGCCACCACGCAGTCGCGCAATGCCGCCGAGGTCGAAGCGATGGTCAGCGCGCAGGGCAGGCCGCGCGCGACCTCCTGCGCGAAGGATGGACCCGACAGCGCGCCGCCGGCGATCTCGTCGCCCAGCACGTCCCGGAAGATCTGGTGCGGCAGCAAGCCTGTTACGTACTCGAACCCCTTGCACAGCCAGACCAGGTTCGGGATCGGCCGCCCCTTCAGGCTGTGCAGCAAGGGCCGCAGGCCGGCGACGGGCGTGGCCGCGATCAGCAGGCCCTCCTCGCCATCGGCAGCGCCGTCGCGCTGCACGTGGGCAACGGCCTCGTCGAAATCGGCTGTCACGCGCAATGCCGGCGGAAAGGGAAAACCGGGCAGGTAATGGGTGTTGTCGCGTGCGGCGGCCATGTCGGCCATCGCATCGGCGTTGCGGCCCCACAGGAGCACGTCATGGCGCGCGGCCACGGCGATGGCGACGGCCGTGCCCCAGGCACCGGCGCCCAGTACGGTAATACGGCGCCGGTTCGCTTGATTCTCTTGCATGTCGAATACCCCGGATACCGCAGCGGCGGTACCAAAAAACCTCGATACCGCCGTTGCGGTATCCAAAAACGTCCTATATCGCCGTCTCGGTATCCAATATGCGCGATACCGTCACGGCGGTATCAAAGACCCCAGACGTCGCTGCTGCGCACGAAGCCGTTCGAGCCATCGCGATGCCGCACCTTGACCCAGCCGTTCGCGCCGGGCTCGCCCAGCTCCAGCAGAACCCCCTTGTCGGCCGTAAATACGACGGCGGACGTGTCATCCTCGGCCGCGCGCACCTTCACGTTCGGTACGCGCACGATGACGTTGCGGCGGGAGGAGAGGCCGCGCGCGGGTGTCCAGGCCAGGTCGCCGGACATGTCGCGCACCTTGACCCAGTCGCCATAGGTCAGCACGACTTCCAGCGGCGCGCCGCGCGGCACGATGAACAGCTTGACGCCCTTGGTGGACGGGGCGTCGTACAGCACGGCGGGCGCCGCGCCAACCGTCTTGTAATCGGCAGCCCAGCTGGTGGTGCTCAGCAGCAGAGCGGCTCCTATTATCAAGCGGGTAATACTCATTGCTAAAAACTTTCGTCCAAAATGATCAAAGGCCACAATGGGCCTTTGAATGGGAGAAGCGGCTGCGGGAATTCAATCCGGGGATGCCCCCGGCCGCTCCCGGTTCAGCGATTACTGAACGGTGTTGGTGCCTTCGGCGGTCTTGGCTTGCTGTTCGGCGATAGCCTGCAGGCGCTGCTGGTAGAACACTTCGAAGTTGATCTCGGCCAGGTGGACTGGCGGGAAACCGGCACGGGTGATCAGGTCGGCGATGTTGGCGCGCAGGTACGGGTACACGATGTTCGGGCAACCGATACCCAGCAGCGGATCCAGCTGTTCGGCCGGGATGTTGCGTGCTTCGAAGATGCCTGCCTGCTTGCCTTCCACCAGGAACGCCACCTTGTCGGCTACCTTGGCGGTCACGGTGATCGTCACGGTGGATTCGAAGATGCCTTCCTGCAGGGGCACGGCGCCCACGTCCAGGGCTACTTCGATCGACGGAGCTTGCTGTTCCAGGAAGATTGCCGGGGAATTCGGCTGTTCCAGCGACATGTCTTTCAGGTAGACGCGTTGGATTTGGAATACGGGTTGCAGGTTTTCGTCAGACATGGAACGCTTTCAATGAATTGGACAGATGATTATCGTCGTCCGCCCCGAGCCGGTTGTGCTGGCCTGGATCAAACGCGTGGGCAATTGTAGCAAAACAAATATGCGGAACAGCCTTTTTTTGCCCCGCGTTGCATTTTTATTAATCGACGTAAATCGTCAGCCATTCAGCAGCGGATCGAGGCGGCCGGCCTGGTCCAGCGCATACAGGTCGTCGAAGCCGCCGACGTGGGTTTCGCCCACGTAAATCTGCGGCACCGTGCGGCGCCCCGTCTTCTGCATCATCACCTGGCGCTGCGCCGGATCGAGATCGACGCGGATCTTGTCGATATTCTTGATGCCCTTGCTTTCCAGCAGCCGCTCGGCGCGGATGCAGTACGGGCAGATGGCGGTGGTGTACATGGTTACTTGAGCGGTCATGGCGGTAATCCTTTCTTTACTTGGTGATCGGCAACCCTTGGGTTTTCCACGCTTCGATGCCGCCGTCGAGAACGACCACATCGGCGAATCCCGCCTTTTCCAGAATCTTTGCGGCGCCAAAGGCGCGCGTCCCTTTTTGGCAGACGACCACGGCCGTCCTGTTCTTGAATTTGTCCAGCTCGCCGCTGCGCTTGGCCAGTTCCCCCAGCGGGATATTGCGTGCATCGGGCAGGTGGCCTTCACCGAAGGCGGCGGCGTCGCGTACGTCCACAATGGTGGCTTTGGCGCGGTTTATCAACAGTGTAACCTGCTGCGGCGTCGCCCTTTTGCCCCGTTGCGTGAGCGCTGGCCACAGCAGCGCGCCGCCCGACAACACGGCAATGCCAACGAGAAAGATATGGTCGAGGATGAATTTCACTTAGCTTCCATTGGTTGAAGTCAATCCGCGCATTATAAAATAGAAGACGAACAACGGCCCCGGCCGACGATTTCCTATCCTACCCTCCTGAGAAGATTGCTCTATGTACAAAATTGTTTTCATGCGTCATGGCGAGTCCACGTGGAATCTCGAGAACCGTTTCACCGGCTGGACCGACGTGGACTTGACCGAGAAAGGCGTGAAGGAAGCGAAATCCGCCGGGGAAGTGCTCAAGCGCGAAGGCTACACGTTCGACCTGTGCTACACCTCGGTGCTCAAGCGCGCCATCCGCACCCTGTGGCTGACGCTCGATGAAATGGACCTGATGTACCTGCCGGTGAAGAACGACTGGCGCCTGAACGAGCGCCACTATGGCGCCCTGCAGGGCCTGGACAAGGGCGAGACCGCCGCCAAGTTCGGCGACAAGCAGGTGCTGGTCTGGCGCCGCAGCTACGATATTCCGCCGCCATCGCTGGAAGAGGGCGACGACCGCGCCTCGTTCAACGACCCGCGCTATGCCGGCCTGCCGAAAGAGCAGATCCCGCTGACCGAATGCCTGAAGGATACGGTGGCCCGCGTGCTGCCGGCGTGGAACGAGGAAATCGCCCCGCAGATCAAGGCCGGCAAGAAGATCCTGATCTCGGCCCACGGCAATAGCCTGCGCGCCCTGATCAAGATGCTGGACAATATCAGCGACGAGGAAATCGTTGGCCTGAACATTCCGAACGGCCAGCCGCTGGTGTACGAACTGGACGCCGACCTGAAGCCCATCCGCCATTACTACCTGGGCGATGCGGATGCGATCGCCGCCGCGCAAGCCGCGGTGGCCAACCAGGGCAAGGCCAAGTAACGCTCGATGCCAGTTCACCGTTCGCGGCGCGCCAGCGCCTGGTTTGCCGCGCTCGGCGTGGCTGCGGCCGTGGCCATCGCTCCACTTGCGCCGGGATTCGGCGGGGGCGAGGCCCTCGCCGCCGCGCCATCCAAGCAGCCAGCCAAGCAGCCAACCAAGCAGCCGACCAACCGCAGCAAGCAGAAAGCCGCCGCCGAGGCGGAGCGCGCCGCGCTGCAGCAAAAACTCAATGCCCTGAAGCGCGACATCGGCCAGACCGAAAGCGCGCGCGAGGACGCGGCCGACACGCTGGCCGAGTCCGAGCAGGCGATCTCGAACGCCAATCGCCAGTTGCGCGAACTGGCCGACGAAACGGCCGCCACGACGGCGAAGATCACCGAACTGTCGACCGAACGCGAGCGGCTGGCCGGCACAATCGCCAGCCAGAAAGGGCAACTGGCCCGGCTGCTGCGCGAGCAGTATGTGGCCGGCAACGAAGACCGGATCAAGCTGCTGCTGTCCGGCGACAACCCGAACCGCATCAACCGCGACCTGCAACTGATGTCCTACGTGTCGCAGGCGCAGGCGCAGCTGATCGAATCGCTGCGCACCAACCTGGCGGCCGTGGAAACCAACCAGGCCGAGGCGCAGAACGCGCGCGACGAGCTGGTAGAAATCGCCGAGGAAGAAAGCCAGCAGAAAACGCTGCTGGAACAACAGAAGGCCCGGCACGCCGCACTGGTGGCGAGCCTGTCGCAAAAGCTCGACACGCAGCGCAAGGAGGTCGGGCGCATCGAGCGCGACGAACAGCGCATGGGCGCGCTGGTCAACCGCCTCAACAAATTAATCGAAGAACAGGCCCGCGCCGCCGCGGCGGAAAAGGCCCGCCAGGAACGGCTCGCTGCGCAACGCGCGGCCAGGGCGAAAGCCGAAGCGGAAGCGCGGGCCCTGGCGGCGGCCAAGGCCAGGGCCGAACGCGAGCGGCTGGCGCGCGAACGCAGGGAACAGAAATCGGCGCAGAAGCCGGAGCCGAGGATCGCCCAGAAGCCCGAGTCCAGGCCCGATATCAAGCCGGACTCCAGGCCGGACACCGCGCCCGAGCCGAAACCGGAACCGAAGATCGCCCAGCGCGAACCGGTGAAACCGGAGCCGCGCGACGAGGGCGCGGCCCGCCCGGCGGACGTAGCGCTGGCGCCCGCCGCGCCGGCCGGCGCGTTCGCCAGCCTGAAGGGGCAGATGCGCGCGCCCGTGTCCGGCCGCGTGGCTGCCCGCTTCGGCAGCAAGCGCGGCGACGGCCCGAGCTGGAAGGGCGTCTTCATCCTCGCCGGCGAGGGCACCGAGATCCGCAGCGTGGCCCAGGGCCGTGTCGTGTTCGCCGACTGGCTGCGCGGCTTCGGCAACCTGATCATCGTCGACCATGGCGGCCAGTACATGAGCATCTATGGCAACAACCAGTCGCTGCTCAAGCGGGCCGGCGACGTGGTCAAGGGCGGCGACGTCATCGCCGCGGCCGGCAACAGCGGTGGCAACGAGGAATCGGGTTTATACTTCGAGCTGCGCCACCAGGGCCGGGCGTTCGATCCCGCCGGGTGGGTGAAGTTCTGACAAGCGTTGATTGCAGGCGTGCCGTATGCGCAGCTCGACCCCAGTGCTTGCAGTTGGGGTGAGCGCATGCAATATCGATTCGCTGGCCGACCCTCCGTAGTACCTCAGTGGAACATCAATGGGTAACAAACTCAAGAGTATCGGCCTGATCGGCCTGGGCATGGTGGCCGGCGTGGCCGCCTCCATGAACTTTTCCGCGCTCGCGCAGCGGATCGACGCCCCGTTGCCGCTGGAAGAATTGCGCCAGCTGTCGGATGTGTTCGGCCTGATCAAGAGCGACTACGTTGAAAACGTGGACGACAAGAAGCTGCTGCAGGAAGCGATCGCCGGCATGGTGTCGTCGCTCGATCCGCATTCGGTGTACCTGGACGAAAAGGCGTTTCGCGAAATGCGCGAATCGGTGCAGGGCAAGTTCGTCGGCATCGGCATCGAAGTCTCCACCGAGGATGGCTACGTAAAGGTGGTTTCGCCCATCGAGGATACGCCGGCGTTCAAGGCGGGCATCCGCTCCGGCGACCTGATCACCCGCATCGACAACGTGCCGCTGAAGGGCCTGTCGCTGGACGAGTCGATCAAGAAGATGCGCGGCGAGCCGCGCACCAAGGTCGTGCTGACGATTTCCCGCAAGGGCGAGGACAAGCCCCTGATCGTGCCGATCGTGCGCGAGGAAATCCGCGTGCAGAGCGTGAAGGCGAAGCTGGTCGAGCCCGGCTACGTGTGGCTGCGCATCTCGCAGTTCCAGGAGCCCACCGTCGAGGAGATGGTGAAGAAACTGGCGGCGCTGTACGAGAAGACGCCGGACATCAAGGGCATCGTGCTGGACCTGCGCAACGATCCGGGCGGCGTCGTGCCGGGCGCGATCGGCGTGTCGGCGGCGTTCCTGCCGAAGGATTCGGTGGTCGTTTCCACCAATGGCCAGCTGGCCGATTCGAAACAGACCTTCTATGCACGGCCCGAATACTATGCCGGCCGCCACCCGGGCGACCCGCTGGCCAGGTTGCCCGCGGCGGTGAAGACCGTGCCGCTGGTGGTGCTGGTGAATGCCGGTTCCGCGTCGGCTTCCGAGATCGTCGCCGGCGCGCTGCAGGATTACAAGCGCGCCACCGTGATGGGCAGCACCACGTTCGGCAAGGGCTCGGTGCAGACGCTGCGCCAGCTGACCGCCGACACGGCCGTCAAGCTGACGACCGCGCGCTACTACACGCCGAAGGGCCGGGCCATCCAGGCCAAGGGCATCGAGCCGGACGTGCACGTCGATGAAACGGCCGAAGGCGATGGCCTGAACAGCCTGCGCCTGCGCGAGGCGGACTTGCAGAAGCACCTGTCCGGCGACGACAAGGAAACCCGCCCCGTGCGCCACGACGAACTGGAAGAGGAACAGCGCCTGCTGGCGCTGGCGAAGAAGCAGAAGCCGGTCGAATACGGTACCAGGGAAGACTTCCAGCTGGCCCAGGCGCTGAACCACTTCAAGGGCTTGCCGGTGAAGCTGGCCAAGGCCGACACGCCGGCGGAAAAGGGTGCTGCCGAGATCCTCGTCAAGCCGGATACGAAGACCGACACCGTCAAGCCGGAAGACAAGAAGGCGCCGCCCTCGCACGTGGCGCCGCCAAAGGCGACGCCGCCCAAAACCGCGCCGCTGGAAGCGCCGTCCTTGCAAACAAAATAATCGCGCATGAACGACGAACAGCTGCTGCGCTATTCGCGGCATATCCTCCTCGACGAGATCGGCATCGAGGGCCAGCAGAAGCTCCTCGGCGCGCGGGTGCTGGTGATCGGCGCCGGCGGCCTCGGTTCGCCCGCCGCGCTGTACCTGGCGACGGCCGGCATCGGCCACCTGACGATCGTCGACGACGACGAGGTCGACCTGACCAACCTGCAGCGCCAGATCGCCCACACCACGGCGCGCATCGGCCAGCCCAAGGCGCTGTCGGCAAAGGAAGCGATCGCGGCCATCAATCCGGACGTGCGGGTGACCGCGCTGATCGAGCGCGTGGACGATGCGCGCCTGGCCGAACTGGCCGCCGCCAGCGACGTCGTCCTCGATTGCACCGACAACTTCAAGACACGCCATGCGGTCAACCGCGCCTGCGTGGCGGCACGCGTGCCGCTGGTCTCCGGTGCCGTGATCCGCTTCGACGGCCAGGTCAGCGTGTTCGACCCGCGCAGCGCCGAGGCGCCGTGCTACTCGTGCCTGTTCCCGCAAGACCAGGCGTTCGAAGACGTCGCGTGCTCGACGATGGGCGTGTTCGCCCCGTGGTGGGCGTGGTCGGCGCCACCCAGGCGGCCGAGGCCCTGAAGATCGTGATGGGCATCGGCACCTCGCTGGCCGGCCGGCTGCTGCTGCTCGACGGCTTGCGCATGGAGTGGACCAGCATCGGCGTGGGGCGCGCGGGCGGCTGCCCGGTTTGCGCCACGTGAAACCGGTGACAGGCACAGATGCCGCTCAGATAAGCCAACCCCAACCGCAAAATCTGCGGTCAGACCCGTCGGGTCTGACCCCGGCAGTTGCCGTTGGGGTAGATGGAGGCGCTAGTGGCATGCAGAGCGGCTCGAGCAAGCGTCATGAGTAACAGGCCCGTTTTCCTCGAAACATTTCCCGGAAAATGGTGCCTGTCACCGTTTTTCCGGTAACTTCTCTTTACCTCCTTTTTCACCGTCGTGTAGCATTTCGGGCTTATACTTCAGCACTTTCGCTTTTTCACCGTGTCCTGAAGCTTCATGAAAATAGGTCTCCCTGTCATGCGCCGCGCGCGTGGTTTTACCCTCATTGAAATCATGGTCGTCGTCGTCATCATGGGCGTGCTGGCCGCGCTCGTGGTGCCCAAGCTGCTGGCCCGCACCGGCGAATCGAAGGTCGCCGCCGCGAAGGTCGACATCGCCACCATCATGCAATCCTTGAAACTGTACAAGCTCGACAACACTCGCTATCCGACCACCGAGCAGGGCCTGCAGGCGCTGCTGGTCAAGCCCACGTCCGGCCCGGCCGCCAACGGCTGGAAGGAAGGCGGCTACCTGGAAAAGATGCCGAAGGATCCGTGGGGCTTCCAGTACCAGTACCTGTCGCCCGGCATCAAGGGCGAGGTGGACGTGTTCTCGACCGGCGCCGACGGCCAGCCGGGCGGTACCGGCGAGGACGCCGACATCGGCTCCTGGGAAAACTAAGCGGCGGATCGCAGCATGCGCCAGCGCGGCTTCACCCTGATCGAGCTGCTGGTGGTGCTGGTCATCATCGGCTTCACGCTGGGGCTGGTGATGGCGAACATGGCGCCGAGCGGGCGCCAGGCGATGCAGCAGGAAGCGCAGCGCGTGGCCCTGCTGCTGCAGCTGGCGCGCGACGAAGCCATCGTGCGCAACCGCCCGATCGCGTTCGAGGCCGGCGCGCAGGGCTACCGCTTCCTGGTGCGCGAAGGGCGCGAATGGAAGACCCTGCCGCAAGACGACATGCTGCGCGAACGCGCCTTCAAGCGCACCCCGATGACCCTGCTGCTCGATCCCCCCACCAATCTCCCCGGCGCGCCGCTGCGCATCGTGTTCGGCCGCGAACCGGTCGACAAGCCATTCGTGCTGACGCTGGCGTACGACGACGTGCGCACCGCGGTGCGGGCCGATGGCATCGGCCATTTCACGGTGGAGTAAGGTGAACGGCGCGACGACGCGGCCCGGCGAACGGGGTTTCACGCTGCTGGAAGTGCTGGTGGCGCTGTTCATCGTCGGCACGGCGCTGGTCGCCGCGCTGCAGGCGATCGGCAGCCTGACCCGCAACAGCGAAGGCTTGCGCACGACCATGATGGCCACCTGGTCGGCCGAGAACCGGCTGGTGCAGATTCGCCTGGCCAGGGTGTTCCCCACGGTGGGCAAGACCTCGTTCGCCTGCCCGCAGGGCGACCTGCAACTGCAGTGCGAGGAAGAAGTGATCATCTCGCCGAACCCGCTGCTGCGCCGCGTGGAAGTGTCCGTGTACGACACCGCCAATCCGCAACGCCGCATCATCAAGCTGGTGCAACTGGTGCTCAAACCATGAGGCAGCGCGGCTTCACCCTGATCGAGCTGCTGGTGGCGATCTCCGTGCTGGCGATCGTGGCCGTGCTGGGCTGGCGCGGGCTGGACAGCATCCTGCGCTCGCGCGTGGCGCTGACACAGGAGATGGAACAGACGCGCGGCATCCAGCTGGCCTTCGCGCAGTTGCAGAACGACCTGGAACAGCTGGCCCAGAGCGACGTGATCGGCGCCCAGCGGCAAAACCTGGTGGCGGACAACCTGCGCCTGATTTTCGTGCGCACGCATGCGCCGGATCTCGGCCCCACGCAGCTGGTGGTGGTCAGCTACCGCCTGCGCGACGGTGTGCTGACACGGCGCGAATCGGCCGCCACGCGCGACCTCGTGCAGCTGGACGCGCTGTGGCAGGTCGCCCTGTCCGATGGCGACCCGGTGCCGGGTGTCGGCCTGCATGCCGGCGTGGCGGGGATGGGCGTGCGCCTGTGGACCAACGGCGGATGGACGCAGCCGCAGAATGGCGGCACCAGTGCAGGAACAAGCAGCTCCGGGGCCCCGGCCCCTGGTGGCACAAGCGGCACCACCGGGCCGGCCGGCCTGGAAATGTCGCTGCAACTGATCAACGAACCGAACCCGCTGGTGAAGGTCTTGCTGCTGGGGGCGACATGAGGCGGACCTTGCAGCGCCAGCGCGGCGTCGCCGTCGTGACCGCGCTGCTGCTGACGACGCTGGCGGTGACGATCGTGGCCAGCCTGTTCTGGCAGCAGCAGGTGCAGGTGCGCTCGGTGGAAAACCAGCGGCTGCACCTGCAGACGCGCTGGATCCTGCGCGGCGCGCTGGACTGGGCTCGCCTGATCCTGCGGCAGGACGGGCTGGACAACCCGACGGTCACCCGCGCCGATGGGGTGTGGGCCACGCCGCTGGCCGAGACGCGGCTGGACCAGTACGTGGAGCGCGAACGGATCGAGGGCGAGGATTACGACGCCACGCTGAAGGGCCAGATCTATGACGCGCAGTCGCGTTACAATCTGGCAAATCTGGCCTCGGACACCGGCATCAACGCGGATGAAACGCGGGCATTCGGGCAGTTGCTGAGCCTGTTGCAGCTGGACGCCGGCCTGGCCCAGCCGGCGGCGCAACTGGTGCTGCGCGCCGCGCAGGCGGCGCAGCAGCAGGGCGCTGGCAGCGCGCCGATGCCCTTGCAACGTGTCGACGATCTGCTCGTGGCGGGCTTTCCGCAGGCAGCCGTCGAAAGGCTGCGCGACTTCGTCGTCGTGCTGCCGCGGGGGCAGCAGGTGAACGTGAACACGGCGCCGGCGGAAGTACTGGCCGCGGCCGTCGAAGGCATGTCGCTGTCGGAAGCGCAGGCACTGGTTGCGGCGCGCCAGCGCACATCATTCGCGAACGTCGGCGATTTCAATACGCGCGTACAGGGCCGGAAATCGCTGGCACAGGTCGTGGTGCGCAGCGACTACTTCCTCGTGCTGAGCCAGGTGCGGCTGGACCGCGCGGCGCTGGAATCGTGGGCGCTGATCAGGCGCGGGAAGCCAGGCCAGCCGATCACCCTCGAGTGGATACGGGAAATCTAAGGAAAGCAAATCGTTTTGACGACTCTCTACATAAGTTATCCCGCCCGCGCGTCCGCGGCCGACATCGGCGCGGCGTGCGCCTATGCGCAGGTGGGCGACGGCGGCAACCTGATGCAGCAGGGCGCCGGTGCGCTGGGCAAGCTGGGCGACCTGGTGGCGGCGAGCCGCAAGGTGGTGCTGCTGCTCGCCGCCGCCGACGTGACACTGCTGCGCGTGGCCGTGCCGCCGCTTTCCGGCAGCCGGCTGAAGGCGGCCATCCCCAACCTCGTCGAGGAACAGTTGCTGGGCGATCCGGACGACTGCGTGTTCGCCCTGGGGCCGGCGCAGCCTGGCGGCAGCGAGCGCACCGTGGCCGTGGTGCAGCGCGCCTGGCTGGACGTACTGGTAAAGGCGCTGGTGCAGCAGGGCGCGCGCGCCGTGGCCGCGCTGCCGGCGCAACTGTGCCTGCCGCTGGCGCCCGGCGGCGTGTCGGCATCGCTCGCCAGCGACGAGGGCGGCCTGGAACTTGCGCTGCGCACCGGCCAGTACGAAGGCATGGGCCTGGCATTGCCGGCGCAGCCGGATGGCGCGCTGCAGGTATTGCGCGCGCTGGCCGGCGAGGCACCCGTCACGCTGTATGTGCCGCCCGCGCAGCACGCGCAGTACGAAGCGCTGCTGCCCTCCGTGGTAGGCATCACGCTGGAAGAAGATCACTGGGCGCACCGGATCGCGGCCAGCAAGGCCGTGCAGCTGGACCTGGCGGCCGGTCTCGCCGCGGCGAGTGGCGCCCGTGCACAGGCCTGGAAGCAGTGGCGCTGGCCGCTGCGGCTGGCGCTGCTGGCGGTGCTGGTCAACCTCGTCGGCCTGAACGTGGAATGGCTGCGCATGAAACGCGAGGCCGAGGCATTTCGCCAGTCGATGGTGCAGATTTTCCGCGCGGCCTACCCGAACGAGAAGGTGGTGCTCGACCCGGCCGCGCAGCTGCGCGCCAACATCGCCCGCGCGAAGGCGGGCGGCGGCGCGTCGGCAAAGGATGACTTCACGGCGCTGGCCGCCGCGTTCGGCGAGGCGCTGGGAGCGCTGCCACGGCGCGATGTCGTGGCCGGCCTCGAGTACCGCGAGCGCGCGCTGGTCGTGCGCCTCAAGCCCAACAGCGTCGATGGCGGCGCCCTGGCGCAGGTGCAGGCGCAACTGGCGCCGCGCGGGTTGACGCTGACGGAAACGGGGGCGGGAACATGGGAATTGCGCGCGGGAGGCAAATCGTGAGTGAAGCAAGGAACGGCACGGCAGCCAGCGGGCTTGCCGGCAGTGAGCCCGCCAACAAGGGACCTGCAAACAATGGGCTTGCAAACAATGGGCTTGCAAACAAGGGGCTTGCAAACAAGGGGCTGGCCGGCATGCGCGCCGCGGCGGAGGCCTTCTGGAGTGCGCGCACCGAACAGGAGCGCCGCTTCCTGGCGGTGGGCGGCATCGTGGTCGGCCTGGCGCTGGTGTATGCGGTGCTGGTCGATCCGGCGCTGACGGGCCGCGAACAGCTGCGCAAGGCATTGCCGCAACTGCGCCAGGAAACGGCGGAAATGCAGGCGCTGGCGGCGCAGGCCGCGCAAGTGGGTGCGCAAGCCCCGGTGCAGGTGCAGCCGCTGTCGCGCGAAAGGTTGACCGCGGCATTGGCGGCGCGCGGGCTGGACGCGCAAAACCTCGCCGTCACGGGCGATTACGTGAAGGTGGACTTCAAGGGCGTGCAGTTCGCCGGTCTCGTGACGTGGCTCGATGCCGTGCGCCGCGACGAGCGGCTGGCGGTGCAGGAAGCGAAGATCGGCACGCAGGGCGGCAAGGAAGACAGCGCCGGCCTGGTCGACGCCACGCTGACCCTGCGCCAGGAAGCGGGCAGCCGATGAAGCGTTTCATCCTCTGGCTGCTGGCGATCGCCGTCACGGCCGTGCTGACGCTGCTGGTGTTCTTCCCCGCCACGTGGGTGGCCGCGCTGGTGGAAAAACAGACCGGCGGGCGCCTGGCGCTGGGCGACGCGCAGGGCACGCTGTGGCGCGGCTCCGCCTTTGTCGGCGGTGCGGCCAGCGGCAACGGCGCGGTCACCCCACTGCTGCCGGGGCGTTTCGCCTGGAAGCTGTCGCCGCTGTCGCTGCTGGGCAGCGTGCGCATGGAACTGGAGAACCCGGAAGCGCTGACGCAGCCGGTCATCTTCACGGGCAGCTGGCGCGCCTGGCAATTGAGCCCGGCGGCGCTGAAGCTGCCGGCCGATGGCCTGGCCGGCCTGGGCGCGCCGCTCAATACGCTGGCGCTGTCCGGCCGGCTGCAACTGGCATGGACTTCGCTCGCGCTCGCACTGGAGAACAAGAATATCCTGGCGAACGGCGTGACCACGCTGCAGATGCAGGATGTTTCGTCGCGCCTGGCGCCGATCCGGCCGCTGGGCAGCTACCAGCTGGCGCTGGACTGGGCCGGCCAGCAGGCTGCCGTGGCGCTGACGTCCACCAAAGGGCCGCTGCTGCTGTCCGGCAGCGGCCAGTTGCGCAACGGCCGGCTGCAATTCTCCGGCCAGGCCGAGGCGGCCGCCGGCTATGAAGATTCCCTTGGCAACCTGCTCAACCTGCTGGGCCAGCGCCGCACTATCGGCGGTAAAAACATCATCGCACTCGAGTTCAGATAATGAAAACTGCAAGCAAACGTCAACTTCCCGCGCTGCGGCGCCTGTCCGCCGGTGCGCTGCTGTGCTGCGTGCTGTCCTCTTCCGTGGGCCCCGCATGGGCCGCGCCGCAGGATGAAGCCGCGCTGAACTTCGTCGGTGCCGATATCGAATCCGTCATCAAGGCGGTGGGCCACTACACCAACATCACGTTCCTGATCGATCCGCGCGTGAAAGGCACGATCACGCTGGTCTCGGAAAAATCCATCAGCAAGTCGCAGGCCTTCTCACTGCTCACCTCCGCCTTGCGGCTGCAGGGCTATGCGATCGTCAGCGGCGACGGCTATGCCAAGGTGGTGCCGGAGGCGGAAGCCAAGCTGCAGGCCACCCCGACCATCGTGACAGGGCAGGCCGCGCCGAAAGGCGACCAGGTGGCCACCCAGGTATTCCAGCTCAATCACGAGTCGGCGGCGAACCTGGTGGGCGTGCTGCGCCCGCTGATTTCCACCAACAACACGATCAACGCGAATCCCGGCAACAACACGCTGGTGATCACCGACTATGCGGACAACCTGAAGCGCCTGTCGAAGATCATCGCGGCCATGGATACGCCGGCGTCGGCGGACATGGACGTGATCCCGGTACGCCACGCGATCGCCAGCGACATCGCCTCGATGATCAACAAGCTGATGGAGCCGGGCAAGGGCGGCGATGGCGGCGGGCAAGTCTCGGCGCTGGCCGACCCGCGCACCAACTCGCTGGTGCTGCGCGCACCCTCGGTGGCGCGTGCCAACCTGGCCCGCTCGCTGATCGCCAAGCTGGACATGCCCACCTCGCAATCGGGCAACGTGCACGTGGTGTACCTGAAGAACGCCGATGCCACGCAGCTGGCGGAAACGCTGCGCGCCGTGATGTCCGGCGAAACGCCGGTCAATACCGGCGCGTCCGGCAATGCGCTGAACAATGGCGCCATGATGCAGACCGGCGCCAACAACACCATCGGCCAGAGCGGCATGTCGTCGCAGAACTCGGGCCCGACCAATCCGCTGCTGTCGGGGAACCGCACGGGCACCCAGCAGGGCACCACGGGCGGCACGGCCGGCTTCATCCAGGCCGATGCCTCGACCAACACGCTGATCATCACCGCGCCGGAAACGGTCTACCGCAACCTGCGCGCCGTGATCGACCAGCTCGACGTGCGCCGTGCCCAGGTCTACATCGAAGCGCTGATCGTCGAGGTCTCGGTCGACAAGGCCTCCGAATTCGGCGTGCAGTGGGTGGGCGCTTCCGGCAACAGCAACAGCGATTACCGGATCGGCGGCCTGCAGTCGTTCTCCAGCGGCGGCAACAACCTGGTCAACGTCTACAACGGCGACGCGGCGCCCAGCAATGGCCTGACGATCGGCATCTTCAAGCAGCTGGCAGGCGGCAAGCTGGGCCTGGGCGCCGTGGCGCACACGCTGGAAACGACCGGCAACGGCAATATCCTGTCCACGCCGAACATGATCACGCTCGATAACGAGGTGGCCACCATCCGCGTGGGCCAGAACGTGCCGATCCTGACCGGCCAGTTCACCACCACGTCCGGCACCAACACCAACCCGTTCCAGACCATCGACCGCAAGGACGTCGGCCTGACCCTGAAGGTGAAGCCGCAGATTTCCGAAGGCGGCACGATCAAGATGGCGATCTACAACGAATCGTCGTCGGTGGACCAGTCGTCGCTGACCACCTCGTCGTCCGGCATCATCCTGAACACGCGCGTCATCGAGAACAACGTGATCGCCGACGATGGCCAGATCATCGTGCTGGGCGGCCTGATCGAGGATACCGCGTCGGATGGCGTGGAGAAGGTGCGCGGCCTGGGCGACATTCCCGTGCTGGGCAACCTGTTCAAGTACAACACGCGGGCGCGCAAGAAAACCAACCTGATGGTGTTCCTGCGCCCGGTGGTCATCCGCAACAAGGAGCAGAGCATGAGCCTTGCCGCCGACCGCTACGACTACATGCGCGCCTCGGGCGCCGATTTCACGCCGAGCGACACGATCCTGCTGCGCCAGCTGGGCCAGCCGCAACTGCCGGCGCTGAACAATGGCGTGCCGGTCGGCTCGCCGACGGTGGCCGCGCCGGTGCCGCCGGCACCGGTACCGGCCGGGGCGCCGGGAGCGGCCCAGCCGGTTCCGCAAACCACGCGGCAGCAGTGATGCTGGCTCATCCGAACAGGCGGCATCATGGATAATCTTCTTCCCTACGCGTTCGCCCGCGATTTCCTCGTGCTGGCCAGGGGCGGCGAGCGCGATGGCACGGTCGAGGTGCTGGTGTCGAACGCCACCGCGCCTTCGGCGATCGCCGAGGTGTCGCGCCGCTTCGGCCGCATCCGGCTGCAACCCGTGCCGCGCGCGCAGCTGGAGGAAGCCATCGCGGCGGCGTATGCCGGCACCGGTGGCGACGTCTCGCAGGTGGCCGACGAATTCGACGCCGACCTGGACCTCACCCGGCTGCTGCAGGATGTGCCGGCCATCGAAGACCTGCTCGAATCGTCGGACGACGCGCCGGTGATCCGCATGATCAATGCACTGCTGACGCAGGCGCTGCGCGAGGGCGCGTCGGACATCCACGTGGAACCGTTCGAGCAGATTTCCGTGGTGCGGTTCCGCATCGACGGCGCTCTGCGCGACATCGTCAAGCCGAGAAAGGCGATCCACGGCTCGCTGATCTCGCGCATCAAGATCATGGCGCAGCTGGACATCGCCGAGAAGCGCCTGCCGCAGGATGGCCGCATCACGCTGCGCGTGGGCGGCAAGCCGGTCGACGTGCGCGTATCCACGCTGCCCACCGGGCACGGCGAACGGGCCGTGCTGCGGTTGCTGGACAAGGAAGCCGGCCGCCTGGACCTGCAGCACCTGGGCATGAGCGAGCCGATGCTGGCACGGTTCAACGGGCTGCTGGCGCAGCCGCACGGCATCGTGCTGGTGACGGGGCCGACCGGTTCCGGCAAGACCACCACGCTGTATGCCGCGCTGTCGCTGCTGAACTCGACGACGACCAATATCCTCACCGTCGAGGACCCGATCGAATACGACCTGGCCGGTGTCGGCCAGACGCAGGTGAATGCGCGCATCGACATGACGTTCGCGAAGGCGCTGAGGGCGATCCTGCGCCAGGATCCGGACGTGATCATGATCGGCGAGATCCGCGACCTGGAAACGGCGCAGATCGCCGTGCAGGCATCGCTGACGGGCCACCTGGTGCTGGCCACGCTGCACACCAACGATTCGGCATCGGCCGTGACACGCCTGCTGGACATGGGCATCGAACCGTTCCTGCTGTCGTCGTCGCTGCTGGGCGTGCTGGCGCAGCGGCTGGTGCGCAAGCTGTGCGGCGAGTGCAAGCGCAGCGAGGTCACGCCGGGCGGGCACGTGTGGCACGCGGTCGGTTGCGACGCGTGCGGCCAGACGGGCTACCAGGGCCGGGTCGGCATCTACGAACTGCTGCAGACGACGGACCGGATCCGCGGCCAGATCCACGACCGCGCCTCCGAAGCCGCGATCAAGGACACGGCGCTGGCCGATGGCATGACGACGATGCGCGAGGACGGCGAGCGCTGGCTCGCCAACGGCACCACGACGCTGGCCGAGCTGCTGCGCGTCGCCAAGGATTGAGATTGGGGATGAACTGAATGCCGGCATTCCGTTATGAAGCCGTCGATGCGGGCGGGGCCACGAAGAAAGGCGTCGTCAACGCGGACAGCCCGCGCGCGGCGCGCGCCGACCTGCGCGCCAGGGGACTGGTACCGATCAAGGTCGATACCATCGCGGCGCAGGTCGATGCCAGTGGCGCATCGACGCGCCGCGGGCTGGGCGAAAAGCTGTCGACGACGGAACTGGCGCTGTTTACGCGCCAGATGGCCAGCCTGCTGGAAGCGGGGCTGCCGCTGGAGCAGGCCTTCACCGCACTGCTGGAACAGGCCGAGCGGCCATATGTGCGCGACCTGATCGCCTCGATCCGTTCCGAGGTGATCGGCGGCGCGGCGCTGTCCGACGTGCTGAAACGCCACCCGCGCGACTTCGCCGAGATCTACCGGGCGCTGGTGGCGTCGGGCGAGCAGATCGGCCAGCTGTCGCGCGTGCTGTCCCGGCTGGCCGACTATATCGAACGGCGCAACGCACTGGTGCAGAAGGTGCGGCTGGCATTTACCTATCCCGCCATCGTCACGGTGGTGGCGTTCGCGATCGTGATCTTCCTGCTGACCTACGTGGTGCCGCAGATCGTGTCGGTGTTCGCCAATACCAAGCAGAAGCTGCCGCTGCTCACGGTGATCATGCTGGCCGTCTCGGATTTCGTGCGCAACTACGGGCTGGTCGTGCTGGTCTTGCTGATCGGCGGCTGGATCGCGTGGCGCCGCGCGCTGCAGAACATCGCGCTGAAGACGCGCTGGCACACGTGGCTGCTGACGGCGCCGCTGTACGGCAAGTTCGAGCGCAGCCTGAACACGTCGCGCTTCGCCAGCACGCTGGCGATCACTACCGGTTCCGGCGTGCCGATCCTGCGCGCGCTGGAAACCAGCCGGGATACGCTGTCGAACGTGGCCATGCGCCAGCTGGTGGAAGAGGCCAGCGACGCGGTGCGCGAGGGCGTGAGCCTGGCGCGAGCGCTGTCGGCCCAGAAGCATTTCCCGCCGATGCTGATCCACATGATCCGCGCCGGCGAAATCACCGGCGAGCTGCCGGCGATGCTGGAGCGCGCCGCCGCCGCCCAGGAAGCGGACCTGGAGCGCCGCACGCTGACGATCGCCGGGCTGCTGGAGCCGGCGCTGATCCTGGCGATGGGCGTCGTCGTGCTGCTGATCGTGCTGGCCGTGCTGATGCCGATCATCGAGATCAACCAGCTGGTGCGCTGATGGGCGCCGCGAGATTTTTACCGGAGTTCGAATGAACCGTTTGCCGCATCACCTTCCCGCCATTGCCACCCTGGCCGCCGTGGTGGCGCTGACCGCGTCCACGGCCTACTGGAGCCTGCAATTGTTCAAGCCGCAGCAGCGCCAGATCGCCGTGGTGCCGGTGCAGGAAACACCGCCGCCGCCGGTCGACGCGGCACTGGGACTGTTCGGCGGGCAGGCCACGGTCGCTACCGCCAGCACCTACGAATTGCGCGGAGTGGTGGCTGCCCGCGACGGCCGCGGCAGCGTGGCGATCATCGCCACCAGCGGCGACACACCGAAGGCTTACCCGGTCGGCAAGGAAGTGGCGCCGGGCGTCACCGTGGAGGATGTGCAGGCGCGCCATGTGACGCTGCTCGACGGCGGCGTGCGCAAACGCCTCGATCTGCTGCCGGACGCCGGCATGTCATCGACCACCGCCGCGCCGCTGCCGCCCGTGAACCGGGCCGCGCCACCGCCTGTCGCCATGCCGGCGCCACAGCCTTCCGCCACGCCGCTGGTCACGCCGCCCGCCGGCACGCCGACCGGCCCCGCCGGCCAGCCCGCACCTGTACAGATGGGGCCAGCCCAGCGGCCCAGCCTCCAATAAACAGGCTCGGCTCCTGCTGCCGTTACGATAAGTCCACCCCAAATGCAAAATCCGGGGTCAGACCCGGCGGGTCTGACCCCAGCCTTTGCCGTGGGGTGTAGGCATGCAATAGCCAGGCTTCGTCGCTCAGTTCCGCAATAAAAAATGATGTCAGACACCGGCGTACATCGACGTGCGGTGCAGCTTAATCGTCCGGATCCGGCTTCAGCTTGGCTTTCGCAATGGCGGCCTTGGCGGCCTGGCGCTCGGCGGACTTGCTGCGCTCGTGCGGCCCGGCCGCGCGCGCCTTGGCCAGCGCGGCGAAAGGGTTGCGCGGCTTGGTGAACGATTGCGACGGCTCGATGCGCAGGCGCATCTTTTGCCGGGTCGCCAGGGCCTTGTTTGCCATGATCCAGACCGTGTGGATTACAGGACGTAGCGGGACAGATCCTCGTTGACGGACAGCGCTTCCAGTCGCTGGTTTACATAGTCTGCATCGATGACGATATGCTTGTCGCCCGGGTCGCTCGCCGCGGTGGCCGAGAACGATATTTCCTCCAGCAGCTTTTCCATCACCGTGTACAGCCGGCGTGCGCCGATGTTCTCGGTGCGTTCGTTGACCTGGAACGAGATCTCGGCCAGGCGCGTGATGCCGCCCGGGGCGAATTCCAGCGTCACGCCTTCGGTGGCCAGCAGCGCCGCGTACTGCAGTGTCAGGCAGGCATCGGTGCTGGTCAGGATGCGCTCGAAGTCGGCGATCGACAGCGATTCCAGTTCCACGCGGATCGGGAAGCGGCCCTGCAGCTCCGGGATCAGGTCCGACGGTTTCGCCAGGTGGAAGGCGCCGGAAGCGATGAACAGGATATGGTCCGTCTTGATCATGCCGTACTTGGTGTTCACGGTGGTGCCTTCGACCAGCGGCAGCAGGTCGCGCTGCACGCCGGCGCGCGACACGTCGGCATTGCCCATCTCCGAACGGGAAGCGATCTTGTCGATCTCGTCCAGGAACACGATGCCGTTCTGTTCCACGTTCTGGATCGCCTTCTGCTTCATCTCGTCTTCATTGACGAGCTTGGCCGCTTCCTCGTCCAGCAGCACCTTCATCGCATCGCGGATCTTGATCTTGCGGGCTTTCTTGCGGTTGCCGCCCACGCCGGCGAACATCGACTTGATCTGCTCGGTCATTTCTTCCATGCCGGGCGGTGCCATGATCTCCATCTGCGGCGCCTGGTCGGCCAGCTCGATCTCGATTTCCTTGTCGTCCAGTTCGCCCTGGCGCAGCCGCTTGCGGAAGGTCTGGCGCGTGGTGTCCTTCTCGGCCGGCGCATCGTTGCTGGCCGAGAAGCCGAAGTCGCGCGGCGGCGGCAGCAGGATGTCGAGCACGCGGTCTTCGGCCGCATCCTCGGCGCGGGCGCGCACCTTGGCCATCTCGGCCTGGCGCGTCTGCTTGATGCCGATGTCGATCAGGTCGCGGATGATGGTGTCCACGTCGCGGCCCACGTAGCCGACCTCGGTGAACTTGGTGGCTTCGACCTTGATGAACGGCGCGTCGGCCAGCTTGGCCAGGCGGCGCGCGATCTCGGTCTTGCCGACACCGGTCGGGCCGATCATCAGGATGTTCTTCGGCGTGATTTCATGGCGCAGCGGTTCCTCGACCTGCTGCCGGCGCCAGCGGTTGCGCAACGCGATCGCCACGGCCTTCTTCGCCTTGCCCTGGCCGACGACGTGCTTGTCCAGTTCGCCGACGATTTCCTGCGGGGTCATGTTCATATGGTGTTATTCCTGCTGTTGTCCGTGGTTGTCGATGGTGGCCCGTTGGGCCATCAATCCAGCGTTTCGATAATGTGCGACAAATTCGTGTAGATGCACAGTTCGCCGGCGATCGTCAGCGATTTCTTCACGATCTCGGCAGGCGTGAGCTCGGTGTTCTCGAACAGCGCCTTGGCCGCCGACTGCGCGTACACGCCGCCCGAACCGATCGCGCCGATACCGTCTTCCGGCTCCAGCACATCGCCATTGCCGGTGATGATCAGGGTCGATTGCGCATCGGCGACGAGCAGCATGGCTTCCAGCCGGCGCAGCACGCGATCGGTGCGCCAGTCCTTGGCCATTTCGACGGAAGCGCGCAGCAGGTTGCCCTGGTGTTTCTCCAGCTTGGCTTCAAAGCGGTCCAGCAGCGTGAACGCATCGGCGGTACCGCCGGCAAAGCCGCACAGGACCTTGCCCTGGTACAGCTTGCGCACCTTGCGGGCCGAGCCCTTCATGACGATATTACCCAGCGTTACCTGTCCATCGCCGCCCAATGCCACCTGGTCGCCGCGCCGGACGGAAAGGATGGTCGTGCCGTGAAATTGTTCCATAGTTGCCTCAAGTGATGACGCCAGCCGCGAAAATGGGGACCGATCAAAAAATTGCAAGGCGGATAAAGAACCTGTCAGTATCGGTGTGGCAACAGCCTGGCGACACTGCCATACCCCAGCAGGCGCGCCAGCGCCGCGACCATGTGGTTCAGTTCGCGAAATTCGATGCGCCGTTCCGGCCCGGCCAGTTGTTGCAGCAGCGCCAGCAGGTGCCCGGCCGCCGTGTAATCGATCCGCGCCAGCCGGGAACAGTCGAAGACCAGCGCGGGCCCCCGTTCGGCATGGTCGCGGATGGCGGACCAGACTTCGGTGGCGTTACCCTCGATCAGGCGTGGCAGCAGGTATCGGTCGCCGGCCGGCGCGGCAAGCTGCCGAGGCGTGCTGGCCACCTTGCCCGGCGGCGTGAACGGTGGCGGCGACACTTCGAACGTTACGCAATAATCCATGGCGGCTTCCTCGAACTCCTTTTCGCGGTTCAGCAGGCGCAGCAGTTCGAGCAGCAGCAGCCACGGCGCAGCCCCATCGTCGCGCCGGCCGACGTCGACCATGGCGCGCACCAGCCGCAACAGTTCTTCCGCGCCCCCCAGGATCAGTTCGCGCCCTTGCTGCACCTCGCGCAGGGTATCGTGCAGCAGGGCGCAGCCGTCCGGTTCGACCGCGGTGACGCGGGAAAAATCCAGCCGCAGCACGGCAGCGCCTTCGGCCGCCCTGCGCAGGTGGGCGATCTGCGCGCTGGTGGCGGCATCGAGCACGCCGGCCAGCGTGGCGGTCGGGGTGACGCCGCTGTAGGTGGCGGTGTCATCGGCCAGCGCGGGGTTCCACGGTGGCGGCGACGTTTCAAACGTACTGGCGTAGTCGATCGACAGGCTGTCGAACGCTTCCTGCCGTCCAAGCACGGCGTACAGGTCGAACAGCATCCACCAGGCGGTGCGGTCGCTGGCCGGTCCGCCATGGACGGCGGCGGCCAGCAGGCGGCATGCTTCATCGGCTTCGCCGTTGGCGTACAGGATCGCCGCTTCCTCGACCACGGGCGCGCTTTCGGCGGCGGCCGCTTCGACCGGGATGTCGTCGTCTTCCAGCAGTTCGGTGACCGCCTCGTCGGGCGGGCTGCCCTCGGCAGGGGGCGCAGCGCGCCGGGGAGGGCGCCGGAAGGCCGGTTCATCGAACATGTCGGCCGCCATCGCGGCTTCGATCGCATCGATCTTGAGCACGGTGGCGCGGGCGATATCGCGTTGCAGGTCCAGTTGCCGCTGCATCTGCAGGCTCGACTGCGAGTCATCTTCCCGGCGCTGCAGTTCGCTGTTGGCGGCCAGGCGTGCATAAGCCTCGTCCTCGTCCTCCTCGACGGCCGGCTTGTCTTTGCGGAAAAGGGAAAAGAGACCCATCGCGCTAGTGTAGCCCAGAGGCAAACATGAGCTTGGCACGGCAGGAATAAAAAAAGCATGCCGAGGCATGCTTTTTCATGGGAGCGTGGCGGGTCAGTCGCCGTACAGTTTCTGTTTCAGCTCGCGCCGCTGCTGCGCTTCCAGCGACAGCGTGGCGGTGGGGCGGGCGATCAGGCGCGGAATGCCGATCGGCTCGCCCGTTTCCTCGCACCAGCCATATTCGCCATTGTCGATGGCCACGATCGATTGCTGGACTTTCTTCAGCAGCTTGCGCTCGCGGTCGCGGGTGCGCAATTCCAGCGCATGCTCTTCCTCGATGGTGGCGCGGTCGGCCGGATCGGGTACCAGCACGGTTTCACGCAGGTGTTCGGTGGTTTCGCCGGCGTTTTTCAGCAGTTCCTTTTCCAGGGCCTGCAGCTTGGCCTTGAAGAACGCCTGTTGCGCCGGATTCATATAGTCCTTGTCGCTCATCGCGAGGATTTCTTCTTCGGTGAGGATAGGCGCTTCCGCGGGGGACTTATTTGTTTTGGTCATGACTTCGCTTACCTTCGATACGACAGAGTTTTCAAATTCCAGCCGGGAGGCCGCATGGCCTGGACCGGACGCGGCCCCACAAAAACCGGGTTAGTTTATACCAGACATTGTTCCAAACCGCGAATAAAGATGTCTTTTGGCAGATTCTTGCCGATAAACACCATCTTGCTGCCGCGCACGTCGTTTTCGCCCCATTTCGCCCCCAGGTCGCTGCCCATCAATTGGTGCACGCCCTGGAACACGACCTTGCGCTCAGCGCCCTGCATCCACAATACGCCTTTGTAGCGCAACATGCGAGGGCCGTAAACATTCACGAGCCCACCCAGGAATTCATCCAGCCTGGCTGAATCGAACGGGCGCTCGCTCTTGAATGCAAAGGCGGAAATATCGTCCGTATGGTGCGCGTGGTGGTGGCTCGGGTGCTCGCAATGTTCGCCATGTTCATGATCGTGCTCATGATCGTGCTCATGATCGTGATGTTCATGATCATGTTCCTCGGCAGCAAGGAAGTCCGGATCGATCTCCAGCTTTTCATTCAGGTTGAACCCTTTCAGGTCCAGCACTTCGGTGATCGGCGCATTGCCGAAATCGGAGCGGCCGATCGGCGCGCGCGGATTGATGCGCTTCAGGCGCGCCGTCAGTTCCTCGATCGCGGCGGCATCGACCAGGTCGGTCTTCGACAGCAGGATCTTGTCGGCGAAGCCCACCTGGCGCTGGGCTTCCTCGTTGGCGTCGAGCTGCTGCATCGCATGGCGCGCGTCGACCACGGTCACGATCGCATCGAGCAGGTAATGGCTGCCCACTTCCTCGTCGATGAAAAAGGTTTGCGCGACCGGGCCGGGATTGGCCAGGCCGGTGGTTTCGATGACCACGCGGTCGAAGGCGATTTCGCCGGCGGCGCGTTTTTTCGCCA
This sequence comes from Pseudoduganella sp. SL102, assembly GCF_027856995.1. Lineage (NCBI taxonomy): Bacteria > Pseudomonadati > Pseudomonadota > Betaproteobacteria > Burkholderiales > Oxalobacteraceae > Pseudoduganella > Pseudoduganella sp. SL102. The sequence continues at coordinate 723,239 of NZ_CP115554.1, forward strand.
GGTCCGACAGGCCGATGATCAGGTCGCCACGCACCGTGCAGCAGATGCAGCCATTGTTCATCTCGACGATCTGTTCGCGGCTTTCCTGCACCAGGATTTCATTGTCGATATTCTCCTGGCCGAATTCGTTCTCGATCACGGCGATGCGCATGCCGTGCTGTTCGCGCAGGATGCGGTTCAGCAGCGTGGTTTTGCCGGCGCCGAGAAAGCCGGTCAGGATAGTGGTCGGAATCAGTGCCATGTCAGTTGAAAGAATCGGTTGCCAAAATCAGAATCGGTCGATTATGCCGGAATTCCAATTATGCTGTCCAATCGCACAATTGACCTCGATCAGCCCGTGCCTTTGCCTGTTTTGGCTCGCGGATGGGTCTTGTCGTATACCTCGGCCAGGTGCTGGAAATCGAGTGCCGTATACACCTGGGTCGACGTGATGCTGGCATGCCCCAGCATTTCCTGCACGGCCCGCAAGTCGCCGGAAGACTGCAGCACATGCGAGGCGAACGAATGCCGCAGCATGTGCGGATGCACGTGCACCGGCGCGCCGGCGGCGATCGCATGGCGCTTCAGCCGCATCTGCACGACACGCGGCGACATCCTGCTGCCGCGTTCGCTTACGAACAGCGCGGCACTGCCGTCGGCCGGGGCGGGGCGCACCAGCAGCCAGGCGTCGATCGCGGCCAGCGCGGCCTTGCCGACCGGTACGCGGCGCATCTTGTTGCCCTTGCCGGTCACGACGACTTCGGCATTTTCCCGTTCCAGCCAGCCTGCCGACGCGCCGGCCGTTGCGTCGGCCTTGCGAAAGTGCGTATCGAGCCCGCACAGTTCGGATACCCGCAAGCCGCTGGAATACAGCAGTTCGAACATCGCGCTGTTGCACGATTCGGCCGGGGTCGGGGTGGCTGCCTGGCGTGCCGGCGTTGCGACCAGCTGCACGGCATGGTCGACCGACAGGGCTTTCGGCAGCAGTTTCGGCCGCCTCGGTGCGCGTACCCCGTCGACCGGGTTGGCCGCCAGGGCCGTGTGGTCGGCCAGCCAGCCGAAAAAGCTGCGCCAGCCGGACAGCTTGCGGGCAATCGAGCGGGCTTGCTGGCCGCCGGCGTGCAATTTCGCCGTGTAGCGGCGGATATCCGCGTGGGTGATGGCGGTCCAGTCCTGCCCGCCGTGCAGTCCGGCCAGTTCGGCCAGGTCGCGGCCATAGGCGTCGACGGTGCGCGGCGACAGCTTGCGCTGCGTGGCCAGGTGCCGCAGCCACTCCGCGCTCCAGTCGGCCGTGCCGCGCGGATCGCCCATGCTCAGGCCAGCAGCGGGGCCAGCGCGACGCTGGCCGTTTCGCCGATATGCACCAGGAAATCGGTGGCCATCAGCGACGTGAAGCGTTCCGGATCGGGCGAGCCCATGATCAGCAGGCCGAAGGCCGCGCCGCCGGCGCCGGGCTGGCGCAGCGCCACGATGACGGCAGACTTGATCGAGCCGGCATCCTCGAGCCAGCGTACCGCTTCGAAATCGTTGTTGCTGCCGCAGTAGGGCGTAAGCAAGCCGTTGGCGAACAGCCGGGCATCGTCGGACACGCCGGCCGCGAACCATTCCTGCGCATGGGCCGGCGCGACACCGAACAGGCGCAGCGTGGCCGCCGGCACATTGAACGCGGTCTTCAATCCTTCGGTGACGGCACGCGGCATCGCGGCCACGTCGCGCTCGCGCAGCAGCGACTGGTTCCAGGCGTGGAAGCGGTTGGCGATGGCCTGGTTCTCCTGCGCATTGCGGTTCAGCTCGGCCAGGCGCAGTTCCAGCGCCTTGTAGCGCTCGCGCATGACTTCCATCTGGCGCTCCTGCAGCGATACGGCGCGGCCGGTCAGCGGGCTGGACAGCCGGACATCGCCCAGCAGGCTCGCGTGTTCTTCAAAAAAATGGGGATGGTCTGCCAGGTATTGCGCGACAGCCGAGGAATCCAGGGTAGCGGTCATTGTTGTCACTTTAAGAAAAGCAAGCAACATTCTACCCGACGGACCGGCAAAAAAAGAACGCTCCGGCAAACTGCCCCCGGAGCGCTTCTCCCTCGCACTGTGAAGACTGGACTAGAAAAGCAGACGGACTAGAAAAGCGGACAGACTAGAAAGCGGACTGAAAAACGGATCAGAAATTGTGGTGCACACCCAGCGCATAGTGCTTGCGGGTGTCGTCATTCGTGGCGGCCACCGTGAACGGCGCCTTCTTGACCGACAGGTCGACATACAGATAGGTCCGCGGCGACAGGCTGTACTCATAGCCGACCGACGCCTGCTTGGTCTTGATCACGCCATCCGGATCCTTCTGGCCATAGCCGAGCAGGAACTTGTTCGCGCCAACGGTGTAGTTGGCGCCCACCACCCAGGCGCTGATATTCTCGTTGGTCCACATCGTGTGGCCCAGGTCCTGGCGCTGGTAGGAAGCCATCAGCTTCAGGTCGGGAATCGGCTTGTACGAGGCCGCCACCGACCACAGCTCCGTTTCGATGGCATTGCGCTCGGCGCCCACCATGGCCGCGAACGGACCGTTGGTGTACGTGGCGCTGACCGAATACGGATTCGCCGATGCCGTCGAGTTGGCCGCGTATTGCGGTGCCGAGGCGGTGCCCTTGCCGATGATGGCCGGGCCATTGTTGGCTTCCTTGGTAGCCACCGACACATTGACCTGGAAGCCGGCCCACACCGGGGTGTTGTAGAACACCGCGTTGGAGAAGCGGTTGATCGAATTGCCGGCAACGCTCAGCGGGTCGCTCGAGTAGCCGGCCACGTGCATGTCGGTCTGGTAGCCGGCTACCGCGGGCAGGCCCGACCATGGTTCGAACTGGGTCGAGGTTTCCTGGTAGGCAGTCAGGCCACGGCCGATGCGCACGGTACCGAAGGCGCCCTGCAGGCCGACGCGGCTCTGGCCCTGGAACAGCGGACGCACATTGTTCTCGAGCGCGCCGGTATCGGGATCGTAGCGGATTTCCAGCTGGAACAATGCCTTCAGGCCATTGCCGAGATCTTCGACACCGCGGAAGCCAAGCTTGTTGTTATCGCGGCGGGTGACCTGCGTGGCGTCGTTGGCGGTGTGGGTGGTGCGCTGAATGCCGGCGTCGATCGTGCCGTAGATGGTCACGGAAGACTGGGCGGCGGCACCGCCGAAGGCGGCCGTCAGGGCCAGGGCAACCAAGGATTTCTTCATTTGTCGTTCCCTCTGTTCTGAATTGATTGGTTCAAGAAGCCAGCGGTGAATGCTTGTGAAACTGGACAGGTGCACCTTAGATGAGGTTGCTGTCGAGCGCCGTGGATTGGTCGATTGACGGCACGTGTCTTGGTTGAAAACGCTAAAACTTCCGAATCTTGTTGTATTTATAAAACGGTAGTTTTACGGTGCCAACTGGTTTATTCACGTCATGTAATCCTTTCATTGGTAAGGTAATCACGGACAGCGTAGCCGGACCACTGGTTGACCTCGTTTGCGCGAGATCAAGCGAAGTCAACCTTGTATTAGACGTGCAACAATTCGCTACATAAACTGTTCAGTTACGCCGTAATCTCACAACGACAAGAAAACGCAGCGGGCGGCACCCGGCCTGGCCGGCAGCCGCGATCAAGCAGCGTTCAGGAGACCGACATGGCCAATCGTGAAGAGCTGGCAGTGATCCGGGGTGCGCGAGCGGGAGACCCCGAATGCCAGTTGAAACTGGGTAAGCTCTACCTTGCCGGCGGTGCCGGCCTGCCGTGCAGCCCACCTACCGCGCTGCATTGGCTGTCACGCGCGGCAGCCGCCGGCCTCGACGAGGCATGGCTGCTGATCGGCCGCCACATTCCCTGGCAATATGCCAGCCACCACCGCGCCACGCTGTTGGAGTGGTATGCCCGCGCCAGCGATGCCGGCATCGTCCAGGCCGCGATCACGCTGGGCCAGCTCCTGCTGCAGGAGCCGGCCGTCACGCAGCCCGGCTTCTACCAGCGTGCCCGGCGCGCGCTGGACACGGCGCAGCGTGCCGGGGCCGGCGAGGCGGGCGCCTTGCTGGCGCGGCTTCGCCTCGCCGGCCACGAAGCGGCACCGGTGCCGATGGCGCTGGCGGGGCGCGGCACCGGCGAAGCACAGCCGGGTGAGCCGGCCCTTGCCCTCGACACCGCGCTGCCGCTGGCACGTGCGCTGCTTGCACAGGCACCGGCCGATTGCGCCGCGTGGTCGGGATCGGCCGCGGATGCCCGCCTGCTGGCGCGCTGCGCGGAAGCACTGATGCAGGAAAGCGGCACTGCGTCTGGCGCGGAAGGCGAGGAGGCGCAGCGCATGCGCGAGCTGGCGGCCACGGCGGGCGATCGCCACGCGCAACTGGCGCTGGGCTTGCAACTGGCGCGCATCGACGCGGGAGGCATGCGGCTGGCGCAAGGCCCGGCCAGCTTCAAGCGGGCGGTACGCTGGCTCACGCGCGCCGGCGAGCAGGGCCTGGCCGAAGCGTGGTTCGCGCTGTCGCGCATCTATGTGAAACCGGAGTTCTCGCAGCGCTGCGTGGGTGAGGCGCAAGCGTGCCTGGAGCGGGCGGCGGCACTGGGGCATGGTGGCGCGCAGCTCGAATGCGGCCTGCAGGCATGGCGCATGCGGCGCAGCAGCGACTGCAACGACGTGAAGGCGGCGTACTGGCTGCAAAAAGCGGCGGCGCAGCACTGCCCCCAGGCCGCCGAAGCGCTGGCCCGGATCGCGCCGGCTCCAGATGCCAGCGGGTGGGCGGTGCCACTGCTGCCGTTGCTGACGCGGGAGCTGACCAGCAGCCAGCCGCTGCTGGCGGCGCGCATCGAACTGGCGGCGCTGTTCGGGCTGACCCGGGCGGAAGCGTTGTTGCTGGAAGTGAAGGCGGCCGACCAGGGCCATTGCCTCGTCGTCGACATCCGCGCCAGCTATGGCCGCGGGCGGCGCCGGCTGGTACTGGTGGAAACCGCCCGGCAGCGCCAGGCACTGGAGCGCATCGCGCGCCAGTTCGAGCAGGTCGATGGCAAGCTGGAAGGCAATTACCGGCAGCGGCTGTACCGTTTCAAGACATGGCTGCAGTCGGTCGAAGGGGCTGGCGAAGGCGGCCGTGCGCAGCTGGCCGCCTAGGTTCGCTGGCGGCTTCTTGCAACCGGGTCAGACGGTGATCTCGCCTTCGAACACGGTGACGGCGGGGCCGGTCAGGTAGACCGGTTCGCCATCGCCGGCCCAGGCAATCGACAGTTCGCCGCCGCGTGCATCCACGCGCACCGGCGAATCGAGCAGGCCGCGGCGAATGCCCGCCACCACGGCCGCGCAGGCACCGGTGCCGCACGCCAGCGTTTCGCCGGCACCGCGCTCGAACACGCGCAGCTTGATGTGCTGGCGGTTTACCAGCTGCATGAAGCCGGCGTTGACCCGTTTCGGGAAATGGGCATGGTGCTCGATCAGCGGGCCGGTCAGTTCGACCGGCGCCGTGTCCACGTCGGGCACCACCTGCACCGCATGCGGATTGCCCATCGACAGCACCGACACCGGCACGGTTTCCTTTTCCCCCGCCAGTTCCAGCACCAGCGGCCACAGCGTATCGTCGCCTTCCGGCTGTCCGGCCAGGCCTTCCGTATCGAACGGCACCAGGGCGGTGTCGAAGATGGGGGCGCCCATGTCCACCGTGACGCTGCCATCTTCTTCCAGCCGCGGCGCGATGATGCCGGACATCGTTTCGACAGCGATGCTGCGCCGCTCCGTCAAGCCCTTCTCGGCCACGAACTTGGCGAACGCACGCGCCCCGTTGCCGCACTGTTCCACTTCGCCGCCATCGTTGTTGAAGATGCGGTAGCGGAAATCGCAGCTGGGGTTCGTCGACTTTTCCACGACCAGCAACTGGTCGGCGCCGACGCCGAAGCGCCGGTCCGCCAGCGCCTTCCACTGCGCGGTCGTGAAGTCGATCTGCTGGTTGATGGCATCGATCACGACGAAGTCGTTGCCGGCGCCATGCATCTTGGTGAATTTGAGTTTCATCGCTTGTTCGAGTAGAAGGACGCTTCGCCGTTGGGGCGGGTCTTGTAGCGCTTGTGAGTCCAGAAATATTCCGCCGGCGCCTCGCGCACGCGCTCCTCGATGAATTCGTTCATGCGGCGCGTGGCGGCAACCATGTCGGTACCGGGATAATTGTCCCACACCGGATAGAACTTGACGCGCCAGCCTTGATAATTCGGCAGGAAAGTGGCGATCACGGGCATGACCTGCGCGCCGGTGGTGGCAGCGATGCGGGCGGTGGCGGTCAGGGTCGCGGCCGGCACGCCGAAGAATGGCACGAACTCGGCATCCTTCTCGCCGAAATCCATGTCCGGCAGCATGAAGTAGGGCAGCCGGTCGCGCAGCGCGCGCAGGATCGGCTTGATGCCATCCTGCCGCGTGAACAGCTTGACCGGCTTGAAGCGAGCCCGGCCGGCGCGCAGTACCGCGTCGAACGTGGCGTTCTTTTGCGTGACGTACATCGACGAGGCCGAAGCTTCCATGGCGATCGATGCGCCGCCCACATCCAGGCACACGAAATGCGGGCACAGCAGGATGGTCGGCTTTTCCGTCATCGCCGCCACCGGGACCTGGCCCGGCGGCATGCCGTCGCTGGTCTCGATGCGGATCAGCCGGCGCAGCCGGGCTTCGGATGCCCACCACAGCACCGCCCGTTCGAACACGCTGCGCGAATACGCCTGGAAATGGCGGCGTGCCAGGTCGCGACGCTGCGCTTCCGACAATTCCGGCATCGCCAGGCGCAGGTTGACCAGCGCGATCTCGCGGCGCGGGCCCATCACGATAAACAGCAGGCTGCCCACCGCTGTGCCGAAGCGGCCCAGCACGGGCAGCGGCAGCCAGTGCATCAGCCACATGAAACCCACCAGGATCTTCATGCGGCCTCCGCCGTAGTAGGGGCTGCCACGCCGGGCGGTACCTTGTAGCGGTTATAGCTCCAGTAGTACTGGGCCGGACAGCCGGCGATCAGCTGCTCCATCGCCGCATTGATTGCCCGTGCCTGCTGCGCGTTGTCGCCTTCCAGCGAGCCGGGGAACGGCACGAAGTGGACCAGGAAACCGCGGCCGCGCGGCAGCCTCTCGGCATAGGTCAGCACCACCGGCGCGTCGCCGCCCAGCCTGGCCATCTTGGCCGGCAGCGTCATCGTGTAGGCGGGCCGTCCGAAGAAGTCGGCCCACACGCCTTCGCCTTCCTGCGGCACCTGGTCCGGCAGGATACCGATGGGCTTGCCGGACTTGAGGAACTTGGCCAGCATCCGCACGCCGGCCAGGTTGGCCGGCGCCAGCAGCATCTGGCCGCGGGCACGCGCCACTTCCACCAGCGGCTTCATCGCCGCCTGCTTCGGCGGGCGGTACATCACCATGATCGGGCTGTCGTGCGACACGCGTTGCGCGGTCATTTCAAAACAGCCAAGGTGTGGCGTGAGGAACACAATGCCACGCCCCGCGCGCAGGTGTTCTTCGACCAGTTCATAGTTTTTCAGGAACACCCGGCGTGCGATCCGCTGGTCCGATGCCAGCCAGACGAATGGCAATTCGGCCACGGCCTTGCCGGCCTCCGCGACGGCCTGGCGCAGGTGGCTGCCATAGCCGGCGCGTGCCATGTTCTCGCGCATCCGGCGGCGATAGGAAGGTGATAAAAGGTATACGGCCCATCCCAGGACACTTCCCATTGCATGCAGCAAGGGCAAGGAGAATATTGAGAAGAAACGGAAAATTCGTAACAGCATGAACTCGAAAAAAAGAAGTGTGCCTGCGCAAAAATTTTTGAAGAAGCGTAAAATACCACGCAGCAGTGACCGCCGAGTTAACAGACAACTTGCGAGGCGGGATAAAAATATCGCTAAAGCGTCGCAAGCCGTATGGGTTGTTGCGACAGATTTTTTCAACTCGAGTCACAGACACTTATACAGGAGCTTGCGATGTCTTCCATCGATTACCTCTTCACGTCCGAATCCGTTTCCGAAGGCCACCCCGACAAGGTCGCGGACCAGATCTCCGACGCCATCCTCGACGCCATCCTGGCCCAGGATCCTACTGCCCGCGTGGCCGCCGAAACGCTGTGCAATACCGGCCTCGTCGTGCTGGCCGGTGAAATCACCACCCACGCGAACGTGGATTATATTCAGGTCGCCCGGGAAACCATCAAAAGCATCGGCTACGACAACACCGACTACGGCATCGACTACCGCGGCTGTGCCGTGCTGGTGGCCTACGACAAGCAGTCGCCGGACATCGCCCAGGGTGTCGACGAAGGCGCCGGCATCGACCTCGACCAGGGTGCCGGCGACCAGGGCCTGATGTTCGGCTACGCCTGCGATGAAACGCCGGAACTGATGCCGGCCGCGATCTACTACTCGCACCGCCTGGTCGAACGCCAGTCGCAACTGCGCAAGGATGGCCGCCTGCCGTGGCTGCGCCCGGATGCCAAGTCGCAGGTCACGCTGCGCTACGTGAACGGCCGCCCGGTGGCCGTGGACACGGTCGTGCTGTCGACCCAGCACGCGCCGGAAATGCAGCACAAGCAGATCGAGGAAGCGGTGATCGAAGAGATCATCCGCCCGGTGCTGCCGAAGGAGTGGCTGAAAGACACGAAATACCTGGTCAACCCGACCGGCCGTTTCGTCATCGGCGGCCCGCAGGGCGACTGCGGCCTGACCGGCCGCAAGATCATCGTCGACACCTACGGCGGTGCCGCGCCGCACGGCGGCGGCGCCTTCTCCGGCAAGGATCCGTCGAAGGTGGACCGCTCGGCCGCCTACGCGGCCCGCTACGTGGCCAAGAACGTCGTCGCCGCCGGCCTGGCGCGGCAGTGCCAGGTGCAGGTGTCGTATGCGATCGGCATCGCCCGTCCCATCAATATCACGGTCTATACCGAAGGCACCGGCGTGATTTCGGACGAGAAGATCGCCGAACTGGTGCACGAGCACTTCGACCTGCGCCCGAAAGGCATCGTGCAGATGCTGGACCTGCTGCGTCCGATCTACCGCAAGACCGCCGCGTATGGCCACTTCGGCCGCGAAGAGCCGGAATTCAGCTGGGAGCGCACCGACAAGGCCGCCGCCCTGCGCGCCGCCGCCGGCCTGTCCTGAAAAATTGCTCGAAAAATGGGGACGTACCCCATTTGTTGAGCAATAGTGCCAGGAAAACGGGGGCCGGGGTGTTGCGGCACACATGCCGCGCCTGCCTAGTGGGGCAGGGGCAGGGTCAGGGCATGCATGCCATGACCCTGCCCGGACCATCCATGCAAGAAAACCGGATCGCGTATCCGGTTTTTTGTTATAGAATGCCTGTTCTCCGAGGAGCGTTGCGACGGATCATTCGAATCCGCCAGGCTCGGACACTTCTGCAACCGCGCTCACGTCAACTTTTTTCAACATGAAAGGAGGCGTGATGAACGCCGTACTCAAAGATTCCCAGGATTACATCATTGCCGACATCGGCCTGGCCGCGTGGGGCGAGAAGGAAATCAAGATCGCCGAAACGGAAATGCCTGGCCTGATGGCGATCCAGGAAGAGTTCGCTGCTGCCCAGCCCCTGAAGGGCGCGCGCATCACCGGCTCGCTGCACATGACGATCCAGACCGCCGTGCTGATCCGCACGCTGGAAGCGCTGGGCGCGCAAGTGCGCTGGGCTTCGTGCAACATCTACTCGACCCAGGACCACGCCGCCGCCGCCATCGCCGCGGCCGGCACGCCGGTCTTCGCCGTCAAGGGCGAAACGCTGGACGAATACTGGGACTATACCCACCGCATCTTCGAATGGCCGGGCGAAGGCGTGTACTCGAACATGATCCTGGACGATGGCGGCGACGCCACGCTGTTGCTGCACCTGGGCGCACGCGCCGAGAAGGATGCCTCGGTGCTGGACAACCCGGGTTCGGAAGAAGAAATCTGCCTGTTCAACTCGATCAAGGCCCGCCTGGCGAAAGATGCCACGTGGTACTCCAAGCGCCTGCCGCAGATCCTGGGCGTGACGGAAGAAACCACCACCGGCGTGCATCGCCTGTACCAGATGCACAAGGAAGGCAAGCTGGCCTTCCCGGCCATCAACGTCAACGATTCAGTGACCAAGTCGAAGTTCGACAACCTGTACGGCTGCCGTGAATCGCTGGTGGACGGCATCAAGCGCGCCACCGACGTGATGATCGCCGGCAAGATCGCCGTCATCGCCGGCTATGGCGACGTGGGCAAGGGTTCGGCGCAGGCCATGCGCGCCCTGTCGGCCCAGGTGTGGGTCACCGAGATCGATCCGATCTGCGCGCTGCAGGCCGCGATGGAAGGCTACCGCGTCGTGACGATGGACTACGCGGCCGAACACGGCGACATCTTCGTCACCTGCACCGGCAATTACCACATCCTCACCGAACAGCACATGCTGAAGATGAAGGACCAGGCGATCGTCTGCAACATTGGTCACTTCGACAACGAGATCGACGTTGCCGCGCTGAAGAAGTATCAGTGGGAAAACATCAAGCCGCAGGTGGACCACGTGATCTTCCCTGATGGCAAGCGCATCATCCTGCTGGCCGAAGGCCGCCTGGTCAACCTGGGTTGCGGCACGGGCCACCCGTCGTACGTGATGAGCTCGTCGTTCGCGAACCAGACCATCGCCCAGATCGAATTGTTCCTGCACAAGGACAAGTACCCGGTCGGCGTCTACACGCTGCCGAAGCACCTGGACGAGAAGGTCGCGCGCCTGCAGCTGAAGAAGCTGAATGCGCAGCTGACCGAGCTGACGGCAGAGCAGGCCGCCTACATCAACGTCAAGGTCGAAGGTCCGTACAAGCCGGAACACTACCGCTATTGATCGGTACGAAGGCCGGCGCGAGCCGGCCTTTTTTTGCCGATTTTTTGCCGATTCTTAGCCGCTTTTTAGCCGCTGTTCAGCGCTGGTTCCACCGTATTTCGCTGTTTCGCTGTTTCGCTATTTCGTTATTTCCGCTTGAGGCTTGTATTCCCTATGCGTCTGGTCTTGACCTGGTTCATCAATGCCGCGGCCCTGTTCGCAGTGCCTTACCTGATGCATTCCGTCGACGTCACGAGCGTCGGCGCAGCCCTGATCGCGGCGCTCATCCTCGGGCTGGTGAACACGCTGATCCGTCCATTGCTGCTCCTGCTGACCTTGCCCGTAACGGTGCTGTCGCTGGGCCTGTTCATCTTCATCGTCAACGGCTTCACATTCTGGCTGGTGGCGCAATTCGTGAACGGCTTCACCGTGACGAGCTTCTGGGCGGCGGTCGGCGGCGCATTGCTGTACAGCGTGATTTCCTGGGCCCTCTCCACACTGTTGTTGAAAGACGCCGATGGCTGACCACAATTTTAGTATCGAATTTTTCCCGCCCAAGACGGCGGAAGGCGCGGAAAAGCTGCGCGCCACGCGCGCCAAGCTCTCCGAATTGCACCCGAAGTATTTTTCCGTCACGTTCGGCGCCGGCGGCACCACCCAGCGCGGCACGCTGGAAACCGTGCTCGACATCATGGGCGCCGGCGAGCAGGCCGCGCCGCACCTGTCCTGCGTGGGCGGCACGCGCGAATCGATCCGCGCCATCCTGAACGAATACAAGTCGCATGGCATCAAGCGCGTCGTCGCGCTGCGCGGCGACCTGCCCAGCGGCTACGGCGCAGCCGGCGAATTCCGCTATGCCAACGAGCTGGTGGAATTCATCCGCGCCGAGACGGGTGACTGGTTCCACATCGAAGTGGCGGCCTACCCGGAAGTGCATCCGCAGGCGAAATCGCCGCAATCGGATCTCGATGCCTTCGTGCGCAAGGTGGACGCGGGCGCCGATGCCGCGATCACCCAGTATTTCTACAACGCCGACGCCTACTTCCAGTTCGTCGACGCCGCGCACAAGGCCGGGGCCACCGTGCCGATCGTGGCTGGCATCATGCCGATTACCAACTACACGCAGCTGATGCGCTTCTCCGACATGTGCGGCGCGGAGATCCCCCGCTGGGTGCGCCTGAAACTGGCCAGCTTCGGCGACGATACCGCGTCGATCAAGGCCTTCGGCCTGGACGTGGTGACGGCCCTGTGCGAGCGCCTGCTCGCCGGCGGCGCCCCCGGCCTGCACTTCTACAGCATGAACCAGGCCGCCGCCACGACGGCCCTGTGGCAGCGGCTGGTCAAGTAATATAGGGGCGGGCCCTAGTGCTGTTAAGTTAAGCGTTACCCGACACATTGGAAGCGCATGCATTCACCCAACAGCGAAGGGCTCGGGTCAGACCCGCCGGGTCTGACCCCGGAATTTGCACTGGGGGTGGGCTTATCGAAGCGGTATTAGGTGTACGTCCCCCATTCTTGAAGCAACATTCATCCCGCTTCGGTGATGATACGGTCCAGTGCGATGTCGTGCCCGTCGCTGCCGAACTCGGCGGCGAGGCAGGAATAAGCGATGCCCACCGTCGCCGGCCGCGGCACCTTCTCCAGCGTGCGATCGTAGAAGCCGCCGCCATAGCCCAGCCGGTAGCCTTGCGCGTTGAAGCCCAGGCAAGGGACCAGCAGGGCCGGGGGGCAGGGCGCGATCCGCAAGTCGGCCGGCACCGCGATGCCCATCGCATCCTTCACCAGCGGCTCGCCGATTTGCCAGGCCGCGAAGTCCAGCGGCGCATCGCGCTTCAGCACGACCGGCAACAGCAGGCGCACGCCCAGCCGCGCCAGTTCGGCATAGGCGGGGTGCAGGTCGGGTTCGTCGCGCAGCGGCCAGTAGACGCCCAGCGTGTCCACTCTTGCCTCATGCCACCACTGCACGATGTGCCGGCAGAGGTCGGCATCCCACTGCGCGCGGGTATCGGCCGGCAAGTTGCGCCGTTCAGCCAGCAATTGCTTGCGCAACGTAGCCTTTTCCGCCGCGGCCGTCTGTACGCTGGCGGGTGGTAGCCCTTCAGTCAGGCGTGTTATTCTAGGGTCGCTGGTCATGTCACTTTTTGAGAGTCGTATCTTGATTTTCCCGTCGAAATGGATAGCCGGCGCACTGCTCGCGATTTCCTGCGCCATCACGCCCCTCGCCATCCCGCAAGACCTGGGCGACAGCCGCAAGGAGGACGATGCGTTCCTGCTGCTGCGCGACTCGGTGCGCCGCAACGACGCCACCAAGGCCGAGTTCTACGCGGCACGGCTGAGCGACTATGCCATTCCGTCCTACGTTGATTATTATCGGCTGAAATCCCATTTCACGGCCGCCAGCTCGGCCGAGATCCTGGCTTTCCTGCAGCGCTACGAAGGCACGGCGATTGCCGACCGCCTGCGCAACGACTGGCTGCTGGAACTGGGCCGCAAGCGCGAATGGGCCCTGTTCGACCAGCAGTATCCGCTGTTCGTGCTGAAGGACGATACCCAGGTCAAGTGCTATGCCTTGCTGTCGCGCCTGTCGAAAGGCGAGAACGTGGCCACGGACGCCCGCACGCTGCTGATCTATCCGCCGTATTACGGCGAGGGCTGCAGCGCGCTGATCGCGTCGCTCGCGCAGACCGGCCAGTTCAGCCAGGAAGACCTGTGGGCGCAGGTGCGCCTTGCCGGTGAAACGAAAGCCGCCGGCCCGGCACGCCGCACGATCATGCTGCTCAATGGCTCGGACAAGAAGATCGCCCAGGCGATCGACGTGCCTGCCGTGGTGCTGGCAAAAGGCGTCGGCGACACGAAGGCCGACCGTGAAGTGTTCCTGGTCGCGCTGGGCCGGGCCGCCCGCACCAGTGTCAAGCTTTCGGTGCTGGCGCTCGAGAAGGCATTGCCGAGGCTGACGCCGCAGGAGCAGGCGATCGGCTGGGCCAATATCGCGCTGCCGGCGTCCTATGCGGTCGACCCGGAAACGTCCGGCTACTGGCGCCGCGCCAATGGCGCGCCGCTATCGATCGACCAGCACCAGTGGCGCACCCGCTATGCGCTGCGCGACGGTAACTGGCAACTGGTGCGCGACTACCTCGCGGCCATGCCGGCACAACTGCGCCAGGATCCCACCTGGGTGTACTGGCAGGCGCGCACGTTCGTGGCGCTGGCCGGCGGCCGCATGACGCCCGAGGCGCAGTTCCTGTACCAGAGCATTGCCGGCCGCGAGGATTACTACGGCCTGCTGGCTGCCGAGGAACTGGGCCGCACGGTCACCATCCCGGCGCCCGGCGCGCCGGTGACGGCGCAGGAAATCGCCGCGATCGCCACCAACCCGGGCATCCGCCGCGCCCTGAAATTCTTCGACATGCGCCTGCGTTTCGAAGGCCTGCGCGAGTGGAACTGGGAAGTGCGGCACCTGTCCGACCGCGAGCTGATCGCCGCTGCCGAGTATGCGCGCCAGCACCATATCCTCGACCGCATGGTGTACACGTCCGAGCGCACCCGCGCGCTGGCCGACTACACGCACCGCTACCCGGCACCGCACGATGAAATCATGCGCCCCACCACGAATACCCTGGGCCTCGACCGCGCCTGGGTCTATGGCCTGATCCGGCAGGAGTCGCGTTTCGTGATGAACGCGCAGTCGAGCGCGGGCGCGTCGGGCCTGATGCAGGTGATGCCTTCCACCGGGCGCTGGGTGGCCAACAAGATCGGCCTGACGAATTTCGTGCAGGACATGCTGACGGACGTGCGCACCAACATCCTGCTGGGCGCCAACTACATGAACATGGTCCTGGGCAGCATGGACGGTTCGCAGGTACTGGCCACCGCCGCGTACAACGCGGGTCCCGGCCGGCTGCGCTCATGGCGCTCGAAGCTGGACAAGCCGATGGATGCCACCGTCTTCATCGAATCGATTCCATACTCCGAAACGCGCGGCTATGTGAAGAACGTGATGACCAATGCCACCTATTACGCGGCGCTGTTCGAAGGGCGGCCGCAATCGATGAAGGCGCGGCTGGGTGTCGTCACGCCGAAGGGCTACAGCGAGAAGGACATGCGCGAGCCGGACCCGCGTGGCCAGGAACCGCAGCAGACCAGTTTATCGAGCCGCTGATTCCGGCGCGCTCGCCTACTTTCCCGCATCCTCCACCGCATTTTCCACCTTCATGCAAACGATCGAACTCGACCCTACACTGAGCAACACCCTCGCCGCCGCGCGCCAGCCCGGCCTCACGCTCGTCATCGGCAACAAGAACCTGTCTTCGTGGTCGATGCGGCCGTGGGTGGCGATGACCGCCTTCAACATCCCGTTCACCGAGGTGCGCGTGAAGCTGGACCGCCCGGAAACCTCCGGCACCATCGCCCGCTACACGCACAGCGGCCGCGTGCCCGTGCTGCTGGCCGGCGACATCACGATCTGGGACAGCCTGGCGATCTGCGAGTACCTGGCCGAGCAATTCCCCGACAAGCATCTGTGGCCGCAGGACGTGGCGGCGCGCGCCACCGCGCGCTCGATCTGCGCCGAAATGCACTCGAGCTTCGCGGGCCTGCGCAGCAACATGCCGATGAATATCAGCGCCAGCCTGCGCGGCCAGGGCCGCACGCCGGAAACGCAGGCCGACATCGGCCGCGTCAGCGAAATCTGGGAAGAATGCCTGTGCCGCTTCGGCCACAACGAATTCCTGTTCGGCGATTTTTCTTTGGCCGATGCGTTCTTCGCCCCGGTCGTCACCCGCTTCAACACCTATGACGTGGCATTGCCGCCGGCGCTGTCGGCCTACTGCGAACGGATCACCCGGCACCCGGCCGTGGCGCGCTGGATCGAGGAGGCGCATGCCGAAGCGGGCGAAGGCGCGGCAGGGAGCATGGAGCAGGAATGAAGACCTACGTGGTTGGCGGTGCTGTCCGCGATGAACTGCTGGGACTGCCCGTCAAGGACCATGACCATGTTGTCGTCGGCGCCACGCCGGAACAGATGGTGCGGCAGGGTTTCCGCGCCGTCGGCAAGGATTTCCCCGTCTTCCTGCACCCGGAAACCCACGAGGAATATGCGCTGGCCCGCACCGAGCGCAAGACCGCGCCCGGCTACAAGGGCTTCGTCTTCCACACCGCGCCGGACGTGACGCTGGAGCAGGACCTGGTGCGCCGCGACCTGACGATCAACGCGATCGCCCGCGCCGCCGATGGCACGCTGACCGATCCGTTCGATGGCCGCGGCGACATCGCCCGCCGCCTGTTCCGCCATGTGTCGGACGCGTTTGCCGAAGACCCGGTGCGCATCCTGCGCGTTGCCCGCTTTGCCGCCCGCTTCACCGATTTCACGGTGGCGCCGGAAACCAATGCCCTGATGCGCCGCATGGTCGACGAAGGCGAAGTCGATGCGCTGGTGCCCGAGCGCGTGTGGCAGGAACTGTCGCGCGGCCTGATGGAGCAGCGGCCGTCGCGCATGCTGCAGGTCTTGCGCGACTGCGGCGCGCTGGCGCGCATCGTGCCGGAACTGGACCGCCTGTGGGGCGTGCCCCAGCCCGAGAAATGGCATCCGGAAGTCGATACCGGCATTCACCTGGAACAGGTGGTCGATTACGCGGCGCGGCAGCGCTGCGACCTGCCGGTGCGTTTCGCGGCCCTGCTGCACGACCTGGGCAAGGGCGCCACGCCGGCGGAGCAATGGCCGGCCCACCATGGCCATGAAGGCCTCGGCGCCGCGCTGGTGAAGGATGTGTGTGCGCGGCTGAAGGTGCCGACCGAGTGCCGCGACCTGGCGGTGCTGGGCGCGCGCGAGCACGGCAACGTGGCACGCGCGCTGGAACTGCGCTGCAACACCATCGTGAAGCTGTTCGAACGCAGCGACGCGTTCCGCAAGCCGGCCCGCTTCCTGCAGTTGCTGCAAGTGTCCGAATGCGATGCGCGTGGCCGGGAAGGCCCCAGCGGCTCGTTCCGCGACGCGCCATTCCCGCAGCGCGACTACCTGGAGCGGGCATTGGCCGCCGCGCGTGGCGTCAACGCCGGCGAAATCGCCCAGGCCTGCACGGAACAGCCGGAGCGTATTCCCGAGCTGGTGCGGGAAGCCCGGGTGCGCGCGGTGCGCGAAGCGCTGGCCCGGCCCGACGAGCGGGATGAGGTGGACGAGAAGGACGAGCCGGCAGCGCACACGCCAGGCGGCGCGGGAGCACGCTGATGGCGCGCCTGAACCTGTTCCGCAATCCGCTGCACAAATGGCTGGGCCGCCCCGAACCGCGGCCGACCATTCCCGTCAAGGAATTGCGCGAACGGGACCGGCGCCGCATGCTCAAGCATTTCCTGCAGATCGAAGGGCGCGACCGCCTGCTGCGCTTCGGTTCGCCCATCACCGACGAGCAGGTGGCGAAGTATGTCGAGGGCATCGACTTCGACCGCGACATCGTGTTCGGGGTCTACAACCGCGTGTTCCGTCTCGTCGCGGTGGGACACCTGGGATTCGCGGAACGGCAGCCGGAACAGGACGGCGCCACGGACAAGGACCGCGTGGCCGAATTCGGCGTGTCGGTATTGAAATCGGCGCGCGGGCTGGGCATCGGCTCGAAGCTGTTCGAGCGCGCCGCGATCGTCTGCCGCAACCACGACGTCGACACGCTGACCATGCATTGCCTGTCGTCGAACCAGATCATGATCCACATTGCGAAGAAGGCCGGCATGGAAATCCACCGCGACTATGGCGAGGCCGATGCCTACCTGAAGCTGGGCCCGGCCGATCCGGCCAGCGTGCTGCAGGAAGCGATGCAGGAACAGCTGGCCACCATCGACTATGCGCTGAAAGCCAATGTGCGGCGCGCCGCCAAGCTGTGGGACATGCTGCCGGGGCGCGGCAAGAAAGAATAGCGCGGCATCGATGCCGGCTTACCGGCGCGCATTCAGGTAAACCGGATTCCCCAGCAGCAGCAGGTGCCCCGCGGCAGCGATTACGTCGACGCGCACCCAGTGCGGCCTGCCGTCGCCGGCCAGCGTGAATACGCTATCCACGTCACGCACCGTGGGGTCCGCCAGCGGCGTGATTTCCCTGCCGTTGTCGACGATACGCAGCCGCGCTCCCGCCACCCCCGCCGTTCGCACGCGGAACCGTACCGCCGTGCCGGCTGGTGCATCGAGCGCATCGCCCATCATCGCCGTGCTGCCATTCGCCTCCGCACGCACGTCCAGCAGCCGGTCGGGCGAGCCTTCGATGTCGACAAAGACATGGCCCTTGCGGATACCGTCCAGGATCGCCGCCTGCGACAACGCCGCCGCATGCACGACGGTGGCCGGTATGCCGGGCGGGCTCTCGTCCGGCCGGTGGCTGTCGCTGCCACCGATCGCCGTGATCCGGTAGCCCCGGTCGAGTTGCGCCTCCCAGAAGGGGATGCCGGACCAGCGGGTGCCGGCATCCTTGCCATTGACGGCTTCGATCGCCTGCACCAACGCCATGTCGGTCCGCGTGTCCCAGCCGCAGCCCATGCAGTCTTCGCCGGACGGGCGCACCGGGTGGTTGATCGACACCAAGCCACGCAGTGCCTGCGCATCCTTCAATACCGTATCCCAGCCGCGGCGGAAATCCAGCGGCGCCAGCGTGCCGAACAGGTTGGCATGGCCATGAAACGTGGTGATCTCGCGGCCGGGCATCAACAGCAGCGTATCGAAATACGGTTGCAGTTCGCCCAGCGCCTGCGCATGCGACACGGTGTTGTGTTCAGTGACGGCCAGGAAGTCCAGCCGGCGCGCCGCCGCGGCTTGCGCCAGAACGAACGGCGGGCACGGCACGCTGGCCGAACCGCCGCGGTTGCGGCAACTGCCATCGGAGTGCCCCGTGTGGCTGTGCAGGTCGCCGCGGTACCAGCGTGCGCCGGTGGCCAGCGCCGCGTCATCCGAGGCCTGCCCGCGCGAGAACGTTACTGTCGCCGTGTAGTCGGCGGTGGCATTGGCGCGCATGTTCGGAATGCCGAGCAGCAGCGCCCATTGCCCGGCCAGCGCCGGCACCGCCAGGTAGGAAGGCGTGGCGTCGACGGTACCGACCGTGAAGGTGCGCTTGTTGCCCCCGCTCCAGCCGCGCAGCATGCCGTCCGGGCCGATCAGGCCCAGGTCGATCACGCTGCGCTGTTCCCTGCCCGTGTAGTCGAACGTGACGGTCACGCGGTCGACACCGGGCGGTACCGCGAACGGCACTTCCCGGTAGGTCTGGTGGTCGGTACCGGTCAGGCGTCCGCGCAACACCAGGTCGGTGGACTGGGCGGCCGCCTGCTCCAGCAGGCCGCACAGCAGGATGGCCAGTCCGGCAAGCCGCTCAAAACGCATACTTCAGTGCCGCGCGCACGGTGCGGCCCAGCAGCGGGCGGGCAATGAACGAGTTGGCACCGGCATCGGCGCTGGCCAGTTCGCCGGCGCGCGGGTTGCCTTCGGTGAGGCCCTGCGAATTGTCCACGTTGTCCACGTACAGGAATGCCTCGACCGCCGGCGTGGCCTGCCAGCGCGCCGAGAAGTTCAGCACGTGGTACTTGGGCAAGACCACGGTGTTGGCCGAGTCCACGTAGCGCTTGCCCTGGTATTCGTACGCCAGTTGCAGGCGCAGCTTGTCGCCCAGCAGGTTCACGCCGGGCACCAGCCGGGCGCTCACTTTCGGCACGCGGATCAACGCATTGCCCGAGTAGTCGCGCGGCACCGGCAGGTTGTTGACCCGGTCCGTATAGCGCAGGTCTCGGTACTCGGGATCCTGCAACGTCAGGTTGAAGCCCAGGTCGACCAGGCTGCTGGGGAACAGCCGGCCTTCCAGCTCCAGGCCGAAGGTACGCGACGATGCGTAGCCGGTCTGCGGGCGCGATGTCGCGTTATCGATCGAAAACACGTTGTTCGTGTACGCCACGTTGTCGTACTTCGAATAGAACAGGGTGGGATACAGTTCCAGCATCGCGCTGCTGTACTTGTAGCCCAGCTCGCCCAGGTCCATCGTCTGGATCACCGGCACCGCGGCCGGCGAGGTAATGTAGGACGACAGGTTCGGCAGGCGGAACGCCTTGGTCCACCGGCCGAACACGCCCGACGTGCGCGCCAGTTGCCAGTTCGCGCCGAGCGTCCAGCCCACCTTGTCGAAGTCGTTGTCGTAGTAATCCAGCACGCCGGTGCCGGTACGTATCTTCGAGGTGGCGAACGTGCCCAGATCGACGTTGGCACCGCGCTCGGTCCAGCCGCGCGTATTCACCTTTTCCCAGCGCACGCCGCCATCGATGCGCAGGCGCTCGTCGACCTGCCATTCGTCCGACAGGTACAGCGCGTGCGTGCGCGACTTGCCGCGCGCATGCTCCCATTCGTACCCGTAATTGTAGATGCCGCGCTCGGTAATCGTGCCGGCCGCGCGGCCGGCGGCGTCGAGGCCAGCCAGGTCCAGCAACGGCGCCTGGCTTTGCGCGCCAAGCAGCACGGTCGACGAATAGCGGTCGAACCCCTGCGTGAAGCGGGCAAAATAGTAGCCGAGCGTGACGTCGTGCGTTTGCGTGCCGGTGGCGAACTTGCGGGACAGGCGCAAGTCGTTGACGGTTTCCTCCAGCGGCATCGTCACGCCGCGCAGCCCGCCGACCAGCAGCAGGCCGTTCGGATCCGCGTAATCCGTACCTGGCGCGTCGACGCGCCGCAGCGCCAGCCGCGTGGCACCCGGCACGCGCGCCAGCAAGCCTTGCGATTGCCGCAGGAAGGCTTCGCTGGACAGCAACTGGTTCGGGAACACGCCGTTGCGCTGCGTGTCCGTGCTGGAATGGCGCAGCGATTCGGCCAGCTTCCAGCCGCCCAGTTCCTTGTCGAGCGCGACGGTGAACTGCTTGCGCTTGACGTGCGTGCCTTCGCCGTTGTCGAAACGGTAGGTGGCGCCGTTCCCCATCCGCATGTCGACCACCCTGGTCTGCGGCCCGGCCACGGTGCCGCGGTTGCCGTCGAAGCCGGGAATCGCCGCGATATCGCCATCCGGGTAAGTGCGCATCGGAATGCCGAGGAACAGCGCCACCTTGTCGTCCAGGTGCTTGAAGTCCAGGGCGATGCGGCCGCCGTCGAGCATGCGCGTCAGTCGCACGCGCACCTGGCCACCATCATTGGCGCGATAGCCGGGCGAGCGGATGCCGTCGTCGATGCGGTAAAAGCCGCCGATACCGCCTTTCCAGCCATTGCCGAGTGGCGCGCCGGCCCAGAAGTCGACGCGCCGCATGCCGAAATTGCCGGCGCCGACCTTGACGATGCCGCTCGCCGTGTCGCCGATCTCGCGCGTACGGAAGTTGATCGCACCGGCCGGCGCGTTCGTGTAGAACACCGACGACGGGCCGCCGCGCACGACCTCGATGCGTTCGATCGTCTCGTCGAGGCGGAATGCCTGGTCGGCATTCAGGTAGCCCAGCGAAGGATCGTGCTGCACCGGAATGCCGTCTTCCAGCAGCGTGACCGAACCGAAGCCATCGACAGGAATACCGCGAGCGCGAATATTGCCCGATGCTTCGCCGCCGGAAGCTTCGACCCAGAACCCGGGGACCGATTTCAGCGCTTCCGTCACCGACGTGGGGGCCTGCATTCGCAGCGCGTCCTCGTCGATCGTGGTGATCGAATAGCTGGCCTTCGATTTCGTGCGGGTACCGGCACCGGCGCGGCCGGTCACGATCACGACATCATGGGGAGCATCCGCCGCCTGTTCTGTCGCTGGCGGCGGCTGGACGTTTTCCTGTGCGAGCAGGGGAGCGCTGGCGAGGGCCAGCATGGCCGCGCGTACGGCATGGCGGATGATCGGCGAATTCACGTTGTCCTTTGCTGGTCTGGATGAACGCGCCAGACACTAGCAAAGGAATATGAAGCGATGATGACGAAAAGAAAACTCCGCGCACCGCGCGGCCGCCGTCAGACCAGCGGAAGCGCCGTGGTGTCCTTGATGCGTTGCAGCGCAAAGCTGGACTTCACGTCCAGCACGGCGGGGTGCCGCAACAGCGTGGCCATCATGAAGCGCGAGAAGTGGTCCATGTCTTCCACGTGCACGCGCAGCAGGTAATCCATCTCGCCTGTCATCGCATAGCACGCCACCACTTCCGGCCAGCCTTCCACGGCCACGGCGAAATCCTCGCGCGGCGAGACGGTACCCGGCAGCGCACCGAGCGCGCGGGCCGTGCTGTGCGCCACCGCGGCGGCATCGCTGTGCTTTTCCAGCCGCACGTTGACATAGGCCAGCAGGCCCAGGCCGATCTTGTCCGGGTCGAGCAGCGCCACGTACTGGCGGATCACGCCTTCCTCTTCCAGCCGCTTGATGCGGCGCAGGCAGGGCGAGGGCGACAGGCTGACCTGCTCGGCCACGTCCTGGTTCGACAGGCGGCCATCTTCCTGCAGGATCGATAGGATTTTACGGTCTGTCTTGTCCAGCGTGATCTTGGTCATAATCTCCTCGTGGCATGCCTGATAACGCAATATTATTGCTCAAAACCTGCATCGATGGGAAATCTTTGCAATTTAATTCTCCCCCGCGAAGCCTATACTTTTCGCTATTCGATAAAAGGAGACGCACATGCAATTCACGCCCTGGGAGAATCCGATGGGGACCGACGGATTCGAATTCGTCGAGTTCGCCGCGCCCGATCCGAAAGCGCTCGGCCAGCTGTTCGAAAACATGGGATTCACGGCCATCGCCCGCCACCGCACCAAGGATGTCACGCTGTACCGCCAGGGCGAGATCAACTTCATCATCAACGCCGAAGAGCACTCCTTTGCCCAGCGCTTCGCCCGCCAGCACGGCCCATCCGTGTGCGCGATCGCGATCCGCGTCGACGATGCGGCCTACGTCTACAACAAGGCGCTGGAAATGGGCGCCTGGGGCTTCGACAACAAGACCGGCCCGATGGAACTGAACATTCCCGCCATCAAGGGCGTCGGCGATTCGCTGCTGTACCTGGTCGACCGCTGGCGCGGCAAGAATACCGCCAAGGGCCAGGCGCCCGGCAGCATCGGCGACATCAGCATCTACGACGCCGATTTCGTGGCGATCCCGGGCGTGGACCCGAACCCGGTGGGCAACGGCCTGACCTATATCGACCACCTGACGCACAACGTCTACCGTGGCCGGATGGCCGAATGGGCGGGCTTCTATGAGCGCCTGTTCAATTTCCGCGAGATCCGCTACTTCGACATCACCGGCAAGCATACGGGCCTGAAGTCGAAGGCCATGACTTCGCCGTGCGGCAAGATCCGCATCCCGATCAACGAATCGTCGGACGACAAGTCGCAGATCGCCGAGTACCTGAACGAATACCACGGCGAAGGCATCCAGCACATCGCGCTCGGTACCGACGACATCTACCGCTCGATCCAGGGAATGCGCGACAGCGGAATCGCTTTCCAGGATACGATCGAAACGTATTACGAACTGGTCAACCGGCGCTTGCCGAACCATGGCGAAAACCTGGAAGAACTGCGCCGCCTGCGCATCCTGATCGACGGGCAGGCCTCAAGTGAACAGCAACGCGAATTGCTGCTGCAGATCTTTACGCAGAACGTGATCGGCCCGATCTTCTTCGAGATCATCCAGCGCAAGGGCGACCAGGGCTTTGGCGAAGGCAATTTCCGCGCGCTGTTCGAATCGATCGAGCTCGACCAGATTCGCCGCGGCGTGCTGGAGGATACTGCGAAGACGCCCGCTTGAAAAACATAACCACAGGCAGAAACCGGGGTCAGACCCGGCGGGGTGGAGCAGGAATTTCGCGAAGCATGCTTCGCGCCTGCGGAACGGTGCTGGCATGCAGGCCAGCACTCCTCCCTGACCCCAGGTTTTGCCTTGGGGTGAAAAGCAACCCGGCAGCTCTGCACAAGATAGGGCGCCGGCGTTGGGCTTTACAAAAGATATTGGAGACAAACCCATGAACGCACCTCACAAGGGTACGGAGCTAGGCAAAGAGGACATCACCCTCGAAGACAAATGGACGCTGGAGCGCGGCAGCGCGTTCCTCACCGGCACGCAGGCGCTGATCCGCCTGCCGATGCTGCAGCGCGAACGCGACCTGAAGGCTGGCCTGAATACGGCCGGCTACATCACCGGCTATCGCGGTTCGCCCGTCACGTCGATCGACCAGACGGCGGTGAAGGCGAAAAAATACCTGGAAGCGCACCACGTCAAGTTCCACCCCGGCATGAACGAAGACCTCGCCGCCACGGCGGTGTGGGGCACCCAGCAGACCAACCTGTTCCAGGATGCCAAATACGACGGCGTGTTCAGCATGTGGTACGGCAAGGGCCCCGGCGTGGACCGCTGCGGCGACGTGTTCAAGCACGCCAACAATGCCGGCAGCTCGAAGCACGGCGGCGTGCTGGTGCTGGCCGGCGACGACCACGCGGCGAAATCCTCGTCCACCGCGCACCAGTCGGACCATATCCTGGCCGCCTGCGGCATCCCTGTCCTGTATCCGTCCTCGGTGCAGGAGTACCTCGACTATGGCCTGCATGGCTGGGCCATGAGCCGCTACACGGGCCTGTGGGTGGCGATGAAGTGCGTGACGGACATCATCGAGTCCGGCGCCGTCATCGACTTCGATCCGGACCGCGTGCAGATCGCCATGCCGGACGACTTCGAGCTGCCGCCGGGCGGCCTGAACATCCGCTGGCCGGACGCGGTGCTGGACCAGGAAGTGCGGATGAACAGCTACAAGTGGTACGCGGCCCTCGCGTACTGCCGCGCCAATAAACTCAACAAGATCATCTGGGACAGCCCGCGGCCGAAGATCGGCATCATCACCGCCGGCAAATCGTATCTCGACACGCGGCAGGCGCTGGCCGACCTGGGCATCGACGAACAGGCCGCCGCCGACATCGGCATCCGCCTCTACAAGGTCGGCATGACGTGGCCGCTGGAGGCCGATGGCGTGCATGAATTCGCGCGCGGGCTGGACGAGATCCTGGTGGTGGAAGAAAAGCGCCAGATCCTCGAATACGCGCTGAAGGAAGAACTGTACAACCTGCCCGATGGCCAGCGTCCGCGCGTGGTCGGCAAGTTCGACGACACGGGCGAATGGTCGAACCAGCACCGCAGCGGCCACGGCGACTGGCTGCTGCCGGCCACCTATGAGCTGAATCCGGCGCAGATCGCCCGCGCGATCGCCAGCCGCATTTCGCACTACTGCGCCGGCCATCCGGTGGCGCAGCGTGTCCAGGAACGCATCGCCTTCCTGGAAGCGAAGGAACTGGTGCTGAAGAACGTGCCCGCCAAGGCCAATCCCGAAACCGACCGCACGCCGTATTTCTGTTCCGGCTGCCCGCACAATTCGTCCACCAAGGTGCCCGAAGGTTCGCGCGCGCTGGCCGGTATCGGCTGCCATTACATGGTGCTGTGGATGGACCGGGAAACGTCGACCTTCACGCACATGGGCGCGGAGGGCGTGACGTGGGTCGGGCAGGCGCCGTTCACGAACGAGCAGCACGTGTTCACCAACCTGGGCGACGGTACCTATTTCCACTCGGGCATCCTGGCGATCCGCGCCGCGGTGGCGGCCAAGGTCAACATCACCTACAAGATCCTGTTCAACGACGCGGTGGCCATGACGGGCGGCCAGGCCTTCGATGGCCCGCTCGATCCGGGCATGATCTCGCGGCAGATCGCCGCCGAGGGCGTCACGCCGATCATCGTGGTCACCGACGATCCGGACAAGTATCCCGACGACTACGCCTGGGCGCCCGGCGTGACGGTGCGCCACCGTTCCGAACTGATGGACGTGCAGAAGGAACTGCGCAACAAGCCCGGCGTCTCGGCCATGATCTATGACCAGACCTGCGCCTCCGAGAAACGGCGCCGCCGCAAGCGCAACGAGTACCCGGATCCGGCCAAGCGCGTGGTCATCAACGAAGCCGTGTGCGAAGGCTGCGGCGACTGCTCCGTGCAGTCGAACTGCCTGTCCGTCGAACCGCTGGAAACGGAACTGGGGCGCAAGCGCCAGATCAACCAGTCGAGCTGCAACAAGGATTACTCGTGCGTGTCCGGCTTCTGCCCGTCGTTCGTGACGGTGGAAGGCGGCCAGCTGAAAAAGCCGAAGAAGGCCGCGGCGGGCGGCGAAGTCCCCGCCTTGCCGGCACCGGTGCTGCCATCCACCGCGCAGCCATACGGCATCCTCGTCACGGGCATCGGCGGCACCGGTGTCGTCACCGTCGGCCAGATCCTGGCCGTGGCGGCGCACGTGGAAAACAAGGGGGCCGTGGTGCTGGACATGAGCGGCCTGGCGCAGAAGGGCGGGCCGGTGATGTCGCACGTGCGGCTGGCCGACCGGCAGGCGGACCTGCACTCGACGCGCGTGGGCACGGGCAGCGCCGATCTCGTGATCGGCTGCGACCAGATCGTCACGGCCAGCCGCGATGCCTTGAGCCGGATGGGCGAGGGCCGCACCTGGGCCGCGATCAATTCCACCGGCGCCACCACCGCCGCGTTCGTGAAGAATCCGGACTGGCAATTCCCCGGCAGCAGCTCGCGGGCGGAAATCGTGCGCGCCTGTGGCGAAGACCGTGTCGACTTCCTCGATGCCGGCCAGATCGCCACCTCGCTGATGGGCGACGCGATCGCCACCAACATGTTCATGCTGGGCTACTGCTTCCAGAAAGGCCACGTGCCCTTGTCGGAAGCGTCGCTGATGAAGGCGATCGAGTTGAACGGCGTGTCGGTGGCGTTCAACAAGGCCGCCTTCAACTGGGGCCGCTATGCGGCGCACGACCTGGCGGCCGTGTCGAAAATGGCGGTGCCTGCGCAGGTGGTTGAATTCAAGCGCACGCAATCGCTGGACGAGCTGCTTGCCCGCCGCGTCGAACTGCTGACGGCGTACCAGAACGCGGCGTACGCCCGCCAGTACACGGACTTCATCGACCAGGTACGGCGCGCCGAGGAACCGCTGGGCACGAAGCGGCTGACAGAGGCGGTGGCGCGCTACCTGTACAAGCTGATGGCCTACAAGGACGAGTACGAAGTGGCCCGCCTGCACACGGACCCGGCGTTCCGCCAGAAGATCGAAGGCATGTTCGAAGGCGATTTCACGGTGAAGTTCCACCTGGCGCCGCCGCTGCTGGCGAAGAAGGACAAGGATGGCCACCTCGTCAAGCAGCAGTTCGGCCCGTGGATGCGCAGCGCCTTCGGCGTGCTGGCCAAGCTGAAGGGCTTGCGCGGCACCCCGCTCGACGTGTTCGGCTACACGGCGGAACGGAAGATGGAACGTGCGCTGATCGGCGAGTATCGCGATCGCGTGCTGGCGCTGCTGCCGACGCTGGCGAAGGAAAACCTCGATACGGCGGTGGCCATCGCGCGCATTCCGGAAGACATCCGCGGCTATGGCCACGTGAAGGAGCGCCACCTGAAGGCGGCGAAGCAGAAGGAGGCCGCGCTGCTGGCGGCGTATCACACGCCACCACGCGCGGCGGCACCCGCGCCGGCCGTGGCACCGCACGCGGCCTGACGGCCGGCAAGGGGCACCCCGGCGGTGCCCCTTGTTTCATCTGCCTGTTTCGAGCCTCCTTCTCCAGCCTCCTTCCATCTGCCTTGTTCAATTTTCCTGCACCACCGAGCAACGCATAAGCAACTGCGAAAGGCTTCGTTCAAAAAAGGCAACGCGCTTCGTATGATCTGGTTCCCACAAGGACCAATCATGCCGAGTATGAAGACCACGAATCCGATCGCCGCCGCAGCATTGAGAGCCATATACTGCGCCCCATTGTGCGGCATGCCCCTGTTCGCGCAGGGGCAGGCTGACACGCCGCCCGAAGGGGCGGCGCCCTCCGTCGTCATCACGGGTTCGCGCATTCCGCGCACCAGCATCGAAGGCCCATCGGCCGTCACCGTAATCACCGCCGAGGACATCACCCGCCAGGGCTACCGGAACGTGTTCGATGCGCTGAACAACCAGGTGCAGAACAGCGGTTTCGTGCAGGGTGCCGATTTCGGCAATACCTTCACGCCATCGGCCAATACGATCAGCCTGCGCGGGCTGGGCCCGAACCACACGCTGGTCCTGCTGAACGGACGCCGGCTTGCCGATTTCCCGATCGCCTACGAAGGCACCGTCAACTTCACCAACCTGGCCAACATTCCTTCCACCGTCGTGGAACGGATCGAGATCCTGTCCGGTGGCGCTTCCGCGATCTACGGCTCCGATGCGATCGCCGGCGTCGTCAACATCATCCTCAAGAAGCAGCACGGCGGCTTCGATGTCAACCTCAAGGCCGGCGGCACCACGCGCGGTGGCGGCGCCGACCGGCGCGTGCAATTCACCGGCGGGCAGCAGTTCGGCAAGCTCGATACCGTGTTCGCATTCGAGGTCAGCGAGCGCCAGCCGCTGGCCGCCTACCAGCGTGACTTCATGGCCACCCGGGATGGCACGCCGACCAATGTGCTGTCGCGGCGCAATGTCAGCGCCGGCCGCTACGTGGACCCGGGCGGCACCTGCGATGCGATCGGCGGCCTGTTCGGCGGCAGTGTCGTGCGCTATACCGCGCGTACCGGAGCGTACTGCGCGAGCCCGAAAGTGGGGCCCACGTACTGGACCGTGCAGACCAGGAACCTCAGCAAGAATGCCTACGGCAGCGCCACCTATGCACTGGGCGATGACACCACGCTGTTCGCCGACGTGCTGGCCGGCCATAACGGCACGCAGAACAACACGCGCGGCCTGTCGTGGACGTCGCAATCGACCGCCAGCGGCTACTTCCTGAACCGGAACACCGGCAACTACGAAGCATGGACGCGCTACATCTCGCCCGAGGAAATGGGCGGCGTGGAGCAGTTCAACCGTGCCTGGACCGACCGCGCGCTGGCCGCGTCGGTGGGCGCACGGGGGCGCATTCCCGGCACCGGCTGGAAGTACGAAGCGGGCTACAGCGCCTCGTGGTACAAGAGCGAGAACCACGTGCCGCGCGCGCTTGCCAACATCGACGGCTTCTTCCTCGGCTCGCGCCTGGGGACCGACGAGGATGGCGTGGCGATCTACGCGCCCGACCCGGCGCGGCTCGCCACGCCATTGACGCCGGCCGAATTCGGCGTCATCAAGGGCCTGTCGCACAGCGAGGACGAGTCGTGGACCAATACGCTGTCGGCCACCCTGAACGGTACGCTGTACCAGCTGCCGGCCGGGCTGCTGCAGCTGGCCGTCGTCGCCGAAGCGGGGCGGCAGGGCTTCTCGAACGTACCCGATCCCCGCATCAACGAAGGGTACTTCAACGTCACCACGCGCAGCGACGTGACGGAGGGCACGCGCACCCGCTACGCGGCCGGCGCTGAAGTGAACATCCCTGTCCTGAAGACCCTGAATGCCACGCTGGCGGGCCGCTACGATCGCTACAAGTTCGCCGGGCGCACCAGCGGCAAGTCCACCTATGCCAGCGGGCTAGAATGGCGGCCGGCAAAGGAGCTGCTGCTGCGCGCGAACCGCGCCACCAGCTTCCGCGCGCCGGACATGAACTACATCTACAAGGCGCGCGGCACCGGCTATTACTCGTCCACCACGGATTACTACCGCTGCGGCCTGGCCGGCCAGCCGCTCGACACCTGCGACTACGCCAACGTGTCGCCCGGCGCCGACTATGTGCAGAACGGCAGCCGCGACCTGAAGCCCGAGCGGGGGCGTTCGTATGGTGCGGGGATCGTCTGGTCGCCCAGTTCGGCGTTCGACGTATCGGCGGACTACTGGAACATCCGCATCGACGACCTGGTGACGAACCTGTCGGCGGACCGCCTGTTGCGCGATGAAGCGGCATGCCGGCTGGGCGCGGCGGACATCAACATGCCGAGCTGTGTCGACGCGCTGGCCCGCATCACGCGCTACCCTGCCGATTCGCTGGTGCGCCCCGGAGAAATCCGCGAGATCCGCGTCAATCCGATCAACGCCGCGCAGCTGGGCAGCAGCGGCTTCGACGTCAGCGCGAAATATGCGCTGCGTACCGCCGCACATGGCGTGTTCACGGTGCGGGGCAACTATTCGAAAACGGTGACGCGCCGCTCCCGGCAGTTCGCCGGCGACCCGGTCAGCGACGAGCTGCATTCGTTCGAGAGCGCGGACTGGCCGGACAAGCTGACCGCCAGCGTGAACTGGAACGTGGGCCAGTGGGCCACCACGGTGTTCGCCACCCGCTACGGCAAGATCCCCAACGCCGCGTGGACCGGCTACCTGTCGCCGACCACGCTCGTCAACGTTAGCGCCGTGTACCGCGTGACGGACCGCCTGACCGTTTCGCTGATCGTCAACAACGTGGCCAACAGGATCAAGTCCGACACCACCGCCGGCTGGCCGAACTATCCGGTCGGCAGCTACAGCCCGGTGGGCCGCGCCGGCTGGATCGAACTGAATTATCACTTCGGCTCCTGAGGTGCCGGGCGAGCGAAGGCCGGGTGTGGGTGGCAAGCCGTAAGTCTATAATGCTCCGGCCATGGCGGACCGGCACGCGATCCGTGCCGCGTTCCGCTTTTCTTCATTGGTCGATCCGACCCTCACCGGAGCCCTGTAGATGATTCGCACCGCACTGTCGCTTGCCTTGCTCGCCGCCTTGCCGCTGGCCCATGCCGCCCCCGATCTCACCACCGTGTCGGAACGCTCCGGCTTCCAGGCCACCGGGCGCTACGACGAAGTGGTCAAGCTGTGCGCGGACTTCCAGAAGGCGTATCCGAAAGCGGTGCGATGCTTCGAGTTCGGCCGCACGCCGGAAGGGCGGCCGATGCTGGCGCTGGCCGTGTCGAAGAGCGGGGCGCTCACCGCCGGCGCGGCGAAGAAGAAGAACATTCCCGTGCTGCTGGTGCAGGGCGGTATCCATGCGGGCGAGATCGATGGCAAGGACGCCGGCTTCCTGGCGCTGCGCCATGCGCTCGATGGCAAGCTCGCCGGCGCCGCGCTCGACAGGCAGGTGCTGCTGTTCGTTCCCGTCTTCAACGTGGACGGCCACGAGCGCTTCGGCCCGAACAACCGGCCGAACCAGCGCGGGCCGGTGGAGATGGGCTGGCGCGTGACCGCGCAGAACTACAACCTGAACCGCGATTACCTCAAGGCCGACGCGCCCGAGATGCAGGCGATGCTGGCGCTGGTGAACCAGTGGGACCCGCTGGCCTACATCGACCTGCACGTGACCGATGGCGCGAAGTTCGAGCCGGACGTGTCGATCCAGGTGGAGCCCGTGCACGGCGGCGATGCGGCATTGCGCGAGGCCGGCACGGCGCTGCGCGACAATGTGATTGCCGACCTGCGCCAGCAGGGTTCCGACCCGAAGCACTTCTATATTTCATTTGCCAGGACGGATGAACCGCAATCGGGCTTCGTCGACGAAATGTCCGGGGCGCGTTTCTCGACCGGCTACTTCTACCTGCGCAACCGCTTCGGCATGCTGGTCGAAACGCACTCGTGGAAGGATTACCCCACGCGCGTGAAGATCACGTACAACACGATCGTGTCGGTAATGAACCAGGTGGCGAAGCATGGCACCGCGTGGCGCCAGGCCGCGCTGGCCGCCGATGCGCGCGCCACCGCGCTGGGAGGGCAGGACTTCCCGCTCAGCTACCGGACCACCGACAAGGTGCGGACGATCGACTTCCGCGGTTATGAATTCAAGCGCGTGCCGTCCGATGTCTCCGGCGGTATCTGGACGCAATACGACGAGACGAAGCCGCAGCTGTGGAAGGTGCCGCTGCGCGACGAGATCGTGCCCGACTTCACGATCAAGGCGCCGGCCGGCGGCTACCTGGTGCCGGCGGCACAGGCCGGCGCCGTGGGCGCCAAGCTGAAACAGCACGGCGTGGCATTCAAGGTGCTGGCCGCCGCGCCGGGCAAGCTGGAAGTGGAAGCGTTCCGCGCGACGAAGACCAGGCTGACGCCGCAATCGTTCGAGGGACACCAGATGCTGGCGGTGGAAGGGGCGTGGAACACCGAAGCGCGCGAGGTGGGCGCCGGAGCGCTGTTCGTGCCGATCGCGCAGCCGAAGGCGCGCCTGGTGATGACGATGCTGGAACCGCAGGGCGCCGATTCGCTGCTGGCGTGGGGCATGTTCACTGCCGCCTTCGAGCGCAAGGAGTACATGGAGGAATACGTGGCCGAAGAGGTGGCGCGCGAACAGCTGAAGGATCCGGCCGTGGCCGCCGCGTTCAAGGAAAGGCTGGACAACGATCCGGACTTCGCGAAAAGCTCGCGTGCCCGGCTGGACTTCTTCGCCAGGCGGCATGCATCGTGGGACGAGCGGTTCAACCTGTATCCGGTGTACCGCACGGACCGGAAGTTCTGAAGCCGGTACGGCAATAATCGAACGCAGCAAAGACAGGGACGGACCCGGATGCCGTTAAGTTAAGCCCACCCCAAGGGCAAATTCCGGGGTCAGACCCGCCGGGTCTGACCCCAGCCCTTCGCTGTTGGGGTGAATGCATGCGCTTTCAATGTGTCGAGCAATGCTTAACTAAGCGGGGTCAGGAGACGTCCCCATTTTTCGACCATTACTTCGGCTGCAGTGGAATGATCCCCGGCACGGTGGCCGGCGTCGAACATGGTTCTTCGTCGAACGCGATATCGCCCAGCGGGTTGGCCACGCCATCCGTCTTCAGGTCCGTGAAGCCGAACAGGTCGCGGTCCATCAGGTGCGACGGCACCACGGTGGACAGGGCCGAGAACACGCTTTCCACGCGGCCCGGGGTTTTCTTTTCCCAGTCGCGCAGCATTGCCTTGATCTGCTTGCGCTGCAGGTTTTCCTGCGAGCCGCACAAGTCGCATGGAATGATCGGGAAGCCCTTCACCGCCGCGTAGCGCTCCGTGTCTTCTTCCTTCACGTAGGCCAGCGGACGGATCACCATGTGCTTGCCGTCGTCGGAAACCAGCTTGGCCGGCATGCCCTTCAGCTTCCCGCCGAAGAACATGTTGAGGAAGAAGGTTTCCAGGATGTCGTCGCGGTGGTGGCCCAGCGCGATCTTGTTGCAGCCCAGTTCATCGGCCACGCGGTACAGGATGCCGCGGCGCAGGCGCGAGCACAGCGAGCAGGTCGTCTTGCCTTCCGGGATCAGGCGCGTGACGATCGAGTAGGTATCCTGGTTTTCGATATGGAACGGCACGCCCAGTTCCGTCAGGTAGCGGGGCAGTACCTCGGCCGGGAAATTCGGCTGCTTCTGGTCGAGGTTGACGGCGACGATGTCGAAGTGGATCGGTGCGCGCTCGCGCAGCGTCAGCAGGATATCGAGCAGCGCGTAGCTGTCCTTGCCGCCTGACAGGCAGACCATTACCTTGTCGCCGTCCTCGATCATGTTGAAGTCGCCGATCGCCTGGCCCACCAGGCGGCACAGGCGCTTGTGCAGCTTGTTGTTCTCGTAGGCGATCTTGTCGGCGGCCTTGTCCGCGCCCTTGCCCGCGCCTTCTACCGCGGCGTTGTCGACGACGGCGTTCATGCTTCATCCTTGATGTGGAACACTTCGACGCCGACGCCTTCGCAATCGGGATAGACGTCCGGCTTCATGGTGGACAGGCGCACGGCGCGCACGCGCGGGTGGGCCAGCAGTGCCTTCACCAGGTCGTCGCACAGGGTTTCCTGCAGGTGCACGTGGCCCTCGGCCATGCGCGCGGCGATGGTATCGCGCATGAAGTCGTAATCGACCACTTCATGCAGTTCGTCGGACTGCGGCGTCGACACGGCGAGCGGAATGTACAGGTCGACATTGAACAGCACGCGCTGCTCGCCCTTCTTCTCGAATTCGTGGACGCCGATGTTGATCAGCACTTCGTAATTGCGCAGGAACAGCCGGCGGCAATCCTGCAGGCGGGGGTGGGTGAGGGCGGACAGCATGGTGGCGATAGTGGCTATTTAAGAAATTATTCGGCGAGAAGTTCGGCGAGAAGTTGTTGGGCGCGAAATGATCGGGTGCTGGTTTTTTGGCGCGACGTTATGGGCGCGAAGTCATTGGGCCAGGAACATCACGTCGCGCGGCAGCGGCAGCAGGTGCTGGCCACCGTCGACCAGCAGCGTGGTGCCCGTCACCGCGCGCGCCGTTGCCGCGTACAGCACGGCAGCGGCGATGTCTTCGGGAGTGCTGGAGCGTCCCAGTGGCGTTTGCGTGTGGGCCTTGGCGAATCCTG
This sequence comes from Pseudoduganella sp. SL102, assembly GCF_027856995.1. Classification (NCBI taxonomy): domain Bacteria; kingdom Pseudomonadati; phylum Pseudomonadota; class Betaproteobacteria; order Burkholderiales; family Oxalobacteraceae; genus Pseudoduganella; species Pseudoduganella sp. SL102. The sequence continues at coordinate 757,137 of NZ_CP115554.1, forward strand.
CCTCGCTCTGGTCACCGGACACCATCGTGATGCCCGGTGCCACGCCGACCACGCGCACCTTCGGCGCCAGCGCCTGGGCCAGCACCGTGGTCGCGGTATGCAGCGCCGCTTTCGACAGCGTGTACGACAGGAAATCGGGATTGAGATTGTACAGCTTCTGGTCCAGCAGGTTGACGACCACGCCCTGGGCACCATCGGCCACATGGGCGTGCAAGGCCTGCGCCAGCAGCACCGGCGCGGCCACGTTGGCGCGCATGTGCGCATCCAGGCGGGCACTGGTGAAGTCGGTGGCGCTGTCGTAGTCGAACAGGGAAGCATTGTTGACGATGCAAGTGACCGGGCCCAGCGCGTCGGCGGCGGCGGGCAGCAGGCGCCGCACGGCTGCCTCGTCGCCCAGTTCGCCATGCACCAGTGCCGCGCGGCGGCCCATGGCGGCGATCTCGCGGGCGACTTCTTCGGCATCGGCGCGGGAAGCGCGGTAATGCACGGCCACGTCCCAGCCGGCGCGCGCCAGCGCCAGCGCAATGGCGCGGCCGAGCCGGCGGCCGGCACCTGTTACCAGCGCCACCGGCGCCCCATGGTGGCCGGCGGCGGACTGCTCGCTGTTCGCTTGGTGTGTTGTCGTCATGTCAGATCGTCAAGTTGGGGAGCCATGCCCGATTCGCTACAATGCGGGGCATGTCCCTTCCCGCACCTTCTCCGGACGCGCTGGCCGCGTCGCAAGCCCTGCAGCAGCAGATCGCTGCCGATGTGGCGCGCCACGACGGCGTGCTGTCCTTTGCCAGTTTCATGGAAACGGCGCTGTATGCGCCTCGCCTCGGCTATTACACCGGTGGCGCGGCCAAGCTGGGCAAGGACGGCGATTTTACAACCGCGCCGGAGATGTCGCCGCTGTTCGGCGCCGCGCTGGCGCGCGTTGCCGCCGACATTATCGCCCAAAGCGCACCCAACATCCTCGAATTCGGCGCCGGCACCGGCAAACTGGCACGCGACGTGCTGACCGAGCTGGCCGGCATGGGGGTGGCGGTGGAGCGCTATGCGATCGTCGAACTGTCCGGCGAACTGCGCTCGCGGCAGCAGGAAGCGTTGCGCGATTTTCCGCAGGTGGTCTGGCTGGATGGCTTCCCCGACGCGTTCGACGGCGTGGTGCTCGGCAATGAAGTGCTCGATGCGATGCCCGTGCACCTGGTCACGAAAACCGCCGATGGCTGGCGCGAGCAGTGCGTGACGGTGGCGGACGGCCGCTTCGACTACGTGGCCGCCGAGCCGGCGCCGGGGCTGCTGGAGCAGGTCGCCCGGCAGATCCCGGACCATGGCACCCTGCCGGAAGGCTACGTGACGGAATTGCACGGTACCGCGTGCGGCTTCATGGGCACGCTGGGCGCCTTGCTGGCCAGGGGCCGCGGTGCCGCGATCCTGCTCGACTACGGCTTTCCGGCCCACGAGTTCTATCATCCGGACCGCTCCGCCGGCACGCTGATGTGCCATTACCGCCATCACGCACATCCCGATCCCTTCTTCCTGCCCGGCTTGCAGGACATTACCGCGCACGTGGATTTCACCGCGATGGCGCTGGCGGCGCAGGATGCGGGGGCCGAGGTGCTGGCCTACATGAACCAGGCGACGTTCCTGCTGGGCGCCGGCATCGGCGACCTGCTGCTGCGCACCGACCCGGCCGATACGAAAGCGTACCTGCCGCAGTCGAACGCGGTGCACAAGCTGCTGTCGCCGGCGGAAATGGGCGAACTCTTCAAGGTGCTGGTGGTGGGCAAGGACGTTGCGCTGCCACCGGTGCTGATGGCCAGCGACCGCGCTTACCGCCTGTAGCCGGCGCGCGCCGGCGCCACCTTCATCCCCTGTTACTGTGCAAAAATTGTTATAAGTTCGGCTATTATGGTTGACCTGGCGCGAAACCCGTCGTGACGCGCGGCTGAGAATATTGGAACGATGGGAAAGATCCATACACATTATGACAACCTGAAAGTGGCCCGCGGTGCGCCACCGGAAGTCGTACGTGCCGCCTATAAGGCGTTGAGCCAGAAATACCATCCCGACAAGAACCCCGGTGACGAGCGCGCGGCGCGCATCATGGCGATCGTCAACACCGCCTATGGCACGCTGGCCGATCCGCAGCGGCGCAGGGAACACGACGAGTGGATTGCCCAGGAAGAATACGAGATCGAACTGGTGGACAGCACGCGCCAGGACGATCCGCACCGGGTGGCCGATGCGCCCGTCGGCGCGTGGTCCGACGGGGTGCAGCCGGTGCGCCGCCGCCAGCGCCTGCTGACCAGCTGGCGCTGGTGGCTGACGGCGGTGAGCTGCCTCGGTGCCGGCTGGCTTGGCGGCGTGCTGACGGTGGCGGAGCCGCGCCAGGTGTCGAGCGTGGTCGCTGCCGCCTGGGGGGCCAAGCCGGCGGGCGAGGTCACCGCCAAGGCAACCACGTATCCGCGTGCCGCGCAGGGCCAGGTGGCGAGCGATGGCTGGGAGACCGCGCCGCGGCCCTATTCGCCGGACAGCGACATGCAGCCGCCGCCGATCAAGGTGGTGGCGCTGTCGCAGGTAATCCTGCCCGGCTATGCGGGCGATTGCGAGAACGAAACGCCGGCGCTGGTGGCGCCGAACGGCGAGCCCTGGCCCACGAAATCGGGCTACGTGGAAGGATTCCCGCAGATGAGCAAGGGCCAGGACATGCAGCTGACGCTGGACAACAGCGACAACGCCTTCCCCGTGTTCATCCGGGTCTTCGACCTGGAGCGCCGTTCCAACGTGCGCTACGTATTCGTGCAGGCGCAAGACCGGTTCGTGGTCGACCAGCTGGCCACGGGCAGGTACGAGATCCGCTACCAGAACATCGACCTGGCCGGCACCAACAGCTGCGCGCGCCGCTAGTCCGGCTGGCCTCCTTGCGCGCGACGCGCGACCGCGCTGACGCATACCATGAAAACTGGGACAATGGCCGTGCTGATACCCACGGCCACCATTGCTTGACCACCGGAGCTCTCACCACCATCATGGCGCAAACATCATGGCGCAACTCATGGCGCAACTGAACGGCCTTGCCGCACTGCTCATCGAGCCGCATTCGGGAATGCGGGCGAACCTGCAGAACATGCTGACCACCCTGGGCCTGGCCCGCGTGGACGTGGCGACCAACGCGCAAGGCGCGCTGCGCGTCCTGGCGGCGCGGCAGTTCGACCTGATCCTGTGTGAATACGAGCTGGAAGGGGGGCAGGATGGCCAGCAGTTGCTGGAAGACCTGCGCCAGCAGGAACTGATCGCGCCAGCCACGCTGTTCTTCATGGTCACGGCGGAAGGGCAGAGCAGCAAGGTCACCAGCGTGGCCGAACTGATGCCGGACGATTACATCCTGAAGCCATTCAAGGCCGATACCCTGCTGGCCCGCATCGAGCGGGCGCTGGACCGGCGCGCCGCCTTGTTGCCCGTGCAAGCCATGCTGGACGCGGGCGATTACCGCGCGGCGATCGCCGCCTGCGCGGAACAGGAAGCGGCGCTGCCGCGCTACAAGGCCGATTTCATGCGCCTGCGCGCGGAAACCCACTTGCTGCTGGGCGAACCGGAGCAGGCCGAACACGTGTATGCCCTGGTGTGGCAGGAACGCCAGGCGCCGTGGGCGCGCCTCGGGCAGGCCAAGACGCTGGCGCTGCGCGGCCGCATCGACGAGGCGCGCGACATGCTGGCCGAGCTGCTGGGCCATAACGAGCGCTATCTGGCCGCCTACGACTGGCTGGCCCGCGTCCACGAGGAGGCCGGCCAGCTGGCCGAAGCGCAGGCCGTGCTGTCCGATGCCGCCACGCTGTCGCCGCACGCCGTCGGGCGGCTGCGCCGGCTGGGCGAGGTGGCGCTGGAGGCGGGCGACGCCGATTCGGCCGAGCGGGCACTGAAGCAGGTGTTGCAGCGTGCCCGGTTTTCCGAATTCCGCGATCCGGAAGATCACGCCAGGCTGGCGCAGTCGCTGCTGAGGAAGGGCGACGCGGCCCAGGCCGAACTGGTGATCCGCGACATGGAGCGCTCGCTGGCGAACCGCGAGAACACGCCGGTGTGCGCCGCGATCGCCACGGCGATGCTGCTGGAAGCCACCGGCGATACGGCGCGCCTCGGCGCCGCGCTCGACAGCGCGCTGGCCGGCGTGCGGCTGGCGCCCCACCTGTCGGCCGGCATGAAACTGGAGCTGGCGCGTACCTGCCTGGCGGCCGGGCGCGAACAGCAGGCCTCCGAAGTGATGCGCGACGTGATGTCCAGTGCCGGCGGCGGCGCGCCGATGGCGAAGGCGATGCGCCTGCTGGAACAGTCGGGCAAGGGCGACATGGCGAACCGGCTGGCGCGGGAAAGCCGGCACGCGGTGGCGGAAATGGTGGCGCAGGGCGCGGCGCAGGCCAAGGCCGGCGACCTGCGCGGCGCGGTCGACACGCTGCTCGATGCCGTGCACAAGCTGCCGGACAACCCGCAAGTGGTGTTCAATGCCGCTGTCGCCGTGCTGAAATACCTGGAACGCACGGGATGGGACGAGAAGCTGGGCACCAAGGGCATCGAACTGGTGGCGCACCTGCGCCGCCTGGACCCGGCCAACGCGCGGCTGCCGGCGCTCGGCGGCCTGCAGGAAGAACTGCTGAAAAAATACAACGTGCGCCCTGGCCGCCGCACCGTCACGGTACGGCAGCGCGCGTAATCGCGTCGGACGGCGTCCCTGCGTCTCAGGCGGCGGCGCGCCCTGGCCCGCTTGCTTGTCCGCTCATCGGTCCCCGCAGTGGCCCATCCAGCGTGGCGCAGGTATCCCGCTCGAACTGGCGGGGCGGCATCGGCCGCGCGAACAGGTAGCCCTGCGCCTCGTCGCAGTCGTGGGCGCGCAGGAAATCGGCCTGCGCCATCGTTTCCACTCCCTCGGCGATCACTTCCAGCCCCAGCGCATGCGCCAGGCCGATGGTGGCGCTGACGATGGCCGCATCGTTCGGGTCGGACTCGATATCCTTGACGAAACCGCGGTCGATCTTGATGCGGTCCAGTTCGAACAGCTTCAGGTACGACAGCGACGAGTAGCCGGTGCCGAAATCGTCGATCGCCACGCGAATCCCCCGTGCCCGCAGTGCCTGCAGCAAGGCACGGCTGCGTTCGGGGTCTTGCATGGCCGCCGATTCCGTGATTTCCAGCTCCAGCAGCGCCGGGTCCACGCCCGCGTCCGCCAGCATGCCGTCGAGCTGCGCCAGCAGGCCGTGACCCTGGCATTGCCGGGCGGAGAGGTTGACCGCCAGCCGCAAGTGGCCCAGCCCGATCGTCTGCCAATGGCCGAGCAGCCCGATCGCGCGCTGCAGCACCCACTCGCCCAGCGGCAGGATCAGGCCGGATTCCTCGGCGATCGGAATGAAACGGTCCGGCCCCACGGTGCCCAGTTCCGGATGGTGCCAGCGCAGCAGGGCCTCGGCGCCGATCACGGCACCACTCGGCAGGTCGATCTGCGGCTGCAGGTACAGCTCGAATTCGCGCTGTTCCAGCGCCTGCCACAGGCGGCTTTCCAGCAGCAGGCGCTCGTGCGTGGCGGCATTCATGTCGCGCGAGAAGAACTGGAAATTGCCGCGGCCGCGGCTCTTCGCCGCGTACATCGCCGTATCGGCATGCTGCAGCAGCGTGTTGGCATCCTCGCCATCCACCGGGTACATCGCGATGCCGACACTGGTCCCGCTGTGCACGGCCTGGGCCTGCAGCGGATACGGCCGTGCCAGCATGTCGACGATACTGGCCGCCATGTGGCCAGCATCGTCCGGCGTGACATGGCCGGTGACGACAATGAATTCGTCGCCGCCGAGCCGGGCGATGGTGTCCACCTGGCCCAGCAGGTCGCGCAGCCGCTGCGCCACCGCCAGCAGCAGCTGGTCGCCTGTCTGGTGGCCGTGCGTATCGTTGATTTTCTTGAAGTGGTCCAGGTCGAGGAACATCACGGCCACCGTATGCCGTTGCCGGCGCGCCCGTGCCAGCGCCGCTTCCAGCCGCAGGTTCAGCGACAGGCGGTTTTCCAGGCCCGTCAGGGGATCGTGGTGGGCCAGCCGGTGGATGCGTTCCTGGGCGCGGCGCTGCTCGGTCAGGTCGTGCAGGATCGCCACGAACAGGTGTCCGCCCGGGACTTCCACTTCGCTGACCGATACCGCCAGCGGGAAAGCGGCGCCATCGCTGCGCCAGCCGGTGGCTTCGTGCTCGCGCGTGGTGCCGGCCGCGATGCGGCGCAGCAGGGCCACCGGGGTATCGCCTTCGCCGACCGGCAGCAGCCGTGCCAGCGGCAGTCCGGCCATCAGCTCGGGCGAGTAACCGAACAGCCGGCCGGCCGCCACGTTGGCGCTGGTCAGCATGCCGTCGGTGGAAATGGTCAGGATCGCGTCCGCCGCCTTTTCCAGGATCGCCTGCAGCCGCGCCTCGCGTTCCTGCAGCCGGGCCGTGCTGGCCTCCACCTGGGCGCGCACCGAGGCCTGTTCGCCGCTGGTCAGCAGCAGCAAGCCGCCCAGCAGGCTGGTCAGGACCAAGCCCGCGCTCAGCACGGACCAACTCTGCCAGCCGCGCTGGCTGGCCAGGTAGGCCGCCGTGGGCGTCAGTGTCAGCCGGTACTGGCGGCCGCCGAAACCCAGCAATTGTTCGTATGCGGGCTCATCCGCCGCACCGACGAGGGGCGGCGACAGCACCGCGCCGGTGGCCTCGTCGCGCAGGCTGGCCAGCAGGTGGGGAAAGCCGACCTGGCGCATCACGCTGTCCAGGTAAGTGCTGGGTTCGAGCGCGATCAGCATGACGGCGCCCGGCGGCTCGCTGCCACCCGAGGGCACGGCCTGCATCAGCGCCACGCCCTGGTTCCGGTCCGGCTGGACCAGCGTCAGGGGCGCGCTGGCGGTCGGTTCACCGCTGGCCAGCGCCTGCCGCACGGCCGCGGCGCGCACCGGCTCCGACAGCATGTCGAGCCCCAGGTAGATGCGGTTGCCGCGCGGTTCGGCATAGGCGGCCACCACATACCGGTCGCCCTGCGGCTCCGGGCGCAAGGTCCCGTCGGCATCCGGCGCACGGATGGCGTAGGTCGGGTCGACCACCTTGCGGGCCCATGTTTCGAAGGTGTCGCGGTCGGCACCGGCCACCGGCACCAGCCAGCCCATCGTCAGGATTTCCGGGTGGCGCACCTGGTAGCCGTGCGCGATATTGCGGAAGATTTCCGGACGAATATGGCGGCTGTTGCCGCTGATGGCATTGGCGATCGCGAACAGGTAGCGCTCGTGCTCGGACAGCTTGGCGTGCAGCAAGTCCGATGCCTGCTGCGCCATCAACTGCACCTGCTGCATCTGCTGGTGCGATTCCCACCGGCGCACCTGCAGGAAGATCACCAGGAACAGCGCCACCAGCACCAGCATCGGGCCGCCGACGGTCCAGCGCCGGCGCGACCACAAGGCGCGCGGCTGGCCAACGACGGTCCAGGCCAGCGGCGCGCCCAGCAGGATACCCAGCACGTCGCCCACCCACCAGATGAACCAGCTGGCGAGCAGCTCGTCGGCCGGGATGACGCCGAGCAGCCCCAGCGCGCACAGCGACAGCGTGCTGCTGATCAGGGCCAGCACCGGCGGCAGGGCCAGGAAACGCAGCACATCGCGGCCGGCGCCGATGGCCGGGTGCACCCAGCGGGCGAACGCATGCATTCCGGCATAGGCCTGCAGCGTCGCGGCGGCGGTGGCCGCCAGGGCAGCGGCGGCCAGCGTGCCCGTCGACACTACGGCCGAGTTCGGCAATGCGTGCAGGTTCAGCAGCAGGGTACCCAGCGCGACACCGGGCAGCAGGCGCGGCCCGCCGCTGACGAGTGCCGCCAGCGCCAGGCCGGCGGGAAGGAAGAAGGGAGTGGCAAAGCCCGGCATCAGGGCCAGTTCGAGACCGGCGGCTCCCAGGGCCGCATAGGCGGCCGCCAGCAGGAGGTTGGCCGGCAGGCGGCGCTGAAGGAGAGTCAAAAAGGGTGCTCCAGGGTGGGCCGGCATACGGCTGACTTGCGGATTCTATAGCAAAGCATGCAACGTAAAAACAACACTTGCATTTCCCACGGGGTAGCCGCTACAATCTCGCCCCGAAGCAGGCAGTTAGCTGCTCGATACCAAGTGTTTGTGTCGAGACGTTGACAGTTTTGATTTTATGCTTCATACTCTGCGGTTCCTCGCGGAGGGGTGGCCGAGTGGTTAAAGGCAGCAGACTGTAAATCTGCCCTCTTATGAGTACACTGGTTCGAATCCAGTCCCCTCCACCAAGTTTTCGCAAGGAAGCTGAGTGCAATGTAGTGAAACGGAACCTCGCGGGTGTAGCTCAATGGTAGAGCTGAAGCCTTCCAAGCTTAAGACGAGGGTTCGATTCCCTTCACCCGCTCCAGTCTTCGTTGCAAAGTGGTAAAAAAGCCCTTTTAGCTCAGTGGTAGAGCACTCCCTTGGTAAGGGAGAGGCCACGTGTTCAATCCACGTAAAGGGCACCAGAATTCACTGCGCGATCGATGGTAATCCAGTCGATCGCGCAGTAGCATCAGACAGCAGTATCAGTATTCAATCTGACAGTCGGGCGCGTGCCCAGCAATATCTTAAAAATTGTTAGGAGTCTAAAATGGCAAAAGGTAAGTTTGAGCGGACTAAACCGCACGTGAACGTTGGCACCATCGGTCACGTCGACCATGGCAAGACCACCCTGACCGCTGCAATCGCAACCGTGCTGTCGAAGAAGTTCGGCGGCGAAGCCAAAGCCTACGACCAGATCGACGCTGCTCCGGAAGAAAAAGCACGCGGCATCACGATCAACACCGCGCACGTCGAGTACGAAACCGCTGCCCGTCACTACGCGCACGTTGACTGCCCAGGCCACGCCGACTACATCAAGAACATGATCACCGGCGCAGCCCAGATGGACGGCGCGATCCTGGTGTGCTCCGCAGCTGACGGCCCGATGCCGCAGACCCGCGAACACATCCTGCTGGCCCGTCAGGTTGGCGTGCCTTACATCATCGTGTTCCTGAACAAGTGCGACCTGGTCGACGACGCGGAACTGCTGGAACTGGTGGAAATGGAAGTGCGCGAGCTGCTGTCCAAGTACGAGTTCCCTGGCGACGACCTGCCAATCATCAAAGGTTCGGCACGTATGGCCCTGGAAGGCCAGCCGGGCGAAATGGGCGAAGAGTGCATCATCCGCCTGGCGGACGCACTGGACACCTACATCCCGACGCCTGAGCGCGCTGTGGACGGCGCCTTCCTGATGCCTGTGGAAGACGTGTTCTCGATCTCCGGCCGCGGTACCGTGGTGACCGGCCGTGTCGAGCGTGGCGTGATCAAGGTCGGCGAAGAAATCGAAATCGTCGGCATCATCGACACCGTCAAGACCACCTGCACCGGCGTGGAAATGTTCCGCAAGCTGCTGGACCAGGGTCAAGCTGGCGATAACGTCGGCCTGCTGCTGCGCGGCACCAAGCGTGAAGACGTGCAGCGTGGCCAGGTTCTGGCCAAGCCGGGCTCGATCAAGCCGCACAACCACTTCACCGGCGAGATCTATGTTCTGTCGAAGGATGAAGGCGGCCGTCACACCCCGTTCTTCAACAACTACCGTCCTCAGTTCTACTTCCGTACGACGGACGTGACCGGCTCGATCGAGCTGCCAGCGGACAAAGAGATGGTCATGCCGGGCGACAACGTGTCGATCACCGTCAAGCTGATCTCCCCGATCGCCATGGAAGAAGGCCTGCGCTTCGCAATCCGTGAAGGCGGCCGTACCGTCGGCGCCGGCGTCGTAGCCAAGATCCTGGGCTAATCAGCAGTTTAGTAGTAAAGAGTCCGCCAAGTAATGCTGGCACCCAACAACGTTGGGTGCTAGAATTACGGATTCCACTGTAAGTTTTACGTAGGGGCGTAGCTCAATTGGCAGAGCGTCGGTCTCCAAAACCGAAGGTTGGGGGTTCGATGCCCTCCGCCCCTGCCACCGAATTCTGGTGCAGGGCACCGAAAGTAAAAACGAATGTCTAATCAATCCGTGCAAACCGTTGGCACGAGCGGCGACAAGCTGAAAGTCGTGCTCGCGGTGGTTGCAGCGATTGCAGGCGTAGTCGGGTTCTTCTACCTGGCAGGTCAACCAACCCTGGTGCGGGCAGCTGCGCTTGTGGTTGGTTTGCTTATTTCCGTCGGCATTGCCTACACCTCCACTTCCGGCCGTGACTTCATCAATTTCTCGAAAGAAGCTGTTCGCGAAACCAAGAAAGTCGTCTGGCCTACGCGCAAAGAAGCAACGCAGATCACGCTGATCGTGTTTGCTTTCGTGGTGGTGATGGCAATGTTCCTTTGGGGAACGGATAAATTGCTTGAGTTCCTGTTGTACGACTTGATTCTTGGCTGGAAAAACTAAATGAGCGATAACGTGCAAGACGACGCAACCGACGTTCCTGTGCCAGGCGATGCGCCGGCGCAGGACGCGGCTGCTCCTGTCAGCGTACCGGTCAGCAACAAGCGCTGGTACGTGGTGCATGCTTATTCCGGCATGGAGAAAAGCGTGCAGCGTGCCCTGACCGAGCGTGTCGAACGCGCGGGCATGCAAGAGCAGTTCGGCCAGATCCTGGTGCCGACTGAAGAAGTTGTCGAAGTAAAGAACGGTCAGAAATCCGTGACCGAACGCCGTTTCTTCCCGGGCTACGTGCTGGTGGAAATGGAAATGACGGACGAAACCTGGCACCTGGTGAAGAACACCGCCAAGGTTACCGGCTTCATCGGCGGCAAGTCGAACAAGCCGACGCCGATTCCGGCCCGCGAGATCGAAAAGATCATGACGCAGATGCAGGAAGGCGTCGAGAAGCCGCGGCCGAAAGTGCTGTACGAAGTGGGCGAGCAAGTCCGCATCAAGGATGGCCCGTTCACCGACTTCAACGGCAACGTCGAGGAAGTCAACTACGAGAAGTCCAAAGTGCGCGTCTCCGTCACCATCTTCGGTCGCGCTACCCCCGTCGAACTCGAATTCGGGCAGGTCGAGAAGGTCTGATCTGCCTCCCGCCTAACGGAGCGTTCAATCCGTACGAGGAGCCCTGCCAGTCAGTATCGGCGGGGCGCTACCACTCAAATCCAACGATAGGATAGCCATCATGGCAAAGAAAATCATTGGCTTTATCAAGCTGCAAGTGCCAGCTGGTAAGGCAAACCCGTCTCCTCCGATCGGCCCGGCGCTGGGTCAGCGCGGTCTGAACATCATGGAATTCTGCAAGGCGTTCAACGCGCAGACCCAGGGTATGGAACCAGGCATGCCGATTCCGGTGGTGATCACCGCCTTCGCGGACAAGTCCTTCACCTTCGTGATGAAGACCCCGCCGGCAACCTTCCTGATCAAGAAGCACTCGGGCGTGCAAAAAGGCTCTCCGAAGCCGCACACCGACAAGGTCGGCACGCTGACCCGCGCTCAAGCGGAAGAAATCGCAAAACTGAAGACCCCGGATCTGACCGCCGCCGACATGGAAGCCGCAGTGCGCACCATCGCTGGCTCGGCACGTTCGATGGGCATCACCGTTGAGGGCTTCTAATCATGGCAAAACTGTCCAAGCGCGCACAAGCCATCAAGGCTAAAGTTGACCGCACCAAAGTGTACCCGTTCGACAACGCCGTATCGCTGATCAAGGAACTGGCCACCGCCAAGTTCAATGAATCGATCGACGTGTCCGTCCAGCTGGGCGTGGATCCGAAGAAGTCGGACCAGGTCGTTCGCGGCTCCGTCGTGCTGCCAGCAGGCACCGGCAAGACCGTTCGCGTGGCCGTGTTCGCTTCCGGCGACAAGGCTGAAGCTGCCAAGGCAGCTGGCGCCGACGTGGTCGGCATGGAAGACCTGGCAGAACGCGTGAAGGCCGGCGACATGCCGTTCGACATCGTGATCGCTTCGCCGGACACCATGCGTATCGTCGGTACCCTGGGCCAGATCCTGGGCCCGCGCGGCCTGATGCCGAACCCGAAAGTCGGCACCGTGACGCCTGACGTCGCTACCGCCGTGAAAAACGCGAAAGCTGGTCAAGTGCAATACCGTACCGACAAGGCCGGTATCATCCACGCGACCATCGGCCGCAAGTCGTTCAGCGACGCCGATCTGAAGACCAACCTGGTCGCTCTGATCGAAGCCCTGAACAAGGCCAAGCCGGCCTCGTCGAAAGGCGTGTACCTGCGCAAGGTCTCGCTGTCGTCGACGATGGGCGCAGGCGTCCGTGTCGATCACGGCACGCTGGCTGCTTAAGTCAAGTATTAAGTCCTCGTGCCTGCCGGGTAACCGAGCAGGCGAGAGGCAGATCTTTGGGCTGGCGGATCCGCAAGGGTTCGCCAGGCAATCAAAGACCGTTGGGCTCAGTGCAGCAGGCAGGCACCGGGTTAATAGTCGGGGTAATACCCGTTCCCAACGCAGATGGTGTACCCGAACAAGTTTTGCAGTCCATTGGACTCCTAACCTCGGACGCCGTTGTTCGAAACCGATGCGGAAATTTTTCTGCATCTCACAAGGAGATTGACCGTGGGTCTCAATCTGAATGACAAAAAGGCCGTTGTCGCCGAAGTTTCCGCAAAAGTAGCATCTGCGCAAACGATCGTCGTGGCTGAGTACCGTGGCATCCAGGTTGCTCACTTGACGAAACTCCGTGCAACCGCGCGTGCCCAGGGCGTGTACCTGCGTGTTCTGAAGAACACGCTGGCTCGTCGCTCTGTCGAAGGCACGCAGTTCGCCAACCTGGCCGATGCAATGACCGGTCCGCTGATCTACTCGATCTCGGATGATGCCGTGGCAGCAGCGAAAGTCATCAACGACTTCGCCAAAACCAACGACAAGCTGGTCGTCAAGGCAGGTAACTATGCAGGCAAGCAGCTCGACGTGGCTGGCGTGACTGCACTGGCGAGCATCCCGAGCCGTGAAGTCCTCATCTCGCAGCTGTTGGGCGTCATGCTGGCACCGGTTTCCGGCTTTGCACGTGGTCTGGCTGCACTGGCAGCCAAGAAGAGCGAAGGTTCCGAAGCTGCTCCGGCAGCCGAAGAAACCGCAGCAGCGTAATTGCCGCACGTTCTCGTCAAGTAATCAATCTGTAGCATACAAATCAATTAGGAGTTTCAAATGGCAATTAGCAAAGACGATATCCTGAACGCAGTGTCCGAAATGTCCGTGATGGACCTGAACGACCTGGTCAAGGCATTCGAAGAGAAGTTCGGCGTGTCGGCAGCTGCAATGGCAGCTCCGGCAGCTGGCGGCGGCGCTGCTGCTGCTGCTGTTGAAGAGCAGACCGAGTTCAACCTGGTGCTGACCGAAGTCGGCGCGAACAAAGTCGGCGTCATCAAGGCAGTTCGTGAAATCACCGGTCTGGGCCTGAAAGAAGCCAAGGACGTGGTTGACGGCGCACCGAAGACCGTGAAAGAAGCCCTGTCGAAAGCTGACGCAGAAGCCGGCAAGAAGAAGCTGGAAGATGCTGGCGCCAAGGCCGACCTGAAGTAATTTAGTATCATAGGCGCCGGTATCACTTAGCGCCCGAGCCAAAGCCCAGGCCCTCCCTCTTGAAGGGGGAGGGCCGGCTTTGGCTCCTTTGTCGTCCCTGCTGTATTTAACGGCATCAGTTCAGCAGCACCGTTTCAGCAACATCGTTTCAGCAAGACCGTTTCAGCAGCACCTTTTTAGCATCATCCTCGTCCCAGTACCTAGTCCCGACACGAGATGGTAGTGCCTTGAGGTTTCGCCTGAGTGCCGTTCGGTATCCACCGATTGCAAGCATACAAGCCGAAACCTGAATTTTCTACCCTTTCCTGTCACTCACGGAGTGTCCATGCACTACTCATTTACTGAGAAGAAGCGCATCCGCAAATCATTCGCGAAGCGCGCCAACGTCCACAACGTTCCGTTCCTGCTGGCGACCCAGCTCGAGTCGTACGAAAACTTCTTGCAAGAGCACACTCCGGTGGCAAGCCGCAAGAACGAAGGCCTGCAATCGGCCTTTACTTCCATCTTCCCGATCGTTTCGCACAACGGCTTTGCACGCCTGGAGTTCCTCTCCTACGTGCTGGGCGACCCCGCCTTCGACGTGAAAGAGTGCCAGCTCCGTGGCCTGACCTTCGCTTCCCCGCTGCGCGCCAAGGTGCGCCTGGTGATCCTGGACAAGGAATCGCCGACCAAGCCGGTCGTCAAGGAAATGAAGGAGCAGGAAGTCTACATGGGCGAACTGCCCCTGATGACGACCACCGGTTCGTTCGTGATCAACGGCACCGAGCGTGTCATCGTGTCGCAGCTGCACCGTTCCCCGGGCGTGTTCTTCGAACACGACCGCGGCAAGACGCACTCGTCCGGCAAACTGCTGTTCTCGGCCCGTATCATTCCTTACCGCGGTTCGTGGCTGGACTTCGAGTTCGACCCGAAGGACATCCTGTACTTCCGCGTCGACCGTCGCCGCAAGATGCCGGTCTCGATCCTGCTGAAGGCCATCGGCATGACGCCGGAACAGATCCTGGCGAACTTCTTCGTGTTCGACAACTTCAACCTGCGCTCGGAAGGCGGCGAACTCGAGTTCGTGGCCGAACGCCTGCGCGGTGAAGTCGCGCGCTTCGACATCGTCAATCCGAAGGATGGCAAGACGATCGTCACGAAGGACAAGCGCATCAACGCCAAGCACGTGCGTGAAATCGAAGCAGCCGGCATCCAGCACATTTCCGTGCCGGAAGACTACCTGCTGGGCCGCGTGCTGGCCAAGAACATCGTCGATCCGGAAACGGGCGAAGTGGTGGCCTCGGCCAACGACGAGCTGACCGAAGAGCTGCTGAACCGCCTGCGCGACGCCAACATCAGCGCCATCCAGACGCTGTACACCAACGACCTGGACCAGGGTGCCTACATCTCGCAGACGCTGCGGATCGATGACACGGCCGACCAGAACGCCGCGCGCGTGGCGATCTACCGCATGATGCGTCCTGGCGAACCGCCGACCGAAGAATCGGTGGAAGCGCTGTTCAACGGCCTGTTCTACAGCGCCGACCGCTACGACCTGTCCGCCGTCGGCCGCATGAAGTTCAACCGCCGCATCGGCCGTGACGAACTGACCGGCGCGATGACGCTGGCCAACGAAGACGTGCTGGCCGTGATCAAGATCCTCGTCGAGCTGCGCAATGGCCGCGGCGAAGTCGACGATATCGATCACCTGGGTAACCGTCGCGTGCGCTGCGTGGGCGAACTGGCCGAAAACCAGTTCCGCGCCGGCCTCGTGCGTGTGGAACGTGCCGTCAAGGAACGCCTCGGCCAGGCCGAAGCGGACAACCTGATGCCGCATGACCTGATCAACAGCAAGCCGATCTCGGCCGCGATCCGCGAATTCTTCGGTTCGTCGCAGCTGTCCCAGTTCATGGACCAGACCAACCCGCTGTCCGAGATCACCCACAAGCGCCGTGTTTCCGCACTGGGCCCGGGCGGCCTGACGCGCGAACGCGCCGGCTTCGAGGTGCGCGACGTGCACCCGACCCACTACGGCCGCGTGTGCCCGATCGAAACGCCGGAAGGCCCGAACATCGGCCTGATCAACTCGCTGGCACTGTATGCCCGCCTGAACGAATACGGCTTCCTGGAAACCCCGTACCGCAAGGTCGAGAATTCCAAGGTCACCGACAAGATCGATTACCTGTCCGCCATCGAAGAAGGCCGCTACATCATTGCGCAGGCGAACGCCCGCATCAATGAAGAAGGCCAGCTGGACGACGAACTGGTGTCGGCCCGTGAAGCCGGCGAAACCATCCTGGTTTCCCCTGAGCGCATCCAGTACATGGACGTGGCACCGGGCCAGATCGTTTCCGTGGCGGCTTCGCTGATTCCGTTCCTGGAACACGATGACGCGAACCGTGCACTGATGGGCGCCAACATGCAGCGCCAGGCCGTGCCTTGCCTGCGCCCTGAAAAGGCGCTCGTTGGTACCGGTATCGAACGCACCGTGGCGGTCGACTCCGGCACCACCGTGCAAGCGCTGCGTGGCGGCGTGGTGGACTATATCGATGCAGGCCGCGTGGTCATCCGCGTCAACGACGAAGAGGCGCAAGCCGGCGAAGTCGGTGTGGATATCTACAACCTGATCAAGTACACCCGTTCCAACCAGAACACCAACATCAACCAGCGTCCGATCGTGCAAGTGGGCGACCGCGTGGCCAAGGGCGACGTGATCGCCGACGGCGCATCGACCGACCTGGGCGAGCTGGCACTGGGCCAGAACATGACCGTGGCCTTCATGCCATGGAACGGCCTGAACTTCGAGGATTCGATCCTGATCTCGGAAAACGTCGTGAAAGACGACCGTTACACCTCGATCCACATCGAAGAACTGTCCGTGGTGGCCCGCGACACGAAACTGGGCGCGGAAGAAATCACCCGCGACATTTCGAACCTGGCGGAAAACCAGCTGGCCCGCCTGGACGAATCGGGCATCGTGTACATCGGCGCCGAAGTGCAGGCCGGCGACACGCTGGTCGGCAAAGTGACGCCGAAGGGCGAAACGCAACTGACGCCGGAAGAAAAGCTGCTGCGCGCGATCTTCGGTGAAAAAGCATCCGACGTGAAAGACACGTCGCTGCGCGTGCCGTCGGGCATGGTCGGTACCGTGATCGACGTGCAGGTGTTCACCCGCGAAGGCATTCCGCGCGACAAGCGCGCCCAGCAGATCATCGACGACGAGCTGAAGCGCTACCGCCTGGACTTGAACGACCAGATGCGTATCGTGGAAGGCGACGCCTTCCAGCGTCTGGAAAAGATGCTGATCGGTAAGATCGTCAATGGCGGTCCGAAGAAGCTGGCGAAGGGTGCCGCGATCACCAAGGAATACCTGGCCGACCTGGACAAGTATCACTGGTTCGACATCCGCCCGGCCGACGACGATGCGGCGACCGCGCTGGAAGCGATCAAGGAATCGATCAACGAGAAGCGCCACCAGTTCGACCTGGCCTTCGAAGAGAAGCGCAAGAAGCTGACGCAGGGCGATGAACTGCAGCCTGGCGTGCAGAAGATGGTCAAGGTCTACCTGGCCGTGAAGCGCCGCCTGCAGTCGGGCGACAAGATGGCGGGCCGCCACGGTAACAAGGGTGTGGTCTCGCGTATCGTTCCGGTGGAAGACATGCCATACATGGCCGACGGTACGCCGGCGGACGTGGTGCTGAACCCGCTGGGTGTTCCGTCCCGCATGAACGTGGGTCAGATCCTCGAGACCCACCTGGGCTGGGCAGCGAAGGGCCTGGGCATCCGTATCGGCGAAATGCTGGCTCAGCAGATCAAGGTCGAAGAGATGCGCAAGTACCTGACGACCGTGTACAACGAGTCCGGCGCCAAGGAAGACATCGCCTCGCTGTCCGACGACGAGATCATGAAGCTGGCGGCCAACCTGAAGAAGGGTGTGCCGTTCGCGACGCCGGTGTTCGACGGTGCGCACGAATCGGAAATCCGCCGCATGCTGGACCTGGCGTATCCGGACGACATCGCCACGAAGCTGGGCATGACCCCGTCCAAGAACCAGGTCACGATGTACGACGGCCGCACCGGCGAAGCGTTCGAGCGCAAGGTTACCGTGGGCGTGATGCACATGCTGAAACTGCACCACCTGGTCGACGACAAGATGCACGCCCGCTCGACCGGCCCGTACTCGCTGGTGACGCAGCAGCCGCTGGGTGGTAAAGCCCAGTTCGGCGGCCAGCGCTTCGGTGAGATGGAGGTGTGGGCACTGGAAGCGTACGGCGCATCGTACGTGCTGCAGGAAATGCTGACCGTGAAGTCCGACGACGTGAATGGCCGTACCAAAGTGTACGAAAACCTCGTCAAGGGCGATCACGTGATCGAGGCCGGCATGCCGGAATCGTTCAACGTGCTGGTGAAGGAAATCCGTTCCCTGGGTATCGACATCGACCTGGAACGCACCTAAACGGCAAATGCCGAACCCAACGGCAGAAGCAGGGGTCAGACCCGCCGGGTCTGACCCCAGGTTTCCGCCTCTGGGTGCAAAGCCTGCACGACTCGCTGGCGGAAGCGCCGCGAAAAAACTGAAGAATTCATCACTACCTGGAGTGATACATGAAAGCCCTGCTCGATTTATTCAAGCAAGTACAGACGAACGAGACCTTCGACGCGATCAAGATCGGTCTCGCCTCGCCTGAAAAAATCCGTTCGTGGTCCTACGGCGAAGTCAAGAAGCCGGAAACCATCAACTACCGTACCTTCAAGCCCGAGCGGGATGGCCTGTTCTGCGCCAAGATCTTTGGCCCGATCAAGGACTACGAGTGCCTGTGCGGCAAGTACAAGCGCCTGAAGCACCGCGGCGTGATCTGCGAAAAGTGCGGCGTGGAAGTCACGCTGGCCAAGGTGCGCCGCGAGCGCATGGGCCACATCGAACTGGCTTCGCCGGTCGCCCACATCTGGTTCCTGAAATCGCTGCCGTCGCGCCTGGGCATGGTCCTGGACATGACGCTGCGCGATATCGAACGCGTGCTGTACTTCGAGGCATATGTCGTGACCGATCCGGGCATGACGCCGCTGAAGAAGTGCCAGATCATGTCGGAAGACGACTACGCCGCCAAGTACGAAGAGTACGGCGACGACTTCACCGCCTTCATGGGTGCCGAGGGTATCCGTGAACTGCTGCGCTCGATCGACATCCACCGCGATGCCGAAACGCTGCGCGTGGAACTGAAGGAATCGAAGTCCGAAGCGAAGATCAAGAAATACGCCAAGCGCCTGAAAGTGCTGGAAGCGTTCCAGCGTTCCGGCATCAAGCCGGACTGGATGATCATGGAAGTGCTGCCGGTGCTGCCGCCGGAACTGCGTCCGCTGGTCCCGCTGGATGGCGGCCGTTTCGCCACATCCGACCTGAACGACCTGTACCGCCGCGTCATCAACCGTAATAACCGCCTGAAGCGCCTGATGGAACTGCGCGCACCGGAAATCATTACGCGTAACGAAAAGCGCATGCTGCAGGAAGCAGTGGACTCGCTGCTGGACAACGGCCGTCGCGGCAAGGCGATGACCGGCGCCAACAAGCGTCCGCTGAAGTCGCTGGCTGAAATGATCAAGGGCAAGGGCGGCCGTTTCCGCCAGAACTTGCTGGGCAAGCGCGTCGACTACTCGGGCCGTTCGGTCATCGTGGTGGGTCCGCAGCTGAAACTGCACCAGTGCGGCCTGCCGAAGCTGATGGCCCTGGAACTGTTCAAGCCGTTCATCTTCAACAAGCTGGAACTGATGGGTCTCGCGACCACCATCAAGGCCGCCAAGAAGCTGGTCGAGCAGCAAGAGCCGGTCGTCTGGGACATCCTGGAAGACGTGATCCGCGAACACCCGATCATGCTGAACCGTGCGCCGACGCTGCACCGCCTGGGTATCCAGGCATTCGAGCCGGTGCTGATCGAAGGCAAGGCCATCCAGCTGCACCCGCTGGTCTGCGCCGCGTTCAACGCCGACTTCGACGGTGACCAGATGGCAGTCCACGTGCCGCTGTCGATCGAGGCACAGATGGAAGCGCGCACGCTGATGCTGGCGTCGAACAACATCCTGTTCCCGTCGAACGGCGAACCGTCGATCGTGCCGTCCCAGGATATCGTGCTGGGCCTGTACTACGCGACCCGCGAGGCGATCAACGCCAAGGGCGAAGGCATGCTGTTCCCGGACGTGTCGGAAGTGATCCGAGCGTACGACAACAAGGAAGTCGAGCTGGCTACCCGCATCACCGTGCGTATCGTCGAGAATCCACGCGATCCGGCAACGGGCGAGTTCGTCCGTACCGTCACGCGTTATGAAACGACGGTCGGCCGCGCCATCCTGTCCGAGATCCTGCCAAAAGGCTTGCCGTTCAGCGTGCTGAACCGCCCGCTGAAAAAGAAGGAAATCTCGAAGCTGATCAACACGTCGTTCCGCAAGTGCGGCCTGCGCGCCACCGTGGTCTTCGCCGACCAGCTGATGCAGTCGGGCTTCCGCCTGGCGACCCGCGCCGGTATCTCGATCTGCGTGGACGACATGCTGGTGCCGCTGGAGAAGAAGACGCTGATCGCGACCGCCGAGTCGGAAGTGAAGCAGATCGAACAGCAGTACGCTTCCGGTCTGGTGACCGCGGGCGAGCGCTACAACAAGGTCGTCGACATCTGGGGCAAGACCTCGGACGAAGTCGGCAAGGCGATGATGGACCAGCTGAAGGTGGAAGACGTCGTCAAGCGCGACGGCACCAGCACCACGCAGGAATCGTTCAACGCGATTTACATGATGGCCGACTCGGGCGCCCGCGGTTCCGCGGCGCAGATTCGCCAGCTGGCCGGTATGCGCGGCCTGATGGCGAAACCGGACGGTTCCATTATCGAAACGCCGATTACCGCGAACTTCCGCGAAGGCCTGAACGTTCTGCAGTACTTCATCTCGACCCACGGTGCTCGTAAAGGCCTGGCCGATACGGCACTGAAGACGGCAAACTCGGGTTACCTGACGCGCCGCCTGGTCGACGTGACGCAGGATCTGGTCGTGATCGAAGACGATTGCGGCACGTCCAATGGCACGCTGATGAAGGCGATGGTCGAAGGCGGTGAAGTCATCGAGGCACTGCGCGACCGTATCCTGGGCCGCGTGGCGAACAACGACGTGGTCAATCCTGAAACCCAGGAAACCGTGTACGAAGCCGGCACGCTGCTGGACGAAGACATGGTCGAAGACATCGAACGCATGGGCATCGACGAAGTCAAGGTCCGCACGCCGCTGACCTGCGACACCCGTTACGGCCTGTGCGCGAAATGCTACGGCCGCGACCTGGGCCGTGGCCAGCTGGTCAACACCGGCGAAGCCGTCGGTGTGGTGGCGGCACAGTCGATCGGTGAGCCAGGTACCCAGCTGACGATGCGTACGTTCCACATCGGTGGTGCGGCATCGCGTGCAGCCGTGGCATCGTCCGTCGAAGCCAAGTCGAACGGCACCGTGCGCTTCACGGCCACGATGCGTTACGTCACCAACGGCAAGGGCGCCCAGATCGTCATTTCGCGTTCCGGCGAAGTGCTGATCACGGACGACCATGGCCGTGAGCGCGAGCGCCACAAGGTGCCGTACGGCGCCACGCTGATCGTCAAGGATGGCATGACGATCAAGGCTGGCGTGCCGCTGGCGACGTGGGATCCGCTGACCCGTCCGATCATTACCGAATACGCCGGTACCGTGCGTTTCGAGAACGTCGAAGAAGGCGTCACCGTGGCCCGCCAGGTGGACGAAGTGACCGGCCTGGCAACGCTCGTCGTGATCGACGCGAAGCGCCGCGGTTCGCTGACGAAGACCGTGCGTCCGCAAGTGAAACTGCTGAACGACGACGGCGCGGAAGTGAAGATCGCCGGCACCGAACACGCCGTGGCGATCGGCTTCCAGGTCGGCGCGCTGATCATGGTGAAGGATGGCCAGCAGGTATCGGTGGGTGAAGTGCTGGCACGTATCCCGACCGAATCGCAGAAGACCCGCGACATTACCGGTGGTCTGCCGCGCGTTGCCGAACTGTTCGAAGCACGTTCGCCGAAAGACGCCGGCATGCTGGCGGAAGTCACCGGTACGGTGGCGTTCGGCAAGGAGACGAAGGGCAAGCAGCGCCTGGAAATCACCGACATGGACGGCAACAAGCACGAGTTCCTGATCACGAAGGACAAGCAGGTGCTGGTGCACGACGGCCAGGTGGTGAACAAGGGCGAGATGATCGTGGACGGCCCGGCCGATCCGCAGGACATCCTGCGCCTGCTGGGCATCGAAGCACTGGCCCGCTACATCGTCGACGAAGTGCAGGACGTGTACCGTCTGCAGGGCGTGAAGATCAACGACAAGCACATCGAGGTGATCGTTCGCCAGATGCTGCGCCGCGTGCAGATCCAGAACGCCGGCGACACCGACTACATCGTCGGCGAGCAGGTGGAGCGTTCGGAGCTGCTGGAAGAGAACGACAAGATGAATGCCGCGGCGAAGCTGCCGGCCACGTATGAAAACGTGCTGCTGGGTATTACCAAGGCATCGCTGTCGACCGACTCCTTCATCTCGGCCGCATCGTTCCAGGAAACCACCCGCGTGCTGACCGAAGCCGCGATCATGGGCAAGCGCGATGGCCTGCGCGGCCTGAAGGAAAACGTGATCGTCGGCCGCCTGATCCCTGGCGGTACGGGTCTGGCCTTCCACCGCGCCCGCCGCGAGAAGGAAGTGTGGGAAGCGGAAGAGCGCAACGCGCTGCTGCAAGCCGAGCGTCAAGCCCAGGCTGGTGCGGAGCTGGAAGCGCTGGATGCTGCTCCTGCGGAACAGCACCACCACGAGGGCGGCGAAGGCTGATCCTCGATGTAGCCTTCGGGCTATAAAATGAAAACGGCACCGGAAAGGTGCCGTTTTTTTTTGACTGTCAGCCACGACATTGCCAGTGGTCTTTATCCCGTTGCCGAACTGTTCGAAGCAGGTTCGCCCAAAGATGCCGGCATGCTGGCGGAGCGGTGTACAGTGTCCTTCGGCACGGCCTGCGTAGCCTGAAGGAAAACGTGATAGGCGACTGCTTGGCGATACGGCTTAGGCTACGCTTTAGTGCAACTAGCGGCTTAGTAAAACGACGCCGAAAAGTGCCGTTTTTCAAGGTTCGGAAATCTGCGGTGGACAACGCCGACAGCTGACAAACATAGCTAACGTCTGGTAAAACTTGTATGAAAAATTCGGTTATCAAAGGGGTTGCAGTTAGTTAGGCGACCGAGGTGAACGAACATACTTCATTTTTAGACCGGCTTTGTAAACGCGGCCTGTTCGCCACGATCCATGATAACCAGGCCGATTTTCAAACATACCAATAGCTTTCATGTCATCAAGCGCTTCTCTGATGCGTTCCTGAGGAAGTTTGACTTTTGATGATAAAGTCTCAACCATCCTCTCAACTACAAAAGGAGTCGGTTCGTCCGAAAAACTATTGATAAGACGATCAACCATACTACGGTTCTTGTCGTCTACCGGATCGAGAGTCAATAAATTATAAAGCTCAGTGCGCACTTCATTGATAAAACTCTCAGTCGCAATATCATATGCCTTCAATACAAGTCCGCTAAGAAGTTTTCCATCGAGTAAGGTTTTCTCCTTGTATTCTTGATCGGCAAATTCTACAATTTTCCGTAGGAAAACATCGAATAGTCGCGGATAAAATGACGCTTTTTCATCGGTTTCGCTTCCTGCATCTGAGAAATAGGTGGAGAAGAATGTAGTGGTCTTAAGCCTATTTCTCTCTAAACTTGACGGAAAGATTTCGAGGAGAAGTTGCTCAGTTTGTTCATCTGGTACTGAACCTTTCTCAATTGCCGATGCTAATTCATCTATGCGTGAGCACACCGTAGGAAAGGTCGAACGGTACCAGGAAAGACTTGCGATGCGGCCTAAGGCAAAGTTCAGAATTGAGGTCTTGTCCCACCGGAGATATATAACACGTCCCTCGATCTGCTGTTCAACGTTTTGAACCGCGCCCGTCGAAAGATCGGATCGTAAAAAGAGTCGAACTGTTAACTTGTCCGATATTTTTTGGTTATACTGAACCGAAGCCATGAAACGAAATAACGATTCCACAAAACGTCGAAGGTCAGCAGCAGGGACTGCGGTTTCCACTCCATCAATTAAGAAAACACGCTTTCTACCACTTTCAGAGACTAATTTTTCAATCTCGGAAGGCGTGGTGCACTCTAATACTGAGTCCCTGCCAAGTTCCTCGAATTGATCAATCATGTGATTAATTTCTGCCAATCCCATTGATTTACTTTCTACGCCAATTCGAAGAAGCAGCCACCAAAAAACTTCAAAATTGTTGTTTGAAATTTTTAGTAGTCTCGTGAACGCCGGACCTAGACTTGCTACACCTGCCTTGTCATAATCTGAAGCGACCAGTAATGGTTCACCCAAGTGCGCATTTGATAGTTCCCGAACAAGTCGAGTTTTTCCGGTACCCTTGCGACCAAAAATATATAAGAGCTTGTTATCAAGGCTAAATAGTCGCGATACGTCAGGAGTACGAATGAACCACCCTTCATCTGTTGCACCGCTTCGAGTAAGATTCTTCTCCGGGAGGGCCGCTCGAACACGAAAATCAATCCCTAATACTTCCTTGAGTTGTTGCAGGGAGGATAAATTGTCCTTGGACAAAGAATCCGGTTCTGGCATCCGATCACTCAGGAGCGCTCGATCGTGGTGCCATAATACCCAATTCCTATCAAGTTCACTCGGGTCAACAATATCTCCACCATTTCGCTCGTACGCGTCAGCAATTGACTCAAGTAACCTCTCAATAAAGGCTCCTTTGACTCCTTTGGCCGTCAATAATGTCTCAACAGGGTCTAAAGAGAAGCTCACGAAAACACCGGGAGTGTCGACATCATAAGAGAGCAAGGCGTCGAAGAGCTTGCTATTTTCAATGTTTTTAGACGAGCTATCAGGGCGAACGAATATTGCAGCTGATCCTGGTAATTCTTCCATTATAGGCAGAACCGATGGCGCCATGCCCGTGCGGTGATCGATAAGCAAGACATCGTATCTGGGTAGATTATCGGGCCCACTTGCTGCGAACGAGCGTATGCTTCGTGCAGCCTTCTTTAATGTCCTGACGTCCATCCCAATATTAAGAAGAAATGCAGCAAAGTCCATATCAAAAGCTGAGGATTTCGGCCTGCACGCTATAACATCAATCTTCCCACCTTCTTTCCCAATATATGCTTCGGAAATAGGAAAGATTTCCGTTCCCCAGCCGCATGCGCCCATGAGTGTCGAATTAAGGTTTTCAGTAGCAACATCTAACATCATATCTACTGAGGGAGCCTCGACATCCGCATCAACAATAAGAACACGGAAACCAATTGTCGCAAGATATTTCGCTAGCATAACGAGCACGGTGGAGCGTGCCTGTCCGCCCTTATATCCATAAAAATGAATTGTTCTAATAGGGTCGTAGTCTTCACGTCGTCTTTCACTGGTGAGAATTGGTGGTTCGGTGTGTCTAGCCCAATTCTGAGGATCAAACCAAGAAAGCCAGCTTTGATCCTCTTCCGCCTCATCGAGAAATCCAAATTCGTGCGTTCTTTCATGTGCAGTGGAAAGAACTAGCTCTAATGCTCCGGCGCGACGGACTGTCTTGAGGTCGTCATCAGATAATTCAACATTTTCGGCAATTATTTTTTCGCGTCCAGTAGCATCGAGCCCTTCGAATTCATCTGAAGTACATATGACATAAAGGGTCGGATGTAGATATTTAACCTCTACATCAGTGGTGGATTTTTCTCGAAGATCGGTAATAAAGCGTGAAATTGTGGTCATAACTCGTACCCGTAATTTTTTCTAAGGTAGTTTCGGATTCGGCTCACGGTTGTTGACAGCTCCTTTAGATCCTCAAAAGTTGATGCTGGGGGCGCCCAACCATCCTCTAAGAATGCCGTGTAACGAATATAGGGATAGGAAACGTGGGGCGCCGTGCGTCTCTCACCATTTTTTCCAGTCACCTGGATCCCATCAATGGCATTACGAAGTTGAGTAATCAGACTTATTAGATTAAATCCACCTGGCTTCGGTTTCGTTATGTTAAGTCTAGCTAGTCCGCTCGGAACGTCGTGGTCCTTGAGGCCAATTTCAGCTTTCAGAACTAATTCCAGAGCGACCAGCCCACAGTAGGCCCTAAGGAGATAATTTGAGCTGGAATTCGAGGCTTCTACAAAGGCTTTTGCGTTTTCGGCATGAGGCATATGCTCTTAGAAAAGTCGTAGAAAGAGTATGGTCTATCAACAGAGCGCAATTGGCAAGAGCTGTATTCAGAATAGATGCTATTCCCCGCTTTGCCTCACCTGAGGGAAGCAGAAGAGCGCGACTCACTGCTGTAGGCTGAACGTCAAACCAAAGTCGGTGCAGAGCTACGGGCGCCGATGATCCCGCAGAACAGCACCACCACGAGGACGAAGAAGGCTGATCTGCTATGTAGCCTCAGGCGCAATAAGAACGGCACCGAAGGGTGTCGTTCTTGATTCGAATAATTTTTCTCTTGATGTCATGCCAGTTCCAAACATACCACAGGCATGTAATGACTACGCGAGCCGGTGTACTCGACCAGTTCCGGCGAAGTCCCGCGTCTCCTTTCGCGCGGTCGCCGGGGTCCGGCCGCTGCTGTTTGCTGCTGTCTTGGTCGTCGAAGGACCGCGCTGGGGGACCCAAGCGCTACCTTTATCGATACCGTTCGGCTTAACCTCAGGAGCGAGACCATCAGCGCAGACGGAACTTGGCTTCCTGCAAGCGGAATGTATACGTTTGGGGCCGGCCTCCGGCGGAACAGACGACCGCGGTGCCGCACGGAACCGGGCGCTAATCGACATAGTTGGCATCGCTGAAAATAAGACTCTGCCCAGCCCGGACCTGCTAGGTGATTTTTGGGTGCCGTTAAAGAATGTGCTACGAGACCGTCTCGATTCGCTACTGGCAATCTTCGTACTCGACCGGACAATGGACCGGATTAGGCGGTACACTAGATATAGCGATAGATACACCAAGCCAGCGACGGCGTGACGTGCAATGTTCACGGCAAAAATTCTGAAAACCGCGCCGCAAAACGGCAAGCAGTCAGTACACGCCCAAGTCACGACAGCCTATGCAGGAAATAACGTCCAGGAGGCTCGTCGCATAACCTGCCGGGAAGTAGCCGGTTTCACCAATAGCTGACTAAGACTGTGCTCAGCGAATTTCGCCGCACCTAGTGCACGATCGCCTGATGCCGCGGCTCCGTGCCGCCCGCCGTGGCATCCTCCGCCGTGGCCGAGGCGGTTGGCGCCACGATGACCAGGTAATCCCCGGCACTCACCGGTTCCCAGCGCCACTCGGCGGCAATGACGGTCGTTGCGATGGTGCCCAGCAGGAGGGCGACGGCTTGCAGGTAGGTTCGGTTCATGATGGTCCCTTGTCGTGATCGGATCCTGCCCGGCGCAGCGTGATCAGATAAATCATCAGATAAATGCCAACAGGAAATGCCATGCTACGCAAGCGAGGGTGCGTCATTTTGATCTGGCGCAAACCTTGCCGAATGTCATTGAACTGCTGCAACACCGTTTAACGAGCGGGCTTGCCATCGCTGTCGAGCACCACGATATCTCCCCAGCCCAGTTCGCGAATGCGCGGCTCGATCTTCTTCAGGTCGCCCACCACCAGCCACACCACATCGTCCGGGCGGATGAATTTCGCGGCGGCGCCGGCCAGTTGCGGGGCGCTCAAGCTGCGCATGCCACTGGCGTAATTCGCCCAGTAATCTTCCGGCAACCCCAGGTTGATGGTTTCCAGCGCGGCCGATTCCAGCGCGTTGATCGTCTCGAAACGCCCGGGCAGGCGCGAGGTCATGTTTCGCATGATGCTGGTGAACTCGTTGCCCTGGATCGGCCGCTTGCCGGCGATGTCGTGGATTTCCTTGTTCACCTCGATCATCGATTCCTTCGTCTTGTCCGACTGCACGGCGATCAGGGTAAAGAAGTTGCGCGGGCCGCGCACGCTGGTCAGCCGGCCCACGCCGCCATAGCTCCAGTGCTTGTCCAGCCGCAGGTTGCGGTTCAGGCGCGACGTCGCCATGCCGCCGAAATTCTGCATCACGGGTTCCATCGCCAGGTCTTCCGGCTGGCCGGGCGGCAGTGACAGGTGGCCGGCAAGGATGGTCGACTGCAGCGCGCCGGGCTTGTCGATCAGGTAGATGCGCTTCGCCACCGGCGCCGCGGGTGCCGTGGCGGCCGCCTTCGCGGGAGCACTGCCGGCCTGCCACTTGCCGAACGACGCTTCCAGCAGCGGCACCACCTGCGCCAGCGTCGTGTCGCCGGTCACCACGATGGTCGCGCTGCCGGGCTTGAACCATTCGCCATGCCAGCGAACCAGGTCGTCGCGCTTCAGGCTCGCCACGGAGTGCTCGAAGCCCGACGCGGGCAGTGCATAGCTGCTGCCGGCGCCGTACAGGATGGCCGGCAGGGTGCGCAGGGCCAGCGCGTTCGGCTGCGCCTTTTCCTGCGCGATGCCGGCCAGCCGCCGCTGTTGCGCCAGCGCGAACTGGTCGGCGGGGAAGGCCGGCGCCAGCGCCGCTTCTGCCAGCAGCGCCAGCGATGGCGCCAGGTTGGCGGACATCGCCTGTAGTCGCACCAGCGACATGTCCGACCCGGTGCCCGTGAACAGGCGCGCGCCCAGCGATTCCAGCGCGTCCGACATCTGGTAGGCATCACGAGCCCTGGTGCCCTTGTCCAGCAACTCCAGCGTCAGCGAGGCCAGCCCGGCCTTGTCCGGCGTGTCGGCCGCCGTGCCCGCATCGATGGCCAGCGCCACGTTGACGATCGGGGCGGCGTGCCGTTCCAGCAGCACCACTTTCACACCGTTCGACAGCGTGGCCTTCTGCATCGCCGGGAATCTCACGTCCGGTGCGTCGCCCAGCGCGGGCAGCACTTTCCGGTCCACGGCCGGCGCGGCGGCGGACACCTTGGCGAACGGTTTCACCGTCATCGTGTAATGCGCGGCGCGCAGCCACTGCGCGGCCACCGCCTTCAGCGCGGCCGGCTGGGCGGCCGACAGCGTGTCGAGCTGCTTCAGGTAGGCATCCGGCGTGCCGCCGTAGGTCATGCTTTCGGCCAGCACGTCCGAGCGGCCGCCGAAACCGCCCAGGCGCTCGATGCCGCGCGCGAACGCCGCCAGCGTGCTGGCTTTCACGCGCGCCACTTCAGGCGCGGTCGGTCCCTTGTCCAGCAGTTCGGCCACCACCGCGTCGAGTTCCCGCTCTACCAGCGCCGGATCGACACCGGGCTTGACCGTGACGGCGATGTCGAATGTGCTCGACAGTTCATTGACGTCGAGACCCGACGAGACGCCGGTGGCCAGCTTCTTCTCGTCGATCAGCCGGCGGTTCAGCCGCGCATTCCTGGAATTGGCCAGCACGTCGGACACCATGCCGAGCCTGGCCACGTCGGCATCGCGCCAGCCCGGCACATGCCAGCTGCGATAGATGCGCACCTGCGGCACCTGGTCTTCCATTTCATCGCGCACATTGCCGTCCAGCCGCGGCACCCAGGCCTCCAGGCGCGGCAGTGGCGGGCCGGGCGGGATCGATTCAAAGTACTTCTTCACGAGCGCCAGCGCGCGCTCCGGAGTAATGTCGCCGGCCAGCGAGATGACCGCGTTATTCGGGCCGTAGTAGGTGCGGTACCACTCGCGGATATCGTCCAGCGACGCGGCCGCCAGGTCTTCCATGCTGCCGATCACCGGCCATGAATAGGGGTGCGAATACGGATACATCCTGGCCGACTTTTCCAGGTGCACCCTGCCATAGGGCTGGTTCTCGCCCTGGCGCTTTTCGTTCTGCACCACGCCCCGTTCGCGTTCGAGCATCTCCTTCGAGATGTAATTGCCGAGAAACCCCATCCGGTCCGCTTCCAGGTACAGGGTGCGTTCCAGCGCCGACACGGGCACGTCCTCGAAGAAATTGGTCCGGTCGGTATTGGTCGTGCCGTTGCGGTTGTTGGCGCCCAGGTCGTCCATCGCTTCGCGGAAGCCGTGCGGATGGTTTTCCGATCCGTTGAAGAAGAAGTGCTCGAACAGGTGCGCAAAGCCGGTCTTGCCGCGCTTCTCGTTGCGGGAGCCCACGTGGTACCAGATATTCACGCCCACCACCGGCACGCTGTGGTCTTCGTGCACGATCAGTGTCAGGCCGTTCTGCAGCGTGAACTGCTTGTAGGGGATCACATACGCCTGGCGCTGGTACGGCGCGGCAGCGGGGGCTTTCTCTGCCGGAACCCTGGTGCCGGCCGGCGCGGCCAGTGTTCCAGCGCTGGTGCAGGCTGCCAGCAAGGCAAGGGCGATCGTGCGTTTCATGCGGCTCCCCGATGGTGGACGGATCGGGATATTGTAGCGCGCAGGAACGGCCATGCCGGACCGGACGCCACGGCCATCATGCTAAGATTTGGTCCATGATTCCATCGGCCCTGTTTACTCCCGCCCAGCAAAAATTGCTGGGCTTGTTGTTTGTGCGGGTGAATGAAGGATTTCACCTGAACGAGATCATGCGCCAGACTGGGCTCGGCAGCGCATCGGCCCAGCGCGAGCTCAAGCGGCTGCACGAATCGGGCCTGATCATCTCCGAACGGATCGGCAATGTGCGCCAGTTCCGCCCCAACAAGGACAGCCCCGTCTACGAGGAATTGACCAGCATCGTCAAGAAGACGTTCGGCTTGCTCAGCGTGCTGCATTCCACACTGGGGCCGCTGCGCAAGTCGCTGAACGTGGCGTTCGTGTACGGCAAAACGGCAAGGGAACAGGAAGCGAGCGCGGATGCCGTCGAGTTGCTGCTGATCGGCGAGAACACCACTTATGGGGAATTGTTGAACCGGATGCCGGTGGCGGAGCGGCTGTTGCGCCGCAAGATCAACCCGAACCTGTATTCGCTGCCGGACTTCCAGCGGCGCGTGCGTGAACAGCAGGGGTTCATCCTGACCATGCTGGAAGAACGCAAGATCTTCGTGCTGGGCGATGAGACGGACCTGGACCGCATCGTGCAGGATGCGCAGGCGGAGAGATAAGCAAGCCGTGCAAGAACAGCCAGGCAAGTCATCAGGCAAACGGATCAGGCGGATCGATCTCGAAGGGGCGTACTCGCCGGAAGTTCACTTGGCCCGGTCGGGCAGCGGCATGTCATCGGGCAGGCACTGGCCGGTCGCCTGCGCGGGCAATGCGCGCTCGAGCGGGAAGCCCAGTGCGAAGCGGGTATAGCGGCCCACTTCCGATTCGCAGGAAATCGTGCCGCCGAACGCGGTCACCACCTTGTGGCAGAAGGCCAGGCCCATGCCGGTGCCGCCACCGGTCTTGCGCGTCGTGTAGAACGGTTCGAACACGTGCGGCAACACATCGGCGGCGATGCCGTGGCCGGTATCGGTAACCACCAGCATGTTCTGGTCGAAATCCCGGTAGCACTCGATCACCACCGCGCCTTCGCCCTTGGTCTTCAGCGCGTGCAGGGCGTTCTTGAGCAGGTTGTACAGCACGTAGACCAGCAGCGTATCGGAGCCGTAGAAACGGTAATCGTCGCTTAGCCGGGTACTGACTTTTTCCCGCTCGCGTTCCGTAAACGGGTAGCAGGCCAGCGCCTCGTCGACCACCTTCCTGATCGAGTGCATCGCGAAATTGTCGCGTTCCAGCGAGCCCACGCGGGCCGATGCCAGCAGCATGTCGACGATGAAATTCGAGCGCGATACTTCGGCCTCGATATGCCGCGCGATTTCGCTCAGGTATTCGAGCTGTTCCTCGTTCAGGCCGGGAGCCTGCGAGCGCCGGTACCCGGCGATCAGTTCCGGCAGGCTGCGCGCCAGCACGCGCGACTGGCTGCGGATGGTGGCCAGCGGCGTGCGGACCTCGTGCGCGATGCTGGCGGCGGTGGCCAGCGGATCGGCCAGCAGGTTGTGCCGCACCATCGCCTGGGCGATCAGGCCCAGGCTGGCGGCAATGAACAGCACGCCCGGCGGATAGAACTCCACGCCGTAGTTGCACAGGTAGTCGATGGATGCCACGGCATAGATCAGGATGCTCACGAGGCAATAGCGCAGCCGCGCCTTTTCCGTCGACAGCGCCACCTGCTGCCGGCGGTACAGCAGGTACAGGCCGCGCAGGATCACGACCACCGTCTGGAGCAGGTGCACCGGGTGCAGCCAGCCGGCGCGCGGATAGAAACCGTAGAAATAGGTGTAAAGGCCGGACAGCAGCCACTCGGTGGAAGGAATCAGCAGCGCCAGCACGCCGGCCAGCGCATAACTGGCTTGCACGAAGGGGCGTTCGCTGCGGCGGCCCGTCAGTTCCGCGATGAAGTGGTACAGCGTGGTGGGCAGGAACAGGATCGGCAGGTAGCCCAGGCGCACAAGGATCAGCGCCGTGTCCGGGTTCGTGACCTGGAACATCAGCGCCCACGTGGCTTGCCAGCAGAACGTGGTGATGCAGATGAGGAAAAAGGTCAGGCTGGCACGGTTCGCTCCGCGCGAATTCAGCACGTATACGCCGTAGCTGATGAATACCAGCGAGACCAATCCCGGCAAGATCGAATACATGCGCGCTCCTTGGGGAGATGACAGTGAACAGGCAAGCGATCTTAGCAACAGAAAATTGTGCAGTGCGTGCCAAGTTCCCCGTATCTGGCTAAAGGTTGCGTTTAGTCAAAAGGGAATAATGCTTTAAGGCAAAAAGTAGAGGTGTTCTGCATCCTTTCAAACACCTTGCCGGCGGCCGGCTTCCACTTCCCAGGAGAACATCATGTTTATGCATGCCAACGTAGCGAGCGAAGCCCAGACCAGCGCGGCGCTGACGTTCCATCACCAGCTATCGATCTACCTCAAGGATTCGAATGCTTATGGCAATACGTATTTTGCGCGTTATTTCGAATGGCAGGGGATCTGCCGCGAAAAATGGTTCTACGAGTGCATTTCACGCGACATGCTGCAACAGGAGGGGGTGTTCATCACCAAGCATGCGGAGCAGGACTTCCTGCAGGAGACGTTCCCGTTCCAGGACATCACCTGCGAAGTCAACAGCTATGACATCAAGCGTTGCTCGTTCTGGCTGGAGTTTCGTTTCTACGCCAACGGCGAACTGGTGGCGAGAGGGCGCCAGCAGCTGGTCTTTGCCAGCCACACCAAGCAGATCAAGGCATTGCCGGAACTGGTCTTGAAGCGCATCGGCCGCTACGCCCTGAAGAACTGATGCGGGGAGCAATCGAAGACAGCCCGGCGTCCCGACGCGCGCCACCGCGCCGAGAGACCAGTACCCATTCCACTTCACCTGGCAAACACACGCGTGCCCAAACAATGCCGCGTATTGGCCAGGCACTGACGATCAAGGCACGCGCTGCTGCGCGATCCAGCCGTCGATCTTCGCTTCGAGCAAACTGAGCGGCAATGTGCCGTCACCCAGCACCTGTTCATGGAAAGCCGGCAGGCTGAACCGATCGCCCAGCGCCGCCTGCGCCCGTTGCCGCAACTCCATGATCTTCAATGCGCCGATCTTGTACGCCAGCGCCTGCCCCGGCCAGGCCATGTAGCGTTCCGTTTCGCTGCGCGCCACCGCGTCGTAGCCCAGCGTGTCCTTCATGTACTGGATCGTTTGTTCGCGTGACCACCCTTTCGCATGCATGCCGGTATCGACCACCAGGCGCGTCGCGCGCAGCAGTTCATCGTTCAGGTGGCCGAAGTACTGGGCCGGATCGTCGAACAGGCGCATTTCCCGGCCAAGCGTCTCGGCGTACAGCGCCCAGCCTTCCGTGAATGCCGTGTTGCCGCCGAACTTGCGGAAGTTCGGCAAGCCCAGCTCCTGCATCAGCGCGATATGGAAGTGGTGGCCCGGCTTGCCCTCGTGCAGGAACAGCGTCGTCATGCCCGTGCTGCCGTACTTTGCCGGATCGGTGACGACGGACCAGAACACGCCCGGCCGCGAGCCATCCGCCGCCGGCGCCGTGTAATGGTCGGAGGCCGTGTCGCGCGACAGTTCCGGTTCCAGCCGCAAATCGAGCCTGGCCTTCGGCAGCAGCGTGAACATGGCCGGCAGCTTTTCATCGAGCACGCCATCGAGCTTGCGGTACACGGCCTGCACCTCGTCTTCCGTCTTGAACGGGAAGAAACGCGGCTGTTGCGAAACCCACACCGGCAGGCCGGCCGCGGGGCCGTCATAGCCCAGTTGCGGGCCCAGCTTGGCGAACTCGGCCTGGATACGTGCCACCTCCTTCAGGCCGATCTCGTGGATCGCTTGCGGCGCCAGGTCGGTGGTGGTGGACTCGGCCACGCGCACCGCATACCAGGCGCGGCCATTCGGCACTTCCGAAAAGCCGGTCGACGTGCGGCAGGCCGGAATGTAGTCGTGCTCGATGAACGCGGCCAGCCGCGCCAGCGCGGGCTGCAGTTGCGCCACCGCGGCGCGGTAGTTGGCTGTCAACGCGGCCTTGTCAGCGGCGGAAAAGCCGGCCGGCAGGCGCGTGACGGGGCTGTAGTAGATGCTCTGTTCCGGCGCCGTGCTGACCAGCTTTTTGAACTGCGGCAGCGCCGACACCATGATCGCCTTCGGCTGCGTGACGCCGGAGCGCATGCCTTCGCGCATGTTGGCGATGGCCTGGTCGATCCAGGCCGGCAATTGCGTGAGCCGGTTCAGGTAAGCGCGGTACTGCTTCACGGTGGTCAGCGGTTGCGACGCTTCGCCGCTGGCGAAGTTGGCCAGGGTCACCGGCATGCTGTCCATCTGGCTGAGCGGCAGCAGGTGGCCCGGATACGGTTCATACGACAGCAGCGTTTTCAGCTCGAAGGCCAGCACGTCGTAGTTGATGCGGTCGCGATGCGTCAGCTTGTGGCGGTCGATCGCCCCCAGCCGGCGGGTGTAGTCGTGGTAGCGGGCGAATTGCCTGGCCCGTTCGGCCGGTGCGATGGCCATGCCGATCTGGTCGTCGAAGCGGTTGTCGCCGTTGTCGGTGGCGTACACCGGCTCGAAGCGGGCGATGGCGTCGTAGTACTCGTCGGCCAGTGCCAGGAATTTCCGGCTTTCCGCCGCGGATACGGCGGCCGATACCTTGCCGCCGGCCTTGTGGACCGGTGGCGTGGCGTGTGCCGGACCGAAGGCCAGCAGCAGGGCCGCGGTCAGCGTGCCCAGGTTGAGGTAATGCTTCATGCGTGATGTCCAGAGGTTGAGGGAGTGGCAATGAATCGCGCAAGCATAAGCGATCCATTGTCACGAGGGAATGGCGGGGGCGGAGGAATTGTCGCGCCTGGTCGCGAAATTGTATTGCTTTGTCTTATAGATTTTTTTCTTGCAAGCATGTCATTAGAATGGCAGCTCAGCAGTTGCGGTTCCAATAACACACCCTACTTCAATGTATTTCCCTCAGGAGCAAGCATGAAAAAACTGTTCGGTCCCGGCCTGCTGGCCGCCACCCTGGCTGTCCCGCTGCACGCTTCCGCCGATCCGGTGAGCTGGATCGACTGGAGCAGCGGCAACGCCGGCAGTCTGGTCCAGGACGGCAAGACGATCGATGTCGCCTATACCGGCGCGGCGGGCATTTCGCATTCCGACTACTTCTCCGCCTTCCCGGCAACGTTCACCAGCGAAGAAGTGAGCAACGGCCCCGGCTCGAACGGTTTCCTGCAGCTTGCCGGCGGTGCGTCGGCCCTGCAGCACCACATTCATTTTTCGTCGGCTGTCGTGAATCCCTATGTCGCCTTCCTCAGCCTTGGCGCCTTCAACGGTGCCGCCACGTTTACCTTCCAGGGCGTCAACAAGATCGACCTGCTCAGCCAGGGTAGCGGCCCGTGGGGCGGGAGTGGCGTGACGGTCTCCGGCAATGTCGTGAGCGGCGCCGAAGGCAATGGCGTGGTGCGCCTGAACGGCACGTTCACCGACCTGTACTTCACGACGCCCGTGTATGAGAACTGGTACGGTGCCGCGATCGGCGCCGCCGAGGTGTCGCCGGTTCCGGAACCGGGCACCTGGGGCATGTTGCTGGCCGGCGGCGCCGTGCTGGCGCTGGTGAGCCGCCGCCGCGGCAGCGACAAGTTCGCGCACGCAGCGTAATCGCCACCGCTTCCGGAAACCCGGTGGTGAAGCAGGGGGGCGACGAGCATGGCTCGTCGCCTGCGTAACGGGGATGGCCTGCAGGCTATCTCTCCTTCCAGCCCAAGTGCAAATTCTGGGGTCAGACCCGGCGGGTCTGACCCCGGCCCTTCGCTGTTGGGGTGAAAGCGTGCGCTTTCAAAGCGTCGAGTAACGCTTAACCAAGCGGCATCGGAAAAATGGTGACTGTCACCGTTTTTCGGAAATCGGAGCCTGTCCCCGATTTTTTTTGTCACCGGATCGGAAAAATGGTGACAGGCTCCGATTCTTTTGCAATATTTCTGGAAAAATGGTGACTGTCACCGTTTTTCGGAAATCGGAGCCTGTCCCCGGTTTTTTTGTCACCGGATTGTAGTTGGCGTTTTGCAGCGCTCAGGCCGGTTCCGTGGTTTCGGCCAGCCGGTGTTCGTACAGCGCGGCCACCACGTCCGACTGGGTGACGATGCCGACGAAACGCTCGTTGGCGTCGACAATGGGGATGTGGTGCAGTCCGGCGTCGGCCATCAGCGGCACCAGGTCGACGATGGGCGTATCGGCTTGCGCCACGCGCGGGCGCGCCGTCATGATCTGGCCCACCACTTCCGCCTTTTCCGTATGCGACAGGCCGGTCGGCTTCAAGAACTCCTTCAGCTTTTCACGCATGCCGCGGTAGTCGTCCAAGCCGCTGTGCTTGAGGAAATCGCTCTGCGTGACGATGCCGATCACGCGCCGCGCCGGATTGAGCACGGGCAGGGCGGCGATATGGCGCTCGCGCATCGCGTGCCATGCCTCCGTCAGCGGCGTGGCGAATTCCGCCGTCACCACGTCGCGCGACATGATGTCGCCGCAGGTGATCACGCCGAAGCGGCGCTGGTAGGCGCGCAATTCGGTCTGCAGGAACAGCGCTTCCAGGTCGTCGCGGCTGATGTCGAGCACCTGGCCATAGCGCCGCAGCACGGCATCCAGGTCTTCCGGCTTGAAGCCCAGCCGCACGGTCGGCACCTCATCCTTGGTGGCATGCGGATTCGGATGCGACAGCGTCTGCGCGTGCGGATAGCGCCGCCCTGTCAGGTTGTTGTAGACGATCGCCGCGGCGACCAGCAGCACCGAATCCACCAGCACCGGACCCAGCGCGAATGAAAAGCCGGCCGCATGCACGGCAGGGCCGCCGATCACGGCCGTCAGTGCCGCCGCGCCGCCGGGTGGGTGCAGGCACCGCGTGAAGAACATCACGGCGATGGCGAGCGCCGTGCCCACCGCCGCCAGCGCGGGCATCGGCAACAGGTGGCCCAGCCAGCGCACGCAGGCGGCGCTGACCAGGGCGGAGATGACGTTGCCGCCGATGACGGACCAGGGTTGCGCCAGCGGGCTGGCCGGTACGCAGAACAGCAGCACCGACGAGGCACCCATCGGCGCCACCAGCCAGATCGCATCGTCACCCAGCATCAGGTGGGCGACCGTGCCCGTCACGAAGAGTCCCAGCAGGGCGCCGACGCTGGCACGCAGGCGTTCCTGGATGCTGGCCGTGCTGGGTGCGGGCAGCAAAACACTAAACAAAGATCTTACACGCATCTTTTGATTATCCCATGGCGACCCCATGCGCGACCAGATCCAGCGGCAGCGCGGTCGTGTATTTGATCTGTTCCATCGAAAAAGCCGACGAGACGCCGGTCAGGTTGGCCACCCGGATCAGCTTCTTGTAGAACCGGTCGTAGCCGTCGATATCGGTGGTGACCACCTTCAGCAGGTAGTCGACATCGCCGCTCATCCGGTGGAATTCCATCACTTCGGGCAGCGCGACGACGGCGGCGGCAAACCTGGCCAGCCATTGTTCGTCATGCTGGCTGGTGCGCACGCTGACGAAAACGGTGACGGGCAAGCCGGCCTTGCGGCGGTTCACCAGGGCGACGCGGCGGTCCAGGTAGCCGTCGTCCTGCAGGCGCTTCAGGCGCTTCCAGCAGGGCGTGCTGGTCAATCCAACCTTTACCGCCAGGTCGGCCACGGACAGCGTGCCATCCACCTGCAACGCGCCCAGGATCGCGTAATCGAATTTGTCGAGATCGTCCATGCTGCATTTCCCAATTAATAAGAACAAACATGCTCATTATGCGGTCTATACAAGGCTATTTGGCATGGCTGCTCCGCCGATGTCCGTTAAGCTGGATGGATGGACAATGAAATCTATCTCGACGGAAACGCCACGACGGCCGTCCTCCCCGCCGCACTGCGGGCCGCCACGGAAGCCATGGCGGAGCGGTATGGCAACCCCAGCAGTACTCACGCCACGGGGGTGAAGGCAAAAGCGCTGCTGGACACCGCGCGCGAACGCGCCTGCCGCCTGCTCGGAGCCGGCCCCGGCCGGCTGATGTTCAACAGTGGCGCCACCGAAGGCATCCAGACCGCGGTCTTGTCCGCGCTGTGCGCAGTGCGGGCACGCCGGACTGCGGGGGAACCGGCGGGCACGCTGCTGGTCTATGGGGCCACCGAGCACAAGGCCGTACCGGAGAGCCTGGCGCACTGGAATGCACTGCTGGGCCTGGACCTGGAACTCGTGCCGCTGCCGGTGGGGCACGACGGGCGCCACGATCTTGCCGCGCTGCGCCGGCTGGCACCACACGCCGCGTTCGTCTGCACGATGGCGGCCAACAACGAGACCGGCGTGATCTCGGACCTGGCCGGCATCGCCGCCGCGCTGGCGGACAGCCCGGCCCTGTGGATGGTCGACTGCGTGCAGGCGCTGGGCAAGCTGCCGCTCGACCTGGCCGCCACCCGCATCGACTACGCGCCATTTTCCGGCCACAAGCTGTATGCGCCGAAGGGCGTCGGCATGCTGTACGTGCGTGCCGGGGCACCGTTCACGCCGCTGATGAAGGGCGGCGGCCAGGAGACGGGCTGGCGTTCCGGCACCGAAAACATGGCCGGCATCGCCGGGTTCGGCGCGGTGCTGGCGGCGCTGGAGCCGGGCAGCCCGCCGGACGGCGCCACGTTCCGCTCCCATGCCGAACTGTGCGTGTTTCGTGACCGCCTGGCGGATGCGCTGTGCCAGGCCCTGCCAGGCATCGTCTTCAACGCCCCCTTCGACAAGGCATTGCCGACCACGCTCAATTTTTCCGTGCCGGGATTGTCCAGCAAGGAATTGCTGGACCTGTTCGACGCCGCCGCCGTGCGCGTATCGGCCGGCAGTGCCTGCTCCGCCGCGAAGGCGCAACCGTCGCATGTGCTGGAGGCAATGGGCTTGCCCGAATGGCGCAGCAGCAATGCCGTGCGGCTGTCGTTCGGCCCGCTGATGGAAGAGGCCACCGTGCAGGAAGCCTGCGCGCGCATCGCCCGCTGCGGCGACGCCCTGCGCCAGGCCGGCATGCTGGGCGAACCGACGGCGGCACGGCCGGACGGCTTGCTGCAGCTGAGCGCCGGCGGCAGCCACACGTGGCTGGTGTTCGATGCCGCCAGCGGCAGCTGCGCCGTGATCGATCCACAACCGGCGCTGGAAGACCGCATCGGCACGCTGCTGCGCGCGCACGGCTATCGCGAGGCGGTCCGGCTGTCCACGCACGACGGCACGGGGTGGCCGGCCACCGGCGACAGCCTGGGCCTGGGCGCGCAATGCCTGCGCCGCATGGCGTCCGGCACCGGCCGCCTGTGCTACCTGCTGGGCCCGGACGGCGAAGCGCCGCGCCACGCCTTCATCGGCGCTGCCGATCCTGCCGGCCTGGCGCACCTGCTGCCTGCGAATATCCTGCTGTGCCCGGGAAGGGATGCGCGGCCCGATGCGCCACCGGCGCTGTGCTCGGTGCCGCCCGCGAATACCGCCCCGGCATCGCTCGCCGGCATGCATCTCGATGCGGCCGCCGTGGCAAGCCTGCTGCGCGAGCACCCCGCCGCGCTGCTGGTCGATGTCCGTGAACCGTACGAACATGCGGCGACCGCCCGGTTCGCCGGCCCGCGCGCGGTCAGCATTCCCCTGAGCCGGCTGGCGGGAGAGCTCCCGGCGTGGCTGGCGCGGGCCGAGCGGGCCCCGCTGGTGTTCTTTTGCCGCAGCGGCAACCGCAGCGCCCGCGCCGCCGGTTGCCTGCGCAGCCTGGGCTATGCCGAGGCTTACCATTTGCAAGGCGGTATCGCCCTGTCCTGAGCAGCCTGGGGGGAAACCGGTTCTGCTTGAGGCGGCCACTGGCCGCCTTTGACGTTTACCTGAGCCACGTTCATGGTGCGGAGGGGTGTTTTTTTGCACTGCACCATCGCTATGTACGCTAGCGAACAGTGGCGTGACGTGCGACGGCATAATATTTCCTGCAACATACTCCAGCCGTGGCAGGCCTCCTTGCCAGCCACCCCGAAGCGAGGCTCCCTTGAAAGAACACTTCAAATCGTGGCCCGGCTTCATCGCCGGATTCCAGGAAGCCGCGCCCGGTTCCGCCGCATCCGATACCGAAGCAGACCTGCCGTTCCGCGCAGAGCTCTACAGTGCCCAGCAGATGGCGCACCATGGCCGCACGCTGGCGGAAACACATGTGCTGAGCAAGCGCCGCGGCCCCGACCAGCTGCTGTCGCGCCTTGCCGACAATGCCCGCGTGCTGCGTGGCACCGCCGAGGAATTGACGTCCGCCGTCAAGGAAGGGCGGCAGATCACGCCCGCATCCGAATGGCTGCTGGATAACTACTACCTGATCGAAGAACACATCCGCATCGCCCGGCGCCATTTGCCGAAGGATTACAGCAAGGAGCTGCCGCGCCTGGAAAAAGGCGCGGTCGACGGCACGCCGCGTGTCTACCGGCTGGCGCTGGAAGTGATCGCCCATGGCGACGGCCGCGTCGATCCGGAAAGCCTGTGCCGCTTCGTGGAGGCCTACCAGGAGCTTGCCCCGCTGACCCTGGGCGAGCTCTGGGCGATTCCCATCATGCTGCGCCTGGCGCTGCTGGAAAACCTGCGCCGGGTGGCCGCGCGCGTGGCCGAAAACCGCTACCAGCGCGACCTGGCCAACAGCTGGGCCGACGGAATGGTGGAAATCGCCGACAAGAATCCTTCCGGCCTGATCCTGCTGGTAGCCGACATGGCGCGCTCCAATCCGCCCATCACGAGCGGCTTCGTGGCCGAGCTGGCGCGGCGCCTGCAGGGCCAGAGCCCGGCGCTCACGCTGGCGCTCACCTGGGTCACCTACCGGCTGGCCGAAGCGGGGCAGACGATCGAGCAGCAGATCCAGGCCGAGATCGGCCAGCAGGCGGCCGACCAGGTGTCGATCGCCAACACGATCGGCAGCCTGCGCTTCCTCGGCACGATGGACTGGCAGGAATTCGTCGAGACGATGAGCACCGTGGAGCGGGCGCTGCGCGAAGACCCGTCCGGCATCTATGGCGCGATGGATTTCGCCACCCGCGACCATTACCGCCACGTGGTGGAAAAGGTCGCCCGCGGTTGCCGGCTTACCGAGGCGCAGGTGGCGCACGAGGCGGTCGAGCTGGCGCGCGCGCATGCCGGCAGCGACGATCCGCGCCACGGCCACGTGGGCTTCTACCTGGTCGACAAGGGCGTGCTGCTGCTGGAAAAGAAGGTGGCGCGGCGCCGTTCGCCGCGCGAATCGCTGCGCGCCACCGTGCGCGCCGCGCCGCTTGCCTCGTACCTGGGCGCGATCGCCGCCCTGTCCGTGATCGCCACCGCGCTGATGGTCGAGCGCGCGATGCGCGACGGCGTGGCCGGCTGGGAAACCGTGGTGCTGGCCGTGCTGGGCCTGATGGGCAGCAGCCAGCTGGCACTGGCGCTGGTGAACTGGGTGGCCACGCTGGTGACGCATCCGAGCCCGCTGCCGCGGATGGATTTCAAGGCCGGCATTCCTTCCGACGCGCGCGCCATCGTCGTCGTGCCGTCGCTGTTCTACAGCCTGGAAAATGTCGACGAACTGTGCGAGCAGCTCGAGGTGCGCTTCCTCGCCAACCGCGACCCGAACCTGCATTTCTGCCTGCTGTCCGACTTTGCCGATGCACCGGCTGAA
This sequence comes from Pseudoduganella sp. SL102, assembly GCF_027856995.1. Lineage (NCBI taxonomy): Bacteria > Pseudomonadati > Pseudomonadota > Betaproteobacteria > Burkholderiales > Oxalobacteraceae > Pseudoduganella > Pseudoduganella sp. SL102. The sequence goes on from NZ_CP115554.1 coordinate 798,719, forward strand.
ACGCTGCCCACCGATGCCGGCCTGCTGGAACGGGCGCGCGGCCATATCGAAGACCTGAACCGCAAGTACGGGCAGGAAGACAATGCCTGCCCGTTCGTGCTGCTGCACCGGCCGCGCCTGTGGAATCCCGCCGAAGGGGCGTGGATGGGGCAGGAACGCAAGCGCGGCAAGCTGGCCGACCTGAACCGCTTCCTGCGCGGCGGCGCACGCGACCGCTTCACGCTGGTGGTCGGCGACAGCGGCCAGCTGCTGACCGTGAAATATGTGATCACGCTGGATGCCGACACGCAGCTGGCGCGCGACTCCGCGCGCCAGTTCATCGCCACCATGCGCCATCCGCTGAACCAGCCTGTCGTGAAGGAGATGGGCAGGGGAGCGGGCGGGCAGCGCTGCAACCGCGTGGTGTCCGGCTACGGCATCCTGCAGCCGCGCGTGGCTGTCAGCCTGCCCAGCCCGGACGCCTCGCTGTACGAGCGGCTGTGCGGCGGCGAACCGGGCATCGATCCCTACACGCGCACCGTGTCCGACGTGTACCAGGACGTGTTCGCGGAAGGGTCGTTCATCGGCAAGGGCATCTACGACGTGGACGTGTTCGAGAGGGTGCTGGGCGAACGCTTCCCGGACAACCGCATCCTGTCGCACGACCTGCTGGAAGGCTGCTACCTGCGCGCCGGCCTGCTGTCCGACGCCCAGCTGTACGAGCAGTATCCGCAGCGCTACCTCGACGACGTGAGCCGCCGCCACCGGTGGATCCGCGGCGACTGGCAACTGGCCGGCTGGCTGGCCGGCCGGGTGCCCACGGCAAGCGGCGCGCGCGGCAAGAACCCGCTGTCGGCGCTGTCGCGCTGGAAGCTGTTCGACAACCTGCGCCGCAGCCTGGTGGCGCCGGCGCTCACCTTGTCGCTGCTGTTCGCCTTCGCCGTGCTGCCGCATCCCTGGTTCTATACCAGCATGGTGCTGGCCATCATCTTCGTGCCCGCCATCGCCGCCGCGCTGTACGACCTGTCGCACAAGTCGCCGGACACGCTGTGGCGGCAGCACCTGCCGAACTCCCTGCGCCGCAGCGGCCTGCAGTTCGCCCATGGCGCGCTGTCGCTGGTGTTCCTGCCCTACGAGGCCTGCATCAGCCTCGACGCGATCGCCCGCACGGCCTGGCGCCTGCTGGTGTCGAAGCGGCACCTGCTGCAGTGGCGCCCCTCGGCACTGTCGCGCGCGAACGGCGGCCTGGTGGCCAGCTGGCGCACCATGTGGATGTCGCCGGTGCTGGCGCTGGCCGTGGGCATCGCGCTGGCCCTGTGGCGCATGAAGGCGTTCGAGGCGGCCGCCATCTTCCTCGTCGCCTGGCTGGTGGCGCCGGCGGTGGCGTGGTGGATCAGCCGCCCGGTCGAGCGCCTGCAGGCGCAGCTGGGCAACGGCCAGCGCCAGTTCCTGCACACGGTGGCGCGCAAGACATGGGCATGGTTCGACACCTTCGTCGGGCCGGACGACAACTGGCTGCCGCCCGATAACGTGCAGGAACACCCGGGCATGGTGATCGCGCACCGCACGTCGCCCACCAATATCGGCATGGCGCTGCTGGCCAACGTCAGCGCCTACGATTTCGGCTACCTGACCCTGGCGCAGCTGCTGCAACGCACGCGGCACACGCTCGACACGATGGGCGAACTGGAACGCTACCAGGGGCATTTCTACAACTGGTACGACACCCAGTCGAAAAAGCCGCTGCACCCGGTCTACGTGTCGACCGTGGACAGCGGCAACCTGGCCGGCCACCTGCTGGTGCTGCAGGCGGCGCTGCTGAACGCGGCGGACGAACCGGTCGTCGGGCCGCAGGTCGTCACCGGACTGGAAACCACGCTGGCCGTGCTGCAGGAAGCGCTCGCCGGCGCGGAAGGCACCGCCACTGCCGATCCGGGGGCGATCACGGCACTGCGCGAGGCGCTGGTGCCGCAGCAGCCGTCGTATCCTTCCAGCCTGCCTGAATTGCGGGCGTACCTGGAACGCGCCACCGCCGCCGCCGACGCGTTCGCGGCCCAGCCGGCGCTGGCCGATAACGCCACGGCGCGCACGTGGGCCGGCGCGCTGGCCGCGCAATGCCGCGCCGCCTTCGACGACCTGGTCCTGCTGGCGCCGTGGATCGGCGCAGGCACCGGTCCGGAAGCGGCCGGCGCGGGCGTGGTCGACACCGTCCTGCTGAAGATCCCGACCCTGCGCGAACTGGCGTCGTATCCGCCAGCCGGGGCGCCGCTGTCGGAACTGGCGCCGGGCGAGCGGGAGCGCCGCGAACAGCTGGGCGTGCTGGTGGAGCAGGGCGCCGCCGTGGCGCGCGAGCGCATGGCGCACCTGCACGAACTGGCCGGGCAAGCGTGCAGCTTCGCCCAGCTGGACTATGGTTTCCTGTACAACCGCACCACCAGGCTGCTGGCGATCGGCTACAACGTCACCGAGCGGCGGCTCGACGCCAGCTATTACGACCTGCTCGCCTCCGAGGTGCGGCTGGCCAGCTACGTGGCCGTGGCCCAGGGCCAGCTGCCGCAGGAGCACTGGTTCGCCCTGGGCCGGCAGCTCGCCATCGTCCATGGCCAGCCGGTGCTGATGTCGTGGAGCGGCTCGATGTTCGAGTACCTGATGCCGCTGCTGGTGATGCCGACCTATCCGAGCACCCTGCTGGACCAGACCTACCGCTCGGTGGTGGCGGCACAGATCGAATACGCGCGCCAGCGCAACGTTCCATGGGGTATCTCCGAATCCGGCTACACCACCGTGGACGCGGCGATGAACTACCAGTACCGCGCGTTCGGCGTGCCCGGCCTGGGCATGAAGCGCGGCCTGGCGGACGACCTGGTGATCGCGCCCTATGCGTCGATGATGGCGCTGATGGTGGATCCGGAAGCGGCCTGCCAGAACCTGGAAAAGATGGCCGGCCTCGGCTTCATGGGCCGCTACGGCTTCTACGAGGCGATCGACTACACGCCGGCGCGGCTGCCGCGCGGCCAGCCGTTCGCGGTGGTGAAATCGTTCATGGTGCACCACCAGGGCATGGGTTTCCTGGCGCTGTCGTACCTGCTGCACGACCGGCCGATGCAGCGCCGCTTCGAATCCGACCCGATGCTGCAATCGGCGCTGCTGATGCTGCAGGAGCGCAGCCCGCGCATCGGCGCGTTCTTCTCCACCAGTTCCGAGCAGGCCGCCGCCGTGCGCTCCACCTCGCACGACCAGGCCGCGCCGGTGCGCGTGCTGGCGCAGCCGAACACGCCGGTACCCGAAGTGCAGTTGCTGTCGAATGGCCGCTACCACGTGATGGTGACGGCGGCGGGCGGCAGCAGCAGCCGCTGGCGCGACCTGGCCGTGACACGCTGGCGCGAGGATACGACGCGCGACAACTGGGGCCAGTTCTGCTACGTGCGCGACGAGGATGGCCACTTCTGGTCGAACACCTACCAGCCCACGCTGGCCGAGCCGGAACACTACGAGGTGATCTTCTCCGAGGGCCGCGCCGAATACCGGCGCACCGACCGGGGCATCGACCTGCACACCGACATCGTCGTCTCCCCGGAGGACGATATCGAGATGCGCCGGCTGCGCGTGACGAACAATTCGAACCGGCCGCGCACGCTCGAACTGACCAGCTTTGCCGAAGTCGTGATGGCGCCGGCCGCGGCCGACATGGCGCACCCGGCCTTCTCGAAGCTGTTCGTGCAGACCGAGATCCTGGGCGAGGAGAGCGCCATCCTCTGCACGCGGCGCCCGCGCGGCAAGGGCGAACAGTCGCCGTGCATGCTGCACGTGATGACGGTGCACGATGCCGAGGTGCTGGAAGTCTCGTATGAGACCGACCGGGCCCACTTCATCGGGCGCGGCAACAGCGCGCGGGCACCCAGGGCGCTGGTCGAGCCGGGCCCGCTGGCCGGAGGCTACGGGTCGGTGCTGGACCCGGCGGTGGCGATCCGCTACCGCATCACGCTGCCGCCGGACAGCACGGCGACGATCGATATCGCCACCGGCATGACCGAGACCCGCGAGGCGGCCCGGCACCTGATCGACAAGTACCAGGACCGCCACATGGCCGACCGGGTCTTCGAGCTGGCCTGGACGCACAGCCAGGTGGTGCTGCGCCAGCTGAACGCCAGCGAAGCCGACGGCCAGCTGTACAGCCGCCTGGCGAACCACGTGATCTATCCGAACGCCGCGCTGCGCGCCGATCCGTCGGTGCTGATCAAGAATCACCGCGGCCAGTCGAACCTGTGGCCGTATGCGATCTCCGGCGACCTGCCGATCGTGCTGCTGCAGGTGAAGGATTCCGCCAACATCGAGGTGGCGCGGCAGATGGTGCAGGCGCACGCCTACTGGCGCCTCAAGGGCCTGACGGTGGACCTTGTGATCTGGTTCGAGGACACTTCCGGCTACCGCCAGGCGCTGTACGACCAGATCATCGGCATGATCGCTTCCGGCATCGATGCGCAGGCGATCGACCGGCCGGGCGGCATCTTCGTGCGGCCGCTCGAGCAGATCTCGAGCGAAGACAGGATCCTCTTGCAGACCGTGGCGCGGATGATCGTCAACGATGCCCGCGGCCCGCTGGCCGAGCAGGTCAAGCGCTCGGCCCCGCCGGTGCTGCGCGTGCCGCCGCTGCTGGCCGATCCGCGCGGCGAATATGACGACGCCGGCCCGGCCACGCACGTGCCGCACGACCTGATCCTGTGGAACGGCTTCGGCGGCTTCACGCCGGACGGGCGCGAATACGTGATCGTCACCGGCCATGGGCGCGTCACGCCGGCGCCGTGGTCGAACGTGCTGGCCAACGCGCAGTTCGGCAGCGTGATCTCGGAAAGCGGGCAAGCCTACACCTGGCATGAGAACGCCCATGAATTCCGCCTCACGCCCTGGCACAACGACCCAGTCACCGATGCCGGCGGCGAAGCGTTCTACCTGCGCGACGAAGCCAGCGGCCACTTCTGGTCGCCCACGCCGTTGCCGGCGCGCGGCAGCGGCGATTACGTTACGCGCCATGGCTTCGGCTACAGCACCTTCGAGCATACCGAGGCGGGCATCGGTTCGGTCATGACCACGTATGTATCGAACGACGCACCGGTGCGCTACACGGTGCTGAAGGTGCGCAACGGTTCACCGGTGGCGCGCAAGCTGTCGGTCACCGGCTATGTCGAATGGGTGCTGGGCGAGATGCGCTCGAAGTCCGCCATGCACGTCGTGACCGAGCTCGATGCGGTGAGCGGCGCGCTGTTCGCACGCAACCCGTACAACATGGAATTCTCGGGCCGCGTGGCGTTCTTCAGCGTCGACGCGGCGACGCGCACCGTGACCTCGGACCGTACCGAATTCCTCGGCCGCAACGGCACGCTGGCCAGCCCGGCCGCGTTGCGCCGCCAGCGGCTGTCCGGCAAGGTCGGCACCGGCCTCGATGCCTGCGCCGCGCTGCAGGTGCCGTTCGAGCTGCTGCCGGGCGAGGAGCGCGAGCTGGTCTTCGTGCTGGGCATGGGCGGACGCCGCAATGCCGACGCCAGCACGATGGCGCAGAAGCATGGCGGTGCCGCCGCCGCGCGCGATGCGCTGGCCGCCGTGCATGCGCACTGGCAGGCCACGCTGGGCGCGGTGCGCATCGCCACGCCCGAACCGGCGCTGGACGTGATCGCCAACGGCTGGCTGATGTACCAGACCATCGCCTGCCGGCTGTGGGCGCGCAGCGGCTATTACCAGTCCGGCGGCGCGTTCGGCTACCGCGACCAGCTGCAGGATGCGATGGCGATGGTGCATACCGAACCGCAGCTGCTGCGCGAGCACCTGGTGCTGTGCGCGGCGCACCAGTTCGCCGAGGGCGACGTGCAGCACTGGTGGCACCCGCCCTCCGACCGCGGCGTGCGCACCCACTGTTCGGACGATTACCTGTGGCTGCCGCTGGCCACCGCCCGCTATGTCAAGGTGACCGGCGACCTGTCGGTGCTCGACGAGGAAGCGCAGTACCTGGAAGGCCGGCCGGTGAAGGCCGACGAGGATTCCTACTACGACATGCCCGGCCGCTCGCCGCTGGCGGAAAACCTGTACCAGCACTGCGTGCGCGCGATCCGCCACGGCCTGCGTTTCGGCGTGCACGGCCTGCCGCTGATCGGCTCCTGCGACTGGAACGACGGCATGGACAAGGTGGGCGCGGAAGGCAGGGGCGAAAGCGTGTGGCTGGCGTGGTTCCTGGTCGACGTGCTGCGGCAGTTTGCCGAGGTGGCGGAGCGGCGCGGCGATACCGGTTTCGCCGCGGAGTGCCGGTCCGAGGCGGTCAGGCTGGCGGAAAATGTCGAGAAGAACGCGTGGGATGGCCAGTGGTACCGCCGCGCCTACTTCGACGACGGCACGCCGCTCGGCTCGCACGAAAGCGAAGAGTGCCAGATCGACTCGATCTCGCAGAGCTGGGGCGTGCTGTCCGGCGCGGCCGATCCCGAGCGGGCACGCGGCGCGATGGCGCAGGTCGACGCGCGGCTGGTGCGCCGCGACGCCGGCTTCATCCAGCTGCTCGACCCGCCGTTCGACAAGGCCGACCCGAACCCCGGCTATATCCAGGGCTATGTGCCGGGCGTGCGGGAAAACGGCGGCCAGTACACGCATGCCGCGGTCTGGACCGTGATGGCGTTCGCCGCGCTGGGCGATACTGCGAAGGCCTGGGAGCTGATGCGGCTGATCAACCCGGTGCAGCACGCGTCCAGCGCGGAAAACGTCGCCATCTACAAGGTCGAACCCTACGTGGTCACGGCCGACATCTACGCGGTCGAACCGCACGTGGGGCGCGGCGGCTGGAGCTGGTACACCGGCTCGTCCGGCTGGATGTACCGGCTGATCCTGGAGTCGCTGCTGGGCGTCACCCGCAACGGCGACCGGTTGTCGCTGGCGCCGAAGATGCCGGACGAGTGGGATGGCTTCGAGCTGTCGTATCGCTACGGTTCGTCGACCTATGCGATCCGCATTTCGCGCGGCGCGCCCGGCCTCACGGTCGATGGCGTGGCGGTGGCGGGCAACGAGATCGCGCTGGCCGACGACCGGCGCGAGCACGCCGTCGAACTGCGCGTGCCGCCAGCCTCGTCAACCCCAACGGCGTAACCCTGGGGTCAGACCCCCGCCAGCGTTGACGACAGGGTTCGCTGCCAACATCGACGGGGGTCTGACCCCTGCACCTGCCTCCGGGGCAAGCATGCGGACGTCAAAGCCCCACCGCGGTACCGGCGCCCATCAGCGTGGCCACGCCCAGCACCACGAAGATCACGGCGGCGATGCCGTGCACCACCTTCAGGTTGACGGCGGTGGCGGCGCGCTTGCCCAGGTACACGGCGGGCACGTTTGCCAGCATCATGCCCAGCGTAGTGCCGACGACGACGGGAATCAGCGCGTCGAAGCGGGCGGCCAGCGCCACGGTGGCGATCTGCGTCTTGTCGCCCATCTCGGCCAGGAAGAAGGCGACCAGCGTGGCGGTGAACACGCCGTAGCGACTGGCCGGCGCGTCGTCCTCGTCGATCTCGTCCGGCACCATGATCCACGCGGCCATGGCGATGAAGCCCAGGCCCAGGATCCAGCGCAGCGCACCGGGCCCCAGCAGCTCGGTCAGCCAGGTGCCGACGGCCGCGGCGCAGAAATGGTTGACGATGGTGGCGACGAAGATGCCGCCGACGATCGGCAGCGGGCGGCGGAACTGGGTGGCGAGCACGAAGGCGAGCAACTGGGTCTTGTCGCCGATTTCGGCGAGGGCGACGATGCCCGTGGAGACGAGGAAGGCTTCCATATAGGTGGCTGGGGGCCGGATGTTAACCAAGGATCCATGGGCGGTCCCGGCCCCGTGGTCAATGCGGCCGCCCGTGGATCATTGGTCTCGCCAGGCCGGGCGCTGCCGACATCGTGTCAACATCCGCCGGCCACCTGCGCCACGGCCTGCGGGCCGATCGTGTTGACGCAGGTTCTGCCGGCAAGGCCGGCAGGAGGCTACTCCCCAAAGAACGGGCGCCATGATAGCAGAACCGGCCAGGCAGGCGGTGGAAATGCCGTGCAAATAAAATGCAATGCAGTCAGAAAAGCCCATATGCTATTCTGCACCGCGCCCGCACCGGCGATCCCGGTGCCAGCCCGACTCTTTCAAAGGAAGCACATGCGAAAACCCTCTCTGCGCCTGGCGATATCCGCCGCGCTGGCACTGCTCGCAACGGCGGCCCATGCCCAGGATCCACTCAGCTACGCCCGCTACAACGAGGTCCGCACTACCGACCTGTACCTCGACCTCAAGGCCGATTTTTCCCGCAAGACGCTGGCCGGGTACGCCGAGCTGACCCTGAACTGGCTGGACAAGAACGTGCGCACGCTGGTGCTCGATACCCGCCAGCTGAAGATCGCCCGCGTGCAGGTGCAGAACGACGACGGCCGCTGGGTGCCCGTCTCGTACCTGCTGGACCGCCCCGATCCGAAGAAGGGCCAGGCGCTGCGCATCTCGCTGCGCAGCCAGCCGAAGAAGGTGCGCGTGTACTACAACACCGCGCCCACCGCCGGCGCGCTGCAATGGCTGACGCCGATGCAGACACTGTCCGGCAAGCGACCGTTCATGTTCAGCCAGTCGCAGGCGATCGAGGCCCGCTCGTGGGCGCCGGTGCAGGACACGCCGGCCGTGCGCTTCACCTACGGCGCCCGCATCGAGGCGCCGGCCGGCATGCGCGTGGTGATGAGCGCCGAGAACGACCCGCAGGCCACCGGCGCCGGCGGCTGGAAATTCCGCATGCCGCAGCCGGTGCCGTCGTACCTGCTGGCGATCGCGATCGGCGAGATCGATGTGCGCAATGTCGGCCCGCGCTCGGCCGTGTACGCGGAACCGGGGCGCATCGAGGCCGCCGCCTTCGAGCTGGCCGATACGGAAAAGATGATCGCCGCCGCCGAGTCGCTGTACGGCCCCTACCGGTGGGGGCGCTACGACATGATCGTGCTGCCGCCGTCGTTCCCGATCGGCGGCATGGAAAACCCGCGCATGACGTTCCTGACGCCGACCATGATCGCCGGCGACCGCAGCCTGAACGACCTGATCGCGCACGAGCTGGCGCATTCCTGGTCCGGCAACCTCGTCACCAACGCCTCGTGGAAGCACTGGTGGCTGAACGAAGGCTTCACCACCTACGTGACGACCCGCATCCTCGAGATCCTGTACGGCGTGGAAGTGGCCGACATGAACCTGCAGGTCGAACAGGAAGAAGCGCTGGCTTCGCTGAAGGAGATTCCGGCGGCGAAGCAGGCCTTGCTGACGCGCGACCCGGACGTCAACCCGGAGACCTACACGGATGAAGGCCTGGCCTACCCGAAGGGTGCCTGGTTCCTGCGCACGCTCGAGCAGCGCGCCGGCCGCGAAGTGTTCGACCCGTTCCTGCGCGGCTGGTTCGACCAGCACGCGTTCCAGTCGGCCACCACCGAACAGTTCCTCGTCTACCTGCGCGCCAACCTGCTGGACAAGCATCCCAACGTGATGAGCCAGGCGGAGCTCGACGAGTGGCTGTACGGCGCGGGCATTCCGGCCAGCGCGCAGCGCGTGGTCTCGCAGCGCTTCAAGGCCGTCGATGCCCAGCGCGACGCCTGGCTGAAGGGCGAACAGGCGACCGCCGACCTGACCGCGCGCAGCTGGAGCGCGCCCGAGTGGATGCACTTCCTGAACGACATCGACAACAAGGCCAGCGCGCAGCAATTGCGCGAGCTGGACCAGACCTTCGCGCTGAAGACCAGCAAGAACAACGAGATCGCCTACCGCTTCTACCTGGCGTCGGTGCATGCCGGTTATGACGTGCGCGAGCAGCTCGACGCCTTCCTGATGAGCGTGGGGCGCCAGAAGTTCGTGGTGCCCCTGTACACCGCGCTGCTGAAGAACCCCAGGGATGCGGCCTGGGCGAAGAGCGTGTTTGCCAAGGCGCGCCCCCGGTATCACCCGGAAACGCAGAAGTCGGTCGACCGGCTGCTGAAGAAGTAACCGAGCAAAGCAAGGAGCAAGGATGCTGCTGAAGAAAACCACTGCCGCGCTGGTGCTGTGCGCCTGCGCGTCGTTTGCCACCGTCAGCGCGCCGGCGCTGGCTTTCGATACCGCCGCCGCGCCTTCCGCGGCCGCGGCACCGGCCTTCGACCTGGCGCGCGACGTCAACCGCGCATTGAAGACCTTCGACGTGCCGGGCATCGCGATCGCCATCGTCAAGGACGGCAAGGTCATCGCCACCCAGGGCTTCGGCGTGCGCAGGCTGGGCGACCCGGCGCCGGTCACCTCGAAGACGCTGTTCGAGATCGCCTCGAACTCGAAGGCGTTCACCGCGGTGGCGCTGGCCCGGCTGGTCGACGAGGGCAAGCTCGATTGGGACGATCCGGTCATCCGGCACCTGCCGGACTTCCGCATGCACGACCCTTACGTAACGCAGGAAATGACGGTGCGCGACCTGCTGACGCATCGCAGCGGCCTGGGCCTGGGCGCCGGCGACCTGCTGTGGTGGCCGACGACGACGTTCTCCACCGACGAGATCATCCACAACCTGCGCCACGTGAAGCCGGCCACCAGCTTCCGCGCCAACTACGCGTACGACAACCTGCTGTACATCGTGGCCGGCCGCATCATCGCGCAGAAATCCGGCAAGAGCTGGGGCGATACGGTGAAGGCGCAGATCCTCGATCCGCTGGGCATGGCGGATACCACCACCAGCGTGGCGGCGATGCTGAAGGCGCCCGACTACTCGGCGCCGCACAGCAAGATCAATGGCCGGCAATCGGTCGTCAAGCCGATGCCGGTCGATAACGCGGTGGGCGCGGTGGGCGTCAACACCAGCGCCGAGGACATCGCGAAATGGATGAACGTGCTGCTGGCCGGCGGCGAAATGCCGGGCGGCCAGCGGTTGCTCTCCGCCGCGCAGTCGAAGGAAATCTGGACACCGGTGACGCCGATGAAGATCGCCGAACCGCAGGGAGCGCTGGCCGCCACGCGCGCCAACTTCAATGCCTATGGCCTGGGCTTCAACATCCGCGACTACCGCGGCAAGAAGCTGGTGCTGCACGGCGGCGCGCTGCAGGGCTTCTATTCGCGCGTGCTGATGGTGCCGGAAGAGCGGCTGGGCATCGCGATCTTCACGAACGCGGAAAACAGCGGTTCGATGACGTCGCTGCAGTGGCGCATCCTCGACCATTACCTGGGCGCCGCACCGACCGACTGGATCGGCGTCATCGCCGCAGAGGAACAGGAGCGCCTGCGCAAGGACCAGGAAAAGATCGGCAAGGCCACGGCCGCCCGCGCCGCCGGCTCGAAGCCTTCGCTGCCGCGCGCCTCGTACGATGGCGAGTACAGCGATCCGTGGTACGGCAAGGTCGTCATCCGCCACGAAGGGAAGAAGCAGCTGATGCAGTTCACGCGCACGCCGGACCTGGTCGGCGAGATGGAGCACTTCCAGCACGACACGTTCATCGTGCGCTGGAAGGAACGCAACTTCAACGCCGATGCCTACCTGACCTTCGCGCTGAACCCGGATGGCTCGATCGAACGCGCGAAGATGTCGGCCATCTCCGACGAAACCGACTTCAGCTACGACTTCCACGACCTGGCGCTGACACCGGTGAAGGGCGGCAAGCCGAAGTAACGGTCTGGCAATTTCATCCAGCAAAGTTGCCCAACACCGGGGCTGAGCCTCATGGCGCTTTGATAATCCTACCCCAAGTGCAAATTCCGGGGTCAGAAAGGAGTACTGGCCTTCAGGCCAGTACCGCTACGCCGGCAAGGAGCGATGCTCCTTGAAACCCCGGCTACGCCCCGACGGGGTGAAGCAGGGGTTTCGCGAAGCATGCTTCGCGCCTGCGGAACGGTGCTGGCATGCAGGCCAGCATTCCTTCCTGACCCCAGCCCTTCGCTGTTGGGGTGAAAGCAGGCGCTTTCAATGTGCTGGCAACACGTCCCCGGTCAGCCGGCCGCTTTGCTGCGCCGCCGCGCAAACGCGCTCACCACGACCAGTCCACCGAACAGCATCGCGTACGTCGACGGCTCCGGTACCGGCGCGGCCACGTAGCGCACGTTCGTGAAGAACATGCCATTGTTTTCCCACTCGCCCGATACCGTGATCGACGTCACCGGCTTGTCGAACAGGATGCCCGCGAAGACGGGCACGGAGATGTTGTAGTTGTGGACGTGGTTTTCAAAGAAGACATGCGAACCGTCGTCGAAGGTCACCATCATCGGCGTCGGCTGCAATGAACCGCCGGGCGAATACAGCCCGCCGCCGATGCCGTACACATCGACGCCGAAGGCGATGATGGGATCGGCGAAAGTGAAGGTAGCGCTATCTGGTGGCGCATAGTAAACGAAGTTGCCTTCAACAAAATTGAAGCGGTCGCTGTAGCCGCCGAATTCGAAGCTTTCGTTATTGCACCACTGGACCGCGTTGCATGTGAAGGTCACGTCGCCCCAGCTCCAGGAGTAACCGTCGCGCACATAGGGCCCGGAAAAGTCCTGGTGCTGGGCATTGCTGCCGATGAGCGTATCGAACGGGATGGCATCTTCGGTAAAGTAACCGCTGGCGTGCGAGGTGAGTGCTGTCGCCGCGAGCATCAGCCCGGTTAGTGCTTTGCGCATGTGGGACTCCTGGTAAGAGAGAGGATCATCGGTACCGCGATAGCGGTAACTGATGATAGCGCTAGCACCGTTGGGAATGGATGAGCGGGAAAAATTATTTTAAACTATATAAAAATTTACAACAGTTGCCATTGTCGCGCCCCCTGCCGCAAGGGTAAGCTAGCACACTGCCGGGTAATCATTCCGGAATTGCCACAAAAGAGAATTGCCATACGTTCAAACATTGTTGTTGTAACAGTGAGTTTCAGTGAGACTGTTTCATGTGCAAATGCAGCATAATCACGCGGTTGTCATAAAGTGAAAGTTTCCTCGCATGAATGAGCTGATGTTGTCGGTTGCCGCCGTGTGCGGTTCCATGGTGGTAGGCTTCGTGGTGTTTTGCAGCTTCATGAGCCGCCTCCAGCGCAGGTGAAATGCGGCAGCCGCCGGCCTGCGTCGCCTGGCGGCTGTGGGTGTCAGGCAGCGATCTGCCGACCCGCCAGCATCATTGCTTCACGAACTTCAGTGTCATCCGGTCGCTTTCGCCGATCGCCGCATACTTCTCGCGATCCGCATCCTTGTTCCCGTAAGTGGGCGGCAATGCCCACACGCCGCCCTTGTGGTCGGCCGTATCCTTCGGGTTCGCGTTCACATCGGATTTCGCCATCAGCTTGAAGCCGGCCGCCTCGGCGAGCCGGATAACGTACGCTTCGTGCACGTAGCCGCTCGACGCCGTCGCATCCTGCGGCTTCGATGCCGGCAGGCGGTGGTCGACGACACCGAACACGCCGCCCGGCTTCAGCGCGTCGTGAACGCTCTTGAACACTTCCTTCAGCCGCGCGTCGCCTTCGTTCGTCCAGTTATGCACATTGCGGAAGGTGAGCACCATGTCGGCGCTGCCTTTCGGCGCGTAGCTGAATACGCCGTTGCCCGGTTCGAACGCGCCCAGCTGCACCTTGCCGAAGGCGGCCGGATTGGCGTCGAGCTTTTGCTTGAAGCGCTCGCCGGCGCGCGCCACATTGGGCGCCTTCGAATCCGGCGTCGCGCCGGCAGCGACCAGCTTGCCCCGTTCGCGCAGGTAGGGCGCCAGGATTTCCGTGTACCAGCCGCCACCGGGCGACAGTTCCACCACCGTCATGTCCGGCCGGATGCCGAAGAACGTCAGCGTCTCGTAGGGGTGGCGGTAGGTATCCCGTTTCACGTTGTCCGGGCTGCGCTGGCTGCCGTTGATGGCAGCCTTCAGCGCATCGTCGGCCAGCGCCGGCGTGCTGCAGGTCGCTGCCAGGATGGCGGCGGCGAGGATTCGTTTCATGCGATCTCCTTATGAACATATGCGCGGCGCGAAATTGGCCGCGACCGGGCGATGATGTGCAATAAAGACAAGCCGGTCAAGCCAAATGAGGCGAGGCGCGACGGGAGATCGCCGAGAGGTGCCGCCTACTCCTGCCAGTGCCGCACGTAACAGGGCGCCGCGATGGTGCAGGCGGCATCGGGCACCGGTGCGCCGCGTACCTCGCGCAGCGGCAGCACGCCGGCCCAGGCGCGCACGTCCATGTCTTCCGGGTCGTCTTCCGGCGGTCCGCTGCGAACCTTGCATGCCGCCTCGGCCAGCGCGATGCGCAGCACCGTGGTGGCGGCGTATTCGTTGTCGTTGCCGGGCCGGATCTCGGCCTGCCGGCCAGGCGCCAGGTGTTCCATGAATGCCTCCAGCGCATCGCGCTTGTCCACTTCGCCGCTTTCATCGACCTTTTCGAAGCGGCCGTAGATCACGGCGCTGCGGTAGTTCATCGAGTGGTTGAACGCGGAGCGCGCCATCACGAGGCCATCGACATGCGTGATCGTCACGCAGCATTCGTCGTCCAGCAGGCGTTTCACCATGCGGCTGCCATTCGAGCCGTGGATGTACAGGTGCTCGCCGATGCGCCAGCATGCCGTGGGGATGCAGTGAACGCCATGGTCGTCGCGGAATGCCACGTGGCAGATCCAGGCGGCGTCGATGATCGCATGCAGCACCACCGGATCGTGGCTGGCGCGGTTGGCGGAACGCTTGACCTGCGTGCGGGCCGACGGGGCCGACGGGGCAGTGGGTTGGGCTGCAGGTTCTGCTGCAGATTCGGCGGCGGAAGGGGAAGTATTCATGGTCTCCATTCGGTGGGTTGAGGGCGCACTATAATGGCGCTGCTGGCTCCCGGAACAGGTCCAGGGGCGGCCAATCGAATGGAACCACGATGGACTACGCACTGCTGTTGTCGAATTTTGCGCGCGACCATGGGCACCACAGCTGGCCGCGCCAGCGGCTGCTGCATGAATGCCTGCGCCATGCGATCCGTGCCGGCACGCTGGCGGCCGGCACGCGGCTGGTGGCCACGCGTGCCCTGGCGGCCGAGCTGGGCGTGGCCCGCAACACCGTGCTGTACGCCTATGAACAGCTGGCCAGCGAAGGCTTCGTGGTGCCGGACCGCCGCGGCACCGTGGTGGCCCGCTTCGTGCCCGAACCGGCAGCCGATGCGGCAACGCAGGGGCGTGGCCGGCTGCCGGCGGCGCAGGCCGGCCTGTCGCGCCGCGCCTTGAACCTGCGCCCGCTGTCGAATGGCGCCAGCGACGCCCAGGCCTTCGTGCCGGGCGTGCCGGACCTGCAGGCGTTTCCGCTGGCGCTGTGGCGCCGGCTGCTCGACCGGGCCTGGCGCGGACTCGATCCGGCGCAGCTGAACTACGGCGACCCGGCCGGCGCATGGCCATTGCGGACCGCGATCGCGGATTACCTGCGGGCGTCGCGCGGCGTGGTGTGCGAGGCGGAGCAGGTATTCATCACCGATGGCAGCCAGAGCACGCTGGACCTGTGCGCCCGTGCCTGCGCCGACGAAGGCGACACGGTATGGCATGAAAACCCCGGCTACGGCGGCGCGCTGGCGGCATTCCGCCACGCCGGCCTGGCGGTGGAAGGCATCCCGGTGGACGAGGAGGGCATGGCGCCCTCGG
The DNA here is from genome assembly GCF_027856995.1 of Pseudoduganella sp. SL102. Taxonomy (NCBI): domain Bacteria; kingdom Pseudomonadati; phylum Pseudomonadota; class Betaproteobacteria; order Burkholderiales; family Oxalobacteraceae; genus Pseudoduganella; species Pseudoduganella sp. SL102. The sequence goes on from NZ_CP115554.1 coordinate 814,287, forward strand.
CGCATGACTGGCAGGCGCGCCGGCCAAGGCTGGTCTACACCACGCCGTCGGACCAGTACCCGGTAGGCACCGTGCTGTCGCTGGCCCGGCGGCTGGCGCTGATCGACGGCGCCCGCCGGAGCGGCGCGCTGATCATCGAGGACGACTACGACAGCGAGTTCCGCCACGACGGCCCGCCGCTGGCGGCAATGCAGGGGCTGGCGCCGGATGCGCCGGTGCTGTACTGCGGCACGTTCAGCAAGACCATGTTCCCCGGCCTGCGCATCGGCTACCTGGTGGTGCCGCCCGGCCTGGCGCCGCAGCTGGCGCTGCTGCGCGCCCAGTCGTCGGCGGCGGGGCGGGTGGCCGAGCAGCTGGCGCTGGCGGAATTCGTCACCAGCGGGCAGTTCCTGCTGCATTTGCGGCGCATGCGGCGGCTGTACCGCGAACGGCGCGATGCGCTGGTCGCCGCCCTGGAAAAACACCTCGGCCGCATCGCCACCGTGCATGGCGCCTCGGCCGGCATGCACCTGTCGCTGCGCTTGCCGGACTGGCTGCCGGATGAAGCGATCCGCGCCAGGGCCCGCGACGAGGGCATCGTCGTGAATGCGCTGTCGGCCCACGCGGTGCGGGAAGCCGCGGCTGGCCAGGTCCCCTGGAATGGACTGATGCTGGGCTATGCCCAGGTACCCGCGGAAGCGATGGAAGGATTGGTGAAGCGGCTGGCGGCCGTGATCCACCTGGCCGCCTATGAGGCGGAGCGCTTCCGGCCGGCGCAGGGCCGGCCGGAAGTGCGCCCGAAATTACACCGGGACGCGCGTCAGAACGCGTAGTCGGCGCGCACGTACATGCTGCGGCCGTTGATGCCGAACGGGCAGGTTTCCCAGCAGTGCGTGAAGCCCAGTTGCGGGAACGGTGCGGCGCGCGTCTTGTCCCACTCGGTCGGGTAGGTGTCGAACACGTTGCTCACGCCCAGTTGCAGGCCGAGCTTCTTCGTGAAGTTGTAGCGCAGCGTCATGTCGGCGATCCACTTGCCTTCCCAGGTCTGGATGAAGCCCGGCGTGAAGCCCTGGCCCTGCACCTCGCCGTAGTAGTTGGCGCGCACGTTGCCGTTCCACTTGCCCATCGTGTAGTCGGCCGACAGAACGTGGTGCTTGCGCGGCTGGCCATGCTCGATCAGCGTGACCTGCGACGCGTCGAACAGCTGTTCGCCGGTCAGGATCGACGAGGTGGAGTGGCGGCCGGTGACTTCGGTCTTGTTGAAGCCCAGCTGGCCGGACAGCACCAGCGTGGAGCCCGGCCAGCGCGACGTATGTTCGGCCACGATGTCGATGCCGCGGGTCTTGGTGTCGACGGCATTGGTGAAGAACTGCGCCTGGCCCACCTTCAGCGGCACCAGCACGTTGGCGATCGGGCCGCCGCCCGCTTCCGGCGAGATCGTGCTGGAGAACACGATGCGGTCCTTGATCTTGATCTGGTACACGTCGGTCGTCAGCGAGAAGTTCGGCAGCGGACGCAGCACGATGCCCATGCTGGCGTTGCGCGAGGTTTCCTCCTTCAGCGGCGCAATCCCCAGTGCCCGCGTGACAGGGCTGTCCTGGCGCGCGGTCAGCGTCTCGGTCAGCACGCCGGCGGCGTTCAGGTTGGTCGACACGGAGCTGTAGAACGCTTGCTGCACGCCCGGGGCGCGGAAGCCGGACGAGAAGCTGCCGCGCACGCCCACCTGTTTCGAGGGATCCCAGCGCGCGGTGACCTTGCCGGTGGTCGTGCTGCCGAAGTCAGAGTATTTCTCGTAGCGCACCGCGCCCGTCAGCATCAGCGTGTCGAGCGCGCGCCATTCCACGTCGCCATACAGCGCGATGTTGTGGCGGCCTTCGTCCACCTCGGTCGACGGCGTGTAGCCCGGGAAGCCCTGGGTGCCCGATGCGGCCACGGTGCCGGCCGGCGTGAGGATCTGGATCGCCGGGTTGTTGGTGCGGCCATACTGGTACGACACCGGATCGCCGGCCACGATCTCGTAGCCGTCGCGCCGCCATTCGAAGCCGGTGGCGAAGAACACGCCCTTGGCGACCGGGCCTTTCAGGTCGGCGTTGAACGTGGTCTGGTTGAACTTCAGCTTGCCGGTATCGGCTTCCAGCGGCGATTCGCCATAGATGCCGCCGCCGTTGGGGCGCGGCTCGTACCAGTAGCTGACATTGATCGTGTTCTTTTCATGGAACGCCAGTTCGCTGCGGCCATGGTTGACGGAGACGTCGGCCTTCCATTCATTGGGCAGGTCGAGCCGGTAGCCGACGGCCAGCGAGGCATCCTTGACGGTGGTGCGGATGTTCGGCAGGTAGCCTTCCGGGTACACGGCCGCGACGGTGCGGTCGTCGCCCGCCGAGCGGAAGAAGCCGGACGAATCGCCCTTGCGCTTCGAGGCGCCGCCGAATGCATAGAACTCGCCGCCGCGGCCGGCCGGCAGGGCCGCGTTGGCCCACAGGTAAGCGTCCTTCGCGTCGCTGTCGCCGATGCGCTGCGTGACGCGGGGCGGATCGGTGCGCGCGGTATCGAGGCCGGCGCGGTTGGTTTCGTTGCGGCGGCGGCCTTCCACGGAAACGTTGATGTAGCCGCCATCGCTGCCCAGCGCCCAGCCGCGGTTCACGCTGCCGGAAATCATGTCGCCGTCGCCTTCGGACGTGGTGCCCACCTGGCCGGACACCTGGGTTTCGTTCACGTTCGACTTCAGCACGATGTTGATCACGCCGGCGATCGCGTCGGAACCGTATTGCGCGGCGGCGCCGTCGCGCAGCACTTCGATGTGGTGGATGGCCGACAGCGGGATCGCGTTGATGTCGGTACCGGCCGAGCCGCGGCCCACGGTCTGCTGCACGTTGACCAGCGCCTGCTGGTGGCGGCGCTTGCCGTTCACCAGCACCAGCAGCTGGTCCGGGCCCAGCGAGCGGAGCGTGGCGGGGCGGATGATGTCGGTGCCGTCGCTGATGAAGGTGGACGAGAAGTTGAACGACGGGTCGAGCGATTGCAGCAGCTTGCCCAGTTCCAGCGGGCCGGCGGTCTGCATGTCCTTCACGTTGATCAGGCCCACCGGCGCGGCGGTGTCGAGCGCGGTGCGGGCGGCGGAACGCGAACCCAGCACGACCACGGTTGCCTGTTCGGTCGGCTGTTCGGCTTGTTGCACCGCTGCGGTGCCGGATGGCTGGGCATCGGCGGCGGTCTGCGCGGAAGCGTGCGCGGCCAGCAACAGGGCGGCGCTGGCGAGCACGGTACGGCGGAAAGTGTTCTGCTTCATGTGTCTTTTATCGTCTCTTGGTTGGATGGGGGCGAAGCATGCGTGGGGGTGTCCCGCGCTGAGTCTACCCGGGCCGGTAATAAAGTAGTAACGCCCTGTTGCGCCGAATGAACGTGCTGAAAATATTGCGTGATTTATATGACGAAGTCGCTTACCCTGTTGCCCCTCCATCTGCCGGACCCGGCAATTTCCCGAGCGGGCGCGACATTTTTACGACAGTCCAGCGTGAGGGGGGCAAGCGTGAAGCGGTGAAGTGGCCGCCCCCGGTGGCCGTGCAGGGCACCGCCACGCCACTGTGGAATGGGAAGTACACGCGGGCCGCCGCGCTGACGATCACGCTGTCCGGCCCCGGCTGGAAGCCGCACCTGGCTGCCGGCGCCAGCACCGGATCGATCGGTTTCCGCGCTACCCGCCATGAAAGCGGGGCGGTGCCGGACCGGAGGGCTAGCCCTGGTCCAGCATCCATTCCTTCAGTCCATCGACCCACTTCCTGGCGGGCAAGTTGAAGGTCTTCCGGATGGCTGCCGCGCGTTCGTACAGCACGGAAAAGTCCAGCACCGGGGCGGTCTTGAACGCGATCGCGACGATGTTCGCATCGTGCACCTCGGGCAGCCACACCACGGCGTCGAAAGCCAGTTCCATGTGCTGCAGGTTGCGCTCGTAGTTGTCGAATTCACCGAACACGTTGGCCGTCATGATGCCGTGTTCCGTCAGGCAGTCGCTGCACGCCTGGTAGAACTCGGGCGAGTCCAGCACCGGGCCGCGCGCTTCCTCGTCGTACAGGTCGACCTGCAGCACGTCGATGGCGCCGCGGTTGGCCGGGTCGTGGACGAAATCGAGGGCATCCATCTGGCGTACGTTCAACCGGTCATCGTTGGGCGGCAGGCCGAACATTGCCTGGCACACCGCGATCACATTGGGATTGAGTTCGGCGACCGATACGCGGGCGCCGGGGAAGCGCCCGTGGCAGAACTTCGTCAGCGCGGCGCTGCCCAGGCCGAGCTGGGCTATGTGGCGGGGCTGCTGCAGGAACAGCATCCACATCATCATCATCTGCACGTACTCGAGCTCGATGGCGTCGGGCTTCGACAGCCGCATCGCGCCCTGCACCCACGAAGTGCCGAGGTGGAGCGAGCGTACGCCTTCGAATTCAGTGATGGTGGCAGGAGGGTGGCCGGGCTGGTCGAAACGGGTCTTTTGCATCCCGGAAGTTTACCAGCCATGAAAAAAAGGCGCCGAAGCGCCTTTTTGGGAGCTTACCGCTCGAGTTGATTACTGCTGCTTGCGACGACGTGCTGCGAAGGCCAGCACGCCCAGGCCGCCGGCCAGCATGCCGTAGGTTGCAGGTTCCGGAACTGCGGTCACGGTGAAGTTGCCGCCGTAGCTGGCCACGTCGCCGGTGACGGTGCCGTTCACGACCAGCGTCAGCGGGCCGGAGACATCCTGACCCAGGATGGCAGCGATCGACAGGGAGCCCAGGTCGGCCGTTGCAACGTCCACGCCGTTCAGCGTCACGTCGGTGAACGTCACGTCGCTCCAGGCGCTGGCGTTGTTGATCAGGCCAGCGAAGACCGTGCCCACACCGTCGAAGCCGGTGAAGGTGAACGTGTCGCTGAACGCGCCTTCGGTGTGGGTGTTGCCCACGAGTGCCGAGTAGACGTTCGGGCCGCCGATCAGGTCGATGCTGATGTCATCGGCGAATGCGGAGCCGAAGGCGGGCAGCAGTGCGGCTGCCAGTACGAGAGATTTCAATTTCATGCTTTACCTCGTCGAAGAGTTATTAACTATAAGGAGTCGACAAGTTAAGCCAGCTTTAAGGTGTTGTCAATAATTTATTGAAGCCGTTACAAATAGGTACAAAAAAAAGACGCCGCGGCGTCTTTTGGTAAATTAATGTAAGTTGCTGATTTAAAACAAGTTTTAAGTTAAAAAGATTTAAAGAAGAAATATATAATTCCTAAAAATAATATTAATTCTCGGAAAAACACTTGATGATTATCAAGTTTTGATATTGCATGGAAATAATATTTCAACAAGAATCTTATTAATAAGAAACTTTTAATTCTTGTTGGACATTTTAATGTCGACTGATGGTTTTCTTCGGCTCAGCCAGGCCAGCATCCCCAAGCCACCAAACAGCATTGCGTAGGTATCCGGTTCCGGAACCGGGCTGATATTGATCGTCCCCGCATAGCTGGCCGAAGCGCCCCCCATCGCGCCTTCCACGGTGCCGTACACGGTCAGCACCAGCGGGCCCATGATCGGCGTATTGATCAGCCAGCCATATTCGAAGACGCCGTCGTCCGTCAGCGTCATGTCATTGCCGTTGATCTCCGCCCTGTCGAAGTTGATGTTTGAAAACGGCTGGAAGCCGATCGTGACCACGCTCGAGTCGACGAACCAGCTGCCGTCCGAGGGCGAGAAGTTGAACGTGTCGACGAAGGCGCCGGTCTCATAGTGGATGGCGCCGAAATGTGCCGACCGCGTGGCACCGCCTTCGCCACCCAGGTTGATGTTGGTAACGGAATTGTCGGCCTGCGCCGCCCCCGCGAAGGCCAGCGCGGCTGCCAGCGCCGCGCCCGGTAAAAACGACGGTAAGAAAGATGAACATTTCATGATGGATCCCCGGTTGAAGTGCGGCCCGACGCGGGCCGCGTAGGGACACATTAGAACTGCCGGGTTCAGTTGCGAGGCCTTTCTTGTTGACTTTTGCGCAAGTTCAATGCGTCAAATTGCGCGACATCATGCCTGGCGGACACGATTCCCGGGTGACACCTTCGGTGTCCCCTCAGTGACTCCCTCAGTGACTCCCTCAGTGACTCCCTCAATGACTCCCGCAGTGACTCCCTCCGTGACCCTCAGCTACCGCCTGCCTCAGGCGGCGTCCGGGAGGCTGGCCGGCAACAGCAGTGTCACAGCCAGGCCGCCACCGTCGCGGTTCGCCAGCGTGATCCGGCCGCCATGTGCCTCGGCGATCTCGCGCGCCAGCGCCAGGCCCAGGCCGGTGCCGCTGCGCTTGGTGGAATAGAAGGGCACCAGTGCGTTCGCCAGCACCGTATCGCTCATGCCCGGGCCCCGATCCCGCACTTCGATGCGCACGGTGTCCTGCACGTGGCGGATGTCCAGTGCGATGGCCTCGGGCGGCGAGCCCGATTCATGGGCATTCTTCAGCAGGTTCAGCAGTGCCTGCTCCAGCTGGGCGGCATCGAAGGCCGCCGCTTCGGCCGGCAGCGTGCCCACCACGCGGAACGGTACCTGTTCGGCCAGGCGGGCCACGAAACCGGACCATGGATGCGGCTGGCGCCGCGGTGCCGGCAGCTTGGCGAAGCGTGCATAGCCGAGGATGAAGCCCTCCAGGTGGCGGGTGCGTTCCTCGATCGTGGCGAGGATCTGCGGCAGGCGTTCGGTCTGGCCACGGCGCACCAGCTCGGCGCCGGAATGGGCGAGCGACGCCAGCGGGGCCAGCGAATTGTTCAGCTCATGGCTGATCACGCGGATCACTTTCTTCCATGTCTGCACTTCCTGGCGCCGCAACTCCAGCGTGAGCTGGCGCAGCAGCAGCAACTCGTGGCGCCGGCCGTTCAGGTTGAAGCGGCGGCGCGCCAGGTGGAACACTTCCTCGCTGTCGCCCTCGCCGGTCGTGAACAGGCCATCGCCGCCACGGGCGACCGCTTCGCGCAGCGGCACGGCGGAACGTTCCAGCAGCGCGTCCAGCCGGTGTCCTTCGAGCTTGCGCCCGCCGTGCAGCATGTGCCGCGCCGCCACGTTGGCGTACACGATCGCGCCCGCATCGGCCACCAGCAGCATCGCCACCGGCGTGTTCTGCACCATGGTGTCCAGCAGCAGTTCGCGCTGCACGAGGTTGAGGCGCTGTTCGCGCAACACTTCGCCCAGCGCGTTATGGGCGTCCACCAGTTCGCGCAGCTCGTCGTCCTGGGGCCAGTGCAGGCTGAAGGAGAAGTCGCCGTCGCGGTAGCTCGTGACGGTGCCGGCCAGTGCCCGGTACAGCGAGATGATCGGCTTGAGCTGCGAGCGGATCGTGATCACCGACAGCGGCACCACGCACAGCAGGCACACCGCCAGGACGAGCCAGGGCCGGTCGGGAAAATAATGGTCGAGCGCCAGCGCGATCAGGATGCCGACGGTGAGCAGGGTGCCGACCAGCGCCGACCAGCGCGTGAGCAGCGAAAGCCGGATGGCTTTCGGGCGAGTTCCGGTATCGATGGCTTCGCGGCCATCCTTGCCGGCAGGGCTGCCGCCCGGCGGATGCGCCATCAGGGCCGCGCGATGCCGAGCCGCTCCATGCGGCGGTACAGCGCCTGGCGCGACAGGCCCAGTTCCGCGGCCGCCTGCGCCACGATGCCGTTGGCGCGCGCCAGCGCGGAACTGATCGCGTCGCGGTCCGGTTCCATGTCCGGTCCACCGGCGGGAGCGGCCGCCGCGGGCAGCCCCAGGTCGGCGGCGCCCACCTCCGGCCCGGCGGACAGCAGCCGGGCACGCGCCATCACGTTCTTCAGCTCGCGCACATTGCCGGGCCAGGCATGCGCCAGCAGCGCCGCTTCGGCATCCGGGCGCAGCGCCTTGCCGGTGCCGAGGAAGTGGCGCGCCAGCGGCAGGATGTCGCCCGGACGGGCGGCCAGCGCCGGCAGCCTCAGTTCGATCACATTCAGGCGGTAATACAGGTCTTCGCGAAAGGTGCCGGCGCGGATCATGGCCGGCAGGTCGGCATTCGTGGCGCTGACGACGCGCACCGCCACCTTCCGCTCGCGGTTCGAGCCCAGGCGCTCGAAGCGGCCCGTCTCCAGCACCCGCAGCAGTTTCATCTGGCCGGCCAGCGGCAGGTTGCCGATTTCGTCGAGGAACAGCGTGCCGCCGTCGGCGGCCTCGAACTTGCCTTCGCGGGCTTTCGACGCGCCGGTGTAGGCACCGGCATCGGCGCCGAACAGTTCCGCCTCGATCAGTTCCGCCGGCAGCGCGCCGCAATTGAGCACCACGAACGGGCCGTCCGCCACCGGCGAGTTGGCCTGGATGATTTCGGCGATGCGTTCCTTGCCGGTGCCGTTCGGACCGCTGACCAGCACCGGCACGTCGGCCCGCGCCACCTGGCAGGCCAGGTGCAGCACGCGTTCGGTGGCCGGGTCTTGCCAGACGATGCCGCGCAGGTCGTATTGCTCCAGTTCGCGCCGCTGGCGCAGTTCGCCCTGCAGCCGCTGGCGCAGCGCGCGGTTGGCCTGGCCCAGCTCCAGCAGGTTCTTGACGGTGGCCACCAGCCGCCCGTCGTTCCAGGGCTTGGCCAGATAATCGGCGGCGCCGGCCTTGATCAGGTCCACCGCCGCATCGAGGTGCGTCCATGCCGTGAGCAGGATGACCGGCAGGTCCGGGTGGCGCTTGCGGATCGCCCGGAACAGCGCCACGCCTTCCTCGCCGGACGTGGTGTCGGCGCTGAAGTTCATGTCCTGGATGACCAGGTCGACCGTGGCGGCGTTGCGCTCGAGCAGGGCCAGGCCCTCGTCGGGTGAAGCCGCGCGCAGGGCGGCGATATCGTGCAGTGAAAACAGCACTTCCAGCGCCATCGTGATGGCGGCATTGTCGTCGATGATCAGTACGGTCGGCATGGTGGCGTCAGCATAACATTGCTGTACTTCATTGCGGCACTTCCTCAAACCACCCCGCGGGTGGCGGTGGCCGGCGAAATGCTGGCCGCGCGCCAGGCCGGGCCATACACGGCGGCGATGCCCAGGGCCAGGAAGGCCGCCGCGCCGGCCAGCAGGTAGCTGGCCGGCAGCCGTGCCAGTTCCAGGTTCGTCACCAGCAGGTGGTTCAGGCCCAGCGCGCCGAGCAGCCCGGCGGCCACGCCGGCGCTGGTGATCATCACGTTCTCGGTGATGAAGTAGCGCAGGATGTCCACCCGGCGCGCCCCCAGCGCACGGCGCACGCCGATCTGCTTGCGCCGCTGCGTGACCCACAGGCTGGCCATGCCGACGATGCCGCTGGCGGTCACCAGCATCAGCAGCACGCTGACGGCGACCAGCATCCAGGCCAGGCCGCGGTCCGCGCGATAGCGGTTCCTGCGATCCTCATCGAACGTTTTCGGACGCACCACGATCTGGTTGTTGGCATCCTTGCGCAAGACCGCCTCCGTTTCCTTCATCACGCGATCGCGCTGGCCCGGTTCGGCGCGCACCGTGTACATGGCGCGCGGCGACGTGATGCGGCGAATCGGCTGGATGATCGACATCTCGCCCCGTTCGCCCACCTCGGCGCCGGTCGATTGCAGGCGCTCGACCACGCCGACGACGCGGGCCGCCGTGGCATCGCTGCCGGTGCCGAAGTACACCTGCTTGCCGACATAACTGGTCGAGTCGGGCCACACTTTTTTCGCCAGCGCCTGGGTGATGATGATCACGCTGGTTTCATAGGCGTCCTTCGTCATGTCCAGGTTCACCACCTCCGTGGGCTGGAAGTCGCGGCCTTCCACCAGTTTCAGGCCCCATGTCTTGACCACCGAATCGGGCGACACGTAATACGCGGTTCCCGTCGACACCTTCACCTGGTCGCGGCTCGCGGCCATGCCCGTATTGTTGCCCGAATTGGACAGCGGCACCTGGTTGGTCTGCGCCACCGACTCCACGCCCGGCACGGCGCGCAGGAGCGCGGCCTGGCGAACCTGTTGCGCCACCATGTCGTTGAAGGTGCTTGCGGAATTGAGTTCGCTGACCTGCAAGTGGAAGATGTCGGCCTCGCGCTCCACGCCGGACGGCCGGTCCATGACGGCCTGGCGCACATTGACGATATGCAGCGCGTTGGCCAGGATCGCGAGGCTCAGTGCGACCTGCACGGCCACGAGGACAGGGCCGGTCTTGTTGCGCATCAGCGCGGCCAGGATGGGACGAAATTCCGGGTTGAATGCCATCTCGGTCTCCTATTGGGATTTCAGTTGCAGGGCGGGGGTCACCTGGCAGGCCCGCCAGGTGGGCAGCAGGCCGGCCAGGATCGCCGCGGCCACGGCCATTGCGAACGTCACGCACAGCATTGCCCAGTCCATCCGGGCCACGAGCGCCAGCTCTTTCGACTGCAGCGAAATCAGGCCCAGTGCGCCCAGTGCCAGCAGCAGGCCCAGGACGCCACCGGCCAGGCCGATGACGGCCGTCTCGACCAGGAATTGATGGAAGATCTCCTTGCGCGAGGCGCCCAGGGCGCGGCGCACGCCAACTTCCGGCGCCCGCACGGAAAACTTCGCCAGCAACAGGCCCACGGTGTTCACCAGGCACAGCAGCAGGAAGCCGAATGCGAGCCAGGCCGACAGCTTGTTGTCGTTGCCCACCACCTTCAGGTGTTCCAGCCATTCGGTGAGGTTGTACAGGTGGTTCGGTGCATTGCGCGGCATGCGGCCCAGCTTGCGCTGCTCGGCCGCATAGCCGTCGATCCAGTCCTGCAATGCGGCGCGGTCTGCCGCGGAGTGGAGCTCGAACCAGAACTGGATCCAGGTGCACTCGGAGCGGATGAAGGCCTGGTAGCCGGCACCGGCGTTGCTGGTGCAATTGGTGCTGCCGCTGTTGTTCCATTCGTGCCGCACGGCCGTTGCCATGGGCAGGAAGAATTCATCCTCCTCGTCGAACGCGCCCATGCCCACGATGCGGTGGAAGCGCGGGATTGGATCCCACTTGTCGATAACGCCCGTGATCAGGAAATCGAAACCGTTGTAGCGCAGCCGCCGGCCCACCGGGTTGTCGTTTCCATACAGCTTTTCCGACAGCGCGCGGGTCAGGACCATCACGTCGGCGCCCGCCTTGTCGTCCGCCTCGGTCCACGCCTGGCCATGCAGGAAGGGAATCTCGAACATGGTGAAGAAATCGCGATAGGGGCCGCCGCCGGTGACGACGAACGGCGCGATATCCTTGCGATCCGGCTGGATCGTGCCGCCCAGCCCCATCATCGCCGTGCGCCGCGCACCCTGGCCGCTGGCCTGGAGATTCATCGCATCGGTGTAGCTGACCTGGTCGTCGTTGGGTTTGTCGCCCGGCGAATAGCCTTCCAGCGGGCCGTTGTTGAACACGACCGAGACCATCCGCTCGCTCTTGTGCGGCATCGGGTTGCCGGACATGACATGCAGGATCGTCAGCGTCGACACGCTGGCGGCCACGCCGATGGCCAGCGTGAGCACCATCAGCGCTGTCAGCGCCGGGTTGCGGCGCAGGTTGCGCAGGCCCAGCTTGAAGTAATAACCGAACATATGGGACGAGAACATGCCGTCTCCTTAGGCCGCCAGCGTGGGCGACTTGCGCACCAGGTCCGATACCTGGCCATCGATGATGTGCACGTTGCGCTGCGAGCGCGTGGCCAGCTCGGGGTCATGCGTGACCATCAGGATCGTGGTGCCCTGCGCATTGATCTCCTCCAGCAGTTCCATCACGCCGCGCGCCATCTGCGTGTCGAGGTTGCCGGTCGGTTCGTCCGCCAGCAGCAGCTTCGGGGTGCCGGCCAGCGCCCGGGCAATCGCCACGCGCTGCTGCTGGCCGCCCGACAGCTCGGCCGGGTAGTGCTTCATGCGCGATGCCAGGCCCACCTTGGCCAGCGCATCCTCGATGCGTTCCTTCCGTTCGGCCGCGTTGAAGCCGCGATAGCGCAGCGGCACGTCGACGTTATCGAACAGCGACAGGTCGGGAATCAGGTTGAAGCCCTGGAAGATGAAGCCCAGCTTTTCGTTGCGCAGCTTCGAGCGGGCGTTGTCGTCCATCCCTTTCACGTTGATGCCATCGAGGATGTATTCGCCGGCGGTGAATTCCTCCAGCAGGCCGGCGATGTTCAGGAAACTCGTCTTGCCCGAGCCGGACGGCCCGGTCACGGTGACGAATTCGCCCTGTTTCACATGGATCTCGAAGCCGCGCAGCGCGTGCGTTTCGATCATGTGGGTACGGTAGACTTTGCTCAGGTTTTGCATGCGCAGCATGGTGGCCTCTTGTCGGAAGTGAGTGATGACTGCTTACTTGACTGCTTACTTGTTGATGGCGACGCGCTTGGCGTTCTCGAATGTTTCGGTGCCGGCGACGACGACCCTGTCGCCCTGTTTCAGGCCGGACAGGATTTCCACCGCGTTGATGCTGGTGGCGCCCATGCGGATCGGCGTGCGCACGGCCACGCCGTCCTGAACGAGGTAGGCGTAGCGGCCGCCTTCGGATTCCACGAACGGCCCGCGCGGCAGCAGCAGCACGTTGGCTTTCTCGTCGATCAGCAGGCGTGCCTGCACGCGCTGGCTCTGGCGCAGGCCATCGGGCTGCCGTCCTTCGAAGCGCACGCGCGCCAGCACCTGGTTCTTCACTACCTCCGGGGACAGGGCCGACAGCTTGCCGGCCGTGGTGGCGCCGTTCACCGTGATCTCGGCGCGCATGCCCAGGCCCAGGTCGTTGACATAGGATTCCGGCACTTCGAGTTCGACTTCCAGCGCGGACAGGTCGACCAGCGTCATCAGCGGCGTGTTGGCCTGCACCACGCTGCGGTTGGCCACGCTCAAGGTCCCGATGAAGCCGTCCACGGGGGCGCGCACGGTCAGCTCGTCGACGCGGCGCCGGGCATTGGCCAGCACCAGCTTCTGGCGCTCCAGCTGCGCCGTTTTCGTGCGCAGCGCCAGGTCGACGTCGTCCTTCTCCAGCGTGGATGCCTGGATGGCATGGCGTGCCCGGATCTCGGCGGCGCGCAGCGCATCCCTGGCTTTCTGGTAATCGATCTTGGCGACCACGCCTTCGTTGGCCACGCCGTCGTAGCGCTCCAGCGTGCGCTGCGCGGACAGGCGTTCGATCTCGGCCGTGTCGGCATCGCGCTGCGCCAGCAGCTTCTGCTTGCGTGCCAGGATCTGCTGCCGCGCCACTTCGGCGGCCAGTTCCTGGTAGCTCGACTGCTCTTTCTTCAGCTCGTCGGTCAGGTCGGGCGATTCCAGCACGGCCAGCACGTCGCCCTGTTTCACGGTATCGCCGGCGCGCACCTTCAGCGTGACGGTGGAGGAGGGCGCCGTCGAGTACAGCGTGGGGCTGACGGCGGCCACGATGCGGCCATTGACGGCGGCGTCGCGGACCAGCGTGCCGCGCGTGACTTCGGCGACGCGCAGGCGCGCCGCGCTGACCGAATGCTCGCTGGCGGACCAGTTGCGCACTGCCAGGAAGGCGGCGGCGGCGAGCAGGGCCACGCCACCGGCCAGCAGCGCGCGGCGCTGCCATTGCCGGCCGGGGGGTGTGGCGAGGACGGTGTCCTGATGGGAGGTGTCGCGGATCATGATCGGGCCTGCAAGGTCAATGTTGCCTTGTACATTGCAGGAACCGTGCCAGATGCTAAGTGGTTGTTTTTAATGGACTCTGGCGTGGCGTGTCCGCCGTCCGGCCTTGTCCGGCGCTGTCCGGTAGCGTCCGGGCTCGGCAATTGCTACCGGCGCTTTTTCGGCTTTTTCGCGATGACTTCGCGGCAATCGCCCTTCAGCGTGGCGTTGTCGTAGTCCGTCCAGCCGTAGCTGTCCACCCAGCGGGTGTGGCGCTTGAAGGTAGGGGACAGGAAGCTCCATTCCAGGCGGTCGGCGGGGTAGCGGATGTCGGCCATGTCCAGCAGCGTGTGGAACATGTTTTCGGTGGCCAGTTTCGCCTTGCGGTGCCGGTGCAGCTGGCGCACCTTGTCCGGGTAGCGGTCGCCATATTGTTCCGAGTACCACATGAATGCCGGCACGCGGAATTCATATTGCGTGTTGTGGCCATGGAAGGCGATGCGGCAGGCGCCGTCGTACAGCGTCTGGCCATGGTCGGCCACGTACAGCAGGGCCGCCGGCTGCCTGGCCGATTCCAGGCGATCGAGCACCTGCGCCAGGAACCAGTCGGTATACAGGATGGTGTTGTCGTAGCTGTTGTTCAGCCGCGGCTTGATGGCGATGTCGGTATAGACCGGCTTGTCGATGCCGAACAGCGATGGCTGCCAGCGGTCGAACGACTGCGGGTGGCGCTGGCTGTAGTTCCAGTGGCTGCCCAGCGTGTGCAGCACGATCAGCTTTTTCGGTGTGCGGTCGGCCATCGCCACGCGCAGCGGTTCGAACAAGACCTCGTCGAGCGTGGACTTGTCCGAGAAGCCGCCCAGGTTGGTGAACTGCACCACGTCCGCTTCGCGGGCGAACACGGACACCGGCGTGTCGAACTTGCCGAACGAGATCTGGTTCGACAGCCACCAGGTACGGAAGCCCGCTTCCTTGTAGGCCGTGATGAAGGATTTTTCGCTGAAGCCATCTTTCAGGCTTTGCCGCGCCGGCTTGCGGGAAATGATCACGGGGACCGACAGCCGCGTGGCCGAGACCGCCGTGATCACGTCCGGCAGCGGCACCAGGTTGGCTTCGCGGGCCAGCAGCGGGTTGGTCTCGCGCCCGTAGCCGAACAGGCTCCAGCGGTCCTGGCGCGACGATTCGCCGATCACGAGCACGATCGTTTCCGGTACGTCGTCGGCCCCGGGCTGGTCGGCGCCGAACCTGAAATGGCGGCTGGTTTCGTTCAGCTGGGCGAGGTAGCGCCGCTCGCGGTAGAAATCGATGCCGCGCGCGGCCAGGCCGAACGGCCAGGAATCGATGAAGGACTTGAAGTGCACGGGCGGGCGGGCCCATTGCGGCAGCGGCGGCAAGGGCCAGCCGGTGGCGTGGGCGCCGCGGCTGCCGTCGCCGGCCTGCGCCGGGGCGGAGGCCGAAGCGGAGGAGGAGGGGATTTTGCCGGCACCGAATTCCCACGCATAGGCCGCCAGCAGCGCGAAGCCGCCCAGCAGCGCGAGGGCCACCCAGCGCGACGCACCCTGCCAGTCCAGGCCGCGGGTCTGGCGCGCGGCGCGGAACGTCATCACCCACCAGGCGGCGACGCCGGCCATCACGGCCAGCATCGTCCATACCGTGCCGCCGAGGAATTCGAGTGCCTCGACGGGGCTGGTTTCTGCCAGGATGCCGAGGTGGTGCGTGGAGATGCCCTGGCCATAGAACGCCAGCAGGTAGATTTCCGTGGGCAGCGCCATGAACGCGGGGATCAGCAGCCAGTGAAAATAGGCCGGGCGCTTGAACACCGCCCAGACGGCGGTCCAGGCGGCGATCTCGATGCCGAGGATCTGCCAGCCGTCGCGCACGGGATTGTCGAGCAGGATGCGGATCCACGGCACCAGCGACAGCGCCAGGTAACTGAGCAGGATGAACAGGTGGGCCGGGCGCGGCCAGCGCAAATTCTGGAGCAACGGTGGCATACGGCGATATCGGACGGGCAGGCCCCGGATGAGCAATGGCATGACGGATGAGCGCACTAGCGGCATGCGCACAGATGGGCGCGCAGGGGCCGGCGCGCCAGCCACGGCGCGCGACGGACGCGCATACGGGCATGGGGCGCTATTATCGGTGCTTTTCATGTCGCCGGGCAGCCGTTGCCGCGCTTAATTGCTTTGCAAATCAGTTGACTGGACTTTGCGCTCCGTCTATACTCGCGAGTTCTCAATTTAGTCTGCACCTCGTATACGCTTTTTCAGTGCCACCTTCAGAAGGGGTGGCTGTTTGCGTCTTTCGCGAGCGCGGCTCTGGAGACTGGTTTTAGCCCCCGGGAGCACGACTCAGCTGTGATTCAGCTGTGATTCGGCTGCCCGGGTTGTCAATAGCAGTAATTTTGTTGGATTTAGAACGATGCCAACCATCAATCAATTGATTCGCAACCCACGTACCGCCCTGGTCGTGAAGAGCAAATCGCCGGCACTTGAAAACTGCCCGCAAAAGCGTGGCGTGTGCACCCGCGTGTACACCACCACTCCGAAGAAGCCTAACTCGGCACTGCGTAAAGTCGCCAAGGTGCGCCTGACCAACGGTTTCGAAGTCATTTCGTACATCGGCGGCGAAGGCCACAACCTGCAGGAACACAGTGTCGTGCTGCTGCGCGGCGGCCGTGTGAAAGACTTGCCGGGTGTGCGTTACCACATGGTTCGCGGCTCGCTGGATACCCAGGGCGTCAAGGACCGCAAGCAGGCTCGCTCGAAGTACGGTGCCAAGCGCGCCAAGGCAGCCAAGAAGTAATTTTCTGCACTAAGTCGTACTTAGTCGCATACACAATGAGTTGAGGCGGTCGCGAGACCGAGTAAGTGTGAGGCCATGATGGCCCACGCGAGTGCCGAACGAGGCACTCAACTGAAGACAGGAAGGAATAGACATGCCACGTCGTCGTGAAGTACCCAAGCGCGAAATTCTGCCGGATCCAAAGTTCGGCAACACCGAAGTCGCCAAATTCGTCAATGTTCTGATGCTGTCCGGCAAGAAGTCGGTCGCAGAAAACATCATCTACGGTGCATTCGACCATATCCAGCAAAAATCCGGCAAGGATCCGCTGGAAGTGTTCACCGCAGCGATCAACAACGCCAAGCCAATGGTTGAAGTGAAGTCCCGCCGTGTCGGCGGCGCGAACTACCAGGTGCCGGTTGAAGTGCGCCCAGTGCGCCGCCTGGCCCTGTCCATGCGTTGGCTGCGCGAAGCTGCGAACAAGCGCAGCGAAAAGTCGATGCCGCAACGTCTGGGTGGTGAGCTGCTGGAAGCTGCGGAAGGCCGCGGCGGCGCAATGAAGCGCCGTGACGAAGTGCACCGCATGGCAGAAGCGAACAAGGCGTTCTCGCACTTCCGCTTCTAAACACTCCGGCCGGCAAGACCGGCCTTTGTTCAAGCCGGGCGCATTTTTGATTCAAAAGTGTCGCTCGGTTTTGTCCATTCAAAGATTTAGGATCTCATTATGGCCCGCAAGACCCCCATCGAGCGCTACCGCAACATCGGTATTTCTGCTCACATCGACGCTGGTAAGACGACCACCACCGAGCGCGTGCTGTTCTACACCGGCGTGAACCACAAGATTGGTGAAGTGCACGACGGCGCCGCCACCATGGACTGGATGGAGCAGGAACAAGAGCGCGGCATCACGATCACGTCCGCGGCCACGACCTGCTTCTGGAAAGGCATGGCCAACAACTTCCAGCCGCACCACATCAACATCATCGATACCCCGGGCCACGTCGACTTCACGATCGAAGTGGAACGTTCGATGCGCGTGCTGGACGGTGCCTGCATGGTCTACTGCGCAGTGGGCGGTGTGCAGCCACAGTCGGAAACCGTGTGGCGCCAGGCTAACAAGTACAAGGTGCCGCGTCTGGCCTTCGTCAACAAGATGGACCGTACCGGTGCCAACTTCTTCAAGGTCTACGAGCAGATGCGCGCTCGCCTGAAGGCCAACCCGGTGCCGATCCAGATCCCTATCGGCGCTGAAGATTCGTTCGCCGGCGTGGTCGACCTGGTCAAGATGAAGGCGATCATCTGGGATGACGCATCCCAGGGCATGAAGTTCGACTACGAAGACATCCCGGCACACCTGCAGGCGCAAGCCGCCGAGTGGCGCGAGAAGATGGTCGAAGCGGCCGCCGAATCCAGCGAAGAGCTGATGAACAAGTACCTGGAAGAAGGCGACCTGTCGGAAGCCGAGATCAAGCAGGCGCTGCGCGCCCGTACGATCGCTTCGGAAATCGTGCCGATGATGTGCGGCACCGCGTTCAAGAACAAGGGCGTGCAGGCCATGCTGGACGCCGTCATCGAATACCTGCCTTCGCCAGTGGACATCCCACCGGTCGGCGGCACCGACGACGACGAGCAGCCTGTCACCCGTACCGCTTCGGACGACGAGAAGTTCTCCGCGCTGGCATTCAAGATCATGACCGACCCGTTCGTCGGCCAGCTGGCGTTCTTCCGCGTGTACTCGGGTTCCGTGAACTCGGGCGACACCGTGCTGAACTCGGTGAAGAACCGCAAGGAACGCCTGGGCCGCATCCTGCAGATGCACGCCAACCAGCGTGAAGAAATCAAGGAAGTGCGCGCTGGCGACATCGCCGCCGCCGTGGGCCTGAAAGACGTGACGACCGGCGAAACGCTGTGCGATCCGACCGCGGTGATCATCCTGGAACGCATGGTCTTCCCTGAGCCGGTGATCCAGCAGGCCGTCGAGCCGAAGACCAAGTCCGACCAGGAAAAAATGGGCCTGGCGCTGAACCGCCTGGCACAGGAAGATCCGTCGTTCCGCGTGAAGACCGACGAAGAATCCGGCCAGACCATCATCGGCGGCATGGGCGAGCTGCACCTGGAAATTATCGTCGACCGCATGAAGCGCGAATTCGGCGTGGAAGCCACCGTCGGCAAGCCGCAGGTTGCCTACCGCGAGACGATCCGCAAGACCGTCACCGACGTGGAAGGCAAGTTCGTCAAGCAGTCCGGTGGTCGCGGCCAGTACGGCCACGCCGTGCTGACGATCGAACCGCAAGAGCCGGGCAAGGGCTTCGAGTTCGTCGACGCCATCAAGGGCGGTGTGATTCCTCGCGAATACATCCCTGCGGTGGAAAAAGGTGTGCGCGAAACGCTGAACACCGGTGTCCTGGCCGGCTACCCGGTGGTCGACGTGAAAGTGACCGTGACCTTCGGTTCCTACCACGACGTGGACTCGAACGAAAACGCGTTCCGCATGGCCGGTTCGATGGCATTCAAGGACGGCTGCCGCAAGGCATCCCCAGTCATCCTCGAGCCGATGATGGCCGTGGAAGTGGAAACGCCGGAAGACTACGCCGGTAACGTGATGGGCGACCTGTCGTCCCGTCGCGGCATGGTGCAGGGCATGGACGAAATCCCGGGCGGCGGCGGCAAGATCATCAAGGCCGAAGTTCCGCTGTCCGAAATGTTCGGTTACTCGACCTCGCTGCGTTCCGCAACGCAAGGCCGTGCAACCTACACGATGGAATTCAAGCACTACTCCGAAGCGCCGAAGCACGTTATCGACGCGATCGTGACCGCGAAAGCGAAATAAATCAGAATAGCGTTTATCGGCCGGGGCAAAACCCCGGCCGGACAACCTTAAATCATAGTTCTAAGGAAGAAATAAAATGGCAAAAGGTAAGTTTGAGCGGACTAAACCGCACGTCAACGTCGGCACCATCGGTCACGTCGACCACGGCAAGACCACGCTGACCGCGGCAATCGCAACGGTGCTGTCGAAGAAATTCGGCGGCGAAGCCAAGGCCTACGACCAGATCGACGCTGCTCCGGAAGAAAAAGCACGCGGCATCACGATCAACACCGCGCACGTCGAGTACGAAACCGCTGCCCGTCACTACGCGCACGTTGACTGCCCAGGCCACGCCGACTACATCAAGAACATGATCACCGGCGCAGCCCAGATGGACGGCGCGATCCTGGTGTGCTCCGCAGCTGACGGCCCGATGCCGCAGACCCGCGAACACATCCTGCTGGCCCGTCAGGTTGGCGTGCCTTACATCATCGTGTTCCTGAACAAGTGCGACCTGGTCGACGACGCGGAACTGCTGGAACTGGTGGAAATGGAAGTGCGCGAGCTGCTGTCCAAGTACGAGTTCCCTGGCGACGACCTGCCAATCATCAAAGGTTCGGCACGTATGGCCCTGGAAGGCCAGCCGGGCGAAATGGGCGAAGAGTGCATCATCCGCCTGGCGGACGCACTGGACACCTACATCCCGACGCCTGAGCGCGCTGTGGACGGCGCCTTCCTGATGCCTGTGGAAGACGTGTTCTCGATCTCCGGCCGCGGTACCGTGGTGACCGGCCGTGTCGAGCGTGGCGTGATCAAGGTCGGCGAAGAAATCGAAATCGTCGGCATCATCGACACCGTGAAGACCACCTGCACCGGCGTGGAAATGTTCCGCAAGCTGCTGGACCAGGGTCAAGCTGGCGACAACGTCGGCCTGCTGCTGCGCGGCACCAAGCGTGAAGACGTGCAGCGTGGCCAGGTTCTGGCCAAGCCGGGCTCGATCAAGCCGCACAACCACTTCACCGGCGAGATCTATGTTCTGTCGAAGGATGAAGGCGGCCGTCACACCCCGTTCTTCAACAACTACCGTCCTCAGTTCTACTTCCGTACGACGGACGTGACCGGCTCGATCGAGCTGCCAGCGGACAAAGAGATGGTCATGCCGGGCGACAACGTGTCGATCACCGTCAAGCTGATCTCCCCGATCGCCATGGAAGAAGGCCTGCGTTTCGCAATCCGTGAAGGCGGCCGTACCGTCGGCGCGGGTGTTGTAGCCAAGATCCTGGGCTAAGCTTAGCGTTGATGCGGCGGGACTGGGCGTGATATCATGCCGGTCCCGCTGCTTTTATGCTCAGTTGCATGAAAGCAGTAGTGTTGTAAAGCGTTGCATATTTCTACATTGCCGGAGCAGGTTTTTCGCCGCCCGGTTCGTTCTTTTTAAGGAATCAGCATGTCCACCCCGAATCAAAAGATCCGCATCCGCCTGAAGGCTTTCGACTACAAACTGATTGACCAGTCCGCACTGGAAATCGTTGACACCGCCAAGCGCACCGGCGCCGTGGTCAAAGGTCCGGTTCCCCTGCCGACCCGCATCCAGCGTTACGACGTGCTGCGTTCCCCGCACGTGAACAAGACCTCGCGCGACCAGTTCGAAATCCGTACCCACCAGCGCCTGATGGACATCGTGGATCCGACCGACAAGACCGTTGACGCACTGATGAAGCTGGACCTGCCGGCTGGCGTGGACGTCGAGATCAAGCTGCAGTAATTGATTCGCATGGATGGCACTGCCATCCAGGCATAAGGAAACCGGAGCCTCGAGCTCCGGTTTTTTTTTGCCGGTGCTTCGCAGCCCGGCTATGGCCGCGACCAGGGCCGCCCGCGCGATGTACCGCGGCCCAGGCTGACACCCAGGGTGACCAGCCCGGCCAGCAGCATCGCATACGTCGACGGTTCCGGAATGGCTGCCGCGATGGCGACGCTGGCCCCGTCCGTAAGATCCCAGCGGAGTATCTGGTGTTCCGAGCCGCTCTGGAATGACACCGACACGGTTTCGTCGAACATCAGTGGGTCCTGGCCCAACATCCCGATGTACTCGCCGCGGTCCACGACCAGGCCATCGACGGTAATGAACGAGTAAAGGGCCGAAAACCCCGACACCGTATAGCCCGGCAATGCACCGTCCAGCGCGCCAGACACGTGAGCGCTCAGCACTACGGCAGTATTCGGCAAGACGTCAAACAGCAGACCTGCCGTGGAATAGACGGTGGCCACGCTGTATCCGGGTTCGAGGTGTTCGGCATGAACGACATGCGAGGTCCCGAACGCGGCATCCATCTGCGCTGTCGCGTTGTTGCCATAAGCGCTCACGGATATCTGGTTGGGCAACAGGTCGATGGTGTAGAGGTCCTCGGTTCGCAAATCGCATATCCCATTGGTGTAGCACACGTGGGCAAACAGGCTGCCGTACGGTAGAAACGCGTTGAACGTGATGCCCGGCTCCGGGCCATTCGGATCCACCTTGGACACCGAGATCTCGACCGTTCTGCTGAAGCGGCCATCCCGTACCACCCCGGCGGCGGGCGCTGCGCTGGACAGCAGGACGGCGGCGAGCACCGCAGTGCAACCGACGTGAACTGTCTCACTCGGCAGGAAGGCGCGCAACGTGCCGCCTTGGGCGGCCGTCCAGATCCTGGCAAGCCTGCGGGCAAAAGCCCGGAAGATGCGTATACAGTGCGTGGCGCTGGAAAAGCAAGGCTTCATGATGGAGTCTCCATGGAAGTGTGCGTAGGCGGGGCGCGTGTACGCCAAGGCAGCAGGGAGTGCAGGTCTCGCACGCGCTTCTGCAGCCTAGTGCGTGCGCCAAGAAAGGCAAGCTGCAGGAGCACGGTCGTTTGCAGAGGGCTCGATGACTGACACGGCTGGCGCGAATTGAACGCACCTCCGCTGATCCGATGCATGCGCGCGGTGGCGCTCGCGGTTTCGCACGTGGCGCCGCAAACCGGCGAGTCCTACATCGGCTTGTTCAGCATCAGCCAGAAAATGACGACCAGGGCAGTGAAGGCCGGAATGCCGAGCAGGAACCACAGCCGCTGGTAGCGCCAGTACAGCGGGGGCAGGGCGCTGCCGGCGGCGTCGGCGACCCGCGCCAGGTCACGCATGCGGATCTGCAGCCATACGACCGGCAGCCAGCAGGCGCCGGCCAGCAGATACAGCGCGACCGACCACACGATCCAGGTGCTGAGCCACGGATAACCGGCCAGCCAGACCATGGCGAAGCCGGTGACGGGCTGCACGATGACGGCGGGGGTGGTGAACAGCCAGTCAGCCAGCACGGTGCGCTCAGTCACCACGCGGATCGCCCGCACGTCGCCGCTGCGATCGGTGATCCACTTGAAGAACGCAATGCCCATGCCGGTGCCGAACAGCACCGTCGAGCTGAGCACGTGCAGCAGTTTGAGTAGCATGTAGTGGTCCATGCGGCGATTATCGCATCGGCTGGGGCCGGGGCCGGCGGAAGCGATGATATCGGGCGCGCAGGGCGCCAATCCACCCCGGCGGGCCTCCTTACGACTGCCGCGCGGTTACCTCGCCCGGGCGCCCAGCTTCGCGGTTTGGCTGCAACGCTGCCATTCCGCGCGTTGCCGAGGGCGCAAACAGCGGCAACGCGAAAGCAAATAAAATTCGATCTTGCCTAAGAAATACGATATCTCCCACGGCCCGTTAGCGCCGATACAACACAATGGCGACTAGCATTCTGTAAAACCCCAAATATTTTTGTATGTTTCTCGACAGTTGTGAGAAATTGCTAAGAATCGTTACGGGATGTAACGGCGAATTCACACATAATATTCGGGAGAATTAACAATGCAGCTGACATTGAAACGCAGCGTGATGGCGGTGGCGGCCACGCTTGCCGTGCCTGCCGTACTGGCCCAGCAGGCGCCGGCGCCCCAGCCCAGCCAGACCGTGTACATCACCGGTTCCAACCTGAAGCGCGCCGACAAGGAAGGCACCTCGCCCGTCCAGGTCGTGACGGCCCAGGACATCAAGGATACCGGCGCCCAGACGGTGCAGGAACTGATGCGCTTCGTGCCGGCGATCGGCTCGGACAGCAACTACGACAGTACCGATGGCGGCTTCTCGCGCGGCGTTGCGACGGCGTCGCTGCGCGGCCTGTCGTCCACCTCGACCCTGATCCTGCTGAACGGCCGGCGCATGTCGCCCGCCGCGTACGCCGATCCGAACGACGGCAATTCCACGCTGTACGACCTGAACAGCATTCCGGTCAGCGCGCTCGACCGTGTCGAGATCCTGAAGGATGGCGCCTCCGCCGTGTATGGTTCGGATGCCATCGGCGGCGTGATCAACTTCATCACGAAGAGCAATTACCAGGGCTTTGAATTCGGCGCACGCGCCAGTGCCAATGACGATGGCGAATTCGCCCGCCGCGGCGTCAGCGCGGCATGGGGCAAGGGCGACCTCGATACCGATGGCTACAACGTGTTCTTCACCGCCGATGTCTCCAAGCGCGACCGCACCGCGCTGCGCGACGCGACGGATATCGCATTCAGCCAGTACCAGCAACTGAACGGCCGCTTCGCCACGCCGTACGGCAGCCAGATCTCGCAATACCCCACGTTTTATCGGGAAAGCGCGCCCGGCACGCGCAACTTCGGCGTGAACCGCGCCAATGCCGCCGACCGCCTGCGCACCACGCTGGGCTGCGACCCGTCCGAGCAACTGGTGGGTACCACGCAGATGGGCTTCCCGGCCACCAGCGTGTGGGTCGGCCGCACCTTCTGCAACTACGACGCGACCCGCTTCCTCGAAGCGCAAAGCGAAGGCAAGGATGCCGTGGTGATGAGCCGCGGCGTGCTGAAGCTGGGCGCCAATGCGCGTGCATTCGCCGAGGTGGCTTATGCCCGTTCCGAGCGCACGTACACCGGCACGCCGATCACGCTGGGCCAGTCGTCGACCAACAACTTCACGGCGACCGGCGTGGCCGAACCGTTCCAGGCCATCCTCGAGATCGGCCATCCGGACAATCCGTTCCCGAACGCGCGCGCCTCGGTCGGCTACCGTTTCGCCAACCTGCAGGGCGGTACGCAAAACCTCAACGAGAGCACCCGCCTGCTGGTGGGCGCCGAAGGCGAATTGCGCGGCTGGACGTGGGATACCGGCCTGCTGTGGAACCGTTCGGAACGCGAAGAGACCTACAACGACCGGCTCTACCTGCCGACGCTGCGCAAGCTGAACACGGGTACCACGCTGGCCCAGCTGGCCGCCGATCCCACCCTCGCGCAGGACGTGTCCAACCTCGGCCGCGCCTCCATCCTGCAGTGGGATGCCAAGGCCAGCACGCAGTTCGGCCAGTTGCAGGGCGGCGCAATGGGCCTGGCGCTGGGCGTCGAAGTGCGCCGCGAAAAGATCCAGCTCGACCCGACTCCGGTGCTGGCCACCGGCCAGATCTTCGGACTGGTCAACTCGATCATCGATGGCGAGCGCGACGTCAAGTCGGCATTCGTCGAGCTGCGCACGCCGCTGCTGAAGAACCTGGAGCTGGACTTTGCCGGCCGTGCCGACAAGTACCCGGGCATCAAGACCAACTACGTGCCGAAAGTGGGGGCGAAGTGGACCGCGTTCGACGGCCTGGCCTTCCGCGGCACCTATACGAAGGGCTTCCGCGCCCCGGCGCTGGTGCAGGTGACGCCGGGCGGCTCGCAGGTCTTCCTGCGCGACCTGTTCGACCGCCGCCGCTGCGAAGCCGACGAGCGCACGCCGAAGCCGGGTGCGACCGAAGTCGACTGCGCCAAGACCGCCGCCGGTACCGGTGGCGCCAACCCGGACCTGGTGCCGGAAAAATCGCGCAGCTACTCGCTGGGGCTGATCTATTCGCCGACCAGCAGCATGGACTTCCTGGTCGAGTACTTCCGCATCCGCAAGGAAGGCGAAGTGGTGCAGGGCTCCGCATTCGAGGCGATCAAGAACGAAGACCGCTTCCCGCAGAATGTGGTGCGCGACACGAATCCCGCCAACTTCGTGACCGACGCCAACGGTAACCCGGTGGAGAACACGGGGCCGCTGCTGATGGTCAAGCTGCCATGGGAAAACCAGGGCGCGACCGAAGTGCGCGGCATCGACTTCGAAGTGCGCCACCGCGCGCGGGTGGGCGACTGGGGGACCGTCAGCACCAAGCTGAACGGTACTTACATGACGCACTATTCGCTGTCGCAGCACGCCGGCGACATCGAGCACAACCTGGTGGGCGGCAACGCCGGCATCTACGACTGGAACCTGTCCAGCGGGAAGGAAATGCCGCGGCTGAAGTTCAACGTGGCCAGCACGTGGACCCGGGGCGACCATGCCGTGAACGCTTCGGTCAACTATGTGGGGACCGTTTCGCTGAAGCGCCACGTCAACGCCGGCACGGTCTACGACCAGCCGTTCTGCCACTACGGCACGGCAAAGCCGGGCGATGCCGAACCGAACCGCGACGCCACGGTGCCGCTGTACGAGGAGTACTACCCGGACTGCAAGATCGGCCGCTGGGTCACCTTCGGCCTGGGCTATACGTACACCGGCTTCAAGAACCTGACGCTGAACGTGAACGTGCAGAACCTGTTCGACAAGCGCGCGCCATACGATCCGGCCGAGGGCATTTCGAGCACCTTCCTGCCGGAAGCCGGCTACAACCAGGGCTTGCACAACAACTACGGGCGCTACTTCACCGTCAGCGCGAAGTACGCGTTCTGACCGTCCGCAGGGATGCCGCGCCCCGCGGCATCCCTTGCCCTGTCACCGGCAAGCCCGGCGGCGGGGCATGCCGGCACCGCGCTCCACCGCGCCGGTGCCGCTTCATCACCCGCTTTCCACGCCCCTGGAAAAGCCATTCCGTGCCCGCGTTGCGCGCTGTGCAAACTTTGTGCAACAGACATCGACATACCTCGTACTAACTTGTTGCGTCAAGAGGCAAATCAAAGTACACTAGCCGGCTTCGGTATGGGAATGTACTTTTTCGTCCTTACCATTTTTAGTAGTTCAACATAGCCCTGCCCAATCGTAGGTGGGAATGGAGAAAAAATGAGCCTTGGCCTCCTCGGTCGCAAGGTTGGCATGATGCGCATCTTCACGGACGAAGGGGATTCGATCCCTGTGACCGTGCTGGACGTGTCGAACAACCGTATCGCCCAAATCAAAACTCCTGAAACGGATGGTTACTCCGCTGTTCAGGTCGTATTCGGTCAACGTCGCGCTTCCCGCGTGACCAAAGCCGCTGCGGGTCACTACGCCAAAGCTGGTGTCGAAGCCGGTACTCTGCTGAAAGAGTTCCGTGTCGATGCAGCCAAAGCTGCCGAACTGAAAGCTGGCGAAGTCGTCGCCGTTTCGCTGTTCGAAGTCGGTCAAAAGATCGACGTGCAGGGCACCTCGATCGGTAAAGGCTACGCCGGTACCATCAAGCGTCACAACTTCGCTTCGGGTCGTCAGACTCACGGTAACTCGCGTTCGCACAACGTACCAGGCTCCATCGGTATGGCGCAGGACCCGGGCCGCGTGTTCCCAGGTAAGCGCATGACCGGTCACATGGGCGACGTCACCGTCACCACCCAGAACCTGGAAATCGCTCGTATCGACGCTGAACGCCAGCTGCTGCTGGTCAAAGGCGCTGTGCCAGGCGCGAAAAACGGTCAGGTGGTCGTCTCGCCAGCCGTTAAAGTCAAAGCTAAGAAGGGAGCTTAATTCATGGAACTCAAGCTCTTGAACGCTGAAGGTCAAGCCGCGTCGAACGTAGCTGCTGCAGACACCGTCTTCGGCCGCGATTACAACGAAGCCCTGATCCACCAGATCGTGGTTGCTTATGCAGCGAACGCCCGTAGCGGCAACCGCGCGCAGAAGGACCGTGAACAGGTTCACCACACGACCAAGAAGCCTTGGCGCCAGAAAGGCACCGGCCGCGCCCGTGCTGGTATGTCGTCGTCGCCACTGTGGCGTGGCGGTGGTCGCATCTTCCCGAACTCGCCTGACGAGAACTTCACCCACAAAGTGAACAAGAAGATGTACCGCGCAGGCCTGTGCTCGATCCTCTCCCAGCTGGCTCGCGAAGAGCGCCTGGTCGTGATCGAAGATCTGTCGATCGAAGCCCCGAAAACCAAGCTGCTGTCGCAAAAGCTGGCTGGCATGGGTCTGGATTCGGTCCTGATCATCACCGAGAACATCGAAGAAAACCTGCTGCTGGCTTCCCGCAACCTGCCGAACGTGCTGGTCGTGGAGCCGCGTCATGCAGATCCAATGTCGCTGGTCTTCTACAAGAAGATCCTGGTTACCAAAGCGGCACTGGCCAAGATTGAGGAGTTGCTGGCATGAGCGCCGTCAAATTTAGCGAAGAGCGCCTGTTGAAGGTGCTGGTGGCGCCGGTCATTTCCGAAAAGGCCACCATGGTCGCGGAAAAGAACGAGCAGATCGTGTTCCGTGTTGCTCCGGACGCGACCAAGCCAGAAATCAAGGCCGCCGTTGAACTGCTGTTCAAGGTCGAAGTGGAATCGGTGCAGACCGTCAACCGCGAAGGTAAAGTCAAGCGCTCGGGTCGTTTCATCGGCCGTCGCAATGCTACCAAGCGTGCTTTCGTGTGCCTGAAGCCTGGCCAGGAAATCAATTTCTCCGAGGAGGCTAAATAATGGCACTCGTTAAGATGAAGCCAACCTCCCCAGGCCGTCGCGGCATGGTGAAAGTTGTCAACGCCGACCTGTACAAGGGTCGTCCGCTGGCAGCGCTGGTTGAGAAAAAATCGAAGACCGCCGGCCGTAACAACAACGGCCACATCACCACCCGTCATATCGGTGGTGGTCACAAGCAGCACTACCGTATCGTCGACTTCAAGCGCAACAAGGATGGTATCCCGGCGAAAGTGGAACGTATCGAATACGATCCGAACCGCACGGCGCACATTGCCCTGCTGTGCTACGCCGACGGCGAGCGCAAGTATGTCATCGCGTCGAAAGGCCTGTCCGTCGGCGATACGCTGATGAACGGCTCGGAAGCGCCGATCAAGGCCGGCAACACCCTGCCGATCCGCAACATCCCGGTTGGTACCGTGATCCACTGCGTCGAAATGCTGCCAGGTAAAGGTGCCCAGATGGCACGTACCGCCGGTGCCGCAGTCGTGCTGATGGCCCGCGAAGGTACTTACGCCCAGGTGCGCCTGCGCTCCGGCGAAGTGCGCCGCGTGCATATCGAGTGCCGCGCAACCGTGGGCGAAGTCGGCAATGCCGAACACAGCCTGCGCAAGATCGGTAAAGCCGGTGCGATGCGTTGGCGCGGTGTCCGCCCGACCGTCCGTGGTGTGGTGATGAACCCGATCGACCACCCGCACGGTGGTGGTGAAGGCCGTACCGCCGCTGGTCGTCACCCAGTGTCGCCATGGGGCCAGCAGACCAAGGGCAAGAAGACGCGTTCGAACAAGCGCACTTCTTCGATGATCGTCTCGCGCCGCGGCAAGAAATAAGGATAAATCATGACCCGTTCATTGAAAAAAGGGCCGTTCTGCGACGCCCACCTGGTGAAGAAAGTCGAAGCCGCGCAAGCGACCAAAGACAAGAAGCCAATCAAAACCTGGTCCCGCCGTTCGACGATCATGCCTGACTTCATCGGCCTGACGATTGCCGTGCACAACGGCAAGGTGCACGTGCCTGTGTACGTGTCCGAGAACATGGTTGGTCACAAGCTCGGCGAGTTCGCGCTGACCCGTACGTTCAAGGGCCACGCTGCTGACAAAAAGGCGAAGAAATAATGGAAACCAAAGCAATCCTCAAAGGCGTGCGCCTGTCGGATCAAAAGGGTCGCCTGGTGGCTGACCTGATCCGCGGCAAGAAGGTTGACGCCGCGCTGAACATCCTGCAGTTCAGCCCGAAAAAAGGCGCCACCATCATCAAGAAGGTGCTGGAGTCCGCCATTGCGAACGCCGAGCACAACGATGGTGCCGATATCGACGAGCTGTACGTGAAAACGATCTACGTCGAAAAGGGCCCGATCCTGAAGCGCTTCACCGCGCGCGCAAAGGGCCGTGGCGACCGTATCTCGAAGCAGTCCTGCCACGTCTACCTGACGGTCGGAAACTAAGGAGCCAAGATGGGACAGAAAATTCATCCAACCGGCTTCCGTCTGGCCGTTACCCGTAACTGGGCTTCCCGCTGGTACGCGACCAACGGTAACTTCGCTTCGATGCTGAACGAAGACCTGAAGGCACGCGCCTACCTGAAGAAGAAGCTGAAGAACGCCTCCGTCGGCCGCATCGTCATCGAGCGTCCTGCGAAGAACGCCCGCTTCACCGTGTACAGCTCCCGTCCGGGCGTTGTGATCGGCAAGAAGGGCGAAGACATCGAAGTGCTGAAGTCGGAACTGACCAAGATCATGGGCGTGCCGGTGCACGTCAATATCGAGGAAATCCGCAAGCCGGAAATCGATTCGCAGCTGATCGCCGATTCGATCGCCCAGCAGCTGGAAAAGCGGATCATGTTCCGCCGCGCCATGAAGCGCGCAATGCAGAATGCAATGCGCCTGGGCGCCGTCGGCATCAAGATCATGTCGTCCGGCCGTCTGAACGGCATCGAGATCGCCCGTACCGAATGGTATCGCGAAGGCCGCGTGCCTCTGCATACCCTGAAGGCGGACATCGACTACGGCACGTCCGAAGCATCGACCACCTACGGCATCATCGGCGTCAAGGTGTGGGTGTACAAGGGTGACCGTTCCGCCACCGGCGAAGCACCAGTCATCGACACCCCGGCCGACGAGAAGAAGCCACGCGGTCCGCGTCGCGACGACGGTAAGCCGGGCCGTGGCCCACGTCCAGGTCCGGGCGCCAAACCAGGCGCCCCAGCCGCTCGCCGCGCTGCGAAGCCGGCTGCAGCTGAATAAGCAGGAGAAAAAGCATGCTGCAACCATCTCGCAGGAAGTATCGTAAAGAGCAGAAAGGCCGTAACACCGGTATTTCGCATACGCGCGGCACCGCCGTGTCGTTCGGCGAATTCGGTCTGAAAGCCGTCGCGCGTGGCCGTATCACGGCTCGCCAGATCGAAGCTGCCCGTCGTGCCATGACCCGTCACATCAAGCGTGGCGGCCGTATCTGGATCCGTATCTTCCCGGACAAGCCGATTTCGAACAAGCCGGCTGAAGTCCGTATGGGTAACGGTAAGGGTAACCCGGAGTACTACGTGGCTGAAATCCAGCCAGGTAAAGTGCTGTACGAAATGGACGGCGTTGGCGAAGAGCTGGCACGCGAAGCGTTCCGCCTGGCTGCTGCCAAACTGCCGCTGGCAACCACCTTCGTGGTGCGCCAGGTTGGCCAATAATTGGAGTGAAATATGAAAGCATCTGAACTCCGCGGCAAAGACCAGGCTGCTCTGCAGAAAGAACTGAACGACCTGCTGAAGGCACAGTTCGGCCTGCGTATGCAAAGCGCCACGCAACAGCTGAGCAACAACTCGCAGCTGAAGAAGGTCCGCCGCGACATCGCACGCGTCAAAACGGTAATGAACACGAAGGAAGCCAAATGAACGAACCAGTGAAACAGTCGCTCAAGCGCACGCTGATCGGTAAAGTGGTGTCCGACAAGATGGACAAGACCGTCACCGTGCTGATCGAGCGTCACGTCAAGCACCCTCTGTACGGCAAGATCATCGTGCGTTCGGCTAAATACCACGCACATGACGAAACCAACCAGGTCAAAGCCGGTGATACGGTGGAAATCTCGGAAGGTCGTCCGATCTCCAAGACGAAGGCGTGGACGGTGACCCGTGTAGTGCAAGCTGCACAAATCGTCTAAAAAGAAAGCCGGACGGGAACGTTGCGTTCCCGTCCGTTTTCCAATTAGTTCTTGCAGGCCCGCAGGTTGTATGTAATACTTGCGGGCTTCGTTCATGTATCGCCGCTAAGTGTCTATCCACAGACGCGGTTTCGCGGTCAGTACTGTATGAAGGTCAAGCACCCAAACAATGATGCAGCAGCGTCGTTGGCGGGACCAAGACTGACCGAGAGGTCCGCATTGTGTGGATTCTTCGGCTTAAGTTGGGAAAGAGAATACTATGATTCAAACTGAAAGCCGGCTCGAGGTAGCCGACAACACCGGTGCGAAAGAAGTTATGTGCATCAAGGTGTTGGGCGGTTCCAAGCGCCGTTACGCTGGCATCGGCGACGTGATCAAGGTCACGGTTAAACAGGCACAGCCACGCGGCCGTGTCAAAAAAGGTGAAATTTATAACGCCGTGGTTGTGCGCACCGCTAAGGGTGTGCGTCGCCAGGACGGTTCCCTGGTCAAGTTCGATGGCAACGCTGCCGTCCTGCTGAACTCCAAGCTGGAACCGATCGGTACCCGTATCTTTGGCCCGGTGACGCGCGAGCTGCGCACCGAGAAGTTCATGAAGATCGTGTCCCTGGCACCGGAAGTCCTGTAAGGAGTCACAATGGATAAGATTCGCAAAAACGACGAAGTCGTCGTCCTGACCGGCAAGGACAAGGGCAAGCGCGGCGTAGTGACCCAGCGTGTAGACGCTGAGCACGTCGTGGTGGAAGGCGTGAACGTGGCCAAGAAGGCCGTCAAGCCGAACCCGATGACGGGCGTAACTGGTGGCATCGTCGACAAGACCATGCCGATTCACGTGTCCAACGTTGCTCTGTTCAACGCTGCGACCGGCAAGGCCGATCGCGTGGGCTTCAAGGAAGTGGATGGTAAAAAAGTCCGCGTCTTCAAGTCCTCCGGCGAAGTAGTGAAGGGGTAATTGAAAATGGCCCGTCTGCAACAAGTATACAAAGAGAAGGTCGTTTCCGAGCTGACCGAGAAATTCGGCTACAAATCGGTAATGGAAGTGCCGCGCCTGACCAAGATCACCCTGAACATGGGTGTGGGCGAAGCAATCGCTGACAAGAAGGTCCTGGAGCACGCTGTTGGCGACCTGACCAAGATCGCCGGCCAGAAGCCTGTGACGACCAAGTCGCGTAAAGCTATCGCTGGTTTCAAGATCCGCGAAGGCTACCCGATCGGTACCATGGTGACCCTGCGTGGCGCCCGCATGTATGAATTCCTGGATCGCTTCATCACCGTGGCACTGCCGCGCGTGCGTGACTTCCGTGGTGTGTCCGGCCGCTCGTTCGATGGCCGCGGCAACTACAACATCGGCGTGAAAGAGCAGATCATCTTCCCGGAAATCGAGTACGACAAGATCGACGCGCTGCGTGGCATGAACATCTCGATCACCACGACCGCCAAGACCGACGACGAAGCGAAAGCTCTGCTCGCCGCATTCAAATTCCCGTTCAGGAACTAACCGATCATGGCAAAACTCGCACTGATTAACCGTGAACAGAAGCGTGCCGACCTGGTGGAGAAATTCGCCGCCAAGCGCGCCGCTCTGAAAGCCATCATCGACGACCAGTCGAAGTCGGAAGAAGAGCGTTACGAAGCCCGCCTGAAACTGCAGGCCCTGCCGCGTAACTCCGCTCCGACCCGCCAGCGTAACCGCTGCGCCATCACCGGCCGTCCACGTGGCACCTTCCGTAAATTCGGTCTGGCCCGCACCAAGCTCCGTGAATTCGCCATGCGTGGTGAAATCCCGGGTATGACCAAAGCCAGCTGGTAATAGGAGAATAAGCAATGAGTATGAGCGATCCTATCGCCGATATGCTGACCCGTATCCGCAATGCACAGGGTGTGAAGAAGACCACCGTTGCAATGCCGTCGTCGAAAGTCAAAGTGGCGATCGCCTCCGTCCTGAAGGACGAAGGCTACATCGAAGATTTCGCAGTGTCCTCCAACGAAGGCAAAGCGGAACTGCAAATCGGCCTGAAGTACTACACCGGCCGTCCTGTCATCGAGCGCCTGGAGCGCGTGTCCCGTCCGGGTCTGCGCGTCTACAAAGGCAAGGATGAAATCCCGACCGTGATGAACGGCCTGGGCGTGGCAATCGTGTCGACCCCGCAAGGCGTCATGACCGATCGCAAAGCGCGCGCTACCGGCGTCGGTGGCGAAGTCATCTGCTTCGTGGCTTAAGGAGTAACACATGTCTCGAGTAGCTAAAATGCCGATCGCCGTGCCGGCTGGCGCCGAAGTCGCCATCTCCGCACAAGCGATCACCGTCAAGGGCCCGCTGGGCACCCTGACCCAGAGCCTGAACGGCCTGGTTAAAGTTGAAAACAACAACGGCACGCTGTCGTTCGATGTGGCCAACGAATCCCGTGAAGCGAACGCCATGTCCGGCACGCTGCGCGCACTGGTCAACAACATGGTCACCGGCGTCACCAAGGGCTTCGAAAAGAAGCTGTCCCTGGTAGGCGTGGGTTACAAGGCACAGGCACAAGGCGACAAGCTGAACCTGTCGCTGGGCTTCTCCCACCCGGTCGTGCATGCAATGCCGGCTGGCGTGACCGTGGCCACCCCGACCCCGACCGAAGTCGTGATCAAGGGTATCGACCGTCAACAGGTCGGCCAGGTTGCCGCAGAAGTTCGTGCTTACCGCTCCCCTGAGCCTTATAAAGGCAAGGGCGTCCGCTATGTGGACGAAGTGGTTAAGATCAAAGAAACCAAGAAGAAGTAATTAGGGGCTGACGATGGATAAAAAGCAATCTCGTCTGCGCCGCGGACGTCAAACCCGCATCAAGATCGCGCAACTGAAAGTGAACCGCCTGTCGGTCCACCGCACTAACCTGCACATTTACGCGAACCTGATCAGCCCGGACGCTAAAGTTCTGGTTTCGGCGTCTACCGTGGAAGCAGAAGTTCGCGCCGAACTGGCCGGCAAGTCGGGCAAGGGTGGTAACGCCGCCGCTGCCGCACTGGTGGGCAAGCGCGTCGCCGAAAAGGCAATCAAGGCAGGTATCACCGAAGTAGCGTTCGACCGCTCCGGTTTCCGTTACCACGGCCGTGTGAAGGCGCTGGCTGATGCCGCGCGTGAAGCCGGTCTGAAGTTCTAAGGGTACGATCATGGCAAAAATGCAAGCAAAAATGCAAAGCGACAAGCCGGATGACGGCATGCGCGAAAAAATGATCGCGATCAACCGCGTGACCAAAGTGGTCAAGGGTGGTCGTATCATGGGCTTCGCGGCGCTGACCGTGGTTGGTGACGGCGATGGCCGCATCGGCATGGGCAAGGGTAAATCGAAGGAAGTTCCGGTCGGTGTGCAGAAGGCAATGGAAGAAGCCCGTCGCAACCTGATCAAGGTGCCTCTGAAGAACGGTACGCTGCAGCACACGGTCACCGGCCGCCATGGCGCCTCGCGCGTCATGATGAGCCCGGCCAAGCCTGGTACTGGCGTCATCGCTGGTGGCGCAATGCGCGCTATCTTCGACGTGATGGGCGTGACGGACGTGGTGGCGAAATCCACCGGTTCGAACAACCCGTACAACCTGGTGCGCGCCACCCTGGACGGCCTGTCGAAAATGAGCACTCCTGCCGAGATCGCTGCGAAACGCGGCAAGTCGGTAGAAGACATTCTGGCTTAAGGGGATGACCATGAGCACTATCAAAGTCAAACTGGTGAAGGGCCTGATCGGCACCCGCCAAGACCACCGCGCTACCGTGCGTGGTCTGGGCCTGCGCCGTGTCAACTCGGTTTCCGAGCTGCAGGACACGCCATCGGTACGCGGCATGATCAACAAGGTCGCTTACCTCGTTAAGGTTGTATCGTAAGCCCCGGCTTACGATCTGGAGAACACAATGGAATTGAATACCATTCAACCAGCCGAAGGCGCGAAACACGCCAAGCGCCGTGTTGGCCGCGGTATCGGCTCCGGCCTGGGCAAGACTGCCGGCCGTGGTCACAAGGGTCAGAAATCGCGTTCGGGCGGCTTCCACAAGGTCGGCTTCGAAGGCGGTCAGATGCCTCTGCAGCGCCGTCTGCCGAAGCGTGGCTTCAAATCGCTGAACGCAACCTTCAAGGCTGAAGTGCGCCTGTCCGACCTGAACAACCTGGCAGTCGGCGAAGTCGACCTGCTGGTGTTGAAGCAGGCTGGCGTGCTGTCCGTGCTGGCCCGCGACGTGCGCGTGATCGCATCTGGTGAAATCACTAAGGCAGTGTCCATCAAGGGCCTGAAAGTGACCGCCGGCGCGAAAGCAGCCATCGAAGCGGCTGGCGGCTCGGTAGCCTGAGACGCTTGAGCTTGAACGGAGCGAAAATTGGCGACTAATCCGCAGCTTGCTAAAAGTGCCGCAGCCGGTTTCCCCTGGAACCGTCTGTGGTTTTTGCTGGGCGCTCTGGTAGTCTACCGCATCGGGGCACACGTCCCGGTGCCGGGGATCGACCCGGTACAGCTGGCCGCACTGTTCAAGTCGCAAGAGGGTGGCCTGCTGGGCATGTTCAACATGTTCTCCGGCGGCGCCCTGTCGCGCTTCACGGTGTTTGCGCTGGGCATCATGCCCTACATCTCGGCCTCGATCATCATGCAGTTGCTGTCGATCGTGTCGCCGCAAATGGAAGCGCTGAAGAAGGAAGGGGAAGCTGGCCGTCGCAAGATCACCCAGTACACCCGTTACGCCACCGTGGGCCTGGCATTGTTCCAGGCATTCGGCATCTCCGTCGCGCTGGAAGCCCAGCCTGGCCTGGTGATCGATCCTGGCATGGCGTTCCGCTTCACCACCGTGGTGACGCTGCTGACCGGCACCATGTTCCTGATGTGGCTGGGGGAGCAGATTACCGAGCGTGGTCTCGGTAACGGCATCTCCATCATCATCTTTGCCGGTATCGCCGCCGGTCTGCCGAGCGCAATGGGTAGCTTGTTCACCCAGGTGTCGACCGGTGCGATCAGCGCGATCTCCGCCATCATCATCGTGATCCTGGTCGCAGCCGTGACCTATGTCGTGGTGTTCGTGGAACGTGGCCAGCGCAAGATCCTGGTGAACTATGCCAAACGTCAGGTCGGCAACAAGATCTACGGTGGGCAAACCAGCCACCTGCCGCTGAAGCTGAACATGGCAGGCGTGATTCCGCCGATCTTCGCATCGTCGATCATCTTGTTCCCGGCCACTATCGTGGACTGGTTCGCACGTGGCGCGGACAACAGCAACCCTGTTGTGCGCTTCCTGAAAGATCTGGCTGCTTCGTTGAGCCCAGGCGAGCCCATCCATGCACTGCTGTATGCTGTGGCGATCGTGTTTTTCTGCTTCTTCTACACCGCACTGGTGTTCAACAGCAAGGAAACAGCGGACAACTTGAAGAAGAGCGGGGCCTTTGTGCCAGGGATTCGTCCCGGTGAGCAGACTGCCCGTTACATCGACAAGATCCTGACCCGATTGACCCTGGCAGGCGCCGTCTACATTACCCTGGTGTGCCTGTTGCCGGAGTTTATGCAAGCCCAGTGGAAAGTGTCCTTTGTATTCGGCGGCACCTCCCTGTTGATCATCGTGGTCGTGACCATGGACTTCATGGCCCAGGTCCAGAACTACGTGATGTCGCAGCAATATGATTCACTGCTGCGCAAGGCGAACTTCAAGGGCGGCATTCCGACCCGCTAATTGGCAATGGCACGATAAGGTCACCATGGCAAAAGACGACGTCATACAGATGCAGGGCGAGATTCTGGAGAATCTCCCGAATGCAACGTTTCGAGTAAAGCTGGAAAACGGCCACGTGGTGCTCGGCCACATTTCGGGTAAAATGCGGATGAACTACATCCGCATTCTCCCCGGTGACAAGGTAACGGTGGAGTTGACGCCGTACGACCTCTCCCGGGCCCGTATTGTGTTCCGGACCAAGTAATTTTAAGTATCGAATCCAAGAAGAGAGTGCAAAATGAAAGTTAACGCTTCAGTCAAGCGGATCTGCCGCAACTGCAAGATCATCAAGCGCAAAGGCGTCGTTCGTGTTATCTGCGTCGAACCGCGTCACAAGCAGCGTCAAGGTTAATCGAGGAAGAACGAATGGCACGTATTGCAGGGGTTAACATCCCAAATCACCAGCACACCGTGATCGGCCTGACGGCAATTTACGGTATCGGCCGTCCGCGCGCGCAGTTCATCTGCGCACAGACGGGTGTTGCGACCAACAAGAAGATCAAGGACCTGGACGACAGCGAGCTGGAAAAGCTGCGTGATGAGATCGGCAAGTTCGTTGTTGAAGGCGACCTGCGCCGCGAACTGTCCATGAACATCAAGCGTCTGATGGACCTGGGTTGCTACCGCGGCATGCGTCACCGCAAGGGCCTGCCGGTCCGCGGCCAGCGTACCCGCACCAATGCTCGTACCCGCAAAGGTCCGCGCAAAGCCGCTCAATCGCTGAAGAAATAATCTAGGAAACCACTATGGCCAAGCAACAAAGTAGCGCAGCAGCAGCGCGCGTTCGCAAGAAAGTCAAAAAGAACGTCGCTGAAGGCATCGCTCACGTTCACGCTTCGTTCAACAACACGATCATCACGATCACCGACCGCCAGGGCAACGCCCTGTCGTGGGCAACTTCGGGCGGCGCCGGCTTCAAGGGCTCCCGTAAGTCGACCCCGTTCGCAGCGCAGGTTGCTGCCGAAGCGGCTGGTAAAGTTGCACAGGAATGCGGCGTCAAGAACCTGGAAGTGCGTATCAAGGGCCCAGGTCCTGGTCGCGAATCCGCTGTTCGCGCGCTGAACAACCTGGGCATCAAGATCACCGAGATCCAGGACGTGACGCCAGTGCCGCACAACGGCTGCCGTCCGCCGAAGCGTCGCCGCATCTAAGCACCATCGGATGCATTGACCATGGCCGGTTCTTCGCGAACCGGCCACCGTCACCCTGATGTAAAAATCGCTGGAACAGTTGATCGGAAACGGTTACACTGTCCGGCTATTTTTGCCTGTCGATTTTTCGTCGGCGGGCTTGTTGAGCCACCGTCTGACGGATTAGAGGGTCAGACTAGCGCCTGTTCGCATCCACCGATGTGATCCGGGGCGTCATTTATATTTAAGGAAAATACCGTGGCACGTTATATCGGACCAAAAGCAAAACTCTCCCGCCGTGAAGGCACTGACCTGTTCCTGAAGAGCGCCCGCCGCTCGCTGGATTCCAAGTGCAAGCTGGACATCAAGCCAGGCCAGCACGGCGTCAAGTCGGGTGCCCGCACCTCCGACTACGGCAACCAGCTGCGCGAAAAGCAGAAGGTCAAGCGTATGTACGGCGTGCTGGAACGCCAGTTCCGCCGCTACTTCGCCGAAGCCGACCGCCGCAAGGGCAACACCGGCGAAACGCTGCTGTCCCTGCTGGAAACCCGCCTGGACAACGTTGCTTACCGCATGGGCTTCGGCTCGACCCGCGCTGAAGCACGCCAGCTGGTCTCGCACAAGGCTTTCACCGTGAACGGCAATGTCGTGAACATCGCTTCGTACAACGTGAAAGTGGGCGACGTGATCGCCGTGCGCGAAAAGGCCAAGAAGCAGACCCGTATCCTGGAAGCGCTGTCGCTGGCTGAACAAGTCGGCATGCCGGCATGGGTGTCGGTCGATTCCAAGAAGATGGAAGGCACCTTCAAGTCGTTCCCGGAACGTAGCGAAATCGCTGCCGACGTCAACGAATCGCTGATCGTCGAACTGTATTCGCGTTAATCGCGGTTCGTAGCAAGCACAGAATCACCTGCCCACTCACCGAGTGGGCTTTTTCACTAATGCCATCAGCCTTATCGGTGTAACGAGCCGAGGGTAATGAAAAGGACATTTCAATGCAAAACAGTTTGTTGAAGCCACGTATCATCGACGTCGAAGCGCTGGGCGCCGGTCACGCAAAAGTCGTGATGGAGCCATTCGAGCGCGGCTACGGCCACACGCTGGGCAACGCCCTGCGTCGCGTGCTGCTGTCGTCGATGATCGGCTACGCGCCGACCGAAGTCACCATCGCCGGCGTCGTGCACGAGTACTCGTCGCTGGATGGCGTGCAGGAAGACGTGGTCGACCTGCTGCTGAACCTGAAGGGCGTGGTCTTCAAGGTCCACAACCGCGATTCCGTCACGCTGACCCTGAAGAAGGAAGGCGAAGGCGCCGTGCTGGCCTCGGATATCGACCTGCCGCACGACGTGGAACTGATCAACCCGGATCACGTGATCGCCCACCTGACTGCCGGTGGCAAGCTGGACATGCAGATCAAGGTCGAAAAAGGCCGTGGCTATGTGCCGGGTAACGTGCGCCGCCTGTCGGAAGACACCAACAAGACGATCGGCCGCATCATCCTGGACGCTTCGTTCTCGCCGGTGCGCCGCGTGTCGTATGCCGTGGAATCGGCCCGTGTCGAGCAGCGTACCGACCTGGACAAGCTGATCATCAACATCGAAACCAACGGCGTGATCACGCCGGAAGAAGCGATCCGCCAGTCGGCACGCGTGCTGGTCGACCAGCTGAACGTGTTCGCCGCGCTGGAAGGCACGGAAGCCACCGCCGAAGCACCGTCGCGTGCTCCGCTGGTCGATCCGATCCTGCTGCGCCCGGTCGACGACCTGGAACTGACGGTCCGTTCGGCGAACTGCCTGAAGGCCGAGAACATCTACTACATCGGCGACCTGATCCAGCGTTCGGAAAACGAACTGCTGAAGACGCCGAACCTGGGCCGCAAGTCGCTGAACGAGATCAAGGAAGTGCTGGCATCGCGCGGCCTGACCCTCGGCATGAAGCTGGAAAACTGGCCGCCAGCAGGCCTGGAAAAGTAATTTGCACCACCCGCGCGGCGCATGGTGCGCCGCGCGTAATCACTCTAGTAACCGACCCGCGCCTGCCGTTCAATCGTCTGGCGATCGAAGAGTCCGGAATTAAACACCTCGAAAGGAAGTACCATGCGTCACCGTCACGGCCTCCGTAAACTGAACCGTACCTCGTCCCACCGTCTGGCAATGCTGCGCAACATGACCGTTTCGCTGCTGCGTCACGAAGCGATCAAGACCACCGTGCCGAAAGCCAAGGAACTGCGTCGCGTCGTCGAGCCGATCCTGACCCTGGGCAAGACCGACACGCTGGCCAACAAGCGCCTGGCATTCGCCCGCCTGCGCGACCGCGAAATCGTCCAGAAGCTGTTCGCTGAACTGGGCCCGCGCTACGCTACCCGCAACGGCGGCTACCTGCGCATCCTGAAGATGGGCTTCCGCGTCGGCGACAACGCACCGATGGCTTACGTCGAACTGCTGGACCGTCCGGAACCAAGCGACATCGAAGCAGCACCGACCGCTGAAGAGTAATCTCAGCCGTCACCTGAAAAAGCCGGGCTTGCCCGGCTTTTTCTTTTCCGCAACGCCTCATTCGCGCGTTTCGATATACCATCGCATGGTTCCCCCGCCCGAGTCGCCGCATGTCTTTCCTTTCCCGCCTCCTGATCCTGTTCGCCGCCTTCCTGTCGCTGCTGGCGCCCGCCCGCGCCGAGGAAGAGTTCCTGCCGCCGCACGTCGCCTTCCAGTTCTCCGCCCGCATGGCCGATGCGCAGACGATCGAAGTCACCTGGCGCATCGCCGACGGCTACTACATGTACCGCGAGCAGTTCAAGTTCAGGGCGGCTGGCGCACAGCTCGGCACGCCGCGGATCCCGCCCGGCAAGGTCAAGTTCGATGAAACCTTCAACAAGGACGTGGAAACCTACCGCCAGCGTGTGACGATCCGCGTGCCGGTCGAGGCAGCCGGGCCGTTCACGCTGACCGCCACCGGCCAGGGCTGTTCCGACAAGGGCCTGTGCTATTCGCCGCAGGATGCCACGGCGCGGTTGTCGCCGGCAGGCGGTCCCGCCCCCGCTGCCGTGGCTTTCGGCCTGCCGGCGATGAGCCGCCCGGGCGACGCGATGATGGATGCACCTGGCGGGACACCGTCGGCAGCCGCCGCCGCGCAGGGCGAACCAGGCGCCGTTCCAGAGGGTGCGTCGCCCCCTCAAAGCGAGCTGGGCCGCATCGAACGCGCCTTGCAGGGCGGCCGCATGACGGTCATCGTGCCGCTGTTCCTGCTGCTCGGGCTGGGCCTGGCGTTCACCCCTTGCGTGCTGCCGATGGTGCCGATCCTGTCGTCGATCGTCATCGGCGAAGGCAAAGGGGCCGGCCGTGCGCGCGGGCTGGCGTTGTCGCTGAGTTATTCGCTGGGCATGGCGATCGTCTACACCGCGCTGGGCGTCGCCGCCGGGCTGGCGGGGGAAGGCCTGGCGGCCGCCTTGCAGAATCCCTGGGTGCTGGGCGGCTTCGGCATGCTGCTGGTCCTGTTCGCGCTGTCGATGTTCGGCGTGTACGAACTGCAGGTTCCCGCCGCGCTGCAGACCCGGCTTGCCGCCGCGTCGGGCCGCCAGTCGCGCGGCAAGCTGGCTGGCGTGTTTGTCATGGGCGCCATTTCGGCCCTGATCGTCGGCCCCTGCGTGGCGGCGCCGCTGGCCGGCGCGCTCGTGTATATCAGCCAGACACGCGACGTGGTGATGGGCGGCACCGCGCTGTTTTCGATGGCGGCCGGTATGAGCGTGCCGCTCATACTGGCCGGTGTTTCGGCCGGCGCCCTGTTGCCGAAAGCGGGCGCATGGATGGATGCGGTCAAGCGCTTCTTTGGCGTGTTGCTGCTGGCTATGGCATGGTGGCTGGTTTCCCCCGTATTACCGGCGACGGTGCAAATGGCCGGGTGGACTGTGCTGGGTATCGCCTATGGTATTTATTTGCTGCGGCACCATAAAGGCTGGCCAGCGCAAGCCATTGCCGCGTTGTTCATCGGCTTTGGCATTGTGCAGATGATCGGCGTGGGTACCGGCGGGCGCGATCCTCTGGCACCGCTGGCGCATTTACGCGATGGCGCTGCCGATGAATTGCCATTCAAGCGGATCAAGAACGTGGCCGAGCTGGATCGCATCCTCGCCGATACCGGCGGCAAGACGGTGATGCTGGACTTTTATGCCGACTGGTGCGTGGCCTGCAAGGAAATGGAGAAACTCACGTTCAGCAAACCCGCGGTCCAGGAGAAACTCGGCAATACGATCTGGCTGCAAGTCGATGTCACCGCGAATAACGACGACGACAAGGCGCTGCTGAAACGCTTTAATTTGTTCGGCCCGCCGGGGATTATCTTATTCGACCGCTCCGGCCGCGAAATCGCCGGCAGCCGTGTCATCGGTTTCCAGGATGCCGCAACCTTCCAGGTATCGTTGAGCCGGCTGAACTGACGTAGCAAACCAGACTTGAAAGCGCCCGCGTGGCGCTTTTTTTTCGGCCCGCAGCGCGCGAAGCCAAGCGTTTTCCTGCCGTTTCAATCCTACTGCGCCAATATCTGGCACGTTAACGCAGGATTCTGGCATGAAGTGGCCGCAAAAAAGGGCGGCAACGCCGCCCTTGTCACAACTTGCAACCAGAGGCTCAACCGTGACGATGCTGGCGCCCCTTGCGCTTGCCATGCAGCGAATGCTCGTCGAACACCTTCT
Source organism: Pseudoduganella sp. SL102 (assembly GCF_027856995.1). NCBI lineage: Bacteria > Pseudomonadati > Pseudomonadota > Betaproteobacteria > Burkholderiales > Oxalobacteraceae > Pseudoduganella > Pseudoduganella sp. SL102. The sequence continues at coordinate 856,745 of NZ_CP115554.1, forward strand.
GCTGTTCCGGCGTCAGCGCCGCATAAAAAGTCTTCAATGCCGCCAGCCGGGTTTCCTGGTGCACCACGCGTGCCTTCGAGAATTCCAGGCGTTTCTCCGCCCGTTGCGTCGCATTCAATTCCTTGAACGATGCGCGGTCTGCCCGGGCAATATCCCGGCGCGGCGCAATGGCGGCAATATAGGTATCCCAGGCCGCTTCCTGGTTCCTCGTCAATTTCAACGCTTCGTGCAATTTCTGCTGGCGCTTTTCAATCCGTTCGGCGCGTTTTACCGGATCGAAGCGGGTTTCCGCGTAAGTGCGCTGTTGCGGCGTTTCCTGGGCCGGGGCCGCCATTGCAGCGGAACCGATACTGAGCATGGTCAGGCCGACGATAATACTTCTACGCAGGATATTCATTTTAAATCCTTCAGGGAATGAATTCGGATGTGCTCACAGCACTGCACGGAAAACAGTTTCTCAACGCAGTGTTTCCATGAAGTGTCCCGGCCGCCGCTTTTTGTATCCGATTGTTTCCTTGCAAACCGGCCAGCCATATACAAGACGATACAAACCGCCGTTGGTCTTCGCCTGCCGAAGTGGCGATAATTGGAGGATGGAACCCACACCTAGCATTTTGATCGTCGACGACGATCGCGATATCCGCACGCTGCTGGCGGATTACCTGGAGACCAATGGCTACAGTACCCATGGCGCGGCGGACGGCACCGCCATGTGGAAGCTGCTCGACGAGACCAAGCCCGACCTGATCGTGCTGGACCTGAACATGCCGGGCGAGGATGGCCTCACGCTGTGCCGCAAGCTGCGTGCGCATTCGAACCTTCCCGTGATCATGCTGACCGCGCGCAGCGAACCGCTGGACCGCATCCTCGGGCTCGAGATGGGCGCCGACGATTACCTGCCGAAGCCCTTCGAGCCGCGCGAACTGCTGGCGCGCATCCGCAGCGTGCTGCGGCGCAGTAACGCGATGCCGTCCGGCGGCATGGACAAGGCGTCGCAGATCCGCTTCTCGAACTGGACGCTCGACCTCACCGCGCGCCACCTGCTCAATCCCGATGGCGTGGTGATCATGCTGTCCGGCGCCGAGTTCCGGCTGCTGAAGGTGTTCCTGGAACACCCGAACCGTGTGCTGAACCGCGACCAGCTGCTGAACCTGACCCAGGGCCGCGATGCCGACCCGTTCGACCGTTCGATCGACATCCAGATCAGCCGCTTGCGGCAAAAGCTGGGCGAAGATGCGCGCGTGCCGCAGATCATCAAGACCGTCCGCAACGGTGGCTATGTGCTGGCCGGCACCGTGTCGGTCGAACCGCGCGCGTGAGCGGGCCGCATTGACGTGGGCACACTGAAGAATTTCGTCAATTCGATGACCGGGCGCGTTTTCCTCGCGCTCATGGTCGGCATCGTGGCCTCGGCCGCGCTCACGCAGTGGCTGGCCATCAACGAACGCCAGCGCACGCTGGAACGTTACCGGACTTACCATTCGCTGGAACGCGCCGAGCAGATCATCGAAACCACCGATGTGGTGCGCCCGGAATCGCGCGCGCAATACCTGGCCGTGTCCAGCAAGAGCAGCATGCGGCTGGAAATCGCCACCGACAACGACCTCACGCTGCATCCCGCCACCGAGTTCTCCGCCGCGCTGGCGCAGCGCCTGCCGCGCGATTTCCAGGTGATCGCGATGGCGGAAAGGCCGCCGCAGTGCGACCAGCGCACCAGCACGATGACGCTGTTCGGCCCCGGCCCGTGGCGCGGCACCTGCGAGTCCGTCAAGGTCGTGATGACGGATGGGCAAGTGCTGAAGCTGTCGGTACTGCCGCCGCGCGGCTCGATCCCCACCGGCCACAACGAATACGCGGTCTTCGTGCCGTTCCTGCTGTGCATCGCGATCCTCGCCTACTTCGTCACGCGGATGGCGGTGCGGCCCGTCAAGCAGCTGGCCCAGGCGGCCAAGGACCTCGGCAACGATATCAACAAGCCGCCGCTGGAACTGGTCGGCGCGGCGGAAATCCGCCAGGCGAGCGCGGCATTCAACGCGATGCAGGGCCGCATCCGCCAGCACATCATCCAGCGCACCGAAATGCTGGCGGCCATCACGCACGACCTGCAGACGCCGCTGACGCGGATGCGCCTGCGCCTGGAAAAGGTCAGCGATGCCGACTTGCAGAACAAGCTGATTGGCGACTTGTCGGCAATGCAGCAGATGATCCGCGAGGGCCTCGACCTGGCGCGCAGCATGGATACCACCGGCACGATGCAGAAGCTGGACCTCGATTCGCTGCTGGACAGCGTGTGCGCCGATGCCATCGACGCCGGCCAGCCGGTCGAACTGAAAGGCAGGGCCGGCATGGCGCTGCTGGGCCGGCCGCTGGACGTGCAGCGCTGCCTCGTCAACCTGATCGACAACGCCGTCAAGTATGGCCAGAAAGCCCACGTGACGGTCGAGCGGCTGGCCGGCGCGGCCCGCATCCGTATCCGCGACGAAGGCCCGGGCATTCCGCAAGACCAGCTGGCGCGCGTGTTCGAACCGTTCTACCGGGTAGAAACGTCACGCTCGCGCGAATCCGGCGGCACGGGCCTGGGCCTGACGATCGCCCGCAATATCGCCGAACAGCACGGCGCCACGCTGAGCCTGGCCAACGGCGATGCCGGCGGCCTGGAAGCGGTGCTGACCTTGCCCGAGTTCTATGCCGGGAAATAGCCGGCCGAACCGGCCGGTCAATGCGGCAAGTCAACGAGGCAGGTCAACGCGGCAAGCAATGGCCTGCACGTAACGACGCGGTAGCAGTTCGATGCGACAATGTCCGGTTAGTTCCGCAGAGAAATATCCAATCATCATCATCCAGCAAGTATAAAAAATGAAAAAGACCACCTTGGGAGTACTGGTTGCTGCCGCCATCGTCGCTGGCGCCGGCGCCTGGCACGTCGCGCGGGCGCCGCAGGAAGGGCAGCATGCCGCCGCCGGCGGCCGGGGCCAGGAGAAGGGGCAGGGGGGAGGCCAGGAGCGGGGCCAGGGCCCGACCACCGTCAACATCGTCGCGCCGAAGCGGCAGGACGTGCCCGTCGTGCTGCAGGCGAACGGCACCGTGAGCCCCATCAGCACGGTGGACCTGCATCCGCAGACCACCAGCACGATCGTCAAGGTGCATGTGAAGGAAGGCGATTTCGTCAAGGAAGGCCAGTTGATGTTCTCGCTGGACAGCCGCAGCGAATCGGCCAACCTGCAGAAGGCCCAGGCCGAAGTGGCGCGCGACCGCGCCAACCTGGCCGGCCTGGAGCGGCAATACCAGCGCAGCATGGAACTGCTGCGGCAGAAGTTCATCGCCCAGGGCGCCGTGGATACGCTGAAGAGCCAGGTCGATGCCGCCCGCGCCGAGATGGAAGCCAATATCGCCGCCGCCCGCGCGATCCAGGTGGGCCAGAGCTACACGGCGATCCGCGCGCCGATGTCGGGCCGGGTGGGCGGCATCAACGTCTACCCGGGCAGCCTGGTCCAGTTGTCCACTTCGCTGACGACGATTACCCAGCTCGACCCGATCAACGTCGCCTTCACGGTGCCGGAAACCAGCCTGGCCGCGCTGCTCGACGCGCAGCGGGCCGGCACGGTGCCGGTGCAGGTGTTCCACCGCGATTCCAGGACCCCGATCGAGGGCCGCCTGTCGTTCATCGACAATACCGTCGACCCGCAGGCGGGCGTGATCCGCGTGAAGGCGCAATTCGCCAACCGCGACACCCGGCTGTGGCCGGGCCAGTACGTGAACACCGAAGTCACCGTGCAGACGCTGCGCGATGCGCTGGTGGTGCCGCAGAACGCGATCATCACGAACACCCGCGGCACCTTCGTCTACACCGTGGGGCCGGACAGCACGGCCAGGGTGGCGAACGTCGAGCGCGTGCACGCGTTCGGCACCGATGCCGCCGTGCGCGGCCTGGCCGGCAATGAAAAAGTCATCGTCGAAGGCAAGCAGAACCTGCGCCCGGGCGGCAAGGTGCGGGTGGCCGAAGCGCGGGTGCCCGAAGCGCGCCTGGCCGAGCAGGGCAAACGCAGTGGTCACGACAAGGGTGGCATCGAATGAACCTCTCCGAGCTCTCGATCCGGCGCCCCGTGATGGTGGTGCTGCTGTCGCTGTCGCTGATCCTGGCGGGCGTGCTGGCCTACCTGTACATCCCCGTCGCGGCGCTGCCCAGCTATAACACGCCGATCATCAACGTGTCGGCCGACCTGGCCGGCGCCAGCCCGGACACCATGGCGTCGTCCGTCGCGCTGCCGCTGGAAAAGCAGTTCTCCACGATTCCCGGCCTCACCCTGATCACGTCCACCAGCACGCAGGGCAACACCTCGCTGACCCTGGAATTCGATTCCAGCATCGACGTCAACGAAGCCGCCGTCGACGTGCAGGCCGCGCTGTTGCGCGCGCAGCGCCAGCTGCCGCAGGAAATGACGGACCTGCCGGCCTACCGCAAGATCAACCCGGCCGATGCGCCGGTGCTGTTCATGGCGATGAATTCGCCATCGCTGTCGCTGTCCGAACTGAACGACTACGCGGAAAACCTGATCGCGCCCAGCCTGTCCACCTTGCCCGGCGTGGCGCAGGTGAACGTCAATGGCCAGAAGCGCTTCGCCGTGCGGGTGCGCGCCAAGTCCGACTTGCTGAACGCCCGCGACCTCACGCTGGCCGAAGTGCAGGCGGCGATCCGCAGCGCCAACGCCAACACGCCGCTGGGCGTGCTCGATGGCCCTGAGCAGACCCTGACGATCCAGGGCAACAGCCAGCTGATGAAGGCCGCCGACTATCGCGACCTGATCATCGCCACCCGCAACGGCGAACCGGTGCGGCTGAAGGACGTGGCCACCGTCGAGGACAGCTTCCAGTCGATCAAGTCGTTCGGCAGCTACAACGGCGAGCGCTCCATCGTGCTGCTGGTCCAGCGCCAGCCGGATGCGAACACCGTGCAGGTGGTGGACAGCGTGAAGGCGCTGCTGCCGCGCTTCCGTGCCCAGTTGCCGGAATCGATCAACATCAGTCTCGTCAACGACCGCTCGGTATCGATCCGCGAAGCGATCCATGACGTCAACCTCACGCTGGCGCTGACCATCGTGCTGGTGGTGCTGGTGATCTTCCTGTTCCTGCGCCGCGCGGTGGCCACGCTGATCCCGGCCATCACCATGCCGATCTCGCTGCTGGGCGCGCTGGCGCTGCTGTACGCGCTCGGCTACAGCCTGGACAACATCTCGCTGCTGGGCATTACGCTGGCCGTCGGCCTGGTGGTCGACGATGCCATCGTGGTGCTGGAAAATATCGTGCGGCACATCGAGCACGGCAAGAAGCCGCTGCAGGCCGCGCTGGTCGGTTCGCGCGAGATGGGCTTCACCATCGTGTCGATCTCGATCTCGCTGGTGGCCGTGTTCATCCCGATCTTCTTCATGCCCGGCGTGATGGGATTGATGTTCCGCGAGTTCGCGGTGATCGTGGCGCTGGCCGTGCTGGTGTCGGCACTGGTCTCGCTGACGCTGGTGCCGATGATGGCGGCGCGCTTCCTGCCTGCCGATTCGCATGAACATGCCGGCGACGACACCTTCCTCGGCCGCCACTTCGAGCGGGGCTTCAACGCCGTGCTGAAGGGCTATGGCCGCACGCTGGACCTGGCGCTGCGCCACCGCTACATCGTGCTGGCCGTTGCCGTGGGCACGTTCGTGCTGACTGTCGTGATGTATGCGACGATGCCGAAGGGCTTCTTCCCGGAAGAGGATATCGGCCAGTTCCGCGTCAACACCGAAGCTTCCGAGGATATCTCCTCGAGCGCGATGCTGGCGCTGCAGGACCGCGTGGCCGCGATCATCCAGGCCGATCCCGCCGTGAAGAGCGTGGTGTCGTTCACCGGCGGCGGCAATTCGGGCCGCATGTTCGTGGTGCTGGTGCCGCGCGGCGAACGTCGGGCCATGCCCGAGGTGCTGGAAGGCCTGCGCAAGAAGATGCGCAACGTGGCCGGCATCCAGGTCTACATGTCGCCGGTGCAGAACCTGCAGCTGGGCGGCCGCCCCAGCAAGAGCCGCTACCAGTACACGCTGCAATCGGTCAGCCCCGATTCGCTGAACGACTGGGCCGAGCGCTACCTGGAGCGCATGCGCGCCGATCCCGACTTCCGCGACGTGACCAGCGATTCGCAGAACAAGGGCCTGCAGGCCACGCTGAACATCGACCGCGACAAGGCCAGCACGCTGGGCGTGGCAATCGGCGACCTGCGCACCGCGCTGTACCTGGCGTTCGGCGAGCGGCAGGTATCGACGATCTATTCGTCCGCCGCCAGCTATTACGTGATCCTGGAAGCGGCCGACGAGGACCGGCGCTACGAGGATGCGCTGAACAAGGTGTCGGTGCGCAACGCGGCAGGGCAACTGATCAAGCTGTCCAGCTTCGCCACCGTGCAGCGCACGGTCGGCCCCACCGCCGTCAACCACCAGGGCCAGCTGCAGGCCGTGACGGTGGCGTTCAACCTGGCGCCCGGCGTGCCGCTGGGCCGCGCCACGGCGAAGATCGATGCGATGGGCCAGGAATTCGGCCTGCCGCCATCGATCATCACCAACTACGGCGGCGACGCGGCGGTGTTTGAAAAATCGCAGGGCAGCCAGGTGATCCTGATCGTGGCCGCGCTGGCCGTCATCTATGTTCTGCTGGGCGTGCTGTACGAAAGCTTCATCCATCCGCTGACGATCCTGGCCGGCCTGCCGTCCGCCGCGGTGGGCGCACTGTTTACCTTGTGGCTGTTCGACATGGACCTGACGATGATCGCCATCATCGGCATCCTGATGCTGATCGGCATCGTCAAGAAGAACGCCATCATGATGATCGACTTCGCGCTGCAGGCGCAGCGCGAGCAGGGCGCGGCGCCCGCTGCCGCGATCCGCGAAGCGTGCATCCTGCGCTTCCGCCCGATCATGATGACCACCCTGGCCGCCTTCATGGGCGCGCTGCCGATCGCGCTGGGCCTGGGCGCCGGCGCCGAACTGCGCCAGCCGCTGGGCCTGGCCGTGTGCGGCGGGCTGATCTTCTCGCAGGTGATCACGCTGTACGTCACGCCGGTCATCTACCTGTTCCTCGACAAGTACAGCGGCAATGGCCCGATGAGCGACGCCGAACTCGTCGAGCCGCCACCGGAACCGCACAAGGTGGAACTGAAGGCCGTGAACCTGTCCTGAAGAAAAGCAAAAGTTGCCCGAAAAATGGAGACGGAAAAATGGGGACATACCCCGTTTTCCCGGCAACGCCCCCATGGCAGTTGCCCGAAAAATGGGGACGGACCCCATTTTTCAGGCAACTATCACCGGCAGGACTGCTTGAAGCGGAGTTTCCCGGCCCCAACTGGCTCACAAGGGGCGGATACATACGGTAACATCCGTTAACTGCAAGCTCGCGTAAGCTTGCCCGACTTGGCCCGGCACCGCCGGTTTGCGCACAGAAAACGGTTTATCTTGCTCCAGCACAGCCATACCCACGGTCCCGACGAAGTCTGCCCCACCTGCGGCCAGGTCATCCCGGCCGTTGGCTTGCCGCTCCGGTATGGCGACAACAAGCCGAACCGCACCGGCCTGGCCATCGCGATCGGCCTGCACGTCCTGGTCGTCGCGTTGATCCTGATGAATCCGCAAACGCTCATCAAGCTGAAGCCGCCATCGAAGGCCGGCGAAATGGTGTACATCACGCCGCCATCGCCGACGCCCACGCCGCCCAAACCGCAGCCCGCGCCGCAAAAACCGGCGCCGCAAAAGCAACCGAAAGTCGCCCAGGCCAAGCCGCGCCCGGCGCCGCCGCCGATCAAGCGCACCAACAACGACGCCATCACCGATCCGAACCGGCAGGAAACCCCGCCGCCGCCGGTGAAGGCCGACATGACCCCGCCGCCGCCGGACGTGACCGACATGTCGCAGATGGTGGAAGCGGCACGCCGCCGCCGCGGCGCCGTCGAGACGCCGACCACGGAAAGCGCCGAGAGCGCCGATGCGAAAGCCAAGGCCCGCGCGGTTGCCAACATCATGGGCGCCCAGGGCCGCAACTCGGCTGGCGAGCGCGACGATTCGGGCGGCATCTTCGACGTGCAAAACCAGACATTCAACAGTGCCGACCTGAAATTCCGCGGCTGGAACACCAACTTCAAGCGCCGCTGGCTGTCGCAGGTGAAGGTCGAGCTGGGCAGCGAGATCGACATTGAAAATGCCGTCGTCACCAAGATGATCGAGCTGATCCGTAAGGAAAAGCCGGGCGACTTCGAATGGGAATCGCACCGGCTGGGCCGCGTCGTGAAGATGAGCGCCCGGAAGGAAGACGAGGCGGAATTGCGCGCCTTCCTGCTGAAGGAAATGTACCCGCGCTATATCCGCCCGGCGGGCCGGTAGCCGTCCATCAGGCCCGCTGCGGGGCGCGTTGCAGCGCCTCGCCGGCCCAGTAAAGCAGGGCCGCGGCCGGCATCGCCATGCCGGCCAGCAGCGCGGCATGCCAGCCGTAGCCTGCATACACCCAGCCGCCCAGCGCGGAACCCACCGCGCCGCCCGCGAAGAACACGGCAAAATACAGGCCGTTCAGGCGGCTGCGCACGTCGGCGCCCAGCGTGAAGATGGCGCGCTGGCCCAGCACCAGGTTGGCCGCCACGCCCATGTCCAGCACGATCGACGCCACCACCAGGATGGCCAGCGCCACATGGTGCGAACCGGTGGCGTGGGAAAACAGCAGGGGCAGGGCGAAGCCCGCGATGCCCAGGCCCAGCGCGGCGGCCGTTGCCGGCAGGCTGTGGCCCGCATCGGCCAGCTTGCCGGCAACCGGCGAAGCGACCGCGCCCGCCATGCCGACCAGCGCGAAGATCGCGATACCCGTCTGCGACAGGCCGAACGACGGGCCGGCCAGCGCCAGCGGCACCACGGTCCAGAACAGGCTGAACGCACCGAACAGGCCGGCATGGTAGGCGGCGCGGCGGCGCAGCACGGGCGTGGTACGGAACAGCGTCCACAGCGAACCGATCAGTTTTGCATAGGAAGTGCGCGACTGCGGCACCCGCTGCGGCAATTTCACGCGCAGCACGACGGCCAGCAGCGCGATCAGCACGGCCGCGCCGGCAAACACCACGTGCCAGCTCGCGTGGTCGGCGACCAGGCTGGCCACCGGCCGCGCCAGCATGATCCCCAGCAGCAGCCCGCTGACGACCTTGCCGACCGTATGCCCCCGCTTCGATTCATGCGACAGGTGGGCGGCGAACGGCACCAGGATCTGCGCCGCGACGGAGCCCAGCCCGATGGCCAGCGCCGCGGCCAGGAACACCGGCGCGCTGGTGGCGAAGGCGGCAACGGCCAGTGCCACGGCCGTGGCGGCCAGGGCGGTCACGACCAGCCGGCGGTTTTCCAGCAGGTCGCCCAGCGGCACGATGAAGAGCAGCCCCAGCGTATAGCCGACCTGCGTCAGCGTGACGATCAGCCCGGCCGCACTGGCCGACAGCCCGGTGGCGGCCGCGATCGGCCCCACCAGGGTTTGCGCGTAGTACAGGTTGGCGACGATGAGCCCGGCGGCGGCGGCCAGTAGCAGCACCATCGAGGGTGCGATATGGTCATGCGGTTCTTGATGCGATGTCATGGCGTTCCCCATGGAAGTGAATGGGACCAGTCTGGGGCGTCGCCGATGGCCTGTGATCCGCCATCGGGGGCGCCGGGTACCGGCAGGATTGGATGGGGAAAGTGTACGCAGCGAAAGGGAGAAGATAATCCCCCAATAATCGACCTATACTTTTCACTTTATGTGAACAATAGGCGCCACCATGGACAAACTGCGGGCCATGCAAGTCTTCGTGCGCATCGTCGAAGCGAACAGTTTTACCCGGGCGGCCGAAACGATGGGCCTGCCCCGCGCGGCGCTGACGGCCACCATCAAGAACCTGGAAGCGTATCTCGGCACCACGCTGCTGCAGCGGACCACGCGCAAGCTGGCGCTGACGCCGGATGGCGCCGACTACCACGCGCAGTGCGTGCAGATCCTTGATGCGGTGGCGCTGGCCGAACAGGGTTTCCGCGCCGGCGCCGGCAAGCCACGGGGCACGCTGCGGGCCGACCTGCCGGATGCCGTGGGCCGCCACGTGGTCCTGCCGCACATCGCCGCCTTTGCCGAGGCGTGGCCCGAGCTGGCGCTCACGCTCAGCTTTTCGGACCGGCTGGTCGACCTCACGCAGGAAGGCATCGACTGCGCGCTGCGCGTGGGCGACTTGCAGGATTCATCGCTGGTGGGGCGGCAGGTGGGCAGCATGCGCTTCGTGACGTGCGCGGCGCCGGCATATCTCGAGCGCCACGGTGCGCCGCAGAGCATCGGCGACTTGCGGCACCACCAGGGCATCGTGCATTTCTCCGGCCGCACGGGGCGGCCGTTCGACTGGGACTTCCTCGCCGATGGCGAGCTCGTCAAGACCCAGGTGCCGGGCCGCATCGCGGTCGACAATGCCGATGCCAACGTGGCTTGCGCGCTGCAGGGCCTCGGCATCACGCAGGCGGCCCGCTACCAGGTGCGCGGCCACCTGGAGCGGGGCGAGCTGGTGGCATTGCTGGCCGACACCCCACCGGCGCCGATGCCTGTCTCGCTGCTGTATCCGCGCGGGCGGATGGCGGCGCCGAAGCTGCGCGTATTCGCGGAATGGCTCACTGCCTTGCTGGCCCGCGATCCCGACCTGTGCCTGCCGGGGGCCGGCGGCCCGGTGTGAGGCGCGCGTTGCGTCCCGCCGTTTCCTGATAAGTTTTCACGCCATCGACCAGGAGGAACCGCATGTCCGCATCGCTCAAGCCGCTCGACCGGCAAGTCATCGTCATCACCGGCGCCACCAGCGGCATCGGGCTGGCAACGGCCAGGAACGCCGCCGCGCGCGGCGCCAGCCTCGTGCTCGTCGCGCGCGGTGCCGACGTGCTCGACGCCGTCGCCGCCACGATCGCGGCGGAGGGCGGCGAAGTGCTGGCCATGCCGGCCGACGTGGCCGACCGCGCACAGGTCGACCAGGTGGCGGCCGCCGCCATCGCCCGCTTCGGGCGCATCGATACGTGGGTGAACAATGCCGGCTGCACGATCTACGGCCGGATCGAGGAAGTCAGCGAAGCGGACAGCCGCCGGCTGTTCGAGACCAATTTCTGGGGCATGGTCAACGGCTCGCTGGCCGCGCTGCCGCTCCTGCGCCGGCAGGGCGGGGCGCTGGTCAACGTGGGCAGCGAGGCATCCGAGGTGCCGATCCCGATGCAGGGCATGTACACGGCCTCGAAGCATGCGGTGAAGGGCTTCACGGATGCGCTGCGGGTGGAGGTCGAGCAGGTCGACGGCGCGCCGGTGTCGATCACGCTGGTCGAACCCACGTCGGTCGACACGCCGTTGCCGCAGCATGCGCGCAACTACATGGACCGGGAGCCCACGCTGCCGTCGCCGAAGCTCGATCCGCACCAGGTGGCCGATGCGATCCTCGATGCGGCGACCACGCCGCGGCGCGACGTGAAGGTGGGCGTCATCGCCACGCTCGACGTGGCCATGCAAAAAGCCGTGCCGGCGCTGGGCGACCGCCTGGCGCCGCTGCAGGTGCCGCGCCAGCAGCGCGACGAACCGCCCGTGCATCCTGCAGGCGCGTTGTACACCTCGGGCGGCGACGGGCGCATCTACGGCAAGGCCGGGGGCTGAGCGGCCGGGGCGAAAAAAAGCGGGCAATGCCCGCTTCCTGACCGATACCGATCCCTGGCTACAAGCCCTTCAGCTTGCGCGCGATATCCAGTGCGAAATACGTCAGCACGCCATCGGCGCCGGCGCGCTTGAAGGCCAGCATCGATTCCATCATCACCTTGTCGTGGTCGAGCCAGCCGTTTTGCGCGGCCGCCTTGATCATCGCGTATTCGCCGCTGACCTGGTAGGCGAAGGTGGGCACCTTGAACTCGTCCTTCACGCGGCGCACGATGTCGAGATACGGCATGCCGGGCTTCACCATCACCATGTCCGCGCCTTCCTGCAGGTCGCCGGCCACTTCGCGCAGTGCCTCGTCGCTGTTGGCGGGATCCATCTGGTACTGGTTCTTGTCGCCCTTGCCGAGGTTCTTCGCCGAGCCGACGGCATCGCGGAACGGGCCATAGAACGCCGAGGCGTACTTGGCCGAGTAAGCCATGATGCGCGTGTGGATGTGGTCCTTGCCTTCCAGCGCCTGGCGGATCGCGCCGATGCGGCCATCCATCATGTCCGATGGCGCAACGACATCCACGCCCGCTTCGGCCTGCGTCAACGCCTGGCGCACCAGCATGCCGGTGGTGATGTCGTTGATCACGTAGCCGGCTTCGTCGATCAGGCCATCCTGGCCGTGGCTGGTGTACGGGTCCAGCGCCACGTCGGTGAGGATGCCCAGTTCCGGGAAATGCTTCTTCAGTTCACGCACGGCGCGCGGCACCAGGCCTTCCGGATTGGTGGCTTCGATACCGTCCGGCGTCTTCAGCGATGCGTCGATGACCGGGAACAGCGCCAGCACCGGAATGCCCAGCGACACGCACTCTCCGGCCACCTTCAGCAGCAGGTCGACCGAGACCCGTTCCACGCCCGGCATCGACAGCACCGGCTCGCGCACGTTGCTGCCTTCGAGGATGAAGACCGGGTAGATCAGGTCCGCCGCGGTGACCACGTTCTCGCGCATCAGCGCGCGGGAGAACGGATCGCGGCGCATGCGGCGCATGCGCATCGCGGGGAACTGGGCGGAGAAGTGGGAGCTGTGCATCGCTGGGGATTCCTTATTCGGGGTCGGGGTCGGACTCGGACTCGGGTTCGGGCGCGGGGGGATCGACGTTCAGCCCGACCAGCTCCTCGATCTTCGCGGTGGCTTCGTCGATGCCGACACGCTTCAGCGCCGAGAACAGCTGCACGGTGAACGGGAAGCCTTCGCCCTCCTCGTCGACATAGCTGTCCAGCTTGGCCTGGGCCTGGCGCAGCGTGTTCACCGCCTCGCTGCGGGTCAGCTTGTCGGACTTGGTCAGGATGCAATGGATCGGCTTGCCCGTGGGGGCGAACCATTCCAGCATCTGGATATCCAGGTCGGTGAACGGGCGGCGCGCATCCATCATCAGCACCAGCGCGGCCAGCTGGTCGCGGCGCTGCACGTAGTCGCCCAGCAGGCGCTGCCAGTGCAGCTTGGCGTCGCCGGACACTTCCGCATAGCCGTAGCCGGGCAGGTCGGCGATCAGGCAGCGCACCTCGTCCATGTTGGTCGGGTCATGGCGGTGCATCGCCACGTGCGCCCCACCCACGCTGAAGAAGTTGATGTGCTGCGTGCGGCCCGGCGTCTTCGAGGCGAACGCCAGCCCCTTCTGGTTGCAGAGAATATTGATGGCGGTCGATTTACCCGCGTTGGAACGGCCGGCGAAGGCGATCTCCGGCACCGTGGTACGGGGCAGGTCGCGCAGGTGGTTGACGGTCGTGAAGAAGCGGGCTTGCCAGAGCTTGGACATGAAGAATTGCTACGAGAACAGGCAGTCGTGCCGGGAAGCTATTGTACAATAAGGAGTTGCGGCCCGCTTCCGGGCGGCCCGGAGCACTCGAACATTGCGACATTTTATTGACTCGTTTCCTTAAGCTGGCTAAATGAGGTGCTGAATGAATCGTAGGTATTCACCAGTGGTACGCTCGATGTTCATAGCAATGATGGCGCTCTTCGCGGGGACGGCCAGCGCCGCCACCCCGCAGGCGCCGAAAGTGGATCCGGCCAAGGGCGCCACGCTCTATGCCGACGGCGATCCCGCCCGCGGCCTGCCTTCCTGCCTGTCCTGCCACGGCGCCGCCGGCAATTCCACGATCGTCGCCAATCCCAAGCTCGCCGGACAACCCGAGGGGTACCTGTACAAGCAGCTGGTGGACTTCACCAAGCCGGATCGCGCACAGCCGATCATGACGACGTACGCCAAGATGCTGACGGACGAGGAAAAGAAGAACATTTCCGCGTACCTGGCCGCCCAGTCGCAGAAGCCGGGCGCCGCGAAAAACCGCGAGTCGATCGAATTGGGCAAGAAGATCTACCGCGGCGGCCTGGCCGAGAAAGCCGTGCCGGCGTGCGCCAGCTGCCACGGCCCGGCCGGTGCCGGCAATCCGTCGAAATACCCGCGCATCGGCGGCCAGCACCAGGACTACACGATTGCCCAGCTGGGCGCGTTCAAGGGCCACGGCCGCAAGAACAGCGTCGAGATGACGACGATCGCGCAGCGCATGACCGACGATGAAATCAAGGCCGTGGCCGATTACGTGGCCGGACTGAAATGAGCGGGTGCCTGGTTTGATGGACGGCGCACGCGCGGTCGACAGGCGGATGGCATGAAAAAAAGGCGGCTACCTCGACGGGGCCGCCATTTTTTTTGTTACTATGCCTGACGAAATTGTATACAAAAAAGCCGGGCTTCACATGAAGTCCCACATGAAGCTTCAGATGAGCACAGCCGCATGAGCACTACTGTATGAGCACCACCGCATGAGCACCACCAGCACGACGGGCATCCGTCTCAACACCCGCCGCCAGGCGTTCAACGAAGCGGTCGAACTGCTGTCTTCGATGCGATTCGCGATCGCGCTGCTGGTGATGATCGCGATTTCCGCCATCATCGGCACGATCATGCAGCAGAACCAGCCGATGCCGAACTACGTGAACCAGTTCGGCCCGTTCTGGTTCGACGTGTTCGACAAGCTGGGGCTGTACGCCGTGTACTCGGCGTGGTGGTTCCTGGTGATCATGGGCATCCTCGTCGTCTCCACCTCGCTGTGCGTGGTGCGCAATGCGCCGAAGATGGTCAAGGACATGCGCAGCTGGCGCGAGAACGTGCGCGAACAGTCGCTGCGCAATTTCCACCACAAGGCCGAGTGGCAGTCGCCGCTGCGGGCGGACGCGCCGGCCGGCCAGGTGGCGCAGCGCCTGGCGCACGCGGGCTACCAGGCCAGGGTCGTGGAAAAGGACGGCGGCCTGCTGGTGGCGGCCAAGCGCGGCGCGGCCAACAAGTTCGGCTACATCTTCGCCCACAGCGCCATCGTCATCATCTGCGTGGGCGGCCTGCTCGACTCGGATATTCCCGTTCGCTTGCAGCAGTGGGCGCTGGACAAGACACCGTTTACCGGCGACGGCCTGATCGCGGCGATCCCGGACAAGCACCGCCTGGGCGTGTCGAATCCCACGTTCCGCGGCAATACCGTGATCCCGGAAGGGCAGGCCAGCAGCTCGGCCGTGCTGTCGCGGCCGGACGGGGTGCTGATCCAGGACCTGCCATTCACGATCCAGCTGAAGAAGTTCACGATCGATTTCTACAGTACCGGCATGCCGAAGCTGTTCGCCAGCGATGTGGTGGTGCGCGATAACGCCACCGGCGAGACGCAAACGGCCACCATCGAAGTCAACAAGCCGTTCATCTGGAAAGGCCTGGCCGTGTACCAGGCCAGCTTCGAGGATGGTGGCAGCAAGCTGAAACTGACCGGCTTCCCCATGCAGGGCACGCAAAGCGGCAAGTTCGCGATCGACGGCATCGTCGGCAACGCCACCAGGCTGGACGATGCCCACACGGTCGAATGGACCGATTTCCGCCCGTTCAACGTGGAAAACACCGCCAGCCAGGACGTGCGCGCCGTGAAGCAGGGCGAAAAGCTGGGCAGCGCGTTTGCCCTGGGCCTCGACAAGCACCTGGGTTCGGCCGCCAAGAACGCCAACAACAAGGATCTGCAGAACGTCGGCCCCAGCGTGCAGTACAAGGTGCGCGACCAGACCGGCCAGGCGCGCGAATTCCAGAACTACATGCAGCCGGTCACGCTGGAAGGCGTGCCGATGTTCCTGTCCGGCGTGCGCGCCAGCCCGGGCGATCCGTTCAGCTACCTGCGCATCCCGGCCGACGATGAACACAGCGTGCGCGACTGGATGCGCCTGCGCGCCGCGCTGCACGACCCTGCGCTGCGCGAACGTGCCGCCGGCACGTATGCGGCGCGCATGTCGCCAGGCGGTGGAAAAAGCGATACGGTACAGTCGCAGCTGGCGCTGTCGGCCCTGAAGAGCCTCGAGATCTTCGCCGGCGACAAGGAGGCGGGCGGCTACATGTCGGTCAGCCGTTTCCTGGAAAAGGTGCCGAAGGCGGAGCAGGAAAAGGCGGCCGACATCTTCATGAAGATCCTCAACGGCACGCTGTGGGAGCTGTGGAACGTGGCGCGCGAGCGCGACGGCCTGGCCGCCATCGCGCCGGACGAGAAGCATGCGCGCTGGCTGCAGCTGTCGATGAATGCCCTGTCCGACAGCTTCTTCTATGGCGCGCCCGTCTACCTGCAGCTGGACGAGTTCGAGCAGGTGAAGGCGTCCGTGTTCCAGGTGACGCGTTCGCCCGGCAAGTCGGTGGTGTACCTGGGCTGCCTGTTCCTCGTGCTGGGCGTGTTCGCGATGTTCTACGTCCGCGAGCGGCGCCTGTGGGTGTGGGTCCGCGGCCAGGAGGACGGGGCGCACGCGCTGATGGCGATGAGCACGCAGCGCCGCACGCTCGATTTCGACCGCGAATTCGACGAACTGAAGCAAAAGCTGCCGCTGAAGGCGTAAGCTGGCGGAGCGGGCCAAAAAGCAGTCGGACGGCAGGCGGACGGCAGGCGGCAGGCAAGGCACGATACGAGAAGCTGGAGACCATGATGGAAATTACCCAAAACCAACCCTACGCGGCCACCCCCGGCTACTTCCGCCGGCTGTCGGCCTTCGACTGGCTGTTCGGCCTGGCGCTGCTGGCCGGCGCGCTGTTCGGCCTGAACCGCTACGGCGCGTACATGGACGGGTACGAAAAGGCCATCCTGCTGCTGTCCGTGCCCACGTTCGCGGCGCTGGGCTGGCACTGGAAGCCGATGCGGGCACTGATGCTGGCGATGGCGGTGCTGGCGCTGGGCGCGATCGCCATGTACGGCGGCGAGCTGGCGGCGGGCGAGAAGCGCTTCTGGCTGCGCTACATGCTGTCGAGCCAGTCCGCGATCCTGTGGATGAGTGTGTTCTTCTTCCTGTCCACGCTGTTCTACTGGATCGGGCTGGTGGCCCGTTCCACCGCCGGCGGCGCGATCGGCGCGCGGCTGTGCTGGGGTGGCCTGTTGCTGGGCTGGACCGCGATGATGGTGCGCTGGTACGAGTCCTACCTGATCGGGCCCGACGTCGGCCATATTCCCATCTCGAACCTGTACGAGGTGTTCATCCTGTTCTGCCTGATCACGGCGATGTTCCACCTGTACTACGAAGGCCGCTACGCGACACGCCAGCTGGGCCCGTTCGTGATGCTGATCGTCTCGGCGGCGGTGGGTTTCCTGCTGTGGTACACCGTCACGCGCGATGCGCACGAGATCCAGCCCCTGGTGCCGGCGCTGCAGAGCTGGTGGATGAAGATCCACGTGCCGGCCAACTTCATCGGCTACGGCACGTTCGCGCTGGCCGCCATGCTGGGCTGGGCGTTCCTGCTGAAGTATGAACGGCCGCGCACCATGTGGATCTGGCTGGTGGCCGTGCCGCTGGGGTTCATCGCCATCATGAACCTGGTTGCCTTCGTGACCGATGCGAGCGAGGCGATCCGCAATTCCACGCTGGGCACCAGCAAATTCATCCTCGGCCTCGTTGTGCTGTTCGCCGTGACGAACCTGCTGCGCAACCGGCTGGCGGAACGCATTCCCGATGCCGAGGTGCTGGAAGACATCATGTACAAGTCGATCTCGGCCGGCTTCGCCTTCTTCACGATCGCCACGATCCTGGGCGCGCTGTGGGCGGCCGAAGCGTGGGGCGGCTACTGGTCGTGGGACCCGAAGGAAACCTGGGCACTGATCGTGTGGCTGAACTATGCGGCATGGCTGCACATGCGGCTGATGTCCGGCCTGCGCGGCCGCGTGGGCGCATGGTGGGCGCTGGTCGGCCTGGTAGTCACCACGTTCGCCTTCATGGGCGTCAACATGTTCCTGTCGGGCCTGCATTCCTACGGCGAGCTGTAAGCAGGATCGGGAGCGCTTAATGCTGTCCTAAACGAATGGCTGGCGGGAATGGTGTAAGGTCGCAGTAACCTATTGGTATAACCTTTCCGCCCGGAGCCATCATGCTGATCAAGCGTTCCCCCAACGGCATCGACCTGCCGTTTTCCTCCGAAATCACGCCGCGCCATGTGTTCGAAGCGCGGCGCGATTTCATCCGGCAGATCGCCGCGGGCACGATCGCCAGCGGCGCACTGCTCGAGATGCTGACGCGCGAAGCGTTCGCCCAGGGCACCGGCCAGAAACTGCCGGCCAAGCTCAATCCCTCGTACTCCGCGCTGGACAAGCAGACCCCGCGCAAGGACGCGACCACCTACAACAATTTCTACGAATTCGGTACCGACAAGAGCGACCCGGCCGAGAATGCGGGCACCCTGCGCACGCGGCCGTGGACGGTGGCGATCGAAGGCGAAGTGAAGAAGCCGATGACGCTCGACATCGACTCGCTGCTGAAGCTGGCGCCGCTGGAAGAGCGCGTGTACCGCCTGCGCTGCGTGGAAGGCTGGTCGATGGTGATCCCGTGGGTGGGCTACTCGTTCTCGGAAATCATCAAGCGCGTGGAACCGACCGGCAACGCGAAATACGTGGAATTCATCACGCTGGCGGACCGGCAGCAGATGCCCGGCGTGCGCAGCCGCGTGCTGGACTGGCCGTACGTGGAAGGCTTGCGCATCGACGAGGCGAATCATCCGCTGACCCTGCTCACGCTGGGCATGTACGGCGAAGTGCTGCCGAACCAGAACGGCGCGCCGGTGCGCCTCGTGGTGCCGTGGAAGTATGGCTTCAAGTCGGCCAAGTCGATCGTCAAGATCCGGTTTACGCGCGACATGCCGCGCACCGCATGGAACAAGTCGGCACCGTCCGAATACGGTTTTTATTCGAACGTGAATCCCGACGTGGATCACCCGCGCTGGTCGCAGGCTTCCGAGCGGCGCATCGGCGAAGACTCGTTCCTGTCGCGCAAGCGCAAGACGCTGATGTTCAATGGCTACAACGACGTGGCGTCGCTGTATTCGGGCATGGATCTCAAGAAATGGTTCTGATGCAGCCCACTGCGCGGCAGCTCACGGGCATCAAGGCGCTGGTGCACGTGCTGGCCCTGGTGCCGCTCGCCCGCCTGGTCTACCTCGTGTTCACCGATGCGCTGGTCGAACCGCTGCAATACATCACGCACTCGACGGGCGACTGGACACTGTACTTCCTGTGCATCGCGCTGGCCGTCACGCCGCTGCGGCGCCTGTCGAAGTGGAACTGGGTGCTGAAGCTGCGGCGCATGCTGGGCCTGTACGCGTTTTTCTACGGCCTGCTGCACTTCATCACCTTCCTGTGGTTCGACCATTTCTTCGACGTGGCGGCCATGCTGAAGGACGTCGCCAAGCGGCCATTCATCCTGGTCGGCTTCATCGCCTTCGTGCTGCTGATCCCGCTGGCGGCCACCAGCACCAACGCGATGGTAAAACGGCTGGGCGGCAAGAACTGGCTGTGGCTGCACCGGCTGGTCTACGCGATCGTGCCGCTCGGCGTGCTGCATTACTGGTGGATGAAGTCCGCCAAGAACGACCTGGCGCAGCCGCTGCTGTTCGCCTGCATCGTCGGCGCGCTGCTGTTGATGCGGGTGCGGTGGGCGCGCCAGAAAAGCAAAGCGCCGGCTCGCGCCAGCGCCTGAAGAATTTTCATGGTGCCTGACACTTTTTCTGGATGATTCACCCGGAAAAGGTGTCAGACACCGGTTTTGCCGTTTGTCAGCGGATCACCGATTCCAGCGCGAACAGCTCTTCCGGCGTCTCGCGCCGGCGCACCAGGTGCACCTGGCCGCCGTCGACCATCACCTCGGCGGCGCGGCCGCGGGTGTTGTAGTTGGAGGCCATCGTCATGCCATACGCGCCGGCCGTCTTCATGACCAGCAGGTCGCCCGCCTCGACAGGCAGTTCACGGTCGCGTGCCAGCCAGTCGCCGGATTCGCAGATCGGGCCGACCACGTCGAACACGGCGCGGCCTTCCTGCTGCGCGCTGGCCTGCTTCACCGGCTGCATGTCCATCCACGCCTGGTACAGGGCAGGGCGGGCCATGTCGTTCATCGCCGCGTCGACGATGCAGAAGTTCTTCTCTTCGCCGTGCTTGATGAATTCCACCTTCGTCAGCAGCACGCCGGTATTGCCCACGATCGAACGGCCCGGCTCGAAGATCACCTTGATGCCGCGTCCGGCGTGCTTTTCAGCGCGCCAAGCCTCGACCCGCTGGAAGACGCGGTTCACGTAGTCGCCGGCCGGCGCGGGCTGGTCTTCGCCGGCCACGCCATAGTCGATGCCCAGGCCGCCGCCGATGTCCAGGTGATGCAGGTGGATGCCTTCGTCCGCCAGGGCGTCGATCAGCTCGATCAGGCGGTCCAGCGCTTCCAGCAGCGGCGTGTCGTCCAGCAGCTGCGAGCCGATGTGGCAATCGATGCCGACCGGTTCCAGGTTCGGCAATTGCGCGGCGGTGCGGTAGGTGGCCAGCGCATCGTCGAAGGCCACGCCGAACTTGCTGGCCTTCAGGCCGGTGGCGATGTACGGGTGCGTCTTCGGGTCCACGTTCGGATTCACGCGCAGCGAGATGCGCGCCTTCTTGCCCAGCGCGTCGGCCACGGCGTTCAGCCGGTGCAGCTCGGGGATCGACTCCACGTTGAAGCACAGGATGTCATGCCCGAGCGCCAGGCGCATTTCCGCCTCGCTCTTGCCCACGCCCGAGAAGATCACTTTCTTCGGATCGCCGCCGGCGGCGATCACGCGCAGCAGTTCGCCGCCCGACACGATGTCGAAGCCGGCACCGCGGCGCGCCAGCAGATCCAGGATCGCCAGGTTCGAATTGGCCTTCATGGCATAGCAGATGAGGGCATCGCGGCCGGCACACGCATTTGCGTAGGCATCGAAGTTGTCCAGCAGCTGGGCCCTGGAATACACATAGGTCGGCGTACCGAATTGCTCTGCAATGGCGGGCAGGGAAACGCCTTCGGCGTGCAGCACGCCGTTCTGATAGTCGAAGTGGGACATGGATGAACTGGGAGTCTGCGGAAGAATTTACTGTTGCGATGCGGGGGGCGTCGAAGGAACGGGAGCGGAAGGTGGCGCCACGCCGGGCTTGCCGGTCGGCGAATCGGTCTTGACGGGGGGCTTTGGCAGGTACAGGGCACCGGTCTGGCCGCAACCGGCAAGCGATACGGCGATCAGCATGGGAATCAAGATACGCGCTGGAGTGGACTTCACGATTAGAATCTCGTTATTACAGAACCCTTGGAGTGTAGCATGACCGAAACCGAATTCCTGGACCTGGCCGACAGCACGCTGAATGCCATCGAAGCCGCGCTGGACCGCCTGAACGACGACAACCGGCTCGATGTCGAATGCAGCCGCAACGGCAACGTGCTGGAAATCGAATTCCTGCACAACGGTTCCAAGGTCATCGTCAACAGCCAGGCCGCGATGCAGGAACTGTGGGTGGCCGCGCGCTCCGGCGGCTTCCACTACCGCCGTGTCGATGGCCGCTGGATCGACACGCGCGACGGCGGCGAGCTGTTCGACGCGCTGTCGCAGATCGCCACCGAACAGTCCGGCGGCTCGCCGGTGATCGTCAGCGAAAATCCGTAACACCGTTTTTACCCGGCCGCTGCAGGCTTGCCCCCAAAAAACGGTGACAGTCACCAATTAATCTGGAACATCTGTTTCCGGAAAAATGGTGCCTGTCACCGTTCTCGAAAATCCATAACATTAGGACCCTCGCGAATCCACATCCTGAACATCTTTCACCCAACTGCAACGGCCGGGGTCAGACCCGCCGGGTCTGACCCCAGGGTTACGCCTTTGGGGGGAACGACATCAGTGGCTCGCGGTCAGGGCGACTAACTCAAGCGGTTATCGGCGATGTGATAGTGCGGGTCCTCGAACTCGTTCACCTCGACCATGCCCTTGGCATTCGTGAGGATCTCCAGGCAGTCCGGCGACAGGTGCCGCAAGTGCAGCGTCTTGCCGGCCTGCTGGTAGCGCGTGGCCAGCGTGTCGATCGCTTCCACGGCCGAGTGGTCCACCACCTTCGCGTCGCGGAATTCGACCACTACGTGCGCCGGGTCGTTCTTCGGGTCGAACAGCGCGGCGAAGTTGGCCGTCGAGGCGAAGAACAGCGAGCCCTTCAGCGTGTACACCTTCCAGCCGCGCTGGTCGGTCGAGATGTCGGCGCGGATTTCCTTGGCGTGCTGCCACGCGAACACTAGCGCCGCAAACACCACGCCGGCCAGCACCGCCACCGCCAGGTCCGTGAGCACGGTGATCAGCGTGACGCCGACCACGATGACGGCATCCTGCCGGGGAATCTTGCGCAGCGTTTGCAGGCTGCCCCAGGCGAAGGTCTTTTCGCAGACCACGAACATCAGCCCCACCAGCGCGGCCAGCGGAATCATCTCGATCCAGCGCGACAGCAGCACGATGAATCCCAGCAGGAACAGCGCCGCCGTGATGCCGGAGAGGCGGTGCCGGGCGCCGTTGTCGATGTTGATCATGCTCTGCCCGACCAGCGCGCAGCCGCCCATCGAGGCGAACAGGCCGCTGATCACGTTCGCCAGCCCCTGCGCCATGCTTTCGCGGTTCGGCCTGCCGCGCGTATCGGTGATGGCATCGATCAGGTTCAGCGTCAGCAGCGTTTCGATCAGGCCGATGGCGGCCAGGATCAGCGAATACGGCAGCACGATGTACAGGGTGTCCAGTGTCGGCGGCACTTGCGGCAGGTGGAACGCGGGCAGGCCGCCGGCGATCGAGCCCATGTCGCCGACGGTTTTCGTGTCGATGCCCAGCGCGGCCACGAGGCCGGAGACCAGCAGGATCGCCGCCAGCGATGCCGGCAGCGCCTTCGTCAGCCGCGGCAGCACATAGATGATCGCCATGGTCAGCGCCACCAGGCCCAGCATCGTCCACAGCGCATCGCCCCGCAGCCATTGCCCGCCCACCTTGAAGTGGCCGAACTGGGCGATGAAGACGACGATCGCCAGGCCGTTGACGAAGCCCAGCATCACCGGATGCGGCACCATGCGAATGAACTTGCCCAGCCTGAACGCAGCGAACAGCAGCTGGAACACGCCCATCAGCACCACGGCCGCGAACAGGTATTCGGCGCCGTGCGTGACGACGAGGCTCGTCATCACCACAGCCAGCGCGCCCGCCGCGCCGCAGATCATGCCTGGCCGGCCACCCAATGCGGACGTGACGAGGCAGACGATGAACGCGGCGTACAGGCCGGTGAGCGGACTGACGCGGGCCAGCAGCGCGAAGGCGATCGCCTCCGGCACGAGGGCCAGCGACACGGTGATGCCCGACAGGACATCGGTGCGCAGCTGCGCGGGTTTTAATCCAGACATGAAGTACTCATTAAAAAATAGGGACGGACCCTGTTTCTGAAGAAATTTCTTCAAAAACAGGGTCCGTCCCCATTATTCGGTTTCGGCTAGAACAGCTCGTTCTTGACGGCGTCGCGCGCCTTTTCCTCTTCCGGCGTGCCGCGCGTGGCGCCTTCCAGGCTTTCCACGCCGACGCCCGGCGGGTTCTCGGCATAGTAGTAATCGCCATTGGCCATCACGATCCCGTCCGGCACCGGCCGTTCCTCGACCGGGATGGTCTTCAGCGCCTTCTGCATGTAGCCGATCCAGATCGGCAGCGCCAGGCCGCCGCCCGTTTCGCGGTTGCCCAGGTTCTTCGGCTGGTCGTAGCCGATCCAGGCGATGCCCACCAGCTTCGACTGGTAGCCGGCGAACCAGGCGTCGATCGAGTCGTTGGTCGTGCCGGTCTTGCCGGCCAGGTCCGGGCGCTTGAGGATCTGCTGGGCCTTGGCGGCGGTGCCATAGCGCGCCACGTCGCGCAGCATCGAATCCATCAGGAACGCGTTGCGCTCGTCGATCACGCGGTTGCCTTCCACGCCGGCGCGGTCGGGCGCGGCCTGCGACAGGATGCGGCCGTTGGCATCGGTGACTTTCGAGATCAGGTAAGGCGTCACCTTGTAGCCGCCATTCGCGAACACGGCATAGGCGCCGGCCATCTGCAGCGGCGTCACGGCGCCGGCGCCCAGCGCCAGGGTCAGGTAGGGCGGGTTCTTGTCCGCCTCGAAACCGAAACGGGTGGTGAATTCCTGGCCATATTTCGCGCCGATCCTGTGCAGGATGCGGATCGACACCATGTTCTTCGACTTCGTCAGGCCGCGCCGCATCGTCATCGGGCCTTCGTAGCGGCCGTCGTAGTTCTTCGGTTCCCATGCCTGGCCGCCGGTCTGCCCGGCGTCGAAGGAAATCGGCGCATCGTTGATGATGGTGGCCGGCGACAGGCCGCGCTCCAGCGATGCGGCATAGATGAACGGCTTGAACGAGGAACCCGGCTGGCGCCATGCCTGCGTCACGTGGTTGAACTTGTTGCGGTTGTAGTCGAAGCCGCCCACCATCGCCTTGATCGCGCCATCCTCGGTGCTGGCGGCCACGAAGGCCGATTCGATTTCCGGCATCTGCGTGATCTGCCAGTCCTTCTCCTCCTGCATCACGCGGATCACGGCGCCACGGCGGATGCGGCGGTTCGGCGCCGCCTTGTCGGACAGCCATGCCTTGCCCATCGCCAGCCCTGCGCCGGTGATGGTGATTTCCTCGCCCGAGGCGGTCATCGCCGTCACCTTCGCCGGCGATGCCGACAGCACCATGGCGGCCACGATATCGTCGCTGTCCGGGTGCTCGGCCAGTTCGGTCTCGATCACCTCGTCGGCTTCGGCGCGGTTCTTCGGCAGGTCCACGTAGGCTTCCGGCCCGCGGTACGGGTGGCGGCGCTCGTAATCCATCACGCCCTTGCGCAGCGCGAGGTAGGCGGCATCCTGGTCCGCCTTGGTGATCGTGGTGAACACGTTCAGGCCGCGCGTATAGGTGTCTTCCTTGAACTGTTCATAGACGAGCTGGCGCGCCATCTCGGCCACGTATTCGGCATGCACGCCGAATTCGCTGCTGTCGGTCTTTACCTTCAGCTGTTCGTTCTTCGCCTCTTCGTACTGCGCCGGCGTGATGTAGCCCAGGCTCGCCATGCGCTGCAGGATGTATTGCTGGCGCGTCCGGGCCCGCTTCGGGTTCACCACCGGGTTGTAGGCGGAGGGCGCCTTCGGCAGGCCGGCCAGCATGGCCGCTTCGGCGATCGAGATGTCGCGCAGGTCCTTGCCGAAGTAGATCTGCGCCGCCGACGCGAAGCCATAGGCCCGCTGGCCCAGGTAGATCTGGTTCATGTAGACCTCGAGGATCTGGTCCTTCGTCAGGTTCTGCTCGATCTTCCAGGCCAGCAGCGCTTCATAGGCCTTGCGCTTGAGGGTCTGTTCGCTGGAAAGGAAGAAGTTGCGCGCGACCTGCTGCGTGATCGTCGAGGCGCCCTGGCGCGCGCCGCCGGTGGCATTGTGGAATGCCGCGCGCAGGATGCCCAGGTAATCGACGCCGCCGTGCTCGTAGAAGCGGTCGTCCTCGATCGCCAGCACGGATTTCTTCATCACGTCCGGGATGTCCTTGAAGCGCACCAGGTTGCGGCGTTCCTCGCCGAATTCGCCGATCAGCACGTTGTCGGCCGAATAAATCCGCAGCGGCATCTTGGGGCGGTAATCGGTCAGCGTATCGAGCGAGGGCAGGCTGGGGTAAGCCAGCGCCAGCCCGAACACGACGAGCAGCACCAGGACCAGTACCAGCCCGACCACGGAACCCAGCGCCATCAGCAGCAGGTTCTTCGGGGACTTCGACTTGGCCTTGTTGGAAGCGTTGTTCGGAGGAGTCATGCAGGGAAAACCTTTGAAATTTTGTGCAGGCATTATAAGCGAGCCGCTTCCGCTGGCGCGCTTGCCCGGCGCGGCAGTGAACAAGCCGGCAACTGTCTTGTCGGCCTGGCCACGTGCCGGCGCCAGAGTGTGGCTTCCCGCGCACATGAAAGTAAATATGCCCTGCGGAAATACCTTTACAGTTGCCCTGCGGAATTGCTAGCATCCATCTTGCCGTCCGGAATTTTTCACGTAAGCGACGGTTTTCAAACGGATTTTTCACTTTTTACTAATTATTCCGGAGCGGTTCCCCACCGTGCCGGGCAGGGAATGCATCGATGATGCCAGACTGGAAGACGCTGTTCGGCGGCGCCGCGCCACCGCTCGTCGGGCTCGACATCAGCAGCTCCGGCGTGCGCCTGGTCGAACTGGCCGAAGCCGGCAAGGAAGGCCTGCGTGTCGAGCGCTGCGCGGCCGAGGCGCTGCCGCGCGGCGCGGTGGCCGACGGCAACATCGAAAACCTGGACCAGGTGGTCGACGCGGTGCGCCGCCTGCTGAAGAAAAGCGGCACCCGGGCGCGCCACGTGGCGCTGGGTATGCCGCCGGCCGCCGTCATCACGAAAAAGATCGTGCTGCCCGCCGGCCTCTCCGAGGAACAGCTGGAAGTGCAGGTCGAGTCCGAAGCCAGCCAGTACATCCCCTTCGCGCTCGACGACGTGAGCCTGGACTTCGACGTCATCGGCCCGGTGGGCAGCTCGCAGGACGACATCGAAGTGATGCTGGCCGCGGCCCGCCGCGAAAAGATCGAGGACCGCGTCGCCGTGGCCGAGGCATCCGGCCTGAGGGCTTCCGTGATGGATATCGAATCGTATGCCGCGCGCGCCGCGGTGACCCGCGTGGCGGCGCAGATGCCCGGCGCGGCCGCCGGGCAGGTGATCGCGCTGTTCCAGATGGGCGCGTCGATTACCCATGTGTCGGTACTGGTCGACGGCGTCACGGTCTGGGAAAGCGAAAAGCCGTTCGGCGGCAATTCGCTGACGCAGGACATCGTGCGTGCCTACGGCCTGGCCTTCGACGAAGCCGAGGCGCGCAAGAAGACATGGAGCATGCAGCCGGGCGGCGCGCAAGGCAGCGACGTGCCGGGCAACTACGCGGCCGACATGCTGCAGCCCTTCCTGGAATCGGCCGCGCTGGAAGTCACGCGCGCGATCCAGTTCTTCTTCACCTCCACCCCCTACACGAAGATCGACCAGATCTTCCTGGCCGGCGGCTGCGCGATGCTGCCCGGCCTGCTGGACATCGTGGCCAGCCGCACGCGCATCGCCAGCGCGGTGGTCTCGCCGTTCCACGGCATGGCGCTGGCGCCCGGCGTGCGCGAGCAGCAATTGCGCGCCGACGGGCCGGCCTACCTGGTCGCCTGCGGCCTCGCCTTGAGGAGGTTCGGCTGATGGTCCGCATCAACCTGCTGCCCCACCGTGAAGAAAAGCGCAAGCAGCGCAAGGCGGCGTTCGTCGCGCTGCTGCTGCTGTCGGCGCTGATCGGCGTCGGCATCGTGCTGCTGGTGGGCGGCTACAACGCGCGCGCCATCGCGGTGCAGGAACAGCGCAACGCGGTCCTGCAGACGGCGATCACGGCGCTGGACGGCAAGATCGCCCGCATCGCCACCCTCAAGCAGGAAATCGAGGCGCTGAAGGCGCGCCAGCAGGCCGTGGAAGACCTGCAGGGCGACCGCAACCAGCCGGTCTACCTGCTCGACGAGCTGGTGCGGCAGACGCCGGAAGGCGTTTACCTCAAAGGCTTCCGCCAGGATGGCCAGCGCGTGACGGTCGACGGTTACGCGCAATCGCAGGAGCGCGTGTCCGAACTGCTGCGCAACCTGTCCAGCGCATCGCCGTGGCTGGAACGGCCGGACCTGATCGAGGTGAAGGCGGGCGTGATCGGCCAGGCGAAGAACCCGCGCAAGGTCGTCGAATTTTCGCTCGTGGTCGGCATCAAGCGCCCTCGCGACAAGGAAGGCAACGACGCGGACGGTAACGAAGCAGACGGCGGGACCGGCACGCCGGCCGCCGCGAAGGCAGGCTGACATGGCAATCGCAAAGGTATTCGACAAGGGAAACGACAGGGCAGGCGGCAAGGCGGCCGGCAAGGGAATCGACAAGGTAGTCGAAAAGCGGCGCCTGGCCGAATCGCTGGCCGCGCAATTCCAGGGCCTGAACGGCGTGCGTCCCGGCCAGTGGCCGCTGGCGCCGCGCATCCTGTGCGGCATCGGCGTGGTGATCGGCATGCTGGTGCTGGGCTACTTCGGCTACTGGAGCAGCCAGTTCGAGGAACAGGAGGCGGGTGCCGCCCAGGAACAGCAGCTGCGCGACAAGTACCGGCTGAAGACGGCGCAGGCGATCAACCTCGATGCGCTGACGGCCCAGAAGGCGCAGGTGGACCAGTACGTGGTGCGCCTCGAGAAGCAGCTGCCCAGCAAGGCCGAGATGGCGGCGCTGCTGTCGGACATCAACCAGGCCGGCGTCGGCCGGGGCCTGCAGTTCGAGCTGTTCAAGCCCGGCCAGGTGGTGGCGCGCGATTACTACGCCGAGCTGCCGATCGATATCAAGGTGACCGGCGGCTACCACGACTTGGGCGCATTCGCCGGCGACATGGCGAACCTGCCCCGCATCGTCACGCTGAACAACATGGAACTGGTGACGAACAAGGATGGCACGCTGACGCTGAACGCGGTCGCCAAGACCTTCCGCTACCTCGACCAGGATGAAGTGGCCGCGCAGAAGAAGGCGGCCGAAGAGAAGAAGAAGGGTGGCAGGAAATGACGCCGATGATGAAACAGGCGAGGCTTCCCGCCGCGCTGCTGTTGCTCGCGTTCCTGGCAGGCTGCGGCGACCGCGACGAACAGGAAGTGCGGCAGTGGATGAAGGAAGTGGACGCGACGACCCGCGTGGCCGTCAAGCCGCTGGCCGAGCCGAAGACGTTCATGCCGTTCGCCTACGCGTCGGCAGGCTCGCCGGATCCGTTCGATCCGAACAAGCTGCTGACCGACCGCGCCGCCGCCCGCCCGGGCACCGGCGTGGCGCCGGATACCAGCCGGCGCAAGGAACCGCTCGAGGGCTTCCCGCTCGACACGATGCGCATGGTCGGCATGATGAAGAAGGGCCGCTCGGTGCTCGCCCTGCTGCAGATCGACCGCACCGTCTACCAGGTGCAGGCCGGACAGCGGCTGGGCCAGAACTACGGCATCGTCACGTCGGTGTCGGAAAGCGCCGTGAACGTGAAGGAAACGGTACAGGATGCGAGCGGCGAATGGGTCGAGCGCATCGCCACGTTGGAACTGCAGGAAAGCAAGGAGATCTCCCCATGATCGCAATGGACACCATGCGCCGCTTCGGCGCCGCCCTGGCGCTCGCACTGACCTGCGTGGGCGCCAGCATGCCGGCCCGCGCGCAAGCCGGCAATGCGATCGAATCCGTGACCGCCAGCCGGCAGGGCGCAAACGTGATCGTGAAGATCGCCCTCGGCCACGCGCCCGCCGCGGCACCGGTGAGCTTCGCGACCGCGAACCCGCCGCGCATCGCGCTCGATTTCGGCAAGACCAGCAACGCCACCGGCAAGACCGCGCAGGACATCGAGGTGGGCGACGTGCGCAGCGTGAACGCGGTGCAGGCCGGCGACCGTTCGCGGCTCGTGTTCAACCTGAAGCGCGCGCTGAACTACGCCACGGCGGTGGACGGCAAGAACGTGATCCTGACCATCGATGGCTCGGGCGGTGTCGCCACGGCGCTCGATGCGCGCGGCGTGCCCGCGGCTGCCCCTGTGGTCCCGGTTGCCCCGAAGGCGGCCGGCAAGCCCGTGCTGCGCGCCGTCGATTTCCGCCGCGGTACCGGCGGAGAAGGCCGCATCGTCGTCGACCTGCCGAACAACACCGTGGCGGTCGACGTGAAGCAGAACCCGAAGGGCGTCACCGTCGATTTCCTGAAGACCGGCCTGCCGGAAACGCTGCGCCGCCGGCTGGACGTGACCGACTTCGGCACGCCGGTGACCCGCGTGACCACCGCGCCGCAAGGCGAGAACGTGCGCCTGCAGGTGGAGGCTACCGGCCTGTGGGAACAGAACGTGTACCAGAGCGACACGCAGCTGGTGATCGAAGTGAAGCCGATCAAGGAAGACCCGAACAAGCTGGTGCAGGGCACCCAGGGTTATCGCGGCGAGAAGGTGTCGTTCAACTTCCAGAACATCGAGGTGCGTGCCGCGCTGCAGGCGGTGGCCGACATCTCGGGCCTGAACATCGTCTCGTCCGACAGCGTGACGGGCAGCCTGACGCTGCACCTGAAGGAAGTGCCGTGGGACCAGGCGCTGGACGTGATCCTGCAGGCCAAGGGCCTGGACATGCGCAAGAACGGCAACGTGATCTGGATCGCGCCGAAGGAAGAGCTGCTGACCAAGGAAAAGCTGGAGCTGGAGCAGCGTGCCCAGATCGCCGACCTGGAGCC
Organism: Pseudoduganella sp. SL102; assembly: GCF_027856995.1. Lineage (NCBI taxonomy): Bacteria > Pseudomonadati > Pseudomonadota > Betaproteobacteria > Burkholderiales > Oxalobacteraceae > Pseudoduganella > Pseudoduganella sp. SL102. Next base: position 887,041 of record NZ_CP115554.1, read on the forward strand.
GCTGAAGTCGGAAATCTTCCAGCTCAACTACCAGAAGGCCGAGGCGTTCAAGATGGTGTTCGGCCTCGACGGCGCCAGCGACGCGAAGAACCGCATCCTGTCGCGCCGCGGCAGCGCCATCATCGAACCGCGTACCAACCAGCTGTTCGTGACGGACATTCCGTCCCGCCTCGAAGAAGTGCGCAAGCTCATTTCCAAGACCGACATCGCCAGCCGGCAGGTGCTGATCGAGGCGCGCATCGTCGAAGCCAACGATGGCTTCACGCGCAACCTGGGCGCCAAGCTGGGCTTCGCCGACTTCAAGGGCACCAACGGCGGCAACCACGCCTTCGTATCCGGCAACATGACGGGCGCCGGCCGGCTGACCGGGCAGGTCGAGCCGGGCAGTTCGGCCGACGACTTCAGCAACACGCAGTTCATCAACCTGCCGGCGGCGCCGATCAACGGCGTGGCGGCGGGCAGCCTGGCCGTGAGCCTGTTCAACTCGGCCGCGAACCGCTTCCTGAACCTGGAACTGTCGGCGCTGGAAGCCGACGGCACCGGCAAGATCATCTCCAGCCCGCGCGTGGTCACGGCCGACAAGTCGGTGGCCACCATCGAGCAGGGCCTGGAGCTGCCCTACCAGGTAGCCACCAGCAGCGGCGCCACGTCGATCGTGTTCCGCAAGGCCAACCTGCGCCTGGAAGTGATCCCGCAGATCACGCCGGACGGCAACGTGGTCATCGACGTCGACGTCAACAAGGACAGCGTGGGCGCCGAAACCCGCGCCGGCTTCGCGATCGACACGAAACACGTGAAGACCCAGGTGATGGTGGAAAACGGCGGTACCGTCGTGCTGGGCGGCATCTACCAGCAGACCGAGCGCAACAACGTGTCGAAAGTGCCGCTGCTGGGCGACGTGCCCGTGCTCGGCCACCTGTTCAAGACCACCAGCCGCACCAGCGAAAAGACCGAGCTGCTGGTGTTCATCACGCCGAAGATCGTGGCCGACAAGGTCTCCGCCCGCTGATCCAGAAAACTGAGCCGGCTCCAGTTGTTTTTGCAATATTTCCTGAAAACCGGTGACAGGCACCATTTTCCAGGAAATATCCTGAAAACCGGTGACAGGCTCCGATTACGTTGGAAAGTGTTTCGAAACCCGAGCCCGTTATCAGTTTTGCTTCGATGTTTCCTGAAAAACGGTGACGGGCTCCACTTCTTTTGCAACGTCCCCTGAAAACCGGTGACAGGCTCCGATTGCGTTCGAAAGTTTTCGAAATCGGAGCCTGTCACCGGTTTTGTTTGAAATCGGAGCCTGTCACCGGTTTTGACGGGGCATCGCGTGGAGGCAAGTCTTGCCACTCGGATTACAATGGTGCGATATGCACTAATCTGATCCGCGATGCAAAATGTATTTTTGGTAGGACTGATGGGGGCGGGCAAGACCACGATCGGCCGCCTGCTCGCCCGCAAACTGGGCATGCGCTTCGTCGATTCCGATCACGAGATCGAGGAACGCACCGGCGCCACGATCCCGTGGATCTTCGAGATCGAAGGGGAAGCCAGCTTCCGGCGCCGCGAGGCGGAAGTGATCCGCGACCTGTGCGGCCAGCAGGGCATCGTGCTCGCCACCGGCGGGGGCGCCATCCTCAATCCCGAATCGCGCGCGCTGCTGCGCGAACACGGTACCGTGATCTACCTGCGCGCCAGCATCACCAGCATCCTTGCCCGCACGGGCCACGACAAGAACCGGCCCCTGTTGCAAACGGCCGATCCGCGCAAGAAACTCGAGGAGTTGCTGGCCCAGCGCGAGCCGCTGTACCTGGAGATGGCGCGCATCGTCGTCGATACCGGCCGGCCTAACGTACAATCGATGGTCCAGATCATCATCAACCAGCTGGACGCCCTGGCTTGCCAGGATGCGCCCAACTGTATTACGCAAGCACAGGCTTCCATGAACGAACAGACCAATATCCTCCTGAACGTGGACCTCGGCGAGCGCAGCTACCCGATCTCGATCGGCCCGGCCGTGCTCGACGACAGCGCCATGCTGGCGCGCCACGTCGGCGGCCGCAAGGTCGCGATCATCACCAACACCACCGTCGCGCCGCTGTACCTGGAGCGCCTGGCCGCCCCGCTGGCCGCGGCGGGCAAGGAAGTGATTTCCGTGGTGCTGGATGACGGCGAGGAGTACAAGAACTGGGCCAGCCTGATGCGCATCTTCGATACGCTGCTGGCCAACAAGTGCGACCGCAAGACCACGCTGGTGGCGCTCGGCGGCGGCGTCATCGGCGACCTGACCGGCTATGCCGCCGCGTCCTACATGCGTGGCGTGGACTTCATCCAGGTGCCCACCACGCTGCTGTCGCAGGTCGATTCCTCGGTGGGCGGCAAGACCGGCATCAACCACCCGCTCGGCAAGAACATGATCGGCGCGTTCTACCAGCCGAAGGTGGTGCTGGCCGACACCTCCACGCTGGAAACGCTGCCGCAGCGCGAGCTGGCCGCCGGCCTGGCCGAGGTGATCAAGTATGGCCCGATCATCGACGAGCCATTCTTCGACTGGATCGAAGCCAATATCGGCAAGCTGGTGGCACGCGACCGCGCCGCCCTGGCCTACGCGATCGCCCGCTCCTGCGAAATCAAGGCGGACGTGGTGCGCCAGGACGAGCGCGAAGGCGGCCTGCGCGCGATCCTGAACTTCGGCCATACTTTCGGCCACGCCATCGAGGCGGGCATGGGCTACGGCGCCTGGCTGCACGGCGAGGCCGTCGGCTGCGGCATGGTGATGGCGGCCGACCTGTCGCACCGGCTGGGCTACATCGATGCGCACACGGTGGAACGCATCCGCAGCGTGGTCGCCGCGGCCGGCCTGCCCGTCAAGGCGCCGGACCTGGGCATCGACCGCTGGCTGGAGCTGATGGAAGTCGACAAGAAGAACGAGGGCGGCGCCATCAAGTTCATCCTCATCAAGCCGCTGGGCACGGCCATCGTGACGACGGCGCCGCACGAGGCGCTGCTGGCCACCCTCGCGGCCTGCGTGGAGTAGGCATGGAAGAAGCGCTCGCTCCCTACGCCGCGCATTCGGACAAGGGGCGCGGGCGCCGCTATGCCGAAACGGCGCACGCCTCGCGCAGCCAGTTCCAGCGCGACCGCGACCGCATCATCCACAGCACGGCGTTCCGCCGGCTCGAATACAAGACCCAGGTGTTCCTGAACCACGAGGGCGACCTGTTCCGCACGCGGCTCACGCACAGCCTGGAAGTGGCGCAGGTCGGCCGTTCGCTGGCGCGCAACCTGCGGCTGAACGAAGACTTGGTGGAGGCGATCGCGCTGGCCCACGACCTGGGCCACACGCCGTTCGGCCATGTCGGGCAGGACGTGCTGAACGAATGCATGAAGGAGCACGGCGGCTTCGAGCACAACCTGCAAAGCCTGCGCGTGGTCGACCACCTGGAAGAACAGTACGGCGCGTTCGATGGCCTGAACCTGATGTTCGAGACGCGCGAGGGCATCCTCAAGCACTGCTCGGCCACGAACGCCCGGCAGCTGGGCGAGGTGGCCCAGCGCTTCCTCGACAGGACCCAACCGTCGCTGGAAGCGCAGCTGACCAACCTGGCCGACGAGATTGCCTACAACAGCCATGACATCGACGATGGCCTGCGCTCCGGCCTGATCACGATCGCGCAACTGGAACAGGTGGATTTCTTTGCCCGGCTGTGGCGCGAAGTGCAGGACAAATACCCGGGCCTGACCGGCCGCCGCGCCATCTATGAAACGCTGCGCCGGCTGATCACGGCGCTGGCCGATGACCTGATCGCCACGTCGCTGGAGCGCATTGCCGAGGCGAGCCCGCAAAGCATCGACGAGGTGCGCGCCGCGCCGCCGCTGATCCGCTTTTCCGACCCGATGCGCAAGGATGCGACGGAGCTGAAGCGCTTCCTGCGCGAGAACCTGTACCGCCACTACAAGGTGAACCGGATGCGGCTGAAGGCCAGCCGCATGGTGCGCGAACTGTACGACGCGTTCACGGCCGATCCGCTGCTGCTGCCGCCGGACTACCGCGAACCGTCCGGTGACGCCACCAGGCAGGCCCGCCGCATAGCCGACTATATCGCCGGCATGACGGACCGCTATGCGATCCATGTGCACCGGAAACTGTATTCGCTGGAGGAGCTGTGATTCGTATCGGGCTGGAGCGCTGATCCGCTTGACCTTTTGTCTTCCATGGACAACGCTGAGAAACACTCCTGGAGAAAGCATGATGAACGAGGAACCCGTCATGGAAGAAGGCTCGAATGTTTCCCAATCCAATGCGCAGCGTGCCACGTCGGCGCATTGCGCAACGAACGGCAGCGAGCGCCGTTTCGCCGCGGTCGAGCGCGATGTGGCCGTGATCGGCTCGAATTATGCTACCAAGGAAGATCTCGTCAAGCTGGCGTCGCGCGTCCAGGATCGCCTGTCGCGCATCGAAAGCGGCATGGCAGGCATCGAGAACCGGCTGGTGCGGTGGTATTTCGGCACGTCCGTCGCCCTCGTCGCGCTGGTTTTTTCAATCGGAAAACTCATGCAGTGAGCCCATGCACCAGGCCCATGCAACAAGCCCGGGCACTGATCTCAAGCAGCAAGCCCATGCAATAAGCCCATGCAATGAGCCCATGCAATAAGCCCATGCAATAAGCCCATGCAATGAGCCCATGCAATGAGCCCATGCAGTGAGCCGATGCATCAAGCTCCCGCACCAAGCTCAAGCATTAAGACCTTGATCTCATCCGCCGCACGGGCGGCACAGCATCAGAACATCCGCGCCTGCGCATTCGACCCCAGCAACTCCACCAGCAGTTTCTTCACCGGCGCCGGTAGCGCCGCGTCCGCAAGCCGCGCCGCATCCAGCCACACGTAACGGCCATCCGCCGCCAGCGGCGCGCGCTGCGCCAGCGTGACCAGCACGGGCACGATCTGCAGCCGGTAATGGGTGAACACGTGCGTGACCGTGTTCAGGCGTTCGCGCGATTCCGCCACGCCGAACGGCAGCAGCGCGCTGGCCACCGCATCGTCGTCGACCTCGGGGAGGGCATCGTCGTCCGCGGCGACATGGCCGTTCACCTCGGGCAGCGACAGCAGGCCGCCCCAGATGCCGGCGCCGGGCCGCTGCTCCAGCAGCACCTGGCCGCCATGCACGACGAGCAGCATGGTCGTGTGCTTTTCCGGCGTGGCCTTCTTCGGCTTGCGCACCGGGAGTTCCCTGGTGCGGCCGGTGGCGAAGGCCACGCAGCGCGCCTGCATCGGGCAGCGCGCGCAATCCGGGCTGCTGCGGGTGCACAGCGTGGCCCCCATGTCCATCAGGCCCTGCGTGTACGATTCGATGCCCTGGGCGGGCAGGAGCGCTTCGGCGCGCCGCCACATCGCTTCTTCCGTCCTGCGTTCGCCGGGGAAGGTGTCGATGCCGAACACGCGGGCAAACACGCGCTTGACGTTGCCGTCCATGATCGCGGCGCGCGCGCCGCCGGAGAACGCGGCGATCGCCGCGGCTGTCGAGCGGCCGATGCCGGGCAGTTCGGCCAGCAGCGCCGGGTCAGCCGGGAACACGCCGCCGTATTCCGCCACCACGCGCTGCGCGCACTTGTGCAGGTTGCGGGCGCGCGTGTAGTAACCCAGGCCGCTCCACTGCGCCATCACGTCTTCGACCGGCGCGGCGGCCAGGTCGTGCACGGTGGGGAAGCGCTCCAGGAAACGGGCGTAATAGCCGAGCACCGCGGCCACCTGCGTCTGCTGCAGCATGATCTCGGAAAGCCAGATGCGGTAGGCATCGCGGGTGTTTTGCCACGGCAGCGTATGCCGGCCGTGCTGCTGCTGCCACGCGATCAGCGCGGCCGAAAAAGTGGGGTCGTCGTACTGCAAATTCGTCTTTCCAATCCAGCCTAGTGGGGCGGTTCCGTGTCGATGGCGGCCGCGATCGCGTCGGCCAGCGCGGCCAGCCCTGCCTTCTGCCGTTCCAGCGCCGCCTGCGTGCGCTCGAAGGTTTCGATTTTCTGTTCCAGCGTGTCGGCCGCGTCGTGGATGCGCCCGATCGACGCCTGGCGGCCCTTCAGCTGTTCGCGGTGCTGCCGGACCTGCGCCTCCAGCGGCCCCATGATCACCTTCAGCCAGCTCTCGCATTCCGCGTTGGCCGCCTTGAAGCAGCGCTTGACCTGCGACGCGATGGTGTCGAAGAAGCGCTCCATCAGCACGGTGCGGCTGGTGGTCAGCAGCGCGGCGGCGCCGAACTGCTTCTGGTACAGCGCTTCGATGTCCGACACTTGCGCGCGATACTTCGCCAGGCCGAACGGCGGCGGTGGCGGCAGTGCCACGCCATGCTCGGCGGAGAACTGCCGGTACACGCCTTCCATCGTGGTGCGGATTTCCACGGCCTTGCGGTCCGATTCCTCCAGCTCCGCCTGCACGCTGTCGAAGAACAGGCGCACCGCCTCGCGCAGGCCGGCCGACCAGTGGCTGCGTGCCATCGCTTCGCGTGCCTGCAGCACGTGGTCGCGCAGCACGTCCATGCCCAGCGTGCCGTACAGCTCCGTCGACAGGCGCGTGAACGCGGTGCGCGCCGCCTGCATGCGGAACAGGCTGGCGTCGAATTCCTTTTTCTCGGCATCGACGCGGCGCATCATGTGGGCGATCACGTTCTGGTTCTTGCCGCGCAGGCTGTTCAGTTCATGCAGCTGTTCGGCGATGCCGCGCTGCTTCGCGGCCAGCATGGCACCCTGCGCGCCGTTCAGCGCGCCCAGGTCCTCGGCCAGGCGCCGCCGCACGATATCCCGCTTGGCCGGGATCAGCTCGTCGAACAGCGCCTGTTCCAGCCGGCCCACGCGGCTGCGTTCCAGCAGCGCGTCGTCGCCCGTGATCTTCGCCACCAGCGCCTTGTGCGCCGAGACCGGGAACACCTGGCGCTCGTCGACGGCCAGCAGCTGCGCCGCGTGTGCCCGCTGGCGCGCGATCTCGCCATCGACTTCGGCTTCCGAGCGCAGCGGGTCCCACATGCCGTCGATCTTGTTCAGCACGACCATCCGGCCCGCGCCGGCGCCGATGTGCTCGCGCCAGACTTCGATATCGCTCTTCGTCACGCCCGTATCGGCGGCCAGGATGAACAGCACGGCATGGGCGCTGGGGATCAGGTTCAGCGTCAGTTCGGGCTCGGTGCCGATCGCGTTCAGGCCCGGCGTGTCCAGGATCACCAGGCCCTGCTTCAGGAGCGGGTGCGGGAAATTGATGATCGCATGGCGCCAGCGCGAAATTTCCACCATGCCTTCCTCGTTCACCGTGGCCGCCAGGTCGGGATCGTCCGGGTCGTACAGGCCATAGCGGCGCGCTTCGTCCACCGGCACCGCGCGGGTCTGGCTCACCTGGCGGAACGCCTCGTGCATGTCGGCGGCCGCATCCACGTTCAGAGGCAGCACGGTCCATGCGTGCGGGTCGTCGCGGTAGTCGCTGGTGGAGAGGTTGGCGGCCCGGGTCTCGATCGGCAGCAGCCGGATCGAGGCCGGCTGGGCGGGATCGTACAGCAGCTCGGTGGGGCACATGGTGGTGCGGCCGGCCGCCGACGGCAGGATGCGCTGCCCGTAGTCGGCGAAGAAGATCGCGTTGATCAGCTCCGATTTGCCGCGCGAGAACTCGGCCACGAAGGCGACCGACAGCTTGTCGTCCGCCAGCCGGGCCAGCGTGCGGGCGATGCGCTGGGCGGTGGCGGCATCGAGCAGGTCGGCCGCCTGCGCGCCGTCGCGGTAGGCGCGCAGCGCCGCCGCCACGCCCTGGCGCCAGGCACTGTACTGTTCGAGGTCGCGCATCATGGCTGGTTTCGCTTCACTTTTGACAATTCATTTTTGACAGCTCATTTTTGACAACTCATTTTTGGCAACTGATGCAATAGAACGTGGAGCGCTGCCCCTGCTTGATCTGCCGGACCGGGGCGCCGCACACGCGGCACGGCAGGCCCGCCCGGTCGTACACGAAATACGTGTTTTGGAAATAGCCGGATTGGCCATTTACCGCGATGAAGTCGCGCAGCGTGCTGCCGCCCTGGACGATCGCCTCGGCCAGCACGTCGCGGATCGCCTGCGCCAGCTTCTCGTAGCGCGCCAGGCCGATGCGGCCGGCCGGCGTCTTCGGATTGATCCCGGCGCGGAACAGGCTTTCGGAACAGTAGATATTGCCGACACCGACCACGATGTCGCCGGCCAGCAGGGCCGACTTCACGGCGACCGTGCGGCCGCGCGTCTTCCGGTACAGCAGTTCGCCGGTGAATTCCGGGCCGAGCGGCTCCACGCCCAGGCCGCGCAGCAGCAGGTGCGAATCGAGCTCGCCTTCCTCGTTCGGATGCCACAGCACGGCGCCGAAGCGGCGCGGGTCCGTCATGCGCAGCACCTGCTGCCCCTGCGGGCCTTCCACCACGATGTCGATGTGGTCGTGCTTCTGCGCCGGCACGCCAGGCGGCAGCACGCGCAGGTGCCCGCTCATGCCCAGGTGGATGATCAGCGTACCGTGTTCGAATTCCACCAGCAGGTACTTGCCGCGGCGGCCCGTCGTCGTCACCGTGCGGTCGGCCAGGATTTCCGGCAGGGCGGCGGGGAAGGGCCAGCGCAGGCCGGCGCGGCGCAGCACCACCTCGCGCACGGCGCGGCCTTCGATGTGGGGCGCGACGCCGCGCCGGGTGACTTCGACTTCCGGTAATTCTGGCATAAGGCTGATGGCGGATCGGACGATGGAAAATGTGTACTGCAAGTTGTACGGTGGTGCCGCGAGCCGTACCGGGGCTCGTACCGGACCTGCATTACAGCTGATATCGAAGCTGGTATCAAAGCTGATATCAAGGCTGACAATGCGCCATGCCTGCGCGTTACAGCAGCGAAGCCGTGCCGGCGATGGTTGGGCGTAGAATCAGGGTTTGACCCGACCTGGATGCAAGCCTTGAAATACGCACTCGCCATTGTAACCCTCTCGGCCCTGCTGTCCGCGTGCGCTGTTGCGCCACAAAAACAGGCAGGCGGCGAAGCGGCCGCCGCGCCGGCAGCGCCTCCCGCGGTGGCTGCGGAGTCCGAGGACCCGGGCGCGGACGCCATCGCCGCCACCCTGCAGCACGAGGAAAAGCTGCCCGCCGTCGAGCTGACCAGCGACCTGTTCTACAAGCTCACCAAGGCCGAACTGGATTTCAAGCGGGGCCAGTGGCAAAGCGCCTACGTGTCGATGATGGTGCTGGCGCAGCAGACCCGCGACCCGCGGCTGGCGCGCCGGTCGGCCGAGATGGCGCTGGCCGCCAAGCAGGGCAACGAGGCGCTGGCGGCGATCCGCCTGTGGCGCGAACTGGCGCCCGATTCCGATGAGGCGGTGCAGTATTTCCTGGGTTTCTCCGTGCTGGGCGACGACCTGTCCGAGTCCGAGCAGGTCTTCGCGCAGCGCCTGGGCGCCACGCCGGCCGAGGCGCGCGGCCTCGTCATGTTCCAGATGCAGCAGTACCTGCTGCGGGCGAAGGACAAGGCCGCCGCGTTCGCGCTGATGGAACGCGTGCTGGCACCCTACGGCGCCACGATGGAAAGCCACCTGGTGCTGGCCCAGGCCGCCTATGCGGCCGAGAATCGCGATCGCGCGATGGCCGAGGCGAAGCGCGCGCTGGAACTGAAGCCCGATTCCGAACTGTCGGCGCTCACGCTGGCGCAGGTGATGGGCGATGCCGACGCGGCCGGCCAGCTGTTCGCCGGCTTCCTGAAGAAGAACCCGAACGCGCGCGAGGTGCGCTCGGCATACGCGCGCCTGCTGGTGGAGCAGAAGCGCTACGACGCGGCGCGCGCCCAGTTCGAACGGATGCTGAAGGATGAACCGGACAATCCCGGCACCCTCTACGCGCTGGGCATCATGTCGATCCAGGCCAGCGACCAGAAGGGCGCGGAAGACTACCTGCGCCGTTTCGTGGCCGTGCTGGGCGACAGCGACGATCCCGAGCGCGACCCGTCGAAAGGGCTGATGCTGCTGGCGCAGATCGCCGAGGAGCGGGGCGATTTCGACGGCGCGCTGGGCTGGCTGGACAAGGTGAGCAGCGACGATCCGCGGCTGTACATGACGTCGCGCCTGAAGCGCGCGCACCTCACCGCGAAGAAGGGCGAGCTGGAACGGGCCCGTACCATGCTGCACGAGATCGCCGCCGTCGATCCCGCCGAGCAGGCCGAGGTGCTGCAGACGGAGGGCCAGCTGCTGCGCGATGCCGGCCGCAATGGCGAAGCCTACATGCTGCTGGCCGATGCCGTGCAGCGCTTCCCGGACAGCCCGGACCTGCTGTACGACTTCGCGCTGGCCGCCGAAAAGCAGGACAAGCCAGAGGAAATGGAAGCGGCGCTGCGCAAGGTGATGGCCGCCGTGCCGGACAATCACCACGCCTACAATGCGCTCGGCTACTCGCTGGCCGAGCGCGGCGTGCGCCTCGACGAAGCCCATGCGCTGATCGACAAGGCCCTGAAGATGGCGCCGAACGATCCCTACATCATGGATTCGATGGGCTGGGTGCAGTTCCGCCAGGGCCGGCTGGACGAAGCGGAAGCCACGCTGCGCCGTGCCTATGCGCTGCGCAGCGATGCCGAGATCGCGGTGCACCTGGGCGAAGTGCTGTGGCAGCGCGGCAAGCGCGACGAGGCGCAGAAGCTGTGGCGCGAAGCGCGCGCCAAGGACCCGGGCAGCGACGCGCTGCGCGATACGCTGGCGCGGCTGAATACCAGCCTGTGATAAAAAACCCGGTGTCGGAAATCCTTGCGGCATCCCGGCACCGGCTTCAATGCCCGCTTGATCAACCAAGGCATAACCAACGAATAACCAACGAAGAACAAGGACCGCATGAACAAGGCCCGCCTTTCCACCCGTATTTCCACTCGCATCAACATTGATTGCGCCATCCTGGCCTGCGCAGCCGGGCTGCTGGCCGGCTGTGCCAGCGCACCGCCGGCCGCGCTGTCCACGGCCGCCGTGGCGCCGTATGCCAGCAAGGTCGAACTCGACGGCCGCCTGTCCGTCAACTACCTGCGCGCCGGCAAGCAGGAATCCATTTCCGGCAAGTTCGCCTGGCGCCAGAGCGAGGCGCGCACCGACGTGACGCTGGCCTCGCCGCTGGGGCAGACCATCGCCACCATCGCCGTCACGCCCGGCGCGGTCACCCTCAAGGAAGGCAACAACCCGCCGCGCACGGCCAGCGATGTCGACACGCTGACGGCGCAGGTGCTCGGCTGGCCGCTGCCCGTGTCCGGCCTGCGCGACTGGCTGCAAGGCTACGCGGTGGCGGCCGATGGCCAGCGCTTCGCCGCCAGCCCGGCGCAGCCGAAAGTGACCACGCGCGATGGCTGGGAACTGGAATTCGTGTCGTGGCAGGAAGGCGCGGCGCCGCCCAGGCCGCGCCGCATCGATGCCCGCCGCGGCGCCACCGGCGACATCGAGAACATCGACATCCGCATCGTGGTCGACGGAGCCGCCGCGCCATGACGGGCCGCGACGACGAGCGCCTGCTGGCCTGCCCGGCACCGGCCAAGCTGAACCTGTTCCTGCACGTGACGGGACGCCGGCCGGACGGCTATCACCTGCTGCAGACGGTCTTCCAGATGATCGACCGCTGCGACACGCTGGACTTCACGCTGCGCGGCGATGGGCAGGTCCGCCGCGTGACCGATATCCCCGGCGTGCCGGAAGAGCAGGACCTGGTCATTCGCGCTGCCCGCGTGCTGCAGGCGGAAGTCGTGCGCCGCACGGGCACGCCGCCGCCGGGCGTGGACATCGCGCTCCACAAGATCCTGCCGATGGGCGGCGGGCTGGGTGGCGGCTCGTCCGATGCCGCCACCACGCTGCTGGCGCTGAACCGGCTGTGGAAGGCCGGGCTGTCGAAACAGGAGCTGATGGACCTCGGCCTGCCGCTGGGCGCCGACATTCCGTTCTTCATCTTCGGCGAAACGGCGTTCGCGGAAGGCGTGGGCGAGGCGCTGCAAGCCGTCGCGGGACCGGACTGTTGGTACGTCGTCATCGAACCGGGCGTGCAAGTGCCGACCGCGCACATTTTTACGTCGGAGCATTTGACAAGGAACACAGCCGCCGTCATAATCTCGGACTTTTCCAGGCACTACGCGGTTCAGAGCAGTGAGCTGCGACAGTTCGGGAAAAACGATTTGCAACAAGTGGCCACCCGCTTGTTCCCGCCGGTAGCCGAGGCGGTGGAATGGCTGGGGGCTCACGGCGATGCCAGGATGACTGGCTCCGGTGCATGCGTGTTCTGCGCGTTTGACAGCGAAGAACAAGCCGATGCGGTGCTCGATGAATTTCATCGACAGGCACCAGCCACCTGGAAGGGGTGGAAGGCAAAGGCGCTGGGCAGGCACCCGCTGGCACTTTGAACGGTGTGAAAGTTGCGAAGCGTAAAAAGATTTGGTGTTACGTCGTTTTGCTAGTATAATGCTCGCCATCTGACGGAACACAGTCAGTCAAGCGTAGGGGAATCGCCAAGCTGGTTAAGGCACCGGATTTTGATTCCGGCATACCAAGGTTCGAATCCTTGTTCCCCTGCCACCAATTCTTCAAGTCTGTCGAAGCGCAGCGCAGCGCGGGTTCGTAAGGTGCGTAGCCTGGACAGCCTAGAAAATAAAAAAAATGCCCCTGCTCAGCCGGGGCTTTTTTATTCCGACGCCGATTTCCTGTGTGTTTATCGGTGGTATTTCAAGTCAAAGCTTACCTTCCTGGGACTCCCATGGCTTATGAAAACCTGATGGTTTTTACCGGCAACGCTAATCCTGCGTTGGCAGAAGGGGTCGCGAAAAATCTCGGCATCCCTCTCGGCAAAGCGGTCGTTTCGAAATTCTCGGACGGCGAAGTAATGGTCGAAATCAACGAAAACGTCCGCGGTAAAGACGTCTTCGTGCTGCAGTCGACCTGCGCGCCCACCAACGACAGCCTGATGGAACTGATCCTGATGGTCGATGCCCTGAAACGCGCATCCGCTGGCCGCATCACGGCCGCCATCCCTTACTTTGGTTACGCCCGCCAGGACCGCCGCCCGCGTTCCGCCCGCGTCGCGATCTCGGCCAAGGTGGTTGCCAACATGCTGGAAGAAGCCGGTGTCGAGCGCGTCCTGATCATGGACCTGCACGCCGACCAGATCCAGGGTTTCTTCGATATCCCCGTCGATAACATCTACGCGTCGCCGATCCTGCTGGGCGACCTGCAGAAGAAGGATCACCAGGACCTGCTGGTGGTGTCGCCCGACGTCGGCGGCGTGGTGCGCGCCCGCGCGCTGGCCAAGCGCCTCGGTTGCGACCTGGCGATCATCGACAAGCGCCGTCCGAAAGCCAACGTTTCCGAAGTGATGAACATCATCGGCGACGTGGAAGGCCGCAACTGCGTGATCATGGACGACATGGTCGACACCGCCGGCACGCTGGTGAAAGCCGCCGAAGTGCTGAAGGAACGCGGCGCCAAGAAAGTCATCGCGTATTGCACGCACCCGGTGCTGTCCGGCCCGGCGATCGAGCGCATCACCAATTCGTCGCTGGACGAACTGGTGGTGACGGACACGATCCCGCTGTCCGACGCCGGCAAGGCTTGCGGCAAGATCCGCCAGCTGACCTGCGCCCCGCTTCTGGCGGAAACGTTCAAGCGCATCATCAAGGGCGATTCCGTGATCTCCCTGTTCGTCGACTGATTTTTTCGGCGAACCATCCGATTCGAGGCGGCGTCGCTGATTTCCAGCGGCGCCGCCAAAGTTTTATCCGGCGGCGGTGATTTATCGCTGCCGGTTTCCGGAGCTTCCTGGTCGCGGGAAGCTCCATAACAACGGGGTGACGAACCCCGGCTCTTTTTGGAGTATCAAATGAAAGTTGTTGCATTCAAACGCGAACTGCAGGGCACGGGTGCGAGCCGCCGCCTGCGTATTTCCGGCCAGACCCCTGGCATCATCTACGGCGGCACCGAAGCCCCGGTGACGATCGCCCTGGACCACAACGCGCTGTACCACGCGCTGAAAAAAGAAGCGTTCCACGGTTCCGTGCTGGACCTGGAAATCGACGGCAAAGTACAGAAAGTGCTGCTGCGCGACTTCCAGATGCACGCATACAAGCAACTGGTCCTGCACGCTGATTTCCAGCGCGTCGACGCAAACCAGCCGGTGCACGTCAAAGTGACCCTGCACTTCGAAAACGCTGAAATCTCCCCGGCAGTGAAACTGCACGGCGCGACCATCAGCCACGTGACCAACGAAATCGAAGTGTCCTGCCTGCCGGGCAATCTGCCTGAGTTCATCACCGTCGACCTGACGAACATGGACGTCGGCACCTCGCTGCACGCATCGAACCTGACGCTGCCGGAAGGCGTGACCCTGGTCACCCACGGTTCCGACCTGACCATCGCTACCGCATCGGTACCGGCTGGCCAGGTGTCCGCCGACGCCGCCGCAACCGAAGAAAAGAAGTAATCTTCATCGGCATCGAGAAAAACCCGCTCCGGCGGGTTTTTTTTTTCGCCCGATGTTTCCGGGAACCGGGATCAGCCCTGCCTCTTGATGCGTGATCTTTGATGCCTCGACGGCAGTTGCGGTCTGGTGTCGGACACCGGTACTTCGGTGTCGGACCGCTGCGGCGGACCGACCGGTCTTCGCCGGATTTGCCGATTGTCTTCCGCAGAAACCGGTATCTGACACCTGCAGGTGTCAATCCCAGAGCCGGGGGCAGACCCTAATGCCGCTTAGATAAGCCCACCCCAAGTGCAAATTCCGGGGTCAGACCCGGCGGGTCTGACCCCTGCCCTTCGCTGTTGGGGTGAATGCATGCGCTTCCAACATATCGGGTAACGCTTAACTTAGCGGCATTACGGTCTGACCCCGGTTCCTGGAAATATTTCCGTTTGTCGGCGATCTCCGCGATAATCCGCCTTTTCCATTCTCCAGCGCGCCATGACCATCCGCCTGATCGTCGGCCTCGGCAACCCCGGCCCCGAATACGAGCAAACCCGCCACAATGCCGGCTTCTGGCTGGTCGACAACCTCGCCAATGGCCGCCTGCAGCGCGAGAGCCGCTTCAATGCGCTGGCGGGGAAGACGTCGATCGGCGGCAGCGAGGTGTGGCTGCTGGAACCGCAGACATACATGAACCGCTCCGGCCAGTCGGTGGGCGGCCTGGCGCGCTTCTTCAAGATCAATCCCGACGAGATCCTCGTCGTGCATGACGAACTCGACCTGCCGCCCGGCGTGGCCAAGCTGAAGAAGGGCGGCTCGTCCGGCGGCCACAACGGCCTGAAGGACATCACCGCCGTCCTCGGCACGCAGGATTACTGGCGACTGCGCATCGGCATCGGCCACCCGCGCACGCTGAACCTGGCGCAGAACGTGGCCGATTTCGTGCTGCACCGCCCGCGCCGCGAAGAACAGCTGCTGATCGACGAAGCGATCCGCAAGAGCCTGGACGTGATTCCCCTTGCCGTGGCCGGCAAGATGGCGCAGGCGACCATGGAACTGCACAGCGCCTGAATGGGCCGGCGGTGCCGGCGCCGCCACTTCCTCTGCACCTCACCTCAGTTCGCCTCGCCAACCGCTGCATCCCTGCATTCCCTCGCGCTCCAGCTCATCCGGCCTGCCGGACCCAGCCGCGTGCAGCGCATCGTCCTCCGGTTACCCATTAGTTACCCTTTGGTTACTCATTGGTTACCCAATAGTTACCCACGTAGTTACCCCTTAAATTACCCGTACACATTTGCTACAAAAGCGGCACAACTCCACGACGGATTGTGCTGCGCACCATCGCTAAGATGCCTTCACTCGAACGGGAGGCGCAAATGACTACACCATCTCGCGCAATGCCGTGCCAGGCGCACGGTTCCAGCCTCCCTCCAGCCCGGACCCCGGCCTGCCCGCGAGAGCAGACCGACCTGCGTCCCAGGCGGTAATCAGTATCCGGCCAGCGCCGGTAGCGACCAGTACCCCGACAGCATGCATCGCCACCAAGCGCGATGCACCCAGGCCGGCAACGCCATGCGCGTCGCCGCGGGGCCCCGTTTTGCCCTTTTTTCAAGGAGCATCCATTGAACATCGTAGAACTCACCCACGTCGAGAAGGCGTACGGGAAAGACCAGGGCAG
Organism: Pseudoduganella sp. SL102; assembly: GCF_027856995.1. NCBI lineage: Bacteria > Pseudomonadati > Pseudomonadota > Betaproteobacteria > Burkholderiales > Oxalobacteraceae > Pseudoduganella > Pseudoduganella sp. SL102. Next base: position 903,147 of record NZ_CP115554.1, read on the forward strand.
GGTTGTTGCGCTGCACAAGCTCAGCCTCCACGTGCAGCCGGGCGAATTCGCCTGCGTCTGGGGCGCCTCGGGCAGCGGCAAGTCCACGCTGCTCAACCTGGTCGGCCTGCTGGACCGTGCCGACCTGGGCACCGTGCGCATCGACGGCACCGATTGCGCCACTCTCGGCGAAACGGCCGCCGCGCAATTCCGCAGTGCCACGATCGGCTTCGTGTTCCAGGGCTTCAACCTGGTGCCGGTACTGAGCGCGCTGGAAAACGTGATGCTGCCCTTGCAGATCGCCGGCGTGCCGGCCGCCGAGGGCAAGGCCCGCGCCCTGCGCATGCTGGCCGACGTGGGCCTCGAACAGCAGGCCCGCAAGCTGCCGGACGAAATGAGCGGCGTCCAGCGCCAGCGCGCTGCGATCGCCCGCGCGCTCGTCAACGACCCGAAGCTGGTGCTGGCCGACGAGCCCACCGCCAACCTCGATTCCGTCACCTCCGAATCCGTGATCGGCCTGATGCGCAGGCTGAACGAGGAAAAGGGCGTCACCTTCGTGTTTTCCACCCACGATGCGCGGCTGCTCGGCTATGCCAGCCGGCGGCTGGAACTGTCCGACGGCCGCATCGTCACCGATACCTGCAACGCCAGCGAAAGGGCCGCATGATGGACATGATCACCCGCTTCAAGCTCGCCGCCCGCAACGCGGCCCGCAACCGCCGGCGCAGCATGGCCACGCTGGCCTCGGTCGTCATCGGCTTCGTCGCCCTGTCGCTGTTCGAGGGCTATTTCGTGTCCGTCTACAGCTCGCTCGAAGACGAGGTCATCGTCGGCGAACGGCTCGGCCACCTCACCGTCGGCAAGCCCGGCCTGTTCGACAAGGGCGCGCAAGATCCGCGCCGGTATGCCTTCACCGACCGCGAACTGGCGCGGGCCACGGCCCGGCTGTCGGCACTGCCCGGCGTCAAGCTGGTCAGCCCGCGCATCACGATGTCGGGCCTGGTCAGCAACGGCGACACCTCGCGCATCTATATCGGCGAGGGCCTGCGCGCCGAGGACATGCTTGCGCTGCGCGGCGAAAAGTATGCGGACCAGCCCGGCAAGCTCGATCCGCAGCGCACCCAGGGCGCCGTGTTCGGCAAGCGGCTGGCCGAGTCGCTGGGCCTGAAAGCGGGCAGCGATGCCACGCTGCTGGGCGCCACGCTGGACGGCATGGTCAACGCGGTCGGCATCGAAATGCTGGAAGCGTCCGCTACCGGCAGCCTGGGCACCGACGACAAGTTCGTGCTGGTGTCGCTGGCCACGGCGCGCCGCCTGATGGCCTTCGAAGGCGCCGAGCGCATCGTGCTGCTGCTGGAAGACGGCAGCGACCTGCCGGCCACCGCCGCCGCCGTGAAGAAGGTGCTGGCCGCCGAAGGCATCCCCGTCGAGGTGCGCGACTGGCGCACGCTGTCGGTCTACTACAACCAGGTGAAAAGCCTGTTCGACATGATGTACCTGTTCATCAGCGTCGTCGTCGCCATCGTCGTGCTCGCCAGCGTGTTCAACACGATGGGCATGACGATCACCGAACGTACCCGCGAGATCGGCACGCTGCGCGCGCTGGGCATGCAGGTGCGCACGCTGGACAGCCTGTTCGTGCTGGAAGGCATGCTGATCGTGGCCATCGGCTGCGGCCTCGGCATCGCCATCACGCTGGCCGCCGGCTTCCTCATCAACGGCGCCGGCATCACCTACATGCCGCCGGACGCGGCCGCCGAAGTGCCGCTGGTCGTCGAGCTCGTCGCCGCCAACCTGGGCGGTTCCCTGTTCACGCTGGTAGTCCTGGCCGCCCTGGCCTCCTACCTGCCCGCCCGGCGCGCGTCGCGCCGCAACATCACCGGAGCACTTTCTCATGTTTAACGCAAAAAACCTGGTGCGGCTGTTGCTGGCGGCCGCCGTGACATTCAAGGCGCAAGCCGCGCCCGTGGCGCCCGACCCCAACAAGCTGCTCGAACAGAGCGACATGGCGCGCGGCGGCGGGCTGAAAGGCGTGCAGCTGAACAGCAGCGTCACCGAGATCCGCGATGGCCAGCCCGGTTCCGAGCTGAAGCTGCAGATCCAGGCCGCCGCCACCGACAGCCTGATCAGCTTTACCGAGCCGCCGCGGGTGCGCGGCAACCGCATGCTGATGCAGGGCCGCAATATGTGGTTCGCCTCGCCGGACGTGCGCAAGCCCGTCGCCATCTCGCCGCGCCAGCGCATGCTGGGCGAAGCGTCGAACGGCGACATCGCCACCACCAACTACAGCCGCGACTACGATGCCACGCTGGTGGGCGAAGGCACCGTCGATGGCCGCTCCGTCTGGGTGCTGGACCTGAAGGCGAAATCGGGCTCGGTGGCCTACGACCGCATCCGCTACTTCATCGACAAGGAAAACGCCCTCGGCATCAAGGCCGAGTACTTCGCCGTGTCCGGCAACGTGCTCAAGACCGCGCGCATCGAATACGACAACCACGTGCGCCATGACGGCCGCACCGTGCGCTTCGTCAGCAGGATGGAAATCGCCGACGCGCTCGAACCGTCGAAGCGCACTATCCTGAAATACTGGGACGTGAAGGTCGACGACATTTCATCGGCCACCCTCAGCCTGGCGAACCTGACGCGGAATTGATGGGCAACTGATTTGCAACTGATTTCCAACTGATGGGCAATCAAGTCCGCGGTTGATCGAGCCCACGATTGATCAAGTCCACGATTGAAGCAGGCCCACCCCACCACCAACGAGGTTCCACATGCGATGTTCTCTGGTAGTGCTGGCCACCCTGGCGGCCGGCGCGGGGGAAGTGTCGGCCCGCGAGCCGGAATTCGGCGCCGACCTGGTGCTGTTCAGCTCCCTGTACGACGTGCGCGGCGACAGCCCCTACAACCCGGACAACCTGCTGGCAGGCATCCCGCGCATGGAGCATGGCGCGCAAGCCCGCCTTCGCTGGCGCCTGGAGGGCAAGTATGGCGTGCTGGCCATCGGCCCGCGCGTGACCTACAGCCGGGCCACCGGCACCAACGCGGCCAGCGGCGACAAGCGGGACACGAAGGCGTATCTGCAGAGTTGGCTGGTGGAAGGGCGCCTCGGCAATGTCGACCTGTTCTACAGCCGCGAGCTGATGCTGTGGGGACCCTCGCAGTTCGCCTCGCCATCGAACCCGTTTTTCACCGAGACCAACCAGGTGAACCCGTTCACGGAACTGCCCTCGCGCGATTTCGCCGGCGCCCGCTGGCGCATCGACGATCGCAACACCGTCGCCCTGGTGCGCAATGTCGACGAAGGCCGCGACCGCGAGTTGCTGCGGCCATTCAAGCCCGAAACGGCGTTGCGGGCCGACCATGTGGGCGATGCGTTCGCCGTCGGCGCCGTGGCCTCGTACCGGGCCGGCCGCAAGCAGTACGGCGCATACGGCCAATGGACCGTCAACGACGCCGTGCTGGTGTATTTCGATGCCGCCACGTTCCGCGGTTCGCGGCGGCTGCTGGCACTGGCACCGGGCGTCGCAAGCAACGGCACGCAGGACTGGCAGCTGGCAACGCGGGCCGACGACCGCAAGCGCCACTTCGACGTGCTTGTCGGCGCTTCCTACACCTTCGAAGGCGGCAGCACCGTGAACCTGGAATACCGCCGCAACACCGAGGGCTACACGGCGGCCGAGCGCGCGGCGCTGGACGCGTTCGCCGTTGCGCAGGCTGGCCGCTTCCGCCGCAGCGATCCCTTCAGCGATCCCTTCACCGCCGGTGCCGCGGCGGGGCAGCTGGGCGCCGTGGTGCAACCGTATGCCCGCACGTTCGGCCGCGACACGGTCTACGCGCAATACGTGAACCGCCGCATCGCCCCGTCCACCAGCCTGGTGGCGCAGCTCAGCTACGGCCTGGGCTCGAAGGACGGCAGCACCACGATCGTGATCTCCCACGACCTGAACGACCGCATCAAGCTCGCCGCCAACCTCACGGTGCCATTCGGCTCCCGGCATGGCGACACCCGCCGCTACCTGGACAGCGTGCTGTTCCTCGGCATGACGGCAAGTTTCTGACATTCGACAAAACAATCAGGGGCAGAAGATGAACATGCATGACGACTTCGCACCGCGCGACCTGGTGGACCTGCTGCGACAGCAGGCGGCCCGGCAGCCGGACTTCCCGGTATTGACCTACCTGCGGGACGGCGAGGAAGCCGCCGCCACCGCCACCTTCGCCCAGCTCGACAGGGAAGCGCGCGCCATCGCCCAGGCGCTGATCGCCAGCACGCAGCCCGGCGACCGGGTGATGCTGCTGTACCTGCCGGGCATGGAATTCACCAGCGCGTATTTCGGCTGCCTGTACGCGGGCCGGATCGCGGTGCCGCTGCCGCCGCCGCGGCCGGCGCGCCTGCAGCAGACGCTGGAAAAGCTGCTGGCCATCGGCGCCTCGGCCGCGCCGCGCGCGGTGCTGACCACGCGCCTGCTGGCGGACAAGGCGGCCGAGTCGTTCGATGCGATGCCGGGCCTGCGCGGCATGGCCTGGATCGCCAGCGAGGAAGTCGACATGGCGGGCGCCGATGCATGGCAAGCCCCGCGCATCGATCCGCAAGACGTGGCCTTCCTGCAGTACACGTCCGGCTCCACCGCGCTGCCGAAAGGCGTGATGCTGACGCACGCCAACCTGCTGGCCAACACCGATTACTTTGCCCGCGGCTGTGCGCACGGCGACGATTCGAGCCTGCTGAACTGGCTGCCGCCGTTCCACGACCTGGGCCTGATCTATGGCCTGCTGACGCCGGTCCGGCTGGCGATCCGCGGCTACATCATGCCGAACGCATCGTTCGTGCAACAACCGTCGCGCTGGGTGCGCGCCATCAGCCGGTACCGCATCACGCACACGATGGGCCCGAACTTCGCCTTCGATCTCGCCATGAAGAGCGTCACGGCCGGCGAGATGGCCGAACTCGACCTGTCGTGCTGGCAGGGTGCCCTCAATGGCGCCGAGCCGGTGCGCATGGAAACCATGCGCGCCTTCACGGAGAAGTTCGCGCCGGCGGGCTTCAGGGCAGGTGTCTTCAACCCCAGCTGGGGCCTGGCCGAAGCCAGCTGCATCGTCACCGGCAGCCACCTGGAGGCGGCCGGCCAGGCACCGCACGGCCTGCACGTGGATACCCGCGCGCTGGAAATGCACCGCGTCGCCATGCGTGCCGAGGGCGGGGCGGGCACCACGTGGCTGGCCTGCAGCGGCTACCCGATCGGCGACACGGAACTGGCGATCGTCGATCCGGCCACCCGCCGGCATTGCGCGGCGGACCGCGTGGGTGAAATCTGGGTGCGCAACGCCGCCGTCGGCGCAGGCTACTGGGAAAATCCGGAACGCACCGAAGACACCTTCGGCGCCGTGCTGGCCGGCGATGATGCGAAAGACAGCCCGCGGCGCTGGATGCGCACCGGCGACCTGGGCTTCCTGCACGAGGGGCAGGTCGTCATTGCCGGCCGCATGAAGGACGTGATCATCATCCGCGGCCGGAATCACTACCCGCAGGATATCGAGCATACCGTCGACAGCGCGCATCCGCTGCTGCGCCCGGCCGGCGCGGCGGCGTTCGCGGTGCCTGTCGATGGCACGGAGCAGTTGTGCGTGGTGGCGGAAACCGACCGCCGTTTCAACGCCGGGCGGGATACCGAGGACGTGCTGACGGCCATCCGCCGCCGCATCGCCGACAGCCACGAGCTGAAGGTGGCCGGTATCGCGCTGATCCGCCAGGGCACGATCCCGAAGACCACCAGCGGCAAGGTACAGCGGCGCGCCACCAGCGCGATGTTCCTGGACGGCACGCTGGAAGAAAAGGCGGCCTGGCGCAGCCCGGCGCTGCTGGCCACGCCCGAAACCGCCGAGACCATGGCCGGCCCCATCCCGGCGAACGCGGCCCGCATCGAGGCGTGGCTGCGCGAACGTGTGGCCGAACTGGCCGGGCTGCCGGTCGAGGCGATCCGCCCCGAGCGCGCGTTTGCCGACTGGGGCCTCGATTCGAACGACGCCGTGCGGCTGTCCGGCGAACTGGAACGGCAGTTCCAGCTGGTCTTGCCCACCACGCTGCTGTTCGATCACCCGACACCGGCGGCGTGCGCCCGGCACCTGGCTGCGCTGGCCACGCCGGCAGTACCCGCGCAAGCGGCCGCCCCGGCGCAGGACGGCGTGGTCGTCGTCGGCATGCACGGCCGCTTCCCCGGCGCGCCGGACCTGGCGTCGTTCTGGCAACTGCTGCGGGAAGGGCGCCAGGCGGTCGGCCTGCCGCCGGCGGCGCGCGGTGCGCTCGGTGCCGCCGGCCAGGCCGGCTGGCTGGACGACATTGACGGCTTCGATGCGCCGTTCTTCCACCTGGCCGCGCACGAAGCGGCGCGCATGGACCCGCGCCAGCGCCTGCTGCTGATGAGCGCCTGGCATGCGCTGGAGGCGGCACGCATCCCGCGCGAGCAGCTGGCCGGCAGCCGCACCGGCGTGTTCGTCGGCATCAGCGGCCAGGAATACGGCCAGCGCGTGCTGGATGAGACGGATGGCGCCCATGCCGCCACGGGCGGTGCCAACAGCATCGTCGCCAACCGGCTGTCGTACTTCCTCGACCTGCGCGGCCCCAGCCTGGCCATCGACACGGCGTGCTCGTCGTCGCTGGTGGCGCTGCACACAGCCTGGCGCAGCCTGCTCGACGGCGACTGCGATACCGCCATCGTGGCCGGCGTCAACCTGCTGCTCGACGAGCGGCTGTCGGCCACGCTGCGCCGCGCCGGCATGCTGTCGCCCAGCGGCGCCTGCCACAGCTTCGACGCGGCGGCCGATGGCTACGTGCGCGGCGAGGGCGTGGTCACCGTCGTGCTGCGCCGCCGTGAAATGGCCGAGGCATACGGCAACCCCATCCTTGCCCGCATCGCCGGCAGCGCCATCAACCAGGATGGCCGCAGCTTCGGGCTGACGGCGCCGAACGGCAACGCCCAGCAGCAGCTGGTGCGCGCCGCGCTCGACGCCGCGGGCATCGCCGGCGCCGCCGTGCAGTACGTGGAAGCGCACGGCACCGGCACGGCGCTGGGCGATCCGATCGAGTGGAACGCGCTGAACGCCGTGGTCGGCGCCGGCCGTGGCGATGGCGGCTTGCCGTGCCTGGTCGGCACCGTCAAGGCCAATATCGGCCACCTGGAAGCGGCCGCCGGCCTGGCCGGCTTCGCCAAGGCGGTGCTGTGCCTGCGGTATCAGCAGGTGCCGCCCGTTGGCGGGCTGGCGCAAGCCAATCCCCGGCTCGATCGCGCCGAAGGCCGGCTGCACCTGGCCGACGGCGAGCCGCTGGCCGTACCGCTGCGCCACGTAGGCGTCACGTCGATGGGCTTCGGCGGCAGCAATGCCCACGTGATCCTGGAGCGCCATGACAGCGTGGCACCTTTGGCCGCGCAGCCATCCGATTGTCTGCCTGATTCACTGGCCGCCACCGTGCTGCCGGTCGGCGCGGAATCGGAAACGGCGCTGGACGCGCTGTGCCGGGCCTATGCGCGGCAGTTGCGCGAAGAACCGGCGGCACTTCAGCGCATTGCCCGCGCCGCCGCGGCAGGCCGCTCCGCGCTGTCGCACCGCGCCGTGGCCATCGGTAGCGACGCGGTGGACATCGCCGCGCAACTGGAAGGCGGCACCCCGCTGCGGGGCGACGTGACGGGCCGCGCGGCGCCGCGCATCGCCTTCGTGTTCGGCGGGCAGGGCGCGCAGCACGCCGCGATGGGCGCGGACCTGTACCGCCACGTGCCGGCCTATCGCGAAGCGTTCGATGCCGCCGCCGCCGCGTTCGCCCGGCACGGGCTGCCGGTCGCGGAGCACCTGTATGGCACCGCACCGCTGGATGACGCCACGCTGGCGCAAACCGCGTTCGCCCAGCCCGCGCTGTTCGCCTGCGAATACGCGCTGGCGTGGACGCTGATGGCCGGCGGCATCCAGCCGGCCGCCGCGTTCGGCCACAGCCTGGGCGAGTACGTCGCCGCCTGCATCGCCGGCGCGCTCGACCTGGACGACGCCGCGCTGCTGGTCGCCACGCGCGCCCGGCTGATGGCCCGCTGCACCGGCGGCGCGATGCAGGCCGTCACCGGCCGTGCCGACCTGCTCGACAGCTGGCTGGCGCGGTTGCCCGAGGGCGTCGAACTGGCGGCCGTCAATGCGCCCGGCGTGGTCACGCTGACCGGCCCGGCCGCGGCACTCGACACCGCCCGTGCCGCCGCGCAGTCGGCCGGCTTCACGGTGCAGGCGCTGCAGGTCGAAACGGCGTTCCACTCGGCGCTGATGGACCCGGTACTGGAGGAATTCGGCCGCGTGGCCGCCGGCATCGGCTACCGCACGCCCGTGATCCCGCTGTACGGCAACCTGCACGGCACCCGGCTGGCGCAGGTCGATGGCGCCTACTGGAGCGGGCACCTGCGCCGCACCGTGCGGTTCGCCGACTGCATGGCCGCCGCCCAGGACGACGGCGCCGACGTGCTGCTGGAAATCGCCCCGCAGGCGGTGCTGGCCGGGCTGCTCCGGCGCGGCGCCTTGCCCGGCACCGAGGTGGTGTCGTGCGTGCCCGGCGAGGCGGCGCGCGGCCTGCTTGCCGCACTGGGCCGCTTGCACTGCATCGGCGCCCGGCCCGACTGGGCGGCACTGCTCGGCACCGACGCCGATCCCGCCATCGCGCTGCCCGCCTACCCGTTCGATCTCGCTCCCCACTGGATTTCCCGTTCCGAGGCACCCGTCATGAATGCACATACCCCCGCCGCTTCCGCTCCTGCTTCAGCTCCCGATACGGCCGGCTGGCTGCGCACCGCGCTGGCCGAACTGCTGCGCTGCCCGCCCGCCGCGCTGGACAGCCGCCGCAGCTTCCTGGAAAGCGGCGCCGATTCGCTGGTGCTGACCGAATTCGGCGGCCGCATCGAGGCGCACTTCGGCGTGCGGGTGGAATTGCCCGCGCTGTTCGAAGGGCTCGATACGATCGAGCGGCTGGCCACGCACCTGGTGCGCCATGCGCCGGTGACGGCCGCGCAAGCCGTGGCGCCGGCCGCGCCAGTTGTGGAGGCAATTCCGGCGGCTGCTCCACTCGCCGCGGCAATGCCGGCGATTGCTCCCCTCGCCGCGGCAATGCCGGCGGCCGGCGGCATCGGCGACCTTGCCCGGCTGTTCGAGCAGCAGCTCGCCACGCTGCGCGATGCGATGGCGCTGCAGGTAGCGCAAGGCGGCGGTAACGGGGGGGCGGCCACACTCTCCACTGCGCAGCCGGCCGGTGTTCAGCCGATCAATATTCAGCCAATCAATACTCAGCCAGCCATGGCTCCGCATGCCGCGGTACAGGCGATCGCTACGCCGCAGCCACCGGCCGCGCCGGCCCTCGACAGCCGCAAGCAGGCCCACATCGACGAACTGGCCCGCGCCTACACCGCGAAGACCGCCGGCTCGCGTGCGTATGCCGAGCAGCACCGCGCCGTGTTCGCCGATTACCGCAGTTCGCTGGGCTTCAAGCGCGCCACCAAGGAAATGATCTATCCGCTGGTGGTCGACCGGGGTGCCGGCAGCCACATCACCGACGTCGACGGCAACGACTATGTCGACCTGACGATGGCCTTCGGCGCCTGCCTGTTCGGCCACAACCCGCCGATGGTGGTCGATGCCTTGCGCCGGCAGCTGGAAGACGGCATCCAGGTGGGCCCGAAATCGCCGTTGTCCGGCCGGGCCGCCGCCCTGGTCGCGCGGCTGACCGGCGCCGAGCGCGTGGCGTTCGCCAACTCCGGCACCGAAGCCGTGATGACGGCGATCCGGCTGGCGCGCGCCGTCACGGGCCGCACCCGCATCATCCGGTTTACCGGCTCCTACCACGGCCATGCCGATGCCACGCTGGCCAGCGCCGGCCGCAACGGCCCCGAAGGCCAGCCCAGCGCGCCCGGCGTGCCGGCGTCCAGCGCACGGGAAGTGGTGATGCTGGAGTGGGGCACCGAGGCATCGCTGCAAAAGATCCGTGAACTCGCACCGGAAGCGGCGGCCATCATCGCCGAGCCGGTGCAAAGCCGCCGCCCGGGCCTGCAGCCGAAGGAATTCCTGCAGGCGCTGCGCGGCATTGCCGACGACACCGGCTGCGCGCTGATGTTCGATGAAATCATCACCGGCTTCCGGCTGCACGCCGGCGGTGCCCAGGCCTGGTATGGCGTGCAGGCCGACATCGCCTCGTACGGCAAGGTGGCCGGCGGCGGCATGCCGATCGGGATCATCGCCGGGCGCGCCCGCTTCATGGATGCGATCGACGGCGGCGCCTGGCGCTATGGCGACGATTCCGCGCCGCGCCAGCCGCACACCTTCTTTGCCGGCACCTTCTCGGGCCACCCGCTGACGATGGCCGCGTGCATCGCCGTGCTGGAGCGCATCGAGGCGGAAGGCGAGGAACTGTATCGCACGCTGAACGGCCGCACGGAGCGGCTGGCCGCAAGGCTGAACGCGCACTACGCCGCCGCCCGATTCCCGATCCGCATCGACCACGCCGGCTCGCTGCTGCGCTTCGTGTTCTTCAACAATTTCAGCGTCGAGTTCCAGCCCGTCGAAGCGAACCTGTTCTTCTATCACATGACCCTGCGCGGCGTGTACATCTGGGAAGGCCATACCTGCTTCCTGACCACCGCGCACGCCGATGCCGACCTGGAACGCATCGTCGCCGCCGCCATCGACAGCGCCAACGCGATGCGGGCCGGCGGCTTCTTCGCGGCGCCGGACGGTGGCGGCATGGTGCCGGATAAAGCACCAGACCAGACCCCGGACAAAGCGCCGGCGGCACCGCACGAGGCCGCGCTGGCGCTGGACGATTTCGCGCTGGCCGCGTTCGCCGACGCGCTCGTCAGGCTGGGCTGGCGCGAGGATGTGGCGGCCGCCGTGGCGCCGGCCCACGGCAGGCTGCTGAACCGCATGCTGGAACACCTGGGCACGGCCCGCGGCGATGCGCTGCGCCGGCTGGCCGCCACGCTGCCGCAGCGCCGCGCCGTGCTCGATGAGCGCCTGCCGCGCACCATCGCCGCGCTGGCCGTTCGCAGCGCGGAAGCGTTGCCGGAGGTGCTGGCCGGCCGGCGCGAGGCGGTCGACGTGCTGTTCCGCGGCGAAGGCTTCGAATGGCTGACGCGCCTGTATGCGGAAGCACCCGGCGCGGCCGCCGCCAACGAACGGCTGGTCCAGGCAGTGCTGGAATGCCAGCGTGGCGCGGGCCGTCCGCTGCGCATCCTGGAAGCGGGCGCCGGCACCGGCACCGTCGCGCGCCAGCTGCTGCCCCGCCTGGGCAGCGGCAGCGAATACTGGTACACCGACATCTCGCCGGCATTCCTGGCCCGTGCCGAACATGAGCTGGCCGACGGCCGCGTCACGTACCGGCGCTTCGACATCACCCGCGCCGCGGCGGCGCAGGACATCCTCGGCACGTTCGACGTGGTCATTGCCGCCAACGTGGTACATGCCACGCCGGACCTGGGTGCCACGCTGGCCAACCTGTCCGCGCTGCTGGCCGATGGCGGCACGCTGCTGCTGCAGGAATGCACCCACCCGCACGCGTGGCTGGACCTCGTGTTCGGCATCACCGAAGGCTGGTGGCAGCGCGCGGATACCGACGTGCGTCCCAGCCACGCGCTGATGCCGCCGGAACGCTGGCACGAGCGCCTGGCCGCCGCCGGGTTCAGGCAGCCGGAAACACTGGCGCTGGCGGCCGGGCAGGCGGTGCTGAGCGCACAGCCGAACCGCGACATGCTGCTGCCGATGTCGGAAGCGCAGCGCCAGATCCTCGTCCACCTGGAGCTGGGCGAACGGATCGCGCCGGCCTACAACGAAGGTGCACTGTTCGCCATCACTGGCGACCTCGATGCCGGCCTGCTGGAGCAGGCATGGGCCGCCGCGGCGGCACGGCACCCGCTGCTGCGCGCCCGGGTGGCCGAAGGGGACACGCAGTTCGTGGTGTCCGCCGATGCGACCGTGGCGCTTCAGCACGTTGCGCTTCAACAGGTGGATTTCTCCATGCTGGGCGACGGTGCGAAGGAGCGTGCCCGCGACTGGATCGCAGTGCGCCAGCGCACGCCGCTCGATCCGCGCCGCGGCCCGCTGGCCGGCGCCTGGCTGCTGCGGCTGCCGTCCGGCGAAGCGTGGCTGTACCTGCTGGCGCACCACCTGGTCATCGACGGCATGTCGTTCGGCCGCCTGGCCGGCGAACTGTGGGCGCTGTACGGCGCGCTGCGGAACGGCGACGCTTCGGGCGCCACGGCGCAGCTGAAACCGGTGCTGCCGGTGGCGGCGGCATGCCGCAAGCTGGACGACATCGATCCGGCCGCCGCCGCGTACTGGCGCGACCGGTTGGCGCAGGTTCCGCCGGCACCCGAGCTGCCCACCGATCGCCCGCTGCCGGCCGTGCAGCGCTTCGAGGCGGGCCGCGTCACGCTGCAACTGCCGGCAGCGATGCTGGACGCCGTGCGCCAGCTGGGCGCGGCCGCCCAGGCCACGCCGTTCATGACCCTCAACGCGGCCTGGCGCCTGCTGCTGGCCCGGCTGGGCGGCGCCGCCCGTTTCGTGATCGGCGTGCCGGTGTCCGTGCATCCGGCCGCGGCGGCCGAGTCATATGTCGGCTTCGGCGTCAACGTGGTGCCCCTGATGGCCGAGGTGGTGGCGGACCAGCCGTTCACCGGCTTCCTGCGTGCCGTGCGCGCCGAAGTGGCCGACGCGCTGTCGCATCGCGCTTTCCCGTTTGCCGACATGGTGCGCACCGCCGGCCTGGAGCGCGATCCGGCCCGGCCCGCCCTCGTGCAGGTGCTATTCAATTGCGAAGCGCACGATGCCTGGCAGGGCGCAGGGGTGGCGACACGGACCCTGGTGCCGCCCGCCACGCACACGAAATACGAACTGACGCTGGATGCGCTGCTGGGCACCGATGGCATCGAACTGGTGCTCACTTATTCGGCGGCCCTGTTCGACGAAGCCACCGCGCTGCGGATGCTGCGCCGCTATGCGGACCTGCTGCAGCGGATCGCCGCCGCGCCGCAACAGCCGCTGGCCGCGTTCGATGCGCTGCTGCCGGAAGAGCGCGAAGCCGTCACGCGGCAGGCACCGGTGGCCATCAACGAAAGCTGCCTGCACCGGCTGGTCGAGGCGCAGGTCGCGCGCGATCCGCAAGCGGTGGCGCTGCGCCACGGCGCCGCGACGATGACGTTCGGCGCGCTCGATGCCCGTGCCAACCGGCTGGCCAACGCGCTGCTGGCGCGCGGCGTGCGGCCGGAAGACCGCGTGGCCGTCTGCCTGCCGCGCACCATGGACCTGCCGGTGGCACTGCTGGCCGTGCTGAAAGCCGGCGCCGCCTATGTGCCGGTCGATCCGGCCTACCCGGCGGCGTACATCGAGACCGTGCTGCGCCTGTCCGGCGCCGCGCTGGTGATCACCGCCGCCGGCACCGGCGAGGTGGCGCTGGGCACGTGCCCGCGCATCGATCTCCACGATGCCGTGCTGGACGCGCAATCGCCAAAGGCACCGCCGGTCGAGGTCTCGCCGCACCAGCTGGCCTACGTGATCTTCACGTCCGGCTCCACCGGCGAACCGAAGGGCGTGGCGATCGAGCACCGCACCGTGTGCACCTTCCTGGACTGGGCGGCCGCCGAGTTCACGGCCGGCGAACGGGCCGGCATGCTGGCGTCGACCTCGGTGTGCTTCGACCTCTCCGTGTTCGAGCTGTTCCTGCCGCTGGCGCATGGCGGCAAGGTGATCCTGGTCGACAACGTGCTGGCGCTGACGCAGGACGGCGACTTCGCTGCGCAGTTTTCAGACGTGACCCTGGTCAACACCGTGCCCAGTGCCGCCGCCGAGCTGGCCCGGCAACAGTGCCTGCCGGCGGCGGTGCGGGTATTGAACCTGGCCGGCGAAGCGCTGCCCCAGGTGCTGGTCGACCAGGTGCGCGCGCTGTGGCCGCATCTCACCGTCTGCAACCTGTACGGCCCTACCGAGGACACCACGTATTCCACGTGGCTGCGCCTGGCGCCGGGCGAGGGCGGCGCCGTGACGATCGGCCGCCCGCTGCCGGGCACCCGGCTGTACCTGCTCGATCCCCATGCCGATGGTGCGCCACAGCCGGTGCCGGCCGGCGCGCAGGGCGAGATCTGCCTGGCCGGCAATGGCCTGGCGCGCGGCTACCTGGGCCGCCCCGGCATGACCGCCGGGCGCTTCCTGCCCGATCCGCTGTCCGGCATCCCCGGCAGCCGCATGTACCGCACGGGCGACCTGGGCCGGCTGCTGCCCGACGGCACCGTGGAATACCTGGGCCGGCGCGACGACCAGCTGAAGATCCGCGGCCACCGCGTGGAACTGGGCGCCATCGACGCGGCGCTGCGCGCCGTGCCGGGCGTCGAGGCCGGCGCCGCCGTGGCGCGCGGCGAACCGGCGCGGCTGGCGGCTTTCTACAGTGCCCCTGCCGGCGTGGACGACCTGGACGACGCCATCCGCGCCGCGCTGGCCGAGCGCCTGCCGCGCTGGATGGTGCCGTCGTCCTTCCACCGGCTGGCCGCGCTGCCGCTGACGCCGAACGGCAAGACCGACCGCCGCGCGCTGGCCGGCCTGGCTGCCGAGGTGCCGGACACTGCCGCCGCCGGGCATCTGCGCGCACCCCGCAACGCCATCGAGGAAGACCTGGTGCAGCGCTTTGCGCGCCACCTCGGCCTGGCGCCGGAAGCGGTCGGCATCGACGGCGATTTCTTCGCGCTGGGCGGCCACTCGCTGCTGGCCACGCGGCTGCTGTTCGACGTGAACGGGCACTGGCAGGCGGGGCTGCGGCTGTCCGACCTGATGACGCGGCCGACCGTGGCCGAACTGTCGCAAACGCTGCTGGCCGCGCTGGCCGAGGGCGTGGGCGACCTGCATGAACTGGTGGCCGAAGTGTCCGCCCATTCCGCGCTGTAAGGAGAAGCACATGGATATCATCGACAAGATCGCCGGCCTGTCCCGCGCCCAGACCGAAGCGCTGCTGGCACGCATGCGCGAACGGCGCGAAGGGGTGGCCCGCGGGCAGGGCGTGCCACGGCTGGAACCCGATCCGGAGCGCCGCCGCAAACCTTTCCCGCTGACCGAAATCCAGCAGGCCTACTGGGTCGGCCGGCAGGGCGGCTTCGCGATGGGCAACGTGTCCGCGCATGGCTACCTGGAAGTCGAGGCACGCGGTGCCGACCTGCAGGGACTGGAGCGCGCGTTCAACCGCGTCATCGCCCGGCACGACATGCTGCGCGCCGTGATGCAGTCGGACGGCAACCAGCGCATCCTGGCCGACGTGCCGTACTACCGCTTCAGGGTGGAAGACCTGTCGGCGCTGCCGGCGGCGGAGCGGGGCGAGCGCCTGGCCGCGCTGCGCGAGGAGCTGTCGCACCAGGTGCTGCCGGCCGACGTGTGGCCGCTGTTCGAGATCCGCGCCAGCCGGCTGCCGGACGGCCTGCTGCGCCTGCACCTGTCGCTCGACGTGCTGATCCTGGATGCGCACAGCTTCGACCTGATCAGCGCCGACTGGCAGTACTACCACGACCACCCGGAAGGCGAACTGGCGCCGCTGGCGTTCTCGTTCGCCGACTACGAAGCGGGGCTGCGGCAGATGGAGGGCACGCCGGCGTTTCAGGAATCGCTGCACTACTGGCGCAACCGGCTGGACGACCTGCCGCCGCCGCCGGAATTCCCGCTGGCGCGCAGCCCCGAATCGATCGCCGCGCCGAAGTTCACGCACCGCAGCCTGCGCCTGCCGCGCGCCGACTGGGAAGCGCTGAAGAAGCGTGCCGGCGCGCTGCGCATCACGCCGGCCGCGCTGCTGCTGTCGATCTATGCCTGCGTGGTGCGGCGCTGGTCGCAGTCGCCGCGGTTCACCCTGAACCTGACCCTGTTCAACCGGCTGCCGTTCCACCCGGACGTCGACCGGCTGGTCGGCGACTTCACCACGGTCACGCTGCTGGCCTTCGACCTGTCCACCCCGCGCGCCTTCGCCGACATCGCGCTGGGCGTGCAGCGGCAGCTGTGGCAGGACCTCGACCACCGCGCCGTCAGCGGCGTGCGCGTGCTGCGCGAACTCACCGAGCGCCGGCGCGGCGCCGGGTCGGTGATGATGCCGGTGGTCTTCACCGGTGCCCTGAACGGGAATGTGAACGGGAATGGCAACGGCCAGGGCGAAGCGGACGTGGCGCCACTGGACTGGCTGGGCCATACCGCCTATGCCGTCACGCAGACGCCGCAAGTATGGCTCGACTGCCAGGCCGGCGAGTACGGCGGCGACTTGGCCATCGACTGGGACAGCGTGGATGAACTGTTCCAGCACGGCTTCGTCGACGCCATGTTCGATGCCTTCAGCGGCCTGCTGCAGCGGCTGGCCCGCGACGGCGCCGCGTGGCAGCATCCGCGGCTCGAACTGGTACCGGCCGCCCAGCAGGCCCTGGTGGCCCGCAGCAACGCCACCGCGGCGCCCGTGCCGGCCGGGCTGCTGCACGAACCGCTGCTGGCGCAATGCCATGCGCGGCCGGACAGCCTGGCGGTGGCCGACGGCGGCCGCACGCTGACCTTCGGCGCGCTGTACCGCGAAGCCAACGCGCTGGCCCATGCGCTGTGCGCCCGCCAGGTACCCACTGGTGCGCTGGTCGCCGTGATGCTGCCGAAGTCGGCCGCCCAGGTGGTGGCCGTGCTGGGCATCCTGGAAGCGGGCACCGCCTACCTGCCGATCGAACCGGGCCTGCCGCAGGAACGTATCGACGAAGTGCTGCGCCTGTCCGGCGCGGCCGCCGTCGTCACCGATGCGGCCACGCTGCGGCACCGCTCCATCGCCGGTTGCCTGGTCATCGAGCTCGATGGGCTGGCGCCGGGCACGCCGCGGCCGCTGCCGGCCCTGCGCGCGCCGGGCGACCTGGCGTACGTGATCTACACGTCCGGCTCGACGGGCACGCCGAAGGGCGTGGCGATCGACCACCGCGGCGCGTTGAATACCTGCGCCGACGTCAACCAGCGGATGGGTGTCGGCGCGAACGACCGCGTGCTGGGCCTGTCCGCGCTCAATTTCGACCTGTCGGTGTGGGACATCTTCGGCGTGCTGGGCGCCGGCGCCGCGCTGGTGCTGCCGGCACCCGGCCAGGCGCGCGAACCGGCGCACTGGGCGGAGATCATGGCGCGCCATGGCGTCACGCTGTGGAACACGGTGCCGGCGCTGCTCGACCTTTACGTCGGCTACCTGCGCGACGTGGCCGAACGGCCGGATACGCGGCTGCGCGTGGCGATGATGAGCGGCGACTGGATCTCGCTGGCATTGCCGGCACAGCTGCGCACCTGGTGCCCGAACGCGGCCATCTACAGCCTGGGCGGCGCCACCGAGGCATCGATCTGGTCGGTCCTGCATCCCGTGGGCGAGGTCGATCCCGCCTGGCGCAGCATCCCGTACGGCAAGCCGATGGCGAACCAGCGCTTCCACGTGCGCGACACGAACCTGGACGATTGCCCGGTCGGCGTGCCCGGCGAACTGTGCATCGGCGGCATCGGCGTGGCGGTCGGCTACTGGAACGATGGCGAACGCACCGCGCAGGCCTTCGTGACCTGTCCGCACAGCGGCGAGCGGCTGTACCGCACCGGCGACCTGGGGCGCTGGCTGCCCGACGGCACGCTGGAAATCCTCGGGCGCCTCGACTTCCAGGTGAAGGTCAACGGCTACCGCGTGGAGCTGGGCGAGATCGAAAGCGCGATGAATGCCTGGCCGGGCGTGCAGACGGCGGTCGCCAGCGTGGGCGCCGGCAAGGCCGGCCAGCTGGTCGGCTATTACCTCCGCGATGACGCGGGCAGCACGGCCAAGCTGCAGGGCGTGCTGTCGCAGCCCGGCCTGCGCCTGCTGGACGGTGCCGGCACGGCGCTCAACGACACGGCGCCGCGGCGTATCGCACGCCGTTCGACGCGGGTCTTCGCTGCCGACGTGGTGCCGCCGGAAGCCCTGGCCCGCCTGCTCGAACCGCTGCGCCAGGGCGGCGAGGATGGCATGCCGCGCTACCGCTATGCATCGGCCGGCGGCCTGTATCCGGTGCAGCTGTACCTGCACATCCGCCGCGTGGCCGGGATCGAACCCGGCATGTACTACTACCACCCGGTGCGCAACGTGCTGCAGCGGCTGCCGGCCGGCGTGGAGCTGGACCTGGAGCTGTACCCGCGCCGCAACCAGCCGATCGTCGCCGCCGCCGCGTTCCAGCTGTTCCTGGTCGGTTCGCGGCAGGCGATCGAACCGCAGTACGGCGCGGCGACACCCACGCTGTGCCTGCTGGAGGCGGGCGCCATCAGCCACCTGCTGGAAGATGCCGCGGCCGCGGCCGGCCTGGGCCTGGTGCAGCTGGGCGGCTTCGATGCCGAACGGGCCGGCGATCCGTTCGCCCTCGGTGCCGATGCGATGTACCTGCACATGCTGGCCGGCGGCCTGCCGGGGCAGCAGGCGGCGGATGCGGATGCGCCGCTGTCGAAGGCCGCGTTCGAGGATGGCCTGCGCGCCCACCTGGCCCGCCGCCTGCCCGAGTACATGGTGCCGCGCCAGTTCGTGCGGCTCGACTCGCTGCCGCTGTCCGCCAACGGCAAGGTGGACCGCAAGGCGCTGCCGGAGCCGGTGGCCAGGCAAGCGCAGGGCCCCGCGCGCGGGAGCGACACCAGCCCGCTGGCCGCGGACATCTGCGCGCTGTGGGCCGACGTGCTCGGCGTCGCGCAGGTGGGCCCGGACGACAACTTCTTCGACCTGGGCGGTACCTCGGTGGACATGATCCGCATCCATACCCGGCTCCAGCCACGCCTGCCGCGCGACGTGAGCCTGCTCGACATGTTCTTCGGCCACCCGACCATCGCCGGCCTGGTTCGGCACGTGGAGGGCGCCGCGATACCGGCCGCAGGGGAAGGCACGACCAACGACAACAACGCACCGCGCGGCCGCCGCCGCCGGGCTCAATGACACCATTCAGGGGAACACCATGAAAGAGAACCAAGTCTCGTCCGGCAAGATCGCGATCATCGGCATCAGCGGCCGCTTCCCGGGCGCGCCCGACGTGGAAAGCTTCTGGAACATGCTGTGCGAAAGCCGCAGCGCACTGCGCCAGTTCACGCCGGAGGAAATCCGCGCGGGCATCGATGCCCACGATTACCTGACCGTGCCCTACGTCGAGCGGCAGGTGGCCGGCGGCGGCTGGGTCGGCGCCGGCTACCACCTGCCGGACGTGGACAAGTTCGATGCCGGCTTCTTCGGCTATTCGCCCAGCGAGGCGGAGCTGATCGATCCACAGCAGCGGCTGTTCCTGGAAGCGTCGTGGGCGGCGATGGAAGATGCCGGCTACGCGCCGGACGGCTACCGCGGCACGGCCGCCGTGTATGCCGGCACCGGGCTGTCGCGCTACTTCCTGAACAATGTGTATTCCAACCGCGAGATCATGTGCGCCTCGGACCGCGACCTGATCGCCGGCATCGGCAACGAACCGGACTACCTCAGCAACCGCGTCGCCTACAAGCTCAATCTCACCGGCCCTTCCGTCACGGTGCAGACTGCGTGCTCCACGTCGCTGGTAGCGATCCACATGGCGTGCCAGGCGCTGCGCGCCGGCGAATGCGACCTGTCGCTGGCCGGCGGATCGATGGCCACCGTGCCGGCCGGCCACGGCTACCACTACACGGAAGGCAGCCTGAACTCGGACGATGGCTGCATCCGCGCCTTCGACGCGGGCGCCAAGGGCACCGTGTTTTCCGAGGGCGGGGTGGGCGTCATCGTGCTGAAGCGCCTGGAAGATGCCGAGGCGGACGACGACAACATCTACGCGGTGATCCGCGGCTCGGCGGTCACCAACGATGGCTCGCACAAGGCCGGCTACACGGCACCCGGTATCGACGGCCAGGTGGAAGCGGTGACGCGGGCGCTGAAGGCGGCCCGCACCAACCCGGACGACATCGGCTACATCGAGGCGCACGGCACGGGCACGTCGCTGGGCGACCCGATCGAGATCACGGCCCTGACGCGCGCCTTCCGCGCCCACACGGACCGCAGCGGCTATTGCGCGATCGGTTCCGTGAAAACCAACGTGGGCCACCTGGCCCCGGCCGCAGGCGTGGCCGGGGTGATCAAGGCGGCGCTGGCCGCGCGTTCCGGCATGCTGCCCCCGAGCCTGCATTACGATACGCCGAACCCGCGCATCGATTTCCCGGCGACGCCGTTCTTCGTCAACGACCGGCTGAACGAATGGCGCACGGCGCCCGGCAGCAAGCGGGTGGCCGCCGTCAGCTCGTTCGGCATCGGCGGCACCAACGCCCACCTGATCCTGGAAGAACCGCCGGTCACCAAGCCCACCGTGTCGGGCGAGAAGCTGCGCATCTTCCCGCTGTCGGCGAAGACGCCCGGCGCGCTGGGCCGCGCCGCCGGCCAGCTGGCCCGCTTCCTCGAGCGCCATCCGGAAACGGACCTGGACGACGTGGCGTTCACGCTGCAGGAGGGGCGCCGCGCATTCGACCAGCGTGGCACCGTGGTGGCGCGCACCGCCGCGGAACTGATCGGCAACCTGGACAAACTGGCAAAAGAGCCGGGCAAGACGCCGGCACTGCCGGCCACCAAGAAACTGGCCTTGCTGTTCACGGGCCAGGGTTCGCAGTACGCCGGCATGGCGCGCGAGCTGCATGCGCAGTTCACGGTCTTCCGCGATACGTTCGATGCCTGCTGCGCCACGCTGGCGCGCCACCTCGACACCGACCTGGCCCGGCTGCTGCTGGCCGGGGCTCCCACGGAGGCGGACAGCGCGCTGCTGCGTGAAACACGCCATGCGCAACCGGCGCTGTTCACCGTGGAATACGCGCTGGCGATGCAGTTGCAGGCCTGGAAGATCGCGCCGGCCGCGCTGCTGGGCCACAGCCTGGGCGAGTACGTGGCCGCCACCGTGGCCGGCGTGTTCAAGCTGGACGACGCGCTGCGCCTGGTGGCGCTGCGCGGCCGACTGATGCACGCGATGCCGGCCGGCGCCATGCTGTCGATCGGGGGCGGCGAGGCCGAGGCGCGTGGCTGCCTGCGTGAAGGCATCGAGCTGGCGGCCGTCAACAGCCCGCGCGCCAGTGTCGTCTCCGGCCCGCTGGCGGCCATCGATGCGCTGGCGGTCGAGCTGGAAGCGGCCGGCACCGGCTGCCGCAGGCTGCAGACGTCGCACGCGTTCCACTCCGCGACGATGCGGCCCATGGCCGGGCAGTTCCGTGCCGCTGTCGCCGCAGCCACGCCGCAGGCGCCGGCGATCCCGGTGGTGTCGAACGTCACCGGCACGTGGCTGACGGCGGCCGAGGCCACCGATCCCGATTACTGGGTGCGCCACCTGCTGTCGCCCGTGCTGTTCCAGGCCGGCGTGGAAACGCTGCTGGCCGATGGCTGCGGCTTCCTCGTCGAAGCCGGGCCGGCGGGCGTGCTCAGTACCTTCGTGCGCCACATGGCCGGAACCGTGGCGGGCAAGCCCGCGGCGGTGGCGGTGCCGCTGATGCGCCATCCGCAGGATGCGCTGCCCGCCGACCGCTTCCTGCTGGCCGCCCTGGGCAACCTGTGGGCGGCGGGCAATGCGCTCGACTATGCCGGCGTCGATGCGTTCAACCTGGGCCGCCGTATCCCGCTGCCCACCTATCCATTCGCGCGCGAACGCCACTGGATGGAACCGCCACTGGCGCCGAGCGGCAGCCTCGATGCCGGCCTGCGCCGCAGCCCCGACATGGGCGAATGGTTCCATGCCGCGTCGTGGCGCCGGCAGCCGTGGCTGGACGCCGTGCCCGCGCTCGCAGGCCGCAATGTGCTGCTGCTGGCCCATGACGATGCCCAGGGCAACGCGCTGGCGGCGGCCCTGCGCGGCGCCGGCGCCACCGTGGCCTGGGCCGAACCGGGGCCCGCATTCGGCGTGCTGGACGACGCGGCGTATTGGGTGCGCCCGGACCAGGCTGCCGACTGGGAAGCGCTGGCGCGGCATGCCGGCAAACCTGATGCGATCGTCCATGCCTGGCTGCTGCCGGCCAGCGGCGGCGACACGGTCGCCAACAGCGGCGCCACCCTGGAACTGGGCTTCCACGCGCTGCTGGCGCTGACGCAGGCGTTCGGCAATGATGCCGGTGACCGGCTGCCGCTGCTGACCGTGGCCAGCGAAGTGTTCGACGTGCAGCCGGGAGAAGCGGTCGACGCCGTGAAGGCCACGATGCTGGGCGCGCACCTGGCGATCGGCTACGAACACCGGTCCATCGCCAGCCGCGTGCTGGACGTGCAGGGCAGGGGACTGGACAGGGAACAGGACAGGGTAGAGGACGTTGGCCGGCTGATGCTCGACGAGCTGGCCCGCCTGCAGGCGGCGCACCATGCGCCGGCCGGCCCTGCGGACCAGTTCGTGGCGGAGCGCCACGGCGCGCGCTGGCTGGCCCATGTCGAGACGATGGCGGTGCCGGAACCGCAGGTGCCGGCCACGCTGGCGGCCGAGGGCACGTACCTCGTCACTGGCGGTATGGGGGGCCTGGGCCTGGAGTTTGCCGACGTGCTGGTGGAGCGCGGTGCACGCCACCTGGTGCTGGTGGGCCGCAACGCGCTGCCGCCGCAGGCCGAATGGAACGCGTGGCAGGCGGCGCATCCCGACGATGCCGCGGGCCACGAGCGTATCCGCCGCCTGCAGCGCATGGCGGCGCGCGGCGCGCAGGTGGTCACCGAGCGGTGCGACATCACCGATCCGGCCGCGGTGCGCGCCATGGTCGGGCGCGTGCAGGGTGCCATGCCACCCGTGCGCGGCGTCGTCCACGCGGCCGGCATCGCTGGTGCCGGCATGATGGCGTTGAAGACCCGCGCCCAGGCCGATGCCGTGCTGGCGCCGAAGGTGCTGGGCGCGCTGGCGGTGGAAGAAGCGCTGGCCGGCCAGCCGCTCGATTTCTTCGTCGTCGTGTCGTCGCTGTTCGGCACGATCGGCGGCATCGGCCAGGCCGACTACGCGGCCGCCAACGCCTTCCTCGATGCGTTTGCCCGCAGCCGCAGCGCGCGCGGCCGGCGCACGCTGTCGCTGGCCTATGGCGGCTGGCGAGAAGTCGGCATGGCCGTCGCCATGGGCCATACGCCTTCCGCCCCGGCGCTGCCGGCCGGCCGCACGCTGGCCCACCCATACCTGTTCAGCCGCGCCGAGGAGGACGCTACGTTGCGGTTCACCGCGCACCTGCGTGCGCAGGACCATTGGGCGTTGCAGGACCACCGCATCCACGGCACCTCCGTGATGCCGGGCACGGCGCTGATCGAGATGGTGCGCGCCGCGTGGACGGAAGCGGCCGGCGGCGAAGGAGCAAACGATGGAGCCTGCACCCTGAGCGACGTGTTCTTCTACCGCCCGCTGTTCGTACCGGCCGACCGGCTGGTCACGGTCGACGTGCTGTTGCAGCGCACCGGCAACGGTTATGCGGTCGAGGTGAAGGAGGGTGACAGCCCCGTCTTGTCCGCCACCGTGTCGGCTGGCGCCGGGGCAGCCGCGCCGAAGGCCGACCTGGCCGCCATTGCCGAGGAATGCCGCGCCGACATGCTGGAATTTCCCGGCGGCGCCGCGGCGATGGTGGGCGAGGATGGCTTCCTGGAACTGGGCCGCCACTGGCAGGTGGTGCGCCGCATCCGCCTGGGCGGACGGCAACTGCTGGGCGAACTGGCGCTGCCGGACGGCGTGGCGGACGACGCCGCGCTGGGCCTGCACCCGGCCTTGCTGGACATGGCCACCGGCCCGATCACCGGCCACCTGCTGGCGCGGCTGGACCTGGGGCTGGAGGACGAATACCTGCCGTTCACCTACGGCGCCCTCGCCGTGCACGGCCGGCTGGGCACGCACCTGTACAGCCACGTGAAGTTCGGCGGCATCTCCGACGACCGCGACGTGATCCGCTTCGACATCGCGCTGTACGCACCGGATGGCACGGTGCTGGCCGAGGTGACCGACTTCCAGCTGCGCCGGGTTCCGGCCGGCGCATTGAAGGCACTACCCGCTGCCGCCGCGCCGGCCGTGGACGATGGCTCGATCTCGCCGCAGGAAGGCCGCGCGCTGTTTGCCCGCGCCCTGGCGCTGAGGCATGGCGGCCACTGGATCGTCAACCCCCACCCGGTCGATGCGCTGCTGCGCAAGCTGCGCGACGAGCGCATCGCACCGGCCGCCGCCCCCGTGGAAAAGAAGAAGGTGGTACGCGAGGATGTGATCGCCGCGCCGCCCACCAATCCCACCGAGGAAGTGCTGGTGGGGATCATCGAAGGCGCGCTGGGCATCACGCCGGTGGGCATCCACGACAACTTCTTCGACCTGGGCATCGATTCCGTGATCGGCATCCAGGTGGTGTCGCACGCCCGCAAGCATGGCGTGTTGCTGAAGCCGAACCAGCTGTTCGAACACCAGACGGTGGCCGAGCTGGCGGCCGTGGCCGAGGCGATCGGGGAAGCGCCCGCACCGCTGGCGCCCGCGCCCGAGCCGGAGCAGGCGGCCGCCGACGATCTGGATGCCGTGCTTCACGCGCTGGCCGACTGACCACGGAATTGACGAAACCGAGCAGTGGATTGAACGACAGACGAGACACGAGAGCGACCCATGAACAAGCAGGACATACAGGAAGTACACCGGCTCACGCCACTCCAGCAGGGCATGCTGTTCCACACGCTGGAGGCGCCGGGCAGCGGTGTCTACGTCGAGCAGTTCGCCTGCCCGGCGGCCGGGCGGATCGATGGCGCGCGCTGGCGGGAGGCCTGGAACATGGTGCTGGGCGCCTGCCCGGTGCTGCGCGCCGCCATCGCCTGGGAAGGCCTCGAGCACCCGCTGCTGGTGGTGACGAAGTCGGCGACGGTCGACGTGATCGAGATCGATGCCACGGGCGATGACGACACGGCATTCGCCGCGCGCCTGGATGCGTTGCGCCGCGACGAGGCGGTGCGCGGCGTCGACCTGCGCCGGCCACCGCTGCTGCGCCAGGCGCTGCTGCATCGCGAAGACCGCAGCGTGGTGTTCTGGACCTACCACCACGTGCTGCTCGATGGCTGGTCGGCCTTCGTGGTGCTGGGCTCGCTGCTGTCCGCGTACGCCGCGCTGGCCGATGGCAAGGCCTGGCAGCCACGCCCGGCGCCGGGCTGGGGCGACTACCTGGGCTGGCTGCGCAGCCGCGACAAGGCCGCCGCGGAATCCTACTGGCGCGGGCAGATGGCGGGGTTCCATGCGCCCACGCCGCTCGGCCTGGTCAAGCATCCGGCACCGGACAGCGGGGCCGATGCCGGCGCCACGGCGACGGCGGAACTGGGAGAAGCCCTGGGCGGCCGCCTGCGCGACACGGCCCGGATGTTGCGCGTCACCCCCGGCACGCTGCTGCAAGCCGCCTGGGCGCATTTGCTGGCCCTCTACAGCGGCGAGGACGACGTGGTGTTCGGCGCCACCGTCGCGGGCCGGCCACCCGAGCTGGCCGGCGCGGATGCGATGGTGGGGCTGTTCATCAATACCGTACCGGTGCGCGTGCGCATCGATCCGGCCGAAACGGTGCGCGGCTTCGCCGCCCGGCTGGGCGCCGCGCTTGTGGCGCAACGCGAACATGAACATGCGTCGCTGACCGATATCGCCGGCTGGAGCGATGTGCCGCGCGGCCGGGCGCTGTTCGACTCGATGCTGGCCATCGAATCGTTCCCCACCACGGACGGCTTCAGCCTGCCCGATGTCAGCGTGTGGCAGCACACGAACTTCCCGCTGGCCCTGGTCATCGACCCGGTGGGCCGCATGCGCGTCAAGGCGCTGTATGACGCGCGCCAGTTCGACGCCGGCGCGATCGCCGGCCTGCTGGCCCATTACCGCGAGCTGCTGTCGCGGATGGTGGGCGATGTGGACCTGCCGGTCGGCATGCTGTCGATCGCACCGGGCGCCGACATGGCGCTGCAGGACGCGTGGAACCACCGGCCCGCCGTGCACGCGGCGTCCGACCTCGGCGAGCTGCTTGCCCGCCAGGTGGCCGAACGGCCCGGCGCGCCGGCCATCGTGTCGGACGATGGCCACGCCACCTACGCGGAACTCGACCTGCGGGCACGGCGCCTCGGGGCGCGCCTGCTGGCCGCCGGCGTCCGCGCGGGCGACACGGTGGCCTTCGCGTTCGAGCCGGGCGTGCCGATGATCGCCGCACTGGTGGCGATCACGCGCCTCGGCTGTGCCTACGCACCGCTCGATGCGCGCCTGCCGGCGGCACGGCTGGCGCAGATGGTGACCGACCTGCGTATCCGCCATGTGGTAACGGACAGCACCCATGCGGGACTGTTCGACATCGCCGGCGTGACGGTCCTGCTGGCCGGCGAGAACGAGAAGGATGTGCCGTTGAAGGATTGGCCTGAAACCGACCCGGCACGCATCCTGTACGTGATCCACACGTCCGGCTCCACCGGCAAGCCGAAGGCGGCCGGCGTGTTCCACGACAGCTTCACGTGCTTCCTCGGCTGGTGGAACAAGGAGTTCGCCTTTGCCCCGGGCGAGCGCTGCCTGCTCGTCAACAAGATCACGTTCGACCTGGCGCAGAAATGCGTGTGGGGTGCGTTGACGACGGGCGGCATCCTGCACCTGGCGCCCACGCGCCACTTCGACCCGGTGCATGCGCGCGAGCTGGTGGCGGCGCATGGCATCGGCTGGATCAACTGCACGCCGAGCATGGCCTGCGCGATGGTGGAAGCGGATTCCTGCCGCCATCCTGACCAAAATGATGCGCTGGCATCGCTGCGCCTGCTGTTCGTCGGTGGCGAGCCGGTGGACAAGCGCCGGCTGGCGCCCTGGCTGCGGTCGCCGGGTTGCACGACCGAGCTGGTCAACACCTACGGCCCGACGGAATGCACGGACCTGTGCACCACCCACCGGTTTACGCGCGACGAGTTCGTGGACCTCGCCGCGCCCGTCACAGTCGGCAGCGTGCTGCCTGGCCTGGCCGTGCATGTGCTGGACCGTTTCGGAAATCGGCTGCCGGTCGGCGTGACGGGCGAGGTGGCGATCGCCGGCGGTTCGGTGGGCGCCGGCTACCTGAACAACGCGCAGATGAGCGCACAGAAATTCCTGCCTGATCCGGGGATGCCGGGCGCGCGGCTGTACCTGACGGGCGACCTGGGGTACTTCCGCGCCGACGGCACGCTGGTCGTGCACGGCCGCGTCGACTTCCAGGTGAAGCTGCGCGGCTACCGCATCGAGCTGGATGCGATCGGCCATGAACTGCGCGGCCATCCGGCCGTGCTGGATGCCGTGGCCGCCGTGACGCCGGATGGCCAGCGCCTGGTCGCCTACGTGGTGCCGGAAGGTGGCGCCGCATGGACGCCCGCGCTGCAGGACGAGTGCCGCGCATGGCTGTCGGCCCGGCTGCCTGACTACATGGTGCCGGCGCGCTACCTGCCGCTGGCCGCGCTGCCGCTGAACGCGAACGGCAAGCTCGATCGCGGGGCGCTGCCGGCACCGGAGATGGGTATGGGTTTGCTTGCTACGGGCGTGGAAAGAATCGCCCCACGCGACGACATCGAGGCCAGGCTGGCCGGCATCTGGGCCGCCGTGCTGGGCACCGACGAATTCGGTGTCACCGACGATTTCTTCGACCTGGGCGGCCATTCGCTGTCGATCACGCAGGCGTATGCGCGGCTGCAGAAGACGTTCGGCGTGCGCATTCCCCTGTCCGTGCTGTTCGAACAGCCGACCATCGCCGGGCAAGCCGCCGCGTTGCGCGAGGCCGGCGCGGATGGCGCGGAATGCGCCAACGGCAACCAGGCCGCGGCGCGGCAGCCGGCGATCGCCGCCGTCCAGCGGCCGGAACGCCTGCCGCTGTCGTTTTCCCAATCGCGGCTGTGGTTCCTGCACCAGTACGACCCGGCCAGCATGGCCTACCACGTGCCGAACGCGCTGCCGCTCGCCGGCACCGTCGACCGCGCGGCGCTGCAACGGGCGCTGGACTGGCTGCATGCGCGCCATGAATCGCTGCGCACCCGCTATCCCGAGGCGGACGGCACGCCGTGGCAGGAAGTGACGCCACCGACGTCGGTGGCTCTTGAATATGACGACCTGCGCGGCGCGCCAGACGCGGCCGAGCAGTTGTCCGCCATCGCCACCGCCGAGGCGGCGCAGCCGTTCGACCTGCGTGCCGGCCCGGTGGCCCGGTACCGGCTGGTGCAAGGCGACGACCGGGCCATCCTGCTCGTGTCGCTGCACCATATCGCCACCGACGGCTGGTCGATGGACGTGATGATGCGCGAGCTGTCGGCCGCGTACGCCGCGTTCTCGGCCGGCGGTGCGCCGCAGGCGGCGCCGCTGCCGATCCAGTATGCGGACTATGCGCTGTGGCAGCGCGCCGACCTGGCCGGCGGCAAGCGCGGCCAGCTGGTCGATTACTGGCGCACGGAACTCGACGGCAGCCAGCCGCAGATCACGCTGCCGTATGATGTTCCGCGGCCCGCCGCGCGGTCGTCGGCCTGCGGCCTGCACGTGTCGCAGATTCCCGCGGACGTCTGCGCGGCACTGCATGGTGCGGCCAATGCGGCCGCCGGAAGCGGCAGCACGGCGTTCATGACCTGGCTGGCGCTGTATGAACTGCTGCTGTACCGCTGGAGCGGCCAGCAGGACTTCAACGTGGGCAGTCCGATCGCCAACCGCAACCTGGAAGAAACCGAGGGCGTGATCGGCTTCTTCGTCAACACGCTGGTGCTGCGCGCCCGCATGGAAGGCGGGCAGACCTTCGCCGGCCTGCTGGACGACGTGCGCCGGACCGCGCGCGCCGCCTACGGCCATGCCGAGCTGCCGTTCGAGTTGCTGGTGGACGAGCTGAATCCGCCGCGCAGCGCGAATACGCTGCCGTTCTTCCAGGTCGGCTTCGCACTGCAGCGCGCCTACGAGGACACGTCGCTGATCGACAGTACCGAATGGATTGCCCGCTTCGACCTGCAACTGGTGCTGCATGAAAGCGCCGATGGCGGCCTGCGCGCGCACTGGGAATTTGCACGCGACCTGTTCTTGCCCGAGACGGTGGCGCGGCTGGCCGACTCGTTCGCGCTGCTGGCGCGGCAGGTGGCGCAGGCGCCCGCCGCGCCGCTGCGCGACCTGGCGCTGGTCGATGGCGCCGGGCGCGAACGGATGCTGGCGCTGGCGCGTGGCGCCAAGCCCGCATTGCCGGTTGCCACGGTGCATGAGCTGTTTGTTCAACAGGCGCTGCTGGCACCGGCGAAAGTCGCCCTGGTGCAGGGCGAGCTGCGGCTGGGCTACGATGAACTGAACCGCCGCGCCAACCGGCTGGCCCATCACCTGCTCGGCGAGGGCGTGGCGCCGGGCGGCATCGTCGGCGTGGCGCTGCCGCGCGGCCCGCAACTGGTCGTCGCGCTGCTGGCCGTGCTGAAGGCCGGCTGCGCCTACCTGCCGCTCGATACGGAGTACCCGCGCGAACGCACCGCCTACATGCTGGCGAACGCAGGGGCCGTGGCCGTGCTGACGGACGGCGCCGGCGCCGCGCTGCTGCCGGCATTCGACGGTGTCGTGCTGGATGTCGACGCTCCGCAAGTCGCGGCACGGTGCGACACGAACCCGGACGTGCCGCACGATCCGCGCGCGCTGGCCTACGTGATGTACACGTCCGGCACCACCGGCAAGCCGAAAGGCGTGATGATCGAACACCGCAGCATCGTGCGGCTGGTGCGCGAAGCCGGCTATGCCGACTTTTCCGCGGACGGCACCTATCTCCAATACGCGCCCGTGGGCTTCGATGCCTCCACGTTCGAGATCTGGGGCAGCCTGCTGAACGGCGCGCGGCTGGTGCAGGCGCCCGCCGGCGTGGTGGGCCTGGACCAGCTGGCCGGGCTGGTCGCCGGCGAGGGGATCGACACGGTGTTCGTGACGTCCGCGCTGTTCAACCAGCTGGTGGACCAGCATCCGGAAGCGCTGGCCGGCGTGCGCCAGCTGCTGACGGGCGGCGAGGCGATGTCGTCGCCGCACGCCGCACGGGCTATCGAAGCCCTGCAGGCGGGGAGCAAGGGACAACTGATCCACGTGTACGGCCCCACCGAGTGCACCACTTTCGCCACCGCCAGGAAGGTGAGCATGGCCGATGCGCTGGCCGGCACGGTGCCGATCGGCCGGCCGATCGCCCATACCGACAACTATGTGCTGGACGAAGCGCTGGAGCCGGTACCGGTGGGCGTGCCGGGCGAGCTGTACATCGGCGGCGCCGGCGTGGCGCGCGGCTACCTGAACGCGCCGCAGCAGAGCGCCGAGCGCTTCGTGGCCGATCCGTTCGGGGCCGATAGTGCGGCCGCGGGTTCGCGGCTGTACCGCACCGGCGACAAGGTGCGCTGGAACGCCGGCGGCACCCTGGAATTCCTGGGCCGGATGGACGACCAGGTGAAGATCCGCGGTTACCGGATCGAGCCGGCCGAGATCGAGGCGCAACTGGCGGCTTGCCCGGGTGTCAACGCGGCGCTCGTCCTGGCGCTGGGCGACAGCGCCGACAAGCGGCTGGTGGCCTATGTGACCTGTACCGAGGGCACCGGCGTCGCTTCGCCCACGCCCGCCCTGTTGCGCGATTACCTGGCGCAGCGGCTGCCCGCCTTCATGGTGCCGGGCGCCTACGTGCTGCTGGACCGCTTCCCGGTCACCGCGAACGGCAAGGTCGACCGCCGTGCGCTGCCTTTGCCGGATGCCGATGCGCTCGGCGCCGGCGACTACGTGGCGCCGGAAACGGCGCTCGAAGAGTCGATCGCCACCGTGTGGGGCGAGATGCTGGGCCTGGAACGGGTGAGCGTGACGGCCGATTTCTTCGCGCTGGGCGGCAATTCGCTGACGGCGACCCAGCTGCTGGCGCGGGTGCGCGCGTCGCTCGGCCATACGGTCACGCTGCCGGGATTCTTCAGCGAGCCGACCGTGCGGGCGATGGCGTTCCGCATCGAGCATGCCGACACGGCGCGCGCCATGGATGCGGCGGAAAGCCGTCTCGATGGCGAGGCCGAATCCGCGCTCGTGCTGCCGGAACCGCTGCCGCCGCTGGCATCGAGCCTGGAGCACGTGCTGCTGACGGGTGCCACCGGTTTCGTGGGTGCCTACGTGGCGGCCGACATGCTGGAGCGCTGGCCGCGCGTGACGCTGCATTGCCATGTGCGGGCGGCGCATCCGGCCACCGGCCTGCGCCGCCTGCGCGACAACCTCGACCAGTACGGCCTGTGGAAAGAGGGCTATGCGGCCCGCATCCGCGTGCTGACGGGCGACCTGGCCGATCCTCAACTGGGTTTGGACGACGAGCACTACGCCACGCTGGCGCGCGACGTTGACCTGGTGGTGCACAACGCCTCGCGCCTGAACCACGTGCTGCCTTACCAGGCGCTGCGCCGCGATAACGTGGAGACGACGAGGCGCCTGCTGGAGCTGGCCGCCACGGCCAAGCGCAAGGGCTTCGTCCTGGTCTCGACCGCCGGCGTGCTGCAGGGTGAGAGTGGCGGCACCTTCGACGAGGACGCGCGGGTCGAGGATATCGGCCAGAGCACGCGCGAAGGCTACAACGGCAGCAAGTGGGTGGCCGAACTGATGGTGCGCCGCGCCGCCCGGGCCGGCATTCCGGCCCAGATCATGCGGCTGGGCCGCGTGGCCGTGGACAGCCGCAGCGGGGCAGGGCGGATGGATGACTTCGTGGCGCTGTTCGTGCGCACCTGCCTGAAGGTAGGGGCGTGGCCCGACCGGCCATTCGTCGAGCAGATCGTGCCGGTCGATCACGTGGCGCGCGCCATCACGGCGCTGGCCGGCGACTACACCAGCACCGGCGTGCACCACCTCATCGGCGACGACAAGCGCGACTGGAGCCGGCTGCTGCCCGATTTCGTCGATTGCGCCGGCGCGGGGCTGAAGCGCATGCCCATCCGCGACTGGGTCGACGCGGTCAAGGAACATAGCGCGGCCGAGCCGCTGCCGTTCGCCCCTTACCTGTTCTGGTGGGACACCGACGCGGCCGCGCCGGAGGAAAAACGCCTGAAAGTGAAGCAGGCAAAGACCGTGCGCCGCCTGGCCGGCCATGGGCTGCGCGAACCGCGCATCGACAGCGAGGCATGGCAGCGCTATGTCGGCGCGATCTTCGCTGCCGAAGGCATGTCCGCGAAGCCGAAAAAGCGCGGCATCTTCGGTTAACAAACCCTACAAACGATTACACATCACGGAGAGAATCATGAATTCAGCTGCCTACAATGTAGTTCGCAACGAAGAAGACCAGTACTCGGTCTGGCCCGCCTACCGCCCGGTACCCGCTGGCTGGACCACCGTCGGCGACGCGGCAGACCGCGAGACCTGCCTCGAACGCATCGAGCAATTGTGGACCGACATGCGGCCGCGCAGCCTGCGCACCGCGAAGGAGCAGTAGCCATGCCTACCCTGCGTACCATCACTTTCGGCTGCCCGCTGGACGGCGCCGCCCCCGAAGAGACCGCCGCCACCGTGCGGAGTTTCTTCACCCATGCCTGGCGGCTGCTCGACGAGGCGGGCCTGGCGGCGCGCTGTTTCCGCTACGTGGCGCCGCCGGTCGAGCAGTGGCTGCCCGATGCGGACCCGGTGGCCGCCGGGCGCACCGCCGTGCGGCTGGAACAGGCGCTGGGCGAGAACATCTGGTGCTGCCTGCCGGGTCCCGCCTGCGACACCCGCGACAGCGTGGCGCGGCGCGTGGACCTGATCGATGCGATCGTGGGGGAAACGCGCCACGTGTTCACCAACATGCGCGTGGCCGGCGAGCAGGGGCTGCACAACGAGGCCGTGGCGGCCGCCGCCGAAACGATGGCGCGGCTGGGCAGCACGCCGGCGCGGCAGCAGGACAATTTCCGCTTCGCCGCGCTGGCCTGGATCAAGCCGGCCACGCCATACTTCCCGGCCGCCTGGCACGATGGCGCGCCGGGCTTCTCGGTGGCGCTGGAACTGGCCGGCCCGTTCCTGCAGGCGTGCGGCCGGCACGACAACTTCGCCGACCGGCTCGATGCCTGCCGCGAGGAGCTCACCAGCCGCGTGGCGCGGACGCTGCCCGTGCTGGTACGGCTGGCACGCGAGCAGGGCGTGCGCTTTCTCGGCTACGACCTGTCGCTGGCGCCGTTCCCCGGCGACGAGACAAGCGCGGTGGCCGTCGTCGAAGGCCTGAACGGCAGCCGCATCGGCCAGCTCGACTTCATGTTCGCGCTGTATGCGGTGAACGACATGCTGCAGCATGCGCTGCCCAACCTGCCGATGGTGGGCTTCAACGGCACCATGCTGTCGGTGCTGGAAGACACGCGGCTCGCCGAGGCCACGGCCGCCGGCGACGTGGGCGTGAAGGACCTGTTGCTGCTGTCCACCGTATGCGGCTGCGGGCTGGACATGATCCCCGTTTCCGCCGACAGCGATCCGGCGCGGCTGGCCACGCTGGTGCGGGCCATGTCCACCATCGCCCAGAAGTGGCGCAAGCCGCTGATCGCCCGGCTGCTGCCCGCCACCACGAACCTGCGCGGCGTGACCCGCTTCGAGCACGACTTCATCGTCAACACCGCCGTGCTGCGCCTGGATACGCCCACCTTCATGCCGACCGAACGGTTCGGCGTCTTTGCACCGCTGCGCCGCGCAGCCTGAGGAGAACACCATGCATCCCTGGTTCACCCATTTTTCCCGTCCCGCCCCGCACGCCGGCGCGCGCTTGCTCTGCCTGCCCAGTTCGGGCGGCGGTTCCACGCTGTACCGCCCCTGGCTGGGCGGGCTGGAAGACGTCGAACTGCAGGCGGCGCTGCTGCCCGGCCGCGAGCGGCGCATGCTGGAGGCGCCCGTGCAGACGATGGCGGCGATGGTCGATGGCCTGGTGCCGGCCGTGACCGCGCTGGCCGACCGGCCCTATTTCCTGTTCGGCCACAGCATGGGGGCGCTGATCGCCTTCGAGCTGACGCGCGCGCTGGTCGCACGCGCCGTCCCGCTGCCGCGCCGGCTGTTCGTCTCCGCCTTCCGCGCACCGGACATGCCGAACCCGAAACGCGACCTGCACGCCCTGCCGGACGACGAATTCATCGATGCGCTGCGCGACTATGGCGGCACGCCGGAAGCGGTGCTGCGCCACCGCGAAACGATGGACGCGATGCTGCCGATGCTGCGCGCCGACTTCCGCATGCATGAAACCTATCGCTACCACGCGGCCCGTCCGCTGCCGGTGCCGATCACGGCGCTGGCCGGCCGCGCCGACGATGCCGTGCCGGCCAGCCAGATGGCCGGCTGGGCGAAACAGACCTGTGAGGTTTGACGATGCACCAGTTCGACGGCGCCCATTTCTTCATCCATGACGACCGGGATGCCGTGCTGAAAACGCTGGGTGAGGCGATCCATGAAGAACTTGCGTTTGCCTGACGATGAGCCGCTGCTCGTCTGGGTGCGCACCGCCGACGTGGCGGCCGCGCTGCCGCAGGCGCAAGGCTGGCTTACCCCGGCCGAACGGGAACGCGCCCGGCGCTTCGTGTTCGACGGCGACCGCGCCGACTTCCTGGCCAGCCGCTTCCTGCTGCGCCGCGTGCTGGCCGAGCTGGCGGATACCGAACCGGAACGGCTCCTGTTCGATACCAGCCGCCATGGCAAGCCCGCCTTGCGCGGCCGGCCGGACCTGGCGTTCAACCTGTCGCACTGCCGCGGCGTTGCCGTGCTGCTGATCGGCGCCGGCGCCGCGGCCGGGGTGGACATCGAACTGGTGCAGCCCGGCCGCGCCGACCCGCTGGTGGCGCAGCGGCTGTTCCACCGCGCCGAACAGATCCAGCTGCTGGCCTGCCCGCGCGGCGGCTACGACCGCCTGTTCCTGCGCTTCTGGACCCTGAAGGAAGCGGTGCTGAAGGCCGAAGGCAGCGGCCTGGCGCTGCCGATGGACGCGTTTGCGGCCCTGATCGATGGCGACAGCATCGTGCCGCTGACGGTGCCGCTCGCACTGGCCGGGCGCCCGTTCGCCATCGGCCAGGTGGAGCTGGCGCCAGACCTGGTGTGTGCCTGGACCCGCGTGTGCGCCGACCGGCAGGTGCCGACCACGTGGCAGCTGGGTGCCGGCGGGACGGTCTACCCGGCACCCCAGGTGCGGCTGGGTACCGGCAGCCACAGGCCCCGCCTGGCGGCCGGGCAGCCGCCTGGGCGCAGGAAAGCCGCACTGGCGGCGCTGGCGCAGGGAGGATAGGTCAGGGAGGGTAGGTCAGGGAGGGAAGCACGGGGAGGTGAGACCCCGGTGAGGCTATGCCGCAACTGAACGATAACCTGGTGTCAACTTATCGGCTCGAAAGTTGCTTGACGGTATCAATGGGGGTGGTGGTGGCGTATACTCGGCAGTAACCAGTTTCTCCGCAAAGCAGCATCGATGAGCCTTCCCGCCCTTTCCGCCGTGCCGGTGCACAGCCGGCTTCCCGCCTGGATGGGAAAGGCGCCGCTGGTCCTGGTGCCCGTGTTCGTTCTGCTGGCCGCTACGCTGGCCGCCCTGGGGGCATATACACTGACCTGGGAACGGCAGGTCGCGCGGCTGGAGCGCGCCGCCATTCCGCGCCTGGAGCGTTTCGCGATCCAGCTGTTCGCGCCGCCGCGGCGCTACACCTACCTGCCGCACCTGCTGGCCAACGACCGCACGCTGCGCAATGCGCTCGCGCAGCCGCACAAGCCCGGTTTGGTGCACGATGCCAACCTCCATCTCGCGCGGATGCGTGCCAGCACCGGTGCCACGGAACTGTACGTGCTCGATCCGGCCGGCACGGCGATCGCCGCGTCGAACTGGCGGGACCCGATCAGCTTCGTGGGCGTCAACTATGCGTACCGGCCGTACTACAGCCGCGCGGTGGCGGAAGGGGGCGCGCATTTCTATGCGATGGGGACCACGTCGCACCGGCCCGGCTTTTTCCTGTCCCAGCAGGTGAAGGCGGCGGACGGTGCCTTGCTGGGCGTGGCCGTGGTCAAGGCCGACCTGACGATGCCGGAAGTGCGCGACTATGGCGGCGAGGTGCTGGTGACCGATGCCGGCGGCGTGGCCTTCCTCAGTTCGCGCGAGGACTGGCAATACCGGCCGCTGGCGGCGCTGTCGGCGCGTGCCGGCGCCAGCGTGGCCCGCACGCGCCAGTACGACGGCGTGTTGCGCGCTCCGCTGGACGTGCATACCGGACGCACGCTGGACAGCGGCGCGACCATCGTCGACATCGGCGGGCACGGCAGCTACCTGATGGTGCGCCGGCCGGTGCCGGAAACGGACTGGCATGTGAACCTGCTGCTGCCGCTGGACGAGGTGAAGGGCACGGCGCTGCGGGCGGCGCTGCTGGCGGCCGCAGCGATCGCGCTGGCCGCGCTGTCGCTGCTGTACCTGTGGCAGTTCCGCCTGCGCCAGGCCGAGCGCGAGCGCTCCCGGGCCGCGCTGGAGGAAGCGCACGCCGCGCTGGCCCGGCAGCACGAAACGCTGACGGCGCTGTCCGAGGAATTGCGCGTGCAATCGTCCACCGACAGCCTCACAAGCCTGTTCAACCGCCGCTATTTCATGGACAGCCTGGAGCGCCTGCTGGGCACCGCCCAGCGCCACGGCGAGCCGCTGGCCCTGATGCTGGTGGATGCCGACCATTTCAAGCGCGTCAACGACGAGCATGGCCATCCGGCCGGCGACGAGGTGCTGCGCCGGCTGGGTGCGATGCTGCTGGAAGAAACCCGCGACGGCGACGTGGCGGCCCGCTACGGCGGCGAGGAATTCATCGTGGCCTTGCCCCGCACCGACGCGCCGGCCGCGCTGGCGGTGGCCGGCCGCATGCTGGCCCGGATGCGCGCCATGCGCGTGCCGGTCGATGGCGGCACGCTGGCCGTGACGGTGTCGATCGGGCTGGCGGCGGCCCGGCCGGGCGAGGCGGTGGCGGAAATCATCCGGCGCGCCGATGCGGCACTGTACGAGGCCAAGCGCGGCGGCCGCGACCGGGCGGTGTTCGACGCCGCAACAGCCCCCTGACAGGGCGCCGCGCCCGGCGGGCGGCGCTATAATGCGACTATTTTCCGCACCGCGCAGGGCACTGTCGGCGACGGCATTACATATTTCACAAGGAATTCCATGAGTCTCAAATGCGGCATCGTCGGCCTGCCCAACGTCGGCAAGTCCACCCTCTTCAACGCGCTGACCAAGGCCGGCATCCCCGCTGAAAACTACCCGTTCTGCACGATCGAGCCGAACGTGGGCGTGGTCGAGGTGCCGGATCCCCGCCTGAAGCAGCTGGCCGACATCGTCAAGCCCGAGCGCATCGTCAACGCGATCGTGGAATTCGTCGACATCGCCGGCCTGGTGGCCGGTGCGTCGCAGGGCGAGGGCCTGGGCAACCAGTTCCTGGCCCACATCCGCGAAACGGACGCCATCGTCAACGTGGTGCGCTGCTTCGAAGATGAAAACGTGATCCACGTGGCCGGCAAGGTCAGCCCGCTGGACGATATCGCCGTGATCCAGACCGAGCTGGCGCTGGCGGACATGAGCACGGTGGAAAAAACCATCCACCGCGAAAACAAGAAAGCCCGCTCCGGTGACAAGGAAGCCGCCAAGCTGGTGACCCTGCTGGAAAAAGTGCTGCCGGCGCTGAACGACGCCAAGCCGGTGCGCGCGCTCGGCCTGTCCGACGAGGAAATGGCGCTGATCAAGCCGCTGTGCCTGATCACGGCCAAGCCGGCCATGTACGTGGCCAACGTCTCCGACACGGGCTTCACCAACAATCCGCTGTTGGACCAGCTGACCGAGTACGCGGCATCGCAGAACGCGCCGATCGTGGCGATCTGCGCCGCCATCGAAGCGGAAATCGCCGACCTGGAAGACGCCGACAAGACCGAGTTCCTGGCCGACATGGGCATGGACGAGCCAGGCCTGGACCGCCTGATCCGCGCCGGCTTCAAGCTGCTGGGCCTGCAGACCTACTTCACCGCCGGCGTGAAGGAAGTGCGCGCCTGGACGATCCACGTGGGCGACACCGCCCCGCAAGCCGCCGGCGTGATCCACACCGACTTCGAGCGCGGCTTCATCCGCGCGCAGACCATCGCGTTCGATGACTTCATCGCCTTCAAGGGCGAGGCGGGTGCCAAGGAAGCGGGCAAGATGCGCGCCGAGGGCAAGGAATATGTGGTGAAGGATGGGGATGTGTTGAATTTCTTGTTCAACGTGTAAGGATGAGGTTGGGATGTGAGTGATCCCGATGTGTTGAGAAAGGCCCCGGTTCCGAGATGGAATCGGGGCTTTTTTTATTCATGAGCCTGCCCGAGCGCCGGTCAGCCAGCCATACAGGCGGCCACAGAATCTATTTGATGAACCCAACCAGCGCCGGCACCACCTGCTCCGGCGCCTCATCAATCAACCAGTGCCCCGAGCCCTTGATGATCACGCTCTGCACATCTTCGGCATACATGCGCGCCTGATTGCCCAGGAAATCCCCCGCCGATTTCTCGCCAGCGATGGTCAGCACCGGCATCGTCAGCTTCGTCTTGCTCATCGGCCCGAAATCCACGGCATCCTGCTCGAAACCGCTGAAGTAGGCGAAGCCGGCACGCATGCCGCCCGGCTGCGCATAGGCAGCGGTATACAGCTTGCGGTCCGATTCCTTGATCGACTTCGCCTTGTCGGCGGAAAAATCGTTCCAGAAATGTTCGAAGTAGATGCGCTCCCGGCCTTTCACCAGCGCCAGCGGCGTCTCCCCGTAGAAGTGGAAATGCCACACCGCCTGGGCGGGGAAGGCATTGCGCCAGTCGCCCACGCCGGGAACGAAGGCATCCATCACCACCAGCCGGCTGGTATCGGCAGGGAACTGGGCCGCATAACCATAGGCGACCATCATGCCGATGTCGTGGCCGACCACGGCGGCCGGTTCGCTGCTGACCGATTTCACCAGCGCATGGATATCGGCCGCCATCGTCTTCTTGTCATAGCCGCCCGCGGGCTTTTCCGAGCCGCCGGCACCGCGCAGGTCCGGCACGATCACGGTGTGGGTCTTGACCAGTTCGCGCATGGCCGGTGCCCACATATGGCCCGTTTGCGCATACCCATGGAGCAGCACCACCGGCGTGCCCTTGCCGCCGATCTTGTAGTGGAGCCGCACGCCGTTGACCTGCGCATACTTGTCGGTGAAACCTTCGACTGGCTTGTCGATCGGCGGAGCGGCATGCGCGACATGCACGCATAGCGCGATGGCAACCGCTGCGATGGTGCGAAGGCCGGCCGAAGACTTTGCATTGCAGTTGGTACCCATGATTTTCTCCAGGCGTTGAGAAAGCGTGCCGACCCGGTTGGTCGTACGAATCATCATGCGCCCGGCGCTATTTCCCGCAAAGTCAAACCGCAACTCTTTTGGGAGAGGCGGGCGGCGTGTCGCGACCGACCGCTCATCCGCCACAGACGCCGGATGCACCGCCAGCCCGGCCGCCGATAGCCATAACAGCGCCATCACTGCACCCGTGCCCCACACCACAGCACATCAAGGATATTGCCAGAACAGCACTGCAGTAGAATGCAGCTCACTTTCGCGCAGCGCGAACCCGTGACGCATTACAGGAATCCCATGACCATCAAGCCACCATCCGCCACGTTCAACGAGTTCGGCCAGCAGAACGCCGCGCAGCATCGGGAACTGGGCCATTACGTCGCCAACGATGCCACCTTTCCCACAGCGTACCTCCGGGCGGTGGCTGCCATCGCCAGCTCGGATGGCATCCTCAACGTGGCCGACTTCAATGCCCTGAAAGACGTGGCGGCGCTGATGAACGATTCGGCGCTGGCCAGGGTGGTGTTGCTGGAATGCGTCGAACGTCCGCTGGACTGGAAAACGGCGTTTGAAAATCTGCACGCGGCGTCGGCCGGTATCGATCAGGCCACCGCGGAGGAAGCGTTCGAGGCCGCCCGTTCGCTGTTGTCGATCCAGGGAACGCGCAGCAGGGACATGGCGCGCGATTTTGCCGAAGCACTGCGCTACCAGATCCGCCCGGCGGAACTCGACGTCTTTCCGACAGATGAAAAAAGCCTGTGGAGCAAGGTGAGCCTGGGCTCGGTGCGCATGCTCAAGGGGCGCAAGTATGCGGACCTGGCGGACCTGTGCGTTCGCGCCACCGGCGACGTATCGCTGGCGAACGCCGTCCTCGAGTTCGAGCAGGGAACGCTGGACAAAGGGGAGCTGACCGCGCGGATGACTTCGGCGTGCGCGCGCGTGAGCCAGGAAATAGCGGCGTTCAACTCGCGCATCGCGGACTATGAAACCAGCAGCGAGACCGCGGTGGCCTTCCTCGAGTCCGCCCATGGGCTGCAAAAGCAGGTGGGGCAGCGCCTCGCCATTGCCGATGCGCGCATCGCCTTCGAGCGCGAGACCTTCGACGAAGACCTGGAAGAAGCCATCCACGACGCGGGCAATGCGTTCGAACGGGAAGTCGTCGACCGCCTCAATACGGACCAGTGGAAACGCGCAGCGACGTGGGAAAGCATCGCCAAATCCACCTTCGGCAAAGAGCTGGAACGGCGGGTAAACCGGATCATTTCGCGGCGGGAGCGCTCGCTCCAGCTGATCCATGAGGATCTGCGCCTGTTCCAGGAAGAGATGGCTCTATCGCGCAGCACGATCCTGAAGCGGCTGCACCACACCGAACTGGCCGGCGCGGCCCCGGCGCTGCGCCTGGGAACGCGGCTTCGGAACGGGGCCGAGGATGCCACCAACATGACGCTGAAAGTGGGCGGCGCGGCCGCCATCGGGACCGGCGCGGCAGCCTACTTCCTGGGGGCGGCCGCGGTGATGCCGGTGATCGCGCCAGTGGCGCCCATCGTCGGCGGCGCGCTGCTCGTCGCGGGTGCGTTCAAGTGGATGATGAATTCCGCGGAACGCAAGCTGGAGGAAGTCGGCCACCAGCGCGAGATGTTCGAGAAGGCCTTCCGGCAGCAGCTGGAAGCGGCGCGCGGGGAACTGGCGGCGCAGCTCGATACCACGTCGCAGCAGTTCCACCAGGCCGCCGACCGGATGGTGCAGCCGGTGCTCCTCGAAGCCCAGGCGGTCGACCGGCTGGCCACCCTTCACCTGAAGATGGCGCGCAAGCTGAACGACCATTCGCAGAAGGCCCTGGCGGAGATGCTCGCGGCGCTGCCGAAGTGACGCGGTGATAATTGTTGAGTCTTGCGGGATGCCGGCTGCGGTAGCATGAGTGATGCAACCATCGATGCACGGGCAGGCTCCAACCATGCGCCGCTCGTGCATCGATGCGAACGCCGCATGCGCGCGCTCCAGCGGAAAATGATTTCCGGCGCCGCGCCGAACCGGAACCATACTGAAAAGGAAAACTGATGCGTCTCCTGATTGCCCTCATCCTGCCGTGGCTGACGTTCTTCACCATCGGGCGTCCGATCGCCGGCGTGATCTGCCTGATCCTGCAAATCACCCTGATCGGCTGGCTCCCGGCAACCATCTGTGCCGTGTATGCGCTCAGCCAGTACAAGACCGACCAGAAGATCGAAAACGCCCTTCGCCAGCGCAACTGACCGGCCCATGACACGGGGGATGGGCAGGAAACACTGCCCCGCGAGGTGATGCCGCAGGCACGCCGGTCAGAACGCTTCCAACTCATCCGCCTTTCCGGTCGCCGGCACGACTGGCCTCACTACCAGCTTCACTACTGGCTTCGCGTCGTTACGGCCGGTGCCATCCCCCACGCATAGACGGCGTCACCCGTACCGCAATCTTGCGCCAGCTTGGTTGCCTGGCAGCAGGGCACTGCGCGCCCCGGACGCCATGTCCTTTGCTTGCCTCCAGGCCTCCTACGGTGCGCCGTAGCCGCTCCAGTACGCACTCTAAATTGGCAGGAAATAACGCCTGCTCGACCGTAACAATTCGATAGTTTTCAGATAGTCAACACATGTTACCATCTGTAATTTTTCGGAATCCTGCGTCAATGCGGGAGACCATTACCTGACCGTCTCTCCACCATGAACGCAACGACTAGTGCACCACAGAACGATACCCTGAATGGAACGAGAGGGAATGACTCCCTCAACGGTGCCGAAGGCGACGACCATCTAAGGGCCACGATCGACGGCAGTACGGACGTGTTCGATGGCGGCGCGGGAAACGATCGCCTGGAGCTGGTCGCAGAGTCGTTCATGGATAAACAGGCATATCACGCGACGCTGTCAGGGGGCGACGGCAACGACAGTATCGTTGTGAACGGGTCGTATGGTTCCTATGGCGCGTTTGGGTGGGACGTCACGCTGAATCTGGACGGTGGTGCCGGGGATGATGAATTCACCATCGATGCGTGGCCAGCCAGGCCCGGGGCCTTTGCCACCGGCGGTACGGGAACGGACACTTATGTATTCGGCCACGCCTTGGTGCACCCAAATGTGGTGATCACCGATTTCGTCGCTGGCGACGGTGGCGATGTAATCGACCTGGGCCAGGTCATCGATACTGCGCTGAGCCTGGATCGTTTTGATGGCAGGAACCCGTTCGCGGAAGGCAGTCTGTTCAAGGTCAGCCAGTCGGGCGCGGACACCGTGATCAAGATCATCGACGGTTTAGCGATACACCAGAGTGGCGAGCCTTACTCGCCGTTCGTCACGCTGCGCAATGTCGACATGAAGTTGCTGACGCCGGCGAACTTCACGGGTGGCCTCCGGCCGGATGGCAGCCCAATGCCGGGACTGGCACTGATGGCGCCTGAGGGCGGCGGTACGCTGGACGGCGGTTACCTGGACGATACGCTGACCGGTGGCACCGGAAACGATCTGGTGTACGGCGAGCAGGCCGACGACCTGATCGACGGACGTGGTGGCAACGACGTGCTGCATGGTGGTAGCGGCAACGATACGCTGCTCGGCGGTGCGGGGAATGACGCGCTTTACGGCGGTGTGGACTGCGACAGCCTCGACGGCGGCGCCGGCGACGACATTCTCACCTTTGGCGACGAGGGGAGGTATGGCAATAACAATAAGGGAAGCACGCTTCTGGGCGGCGACGGCAACGATACGTTCCAGGCTGCGCAATTCATGTGGGGCATGGGCACGTCGTTGATGACTGGCGGCAATGGCAGGGACTCATATTTGCTGGGCGGTGGCCAGCGTAGTGAAGGCCACTTGACCGTCACCGATTTCGCCACTGGTCCGGGTGGCGATGTGATCGTGCTGGACGCGTACGTCCAGAACACGAGGTATGACGGCGGCAATCCCTTCGATACCAGCACCCGCTACCTGAGCTGGCAGCAGGAGGGCAGCGATCTCAAGTTGTTGTACGACATCGACGGCCTGGAGAACTCGTTGAGCGAGCGCCCGCGCGTCGTACTGACCTTGCGTGATACGCGCCTCGAAGACGTCACGCAGGACAATCTGGTGTACAAGGACACGTCGATCTCCCCGCTGGGCGGTGCGGTACCCGGGATAGCCATGGATGTCACCGACAAGTACGGTCTCTACACACCGTTCGACGATACCTTGCGTGGCGATGCCCAGTACCAGCAACTGATAGGCGGCGGGGGCAACGATGTAATCCACGGCGGCAGCGAGATCGGCCAGGGCCCCCGCAATGGCGACCTGATCATGGGAGGAAGCGGCAACGATACCCTGTTCGGCGAGGGCGGTAACGACACCGTCTCCGGTGGCAAGGGCGACGACAGCATCGACGGCGGCACCGGCGACGATGTGCTGGAAG
This sequence comes from Pseudoduganella sp. SL102, assembly GCF_027856995.1. Classification (NCBI taxonomy): domain Bacteria; kingdom Pseudomonadati; phylum Pseudomonadota; class Betaproteobacteria; order Burkholderiales; family Oxalobacteraceae; genus Pseudoduganella; species Pseudoduganella sp. SL102. The sequence goes on from NZ_CP115554.1 coordinate 946,783, forward strand.
CCGACGGCGGCAACGACATTCTGCTCGGCGGCACCGGTGACGATACGTTCCGGGTGATTGTGAACGATTACAGACGCGTATCGGTCGACGGTGGCACCGGCAGCGATGTACTGCAACTGCGCAGGAACATCGAGGACTTCAGTTACGTTCATGTCGCCGGCAACGAGTTCACGATCGACGATCGCGACGACCAAGTCATCCAGGTCGCCGCGGTCGAAGTATTCGACTTCGCCAACGTTCAGGGCCTGGGCTGGCTACAGCTCCGCGCAAGGATGGTATCGCTGGGTGACGACAGCGTGGTGGGGGGTGACGGCGACGACACCCTGGACGGTCTGTCAGGCAATGACACGATTGCTGGTGGCAAGGGTAATGACGAGTATGTCTTGGACGCGGCCGGCGACACGGCCGTGGAAGCAGTTGACGGTGGCTACGACACCGTGAAGACGGGGCTCGGCCAGGCCAGTCTTGACGCGAACGTGGAAAGGCTGGTCTATACCGGTAGCGGCAGCTTTCACGGTGTCGGCAATGCCTCCGCCAACTTGATCAATGGTTCCTATAGCGGCAACAACACGCTTGATGGCGGAGCAGGCGCGGACACGCTGGTTGGCGGCCGCGGGCGCAATGAGTTCGTCGTCGATAAGGAAGAGGATGTGATCGAGCTGACCTCCAACGAATACAGCATGGTGAAGGTGGCATTCACCGCCGCCGGCACCTACGCGTTGGCGGATTATCTGCATGATGGTGTGATAACCGCGGCATCCAGCGTGAACGTCAACCTGGTGGGCAATTGGCAAGCCAACGTTTTGACGGGCAGCGCCGGCAGCAATCTGCTCGATAGCGGCGCAGGCGCAGATACGCTCGACGGCGGTGCGGGCGCCGACACGCTGCATGGTGGCGATGGCGGCGACACTTATATCGTCAGCGACGGCCTGGACAAGATTGTCGAGGAAGACTACGCGGGCAGCGACACCGCGCTAGTGTCGATCGCCAGCTACACGCTGCCAGTTTCGGTGGAGATCGGCTGGTTCACAGGGGCCGGCGCCGTGGCACTGACCGGCAACGCGTGGGATAACTTGTTGGTCGGCGGCGGCAGCGACGATACGCTGTCCGGCGGCAGCACGGGCAATGATACGCTCGACGGCGGGAACGGCAACGACTCGCTGGTGGGGGGCGCGCAAAGCATGAGTTCCCTCCTGATCGGCGGCAGTGGCAACGATACGTTGCTTGGCGGAGCGGGTAACGATTTCCTGGCAGCCGGTGACGGTGTGAACATGGCCGATGGCGGTGCCGGCTGGGACTCGCTCGAACTGGACGGCGGTTTGGAAGACTATGTCTTTTCCCGCCTTGCTGGTGGTAATGCGCTCGCCACCAGGGTTGCCAGCGGCGATACCGTCACGATGCGCAATATCGAATTCGTGCGCTTTAGCGAAGGTGTGGGCAGGTTTCTGGCAGACCTGCTGGCAGGCCAGCCCAGCGACGGCGACGACACGCTCAACGGTACCGACGCCAACGATACGCTCGACGGGTTAGCGGGGCGGGACCGCATGGCTGGCGGCAAGGGGAACGACACGTACATGGTCGACCACCTGGCCGATGTGATCGTCGAAGCCGCAGGGGCAGGCAATGACACGGCCATCGTCGATATAGCCGCGGGAGTGTACGTGCTGGCCGAACATGTGGAGCATGGCACACTGGCCGGTATCGCGGCCGCCAGCCTGGCGGGCAATGCCGGGGGCAATCGCCTGGTCGGCAATGGCGCCGCCAATGCGCTGTCCGGCGCCGCCGGCAACGACACCCTGGATGGCGGCGCCGGTGCCGACCTGATGACAGGCGGCGCAGGCGATGACATGTACTACGTGGATGTCGCCGGCGACCGGGTTGCCGAGCGGCTCAACGAAGGCACGGACACCGTCATCACCGCGCTGGCGGATTACGCACTTGCGGCCAATGTGGAGAACCTGACGTACACGGGCGCTGCCCCCTTTGCCACCACCGGCAATGCGCTCGATAACGTGATCGCGGCCGGCAGTGGCAACGGCACGGTCGACGGCGCCGGCGGCACGGACACCTATGTGGCGACAGGCGCCTTCGCCGACTACACCGTCCAGCGCGCGAATGCTACCGACGTGGTGCTCGCCAGGGGCAGCCAAAAGATCACGCTGAAGAACATCGAACAGGTAAAGTTTGCGGACGGCGTGAGGACCATGGCCGAGATCTTCCTGAACGTGGCGTCGGCGGCCGATGATACGCTGGCCGGCACGGAAGGCGACGACAGCCTCGACGGCCTGGCCGGCGCCGACCGGATGAGCGGCGGCAGGGGCAGCGATCTCTACGTCGTCGACAATGCCGGCGACGTGATCGTCGAAGATTTCGCCGCAGGCCACGATATCGTCCAGCTTGCACTGGCGAAGGGCACGTTTGCGCTGTCCGCGAATGTCGAGGATGCAATCGTCACGTCCACCGGCACGGTCGGCATCACCGGCAACGGCCTGGCCAACTTCCTGACAGGTAACGCCGCTGCCAACACCCTGCGCGGGGATGCCGGCAACGACACACTGGACGGCGGCAAAGGAAGTGACAAGCTGGCCGGTGGCAGCGGCGACGATCTGTACTACGTCGATGCCGCCGGCGACAAGGTCACCGAGCTGGCAGGCGAAGGCATCGACACCGTCAATACCACGCTGGCGAAATACGCGCTCGAGGCCAATGTCGAGAACCTGGTCTACGCGGGCACCGCTGCCTTTGCCGGTACCGGCAATGTGCTGGCGAACGCCATGTCGGGCGGACTGGGCAACGACTCGATCGACGGCGCCGGCGGCATCGACACGTACGTGGCCGCGGGCGCCTTCGCCGACTACACCCGCCAGCGCCCGAACGCGGCCGAAATGGTGCTGGTCAAGGGCAGCCAGAAGATCACGCTGAAGAACATCGAGCAGGTGAAATTCACCGACGGCGTGAAGACGCTGGCCGAGCTGGCCCTGAACGTGGCATCGCTGGGCAACGACACCTTGACCGGCACGGACGGCAACGATGTCCTCGACGGCCTGGCCGGTGCCGACCGGCTGGGCGGCGGCAAGGGGAACGATACCTATGTGGTCGACAACCTGGCCGACGTGATCGTCGAAAACGCGGCGGAGGGCCAGGACCTGGTCAAGGTGGCGCTGGCGCAGGGAACGTATGCGCTGGCGACGAACGTCGAAGACGCCACGGTCACGTCCACCGGCGCGGTCGGCCTCACCGGCAATGGCCTGGCCAACTTCCTGACCGGTAACGCCGCCGCCAATACGCTGGCCGGCGGCGCCGGCAACGATACGCTCGATGGCGGCAAGGGCAGCGATGTGCTCGCCGGCGGCGTTGGCGACGACACGTATTACGTGGACATCGCCGGCGACAAGGTCACCGAGCTGGCCAGCGAAGGCACCGATACCATCGTTACCTCGCTGGCCAGGTACGTCCTGGCGGCCAACCTGGAAAACGTGGTCTACACCGGCACCGCGGCCTTTACGGGTACCGGCAATGCGCTGGACAACGAACTCGCCATCGGCAATACCACTGGCGCCAGCGTGATCGATGGCGGCGCCGGCGCCGACACCTTCGTGGCGGCGGGCGCGTTCGCGGACTACGCGCGCCAGCGCCCGAACGCCACCGAGCTGGTGCTGGTCAAGGGTGCCCAGAAGATCACGCTGAAGAATGTCGAGCAGGTGCGCTTTGCCGATGGCGTGAAGACGCTGGCCGAGCTGTATGTGAACGTCGCCTCGGTGGCCAGCGACACGCTGGCCGGCGCCGATGGCGACGACCAGATGAACGGCCTGGCCGGCGCCGACCAGCTGGCGGGCGGCAAGGGCAATGACCTCTACACGGTCGACAACGCCGGGGACACCGTCATCGAACTGGCGGACGAAGGCATCGATACCGTCAACATCGCCATCGCGGCGAAGATGACGTACGTGCTGGCCGGGCACGTCGAGCATGCGGCGATCACCTCCACCGTGGCGATCAATGTCACCGGCAATGCCGCGGACAACACGCTGACCGGGAACGCCGCGGCCAATGCGCTGGTCGGTGGCGAGGGCGACGACACCCTCATCGGCGGCAGGGGCAACGACACGCTGACCGGCGGCGCGGGAGACGATGTTTACAGCGTCGACGCGGCTGGCGACGTGGTCGTGGAAGCTGCGGACGGCGGTTACGATATCGTCGAGGCGACCGTCACGAAGGTGACGCTGGCGGACAACGTCGAAGAACTGCGCTTTACGGGCAAGGCGGCCTTCACCGGCATCGGCAATGCGCTGGATAACGTCATCGGCGGTGGCGCGGGCAGCGACAAGCTGACCGGCGGGCTGGGTGCCGACACGTTCGTGATCAACACCGGCAACGACACGATTACCGATTTCACCAGCGGTGTCGACACGCTGGCGATCAACCGCCCGATCGGCACCGGCACGTTCGATGCGGTCACGCTGGGCGGGCCGGGTGGCTTCTCATCCGGCACGGAACTGGTGGTTTTATCGACGGCAGTGGCGAGCCTGACGGTGGCCAACGCGGCCAAGGCGATCGGCAGCGCGGCGCAAGCCTACGGGAAAGGCGATACGACGCTGTTCGCGCTGCATGACGCGAAGTCGACCGCGCTGTACCTGTTTACCAGCAGGGACGACAACGCCGTCGTCAGCGCGAACGAACTGGTGCAGATTGCCACGCTGACCGGCGTGCAGGCGTTCACGCCGGACGATATCAGCTTCCTGGTGTCCTGAGTCCTTTGTTCGCCGGCACCGCCGGCGCGGCCGCAACCACGTCGCTGGATATCCCGTTCACCTGAACGGGCACCGCGCCGGCGCCGGCGGTAGCGCCGGCGCAGCGCGGCCGGAACGCTTCCTCAGAACTCTTCCCACTCATCCGCCTTGCCGGTCGCCGGTACCGCCGGCTTCACGGCCGGCTTCACCGCTGCCGTGGCCGGCGCCTTTACCGCACGGGTAGCCGATGCCGGCCGCACGGCACCCTTGCGGGCAGATGCCAGCGCCGGAGCAGCGGTGGCAATCGCCGCCGCCCGCGCGTCGAGCTTGAACAGCCCCACCACTTGCGCCAGTTTGGCGGCCTGGTCCTGCATCGAACCCGCCGCGGCAGCCGATTGCTCGACCAGGGCCGCGTTCTGCTGGGTGGCTTCGTCCATCAGGCCGATCGACTGGTTCACCTGCCCGATGCCGACGGCCTGTTCCTTGGTGGCGTGGGTGATCTCGCCCATGATGTCGGCGACCCGGCGGATCGATTCCACCACCTGTTCCATCGTGGCGCCGGCCTGGTCGACCAGCTTCGCGCCGGCGTCCACCTTCTGCACCGAATCGCCGATCAGGCCCTTGATTTCCTTGGCCGCCGCGGCCGAGCGCTGGGCCAGCGTGCGCACTTCCGATGCCACGACCGCGAAGCCGCGGCCCTGTTCGCCGGCGCGGGCCGCTTCCACGGCGGCGTTCAGCGCCAGGATATTGGTCTGGAAGGCGATGCCGTCGATGACGCCGATGATGTCGACGATCTTGCGCGAGGATTCGTTAATCGAGCCCATCGTGGTGATGACCTGGCCGACCACTGCGCCGCCTTCGGTGGCCACGGTCGATGCCGTGATCGCCAGCTGGTTGGCCTGGCTGGCGTTGTCGGCATTCTGGCGCACGGTACCGGTGATCTGCTCCATCGAGGCGGCGGTTTCCTGCAGCGAGGCGGCCTGCTGTTCGGTGCGGCTCGACAGGTCCAGGTTGCCAGCGGCGATTTCGCCCGAGGCGCCGGCGATGGTTTCGGTCCCGCCGCGCACTTCGGTGACGATCTTCACCAGGCTGTCGTTCATGTGGCGCAGCGCGCGCAGCAGGGCGCCGGTTTCATCGTTCGTGGTGGCGTCGATGCTGCGGGTCAGGTCGCCGCTGGCCACCGTTTCGGCCAGTTCGACCGCTTCCTGGATCGGGCGCACGATGCCGCGGGTGAGCACCCACGAGCACAGCGCGCCGAGCGTCACGGCCGCCGCGGCCAGGATGGCGAGCATGCGCGCGCTGTCCGCGATATCAGCTTCGATGTCCCTGGCGGTGGCGTCGATGCGGCCCTGCTGCATCTTGACCAGCTTGCCCAGCGTACTTTCATAGATGTCGGCCGCCGGCATGTACTCTTCGTTGAGGATGCGCGCCGATTCTTCCGGATTGCCATCGGTGCGCGCCTTGATGGCCTTGTCCTTGGCCTGGGTATAGGCCTTGCGCAATTCGCCGATGCGCTTGAACAGCGCACGCTCTTCCTCGCTTTCCAGCAGCGGTTCGATTTCCTTGATCAGGGCGGTCGAGCGGCCGGATGTCTTGGCGCCGTCGGCCTTGAAGAACTCCGCCAGGCTCGGGTCGTTGCTCTTGACGATGGCGGCCGTGCGGCGCACCGCGGCGAAGGTCTGGGTATGCCATTCGCTCATCAGGCGTTCCTTGACCAGTGGCGCCGCCATCATCGCGCTGGTGTCGCTGCCGATCGTGTTCAGGCGCCAGATGGCGGCCACCGCGATCACGACGGTGAGCCCGAGCACCAGCGTAAACACCACGCCGAGGCGCGCTCCGATTTTCATGTTGGCGAAAGCTTTCATCCCGTTTCCTCTTCACTGCTGAATTCAAAATGCGATTGTAGCGTTCTGAATAGTAATTATTTATGTTTTGCGGAAACTACGTATCCTGGAATGCGACAGTTGGTTACGTGGATGGGTCGGCAGCCGGTTGGTTTTTTGAGCGTAACAATTGGATAGTTTTCAACTGGTTAACACATGTTACCATTTGTAATTTTAACGATTTGCGTCCGGCGTTGACTCGCCGCAACCATTCCAACCGATCGCCCCCACACATGACCTCATTCATTGGCACCCCACAAAACGAAACCCGGAACGGCACCGACGGCAATGATTCCCTGAGTGGCGGAGGAGGCAATGGCTTCCTGATGGCCATGATCGGCCCTGGCACGGATGTGCTGGAAGGCAGCGCGGGGGACGACAAGCTCATCGGGACGACCGGCAACGACACGCTGGACGGCCTGGCCGGCAACGATACGATGACCGGCCTGCGGGGCGATGACGTGTATGTGGTGGATGCGGCCGGCGACGTGGTCGTGGAAGCCGGCAACGGCGGCAGGGACACGGTGCGCACGGCGCTGGCCCAGGCCAGCCTGGCGGCGAACGTGGAGGAATTGACGTACACCGGCAGCGGCGATTTCCATGGGATCGGTAACTCCATTGCCAATCTGATCACAGGTTCGGCGTCGGGCGACAACACGCTCGATGGCGGGGCCGGTGCGGACACGCTGGTCGGCGGCAGCGGGCGCAACGAGTTCACCGTCGATTCGGCCAGGGATGTGATCGAGCTGGACGCCAACGAGTACAGCATGGTGAAGGTGGCGTTCAGCGCAGCCGGCACCTACACCCTGCAAGAGAATGTGAACGATGGCGTGATCACCGCTTCATCGACCGTGAAGGTCAACCTGGCCGGCAACGCGCTGGACAACGTGTTGACGGGGAGTGCCGGCAGCAACCTGCTCGACGGCGGCAGCGGCGACGATACGCTCGATGGCGGTGCCGGCGCCGATACCCTGCAGGGCGGCAACGGCGACGACACGTATATCGTCAGCGACAACCTGGACAAGATCACCGAAGGCGAATCGACGGGTGCCAGCGATACCGCGCTGGTGTCGGTGGCCAGCTATTTCCTGCCCGCCTGGGTGGAAGTGGGCCGCTACACCGGTACCGGCGCCGTGGCGCTGACCGGCAACACCACGAACAACTCCCTGGTCGGCGGTGCCGGCGACGATACGCTGAACGGCGGCAATGGCGGCATGGACACGCTCGAAGGCGGCATCGGCAACGACCTGCTGGTGGCGGGCGCCGGCGATTCGGTCCTGGTGGGCGGCGCCGGCAACGATTCGCTGCGCGGCGGCGCGGGCGACGACGTGCTGGTCGGCGGCGATGGCGCGAACACGGCCGACGGCGGCGCCGGCGCCGACACGGTGCAACTGGAGGGCGAGCTGGCCGATTACACGTTCACCCGGCAGCCGGGGTCTAGCGCGCTGGTGACGCGGATCGGCACCAGCGAGACCGTCACGATGCGCAATATCGAGACGGTGTACTTTACCGGGACGGACGAGGAAGTGCTGGTGGCGGACCTGCTAGCCGGCCAGCCCGGCGAAGGCAATGACACGATCACCGGCAGCGACGCGAACGACACGCTCGACGGCTTGCAGGGCCAGGACCAGATGGCCGGCGGCAAGGGCGACGACACGTACAAGGTCGATCACCTGGGCGACACGATCGTGGAAGCGGCGGCCGAAGGCATCGACACGGCCATCGTGAACATCGCATCGGGCGTGTACGGCCTGGCCGCCGAGGTGGAACATGGCACGCTGGCCGGCAATGCGGCCGCCGGCCTGGCGGGCAATGCCGGCGCCAACCGGCTGACCGGCAATGGCGCGGCCAACACGCTGTCCGGCGCGGAAGGCAACGACACCCTGGACGGCGGGGCGGGTGCCGACCAGATGACGGGCGGCGCGGGCGATGACATCTTCTTCGTCGACGAAGCGCGCGACGTGGTGATCGAGGCGGCTGGCCAGGGCATCGACACGGTCAGCACGTCGCTGGCGAAATACACGCTGGCGGCGAACGTGGAAAACCTCGTCTACACCGGTACCGCGGTGTTTACCGCCGCAGGCAATGAGCTCGACAACATGATCTCGGGCGGAACCAACAGCGAAACGATCTTCGGCGCGGCCGGCAGCGACACCTACGTGGCAATTGGCGCGGCGGCCGACTACGTGCGCCAGCGTCCGAACTCGATCGACCTGACCCTGATCAAGGGCACGCAGCGGATCACGCTGAAGGGCATGGAGCAAGTGAAGTTCACCGACGGCGTGAAGACGATGGCCGAGCTGTTCGTCAACGTGGCGTCGATCGGCAACGACACGCTGACCGGCACCAGCGGCAACGACACCATCGACGGCATGGCGGGCATCGACGAGATGAGCGGCGGCCAGGGCAACGATACCTACGTGGTGGACCAGGCCGGCGACAAGGTCATCGAGGCTGCCGCCGAGGGCCGCGATACCGTCCAGGTGGCGATGGAGAAGGGCACCTATGCGCTGGGCGCCAACGTGGAAGACGCGAAAATCACCTCCACCGGGCTCGTCAACCTCACCGGCAACGCCCTGGCCAACCTCCTGACCGGTAACGACGCCGTCAACACGCTGGTTGGCGGAGCGGGCGACGACACCCTGGTGGGCGGCATGGGCAATGACGTGCTCACCGGCGGCGCCGGCAACGACACGTATCACGTGGATGCCGCGGGCGACAAGATCACCGAACTGGTGAACGAAGGCACCGACACCGTCATCACCACGCTGGGGACGTACACGCTGGCGGCCGATGTCGAGAACCTGACGTACAGCGGCGCCGCCGCCTTTTCCGCCAACGGCAACGCGCTCGACAACGTGATCACGGGCGGCAAGGGCAACGATACGGTCAACGGTGCCGGCGGCACGGATACCTATGTGGTCACCGGTAACTACGCCAGCTATGTCCGTTCGCGGCCGAATGCCGGCGACGTGGTGCTGACCAAGGGCAGCCAGAAGATCACGCTGAGGAACTTCGAGAAGGTGCAGTTCGCCGATGGCGTGAAGACCATGGCCGAGCTGTTCCTGAACATCGTGTCGGCGGGTAACGACACGCTGGTCGGCACCGATGGCAACGACACGCTAGACGGCAAGGGCGGCGCGGACCTGCTCACCGGCGGCAAGGGCGACGACCTGTACGTCGTGGACAGCGGCGGCGACACCATCGTCGAGCTTGCGAACGAGGGCCGCGACACGGTGCATGTGTCCCTGCTGGGCGGCACCTACCTGCTGGGGGCGAATGTCGAGGATGCGAAGGTCGTGTCCGGCAACACGCTTGGCCTCGCCGGTAACGCCCTCGCCAACCTCCTGACCGGCAACGCCGCCGCCAACACGCTGACCGGCAACGCCGGCAACGACACGCTGGACGGCGGCCGGGGCGCCGACAGCCTGCTGGGCGGCGTCGGCGACGACACGTATCACGTGGACGTGGCGGGCGACAAGGTCATCGAACTGGCAGGCGAAGGCCGCGACACGATCGTCACCTCGCTGGCGAAATTCACGCTGGCTACCCATTTCGAGAACCTGGTGTACAACGGCACCGCGCTGTTTTCCGGTACCGGCAACGCGCTGGACAACGAAATGGCAATCGGCGGCAGCAGCGGCACGCTCGATGGCGGGGAGGGCACCGACACCTTCGTGGCGGCAGGCGCCTTTGCCGACTATGCGCGCCAGCGCCCGAACGCCACCGAGCTGGTGCTGGTCAAGGGCAACCAGAAGATCACGCTGAAGAACATCGAGCAGGCGCGCTTCACCGACGGGGTGAAGACCCTGGCCGAGCTGAACCAGAACGTGGCGTCGCCGGCCAACGACACGCTGGCCGGCACGGATGGCAACGATGCGCTGGACGGCCTGGCCGGCGCCGACCGGCTCGTGGGCGGCAAGGGCAACGACGTGTACACGGTCGACAACGCCGGCGACACCGTCATCGAACTGGCCGACGAAGGCGTCGATACCGTCAACATCGCCATCGCGGCGAAGATGACGTACATGCTTGCCGAGCACGTCGAGAACGCGACGATCACGTCCACGACGGCGATCAATGTGACGGGCAATGCGGCGAACAACACGCTGACCGGCAACGCCACGGCCAACATCCTGGCTGGCGGCGGCGGCAACGACACCCTCATCGGCGGCAAGGGTAACGACACGCTGGCTGGCGGCGACGGCGACGACATCTACAGTGTCGACGCCACCGGCGACGTGCTGACGGAAACTGCAAGCGGCGGCCGCGATATCGTGCAGGCCACGGCCTCGAAGTACACGCTGGCGGCCAATGTCGAGGACCTGTTCTATGTTGGCACCAGCCTGTTCACCGGCATCGGCAATGCGCTGGATAACGTCATGGAAGGCGGTGCGTTCAACGACAAGCTGACCGGCGGGCAGGGTGCCGACACGTTCGTCATCGGTGCCGGCAACGACACCGTCACCGATTTCACGAGCGGCGTCGATACGCTGGCAATCAACCGCGGGATCGGTGAAGGCAAGTTCAACTCCGAGACCATGGATGCGCCGGGCGGCTTCGCCTCCAGCACGGAACTGGTGTTCTTCACGAAGACGGTGAGCAGCCTGACTTTGGCCAATGTCGCCAAGGCGATCGGCAGCGCGACCAGCGCCTACGGCACTGGCGACACCGCGCTGTTCGCGGTGCATGATGCGGCCGGCACCGCCCTGTTCCTGTTCACCAGCAAGAACGACGATGCCATCGTCAGCGGGAATGAGCTGGTGCAGATCGCCTCGCTGACGGGCGTGCAGACCTTCGCGGCGGACGATATCAGCCTGCCCACCCTGTAAGCAGCGCGGCCTGGCCGCATAATCGAAGGGCGGTCCGGGCAACCGGGCCGCCCTTTGTTTTTCGGGAATTGCCGGCCGCTGGTGTAGCCTGTCGCCATGGATTCCCTGATCTCCGCCGCGGCGCGCGCGCTGGCCGCCGGCGACCCGCTGGCGGCATTGAACCGGATCGCACTGCGCGGCGACCCGCCAGCACTCGCGCTGCGCGGCATTGCCATGGCCCAGATGGGCGAGCACCCGCGCGCCCGAGAACTGCTGCGCAGCGCGGCGCGCGGGTTTGGCGCCCACGAAGCGGTGGCGCGCGCCCGCTGCCTGGTGGCGGAAGCGGAAGTGGCGCTGGCCATGCGCGACATCGGCGGGTCGCCACGGCCGCTGGCGCTGGCCGCCGCCACCCTGGAAGCGCATGGCGACCATGCCAACGCGTCGCAGGCACGGCTGGTGGAGGCACGCCGCCTGCTGTTGCTGGGGCGCCTGGCCGAGGCGGGAGAGGCGCTGGCGCGGCTCGATACGCGCGGCTTGCCGCCGGTGCTGGCGGCCATCGCCGCATTGAGCGCGGCCGAACTGGCGCTGCGTGCGCTGCGCATCCCCGCCGCGCGCGACGCCCTGCGGGAAGCGCACTTGGCGGCCTCCTATGCCGGCATACCGGTCTTGCTGGCCGAGGTGGAGGAAGCATGCCGGGCACTCGACCGTCCCGCCGCCCGCCGCGTCGCCGCCGGCAGTGCGCAAGTGCTGCGGCTCGGCGAAGTGGCGGACTTGCTGGCGTCGGATACGCTGGTGATCGATGCCTGCCGCCGCGGCATCGGCGCTGGCGGCACGTGGCTGCCGCTGGCGCGCCGGCCGATATTGTTCGCACTGGCGCGGACGCTTGCCGAAGCCTGGCCCGGCGATGCCAGCCGTGAGGCGTTGATCGCGCGCGCCTTCCGCATGCGGCACGCCGACGAGACCCACCGGGCACGCCTGCGGGTCGAGATCGGCCGGCTGCGCGCGCTGGCTTCGCCGCTGGCGGATATCGCCGCCACCGCGCAGGGCTTCGCGTTGCAGCCTCGCGCGGCGCGCGGCGTGGCCCTGCTGGAGCCGCCCATCGATGGCGACGGCGCTGCGCTGGTGGCACTGCTGGCCGATGGCGTGCCCTGGTCCACCTCCGCGCTGGCGCTGGCGCTGGATGCCAGCCAGCGCAGCGTCCAGCGCGCGCTGGCCGGGCTCGAAGCCGGCGGGCAGGTACGCGCGGTGGGCGGTGGCCGGTCACGCCGCTGGCTGGCACCGCCGCTGACGGCATTCACGACGATCTTGTTACTCCCCGCCGGGCTGCCGATTCGCTAGAGTGGTTCCACGGCGCCCGGCGCGGCGCTCTTTCCTCAAGGAGTCATCCATGAACGACATCCCCAGCAAACAGCACGTGGAGGCCGGCAGCCAGGCCGCCGAAATCGTCCGCGAGTACGGCCCGTTCGCCGGCGCGACCACGATCCATGGCGTAACGCACGATGGCACGCAGGTGTGGGCCGCCACCGGCGCCAGCCTGCTGGCCTTCGATCCCGAAAGTGGCGCGGTGACACGCTCGCTCGACCGCACGGGCGACGCCGGCACGGCCTTCGACGGCACATACCTGTACCAGATCGCCGGCACGCGGATCGACAAGATCGATCCCGCCAGCGGCGCGGTCGTGGCGTCGATCCCGGCGCCCGGCAGCGGCAGCGATTCGGGAATGGCCTGGGCGGACGGCAGCCTGTGGGTAGGCCAGTACCGTGACCGCAAGATCCACCAGGTCGATCCCGACAGCGGTGCGATCCGCCGCACCATCGAGAGCAGCCGCTTCGTCACCGGTGTGACGTGGGTCGACGGCGAGCTGTGGCATGGCACCTGGGAAGGCGAGGCCAGCGACATCCGCCGTATCGACCCGCACAGCGGGGCCGTGCTGGAACGGCTCGACATGCCGCCCGGTACCGGCGTGAGCGGCCTCGAATCCGATGGCGGCGACCTGTTCTACTGCGGCGGCGGGGCGAGCGGCAAGGTGCGCGCCGTGCGGCGGCCGATGGCGAAGGGGGCGGGCACCTAGCCTTTATCGCCACGCGGAATGGCTCCGCGAATGCCGGCATTGCCGATGGCGTCCGCGCCGCTGGTGTCGGACACATTCATGTGTCGGACACCGGTTTTCGCCAGCATGCCGGAATTGTTCACACAAAAAACCGGTGTCCGACACCATGAACCCGGTGTCCGGCACCAGATCGCCGCCATCGACTGCATCGCACTTGCCGACGTCACCCAGCCCGCCACACAAAATGGTTCAGTTCGACAGCTTGTTCCAGGCCATCACCCGCCGCAAGCCTCTCTGTACGCTCTCCATTCCCCAAACGCGGCATCACTGGAAGGAGTGCGGACATGGCAATACTGAACGACATCGCAAGTGGCACGGGCGGCCTGGCGCGGATCACCGGCACCGTGCGCGACGACGTACTGGCTGGCACCAACGGCAATGACACGCTGGATGGCCTGGAAGGCGACGACACGATGCGGGGCGGGCTGGGCGACGACGAGTACCACGCCGATGCCGCGGGCGATGCGATCGAGGAGATCGCCGGCGGCGGCATCGACAGGGTACATGCCACATCGGGCCGCTACAAATTGCCGGCCAACGTGGAGGCACTGCGGCATGAAGGTGGCGGATCGTTCACCGGCATCGGCAACGCGCTGGACAACTCCCTCGCCAGCGGCGGTGGCGACGACCGGCTGGAAGGCGGGGGTGGCGACGACCACCTGTCGGCCGGCGCCGGCGACGACACGATGATGGGCGGCGCGGGCAACGACGCCATCGTCGCGGGCTCCGGCAACGACGTGTTCGACGGCGGCACGGGTATCGACACGGTGCATGCGAATGGCGGCGCGGGAAAGCTACACGATCCGCCGGGCCGGCAGCGACGGCCTGGTATTCACCTGGCGAAATGACGGCGGCGGTGGCGGCAGCCAGACGCTCCTGGTGCAGAACGTGGAGTATTTCGGCATGGCCGGCAAGGTCCATTCGCTGGCCGAGCTGCTGGCCGGACTGCCGCCGGACGGCAGCGACAGCATTGCCGGCACCGCGGGCAGCGACTGGATCGATGGCTTCGATGGCATCGACACGCTGGCCGGTGGCGCGGGCAACGATACCTACCTGGTGCGCAACGCCAGCACCGCGGTGGTCGAACTGGCCGGTGGCGGCATCGACACCGCGCTGGTCGCCTATGCGGGCAAGGCCTGGCAACTGGCCGGTTTCGTCGAGAACGGCGTCGCCGTCGAGGGCAAGCTCGCCGTGTCCATCGACGGCAACGCGCTGGCCAACGCACTGACCGGCAACGCCGGCGCCAATGTACTGGCGGGCGGCGCCGGTAACGACACGCTCGATGGCGGCAAGGGCAGCGATGTGCTGGCCGGCGGCAGCGGCGATGACATCTATTACGTGGACGCGGCCGGCGACATGGTCACGGAGCAGGCGGGCGATGGCACGGACACCGTGGTCACGACGCTGGCGAAGATCACGCTGGCGGCGAATGTCGAGAACGCGGCTTGCGCGGGTACCTCGTCGTTCACGGCCACCGGCAATGCCCTCGACAACGTGATCACCGGTGGGGCGGCCGACAACAGGGCCGATGGCGGTGCCGGTACCGATACGTTCGTGGTGAGCGGTGCCTTCGCCGACTACACCAGCGAGCGCCCCAACGCGGCCGATGTGGTGCTGGAAAACGGCGCGCAGACGATCACGCTGAAAAACTTCGAACAGGTGCGGTTCAGCGATGGCGTGAAGACGATGGCCGAGATCTTCTTCAACGTGGCCTCGAACGCCAACGACACGCTGGTCGGCACCAATGGCAACGATACGATGGATGGCCTGGCCGGCGCGGACCAGACCCGGGGCCTGAAGGGCAACGATACCTACCACGTCGACCATGCCGGCGACACCGTCGTCGAACTGGCCGGCGAGGGCTACGACATCGTCAATGTCGCGATCAAGGCCAAGGTCACCTGGACCCTGGGGGCGCATGTCGAAGACGCCACGATCACCTCGACCTCGGCCGTGAGCATTGCCGGCAACGCCGCGAACAACCGGCTGACCGGCAACGGCGCCGCGAACGTGCTGGCGGGCGGCGACGGCAACGATATCCTGGTGGGCGGCAAGGGCAGCGACACGCTCGACGGCGGCGCCGGCGACGATTTCTACATCGTGGACACGGCCAGGGACCAGGTCGTGGAGGGGGCGAACGGCGGCTACGACATCGTCGAGACCACGGCCTCGAAACATGTGCTGTCGGCCAATGTCGAGCAACTGCGCTTCACCGGTACGGGCGCTTCCACCGGCGTCGGCAATGAGCTGGACAACATCATCATCGGCGGCGCCGGCAACGACAAGCTCACCGGTGGCGCCGGCAGGGATACGTTCGTGATCGGCCTCGGCCACGATGCGATCGCCGACTTCGCCAGCGGCGGCGACCGGCTGTCGATCGACTGCGTGGTCGGCAACGGCGATACCGTGGTCGATGGCGCCGCCAGGGTTGCCGGGCCGGGCGGCTTCTCGGCCGAAGCCGAGCTGGTGATCTTCACCCACAACGCCACGAGCCTGACGGCGGCCGGCGCGGCCAAGGCCATCGGCAGCGCGGGCGGGGCGTACGCGGCCGGCGACACGGCCCTGTTCACGCTGCACAGCGGCAGCACCACCGCCGTGTACCTGTTCACCAGCAGTGGCGCCGATGCGCTGGTCAGCGCGGGAGAGCTGGAGCAGATTGCCACGCTGACCGGCGTGAGCACGGCCAGCGCGGGGGACTTCCTGTTCGCCTGACGGTGAAGTTCAAAGCTCGAAGGTCGACGCTTGATGCCTGACGCCGGCTCAACCCAGCACGAAGCGTTTCTGCGCCGGCAGGCAATGCCGGTGCAGGTCGTAGCCATCGACGATGGCTTGCCGCGCCGCGGTGCGCAGGTGGACCAGGCTGCCGCGCTGTTCCAGCGCGCCGGCGATGGTCGCCGCCAGCGCCTCGTGGTCGAAGAAATCCGTCAACAGGCCATTGCGGCCGTGCTGGATCACTTCTTCCAGCGGCGCGGTGCGCGAGCCGACGATCAGGCAGCCGGTGCTCATCGCTTCCATCAGCGACCAGGACAGCACGAACGGGTAGGTGAGATAGGTGTACACGGCCGATACCTGCATCAGCTGCGTCAGCAGCGCGTGCGGCACGCGGCCGACGAAGTGCACGCGGCTCATGTCCAGGCGCGGCATCACCTCGTCGCGGAAGATGCCCTTCCACGTCTTGCCCTGCGGCGCGGCGGCACCGTAGCTGACGCCGTCGCCGCCGACGATGATCACCCGTGCATTGGGCCGCAGCCGCTGCAGCAAGGGCAGCGCGCGCATGAAGATATGGTAGCCGCGGTAGGGTTCCAGCTGGCGCGAGACGAACGTCACCACCTCGTCGCCCGGCCGCAGCGTCACGCCGGCGCCACTCAGCGATACCGTGGCCCGCGCATCGGGGCGGAAGCGGTCGGTATCGATGCCGTCATGGATCACGCTGATGCGGTCGCGGAACCAGGCGGGATGGCGGTCGGCCTGGAACACCGTCGGCGACAGGCCGGCATCGGCCACCGACATGGCATGCAGCAGGTGGGTGTTGCGCAGCCGCAGCCGCTGCAGGCTGGCCAGCTCGGGCGGAGCCGAAAACTCCGGGTCGAAATGCGAATCGCCGCCTTCGGCACCGTAATAGTATTCGGTATAGATCAGCAGGCGGGCGCGCGGGAAGACGTCCTTCACGTACAGGGCTTCGCCCCACCCCGGGTGGGCGAACACGATATCCGGCGTGAAGCCTTGCTTCTTGAGGCTGTGCAGCGCCGCGGCGGCCGATTCGCCGCGCAGCACCTTGCTGTACAGGTCCTTCAGCTGCGGCGCCTGCTGCCGCGCTTCCGCCGGCACGCGCGCCTGGTGCACGAAATACCGCACGCCGGGCAGCCGGTCGGCCTGCTCGGCCATGCCCAGCGCCAGCACTTCGTGGCCTTCGGCGGCCAGCGCGGGCGCCAGGTGGCGGAACTGGCCGGGGAAATTCTGGTGAATGAAGAGGATGCGCGCCACTTACTTTGCCTTCTTGTCCTTGTCGGTGTCTTTACCCATGTCCTTGTCCATGCCCTTGCTGCCTTTTCCTTCAAACTCGGCGATCGCCTTGCTGAAGCCGCCGACCAGCGCGTTCGGCACCGCCAGGGACAGCTGGTAGTGCTCGATCAGGAAGCCGCCGCCGGTATTGCGCAGCACGCCGCTGGCCTGGCACGTGCCCATCTGCGTGTTCAGCTGCTCGTCGAACCACACATAGCGGCGGTCGGACGAAAAATACACATTACGCTTTTGCGCCGTGAACGCCCACGCCTTCCTGGCCTCGAAGTGCGGCCGGGCCCAGGCCTTGAACTGGTCGCGCGTCCAGACTTCGCTCTTGTCGGTGCCGATGTACACACCGTTCGGGGCGATCTTGTCGAAGTAGGCCGGCCGTGCGTGGGCGGCATCGTCGTGCCAGCCGTCGACGAAGGCATTGACCTGCCGCGTGAACTCCGCGGCATCCGGCAGCTGCGCGTGCGCGGGTGCGGCGAACAGCACGACGGTGGCTGCAGCGGCGGCGAAAGTGGTGGCCAGGGACCTCATCGACTCCTCCTGTCGGGCGAAACCGGGAGGATACCTCAGCAGCGCGGCGCCTGCCATTTCGCTTGCCATTTCCGTAACACGCCGCGATACGGCCCCGCCATGGCCGCGCCGTCTTGTAAGCGGCGCGGCCGGGCGCGGTGCTGCCTGTATAATCGGCGGCTTCACTGCTACCCAAGAGAGTCATGGCTTCATCCAACGATAATGTCAGCATGGCGCTGTTCTGCGACTTCGAGAACGTCGCACTCGGCGTGCGCGACGCGAACTACGAGAAATTCGATATCAAGCCCGTGCTGGAACGCCTGCTGCTCAAGGGTAGCATCGTGGTCAAGAAGGCTTACTGCGACTGGGATCGCTACAAGGGCTTCAAGGGCCCGATGCACGAAGCGAACTTCGAGCTGATCGAGATCCCCCACGTGCGCATCTCCGGCAAGAACTCGGCCGATATCCGCATGGTCGTCGACGCGCTGGACCTGTGCTACACGAAGGCCCACGTCAATACCTTCGTCATCATTTCCGGCGATTCCGACTTTTCGCCGCTGGTCTCCAAGCTGCGCGAGAACAACAAGAAGGTCATCGGCGTGGGGGTCAAGGATTCCACCTCCGACCTGCTGGTGGCCAACTGCGACGAATTCATCTTCTACGACGACCTGGTGCGCGAGAGCCGCCGCCAGCGCCGCGACGTGCGCGACCAGCAGCAGCCGAAGCGCTCGCCGGAAGAAGAAAAGAAGAAGCGCGAAGAATCGGAGCGCCGCCGTGTCGAGGCCCTGGACATCGCCTACGAAACCTTCGATGCCCTGATCGCCGAGCGTGGCGACAGCGGCAAGATCTGGGCCTCGGTGCTGAAGGAAGCGATCAAGCGCCGCAAGCCCGATTTCAACGAGGCTTACTACGGCTTCCGCACCTTCGGCAACCTGCTGGAAGAGATGAAGGCGCGCGGCCTGCTCGAATTCGGCCGCGACGAGAAATCCGGCGCGTATGTCTATCGCAGCAGCCTGGCGCCGACGCCGGTGCAGGCGGCCGACGCTGGCGATGCCGAAACGGCGAGCGAAGCGGTGGTGGTGACGCCGGAAGCGGCTGAGGCGCAGGACAAGCGCGAAGGCCGGCGTGGCCGCGGCAACCGTGGCGGCCGCAATCGCCGCGGCGGTGCGCCGGAAGTCGCGGAAGCCCCGGCACATGCCAGCCCGTGGGGCGCGCAGGGCGACGCGCAGCTGGAAGCGCGCGGCGAGCTGGCGGATGATGCTGCCGGTGAGGACTCGCGCGAGTACGCCAGCGAGGACAATCAGGACGACAACCTGGACGCCGGTGAGGCGGTCAATGAGCTGGCCGAAGACCTTGGCGAGGAAATCGACGACGGCGCCGACCTGGATACGGAAGAAGTGGCGGTAGCGCTTGAAACGGCCGCCGCCGATTACGCGAGCGAACTGGCATCGGCCGAGCAGGCGCTGGAAGAAATGGCCCGCGAGGTCCGGGAAACGCGCCGCGCGCGCGCCGCCGCGCAAGTGACGACCGCCGAACAGGCGGCCCGCGCGCTTGCCGCGCTTCATGCGGAATCCGAGGGGGAAAGCGGGGCCGAAACCGGGGCCGAAACTGCGGCGGTGCCGGAAGCGCAGGCCGAGGCCGAAGCACCGGCCGAGGAGCCAGCGGAGGCCGCGCCGGCCAAGCGTACCCGCACCAGTGCGCGCAAGCAGGCTGCCGCGAAGAAGACCACCAGGGGCGGCAAGGCCAAGGCCGGCGCCGAGCCCGCACCTGCGCCTCAGGCAGAGCCGGAGCCGGAGCCGATCCCCGCACCGGAACCTGTCGCGGAAGAAGGCGCCGCGCCGCTGGAGCCGGCCGAACCCGCGCCTGACGAAGCACCGCCGCCTGCCAAGAAGCCGCGCACGCCTTCGCGCAGCAGGCTGCCGCGCAAGCCGAAGAGCAAGCCCGAGGAAGGTTCCGAAGGCTGATCGGGAGTGACGGAGCACCGGCGCCCGCCGGTGTTCCGCCTCGGCGTCCAGCCGGTGCTTCATTGCCTTGTCTACGGCAATTTACTGCCGGTCGCTTTGCTGCCATACTGCGCGTCAGAAGAACTCATGGCGGCTGTCGATGGCGATCCTGTCTGAAATCACCCTGTATCCGATCAAGTCCTGCGGCGGCATCGCGCTGCGCACGGCAACGCTGACGCGCGCGGGCCTGATGTCCGAGCAGATCTACGACCGCGAATGGATGGTCGTGGATGCCGCCGGCATGTGCCTGACCCAGCGCGAGCATCCGAAGCTGGCGCTGGTCGCGCCGCGCCCCAAGCTCGATACGCTGGAATTGCGCGCGCCCGGCATGCTGCGCCTGGAAATCCCGCTCGGCCTGCCCGATCCCGATACCGCCCCCACGCTGTCCGTGCAGGTATGGGACGACACGCTGCAAGCCTACGACTGCGACGCGCTGACGGCCGCCTGGTTCAGCAACTACCTGGGCGTGCCATGCCGGCTGGTGCGCTTCCATCCGGACGCGCTGCGCGTGGCCAACCCGAAATGGACGGGCGGCGTGGAAGCGCCCACGCTGTTCTCCGACGGCTACCCGGTACTCGTCATCGGCGCCGAATCGCTGCGCGACCTGAATGGCCGGCTGGAAGGCGCAGGCCGCGCGCCGTTGCCGATGAACCGCTTCCGCCCGAACCTCGTCATCGACGGCATCGGTCCCTACGAGGAAGACTATGTCGACACGTTCCGTGCCGGCGGCGCGGTGCTGAAACCCGTCAAGCCTTGCCCGCGCTGCCCGATCCCGTCGATCGACCAGGCCACCGGCGAGATCGGCCCCGATCCGCTGGACATCCTGCAAGGCTACCGCGCCAAGCCGGAAGTCGATGGCGGCATCTGCTTCGGCATGAACAACATCCTGCTCGAGGGCGACGGCGAAGCCGTGCGCGTGGGCCAGGAAGTGGACGTGGAACTGGCCTTCTGAGCCGCCGCCGATGAGCGATTCCAACGAAGACCTGGCCGCGGAAAACCGCGCGCTGCGCGCCCGCATGGCCTGGATGCTGGAGCAGGCCGAGCGCAACCACGACATCATGATGCGGCACCAGGCGTTCGACCTGGAAATCGTCGGCGCCACCAGCTTCCCCGAGCTGATCGGCAGCATCTTCAGCACGCTCCCCGTGATCTCGGAACTGGACAGCGTGACGCTGTCGCTGGTCGACGAGGGCGACGATATCCGTACCGTGATGGAACGGCTGGGCGTCGACTTCGCCGCGTTCCCGGACCTGCTGTTCGCCGCAGGCATCGGCCAGCTCGATCTCGGCAGTGAACCGAAGCCGCTGCTCGGTGCCTACGATGCACGGCGCGATGCGCGGCGCTTCCCGCACGCCGCGCCGCCATTGCAGAGCGTGGCCATCGTGCCGCTGCTGCGCAACCGTCGCGTGATCGGCACCCTGAACCTGGGCAGCCGCGATCCCACCCGCTTCACGCCCAGCCTGGGCACCGACTTCGTCGAGCACATGGCATCGATCATCGCGATCTGCCTGGAAAACGTGATCAGCAACGAAATGCTGAAGTACATCGGGCTGACCGATTCGCTGACGGGCGTGTACAACCGCCGCTACCTGGACCGGCGCCTGCTGGAGGAAATCGCGCGGGCGCGGCGCCAGCGCTACGACCTGTCGTTCATGTACATCGACATCGACCATTTCAAGCGCATCAACGATACGCTGGGCCACCAGGGCGGCGACGAGGTGCTGCGCGAAGTGGCCGGCCGCATCAAGCGCGAACTGCGCCTGTCGGACGCATTGGCCCGCTTCGGCGGCGAGGAATTCGTCGTGCTGCTGATCGATGCGGACCTGGACAGCGCCGCCTTCGTGGCCGAGCGCATCCGCGCCGGCATCTCGGCGGCGATGATCGACCTGGATGGCGGCGTGAAGGTGTCCGTCACCGGCTCGATCGGCGTGGCTTGCCTGGAGAGTACCGACGAGACGGGCGCCACGGGTGTCGCCGCCGATGTGGTGGCGCGGGAACTGATCGCCCATGCCGACGAGGCGCTGTACCAGGCCAAGGCGGGCGGACGCAATCGCGTGATCCGCTATGCAGGCCACTGAAACGATGTTGCGAGAGTACTCAATGACGGCATTTTCAACCCTGCCGCGGCTGCCCGGCGCCCTGGCCACCCTAGCCACCTTTACTGCCCTGGCCACGATGAGCGCTGCGCCCGCGCTGGCCGAACCGGTGAGAACGGCCGCCGTCGCCGATTTCAGAACCTGCGCCAGGCCCGTATGGCCCAAGGAGGCCGTGCAGAATAAACAGCAGGGCACCGTCACGCTGTCATTCCTGATCAGCGACAGCGGTGCCGTCACCGATTCGAAGGTGACACGGTCGAGCAGCTTCCCCTTGCTCGATGTCGCGGCGCTCGAAGGCATCATGAAATGCCGGTTCCGTCCGTCCACCGTGGACGGCAAGCCCATCCCGGCCTGGGTCCAGATGCAGTATGTGTGGACGCTGGACCCCGCAGCGTCGAAGCCGGACGGATTCGTGTACCGCAAGGCCGCCGCGGCGGGCGACAATAACGCCCGGGAAGGCCTGGCACGCCTGTACGAACAGGGACTCGGGGTTCCGCAGGACAAGGCGGCCACGATTGCGCTGCGCAAGACGGCTGCGTCGACGCCGTAGCAGCGGGCCTGCCTGAAGAAACTTCAAGGGCTGCCAGCAGCAGGGCAGTCAGGCCCGATTTTCGAGTGCTGGAGCAGTGGTCTGCTTGTCAAAGCGCTTCAACGGCGAGCAGCCAGGCATGGAAATGCGGACATGCCGCGCGGATCGTGTCGAGGCCGATGTCGCATGCGATCAAGGGGCCATGGAACGTTTTCTGATACGCCGGGAAGGCAGAAATAATTCGTTTCGAGGGTGCCGTATGCGGGCTGTCATTGATATCCTCCGGTGTCGCAAAATGCTTCCTGACATCGGTCAATTCGTCGACCACTTTCCTGGCGACCCAATCGGCGAAACGCTCCGGATCACTGAAGAGGAGCGCCTCATATTCGTGAACGACTATGTTCGGCACGAAATTCGCCAAGGCGATATCCAGGCCGAGTTGCGCTTCCAAGTAGCGCGCCTTCTCGAGACCTGACGGGAGATGTCGAGCCGCCTCATGTCCGGGGAAATCGTTGGGGAGAGCATAGAGATCGAACATTGTCGTCACGCGGGATGTTGGATCTTCCTTGCACTTGCGCTGCAGTTGCGGCCGCACTTTCGCGTAGCTGACCATTCCTCCTTTATGCCCACGGCTGGTGCTGACGATGATCGGAATCAGGTACCTGCCCGTGTGGGCAAAGTGAGGAGCCAGCAGTTCTGTCACGAATGCCTCTTCCGTTTGACCTTCCACCATGACATAAATCCGTGTCATCGGCTCGGCCTCCCTCCGAGGATGTTTTTGTTCCAGAGCTCTCCCAGGGTATATTCCTGCAGCCACTCTTCCAACGCCGTGCTGTCGAGCCGCCGGAAGGTTGATGCGCCCTGGCGCTTCTCGACCACGATCAGATCTTCGGCGTCGAACTCATTCAACAGTTCCACGGATTGCGTGGAAATGATCAACTGGTGGGATTCGGACGCCGCTCTCATCAGCCCCCCCAGTACGGTTACCGCAAATGGATGCAGACCAAGTTCCGGCTCGTCGATCAATATTGCCGCGGGCATCAGTTCATCGGGTTGCAGGAGCACGGTAGCAAGACACACGAAGCGCAGCGTGCCATCCGACAGCGCACTTGCTGTGAATGGCACATCCTGTCCCGCTTCGGTCCATTCAAGCTGGATTTTCTCTGCATTGTCGACGGTAGGGCGCAAATGAAAGTCCCCAAAAAACGGCGCAACGAGCTGGATTGATTTCACGATGCGCCGATAGTGGGTCTCATGATTCGTCTTCAAGCGATACAGGAAGGCTGCAAGGTTGCGGGCATCCTCGCGCAGGTATTCGTTATCGTTGATCCCATGTATCTGCTTCACAGTGGCGGTACTGCTGGTGTCGTGGAAATGATAAAGCCGCCAGCTTCGCATTGCTGGAACCACGTGACCGTAAATCTGTGTGCGACGTTTCATGCCATGGACGTACGTCTCGAAATGACCTGAGCCGGGGCGATAATCTCCGTGCATGTTCCACCATAGAGCCTCATGCGAGAACACCAGCCGATTGTCCATCGTTGGCTTCCAACGAAATTTGTAGCCGTTATTGCCGAAATAAAGCTCGGCACAAAGTTCCTCGGTCTGCTTTCGACCGAAACGCAATATTGTGTCGGGGCCGCCAGCCATTGCGACTGCCATTTGCAGCTGCTCGTCGAGAATCTTGCCGATCAAGCGAAAGAAGCCGATAAAATTCGATTTACCGGCTCCATTGGCACCGATGAGCACATTCAACCTTCCAAGCGTGATATCGCAAGCTTCTATTGATTTGTAGCCTTGCAGTACCAACCTCTCCAGTTGATCCCAATTATTGACTTGCTTGATCATTGGTGCCCCGAATAAGGCCTGATTTGTCGATGAGAGGTCGTGCCATCCCCTGGATGCCGATCCTGCGTTCGGATTGTAAAGCAAGCCAGGGTCGATAGGCAGTGGGGACTGAACGTGGCGTTCCTGCCGCTACCCGAGCGGCAAGAACGCAATGACGGCCGTGCCGTCCACCGCCAGCGTGGCGCCGAGCACATCCCAGCGGACCAGCGCAGTGCCGTCGCTTACCAAGATCGCCTACTCCAATACCGTGTCCGCGCCGTCAGGGCCACCCGGATACGGCGCGCGCTCTCGTCCCAATTGGCCATGATATCCAAAGCTATTGATTTGCAAGTAAAAAAGGGTCTTCTGGGCAGGCCCCGCCGGCGCTAATATGGCGTTCGTCGCCAACCGCAGCACCGAGCCATGCACGGAGAATCCATGCGCCAGACCCGCCTCGCCCGCACGTCCCTGTCCTCATCCCTGTTGCTCGTCACCACGGCACTGTGCGCCACGTCCGCACTGGCCGCCACCACGCCGGCCGTCGTGGATTTCCGCACCTGCGCGAAACCGGAGTGGCCGAAGGAGGCCTTGCGCAAGGAACAGCAGGGCAAGGTCACGCTGGCTTACCTGATCGATGAAAGCGGCGCCGTGACCGATTCGAAGATCGTCCAGTCCAGCGGCTTTCCGATGCTGGACATGGCAGCGCGCGACGGCATCATCAAATGCCGCTTCACGCCGTCGACGCGGGAAGGCAAGCCGCAGGCGGCCTGGATGAAGATGCAGTACGTGTGGACGCTGCAGAGGACGGCGACCGACCCGGCGGTATTGGCGGAGCGCTTCGAGGCCGACCGCGAGGCGGCGGAGGCCGGCGATGCCGCGGCCGCTTTCCGGGTGGCGCAACGTTACCTCTCTTCCACGGGCGGCTCCCGCGACCCCGAAAAGGGCACCTGGTGGCTGCGCAAGGCGGCCGATGGCGGCAACGCCGAGGCGACGGAATTGCTGGCGTGGATGCTGTTCCAGGGCATCGACCTGGCGCAGGACAAGGAAGATGCGGTGCGCTGGATCGAACAGGCCGCGGAGCAGGGCAGCGCCAATGCGCAGGCGATCCTGGGCATGCTGCTGCTCAGCGGGAATGGCGTCACGCGCGACGAGGCCGCGGGCGAGGAGTGGCTGGTCAAGGCAGCGCAGCAGGAGTACCCGCAGGCGCAGGCGCAACTTGCGGCGCTGCGCATGCGGCGCGGCAGCGTGGATGCCGACACCATCGCGATGCTCGAGCGTGCGGCGGGGCGCAACGATCCGCTGGCCCGCGTGGTCCTGGCACGCTGCTACCAGCAGGGCACCGGCGTCGGGCAGGACCAGGCCAAGGCCTTCGCACTGTACGCCAGGGCGGCGGCCAGCGGCAACGCCGAAGCGCGGCGCGCGCTGGCGGACCTGTATGACAAGGGCATCGGCCTGCCGGAAGACAGGCTGGCCGCCGCCATGGTGCTCGGGCGTTCCGGCGCAGCGAAGGCTGGCCGCGAGGCTAGCCGCGCGGCTGCAGGGCAATGACGGCCATGCCGCCCAGCGCGAGGGCGGCACCCAGTCCATCCCAGCGGGTCAGCGCGATGCCGTCGACAAACCGCAGCCACAAGAGCGCCACGGCGATGTACATGCCCCCATATGCCGCGTAGGTGCGCCCGGCGGCCGTGGGGTGCAAGGTGAGCAGCCAGGCAAACAGCGCCAGGGAAGCGGCGGCCGGGATCAGCAGCCACGCCGAACGGCCATTCTTCAGCACCAGCCAGGGCAGGTAGCAGCCGGCGATCTCGGCCAGCGCAGTGACGGCGAACAGCAGCGACAGGCGCAGCATCTCCATGCCAGCCGCGCCCTATCCGAGCAGGATGTGTTCGGCGCGCGCCACCGCCTGCGCATTGCCGCGCAGGACCACCACGTCGCCCGCTTCCAGCACCATGTCCGCGCCGGCGTCGAGCCGCTCGCGGCCGCGCCGGATCGCCATCACTTCGGCGCCTTCGACATCGAGTTCGCCCACCGTGCGGCCCACGCAGTTCGACGCATCCGTCAGCGTCACCGTGTGCAGGCGCGCCGTTTCGGCATCGTCGCCGACGTCGCTGATGCCGTGGAAGTAGCCGCGCAGCGAGGCGTAGCGTTCCTCGCGCGCGGCCTGCACGCGGTGCACCCCCTTGCGCAGCGGCACGCCGAGCATGACCAGCGCGTGCGAGGCCAGCATCAGGCTGCCCTCCATCAGTTCCGGCACCACCTCGGCGGCGCCGGCCGCCTTCAGGCGATCGAGGTCGGAGTCGTCGTGGCTGCGCACGATCACCGGCAGCGTGGGCGCCATCTCGTGCACCAGGTGCAGCACCTTCAGCGCCGATGGCGTGCTGGCATAGGTGATCACCAGCGCGCTGGCGCGGTAGATGCCGGCCGCCACCAGGCTTTCGCGCCGCGCCGCATCGCCATACGACACGCTGGCGCCCGCTGAACGGGCTTCCTGCACGCGGGTGGGATCGAGGTCGAGCGCGTGATAGGCAATGCCTTCTTCCTGCAGCAGCGTGGCCAGGCTCTGGCCGCTGCGGCCGAAGCCGGCCACGATCACGTGCTGTTGCGTGGCCATCGTGCGCGCCGCGATCTGGGTGAGGTTCAGCGATTGCATCATCCATTCGTTGCTGGAGAATTTCAGCACCAGCTTGTCCGATTGCTCGATCAGGAACGGCGCGGCCAGCATCGACAGCACCATCGACGCCAGCACCACCTGGATCACGAAGGGATCGACCAGCTCCATGCCGCCGGCCACGTTCAGCAGCACGAAGCCGAATTCGCCGGCCTGCGCCAGGGCCAGGCCGGTGCGCATCGACACGCCGTCGGAAGAGCCGAACAGTTTCGCCAGGCCGGCGATCAGGGCGAACTTCAGCAGCACGGGGAAGACCAGCAGCGCCAGCACGAGCCACCAGTTGTCCAGCACCACGCGCACGTTCAGCAGCATGCCGATGGTGATGAAGAACAGGCCGAGCAGCACGTCGCGGAACGGCTTGATGTCTTCTTCCACCTGGTGCTTGTATTCGGTCTCGGAAATCAGCATGCCGGCCACGAAGGCGCCCAGCGCCATCGACAGGCCGGCGCGCTCGGTGATCCAGGCCGCGCCCAGCGTCACCAGCAGCAGGTTCAGCATGAACAGCTCCTGCGAGCGGCGCTTGACCACCACGGTGAACCAGCCCCGCATCAGCTTCTGGCCGAAGAACAGCAGCAGCACCAGCACCAGCACGGCCTTCAGGGCCGCCCAGCCCAGCGTGACGAGCAAGTTGTCGGGGTCCTTGGCCAGCGCCGGGATCATGATCAGCAGCGGCACCACGGCGATATCCTGGAACAGCAGGATGCCGATGATCTTGCGGCCGTGTTCCGATTCCAGTTCCAGCCGCTCGGTGAGCATCTTGACGACGATGGCGGTGGAGGACATGGCCAGCGCGCCGCCCAGCGCGAAGGCCGCCTGCCAGGAGATGTGGATCGACGGCGGCAGCGCGCGCGCGATCACCCAGCCAAAGGCGATGGTGGCGATGATGGTAAGCCCCACCTGGGCCATGCCCAGCCCGAACACGTCGCTGCGCATCGATTTGAGCTTCGGCAGCGAGAATTCGAGGCCGATCGAGAACATCAGGAAGACCACGCCGAATTCGGCCAGCGCGTGGGTGGCATGGCTTTCCTCGGCCAGCCCCAGCGCGTTCGGGCCGATCAGGATGCCCACGGCCAGGTAGCCGAGCATGGGCGGCAGGTGCAGCATGCGGAAGGCGACCACGCCCAGCACCGCGCTGCCCAGCAGCAGGAGTGTCAGTTCAAGGGGGGAGAACACGGACGTGCTCCGGGAATGGCCGGTGGTGGAAGAGCGAAATGCTACGGTCGGGGGGAGTTTGTAACATCTGGCAAGTTTTTTGCTTTCCCAATTCGGCTATACTTTCGGCCATGAGTGTAACCCATGAAAAAACAATGCTGAAAGCTTTTGATGCAACGACCGCACGCCGCGCGCTGGAGCTGGCGCGCGAAGCCCTGCAAATCGAGGCGGATGCGCTGATCGCGCTGCATGCCCGCCTGGCAACGGATGAGAGCGTTGGGAAAGCCGTCTCGCTGCTGCTGAACTGCAAGGGACGCGTGGTTGTGTCCGGCATCGGCAAGTCCGGCCACATCGGGCGCAAGATCGCCGCCACGCTGGCTTCCACCGGCACCCCGGCGCTGTTCGTGCATCCGGCCGAGGCGGCGCATGGCGACCTGGGCATGGTGACGCCGGACGACGCGTTCATCGCCATCTCGTATTCCGGTGAAAGCAGCGAGCTGATGGCCATCCTGCCGGTGGTCAAGCGCATGGGCGGCACGGTGATCTCGATGACGGGCAAGCCGGAGTCGAGCCTGGCGAAACTGGCGGACGTGCACCTGGACGTTTCCGTGGCGAAGGAAGCCTGCCCGATGAACCTGGCACCGACGGCGTCGACCACCGTCACGCTGGCGCTGGGCGATGCGATCGCCGTGGCGCTGCTGGACCTGCGCGGCTTCAAGGAAGAGGACTTTGCCCGCTCGCATCCGGGCGGCGCGCTGGGCCGCCGCCTGCTGACGCACGTGCGCGATGTCATGCGCCAGGGCGATGCGATCCCCGCCGTGGCGGCCGATACCCGTTTGCCGGATGCGCTGATGCAGATCACGCAGAAGGGCATGGGCATGACGGCCGTGGTCGATGCACAATACCGGCCGGTGGGCGTGTTCACCGACGGCGACCTGCGCCGCATGATCGACAAGGTGCAGGATTTCGGCAAGGTCGTCATCGGCGACGTGATGCATGCCGATCCGCGTACCATCGGGCCGGAAAAACTGGCCGTCGACGCGGTGGCCATCATGGAAGAGTACCGCATCAACCAGATGCTGGTGGTCGACGACGATGGCAAGCTGGTCGGCGCGCTGCACATCCATGACCTGACCCGCGCAAAGGTGATCTGATGAGTATTCCTGTCGACGTGGCCAACCTCGAACGGGCCGCGAAGGTCAAGCTGTTCATTTTCGATGTCGACGGCGTGCTGACCGATGGCGGCCTGCACTACGGTGCCGAGGGGGAGGCGTTCAAGACCTTCAACGTGCAGGATGGCCTGGGCATCAAGCTGCTGCAGGAGTCGGGTGTGCTGACGGGGATCATCAGCGCGCGGCGTTCGCCGCAGGTGGCGGCCCGCGCCAGGGACCTGGCGATCGAGTTCGTGCACCAGGGTGGCCACGACAAGCTCACGCCGTTCAAGGCGCTGCTGGACCAGCTGAACCTTACCGAGGAGCAGGTGGCCTTCATCGGCGACGACGTGGTCGACATCCCGATCCTGTCGCGCGCCGGTTTCGCGGTGGCGGTGCCGAATGCGCGGCCGGAAGTGCTGTCGCGGGTCCATCACGTGACCGAACACCGCGGCGGCCACGGCGCGGTGCGCGAGATCTGCGAATTCGTGATGCGCGCCCAGGGCAGCTACGACCGCGTGATGGCCCAGTTTCTCGGGTGAGAAGTGAGGCAGGGGATACGGGCCCGGGAAGCGCAATGTCGTTCGGGTAAGCCCACCCCAGGTGCAAATTCCGGGGTCAGACCCGGCGGGTCTGACCCCGGCCCTTCGCTGTTGGGGTGAATGCATGCGCTTTCGATGAGTCAGGTACGCTTGATCCAACGGCGGTGGGGCAGAGAAGCAGGCCTTGAAGACGGGCCTGCAAGACGGACATGAAATGACAGGAAGATAACGGAGAAGCCATGCGCAACCAGCGAACCGCACACCGCTACCGGCTGTCGATCGGCATGATACTCGCGCTGCTCGGCGCGCTGGGCTCGTTCTGGCTGCTCGAGCTGATGAACCGGGCCGGCGAGGACATGGCCGCCGGCATCAAGGTCGACGAGCCGGACAACATCGTCGAGCGCTTTTCCTACGTGCGCATGACGGAAACCGGCCAGCCCAGCTACATCGTTTCGGGCGACAGGCTGACGCACCGTCCGTCCGACGACTCGTCGGAGATCGACAATCCGGTGGTGCGCAGCCTGTCGGGCGACAAGCCGCCGATGGATATCCGCGCCCGGCATGCCCGGGTCGACCAGGACAACACACGCGTCACGCTGACGAAGGACGTGGACATCCACCGTGCCGCGTCGCCCACCACGCGCGACATGCACATGGTTACCGAGAAGCTGGTCATCTACCCGGAGGAAGACCGCATGGAAACCGACCTGCCGGTGCGCATGGAAAGCGGCGGCGCCACCGCCACCGGCATCGGCATGCAGGCCAACAATGCCACGCGCCAGGTGCAACTGGGCCGCGGCACCATCGTGTATCCGCCGCGGGCGCGGCAATGAACAAACGAACATCGAGACGAACAGCGTACAGGAATCGAAGATGAAGAAACTCATGATGGCGGCCCTCGTGCTGCTGGGCGCGGCGGGCTATGCCGCCGCCGAGAAGGCCGATTCGTACAAGCCTACCGAGATCAATTACGGCCGCCTCGACGCGGACGACGTCAAGCAGGTGTACACCTTCACCGGCGACGTGACGCTGACGCGCGGCACGCTGCGGATGAAGGCCGACAAGGCCGTGGTCACCTATTCGCCGGAGGGCTACCAGCTGGCCACGCTGACCGGCGGCGGCAAGAAGGTCGCGTTCCGCCAGAAGCGCGACGGCGAGGGCGACCAGTGGATGGAAGGCGAGGCCGACCGCATCGAATACGATGAAAAGGCCGAGCTGGTGAAGATGTATTCGAAGGCCAAGATCCGTCGCCTGGAAGGCAACAAGCCGAGCGACGAGGTGGAGGGCGAATTCATTTCCTACGACAGCCGCCGCGAGTTCTTCAGCGTGCGCAATACCAGCACCGGGGCCGACAAGCCGGGTGCCGGCCGCGGCACGATGGTGATCCAGCCCAAGCGCACCGCGCCGCCGAGCCCGGCGCCTTCCGCCACCCAATCGCCGGCCGCGCCGGCAGCGGGGAATTAAATGGCGCAGGCGCAGGAAAATTGCAGCAGCACGCTGATCGTGCGCGGCCTGCAAAAGAGCTATGGCAAGCGCCAGGTGGTGCATGACGTGTCGTTGCAGGTGGCATGCGGCGAAGTGGTCGGCCTGCTGGGGCCGAACGGTGCCGGCAAGACCACGTCGTTCTACATGATCGTGGGCCTGGTGGCGTCCGATGCCGGCACCATCGACCTCGATGGCACCGACATTTCCACCCTGCCGATCCACAAGCGTGCCACCCTCGGCCTGTCGTACCTGCCGCAGGAGGCGTCGGTGTTCCGCAAGCTGACCGTGGAAGAAAACATCCGTGCCGTGCTGGAGATCCAGAAGGTAAACGGCAAGGCGCTCACCAGGGCGGAGATCGACGAGCGGCTGAACGCGCTGCTGGCCGACCTGCAGATCGAGAAGCTGCGCGAGAACACGGCGCTGTCGCTGTCCGGCGGTGAACGGCGCCGGGTGGAGATCGCCCGCGCGCTGGCAACCAATCCCCGCTTCGTGCTGCTGGACGAGCCGTTTGCCGGCGTCGACCCGATCGCCGTGATCGAGATCCAGCGCATCGTGCGTTTCCTGAAGGAGCGCAGCATCGGCGTATTGATCACGGATCACAACGTGCGGGAAACGCTGGGCATCTGCGACCGGGCGTATATCATCAACCAGGGCAGTGTGCTGGCTTCCGGCCGGCCCGACGACATCATCGCCGACGAGTCCGTACGTCGTGTCTATCTGGGTGAACATTTCCGCATGTGAGCGGCCTTGACCAGACCTCAACCAGCTCCTAATCAGCCATGAAACAGTCCTTGCAACTGCGCACTTCCCAGCACCTCGCGCTGACGCCGCAACTGCAGCAGTCGATCCGGCTGCTGCAATTGTCCACGCTGGAGCTGCACCAGGAACTGGAACAGCTGCTGACCGATAACCCGCTGCTGGAGCGGCTCGACGATCCTCTCGACCGCTCGGTGCGCTTGCTGGCCGATGGCGCGATCAACACGACGCAAGGGGCCGGCGAGGCGCCACCGGAAGGCGGGCCGCCGCAGGATGCGCCCGCCGCGCCGGAACCCGAGCCGTTCGATGGCGGCGAGGGCGTAGGCCTCGATGCCGGCACCGGCGATACCGACTGGAGCAGCGCCGGCAGCGGCAAGGGGCCGGACGACGACGATGCCCGCCCCCAGCTGGAAGCCAGCCACCGCAGCCTGCGCGAGCACCTGATGGAGCAGATGCGCGTGACCGTGCTGGAGGCGCGCGACCGGGGCCTGGTGGAACTGATCATCGATGCGCTCGACGATAACGGCTACCTCGAGGAAAGCCTGGAAGAGATCCACGAGCGCATGCCGGAAGAGCTGGAAATCGAGATCGGAGAATTGCGCACCGCGCTCAACCTGCTGCAGAGCTTCGACCCGCCGGGCATTGGCGCGCGCAACGCTTCCGAGTGCCTGGCGCTGCAGATCCGGCGCATGCCCGGCGTGCCGCTGGTAACGCGGCGCATGGCGCTGTGCATCGTTGAAAAACACTTGCAGTGGTTTGCCCAGCGCGACTTCAACAAGCTCAAGAAGGCGCTCGACTGCGACGACGAAGACCTGCGTGAAGCACAGGCCGTGATCCGCCAATGCAACCCGCATCCGGGCGCCGCCTTCGCGGCCGACGTGTCAGACTACGTGGTACCGGATGTGGTGGTAAAGCGGGGGCGCAACGGCTGGATCGTCACGTTGAACAACGACGTGATGCCCCGCCTGCGTGTCAATGCGCTGTACGCCAGCCTGCTCAAGCAGGGCAAGGGCGAGACGCAGATGAATGCACAGCTGCAAGAAGCAAAGTGGCTGATCAAGAATATGCGCCAGCGCTTCGACACGATCCTCCGCGTGGCCCAGGCCATCGTCGAACGGCAGAAGAACTTTTTCTCGCATGGCGCGGTGGCAATGAGACCCCTTGTGTTGCGTGAAATAGCTGATACACTGGGTCTACACGAGAGTACTATCTCTCGGGTAACAACTCAAAAATATATGCTGACGCCGCATGGCATGTTTGAGTTGAAGTACTTTTTTGGCAGCCACGTTGCAACCGAAGCTGGCGGGGAAGCATCCTCGACTGCGATCCGGGCGCTGATCGTGCAATTCACAGGAGCCGAAGACCCGAAGAACCCTTTATCCGACAGTAAGATTGCGGACATGCTGGGTGAACAAGGCATGGTGATTGCGCGACGCACTGTTGCCAAATATCGCGAAGCATTGAAAATCCCCCCGGTCAGCCTCCGCAAATCGCTATAGCAGTTCGTTGCAAGCGCATTTGCAAACCCCTTTGCAAGCCCTTGCGGCAAATCCTGGTAGTGCTTGGGTTCCTCTGCGCCGCCTTGCCTGTTTTGGCGGATAACGCACGAACCTGTTATATCTTCTTTAGGAGTGTGTGTATGAATCTGACCATCAGTGGACACCATATCGACGTTACCCCTGCCATTCGCGAGTATGTGCAGAACAAGCTGGAACGCGTTAGACGCCATTTCGATCAGCTGATCGATGTAAGTGTGATCCTGAGTGTAGATAATCTCACCGAGAAAGAGAAAAGACAGAAAGCCGAAATTAATCTGCGCATGTCGGGCAAGACCGTATTCGTTGAAAGCGTCGCCCAGGATCTGTATGCGGCCATCGATACGCTGATCGACAAGCTGGACCGCCAGGTCATGAAGCACAAGGATAAAGTGCAGAACCACAACCACGAAACCATCAAGCACCTGAGCGAGGCCGAGATCCCCGCATCGCCCGCATAACGACGGACGCAGGGCGCGGTGGCAGAACTGCTCCAGTTCTGCTACCGCTGCAACCGCTACAACAGAAGGGCGCGCGATGCGCCCTTTGTTACGTCCGGGTCCAAGGTTTACGCCACACACGCCGCATCCATGGCTAGAATGAGGCCAATAACGACAACGATGCGAGACACCATGACCGACCACGTCCATACCAAGGTGCGTAACGGCACCGGCTTCATCACGCTCGACCGGCCCAGGACATTGAACTCGCTGTCACTCGACATGATCCGGGCGATCACCGGCGCGTTGCTGGCCTGGCGCGACGACGATGACATCGCGGCCGTAGTCATCCGCAGCAGCACCGACAAGGCGCTGTGCGCCGGCGGCGACATCCGCTTCTTCCATGCCGCCGGCCGTGCCACTCCGCAGGGCGGCAGCGCCCAGGTCGAGGATTTCTTCACCGAGGAATATGCGCTGAACTACCTGGTGCACTGCTTCCCGAAGCCGTACGTGGCCATGATGGATGGCGTGGTGATGGGCGGCGGCATGGGCATTGCGCAGGGCGGCCCGCAATGCGGCGTGCGCGTGGTAACCGACCGCACCCGGCTGGCGATGCCCGAGGTGAACATCGGGCTGTTCCCGGACGTGGGCGGCAGTTATTTCCTGTCGCGCGCGCCCGGCAAGCTGGGCCTTTATCTCGCGCTGACGGCGCTGGCGATCGGCGCCGCCGATGCGCTGTACTGCGGGCTGGCCGACCATTATGTTCCTGCCGCCGAGCTGCCGCTGCTGGCCGACCTGGTCGGCTCCACGGCGGGTGCCGGGCTGCGCGAAGCGGTCGCCATGTTCGCCCGGCCGCTGCGCGGCGAGGCGGGGCCGTCGGAGCTGCAGGCGCACCGTGCGCTGATCGACGACCATTTCGCGCACCGCTCGGTGGCCGGCATCGTTGCTTCGCTGCGCCGCGACGATCATCCGTTCGCGCAGAACGCACTGGCCGCGATCGCGCGGCGTTCCCCGTTGATGCAGTGCGTGACAGCCGAGATGCTGCGGCGTGGCGCCACGATGGGGATCGCCGATTGCCTGCGCATGGAGCGCAACCTGGTGCGCCGTGCGTTCGAACATGGCGAAGTCATCGAAGGCGTGCGTGCGCTGGCGATCGACAAGGACCATGCGCCCCGCTGGAATCCGCCATCGCTCGAGGAGGTAAGCGATGACACCGTGGCCCGCTTCTTCGAGCCCGCATGGCCCGCATGGGCCCATCCGTTGCGCCACCTGTGAGCCTGCCATGAAACGCCGTGATTTCCTTGCTTTGCCTGCCGCCGCCGCCACTGTGCTTGCGCTGCCCGCATGGGCCCATGATGCACCGGTTGCCGCACCGCAGGCCGTGGCGCCGCCGGCGGACGCTCCGCTGGTGGACCACCACCAGCACCTGTTCAGCCCGGCGATGGCGCGGCTGCTCGATACCGGCGCCGGCGGGCCTTCGGTGATCACGGCGAAGGATCTGGTTGCGCTGCTCGATACCGCCGGCATCCGGCGTGCCGTGCTGCTGTCCGTCGCCTATGTATGGGGAAGCCCGGCGCGCAAGATCGAGGACGAGCTTGCGAAGGTGCGCGCCGAGAACGACTTCAATGGCGCCCAGGCCGCGCTGTATCCTGGCCGGCTGCTGGCTTTCTGCAGCATCAACCCGCTGAAGGACTATGCGCTGGAAGAACTGGAGCGCTGCGCCGCGCTGCCCGACCTGAAGCATGGCTTGAAACTGCATTTCGGGAATTCGGACGTGCAGCTGGAGTTGCCAGAACACGTGGCGCGGCTGCGGCAGGTATTCGCCGCGGCGAATGCGAAAAAAATGGCGATCGCCGTGCACATGCGGGCGTCCATTTCCAAGCGCCGTCCGTACGGCGCCGCGCAGGCGCGCATTTTCCTCGAGCAGCTGTTGCCTGCCGCGCCGGACGTGACGGTGCAGGTCGCGCACCTGGCCGGTACCGGCCCCGGCTACGGCGATCCGCCGTCCGATGAAGCGCTGGGCGTGCTGGCCGACGCCGTGGCAGCGCGCGATCCCCGCACGAAACGCCTGTGGTTCGACGCTGCCACGATGACCAATCCGGAGATCACCCCGCCCCAGCGGGAACAGCTGGCGAAGCGCATCCGGCAGATCGGCACCGAGCGGATCCTGTTCGGCTCGGATGCGGCCGCCGGCAAGAACCTGCGGCCGCGCGAAAGCTGGGCCGCGTTCCGGCAACTGCCGCTATCGGAGGCGGAATTCAAGCGGATCGCGGGGAACGTGGCGCCGTATATGCGGTGATTGTTTTTGTGTGCGCCTGCAAGCGCACACTCCTTCGGGTCGCCTGACTTAGTGCTGTTCTCGGTGGCGAAACAGGGAATTCGCGGAATGTATTCCGCGCCTGTGTAGCGGTGTGCGCTTGCAAGCGCACACTCCTTCGCATCGCCTGACTTAGTGTTGCTCGCGATGGCGAAACAGGGAATTCGCGGAATGTATTCCGCGCCTGTGTAGCGGTGTGCGCTTGCAAGCGCACACTCCTTCGCATCGCCTGACTTAGTGTTGCTCGCGATGGCGAAACAGGGAATTCGCGGAATGTATTCCGCGCCTGTGTAGCGGTGTGCGCTTGCAAGCGCACACTCCTTCGCATCGCCTGACTTAGTGTTGCTCGCGATGGCGAAACAGGGAATTCGCGGAATGTATTCCGCGCCTGTGTAGCGGTGTGCGCTTGCAAGCGCACACTCCTTCGCATCGCCTGACTTAGTGTTGCTCGCGATGGCGAAACAGGGAATTCGCGGAATGTATTCCGCGCCTGTGTAGCGGTGTGCGCTTGCAAGCGCACACTCCTTCGCATCGCCTAATGCTGTTCGCGATGCCGCAGCACCACACGCTCGCTCGCATTGAAATGCCGTGCAAGGCGCTCGGCCATGTAGACGGAGCGGTGCTGGCCGCCGGTGCAGCCGATGGCCACCGTCAGGTAGCTGCGGTTGTCCGTCTTGAATGCGGGCAGCCATTTTTCGATGAACCCGCGGATGTCGCCGAACATTTCCTCGGCGCTCGGCTGTGCATCGAGGAAGGCGATCACGGGCGCGTCGCGGCCGTTCAGCGGGCGCAGCGACAGGTCGTAATACGGGTTGGGAATCGCGCGCACGTCGAATACGAAGTCCGCGTCCTGCGGCACGCCCACCTTGAAGGCGAACGATTCGAAGAACAGTGTCAGCGGCGCATTCTCGCTTTCGACCAGCTCCTTGATCCAGGCGCGCAGCTTGTTGGCGGAAATTTCCGACGTGTCGATCACGTGGCCCAGCTGCTCGATCGCGGACAGGCGCTCGCGCTCCTCGCCGATGCATTCGATCAGCGTGCGGCGCGCGGCCGGATTCTTGCCCGGATGGAGTTCGTGCGACAGCGGGTGGCTGCGGCGGGTTTCCGAGAAGCGGGCCACCAGCGAATGGGTGCTCGCCGTGAGGAACATGATCTTCACGTCGTGCCCCAGTTCGCGCAGCTTGCGCACGTCGCCCGGCAGGCTGGAGAGCGAGGCCGCGCTGCGGGCGTCGACGGCCACGGCCAGCGCCGCGGTGCCATCCTCGGCCAGCGTGGCAACGAGGTTTGCCAGCAGGGCTGGCGGCAGGTTATCTACACAGTAATAGCCGGTGTCTTCGAGGACGTTCAGGGCCACCGATTTGCCCGAGCCGGAAATGCCGGTAATGAGGACGATGCGCATGGGCGCATGATACCTTAAAACGGCAGGGGGACGGACGGTCTCAGCGCCGCCAGAAACGATCGAGCAGCGGCGTCACGCTGGTACCGTGGACAACGATCGACAGCATGATGACAGCGACCGTAATGCTGATCAGGCTGCGCGCCAGCGGCTCCGGCAAGCCATGGGTGATCGCATACATCAGGTAATACAGCGAGCCGATGCCGCGCACGCCGAACCAGGCGATGATGACGCGTGTCCGCGTGCTGCCACGGCCGAGTGTGAGCAGCACGCTGGCGGGGCGCGCCACCGCGAACAGGAACAGCGCGGTGGCCCAGCCGCGCCAGTCGTCGAGCCAGTACACGGCGGCACCGCCCAGCAGCAGGACCAGGGTCAGTTCCGACAGCCGCTCAAGGTGTTCCTTGAACAGCAGCGAATTGGCGGAAATGGTGTCCTGCACGGGTTCGACGCCATTTTCGGTGATGATCGCCTTGCCGCAGCGCGCCGCCAGCGTCAGCTCGGTCTGGCGCAGTGCCACGCCGGCCGCGAACACGGCAAGGAAGCCCCATGCCTGCACCGAGACGGTCAATCCATATGACACGGCGATCAGGCCCAGGCCCATCAGGTCATCCAGCACTTCGTGCTGCGGCCGGTAGCGGCGCAACGCATGGCTCAGCCGCGCGAGGCCGGACCCGCACGCGCAACCGATCGCGATGCCGCCGATGGTGCCCCACAGCAGCTCCATGCCAAGCCAGTGCAGGCCATGCGGTCCCAGGTCATGCAAGCCGAGCAGGCCCAGCCCCAGCATCACGAACGGGAAGGCGCTGCCATCGTTCATGCCGGCCTCGGAGCTGAGCGCAAAGCGCACCGGATCCTTGTCGCCGGCATGGCGCAGCTGCACGTCGCTCGCCAGCACCGGATCGGTGGGCGCCAGTATCGCACCGAGCAAAATGCCGGCGCCGAGCGGCAAGTCCAGCACGTAATACGCGAACAGGGTCATCAGCAAGACCGATATCGCCATCGCCAGCCAGGCCAGGCGAATCGACGGCAGCCAGCGCGGGATCGTCACGGGGACGGGCATCTTGATGCCTGCCGAGAACAGCGAGATCAGCACGGCCACTTCCGTCAGGACTTCGAGCAGCGGCGCTTCCGCGAGCGGATCGAAGGACAGGATGCCCAGGCCGAGCGGCCCCACCACCAGGCCAACGGCGAGGTAGATCATCGCGGACGTGAAAGGGAGATGAGCGATCGGCGTTCCCCACAATCCGCGCGCCAGCATCAGGCAGCCGATCAGGAGGAACCACTGGAAGGTCGGCATGGAGGAGTACCAGGACTGCGAGGCCCGATCTTACCGGCTCACGGCCCAGCGTGGCGCCAGCGACAGTGGAGCAGGAGTGGAGCAGGGGTTTCGCAGAGCACTGCTCTGTGCCTGCGGAACGCTGTGGCCATGCATGGCCACAGCTTCACCGAGCCTGCCCGGTGCTGCGGAACGGTGCTGCCTTGCAAGGCAGCACTCCTTGGCAGCACTGCAATGAGTGGCGACCTCAGTCGCCGCTCATTGCCTGCCGCTGGTGGAGCAGGGGTTTCGCAGAGCACTGCTCTGTGCCTGCGGAACGGTGCACGCTTGCAAGCGTGCACTCCCTGGCAACGTTGCAATGAAGGGGACTTCAGTCCCCGCTCATTGCCTGCCGTTGGTGGAGCAGGAATTCACCGAGCCTGCTCGGTGCTGCGAAACGGTGCTGCCTTGCAAGGCAGCACTCCTTGGCAGCACTGCAATGAGCGGCGACCTCAGTCGCCGCTCATTGCTTGACGCTGGTGGAGCAGGGGTTTCGCAGAGCACTGCTCTGTGCCTGCGGAACGGTGCACGCTTGCAAGCGTGCACTCCCTGGCAACGTTGCAATGAAGGGGACTTCAGTCCCCGCTCATTGCCTGCCGTTGGTGGAGCAGGAATTCACCGAGCCTGCTCGGTGCTGCGAAACGGTGCTGCCTTGCAAGGCAGCACTCCTTGGCAGCACTGCAATGAGCGGCGACCTCAGTCGCCGCTCATTGCTTGACGCTGCCGCTCCATGAACTCCTGCAGCGTATCGATGCCGCGCAATTGCAGGATGGTGTTGCGTACGGCCGCTTCCAGCAGCACCGCGATGTTGCGGCCGGCGGCAACCGGGATCACGACCTTGCGGATCGGCAGGCCCAGCACGTCCTCGGTGGGGAACTGGAAGGGCAGGCGCTCGACTTCTTCCTCGAGGGCCGAGCGGCGCACCAGGTGGACGATCAGCTTCAGGCGCATCTTGCGGCGCACCGCCGTCTCGCCGAAGATCGCCTTGATGTCCAGCAAGCCCAGCCCGCGTACTTCGAGCAGGTTCTGCAGCAGGGGCGGGCAGCGGCCCTCGATCATGTTCGGTGCGATGCGGGAGAATTCGACGGCATCGTCCGCCACCAGGCCATGGCTGCGGGAAATCAGTTCCAGGCCCAGCTCGCTCTTGCCCAGGCCGGAATCGCCGGTGATCAGCACGCCTACGCCGAGCACGTCCATGAATACGCCGTGCATGATGATGCGTTGCGCCAGCTTCTTCGACAGGTACACGCGCAGGAAGTCGATCACCTGGGCGGCCGGCAGCGGCGTGGAAAACAGCGGGATGTTCTTTTCGTCGCAGATCGCCAGGATGTCCGGCGGCGTTTCCAGCCCTTGCGCCAC
This sequence comes from Pseudoduganella sp. SL102, assembly GCF_027856995.1. NCBI lineage: Bacteria > Pseudomonadati > Pseudomonadota > Betaproteobacteria > Burkholderiales > Oxalobacteraceae > Pseudoduganella > Pseudoduganella sp. SL102. The sequence goes on from NZ_CP115554.1 coordinate 987,406, forward strand.
GATCAGCGCGGGCGGCCCGCCGGCGATCAGCTCGCCGATGACATGGGCGCGCGTGAGCGCCTTCAGCCGGTGGTAATAGTTGATTTCCTGGTGGCCGAACACCTGGATGCGGCCCGGGTGGATCGTGTTCAGGTGGCCCACCTGGTCGGCGGCCGAGGCGGCGTCGCCGGAGATCGTGCGTTCGCCGCCGGGAAAGCCGGCGAACCAGCCCAGTTGCAAAGTTTCCCGATTGTCGTCGTACAGGCGTTGAATCGTCAGGGGATTTTGCAGCATGGGCTTTTTTTATTGGGGAAGAGGCCGCGGCCCGTTCAGCCGGCGGCCTGCAAGCTGGGCTGCCAGTTCACGATGCGGCGATGCACGGACTGGGGATCGGGATCGGTGGAGAGCGCTTGACGGAACCCGTCGTCCGAAAACATTTCAGCGATCTCGGACAGGATTTCCAGGTGCTGCTGGGTCACATGATCGGGGATCAGCAGGAAGAACAGCAGGTTCACGGGCTTGCCATCCGGCGACTCGAAGGGAATCGGTTCGGCCAGCCGCACAAAGGCCGCCAGCGGGGACTTCAGGCTCTTCGCGCCCTTGACCCTGCCGTGCGGCACGGCCACGCCATGGCCGAGGCCGGTAGAACCCAGCCGTTCGCGGGCAAACAGGTTGTCCGAAACGGTCGAGCGGGCAATCCCGCAGTTGTTCTCGAAAATCAAGCCTGCTTGCTCGAAAGCGCGCTTCTTGCTGGAAACTTCCAGGTCTAGCTGAACGTTCTCGGGCGAAAGGATTTTACTCAGGTTGTTCATAACGCGACGTAATTGGTGCGGCGCACAAAGGTGGCTGGCGAGCAGAATTATAGGCCTGTTTGTCCGCCGTGTAACCCGAAATTGCTCGGTCCGGCAACGGCGCCTCGTTACCGGCCAGCTTGCCATGCACGCATTGAAAAGTATCTGGAATAGCAAGCAATGCGCGTGGCGCTATTTCCACGTCAAAACAATGTCGAGCGCCGACATTTCACTCGCATGAATCCGCATTCACCGATTATTGCGCGTTTCCGGTGAACGTGCCGCGAGCATCCTGAAGCTGAGCATACTCTCAATATGGATGCTTTGCGCTGTCTCAATTATTGTCTTGCGTTGCGTAAATTCGATGGCCGGCCGCCCTTGGTGAAGTTGCTGCGCCAGGGATTGATGTCGAGGCCGCCACGGCGCGTGTACCGCGCATACACGGTCAGATGCGCAGGCTGGCACTCGCGCAGGATGTCGACGAAGATCCGCTCCACGCACTGTTCATGGAACTCGTTGTGCTCGCGAAAGCCGATCAGGTATTTCAACAGGCTTTCCTGGTCGATCTGCGGGCCGGAATAGCTGATCTGCACGCTGCCCCAGTCGGGCTGTCCGGTCACCAGGCAATTCGACTTGAGCAGGTGCGAGACCAGCACTTCCTCGACCGGCAATTCCTCGAAGTTGGCCGTCAGGATCGATGGCTGCGGCGAGTAGTTGTCCACCTCGATATCCAGGCGGTCCAGCAGCAGGCCCTCCAGCTCGCCCATCTGCAGCTTGCCGAAATCCTCCTGCATCGTCAGCACCACGTGCACGTTCGCGCCGGTGGCGGCGGACAGGTCCTGCTGCAGCAGGTCGCGCAGCGCCTCCGGGCCGCCCAGCCGGGTCTGGTTGAACGAATTCAGGTACAGCTTGAACGATTTCGACTCGATGATGTTCGGCGAATCGGCCGGCACCGTGATCCGCGCCACCGCCACCTGCGGCTTGCCGCGCATGTTCAGCCACGACAGTTCATAGGCGTTCCAGATGTCGACACCGAAGAACGGCAGCGTGCCTGTCAGGCCGAGCTCGTCACGCTTGCCGATGCGCGGGATCGGAAACAGCAGTTCCGGCGCGTAATCGGTGCGGTAAGCGGAGTTCTTGCCGAGGGGAGAATGTTCGGGGGAGTTCGACATGGCGGGCCTTCTGGAACGGGACAGCCTGCCATGGTAGCGTAAAACGGGTACCGGCAACAGGCCCGGTCAGGTTCGGTGGCAGGCTCCATCTCTGGAAACATTTCCCGGAAATTGGTGCCTGTCACCGTTTTTCAGCCACCCAACATCAAGGACGGACCCCGATGCCGCTCAGGTGAGGAGAATTGGCCCTCGAGGCAGCGCTTGAGCCGTTGGTGTCCGACACCAGGCCGACACCGCTGTTCGTCCCTGTTTACAGGAACAGCTTGTAGACCGGGTTCTGCGTTTCGTCCCAGTACCGGTAGCCGAGGGTAGCGAGGAACTTTGCGAATTCATCCATTTCTTCCGACGGCACCTGCAGGCCGATCAGGATGCGGCCCACGTCGCCGCCCTGCGAGCGGTAATGGCACAGCGAGATGTTCCAGTTCGGCGCCATGCTGTCCAGGAAGCGCATCAGCGCGCCCGGGCGCTCGGGGAATTCAAAGCGGTACAGCAACTCATCCCGCGCCAGCGTGCTCTTGCCGCCGACCAGGTGGCGCAGGTGGGACTTGGCCAGTTCGTCGTGCGTCAGGTCCAGCGTGCGGAAATCGTGCTCCTCGAAGCGCCGTGCCAGCGCGCTCGATTCGCCGCGGTCGGCGATCTGGATGCCGACGAACACATGGGCCTGGTCCTGGTCGCTGATCCGGTAGTTGAATTCCGTGACGTTGCGCGGGCCGATCAGTTCGCAGAAGCGCTTGAAGCTGCCGCGCTGTTCGGCCATTGTCACGGCGAACACGGCTTCGCGGAACTCGCCCAGCTCGGCGCGCTCGGCCACGAAGCGCAGCCGGTCGAAGTTCATGTTCGCGCCGGAGGTGACCGTGATCAGCGTTTCATTCCGGATCGGATTCTTGGTCAGCTCGGCGCGCTCGATATACGCCTTGGCACCGGCCACGGCCAGCGCGCCGGACGGTTCCAGGATCGAACGGGTATCCGTGAACACATCCTTGATCGCGGCGCAGATCGCATCCGTATCGACGATGATCACATCGTCCACGTACAGCTGCGCGAGCCGGAAGGTTTCCTCGCCGACCAGGCGCACCGCGGTGCCGTCCGCGAACAGGCCCACGTCCGGCAGGGTCACGCGTTCACCGGCCTTGAGGCTGCGCGCCATCGCATCGGCATCCATCGTTTCCACGCCGATGATCTTGATGTCGGGGCGGATCTGCTTGATGTACGCGGCCACGCCGGAGATCAGGCCGCCGCCGCCGATCGCGATGAAGACCGCATGGATCGGGCCGGAGTGCTGGCGCAGGATTTCCATGCCGATGGTGCCCTGGCCGGCAATCACGTCCGGATCGTCGAACGGGTGCACGAACGTCAGCTTCTGTTCCTTCTCCAGCGTGAGCGCGTACTGGTAGGCATCGGTATAGGACTCGCCGTGCAGCACCACTTCCACGTTGTCGCCGCCGCGCGCCTTGACCGAGTCCACCTTCAGCAGCGGCGTGGTGGTGGGCATCACGATCACGGCGCGGCAGCCCATGCGCGCGGCCGACAGGGCCACGCCTTGCGCGTGGTTGCCGGCGGAAGCGCAGATCACGCCGCGCTTGAGCTGGGTTTCCGACAGGTGCGCCATCTTGTTGTAGGCGCCGCGAATCTTGAAGCTGAATACGTCCTGGATATCCTCGCGCTTGAAGTAAATGCGGTTCTGGCAGCGCTGGGACAGGTTCGGCGCCAGTTCCAGCGGCGTTTCGTGGGCGACGTCGTAGACGCGCGCGGTGAGGATCTTCTTCAGGTAGTCGGTAGTCATGGTCGGCAAACAGTTGAATCCAGGCGGATGGCGGATGCGAATCGCTCAAGACCCGGTTGGCGGTAGCCAGGGAAATGCGCGAGCAGTGCGCGAAGGAGGGCAGGGGTGCGCGGGGATGGTGCGCGCCTGCTCATTCGTGCGGGGTTGACAGGTGTCGGATCATTATAATGGGAAGCTTGCGCTACCCGCCAAATCTTCACCGTGCCTGGTCGAGATGGCCGGCATGTCCGAATCTGCATGAGCGAATTTGCAAGAGTCAACAACATGAACCAGCATGAGCCAACAGCATGAGCCAACCCGCATGCGCCACCCGCATGACTGAAAATGCATGATTGAAAATGCCATTGCCTGGCTGCTGGCCTTCCTGGCCGCGCCGGAAGTGGGGTTGACGTCGGTTTTCATCATCTCCTTTGTTTCCGCGACCCTCGTCCCCCTCGGCTCCGAACCGGCCGTCTTCGCTGTCTGCAAGGCCAATCCCGAACTGTTCTGGCCCGCGATCCTCGTGGCCACCTGCGGCAACACGCTGGGCGGCATCGTCGATTACTGGATGGGGTATTACGCCAAGGCGGCGTTCGCGAAAGAGCGCGAGAGCCGCTGGTTCGCCTGGCTGTCGCACTACGGCGCCAAGACGATGCTGCTATCGTGGGTGCCCGCCATCGGCGATCCGCTGTGCACGCTGGGCGGATGGCTGAAGTTGCCGTTCTGGCCCGCCGTCGGCTACATGGCGATCGGCAAGTTCGCCCGCTACCTGACGATGACGGCGGCGCTGTTGTACATTCCCGATGGTTTCTGGCGTTCGCTGGTCCACATGCTGGGCGGCTGAAAACGCTGCACTTTATTTTGCTCGACCGGAATCGGCGCACTTTTTTGGCATTTTCGCACGCCAAAGCTGCATGGATTTTGACGATCAACGCAGCTGGCCAAATATTATTCTGTCACTTGACGTTCACGTAACCCGGCAAAAAATAGGGGTGTTGGGGCGTGGTGCGCCGCAATAAGCTAAAATGGACCCCTTAGTGACCATCTCCAGCGTCTTCTGTATCCCCCCGCACACATGAACGCACCAGCACAACTCCAGGTATTGCTCGCAGAATCGCCGGACGGCCACGCGCCGACCCGCGTCCGTGAAATCCCCTACAACTACACATCGTTCTCCGACCGCGAGATCGTCATTCGCCTGCTGGGCGAGGAATCGTGGCAGCTGCTGGACGAGCTGCGCAGTGCCCGCCAGACCGGCCGTTCCGCGCGCATGCTGTACGAGGTACTGGGCGATATCTGGGTGGTTCGCCGCAATCCGTACCTGCAGGACGACCTGCTGGACAACCCGAAGCGCCGCCAGGCGCTGATCGACGCGCTGCACCACCGCCTGTCCGAGGTGGACAAGCGGCGCATGGCCATCGATGCCGGGGAATCGGGCGAAGCCGCCGCGAAGCGCGCCACCAGCGTGGAAAAACTGCTGGCCGCCGCCAGCAAGGCCGTGGCCGATTTCGGCGACGAATTCCGCGTCATGTACGACCTGCGCAAGCGCGCGGTCAAGGTGCTGGGCCGCTACACCGCCAAGCACAACATCTGCTTCGACGGCATGAAGCGCGTCTCGCACGTGACCGACGCCACCGACTGGCGCGTTGAATATCCGTTCGTCGTGCTCACGCCGGATGCCGAAGAGGAAATGGCCGGCCTCGTGAAAGGCTGTATCGAGCTGGGCCTGACGATCATCCCGCGCGGCGGCGGCACCGGCTACACCGGCGGCGCCATCCCGCTGACGCCGATGTCGGCCGTGATCAACACGGAAAAACTGCTGCGCATCGACCCGGTGGAAATGAAGGTGCTTCCTGGCCTCGATCGCGATTACGCTACCATCTACACCGAGGCGGGCGTGATCACGAACCAGGTGTCGGTCGCGGCGGAAAAGGCCGGTTTCGTGTTCGCGGTCGATCCCACCTCGGCGCACGCTTCCTGCATCGGCGGCAATATCGCGATGAACGCGGGCGGCAAGAAGGCCGTGCTGTGGGGCACCGCGCTGGACAACCTGGCCTCGTGGCGCATGGTCGACCCGAACGGCGACTGGCTCGACGTCACGCGCCTGGACCATAACCTGTCGAAGATCCACGACACGCCGCTGGCCCGTTTCAAGCTGGAGTGGACGCACCCGAACGCGAAGGGCGAAGCGAAAGGCGCGCCGTTCAAGACCGAGATCCTGGAAATCGCCGGCCGCAAGTTCCGCAAGGAAGGCCTCGGCAAGGACGTGACGGACAAGTTCCTGGCCGGCCTGCCGGGCATCCAGAAGGAAGGCTGCGACGGCCTGATCACGTCGGGGCGCTGGATCCTGCACAAGATGCCGAAGTTCACGCGTACCGTCTGCCTGGAGTTCTTCGGCCAGGCGCGCGATGCGATTCCTTCGATCGTCGAGATCAAGGATTACCTGGATGGCCTGCCGGCCAAGGGCGAGCAGTTCGCCACGCTGCGCCTGGCCGGCCTGGAGCACCTCGACGAGCGCTACCTGCGCGCCGTCGGCTATGCCACCAAGTCGAAGCGCGGCGTGCTGCCGAAGATGGCCCTGTTCGGCGACATCGTCGGCGACAATGAAGACGCCGTGGCGCTGGCCGCGTCGGAAGTCGTTCGCCTGGCCAATACCCGCGTCGGCGAAGGCTTCGTCGCCGTCAGCCCGGAAGCGCGCAAGAAGTTCTGGCTCGACCGCGCCCGCACGGCGGCGATCGCCAAGCACACCAACGCGTTCAAGATCAACGAGGACGTCGTCATCCCGCTGAACCGGATGGGCGAATACACGGACGGCATCGAGCGCATCAACGTCGAGCTGTCGATCAAGAACAAGCTGCAGCTGGCCACCGCGCTGCGCGAATACTTCGAAGCGGGCAACCTGGCGATCGGCAAGAGCGACGACGCGTCCGAGGATGGCGTGGGCGACGCCGAAATGCTGGGCGACCGCCCGCAGCAGGCGCTGGCGCTGCTCGACCAGGTGCAGGAACGCTGGACCTTCATCCTGGCCAACCTGGACAAGCCGCTGGAATCGGCGCGGCTCGAGCTGTACCAGCTCGGCCTGCAGGAACTGAGCGGCGCGTTCGAGGAGCGCCTGCAGCGCCAGCCGGCCGCCACGCTGTTCGACGTGGTGCAGGACCGCACCGTGCGCATCAGCTGGAAGCAGGAAATCCGCGCCGTGCTGCGCCAGATCTTCAACGGCGCCGCCTACAAGCCGATCCTCGACGAGGCGCAGGCGATCCACAAGAGGATCCTGCGTGGCCGCGTGTTCGTGGCGCTGCACATGCACGCCGGCGACGGCAACGTGCACACCAACCTGCCGGTGAACTCGGACCATTACGAGATGCTGCAGGACGCGCACAAGGCCGTGGCCCGCATCATGACGCTGGCGCGTTCGCTGAACGGCGTGATCTCGGGCGAACACGGCATCGGCATCACCAAGCTGGAATTCCTCACCGAGGATGAAATCGGCGAATTCCGCGACTACAAGCTGCGCGTCGACCCGGAAGGCCGCTTCAACAAGGGCAAGCTGCTGAACCTGCCCGGCATGGATGCGGACCTGCGCAACGCGTACACGCCGTCGTTCGGCCTGATGGGCCACGAATCGCTGATCATGCAGCAAAGCGATATCGGCGAGATCGCCAACAGCATCAAGGACTGCCTGCGTTGCGGCAAGTGCAAGCCGGTCTGCAACACGCACATTCCCCGTGCGAACCTGCTGTATTCGCCGCGCGACAAGATCCTGGCGACGTCGTCGCTGATCGAGGCTTTCCTGTACGAGGAACAGACCCGCCGCGGCATCTCGATCCGCCACTGGGAAGAGTTCGAGGACGTGGCCGACCATTGCACCGTGTGCCACAAGTGCGAAACGCCATGCCCGGTGAACATCGACTTCGGCGACGTGTCGATGAACATGCGCAACCTGCTGCGCAAGATGGACAAGCGCTCGTTCAACCCGACCAAGGCGGCGACGATGTTCTTCCTGAACGCGACCGACGCGGGCACCGTCAACGCGGCGCGCCAGGCGATCGTCGGCGTCGGCGCCAAGGCCCAGCGCCTGGGCAACGAGGTGTTCAAGAAGGTGGCGCGCCAGCAGACCAAGGCACCGCCGCCGACCACGGGCAAGCCGCCGATCCGCGAGCAGATCATCCACTTCGTCAACAAGAAGATGCCGGGCAACCTGCCGAAGAAGACCGCGCGCGCGCTGCTGGATATCGAAGACAACAAGATGATCCCGATCATCCGCGATCCGAAGAAGACCAACGCCAACACGGAAGCGGTGTTCTACTTCCCGGGTTGCGGTTCGGAGCGGCTGTTCTCGCAGGTGGGCCTGGCCACCCAGGCCATGCTGTGGGAGGTGGGCGTGCAGACGGTGCTGCCGCCGGGCTACCTGTGCTGCGGCTATCCGCAGCGTGGCGCGGGCGACTACGACAAGGCCGAGAAGATGATGACGGATAACCGTGTCCTCTTCCACCGCATGGCCAATACGCTGAACTACCTGGACATCAAGACCGTGCTGGTCTCGTGCGGCACCTGCTATGACCAGCTGGCCACGTACGAGTTCGAGAAGATCTTCCCTGGCTGCCGCATCATGGACATCCATGAATACCTGCTGGAGAAGGGCGTCAAGCTGGAAGGCGTGACCGGTACCCGCTACATGTACCACGACCCCTGCCATACGCCGATGAAGCTGCAGGACCCGATGAAGACCGTGAATGCCCTCGTGCAAACGCACGATTCGGTGAAGATCGAGAAGAACGACCGCTGCTGCGGCGAATCGGGCACGCTGGCCGTGGCGCGGCCGGACATCTCCACCCAGGTGCGCTTCCGCAAGGAAGAGGAGATGGTCAAGGGCGCGGACAAGCTGCGCGCCGATGGCTTCGACGGCGACGTGAAGATCCTCACGAGCTGCCCGGCCTGCTTCCAGGGCCTGTCGCGCTTCAACGAGGATTCGGGCACCACCGCCGACTACATCGTCGTGGAAATCGCCCGCCACCTGCTGGGCGAGAACTGGATGCCCGACTACGTGAACCGCGCCAACGACGGCGGTATCGAACGCGTGCTGGTGTAAGCATGGGAGCGGCAGCCTGCGACCTGTGCAACCTGCTGGCGGCACCGCCGGCCGGCGCCGTCATCTGGCAGGATGACGCGCTGGCCGTCGTCGCCGTCGACGAGCCGGGCTACCCCGGCTTCACGCGCGTGGTGTGGCATGCGCACGTGAAGGAGATGACCGACCTGTCTCCTTCCGAGCGCGATCGCGTGATGCGCGCCGTGTGGGCCGTGGAAGCGGCGCTGCGCGACGTGCTCGCGCCGCACAAGGTCAACGTGGCCAGCTTCGGCAACATGACCCCGCACGTGCATTGGCACGTCATCCCCCGCTATGCGGACGATGCGCACTTCCCGAATCCCACCTGGGGCGTGCGCCAGCGCGATCCCGCCGCTGCCGCGCTGGCCGTGCGCACCGCGTTGCTGCCCGAGCTGCACGCCACCATCCGCGAGCGCATGGCGCATGATGCCGACGCCGAGGTTTGACGCATCCCGCATGCTGCATCGAACAACTGAACTGACCTGAGCTGATCCACCATGGCCAACCCTACCGCTATTACCCTGCACAACAAGTCGCGCACCCTGGAAATCGCCTTCGACGATGGCGCGTCGTTCAACATCCCCTTCGAGCTGCTGCGCGTGTATTCGCCATCGGCCGAAGTGCAGGGCCACGGCCCCGGCCAGGAAACGCTGCAGGTCGGCAAGCGCGATGTCGGCATCACCGATCTGGAACCGGTCGGCCAGTATGCGCTGAAGCCGATCTTCACGGACGGCCATGCGTCCGGCCTGTACACCTGGCAGTACCTGTATGACCTGGGCGCCAACCTAGACGCGCGCTGGCACGACTACATCGGCCGCCTGCACGCCGCCGGCTTCTTCGGCGATACCGGCCGCGAACCCGGTGCCGTCCTCCACGGCACGGCTGCCCCTTCCCACCACGGCTGCGGCCACCGGCACTGACCCATCCCGCCGGCGGCGTTCTCGCCAGCAAGCTGTTGTAAAAAACTTGGGGACTGTCCCTCCGGAGGGGACTGTCCCCAAGTTTTTTTCCTGCTGCCGCCGCCACTGACTCATCCCTGCCTGCGCCTTCCGCACCGGCAAGCTGTTGTAAGAAACTTGGGGACTGTCCCTCCGGAGGGGACTGTCCCCAACGTGTTCCCGCGTTGTTTTGCAACCAGCTCGGCAGTTGTCCCGAGCATGTCAACGTTGCATGGGAATGCTGTCGAAGCAGATCGTTCTGACAATATTTTGTTGCTGTGCGGCTACTTTTTGATGGATTGCAGCGGTGCGATATTGTGCGCACCAATGTGCGGCATGAGAATAGTGTTCTCTGACCGTTCCGCATTCCCAGGAAGACTTCATGCCCAAACTTACCGTCCGCTTCAGCCTGATGGCTGCGCTGTGCCTGTTTACCGTGATGATCGCGATCGGCGCGGCGCTTGGCGTGTTCATGATCAACCGTTCCAACAGCGCATTGTCGCTGGTGCAGGATATCGCCCTGGAAACGCAGGCGATCAATGACATCTACAAGGATGCCACGCGGGTACGCTCGAGCCTGAACCGTGCGTACTCGGAAGCGCGCGACGGCGGCCAGGTCGAGGGCAATGGCAGCGCCCTCGGCAATGCCACGAATTACCTGGTCCGTACCCGCAAGGCCCTGGCCGACTTCGTCGCCGCGCCGCCATCCGAAGGGACCGATGTGCAACTGCGCAACGACCTCGTCGCGGCATCGGCACGCATGCTCGATACGCTCGACGCGGGCATCGCCGCGCTGAAGGGCAACGACGTCGCCGGCTTCGCCACGATCAACAGCCGTGACCTGACGCCGCGCGGCGCCGAAATTTCCAAGCTGCTGGAAAAATTCCAGAAAGAGAACACCGAACGCGGCGAAGCGCTGATGAAGGAACGCGATGGCGAGTACCGCCTGGTGCTGTGGCTGGTGGCGCTCGGCCTGGCCGGCGCGCTGGCGCTGGTGGTCGCCATGCACATCTTCCTGCGCAACCTCGTCATCGCACCGCTCGAGCGTGCCGTCGAGCTGCTCGATGGCGTGGCGCATGGCGACCTGACCGCCCGCGTCGATGCGCAAGGCAACAACGAGATCGACCGCCTCATGCGCGGTATCGCGACAATGCAGCAAAGCCTGATCGAGATGGTGTCGAACGTGCGCAGCGGCGCGCAGGCGATCGGTACGGCCGCCAGCGAGGTCGCCATGGGCAACCAGGACCTGTCGTCGCGTACCGAAAGCCAGGCCAGCGCGCTGGAAGAAACCGCCGCCACGATGGAAGAGCTGACGAGCACCGTGAAGAGCACCGCCGACAACACGATGCAGGCCCGCGAGCTGGTCGAAGCGACTTCCACGAAGGCCGCCGCGGGCGGTACCGTCATGGGCCAGATGGCGGAAACGATGGCGGCGATCGATGCCTCGTCGCGCAAGGTGGTCGACATCATCGGCGTGATCGACAGCATCGCCTTCCAGACCAATATCCTGGCGCTGAACGCCGCCGTGGAAGCGGCCCGCGCCGGCGAGCAGGGCCGCGGCTTCGCGGTGGTGGCTTCCGAAGTGCGCACGCTGGCCCAGCGCAGCGCCACGGCGGCCAGGGAGATCAAGGCGCTGATCGACGATTCCGTCGACAAGGTGGGCTCCGGCAGCATGCTGGCGAACCAGGCGGCGCAGGCAATGAACGAGATGGTGACCAGCGTCCAGCGCGTGACCGGCATCGTCGTCGATATCGCCGAAGCCAGCCGCGAGCAGAGCAACGGCATCGCGCAAGTGAACCAGTCGATCACGCAGATGGATGAAGTCACGCAGCGCAATGCGGCGCTGGTGGAGGAAGCGGCCGCCGCCACGCAGGCCATGCAGCACGAGACGGAAAACCTGCTGGGCGCCGTCAGCGCCTTCAAGCTGTCGGGCGATGCCGCGCAGGCTCATGTTCCTGCATCGGCGCCGGCACCTGCCCATGCCGCGGCACGGAAACCGGCACCCGTAAAGCCGGCGGTCGCCTTGCCACGCGCACCCGCCGCCGCGAAGGCGCCGCAGCAGCGTGCGCAGAAGCCGCCCGCCAAGGCCCCCGCTGCGGACGAGTGGGAAGAGTTCTAAGCCTGCAGCGCCGGCCGCGCTGCCTTCTTGATGCATGCGCCGGCCGCGCTGCCTTTATGTTCCTGTGCCGCCTTCATGATTCCAGCAGCGCCCCTTACCGGCGCTGCCAGGTCCACGCCTGCGTGGCGATCGTCACCGTCCGCGGAATCAGCTTTTCGCGGTAGAACAGGTCGGCCACCTTCTGCTGGTTGGCCACGATCGAAGCATCCACCGGCACCACGCCCGCTTTCTGCCGCCCCAGCCACGTGGCGATGACATCCGGCGCCACGCCCACCTGGGGCGCCACCAGCGCCACCATTTCCTGCTGGTGCGTAGTAGCCCATTTGCCGGCCAGGGCGATCTGCTCCAGCAACGTGGCCACCGCCTGGGGTGCGCGTTTCACGAAGGCGCGCGAGGCCAGATAAAAGCCGTTGGCCTGCAACAGGCCCGTGTAGTCGGCCACCACGCGCGCGCCATAGGCTTTCTGTGCCGCCGCGAGATACGGATCCCACACCACCCAGGCATCGACGCTGCCGCCATCGAACGCGGCACGCGCTTCGGAAGGGCCGAGGAAGACCGGCTTCACGTCGCGGATCGTCAGCCCGGCCTTGTCCAGCGCTGCCACCAGCAGCAGGTGCGAGCCGGAGCCCCTGGCGAAGGCGATGCGCTTGCCTTTCAGTTGCGCCACCGTGCGGATCGGCGATCCGGGCTTGACGATGATCGCCTCGCTGGTCACCGGCGGCGGCTCGGCACCCACGTAGACGACGTCGATGCCGGCGGCCTGCGCGAAGATCGGCGGCGGCGCACCCGTGGTGCCGAAATCGATGCTGCCCGCGTTCAGCGCCTCGAGCATTTGCGGCCCGGCGGGGCATTCGATCCACTTCACCGTGGTGCCGGCCGGCGCGAATGCCTTCTCGACGGCGCCCTGGCGCTTCAGCATCGCCAGCAGGCCGCCGCCTTTCTGGAAGCCGATCCGGATCGTCTCGGCCCGTGCCGGCAGCGCGGCAAGCAGCAGCACGGCCAGCAGCGCGGTCAACAACTTCTTCATCGTTTCTCCTTGTTTCAGTTCAGGTGCTTTCACGTTCGATCAATGCGCATTCGAGCAGGTTCAGGCGGGCCGGCTTCGGCTCCGCCGGCAGTTCGCCCAGTGCCTGCAGGATGCGCTGGGCGGCGATCTCGCCGATCTCGCGGCCGGGCGGCCGGATCGTCGTCAGGCTGGGCAGCAGCAGCGGCGAGAACGCGTAGTCGCCGAAGCCCATCAGCGCGCAGCGCCGGGGCACCTGCAGGCCCGCGCGCTGCGATGCCAGCAGGGCGCCGGCCGCCAGGTTGTCGTTGGCGAAGATGATCGCGTCCGCCGCCTTGCGTTCCCCTCGGCGGCTGCGTGTCAGTGCTTCCAGCGCCTGGCGCCCCGCGTCGAACGGCGCTTCCTCCGTCGGCGCATAGGTCCACGGCTCCAGGCCATGCTCCTCCAGCGTGGCCGCATAGCCATCGCGGCGGTCCAGTGCCGACAGGTCGCCCGCCACGCTGTTCTGCACGAAGGCGATGCGGCGGTAGCCTTTCGCCAGCAGATGGCGCGCCGCCTGCACGCCCACCTCGCGGTTCGAATAGCCCACCTGGATCGGCTTGCGGCGCGGCGCGTAATCCCATGTCTCGACGACAGGAATGCCGGCCGCCGCCAGCAGCGCCTCGGTGCCGCGCGAGTGGAAACGGCCCACCACGGCCAGCGCCGCCGGCGACCAGCCGAGGAAGGCGCGCACCGCGTTTTCTTCCTGCTCGGCCGAGAAGTAGCTCGAGGCCAGCAGCAGCTGGTAGCCGTGGCGGGTCAGCGTGTCGTTGAAGCCCTGGATGGTGCTGGCGAAGATCGGTCCCGAGATGTTCGGCACCACCATGCCCACCACCCTGTTGTGGGCCGATGACAGGCCGCCCGCGGCCAGGTTCGGCACATAGTTCAACTGGGCGACCGCGGCATCGATCCGCGCCCCCAGCTCCTCCGAGACATAGCCGTTCTTCTTCAGGTAGCGCGATACCGTGATCGAGCCGACGCCGGCCAGCTTGGCGACGTCATGGATCGTGGCGCGCCCGGAACCACGGCGTTTCCTGGCTTGCCCAGGCATATTCTCAAACGACATATCGATGCTCCATTTGATTCTTTGACTTCATTTTTGCCTTCGCCGACACTGCGACGGTATCGGTACCATACAAAAAAGTCTAGCAGTCTTCGCATCGGGCACCAAGCTGGTTTTCCGCAGGTGCAGAATGGTTTTTCGCATATTGGGGATCTCATGAAACGGCAGCAACGCAGTCAGCAACAAACGAACAGGCATCGGAACATACACCTCGGCGTGGCCGCCGGATTGCTGCTCGGCGCGCGGCTTGCCGCTGCTGCGGAAACGGCTCCGGAGCCAACGCCGGCACCGGAGCCGGCCGCGCAAGGCGAAGCGGTGGTGGCCTCGGTCACCGTGACGGCAACGCGCCGCACGGCATCGCTGCAATCGGTACCGCTCGCGGTATCGGTGGTCAGCGGCGAGCAGCTGGAGCTGGCCAACCGCACCAGCATCGACAAGGTGGTGCAGGAGATTCCCAGCGCCGCGTTCCGCCAGCAGGGCGGCAACAAGGACTCGACCCTGTTCGTCCGTGGCATCGGTACCATATCGACCTCGCCGGGCGTCGAACCCACGGTCTCCACCGTGGTCGACGGCGTCGTGTACGCCCGCCCGGGCCAGGCCACGATCGACCTGCTGGACATCGACCGCATCGAAGTGCTGCGCGGCCCGCAAGGCACGCTGTTCGGCAAGAACGCTTCGTCCGGCGTGCTGAACATCGTCAGCCGCACGCCGTCCGAACAGCTGGCCGGCTATGTCGATGCCTCGGCATACACCGGCAATGAAAGGCGTATAAGGGCCGGCGTCAGTGGCGCCTTGCAGCCGGGCGTGCTGCGCGCATCGATCAACGCGGCGTATGCGGATTACGACGGCAATGTGAAGAACGTGCATGCCGGCGGCGGCCGGGTGAACGGCCACGAACGCCGTGGCGTGCGTGGCCGGCTCGACATCACGCCGGATGCGGACACCGATATCTCGCTGATCGCCGATTACCTGAGATCGGAAAGCTCACCCACCGTGGTGGCATACAAGCAGGCCAGCGCGCCGTTTGCCCAGGCACTGCTGCCGGTCGTCGCCAGTGCCGAAAACCGCCAGGTCAGCTTCGACCTGCCCCACGCGATCGACGACACCAACAAGGGTCTTTCGGCGCAGGTGAACTGGCGCCGCAACGGCTACACGCTGACCTCGATCACGGCATGGCGCGCGTGGGACAACACGCAGCACACCACCACCTCGGCGATCGGCAACAGTGCCGAGGTGGCGCGCATCACGGGCGCTTATCCGGCCACGCGCGACATCGGCACGCTGGCGTTCACGCAGGCATCGCAGGAACTGCGCATCGCGTCGCCACGCATCGAGCTGGCTTCCCTGGGCGCGTTCGACTACGTGGCCGGGCTGTTCTACCTGCATGGCAAGGACCGCGAAACCTATCAAAGGATCGTCACCACCAACGCCACCAGCAACGGCGCCACGGCGGCCACCAATAACGGCCGTGCCGACTACGGCATCGAGAGCGACAGCTATTCGGCCTTCGGCGAAGCCACTTTCCACTTCAGCCCGGCATGGCGCGCGATCGCCGGTGCGCGCTGGACGCGCGATGAACTCGCGTATGACCACGTACGCACGTCGACTCAGAACAGCGCCTTCCCGGGCGTGCAGCCTGGTACACGGAGCGCTGGCGACACGGCCTCCAGCGGCTGGTCGGGGCGCCTCGGCCTGCAGCACGATTTCTCGCCGGCGGTGACGGCCTACGGCACCTGGTCGCGCGGCTACAAGGGCCCGGCCTACAACGTGTTCTTCAACATGCTGCCGCGCGATACGCTGGCGCTGGCACCGGAGACATCGAGCTCCTTTGAACTGGGCGTCAAGGCCGCCGCGTTCAACCGCCGGCTCACGGCCAACCTGGCGCTGTTCCACACCGGCTACGCCAACTACCAGGCCAATTTCTATGACACGGTGGCCGGCGCGGTCGTCACGCGCCTCGTCAACGCGGGCGACGTATCCACGCGCGGCGTGGAGCTGGACGTGACGGCGCGCCCCACGGCGCGGCTGACCTTCACTGGTGCATTCGCCTGGACCGATGCGCAGGTGGATGCGTTCAACTGCCCGGCGAACGCCGCCGCGTCGTGCAACCTGGATGGCAAGACGCTGCCGTTCGCGCCGCGCTTCAAGGGCTTCGTGCGCGGCGCGTACCGGGTGCCGCTGGCCAGCAGCCACGAGATCAACCTGAACCTCGACTACAGCTACCAGAGCCGCACGCAGTTCGACCTGTTCCAGTCGCCGGACGCGATCCAGCCGGGCTACGGCATCGTCAACGCGGCGATCGAACTGGCCCAGCCGGCGGCCGGCTGGCGCATCGCCCTGGTCGGCAAGAACCTGGCCGACAAGTCGTATGCGACCAACCTCGTCACCGGTACCGGCACCGTGCACCGCGTGGTACCGCGTGACGACCGCCGCTATGTCGGCGTCACCGCGCGCAAGGAGTTCTGATGGCCGCGCGCAAGCAACTGAGCCTGACGGCTTTCCTGATGCGCCACGGCCACCATGTGGCGGCGTGGCGGCATCCCGATACCGATCTCGTGTCGCCGCCGTTCGAGGTCTATCGCGACGCCGTGCAGCGCGCCGAACGGGCCTGCCTGGACGCTATCTTCCTGGCCGACAGCGTGGCGTTGACGGGGGCGCCGTCGGTCGAGCCGATCACGCTGCTGTCGGCGCTGGCCGCCGTCACCAGCCGCATCGGCCTTGTCGCCACGGCCACCACCACCTACAACGAGCCGTACACGGTGGCGCGCCAGTTCGCCTCGCTCGACAGTATCTCGAACGGCCGCGCGGGCTGGAACCTGGTCACCTCCGACAATGCCGCGGAAGCCGCGAACTTCGGCCGCGAACGCCATGTCGACCATGCCGCGCGCTATGCCCGGGCCCGCGAATTCCATGACGTGGTCGACGGCCTGTGGCAGGGTTGGGAAGAGGGGGCGTTCGTCAACGACAAGGCGGGCGGCCGGCTGCTCGACTCGGCGAAGATCCGCCGGCTGGATTACCGCGGCGAGCACTTTGCCGTGTCCGGACCGCTCAACGTGCCACCCAGCCCGCAGGGCAAGCCGGTGGTGGTGCAGGCCGGCAGTTCGGCAACGGGCCGCGAACTGGCCGCCGCCACGGCCGACGTGGTGTTCACGGCACAGGCGACGCTGGCCGATGCGCAGGCGTTTTACCGTGACATGAAGGGAAGGGTCGAGCGGCACGGCCGTGCGTCGGACAGCCTGCGCATCATGCCGGGAATCTTTGCCGTCGTCGGCGCATCGGAGCAGGAGGCGCAGGACAAGTTCGGCCTGCTGCAGGGTCTGATCGAGCCCAAGGCGGGCCTCGCACTGCTGGGGCGCATGATCGGCAACTTCGACCTGTCGGGCTATCCGCTCGACGGTCCGCTGCCGGACTTGCCGGTCACGCAGGACGGCCAGCGCAGCCGCCAGCAACTGCTCACTGCGATCGCGCAAGGCGAAAATTTATCGATCCGGCAACTGTATGAACGCATCGCCGGCGGCCGCGGCCATTTCACCGTGATCGGCACGGTGGAACAGGTGGCGGACCAGATGCAGGCGTGGTTCGAAGGTGGCGCGGCGGACGGCTTCAACCTGATGCCGCCGACCTTGCCGGGCGGGCTGGATGACGTGCTCGGCCTGGTCGTGCCGGAATTGCAACGGCGGGGCTTGTTCCGCAGCCGCTACGAAGGCACCACGCTGCGCAGCCACCTGGGGCTGCAGCAGAAGAGGTAAGGGCACGGCAGAGCGCGGTACGGCAGGTGTCCTGCTGCGCCGCGGTGCGGCGCCATGTGAAACCGGATCAGTTGACCGCGCCGGCGCGGCGGCGCTGCACGTATTCCTCGTAGCGGCGCTGTTCGCGTTCCCAGATATAACGGAACGCGGCACGGGCGGCCGGCGGCAAGGTACGGATCGCCTCGGCATTGAACGCCATCGGTGCAGGCGGCTTGCCACCCTGGGCGCGGCGCGCCTGCGCATCCGTTGCGTCGATCATCTGGCGGGTCGCCTCATCGATCTCCGGAAAATAAATATCCTTGGGGAGTTGATGTTGAAGCTCCATTGTCTTCCTCCGTATCAGTAGACAGATGCCGTGTCGGAAAGACCGGCTTGCTCACTTAACGCAGCCTTGCCGAAGCTGGTTGACAGATTTTTGAAAAACTGGTGGAAATTGCATATTCGTCAAGGTGTATGGCGATGAAGCACCGTGTATTGGCCTGGCCGATGGCTGCGGATCCGCACTTTCCCACTACGACGGAGCGCCGGGCGGCCCCCGGGCGCTGCCTCCTGGATGACGCTTGTATAATGCCGGGAAATCAACCCGTCCCGCTGTATTGTCCACTGTACTTGTCCACCGTACTGTCCACTGCACTCACCGCACCTACGCAAATGACCAACACCACCCATTTCGGCTACAAGACCGTCAACGAGGATGAGAAAGTAAAGGAAGTCGCCAAGGTCTTCCATTCCGTCGCCGCCAAGTACGATGTGATGAACGACCTGATGTCCGGCGGCCTGCACCGCATCTGGAAGACGTTCACCATTGCCAACGCGGGCGTGCGCCCGGGCATGAAGGTGCTGGACATTGCCGGCGGTACGGGCGACCTGGCCAAGGCCTTCGCGAAGCAGGCAGGGCCGACTGGCGAAGTCTGGCTTACCGATATCAACGAATCGATGCTGCGCGTGGGCCGCGACCGGCTCTTGAACAAGGGTCTCGTCACCCCCACCTTGTTGTGTGATGCGGAAAAGCTGCCGTTTCCCGACAATTATTTCGACCGTGTCAGTGTGGCCTTCGGCTTGCGCAACATGACGCACAAGGACCAGGCGCTGGCGGAAATGCGCCGCGTGCTCAAGCCCGGCGGCAAGCTGCTGGTGCTGGAATTCTCGAAAGTCGCGGAAGCGCTGCAAAAACCGTATGACCTGTATTCGTTCTCGGTGTTGCCATGGCTGGGCAAGCGCATCGCCAACGATTCGGAAAGCTACCGTTACCTTGCCGAATCGATCCGCATGCACCCCGACCAGGAAACGCTGAAGACGATGATGCAGGCGGCAGGACTGGAGCGGGTCCAGTATTACAACCTGACGGCAGGTGTGGCCGCTTTACATACCGGCATCAAACTGTAATCAACTCTAGGACAAAGCCATGAAACTGAAAAAACTCCTGGTTGGCGCCACCCTCGCGCTGGCCGCCATTTCCATGACGGCGGAGCTCGCCGCGCGCCCGATGGGCGGCGGCAAATCGTTCGGCCGCCAGTCGCAGAGCGTGAAGAACATGGCGCCACGCCAGGCGCAGCCGGCCACGCCGCAGCAACAGAACGCGGCGCGTCCCGCCAACCAGGCCACGCCGGCGCCGGCCATGCCGGCCAAGAAGCCGAGCATGTGGAAGGGCATCCTCGGCGGCGCACTGCTGGGCCTGGGCCTGGGCGCGCTGCTGTCGCACCTGGGCATCGGCGGCGCGCTGGCCAGCGCCATCGGCACGATCCTCACGTTCGCGCTGATCGCCGCGGCCATCTTCTTCATCTGGCGCCTGATCAAGGGCAAGTCGCAGGGTAACCGTCCTCAGCCGGCCAGCGCCTACGCCGGCGGTTTCGGCGGCGGCAATGGCGGCTTCGGCAACCCGGCACCGCAGGGTGGCTCGGCCACGCCGGAAATCGGTTCGCGCCTGCAGCCGTCCGGTTTCGACCTGAACAAGGCAGCCCCGGCACAGGCGCCGCACCAGCAATGGGGCGTGCCGGCCGACTTCGACCAGGCCGCGTTCCTGCGCCATGCCAAGAGCAATTTCATCCGCCTGCAGGCCGCCTGGGACAAGAGCGACGTGAACGATATCCGTGAATTCACGACGCCGGAAGTGTTTGCCGAACTGCGCATGCAGATCCAGGAACGCAACGGCAAGGCCGACTACACGGACGTGGTGGAAATCGAAGCCGAACTGCTGGGCATTGAAAACACCGGGACCGAGTATGTTGCCTCGGTGCAGTTCTCCGGCCGCGTCAAGCCGGCCCCGGATGCGCTGCCCGAACCGCTGAACGAAGTGTGGAACCTGGTCAAGCCGGTCAACGGCGATGCCGGCTGGCTGCTGGGCGGTATCCAGCAGGTCGCCTGAGGTTCCTCATCGGGCGTCCTGTATTACGCGTCCTGTATTACGCGTCCTGTATCGAGCATCGCCATCAGCGCTTGATGACCATCGTGCAGGGTTAATCCCCTGCAAACTGGTAAGATCGAAACCGCCCCGGATTTCCTGGGCGGTTTTGTTTTTTTGCGCTCCCTAATTTGCGTCGCTGACCACATGTTCCCATTCCCCAGTGCCTTGCCGACCCTGTCGATGCCGGCCGCCGCCACCATCAACCACCTGCTGGCGCAGGAGCCCTGGGCTCGCGCCGAGCTGAAGCAATACGCGGGCAGGGTGGCCCGCATCGATGCGTCGCCCGTCGAGCTGCGCCTGCGCGTGGCCGCGGACGGTATGGTCGAGGCCGCGACTGCCGGGCAGGCGGCCGCCGTCACGATCCGGATGAAGCTGTCCGACCTGCCGCTGATCGCGCAAAACCGCGAGCGGGCGTTTTCCTATGTGCAGATCGAAGGCGATGCCGAATTCGCCAACGCGATCTCGCGGCTGTCGCAGGCGCTGCGCTGGGAGGCCGAGCACGACCTGGAGAAGCTGGTAGGGCCGGTGGCGGCGGTGCGCATGGTGGCGGGCGCGAAATCGGCGCTGGCATCGCTGAAGAACGGGCACCGCAAGGCAACGGAAAACGTCGCCGAGTACTTTCTCGAGGAAAACCCGGTGCTCGTACGGCCCGTGACAGCCCAGGCTTTCGCCGGCGACGTCACGCGCCTGCGCGACGATGTCGAGCGTTTCGCCAAGCGGCTGGAAAAGCTGGAACAGAAGATCAACAATAAAACCAAGCAAAGCGTCCACCCTCGATGATCCTGAAATTCCTTCGCCTGTTCAAAATCCTGCGCGTGATCGTCAAGTATGGCCTCGACGAAATCGCGATTTCCGGCTTCGACAAGCCCGGCATCAACCGCTTCTTCGACACGGCCTTTTTCTGGCGCGATATCTCGACGGCGCGGGCCATCCGCCTGCGCATGGCGCTGGAAGAGCTGGGCCCCATCTTCGTGAAGCTGGGGCAGGTGCTGTCCACCCGCAGCGACCTGCTGCCTCCCGACCTGATCGCCGAACTGTCCAAGTTGCAGGACCGCGTGCCGCCCTTCGATTCCGACCTGGCGGTGGCGCAGATCGAGCGTTCGCTGGGGGCCCACCCGGACCAGCTGTTCGCCCGTTTCGAGCGCGTGCCGGTGGCTTCGGCGTCGATTGCGCAGGTGCACTTCGGCGCGCTGCCGGACGGCACGCCGATCGCCGTCAAGGTGCTGCGCCCCGGCATGAAGAAATTGATCGACGAAGACGTGGCCCTGATGAACCTGGCCGCCGACATGATCAACCGGCTGTGGAAGGATGCCCACCGCCTGAAGATGAAGGAAGTGGTCGCCGAGTTCGACAAGTACCTGCACGACGAGCTGGACCTGATGCGCGAGGCCGCCAACGCGGCCCAGCTGCGGCGCAACTTCGCCGAGTCGAACCTGCTGATGGTGCCCGAGATGTACTGGGATTACTGCTCCAGCGACGTGATCACGATGGAACGCATGACCGGCATCCCCGTGTCGCAGATCGACCGGCTGGTGGAAGCCGGCGTCGACATGAAAAAGCTCAGCAGCGATGGCGTGGAGATTTTCTTCACGCAAGTGTTCCGCGATGGCTTCTTCCATGCCGACATGCACCCGGGGAATATCCTCGTGTCGATCGACCCGGCCACGTTCGGCCGCTACATCGCGCTGGACTTCGGCATCGTCGGCACGCTGAACGACTACGACAAGGATTACCTGTCGCAGAACTTCCTGGCGTTCTTCCGCCGCGACTACAAGCGGGTGGCCGAGGCCCACATCGAATCGGGCTGGGCGCCCAAGGACACCCGGGTCGACGAGCTGGAGGCGGCCGTGCGGGCGTGTTGCGAACCGATCTTCGACCGGCCGCTGAAGGACATCTCGTTCGGCCAGATTTTGCTACGCTTGTTCCAGACATCGCGCCGTTTCAATGTCGAGGTGCAACCTCAGCTGGTGCTGCTGCAAAAGACGCTGCTCAATATCGAAGGCATGGGCCGCGTGCTGGACCCGGACCTGGATTTGTGGAAGACCGCACGCCCGCACCTGGAGCGCTGGGTATCGGAGCAGGTGGGCTGGCGCGGGCTGGTGGACAAGCTGAAGGCGGAAGCGCCCCGGTATTCGCACATCCTGCCGCAGTTGCCGCGCCTGACGCATCAGGCGCTGACGGCGCTGGGCGAGCGCGACAACAGTACCAACGAGTTGCTGCGGCAACTTGCGGAAGAGCAGCGCCGCACCAACCGTTTACTGAGCTTTTTCGTTTATTTCGTCGGTGCATTCGTGGCTGGGGCCGTCGGCTTCCAGGCCTGGCTGCGCTGGCATGGAGTGATGTGAATGCCTGAATTCGATACGCGCGACCCCCTCGATCCCGGTTTTTGGGATGAACGCTTCGCCCAGCAGTTCATGCCCTGGGACCTGGGCGGCATTCCCGAGCAGCTGCGCCGCCTGGTCGCTTCGCGCGATGCCGCGGCCGATGCGGCGGTCGTGCCGCCCGTCGCCCTGATCCCGGGTGCCGGCTCCGCCTACGAGCTGGACCTGATGTGCGAGGCCGGCTGGGAAGCGCTGGCCATCGATTTCTCGCCCATCGCGGTGGCGCGGGCGAAACAGGTGGTCAAGCGCTGGCCCGAGCGGATCGTGCAGGCCGATTTCTTCGCCTGGCAACCGCCGCAGGCACTGGACGTGATCTACGAACGCGCCTTCCTGTGCGCGCTGCCGCCGGAACACCAGCCGCGCGTGGTGCAGCGCTGGGCCGACCTGCTGCCGCACGACGGCTTGCTGGCCGGCTATTTCTTCTTCGGCGACACGCCCAAGGGCCCGCCGTTCGGCATCGCCCGCGCCGAGTTGGACGCGCTGCTGGCGCCGCATTTCACGCTTGTCGAGGACGAACCCGTCCCCGATTCGCTGCCCGTCTTCGACGGCCAGGAGCGGTGGATGGAGTGGCGGCGCCGCTAGCGCTTCCATAGCTGAGCCCGTGTCAGCGTGCCTGGAAGGAGTGATCCCTTGCAAGGGATCACCGCATTGCAGGCGAGCAGCCGTGCTGCCCGAAGGTGCAGCCCTGCAGGGCTGCACCGTTCTGCAGGCGCAGAGCAGTGCTCTGCGAAACCCCTGCGCCACTCCCTGCAATGGAAGGAGTGATCCCTTGCAAGGGATCACCGCATTGCAGGCGAGCAGCGGTGCTGCCCGAAGGTGCAGCCCTGCAGGGCTGCACCGTTCTGCAGGCGCAGAGCAGTGCTCTGCGAAACCCCTGCGCCACTCCCTGCAATGCCCGCCTGACACGGCCTCGACCATTCCAGGCCACCCTTTTTGAAACATTTCTGCAAAAACGGAGCCTGTCACTGGTTTTGCCTCCGGCAAGTGAGGCTGTGTCCGCAAAAACACTTATAATTCAGGGTTTTTGATGTTTTTTGCGGAGTAACAGATGCCTATCTATGCCTACCGCTGCGAGGAATGTGGCTTTGCCAAGGATGTGCTGCAAAAGATCTCCGATCCGCAGCTCACGGAATGCCCCTCTTGCGGCAAGTCCACCTTCAAGAAGCAGTTGACCGCGGCCGGCTTTCAATTGAAGGGCACCGGCTGGTACGTGACCGATTTCCGTGGCGGCAACAAGCCAGCCACCGGCGTGGCCGGCGGTGTGGCGAAAGCCGACGGTTCGAATGGCGACGGTTCGAAAACGGAATCATCGGCTGCCTCGTCGCCTGCGCCCGCGGCGCCGACCGTGCCGGCGGCAACCGGCACGGGCGACAAGAAATAAGGTGCTGATGAACACGATTCGCAAGTGCTTCCTGACGGGGTTGCTGGTCCTGGTGCCGCTGGCCATCACGGCCTGGGTGTTGAACATCATCATCGGCACGCTGGACCAGTCGCTGCTGTTCGTCCCGGAACGCTGGCAGCCGCGCACGCTGGTGGGCTTCGACATTCCCGGCTTCGGCGCGATCCTGACCATCCTCATCGTGTTCGTCGTCGGCCTGCTGGCCAACAACCTGATCGGCAACTACATCCTGCGGCTGTGGGAGAAGCTGCTGCACCGGATTCCGGTCGTCAGCTCGCTGTACGGCAGCGTGAAGCAGGTGTCGGACACGCTGTTTTCTTCGTCCGGCAACGCCTTCCGCAAGGCCGTGCTGATTCCGTACCCGCACGCGGACTCGTACACGATCGGGTTCCTGACGGGCGCTCCCGGTGGCGACGTCAAAAACCACCTGGTGGGAGACTATGTCTCCGTGTATGTGCCAACGACGCCGAACCCGACTTCCGGTTTCTTCCTGATGATGGCGCGCGAAAACGTGGTGGAGCTCGACATGACCGTCGACGCCGCCCTGAAGTACATCGTATCGATGGGTGTGGTCTCTCCCGAATGAAGCGTCCGAATGATGCGCCCGAATGACCCCATTGCTGTCCAGCTCAACTACAGCTCAAATTAACCTGAACGAGAAATAACCATGTCAATGCGTACTCACTACTGCGGGCTCACCACCGAAGCCCTGCTGGGCCAAACCGTCAGCCTGTGCGGCTGGGTGCACCGTCGCCGCGACCACGGCGGCGTGATCTTCATCGACCTGCGCGACCGCGAAGGCCTGGTGCAGATCGTCTGCAATCCGGAGCAGGCGGACGTCTTCAAGACGGCCGAGTCCGTGCGTAACGAGTACTGCCTGCGCGTCACCGGCATCGTCAAGGATCGCCTGGCCGGTACCGTCAACAACAACCTGAAGTCCGGCAAGATCGAAGTGGTCTGCTCGCAGCTCGAGGTGCTGAACCCGTCCGTGGCCGTGCCGTTCCAGCTGGACGACGACAACCTGTCCGAAACCACCCGCCTGACGCACCGCGTGCTGGACCTGCGCCGCCCGCAGATGCAGAACAACCTGCGCCTGCGCTACAAGGTGACGATGGAAGTGCGCAAGTACCTGGACGAGCTGGGCTTCATCGACATCGAAACGCCGACGCTGACCAAGTCCACCCCGGAAGGCGCGCGCGACTACCTCGTGCCGTCCCGCGTGAACGCAGGCCAGTTCTTCGCGCTGCCGCAATCGCCGCAGCTGTTCAAGCAGCTGCTGATGGTGGCCAACTTCGACCGCTACTACCAGATCACCAAGTGCTTCCGCGACGAAGACCTGCGCGCCGACCGCCAGCCTGAATTCACGCAGATCGACTGCGAAACCTCGTTCCTGAACGAGCAGGAAATCCGCGACCTGTTCGAAGACATGATCCGCAAGGTCTTCAAGAACACGCTGTCGATCGACCTGCCGAACCCGTTCCCGGTGATGGACTTCTCGGAAGCCATGGGCAAGTACGGTTCGGACAAGCCCGATATGCGGGTAAAGCTCGAGTTCACCGAACTGACCGAAGTGATGAAGTCGGTGGACTTCAAGGTGTTCTCCGCCGCCGCCAACCTGCCGAACGGCCGCGTGGTGGGCATGCGCGTGCCGAAGGGCGCCGAGATGCCGCGTTCGGAAATCGACGCGTACACCCAGTTCGTCGCCATCTACGGCGCCAAGGGCCTGGCGTACATCAAGGTCAACGAGAAGGCCAAGGGCCGTGACGGCCTGCAGTCGCCGATCGTGAAGAACATCAACGACGAAGCGCTGGCCAAGATCCTGGAACTGACGGGTGCCGAAGACGGCGACCTGATCTTCTTCGGCGCCGACAAGGCGAAGGTCGTCAACGACGCGATCGGCGCGCTGCGTGTGAAGATCGGCCACAGCGAATTCGGCAAGAAGAACGGCCTGTTCGACGACGTGTGGGCTCCGCTGTGGGTGATCGACTTCCCGATGTTCGAATACGACGAGGAAGACGACCGCTGGACCGCCACGCACCACCCGTTCACCGCGCCGAAGGATGGCCACGAAGACCTGCTGGAAACCAACCCGGGCGCCTGCATCGCCAAGGCCTACGACATGGTGCTGAACGGCTGGGAACTGGGCGGCGGTTCGATCCGTATCCACCGCGAAGACGTGCAGTCGAAAGTGTTCCGCGCGCTGAAGATCGGTCCGGACGAGGCACGCCTGAAGTTCGGCTTCCTGCTCGACGCGCTGCAGTACGGCGCGCCGCCGCACGGTGGCCTGGCGTTCGGCCTGGACCGCATCGTCACGCTGATGACGAAGTCGGACTCGATCCGCGACGTGATCGCCTTCCCGAAAACGCAGCGCGCCCAGGATCTGCTGACGCACGCGCCATCGGAAGTGGACGAGAAGCAGCTGAAAGAGCTGCACATCCGCCTGCGCGCCGCCGAGCCGAAAGTGGCTGGCTAAAAAGTGAAAGGGCGCCTCGGCGCCCTTTTTTCATGCCTGTCGATTCATCGCAATGACCCCAGATGCGAAACCTGGGGTCGGACCCGACGGGTCCGACCCCGGCATTTGCCGTTGGGGCAAGCAAGCGACGCAGCCCTTTAGCGTATGACCAAACCCCCGAAAATCCCCATCTCCGTCCTGGTCGTCATCCACACGGCCGACCTGCAGGTGCTGCTGATCGAGCGCGCCGGTCACCCCGGTTTCTGGCAATCCGTCACCGGCTCGCTGGATGCCGTCGACGAACCGCTGGCGGGCACCGCCACGCGCGAGCTGTTCGAGGAAACCGGCATCGTGGCCGATGGCCAGCACATCGCGCTGCGCGACTGGCATTTATCGAACGTCTACGAGATCTACCCGATCTGGCGCCACCGCTACGCGCCCGGTGTCACCCACAACACCGAGCACGTGTTCAGCGTGGAAGTGCCGCGCGATATCCCCATCATGCTGTCGCCACGCGAGCACACCGCGCACGTGTGGCTGCCCCATCTCGCGGCGGCGGACAAGTGCTTCAGCGCGTCGAACGCCGAAGCCATCCTGCAACTGCCGCGCATGCTGGGGCGCTGACGGCGGATCTCAACGCACGGCTGGCCGGCGCGAGCGCCGCAGCTGGGCGATCAGCAGCGCGACACCGGCCGCGCCCAGCAGGGGCAGGCTGCCGGGTTCGGGCTCGCTTTCCCCCTGGGCCTGCGGACGGTAGGCCAGATCGCCGGCAAGGAATTCGCCGAAGTAGGCGCCGGTCTGGTTGAACAGCGATACCGAACCGGGAGCTGGCGCGCCCTGGTCCGTGCCGGCCATGCCGATCGGCGCATCGGTTTCAAATACCAGGCGGCTGGCGGCCTGCTGGGGCGCGCCGTTGCCGTGGCCCGGTGCGCCGGCAACCGTGGTGCCGGCAGTGGCTGGATGCGTATCCGGCAGCATGGCAAACGCCGGGGTGGATGCTGCCGCCAGCGTGGCCAGCGCAGCGCAAAGCGTCGTGCAGAAAGTTCTGATCGCCATAAAGCCTCCCGTTCGCGTCAGTTAGTATCGGAAACTCGAAGTTCCTCTGTTGAATAGACTATAGGCCATTCCTCTCACCTCGGCAGCAACAAAAGTGCGAATGGCACACAATTGGCGCAGTTGCCATGCAGGAAAACCACGGGACGGAGTAAAGTAGAGAAATTGACGCGGCGCCGGGCCGCGGGGCAGGCCTGCAGGGTGCCGCCGCGGATTCATGCATGAATTCGCCGCCGCACGATTGCCCGGGATGAAAGAGCACGGTTGGCGCTAGAATGGCTTTCATGAAGATCAAAGTCGCCACCTACAATATCCACAAGGGCGTGTCCTACCGCAGCAAGCCGCGGGTGCTCGCACTCAAGCAGGCCATCGCCGCCTTCGATGCCGACCTGATCTTCCTGCAGGAAGTGCAGGGGCAGCACGACCGGATCGCCGCCCGCTTCGGCGAAGAGCGCCACGGGCCCAAGCACTGGCCCGAGCGCAGCCAGCATGAATTCTTCGCGGGCGAATCGCACCAGTCCGTGTATGGCCTGAACGCGCAATACGACCATGGCCACCACGGCAACGCGCTGCTGTCGAAGTACCCGATCGCCAAGTGGACCAATACCGACGTTTCCGACCATGCCTATGAAGCGCGCGGCATCCTGCACTCGATCGTGGAAACGCCCAAGGGCGTGGTGCATTGCTACGTGATCCACCTGGGCCTGTTCGAACGCAGCCGCGTGCGGCAGGTGGAGGCGCTGATCGACGCGGTGAACCTTTCCGCACCCAATAACGAGCCGGTGATCATCGCCGGCGATTTCAATGACTGGCGCAACACGCTGAGCGCCAAACTGCGCAAGGCGCTGGGAGTGGTCGAGGTCTTCGACGAGATCGGTGCCGGCTCCAGCCTGGGCGACCTGGTCCGTACCCTGGCGCGGCGGCAGGCGGCGGTCCGTCCGGCCCGCACCTTCCCATCCGCCTTGCCCTTCTTTCGCCTGGATCGCATCTACGTCCGCGGCTTCGAGGTAGAATCGGCGCAGGTCCTGCATGGTCCGATCTGGGCCAAGCTGTCGGACCATGCACCGCTCGTCGCTACCCTGAAACTGTTATAGCGTTATGCGCCCTGTCGATTTCATCGCCGACAACGAAGTCAAACTCCTGCACTGCGGTACCGAATTCTTCCCTGCCTTGATGGAAGCGATCGATGCCGCGCAGTATGACGTTTACTTCGAGACTTACATCTTCGCGGACGATGAAACAGGGCAAGCCGTGCAGGCCGCGCTGATGCGCGCGGCGAGGAGGGGCGTTACGGTGCGCATGATCACCGACTGGTTCGGCACCGGTGCCGGGCGGGTCAAGCGGATGCACGCGCAATTGCTCGAGGCGGGTGTCGGGCACCGTATCTTCAATCCGTGGTTCAAGCGCGGCATTTCGCGCACCCATCGCAAGATCTGCGTCGTCGACCGCTGCATCGCCTTCGTGGGCGGCATCAATGTCAACGACGACATGTTTTGCGACTACAACCACGCCATCAGCCTGTCCGCGCCACGCTGGGATTTCGCCGTGGCGGTGAAAGGGCCCCTGGTGGCGAATATCCACAAGGAAGCCGTGGCGCAATGGCGGCGCCTGGGCCGGATGCCGCTCACCGAGCGGATCGGCCTGTACCAGGAAACGCGCCGCGCCAACAAGGCCGCCGCGGAAGCCAGCACCACCGTGCATGCCGGCTTCGTGGTGCGTGACAACCTGCGCAACCGCAACACCATCCAGCGCGCCTACCTGAAAGCCATGGGCGCGGCGCGCAAGAGCGTGCTGCTGGCGAACCCGTATTTCGCGCCCGGCCGCAAGTTCCGGCGCGCGCTGTCGCAAACGGCGCAGCGCGGCGTCGAAGTGATCCTGCTGATCGGCGTGGGCGAGCACTGGCTGCAGGATGCGGTGGCGCATTCGTTCTATCCGAAACTGCTGGCCTCCGGCGTGCGGGTAGTGGAGTATCGCAAGACCCAGCTCCATGCCAAGGTGGCCGTGATCGACGATGAATGGGCCACCGTCGGCTCTTCCAACGTGGATGGACTGAGCCTTTTCTTGAACCAGGAAGCGAATGTCGTGATCAAGGATGCCGCCTTCGCCAAGGATTTGCGCAGGCACATCGAGGTGGCCCTGGCCGAAGGCGTGGAAATCCACGCGCACGAATTCCAGCACGTCGGCCGCTTCCGCCGCATCGGCTACGAGATCGCCTACGTGGTGTACCGCACGCTGATGCGCATTTTTGCAGTGGGAAAATACGCTTGATGGATAACGTAAGGATCGACAAATGGCTGTGGGCGGCGCGCTTCTTCAAGACCCGCAACCTGGCCATCGACGCGATCGACAACGGTAAAGTAAAGATCAACGGCGACCGCGTGAAGCCGGCGCGGCTCGTCAAGCTGGGCGAAAAGCTCTACATCAACAACGGTTCCGACGAATGGGACGTGCTGGTGGTCGGCCTCTCGGACCAGCGGCAGGGCGCGCCGATCGCCCGCACCCTGTATGAGGAAAGCGAGGAATCGCTGGCACGGCGCGCCAAGGAAGCGGAACGGCGCAAGCTGTTCCACGAACCGGCGGCCGACCTGAAGGGCCGGCCCACCAAGCGCGACCGGCGTGCCCGGGACCAGATCGACCATGGGGAGTAAGGTTTTCCTTCAGGAAGTTGGAAGCGCTTGGATTCACCCCGAGCGACTTCGTTCGCTGTAGTGGTGAAAACCGGTGGCTTGACAGGGGTTTCGCGGAGCATGCTCCGCGCCTGTCAAGCGGTGACGGCATGCATGCCGTCACTCCTTCCAGGCACCATTTTTTGACTTCGGCCGTTCCGGTGGTGAAAACCGGTGACAGGCACCATTTTTTGGGAAACATCGCCCCAAAAAATGGAGCCAGTCACCCCTGCTAACACTGCCTCGGGTGCGCGAGCAGCCGACATCCACAGCCGCGGATGTGCAGGCAGCCGACATCCAGCGCCTGCGACAAAGTCAGGTGTCTGACACTATTTTCGGGGTGATTTTTCCCGAAAATGGTGTCAGACACCGGTGTGCCGCCCGCCATTCCTCCCAGCGTAAAATCCGCTGTCAACCCCCGCGCGCAAGGCCGGGTGCAAAATAGAACGCCACCTCTAACGATCCCGTTTGACATTTATCCAGCCCTGGATAATAGTACGAGCGTTCGTAATTTTTTTCACACGAAGCAAACCTGCCGGGGGAAAATCGAAGTTCCTTTCTCTCCTGAAGCCGGACGCCAAAGTGAGTAACTTAGCCATCAATACTTCGACAAAATTCATGCGCAAGGGCGAAATGACCCGCGCCGCCATCCTCGACGTGGCGTTGGACCTGGCCAGCCGTGACGGACTGGAAGGCCTGACCATCGGCTTGCTGGCGGACCGGATGAACATGAGTAAATCGGGCGTATTCGCCCACTTTGGCTCGCGTGAAGATTTACAGCTGGAAGTGTTGAAGCTTTACCACCGCCGCTTCGAACAAGAAGTGTTCTACCCCAGCATCAAGGAAGCGCGCGGCTTGCCGCGCCTGCGCATGATGTTCGCGCACTGGGTCAAGCGCGTGTCCGTCGAGATCGCGTCCGGCTGTATTTATATCAGCGGCGCCGTCGAGTACGACGACCGCCCGGGCCCGATCCGCGAAGCGCTGGTAACGATGGTCGGTGCCTGGCAGGGCGCGCTGTTGCGCGCCACGCAGCAGGCGATAGAGTGCGGTCACCTGAAGGCGGATACCGATGCGCAGCAGCTGGTGTACGAGATGTATGGCCTGATCCTGGCCGTGCACCACGATGCCCGCTTCCTGCGCATCCCCGGCGCCGTCGAACGCGCCACGGTCGGCTTCAACCGCCTGGTCGAAAACTATCAGTCTTGAATTTACAGTCATAACACCTGCCGCATCCACAAGGTGCGGCATCAATCACACTTAGCCTACAGTCGCAGGAGATAAACATGGGTCAATACGTCGCGCCAATCCGGGATATGCAATTCGTTCTGCATGAGTTCCTGAAGGTGGAAGAGCAGCTCAAGGAACTGCCGGCCCACGCCGAGACCGATGCCGACATCATCAACGCCGTGCTGGAAGAAGGCGCGAAGTTCACGTCCGAAGTGCTGTTCCCGCTGAACCACTCCGGCGACCGCGAAGGCTGCCACCACGATGCCGAAGCCAAGACCGTCACCACGCCGAAAGGCTACAAGGAAGCGTACAAGCAGTACGTGGAAGGTGGCTGGGCGGCGCTGGCGTGCGATCCCGAATACGGCGGCCAGGGCTTGCCGGTGGTGCTGAACAACTCGTTCTACGAGATGCTGAACTCGTCGAACCAGGCATGGACGATGTACCCGGGCCTGTCGCATGGCGCCTACGAGTGCCTGAAGGAACACGGTACGGACGAGCAGAAGAAGACCTACCTGCCGAAGCTGGTGTCGGGCGAATGGACCGGCACCATGTGCCTGACCGAACCGCATTGCGGCACCGACCTGGGCCTGCTGCGCACCAAGGCGCTGCCGAACGACGACGGTTCCTGGACCATCACCGGCAACAAGATCTTCATCTCGGCCGGCGAGCATGACATGTCGGAAAACATCCTGCACCTGGTGCTGGCCCGCGTGCCGGACGCACCGGAAGGCTCGAAGGGCATCTCGCTGTTCCTGGTCCCGAAATTCCTGCCGGACGGGAATGGCGGCATCGGCGAGCGCAACCCGATCTTCT
Source organism: Pseudoduganella sp. SL102 (assembly GCF_027856995.1). Taxonomy (NCBI): domain Bacteria; kingdom Pseudomonadati; phylum Pseudomonadota; class Betaproteobacteria; order Burkholderiales; family Oxalobacteraceae; genus Pseudoduganella; species Pseudoduganella sp. SL102. Next base: position 1,019,520 of record NZ_CP115554.1, read on the forward strand.
GCGGCGCCATCGAAGAAAAGATGGGCATCCACGGCAACTCCACCTGCCAGATGAACCTGGACGGCGCCAAGGGCTGGATCATCGGCCAGCCGAACAAGGGCCTGAACGCCATGTTCGTGTTCATGAACGCGGCCCGCCTGGGCGTTGGCATGCAGTCGCTGGGCCTGACCGAAGTGGCTTACCAGAATGCGCTGGTCTATGCAAAAGACCGCCTGCAGATGCGCTCCCTGTCGGGCGTGAAGGCGGCCGACAAGCCGGCCGACCCGATCATCGTGCACCCGGACGTGCGCCGCATGCTGCTGACGGCGAAAGCGTTCGCCGAAGGCGCCCGCGCGCTGACCAGCTATGTCGCGCTGCAGATCGACCGCGAACTGAACCACCCGGACGAGGAAGTGCGCAAGGAAGCCGCCGATGAAGTGGCCCTGCTGACCCCGATCGTGAAAGCCTTCATCACCGACAACGGCTGGATCGCCACCTCGGAAGCGATGCAGGTGTTCGGCGGCCACGGCTACATCGCCGAATGGGGCATGGAGCAATATGTGCGCGACGCGCGCATCAACATGATCTACGAAGGCACGAACACGATTCAGTCGCTCGACCTGTTGGGCCGCAAGATCCTGATGGACAACGGCTCGAAGCTGCGCAAGTTCGGCGAAAAGATCCGCGCCTTCGTCGAAGACAACGGCACCGATGAAGCGATGTCCGAATTCGTTACCCCGCTGGGCGACCTGGGCGAGAAAGTCACCAAGCTGACGATGGAAATCGGCATGAAGGCCTTCCAGAACCAGGATGAAGTGGGCGCCGCCGCCGTGCCTTACCTGCGCGTTGCCGGCCACCTGGTGTTCTCGTACTTCTTCGCGCAGATGGCCAAGATCGCGCTGGAGAAGCAGGATTCGGACGACAAGTTCTACAAGGCCAAGCTGGCCACCGCGCGCTTCTACTTCGGCCGCCTGTACCCGGAAACCGCGATGCTGATCCGCCAGGCACGCTCGGGCGCATCGAACCTGATGGCGCTGGACGCCGACCTGTTCTAACAGACCAAGGACAACAACAATGACCAATTTCACTGTCAAAAAAGTCGCCGTGCTCGGCGCCGGCGTGATGGGCGCGCAGATCGCCGCCCACTGCGTGAACGCCAAGGTGCAGGTCGTGCTGTTCGACCTGCCAGGCAAGGAAGGCACGCCGAAGAACGGCATCGTCCTGAAAGCCATCGAGAACCTGAAAAAACTGTCGCCGGCACCGCTGGGCGACAAGGAAGACGCCGCGCTGATCCAGGTCGCCAACTACGAGGACAACCTGGACCAGTTGGCCGGCTGCGACCTGATCATCGAAGCGATCGCCGAGCGCCTGGACTGGAAGCACGACCTGTACAAGAAAGTGGCCCCGTACATCGGCGCCAACGCGATCTTCGCGTCGAACACGTCCGGCCTGCCGATCCACCAGCTGGCCGAAGGCTTCGATGCGGAACTGAAGGCGCGCTTCTGCGGCGTGCACTTCTTCAACCCGCCGCGCTACATGCACCTGGTGGAACTGATCCCCACCGAAGCGACCCGTCCGGAAATCCTGGACCAGCTGGAAACCTTCCTGACCTCCGTGCTGGGCAAGGGCGTGGTGCGTGCGAAAGACACGCCGAACTTCATCGCCAACCGTGTCGGCATCTTCGGCATGCTGGCCACCATCCACCAGGCCGAGAAATTCGGCCTGTCGGTGGACGTCGTCGACGACCTGACCGGCGCCAAGCTGGGCCGCGCCAAGTCCGGCACCTTCCGCACGGCGGACGTGGTCGGCCTGGACACGATGGGCCACGTGATCAAGACCATGCAGGACAACCTGAAGGACGATCCGTTCGCCAGCGTCTACAAGACGCCCGACATCCTGGCGAAGCTGATCGAGAAGGGTGCGCTGGGCCAGAAGGCCGGCGGCGGCTTCTACAAGAAGGTCGGCAAGGATATCCAGCGCCTGGACTTCGCCACCGGCGAATACGTGGCGGGTGGCGGCAAGGCTGCCGACATCATTGCCCGCATCCTGAAGGAAAAGGATCCGGTCAAGAAATTCAAGGCGCTGCGCGAATCGACCAACCCGCAAGGCCAGTTCCTGTGGGCGATCTTCCGCGACGCGTTCCACTACATCGCCTACCACCTGGACACGATCGCCGACAACGCGCGCGACGTGGACTTCGCCATGCGCTGGGGCTTCGGCTGGAAAGTCGGCCCGTTCGAAACGTGGCAGGCCGCCGGCTGGAAGCAGATCGCCGAGTGGGTGAAGCAGGATATCGAAGAAGGCAAGGCGCTGACGGACGCTCCGCTGCCGGCGTGGGTCTTTGAAGTGGCCGACAAGGGCGTGCATACGCCGGAAGGCTCGTACTCCGCCAAGTCGAACAGCTACGTGCCGCGCTCGAACCTGGCCGTCTATGAACGCCAGGCATTCCGCGCACCGGTACTGGGCAGCGGCGACACCGACCCGTCGAAAGCCGGCACCACCGTGTTCGAAGACAACGACGTGCGCCTGTGGCATTCCGGCGACGACGTGCTGGTGATCTCGCTGAAGACCAAGATGCACGTGATCGGCCAGGGCGTCATCGACGGCCTGAAGCGCGGCCTCGCCGAAGCCGAGAAGAACTTCAAGGGCCTGGTGATCTGGGGTACCGACGCGGCCGAAGGCGGCGCGTTCTCCGCCGGCGCCGACCTGCAATCGGCCCTGCCGGCCTTCATGGCCGGTGGCCCGAAGGCGCTCGATCCGCTGATCAAGGACCTGCAGAACACCTTCATGGCGATGAAGTACTCGAACGTGCCCGTGGTGGCCGCGGTGGCCGGCCTGGCACTGGGCGGCGGCTGCGAGATGGCGCTGCATGCGTCGCGCCGCGTGGCGTCGATCGAGTCGTACATCGGCCTGGTGGAAGTGGGCGTGGGCCTGATCCCGGCCGGCGGCGGCCTGAAGGAAGCGGCGGCACGCGCCGCCAAGGAAGCCAAGGGCAACGACATCCTGCAATTCCTGAAGACGGGCTTCATGAACGCGGCCACCGCGAACGTGTCGAAATCCGCGCTGGAAGCCAAGGCGATGGGTTACCTGAAGGAAGACGACATCATCGTCTTCAACCCGTATGAGCTGCTGCACGTGGCGAAGGTCACCGCGCGCTCGATGTTCGATTCCGGCTACCGCGCACCGCTGCAGCGCCCGGTCACGGTCACCGGCCGCTACGGCTGGGCCACGATCCGCGGCCAGCTGGTCAACATGCGCGATGGCGGCTTCATCTCCGCCCACGACTACAAGCTGGGCGACATGATCGCCGAGATCGTGTCCGGCGGCGACATCGACCAGGGCAGCGTGGTGTCCGAGCAGTGGCTGCTGGACATGGAACGCAAGGCCTTCCTGGAACTGCTGAACAACCCGAAATCGCAGGAACGGATCATGGGCATGCTGCAGACCGGCAAACCGGTGCGCAACTGAACCCCGCGGCTGACATCAAGGAAAAAACATGAGCAAACAACTGCAAGACGCATACATCGTCGCCGCGACCCGCACCCCGATCGGCAAGGCCCCGCGCGGCGTGTTCAACAAGACCCGTCCGGACGACCTGCTGGTGCACGCGATCCGCGGCGCCATGGCCGCCGTGCCGAACCTGGACCCCGCCCTGATCATCGACGCGATCATCGGCTGCTCGTTCCCGGAAGCGGAGCAGGGCTTCAACGTGGCGCGTAACGCCGTGGTGCTGGCCGGCCTGCCGAACACCGTGGGCGGCGTCACCGTCAACCGCTACTGCGCATCGGGCATCACCGCGCTGGCGATGGCGGCCGACCGCATCCGCGTCGGCGAAGCCGACGTGATGATCGCCGGCGGCGTGGAATCGATGTCGATGGTGCCGATGATGGGCCACCACCCCTCAATTAATATGGAGACGTTCAGGGACGAGAACGTGGGCCTGGCCTACGGCATGGGCCTGACCGCCGAGAACGTGGCCAAGCAGTGGAAGATCTCCCGCGAAGACCAGGATGCGTTCGGCCTGGAATCGCACCGCCGCGCCATCGCCGCCCAGCAGGCCGGCCTGTTCAAGGACGAGATCACCGCGGTGGAAGCCATCACCCGCACGCCGGACCTGAAGACCGGCGAGATCAAGGTATCGAAGCGCCTGGTCGAGAACGACGAAGGTCCGCGCGCCGATGCATCGGCCGAAGGCATGGCCAAGCTGAAGCCGGTGTTCGCCGCCAAGGGCTCCGTGACGGCGGCCACGTCGTCGCAGATGTCCGACGGCGCCGGCGCGCTGATCGTGGTCTCCGAGAAGATCCTGCGCGAACACAACCTGACGCCGCTGGCCAAGTTCTCGTCGTTCGCCGTCCGCGGCGTGCCGCCGGAAATCATGGGCATCGGCCCGAAGGTGGCGATTCCGGCAGCGCTGGCCGCCGCCGGCATCACGCAGGACCAGCTGGACTGGATCGAACTGAACGAAGCGTTCGCGGCGCAAGCGCTGGCCGTGATCCGCGACCTGAATCTTGATACGAGCAAGGTGAACCCGATGGGCGGCGCGATCGCGCTGGGCCATCCGCTCGGCGCGACCGGCGCTATCCGCGCCGCGACCGTCGTGCACGCCCTCCGTCGCAACAACCTGAAGTACGGCATGGTCACGATGTGCGTGGGTGCCGGCATGGGCGCCGCGGGCATCATCGAACGCGTGTAAAAATAAACAAGGCGCCGCCGGTGCATCCTTACCCCAACAGCAGAAGCCGGGGTCAGACCCGTCGGGTCTGACCCCAGGTTTCGCAGTGGGGTTTGGTATGAAGCCGGTGGCCCGCTAGCAACAAAAGGGCGCCGTGGATATGATTCCCGGCGCCCTTTATTCATCTGGAAGAAGGAAGAGACATGACGATCGAAGTCAGCAAGGCCAACGGCATCCTCACGCTGGAATTCAACCGCATCGAACGCAAGAACGCGATCACCTCGGCGATGTACCAGTCGCTGGCCGATGCTATCAACGCCGCCCAGGACGACACCGACGTGCGCGCCATCCTCCTGGCCGGCAAGCCGGAAGCCTTCACGGCCGGGAACGACCTGGAAGATTTCATGAAGACGGCGGCTACCTACACCGGCGCTTTCGGCGACCGCCCCGTGTTCCAGTTCATGCGCGCGCTGTCCGGATCGGCCAAGCCGGTGGTCGCCGCCGTCAGCGGCCTGGCTATCGGCATCGGCACTACCCTGCTGATGCACTGCGACCTGGTCTACGCGGCCGACGGCACGAAATTCTCGGTGCCGTTCACGCAGCTGGGCTTGTGCCCGGAATTCGGCTCCTCGCTGCTGATGCCGCTGGCCGGCGGCCACGCGCGCGCCGCCGAGAAGCTGATGCTGGGCGAGCCGTTCACGGCGCAGGAAGCCTACGACATGGGCATCGTCTCGAAGGTGCTGCCCGCCGCCGAGGTGCTGGACCATGCCCGCGCACAGGCCGCGAAACTGGTCGCGTTGCCCGCCGCGTCGATCCGCACCACCAAGCGGCTGATGACTTCTTCGCGCAAGGCGCAGCTGGAAGCCATCATCGCCGAGGAGAGCAAGCTGTTCTTCGAGATGCTGCAGGGCGCCGAGGCGAAGGAAGCGTTTTCGGCGTTCTTCGAGAAGCGCAAGCCGGACTTCACGAAGTTCGCGTAACCAGAGAGCGTGGGCACGCGCGCAACGTCCGTGTGCCCCACCGGTCTCATTCGTGCACCGGTCTCTTCAATATATAATCGCCCACACCGGGCATGGTTTCCGCCCACCACCTGACGACGGAATCCCGTGCCCATCGCCCCCGACCAGTTCGACTACGAAGCCGCCTTGCGCGGCTGCGCGCGCGGCGACCGCCAGTCGCTGCGCATGCTGTACGACCAGGAGGCACCGCGCCTGCTGGGCGTGGCGCTGCGCATCGTGCGCGAGCGCCAGGCGGCGGAGGATGTGCTGCACGACGCCTTCGTCAGCATCTGGACGAAAGCGGGCAGCTTCGATGCCGCCCGTGGCGCGGGCCGCGGCTGGATCTACAGCATCGTGCGGTACCAGGCACTGGATGCGATCCGCAGCGGTGCGCGCGAAGTGCTGGTCGACGACGAGGAAGCGCTGGATAGCATCGACAGCGACGCCACGGCGCACATCGCCGATGCCTTCGAATTGCGGCAAGACCTCGGCCGCCTGGAACACTGCCTGACACAGCTCGATGCGGCCAAGCGCAACAGCATCCTGTATGCGTACGTGGACGGCTGCTCGCACAGTGAAATCGCCGAACGCCTGAAGTCGCCGCTGGGTACCGTCAAGGCATGGATCAAGCGCGGCCTCACGGCGCTGCGGGAGTGCATGGTATGAGCCCGATCCGCGATCCCCACGAAGTCGCCGGCGAATACGTGCTCGGCACCTTGCCGGCCGAACGGCGCCGCGAAGTCGAGCAGGCCTTGCCGGACGATGCCGCGCTGCGTGCCGCCGTCGCCTATTGGGAACAAAGGCTGCTGCCGCTGACGGAACTGGCCGAGCCGGTCGAGCCATCGGCCGCGCTGTGGGCGCGCATCGAGCGCAGTATCGAAGCGTCGACGGCGGCGGCACCGGCGGTACCGGCAACCGCGCCTGTGCGCGGCAAGGCACCCGGAACCGGCTGGTGGAACAAGCTCGATCTGTGGCGCGGCCTGGCCGCCGGCGGCTTCGCGGCCGCGGCGATCATGGCGGTGGTGGTGGGCGTGCGCATGCAGGCGCCGGAAGCGCCGAACTACATGGTGGTGCTGGCCACGCCGCAGAACGCGGCGCCGGGCTGGGTGATCCGCGCCACGGGGCCGAATTCGATCCGCCTCGAACCGCTGGTGAAGACCGCCGTGCCGGCGCAGCGCGCGCTGCAACTGTGGACCAAGGCCGATGGCTGGAGTGGCCCGGTCTCGCTGGGCCTCGTCACGCCGGGCCGGGCGGTCGACGTGCGGCTGGATAAACTGCCGCCGCTGCAGCCGAACCAGCTGTTCGAGATCACGCTGGAACCGGAGCAGGGCTCGCCGATCAGCCGCCCGACGGGACCGATCCTCTACATCGGCCGCGCCGTGAAGGTCATGTAGGCGCGGCCCTGCCTCCTTACTTGATCGCGATGGCGATGTCGCGCAAGCCCGGCAAGCCACTGCCGATCACCGACGTCGCCGGTGTCGCGGCACCGTTGACCGGCGTCGCTGCGCCGGACATCAGGTCGATCCGGTACAGCGTGCTGGGACCCGTGGCCGAGCTGCGCAGTGCCGCCAGGGCCAGGCCGTTCGCGCCACCGGCGATATCCATGCCCACGTCGCCGGCGGCATCCACGCCCAGCCGGCCCACGTCCACCAGCGTGCCGTCGTTCGGCGGCGTCTGCATCGCCAGCACGTCGGTAGCCGTGTCCAGGTCGAACAGGATGGTTGCCGTCGCACCGGCGATGCTGTTGTTATAGGCGGCCGCCGTGACCATGGCCGCGCCGCTCGCGCGGTTGATGGCGCCGTCGGTGGTCGTCGCGCCCGTATCGACATTGATCCGCAGGCTCTGGCCCATGTTGCCGATCACGCGCAGGCGATCCGCCACCGGGTTGAAGTCCACGGCGAACGCGGTGCCGGCGATCGCGGAGTAGGGCGCGGTGGTATCGGCGGTGTCGGCCATCAGCGTGGCTTTCACGGTGGCGACGCCGGTCGCCGGATCGATCGTCACGATGCGCGCGGCCGAAGTGATGCCATACAGCATGCCGTCCTTCGGCCGGATATCGATGCCCAGCAGCGTTTCGCCGCCATTCAGGCCCGATACGGCGACCGTGGTGTCGATCGTGTTCGGCGTGGCCACCTTGAAGGCCACCAGGCGGTTGTCGTCTGTCAGGCCATGCACCACCGGTGCCTGGGCCGGCTTCAGCGCGATGCCGCGGATGTCTTCCGAGCCGCCCACCGCGGCCACCAGCGTGGCAGGGGCCGAGGTTGCCGCCAGGTTGATGCTGTACAGGTTGCGCGCGCCGGCCACGGTGGCCACCATGTAGCCCATGTTGGTGCGCGCATCGATGTCGAAGCCGTTGGCCGCGGCGGCGTCGATGCCCAGCGCGACGGGCGTAGCCAGCGTGCCGTTGTTCGGCGGGTTCTGGATGTACAGCATGTCGGTCACGGTATCGAGCGCGTACAGCGTGGTGGTGCCCGTGCCGGCGAACGAATTCGTATACGCCGATGCGGTGACCTGCGTCGTGGCGGCGCCGCCATTGATCGAGCCATCGGTGGTGGTGGCGCCCGTGTCGACATTGATGCGCAGGCTTTGCCCCATGTTGCCGACCACGCGCAGCCGGTCGGCGACCGGGTTGAAGTCCACGCCGAAGTCGGTGCCGGCCAAAGCCGTGAACGGTTCGGTGGTATCGGCCGCGTCGGCCATCAATGTGGCTTTCAGCGTGGCGGCCCCGCTCGCGGTATCGATGGTGTACAGGCGGCCCGTCGAACCCACGCCATACAGCTTGCCGTCCGTCGGGCGGAAGTCGATGCCGAGCAGGTTTTCGCCGGCCTGCAGGCCGGAGATCGTGGCGGTGGTGCGTACCGTGCCGGGCATGTCGCGGTTGAAGGAAATCAGCTTGTTGCTGGCGGTCAAGACAAAAACGTCGCCCGGCACCACCGGCACGCCCGGCGTGGGCGTGGGCATCGGCGTTCCGGTGTCGTGGTGGCCGCCGCCCCCGCCGCAGGCGGCGATGCCGAACGCGAGCGAAATGGCCAGGGCAAGGGTGGAAAACAGTGGTCGGTTCATGATCGGTCCTCGGTAGTTGTAAGCTCAACAGCTGCCGGGATGGCAATGTTGTGCATGTACTACTCGCCGGAGGACCGATTGGATGCAGCGTATCGAAAATATTTTTTCGGTACCCGCCGGGCCCGCCTCAGGCCGTCGCCACCCGGGGCACCGGCCGCTCTTCCCTGATCGGCAGGTTCACCAGCGCCGCCGCCAGGGCCAGCGCGGCATCGGCCCACCACATCCAGCTGTAGTCGCCCGTCACCGTCACCGCCACGCCGCCCAGCCAGGCGCCGAAGAAGCCGCCCACCTGGTGGCTGAACAGCGTGAGCCCGAACAGCGTGGCGAGGTAGCGCGTGCCGAACAGTTTCGCGGTCAGCCCGGCGGTCGGCGGCACGGTGGCGAGCCACGTCGCGCCCAGCACCGCGGCGAACACGTAGAACGTCAGCGGCACTTTCGGCGCGGCGAGATACAGCAGCACGGCGATGGCGCGCGACGCGTACATCCAGGACAGGATCGTCTTCATCCGCACGCGGTTGCCCAGCGCACCGGCGGCCAGGCTGCCGGCCACGTTGGCCAGGCCGATGATGGCCAGCGATGCCGATGCCACGTTCGCGTCCAGCCCGCACAGGCTCACTTCGCCGGGCATGTGCGTGACGAGAAACGCGATATGGAAGCCGCAGGTGAAGAAGCCGGCATGCAGGCACCAGTAGCTCCGGTCGCGCAGCGCAATCTTCAGCTGTTCGCGCAGCGTGATGCCCGCGGGTGCCCCTGCGGCGCTGGCCGGTGGCCGGGGCTGGCCGCGCAGCCACCATGCCATCGGCGCGGTGGTCAGCGCGATGGCCGCCATCATCCACATCGCGTGCATCCAGCCGAACGCCGACATCACGGCCTGGTTCAGCGGCGCGAACACGAACTGGCCCATGCTGCCGCCTGCGTTGATCACGCCGCCGGCAAACGAACGGCGCTCGGCGGGAATGTGCTTGGCCGTGGCGCCGATCAGGATCGAGAAGCTGCCGGCGCCCGCGCCGGCGGCGCTGAGGACGCCGATCGCGAAGATCAGGCCCCACTCGCTCGTCACCTGCGTGGTCAGCGCGGAGCCGGCGGCGAGCATGACCGCGCCCAGCACGATGACCCGGCCAGGGCCCCAGCGGTCGGCCACGGCGCCGAACACCGGCTGCACCACGCCCCATACCAGCTGGGCGATCGCCAGCGCGAAGCTGATCGTGGCGACGCCCAGCCCCGTATGCGTGTTCAGTGGCGAAAGGAACAGGCCCAGCGAGCCGCGTGTTCCCATCGTCACCATCAGGATCGCAGCCGCCAGCAGCACGAATGCCCAATGGCCGGTGGCTTGCCGGGCGGCGGGCGGAGTATTGGTCCGGATCGAGGTATGCATGAGATTTCCTGTGTCGTAGGGATGGTGCATTATCGGCAGCGGGAAAGGGCGGGACAAATGATAAGATTTCCTCTTTACGATAGAAAATCTCTACCATGACGGTTCCGGTCAAAGCGCTGCTGGCATTCGATGCGGCGATGAAGCACACCAGCTTCGCGCTGGCTGCGGCGGAGCTGCACGTCACGCCCGGCGCGGTGGGGCAGCAGATCCAGAAGCTCGAAGAGTGGCTCGGCGTGCCGCTGTTCGTCCGGTCGACACGCCAGGTGCAACCTACCGCCGAGGCGCGTCACTACTGGAGTACCATCGCGCCCGCGCTGGCCTCCATCCGGCAGGCGAGCGACCAGTTGCGGCTGAAGCAGAGCAATGAAGTGTGGGTGTCGATCCCGCCGACGCTGGCGGCCAAGTGGTTCGCGCCGCGGATGGCTGCGTTCCTGACGCGGCATCCAGGCATCTCGCTGCACCTGTCCGCCACCACCGCGCTGGCCGACCTGGAGCGCGACAGGGTCGACCTGGCGATCCGCCATTTCGACGGCAAGGATCCGTCGCTGCGCGCCGACCTGCTGTGGCCCGATGAAATCCACCTGTACTGTTCGCCGGCCTATGCCGACAGGCTGCGGCTGAGGAAGCCGGAAGACCTGGCGCGCGCCATGCTGCTGCACACCACGTTCCATCCTCACTGGAAGGAGTGGCTGCAACGCTTTTCATCGCTGTCGGGGAAGCAGATCGACGCGATTCCCAGCCAGCACTTCGACCAGGGCATGCTGGCGATCGAAGCGGCCCGGCACGGCCAGGGCGCGGTACTGAGCAGCGCGGTGCTGACCGAGGCGGAACTCCGCGACGGCTCGCTCTGCGAGCCGTTCGCGTGCACACTGCCGCTGCAAAAAGGATATTACGTCGTGCATCACCGGCAGGCGGCGTTGCGTCCGGCCGCCGTGGCGCTCAGGGACTGGCTGCTGGAAGCGGCCGGCCAGCAGGGCGGCGTTCCCCGTCAGGCTGCCGCGCGCCGGCGGTAGTGGCTCAGCGTGGGGCCGGTGCCGCCCAGCTGGTCGATGCTGTCGCCGAACATCCGGGCGGAAGCCGCCAGCACCAGTGCTTCCCCGGCCGCGGGCCGTTCCAGCAAGGCGGGCGTGACATGGGCCAGCACCGGTATTTCCTCGGCCAGCGGCACGCCGTGGTCGGCAAACAGGCCGTCCTCGCCCGAGCCGGCAACGGTGCGGACGCGCCGGCTTTCCCGGTAGGTGCTGAAGCCCCACAGTTGCGCCACGCAGTGCAGTGCCATGGCCATCACTTCGCCACGCGGATAGAGCCCGAGCAGCGTCTCCCGGAACCCGCCGCGCAGGCTGCCGTTCACGCGCGACCACGCGTTGCCATGGATGAGCGCCCCGGCCAGGTCCGCATGGCAGACCAGCACGCCGCCGGGATAGGCGCCGACGAATATCGCGTCCTCGCCCGGATGCAGCGCATTCCACAGCGAGACTTCGCCGGCGTGATTGTAGCCGTCCGCCGCGAGTTCGCGCACGATGCGTGCCGCGCGGTCCGCGTCATTCCCGGCGGGAGTCCCGAAGCTGCCCGGCTGGTCGGTCGCGCACACGATCGACACTTCCCAGCGCATCGCGGCCGCCTCGCGCGCCATCTCCGCGTTCATCCCGCGTCGCCGCCGGTATCGGCATCTTCCGGCACCGACGTATTCACGGCCGGCGCCTCCTGCCCGGCGCGGTGTGCCGCCATGGCATCCAGCACGATGGCGTCGAGGCCTTCGCCCCGCGCGGTATCCATGTGCAGGTAGAGCCGGTTGCGCATGCGCGGCGCCCAGTAGCGCTGGATGTGCTGGGCGATGCCCGTCCGCGCCTCCTCCAGGTCGGGGAAGGAGGCATAGAAGCTGCCGATCTGGTTGGCCATCGTGACCAGGTTGTCGATGTTCATCCGCGCACCTCCGCAAGCGGCTTGCTTGCCCCGTCAGCCCCCAGGCCGGAATCGGCCAGCTCCAGTTGCTCGGTATTGAAGCGCTGGTACTCGCGCTGCCATTCTGACGGCTGCTGCACCGGCATCACCTGCACGGCGGTGACCTTGTATTCCGGGCAGTTGGTGGCCCAGTCGGAGTTCTCCGTGGTGATCACGTTGGCGCCCGATTCCGGGAAGTGGAAGGTGGTGTAGACCACGCCCGGCTGCATGCGCTCGGTGACCAGCGCGCGCAGCACGGTCTCCCCGGCGCGGCTCTGGATGCCCACCCAGTCGTCGTTCTTGATGCCGCGTTCCTGCGCATCGTGCGGGTGGATCTCGAGGTGGTCCTCGTCATGCCAGCGCACGTTTTCCGTGCGCCGCGTCTGGGCGCCCACGTTGTACTGCGACAGGATGCGGCCGGTGGTCAGGATCAGCGGATAGCGGCGCGTGACCTTCTCGCTGGTCGCCACATACTGGGTGATGATGAAGCGGCCCTTGCCGCGCACGAAGGTATCGACGTGCATGGTCGGCGTGCCTTCCGGGGCCGCATCGTTGCAGGGCCACTGGATGCTGCCCAGTTCGTCGAGCCGGCGGTAGCTGACGCCCGTGAAGGTGGGCGTGAGCCGTGCGATCTCGTCCATGATTTCCGACGGATGGCGGTAGTTCATCGGATAGCCCAGCCGGTTCGACAGCGCCATCGTTGCTTCCCAGTCGGCCAGGCCGGCACGCGGCGGCATCACCTTGCGCACGCGGGAGATGCGCCGCTCGGCATTGGTGAACGTGCCATCCTTTTCCAGGAACGACGAACCGGGCAGCAGCACGTGGGCGTACTTGGCCGTCTCGTTCAGGAAGATGTCCTGCACCACGATGCACTCCATGGCCGACAGCGCCGCGGTCACGTGCTGCGTGTTCGGATCGGACTGCACGATATCCTCGCCCTGGCAATACAGGCCCAGGAAACTGCCATCGAGCGCCGCCTCGAACATGTTCGGAATGCGCAGGCCGGGTTCGTCCTGCAGCGGCACTCCCCAGGCCTGCTCGAACAGGCCGCGCACGGTGCTGTCGGAAACGTGCCGGTAGCCGGGCAGCTCGTGCGGGAACGAACCGATGTCGCACGAGCCCTGCACATTGTTCTGGCCGCGCAGCGGATTCACGCCCACCCCTTCGCGCCCCACGTTCCCGGTCGCCATGGCCAGGTTGGCGATCGCCATCACGGCCGTCGAGCCTTGCGCATGCTCCGTCACGCCGAGGCCGTAGTAGATCGCCGCGTTGCCGCCGGTGGCATACAGCCGTGCCGCCGCGCGCACCTGCGCCGCCGGCACGCCGGTCACGCTTTCCATCTCCTCCGGCGAATTGGCCGGCTGCGCCACGAAGTCGCGCCACTGCAGGAAGGCGCGGTCCTCGCAGCGTTCGGAAATGAACTTCTCGGCAAGAAGACCTTCGGCGACGATGACGTGCGCCAGCGACGACAGCAGCGCCACGTTGGTGCCGGGCCGCAGCTGCAGGTGGTAGTCGGCGCGCACATGCGGCGACTTGATCAGGTCGATGCGGCGCGGATCGGCGACGATCAGGCGCGCGCCCTGGCGCAGCCGCTTCTTCATCCGCGAGCCGAACACCGGGTGGCCGTCGGTCGGGTTGGCGCCGATCACCAGCACCACGTCGGTGTGCTCGATCGACTTGAAGCTCTGCGTGCCGGCCGATTCGCCCAGCGTCTGCTTCAGGCCGTAGCCGGTGGGCGAATGGCACACCCTTGCGCACGTATCCACGTTGTTGTTGCCGAAGGCCGCGCGCACCAGCTTCTGCACCAGGTAGCCTTCCTCGTTGGTGCAACGCGACGACACGATGCCGCCGATCGCATCGCGGCCGTGCTTGGCCTGGATGCGGCGGAATTCCGATGCCGCGTGATCCAGTGCTTCGTCCCACGACACTTCGCGCCACGGATCGGTGATCTTTGCCCGGATCATCGGCTTCGTGATGCGGTCCTTGTGCGTGGCATAGCCCCACGCGAAGCGCCCCTTCACGCAAGCATGGCCTTCGTTGGCCTTGCCGTCCTTGGCCGGCACCATGCGCACCACCTCGTTGCCTTTCATCTCCGCGTTCAGCGAGCAACCCACGCCGCAATAGGCGCACGTGGTGGTGATGCTGTGTTCCGCCTGGCCCAGCCAGATCACCGATTTCTCCGTCAGCGTCGCCGTCGGGCAGGCTTCCACGCAGGCGCCGCACGACACGCATTCCGATTCCATGAACGGTTCGTCCTGGCCGGCGGAGACGCGCGAGTCGAAGCCGCGGCCGGAGATCGTCAGCGCGAACGTGCCCTGGGTTTCCTCGCACGCCCGCACGCAACGGTTGCAGACGATGCACTTCGACGAGTCGAACGTGAAGTAGGGGTTCGATTCGTCTTTCTTCAGCTTGAGGTGGTTGTCGCCGTCGTAGCCGTAGCGCACTTCGCGCAAGCCCGTCACGCCGGCCATGTCCTGCAGCTCGCAGGCGCCGTTGGCGGGGCAGGTCAGGCAGTCGAGCGGGTGGTCGGAGATGTACAGCTCCATCACGCCCTTGCGCAGCTGCTGCAATTTGGCCGACTGCGTGCGCACCACCATGCCTTCCTCGGCCGGCGTGGTGCACGAGGCCGGATAACCGCGGCGGCCGTCGATCTCGACGAGGCACAGCCGGCACGAGCCGAACGGTTCCAGGCTGTCGGTGGCGCACAGCTTGGGAATGTTGATGTTGCCCAGCGCGGCGGCGCGCATCACCGAGGTGCCTGCCGGGACGGTTACGCGCTCGCCATCGATCTGCAGCGTGACGTAGTCGGTGAACACGGCGGGCGGGGGCGTGCCCAGGTCGCGGGCCAGGATGGTTTCGATCATCGTGTTCTCCTCAGGCGGCGTGCCGGGACGTATCCGGCTGGCCGAAGTCTTGCGGGAAGTGGTTCAGTGCCGACAGCACCGGGTAGGGCGTCATGCCGCCCATCGCGCACAGCGAGCCGTTCAGCATCGTGTCGCACAGGTCCCGCAACAGATGGATTTGCTGGACAGGCTGGACGCCGGTGCGGATCTTGTCGATCACCTCCACGCCGCGCGTGGAACCGATGCGGCAGGGCGTGCACTTGCCGCACGATTCGATGGCGCAGAATTCCATCGCATAGCGCGCCAGCTTCGCCATGTCGGCGCGGTCGTCGTGCACCACGATGCCGCCGTGCCCCAGCACCGCCCACAGCGCAGCGAACGCTTCGTAGTCGAGCGGCGTATCCCATTGCGATTCCGGCAGGTAGGCGCCGAGCGGGCCGCCCACCTGCACCGCCTTGATGGGGCGGCCCGAAGCGCTGCCGCCGCCATAGCCGTACAGGATCTCGCGCAGCGTCACGCCGAAGGCCAGCTCGATAAGGCCGCCGTGTTTGATGTTGCCGGCCAGTTGCACCGGCAGCGTGCCGCGCGAGCGGCCCATGCCGTAGTCCTGGTAGTACGCGGCGCCCTTGTCGAGGATGACGGGCACCGTGGCCAGCGACAGTACGTTGTTGATGACGGTGGGCTTGCCGAACAGGCCGGCCAGTGCCGGCAGCGGCGGCTTGGCGCGCACGATGCCGCGCTTGCCCTCCACGCTTTCCAGCAGCGCGGTTTCCTCGCCGCAGATGTAGGCGCCGGCGCCCTTGCGCACTTCCAGCTCGAACGTGCGGCCGGAACCCAGTACGTCCCCGCCCAGGTAGCCGTGGTGGCGCGCGATGGCGATGGCGCCCTCCAGCCGGGCGATCGCATGCGGGTACTCGCTGCGCACGTAGATGTAGCCGCGCGTGGCGCCCACGGCGATGCCGGCGATGGTCATGCCTTCGACCAGCACGAACGGATCGCTTTCCATGATGATGCGGTCGGCGAAGGTGCCGGAATCGCCTTCGTCGGCATTGCAGACGATGTATTTTTCCGTGCCCGGCGCCTTCAGCACCGTGTTCCACTTGATCCCCGTGGGGAAGGCGGCGCCGCCGCGGCCGCGCAGGCCGGAGGCGGTCACGGTGGCCACGATCTCCGCCGGCGCCAGTGCCAGTGCGTTGCGCAGGCCGCGGTAACCGTCGTGCGCAAGGTAGTCGGCCAGCGAGCGCGGCTCGGTGATGCCGATGCGGGCGAATGTCAGCCGCTGCTGGCGCGCCAGGTAAGGAATTTCCTCGACCAGCCCGAGGGCGAGCGGGTGGCCGGATGCCCAGCCGGCATCGAACAGGCCGGGGACGTCCGCCGCATCGACAGGGCCGAAGCCGGTGCGCCCTTGCGGCGTTTCCACCTCGACCAGCGTTTCAAGCCACAGCAGGCCGCGGGTGCCGTTGCGCACCACGGCGATGTCGAGCCCGCGCTGCGCCGCTTCGGCCGCGATCAGGGCCGCCACTTCGTCCGCGCCCACCGCCAGCGCGGCCGAATCGCAGGGCACGTAGATGCGCGTGGTCATACCGCCTCCCGGCGCATGGCGGCTGCCACCAGCGCATCGAAGCGCGCCGGGCTTACCCGGGCGAACACGGCTTCGTTGATCGTCAGCGCCGGCGCGCTGGCACATTGGCCCAGGCAGTACACCGGTTCCAGCCCGAAGGCGCCGTCGGCGCTGCGGCCATGCAGGCCGCAGCCCAGCGTGCGCTCGGCATGCTCCAGCAAGCTGTCGCCGCCCATGCTCTGGCAGGCTTCGGCGCGGCAGACCTGCACCACGCAGCGTGGCGGCGGCTCGGTGCGGAAGTAGTGATAGAACGTGATCACGCCATGCACTTCGGCGCGCGACAGGTTGAAGTGCGCGGCGATGGCAGGCACGCGGTCCGGCGGGATGTAGCCGGCACTGTCCTGCAGCCCGTGCAGCATCGGCAGCAGCTGGTCTTGCCGGTCGCCGAGGCGGGCGAACAGCCCGGCGAGGATGCTGTCGACGGCGGCCTGGGTGGCCTGGACGGAAGGGGTAGCGACGGCGGGGTTGGCGACTGCGGGCATGGCGTCTCCTGGTGTGGCCGCTTATGCTCTGGTTTGCATATGCGGACCTTGTTTTATCGTGTAAATTCAGGCTAGCACCCTCCGAAAACACTATCAATAGGAAGGATTTTGCATATGCTCACCGTGGAAATCCGGCCCGACTGGTTCCTGCGCGATGCCCACGGCAGTGCCACCGCGCTGCCTGCGCTGCTGGCGCTGCTGGGCGCCGTCAGCGAGACGGGCAGCATCAGCAAGGCCGCCACCCAGGGCGGCATGTCCTACCGCCACGCCTGGGGGCTGCTGCAGCAGTTCAGCGAACGCTTCGGCGCAGCCCTCGTGCACAAGGTGCGCGGGCAGGGTACCGTGCTGACGCCGCTGGCGGAAAAGCTGATCTGGGCCGACCGCCGCATCGGCGCGCGCCTCACGCCCCTGCTCGACAGCCTGGCGTCGGAGTTGCAGCAGGAGCTCGCCCGGGTGCTGGCCGCCGACACGCGCGGCGTACGTCTGACCGCGTCGCACGGCTTCGCCGTGGCAGCGCTCGTGGCGCAGTTGCGCGAAGGGGGCGGTACGGTGGACATCAGCTACCGCAGCAGCACCGAGGCAGTGGCGGCGCTGGCACGCGGCGAATGCGACCTGGCCGGGTTCCACCTCCCGCTCGGGAAGTTCGAGGGCGCGGCGGCGGCGAATTACCGGCCGTGGCTGAACAACGGGCGCCACGCCTTCCTGCACCTGGCTTTCCGCGAGCTGGGCCTGTTCGTCGCGCCGGGCAACCCGAAGGGCGTTACCGGCCTGGCCGACCTGGCCCGGCCCGACCTGCGCTTCGTCAACCGCCAGCACGGCTCGGGCACTCGCGTGCTGCTGGAGTTGCTGCTGGCCGACCGCGGCATCGACCCGGGCGCCATCCCGGGGCACGACAGCGCCGAATTCACGCACGCGGCAGTGGCGGCCTACGTGGCGAGCGGCATGGCGGACATCAGCTTTGGCGTGGAAACGGCGGCGCGGCGCTTCGGCCTGGGCTTCATTCCCGTGTGCCGCGAGCGCTACTTCCTCGCCTGCGACCGGGCGGCCCTGGCCCAGCCGTTGCTGGCCGGCGTGGCGGCGGCCATGGCGCACGAGCGCTTCCGCGCCGCACTGGCCGACCTGCCGGGCTACGACGGCACGCTGGCCGGTACCGAGGACGACCTGTCCACGCTGTTTTAGGTTTTTGGCAAACGAATTTTTCAAACTTAACCGTGGTCAAGGATCGTTCGGGCGCCAGCCCGCTAAGATGGGTTGCGTCTGATGCCGGACAAAAGCTTGTCCAGGCTCATCAGGCAGCGCAGAATACAAAAAAAATAACACCATCCCAGGCACCCCGAGGAGACCGGCATGAGCAAGGCACTGGAAGGCATACGCATTCTCGACTTCACCCATGTCCAGTCCGGACCCACCTGCACCCAGCTGCTGGCCTGGTTCGGCGCCGACGTCATCAAGATCGAGCGGGCCGGCGAGGGCGATGCCACCCGCGCCCAGCTGCGCGACATTCCCGACGTCGACAGCCTGTACTTCACGATGCTGAACCATAACAAGCGCTCGATGACGCTCGATACCAAGCGGCCGGCCGGCAAGGCGGTGCTGGAAACGCTGATCCGCGATTGCGACGTGCTGGTGGAGAACTTCGCGCCCGGCGCGATGGACCGCATGGGCTTTTCCTGGGAACGCATCAGCGAACTCAATCCGCGCATGATCGTCGCCTCCGTGAAGGGCTTCGGGCCGGGGCCCTACGAGCAGTGCAAGGTGTACGAGAACGTGGCGCAATGCGCCGGCGGCTCGGCCGCCACCACGGGCTTCGACGACGGGCCGCCCGTCGTCACCGGCGCCCAGATCGGCGACAGCGGCAGCGGCCTGCACCTCGCGCTGGGCATCGTCACGGCGCTGTTCCAGCGCACCGCCACGGGGCGCGGCCAGCGCGTGCAGATCGCCATGCAGGATGCGGTGCTGAACCTGTGCCGCGTGAAGCTGCGCGACCAGCAGCGCCTGGAACGCACCGGCGTGATGGAGGAATATCCCCAGTATGCCAACGGCCGCTTCGGCGAGTCGGTGCCGCGCGCCGGTAATGCCTCCGGCGGCGGCCAGCCCGGCTGGATCCTCAAGTGCAAGGGCTGGGAGACCGATCCGAACGCCTACATCTATTTCATCGCCCAGGCGGCCGTGTGGCCGGCGATCTGCCGCGTGATCGGCCGCGAGGGATGGATCGACGATCCGGCCTATGCCACGCCGCGCGCCCGGCTGCCGCACCTGATGCAGATCTTCGCCACCGTCGAGGAATGGACCAAGACGCTGACGAAGTTCGAGGCGATGGAGATCCTGAACCGCGACGACATCCCGTGCGGGCCGATCCTGTCGATGAAGGAACTGGCCGAGGAACCGTCATTGCGCGCCACCGGCACCGTCGTCGAGGTCGACCATCCGGAGCGCGGGCCGTATCTCACCGTCGGCAATCCGATCAAGCTGTCCGACAGCCCCACCACGGTGCGGCGCTCGCCGCTGCTGGGCGAGCACACCGGCGAAGTACTGTCGCAGCTCGGCTACAGCGACGAGCAGATCGCCGCGCTGCGCGCCGAACGCGTGATCTGAACGCGGGGGACGCGATGCGCACGCTGGTGATGTTCCATCCCGATTGCCTGGAGCACCTGCCGGGGCCGGGCCACCCCGAATCGCCGGAACGGCTGCACGTGGTGATGCGGGCGCTGTGGGAGCCGGAATTCGCCGGACTGGCGTGGCGCGAGGCACCGCGCGGCAGCCGCGAACAGCTGTTGCTGGTGCATGACGCGGACTATGTCGATACGGTGGCCGCGCTGGCGCCCCTGGAAGGCACGGCGGTTCTCGACGGTGGGGACACGGTGATGTCGCGCGGCTCGCTCGATGCCGTGATGCGCTGCGTGGGCGCCGCCTGTGCCGGCGTCGATGCCGTGCTGGCGGGGGAGGCGGACAACGTGTTCTGCGCCACCCGCCCGTGCGGCCACCATGCGGAACCGGATCGGGCGATGGGCTTCTGCATCTTCAACCAGGTGGCCATCGCGGCCCGGCATGCGTTGCATGCGCACGGCCTGGCGCGGGTGGCCGTGATCGATTTCGATGTCCACCACGGCAACGGCACGCAGGCCGCCTTCCACGCCGAGCCTCGCCTGTTCTTCGGCTCCAGCCACCAGTCGCCGCTGTATCCCGGCACCGGCGCGGCCAGCGAGCATGGCGGCAGCAACAATATCGTCAACGTGCCGCTGCCGCCGGGCTGCGGCTCGCAGGCGTTCCGCAACAGCGTGGCGATGCGGCTGCTGCCCGCATTGCGCGCGTTCGCGCCGGAACTGATCCTGGTTTCCGCCGGGTTCGACGCGCACCGGCTCGATCCGCTCGCGCAGATGGAGCTGGACGACGAGGACTTCGGCTGGATCACCCGCGAAGTGATGGCCATCGCGGCGGACGTGTGCGGCGGGCGTATCGTCTCCGTGCTCGAAGGCGGCTACAGCGGCGCCGGGCTGGCCGGCGGCTGCGCGGCGCATGTGCGGGCGCTGATGGGGAGATAGCTCCCGCGCGCCTGGCGCGCCTGCCCGCCTGCCCGCCTGATGCTGGACACCCGTCGTCGGGGTGTCGGACACCGGTGTTTGCATGAATGCCGTCAAGGTAAGCCCACCCCAAGGGCAAATACCGGGGTCAGGGAGGAATGCTGGCATGCATGCCAGCATCGTTCCGCAGGCGCGAAGCAGGCTTCGCGAAACCCCTGCTACACCCCGCCGGGGCGGAGCAGGGGTTTCGAGGAGCACTGCTCCTTGCCTGCGTAGCGGTACCGGCATGCATGCCGGTACTCCTCCCTGACCCCAGCCCTTCGCTGTTGGGGTGAATGCATGCGCTTTCAATGTGCCGGATGACGCTTAACTTAACGGCCTTGGTATCCTAGCCACCAAGGCCGGCGCACCGGCAGCCGTCAGCCCGCCGTCGGTATCAGCCGCCCGATCCACTCGGCGCCATCGTCGAGCAGGAATTGCCGGAACGCGCTGGCCACCGGCGGCAGCCGTTTTTCGCGGCGGTGCACCACGTACCAGTTCAGCATCAGCGGGAAGCGCTCGACCGGCAGCACCACCAGGCTGCCCGCCGCCACTTCGCGGCCGATCGTGTGCGCCGACAGGAAGCCCAGGCCGATGCCGGCGATGACGGCCTGCTTGATCGTCTCCGTGCTCTTGATTTCCATCGCCACCTGCAGCTCGGCCAGCCGCGGCCCGAATGCATCCTCCATCGAATGCCAGGTATCGGAGCCCCGTTCGCGGACCACGAACGGGTGCCGCACCAGTTCCCGCAAGGCGATCGGTTCGCGGCCAACTTCCGCCAGCGGATGCTGCGGCGCGGCGACGATCACATAGGGGTGTGGTGCGAATGCGTCGTTCTGCGTGTCGTGCGATGGCGGGCGCACCATCACGGCGAGATCGGTGCGGTTGGCCGCCAGCTGCCCGAGCAGCTCTTCGCGGTTGTGCACGGTCAGGTTCAGCTGCACGCCCGGATGGCGCCGCGCGAACGCCACCATCAACTGGGGGAAGAAGTAGTCGCCGGCGCTGATCACGGCCACGTCCAGGCGGCCACCGGAAATGCCGCGGTGCTGGGCCATCGCCGCCTCGGCATCCTCGAACTGCTGGATGATGGCGCGGCTGAACGGCAGCAGTTCGGCGCCCGCCTGGGTCAGGAAGGTCTTCTTGCCCAGCTGCTCGAACAGCGTGGCGCCCACGTGGCCTTCCAGCGTGCGGATCTGCGTCGACACGGCCGGCTGCGTCAGGTGCAGTTCCTCGGCGGCGCGGGAAAAGCTCAGGTGGCGCGCCACCGTCTCGAAGGTCTTCAGCTGGCGCAGTGTGGCATTCCGCATGGCGCTCCCGGTGTCGTGGCCACCCCATTCACCGCGATTGGGGATGTATTAAGGATCGCTGATGATTATCCCTAAAAACTTTAACTTTTGGTAATCATTCGACGGGCCTAGTATCGGTCAGGTCAGCACCACCCGCACCAACCATCGACGGAGGAGACCATGACGATCACCGGCAGCGCCGCCACGGCGCAGCGAAATGCCTGGAACGCGGCCTTCCATGAACTGGGCTTGCCCTGGTTCTGGGACACCGGCTGCGAATTGCCCGACTGCGGCGCCGAACACGCCTGCGTACGCGACTACCTGGTAAGCCACCACCCCCACCTGCTCACGGTCTACGACGCCGGCTTCCTGGTGGCGGCGATCCTCGCCACCAAGGAGCGCTGCGAGGCGCAATGCCTGGCGGCGGGCGGCGACCTGGCCGCGGCGATGGACTGGCGCGAGCTGCGCCAGCCGCAGATCGGTATCTGAAATCCGCCGGCCGAAGCGTGCGCGATTACCACTACTCGAAACGATTTTTTGATTCTTAACCGCGGTCAAGGATATGCGAAAACCGTTCTTCCACAATCGTCCCATCTGTTGAACTTCAAATAAGGATCGCGGCCACGCGGCGCCAGCCGGAGGCCGCGGTCGACAAAAGGTTCCAGAGTCTTTCGGCAGGACCCAACAGGAGACAAGACCATGAGCAACCCACTGCACCGCAACATCGCCCGCCACCGCCTGCGAAGTTCCAGCTCCCCGCCAGGAGCGACGCCACGAACAGCGGTACCCGAACAGCGCTGAATAATCAGATGGGAGACATTGCATGAAAACCGACGCACCGAAAGCAATCGAAAGGCCAGCATCGTTCCGCTGGATGCAACTGATCATGGGTATCGTCTGCATGGCCATGATCGCCAACCTGCAGTATGGCTGGACCCTGTTCGTCAATCCGCTCGCCGAGGCGCACGGCTGGACCAAGGCATCGATCCAGGTGGCCTTCACGATCTTCATCCTGACCGAGACCTGGCTGGTGCCGGTCGAGGGCTGGGCCGTGGACAAATGGGGGCCTCGTCCCGTGGTGCTGTTCGGTGGCCTGCTGTGCGCCATCGGCTGGGTGATGAACTCGTATGCCGACACCCTGGCCGTGCTGTACATCGCCGCGGCGATCAGCGGCATCGGTGCCGGCGCCGTCTACGGCACCTGCGTGGGCCAGTCACTGAAATGGTTCCCGGACCGCCGCGGCCTGGCCGCGGGCCTGACCGCCGCCGGCTTCGGCGCCGGCTCGGCCGCCACCATCATCCCGATCTCGAACATGATCGCGGAGCGCGGCTACCAGGACACGTTCCTGTACTTCGGCATCGGCCAGGGCGCGATCGTGATCCTGCTGGCGCTGATGATGGTGCGTCCGCCCCACACGGCGAGCAAGGCCATCAAGAAGAAGATCAACCCGAACGTGCTGCAGACAACGGCCGACTTCAAGCCTTCGCAGATGGTGCGTACCCCGGTGTTCTGGGTGATGTACACGATGTTCGTGCTGGTCGCCGCCGGCGGCCTGATGGCCACCGCGCAGATGGGGCCGATCGCAACCGACTTCGAGATCGATGGCGTGAAGTTCAACGTCATGGGCATGGTCCTGCCGGCACTGACCTTCGCCCTGGCGATCGACCGGGTGCTGAACGGGTTGACGCGGCCGTTCTTCGGCTGGGTGTCGGACCAGATCGGCCGGGAGAAGACGATGTTCATCGCCTTCGCGCTGGAATCGGTGGGCATCATCCTGCTGTACTACTTCGGCCGCGATCCGATCATGTTCGTCATCCTGACCGGCCTGGTGTTCTTTGCCTGGGGCGAGATCTACAGCCTGTTCCCCGCCACCACGGCGGACACGTTCGGCACCCGCAACGCCGCCGGCAATGCCGGGTTGATGTACACGGCGAAGGGCACGGCATCGATCTTCGTGCCGATCTCCAGCATCATCACGGCCATGACGGGCAGCTGGGAAGCCGTCTTCTTCGTCGGCTGCGGCATGAACGCGGTGGCCGCCATCATGGCCTGGTGGGTGCTGCGGCCGATGCGCAAGCGCTTCATCGAAGAGTCGTCCGGCACCGTCAGCGTGCAGGATGACGAGAAGCTGATGACCGGCAGCGCCGGCACCACGACCGCATCGCCGCTGCCGAACTGACCGGCAACCCCGCGGCAATGCCGCGGCATCCCCCCGGCAAGTCCGCATGCACCGCGCGTGCATGCGGACTGCCCACGCCCTACTGTTCCTGACGAGGCTCCCCATGATCCAGCACTGGATACGTTTCACGCATCTCGACACCTTGCGCTTCGGCACGCTCGAGGGCGACAAGATCCGCGTTTTCAAGGGCGACATGTTCGATGCGCCGCAGCGCACGGACATCGCCATCCACCTGGCCGAGGTGCAGCTGTGCACGCCCGTCGTGCCGGGCAAGGTGCTGGCGATGTGGAACAATTTCCATGCGCTGGGCAAGAAGCTGGGGCTGCCGCCGCCGGAAGAACCGCTGTACCTGATGAAGCCGCCGACCTCGTACCTGGCGCCGGGCGGCACGATCCGCAAGCCGCGCGGCGATGGCAAGGTGGCCTTCGAAGGCGAGCTGGCGATCGTGATCGGCCGCAGCTGCAGCGGCGTGTCCGTGGAGAACGCGCCCGACCATATCTTCGGCTATACCTGCGCCAACGACGTGACCGTGAGCGAGATCATCGGGCGCGATCCCACGTTCCCGCAGTGGGTGCGCGCCAAGGGCTTCGACACCTTCTGCCCGTTCGGCCCCGTGGTCGCCACCGGGCTCGATCCGGCGATGCTGGTGGTGCGCACTATCCTGAACGGCGAGGTCCGGCAGGACTACCCCGTCAACGACATGGTGTTTTCCGCGGCCGAGCTGGTCAGCCGCGTGTCGCAGGACATGACTTTGGAACCGGGCGACCTGCTGCTGTGCGGCACGTCGGTCGGCGTGGGCTCGATGCGTCCGGGCAGCACCGTCGTGGTGGAGATCGACGGCATCGGCAGGCTCACCAACCGTTTCGAGTAAACCCAGGGAGCAGATGATGAAGATCGCAGTGATCGGAGCGGGAGCAATCGGTGGGCTGGTGGGGGCGCGGCTGGCGCTGGCGGGCGAGGATGTGACGTTCATCGTGCGCGGCGCGAACCTGGAAGCCCTGCGCAACCGGGGCATCAGGCTGATCGAGGCCGACGGGCAGGTGCGGATCGCCGCGCAGGTGCGCGCCACCGACGACTACGAGGCCGCGGGCCCGCAGGACGTGGTCATCGTGGCGCTGAAGGCGCACCAGGTGGCCGACGTGGCGGGCCGCATCGGCGCGCTGTTCGGGCCGGAAACCGTGGTGGTGACCATGCAGAACGGAATTCCGTTCTGGTACTTCCATCGCCACGGCGGCGAATTCGAAGGGCGACCGGTGCTCAGCGTCGACCCCGGCAACCAGCTCGCGCAGGCCATCCCGCCGGCACGCATCCTCGGCTGCGTCGTCTATCCGGCGGCGGAGCTGGTGTCGCCCGGCGTGATCCGCCACATCGAAGGCAGCCGGTTCCCGCTGGGCGAACTCGATGGCAGCACGAGCGAGCGGGCCGGCAGGGTGGGCGCCTGCTTCGAGCATGCGGGCCTGAAGGCACCGGTGCTGGACAATATCCGCGCCGAGATCTGGCTGAAGCTGTGGGGCAACCTCAGCTTCAACCCCATCAGCGCGCTGGCGCATTCCACGCTGGTGGACATTTGCCAGCACCCGCTGGCGCGCGGCCTGGCCGCGAGCATGATGCGCGAGGCCGAAGCGGTGGCGGCCAAGCTGGGCATCGCCTTCCGTGTCACGCTGGACCGCCGTATCGAGGGCGCGGAGAAGATCGGCAAGCACAAGACGTCGATGCTGCAGGACGTCGAGGCCGGGCGGGGACCGGAGATCGACGCGCTGGTGGGCTCTGTGATCGAGCTGGCGCGCATGACGGGCACGCCGACGCCGCACATCGATTCCGCGTACGCGCTGGTGAAGCTGCTGGAGCAGTCGATGGCCGAGGCGCGCAGCGGCGTGCGGCTGCACAAGGCCGTGGCGGCCTGACGGCCACGCGTCGGACGAAAAAAAACCGGGACAGCGCATCGTCCCGGTTTTCGTGATCCCCCGAGCCTTAGAGGCCCCAGGTATAGGCCGCTTCTTCGCGGTCCTGCTGCTGGTCGCTCAGCTTGTCGCGCCATTCCAGCTGGAAGAACTGGGCGATCAGGCCGGCGAGGGAGAAGTCGTTGTTCTGTTGCTTTGCGGTATCAGTGAGGCCGTTCATTTTGCTGCTCCTTGAATGGTTGAAAGCGTGTATGCCTTTGATTATAAAGGCGGTACACCCCCGGTCCAATTGACGGCAGCCATAACGGTCATTCAATGTGTGAATGACTGTCTATGAAAAAGCGCTCAAAAATCAGGCAAATTTATTTAGCGAGTGTCGGTAGGAAACTGTTGTTTTCGTTCGCTGCCAGAGGTAACCGGACAGTGAGCGCAGGCATGGTTTCGGCGCTGCATGCCTAGATCTTGCCCTGGTGCTTCAGCCGGCTCAGCGTCTCGGGCGACAGGTTCAGGTAGTACGCCAGCTCCTTCTTCGGCAGCCGCTCGAACATGTCCGGGAACTTGCGCATGAAGCGGTGCACGCGGCCGGGCGCATCGAGCAGGTGCAGCGTGATCGTGTGGGCCATGATGCCGCTCATCAGGTTCATCACCTCGTACTCGAACGCCTGCTTCACCGTGCTGTGGCTCTGCAGGAAATCCACCCACTGTGACAGCGGCATGCTGGCCACCCGCGCCTTCGTCATGCACACGATGCTGTACGGCGTCGGCGTCTTCAGGCACCAGGCGGCATAGCTGGTTTCGATGTCGCGCTCGGAGGAGAAGCGCAGGATCATTTCCTTCGCCTCGTGGTTGGTGACCAGCCGCTTGAGGATGCCGTCCAGGATGAAGTACTGCTGCATGTCGTACACGCCCTGGTTGAGGAGCAGGTCGCCCTTCTGGTGATTGGTCACCGTCAGGTATGGCTCCAGGGCGGCCATTTCGCTGTCGCGCATTTCCTTGAGAACGATGTTCTGTTTCAGCTGTGCGCGAATGATGTTGCGTTCGGGGTGATTTGCGATGAGCGTCATGTGCAACCGGCCAACATACACGAGATTGTCATCATGCGGTGAATCTTGACCGCGGTCAATGATTCAAATCAGAGCCGCTGGCTATGATGGTTCCAGGGCGAATCGGCTGGCCAGGTCGCCTGAACCGACGGGCACCCCGAAAATAAATGGAGACAACCATGACCCACAATGTATCGGTAGAAGTCACCGACGGCTTCCACCTGGTGATCGATGCGCTGAAACACAACGACATCGATACGATCTTCGGCCTGGTCGGGATACCGATCACCGATCTCGCCCGCCTGGCCCAGGCCGAGGGCATGCGCTTCATCGGCTTCCGGCACGAGCAGAACGCGGGCAACGCGGCCGCCATCGCCGGCTACATGACGAAGAAGCCGGGCATCTGCCTGACCGTCTCGGCACCTGGCTTCCTGAACGGGCTGACGGCGCTGGCCAACGCCACCACCAACTGCTTCCCGATGATCCTGATCTCCGGTTCCAGCGAACGTGAAATCGTCGACCTGCAGCAGGGCGACTACGAGGAGATGGACCAGCTGAACGTGGCGCGCCCGCACTGCAAGGCGGCGTTCCGCGTGCTGAAGGCCGAGGACATCGGCATCGGCATCGCGCGGGCGATCCGCGCCGCCGTCTCCGGCCGTCCCGGCGGCGTGTACCTCGACCTGCCGGCGCAACTGCTGGCGCAAACGATCGAGGCCGGCCACGCCCAGCGTTCGCTGGTGAAGGTGATCGATGCCGCGCCGCGGCAGCTGCCGGCGCCCGAGTCGGTGGAACGCGCGCTGGCACTGCTGAAGGGCGCGAAGAAGCCGCTGATCCTGCTCGGCAAGGGGGCCGCCTATGCGCAGGCCGATGCCGACATCCGCGCCTTCGTCGAGCGCACCGGCATTCCCTACCTGCCGATGTCGATGGCCAAGGGCCTGCTGCCCGACACGCATGCGCAGTCGGCGTCCGCGGCGCGCTCGTTCGTGCTGGCCGAGGCCGATGTGGTGGTGCTGGTCGGCGCGCGCCTGAACTGGCTGCTGGCGCACGGCAAGGGCAAGACCTGGGGCAAGCCGAAGCAGTTCGTGCAGATCGATATCGCGCCGACGGAAATGGACAGCAACGTGGCGATCGCCGCGCCGCTGGTGGGCGACATCGGTTCCTGCGTGGGGGCGCTGCTGGCGGGGCTCGATGGCGCCGGCATCGACAAGCCGGATGAAGAATGGCTTGGCGCGATCGCCCAGCGCAAGGAACAGAACACGGCGAAGATGGCCGCGCTGCTGGACAAAAATCCGGTACCGATGAATTTCCACAGCGCGCTGCGTTCGATCCGCGACGTGCTGAAGGAATACCCGGACATCAACCTGGTCAACGAAGGCGCCAACACGCTCGACTTCGCGCGCAGCATCATCGACCAGTACCAGCCGCGCAAGCGTTTCGATTCCGGCACCTGGGGCATCATGGGCATCGGCATGGGCTTCGCGATCGGCGCGGCGGTCACCAGCGGCAAGCCGGTGGTGGCGGTGGAAGGCGACAGCGCCTTCGGCTTCTCCGGCATGGAGCTGGAAACGATCTGCCGCTACGAGCTGCCGGTCACCACCATCGTGTTCAACAACAATGGCGTGTACCGCGGCACGGACGTGAACCCGACCGGCGGCAAGGACGTGGCGCCCACCGTGTTCGTCAAGAATGCCCGCTACGACAAGATGATCGAGGCGTTCGGCGGCATCGGCTACCACGCCACCACGCCGGAAGAACTGGCGCGGGCACTCTCGGAGGCGATCGCCGCCGGCAAGCCGGCGCTGATCAACGCCGTCATCGACGAAACGGCAGGCACCGAAAGCGGGCGCCTGACGAACCTGAATCCGCAAAGCGCCGCGAAAAAGTAAATCCACACCCGTGATTTTCCACGACGCCGGCATCACCAATGCCGGCGCGGGGCCCCGCTACGACTGAACAAAGACCTCAACAAGGAGACTGCACCATGAGCAAGCCACTGGAAGGCATCAAGATCATCGACTTCACCCACGTCCAGGCCGGCCCCGCCTGCACCCAGATGCTGGCCTGGTTCGGCGCCGACGTGATCAAGGTGGAGCGGCCGGGCGCGGGCGACGTCACCCGTTCGCAGCTGCGCGACATTCCCGGCGTCGATGCGCTGTACTTCACCATGTTGAACAGTAACAAGCGCTCGCTGACGCTCGACACCAAGATGGCCGAAGGCAAGGAGATCCTGACGAAGCTGATCAAGGAATCCGACGTACTGGTGGAGAATTTCGGCCCCGGCGCGCTGGACCGCATGGGCTTCACGTGGGAGCACATCCGCGAGCTGAATCCCGGCATGATCGTGGCGTCGGTGAAGGGCTTCAGCGACGGCCACCATTACGAAGACCTGAAGGTGTATGAGAATGTGGCGCAATGCGCCGGCGGCGCGGCGTCCACCACCGGTTTCGACGACGGCCCGCCGACGGTGAGCGCCGCCGCGCTGGGCGACAGCAACACCGGCATGCACCTGGCCATCGGCATCCTGACGGCGCTGCGTTCGCGCGATGTCACGGGCCGCGGCCAGAAGGTGGCGGTATCGATGCAGGACAGCGTGCTGAACCTGTGCCGCGTGAAGCTGCGCGACCAGCAGCGCCTGGACCGGGTAGGGTACCTGGAAGAATATCCGCAGTACCCGCACGGTTCCTTCTCCGACGTGGTGCCGCGCGGCGGCAATGCGGGCGGCGGCGGCCAGCCGGGCTGGGTGCTGAAGTGCAAGGGCTGGGAAACCGATCCCAACGCGTATATCTACTTCACGATCCAGGGGCATGCGTGGGCGCCGATCTGCCGCGCCATCGGCAAGGAAGAGTGGATCGACGATCCCGCCTACATGACCGCGCAGGCGCGCCAGGACAAGATCTTCGACATCTTCGGCACCATCGAGGAATGGCTGAAGGACAAGACCAAGTTCGAGGCGGTGGACGTGCTGCGCAAGTTCGACATCCCGTGCTCGCCCGTGCTGTCGATGAAGGAACTGGCCAACGATCCGTCGCTGCGCGCCAGCGGCACCATCGCCGAGGTGGACCACAAGGAGCGCGGCAAGTACCTGACCGTGGGCAGCCCGATCAAGTTCTCGGACCTGAAGGTGGAGATCAAGGGCTCGCCACTGCTGGGCGAACATACCGACGAGATCCTCGAGTCGCTCGGCTACAGCCAGAATCAGATCGCGGCGCTCCACGAACAGCGCGTCGTCTGACCCCGGGTCGGATTTTCCAGGTTCTTCCCGTTCGCGCGCCCATTCATGGTGGGCGCGCATTTTTCATTCAGGAGCTCACATGACCACCGAGATCGACTTCGAACAACTGGTACGCGGCATCGGCGACGGCGTCATCGTCTGCGACGCGGCCGGCGCGATCACGTTCTGGAACGATGCCGCCACGCGCATCTTCGGCTTCACGGCGGGCGACGCGCTCGGCCAGTCGCTGGACCTGATCATTCCCGAACGGCAGCGGCAGCGCCACTGGGATGGCTACCACAAGACGGCGGCCACCGGTGAAACGCGCTACGGCAACGACCTGCTGCGCGTGCCCGCGCTGCACAAGGAAGGCAAGCCGCTGTCGATCGCGTTCACCGTCGCCATGCTGTACGACCCCGCCGGCCAGGTGGCATCGGTCATCGCCGTGGTGCGCGACGATACCGCGCGCTGGAGCGAGGAGCGGGCCCTGAAGGCCCGCGTGCGTGAACTGGAAGCGGCGGCGCGCAGCGAGCCGGTGGCTTCCTGACGGATCACGGCGCCGTGGCGGTCACGTCCCAGCACGCCGCCGTGTAGCGCACCGTGTCGCCGTCGACGAACGGCGCGAAGGCCGCCACGGCCTGCGGCACGATCGCCGCGCGGGCAGCGGCATCGAGCCGCGGCAGTGCGCGCCCCACGGGGCCCATCATCGTCGCGTAGCGGGCCAGGTCGCGCTGCGGGAACGCGCACGGTACGTCGCGCGGCGCGATGCGGATGTCCCGCCAGCCGGCACCGGCGAGAAGGCCGCGCACGCGTTCCTCATCGGCAAACGCGAACTGCCCGGGATCGTCCGGCTTGCGGGGTGGCGGCGCCGGCAGTTGCGCGCCCACCGCATGTTCGGCGGCCGTCATGAACGGATTTTCTTCCGCCGTACGCCACGCGAAGAACCGCAGCGTGCCGCCGCTGCGCGCCGCACGCCGCAGGTTCGCGAACGCGGCGCCGGCATCCTCGAAGAACATCACACCGAAGCGCGACACGAGCGCGTCGAAGCTGGCCGGTGCGAACCCATGCTGCTGGGCATCCGCGCAAACGAAGTCGGCCGGCACGCCCCCGGCAGTGGCCTCCGCCCGCGCCACGGCGATCATCGGCGCCGAGATGTCGATGCCGGTGGCCTGCCCCGTGCGGCGCGCCACCGCGAGCGTGGTGCCGCCGGTGCCGCAGCCCACGTCCAGCACCCGCTGGCCGGTGTCGACACCTTCCACCAGCAGGGTCTCGATACCGCGGAACATCCCGTCGAGCAGTTCGCGCAGGTCGACCCAGGCGTTGCCACCGGTGGTGTTCCACAGTTCCTGTTGAGAAACAGGCTGCAGAACAGGCTGAAAAGCGGGGATTGCATCCATCGTGACCTCCTCCATCCAGTGACCCGTCATCATGCCACGCCGGCGCGGCGCTGCGAGCCGGGCCGCGTATCCGCCGCATATCGATATAACTCCACCGCCTGAGGCGCTTCACGCATTAGCAAAACCGAAACGATTCGTTTTCATGCCCGGCACCCGTCGATACCATCCTTGCATCGTCATCACCTGTCATGACAGGCCAAGCAAGGACACCGCACATGACTCTTTTCCGGGCACTCGAATCCTCCGCCGCACCGCTGTACTCGCAAGTGCGCGAACGCCTGCGCGAGCGGATCGTCGACGGCACCTATGAACCGGAAGCCCGCCTGCCCGCCGAAAGCGAGATCAGCGCGATCTTCTCCGTCAGCCGCATCACGGTGCGCCAGGCGCTGGCCGACCTGCAGCACGAAGGCCTGATCGTCAAGGTGCCCGGCAAGGGAACGTTCGTGGCCCAGCCCAAGCCGAGCCAGGACCTGGCGCGGCTGGAAGGCTTCGGCGAGGCCATGTCGCGCCGCGGCCATACCGTCATCAACAGCGTGCTCAGCCACCTGACGGTGCCGGCCGAAGCCCACGTGGCCAGCCAGCTGCACCTGCCGGCCAGCGCCCGGGTCACGGAAATCCGCCGCGTGCGCCATGTCGACGATGCGCCGGTGTCGTATGAAATCACCTACCTGCCGACCCGCATCGGCGACCGGCTGCGCGGCGAGAACCTGGCCGAACGCGACATCTTCCTGATCCTGGAAACGGACTACGGCCTGTCGCTGTCCCATGCCGACATCCAGATCGGCGCCGTCTCGGCCGACACCGCGCTGGCGAGAGCGCTGGACCTGGCGCCGGGCACCGCGCTGCTGCGCATCGAGCGCCTGACATGGACGGTCGACGGCGAGCCCCTCGATTTCGAATACCTGTAC
This sequence comes from Pseudoduganella sp. SL102, assembly GCF_027856995.1. Lineage (NCBI taxonomy): Bacteria > Pseudomonadati > Pseudomonadota > Betaproteobacteria > Burkholderiales > Oxalobacteraceae > Pseudoduganella > Pseudoduganella sp. SL102. The sequence continues at coordinate 1,051,979 of NZ_CP115554.1, forward strand.
GTGCGCGGCGACGCATTCCAGTACACGCTGCGCCTGCCGCGCCGCACCACGACAACCAACCCTGGGAATTGAATATGGAGACAATCGAACAAACCGTCGACGTGCTCGTCATCGGCGGCGGTACCGCCGGACCGATGGCGGCCGTGAAGGCCAAGGAAGCCAATCCCGCGCTGCGCGTGCTGCTGCTGGAGAAAGCCAACGTCAAGCGCAGCGGCGCCATCTCGATGGGCATGGATGGCCTGAACAACGCCGTCGTGCCGGGCTTCGCCACGCCCGAGCAGTACGTCAAGGAGATCACGGTCGCCAACGACGGGATCGTCAACCAGAAAACCGTGATGGCCTACGCGCGGAACAGCTACGCCATGATCGAGGAGCTGGACCGCTGGGGCGTGCGTTTCGAGAAGGATGAAACGGGCGACTATGCGATGCGCAAGGTGCACCACATGGGCACCTACGTGCTGCCGATGCCGGAAGGGCACGACATCAAGAAGGTGCTGTACCGCCGCCTGAAGCGCACCCGCGTGGAAATCACCAACCGGCTGGTGGCCACGCGCCTGCTGCTGGCGGAAGACGGCAGCATCGCCGGCGCCATGGCGTTCGACTGCCGCACGGCGGACTTCCACGTGATCCGCGCGAAGTCCGTCGTGCTGGCCACGGGCGCGGCGGGCAGGCTGGGGTTGCCGGCATCGGGTTACCTGTTCGGCACCTATGAAAACCCGACCAATGCGGGCGATGGCTACAGCATGGCGTACCACGCCGGCGCGGAACTGTCGGGTATCGAGTGCTTCCAGATCAATCCGCTCATCAAGGATTACAACGGCCCGTCGTGCGCCTACGTCACCGGCCCGTTCGGCGGCCATACCACCAATGCGAAGGAAGAGCGCTTCATCGAATGCGATTACTGGAGCGGCCAGATGATGCAGGAGTTCTATAACGAACTTCAAGGCGGCAACGGGCCCGTGTTCCTCAAGCTGAACCACCTGGCCGAGGAAACCATCCAGACCATCGAGACGATCCTGCACACCAACGAACGCCCGAGCCGCGGCCGCTTCCACGAAGGCCGCGGCACCGATTACCGCCAGCAGATGGTGGAGATGCACATTTCCGAGATCGGCCTGTGCAGCGGCCATTCCGCTTCCGGCGTTTGGGTCGACGAACATGCCCGCACCACCGTGGCCGGCCTGCATGCCGCCGGCGACCTGGCCTGCGTGCCGCACAACTACATGCTGGGGGCCTTCGTGTACGGCAAGCTGGCCGGCGAGAGCGCCGCCGCGTACTGCGCTGCGCACGAGCTGCCGGCGGTCGATGCCGCACAGGTGGAGGCGGAACGCCAGCGCGTGTGGGCACCGCTGCACCGCGAGGATGGCCTGCCGCCGAACCAGGTGGAGTACAAGCTGCGGCGCATGGTCAACGACTACCTGCAGCCGCCGAAGGTCACGAAGAAGATGGAGATCGGCCTGCAGCGCTTCGACATGATCCGGCAGGACCTCGACCGCATGCAGGCGCGCAATCCCCATGAACTGATGCGTGCCATGGAAGTGCATGCGATCCGCGACTGCGCCGAGATGGCGGCGCGCGCCTCGCTGTACCGCACCGAAAGCCGCTGGGGCCTGTACCACAACCGCGTGGACTACCCCCAGCGCAACGACCAGGACTGGTTCGTGCACGTGCAGCTGCAAAAGCAGGGTGGCGAAATGGTGTGCTTCAAGCGCGCCATCGAACCGTACATCGTGCCGCTGGAAGACCAGGAAAAAACCGCTTATCAACGCTTGCGGGTTGCCCAACCGCTGGCCGCCTGAAGGAGACGCAATGCCCACCACGATCAACATCACCAGCGTGCCCATCACCGTGGACGCCGACAAGTGCATCGCCCACAAGGGCTGCACCGTCTGCGTGGACGTGTGCCCGCTCGACGTGCTCGCCATCGACCTGTCGAAAGGCACGGCGTACATGAAATTCGACGAATGCTGGTACTGCATGCCTTGCGAGAAGGATTGCCCCACCGGCGCCGTGCATGTCGATATCCCCTATCTGTTGCGATGATCCTTGGAGAAAAATAAAATGAACCTGTCCAGACACCTGATCGGTCTTCCCCTGGCCCTTTCCCTGTCGCTCGCTTTCAGCGGCGCCAGCGCCGAAACGATCCGCGTTGCCATCGGCACGCAGGACACCACGATCAACTGCGCCACCGGCGGCCTGCTGATCCGCGAACTGAACCTGCTGCAGAAGTACCTGCCGAAGGATGGCAAGTACAAGGATGCGAAATACGACATCGTGTGGAAGAACTTCACTTCCGGCGCACCGCTGACGAACGAGATGGTGGCCGGCAAGCTGGACCTCGGCTCGATGGCCGATTTCCCCGGCTCCTTCAATGGCGCCGCGCACCAGAAGGCCGGCAAGAAAAGCATCTTCATCACCGTGCTGTCGGGCAGCACGCTGGGCTCGGGCAACGGTATCGTCGTGCCGAAAGGCTCGGCCGTGCAATCGCTGGCCGAGCTGAAGGGCAAGACGATCTCGGTGCCGTTCGCATCGACGGCCCACGGGATGCTGCTGCGCGCCGTGAAGGCACAGGGCTGGGATCCGGAAAAGGACGTGAACATCACCACGCAGGCGCCGGAAATCGCCGGCTCGGCCCTGCAGAGCAACAAGATCGAAGCGCATGCCGACTTCGTGCCGTTCGCCGAACTGTTCCCGCACCGCGGCTACGCCCGCAAGATCTTCGACGGCTCGCAAGCCAAGTCGCCCACGCTCCACGGCAGCCTGGTGGATTCGGCCTATGCGAAGAAATACCCGGAGATCGTGGTGGCCTACCTGCGCGCCGCGCTGGAGGCGGACCGGCTGATCGCCGCCGAACCGGAAAAATACAGTGACCTGATCGCCAAGGTGACCGGCATCGAGGCCGAGATCAACTACCTGTTCCATGGCCCGGTCGGATTGCAGACGCGCGACTTCACGTGGAAGCCGGAATACCGGCAGGCGGTCGCCACGTCGATCCAGACGCTGCGCCTGCTGAAACGCACCGACAGCGACATCGACGTGAACAGCTTCATCGACGATTCCTACCTGCGCACCGCGTTCAGGCAGTCGAACCTCGACTACGACAAGGCATTGAAGAACTACGCCAAGCTGCCGCTGTCCGCCAAGGATGCGGTGACCGGCAAGCCGATCGCCGACTTCCGCCAGCTCACGCAGATCTGGGTGCAGGGCGAGCCGCTGGTGCGCCACTATGCAAGCGCCGGAACCGCGTTCGCCGAGCTGCGCAAGCTGGAGCAGGGCGGCAAGAAGGTGCGCACCGTGTATGCGCATGACCAGGACACGGGCCTGAAGCTGCTGGCGGCCGATGCGTGGTTCGTCGTCAAGGGCAGGGAGGTGGGGGGCTTCCTGCTGAAGGCCGACGCCGATGCGTGGGCGAAGAAGAACGGCGGCCAGGTCGTGGATTACGACAGGCTCAAAGCCGGCAACGTCATCTGACCGGACGCCATCGTGAACACGACCGCATCCAAAATCCTGCGCGCGATCGTCGGGCTGCTGTCGATCGCCGCCTGCGTGGCAGCCTGGCAATGGGCCGCGTCGCGGCACGCCGACTTCGGCCTGGTCACGTTCCAGAACGTGCCGTCGCCCGTCGACGTGGTGGCGGCGGCGAAGGACCTGGTCGAATCGCCGAAGCTGTCGCAGCACCTGTCCGCCAGCGTGTACCGGGTATTTGCCGGTTTTGCCGGCGCCGCAGTGACCGGCATCCTGCTCGGCCTCGTCGTCGGCCGCTCGCGCTGGGTCGAGGACGTGCTGATGCCGCCACTGGAAGTGCTGCGGCCGATTCCCGCGGTGGCGTGGATTCCGCTGGCGATCCTGATGTTCCCATCGTCGGAGGCATCGATGGTGTTCATCACCTTCATCGGCGCGCTGTTCCCGATCCTGCTGAACACCGTCCACGGCGTGGAAGGCGTCGACCAGCGCCTGGTCGCCTCGGCGCGCAGCCTGGGAGCGGGGCGGTGGAGCATCTTCGCCGAAGTGATCCTGCCGGCGGCCGCGCCCAGTATCGTGACCGGGCTGGCGATCGGCATGGGCACCGCGTGGTTCTGCCTGGTGACGGCGGAGATGATCTCCGGCCAGTTCGGCATCGGCTACTACACGTGGGCGTCGTACACGATCCAGAACTATCCCGAGATCGTGGTGGGCATGCTGTTCATCGGCGCGATCGGCATGGGCAGCAGCGTGCTGGTGAAAAAGATCGGCAACCTGTTCCTGCCCTGGTACCTGATGACGAGGACGAAATCATGAACCGTATTTCAGCAATCGAAGAACGTGCCCTGGAAGACAGTGCACTGGGCGGCATCGAGATCGACCATCTCACCATCCGCCTGGGGCGGGGAAAGCAGGCGTTCGATGCCGTGCAGGACGTGTCACTGCGCATCCGCCCCGGCGAATTCGTCTGCGTGCTGGGGCCGTCGGGCTGCGGCAAGTCCACCCTGCTGGGCGGGCTGGCCGGGCACTGGCAGCCGAGCGGGGGCACCATCCGCGTCGATGGCGACACGGTGTCCGGGCCGCACCCGGACCGCGGCCTGGTATTCCAGCACCACACGCTGTTCCCGTGGAAGAAGGTACTCGACAATGTGGCGTTCGGCCTGAAGATGAAGGGTGTCGGCCGCGCCGAACGGCACCAGCGGGCGCGCGACATGCTGAAACTGGTCGGCCTGGAAGGCTTCGAGGACCGCTACCCGGTGCAGCTCTCGGGTGGCATGCAGCAGCGCGTGGAGATCGCCCGGGTCTTGATCAACGGCCCGCGCGTGATGCTGATGGATGAACCGTTCGGCGCCCTCGACGCGCAGACCCGCCTGAAGATGCAGGAATTGCTGCTGGAGGTGTGGAGCCGCGTGAAGACGACCATCGTCTTCATCACGCACGATATCGACGAAGCGCTGTTCCTGGCCGACCGCATCCTCGTGATGAGTCCCCGCCCGGGCCGCATCATCGACGAGATCCGGCTCGACTTCCCCAGGCCGCGCAGCGCGGACCTGGTGACGTCGCCGGAATTCACCCAATACAAGCGCCATTGCCTGGCGCTGCTGCACCCGCACGCGAACATCGTGCCGCTCGACCGCCTGAGCCCCCTGGGCCCGGCCGGATCGGCACCTCAACATGCACAAGGATAAAAAGACAATGACCGATTACGACGACCCGGAACTGGCGGACATCGCCGCACGGCTGCGCGAGCCGGATGCCACGGTGCGCCGCATCGCGGTACTCGCGCTGGCGGACTTCGATGGCGACGAGCCCCTGCCGCTGCTGGTCTCGGCGCTGGACGACGCCTCGGCCGACGTGCGTGCCGAGGCCGCGCGGGCGCTGGAAGCGTTCGAGACGCCGGACAGCGTGGCCGGCGTGGCCCGTCTGTTGAACGATGAGGACGCCGATGTGCGCGATGCCGCGGCGCAAAGCCTGGCGCAACTGAAGCTGGCCTCGTCGGCCATCGCGCTGTTGCCTTACCTCGCCAGCACCGACAGTTTCGTCCGCGCCGCCGCACTGCGTGCCGTGCGCGAACTGCGCGCGCCGGAAACGGCCGCGCCGGCACTGGCCGCGCTGGACGATGCCGATCCGCTGGTGCGGCGCGAAGCCGTGTCCGTGCTGGGCTGGCTGAAACACCTCGACGCCTTGCCGGCGCTGACGGCACTGGCGACCGGCGATCCGCATGCCGACGTGCGCCGCGCCGCCGTGGGCGCACTGGGCGCCGCCACGGACGATGCCGTGCTCCCGGCGCTGCTGGCCGCCCTGGGCGACGCCGCGTGGCAGGTGCGCGAGGAAGCGGCGGCCACGCTGGGCAAGCTGCGCCTGCAGGGCGCCGCCGCGGCCTTGGTCGGCGCGCTGGACGATCCCTACTGGCAGGTACGCCTGCGCGCCGCCCGCAGCCTGGGCCGGCTGCGCAGCGCCGACGCGCTGCCCGCGCTGATCGCCGCGCTGGCGCACACCATCAGCAACCTGCGCAAGGAAGCCGCGCTGGCGCTGGGCGAGATCGCCTCGCCACTGGCCCTGCCGGCGCTGCGCGAAGCGGCCAACGACCCGGACCCGGAAGTGCGCAAGTCGGCCCGGCTGGCGCTGCAGCAGACGGAGGCCGCGGCATGAGCGTCGACACCATCGATACCATCGAAAACCGCTCGCGCGCCGGCATCCTTGCCGTGCGCTGGGCTGGTGGCAGCGAACACGCCTTCACGCACGCCGAACTGCGCGCCGCCTGCCCCTGCTCCGGATGCCGTGCGCTGCGGCGTGCCGGTGGCACCGTCGAAGCATCGCCGGAAGTACGGCTGACCGTCATCGAACCGGCGGGCAGCAACGCGCTGAACCTCGGCTTCAGCGACGGGCACGCGCGGGGCATCTATCCCTTCGCGCTGCTGGCCGAACTGGCCGCCATCACCTGCTGAGCCCATGTCATGGGGTCAGGCACCGTGACACGAGCTGATCCATCATGACCTGCTGAGGTCGTGTCATGGTGGCATTGCAGGGGGCGACGCAGGGACTTCGTGAAGCGCAGCTTCGCGCCTGCCGAGCGGCGCCGCCATGCAGGGCGGCGCCTTCAATGAGCACCGCTCATTGCCTGCAATGCGGTGATGCCTTGGAAGGCATTCTCCCAGCACCGTGACACGGTCTCAACAATGCCGCGTCAGGTCGCCAGTGCGCGCAGCGCCAGTCCCGTGACATAGGCGCAGTAGGTGCCGAGCGCGTAGCCCAGCACCGCCAGCAGCACGCCGACCGGCGCCAGCGACGGATGGAAGACGCTGGCCACCACCGGCGCGGAAGCGGCGCCGCCGACATTGGCCTGCGATCCCACCGCCATGAAGAACAGCGGGGCGCGGATCAGCTTCGCCACCAGCAGCAGCAGGCCGCCATGCACGCAGATCCAGATCGCGCCGAGCAGGAACAGCCATGGCCGCTCGACCAGGGCGGACAGGTCCATCTGCATGCCGATGGTCGCCACCAGGAAGTACACCATGGCCGAACCGATGGTCGAGGCGCCGGCGCCTTCGAGGTTGCGCGCCCTGGTGAAACTGAGCAGCAGGCCGAGCGTGGTGGCGAAGACCACCATCCAGAAGAAGGCCGACGTGAGGCTGTAGTCCTTCAGGTTCCACTCCGCCGGCAGGCTGCCGATCCATTGCAGCGTGGGGCCGGTCAGCGCGTGCGACAGGCCGGAGACGCCGAGCCCCACGGCCAGCACGATCATCACGTCCGCCAGCGAGGGGATGCGCGCATGCGCGGCCTGGTAGCGTTCGATCCGCGCCTTGACGGCATTGATCGCGGAGACATCGGCGCCGGTCCAGCGGTCGAACGCATCGGCGCGGCCGGCCAGGAACAGCAGCACGGCGGTCCAGATATTGGCGACCAGCACATCGACGGCGACGAACTGGCCGAACACGTTGGCGTCGACCTCGAATACTTCCTTCATCGCCGCCTGGTTGGCGCCGCCGCCGATCCAGGCTCCCGTGATCGTCGTCAGGCCGCGCCAGGTTTCTCCCGCCACGGTTTCCGGATGGATGAAGCGCATCGCTTCGAACGACACGATGGCGCCCAGCATGATGCCGGCGGTCCCGGTCAGGAACATGATCAGCGCCTTGGGGCCCAGCCGCACGATGGCGCCGAAATCGGTGGCGATGCACAGCAGCACCAGCGCGCCGGGCAGCAGGTAGTCCCGCGCCATCGGATACAGCTTCGAATGGCTGCCGTCGATGATGCCGAGCGTATTGAGGATGGCCGGGATCAGGTAGCACAGCAGCAGCGCCGGCACGTAGGTGTAGATTTTTTTCCAGATGCCGTCGGGCCGCGACGAGGTCCAGAAGACGAGGCCGAGGATGGCGGCGAGTATGCCGAGCACGACGGCGTCGTTGGTAACGAGTGGAATGCTGGTCTGCATAAAATGATCATCAGGTTGTCGTGGCTTCGGCGGCGTCCCCGGATAGGGGAGCCGGCAAAGGCGCTGCCGCCGGACGGTGTCCCGCGGGCTACGGCATTCTACAGGCGGCGCGGCGCGGTATACTCGCGGGGCCCACTACTCCCCACGACCATGCCCCCCTCCAGCGACAAGTCCCCCGACAGCGCCAGCGCCGTCTTCGAAGCGATCCATTCGATCATGCACCAGTACCGCGCGCACCAGTACCGCGCGCTGCGCGATGGCCCGGACGGCCTGACGCACCTGGAAGGCAAGGTGCTCGGCTACTTCGCCCGGCATCCCGGCGCCACGCAAAGCGACCTGGTGGCCCACTCCGGGCGCGACAAGGCGCAGCTGGCGCGGCTGGTGCGCACCTTGCGCGAGCAGGGCTTGCTGGAAGCCACCGCGGACGATGCGGACCGCCGCAGCACGCGGCTGCACGTCACCGAGCAGGGCAAGGCGATCGCGCACAGCGTGCAGAAGAGCGGCGAGCAACTGGCGCAGGTGGCTGCGGCGGGTCTCGACGAGGGCGAGCGCCGGCAATTGCTGGCGCTGCTGGAAAAAGTGCGCGCCACGCTCGATGCGCAGGGCGCGCAAATCGCACAGGGCGGTGAGGGCTAACCTTCAGCGCAGCACCAGCGCCAGCACGGCGGTGGCGCAGGCCACGAACGCGGCGCCGGCCGCCGAGTGGCGCGCGTGTTGCGCGGCATAGGTCATCACCGCCACCGAACCCCATGCGGCCACCGACAGCACGCCGCACCACAGTACGATGGCCTGGCCGGCATTGTCCGCCTCGTGCACGGCCAGGCAGCACCACAGCGAGATCGCCAGCGCGGCGCTGCCGCCCAGCTGCAGCATGCGGCGCAGCGATGGCGCCGGCACGCTGCCGCGGCCGTGGATGGCTTCCCAGTGCCGGTCCATGGCCAGGCCCAGGCCGCCGAACCCGGCGACGGCCGCGCCCAGCGCGGCGATGGTGAAGAAGATGGCGGCGCTCATGCGTTGCTCCCGGCAAGTCCAGGCTTGGAATCAGGTCCGCCTGGTGTCGGGGCGGCACGGGCGGCCTTCGGCGCCCTGGCCTTGCCCAGGTAATGGCTGCTGTACAGCAGGAAGGCGCCCAGCAGCAGGGTCACCAGGTCGAAGCCGGCCACCGCCCAGATGCCCCGGGCCATGCTGGTACCGAGGTGGGCGCCGCCCGTGACGCCGTTCAGCAGCGGCAGCAGGGCGAATGCCAGGCCGCCGAGCGCCAGCTGGATTCGCCACATCGGGCGCCCCGGCTTGACCAGCGCGGCGATGGCGGCGATGCCCCACGCCGTGAAGAACCAGCGGATTTCCGCTTCCGGCCGCTGCGCGATGCCCGTCTCGATCAGCCGGTTGGCCCAGAAGTACACGGCCATCGCCAGCGGCAGGCCGGCCACGGCGGCGATGTTCAGGCCATCCACCAGCCGCAGGCTGAAGCCGACTTTCCCGGCATGGGCCTTCAGGTGCTTCGGCCGTTCCTTCACGGCCCACAGCAGCAGGCCGGTGGCCACCATCAGGCAGCCGGCCAGGCCGCAGGTGAAGAACAGCCAGCGCGTGAACGGATCGCCGAAGCGCGCCACGTGCAGGCCGTACATCACGCCGCGGGTATCCTTGGCCGCGCCGCTGTGTTCCGGCGCGGCCGATGCCACGCGGCCGGTCACGCCGTCGAATACGATGGTCGGCACGTCGTAGCTGATGGCGTGGCCGGTCTGCTGCGTGATCGAGACGGTGGCGTTGGCGTCGTTCGGGAAGGCCACCGTCACCCGGCCGACCGGCGCGCCGTTCCACGTGCGCGTGGCCTGTTCGACCATCGGCGCCAGCGGTGCCAGCGGCGCGGGCACGCGGGCCGCCTTGGCGTCCGATGGCGGATTGCCGAACAGTTCGGAGAAGAAGGTCTCCTGCTTGTCCTGGTACACCGCCTGTATGCCCTGCGGGAAGTACATGAACATCAGCGTCAGCAGTCCGGTGTACGTGATCATCAGGTGGTAGGGCAGGGCCAGCACGGCCGAGACGTTGTGGAAGTCCAGCCACGAACGCTGGCCCTTTTTCGGCCGGAACGTGAAGAAGTCCTTGAAGATGCGCTTGTGCGTGACGATGCCCGACAGGATCGCCACCAGCATGAACATGGCGCAGAAGCCGACGATCCAGCGGCCCCAGAGGGGCGACATGTAATGCAGGTCGAAGTGCAGGCGGTACAGGAAATCGCCGCCGCGCGTCTCGCGCGGTGCCGACAGTTCGGCGCCCGTGGCCGGATCGAGCGTCAAGTTCTTCAGGTTGCGCCGGCGGCCGCCGCCTTCGCCCGGCGGCGGCTTGGCGTTGTAGCTCACGCGCAGGCCGGGCTCGCGCTCGGTCGGCAGCGTGATGAACCAGCGCTGCGACTTCGGCGCCTTGTCCTGCAGCGTTTCGACGGCGTTGGTCACCGCCACCGCCTGCGGCACCACCGCGTGCGCCACGCCGTGCAGCTCGGGCTTCATCCACAGCGTGATTTCGTCGCGGAAGTAGCTGGCGGTGCCGGCCGCGAACACCATGAACAGGATCCAGCCCACCAGCAGGCCGGACCAGGTATGCAGCCATGCCATCGACTGGCGGATGCCTTCTTTCATGCGGCCCCCTTCAGCAGCAGGATGGCGGCGGGCACCACGCCGGCGATCGCCAGGCCGGTGACGGCGCGCTGCGCCGTGCGCGCGCCGAAGCACCACATCGCCGCGCAGGGGTAGATCGCCAGCGCCGTCATCGTCGCCGTCAGCGCGGCTTCCACGCGCACGGTCGGCAGGGTCAGCGCCAGCGCCGCCGCCCATGCGCCGGACAGCGCATAGCCGCCTAGGATCGCCGCCAGCGCGCGCACCGCGACGCCGGTGCGGTAGCGCCAGCCGGGGCCGGGTTTTCTGGGTTTGGCGGCTGGCGGCCCCATCGTTGGTTGTGCTTGCATGGCTGGCTTGTGAGGTGGCACGCGGCGCCGGGGCGGCGAATGTCCGGCGGCGATGCGTTAATAAGTGTGAATGCTAATGGGTGTGAATACAAATGAGAACTATTCTCAATTATGGCAAGATTGGACCGAATGTGCAAGGAGGAACATCGCCGCGAAGTTAGTTGACCAAGTCCACCAATCGGGCGCAGAATAGGGGACCTTATCAACTAATTGGAGCGGCGGATGGAAGCAGGCATGGAAACTTCGAGCCGGGTGCGGCGTGTGCGCCACGAATTGAAACGGCGCGATGTGGAGGTGGTCGGCGTGGCGCCGCTCGGCGCGCACTTCGTGGCGGTCACGTTCCGCGGCGACGACCTTGCGGACTTCGTTTCCGCGTCGTTCGACGACCACGTGAAATTCATCTTCGACGATCCGTCCGGCGAGACGGTGCGCCGCGACTACACGCCGCGCCGCCATGACCGCGCCGCGTGCGAGCTGACGATCGAGTTCGCGCTGCATGGCGAGGGCAAGGCGTCGGCCTGGGCGCGCCAGGCCGCCGTCGGCCAGCGCGTCACGATCGGCGGCCCGCGCGGCTCGATGATCATCGCGGCCGACTATGCGTGGCACCTGCTGGCCGGCGACTCGGCCGCGCTGCCGGCAATCCGGCGCCGCATGGAAGAACTGCCTGCAGGCGTGCGCGCGATCGTCGTCGTCGCCGGCGGCGATGACGTGGCCCTCACCACCGCCGCGCAGCTCGACGTGTGGCAAGTGGCCGACGGCGCCGCGCTGGTGGAGGCGATCCGCGCGATCCCGCTACCGGCCGGCGATGCGTTCGTGTGGTTTGGTGGCGAAGCGTCGATTGCCGCGCAGGTGCGCGACGTGGTGCATGGCGAGAAAGGCTTCCCCCGTACCGCCAGCCGGATTTCGGCGTACTGGAAGCAGGGCGCTTCCGACCATCACGAGGATTTGTAAAGTTCCGGCACCGGGCCGGCGGCCGGGAGCCTGGAGCGCGCAGGACGCCCGAAGCGCGGCCCGGCCAGCACGCGTATGGCCACCCCGCGCGGCACGCCGCACTTCAGCATGAATTCGAGCGCGGGCGTGACGCCATCGGCCAGCGATACCTTTACGCCCGTATCGACGCATTGCGCCGTGCGCCAGTCGGCACGGGCCTCGTCGTAGACTGTGTCGTCCATGGCTGCCTCCGTTGTTCCGCTTGCAGCCATCATATCAAGTCCAGGACTTGAAGCGCATACTTCAGAATTTACTTTAACTTTTGGGAGATGGCTGAGTCGCGCATGGACAACGCGGCGGCGGCGCTGGTGGCGAAGGAAACGTTTCTGGTAAATCGGTGACAGGCTCAAATGCCGCTTAGTTAATTCACCCCAAGTGCAAAGATCGGGGTCAGACCCGGCGGGTCTGACCCCAGCCTTTCGCTGTTGGGGGTGAATGCATGCGCTGTCAATGCCGGATGACGCTTAACTTCATGGCATTAGAGCCTGTCACCGTTTCTGTAGCGGGCACGGAAAGACCGGTGTCCGACACCCTGCGGGAGTCCGACACCAGTGCGGCCGACGGGCGGGGCTCAGAACGCGTGCTTGATGCCGGTAATGATGCCGGTCTGCCCCATGCCCGCGCCGACGGAGCCGCCGGCGGAAAGCGCGACGGCGGCCGTGCCGTCGTTGTCCAGCCGGCCGCCGGCGATGTAGACGGCGGTGCGGGTCGACAGCAGGTATGTGGCACGGAGCAGCGCCTGCTTCGTATCGTTGCCGGTGGCGCGGTAATCCAGCTTGCCCACCTGGCCGTCGATCGTCAGCAGCGGCGTCGCGTTGTACGCCGCGCCCAGGTAATACAGCCGGCTCTTCGGCTGCGTCGCCGAGCCTTCGTTCTCGCGCAGCAGCACGCCGCCGCCCACCTTCCAGTCGCTGCCCTTGACGAAGCCGGCGACGTGCAGGCGGCTGTCCGTCTTGTCGCTCGTGTTCAGGCCATTGGCCGCCGTGGGGCTGCCGTGGATCTGGTCATAAGCAGCGACCACCGCCCAGGTGGGACGGTCATAACGCAGCAGCGCCGACCATTCGCGGCAGGCTTGCGCATCGGCGGCCGATTCGCCGGCGCAGTTGGTGCCGGAGGCGCCGCCCGCGGCCGACGTGTCGCGTCCCAGGCTGTAGGTGGCACCCAGCGTGACGCCGTTGAACGTGCCCTTGTAGGCGACCGAATTGTCGCTGCGGCCATTCGGCACTGCCGGATCGAGCGCACCCAGGCCGTATTGCGACGGGCCGAACACGTCGACGTCGAACGACGACACATACAGCATGTTGTAGTTGCGGCCGATCGTCACCTGGCCCCAGCTGCCGGCCAGGCCGACCCAGGCCTGCCGGCCGAACAGCCGGCCACCCTGGTTGATGGTGCCGGAATCGGGCGCGAAGCCGTTTTCCAGCGTGAAGATGGCTTTCAGGCCGCCGCCCAGGTCTTCGGAACCCTTGAAGCCGATACGCGACGGGAACATGCCGCCGCCCAGGCTCGGGCTGCGCGTGACGCCGTTGCCGGCAGCGTCCGCGTTGGTGTAGTGCTCCACGGCGCCGTCGATCAGTCCATAGACTGATACTGAACTCTGCGCCTGCGCCGGCAACGCGGCGGCCATCGTGCAAGCGGCGATGGCGCTGGCGATCAGGGTTTTCTTCATGCTGTCTCCTCGAATGAATCGGATGGTTGTTCGTGCAGGGATGAGCGATACCGCGCCCCGGCCGGAGGAGGGCGGCATCGGATCAGGGGAGCGGGCTCGGCGGCCCGCTTCAGGACAATCAGGGCTTCGGCTTGTTCCAGTCGGCGTCCTTGGCCGCGCCGCCCACCGAGTACAGGGCCTTGGTGTTGCGCGTCTTCTGGAACTCTTCCAGCGTCTCGCCGCGCATCGCCGCGTAGATGTGCAGGTTCGACACGCCGACTGCGGCGCCCAGCTTCTCCAGCAGGAAGAAGATCACGCCGTAGCGGATCATGCCCTGCCAGTCGCGCTGCGAGACCAGCCGGCGTTCGTCATCCGTCAGGCCGGCCTCGTCGTATGTCGCTTCCGGCGCTTCCTTGAAGCGCGCGCGGAATTCCGGCTTGATCAGCTGGTGCAGGTACTTGTTGATGCGGTAGGCGCGCGAACTGGTCTCCAGCGTGAACGGATAGGTACCCTCCAGCTCTTCGGCACCTTTCGTCTGGTGCGCGATGTGCTCGCGGTGCCGTTCGACGGCGCGCCGGTGCAGCGCCGGGTCGACCGGCACCGCATTTTCATAGATCGACACGGCGATGCCGGTCATCGACGGCAGGTAGTACTGGCGGTGCAGGCAGTCGATCTTGCCGGCCATCGCGCCGCGCATGATCATCCACATCACCACTTCGGCGCTTTCCCAGCCGCCCAGGCGGGCGAAGTCGGCGTGCGTCAGGTCCAGCAGCGCTTCCGGATCGGATTCGAACATGTCGAGGAAGCGGCTGTCCCACTCGGTGTTGTTGAAGCCCGCGCGTTCGCCGTGCACCTGGTGCGACAGGCCGCCGGTGGCCACGATTGCCACGTTCAACTCTTCCGGGAAGCTCTCGATGGCGCGGCGCAGCGCCTGGCCCAGCTTGTAGCAGCGGCGGCCGGACGGCACGGGGAATTGCAGCACGCCCACCTGCAGCGGCACGATACTGCCCGGCCATGGGTTCGGACCGGCGCCATCGTGCGGCCACATGATCGACAGCGGCGAGAAGCAGCCATGGTCGAGCGGCTTGTCCTGGAAGAACGACATGTCGAATTCGTCGGCCATCAGCGACTGGCCGATGTGCTGCGCCAGGCCGGTGTGCCCGGCGATGGCGGGCAGGTCGCGCGCGCCGCCGCCTTCGTCGGCCGGCTTGTATTCGTTGCCGATGCCCAGCGCGAACGCCGAGTAATGGTCGAAGAAGAACGACGTCACGTGATCGTTGAAGATCATCAGCAGCACGTCGGGCTTCTTTTCCGCCAGCCATTGCTGCACCGGCTCGTAGGCCTTGAAGATCGGGGCCCAGACGGCGTCGTGCTGCTTGTTCGCGTCCAGCGCGAAGCCGATCGTGGGAGTATGGGAAGACGCGATCGCGCCGATGATGTTAGCCATGATGTGTATTCCGTTGCAGTGGTTCAGGCCACGAGGGGCAGGTCATTCAGGTCAGGGAAATAAGGTCAGGCAAGTGCCTGGCGTTGCTTGCCCAGCGTGGCCGCGATGATCGCGATGGCGGCCAGCGTGGCCGGAATCGCCAGGATCGAGATGACGGCCGAGAAGCCCCAGCCCATCGTCAGCAGCATGCCGCCCAGGAAGGAGCCGGAAATGCTGCCGAAGCGGCCGATGCCCAGCATCCAGCTGACGCCCGTGGCGCGCACCGCGGTCGGATAGCAGGACGGGGCAAAGGCGTTCATGCCGGTCTGGGCGCCGCTCATGCAGAAGCCGGCCAGCAGCACCAGTACCGCGAACAGCGACGATTCCACGCTGGACGATGCCAGCATCAAGATGAAGGCGGCGCCGCCGATGTAGGCGGTGGCGATCACCTTGTTCGGCACCCAGCGGTCCATGAAGTAGCCGACGAACAGCGCGCCCACGGTGCCGCCCAGCTGGAACAGCGCGGTGATGTTGGCGGCGCGCCCGATCGGCAGGCCGGCATCCTTGATCAGCGTGGGCAGCCAGCCGCTCAGCAGGTAGATCACCAGCAGGCCCATGAAGTAGGTGGCCCACAGCGACAGCGTGGTCTTCCGGAACTGGCCGGACAGCAGCGCCTTGGCCGGTGCAGCTTCCTTCACGGCCTGTTCGCTGTTCGTGTAGGTCTCGGCTTGCGGGATATCGCCGCCGCACACACGGCGCAGCGTGCGGGCGATGCGCTCGGCGGGGAACTTCCTCGTCACGAGGAACTGCGTCGATTCCGGCACCAGCCACAGATAGAACGGCAGGCAGGCCAGCGGAATCGCGCCGCCCACCATCAGCACCGTGCGCCAGCCATGGTCGGGCAGGATCGCGGCGGCGCCGAAGCCCACCAGCGCGGAACCCAGGTTGAAGCCGGTGAACATCACCGCCAGCAGCGTGCTGCGCGATTTCTCGGGCAGGTATTCGGACAGCAGCGTGGTCGTCGTCGGCATCGCCGCGCCCAGGCCCAGGCCGGTGAGGAAGCGCAGTACCGATAAGCTGATCACATCGGTGGCGAAGCCGCACAGCAGACTGAACAGGCCGAAGCAGAAAATGGCCGACATCAGCAGCTTCTTGCGGCCGTAGCGGTCCGACAGCGGGCCGACCAGCAGTGCGCCGATGGCCAGGCCGATCGGCGCGGCACTCATCACGACGCCGAACGCCGCTTTCGAAATACCCCATTCCCTGGTGATGGCGGGCGCCAGGAAGCCCATGATGGCCACGTCCATGCCATCGGTCGCCACGATGAGGAAGCACAGCACCAGCAGCAGCCACTGGTAGCCGCTCATGGGGCGGCCGTTGATGGTGGCCCGGACGTCGAGCGATTGTACGGTATTCATTAAGTCTCCAATTGGTAAACACCTGTTTTGGTCGGGCAGCGCGTGTGGCGGCGCGGACCTGCCCGGTAATGCCATCCGTGAATATCAGGCATCACCGCAGGGCAAGTGTACGTTTTGGCGTTCCGGGAAGTATTGCCATTACCTGCCGCAGCGTTGCAATCTGCTTATCGGATTCGGGCGGAGGTGAAGAAATGTAAAGCGCGGGGAAGCGTCAGCGCCAGCGGGCGGCGCAGGCGTCGATCTCGGCCAGCAGTGCGTTGGCGCCGGGCGACAGGTGGGCGCCGCGCCGGGTGATCAGGCCGATGCGGCGTTCGAGTCCGGCCATGTCGTAGGGCAGCACCGCCAGCTGGTCGGTGGTGATTTCATGGTGCAGCTGGTGGGCCGACAGGACTGTCAGCATGTCGCTTTCCACCAGCAGGCCGCGCAGCAGCGCCAGGTCGCCCGTTTCCACCGCCGGCAGCGGCGGGGCCACGCCACGGCCGCAGAAAAACGCTTCCAGCGATTCGCGCAGCGGCGTGCCGGCGCGCGACAGTACCCACGGGTAGCCGGCCAGCTCGGCATCGGTAACGTGGCGTGCACCGTTCGGCGCGGCCAGCGGGTGGCCGCGCCGGGCGATCAGGGCCACGCGGTCTTCGATCAGCACGCGGTCCTCGAACGCGTCGCCGGCACCCTGGCGCAGCGCACCGACGATGAAGTCGACGCGGCCGGACAGCAGCCCGGCCGTCTATTCCTCGTACGGGCTTTCCAGCGAGCGGATGCGCAGCCGCGGATGCTTTTGCAGCACGGCCGCGATCGCGCCCGGCAGCAGTTGCGAACGCGCCAGCGGCAAGGCGCCCACGGTGACCACGCCTTCCACCACGCCGGCCAGCGCGGCGATGTCTTCCGGGATGTGCCGCAGCTCGGCCAGCACGCGTTCGAACCGTTCCACCCAGCGCCGGCCCGCGTCGGTGGGCACCATGCCGTGCGCGGTGCGCAGGAACAGCGGCTGGCCCAGCATGTCTTCCAGCCGCGCGATGGCCTGGCTGACGGCCGATTGCGAGGTGCCCACCGTGTGCGCCACCGTGGGCATGTGGTGCACTTCGGCCAGCAGCACGGCGGCCTGCAGCCGGCGTTCATTCAGCAGCGCCTCGATGCCGCCGACATTGCCGCTGAATTTTCCTCGATCGTTGCTGGCGGCGCCCCGGTCCACGGCCTTTTCCAGCCATTTTTCGCGCAGGCGCACGGCGTCGTCGCGCACGTCGCGTAATTCGGCCTCGATGCGGTCGGCGCGCAGTTTCGCCAGCTGGCCGGCCGCTGTCAGCAGCATGCCGCGGCCCTTGCGCTCGAACAGCAGCACGCCGAGGCTGGCCTCCAGCGCGGTCACGGAGCGTGCTACCGCCGACGAGGCACGGAACAGCGCATCGGAAGAGCGGCGGATGCCGCCGGTGGCGGCAACCACGGAAAAGGCGTGCAGGTGACGCAGGCTGACCAGGGACATCGAAGCGGACCGGAAGAAGGGCGATAAGGGAATTAGAACAAAACGCCGGGCACAACGCAACCACGCGGCAGGCGCCGCCACGGATACTGGCCGGCATGTCAACTCACGTCAACCGTGCCATGGAATACGCTCCCTCCGACCTGCGCGCCGTGCCCTGCATGCTGATGCGGGGCGGCACCTCGCGCGGCCCGTTCTTCGTCGAGGCCGACCTGCCGGCCGATCCGGCACAGCGCGACAAGGTGCTGCTGGCCGCCCTGGGCTCGCCCGATCCGCGCCAGATCGACGGCCTGGGCGGCGCGCATCCGCTGACCAGCAAGGTCGGCATCGTGCGCCGCAGTATCATGCCGGGCGTCGACCTCGACTTCCTGTTCGCCCAGCTGCAGCCGGACAGCGACACGGTGGACGTGACGCCCAATTGCGGCAACATGCTGGCCGCCGTGCTGCCGTTCGCGCTGGAACGGGGCCTGCTGCCCATCGGCGATGGCATGACGGCGGCGCGCATCCTCACCCTGAACACCGGCATGCAATGCGACGTGACGGTGCCCACGCCGGCAGGACGCCTGCAGTACACGGGCACCACGCGCATCGACGGCGTGCCCGGCGGCGCAGCGCCGGTCAGCATCGAGTTCCTCGACACGGCCGGTTCGGTATGCCCGGCGCTGCTGCCGAGCGGCCGCGCGCTCGACCACGTCGCCGTGCCCGGCCTCGGCACCGTCGCGGCAACGCTGATCGACAACGGCATGCCGATGGTGCTGGTGCGCGCCGCCGATTTCGGTATCGCCGGCGACGAAAGCGCGGCTTACCTGAACGGCCACGCGGCGCTGAAGGACAAGCTCGAGGCGCTACGCCTGGCTTGCGGCCCGCTGATGGGCCTGGGCGACGTGAAGGCGAAGAACTACCCGAAGATGTGCCTCGTGGCGCCCCCTGCGGCGGGTGGCACGATTGCCACGCGCTGCTTCATTCCGCACGTCTGCCACGACTCCATCGGTGTGCTGGCAGCGGTCACCGTTGCCACGGCCTGCGTGCTGGACGGCGCGATCACGCAGGGCATCGCCAGCGTGCCGGCCGGCCGCACGAAGGCGGTATCGGTCGAACATCCGACCGGCGAGTTTTCCGTCGAACTGGATGTCGACGGCCAGCAGGTCACCCGCGCGGCACTGCTGCGCACCGCCCGCCCCATCATGCGCGGCGAAGTCTTGATACCTTGTTAAGGATACGAATCAGATGAAAAAGCCACTGATCATCGACTGCCATGGCCACTACACCACGGCGCCCAGGGCGCTGGAGGAATGGCGCAACCGGCAGGTCGCCAACCTGAACACGCCGGAGCTGGGCCCGCGCGTGTCCGACCTGAAGATCTCCGACGACGAGCTGCGCGACACGATCGAAGCCAACCAGCTGCGCCTGATGAAGGAACGGGGATCAAGCCTGACGATCTTCTCGCCGCGCGCCAGCTTCATGGCGCACCATATCGGCGACTTCAATACCAGCGCTACCTGGGCGGCGATCTGCAACGAACTATGCGCCCGCGTGGCGCAACTGTTCCCGGACCATTTCGCGACGGCGGCAATGCTGCCGCAGTCGCCCGGCGTGGATCCGGCCAGCTGCATTCCCGAGCTGGAAAAATGCGTGAAGGAATACGGGGCGGTGGGCCTGAACCTGAACCCCGATCCGTCCGGCGGGCACTGGACGGCGCCGCCGCTGTCCGACCGCCACTGGTACCCCATCTATGAAAAGATGGTGGAATACGACATCCCGGCGATGATCCACGTCTCCACCAGCTGCAACGC
This sequence comes from Pseudoduganella sp. SL102, assembly GCF_027856995.1. NCBI lineage: Bacteria > Pseudomonadati > Pseudomonadota > Betaproteobacteria > Burkholderiales > Oxalobacteraceae > Pseudoduganella > Pseudoduganella sp. SL102. The sequence goes on from NZ_CP115554.1 coordinate 1,071,584, forward strand.
GTGCTTCCACACCACGGGCGCGCATTACCTGAACGCCGATACCACGGCCTTCATGCAATGCCTGACGAGCGACCTGTTCAAGGATTTCCCGACCTTGCGATTCCTGATCCCGCACGGCGGCGGCGCGGTGCCGTACCACTGGGGACGCTTCCGCGGCCTGGCGCAGGAAATGAAGAAGCCGCCGCTGGCCGAACACCTGCTGAACAACATTTTCTTCGACACCTGCGTCTATCACCAGCCGGGCATCGACCTGTTGACGAAGGTGATCCCGGTGAAGAACGTGCTGTTCGCTTCCGAGATGATCGGCGCCGTGCGCGGCATCGACCCGGAAACCGGCAACTATTACGACGACACGAAACGCTACATCCAGGCCGCCAATCTCACCGACGAGGAACGCTTCGCGATCTTCGAAGGCAATGCGCGCCGCGTGTTCCCGCGCCTGGATGCGCAACTGACCGCGAAAGGACAATGACATGGCCGCTCCCCTGATCAACCAGCTGGGCATCGTCAAGCGCAACATCGAACGGGCCGACCCGGCCGCCGTCGCCCAACTGGCGACATTCGGCAGCGCCACGGTGCACGAGGCGATGGGCCGCGTCGGCCTGCTGAAACCCTATATGCGCCCCATCTGGCAGGGCGCCGAAGCCACCGGTACCGCCGTCACCGTGCTGCTGCACCCGGGCGACAACTGGATGATGCACGTCGTCGCGGAACAGATCCAGCCGGGCGACATCGTGGTGGCCGCCATCACGGCCGATTGCACGGACGGCTACTTCGGCGACCTGCTGGCCACCAGCTTCCAGGCGCGCGGCGCGAAGGGGCTGGTGATCGACGCCGGCGTGCGCGACGTGAAATTCCTGCGCGAGATGGGCTTCCCCGTGTGGAGCAAGTGCATCAGCGCCAAGGGCTGCATCAAGTCCACCCTGGGCTCCGTCAACATCCCCGTGCTGTGCGCCGGCGCGCTGGTCAATCCGGGCGACGTGATCGTGGCCGATGAAGACGGCGTCGTCGTCGTGCCGGCCGCCGATGCCGCGCGCGTGGCGGACGTGGCGCAAAGGCGCGAAGACCTGGAAGGCGAGAAGCGCGCGAAGCTGGCCAGCGGCGTGCTGGGGCTGGACATGTACCGGATGCGCGAGCCGCTGGCCGCCGCGGGGCTGACGTACATCGACTGAGTTCATGTCGGCGTGACACGGCACCATGACACGAGCCCGGCTGCTCAACCGCTCAGCCTGTGTCAGCGTGGCATTGCAGGGAATTCGTGGTGCACCGCACCGCGCCTGCAATGCGGTGATCCCTTGCAAGGGATCACTCCTTCCAGGCACGCTGACACGAGCTCGGCAATTCCTCTGGCTTCTTTCAGTAGCGCCTGTCATCCCCGCGTGGCGAGGAATTCGCCCTTGCCGACCGGGACCAGGCTGCACGTGAAGCCATCGGCTTTCACGGCGTCGATGAAGGACGCCATCTCGTCGGCATGCGAGACCGCGTTGTCGACCACCAGCATGCCGCGCGGGCGCAGCACGCGGCGAATCTCCGGCCACCAGCCGGCATACTGCGCGCGGTCCGAATCCAGGAATACCAGGTCATAGGCCGCATCGCCGGCCACCCGCAGCACTTCGCCCGCATCGGCGTTCAGCGCATCGATCCGGTCGTCCAGCCCGGCACGCTTGAAGTTTTCCTGCGCCATCGCGTACTTGGTGTCGTGCAGCTCGACCGTCGTCACCTTGCCGCCATCGGCAGCTGCCGCATCGGCCAGCCACAGCGTCGAGTAGCCGTTCGACGTGCCGATTTCCAGGATGTCGCGGGCCCGCGTGGCGCGCACCAGCACGGCCAGGAATTCGCCGGTATCGCGCGTGATGTTCAGCATGCGTTGCGCGCTTGCCGGATCGCCGCGGGCAATGCCGCCATCGTTGGCGGCACCGAATCGTTCGAGTTCATCCAGCAGCAGGGTCAGGTCGGCGTTCATGTCGGCTCCTCGGGGGTGAGCCGCCATGCTGCCAGAATCGGCGCCGAAGCGGCAACGCGCGATGGCTGATGACCTGATCAACCCGATTACCCGCGTATCGCTGTGATGTTGCATCTGGCCGCTGCAATAGCGGCCGGAAGGAATGTGGTGCCGGTATATTTCCCGACCGCCGGCGCCGGTAGTGGCGGGTTGCTCCGCCAGGTGTGCCCCTCTCCACAGAAGCAGGCGTATTCTGCCGTTTGAATGTGACAAGAGTTTGACCTGCGTCAGGTTGCCCGCTTTAATACAGCCATGACTACCGCCATGACGACCGATTCCCTCCTGCGGCAAGCCGTCGCGCACCACCAGCGTGGCGCCTTCGCCGATGCCGAAGCGCTGTATGCGCAAGTCCTGCAACACGATCCCGCCAACTTCGACGCGCTGCACCTGACCGGGGTGCTGGCACGCCAGCGCGGCGATGCGCAGCGTGCGCTGGAGCTGATCGGCCGTGCCATCGCGATCGATGGCACGCGCGCGATCGCCCATTGCAACCTCGGCGCGGCCCAGCAGGATGCCGGGTGCGACGGCGATGCGCTGGCCAGCTATGAGCGGGCGCTGGCGCTGCAGCCGGACTACCCGCTGGCACTGTGCAACCGCGCCAATGCGCTGCGCCGCCTCGGCCGCGTGGACGAAGCGCTGGACGGCTACGCGGCCGCGCTGGCGCTGTCGCCGCGCTATCCGGAAGCGCTGTGCAACCGCGCGCTGGCGCTGCAGGAACTGGGCCGGCACGATGCGGCGCTGGACGGCTTCGCCGCCGCGCTCGCCGCCCGGCCGGCCTATCCGGAAGCGGTCAACGGCGCCGCCGTCTCGCTGCTGGCCACCGGCGATACCGAAGGGGCGCTGCAGGGCTTCGACCGCGCGCTGCAACTGCGCCCCGGCTATGCCGAAGCCTGGTGCGGGCGTGGCGGCCTGCTCCTGTATGCCGGCCAGCCCGAGGCGGCGCTGGACAGCTGGCACCACGCGCTGGCGGCCCGCCCCGGCTACGTTCGCGCGCAGCTCGGGCTGGCGAACACGCTGCGCGCGCTGGGCCGTAACGAAGCGGCCATCATCGCTTACCGGCAGGCCAGGAAGATGGGCGCCGACGCCGCCACGGTCGACTACCTGCTGGCCGCGCTGGGCGCCGGCGCGGCGCCGCCAGCATCGCCGCCGGACTACGTGGCCGCGCTGTTCGACGGCTATGCCCCGCGTTTCGACCGGCACCTGATCGAAGAACTGCGCTACCGCACGCCGGCCCTGCTTGCCGGCCTGTTGCAACGGCACCTGCCCGGCGGCGCGGGCGAAGGCAACGGCTTCGACGTGCTGGACCTGGGTTGCGGCACCGGCCTGTGCGGCCCGCAACTGCGGCCCCTGGCGCGCCACCTGGGCGGCGTCGACCTGTCGCGCGCGATGCTGGCCCGGGCCGGGGAGCTGGGCGTCTACGATGAACTGGCATGCGCCGGCATCGAACCCTACCTGCGGGACAGCGGCCGGCAGTGGGACGTGCTGGCCGCGGCGGACGTGCTGGTGTACATCGGCGACCTGGATGCGCTGTTCGGCGCCGCCCGGCAGGCATTGCGCGCCGGTGGCCGGTTCGCCTTCTCGGTCGAGGTGCTGGACAGCAGCAGAAAGGAGGGCAGTGGAACTGGCAAGGAAGAAGCCGGCTACGCGCTGCGCCCATCCGGCCGCTATGCGCATGCCACCGCCTACCTGCAGCGCCTCGCCGCCCGCCATGGTTTTGCCGTACTGGCACTGGAGCGGTGCACCTTGCGGCAGGACAGCGGCGTGGACGTGGCCGGCCTGCTGGCGGTGCTGGCGCGGGACTGAGCGCCGGCCCGCCTGGTCAGCGCGACGCTTTGCGGGCGGCCGCGGTATCGGCGGAAGGGCCGCCGAGCTTGAACACCGCCGTCACCGACTGCGCGAACGGGATCGCCGGCGGCACCGAATACGCCTTGATGCCCTGTGCCGCCGGCAGCGTGGGCCTGCCTGCGCCCGGCGGTTCCAGCAAGGCCTGGCCCATCTTGTCCAGCGGCGCGCGCGCGATCGCCACGGCCGGGCCCAGCTTGCGGCCGAACGCTTCCGCCAGCAGGGTGCCGTTGGCGCGCGCATCGGCCGCCGCCTGGCCCATCAGCTCGCGGTCGATGCTGTCCTTGTCGGTGCGTTCGAACGAGGCGCTCAGGCTGTCCACGTGGTCGCGTGCCAGCAGCGCCGCCACCAGGCCGGGCAGGCGGCCCAGGTCGCGCACCTGCACCCGGTAGTGGCGCGTCAGCAGATAGGCGCTGGTGCCGCCGTCCGCCGCCGGTTTCGACAGGGCCACGGTTTTCTTCGCCAGTTCCGACCCGTCGATATCGTTCTCGGCCACGCCATGTTCGGCCAGCAGCGCGGCGATGGCGGTCGACAGTTCATCGAGCGAGGCCGCGGCTTGTTCGGCGCTGCCATCCTGCGCGCCGGTGTCGAAGTACAGGGCGGCGATGTCGGGCGCCACCCAAATCTGCGCCTTGCCGGTGGTGGAAACGAAGGGATGGGCGGGCAGGTCGGCGGCACTGGCTGCACTGGCGAACATGGCTGCACAACCGGCGGCCGTCACCAGGATGGGCAGGAGGCGACGCCTCACTTGAGCAGCCACGTGTATTGCATGCGCATCCATGACGCGACCGGCTTGCCGTCCTTCACGCCGGGAACGAACCGGCATTTGCGGATTCCTTCGCGCGCGGCTTCATCCAGTGCCGGGTGGCCGCTGGACTGCTTCACCTCCGCATCGCCCACGGTGCCATCCGTGTCGATCAGGAAGGCCAGCGTCACGGTACCCGTGTGGTGGGCCGCCAGCGACGCTTTCGGCCACACCGGCTTGGCGCAGGTCTTGAAGTCGACGACGGCTCGCTTGTCCGGATTGGTCGTCACCACGTCCGCCTGCGCCGCGCCGGCGAAGAAGGCGCCGGCCAGCGCCAGTGCCGGCAGCACGGCGGCCAGCGCGGTGGCGACGGTGGTCGAAGGATCGCGCCGGGTGGCGGGGCGCAGCAGTCGGGTAACACGCTTCATCAAGTCTCCTCCATCGGCCGCGAGGGCCGGTTCGTGGTGGGCGAACTGGCGTTTTTCCAGTTCGGACAGGGCATGCGCCAGCCGGCGCGGACCACCGGCGTGGCCAGCGGCCAGATCGTCCGCGACCAGTTCGCGTTCGAACCGGATGCGGCGCGACAGCCACCACACGGCGGGGTGGTAGAACAGCAGGGTCTCGGCCAGGTTCTGCAATACATTCACCAGGTAGTCGTGGCGGCGGATATGGGCCATTTCATGTGCCAGCAGCGCGTGCAGCAGGTCCGGCGGCATGCCCGACAGCAGGCTGGCCGGCACCAGCACGACGGGGCGCCAGCAGCCCGCCGCGAGCGGGCTGGCCAGGCCCTGCACGACGCGCAGCCGCACCCGGCGCGCCACGCCCATCGCGCCGGCCAGCCGGTCCAGCCGCGCCTGCCACGATGGATCGTGTGCGCCGGTGCGCACGGCACGGGCGATCCATGCCATGCCGAGTGCCGTACGGGCCAGCAGCGCCATGCAGCATGCCGCCCAGGCCGCGACGATCCAGCCCATGTGCGCCTGCACCAGGCCGGCGAGCCCGCCGGCCTGCGAGTGACCATCCAGCTGGACGACACCACCGCTGCCCGCTGCCGCCGTGGCATCGTGCAGCCGCAGTGCCAGCGTGGCGGCCGGCCACAGCACGCAGGCCAGCAGGCCGGCGCAGGCCACCGCATAGCGCAGCTGCGGCCGGGCGTCGCGCAGCGCGGCCAGCACCAGCGCGGTGACGGTACCGGCAAGCGCGCCCTGCCACAGGAAATGCACGAGGGTCCAGCCCAGCGCATCGACGATGCCGCCAGGCCGCAAGAGCATCGCCGTCATTCTTTTTCCTCCCGGAGCATGCGTTCGATCTCCTCGCGGTCCTTGCGCGAGATGCCGGTTTTCAGCGCGGCCAGCACCAGTGCCTTGGCGGAACCGGCAAAAGCGCGCTGCAACAGGTCTTTCAGCAAATTCGTCTGCAAGGCGTCGCGCGGCTGCGCGGGTGCGTACACATGGGAGCGCTGGCTGTCGTCGCGGATCAGCAGGCCCTTGCCGTGCATCACCTGCATCAGGCGCAGCACGGCGCCATAGCCCAGTTCGGGCCGGCTGTCGCGCAGCGCGTCGTGGACCTGGCGCGCGGTGGCGGCGCCCAGCGGCCACAGCGCCTGCAGCAATTCCAGCTCGGCCGGTGTCGGCTTCGGGTGGTCGGCGGGAGCGGCCATGGCGGTTCCTCGTGATGTTTTTCACACGATAGCCAACATAGACCGACTTGTATACTTATTTTTGCCTCGCTAAACGAGGAGCTGGCGCTAAGAGCTGAGCAGTCGTAGACTTGGATGTCTATGAGGCGGGGCTGGCCGTTGGCATGGAGGTACCAGCGCGCTTCAGTGATCCCGTTGCGGGCCAGCGCCCCGGTCAGCCTGAAGAAATGGGATGTCGGGCGCATCGGCGCAGCGCGCAGGCGCCGGTTCCTGCCGCGGCATCAGGTTCAGGTGCACATGGATGCGCGCGGCCAGCTCGGCCGGCAGGAAGGGCTTGCTGACGAAGTCCACGCCGCCGATCGACAGGCCATGGATGCGCTCTTCCGCCGATTCGGTGCCGCTGACGAAGATGACGGGGATGTCCTGCGTGGCCGGGTTGGCTTTCAGCAGGCGGCAGCAGGTGTAGCCATCCATGTCGGGCATGCGCACATCGAGCAGGATCAGGTCCGGATGCCGGGTCTGTGCCAGGCGGTAACCTTCCTCGCCGTTGAAGGCAACGCACACGCGGTAGGGAAACTCGCTGAGCAGGTCGGCCAGCAAGCGCTGTTCGAAAGCGGAATCATCCACGATCAGGATATTGCGAACGGTGGCGTCGGTCGTCAGGTACATAACATGGGGATTACTGCGACATAAGGTTGGCGATGGCTTCCGGGCTGCATATATTATGCACCGTAATTAAATAGAAAATATCACCGTTCGCGTTGCCGGATCATTTTTTCTCGCATAGCAAACGGCCAGTTGCCTATTCACTGTGCACGAATGGTCATAATGCTGAGCCCAGAGTGAAAAAACACGTTCTTTTATCCCGTCGGTGATTATTCGATAGTTTGTTCGGACCATTTTCAGGGTAAAACAGAGCCTCTGTTGCGCTCGTTCGTTTTTTAATGTGCACAAGTGGGAGGAATAATGAAACATACCGATTTTGGCCAGATGCCCTGTCCGATAGCGCGCAGCCTCGGCAAGGTAGGCGAATGGTGGAGCATTCTCATCCTGCGCGACGCGTTTTACGGGCTCACACGGTTCGACGAGTTTGAGAAAAGCCTGAAGATCGCGCCCAACATGCTGACCCGGCGGCTGGCCGGGCTGGTAGCGGGCGGCCTGATGGAAAAGCGGCAGTACAGTGCCCGGCCGCCGCGCTACGAGTACCTGCTGACCGAAAAGGGTCGCGCGTTCAAGCCTGTCCTGCTGGCATTCGTGGCATGGGGCAATGAACACCTGGCGCCGGAAGGGGCCAGCCTGCTCGTGGTACACCGGGAAACCGGCCAGCCGGCCGAGCAGATCCTGGTCGACAAGCGCAGCGGCGCGACGATCAGCGACGAGGAGTACGTGTTCGCACCCGGCCCGGCGGCGCCGGAAGTCATGCGGGCACGGTTGCGCGAAGTCAGCCAGCGCGTGCCGTTCATCAAGCATGCCGGCGGTAACGGCACCGTCACGCCCGGCGCCAATTAACTGCCCGGCGACGGGCCAATGAAGCCAGCACCGGCCGCTTCGCGCGGCCGGTGCCTTTTTTGCCGGCCTCTCCTGGCTTCCGTGTACTTTCCCGCGCCACGCTCCCTCCCCATTTCCCTCCCCATTTCCCGCCTCATTTCCCGCCTCATTTCCACGCGTCACTCCCTGCGCCGCTTCCCGGCCTCACCCGCTACCCGGTCCAGCGTAATGTGCGTCTCCACCGCACGTTCCGCCGTAATATGCATATCTCATTCGATAAACCGCATAAGGAGCCTGACAGCGGCTTCGCTCCGTGTTTGTCCAGTTTGTTGTCAGAGTTTGTGTTCGAGTTTGTCCGAGTTTTTGTCCGAGTTTCTGTCGCGTATCGTGTCTTACAACCCGAAAATTTCAGACCACCACAGGAGAATGCAATGAACAAGGCAAGGATGTGGAAGAGTTACCTGGGCGTGCCGCTGCTGGCCGTGCTGATGGGCATGGGGTCCGCTTATGCCCAGTCGCTGGCGAAAGCCGACGAAAAGGCACTCAAGGACATGGCGATCGCCAACATGGCCGAGGTGGAAACCGCCAAGATCGCGCTGCAGAAGTCGCAGAATGCCGAAGTGAAGGCGTTCGCCCAGCAAATGGTGGATGACCATACCAAGGGGCTCGATGAAGTGAAGGCCGTGGCCCAGGCCAAGAACGTGACGCTGCCTAGCGAACCGGATGCCAAGCACAAGGCCATGGCGAAGAAACTGCAGGCGATGTCCGGCGAGAAGTTCGACAAGGCTTACCTCGACATGGCCGGCGTGAAGAGCCACAAGGAAGCGCATGCGCTGGTCGTCAAGACCCAGTCGAACGCCAAGGATGCCGACGTGAAAGGCCTGGCGGCGAAGCTGCAGCCCACCATCGACCAGCACATGGGCCATGTGCAGCAACTGGCCTCGTCCATGAAGGACATGAAGACCGGCACCGCGATGGGCGCTTCCGGCAGCGGCAGCACGGGCGGCTCGGCCATGCCGAAGAGCAAGGACAAGGTCGGCACCCAGCAGCAATCCAGCGGCAACACGGACAATCCGGCCAACCCGGCGAATCCGACCACCAATCCGGCGACCGCGCCGGCGAAATGACCTCGCCGGTTTGATCGCGGGCCTTGATCGCGACCCTCGATCGCAAACCATGGAAGCCCGGCGCATGCGCCGGGCTTTTTTATCTTTCCAGACCCGGCTGCTGACGCCGGGGCGCTGCGGATCAGCCCTCCGGCTCGATCGGCGGTTCGATCGTGATCTCGGTCTTCAGCGAGTTCGCGATGTAGCACTTGTCGTGCGCTTCATGGTGCATCGCCGCGATCTCGTCCTCGCCTGGCCAGTCACCGCCGGCGAACACGATCTCGGGGCGCATGGTGATGTTCGTCATCGACATCCGGCCGGCGCCATCCTTCTCCAGCAAACCGACGGGATTGTCGACATAGCTTTCCACGACATGGCCGCGCTTTGCCGCGATCGACAGGAAGAACAGCATGTGGCAGCTGGCCGCGGCGGCGACCAGCGCTTCTTCCGGATCGACATTGTCGGCCACCGACATCGGCAGCGGCACCGACAGCGGCGAGGACGACGCGGGCACGCGCAGGCCGCCGTCGAAGCGCCATTCGTGGCCGCGGCTGTATTTCTGGTCCAGGAACGGCTGGCCGTTGCGCTGCCATTCCAGTCGTGCTTCGAATTGCATGGGTTTCTCCATCCGGTTGTGATGCCGTGAGTGTAGCGCGCCGGCTGGCCAATCGGCCGACATGCTCCGGGGCGGAGCCCTATAATCGCCGGCTGGCCGCCGCAAGGCGCCATCCAAGGAGGTCTCATGCAACTGTTTTTCACGGCAGGGTTCATCCTGCTGATCGTCATCTGGGGCGTGCTCGCGCCCGACACCATGGCTGCGCAATTCGACATGCTGCTGGCCGCCATCACCCGCAACTTCGGCTGGCTGTACCTGTGGCTCGTGCTGGGCCTCGTGCTGTTCGCCCTGTTCCTGGCATTCAGCCGCTACGGCGACCTGAAGCTGGGCGGAGAAGATGAAACGCCGGAGTTTTCAACCAAAAGCTGGTTCTCGATGCTGTTCGCGGCCGGCATGGGCATCGGCCTGGTCTTCTGGGGCGTGGCCGAACCCATTTCGCACTTCAACGTGGCGCCGCCGCCCGGCATCCGGCCCGGCACGCCCGAGGCGGCCAATGCCGCCATGCGCCATGCGCTGTTTCACTGGGGTGTGCATCCGTGGGCGGTGTACAGCATCGTCGCGCTGGCGATCGCCTTCTTCCTGTACCGCCGCGACGGCCGCTCGCTGATCAGCACCGTGACAGATGCGCTGCCGTGGCGCTGGCCGAAACGGCTCGGCGGCCTGTTCAACGCGCTGGCCGTGATCGCCACCGCGTTCGGCGTGGCCGCTTCGCTGGGCATGGGCGCGCTGCAGATCAACAGCGGGCTGACGTCCGTGTTCGGCCTGCCCAACACGCAGGTCACGCAGGTGGCCATCATCGTCGTCGCCACCGCGCTGTTCATCACCTCGGCGGTGAGCGGCGTCGACAAGGGCGTGCGCATCCTGTCCAACGCCAACATGATGCTGGCGGCGCTGCTGGCATTGGCGGTGTTCATGCTCGGGCCGACCGTCATCATCGTCGACACGCTGACCAACACGGTAGGCACCTACCTGTCCGAATTCGTGCGCATGAGCCTGCGCATGACGCCGTTCCGCGACACCAACTGGGTAGGCGGCTGGACCATCTTCTACTGGGCCTGGTGGGTCTCGTGGTCGCCGTTCGTGGGCCTGTTCATCGCCCGCGTGTCGCGCGGGCGCACGATCCGGGAATTCATCATCGGTACCGTGGCGGCACCGTCGCTGGCCGCCTTCCTGTGGTTCTCGATCTTCGGCGGTACCGCGCTGTACATGGAAGTATGGCAGCACGTGCCGCTCTCCGAAGCGGTCAAGGCGGACGTGTCGACCGCGCTGTTCCAGATGTTCCAGGCCCTGCCGGGGGGCGCGGCGATGTCGGTCGTCGCCACCGTGCTGGTGCTGGTGTTCTTCGTCACGTCCGGCGACTCGGCGGTGCTGGTACTGAGCATGATGAGCACCAGCGGCAATCCGCATCCGCCGGCGCGCGTCAAGGTGATCTGGGGCGTGCTGGTCGCGGGCATCGCCCTCAGCCTGCTGCTGGCCGGCGGCCTGAAGGCGGTGCAGACGGCCACCATCGTATTCGCGCTGCCGTTCACGGTCGTCATCGTGCTGATGGCGTGGTCGCTGTGGCGAGCCATCGTCCACGACTGGGACGAGGAACAGCGGCGCGAGCGCGAACTGCGCCGCAAGCTGCGGCAGATGGCGGGGCAGTAAGCTCCACTATACTGGCGGCTTGTCAACTTGCCGCCAGCCGCCATGTCCACCGCCGTCCGCTGCACCTGGGCCAATCCCGCCAATCCCCGCTATATCGCCTACCACGACGATGAGTGGGGCGTGCCGTGCCACGACGAGCGCCGGCTGTTCGAGATGCTGAACCTGGAGGGCGCCCAGGCGGGGCTGTCGTGGGAAACCATCCTGAACAAGCGCGACACCTACCGCGCCGCGTTCGACGGCTGGGATCCGGTGCGGATTGCCGCCTACGGGCCGGACAAGGTGGCCGAACTGCTGGCCAACCCCGGCATCGTGCGTAACCGCCTGAAGGTGGCCGCGGCCATCACGAATGCGCAGGCCTATCTGCGCCTTCGCGAGCAGGGGCAGACACTGGATGGCTACCTGTGGGGCTGGGTGGACGGCAAGCCGATCCGCAACCACATCGGCACTCCGGCCGACCGCATGGCGAAGACGGAACTGTCCGACCGCATCTCGAAGGACCTGGGCAAGCGCGGCTTCAAGTTCGTCGGTTCCACCATCGTGTACGCGTACCTGCAGGGTATCGGCATCGTCAACGACCACGATGCCGGCTGCTTCCGGCAAGCGGAGTGCGCGCGCCTTGGCTGACCGCGTCATCCTCGACCTGGCGTTCGACGCGGGGCGCCTCGCCGCGGCCCGCGCGGCCGGTGGCGCGCTGCACTACATCGCGGTGATGCCGTCCCTGCCGGAAGTGGCGGACACGGAACTCGCCGCGCACTGGCGGGCGGATTTCCTGGTGGCGGTGCCGGGCCTGCACCGGCTGGAGCTCGATGGCGGCCGTACCCTTCTCGACATCGTGCTGGGCGAGGCTGAAGCGGTGCTGCCCGAACTGGATGCGCGGGTCGGCGAATTCATCGTGCCGTCGACGCAGGCACCGTTGCGGGCGCTGGCGCGGCTCGCGGTACCCGGCGCGCGGCTGCAGGCCCCCTGGGCGACGAAGCCTGGCGCCGTGCCCTGCGCGCCGCCGGCTTTTCGTGGGATGCCGAAACCGAACCCCTGCAAGCGCGCTACACGAGCCGCAAGCCGCAGCCGCCGCGGCCCGCGCCGCCGGTGCGCAGCGCCGTGGTCATCGGTGCCGGCGTGGCCGGTGCCGCCGCCTGCGAACGCCTGTGCGCGCGCGGCTGGCAGGTCACGCTGGTCGAGCGGCACGAGGAGCCGGCGCAGGAAGCGTCCGGCAACCGGGCCGGCATCTTCATGCCGCTGCTGTCGCGCGACGACAATATCCCGACGCGCCTGACGCGCGCGGCCTACCTGTACGCGCTGCGCCGCTGGCACGCGCTGGGCGGCATGGCGCCCGATGGCAGCGCGCCGATCCTCGGCCAGCAGTGCGGCGTGCTGCAGCTGGCCCGCGATGCGGAACACGCGGCATTGCAGGAAGAAGTGGCCGGCGCATGGCGCTATCCCGAGGAGTATGTGCGCTGGCTGGATGCAGCGCAGGCATCCGCGCTGCTCGGTTCCGCCACGCCGCATGGCGCCTGGCTGTTTCCACAGGGCGGCTGGGCCAACCCGGCGTCGGTGTGCCGGGCCATGCTGGCCGCGTGTGGCGAGCGCCTGCGGCGCGTGTTCCATGCCGAAGCGCTGGCGCTGGAACGGGCGGGCGAGCGGTGGCTGGTGCGCAGTGCCGCGGGAGCCGTGCTGGCCGAAGGCGCCCACGTGGTCGTGGCCTGCGGCGCCGGTGCGATGCAGTTGCCGCAGACGGCACCGCTGCCGCTGTACACGATGCGCGGGCAGGTTACCCACCTGGACGCCGGCACCTTCGCGGCGCTGCCGCTGGTGGTGTGCCGCGAGGCTTACATGACGCCCGCCTCCGGCGGCATCGCCAGCGTCGGCGCCACGTATGACCGCACGTCGGACCGTGAAGCCGACCGCACGCTGTGGCCATCGAGCCAGGCGGAAAACCTGGCGCGGGCGCGCGAGATCCTCGGTGCCGGACGCGTGCCGGACGACGCGCCGCTGGCCGGCCGGGTGGGCTTGCGCTGCATGGCGCCGGACCGGCTGCCGCTGGTGGGCGCCTTGCCGGACCATGGCGCGGCAAACCAGCCGGAGCGCCTGCGCGACGTGGTGCGCCACCCGGGCCTGTACGGCTTGCTGGGCTATGCCTCGCGCGGGCTGATCTGGGCACCGCTGGCGGCCGAGTTGCTGGCTTGCCAGCTTGACGGACTGGCATCGCCGCTCGAGGCCACGCTGGCCGCCGCCCTCGATCCGGGCCGGTTTTTGCTCAAGGCACGCCGAAAAACTGTCGCAATCGCGCCATAGCGCCGCCGTAAAACCCGGGTAAACCCTGATTTCATGCGGGTTCACGGCTATAATTGCCCTACTGAAACTTTTGCGGGGTAATGATGGAAGATCGTGGCGGCTCGCCCGAGCTGTTCGTGTTTCTGGCTTCCACGGTACACGACATGAAGAATTCGCTCAGCGTGCTGGGCGGAACGCTGGAAAACCTGCTCGGCAAGACGCCGCAGGCGAACCAGGATGCCTCGTACCCGCAAATGGCGCACATGCTGTACCAGACCCGCCGGCTGTCCGACAACCTGATGCAGCTGCTGGCGCTGTACAAGGAAGTGGGCAAGCCCACCTATCCGTTCGAGCCCGTCACGGTGCCACTGGGCGAGCTGGTGCACCAGGTGGCCAGCCAGTCGCGCGTGCTGCTGGACGCCAAGGAGATCCGGCTCGACCTCGACTTCAGCCACGAGCTGCTGTGGACCCTGGATGAAGACCTCGTGATCGGCGTACTGTGCCACGCGATCAACAATGCCGTGCGCTACACGCGCGACCGCATCCGCCTGTCGATCGCCGAACACGACGGCATGCTGGAATTCCGCGTCGAGGATAACGGCATGGGCTTCCCGCCATCGATGCTGGAAGCGGGCGCCGTGGTGGGGCAGGGCGTCAACTTCCTCACCAACAGCAGCGGCCTGGGGCTGTTCTTCGCCAGCGAAGTGGCGAAGATGCACAAGCGGCGCCAGCGCGGTGGCAGCATCCGCCTGGAGAACGGCGGCCCGCTGGGCGGCGGCTGCTTTGTCCTGACCCTGCCCTAGGTCGCCGGCCATGACGAGTACCTACATCACCGCGAGCGGCGCACCGGTTCCCGAGATTTCCGGCGTGGACTGGGGAGAAAAGCGCTACCTGATCGTCGACGATTTCGTCGGCATCCGGCAACTGCTGCGCGAATCGCTGCGCAATATCGGCGCCCGGCACATCGACCAGGCTTCTTCCGGCGGCGAGGCGATGACGCTGCTCGGCCGCACCCATTACGACGTGGTGCTGTGCGACTTCAACCTGGGCGAAGGCAAGAATGGCCAGCAGGTACTGGAAGAAGCGCGCGTGCGCAACCTGATGGTGCCCAGCAGCGTGTGGCTGATGGTATCGGCCGAGAAAAGCGTGGAATCGGTGATGGGCGCGGCCGAGCACCAGCCGGACGCCTACATCATCAAGCCGATCACCGAGGGCGTGCTGCTGACGCGTCTGAACCGCGTGTGGCACAAGAAGCAGGTCTTCCAGCAGATCGATGCCGCCTACATCGACAAGGATTACCTGCGCGCGGCCCGGCTGTGCGACGAGCAGATCGAGCGCCACAAGGTGCACGAGATCGACCTGATGCGCATGAAGGCGGCCCTGCTGCTGAAGGCGGGCGAACCGGAAAAGGCGCGCGTGGTGTATGAGCGGCTGCTCGAGGAGCGCGAGTACAACTGGGCGCGCACGGGCCTGGGCAAGATCCGCCTGGCCAATGGCGACCACGAGGCGGCACGCCAGATGTTCCAGGGCGTGATCGCCGAAAACCGTTTCTATATCGATGCCTACGACCAGCTGGCCGCGTCGCTGGAGCTGCTGGGCCGCCACGAGGATGCCTGCGGCGTGCTGGAAAAGGCCGCCAGGCTGTCGCCGAACTCGGTGCCGCGCCAGCGCAGCCTGGGCAACGCCGCGCTGCGCATCGGCAACGTGCAGCTGGCCGAGCATGCGTTCCGCAAGTGCCTGGTGATCGGCGAATACTCGATCCGGCGCACGGTCGACGCCTACCTGGGCATGGCGCGCGTGTGCGGCATGAAGAACGATACCAAGGAGGCGCTGCGGCTGCTGGCCATCGCGCAGCGCGATTTTCCCGGCGAGGTGGTGCAGCTGCGCAGCAAGGTCACCGAGGGCCTGGTGTACCACGAGAGCGGCGACTACCGCCGGGCGCGCAAGTCCGGCGACCAGCTCGAGGCGATGCTGGAAGCGGAACCGAAGCGCCCGCACACCGCCACCTGCATCGAGATGGCCACGCTGCTGTTCGCGGTCGGCGTCAAGGATGCGCCGGTGGAGCTGCTGTGCCACGTGGTGCGCAACAACCACGACAACGCCGTGCTGCTCGACGACGTGCAGAAGATCTTCGACAAGGCGCGCATGAGCGAGGAGGGCGTGGACCTGATCGCCGCGGCGCGCAAGGAAGCGTCGGAGATGATGAACCAGGGCGCGCTGCTGTGGAAGACCGGCCGGCTCGGCGATGCGGTGGCGTGGATGCGGGCATCGCGCGAACGCCTGCCGGACAATATGCGCATCCTGTTCAACTCGGCGCAGATGCTGATCAACCTGATGCAGCAGCAGGGCTACAGCGAAGAACTGATGGTCGAGGCGAACGGCGTGCTGATGCACGTGGATGCACTGGCGCCCGGGCAGCAGCGTTTCGCGCAGCTGGTCGAACAGCTGCAGGAACTGGTGCCGCGGCGCCGGGATGCCGCCGATGGTGCGAATAGTGCGAATAGTGCGGACAGCGCGGACAGCGCGGCCGAGACGCCGGCCGCGGCCGAAGAATAAGCCGCCGCGGCGCGGGCGCTACTCCTTCTTCGGCACCGTCTTGCGCGCCGGTGCCTTGCGGGCCGTGCCGGCGCTGTCGGGTTTTGCTTCCTGTTCCGACCCGGCTGCCGCTGCCTCCCCCGCACCGGCGGCAGGTGCGCCATCGCTGGCGGCGGCCGGTGCCGGTGCCGGCTTCGCCTCCGGCGTCATCGCGGTGGAGACAGCCTGCTTGAACTGTTCCTGCAGCATGTTCCACCAGATGGCGGGGTTGGCCATCTGTGCGGCCGCCGCCGCGGCGAGGTCGGGCTTCGGTGGCGCATCCTCGGCGGGCTTGCCTTCCGTACTGGCCGCCGGCTTCGGCTGCGCCCTGGCCTCGGGTTTCGCTTCCGGCCGCGGCGCCGGTGGCGGGGCCGGTCTCGGCGTGACCTTGGCGGGCTCGAATTGGTTGAAGAACGCGGCCGCGTAGGGATTCGCGTCGAACAGCGTTTTTTCCGGGCGCCCCGGCTTTTGCTGCATCGAGTCGGCCAGGCTCTGGCCCATCGACTTCAGGGTTGCAATCGTGCCGCGCTGGACTTCCAGCGCCTGGATACTGCTGCGCAGCATCGTGCCATTCAGGTTCAGCCAGGCTTCCACGGCCTTCAGGTCGTTGATCTTCTTGTCCAGCTCATCCAGCGACAGCGTGGGCGATGCAAGGCCGGGAACGCCCATGCTGCCCCACAGCGATTTCACGAAATCCAGGGTGTCCGTCATCACGGCCGCGCCGGGGATGTTGGACATTTGCGGTGTGCTCATGGCATGTCTCCAAAGCTTTGGTGGGTACCTTCGGCGCCTAGCGTAGCAGATTTGACACCATCGCCGGCAAAAAACGGAAGCGTTTACACTAGGGGGCATGACGATCGTTTCCTTTCTTTCCCGCCGGCGCCGCGCGCTGGTGCTGTGCGCGGCCACCGTGGCGCTGCACTACGTGACGATCGGCTGGCTGGCGGCACGCATCGGCACGGCCGATACGCCACGGGAACAGGTGCCGATGAAGGTCAGCGCGCAATTGCGGCCGGCGCTGCCGGCGCGGGTGGCGAGCCCGCCGCGGCAGGCGCCCGTGCCGGCCCCTGCGCCAGCCAGTGCGCGTCCGCCGGTGCCGTCCGCGTCACGGATCGCCGCGCCGGCCGACCCGGTTCCCGAGCCGGTGCCGGAGCCGGTGGCCGGGCCGGTGCCGGCCGTGGTGGCGGCTCCCGTTCCAGTCGATCTCGTGGCACCGCCGGTGCAAGGCGGCGCTGCGCCGCGGCCTGCCGACGTACAATCGGCGGCCGACAGCACGCCGGCCGCGGCGGCCGAACCGATGCCGGGCCGGCGCTTCCGCGTCAATCCGCCGCCCAGCGCGACCTTCGAACTGGAAGTAAACCGGACCGACGCGGATGGCACGAAATGGAGCGGCAGCGCGGACATGCGCTGGCAGACCGACGGCAGCACGTACAAGGTGGGCCTGGACGTCGGCATCAGCGTGCTGGTGGCGCGGGTCGGCCTGCTGGAACTGGCCAGCGAAGGCACGATCGACGATGGCGGCATCGCCCCCGTGAAGATGACGGAAAAGCGCCGCAGCCGCGCGATGACGGCCACGCACTTCGATCACGAGGGCAAGCGCATCACGTTCTCGGCCAGCACGGCCGCGGTGCCGATGGCGGCCGGCGCGCAGGACAAGGCCACCGTGCCATTCCAGCTTGCCGCGATCGGCCGCGGCGACGTCAACCAGTTCGGCAGCGATATCGATATCCAGGTGGGCGAAGACCGCGAAGCCACCGTGTACCGCTTCGTGCTGGTCGGCGAGGAGGAGCTGGATACGAAAATGGGCCGGCTCGTGACGTGGCGCCTGGCGCGCCCGCCTCGGCCCGGCAGCTACAACGCGCGGCTCGATATCTGGCTGGCCCCCGGCCTGGACTGGTATCCCGTGCAGATCCGCAATACGGAACGCAGCGGCGCCGTGACGACGCAGACCGTCACGAAGATCCTGCGCCCTGCAAGCTGACCAAGGAAAAAAATATGAAACACATCCCGTACCGTGCCGCGCTGGCGGCCTGGCTGATCGCAGCGTCGCTCCCGGCGGCCGCCCAGGACGAGCGTCCGGCGGTGAAGTACAAGTTCGACCTGCCGCCATCGGCGGAGCTGAGCTACACGGTCAAGGCCAGCAGCCACGGCATCCCGCTGTCCGGCAACGGCACCATCGGCTGGCAGCAGGGCGGCGGCAAGTACACGCTGGTGACGGAAGCCCGCTCCGGCATGTTCGGCAAGGTGCTCGAATACCGCAGCGAAGGCACGGTCGACGCCTGGGGCCTGGCGCCGGACACCTACTACGAGAAGCGCATCCGCAAGGGTGCCGGCACCACGACCTTCCGGCGCGATGCGAAAACCATCGACCTGGCCGACAGCGACAGCACGGTGCCGATCCACGGCGGCGAACAGGATCGCAGCAGCGCGCCCTGGCAGCTGGCCGCCATCGCCCGCGCCTCGCCGCAGAAATTCGTGCCCGGCTCGGAATGGAAGTTCTACGTGGCCGGCCGGCGCAACGCCGATACCTGGAGTTTCAAGGTGGTGGGCACCGAAACGGTCAAGACCGGCGTCGGCGACGTGAAAGCCGTCCACTTCAGCAAGGCGCCGCCGAAAGGCAAGGGCCAGCAGGTCGACCTGTGGCTGGCGCCGTCGCTGGAATGGTATCCGGTGCGCCTGGTGTTCATGGAAGAAGACGGCGATTCCTTCGAGCAACTACTCGACAAGGTAGTAAAAAAGTAAAAGTTGCTTCAAAAATGGGGACGGACCCTGTTTTTCAGGCAATAACAAGCGGAAAAATGGCCACAGTTGCCGAAGTCCTGGTGTCGGACACTGGCTTTTCGGTGTCGGACACCGGTTTCCAAAAATCGGGACGGACCCTGTTTTTCAGGCAATAACAAGCGGAAAAGTGGCCACAGTCGCCGAAGTCCTGCTGTCGGACACCGGCTATTCGGTGTCGGACACTGGTTTCTGCTGAAAAATCGCCAATTTGCCGACAAAAACCGGTGTCCGACACCTGGCGGTGTCCGATACCAGCGGCACGAACAGGGTCCGTCCCCACTTTCCGGGCAACGATTGCCTTGCCGCCGGCAACGGTTTTGCTAGCCGGAACTGGTATACTCACGTCCCCGCCTGAGTTCGCAAGCCGTTGAAGGTTTAAGCAGCAGGGCGCCCAGAACCCCGGAGCGCGATGAGTAATACCGCACATGCGGCAGCCAGCACAGCCACGGCTGCCGAACACAATTCCATTGAGCACGAACAGGCACTGCAGGCGCATTTCCAGCCGCACGTGTCCGTCGACGAGATCGAGCAAGTCTTCCACCTGAAGCGCGCGCAGCCGCTGCTGCAGGTGTTTACGGCGCTGTTCCACGGCGGTTTCGAGAGCGTGCTGGTGCGCCTGCTGGTGCTGCGCGAGCTGGCCAACGACGCCACTTCGTCGGCGTTTTCGCGCGCCGACATCAACACGCGCCTGGCCTACCTGCTGCCGGAAAGCCTGGAAACGGTGCTGATGCGCCTGCGCACCAACGGCCTGCTGGCCTGGGATGCACAGCAGGGCGTGTACCGCGTGACGCCGATGGCGCGCAACGTGCTCTCCTCGATCGACGCGCTGCTGACCCTGGGCCAGGACCATGACGAAGCGGAAATGGGCTTCCTGCTGTCGCAGGTGGCCGGCGCGCAGGCGGTGGGAGGCGTCACCAGCGAGCAGCTGCAGCACCTGCTGGGCCGCCTGACCGACCTGACCGACGAATTCCGCGACGCCATCGCTTCCGGCTCCGAATTCCGCCTGCGCGAGTCGCAGGCCAAGTGGCACACCGCGTGCGACTGGGTGGAGAAGGGTTCCGAGATCCTGCGCGCCATCACCAGCGACGAAAACGCCGATGCGGCCACGCACCGCGCCGCGCAGGCGATCGGCCGGGCCCAGAGTTCGCTGCTGAACATGCAGGGCATGTTCTCGCGTGCGCTGAACCAGATCGAGCGGCAGCGCGTGCACCTGGGCCAGTCGGGCCTGTCGACGACCGACATCAAGCGCTGGCTGCTGGCGCACCAGGACCTGGCTTCGCTGGCGGAAGACGCCATCGAACAGCCTGTGAAGCCCCTGTTCATCACGCCGGCCGAGATGATCGACGTGGCCGAGACCGAGCTGATGGCCGAGCGCGTGGCCGTCGTCGCCTCCGGCCTGCCGTCCGGCGAGGACGCGCCGCTGACGGTGAACGAAGACCAGGACATGCAGCGCGAGCTCGATGACTGGCTGGCGCGCCTGTCGGATTTCGCCACGCTGAACAATTTCCCCAGCATCGCCGACGAATCGCCGAAGGACATCAACGTGCACGAAGCGTTGCTGCCGGCCAGTTTCGCGGTGGCCTCGTACCGCGCGTCGATGCTGCCGCTGCTGGGCGACGAGGGCGAGGCAAGCCTGCAGGGAGCCACCGCCGCACTGGCGCGCCTGCCGCTGCAGTTCGCGCCCACCGACATGATGGTGCAACTGGATGACATGGAGGTGGCCGCGATGACGCTGGCCCGCCTCTCCCTCGATGTGAACGATGGCGACAAGGCCGCGAGCTGACTTATGCGAGTTACAAAATGAATGACGATTCCCAGATTCTGATCGCCCGCCTGCTGACGCACCAGACGCTGCGCCGCGACGACCGCCTCGTGAAACGCGCGCTGTCGGACGAACAGTTCCGCCAGGAAGTCGACGCGCGCCTGCTCGCCACCGGCCTGAAGCTGCTGGACAATGTCTACGCGGACCACGTCACGCTGGCGCTGCACCGCGCCATCGAACCGAAGATCTTCGGCGCGCGCGACACCTGGCAGAACAATAATTTCGGCCTGGCCCGCGACGGCGTGGCGCTGCTGGTGGTGCTGTGGGCGCTGATCATCCTGCCCAAGCGCGAGCGGCAGGAAACCCACCAGCACGCCGATGACGACCAGAACGACATGTTCGGCAACGACAAGCCGGTGCCGCGCGCCGAAGACACGTCGATCGGCATCCCGTACAAGGCGCTGCTGGCTGACTTCGGCGACAAGCTGGGCAAGAAGACGCGCATGGACATGAACCTGGGCATCCTGTCGAAGCTGGGCTTCATCGAGCGGCGCGGCGACATCCTCGTCGAAGGCCCGCTGCTCGACCTGCTGATGGATACCGACCTGCTGAAGGAACGCATCATCAACGGCGCGCTGGCCGAGGTGTTCAAGCGCGCGCCGGCGCAGGTTGTGCACATCCCGCGCGCCGTGCTCGCCGCCGCCAACGACACCGCCAGCGTGGATGACAGCGCGGCCGATCCCGCCGCCGAAGACGAAGTGGCCGCCGCGATCCGCGACGCCGCCGCTTCTGCCGACATTGACGCCAACAAAGACGCCAACGAGGGCGCCAACGACGGCGCCAACGATACCGAGAACCGGAGCTGACGCATGTTTCACATTAAATCGCTGGAGCTGGTCCACTGGGATTACTGGCAACGCATCAAGAACATTCCGCTGGACGCCAAGATCATCACGATCGCGGGCCAGAACGGCTCGGGCAAGACCACGCTGCTCGATGCGCTGCGCACGCTGTTCGGCCTCGACTGCTCGATGGGCCGCACGTACAAGCACTATGCCCGCCACTCCGGCCAGCAAAGCGCGTGGCTGCGCGCCGTGGTCGACAACCGGGCCCAGGGCCGGCAGCTGTCGAACCGGCCGTTCCGCTCCAGCGGCTTCTTCTCCGAGGATGAAGTCACGCTGTTCTGCCAGATCCAGAAGAACGGCGGCGACTGGAAGCGCCAGTACCTGATGCGGCCGGGGAATGTCGAGATCGAGGAAGTGACCGAGGCGAACGACTGGCTGGGTGTCGAGAACTACCGCAAGCGCCTGGCCAATGCGGGCCTGTCGCCGGCCATGGCCAAGGTGCTGGCGCTGGAGCAGGGCGAGACCGACAAGCTGTGCGAGTACGCGCCGCGCCAGTTGCTGGACCTGGTGTTCCAGGTGTTCGGCGACAAGGAAGTGCTCGACGCCTACGACGAGGCGAAGCGCCACCAGCGCGATACCGAGGAAGAGCTGAAACGCTTCGAGGCGGAGCTGGAGGGATCGCGCGCGAACCTGGAAGGCCTGCGCCTGCGCGTGGCCAACTACCATCAATGGGAAACGCTGCACAAGGAACGCCGCAACCTGCAGGAAGAAGTGCTGCCCACGCTGGAGTACCACGAGGCGCGCGAGAAGGCCAACAACATCGGCCGCCAGCTGCGCGAGGCGAAAAAGCCGCTGGCGCAGGTGGACCAGGTGATCGCCGACAAGCGCCGCGAAGTGGAACGCCAGGCCTTGCTGCTGCAGGAAGCGCAGCAGCAGGAAACGGTACTCGAGCAGGAGTCGACCGTGCTGCAGACGCGCCTGTCGTCGCTGAACGCGAAGCTGAAACCGCTGGACAGCCTGATCGAACAGAAGTCGCGCCTGCAAAAGCTCGCCGCCGAAGCGGGCGCCGACATTGCCGACGTGGCCAAGCAGCTGGAAGAAAAGGAAGCGGAGCTGGCGCGCCTGCGTGCATCGCGCGACGCGGTGTCGTCGCGCATCGCGGCCGACAAGGCCACCATCGCCGCGTTGCAGGGCAAGACGGCGATGCCGGAGCCGGACAACGTGCGGCAGATGCGCCGCGTGCTGCGCGATGCGAACATCCCGCATGCGATGCTGTCCGATATCGTCGAAGTCACCGATCCGAAATGGCAGGGCGCCGTTGAGGGCGTGCTGGGCGGCTATGCCTCGGTGGTGCTGCTGGAGAACGCGTCCGACGCGGCCGCCGCTTACCGCCTGGCCGAGAAGGAGCGCTATCGCCATTTCATCGTGCCCGAATGCGTGAAGGCGCACGAGCCGAAGAACGACAGCCTGCTGTCCGTGGTCCGCTTCACGGCGCGCGCGCCGGAATGGCTGATCGAGCAGCTGTCGCGCATCACCCGCGTGGATTCGGTGGAGCAGGGCGCGAAGCTCGGCAACATCGAGGAATGGATCACGCCCGACGCGTACCACAAGGAACGCCGCGGCGGCCGCTCGCTGTTCGTGGAAGTGTCGCGCTACCGCTTCGGTTCCGCCGGCCGCACGCAGCGCCAGGAAGCCATTGCGCGCAACCTGCCGTCGCTGGAAGCGGAAGAAGACAAGTTCACGCTGCAGATCAGCAAGCTGGCTTCCGAGACCAGCGCGCTGAAGGCCCGCGTGGCCGGTGTCGACGCGGTGAAGGAACTCTCCGCTCGCGCCGATGAATTCGACGAGGCGGTACGCGCCGCCGTGCCGCTGCGTTCCGAACGCCTGGAAGTGGGGTCGCGCCTGGGCGAGCTGCAAGGCCTGATGAAGAACGCGACGGTCGCCCGCACCCGTGCCGACGGCGCGTGGAACGGCGCGCGCATGGCGCTCTCCGAGGCGGAAGCGGGCATGCGCCTGAACTACAAGCGCCAGCTGGATCAGCGCTCCGACCACGCGCGCGCCTTGCTGGCGCTGCGCCGGCAATGGAAGCACCTGCCGGCCGCGTGGCGCCGCCCCGCGCGCCGCCAGGCCGTGGTGGCGCAGCACGTCAACGCGCACCAGGTCGACCTGCGCATCGCCAGCCTGCAGGCCAGCCTGGCACGCGACGACTGGGAACTCGACGCCACCGTCATCGACCAGTACGCGCGGCTCAACGAGCAGCTGTCGTCGCGCAAGAGCGAGACCGAGGAGCGCCGCTACCAGAACAACCGCGCGATCGAAGCCACCGGCAACGCGCGCGGCGCCTACATCGAGCGGCTGCGCTACACGATCAAGCAGTACACCAAGAACATCAAGGAGCTGGGCGAGCTGGCCAAGATCGAGGTCAGCGCCGATCCAGTGAAACTGGAGAACGACGACCTGCTGCTGGCGCAGGCCGGCCTGCACGTGCGCTTCAAGTTCGACGGCAAGGGCGTGATCGGCATGAACGACGGCGAAGCCTCCGGCGGCCAGCAGGTGATGAAATCGCTGGTACTGCTGATTGGCCTGCTGAAGTCCGACGAAGGCTCCGGCGGCTTCGTGTTCATCGACGAACCGTTCGCCCACCTGGACATCCGCAACATCCAGCTGGTCGGCGAGTTCCTGAAGAATACCGACGCCCAGTACCTGATGACGACCCCGCTGACGCACAACACGGACGTTTACGACCCTTCCGAACTCACGCTCATCACGAGCAAGAAAAAGAAGGACACGCAGTGGGCCCAGCCGATCTTCGTCCTCCAACGCAAGAAAGCCGAAGACAAAGCCGCTGCCTGACGCCAATGTTTCCCAGAACCGGGGTCAGACCCCGGTTTCAGGAAATATTTCCAAAAATCGGGGACTGTCCCCGATTTTTTACAACAGTTTTTGTGGCCGGGGCGCTACAGCGTGCGGTCGGCTAGAACCGGAACACCACGCCGCTGTACACCGAGAAGCCGTCGCCCGGATAGAAGTTGGCGGAATCGCGGCCCCTGGCGTTATCGACCGTGTTGGCGGCGGAGGCATAGTGCTTGTCGCCAAGGTTGCGGAAGTCCAGGTAGGCCTTCCATTTTTTGGCCGGATCCTCGTAGCCGAACTTGGCGGCCCAGATCACCGCCGATGGCGCCTTCAGGCTGTTGGCATAGTCGACGTAGTAGCCGGACAGCGCGCGGGTATTCAGGCCGGCATAGAAGCCGCCGGCCCGCTGGAACAGCAGCTCGCCCTGGTAGACGTGGCGCGGCAGGCTCGGCAACTCGTTCCCGCCGTAACGCGGGTCATCCCGATAATGGAAATCGCTGAACGTATAGGCCTGGCGGTAGCTCAGGCGGCTGCCTTCCGCGCTCTTCCACAGCCGGGACGTCAGCGCCGCTTCGATCCCCTGGTGGATGGTCTTGCCGGCGTTCGCATTGGCGATCAGCGCATCGACGCCCTGGCTGGCCTGCCGCACCACCGTGGACAGCAGTTCGCCGCTGATCCAGGAACGGTAAAGGGACAACGTGCCTTCGTGGCTGTCGCCGCCGGCACGCAGCCCGATCTCGGCCGTGGTGGCCTTCTGCGGTTTCAGCGGACGGATATACGGCACACCGGTACTGCCCATCTGCCACGTGACGGGCGGATCGATCGACCGCGAGACGTTCCCGAACACCGCCAGGTCCGGTGTTGCCTGGTACCGTAGCCCGACGCGCGGCGCGACGGCGTGCTCGTTGTAGCGCACGGCGCGGGGGAAGCTCTCGGTCGTCGTCAGGGTCGTGCGGTCGATATGCGCATCGCGGTCCACCTCGATCAGCGACAGGCCGGTCGACAGCGCAAGCTCGTCGCTCAGCTGCAGCTCGTTGGCCAGCGACAGCACGGTGTCGCGCGAGCCCGTGTACACGGTGTACTGGCGCTCGGTCGTGCGAACGGCGGTAGCGAGGTCCTGGTCGTACGCTTTCACATCCCCGTGCAGCAAGCGGGTATCGCTGAAGGCGACCGTGGTGTCGCTGCGCTTGCCGAACAGGGTATCGCCGGTGCGCAGGTAGCGCAGCGACACGCTGCCGTCCGTCGAACGCCAGTCCTGCGGTGTCGTCGAATACCGCCAGCCGTTGTCCAGCGGGTAGTCGTTGTAGGCCAGGCCCAGCTCCAGCTTCGAGCGGGCATCCAGCGTGAAGGTGGTCTTGCTGGTGATGAGCGTGGTGCCGGTTTTCTTGCGTGCGCTGGTGGTCGAATTGTTCTGGCGCGGATCGGCCTCCAGCTGGGCCAGCGTGATCGTGCTGCCGTTGCGCAGCTCCTCGTTGCGATGGCGGACGGTCAGGCGCGTCTCGACACGGTTGCTGAATTCGTGGCCGAGATTGAGGACATACTCGTTGCCGCTGTTCGGGGTATCCCGCTGGAATCCGTCGCGCTCGTTGTAGAAGTACGCCAGGTAATAGTCGGTCTTGTTATCGGCCGATACGCCGCCGGTACCCAGCCCGAACTTGCGGTAGCCATGGCTGCCGGCTTCGGCGCTGACCGACGTGCCGGGCGCCGAGCGGCCGGTGTGCGTGACGAAGTTGATGGCGCCGCCGAGCGACAACGCGGCGTAGGAGAACGCGTTGGCGCCGTTCAGCACCTCGGTGTAATCGAGCCCGTTCAGGGTCAGCAGGTCTTCCTGCGTGCCGCCGGGCCCCGTGATCGGCAAGCCGTCGTACAGGTACTTGATGCCCAGCGAATAGCCCTGGTAGAACGCGTTCAGTCCGGAGCCGCGAATGGAGATCTTGTTGGCGCCATTGCCGCTCGTCGCGGCGGCGAAGACGCCGGGCTGGTAGGCCAGCACGTCTTCCGCATTGGCCGAGCGGCCGCGTTCCACGTCGGCCTGTTTCACGACGCTGGCGGTGCCGGCGATCTGGTCCAGCCGGGCCCTGGCCTTGTCGGAATCGCGCAATGCCTGGCCATTCACGATGACCGTCGCGCCCACCAGCACTTCCGCCGCGCCGGCGGCATTCACGGCTTGCTGCGCGGCCGCGGCACCGCTGGCCAGGCACAAGGCGGTGCCGAGGCCCACGATCGCCGGGTTGCGTTTCTTCCTGGGATACCGCTCGTTCTTCTTGTTTTGCTTCACTTGTCCTGCCCCATGCCAGTTGAATGAATGGCATACGGTACAAGCTTGCAATCTCCATCCCAACCAATAAAAACTGCGTTCTATTGCAGAATTTTTTTCATATCGACAGCCGCCGAATGTCGCAGGAACGAGTCTCCTCGCACTTGCCCCGCCAGATGCCGGCCGGCTCCACGCCTGCACCGCTGCGCCTCGTCCGCGCTCATGGCACCACGAGCGGCTCGAGTGCGTAGGCCCCATGCAGCACCGCCACCAGCGGCGCGGCATCGGGTAACCGGGCCGTCCCGATGCGGTGCACCGCGACACCAGGCGTCCAGGAATTCATCACCGCGGCACCGCGCATGGTTGCGGCCTGCTCGGTCGTGATGGCCTGCGAGCGCTGTGGAATACCCAGCTCGGCCAGGCGCCGCCGCACGATCTGCATCGTGATACCGGACAGCATCGGCGCTTCGGGCCAGACCACCGAGTCGCCATCCCAGAATGCCAGGTTCCAGATACTCGCTTCGCTGAGATGGCCATGCCGGTCCATGAATGCGGCATCGTCATGGCCCTGCCTCGCGGCCTCGCGCAGGTACCAGGTCTTGGCGACTTCGCCGACGTGCTTGATGTGCGGGAGCATGCGTTCATGCCCGAACACGGCCAGGGACAGCGGGCCTGCCGGGCCGGCCGACGGCGCGGCGGTTCGCACCAGCACATGCGGTGCCTGCGCGGCCGCGCTGAATTCTCCCGCGGCGCAGTACACGGTGGCGACCAGCGACACGTCGTCCTCGCCTTCCGGCAGTGCGGCACGCAGCAATGCGCGGATCCGTTCATCGGGCAAGGCCTGCCCGAACAGTTCGTGGGAAGCGTTGCGCAGCCTGTCCAGGTGCAGGTCGAGGCCCCGCACCCGGCCGCCGCGCACCTGCATCGCGGTGAAGTGGGCATAGCCGGCAAAGGCGAGCGGCGCCAGCGCGTCGCGGTCCGCCGGCTCGCCGTCGCGCTGCACGGTGTGGAAAGTGGCTGTCATCGTTCGTTCCTCGTCGTCGTTGGAAGCGCCACTATCGCGAATTGACGGCCGGCTGTGAAACGCGTAGTTTTTGACGGATCATCAAATCCTGCTTGAAGATCATGAAACGAGTATTGCCCGGCACCCGCGCCCTGCGCACGTTCGAGGCGGCGGCGCGCCACCTCAACTTCACCCGCGCGGCCGACGAGGTGGGGCTGAGCGCCGCCGCCGTCAGCCACCAGATCAGGGAAATGGAAGACCAGCTGGACATCGTGCTGTTCGCGCGCACCAGCCGGTCGATGCGGCTGACGCCGGCGGGCGAACGGCTGTACCAGGCCACCAGCGCCGCGCTCGAATCGCTGCACCGCGCAGCCGGCGAGGCACGCCGGCTGCAAGGCGGCGCGGGGCCGCTGCGCCTCACGCTGGGGCCGCGCTTCGCCACCAACTGGCTGCTGCCGCGACTGCCCGCATTCCAGGCCGCGTATCCCGGCGTGCGGCTGTCGTTCGATGTCACGGACGAGCTGCGCGACCTCGACGCCGGCGATGCCGACGCGGCCATCCGCTTTGGCGCCGGCCGCTATCGCGGCACCGAATCGGTGCGGCTGTTCGGCACCGAACTCGTCGCCGTGTGCCACCCATCGCTGGCTGCAGGCGGCGCGCTGCGCGAGCCGCGCGACCTGCAAGGTTTCACGCTCTGCCATGTCGCATGCGAGACGGGGGGACGGGCATGGCCGCGCTGGCGCGACTGGATGGCCGCGGCGGGCATCGCCGGTTTCGAGGACGCCGGCTGCATGACCTTCGAGGACTCGAGCCATGTCGTGCAGGCCGCCATGGACGGCGGCGCCATCGGCCTGGTCGAGCTGCCGATGGTCGCGAGGGAACTGGACGAGGGTAGGCTGGTGCGCCTGTTCGGCGTGGCGGTGCCGGTCACGGACGATTTCGCGTACCACCTGGTTCATCCGGCCGGCGCCGGGCAGGATCCACGCATCGCCGCGCTGCGCGACTGGCTGCAGTCGCAGGTGCGGGCGGCGATGCCGCCGGACACGCTCAGCGCAGCTTGATGTCCACCACCGTCGGATCCTCCTTCACCTCGATCGCCGCATCCTCGAACTTCGGCGGCCCGAACATGACGGCGGGGTCGCGCGACATGCCCCAGCTTTCGTTCGGGATGCCCAGCACGCGGTCGAGTTCACCATTGTCGTTGGCGTCTTCGTAGGCCAGCACGGCGAAGGTGCCCGGCGGGACGTCGGGCACGGTCACCTTTGTCGTACCGGCTGCGGCGGGCACCGAGGCGGTGTACGCGCACTGCTTCAAGTAGCGCTCGCGGTCGCATACCGCGACGCTGACCTTGCCCTTGCCGGCCACGTTTTCCACCTTGATGTCGACAGTGGCCGCGGTGGCCGGAGCGGCATGCAGCAGCATGGCGCAGCCCAGTGCAGCCAGCGGGAGGAAGGCGCGCCGGGCGCGCCCGTTCAGCAACGTCATGTGAAATCCTTTCGTCAATGCGTGATCGTCAATGCTTGGTCGTCAATGCTTGGTCATCAATGCGTGGTCGTTGAAGGTTCATTCATCAGACCCGTTCGAAGGGCCCGTTCGCGGCGCTGCCGCAAGGGCCGTTGTGGTAGTCTCGACAACTCCGAATCCCGAGAATCCACATCCCCATGCTGTTCAATGCGCTCATCGTCGTCGTCACCGTCATCGGGATGGAACTGTTCTCCATCCTTGCGCACAAGTACGTCATGCACGGCTTCGGCTGGGGGTGGCACAAGTCCCACCATGAACCGCGCACGGGCTGGTTCGAGAAGAACGACCTGTACGCGGTATTCTTCGCCGGCATCGCCATCGCCCTGATCTATGCCGGCACGCGCGGCCACCATCCGCTGGAATGGATCGGCGCCGGCATGACGGCCTACGGCTTGCTGTACTTCGTCGCCCACGACGGCCTGGTGCACCAGCGCTGGCCGTTCAAGTACGTGCCGCGCCGCGGCTACCTGAAGCGTCTGTACCAGGCCCACCGCATGCACCACGCGGTGCAGGGCAAGGAAGGCACCGTGTCGTTCGGCTTCCTGTACGCGCCGCCGGTGGATCGGCTCAAGCGGCAGTTGCACGCGCTGCATCAAGGCCGGCCGCAAAGGCGCGCGGCCGCTGCCACAACGCTGCCGGACGAGCCGCCGGTCGCCGGAGAACGGGGCTGAAGCGGGAGCCGAGCGCCAGCGCGCCGCCCTTCGCCAGCAGCCACAGCTTGGTCGCCTTCGACGTGCCCACCCGTTCATCCCAGGCGCGCGCGCCGCGCCGTTTCACCTCGATGCCGATCTGCCGGTACACATAGCGCGCCGTGGCGATCGCCCAGGCCGAGCGCAGCGGCAGTGCCGCGAGGCCGGCGGCTGCCGAGTCGTAATATGGTTCCGCATGGTCGACCAGCCGGGCCGCCACCTTCGCCAACGCGGCGCGATGCCGCGGCAGCGCGATTTCCTCGATGGGAATCCCCGCCTCGCGCAGCCACTGCGCCGGCACGTAGACGCGGGCGACCGCCGCATCGTCGACGATATCGCGGGCGATGTTGGTCAGCTGGAATGCCAGGCCCAGGTCGCAGGCGCGGTCCAGCACCGCTTCGTTCTTCACGCCCATGATCGACGCCATCATCAGGCCCACCACGCCGGCCACGTGGTAGCAATAGCGCAGCGTATCGTCGAGCGATTCGTAGCGCTCGCCGTGCACGTCCATCGCGAAGCCGGCCAGGTGGTCGAAGGCGAAGCGCGGTTCGATCGCGTGGCGCAGCGCCACTTCCTGGAACGCGGCGAACGCCGGATCGTGCATCGTCTCGCGCTGGCAGGCGCGCTGGGTCAGTTCTTCCAGCATGGCCAGCTGCCGCGCCGCTTCCTCGGGCGACGGAGTGGCGTTGCCGAAGCCGAGTTCCTGGCCATCGACCACGTCGTCGCAGTGGCGGCACCACGCGTACAGCATCAGCACGCTGCGCCGCGTGGCCGGGTCGAACAGCCGCGCCGCGGCGGCAAAGCTCTTCGAGCCGACATTGATGGTGTTGGTTGCATGGTCCAGCAATGCGCCATCGTCCCGCGCGCTCATGCCGCCACTCCTTCCAGCATCAGCCCCGCGGTGGCCTTCGCCGAGCCGATCACGCCCGGCACGCCGGCGCCCGGGTGCGTGCCCGCGCCCACCAGGTACAGGTTGGCCAGTTCGGCATCGCGGTTGTGCGGCCGGAACCAGGCGCTTTGCGTGAGGATGGGTTCCAGCGAGAAGGCCGAGCCCACGTGGGCGTTCAGTTCGTCGCGGAAGTCGAGCGGCGTGAAGATGCGGCTGGTGACCAGCTGGCTGCGCAGGCCCGGCATGTAGTGCCGCTCCAGGTAATCGAAGATGCGGTCGCGGTAGCGCGGCCCTTCGACGGTCCAGTCGATCGGCGCGTTGCCCAGGTGCGGCACCGGCGCCAGCACGTAGTGGCTGCCGCAGCCGGGCGGCGCCAGCGAAGGATCGGTGACGCACGGCGCGTGCAGGTACAGCGAGAAATCGTCGGCCAGTTCCGAACCGCCGAAGATCTCCTGGATCAGTTCCTTGTAGCGCGGGCCGAAGCACACGGTATGGTGCTGCAGCTGCGCGTGATGGTGGTTCAGCCCGAAGTACAGCACGAACAGCGAATTGGAGAAGCGTTTCTTCTTCAGTGCCTCGGCATGCGCCGGGCCGCGCGGGTGCTGGCCGAGCAGCGAGGCGTACGTATGCACCACGTCCGCGTTCGATGCCACCGCGTCGGCGGGAAAGAAGCGGCCATCCTCGAGCCGCACGCCGCTGGCGCGCGCGCCGGAGGTTTCGATCTGCGCCACCGGGGCATTCAGCTCGATGCGCCCGCCGATATCCTCGAACAGCTTCACCAATCCATTCACGAGCGCACCCGTGCCGCCGCGCGGGAACCACACGCCCCATTGCCGCTCCAGCGCGTGGATCAGCGTGTAGATCGACGACGTGGCGAACGGATTGCCGCCCACCAGCAGCGAGTGGAATGAGAAGGCCTGGCGCAGGTGCTCGTCCTGGATGAAGCGCGACACCAGGCTGTACACGCTGCGCCAGGCCTGCAGCTTGGCTAGTTGCGGGCCGGCCTGGATCATCGAGCGGAACGACAGGAACGGCACGGCACCCAGCTTGATGTAACCCTCTTCGAAGGTGGCTTTCGAATAAGCCAGGAAGCGCTGGTAGCCCTGTACGTCGGCCGGGTTGCGGGCGTGGATCTGCCGGTCCAGCGCTTCCTGGTCGTTGGCATAGTCGAACTGGCTGCCGTCCTCCCAGCACAGCCGGTAGAACGGCGCCACCGGCAGCATCTCCACGTAGTCGCTCATCTTCCTGCCGGCTGCGGCGAACAGTTCCTCGATGGCGGATGGATCGGTGATCACCGTGGGGCCGGCGTCGAAGACAAAGCCCTGGTCTTCGTACACATAGGCGCGGCCGCCCGGTTTGTCGCGCTTCTCCAGCAGCGTGGTCTGGATGCCGCTGGCCTGCAGGCGGATGGCCAGCGCCAGGCCGCCAAAGCCGGCGCCCACGACCACGGCGGTTTTCGATCGGTTCATGCGGGTGTCCTGATGGTTCGGTTGATGCGGGAATGGATCTGGCTCGGATGGACGCGGAGGGCGGCATCGACCGCCGCGCCGACGGGGACCGGCGGCTTTCCCGTCAACACGCGGGCCATGTCGGCCAGCGTGGGCCGGCCGGCGTAGAACCGGGCGATGAGGCCGGGCGGCAGCGTGTAGAAACGCTGAATCACGCGCCAGCGCCGATCGGGCTCGCCGGCCAGGAACAGCATGCGGTTCAGCAGCCGGAAGAAGCGCTGGCCGCGCCATGCCGCCTGCGCCTCGTGCCGGATCGCCGCGAACAGCGCCGGCGCATCGAAGTCCGGCAACTGCGCGATGCGTTCGGCCAGCCGCACCGCGTGTGGCAGCGAATAGCCGGTGGTGGGGTGGAACAGCCCCGCGCGCAAGCCCGTGCAGGGCTGCCCGGCCAGGTCGTTCCAGTAGCCGTCCACGTCGCCCGCCAGCACGATCGGCAGCGAGCCATGTTCTTCGCGCAGCACTTCGGCGATGCGCCAGCCGTGCGCCGCCGCGTAGGCAGCGATGTTGGCGCGCAGCCGCTCGGGTTCCCAGGCGGCGGTGTCCACGTAATGGGTATCCTCGATCAGCAGACGGTCCGGCCCGAACGGCAAGAGATAGACGAAACGGTAGCCGCCCTGCTGGGCCACGGCGGCATCCATGATCACGGGATGCGCCAGGCCATGCGGCGCGTGCAGCCGCACTTCCTGCCCGAGGAAGGTCTGGTAGCCGAGCGCCAGCCGCGCACTGGTGCGCATGCCGCGGCCGTCGATCACGGCGCGCGCTTGCAGCGTTTCGCCACCGGCCAGGCGCACGGAGGTCGGCGTCACTTCCTCGATCCGCGTACCGAGCCGCAGGGCAGGGCCCAGCGCGGGCTCGATCACGCGGGCGAAATCGGCCGAGGCGATGCTGGCATAACCGCTGTCCAGCGCGCGGGAATAGCCGGGGAAGCGCACGTCGTAGCCGGGCCAGCTCGCGCTGACCAATGGCGCGATCCATGCCCGCTGGGCCGCATCGAGATCGCCATCGTGGAACGACCACGTGTGGTTGCCGCCCAGCGCCTCGCCCTGATCGAGCAGCAGGATGCGCAGTTCGGGGCGGTGGGTGCGCAGGCGCCAGGCCAGCAGGCCGTTGGCCAGGCCGCCGCCGGCCAGGATGATGTCATAGGGGTTCATGCCGAACGCGCCAGCAGCGGATCCGGTACCTGCAGGCCGCCGAAGCCAAGCGAGGTTTCGATGATGTCCACGGCGCGCCGCGTACCGCCGGCCCGCGCCACGTTCGCGGCCAGGGCTTCCAGCCGGGGAGCGAACGAGTCGTCCTCCAGCAGCTGGCGCAATTGCCGGGACAGGTGCGCGGCGCTGGCGAAGCGGGGCGAGGCCAGCAGGCCGATGCCGGCATGGCGCACCCGCGCCGCCGAACCCGGGTGGTCGAACGCGACCGGCAGCGCCAGGATCGGCGTGCGCGCCTCGATCGCATCGAGCACGGTGTTGACGCCGGCATGCGAGATCACGGCATCGGCCCGCGCCAGCGCTTCGCGTTGCGGGGCGAAAGCGCAGACCCAGGTGGCGCCCGCACGTTCCAGTTCACGCACCTGGCGTTCGTCCAGGCCGCCGCAGTGCGCCGCCAGCAGTTGCACGTTCGCGGCGCGGCATGCCTTGGCGATGCGCAGGAACAGGCCGAGGCGGTGGCCCTGCATCGTGCCGAGCGAGGCGAAGACGAAGGGCTTGTCCGGGTCGATCGGCGGCAGCGGTTGCTGCACGACTTCCTTGCGGGCCGCGGACCGGAACGGCCCCACGTGGTGGAAATGGGCGGGCAAGGCCCGGCGCGGGAAGTCATAGCCCTCGACCGTCTGGCTGACCTGCGCCAGCGGCGACAGGCACTCATGCAGGCCGTCGCGGGCCGGCAGGCCGAAGCCGCGCGCATGGCGCTCGATGGTGCGCCGGTGCGGCGTCATCATCCAGTCGTAGACGCGGGTACTGCCTTCGTACATGCGCAGAGATCGTTCATCGGTGCCGTACGCGAACGGCATCACCGGCAGCGGGATGCCGGGCT
Source organism: Pseudoduganella sp. SL102 (assembly GCF_027856995.1). Taxonomy (NCBI): domain Bacteria; kingdom Pseudomonadati; phylum Pseudomonadota; class Betaproteobacteria; order Burkholderiales; family Oxalobacteraceae; genus Pseudoduganella; species Pseudoduganella sp. SL102. The sequence continues at coordinate 1,105,653 of NZ_CP115554.1, forward strand.
CGCGGTTGACGGGCAGGGCGCAGGCCACGGACACGAACGGCATGCCGAGCGCTTCGGCCACCAGGCCGCCGGCCGCTTCCATCTGGTCGCACAGCAGCGCGTCCACGCGCTCCGCCTCGAGCGCGGCCGGCAGTTCGCGGCACAGCATGTCCGTGCTGCGCGCCATGTCGTCGATCACGCGGCGCAAGCCCAGCGGGCTGCCCGGGTTGGCGGCTCGGCGCATCACGGCGGCCAGCGTTCCGGGCGGATGGCTGCCGGCCCCCAGCGCACGGAAACCGAGCCGGCTGTCGCCCAGGTGGGCGCCGGCGTCTTCCTGCTGGAAGTACGTGACGCGATGGCCGCGCGCGACCAGCTCCAGCGCCAGCGCGGCCAGCGCGTTGAAGTGGCTGTAGAAGGCCGGTGCCACCACGCCGAAGTGTGCCATCGTGTGCTCCGTGTGCGGGTCAGCCGGCGCGGCTGTCGAACCCGGCCTGCACCGCGCCGTTCATCGTGGACGATGCGTAGCGGTGCGGCAGCGCGTGATCCTCGCCCAGGCGCCATGACTGCGGCGCGTTGGCGGCAAACATGCGCTGCACGAAGCGGCGGGTGCGCTGCGCACCGGCCAGCGCTTCGCCGAGATGGCGCTCCACGTCGCCCAGGTGGGCGGCCAGGCGGCGCTGTGCCTCGTCGGCGCCGAAAGTGTTGAGCAGCGTGGCCTTGCCCAGATCGAGGCCGGTGTCCTTGCCCGTGATGGCGCTGTCGGTGCCGGGCAGGTCCTGGAAATCGTCGCGGATCTGGAAGGCATGGCCGGCGGCCAGCGCAAAGGCGCGCAGCGAGCGGGCCACGCACTCGTCGACTTCGGCCAGCACGGCCGCCATGTCGACGGCGGCGCCCAGCAGCAGGCCGGTCTTGCGTTCGTTGGTGGTGGCGATCGCTTCGGCGGAGCGGCCGGCACCGCCGTGCAGGTCTTCGTACTGGCCTCGAACCAGGCCTTGCGCGCCCACGGTGTCGGCCAGCGTGGCCACCAGCCGGGCCCGGGTGACGGACGGGATGCCCGGGGCCGAGGCCAGGATGCCGAACGCGCGGCTCAGCAGCGCGACCGACGCCAGGATGGCGACATCCTCGCCGAACTGCCGGTGGATGGTCGGCACCCCGCGGCGCAAGGTAGCGTTATCCATGCAGGGCATGTCATCGAGGATCAGCGAGGCGGCATGCACGATCTCGACGGCGCAGGCCACGTCGGTCACGGCCGGCGATGCGCAGTTCAGGTCCGCCGCCACCAGCATCAGCAGCAATGGCCGCATGCGCTTGCCGGAACCCAGCACCGCGGCGCGCATGGCGGCGGCCAGGCGGTCGTTGCGATCGCCTTCCCTGGCCAGCAACTGGCCCAGGCGTTCGTCGAGCGCATGGCGCATCGCGTCGAGTTCCGCGGCGGAATGCTCGTGGCCGGCCTCTTGTTCCGGCCCGGCGAACCGTCTTTTCTGGCTTGTCATGCCCGCTTCCTTCCGTCATGTCCCGATGGGCCATCATAGCGGAAAGACAATAAATGTCAGGCAACAAATTCAATCGTGCGTGCGTCCTGGACAATAGCGGGTCAATAGTGACACATCGCGGCCTCGCCCGACCGCCGCGCCAGCGCCTGTCCAGCGCCGCTTATTCGGCCGCTTATTCGGCCGCTTATTCGATCAGGGACATCACCAGCCGGCTCATGCTGCTGGTCTGCTTCAGCATCGCCGTACCCGATTGCGTCAGCATCTGGCTGGTGGTCATGGCCGCGACTTCGGTGGCGAAGTCGGCATCGGCGATCTGGCCGGCCGCCGCATCGGTATTGAGTTTCGTCTGGGCGAGGTTGTCGTAGGCGGCCTCGAAGCGGTTGCCGAGCGCGCCCAGGCTGGACCGCAGGTCCAGCACGGATTGCTGGGCTTCCACCAGCCTGCCCACCATCAGGTTGGCCGCTTCGGCGGAGAGCAGTTCGGTATCGGGCCCGTCTTGCGGATGGTTGTGCAGGTTGCCGTTGTCGATCGCGTAGTACAGGGCCGTGTTGATGCGGCCCAGCGGGTTGCGGAAGTCGACCGTGACGCTTTCTTCCGTGCTGCTGCCGATCTGGAACGTCACCGGGCCCAACCCGAACGTACCCGGTCCATCCGGACCCGGCGGGGCCACCACGTAGCGGAACAGGTAGGTGCCGGCATAGCGCGATTCGTTCATCACATCCAGCACCTGCTCGCTCAGGCCCACGTATTCGGCGTGCATGGCTTCCCGGTCGGCCTGCGTGAACGAGCCGTCCGCCGCCTGGATCGCCAGGTCGCTCATGCGGGTGAGGAGATTGCCGATCTCGCCCAGCAGCGCGTCGCCGGTCTGCAGCATGGAAGTACTGTTCTGCAGGTTGCGCATCGCGGCCGCCATGCCGCTCGATTGCGTTTTCAGGCGGGTGGCGACTTGCAGGCCTGCCGCATCGTCGCGGGCCGAATTGATGCGCTTGCCCGTTCCCAGGCGGTCCTGGGCGGTGGCCAGGCTTTGAGTGGATTTGCGCAAGCCGTTCAGCGCGGCGTTCGAGGCTGGGTTGGTATGGAGACTGAGCACGATGGATTGTTTTTTTCCGTATTAACAAGACAGGGCGACCGGAACTGCCTGCCGGTTAATAGCGTTAGAAGATGCACTCTAGAAATTTTTGGAGCGGCGAGGCAGGAAGAAACAGCTTGGCATGGATATCAAAATATCCTGTAACTTCTGTATTGACAGAAATTAGGGAATGCCATGGACCTGAGCCCCACCGAACAGAAATACATCCTCCACTGGGGAGAGAAGGGCACCAGATGGGGCGTCAACCGCACGGTGGCGCAGATCCACGCGCTGCTGTTCCTCGCCAGCGAGCCGTTGCACGCGGAGCAGATCGCCGACACATTGGCCGTGGCGCGCTCGAATGTCAGCAACAGCCTGAAGGAGCTGCAGAGCTGGGGGCTGGTCAAGGTGGCGCACGTGATGGGCGACCGGCGCGACCATTTCGTGGCGCTGCAGGACGTGTGGGAAATCTTCCGCGTCATCGTCGAGGAAAGGAAGCGGCGCGAGATCGATCCCACGCTGTCCGTGCTGCGCCAGTGCGCGATCGAGGCGGAAGACGACCGGGGCATGCAGCCGGCCACGCGCGAACGGATGGCGCAGGTGCTCGATTTCCTCGAACTGCTGGCCGGCAGCTACGACGATTACCGGCACCTGCCGCCGGCCACGCTGAAGCGCTTCATCACGATGGGCGGCAAGGTGGCGAAACTGCTGGGAAAGGATGAACGATGAACGCACCGCGACTGACGATCTGCTTCGACGGCGACTGCCCGTTGCGCCCCGGCGGCCCCTGGCTGAAGGAGCCCCGCGATGAACGCTGAGCCACTGCGCTTCGGCAAACCCGGCCAGACCGTGCTCGTCACCGGCGCGACCGGCTTCGTGGGCCGCCAGCTGGTGGCGGCGCTGCTGGCCGACGGGCAGCACGTGATCGCCATGAGCCGCGACACGGCGCGCGCGGCACGCCAGCTGGGCGCCGGCGTGCGCTGCGTGATGACGGACACCGAACTGGCGCCCGCCGAACGGATCGACATCGTGGTCAACCTGGCCGGCGCGCGCATCCTCGGTCCGCGCTGGACCAGGAAGCGCCAGGCGGCGTTGCGCGCCAGCCGCGTGGCGCTGACGCATCGCGTGGTGGACTGGATCGCCGGGGCGCACCACAAGCCGCGGCTGATGCTGTCCGCCTCCGCCATCGGCTACTACGGCGTGCAGCCGCAGGGCGTGCTCGCGCCGCTGGCGGAAGAGAGCCCGCCGCAGCCGGTGTTCATGTCGCAGCTATGCCAGGAATGGGAAGCGGCGGCACGGCGCGCGGCGCAGTCCGGCGTGCAGGTGGCAGCCACGCGGTTCGGCCTGGTGCTGGGCCATGGCGGTGCGTTGCCGGCCATGCTGATGCCGGTGAAGCTGGGCGCCGGCGGCCCGATGGGGGGCGGCAGGCAGGCATTGTCATGGATTCACGTCGACGACTTGCTGCGCGGGCTGGCATGGCTGGCGCAGCGCAGCGAAGCGGGCGACGTGGACGGTGCCTGGAACTTCACCGCGCCACAGTGCGTGACGCAGCGCGAGTTCATCGCCACCGCGGCGCGGCGGCTGCATCGCCCGGCATTCCTGCCGACGCCGGCGTGGCCGGTGCGCCTGCTGCTGGGCGAACAGGCCGACCTGCTGCTGGAAGGGCAGTGCGTGGTGCCGGCCAGGCTGCAGCGCGAAGGCTTCGACTTCCGTTATCCGAAGCTGGAAGCCGCCCTGGCCAGCCTGCTGTAACGGCGCGGCGGGAAGCGGCCAACCGCTTGCGCGGCGATCGTCAGGCGGCGCGCTGCTGCGAGACGGCGACCTGCAGCGTGGCCAGCAGGCTGTTCGCCTTGCCCAGCAATTCGAGCGCGCGTACGTGGCCCAGGTCGCCGGCGCGGCGGTGCCCGTCGCGATAGCGTGCGCACAGGGCCAGGCCGTCGCGCTGGCCCTGCACCGGGTCCGCGGCCGTGGCGATGTCCGCCTTGCCCAGCGTGTCGGCGATCAGGCGGAACAGGGCGGGCGGCATGGCCGGGCCTTTCAGCGCGTCTGCGCTCGACGTGAAGCCGCTTGCCAGGGCGAGTTCATGCATGTAGGCGGCATCGGATTCGATCCGCACCGAACCTCCCGGCACCAGCACGATCAGCGGCGCATACGGCGCTGCTGTCGGCAGCACGTGGTTCGGGTACACCGTGGCGTGCCAGGCGCTCCTGGCCAGCAGCGCGTAATGGCGGTGGTCGCGCACCGGCGTGAAGCGCGCCTGGCGGAATGGCACGATGCCGACCTTGCCGCCGCCGCCGGCGATCGCGTCTGCCGCGACATCGACCAGCAAGGTGCCGAACAGGAATGCATGGTGGAAGTGCGTGCCGCGCAGCGCGCCCCACACATGGCGCAGGCTGCCGCCATGGGCGTGGAAGGCGGCCAGCGCCGCGAAACCGTCGGCGGTGCGGGGCGGCAGGGTGCCGGCGTCGACCCGGCGTATCGCCTCATGTACCGCCTGGGTGATGTGCAGTCCCTGCCCACGTGGGTAGGGCTGGCCCAGCCTGGCGGGCACGCGCGCGGACAGCACCGGGTCGACGCGGGCGCGCAGTTCTTCCAGCAGGGCCCGCAGGCCCGGCAGCGCCGGCAGCAGGAAACGTTCGGTCAGGGTGTGCTGGAGCGGGTCGGCGATGCGGGGCTCGTTGGGCAGCAGGGTATCGGACAGCAGGGGATTCATTCGAGCTCCGGCAGTGGCGGCTGTGCGCGGCGCCAGCGCAGCATGCCGATCGAAAAAGTGGCGAGGTAGCCGGCCAGCAGGCCGAACGCAACGCAGGACAATGGGTGGCGCAGCACCATTTCGCGGGTGATCAGTTGCGGGAGTTCGGACTGGCGGTTCATGTACAGTTCGACGCCGATCTGCAGCACGCGCGCGGCGAACAGCATGCAGACGAGGATGCCGAAGCGTTCGTAGGGCTTGAAGTAGTAGCGCCGGCCGATCGTCTCGAAGCGGGTTTTCTTCAGCGTGAAAAAGCCCAGCCAGGCACCGCCCAGCGCGCCCGCGCCCAGCGACGACAGGGCCAGCACGTCCGCCAGCAGCGAGATTGCCGCCGCCAGCAGCAGCAGCGGGAACAGCACGGCTCCGGTCCAGTGCTTCCACATCAGCGATTCCTGCCGGGCGAAAAATGGCCGCAGGCGCAGGTAGACCCGCCAGATCAGCAGCGGGATCAGGATCAGCAGGGCCAGTGTGGTCAGTTGCATGGAGAGAGATCGTCGGGAAAAGCAAAATTGTAACGCTGCGGCGCGATTCCGGGGGGCGTGGTACGGTGATTGTCCAGACGACAGGAGGAATCATGGACCCATTCATGGAACGTTCGGCCCTGCCGGTCCACGCGCACCGGGCACCGGACCTGCCGGTACCGGTCGACGAACCGATGCCCGATCCGCAGCCGAACCACCCGCATCACCCGGATGCGCCGGTGGAGCAGGACGATCCGGTGCCGGATCGGAATCCGGAGTAGGTTGCGCTGACGGTGCCTGACCTGATGCCGGTTGGTCAAGCGTTACAGGACACATTGCAAGCGCATGCATTCACCCCAACAGCGAAGGGCAGGGGTCAGGAAGGAGTGCTGGCCTGCATGCCAGCACCGTTCCGCAGGCGCGAAGCATGCTTCGCGAAACCCCTGCTGCACCCCGTCGGGGCGTAGTCGGGGTTTCAAGGAGCATCGCTCCTTGCCGACGTAGCGATACTGGCCTGCAAGCCAGTATTCCTCCCTGACCCCGGAACTTGCACCTGGGGTGGGCTTATCTAAGTTAAGCGACATTAGTGCCAGATTCGGTGGCTCCACCACACCCCCTTCAATCGAACGCCCACGTATACAGCACATCCAGCGCGTTGTTCGTGCCGGTCTGGAACTGCAGCGTGATCCGCTGGTTCAGCTTGTAGCGCAGCTTGACCAGCGAGGTGGCGCTGCCGGCGCCCTGCTCGAAGCCCAGGTAGGCGCGCGAGGACAGCTTCTTGCCGACCGTGACCACGGTGTTCTCCAGCCCCGTGGCATTGCCGCTGCCCTGCGAGACGCCCAGTTCGTCCAGCCCGATCTTGTTGGCGAAGCTGCCGCCGCCCTTGCCGCCGAACAGCGCGCCGGCGGCGGTGCCGAGCAGGCCCATCTCGTTGCCCTGCATGTCGTCCATGCCATGCCCCAGGACCAGCCAGGACAGCTTCTCGCTGTCCGGCACGGACGGCGTGGAGACCAGCCGCGCGGTGGGTGCCAGCGCCGTGCCGCGCACTTCGACACCGGCTTCCACGTTGGTGTCGGACAGTTCGGAGCCTTCCGGGCGCTTGCGCACGGCGAGGATGTTCAGGCCGGGGTTGTCGTAGGCGCCCGTGAAGTTGATCACGCCGCGCTCGATCGCCAGCTTCTGGCCGTAGGCGGCATAAGTGCCGCTGGCAACCCGGATGCTGCCATTGATGCGCGGCGCGCGCCGGTCGGCGACCCGCACGTGCACGCCGCCTTCCAGATAGGCGTCGAGGCCCTTGCCCTTCAGGCGGAAATCCTTGCCCAGGTCCGCTTCCAGGTCCACGTTCAGCGGCATCGCCTGCGCGGTTTCCTTGATCGTCGGCTTGGTGCGGCCGAGGATCACCACGTCGTCGCTGATGGTCGGCGAATTCTCGTCGGGCAGTTCGATGTCGGCGCGGTCGGCGCGGAACTTGCCGTTCAGCTGGAAGCGCTTCGCGTCGCGTATCACCTCGCTGGAGCCGGACAGCACCAGCGTGCGGTCCGGGCGGGACAGCGCTTCGAGCTTGTCGGCCGTCAGCTTCAGGTTCATCGTCATTTCATTGCCGGCCAGGCGCGCCCAGCCTTCCGCGTCGGCACGGCCGGTGCGCCCTTCCAAGTGCAGCTTCTGCAAGGTCAGCCGGTCGCCTTCCACGCGCGCCTGCAACTGGCCATTGCGCAGGCGGACGCCCTGGTCGGCCAGGTTGATCACCAGGCCGTTGCCCGATACTTCCCCGTTCAAGGCCGGATTGGCCACGGTGCCGCTGCCGGCGATCGCGGCCTTCAGCGCACCTTCCAGCTCCAGGCCTTCCATGCCGGTCAGCGGCGACATCCAGGCGATCGACGGCACGTCCACGCTGGCCGTCACGGCCAGCGGGCTGTCGCCGGGGATGCGGCCGTCGCGCAGTTGGGCCGTGGCGTCCAGCGCGATACGGCCGGCGCGGGTGCCGACCATGCCGGCCTGCACCTTCAGCGTATTGCCCGAGACATTGACGCCGGCCTGCAATTGCGACAGCCCGAGCGGCAGCGGCGCCGCACCGCCGGCCACGGTGATGTCGCCTTTTTCGCGGAATACGCGCACCGCGCCATTGAGAGCGGGGGCCGAAGGAGTAGCGCCAGCGCCACCGGAAGGCAGCGTCATGTCGAGGCCCCAGTTGGCGCCCAGCGTCAGGTCGCTGACGACGCGGCCGCGCCAGGCATCGGACAGTTGCGCGAGGTACGTGGCCGGCACGCCGGCGGCCGTGCCGCGGCTGCGCCAGCGTGGCCCGTTTTTTTCCAGGTTTTCCACGCGCAGGCTGCCTTCCGGCAGGCCGATCACGGCACTGGATAACGCGATGCGCTCCGGTTTCGCCAGGCCCGCCACGCCGCTGCCTTTCGACGCCGCGATGGTCAGCGGGGCAGGCGCTTGCAGGGTCAGCGCGAAGCGGCCACGGTTCTGCAGCGTGTCGATGGTGCCGCTCCACGTGTCGTTGGCCCAGCCGCCCTTGATGCGCAGCGCCGCGTCGAAGTCCGGATTCGCGGCGGACAGGGCGATGGAGTGCGCCGCGCCGGTGCCGCTCGATTGCAGGCGGGCGCGGTCGATCGAGATCGCCGGCGAGCTGTAGCCGGTCACGTTCACGTCCGCCACCAGCGCATCGACATTGCCGAGCGTGCCGGTGGCCTTGATGGCGCGCACCTGGTGCTGCGTCATCAGCCGCAGCGAGTTGCCTTCGATGCCGAACGACAGCATGGGTTTCTGCATGGTGCCGCCCAGCGTGCCGGTACCGCGCAGCACGCCGCCGAAACCGGCGCCCAGGCTGGAAAGCTGGGGCGCATCGAGTTTCCAGTTCAGCCGGTCCGCCGGGGCGCCGAACGCGCCCCTGGCCTGCAGGCTGTTCGGGCCCAGGCGCAGGTCCACGTCTGCATTGTCCACGTGGCGGTGATCGGCCGTGAGTTTCGCGTGGCCGGTCAGCGGCGCGTCGACCAGCGTCGATGGCGCGAAGTCCAGGTTCATGTTGGCGCGCCAGTCGGCCGCCAGGCGCGCATTGCCGGAGAACGTGGCGTTCAGGTTGCCCGCCGGCGCGGATGCCGCAAAGGCTGCCGGGTTCACGCGCCGCGCACTGCCGGACAGGGTGACTTCCGGCGACTTGTCCTTGCCGGCCAGCGCGAACTGGCCGGAGGCGCGGATCACGCTGTCCAGCGCGCGCACTTTCGCGCCGGTGAGGCCGATGCCGCGCGCCTCGACATCGAAGCTGGTGCGCGGCGCGGCATAGCCGCCGGTGGCAACGCCGCTGCCGGCGACCGAGCCGGCCAGGTCGCCGCGCAGTGCCGCCAGGTCTTTCGCGTCGACCTTCCAGTTCAGTTTCTCGGCCGGCAGGCCGAAGTCGCCGCGTGCCTCGATGGTGTTGCGGCCCATCGCCACGCTGGCGGCAATGTTCGTCAGGTGCCGCGCATCGGCATTCAGCTTGCCGCTGCCGGACAGCTTCTGGCCGGCGAAGGTCGATGGCCGGATCGTGAAGCCGATGGCGGCGTTCGGTTCCGGCACCAGCTTGCCGGCCACGTTGGCCACGGCGTTCAGGTCCGCCTTCGGGAAGTTGCCCAGCGCGGCGGGGTCGAAGCGGTCCACCGTGGCCGCCGCCTTGAAGGCGCGGTCGCCGGCCAGGCTGGCCTGGCCCGTCACGCCGATGCTGCCGCGGCCGGCCTGCAGCCGGGCGCGCTCGATCGTCACCAGCGTGTCCTTCAGGTTCGCATGGGCATCCAGGCGCATGTTCTTTTCGGCCAGCGCCACGTCGAAGGTCTGCACGGTGCCGGTGCCGCTTCCGGTACTTTTCGCCGAGATGTCGCCGGCGATCGCCGTGGCGTTGGCGGCGCCGTGGATGTGGTGCAGGTCGATGCGGTCCGTGTGCAGCCGGATATCGGCCGTTTCGATGCCGCCGTCCGGCCCGGTGCGCTCGACGCGGCCGGCGCCGGTGAAGCGGCCGGCGTTGCCCAGGTCGATCAGCAGGTTGTCCAGCGTGGCCACCGTGAGGTTGCCGCCCAGGCGCGCCGTGACCGCCTTCAGCGGCAGCAGTTGCTGGTCGATCGGGCCGGGCGCGGCCGTGTTGACCAGTTCCAGCACGCCGCTCACCTGCTGCCGCGTGCCGATGTCGGCCTTCACGCGCAGGTCCAGGCTGGCCTTTGGCCACGCCGACTGGAAGCGCGAGGGATCGACGCCGTAGGCGCGGATATCCGCCGCGCGCAGGGGAATCTTCTCGAAGGGCACCAGCGTGACCGTGCCGTCGCCGTTGGCATTCGGCGACGTGCCCTTGATCCCCAGCGTCATCAGCGACAGGTTGCCGGTGGCGGCCACCGCCAGCTGCGCGGAAGGCTGCCCCGGCGCGATGTGCACCTCGGTCAGCGCGGCCTTGGCCTGCAGCTTGAACGGTTTTTGCGCGCCGATCGTGCCATCCGCCGCAACGCGGCCGATCGGCGTGATGGCGCTGGCGCTGGTGAGCTGCCATTGCGTCTTGTCGCCATACAGCCTGGCGCGGATATCGGTGACTTCGTTGCGGGTGCCGGTCAGGCCCACCATGGTCAGCTTCAGCAGCCGCGCGTCATCGACCGAGATGCGGAACGGCGGCGCCAGCGTGGCGGGAACGGTCAGCGGCTCGTCGTCCTCGGCGGTGGTCTGCATCAGCACCGACTGCACGCGCAGCTCGCTGATCTCGATGCCGGACGAGAAGAACTGCAGCGGCGACCAGTCGATGTCGATATTGTCGGCCGTGATGGTGCTGGTCTTGCCCTTGTAGACCACGCGGCCGATGTGCATGTGGTTGTACAGCGAACCGGTAACGCCGGTGATCGTGATCGCGCCGCCGCTTGCCCGGGCCACGCGCTCGGCGATCTGCTGCAGCGTGGTTTCCCGGCCCAGCAGCCAGATCGCGCCGCCCAGCACGACGACGGTGATGCCGGTGCCGATCAGCGTGCGGCGCAGCCAGCGGCGCTCCTTGCGCGGCAGGGGCGCATTGTCGCCATCCTGGCCGGCCGGGGTGTCGGGGGTGTTGGTATCGTCGGCCATCAGAACGTGAATCCCAGTGAGAAGTGCAGGCGCGCCTTGCGCGTCGCGTGGCCGAAGGCCACGTCGACATTGATCGGGCCCACCGGGCTCTTGTAGCGGGCACCGACGCCATAGCCCGATTTCGGATGGATATCCGACAGCGAATCGGCGGCGTTGCCGGCATCGTAGAACACCGCGGCGCCCCAGGTGGGGCGGAACCAGTACTGGTACTCGGCGCTGGCGGTGGCCAGGTAGCGGCCGCCCACGGTGGCGTCGCCTTCCTGCACGCCCAGCTCCTGGTAGGCATAGCCGCGCACCGAATTGTCGCCGCCGGCGCGGAACAGGTAGGTGGCCGGCACGCCTTCCTTGCTGCCCGAGCGCAGCGCGCCGATCTCGCCGCGGAAGATCAGCAGGTTCTTCGGATCGATGGGGCGGTAGGTGATGCCGCGCGCCGTGACGCGGATGAATTTTTCATCGGTGAGGATCGGCAGCAGTGCGCCGCCGGCCGTGGCGTTCAGTACGTAACCCCGGGTGGGGAAGATCAGGTTGTCCAGCTTGCGCCACGTGACGGCATAGGTGATCGGCAGGCTCATCGCATGGGTCGATGACGTTTCCGATGTCGCCCCGGCGACCGTGCGGCTCTCGTTCAGGTACTCGGCCGAGATGCTGCGCTCCAGCAGCGGCGTGCCCCAGGCCCGCTTGGCGTAGACCGAGGCGGTGCGCGTGACTTCGCCTTCGATGTCGTTGCGCTCCAGCGCCGCGCCGAAGCTGTCGTTGTAGCCATCCTCGGTGGTGGGGAAGTAGAAGTCGCCGCGCGCCGTCTGCTTCTTCTGTTCCACCGTCAGCGCGCTTTTCAGGCGCAGGCCCCACACGGCCAGGTCGTCATAGGCGACCGAGGTGCGGCCGCCCGTGTTGGTGGAAAAGCCGACACCCACGCTGGCGTTCTTGCGCTTGTTTTCCACCACGTGCACCAGCAGCGGCACCGGCGGCAGCGTGGCCGGCTGCGGCGCGCCGGCGCTTTGTTCGGCCTGGGCTTCCTGCCGTTCGCCGATCAGGGTGTTCAGGTCCGCTGTCACTTCCACGTACGAAAAGTAGCCGGTGTCCTGCAGCTTCGACTGGAACGCCTGCAATTCCGCTTCGCTGTACAAGTCGCCCGGCTTGATCTTGTTGAGGTTCAGGATAATTTCTTCCGGATAGCGCTTCAGGCCTTCGATCCGGATGGCGCCGAAGCGCATCTCGGGGCCGCTGTCCAGCGCCACGCGCAGCAATGCGCGCTTGGTGTCGGGATCGACGGTGGCCACGCTTTCCGTCATCTGCGCGCGCGGGTAGCGGGTCTGCACCACGGCGCGCAGGATCGCGCGCTTGGCGCCTTCCCAGTCCGCCTGGCGGAATACCTGGCCCTCCGCCAGCGGCCAGCTGGCTTTCAGCGCTTCCTTGTCGAACGGGGATTCCGGATTGGAGGCAAAGCCGTTCAGCACGATTTCAACGGCGCCCACCAGCACCGGATCGCCGGGCGTCACGTCGACGGTCACCTGCGGCGGCGTGCCGCTCTCGTCCAGCCGCACGTTGACGGTGGGCGAATAGTAGCCTTCGGTGGCGAGCAGCGTGTTGGCCTGCGCCGGCGCCGTGCGCACCATGCGGCGCAGCTGCTCGATGTCGGTGCGGGGATTGCCGCGGTACTTCAGGAGATCGAGGTTTTCTTCCAGCAGATCGTCGAGGTCGCCTGGTGCGTTGATCCGGACGTTGTACTGCAGCCCCTCCGCCGCATGGAGCGCCAGCGGCGCCGCCAGCACCACCACGCAGGCCAGCCGCATTACATTTGTGACGAGTTGTGCCAAAATTCGTGATCCCCGGTGGACGATGTGATTGTTATCGGCGCGATGTTACCGGATTGGTAAAAAAGATGGCGTACTAATAAGATTCAGGTTTCGGGTTTGTTGTTCGAGTTTTTTTAAAAGTTTTGTTTCGAGTTGTTTTGACGAGGATGCGATGATGACACGCGATGCCGCCCTGGTGCTGTTCTCCGGCGGACAGGATTCCACCACCTGCCTGGCCTGGGCGCTGGACCGCTACGAACGGGTCGAGACGATCGGCTTCGACTATGGCCAGCGCCACGCGATCGAGCTGGCGATGCGCCCGCAATTGCTGGCGAAGCTGCGCGTGCTGCGGCCCGACTGGGACGCCAGGCTGGGCGAGGACCACATGATCGACCTGGGGCTGATTTCCCAGCTGTCGCACACGGCGATGACGGAGGAGATCGAGATCACCATGCAGGCCAACGGCTTGCCGAATACCTTCGTCCCGGGCCGCAACCTGATGTTCATGATGGTGTCGGCCACGCTGGCCTACCGGCGCGGCATGAACGTGCTGGTGGGCGGCATGTGCGAAACCGATTTCTCCGGCTACCCGGACTGCCGCGACGACACGATGAAGGCGCTGCAGGTGGCGCTGAACCTGGGCATGGACACGCGCAGCAAGGTGGAAACGCCGCTGATGTGGCTGGACAAGGCGCAAACCTGGGAACTGGCCGAAGACCTCGGCGGCCAGCCGCTGGTCGACCTGATCCGCGCCGATACGCATACCTGCTACAAGGGCGAGCGGGGCGCCCTGCACGACTGGGGCTACGGTTGTGGCGAGTGCCCGGCCTGCGCGCTGCGGGCGCGGGGCTACCAGAACTACGTGGCCGGGAAGGCTGCATAAAATGAAAATGGGCCGCGCTTGCGGCCCTTTTCATTTTCTTACTTGCTGCGTTTTTTGGCTTTCTTACACAAGCCGGTCTCAGACGGTAACGCCGCTAAGTTGAGCGTTACCCGATACGTGGAAGCACATGCATTCACCCCAACAGCGAAGGGCTGGGGTCAGGAACGATGCTGGCATGCATGCCAGCATCGTTCCGCAGGCGCGAAGCATGCTTCGCGAAACCCCTGCTTCACCCCGCCGGGTCTGACCCCGGGCTTTGCATTTGGGGTGGACTTATCTAAGCAGCATCAGTTTCAGACGGCCGCTTCCTTCATGGCCGCCGCGCGGCGCTTGTCGCGGCGGCTGAAATACCACACCAGCCCGATGACGATCGCCAGCGGCAGCAGCAGCGGCGACAGCGCGGCGGCGATCGCCACGCCCAGCGCGGCCAGCCCGAACACCACCAGCACTCCCAGCCCGGCAAACAGCAGCCCGACCAGGATCGCCACGCAGACCACCACGATGGCGCCGATCAGCAAGCCGCCACCGGCCAGCAGCACGCCCACCACCCAGCCGAACGGCCCGTCGAATTCCTCGCCATCGACATTCACGTGGAAGTCGTGGCCCCACGGGGAATCGAAGGCATTGCACGCCGCGATGAACAGCAGCACGACGATGGTGACGGCGAGAAGTTTTTTCATGATGTGCTCCAGGGAGTGGCAGTGGCGATGAGTGAACTTTACGCGGCCATCCCTGGAGATGCGGGGTGAAAGCGACGAACGGTTGGATTTGCGGGGTGAACGGGAAAGAAGCGGGGGCCGGTTACTGACACCAGAACCGGTGACAGGCTCCGATTATTTCGAAAGCGATGCGAAACCGGTGAGAGAAACCGGTGACAGGCTCCGAATATTTTCATAATCGGAGCCTGTCACCGGTTTTCTGCAGTGCCGCCGTTCTATCTAGAAACTGTGGCGCAGTCCGAACGAGGTGGCGGAGATGTGCGCGCCGGCCAGCGAATCGGTGAATCCCTTCACGCCGTTGATCGGGAAGTCATACGCCGCGTTGCCGTCGTTATGCAGCCGCGTGTGGTACGCGTACACCGTGGTGCGGGGCGAGAACAGGTACTCGTAGCCGGCGGTCGCATGCACGGCGCCGGTATCGGCCCCGCCGCGCACGAAACCGACGGTGCCGCCGCCATGGCCGTCGCCCGCCTTGCCGATGCTGGCACGCAAGCCATGCCGCCCGGCCTGGTGGCTCAGCGATACGTACAGCGCGTTGCGGGCCAGCCGCCCGGCAGGCAGCTGGTAGGCGAGGCGCTCGGCGACGACGGCCAGCCGCGTGGTGCCGGACAGGTAGCCGATGGCGGCCTTGCTGCCCGTGTCGGCGGTGCCGGGCCCGTGGTATTCATGGTGGCGTTCGTGGGCCAGGGCCAGGTACAGCGGCCCCGCGTCGTGGATCAGCGCCAGCGACAGCAGCGAAGGTTTCGCGCCGCCGGCCGGGCGCTCTTCCGGCAGGCCGTGCGTGGCCCGCAGCGTCCAGCCGCGCCAGCGGGGCGACCACCAGTGCACGCTGTTGGCCTGGCGCCGGTCGAACGAGGCCACGTCGGCGACGTTGTCGGTGGACGCCGCCGCCCCGTTGGCGAGGATGCTCATGTAGCCGGCCGTGGTCGGATAGAACGGGTCCAGCCCCGAGGTAGCGCCGTTGTAGGCCGTGCTCCAGTGGCCGGCGAACACTGTGCCGAACGCACCTTCCAGCCCGACGCGCGTATCGCGCCGGGCGATTTCCCCGGCACCGGTATCGGGCGCCAGCGTACCCTCGATCTGGAACAATGCCTTCAGGCCGCCACCGAGGTCTTCGCTGCCCCTGAAGCCCAGCACCGAGCGGTTGTTGACCATGCGTTCAGCGTGCACGCCCGGCGCCCGGGCCGCTTCCAGCGAAACGTTGAGGCGGCCGTAGACCTGCACCTGCTGGGCATGGGCTAACGGCGCCGTCGCGGCGCAACCGGCAAGGAGGAGGGCGCGCGGCAGGGAGAATGGCAAAGGTGATGGCAAAACGGACGACAAAGGGGACGGCACACGGGACGGCAAAATCGGGGGCAGGGAAGGCGTTCTCATGCCCGCCATTGTCCGGTTGCACCGCACAGGGTGGCATCCCCCATACGAGGCGTCGGGGAGACTCCCATTTTTCCCTCTGAAGCTGCTATAGTACTGGGTATTCATACAGTAATTTGCCGAGAGGACCCATGGAAGATCTGATCGAGGAAACGTTGATGGAACAAGCCGAACAATCGGAACAGCAAGGGCAGCATGACGACCACGAAGAGCCCGAGGATGCGCTGATCCAGGAAGACCGAGTGTGGCAGGGCCAGGGCTGGACCGCCCGCGTCATCAAGAACGAGGACGACGACGGCTGGGCCGTGGCGATGATCAAGGATGGCGAACCGGAGCCGGCGCTGGTCGGGCCATGGACGATGGGCCGCGACAAGAAAAATCCCAAGCCCCTGGATATCTCGGCTTTCCACACGCTGGTCAAGACGGCCAACGAAGTGATCCGCCGCCACGAACAGCAGCTGCATGCGCGGCTGCACAAATCCGTGCGCGTGGTGACGGACGAAGGCGCGGCGATCACCGTCAAGATGGTCATCACGCCGGACGAGGACGAGCCCTATGCCACGCTGACCGCCGTCGACGAATACGGCGACGAACTGGCGTCGGTGCGCACGCGGCCGGACTTCCGCCTGTCCGCCACCAGCGCCACCGAGTGGATCGAAGGCGGCTACCGGAAGCCGTAACGCCAATCTGTTGCATTTTTGTAGTGGCGCTGGCCCTCGGCGTGGGCGCCTGTTATATTTCCTGACTGCATTTATTTACTACGGGAAATTCGATGGAAGATCGCCTCCGCCGTCTCGAAGCCGTCCAGGCCGTGCTGCTGGAAATCGGCCAGCTGTCCACGCGCTGCACCGACATCGTCGGGTTCCTGCGCGCCGTGCACGGTGCGCTGGGCCGCATCATGTATGCGGCCAATTTCTACGTGGCCTTGAACGACCGCGACGGCGCACCGAACGCGGTGCGCTTCGTCTATTACGTCGATGAAGCCGATACGCCGCCCGATCCGGATGAAGTGACGCACCTGGCGTCGCCGGACGAGTCTCCCACCGCGTGGGTGATTCTGAACCGCCGCTGCCTCGTGATGACGGCGGACGAGCATCTCTCCCGCAAGAAGATCGCCGCGTTTGGCGTGGGCACGATCGCTGAGCACTGGATCGGCTGCCCGCTGATGGACCAGAACCAGCAGCCGCTGGGCGCCATCGTCATCCAGAGCTACGACAAGGCGCATACCTACAGCGAGGAAGACCAGGCGCTGTTCGCCCTGATCGCCAGCCAGGTCTCGTCCGCGCTGCAAGGCTTGCAGAGCATGGACCGGCTGGAGCGCGCCGTGCAGGAGCGCACGATGCGCCTCGATTCCGCGAGAGCCGCGCTGGAGCGGCAGAACGAAGCGCTCAACAACGCGCTGACGCAGCTGCAGGATGCGCAGTCGGAACTGGTGCGGCAGGAAAAACTGGCATCGCTGGGGCGCCTGGTCGCCGGCGTGGCGCACGAGATCAACACGCCGCTGGGCATCTGCGTGACCGCCACCTCGCACCTGGTGCAGGAACTGAAACTGACGCGGGAAGACCTGGCCGAGGGCCGGCTGGACGAAGAAGGCCTGGCCATGTTCTTCGATACCGTCGACCAGTCGCTGCGCATCATGACGACCAACACCCAGCGCGCCGCCGCGCTGGTGCGCAGCTTCAAGCAGGTGGCGGTGGACCAGTCGTCGGAAAACATCCGCCACTTCAACCTGGCGAAATACCTGGCCGAAGTGCTGCTGTCGCTGCAGCCGAAGCTGAAGGGCAATCCCGTCAAGGTGCAGGTGGACTGCCCGCCGGATATCCACCTGGACAGCTTCCCGGGCGCGGTGTCGCAGATCGTCACCAACATGATCGAGAATTCGCTGGTGCACGGTTTCGAGGAAGACCAGGCCGGCACCATCCGCATCAGCGGCCGCCTCGATGGCGAGCACGTGCTGCTCGACTACAGCGACGATGGCATGGGCATGGACCAGGGCCTGCTGGGCCAGCTGTTCGATCCGTTCTTCACGACCAAGCGGGGCAGCGGTGGTTCCGGGCTGGGCGCGCACATCCTGTACAACCTGGTCACCGGCCCGCTGGGCGGCACCATCAAGGTCAGCAGTGCGCCGGGCATGGGCTTGCACTACAAGCTGCGTTTTCCGCGGGATCAGCGCAAGCGCTGAAGGGACAGTATCGAAGGGGCAGGAGTTGAAGGTCAGGTGTCTGACACCATTTCCGGCGATTCACCGGAGATGGTGTCAGACAGTGGTTTCAGGATGGCAGCCGTCGTCGGAAATGGTGTCACCCAGCGGTTCCAGGAGGCAGCCCTTCCCGGAAGCGCAGCCGTCGTCAGTCCGGCAGCCGCTCCGTGATCGCCAGCGCTTCGTCCACGTTCTGGATCAACAGCTCGACGAAGCGCGGGTCCAGGTGCTTGCCGGCGACTTCGCGCAGGTAGTCGATCACGCGGTCGACCGGCCAGGCATCCTTGTACACGCGCTTGTGCATCAGGGCGTCGAACACGTCGGCCACGGCCACGATGCGGGCATACAGGTGGATGTCTTCGCCCTTCAAGCCCTGCGGGTAGCCGGTACCGTCGTATTTCTCGTGGTGCTGGTGGGCGATGACGGCGGCCGCCTTCAGGATGGGGCGCTGCGAGCCGTCGAGGATCGAGGCGCCCACGGCCGGGTGCTGCTTCATGATTTCCCACTCTTCCGGGGTGAGCTTGCCGGGTTTCAGCAGCACCGCGTCGGGCGTGGCGATCTTGCCGATATCGTGCATCGGCGCGGCATGCTTCAGCACGGCCGTTTCCTCGTGCGGCAGGCCAGCCGCCGTGGCCAGCAGGTGGCACACCTCGGCCATGCGGCGTACGTGGTTGCCGGCTTCGTTCGAGCGCGATTCGACCACGTCGCCCAGGCGCATGATCAGCTCGGCCTGGGTATCGGTGATTTCCTGGTTCAGCAGGATATTGTCGAAGGCGATCGCCACGTCGCTGCAGAAGATTTCCAGCAGCTTGGTATCGATCTCGGAAATTTCATCCACGCCTTTCAGCACCAGCAGCGACGCCTTGCCGCTGTGGTTCGGGAAGTAGCCGACGTAGGTGTCGCCTTCCAGCCTGGAAATACGGTTGCGTTCGGCTGCTTGCAGCTGGGCGATCAGTTCCGGCGTCAGCAGCGTTTCCTCGCCGATCTGCGCCAGCACTTCGAAATCGCCTTCGCCGGCGATCGCGGTGGCGCCGCGCAGGCGCAGCAGCATGCTGTGCTCCAGCCGCAGGAGCGCGACCACCTGCTGCAGCAGGCCACTGGCGAAATCCTTCAGGTTGCGCTGCTGGAAGATGTGCGTGGAAGCCGCGATCACCCGCTCCAGCCCTTCCCGGTAGTGCACCTGTTGCTGGCGCGCTTCCTCGACTTTCATGATGTCGCGGTAGGCGCGCAGCGCGGCGAACGTGGTCGTGAACAGCTTGGTGCGGTCCAGCTCGGTCTTTTCCTTGTAGTCGTTGATGTCGTAGTCGACAATCACGCGTTCTTCCGGCGCCTGGCCCGGCTGGCCGGTGCGCAGCACGATGCGGGTGAACTGGTTGTCCAGGTCTTGCCGCATCCAGCGCGCCACTTCCAGGCCGCTGTCTTCGCGTTCCATCACCACGTCCAGGAAGACCAGGGCGATGTCCGTTTCGCGGGACAGGATTTCCTTGGCTTCCTGGCCGCTGTAGGCATGCAGGAAGCTCAGGCCGCGGCCATCGAGCCGGAAACGGGCCAGTGTCAGCTTGGTGATGTCATGGATATCGGGCTCGTCGTCGACCAGCAGGATTTTCCAGGGTGGCAGCTTGGGCGATGTTGAAGACAGAAAGGACATGGAGCGCTTCATGATTGGGAACAGGAAACCGGGCATTTTCCAGGCGCGGTCATGCCGATTGTATGCGCCAGTTCCATTATTAACAACAGGAAAGAACTTTTGCGCTACGGCTTTACAACACCGGACCGTACCGTTTCTGGCACCGTTCGCACCAGAAGGTGCGCCGTTTGGTCTTGCCCAGGTGGGCCTTGTGCAATGCAATATTGCAGCGCGCGCAAATCCGCTTGGTGTGGGCGAGCCAGTGCTGTTTCAGCACGAACGCCTTCTTCCACTCGAGGAATTCGAAGCTGTATTGCCGGGCATGCTTCACGAGTTCGCGCAGCTTTGCGGCAGGCAGCGCGCCCACCGTCGAGGCCGGATGAATCTTCAGGCGGAACAGCACTTCATTCTTGATGATGTTGCCGACGCCGGAGAAGATCTCCTGGTCGAGCAGCGCATCGCACACCAGCATGTCGGGCTTCGCCCGCAGTTTCTTCAGCGCGGCCGCCGGTTTCCAGGCATCCGCCATCACATCGGCCTGCCATTCGTACGCCGCGTCGAGGTCGCCCTCGAGCAGCTTGACCGCGCAAGTGTAGAAGTTCAGCTCGCCGCCTTCCTCGAAGGCCAGGCCCAGGCGCTCCGGGCTGTTCTCCTTGCGCTCGTCGATCCGGTAACTGCCGAACATCAGGAAATGGATGCGGATCGTATACAGCGGCAATTCGATCAGGAAGTGCTTGCCCCAGGTGCGCAGCGACAGGATCGGCTGGCCAGGCAATTCATCGAACGGCACGGCCTTGCTGTTGCCATGCGCCGCCGCGATCGTGCGGCCTTCGAACGGCCGCGCCAGTTCTTTGAGGATGACGAGGGAAGGGCCTTCGGGCATGCTGCGCTCCACCTTGAGTTGAAGAACACAGTCTGGCCCGCCCGGCACAAACCAGCCGTTAGCACACGCACAAAAAGCCGCCGAAAAAACCGGTGACAGGCTCCAATTCTTTTGCAACGTTTCCGGAAAAACGGTGACAGTCACCATTTCATTTGCAATGTTTCCGGAAAAATGGCGACTGTGACCGTTTTTCTGTCACCGGCTTTGAAACATTTCCCGAAACCGGGGTCAGCCCCGATTTTGGGAAACAGAAATCCCGGCAACAAAAAAAACCGCACCCGGCGTGAGCCGGGTGCGGCGAAGGATAGCGCCGTGAGCACGACGCATCAGGACTCCGTTTTGCGGGCTTGCCGCCCGCGGGCCTCTGTCTAGAGACATTTCCGGACGGCCACCGTCCGGCAAGATGGGAGCATGGTAGTTGCGATCTGTTACATCATCGTGACAGCGGAAACGATCCTTTCACGTGTTCGGCGTATATTCAAAGGCTGATCACAGGACAAAACCGAGGAAAGGAAACATCATGCGACTGCAACCACGCTCCTGGCTGGCCGCGGCGCTGCTGGCGGCGGCAGGTGCCGCAAGCGCCGGCGTCACCGTCGACTACGTCAAGCCGGATGAATTCATCGACATGCCCCATTCGCTGCACGACCGCGACCGGGTGCTGAAGGAAGTGACGCGGCATTTCAATGACCTGGCCAAGGACTTGCCGGCCGGGCAAAACCTGAAAGTGACCGTGACCGACATCGACCTGGCGGGCCGCGAAGAGCCCCGCCGCTGGGCGACCAACGATATCCGCATCATGCGTGGCGGTGCCGACTGGCCCACCATGAAGCTCAGCTATACGCTGGAGCAGGATGGCCAGGTCCTGCGCAGCGGCGAGGACACATTGAAGAACATGATGTACCAGCAGCGTATCAACCGGTACACCTCCGGCGATCCGCTGCGCTATGAAAAGCAGATGGTGGACGACTGGTTCCAGAAGACGATCCTGGGCAGCCAGGTGAGCCGGAAGTAAGCGCCTGAAACGCGGCGTGAAGAAAACGAACTGGTGAGCTGAAGCGGAAGAGGCTGATACCTCATCTCCCGCGCGCAGCTCTCGCCGGGCAGCCGATGCAGCCGCCCGGCCAGCCGAACGCACCTCAATCGACCCAGTTCACCCGCGGGAATTTCGCGCGGAAATCATCCGGCATCGGCACCACTTCCTTCAACCGGTAGTTGAAGAACACAAAGCCGTACTTGGCCATCGCCACCAGCGTGCCATCGGCCGGGCGGGTGATGCGGAAGATGATGTCGCCGCCGTACTTGTTGAAGTCCATCACGCCCACTTCGAACAGCAGCTGGTCGCGCGCATGGGCTTCGGCGCGGTAGGTGGTGGCCAGGTCGGTCACGATGATCCCGCTGCCATCGCTTTCCGTCTCCCGTACCCCGTACTCGTAGAGGAACCGTGCGCGCGCCTCGGAAATCATCGAGATCATCGAGTCGTTGGACAGGTGGTTGCCGTGGTTGATGTCGGTGACGCGTACCGACATCTGTGTTGAAAAAACGAACTGGTCTTCGGGGAATGCGAGCTTGAGTCTGGCCATGGCTGGAGCGGCGCCCGCGCGGGGCGCCGGGGATTAAAAATCCATTGTAGCGCGCCCGTGCGCGGGCTTACAGGTTCTCGGAAAGGAACAGCAGCGTGTTGCCGCGTGCCTCGACGGACGAGCGCTGGTGATAGCTGCCCCGGTGCGAGCAATTGAAACCGTGTTCCGCTTCCGGGTAGACATGGATTTCCACGTTGTCGCGGTCGCCGAAGCGTTCGGCGATGCTTTTCACGGCATCGGCGGGGATATGGCTGTCCTTGCCGCCGAAGTGCATCAGGAGCGGCACCGTCACGCTGCCGGCCTTGTCCAGCTGGTTCTGGATGCCGCCGCCGTAGTAGGCTACCGCCGCATCGACGTTGCCGGCGGCCGCGGTCAGGTAGGACAGCAAGCCTCCGAAGCAATAGCCGATCGATGCGATTTTCTCGCCGCCGACGATGCCCCGCAGCGCGCGGATCGTGGCGGCCACGTCGGCCACCGCCTGTTGCGTGTCCGTCGCGCCTTTCAATGCCACGGCCTTCTTCCAGTCCGTTTCGTCGTACGTGAGTTCGATGTGGGGGCCCTGGCGCCAGAACAGGTCCGGGGCCAGCACCACGTAGCCGTCCGCCGCGTACTGCTCGGCCACGCTGCGGATATGCGCATTGACGCCGAAGATTTCCTGGATCAGCACGATGCCCGGGCCCTTGCCGCCGCGCGGCAACGCCTGGTAAGCCTGGAACGTGCCGTCGTCACCCTGTATGTCGATCCATCTCGTATCGGTGTCCAATATCTTCTCCCGTATAAGGTTCTACTGCGGTTAACGGCCAGCCGCGGACGGCTGCATGTCATCTGGCTGGTTACATAAGGCTGGCTAGTTACATAAGGCTGGCTATTACATAAGGCTAATAAGTATAAGCCGGCAACATTTTGCCTGGCGCGCTACAGCAGGGCGGGGACTTGGCTGGCAACCATGCTACCCTGACGACCCGTCCAACCTGATTTGCAAGGTGGCCCGAATTCGTGACAGGACTGTTCTTGCGCGGGCCAAGAATGCACGGCAACATGCGCCGGCACTGCTGGCGTTGCTGTGTGGACTCGGCCTGACGGCCTTGCTGTTTGCCGGCATTTGCCGCCTGGAGCAGGACCGCATCGTGCTCACGTTCACGCAACGCGCGCACGTGAGGGTGTTCGCCTTGTCTGAAGGCATCAACAACGTCATCGACAGCCTGCGCAGCGTCAACCAGCTGTATGTCAGCCAGCCATCCGTCTCCCGCGAGGAATTCCGCCGCTTTGTCGAACCGCTGACGGTGCGCTATCCGTTCGTGGTGGGGATCAGCTACCTGCGCTTCGTCGACGATGCCGACCGTCCCGCCATGGAAGCGGCGTTGCGCCAGGTGCTGCCCGGCGCCCGGATCACGCAATTGCGCGGCAATATGCTGATGCCGGCCGCGCGGCGGCCCCGCTACCGGGTCATCGAATATGTGGAACCGTTCGCCGCCAATGCCGCCACGCTGGGCCTGGACACGATGTTTTCCGCGGACGAGGCCAACCGCCAGCGCGCATACGACACCGGCCAGCCGGCAGCCAGCAGCCTGACGCCGCTGGCGCAGTTGCCGGAAACGCTGTCCGGCATGGTCGTGTCGCTGCCCGTCTACCGCTTCGCCGCCCGTCTCGGCAGCGTGGTCGCGCGACGGGCCGCGCTGGCGGCGTACACCTCGGTCGCCATCGACCCCGGCGCCATGGTGGAGCACGTGCTGCAGCCATCCGGCTTGCCGCACACGCCGCAGGCGCGCGGCAAGCGGCTGCAGCGCGTCGGACTGCACGTGTATGCCGACGTGCCCGACATTCCCAGGAACCTGGTCTACTACACGCCGCCGCCGGAACTCGACCAGCGCGCCGTGCCGCCGCCCCTGTCCTGGCTGTATCCGCGCCCGCCCGCACCGCTGAAAGTCTCGATCGACGTGGCCGGCCGGCCCTGGCACGTGGTGGCCGAGATGGATGACGCGGTGGGGCTGTCCGACCATCTCGCTTCGCTGTCGGCACTTGTGCTGGGCCTGGTGATGACGCTGCTGGGCGCGGCCTGGGTGCGCACGCTGGCCACGCGCAACCGCACGATCCGCGACCAGGTGGAAGAGCGCACCGCCCAGCTGGCCGAAGCCAACCGCTCGCTGCTGCTGCGCGACCGGGCCATCGAATCGTCGACCAACACGATCATGATCGTCGAAGCGGGCGCCGGCAATCCGATCGTCTACGTCAACCCCGCGTTCGAGCACCAGACCGGCTACACGCGCGACGAAGTGCTGGGCAAGAGCCCGCGCCTGTTGTACCGCGACGACGTGGGCCAGGCCGGCGCGCAGACGATCCGCGCCGCCGTCCGCGAACAGCGCGACGGCCACGCGGTACTGCGCAATTACCGCAAGGACGGCACGCTGTTCTGGGTGGAGACCTATGTGTCGCCGGTGCGGGACGAGCGTGGCGTGGTGACCCATTTCGTGTCGGTCCACTACGACATCACCGCGATGAAGGCCTATGAAACGGAGCTGCACCACCAGTCCACGCACGATGCGCTGACCGGCTTGCCGAACCGGCAGCTGCTGCACGAACGCCTGCACGAAGCGATCAGCCGGGCCATGCAGGATGGCCACGGCCTGTGGGTCGTGTCGCTGGACCTGGACCGCTTCAAGTTCACCAACAGCCGCGTGGGCCACCGGGGCGGCGACCGCCTGCTGCAGATCGTGGCGGACCGCCTGCAGGAAGCGCTGCCGCCGGGCGGCGCGCTGGCCCGGCTGGGCGGCGACGAATTCGCGCTGACGCTGCTGCCCGACCCGGGCGAGCGCCAGCCCCGTAACGAACAGGTGCAGCGGCTGCTGGTCGCGCTGGCTGCGCCGCTGGTACTGGACGACAAGGAGCAGTTCATATCCGGCAGTGCCGGCGTGGCCGTGTGCCCGGACGACGGCACCGACGCCGCCGTACTGATGGAACGCGCCGACATCGCCATGTTCCGCGCCAAGGAAATGGGCGGCAACAATTACCAGTTCTATACCAGCGCGATGCGCGAACGGCTGGGCGAACGGGTGCAGATGGAAACGGCGATGCGCCGCGCCCTCGATCGCCGCGAATTCGTGCTGTACTACCAGCCGCAGGTCGATATCGCCAGCGGCCGCATCGTGGCGATGGAAGCGCTGGTGCGCTGGCAGCATCCGGAAATGGGCATGGTGGCGCCGGCCCGCTTCATCCCGCTGGCCGAGGAAACCGGCATGATCCTGCCATTGGGCGCGTGGGTGCTGGAAAGCGCCTGCCGGCAGCTGGTCGAATGGCAGCGCGAAGGGCGCGATTACCTGCGGGTGGCCGTCAATGTGTCGGCGCGGCAGATGGCGGAGCAGGATTTCGTGCAGAGCGTGGCGCGCGTGCTCGATGAAACAGGGCTCGATCCCGCCTCGCTGGAACTGGAACTGACGGAAAGCGCCGTGATGAACGACGTGGAGCACGCGATCGATGTGATGCGTGATTTGAAGGCGCTGGGCGTGAAGCTGGCCATCGACGATTTCGGCACCGGCTATTCCAGCCTGGCCCACCTGAAGCGTTTCGCGGTGGACGTGCTGAAGATCGACCAGGCCTTCGTGCGCGACCTGACGGTCGATCCGGACGATGCGGCGATCGTCACCACCATCATCGCGCTGGCCGCGAACCTGAACCTGCAGGTGATTTCGGAAGGGGTGGAAACGCTGGACCAGCTGTCGTTCCTGCGCGAGCACGGCTGCTCGCAGATGCAGGGCTACTACTTCAGCCGGCCGGTACCGGCCACCGCCATCGCCACCGTGCTGGAAGAGAACGAGGCGCAGGTGGTGGCCGGCAATGGCGCGCCGCTGGGCGTGGGCACGTGAATTTGGTTGAAAAAAAGAGGTGCCGCTTACTTCAGGCGCCTAGCCAGCCAGTAATGTCTGCAACTACCCCAAGAACGAACTGCTGGGGTCAGACCCGACGGGTGTATGGTCGGGGGACATAGGTAACACATGTCGGGAGACATGGGTTACACATCATGGACCTATGTTACGACGGATTCTGGAGGTCTATCTCCCGAACTTTATGTTTGCAGAAGAAGACCTCCAGTAGACCGTCGGTGCAAGTTGGACGGATCGCCACAGATTCAGCATGCAGGCCTTCGCCGACGAAGTAGCGGTGATGGCCGTAGGAGAGGTAGCCGTTCTTGTCGACCTTCCTGATCTGGTCATCGGGGAGGTATTCGACAGGTGGCAGGACCGATGGAAAGGACCTGCCGCTACACCGGTACCTGCTAATCGGTGGCTGCTGATTGAGCGATTGGTGAGGTCGTACAGCGTTATAGATCTCGCGCCAAGCATCGAACGCGCTCTGACACTGAGCAAGCGAGCCGTAGCCTCTTCGCCCTATTACCTCAAGTTTCAAGGTTCGATGGAAACGCTCATCCTTACCTTGAGTCTGCGGATGGTTTGGCCTGCTGTGGCCCACAGCAATACCCAGCCGTGCCAGCCATACCTCAAGCTTTGTCAGTCCGATGAGACCTGTGCTGCCCCATGGCGGGCCGTTGTCGGCGGTGAAGCGAGCAGGCATTCCGTAACGCTCAAATGTCGACTGCAATGCCGTGCGCACAGTGGCGTAGCGTTCGTTACCGCAAGCAGCGATACATAGGCTAAATCGCGAGTGGTCATCTAAAATTGTCAGCGGATGACACCGACCCGCAGCTGTGTCTGTCAGTGCAAAGTGTCCTTTGAAGTCCATCTGCCAAAGGTCATTGGGCAACTCATGCTCAAAGCGCTTGAACACGACGCTCTGACTAATCGGCACGCCAAGAACCTGGCACTCATGGCGCTGCAAGATCGCATGAACGGTGCTGTGATGGGGCCGCTTGACCGTATCCGGCAGTAGCGCGCAAAGCTTGCGAGCTCCCCAGTACGGGTACTCAAAATGCAACGCCAGAACTTGCATCTCAAGCTCACCGTCAGCGGTGCAGGGCGAACAATGCGGCTGCCGTGAGCGATCCTGCAGGCCCCCTTCGCCTTCAGCATGATAACGCTCCAACCACTTGTAAGCAGTCTTGCGGCTGATGCCAAATCGGCGGCAAAGCTCAGCGATGTTTGCCGAAGCGCTCAGTACGAGCAGCACGAATTCCAGTCGGGATGACATAGAGGTGGACTCCTTCCAAGGCATTGCACGCTCCCGTTAATGGATGTGCAATGATCATAAAAGGTGTTACCTATGTCTCCCGACAGATGTTACCCATGTGTCCCGACAAAACACCCGACGGGTCTGACCCCGGATCCTGCACTTGGGGTTCGCTTAACTAGGTGGCATTTGTGTCTGACACCGGTTTGCATCGGCCTGCGGCCAGTGGCCCGCTTCGGGTTTACTGCCCCAGCGCCCCCAGCAGCGCCTTGTGGAACCCGGCCGGATCCTCGATCTGCGGCGCATGCCCCATGCCCGGGAACTCGATCAGCTTCGCATTCGGGATGCGCTTGACGGTTTCCTTGCCCAGCACTTTATAGTTGCCGATCTTCGCCTTTACTTCCGGCGGCGCGATGTCGCTGCCGATCGCGGTGGTGTCGCCGTCGCCGTTCATCAGGATGACGGGCACCTTCAGTTGCGGGAACTCGTGCACCACCGGCTGGGTGTAGATCATGTCGTAGATCAACGCCGAGTTCCACGCCACCAGGCGCTGGCCGGAGCCGGCATTCAGCCCGGCCAGCATGTCCACCCACTTTTCATATTCGGGCTTCCAGCGGCCCATGTAGTACGTGTTCTTCTCGTAGGTGCGCACGCCCTCGGCGGTCAGCTTCAGTTCGCGCTCGAACCACTGGTCCACCGTGCGGTATGGCACGCCGAGCTGCTTCCAGTCCTCCAGGCCGATCGGATTCACCATGACCAGGTGCGACACGTTTTGCGGGTACATCAGCGCGAAGCGGGTGGCCAGCATGCCGCCGGTCGAGTGGCCCACCAGCACCACCTTGTCGACATTGGCCTTCTTCAGCAGCTCCATCGTGTTGGCGGCCAGCTGCTGGAAACTGTACTGGTAGTGGGGCGGCTTGGTGGAGGCGCAGAAGCCCACCTGGTCCGGCACCACCACGCGGTAGCCGGCCTGCGACAGCGCGGCGATGGTGCTTTCCCAGGTGGCGCCGCAGAAGTTCTTGCCATGCATGAGCACCGCCGTGCGGCCGTTCGCCTTGCCGGACGGCTTCACGTCCATGTAGGCCATCTGCATCGTCTGGCCCTGGGAATTGAAGCGGAAGTGCTGCACCGGGTAAGGGTAGCGGAAGCCCTGCAGTTCGGGGCCATAGGCGGCGCCCGCGGCGCTGGCGGTACCGGATGCGATGCCGGCGCCAAGTGCCAGCGCCAGGAGGATCGAAGTCGACAGTTTGGGCATGGGTGATTTCCTGCGAAAGGTCTGCGAAAGGTCTGCAAAATAAAGATTGCTCGGAGCCTTGCCCCGTACCTCGGCAGGGGCCGGCAACCGGCCAATATAGCGGAAAAACGGCTGAGCTGACGCCGGTCCGGCGCCTGTCGTGAGACGCCCACTGCGCGGACAGGGTAAACTACGCCCTTTCCTGTCGCATTGGGCGATTCGAACAATAACTTATCGCGAGTGCCGCAATGACTGCCACACCCCTTCTGTTTTCCGACCTGAACCTGTCCGCTCCACTGCTCAAAGTCTTGAGCGACGTAGGCTATGAGGCGCCTTCGCCGATCCAGGCGCAGACGATTCCCCACCTGATGGCCAACCGCGACGTGCTCGGCACGGCGCAAACCGGCACCGGCAAGACCGCCGCGTTCGCGCTGCCGATCCTGTCGCGGCTCGACATCCGCCAGAACACGCCGCAGGCGCTGGTACTGGCACCGACCCGCGAACTGGCGATCCAGGTGGCCGAAGCATTCCAGCGCTATGCCGCCAATATCCCGAATTTCCACGTGCTGCCGATCTACGGCGGGCAAAGCTACGGTCCGCAGCTGTCCGCGCTGCGCCGCGGCGTGCACGTCGTCGTCGGCACGCCGGGGCGCGTGATCGATCACCTGGATAAAGGCTCGCTGGACCTGTCGAAGCTGAAAACGCTGGTGCTCGACGAGGCCGACGAGATGCTGCGCATGGGCTTCATCGACGACGTCGAGCGCATCCTGAAGGAAACGCCGGGGTCGCGCCAGACCGCGCTGTTCTCGGCCACGATGCCTTCGCCGATCCGCCGCATCGCCAACACCTACCTGCGCGACCCGGCCGAAATCACGGTGGCCGCGAAGACCACCACCTCCGAGAACATCACCCAGCGCTACTGGCTGGTGTCCGGCATGCACAAGCTCGACGCGCTGACCCGCATCCTGGAAGCGGAGCCGTTCGACGGCATGATCATCTTCAACCGCACCAAGCTGGGCACCGAGGAACTGGCCGAGCGCCTGTGCGCCCGCGGCTTCTCGGCCGCCGCCATCAACGGCGACATGCAGCAGGCCGCGCGCGAACGCACCATCGGCATGCTCAAGGAAGGCAAGATCGACATCCTCGTCGCAACCGACGTGGCAGCGCGCGGGCTGGACGTGGAACGTATCAGCCATGTCGTCAACTATGACGTGCCGTACGACGCCGAAAGCTACACCCACCGGATCGGCCGCACCGGCCGCGCCGGGCGCAGCGGCGAGGCGATCCTGTTCATCACGCCGCGCGAGCGCACCCTGCTGAAGACGATCGAACGCGCCACGCGCCAGCCGATCAAGCAGATGGAACTGCCCACGCTGCAGGCCGTAAACGACGTGCGCGTCGCGCGCTTCAAGGATCAGATCACGGAAACGCTGGCCGCCGGCGGCCTGGAACAATTCCAGTCGCTGGTCGAGGAATACGAGCGCGAGCACGATGTGCCGGCCAGCGAAATCGCCGCCGCGCTGGCGATGATGGCGCGCGGGAACTCGCCGCTGCTGCTCGACAAGAAGGCCGAGAAGGGCTGGCACGAGGATGGCCGCCCGGCCGCTCCGCAGCGCGAGGAGCGCAGCCCACGCGGTGATCGCGGCGACCGCGGCGACCGCTTCGAGCGGCCCGAACGTGGCGAGCGCCCGGCGTATCCGAAGAAGGAACGCATCGCCCGCGAGCCGGAGCCGGGCATGGCCACGTACCGCATCGAAGTCGGCTATGAGGATGGTGTCAAGCCGGGCAACATCGTGGGCGCGATCGCCAACGAAGGCGGCGTCGACTCCAAGTTCATCGGCCGCATCGAGATCTTCGAGGATTACACGGTGCTCGACATGCCCGCCGACCTGGCACCGGACGTGCTGGATACCCTGACCCAGGTGCGCGTGGCGGGCCGGCCGATGCGCATCCGCCGCGATGGCGAGCCTGCGGCGGCACCGGCCCAGGCTGCCGCCCCGGCAGCGAAACCCGCGCCCAAAGCGAAAGCGGAGCGCGAGGAGCGGCCGGCAGCACCGAAGGCCCCGCGCGAGGAACGGGCAGCCGCGCCGAAAGGCCTGGACGCGGTGGTGGCCGATGCCGTCAGCGAGGACGAAGCCCCGAAGAAAAAGAAACGCGAGCGGGCGCAGGATGGCCTGGCGATGCGCGCCTACCGGATCGAGGTCGGCACGAAGCATGAAGCCACGCCGTCGAACATCGTCGGCGCGATCGCCAATGAAAGCGGTCTGGAGGCGCGCTACATCGGCCGCATCGAGATCTTCGAAGACCACACCGTGCTGGAAATGCCGGACGGGATGCCGGACGAGATCTTCAAGCACCTGGGCAAGGTCTGGGTCGGCGGCCAGCAGCTGAAGATCAGCAAGGCCGATGCGATGCCGCCGCTGTCCGGCAAGCATACCCCGCCGAAAAAGCCGGCCGCCAAGCCAAAAGCGAAGCGCTGAGCCACCGCTTCGGTGCCGCGGCGTGTCCTGTGCACGGCCGCGGTGCCCTGGTTGCACCACAATAAGGCCCGCCGCGGCCGCCGGCAGGCATTTCAGCCCTGAAATGCCTGTGGGCCACCCTCGGGAAGGGCTGGCCCGGTAATTGCATATACATCTGTATTTACTTCTCTTCAGCGGGGAGGACGGATGTTGTTGCATACCTTACTGCGAAACGATTTACTCCAATACGGCACGCCGCGGCGGCGCACGGTCCGCGTCTTGTGGATCGACCCGGCGCGCACGCTGGCCTGGCTGTTCGACATGGACGGCAAAGGCTGCGACGTGGAGCCGGCACGGCTGGCCGACCTGGAAGCCGACCTGGCCTCGGGCCGCGCCCGGCGCCTGGCCGACGACCCATGGCTGGTAGTGGCCGACCAGGAAACCACCAAGCCCAGTCACATCGCACTGCGCGAGCGGGCCTGGACCATCGTCGCGGCAC
Organism: Pseudoduganella sp. SL102; assembly: GCF_027856995.1. Lineage (NCBI taxonomy): Bacteria > Pseudomonadati > Pseudomonadota > Betaproteobacteria > Burkholderiales > Oxalobacteraceae > Pseudoduganella > Pseudoduganella sp. SL102. Next base: position 1,136,849 of record NZ_CP115554.1, read on the forward strand.
TGACCGCCGACGAACCGGGCATTTACGAATCGCGCCGGCGCGGCCAGATGATCGCCGAGTACACGGCGCGCCATGGCGTGTCGCACCCCACGATCTACCGTTACCTGCGCCGCTACTGGCAGCGCGGGCAGACGCCGAATGCGCTGCTGCCGGATTACTCGAACAGCGGCGCGCGCGGCAAGACACGCTCCTCCACCGCCGGCATCAAGCGCGGGCGCCCGCGCCGCGAAGGCGCGCCGCAGGGCATCAATGTCGACGAGCCGATGCGCCGGGTCTTCCGCGTGGCCGCTGCCACGTACACGGGCCTGCGCTTTTCGCGGCGCGGTGCCTACGAGGCCATGCTGCGCGAGTTCTTCTGCGAACGCCGCGTGATGCCCGAGACGCTGCAGGTGGTGCGGGGTGCCGGCAGCGACGAGGTGCCCAGCTTCGGGCAGTTCAGCTACTGGCTCGACCAGGGCCGCATCCTGCGGCCCGCCCCGCGCCCGCTGCCGCTGGCACCGCATGCGCAGGTGGAAGCCGAAGGACGGCCCGGTGCCGCCTTCCAGATTGCCGCCGTGCGCGCCGACGTGCAGTTGCTGGGTGGTGGCGAACGCCGCCGGCTGGCTGGCCGGCCCGTCATCTATCTGGTCAGCGACATGTTCTCGGGCATGGTCACGGGCTTCCATGTCAGCCTGGAAGCGCCGGCATGGCGCCATGCGCTGATGGCGCTGGCCAACTGCGCAGCCGACAAACCGCGCCAGGCATTGCGCCATGGCCGCGTCATCGCCACGCAGGACTGGCCATGCCGCCACCTGCCTGAGCGGCTGCTGGTGCCCGGTGCGCTGGCCGGCGGCGACGGCGGCCGCGCGCTGCAGGACAATTTCGGCGTGCGCTGCGTGACAGGGATTCCGGCCGAGGTGCCGGCGCGGGCCGCGCTGGAGCGCCGCTTCGCGCTGTTGCGTGCGGACGCGCCGGCCATGGCGCCCGCGCTGTCTTCCGAACTGGGCCCGCTGGACGGCGCACTCGACCTCCAGCAGTTCCGCCGCCTCGTGATCGACGCCATCCTGGAACACAACCTGCAGGGAATAGGTAACGGCAGCGGCAATGGCGTGGGCCCGGCGCCGCTGCAGCTGTGGGACTGGGGCGTGCGCGAACGGGGCGCCGCGCTGAAGCAGTATGCGGAAGACCTGGTGCACTGCGCGCTGCTGCCGCTGCACGATGCGCTGGTGACGGAAGAGGGCATCAGCCTGGGTGGCCAGCTGTACACCTGCGCCAAGGCGGTGGAAGAACGCTGGTTCGAGCGGGCGCGCCAGCGCGGCCGCTGGGTCGTGCGCGTGGCGCATGACGAACATGGCGAATCCACGGGCGACGGCGTCTACCTGCCCGACCCGGCCGCGCCGATGCGCTTCCATCCCTGCCAGCCGGTGCAGCGCGGCATCGCGGCGGCCCAGCCGTTCACCCGCCCGGAAACCCCGATCCGGCGCGCGCCGGCAGCCGGGCAGCACCCCAGCTTCGAACGCATCGTCGCCGGTTTCGTCGGCTGATTTCCTTCACCCTCGTTGTATTTTCAGCGCGCCGCCCGGCGCGCTTTTTTTTCGTGCGCCGCACTGGTGCACCGCGCAATGCCGCAGCGACTTTGATGCCGCACCCTCCGCCAAACAATGTCTGGACGCTGGCAGGGCTGCGATTGACTGCTGCCACCCATGACTGCCGCCGGTGGCGGTCGCCGATGCGTGCGCGCACCGGCCGCCAGGCGCGAAACCACTTCATTCGCCTCGTCAAAAAGAGTGCTTACCAGATAGGCAGTGGCATACCGATTGCTTAGATACCCATGTGCAAGCATGTTCACCTACACAAGAAGGGGCAGCGATGAAACAAGGGTTGATGAAGGCGGCAACGCGGCGCGATTTCCTGTACCGTGCCGCCGCGGTGGGCGGTACCGGGCTGCTGCTCAATGCGATGAATGCCTGGGGCATGGGCATCGCATCGACGATGTCCGGCCCGCCGGCGCTGACCGGCAGCGGCAAGGGCAAATCGGTGGTGATCCTGGGTGCCGGGCTGGCCGGCATGACGGCCGCCTACGAGATGGCCAAGCTGGGCTACCGCGTGCAGGTACTGGAAGCGCGCGGTTTCGCCGGCGGCCGCTGCCAGACCGCGCGCAATGGTTTCGAGCTGACCGAACTGGGTGGCGAAACACAGCGCTGCGCTTTCGAGAAAGGCGAATACATCAACCACGGCCCCTGGCGTATCCCGCTGCACCACCAGTCCACGCTGCATTACACGCGCCTGTTCGAAGTGCCGCTGGAAGTGATGGTCAACGATAACGATCACTCCTTCGTCTACCTGGAAAACGGCGGCCCGCTGTCGAAGCAGCGCCTGCGCCCCGCGCAGATCAAGGCGGACATGCGCGGCCACGTGGCCGAACTGCTGGCCAAGTCGGTGCAGGACCACCAGCTCGACAAGGCGCTCTCCAGCGACGACCAGCGCGCGCTGCTCGACTACCTGAAGCACGAAGGCCACCTGGCGGCGGGCGACCTCAGTTACAAGGGCCGCAGTGGCCGCGGCTTCGCCGTCAATCCGGGCGCCGGCGTGACTCCGGGACCGGGTGCGTTCTCCGACCCGCTGGCCTTCCATGACCTGCTGGCTTCCGGCGTGGGCAAGATCTACAGCGCGGTGCAGGACTACCCGATGCAGAACACGATGTTCCAGCCGGTGGGCGGCATGGACGCGATCGCCAAGGCATTCGAGAAACGCGTGGGCCGCCATATCCGCTACAACGCCGAAGTGCGCAAGATCAGCCACGGCGAGAACAGCGTGACGGTGGCCTTCAAGGATACCAAGTCGGGCAAGGAAAGCGCCGTCACGGCAGATTTCTGCCTGTGCACGATGCCGCTCTCCACGCTGCGCATGGTCGACACCGATTTCTCGGACGGCTTCAAGACCGCCATCAAGTCGGTGGCCTACGCGCCGGTCGGCAAGATCGGCCTGCAGATGAAGCGCCGCTTCTGGGAAGAGGATGACCACATCTACGGTGGCCACGTACTGACCGACATGAAGGGCATCAACACGATCTCGCTGCCGTCGACCAGCTGGCAGAAGAAGAAGGGCGTGGTGCTGGGCTACTACAACTACCAGACCGCGGCGATCGAAGTCAGCGGCCTGACCCCCGCCGAGCGGGCCGAGTTCGCGCTGGCCGCCGGCGAAAAGATCTTCCCGGCCTACCGCGATGCGTTCGACAACGCATTCTCGGTGGCCTGGCACCGAGTGCAGTACAACCTGGGCGGCTGGGCCGAGTGGAACGACGAAAGCCGCAAGAACGCCTATCCGGCGCTGCTGGAAGGCGAAGGGCGCGTGCTGCTGGCGGGTGAACACCTGTCGTACCTGACGGGCTGGCAGGCCGGCGCGATCGAATCGGCGTGGCAGCAAATGGCGCGCATCCATGAAAGGGCGATGGCATGAAGGTAACTGCACTCATGGCATTGGTCGGCTTCACGGCCGCCGCGCCGCTGCACGCGAGCGCCGCCGACGGCAAGGCGGTCTACCAGAAGAACTGCGCGGCCTGCCACATGCCCACCGGCCAGGGCATTCCCGGTGCCTTCCCCGCGCTGGCCGGCAACGCGTTCGTGCAGGGGCCGGCGAAGGACCCCGCGACCGTGCTGCTCAAGGGCCGCGGCGGCATGCCCGATTTTTCGCAGAACCTGACCGACGGCGACATCGCCGCCGTGCTGACCTACGCCCGCTCCAGCTGGGGCAACCAGGCGCCAGGCGTTCCCGAAGGGGATGTCGCGGCGCTGCGTACCGAAATTTCGGCCGGGGTGGTCTCGGCCGGACAGATGTCCAACAAACACTGAAAGAGAGGCTTCATGAAACAGCATATCGCCGCCACCCTGCTGATGGCCGCCGCCGTCGTTACCGCTTCGGCCACGGCGCAGGACATCGTCCGCCACAAGATTCCCGGTTCGGACTTCCCGATCGCGCAGGCGGTCACGATTCCGCCGAACGCCACGATCCACTTCATCAGCGGCCAGGTACCGCCGATGATCGACAAGGCCGCCACCCCCGACACGATCGCCGCCTATGGCGACACGAAGACGCAGACCGTGGGCGTGCTGAAGAAGATCGAGGAAATCCTGAAGGGTATGAACCTGACGATGGGCGACGTGGTGAAGATGCAGGTCTTCCTGGTGGGCGACCCGTCGAAGGGCGGCCGTGGCGACGTCAAGGGCTTCATGGAAGGCTACACGCAATTCTTCGGCGGCCCGCAGCCGAACCTGCCGGCCCGCGCGGTGATGACGGTGGCCGGGCTGAACTCCGCCGGCTGGCTGGTCGAGATCGAGGTCGTCGCCGCCAAAAAATAGTCCGGCTTCATGAGCTGACTTCATGAAATGGGTTCATGAGCTGAGGTCATGAGCTGACTACATGAGCTGACTACATGAGCTGACGCTGCAAGGGCCGTCGAGGTCCGGGGAAACTGCCGGCACGCGCGCCGGCAGGAGGACCCTTTACGCCCGTTTTTCGCTGCACCCGTTTTTCCATCTCCAATAAAAGAAAAGGAATCACCATGCACAAGGCCATCATCACCACGGGCGCCGCCGCCATGCTGCTGCATACCGGATTGTCGCTCGCCGCCGAGCCGGGCGGCGCACCGGAGCCCGAACCGCAAGCGGAAAACGTGGCCGGTGCCGCCGGCGCGCCGGTTTCGATGGGCGCCGTGATCGTTACCGGCACCCGGGCCAGCGGATTGAAAGCGGAAAACAGCGCCTCGCCGATCCAGGTGCTGGACGCGGCCTCGCTGCAGCGCACCGGCCAGCCGGACCTGATCCAGGCCATCGCACAGAACATCCCGTCGTTCACCGCCCAGGCCTTCGGCGGCGATACGGCGAACCTCACGCTGTCGGCGCGGCTGCGCGGGCTGTCGCCGAACAACACGCTGGTGCTGATAAACGGCAAGCGCCGCCACGGCACCGCCAACCTGGCCGTTCTGGGCGGCCCGTACCAGGGTGGCGCGGCCGCCGACCTGAACTACATTCCCGTGGCCGCGATCGACCACATCGAGGTGCTGCAGGATGGCGCCGCCGCGCAATACGGCACCGACGCCATCGCCGGCGTGGTCAACATCATCCTGAAGTCGAACAACCAGGGCCTGTCCGGCAACGTGAACGGTGGCGCCTACGTCGACGGCGGCGGCCACACGGGCGACGGCACCGCCAACATCGGCTTCCGGCTGACGGACAAGGGCTTCCTCAGCCTCACGGGCGAATCGCGCTACCACGGCTACAGCGACCGCGGCAACATCGACCCGCGCGTGACGGCCCCGCAGAACATCGCCAGCATGCCGCTGCTGCAGGCACCCGGCTATCCGCACCTGAACAAGATCGCCGGCGATGCGCAGTATCACCTGAATACGCTGGCGCTGAACGCCGGCTACGACATCGACGACGACACCTCGCTGTACGCTTTCGCCACATGGGGCAAGAAGGAAGCGCGCGCCTACGAGAACTACCGCATGCCGAACCGCCTGCCGGAAGTCTATCCGCTCGGCTTCAGCCCGAAGGAGACGATGAAGGAGATCGACTACGCGTTCACGGCCGGCGCGCGCGGCAAGTTCGGCGGCGCATGGAACTGGGAGCTGTCGACCACGTATGGCCGCGACAAGGCGGAAATCGGCGTGGTCGATTCGGCCAATGTGTCGCTGTACCGCGATACCGGCTTCACGCCGACCGTGTTCCATGCCGGGACCTTCATCGCCAGCCAATGGACCAACAACTTCGACATGTCGACCGAAATGGACATGGGCTGGGCGAAACCGTCGACGTTCGCGCTGGGCCTCGAGCACCGCGTGGACGAATATGAAATCCAGGCCGGCGACGAGTTCTCGCGCTACAAGGAAGGCTCGCAGTCGTACCCCGGCTTCTCGCTGACGGACGCCGGCAAGCATGACCGCAACAACAAGGCGGTCTACGCGAACTTCATCATGTTCCCGATCGCCGGCCTGACGGTCGACCTGGCGGCGCGCTATGAACACTTCTCCGACTTCGGCAATGCCAAGGTAGGCAAGCTGACCAGCCGCTACGATTTCACGCCGACCTTCGCGCTGCGCGGCACCTACTCGAACGGCTTCCGCGCGCCCACGCTGGCCGAGTCGTACTACTCCGCCACCAACGTGGGCCCCACCAGCGCATTCGTGCAGCTGGCGCCGAATTCGGCGGGCGCGAAGCTGGTCGGCATCGACGGCCTGAAGCCGGAAGCGTCGACCAACCTGTCGGCCGGCATCGTGCTGAACCCCGCCAACAACGTGTCGGTCACGCTGGATGCCTACCAGATCAAGATCCGCGACCGCATCGTGGGTTCCGGTTCCGTGTACGGCTCGGGCGGCGCGGTGAACTCGCCGGCGGTGGTGGCGGCGATCCTCGCCAACGGCAACATCCTCGATCCGACGGTCAGCGAAACGGGCATCAACATCTTCACCAACGCCGTCAACACCCGTTCGCGCGGACTGGAACTGGTGGCCACGCTGAACAGCAACTACGGCCAGTACGGCCGCGTGGACTGGTCGCTGGCGGCCAACTGGAACCAGGTGCGCGTCACCAAGATCAACCAGGCACCGGCACAGCTGCAGCCGCAAACGCTGCTGGACCGCACGGCGATCTCGAACCTGGAAACCGCGTCGCCGAAAACCCGCGTCAACATCGGTGCGCTGTGGCGCGCCGGTGCCTGGACCGTCAACCTGCGCGAGGCGATCTACGGCAAGTCCCATACGTGGGATTCGCCGAACGGCGGCACGTACTACAAGAACGAGATCGGCACCACGGCGATCACGGATCTTGAAGTGAGCTACAAGCTGAACCCGAACTGGACGCTGTCGGCCGGTGCCAACAACCTGTTCAACCAGTATCCGGACGAGGTAAATGCGGAGCTGATGGCCGTGTACCGCGCGAACCTGGACAACGCGGGCGTGACGAAGTACCCGTCGTTCTCGCCGTTCGGCATCAATGGCGGCTACTACTACGCGCGCGCCAGCTTCAAGTTCTAAGTTCAAGTTCCAAGGGGGCATGAGGGAGCGTAAAGTAGCAGCAGGAAACTGATGCGGCGGGGCAGGGCGCTATACTGCGCACTGCCCCGTTTTCCATTGGCCGCCATGACTTCTCCGATGACCTTGCAGGACTATCTTGCGCTGGCCGGCCCCGCGCCGGACACGCGCATCGCGTACGGCCCCGCGCCGTCGCAATTCGTCGAGCTGTTCCTGCCTGCCGGTGACGGGCCGTTTCCCGTGGCGGTACTGGTGCACGGCGGCTGCTGGACCGTGCAATACGGCGGCATCACGCAGATGCGCGCCATGGCCGGCGCACTGGCCGCGCAGGGCATCGCCGTGTGGAACGTCGAATACCGCCGGCACGACGAGGAGGGCGGCGGCTATCCCGGGATGTACCAGGACATGGGCCGCGCCGTTGACCTGCTGCACGCCCAGCCGGTACTCGACCTGGAACGCATCGTCATCGTCGGCCATTCCGCGGGCGGGCACCTGGCGCAGTGGGCCGCGTCGCGCCACAAGCTGCCTCGATGGAGTCCGGCCTGGGTAGCCGATCCGCTTCCCATTCCCACGGTGATCAGCCTGGGCGGCCTCGCCGACCTGCGCCTGCAGGCATCGCTGATCCACTCCAGCTGCGAGCGCGAGACGGCGCAACTGGCCGGAGTGCCGAGCCGCGAGCGGCCCGACGTTTTCGCCGACACATCGCCGGCGGAGATGCTCCCGGCCGGGATCCGCACGGTGCTGATCCACGGCGAGCTCGATAGTATTTCGCCGCCCTCGGTCGCCGAAGCCTATGCGCACCGCGCCCGCGCCGCCGGCGATCCCGCCGACGTCATCGTGCTGCCGGGCGCCAGCCATTACGACGAGGTGGCGCCCAGCTCCCCATGCTGGCCACTCGTCGAACGCGCCATCCGCGACCCGCTCGGGTTGCGGTAAGCCCTACGGTGCAATGCCGAACAATTCCATCCGCAAGCCCTTCATGCCGCTCGGCGCATAGATCGCCATCGCCTGCGCCTTCAGCATGTTTTCATACAGGCTGCCTTTGGCGGTGAGCGAGAAGTAGTAGGTGTTCGGCCGCACCGGCACTTCGCCGGGCACCTGCGCCATGTGCACCAGTTCCACGCCCGGCAAGGCCGCGCCGATCATGTGCTCAACGTCGTCCGGCGCGCCGATCTTGAAGCGCACCGGCACGGCCGCCACCAGTTCCAGCGCCGGCATGTCCGCACTGACAGCGAGGCACAGCTCCGTGCGCCGCTCCACGCGCGCAGGATCGAGCACGCCGTGGTGGTGCGTGATCCTGACGGGATCCGGCGTCAGCGGCACCGTGAAGTAGCGCGACGAGATCACGGTGTCGATCAGGTCGCGGATCATCGCGTCGAGCCGGAAGAAGCCGGGGCCGGGATCGTCGTGCTGGTACGACGGCAGGTCGGACAGCGCATATTTCGGCGAGAACGTCATCAAGCCGCCGGCCAGCGCGGTCAGCCTGTCGAACACGTATTCCGGATGGTGCTGGCGATAGCGTGCCACATGCGTCAGGGGCGCCGCCGCCGTGCAGATCACGTTGAGCATCCAGAACGACGCGGCATCGCCGCCGTGGACTTCGAAGGCCTGGCGCCCGTTCAGGCGGTGTCGTTCGTACAGCGCCGCGATCTTGGCGTTCAGCTTGGCCAGCAGCGCATCGAGCATGCCGGGCAGGCCGGCCGCCGTGGCCAGCGTGACCGACGGGGGCATGAAGGTGGGATCGAGTTCGAAGCCGCCGGTGGGGGAGCGCTTGATGCGGACGATGGGGAAGGATACATAGCCCGTGCGTGCCATGGATTCCGGCAGCAGGCAGACTCGTTTCTTCAGGTAGGCCACGTCGAGTGCCAGGCCTCCCGAATAAAGGTCGGCAGTGGTCGCGTCCTCGCGTGCATAGCGCGCTTCGTGGGTCATATTGCCACCATGCATGTTCAACATCGGCAGCGCCGCGAAGTATGTGAACGTGGAATGTTCAGCCGGCAGGCTTGACAGATCTACTGCCTGCGGCGGCGTATCCGACACAGGAGCGTCGTAGATCTCGCCGTCGGGAAACAGCAGCGACAGCGCTTCCGTATGGAGCATATTGTTGGCCAGCTTGTCGGTTTCCCAGACTACCCGCCGAACACCCCACAGGCTTGGGTTGATCGTCATGGCCGTCTGCTGCAGGCGCACTTCGTGATAGCGGTCCTGCTGTTGCATCTGCTGGGGGCCTATTGGAAGGCCTCTCGCCCACAGTAATTTCGAAGGAATACTCATGATTCTCCTTTCGCGTGAAGTGAGCCATAGCATGATGTTTCCATGTGGAATTTCATTGATGGCGCGCAACTTGACTGGTGACAGGTCACCGAATAATGGGGTTCCATCGTTCCAGGACGGGCTCCATGAAAGACTTGCTGATCCATTTCGAACGCAACCTGATGTTCCTGAGACGCTATGGCGCCGAGTTTTCAGCCCGTTTCCCACGCGTCGCCGGCGGCATTCGTATTCCGGCGGACGATCCGCAAGCTGAACGCGTGTTGCAAGGCACGGCATTGCTCGCGGCGCGCATCGACAAGCGACTCGAAGACGGCTACACGCAATTCACGGAGGGACTGCTCGAAGCGCTATATCCGCATGCGTTGCGGCCGTTTCCGTCTTGCGCGGTCGCCTCGTTCGATGTGGGCGCAGCGAACGTGCCGCGGGTGATCCCGCGTGGCACGGAACTGAAAGCAAAGCAGGTGGTGGCAGGTGTGCAATGCCGCTTCCGCACGACAGCGGAACTGTCGCTGGCGCCGGTTGCGATCGTGGCCGCATCGTTCGATCCATTGATCAGGGCACCCGCAGGGACCAGGCTGGCGACAGATGCAACCGCGGCGTTGTCGATCACCATCGCATCGATCTCCGGGCGAATTCCATTGAGGGATCTGCTGCTGGATAAGCTCAGCGTATTCATCGATGGCGATCCTTCGCTGCATGCGGCCCTGCGCGACGCACTGTTCATTCACACGGGCAGCGCCTTCGTCGAAGCGGCCGATGGCCGGTGGCTACCATTGGCGAGTGTGCCGGTAAGCCCGGCTGGCTTCAGCGAAGGCGAGGCACTGATCCCGTTCGGCAAGCGTTCGCATCCGGCATGGCGCGTGCTGGCGGAATACTTTTGCTTCTCCGACAAATTCCGCTTTGTCGATATCGATCTTGCCGCCCTGCGCTCCTTGCTGCCGGCGGGCGCGCATACCGTCACGCTCCATCTCGCGCTGTCGCGCATCCGGCCCGATGGTGCAGCCGCCCGCATACTGCGCACGCTTTTGCCGTCGAACCTCCGGCTGAATTGCGTTCCGGTTGTAAACCTATTCGCGCACCATGCGAGGCCGATCTCGGTTACCGGCACCAAGGCCGACTATCCACTGGTACCGGATGCCACGCAGCCGGATCGATACGAGGTCTATACCGTCGACCGTGTCTGCAAGCAGACCAAGGGAACGGAAGGCGTCGTCGAATTCACGCGCCTGCATGCCCGCCGCAATGGCGCTGTCGCGAAAGGGCATCACTGGGCACTGCGCCACGACGACATCCTGGCCGAGATCAGTCCCGGCTTTGAAAAACGCCTGGCGCTGATCGATGCGGATGCGGACTTCGAAGAGCGCAACACGGTCAGCGTCGATATCACGTGCACCAACCGTGATCTGCCCGTTCAGTTGGGATATGGGCTTCCTGGTGGGGACCTGTCGATGTCCGAGACGCCGGATGGAGGACACGTCTCTTTCGTGACCGCCCCGACTCCGGTGTATCGCTTTGCTTCGGGCGAAGCGCACTGGGACCTGATCGGATGCCTGTCATTGAACCACCACGCCCTGATACCCGATGGCCTGCCGGCGCTGACCGAGTTACTCCAGTTGCACAACCTGCCCCGGTCCGTGGTGGCCGAGCGTCTGATCGCCGGGATCGTTGGCCTCGATCACAAGCAAACAACCGCCTGGATGCCGCATGCCTGCGGCTCGTCGCTGGTGTATGGCATCGAAGTCCACATCACGGTGGAGGAAGAGGCTTTCACCGGCAGCGGCATTCACCTGTTCGCCCAGGTCATGGACCAGTTCCTGGCGCTGTACGTGCAGGTCAACAGCTATGTCGAACTGGTGCTGCTGTCGCAGCGCGACAAAAAGGAGATCCTGCGATGCAAACGACGCAGCGGATACGCAAGCCCGGCCTGATCGGCCGCATTTTCAGCGAACCGTGGCGGTTCGAGTTCATGCCAGCGGTCACGCTGCTGCTGCGCTGGCTCGCCTCGCACCGCATACCGCACGATGACGCGCTCACCCGCGTGCTGCGCTTCGAGAACAGCCTCTCGCTGGCATTCCCGGCTGCCGAAGTGGAAGCGTTGCGTGCCGAAGAAGCGGATGAAGAGATGCGGATCGCGTTGACGCCGGCCTGTTTCGGCTTGCTGGGAACCGCCGGCACCTTGCCCTTCCATGACACGGACCGCTGTGCCCATGCGGCCGCGGAAGGCAATCCGGCGCCACGTGCCTTCTTCGACATCTATTCGACCCGCATGGTTGGGCAGCTATGGCAGGCATGGGCCAAGCCCCGGCTGGAGCTCGCCCCCATTGCCGAGGGCCGCGACGCATCGCAGCGCATGTTGCGAATGCTCGGCGGGAAGTTCGACGTGAAGAGCGAGATCACGCCGTGGTACGCAGGATTGCTGCGCTCGCGCCCGGTTTCTGCAGCGGCGCTCGAACACATCCTTGTTTGGGAACTGGAGCTGCCCGTTGTCGTTGAATCGTATGCCGGGTTCTGGGACGTCATCCCGCCCGAACAGCAATTCATCCTGGGGAGCGAACACTGCATTCTCGGGTCCATCACGCTCGGCCCGGAAGTGTGGCGCGTGGACCGGCGCCTGCGCATCGTCATCGGCCCGCTCACCCGGCCAGATTTCTATCGCCTGCTGCCGGATGGCGCGGGCGCCAGGCTGCTGCATGACCTGCTGGTCCTTGCTACTCCCCAGTCGCAGCTCGAATTCGAGATATGCCTGCTGCCAGGACCGGATTGCATCCAGCCTTGGGTTCTTTCGGACACGCCGGGCGAGATGCGCCGGCTGGGAGAAGACATGTTCCTGGTTGGCGAGGCTGAGTCGCTTGTTGAAATCCGCTATCTGCTGCAACTTGAACCGAGAGGAGTCATTTCATGCCGTTGAATGGTAATGAACTTCCACGCACTGCTGTGATGAGGGTGCTGGAACAGACGGGACGCCTGCTGCGCTCGCATTTCCCTCATAACGACGGGCCGGATGCCGCGCTCGTCGTCAACACGCTATCGGCGCGTGAACAACTGTCGCGCGGCTTCCGCTTCGATGTCGAGCTCCTGTCCGACGATGCCGCGATCCCGTTGAAAGACATGATCGGCAAGATGATGACAGTCTCGCTGGTGCGCGACAACGGTACCGAACGTCACTTCAATGGCTTCATCACCCAGTTCCGCTACCTGAAGACCGACGGCGGGTTCGTTTTCTACCGCGCGGTGCTGGAACCATGGCTGGCGTTCACGAAGCTTCGCAAGAACTGCACGGCGTTCAAAGGCTGCACCGCCCTTGAAATGACGGAGAAGACTTTTGCGCACTACCTCCAGCGCGACTGGCGAGTTTCCATGAACGCTGCGACGCCGACGATCTCGTACCAGGCTCAATACAACGAAACCGACCACAATCATTTGCATCGGCGCTGGGAAGCCGCTGGCTTCTATTACTGGTATGAACACCGCCTGGACGGTCACACGCTATGGCTGTCGGATGACAGCACGCTGGCTGATGCGATCGATGCCTGTGGCACACGGGAAGTCGAACCGGGCATGATGCAGTACTTCGCTCTCGGCGGATCGGCCGAAAGCGATGGCATCAGCCAATGGCAGGCCGTGCGCCGCATGGGATCGGGTGCGACGGCGCTTGCCAGCTTCGACTACAAGAGGCCGGCGCCATTCGTTGCTGGCCGGGGATCGGAAAACCACCAGGGTGAAGACGTACCGCCATACGAGGTGTATGAAAACCTGGGCGAATACGGGTATCCCGATGGGCACGCGGGCGAGGCCCTGGCGCGGCGGCGGATGGAAGAGGCAGATAAGACCACGCAGTATTTCAGGGCAATCGGCAACGATCGCGCAGCGATGCCTGGCCGAAGCTTCGCATTGGCCGAACATCACAGCAGCAAGATGAACTGGCCAGTGCGAAACGTGGCGCTTCGCGATCCGATCGCCAAGCGTGATTACCTGATCACCGCCGTTCGGCACTGGGCCGGCAACAACATCCACTCCGCCAAGCACGAGCCATCGTACTACCGGAATGAATTCACCTGCCTGCGCAGGACAATCCGATGGCGGCCGGGCCGCAATTTCAACAGCCATCCTTGCCCGGCTCCCAGTGTGCAGACCGCCATCGTAGCCGGGCCACCCGGGGAAGAAATCTACACGGATATTTACGGCCGAGTGAAAGTGCAGTTTCACTGGGACCGCGAGAGCAAGAATGATGACAACAGCTCGGCGTGGGTCCGCGTGGCGATGCCGACGGCTGGCGCACAGTTCGGCCAGATCGGCTTGCCGCGTATCGGGCAGGAAGTGGTCGTGCAATTCCTGGGCGAGAACCCGGACCGGCCCATCATTACTGGCGTCGTCTATAACGAGCGCCATAAGGCCCCCTGGGAATTGCCTGGTCAGCGCGCACTGACAGGCATTCGCTCCAAGGAAATCGCCGGCTTCCGGGGCAACCAACTGGTACTCGACGATACAAAGGACCAGATCCAGGCACAACTACGCAGCGATCACCTGCATAGCCAGCTGTCCCTGGGACAAATTCACCGGCTTGAAAGCATTGCGGGACACAAGGAGAAGCGCGGTGATGGTTTTGAACTGCGCACGGATGGCCATGGTGTAGTACGTGCCGCACAAGGTCTGTTGATGACGACCGAAGCACGGACCGGGGCCACGGGTTCCGTGAAAGCCATGGCGGCTACCGAAATGCGTTTGGCCCAGGCGCACTGGCAGCACGATGCGCTGGCGGAGCTCGCACAGCAGCATGACGAGAAAAACACCGGAGCGCAAGCCAGGACTGCCAAAGCTTTGGAAAACCAGAACGGCAGCATTAAAGGTGGCAGTGGCGAACTTCCTGAACTGACAGCACCGCACGTGGTCTTGTCCAGTGCTGCAGGGATCGCTGCCACGGCTACCCGTTCGGTCCATATCGCAAGTGGCGAACATGTGGCGGTTACGAGCGGCGGGAACCTTTCGGTCGCAACGCATGACGGACTATTTGCCAGCGTTCGTCAAGGCCTGCGCTTGTTCGTGCATAAGGTCGGAATGCGGTTGATTGCTGCGTCAGGCGATATCGATATTCAGGCGCTTACGAACAGCATCCATCTCCTGGCCAAGTTGAACATCACTCTGGACGCTGAGCGGATCACGATCACGGCGAAAGAGGAAATCGTGCTGAATGGTGCGGGGAGTTATATGAAGCTCAATGGTGGCGGCATCGAGAAGGGGACCAAAGGGATTATCAGATCGCATGCGTCAAAGCACGAGTTCGTGGGGGCGAAAAACCTCGATATCGCAAATGTGATGCCACTACAGGCGGACTTGAAAGGGAAGGGAATATTCAACCTGGGTAGCCATGCCGCCGCCGGTGGGCGACCGCAAGCCGGGGTCCCATACAAGCTGTACAAGGATGGCTCCGTGGTCGAACAAGGCAAGGCTGATGACGACGGTAACTTCGTCTTCAAGCACGAGATCAATGCAGATGCCAGATACATGGTGGAGCTGCCAAGTGGCGACACTTATGAAATCGACTGCACTGAGGAGCCTGAAGACCATGAGCTGAGTGCGGGCATCGGGCACCACGGCTACCAGTGCGCCGGCCCATCGCTTCTCGAGGAAACCGCATCAATGGAAGAAGACCGTTTGCTGTCAAACCCGGCAATGCGCAACTGGACCTAGGAGGCTGAGATGGGCATGAACGATAACGCCAAGCTCTACAAACAAACTCTCGTGTACCGCAAAGGGCAACCGCCCCAGCAGTGCCTTTCCCAGCCTTGGTGGGTGCGGACCCCTGAGCCTGTTTACCGGCCGATGCACTCGTGTTTTCTCGAACCGATAATCGCGGGGGATCTTATGTTCGACAGCATTGCCGCCGATATCGAATCCGCACAGAGTTCCGTCGATATTATCACTTGGGGTTTCGATCCAGGAATGATACTGGTGAGGGAGGGTTCCGCGCATAAGGGGGAACGTTTTGGCGATCTTTTGAAAAGGGTCGCGTCCCGAGGGAAAGAAGCTGTCAAAGTCAGAATACTTGTGTGGCACGATAACGTTATATCGCAGCGTATGATGAAGAATATCCCGGGTCTCTACGGGCAGCGCTATCCGACCGTAGGCTGTGCCGTGTCGGGATACTACAGCACAGAACATCAGAATTACAACGCAAACTGGTTCGATGAAATTATTAATGGTGCAGTGCCGAACATCGATTTTAGGCTCAGGAATTTGTCTGCTCTGTACCTGCCATCTTCCCTGCAAGGAGAGCCACCAGTTCCAAAAAATGTTATCGGAGGAGTGGCTGCGATTTATGCCACACACCATCAAAAGATGATGTTGATCGACTTTGAACAACCCGAGGTTGCCAAGGGTTATGTCATGGGCCACAACTGTCTAACGGATTTTTGGGACACGATCGACCATCCTTTTCAAAGCCCGCTTCGTGAAAGGTTTTACCGTGAAGAGCCGGCGGCAGCAGCAAGGCGCTATGAGAGCCCCGAGCCGGCTGACTTTCAGGGCTCTGGCATCTACTCGCCTGGATACCGTTATCCGATCACAAGTGCTGAAGAGCGCCGGATGTCACTGGAAGTCCATCTGGACCGGATCAGCTTTATTGCAAAACCTTATCAGGATGTTTCTTGTCGCGTACGCGGTCCCATACTTGCAAACTTGAATCATAATTTCTGCGAAGCATGGTTGGCCTCCAGCCAGCCAAGAGCGTGGGATAAAGACACCCATATGTTATCGATCGATTGGCTTCTGGCCAGTCCAAAAGCTGCTTACCGTACCCTATTTCCTCCCGATTACGACGAAGCTATGGTGAATAGAAGAAAATCAATACCGTCGAAAAGCTTTGTAGTCAAGAATGGAAAGCACAGCGCACAGCTTTTGCGGACTCAACCAGAGCGCGGAGAGAAGAGTGTCAAGGAATGCTACGCGAACCTTACCCGTCAGGCCAGGCACTATATTTTTATTCAAAATCAATACGTTCAATATGAGCCTTGGGCAGAGCATTTGCGGGATTGTGTAAAGCAGATGCGTGAATCAGACTATGGCAGCGAGCTCTATGTCTTCATCCTGACATCAACGCCAGAACGCGACGGAATGGATTTACACACATATGGAGTAGCGGAGAGGATCGGGCAAAGCGCAACCATGACCGTTGAACACGCGGAAGCAGTGGAAAATGCAAAACAAGGGAAGAGAGCAATGCCACTAACTCCAGACCAGTTGAGGAAGCAGGGTATCAATGTCGTAATGGGGTCGCTGTGGACATGTGCCGAGAAGAAAGAGGGATGGCCTTTGCGGGCCGAAGATTACGAAGAAATTTATATTCATGCCAAAGTGGCCATAGTTGATGACGTTGTATTTACATTGGGATCGGCGAATCTGAATATGCGAAGTATGGCAATCGACAGCGAGTTGAATATATTAAGTGATGCACAGGACGTGGCATACAAACTGCGATGTGATTTGTTCAGGCAATGTTCTATTGATGAAGGCCCTCAAGCCAGAAAATCAATGGCTGAGACGCATAAAATATGGTTCAATACGATGAAGCATAACCATGTTATCAAAAGTTCGGGTATGCCTCTGGCTGGGCAAATCGTTCGATTCGATGTCAATCGAAAACCCGGAAAGCCGTTGATCTAGTATGGCTCCGATAGACAGAAAAATTCGTTATTCGGTCGCCATGCTCGTCGCTGGAGTTATGGTGGCTTTTTTAATAATACCCAAAGGATATTCAAGCATGGATAAGTTGCCTGATGGGCTTCGGCATTTTGTAATCCACCATCCATTGCCACGCTGTGCTCTATGGCGAGACAAGATGCCTAAGTCACGTGATCCTGATGCATATCGATCATATATTGAAGCTCGAAATTTATGGCGAAGCAAAATTGAATGGAAACTTACGAAACTAGAAGCTTCGAAAGTGCTTTCTGGTGTGCAAGCTGGGGCAGATGCTGGCGATTGGGGCGCTCGTGCATTGATGGCATATTTTTATCGGGAAGGCTTGGGCCCGCTCTCTAATAACAATGTCTTGCAGCCTGATGCAGACAAGGCTGTAGCGATAACTCGATCTGCAGTCGCCGTGGGGCAGCCTTGGGGATTTTATGACTTGGGCGTGGCTTACGAATATGGCTATGGAGGTGCAAAACAGAGCAATGTAGTTGCTTGGGCGTACTACCTCCGAGCGGCAGAGCTAGGAAGTCCAGATGCACAGATGACGTTAGCCGAGGCTTATGCCCAAGCAGGTAGGCCGAAAGATGAGGAAGCGATGCTAAAATGCGCTTTTGAACAAGGTCATGGCCCGGCCGCGGACAAGCTGGGTCTGCATTTGATGGTGCGTGGAAATTATGCTGAAGGCATAAAAATTTACCATCAGGGCGTAAAATTTGGATGCGAGGACTGCGCGGGAGAACTTAGATTCTTATTTGAGAAGGGGAGCTGGCCATATAATAAAAAACAAAACCAAGAGTTTGCGAATATAGGAATATTTATCGACGTTGAACGTAGTCGACGATATGAATTAATAGAAGCGGCCCTGAAAATTAATCCAGATTTGAAATTTTCAAAGCTGGACGAAATTTTACCTTTGCCGCCGGCAAGGCTCCCCGAATGGAAGGGGTACGAAGCTGGCCTTGAAGAAGAAAATCTCGAATCACCAAGATACTGACCGTCGGAGAATCAATACTCATCATACTTCCGCGCATCGCCCCTCACGACAGCGGCTGGATACTTCTCCCCATTCAGTCGCAGCTTCTCCAGCGCCGCCGCGCGCAAGTCCACTCCAGTAGCATCGGCCAGCTGCACCAGATAAAGCAGCACATCCGCCATCTCATGCCGGATGCCCTCACGCTTGCGCTCATCGAGTTCTTCAGCCGCCCCCGTGCGCAGCCACTGGAAATGCTCGGCCAGTTCGGCGACTTCGACGGTCAGCGCCATGGCCAGGTTCTTCGGTGTATGAAACTGCTGCCAGTCCCGCTCCGCTGCAAACGCGCGGGTCAGGTCGCGCAACTCGGTCAGCGTGTCCTTGGTAAGCGTGTCCTTGGTCAGCGTGTCCTTGGTAAACGCCTCCTTGGTAAACGTGTCCTTGGCCAGCGTGTTGATGGACCCGGAGGGAGAACCGGAACCAGGCCCCGCATCGGAATCGGAAACGCTCACGCCACGACCTTCTGCATGAAGACGGACAAAGGATCTTCCGGATAATCGCCGAAAGCTCCGCGATGCTTGTACCCCATGCGCTCGTACAGCGCCAAAGCCTCCGGCATCGTCGGCCCCGTCTCCAGCATGAATACCGAGCAGCCCTGTGCCCGGGCCTTTTCCTCCAGTGCGGAAATCAGCTTCCGCGCCAGCCCCTGCCCGCGCGCCATGGGCCGCACATACATGCGCTTGATCTCGCCATATTCCGGCGTTACGACGACGGCGGCGCAACCGATCGCCGATCCGCCGGCATCGCGCGCCACGGCGAATTCCACGTTCGGCGCCAACAGCGAAGCGATGTCCAGCGCGTACACATTCTCCGGCGGGTATAGCGAATACAGGTAGGCATCGAGTTCGGCGATCAGCGCGTGCACGTCTGGCTGGTCCGGCGTTTCAAAGGTCACTTGCATGGGCGATTCCGGGGATTGATAACGATCGGGAATGTTATCATTTCGCGCCGCCCGATCGGTGGTCGACTGGGGGCACCTCATCTCACAAGGATAACGATGAAACCGCTTTTAAGGAAAGCCGTCGCCCTGACTCTTGGTTCCTCGCTGCTGATGGCCGCACCGGCCGTGCTGGCCGCCAGCGCACCCCGCGCCGACAAGGAGTGGCTGTCGCAAGCCGATGCCGAAGCCCGTTCCGCGCGCGTGTCGAACGTGGCTTACCAGCTCGACTTCACGCTCACGGGCCAGGAAACCTTCGCCAACACGACCACGCTGAATTTCGATCTCAACGATGCCTCGTCGCCGCTGACGATCGACTTGAACAAGGCCACCGTCAAGTCGCTGACCGTCAATGGCAAGTCCGTCGCGCCGCAATACAACAACTGGTTCATTACCCTGGCCGCGGCCGACCTGAAAAAGGGCCGCAATACCGTCGTCGTCAGCTTCGAGCGCCTGCACAGCACCAACGGCGAGGGCCTGCACCGCATGGTCGATCCGGTCGATGGCCGCGTCTATACCTACTCGCATTTCGAACCCGCGGCGGCGCAGCAGATGTTCGCGCTGTTCGACCAGCCCGACCTGAAGGCCACCTACCAGGTCAACGTCACTGCGCCGGCGGACTGGGTGGTGGTGTCCACCATGCGCGAAGCGAAGGTCGAGGATGCGCAGGGCGGCAAGCGCTGGACCTTCCCCGTGTCGAAGAAGCTGTCGCCGTATAACTTCTCGCTGCATGCCGGCCCGTACAAGATCTGGGAAGACAACAGCGCCAAGTATCCGATGCGCCTGTTCGCGCGCCAGTCCGTGGCCGCGCAGGTGGATCCGAAGGACTGGTTCACGTTCACGAAGCAGGGCCTGGCGTTCTTCGACGATTACTTCGGCATCCCGTACCAGTTCGAGAAATACGACCAGTTGCTGGTGCCGGACTTCCTGTACGGCGCGATGGAAAACGCCGGCGCGGTCACGTTCGCCGAGAACCGCTTCCTCCACAAGGACAAGATGACGACGGACCAGCGCCATTCGCTGGCGTCGGTGATCATGCACGAGATGGCGCACCAGTGGTTCGGCGACCTGGTGACCATGAAATGGTGGAACGGCCTGTGGCTCAACGAGAGCTTTGCGTCGTTCATGGGCACGCTGGGCACCGCGGAGTCCACCGAATTCAAGAACGCATGGCAGTATTTCTACGCGCAAGGCAAGACCGCGGCGTACCGCCAGGACCAGTCGCTGGGCACGCACCCGATCGAGGTGCCGGTGGCCACCAGCGCGAATGCCTTCGACAATATCGACGCGATCACCTATTCGAAGGGCGCCTCCACGCTGAAGCAGCTGCGCCACCTGCTGGGCGAGGAAACCTTCCGCCGCGGCGTGCACAACTACCTCGTCAAGTACCAGTTCCGGAACGCGAAGCTCGACGATTTCATCGGCAGCCTGGGCGAAGCGGCTGGCCGCGACCTGTCGCAATGGACGCAGGACTGGCTGTACCAGCCGGGCGTGAACACCGTCACGGCGAACTACACCTGCAAGGGCGGCAAGATCGATGCCTTCAGCCTGGCGCAGACGGCGCCGGGCGAGCACCCCGTGCTGCGCGAGCAGCGCGTGCAGGTGGCGCTGTTCCGCAACCAGGGCAAGGCGATGACGCTGGACCGCAAGGTCGCCGTCACGTACAAGGGCGCCAGCACCGCCGTGCCGGAATTGCAGGGCGCCGCCTGCCCGGACCTGGTCTACCCGAACTATGAAGACTGGGGCTATGCCAAGGTGAAGCTCGATGCGCGCTCGTTCGGCACCGCGCGTTCGCACGTCAGCAAGGTGGCCGAGCCGCTGCTGCGTGCCATGCTGTGGCAGAGCATGTGGGATGGGGTGCGCGATGGCGAACTGGCGCTCAACGAATTCATGCAGACGGCCCTGAACAACGCGCCGCGCGAAACGGATTATGCGCTGCTGGGCAATGTGCTGACGAACGTTCGCACGGGCCTCGGCTACCTGCAGAAGATGGCGCCGGATGCCGCATATACCACCAGTACCGTGCAGGCGCTGGAGAAGATGGCATGGCAGGGCATCGCCGCGGCGAAGGACGAGAACTTCCGCCGCCGGTGGCTGGCCACGTACGTGGACTTCGCCGGCAGCAAGCCGGCACTGGACCGCCTCGCCGGGCTGCTGCAAAACCGTGGCGTGCCGAAAGGCGTGACCATCAACCAGGATGTGCGGTGGGCGATCGTCAAGCAGCTGTCCGAGCAGGATTATCCGGGTGCGGACAAGCTGCTGGCCGCCGAAGCGGCGCGCGACAAGTCCGACGCCGGCCAGGCCGCCGCGCTGGCGGCACAGGTGGTGCGGCCCGACCCGGCGGTGAAGGCCGACTGGCTGGCGAAGATCGCGGACTTGCAGACCAAGCTGCCGTTCTCGCGCATCCGCACGGCGATGGAAAACCTGTATCCGTCCGCGCAGGCTTCGCTCAACGAGCAAAGCGCCGCGCAGCGGCTGGCGCGGCTGCCGGAGCTGGACAAGAACGCCGGCCCGGTCTACATGCGCAGCTTTGCCGAGTCCATGATCCCGGCCACCTGCACGCCGCAAAGCGTGCAGCGGCTGGCGGACGCGGCCGCGCAGCAGAAAGAGCTGACGGCCGGTACCCGCCGCGCGCTGCTGGAAACGCAGCAGGAAGATGCGCGCTGCGTGGCGATCCGCAAGGCCATGACGGTGCCGCTCGGTTGAGCGTCATGGTCCGTTAATCCCCTGGAAACGCCGGCGCAAGCCGGCGTTTTTACTGATGGGGCCGCAATTCCGGGTTTGACTCGGCTCCCCATGCGGCGTTATATTTTTCTCACCGCGCTCACTTCCGCACGCATTTCACATACGCCTGTCATTTTCCGGTGTCACCATCCCAACGCATGGCGAGCACCGGCAGCCCATCCACCCATGTGGCCGGAATTCGCCAGCACTTCCATCCGCCTGTCCGATCCCTTCCACCACGGGCGGTAATACCGATAAATGCCGCAACTGGCAGCGGAAGGGCTCATCTGAAAAGGGGAAGGCCATGAACATCTACCAGGCAATCTGGGATGCGGACCAGTCCGGCAGCGGCATCAAGCCACTGCTGGCCACGTCTGATGCAGCAGGGCAGGAAGAGCACGGATTCATCCGCGTGCTGACGAAAGCCGAAACGCTGCGCGACCCGAACATCCTGTTCGACCTCGCGCTGCCGCAGCACAAGCGCACCACGTACGACCTGGCCCAGGCACTGTTCGACAACTATGCGCTGGACGAGCAGCATGCCGAGGCGGAAACGCCCGAGGAAAGGGAAGAGATCCACGATCTGCTGGACGCCGTCGTCGACAGCGCGCCGATGCTGGTGGCCCGCCAATATGTGGAGGAGGCCACGGGCACGTCGGTCAGCAGCGCGCGCTGGTATGCGACCTTGCTGGAGATGTGGTTCCGCACCTTCCGTGGCGGTGGCGATCCGGCGCTGTCCGGCTTCGAGCACGTGTTCGTGGGCGAGCAGGAGGGGCCGAAAGTGCAGGGTTACCACTTCTGGTACAAGTACTACCTGGACGATGGGATGGTGCAGCGCGAAGGCAACCGCGCCGCATTCCCGGGCCTGGACGACGACCGCATCGTCTACCTGCGCGGCCAGTACAAGGATGGCCAGGAGCAGTTCGCGGAATCCGTCACCATCTCGTATAAATGGATGGCGCCGGACTACGATGCCAAGGTGCTGCGCCCGCTGACCAAGCCGACCGGCGGCTTCTTCGTCGGTTGCAGCGTCGAGGGGCTGATGGCGCTGGGTACGGTGCGGGCCCACCTCGGCGCCCGCGCGCCCAAGGAGGCGGTGATCAACGGTGCGCGCTATGAGCTGAAGGTGTTCCGCAGCGAGAACAACCAGCACATCCGCACCTTCTATCCCATCTACCTGGGCCCGGCGTCGGACGTCACGCCACCCGACGTTCCGGTTCCCGACCCGGTGGAACCCGGCAAGCTGCGCATCCTCGCCGCGCTCGTCAATCCGCAGGGCGACGACCCGGGCGGCGAGCGTGTCATGCTGGCCAATGGCGGCTCGCAAGCCGTCTCGCTGGCCGGCTTCGTGCTGCGCGACGCCAACCGCAACCGCCTGGCCGTGCCGGATGAATTCGGCACGATCCCGGCACGCGGCGCCGTCACGGTCAGCCTGCCGAAAGGCTCGATCCAGCTGTCGAACAAGGGTGGCGAGATCACGCTGCTGACGCCGAGCGGCAAGGTGGCGCACCGGGTCAGCTATTCGAAGGCGCAGGCCCGGCGGGAAGGGGAAGTGATTTACTTCTGAGCAAGCGAAAAACGGTGACAGGCACCATTTTTGGAATTGTTCGAATCAATTGGTGTCTGTCCCCGATGCCGTTAGTTAAGCGTTACCCGACACATGGAAGCGCTTGCATTCACCCCAAAAGCGAAGGGCTGGGGTCAGACCCGCCGGGGTGACGCAGGGGTTTCGCGAAGCATGCTTCGCGCCTGCGGAACGGTGCTGCATGCATGCCAGCATTCCTTCCTGACCCCGGAATTTGCACTTGGGTTGGGCTTGTTTAGGCGACATTGGTGCCTGTCCCCGGTTTCGGCCGCGCTACAATGCGGCCTTCACCGGAGCCCCCCATGACCTACGAAGAATACCTGGACGAAGTGACGACGCTCATCTTCGAGAAATACGATATCCCCGAGAACGATGCCGTGAAGATCGTGATGGCGGCGCAAGACAAGGAGTTCTTCGTGCCGCACGATAAGAGCGCCAAGCTGCGCAATATCGACCAGGCGCACAAGGATGCCAAGACGCTGTTCGAGGCCGCGGCCGTCAAATCCACGGCCAAACCCGCGGCCAGGACCGTGGCTGGCACGGCGGCCAAGCCTGCGGCCAACGTGGCGGCCAAGCCTGCTTCCAAACCTGCTTCCAGGCCCGCAGCCAGGCCGGCAACCGGCGGCACCCCGAAACCTGCCGTTAAAACCCCGAAGTAACAGCCGGCATTCAGCCGGCATCTAGCCACCCCTCAGCCGGTGGCGGCCCGCCATCCCGCCAGGCCGTTGATCGCTTCTTCCTTCGACTTCGCCTCGATCTCGATCCAGGGCGCGCGCGCATAGGAAGAGGGCATCGTGCTGATCAGGTCCGAGTGCTGCCGGTCGTTGAACGATGTGCGGCCGTTCGAGATGTGCACCAGCTGGTGCTCGGGCACGGCCCAGGTGGCGCGCGCCTTGTCCAGCATCTCGCCCACGCTGGGGTCTTCATAGCTGTCCAGCTTTTCATGCACGATGTGGTGGTGGGCATCGAACACCATCGGCACGCCGGTGCGCAGGCAGATGGCGTGGATCTCGCTGGCGCTGTACGCATATTCGTCGTTTTCCAGCCCGAGGCGGCAGCGGATCGCATCCGGCAGGCGGGCGATGTTCGCCACCAGCGCGTCGTCCCGGTCGGCCTTGCCGCCATGGATTTCCAGCAGCGCCCACGGCGTGCGCGGCTGCGCCAGCAGATCCATGATGTCCGCGTGCATCTGCAGGATCTTCACGCTGTTTTCCACCACGCCGGCCGAATCCGAACTCAGCACCACGAACTGGTCCGGGTGCATCACCAGCCGGATGCCGCGTTCCAGGGCGCGTGCTCCCGTGCGCGCCAGCGTTGCCGCTAACGGCGCCAGCACTTCGCGGCCGATATCCTCGTCCGAAAAAGGGAACAGGGACGACGGCATGCGGTACAGCCGGATGCCCTCCGCCTCGCAGTAGCGCAGCGCGTTGTCCAGGACCTGGATATTGCTGCGGTACAGCTCGTCGAGCAGCTTGCGCTGGCCGTCGAGCGAATGCTCCAGCAGCCGCTTGCGCGTAATGGTGCGGTAGCGTACGGCGGTCGATGCGGTGATGCAGACGAGGCCCAGGTGTGGTGGCATGACCGGAACATCCAGAATGACGAAGTTCCGGATTCTAGCCCGCCCCCCGCGGCGGGTGGCGCCGCACAGCACGTAACGTACGAGAAAGGCGTGACAATCCATGGTCAAATAGCTGTCCTGTTCAAACCGGAGGAATGACGATGGCGGACGACTTCAAGGCGGGCGACAAGGTGCAGTGGCAATCGGCACAGGGCACGGTGCATGGAACGGTGAAGAAGAAACTGACATCCCCTACCGACATCAAAGGCCACCATGTCGCAGCATCGAAAGAAAACCCGGAGTATCTGGTGGTCAGCGATAAAACCGGGGCCGAAGCGGCACACAAGGGCAGTGCCCTGAAAAAAGCCTGAAAAAGTGGCTGCGCGCCCGCTGATTTTGCGACCGGATGTGCGGTTCTTGTGTAAGGTGATGCTTATCCATCACGACGCACGCCACGGAACATGACCAGCGAAGCACCGCTTTACAAAAACCATGCACTGTTGCTCTCGCAGAGCTTTTTCATCAAGGACAACAAGGATGAGCTGCTGCTGCATGCGCACAAGTACGATTTCGACATCGCTTTCTTCAGTGAAGTGAGCGATTTCGCCCAGGCCGTCGAAGCCAGCGGCGACAACAGCCTGTTCGTGATCGATCTCGATGCGCTGCACAACATGCAGGCGGACATGCAGTCGGCCCGCAAGACGCTGCTGCTGGGCGAGCTGCTGGAGCGGCTGCCGGGCGGCCACAGCTACGTCTACCTGCAATCGGCGCGCCAGGGCGGCCGCTTCCTGCTGCAGCAGCGCCTGGTGGACAGCGACTGCCTGGCGTACGCGGAAAAGCCGATCGCCAACGACGTGCTGGTCGACAAGCTGTTCAACCTGTTCGTGCAAAAGAAGCGCGGCGACCTGGTGCGCCTGATCTTCCTCGGCGATGCCACGCACGTGGATGAGGCGGCGCTGCTGGAACAGCGCGTCGAACTGCTGCGCCATGACGACGCCCACACGCTGCACTTGCGCGTCAAGGAACTCCAGCCGGACATGGTGATGATCGCGGACGCGGAATACGAGCGCACCGAGGCGATCGTGCGCGTGTTGAAGAAGAATATCGAGGCCGATCCGGTACGCGAAATCATGATGCTGCAGCGCCGTGTCGACGTGGACTTGACACGCAACGCACTGGCCAGCGGCTTCGACGGCATCATTCCGCTGATCAGCCGCGAGCTGCTGACGGCGCAACTGGTGAACCGCGCCAACAAGATCCGCGTCAGCAAGGACCTGATCGGCAAGGACCGCGCCACCGGCCTGCTGAACAAGGTGGGCCTGCAAAAGAAAACCCAGGAGCTGATCTGCAATGCCGGCCGCGAGGGGCGGTCGCTGGCGCTGGGCGTGGTCGACATCGACAAGTTCAAGACCATCAACGACACCTGGGGCCATTATTTCGGCGACATCGTCATCAAGCGGCTGTCGCTGACGCTGTCGTCGCACGTCGGCGAGCAGGACCTGCTGAGCCGCTTCGGCGGCGAGGAATTCGTCGTCGTGTTCTGGGATTGTTCGCTGGAAGAAGGCGCGCGCAGGCTCGATGCGATGCGGCAGGCGTTCGGCGCGATTCCCTTCGAGGTCACGCCCGGCACGGTGCGCACCTTCTCGTTCAGCGGCGGCGTGGCCGCCTACCCGGAATACAAGACGGGAAACGAGCTGTTCCTGCGTGCCGACGCCATGCTGTACGAAGCGAAGCAGGGCGGGCGCAACCAGATCCGCATCGCGCCCGCGGCTGTCAGCCCTCGATCAGGATCGCCCGGAAGTCATTGACGTTGGTGAGCGTGGGGCCGCATACCACCGAATCGTCCAGCGCCTGGAAGAAGCCGTGGCCGTCGTTGTCGACCAGGCTGTCGCGCGGTCGAATGCCCAGCTGCCGGGCGCGTTCCAGCGTGGCCGGCCCGGCATAGGCGCCGGCGATTTCCTCCTGCCCATCCACGCCGTCCGTATCGCACGCCACCGCGTGCACCCGTTCCAGGCCGTTCAGCGCCACCGCCAGCGATAGCAGGAATTCCACGTTGCGCCCGCCGCGGCCCTTGCCGCGCACCGTCACCGTGGTTTCGCCGCCGGACAGCAGGATGCACGGCGCGGCGAACGGCTGCCCGCGCGCGGCCACCTGGCGCGCGATCCCGGCCAGCACGGTGCCCACTTCGCGCGCTTCGCCTTCGATGCCGTCGCCCAGTATGTGCGCAGTCACGCCCGCTTCGGCGGCCACCGCCGCCGCGGCCTCCAATGCCATCTGCGGCGTGGCGATGAAGCGGATGTCGTGGCCTGCCAGCCGCGGGTCGCCCGGCTTCACCGATTCGCCGCGGCCGCTTTCCAGCACGGCGCGCAGGTGGGCGGGAACTACGATGCCGTAACGGCGCAAGACCGCCAGCGCATCCTCGCAGGTGGTGGCGTCGGCGTAGGTGGGGCCGCTGGCGATGTCCACCGGATCGTCGCCCGGCACGTCGGAGATCAGCAGGGTGAGCACGCGTGCGGGATGGCATGCCGCCGCCAGCCGGCCACCCTTGATGGCGGACAGGTGGCGCCGCACGCAGTTCATTTCACTGATCGTGGCGCCGCTGGCCAGCAAGGCGCTGTTCAGGCGCTGCTTGTCGGCCAGCGTGAGGCCAGGCGCCGGCAGCGGCAGCAAGGCCGAGCCGCCACCGGAGATCAAGCAGATCACCAGGTCGTCGGGCGTCAGGCCAGCGACGAAATCGAGCATGCGCCGCGCTGCGGACAGGCCGGCTTCGTCCGGCACCGGATGGGCCGCCTCCACGATCTCGATGCGCTCGCACGGCACCGCGTAGCCATAGCGCGTGACGACCAGGCCGGCGAGGTCGCCCTGCCAGTGCCGCTCCAGCACGCGCGCCATTTCGGCCGATGCCTTGCCGGCGCCGATCACCAGCGTGCGGCCCGGCGGCGGCGGCGGCAGGTGCGGCGGCAGGCACAGCGCCGGCTGCGCCGCCGCCACCGCCGCATCGAACATCGCACGCAGCAGGGCGCGCGGTTGCGTCAGTGGCGTCCGGGTCATTTTGCTACCGTGTCGCCGATCTGGAAATTGGCCAGCGTTTCCAGCGCGCGCACCAGGGCCGAATGGTCCCAGGCCTTGCCGCCGTGGGCGGCGCAGGCGCTGAACAGCTGTTGCGTGGTGGCGGTATTGGGCAGCGAAAGGCCCAGCTGGCGTGCGCTGGCCAGCGCCAGGTTCAGGTCCTTCTGGTGCAGCTCGATGCGGAAGCCCGGATCGAAGGTGCGCTTGACCATGCGCTCGCCGTGCACTTCCAGCACGCGGGAGGCGGCGAAGCCGCCCATCAGCGCCTCGCGCACCTTGCCGGCGTCGGCACCCATGCGGGCGGCGAACAGCAGCGCTTCGCCCACCGCTTCGATATTGAGCGCCACCACGATCTGGTTGGCCACCTTGGTGGTCTGCCCATCGCCATTGCCGCCGACCAGGGTGATGTTCCGTCCCATCAGTTCGAACAGGGGCCTGACCCTGGAAAACGCTTCGGGCGAGCCGCCCACCATGATCGTCAGGCTGGCGGCGCGGGCCCCCACTTCGCCGCCCGATACGGGTGCATCGAGGTAGTCGCAATCGAGGGCATTGATGCGGGCCGCGAACTGCTTGGTCTCGATCGGCGAGATCGAGCTCATGTCGACCACCACCTTGCCGGCCGAAAGCCCCTCGGCCACGCCGCCCTCGTCGAACAGTACCGAGGCCACGTGCGGCGTGTCGGGCACCATCACGATCACGATCTCGGCATCGCGGGCCACGTCGCGCCCCGAGCCGCGCACCTGTGCGCCCTGGTCCAGCAGTTCGGCCGGGATCGGCTTCACGTCGTGCACGAACAGTTCATGGCCGCCGCGCAGCAGGTGGCCCGCCATCGGCGTGCCCATGATGCCCAGGCCAATGAATCCGATTTTGCTCATGTTTTTTCCTCGTAATGAAATGATTGGTGAAGAGGGATTGGTCAGGCGACGTTCTTGAACCTGGCGGCCAGCTGCTCGGCGCCGCGCGCCAGCAAGCCCGTGTCGCTGCCGACGGCGATGAAGTCCACCCCTTGCTCGATCCAGCGGCGCGCCAGTTTTTCGTCCGACGCCAGGATGCCGGCCGGCGTTCCGGTGGCGCGGATGCGCGCCAGCGCGTCGTCGATCGCCGCCACCACGTCCGGATGGCCGATCTGGCCGATATGGCCCATGCTGGCCGCCAGGTCGCCGGGGCCGATGAAGATGCCGTCCACGCCATCCACTGCGGCAATCGCTTCGATGTTGGCCAGGGCAGCGGGTGTTTCCACCTGCAGGATCACGCACAGCTGTTCTTCACAGGCATGCGGGTAATCCTTGATGCGGCCGAAGTCCGAGGCGCGGGCCGCGGCGGCATAGCCGCGCACGCCCAGCGGCGGATAGCGAGTGGCCGCCACCGCGTTGCGTGCCTCGTCGGCGTTTTCCACGAAAGGAATCAGCAGGGTCTGCGCGCCGATATCGAGCAGCCGCTTGATAACCACCGTGTCGTTCCACGTCGGTCGCACGATCGGATGGGTGGCGCCGCGGGCCACCGCCTGCAATTGCGAATGCACCATCGGCAGCTCGTTCGGCGAGTGTTCGGTATCGATCAGCAGCCAGTCGAAGCCGGCATTGGCCAGCACTTCCACCGTCACGTGGCTCGACAGGCCGGACCACAGGCCCAGTTGCATCCGGCGATCGCGCAGCGCTTGCTTGAAAGGATTCACGGGCACATTCATGTCTTCCTCCATAAAATGTCATATGACGTCATACAACTGGGACGAAAGCCGTCTGTTGCGTGAAGTCATGTATAAGACATAAGATACTTATTAAACAACGGGTAACGTATTTTCATCATCTCTGGGATGGTGCATGCGTGCAAGATAGGCACCACAATACCACGTATTTGTACGACGTCATACAACTTAAACTTTAGATAATTTGATATGGCTCAATACGGCTACAGGCAATTTCTGCCGAATTGTTTCTTTAAGATTCGCTTCACCTCGGCGCTGCACAGTTGCCGGGTCCGGCATACTGCCGACGCGGCCATTCGTAACCCCTGCCGTATTTTTTGCAGTCTCTTCTTTTACGATCCGGTTTCCACATGCGCATCCTCCTGGTCGAAGACGACACTTCTCTTGGCGACACCATCCAGGCCTGGCTGCGGCTGGACCAGCACGCGGTCGACTGGGTGCAGCGCGGCGACTCCGCGCAAACCGCGCTGATGACGCACCGCTACGACTGCGTGCTGCTCGACCGTGGCTTGCCGGGCCTGTCCGGCGACGCACTGCTGGCGCAGCTGCGTGCGGAAGGCAATCACGTGCCGGTCATCCTGATCACCGCCTTCAATGCGCTGGCCGACCGGGTGGAAGGGCTGGACCTGGGCGCCGACGATTACCTCGTCAAGCCGTTCGAGCTGGAAGAAATGTCGGCCCGCATCCGCGCCGCCGTGCGCCGCGGCGCCGGCCAGGTCAGCAACGAACTGGTACACGGCGACATCGCCATCAATCTCGACACGCGCCAGGCCACGCAGGCCGGCCAGCCGGTGGCCCTCACGGCGCGCGAGTACCACGTGCTGTATGCGCTGCTGCTGCGCCGGAACAGCATCGTCACCCGCGCGCAGATCGAGGAAACGCTGTATGGCTGGGGCGATGAGGTGGAAAGCAATGCCGTCGAGGTGTACATCCATAACCTGCGCAAGAAGCTGGGCAGCGACAGCATCGTCACCGTGCGCGGCCTGGGGTACCGGATGAAGAACGATGGCGGCTAGGAGCGAGGGAGAAGCGCCGGTGGCGCGGCGGCCATGGTCGCTGCGGCGCCGCCTGCTGGCTGCCATCGTGGCCGCCAGCACGGTGCTGTGGCTGGCCAGCCTGGGCATCGTGACCGTGATCGCCTGGCAGGAAACCAACGACGTGTTCGACGACGCACTGGAGGAGTCGGGCTACATGCTGATGGCCGCCACCACCGACTGGGACGAGCGGGGCCTGCTGGCGCAGGCCCGCCCTGGCGGCGCGCAGGCCCGCAAGGTGGACATGCAATACCAGGTCGTCGTCGCGGGCCGGGTGATCCAGCGCACGGGCGGTGCCCCGGCACAGCCGTTCGTGGCGGACTTCGATGACGACGACGGCTTTGCCGATGTCGAGGTGCAGGAGCGGCGCTGGCGCGTGTTCGTGGTGCGCGACGCGGCTCGCAATGTCGAAGTGCAGGTCGGACAGAAGCATTCCAAGCGCTTCGACATCCTGGAAGAACTGGCCGACCATCTGCTGCTGCCGGTACTGGGCTTCCTGGCCTTGCTGGCGCTGGCCTGCTGGCTGCTCACGGGCCGCGTCCTGCAGCCGCTGCGCCGCACCGCATCGGCCATCGCCGCCAAGACGCCGGACGACCTGGCACAGGTGCCGCTCGAAGGCCAGCCGAAGGAATTGCTGCCGATCGTGCAGGCGCTGAACGGCGTGCTGGCGCGGCTGGACGCGGCGCTGCAGGCCGAGCGCCGCTTCACGGCGGATGCCGCGCACGAACTGCGCACGCCGCTGGCCGGCCTGCACATGCACGTGCAGCTGCTGCAGCGCCAGCATCCCGACCTCGCCGGTCCGTTCCGCAAGCTGCGCGACGATATCGGCCGCGTCACCGCGCTGGTGGACAGCCTGCTGGCGCTGGCGCGCATGGATCCGCTGTCGCGCGAACAGCTGGTGCGCGAACCGGTGGCGCTGGCGCCCATGCTGGAACGGGTGCGCGCCACCCATGCCGGGCAAGCCGCGCAGCGCGGCATCGCGCTCACGGTGCGCTGTGGCGTCGGGGCAGTGGACGCCAACCCGCAAATGCTGGAGATCGCGGTGCGCAACCTGGTCGACAACGCGCTGCGCTACTGCCCGGACGGCAGCCGGATCGACATCGAAGCGGCCGGCACCCCGGGGCAGGCATGGATCGCCGTGCGCGACGACGGGCCCGGCGTGGCCCCCGCATCGATGGCGCGGCTGGCGGAACGCTTCTTCCGCGTGCTGGGGCAGGGGCAGGCTGGCAGCGGGCTGGGGTTGTCGATCGTGCGGCGGATCGCCGAGCTGCATGGCGGCACGCTGTCATTCGGCCCCGGGCTGGATGGGCGCGGGCTGGGCGCGACGGTGAGCTTCATGGAAGCTGACCACATGGCACCCGGCGGCATGGCACCTGACCACCGCATGGCACCTTAAGATTCCATTCATGTCCGGCCGGTGTAATGCGTCCATGCCCGCCGCAAGTGGCGGATACCAGGCAACCTACATCGGAGGATTTACCATGAAACGCTTCATCCAACTTTCCTGCATCACCGCCGTGCTGGCCGTTTCGGCCGTCGCCATCGCCCAGACTGGCGGCTACACCGGCCCGTCCGCAGCTCCGGCCGCGGCGGCTCCGGCGGCAGCCGCCAAGGCCGCGCCGGGTGGCTACTCCGGCCCGTCGAGCGTTCCGCTGATGAGCGCGAAGGACTTGCTGGCCAACGGCAAGGACGACCAGCAGGTGCGCCTGAAGGGCAAGCTGCTGAGCCATAAGGGCGACGAGGAATATGAGTTCGCCGATGCCAGCGGCAAGATCACCGTGGAGATCGACGACAAGCTGTTCCCTGCGGGCGTGAAGGTCGATCACACGACCGAGGTGGAACTGGTCGGCGAGTTCGACAAGGAAATGATCGGCGAATCCAAGCTGGACGTGGACCAGCTGAAGGTTGCCGGGAAATAAGACACGGCACGCCTGCCCTTGCCCGGCACGGGCAAGGGAGCCGACCCGGTATCATCACCATGAAGGCCGCAATCGCGCGGCTACGCTACCGGAGAGTTTTCATGGTGATCGTCACCCACAACGGCAAATTCCACGCGGACGACGCGTGGGCCGCCGCCGTCCTGTTCGTCCTGTTCCCGGACGCTGAACTGGTCCGCACGCGCGACCCGGCCGTCATCGAGGCGGCCGATTTCGCGGTCGACGTCGGCGGCATCTGGAACCCGGCCGCCGGCCGCTTCGACCATCACCAGAAAGGTTTCGATGGCGCCCGGCAGACCGGCGTGCCGTATGCCAGTGCGGGCCTGGTATGGCGCGAATACGGCGCCCGCTGTGTAAGCGTGCTGGCCGACCTGCACACCGGCCAGCAGCTGCCTAACGATACGGCGCGCGAGATCGCCTACGCCATCGATGCCGACATCGTGCAATACCTCGACCTGTCCGATGTCGGCGCCGCCAAGAACGCGCCGGGCGGTTATGGCCTGTCGGCGGTGATTTCCGGCTTCAATCCCAACTGGCTCGACGAGCAAAGGCTGGGCTACGACGGCGCGGCCGATGTCTACCGGCTCGATCAGTTCCGGCGCGCCATGGCCCTGTTGACGGATATCCTGGTCAACGCCGTCAAGTACCGCGTCGGCGCCTTGCTGGCGGTGGAGCAGGTACGCGATGCCGAAGTGCTGGCCGATGGCCGGCTGCTGTTCCTGCGCAACAGCGCGCTGCCATGGACCCAGGTGGTCCGCAAGGAAATGCCGAAGGTGCTGTTCGTGCTCAGCCACAGCATTGCCGAAAACCGCTACATGCTGCACACCATCCCGGTCAGCCCCGAGAGTTTCGCGGCCCGCGCCGACCTGCCGGCACCATGGGCGGGCCTGCGCGATGCGGAACTGGCCGCGGTCACCGGCGTGGCGGATGCCACGTTCTGCCACAACGGCCGCTTCATCGCTGCCGCCAGGTCGTACGAGGGCGCGTATGCGATGGCGATGCTGGCGCTGCAGGCAGTCGATGCCGGCGAGCGTTAAGCCGCCGTTGGCATATCCGGCAAAATCGACATCGCAACTCGCCGATTTTGTACTATTGTCAAGAGATAAGCCGGGTTAGCATTCCTCACCGCCGCGCGCCCGCGTGCGCGGCACACCTGGAGGAATGACTTGATGCGATTTCGTGCGATCCGGCCGGCCATCGGCTGCCTGGCCATCCTTTGCTGCACCGCCGGGCATGCCGCCCAGCCGGCGGGAACGGTGCAAGTCACCGGCGGCGCGATCGCCGGCTCGCAAGCCGGCGCCATCAAGTCCTGGCTGGGCATTCCCTTCGCGGCGCCACCCGTCGGCAACTTGCGCTGGCGCGCACCGCAACCGGTCGTGCCATGGCAGGGCGTCAGGCAGGCACGCAGCTTTTCGGCGGCCTGCTCCCAGACCGCCGAATGGATCACGCATCCCAAGAGTGAAGACTGCCTTTACCTGAACGTCTTCGCGCCCGACCGGGCGGAGAAGCTGCCGGTACTCGTCTGGCTGCATGGCGGCGGCTTCTACGGCGGTACCGCCGCGCAGCCGCTGTACGACGGCAGCAACCTGGCCAGGCGCGGCGCGGTCGTCGTTACGGTCAACTACCGCCTCGGCATCTTTGGTTTCTTTTCCCACCCTGAACTGACGGCGGAGTCGCCGGACCAGGCGTCCGGCAACCAGGGCATCCTCGACCAGGTCGCCGCCTTGCGCTGGGTGAAGGACAACATCGCGGCCTTCGGCGGCGATCCGGACCGCGTGACGATCATGGGGGAATCGGCGGGCGGCGAGTCGGTGGCGATCCTCGTCGCATCGCCGCTGGCGAAAGGGCTGTTCCAGCGGGCCATTGCGCAGAGCGGCAACGATGGCTTGCCGATGGATGCCGGCGAACACCACCGCTTCGCCAGCAAGGCTGCCGCCGAAGCCAAGGGTCTTGCGTTCGCCAAGGCCGCTGGCGCCGAACGCATGGCAGGCTTGCGCGCCATGAGCGCCGAGGCCCTGCAAAAGCCCTCCTGGCTGCCGCGCACCTTCGTCGACGGACACCTGCTGCGCGAAGACCTGACCACCACCTACCGCCATCGCCGCCAGAACGACGTTCCCCTGCTGGTGGGCTGGAACGCGGAGGAGGGCAAGGACCTGGCGCCGGAAATCCTCGGCACGGACAAATTCACCGCGGCCAGCCATCGCGGCCTGGTGGCCAGCCTGCTGGGCCATGCTCCTTCCGCGGCACTGCTGGCCGCCTATCCCGGCGCCAACGATGCGCAGGCGAAGGCATCGATCGACCAGCTCACCAATGACTGGTGGGGTTGGCGCATGGTGCACTGGTCGGCGTTGCAGGCGAAGCACGGCCGGTCGCCATCGTATGCCTACTACTTCGCCCACCGGCCCGCCGAACCGGCCACGCCGTGCGGCTACGGCTGCGGGGCAGGGCACGGCGCGGAAATCCAGTACGTGTTCGACAACCTTCACCTGGATGCGCGCGCATGGACCGCGGCGGACCGGCAACTGGCCGCGCGGCTGGCCGACACGTGGGTGAGCTTCGCCCGCACCGGGAAACCGGACGGCAAGGGCTTGCCCGACTGGCCGGTGTTCGATGGCGGCAACGCGAGCATCATGCAGATCGGCGGTAGCGGGGCGGTGACGCTGCCGGATTTCTCGCTCTTTACGCGGTGAGGGGAGTGTGCTGGAGACTTGCTGAATGAGGCATTGGAATTCCATAAGGAAATTCTTGCGCAGGATATACTTTTGTCTTTCCTGCTGAAGTCTGCGCGATGGCCAACTTGCTGCCCGACGGTCTCTACGACCAATTGCTCACCGATGAGCTATCGAAACAAATCGCGCAGCATCGTGCCGACCATTTGACGCTGGGTGATCTCGGCGAACAGGCAGCACCGCAAAAGCTGGTCGATGCTTTGTCCGAGCAGATCGGAAAAATTCTGCTGGACTTGCCAGCTGAGCATGCCGATGACGAGGAGGTCGACGTTCGGCGATCACGAGTCGACGCGCAACTGGAACTCATCAACGCGGTACTGGTCAGCCTGCGCCAGCAACTGAACCAACGCTACCCGGACGGCGACCATGCCGACACTGTGCGATTGTTGAGCAGTCCCGCGCGGCGCCTGACATCGGTTCATCGGCAGAGACCAGCGCCTGCGTTGCCGGAGACGGGTGTTGCGGCACCGTGGCTATTCGCGGCATCCAAAACGTCGCCATCGCTGCTGAATGAATTGCGGCACGAACTGAGCAGCAGTGATCGTGTCGATATCCTGATGAGTTTCATTACGGTTTCGGGGATCCGCAAGATCCGCGACATTTTGCAGAGCATTACCGCTGTCGGCGGTAACGGGCAGTCCATGACGCGCCTGCGAGTACTGACAACGACCTACATCGGCGCGACGGAAGCGCAGGCGCTGGATGAACTGGCGCGCCTGCCCGGTTGCGAAGTGCGAGTATCGCTGGATGGGCGACGCACCCGCTTGCATGCCAAGGCATGGATTTTCGAGCGCGACAGCGGCTTTGGCACCGTGTACGTCGGTAGCGCCAACCTTACCCAGGCCGCCATGGCCGGAGGGCTGGAGTGGACCGCCAAATTTACCGAGCGTGGCCAGGGCGAGATGTACACGCAGGCTCGCGCGCATTTCGAAACGCTTTGGCACGATAGCGAATTCGTTGCCTACCACCCCGACAACGAAGGTCATCGTGCCGCGCTCGACCAGGCGATCGCGCGCGAGCGTGGCTACGACAAGGATTTCACTGCGCCGCACGTCTTGAGCTTTTTCGATTTGCAGCCGAAGAATTACCAGCGCGAGATGCTGGAGCAGTTGCAAGCAGAGCGAGAGCATGGCCGCCAGCGCAATCTGGTGGTGGCAGCCACCGGCACCGGGAAAACCGTGGTCGCGGCATTCGATTATCAGCGTACGTGCGCGCAAGCGGGCGGCAGGCCACGCCTGTTGTTCATCGCGCACCGGGTCGAGATATTGCAGCAGGCAATCCGCACCTATCGCGAAGTGCTCAGGGACCCCAGCTTTGGTCAGCAACTGGCGGGCGGCATCAACCTGGACAACCCGGATCACCTGTTTGTAACGATTGATAGCCTGCATTCGCAGGATCTGATCAGCCGATATGGCGCGGACTACTGGC
The DNA here is from genome assembly GCF_027856995.1 of Pseudoduganella sp. SL102. NCBI lineage: Bacteria > Pseudomonadati > Pseudomonadota > Betaproteobacteria > Burkholderiales > Oxalobacteraceae > Pseudoduganella > Pseudoduganella sp. SL102. The sequence continues at coordinate 1,173,557 of NZ_CP115554.1, forward strand.
ACACGGTGGTGTTCGACGAATGTCACCGTATGGCGGCGGCCAGCTTCGACGCGGTAGCGATGCGCATCAAGCCAATGATCTTGCTAGGCCTGACGGCGACTCCTGAGCGCAGTGACGGGAAGCCCATCCTTCATTATTTCGACTGCCGTCCGGACGGCAGCCCTGCGGTGGAAATGCGCTTGTGGCACGCGCTGGACTTGCAACTGCTGGCGCCATTCGAGTATTTCGCCTGCGATGACGATACCGACCTGCGCGACGTCCCGTGGAACCGGGCCGATGAGAAGAAGGCGCTGAACAATCTATTGACTGGTAACGATTTTCGCGCCCGGCTGATCATGAATGAGTGGCGCCGGCTGTGCGCCGATCCCGGGAAAAGTCGGGCTATTGCTTTCTGCGTGAGCGTGGATCATGCCATGTTCATGACAGAGCAGTTCAATCGTGCTGGCCTGCCAGCGATGTGCGTGACCGGGCAATCGAGCCGCGAAGAACGCGAGGCGGCGCCGGGCAAGCTGGCAAAGGGCGATGTGTGCGTTCTGGTGACGGTCGACCTTTACAACGAAGGCGTCGACCTGCCGATGGTCGATACCTTGCTGCTGTTGCGGCCAACGCAAAGTCCAGTGCTTTTCCTGCAGCAGATCGGCCGGGGATTGCGGCTCTTCAAGGGCAAGGAGAGCTGCCTGGTGCTCGACTTCGTCGGGCAACACCGGAAGGAGTTCAGATTCGATCACTTGCTCGGCCAGCTGACTGGCATGAGCCGGCGCGAGTTGCTGGACGGCGTGGAGCATGGTTTCAGCAGGCTGCCAGCAGGGTGCCATTTGCAACTGCAGAAGCGGACGCGCGACCAGGTGCTGGCCAGTCTGCGTGCCCTCATCAACCACAACTGGCGTCGCCTTGTCAGCGAGCTGCAGGCGTATGCCGGCCTGCATGGTCGTCATCAAATCAGCCTGCCTCGTTTCTTGCATGAGCAAGCACTAAGCGCGGGTGAGGTCTACCGCAGCACCGGCCGGAGTGGCTGGACGGCGCTGCAGCGAGCGGCAGATCTGCTTGCAGGGCCAGAAGGTCCGGAGGAAGAATACTTTGGCCGCCGTTTCAGTGCGCTGTTGCATATCGATGACCCTGAGCACATCGCGTTGATGCAGGCGCTCGCGCGGCCATGCCCGGAAAAACTATTGGAGACGCCCCTCAGTGCGCTGCGAATGCAGATGCTTGCCTATCAGGTCGACGGCACTGCCGATCGTGTCGGCAGTTGGCGTGATTTCCTGGCCCGTCTCCAGCAGAACCTCCACTGTTTAAGCGAACTAGGCGAACTCGCCCAGGTGCTGGAGGCGAACGCACTCCCGCACGGAACGCCGATTCCTGGAATGGAAACCGTGCCGCTCTGCCTGCACGCGCATTATCGGATCAACGAAATCCTCACGGCAGTTGGTTATTTGACTGCGGAGAAGCGGCCGCGTTTTGGTGAAGGCGTGCTGCGCCTCCACGACCGCAAGACCGAACTGCTGTTCGTCACGCTCGACAAGCGTAGCGGCTTTCACGATGCCATTTCCTATCATGACTATGCCCTCAGCCACGAGCTGTTTCATTGGCAGTCCCAGAATAGCTGTAGCCCGGAAAGTGCGAGCGGGCAGCGATACCTGCAGAGCGTTGGTGCACAGCGCAACGGCTGGCAGTTCCAGCTGTTTGTCCGCACTGACAAGGAAAGTGCCTACCTCGCGTGCGGTCCCGTAACGCTGAAAAGCGCCCACGGAACTCGCCCCATGAATATCCAGTGGGAGCTTGAAAAAGCACTGCCTGCGGCAGCATTCGCGCAGTTCAGCATCCTGCGCGCGGCCTGAGGAGGTTGCCGTGGGGGGCGGCGCCCGTTCACCGCCCCGCCTCGTCCGGCACCGCTTCGCCAAGCCGCGCCAGCTCGGCCAGCACGTCGGCCAGCGGCTTCGGCCGGGCGAACAGGAAGCCCTGCATGTGCGGTGCGCCGTTGGCGGTGAGATAGCGTGCCTGCTCCTGCGATTCCACGCCTTCGGCCACCACGCGCAGGCGCAGCTGCGCGGCCATCGCCAGGATCGAGCGCACGATGGCCGTGCCGTCCGCATCGCCCGGCGTTTCGTGGATGAAGCTCTTGTCGATCTTCAGTTCGTACAGCGGCATGCGCTTCAGGTAGGCCAGGTTCGAGTAGCCGGTGCCGAAATCGTCGATGGAGAAGCGCACGCCCATGCCGGCGAGTTCCTGCATGCGAGCGATCGTTCCGTCGCGGTCGCCGACGACGATGCCCTCCGTGACTTCCAGGATCAGCTGGTCCGGCGGCATGCCCGTTTCCGCCAGCTGGCGCTGCACCGTGGCGACGAAGTCGGCCTGCCGGAATTGCGTGGGGCTGACATTGACCGACAGCGGCATCGCATGGCCCAGCGCCGCCAGTTGCTGCCATGCCAGGCAAGCCTGGCGCAGCGCCCATTCGCCGAGCTGGACGATCAGGCCGGTGGTTTCCGCGAGCGGGATGAAGACATCCGGCGGCACCATGCGGCCGTCGGCGCGGCGCCAGCGCATCAGCAGTTCGGCGCCGGCCGGGCGGGCGTCGGCATCGAACTGCAGCTGCAGGTGCATCGACAGCTCGCCGCGCCGGAAGCCGTTCGCCAGGTCGCGTTCGAGCGTCAGCCGCTCTTCCATCTCGGCGCGCATGGTCGACTCGAACAGGGCCACGCCATTGCGGCCGTTGGCCTTGGCACGGTACATCGCCGTATCGGCTTCGCGCAGCAGGTCGTCGGCGCTCTGGCCGGGGCGCAGCAGCGCGATGCCGATGCTGGCCGACGTGCTGTAGTGCTGGCTGTCGATGGCGACCTCGCGGGCGAGCGCCATGCCGATCGCCTGCGCGCGGGCCGTCGCCGCTGCGGCCACGGCGGCGTCGTCGCCGGCGATGCCGGTCAGCAGCACCACGAACTCGTCGCCGCCCAGGCGCGCCGCCATGTCGTCGCCGCGCACCAGGCTGGAAATGACCTGGGCGGTATTGCGGAGAAGGTCGTCCCCGGTGGCGTGGCCGCGCGCGTCGTTCACGTACTTGAAATGATCGAGGTCGATGAACAGCAGTGCGCCGTGGGCACTGCCGGCCTGCGCCAGCCGGGCGTTGAGCTGTTCCATGAGGCGCCGCCGGTTCGGCAAGCCGGTCAGCACATCGTAATAGGCCAGCTGGTGAATCGCGTTGGCGGCTTTCTTGCGCTCGCTGATGTCGCGGCCGACGATCACCCAGTGCGTGTGCGCGCCGGTTTCGTCCCGGAATGGCGAGATGTCCAGCTCGACCCAATGGGCCGCGCCGGACTTCGCATGGATCTGCAGTTCGCTCGACAGGCCTTCGCCGCGTGCCATGTGGCTGGCGATGCGCGCCGCCTCCACGGGATCGGTTTCCGGTCCGGAAAACATCGTCATGCTGCGGCCGAGTACTTCTTCGCGCGTGAAACCGGTGCCGCGCAAGAAGGCATCGTTGGCGAAGATGATGGGCTGGGGCCGGGACGGGTCGGTACTCGCGCGGGCGATGATGACCCTGTCGTTGAGCTGGGCCACGGCGGCGGCGGTGAGCCGCAGTTCCGCGTTTGCCGCGTGCAGGGCATTCTTGCCCTCCTCGAGCGATCCCGCGAACTGTTGCAGGTCGGCCAGCGACTTCGTCACCTTCTGCAGCAGCGTTCCGCAGCACAGGGTGATCATGCTGCCGATGAACAGGAAGTTCAGCGTGGCCAGGATCGTCGCCACGAAGCCTTCCGGTGGAAAACCGGCAAGCTCCGGCCGTGCCAGTCCGGTCAGGCCGAGTGTCAGGATCACGAGGCCGCTGCCGGCCACCGCCACCAGCGCCGGGCGCATGCCCAGCAGCACGACAGCGAACACCGATGGCGCCATCAGGAAGACCTGCGCCACGTATCCCACATTGATCATCAGGCCGATCGAGGCAAAGAACACGATCGCGATGAAGTTCACCACGCGCGCCCGGTAGGACAGCCGCCGCATGCGCCAGAGCGCGCCCAGCCAGGCCAGCGCGACGATATCGACGGCGATCATCGGCCACATGTCATTGCGCACGGCCAGCACGATGCTGGGCACGGCCGTGATGATGCCCAGCACGAGCACGATGGCGATCATGCGGGAGATGATCTCGCTGCGCCAGTGTGCGATATCGCTATCCGGCGTCACGGGATGCCTTCGCTATAAAGATGCAATGATGTATTCATTGCGTTGCCATTTTCTTTGATGAAAAAAATCGCGCCCGACCTGGGCGATGCCCAGGCAGCGCCGATTGCCGCGACTGTGGCGAGCGGTAGCGCCATTGACGCGGCGGCTATTTCGCGCGGCCGGTGGCGCCGTGGCGCGCACTATGCCAGCATAGCCCCGATTTCAACAAAGCAGGCGAAACACTGTTCGCAACAGTGCAGCTGCCGGACCATCTCGTCATTTTTCATCCACGCCGGGCAGCGCGGGCAGGGCACGAGCGCATCGCAATGCGATGGCCCGGAAAGAAGTCAGCGCTTGTGCCGTGCCTTGCCATATGACCATTCGACCAGCTCGGCCAGATACCCGGCAGGAAACTGCTCGACCTTGACGATGGTGATCCAGTGAAAACGCCCCATGTAGCGCGCCGGCTTCACCCCGGGCACGCCGGTCAGCTCGACAAAACGGTCGGGCGAGACACGCATGCTGAACCGCCATTTCTCGGGCTCGCTCGTCTTGAAGTAGGCGAACTTCTTGCCGCCGACATAATAGGTAAGGACGTTGCCCGGTTCGCCGTAAAGCGTTTCGGTCACGCCATCGAATTCCCGGCAAAATGTTCTCAGCTCTTCGACGTTCATGGCGGCAGGAAGGTTCGGGTGATGGATTTCCATCGATGGCAGAGTGTAGTCGAGCTCCAGCAGGCGGCGCCAGCGGTACCTGCGCGATGCGCGATGCCGGCCGGTAAACGGCCGATCTGATGTTTGCCGGGTTACCATGCCGCACGCGTTATCCTCATGCACAGCCGAGCGGATCGCCGAGGGCGGCCTGGCAAGCCCGGGCGACGAACGCATCAGGCAATTCAACAAGGTATTGAGCGAGGAGCTCGAGGAGCTCGGGATCGACGTAGCCGGTGACGAGGCAACCGCAGCATGGAGCTGGACGTGGATATGTTCAGCGAGCTGACGCCGGCCGGCATCGTGCGCATGCTCGACAGCGATATCGCCGACCTGCGCGCGAAAATCGAGGCCATCGACGCCGATCTGCAGTCGCTGGGTGACGTCAACGCTTTGAAAGCCTGGCTGAAGCACCTGCCTAATCCGGGGCCGCAACGGAACGACGATCTGTTCTGGTAGGGTCGCGATTCACCAGGAATCCTCGTCGAGAGCAGAAGGCGTGCCGCGCCACCTGCCGCCAGTGCCCGCAATAGCGTCATCGAAAAACGCCAGCCTGGAGGAGGTTGGCGTTTCGCTTTCGCTGCCCGATCCTGGTAACCCCGGGAGAATCGAACCATCGGCACAAGGATTGCCGAGGCGCCAGTCACCGATGGAACAGGATGATCTGTCCCGGTTGCCCCGGCGTCGCGATGTTGCCGACCTCGGTCAACTGGCCGTCGGCGCCCACCGCATATTGGGTTACCGTGCTTTTGATGTTGTTGGGAACATAGGCATAGGCGCCGGTTGCGTCGAATGCCATCTGCATGGAGTAATCGTCGGGGGCCGCGACGCGGGCAGGGGACAGGGAGGCCAGCCGGCCATTCGCCCCGATGGCGAACTGCTCGATGGTATTGTGACCGCCGTTGGCGTAGGCGTATTTGCCGTTGGGGGTGATCGCCATGAACATGCCGCGCCCTGCGATCGCGACATTGGCCGGGTCCATGGGCGTCAGCATGCCGTCGGCGCCGATCTCGTACTGGCTGATGCTGCCACCGTAGCTATTGACGGTGTAGGCAAATTTGCCGCCTGGGTCCAGCACGATATCGGTCGGCGTGCTGCCGGCAGCGACGCTGGCGGTCGCCGCCGGCACCAGGCGCCCGTCGTCCGAGATGGAGAACTGGTACACCCTGCTCGAATAGCCGTCGCTCGCATAGGCGTATTTGCCGCTGGAATCGATGGCCATGCCATACACCGAATGGACACTCGCAACCTGCGTGCCTGTCGTGAGCGCGGCAAGACCTCCGTCCGCCTCCAGCGGATAGCGATAAATGCTGCCGTCCCACGAATTGAAGGAGTACAGGAACCTGCCGTCCGGCGACAGCCTGGTGCCCTCCGTGGTATCGCCACTGCGTACGGTGGCCATTGGCTGTGACGACAGTTCGCCTGCCGCCCCTATCGTGTGGACGCGCACGGCGTTTGCGCTGCCCATGCTGATGAAGGCATTGGCGGCCTTGCTGTCGATGGTGAGCGAGATGCGCTGGGACGAGATCGGTACAGCGGGCGCGCCGCTGGCGCGCATCTGGCCGTTAGCACCAAAGGTATATTGCGACACCGAGTATTGATACGTCGACAGCGCCGATACCCATTCGACGCTGACCACGTACGCGTAAGCTGTCTTGCACGTGACGGCGATGCTGGTAACGGCCGCGCTGGAGATCGTGCCGCTGCCCTGGCTGATTTCACAGCGCTGGCCTGTCGGCATGCTGCCGATGCTGACCGCGTAGCTGCTCCCCGATGGCAGCTTGTTTGCAAAACTGAACGCGCCATTGCCGGCCAGTTCCAGCGTGGCGCCGCCTTTATCTTGCAGCGTCAGTTTTCCACCGCTATTGAGCCCCGTGACTGTGCCACCGAGGCTGAACGTGGCAATAGGGCTGACTGTGCCATCAGGGCTGGCGCCGGGTGCGGACGAGGCCGGGGACGAGGACCCACCGCCGCAACCGGCGGTGATGAGCATTGCGGCCAGCGGCACGCAGCTGGCGAACGCGAAAGATCGTTTCATGACGGGATTTGCTTTGCAAAAAAACTGGTGGCTGCACGCTGCTGTGCGATCGCGGGCCGCTGACTGGAACTTGAATGAGACCGGCTCGAGACAAGGCGTAGATGGACGGCGAACGGGGCCTTCCCGCCCATCTCAACGCGATACCGGAGCCGAATGTGGCTGGATGTCCTAGTACTGCGGCAAGCGGTGGAAGCCGTATGGCGGCAGGTTGCCGGTCATTGTCCCGAGCGTGCAATATGGCGTTGCCCACAGCGTGCCATCGCGCTTCTCGATGACGGTGCAGGAGTCGCCCGCCCAGACCTTGCGCACCCCGGTCGCCGACAGTACCGGGCCGCCACCCCTGGTCGTCCCGTCACCGAACTGGCCTTCGGAATTGCTGCCGAAGCCCCACAGGGTGCCATCCGCTTGTAGTGCCATCACGTAGGTCGAGCCGGGCGACAGCGCGGCATAGCCCTGTCCCACCAGTACCGGCGTATCGTCGCTTGCTGCCTGGTCACGCTTGGGAGCGTTGCGGCCCCAGGCCCATAGCTCGCCATTTTTCTTGATGCCGTAAGTGGCCTCGTAGGCACTGGCCACCGCCTGGTAGCCGTCGCCGGTTTTTTTCGGGATGAACGGGGTGGGCGACAGATTCTCGTTCCACGACCACAGGCTGCCATCCGGTTTCAGCGCCATCGATTGGCCGGTGGCACCGGTGGCGAGATCGCTGAATCCGGAACCGAACTGATGGGGAACGATCTGCATAGCCATGGATTCAGGCACAGGGCTCGAGCGTGCGCCCCAGGCCCACAAGCTGCCGTCACGCTTGAGCCCCACAACGCGCTCGCCCGCGATGGTATTTGCGCCCTTGACCGCGACGCTTGCATAGCCATTGCCGATCTGGACTGGCGTGGCACTGCCCGCTTGCGGACCTTCGGCAAACACGCCGCCGGTGTTGTAGCCCCAGGCCCACAGACCGCCGTCGGTGCTGATGGCCAGCCCGAACATGGTGCCGGCTTCAATGTCGGTGAAATTCGATCCCAACCGCGTATTGATCGTCACGACATTGTCGGCCGTGCTTTTCTCCCAATCGTTTTCCCATACCCACAGGCTGCCATCCTCTTTCAGCACGGCCAGCTTGCGATTGACCTCGCCAACTTTCGCCACGGGCGTCAGATAGTTCACGGTTGTGCTGATCAGGCTGGAAGTGGCGCTGGCCGAGACGTATAGTTGCAGCGCATGTTCACCGGCCACGCCCGACGGCGTACAGCTGAATACCCGCCGTGTCTGGCTGCCCCCGGCAGCTTCAATGGGGGCAAGGCATCCCGGCAGCTGGAAGTGCATGCCGTCCCTCAGGTCGGTGCCTGTTACCTCGAAATCGGTGGGCCGGGTCAGGATGGCGGTGGCGGGGGTGATGCTGGATATGGTTGGTGCCGGTTGCGGAGGCGGTGCGGGTTGCGGAGGAGGTGCCGGTTGCGGAGGAGGCGGGGGCTGTGGTGCAACTGACCCATTGCCTCCGCCGTCGCTGCCGCCCCCGCAGGCAGCCAGCACAGATAGTGTCAACGTCGTGACCAGGAAGCTGAAGCGTGATGCGGAGAATTTCATATGGTCCAGACATGTGTAAGAGAGGGCATTTTAATTGTTTCAATGCATTAAGAAACTCTCACATTCTCACGCGTGCCGACATCCCCGTCTCGGCAACGGAATATCGGCTGGCGGCAGGAAGTCAGCGCTGCAAAAACAAAAACGCCAACCTGCGAGGGTCGGCGTTTCGATCGTACTGCTGAATTCTTGGTGGCCCGGGGCGGAATCGAACCACCGACACAAGGATTTTCAATCCTCTGCTCTACCAACTGAGCTACCAGGCCAAGGCGCGCAATTATAGCAGCCCTGTTGCGGCTTTGCCTAGCCCCCCGTGCGGGCGCCGTTTCCGCCCCGTTCGGCCGCGCCTTTCAACCACGCATCTCGACTATTGACCCTCTGCCGGGCGCGGGTGTACTTTGGCCTTTTGCCCGGGGAGCCCGGATGCCCATCAATTATGCCCGCCGCCTGACGGGCCGCCAGCGCGAAGCCGGCGGCAACCGCCAGCTCGGCATGGTGCTCGCGTTCGTGGCCGGCGCCGCCAATGCCGGCGGCTACATCGCCGTGCACCAGTACACGTCGCACATGACGGGCATCGTGTCGGCGATGGCGGACGATGTCGCCGGCGGGGCCCTCGGCCTCGCCGCCGCCGGCCTGGGCGCGCTGGTGTCGTTCGTGGCCGGTGCCGCCTGCTGCGCGCTGATCGTCAACTATGCCCGCCGGCGCGCGCTGCACAGCGTGTATGCGCTGCCGCTGCTGCTCGAAGCGTTGCTGCTGCTGTCGTTCGGCGTGCTGGGTACGTGGCTGGCCTCCATCGAGGTGCTGATCGTGCCCGCCACCGTCACGCTGCTGTGCTTCATGATGGGCTTGCAGAACGCCGTGGTCACCAAGCTGTCGAACGCGGAAATCCGCACCACGCACATCACCGGGGTGATGACCGATATCGGTATCGAACTGGGCAAGGCGCTGTATCCGAACCGCGATGGCGCGGCGGCCCCCGTGGCGGCCAACCGGGTGCGCCTGCGGCTGCTCGCCATGCTGGCGCTGTGCTTCTTCGTCGGCGGGATCGCCGGGGCGGTGGGTTTCACGCGGCTCGGCTATGCCGCCACGGTGCCGCTGGCGATGATGCTGGTGGCGCTGGCGATCGTGCCCGTGGTGGACGACCTGCGCCGGTCTTGACGGGGGGCGGATGGCGACTCGGGGCGGCTCAGGGCGGCGGACGCATGCGGCTCTTCACGACGCGGCCGCCGGCGTCGAACAGCACGAGGTATTCCGGCTTGCCGGCGGAACGGCGGTCGTCCGTGCGCGGGTACAGCCACGCTTCGCGGCCGTCGCGGAAGGCGATCGCCGTGCCTGGCCCCAGCAGCGCGCTTACCTGTTCTCGCGGCTGGCCCGATGCCACGCCGGGGACGGCGAGGGCGCCGGGCGGTGGCGGATCGTCCATGTATTCGAACGACAGCAGCGTATCGTCCGGCCAGGCGCGGTCCCAGATCGGCGCATGGTAGCTGCGCTCGAGCAGTACCTGGCAATCGCAGTACGGCAGGTCCGGCGCCCGCACGTGCCCGCCGGTATACAGGAAGCGCAGCGGTGCCGGCGTGGCGCTGCCATGCGCATGCAGCGTCACCGCGAACACGGGGCGCTCCGTGAAGAACAGGTAGCGGCCGTCCGGGTCGTCGCACACCTTGTCCGGGTTCGCCAGCAGGTCGCCCAGCCACGCGAACAGGTGGGCGTTGTTCGACACCAGTCCCGCTTCCATACCGACCCGGCATTCCAGGCGCAGGTCGCCCAGCCGCCGCATGCCTTCCGGCACGCCCGGGCTGCGCACGTCCGCACGCCAGGTCATGCTGGCCGTGCGGCGGTTCGCCACCAGCGCCGCATCCTCGCGCCAGGCCCGCTCATCGCGTTCCAGGGTAAAGCCGTTGTCCGCGCTCACCGGCACCGGAATGCCCAGCGTATCGCCGACCACCTTCAGCTCGATGCCTTCCATGCGCGTCTCGGGCAGCCGTGGCAGCAGGCGAAAGCGCAGCGTGGCGCCCGGGGCCAGTGCCGGCGCCTCGCGCGCGAAGCGGTCCATGCCGCGAAGCATGCGGCGGTAGGACTTGTCGACCGGATCGCGGGTCGCCTTCACGGCAACGCTGGGTACCGGCTGGCCCGCGGACGGCGCTGCGGGCGGGGAGGAGGGCGGGGAAGGAGGCTGGAACGCGGCCGCACCAGCGGCGCCCGAGAACGACAGCAGCAGCACGATGCGCCGGCTGATGTTGGTCAATTGCAACATGGAAGTCCCTGTCCTTGCGGCCTGTCCTGAACAGCCCGATGCTACGCGCAGGCGTCCGGTGCGCTCGCACGGTTGGCGTTACAATCCCGGGACAATAACGTCAGCGAAAGACACGATGAGCGAAAACTCCGCCAGCAGTTCGTCGCTGCCCGTGCCTGCGCCCGCACCTTCGCCCACAAAGCCGGCGCTGCCCGATTTCCAGCAGCGCTACGAACTGCTGGTGGCCAGCATCAGCGATTACGCGATCTACATGCTGGATTCGGAAGGGTATGTCAGCAGCTGGAACGCCGGCGCCGAGCGTTTCAAAGGCTACAAGGCGCATGAAATCATGGGGCAGCACTTCTCCCGTTTCTATACGGAAGAAGACCGTGCCGTCGGCCTGCCCGAACGGGCGCTGAACGCGGCGCGCCATGAAGGCCGCTTCGAAGGCGAAGGCTGGCGCGTGCGCAACGATGGCACGCGCTTCTGGGCCAGCGTCGTCATCGACCCGATCCGCAATGCCGACGGCGTGCTGGTCGGCTTCGCCAAGATCACGCGCGACATCACCGACCGCCGCGCCGCGCAGGAAGCGCTGCGGCAGAGCGAGCAGCACTTCCGCCTGCTCGTGCAGGGCGTGACGGACTACGCGATCTACATGCTGTCGCCGCAGGGTGAGATCACCAACTGGAACGTGGGCGCCGAGCGCATCAAGGGTTATACCCAGGAAGAGGTGCTGGGCAGCCATTTCAGCCGCTTCTTCACCGACGAGGACCGCGCCGCCGGCGTGCCGCAGCGGGCCCTGGAAACGGCGGCGCGGGAAGGCCGCTTCGAAAGCGAAGGCTGGCGCGTGCGCCGCGACGGCACCCGTTTCTTCGCCCATGCCGTGCTGGATGCGATCCATGACGAGCATGGCACGCTGATCGGTTTCGCCAAGATCACGCGCGACGTGACCGAGCAGCGCGCCACGGCCGAATCGCTGGAGCAGACCCGCAATGCGCTGTTCCAGGCGCAGAAGATGGAAGCGATCGGCCAGCTCACCGGCGGCGTCGCGCACGATTTCAATAACCTGCTGGCCGTGCTGTCGTCCGGGGTCGACATCCTGCATGCCCAGAACCCGGGCGCGATCACGCTGCGGGTGCTGGACAGCATGCGCCGGGCGATCGACCGCGGCGCGCTGCTGACGCAGCAATTGCTGTCGTTCGCGCGCCAGCAGCCGCTCTCCACCGCGCTGCACCAGGCCAATGCGCTGATCGGCAGCTTCGAGCAGGTGCTGCGCCGCGCCAGCGGGCCGCAGGTATCGTTCGTGTTCGACCTGGCACCGCGGCTGGCCTGCATCGAAGTCGACGAAGCACGCTTCGAGGCCACGCTGCTGAACCTCGTCGTCAACGCGCGCGATGCGATGCCGGGCGGTGGCACGCTGGCGCTGGAAACCCGCAACGTGCGCCTGCGCGAGAACGAGGTGGGCACGCTGCCGGCCGGCGAATACGTGCGGGTGACGGTGCGCGACAGCGGCACCGGCATGACGCCGGATGTGGTGCAGCGCGCCTTCGAACCCTTCTTCACCACCAAGCCGGTCGGCAAGGGCACCGGCCTGGGTCTGTCGCAAGTGTACGGATTCATTACCCAGTCCGGCGGCGAAGTCCAGATCCGCACCGAACTGGGCAAGGGCACCACGATCAGCCTGTTCCTGCCGGCCCACGAGAATGCGGGCGGGGAGGAGGCGGAAAAGCAGGGGCATGCCGAGCGCGTGCTGATCGTCGAAGACGACCAGCTGGTGATGGCGGTTGCCTGCGACCTGTTTGAAACGATGGGCTACCAGGTGCAGACCGCGCCGGATGGCGTGAGCGCGCTGCGCATGCTGGAGCAGCACGGCGTGGACGTAGGCGTGGATGTGCTGTTCACCGACCTGATGATGCCGAACGGGATGACCGGGCTGGAGCTGGCGCGCACGGTGCGCGAGCGCTGGCCGCGGGTCAAGATCATCATCGCTTCCGGCTATCCGCAGCAGGCCATGCAGGGCGATCCGGCGGACTTGCACGAGTTCGACTTTGTCGGCAAGCCTTACCGGCTGGCCGACCTGGCGCGGCACTTGCGCGCGCCCGGTTGACGCGAACGAGCCGTCAATAAAAAGCGCCCCCTGCAGGGGGCGCTCTTGCCTGTGCGACACTGGTTTTCCGCTCAGCGAGTCAGCAACATCCTGCGAAAACCCGTGTCCGACACCAAAGAAACCGGTGTCCGACACCAAGCCCCACTGCCACTGACCGCATCGAATGCCGCGAACCTGACGCCCTCGGCTGCATCAGCTGCTGCCGTAGTGCGCGGCCTGGGCGGCGCCCACGTGCGTGTCGCCCTGGCGGCGCACTTCTTCCACCGCCTTCAGGTAGCGTTGCAGCGCGTCGTCCAGCGTGGGCATCAGGTTGCCCCGCTCGCTGCCCAGCGCCGAATAGCGCGGCTGCGGCGCCTGGCCTTCCAGCGCGGTGGCCGGTTGCGCGTCGACCAGCGCTTCGTCCAGGCCCGCCAGCGAGCAGACGCGCCGTGCCAGGTCGGCCCACGATACCGCTTCGCCATTCGACAGGTGCCAGATGCCGGACTCGTTGTCGATCAGCAGGTCCAGGCACGTCTGCACCAGGTCCGGCACGTAGGTCGGCGAGACCACCAGGTCGCTTGCCGCCGTGAAGGTGCGGCCTTCCTGCAAGGCTTGCAGGGCCAGCGTGACGAAGTTGTGCTGGTCCCACGGGCCGAAGAAGGCACTGGTGCGCACCATCAGCACATCGGGGTTGACCGCCAGCACGCGGCGCTCCGCTTCGGCCTTGCTCTGGCCGTACACATTCAGCGGCGCGACCGGATCGCTTTCCACGTAGGCGCTGCCTTTCGAGCCGTCGAACACCAGGTCGCTGGAGAAGCTCAGCAGCCGGATCGCGTGGCGTGCGCAGGCATTGGCCAGCACTACCGGCCCGTGGGCGTTCTCGCGCAGGCAGCGGTCCGCTTCCTGCTCGGCGTCGTGCACCCGCACGTAGCCTCCCGCGTTGATGATCGCCCACGGCCGGTGCTGCCGGATCGCCGCGTCGACCGAAGCCGGATCGGCGATATCCATCTCTTGCCGCGTGAGCACCTTGAAGGCCAGGTTGCGCTCTTCGCAGATGCGCGCGAACGCGCTGCCCAGCGTGCCGGTGGCGCCGCTGATCAGGATCGGCTGCACGGGGCGGTTGGCCAGGTTGCGTTCCGCGGGCAGGGCCGCCACGGTGGCGCTGGTGGCCACGGGCGGGCACAGGAAGCGGCCCGGCCGGCGCCACCAGCCCAGCCCCTGCAGCACCGGCGAGGAGGGCGTGCGCCCGCTCGACAGTTCACGCATCAGCCGCGCCAGCGCGGTGGGGCGCGGCTCGGGCGAGCGCCGGTCGTAGGCGCCATTTTCATAGTAGCCGCGGCATTCCGTGACCAGGCAATTCCAGTCGTAGGAACCGAGCAGCGACCACACGGTGACGGCCCGCAGGTCGGCGCCCTTGCGGCGCACGTCGTGCGCGGCATTCCAGACCTCGTGCAGCCAGCGCAGCTGGTCTTCGCGGTTGGCGTCGATGTGCGCTTCGGTCACCGCCATCGGCAGGCCATAGCGCTCCCAGGTTTCTTCCAGCAGCGGGCCGATGCCCGGCGTGGGCGTGGCCAGCGCGCGGGCCGTTTCGATGTCGGCAAATCCGTGCGGCCCCACGTACTGGGCCGGATAGCGCTCGCCGCGGTGATCGAGCCAGCGCTCGCTGGTGATGTAGTAGTTCAGGCCCATCACGTCCGGCGGGCACGGGTTGTCGCGGAACCACAGTACATCCTCGGCGGGGATGCCGCTCTTCAGGAAGTAGTTCCACAGCTCGTGGTCTTCGTCCACCATGCCGCACAGAAGGTCCCAGGCCAGCCAGCGCCGCTCGTTGTAGAAGTCGGCCCATTCGGCCATCTCGGGCGTGCTGTAGGTCTTGCCCAGGTCGTCCGTCTGCACCAGCTTGGCGTTCGGGTTGACCTCGCGGATCGCCCGCATCGACAGCACCACGCCCTTGCACTGGTTGATCAGCGCCTGCAGGAAGGTGAGGTCGTCGCGGCCGTGCGGATACCACACGCCGTACAGGCCGGCAAAGCGCGCCGTGGTGCAGGGTTCGTTGACGGGGGTGTAGTACTCGACCCAGGGGAAGCGGCGCGCCACGGCGCCGGCGAATTCGGCCAGCTTGGGGCCGAACTCGGGATCGACGAGGCTGGTGTGGCGGGGGCCGCTGCCATGGTGCACGAGACCCACGATGGGGTTGACGCCCAGGTCGCGGAGGGCCGGCAGGCGCTCGTCGGCCCATGTCCAGTCGGCCTGCTCCACCCCGTCGGGGGCGGTGAGTTCCCACAATACCGGATAGCGGATGGCGGTGATGCCCAGTGCCGCGAAGCGGTCCAGGTCGCTGATCCGCTGGCCGTGCCCGTTCTGATCCATCTGGCTGAAATATTGATCGCGCACGCGGTTGACCGTACCTTCCAGTCCGCCCCAAAGCTCGATCGCCCGGGTTTGGATTGCGTCATCTTTTTTCATATAGTCGGTGAGCTAGTCGAACGAGCGACAAAGTATGGCGAAAAAATCAAAACGCTGTCGCCGTATTGCCGGGCGTCATTGAACGAGTAGCGAGGCCAATGCAGACCCGCCGGCAAGGCCTTGTGTGCGCGCTGGCACACGGTGCTTCGGTACACTCTCGCGTGCGAAAGGGAGGGTGAATGCGTTACGTTTTGTTGGGCAATCCGATCCAGGAATGGGCGACCGCGCTGGCCGTGGCGTTTGCCGCCGCGGTGCTGCTGCTGGTGGTGCGGACCTTCCTCATTCATCGGCTGGCCCTGGTGGCCGAGCGCACCGAGACCCGGGTGGATGACTGGTTCCTGCGCATGCTGCGCAATACCTACAGCCTGTCCATCGTGATCCTGGCGCTGTACCTCGGCTCGCTGATGCTGGAATTCTCCAAGAAATACGAAGTATCGCTGTGGCGCGTGGCCGTCACGACGATGCTGCTGCAGGCGGCGGTATGGGCCGATACGGGCGTGCGGGTCTGGCGGCGCCGCTACAGGCAGGCCGCCCTCGGCGGCACAGACAGCGCGGCCGGCGTGGCCTCCACGGCAATCATCGACTTCATCCTGCGCATGGTCGTCTGGGTGGTGTTCATGCTGATGATCCTGGATAACCTGGGCTTCAACATCACCACGCTGGTGGCCAGCCTGGGGATCGGCGGGATCGCGGTGGCGCTGGCCGTGCAGAACATCCTGGGTGACCTGCTGGCCTCGCTGTCGATCGTGCTGGACAAGCCCTTCGTGGTGGGCGACTTCATCATCGTCGGCGAATACCTCGGCACCGTCGAATACATCGGGCTGAAGACGACGCGGCTGCGCGGCCTGGGCGGCGACCAGGTCATCTTCGCCAATGGCGACATGCTGAAGTCGCGCATCGCCAACCAGACCCGCATGTTCTCGCGCCGTGTCGCATTTATGATCCGGGTGCGCTACGGTACGTCGCCGGAACAGCTGGCCGCCGTCCCGGCCATGGTGAAGGAAATCATCGAAAAGCAGGAGGAAACCGCCTCGTTCGAGCGGGCGCACCTGCGCAACCTGGCGCCATGGGCGGCGGAATTCGAGGTGGTGTACTGGATCAAGACGGCCGATTATTTCGTGTTCATGGATACCAACCAGGCCGTGCTGCTCGACGTGCTGCGCGGCCTTGCGGAACGCGGCATCGATATCGCCTTCCCCACCCAGATGAACGTGCGGCCCACGGAAGTTTACAGCGGGCAGGTGCAGCCTCTAAACTGGCCAGTTTCGGACAAAGGGGCGGGTGCATGAAAAAACTGGTGGCGGGCGGACTTGCCATGATGATCGCCGGCGGCGCCCTGGCCGCCTCGGTGCAGGAGGTGGCCGAGCGCTATCGCAAGCTGGTACTGGCGGTGGGCCAGCACGATGCCAGCTATGTCGACGCGTACTACGGCCCGCCGGCGCTGCAGGCGCAGGCCGAAAAGGAAAAGCGCAGCCTGGCCGCGATCCGCAAGGATGCGCAGGCGGCGGCGGGCGACCTGGCGGGCAAGAAGGCCGCCAATCCGGACGAGGCGCTGCGCCTGGCCTTCCTGCGCAAGCAGCTGAAGGCGCTGGGGGCCCGCGTCGAGATGCTGGAAGGGAAGAAGTTCGGCTTCGACGAGGAAACGGCCTTGCTGTACGACGCCGTCACGCCGCACCACGACCGCGCCTACTACGAAGCGCTGCTCAGGCAGATCGATGCGCTGGTGCCGGGCGAAGGGCCGCTGCCGCAGCGCGTGCAAGCCTTCCGCGCCCGTTTCGCGATCCCGAAGGACAAGCTGAAACCCGTGTTCGACGCGGCCATCGCCGCCTGCCGCGAACGTACCGCGCCGCACCTGGCGCTGCCGAAGAACGAGAGCTTCGTGATGGAGTTCGTGACCGGCAAGCCATGGTCCGGCTACAACTGGTACAAGGGCGACGCGCACAGCCTGATCCAGATCAACACCGAGTTCCCGATCTATATCGAGCGCGCCGTGGACCTGGGCTGCCACGAAGGCTATCCCGGCCACCACGCCTATAACGCGCTGCTGGAGCAGCACCTGGTGAAGGAGCGCAACTGGGTGGAGTTCAGCGTCTATCCGCTGTATTCGCCGATGTCGCTGATCGCCGAGGGCAGCGCGAACTACGGCATCGAGATGGCGTTCCCCGATGAAGAACGTCTGGCCTTCGAGCGCGACGTGCTGTACCCGCTCGCCGGCCTGGACCCGGCCCTGGCCGGCCAGTACGCGGCACTGCAAAAGCTGCTGGCGAAGCTGTCCTACGCCGACAACGACAATGCCATGCACTACCTGGCGGGGCACTCCACGCGCGAACAGGCCATCGAATGGCTGGTCAACGTGGCGCTGTATCCGCCGGAAAAGGCCGGCCAGCGCGTGCAGTTCTACGACGCGCTGCGCGGCTACGTGATCAACTACAACCTGGGCAGGGACCTGGTGAAGGCCTGGGTCGAGAAGCAGGTCACCGCCACCGATCCGCAACAGGCGCGGGCGCAGCGGTGGGCCGCGTTCAAGCGGCTGCTGTCGTCGCCGATGCTGGCCAGCGATTTGAAGTAAGACTCGGGCTTGCCGGTGCGTCATCCGGTAGCAGCCGGCAGCCGAAAACCGGTGTCTGGCACACACGCCACTTAATCAAGCAAACCCCAGGTGCAAATTCTGGGGTCAGGAAGGAATGCTGGCAGGCATGCCAGCACCGTTCCGCAGGCGCGAAGCATGCTTCGCGAAACCCCTGCGTCACCCCGGCGGGTCTGACCCCTGCCCTTCGCTGTTGGGGTGAACGCATGCGCTTTCAATGTATCGGGAAACGCTTGCTTTAACGGCATTAATGCTTGACACCGGTGTTTCACGGCTAATTCATCATCAAGCTACGCCAGTCATCATCCCCCGGCGGCGGCGAGGGCGATGCTCTCCGCGCTGGCCGGATCGAAGTCCCGCAGCGCTTCCACCAGCTCGGCCACCGAGGTGCCGGTGGCGAACAGCATCACGTCGCCCGGCTGGCAGCGGGTGAGGGCGAGGCGCAGGGCGGCGCCGGAAGCGAGTTCCAGGTGCACGCGGGTGGAGGCGCGGATCGCGCCGGCGGCCATCAGCGCGGCCCGTTCGCCCGGCCGGCGGCCGCGGTGCTCGACCGGCGCTTCGTAGACGATCACCTCATCGAAGACCTCACCGCAAGTCTCGCCGATCTTCTCGAGATCCTCGTCGCGGCGGTCGCCCGGCGCGGTGATCACGGCCACGGTGCGGTGCTGCCGGGTTTCCTGCGAGCTCATGCCGCGGGCGGTCTGCCCCAGCGCCGCGTAGGCCGCCGGGTTGTGCGCGTAGTCGACCAGCACCTTCACGCCGCGCACGTCATACACATTGGTGCGCAGGGGATTGCGCACGTTGTCGGACACGAACGACGCCAGGCCATCGGCGATCTGCGCGATCTGCAGGCCCGCCGCCAGCATGGCCGCGCCGGCTGCCAGCGCGTTGGCGATGTTGTGGCGCGCGCAGCCATCCAGCGCGGACGGCATCTCCTCCGCCCACAGGATACGGTGGCGCCGCGTGCCGTCCGCCAGGATCAGCGCGCCATCCTGCAGGTAGGCGGCGCGGCCGCCGCTTTCCAGGTGCCGCAGCAGCACGGGATTGTCGGCGTCGCAGCTGAAGTACAGGCGTTCCACCTGCTCGTCCAGGTCGGCGGCCATCGCCACGCAATAAGCATCCTGGGCGTTCAGCACCACGGCGCGCGAAGCGGCCTTCGCCACCACGGCCTTCACGCGCGCCAGGTCTTCCATCGTGTTTACGCCGTCCAGGCCCAGGTGGTCCTGCGACACGTTCAGGACCACGGCGACATCGCAGCGGTCGAACGCCAGGCCGCGCTTGAGGATCCCGCCGCGTGCCGTCTCCAGCACGGCGAAGTCCACGTTCGGGTCGGTCAGCACGCTGCGCGCCGACCAGTAGCCGGCGCAGTCGCCCTTGCGGACGCAGTGCCCGTCGATGAACACGCCCTCGGTCGTGGTGCAGCCGGTGCGCAGGCCGGACTGGCGGATGCTGTGCTCCAGCATCAGGGTGGTGGTGGTCTTGCCGTTGGTGCCGGTCACCGCGATCACGGGGATGCGGCCGTCGCCCTTGCCGAACATGCCGTCGACGATCGCCTCGCCGGCGTTGCGCGGCGTGCCGGCGCTCGGGTACTGGTGCATGCGGATGCCTGGCGCCGCGTTGACTTCGATGATGGCGCCGCCCTGTTCTTCCAGCGGCCGGGCGATGTCGCCGCAGACGATGTCCAGCCCCGCCACGTCGAGGCCGATCTTTTGCACGGCGCGCACGCACAGGGCGCGCGTTTCCGGCGGCAGCAGGTCGGTCACGTCCTCGGCGGTGCCGCCGGTGGACAGGTTGGCGTTGCCGCGCAGCTGCACCGGCGTGCCGGCGGGCGGCACGCTGTCGAACGTGAAGCCCTGTTCGGCCAGCAGCGTTTCGGCATGCCCGTCGAGCGGGATCTTCGTGAGGATATTGGTGTGGCCCTCGCCGCGCGCGGGTTTCAGGTTTTCCCGCTCCACCAGCTGGCGCACGGTCGACTTGCCGTCGCCCGTGACTGCCGGCGGGCGGCGCAGCGCGGCAGCGGCCACGCGGCCATCGGCCACCAGCACGCGGTAGTCATGGCCCGTCACGTAGCGTTCGACGATGATGGTGCGGCCATGCGCGCGTGCACGTTCGAACGCCACGGCCAGTTCGTCCGGGGTGTTGCAGCGGGTGGTCACGCCGCGGCCATGGTTGCCGTCGAGCGGCTTCACGGTGACGGTGCAGCCCAGCCGGCGCGCGGCGCGCTGCGCCTGTTCCAGCGTGCGCACCGTCACGCCTTCCGGCACCGGCACGCCGGCATCCTGCAGCAGGGTCTTGGTCAGCTGCTTGTCGCTGGCGATGCCGACCGCGATATGGCCCGTGTCGGCCGTAATCGTGGCCTGCAGCCGTTTCTGGCGCGCGCCCCAGCCCAGCAGGAACAGGTTGGCGGTGTCCGTCAGGCGCAGCACCGGGATGCCGCGCGCCTTCGCCGCGCCGACGATGGCGCCGGTGCTGGTGCCGATCGCGTGCTCTTCCGCCGTTTCGCGCAGCGCCGCCACCGTCTCGGCCAGCGCGAACCCCTCGCCGCGTGCCAGCGCCTTCACCAGCGCCATGGCGGCGTCGAACGCTTCGGTCACCACCGCCTCCAGTTCATAGGCGCATACCACGCGGTACCGGCCATTGCCGGCGTCGTGCGTGCGGCCCGTGTTGACGGTGGTGCCGGCCAGGCACTGCAGGGCCAGCGTCACGTGTTCCACCACGTGCGCCAGGTTGGTCCCCGATTGCAGCGTCTGCACGAAGCCGGCGTACTTGCCGACCGAGCAGCGATGGTCGTACAGCGATGGCAGCAGTTCCAGCAGCCGGGTGGTGAAACCCGGCAGCACATCGGTACGGGCATCCTTCAGGTCGCCGGTATCGACCACCGTCAACAGGCACGGATGGTGCGAATACAGGTTCCGGCCGCGCAGCAGCCGTTGCTCGATGATGTTCATGTTAACGGGTTCCTCTTGGTGAGATTGGTAATGAAATCCTGGATGGGCGCCGGCGCTTCGCGCGTGATGCGATGCAGCCGCGCCGAGGCCTCCGCGCCGGGCAGCAGGTAGCCGGAGCCGGCCGGCAGCACGTGCAGTTGCACGCCGATCAGTTCGGCCGGTTCGCCGTCGCCGATGTCGGCGGCGTTGGTGATCATGTTGCGGCCATCGACGAGGGTGACGCCGCCGTCGCCGATCACTTCGATGCCCACGCCCCGTTCGACCACCAGCGCGGTGTCTTCGTCGATGCCCAGGCCGTACAGGTAAGGGTTTTGCGCGATCAGGCTGAGCAGGCGGTTGATGCGGTGGCGCTGCGAGAAGTGCTGGTCGATCACGATGTGCTGCACGAAGCCGAGCCCGGCGCCGAGGGTGGCGGCGCCTTTTTCCGGCACGTATTCGGCGGAGCCGGAAGCCAGCATGTGGCCGGCCATCGCCGATGCGCCGGCGCTGGTTCCGGCCAGGCACGCGCAGCGGCGCTTGAGCGCTTCGTGCAGGGCCTGGTCGAGTGCCGTGCCGCCGATGGTCGCCATCAGGCGCTTCTGGTCGCCGCCGGTGATCAGGATGCCGTCGGCGTGGGCGATACGCTGCGCCATGGCGGGATCGTTCGCCTCGGCGCGGCTGGCCGTATGCACCGTGTCGCAATGGCTTGCGCCGAGCCGCGCCAGCGCCTCCTGGTAGGGGCGGGCCATCTTTTCCGGCTCTTCGCTGGCGCTGGTCAGCAGTACGAAGCGCCGCTCCTTGCCGCCGCTCAGTTCGACGAAGCGCGCCAGGATCCGCTCGCGGCAATTGCGCTGCTCGTCGCCGCCGATGATCAGCAGGCAGCCATCCTCTGTGGCTGTGGTCGTCATTTGTAGTGTCCTCAGGTATGCCGGCTGTCTTGCCGCACCGCGGCTGTGCACCGGCTGGCGCGGCGCCCTTCGCAGGTGCGATCCTGCGAGGTATTGGTGCAAGTATCCGGGCTCCGGGGGGCGCCGGAACAGTGGTGTTCAACCCGTCGATTTGTAAGATTCGGACGACGCCGGCGAGACATAAATGTCATATAGTCAATTATTTCTTCAGGCACGGCGTGGCCGGCCAGCACCGGTACAATGACAACTTCAGCCTCGCTGCAAGAATCGATTGATATCGAGGTGCCATTGGCACTAAAATAGTTGCAGGTTGTTCATAAAAGTTACAATTAGATAACATTTGATCTGGGGTAGAATCGTGTCCATCATTGCCGCTCAAAATTTTCGTCAGCACATCAACCGCATGAGTACCCTGCAAGCGGAGGTGGCGCCTTATTTCAGCAGCGGCGTCATCGACTATGCCGGCCTGGCGCAACTGGGCAGCCGCAGCGGCTTCGATTTCACCGCCGAGGAAGCACGGCAGGTTCTCTCCGCCAGCGATGACGAACTGTCGGACTTCGAAATGGAAATGGTGTCCGGTGGCGTGATCCAGCCCAGCAGCGTCAAGGGCGCCGGCAACCAGTCGCGGTCTCCCCGCGGTTGATCCGCGCTGTCCGGCGTGGCGCCGGTCATGGCCGAAAAACGCATCTTCCGCCAGGCGGCGCTCGATCGCCTGGCTTCCCCCGAGCAACTCGATCACCTGGTGCCCGTCGCCGACGCGCCGGGCTGGATCGCGCTGTCCATCGGTGCCTTGCTGGCGATGGCCTTGCTGGCATGGGGCCTGGCCGGATCACTGCCCATCACACTGGCCGCGCGCGGCAGCCTTGCCGCTGACGGCCACGCGGTGCTGCGGGTGCCGGCTGCGGCGGCCGGCACCGTCCGCCCCGGCATGGACGTACTGTTGCGGCCTGCCCCCTGGCACGCGGCGCCGTCATGGCCTCCCGCGGCAAGGTCGCACGCGTCGCCACCGCATCCGGCGGCGCACACGATGCCGCCGATTCCCGGGTTGTCCACGTGACGCTACCGCCATCCGGCCACCCCGCCGGCACCCCCGTCGATGCCGACATCGTGCTGTCGCGCCAGCGCCCGATCGCGCTGCTGGTCCCGGCGTGGAAATGAGGGCGGCATGAACGAACGGCACCCGGGCCGCGTGCGCACCCCCACGATCCTGCAGGTGGAGGCGGTCGAGTGCGGTGCCGCCGCGCTGGCGATGGTGCTGGCCCATCACGGCCGCTGGGTGCCGCTGGAGGCGCTGCGCCAGGACTGCGGCGTGTCGCGCAACGGCAGCAAGGCCAGCAACCTGCTGAAGTGCGCGCGCCGCCATGGCCTCGTTGCAAAGGGCTTCAGCAAGGAAGCCGATGCGCTGGCCGCGTTGCCGGTGCCCTCGATCCTCCACTGGAACTTCAATCACTTTCTCGTGTTCGAAGGCGTGCGCGACGGCGTCGCCTGGCTGAACGATCCGGCCATGGGCGCGCGCAGCGTCACCATGGAAGAACTGGCCGAAAGCTTCACGGGCGTGGTACTGGTCTTTGAAAAGGGCCCGGATTTCGCGCCGGCCGGGCGCGCGCCTTCCCTGCTGCGCGAAATGGGCGGCTGGCTGCGCCATTCGCGCAGCGCCCTGGCTTTCGAGCGCTGGCATCGGCCCTGCTCGCAGTACCCGGCGTGCTGCTGCCGCTGTGCGCCAAAGCGTTCGTCGACCAGGTGCTGCTGCGCCAGCAGCAGGGCTGGGTGGCGCCACTGCTGCTGGCGATGGCCGGTACCGTGCTGGCCCGCGCCGCGCTCACCTGGCTGCAGCAACGCTATCTGCTGCGGCTGGAAATGAAGGTGGCGCTGGCGATGTCCAGCCGTTTCCTGGCGCACGTGCTGCGCCTGCCGCTGGCCTTCTTCAGCCAGCGCCATGCCGGCGAAGTGGCCAACCGCCTCGGTGCCGCCGAGCGCATCGCCCGGCTGCTTTCCGGCGAGCTGGCGACCAATGCCTTCAACCTGGTTGCGGTGCTGGTCTATGGCGCCGCGATGCTGGCGCTGGACGTGCCGCTGGGCGCGGCGGCGATCGCGCTGACGGCGCTGAACCTGGCTTGCCTGCGCGTGCTGGCGCGCCGGCGGCAAGACCTGTCGAACCGGCTGATCGGCGAGCAGGGCAAGCTTTCCGCTGCCACCGTCGGCGCGATCGGCGGCATCGAAACGCTGAAGGCGGGCGGCGGCGAGGATGCCGCGTTCGCCCGGTGGGCCGGCTACCAGGCTACCACCCTGCTGGGGCAGCAGGGCGTGGGCCGGCGCACCGTGCTGCTGTCCGTCGTGCCGGGCCTGCTGGGCGGCCTGGCGGCCGTGGCCGTGCTGGCGCTGGGCGGCCTGCGCGTGATGGCGGGCGCGCTGACGATCGGCGACCTCGTCGCCTTCCAGCTGTTGCTGGCCGTTTTCGCCCGGCCGGTGACGCAGCTGGTGGCGCTGGCCGGCGACGTGCAGGCCGCCAGGGGCTTGCTGGCGCGCCTGGCGGACGTGTTCCGCTACCCGGTACCGCCCCGCGCGGGCGCGGCCGATGACGCCGATGCGGAAGAACGGGCGGATGTGGAAGATGCCGCGCAGGCCGCGGCACTGCATGGCCGCCTGGAGTTGCGCGACGTGAGCTTCACTATGGCCCGCTCGATCCGGACGTGGTGCGCGGGCTGTCGCTGACGGTGGAGCCGGGCATGCGCGTGGCGCTGGTAGGGGCGTCCGGCAGCGGCAAGAGCACGGTGGGCCGGCTGTGTTGCGGCCTGCTGCCGCCATCGGCCGGCGAGGTGCTGCTCGACGGCCGCCCGCTGGCCGGCCTGCCGGCACGCGTGGCCGCCGCGGCGGTGGCCTACGTCGACCAGGAAGTCTTCCTGTTCGAAGGTACGCTGCGCGACAACCTGACGCTGTGGGACGCCGCCGTGCCCGCCGCCGCGCTGCACCGGGCACTGGCCGATGCCGCGATCGCGCACGAGGTGGCGCGCCGCCCCGGTGGACTCGGCAGCCGGGTGGCCGAGGGCGGCGCCAACTGGAGCGGCGGCGAACGCCAGCGCATCGAGATCGCCCGCGCGCTGGCCCGCGACCCGGCGCTGCTGGTGCTGGACGAAGCCACCGCGGCACTGGACAGCGTGACCGAACAGGCGATCGACGACGCGCTGCGCCGCCGTGGCGCCGCCTGCGTGATCATCGCGCACCGCCTGTCCACGCTGCGCGACTGCGACGAGATCGTGGTGCTGCGCCACGGCGAAGCGGTCGAGCGGGGCACCCATGCGCAGCTGATGGCGCTGGGCGGCGAATACGCGGCGCTGGTGGGGACGATGCAATGAATAATGATGCCACGAGCAACAATGCGATGAACAACGGTGCCATGGGCAACGCGGCAATCGGCACGCTGATCCTGGATGCGCGCCATCCGCTCGACATCACCGGCCGCGCCGCGCCGCTGCTGGTGCGTTCCGGCGCCGTCAACGTGTTTGCCGTGCCGCCGGGTGGCCGGCGCCGCTTCCTGTTCCGCGTGCCGGCCGGCGCGCTGCTGTGCGGCTTGCCGGCACCGGGCGCCTTGCGCCTGCTCGCGGTCGGCACGCTCGACACGGCGGCGGTGGAGCTGGCATGGCCGGACGTGACGCCGCCGCTGCTGGCCGGCTGGTACGCCACGCTGGGCGAACAGGGCACCGAGACCGTGGACGGATTGCCGGCGCTGCACGGGCGGGCCGTCCAGCGGTTTGCGTGCCAGCTGGAAGACGATGCGGCCCGCCGCGCCGATAGCGTGCGGCACGGCTGGGAACGCGCGCGTGCCC
Organism: Pseudoduganella sp. SL102; assembly: GCF_027856995.1. NCBI lineage: Bacteria > Pseudomonadati > Pseudomonadota > Betaproteobacteria > Burkholderiales > Oxalobacteraceae > Pseudoduganella > Pseudoduganella sp. SL102. The sequence continues at coordinate 1,199,063 of NZ_CP115554.1, forward strand.
GCTATCGCGCCGCGCTGGGCGGGTTCGCGCGGCTGGTGCTGCGGCCCTCGGCACCATCTCACGACATGTCGCCGGTGCCTGGCGTGGACGACGCGCCGGCCAGCGTCGCGCCCCGGCAGGCCGCCCGCCGCGTATCGCCACCTGCCGGCAATGCCGCGCTTGCCGGCGAATGGCCTGCCGCCTGGGCGGTGCGGCGCATTGCCGCCGAACTGGGCATCGATGCCGGCGCGGTCGACGGCGACGAAGGGGAGAATCGATCTGGCGACAACGCGCGCAATAACGTGGGCAACGACGCGCACGACGGTGCGGACCACGCAGCCGGCAACGAAGCGGGCGATGGCGCTGGCGTGGCCGAGCTGCTGGCGAGCGCCGGCATCCGCCACCGCACCGTGCTGCTGCGCGGCCAGTGGTGGCGCGCCGACAATGGCCCGCTGATCGGCTTCGATGCGGCGCGGCGCCCCTGCGTGCTGCTGCCGTCGCGGCGTGGTTACCGGCTGGCCGATGCCGGCGGCGCGGACCAGGCGGTCGACGAGCACACCATGCTGGCCGCCGAGGCGCTGATGCCATACCGTCCGCTGCCGCCGGGCGCGCTCGACTGGCGCGGCCTGCTGCGCTTCGCCGGGCGGGGCGCCGCGCCCGACGTGGCGCGCCTGCTTGCCGTGGGCGTGGCGGCCGCGGTGCTGGCGCCTCTGGTGCCCGCGGTCATCGCTCTGCTGGTGGAGTCGGTGCTGCCGCGCGGCGCCTGGGCCGAGCACTGGCAGCTTGCCGGCCTGCTGGCGGCGGCGGCCTTCGGTGCCGCCGGTTTCGAGATGTGCAAGGCGCTGCTGGTGCTGCGCTGCGAGGCGCGCGTCGACCTGGCGCTGCAGGCGGCGCTGTTCGACCGGCTGTTGCGGCTGCCGGTGGCATTCTTCCGCCGCCACACCACGGGCGACCTGGCCGACCGCGCGCTGGGCGTGCAGGAGATGCGCGCCAGGCTGACCGTCACCGCCAGCGGCGCGCTGCTGGGCGCCGTGTTCTCGCTGGCCAGCCTGGCCGCGATGCTGTACTGGAGCGTGCCCCTGGCCCTGGCCGGCATCGTGCTCGTGGCTGCCGTGCTGGGGCTGACGGCCGCCTGCGCGCGGCGCCAGCTGCGCCACGAGGGCGAACAGGTGCGCCAGCGCGGCATCGTCGAGGGACTCGTCCTGCAATTCGTGGCCGGCATCGGCAAGCTGCGCGCCGCGGCCGCCGAGCCGCGCGCCCTGGCCGCGTGGGCCCGGCACTACGAAGCGCAGGCACGCCGCCATGGCGCGGCGCGTTCCGCCGCGATGGTGCAGGAAATCGTGCAGGCATGCGTGCCGGCGCTGGCCGCGCTGGTCATCTTCGCCGCGATGGCCTATTTGCCGGCCGGGCAGGATGCCGGCGTGCTGCTGGCGTTCAGCGCCGCGTTCGGCCAGTTCCTCGGCGCGATGACGGGGATGACGCTGGCCGCCACCCAGGCGCTGGGGGTGGTGCCGCTGTACCGCCGGCTGCGCCCATTGCTGGACACGGTGCCGGAAGGCGGCGGCCGCGCCCCCGCGGCACTGCGCGGCGCCATCGAGTTGCGCGACGTGTCGTTCCGTTACGAGGACCATGGCGCGCCGGTGCTGGACCGGGTCTCGCTGTCGATCGCGCCCGGCCAGTTCGTGGCGATCGTCGGTCCGTCCGGCAGCGGCAAGTCGACGCTGCTGCGGCTGATGATGGGCTTCGATGCGCCCACTTCCGGCACCATCGCGTTCGACGGCCAGCCGCTGGCCGGGCTCGACGCGGCGGCATTGCGGCGCCACGTCGGCGTGGTGCTGCAGAATGGCCGCGTGGCGGCTGGCACGGTGTTCGACAATATCGCCAGCGATCGCCACATCAGCCACGACGAAGCGATGGCGGCGGCGCGCCAGGTCGGGCTGGCGGCGGAAATCGAGGCAATGCCGATGGGCTTGCACACGGTGCTGCACGATGGCGGCGGCACCCTGTCCGGCGGCCAGCGCCAGCGCCTGCTGATGGCGCGTGCGCTGGCGCGCCGGCCGGCCCTGCTGCTGCTCGATGAAGCCACCAGCGCGCTGGACAACCAGACCCAGGCCGTGCTGATGGACAGCCTGGCGCAGCTGGCGCTGACCCGCGTGGTGGTGGCGCACCGCCTGTCCACCGTGATCGGCGCCGACCAGATCTTCGTCGTCGACGGCGGCCGCATCGTGCAGCGCGGCAGCTACCAGGAACTGCTCGACCAGCCCGGCCCCTTCGCCGAGCTGGCCAGGCGCCAACTACTTTAACTTAGGAACGCGATGCGCAAGGCCCTGTACATCTTTGGATTGCTGAACGACGCCGACATGGAATTGCTGGCCGCGCTGGGCCGCGTGCGCACCGTGCCGGCCGGCGCCGTGCTGATCGCGCAGGGCCAGCAGCTCGACCGCCTGTACGTGCTGCTGGACGGGCACATGGAAGTGGCGGTGTCCGGCATCGGCATCGTCGCCACGCTGGGCAGCGGGGAAATACTGGGCGAGATGTCGTTCGTCGACAGTTCGCCCACCTCCGCCACGGTGCAGGCGCTGGACGACGTGCGCCTGCTCGACCTGCCGCGCTCCGCCCTGGAAGCGCGCTTCGCCGCCGATCCCGGGTTCGGCATGCGCTTCTTCCGCGCGGTGGCGGTGTTCCTCGCCGAGCGCATGCGCAATACCACCGCGCGGCTGGGGTATGGCAAGGACGAGCCGACGCCGGCCGGCATGCTGGAAGATGAACTCGATGACGGCCTGCTCGACAACGTGGGCATCGCCGGCGAACGCTTCGCGCGGCTGGTGCGCCTGCTGGCGGAGCGCTAGCGATGGTGCTCGTCGACCAGTTGCGCCTGCACGCGGCCCGGCATCCCGGCCGGGTGGCGCTGACGTTCCTGGAAGATGGCGATACCCGCACGCTGACATTCGGCGCGCTGCTGCAAGACGCCGAGCGGATCGCCGCGCGCCTGCTGGCCGACCTGCCGTTCGCCCGGCGCGCGCTGCTGCTGCACCGGCCCGGCCCGGCGTTCCTGGCGGCCCTGTGCGGCTGCTGGATCGCCGGCGTGACGCCGGTGCCGACCTATCCGCCCGGCTACCGGCCCGGCTCGCGTGCGGCGGACCGCTTCGCGCGGCTGGCCGCCGATGCCGATCCGCAGGCGGTCCTCATCGACAGCGCCGGGCTGGCGCGCGCCTGGCAAGCGGGTGCTGGCGCCCTGCCTGGTGTCGGCTGGCTGGCCACCGATGCCGATGGGCCGGTCCTCGGCGCCGGGCCGGCGGCGGGAGGCGCACAGGCGGCTGGCGCGGATGACGCGCTGGCACTGATCCAGTACACGTCGGGCTCCACCGGCACGCCGCGCGGCGTGCGCCTGTCGCATGCCAACCTGGCGGCGAACCTGGCGACGATTGCGCAACGCTTTCGCAGTACGCCGGACCAGGTCATCGTCAGCTGGCTGCCGCCGTACCACGACATGGGCCTGGTCGGCGGCCTGCTGCCGGTGCTCGCCTTCGGCAATCCGCTGGTGCAGATGGCGCCCGCGTCGTTCGTGGCGCAGCCGCTACGCTGGCTCCGCGCGATCGCGGCGCAGGGTGGTGCAAATGAAGGCGCAGAGGAGGGCGCGCGGGGTGGAGTGCATCCAGGAGTCATCTCGGGCGGGCCGAACTTCGCCTTCGAACTGTGCGTGCGCAAGCTGGCTGCCGCCGATGTCGAAGGTCTCGACCTGTCGGGCTGGCGCGTGGCGTTCTGCGGTGCCGAAACGGTGCGGCCGGAAACGCTGCGGCGCTTCGCAGCGCTGCTGGCGCCCACCGGCTTCGACCCCGAAGCGCTGTTGCCGTGCTATGGCCTGGCCGAGGCGACGCTGCTGGCCAGTGGCCGGTTCGGCTTGCGCACCCACCTGGTCGACGGTGTCGAGCGCACCTTGTGCGGCCCGCCGGCAGATGGCGTTGCGCTGGCGATCGTCGATGGCGCGGGCCGGCCACTGGCGGATGGCACGCCTGGCGAGATCTGGATCGCCGGCGCGGGCGTGTCGGCCGGCTACTGGCGCAAGGATGCGGTCGATGCCGCGCAGTTCGGCCAGCGGCTGGAAGTCGATCCGCGCCACTGGCTGCGCAGCGGCGATCTCGGCTACCTTCACGACGGCGAACTGGTGGTGACGGGCCGGCTGAAGGACCTGATCATCCTGCGTGGCCGCAACGTGTATCCGGCCGATGCGGAAGACGCGGCCGCGCGCAGCCACCCGGCGCTGGACCCCGCGGGGATTGCCGCCTTCGGCATCGATGACACCGATGGCGCGGATGGCGAACAGCTGGTGCTGGCCTGCGAGCTGCGCCGCGACAGCCGGCACACCGACCCTGTGCAGGTGGAGCGCGCCGTGCAGGCGGCGCTGGCCGACATGCTGGCCTTGCGCGCCGCGCACGTGGTGCTGCTGCGACCGGGCGCGCTGCCACGCACGACCAGCGGCAAGATCAGCCGATCGGCCGCACGCGATGCCTGGCTGGCAGGTACGCTGGCCGTGATCGCCCGCCCGGCGGTAGCGGCTGCGGAAGGCATGCAGGAGATTATGCATGAAGCGCCGCTGCTGGCCATCGCCGCGCGCCTGGCCGGCGTGCCGGCCGGCCAGGTCGATGCTGGCTGGACGCTAGGCGAGCTTGGCATCGATTCGCTGGCATCGGTGGAACTGCTGCTGGCGCTCGAACACGAGCTGGGCGCCACCGTACCGGCCGGGTGCCTGGCGCCGGATCTGTCGCTGGAGCAGTTGCAGGCACTGCTGGCGCCCGCGGGGCCGGGCGCCGCAGGCGACTTGCCTGCGCGCCTGCCACCGAGCCCGCAGCAGCTCGCCTTCCTCGATGCGGGCGTGCCCGATCCCGATGCCTTCATTGAAATCGTCCACCTGCGCGTGCCCGCCGCCGTCGACCGGCCCGCGCTGGAAGGCGCGCTGGCCTGGCTGGCACGCCGGCATCCGGCACTTCGCCTGCGCTTCGTGCGTGGGCCGGCAGGATGGGAAGTGGTGACGGATGGCGCGCCATTCGCGCTGGAACGCCTGGGCGCCGAACAGGCAGGGCAGGACCCTGCCGGCTGGCGCCAGGCGCTGCTGGCGCGTATCGGCGCCGCCATCGGCGTCGGGCATGGCGCGCTGGCGCATGCCGTGTGGCTGGACCGCGGGCCGCTGCACAACGGCATGCTGGTGCTGGCACTGCATCACCTGGTGGTGGACGCGGCGTCGATCGCCATCCTCGTCACCGGCTTGCAGCAGGCTTACACGCGAATTCTGGCAAGCGAGCCGCTGCCGTCCGGCCGGGATGGCTATGGGCAGTGGCTGCTGGCGCAGGCCACGCCCGGCGGCGCTCCTTCGCCGGCGGAGCTGGACTACTGGCGCGCGGTCTGTGGTGCCGCCGCACCCCGCCAGCCGGACCAAGCGGCAGATCTCGAACCCGCCATGCAGTTCCGCCTGGACCCTGAAGCGAACCGGCTGTTCCTGGCGCGCTACCCCGACAGCGCGGCGCGGCGCGATGCCTTGCTGGCCGCGTTCGCGCACGCGTGGATGGCGGAGCAGGGCGGCACGGCGGGCCGCGATCACGCGCTGGTGCGGCTGGAACACCATGGCCGCGACAGCCACTTGGCCCAGCCGGCGGCCAGTGCCGTTGGCTGGATGGTCAGCTATTACCCGGTGCGCATCGACGCTGCTGGTGGTCCGCCCGCGGCGCAGGTGGACGCGGTGCGCCGCACGCACGCGGCAGTGCCCGATGGCGGCGCCGGCTACGCCGCGGCCCGGCGCATGCTGGCGCTGCGCGAGCCCGAACTGGCGTTCAGCTACCGGGGCGCCGTCGACGAAGGCTTCCGGGGCGGCGGCCTGTTCCCCGTGCTCGGCTTCGAACATCCCGGCGTGCAGACGTGGGTGCAGGCCTGCGCGCGCAATGGCACCTTGCCGGTGCTCGATGCGCAGGCCAGCCTGGTGGGCGGCACGCTGGTGTGCCAGTTCGCGCACCAGCCATCACGCATTGCCGTGCCCATTGTCCGGGTCATTGCGGCGCGGATGGAAGCCTTCCTGCTGGCGCTGCTCGATTGAGTGGCTGGCAAAAGCGCTTGCTGCTGGAGAAATCGGCGATACACTGACCAGCCGCTATCGGCCAGGAGCGGACCATTGTGGACAGTATGCAACCTGACGCGCGTGCCTACATCGCCCACCCGTCAGGATTACGCACACGCTTCCTGTTTGTCTTCCATTTACCGTTGACCATCCTGCGCGTCGAAGTCTCGATCCACTTGCCGTCCGTCGTAAGGCTCTCATCCACTTCGGAGACCATCAGCAGTTTCCCCCCCACGTAGCGGTAGGTGGCGGAATAATGCTGGCAGCAGCCGCCACGCGAGGCCGACGTGATAGTGCCATCGCCACCGATCCCTACCTGCGTCAGGTCCGACAGCACGGGATCGAACTCGAACCTGCCGCTGCGCGGATCGAACAGATAGAAATGGTAATTGGAGTTGGGTCCCGCCCCGCCATCCGCGTACTGGAATGTGATGTCGGGACGGCCGTCGAAGTTCGCATCGACGATACCGACCAGATTACCCGCCTCGCCCCAACATGGCATCCCGTCGATGCCACCGATCTCCTGCACCGCCTGGCCGGTCTTTCGGTCGATGATGCGAATGCCCTGCACCGAAAACTTCCCGTCCCCTTCGTTCGTGGCATACGCTGAAAACGCGAAGTCCGAGGTCAGTACGCGCTGGTCGTACCAGACCGGCTGCGGGGTGGATTCATCGGCGGACGCAGGCGCTGTGCAGCAGAGGATGGCGGTTGATACGGCAGACAACAAGGCTGTTTTCATGGCTGCGGGCTCGGGTTCGGATACTGTCCATTGTAGCAAGCAGCGCCTCGCTGGCTGGCCGATGCAGATGGGGAGCCCTTGAAACGACTGTTCCTGGCATTCCTTACATTCGCCTCTGCAGCCGCACGAGTATTTCCGTTTCCTGGAGCGGCCCATTCCGGTCTCGAACACGAATCGATAGCAGATCAGGTGTCGCTTTCCAGCCAACCGGTCCACGACACGGGATCCCGTAACGTTGCCAGACGCTCAAACCAGCGCCGCCACAGCCAGCAGCAGGAACGTTGCAGCAGCTATAACGCCCCTGCGCAGCGGATGCGCCAGCAGCAGCGGCGCAGTGACGGGGCCAGCGCCCTGGTAGCGTTCCAGCGCCACGGCCCGGAACAGCCCGCGCCGCACGGTACCCTGCGGTTGCGCCGGCGCCGGGACATCCAGCGGCTCAGGCGTAGCTTCCACGTCGTCCCGCTGCTCCTGCCCCGCATGTGCGAGCAGGGCGGCGCGCACCGCCGGATCATCCGGCGCGCCGCTGCACACGATGCGGCCCGCCGCCATCACCGCCACCCGGTCGGCGCAGGCCAGGGCGCTGGCACGGTGCGACACGAGCAGGCAGGTGATGCCCAGCGCCCGCACGTTGGCCAGCACGCGCTGCTGCAGCGCGTCCGGCAGGGCGCTGGTCGCCTCGTCCAGCACCAGCACCCGGGGCCGGCGCAGCAGGCAGCGCGCGATCAGCAGCCGCTGGACCTGGCCGGTCGACAGGTTGGCGGCATCGACGATGGTCTGCAAGCCCATCGGCATGCGGGCCACGTCGTCAGCCAATTCGGCGGCGCGTAGCGCGGCTTGCACCTCCGCCAGCGGCCAGTCGCCATTGCCGGCCAGTTGCCAGCGCAGGGGGCCGGCGATCTCCAGCGTGTCATCCTGCGCCACGATACCGAGCGTGCTCCGTAGCCGTGCCAGCGCGGCGCCATCGGCCGGCCGGCCATCGCATTCGATGACGCCTCCGGCCAGCGGCAGGAAGCCGGGCAGGGCGCGCAGCAGCGTGGACTTGCCGCTGCCGGAAGGGCCGGCCAGCGCCGTGATGCGGCCGGCCGGCAGGTCGAGGGTGACGCGGTCGAGCGCGACCCGGCCACTGCCGGGGTAGGTGTAGCGGGCATCGCGGACGGCGAGTGCCGGCGCGGCGCTGAACGGTTCCCCCGCAGCCGGCGGCGCCACCGGGGCGCGGCGCAGCAGGGCCATCGCACGGCGTTCCGGCAGCGTGTCCAGCCAGCGGCCGGCAAAGGCGCCCAGCCGGCCCGCTTCGTGCAGCGCACGTTCGAACAGCAGGACCAGCGCCAGTGCCGGTACTACGCCGGGTGACATCGCGGGCAAGTACGCTGATAACAGCGCCGGCAACAGCGCCAGCGCGGCCAGTGGCCAGGCATCGCGCCAGGCCAGGGCTGCGTGGTCCGCACAGCGCAGGGACGCGGGCGCGCGCCATGGCAGCGCGAGCCAATGCGCCAGCGCGGCGTGGACGCGGCCGGCGGCCCGCAGCGTGGTGGCGTGGGCCAGCACCGTGAACAGGAAGCGGTGGCGGCGCCGTTCGACATGGGCGTGCCGCAGGCGGCACCGGGCTTGCGCAGCGGTGGCTTGCCATGCCAGCGGCAGCCATGCCGCCAGCGGCGCGCCCAGCCACAGCCACCACAGGCGCGGCGCCAGCATGCACAGCCCCGCCACGCAGGCAGCCAGCGTGGCCGCGCGCAGCGGCAGGGCGATGCCGCCTGCCCGGTCCTGCAGCATCAGCACCAGCCGGGCGCCCGCGTGCGCGCCTTCGTGGAGCAGGGCGGAGCCATGGCGTCGCAGCGCCGCCGGGGCAAGTGTGTACAACCGGGCATGCAGGCGGGCGGCAACGGCGGCAGCGGCGTGTTCGGTGATGCGGCCGATTCGGGTGTCCGCGTGCCAGGACCACAGCAGCGCCGCAGCGAGCAGCGGCAGGGCCGCCGGCAACGAGAACGGCGCTGCCGCCAGCGCGCCAGCCAGCAGCATGCCGTGGATGGCGGGAGCCGCCGCGCCGCGTAGCCATGCGGACCAGGAGCGTAAGCCCGGCACCGGCGCCCAGGCCGCCACATCGAACGTGGCTGCCGGCTGGCTGGCCAGCGGCCTGCTCCCGTTTGCGTCGATGACGGTGAAGCGCCCCGGCTGCCCAGCGTGAGGCTGCAGCACGGCCGGCGCGCCATCGCCGCGCCGGAACACCAGCAGCGGCCCCGGGTCCATGCGCCACCAGCAGGCCGCGGTCATCCGTACCGGCCGCAACGCAATACCGTGCGCCCGTGCCACCGCATCCACCACCTGGCCGCGGCTGCGGGCAGCGGCGCGTTCGGTAAGAGACACCACCGATCCGTCGCGCGACGGCAGCCCGGCGTGGCGGCACAGTGCCCGCAGGCAGGCATGCAACATGGCGGCGTCAGGGACCGGCGGCGGTACTTCCGGCAGTTCCGCGGCCAGCTCGGGGATGCCGGCGGCGCCGTGCGTGGCAGGCAGCTGGCCGCCGATCCGCCCATGCTCGAGGTGCAGCACGCGGTCGCAGGCTTGCAGCGTGCCGATGCGGTGGCTGACGACGATCGCCATGCAGCCGCGCCGGCGCAGGTTCGCCAGCAGCACCCGTTCCAGGGCCGGGTCGAGGCCATCCGTCACTTCGTCGAGGATCACGCAGCGTGGCGCGGTGGCCAGTGCCCGGGCGATCGCCAGCCGCTGGCGCTGGCCGCCGCTGAAGCCGGCGCCATCGGCCCCCATGCGGGCATCGAGGCCGCCGCGCGCGGCGATCACGTCGTCCACGCAGGCATCGCGCAGCGCCTGCCACAGCGCGTCGTCGGAAAGAGGGGCGGCCGGCTGCCACAGGCGCAGGTTGTCGCGCACGCTGCCGGCGTGGAAGAATGGCTGCTTGTCGAGCCATGCTATGGTGCCCGGCGCCAGTTGCGCCACGTCGTACCCACCCAGCGTGACGGTTCCCGACCATGGCGTTGCAAGGCCGCACAGCAGTTTCGCCAGCGTCGACTTGCCGCCGCCGGCCGCTCCGGCGATGCCGAGCACCTCGCCCGGCGCCACGGTGAGCGACACGCCGTGCACCACCGGCTCGCGGGTGCGCGCGTAGCCGAAGACGAGATCGTGCGCGGACAGTGGCCCATCCGGCGCAGGGTGCGGGACCGCTGTTTGTCCGCTTGGGTGGCCGGGCTCGTGCCGCACATCGTCCAGCAATTGCAGTTGGCCGCGCAGCTGGTACAGCACTGCCGGCAGCCGCGCCAGCGCGGGCAGGAGCCGCGCCGGTGCCAGCGCCAGCAGCAGGAATGCCACCGCCTGCACGGCATCCATGCCGGCCATCACTGGCAGCAGCGCGATCAGCAGCGCCGCGGCTTGCGCGGGCAGGTACAGGCGCCGCAGCGCGGGCGCCGCCTGCTGCGCCTGGCGGGCCGCATCGGCATGCGCGCCGGCACTGGCCTGCAACCTCTCGGCAGCCTGGTCCAGCGTGGCGGCTTGTTCCAGGTCGTCTTTCGCGCCGGCCGGCGTTGCAGATGCGCCGGCCAGCCAGGGTTGCAGTGTCCAGCGGGCGGCGTGTACTTGCCGGGTCATGGCGCCGGCAGCCAGCGCGAAGATGCCGGCGGCACCCAGTGCCGGCAGCGGCGCCAGCACGGCCAGGGCCGCCAGCAGCAGCGCGGCACCGGCGGCTTCGGCCAGCGGCAGGGCGATGTCGCGGCGCAGCGTGGCGGCCACCGTGGCCGGCAGCGCCGCCAGCCGGTGCAGCGCGGCGGGCACCCGGTAGTCGAAGAATGCCTGCGGCTGGCTGGCCAGGTGGCCGCACAGGCGCTGGCGCAGCGCCGTGCCGAGGTGTCGTTCGCCGCGGTCCAGCAGTCGCTCCAGCAGCCAGCGGGCGGCGGCGCGCCACGCCAGTGCCGCGCCGGCCAGGCCTGCCACGACGGCGGGATCACGCACAGCCGGTATCGCGGCCGCGAGCAGGACCGGCGCGGCGGACAGCGCCAGCACCACGGCCGCGATACCGGGCAGCGTGCCCTTGCCTGCGTCGGCCAGCAGGGCGCGCAGGCGTGGCCACAGCGCGGGCGCCGCGCCGCCGGGCTGGAATTCCGGTCCCGGAGCCAGGGCGATGGCGATGCCCGTGAAGCGTTCGTCGAATTCCTCGCGCGCCAGCCAGGCCTGGCCGCGCGCCGGATCGTTGAGGCGCACGCGCCGTTCGGTGATTTCCTCGACGACGGCGAAGTGGATGAAGTCGAGGTGGACGATCAGCGGCAGGCCGACGGCCGCCAGCGTCTCCGGCTCCTTGCGCAGCACGCGGGCGCACAGGCCGTAGTGGCGGGCGGCGCGGGCGGTGTCGCCGGCATGCAGGCAATGGCGCGAAATGCCGGTGAGCTCGCGCAGTTCGGCCAGCGTGGCATGGCGGCCGAAGTGCGCAAGCATGATCGCCAGCACGGCGATGCAGCATTCCGTTTCCTGTGCCTGCAGTATCAGTGGAGTGCGCATCGTGAGGTGTTGCGGGGGCGTGTGCCGATAAAAAGCGGCCATGATGCCACAGCGCGGCGCGCTCACGCGGCGGCGGCGGCAGATGTCAGGCGGGCGATCCCGCGGACGAGGAGGCGGGCGAAACGACGGTGGAAGAACCGGCTGGCGCAGCGGCGGCGCGCGGCTCGCGTTCCAGCAGGGCCAGCATGTCCGGCAGCGGCATCGGCCGCGCGAACAGGTAGCCCTGCATGCCGGGCGCGCCGTGCGCGGCCAGGAATGCCGCCTGGTCGTGCGTTTCCACGCCTTCGGCCACCACGCGCAAGCCCAGGTGCGCCGCCATCGCCAGGATCGACTGCACGATCGCGGTGCCATTCGCATCGCCCGGGGTATCGTTGATGAAGCTGCGGTCGATCTTCAGTTCATACAGCGGCATGCGCCGCAGGTATCCCAGGTTCGAGTAGCCGGTGCCGAAGTCGTCGATCGAGAAGCGGATGCCCATGCGCGCCAGTTCGTGCATGCGGGCGATGGTGTCGTCCAGGTTCTCGATCAGCAGCCCTTCGGTGACCTCGAAGATCAGCTGCGAAGCCGGCGCCCCCGTCTCGTGCAGGATGGCGCGCACCTGTGCCACGAAATCGGGCTCGCGGAATTGCGATGGGCTCACGTTGACCGACAGCGGCAGCGCATGCCCGGCGGCGGACAGCCGCAGCCAGGCGTGGCAGGCTTCGCGCAGCGCCCAGTAGCCCAGCTTGACGATCAGGCCGCTGGCTTCGGCGGCGGGAATGAACACATCCGGCGGCACCGACGTGCCGTCCGCGCGGCGCCACCGCATCAGCAGTTCGGCGCCGACCGGCCGCTCGTCGCGGTCGACCTGCAATTGCACGTGCATCTGCAGTTCGCCGTTGGCCAGCGCCTGGCCCAGGTCGCGCTCGATCGTCAGCCGGCGTTCCACCTCGGCGCGCATGGTGTCCTCGAACAGCGCCACGCCGTCGCGGCCGCCGGCCTTGGCGCGGTACATCGCGATATCGGCTTCGCGCAGCAGGTCGTCCACGCTCTGGCCGGCGCGCGGCAGCAGGGTGACGCCGATGCTGGCGGTCGACTGGTATGCCTGGCCGCCGATGTCGAACGGCTGGCCGAGCGTGGCCCGGATGCGCGCGGCCATCGCCAGCGCGCCGGCGGCGGCGCCGCCATCGCACGTGTCGAGGCCGGCCAGCAGCATCACGAATTCATCGCCGCCCAGGCGGGCCACGGTGTCGGCGGGGCCGGCCAGTTGCGACAGGCGCTGCGCGGCGGCATGGAGCAGCAGGTCGCCGGTGGCATGGCCGCGCGCGTCGTTGATATTCTTGAAGTGATCGAGGTCGATGAACATCACGGCCGCATGGGGCGCCGCGCAGCCGGCATCGAGCTGCTGCTGCAGGCGGTCCATCAGCAGGCGGCGGTTCGGCAGGCCGGTCAGCACGTCGTAGAACGCCAGCCGGTGGATCGCGTCGGCGGCCTTGCGGCGCTCGGTGACATCGCGGCCGACCAGTACCCAGTGCGTGTAGACGCCATCCTCGTCGGCGAACGGCACCATTTCCATCTCGACCCAGTAAGGTTCGCCGCTGCGCGTGTAGTTGAGGAGTTCCGCCGCCACCGGCTCGGCGTGGCACATGGCATGCACCACGCGCGCCACTTCCGCCGGGTCGGTGCCGGGGCCGTGCAGCATGCGCGTGCTCCGGCCGAGCATCTCTTCGCGGGTATAGCCCGTCTTGCGCAGCAGCGCGTCGTTGACGAACACGATCGGCTGTTCCGCGCCGCGTTGCGCCACGGCCCGTGCGATGATCACCATTTCATTCAGGTTGGCCACGGCGGCCGAGGTCAGGCGCAGTTCGGCGTTCACCGCCTGCAGCCTGCTGCGCCCTTCCTCCAGCGTGCCGGTAAACGTGCGCAAGTCGCCCAGCGAGCGCGACAGCCGCTGCAGCAGCACGCTGCAGGTCAGCGTCAGCAGCAGCCCGATGCACAGGTAATTCAGGACGATGACCAGCGTGGGAGCCAGCGCCTGGCCCGGCAGGTCGGTCACGTAAAGGCGCGCATGGCCCGTCAGGGCCAGCGTGGCGATCGTGGCGCCGGACAGCGCGAGCGCTACCAGCGCGGGCCAGGTACCGAGCAGCACCGCCGCCAATACCGGCGGCGCCAGCAGGTAGACCTGGCTGATCGGCCCCACGGTCACCATCAATGCCACGCCGACGAGGTACAGGATGGCCAGGAAGTTGAAGACCCGCACGTGGTAGGGCAGGCTGCGCGCGCGCCACAGCGCCAGCACCCAGGCCATCGCGACGGTATCGACGATCGCGATGCTCCAGCGCCCGTGGTAAGCCGTAACGGCGATGCTCGGCAGTGCCGCCGCCACGCCAAGCACGGCGACGACGGAAAGCAGCAGGGTAAAGATCTGGATGCGCCAGTGCGCGATGTCGTTGAATGCCACGATGCTGCCAGGATGAGGTTGCCTATAGGAAATAGGATAACGCGCTCGGGCAGGGTAAGTCATCCATTAAAAGCGGCAGCGCTGAAACTAAGTTGCTGGTTGTTGCAACGTGCTCACAAAAGTGGCAAGGATGCAAACAGTTGATGCCGCCTTGGCACTAGCGGTTCAATACACGGACATTGCTGATGGCCGGCGGTGCGGCGGACCGGTTCTGCAAGGTGTACACCAGTGACAGCAGCGCCAGTGTCTGCACGCTGCGGTCCTCGTGCGAGGTGCCGGCCGGCTCGGCGTAAGGCGGCACGCTGAAGTGCTTGTCGCGATAGGTCACGGCGACCGCGGCGCCCGGCGCCGGCTGGCAGCATTGCATCCGGAACAGGTAGGCCTGGCGCTGGCGGCCGATGCGGATCGTGACGGGATCGATGCGGGTGGCGTCGGCGGCGTTCTGGTAGCGGCTCAGCTCACCGAGGTAATACATCATCGATTGCGTGGAGCGCAGCACCAGCCGGGCTTCGGCGATGTCCGGTTCCGCGGCGGCGCGGGGTGGCGCCGCTTTCGTGGGGGCCTTGCCGCCCGGGCGCCGCTTGTCGCCCGGGCCGCCCACCGAGATCGACAGCGTGGACAGCGCCTTGCCGATCCGTTTCAGCGTGTCGGCCACCGGCGGCTCGGTTCCGGCGGATGGAGCCGATGTACCGGCGGCCTGGGTATCCGCCGCGGCGCCTGCGTCGGCCACGGCGGGCACGGCCTTGTCGTCGATGGCGCAATCGGCGGCGCCGGCAATGCCGGACTTGCCCGACCCATAGGAATCGAGCTTGACGCCCGCTTCCCTGCTCACTTGCGCGAGACGGTAATAGCGGGGCGCCCTGGCTTGCCGCGGGCCCGTTTCGGCCAGCTGCCTGCCCTCGGCATCCACTTCCACCGGTACCAGCCCGGCGGCCTTCGCGGCGGTGACGACGCCGACGTCCGCCAGCTTTTCGGCCGGGAATTTTTCGCCGAGGAATTCGTAGGCGGCGGATTCGGACAGCACGAGCCGGCAGCCGGCGATCACGTCGACCAGTGCGCCAAAGGCGGGAAAGGTTTCGTTGCGCGGGCTGTTGACGAGGTTGTGCAGCAGGTTGCCCTGGCTGTCATAGGTTTCCACCGAGCCCACGAACATGTAGAGCAGCAGCGGCAGCGGCCAGCCCTGGCTGGCGAAATACGCCATCAGCCTGGCGTCGACGGGCGTAGTCAGGCCGTTCATGAATTCCTGCGACACGAGGCTGACGGTATCGACCGCCGACGCCGATTCCAGCGTGGGGCGCAACGCGAAGTAGGGCGGTGCCGCGCCGCCGAATGGGATGTCGAGCCCGACGATCGGCGTGCCGAGGCCGCCGCCGCCGGGCGTGGCGCGCACCGTGTTCACCTGCGTGAAATGCATCGGCATGCGCTCGTGCGCCCGGGCGATGTTCAGGACCAGGTAGGCGTTATGCGCATCTTCCTGCACGATGTTGGAGGTGATCGCGCTTTGCACCAGAGGCCCGGAACAGCCGGCCAGCGAGGCCGCGACCGCTGCCAGCGATACCCATGTGACGATGCCGTTCCGGTTCCCTGCCATCCTGCCTCCTGCGCGATCGGTGAGAGCGCAGGCTAAGGCGGGCACTATTGAATGTCAACGCCACGGCCTTTGGGACACGGCAACAGTGGCATGGTCACGGTCACAGCAGCGACAGCGCCGGCGGGCCATCCCGGCCCAGCCAGGTGGTATCGAAGCGTTGCTGGGCCGCGGCCAGGGCCGCCGTGTCGCCGCGCTGCCGGTACACTTCGACGAGGCCGCGCAGCGCCCAGCCGTTGCTCGGCGTGCGGGCCAGCGAGGCGCGGAAGGTCTGTTCGGCGGCATCGAGGCGCCCGGCGCGCAGCTGGGCCGCGCCGAGCGATTGGCGTACCGGGTAATACCAGTACGGCGGCTCGGTGTAGGGCAGCGTGTCCTGCACGTCCACCGCTTCCTGGTAAGCCGCCATTGCCGCCGGCAGCTTGCCCTGCGCATCGGCAAGGCGGCCGGCTGCCACGGCCCGCGCCGTGCGCACGATGGCGCGCGCCGGCACGTTCGCCGCCTCGACCGGCGCGAAGTCGCCCGTGCGTTCCAGCGCCGACAGCGCGGCGATTTCCCGGTTCGCCGCGGCGTGCGCTCCCTGGCGGGCATGGCCGACGGCGCGCGCGTAATGCCACATCGCCTTCACCAGCACCAGCTCGTTGCCGGGATCGGGCAGGGCCAGCAGTGTTTCCGCGCTGGAGAACTGCACATGCGCAAAGTAGGGTGCCGCCTTCACCGGCTGCATCATGGCGAATTCCTTCACCATTCCTGCCGGCAGCGCGCGGTCCAGCCTGGCGGCGGCATCGAGCGCCGTGCGGCCATCGCCGCCCATCAGCGCCGACACCAGCACGAAGTGGATGTTGTGCGGATAGTAGGCGCCCTTGTACACGGCATCGCTGGCGGCATTGCCGAAATAGGCGTCATCGGCGGCGATCGCGTCCACGTTCGCCTGCAGCGCTTCCCGGTACAGGCCGACGCGATAGTAGATGTGGGACGGCATGTGCACCAGGTGGCCGGCACCGGGCGCCTGGGCCGCCAGCAGGCGGGCCGAGGGCAGTGCCTTTTCCGGGTGGCTCGATGCCTCCACCGCATGGATGTAGTAGTGGGCTGCGCCCGGGTGCCGCGGATTGCGTTCCAGTACGCGCTCGAGCGCATCGACCATCTCGGCGGTGCGGCCCTTGCCGCGCGTGCCGGCCGCTTCCCAGTAGTCCCATGGCGCCAGGTCCATCAGCGCCTCGGCGAACAGCACCTGCACCGTGTCGTCGTTCGGGAAGGCGCGCGCGGCGTCGGTCATCGCCGCCGCGGAGGCCTTGTCCAGCGCCGCCCGGTCGGCACCCGGCGGCGCCGCGTAGCGCCGCGCCACGGCACGGATCAGCGCCTGCTCGACGGGCCTGGCTTGCGGCGCCAGTTTCGCGGCCGCCTGCGCGGCGGCGAACGCGGGCTCCACCGCCTGCGGGAACATCGGCGCATTGATGTTGGGGCCCAGCACCAGCGCCTCGCCCCACCAGCACATGGCGCACGCCGGATCGATCGTGCGTGCCGCGCGGAATGCGCGGGCCGCCTCGGCATGGTTGAAGGCGAAGGTCAGCCGCAGGCCCTGGTCGAAATAGGCTTGCGCCTTCGGCTGCCGCGTGGTGACCGGCATGTGCAGCGTGCCCAGGTTGTCGTACAGCGGCGGCATGCCGGCCGGCGCCGCCGCGCTGTCCTTCGCCGAAGGCCGGAACGGCGCCGTTTCAGCCTGCGCCAGCACGAGCTTTTCCAGCAGCGGCGGACGGCCCGGCTGGGCCTGCAGGCAGGTGGCAGCGCCGGCCAGCACGGGATCGAAGCCGTTGCGCTGTTCCGCTCGCGAGGATGCCAACACCGCCGTGCCGGCGGCCACGGCGGCCAAGGCTGACAGAATTACCGCGGCTTTCCACATCACTGTCGTTTTCATCATCCCTCCGGTGTCGAACATGCGGTGCGTTCGGGTCCTGGACTTTCAGGGTAGGACGGGGACCGGGCTTTGAACAGCGCTTTGTGTAGAATTAACAACCGTCTTTCAACCGGGGATGCGATGCCAAGGCTGGCCTGGGTATTGTTACCGCTGGCGCTGTACGGTGCCTGGCTGGGCGTGGCGCTGGCGTGCGGCAGGCGACCGTCGCGCCACGCGCTGAACGTGCAGCTCAGCGTGCTGCTGATGCTGTACCTGCTGGCCACGGCCGGGCTGGGCATCTTCTGGGTGGCGAACCAGCAACTGCCGGTATTCGACTGGCACTACCTGTTTGGCTACGGCACCCTCGCGCTGGTGGCGCTGCACCTGTGGTTCAACCTGCCCGTTGTGTGGCGCGCGCTGCGCAGCGGTGGACGCGCCACGCCGCGTACCGCCCAGCCCCGGCGTCCAATGCCGGCACGGGCCGCCATGGCCGGGCTGGCCGTGGTGGTCTTCGGCGCCGGCTACCTGGCAGGCACGCTGCGTGCGCCGGCCCCGGCGGCGGCACCGGCCGCGCTGGAAGACGGCGTGGCCGCCGTGGTGCGCTTCCATGCCCATTCGTCGCTGTCGCGCACCGGCGTGTTCGCCAGTGCGCCCGGCATCGACTGGGGCGATGCGCCGCCGCCGTTCAAGCGCTATCCCGATGCCCCCGCCATTGCGCCCGGCCGCGCCACGGGCGCCGGCGCCGGCCTGTCCGCCGCACTGCGCGCACCGGTATCGCGCAGCGGCCCCCTGAAGCTGGCGGAGGTGGGCACCTTGCTGCACCTGGCGGCCGGTATCACGCAGCGGCGCGGCGGCCAGGCGCTGCGCGCGGCACCATCTTCCGGCGGCCTGTTCCCCAGCGAGCTGTACCTGCTGGTCCGCCGCATCGAAGGGCTGGCGCCCGGCATCTACCATTACGACGCGGAAGGCGGGCGGCTCGCAGCACTGGGGCCGCTGTCCAGGATCGATGGCGTGCCCTCCGCGGCCGATGCCGATGCCGCGGTCGTGCTCACGTCGGTCTTCCACCGCACCGGCTACAAGTATCGCGAACGGGCCTGGCGCTATGCCGTGGCAGATGGCGGCCACCTGCTGGAGAACCTGCGTGTCGCGGCGCATGCGATGGGGCTGCATGCAGCGCTGGCGCAGCGTTTCGACGAGCGCCTGCTGGCCGGCGCGCTGGGGATCGATAACCAGTTGGAAGCGCCCCTGGCGGTCATGGAATTGCGCCGCGATGGACGGGCCGCACCGCCCGTCTTCACGCCCGCGACGGAGCACCCGGCAAGCCTGGGTGCCACCAGCCGGATACAGCAGGCCACCTCGCTGCGGCTGCCGGCGGATCGCGGCGCCGGCCGCATCGCGTTGCCGCCACCCCAGCCATCGGCGATGCCGGTGATGCGGGCGATCACCGAGCGGCGCAGCCGGCGCCGATTCAGCGGCGCCGCCGTGCCGCTGCCGGCGCTGGCGGCGCTGCTGGCCGACATGCGCCAGCCGGCGCAACTGTCCGCCGCGGTGCGCATCCACCTCGTCGTCAACCGCGTGCAGGGATTGACGCCGGGTGTCTACCGGTACGGACCCGGCCACGCGCTCGACCGCGTGCGCAACGGCGATTTCGCCGCCGCCGCGCGGTCGGCCGCCCTGGCGCAGGACGTGATCGGCGATGCCGCCGTGGTGCTGGTCCTTTCCGCCGACCACCCGACCATGCTGGCGGAAGGCGCGCGCGGCTACCGCCATGCTTTCCTGGAAGCGGGCCTGGTGGGCGAACGCTGGCTGCTGGGCGCCACAGCCCGGGGCCTGGGGGCGTGTCCGGTGGGCGCGTTCTACGACGACGAAGCCGCCGCGCTGATCGGTGCCGACGGGCGGCGCGAATGGGTGCTGCACTTCGCCGCGCTGGGCGTGGCGCAGGCACAGTAAGCGGTGGCGTGGTGATGGTGGGAGGGGGGCTGCGCCACGGCACACAGCGCGGCGCAGGGTAATGCTCAGCCGCGGCCGGGCCCCGTGGGCACACGGCCGCGCTTAGTGTCCTGATTCCTGTCCTGATTCCTGCCTTAGCGCTTGCTGGCGCTGGCTTCGCGCAGCACGCGGAACTCGGAATCCTTGCCCCAGTTCGGCCAGTCGCGCGAATCGGCCAGGTCGCGGCCCAGGCCGTACAACAGTTCCAGGTCGCTGGCCATGCCGGTGAA
This sequence comes from Pseudoduganella sp. SL102, assembly GCF_027856995.1. Taxonomy (NCBI): domain Bacteria; kingdom Pseudomonadati; phylum Pseudomonadota; class Betaproteobacteria; order Burkholderiales; family Oxalobacteraceae; genus Pseudoduganella; species Pseudoduganella sp. SL102. Next base: position 1,218,525 of record NZ_CP115554.1, read on the forward strand.
CGGCCACTTGGCATTCCACTCGTCGGCCGGCTGGTGGTAGCGGTCCTTCGTGTAGCTTTCCTCTTCCGCCTTGCCGGCCGCGGTGCCGCCGGCGACCCAGTCCTCGCCCGAGCCGAACGACAGGGCCGGCACGCCGCGCTTGGCGAACGAGAAGTGGTCGGAGCGGAAGAAGTAGCCCGCTTCCGGCTTCGGATCGGCGGCATAGGCCTGGTTGCGCTGGCGCGCCTTGGCGACCAGCAGGTCGAGCAGGTCCAGCTTCGCGCTGCCGGAAATAGTGAAGTTGCGCGACGGGCCATGCGGGCTCAAGGCGTCCAGGTTGATCACGCCCACGGTCTTTTCCAGCGGGTACACCGGGTTGGCGGCGTAGTACTCGGAACCCAGCAAGCCTTTTTCTTCCGCCGTCACGGCCAGGAATACCACGCTGCGCTTCGGTGCCGGGCCCTGCGCGTAGGCGCGCGCCAGTTCGATCAGCGCGGCCATGCCGGTGCCGTTGTCGACGGCGCCGTTGTAGATCTTGTCGCCTTTCGCATCCGGGGCGCCCACGCCGAGGTGGTCCCAGTGGCCGCTGTAGATGATGGTTTCGTCGGCGCGCTCGCTGCCCGGGATCAGGGCCACCACGTTGCGCGACTTGATCACCTGCGCATCGACCGCGTAGCGGGCCGACAGCGTCACGCCGGCCAGCGGCACGGGCTTGAAGTCGCGGCTTTGCGCCTGTTTCTTGGCCGCCTCGAAATCGAGGCCGGCGCGCTTGAACAGGTCGGCGGCCGCGTCGCGCTGGATCCACGCTTCCATCGGCGCATGCGATTTCGCCGGGTCCTTGCGCACGATGTCGTACATCACATTCGTGTTCGAATTCTTCACGGTGGCCCAGCCGTACGACGCCGGTGCCGTTTCATGCACGATGATCGTGCCCAGCGCCCCGCGGCGCGCCATTTCCTCGTACTTGTAGGTCCAGCGGCCGTAGTAGGTCATGGCCTTGCCGCCGAACTCGCCGGCCCCCGTCTCGAAATCGGGATCGTTGATCAGCACGATCGCCAGCTTGCCTTTCAGGTCCTGGCCCTTGAAGTCGTCCCACTTGCGCTCAGGCGCGGTGACGCCGTAGCCGGCGAATACCAGCGGCGCGTTCTTGAAGTCCACCAGCGGCTTGCCGTTCATCGACGCGCGCACGGCCATCTGTTCGCCCTGCGTCCACGCCAGCTTGTCCTTGCCGGCCTGCACGGACAGCGCCACCGGGCCCTGGATCTGGAAGCGGCCCAGCGGCACTTCCTGCGTCCAGCCACGCTTGCCGTCGGCGATATCGCCGCCGGGCTGCGCGCCGGCCGCCTTGAACTGTTCGACCAGGTAGTCGACCGTCTTCGTCTCGCCCGCGGTATGCGGTTCGCGGCCCTCGAAGGCGTCGGATGACAGCACTTTCACGTGCTGGGAAAGGCGTTGCGGGTCGAATGTCGGGGTGGCCGCATGCGCCGCGAACGCGGCCAGCAGCAGCGTGGCCAGCAGGGTTTTTTTCACTCGGGATCTCCTTGTGCAAAACAATGAAGCGACAAGTATCGTCCGAACCGCGCCCGCGGTAAAGCCTTCAGGGCATTTCGGTGCTCTCTCGCTTCCTGGCGTTCTGCAGGCCGATCCGGTCGTGCTCGAACGACTGGGCCAGTTCCTGCCGGGCTTCTTCCTGGATCGAGATCATCTGCGACTCGTCGCGGAAGTGCGGGAACATCGCTTCCAGCGTGGCGAGGTTATGTTCGCGGAACGTGGTGCGCGCCAGTTGGGCGCTGGCTTCGTCGATGCCCAGCTGGCGCATCGCGTGCTCGCCGATGCGCAGCGCCGCTTCGAAGGTTTCGCGCTCGACCAGGTCCACGCCCCGTTCGCGCAGCTCGAACAGGTGCGTCACGTTGCGCGCCCGGCCGATCATCTTCAGGTGCGGGAAATGCTCGCGCACCAGGTCGGCCAGGCGCAGGCTGGTGTCCATGTCGTCGATCGCGTTGATCAGCAACACCGCCTTGTCCGCCTCGGCGGCGCGCAGCAGGTCGAGCCGCGTCGCATCGCCATAGAACACCCGCAGCCCGTAGCGGCGCAGCATGTCGATCAGGTCGGGGTCGTTGTCCAGCACCGTCATGCGGATGCCGGAAGCGGCCAGCATGCGGCCGGCGATCTGGCCCACGCGGCCGAAGCCGGCGATGATGACGCGCGCGCCATCGGGCTCGATGGTGTCGGCCGGTTTCGGCGGCACGGCATGCAGGTACCGGCTCAGCCGCTCGGCGCCGGCCATCGCCAGCGGCGTCAGCGCCATCGATATCGCCACCACCAGCACCAGCGTTTCGCGCCACTGGGCCGTCAGCACGTTGGCATCCTGCGCCACGGCCAGTACCACGAAGGCGAATTCGCTGCCCTGGGCCAGCAGGCCGGCGAACGGCCAGCGCTGCACCGCCGGCACCGGCAGGGCGCGCGCGGCCACGCCGAGCAGCACCATCTTCAGCAGCACATAGCCGGCGGTCAGCGCGGCGATCAACAGCGGGGCGGCGGCCAGCAGCCCGAAGTTGACGGACATGCCGACCGACGTGAAGAACAGGCCGAGCAGCAGGCCCTTGAAGGGTTCCAGGTCGGTTTCCAGCGCCTTGCGGTATTCGGAACCGGCCAGCAGCACGCCGGCCAGGAAGGCGCCCAGGCCCATCGACAGGTCGGCCAGTTCCATCAGGTGGGCGATGCCGAGCACCAGCAGCAGCGCGAAGGCCGTGAAGATCTCGCGCAGGCCGGTGCGGGCGATCAGGCGCAGCGCCGGGCGCATCGCATAGCGGCCGACCAGCAGCACGCAGGCCACGGCGCCGACGGCGAACAGCGGGTTGAAGTCGGCCGCGCCGCTGCCGCCCAGCAGCGGCACCGCCACCAGCAGCGGGATCGCCGCCATGTCCTGGAACAGCAGGATCGCGAACGCCGCCTGGCCGGCCGGCGTGTTGTCCAGGTGGCGCTCGTTCATGTTCTGCACCGCGATCGCCGTCGACGACAGCGCCAGCGCGATGCCGGCCACCAGCGCGCCGATCCACGGCATGCCGAGCAGCCACGCCACGCCACCCAGCGCGATGCCGCAGGTGGCCATCTGCAGCGCGCCGCCGCCCAGCACCAGCCGGCGCATGGCCACCAGCTTGGCCGGCTGCAGCTCCAGGCCGATCAGGAACAGCATCAGCACCACGCCGATTTCCGCCACGTGGGCGATCAGGTCCACTTCGCCGATCAGGCCCAGCCCCCATGGCCCGATGATGGCGCCGCCGATCAGGTAGCCGAGCACGGAACCGAGACCGAGGCGCTGGGCCAGCGGCACGAGCAGCACGGCGGTGACGAGGAAGACGATGGGCGTGAGCAGCAGGTCGTGCATGGCTAGTGAAGTGCAGTTGAGTAGCTTGCAATGGTACGTCTTCCTGCCACCGCGGGCGCCACTTTTGCTATGCTGCGAGGTTCAACGAACGACGGAGCACAAGATGGTCTCGCTGCAGGAACAATTGATGAAGGCCGGCCTGGTCGACAAGAAGAAGGCGGCCAAGGTCCACCAGGACAAGAGCAAGCAAAAGAAGGAAGCACTGCGCAGCGGCACGGTGACGGTCAATGAAACCAGGGAAGCGGCCCTCGAGGCGCAGCGCCGCAATGCCGAGCGGGCGCGGGAACTGAACGCGCAACGCGACGCGGCGGCGCAACAAAAGGCCATCGCCGCCCAGATCACCCAGCTGGTCAAGCAGAACCGGCAAGCCAAGGGCAATGGCGACATCGCCTACAACTTTACCTACGGCACCAAGGTCGAGCGGATCCACGTGTCGGCCGCCGTGCGCGACCACCTGGTGGCCGGGCGGCTGGTGATCGTCGGCCAGGGCGAGACGTTCGAGCTGGTGCCACGCGTGGTGGCGGACAAGATCGCCGAGCGCGATGCATCGCTGGTGGTGCGTGTCAACAAGCCGTCCGCCGCCGTCGCGGCCGAGGACGATCCGTACGCCGACTACAAGATCCCCGACGATTTCGAGTGGTGATGTTCCGGCACCCCGGTCATCCGCGGCCGGCGGTGCAATCGTGTCGAAACGAAAACACCGTGTTGCATTTCTGCTGAAAAGCGTTAACTCCAAAACAGTTATTGACGGTTAGAAACAAGCACGCTGCTACCATGTCGGCTCAGGCTTTTCGGCCGCGAGGACAACATGGGTTCGCTCTATCAACGTATCAGACTGTCGCTGGGTGCGCGTGCGCTCCCGGTGGGGGTGTTCGTTGCCGGTGTGCTTGTCTCCGCCTATGCCGGCATGGCGCGTTTCGAGCACTTGCAGGCGCAGCAGACTGCCGAGAGACAGGACGCCGCCGAGGATTACCTGTTCCTGCTGCGCCACCGCCTCGCGCTGTACGAAGGCGCCAACCGTGACCTGGCTGCGCTGTTCAGCGCTTCCGATGCGATCCGGGCCGAAGAGTTCTCCGCGTTCGTCAACGCCAGCCGGGTATTCCAGCGGTTCGACGGTATCCGCGTGTTCGGCTACGTGGCCCGCGTGCCGGCCGGGGACGTAGCCCGGTTCGAGCGTGCCACGCGCCGCGAGGTCGCCGGGTTCCATCTTGTCCATCCCCTGCCCGCGCACGAATATTACCCGGTGGTGTATGGCGAGCACGCGTACGATCCGGCACGTACGAAGGCGCTGCAAGGGGTGGACTTCGCGGCGTTTCCCCAGCGCTGGGCGGCGATGCAGGAAGCGGCGCGGAGCGGCGAACCGGTGGCGACCCCGAGCATGCCGACCATCCTGGAGTCGCAGGGACGATCGATCATCCAGATCTTCGCACCGGTCGTCCCGCCGGGTTCGGGCACCGGACCGGCGAGCGTGAAAGGCTTTATCTTCTCAACCCTGTACACGGACGTGATGTTCGATGGCCTGGACAACGGCCGCATGGCGCGCCAGTTCGACCTGGAAGTCTATGACGGTTCGGTGGCGCCGAAAAACCTGGTGCATGGCACGGCCCGCAAGCCCCATGCGCTGGAGGGGCCCGGCACGGCTCCCGCGTACGCTGGCGCCGTGCGGTTCGCCAACCGTGCGTGGCTGATCCAGTTCCATGCCAGGCCCGGCGCCGGCGATACCGCGCCGGTCCAGGCGGCGGCGCTGTTCGCCATGGCCGGCGTGCTGCTGTCGCTGGTCGCCGCCTGGGCGATGGCGGCCTGGCCGCGCTACCGCGCACGCCGGCGCGCCATGCACGACTTCAGCGAGCGCTTCGCCGGTTTCTTCGAACACCACCCGTTTGCCGTGTATGCGATCGACAGGCAGCGGCGCTTCCTGCACGCCAACCACCAGATGCTCAAGGACCTGGGTGTCGAGCGGCATGCGCTGGTCGGCACGCGCGCCGCGGACCATGTGGGCATCGACGAGCGCGGCCTGGTGGAACGGCACCTGGAGGAAGCGCTGGCCGGGCAGGCGGTGGCCTACACGACCCGCATCGCCGTGGCGGCCGGCCGGAAGGTGGACATGTCGATCGTGCTGATCCCGATGAGCACCGGCGACGAGGTCACGCACGTGCTGGGCTTCGCGGAGAACATCACCGAGCGCAAGGAAGCGGAGCGGACGCTGTACGCGTCGCGCCAGATGCTGCAGCTCATCCTCGACAATATCCCGCAAGCCGTGTTCTGGAAAAACACCGACAGCGTGTACGAGGGCGGCAACCGCGCCCTGCTGGCCGATGCGGGGCTGGCCACCGACGCGGACCTGATCGGCCGGAGCGATGCCGACCTGCACTGGAAGGACCGGGCCGCGCATTACCGGCAGGTCGACCTGGAAGTGATGCAGTCCGGCGTGGCGCGCTTGCGCATGCAGGCGCTGGACCGCGGCATGGACGGCGCGGAGCGCTGGATCGAGACCAGCAAGATCCCGCTGAAGGATGGCGCCGGCAACGTGACCGGTGTGCTGGCCGTGAGCGAGGACATCACGGCGCGCAAGTACATGGAACAGGAACTGTTCCGCCGCGCCCACCACGATTCGATGACGGGCCTGCCCAACCGCGGCTATTTCAACGGCCAGCTGGAACAGGCCGTCGCGCGTGCCCAGCGGCACGGCGCGCTGGCGCTGATGTACTTCGACATCGACCGCTTCAAGACCATCAACGACACGCATGGCCACGACGTCGGCGACGACGTGATCCGCATGTTCGCCAGCCGGGTGCGGGCGGTGGTGCGCGAGGCCGACTTCGTGGCGCGCCTGGGCGGCGACGAATTCGTGCTGGTGGCCGAGGGCCTGCAAGGTTCCGGCGCCGCCGCCGTGATCGCGCAGAAGATCATCGACGCGATGGAACCGCCATTCCAGCTCGGCACCGTCACGCTGCGGGTGACCACCAGCATCGGCGTCGCCGCGTTCGAGGCCGGGCATACCGCGCGCACGCTGATCCGCGCCGCCGACCAGGCGATGTATGACGCCAAGCGGGCGGGGCGGAACTGCTTCCGGGTGGCGTCGCCGGAGAGCGACCGGAGCGCGGCCTAGGCCCGGGATCGAGCCTCGGCGATCAAACCTCAAGGGTCGAGCGGATCCCAGGGATCGACCCGCAGCGAGCGCAGGGAAGGCACGAATTCCAGCTCGTACGGTGACAGCCGTCGCCCCACGGTGCCTGGCTGGTAGCCCAGCTCCGCCGGATTGCGCGCCGCGAACTCGGGGCTTTCGATGTAGGCGCTCTGGCTGGCGTTGGCGACGATCAGCGTTGGCCGGTCGAGCGGCGCGCCCATGGCCACCAGGCGCCGCGTGGCGTTGCGCAGGTTGGTGGTGGTGTGGCGGGCGTACGGCTCGATGATGATGCGGTCCGCCGGGATGCCATAGCGCTCGACCAGCACCTTGCGCATCTCGACCGCCTCGTTGAAGCGCGAGTCCTTCGGATGCACGGCCGCGCCGCTGGTGATGATGAACGCCGCTTCGCCCTCGGCGAACCGGCTGGCGGCCAGCCGCAGGTGCAGCTTGCCGCGCGCGCTCAGAGAAATCGCCGGATTTTCCGGCCCCACGCCGGGGATGATGATCGCCGTGTAGCGATAGCGCTTCCAGTCCAGGCCGCGCGCCCGCGCGAACGCCGCCGCGTTGTGCGCCTTGTCGAGCGGCTCCCAGGCCACGGCGTCGCGCCGCTCGTTGACGTCGATGAGGGCGACCGCCAGCGCGATACTGGAATCGAGGCCCAGTGCCGGATCGTCCTTGCCGGCGGTGGCCAGCCAGATGGCGTCCGCCACCAGCGCCTTGAACTCGTCGCTGCCCGTCTTTTCCACCGATCCGTCGATCTTCGGGTAACGCGACTCGGTACCGAAGCCATAGATCTGCAGGATCGCGTTCAGGCCGCGCAGCTCGCGCACCACCTGCGCCTTGACGCCGTCGTCGGCGATGGGAGGTCCGTCCGGCGCTGTCTTCGGCAGCGACGGCACGGCGCGCGCCACCGCATCCATTTCCTCGTCGGTCCAGGTGGATGCCAGGAACAGGCACTTCGAAGCGCCCTGGCATGCGTCGATGCGTTTCTTGCGGGTGTCCAGCACCGGGGCCAGCGCGGCTGGCGGCCCGGCCTGGATGCTGGCCACGGCCGGGAACAGCTGGCGGGCCATCAGCGCCCAGTACTGGTCCTTGACCGGGGCGGCGTGGAGGGGGAGGGTGGCGGCCAGCGCCGCCGCGAGGATGAAATGCTTCAGGTTCTTCATGTTCTTTACCATGTTTTGCTCACCATGTTTTGCTCACCATGAATCGCGCACTGCGCCCGAATACCGGGCGGCCATAGATCGCCACGTTGCTGCCCTGGCCAGCCAGGGTGTCGGTCCGCGGATTTCCTTCGGTGAGACCTTTCTCGTTCGTGAGGTTGTCGCCGGTGAGCTGGAATTGCCAGTCGCCGCGCGTGACCGTGATGCCGGCGCCGACCGAGTGGTACGACGGCAGCGCGGTGGCGTTGAACAGGTCGACATAGCGCTTGCCCGTGTAGGCATAGCTGCCGTTCACGTCGACCGCGCTGTCGCCTACCCGGAAGCTGTAGGCCGGGCGCACGTTGCCGAACACCTTCGGTTCGCGAACGATCCGGTTGCCGACCACCCGCGACGGATCGGCGCCCGTGGCGCTCACGAAGTCGCGGTACTCCGGTTCCTGGATGGTGAGCGATGCGTTGACGACGAAGCGCTCCGTCACGTACCAGGCGCCATCGGCTTCGGCGCCGCGGATGACGGCCTTGCCGAAGAACGGCACGGTCTGGTCGTTGCGCCCGGTGACCGGGTTGAAGGCGACGAACGACGCGTTCAGCGGGTCGAACTGCGTGTAGAAACCCGTGATGTACAGGTAGGAACGGCCGAAGGTGGTCTTGAAGCCGGCTTCGTACTGGTTGGCCTTGGTCGTGAGCACCAGCGGATCGACCGATGCCGCCACCTGCATCGTCGGCGGTACTTCGAGGTGGGACGCGCGCAGGTAGCCGCCGAAGCGGGTGGAAAAATCGTAGTTCGCGCCCACTGTCCAGTTGGTGGTGTGCGGCTTGTAGATGTGTGCCTGGCGCTCGCCCGTGAAGGCGCGCGTGGCATTGTCGGCCAGCGTGGCCGCGTCGCCCAGGTCGACCGCCTTGCTCAGCAGGGCGTAGCCGTCGTACTTGTAGCGTTCCGTGCGGACGCCCGCGTCGAGGCGCAGCCGGTCGGAGAGTTCCCAGGTGTCGTTCAGGTACAGCGCCGCCATCCTGGCATCGACCTCGCCGCCGTTCAGCGTGGTCGTGTAGCGCAGCACGCCGTTGTCCGTGACGGAACCCAGCTTGGCGCCGGAGGCCGAGTAGGCCACCAGGTCGAGGGTGCGCGGCTGGCCCCGCACCTCGATCAGCATGTCGTTGTAGACCGACTGGCTGGTGGCGCCGTAGGTGCTGCCGTAGAAGCCCACCTTCAGGTCGTGGTTGCCCAACCCGGTTTGGAAGGTGCGCGTGAAATTCAGGTCGACCTGGTTCGAATGGAAATCCGACGTCAGCGCGCGGTACTGTCCCTGCATGACGAGACCGGACGCGGAGGCCGGATCGTAGGCCTGGCCGGTGCCCGTGAACGCGTAGCCCAGGCGATCGACCGCGCCGAACGCGGTCCTGGCGGCGGCCAGGAAGCCGCTGGCGAAGGTGCCCGCGTCGGCCGGACTCGAGGTCGAGTAGAACGCGTCGAAATCGAGCTTGCCCTTCGTGAAGCCGGCCTTGGCGGCGACCTGCCACGGACCCAGTTCGCCGTCATATTGCAGGCCGATGTTGCCGAAGCGGAGATGGCGGCCATTGGCCAGGTCGCGCTGGCTGGTTTGCAGCGCACCCGTGCCATCGAGGTATTGCTGGCGCACGCTGCGCAGCGATGGCGAATTCATCGTGCCCTCGAAATAGTCGATGTAGGGATCGAGGGACACGCCGGGATTGCGCGGATCGGCCACCGGGATCGGCAGGTAGAACACGTTATGGTCGTTCAGGAAGTTGGCGCTCAGCTTCCACGTTCCCGTGTCCGTCACCCGCTTGATGTTGGCGCGCAGCTGCCCGCCCCGGTCGTTCGGGAAGCCGTTGTCGCGGTGGCCGTCGTCCTCGCGGAGGAAGCCGCCGATCGCATAGAAGGTGCGGTCGTCGATCTTGCCGGCCTGGTAGGCGTCGAGGCGCTTCAGGCCCGTGGTGCCCACCGTGACCTGGGCCTTGCCCCGGGTGGTTTCCGTGCCCGTGACCGTGGTGCTGTTGACGATGGCGGCGGCCTGGCTGGCGTAGATCGGCGCCGGGCCGCCACGCACCACTTCGATGGTCTTCGTCATCAGGTCGTAGCGGTTCATGCTGTCGCCACGGAAGAAGAAGCCGTTAATCTCCGTCATCAGCGGCAGGCCATCCTGCTGGAACAGCGCATAGCCGTCGTCGGTCGGGATGCCGCGTACGCGCGTCACGTTCTGCACCTCGCCGCCGGTGGCTTCCACCTGGATGCCCGGCAGCTTGCCCAGCAGGTCCGCCATGTTCAGGGGCGCCAGCTTCTGCACCTCGCTTTGCGACAGCGCGTTCACCGCGTAGGACACGTCGAAACGGCGCTGCGGGCGGGCCGAACCGGTGACCACCACCACCTGGGAATCGGTGGCTTCGGCAGGCTGGTTCGCCTGCCCGGCTTCCTCATTCGAGACCTGGGCAAAGGCCGGCGCGGCCAGCGCAGACAGCACGCCGAGCGCGCCGAGTGCGCAGCCGACCGCCAGTGGGATTATTTTCTTGATCAAGTTTCACTCCGGGTGGATATTGAAAAAACATCAACCCGTGAGCATAGAAACTAATTGTGACCGCAATATGTATGACTTGTACGAAGCAAGCCGGCGCGCGAAAAAACGCCCGCGCTCGGCGGGCACAAGCCAGCGGCACGCCATGGGCGCATGCCGCCGGGGGGATCGATCGCCGGACAGGCCGGCGCCTGCTCCGGTCTTACTTCGGCATCACCACCGTGTCGATCACGTGGATCACGCCGTTATCGGCCGCGATATCGGTCTTCACGACATTGGCCTTGTCGACCATGACCTTGCCACCCTTGGCCGTCACGGTCAGGTTCGCGCCCTCGACCGTCTTCACGGCGCCCGGCTTCACGTCGGCGGCCATCACCTTGCCCGGCACCACGTGGTAGGTCAGGACCTTGGCCAGTGCAGCCTTGTCCTTCAGCAGTGCATCGAGCTTGGCTTTCGGGATCTTGGCGAAGGCTTCGTCGGTCGGCGCGAAGACGGTAAACGGCCCCGGGCCCTTCAGCGTATCGACCAGGCCGGCGGCCTGGACCGCCGTCACCAGCGTGTTGAAGGTGCCGGCCGATTTGGCGGTATCGACGATGTCGGCCGCTTGCGCCGCACTGAAGGCCATGCCGAATGCTGCCGCGAACAGGAATTTCTTCATTTCATTCTCCTCATCAAATTGAACAATGGTTGAACCGTTTTGTGGCAGCTCATGGCGGTAATTTACGGGTCACACGGTTGAATGTACAGGGCTTGTCGCGGTATCATGGGTACATTAATGGTTCAACTTCGGGTCAGTTATGGAAAATACATCTCAGCAACCGGTCTACCGCAGCGGCGTGGCCGCCCGGCTCGCGGGCTTGAGCGTGGAAACCCTGCGCGTCTGGGAACGGCGCTACGGCGTGTCGGACACGCTGCGTTCCGAGCGGGGCCAGCGGCTGTACACGGCCGCACAGGTGCGCCGGCTCAGCCTGCTCAAGCAACTGGTGGACAATGGCCAGCCGATCGGCACGCTGGCGGCGTTGCCCCTGGAGCGGCTCGAGGAACTGGCGGGCGTGCGCGGCAACGCACCGGCGGCACAACTGGCTCTGGTGCGCGTGGCGCTGGTGGGCGAAACGCTGGCGCGGCGCGTGGCCGTCACCGGCAATGGCCTGGAAGTGCAGCGCGTGATCGCGCGGCTGGATGGCGACCTGGCCGCGCTGCGGGGCGCGTCGGTGGATGTGCTGCTGGTGGAGTTGCCGGAGCCTGACGAAACGATGGTGCCGCTGGTTGCGGCGGCACGCGAGGCGGCCGGTGCCGCGACAGCGGTGGTACTGTACCGCTTCTGCGCCAGCGCCACGATCCGGGCACTGCGCGCGCAGGATTGCATGGTGGTGCGGATGCCCTCCGAGATGGGCGAGCTGGCGCAGCTGTGCCGCGCGGCGCTGGCGGGGCGGCAACTGCTGCCGGCGGACAGCGTAGCGGACGCGACCCCGGCGATCCGCTTCGACGAAGCCGCGCTGGCCATGATCACCGCGGCGGGCAACCGCGTCGCGTGCGAATGCCCGCGCCACCTGTCGGACCTGCTGCTGATGGTGGGCAGCTTCGAACGCTACAGCGCGCAATGCGCTTCGCGCAACGCGGCCGATGCGCAACTGCACCGGGAACTGGGCCACGCCGCCGCCCTCGCGCGCAGCGTGCTCGAGACGGCGATGGAGCGCCTGGTGGTGGCCGAAGGCCTGCCGCTGCCGGTCATGCCGCCCCGTTCCTGATTGGCTGGTCCTCATCCTTGGGGCCTGATCCTCGGGTCCTGATTCTCCGCTCCTGATCCCCCGGCGCGTGTCGGCTGCGCGCCACTACGTCACCTTACGTATGTCCTTCCGTGTCCCGGTTGGTGATGATGTGCCTACAACATCACACAACGAAAGGGATGCCAATGAGAGGGAACCGCGCGATCTGCACGGGAGTGCTGCTGGCCACGGCGTCGCTGGCCACACTGGCGCCATCCAGTGCCCTGGCGGGGGCCACGATCCCGTTCGGCGAGGACAAGTCCGTCAGCGTGGGCTTCGGCATGCGCGGCAGCTATTCCAGCATCGAGAATGGCGCACCGGACGGTTCGCACAGCAACGACTTCAACCTGGACAGCGCGCGCATTTTCCTCGGCGGCTCGCTGAACAAGAACATCAAGGGCATGTTCAACACCGAGTGGGACGGCGACCGCATCCGCGTGCTCGACGCGGCCGCGCAGTTCGCGATCTCGCCGGAACTGAACGTGTGGGCCGGCCGGCTGCTGTCGCCGAGCGACCGCGCCAACATGGCGGGGCCGTACTACTCGCTGGGCGGCGGCTACTGGGCCGGCGTGGCATCGCGCTACGGCTACAACGGCGGCATCTTCCGGGGCCGGGACGACGGCGTCGTCGTCTGGGGCAACCTGGCTGGCGGCAAGCTGGGCTACTCGTTCGGCGCCTTCGAAGGACATACCTTCGGCATCGGTTCGCTGACCGATGACCAGGCGAAAGCCGCCGGCATCAGCGCCTCCGACAAGCCGATGTTCGCGGGCCGCCTGCAATACGATTTCTGGGACGCCGAACCGGGCTACTACGGCACCGGCAGCTACCTGGGCAGCAAGGACATCCTGGCCATCGGCATGGCCGGCCGCCAGCAGAAGGATGGCGTGCTGACCACGGGCGGCATCGGCGACTACGAATCCTGGAACGTCGACTTCCTGATGGAGAAGCGCCTCGGCACCGCCGGCGCCGTTTCCATCGAAGCGGCCTACTACGACTACGACACCGGCAACGCCGTCCTTGCCGAGCAGGGCAAGGCCTGGTCGGCAGGCGGCGGCTACATCTTCCCGATCGCCCTCGGCAGCCTGCAACCCTACCTGCGCTACCAGAAGTTCGAAGCCGACACGGGCATCGACACGCGCCAGGAAGACGTGGGCGTGAACTGGATCATCGACGGCTACAACGCCCAGCTGGGCGCCGTGTATTCGCGCACCAGGATGACCCGTGCCTCCGACCAGTCCCGCTTCGTCGTCGCCCTCCAGCTGCAGTACTGATCAACACCATCACCGACATGAGGACCACCATGCAAACCCGCCGCCATTTCGTCACTTCCATCGCCGCTGCCGCCGCCCTGTGCGCCGCCGGCCTGCCTGCCTACGCCGCCGATACCATCAAGGTCGGCATCCTGCACTCGCTGTCCGGCACGATGGCGATCTCGGAAACGTCGCTGAAGGACGTGGCACTGATGACCATCGAAGAGATCAATGCCAGGGGCGGCGTGATGGGCAAGAAGCTCGAAGCCGTCGTTGTCGACCCGGCGTCGAACTGGCCGCTGTTCGCCGAGAAGGCGCGCCAGCTGGTGTCCAAGGACAAGGTGGCCGCGGTGTTCGGCTGCTGGACGTCGGTCTCGCGCAAGTCCGTGCTGCCGGTATTCAAGGAAACCAACAGCCTGCTGTTCTACCCGGTGCAGTACGAAGGCGAGGAGCTGGAGAAGAACGTGTTCTACACGGGCGCGGCGCCCAACCAGCAGGCGATTCCCGCCGTCGAGTACCTGATGAGCAAGGATGGCGGCGGCGCCAAGCGCTTCGTGCTGCTGGGCACGGACTACGTGTACCCGCGCACCACCAACAAGATCCTGCGCGCGTTCCTGAAATCGAAGGGCGTGAAGGATAGCGAGATCCAGGAAGTCTATACGCCGTTCGGCCACGCCGACTACCAGACCATCGTCGCCAACATCAAGAAGTTCTCCGCCGGCGGCAAGACGGCCGTGATTTCCACCATCAACGGCGATTCCAACGTGCCGTTCTACAAGGAACTGGGCAACGCCGGCCTGAAGGCGACCGACGTGCCGGTGGTGGCGTTCTCGGTCGGCGAGGAAGAGCTGCGCGGCGTGGACACCAAGCCGCTGCTGGGCCACCTGGCGGCCTGGAACTACTTCGAATCGGTGAAGAACCCGACCAACGCCGCCTTCGTGAAGAAGTGGAAAGCCTATGCCGCGGCGAAGAAGCTGCCGAATGCCGGCACCGCGGTGACGAACGACCCGATGGAAGCGACCTACGTGGGCATCCACATGTGGGCCCAGGCGGTGGAAAAGGCCAAGTCCACCGACACCGACAAGGTGATCGCGGCGATGGCCGGCCAGACCTTCAAGGCGCCTTCCGGCTACACGCTGACGATGGACATGACCAACCACCACCTGCACAAGCCGGTGATGATCGGCGAGATCAAGAGCGACGGGCAATTCTCGGTGGTGTGGAAGACCAAGGAACCGGTGCGGGCGCAGCCGTGGAGCCCGTTCATCCAGGGGAATGAGGGCAAGCAGAAGTTGTAAGAAAAGGCAGTGCCGTGGTGGCTCCTGACCAACCCCACGGCAGAAGCAGGGGTCAGACAGAGGGAGTGATGGCTTGCAAGCCATCACCGCTTTGCCGGCAAGGAGCAGTGCTCCTTGAAACACCGGCAAAGCCCCGCCGGGTCTGACCCCAGGTTTTGCAGTGGGGGTACTGTTTGTCAGTACTGCCCGCGACTACCGAGACTCCGACATGGCAAACCTTCTCAAGACCCTCGCTGCGCTGACGGTGCTGGCCCTTGCAAGCCTCTCCGCCCAGGCAGCCATCGACCCCAACCTCCTCAAACCCCTGGCGGGCGACGACCCCGATGCCCGCATCGAAGCCGTTGCCCGCATCGCCGCGCTGGCCAATGACGATGCCCGCAAGGTGCTGCAGGCGCTGAAGGACGACACCCTGTACACCACGCCCGATGGCGGCGTGCTGGTGGTGACGGACGACAGCGGCTGGAACCCGGCCACCGGCGCCACGGGCCCGCTGCCGGACGGTGTCGATGGCGTGGTCGTCAACAACCCCCTGCTCGGCGCGGTGGATGGCGCGCTGTCCGGCATGGCGCTGCTGTCGCCGGATGCCGGCCAGCGCCGCACCGCCGCGCAGGCGCTGCTGGCGCGCGGCGTCACGCCGGAACAGTTGCCGCTGGTGGCCAAGGCGCTGGCTGCCGAAACCGATGCCGGCATCAAGGCCACGCTGCGCACGGCCATGGCGGTGGCCGACCTGCAATCGCCCGACGTGGCCGTGCGCAAGGCCGCGGTGATCGCCCTGGCCGATGCCGGCACCGCCTCGCTGCGCCCGCAGTTACAGGCCATGCTGGACAAGAACGCCGACGGCAGCCATGCGGAGCCGGACGGCGACCTGCGCCTGGCCGCCGCCAACACCCTCAACGCCATCGACAGCCGCGAGTCGCGCGCCGAATTCGTGGGCAACCTGTTCTACGGCCTGTCGCTGGGCAGCGTGCTGCTGCTGGCGGCGCTGGGCCTGGCGATCACGTTCGGCCTGATGGGCATCATCAACATGGCCCACGGCGAGCTGCTGATGATCGGCGCCTACACCACGTACCTGGTGCAGGCGCTGTTCCGCCAGTACTTCCCCGGTGCGCTCGACTGGTACCTGGTCGCCGCGCTGCCGTGCGCCTTCTTCGTTGCCTTCGCGGTCGGCGTGCTGCTCGAGCGCACGGTGATCCGCTGGCTGTACGGCCGCCCGCTGGAAACGCTGCTGGCCACCTGGGGCATCAGCCTGATCCTGATGCAGGCGGTCCGCACCGTGTTCGGCGCGCAGAACGTCGAAGTGGCCAATCCTTCGTGGATGGCGGGCGGCGTGACGGTCATGGGTTCGCTGGTGCTGCCGTACAGCCGCATCGCGATCATCATCTTCGCCGCCCTGGTGGTGGCTGCCGTCTGGCTGATCCTAAACAAGACCCGCCTCGGCCTGTTCGTGCGCGCCGTGATGCAGAACCGCCGGATGGCCGACTGCGTGGGGGTGCCCACCAGCCGCATCGACCATGATGACCTTCGGCCTCGGCTCCGGCATCGCCGGCCTGGGCGGCGTGGCGCTGTCCCAGATCGGCAATGTGGGGCCGGACCTGGGCCAGGCCTATATCGTCGACTCGTTCATGGTGGTGGTGGTGGGCGGGGTCGGCCAGCTGGCCGGCACCGTGATCGGCGCGCTTGGCCTGGGCGAAGTCAACAAGTTCCTGGAACCCGTGGCCGGTGCCGTGCTGGGCAAGATCGCGATCCTCGTCTTCATCATCATCTTCATCCAGCGCCGGCCGCAAGGCATGTTCGCGCTGAAGGGAAGGAGCGTCGAATGAACGCCCGCATCACTTCGCGAAAATCGCTTTTTTCGAAACGGGCCTGGACCGTGCTGGCCGTGGTCACCGTGGTGGCCGCCGCGCTGCCGCTGCTGAACCTCGTGTTCCCGGCCGGCCACGCGCTGCATGTCTCCAGCTACGTGATGGGCCTGGTGGCCAAGTTCATGTGCTTCGCGCTGGCCGCGCTGGCGCTGGACCTGGTGTGGGGCTACACCGGCATCCTGTCGCTGGGCCACGGCCTGTTCTTCGCGCTGGGCGGCTATGCGCACGGCATGTACCTGATGCGCGCCATCGGCCGCGACGGCGTCTACCAGAGCCACCTGCCGGACTTCATGGTCTTCCTCGACTGGAAGGAATACCCGTGGTACTGGGCAATGACGGACAACTTCTGGTACTGCATGCTGCTGGTGGTGCTGGTGCCGGGCGTGCTGGCCTTCGTGTTCGGCTACTTCGCGTTCCGCTCGCGGATCAAGGGCGTGTATTTCTCCATCATCACGCAGGCCCTGACGTATGCGGCGATGCTGCTGTTCTTCCGCAACGATACCGGCTTCGGCGGCAACAACGGCTTCACCGACTTCAAGCGCATCCTCGGCTTCGACATCACGGCGCCGGGCACCCGTGCCGTGCTGTACATCGTCACGCTGGCCTTCCTGGTGGGCGCGCTGCTGCTGTGCCGCTGGATCGTCACGTCGCGCCTCGGCCGCGTGCTGCAGGGCGTGCGCGATTCGGAATCGCGGCTGATGTTCATCGGCTACGACCCGCTGTGGTTCAAGCTGTTCGTGTGGACCTTGTCCGCGGTGCTGTGCGGGATCGCCGGCGCGCTGTACGTGCCGCAGGTGGGCATCATCAACCCTTCCGAGATGTCGGCCGCGAACTCGATCGAGATGGTGGTGTGGGTGGCGATCGGCGGGCGCGGCACGCTGGTCGGCCCGATCATCGGCGCCTTCACCGTCAATGGCCTGAAGAGCTGGTTTACCGCGACATTCCCCGACCTGTGGCTGTTCGCACTGGGCCTGCTGTTCATCCTCGTCACGCTGTTCATGCGCAAGGGGATCCTGGGCCTGTTCGAGGATGTGAAGTCGCTGCGGCGCAAGACCCCGGCCGACACGCCGGTGGAAGAAAAATCCAGGGAGGCGGCATGACATTGGAAATCAGTGCGCTGAAACGCGATGGGCTCGACACCACGCACGGCGCGATCCTTTACCTGAGCGACATCACCGTGTCGTTCGACGGCTTCCGCGCCATCAACAAGCTCAATCTCGATATCTCGGTGGGCGAGCTGCGCTGCATCATCGGCCCGAACGGCGCCGGCAAGACGACGATGATGGACGTCATTACCGGCAAGACGCGGCCGACGTCCGGCACCGCCTTCTTCGGCCAGACCTACGACCTGGCCACGATGACGGAATACGAGATCGCCCACGCCGGCATCGGCCGCAAGTTCCAGCGCCCCACGGTGTTCGAGCAGCACACGGTGTTCGAGAACCTGGAGCTGGCGATGAAGATGGACAAGCGCGTGCGCCCCACGCTGTTCGCGCGCCTGACTTCCGAGCAGGAGGACAAGAGCGCGTCGATCCTGCGGCTGATCCGGCTGAACGGCCAGGAAGACCGGCTGGCCGGGCTGCTGTCGCATGGCCAGAAGCAGTGGCTGGAGATCGGCATGCTGCTGATGCAGGAACCGCAGCTGATCCTGCTCGACGAACCGGTGGCCGGCATGAGCGATGCCGAAACGGCGCGCACCGCCGAACTGCTGAACGAATTGCGCGGCAAGCATTCGATCATGGTGGTCGAACACGACATGGGTTTCGTGACCGAGATCGCCCAGCAGGGCAAGGTGACGGTGCTGCATGAGGGTTCGGTGCTGGCCGAGGGCCGCATGGACCAGGTGCAGGCGGACGAACGGGTGATCGACGTGTATCTGGGACGGTAAAGGAAAGGCGGGAACGCATATGCTGCAAGTCGAACATGTCAACCAGTACTACGGCTCGTCGCACACGCTGCGCGGGGTGTCGCTGACGGTGGAGAAGGGCCAGTGCATGGCGCTGCTGGGCCGCAACGGCGTGGGCAAGACCACGCTGCTGAAATGCCTGATGGGCGTGCTGCCGGTGGCGCGCGGCAAGGTGAGCTGGAACGGCCGCGACATCACGAAGCTGAAACCCCACCAGCGCGCCAGGGCCGGCATCGCCTACGTGCCGCAGGGCCGCGAGATCTTCGCCCGGCTCACCGTGGAGGAAAACCTGGTGATGGGGATGGCCACGCTGTCGTCCCGCGAGGCGGCCACGATCAGCGGCGAGGTATACGAGCTGTTCCCGGTGCTGAAGGAAATGAAGCACCGGCGCGGCGGCGACCTGTCGGGCGGGCAGCAGCAGCAGCTGGCGATCGCCCGCGCCATGCTGCAAAAGCCGGGGCTGATCATCCTCGACGAACCGACCGAGGGTATCCAGCCGTCGATCATCAAGGATATCGGGCGGGTGATCCGGTTGTTGCGCGAGCGGGGCGACATGGGCATCCTGCTGTGCGAGCAGTATTTCGATTTCGCGCACGAGCTCGCGGACAAGTTCGTGGTGATGTCGCGCGGGGAGGTAGTGGCCAGCGGGGATGCGGCGGAGATGGGCGAGGAGCATGTGCGGCGGCATCTGGCGGTGTAGATTCCCTGCCGAATCGGCCGCGCATGCGTTGAACCCTGCGGCAACAGCGGGGGTCAGACCCGCCGGGTCTGACCCCAGGGGTTGCACTTGGGGTTGGTGCACGTGCCGACGGACCGCCAGCGAAGACCCGCACGCACGGCGAATGTCAAACCGTCTCGACCGCTGGCGCACCGGCCCGCATCCGGTTCAGCGCGAGCGCGGCGGCGGCGGTGCGCGTTTCCACGCCCAGCTTGTGGAACACGTGCTCCAGGTGCTTGTTGACGGTGCGCGGGCTGGTGCCGAGGATGTCGCCGATATCCTTGTTGGTCTTGCCCATCATCACCCAATGCAGCACTTCGGATTCGCGCTGGGTGAGCTTCAGCAGCGCCATCAGGGCTTGCACCCGCGCGGTATCGGATTCCTCGCGCAGCACGATCATCCACTGTTCGCTGCCCTGGTCCGCCACCGTGAACACGAGCCGGCTGGCGCCGCGGATGACCGTTAGCGGCGCGCTCCTGTCACCGGCCAGCCAGGCGGCCAGCGCCGGCGGCGTGGCATCCGCCGGTTCGAAATACTGGCCCATCCACTGCCGCGCCAGCGGCGTTTGCCAGACGATGCGGCCGTTGTGCGGCGTGACCGCCAGCATCGCGTTGCCGAACGCGTCGAGCGCGCTGCGCGCCTGGTTCATCAGGCGCGCCGTCTGCAGGTGGGCGCCGATGCGCGCCAGCACTTCGCTTTGGCGCACCGGCTTCGTCACGTAATCGGTGCCGCCGGCGTCGAAGGCGGCCACCACGTGTTCCGGCTCCGTGAGCCCTGTCATGAACACGATCGGGATGGCCCGCGTGACCATGCTGGCGCGCAGGTGGCGGCACACTTCGAAGCCGTCCATGCCGGGCATCATCGCATCGAGCAGGATGATGTCCGGCACCAGTTGGCGGGCACGCTCCAGCGCGGCCGGCCCGTTGTTGGCGACGAGGACCGTGAAGCCGGCTTCGTCCAGCGCATCGTGCAGCACGGCCAGGTTTTCCGGCACGTCGTCGACGATCAGGACAACGTGGCTGGCGTGGCGGTCAGGTGGTTTGCTTGACATGGTGTTCTCCCTGTTCCAGGAATCGTGACATCGCCTCCAGGTCGAAGCGGGCGGCATGGCCGCGCATCGCCGCGACGAAGGCATCGTGATCGGGGCCGTGCGCGGCGATCGCGTCGAGCTGCGCGCGGATGCCGCGCACATAGCCGGCGGCGACCTGCGCGCGCAGCGCATCGAGTTGCGCCGCGGGCGGGAAGCGCATCGGCCCCGGCGTGGCGGCGGGTGCCGGCGCCGGCGGCTGCGCCAGCCATTCGAGATCCAGCCGCCGGCCGATGCGTTCCAGCAGTTCGGCCACGTTGACCGGCTTGACGATGAAGTCCTCGGCGGGGATGCCGGCCGGGTTGTCCAGCGCCTTGTCGTAGGCGTTGGCGGACACGATCAGGATCGGCACCGGCGAACCGTGTTCGTGGCGGATGATGCGGCTGGCTTCCCAGCCGTCGATGCCCGGCATTGCCAGGTCCATCAGGATCAGGTCCGGCCGGCAGTGCGGATACAGGGCCAGGCATTCCTGGCCGGACTGCGCCTGCGCCGTGTCGAAACCGAGCGGCGTGAGGATGTTGACCAGCAGTTCGCGGTCGACCTGCTCGTTGTCGACGACGAGGATTTTCCGGCGCGGGCCGGCATAGCCTGTGCGCACCGGGCCGCGCACGGCGGCCGGCGTGGCGCCATGCACGCGGGGCAGGCGCAGCAGGATGCGGAACGTGCTGCCGATGCCGGGCGTGCTGTCGAGCGTCAGCTCGCCGCCCATCATCTGCGTCAGCATCTTGCTGATCGGCAGGCCCAGGCCCGTGCCGGGCGCGGCGCCGGGGCCGTTGGCGGCACTGCCGCGCGAGAATGGCTCGAAGATGCGCTCCGCTTCGTCCGGCAGGATGCCCGCGCCCGTGTCCTCGATGTCGAACGTGACGAGGTCGCGCGCATGGCGCACGCGGAAGGTGACGCTCCCATGCTGCGTGAACTTGACGGCGTTGCCGAGGATGTTCATGAGGATCTGGCCCAGCCGCTTGCGGTCCGCCCGCACAACCTGCGGCAATTCGCCCGCCGGCTCGTAGCGGAAGGCCAACCCCCGCGCGGCGGCCTGCTGCTCGAACATGCGCACCAGCTGGCCGATGAAGTCGTGGAAATCGACCTCGCGGATGTCGAAGCTGAACTTGCCTCCTTCGATGCGGGCGATATCCAGCGTGCCTTCGATCAGCGACAGCAGGTGTTCGCCGCTGCCGCGGATCACGCGGATCGCCCCCTGCCGGTGGGCGGGAATCGCCGGATCGTTGTCCAGCAGTTGCGCGTAGCCGAGGATGCTGTTCAGCGGCGTGCGGATCTCGTGGCTGATGCCGGCGATGTAGCGGCTCTTGGCCTGGTTGGCCGCGTCGGCCTGCTTTTTCGCCAGCTGCAGGGCGGCGTCGGTGCGGCCGTGCAGTTCGATCTCGCGCTGCAGCAGGCTGGTCTGGCGATTCGATTCCTCCTGCGCCACGCGCCGGCTGGCACTCGTGAGCACCAGCCACCATGCCACGATGCCGCTGGCCAGCAGCAGGGCCGCGAAGATCTTCAGGTAGGCCAGCCGCAGCGCCGGCAGCAGCGCGGCGGCCGCCTCGCCCAGTGCCTTCTGCTCGTGCACGTACAACAGGCCGAGCAGGGTGCCGGTGAACAGCACGGTCGCCATCATCAGCACCAGGTAGTGACCGAGCCCGCTCGTCATGTACGGCCACATCGATGCCGGCAGCAGTTTCTTCATCGCCCCTTCCCACTGGTGCGAGAAGCGCGCGTGCGGCTTGCAGGCATCGTCGCAGCGGGCATCCAGGCAGCAGCACAGCGAGCAGATCGGCCCCTGGTAGGCGGGGCAATGGGCCATGTCCTCGGTTTCGTATTCCTTCTCGCAGATGCAGCAGACTTTGGTGTGCGCCGCGCCGTGCTTGTCGTGATGCCAGTCGTGGGCGGGCCGCGAAAGGTAGTAGCGGCCGGCCGTGGCCCAGGCGATCAGCGGGGACGCGGCCAGCGCGGTGCCCAGCGCGATGAAGGCTGAAAAGGCTTGCAGCTGGGCGCCGAACAGGCCGGTGAACGCCGCGATGGACAGCGCGGAAGCCAGCAGCATCGCGCCCACGCCGACCGGATTGATGTCGAACAGGTAGGCGCGGCGGAATTCGATGCCGGGCGGGCTGAGGCCCAGCGGCTTGTTGATGACGAGATCGGCCACGACCGCCGTGATCCACGCGATGGCGATGTTCGAGTACAGGCCCAGCACCTGGTCCAGCGCCTGGAACACGTCCAGCTCCATCAGCAGCACGGCGATCAGCGCGTTGAACACGGCCCACACCACGCGGCCCGGGTGGCTGTGCGTCAGGCGCGCGAAGAAATTCGACCAGGCCAGCGAGCCGGCGTAGGCGTTGGTCATGTTGATCTTCACTTGCGAGATGACGACGAACAGCGCGGTCGCCAGTACCGCCAGGGTGGGATTGGCGAACACCTGGGAAAAGCCGGCGAGGTACATCTGGTTCGGGTTCACCGCCTCGGCCAGCGACGCGCCGCCCTTGATCGCCAGCAGCGCGAGCAGCGCGCCACCCAGCATCTTGAGCATGCCGAGAACGATCCAGCCCGGCCCCGCGACCAGCACGCCCAGGTGCCAGCGGAGGCGGTTCTCCTTCGTTTGCTCCGGCATGAAGCGCAGGAAGTCCACCTGCTCGCCGATCTGCGTGATTAGCGCCACGCCCACCGCGGTGGCGGCGCCGAACAGCAGCATGTTGAAGCCGCCGTTGGCCGGCGACTGGCCCGTGAAATGCGCCAGTTCGCCGACGAGTTCCGGCTGCTTGTACAGGATCGCGATGAACGGCAGCGCCAGCAAGACCAGCCACACGGGCTGGCTGATCATCTGGATGCGGCTGATCAGCGTGACGCCGTGCGTGACCAGCGGGATCACCGCCAGCGCGCTGACCAGGTAGCCGAGATAGAGCGGCAAGTGGAAATACAGCTCCAGCGCATACGCCATGATCGCCGCTTCCAGTGCGAACAGGATGAACGTGAACGATGCGTACACGAACGACGAGATGGTCGAGCCGATGTAGCCGAAGCCGGCGCCGCGCGTCAGCAGGTCCATGTCCACGCCATGGCGCGCTGCGTAGTAACTGATCGGCAAGCCGGTCAGGAAGATGATCAGGCCGACCGTGAGGATCGCCCAGAACGCGTTGACGAAGCCGTAGTTGACGGCGATGGTGCCGCCGATCGCTTCCAGCACGAGGAACGAGATGGCGCCGAAGGCGGTGTTCGACACGCGGAATACCGACCATTTGCGGAACGAGCGGGGCGTGTAGCGCAGCGCGTAATCCTCGATCGTTTCGTTGGCGACCCACGTGTTGTAGTCGCGGCGGATCTTGATGATGCGCTGGGGCGGCTCGCCGTCGGCGGGAATGCTTTGTTTTGGTGCGGCGGTTGTCATCGTTGCGGCTTCGACGCCCCAACTTGGGGCAACAGAAGGGCTGCGCGCCGGGATGGCGCGCGGGGCGGTACTCATAACTATCTGATATGCAAGAACTTTGCCCGCTCAGCCATTATGAAAATGGAGTAACTTTTCGATTGAAAGGAGCTCAGCCATGAGCGTAGAATGGCCGATCGCCGCCAAAAATTCTTGCAGGAAAAAACGATGTTTAGAAAGAATCCAATCCTGCATGAGCTGGCCACCCGGCCGCTGGAGCGTGTGTCCTGGGCCGGCCCCTATGCCATCCTGCTGCGCATGCTGCTGATCGGCCTGGCCGTGCTGTCGCTGTCGCGCATGGGACTGATAGCGTGGCAGTGGCAGCGCGTGGCGGCCGAAGGCATTCCGGTGCAGATGCTGGTGCAGGGCGTGCGCGCCGACCTGATCCTGCTCGGCTACCTGCTGGCCGTGCCGCTGCTTCTGGCACCATTGCTGGCCTATCGCCGGCTGGCCACGCTGTGGCGTGGATTCACGCTGGCGTGGGCCACGGCCGCGCTGGTGTTCGTCGTGTTCATGGAGTTGTCCACGCCGCAGTTCGTGATGCAGTACGACGTGCGACCGAACCGCCTGTTCGTCGAGTACCTGTCGGACCCGGTCGAAGTGTGCGCCACGCTGTGGCACGGCTTTCGTGCCGCCGTGCTGCTCGGGCTGGCCGGCACGGTGCTGCTGGGCGTGGCCATCCACCGCCTGCTGCGCGCGGGAGCGACTCGCGTGACGATGTGGCCGGCGCGGAAACTGCTGCTCACCTGGCCGCTGATCTGCCTGGCGGTCGTCATGCAGATCCGCTCGACAACTGCCCACCGCCCCGCCAATGCGGCCCTGTTCGCGCTGACCAGCGATGCCATGGTCAATTCGCTGATCATCAATTCACCCTGGTCGATGCTGGAAGGCGTGGCCTCGATGCTGGAAGAAAAGACCTCGTCGGCGATCTATGGCGAGATGGACCGGGCGCGCGTGGTCGCCGAGGTGAAGGCGGCGCCGTGGCTGCGCGATCTCCGTTTCACGGATCCGGCGATGCCCACGCTGCATGTGCAGGAACCGGCGATCCGGCGCGAGCGGCCGCTCAACCTGGTGATCGTGCTGGAGGAAAGCCTGGGCGCGACGTTCGTGCAATCGCTGGGCGGTTTGCCGCTGACGCCGGAACTGGAAAAACTGAAGCACGAGGGCTGGTGGTTCGAGCAGCTGTATGCGACCGGTACCCGGTCGGTACGCGGCATCGAGGCGGTGGTGGCGGGCTATGCGCCCACGCCGGCGCGCAGCGTGGTCAAGCTGTCGCTGTCGCAGACCAATTTCTATACGCTGGCGGCCGGGCTGGGGCAGCAGGGCTACCACACGGAATTCGTGTATGGCGGCGAGGCCCACTTCGACAATATGCGCAGCTTCTTCACCGGCAACGGCTTCCAGAAGATCGTCGACCGCAAGCAGATGAAGCCGGCGTTCACCGGCAGCTGGGGGGCCTCGGACGAAGACCTGTTCGACAAGTCGCTGGAGCGGCTGCAGGCGCTGCACCGGGAAGGCAAGCCGTTCTTCAGCCTGATCTTCACGTCGTCCAACCATGAACCGTTCGAATTCCCGGACGGGAAAATCGCGCTGCATGACCCGGACAGGCAGACGGTGAACAACGCCGTCAAGTACGCCGACTTCGCACTCGGCAAATTCATCGCGGCGGCGAAACGGGAAGACTACTGGAAGGACACGGTGTTCCTGATCGTGGCCGACCACGACAACCGCGTGTACGGCAACGCCCTGGTGCCGGTGAAGAAATTCCACATCCCCGGCCTGATCCTCGGTGCGGATATCGGGCCGAAGCGCATCGCCACGATGGCCAGCCAGATCGACCCGGCGCCGACGCTGCTGTCGCTGATGGGCGTGGCCAGCGAGCACCCGATGATCGGCCGCGACCTGGTGCGCGACAGCACGTCGCCGGGCCGCGCACTGCTGCAGTTCGATAATTACTTCGCCTACCTGGAAGACAGTACCGCCACGATCCTGCGGCCGTCCGGCAGCCCGCTGCTGGGGCGCTACGATACCGCGACCGGGACGTTCGACAACGATGCGGCCGGCACGCCCACGGCGGCCCAGGTGCGGCGCGCGATGGCCCACGTGATGCTGCCGTCGCTGATGTACCGGGAAGGATCGTACCGGCTGCCGCAAGGGAAATAGCCGGGCGTCACGGCTTGCCGAAGCCGTGCTTCGCCAGGATCGCCTGGCCCGTTCCGGAGGCAACGTAGCCGGCGAACTGGCGCGCCAGTGCCGGCTGCGGCGCATTGGCGACGACGGCGATCGGATAGCGTACCGGCGTGGCGGTCGGAATCGTGGCGACGGCTTTGACCTTGTCCTTCTGCGCCAGCACGTCGGTGGCGTAGACGAAGCCCGCATCGACTTCGCCGCGCGCCACGTAGTCGAGGCTCTGGCGAACCGAGGTGGCAAAGACGAATTTCGCTTCCAGCCCTTGCCACAGGTTCGCTTTGGTCAGCGCTTCCTTCGTATAGCGGCCGATCGGCACGCTGGCCGGATTGCCGGTGGTCAGGCGCCGCGCACCGGCCAGGTCGGCCAGTGACGCGATCCGGCTGTTCAGCGGCACGACCAGCACCACCGTGTTGCTGGCGAAATCGCGTCGCGTGCCGGATGCCAGCAGCTTCTGGTTTTCAGCCTTGTCCATCGCTTCCTGGTCGGCGGAGGCGAACACGTCCACCGGGGCACCCTTGGCGATCTGCTGCACGAGCGGGTCGGAAGCGGCGAAGTTCAGCAGCACCCGGTTGCCCGGGTGCGCCGCCTCGAACGACTGCGCCAGCGCCTTGAACGCGTTGGTCAGGCTGGCCGCCGCGGACACGGTGACGTCGGCGGCACCGGCTACCATCGGGATCGCCGCCACCAGCACGGCGGCAAGGAATTTGTTTGGCATCGCCGCTCCAGGGGTATGTGCAAAGCGCAATATACATGAGTATATAGCGCTGCCGCCAGCTACTCTTTGTCATGACTTTCGATAGCCGGATGACATGGCCGGGCAATGCGGGAGGAGCGGTTGGGTAGCGTGCAGTGGCGGGGCTGGTGGGCAGCTTTGCTGCCGGAACGGCGGCGGCCACCGCGGCGCCTGGCGGTTCGGCACGGCCGGGCCAGATGCGCGAGCGCACCGTGGCACCCGGATCGGATGGCGCCCGGTGCGCAGGGAACAACGCCTGTGTTATTCCTGCTTGTCCTTCAGCGCCTGCAGCTGCTCGCGCAGTTGCGGGCCGTTGAAGTGCGTGTAGTCCTTGTTGAACTCGGTCTTGATCAGGTCTTTCAACTGAGGATCGATGACGGTGCGCAGCGTGCCCAGGAACTGTGGCGAGGCGGAAATGACCAGGTGGGCGAACCGGCCTTCCTGGTGTGCCTTGCTCAGGTAGGAGGAAATATCCTTGGCGAACCTGACCGCCTCGGCCTCGTTGGGGGTGACGGCTGGCTGGTACTGCTTGTTCGGCGCGCCGGAATTGGCATTGTGCGCGATGCCGGGCGCCTGGTTGCCGCTGCCGATGTTGTGGCTGCTCTTCGCGGCGGCCGTTGGGCCGGCCTGGTCGGTGACGACATCGGAGATGCTCTGCTTTGCGCCGGGACTGACCATGTCCTCGATTTCCTGCAGAGGTTCGGTCAGCGCGGACTCCTCGAAGATCCTTGCCCGGCCCGCATTGGCCGTGATAATCCAGGTTGGTTTCATGCTATTCCTGTCTCGGTATGTGATCGTGAATAGTATGTTTCGGCGATGAGGCACCGCCGGAAACAAGCGCAGTGCCATGAAGTCCGCATGCCCGCCGCGCGGGCCAGGAACGCCGGCTGCCATCCGCATGCCGGTCATGGCGAGCCCAGTATAGCCCCGGCGCCGGAACCCCGGCGCACCAACGCGGCGGGGCGCAAATCCGCTGAGAAACAGCCGGGCTGGCGGCACGCCAGCCTGCCGTGCGCGCGCCGGCGCGCGACTTGCGCACAATGTGCCGATTCCAGACCACAGGAGGGCATGATGGCAAACGAACAGAAAGACTTGCAGAACCAGGGCGGCCAGGGTGCCGGCAATGCACAGCGCGCCACCAACCAGGATACGCTGGCCGAGCAGGGCGCCCGGCCAGTGCCGGCGCATCCCGCACCGGCGGCGCCGGGCGCGGAAGTGGTGGGCGCCGCCGGCGGCACCGATGCTTCCGCAGCGGCAAAACAGTCCGGGAATTCCGGCCCCGGCGGCAAGGGCTTGCGCGATGATGGCGCCGATACGACCGGCATGCCCGGAACGCCGGGCGGCACGGTGTCCACGGACCGGATGCGCCCGGCCACCGACTCGGCGGTAGCCGGCGGTACAGGGCTTGGCGAGGCCGCCAGTGCCGGCGATACGCGGACTGGCACCGGCACGCCGTCCGGCCATGGCACGTCGCTGGCGGGCGGGGATGGGCGGCAGCCTTGAGGTCGCGCGCGCGGCGGCTCAGCCGGCCGGCCGAACGGCGGGCCGGTGGTCGGCGTGCCGTGTCTCCGGCCGGGCCGCCGCCGTGAACTTTTCCTGCATGTAGTCCAGGAAAGCCCGCACGCGCGGGCTCAGGTGCTTGCGACTTTGCCAGGCCAGGTACAGCGGTTCCTGTCCCGCAGGCTGGAATGCCGCCAGCACTGGTACCAGCAGGCCCGCGGCCAGGTCGTCGTCGACATGGAAGCGGGCCAGGCGGACCAGCCCGAGCCCGTGGCGCGCCAATGCGAGCAGCATGTCGCCCTGGTTTGCGCCGAGGTTGCCTCTGGCCGCGACCGTTCGCGGCGCGCCGTCCTGCATCACCGGCCACAGGTTCCAGTCGGCGCGGTGGCTGAAGTTGATGCAGTTGTGGTGCGCCAGGTCATCCGGCGTTTGTGGCGTGCCATGGCGCGCCAGGTAGGAAGGCGCGGCGCAGATGATCCACGGACTGTCGAGCAGGCGCCGGGCCACCAGCGAGGAATCGGGCAGCGGGCCGCCCTGGATCGACACGTCGATACGCTGCTCGACGAAATCGACCGGCTCGTTCGTCAGGTGAAACTCCACCCGCAGCTTCGGGTACCGCGCCAGGAATTCACCGATCACCGGCACCAGCTGGTGCTTGGCGAAGCTGACCATCGAATGCACCCGCAGCGTGCCGCTGATCGTGCCCGAGCAGGACAGCACGGCGTTTTCGGCGCTGCTCAGCGCCGCGAAGATATCCTGGCCTTCGTCATACAGCACCCGGCCCGCATCGGTCGGCGTCAGCATGCGCGGCGTGCGATGGAACAGCCGCACGGCGAGCCGGTCCTCCAGCCGCGAGACCAGCTTGCTCACCGCCGATGGCGACAGATCAAGGCGGCGCCCTGCCGCTGAAAAGCTGCCTGTCTCGACCGCCGCCAGGAACACTTCCAACTCGCTCAACTGGATCGTCACCGGCTCTCCGCTGCTGTGAATTTTCGTCATAACCCATTGACGATTATCGCATTGCGGGCGTGCCCCCGCGCGCCGCAAGATAGGACACACCGTGCGCCCGACGCACACCTTCCCAGCGCCAAACCAGGAGATCCAGCGTGTCCAAGTCCACCGAACGTACCCACCCGAAAAGCCTTGTCGGCTTCCCCCAGCCGCTGCCCCGTTTCGCCATCGACGACCTTGTCGTGCCGGATGCCGTGCCGGAGGACGAACGCGAATGGGTGCCGCAGGCCCCGGATGTGTGGTTTCGCCCACTGATCCTGAACGTGACGCAGGGCTATTTCGTGAACGTGCTGCGCGTGCGCAAGAGCGGCGTGCTGTCGCGCCACCGGCATGACGGCCCGGTGCACGCCCACGTATTGAAAGGCCGCTGGTATTACCTCGAGCATGACTGGACCGCGACAGAGGGCTCGTATGCCCACGAGATTCCCGGCGAAATCCACACGCTGTACGTGCCGGACGACGTGAGCGAAATGATGACGCTGTTCCATGTGACCGGGGCATACACCTACCTCGACGAGGAAGGCAAGCCGGTCGGCTATGAAGACGTGTTTACCAAGCTCGAAGCGGCGGTGAAGCACTACGAGGCGGTCGGCCTCGGTACCGATTACGTTCGGCGCTTCATCCGGTAGCGGCGCGATCCGGTTCCAACTGCGCTTGCCCGACACAGGAGACACCCGCCGCCCGGCGGGCCCGACAACAATCAAAGGAGCAGCAACATGAGTACCGATACCGGCGGCATCGCCGTTCCCTTCGCGGGCAGCACGGCACAGCCCGATGAAATATCCCGTCAACAGGCCCGCGAACAGGCCACCGTTTACCGGAAGGTCAACCTGCGCCTGATCCCCTTCCTCTTCATTTGCTACGTGGCGGCTTACCTCGACCGCATCAACATCGGCTTCGCGCAACTGCAGATGAAGGCGGACCTGGGTTTCAGCGACGCCGTGTACGGCCTGGGCGCGGGCATCTTCTTTTTTGGCTATGCGCTGTTCGAAGTGCCCAGCAACCTGCTCCTTGAAAAGATCGGCGCGCGCAAGACGCTGTTGCGCATCATGGTGCTGTGGGGCCTTACCTCGGCCGGGATGATGTTCATCACCACGCCGACCCAGCTGTACATCGCGCGTTTCCTGCTCGGCCTGTTTGAAGCGGGATTCTTCCCCGGCATCATCCTGTACTTCACGTACTGGTACCCATCCGGCATGCGCGCCAGGATCATTGCCCTGTTCATGTCCGGCATGGCGGTAGCCGGTATCATCGGCGGGCCGCTGTCGGGGTGGATCATGAATGACATGGCCGGCGTCAACGGCTGGGCCGGCTGGCAGTGGATGTTCCTGCTCGAAGGGTTGCCGGCTGTGTTGCTCGGCGTACTGGCCTGGTTCGTACTGCAGGACCGTCCGCATGACGCCCGCTGGCTGTCGGCACGCGACAAGGAGGTGATCGACAATACGCTCCAGCAAGACCGGCAGGCACTGGGTCCCGCGCACCACGGATCGCTGCGCGACGCCATGCGCGATCCCAAGATCTACATCCTGGCGTTCGCATACTTCACCTTCATCGCCGGCACCTATGTGATCACGTTCTGGCTGCCTGCCATCGTGAAGAGCTTCGGCGTCAGCGATCCACTGCGCATCGGCCTGCTGACGGCGATCCCGTACATCATCGGCGCCATCGGCATGGTCTTGCTGGGCAAAAACTCGGACCGCACCCGTGAGCGGCGCTGGCATGCCGCGGGCGCCGCCTTACTCGGTGGCGCGGGGCTGGTCGTATCCACGCTGCTGCCCGGGAACCTGACGCTGGCGCTGGTCGCCTTGTCGTTCGCGGCGATCGGCATCCTGGCGACGATGCCTCTGTTCTGGGCAATGCCCGCGGCCTATCTGTCCGGACCGGCTGCGGCGGGCGGGATTGCACTGATCAATTCGCTTGGCCTCGTCGGCGGCTTCGTCAGCCCGTTCGTGATCGGCTGGTTCAAGACCGAAACGGGCAGTGTGGATGGCGGCTTGTACTTCGTGGCAGCAATGATGGTGCTGGGCGCACTCGTCCTGCTGGTCGGCATGCCGGCAAAGTCGCTGCGCGAACGGCGCGGAAGCTGAACGGATAAACAAAAACGCCACCCGGAAGTGGCGTTCGTTTTCACTGCGCGACGATCAGATCACGCCTTGCGCCAGCATCGCATCGGCCACCTTCACGAAGCCGGCGATGTTCGCGCCATCCACGTAGCTGACGCTGCCGTCCGGCCGGGCGCCGTACTTCAGGCAGGCCGCGTGGATGCCCTGCATGATCTGCAGCAGGCGGCCATCCACTTCCTCGCGCGGCCAGCTGATGCGCTCGGCGTTCTGGCTCATTTCCAGGCCGGACGTGGCGACACCGCCGGCATTGCTGGCCTTGCCCGGCGCATACAGCACGCCGGCGGCCTCGAAGGCTTTCGCCGCCTCGATGGTGGAGGGCATGTTGGCGCCTTCCGCCACGCACAGTACGCCGTTCCGGATCAGCATGGCGGCATCGTCCGCATCGAGCTCGTTCTGCGTCGCGCAGGGCAGGGCGACGTCCACCGGGATGTGCCATGGCCGGACGCCGGCTTCGAAGCGGCTGCCGGTGCGTTCCGCGTAGTCGCTGACGCGGCCATAGTGATGATTCTTCACCTCCATCAGGATCGCCAGCTTTTCAGGCGTGAAACCATCCTCGTCGATCACGGTGCCGCTCGAATCCGATACGGTGATGACCCTGGCGCCCAGTTCCATCGCCTTTTCCACCGCGTATTGCGCCACGTTGCCCGAGCCGGAGACGCTGACCCGCAAGCCTTCGAAGGAACGGCCGCGCGTTTTCAGCATCTCGTCCGCGAAGTAGACCGTGCCGTAGCCGGTCGCTTCCGGGCGGATCAGCGAGCCGCCGAAGCTCAGGCCCTTGCCGGTAAACACGCAGTCGGCGCGATTGCTGAGCTTTTTCATCATGCCGGCCATGTAGCCGACTTCGCGGCCGCCCACGCCGATGTCGCCGGCGGGAACGTCGGTGTCCGAGCCCACGTGGCGGAACAGTTCGCTCACGAAGGCCTGGCAGAAGCGCATCACCTCACCGGGGCTCTTGCCTTTCGGGTCGAAGTCGGAGCCGCCCTTGCCGCCGCCCATCGGCAGCGTCGTCAGCGCATTCTTGAAGGTCTGCTCGAAGGCCAGGAATTTCAGCACGGACAGGGTGACGGACGGGTGGAAGCGCAGGCCGCCCTTGTACGGGCCGATGGCCATGCTGTGCTGGATGCGGTAGCCGCGATTGACCTGCACCTGGCCATGGTCGTCGACCCAGGAGACGCGGAACATCACGACCCGCTCGGGTTCGACCAGGCGGTCCAGCAAACCCTGCTCGGCATATTTCGGGTGTGCTTCGATGAAGGGCCACAGGCTTTCCATCACTTCGGTAACGGCCTGCAGGAATTCAGGCTGGCCAGGATTGCGGTCGGCGACGTGCTGCAGGAACTGGTGTACGGATGCGTATTTCATGTGAATCCCAAAGAACGAAAGGCGTCGCTGCGGGAGAGACGGCGGAGAGCGGATATGCATCATTCGGGTGCATTGCGCACCAAAGCCGTGCATAGCAAGGCCGATCATAACAAATAAAGATGCTTCGGCAAAAGTGTCACTTGCAAAATTTTAGTGGGCGACGGGCGTCGAATCAGGAATTTGATTGCTTGGAGCGCCGGATGCCAAGGTGGCGCCGGTGCGGGGAGGCGGGAAAAGCGGGACCGCGGCGGACGCGGTAATCAGCTCCCGCTGCGAAGACACGGCAATAAAAAACGCCACCCGAACCGCTGTTCGAGTGGCGTTTTCCCAGGACCGCTGGCTGGCCTGCAAGCTCGTGGCCTGCAAGCCGTTCGGCTCAATCAGAACTGGTTCATCGTGTTGTGCTTGCCTGAGGCCTTCAGCGCAGCTTCGCCGCTGAAATATTCCTTGTGGTCGTCGCCGATGTCCGAACCCGACATGTTCTGGTGCTTGACGCAGGCGATGCCCTGGCGGATTTCCTTGCGCTGGACGCCGGCCACGTAGCCCAGCATGCCCTGCTCGCCGAAGTATTCCTTCGCCAGGTTATCGGTCGACAGTGCGGCCGTATGGTAGGTCGGCAGCGTGATCAGGTGGTGGAAGATACCGGCTTCGCGGGCAGCGTCGGCCTGGAACGTACGGATCTTTTCGTCCGCGGCGATCGCCAGTTCGGTGCCATCGTATTCCACGCTCATCAGTTGCGAACGCTCGTAAGCGGACACATCCTTGCCTGCTTCCTTCATGGCGTCATAGGCTTGCTGGCGGAAGTTCAGGGTCCAGTTGAAGGACGGGCTGTTGTTGTACACCAGCTTGGCGTTGGGGATCACCTTGCGGATTTCCTTCACCATGCCGCCGATCTGGGCGATATGCGGTTTTTCGGTCTCGATCCACAGCAGGTCGGCGCCGTTTTGCAGCGAGGTGATGCAATCGAGTACGCAACGCGCTTCGCCGGTGCCAGGACGGAACTGGAACAGGTTGCTCGGCAAGCGCTTCGGCCGAACCAGCTTGCCATCGCGCTTGATCACGACATCGCCGTTGGCGATCGAATCGACCGTCACTTCGTCCGCATCCAGGAAGGAATTGTACTGGTCGCCCAGGTCGCCCGGTTCGCGGGTGAAGGCGATCTGCTTGGTCAGGCCGGCACCCAGCGAGTCGGTACGCGCAACGATCAGGCCGTCATCCACGCCCAGTTCCAGGAAGGCGTAGCGCACCGCGCGGATCTTGGCGAGGAAGTCTTCATGCGGAACCGTGACCTTGCCATCCTGGTGGCCGCACTGCTTTTCATCGGAAACCTGGTTCTCGATCTGGATGCAGCAGGCACCCGCCTCGATCATCTGCTTGGCCATCAGGTAGGTTGCTTCGGCGTTGCCGAAACCGGCGTCGATGTCGGCGATGATGGGCACCACGTGCGTCACGTGGTTGTCGATCTGGTCCTGGATCGCTTGCCGGGCAGGGCCTTCGGGGGCGGCGTCCAGCTGGCGGAACAGGCCGCCCAGTTCGCGCGCATCGGCCTGGCGCAGGAAAGTGTACAGCTCGCGGATCAGGCCGGCGACGGCGGTCTTTTCATGCATCGACTGGTCAGGCAGCGGACCGAACTCGGAGCGCAAGGCGGCGATCATCCAGCCGGAGAGGTACAAGTAGCGGCGCTCGGTGCTCTGGAAGTGTTTCTTGATCGAGATCATTTTTTGCTGGCCGATGAAGCCGTGCCAGCAGCCCAGCGACTGGGTGTACTTGGAGGAATCGGCGTCGTAGTTCGCCATGTCGGCGCGCATGATCGCGGCCGTGTACCGGGCGATATCGAGGCCGGTCTTGAACCGGTTCTGGGCGCGCATCCGTGCGGCGGACTCGGGGTTGATGGCATTCCATGCGCTGCCTTCCTTGTCCTTGAGGGTGGCGATGGCTTGGATATCGTCTTGGTACTGTGACATGTGAAACTCCCGGTAGAAGTAGTAAGAGTAAGCGGATCGAAAGTCGTGTCGTTGTGCGTTGCGCCGGTTCACAGCCTGCTTTGGAAGGCGGTGAATCAAGCGCGTCTCCATGTACACAGAATAGACCTTCTGGCCGGGTCGCGTCCACTCTTATATAAGACACATGAGTGAATTTATTTCGATCAAAAACAATGGGTTATCGTAAGTTTTTCATGATGCGGCATGAAAAATCAGTAAATGAAATGACCCGGCCGTTTCCCGTCCGGCTGGAATCCACATTGTGAAATGGATTTTCAGCTGCAGGAACCACAGCGTCGCATTCAAGATTTGGGCCAGGTCGATTGGAGCAGGGCGCGTACCGGACTGGCGTCAAAACCAGCCCTGGCCGCGGTACCAGGCAACCGTATCGGCCACGGTGGTTTCGAACGGCCTGAACGCCAGGCCAAGTTCTCGCTCGCTCTTGGCGTGATTAAAATGGGTACGACCGGCTTCCCTGGCCATCAGCCGCACCGTGGCCAGGCTGAGCAGGACAGGCCGGCCGGTGACGCGTGCATAGAGTTCCTGCACTGCCGCCAGGAGGTACAGCATGGGCAAAGGCAGCTCCCGCGTCGGTGTCGCGACATTGGCAACCCTGCCCAGCAAGGGCACCAGCTGCCGCATCGTCATGTGGCGGCCCGCCGCCAGATAACGTTCGCCTCGCTGGCCTCGCAATGCCGCCGCGATATGTGCTTGCGCCACGTCGCGGGCGTCCACCACGGAAAAGCTGCCAGGGACCACGCCCGGCAGCTTGCCGCGCACCACGTCGTTGACGAACTGTCCGGACGAGGTAGGGCCGATGTCGGCCGGCCCCCACATCCACCCGGGCAGCACCAGGCTCGCATGCATGTCCGGATGGGTCGCCAGGAAGTGCAGCACGGCTTGGTCGGCCAATATCTTGCTGCGGTAGTAATCGTCGGCGTCGTCCAGGTCGCGCAGGCATGACTCGTCGACCGATATCCCGGGTTTCCCCTGCAGCACGCCGATGGACGAGGTGTGGACGAAGCGGCGTACCCCGGCGCGGTAGGCCAGCTCGATCAGCGAAGCCGTGCCCTGCACATTGATGCGTTCCAGTTCCTGCCAGTGGCTGCCGCCCTTGTAGTTATCGCGAAAAAAAGCCGCGGTATGAAATACCGCATCGCACCCTTGCAACTGGTGGGCGAAGGCCGCCACATCGGCCATGTCGCCCTCTACCAGGTCAATTCCCGTCAAGCCTGCAAACTGGCGTGTTCCTTTCGGCGCCGAGCGGACCAGGGCCTTGACGGTAACGCCACGCCAGACGAGTTCCCGTACCAGGTTGTTGCCGAGCAGCCCGGTTGCTCCCGTGACGAAAGCGCAGCGCAATGAGGTGTTATCTTGCATATCAATTGATTTTCAAAGTTCAAGTGATATCTACTCTGCGGGATGGCTTTTTAAATGTCAATTGATATCTGGATTTTCTGAAATCCGGATTTCATGTGCTATCTTTACGAGCATGAATGTTTCCCCATCGAGAAAGCGCCTGAGCCGCGCGGAAAACCAGGCGCAAACCCGCACCCGGCTGATCGAAACCGCACAGCAGCTGTTCGTTGCAAATGGTTATGGCGCCACCTCGATTCGCGACATCGCGGAGCAGGCCGGTTTTTCGCAGGGCGCCTTCTATTCCAACTTCGCCAGCAAGGAAGAGGTCTTGCTCGAGTTGCTGACTGGGCATATGGAAGCGGAAGCCGTGCAGCTGTCGGGTGTGATGCAGGCCGGAGACAGCACGCCCGAGCAGATCTTCGCGGGACTGGAAGCGTGGGCCGCCACGCTCAACCAGGACATCAACTGGAGCATGATGTCGATCGAGCTGCAGTTGCATGCCACCCGCAGCCCGACGTTCGCAGCGAAATACCAGGCCGTATGGGATACCCACCGGAGCAGGCTGGGCCACGTGGTCCGCAAACTGTTTACCGCCCTGGGTCGCCTGCCGCCAGCCGAGCCGGAAGAGCTGGCCGCCGCGTTCATGGCGCTGGCCCATGGCCTGGCGCTGCAAGGCGGAGATGGGCGGCCCGACCCGTCGGGGCGGTTGATCCTGGTATTCCTGCGCGGGTTGGTCGCCGGTGCGCCGCTGGCCGGGGCAGCCGATCGTTGAATCCGCCGGACCGGGTTGTCACGGGATGCCATCCCGGCGCGGACCGGTAGCGCATGGTAGCCACGGCATCCTGGAAACCGGCCATGGCGGGCGGCGACGCTCGCCCAGCCGGATGGTCCGGTGTAAGCTGTGAATGTTGTCACTCCAACCTGAAGGAAATTTATGAAACCGCTGTTTTCCGACGAGGAAGCGAACGCGGCATCCGCGCTGCCCGTGGCTCCCGCTCCCGCGTTCCCGCCGCTGCTCGACCCTTCCCGCCCGACGGACAATCTGCCCGCGGCGCGCCCCGAGGCGAGCGCAGCCCCGGTGGTCCGTGTCGATCTCTCCGGTATCGATGACAAGGCCATCGAGAGCCTGGGTGGCTCCACCGGCGCCGGAGTGGCGAAGGTGTCGGCCAAGCTGCTCGGCACCGTGCGGGCGTCGGATGCCGATGTGTTCGGCACACAGTTGAATGAACTGATCGCCACGTCCAAGGGCCTGGATCCGGCCAGGCTGCGCTCGGGCGGCCTGCTGTCGCGCGTCACGAACATGTTCGGCTCGGTCAAGGAAAAGATGCTGTCGCAATACCAGGTGGTCGAATCGCGCATGGATACGCTGGTGGCGGAGATGACGCGCCACGCCAATGTGCACAGGGGACGCATCCAGGATTTCGACGAGATGTACAAGGGCCTGGAAAGCTACTACCAGGGCCTGGATGCCGACGTGAAGAAGGGCGAGGGCTGGGCGGTCCAGCTGCGGCAGGCGGTCGCGCAGCAGGGCACGGCCGCCAACGCTTTCGAAGCGCAGCAGGCTACCGAGCTCAAGCGGCGTCTCGAACGCCTGGAAAAGCGCATCGACGACCTGCGCCGCGCGATGCTGATGGCCACGCAGATGGTGCCGCAGATCCGCCTGTCGCAAGACAATGCCCGCGCGCTGACGGACACGTTCACGGATATCGTCAACGTGTCCATTCCAGCCTGGCGCAACGTCTTCTCGCTCTACCTGTTGCAGCTGGAAGCCAAGCAGAGCGCGGCGGTCGCCAACGCCGCCTACGACGCCACCGACGCGGCATTCCGCGCCCAGGCCGACATGCTGCTGGAAAATACCGAAACGGTGGCCCGCGCCAAACAGCGTTCACTGGTCAGCCTGGAAACCGCCCAGCATGTGCAGGCGCAGCTGGTGTCCGCGTTCGACAAGCTCGAACAGATATCGAACGAAGGCCAGCAGCGCCGCAAGGACGAGCTGCCGAAACTGCAGGAGCTGGAGCGCGAACTGATCACGCGCTTTTCGCCAGGCGCGCAGGCGGGCGTGCAATGACCGGCAGCGGCCATTGATCCGGCTGCGCATTCCAGCGAAAATATTCTTTTCACCATATAAGGAAAGCCCATGTCGACGATGCTCGAAACTGGCCATCGCATCAATCTCGAAAAAGCCGCGCCGGGCTTGAAGCGTGTTCGTATCGGTCTCGGCTGGAAGGTCAACGCAGCCGAAGGCCAGGCATTCGATCTCGATTCGTCAGTATTCCTGTGCGGGAAGAACGCGGACGACCACCCGGTCATGCTCAGCAATGCCCACTTCGTTTACTACAATCACACGAAGTCCCCGGATGGCGCCGTGGTGCACTCCGGCGACAACCGCACGGGCGACAAGGATGGCGACGACGAAGTCATCACCGTCGACCTGGCCAGGGTGGAACCGGGCGTTGTGGAGATGCCGATCGTGGTCACGATCCACGATGCCGAGGCGCGCAAACAGACTTTCGGCCGCGTCAACGACGCCTACGTGAAGGTGTACAACGACGATACCGGCGAGATCATCGCGCAATACGACCTGGACGAAGACTACTCGGACAAGACCGCCTTGCAGTTCGGCTCGCTGTACCGCAAGGATGGCGAATGGCGTTTCCAGGCCGTCGGCGCCGGTTTCAAGCTGAACCTGGCAACCTTCATCCGCAAGCTCGGCGGCACCGTCTGAAGACGGTCGCGCCTTCCCGCCGCAACGCCTTGTGCCGGGCGACGCCGATTGCTCCCGATGCCGATTGACCGATGACACACCAGAAGCCCAGGGCATTCGACTTCGGCGAGGAGCCGGAGCCTCCCGCCGATCCAGCCGGTCCTCCTGCCGTGCCGCGGGCATTCGACTTCGGCGACGCGCAGGAACCCGCGCAACCCGCTGCGCCGGCGGCAAGGGGCGGGGCGCCCAAGGCGCTGTCGTTCGACGATCTTCCCGCGACAGTTGCACCCACGGGAATGATCCCAAACGCCGTGGCCAGGGCGCTGTTCGAGAGCGAAGATCATCCCGCGGTGCGTGATGCCCTGGCAACCGCCCGCGTCAGCTTCCCGGCATTGTTCGAGCACTCGGAACAGCGCCTGGCCGCGCTGTTCCGCCGCCTCCTGCCGGTCAGGCTGTCACTGGTGGCCGAGTGGGCGGAAGGGCCGCTGATGGGGCAGGCCGCGCTGCTCCAGCCCATTACCGAGCTGGTCCTGGCGTTTTCCCGGATGGGCGTGCCCGCGCTGCTGGACGAAGCGCTCGAGAGCACCCGGGACACGCCGGGCATGTTCGGCAAGCTGTTCCGCCGCCCGGCATCGCCTGCCCGGTTCAAGCCCGCGCTCACGGCAGCCCGGGCGCAGCTCCTGCAGCTCATGGCGGACAGCGAAGTGGCCATGCGCGACCTGGAAGAGTCGGCGCGGAACCTCACGCTGCACGGGGCGGCGCTTGCCGTGGCGAGTGAACTGGCCGGTGGCGCTGCGGATGCGGCGCTGCTGGATGCGCTCACGCAGCGGCGCACGCTGATCCAGCAGGCCATGCGCCAGGCCGAGCTGTCGATCCTGCAGATGGGGCAGGTGCGCCAGCAGGCCGCCGACCTGATCGGCCAGGTGTCGTCCTTCCTGACCGTCACCTTGCCCGCGCTGGAAATGGCACAGGCGCAGGGCGGCGAATGAAGGGATTGGCAGCGGCAGTTTTCTTGCGTGCCGTGCGCCGATAACGCGTCAAGCCACCGGCATGGACTGCCGGTTTCAGAACACCGCTTCGGCCCTGGGGCCGGCATCGCTGGCGGAAATGCTGACCAGCTTCCATCCATTTTCGGAACGGGACCAGACTTGTGTGCCACCACCGGCTTGTTGCACCGTCCCGGCGTTTTTCAACAGAATGGTCTGCCTGTATTCATTCACGAGAATGGCAGTCGAGGCATCGATGACGGTCACTTTGACGTTGGAAAACTCGAGGGAGACGATTTTCTGGACCATTTCGAAGCCGGCCGAGATGAGCTTTTCGAGGTCCTCGAAGGCGTGCCAGACCTTGCCATCGGCACCGAGGCCGGTGAATTTTTCTCTGTCGATGAATTCAAGATAGCGGCTTGCATCGAGTGCTTCGGAGGCATCGACCAGCCCTTTGAAGGCACGGAGGACTTCTGCTTCGATCGAGTCGTTGTCTGTCATTGTCGAATTCGCCGGCTGAGTTGCTGAATGAGTTGCTGAATGCGGGCCAGGGCCGCGCTGGCGTGGCGGGCATCCCTACCAGGGCAGTTCCGCCCCATTATAGGACCTGAACGAGCCGCTGTCGGCAGGTGTCAGCGCGTCGAGCACGCGCAGCATGTCGGCCACGGCATCCTGGGCTTGCCGCCCGATGGTCTCGCCCCGGAACGGTTGCGACAGGCGTGAGTTGACGGTGCCCGGGTGCAGCGCCACCAGCACGCTGTTTTTCTGGCTGCGCGCCACTTCGATGGCGGCGGTCCTGACGAGCATGTTGAGGGCGGCCTTGGATGCGCGATAGCTGTACCAGCCACCCAGCCGGTTGTCGCCGATGCTGCCCACCTTCGCCGACAGCATGGCCATGATCGCGCGCTCGCCGGCGAGCAGCGGAACGAAATGGCGCAGCACCAGTGCGGGGCCGAAGGTATTGGCCTGGAACGTCGCCTGCATTTGCGCGTAGTCGAGATCGGCCAGGCGCTTTTCCGGCATGAAGTCGTCGCCGTGCAACAGCCCCGCCGCATTGACGATCAAGTGGTAACGCCGGCCGTCGCCAAGGATGCGTGCCGCCTCGGCGACACTGTGTTCGTCGGCGAAGTCGATGGGCGGCGTCGAGTGGCGATGCAGGCCATGCACCGCTGCACAGCCCGGCGTATCTCCCAGCAGGTTGACGAAGGCCGCCCCGATCGTGCCCGAGGCGCCGATGACCAGGGCGTGGAATGGGTGGGGCAGGCTGTTCATCATGGTGGATGCTCCGTTGTCGACCGCGCGTTATCGCGCGTTATGGCGCGTTATTGCGCGTTGAAAGGGCGCCATGAACCGCCGCGCCGGGACGACCATTCTGCCGCATCCTGTCTCCACCGAACGACCCGATACGGGCGGGTGCTGTAAGATTTGCGATCGCCTTCCACCCATTTGCAGGAGTACACAAAATCCTACGTCTGTTGATCAGAGCGGTGATCCGCATGCCAAGGTTATCGCTCGCCGCCGCATTGCTCGTGCTGGCAGCGCTGGCCGGCACGATGACTTATACGGGTTTTCTTGTCATCGGCGTCCTGGCTGACTATCTCGGCATTGGCAGGGTCATGACCGGGCTGCTCCTGGGCGTCGTCTTTGCCAGGTTTCCCGCGATTCGCAACGGGAAAATGCGCATGGCCGGCCTGTTGCCGAAACCTGTGCGCCGGCCAGTCATGGTCGGCTTGCTTGCGCTTTGCCTGTCGACCCTCGTGTGGCGGGGCGAATACGTGCCCGCGCTCTTCACCGGTTTTACCACGGCTTTTCTGCTCGCATATCCCTGGA
Organism: Pseudoduganella sp. SL102; assembly: GCF_027856995.1. Lineage (NCBI taxonomy): Bacteria > Pseudomonadati > Pseudomonadota > Betaproteobacteria > Burkholderiales > Oxalobacteraceae > Pseudoduganella > Pseudoduganella sp. SL102. Next base: position 1,259,797 of record NZ_CP115554.1, read on the forward strand.
TATGGCGGGCCATCTCCGGCCGGGTGTTGTCGTTTCTCCCGAAATTCATGTCTGGCCAACGTCCTTCCGGGGACACCGGTGGCACGGTGGTCGATGTGGAAATGCGGGAAAGGAAAGATTGAGGGTTGTCCATGTGGCTGCGGCAGGGCCATGCAACCCGAAAATCGACCGGGTTTCCCGACCGGGATGCCGGAAACAGGAACGCCACCCGAAGGTGGCGTTTTACTTTACTGCCTGAGCGTGGGGGCCTGCGCTTCGCTTCCCCCTTTCTCCACCATGGCAAGGGTGCGCTGCAAGCTGCTGCGTTGCCGGTCGTCCTTGGCCGATGACAGTAGGTTTCGCAGGATCGCGATATGCGCTGTCTGTTGTGCCTGCGCCGCAGGCACCGCGATGTCCGGCTTCACGCCGACTTTTTGCCAGCTGGTCCTGGTAACCGGATTGATCGTCCGTGCAACGGGGATGCCGACCACGATCCCTCGCCCCACGCTGTAGGGTGTTACGGGATTTGCGCCGCCCCCGGTCGTTTCGCCCACCAGTATTCCGCGTTTTTGCGTCTGAAAATCATAGGCGCATTCCTCCCCGCCGGAAAACGTCCCGGCCGAGGTCAGCACGTACACCGGCTTGTCGTAACGCTGCGTGATCGCCGCCAGCGTCCAGTACTGCCTGGTCGTATCGGATGGGCGATCATAGATGTCGTTGAGGTGGCGCTCGTCCCCGAGCGGGAAGAAATGGCTCATCAGGTAAGCCACGCTGGCAGGACGGCCGGCGCTGTTATGGCGCAGGTCCAGGATCAGCGCATCCGTTCCTGCGACCAGCGACATCGCCGCCGTGTATGCCGGGCCGACGAATTCGGTGGGCCCGAACCCGCGCAGTTCGATATAACCGACATTGCCTGGAAGGCGTTCGATCTTCTTGATACCGTGGCCCTCCCGTATCATGTTATCGCGCTGTTCGCTCATCTCCGCACTGCTCGGCACATCGTTGCTGCCGCCACGCTCGCGGAAACGTTCATCGTGCATCGCCAGGAAATGCTGGTCATCGCTGAGTTCACGTAGATCCTTCGACAGCGCCGCAGTGAACGCCTGTGCGGTCGTGGCGGCGGCATAGCCTCCTTCGGCATTTTTTTCGACAATCGAATTGGCGACGCGCTCGCCCACCTCCGGCAGGATGTAGTTCGACTTTATTTTCGCTGCCAGGGTCTGCACGACCGCACTGCGCTCGGCCTCGTTCAGGGGAGAATGCTCTGCCGCCAGTGCGGGAAGCGAAAACAGGGTACCGAGTACTACGCCCGCGATAACTTTTCTCTTGCTTGCCATGCCAACCTCCAGGTTTGTCTACTAATTGATTAGTAGTTGTGGGAAAAAAAATGCGCAACCATGCGCTTGCCGCCGGCGCAGCCGAAGCTTCATGCAAGTCCGGTTCGGCGCTTTCCTTCGTGTTCAAGCGCCGCGTCCTCTCATCTGCCGGATGCCCGTTCCGGCGTGCCCGTGTGCATGGCGGACATGGCAGCCACCCAGGATCGCACCTGTCCATCGACCGGCCTGGCGACCCCGTCTTCCCGATACAGCTCGAGCCGGTGGCCGTCGCGGTCGATGGCCAGGCGATAGTAGCGCTGCGCGTCGAACAGGTAACTGGCGCTGAATTCACGGTAGTGCCCGGACGCGAGGGGGCCTCGCATGGATTCACGTACCTGCATGTTGATCAGCAGGGCATGCGGCAGGCGAACCGTAGCCGCCAGCATGCAGCACAGGCAGGCGGCAATCAAAAGGAGCCCGGCGGCGCCGCGATGACGCGCACAGGCCCGTTCGTGCCGGGCCTGCACCAGATGGGCTACCCGCAGCCGCAAGGCACCGCCCTGCGCGGCAAGCGCCAGGCCCACCGATGGGAAGCGCGGCCGCTCCCGCTGCAGGCTGGCCAGCGCCTCGGCGAGCACAAGCGGATCGCCGCATACCTGGGCCGCAAGCGCATCGCAGGCCAGCTCGCGTTCCTCGCGCACGCGCCGGCTCAGCCACCACATCGCCGGGTGATAGAACAGCAAGCTTTCCACGCAGTGCTGCACGAGGTTCCAGATCCAGTCGAGACGGCGCACATGGGCCAATTCGTGCGCCAGCAGCGCGGCCAGCTGGTCCGTCGGCAGGCTGGCCAGCAGGCGCGTGGGAAGCCAGATGACGGGGCGCAGCACATATGCGGTAAACGGGGTGGCAATCTGGCTGCCGGCACGGACCGTCACCCTGCGCGCGATGCCGGACGCGGCGCGCAACTGTTCGATGCGCAAAGCCCACTCATCGGGCAAGACAGCGGGGGCGGAACTGTCGATGTTACGCAAGAATAGCCAGCCGCCCCAGCGCAGCGCCAGCATTACCGCAACGCCCGCCAGCCACATGAAAGTCATGGCCGGCAGTATCCAGTCAGTCCAGGACGGCACCGCGCCCATGTCCACAGTGCTTGCCAATCCCGGCACGTCGAAGCCCGGGCTGCCGCCACCCGTTGGCGCGGGCCATTGCCGGAGGTACCCGACAGCGGTCAACAGCGGAGCAGCGCACATCGCCAGCATCCAGGCCAGCCCGACTGAATGGCGCTGCCATGCCGCGCCGTGCCGCAGCAGCATGAAGCTGACCGCTGCGAAGAGGCCGAGTACCGCCACTTCCCACAGCGAGTGCAGCAGCGCGAAGGCGATGGCGGTAATGATCTGGTGGTGGTGGGTAATCATGCCGGGCCCGGGCGGCTCATTTCATGCGCCGCTGTTTTGCGTCGGCGATCAGTTTGCCGATGGCGTCGAGTTCCTCATCGCTCGCCGTGTCCGTATCGATGGCACGCTGCACCAGCTTGTAGGCTGAGCCGGAAAATGCATTGCGCAGGAAGTTTTTCAGCATCGACGTCTCGACCAATGGTTCCGAATACAGCGCGAAATAACGGTGGCTGCGCTCGGATTCATCGCGTCCGACCAATGCCTTCTCGGCCATGATCGTCAGCATCTTCAGCACTGTCGTGTACGCGGTGTCTTTTACCTGCAGGAGTTCGTCGTGCACCTCGCGCACCGTGGCGGGCTCACCCCGCCGCCACAGGATGCGCAGGATCGCCAGTTCGCCTTCGGTGGGTTGTGGTTCGTTCATCTGGTTCCTCTACTAATGTCTTAGTACTATAGGTTTAGGATAATCTCCTGTCAATGGATATGTTTCTTTCATCAATCGCGTTCGAATGGGACCTGCGCAGCGTCGCGCTGCGGCAAGCAGTAGCCGCCAGTATCCTTGGCAGGCTGCGATCCTCGGCTACGCCGATCACTGCGCGGTTGGCGTAAGCCCATGGGGAGAGGGGCAGCTGATCAGTTCCTGGCAGCGGCGGCGCATGGAGATCCCGAGCGCCGGGCCAACCCGACAGCTGCCAGGGAGAATGTAGAGGTAGACCGGAATCGGCCGGAAAGCAGGCTATCGATCCGGAAACAAAAAACGCCACCCGAAGGTGGCGTTTTGCGTTACTGCTGAATTCTTGGTCGCCCGGGGCGGAATCGAATCACCGACACAAGGATTTTCAATCCTCTGCCTGGCCTTCAATGATAGAAATACGGGGCCAGCACCGCGACTTCAGTAATATTATCGACCGGTAATCCGTTGCGCTCGGCGACCTGCCGGATTGCCTCAGGCGTTGGCGCATCGTAGATGCAGAACGTGTGGGTTTTATCGGTACTCACGTAGGAATGGACCCAGGTAACGCCTTGCTCGCTGTTGGTCTGGACCACTTTGCTCAAGGCGTCTGCGCCAGCGGCGTTGACGGGTATGTTGAGACCATCGGGGAAACTGCGTTCAACCATATAGCGCGGCATATCTGTCTCCTTGCTGTTATGAAGGACTGGCGATGACACCTTTGAGACTGCCCGGATAAAGTAGCGTAAAACCAAACGCAGGGCAATCGCTTTGCGGTGCAATGCCGTATAAGATGGTCGAACGTTCAGTAACGCAAAACGCCACCCGAAGGTGGCGTTTTGCGTTACTGCTGAATTCTTGGTGGCCCGGGGCGGAATCGAACCACCGACACAAGGATTTTCAATCCTCTGCTCTACCAACTGAGCTACCAGGCCAAGAGGCCGCATTATAGCAGCTCAATGCAGAGTTGCAATAGTCTTTTCTAAGTCGCGTCCCAAACAGATGGAACCGGTGCGCTGGAAGCGAATGCGCGGATCGCCAATCCGCAAGGAACCGCGCCAGTGTGGAATTGAAGCGCCAGCCCGCGCGCCCCGTCGGCGGGCGAAAGTTATAATGGCACAATGAACACGCCATCCTCTTCCAAGCACCATGTGCAGACGGCGGTCTGCATCGTCGGCAACGGCGCGATCGCCAAGGCGGCCGCGCTGGCCTTCGCCCAGGCCGGGCAGAGCGTCACCCTGCTCGGCCCACCCGCCGCGGCGAAGCCGGATGGGCTCGAGCCCAGCTGGGACGTGCGGGTGTATGCGCTGAACCACACGGCGCACGAGCTGCTGTCGAACCTGAAGGTCTGGGGCGCGATGGACCAGGTGCGCATCGCCCCGGTGGACGGCATGATCATCAAGGGCGACGGCGAACAGCCCGGCCACCTCAATTTCGACGCGTATGGCGCTCATGCGGACACGCTGGCCTGGATCGTCGAAGACCGCAACCTGAACGAGGCGCTCGATGCGGCGCTGCGCTTCGCCCGCGACGTGCATGTCGTGAGCGGCCGGGCGGTGGCGCTGAAGTGCGACGAGGACCACGCCACCGTGCAACTGGCCGATGGCAGCGCCGTCAAGTCGTCGCTGGTGGTGGGCGCGGATGGCGCCCAGTCGTGGGTGCGCGGCCAGTGCGACATCGGCCTCGATTACAAGCCGTATGGCCAGCAGGGCGTGGTCGCCAACTTCGAGACGGAGCTGCCGCACCACGGTGCCGCGTTCCAGTGGTTTACGTGCGACCGCGGCATCGTGGCCCTGCTGCCGCTGCCGGGCAACCGCGTGTCGCTGGTCTGGTCCGCGCCGGACAACCTGGCCGACCAGCTGTGCGCCGAAGGGGCGCAGGCGCTGGCCGACCGGCTGGCCGAATTCGCCGCCGACAAGCTGGGCAAGCTGACACCCGTGCTGCCGGAATCGGTGCGCGCCTTCCCCCTGTCGCTGGTGCGGCCGCATTCGCTCGTTTCGCAACGCGTGGCATTGATCGGCGACGCTGCCCACGTGGTGCATCCGCTGGCCGGCCATGGCATGAACCTGGGTTTCGGCGATGTACGCGACCTGGTGGACGCTGTCACGGAGCGCGAAGAGCACCGCTCGATCGGCGACGAGCGCGTGCTCGCCCGCTATGCCCGCGCGCGCAAGGAAGACGTGCTGCTGATGCAGGCCGCCACCGACGGCTTGCAGCGCTTGTTCGGCGCCAACCTCGAACCCGTGCGCGCGGTGCGCAATTTCGGGCTAAACTTGCTGGACAAATTGCCTTTCGTCAAGCGTTCGCTCATGTCGCACGCGCTGGGCCGGCACTGATCTTACCCGGACGGCGCGGCGATCCCACGCCGTCTCCCTGTTCCACCCGGAGAGTTTATGAAGTTCATGAAAACCGGCCTCGTGCTGGCATCGGCGCTGCTGATGTCGTGCGCGGGCGCCGACAACGGTGTCGAAGCCACCATCCGCAAGAACGTCGAGCCGAAGCTTGGCCCCAACATCAAGATCGATTCCATCCAGGCCACGCCGTATTCCGGCCTCTACGAGATCCGCATCGGCAACGAGATCCGCTACACGGACAAGACCGGTACCTACCTGTTCGCCGGCCATATCTTCAACCTGAAGACCAGGGAAGACGTGACCCAGGCGCGCATCGACGAAGTCAACCGCATCAAATTCTCCGACCTGCCGCTGGAACTGGCGCTGAAGACGGTGAAAGGCAACGGCAAGCGCGTGGTCGCCCTCTTCGAAGACCCGAACTGCGGCTACTGCAAGAAATTCCGCCGCGAGACGCTGTCCAGGGTCGACAACATCACCGTCTACACGTTCATGTACAACATCCTGTCGGCCGATTCCACGGCGAAGTCGCGCAACATCTGGTGCGCGGCGGACCGCAACCGCGCCTGGGACGACTGGATGCTGAACAACAAGCAGGCACCCGAAGCGCCGGCCGGCTGCACCGCGCCGAACGACAAGGTGCTGGCGCTGGGGAACAAGCTGGGCCTGGAAGGCACGCCGGCGATCTTCTTCACCGATGGCAGCCGCGTGCCGGGCGCCATCGACGCCGCGGCGCTGGAAGCGAAGTTCGCCTCGCTCAAGTAACACAGTTGCCTTGCACGATCTTCACCGGACCGGCGCGCCCTCGAAGCGCGCCGCTTTCATTATAAAAAGCCGCAAAACTAGGAGTACTCCATGGTCACCCTGAACATCAACGGGCGCGACACGCAGGTCGACGCCGATCCGTCGACGCCGATCCTGTGGGCGCTGCGCGACAACCTGAACATGACCGGCACGAAATTCGGCTGTGGCGCGGCGCTGTGCGGCGCCTGCACCGTGCACCTGGGCGGCCAGCCGATCCGCTCGTGCGTGACGCCGATTTCCGCCGCGGTGGGCCAGAAGGTCACCACGATCGAAGCCATGGAACACGACAAGGTGGGCAAGGCCGTGCAGGACGCCTGGGTGAAGCACGACGTGCCGCAATGCGGTTACTGCCAGAGCGGGCAGGTGATGAGCGCCGCCGCGCTGCTGAAGACGAACAAGGCGCCGACCGACGCCGACATCGATGGCGCCATGGCCGGCAATATCTGCCGCTGCGGCACTTACCAGCGCATCCGCCTCGCCATCAAGGATGCGGCGAAAACCCTCGCCTAAGGAGATCACATGCGTAAACAATGGCTTATTGGGAATGGTGACGGGCAAGACCTGGCAGCGCTGGTTGCCGGCAAGGCCGAGGGTATTTCCCCGACCTCGCGCCGCGGCTTCATGAAGGCGGCCGGCGCCGGCCTGGTGCTCGGCTTCACGTTCACGGGCGGCGGGCGGATGGCCCGCGCGGCGGAACCGAAGCCGTCGCAGCAGCCCAACGCGTTCCTGCGCATCGCGCCGGACAACACGATCACCGTGCAGGTAAACCGCCTGGAATTCGGCCAGGGCGTGCAGACCGCGCTGCCGATGCTGATCGCCGAGGAACTCGATGCCGACTGGTCGCAGATCCGCGGCGTGCTGGCGCCTGCCGGCGAAGCCTACAAGGATCCGGTAATGGGCATCCAGATCACCGGCGGATCCGGTTCCGTGGCCCACTCGTGGGTGCAGTACCGCGAGATCGGCGCGAAGGCGCGCGCGATGCTGGTGGCGGCGGCGGCCGAACAGTGGAAGGTGCCGGTCAACCAGGTGAAGGCGGCGAAGGGCCAGCTCACCGGTCCGGGCGGCAAGAAGGCGACTTATGGCCAGATGGCCGAGGCGGCGATGAAGCAGCCGGTGCCGGAACACGTGGTGCTGAAGAACGTCGAGAAATTCCGCTTCATCGGCAAGCCGATGCCGCGGCTGGACGCGCGGGCGAAATCGAACGGCAGCCAGCAGTTCGGCATGGACTTCAAGCCGGCCGGCACCAAAGTGGCGGTGGTGGCGCGGCCGCCGGTATTCGGCGCGAAGGTGAAGAAATTCGATGCCGCGGCGGCGAAGAAAATCAAGGGCGTGATCGCCGTGCTGCCGGTCGACGTGGACCGTGGCGGCAGCGGCGCGGCCGTCATCGCGGAAGGTTACTGGCAGGCGAAGCTGGGCCGCGACGCGCTGGCGATCGAATGGGACACGGCCGGCGTGGAGAAGGTCAGTACCGACGAACAGTTCACGGCTTTCCGCGCATTGGCGGCGAAACCCGGCACGGTGGCGAAGCAGGGCGATACGTCCAAACTGGCTGCCGCGCCGAAGAAGATCTCGGCCGTCTATGAATTCCCGTACCTGGCGCATGCGCCGATGGAACCGCTGAACTGCGTGGTCGACCTGAAGCGCGACAGTTGCACGATCTGGGCCGGCAGCCAGTTCCAGATGATGGACCAGGCCGCGGCCGCGAAAACGGCGGGCCTGAAAACGGAGCAGGTGACCCTGCACACGATGATGGCGGGCGGCGGTTTCGGCCGGCGCGCCACGCCCGGTTCCGACTATATCGTGGAAGCCGTGAATGTCGCGAAGGCTTACGCGAAAGCCGGCAAGGGCGGCCCCGTGAAAGTGATCTGGAGCCGGGAGGATGACATCAAGGGCGGCTATTACCGCCCGTCGCACGTGCATCGCGCCGAGCTGGGGCTCGATGCCGGCGGCAATATCGTGGGCTGGAATCATGTGATCGTCGGCCAGTCGATCATCAGCGGCACGGCGTTCGAGCCCTTCATGGTGAAGAACGGCGTGGATGCCACGATGGTCGAAGGCATGGGCGAGCCCTACAAGGTGCCGATGCAGCTGTCCGTCCACAACGCGCAGGCCAACGTGCCCGTGCTGTGGTGGCGCTCGGTGGGCGCGACGCATACCGCGTTCGTGATGGAAACGCTGATCGACGAGGCGGCCGTGGCGGCCGGCATGGATCCGGTGGCGTACCGCAGGAAGCTGATTCCGGAAGAGCACAAGCGCCATCACCTGGCGCTCGAACTCGCCGTCGGCAAATCCGGCTACGGCACGGTGAAGCTGCCGGAAGGGCAGGCTTACGGCGTGGCCGTGCATGAATCGTTCGGCACCGTGGTGGCCTACGTGGTCACGGCGTCGGTGGAGAACGGCACGCCGAAGCTGCACAAGGTGACGGCGGCGGTACACTGCAACCAGCCGGTCAATCCGCTCACCATCGAGGCGCAGGTGCAGGGCGCCGTGCTGATGGCCGTGGGCACCACCTTGCCGGGCGCCGCCATCACGCTCAAGGATGGTATCGTGGAACAGGGCCAGCTCAGCGACTACACGGTGGCGCGCATGACGGACATGCCCCAGGTCGAAGTGCACATCGTGCCGTCGACCGAACCGCCGAGCGGCATGGGCGAACCGGGCTTGCCGCCGCTGGCGCCGGCGTTCGCGAACGCCGTGTTCCGTGTCACGGGCAAGCGGCTGCGCAAGCTGCCGTTCGACCTGGCCTCGGCGGCCGCGCCGCAAGTGGCGTAAGCGCATGGCCGACGCCGCCGCGCGGTTGCCGCTCGCCGGCATCCTGCTTGCCGCCGGCCGCGGCCGGCGCTTCGACCCGCTGGGGCAGCGCAACAAGCTGCTGCAGCCGATCGGCGGCGTGCCGGTCGTGGTGCACAGTGCGCGGCACCTGCTGGCCGTGCTGCCGCGCGTGGTGGCCGTGGTGCGCGAGGGCGACGAAGCCACGGCCGCGCAACTGGCGGCACTCGGCTGTGAAGTGACCGCTTGCGCCGAGGCGGACAGCGGCATGGCCGCGTCGCTCGTCCACGGGCTTCGGCACGCGCTGGATGCATCCGGCTGGGTGGTGGCGCTGGGCGACATGCCCCGCGTGCGGCCGGCCACCATCGCCGCCCTGGCAGGCGCGGTGGCACAGGGTGCCGATATCGCGGTGCCGGTGTACCGGACCGCGTCAGGCACGGAGCGCGGCAACCCGGTGGCCTTCAGCCGCCGGCACTTGCCGCAACTGCTCGCGCTGTCCGGAGACCGGGGTGCGCGCGGGATCGTAAGGGATAATATCGTCAACGAAGTGGCGGTGGATGACCCGGGCATCCTGCTCGACATCGATACTCCGCCCGACCTCATGCAATGAAAAACAAAACGTCGATCAAAGAAAAAACGCCGGTCAGGAAAGCCAAGGCGCCGCGTGCCGCGGCGCCCGCCGTGGCCTATGCCATCGTCCCAAAGGATCTCTCCGCTCACCTGTTCCAGGTAACGCTGACCGTGCAGGAGCCTTCTCCCGAGGGCCAGTTGCTGGCATTGCCGGCCTGGATTCCGGGCAGCTACATGATCCGCGAGTTCGCCCGCAACATCGTGCAGATCCGCGCCGAGGCCGATGGCCAGCCCGTCGCCCTGGCGAAACTGGACAAGCATTCGTGGCAGGCGCCGCCTGTCGAGGGAGCGCTGACCGTGCAGTACGACGTGTATGCATGGGACCTTTCCGTGCGTGCCGCGCACCTGGACCAGACCCACGGCTTCTTCAACGGCACCAGCGTGTTCCTGCGCGTGGCCGGGCAGGAGCATGTTCCCCACGTGGTCGACATCGTGCGTCCGGCGGAAGACGCCGCCCGTACCTGGCGCGTGGCCACCGCACTGCCGGAGCTGAAGGCCAGGCGCTACGGCTTCGGCACCTATGTGGCGGCCGATTACGATGAGCTGATCGACAGCCCCGTCGAGATGGGCGATTTCGCGCTGGCCACGTTCACGGCGCACGGCGTGCCGCACGACGTGGTCATCACCGGCCGCGTGCCGAACCTGGACATGGCGCGGCTGTGCGCCGACCTGAAGGCGATCTGCGAAACCCAGATCGCCTTCTTCGAGCCCAGGACCAGGAAAGCGCCAATGGACCGCTACGTATTCATGACGCTGGCCGTCGGCGACGGCTACGGCGGCCTGGAACACCGCGCTTCGACGGCGCTGATCTGCGCGCGCGCCGACCTGCCGACCACGGCTGCCCTGGGCCGGGAGAGAAGCGAGGGCTACATCAAGTTCCTCGGCCTGTGCAGCCACGAATACTTCCACACCTGGAACGTGAAGCGCATCAAGCCGGCCGTGTTCGCGCCCTACGACCTGCAGGTGGAAAACTACACGCCGCTCCTGTGGCTGTTCGAAGGCTTCACCAGCTACTACGACGACCTGTTCCTGGTGCGCTCCGGCATGATCAGCGAGGCCACGTATTTCAAGATGCTGGGCAAGACCGTGGGCAGCGTGCTGCGCAGCGCCGGCCGTACGAAGCAGAGCGTGGCCGAATCCAGCTTCGATGCCTGGAGCAAGTACTACCGGCAAGACGAGAACGCACCGAATGCCATCGTCAGCTATTACGCCAAGGGTTCGCTGGTGGGGCTGGGCCTGGACCTGACGATCCGCCAGAAGTCGGGCGGCAAGCGTTCGCTGGACGACATCATGCTGGCGCTGTGGCAGCGCTACGGCCGCGACTTCTACCCCGACGGCCGCCGCGGCGTGACGCCGGCCGAGGTGGAAGCGCTGTTCGACGAGATCAGCGGCATGCGGCTGAAGAGCTATTTCGAGAAATATATCCGCGGCACCGAGGACGTGCCGCTGGCGAAGCTGCTGGCGCCGTTCGGCGTGAAGTACACGGACGAGCGCAAGCCGGCCAAGCCCAGCCTGGATGCCAACATCGGCCGCGAGGGCGCCGATGCGAAACTGTCCGCCGTCCACGAGGGCGGTGCCGCGCACCGTGCCGGCCTGTCGGCGGGCGACCTGCTGGTGGCCATCGACGGCCTGCGCGTCACGGGCAATCCGTCCAACCTGGAGTCGCTGCTGTCCCGTTACCGTGTCGGCGACACGGTGCAGGTGCATGCGTTCCGCCGCGATGAACTGATGACGTTCGCGGTGCAGCTCCAGGGCGACCGCGTGCCGGGTATCGGGCTGGCGATCGATACGGCGCGCAAGAGCGCGGTATCGCGCCCGACATCGCCGCGCTGACGTGAAGTTGCTGGATCCCTTCAGCGTCGTGCTGATGGCGGCGCTGATGTGCGCCGTGATGAGCGCGGTGCTGTTCGGCGCCCGCCGCGGTTTTCCCGCCGAGGTGCGCGGCCTTACCCACTGGGGCGCCGCGCTGGCGGTGCAGGTGTTCTCCGCCTTCTGCTTTGCCTTGCGCGGCACGCTGCCCGATGTGCTCGTGCTGCCGGTGGCGAACGTGCTGTTCGTGTTCGGTAACGGCTTGTGCGTGATCGGCCTGCGGCGCTTCTACGGCCTCGCACCGGGTTGGCCGATGCTGGGCGGAGCGTGCGGCTTCGCGCTGGTGGGCATGCTGTACTACCTGCTGGCCGAGCCGGACTACGCGGCGCGGGTGGCCTGGATGAGCGTGCCCATCACGCTGATCAGCGGAGCGCAGCTCGTGCTCGTGCTGGGCCACGGCCGGCGCAAGCTTGCCACGCTGTTCTTCGGGTCACTGATCGCGGTGAATACCGTGCTGGTCACCGTGCGCGGCGTGGTCGCGCTGACGCACGGCACGGCGCTGGTGGACGTCACCCGGCCCGGCATCTTCCAGGGCTTCTACCTTGCCGTGACCGCATTGCAGCCGGCATTGCTGGCGGTCGGCTTCCTGATGGTGGCCTACGAGCGGCTGCGCCTCATCCTCGAACGCCGTTCGGCGAGCGATCCGCTGACGGGAGTGCTGAACCGGCGCGGTTTCGGCGATGCTTATGCGCGCGAGGTTGCCCGCATGGCGCGCATGCGGCAGCATGCCCGCACCCTGGCCCTGCTGTCGGTTGACCTGGATCATTTCAAGAGGATCAACGACCGCTTCGGCCACGCCGAAGGCGACCGGGTGCTCGTTAGCGTGGCGCAGATGGTCGGCTCGGCATTGCGCGAATCCGACGTGCTGGCCCGCTTCGGCGGCGAGGAATTCATCGTGCTGCTGCCCGATACGGATGGCAAGCGCGCGATCGGCGCGGCCCAGCGCGTGCAGCGGCAGCTGCGCGAAGCACATGCCGGCGAGCTGCCTTCCTGCACCGCCAGCATCGGCGTAGCGGTGCAGACTGATCCGGAAGAACCGCTGGATGCGCTGCTGTGCCGGGCCGACGAGGCGCTGTATCGCGCCAAGGAAAACGGGCGGAACCGGATCGAGACGTGGCAAGCGGCCGCTTGAGTGAGTCGCAGAAGGCCCGGCGCGTATCGAGCGTGACGGTTCGGGCCGGTAGCCGCTGGCAGCCGAACACCGGTGTCTGACACCATTTTCCTTGGAAATGGTGTCAGACACCGGTTCTCATCAGCCGGTGGCTCCGGCATGCACCGCCACGGAGGAGGGAGCTCAGGCGAACAGCCGGCTCAGCTCCGTGCCCGGATCTTCGGCACGCATGAAGGCTTCGCCCACGAGGAAGGCATGCACGTTGGCCTCGCGCATGCGCCGTACGTCGGCCCCGTTCAGGATGCCGGATTCGGTGACCACCATCCGCTCGGCTGGAATCCGGTCGAGCAGGTCGATGGTGTTATCCAGCGACACTTCGAACGTGCGCAGGTTGCGGTTGTTGATGCCGATGAGGTTGGTCTTCAGTTTCAGCGCGGCGGCCAGTTCGTCGCCGTCGTGCGATTCCACCAGCACGTCCATGCCCAGTTCGTGGGCGCACGCTTCCATCTCCGCCATCAGGCCGTGATCGAGGCCGGCCACGATCAGCAGGATGCAGTCGGCGCCCATCGCGCGCGCTTCATAGACCTGGTAGAGGTCGACCAGGAAATCCTTGCGGATCACCGGCAGCGCGCAGGCGGCGCGGGCCTGCTTCAGGTAGTCGACGGAGCCCTGGAAGAACTGCTCGTCCGTCAGCACCGACAGGCAGGCGGCGCCACCAGCGGCATAGCTTTGCGCGATCGCCGCGGGCTGGAAATCGGCGCGCAGCACGCCTTTCGATGGCGATGCCTTCTTCACTTCGGCGATCACGCCAGCCTGGCCGGCGGCGATCTTCCTGCGCAGGCTCGCCTCGAACCCGCGGATCGCGGCGCGCGACTCGCGGTCGGCTTCCACTTCCTCGCGCAGGCTGGCGAGGCTGCGGTACTTCTTGGCCGCGGCCACTTCGTCGGCCTTGACGGCCAGGATCTTGTTCAGGATATCGGACATGTTTGTATTCTTAGTGACGGTCGGCGAGGGCGAGGCGGGCGCCCAGTGCAAGGAACAGGCCGCCGGTAATACGGTTCAGCCACAGCGCCACGCGCGGCTTGACCTTCAGCTTCGAACTCGCGAAGGCGGTAAACAGCGCCAGGCCGTTACACCACAGCATGCCGTTGAAATTGAAGATGCAGCCCAGGATGATGAAGGCCAGCGGCTTGTTCGGTGCATCGGCATCGATGAACTGGGGCACGAAGGCCAGGAAGAACAGCGCCACCTTCGGGTTCAGCACGTTGGTGAGGAAGCCCTGGGCGAAAATACGCCAGTTGCTTGCGTGCTTCCCACCCAACGACGTAACCCTGGGGTCAGACCCGTCGGGTCTGACCCCGGCTTCTGCCGTTGGGGTTAGTTTGGCCCGCAGCATGCCGATGCCGCACCATACGATGTATGCCGCGCCGATCCACTTCACCACCGTGAACGCCGTGGCGGAAGTGGCCAGCAATGCCGACAGGCCGAGTGCCGCGGCCAGCACGTGCACCATCGTGCCGGCGCCGATGCCGAGCGAGGCGGCGACGCCGGCGCGCCATCCCTGCGTGGCACTGCGCGCCATGATCAGCAGGGAATCGGGGCCGGGCATGATGTTCAGCAGCAGCCCGGAAACGATGAACAGCGTCAAGTCGTGGATGCCGAACATGGTGCGCCTCAGTGGTCGGCGCCGAGCGCCTGGGTGACTTCGACGAACTGGTGCAGCTTGGCCAGCGCGGCGCCCGAGTCGATCGCCTGGCGCGCCTTGATCAGGCCCACCTCGATCGATGGCGCAATCCCGGCCGCATACAGCGCGGTGCCGGCATTGAGCGCGACGATGTCGGTGGCGGCGCCGGTTTCCCCGGACAGCACGCCCAGTACCTTGGCCTTCGATTCGGCGGCGTTGGCCACCTTCAGGTTGCGGCTGGCGACCATCTGCAGGCCGAAATCTTCCGGATGGATTTCATATTCGCGGATTTCGCCGTCGACCAGTTCGCCGACCAGCGTGCCGGCGCCCAGCGAGACTTCATCCATGTTGTCGCGGCCATAGACCACGATCGCGTGTTCGGCGCCGAGGCGCTGCAGCACGCGCACCTGGATGCCGACGAGGTCGGGGTGGAACACGCCCATCAGGATATTGGGCGCACCGGCCGGATTGGTGAGCGGGCCCAGGATGTTGAAGATCGAGCGCACGCCCAGTTCGCGGCGCACCGGGGCGACGTGCTTCATCGCCGCGTGGTGGTTCGGCGCGAACATGAAGCCGATGCCGGTCTGCGCGATCGATTGCGCGATCTGTTCCGGCTTCAGGTTGATGTTGGCGCCCAGCGATTCGATCAGGTCCGCGCTGCCGGACGAGGAGGACACGCTGCGCCCACCATGCTTGGCGATGCGCGCGCCGGCCGCGGCGGCCACGAACATGGCGGCGCTGCTGATGTTGAACGTGTGCGCGCCATCGCCGCCGGTGCCCACGATGTCGAGCAGGTTGGTGGTGTCCGCCATCGGCACCTTGGTGGAAAACTCGCGCATCACCTGCGCCGCGGCGGTGATCTCGCCGATGGTTTCCTTCTTCACGCGCAGGCCCATGGTCAGCGCGGCCACCATCACGGGCGACATTTCGCCGCTCATGATCTGGCGGAACAGGTGCAGCATTTCGTCGTGGAAGATCTCGCGGTGTTCGATGCAGCGGATCAGGGCTTCCTGGTGGGTGATCGGCATGGTCATTCCTTTGCGCTCGACGAGGTGCGATCGAGGAAGTTCTTCAGCATGGCGTGGCCATGTTCGGAGAGGATCGATTCGGGATGGAACTGCACGCCTTCGATGTCGAATTCCTTGTGGCGCACGCCCATGATTTCGCCATCGTCCGTCCATGCCGTCACTTCCAGGCAGGCCGGCAGCGAGGCGCGTTCGATCGCCAGCGAGTGATAGCGGATCACCGTGAAGGGGCTCGGCAGGTCCTTGAACACGCCGACGGCCGTGTGGGCGATCGGCGAAGTCTTGCCGTGCATGACTTCCTTGGCGCGGATGATCTTGCCGCCGAACGCTTCGCCGATGGCCTGGTGGCCGAGGCACACGCCGAGGATCGGTTTTTTGCCGGCAAAGTGCTTCAGCACCTCGACCGAGATACCGGCCTGCGCCGGATCCTTCGGGCCAGGCGAGATGCAGATGCGGTCCGGGTTCATGGCTTCGATCTCTTCGATCGTGATTTCGTCGTTGCGGTGGACGCGCACGTCTTCACCGAGTTCGCCGAAGTACTGCACGATGTTGTAGGTGAAGGAATCGTAATTGTCGATCATCAGCAGCATGTCAGAACTCCCCATCCAGGCCATCTTGCACTTGTTCGGCGGCGCGCAGCACGGCGCGCGCCTTGTTCTCTGTTTCCAGCCATTCCATCTCGGGCACCGAGTCGGCGACGATGCCCGCGGCGGCCTGCACGTACAGCATGCCATCCTTGATCACGCCGGTGCGGATCGCGATCGCCACGTCCATTTCGCCGCCGAACGACAGGTAGCCGCAGGCGCCGCCGTAGATGCCGCGCTTGGAGATTTCCAGTTCGTCGATCACTTCCATCGCGCGCACCTTCGGCGCGCCGGTCAGCGTGCCGGCCGGGAAGGTGGCGCGCAGCACGTCCAGGTTCGACATGCCGGACTTCAGCCTGCCCTCCACGTTCGAGACGATGTGCTGCACATGCGAATACTTTTCGATCACCATCTTGTCCGTGACCTTCACGCTGCCGATCTCGGAAATGCGGCCCAGGTCGTTGCGGGCCAGGTCGATCAGCATCACGTGCTCGGCGATTTCCTTCGGATCGGCCAGCAGTTCCTCGGCCAGCTGCGCATCCTTTTCCGGCGTGGCGCCGCGCGGGCGGGTACCGGCGATCGGGCGCAGCGTGACTTTTTTCTCGCCATCCGGGAGCGTTTCGTTCCGCACCAGGATTTCCGGCGACGCGCCGACGATCTGCATGTCGCCGAAGTTATAGAAGTACATGTACGGCGACGGGTTCAGCGAACGCAGCGCGCGGTACAGCGTGAGCGGCGAATCCACGTAGGGCTTGCGGATGCGCTGGCCGATCTGCACCTGCATCAGGTCGCCGGCCATCACGTATTCCTTCGCCTTGGCCACGGCGGCCAGGTACGATTCCTTGTCGAAGTCGCGGATCGCCTCGGTGCGCACCGACGACGACGTGACAGGCGCATCGACACCGCGGCGCAGCAGCGCCTTCAGTTCCTTCAGCCGCACGCGCGCCTTCGAGAACGATTCCGGCTGCGTGGTATCGGCATACACGATCAGGTACAGCTTGCCGGAGAGATTGTCGATGACGGCCAGTTCCTCGGTCACCATCAGCTGGATGTCGGGCAGGCCCAGGTCGTCCTTCTGCGCGTTGTTGGCCAGCTTCTTCTCGATGAAGCGTACGGTGTCGTAGCCGAAGTAGCCGGCCAGGCCGCCGACGAAGCGGGGCATGCCGGGGCGCAGCGCGACCTTGAAGCGGGCCTGGTACTGCTCGATGAATTCGAGAGGATTGCCATCGAAGGTTTCGACGACTTCGCCGCCCTTGACGATCTCGGTACGGCTGCCGGTGGTGCGCAGCAGCGTCTTCGCCGGCAGGCCGATGAACGAGTAGCGGCCGAAGCGCTCGCCACCGACCACGGACTCCAGCAGGAAGGTGTTCTTGCCGTTGTTCTGGCTCTGCGCCAGCTTCAGGTACAGCGACAGCGGCGTTTCCAGGTCGGCGAATGCTTCCGCGATCAGGGGGATACGGTTGTAGCCTTGCGTGGCCAGCGATTTGAATTCGAGTTCGGTCATGGTTCTCTCCAACCCGCCACGCGAACCCATTTTGGGTGTGGTGGTGGCGGTGAGGTTCAAAAAACCTGCCGGGAGAGAGCGAAAAGGTGGGTAGTCGCGCGAAGTCTCCGACGGCAGCAATCAACGTGGCTTAGTTTGCCCAGGATTGCCAGCGTCGCCACAGCCAGGCCTCGATCGATCCCTGGTGAGTAACGTTGTGTCTTTTGTTGAGAAACATCGTTTGACGAGCGTTCGGTTTTAAGTTGCAGCCGATTGATCTGGCTGATCAATTCGGCTGTTATTGAGTTGGCTGGTTGTGCGCGTTGATTAACTGTGCAGCATGCAGCAGCGTTTCCACTATACCATCCGAATCCGTCTCGTGTATAGACTCCCCGTGGTTATAACCATAAGGCACGGTCAGCACCGGGCAACCGGCCGCGCGGGCCGCCTGCGCATCGTTCGACGAGTCGCCGATCGCCACCACCTGGTGCGGTGGCAGGCCGAAGTATTCGCAGGCTTTCACCAGCGGCAGCGGATCGGGCTTTTTCTTCTCGAACGAGTCGCCGCCGTAGATCACCTCGAAATAGCCGTCGAGTTCCTTCAGCTTCAGCAGCGGCAAGGCGAACGCGAGCGGCTTGTTGGTCACGCAGGCGAGGCGGATGCCGGCATCCTTCAGCTCCGTCAGGCCGGCGGCCACGTCCGGGTACAGCGTGCTGTGGTGGCCGTTGATGGCCAGGTAGTGCCGCTGGTACGCATCCATCGCCGCGGCGAAGTGCTGTTCGACGGCGGCGTCGTCATGATCGAGCGACAGCACGCTGCGGATCAGGTTTTCCGAGCCCTTGCCGACCATGTTCTTGATCTGCTCGGCCGTGATGGCTTCCAGGCCCAGCTCCTCGCGCATGCGGTTGATGGCCACGTGGAAGTCCGGCACGGTGTCGAGCATCGTGCCGTCCAGGTCGATGATGGCGGCGCGCACGCCGGCCAGGGGGTGGACTGCCGCCGTCATGCTCATACCGTCGCCAGCTGGGTGCGCATTGCGTCGATGACCGCCTTGTAGTCCGGCTGGCCGAAGATCGCCGAGCCGGCCACGAACGTGTCCGCACCGGCTTTCGCCGCGGCGGCGATATTGTCGATCTTGATGCCGCCATCGACTTCGAGCAGGATGTCGCGGCCCGATTCGTCGATCAGGCGGCGCGCCTCTTCGATCTTCTTCAGTGCCTGCGGAATGAAGGACTGGCCGCCGAAGCCCGGGTTCACGGACATGATCAGGATCATGTCCACCTTGTCCATCACGTGTTCCAGGTAGGACAGCGGCGTGGCCGGGTTGAACACCAGGCCGGCCTTGCAGCCGTGGTCGCGGATCAGCTGCAGCGAACGGTCGATGTGCTCGGAAGCTTCCGGGTGGAAGGTAATGATGTTCGCGCCGGCCTTGGCGAAGTCCGGGATGATGCGATCGACCGGCTTGACCATCAGGTGTACGTCGATCGGTACCTGTACATGCGGGCGGATCGCCTGGCAGACCAGCGGGCCGATCGTGAGGTTCGGCACATAGTGATTGTCCATCACGTCGAAGTGGATGATGTCGGCGCCGGCGGCAACGACGTTCTTCACTTCCTCGCCCAGGCGGGCGAAGTCGGCGGACAGGATGCTGGGGGCGATGCGGAAAGTTGTCATGACAGGGGCTGGCAAAAGGGAATAGGCAAAAAATCAGCCGCTATTTTACGCTGCCGCCCCGTATTCTGCGGAGTGCACCTTGCATGTGTGCGGGATTTGCGGTGCAATGTGAAACTATATTAGTGAAACGCTACATTTGAATTTTCGGCATGTTTGCCGAGCAACAAAGGAATCCCCGATGGCCCAATATGAATTCGCCGTGTCGGTCAGGACGCAGTTCCTGCCCGAGCAGTCCGACCCCGAACGCACCAACTTCGTGTTTACCTACTCGATCACGATCAAGAACACCGGGACGGTCGCGGCGCAGCTGATCTCGCGCCACTGGATCATCACCGACGCCAATAACCACAAGCAGGAAGTGCGCGGCCTTGGCGTGGTGGGTCACCAGCCGCTGCTGCAGCCGGGCGAACAGTTCGAATACACGAGCGGCACGGCGCTGCAGACGCCGCAGGGCTCGATGGTCGGCGAGTATTTCTGCGTGGCCGAGGATGGCCACCAGTTCGAAGTGAAGATTCCGGAGTTCGTGCTGTCGCTTCCGCATACGCTGCATTGAACCGGGTGCATTGAACCGGCGGCACTGATCTACAATCGCATCATTCAGGCTGGTCCGGCCGCCTGGCCGGCGGCGTCTTTTTCTTGCCGGGCATCGTCCACCAGACGATGAACACCAGCAGGAACAGCGCGACCAATGCCTCGACCATCAGAATCCACATATCGCCTCCATGTTTTTCGTACCCCGTAGTCTACCCCGTAACATCCAGGCGCTGAGCTGCATCGCCGTATCGGCAGTCGTGCTCGCCGGTTGCGCAGTGCAGCCCCCGCAGCAGCAGGCTCCGGTGCCCCAGCCGGCACCTCAGCCGGTACCGCAGCCGGTACCTCAGCCGGTACCTCAGCCGGAGCCGGCCCAGCCGCCAGCACAGCCTGCCAAGACCGCCTTCGTGCCCGGCACGTTCGCCGACCTGCCGGGCTGGTCGCGCGACGACCTCCGCGCGGCCTGGCCCGCCTTCCAGTCGTCGTGCTCCGTGATCGGCAAGCGCGCGGACTGGAAGGAAGCGTGCTCGATCGCGCGTACCGTCAACGCCGGCGATGGGCGCGCCGTGCGGCTGTTCTTTGAAACCTTCCTGGTGCCGCACCGCGTGATCGCACCGGATGGATCGGACAGCGGCCTGGTCACCGGCTACTACGAGCCCTTGTTGCGTGGTGCCCGCAAGCAGGGCGGTCCGTACCAGACGCCTTTATATAAGGTGCCGGACGATATGCTGACGATCGACCTTGCCGGCGTTTACCCGGAACTGAAGGGCAAGCGGCTGCGCGGCCGGTTGCAGGGCAGGAAAGTGGTGCCCTATGCGAGCCGCGAGGAAATCGCCCGTGCCGATTTCAGCGGCAAGGAATTGCTGTGGGTCGAAGATCCGGTGGAAGCGTTCTTCCTCGAGGTGCAAGGCTCCGGGCGGGTGCAGCTCGACAGCGGGGAAACGGTGCGCGTGGCTTATGCGGACCAGAATGGCCACCCGTATAAATCGATCGGCAAGTGGCTGATCGAGCAGGGCGAACTGACGTCCGAGCAGGCGTCCGCGCAAGGCATCAAGGCGTGGATCGCCGGCCATCCCACGCGCAGGCAGGAACTGTTGAATGTGAATCCCAGCTACGTGTTCTTCAAGGAAGAGAAGCTGCCGGACCCGAACGTGGGGCCGAAGGGATCGCTGGGCGTGCCGCTCACGCCGCAGCGTTCGGTGGCGGTGGATACCACGCAGATTCCTTCCGGTGTGCCGCTGTACCTGTCAACCACGCACGCCGCCAGCGAGATTCCGCTGCAGCGGCTGGTGATGGCGCAGGATACCGGCGGCGCCATCCGCGGCGCGATCCGGGTCGACTTCTTCTTTGGTTTCGGCACCGAGGCGGCCGAGAATGCGGGGCGGATGAAGCAGCGCGGCCAGGTGTGGGTGTTGCTGCCGCGTCCGACCCGCTGAGAGGATCAGCGCAGGACCAGTACCGGCAGCGTGGTGTGCGCCAGCACCTTTTGCGTTTCGCTGCCGAGGAACAGCTTGCTCAAGCCCGAGCGGCCGTGCGAGGCCATCAGGATGATGTCACAGTTGTACTTCTCGGCGGCGGCCACGATTTCCTTGTAGGGCGTGTGGGAGCTGACCACGATGCCCTCGAACGGCACGCCGGCGGTGGCGCATGCGATCTCGATCTTGTTGATATGGGCCTTGGCGGTCGCGGCGATCTGGGTTTCAAACACGTCGGCGTCCGGCACGACCGCATTGTCAGTTGCCGGCACGAACGGGAATGGCTGGGCGACGCAAACCGAGACGATGCGCGCGCCATGCACCTGGGCGAAGCGGATCGCGGCTTCGGTGGCTTTCACGGCCAGTTCCGATCCATCGGTCGGTAACAGGATGGTCTTGAACATAACGGTCCCCTTGCAAAGTTGGCAATGCCTCAGTGTAGGGGCGCGGCGGCATCAGGGGCGCACGCTTCGGATCGGATTCGAGGTTGCCGCACCCACCGCGAGCAGCACGCCGCCCACGGCGATACAGTAGAGTGCCGGGCGCACGCCGAGGTGGTCGCCCGCATAGCCGGCCACCAGCGCGCCCAGTGGCGCTACCGCCACCGTCAGGAAGCGCATCGTGGAGATCATCCGCCCCAGCATCTCGTCCGGCGTGACTTTCTGGCGCAACGCCTGGTAGGGGATGAAGAACAGCATGGCCCCCAGGTCGAAGAACAGCATGAGCAGCGCATAGGCCGCCGCGCTGTAGTTCGCGCTGCCGAACAGGTCGCGGGGAATCAGCGGCATCAGCACGAAGCCGAGCGCCATGGATGCCGTGCCGATCACGATCGTGATGCCAGCGCCGAAGCGGCGGTTCAGGGGCCGCAGCAGCAGCGAACTGGCGAACACGCCGATTCCGCCGAACATCTGCGCCGTACCCAGCATGCCGGCGCTCATGCCCAGTTCGCGCGTGGCGAACAGCACGAGCAGCGCCGAATACCCATAGAACAGGACGTGCCAGGCGCCGGCCACCCAGGCCAGCGCGCGCAGCAGCGGCTGGTGCCAGATGAACGAGAAGCCGGCGCGCACGTCGTGCAGCGGGTGGCGCTCGCTGGGCGGCGGCACCGCTTCGCGCATCTTCACGCGCCCGATATTCCATACCGAGATGAAGAACGTGGCCGCGTTGGCGATGATCGCCACCGGTGCCGTCAGCCACTGGATCAGGATGCCGGCGAGGCCGGGTGCCAGCAGTCGCGAAATGCTGTCCGTGCTGGCGAAGCGGGACTGCGCCTCGACCATCCGGTCGCGGCCGACGAGCAGCGTGAGGAAGATCTGTTCCGCGCCCCCGCCGATCACATTGCAGGCGCCCTGGACCGCCGCCACCGCATACAGCCACGGCATGCCCAGCAGGTCGAACCACCATGCCACGGGGATCGACGCCAGCGAGATTCCCTGTGCCGCCTTGCTGCCCAGCAGGATCGGCAGTTTGCGGCTGCGGTCCAGCAGCACGCCGGCAGGCAATGCGAAGATCGCGAACGGTATCGCCTGGCATGCGGTCAGCACGCCCATCTGCGCCGGCGTCGCATGGAGCAGCAAAACGGCGCACAGTGGCAGCGCAAGGGTGCCGACCTGCGAGCCAAAGCTCGTCAGTACCATGCTGGCCCAGTAGCGGCGGAAGTCGGTACTGGACAGGAGCGCATCGCTGCGCCAGCGTTCGGCGATGGAAGAAAAGAAGGGGAGCGGCATCGGTCGGCGGATCATACAACGATTAACAGTGACGGGCCGATGACGCTACAATCGGCCGATCCAACCGTCCCGGAGACAAGCATGCAATATGAAGACCTGATCGTCGAAGTCCATGGCAAGGTGGCCCTGATCCGCCTGAATCGGCCCAAGGCACTGAACGCGCTGAACGACCGCATGATGAACGAGCTGGGCGAGGCGTTCGCCGGCTTCGACAAGGATCCGCAGATCGGCTGCATCGTGCTGACCGGCAGCGAGAAGGCCTTCGCAGCAGGCGCCGACATTCCGGCGATGATCGACTACACCTACCAGGATACCTACCGAGACAACTACATTACCCGCAACTGGGAGCACATCCTCAAGGTTCGCACGCCGGTCATCGGCGCAGTGGCCGGCTATGCCCTGGGTGGCGGCTGCGAACTGGCGATGATGTGCGATTTCGTGATCGCGGCGGATACCGCGAAGTTCGGCCAGCCGGAAATCAAGATCGGCGTCACGCCCGGCGCCGGCGCCACCCAGCGCCTGCCGCGGGCAATTGGCAAGGCAAAGGCGATGGACATGCTGCTGACGGCGCGCACCATCGATGCGGCGGAAGCCGAGCGCACCGGATTGGTGTCGCGCGTGGTCCCGGCGGACAAGCTGATCGAGGAGGCGCTGGCCGCAGCGGGGACGATCGCCGCGATGCCGCTGTCGGTCGCCATGCAGATCAAGGAAGCCGTCAACGTCGCCTATGAAGTACCGCTGACGGAAGGGGTGCGCTATGAACGCCGGATGTTCCACGCCGCGTTCGGTACGCCGGCCCAGCGCGAAGGCATGCATGCCTTCCTCGAAAAGCGCTTGCCAAACTTCGACGGGCTTTGATATAGTTCTGTCCCTCGCAGCAACGCAGCTGTCACGAAAGTGAAACAAGCAAGTTGATGTGAGTGGATGAGAAGCTTGACGAATCGCACGAAACACCCGATAATCTCGCTTCTCTGCTGCTGACAAACACAACGATTTGTCAAGGGTTGATCCCGATAAGCGGCACCGCTGAAAAGCGAAGAATTCTTTAACAATCAACAGTCGATAAGTGTGGGCGTTTGATGTGATGTGCCCAGGACTTCGGTCCTGAAGCTCAAAATATAGCAACAAACGTCTGCACAAGAAATAAACGTAATCATCTTCGGATGATTCGTCAGTATTCTTGAGTAGATGACCTCCGATAGCAGTATCGGAAAAACAGAGATTAAACTGAAGAGTTTGATCCTGGCTCAGATTGAACGCTGGCGGCATGCTTTACACATGCAAGTCGAACGGCAGCGCGGGCTTCGGCCTGGCGGCGAGTGGCGAACGGGTGAGTAATATATCGGAACGTGCCCAAGAGTGGGGGATAACGTAGCGAAAGTTACGCTAATACCGCATACGATCCAAGGATGAAAGCAGGGGACCGCAAGGCCTTGTGCTCCTGGAGCGGCCGATATCTGATTAGCTAGTTGGTGAGGTAAAGGCTCACCAAGGCGACGATCAGTAGCTGGTCTGAGAGGACGACCAGCCACACTGGAACTGAGACACGGTCCAGACTCCTACGGGAGGCAGCAGTGGGGAATTTTGGACAATGGGGGCAACCCTGATCCAGCAATGCCGCGTGAGTGAAGAAGGCCTTCGGGTTGTAAAGCTCTTTTGTCAGGGAAGAAAAGGGTACGGCTAATATCCGTGCCTCATGACGGTACCTGAAGAATAAGCACCGGCTAACTACGTGCCAGCAGCCGCGGTAATACGTAGGGTGCAAGCGTTAATCGGAATTACTGGGCGTAAAGCGTGCGCAGGCGGTTTTGTAAGTCTGTCGTGAAATCCCCGGGCTTAACCTGGGAATGGCGATGGAGACTGCAAGGCTAGAGTTTGGGCAGAGGGGGGTAGAATTCCACGTGTAGCAGTGAAATGCGTAGAGATGTGGAGGAACACCGATGGCGAAGGCAGCCCCCTGGGTCAAGACTGACGCTCATGCACGAAAGCGTGGGGAGCAAACAGGATTAGATACCCTGGTAGTCCACGCCCTAAACGATGTCTACTAGTTGTTGGGTCTTAATTGACTTAGTAACGCAGCTAACGCGTGAAGTAGACCGCCTGGGGAGTACGGTCGCAAGATTAAAACTCAAAGGAATTGACGGGGACCCGCACAAGCGGTGGATGATGTGGATTAATTCGATGCAACGCGAAAAACCTTACCTACCCTTGACATGTCAGGAATCCTGGAGAGATCCGGGAGTGCCCGAAAGGGAACCTGAACACAGGTGCTGCATGGCTGTCGTCAGCTCGTGTCGTGAGATGTTGGGTTAAGTCCCGCAACGAGCGCAACCCTTGTCATTAGTTGCTACGAAAGGGCACTCTAATGAGACTGCCGGTGACAAACCGGAGGAAGGTGGGGATGACGTCAAGTCCTCATGGCCCTTATGGGTAGGGCTTCACACGTCATACAATGGTACATACAGAGGGCCGCCAACCCGCGAGGGGAGCTAATCCCAGAAAGTGTATCGTAGTCCGGATTGTAGTCTGCAACTCGACTGCATGAAGTTGGAATCGCTAGTAATCGCGGATCAGCATGTCGCGGTGAATACGTTCCCGGGTCTTGTACACACCGCCCGTCACACCATGGGAGCGGGTTTTACCAGAAGTAGGTAGCTTAACCGCAAGGAGGGCGCTTACCACGGTAGGATTCGTGACTGGGGTGAAGTCGTAACAAGGTAGCCGTATCGGAAGGTGCGGCTGGATCACCTCCTTTCTAGAGTCGGCACTGACCGCAAGGTCGTGCATCAAACGCTCACACTTATCGACTGTCGAATGAAGAAGAAACAGTAGCACCGCTAGTATGAATGCGGGTCTGTAGCTCAGCTGGTTAGAGCACCGTGTTGATAACGCGGGGGTCGTTGGTTCGAGCCCAACCAGACCCACCACGTATCAAGCGCATGTAATTCCCTGGGGGATTAGCTCAGCTGGGAGAGCACCTGCTTTGCAAGCAGGGGGTCGTCGGTTCGATCCCGTCATCCTCCACCAAAAGTCCAAACGTAAGTCGTCAGATTTAGGTTTGATCTTTTAGAGATCACTGCTGTTTCGTTCTTTAACAATCTGGAAGAAGTAAAGTTTTATTAAGCGTATTCAGCAATGAATACACTTAGGGTAGTGTTCCGAAAGGAACGCATACAAAAACTCATCAAACACAGTAGTAAATGCTTGAAGCTATAGCCGTCAAGGTTATAGGGACAAGTGAATAAGTGCACATGGTGGATGCCTTGGCGATTACAGGCGATGAAGGACGTAGAAGTCTGCGATAAGCTTCGGGGAGCTGACAAACGAGCATTGATCCGAAGATTTCCGAATGGGGAAACCCGGCCTTATAGGTCATCACTCACTGAATACATAGGTGTGTGAAGCGAACGCGGCGAACTGAAACATCTAAGTAGCTGCAGGAAAAGAAATCAACCGAGATTCCCAAAGTAGTGGCGAGCGAAATGGGAAGAGCCTGCATATGATAGTCGGACTGGTAGTGGAAGCCTCTGGAAATAGGCGCCATAGTGGGTGATAGCCCCGTACGCGAAACCAGACCGGTGGTACTAAGTATGCGACAAGTAGGGCGGGACACGAGAAATCCTGTCTGAATATGGGGGGACCATCCTCCAAGGCTAAATACTCGTAATCGACCGATAGTGAACCAGTACCGTGAGGGAAAGGCGAAAAGAACCCCGGGAGGGGAGTGAAATAGATCCTGAAACCGTGTGCATACAAACAGTCGGAGCGGACTTGTTCCGTGACGGCGTACCTTTTGTATAATGGGTCAGCGACTTACATTCAGTAGCGAGGTTAACCGAATAGGGGAGCCGCAGAGAAATCGAGTCCGAACAGGGCGCTAGTTGCTGGGTGTAGACCCGAAACCAAGTGATCTATCCATGGCCAGGTTGAAGGTGCGGTAACACGCACTGGAGGACCGAACCCACTAATGTTGAAAAATTAGGGGATGAGCTGTGGATAGGGGTGAAAGGCTAAACAAACTTGGAAATAGCTGGTTCTCTCCGAAAACTATTTAGGTAGTGCCTCAAGTATCACCATCGGGGGTAGAGCACTGTTATGGCTAGGGGGTCATCGCGACTTACCAAACCATTGCAAACTCCGAATACCGATGAGTGCGAGCTTGGGAGACAGACATCGGGTGCTAACGTCCGGTGTCAAGAGGGAAACAACCCAGACCGCCAGCTAAGGTCCCAAAGATTGGCTAAGTGGAAAACGAAGTGGGAAGGCTAAAACAGTCAGGATGTTGGCTTAGAAGCAGCCATCATTTAAAGAAAGCGTAATAGCTCACTGATCGAGTCGTCCTGCGCGGAAGATGTAACGGGGCTAAGCCAGTCACCGAAGCTGCGGATATGCATTTATGCATATGGTAGGAGAGCGTTCTGTAAGCCTGCGAAGGTGTCTTGTAAAGGATGCTGGAGGTATCAGAAGTGCGAATGCTGACATGAGTAGCGATAATGCGGGTGAAAAGCCCGCACGCCGTAAGCCCAAGGTTTCCTGTTCAACGTTCATCGGAGCAGGGTGAGTCGGCCCCTAAGGCGAGGCAGAGATGCGTAGCTGATGGGAAGCAGGTTAATATTCCTGCACCGTCGTATGATGCGATGGGGGGACGGATCGCGGAAGGTTGTCTGACTGTTGGAATAGTCAGTTTCTGGTTCATAGAAGGTGCTTAGGCAAATCCGGGCACATAATTCAAGGGACTGGGACGAGCGCCCATGTGGTGCGAAGCAATCGGAAGTGGTTCCAAGAAAAGCCTCTAAGCTTCAGTCATACGAGACCGTACCGCAAACCGACACAGGTGGGCGAGATGAGTATTCTAAGGCGCTTGAGAGAACTCGGGAGAAGGAACTCGGCAAATTGGTACCGTAACTTCGGGAAAAGGTACGCCCCAGTAGCTTGACTGCTTTACTGCAGAAGGGTGACAGGGTTGCAATAAAATGGTGGCTGCGACTGTTTAATAAAAACACAGCACTCTGCAAACACGAAAGTGGACGTATAGGGTGTGACGCCTGCCCGGTGCTGGAGGATTAAATGATGGGGTGCAAGCTCTTGATTGAAGTCCCAGTAAAACGGCGGCCGTAACTATAACGGTCCTAAGGTAGCGAAATTCCTTGTCGGGTAAGTTCCGACCTGCACGAATGGCGTAACGATGGCCACACTGTCTCCTCCCGAGACTCAGCGAAGTTGAAGTGTTTGTGATGATGCAATCTACCCGCGGCTAGACGGAAAGACCCCATGAACCTTTACTGTAGCTTTGCATTGGACTTTGAACCAATCTGTGTAGGATAGGTGGGAGGCTTTGAAGCGGGGACGCCAGTTCTCGTGGAGCCAACCTTGAAATACCACCCTGGTTTGTTTGAGGTTCTAACCTTGGTCCGTTATCCGGATCGGGGACAGTGCATGGTAGGCAGTTTGACTGGGGCGGTCTCCTCCTAAAGTGTAACGGAGGAGTTCGAAGGTACGCTAGGTACGGTCGGACATCGTGCTAATAGTGCAATGGCATAAGCGTGCTTAACTGCGAGACCGACAAGTCGAGCAGGTACGAAAGTAGGACATAGTGATCCGGTGGTTCTGTATGGAAGGGCCATCGCTCAACGGATAAAAGGTACTCTGGGGATAACAGGCTGATTCCTCCCAAGAGTTCATATCGACGGGGGAGTTTGGCACCTCGATGTCGGCTCATCACATCCTGGGGCTGTAGCCGGTCCCAAGGGTATGGCTGTTCGCCATTTAAAGTGGTACGTGAGCTGGGTTTAAAACGTCGTGAGACAGTTTGGTCCCTATCTGCCGTGGGCGTTGGAAATTTGAAGGGGGCTGCTCCTAGTACGAGAGGACCGGAGTGGACGAACCTCTGGTGTACCGGTTGTCACGCCAGTGGCATTGCCGGGTAGCTAAGTTCGGAAGAGATAACCGCTGAAAGCATCTAAGCGGGAAACTTGCCTTGAGATGAGATTTCCCGGAGCCTTGAGCTCCTTGAAGGGTCGTTCGAGACCAGGACGTTGATAGGTCAGGTGTGGAAGTGCAGTAATGCATTAAGCTAACTGATACTAATTGCCCGTACGGCTTGTCCCTATAACCTTGACGGTTATGAATCAATGATGATTCCTCGCATTTACTCTGTGATGAGAGTTACCCTCGCTTTACTTCTTCCGGATTGAGCAGTGACGTTGCCCTATAGGGGATGGCGCTGCATACAAGTCATGCCTGATGACCATAGCAAGTCGGTCCCACCCCTTCCCATCCCGAACAGGACCGTGAAACGACTTTGCGCCGATGATAGTGCTGCAACCAGTGTGAAAGTAGGTTATCGTCAGGCTGTTACATAGAAAAACCCCGCTAGCGTGTGCTGGCGGGGTTTTTTGCTTTTGGAATGCATGCTTTGTATTACATTGCAGACTTGGATAGGGGGCGCGAGTCTTTTTGCTCCGCCGGGCACTGCCGACGTCGCTCGTCAGGCTGTTATATAGAAAAACCCCGCTAGCGTGCGCTGGCGGGGTTTTTTACTTTTGTGCTTCATATTTTGTAATGCGCTGCGGGACTTTGCGCCAGGTCCCGAATCTGCGCTTCGCCGGGCTCGGCCCGACCTCGCCGCCGCAATCAGCGCAATAGCCCATCAGCGCGTGCCGCCCGGCTTTTTCCGTTCCGGGCGATCGGATCCAGCGCATGTTGTAGCTGGAATCGGCAGCGCGCAAGGCGTTGCCACGGACTGCAAGCTCAACGAACGACAGCTGGCATTGGATCACGTCCGATCTAAAGGGCGCGGGGAAAAAGACCCTTTCCGGCCACGCGACAGGGACGTTTTGTCCCATATTGCCGCATATTCGAGAGCATCCACGCAACTATAATTTCCTATATTATTGAATAATTCCCGAATAGAAACTAGTCCCAGTTTCTTATGTGAAACGAGTCATCGGATATTCAAATTCGCAGGCGGATCGACAATTAGATCATACAAAAACGTGCCGGCTTGATGTTGCGCGAAAAATATTTATTTGCAAGCCGCCTCATGTGGTCTGCCTAACACGCTGATATCCTCCCAATACAAATTTCTAATAACGATATCCGGAGGTTCCATGAAGCTCACTGCTCTTTCGCTGCTGACTGCCCTGGTCGTTTCCGACTATGCCTCGGCCGCAATCCGTACCGAAGTCACACGGACAACGCGAGGCGTCGTCCACGTCAAGGCAACCGACTACCGCAGCCTGGGATATGGCGCCGCCTATGCCTATGCCGAGGATAATGTCTGCATGCTGGCGGATACGGTGCTGACCGTGCGCGGCGAGCGCTCGCGTTACTTTGGCGGTACCGCGCATGCCACCAGCCCGCAGAATGGCGAATATGGTGCAGGGCTCGATTTATTCTTCAAACTGCCGAATGAACAAAGTGATTTTTTCTTCAAGGGGTATCTCGACCTTGACCAGCTGCGCGCCGGTTATGCGGCCGGCTCAGCGGACGTGCGTGAATTGCTGGCTGGTTTTACCGACGGATATAACCGTTATCTCAAGGATAAGCGGAGCAGCCTGCCAAAGGCCTGCAAGAATGCCGCCTGGGTAAAACCGATCACGGTCGACGATGTTTATCTGATGATTGCCGAGAAGGCATTGCATGCGAGTGGCGAAGCGTTTGCGGCGGCGATCGTGGGCGCCTCGCGTGATCCCGAAGAGCCGGTAACCCTGGCGAAGACCATGCCGAAAGCCGTGACGTCGATGCCGACCGGTATCCCGGCTGGTGTCGGCAGCAATGCGCTGGCCATCGGTAGTGAAGCGAGCGCAAACGGCAAGGGTATCCTGCTTGGCAATCCGCACTATCCTTGGTCCAGCACGGACCGCTTCTACCAGATCCACCTGACCGTTCCGGGCCGCTACGATGCGATGGGCGTGAGCCTGGGTGGATTGCCAATCGTTGCCATCGGTTTCAACCGCAATGTTGCCTGGTCGCATACCGTTACGGCTGCGAAGCATTTCACGACCTTCCGCCTGGCCCTCGATCCGTCCGACCCGACCGGGACGACTTATTATTATGACGGCGCACCGCGCAAGATGACGGAGCGGACGGTGAGCGTCGACGTGCTCCAGCCGGACGGTTCCGTCGTGGCCAAGCAGCGCACGTTCTATTTCAGCCACCAGGGCGCGGTGATCGTCCTGCCCCAGGCCGGGATCGGCTGGACGGCCGACAGCGCCTTTGTGCTGGGCGACGCCAACCGCCTCAACACCCGCCTCACGGAACAGTGGCTCAAGATGGGCCAGGCCGATGACGTCCATCAGCTCCAGGGCGCGATCCACGCGGTCAAAGGTCTGCCGTGGGTGAATACCGTCGCGGCCGACCGACGCGGCAATACGCTGTACAGCGACGGCAGCGTCGTGCCGCACATGACGACCGATAAATTCCTTTCACCCTGCCTGCTGGTGCCCGATCTGCTGGCATTCGACGGCACGCGCAGCGAGTGCGGCTGGGGGCAGGATGCCGGCGCGCCCGAAGGCGTATTCGGCGAGGCCAACGCGCCGGCCACCGTGCGCCAGGACTACGTGGGTAACTCGAACGATTCGTACTGGCTTTCCCATGCCCGCGAGCCGTTGACCGGGCCGGCGCCGTTCGGCTATTCGCCACTGTATGGCCAGGCCGGCGCGCCGGTGTCGTTGCGCACCCGGATCGCCTTCAAGCAGATCGAGAACATGCTCGAAGAGGAGCAGTTCGTGCGCATGGACGATGTGCAGGACCTGATGTTCAAGAACCGTGTCTATGCGGGAGAACTGGTGGTGCCGGCGCTGTTGAGAGCTTGCGCGAAAGCGCTCGACCTGCGCTTGCTGGCCCCCTGCGCCGCGCTGACCGGGTGGGACCGGAAGGCGGACGTCGACAGCCGTGGCGCGGTACTGTTCCGGGAATTCTGGAACATCGCCCGTACCAACCCCAACCTCTGGTCGATTCCGTTCGACCCGGCCGATCCAGTCAACACCCCGCGCAGCGTCGCTCCGGCCGCGGAACCGGCGCTCCTGGCGGCGCTGCGGACTGCCAGCGCGAAGCTGCAGGCCGCTGGCGTGCCGCTGTATGGGCGGCTGGGCGACTACCAGACCGAGACGCGCAACAACCGGCGCCATGCGCTGCACGGCGGCCAGGGTGATGAGGATGGAACGTACAGCACGCTGCAAATGCGCGGTGCGCTGACTCCGAAGGGGTACCAGGACGTGGCATGGGGCACCAGCTATATCCACCTGGTGGGCTTCGACAACGGTGGTCCGGTGGCGAAAGGATTGCTCGCCTACGGCCAGTCCGTCAATCCCCAGTCGGCGCACTATGCGGACCAGCTGCCGCTGTTCACCCAGAAGCGTTTGCCGACCCTGCCGTTTACCGAAGGGCAAATCAAGGCCGAGCGCATCCGCTCGCAAGTGCTGACGGAGCGCTGATACTCCGGCACAAGCCCAAAGCCAGGTGACAGTCAAGCGGGAAGTCACCTGCGCGCATTTGATGGCTATCAAAATCGCTGTCGGCTATACCCCCATGATGGACTGCATCTCAAGGGGGCTATCATGCGGATATCGACAATGCAGCAGCCGACAATGCAGCAGCCGACAATGCTGCAGCCGACGATGCTGCAGCCGGCCATACGGCAGCCGACCCTGCAGCAGCCGACGATACGGCGGCTCGGTTTGTCCTGGCTGCTGTTTGTCATGCTGTTTGTCATCACGGCTTGCAACGGTGGCGGCAACGACAGCGCGCAGGTACCGCCTGCCGGCCCGTCCGCGGAACTGACGCGTACCTCGTACGGGGTCGTGCATATCAGGGCGGCCGACTTCGCGGGGATCGGCTTCGGGCTGGCTTACGCCTATGCGCAAGACAATATTTGCATGCTGGCAGACAGCCTCCTGACCGTGCGCGGCGAACGATCCCGCTATTTCGGGGGAGACGCAATGCCCACCGATTCGGTCCACGGCGAATACAGCGTGGTCGTCGACTACCTCAACCTGCACAACTTCAACCTGCGCAACGAAGACAGCGACTTCTTCTTCAAGGCCTACCTCGATCCGTCGCGCCTGCGCGCAAGCTACGCGGGAGGGGGCGCCGAGACCAGGGCGCTCCTGTCCGGTTACGTCGCAGGCTATAACAGCTACGTGCGCGAACACGCGGGCAAGCTGCCCGCCGCCTGCCGCGGCGCGGCGTGGGTCAAGCCGATCACGGTGGACGATGTCTACCTGATGATCGCGGAAAAGGCGCTGCACGCCAGCGGGCAGTTGTTCGCCACCGAAATCCTTGCCGCGGCCCGTGACGAACCGCGGGGCACCATGGGCGGCGATGTGCGCGCGCCGACCTGGACGGCCCATGGCCTTGGCAGTAACGCCATTGCCCTCGGCGCGGAGACCAGCGTGGATGGGCGAGGAATGTTGCTGGCCAATCCGCACTATCCATGGTTCAACACGGACCGTTTTTACCAGGTACACCTAACCGTGCCCGGCGTCTATGACGTGATGGGCGTGAGCCTGGGCGGCATTCCGATCGTCGTCATCGGCTTCAACAAGGATGTGGCATGGACCCATACGGTAACGAAAGCCGCGCATTTCACCACGTTCCGCCTCCAGCTGGACAGCAGCGATCCCACCGGCATGACCTACCTCGTGGATGGTATTCCACAGTCAATCTCGGAACGGGTCGTGGAGGTACAGTCCCTGCAGGCGGACGGCACGCTGCGCACGAAACGCAAGATATTCCGCGAAACGCCGTTCGGCATGGAGATGGCGGCAGGGGGACTGCCCTTGGGCGGTAATGCGATAGTCGTGCTCGCGGACCCCAACCGCCATAACACTCGCCTTGTCGATCAATGGATCGCAATGGGCAAGGCGCGGAACACCGCCGCCTTGCGGGCCGCACTAGGCCGCATGGGGCTGCCCTGGGTGAATACCGTTGCCGCCGACCGGCACGGCGACACGCTGTACGCGGACTATAGTGTCGTCCCCCACGTCGTGCCGGAAAAGTTCGCGCCGGATTGCCTGCTGTTCGCTCCATTGCTGATGTTCGACGGTTCCCGCAGCCATTGCCACTGGGGGCAGGATTCGGGTGCGCCGCCGGGCATTTTCGGCAGCGCCAGTGCGCCGGTGCTGATGCGCCGCGATTATGTATCGAATTCGAACGACAGCTATTGGCTCACCAACAGCCGCCAGTTGCTGACCGGGCCAGGCAGCGGTTACTCGCCGCTGTACGGGCCGGTCGGCGTACCGCAGCACCTGCGTACCCGGCTGGCATTCGTCGAGCTGGACCAGCGGCTGGAGGAAAGCGGCCGGTTGAGCATGGACGACCTGCAGGCGCTGCTCTTTTCCAACCGCGTCCATGCCGCGGAGCTCGTCCTGCCCGACCTGCTTGCCGCATGCGGCGGCACGGCGGATCAAATGCTTGCCGGCGCTTGCGCGGCGCTGGCTGCCTGGGATCGGAAAGTCGACGCTGAAAGCAGGGGCGCGATCCTGTTCCGCGAATTCTGGCTGCAGGCGTCGGAGTCGCCTGCGTTCCTGTCTGCTTCATGGGCCGTGCCATTCGACCCGGCAGATCCGGTGAACACGCCCAGGGGCATTGCGCCGACAGCATTCCCGCCGCTGCTTGCCATGTTGCGCGCAACCGCGGCGCGGCTGGGCGAAATGGGCATACCGCTCGACGCGCCACTCGGGGAATACCAGACGGACGTCCGCAACGGGGGGCGGTATCCGATCCACGGCGGCATCGGCGACGTGGACGGTGTCCTCAATGCCCTGCATACAAAATCTTCGTTGACCGAAGAGGGGTATCGCGGCGTGGCATGGGGTACCAGCTACGTTCAACTGGTCGGCTTCGATGACCACGGCCCTGTCGCGCGGGGAATGCTGGCTTACGGACAGTCGACCGATCCCGCGTCGCCGTACTACGCGGACCAGCTGCCCCTGTATGGTTCAAAGCGGCTGGTGCCGCTGCCGTTCACGCAGGAGCAGATCCTCGCGGATGGGAACGTGCAACGATCGACGGTGTCAGACAAATAGGCCTTGCAGAGCCAGGCGGCGCTTGCTATAGTTCTGTCCCTGCCGCAACGCTGTAACGCAAGTGAAAGCGAAGCGAAAGAAAAAGAAGCTTGACGAATCGCACGAAACACCCGATAATCTTGCCTCTCTGCTGCTGACAAACACAACGATTTGTCGCCGGATGGAACGAAAGTTCACGAATCCGCAGCAAGCCCGAAGTTGAAATGCTTGGGCAGAATTCTTTAACAATCAACAGTCGATAAGTGTGGGCGTTTGATGTGATGTGCCTCCCGGACTTCGGTCTGGAATGCTCAAAATATAGCAACAAACGTCTGCACAAGAAATAAACGTAATCATCTTCGGATGATTCGTCAGTATTCTTGAGTAGATGACCTCCGATAGCAATATCGGAAAAACAGAGATTAAACTGAAGAGTTTGATCCTGGCTCAGATTGAACGCTGGCGGCATGCTTTACACATGCAAGTCGAACGGCAGCACGGGCTTCGGCCTGGTGGCGAGTGGCGAACGGGTGAGTAATATATCGGAACGTGCCCAAGAGTGGGGGATAACGTAGCGAAAGTTACGCTAATACCGCATACGATCCAAGGATGAAAGCAGGGGACCGCAAGGCCTTGTGCTCCTGGAGCGGCCGATATCTGATTAGCTAGTTGGTGAGGTAAAGGCTCACCAAGGCGACGATCAGTAGCTGGTCTGAGAGGACGACCAGCCACACTGGAACTGAGACACGGTCCAGACTCCTACGGGAGGCAGCAGTGGGGAATTTTGGACAATGGGGGCAACCCTGATCCAGCAATGCCGCGTGAGTGAAGAAGGCCTTCGGGTTGTAAAGCTCTTTTGTCAGGGAAGAAAAGGGTACGGCTAATATCCGTGCCTCATGACGGTACCTGAAGAATAAGCACCGGCTAACTACGTGCCAGCAGCCGCGGTAATACGTAGGGTGCAAGCGTTAATCGGAATTACTGGGCGTAAAGCGTGCGCAGGCGGTTTTGTAAGTCTGTCGTGAAATCCCCGGGCTTAACCTGGGAATGGCGATGGAGACTGCAAGGCTAGAGTTTGGCAGAGGGGGGTAGAATTCCACGTGTAGCAGTGAAATGCGTAGAGATGTGGAGGAACACCGATGGCGAAGGCAGCCCCCTGGGTCAAGACTGACGCTCATGCACGAAAGCGTGGGGAGCAAACAGGATTAGATACCCTGGTAGTCCACGCCCTAAACGATGTCTACTAGTTGTTGGGTCTTAATTGACTTAGTAACGCAGCTAACGCGTGAAGTAGACCGCCTGGGGAGTACGGTCGCAAGATTAAAACTCAAAGGAATTGACGGGGACCCGCACAAGCGGTGGATGATGTGGATTAATTCGATGCAACGCGAAAAACCTTACCTACCCTTGACATGTCAGGAACCTTGGAGAGATCTGAGGGTGCCCGAAAGGGAACCTGAACACAGGTGCTGCATGGCTGTCGTCAGCTCGTGTCGTGAGATGTTGGGTTAAGTCCCGCAACGAGCGCAACCCTTGTCATTAGTTGCTACGAAAGGGCACTCTAATGAGACTGCCGGTGACAAACCGGAGGAAGGTGGGGATGACGTCAAGTCCTCATGGCCCTTATGGGTAGGGCTTCACACGTCATACAATGGTACATACAGAGGGCCGCCAACCCGCGAGGGGGAGCTAATCCCAGAAAGTGTATCGTAGTCCGGATTGTAGTCTGCAACTCGACTGCATGAAGTTGGAATCGCTAGTAATCGCGGATCAGCATGTCGCGGTGAATACGTTCCCGGGTCTTGTACACACCGCCCGTCACACCATGGGAGCGGGTTTTACCAGAAGTAGGTAGCTTAACCGCAAGGAGGGCGCTTACCACGGTAGGATTCGTGACTGGGGTGAAGTCGTAACAAGGTAGCCGTATCGGAAGGTGCGGCTGGATCACCTCCTTTCTAGAGTCGGCACTGACCGCAAGGTCGTGCATCAAACGCTCACACTTATCGACTGTCGAATGAAGAAGAAACAGTAGCACCGCTAGGTACGCAAGTATCAACGACGCGGGTCTGTAGCTCAGCTGGTTAGAGCACCGTGTTGATAACGCGGGGGTCGTTGGTTCGAGCCCAACCAGACCCACCAAGTATCAAGCGCATGTAAT
Organism: Pseudoduganella sp. SL102; assembly: GCF_027856995.1. Classification (NCBI taxonomy): domain Bacteria; kingdom Pseudomonadati; phylum Pseudomonadota; class Betaproteobacteria; order Burkholderiales; family Oxalobacteraceae; genus Pseudoduganella; species Pseudoduganella sp. SL102. The sequence continues at coordinate 1,296,820 of NZ_CP115554.1, forward strand.
TCCCTGGGGGATTAGCTCAGCTGGGAGAGCACCTGCTTTGCAAGCAGGGGGTCGTCGGTTCGATCCCGTCATCCTCCACCAAAAAGTCCAAACGTAAGTCGTCAGATTTAGGTTTGATCTTTTAGAGATCACTGCTGTTTCGTTCTTTAACAATCTGGAAGAAGTAAAGTTTTATTAAGCGTATTCAGCAATGAATACACTTAGGGTAGTGTTCCGAAAGGAACGCATACAAAAACTCATCAAACACAGTAGTAAATGCTTGAAGCTATAGCCGTCAAGGTTATAGGGACAAGTGAATAAGTGCACATGGTGGATGCCTTGGCGATTACAGGCGATGAAGGACGTAGAAGTCTGCGATAAGCTTCGGGGAGCTGACAAACGAGCATTGATCCGAAGATTTCCGAATGGGGAAACCCGGCCTTATAGGTCATCACTCACTGAATACATAGGTGTGTGAAGCGAACGCGGCGAACTGAAACATCTAAGTAGCTGCAGGAAAAGAAATCAACCGAGATTCCCAAAGTAGTGGCGAGCGAAATGGGAAGAGCCTGCATATGATAGTCGGACTGATAGTGGAAGCCTCTGGAAATAGGCGCCATAGTGGGTGATAGCCCCGTACGCGAAATCAGACCGGTGGTACTAAGTATGCGACAAGTAGGGCGGGACACGAGAAATCCTGTCTGAATATGGGGGGACCATCCTCCAAGGCTAAATACTCGTAATCGACCGATAGTGAACCAGTACCGTGAGGGAAAGGCGAAAAGAACCCCGGGAGGGGAGTGAAATAGATCCTGAAACCGTGTGCATACAAACAGTCGGAGCGGACTTGTTCCGTGACGGCGTACCTTTTGTATAATGGGTCAGCGACTTACATTCAGTAGCGAGGTTAACCGAATAGGGGAGCCGCAGAGAAATCGAGTCCGAACAGGGCGTTAGTTGCTGGGTGTAGACCCGAAACCAAGTGATCTATCCATGGCCAGGTTGAAGGTGCGGTAACACGCACTGGAGGACCGAACCCACTAATGTTGAAAAATTAGGGGATGAGCTGTGGATAGGGGTGAAAGGCTAAACAAACTTGGAAATAGCTGGTTCTCTCCGAAAACTATTTAGGTAGTGCCTCAAGTATCACCATCGGGGGTAGAGCACTGTTATGGCTAGGGGGTCATCGCGACTTACCAAACCATTGCAAACTCCGAATACCGATGAGTGCGAGCTTGGGAGACAGACATCGGGTGCTAACGTCCGGTGTCAAGAGGGAAACAACCCAGACCGCCAGCTAAGGTCCCAAAGATTGGCTAAGTGGAAAACGAAGTGGGAAGGCTAAAACAGTCAGGATGTTGGCTTAGAAGCAGCCATCATTTAAAGAAAGCGTAATAGCTCACTGATCGAGTCGTCCTGCGCGGAAGATGTAACGGGGCTAAGCCAGTCACCGAAGCTGCGGATATATTTCTCGTAATTTATTACTTGATCTATATGGTAGGAGAGCGTTCTGTAAGCCTGCGAAGGTGTCTTGTAAAGGATGCTGGAGGTATCAGAAGTGCGAATGCTGACATGAGTAGCGATAATGCGGGTGAAAAGCCCGCACGCCGTAAGCCCAAGGTTTCCTGTTCAACGTTCATCGGAGCAGGGTGAGTCGGCCCCTAAGGCGAGGCAGAGATGCGTAGCTGATGGGAAGCAGGTTAATATTCCTGCACCGTCGTATGATGCGATGGGGGGACGGATCGCGGAAGGTTGTCTGACTGTTGGAATAGTCAGTTTCTGGTTCATAGAAGGTGCTTAGGCAAATCCGGGCACATAATTCAAGGGACTGGGACGAGCGCCCATGTGGTGCGAAGCAATCGGAAGTGGTTCCAAGAAAAGCCTCTAAGCTTCAGTCATACGAGACCGTACCGCAAACCGACACAGGTGGGCGAGATGAGTATTCTAAGGCGCTTGAGAGAACTCGGGAGAAGGAACTCGGCAAATTGGTACCGTAACTTCGGGAAAAGGTACGCCCCAGTAGCTTGACTGCTTTACTGCAGAAGGGTGACAGGGTTGCAATAAAATGGTGGCTGCGACTGTTTAATAAAAACACAGCACTCTGCAAACACGAAAGTGGACGTATAGGGTGTGACGCCTGCCCGGTGCTGGAAGATTAAATGATGGGGTGCAAGCTCTTGATTGAAGTCCCAGTAAACGGCGGCCGTAACTATAACGGTCCTAAGGTAGCGAAATTCCTTGTCGGGTAAGTTCCGACCTGCACGAATGGCGTAACGATGGCCACACTGTCTCCTCCCGAGACTCAGCGAAGTTGAAGTGTTTGTGATGATGCAATCTACCCGCGGCTAGACGGAAAGACCCCATGAACCTTTACTGTAGCTTTGCATTGGACTTTGAACCAATCTGTGTAGGATAGGTGGGAGGCTTTGAAGCGGGGACGCCAGTTCTCGTGGAGCCAACCTTGAAATACCACCCTGGTTTGTTTGAGGTTCTAACCTTGGTCCGTTATCCGGATCGGGGACAGTGCATGGTAGGCAGTTTGACTGGGGCGGTCTCCTCCTAAAGTGTAACGGAGGAGTTCGAAGGTACGCTAGGTACGGTCGGACATCGTGCTAATAGTGCAATGGCATAAGCGTGCTTAACTGCGAGACCGACAAGTCGAGCAGGTACGAAAGTAGGACATAGTGATCCGGTGGTTCTGTATGGAAGGGCCATCGCTCAACGGATAAAAGGTACTCTGGGGATAACAGGCTGATTCCTCCCAAGAGTTCATATCGACGGGGGAGTTTGGCACCTCGATGTCGGCTCATCACATCCTGGGGCTGTAGCCGGTCCCAAGGGTATGGCTGTTCGCCATTTAAAGTGGTACGTGAGCTGGGTTTAAAACGTCGTGAGACAGTTTGGTCCCTATCTGCCGTGGGCGTTGGAAATTTGAAGGGGGCTGCTCCTAGTACGAGAGGACCGGAGTGGACGAACCTCTGGTGTACCGGTTGTCACGCCAGTGGCATTGCCGGGTAGCTAAGTTCGGAAGAGATAACCGCTGAAAGCATCTAAGCGGGAAACTTGCCTTGAGATGAGATTTCCCGGAGCCTTGAGCTCCTTGAAGGGTCGTTCGAGACCAGGACGTTGATAGGTCAGGTGTGGAAGTGCAGTAATGCATTAAGCTAACTGATACTAATTGCCCGTACGGCTTGTCCCTATAACCTTGACGGTTATGAATCAATGATGATTCCTCGCATTTACTCTGTGATGAGAGTTACCCTCGCTTTACTTCTTCTGGATTGAGCAGTGACGTTGCCCCATAGGGAACGGCGCTGCGTACAAGTCATGCCTGATGACCATAGCAAGTCGGTCCCACCCCTTCCCATCCCGAACAGGACCGTGAAACGACTTTGCGCCGATGATAGTGCTGCAACCAGTGTGAAAGTAGGTTATCGTCAGGCTGTTATACCGAGGAAGGCCCGAAATGCACTGAGCGCGATCTTGAGCGCGCTCAGGCTTTTCGAGGCTTTTTTCATTTCTAAGGTAAGTCAGGTAATAAAGGATTCTGGCACCGCGCCTAATGCGCGAGCCGAACCGGTCAAGTCTGATGACCATAGCATGTCGGTACCACCCCTTCCCATCCCGAACAGGACCGTGAAACGACTTTGCGCCGATGATAGTGCTGCAACCAGTGTGAAAGTAGGTTATCGTCAGACTAGTTATACCGAGAAAAGCCCACCAGTGATCTGGTGGGCTTTTTTCATTTCTACTCATGGATTGTCGTGCAGTTGAGCTTCGTTTCAAGCTGTCGAATGCGCCGATTGCTCCGCCGGGCACTGCCCGACGTCGCTGCTGCAACCAGTGTGAAAGTAGGTTATCGTCAGACTAGTTATACCGAGAAAAGCCCACCAGTGATCTGGTGGGCTTTTTTCATTTCTACTCATGGATTGTCGTGCAGTTGAGCTTCGTTTCAAGCTGTCGAATGCGCCGATTGCTCCGCCGGGCACTGCCCGACGTCGCTGCTGCAACCAGTGTGAAAGTAGGTTATCGTCAGACTAGTTATACCGAGAAAAGCCCACCAGTGATCTGGTGAGCTTTTTTCATTTCTACTCATGGATTGTCGTGCAGTTGAGCTTCGTTTCAAGCTGTCGAATGCGCCGATTGCTCCGCCGGGCACTGCCCGACGTCGCTGCTGCAACCAGTGTGAAAGTAGGTTATCGTCAAACTAGTTATACAAAGATACCCCGCCAGTGATCTGGCGGTTTTTTTTTACTTTAATGTGCCAGTAAAAAGCCGACCAGTGATCTCGTCGGCTTTTTTCATTACTGCGCCGTAATGGTGACTACCACCGCGGTGCCATCTGCTCGCCCGGCATGGCGTCGTAAGGAGAAGCCCAGCCGGGAATCGCTTTCAGCCTTTCGACCCAGGCGCCGATGTGGGGCCAGCGGCCGGCGATGTCGATGCCGCTCTCGTCTTGCGGGAAGAACTGATAGCCGCTCAGGGAAAAGTCCGCGATGGTCGGGCTGTCGCCTACAATGAATTCGCTGGTGGACAAGTGCCTGTCGACGATATTGAATGCGCCTTCGATCCGGCCCAGCAGGAACTTCATCACGACAGGATCGGGTTCAACCTTGCCAAATGCCTTCATGAACCGGTAGGTCGCGAAATAGCTGGTGAATTTGTGGTTATCGAACAGCAGCCAGCGCAGCACTTCGAACTGCTCGCTTTCCGTGGCGCCGCCAAAACGGCCGTGTTTTTTCGCCAGGTGCGTGAGGATCGCGCCGGATTGCGTCAGCCGCAGGGGGCCGTCTTCCAGGATAGGCACTTCGCCCATCTCGTTGTGTTCATCGCGCCAGGCCGGGTCGGTGCTGATGCCCTTGAAAAAGTCCACGTAAACGGTATCGAAGGGCACGTCCAGCGCGCGCAGCATGAAGGCAACCTTGAAGGCGTTTCCTGACTGGCCGAAGCAGTGAAGACGGTACATGGAATCCCCCATTTAATTATCGTTCCGTCATCATAATTCACATCGCGCCCGTTGGGGGCGGCAAGCTCACTGCGATGCCGATTGCTCCGTCGCCGCGACCACGGTGACCGGCTCGGCGGCCTTGGTACCGCGGCTGATGCTCTCGCCATCGTTCTTGCGCAGCGTCCAGAACATGCCGGCGGAAAGGATCGTCAATCCGGCCAGCGTCAGGAAGGCATGGTGCAGCGCGCTCGTCAGCACGACCCGGTCGGTCTGCGGCATGTCGCCCAGGTACCACCCCGTGATCAGCGAGCCGCAGGCCAGGCCGAAGCTCATCGACAATTGCTGCATCGAGCTGGCCATCGTGCTGGCCATGCCGGAATCCTTCTGGTCGACATCCGCATAGGCGATCGTGTTCATGCTGGAGAACTGCAGCGAATTGAAGAAGCCCTGGCAGAGCGACAGCGTGACGATCATCCAGATCGGCGTGCCCAGCTGCACGAACGAGAACATCGCGATCGTTACGCCGATCAGCGCGGTATTCACGATCAGCACCTGCCGATAGCCGAACCTGGCCAGCAGCCGCGCGGAAAAGAACTTCATGAACATGGCCGCCGCGGCCGACGGCATCATCAGCAGGCCCGATTGCCATGCCGGCAAGCCGAGGCCCAGCTGGTACAGCAGCGGAAGAAGGAAGGGCAGGCCGCCGACACCGAGCCGCGTGAAGAACCCGCCCAGCACCGATACGCGGAACGTGCGGATCTTGAACAGCTGGAGGCGCAGCAGTGGAAATTCCTCGCGCATGGCGTGCCATGCATATGCCGCCAGCAGGCAGACCGAGATCACGAACAGCACGCCCCACGACGTGATGTCGAGCCGGTGCTCGCCGAAGATCTCCAGCAGCCATGACAGCAGCGCGACACCGGTGCCGAACAGGATCAGCCCCATCACGTCGAGCGGGCGCTGTTCTTCGCTGCGGTAGTCGGGCATGTATTTGTGGGCCAGCCAGATCGCCGCCACGCCGACCGGCACATTGATGAAGAAGATCTCGCGCCAGGACATCCAGTGCACGATCAGGCCGCCGACCGTGGGCCCCAGCAAGGGCCCGATCAGCGCGGGGATGATCACGAAGTTCATCGCTGTCAGCAATTCCGCCTTGGGAAAGGTGCGCACGATGGTCAGCCGGCCCACCGGCATCATCATCGCCGCGCCGAAACCTTGCAGCAGCCGCGCCGCCACCAGCATCGGCGAGTTCACGGAGAGGCCGCACAGCACCGACGCGATCGTGAAGATGGCAATCGCCGTCATGAACACGCGCCGCGTACCGTAGCGGTCCGCCATCCAGCCGCTGACGGGAATCGCCACGGCGAGGCTGAGGATATAACTGGTGACGACGGCCTTGAGGCTCAGCGGCGTCACCATCAGGCTGGCCGCCATGCTGGGAATCGCGGTATTGACGATCGTGGAGTCGAGTTGCTCCATGAAGAGGGCCGAGGCGACGACCCATGGCAGGTAACGCTTGGTGATGGTTTCTGTGCTGGACATTGAACGGCTGCAGGATGCTGCAGGGTTGGCTGCAGGGTTAACTGAGTAAGAGTCGTCCAGCGATTGTTGCATAAAGCGGCAAAGCGCGAAGCGCGTTGCCGCCGTGGCCCTACTTCAGGGGTAGCAGCGCCTCCAGCAAGGGAGCAGTGGCGTCGGCCAGCCGTTCCAGGCTTGCTTCGCGCAGTGCGCCCAGGTCGACACCCCGGTCGCCGCGCAGTCCCGCCCAGTGCAGCAGTGCGGCGCAGGCACCCGGCGCATCGAACACCCCGTGCAGGTAAGTGCCCAGCACTTGCCCGTCGGGCGACACGGCGCCCTCGGGACGGCCATCGATCTCGAATGCCGGGTGGGCAAGCGCGCCGCCGGTCGAGACGCCCATGTGGATTTCATAGCCGGTCACCGGGGCGTCGGCGAACAGGCAATGGCCGCCCACCTGCTGCAAACGCTTCTCCTGCGACATCGCGGTCGTCATGTCGAGCAGGCCGAGGCCGGCCGAGTCGCCAGGCGCGCCTTCCACGCCATGGGGGTCCAGTACCGACCGCCCCAGCATCTGGAAGCCGCCACAAATGCCGATGACCTTCCCGCCGTAGCGAAGGTGGCGGGCGATCCGTTCCGGCCACCCCTGCGCGCGCAGCCAGGCCAGGTCGCCACGCGTGTTCTTGCTGCCAGGGAGGACGATCAGGTCCGCCGGTGGGATCGCATGGCCCTCGCGGATGAATTGCAGGTCCACGTCCGGATGGGCGCGCAACGCGTCGAAATCCGTGTGATTGCTCATGCGGGGCAGGCTGGGCACCACCACCCGGAACGCCCCCTGGTGTTCCTGTACCGGCTGCACCGCGTCCTCCGCATCGAGGAACAGGCCATGCAGGTAAGGCAGCACGGCCAGCACCGGCTTGCCGGTCTGCGCTTCGAGCCAGTCGAGGCCCGGTTCCAGCAGCTTGATGTCGCCGCGGAAGCGGTTGATGACGAAGCCGATCACGCGTGCCCGTTCACTCTCCGACAGGCAGGAGAGCGTGCCCACGAGGTGCGCGAACACGCCGCCGCGGTCGATGTCGGCCACGATCACCACCGGGCAGTCGACGGCCTCCGCGAACCCCATGTTGGCGATGTCCCGGTCGCGCAGGTTGATTTCCGCCGGGCTGCCGGCACCCTCGACGATGACGGCGTCGTATTGCGCAGCCAGCCGCGCATGCGATTCCAGCACGGCGGCCATGGCCACGGTCTTGTACTGGTGGTAGTCGCGCGCATTCATCTCGGCGCGCACCTTGCCATGGATGATCACCTGGGCACCGATGTCGGACGAGGGTTTCAGTAGCACCGGATTCATGTCGGTGTGCGGAGCGATGCCCGCCGCCTGCGCCTGCAGGGCCTGCGCGCGGCCGATCTCACCGCCATCGCTGGTGACCGCGCTGTTCAGTGCCATGTTCTGCGGCTTGAACGGCGCCACCGACACGCCATGGCGCTTGAGCAGCCGGCACAGTGCCGCCACCACCGTACTCTTGCCGGCGTCGGACGTGGTGCCCTGCACCATCAGCGTTTTGTAGGGGAAGCGCATGTCAGCGTTTCCGGTGCTGGCGCGCGACATCGAGCTTTTCGCACAGCATCTCGGCACCCTGGACCATGCGTGGTCCGGCGCGATTCACCAGGTGGCCATCGATGGTGAACAGGTTGTCATTCTTCGTGGCGAGCAGGTTCGGATATTGCCGCCACATGGCCGCGCCGCCCTGTTCCTTCTCGGCCGTGCTGAAGACGGCTTCCGGATCTTCCTTCAGCACCGCTTCGATGCTGACCACGGGTGCCGTCACCTTTTGCGAGGCGAAGATGTTTTCGCCGCCGCACAGGCGCAACGCATCGCTGACGATGTGCGCGCCATTGAGCGTGTACAGCGGCTTGTCCCATACCTGGTAGAACACCCGCACCGGCGGGCGGCCCGCATACTTCGTGCGCACGGCGGCCAGGCGCTTGCGCAAGTCCGCAGCCGCCGCTTCCGCCGCCTGTTCGGTGCCGGCCAGCTTGCCCATCGCAACGACATTGTCGGGAATCCTGTCCAGCCTTGCCGGTTCGCTGTGGAAGAGCGGGATGCCGAGCTTGCGCAGCAGTTCGACCTGGCGCTCCGAGCTGCCATGGCGCCAGACCACGATCAGGTCCGGCTTCAGGGCCAGCACCCGCTCCAGGTCCACCTCGCGGTTGCTGCCGACGCGGGGAATCGCCTTGGCCGCGTCCGGGTAGTCGCTGTAGTCGACCGCCCCCACGATCTTGCTGCCGGCACCTGCCGCGAACAGCAATTCGGTGACATGGGGCGCCATCGAGATCACGCGCTCGGCGGGCTTCGCCAGCGTGACCATCTTGCCGTCGTCGTCCCGCACGGAGACCGCGGCGTGCGCGGACAGGACCGCCAGCAGGGCGGGCAGCAGTACCAGGTGCTTCATTGAATTTCCTTCCATTGTTTCAGCGCGTCGGCAAGGCGCGTCCATGCCGTTTCGTCGGGCGGCAGGCCGAGGCGGATTCCGCGCGGTCCATCGCGGAACAGCCGCACCCAGATGCCGCGCCGCGCCATGTGTTCATGAAATGCTTCCGGCATGGCTTCCGGCCACCAGCGGAACAGGCTCGAACCGGATGAAGCAATGCCGTGCGCCGCCAGCAGCGCGTCGAGGCGGCGGCCCGCCTCGTCCAGCGCCCTGCGCGTGTGCCGGTGCCAGGCGTCATCCAGCAGCGCGGCCTTGCCGATCAGCTGCGCGGGGCCACTGACTTGCCATGGTCCCAGTTCCTCGTCGAGCGCGGCCAGCAGTCCGGCATGCGCGGCGACGAAGCCGAGCCGCACGCCGGCCAGGCCGAAGAACTTGCCGAGCGAGCGCAGCACGATCAGCCCGTGGCGCTCCGCCTGGTCGGCCACGCTGTGCGTATTGTCCGTATCGGCGAAGGCTTCGTCCACGACGAGCCAGCCGCTGCGCGCCGCGAGCGTATCCGCCCAGCGCAGCAAGTCTTCCCTCGGCACTGTCGCGCCGGTGGGATTGTTGGGATTGCAGACGACGACTACATCGCTGTGCTCGACCGCGTCGCCGAGTTCGGGGTAGGGGACCAGCCGGGCGGTATGGCCATGGCGCGACCAGTGATGCGCGTGCTCCGCATACGACGGCGCCGAGACGGCGATGCGTGAGGGTGCACGCAGCCGCGGCAACGCCTGGATGGCCGCCTGGGTGCCGGCCACCGCCAGCATGCGTGGCGCGCCGTAATATCGGCAGGCGGCCGCCACCAGCGCTTCGTCCCGCTCGGGCAGGCGATGCCACGCGTTGCCCGGCAAGTCCGGCACCGGATACCAGTGCGGGTTCAGGCCGGCCGACAGGTCCAGCCAGTCGGCATGGCCGTACAGCCGGCTTGCATCGCGCAGGTTGCCACCATGTTCAGGCATGCCGCACCCCCAGTGCCATCACGGTCGCTGCACCAAGCCACGAGACTGCGAGCCACAGCAGCGTGGTGCGCCAGACGAGGCGCCACGCACGCTCGATGTCGGCCGCGGTCGCCGGCACGCCCCGGCCCAGCGGCGGCCGCTGTTCGATCTCGCCGTCATAGCGCGCCGCGCCACCCAGTGCCAGGCCGAGGGCCCCGGCGCCGCTGGACATCACGGGGCCGGCGTTCGGGCTGCTCCCCGCCGGCGCCTGCTCGCGCCAGCAACGCCATGCCGTGCGCCTGCCCGCCGCACCCGGCGCAAGCAGCACATACGAGAGGGCGGTCAGCCGTGCCGGGATGTAGTTCAGCGCATCGTCGATCCGCGCCGCGACACGGCCGAAATACAGGAAGCGCGCATTCCGGTAACCCCACATCGCATCGAGCGTGTTCGCCAGGCGGAACAGCAGCGCGCCCGGACCGCCGGCCACGGCAAACCAGAACAGGGTGCCGAACACGGCATCGTTGCCGTTCTCCAGCAGCGACTCGGCGCTGGCCTTGGCCAGGTCCGCTTCGTTCGCGTCGAACGTGTCGCGGCTGACGATGCGGCCCGTCAGTTCGCGTGCCGCCGGCAAGTCGCCGCGGCAGAGGGCATTGGCGATCGGCAGGTTATGGTCGCGCAGGCTGCGCAAGCCGATGCAGAAGTACAGCATGGCCGCGTGGGCCAGCACTCCCGCCACGCCACACAGCCACATGGCCAGTGCCGTCAGCGGCAGCACGGCCAGTATCCAGCCAGCCGCGCCGCGCAGCAAACGTCCGCCACCGTTGTTCAGGCGGCGCTCGAGCGCGCTGGCGACATTGCCGAAACCGACCAGTGGATGAAAGCGCCTCGCCTCGCCCAGCAGCAGGTCGAGCACCACGCCGGCCGCCAGCAGCAAGGCAACCGCCGGCCACGACAGCCCGCTCAGCATGCGGCACCCTTCAGCACCAGCGGCAGGCCGGCGGCGACGAAGACGACGTTGTCGCAAGCCGCCGCGATCGCCTGGTTCAGCCGGCCCGCTTCGTCGACGAAGGCGCGCGTGACGGCACCGAACGGCACGATGCCCATGCCCACTTCGTTCGACACGAAGACCACATCGCCAGCGCCGCTGTCCAGCTGCGCCAGCAGGGCGGCGCGTTCGTCGTGGAAGCGCCGCGGCAAGGCGATCGCGCCCACCTCGGGATAGTCGGTAGCGTCGGCGAACAGCAGGTTGGTGAGCCACAGCGTCAGGCAGTCGACCAGCACCAGCCGGTGCGGCGCACGCCACTGTTCCAGTACCGCCGCCAGCGCGAGCGGCTCCTCGACCGTGGTCCAGTGGGCCGGCCGGTCCGCGCGGTGCGCCGCGATCCGCCGCGCCATCTCGGCATCGCCGGCGCAGGCCGTGGCCACGTAGACGATTTCTTTGCCCGACCGCGCGGCAAGCCGCTCGGCATGCGCGCTCTTCCCGGAGCGTGCGCCACCCAGAACCAATGTGCGGCTCACGGTGCGGCCCTCGACAGCAGGGCCGCCGCCGCTTCCGGATTCGACGGGAAATAGCCGTGGAAGTACGACGCCGTCAGCGAACCGATCCGGTAGACCGCTTCGCCCCGCACGCCGGACGGGTTCTTGCTCGTGTATTCCATCACGGGAGCCGCCGACTCCAGCCGCGAATAATGGAACGTATGGCCGCGCAGCGTGCCTTGCGGTGTCGGCATGGCTTGCGGCCCGAGGCCGGCCAGCCGCTTTTGCACGACCACGTGGCCCGGCAGCAGCCCGGCCATCGGCCACGCGCCGGCGCCGTCGTCCAGCGTGTCGGCCAGCGCCATCATGCCGCCGCATTCCGCCAGGATCGGTATGCCATCCGCGTGGGCGGCCCGGATCGAGGCGCGCCAGATGCCCGCTTCGGCCAGGCGCGGCGCATGCAGCTCCGGATAGCCGCCCGGCAGGTACACGGCATCGGCCCCCTGCGGCACCGGTTCGTCGGCCAGCGGCGAGAAATACACGATGTCGGCGCCGAGCCGGCGCATCACTTCCAGGTTGGCCGCGTACACGAACACGAACGCCGCATCGCGCGCGATGGCCACGGTCTTGCCGGCCAGCGTGGCCGGTACCGGCGCCTCGGGCGCGGGTGCGTCGAAGTGCACGGGAGGCAGTGCGTTCCATGCGGCCTCGTCGAACACCAGCTGGTCGGCCAGTTCGTCGAGGATCGCGTCCACTTCATCCACTTCGTCCGGCAGCACCAGGCCCAGGTGCCGCTCCGGCAGCGAGCGGCCCTGCTTGGGCAGGGTGGCGAACAGCGGAATGTCGCGCAGGGAGGTTTTTACCATCGCGGCGTGGCCCGCGCTGCCGACGCGGTTGGCGATCACGCCGGCCATCGCCACCGGCCCGTAGTCGCGCAAGCCGTGCACCAGCGCACCGGCCGTTTGCGCCATCGCGCCCGCATCGATCACGGCCAGCACGGGCACGCCGAACTCGCGCGCCAGGTCGGCCGCCGACGGCGTGCCGTCATACAGGCCCATTACGCCTTCGATCAGGATATCGTCCACTTCCGTTGCCGCCTGCGCCAGCAGCCGATGGCAGCGTTCACGGCCGACCATCCACAGGTCCAGCGATTCGACCGGCCCGCCGCTGGCGCGGCCCAGCACCATCGGGTCGATGAAATCCGGGCCGCACTTGAAGACGCGCACGCGGCTGCCGGCCCGCACCAGCTTGCGGGCCAGTGCCGCGGTCACCGTCGTCTTGCCCTGGCCGGATGCCACGGCGGCGATCAGTACCGCGCGGGCGCCCATCACCACTCCGTTCCGGCCTGGGCCGCGATGCCGGCCTTGAACGCGTGCTTGACCACGTTCATTTCCGTGACGGTGTCGGCGATCTCGATCAGCTCGGGCGGCGCGCCGCGGCCGGTGATGACCACGTGCTGCATCGACGGGCGCTCCAGCAGGTCGGCGATCACGTTTTCCACATCCAGGTAGCGGTACTTCAGCGCGATGTTCAATTCGTCGAGCACCACCATGCCGATCGCGGGATCGGCGAGGAAGCGCTTCGCCTGTTCCCACGCCTCGGCGGCCTTGGCGATGTCGCGTTCGCGGTTCTGGGTTTCCCACGTATAGCCTTCGCCCATCGCATGGAAGCTCACTTCCTCGGGGAAGCGGCGCAGGAACTGTTCTTCGCCCGTGGCCATCGCGCCCTTGATGAATTGCACGATGCCCACCTTCATGCCGTGGCCGAGCGCGCGGATGGCCATGCCGAAGCCGCTCGAACTCTTGCCCTTGCCATTGCCGGTATTGACGATGATGATGCCGATCTGCTTGTCGGCGGCGGCGATCTTCGCATCGATGATCGCTTTCTTGCGTTCCATCCGCGCGCGGTGACGCTCGTTCAATGCCGCGGTATCGTCGGGAGTGGTCATGCGGTAGCCTCTCTGGGAATGAAGATCGTGCGGGCGCCGTGGCGCACCGTCTCGATCGGATGGTGCAGGTAGTCGGAAAGGATGTCGGCCTGCATCACGTCGCCGCGCGGGCCGGCCAGCCAGCGGCCGTCGCCCATCAGCAGGAGCGCATGCGTCGAGATGCCGTATGCCAGGTTCAGGTCGTGGCCGATCATCACGATGGTCTTGCCCTGTTCGCGGCACAGTTTCGCCAGAAGGCCCATCACGCTGACCTGGTGCGCCAGGTCGAGCGCGTTGGCAGGCTCGTCGAGCAGCAGCAGCGGGGTATCCTGGGCCAGCAGCGCGGCGATCGCCACGCGCTGGCGCTCGCCGCCGGAGAGCGTGCGCACGTCGCGCGAAGCGAGGTCCGCCACTTCCATCGCGGCCAGCATGCGCAGGGCGATCGCGTGGTCGTCGCTGTCCTCCCAATACCGCTTGCCGTGATAAGGGTGGCGGGCCGACAGCACCGTTTCCAGCACGGAGTAGGCAAAGGCGTCGCTGCGCGACTGGGCCAGGAAGGCACGCTCGCGCGCCAGCGCTTCCAGCGGCCAGTCGCCGAGCGCGCGGCCGTGCAGCAGCACGCGGCCGCCATCCGGCTCGCGCAGCCCGGCCAGTGTGCGCAACAGCGTGCTCTTGCCGGCGCCATTGCGGCCGATCACGCTCCAGCATTCGCCGGCCCCGACATGCAAATCCAGTTTGTCGGCCAGCAGGCGGGCGCCGATCGCCAGGCGCAGATCCTCGGTGGAGATCATGGTTGCGGCGGCGTTCGTCATTTGCGCAACCGGTGCAGTTGATACAGGAACACGGGCGTGCCGATCAGCGCGGTCACCACGCCCACCGGCAACTGCTGCGGCGCGATCACGGTGCGCGCCAGCGTATCGGCCAGCACCAGGTAGGCGCCGCCGGCCAGCGTGGCGGCCGGGATCAGCACGCGGTGGTCCGGCCCGAAGGCGAAGCGGCAGGCGTGAGGCACGATCAGACCCACGAAACCGATGCTGCCGGCGGTGGTGACCGCGCTGGCCGTCAGCAGTCCGGAACAGAAGAACAGGCCCTTGCGCAGCGGGCCGACGCGGATGCCGAGCGTGCTGGCCGCTTCGGCATGCAGGGCCAATACATTCATCGAGCGGGCGGTACGCAGCGCGAAGGCCAGGCCGGCGACCAGCACGAGCCACGGCAGCCAGCGCACCGGCGCGCCGGACAGGTCGCCGATCATCCAGAACACCATGCTGCGCAGCCGGCTGTCGGGGGCGATCGACAGCATCAGCATGATCAGCGCCGCGCAGCCGGCCGAGAGGATCGTGCCGGTCAACAGCAGCAGGGCGGTACCGCCCTCGGCGGCGCTGCCGCCGCGCATGTCGCGCCGCGCCAGCAGGTACAGCAGCATGGAGATGGCTACCGCGCCGATGAAGGCGGCCGCATCGACCATCCATGCGGCGCACATCAGCATCAGCGCCAGCAGGGCGCCGACCGCGGAGCCGGCCGAGATGCCCAGCACGTAGGGGTCGGCAAGGGGATTGCGCAGCAGGGTCTGCATCATGACCCCGGCCAGGGCCAGCGTGGCGCCGGTAACGAAGGCGGTCAGTGCGCGGCTGGCGCGCAGGTCGAGCAGGGTGGCGGCCAGCGTATCGGCGCGGCCGTGAATGAGTTCTTGCAGCGCGCCGGGCAGGTCGGCGAGCGGGATGGCGACGGAGCCCGTGACGCCCGCGAACAGCAGGCTGGCGATCGACGCCAGCAGCAATCCGGCGGTGACGATGCCGGTGCGGTAACGCAGGTGGGCGGAGAGTGGATGCATGTTCTGCCTGGAGAAAAGCGCCGGGCGCATTGGCGCGCCCGGCAGCTTAGCATTACTGGGACTTTACTACTCGGGCTTCACTACCCGGGCTTCGATTACTTGAAGCCGTAGCGGAGGGCTGCGAACACGTTCGAGCCGCCGGTCTGGTAGTAGCGGGCCAGCTCGTACTTCCTGTCGCCCACGTTGTTCCAGCGGACCAGCGCCGACCAGTCCTGGTTGAAGCGGTACGTGGCGTACAGGTTCACCACGCCGTAGCCGGGCAGGCGGTTGCGGTTGACCGCGTCGTCGAAACGGTCCGACGACGCTTGCAGTTCCACGCCGCCGCGCACGGCGCCCATGTCGTACTCGGCCACGAAGCTGGCGTGGCGCTTGGCACGGCGCTGCAGGCGCTTGCCGGTGGTTTCGTCCTGCGGATCCTGGATATCGGCATTGGCGACCAGCAGCAGCTTGCCCATCTGGCGCTCGGCCGACAGCGACAGGCCTTCCAGCAGCGCCTTGTTGATGTTGTAGGCGCAGCCGTACTGGTAGCCGGGATACGGGCACGGCGAAGTGTTCAGCAGCAGGTTGTCCAGCTTGTTGCGGTAGTACACCGCGGCCAGTTTCTGGGTGCCGTCGTCGTAGCGCAGGCCCGCTTCCGTATTGCGGCCTTCCTCGGGGCGATTTTCCTTGTTGCCATAGCCCGGGTAATACAGCTCGTTATAGGACGGAGCACGGAAGCTGGTGGCGAAGCTGGCCTCGGCGCGCAGGGCGCTGGTGATGCGGTAGCCGTAGCCGACCGAGCCGGTGGTCTTCGAACCGTATTCCGAGTTGTCGTCGTGGCGCACGCCCACGCTGGCCAGGTGCGCACCGCGCTTCAGGCTGTAGTTGGCCGCGAACGCATTGTTGTGGCGCGTGCGGTTCAGCGCCGCGGTGGAACCGTCGACTTCTTCCTTGCGGTGTTCATACAGCACCTGCAGGTTGTCGCTGCCGATGCGGAAATCGTTCTGGAAGGTGAAGGTGCTGGTCGTGGTATCGATCTGGCTGGAACCGAACGGGCCGACGTCGTAGAACGAGCCGGACTTGTCGCGCGATTGCGAAGCCTGCACCAGCATGGTCCAGAAGGGCAGGAACTGGTTGCGCGAGTAGACCCCCACGTTGCTGACCGTTTGCGTGCTGTAGGCATCGAAGGTGGCGCTGTCGTAGTCGGACTCGGTATCGGTATACAGGAACATCGCGCCCAGCTCATGGCCGGGCGCCAGCTTGTAGGCCACCTGGCCGGCCGCGCCCTTGCGATCGTAGCCGTCGTCGTCCGGGTCGAAGTTGGCGCTGGGCCGGCGCGTGGCCGAGAAGCCGTCGGACCGTTCCTTCGAGACGGAGAACGCGTAGCTCAGCTGGTCCGTGCCGCCGGAAATGGCCGCATCGGCCGCGAAGGTCCTGTCGCTGCCGCCACCGACCGACGCCGAGATCGCCGGAGCGCCTTCGCCTTTTTTCGTGAACAGCTGGATCACGCCGCCGATGGCGTCGGCTCCGTACAGCGTGGACAGCGGGCCGTAGACGATCTCGATGCGCTCGATGGCCGACAGGGGAATGCCGTTCCAGCTGGCCGAGCCGGTCGATGCCGAAGCGATGCGGATGCCGTCTACCAGCACCACGCTCTGGTTGCCGTTGGCACCGCGGATGAACACGTTCGACGCCGCGCCGGGGCCGCCGTTACGGGTGACTTCGATGCCGCGCTGGCGCTGCAGCAGTTCGGTAATGGAGCCGGCCCCGGAGTTGGCGATCTGTTCGGCATTGATCGTGACGGTGTCGCTGATTACTTCGCTGGCCAGTTGCGGCGTGCGGGTGGCGGTGACGATGATGGAATCGATGGCAGTGGCCTGGGCGTGTACGGCCGGCGCGGCAATGGCGAGCGCCAGCGACGCGAGCGCCGCCTGGGATGCAACAGGAGAGGTCATGGCAAATCTTTGTAAAGTGGAGCAACCGGCCAACGTCCCCGCAGGCCGGATTGAACAGAGCCGCTCCGCAACGGGGCGGCTCCACCTGGTTTGGCCGGTATCCGGGCTGGCAGGCATCACGGTCCGGCCTTCCCATGCAATTGCACAGTGGCTGTCGCGGACCGCTGCCGCGCTGCGATTGCTCGCGCGCGGCAGCCTGCTTACCGTTGCGGGGGCAGCATACGTTGGCCGATCAGGAGACCTGGCTGCGTATTTCCCGTTTAACTGCGCTCGAGGACTCGAGCGCGGGCACCAAAACCGCGCAATTATAAGGTATGGAGCAAATATCAAGCACGTACGAAGTATGTACAAAGCACGTACCAGGCACGTACCAGGCACGTACCAGGCAGGGATCGAGCGCTTGCAGGCATCACGAAAACACCAGCCGGACAACTTCGCCGTAGCCGATGCGGTGCGGCCGGGACGCCGCGGCAAGCGCCGCCTGCTCCAGCGGCGCGCCATCGGCCAGCGTGGCGGCCAGGCGCATGGTGCCGGCATGGCAGACCACGATGGCGCGCGCGCTGCCATGCCGGCGGATCCTGGCCAGTGCGGCGGCCACGCGGCGCGCCACGTCGAGCACGGATTCGCCGCCGCCGGGGCGGTCATGCAGCAGGTCGGCCGCCCAGGCATCGACCTGCGCGCGGGGGATATCGTTCCAGTTGCGGCCTTCCCAGTCGCCAAAATCCATTTCAGCCAGGTCGGCGTCGTACAGCACGGCGGGCGACAGCAGGCTGGCGAGGGCGGCGCAACGGCGCAGCGGGCTGGAAAACACCGGGGCGTCTCCCGGCAGCCCCAGGTCGCGCAGCGCCGCATGCACGCGCGCCAGCTCATCGGGATCCACCGGCAGGTCGCTGCGGCCATAGCAGATGCCTTCGGCCGCGGCCGGACGAGGGTGGCGCACGAGAGTTAATTTCATCTGCGTGAGTTCCATTTGTGTCAGCCCCACCGCGCCAGCACGCACACATAGAAGGCGATTTCCGCCAGCTGCTGGACGGCCCCCAGGCCATCGCCGGTGTAGCCGCCGAGGCGTTGCCGCAGCTTGCGGGCGAACCACAGCGTGACGAGCACCATCGCGCCGGTGCCGATGGCGATGGCGCGCCAGTCCAGCCAGCCCAGCGCCGTTGCCGCCAGCACGGCGGGAACGCAGCAGGCGGCGGCGATGGCGAATTCGGGGCCCGTCATCTGCTGGGCCATCGGCTTGGCCTTGCCTTCGGCACGCGCGTATGCCATGCGCCAGATCAGGCTTGCCGCCATCAGGCGGGACAGCGGATGGGCGATGCACAGGGCGGCCACCGTGGCCAGCGGGGGCAGGTGGGACAACGCGGCGCATTTCACCGCCAGCATCAGGAGGATGCCGATCGCGCCATAGGCACCGATCCGTGAATCCTTCATGATCTCCAGCGCACGCTCGCGCGTCATGCCGCCGCCCAGGCCGTCGCAGGTGTCGGCAAAGCCGTCTTCGTGGAATGCTCCCGTGAGATAGATGCCAGCCGCGGTGGACAGCAGCACGGCAACGGCCGGCGGCAGTACCATCGCGGCGGCCCAGTAGATGGCCGCGGCGATGGCGCCGACCACCAGGCCGACGAGCGGGAAGTAGCGCGACGCATGGTGCAGCCAGTGCGGCTCGAAGCCGACCCACGCCGGGATCGGCAGCCGTGTGAAGAATTGCAGCGCGATGAAGAACAGCCGCAGCTGCAGCATGGTCAGTGCTTCCCGCTGACCTGGGCCGATGCGAACGTGGCCATGCGGTTCAGGAAGTTGACGGCGGCATGGACCAGCGGCAGCGCCAGTGCGCTGCCGGTGCCTTCGCCCAGGCGCAGGTCCAGTTGCAGCAGCGGCTTGCCGCCCAGCGTTTCAAGGAGCTGGCGGTGGCCGTTTTCGTTCGAGCAATGGGAGAACACGCAATAGTCGAGGATCGCCGGCTGCAGCCGCGCCGCCACGAGCAGGGCGCTGGTGACGATGAACCCGTCGATCAGCAGCACCATGCGGCGCTCGGCCGCGCGCAGCATGGCGCCGGCCATCATGGCGATCTCGAAACCGCCGAAGGTGGCCAGCACGTCCAGCGGCGCCGTGGCCGTGGCGTGGCGCGCGGCGGCGGCTTCGATCACGCGGCCCTTGTGCTGCACGCCTTCCGGGCCGAGGCCTGTGCCGGCGCCCACGCAGGCAGCGGCTGGAATGCCCGTCAGCTTGTGCATCAGCGCGGCGGCGGCGGTGGTGTTCCCGATGCCCATTTCGCCGAAGCCGATCACGTTGCCGGGCAGTGCGTCGACCAGCGCGGCGCCGTGCGCAAGCGCCTGGCCGCATTGTTCGGCCGTCATGGCCGGCTCCACCGCGAAGTTGCGCGTGCCGCCGGCGATCTTGCGATCCGTGAGGCCGGCGCGCGTGCCGAAGTCGTGCGCCACGCCGGCGTCGATGACCTGCAGCGCGCAGCCGTTCTGCGCGGCGAACACATTGATGGCGGCGCCGCCGGCCAGGAAGTTCTCGACCATCTGCCACGTCACATCCTGCGGGAAGGCGGAGATGCCTTCGGTCACCACGCCATGGTCGGCGGCGAAGACGAGGATGGCCGGTGCGTCGATCGCCGGCGACGTGGTGCGCTGGATCATGCCCACCTGGTGCGCCAAGGTTTCCAGCACGCCCAGGCTGCCGGGCGGCTTGGTCTTGTGGTCGATCGCATGCGCGAGGCGGCAGGCCAGCGCCGCATCGGCCGTGGAGGCGACACCGGGCACACTGAAGGGGACGCGCGCTGGCGCGCCGATTGGCACGCTCGGGGACGCGGAGGCGGGCAGGGTCATGTCTGGCGATCGATGGGGAAAGCGCGAATTATAATGGTGCGATGCGCATCCTCATCATCGAAGACAACCCCGACATCGTCGCCAACCTGTATGGCTTTCTGGAGCCGAAAGGCTATGTGCTGGATTCGGCCTCGAACGGCTATGGCGGGCTGGCGCTGGCGACCGAGCACGAATATGACGCCGTGGTGCTGGACGTGATGCTGCCTGGCCTGAATGGCCTGGACCTGTGCCAGAAGCTGCGCGGCGAGCTGCGCAAGGACATGCCGGTGCTGATGCTGACCGCGCGCGACACGCTGGAAGACAAGGTGGCCGGTTTCGACAGCGGCGCCGACGATTACCTCGTCAAGCCGTTTTCCCTGGTCGAGCTGGAAGTGCGCCTGAAGGCCCTGGTGCGGCGGGCCAAAGGCGGCCATGCGGCCAACGCCGTGCTGGCGTTCGGCGACCTGACCTTCAATACCGAAACGTTCGAGGCCAAGCGTGCCGGCCGCCCGCTGGCGCTGACGAAAACCGGGTATACGATCCTGCGGCTGCTGATGCGCGAGGCGCCGAAGGTGGTGTCTCGCGAGCAGGTGCTGCACGAGGTGTGGGGCGACAATCCGCCGGATACCGACGCGCTGCGCGTGCACATCCACGCCCTGCGGCAGGCGCTCGACAAGCCGTTCCCGCATCCGATGCTGCACACGATCTCGAAGATCGGCTACAAGCTGGTCGAATCCGATGCGTGAAACGGAACCGCTGCGCAAGGGGAATTCACTGCACAAGGTGGACTCGCTGCATAAAGGGGACACACTGCA
The DNA here is from genome assembly GCF_027856995.1 of Pseudoduganella sp. SL102. Taxonomy (NCBI): domain Bacteria; kingdom Pseudomonadati; phylum Pseudomonadota; class Betaproteobacteria; order Burkholderiales; family Oxalobacteraceae; genus Pseudoduganella; species Pseudoduganella sp. SL102. Next base: position 1,317,470 of record NZ_CP115554.1, read on the forward strand.
CAGCGGGCACTCGCTCCGCAAGGAGGATTCGCTGCGCAAGCGGATCACCGCGGCATACCTGACGTTTGCCACGGTATCGTCGGTATTCTTTGCCGTGATCGCCGCGCTGGCCGTCGAAGGTATCGAAGTGCGCCTGGTCGACGAGCGCCTGGAGGAAGTGGCGGCGTGGGCCGGCCCTCGCCATGCGGGCGGCTTGCCGGTGGAGATGCCGGCTGGCCTCAGCTATCACCTGGGCAACGGTATTCCACGCTCATTGCGCCCGCTGGAGGAAGGCGTGCATGAAGTCACCGTCGACGGTGTCGACCTGCACGTGCTGAAGGGCCGGAATGCCGAAGGCGAGTTCGCCGTGGTCGACCATGACAGCGCCTATGAAAAGATCGAGCTGGTGGTCTATTCGATGTTCGCGGTGGCGTTCCTGGGATTCATGGGCTTTGCCGTTCTGCTGGGGCGCTTCCTGGGCAACCGCATCGTCAATCCGATCGTCGAGCTGGCGGGTGCGGTGGACGCGGGGGTGGCGGAGTTGCCGCTGCAGGAACGCGGCGACGAGCTGGGCCTGCTGTCGCGGATGATCGCCAGCCATACGGCCGAGCTGCAGGAGTTTCTCGATCGCGAACGCTTCTTCACCGGTGACGTCAGCCATGAATTGCGTACACCATTGACCGTAATCGCGGGGGCGGCCGAGGTGCTGCTGGCGCGAACGGAGCACGATCCGGTACTGCACGCGCCGGCCGAGCGCATCTACCGCGCTGCGCGCGATGCCAGCGATATCACGTCGATGCTCCTGCGGCTGGCGCGTTCGCCGGAACGGCTCGAGTGGACGCGGATGTCGGCGCAGGCGCTGGCGCTGGAAGAAGTGGCGCGCTGCCAGGGACTGGTTGCCAGCCGGCCGCTCCAGCTGCGGTTTGGCGGCGGCGCCGATTTCAGCGTGCACGGCGTGCGCGAACTGGTGCAGGCTGCGATCGGCAACCTGGTGCGCAACGCCTGCCAGTACACGGAGCACGGCCATGTGGCAGTGCGGCTGAAAGGGCGCAGCGTGATCGTCGAAGATACCGGACCCGGCTTGCCGCCAGCCGCGCGGGCGCGCTTGCGTGGCGAACCGATTCCGGCGGATGCGCGGGGCTCGTCCGGCACCGGGCTTGGACTGGGGCTGGTGCAGCGGGTCTGCGCTCACCTCGGCGCCACGCTGGTGCTCAGGGAGAGCGCCGCGGGCAGCAGTATCGAGATCCGCTTTCCCGCTCTGCCGGGTCGAACCGTCGACGAGGCACGTTAACTCATCTTTAACAGGTGTTTGACGCGACGTTTACTTGCATGGCGGTATCGTTGACGCTTCGATTCCGGAGTTTCAACGGTGAAGATTTCAACCCTGCCGCGCATCGGCGCCTCCATGTTGACGCTGGGCGCTTCCACGTTCCTGGTGCTGGCCTATAACGCCAGTTTCTGGAGGACGTTCTTTTCGGCGACTGGCGGCATACGGCTCGGCAACCTGCCGGTGTACCTGGGGGCGTTTGCCGCCCTGGTGCTGCTGTTCAATGCGGTACTCACGCTCGTCAATTTCCGCTTCGTCATCAAGCCGGTGCTGACTGCGCTGTTCCTGGGAGCGTCGCTTGCCTCGTATTTCATGAACCGCTACGGCGTGGCGATCGATGCGTCGATGGTGCAGAACGTGGTCGAGACGGATGCCCGGGAAGCGCACGAGTTGCTGAGCTGGCAGATGCTGCAGACCGTCACGCTGCTGGGCATCGTGCCGTCGCTGCTCGTGTGGCGGCTGCCGCTGCGCTTTCCACCCATGCGGCGCGGCCTGTTGCTGAAGCTGGGTACGGTCGTATTGTCGGTGGTGGCGGTGGCCGCGCTGCTGATGCTGCTCTTCAAGACCCTGGGACCCGCAGTACGCGAGCACCGCGAATTGCGTTTCCTGCTGACGCCCACCAATATGTTCCAGGCTACGCATGGCTACCTGAAACGCAAATGGGCTACACCGGCCGTGATCGCCCCGCTGGGCACGGATGCGGGCCGGGGCGTCAAGTGGGCCGCAGCGCGGCGGCGGCGCACCGTCACGGTCATCGTGGCAGGGGAAACCGCGCGAGCCGCCAATTTCTCGCTTAACGGTTATGGCCGCCAGACCAATCCCTTGCTGTCGGCGCAGCCGGGCCTGATCAATTTCCGTCACGTGAGTTCCTGCGGCACAGCGACGGCGGTGTCCATACCGTGCGCATTTTCCAACCTGGGCCGCGATGACTACACCGCCGACAAGGCAGCCAGCCGGGAGGGTTTGCTGGACGTGCTGAGCCATGCTGGCTTCGATGTGCTCTGGCGCGACAATAATTCCGGCTGCAAGGGCGTGTGCGACCGTGTCCGCTATGAGGATGTGTCGCGCCCGCGGCCGGGCATGCCGCCCTGCGGCGCCGAAGAGTGCCATGACGAACAGCTGCTGGCCGGGCTGCGGCAAACGATCCACGATTCCACCAGGGACCTGGTGATCGTGCTGCACCAGAAGGGCAGCCATGGGCCGGAGTACTGGAAGCGGTATCCCGCGGCGTTCGGCAAGTTCGAGCCGGTCTGCCGGACCAATGAACTGGAAGAGTGTTCGCGCGAGTCCATCGTGGCGGCCTACGACAACACGATCCTTTATACCGACCTGGTGCTGAGCAAGACGATCGACCTGCTGCGCGCCGCTGCGGCGGAAGACGATGTCGATACCTCCATGCTGTATTTCTCGGACCACGGTGAATCGCTGGGCGAACACAATATGTACCTGCATGGTGCGCCTTATTTCATCTCGCCGGCCGAGCAACGCCAGGTGCCGATGATGCTATGGATGTCCAATGGCTTCCGCGAACGGTTCCGGATCGATTATGCATGCCTGGCCGCGCGTACCGCCCAGCCGTTTTCGCACGATAACGTGTTCCATACAGTGCTGGGCATGCTGAACGTGAGCACGGCGGTCTATAACCCGAAGCTGGATGTGATCCACCCATGTTCGCGTGATAACTGAGCTATTCAAATCGGCTCCGCTGATGGGCAGGGCTCGGTGGCGCAATGCTTGTGATTATTTATTCAAGCAATTTCCGGGGCTTGCCAAGCGGAACGAGGCTGGCTATAATTCTGTCCCTGTCGCGACGAACTAGTGAAAACGAAACGTTGCGACAGCCAAGTTTGTTTCTGCTGACACAACATTGCAGAAACAAGCTGAGAAACCGAGGGGTTGACGAGCTGCACGAAACACCGCATAATCTCATCTCTCTGCTGCTGACAAACACAACGATTTGTCGCCGGATGGAACGAAAGTTCACCCGATCCGCAGCAAGCCTTCATGGGCAGAATTCTTTAACAATCAACAGTCGATAAGTGTGGGCGTTTGATGTGATGTGCCCAGGACTTCGGTCCTGAAGCTCAAAATATAGCAACAAACGTCTGCACAAGAAATAAACGTAATCATCTTCGGATGATTCGTCAGTATTCTTGAGTAGATGACCCCGACAGAAATGTCGGACAACAGAGATTAAACTGAAGAGTTTGATCCTGGCTCAGATTGAACGCTGGCGGCATGCTTTACACATGCAAGTCGAACGGCAGCGCGGGCTTCGGCCTGGCGGCGAGTGGCGAACGGGTGAGTAATATATCGGAACGTGCCCAAGAGTGGGGGATAACGTAGCGAAAGTTACGCTAATACCGCATACGATCCAAGGATGAAAGCAGGGGACCGCAAGGCCTTGTGCTCCTGGAGCGGCCGATATCTGATTAGCTAGTTGGTGAGGTAAAGGCTCACCAAGGCGACGATCAGTAGCTGGTCTGAGAGGACGACCAGCCACACTGGAACTGAGACACGGTCCAGACTCCTACGGGAGGCAGCAGTGGGGAATTTTGGACAATGGGGGCAACCCTGATCCAGCAATGCCGCGTGAGTGAAGAAGGCCTTCGGGTTGTAAAGCTCTTTTGTCAGGGAAGAAAAGGGTACGGCTAATATCCGTGCCTCATGACGGTACCTGAAGAATAAGCACCGGCTAACTACGTGCCAGCAGCCGCGGTAATACGTAGGGTGCAAGCGTTAATCGGAATTACTGGGCGTAAAGCGTGCGCAGGCGGTTTTGTAAGTCTGTCGTGAAATCCCCGGGCTTAACCTGGGAATGGCGATGGAGACTGCAAGGCTAGAGTTTGGCAGAGGGGGGTAGAATTCCACGTGTAGCAGTGAAATGCGTAGAGATGTGGAGGAACACCGATGGCGAAGGCAGCCCCCTGGGTCAAGACTGACGCTCATGCACGAAAGCGTGGGGAGCAAACAGGATTAGATACCCTGGTAGTCCACGCCCTAAACGATGTCTACTAGTTGTTGGGTCTTAATTGACTTAGTAACGCAGCTAACGCGTGAAGTAGACCGCCTGGGGAGTACGGTCGCAAGATTAAAACTCAAAGGAATTGACGGGGACCCGCACAAGCGGTGGATGATGTGGATTAATTCGATGCAACGCGAAAAACCTTACCTACCCTTGACATGTCAGGAACCTTGGAGAGATCTGAGGGTGCCCGAAAGGGAACCTGAACACAGGTGCTGCATGGCTGTCGTCAGCTCGTGTCGTGAGATGTTGGGTTAAGTCCCGCAACGAGCGCAACCCTTGTCATTAGTTGCTACGAAAGGGCACTCTAATGAGACTGCCGGTGACAAACCGGAGGAAGGTGGGGATGACGTCAAGTCCTCATGGCCCTTATGGGTAGGGCTTCACACGTCATACAATGGTACATACAGAGGGCCGCCAACCCGCGAGGGGGAGCTAATCCCAGAAAGTGTATCGTAGTCCGGATTGTAGTCTGCAACTCGACTGCATGAAGTTGGAATCGCTAGTAATCGCGGATCAGCATGTCGCGGTGAATACGTTCCCGGGTCTTGTACACACCGCCCGTCACACCATGGGAGCGGGTTTTACCAGAAGTAGGTAGCTTAACCGCAAGGAGGGCGCTTACCACGGTAGGATTCGTGACTGGGGTGAAGTCGTAACAAGGTAGCCGTATCGGAAGGTGCGGCTGGATCACCTCCTTTCTAGAGTCGGCACTGATCGCAAGATCGTGCATCAAACGCTCACACTTATCGGCTGTTGTTAGAGAAACAGTAGAAGCGCGCGGGTCTGTAGCTCAGCTGGTTAGAGCACCGTGTTGATAACGCGGGGGTCGTTGGTTCGAGCCCAACCAGACCCACCACGAACACGGGGGATTAGCTCAGCTGGGAGAGCACCTGCTTTGCAAGCAGGGGGTCGTCGGTTCGATCCCGTCATCCTCCACCATCGCTTCTGTTAAGAAATCAAATCTAAGCCCTGTGGTTTAAATTTGATCTTTTAGAGATCACTGCTGTTTCGTTCTTTAACAATCTGGAAGAAGTAAAGTTTTATTAAGCGTATTCAGCAATGAATACACTTAGGGTAGTGTTCCGAAAGGAACGCATACAAAAAACTCATCAAACACAGTAGTAAATGCTTGCGCTATAGCCGTCAAGGTTATAGGGACAAGTGAATAAGTGCACATGGTGGATGCCTTGGCGATTACAGGCGATGAAGGACGTAGAAGTCTGCGATAAGCTTCGGGGAGCTGACAAACGAGCATTGATCCGAAGATTTCCGAATGGGGAAACCCGGCCTTATAGGTCATCACTCACTGAATACATAGGTGTGTGAAGCGAACGCGGCGAACTGAAACATCTAAGTAGCTGCAGGAAAAGAAATCAACCGAGATTCCCAAAGTAGTGGCGAGCGAAATGGGAAGAGCCTGCATATGATAGTCGGACTGGTAGTGGAAGCCTCTGGAAATAGGCGCCATAGTGGGTGATAGCCCCGTACGCGAAATCAGACCGGTGGTACTAAGTATGCGACAAGTAGGGCGGGACACGAGAAATCCTGTCTGAATATGGGGGGACCATCCTCCAAGGCTAAATACTCGTAATCGACCGATAGTGAACCAGTACCGTGAGGGAAAGGCGAAAAGAACCCCGGGAGGGGAGTGAAATAGATCCTGAAACCGTGTGCATACAAACAGTCGGAGCGGACTTGTTCCGTGACGGCGTACCTTTTGTATAATGGGTCAGCGACTTACATTCAGTAGCGAGGTTAACCGAATAGGGGAGCCGCAGAGAAATCGAGTCCGAACAGGGCGCTAGTTGCTGGGTGTAGACCCGAAACCAAGTGATCTATCCATGGCCAGGTTGAAGGTGCGGTAACACGCACTGGAGGACCGAACCCACTAATGTTGAAAAATTAGGGGATGAGCTGTGGATAGGGGTGAAAGGCTAAACAAACTTGGAAATAGCTGGTTCTCTCCGAAAACTATTTAGGTAGTGCCTCAAGTATCACCATCGGGGGTAGAGCACTGTTATGGCTAGGGGGTCATCGCGACTTACCAAACCATTGCAAACTCCGAATACCGATGAGTGCGAGCTTGGGAGACAGACATCGGGTGCTAACGTCCGGTGTCAAGAGGGAAACAACCCAGACCGCCAGCTAAGGTCCCAAAGATTGGCTAAGTGGAAAACGAAGTGGGAAGGCTAAAACAGTCAGGATGTTGGCTTAGAAGCAGCCATCATTTAAAGAAAGCGTAATAGCTCACTGATCGAGTCGTCCTGCGCGGAAGATGTAACGGGGCTAAGCCAGTCACCGAAGCTGCGGATATATTTCTCGTAATTTATTACTTGATCTATATGGTAGGAGAGCGTTCTGTAAGCCTGCGAAGGTGTCTTGTAAAGGATGCTGGAGGTATCAGAAGTGCGAATGCTGACATGAGTAGCGATAATGCGGGTGAAAAGCCCGCACGCCGTAAGCCCAAGGTTTCCTGTTCAACGTTCATCGGAGCAGGGTGAGTCGGCCCCTAAGGCGAGGCAGAGATGCGTAGCTGATGGGAAGCAGGTTAATATTCCTGCACCGTCGTATGATGCGATGGGGGGACGGATCGCGGAAGGTTGTCTGACTGTTGGAATAGTCAGTTTCTGGTTCATAGAAGGTGCTTAGGCAAATCCGGGCACGTAATTCAAGGGACTGGGACGAGCGCCCACGTGGTGCGAAGCAATCGGAAGTGGTTCCAAGAAAAGCCTCTAAGCTTCAGTCATACGAGACCGTACCGCAAACCGACACAGGTGGGCGAGATGAGTATTCTAAGGCGCTTGAGAGAACTCGGGAGAAGGAACTCGGCAAATTGGTACCGTAACTTCGGGAAAAGGTACGCCCCAGTAGCTTGACCACTTTACTGTGGAAGGGTGACAGGGTTGCAATAAAATGGTGGCTGCGACTGTTTAATAAAAACACAGCACTCTGCAAACACGAAAGTGGACGTATAGGGTGTGACGCCTGCCCGGTGCTGGAAGATTAAATGATGGGGTGCAAGCTCTTGATTGAAGTCCCAGTAAACGGCGGCCGTAACTATAACGGTCCTAAGGTAGCGAAATTCCTTGTCGGGTAAGTTCCGACCTGCACGAATGGCGTAACGATGGCCACACTGTCTCCTCCCGAGACTCAGCGAAGTTGAAGTGTTTGTGATGATGCAATCTACCCGCGGCTAGACGGAAAGACCCCATGAACCTTTACTGTAGCTTTGCATTGGACTTTGAACCAATCTGTGTAGGATAGGTGGGAGGCTTTGAAGCGGGGACGCCAGTTCTCGTGGAGCCAACCTTGAAATACCACCCTGGTTTGTTTGAGGTTCTAACCTTGGTCCGTTATCCGGATCGGGGACAGTGCATGGTAGGCAGTTTGACTGGGGCGGTCTCCTCCTAAAGTGTAACGGAGGAGTTCGAAGGTACGCTAGGTACGGTCGGACATCGTGCTAATAGTGCAATGGCATAAGCGTGCTTAACTGCGAGACCGACAAGTCGAGCAGGTACGAAAGTAGGACATAGTGATCCGGTGGTTCTGTATGGAAGGGCCATCGCTCAACGGATAAAAGGTACTCTGGGGATAACAGGCTGATTCCTCCCAAGAGTTCATATCGACGGGGGAGTTTGGCACCTCGATGTCGGCTCATCACATCCTGGGGCTGTAGCCGGTCCCAAGGGTATGGCTGTTCGCCATTTAAAGTGGTACGTGAGCTGGGTTTAAAACGTCGTGAGACAGTTTGGTCCCTATCTGCCGTGGGCGTTGGAAATTTGAAGGGGGCTGCTCCTAGTACGAGAGGACCGGAGTGGACGAACCTCTGGTGTACCGGTTGTCACGCCAGTGGCATTGCCGGGTAGCTAAGTTCGGAAGAGATAACCGCTGAAAGCATCTAAGCGGGAAACTTGCCTTGAGATGAGATTTCCCGGAGCCTTGAGCTCCTTGAAGGGTCGTTCGAGACCAGGACGTTGATAGGTCAGGTGTGGAAGTGCAGTAATGCATTAAGCTAACTGATACTAATTGCCCGTACGGCTTGTCCCTATAACCTTGACGGTTATGAATCAATGATGATTCCTCGCATTTACTCTTTGATGAGAGTTACCCTCGCTTTACTTCTTCTGGATTGAGCAGTGACGTTGCCCTACAGGGGACGGCACTGCGTACAAGTCATGCCTGATGACCATAGCAAGTCGGTCCCACCCCTTCCCATCCCGAACAGGACCGTGAAACGACTTTGCGCCGATGATAGTGCTGCAACCAGTGTGAAAGTAGGTTATCGTCAGGCTGTTATATAGAGAAACCCCCGTCCAGTGATCTGGCGGGGGTTTTTTGCTTTTGGCCACCCAAATTGTTACCGAAAAAACCGGGGACAGGCTCCGATTTCGCCACGAAACCGCCGCGAAACCTGTAGCGAAACCGGGGACAGGCTCCGATTTCGTCACGAAACTGGCAACGAAACCAGTGACAGGCTCCGATTTCACGAACCTTTCGAACATAATCGGTGCCTGTCACCGGTTTCTAGGAACCTTTCGAACATAATCGGAGCCTGTCACTGGTTTTTTGAACCTTCAAGAACAATCGGAGCTGCCACCGATTACGAGAAGAGCGCGTCGATGTAAGCCGGCGGTTCTTCGAGCGTCAAGCCAGCGGCGCGCAGCACCCCAACGGCAAAAAGCCCCTGTCCAGTTACATGGCAGGGGCTTTTCGATGACAGTAATTATGGAATTCGCGGCTTAGATTCCCCAGACGACGTTGTCGCCGCCATCCCTCGCCGCACGCAGCATCTCCAGCAGCGGGTAGGCGCGTTGCGCGAAGCCGATATGGTTTTTCTCGGCCATTTCCGCCGACTCGTCCTCGACGGGCAGGTGATGGGAATGCGAGTGGTTGGCATGCTCGGCATCCACTTCCGGGTGCAGCTTGCTGAGCGCGACTTCCTGCTCGAGCAGCTTGATCGCGTGGGCCGCCTCGGCAGCGGTGATCACGCCGCGCGTGTGACTCTTGCTCAAGACATCCAGGATGCGATGGGCATGTTCCTGGTACATCGTGACATCGGGCGATGTCTGGGATTTGAATGTGATTAACATGGCGCTTCCTGACATATTGTTTTAATGCTTCAACGATATCACGGCTTGCCGGCAAACCCCGGCGCGCATGCCGGCGCTTCAGTTCAGCTTGAACGAGCGGAGGAACATGTCGATGTTTTCCGCATCGACCGCCTTCTCGGGGCCGATGACGATCACCTGGTAGGCGCGTTTGTCGCGGGCCACGAACCTGCCATGCAGCTCCATCGGCCTGCCATTGCTCGCGCCATGGGCCTCGATGTCGATACCGCTGTCCCGCACGGCTTCCTTCGAGACATTGCCACTGATATTGCGCACCATGGCCGTGCGCATCGAGCGGACCGCCTGTTCGGCCTGGGTTGCGTCCGCGAGCGTGGCACTGCCGACGGCGAACATGGTGCCGTCGACTTCGGCCGCCGTCATCGTCATCGACGCTTCACGGCCATCGAGCGAGACCGTGCGGGTGTGCGTGGCCGGTTTGGCCGGGAAAAGCACGGAATACGGCGCGTCCGCCGCGCGGTAATCGCGCCAGTCGAACTTCGGGCTGCAGGCACTGACGACCGTGGCGAGCGCCACCGCCACCGGAATCGAAAAGGAAAGTCTCATGCACCGATGGTAGCAGCCTCCGAACCCCCGCGCCATCGGCATGCTGGTCCAGCGGGACGTCACGACGAGCGCAGCACCCGGCGGAACTGAATGGCTTCGGCCACATGCTTGAACTGCACGGTATCCGAACCGGCCAGGTCGGCAATCGTCCGCGCTACCCGCAGTACACGGTGATAGGCCCGGGCCGACCAGTGAAATTGCAGCATGGCCTTGTGGAGCATGTCCTGGCCGGCCCGCTCGGGCTTGCAGTACCTGTCGATCTCGCGCGAGGTGAGGTAGCGGTTGCTTTTGTCTTGCCGCGCCAGTTGCCGCTGGAACGCCGCTTCCACGCGGGCCGAGATGACTTGCGAAGACTCGCCATCCTCGGGGGCGTGCAGCATTTCCGTCGACACCGGGCCCACCTCGATCTGCATGTCGATGCGGTCGAGCAGCGGACCGGAGATCCTGTCCTGATAGCGGTTAATCGTGTCTTGCGAGCACTTGCACTGGCCGGAAAGCTGCCCGTGGTAGCCGCACGGGCAAGGGTTCATGGCCGCCACGAGCTGGAAGCGCGCCGGGAATTCGGCCTGGCGGGCGGCACGCGAGATCGTCACGCGCCCGGACTCGAGCGGCTCGCGCAGCACTTCGAGCACGCGGCGGTCGAATTCCGGCAATTCGTCGAGGAACAATACGCCGCAATGTGCCAGCGAGATCTCGCCGGGGCGCGGGACGCTGCCGCCGCCCACCAGCGCCACGCCCGACGAAGTGTGATGCGGTGCGCGGAACGGGCGCATCTTCCAGGCCGCCGCGGTGAACGAGCCCGTCAGCGACTGCACCGCGGCCGCTTCCAGCGCTTCATCGTTCGTCATCGAGGGCAGCAGGCCGGCGAAACGCGAGGCCAGCATGGTCTTGCCCGCGCCGGGCGGGCCCACCATGATGATGCTGTGCCCACCCGCGGCAGCCACCTCCAGCGCCCGCTTGGCATGCCACTGCCCTTTGACTTCGGCGAAATCGGGGTGCTCGGCGCGCGCGGGTTGCAGTGCCGGGCGGTGCCGCGCCAGCCGGACGGTATCGTCGGCCGCACAGAAGTGGTTGCACACTTCCAGCAGCGTGGCCGCCGGGAAGATCGCCGCGCCATCGACCAGCGCCGCTTCATCCGCGTTTGCCAGCGGCAGGATGAAGGCACTGTGCGCGCGTGCCCGCTGCATCGCGAACGTCATGGCCAGCGCGCCGCGGATCGGCCGCAGCTCGCCGGTCAGCGACAGTTCGCCGGCGAATTCATAACGCGCCAGGGGAGGGGAGGGGATCTGGCCGGAGGCGGCCAGGATGCCGATCGCGATCGGCAGGTCGAAGCGGCCGGATTCCTTGGGCAGGTCGGCCGGCGCCAGGCTGACGGTGATGCGGTGGTTGGGCATTTCGAAGCCGGCGTTGACGATGGCGGCGCGCACGCGGTCGCGTGCTTCCTTGACTTCCGTTTCCGCCAGCCCGACGACGTGGAAAGCCGGCAAGCCGTTGGCGAGATGGACTTCGACGCTGACTTCCGGCGCTTCGATGCCGTTCAGCGCACGGCTTTTCAGGACGGCCAGGCTCATGGTACCCCGCTGCAAGCTGTGGATGAAGAAGACGATCCTGCATCCTAGGCGCTTGCGGCGGGCGCGGCCTTGCGCCGCGATAAAGGAGAAAAATCCGCGAAAAAGCCGTTACAGCGGCGCCTTCTCGGCGGCGATCTTCGCCTCCAGTTCGGCCAGGCGGGTTTCCAGCAACTCCAGGCGGTTGCGGGTCTTGGCCAGCACCTGCGCCTGGATGTCGAATTCCTCCCGCGTCACCAGGTCCAGCTTGGAAAAGCCCTGGGTCATCATCGCCTTGACGTTGCGCTCGATATCCTTGGCAGGCGAATTTTCGATGACGTTGTTGATCTTGGATTGCAGGTCGGTAAAGAAGGCGTTCATGTCCACGATGGGCTCCAGGTGAGGTTTTTCGCACGAATGCACCACAATGGTGCCAGTACGAAGATTATTTGGTGCGAAACAGGCGTCGCGCAGCGCGGCTCGGCTATCAGCTCAGCAACTATTTGCTGGCACGCATTCTGCTTTAGCTAAAGGGACAACGAGTCAGACGAATTTTAAACCGCAATAAAAGTTCACTCAAAAGGAAATCGCCATGTCATACCCGAGCAAGCGCTCCGCCCTGTCCGTCGCCGTACTGTTCGCATGTATTGCAGCAGGCCAGGCCCAGGCACAGGAAGCCGCCGCGACACCCGAGGCGAAACCGGACAACGAGATCAGCTTTAACGCGGCCGTTACCAGCGATTACCGTTACCGCGGCATTTCGCAAACCCGCCTGAAACCGGCGCTGCAAGGCGGCGCCGACTGGGTCAACAACCCGACAGGCTTCTATGCCGGCACCTGGCTGTCCACCATCAAGTGGGTCAAGGACGGCGGCGGCGACGGCAGCGTCGAATGGGACGTGTACGCCGGCAAGCGCGGCGACATCGGTTCCGGCTTCACGTACGACGTGGGCGGCCTGGGCTACATCTACCCCTCGAACTCCCTGTCGACCAGCGCAAACACGTTTGAATTGTACGGCCAGGTCGGCTTTGGCCCCGCCACCCTGAAATATTCCCACTCGCTGACCAACCTGTTCGGCTTCGCCGACAGCAAGAACAGCCAGTACCTGGATGCTTCCGTCAACCAGGAGGTGGGCGGCGGCTTCATCCTGAACCTCCACGTGGGCCACCAGAAAGTCAAGAATAACGATTTTTCCAGCTACACCGACTGGAAAGTGGGCGTCACCAAGGACTTCGGCGTTGCCACGGTATCGCTGGCCTATGTCGATACCGATGCCAAAGCGTATTTCGCGCCAAACGGCAAGGACCTGGGCAAATCAGGCGCCGTGCTGACCCTGTCCAAAACTTTCTGAAACACCAAACGAGGCCTGCCATGAAAATGATTACTGCCATCATCAAGCCGTTCAAGCTGGACGAGGTGCGTGAAGCCCTGTCCGCGATTAACGTGCAAGGGATAACCGTGACCGAAGTCAAAGGCTTCGGTCGCCAGAAAGGCCACACGGAGCTGTACCGCGGTGCCGAATACGTGGTCGACTTCCTGCCCAAGACCAAGATCGAAGCGGCGGTCGACGACGCCATCGTCGAGCAGGCCATCGAAGCCATCGAGACGGCCGCCCGCACCGGCAAGATCGGCGATGGCAAGATTTTCGTGTACAACCTGGAACAGGTCATCCGTATCCGGACCGGCGAAACCGGCAACGATGCGCTTTAACTTAACGATGCGTCAAAGGGGAAATCGATGAAAAAAACGATAACGAAATGGCTGGCCGGGGCAGCCATGCTGATGGCGTTCAGCGCGGCGCCGGCCTGGTCTCAGGAAGCGGCGCCGGCCGACGCGCCTGCCGCCACCGCCACGGCGCCTGCCGCCGTTGACGCAGCACCCGCGGCGGCACCTGCGGCCGCGGCACCGGCCGCAGCCGAAGCAGCGCCAGCCGCCGCGCCCACGCCGCACAAGGGCGACACCAGCTGGATGTTCGTCTCCACGCTGCTGGTCATCATGATGTCGATCCCCGGCCTGGCGCTGTTCTACGGCGGCCTGGTGCGTTCGAAGAACATGCTGTCCATCCTGATGCAGATCTTCACGATCTTCTCGCTGATCATCGTGCTGTGGTGCGTGTACGGCTACTCGATCGCGTTCACCGAAGGCAATGCGTTCTTCGGCGGATTCGACCGTGCGCTGCTGAACGGCATCTATGATCCCGTCGCCGGCACGTTCGCCTATGCGGCCACGTTCAGCAAGGGCGTCGTCATTCCCGAATTTATCTTCGTCGCCTTCCAGGGCACGTTTGCCGCCATCACCTGCGGCCTGATCGTCGGTGCCTTCGCCGAGCGCGCGAAATTCGCCGCCGTGCTGGCGTTCATCGTGATCTGGTTCACCTTCGCCTACCTGCCGATGGCGCACATGGTCTGGTTCTGGAGCGGCCCGGATGCGATCACGGATGCCGCATCGCTGGCCACCGTCACCGCCAAGGGTGGTTACCTGTGGAGCCACGGCGCGCTGGACTTCGCCGGCGGCACCGTGGTGCACATCAACGCCGCGGTTGCCGGCCTGGTGGGTGCCTACATGATGGGCAAGCGCGTCGGCTACGGCCGCGAATCGATGGCCCCGCACTCGCTGGTGATGACGATGATCGGCGCTTCGCTGCTGTGGGTGGGCTGGTTTGGTTTCAACGCCGGTTCCGCGCTGGAAGCGGGCGACATCGCCGCGCTGGCCTTCGTGAACACGCTGCTGGCCACCGCCGCCGCCACCGTGTCCTGGCTGTTCGCCGAATGGATCTTCAAGGGCAAGCCCTCGATGCTGGGTGCCGTGTCCGGCGCCGTTGCCGGCCTCGTGGCGATCACCCCGGCCGCCGGCTTCGTCGGCCCGATGGGCGGCCTGGTCATCGGCCTGCTGGCCGGCGTGGTCTGCCTGTGGGGCGTGAATGGCCTGAAGCGCATGCTGGGCGCCGACGACTCGCTGGACGTGTTCGGCGTGCACGGCGTGGGCGGTATCCTGGGCGCCGTGCTGACCGGCGTGTTCGCGGCACCTTCGCTGGGTGGCCAGGGCATCTGGGACTACGTGGCCAACAAGGCTTCGGCGGACTACTCGATCGGCGGCCAGGTGGTCACCCAGCTGATCGGCGTGGGCGTCACGATCCTGTGGTCGGGCATCGTTGCCTTCATCGCCTACAAGCTGGTGGACGTGGTGATCGGCCTGCGCGTGCCGGAAGAACAGGAACGCGAAGGCCTGGACATCAACAGCCACGGCGAATCGGCCTACCACATCTAAAAGGGACGGTTTTGCCGCCAAAAGCGCCCTGCGGGGCGCTTTTTTGCTTTCCACACCTTTAAAATGGCATTTTTGCCCTGATTTGGTGAGTCCGCCTTCAGCATTGCAAGGCGGGCACGCAGTTCGCCCATCACTACAAGGAAGTAAGCATGGTTCCCCACCTCGTCACGGCCCTGACCGGACCGCTGCTCGATCTCGAAGAAAAAATCCTGGCCGCCACCCCCGCCATCGAGCGCTGGTTCCGGCTGGAATGGCAGGAACACACGCCGCCATTCTATTGCTCGGTCGATCTGCGCAATGCCGGCTACAAGCTGGCCCCGGTGGACACCAACCTGTTTCCCGGCGGCTTCCATTACCTCGCCAGTGAAATGCTGCCGCTGTCGGTGCAGGCCGCGATGGCCGCAATCGACAAGTATTGCCCGGATGCGCGCAACCTGCTGGTGATCCCGGAAAGCTACGACCGCCATCCCACCTACCTGGAAAACATCGCGCGCCTGGCGCAGATCTTCCGCCAGACAGGCCTGCACGTGCGGCTGGGCACCCTGGATCCGTCCATCACGCAACCGACGCCGCTGGCCCTGCCGGATGGCAACATGCTGGTGGTCGAACCGCTCGAGCGTTCGGCGAACGGCCGCCGCGTGGGGCTGAAGGACTTCGACCCATGCACGATCCTGCTGAACAACGACCTGTCGGCGGGCCTGCCGGACATCCTGCAGGATATCCATGAGCAAAGCCTGCTGCCGCCGCTGCATGCGGGCTGGGCCCTGCGCCGCAAGCACAACCATTTCACCGCCTACGATGAAGTGGCCAAGAAGTTCGGCAAGCTGATCGGCGTGGACCCGTGGATGGTGAACCCGTTCCATGCCCGCTGCGGCGAGGTCGACCTGCAGACCGGCGAAGGGCAGGATTGCCTGGCGGGTAACGTCGACGCCGTCCTGGCCAAGATCCGCAAGAAGTACAAGGAATACGGCATCAAGGAAAAGCCGTTCGTCATCATCAAGCCCGACGCGGGCACCTACGGCAAGGGCATCATCAGCATCCGCGACGCGGCCGAACTGAAGGACCTGTCGCCGGCCCAGCGCGAGAAGATGTCGGTGGTCAAGGATGGCAAGGTCGTCAGCGAACTGAACATCCAGGAAGGCGTGCCCACCTTTGAAAGCATCAAGGATGCGGTGGCCGAGCCGGTCGTCTACATGATCGACCGCTACGTGGTCGGCGGCTTCTACCGCGTGCACGCGGAACGGGGCGTGGACCAGAACCTGAACGCGCCCGGCTCGCAGTTCGTGCCGCTGGCCTTCGCGCAGCAGCATGCGGTGCCCGACCTGAAAGCCAAGCCGGGCACCGCCGCGCCCAACCGGTTCTATGTGTACGGCGTGGTGGCCCGCCTGGCATTGCTGGCGGCATCGCTGGAAATGGAACGCACCGATCCGAACCCGGAAGTGTATTGAGGCAACTGTTTCAGCCTGCCCGCAGGCCGGGTTCCCCTCGGCCGGGCTGAGCCGATGCCGCTTTGCAAACTCGGCTAAAATCGGCCATTACCTCGAATGGATGTGCCCATGAAAATCGCTTTTCTTGCCGACCCGTTGGCGAACTTCAAGATCTACAAGGACTCCACCTACGCCATGATGGCCGAGGCCGCGAAGCGCGGCCACGAAGTGTATGCGTTCCAGCAGCGCCACATGGCGCTGGAGAACGGCATTGTCCGCGCCTGGGTCTCGCGCATCACGATGACGGGCGGCGGGCAGGAAGACTGGTATGAAGCCGCGCCATCGGAAGACGTGGCGCTGTCCGAGTTCGACATCATCCTGGAGCGCAAGGATCCGCCGTTCGACATGGAATACGTCTACGGCACCTACCTGCTGCAACTGGCCGAAAAGCAGGGCGTGAAAGTGTTCAACAGTCCGCAGGCGATCCGCGACCACAATGAAAAGCTGTCGATCGCGCAGTTCTCGCAGTTCACGTCGCCGACCATCGTCACGTCGGATGAAACGCGCCTGCGCGCCTTCCATGCCGAGCATGGCGATGTGATCTTCAAGCCGCTGGACGGCATGGGCGGCACCGGCATCTTCCGGGTCAAGGCCGATGCCATGAACCTGGGTGCCATCATCGAAACGCTGTCGCAGAATGGCCGGCAGACCATCATGGCGCAGCGCTACATTCCCGAGATCGTCAAGGGCGACAAGCGCATCCTCGTCATCGGCGGCAAGCCGGTGCCGTTCTCCCTGGCGCGCATCCCGCAGGGTAGCGAAGTGCGCGGCAACCTGGCGGCCGGTGGCGTCGGCGTGGCCCAGCCGCTCACCGATCGCGACCGGGAAATTGCCGAGGCGATCGGTCCGGTATTGGCCGAGCGCGGCTTATTGCTGGTAGGATTGGACGTGATCGGCGATTACCTGACCGAGGTAAACGTCACGAGCCCGACCTGCTTCCAGGAGATCACGCAGCAGACGGGCTTCCAGGTAGCCGCCATGTTCATCGACGCACTCGAACAGGCGGCCTGACAAGGACCGATATGGTTGGTATTTTGCTTATGACGCACGCGCCGCTGGGGGAAGCATTCCTGGCGGCGGTAGCCCACGTATTCCGCAACAAGGTCGAGCACCTCGAAGCGATCGACGTGGTGGCGGACCAGGACCTGAGCGACGTGCAGGCACTGGCCGCGGCGGCCATCAGGCGGCTGGACGATGGTTCCGGCGTGCTGGTGATCACCGATGTAAAGGGAGGTACGCCCGCCAATTGCTGCAACAAGCTGGCTGACGCGGGCCACGTCGAAGTCATCGCCGGCATCAGCCTGCCCATGCTGCTGCGGGCGATCACGTATCGCATGGATACGCTGGACGTGGTGGTGGAAATGGCGCTGGCCGGTGCGCAAAGCGGGGCGGTACGGGTGGACAACCGCATTCGGGTCAATTAAACGATCCGGGTCAATTCAACAATTCGGGTCAATTAGATAAAAAAGAAACATGATTCAGCAAGAACTCGAAATCATCAACAAGCTCGGACTGCATGCGCGAGCTTCAGCCAAGTTCACCCAGCTGGCGGCGAAATTCAAGAGCGATGTCTGGCTGTCCCGCAACGGCCGGCGCATCAATGCGAAATCGATCATGGGCGTCATGATGCTGGCCGCCGGCAAGGGGGCCAAGGTCACGCTGGAAGCCGATGGCGCCGACGAACAGGAGTGCATCACCGCGCTTGCCGGGCTGGTCAACGACAAGTTCGGCGAAGGCGAGTAAATGCCGTTTGACCGGGGAGCACCGATGGCATCGTTCACACTGCACGGCATTCCGGTCTCGCGCGGCATTGCCATCGGCCGGGCGCAGATGCTGGCGCCGGCCGCGCTGGACGTCAAGCATTACCTGATCGCCGAGGAACACGTGGAAGCGGAAGTAGTGCGCCTGCAAACGGCGCTGGCCACCGTGCACCGCGAACTGCAAACGCTGTGGAACGAACTGCCGAAGGATGCGCCGACCGAACTGGGCGCGTTCATCGACGTCCATGCGCTGATCCTGTCCGATCCGATGATCTCCGAAGCGCCGCTGGACATCATCCGCAGCCGCCACTACAACGCCGAATGGGCCCTCGTCACGCAGATCGAGGAACTGTCGGCGCAGTTCGACGAGATCGAGGATCCCTATCTCCGCGAACGCAAGGTCGACATCCAGCAGGTGGCCGAGCGGGTGCTGAAGGTGTTGCTGGGCAGCGAGCCGCTGCCCATGCCGGTGGAGCCGGACGACGACGAATTCCAGGCGCAGATGGTGGTGGTGGCGCACGACATCTCGCCGGCGGACATGCTGAAGTTCCGCGACCGCTCGTTCATCGGCTTCGTCACCGACGTGGGCGGCCAGAACTCGCACACCGCGATCGTGGCGCGCAGCCTCGATATCCCGGCTGCCGTCGGCGTGGCGCAGGCTTCGAACCTGATCGAGCAGGATGACTGGGTGATCATCGACGGCGATGCCGGCGTGGTCATCGTCAGCCCCAGCGCACTGGTGCTGGAACAGTACCGCGAGCGGCAACTGGCCGCGCAGCGCGCCAGGAAGAAGCTCTCGAAGCTGAAGAAGACGCCCGCCGTCACCAAGGATGGCACGTCGATCACGCTGCTGGCCAATATCGAGCTGCCGGACGATTGCGGCCCGGCGCTGGAAGCGGGTGCCAACGGCGTGGGCCTGTTCCGCTCCGAGTTCCTGTTCATGGGGCGTGCCAGCGACATGCCGTCCGAGGATGAACAGTTCGAGCAGTACCGCCGCGCCGTCGTGGCGATGAAGGGCCGGCCGGTCACCATCCGCACCCTCGACATCGGCGCCGACAAGCCGCTCGACACCACGGAGCACACGGCGCTGAACCCGGCGCTGGGCTTGCGCGCGATCCGCTATTGCCTGTCCGAGCCACAGATATTCCTCACGCAGCTGCGCGCCATCCTGCGCGCTTCGGCGTTCGGCAAGCTGCGCATCCTGATTCCGATGCTGGCCCATGCGCACGAGATCGACCAGTCGCTGGCGATGATCGAGCAGGCCAAGGCCGAACTGCGCGCAGCGAACATCAAGTACGACCCGAACGTGGACGTGGGCGCGATGATCGAAATCCCCGCCGCAGCGCTGGCGCTGCCGATGTTCGTGCGGAAGATGAAGTTCCTGTCGATCGGCACCAACGACCTGATTCAGTACACGCTGGCCATCGACCGGGTTGATTATGAGGTTGCGCACCTTTACAATCCCCTCCATCCCGCCGTACTGCAACTGATTTCGATGACCATAGCCGCCGGCCACAAGGCCGGTATCGACGTTGCGGTGTGCGGCGAGATGGCGGGCGACGTGAAGCTGACGCGCCTGCTGCTCGGCATGGGCTTGCGCGATTTCTCGATGCACCCGGCGCAGCTGCTGTCGGTCAAGCAGGAAATCCTCAATGCCGACATGGCCCGCATCCTGCCGCAAACGCGCAAGATACTTCGCTCCATGGACCCGGACGTCATCGCGGATGCCGTCCTGTCGCTGCAGACGATGTAGAAATTCCAGCGGGTGCCCCCATTCGGGCCCCGCCACCATCACAGGCCCGCGGGGCCACGCAGTACACAATAACTCGAAAACATGTCCTCGATAGGAATCGTTTCTCCGCAAACCATGGCGTTCGCGGATCCCTTGCCCCTGCAAAGCGGCGCGTCGTTGCGCGACTACACGCTGATGTATGAAACCTACGGCACGCTCAATGCCGACAGATCGAACGCGGTGCTGATCTGCCATGCGCTGAACGCATCGCACCACGTGGCCGGCTGGTATGCCGACGATCCGAAGAACGTGGGCTGGTGGGACAACATGGTCGGTCCCGGCAAGCCGGTCGACACCAACAAGTTCTTCGTCATCGGCGTCAACAACCTGGGGTCGTGCTTCGGCTCCACCGGCCCGATGCACGCCAACCCGGCCACCGGCAAGCCTTATGGCGCCGCGTTCCCGGTGGTGACGGTGGAAGACTGGGTGGCCGCCCAGGCCCGCCTGGCCGACCGCCTGGGCATCGCGCAGTTCGCCGCCGTAATGGGTGGCTCGCTGGGCGGCATGCAGGCGCTGGCCTGGAGCATCATGTATCCGGACCGGCTGCGCCATTGCGTGGTCATCGCTTCCACGCCGAAGCTGTCGGCGCAGAACATCGCCTTCAACGACGTGGCGCGGCAGGCGATCCTGTCCGACCCGGACTACCATGGCGGCGACTTCTACGAACACGGCGTGGTGCCGAAGAATGGCCTGAAGGTGGCGCGCATGGTCGGCCACATCACCTACCTGTCCGACGACGACATGGCCGAGAAGTTCGGCCGCAAGCTGCGGTCGATGGCCGAGAAGGGCGGCGCCGGAGCGAGCGGAACTGCAGCCGCGGGCTACAAGTTCGGCTTCGGCATCGACTTCGAGATCGAATCGTACCTGCGCTACCAGGGCGACAAGTTCGCCACCTACTTCGACGCCAACACCTACCTGCTGATCACCAAGGCGCTGGACTACTTCGATCCGGCGCGCGTGCATGACGGCGACCTGACGCGCACCCTGGCGAAGACCAAGGCGAAATTCTTCCTCGCCTCGTTCACCACCGACTGGCGCTTCTCGCCGGAGCGCTCGCGCGAGATCGTGCAGGCGCTGCTGGCCAACCGCCGTGAAGTGACCTATGCGGAAATCGATGCCCCGCACGGCCACGATGCCTTCCTGCTGGAGGACCCGCGCTACATGGGCATGGTAAGGGCCTATTTCGGGCAAATCCATGGCCAGATTGCCGCCGAATCGAAAGGAGGTGCGGCATGACGTTCGACGACCTGAAACGGGCACGCCCCGACCTGGCCTTCATCGCCCACTGGATACAGCCCGGCGCGCACGTGCTGGACGTGGGCTGCGGCGACGGCTTCATGATGGAGTACCTGCAGACCGACAAGCGCTGCACCGGCTACGGCCTGGAACTGGCCGACGACAAGGTACTGGAAAGTACCCAGCGCGGCGTGCGCGTGATCCAGCAGGATTTCGAGAAGGGCGGCCTGGCGCTGTTCGGCGACAATTCCTTCGACACGGTGCTGTGCCTGTCCGCGCTGCAGATGATGCAGCACGTCGAGGCGCTGCTGCGCGACATCGTCCGCGTCGGCAACGAAGCCATCGTGTCGTTCCCGAACTTCGCCTACTGGCCGCACCGCGTGGCGCTGCTGAAGGGCCGCATGCCGGTGTCGAAGACGCTGCCGTACCAGTGGTACGACACGCCCAACGTGCGCTGCGCCACGATCGAGGATTTCCGCGCGCTGGCCGCCGAGGTGGGCGTCGAGGTGATGGAATACGTGGCGCTGGCCGAAGGGCGGATCGTCGACGTGCTGCCGAACCTGCGCGGCGAACTGGCGGTGTTCCGGCTGCGCAAGCGCAACGGTGCCGGCAGCCGTTGACAAGGCCGGGTGAACCGGGCCCCGGGCCGGCATATGGTATCGTGTGGCCAACGACCGTGGAATGTACATAATGTCATGGACGTATGGAACTAAATCATGAAATCACTCAAACATAGCTTGGCCCTCATCACCCTTGCCACCAGCATGCAGCTGGCGGCAGCCCACCAATCCGCGCCGGCGCAGAGCGCGCCTGCCGCCCAGGCGTCGGACGGCATTCCCGTCACGCGCCTGTCGCGCCTGCGCGTGTTTTCCGATGAGCAAACCGTCAACGAGCAATCGAAGCTGCAGTACGACGCGCTGCTGAAGGAAGCCGACCAGAAGGACGCGCTGGTCGACGACAATCATCCGCAGGTGCAGCGGCTGCGTGCCATCGCGAAACGC
The DNA here is from genome assembly GCF_027856995.1 of Pseudoduganella sp. SL102. NCBI lineage: Bacteria > Pseudomonadati > Pseudomonadota > Betaproteobacteria > Burkholderiales > Oxalobacteraceae > Pseudoduganella > Pseudoduganella sp. SL102. Next base: position 1,339,566 of record NZ_CP115554.1, read on the forward strand.
ATCATCCCGCACGTGGGCCGCTGGAATCCCGAGGCGGCGGACTGGAACTGGGAAGTCAACCTGCTCAATTCGGACCAGGTCAACGCCTTCTGCATGCCCGGCGGCCGCATCGCCTTCTTCACCGGCATCTTGACCAAGCTGAACATGACGGACGATGAAGTGGCCATGGTGATGGGCCACGAAATCGCCCACGCGCTGCGCGAACATGCGCGCAAGCGGCAGGGCGAATCGCAGGTGGCCGCGATCGCCGGCAAGCTGGGCGGCATCGCCGCCTCGGCGCTGTTCGGCATCGACCCGAACTTGACGGACTTCGGCGGCCGCATGGCGGCCCAGGCGGCCGTGCTGAAATTCTCGCGCGGCGAGGAAACCGAGGCCGACCTGGTCGGCATCGACCTGGCGGCGCGCGCCGGCTTCGATCCGCGCGCCGGCATCGCGTTGTGGCAGAAAATGGGCGCCGTCAACGCGCGCGCGCCGATCGAGTTCCTGTCCACCCACCCGAGCGGCGAAACCCGCATCGCCGAGATGAACAAGAGCATGCCGCTGGTGCTGCCGGTGTATGCGCGCACGCGCGGCACCACGGTGGCCAAGCTGCCAGCCTACCGCACCACGCCGCTGCCGAAGACGTAACACCCGCTTTTCCCGCATGTCATCCACCGTCAAGTTCCACGGCAAGGCGCCGTTGCCCATGCGCGACGGCGTCACGCCCAGCTACCTGTGGCTGCCCGAGGGCGACTGGCCCGACCTGATCACCTTCATGGTGGCGAACTATCCCGCCGTGACCGAGGCGCAGTGGCGCGAGCGGATGGCGCGCGGCGACGTGGTCGACGCGCAGGGCAGGGCGCTGCAGCCGTCGTCGCCGTATCGCCGCAACCTGCGCATCTTCTATTACCGCGAGCTGGAGTACGAGGCGCCGATTCCGTTCGAGGAAGAGGTGCTGTATCAGGACGAGCACATCGTGGTCGCCGACAAGCCGCATTTCCTGCCCACGATTCCCACCGGCCGCTTCCTCAAGGAGACGCTGCTGGTGCGCCTGCGCGCCAGGCTCGGCATCGAGGAACTGGTGCCGATCCACCGGCTCGACCGCGAAACCGCCGGCATCGTCGTCTTTTCCCGCAACCTCGACAGCCGCGGCGCGTACCAGTCGCTGTTCCAGCAGCGCGTGGTGCAAAAGGAGTACGAGGCGCTGGCCGGCCCGCTGCCGGGGCGCACCTTCCCGTTCAGCTACCGCAGCCGCATGGTGCAGGGCGACAAGTTCTTCACGATGAAGGAAGCGCCGGGCGAGCCGAATTCGGAAACCATGATCGACATCGCCGGGCAGCGCGGCGAACACGTGCTGTATCGCCTGTGGCCGCACACGGGGCGGCAGCACCAGTTGCGCGTGCACCTGGCCGCGCTGGGCATCCCGATCGTCAACGATGCGTTCTACCCGGTGGCTCTGCCGTGCAAGGGGGAGGATGTGTCCGCGCCATTGAAACTGCTGGCGCGGGCGATCGGCTTCCCCGATCCGCTGACCGGGGAGTGGCGCTACTTCGAGAGCCGCCGCAGCCTGTAGCCGCCGTCAGACCAGCACGAAGTTGCCGACCAGGTCGATATCGTTGTCGACCGTGATCGCCACGCTGCCGTTGTACCAGGTGGTGAACTCCCCGTCGTTGTTCTCCCATAGCCACTGGCTGTCACCGAGGGTGACCCTGTCGTCCGCGCCGCCGGCGATGCGCAGCGGGCCGCCACCGGTCATGGCGAGCGCCGATTCGGTGTTGAACGCCAGTTCGAACGCGGTGCCGCTGCCGTCGCCCAGGTCGATGGCCTCGATATTGGCCAGGTGGCCGGCGATATCGGCCAGGTCGAGCATGGCGATGGCGGTGTCGCCGGTGCGCACCGATTGCGAAACGTCCAGCGTATCCTCGCCCGAGCCGCCGTCGAGGAAGGCGAAGGCCGTGCTGGCGGCGCTGATGCGGTCGTCGCCGGCCTGCGCGAACAGCGCCTCGCCTTCGCCGATGTCGAACGCGCCGCCATAGCCGTCGGCCACGTAGACCGTGCTGGCATTGAAGAACGGGCCGCCCAGGTTGCCCGCTTCGTCGGCAACGCGCAGGCCGATCGTGCCGCCATATCCCAGCTCGACGTCGTGCAGGTAGAGGTAGCCGTCCAGCGCGGCGCGCTGCCAGGTCACGCCGCGGTCCACCGTGAACTCGACCAGGTCGCCCTCGTCGAACTCGCCCATCACCTGTCCCGTGATCGTGCTGCTGCCGGCGATGAAGTCGAACGACGCGTAATCGATCGTCACGCCCGGCGCGGTGAGGTCGATCGCGATCGGCCCCAGCATGCCCGTTTCGCTGACCTGGCTTTCCGGGCCTGCTTCGTACTGGCGCACGCGCACCTGGCCTTCGCCATAGGTCGCGGACACGGGGTCGAGCTTGAAGTAATCGGCGAAGCCGGCCTGCCAGCTTTCGCCGCCATTCACGCTGTATTCCCACGAACCGCCGGGCTGCAGGCCGGCGACGTCGACGCGCACGTCGTTCGTCACGCCATCCTGTGCCTCGCCGCCGGGATCGGAAGCGCTGGCGCTGTCCACGTGCAGCGAAAGCTCCGGCGTGACGGGAACGACGATCACCTCGCCATCGCCCCCTTGCGCCGTGTCGAAGCGCAGCAGCACCGAGTCGGCCACCCAGCCCACGTTGCCCGCCGCATCCTGCAGGGGGCCCTGCGTCGCCAGCCGGTAGTGCGTGCCAGCGTCGAGCGCGTGCTTCAGCGTCAGCGTCAATTCCCGGGTGTCGCCGTTCCAGCGCAGGTCGCCCGCTTTGCCACTGAACTCCTGCACGTCACCGGAAGCGCTGGCCAGCACCAGCATGGTCGCGGCGTCCAGCATCACGTCTTCGTCGAACGTCAGCGTGATGGTGGGCAGCGTGCCCTCCACGACATCGCCTTCATCCGGCGCCGTGTCGGCCAGGGTGGGCGCCGTGGTGTCGATCGCCAGCTGCAGCATCTGCGCGCTGTAGTCGCCGGGCACGCCATTGCCGGCGACATCGGCGATGCGCGCGAAGAAGGTATGGATGCCCTCGGCGCCATGCAGCATGCCGCCGGTGAGCTGCACCCGCACCGACTGCGACACCAGGTTGCCGCCGGCATCGAAGTCGCCGGCTTGCAGCACGGTGCGCCCGGCGGGCGGGCCTTCATAGCCATCTTCCTGCACTTCGATCACGTCGCCGGGGCGGTAGCCCGCCTTGCCGGCCAGCGTCACCACCACCCACGGCTGCCCGGCGCTGGTGATGCCGTCGCCTGCAGTGCCGGAATCGCTGTCCGGCGCCAGCGCGGTCGTCGCGGCCCGTGCCGAGGCTTCGGGGGCGGCTGCGTCCACCACGTACTGCTGCGCCACGCTGGTCCGCACCGTGCCGGCCGCGTCCACCACGCGTACCGTAAGCGTGCCTTCGGCGGCGGCCAGTTGCAGTCCGCTGGCGAACCAGTAGCCATAGCCTTCGCCCTGTTGCGCATCGATGAATTCGGCGCCGTCGATCGATACCTGCACCCGGTCTCCCTCGCCGAGCGGCAGCGCGCAGTGGATCTCCAGGCCCTGGTCGCTGCCGGCATTGGTGATGAAGTCGGTGTCGTCGATGCCGCTGTCGTTCCACAGCCGGAGCGACAGGCTGGCCGGCGTAGCGTAGGCGAAGGATGCCGTGGCCGCCGCGCCAATGCCGTGGTTGCCGGCCAGGTCCACCGCGGCCGATGGTGCGAATGCCACCGAGCCGTTGCCTTCGCGGCCGGCATCCGGCACCAGCCGCGCGGTCCACGTGATGCCGTCCAGCGTCGCCAGATCTTCGAGGAGGCCGCCCTCGACCGCGAAGTCCGCCAGCGTGATGCCGCTGACGGCTTCGCTCAGCGTCAGCGTCAGCACGGCGTGCTCGCCCGTTTCCAGGTGGTCGTCGGACAGCGCCAGCGACAATACGGATGGCGGCGTGATGTCGCCCGGCTGCGCGGTCGTGAAATCGAGCCGGTTGCCGTCCACCAGGCCGGCATAGGCGTTGCCGGCCTGGTCCACCAGCACGCCGGCTTCCATCACCACGCTGTAGGCCATGTTGCCCAGCAGGTCGGCGGCAGGATCGATGGTCACCTTGTTTCCGGCAATCGTGACCTGGCTGGTGTCGCCGATATCGATGGCGCGCGTATCGGTGGCGCCGACGATGCGCGTGTGCAGCAGGCCATCGCGGCCCAGGTAGGTCTGGGTCGCCCCGTTCGTCACGTAGACCTTGCCGCTGCCGGCCTTCACCGCTGTCGAGAATGTCAGCTCGATATGGGCGCCGGTGGCGACCGCTCCGCTATCGTCGGCAGGTGTGGCGGCGCTGAGGAAGGGGCGGTCGGTGGCAAGCATGCGATGTTCCAGGGAAAAGTTTTGGCGTCATCATAGCAAAGATGCACCTTACTTTTCTTTATGGAAATGCCGAGCGACTGAAAAACAACGGTTGATACTGTTGAAAAAGCAACGGCCGGGGATGCCCATGAGGGCCGGCCGTTGTCCACGCATTGGATGATGTCAACGCAGGTAATCGATGATCAGCGGCGCGTGATCGGAGAATTTCACGTCCTTGTAGACGGAGACAGCTTGCGCGCATTGCGCGATGCCCGGGGTGGCGACGTGGTAATCGATGCGCCAGCCGACGTTCTTCGCATACGCCTGGCCGCGGTTGCTCCACCATGTGTACTGTTCCGCGCGCGGATCGAGGCCGCGGTGCACGTCCACGTAGCCGCACTCGTCGAACACGCGCGTCAGCCACGCCCGTTCCTCGGGCAGGAAACCGGAATTCTTCAGGTTGCCCTTCCAGTTCTTCAGGTCGATTTCCTTGTGGGCGATGTTCCAGTCGCCGCAGATGACGACTTCGCGGCCTTCGGCGCGCAATGCCATCAGGTGCGGCAGGAACAGGTTCATGAAGCGGAACTTGGCTTCCTGCCGCTCGGGCGATGAGGATCCGGAAGGGCAGTAGACGGAAATGATGGTCAGGTCGCCGAAGTCGCAGCGCACGTAGCGGCCCTCGGCATCGAATTCAGGGCTGCCGAAACCGATCTTCACGGCATCCGGTTCGATCTTGCTGTAGACGCCCGTACCCGAATAACCCTTTTTCTCGGCGTAGTGGAAATGGCCGTGGTAGCCGTGCGGATTGCTGAACTCGGCCGTCATGTCGCTGGCCTGGCACTTCAGTTCCTGCACGCAGATGAAATCGGCGGACTGGGTGCCCATCCAGTCGAAAAAGCCCTTCTTGGCGGCGGAGCGGATGCCATTCAGGTTGGCGGAGATGATCTTTGGCATGGATTAAAATACGGGCACTTTTTGAACAGGACCAGCATATGAGTAATATTTTAAGGCAACAGTTTATCGCGTTTTCCGTCTCGGCGGGAGTGCTGAAATTTGGCGAATTCACCACCAAGGCGGGGCGCCAGTCGCCGTATTTCTTCAATGCGGGCCTGTTCCACGACGGCGCCACGCTGGCGAAAGTGGCCGACTTCTACGCGCAGACCCTGCTCGACGCCGGCGTGGAATTCGACATGCTGTTCGGCCCTGCCTACAAGGGCATCACGCTGGCGTCGGCCACCGCGGTGGCGCTGGCCAACAAGGGCCGCAACACGTCGTTCGCCTATAACCGCAAGGAAGCCAAGGACCATGGCGAAGGCGGCACGCTGGTCGGCGCAAAGCTGTCCGGCAAGGTGGTCATCATCGACGACGTGATCTCGGCCGGCACCTCGGTGCGCGAATCGGTGGAGATGATCCGCAACGCCGGCGCCGAGCCGTGCGCCGTGCTGATCGCGCTGGACCGGATGGAGCGGGGCGGCAAGGATGGCGTGGTGTCGGACCTGTCCGCGGTGCAGGAAGTGAGCAGGAACTACAACATTCCCGTCATCTCGATCGGCAACCTGGCCGACCTGCTGGGTTACCTGTCCGCCGATCCGGCGCTGGCACAGCACAAGGATGCGGTAGCGGCCTACCGCGACCGCTACGGGATCGCCTGAGCGGGTTGCTGGGCATCAACTTAATTGTTGCGGCCGCCGTTGGTTGTGCTTAAATATGGGTAACAACGGAGGAGCCGCAATGAACAAAGCATCCCTGAAAGTGTATGGCGACGAGGCCGCGGTTGCCGACGCGCGCGACGGCTTGCCCAGCGAGCCGGAAGTCAGCTGGAAGAAGGGCAACGTGCGGCCCGATGGCCGCGTGCGCATCGATGACGGCTTCTATGTGAGCCTGGGCGAGGATGCCAACCCGGCCGCGCTGGTCCGCCACCTGCGCGCCTGGCTGCATGAATGCGAGGCGCGCGGCATCACCTTCGACGTGCCGCCGCTGGCCGCCGAACTGCGGATCGCCATGATCGACGTGGGGCCGGACGACGCGCTCGATTTCTCGATCGCCGACCTGACCCTGTTCGTCAACATGGGCATCACGCTCAGTATCACAGGCTGATGGTCACTGGCTGATGGTTACTGGGTGATGGTTACTGGCTGATGGTGAGGGGCTGATGCGCTTCGCAGAAGACCGGCTCGATTCCTTCGGCGGCCGGGCCGGCGCGCCGCGCACCGTGCATGTCTGGGAGCCGCCGGAATCGCCACGCTGCGTGCTGCTGGCTCTGCACGGCGGCATGGCCCATGCGGGGGACTGGGTCACGCCGGCGCGCTATTTCCGCGCACGCGGCATCGCCACCGCGGCTTTCGACCTGTGCGGCCATGGCGCCGGCAGGCGTGCCGACATCCCCGATTTCGGCATCCTCGTCGAGGAGACCGGCCTGTTCCTCGACTGGATACGCGCGCGCTGGCCCGGCATCCCCGTGTTCGTCATCGCTCACTCGATGGGGGCCCTGGTCGCGACGAAGTTCGGACTGGCGGGTGGCGGCGATGTCGCCGGCTATATCCTGTCGTCGCCGTATTACGTGAACGCGGTGGCCGTGCCCGCCGTCCTGCAAAAGCTGTCCACCGTGCTGGCGCGGCTCCTGCCGGCGATGAAGGTACCGCTGGCATCCCTGACCGATGTGCTCACGCACGATGCCGCCATCACCGCTCGCCATCGCCTCGACGAAGCCGATGGCATCCGCGCCTCCGAGATCACGATGCGCTTCGGGCACGCGCTGCAACAGGCGCAGCGTGGCCTGTCGCTGGCGGGCTGGCGCCATCCGCTGTACGTGGTGCTGGCCGGCCAGGATGAACTGGCCGATACCCAGGCTGCGCTGCGCCTGCTGAGCGCCGTGCCGTCCCACCTGCTGGCCTGCCGCGTCGAGGCGGCCAACCGCCACGAGAATTTCAACGAACTGAACCGCGACGACATCTTTGCCGGCATCGCCGCATGGATCGAGCGCACCCTCCTGCAACGGGACGGTTAAAAAGACCACATACTATTGGTCGGAATACCATTAGCATCGAAGGCTCCCATACGACAGGAGGATGCCATGGACTCGATCAATCGCAACCAGCCGGAACACAACCACAAGGACTTGACCGGGCATGATGCGGTCAAGCGGATCAGGCACATCGTCGACGATGCGGAGAGCTGCTTCTTCGTCAGCAGCGGCACCGATGCGCGGCCGATGTCGGTGCTCGATGTCGACGAGGCGGGCAGCCTGTGGTTCATGAGCGCGGCCGACAGCCACAAGAACGCGGAAGTCGCCGCAGACCCGAAAGTGCGCGTGTACTTCCAGGCATCGAAGCATGCCGGTTTCCTGTACCTGGACGGCATCGCCACGATCTCGCGCGATCCCGCCCGCATCCGTGAACTGTGGAGCCCGGAACTGGCCACCTGGTTCACGGAAGGGCTGGGCGACCCCCGCATTACGCTGATCCGCGTGGTGCCCACGGATGGCTACTACTGGGACAACAAGCACGGCAACCTGGTGCAGGGCCTGAAGATCATGGTGGGTGCCGCGATCGGCAAGACGCTGGACGATTCGATCGAAGGCCGCGTGGCGCCGTGACGGCCGGCGTCAGCGCGGGCCGCGCGTGACCTTCGCCACGTAGGTCGGTAGCCTCCATGCGCCGCCGGGTGCCACCAGGCGGCACATGCCGGAAGTGGCCGACTCGGCCAGCACGAAGCGGTGGCCGTCCCAGACCCATTCCCTGGTAGCCCAGCAGTCGCCCAGGCCGCGGCCCTTCTGCGCCGACGTAATGATGCCGGCCGCGTAGTCGGTGGCGTCGGCGGTAACCAGTTCCAGGTTGAACGGCGCGGCCTTGTTGGCCACGAGATAGGCGCTGCCGGTGTTGTAGGCGCCTGTCCAGCAGGGCATCTGCACCAGCAGTTTTTCCGGGGTCAGTTTCATCACGGTCAACTGGTCCGGCGCGAAGGCCTCGCAGCCGCTGGTACCGGCATCGAGCGCCTTGCGCAGTTCGCGGAGCAGGGCGGTGCGGGCCGCCGGCGGCAGGTTCACCTCGGTCGAACCGGCCGATGCGGGTGAGACCTCGGGCGCCGGCAGTGGTCCAGGCACGGTATCCTCGGGCCGGCTGCCCTTGCGCAGCAGCGCCCCCATGGTGCCGAGGCGGCCCTGGACTTCATCCATCTTCAGCAGCACGGCGGAAGCGCCCTTGCCGGACAGCGCCCAAGTGTGCGTGCCGTCGGTCCATTCCACCCGGCCGGTGCCCGAAACGGCCGAGACCAGCGCCTGCACCTGAGCGGGCGTCAGCGTGCCATGCTGGGCCTCGATCGTCACCGGCCCCAGCGCCTTGCCATCGATCTTCATCGCCACCGTTGCCGATTTCGGCTCCGGCGCATCGTCGCCATAGCTGCCCAGCTGCAGCGTGGCCGCGAGGGCGCGCCCGGGACCCGCCACGCGCTCGATCAGCACGGAAACGGCCGGCTCCACACCGTCGGGCTGGTACCCGGCCGCGCGGCACGTGCGCGTGTTGTCGCACGCCAGTTCCCAGTCGTGGTGGCTGAATTCCGTGCCGGCGGGCGTGGCGGCAAGCACGGGAATGGCCAGGGTGGCCAGCAAGGGAGCGATCAGTTTTTTCATGTCGACAAGATAACAAAAAAAGGCGCCGCGGCGCCTTTTTTTAAAAACGGTGACAGGCACCATTTAAGTTGAAATGTTTCTCAAAAAATGGTGACTGTCACCGATTTTGACCGATTTTAACCATCGGAGCCTGTCACCGTTTTCTTCCTCAGCGCGCCAGCCTCTGCTTGAGCAGTTCCGCGAAAAATAGTGACTGTCACCGTTTTTCCGGCAATGTTTCCCGGAAAATGGAGCCTGTCACCGGTTTTTTGGAAATGTTTCTCAAAAATGGTGACTGTCACCGTTTTTGAGAATCGGAGCCTGTCACCGGTTTTTTGGTCAGCCCGCCAGCTTCTGCTTGAGCAGCTCGGTCAGCTGTGCCGGGTTGGCCTTGCCTTTCGATGCCTTCATGGCCTGGCCGATCAGCGCGTTGATCGCCGCTTCCTTGCCGGCGCGGTATTGCTCGACCGACTTGGCGTTGTTGGCGATGACTTCGTCGACGATGGCGACCAGGGCGCCCGCGTCGGACACCTGGCCCAGGTCTTTTTCCTTGATGATGGCGTCGACCAGCGCGGCGTCATCCGAATTGGCTTCCCACAGCGCCTGGAAGACTTCCTTGGCCGCCTTGTTCGAGATGGTGCCGTCGGCGATGCGCTTGAGCATGAGCGCCAGCTGCGCCGGCTTCACGGGCGCGTCGGCGATGTCGACGTCGTTGCGGTTCAGCGTCGAGGACACGTCGCCCATCAGCCAGTTCGCCGCTGCCTTGGCGTTTTCCTGGCCGGCGGCGGCCACCACGGCTTCGAAGTAGGTGGCCATCGCCTTCGACGAGGTCAGCACCAGCGAATCGTATTCCGGCAGCTTGTACTGGCCGACGAAGCGCTCGCGCATCACGGCCGGCAGTTCCGGCATCGCCGCTTTCACGCGCTCGATCCAGTCCTCGGAAATCGCCAGCGGCGGCAGGTCGGGGTCGGGGAAATAGCGGTAATCCTGCGCATCTTCCTTGCTGCGCATTTCGCGGGTTTCCTTGCGGTCCGGGTCGTACAGGCGGGTGGCCTGCACCACCTTGCCCCCATCCTCGATCAGCTCGATCTGGCGGCGCACTTCCACGTTGACCGCTTCCTCGATGAAGCGGAACGAGTTCAGGTTCTTGATCTCGCAGCGGGTGCCGAATTCGGTCTGGCCTTTCGGGCGCACGGACACGTTCACGTCGCAGCGGAACGAGCCTTCCTGCATGTTGCCGTCGCAAACGCCCAGCCACATCACCAGGCCATGCAGCGCCTTGGCGTAGGCCACCGCTTCCTGCGCCGAGCGGATTTCCGGTTCGGAGACGATTTCCAGCAGCGGCGTGCCGGCCCGGTTCAGGTCGATGCCGGACATGCCGTGGTAATCCTCGTGCAGCGATTTGCCGGCGTCTTCTTCCAGGTGCGCGCGCGTCAGGTTCACGGTCTTGGTGACGAACTTGCCATCCTTCTCGAAACCGAACGTCAGCGAGCCGCCCTGCACGACCGGGTCATCCATCTGGCTGATCTGGTAACCCTTCGGCAAGTCGGGGTAGAAATAATTCTTGCGGGCGAAGATCGATTGCGGCGCGATCTTCGCGCCCACGGCCAGGCCGAAGCGGATCGCGCGGTCGACCGCCTGCTTGTTCATCACCGGCAGCACGCCCGGCAACGCCAGGTCGACGGGGCTGGCCTGCGTGTTCGGCTCGGCGCCGAACGCGGTCGGCGAGCCACTGAAGATTTTCGAATCGGTCGTGAGCTGCACGTGGTTCTCGAGACCGATGACGACTTCCCATTCCATATTGTTCTTCCTTGTGATCTCTTGGATGCGATCAGGCAGCGGCCGGAGCGCGTGCGTGCCAGTCGGTCGCCTGCTGGAACTGGTGGGCGATGTTCAGCAGCTTCGCCTCGGCAAAGTAATTGCCGATGAGTTGCAGGCCCACCGGGCGGTTCGCGTTCTTGTCGCCCTGGCCGAAACCGCAGGGGATCGACATGCCGGGCAAGCCGGCCAGGCTGGTCGACAGCGTGAAGATGTCGGCCAGGTAGTTCGCCACCGGATCGTCCGCCTTCGAACCCAGGTCCCAGGCCACGGTCGGGGCCACCGGGCCCATGATCACGTCGCACACGGCATCGGGGCCGGAGAGCACCTTGGCGAAATCGTCGGCGATCAGGCGGCGGATCTTCTGGGCCTTCACGTAGTAAGCATCGTAGTAGCCATGGCACAGCACGTACGTGCCCACCATGATGCGGCGCTGCACCTCGGGGCCGAAGCCCTGGGCGCGCGTCTTGCGGTACATGTCCTGCAGGTCCTTGTAGCCCTCGGCGCGGAAGCCGTAGCGCACGCCGTCGAAGCGCGACAGGTTCGACGACGCCTCGGCCGGCGCGATCATGTAATAGGCCGGGATCGACAGCGCCGTGTTCGGCAGCGAGATGTCGACGAGCGTGGCGCCCAGTTTCACGAACTGCTCGAGCGCCGCGCGCACGGCCGCTTCCACGTCGGCAGCCAGGCCTTCGCCGAAGTATTCCTTCGGCACGCCGATGCGCAGGCCGGCCAGCGGTTCGTTCAGGTTGCGCGTGAAATCCTCATGCACGCCACCCTGTTCCGGCGCCAGGCTGGTCGAATCGCGCTCGTCGTAGCCGGCCATCGCCGACAGCAGCAGGGCGCAATCCTCGGCGGTCTGCGCCATCGGGCCGCCCTGGTCCAGCGACGAAGCAAACGCGATCATGCCGAAGCGCGACACGCGGCCATAGGTCGGCTTGATGCCGGTGATGCCGCAGAACGCGGCGGGCTGGCGGATCGAGCCGCCCGTGTCGGTGCCGGTCACGGCCGGCGCCAGGCGTGCCGCCACGGCCGCCGCCGAACCGCCGGACGAACCGCCCGGCACGGCATGCGTGTCCCACGGGTTCTTCACGGCGCCGAAGGCCGAATTCTCGTTCGACGACCCCATCGCGAATTCGTCGCAATTAAGCTTGCCCAGGTGGACCATGCCCACGCCATGCAGTTTTTCGACCACGGTGGCGTCGAACGGGCTCACATAATCGGCCAGCATCTTCGAGCCGGCCGTGGAGCGCCAGCCGCGCGTCCCGAAAATAGCCCTGTGGGCGATCGGCACGCCCGCCAGCGCGTGCGCGGCGCCTGCGGCAAGGCGGGCATCGGCATCGGCGGCCTGGGCCAGCGTCAGCGCGCGATCCACGTGCAGGAAGGCGTTCAGGTCGCTCGCTTCGATACGGTCGAGGTAGTGCGTCGCCAGCTCGGTGGCGGAAATCTCCTTCGACTGCAGCAGCGTGGACAGTTCTTTGAGGGTCTTGGTATGGATCATGGTGTTGTTCTGCTGTCCCGCCGCCGGGCGGCGGGAGGATGGATTAGTCGATCACCTTCGGCACCAGGTACAGGCCGTCCTCGGTCTTCGGTGCCACTTTCTGGTAATCGTCGCGGCGGTTCGGCTCGGTGGGCACGTCGTCGCGCAGGCGCAGCGCCACCTGCATGTGCGCGGCCAGCGGGTGCGCCAGCGGCGGTACGCCTTCGGTATCCACGGCGCGCATCTGCTCGGCCAGCGCGAAGATGCCGTTCAGCTTGTCCAGCATCGCCGCGGAATGCTGTTCGTCCAGTTCCAGTTGCGCCAGCTTGGCGATGCGGTTTACGTCGGTGGGTGTCAGGGCCATTTTCGGGGCGCGCAAAGCGCTAGTCATAAAACTGAGGGTTTCGATAAGACTTTTGTAACATCGGCCATTTTCACCCTAAAACCCCGGCAAACCTGCATAAACGCAGGCTTCGGGGTCCGCACATTTGAGTGGATTCAGGGCAAATAGCCCGTGAATTATAAGGTAGAATGCCGGGTTGATGCGTTGCCGGCATCCCGGTGGCCGCCAGTCTGGCAGAGCCCCGCTTCCCAGGCCGACGCATCACAGGACAATCTTCTAACTGCCCACGCGCGGGCAAGAGCGCTACAGGATACTCATGTTTGGTTTTTTACGCAGGTACATCTCGTCCGATCTGGCCATTGACCTCGGCACGGCAAATACTCTTATTTACGTGCGCGGTTCGGGCATCGTGCTCGATGAGCCCTCGGTGGTGGCGATCCGCCAGGAAGGCGGCCCGAATGGCAAGAAGACTATCCAGGCGGTCGGCAAGGAAGCCAAGCAGATGCTGGGCAAGGTACCCGGCAACATCGAAGCGATCCGCCCGATGAAGGATGGCGTGATCGCCGACTTCACCGTGACCGAGCAGATGCTCAAGCAGTTCATCCGCATGGTGCATGACTCGAAGTTCTTTCGCCCGTCGCCGCGCATCATCATCTGCGTGCCGTGCGGCTCGACCCAGGTGGAACGCCGCGCGATCCGCGAATCGGCCCTCGGCGCCGGCGCTTCGCAGGTCTACCTGATCGAGGAGCCGATGGCGGCCGCGATCGGCGCCGGCCTGCCGGTATCCGATGCGACGGGTTCGATGGTGGTCGACATCGGCGGCGGCACCACCGAAGTGGGCATCATCTCGCTGGGCGGCATGGTCTACAAGGGTTCCGTGCGCGTGGGCGGCGACAAGTTCGACGAAGCGATCGTCAACTACATCCGCCGCAACTACGGCATGCTGATCGGCGAACAGACGGCCGAAGCGATCAAGAAGGCGATCGGCTCCGCGTTCCCGGGTTCGGAAGTGAAGGAAATGGAAGTCAAGGGCCGCAACCTGTCCGAAGGCATCCCGCGTTCGTTCACGATCTCGTCGAACGAGATCCTGGAAGCGCTGACCGACCCGCTGAACAATATCGTGTCGGCCGTGAAGAACGCGCTGGAACAGACGCCGCCGGAACTGGGCGCGGACATCGCCGAAAAAGGCATGATGCTGACCGGCGGCGGCGCGCTGCTGCGCGACCTGGATCGGCTGCTGATGGAAGAAACCGGCCTGCCGGTGCTGGTGGCCGAAGACCCGCTGACTTGCGTGGTGCGCGGTTCGGGCATGGCGCTGGAACGCATGGACCAGCTGGGATCGATCTTCTCGTACGAGTGATCCCCGCCACGATCGCGGCTGCGGTCTTCATCTGCAATGGATTGCGGATGGGTGCAGCCAGGCGTTAGCAATACCGGGCGGTTCGTGCCATGTGCGCGGCCGCCCATGTCCTTTCAGGATCTATGGAATACAGTCCGCCGCCACTCTTCAAGCAAGGGGCGTCCGCGCGCGCCAAGATGGTGATCTGCGCGTGCATCTCGATCGCATTGCTGTTGTTCGATTCGCGCGTGGGCGCGCTGACCGTGGTGCGCCAGGTGGTCGGTACCGTGCTGTATCCGCTGCAGGTGGCGGCGATGCTGCCGCGCGATGCCCTGGCGGGCGTAGGCACGTATTTCTCCACCTTGTCCGGCCTGGAAAAACAGGTGCGCGAACTGCGCACGCAGCAGATCGCCATGGCGCACACGCTGCAGCAGGCGCAGCTCACGCAGGCCGAGAACGCCCAGTTGCGCAGGCTGCTCGAAGCCCGTGAAAAAGTGCCGGGCAAGACGATGCTGGCGGAAATCCTCTACGACGCGCGCGACGTGTTCACCCGCAAGGTGATCCTGAACCGCGGCATGCAGCAGGGCGTGCGGGCCGGCCTGCCGGTGATCGACAACCAGGGCGTGGTGGGGCAGGTCACGCGGGTGTTTCCCTTCACGTCCGAAGTCACGCTGCTGACCGACAAGGAGCAGGCGATTCCCGTGCAGGTGCTGCGCAACGGCCTGCGCAGCGTTGCCTATGGGCGCGGCCAATCCGGCAACCTGGACCTGCGCTTCATGGCGCCGAACGCCGACGTGATGGTGGGCGATATCCTGATCACGTCCGGCATCGACGGCGTGTATCCGGCCGGCCTGGCGGTGGCCCGCGTCACGCAGGTGGAGAACAGCGCGAACGGCATGTTCGGCCGCGTGGTGTGCCAGCCGCTGGCCGGCATCGAACGCAATACACAGCTGCTGATCCTGATGTCGCTGCCGGAGATGCCACCGCGTCCGCCGGAAGAAGATACCAGCAAGCCGGTCAAGAAAAAGAAAGCGGCCGATCCGGCCACCGCGCCATCCGCTGCCACGCCGGCCGCCGAGGGCGCCGCGGGTGTTCCTGCAGCGGCCCAAGCCAATGTACCCGCAGGCCCGGCGGCGCCGGGCCTGCGCCCGGGAGCGCCGCCGCAACCGCTGGCCACCGCGCCGGCCGGTGTCCAGGCCACCGCGCCGGCGGCGTCGCCCGTCGCGCCGCGCGCCAATGCGCCAGCGCCCGCACCCGCAGCCGTGGCACCGAGGGAGAACCGATGAACCGTCCGCAGTACATCCTGCTGCCCGTCAGCCCCATCTTCATCGCGATCAGCCTGCTGGCCGCGTTCCTGCTCAACCTGATGCCCTGGGGCCAGTTCATCGCCGCGCCGGACTTCGTGGCGCTGGTGCTGGTATTCTGGGGCGTGCACCAGCCGCGCCGGGTCGGCATCGGCACCGCATTCTGCCTGGGCCTGCTGATGGACGTGCACGATGCCACGCTGCTGGGCGAGAATGCGCTGGCGTACACGCTGCTGTCGTATTGCGCGATCATGATGCATCGCCGCGTGCTGTGGTTCCGCATCAGCACCCAGGCCATGCATGTGCTGCCGCTGCTGCTGCTGGCGCAGGCGGTGCAGTTGCTGGTGCGCTTCCTGGTCTCCGGCAAATTCCCAGGCTGGTTCTACTTTGTCGAAAGCTTCGTGTCGGCGCTGCTGTGGCCCCTGATCACGATGCTGCTGCTGGCGCCGCAGCGCCGCGCGGTCGACAAGGACCACACCCGCCCGATCTGATGCGCCCGGAAGCAATCACGCCACATCGCCACCCATGACCGAGCTGAAGAACAACGAGCGCGAACTGCACCTGTTCCGGGTGCGGCTGACGCTGCTCGGCACCCTCGTCTTCATCTGCTTCGCGCTGCTGCTCGCGCGCCTGGTCTGGCTGCAGGTGATCCGCCACACCGACTACATGGCGCAGGCCGAGGACAACCGGATCGCCGTGGTGCCGATCCAGCCGAACCGGGGCCTGATCCTGGACCGCAACGGCGTGGTCCTGGCGCGCAACTACTCGGCCTACACGCTCGAGATCACGCCGTCCAAGCTGCGCGTGCCGCTGGAGGAGATGATCGATGCGCTGGCCCTGATCGTCGAGGTGACGCCGAAGGACCGCCGCCGCTTCAAGAAGCTGATGGACGAGTCGAAGAACTTCGCCAGCGTGCCGCTGCGCACCCGGCTGTCCGACGAGGAGGTGGCGCGCTTTACCGCGAACCGGTTCCGCTACCCCGGCGTGGAAGTGCAGGCGCGCCTGTTCCGCAACTATCCGCTGGGCGAGACGGCGTCGCACGTGATCGGCTACATCGGCCGCATCAACCAGAAGGAAGCCAAGGCGATCGAGGAGCGCGAGGATGCCGCGAACTACAACGGCACCGACTACATCGGCAAGGAAGGCCTGGAAAAGAGCTATGAAAAGCACTTGCACGGCATTACCGGCTACGAGGAAGTCGAAGTGTCGGCGGGCGGGCGCGCGATCCGCACGCTGTCGCGCACGCCGCCCACCTCCGGCAGCAACCTGATCCTGTCGATCGACATCGAACTGCAGAAGATCGCCGAGGAAGCGTTCGGCGAATGGCGCGGCGCGCTGGTGGCGATCGAACCGTCGACCGGCGACGTGCTGGCGTATGTGTCCCGGCCGGGCTACGACCCGAACCTGTTCGTGGACGGTATCGATTCGCAGAGCTGGAACGAACTGAATACGTCGCTCGACCGGCCGATGGTGAACCGGCCGCTGTCCGGCACCTATGCGCCCGGCTCGACGTTCAAGCCGTTCATGGCGCTGGCCGCGCTGGAGACGGGCAAGCGCACGCCGTCGCAGGCCATCTTCGATCCGGGCTTCATGTACCTCGGCACCCACAAGTTCCGCGACGACGTGGTGAACGGCCACGGCACGGTGGACTTGCGCAAGTCGATCGTGGTGTCGTGCAACACGTACTACTACCACCTGGGCCGCGACATGGGGATCGACATGATCCACGACTTCATGAAGCCGTTCGGCTTCGGCCAGAAGACCGGTATCGACCTGGACAACGAGAAGACCGGCGTGCTGCCATCCAAGGAATGGAAGCAGTCGCGCTACAAGAAGAACCCGCGCGGCGGCAAGTGGGTGGGCGGCGACACGATCTCGGTGTCGAACGGTTCCGGCTACAACTCCTATACGCCGCTGCAGATCGCCCACGCGGTGGCGAACCTGGCCAACAACGGCATCGTGATGAAGCCGCACCTGGTGAAGATCATCGAGGATGGCGGCACGCGCGCCCGCACGCTGACCGTGCCGAAGGAAAGCTACCGCATTCCGCTGAAGCAGCAGAACATCGACCTGATCAAGGACGCCATGGTCGGCGTGGTCAGCGAGCAGGGCGGCACGGCGACGCGCGCCTTCGCCGGGGTGCAATACACGGTGGGTGGCAAGACGGGTACCGCGCAGGTCGTCGGCATCCGCAAGAACGAGAAATACAACGCCAAGACGCTGGCCGAGCGCCTGCGCGACAATGCGCTGTTCACCGCCTTCGCTCCGGCCGACAAGCCGCGCATCGTGATCGCCATGGTGGTCGAGAATGCCGGCTTCGGCGGCGCCGTGGCCGCGCCGATCGCCCGCAAGGTGCTCGACTACTACATGCTCGGCAAGCGGCCGACCGAGAAGAACACCGACAAGGTGCCGAAGGAAGACGCCGAAGTGTTCGAGCCCATCGAAGGCCCGCTCGCCGAGGAAGAAGCGGCGCTGGCCCGCGAACAGCTGGCGGCGCAGCAGGCGCAGGCCGGGCAGGGCGCACAGCCGGGGGCGCCGGCGGCAGCGGGGCAGGGCGCGGTGAAGCCGGCGCCGCGGGCTCCTGCGGGGGCGGCACAGAATCCGCCGCCCGGACCGGGACTGATGCCGGTGCGTCCGCCGACCACCACGGCGCCGGCATCCGCTGCGCCACCCGCACCGGCGGGACGGCCAGCGGCCCAGGCGCCCGCGCAAGGGACGGCGCCGCCGCGCCCGGCGGAGGGGCGGGCGCAGCAGCCCGCCGCCATCCCGCCAAGGAACAGGGAATAACATGCGCATCAACGAACGACGCTCGCTGTGGCGGCGGCTGAAACCCTATGTGGCGGTATTCGACCCGCCGCTGCTGCTGTTGCTGGCACTGCTGCTGGGCACCAGCCTGGTCACGCTGTACTCGGCCAGCCTGGGTATCGAAGGCAAGATCGAGGACCAGCTGCGCAATATCGCCATGTGCGTGCTGGTCATGTGGATCACGTCGAACATCTCGCCGCAGAACCTGATGCGGATCGCCGTCCCCGCCTATACGGTGACGGTATTGCTGCTGGTGGCGGTGGCGCTGGTCGGCACCATCAAGCTGGGCGCGCGGCGCTGGCTGCATATCGGCATCATCGATATCCAGCCTTCCGAGCTGGCCAAGATCGCCGTGCCGCTGATGCTGGCCTGGTACTTCCAGCACCAGCAGGGCCACCTGCGCTGGCATTCCTATGTGGTGGGCGCGCTGCTGCTGCTGGTGCCGGTGGGGCTGGTGATGCGCCAGCCCGACCTGGGCACCTCGCTGCTGGTGGTGGCCGCCGGCTTCGCCGTGATCTATCTCGCCGGGCTGCCGTGGCGCGCCATGCTGGCACTCGTGGTGGCCGGCGCATGCTTCATGCCGGTGGCATGGTCGATGATGCACGACTACCAGCGCCAGCGCGTGATGACGCTGATCGATCCCACCGCCGACCCGCTGGGCAAGGGCTTCCACATCATCCAGTCCACCATCGCGATCGGCTCGGGGGGCATCACCGGCAAGGGCTGGACCAAGGGCACCCAGACACACCTGGAATTCATTCCGGAACGCACCACGGACTTCATCTTCTCGGTCTATTCCGAGGAATTCGGCCTGGCGGGTAACCTGTTCCTGATGTTGCTGTACCTGTTGCTGATCGGCCGCGGCATGATGATCGCCGCCAATGCCCCCGATTTCTTTACTCGCCTGCTGGCAGGAGCGATGACGATGATCTTCTTTACTTACGCATTCGTGAACATGGGCATGGTGAGCGGCATCCTGCCCGTGGTGGGCGTGCCGCTGCCGTTCATGAGTTATGGCGGTACCGCGCTGCTGACACTGGGCATCGTGTCGGGCATCCTGATGAGCGTGCAGCGCCACCGCAAGCTGGTGCAGACCTGATGGCGCGCCGGTACACTTTTTCCTGGCCGGGTTTTTCGTCCAGTTTCCCGCCCGTTTTTTCCTCCATTTCCACGCGCGCCGGAACATGCGCGCTGCTGGCGGCCATGCTGGCGCTGGCCGGCTGCGGCGGCCCGGAAGTCGTCGGCAAGCTGCCTGGCGCGCCGAAGGTGAAGCCGAAGCACCGTGAACCCGGCGTGCCCGACCTGCCGCCGGCCGGCTCGGGGCGCGGCGCCTACTACAAGGACGACGGCCCAGGCGACGAGCCGCCGCCGAACCTGCTGCAGACGCCCGATGCCGAGGTGCGCAACGATCCGCCGCTGCCGCGCGCCAACCGTCCCTACACGGTATTCGGCACCACGTACGAACCGATCCCGCACGACAAGCCCTATACGGCGCGCGGCCTGGGCACCTGGTACGGCAAGAAATTCCACGGGCAGCGCACGTCGTCCGGCGAACTGTACGACATGTACAAGATGTCGGCGGCGCATCCGACCCTGCCGATTCCTTCGTATGCGCGGGTGACCAACCTGTCCAACGGCAAATCCGTCGTGGTGCGCATCAACGACCGCGGACCGTTCAAGTCGTCGCGCGTGATCGACGTGTCCTACACGGCGGCGCTGAAACTGGGCCTCCTGCTCAATGGCAGCAGCGAACTGGAAGTGACGCGCCTGATGCCGGACGAGATCGACAAGATGGTCGCGGCCCGCAAGGCGGGCGTCGTCATCGCCGCGGTGGAAGGCGTACCTGTGAGCGCGTTGCGCCCGGGCGCGCCGCTGCTGGCCAGCGCCGGCCCGGACGAGCTGGAAGACTTCATCCTGTCGCGTGGCACGGCGGCCGATACGGCGGCGCCATCCTCCAACGGCTTTTACCTGCAGCTGGGCGCCTACGCCAAGGAAACCAGCGCCGCCATGATGCGTGAACGCGTCGCCAGCGCCACCCGCGGCAGTGAATTCT
Organism: Pseudoduganella sp. SL102; assembly: GCF_027856995.1. NCBI lineage: Bacteria > Pseudomonadati > Pseudomonadota > Betaproteobacteria > Burkholderiales > Oxalobacteraceae > Pseudoduganella > Pseudoduganella sp. SL102. The sequence continues at coordinate 1,359,653 of NZ_CP115554.1, forward strand.
CCGTGGTGCAGGTGGGCCCGCTGTACCGGCTGTACGGCGGCCCGTTCGGCTCCCGCGAAGAAGCCGCCGCCGCCGCCGCCCGCCTGCCCACCGGCCTGCGGCTCAAGCCCCTGATCGTGCAGCGCGAAATCAATTAACAAAATTTCCTGAAACCGGGGACAGTCCCCAAGGCAGGGACAGTCCCCACGGCGGGGACAGTCCCCCTGACTTTTACAACAGCTTTTGTGGGGTTCTAACCACAGTTGAGCGCTTGGGCCGTGCTTGCTATTTCACTGGCACCTGCGGAGTTGCTGTGCCTTGAATCCGGCGGCGATCTTTTCGAGCCGGGCGCGGGTGGTGGTGCCGATGTCGCGGAACTGGAACACGAGCTGCTTCGATGGCGCGTAGCGCGGAGTGATGCGCACGCCCGTGACACCCTGCTTGACCAGGGCGGCAAGCTGCGTCTGCGCGGCGGCTTCCTGCTTGAACACGCCCAGCGAGATCGCCAGCCGCATCGGCTGGTTGTCGGGGATGATGTAGAAGTTGTCGACGCCTTTCGCGCGCAGGTCGGCGGCCTTGCGGTTGGCCGCTTCGCGATTGGCGAACGGCGGGATGTTCACCACGTAGCTGGACACTTCCTGGCCCGGCACGTTGCGGCGCGACTGGCGGTCGCCCAGCTGCAGAGGCGCCAGTTCGGCCTCGAAGCGGCGCGCCTCGGCAAGCATGAAATTGCCGATCTCGATGCAGGCCACGGCCACCGCTTCATCCTTCGGCGGCGGGCCGGGCGGTTCGGGCGGTGCGGCGGCGGCCGCCGCGGCAGTGGCCTGCGCCGGCGGGATTATTTTCAGCGCCTTCGTGTTCAGCTGCCTGGCCAGCCGCCCGGGTTCCCGTTCGCCATCGGCGACATTGCCCGCATAGCCCTGGCCCACGGCGAACAGCGCCACGTTCGCGGCCAGCAGCGCGAAAAAGCAGAACTTCAGCATGGCGAACTCAGCATGTTTCATCCATTTCGCCGGCCAGCAGTGCCGCGTGCAGGCCGAGCATCACGATATTGTCCACGTGGCGCGCCGGCGTATTGAGTACCGGGGCGATCAGCGGAGCGGCTCCGCCGGAGATGATACAGTGCGCGCCGCCATGCGCGGCAATCGCGCGCTCGATTGCGCCGGCTTGCGCCGCCAGGCAGCCCGACAGGATGGCGTCATGGGTGTTGCCGGCGAACGTGGGCGGCAATGCGGTGCCGGCATCGATCTGTGGCAATTGCGCCGTGTTGCGCGCCAGCGCGCCCGACATCAGCCGCAATCCCGGCAGGATCATGCCGCCGATGAAGGTACCGTCCGCCGTGACCGCATCGACGGTGGTCGCCGTGCCGCAGTTGGCGATGACCAGGTCCTGCCCCGGCGCGAACGCCCGCGCGCCGATCGCGGCGGCGAAGCGGTCGCAGCCCAGTTGCGCGGGATTGGCATAGCCGTTCAGGATGCCGGCGCGCCACGGCACGGAGGCAAACCATTCGACGGCGGCCTGCGGCGCACAGATGCGCAGGGCGCCTTCGATCGCCGCACGCACGCCGCCGCCGGCTACGTTGGCCACCAGCACGCGCTGCGGCACGATCTGCGCCGCCTGCCATTCGCCGGCCAGCGTATCGAGCAGCCCGTGCGCCATCGCGCCGTGCAGGCGCCATTGTCCGGCTGGCGCACCGGCATCGGCCAGCGCCCACTTGACGCGGGTATTGCCGGCATCGACCACCAGCCAGGTGGCGGCGCCGGCCGTCATGCGAGCCTCAGCGAAACGTCGCCGGACAGCACGGCCACGCGTCCGGCCGAGGTGTCGAGCAGCAACCGGCCGGCATCATCGACGCCGGCGGCAAGACCCTGGTGCACCACATTGCCCTGGTCGAGGATATTCACCGGCTGGCCGCGCCAGGCCTGCAGCGCGTTCCACCGGTCGCGGAACGGCGCGAAGCCGGTGTCGTCGAATTCGGCCAGTACGGCGGCGAGGCGCGACAGCAGCAGGGCCACCAGTTCGTTGCGGTCCATTCGCGCCAGCCAGGGTGCCGACGACACGGCGCGGCCGATCGCCGCCTCCATGTCGTCCGGCATGGCCAGGTTGATGCCGCAGCCGATCACGGCCCACGGCACGCCGTCGGGTGCGGCGCCGGTTTCCACCAGGATGCCGGCCAGCTTGGCGCCATCCTTCATCAGGTCGTTCGGCCATTTCAGCTGCACCGGCACGTCCAGCGAGGCCACCGTTTCCGCCAGCGCCACGCCGACCGCCAGCGGCAGGCCGGCCAGCCGCTGCAGCGGCCCCTTGAACGGCCATGCCAGCGAAAACGTCAGCGATGCGCCAGGTGCCGACAGCCAGGGCCGGCCGGCGCGGCCGCGGCCGGCGGTCTGCACGTCGGCGATCCGCAGCACGGGGCGGGACAGCGTACCCGCGGGCAGGCGGGCCAGCAGGTCGGCATTGGTGGAACCGGTTTCGGATACCGCCTCGATGGCGACATGGGATGCGCTGGCGGCGCAGCGTGCGAGGATCTTCGCTGCGTCCAGCAGGGGAATGGCGGCTGTCATGGTGCGCTCTTGCGCGCCTTGCGGGGCGCGCGGGCAAAGGCCAGATCATACAGCGGGTCCGGCAGCCAGCGCAGCAGCTTCGCCACGACGCCCATCTGCCACGGGATCACGCGGTAGCGCACACCGCCGCCGATGGCCCGCACCGCCCGGTCGGCGAAGCGCTCCGGCGCCATCAGGAACGGCATGTGGTACTTGTTCTGCCGCGTCATCGGCGTGTCGATGTAGCCGGGCGCGATCGTCACCACGCGGATGCCGTGGCGGCGCATTTCCAGCCGCAGCGCTTCGCAATAGGTGACCACCGCCGCCTTCGACGCGCTGTAGCCGCCGCCGCCCGGCAGGCCGCGCACCCCGGCCACGCTGGCCATGCCGACCAGCGTGCCATGGCGCTGTTCGCGCATCGCCTCGATGAACGGGCCGAAGGTGGCCACCGTGGCGGTAACGTTGGTGGCGATGATCGCTTCGAACACCGGCAAGTCTTCCGGCACTTCGGTCAGCGTGCCGTGCGAGATGCCGGCGTTGGCGATCACGATGTCGATGCCGCCGGCATGGGCGATGAAGTCGCTTGCCGCGGCGGCGAGCGCCGCATGGTCGCAGACATCGCCGGGATAGACGCGGTGCCGGGAAAGGCCGGAACCAGAGGGGTGAAGGGATGCGGCCAGTTCGCGCAGCGCGCTTTCGCGGCGGGCGAACAGGCCGAGGGTGGCGCCATCGCGCGCATAGCGGGCGGCCAGGGCGGCGCCGATGCCGCTGGACGCGCCCGTGATGAACACGCGCGGCCCCGCGGCGGCCAGCGCCGTGGCCAGTGCGTCGGCCATTACTTCTTCTCGGCCTTTGCCTTCGCGACCAGGAAGTCGAGCACCTGCGTGGTGGCCTGCTGCTGCGCGGCCTCGGTGGCGAGGTTGTCGTTGGCCTTGCCCGTCAGGCTCGGCGAAGCCTGCCAGCGGCCGTCGACGACCAGCAGCGGCCAGTACTCGACCTTGTAGCTTTCCATCAGCGCGGACGAGCGGCGCACCTTGCCGGCCACCCCGAACGAGCGGTAGGTGTCGATGAATTTCTGCTTGTCGACACCGTTCTGCGCGACCCAGTCGAATACTTCCTCGTCGCGGGTGAAGCTGTGGCTGCCGCCACGCAGCGCGGCCAATACCTTCGACTGCAGCGCGTCGGCCAGGCCGAGCGATTCGAGCGCGTAGTACAGCTTCTGCTGCGGCGCCAGCCGGTCGTTGTAGGGCACGTGCACGCGCTTGAAGACGATGTTGTCGCCCTGTTTCTTCACCCAGGCCGACAGGATCGGATCGAAGGTCTGGCAGTGCGGGCACCAGTAGGCGAAGAATTCGATCACTTCCACCTTCTTGCCGGTGTCGGTCGGCTGCGGCGTCGGCAAGGCCGTGTACTCGGCGCCTTCCTTCGGCGCGGCGGGCGATGCGGCCACGCCGGCGGCAAACGTGACGCCGACCGCGGCCAGCACGATGGCGGAGCGAATCTGCTTCATCAAGCGCATGGGGAATTCCTTATCTCTGGTTGCGGACCACGGCGACATCGACGCCGTTCTCGGACAGCTTGCTGCGCACCTTGTTCATCGCCTCGACCTGCGAGAACGGGCCCACGCGCACACGGTGCAGCACGCCGGAATCGGTGGTGCGGTCCGTGACGGACGCCTCGAAGCCCAGCAGCGCCAGCTTGGCGCGCACCGCCTCGGCATCGGCCGTTTCGCGGTAGGCGCCTGCCTGCAGGTAGTACACCCACTTGTCCTCGCCCGCCGGGGAAGGGGCCGGGGCGGCCGACTGGGTCGGCGGCGCGGCCGTGTTCGGCGGCACCGGTGCCGCCGGGTTGGCGGCCTTCGGTTCCGCGCCGTTCTGGATCCGGTCCACCACGGCCTGCAGCGGATCGGCCGCGGGTGCCGGCTGCTGCGCTTCCTGCGCCGGCGGCTTCTGCTCGCGCTCGAAGTCGCGGTTGGCGCTGCGCGCCGCTTCGCGGTTGCCGTACATCGGCTTGTTCGGATCGGCGATCTGGCCGGACGATTCGGCCGGCTTGCTGGCGCGCGCCGTGCGCTCGGTGAACGGGGACTGCCCCTTGGTGATCATCAGCGCCACGATCACCGCGATGACCAGGCCGATGACCAGGCCGATGATGATGCCGACCAGCGTGCTGCCCTGCTGGCGCACGGGCAGCCGGGGGGAAGAGCGGAAACTCATTGTACGGAAGGTCCTTTCAGGTCCGGTTACATTTTCTCCGGCGCGGAAACGCCGATCAGGGCCAGGCCGTTGCGCAGCACCTGGCGGGTGGCGACCGCCAGTGCCAGGCGGGCCAGCTTCAGTGCCTCGTCGTCGTCGAGCAGCCATTTGTGGGCGAAGTAATAGCTGTGCAGCTCGCCGGCCAGCTCGCGCAGGTAGAACGCGACCTGGTGCGGGCCCAGCTCGGCCTGGGCGCGCTGCAGCATTTCCGGATATTCCGCCAGCTTGGCCAGCAGGCTGGCTTCGTGCGGCGCGGTCAGCAGCGACAGGTCGACGCCGGCCAGCTGCGCTTCGTCGCCGCCCCAGTTGGCCAGCGCGGAGCAGATGCGCGCATGCGCGTACTGCACGTAGTAGACCGGGTTCTCGTCGGAAGTCTTCAGCGCCACGTCGACATCGAAGACGAATTCCGTGTCAGCCTTGCGCGAGATGAGGAAGAAGCGCACGGCGTCGCGGCCGCGCGCGATGTCGCCGCCGCCGGACCATTCGATCAGGTCGCGCACGGTCACGTAGGAGCCGGCGCGCTTGGAGATCTTCACCTCGGCGCCATCCTTCATCACGGTGACCATCTTGTGCAGCACGTAGTCGGGGTAGCCTTGCGGGATGTCCATGCCGACCGCCTGCAGGCCGGCGCGCACGCGGGCGATCGTGCCGTGGTGGTCGGAACCCTGCACGTTGATCGCCTGCGTGAAGCCGCGCTGGAACTTGACGATGTGGTAGGCCACGTCCGGCACGAAATACGTGAAGGTGCCGTCGGTCTTGCGCATCACGCGGTCCTTGTCGTCGCCGTAGTCGGTGGTGCGCAGCCACAGCGCGCCGCCATCCTCGTACGTGTGGCCATTGGCCACCAGCGCGCCCACGGCCGCTTCCACCTTGCCGTCCTTGTACAGCGACGATTCCAGGTAATAGTTGTCGAACTTGACGCCGAATGCCTGCAGGTCGATGTCCTGCTCGTTGCGCAGGTACGTGACGGCAAATGCGCGGATCGATTCCAGGTCTTCCACGTCGCCGGAGCCGGTGACGGGGGCGCCATCGCTGGCCGACACCGTTTTCTTCAGCAGGAAGTCGGCGGCGATGTCGGCGATGTAGTCGCCGTTATAGGCCGATTCGGGCCACTCGGCGTCGCCCGGCTTGAAGCCGCGGGCGCGCGCCTGCACCGAGGTGGCCAGCGTGTGGATCTGCACGCCGGCATCGTTGTAGTAGAACTCGCGGGTCACGCCGAAGCCCTGCGCCTCGAACAGCGACGACAGCGCGTCGCCCAGCGCCGCCTGGCGGCCATGGCCCACGTGCAGCGGGCCGGTCGGGTTGGCCGACACGAACTCGATGATCACGCTCTTGCCGGTGCCGGCTTCGCCGCGGCCGTAGCCGTTGCCCTGCGCCAGCACGGTCTTGACGACGGCCTGCTTGGCGGCGTCCGCCACGCGCAGGTTGATGAAGCCGGGGCCGGCGATGTCGGCCGAGGCGACCAGCCCCTTGCCGTCGGGGTTTTCCAGCAGCGCGCCGACGATCTTCGTGGCCAGTTCGCGCGGGTTCATTTTCAGCTGCTTCGCCAGCTGCATGGCGATATTGCAGGCAACGTCGCCATGCGCCGGGTCGCGCGGGCGCTCGAGCACCACGTTGGCGGTCACGGAAGTGCCTTCCAGGAGCGGGGCGAGGGCGGCCTGGAACAGGGCGGCGATCTGTTGTTTTTGTTGGGCGAGCATGGGCGGATTCGGTCGGATCTGGACGGAAGTAAAACGGTGTAAAAAACGCGCAGAACGCGTCTCGGAGATCGGACATTATACCGGTTTGCGTTCCCGTTTGATAATTGGGCAAGAGCGGGGCAAGAGCGGGGCAAGCGGCGGGCAAGAGCTGGGCAAGAGGCGGGCAAGAGGCGGGCAAGAGGCGGGCAAGTGGCGCGCCGGCCCAGTGCCGCACTGCTACAATCCTGCCCTTGACAGAGCACCACGAAAGAACACGATGAACAAGCGCCCGACGCTGTCGCTGAAGAGCAAGCCAGCCCCGGCCACGAAAAAGCCCGCTGCCCGCAAGCCGGCTGCCGCCAACACCACCGGGGCGGCCCGGCCGGCCGGCAAACCCGCCGGGAAGCCTGCCGGGAAGCCTGCCGCCGGGAATCCGGTCGCCCGCCAGGCCGGCAAGCCGGATGCCGTGAAGCGGACCGGGCCTGCTGCCGCGCCCACCGCGCCGGCGGCACCGGCGGCTCCGCAGCGGCCCGCGGCCAGCCCGTGGGAGGCCACGCGGCCCAAGGGCGGCGCGCGCCAGGCGGCAGCCCGTGCGGACGAGCAGGGCAGGGATGAGCAACGCGGCCATGCACCGGCCCGCGCCCGCGCCGAGGCGCCGCCGGGCCCGCGCGCCAGCCACCATCGCGACCTGAAGCCTCGGCTGCAGACTGAATTCCAGGCCGAGCTGAAGTCCGATTCGCTGGCCTTCGCCCTGCTGGGCGCGGCCACCGCCGTGGTCCAGGTGCGCGGCGGCATGGCGCTGCCGCAGGCGCTGGCCGGCGCGTTCGCCAATCCCGCCACCACGCCCCAGGCGCGCGGCGCGATCCAGGACGTGGCTTACCGCGCGATGCGCCAGCTGGGCCGCAGCGAAGCGCTGGTGGCCGCGATGGCGCCGAAGGCCCCCGATCCGCTGGTCGGCGCGCTGCTGGCCGCCGCGCTGCCGCTGATGGGAGCGGGCGAGGATGGCCCTGCACCGTACGAAGCCTTCACCGTTGTCGACCAGGCCGTCACCGCGGCCGGCGCCCACCCGGACACGGTGCGGGCGAAAGGCATGGTCAACGCGCTGCTGCGCCGCTTCCTGCGCGAACGCGACACGCTGCTGGCCGAGGTGCTGCAACAGCCGCTGGCGCGCTGGAACTACCCGCAATGGTGGATCGACGCGGCCATCACCGCCTATCCGCAGGAATGGGAGCAGGTGCTCACGGCGGGCAACATGGCGCCGCCGCTGACGCTGCGCGTGAATACCCGCAAGGGTAGCGTCGAGGCTTACCTGGAGTTGCTCGCGCAGGCCGGCATCGGCGCGCGCCGCATCGGCCCTTCCGCGGTGCGGCTGGACAAGCCGGTGGGCGTGCACCTGGTGCCCGGCTTCGACAGCGGCCTCGTGTCGGTGCAGGATGCGGCCGCCCAGCTTGCCGCGAACCTGCTCGATGTCCAGGACGGCATGCGCGTGCTGGACGCCTGCGCCGCCCCGGGCGGCAAGACGGGGCATATCCTCGAACTGGCCGAAGCCGATGTCACCGCGCTGGACGTCGATACGCAGCGCCTGGCCCGCGTGCGGGAAAACCTCGACCGCCTCGAACTGTCGGCCACGCTGCTGGCGGCCGGGGCGCAGGGCAGCGACTGGTGGGACGGCGAACCGTTCGACCGCATCCTGGCCGACGTGCCGTGCACGGCGTCCGGCATCGTGCGCCGCCACCCGGATATCCGCTGGCTGCGCCGCAAGGGCGATACGCTCCAACTTGCAACACTTTCCGCGCAAATTCTCGACAATCTTTGGCAGATGCTGCGGCCCAATGGTAAATTGCTGTTCGTGACATGTTCGTTGTGGCCGCAGGAATCCGAGGCGCAGGCGGCCGCTTTCGCGGTGCGCAATCGCGCCACGCGACTCGATGCGCCCGGTCAGCTACTGCCCGCGGGCGGGGCCGAACAGGATCACGATGGACTGTTTTACGCGTTGTTCCAGAAGGATGCGAAGGATGCGAAGGATGCATGACGTTGCGGAGACATGAATCCGCACTAATGAATCCTCACTAATGAATCCGCACAAGCATGACTTCAGGGAATGCGTAGCAATTCCGGCCAGCCAGCGGGGTGCATTTGCTGCATCACCGCTGCGTCAAGTTCCTGGCTCCTGTTTTCGGCCCTAACCACATACAAGCGCAAGTGATCCCCCGATTCGTTCGATTCCTCTGCTGGCAAATGCTGCTGATGCTGGCCTGCGCCCTGCCGCAGGCCGCCCGTGCCGCCGAAGGAAGCGTCGAAATCACCCGGGCCTATATCGAAGCGGCGGAAGAGGGCTACCGCCTGTCCGCCGCGTATTCGTTCGACCTGAACCACGGCCTCGAAGACGCGCTGCAATACGGCGTGGCGCTGAACTTCGCCACGCAGATCACGTTCACGCGGCCGCGCTGGTACTGGTTCGACGAGAAGGCCGTCACCGCCAGGCGCACCCACAAGCTGTGGTACGACGTGCTGACGCGCCAGTACCACGTGCGCATCGAGGGCAGCGTGCGGCAGAATTTCGATTCGCTGGAAGATGCGCTGTTCTTCATCCGCCGGCCCACGCGCTGGGTGGTGGCGCCGCGCGGCGCGCTGAAGGTGGGCGAAATCTACAACGTCACCCTCAGCATGGGCATGGACCGCGACTACCTGCCCAAGCCGATCCAGGTCAACGCCTTCAACAACCGCGACTGGAACCTGGCTTCGCAAAAAAGAACCTTCCAGTACAGGGCGGAGTAAGTGACCAAGGCCTTGCGGTATCTGTTTGTCGTGGCAGGCGCCGTGTGCAGCATCCTGCTGTTCCTGCTGGCATCCGCTTCCGACAGTTCCGGTTTCTTCGAACGCCATTACTCCTGGCTGCTCGGCCTGAATGCGGCGGTGGCCGTCGCGCTGCTGCTGCTGGTCGGCGTCTCCCTGTTCAGGCTCTACTCGCGCTACAAGAGCGGCAAGTTCGGCTCGCGGCTGATGACGCGGCTGGTGATGCTGTTCGCCGCCATCGGCGTGCTGCCGGGGCTCGTGATCTTCCTGGTATCCGTGCAGTTCGTGTCGCATTCGATCGATTCGTGGTTCAACGTGCGCGTCGAGGAAGCGCTGGAGGCGGGCCTGGACCTTGGCCGCTCGGCGCTGGACGCATCGCTGGTGGAACTGAAGGGCGAGGCGGACAAGGCGGCCCAGGAGCTGGCTTCGCTGCCGTTCTACGCGGCGCCCTCGGCGCTGGCACGCTTTGTCAAGGAACATCCGCGCACGCAGAGCGCGATCATCGTCGATGCCGAGGGCGGCCTGATCGTCTCCGCCGTCGGCGAACGCCGCATCAACCTGGCCGGCGACCTGCCCACCGCCGCCATGATGGCCAAGGCGCAGGAGGAGCCGCCGTACGCGGTGCCCGAAGGCGGCAGCGAAGCGCGCGACGAACGCGCGGTCGCCACGCCGGCCGATCCCAACAACGTGCTGCGCCTGCGCGTGCTGATGCCGGTGCCCGACCCGGTGCAGCCTTCCGGCGGGCGCCTCGCGCCGCGCTACCTGCAGATCATCCAGGCCGTCGCGCCGCAGCTGGCCAGCGACGGCGAAATGCTGCGCACCGCGTACAGCGAATACAAGGAGCGCTACGTGGCCCGCCGCGGCCTGCGCAACATGTACATCTACACGCTGACGCTGACGCTGCTGCTGGCCGTGTTCGGCGCGATCGCCGCCGCCTTCCTCATCGCCAACGACCTGGCGCAGCCGCTGCTGCTGCTGGCCGAAGGTACCCGCGCGGTGGCGGAGGGCGACCTCTCGCCGCGCCCGATCGTGGCCAGTTCCGACGAACTGGGCACGCTGACCCAGAGCTTCAACACGATGACGCGCCAGCTCTCCGAGGCGCGCAGCGCCGTGGAACGCAACCGCATCGCGCTGCAGAACGCCAAGGCCCACCTGGAATCGGTGCTGGCCAACATGTCGGCCGGGGTGATGGTGCTGGATTCGGAATTCCGGCTGGTGACCTGCAACGACTCGGTCGAGCGGATCCTGCAGAAGGCCGGCGTGACGCTGATCGGCAAGCCGCTGGCCGACGTGGATGGCATGCATGAATTCGCCGGCGCCGTGATTGCCGCGTTCTCCGCCCAGAGCGCGCAGTCGGCCGCCGGGCGCAATGTGCAGCGCCTGCACTGGCAGCGCCAGATCGAGATCCCGCGCCTGGCCAGCAATCCGGACGACAGCGACCTGATCCTGCTGACACGGGGCTCGCGCCTGCCGCTGGAAGGCGGCGGCGGCTACATCGTGGTGTTCGACGACATCACCGACGTGATCTCGGCGCAGCGCTCGATCGCCTGGGGCGAGGTGGCGCGCCGGCTGGCGCACGAGATCAAGAACCCGCTGACGCCGATCCAGCTGTCGGCCGAACGGCTGCAGATGAAGCTGGAAAGCAAGCTGGGGCCGGCCGACGTGGAATTGCTCAACAAGAGCGCCGGCACGATCGTCAACCAGGTGGCGGCGATGAAGCGCATGGTCGACGACTTCCGCGACTATGCGCGCACGCCGCCGGCCCAGCTCGAGCCGCTCGACCTGAACGACCTGGTCGAGGAAATCCTGCACCTGTACGTGGCCGGCGACGGCAACGACATCATCCGGCCGCACCTGGCGCCGTACCTGCCGATGGTGATGGGCGACGAGACGCAGTTGCGGCAGGTGATCCATAACCTGCTGCAGAACGCCCAGGACGCGCTGGCCGACCTGCCCGAGGTGGCCGACGGCAGCCGCGCGCCGCGCGTGGACGTGGTCACCGAGGCGATCCATTACCAGAGCGCCGACGGCGGCACCCGCATCGCGGTGCGCCTGTCGATCTCGGACAATGGACCCGGCTTCGCGCCGAAAATCCTGGCCCGGGCATTCGAGCCGTACGTGACGTCGAAAGCGCGCGGCACCGGACTGGGGCTGGCCATGGTCAAGAAAATCATCGACGAGCATGGCGGGCGGATCGACATCCAGAACCATCCGGACGGTTGTGGCGCTTCGGTACTGATTTTGCTGTTAAAGTTGGCACCGGTGCAGTTGGCATAATAGTGAAGGACACATAAAATCGTTGTCACGACCAGCACAATGCCGGGCAACCGGTGCAAAAGAACAGAAGGGCAGGGATAGATGGCAAACATTCTCGTAGTTGATGATGAAATGGGTATCCGGGAGCTGCTCTCGGAAATCCTCGGTGACGAAGGGCATGCGGTAACGCTGGCGGAGAACGCCCAGCAAGCCCGCCAGGCCCGCGCAGCCGGGGCCCCGGACCTGGTCCTGCTCGACATCTGGATGCCGGATACGGACGGCGTCACGCTGCTGAAGGAATGGCAGCGCGACGGCCTGCTGACGATGCCCGTCATCATGATGTCCGGCCACGCGACGATCGATACCGCGGTCGAGGCCACCCGCATCGGCGCCCTGAATTTCCTGGAAAAGCCGATTGCAATGCAAAAGCTGCTGAAGGCGGTGCAGGCCGGCCTGGCGCGCGGCCAGGAAGTGGTGCGCGCGCCCGTGATGGCGCAGCGCCCGGCCGCCTTGCCGCCCGTCGAGGAAGCGGCGCCACCCAGCTTCGGCGTGCCGCCCCTGCCGCCGCAGGGCGCGCACGGCATTGCCGTGGCGCGCGGCAGCGGTGGCGAAGGCCACATGTTCAGCCTGTCGTTCGACTTGCCGCTGCGCGAGGCGCGCGATGCGTTCGAGCGCATGTACTTCGAGCACCACCTGGGCCGCGAAGGCGGCAGCATGACGCGCGTGGCCGAGAAGACCGGCCTGGAACGCACCCACCTGTACCGCAAGCTGAAGCAGCTGGGTGTCGAGCCGGGCAAGCTCGCCAAGAAAAACCAGCAAGTCTGATTTGCCGTCTCCCGTCATCGCCACGCTGGTGACCGGCAGGCGCGCCCTCGATCGTGAAAGCGCGATCGCGGCGCGCCTGCCCGTAACCGGAACAGGCGCGCCATCCCCGGCCGGCGCTCAGTCCGACGCGCCGGTGGCCGTCATCATCGAGGGCCTGGCGGATCCGCTTTCCCCGCTTGCCGATGCGCCCGGCGTGCAAGTGCACCGCATTGCCCCCGGCTGCCTATGCTGCGCCGGTAACGTGGTATTGCGTGTTACATTGAATCGTCTCTTGCGGCGCCCGCCGGCGCAGCTTTATATCAGCCTGGCTGATGCCACCCATGTCGGACAGTTGCGCGCGATGTTGTCGGCGCCGCCCTACGATACGCTGCTGTCCCTCTGCGACGATGTCGCGGCACCTGCCGTTGCTTCCTGACTTCGCCGGCTCGCCTCTTGAAATGGGCTGCCACAGCCCCACCTCGAAAGTGAAATGGAAAGCCCAACAATACGGAACCCGCCGGTTTCGTCCTTGAGAGAAGGAAGCGATATGAACCTCATCTACAACAGCGAGCAGTACAGCGTCGTCGAGTTCGGACCGGATCGCGATCTCGAATCCTTGCGCTTCGGCGGCTATGAAATCGTCGACAAGGGCGGCAAGCGCGAAATCTTCATTGCCGGCGTACTGGCGCAAAACTTCCGGCGCGACGTGAACCAGTTGATCGCCAACGAACCCACGATGGAGGAAATCGACGAATTCCTCGGCAACTATGACTCGCTGATGAGTCAGCCTGTCTTACTGCATTAAGTTCTGCTGCATTGAACATCGGCACCCATTCGCAACACACATCCGGCGCCCGGATCTCCAGTGGCGCACCTGTGGTAAGGTGACGGTCGGCAATACCTTACCACGTCATACCATGTGCCAACTCCTGGGAATGAACTGCAATGTGCCGACCGACATTGTGTTCAGCTTTACCGGCTTCGCGCTGCGCGGCGGCCGTACCGATGTCCACCACGATGGCTGGGGCATCGCCTTCTTCGAGGGCGCCGGCGTGCGCCACTTCGTCGATCACCAGAGGGCCGTCGATTCGCCGGTGGCCACGCTGATCAAGACTTACCCGATCAAGTCCCGCAACGTCATCGCCCATATCCGCAAGGCCACGCAAGGCGAGGTGGCGCTGGAGAATTGCCATCCGTTCATGCGCGAACTGTGGGGCCGCTACTGGGTGTTCGCCCATAACGGCGACCTGAAGGCGTTCAATCCCGTGCTGGACGGCCCCTACCGCCCGGTCGGCACCACCGACAGCGAACGAGCTTTCTGCTGGCTGTTGCAGGAGTTGCGCAGCCGCTTCGGCGACACCCGCCCGGCACTTGCCGAACTCGGCGCGGCGCTGGGCGAGCTGGTACCGCGCATCGCCGCCCACGGCACCTTCAACATGATGCTGTCCGATGGCTCGGCGCTGTTTTCCCATTGCTCGACCAACCTGTTCTGGCTGGTGCGCCAGCACCCGTTCGACACGGCCATCCTGTCCGACGACGACGTGCGGGTGGACTTTTCGCAGGTGACCACGCCGCACGATCGCGTCGCCATCATCGTCACGCAGCCGCTGACGACGAACGAGCGCTGGACGGCATGCGCCCCTGGGGAAATGCAGTGTTTTGTGGACGGATTACCTCAGAAAAACATATTTCCGCCCCCAGCGGCGCCGGGAATGTCAGAATAATAAAAAATAGAGAGAACGTTTTCCCATGATCGACCTGTCCGGCACAAGCTCATCTGCCCTGTCCTCACTGCGCGTGCGCGAGTTCTACCTCGGCCGCCAGCCCATCCTCGACCGCAACGGCGCGCTGTTCGGCTATGAACTGCTGTTCCGTAACGGCCCGGTCGGGCCGGCGCAGATCGATACCAGCGAACTGTCCGCCACCGCCGCCGTGATCGCCCATGCATCGCAGCTGGGCGTGGAAAAGGTCATCGGCGATGGACTCGGCTTCGTCAACGTCGACGAGCAGGCGCTGAACAGCGATATCTTCGGCTTCCTGCCCCGTGAAAAAATCGTGCTGGAAATCGTCGAGACGCTGCAGCCCACGCCCGCCGTGCTGGCGCGCATGGCCGACCTGGCCAGCCATGGCTTCCAGTTCGCGCTCGACGACGTGCGCGGCGACAGCCCGCAATTGCAGGCGATGCTGCCGATGACGCAGTTCGTCAAGCTGAGCATGCGCGGCTGGCAAAGCGGCACGGGCGCCGATGCGCTGGCCGCGCTGGCGGCCCGCCTGAAGGGCGACGGCAAGCAACTGGTCGCGGAAAAGGTGGAAACCCGCGAGGAATACGCCACCTGCCTGGACCTGGGCGTGGATTATTTCCAGGGTTATTACTTCGCCCGGCCCGCCATCATGAGCGGCAAGAAGCTGTCGCCCTCGCAGCTGGCCGTGATGGAGCTGATGACGCTGGTGGTGTCGGATGCCGACAATATCGAGATCGAACGGGCGATCAAGCGCGACGCATCGCTGGCGATGAACCTGCTGCGCCTGGTGAACACGCCGGCGGTGGGCGCGCGCCAGCGCATCGATTCGCTGAGCCAGGCCGTGACGATCCTGGGCCGCCGCCAGTTGCAGCGCTGGCTACAGATCATGCTGTACGCCGAACCGGGCAAGCGCGGCGGCAGCCAGACGCCGCTGCTGATGCTGGCCACCACCCGCGGCCGGCTGCTGGAACTGCTGGCCCACAAGCTGCGGCCGGCGCACCGCCATGTCGCGGACATCGCCTTCACGGTGGGTATCATGTCGCTGATGGATACGCTGTTCTCGATCCCGATGGCCGAACTGCTGACACAGATCGCGGTCAGCGACGAAGTGGCCGAAGCGCTCGTGTACCGCACCGGCTTCTTCGGCGAGCTGCTCAAGCTGGCCGAATGTATCGAACGCATCGAGGACATGGAACATGCCATCATGCCGGCCCTGCGCGACCTCGAGATGTCCACCGAAGAACTGGTGGAGCTGGAAATGTCCGCCTACGTGTGGAGCGACAACGTGGTGCGCTACGCGATCTGACCGGGACGGCACGGCCAGCGGACGGCATCGCGGCGCGGTGCCGTTTTCAATTGAGGAGAACGATGCGGGAAGTATTGCTGGAGGTGCGTGACCTGGCCAAGTCCTATGGCAAGCGGCGCGCGGTGGATGGCGTGTCGTTCCACGTGCGGCGCGGCCAGACGGTGGGCCTGCTGGGACCGAACGGCGCCGGCAAATCGACGACCGTCGGCATCATTGCCGGCATCCTCGATGCCGATGCCGGCGAAGTGCTGCTCGATGGCCAGCCCGCCGGCACGCGCCACCACGATACGCGGCGCCGGATCGGCCTGGTGCCGCAGGACCTGGCGCTGTATGACGACCTGCCGGCGGTCGAGAACCTGAAACTTTTCGGTGCGCTGTACGGCTTGAAGAACGCCGCGCTGGCGGCGCGTTGCGCGGCCGTGCTGGAACTCGTGGGCCTGGCCGACCGGGCGCGCGACAGGCCCGCCACCTTCTCCGGCGGCATGAAGCGGCGCCTGAACATCGCCGCCGCGCTGCTGCACGAGCCGGCGTTGCTGATCCTCGACGAACCGACGGTGGGCGTCGACCCGCAAAGCCGCAATGCCATCTTCGACACGCTGGCGGCACTGCAGCGCGCCGGCACGGCGCTCGTCTATACCAGCCACTACATGGAAGAGGTGGAGCGGCTGGCCGACCATATCGTCATCATCGACCATGGCAGGGTGCTGGCCGACGAGAGTCCGGCGGCGCTGTACGCGCGCCTTCCGGCACGCGCCGCGCTGCACGTCGACCTGGCGGAGCCGCTGTCCGGCGAGCTGGCCGGCGAGCTGGCCCGGTTGCCCGGCGTGGCAGGCTTGCTTGGCGAAGGTTCGGCGTGGGACGTGCGCCTGCAGGACAGCACGCAGGCCATCGCCGTGCTCGACTGGCTGCGCGACCGGGGGCAGGTGCCGGTGCATTTCGCCACCGCCCGCGCACGTCTCGAAGAGGTCTTCCTCGATCTCACCGGCCGCTCGCTGCGCGACTGAAGGAGCGATGATGACCGCCATTCTCGCCCTGGTCCGCAAGGACCTGCTCCTCTACCTCAACGACCGCCGCGCGCTGGCGATCCACCTGCTGGTCCCCGTCATCGTGGCGGCGTTCTTCGGCTCGCTGTTCGGCGGCACCGGCAACGGCAAGACCGGCAGGATCGATGTCGCCGTCGTGCAGCAGGATGACTCGGGCCTTGCTGCGAACCTCGTGGCCAGCCTGCAGGCCGATCCGAACCTGCGCGTGCAGGTGTTGCCGCTCGCCGCCGCGCGCGACCGGGTAGTCGCCGGCAAGGCCACCGTGGCCGTGGTGATCCCGCCGGGATTCGGCGGCGCGGCGGTCGGCGCGCTGACCGGCACGGCCCCGGCGCCCATGCTGCCGCTGCTGTTCGATCCTTCGCAAGGGGCCGTGCTGGCGATGGTGAAAGGGCTGGTGACGCATCACGCCATGCAGCACGCGAATGCCGGGATGATTGCCCGTGCCTCCGGCCTGGGGGCGGCGCTCCCGGCCGGTGCCGGGATGCCGTTCTTCATGCGCGACGAGGCTGTCAGCGCCGGTCCGGCCTACGATGCTTACGCCCACTCGTTCGCCGGCATGGGCGTGCAGTTCATCCTGTTCATGGGGGTGGACTGGGGCATCGGCCTGCTGACGGCGCGGCGCAGCGGGATCTGGAGCCGCCTGCTGGCCGCGCCCGTCACGCAATGGCAGATCCTGCTGTCGCGGCTGTTGTCCGGCACGCTCATCGCGGCGGCCCTGCTGGTGGCGATCTTCCTGTGTGCCGTCGTGCTGTTCGGCGTCACGATCTCCAACCCGGCCGGCTTCGTGCTCGTCACGCTGGGCTTTGCGCTGATGACAGCCACGTTCGGCCTCCTCGTTGCCGCACTGGGCCGCACGCCGGAAGCGACGCGCGGCATCGCCACGTTCGCCACGCTGATGATCGTGATGCTGGGCGGCGCGTGGGTGCCGTCGTTCATTTTCCCCGAATGGCTGCAGCAGGCCTCGCTGGTCGTGCCGGCCCGCTGGGCGATCGACGGCCTCGATGCCGTGACGTGGCGCGGCCTGGGCATCGACGCCGCGCTGCACTGCGCCGGCGTGCAGCTGGCGTTCGCCGCGCTGTTCGGTGCGCTGGCGGCATGGCGCTTCAGCGTACAGGCACGAGAGGCCTGACGGCCGGCGGTCGACCGGCCTGCCAGTCGCTTACAGGTTCGGCGCCAGCCAGCTTTCCAGCTGCGCCTTCGGCACGCCGCGGCGCTGCGCCATGTCGGCCAGCTGGTCTTCGTTGATCTTCCCGACCGTGAAGTACTTCGATTGCGGATGGGCGAAATAGAAGCCCGCCACGGCGGCGCCGGGGAACATGGCGAACGATTCCGTCAATTCCATGCCGATCTCCTCGGCGCCGGTCACGCGGAACAGGTCGGCCTTCACCGTGTGCTCCGGGCAGGCCGGATAACCGGGGGCGGGGCGGATACCCGCGTACTCTTCGCGGATCATCTGCTCGTTGGTCAGCCGCTCGTCCGCGGCGTAGCCCCACAGGTCCTTGCGCACGCGCTCGTGCAGGTATTCGGCGAACGCTTCGGCCAGGCGGTCGGCCAGCGCCTTCAGCATGATCGACGAGTAATCGTCGTGCGCATCCTCGAAGCGCTTTTCGTACTTCTCGATGCCCAGGCCGGCCGTGACGGCGAACATGCCGAGGTAGTCCTTCACGCCGGAAGCCTTCGGCGCGATGAAGTCGGCCAGGCACTGGTTCGGGCGCTGCACGCCGTCGATCACCGGCTTCACGCCCTGCTGGCGCAGGCCGTAATAGGTGAACGCCACTTCGCTGCGCGTATCGTCGGTGTAGACCTCGATATCGTCGTCGTTCACGCTGTTGGCGGGCAGCAGCGCGACGGTGCCGTTGGCGGTCAGCCAGCGGCCCTCGATGATGCGCTTGAGCAGCGCCTGGCCTTCCTCGAAGACCTTGGTGGCCGCTTCGCCGACCACTTCGTCGGTGAGGATCGCCGGGAACGGGCCGGCCAGGTCCCAGGTCTGGAAGAACGGGCCCCAGTCGATGTACTGCGCCAGCAGGGCCAGGTCGACGTTGCGGAACAGGCGGCGGCCGACGAACTTCGGCTTCACCGGCGCGAACTGGAGCTTTGCCTTGTTGGCGCGCGCGGCGGCCAGCGTCACGGTCGGCAGCGCCTTCTTGTTGGCATGCTGCTCGCGGATGCGCGCATAGTCGGTTTCCAGTTCTTCCACATAGCGATCGCGTGCGTCCGGCGTCAGCAGCGACTGCGCCACCGAGACGGAACGCGAGGCATCCGGCACGTACACCACCGGGCCGTCGTAGTTGTGGGCGATCTTCACCGCCGTGTGGGCGCGGCTGGTGGTGGCGCCGCCGATCAGCAGCGGGATCTTCAGCATGCGGAAGTGCTCGTCGCGCTGCATTTCCTTGGCCACGTGCGCCATCTCTTCGAGCGACGGCGTGATCAGGCCGGAAAGGCCGATGATGTCGGCATTTTCCACCTTGGCACGCGCCAGGATCTCGGAAGCGGGCACCATCACGCCCATGTTCACCACTTCGAAGTTATTGCATTGCAGGACCACCGAGACGATGTTCTTGCCGATGTCGTGCACGTCGCCCTTGACGGTGGCGATGACGATCTTGCCCTTCGGTTTCGCGACGATGCCGGTGCGCTTTTCCTCGGCCAGCTTTTCTTCCTCGATGTAGGGGATCAGGTGGGCCACGGCCTGCTTCATCACGCGCGCCGACTTCACCACCTGCGGCAGGAACATCTTGCCCTGGCCGAACAGGTCGCCGACGATGTTCATGCCATCCATCAGCGGGCCCTCGATCACGTTGATCGGGCGGCCGCCGCCGTTGAGGACCTGCAGGCGCATTTCCTCGGTATCCTCGGTAATCCATTGCGTGATGCCATGCACCAGCGCGTGCGCCAGGCGCTTTTCCACCGGCCCCTCGCGCCACTCCAGGTTGGCTTCCTGTTGCTTGCCGCCGGCCTTCAGCGTGCCGGCGAATTCGATCATCCGCTCGGTCGCATCGGGGCGGCGGTTCAGCACCACGTCTTCCACGCGTTCGCGCAGTTCGGCCGGCAGGTCGTCGTACACGCCCACCATGCCGGCGTTGACGATGCCCATCGTCATGCCGGCCTTGATGGCGTGGTACAGGAACACGGTGTGGATCGCTTCGCGCGCCGGGTCGTTGCCGCGGAACGAGAACGATACGTTCGACACCCCGCCCGAGATCTTCGCGTGCGGCAGGTTGTCCTTGATCCAGCGCGTGGCGTTGATGAAGTCCACCGCGTAGTTGTTGTGTTCCTCGATACCGGTGGCGACCGCGAAGATGTTCGGATCGAAGATGATGTCCTCGGCCGGGAAGCCCACTTTTTCGGTCAGCACCTTGTAGGCCCGCTCGCAGATCTCGATCTTGCGCTCGAAGGTATCGGCCTGGCCCGTTTCATCGAAGGCCATCACGATCACCGCGGCGCCGTAGCGGCGGCACAGGCGCGCCTGGCGGATGAACTCCGCCTCGCCTTCCTTCATCGAGATCGAGTTGACGATGGACTTGCCCTGCACGCACTTCAGGCCAGCCTCGATGACCGACCATTTCGACGAGTCGATCATGATCGGCACGCGCGAGATGTCCGGCTCGGAAGCGATCAGGTTCAGGAAGCGCGTCATGGCGGCCTGCGAATCGAGCATGGCCTCGTCCATGTTGATGTCGATGACCTGGGCGCCGTTCTCCACCTGCTGGCGCGCCACGGACAGGGCCTCGTCGTACTGCTCGTTCAGGATCATGCGCGCGAACGCCTTCGAGCCGGTGACGTTGGTGCGCTCGCCCACGTTGACGAACAGCGAGTCGTCGTCGATCGTGAACGGCTCCAGGCCGGACAGGCGCTGCGCCACGGGGATGCGCGGCAGCGCGCGCGGCTTCATGTCCTTCAGCAGGCCGACGATGGCGGCGATATGGTCCGGCGTGGTGCCGCAGCAGCCGCCGGCCATGTTGATGAAGCCCGCCTCGGCGAATTCGCGCAGCAGGGCCGAGGTGTCGGCCGGCAGCTCGTCGAAGCCGGTGTCGCTCATCGGGTTGGGCAGGCCGGCGTTCGGGTAGATGCACACGAAGGTATCGGCGATCTGCGACAGTTCTTCGGCATAGGGGCGCATCAGTGCCGCGCCCAGCGCGCAGTTCAGGCCGATGGTCAGCGGTTTCGCGTGGCGCACCGAATTCCAGAAGGCCGGCACGGTCTGGCCGGACAGGATGCGGCCGGACGCATCGGTGACGGTGCCGGAGATCATCAGCGGCAGGCGCTCCTGCTCCGGGTGGTCGTCGAAATACTGGTCGATGGCGAACAGCGCGGCCTTGCAGTTCAGCGTATCGAAGATGGTCTCCACCAGCACCACGTCGATGCCGCCCTCGACCAGTGCGTCGAGCTGCTCGTAGTACGACGTCACCAGCTGGTCGAACGTGATGTTGCGGGCCGCCGGGTCGTTGACGTCCGGCGAGATCGATGCCGTCTTCGGCGTCGGGCCCAGCGCGCCGGCCACGAAGCGCGGCTTGTCCGGCGTGCTGTACTTGTCCACCGCCGCGCGGGCCAGCTTCGCGGCCTGCAGGTTCATCTCGTAGACCAGATGCGCCATGTGGTAGTCGTCCTGCGCGATGCCGGTGGCGCCAAAGGTGTTGGTTTCGATCAGGTCGGCCCCGGCCGCCAGGTAGCGCTCGTGGATTTCCTGGATCACGTGCGGCTGCGTCAGGTTCAGCAATTCGTTGTTCCCCTTCACGAACAGCTCGCGCGCGCCACTGCCGGCCGGCGCCGCGAAGTCCGCGAAGCGTTCGCCGCGATACGCCGCTTCATCGAGCTTGTATTGCTGGATGATCGTGCCCATCGCACCGTCGAGGAACATGATGCGGCGCGACAGGATGTCGCGCAGTTGCGCTTCGGTCTGGGAGGCGGGGCGGTTCGCGGGCTGGTTCATTGGTATCGGTCGGGAACGGAAAGGGGGTACTGATTATACGGCAAAGCGCCATTCCCGCCCCGCCAGGGCCCGGCCGGCACGCGGCCGCGGATCCGCCATGATGCCGGCGCGCGGCGGCGCATGCCGGGCAGCCGGTGGCTGCCGGCACCGGTATCGGCATGCAATTGCGCAGGGGAGGAACGACGTGGCAGCCGCGTTGGCTGCCGTGGACCGGCGCCGGTACGAACCGGCGCCGCGGTGGCGCCCGGGCGCCGGAAGGCAAGCGGGGAAGTCAGCCTCGGATCGGCTGTTCCGCCTGGCGGCGGCGCCGTGCCGCGCCGGTCACCAGCAGCAGGCCGGTGGCCAGCATGGCCCAGGTGCCCGGTTCCGGCACGGCGATCACGGGCGAGCCGCCCACGGCGACCTTGTCGATGGCGAACTGGGTCTGTTCCGTCCACAGGTAATCGTTGCGATAGCTTTCGAAAGGCGTGAACAGGTATTCGAATTCACGGTCGCCAGTCGTGTAATAGTGGCCGTTATACATGCCGCCATAGGGATCTTCGCCACGCTGGCCGGCGGAGAACGCGAGCGCGCCACCGATCTGGTATTCGAACGTGTCGGTACCGCACTGGTAGAACTCATTACTGTCGCCTGCACAGCCGAGAAACTCCGTGCCGTTCAGGGAAAAGGACGTGATTTCGTCTTTCCCCACATAGCCGTCACCATTTGCATCGTCGCCGGAGAACGATCCTTGCAGCACGCGCGCGTCGTCGAAAAAGGAAGTGCTTTCATGCAGAAAACCCGTGTACGAGAAGTTCCACGTCGTTACTGCGTGAGCGCTGCAGCTGGCGGCCATCAAAGTGGCAAGGGCAATCGTCTTGAACATGATACTTCTCAACAAAGGTGAAGAGGAGTAAACATAGTAACTGGCCCGGCTTTGCGGCGAAACAAAATATCGACATGTTTGTGCCGAAACAACGCAAGCGGTGCCGGTGCTGTCATCGCCGGGGAACAGCATGCCGTTGCGCAGGGGAGAGGGTGTAACAGTCGTGTTTGCGGCCGGCCCCGGCACCCACCGCGGCGCCTGGGCGGGCCGGCGTCCGCAGTGGGGGCCGGGCGCCGGAGACGGGGAGGGAAGTCAGTTGCGGACAGGTTGCGCCGTCCCGGCGCGGCGCCGTGCCGCGCCAGCCACCAGCAGCAAGCCGGTAGCTAGCATGGCCCAGGTGCCTGGTTCCGGTACGGCAAGCACGGCCGATGCCATCATGGGGTTATTACCCGCGCCTTTGCTCTTGCCGATATTGAACCTGGTCTGGTCTGTCCACCGGTACGCGCTCGTCAGATAGGAATCGGGCGTGTAACGGTAATCGTATTCGCCGTCACCAGCGACGAAATAATGCCCGCCACCAAAATATCCCTCCGGATCTCCACCGTTTTCCCCGACGGAAAAGTCGAGCTTCTTGCTGCCGATCTGGAAGCTGAAGCTGTCGGTGCCGCAGCGATAAAATTCATTGCTGGTACCGGCGCAGCCAATGTAATCGACGCCATTCAGGATAAAGGTGCTGATTTCATCCTTGTCGAGAAAACCATCGTGGTTTCCATCGCGGCCCGAAAAAGAGCCCTTCAGCTTGTAAGTACTGGCAAAAATACCGGTATTCTCATCCAGAAAACCCGTGTACGAGAACGTCCATACCGGTACTGCGTGAACGGCGCAGCTGGCGGCCAGCAAGGTGGCGAAAACAAGGGGTTTAAACATGATTCTGCTCGACGAAGGCGATGAAGAGCATGCATGGTAACTGGCGCCGCATTGCGGTGAAACAAATAATCGCAGGGTTTGTACCGATACAACGCAGTGTTAAAACCAAGATAACGAAATCAATGTCGGCATATGGCAACAAATGAAACTCCAGCAATCAGCTTTATCCGAAAAGATTCTAACTGGAAATATATATTAAAGAATGGAATTAAATCGGGCTGGAAATGGCGCACAGGATGCCAGTTCAGAATATCGTCCAGGGGGCGGGGGAGTCCCCGCCCCGGCATGCGTCATTCGAAACGCAGGCCTTCCAGCGCGAAGCCCTTGATGAACTCCGCCGCCGGCAGGCGTTTGCCGCCCGGCTTCTGCAGATGCGTCAGGCGCAGTGCGCCGCTGCCGCAGGCTACCACGATGCCGTGCTGGGCATCCGCTGCCAGCACCTGGCCGGCCGGGGCCGTGCTGTCCGCATCCAGCAGCTCGGCGCCCCACAGCTTGATGACGGTGCCATTCACCACGCCATGGGCGCCGGGGAACGGATTGAAGGCGCGGATCTTGCGGCCGACTTCGCGCGCCGGCAGGGAAAAGTCCAGTGCCGCTTCTTCCTTGGCGATCTTGGCGGCATAGGTGACACCCGCTTCCGGCTGGGGCACGGCTTCGATCACGTCGTGTTCCATCTTGCGCAGTACCTTGACCACCATCTCTGCGCCCATGGCCGCCAGGCGGTCGTGCAGCATGGCCGTGGTGTCCTGCGGGCCGATCGGCGTGCGTTCGATCAGCAGCATGGGGCCGGTATCGAGGCCTTCTTCCATCTGCATGATGGTGACGCCCGTTTCATGGTCGCCCGCTTCGATCGCGCGATGGATGGGCGCGGCGCCACGCCAGCGGGGCAGCAGCGAACCGTGGATATTGATGCAAGGTTTGATGTCGAGCGTGCTGCGCGGCAGGATCAGGCCATACGCGGCCACCACCATCGCGTCATAGTCCGTGGCCAGCAGCAGTTCATGCGCTTCCCGGGCCTCCTGTGCGCGCTGCGGGTCCTTGGCATCCATCCGCAACGACAGCGGCTGCGCCACGGGAATGCCGTGGGCCACCGCATACTGCTTGACGGCCGAGGGCTGCAGCTGGAGGCCGCGCCCGGCCGGGCGGTCCGGCTGCGTCAGCACCAGCGGGATCTCGATGCCCGCGGCATGGATGGCCCGCAGCGCCACGGCTGCGAACTCGGGAGTGCCGGCGAAAACGACCTTCATCGGGCGCCCGGTCAACGGCGGGCGGCGCTGCGCAGCTGGCGCTCGCGTTCCATGCCGCGTTCTTCCTTCTGCAGCTTGGTCTTGATGCGGTTGCGCTTCAGCGGCGACAGGTATTCGACGAAGACCTTGCCCATCAGGTGATCCATTTCATGCTGGATGCACACGGCCAGCAAGCCGTCCGCGTCGACCTCGAAGAATTCGCCCTTTTCGTTCTGGGCGCGCACCTTGACCTTGGCGGGGCGCTCGACATCGTCGTAGATGCCGGGTACCGACAGGCAGCCTTCGTCGTAGACCTGCTTGTCGTCGCTGGCCCACAGCACTTCCGGGTTGATGAAGACGGTCAGCTGGTCCTTGGTTTCGCTGATGTCGATGACGATCACGCGCTCGTGCACGTCGACCTGCGTGGCGGCCAGGCCAATGCCGGGTGCGTCGTACATGGTCTCGGCCATGTCGGCAACGAGGCGCGCGAGGCGCTCGTCGAACACGGTGACGGGCTTGGCAACCTTGGTCAGGCGCGGGTCGGGATAGCGGAGGATGTTCAGTTTCGACATGGGTGATCTGGTAAAAGGCTAAAGCGGGCTAAAAGCGGGATGCCGGAAGCGGGATACTCAAAGCGCAGGTGTTCAATAAAAACAAAAAAGCCGGCGCCGCAGTGTTATCGGTGCCGTTATGGATACCGTTATCGGTAGCGTTAACAATGCCCTCATCGATTCGGTCATGATTCGGCCCCGCAACAAAGCAACGCCTGAACCATGGCCCATTGCGCATTGCAGCGCTGTTCGGCTTGTCAGTTCAGGGTAAGTTGGGCAGAATGATTCTGTTCGGCAACTTCTGCGAGCGCTTCGCTTCTTTCCATGATGGGTTCGTCAAGTAAATTGAACGAATATCATTGAAGGAATGATAGTGAGAAATGACAGGCGGAGCGTCGAAAAAGCAATGACCGGGCGTTTTTTGGTGCCGAATCAACGGACATATTCAATGAAAAATTTTAGCACAGTCGGCGCACGCCTGTTGGTAGCCATGGCGTTTTGCGGAACCACCGCCGTGTCCGCCACGGCACAGGAAAGCCGTTGCGAATTCCGGCCGAACGCGCCGGACCAGCATACCGTGGCCCGGGGCGACACCCTGTGGGACATCGCCGGTACCTTCCTGCAGAAACCATGGTGCTGGCCGCAGGTATGGGGCCTGAACCGCGCCGAGATAGCCGATCCCCACTGGATCTATCCCGGCCAGGTCATCTGGTTCGACCGCGCCGCCGGGCGCCTGCGGCTGGGCAACAAGGTCGGCGGCAACACGGCCAGCGGCGAGCCGGGCTCGGCCAGGTTGTCGCCCCAGGCGCGCATCGAGGGCCTGGGCAAGGATGCCATTCCCGCCATCGCACCCGGTGTGATCGAGCCATTCCTGGCGCAGCCGCTGATCGTCGAGGCGGACGAGCTGAAGGATGCGCCCCGCATCGTGGCCACCGACGGCAACCGGGTCTTCCTCGGCAAGGACGACAAGGCCTACGTGCGGGGCAGGCTGAAGGGCGCCACGTCGTTCCAGGCGTTCCGGCCCGGCAAGCCGCTGCGCGACCCGGTCACCAAGGCCGTGGTGGGCCAGGAAGCGCATTACCTGGGCACTCTGGCATTGCAGAAGGAGGCCGCCCCCGGCACGGACGTGCACACCTTCATCGTCACCGGCGCGAAGGAAGAGATGGGCGTGGGCGACCAGCTGATGCGCACCGAGCCAGTGCCGGTGCAGAACTATGTGCCGCACCCGCCGGCGGTACCGGTGGAGGCGCGCGTGCTGGCCATCTACGATGGCGTGGTGCATGCGGGCCAGAACCACGTGGTCTCGATCAATCGCGGAAAGCTTGATGGGCTCGACGTTGGCGCCACCCTCCAGCTGTACCATGTCGGGCAGGCGGTGACCGACAAGTCGGCCAGCAAGGGCTGGCACAATCTCGGAAATCCGCAGGTCAAGCTGCCGGACGAACAAGTCGGCAGCTTGTTCATCTTCCGCGTGTTCAAGCGCATTTCCTATGGCCTGATCATGCAGGCGACCGAACCGGTAGTGGTGGGCGACGTCGCCAGAACTCCGGAGTGACCGCGCCGTGCAAGCCACGGAATCCCTTTTCTCGCCTGGCGCCGGTTGCGGCGCCGATGGCACTGTCGAAGGCACTGCCGGTTGCAGTGCTGCCTGCGGTGCGAACTGCGGCGTTGCATGCACCGATTGCCTGTTGTCGTGGCTGCGCCTGGCGATGATGCCGGGCCTGCCGCGCCACGCGGCCGCGCAGCTGGTGCGCGCGCATGGCACCGCGCCCGCGGTGATCGCAGCGGCTCGCGCACAGCGCCTCGCCCACGTGGGTGTCGCATTGCCCACGGCTGCGATTGCCGCGCCCTTCGCGCCGCGCGCCCGCGCGGTGGCCGAAGCCACCTTGCACTGGGCCAGCCAGCCCGGCAACCGGCTGCTGACACTGAACGATGCAGCCTATCCCGCGCAACTGAAAGAGATTGCCGATCCGCCAGTGCTGCTGCATGCGCAAGGCGATCTCGCGCTGCTGCAGGGCGACAGGGCAGGCAGGGCGATCGGCATCGTCGGCAGCCGCCGTGCCACGCAGCAGGGCATGGCCAATGCCGGCAATTTCGCGCGCGCATTGTCGGACGCCGGCGTCACAATTGTCTCCGGTCTCGCGCTCGGCATCGACGCGGCCGCGCACCAGGGCGGCCTGGCGGGCATCGGCTCGACCGTGGCGGTGGTCGGCACCGGCATCGACGTGGTCTATCCGCCATCCAATGCGGCACTGGATGCGCGCATTCGCGAGGCCGGTTGCGTGCTCAGCGAGTTTGCCCTGGGCACGCCGGCGCGCAAGCAGAACTTCCCGATCCGCAACCGCATCATCAGCGGGCTGTCGCGCGGCGTGCTGGTGGTCGAGGCGGCGGAGCAATCGGGGTCGCTGATCACCGCGCGCCTTGCCAACGAGCAGGGGCGCGATGTGTTCGCGATTCCCGGTTCGATCCATGCGAGCCTGGCGAAAGGCTGCCACCGGCTGATACGCGATGGTGCGCGGCTGGTCGAGACGGCGAACGATATCCTGGACGCATTTGGCATGGAGGCCGTGCGCGGCACCGAAACGATGCTCGATGAATTGACGCGGGCGGCCGATGTGTTGTTAACGGCATTGACGTACGATCCAGTACCGGCCGATGAACTGGCGGCAAGGCTGAAACTGGATCCGGCTGACACTCAGGCAAGTTTGCTTGCACTAGAGTTAGCAGGTGTTGTGGAACGGCTGCCTGGTGGTGTTTTTCAGCGACTCAAAAGGTGAAAAGCAAGGGTGCGGGTCTTGTGCCGCGTCGATTTATGCTGATAGAGTAGCGCCATGTTCGACATCCTTGTTTATCTCTACGAGACCTATTATCGCCCCGACGCATGCCCCGAACCGGCTGCGTTGGCGAAGAAGTTGTCCGCTGTCGGTTTCGACGACGTGGAGATTTCCGAGGCGCTGGTCTGGCTTAACGACCTGACCGCGATGGCCGGTGAAATGGCCGGCGTCGAACAGGCCGCGACCGCCGCATCGACCGGCACGCGGTTCTATGTGGAAGAAGAACAGGACGTCCTCGGCACGCAAGCCATCGGCTTCATCGCGTTCCTGGAAAGCGCGCGCGTGCTGTCGCCGCTGCAACGCGAAATCGTCATCGAGCGCGCGCTCGCGCTCGAAGAGTCGCCCGTCAACCTGGGCAAGCTGAAGATCATCGTCCTGATGCTGCTGTGGAGCCAGGGCAAGGAACCGGACGCGCTGATGTTCGACGACCTGTTCGGCTCGGACGAGGAACAGGCGCCGCGCCTGCTGCACTGAACCTGCTGCACTGAGCCCTGCCGCCCGCCGCGGCAAGCGCGAGACGGCACAAGCCGTGCATCCTGTCTCGTGCATCCCGGCTCATGTCTCATGTTCACGTCTCCTGCAGCCTGACTTATTCGTGATGCACCATGCGTGACGCATCATGCGTGACCCGTCTTGCATCATGCAGCCTGCCTTGTCATCCCGCGTTGTCCATCCTGCGTTGTGCATCCTGTATGTGCAGGCTCGTCACTGATAAGAAGTATCTGGGAAGTATGCTTGCCGGCCGCCTTTGCGGCCGGATTGCATTCGTGCGCGTGCTTGCGGTTTTGCCGCTTGCGCGATTATGATTGGCCCCTTGACAAAAATGCCCGGGGCGAAAAAGTCGGCACGAAGCGTGATGCCCATGTATCATGCGCCTGCCATACCCCGGAGGCCGGCCGACGCGCCGCGCGCGACGCTGGCCCCCGCAGCAACCGAGCAAAAGCAAACCGAGAACAACAATCATGAGCAAAACCCTCATCATCGCCGAGAAGCCTTCTGTCGCGAACGATATCGCGAAGTCGCTTGGCGGCTTCACCAAGCACGATGAGTATTTCGAATCCGAAGAATACGTGCTGTCGTCCGCCGTCGGCCACCTGCTGGAAATCGCCGTGCCGGAAGAGTACGACGTCAAGCGTGGCAAGTGGAGCTTCGCGCACCTGCCGATGATTCCGCCGTACTTCGCGCTCAATCCGATCGCCAAGACGGAAAGCCGCCTCAAGGTGTTGAACAAGCTGATCAAGCGGAAGGACGTTACCGCCCTGATCAACGCATGCGACGCGGGCCGCGAAGGAGAACTGATCTTCCGCCTGATCGCGCAGAACGCCAAGGCCAAGCAGCCGGTCAAGCGCCTGTGGCTGCAGTCGATGACGCCGGGCGCCATCCGCGACGGCTTTGCGCACTTGCGCAGCGACGAAGAGATGCTGCCGCTGGCGGACGCGGCACGCTGCCGTTCCGAGGCCGACTGGCTGATCGGCATCAACGGCACCCGCGCGATGACGGCCTTCAATTCGAAAGAGGGCGGCTTCTACCTGACCACCGTGGGCCGCGTGCAGACGCCCACGCTGTCGATCGTCGTCGAGCGCGACGAGAAGATCAAGAAGTTCGTGCCGCGCGACTACTGGGAAGTGCGCGCCGAGTTCGTGTGCGCCGCCGGCGTCTACGAAGGCCGCTGGCTCGACACCGGCTTCAAGAAGGACGAGAACGATCCCGAGAAACGCGCCGAGCGCCTGTGGAGCAAGGCCGCGGCCGATTCGATCGCGCTGGCGTGCAAGGGCAAGCCCGGCATCGTCAGCGAGGAATCGAAACCCACCACGTCGATGGCGCCCGCGCTGTTCGACCTGACCAGCCTGCAGCGCGAGGCCAATGGCCGCTTCGGCTTCTCGGCCAAGAACACGCTGGGCCTGGCACAGGCGCTGTACGAAAAGCACAAGGTGCTGACGTATCCGCGTACCGATTCGCGCCACCTGCCGGAAGACTACCTGCCCACCGTGAAGTCCACGCTGGAAGTGGTGAAGCAGAACCCGAACTACCACCAGTTCGCCAAGCAGATCCTGGACAAGGGCTGGGTCAAGCCGAACAAGCGCATCTTCGACAACACCAAGATCTCGGACCACTTCGCGATCATCCCCACCGGCATCGCGCCGAAGGGCCTGTCGGAGCCGGAACAGAAGCTGTACGACCTCGTCACGCGCCGCTTCATGGCCGTGTTCTTCCCGGCCGCCGAATTCCAGGTGACCACCCGCTTCACCGAAGTCTCGGGCCACCAGTTCAAGACCGAGGGCAAGGTGATGACCAACCCCGGCTGGCTGGCCGTGTATGGCAAGGACACCACCGACGACAAGGAAGGCGGCGGCAACCTGGTGCCGGTGGCGAAGGGCGAGAAGGTCCACACCGACAAGGTGAATGCGAACGGCCTCGTGACGAAGCCGCCCGCGCGCTACACGGAAGCCACGCTGCTGTCGGCGATGGAAGGCGCCGGCAAGCTGGTCGATTCGGATGAACTGCGCGATGCGATGGCCGGCAAGGGCCTCGGCACGCCGGCCACGCGGGCGGCGATCATCGAGGGCCTGCTGACGGAGAAATACCTGATCCGCGAAGGCCGCGAACTGATGTCCACCGCGAAGGCATCGCAGCTGATGACGCTGCTGCGCGGCCTCGGTGTCAGCGAACTGACCGCTCCCGAGCTCACCGGCGAGTGGGAGCACAAGCTGTCGCAGATGGAAAAGGGCCGTATCTCGCGCGAGGAGTTCATGCGCGAGATCGCGCAGATGACGCAGATCATCGTCAAGCGCGCCAAGGAATACAACAACGACACGATCCCCGGCGAATACGCGACGCTGGAAACGCCGTGCCCGAACTGCAGCGGCGTGGTCAAGGAAAACTACCGCCGCTTCGCCTGCACCAAGTGCGAATTCTCGATGACGAAAACGCCGGGCAGCCGGCAGTTCGAGATCGCCGAAGTGGAAGAGCTGCTGAAGAACCGCACCATCGGTCCGCTGCAGGGCTTCCGCTCGAAGATGGGACGGCCGTTCGCCGCGATCCTGCGCATTGCGCGCGACGAGGACATCAACAACTTCAAGCTCGAGTTCGACTTCGGCCAGAACGACGAGGAAGGCGAGGATGGCGAAGGCGTCGACTTCTCCGGCCAGACGCCGCTGGGCCCGTGCCCGAAGTGCAATGCCGGTGTCTACGAGATGGGCCTGGCCTATGTGTGCGAGCACAGCGTGGCAAAGCCGAAGACCTGCGACTTCCGCAGCGGCCGCATCATCCTCCAGCAGGAAATCCTGCCCGAGCAGATGGCCAAGTTGCTGAACGAAGGCAAGACCGACCTGCTGCCCGGCTTCATCTCGCAGCGCACGCGCCGGCCGTTCAAGGCGTTCCTGGTGCGGGGCAAGGATGGCAAGATCAGCTTCGAGTTCGAGCCGCGCAAGGAAAAGCCGCCCGCGAAGGGCAAGGCGGCCGTCGCCGCACCGGAAGGTGCGGAAGGGCAGGCCGACGAGGCGGCGGTGGTGAAGAAGCCGGCGGCGAAGAAAGCCGCGGCAACGAAGACCGCCGCCACCAAGGCCGCGGCAGCCAAGAAGGCCCCGGCGAAGAAGGCGGCGGCGAAGAAGGCCGTGACGACCGAATAAGCGGATCAGCCGGAACAAAAAAACGGGGCCATGTGGCCCCGTTTTTTTTAGTCCTTCAGGTCCGCGGGGACCTTGCCGCCGTTGGCGGCCAGCTTGTTCATCACCTGCCGGTGCAGCCACACATTCATCTTCGCCGAATCGCCCATGTCGCCCGTGTAGTTCAGCTCCTGGGCAAGTTCCTTGCGCGATTGCAGGCTGCTGTCCAGGTCCAGCAGTTTCAGCAGGTCGACGATCGAGGTACGCCAGTTCAGTGGCTGGCCGGCCTGCTGCGCCTTGCCGTTCAGGATCGCTTCCACGTCAACTTCCGACAGCGCGGCCGGCTGTGCAGGCGCGGCCGGCGATTGCGCCGCGGTCGCGGTGGCCGGCGCAGCAGGCGCTGCCTGTGGCGTGGCGGCCGGGGCCGCTGCGGGGGCCTGCGCGGGTTTTTGCTGTGCTACGGCCGGGTGCGACGACGGGAAGATCTTGTGGAAGATATTGCTGAGGATGCCCATGTGATGTCTCCTTGAAAGTGGATCAGATGCAAGATGGATCGTTGCGCAGATCAGTTGGTCCGATCAGTTGGTCCGATCAGTTGCGTCGCTCAGTTGCGTCGCTCAGTGGCGTGAATCAGTGGCGTAAATCAGTTACGGCTGGCTTGCGCGATCTTGCCCAGCACGATCGCCAGCGCGGCGCCGCCCAGGGCCTGCACGAGCTGCGGATGCTCGGCATAGAAGTCGCCGATGCGGTCGACGATGCCGGGGTTGTGCTGCTCGGCCGTGGTGGCGATTTCCTCCACCTGCTGCGGCGTGATCTTTTCCGCCTGCTCGGGCGTCACCTGCGGCTGGCCGTTCTGGCCGAACAGGTTGCCGATGCTGCCGGCCAGCGCCGTCAGCATGGCCGGGTTGACGTTGCCCAGCAGCTGGTTCAGCATGCCGGCCCGCTGCTGCGGGTCGCTGCGGCCGAACAGCTGGCTGACCATCTGTGCGAATGGCGGGGTCTGGTCGGAGCGGAGTGCTTCGGTGACGCCTTGTGCCACCGCGCCGCGCGGCGCCTGTTGTGCCGCCTGCGGAAAATCCTGCTCCGCGCGGGCGGGGTCGATAGCCCCGCCGAGGTATTGCTGTAACAGATTACCGAGATCGAATCCCATTGCCGGCTCCTGTGTGAAAGTCAGCCGACAGCATAAGCCCATTCGCGCCGCGGGTCTGTTCGCGGACTAACTATTGGTGGCAACGGCACCAGTCAGGGCGGTGCCATGTCCACGGCAATCATGTTGTCGTCCGGCTTCCGGTCGATCAGCTTGTTGTCGGGGTCGATGCCGGCGCGGGCCGGCCGGCCCGAGACCACCAGCGTGACCGTGCTTTCGCGGCGGTCGACCAGCCGGCGTTCGCGCAGCAGCGGCTTGCCATCCTTGTCGTCGATGCCGATATCGATCATGTCGGCCAGCAGCGCATCCTTCTCGGCGCCCAGGCCGTCCGTGCGCAGCTTCGCCGCATGGACCGTCAGGCGCACGTCATAGCGGCCATCCTTGCGGCGCTGCGCCGTGGCCGCCAGCGCGCGGTTGTCGTACAGGACGATCGCATTGAACAGGTCGTCGATCAGGTAGGCCTGCGCGGGCGGCACCACGGCGCGCAAGCCGTCCACCAGCGCCGTCACGCTGGGGTAGGGATCGCCCCGGTAGGCATACTGCCCGAGCAGGCCGCGCAGCACCGTGTTCACACGCTCCTCGCCGATCACGTCCTGCAGCTGGTACATCGCCAGGCTGCCCTTGCGGTAGTGGATATAGTCCTGGTCCTCGTTGTCCGCCAGCGGCAATTCCCGCTTGTTCTCCATCGCCCGGCCATACAGGTACATGTCCAGGTCGTGGCGCAGGAAGCGGCGCATGCCGCCGGGGCCGAACGTGCGCTTCATGACCATCAGCGCGGAGTATTCGGCCAGCGTTTCGGACAGCACCGTGCCGCCACGCGTATTGCCGGCCACCAGTTGCTGGCCCCACCACTGGTGGGCCAGTTCGTGCGCCGTCACGTAGTACGGATAGTCGATGTCCTTCGGATCGTCCTCGTCCACCTCGGCAATGAAGCCCATGCCTTCCGAGAACGGGATCGAGTTCGGATACGGCTGCGCGTGCGACTGGTAGCGGGGGAATTCGACGATGCGCAGGATCTTGTGCTGGTAGGGGCCGAAGCTGCGCGTGTAATAGTCGAGCGCATCCTTCGCGCCCTTGGTCATCCGGTCCAGGTTGGCTTCGTGCCCGGGGTGGTAGTAGATCTCGATGCCCACGTCCTGCCACCAGTCGTGCTTGACGACGTAGCGGGCCGACTGGAACGCATAGAAATTCAGGATCGGCTTGTCCATCCGGTAGTGGAACCAGCGCCGGCCATCCTTCATCCATTCCTTTTCCAGCGTGCCCGGCGCGATCGCCGTCTGGTCGGCATCCGTGCCGACCACGGCATCGAAGGTGACCCAGTCGGCGTCGCTGCCCAGCATGTTGCTGGCCAGGCCCTTGGGATCGTCGCGCGGCAGCGCGCGGTCCTGGGCCGGCAGCCCGTGCCGCTTGCGGTCGCGCGGATCGGCCAGCTCTCGGTCGCGCTGGTAGCCGATATGCGGCAGGATCGTGTTGTTGAAGAAAGTGCCGTTGGCCACCACGGGCGTATCCTTGCCGAGGCCGAAGAAGCCATGCGGCGCATACGACATCTCGAAGTCCAGCGCCAGCGTGGCGCCCGGCGCCAGCGGTTGCGCCAGCGTATAGCGGTGGAAGCCCAGTTCCCGGTCGGCGAGCGTGACCCGGCTGGCGGTGCCGAACGCCAGCGGACGCAGGTCGGCCTGCGGGTCGGTGCTCACATGGATCGTGGCCAGTGGCGTGCTGCCGCGGTTGGCCAGCAGGTAGCGGCCCTTGACCAGCAGCCGCCGGTCGGCCGGCATGATTTCCACGCGCAGCTTGACGTCGGTGATGCGCGGCTGCGCCATGCCGGCGGTGGCCTTGTATTTGCGCTCGTAGTCGGCCCGGTCGGCATCGCGCCGGAACTGCGACTGGAATCCGTTGGCCACGTTCAGGTTCCAGTACACGATCGCGCCCGCCGCCGTCATCACGGCAAGGCCGATACCGAAGCCGGCCAGCACCGGCATGGTCAGCGCGCGGCGCGCCAGTTGCAGGCGGGTGCGCCATTCGTCGTTCGCGCCGCGTGGCCAGAACACGCGCGTGGCCACCGCCAGCATCAGCGCCGCGCCGCTCCAGTACAGCGCATACCAGTGCTCGCGCGCCAGGTAATGGCCGAAACCGTTCATGTCCGAGTAGCGCATCGGCGGCGTCCACGCATACAGCACCATCGGGTGGTCGAAGCCCGCCGTGGTCATCGCGATCGTGGCCACGTAGTACATCACCATCACGAAGTACGCCACGTACTTGTGGCCGATCAGCACCTGCATCGCCACGGCCAGCACGGCCAGCAACGCATACAGGGGCAGCTGCACCGCGTAGAGCGTGTGCAGGTACTGCACCGGTTCCAGGTGGGAGTAGCCGCGGAACACCTGCACCGCCATGCCGCATGCCATCACCAGCAACAGCAGCAGCGCCTGCAGCGCCACCAGCGCAAGCAGCTTCGACACCATCGGCAGCCAGCCCGGCACCGGCAGCGCGTCGAGCATCAGCGCCATGCGGTGTTCGCGTTCCCGCCATACCATCTCGCCCGCATAGAACGTGGTCACCACCAGCATGATGAGCGCG
Organism: Pseudoduganella sp. SL102; assembly: GCF_027856995.1. NCBI lineage: Bacteria > Pseudomonadati > Pseudomonadota > Betaproteobacteria > Burkholderiales > Oxalobacteraceae > Pseudoduganella > Pseudoduganella sp. SL102. Next base: position 1,394,655 of record NZ_CP115554.1, read on the forward strand.
AACGATTTCGACATCGATTCGAGCACCATGTACGTGACCGGGTAGGTCGCGCTGCCCCACATCGGTCCCATTTTCAGGGCGCTGGCGAACATCAGCAGCACGCCGGCCAGCACCAGCACGGCGAAGTACACGTTCTTCACCGTTTCGCGCAGGTTCATCCAGCTGAACTGGACCAGCAGCAGCGCCAGGCTGCGCGACTTGAAGTCGGGTGTCTCGGTGGTGCGGGCCGCGGTGGTGGTGATCCGCAGCGGCACGTCGCCTTCGCCGCGCGCGGCGGCGTGGCTGTCCACGGTGCTGACGAAATGGAAGCGCCAGTAACCGAGCAGCAGCGCCACCAGCGCGAACGACGACCAGATCGCGCGGTTCAGCAGGTACACGCCTTCCGGCAGCACCAGCCGCGTGCTGCGTTCGGCGACCGGCCAGTATTCGGTGAGGCGCAGCAGGGCGGCGGTGCCGAACGGATCGATCAGCGCGGCCAGCATCTTGTAGTCGAGGTCACGGGCCAGGCCGGGCGCCACGATATAGCCGATCAGCATCACCACGCTGCTGATGTACACCGGCAGCATGCGCCGCGTCAGCGCGGCCAGCACATAGAAGATGGCGCCGAAGATGAACAGGTTCGGCAGCAGGATCAGCACGTAGGGCAGCAGGTAGGCCTCGGGCACGAAGGGACCGAGCCGCTCCGGATCCATGCCCGGCAGCCAGGTTCCCAGCAGGATGCCCAGCAGGATGCTGGAAAAGATCACCACCAGCACCAGCCAGGCGCCGGCGAAGCGGCCGAACATGTACTGGTACTTCCTGATCGGCGCCGAGAAGAAGAAGTGGTGCATGTCGTATTCGAAATCCTGCTGCACCGAGCGGCCCATCACGGCGGCCACCACGATCACGCCCAGGCAGCCCAGGGCGCTGGTGGTCAGCATGATCGAGCGCGGGCCGTTGACCAGCACCTTGCCGCCGAACGTCACGGTGAAGTCCTTGAACACGCCGCCGGCGCCGGCCATCCACAGCATCGCCAGCGCCAGGAACATCAGGAAGTACACCCATGTCGACAGCAGCCGGAGGCGCTGCTTCGCTTCGAAAAGCGCGATGTGCAGCATGGCGCCCTTTCAGTCGCACGCGTCGGCCGCGTGGCGGCCGGCGATCGTGGCGAAGTACACGTCTTCCAGGTCGCCGATGGCTTCCTCGAAGCCATCGCCCGGGTCGTCGTCGCTGTAGGCGTGGATCAGCGTGCGGCCGGACAGCAGCCGGGTGGAGATGATCGTATGGCGCTGCTGGAAGTAGGCCAGCTCGCGCTTGTCGATGAAGCGCGCCCAGATCTTGCAGCTGATATCGTCGACCAGCTGTTGCGTGGCGCCGGTAAGCAGCAGCTGGCCCTTGTTGATGATCGCCATGTTCGAGCACAGGTCGGCCACGTCGCTGACGATGTGCGTCGACAGGATCACCGTGCGCTCGTCGCCGATATCGGACAGCAGGTTGTGGAAGCGCACCCGTTCCTGCGGATCGAGGCCGGCGGTCGGCTCGTCGACGATGATCAGCCTGGGGTCGCCCAGCAGGGCCTGGGCGATGCCGAAGCGCTGGCGCATGCCGCCGGAAAAGGTGCCCAGTTTCTGGTTGCGCACGTCGAACAGGTTGGTCTGCTGCAGCAGGCCGTCGACCACTTCGCGCCGGCGCGGGCGGTGCGACAGGCCCTTCAGCACGGCGAAGTGGTCCAGCAGCTCGTAGGCGGTCACTTTCGGATACAGGCCGAAATCCTGCGGCAGGTAGCCGAGCAGGCGGCGCACTGCATCCTTTTCATCGAGCACGTCGAGGTCGCCGAAGAACACGGAGCCGGTATCGCATTCCTGCAGCGTGGCGAGGATGCGCATCAGCGTCGACTTGCCGGCGCCGTTCGGGCCCAGCAGGCCAAACATGCCGGCGGGGATGTCCAGCGTGATGTTGTCCAGCGCGACCACGCCATTGGCGTAGGTCTTCGACAGGTTGCGGATGCGTAGTTCCATGCTTACTCCTGGGTTGATGCGGCGCAGCATGGAGCCGTCGCTGCCATCCGTTCCTTTAACGGCATTGTATTGAATCGTCGACATAAGGGTTGCCGCCTTGCGACAGCCCGCGCAATCCGGGCGCCAGAGTGCACAAACACGGGGCTGGCGGGCCGGGAACGGTGCACGCCGCATCGGGAGGGCCGCGCCTGACCCGCATCCCGACCCGCATATGCGTCGCCTGTTCCCCGCCTGTGTTTGTCTACTGTCGAGCTGAAAGGTGGCCAAGGGTAGCAAGCGTTACCGTTGGTGACAAGGCGGAAAAACGTTCCAGCGCAGGAAGGGCTTGCGATATAGTTGCGCCATGAGCCACGAGAACAGCAAACTCGACAGCACCTTGCAGGAGCAGATCCTGACAGTCACGCGCTGCGGCCTCTCCGCCGGAGAAGCCACTGATTTCTTTCGCCTGGCGCTTGGCCTGTGCTACCTGGCGACCTTGATGACGAAGGAAACGCTGGATTTCAAGAAGCTGGACAAGGCCTTCAACCGCTTCATCTACCGCTCGATCGGCCCCGGCCACAGCATCACCAGCATCCTGCAATGGATGAGCGGGGAGGGCGTGGTCGCCGTGCTCGATTCGAAGCGCTTCACGCGCGCGTTCGGCGAATACCTGCCGCACGTGCCGGTGGAATCGATCCCGTTCCTGCTGGGCCTGAACCTGGGCGTGGCCAAGGATTTTTCCGGGCTCGACGTGCGCGGCCCGGTGGCCGACTGGATCGAGCGCCAGCGCATCATGCGAGAAGGCGCATAACGCCTTCGAGCGGGCCCCGGACCGATCGTTCGCCCACGGGAAGGCGCATAACGTCTTCGAGCGGGCACCGGACCGATCGTTCGCCCACGGGAAGGCGCATGACGCCTTCGAGCGGGCATCGTCATCCCCGGCGCGGCTGGGACGATTTGTCCGGCCCGCCGTGCGGCATGCGCCGCGGGGCGGCCCTTATAATCGTGGTTGTCCGAACAAGATGGATCGCATGCCATGAGCTCCAAATTCCATTTCCATACTCCCCTCGACCGCTTCATCTGCAGCGCCGACAAGGCGCTGCGCGTCTTGTCCGGCGTGTCGTCCGCCTCCCGTCCGACGCCGGCGGCACACGTGGACGATACCGAACTGAGCGAGGATGAAAGCCGCCACAGCGCCGGCCTGATCCGCGTCGACCACGTGGGCGAGGTAATGGCGCAGGCGCTCTACAACTCGCAGGCCCGCTTCGCCAAGAGCGACACGCTGCGCGAGCAGTTCGAGCACGCCAGCCGCGAAGAGGAAGACCACCTGGCCTGGACTGCGCAACGGCTGAAGGAACTCAATTCGCACGTCAGCGTGCTGGCCCCGCTGTTCTATGCCGGTGCGTACGCGCTCGGCACCGTGGCGGCCAAGATGGGCGATCCGCACAGCCTGGGCTTCGTGGTCGAGACCGAGCGGCAGGTCGAGAAGCACCTCGAGCGCCACCTGGAAAGCCTGCCGGAAAACGACAGGAAATCCCGTGCCATCGTCGACCAGATGCGCATCGACGAGATCGCGCACGGCAAGGCTGCCCAGGATGCCGGCGCGGCGCAGACGCCGCTGCCGGTGCGCGTGGCGATGACGGCGATGTCGAAGCTGATGACCGGTACCGCGTACTACGTCTGATTCCTTACGTCTGATTAATTTACGTCCAATTCTTTACGTCCGATTCTTTACGTCCGGCCCGGCCTTGGAGCGGCGCCCGGACTTGCCGCCCGCTAACATGCGCCGTTCGCCGCGCCCGCCATCGTATAGTGTGGTCAAAATGATCACGGAGAAACATCATGAAGTGGGAAGGCAACCGGGAAAGCGATAACGTGGAAGACCGCCGCGGCGATGGCGGCGGCGGTGGCGGTGGCGGAGGATTCAGCTTTGGCGGCGGCTCGCTGTCGATCGGCGGCGTTGTCATCGCGCTGATCCTGTCCTTTGTCTTCGGCATCAATCCGCTCACCCTGCTGGGCGGCATGGAAGGCGGCGCGCCGCCGCAGCAGCAGGCGACCGGCCCGAAGGCGACCGCCAACGACACCGAAACCCGCTTCATGAAGACGGTGCTGGCCGATACCGAGGATACCTGGGCCGCGCTGTTCAGCGCCCAGGGCGCGCAGTACCAGCCGCCCACGCTGGTGCTGTTCACCGGCCGCACCTCCACCGCCTGCGGCACCGGCCAGTCGTCCACCGGGCCGTTCTACTGCCCGGCCGACCGCAAGGTGTACATCGATCTCGCCTTCTACCGCCTGATGAAGGAGCGCTTCCACGTCTCCGGTGAATTCGCGCAGGCTTACGTGATCGCGCACGAAGTGGGACACCACGTGCAGCACCTGCTGGGCGTGTCGGACCAGGTGCACCAGGCGCAGCAGAGCGCCAGCGAGACGGAAGGAAACGCGCTGTCAGTGCGGCTGGAATTGCAGGCCGACTGCTTTGCCGGCGTGTGGGCCTTCCATGCGAACCGGTCGCGGCAGATCCTCGAGCAGGGTGACGTGGAAGCGGCGCTGTCGGCCGCCACCGCGATCGGCGACGATGCCCTGCAGCGCCAGGCGCAGGGTCACGTGGTGCCGGATTCCTTCACGCACGGCACTTCGGCGCAGCGCACGCGCTGGTTCCGCACCGGGCTCGAATCTGGCGACGTGGCGCAGTGCGATACCTTCAAGGCGCGGCAGCTGTAAGGCTGCTCAGGTTCGGGGCACGCCAGCTGAAGCGCCGCTCAGGCGCCGGCGCGCCAGTTCAAGGGACCCTCAGGCTTCGACGATCTCGAAGGAGTGCGTGATCTCGGCCGTCTTGGCCAGCATGATGCTGGCCGAGCAGTACTTGTCGTGCGACAGGTTGACGGCGCGTTCCACCGCTTCCGGTTTCAGATCCTTGCCGGTGACGACGAAGTGGAAGTTGATCCGGGTGAAGACCTTCGGATCGGTATCGGCGCGCTCGGCCCGCAGCGTGACGTCGCAGCCCCGCACGTCGGCGCGGCCCCGTTTCAGGATCAGCACCACGTCGTAGGCCGTGCAGCCGCCGGTGCCCAGCAAGACCATTTCCATCGGCCGCGGCGCCAGGTTGTGGCCGCCGCCTTCGGGCGCGCCATCCATCACGACCATGTGGCCCGACCCCGTCTGGGCGCGAAAACTCATGCCCGACGGGCCGTTCCAGCTGACTTTGACTTCCATTTCGATCTCCGGATAACTCTGACAATATTGACGTGCGATTGTAAATCAGCCCGGCCGCGGCTGCCGGAGACGCCTTCGCCGGCCGCTTTCGCCGTCCCGCCTTCACCCCCATTTGCCAACCCTACACGCCCATCATGTAGCGCTCGCTCTTCATCCGCCAGTTGGTGAAGGCAACGCACGCCAGCGCCGCCAGCAGGCTGCTGCCGAACGTCAGCAGGAACGGCAGCGGGCCCACCGCCTGGCCCTTGGCCAGTTCGCGCAGCAGCGTCTGGTGCGCCAGCAGCGGCACCAGGTACATCCACAGTTGCGTGGCCAGGTCCAGCATCGGCACCACGATCACCGGGACCATGGGGATGATCATGGCGAAGCTGGCCGTGGTTTGCGCTTCCTTGAACGTTTTCGCATTGATCGCCAGCGCGATCTCCAGCGCGGCGGCGAACAGCGGCAGCGACACCGAGACCAGGCACACCAGCACCAGGTCGCTCCAGGTCAGGCGCCACGACATGCCGATCTCCTCCAGCGGCAGCCATTTCAGCACACCGTGCGCCATGCACAGTTCCACCACCAGGCCAACCAGCGCCACGGCGGACGCGGCGAACCACTTGCCGGCCACCAGGTCGATCGTGCGGGCCGGCTGCGCCAGCAGCACTTCCATGGAACGCCGCTCGCGTTCGCCGGCGGTACTGTCGACGGCGGGGCTGAGGGCGAAGAAGAAGGCGGGGATGAAGAACATGCCGAGCATCGTGCCGATCACGGAAGCCGAGCGCGAGGCGCTGGTGCCCGTGTCGTAGCGCTGCACCTGGATCGGAACCAGCGTGGCCGGCGATACCCCGTGCGCCAGCAGCCGCGCGCCGGCGATCGTGTTGCCGTAGGCGCGCAGCACATCCTCGATATCGCGCACCCTGCGGCCATTGTCCGTGGCCGAGTCGAACCACAGTTCGATCCGCGCGGGGCGCATGTCGCGGTAATCGCTGCCGTAGCTGTTGCCAAGCCGCAGTACTGCTGCTGTCCTCTGCGCGCGCAGCAGGGCGGTAATGTCTTCTTCCGGCATCGGCGGCGCATCGGTCACGTTGACGTTCCTCTGCTTCAGCTGCGCCATCAGCGTCGGCGCATGCAATGCGCCGATCACGGTCAGCTCGATGCCTTCCTTGTCCGACGCCGTGGCGCGGTTGATCTGCTGGTTCAGGATGCCGCCCACCATCAGCGGATACATCAGCACGAACACCAGCAGCAGCGACAGCGCGCGCCGGTCGCGCAGCGTTTCGCGCAACTCCTTCAGGAACACGACGATGAACAGGGGCCTGGTGCGCGGCTTCATGCGGAAATCCCCTCGTCGGTGCCGACCAGCTTGACGAAGGCGTCTTCCAGACTGGCGATGCCGGTGCGTTCGCACAGCGATTGCGGCGAGCCCTGCGCCACCGTGGCGCCGCGCGCGATCACGATCACGTCGTCGCAGGAATTGGTCACTTCCTGCATCACATGGGTGGCCATGATCACGCAGCAGCCGTCGGCCCGCAGCGCGGCCAGCGCGCGCCGCAGCGCCCGGGTGCTCATCACGTCCAGGCCGCGGCTCGGCTCGTCGAGCAGCAGGTTGCGCGGGCGGTGCAGCAGCGTGCGCGCCAGTGCCACCTTGATGCGCTGGCCCTGCGAGAAGCCCTTTGCACGGCGTTCCAGGATATCTTCCAGCGACAGCAGCGCCGTCACCTCGTCGATGCGGCTGTCGATGGCGCGGCGGTCCATGCCGTTCAATTCGCCGAAGTAGCGCAGGTACTCACGCGTCGACAGCTTGTCGTACAGTCCGAACTGGTCGGTCAGGAAGCCGATACTGCGCCGGGCCGCCAGCGGATCGGTGCCGGGATCGATGCCGTCGATGCGGATCGTGCCGCCGTCGCGCCCGAGCAGGCCGACGAGCAGGCGCAGCAGGGTGGTCTTGCCGGCGCCGTTGGGGCCCAGCAGGGCGGTTACCTGGCCATCGCGCGCGGTGAAGGTGGCACCGGCCAGGGCTTGCACCTTGCCGAAATGCTTGCTGACGTCGTGGACTTCTATCATCGCTTGTCTGCCATTGATCCGTGGTTGATCCGTTCAGGGTTGCGGGCCGGCGCTGTTCAGCTGGAACGTGGGGGCGGGAATCTCGTCCAGGCACTGCGCGGCCACGCGCTGGTGCGGCGCATCCAGGAATTCGCGCATCAGCCGCGGCAGGCAGCCGAGCGGCGAAACGATGTGGCCACCGTTTTTCACCACCAGGTGCTGGGCCGCCTTCATCAGCCTGGCCGCCGCTTCCGCGCGGCGTGGTGGTGTCACCGGATCCTGCGCGCCGGACAGCAGCAGCGCCGGTGCGTCGATCCGGGCCGGCGCGCCATGGACGACGGGCTGGACGTCGAGGACCGGGCACAGCGCGGCCAGCTGCGTGACCTGCGGCGTGCCGAGGAACGAGCCGCGCGCATCCTCGGCCACCAGTCGTGGTGTCAGCAGCGGAAAATCCTCGGCGCACACCACGGCCAGGTACAGCGGGCCGGCCATCGCTCCATCGGTGACAAAGTCGCTGTCGCGGTTGCTCTGGGCGACGAACGGTTCCCAGCGGTCCCGGAACGCGCTGTGGATCAGGAACGGCAGCGTGTGCGCGTCGGCCTGCGAATACAGCGCGCGGTGCACGGTGGCGGTGAAGCGGCGCAGGCTCATCGTCACGGTGCGCGGCGCGGCCGTGCGCGGATCAGCCATCTCGATGCTGACTGGCGCTTTGGCCAGCCGCGCCGCCAGCGAGGCGAATTCCGCACGCAGGGCGGGAAACGCGCGGGCGCACGCCGCGTTCCGTTCACATTGGCGGAAGGTGGTATCCAGGGCGGCCTGGGCGTCGCGCCCGGCGGCGGGAATCACCTGGTCCGGCGCGGCCACCCCGTCGAGCACCAGGGCGCGCACGTTGGCCGGGAACAGGCGCGCGTAGTGCTGCGCCAGGCGGGTACCGTACGAACCGCCCCACAGGTTGACCTGCCCGTAGCCCAGCGCCAGCCGCACCCGGTCGATGTCGCGCGCCGCCGCATCGGTGGTGTAGCTGCCGTAGGGGGCGCCCAGCGATTCGATGCAGCGCCGGGCGTCCGCATCGAGCTGTTCTTCCGTCATGCTGTCGATCTCGGCCGGCGGCTTGCAATCGAGCTTGCCCGACAGGCCGGTGCCGCGCTGGTCGATCAGCACGATGTCGCGCGTGGCGCGCACGCGGCGCATCGCCATTTGCACCACCGGCAGGATATCGCTGCCGGCCTGGCCGGGGCCGCCGGCCAGCACGAACAGCGGGTCGCCGCGCGCCGCTTCGCGGAAGGCCGGGGCCACCGTGGCGTGGATCGCGATGGACTTGCCGGGTTTGCCATAGTCGAGTGGTACCCGCACCGTCACGCAGCGCAGCGCTTCCTCGGCGCCGGGCAGGTGGCACGTGCGGCCGGCCTGCGGCGCCGGCGCGGGCATCGGCGCGGCCAGGGCCATCTGTGCGGCGAACAGCAGGGGGAAAACAAGGGGAAAGCGCACTGCAGGGCCCTCTCGACAATATCGGTAGGCAATACTAGCTTGGGTTTTGCACGAGAAGCAACAGTCGGCCGATCGGCCCGTGAACGACTTTGCAGTGCTTGACCCGGCTGCGGGAGCCACGCTATAATCGCCGGCTTTCCGTTCGCTCAGGAAAAGTCATAAGAAGGATGCGTCCGCTGTCGGCTGTTGTATCGAACCTGATACCGCGTCGCTGTGCGGAACCACCGATTTGAGCGTTTATTTTTTATCTTCATTAGGAAGTCAAACATGAAAACTTTTTCCGCTAAGGGCCATGAAGTCCAGCGCGACTGGTTCGTGATTGACGCGACGGACAAAGTCCTCGGCCGTGTTGCCAGCGAAGTGGCACGCCGACTGCGCGGCAAGCACAAGCCAGAATTTACCCCTCACGTCGACACCGGTGATTTCATCGTCGTCATCAACGCAGGCAAGCTGCGCGTGACCGGCACCAAGGCCACCGAGAAGACGTACTACCGTCACTCCGGCTACCCGGGCGGTATCTACGAAACGAACTTCCTGAAAATGCAACAGCGTTTCCCGGGCCGCGCCCTGGAAAAGGCCGTCAAGGGCATGCTGCCGAAGGGCCCGCTGGGCTATGCAATGATCAAGAAGCTGAAAGTGTACGCCGAAGGTTCGCACCCGCACGCTGCCCAGCAACCCAAAGCACTCGAATTCTAAGGAACTGACATGATCGGTAACTACAACTACGGCACCGGCCGTCGCAAGAGTGCAGTGGCTCGCGTGTTCATCAAGGTCGGCACCGGCCAGATCATCGTGAACGGCAAGCCTGCTTCCGAGTACTTCTCCCGCGAAACCGGCCTGATGGTGATCCGTCAGCCGCTGGAACTGACCGGCAACGTCGAGCGTTTCGACATCAAGGTCAACGTGCATGGCGGCGGCGAGTCCGGCCAGGCAGGTGCAGTGCGCCACGGCATCACCCGCGCGCTGATCGACTACGACGCAGGCCTCAAGGGCGATCTGGCACGTGCCGGCTTCGTTACCCGTGACGCCCGTGAAGTCGAGCGTAAGAAAGTCGGCCTGCGTAAAGCACGTCGCGCAAAGCAGTTCTCGAAGCGTTAATCGGTTTCCGATTCGCGTTTCCTGTCCTGCCGCCGCCCGGTTCGCCGGGCCGGCAATCGAGAAAGCCGCTGGTTTCCAGCGGCTTTTTTGCTTTTCCGGCACGGGTAAGACGCCTGTCACCACAGGCTGATAAAATTCGCTCTCACTCATTCATCTTTTGCAAGGAACAAGAACATGATCAAAGTTGGCATCGTCGGCGGCACCGGCTACACCGGCGTGGAACTGCTGCGATTGTTGGCAGTCCATCCCGAAGTGCAGCTGACGGCAATCACGTCGCGCAAGGAAGATGGCCTGCCCGTGGCCGACATGTATCCGTCGCTGCGCGGCCGCGTGAACCTGGCGTTTTCCGCGCCGGACAAGGTGGACCTGACGCAATGCGACGTCGTGTTCTTCGCCACCCCGCACGGCGTGGCGATGGCGCAGGCGCCGGAATTGCTGGCCAAGGGCGTCAAGGTGATCGACCTGGCGGCCGATTTCCGCATCAAGGACCGCGCCGTGTTCGAGAAGACGTACAAGATCGACCACACCGCGCCGGAACTGCTGGAGCAGGCCGTGTACGGCCTCGTCGAGCTGAACCGTGAAGAGATCAAGGGCGCGAACCTGATCGCCAACCCGGGCTGCTATCCGAACACGATGCAGATCGGCTTCGCGCCGCTGCTGAAGGCCGGCGTCATCGACGCGGGCAACCTGATCGCCGACTGCAAGTCGGGCGTATCGGGTGCCGGCCGCAAGGCCGAGATCGGCATCCTGTTCTCCGAATCGAGCGACAATTTCAAGGCCTACGGCGTGGCTGGCCACCGCCATACCCCGGAAACCACCGCCCAGCTGCAGCGCCTGACGAACGACAAGGTGGCGCTGGTGTTCACGCCGCACCTGGTGCCGATGATCCGCGGCATGCATTCCACGCTGTACGGCAAGCTGACGAAGGATATCTCCAACGACGAACTGCAAAAGCTGTTCGAGGATGCGTACGCCGGCGAGCAGTTCATCGACGTGATGCCATTCGGCTCGCATCCGGAAACCCGCACCACCAAGGGCTCGAACATGCTGCGCCTGGCGGTGCACCGTCCGGACAATGGCAACACCGTGATCGTGCTGGTGGTGCAGGACAACCTGGTGAAAGGCGCTTCCGGCCAGGCCGTGCAGTGCATGAACCTGATGTTCGGCCTGGAAGAAAGCCTGGGCCTGAACACGATCGCGCTGCTGCCTTGATGTTCTGCCATTGAACTGGTGCCGCATCAGCCACACCTTGCCTCATATCCTCAGGGAAATGGAGCGTGCCGCAGCAGGGGCGCGCGCAAAGGTCTATAATGACCGCAATGATTTCTAGTGGGAGTTTCCAATGAATGCAGTAGCCGAAGCACAAGACGTGATCCCGGCACCGATCGTCTTTTCCGACAGCGCGGCCGACAAAGTGGCCCAGCTGATCGAGGAAGAAGGCAATCCCGACCTGAAACTGCGCGTGTTCGTGCAGGGCGGCGGCTGTTCCGGTTTCCAGTACGGTTTCACGTTCGATGAAATCGTCAACGAAGACGACACCACCATGGTCAAGAACGGCGTGCAGCTGCTGATCGACTCGATGAGCTACCAGTACCTCATCGGCGCCGAGATCGACTACAAGGATGACCTGGAAGGTGCCCAGTTCGTGATCAAGAACCCGAACGCCCAGTCGACCTGCGGCTGCGGTTCTTCGTTCTCGGTGTAAGCTTTTTCAGCCTGAACGAAAAAGGCGGTCAGCGCGAGCTGGCCGCCTTTTTTTCGTTCAGGGTCCGGGACCGCGGCCTTGCCGGGGATCAGACCGCCGCCGCAAGGCGGGCATTCGCCGCCAGGCGCTGCTCCAGGCGGTCCCACAGGCGGTCGTGGTAGGGCAGCGCGATCACGTTCAGGATCGGCTCCAGCACGGCCGCAACGCCGCCGAAAGCCGCCGAGCCGGTAGCCCAGAACATCACGCCGAAGGCAACCGCCATGTGGAACAGCGTCTGGCTCAGTTTTTCAGCTGCCAGCATGGCCGTCGCGTTGTAGCGGGAGCGTGCCCTCAGGCGGCGCCAGAAGCCTTCGTGCAGCGGCAGGAACGCCACGTTGATGACCGGCTCGAGGATCGCCGCGAGGCCGCCGAAGGCCACCGAACCCGTCATCACGTACATCAGCGTGAACGCGATGGCCATGTGGGTGGTGACCTGGCTGAGTTTTTTCGCTGCGACGATCATGTCTGCCTCTGCAATGGATAACGGTTGAGACAGATGATAACGATTCTCGTTCAGATTTCAAAATTAATTGTGTTCACCGGAGCGATTGATTTTTACAATGGGCCAGCTGTCGATCATAGCGCTGCCCGCACGTCGTACCGGTGAACCCATTTGACAAGGAGAGAACAATGTCCAGCCAGCCCAAGGGCCCCGCGTCCTATTTCCCCTCGATCGAGCAGAAGTACGGTCATCCAGTCGGCCACTGGTTCGCCCTGTTGGGCGAGCACGGCAGCGGCCTGAAACACATGGAACTGGTGAACTGGCTGAAAAGCGAACATGGCCTCGGCCATGGACATGCGAACGCCCTCGTGGCCCATCACCTCGCGCAGGCGAAGTAGGGGTCAGCGCGGATACAGCGCGCCAAGGACCCGTTCGCCCCGCGCGCCGGTCACCGAGGGCAGGTTGCCCGCCTTGCGGTCATCGAAGCGCCAGGCCAGCCAGGCCCAGCATAGTGCTTCCACGTGGGACGGATCGGCGCCCAGCGCCGCCGTCGTCTCCACGTTCACGCGCTGGCCCAGTTCTTCCGCCAGCATGCGCAGCAGCGTGCCGTTGAAGGCGCCACCGCCGCACACGTACAGCGCGTCCGTTTCCGGCGCGTGGGCGCGGATGGCCTGTGCCAGCGATGCGGCCGTCAGCCGCGTCAGCGTCGCGGCGACATCGGCCGGGGCGGCGCTGGAGAAGCCGGCCAGGCACGCGCGCAGCCAGTCCAGGTGGAACAGGTCGCGGCCGGTGCTTTTCGGCGGTGCGAGGGCGAAATAGGGATCGGACAGGAGCACGGCCAGGAGGTGCGGCAATTCCTGGCCGGAGGCGGCCCAGGCACCATCCGCATCGTAGGGCTTGCCCAGGTGGAGGCGCGTCCACTCGTCGATCAGCACATTGCCGGGGCCGGTATCGAAGCCGATGACGTGGCCGCCCGCCTGCAGCACGCTGATGTTGCCGATGCCGCCGATATTGGCCAGCACGCGGGTCTTGCCCTGCGCGCCGAACAGTGCGTGGTGCGCGGCCGGCACCAGCGGTGCTCCCTGCCCGCCGGCGGCCACGTCGCGCGAACGGAAATCCACGATCGCATCGATGCCGGTCAGCTCGGCAAGCAGGGCGCCGTTGATGGTCTGGCGTGTGAAACCCAGTTCGGGGCGGTGGCGGATGGTCTGGCCGTGGGCGCCGATCGCGCGCACGTCGGCCGCCTGCATGCCGGACTGTTCCAGCAGCGCCGCCGCGCAGGCGGCGTAGACGCGGGCAATGCCGTTGCCGGCAAGCGCTTCGCGTTCCAGCTCGTTGTCGCTGGCGGCTTGCAGGGCGCGCAGCTCATCGAGCAGCTCGGGCGGGTAGGGCAGGTGGTGGGTCGCCATCGTACGGGCGCTGCCGGCCCAGAAGTCGACCAGTACACCGTCGACGCCGTCGAGGCTGGTGCCCGACATCATTCCAATAAACAAGCTCATCAAGTACCCGCGAAATCAAGTGGATGTTGCGGCATTGTGCCTGATGTGCTTCAGTGTTAGCCAGCTAACGGTCGGGCCCGGAGCGCGGGCGTAAACTGGCTTCACAGTGAGGGAGGATGAAAAACGACGCCCCTCGGGGCGCCGTCTTTCTACTGCGGATGTGTCTACTGCGGGATGTGTCTACTGCGGGATGTGTCTGCCGGGGTACGTTGCGCTTACTTCTGTGCCAGCGTATCGGTCGGGCTGGCGCCTTGCGGACGCAGCAGCGCGAAGCGGTGGGCGATTTCGTTCGACACCGTCTTGAAGCGCGCCATTTCGGCGGCGGTCAGCGGTGCCTGCGTGATGGAGCCGAGCTTGGTCGGATCCTTCGACTGGCCAGCCACGCGGAACTCGTAGTGCAGGTGCGCGCCGGTCGACCAGCCGGTCGAACCCACGTAGCCGATCAGTTCGCCCTGGCGTACTTTCTGGCCCTTCTTCAAGCCCGAAGCAAAGCGGCTCATGTGCGCATACGCGGTGGTGTAGTTGCTCCAGTGCTTCAGCACGACCACGTTGCCGTAGCCATTCTGGGTGCCCGCGAAATCGACCACACCATCGCCCGCGGCGCGGATCGGCGTGCCGGTCGGTGCCGCGAAGTCGATGCCCTTGTGGGCTTTCCAGTTGCCGGAAATCGGATGCACGCGCATCGAGAAGCCGGACGAGATACGGGAAAACTCCAGCGGCGACTTCAGGAAGCCTTTCTTCAGCGCCTTGCCATCCAGGCTGTAGTAGCCGCCGCCCTGCTTGCTGACCGGATCTTCGTACCACACGGACTGGTGCGTCACGCCGCGGGTGGTGAACTCGCCGGCCAGGATACGGCCGGCCTTGACGAATTCGCCATCCTGCCAGAACGTTTCGTAGACCACGTTGAAGCGGTCGCCACGCTTCACGTCGGAACGGAAGTCGATATTGTTCGAGAACATTTCCAGGATCTGGCGCGTGACGGAATCCGGCAGGCGCGCACCGTCCGCATCGGAATCGGTGGCCGCGAACAGCGTCGTCTTGATTTCACGCGCATGCATTTCCACGCGGCGCTCCAGCTTCACGGGCGATTCCGCCGCGACGAAGCCTTCGCCCTTGCGGGTCACGGCGATATTCTTGACCGGCGTATCCTGGCTGTCGACGACGCTGGCGCGCAGCCACAGCAGCTGGCCGTTGTCGTCCGTCTGCGCCAGCACGCGCTTGCCGCTGCGCAGCTGCATGATGGCCTTGGCGGTCTTGTCCTTCTTGATGAAGGTTTCCGCGGCACGGTCATCGACGCCCAGGCGCTGCAACAGGGTGGCCAGCGTGTCGCCGGCACGGATGCGCTCTTCGCGCACGTATTTTTCCGTGCCGTCCTGGGCTTCGAGTGCGGTGAGCTGGGAAGAAAGGTTCGGAGAGGCGAGATCTTGCGTGACCGTGGTCACCGGCAGGTCGCCGGCATCCGGTGCAAGCGGCGCCACACCTGCGGCGCCGAAGGCGCACAAGGCGAGGGCCACTGCGGACGCGCTGACGATGCGGGCCTTGCGGGTCGAACCTAGCAGATGATACAAGCGCGAGCTTGTGAACTTATGTATAGGGTTCATGCAATCAGTTAAAATTTGCCGCTTGAACTGTTGAATTTTTGCTTTTTTGTTCTAACTTGTTGATTTATTTAGTTTTCGTTGGGCAAGATTGACGGGATCGGGCATTATAACAAACTCCTGCGCTACGCCAACATTTTGAGAAAATTTTCGGATACATGGATACAAACTCCCCGGCGCCAGGCGCTGCTGCTGCCTCTTCAACAACTCCCGCGTTACCCCTGAGCGATACCGTACAAGAAGCCCTGGCCATCGCCAAGAGGGGTGTGGACGAACTGCTGATCGAAAGTGAATTCGCTCAGAAACTTGCTCGTTCCGAAGCCACCGGCGTACCGCTGCGCATCAAGCTGGGCCTGGATCCAACGGCGCCCGACCTGCACCTGGGCCATACCGTGGTGCTGAACAAGATGCGCCAGCTGCAGAACCTGGGCCACCAAGTGATTTTCCTGATCGGCGATTTCACCTCCATGATCGGCGACCCGTCCGGCCGCAACGCGACGCGCCCGCCGCTGACCCGCGAACAGATCGAACTGAACGCCCAGACCTACTTCAAGCAGGCTTCGCTGGTGCTCGATCCGGCGAAGACCGAGATCCGCTACAACTCCGAATGGTGCGACCAGCTGGGCGCGCGCGGCATGATCCAGCTGGCCTCGCGCTATACCGTGGCGCGCATGATGGAACGCGACGATTTCGCCAAGCGCTTCAAGAACGGGACGCCGATCTCGGTCCATGAGTTCCTGTACCCGCTGATGCAGGGCTACGACTCGGTGGCGCTGAAGAGCGACCTGGAGCTGGGCGGCACCGACCAGAAGTTCAACCTGCTGGTCGGCCGCGAACTGCAGAAGGACTGGGGCCAGGAACCGCAGTGCATCCTGACGATGCCGCTGCTGGAAGGCCTGGACGGCGTCGACAAGATGTCGAAGTCGAAGAACAACTACATCGGCATCACCGAGCCGGCCAATACCATGTTCGCGAAAGTGATGAGCATCTCGGACACGATGATGTGGCGTTACTACGAGCTGCTGTCGTGGCGCTCGCTCGACGACGTCGCGGCGCTGAAGAAAGCCATCGAAGGCGGTGCCAACCCGCGCGATGCCAAGGTGGCGATCGCCCAGGAAATCGTCGAGCGCTTCCACTCGCGCCAGGCGGCCGAGGATGCGCTGGCCGACTTCGTCAACCGCTCCAAGGGCGGCATCCCGGACGACATCGCCGAGATCGCCGTCAGCGGTGCGCCGCTGGGTGTGGCGCAATTGCTCAAGCAAACCGGGCTGTGCGCATCGACGTCGGAAGCGATGCGCATGATCGACCAGGGCGGCGTGCGAATCGACGGCACCGTCATCAGCGACAAGGCCCTGAAGGCCGAAGCCGGCACGTTCGTGCTGCAGGTCGGCAAGCGCAAGTTTGCCCGCATCGCCCTGTCGGCATGATCGCTGCATCATGATCGGCTTATTGCAGCGGGTAACGGCGGCGCAGGTCGTCGTCGAGGGTGCCGTCGTCGGTGCCATCGATGCCGGGCTGATGGTGCTGGTCTGCGCCGAGAAGGGCGATACCGAGAAGGAAGCGGATGCGCTGCTGGGCAAGCTGCTGTCGTACCGGGTCTTTTCCGATGACGCCGGCAAGATGAACCGCAGCGTGACCGACGTGGCCGGCGGCCTGTTGCTGGTGCCGCAGTTCACGCTGGCCGCGGATACCCGCTCGGGTACCCGCCCGTCATTCTCGCCGGCCGCCGCGCCGGCGGACGGCCAGCGCCTGTTCGATCATTTCGTGCGGCAGGCCCGCGCCCGCCATGGCATCGTGGCGACCGGGCAGTTCGGTGCCGACATGAAAGTCACGCTGACCAACGATGGTCCGGTAACCTTCTGGCTCCAGACAGGTCCAAGTAAATAACAATGAACCTAAAGGACGACTTATGAAGTTGTGGAGCGATTCATTCAAGAATGGCGCCGCGATCCCCGCCGAGTTCGCATTCGCGGAACCCGGCCCGGCAACGCGCGTGCGCCTGGCGGGCAACCGCAACCCGCACCTGGCGTGGGACGACATCCCGCCCGGCACCGCGTCGCTGGTGCTGCTGTGCATCGACGGCGACGCGCCCACCGTCGGCACCGATGTCAACCAGGAAGGCCGCACGCTGCCGGTGGAACTGCCGCGCGGCGACTTCTATCACTGGGCACTGGTGGATATTCCGCCGTCGCTGTCCAGCCTGCCCGCCGGCTCGCACTCGGCCGGCGTGACGGCGCGCGGCAAGTCCGGGCCCCTGATCGCCAGCGGCGGTGATGGCGGCACGCAGCTGCGCCATGGCCTGAACGACTACACCGGCTGGTTCGCCGGCGACCCGGACATGAATGGCCGCTACTTCGGCTATGACGGCCCGTGCCCGCCCTGGAACGACGAGCAGGTACACCACTACATCTTCCGCCTGTATGCGATCGACGTCGCGCAATTGCCCGTCGAGGGCGATTTCACGGCCCAGCAGGCGCTCGCGGCGCTGCACGGCCACATCCTCGACGAGGCACAGATCATCGGCACCTATACCCTGAAAGGCGCGCAAGGCGCATGACGACGGAACTGCTGCTGATCCGCCACGGCGAAACGGCCTGGAATGCCGTGCGCCGGCTGCAGGGCCACCTGGACATCGGCCTGAACGACGCCGGCCGGCGCCAGGCCGCCGCGCTGGCGCGGGCATTGGCCGCCGAACCGCTGGCGGCGATCGTCACTTCCGACCTGCAGCGCGCCATGCACACGGCCGAGGCCGTTGCTGAGTACCACCACGTGCCGTTCCACACGGACCGCGAACTGCGCGAGCGCGGCTATGGCGTATTCGAAGGCCTGCTGTATACAGAGATCGAGGAACGCTATCCCGATCACTTCGCCGCATGGCAGGGGCGCCATGTGGACTCGGTCATGCCGCACGGCGAGCGCCATGCCGAAAGCTTCCGGCATTTCTACGCGCGGTGCATCGCCGCCATCGGCCGCTGGGCCGCGCAGTATCCCGGCCAGAAGATCGCCATCGTCGCCCACGGCGGCGTGCTGGAATGCGCCTACCGCGCCGCCCGCGAAATGACGCTGGAAAGACCGCGCGACTTCCAGGTCCGCAACGCCAGCATCAACCGCTTCACCTTCAGCGACGGCAAGCTGGGGCTCACGCACTGGGGCAACGTCGACCACCTGGCCCAGGCGCTGGACGATATCGTCTGAAACATTGCTGCAAAAATGGGGACGGACCCTATTTTCAAGGCAACATCAATTTCCGAAAAAACGGTGACAGGCTCCAATTAATCGGAAATATTTCCGAAAAAGTGGTGTCTGTAAAAAACGGTGACAGGCTCCAATTAATCGGAAATATTTCCGAAAAAATGGTGTCTGTCACCGTTTTTGAAAGCGCATGCATTCACCCCAACAGCGAAGGGCTGGGGTCAGGAAGGAATGCTGGCATGCATGCCAGCATCGTTCCGCAGGCGCGAAGCACGCTTCGCGAAACCCCTGCTTAACCCCGGCGGGTCTGACCCCAGAACTTGCTTTTGGGGTGGACTTAACTCAACGGCGTTAGAGCCTGTCACCGTTTTCAAAACAGTGACAGACACCGATAAATTAAACAGTGACAGACACCGATTAATTTGAAAGTGTTTCCAAATAAATGGTGACTGTCACCGTTTTTGCTGTCAGCGCCCGATCACCTTCACCATCTTCGGTGCCGCGGCGGCGAAGCCGGATGGTCCGCCGCTGGCGCTCAGCGTGCCGTCCGACTGCTTCCACCGCAGCTTGCCGCTGACCACGCCCTTGCCCTTCTCATAGTCGTACGTCAGCCCGTCGTCGTCGTACAGCGTGAACTCGGCATCGCCGGCGCCCGGGTAGACGCGGATCTGCTCGATCGCCTGCTTGCCGGCGGTCGATTGCACGGCGGCGCCCAGCGGCACGATGGAGCCGGCCTTGACGAAGACGGGGATCTGGTCGATCGGCGCGGCCACCTTCACCCACTGCCCGCCGGCCAGCTTTTCATCGGTCCACCAGTTGTACCAGTCGGTGCCGGCCGGCAGGTAGACGTTCTTCTCCGTCTGGCCCTGTTCCGTCACCGGCGCCACCAGGAACGCCGGGCCGAACATGTACTGCGTGCCGATATTGGCCACGTTCGGATCGCTGCCGAAGTCCATCCACAGCGGGCGCATGAAGGGCGCGCCGGTATCGTGCGTCATCTTCGCCTGGCTGTAGATGTACGGGATCAGCTGGTAGCGCAGCGCGTTGAACTTGGCCATCACCGCTTCGGCCTGCTTGCCGAACGACCACAGCTCGGCTTCCTTGCGCGAGCCGTGCAGGCGCAGGGTGGGCGTGAACGTGCCGTACTGGAACCAGCGGGTGTGCAGTTCCGGGTAATCGTGGTTCTGGCCGACGACATTGCGCGCGTCCGATGGATCGAGCAGCGGTGCCTTGGTGGCTTCCGTGGTCTGCGGCAGGTTTTGCCAGCCGCCGATGTCGTTGCCCCAGTAGGCGATGCCCGAAGCGGTCATGTTCAGGCCGGCCGGGATCTGGCGCGCCAGCGCTTCCCACGTGGACTTGATGTCGGACGACCAGAACAGCGCGCCGGTGCGCTGCGAACCGAGATACGCGGCACGCGACAGGATCAGCACGCGGCGGTTCGGCTTCCAGGCGCGCATGCCTTCGGCAAAGCCTTCCACGTGCACCAGCGGATACAGGTTGCGGTAGCGGTCGCCCGTGCCGATCGAAAAACGGAAGCCGTCCGGTACCAGGTCCGGTTCGGTCTCGTCCAGCCACGGGTAATCGAAGCCGCGCGACAGCACGTTGTCGCGCACCTTTTCAAAGAACCACTTGCGGGCCGCCGGGTTGGTGGAGTCGATCAGGCCGCCGGTGCGGTCGGAACGGAACGGCAAGCCATCCTGCGTCTTGCCATCCTTGTCCTTCAGCAGGTAGCCCTTGGCGTCCAGCTCGTTGAAGTAGCGGCCCGCCGTCTCGAAGCGGGGCCAGACCGAGATGATCGACTGCATGCCCATGTCGTGCAGCTGCTTGTTCATGCCTTCCGGGTCCGGGAACTGCGCCGGATCGATGTCGAGCTGGCCCATCCGCGTCCAGTAGAACCAGTCGACCACCATGATGTCGAGCGGATAGCGTTTTTCGCGGTAGGTCTTGGCGATGCGCAGCACCTGGTCCTGGCTGTCGTAGCGGGCCTTCGACTGGATCAGGCCGAACGCGGCCTTCGGCGGGATCGGCGTCTTGCCCGTCAGGCGGGCATAGCCGGAATACAGTTCATCGGCATTCTTGCCGGTGATGATGAAGAAGCTGACCCGCTCGCCTACATTGGACTGGAAGCGCGTGCTGCCCAGTACCCCGGCGCTGAACCGCGTGGCCGACGGGTTGTCCCACACGATGCCATAGCCTTTCGACGACACCATGAACGGCACGCACACGGTTTCGCCGCCCGGCGCGTCGTACCAGTGCTTGCAGTCGAGCGTGCGGCCGCGCAGGTCCAGGCCGGACAGCGATTCCTGGTTCTGGCCCATGCCGTAGTAATGCTCGTCGGCGGGCGCGTGGAACTCGGCGCCGACCTGGTAGGTCTTTTCCTCGTTGACGGTTTGCGGCGACATTTCCCAGCCCGTCATCTTCAGGATCTGCTGCCCCTGCGCATTGCGCACTTCCAGCCCCACCGGGGCCAGCGACGGCGCGAAGTATTTCTGGCTCTGCGTCGGGATCGACGGCACGGCGGCCGGATTGATGCGCAGCGTCATGCCGTTCGACGTGAACGTGTCGCCGTCGGCGGCGGGGCGATGCTGGAACGCCTTGTTGTCGGCATGCTGGGCGATGATCCCGTAACCCGGGCCCTTCAGTACCTCGGCTTTGTCCACCGCGATCGTCACGTGCACGATATTCGGGCCGTAGGCCTCGACCGAGACAAAGGCGCCGTTGCGGTCGAGCGTGGCCAATGGGGCGGCAGCGGCGGTACCGGCCGTGCCGCCAGCGAACACGAAGGCGGCGGCAATGGCCGAGGCCAGCCGGGTGGGGGCGGTGCCGGCAGGGCGGCGCGCGGTGAGGGGCATCATCGTCATTTCCTTGCTCATCTCCATGATCGTTTTTGTTAGCTAACACGCCATTGTTAGCGCTATCGTGATGATCGGGGAGCATTGGCCTTATGTCAACCATGCAGCGGGATCGCTTGCAATGGCACGCCTGTCCGAGAAATTTCTTCCCGTAACCCATTGTTTCATAACCGGAAAGCTGCACACATGGCTGTTTCATACAGATTCGTGCGTATTAAATGAGCAGCGCTTGGGTTAGAATTGCGGGTTCCTCCGGCAAGTTTCCTTTGATACCCCAGTGCAAATCGGCCCCTATCTGCTGCGCAATAACGTCTTCGTCGCCCCCATGGCGGGCGTTACCGACCGCCCGTTCCGCCAACTCTGCAAGGAGCTCGGCGCCGGCTATGCCGTTTCCGAGATGGCGGCGGCGAACCCGCGCGTGTGGGCCAGCGAGAAAAGCTCGCGGCGCACGGACCACGCCGGCGAGATGGAACCGAAGGCGGTGCAGATCGCCGGCTCCGATCCGCAGGAACTGGCCGATTGCGCGAAGTTCAATGTCGACAAGGGTGCCCAGGTCATCGACATCAACATGGGCTGCCCCGTGAAAAAGGTGTGCAACAACTGGTGCGGCTCGGCGCTGCTGCAGTTCGAGGACCTGGTGGAAAAGATCCTGCATGCCGTGGTCGGCGCGGTCGACGTGCCCGTCACGCTGAAATTCCGCACCGGCTGGAACCGCGACAACAAGAATGCGCTGAACATCGCGCGCATCGCGGAAGAGGCCGGCATCCAGATGCTGACGCTGCATGGCCGCACCCGCGCCGATGGCTACACGGGCGACGCGGAATACGACACCATCGCCGCCGTCAAGGCTTCCGTCAGGATTCCGGTAGTTGCCAATGGCGACATCACCACACCCGAGAAAGCCCGCTTCGTGCTGGAAAAGACCGGCGCCGATGCGGTGATGGTCGGCCGCGCCGCCCAGGGCCGCCCATGGATCTTCCGTGAAATCGACCATTACCTGCGCACCGGCACGCACCTGCCGCCGCCGCTGGTGGCCGAAGTGCGCAAGCTGATGGACGAACACCTGCGCGCCCACTACGCCTTCTACGGCGAATACCTGGGCGTGCGCACCGCGCGCAAGCATATCGGCTGGTATGTGCGCGACCTCCCGGGCGGGGAGGATTTCCGCCAGGAGATGAACCGCCTCGAGTCCACCACCGACCAACTGCGCGCCGTGGACAGCTTCTTCGAATCCCAGTGGAAGCATGGCGAGCGGTTACAATACCGCCTCGCCGAAAACATGCTGGCCGCCTGACTTGGCGCCAGATCGGCAACTTATTTCGTTAAATAGAAGAACATGAGCAAAGAAAGTATCCAGGAAGTTGTCACGAAGAGCCTCGAAGAGTATTTCAACGACCTGGGCGAACAGCAACCGTCGAACATCTACGACATGGTCGTGATGACTGTCGAACGGCCGATCCTGCAAGTAGTGATGCACCGCGCCGACGGCAACCAGTCGCACGCCGCGCAAATGCTGGGCATCAACCGCAATACGCTGCGCAAGAAATTGCAGGAGCACGGCCTGCTGTAAGGCTTCTGTCCGGCCTCTTGGAGTGGCTGCGACGGCCACGTGTGCCGGCGACTGCTCGATAACAAGAATTTTCAACCTGGACTACAGCCATGATCAAACAAGCTCTCCTCTCCGTTTCCGACAAGACCGGCGTTCTGGATTTCGCGCGGGCCCTGTCGGCGATGGGCGTCAACCTCCTGTCCACCGGCGGTACCGCCAAGCTGCTGCAGGAAAACGGCCTGGCCGTGACCGAAGTCGCCGACTACACCGGCTTCCCGGAAATGCTGGATGGCCGCGTGAAGACGCTGCACCCGAAAGTCCACGGCGGCATCCTGGCCCGCCGCGACTTCCCGGAGCACATGGCCAAGCTGGATGAGCATGGCATTCCCACCATCGACATGGTGGTCGTCAACCTGTACCCGTTCCAGGCCACGGTGGCCAAGGACGACTGCACGCTGGACGACGCGATCGAGAACATCGACATCGGCGGCCCGGCCATGCTGCGCTCGGCGGCCAAGAACCACAAGGACGTGGTGGTGATCTGCGACCCGTCCGACTATGGCCAGATCCTGGCCGAGATGAAGACCACGGACAATTCGCCCGGCTACATCAGCTACGAAACCCGCTTCAACCTGGCGAAGAAAGTCTACGCGCACACCGCCGCCTACGACGGCGCGATCACCAACTACCTGTCCAGCCTGGGCCCGGACCGTTCGCACGCCAACCGCGGCGCCTACCCGCAAACGCTGAACGTGGCCTTTGAAAAAGTGCAGGACATGCGCTACGGCGAAAACCCGCACCAGGGCGCCGCGTTCTACCGCGACACGAAGGCCGTGCCGGGCGCGCTGGCCAACTACCGCCAGCTGCAGGGCAAGGAACTGTCGTTCAACAACATCGCCGACGCCGACGCGGCCTGGGAATGCGTAAAGAGCTTCACGGGCATGGACCAGCCGGCGGCCTGCGTGATCGTCAAGCACGCCAACCCGTGCGGCGTGGCGCTGGGCGGCTCGGCCGTGGAAGCCTACAGCCGCGCGCTGCAGACCGACCCCACCTCGGCATTCGGCGGCATCATCGCCTTCAACGTGGAAGTCGACGCCGCGGCGGCAACCGAACTGGCCAAGCTGTTCGTCGAAGTGCTGATCGCGCCGTCGTTCACGGAAGAAGCGAAGAAGATCATGTCGGCCAAGCAGAACGTGCGGTTGCTGGAAATCGCACTGGGCTCCGGCGTGAACACCTTCGATTTCAAGCGCGTCGGCGGCGGCCTGCTGGTGCAGTCGGCCGATTCGAAGAACGTGCTGCTGGCCGATACCCGCGTGGTGACGAAGAAGCAGCCGACCCCGCAGCAGCTGGTCGACCTGATGTTCGCATGGAAGGTGGCGAAGTTCGTCAAGTCGAACGCCATTGTCTTCTGCGCCAACAACATGACCCTGGGCGTGGGCGCCGGCCAGATGAGCCGCATCGATTCCGCGCGCATCGCCTCGATCAAGGCCCAGAATGCCGGGCTGACGCTGGCCGGTTCCGTGGTCGCCTCCGACGCGTTCTTCCCGTTCCGCGACGGCCTGGACGTGGTGGTGGACGCCGGCGCGACCTGCGTGATCCAGCCGGGCGGCTCGATGCGCGACCAGGAAGTGATCGATGCCGCCGACGAGCGTGGCGTTGTCATGCTGTACACCGGCACGCGCCACTTCCGGCATTAATAGTCAGCAGGTCGTCAGCTTCCATCGTACCCCAGATGCAAAACCTGGGGGTCAGACCCGGCGGGGTGAGGCAGGGGTTTCGCGGAGCATGCTCCGCGCCTGCGGAACGATGCAAGCCTGCTGGCTTGCATTCCTTCCTGACCCCGGCTTCTGCCTTGGGGTACAAGAAATTTGCCAGCAGGCCGACTCCTGCACCATATTGCGCCCGCCTAGCGGGCGCTTTGTTTCCTGCATATAATCCCCAGATGATCATTCTCGGCATCGACCCTGGCCTGCGTACCACCGGCTTCGGCGTCATCCACAAGCAGGGCACGAAGCTGCGCTACATCGCCTCCGGCACCATCAAGAGCGGCGAAGGGGACTTGCCCACGCGCCTGAAGGTCATCCTCGACGGCGTCATGGAACTCACGGCCACTTACCAGCCGGACTGCGCCGCCATCGAGCAGGTGTATGTCAACGTGAATCCCCAATCCACCTTGCTGCTGGGCCAGGCGCGCGGCGCGGCCATCTGCGGCCTCGTGAGCGGGGCGCTGACGGTGGCGGAGTATTCGCCCACCCAGATCAAGCAAGCCGTCACCGGCTCGGGCAGGGCGGTCAAGGAACAGATGCAGCTGATGGTGGCGCGCCTGCTGGCACTGCCGGGGCTGCCCGGCACCGATGCGGCCGACGCGCTCGGCGTCGCCATCTGCCATGCCAATTCGCACGACACGCTGGCGGCCATCGCCGCCACCGGAATGACCCAACTGCATATGAAGCGCGGCCGCCTGGTCGGCTAAACTTCTTCCATCGTAAAAATTCCAAGGCTGCGCCATGATCGGACGTCTCTCCGGTGTTCTGCTTGAAAAAAATCCGCCCCAGTTGCTGGTCGACGTGGGCGGGGTCGGCTACGAAATCGACGTACCGATGAGTACCTTCTACAACCTGCCGCACACGGGCGAGCGCGTGACCCTGTTCACGCATCTCACCGTGCGCGAGGATGCCCACCTGCTGTACGGCTTCGGCCATGCGGAAGAACGGGTCGTGTTCCGGCAGCTCATCAAGATCAGCGGCATCGGCGCGCGCATGGCGCTGGCCATCCTGTCCGGCATGTCGATCGCCGACCTGTCGCAGGCCGTCACCCGCCAGGAAGCGGGCCGCCTGGTCAAGATTCCCGGCATCGGCAAGAAGACCGCCGAGCGCCTGCTGCTGGAACTGAAGGGCAAGCTGGGCGCGGACCTGGGCGCCGTCGGCGGCGTCGCCGCGGTGCCGGATGCGCAGACCGATATCCTGAACGCCCTCATCGCGCTGGGGTATTCGGACAAGGAAGCGCTGCTGGCGCTGAAGACCGTGCCGGCCGGCGCCTCGGTGTCGGACGGCATCAAGCAGGCGCTGAAGGCGCTGTCGAAAGGTTAAGAGATGGCCATCCAGACCGATAGTTTTACTGAACAGCGCATCATCGATGCCGCGCCCTCGTCGCCGAACGAGGAAGCGATCGAACGCGCGCTGCGCCCCAAGCTGCTCGACGAATATGTCGGCCAGCAGAAGATCCGCAACCAGCTCGAGATTTTCATCTCCGCGGCGCGCGGGCGCAGCGAGGCGCTCGACCACACGCTGCTGTTCGGCCCGCCGGGCCTGGGCAAGACCACGCTGGCCAACATCATCGCCCGCGAGATGGGCGTCAACCTGCGCCAGACGTCCGGCCCGGTGCTGGAGCGCCCGGGCGACCTGGCCGCGCTGCTGACCAATCTCGAAGCGAACGACGTGCTGTTCATCGACGAGATCCACCGCCTGTCGCCGGTCGTCGAGGAAATCCTGTATCCGGCGCTGGAGGACTACCAGATCGACATCATGATCGGCGAAGGCCCGGCCGCCCGTTCGGTCAAGCTGGACCTGCAGCCGTTCACGCTGGTCGGCGCCACCACGCGCGCCGGCATGCTGACCAATCCGCTGCGCGACCGCTTCGGCATCGTCGCCCGCCTGGAGTTCTATACCACCGAGGAACTGGCGAAGATCGTCACGCGCAGCGCCGCGCTGCTGAAGGCGCACATCGACGACACCGGCGCGCTGGAAATCGCCCGCCGCGCACGCGGCACGCCCCGCATCGCCAACCGCCTGCTGCGCCGCGTGCGCGATTACGCCGAAGTGAAAAGCAATGGCGACATCACCAAGGATGTCGCCGATGCCGCGCTGGTCATGCTCGACGTCGATACCGTCGGCTTCGACGTGATGGACCGCAAGCTGCTCGAAGCAGTGCTGTTCAAGTTCAACGGCGGGCCGGTCGGCATCGGCAACCTGGCCGCCGCCATCGGCGAGGCCGCCGATACGATCGAGGATGTGCTGGAACCCTACCTGATCCAGCAAGGCTACCTGCAGCGCACGCCGCGCGGCCGCGTTGCCACGCCTGCCGCGTTTGAACACTTCGGCCTGAAGCCGCCGCGCACCAGCCTCACCGGCGAACTGTGGTGATGCCATGAAGATCTGGGTCGATGCCGACGCCTGCCCGGGGGCCGTCAAGGAAATCCTGTACCGCGTGGCCGACCGCGTGCAGGTCGACGTCACGCTGGTGGCCAACCAGTTGCTGCGGGTGCCGCCATCGAAATACGTGCGCTCGGTGCAGGTGCCGGCCGGGTTCGACGTGGCCGACCGCGAGATCGTGCGCCTGGCCGAGCCGGGCGACCTGGTGATCACGGCTGACATTCCGCTGGCGGCGGATATACTGAAGAAGGGCGCCCATGCATTGAATCCGCGCGGCGATTTCTACACGCCGGACAATATCGCCCAGCAGTTGACGATGCGTGCGTTCCTCGACGAACTGCGCGGCAGCGGCGTCGATACCGGCGGCCCGTCCGCCTACGGGCAGGCGGACCGCCAGCGCTTTGCCAACGCGCTCGATGGCCACTTGCGCCGCCATCTGCCGAAGTAGATCGTGATTGTCGAAGTAGATCGTGATTGTCGAAGTAGTTCGTGATTGTCGAAGCAGATCGTATCCTTCAATCCACCCGTAGCCGGAGGCTGACCATGCTGACCAGGACTTTCCTTGCCGCGCTCGCGCTGGCCTGCAGCGCGATCGTGCAGGCTGCCGTGCCTGTCTACGGCTACATCGTCAGGAACACCTATCCGCACGATCCGGCCGCCTTCATCCAGGGCCTGTTCTACCGCGACGACGTGCTCTACGAAAGCACCGGCCAGTACGGTGCCTCGTCGATCCGCAAGGTGGAACTGGAGACGGGCGAGGTGCTGCTGAAACGCGACTTGCCGGCCAATTATTTCGGCGAAGGCATCGCCCCGGTCGGCGAGCGCATCTTCAGCCTCACCTGGACCAACGAGCGGGGCTTCATCTTCGATATCGACACGTTCGAACAGGTGGGATCGTTCGGCTACCAGGGCCAGGGCTGGGGCCTGACCGGCGACGGCAAGGTGCTCTACATGAGCGATGGCACGGCCTTCATCCGCGTGCTCGATCCCGCCACGATGGGCGTGCTGCGCCGCATCCGCGTCACGGCGGACGGTATTCCCGTCGCGCAGATCAACGAGCTCGAGTGGGTGGGCACGGAAATCCTGGCCAACATCTGGCAGAGCGACCGTATCGCCCGGATCGATCCAGTGACCGGCCAGGTACGCGGCTGGATCGACCTGACCGGGCTCGATGAACTGGCCGGCGCCGGATCGGACGCGGACAACGTGTTGAACGGCATTGCCTGGGACGACAAGAACCGGCGCCTGTTCGTGACCGGCAAGCGGTGGCCGAAACTGTTTGAAATTCGCCTGGTGAAGCGCCCGTAGCAGCTCGCATCGCGGCTACATAGGGGTTAGCTCGGGGCCAACCCGGGGCCCTGCGCAAGGCCCAGCGCGATGCCACTTCGGCCGCGTCAATTGTCGCGCCCGGCTTACAAATTCCGGGCAATTTTCCACTATGGGCGTCAATTCCGGTCTCGCATAATCCAGGGTCGCCGATCGTTGTATCAAGGACCCGACCATGCACCCCCTTCGACTTTTCGTACTGCCATGCGCGCTGCTGGCGGCTGGCACCGCGCATGCCCAGTTCATGGACATGCTGAAAAACGCCGTCACCAACGCCGCCCAGAACGCCGTTACCAGCGCGGCGTCCCATGCCACCACGAAAGCCGTCAACGGCGCCATCGATGGCACCGTCGACAGCGTGAAGAATCCGCCGAAGGAGCGTCCGCAGCCGGCCCCCGCCGCGCGTGTGGCTGCCACGTCGCCTGCCGTTGCCCCCGCCGCTGGGGTTGCCCCGGCCGCGGCCGGCACGTACTACTGCCCCGATGACGAAGGCCAGCCACTGCCGCCGCTCGGCGAGCGTCCGCCGCTGTACCAGCCTGCCGTGCTGTGGCCCGATACGCCGAAGTGCACGCCGCGCAGCTTTTCCGACTACACGTTCACGGAAGCCGACGCCCAGGTCAAGGCATTCAACAAGGCGGGCTCGCCGCTGTGTCCGGAATGCGTGAGCGGCCGCGCAAGTGATGCCCTGCCGGCGTTCCACCTCGGCGGCCGGAGCGCGCAATACGACCTTTCCGGAGGGCTGCTGGCGCTGAAGGAGGGCGGGCAGGTGGCATGGCAGGGACACCGGCTGGCCGGACGCATCGAACTGGTGGGCGAACAGCCGATCGGTACCTTCCCATGCAAGCAGTTCCGCTGGACGCTGACGAACAAGGAGCGGGACATCGTCGCTGAGCGGCCCGGCCTCTACTGCAAATTCTCGTGGCGTGGCGACCAGCCTGCCTGGCATCGGGTCATCTGAGGAGCGAGCATGAACAGGATTTGCCTCGCCGCCGCGCTTTCCACGATCCTTGCCTCGGGAGCGGTCCATGCGCAGTTCGGCGACCTGCTGAAGAACGCCATCACCAATGCCGCCACCAACGCGGCAACCAGTGCCGCAGCGCATGCCACGACGAACGCCGTGAACGGCGCGATACGCGAAGCCACTTCGCCATCGGCACCAGCGCCGGCGCCGGCATCGCCCGCGGCACCGTCGCCCGCAAGGCCCGCCACCGGAACGGCGCCCGAAGCGGCGTGGGAACAAGTGCCTGCCAGCGCTGCCCGGCCCGGATGCGAAAGCACCCGCAAGCGCAAGCCACTGCCACCGTTGGGGCCGCGTCCGGCAAATTTCCCGGCTGCGCTGTGGCCCACCGAGCCGGCATGCGCCTACGGATTCGAAGACTATGACTTTACGGGCGGCAAGGAGCAGGCGCGGGCCTTCGAACAGGCCGGCCGCGTGGCCTGCAGCGAGTGCGCAGGCGGCTTTTCCCACGACGCCAACGCCCAGGGCAAGCTGGCCGTCAGCGGCGGGCTGACGAAACGTTTCCTGGAAATGCTGGTAACGATGCAGCCGGGCGAACAGATCGCATGGCAGGGCGCCCGCTATCGCGGCGCCATCACGCTCACCGGCGAGCTGCCGATCGGTGAATTCCCGTGCCGGCAATTCCGCTGGACGCTGACCAACAAGGCCGATGTGGTCATGGCCGAGCGCGATGGCCTGTATTGCATCTGGAAATACCGGTCGGACGATCCGGTGTGGCACAAGGTGCTGTGATTGTCGCCGGGTGCTTACAAATTTGCGGCAATCTCACTGAACCCTTGCGCATGGCCAGTGCGCATAATTCAGTCATCGGATTTGACTCGCTGCTTTTCAGGAAAGAGCGGCGAATACCAGACAGGAGCGCGTTTCACCCGGGAAGAAACGGCTCCGCCAGAGCCAAGTGGCAGGAAGTGTTGTATTTTTGGGGGGCTGCGGCCCCCCGTTTTTTATGGTGCTTGGCGATCAGGCGTGTGTCGCTGCGTTCTTCCGGCGCCATGCCAGCAGGCCGAGACCGACAGCTAACATCGCATAGGTGGAGGGTTCGGGGACTGCCGGTGTCATGGACCAGAAATTCACGTCTGCGTTCACGGTAAAGTCTTCATCGAGAATCTGATGATACTTGTAGGAGAAGCGTGAAGGGCCGATCAGTCTTAAGGTATCTGCTGTCAGCTGGCTATTCGGGAAAATTGCTGCCGACGAAGATCCAAAGTCGAGAAATGTATCGCTCAAATATACCGGCGTGTAGTAATAGCCTCTGTGGTAGAGCGAGACCTTGTCCCCTCCGTGTTCGGAGTCGGAGCTGTCGACGACCGATACCGATCCAAACCCGCCAGCCTCTCTGAATTCGCCTATGGAAAGCGAATACCCGCTCAGGTCATGGTACAGGCCCGTCTCAGGGCCATTTTCCCACGTTCCGGCCACGACCCCGGTATCAAACCTGAAGACTCCTGTTACCGTGTCTCCTATGCTGACGATCGATCCTGCCAGGCTGGTACTTTGTAGAGCACGAGGAAAGTAGGCTTCATCTGCCGTAATACTGGTTACCGTTGCAGTGTATTTGAGGTCGAAGAGCTCGGCGTTTGCCTGCGAATTTGCCCCCAAACAAGTAAGCAGGGCAAGAGATTTCAAATATTTGTATTTATTCATTAGTGGGTTTCTGATTTTGATTGCATGATCAACAGGGGAGCTGCTGCCGTCTAATCCTGCCTGATCCAGACCTGCGAACGTCCCAGCATGGGCACGCCGAGATAGCCGCGAACCTCGAGTTTCGCGCCGCCATCGAGCAATTTCATCCTGCTCTTGTACACCTTGCCATTCTCCGGATCGAGAATCGTGCCGCCACTGTAGCCGTCGCCATCCTTTTTCATGCCGTCGATGATCGACAGCCCAATGATTGGCCTGCCTTTATCCTCGCCGTCGCATTTGGCGCACACCGGGTTCTGGTCCTCGCCGGGGGCCCGATACAATTTCTCGACGCGGCCCGTCAGCACGCCGTTCGATTCGCTGATGCGAATCTCGGCTTTCGGCTTGCCGGTTCCATCGTCGATACTTTTCCACAGGCCGACGGCCGAGGTACTGCCGGCAAGCGCGGGTAAGGCGATGGTGAAAAGGGCGGCGCAGAGCAGTGCACGCATCGGGGTCTCCTTGAAATGATTGTGCGACGAGTGTAGCTCGAGTGAGTGAAAAAGCCGGCGCGGGGAACCCGGTCCGGCTTTTGCAGGATGCGGACTTGCCAGGCCCGCGCCTGGCAACCTGCTCTCGCAACTTAACTTGGCAGGGTGTCGAAAGCGGCGCGCCCCGCTGTTCAGCAGTTCAGTTCAGGCGGTTCCTGCGCCAGGCCACGAAGCACAGGCCAGCGGCGAGCATCGCGTAGGTCGAAGGTTCGGGAACTTCCGAAACAAGGGCGAACGAACCAACCGTGCCGGTCAGGTAAATGGTCTCCATGCCTCCGTTGCCGAGAATACTATGGCGCATAGCAAAGGATGGGGCCAGTTGCTTGAACGCTTCCAGGTCCAGCGCCGTATTGGTCAGCGCTTGCCCGGACTTGTCGGTCAGCTCGAAGGTGTACTCGGTATAAGCCATCACAGGCCAGTAATGGTAAGCGGTGTACGCTGCGGTAAAGCTATCGCCGCCGTAGACGCCATTCTGGGCGTCGATCACTGCGGTGTATTCGGAAGCGTTGGTGCTTTCCGTATAACCGGACTGTTCGAAATGCACGTTGTAGTTGCTTGTCGAATACCAGGCCATATACCTGTCGCTATATGGGTCGTAATAGGGGGACGATGAACTGTCGACGGTGAAGCGTGTCGTGACCACATCACCGATGGAGGTCGTCACCGTGCCCAGGTCTACCGACGATAAAGCGGAAGAGGGCAAAGCCGGGTCGCCGCGGGTGATCGAATCAATGGTGGCTTTATATTCGAAAGTGTACGATTCCGCTTGGGCAAGCGAACTGGATAATGCCAGGGCCAGCAATGCAATGTATTTCGTCGTCATGATTCTGGAGTGGTTTTGGAAGGATTTTTTATTATGGATTTGTCCTGGCACATCCGCTGCCGCGGCTTGCACTGAGCAGGAGAACAAGTCCGCATCGTTGATCGATACCGGATCGGCAACGGGACCCGGCGAGCGGCTTCCCGTATGCTACTTTCCATTAAAACATCTATGTGGATAATGTGTCAACAAGTTTAATCCGGATGCATCATTAGCGTGTAGAAGCTGACTGTCCCATGTGGCGAAAAAAAAACGGTGGGCCGGAATGACCCGGTCCACCGTCTTCAGGGCGTGCAGGAAGCTTACGCGGCCGGCAGCTTGGCGAACTGCTCGCGCAGCTTGTCGAGCGTGGCGGTGAAGTTGGCCACGCGCTCCTTCTCCTGCGCCACCACGGCGGCCGGGGCACGTGCCACGAAGCTTTCCGAGGACAGCTTGCCGGAAGCCTTGGCCACTTCGCCTTCCAGGCGGGCGATTTCCTTCGACAGGCGCTCGCGCTCGGCCTTCACGTCGATCTCCACCTTCAGCATCAGCTTGGTGGTGCCGACCACCGAAACGGCGGCCGGCGATTCCGGCAGCGCATCGACGATCTGCACTTCGGACAGCTTGCCCAGCATTTGCACGTACGGTGCGAAGGCGGCGATCTTGTCCTTGTCGGCGGCGGTCGCTTCGACGATCAGCGGCACGCGCACCGATGGCGACAGTTTCATTTCGCCGCGCAGGTTGCGGGTCGAATCCGTGAAGCCCTTCAGTTCGGCGATCCATGCCTCGGCCGCTTCGTCGATGGCCGCTTCGTTGGCGATCGGGTAGGGCTGCACCATGATCGACTTGCCTTCGGTATCGCCCTTGCCGGCCAGCGGAGCCACGGTCTGCCACAGCTGTTCGGTCACGAAAGGAATGATCGGATGCGCCAGGCGCAGCACCACTTCCAGCACGCGCAGCAGCGTGTTGCGGGTGGCGCGCTGCTGGCCTTCGGTACCTTGCTGGACCTGCACCTTGGCCAGCTCCAGGTACCAGTCGCAGTACTCGTCCCACACGAATTTATAAATTGCGGTGGCGATGTTGTCGAAGCGGTAGTCGGCAAAGCCCTTGGCCACTTCCTGCTCGGTGCGGTTGAGCAGCGAGACGATCCACTTGTCGGCCGGCGACAGGTCGGCATCGCTGGCGCTGCAATCCTTGCCCTCGGTATTCATCAGCACAAAACGAGTAGCGTTCCACAGCTTGTTGCAGAAGTTGCGGTAGCCCTCGGCGCGGCCCAGGTCGAAGTTGATGTTGCGGCCCAGCGAGGCGTAGCTGGCCATCGTGAAGCGCACCGCATCGGTGCCGTAGGCCGCGATCCCTTCGGGGAATTCCTTGCGCGTGGCCTTCTCGATCTTCTCGGCCGCGCGCGGATTCATCAGGCCCGTGGTGCGCTTGGCCACCAGTTCGTCGACGCCGATGCCGTCGATCAGGTCGATCGGGTCGAGCGTGTTGCCCTTCGACTTCGACATCTTCTGGCCCTGCGAGTCGCGCACCAGGCCGTGCACGTACACGGTCTCGAACGGTACCTTGCCGGTGAAGTGGGCGGTCATCATCACCATCCGGGCGACCCAGAAGAAGATGATGTCGAAGCCCGTCACCAGGACGGAGGAGGGCAGGAACGCCTTCAGGTCGGGCGTTTCCTCGGGCCAGCCCAGCGTGGAGAACGGCACCAGCGCGGACGAGAACCACGTGTCGAGCACGTCGCTGTCGCGGCGCAGCGCGCCCGTGCCGCCGGCGGCCTGCTGTTTGGCCAGCGCCTCATCTTCGGTGCGCGCAACGAAGATGTTGCCCGCTTCGTCGTACCAAGCCGGGATCTGGTGGCCCCACCACAGCTGGCGCGAGATGCACCAGTCCTGGATGTTGTTCAGCCACTGGTTGTACGTCGTGGTCCAGTTCTCCGGCACGAACTTGATCTCGCCCGAGGCGACCTTTTCCAGCGCCACGTCGGTGATCGACTTGCCAGGATTGAAGGTGCCTTCCGGGGCCGGCTTGCTCATCGCCACGAACCACTGGTCCGTCAGCATCGGTTCGATGACCACGCCGGTACGGTCGCCGCGCGGCACCATCAGCTTGTGCGGCTTGACCTGTTCCAGCAAGCCCTGCGCTTCCAGGTCGGCGACGATCTGCTTGCGGGCGGCGAAGCGGTCCAGGCCACGGTAGGCTTGCGGCGCATCGTCGGTGATCTTCGCGTCCAGCGTCAGGATCGACAGCATCTCCAGGTTGTGGCGCTGGCCGACCGCGTAGTCGTTGAAGTCGTGTGCCGGCGTGATCTTCACGCAGCCGGTACCGAACGCCTTGTCCACGTAGGAGTCGGCGATGACGGGGATTTCGCGATCGGTCAGCGGCAGCTTGAGCAGCTTGCCCACCAGCGCTTCATAGCGCTCGTCGGTCGGGTCGACGGCCACGGCCACGTCGCCCAGCATCGTTTCGGGACGCGTGGTCGCCACCGTCAGCGAACCGCTGCCGTCGGCCAGCGGATACTTGATGTACCACATCGAGCCGTCTTCTTCTTCCGACACCACTTCCAGGTCGGAGACGGCAGTGCCCAGCACCGGATCCCAGTTCACCAGGCGCTTGCCGCGATAGATCAGGCCCTGTTCGAACAGGCGCACGAACACTTCGGAAACGATCTTCGAGCGCGGCTCGTCCATCGTGAAGTATTCGCGGTTCCAGTCCGGCGAGGTGCCCAGGCGGCGCATCTGGCCGGTGATCGTCGAGCCGGATTTTTCTTTCCACTCCCAGACCTTTTCCACGAACTTTTCGCGGCCCAGGTCATGGCGCGAAATCTTCTGCGCGTCGAGCTGGCGCTCCACCACGATCTGCGTGGCGATGCCGGCGTGGTCGGTACCCGGGATCCAGGCCGTGTTATGGCCCAGCATGCGGTGGTAGCGGGTCAGGCCATCCATGATCGTCTGGTTGAACGCATGGCCCATGTGCAGCGTGCCCGTCACGTTCGGCGGTGGCAGCTGGATGCTGAAGGAGGGCTGCGAGAGATCCATCGAAGCGGCGTAGTAACCGCGCTTCTCCCATTCGCTGCGCCAGAACTGTTCAATGTCGGCAGGCTCGAAAGACTTGGCTAATTCCATGATCCGGGATATGTGATTTTGGCGAAAACGACCATTATAAGGGAGGGATGCGGGTAGGGATGCGGGATGGATGAGGGGAGGGATGAGGGGAGGGATGAAGCCGGGTCCTGGCAATCCATGCAGCATCGCCGATCCCAATCCCGGGAGTCACTGCAATGTTGCGGGAATGCGTTTTTGTTCGGGGGCGGGTTGCCGCGTCACTGCGCGGCCATATGAGTCAGGTTGGCGCGGGGCGGCGCGGCAAACCATGTGGCGGTGCTGAACGCCGCGATGGACGGCATCGTGGCGGCGCTTGCCGGCGCGCTCAAGCCGGTGTGCGCCGGCGTGCCGCCCGGCTGATCAGGAAGGCAGGCGCTGGAGATTGCGCCGCGTGCCGGCGGCGGCGCCGGCCTGCACCTTGAACACGGCGATCGCCTGCGCCACGCAGCGCGTCTGCTCGACCAGTTCACCGGCCGCCGCCGCGGCCTGTTCGACCAGCGCGGCATTTTGCTGCGTGATGTCGTCGATCGACGCCACCGCTTCGTTGACCTGGCCGATGCCGAGGCTCTGTTCGGTCGCCGTGTTGGAGATCTCGTTCATTACCTGCTTCACCTGCGCCACGGAGGCGATCACCTCGGCCATGATGGTGCCGGCGCTGCCGGTCAGCTGCGTGCCGGCATCCACCTTGTCGATCGACTGGTCGATCAGCGTCTTGATTTCCCTGGCGGCGGCGGCGGAACGCTGGGCCAGCGCGCGCACTTCGGATGCCACCACCGCGAAGCCGCGGCCCTGTT
This sequence comes from Pseudoduganella sp. SL102, assembly GCF_027856995.1. Taxonomy (NCBI): domain Bacteria; kingdom Pseudomonadati; phylum Pseudomonadota; class Betaproteobacteria; order Burkholderiales; family Oxalobacteraceae; genus Pseudoduganella; species Pseudoduganella sp. SL102. The sequence continues at coordinate 1,430,697 of NZ_CP115554.1, forward strand.
CGCCCGCGCGGGCCGCTTCGACGGCCGCGTTCAGGGCCAGGATATTGGTCTGGAAGGCGATCCCGTCGATGATGCCGATGATGTCGAGCACCCGGTGCGACGAGGCGCTGATGCCTTCCATCGTGGCGACCACCTGCGATACCACGTCGCCCCCCTGGCCGGCCATTTCCGAGGCGCGCTCGGCGAGCCGGTCGGCATCGGCCACGTTGGTGGCGCTTTGCCGCACGGTGGAATTGAGCTGTTCCATGCTGGCCGCCGTCTCCTGCAGGCTCGATGCCTGCGATTCGGTGCGGCCCGACAGGTCCATGTTGCCGGTGGCGATTTCGCTGGTGGCCTGTTCGATCTGCTCGAAGTTGCTGCGCACGTCGCCGATGATGCTGCGCAGGTTGATGCTCATCTGGCGCAGCGCGGCCAGCAGTTCGCCCGCTTCGTCGTCGCGTGCCGCGTCGAAGCTGGCGGTCAGGTCGCCGCCGGCCATCTGCTGCGCCAGGCGGGTGGCCGTGCGCAGCGGCGCGGTGATCGCGCCGTGCAGCGTCCAGGCCAGGTACAGCGAAGCCACTGCCGCCAGGGAGGCGATCGTGGCCAGCGCATTGCTGCCGTTGCCGCCGTTGCCAAAGAGACTTGCCGCGCAGGCCGCCAGCACCATCGCCGGCAGCACGCCGGCCATCGCCAGCCGGGCCGGCAGCGACAGGCGCAGGCGCGCACCCAGGCGCTGCAGCAGGCCGTCCGCCACCACCTTGCCGCGGCTGATGCGCAGGCCCTGCGCCTTGCCATCCTTGAAGGCCGCATAGGCCTTGCCTGCCTCGGCGACCATGTCGCGGCTGGGCCGCGTGCGCACCGACATGTAGCCGACCGGCTTGCCGTTCTCGACCACCGGCGTGACGTTGGCCAGCACCCAGTAGAAGTCGCCGTTCTTGCAGCGGTTCTTGACCATGCCGGTCCACGGGTGGCCGCGGCGGATCGCACGCCACATGTCGGCGAACGCCTCCGCCGGCATGTCCGGGTGGCGCAGGATGTTTTGCGGGGCGCCGATCAGCTCTGCCTCGGTGAAACCGGAAATACTGATGAAGTACGGGTTCGCGTAGGTGATGTTGCCTTGCAGGTCCGTCGTGGAAACGATGGTCTTGCCTTCCTCGAGAAGGACTTCATGGCCGGTAACGGGCAGGTTGGTCCGCATGTTCGCTCGCTTTCTTGTTGGATCTTCTGACAATGGATGCCGGGCATCCGGATGCGTCGCACTGGCTGGGAGACGGGTCGGCGATGCCGTGGGCATCGGTAACGGCTGGGGTGGGGCCGTCGGAAGTCGGATGCAAGCTTAGCAGAGAAGGATGGCGAAGAACAGGGAAATGTATCCTATGAGCAACACTCCTGGTGGTCTGGAATGTGCCCGTGCCGTCAGCGCGCGCCGGAACAGGCCACGCTCCACGGCAGCAGCTCGTTGCGCGTGCGGCGCACCGAGACGCGCGCTTCGCCGGCGATGTCGCTGGCGAACACCAGCACGGGCAAGCCATCCTTGCCACGGTCGAGGCCAGTGAGCCGGTAGCCGCGCGAACGCGATGGCGCGCAGGACGTGTTGCCCGCCATGAGCAGGCGGGCGCTGCCCAGGATGGATGGATATTGCTGGAGCAGCATCAGGATATCCATCTCCGCCAGCGGCTGGAACAGCCGCACCGGCGTATCGGGCTGGGCGCCGCACTGCGGGGCGTGGTGGATCCAGACCAGCGTCTGCGGCGGGCCCGATTCGCTCCAGCGCGTTTCCTTGCTGGCACGCGGATCGTATTCGTACACGGCGCGCGGCTGGCGGCACAGCGGCAGTACGGCGCGCTGCGCCGGGCCGTCGACGATGGCGGTGACACGGCGCTTGCCCCGCTTGCCGCGTTTTCCTTCTTCGCGGATCACGTTGAATTGCGGGCGCAGCAGGCCGCGGCCGGCGTGGCGCGCGCCGTACCAGTCGAAGAACGACTCCTGTTCGGCTGGCGTGGCCGTGCGCGATGAGGCATCGTCCGGTGCCGCGAATGCCGGCGCCAGTCCCACGGTGATCGATGCCGCCAGCGCGGCGGCTACCCACTTGTGCATCGTTATCCTTTCGTCGAGATACCGATTATAGGCGCTGGTGCTTGCAGTAAAGGCACGGTTCGTGTCTATAATGGCGGCGCTGCCTTCATCGAAGGCGGCAAAACGCTAGGGGTCCTGCGCGCGGTTACAGCCGTGCACGGGTGAGAAATACCCTCCGAACCTGATCTGGATAATGCCAGCGAAGGGAAGCTTAAGGATCCTGTACCCAGCCGCCCGGGTGCGCTCGTCCTCATCTCCTTTGCTGGCTCCTGCCCAAAGGAGCCATTGTTTGAACGCCCACCAGAAGTTTCTGGCCAGTACGGCCGAAGTCGACAGCGCCGCCATCGCGCCGCTGCCCAATTCCCGCAAGATCTACGTGACCGGCAGCCGGCCGGACATCCGCGTGCCGATGCGCGAAATCAGCCAGGCCGACACGTCCGCCTCGTTCGGCCATGAAGTCAATCCGCCCGTGACGGTGTACGACACCTCCGGCCCGTACACGGATCCGGACGTCTCGATCGACATCCGTGCCGGCCTGGCGCCGGTGCGCGCGGACTGGATCGCCGCCCGCGGCGATACCGAGGAACTGGCCGGCCCGACCTCGGACTACGGCAAGGCCCGCCTGGCCGATGCGTCGCTGGAAGCGCTGCGCTTCAACCTGCACCGCCTGCCGCGCTGCGCCAAAGCCGGCGCCTGCGTGACGCAGATGCACTACGCGCGGCGCGGCATCGTCACGCCCGAGATGGAATACGTAGCGATCCGCGAAAACATGCGCCGGCGCGAATACCTCGCGGCGATGCGGGAAGCCGGGCCGCTGGGCACGAGGATGGCGGAACTGCTGGGCCGGCAGCACCGCGGCGAGTCGTTCGGCGCCGCCATCCCGCAGGAAATCACGGCCGAATTCGTGCGCGAGGAAATCGCCCGCGGCCGCGCGATCATCCCCGCCAACATCAACCACCCGGAACTGGAGCCGATGATCATCGGCCGCAATTTCCTCGTGAAGGTCAATGCCAACATCGGCAACTCCGCCGTCACGTCGTCGATCGGCGAGGAAGTGGAAAAGATGACGTGGGCGATCCGCTGGGGCGGCGACACGGTGATGGACCTGTCCACCGGCAAGCATATCCATGAAACGCGCGAATGGATCGTGCGCAACAGCCCGGTGCCGATCGGCACGGTGCCGATCTACCAGGCGCTGGAAAAGGTCAACGGCAAGGCCGAGGACCTGACGTGGGAAATCTTCCGCGACACGCTGATCGAGCAGGCCGAGCAGGGCGTCGACTACTTCACGATCCACGCCGGCGTGCTGCTGCGCTATGTGCCGCTGACGGCGAACCGGCTCACCGGCATCGTCTCGCGCGGCGGTTCGATCATGGCCAAATGGTGCCTGGCGCACCACAAGGAAAACTTCCTGTACACGCACTTCGAAGACATCTGCCAGATCATGAAGGCGTACGACGTGTCGTTCAGCCTGGGCGACGGCCTGCGCCCCGGCTCGATCTACGACGCCAACGACGAGGCCCAGCTGGGCGAACTCCGGACGCTGGGCGAACTCACGCAGATCGCCTGGAAGCACGACGTGCAGGTGATGATCGAAGGCCCCGGCCACGTGCCGATGCAGCTGATCAAGGAAAACATGGACCTGCAGCTGGAGCAATGCGGCGAGGCGCCGTTCTACACGCTCGGCCCGCTCACCACCGACATCGCCCCGGGCTACGACCACATCACCTCCGGCATCGGCGCCGCGCAGATCGGCTGGTACGGCACCGCGATGCTGTGCTACGTGACGCCGAAGGAACACCTGGGCTTGCCGAACAAGGACGACGTCAAGGAAGGCATGATCACCTACAAGATCGCCGCCCATGCCGCCGACCTGGCCAAGGGCCACCCGGGCGCGCAGATCCGCGACAACGCGCTGTCGAAGGCGCGCTTTGAATTCCGCTGGGAGGACCAGTTCAACCTGGGCCTCGACCCGGACCGCGCCCGCTCGTTCCACGACGAAACGCTGCCCAAGGAATCGTCGAAGGTGGCGCACTTCTGCTCGATGTGCGGCCCGCACTTCTGCTCGATGAAGATCACCCAGGAAGTGCGCGAATACGCCGCCAGCGGCATGCAGGAAAAAGCCATCGAGTTCGTGAAGACGGGCAGCCAGCTGTACCAGAAGGCCTGAACAGCGTCGCAAACCAACAACAGGGACAGTCCCCTCAGGGGGGACAGTCCCCAGGTTTTTTACAACACTCAAACCAGCAACAGGGACAGTCCCTCCCAGGGGGACAGTCCCCAAGGTTTTTACAACAGTTGGGGTGAACTATGGAAATCGTATTGAACGGCGCGCCCCGTGCCTTGCCGCCGGGGCAGACGCTGGCGGAGCTGGTGGCGGCGCTGGAGCTGGAAGGGCAGGCGCTGGCGCTGGCGGTCAACCGCAGTGTCGTGCCGCGGCAGCGCTGGGCCGAGGTGGCGCTGCGCGCGCAAGACCGTGTGGATATCGTCCGCGCCATCGGCGGTGGATGAACAAAGGAGACAGACAATGCAAACGAACGATGAAGACCTGCTGACCATCGCCGGCAGGCAATACCGCTCGCGGCTGCTGGTAGGCAGCGGCAAGTACCGCGACCTCGACCAGACCCGTGCCGCCACCCTGGCGGCGGGCGCGGAAATCATCACCGTGGCGATCCGCCGCGTCAACATCGGCCAGGATCCGCACGCGCCGAACCTGCTGGACGTGGTACCGCCTTCGGAATTCACCATCCTGCCCAACACGGCCGGCTGCTACACGGCCAAGGATGCCGTCTACACGCTGCAACTGGCGCGCGAGCTGCTCGATGGCCACAAGCTCGTCAAGCTCGAGGTGCTGGGCGACGAAAGAACGCTGTTCCCCAACATGCCCGAGACGCTGGTAGCGGCCCGGGAGCTCGTGAAGGACGGCTTCGACGTGATGGTCTACTGCAGCGACGATCCGATCCAGGCGCGCATGCTGGAAGACATCGGCTGCGTGGCCGTGATGCCGCTGGCATCGCTGATCGGCTCCGGCATGGGCATCCTCAATCCCTGGAACCTGTCGCTGATCATCGAGCAGGCCAGCGTGCCGGTGCTGGTCGATGCCGGCGTGGGCACCGCGTCGGATGCGGCGATCGCGATGGAACTGGGCTGCGACGGCGTGCTGATGAACACGGCCATCGCGGCGGCGCGCGACCCGGTGCGGATGGCGCGCGCCATGCGGCTGGCGGTGGAGGCGGGGCGCGACGCGTACCTGGCCGGCCGCATGCCGCGCAAGTTCGCGGCGTCGCCATCCTCGCCGATGGCTGGCCGGCTGGCGTGATGGAGCGGCCATGAAAGCGGCCATGAAAGCGCGGCCATGAGCCAGCGTCCCTGCGTGCTGGTCTTCGCCGGCGCCGATCCGTCGGGCGGCGCCGGCATAGCGGCCGACATCGGCGCCGTGGCGGCGCTCGATGCCCATCCGCTGCCCGTGATCACGGCGCTGACGGTACAGGACAACAACCGGGTCCACGAAGTGCTGCCGGTCGAGCACGACGTGGTGATGCGCCAGGCGCTGGCGGTGGCCGCCGCCTTTCCCATCGCGGCCGTCAAGATCGGCATTCCCGGCAGCGCCGAGAATGCGCAGGCGATCGCCCGCGTGATTGCCGGCTTGCGCGAAGAACACCCGGGACTGCCGGTGGTGCTCGATCCGGTACTGGCCAGCGGCCATGGCGACCGGCTGGGGCGGGGCAACGCGATCGCCGCGCTGGCGCCGCTGCTGCCGCTGACCACCGTGATCACGCCGAACGGCCCCGAGGCGGCCGCGCTGGCAAAGGCGCACCAGCAGCATATTCCGCCGCCGGGGAGCGACGTGGCGGAGCTGGCGCATGCGCAGGTCCTGCGGCAGGCCGGCTGCGAGCACGTGCTCGTGACGGGCGGCCATGGCGGCGGCGATACCGTCGTCAACCGCTGGCTGGGCCCGGCAAGGCAGCAGAACTGGCACTGGCCGCGGCTCGACGGCGGCTTCCATGGCAGCGGCTGCACGCTGGCCGCCGCCGTGGCCGCGCTGCTGGCGCAGGGCTGCTCGGTGGCGCAGGCACTGGCCCGCGCCCAGGCCTATACCCACCGCACGCTGGAGGCGTCGTATGCGATCGCCGCCGGCCAGCGCATACCGTTGCGCTAGGTGTCCCCAGGACCCATTACAGGAGAACTTTCATGCAGGGACTTTATCTCGTCACGCCCGACTGGGACGACACTGCCGCGCTGCTGGCCCGCACCGAGGCGGCGCTGGGCGCCGGCGTGGCGCTGCTGCAATACCGGCACAAGACGGCCGGCCCGGAACTGCGGCGCGGGCAGGCCACCGCGCTGCTGGCGCTGTGCCGCCGCCACGGCGTGCCGTTCATCGTCAACGACCACGTGGAACTGGCCCTGGAGCTCGATGCCGACGGCGTGCACGTGGGCGGCACCGACATCTCGGTGGCGCAGGCGCGCGACAGCGTCGGGCCCGGAAAGATCGTCGGCGCCTCCTGCTACGGCGACCTGCAGCTCGCGGTCGATGCGGAACGGGCCGGCGCCAGCTACGTGGCGTTCGGCGGCTTTTATCCGTCGCGCGTGAAGCGCTACGCGGTAACGACGCCGCCCTCGATCGTCGACGATGCGCGCGCCGCCGTTCGCGTGCCCTGCGTGGTCATCGGCGGCATGACGCCGGAAAACGCCGCGCCACTGGTGGCCCGCGGCGCCCACATGGTGGCGGCGATCAGCAGCGTGTACGGCGCGCCGGACGTGGCGGCCGCGGCTGTCGCGTTCGGGCAACTGTTCGGGCGGCGCTGACAGGCCGGCGGAGGCCATCGGGGCTCGCCAGGCGGCGGTGTGGTAGCCGCCCATCGCACGATTCGTGTAACCGCGAATCACCCTTGCCGATGAAATAAACGCCCGTATAATCGGTCCACGTTCATTCCTCCGATTGCCTGACATGCCTGCACCAGCCGCCGCGAAACGCCTGATCCTGATCGTCGACGACGACCAGCTCCTTGCCGAATTCCTCAGCGTCGTGCTGCGCAATGCCGGGTATGAAACCGTGCAGGCCCATTCGGCCGACCATGCGCTGCGCCTGGTGGCCGAGCGCGAGCCGGACATGGCGCTGCTCGATATCCACATGCCCGGCATGTCCGGCCTGGAACTGGCCAAGCAGCTGAACCGTGAAACATCGGTACCGTTCATGTTCCTGTCCGGTCGCGGCGATGCCGATGCCGGCAAGCAGGCCGCCGCCTACGGCGCGGTCGGCTTCCTCGTCAAGCCGGTCGATGAAAAGCAGCTGATGCCGGCCTTCGAAGCGGGGCTGGCGCGGGCGGACGAGATCCGCCAGCTGCGCCGCACCGAGTTGAACCTGAATGCCGCGCTGGCGGCGGGCCGTGAAACCAGCCTCGCCGTGGGGCTGTTGATGTGCAAGTTCCAGACCGATCGCAATACCGCCTTCGAAGTGCTGCGCGACCATGCCCGCTCCAGCCGGCGTAAGGTCAACGAGGTGGCGGACCAGTTGCTTGCCGCCGAGGAAACGTTGAACAGCCTGCATGCGGCTTTCAATGCACGACTGAAGAAATAATTGTTTCCAAAACGCACTTTCCTGCGTTAAGCTCTGTCTTGTGCACTGGTACGCCAGTGCATATCCCTGTCACGGCCGCCTCGCCACCGCCGCCGTTCTCGATTTCATCGGCCCAACTCCGCCGACCAGCAGCCCGGATACCAACCGACCCCGCTCCGGCGGCGCATGGCTCCAGGTTCCTGCATTCCTCATCCGCGGAGAACACACCGATGAACATGACCGATGCCCTCGAGGCCTGCAAGCCGCTCGCCCCCGCTCCCCACGTGCTGCACGTGGATGCCGACGACACCACCGCCCTGATCCTGGCCACGCTGCTGGTGCCGGAAATCCGCGTCAGCCGCGCGGCAACGATGGACAGCGCCGCGGCCCGGCTCGAGAACGAGCAATTCGACCTGGTCATCGTCGACGCCGACTTGCCCGATGGCGACGGCCAGGTGCTTGTCGATGCGGTGCGCGCGCGCGGCTGCCATATCCCGGTGCTGCTGTACTCGGCGCGGCAACCCAGCCTGCACCACCAGGCCCATGCCTACCTGCCGAAACCATGGACTTCGCCGCGCCAGTTGTGGCAAGCCGTCTGCCGCCTGCTGCACCTCGATCTCGCCGTGCAACGCTGAGCGCCCGTCAATGGTTCGTTTGCTATGATTGGGGTTTTTTCCACATCACAGGAACGAACGATGAAAACCAGGGCAGCAGTGGCATGGAAGGCGGGCGCCCCGCTGACGATCGAGGAAGTCGAACTGGGCGGGCCGAAGGAAGGCGAAGTCCTCGTCGAGATCAAGGCCACCGGCATTTGCCATACCGATTACTACACGCTGTCCGGTGCCGATCCGGAAGGCATATTCCCGGCCATCCTGGGCCATGAGGGCGCCGGCGTCGTCGTCGACGTCGGGCCCGGCGTGAAAAGCCTGAAGAAGGATGACCACGTCATCCCGCTGTACACCCCGGAATGCCGGCAGTGCAAGTTCTGCCTGTCGCAGAAGACCAACCTGTGCCAGGCCATCCGCTCCACCCAGGGCCGCGGCCTGATGCCGGACGCCACCAGCCGCTTCTCGCTCGACGGCAAGCCCATCTTCCACTACATGGGTACCTCCACCTTCTCGAACTACATCGTGGTGCCGGAAATCGCGCTGGCGAAGATCCGTGAAGACGCGCCGTTCGACAAGGTCTGCTACATCGGTTGCGGTGTCACCACCGGCGTGGGCGCCGTGCTGTTCACGGCCAAGGTGGAAGCGGGCGCCAGCGTGGTCGTGTTCGGCCTGGGCGGTATCGGCCTGAACGTGATCCAGGCCGCGAAAATGGTCGGCGCGGACAAGATCATCGGCGTCGACATCAACCCGGGCCGGGAAGCGATGGCGCGTCAGTTCGGCATGACCCACTTCATCAACCCGAACGACGTGGAAAACGTCGTCGACAGCATCATCCAGCTGACCGACGGCGGCGCCGACTACAGCTTCGAATGCGTCGGCAACACCACCCTGATGCGCCAGGCGCTCGAGTGCTGCCACAAGGGTTGGGGCAAATCGATCATCATCGGCGTGGCGGCGGCCGGCCAGGAAATCAGCACCCGTCCGTTCCAGCTGGTGACCGGCCGTGAATGGAAGGGTTCCGCGTTCGGCGGCGCGCGCGGCCGTACCGACGTGCCGAAGATCGTCGACTGGTACATGGATGGCAAGCTCAATATCGACGACCTGATCACCCACAAGCTGTCGCTGGACCAGATCAACGAAGGCTTCGACCTGATGAAGAAGGGCGAGTCGATCCGCTCCGTGGTGATGTACTGATGATGTACTGATGCTGTATTAACGAGGCCCGTGCCTGTTGCTGTACCGGTGCAGCAGGCACGCCACCCGGCGCAAAATATGGCATAGTGCAGCTTATGAAAGCCCTCAAAAGTCAACTGGCGTCCGAAGTCCTGGCCGATCCCGAAGGCCGCAAGCACTTGCGCGAATTCCTCACGCGCGGTGCCTCGGATGGCGCGCCGCCCAGCGAATTCCTGTTTCGCCGGCCGAATGGCGAAACCGTCAGACTCAGCCCCAGGATCGTTCCCAAAGCAAAAGCCGCCTGAGTTCGAATGAACGTAGCCCTGCCTGCGCTCGTCATCTTTTTCATCTTCCTGCCCGGCTTTATCTTCCGCATCCGCTTCAAGCGGGTGGAACGCACTTCCCTCGATTTTTCCCCGTTCGGCCGCATCGCCGCCGGTGCCGTCATGTCGGCAGCCGTCGCCCATCTGCTGTGGCTGTCGTTCACGTACTGGCTGTTCGGCCAGCGCTTCGAGCCCATCGTGCTGATGCAGTTGCTGTCGTCCGCTCCGGCCAGCCAGGTCGCGGCGGCCAGCGCGGTGGCTGCCGATTTCAGCTGGATCGCGGCGTATTTCGGCACGCTGCTGTTCGCATCCTTTGCCTTTCCGATACTGCTGCGTTCGGCGATCACGAATTACCGGCTCGACCGCGCCTCGTCGCCGCTGCGGCCCATGCTGCGCTTCCACGAGGCACCATGGTATTACCTGCTCACGGGGGCGGATTTCCCCGAGGAAGAAGCACCGGATTTCGTCATCGTTGCTGCAATTGTCGAGGTCGGCAGGGAAGCCATGCTGTACACCGGCGTGCTGGACAGTTTCTTTTTCGATTCAGATGGGCAGCTCGACCGCCTGGTACTGCAAGGCGTCGCGCGGCGGCCGCTGGCCAGGGATAAAGACACCAGCGATGATGCCGAAGACAGAGCAGCCAGTGCCGGCAGGGCGGACACCGGCCGCTTCTATCCGGTCGATGGCGATTCCTTCGTGCTGCGCTACAGCGAGATGATTACCCTGAACGTGCAATACGTTCACCTGGGCTGACCCCGCAAGCGGCTCGGCCCGCCTTTTTCGCAGTCCGTCGCAAATTCCCGGAAATCGCCGCGTGCGTTGACTATAGTGCAATGACCCCGCCATACCCCGATGTAGACAAAAAGTTCTAGACAAAGTTTTCTACATAATTTAATCTGGTTTCCACTTCACCAGGAGCCGCGCCATGAACAACGACAACCGGTCCGCGATTGCCGCCACCGTCCCCGCACGGAGTGCGGCATGAACATCCTGTTCGATACGCTGGTGCCGGCGATCGGCCGGTCGCTGCTGCATTTCGTCTGGCAGGGCCTGCTGGTCGGGTGGGGCGCGGTGCTGGCGCTGCACTTGCTGCGCAACGCCCGGCCGCAGGCCCGCTACGCTGTCGCGTGCGCGGCGCTGCTGCTGTGCGCCGCGTTGCCGGTGGGCGGGATCGCGTGGCGCGTGCTGGAAGCGCTGCAGGCCGGGTACTCGGCGCCGGTGCCGTTCGATCCTCTGCTGGGGGCAGTGGGCGCGGGCGCAATCCCCACCGCGCATGTGCCGGTGCTGGTCGATGCCGACCAGCTGACATCGGTCGAGTACCTGCTGCGCCGGCAGATCCCATGGCTGGTGCTGCTGTGGGCCGCCGGCGCCGCGCTGATGACGCTGCGCCTGTCGCTGGGCTTGCAGTGGGTACGCCAGCGCACGCTGGCCGGCCATTACCATCCCGATCCCGAGTGGCAGCAGCGCCTGGACCGCCTCGCGCTGCGCATCGGCATCACCCGCCCGGTGCGGCTGGGCGTGTCGGGCGAAGACCTGGAAGGCCCGATGACGGCAGGCTGCTGGCGCCCCATCGTGCTGCTGCCGGCGTCGCTCGTCACCGGCATGCCGGCGCACCTGCTGGAGGGCTTGCTGGCCCACGAAATCGCGCATATCCGGCGCCACGATTACCTGGTCAACCTGGTGCAGAGCGCCATCGAGATCCTGCTGTTCTACCACCCGAGCGTATGGATGTTGAGCAAGCGCATCCGTATCGAACGGGAACAGATCGCCGACGACCTGGCGGCGGCCGCCCTTGGCGAACCGCGCCGCCTGGCCCTGGCATTGTCCGAGCTGGATAAATTCCAGTTCTCAACTTCGCACTTCGCCCCCGCCGCGCACGGAGGAGACCTCATGTCCCGAATCAAACGCCTGGTGCGCCCCGACGCGCAACCGCTCAGCTGGAAAATCGCCGCACCCGTGCTGGGGTTGTGCACCGCTTGCGTGATGCTGTACGCCCATGCGCAGCCGGAGGCGCCAGCCACGGCCGACGCCACGCCGGCGAAGTCCGGCACCTTCATCCACGGCAGCAGTGCCGGCGCGCGGGATGCGGCTGCGGCTGCTGCTGCCGCCACCGCTGCCGGGGCCGCCGCCGCGCAGGAAGCGTCGAAGGCTGCCGACGCGGCGGTTGCCGCTGGCGCAGACGCCGCCCGGGCCGGGGCCGAAGCGGCCAGGGTCGCGGCCCTGCACGCCGCGGATGCAGGCTGGTCGGCGCCCGTGCCGCCCGAGCCGCCCGAACCGCCGGATGCACCCGATGCCCCCGACGCCCCGGATGCGCCGCCCGTTCCACCGATGGCAAGGATGGCGGTGCCGGCCGTGCCGCCGGCACCGCCCGCGCCGCCGATGACGAAGATGGCCGCTCCCGCCGCCCCCATGATGGCTGTCCCGGCCCCGGCCCCGGAAGCGCATCCCGCGCATCCGGCCCCGCCGGCGCCGCCCGCGCCACCAGCACCCCCGGCCCCACCGGCACCGTGGCTCGGCCAGATGGATGGCATCCACATGGTCCACCCGGGCCGCGCCCTCGAATCCTATGCGATCGTCCGGGGCGGCAAGGTGCCGATGCGGGTCGCCGCGTTCGACACGCGCGACCTCCACGACCTGCAATGTGTGAAGGAAGGCTTCAAGGGCGATTTCATCTGGTTCAAGAAAAACGGCAAGGCGTATGTCGTGAAAGATCCGGCGCTCGTCGCCAAGGTGCGCGCCGCGTGGGCGCCGTCCGAAAAGCTGGGCGCCGACATGGAAAAGCAGGGTGCCGCGATGGAACTGCACGGCAAGCGCTTGGAAGCGGTCGGCGAACAGATCGAAGCGCAGGTGGCGGCGGTCTTCAATACCGACCTGGAGCGCAATACCGAACGGGAAATGAACGCAGTGGCGCGGGCACAGGAACGCCTGGGTAACCGCCTGGGCGAACTGGGCGAGCGCATGGCCACGGCCGGCAGCGAAGCCCGCCGCGAAGCGCTGTCGCGCCAGATGGAAGCGGTCCAGAAACAGATGGAACCGTTGCAAGAACGGATGAGCCGGCTATCCGGATCGATGGCGAGCCAACACGCCAAGGTGGATCCCAGCCGCGAACCGATGAAGACGCTGCATGCCCGGATGGCCGAGCTGTCGAAGCCGATGGAGGAACACGGCCGCAGGATGGGCCAGCTGGGCCGCGAACAGGGCCGGCTGAGCCGCGAGGCGGACAAGGCCACCCGCGCGCTGATCGACGAGGCTCTGCGCAAGGGCCAGGCAACCGAGGTGGGCAGGCAAGGCTGACCCGCCGAACTCTCGTGCCGCTGCAAAAAAACCGGTGACGGCAGCGTTGGTGTCCGACACCGGTTTTCCAAAGGTAGAAGAACGCTGGCAGTCCCGCGCCTAGCGCCCCAGCCGCTCCAGCTTCGCCACCGACAGATCCAGCACCTTCATGCCGGCGCTGCCGAAGTTGATCTGCGCCCGGCAGTTGGCACCGCTGCCTTCGATGTTGACGATCACGCCTTCGCCGAACTTGGCATGCGCCACCGATTCGCCGATGCGCCAGGCCGAGCCGGAAGCCGACTTTTGCGCAATGCGCTGGGCGATCGCGTTGTCGCTGCCCCCGTTCAGTTGGCCACTGAGCTGCACGTCTTCCCACTGCGCCTTCTTGTTGGCGAACCAGTGCGTCTGCACGCGCGGCGACAGCCACTTCAGCGACTCTTCCGGCAGTTCGTCGAAGAAGCGCGACTTCATGTTGTAGCGCGTCTGGCCGTGCAGCATGCGGGTCTGGCAGAAGCACATGTACAGGCGCTTGCGGGCCCGCGTGATCGCCACGTACATCAACCGCCGTTCTTCCTCCACGCCGCCTTCTTCCTTCGAGCTGCTCTCGTGGGGGAACAGGCCTTCTTCCAGGCCCGTGATGAAGACGTTGTCGAATTCCAGGCCCTTGGCCGAGTGCACGGTCATCAGCTGCATGGCATCCTGGCCGGCCTGCGCCTGGTTGTCGCCCGCTTCCAGCGAAGCGTGCGCGAGGAAGGCCGACAATGGCGACATCACGGTGGCCAGCGGCGCATCGGCATCCATGATCTCCACGCCATCGGCATTGATGATCGCGGCACCGGCCTGCGCATCGGCCGGCGGGCCGAGGTGCGCCGGGGCGCCCTGGCCATAGCCTTCCTCGCCAACGAACTGGGTGGCCGCGCTGACCATCTGTTCCAGGTTTTCCACCCGGTCGGCGCCATCCTTCTCGTTGGCATAGTGCTGCAGCAGGCCGGACGATTCCAGCGTGATGCGCACCAGTTCCGGGAGAGCCATCTGCTGCGTTTCAAAGCGCACGCCCTCGATCAGCTTGACGAAGCCGCCCAGCGACGTACCGGCCTTGCCGACCATGTACGGCACCGCCGCATACATCGAGATGCCGTAGGTCTCGGCCGCGTTCTGCAACTGCTCCAGCGTGCGCGCGCCAATGCCGCGTGCCGGGAAATTCACCACGCGCAGGAAGGCCGAATCGTTGTGCGGGTTGTCCATCAGCTGCAGGTAGGCGATCGCGTGCTTCACCTCGGCGCGCTGGAAATAGCGCAGGCCGCCGTACACGGTGTACGGAATGCCGGCCGAGAACAGCGCATGCTCGATCACCCGCGATTGTGCGTTCGAGCGGTACAGCACGGCGATCTCGCTGCGCCGCGTGCCTTCGCCGATCAGGTTCCTGGCCTCGTCCACCAGCCATTGCGCTTCCTGCAAGTCCGACGTGGCTTCGTACACGCGCACCGGTTCGCCATGGCCGGCGTCCGTGCGCAGGTTCTTGCCCAGCCGGCGGCTGTTGTTGGCGATCAGTACGTTGGCCGCATCGAGGATGTGGCCGTGCGAGCGGTAGTTCTGTTCCAGCTTGATCAGGTTCTTCACGCTGAACTCGGACTCGAACGCCACCATGTTGCCCACGTTGGCGCCGCGGAACGCATAGATGCTCTGGTCGTCGTCGCCCACGGCGAACAGCGCGCCGCCATGCCCGGTGCCGTGCCCGGCGATCAGCTTCAGCCACGCGTATTGCAGGTTGTTGGTGTCCTGGAACTCGTCGACGAGGATGTGGCGGAAGCGCTGCTGGTAATGCTCGCGCAGCGGCTGGTTGCGCGACAGCAGTTCATACGTGCGCAGCAGCAGTTCGGCGAAGTCGACCACGCCTTCGCGCTGGCACTGGTCGTCGTACAGCCCGTACAGCTCCACCAGCTTGCGCTCGTTGGCGTCGTAGGCCTCGACCTGGCTGGCGCGCAAGCCCTGGTCCTTGTTGTTGTTGATGAAGTACATCACCGATTTCGGCGGGAACTTTTCATCGTCGACGTTGTTCGCCTTCAGCAGGCGCTTGATCATCGACAGCTGGTCCTGCGTGTCGAGGATCTGGAACGACTGGGGCAGGGCGGCATCGCGGTAATGGGTGCGCAGCAGGCGGTTGCACAGCCCGTGGAAGGTGCCGACCCACATGCCGCGTGTATTAATCGGCATCATTGTCGACAGGCGCGCCAGCATCTCCTTGGCCGCCTTGTTGGTGAACGTGACGGCGAGGATGCCGCCCGGCGACACCTGCCCGGTCTGGATCAGCCAGGCGATGCGCGTGGTCAGCACGCGCGTCTTGCCCGAGCCGGCGCCCGCCAGGATCAGGGCGTTTTGCGGTGGCAGGGTAACGGCGGCGAGTTGTTCGGGATTGAGGTTGTGGAGGAGATTCTGCATCCCGCCATTATACCTTCCAGACCCGCGTCCAGAGCCGCGCCCGGACCCTGCGGAACCCTGCCGGATCGCGCCCGGGCGCGCGCCTGGCGCCCGGTCTTGCGTCGATTTCTAGGACTTGGTGAAGGGATCGGCAGCAGCCTGCGCAGGCGGGAAAATATGCACGTAAGCCATGTACAGCGCGCAGTGCGCCACGCCGTACAGCACTTCGGAAAGCATCCGCATCAGCGCCAGGCCCATCGTGTCGAAGCCGAACAGCGCGCGCACCAGCAGCAACACGACGATCGTGATCGCGAACAGGCTGACGGCGAACATGAAGAAGGCGCCGGCCGCGCGCTTGATCGCGAAGAAGCTGTAGAACAGTGCCTTGCCGGGCCCCATGCCGTTCCAGTGGACCAGCGGCGCGGCAAAGCTGATCACCAGCAGCGCCGGGATATACAGCAGGGCCGTGGTCGCCATGGTCGGCACCAGGCCGGAATCGAGCAGCAGTTGCGGATTGGTCTGCAGCTCGGCCGGCGTGGCGTTGCGCAGCGCCTCGGTATCGGCGAACAGCAGTACGCCGATGGCGCCGGCGGCAAGGAACACCAGCAAGTGGATCACGCCGAGCACGCACAGCTTGCGCAGCGACGGGCCGCGAAATCCCGCGACCAGCAGGCCGGGCATCACCGGCTTGCCGGCGCCGATCTCGCGCGCCGCCGTCATGAAGCCGATCGCGAACACGGGCATCAGCACGTAGTGCGCGATTTGCCCGGCCAGCGGCACCACCAGCAGCAGCGTGCTGAGCAGCATGTAGCCGAAGAACAGCGTCGACAGGCCGGCCGGCTGCTTCTTCAGCATGCCGAAGCCCTGTTTCACCCATTCCCATCCTGATCTTGCTGGTGTGTGGTTCATTGGTACAGGCTTGGTGCGGGGGTGGCGATGCGCTCGCGGAGGATGCGCTCGAAGTGGGTGGGATCGTGCGGCGTCAGCATTTCCGCTTCGCGCGGCTGGTGCAGGTCGTACAGGCGCGACAGCCAGAAGCGCAGCGCCCCGGCGCGCAGCATCGCTTGCCAGGCTTCCTGCTCGTCGGCCGTGAAGGGCCGCACCGCGTGGTAGGCATCGAGGAAGGCGCGCACGCGCGCTTCGTCCAGCACGCCGGTGTCCAGGTCCACGCACCAGTCGTTGATGGTCACGGCCACGTCGAACAGCCAGGTATCGCAGCCGGCAAAGTAGAAGTCGAAGAAGCCGGTCAGGCGTTCGCCGTCGAACATCACGTTGTTGCGGAACAGGTCGGCGTGCACCGGGCCCTGTTGCAGGCGGGCGTAGAGCGCGCTGGCGTGGAACGCTTGCTGGAAATGCATTTCGGCGCGCAGCAGCGCCGCTTCCGGTTCGGCCATGTGCGGCAGCACGGCCGGGGCGGCGCCATGCCACCAGGCCAGGCCGCGCAGGTTGGGCTGGTGCAGCGGGAAATCGCGGCCGGCCAGGTGCATCTTCGCCAGCATCGCGCCCACTTCCGCGCAGTGCACGGGCCGGGGAGCGAGTTCGGAGCTGCCGTGGAGTTTCGACACGATGGCGGCCGGCTTGCCATGCAGCGGCACGCACAGCTCGCCCTTGTCGTTCGGTACCGGCGCCGGCACCAGTACGCCGCGCGCGGCCAGGTGCTCCATCAGCCGCAGGTAGAACGGCAGCTGGTCGAAGCTCAGGTTTTCAAAGATGGTGAGGACGTACTCGCCGCGTTCCGTCGTCAGGAAGAAATTGCTGTTTTCGATGCCGGAGGCGATGCCTTTGATGGCTGTTGCACGGCCGAGGGGGAATTGCGCGATCCAGGGCTGGACATCGTCCAGGCTGACCGAGGTAAAGACTGCCATGAGAATCTATCAGGTTCGAGGATGGATGAGCTGCCCCGGGCGAACCTTCCGCCCGGGCGGGAACGCGGCATCACTCCGTTACGGGTGGCATCGGAGGAGGCGGCGGCACGTCTGCCGCGTTGTCCGCCGCGGCTGCGGCCGCGGCATCGGCACTGCGCTGTTTTTGTTTCTTGGCGATATCGAATTCCATCACGGTCCATTGCGGCCCCCGCACTTGCGGGCCGCCCGCGTCGCCCGGCAGCTGGGTGCTGTTCGGATTGGCCGGCTTGACCGTGTAGGTGCTGCCGCCCGCCTGCACGGTTTCTTCCGTGATGCGGCCGCCTTCGCGCCGCACCGTGGTCGAGTTCTCGCGGTTCGACTTGGGCGTGACCGTGATCGGCGTATCGGTATCCGGCACCGGTTCCAGCTTCGGCGGCGTGCCGCTCTGGGCACTGGCGGAGCCTGCGGCCAGGGCCAGCACGATCGCGGCGAACTGGGTAGCTAGCGGGACAGCGGCGAATGACGGGCGCATGATGGGTGCCTTTATCAACGAAAAAACAAGGAAAAAACAGGGGAAAAGCGGATAACCGTGATATTGGTGGTTGGATCATTGTAACAAACTGACACCCGTTTCCGCTGCGGACGCCGTTTTCCGCGGCGGCGCCGCACGATTCGCGGGCCCATGTTCTCTGCGATAATGCCGGATTCGCATCAGACTATTCCACTTGCAAACATGCAAAAGACCTTGCTGCTGGTCGACGGTTCCAGCTATCTCTACCGTGCCTTCCACGCGCTGCCCGACCTGCGCAGCCCGGATGGCCACCCGACCGGCGCCATGCATGGCATGGTCAACATGCTGCGCCGCCTGCGCGCCGATTACCCGGCCGCCTACATCGCCTGCGTGTTCGATGCCAAGGGCAAGACTTTCCGCGACGACCTGTATCCGGAATACAAGGCCACGCGCGCATCGATGCCGTCCGACCTGTCGCTGCAGATCGAACCCATCCACGAAGCCGTGAAGGCCATGGGCTGGCCGATCCTGATGGTGGAAGGGGTCGAGGCGGACGACGTGATCGGCACCCTGTCCGTCACGGCCGAGAAGAACGGCATGGACGTGATCATTTCCACCGGCGACAAGGACCTGGCGCAGCTGGTCACGCCGCACGTCACGCTGATCAACACGATGAGCAACGAAATGCTCGACGAAGCGGGCGTGCTGGCGAAATTCGGCGTGCCGCCGAACCGCATCATCGATTACCTGACGCTGATCGGCGATACCGTCGACAACGTGCCCGGCGTGGCCAAGTGCGGCCCGAAGACGGCCGTGAAATGGCTCAGCCAGTACGACAGCCTCGATGGCGTGATCGCCAACGCCGACCAGATCGGCGGCGCGGTGGGCGCCAACCTGAAGGCGGCGCTGCCGTGGCTGCCGAAGGGCCGCGAACTGATCACCGTGAAGACCGATTGCGACCTGACGCAGCACATGATGTCGATCTCGGAATCGCTGGTGGCGCGCGAGGAAGACCACGAGTCGCTGCTGGCGTTCTTCAACAAGTATGGCTTCAAGACGCTGCTGCGCGAGCTGAAGGCGCTGACGCCGTCGGCGCAGGTGCCCGGCCAGACCGGCCCGGCCGCGCCGGAAGGCCCGACCGGCGACATGTTCGCCGAGCCGCCAGCCAATGTCCGCTACGATACCGTGGTGACGGAAGCGCAGCTCGACGAATGGATCGCCCGCATCGATGCCGCCGAGCTGGTGGCGCTGGATACCGAAACCACGTCGCTGGAACCGATGAATGCGCAGCTGGTCGGCATCTCGATGGCCACCGAGCCGGGCCTGGCGTGCTACATCCCGGTCGCGCACCGCTATGCGGGCGTGCCGGAACAGCTGTCGCGGGAACGGGTGCTGGAAAAGCTGAAGCCCTGGCTGGAAGATGCCGCCAAGCCGAAGCTGGGCCAGAACCTGAAGTACGACGCGCACATCTTCGCCAACCATGGCGTGACCCTGCGCGGCATCGTGCACGACACGCTGCTGCAGTCGTACGTGTTCGAATCGCACCGCACGCACGACATGGACAGCCTGGCCATGCGCCACCTGAACCACAAGACCATCGCCTACGAGGAAGTGTGCGGCAAGGGCGCCGGCCAGATCTGCTTCGACCAGGTCGAGCTGCAGCGCGCCACCGACTACGCGGCGGAAGATGCCGACATCACGCTGCGCCTGCATATGGCGATGCACGGCCACGTGGCGGGCGACGAAGGCCTGACGGCCGTGTACAGCAAGATCGAGCTGCCTACCGCCGTGGTGCTGCAAAAGATCGAGCGCAACGGCGTGCTGATCGACGCGGGCCTGCTGGCCACGCAGTCGAACGAGCTGGGCGCGCGCATCGTCGAACTGGAGCAGAAGGCCTATGAACTGGCCGAAGGGCCGTTCAACCTGGGATCGCCCAAGCAGATCGGCGAGATCTTCTTCAACAAGCTGAAACTGCCGGTGGTCAAGAAGACGCCGAGCGGCGCACCGTCGACCGACGAGGAAGTGCTGCAAAAGCTGGCCGAGGATTACCCGCTGCCGAAAGTGCTGCTGGAATACCGCGGCATGGCCAAGCTGAAATCGACGTACACCGACAAGCTGCCGAAGATGATCAATCCGCAGACGGGGAGGGTGCACACGAACTATGCGCAGGCCGTGGCGGTGACGGGGCGCCTGGCATCGAACGATCCGAACCTGCAGAACATCCCGATCCGCACGGCCGAAGGGCGCCGCATCCGCGAAGCGTTCATCGCGCCGGAAGGCAGCCACCTGGTGTCGGCCGACTATTCGCAGATCGAGCTGCGCATCATGGCGCACATCTCGGAAGACGAAGCGATGCTGCGCGCCTTTGCCGAAGGCGTCGACATCCACCGCGCCACCGCCGCCGAGATCTTTGGCGTGCCGCCCGACGAAGTAAACAGCGAACAGCGCCGCTACGCCAAGGTGATCAACTTCGGCCTGATCTACGGCATGAGCGCGTTCGGCCTGGCCGCCAACCTGGGCATCGACCGCACTGCCGCGCAGAACTACATCGACCGCTATTTCCAGCGCTTCCACGGCGTCAAGCGCTACATGGATGAAACGCGCCTGGAAGCCAAGGCCAACGGCTACGTGAAGACGGTCTTCGGCCGCCGCCTGTGGCTCCCCGAGATCAATTCCCCGAACGGCCCGCGCCGGCAGGCCGCCGAACGCGCCGCGATCAACGCGCCGATGCAGGGTACCGCGGCGGACCTGATCAAGCTGGCGATGATCGCCGTGCAGGACTGGATCGAGAAGGAAAACCTGAAGTCGCGCATGATCATGCAGGTGCACGACGAACTGGTGCTCGAAGTGCCGGACGACGAACTGGCCCTGGTGCGCGACATGCTGCCCAAGCTGATGGCCGGCGTGGCGGCGCTGAAGGTGCCGCTGGTGGCCGAAGTCGGCGTCGGGAAGAATTGGGAGGAAGCTCACTGAAAACGCATGCGTTTTCAGTGAGCTTCCGCGCACTGTGCGTTTTCAGTGAGCTTCCGCGCACTGTGCGTTTTCAGGCGCTTCCGCGAACCGGACATCCTTGTCCACGTCGCGCGCCGTCAAGCCGGTATCTCACACTATTTTTCGTTAGGAAAATGGCGCCAGACAGTAATGCCGCTTAGATAAGCCACCCCAAGTGCAAATTCCGGGGTCAGACCCGCCGGGTCTGACCCCAGCCCTTCGCTGTTGGGGTGAATGCATGCGCTTTCGTATATCAAGTATCGCTTAACTTAACGGCATTAGCGTCAGACACCGGTTTCCATTAATAGTTGGCTTTTCACTACCATTGTGTTTCAATTTCCGACAAACCACCTCCTGGAGAATCCATGAATGACCTGCACAACGATGCCGCCAGCCTCATCGGCGAAGCGGAAGGCATCAGCCGCCGCGACCTGCTGAAGGCGGCGCTCGGCACGGGGTTCGCCGCCGCCGTGCTGCCCGTCAGCGCCGAGACCGTGGTGAAGACCGAGACCGATGGCCTGACCGCCGGCACGGTGAACGTTACCGTCGACGGTTACCCGGTGCCGGTCTATCGTGCCCAGCCCGCGGGCAAGACCGGCTTGCCGGTAATCCTGGTGATCTCGGAAATCTTCGGCGTCCATGAACACATCGCCGACGTGGCGCGCCGTTTTGCCAAGCAGGGCTACCTGGCGCTGGCGCCGAACCTGTTCGCACGCCAGGGCGATCCGCAGAAGGAAGCCTCGATCGCCGACCTGCAAAAGAACATCATCAGCAAGACGCCGGACATCCAGGTGTTCAAGGACCTCGACGCCATCGTGGCCTGGGCCGGGCAGAACGGCGGCGCGGCGGACAAGCTGGGCATCACCGGCTTTTGCTGGGGCGGCCGCATTACGTGGCTGTATGCCGTGCACAACCCGGCCGTCAAGGCCGGGGTGGCCTGGTACGGGAGGTTACTAGGGGAAGCCACTCCCAATACGCCCAAGCATCCTGTCGACGTGGCTGCCGCGCTGAAGACGCCGGTCCTGGGCCTGTACGGCGCCAAGGACACCGGCATTCCGCTGGACTCGGTGGAAAAGATGAAAACCGAACTGGCCAAGGGGAAATCCGGTTCCACGTTCGTCATCTATGACAATTCCGGCCACGCCTTCCATGCCGACTACCGCCCCAGCTACGTGGAAGCGGATGCGAAGGATGGCTGGAAGCGCGCGCTGGACTGGTTCAAGCAGCACGGCGTGGCCTGATTCCGGGCTGTTTTTCGTCCGGTTTTTCGCTGGTTTTTCTCTGCTTGTCCGCTTATTGATACTGTATTTTCAGCAGAAGCGCGAGCTGGACGGTAAAATGTCCGGTTTGCGCGCTGCCCGGACCCCGGAGCAACGCGCGCTGTAAAGCGCACGAGAGGCTCCAAAATCGATCCGGTACTCATTTCCATTCTGCTGGCCACCACGCTTGCCGGCGTTGCCAGCATCTCGGCGGCGGCGCTGTTTTCGTTTACGCTGCTGTCGCGGGTCGTCGAACGAATGGTCAGCCTGTCGGTGGGCATCATGCTGTCCACGTCGCTGCTGCATGCGCTGCCGGAAGCCTTCGAGTCGCACGCCGACCCGCGCACGCTGTTCGCCACGCTGCTGGCCGGCCTGCTGACATTCTTCATGCTGGAAAAGCTGGCGATCCTGCGCCATTCGCACCACCACGAGGGCGACGGCCACCACCACGCGCATGGCCACGACAAGCACGAAGCCGGCCGCGCCGGCTGGATGATCCTGGTCGGCGACGGCATGCACAACTTCACGGACGGCATCCTGATCGCCGCCGCCTTCCTGGCCGACCCGCACCTGGGCATCGTTGCCGCCGTGGCCATCATCGCGCATGAAATCCCGCAGGAGATCGGCGACTTCATCGTGCTGCTCAATGCCGGTTTTTCGCGGGCGCGGGCGTATTTCTACAACCTGCTGTGCAGCCTGCTGTCGGTGGCCGGCGGCCTGCTGGGCTATTTCACGCTCGACCGCGCCAGCGACCTGATTCCCTATGTGCTCGTGTTCGCATCGTCCGGCTTCCTCTACATCGCCGTGGGCGACCTCATGCCGCAAATGCAGCGCCGCGCGACGATGAAGGAAACCGTGCCCCAGGTGATCCTGATTGCGCTGGGCGTGTGCATCGTGCTGTTCCTCACGGCGGGGCGGCACGGATAAGCGGCACGGCAGGATGCATTGCGTGTCACATTCCCTGTCACATTCCCTGTCACATTCCCTGTCACATTCCCGTCACAAAACTGTGCCAGCATGACTCCAACAAAAACAACAACGAAGGAGGCCGATACATGCTGGACACCCTGTCACGAACCCTGAAAACCGCGCGCGCCAAACGTCTTCGCCTCATGTCGCCGCACCGGGAAATGTTGGGCGACATGCCCCCGGAACTCTACGATTACTGGTCGCGCACGGCGCACCTCGAATTCAAAGGCATCCCTCGGGATGCCTTTTTTTACGCCCGTGCGGCCGAGGCGCTGCTGACTTTCTTCGACTGTGTCGCCAGCACTTCCCGGCCTTGCGGATTGCCGTCGAAAGCGGCGGACTCGGTCTGGCACGCATGGCTGCGCTACTCTCCGGCCTCGCTGGACGATTTTTGCGAACGGCATTTCCGCACCCGCATCCCCCATGTGGAAGCCGCCGCGATGAGCGGTGGCATGGCAAGGGCGATTGCGCGCACCCTTGTCGAGGCGCGCAGGCAGGACGGACTGGCCCTTGCCGGCCCCAATGTGCCGCGCTTGTTCCGCACGGATCGTGCGTTGCGCATGCCGGGCGGCTTTGCCTATGACTACAACGGTGCCCAGATGACCTGGGCGCAGATCGACGCGCGGGGGCGGGCGCAGCCAGCTGGCCCGCTCCGCGCCACGGATCCGTCATCCCTGCTCGCCGCCGGCCTGATCACGCGGACCGATTACGAACGGTTCCGGAAGCTTTACCGATGGGGCGGCGACTATCGCCCGGGAGACGGCCCGACCGGGGGCGCGGCGGCGGACGGCGCAGGCTGCGACGATGGCAGCAGTTGCGGAAGCCAGTGCGGCAGCAGTTGCGGCGGAAGCTGCGGCAGCGGTTGCGGAGGTGGCTGCGGAGGTGGCGGTGGTGACTGAATTGCAGGCCGCCCCAGCGCGGGTCGACGACGATCAGGCCTCACGGGGGGCGCGCCACGGCCCCTTCAGGACACGCAGCGGGCATGACTTCAACAATAACGGCAACAATAAGGACAACAATCGGGGAGGTACCACATGGTGAACCATCATCCGGGAACTTTCGACGTCGCGCGGACCACCTGGCTGCGCCTCACGTCGCGCCACCGCAAGGCCCTGCGCGACATTCCGCCGGAACTCTACGAACACTGGGCGCGCACGGCGCACTTCGAATTCAATGGCATCCCTCGCCATCCCTTTTTCTACCTCCGTGCCGCGAACGCGCTGCTGGATTTCTTCGAATGCGTCCGGCGCAGCAACCGCCCTTGCGCCTTGCCTTCCAAGGCCGCGGACTCGGTCTGGCACGCCTGGCTGAGCTACTCGCCCGCCTCGCTGGACGCATTCTGCGAGCGCCACTTCGGCCAGCGCATTCCCCATGTCGAAGCGGTCGACATGTCCGGCGGCATGGCACTGCCGATCGCCATGACGCTGGTCACGGCGCGCACGCTGGACGGCCTCGACCTGGCCGGCCCAAGGGTGCCGCGCCTGTTTGCCACCGACCGCGCGCTGGGCATGCCGCAAGGCCATGCCTGGCAGGTGCAGGGTAGCCGGATGGTCCTGTCGCACATGGACCCGCATGGGCGGACATCGCAGCGTACCCGGGTGCATCCCGCAACAGAGCCGGACTTCCTCCTCGCCGCCGGCCTGATCGCACAGGGCGAGTACGACCGGTGGCTGCATGCCTGCTCGACGGCGAGCAATGGGGGGACTGCCGGCAGCGGCGTGGACTTCGACCTGGCCTGCGACTTTGGCAGCGGCGACTCCGGCGGCAGCGACTCCGGCGGCAGCGATGGCAGCGGTTGCGGCAGCAGTTGCGGCGGCGGCTGCGGCGGTGGCGACTGAAGAAGTTTCGATATAATCGTTATGACAATGTGCTCGACCAGACAAGAAAGGAGGTAAATATGCAGCATCATCTGTCGTGCGTCCTGCCGGGCGCGCGCATGTTTGGCACAACTGCCGGCTCTTGCCTTTTGATCGCGCCGCGATAACCGGGCCGGAGCACACCCAGCACCCATCTTTCGAGTCGGCTCCCGGCTCATCCGTTGTCGTTGGCGCTTTTGCTAACGGGACTGTTCACGTCCCTACAAAAGACAATTGCCATGACGACCCTGATCACCGCCCAATCCCTCTCCCTGGAAACGAACCACGGTTCGCTGTTCCACGACCTGTCCTTTACCCTCCACGCCGGCGACCGCATCGGCCTGCTCGGCCATAACGGCTGCGGCAAGAGCACGCTGCTCGGTCTGTTGTCCGGCAGCGCCGAACCGGCGGCCGGCACGATCCACGTCGCGCGCGCCTGCCGCCTCCAGCATGTCGAACAGCACCTGCCGGATGGACTGGCCGGGCTCACGGTACGCGGCGTACTGGCGCAAGCCGCACCCGGCAGCCCGTGGCGGGTCGATACGCTGCTCGATGAACTGGGCCTGGCCGCCACTGCCGCGCAAGCGGTGGACACGCTGTCCGGCGGCCAGCACACGCGGCTGCTGCTGGGCCGCGCGCTGCTGCACGAGCCCAACGTGCTGCTGCTCGACGAGCCGAGCAACCACCTCGACCTGCCGTCGCTGCTGTGGCTGGAGCGCTTCCTGTCCGGCTGGCGCGGCGCGTTCGTGCTGGTGTCGCACGATGCCCGGCTGCTGGACAACGCCACCAGCAAAAGCTGGATCCTGCGCGACCGCCGGCTGTATCACTTCGACCTGCCATGCGGCGCGGCGCGTGCCGCGCTGGCCGAACAGGATGGCGCCGCAGCCACGCGCCACGCCGCCGAGCAAAAGGAAATCGACCGGCTGGCCGCCAGCAGCAAGCGGCTGGCCATCTGGGGCAGGACGTACGATAACGAAGACCTGGCACGCAAGGCCAAGACCATGCAGCGGCGCGTCGACCGGTTGAAGGAAGAGCAGTCGTTCGTCACCCACGGCGCACCGTGGAAGCTGGCGTTGCGGGGCAGGGCGCTGGCCGCCGATGCGCTGCTGGCGCTGGACGATGTGCCGGTCAGCCCCGCGCCCGGCATGGCGCCGCTGTTCCACGCGCCGCATGGCGTGATCCGCGCCGGCGAGCGGGTGGCGCTGCTCGGCGCGAACGGTGCCGGCAAGTCGTCGCTGCTGCGGCTGTGCTGGGCGGCATACCGGCAGCAGGCCGAAGTCCCTGGCTTGCGGCTGCATCCCGCCGCCGGCATCGGCTACTACGACCAGGGCCTGCGCCAGCTGGCCGGCGACGCCACGCTGGCCGATGCGCTGTATCCGTTCGCGCCGGAAGGCGCCCGCAGCGACACCGTGTTCCGCCAGGCGCTCGTGAAGGCCGGCTTTCCCTATGCGCGGCACGGCCAGCAGGTCGACACGCTGTCCGGCGGCGAGCGTGCGCGCCTGCTGTTCCTGGGCCTGTCGCTGGCCAGCCACCACCTGCTGATGCTGGACGAGCCGACCAATCACCTGGACATCGACGGCAAGCTGGAACTGGCCGAGGCGTTGAAGGCGTTCGAGGGCGGCTGCCTGCTGGTGTCGCACGACCGCGAGCTGATCGAACGGTGCTGCAACCGCTACTGGGTGGTGCACGAAGGGCGGCTGGAGCAGTGGCAGGATGCGGCCGATGCGTTCGCGCGGCTGGGCGCGGCGCCGCCTTCCGCTACCGCCGCCGCGCCCTTGGCCGATGCGGTCCGGGAGCTGGCATGCGATGCGGACGGCCTGCTGGAACGGCTGTGCGATCTCGAGGCCTTGCTGGCCGAAGACCTGGCCCGCAAGCCGCGCCACCAGAAACCGGCCAGCCAGCAGCGCTGGCGAGCAGAGATGGCGGCGCTGGCGCGGGCACTCGGGTTGTGAGCCGGCTGGACGTTGCTTGACGCCGATCACGTGATACAGGGCGCTTGCTTCGGCCCTGTCATGGCGCAGGGCCGGCATGGCTTCGACAATGACGGCACCATCACAACCACGGAGTCGCACATGCTGAACACACTGTCCCATGCACTGACGGCTGCGCGTGCAGCCACGCTTCGCATCACTTCACCGCGGCGCAAGGCCTTGCGCGACTTGCCGCCGAAACTCTACGAGTACTGATCGCGCACCGCGCACGGCGAATTCCAAGGCATCCCACGGGATGCCTTTTTTTATGCCCGTGCCGCCGATGCGCTGCTCATTTTCTTCGAGTGCGTCAAGCGCAGCAACCGGCCGTGCGCCTTGCCGTCGAAGGCGGCGGACTCGGTGTGGCACGCCTGGCTGCGCTACTCGCCAGCTTCGCTGGACGCCTTCTGCGAGCGGCACTTCGGCCAGCGGATTCCCCATGTCGAGGCAGCCGGCATGGCCGGAGGCATGGCGTTGCCGATGGCAACCTCGCTGGTCATGGCACGCAGGCTCGATGGACTCGACCTGGCCGGCCCCGGCGTGCCGCGCCTGTTCGCCACCGACCGCATGCTGCGCATGCCGGCGGGCTTTGGCTACGAAGCACGGGGAAACTGGATGCTTCACTCGCCTCTGGACCGGCACGGACGCCCGGCGGGGGAAGGGCGCGTCGAGCCGGGGACGGAGCCGGATTTCCTGCTCGCCGCCGGCCTGATCGCAAAGGGCCACCATGAGTGGTGGCGCCTGCAATGCCGCCGCAGGGCCGAGAGAAATGGCGCTGGCCGCGCCGCCGACGAGGCCGCGAACAGCGCTATCGAACTTGCCGCGAACGGTAGCGACAGCGGCGGTGGTGGCGGCTGCGGCAGCAGTTGCGGCGGCGGCTGTGGCGGCGGTGGATGTGGTAGCTGAACCGATCCGCGGGCCGGCCGGCATGCCACCCCGATAAGTAAAAAGCACGCTTCAAGCAGCGAAACGCACTCCCGGCCCCGCGTGGCCCACCTATACTTTCCTCGACATTGCCGGGCCCCCGCAGCAGCGCGATGCCTGCGCTGAACCTGCCCCGCCCGGCCGCCGCGAGGAGACAATCATGACACCGCAGTCCCACCACATCGCTTCGATCCCGCCGCCGGCCTAGCAGGTGCGCGCGTGCCGCGCCACCTGCCCGCGGCTTTCCCGATTCACCGTTCTCGTCTTGCACTCCGCCTCTCCGCACTCCGGCGGCGTGTGCCCGCGTTCGTCCACCATTCACAACCAGGAGACTCCATGCATCAAAAAAACACGACACTGAAGGCTTGCGCGCTCGGCGCATCGCTGCTGCTGGCGCTGGCCGCCTGCGGCTCCGGCAACGACAGTAACGCGGCGGCGGCCGTCGGCGTTTCCGACAGCGCGCTGGTTTTCGACAGCGCGAAGTACACCACCATCAACGTCACCATCGATGGCGCGCAGGTGCCGGTGCGCTGGTACAGGGAGGTGTGCTACGTGGCGAAGCCGGTGGCGATGGCGGCCACGCAGACGGCCCTCAACGGCAGCAGCACCACGATCGCCAACACGGCATGCGGCTACCAGAGCATGAACATCTTCGTGCCGGAAAGCGCGGCGGCCAGCAACGATACGGCGCTGTACTTCGCCGTCAACAACAGCGGCTGGTTTGCCAGCTATATCAGGGCCAGCGTGGCCGATGGCGCCAGCTTCGACAGCGCCACCAGCCATGTGGGCGCGGCACTGAAGGCGGGCTACGTGTTCATCGACGTGGCCACGCGCAGCCGCGGCGTGGCAGCGGCCGACGGCAGCTGGCCCGGCAAGGCACCTGCGCCCGTGGTCGACGCCAAGGCGGCGATCCGCTACCTTCGCCTGAACGATGCGCGCATGCCCGGCAGCGCGAGCCGCATCGTGGTGAACGGCACCAGCGGCGGCGGCGCGCTGTCGTCGATCATCGGCGCATCCGGCAACAGCGCTGACTACCTGCCTTACCTGGCTTCGGTGGGCGCAGCCGGCATTGACGCCAGCGGCCAGAGCACGCTGCGCGACGATGTCCTGGCCATCAATGCGTATTGCCCGATCACGGACCTGGGCAACGCCGACCTGCACTATGAATGGCTGTACACCGCGTTCGGCACGCGTGCCGCGGTGGGGCGCAATCCGAACCCGTCGGGCAGTGCGCAGCTGGCGGCGAAATTTTCCGCCTACCAGCAGGGCCTGAAGCTGGCCAATAGCGGCGGCGCGGCCCTGACGGCCGACAACATGATGGACCAGATACGCCAGGAAGTGATCCGCTCGGCCGAGGTCTACATGGCGGCCGGCGGCACCATCCCCGACCTGGGCGAGGCGATGCCCTACACCAGCGCCGGCGCCGCGAAGTCCTATATCAACGACTGGCTCGATGTCGACAACGGCGCCAGGAAAGTGGTGTCGCTCGACATGGAGAAATACCTGAAGTTCGTGGCCACGCAAGCCACGCTGAAGGCGGCGCCGGCGTTCGACCAGACCGGCATGTCGGTCACCGCCGCCAGCGGCGAATCGAACCTGTTCGGCACGGACAGCCAGAAGTACAGCAACTTCACCGAGTACGGCTGGGACAACAACGACGCGCACGGCGACGGCATCGGCTACGACGATACCGGCATCACCGGCAGCCGGCATTTCAGCCTGGCGGCGACGCCCATCATGACGCAGGTGAAGCTGGTCAATCCGATGGCCTACATCGGCACGGGCGGCAGCAGCGGCGCCGACACGGCGCCTTACTGGTACGTGCGGCACGGTACGCGCGACCGCGACACGGCATTTACCGTGTCGATCAACCTCGCGCGTGCATTGCAGGCCGACCCGAACGTGCAGGAAGTGAACTACCGGCTGGCGTGGAACCAGCCGCACGCCGGCAACTACGATGTGCCGGAAGCGATGGCGTGGATCGCGCAGGCGCTGAAGGCCGCCGCGGCAAAGGGCCTGTAGGCGCCTGGCTCGCCGTTGGACTCAGGCCCCGGTCGCCACCGGCCGCTCGGGCGCCGCGCACCACTCCGACCACGAGCCCGGGTACAGCGCGGCCCCCGGCAGGCCGGCCACTTCCAGCGCCAGCAGGTTGTGGCAGGCAGTCACGCCGGAGCCGCACTGCATCACCGCGGCGGCCGGGGAGGCAAACAGCGGCGCGAACTCGTCCTTCAGCTGCGCGGCCGGCTTGAACTTGCCATCGGGCGCCAGGTTGTCCTTGAAGAAGCGGTTCTTCGCGCCGGGGATGTGGCCGCCGACCGGATCGATGGTTTCATTCTCGCCGCGGAAGCGGTCGCTGGCGCGGGCATCGACCACGGTGAATGCGCCGGTGTCCAGGTTGGCCACCACGTCGTCCACCGACACCGTGCGCATCAGCGACGGCCGCTCGGCGATGCCGCCGGCGGTCCGTTGCGGCGCCAGATCCGCCGTCACGGGCTGGCCCGCGGCCTGCCATGCCGGCAAGCCGCCATCGAGCACGGCCACCGCTTCATGGCCGATCCAGCGCAGCAGCCACCACAGCCGCGCGGCATACATGCCGCCCTGGGCGTCGTAGGCCACCACCTGGCTGTCGTCGTCGATGCCGAAGCGGCGCAGCGCCTGGACCAGCGCCGCGCGCTCCGGCAGCGGATGCCGGCCGCGGAAGGTGCTGCCGGTGCCGGTCTTCGGGCCGGACAGGTCATCGTCGATGCTGGCGAATTGCGCGCCCGGGATGTGGCCGGCGGCAAATGCTTCGCGGCCGAAGGCCGGGTTCAGCAAATCGTGGCGGCAATCCAGGATGACCCATTTCGGGTCGGCGGCATGGCGGGCCAGGGTGGCGGCGTCGATCAGGGTAGTGTGCATGGGGCTCCTCAAACTTCGCTGGCGATAGGGTCGGTCGAAGCAACGGCCTTGCCGCGCTCGGTGTTCCGGGTATTGTAGAACGTGGCGGCACTGCCCGAGGCGAGGATGATGCCGATGCCCAGCCAGCTGTGCCAGTCGAACGAGTCGGCAAACACGAGCACGCCCCAGATACTGGAAAACACGATGCCGGTGTATTGCAGGTTGGCGACCACCAGCGTGTTGCCCAGGCGGTAGGCGCGCGTCATCGAAATTTGCGCGGCGGTGGCGAACAGGCCGATGCCGAGCAGCAGCAGGAAACCATATTCGCTGTTCAGCGAGTGGAACACGACCGGGCCGCCACCCGCTTCGGCCACGGTGCCGAGCAGGCCGGCCACCACGTTCGACACGGCGAAATAGAACACCACGCGGTTTTCCGGCTCCCCGGCCAGGCCCAGCTTGCGCACCTGCATGTAGGCCACCGCCGTGAGGATCGACGAGAAAATCGCGATCAGCGCATACACCAGCTGGTCGGACTGGAACGCCGGCTGCAGCAGCAGCACGACGCCGACAAAGCTCATGCCCACCGCCACCAGCAGCGGCCATGCCACCTGGTTCTTCGCCTGCCACCAGCCATGCGCGAACAGCCACACGGCGATCCAGATCGGCGACAGGTAGTTCAGGGTCATCGCCGTGGCCAGCGGCAGCTTGGCGATCGAGTAGAACCACAGCCACAGGGAGATCACGCCCACTACGCTGCGCCACAGGTGGCCCATTGC
This sequence comes from Pseudoduganella sp. SL102, assembly GCF_027856995.1. NCBI lineage: Bacteria > Pseudomonadati > Pseudomonadota > Betaproteobacteria > Burkholderiales > Oxalobacteraceae > Pseudoduganella > Pseudoduganella sp. SL102. The sequence goes on from NZ_CP115554.1 coordinate 1,462,081, forward strand.
AAAGCGCGTCTTCAATGTGCCGCCCTGCAGGCGGATCAGCACCAGCAGCACGGTCACGCCGACGATGCCGCGGTACATCACGATCTCCGAGGTGGAGAACATATCCGAGGCCAGCTTCACGCACACGCCCATGGCGGCGAACAGGAAACTGGCGAACAACATCCACAGCGATTGCATTGCATTCCTTCTGTTCAAATGATCGAGGGGACAGTCCGTTGCGATCCGGATCTGTCCCCTCGTTGTGTTTTATTTATACGGCGATTTTACTTCGGTACCATTCGTGGAAGTGCTGCATGCCGTCTTCCATCGGGCTCTGGTACGGCCCCGCGTCCGTGGTGCCCCGGTCCAGCAGGATCTTGCGGCCGGCATCCATGCGCAGCGCGATCTCGTCATCCTCGACCGCCGTTTCCATGTAGGCGGCGCGTTCCGCGTCCACGAACTCGCGCTCGAACAGCACGATCTCTTCGGGGTAGTAGAACTCCACCACGTTCTTGGTGCGGTTCGGGCCTTCCGGCCACAGGGTCGACACCACCAGCACGTGCGGATACCACTCGACCATGATGTTCGGATACAGCGTCAGCCAGATCGCGCCGAACGGCGGTGCTTCGCCGTTGCGGAACTTGAGCACCTGTTCATGCCAGCGCTGGTACACGTCCGAACCGGATTTCTTCAGGCCGCGGTTCACGCCCACCGTCTGCACCGAGTAATCGGCGCCGAATTCCCAGCGCAGGTCGTCACAGGAAACAAAGCCGCCCAGGCCGGGGTGGAACGGCTCCACGTGGTAATCCTCGAGGTAGACCTCGATGAAGGTCTTCCAGTTGTAGTCGCAATGGTGCACTTCCACGTGATCGAGCATGTAGCCGGTGAAGTCCAGGTCCTTCGTGACGGACATGTCCTTCAGCTTGTCCATCACGTTGTAGCCGTTCTGCTCGAACAACAGGCCGTTCCAGCTTTGCAGCGGCGCCTTGGGCAGGTTCAGGCACGGCGTCTCGGGGAAATGCGGTGCGCCGATCAGCTCGCCCTTCAGGTCGTAGGTCCAGCGGTGCAGGGGACAGACGATCGTGTTGGCATTGCCGCGTCCGTTGAACATCAATGCCTGGCGGTGCCGGCAGACGTTCGACAGCAGTTCGATACCCTGGGCATTGCGGACCAGCATGCGCCCTTCGTTCTCCGAGGCGAGCGTGGTGAAGTCGCCGACGTTCGGCACCATCAGTTCATGGCCCACGTAGCGTGGGCCGTTCTGAAACAATTGCTGCATTTCACGCTGCAGTAGCGCTTCGTCAAAGTAGACGTGGACCGGAAGTTGCGCGTGCGAACGCGCCAGCCTGGCGTGGGTACCCAGATCGGACATCCCAACCCCCCTTAATTAAAGTACTGCAAACCAAGAAGAGACAGAATCCGCAAAGACCTGAATTCAGAGTATGAGAACGGGTGTTTCGGACAGAACCGGAGATTATAGCGTGAACGGCGTGATACTGCCGATAAATCTTCGTTTCACCCCCGATGCGACCGGCATTGTGCGCCCTTTCGCCAAACAGGGGTGCCGCCCTGGCCGCAATTGCAACATGGCACGCCCGGCCGGGTTGTCATTTTGGACCGTGCGGGACACTTTGTTCTAAAATAACGGGCTAAACTCCAGCACTGAGTCAAAATCAAGACATGGTCAATAAAATTAACAGCGGTGAGAATGCCGCGCCTGCCCCCGCGCCTGCCTCCTTCGAAGAGGCCATGGCCGAGCTGGCGCAGCTCGTCACGCAGATGGAATCCGGCCAACTGCCGCTGGAGGCGTCGGTCGCGGCCTACGCACGCGGTTCGGAACTGGTGAAGTACTGCGCCGCCCAGCTGGAAAAAGTGGAATCGCAGGTGAAGATCCTGGAAGGCGACATGCTCAAGCCCTTCGCCGACAGCGACGAGGGCGGGCAATGACGTTCGCACCCGACGCCGTCACGTTCCAGGACTGGATGCGTGGCATCCAGCAAGGCATGGAAGCGGACATGTCCGCGTATTTACCGGCCGACACCGCCGAACCCGCGAAACTGCACGAAGCAATGCGGTATGCATTGCTGGGCGGCGGCAAGCGCGTGCGCCCGCTGCTGGTCTACGCGGCCGGTGCCCTGTTCGGTGCCGATGCGCCGACACTGTCGCGTGCGGCGGCGGCCGTGGAAATGATCCATGCGTACTCACTGGTGCACGACGACATGCCGTGCATGGACGACGACGACCTGCGCCGCGGCAAACCCACGGTGCACGTGGCCTACGATGAAGCAACCGCGCTGCTGGTCGGCGATGCCCTGCAATCGCAGGCGTTCACGGTGCTGGCCGGTGCGGAGGGTGTTCCGCCGGCGCGCCTGCTGGCCATGGTGCGGCTGCTGGCCGACGCGGCGGGTTCGGCCGGCATGTGCGGCGGCCAGGCGATCGACCTGGACAGCGTGGGCCTGGCGCTGACGCTGGAACAGCTGGAGCGCATGCACCAGCTGAAGACGGGCGCGCTACTGCGTGCCTCCGTGGTGCTGGGCGCGCTGGCCGGCAAGGACCTGTCAGCGACCGAACTGGAAGCACTGCATGCGTACAGCCGCGCGATCGGCCTGGCCTTCCAGGTCGTCGACGACGTGCTCGACGCCACCGCCGATTCGGCGACCCTCGGCAAGACGGCCGGCAAGGATGCCGCCGACAACAAACCCACCTACGTCTCGATCCTCGGGCTCGACGAATCCGTCGCCCTGGCCGAACAATTGCGGCGCGACGCCCACGCGGCGCTTGGCGCCTTTGGCGACGGCGCACAGCGCCTGCGCGAACTCGCGGACCTGATCGTGCAGCGGAAGGCATAAATGAACCTGCTTCAAACCATCAACAACCCGGCCGACCTGCGCAAGCTGCCGCGCCACCAGCTGGCACCGCTGGCCAACGAACTGCGCAGCTTCCTGCTCGATTCCGTGTCGAAGACGGGCGGCCACCTGTCGTCCAATCTCGGTACCGTCGAACTGACCGTGGCATTGCATTATGTCTTCAACACGCCGCACGACCGCATCGTGTGGGACGTGGGCCACCAGACCTACACGCACAAGATCCTCACGGGCCGGCGCGATCAGTTCCACACGCTGCGCCAGCTCGACGGCATCTCCGGTTTCCCGCGCCGCGTGGAAAGCGAATACGACACGTTCGGCACCGCCCACTCGTCCACGTCGATCTCCGCCGCGCTGGGCATGGCGCTGGCCGCCAAGATCAAGGGCGAACAGCGCCACGCGATCGCCGTGATCGGCGACGGCTCGATGACGGCCGGCATGGCGTTCGAGGCGCTGAACAACGCCGGCGTGGAAGAAGACTGCAACCTGCTGGTGATCCTGAACGACAACGACATGTCGATCTCGCCGCCGGTGGGTGCGCTGAACCGCTACCTGGCGCGGCTGATGTCCGGCCAGTTCTACGCGGCCGCGAAGAACGTCGGCAAGTCGGTGCTGCCGGCGCCGATGCTGGAGCTGGCGAAGAAGCTGGAAGAACATGCCAAGGGCATGGTGGTACCGGCCACCATGTTCGAGGAGTTCGGCTTCAACTACATCGGCCCGATCGATGGCCACGACCTCGATTCGCTGATCCCCACGCTGCAGAACATCCGCAACCTGAAGGGCCCGCAGTTCCTCCACGTGGTCACGAAAAAAGGGCAGGGCTACAAACTGGCCGAGGCGGAACCGATCCTGTATCACGGCACCGGCAAGTTCAACCCGGCCGAAGGCATCAAGCCCGCCACGGCGCCGGCCAAGATGACGTACACCGAGGTGTTCGGCAACTGGCTGTGCGACATGGCGGCGCAGGACGAGCGCCTGGTCGGCATCACGCCGGCGATGCGCGAAGGTTCGGGCATGGTGCGCTTCCATGCCGAATATCCGAAGCGCTACTTCGACGTGGGCATCGCCGAGCAGCACTCCGTCACCTTCGCCGGCGGCCTTGCCTGCGAAGGCATGAAGCCGGTGGTGGCGATCTATTCGACCTTCCTGCAGCGCGCCTACGACCAATTGATCCACGACGTGGCGCTGCAGAACCTGGACGTGACGTTCGCGCTGGACCGCGCCGGCCTGGTGGGCGCCGATGGCGCCACGCACGCCGGCAATTACGACCTGGCCTACCTGCGCTGCATCCCGAACATGGTGGTGATGGCCGCATCGGACGAGAACGAATGCCGCCAGATGCTGACCACCGCCTACCAGTATCCCGGCCCGGCCGCCGTGCGCTACCCGCGCGGTGCCGGCATCGGCGCGGCCATTGCACCGGAACTGACCACCATCGACCTGGGCAAGGGCGAACTGCGCCGCCAGGGCGAACGCGTGGCGATCATGGCGTTCGGCGCGATGGTGGCGCCGTCGCTCAAGGCGGCCGAGGGCATCAATGCCACGGTGGCCAACATGCGCTTCGTGAAACCGCTGGACGTGGAGCTGGTGAAGGAACTGGCCGCATCGCACGACTACCTGGTCACGGTGGAAGAGGGCTGCACGATGGGTGGCGCCGGCGCCGCCGTGGCCGAGGCGCTGGCCGAGGCGGGCATCGCCAAGCCCCTGCTGATCCTGGGCCTGCCCGACCAGTTCATCGACCACGGCGACCCGGCCAAGCTGCTGGCCAGCGTGGGCCTGGATGCCGACGGTATCGCCAAATCGATCAAGACCCGCTTCTTCGGCGGCGAACCGCGGCTGGTGGTCAGCAACGGCTGATCCGGCTGAGGGGCAAATGAAAAGCGGCGCATTGCGCCGCTTTTTTGTTTTTACCGCACCTGCGGCAAACATCGACGCACGCGATCCGGCGCCCGTCGATTGCGCACCTGGTGCATGGCCGACCTCAGGCCGCGAGCCGTTTCGTTTCGCTTGCCTTGCGGCGCCGTGCCACCGCACCGATGAGGAACAAGCCGGTCGCTGCCATCGCCCAGGTCGAAGGTTCCGGGACGGGGCTTACGCCATTGAATTCGTCGATCACCAGGTCTGCACCCCAGTCGAATTGCACATGACCGTATTCGGTCTCCCGGTAATATTCGGCGTCGTACTTGGCTTGCGTGAGCGTGAAGCCAGTACCGAAGAAGATCCGGTCGAGCACTTCGTTGAAATAGGTTGCATTGTCGAGAGAATGTGCCGCGCCCTGGAAGGTCAGGCTTAAATTTTTCATCCCCACATTGTTCAGCCTGACAAATACGCCGTCGGCGCGACTGTCAATGTTAATTTGCGCGTCGTAGTAATAGGGGCTGTGTTGCCAGGTTCCAACGGTCCCAAAGTCTCCAAGCTCGACAGCATATTCTCCTCGTACATGCATACTGTCAGCCCACCAGTAGACGGGCTCGGGAGAGTCGCCGTTGTGCCACACCTGATTGCCCGGTCCCTGGAGGTCATAGCTGATTTTTCCGGCTACGACGGAGCCGTTGGAATAGGTAGGACCACTGCCGAGTTTAACGGACGAAACCGGTTTGCCATCTTTCGTCAGGTTGGCCAACTCCGCAGAGAAGGTTATTTCCCGTGGTGCGGCAGCGGCGTGGAATGAGATTCCCAGCGCCATGATGGCGAGGGTGTAACGCAATGGGTGCATGGGTGTCCTCGATGATAATAAAATTTAAATAATATCATTATGTAATAAGTAATAAATATCCATGCTGAAAAATAATAATGCTTGCAAATCGAAAGTTAATTGCCGTGCACTCACGGTTTATTGCGTTGGTCCAGGATTCAAGGACCACAACCGAGGAGTGGTTGACAGTTATCCAGCGTGGATAGCGCCGCAACCGCCCGGGCCATCGCCGCGAATCCCGCATCGCCCGGATGCAGGTGATCACCCGAATCGTACGCGGGAAGCAGCCGCGCCGGATCGGCCGGATCGCGCAGCACCGCATCGAAATCGGCCACCGCGTCGAATTCGCCACTGGTCCGGATCCAGGCGTTCACATCACGGCGCACCGCCTCCTTCGCCGGCGTCCAGTACCCCTCGAACGGCGTGCCGGGTAGCGCATCCCGGAATGGCGGCAGCGTACCGCCGATGACCCGGACGCCGCGTGCATGGGCGCGGGCGACCAGCGCGCGGTAGCCGTCGACCAGCCGCTCCGCCGTCATCGGCGGGTCTTGCGGCGCGAACGGGGTGCCGGGCCAGCCGATATCGTTTGTCCCCAGCAGCACGACGACGGCCGTCACGCCGGGCTGCTCCAGCACGTCCGCGTCGAACCGTTCGATCGCCTTCACCCCCATCTTCGACGACAGCAGCCGCGCGCCGGAAATCCCGGCATTGGCGACGGCGATACCTTGCGGCGCAAGCCGCTCGGCCAGCCGGTCCGGCCAGCGGCGGTGCCGGTCCGGTGTCGAGCCATTGCCGTCGGTGATCGAATCGCCCAGTGCCACGATGCTGCCGCCCTGGCCGGCGACGTGGACGGCGGCGAGGAAGGCGCGGCCCTGCAAACGCTGCGCTTTGTCCAGCGTTGCCGCCGCCGTGGCATTGCCGGCTTCGATGTAGCCGGTCTGCTGGGCGCCCCAGTGGAAGGTCGCCAGTGGTGCCGGGCCCGGGAACCAGGTCGATACCGTCAGGCGTTCCAGTGCCACGACCGGGAACGCGAGAGGATCGCTGGTTGCCGTGCCGCCTGGCGGGATCGTGAACTCCGTGCTGCCGGCAAAAGTCAGTGCCCGGTTGCTGGCGGTGTCGATGGCGGACGTGGCGCCGGGTCCACCTGCCGTGCGGGCAATACGCACCGCGCCAACGGCCATCGGCACCGCGCCATAGCGGTTCGACAGCACGACGCGCACGCTGCTGCCGCCGGTGGAGAGCCGCAGCACCTCGCGCACCGTGCTGCCGGCAACGCTGGCCGGCACATTGGTCGGCAGGGCGAAGGCAGGGTCCCAGGCCGGCTGGGGCGCCGCGTACCAGCTGGCCTGCCAGTCCGACGCGGCGTGGGCGGGCATTGCCAGTGCGGCGGCAAGGACGACTGCGCTGAAGGATCGGATGGTGAACATGATGGCTCCTGGTCGATGGATAGGCGGGAGAGGCTATGCTCGGTCATTCCATTCACGCTGGGTAGGGGGCAAGATCGACTATCATTCATTCCAGACTGGAATGAGGGAGCCATGGATACGATCCGCTCGCTGCAATTTTTCGTTCGCGCCGTGGAACTGGGCAGCCTGTCCGCGGTGGCGCGCGAGGAGGGCATCACGCAACCGACTGTCAGCAAGGTCATCGCGGCACTGGAGCGCGAGGTCGGTGCGCGGCTGCTGGAACGGTCGACCACCAGCCTGGCGCCGACCGCCGAGGGGCGGCGCTTCCATGAGCGGGCGCGCGGTTTGCTGGCCGAGTTCGATGCCGCTGTCACGGAGGCGCGCGGCGGCGGCGCGGCCCTGCGCGGCCCGCTGCGTGTCAGCGCCCCGGTGGCGCTGGGGCAGTTCCGCCTCAACGCGCTGGTGCTGGAATTCCTGGCACTGCATCCGGCCATCGAACTGGAACTGATCTTGAACGACCGGATGGTCGACCTGGTGGAAGAGGGCGTCGACGTGGCCTTGCGGCTGGGCGGCGACCTGCCGGGCGACATGGTGGCGCGCAAGGTCGCGGTATCGGCGCGGCTGCTGGTGGCGGCGCCGGCATACCTGGCGCGCCATGCGCCGCCGCGGACGCCGGACCAGCTTGCGCAACACGAGCAGGTGCGCTTTGCCTGGCTGCTGGCCGGCGACGTGGTCACGCTGCACGATGGCAGCCGCAGCGTGGCGGTGACGGTGAAAAGCCCCTACCGCGTGAACCATGCGCTGGCGATCCGCGACAGCCTCGCGCAGGGCGCCGGCATCGGGCTGTGCCCGGCATGGCTGGTGGGCGACCTGCTGGACGCCGGCACGCTGCGGCCGGTGCTGCCGGGCTGGCATGGCACGCCGCAGGAAGTACACCTGCTGGCCGGGCGCCACCGCAGCGCGCGGGCGCGCGCCCTGATCGACTTCCTCGGCGCGCGCCTGCCGGCACTTCCCGGGTTCGACGGCGTGGCCTGACGCGGTATGGCGAGAGTGGCAATGGAAATATTTCCGCCTATTTAACAAACTCCCGCTGCATGACAATTACCCAGGCGGGCAAGCGGCTGACTTACCCCCTCCGTTAGTTTTTCCTGTAGGATACCGGCTTTCGTCCGCGCAAAACGCATGGCGAAAATCCAAGTCGAAGCTTGTCGCGGATCAAAGCGCACAAGCCGGTATTCATGCTGGGCAGGGAAACACGTCAACAGTTCTCATGTCCATCTTTTTCGGAGACGGAATGGGAGCAGGACGCCCACCTGTCCGGCGCACCGGCAAGCTGGTCGCGCTGGCCTGCATCATTGCGCTGGCGAGTGCCGCCGCCGCGGAAGCACTGCGCTGGTCCGGCGGTGTACAGCGGGCCGAGCAGCCCGCCGTCGCCGGCACCACGGTAACCGCACCGACCGCCATCACCATCAACGAAGTCAGCCGCTCGATCATCCCGATGCCGGCCGGCGTGCCGTCCGCGCATGCCAGCGCCCTGGCGGCACTGCCACGCGGCGACCTGCTGTCGTTCTGGTGGGCCGGCAGCCGCGAGAGCGGGCCGGATGTGAAGGTCTACGCGTCGCGCTGGTCGAACGGCACCTGGAGCAATAACTGGGTGGTGGCCAGCCGCGAATCGCTGGGCAAGGCGCTCGGTTTCGGCGTACGCCGCATCGGCAACCCGGTGGCCTGGACCGCGCCCGACGGCACGGTGCACCTGTATGTGGTGGCCACCGGCCTGGGCGGCTGGGCGGCCTCGCGCATCGTCCAGATGCACTCGCGCGACGATGGCGCGACCTTCACGGTGCGCCGCGTGCTGCCGCTGTCGCCGCTGTTCAATACGAGCACGCTGGTGCGCACGTCGGCGGTGCCCTTGGCCGATGGCGGCTGGTGGCTGCCCGTCTATTTCGAGATCGGCAACAAGTACCCGATGCTGATGTCGTTCGACGCCGGCGGCGAACCGCGCCGCATCGGCCGCATCGGCAGCGGCACCTCGTCGCTGCAGCCGGCCATCGTGCCCGTCTCGGCCACCGAGGTGCGGGCCTGGATGCGCGATGCCGGCGAAGGCCAGCGCGTGCAGCAGGCGCTGAGCCGCGATGGCGGCAACAGCTGGGAAGACCTGGCGCCGTCGCAGCTGTCGAACCAGAGCACGTCGCTGGCCGCGTTGCGCCTGTCCAGCGGCAATTTCCTGATGCTGTACAACCACGTGGCGGCGGGCGGATCGGACCGCAACGTGCTGTCGCTGGCGCTGTCGACGGATGCGCGTACCTGGCGCCCGCTGGCGGACATCGTCAGCGGCAAGCCGGGCGACGAGTTTTCCTACCCGACCATGCAGCAGGTGGGTGACCAGCTGCACATCACGTACACCCACCAGCGGCAGGCCATCGCCCATCACCTGCTGCGCATCACCCCTGGAAAGGAGCCGTTATGACCTTGCCCGATCTCGCCCTGCAGATCGTCTACGGACACGTGGCGTGGGCACTGGTGCTGGTGGCCCTGCTGACGGCTTGCGTGCCGCAGGTGGCCCGCCGCCACTGGCGCGCGGTGGCCGCCGGCCTGGTGGTACTGAGCGCGCTGCCCGGCACCTGGTCGCCCGCCTGGTGGCTGACGCTGGCCTTCCAGTACCCGAGCGGCTTGTTGGTGGGCCTCAGCCTGGTGGCGCTGGAGCGGCGGCGGCAGGGCAGTGCGCCCCGCATGGTGCTGCCGCTGGCGATGGCGCTGCCGCTGGCGCTGGGCGGCGCGGCGTTGTACCTGGATACCTTTGGCGTGCTGGCGCTGGGCCTGTACCATGGCGGCTTTGGCGCGGTGGGCGCGCCGCTGCTGGGCATCGCGGCGATCGCCGCTTGCGCCTTTGCCATCTGGCGCGGCCATGCGCTGCAGCCGGCGCTGGCCCTGCTGGCCGGCCTGCTGCTGTACGCGCTGCTGCGCCTGCCGACGGGGAACCTGTGGGATGCGCTGCTCGATCCGCTGCTGTGGATGTGGGCGCTGGGTTCGGCCGTGGCCGCCGGCGTGCGCCAGGCCGCGGGAGCGCGCGTGCCGGCCGTCCAGCCAGCATTGCCGCCGCTGCAGCCGCCGCAGCCAGCCCCGCTGCTGGCGGCCGAGCCGGTGCCCGCGGGCGCGGCCGGCATCGAACAACTTCAAACGCTAAGGGAGTAATACGTGGTTCAGAACAAGTGGTACATCCACCCGGCGATCGCCGTGGCGGTCCTCGTCAATGTCTTCGTGATGGGGCTTGCCATGGCATGGTCCGGCGACCCGGCCAAGCTGCAGCGCCTGCTGGTGGAAGACGGTATCGTCGAGTGGATGCAGTTCCTGTGCTTCGCCGTGACGTCCGGCCTGCTGGCCTTTGCCGCGCTGGAACACTGGCAGCGTGGGCGGCGCATCGACCTGCCGCTGCTGGCGCTGGCCGGCCTGGCCGGCATCGTGGCGCTGGCCGCGCTGGAAGAGATCAGCTGGTTCCAGCGCATCCTGAATGTCACCACGCCGGAATACTTCGCCCAGAACAACCGCCAGGGTGAAACCAACCTGCACAACCTGGCGATCGGCGAGAAGGGCAGCATCCACAAGACGATCCTGCTGAAACTGATCGCCATCGCCGGCCTCACGCACAACATCGTGCTGCCGCTGCTGGCCCGCAAGCGCCCGGCGATCCGCGACTTCGTCGAGCGCTTCGGCCTGTACCTGCCGCCGCTGTCCGCCTCGGTGATCTACATCGTGCTGGTGGCGGTTTCGCACCTGGTGATCGACCACCCGCGCAAGGGCGAGCTGGGCGAGATGTTCGGCGCCGTGCACTACCTGGCCACGGTATTCATCGCCTACTTCCTCGGCATCGGCTACGGCAAGCAGCCCATCTTCGAAGGCCCGGCCGACCGCCGCCGCGTGGGCACGCTGTTCGCGATGCTGCTGGTGTTCCTGCTGATGACCGGCTGGCTGCTGAGCGCCGGCGCGGGCGCCGAGCCTTACCTGGCACTGCACCCGAACGGCAAGGAGTGATCGCCCGGCACGTTCCCGGCCGGGCAGCGGTAGCGACTTAGCTGCGCTTCCGGTCGTGGTGCCACAGCACGTCGCTGCCGCCGGCAAAGCGGTTCAGCACGCGGGCCAGCACGAACAGCAGGTCCGACAGGCGGTTGACGTACTGGCGCGGGTGGTCGTGGATGGTTTCCTCGCTGCCCAGCGTGACGATGCTGCGCTCGGCGCGCCGGCATACCGTGCGGCAGACATGCGCCAGCGCCGCGGCGCGCGAGCCGGCCGGCAGGATGAATTCCGTCAGCGCCGGCAAGGTGCCGTTGTACTTCTCCAGCAGCGCATCGAGCCGCTCCACGTGCTCTTCCTTGATCAGCTGGTAGCCGGGAATGCACAGTTCGCCGCCCAGGTCGAACAGGTCGTGCTGGATCGACACCAGCTCGTCGCGCAGCTCGTCCGGCAGCGCTTCGCACAGCAGCACGCCCAGGTTCGAATTCAATTCATCGACATCGCCCATGGCGTGCACGCGCACGCTGTCCTTGCGCGTGCGGCTGCCATCGCCCAGGCCGGTGGTGCCATTGTCGCCCGTGCGGGTCGCGATCTTCGATAACCGGTTGCCCATGCTCGTCTCCGTAGGATGAAAGGTGGGAGCATACGCCACAGCCGGCAAAACCGGTGACAGGCTCCGATTATTTTGAAACATTTCCCGAAAAATGGCGCCTGTCACTGTTTTTTGGAGCATGCTCCGCGAAACCCGGCTAAGCCCCCGGTTTTTCTGAAACATTTCCTGAAGCGCACAAGCGGGGCGTTTGGCCTACAATCGGCCCATGACCACGCCATCCGCCAGCGCAGCGCCGTTCAGTGAAAGCCGCCAGCGCGAGGTTGCGCAAGCCCTGGGTGCCGTATTGCCACACGGCTGTGTGCTGTTTCGCCTGGAAGATACCCGCCCGTACGAATGCGACGGCCTGTCGGCGTTCCGCCAGCCGCCGATGATCGTGGCGTTGCCCGAAAACGAGGCGCAGGTGGTGGCCGTGCTGGAAGTATGCCGCCGCATGAATGTGCCGATCGTGCCGCGCGGCGCGGGCACCGGGCTGTCGGGCGGGGCGATGCCGATCGCCGACGGGGTGGTGCTGTCCACCGCGAAGCTGAACCGCATCGTGCGGCTCGATGCCCAGGCGCGCACGGCCGTCGTGCAGCCCGGCGTGCGCAACCTCGCCATCTCCGAGGCGGCCATGCCGTTCGGCCTGTACTACGCCCCCGATCCCTCGTCGCAGATCGCCTGCACCATCGGCGGCAACGTGGCGGAAAATTCCGGCGGCGTGCATTGCCTGAAATATGGCCTGACCCTGCACAACGTGCTGCGCGTGCGCGTGGCCACCATCGGCGGCGACATCATCGAGCTGGGCAGCGAAGCGCCCGATGCGCCCGGGCTCGACCTGCTGGCCGTGTTCATCGGTTCCGAAGGCATGCTGGGCATCGTCACGGAAGTCACCGTGAAACTGGTGCCCAGGCCCGCCGTGCAGCGCGTGATCATGGCCTCGTTCGGCGACATCGTCACCGGCGCCAACGCGGTGGCGCGCGTGATCGCGGCCGGCATCATTCCGGCCGGGCTGGAAATGATGGACCAGACTTCTTCCCGGATGGTCGAACCGTTCGTCCACGCCGGCTACGATCTCGACGCGGCGGCGATCCTGCTGTGCGAAGCGGACGGCACGCCGGAGGAAGTGGAAGACGAGATCGCGCGCATGATAGCGGTGCTGCGAGAGGCCGGCGCGACCGCGATCGCGGTGTCGGACAGCGAGGCCGAGCGGCTGAAGTTCTGGTCCGGCCGCAAGAACGCCTTCCCGGCGGCCGGCCGCATCTCGCCCGATTACTACTGCATGGATGGCACGATCCCGCGCAAGCACCTGGCGCAGGTGCTCGCCGGTATCGCGCAGATGGAAGTGAAGTATGGCCTGCGCTGCGCCAACGTCTTCCATGCCGGCGACGGCAACCTGCATCCGCTGATCCTGTTCGATGCCAACGTGCCGGACGAACTGGTGCGCGCCGAAGCGTTCGGCGCCGATATCCTGGCACTGTGCGTGGCGGTCGGCGGCACGATCACCGGCGAACACGGCGTGGGCATCGAGAAGATCGATTCGATGTGCGTGCAGTTCGGCGCGGCCGAGCTGGGTGCGTTCTTCGGCGTGAAACGCGCGTTCGATCCGCCGGCGCTGCTGAATCCGAACAAGGCCATCCCCACGCTGCAGCGCTGCGCCGAGTTCGGGCGCATGCGCGTCACGGGCGGCGTGCTGCCGCACCCGGACCTTCCGCGCTTCTGACTTGCCGGCAGGGCTAGCCGGCCAGCAGTGCCTCGATATCGGCGGCGATGTCGTCCGGCTTGGTGGCCGGCGCATAGCGTTTCGCCACGGTGCCATCCCTGCGCACCAGGAACTTCGTGAAGTTCCACTTGATGCCTTCGGTGCCGAGCACGCCGGGTGCCGTCTTCTTCAGGTGCTGGAACAGCGGGTGCGCCTCCGCGCCATTCACGTCGATCTTGGCGAACAGGGGGAAGGTGACGCCGTAGTTCTTTTCGCAGAACGCGCCGATTTCCTCGTGCGTGCCTTTTTCCTGCGCACCGAACTGGTTGCAGGGGAAGCCCAGCACTTCGAAGCCCCGCTCGCGGAAGCGTTCATACAGTTTTTCCAGGCCCGCGTACTGCGGCGTGAAGCCGCAGGCGCTGGCCGTGTTCACGATCAGCAGCACCTTGTCCTGGTACTGGCCCAGGTTGACGGGCTGCCCCGCCAGGCCGACGGCGGAAAAATCAAAAACGGTGTTCATATGGTCTCCTCGTGGCGGCGCGGCTCATCTCATCTCAGCTCGGCTCATCTCATCTCGGCTCAGACCAGGCCCAGGTGCTCGGTGCCGGACGACAGGTCGCGGTTCTTCGCCCCCTTGCCTTCGAGCTTGATGGCCAGGCGCAGGTCGTTCACCGAATCGGCGTTGCGCAGCGCATCCTCGTAGCTGATCTTGTCCGCCTCGTACAGGTCGAACAGCGACTGGTCGAAGGTCTGCATGCCCAGCTCGCGCGACTTCTTCATCAGCTCCTTGATCTCGTGCACCTTGCCCTGGAAGATCAGGTCGGAGATCAGCGGCGAATTGAGCAGGATCTCGATGGCCACCGCGCGGCCGCGGCTTTCCTTCAGCGGAATCAGCCGCTGCGAGATCATGCCCTTCAGGTTCAGCGACAGGTCCATCAGCAACTGCTGGCGGCGTTCCTCGGGGAAGAAGTTGATGATGCGGTCCAGCGCCTGGTTGGAGCTGTTGGCGTGCAAGGTAGCCAGGCACAGGTGGCCCGTTTCGGCAAACGCGATGGCGTGGTCCATCGTTTCGCGGTCGCGGATCTCGCCGATCTGGATCACGTCCGGCGCCTGGCGCAGCGTGTTCTTCAGGGCGATTTCCCAGTCTTCCGTATCGACGCCCACCTCGCGCTGCGTGACGATGCAGTTGCGGTGCGGGTGCACGAATTCCACCGGGTCTTCGATGGTGATGATGTGGCCGTAGCTGTGCTCGTTGCGGTAGCCGACCATGGCCGCCAGCGTCGTCGACTTGCCCGAACCGGTGGCGCCGACCATGATCACCAGGCCGCGCTTGGCCATGATGACTTCCTTCAGCACGGCCGGCAGCGCCAGCTCGTCCAGGTCGGGAATCTTGCTGTTGATGACCCGCAGCACCATGCCGGCGGCGCCCATCTGCACGAAGGCCGAGACGCGGAAGCGCCCCAGGTCGCCCGGGCTGATGGCGAAGTTCGCTTCCTTGGTCTGCTCGAAGGTGGCGGCCTGCTTGTCGTTCATGATCGAACGGGCCAGGTCGGAGGTATGCGCGGCCGTCAACGGCTGCGCGGAAACGGGCGTGAGCTTGCCGTCGATTTTCATCGCCGGCGGAAAGCCGGCGGTGATGAAGAGGTCCGATCCTTTTTTGCCGACCATCAGGCGCAGCAGGTCGAACATGAATTTACTGGCCTGGTCGCGTTCCATGACGGTCTCTTATCCGGGGAAGTTTTCGGGGATCTTGGCGGCCGAGCGCGCGGTGGCCGCCGAGATCACGTTGCGGCGCACCAGGTCCGTCAGGTTCTGGTCCAGCGTCTGCATGCCGGCATTGCTGCCGGTCTGGATCGCCGAGTACATCTGCGCGATCTTGGCTTCGCGGATCAGGTTGCGGATCGCTGGCGTGCCCACCATGATCTCGTGCGCGGCCACGCGGCCGGCGCCGTCCTTGGTCTTGAGCAGCGTCTGCGAGATCACCGCCTGCAGCGATTCGGACAGCATCGCCCGCACCATTTCCTTTTCCTCGGCGGGGAACACGTCGACGATCCGGTCGATCGTCTTCGCGGCGGACGAGGTATGCAGCGTGCCGAACACGAGGTGGCCCGTTTCCGCGGCGGACAACGCCAGGCGGATCGTTTCCAGGTCGCGCAGTTCGCCGACCAGGATCGCATCCGGGTCTTCGCGCAGCGCCGAGCGCAGCGCGTTACTGAACGACAGCGTGTGCGGTCCCACCTCGCGCTGGTTGATCAGGCATTTCTTCGATTCGTGCACGAACTCGATCGGGTCCTCGATGGTGAGGATGTGGCCGTACTCGTGTTCGTTCAGGTGGTTCACCATCGCGGCCAGCGTGGTCGACTTGCCCGAGCCGGTGGGGCCGGTGACGAGCACCAGGCCGCGCGGCTTCAGCGCGAAGTCGCCGAAGATCTTCGGCGCGTTCAGGTCTTCCAGCGTGAGGATCTTCGACGGAATGGTGCGCAGCACGGCCGACGCGCCGCGGTCCTGGTTGTAGGCATTGACGCGAAAGCGCGCCAGGCCGGGAATGGCGAACGAAAAGTCGACCTCGAGCATCTCCTCGTAGGCCTTGCGCTGGGCATCGTTCATGATGTCATAGATCATGCGGTGCACTTCCTTGTGCTCCAGCGGGTCCACGTTCAGGCGGCGCACATCGCCGTGCACGCGGATCATCGGCGGCAGGCCGGCCGACAGGTGCAGGTCGGATGCCTTGTTTTTCACGGAGAACGCGAGCAGATCGGAGATGTCCATTTATAATCCCTGTGCCTTAAAAATAATGCCAGCTATGGGCTGGCGCGTCTGATTATGTCCGGAATCCCAGAGCGTTTGCAAGCTGTCGAAAATGCCATTGTGGCCGCCTGCGCCGAGGCGCGGCGCCCGCCTGCCGCCGTGCGGCTGCTGGCCGTATCGAAAACCTTCGGGGCCGATGCCGTGCTGGCCGCGGTCGAGGCAGGCCAGCGCGCCTTCGGTGAAAACTATGTGCAGGAAGGCGTGGACAAGATCCGCGCCGTGGCCGCTGCGTTGCCCGCTGTATTGCCCAACATGTCGCCCGATGCGCGCCTGGCATGGCATTTCATCGGGCCCATCCAGAGCAACAAGACGCGCCCCATCGCCGAGCATTTCGACTGGGTGCATACGGTCGAGCGCGAGAAGATCGCGGCACGGCTGTCCGAGCAGCGCCCGCCCGCGCTGGGGCCGCTGAACGTCTGCGTGCAGGTCAACATCAGCGGCGAGGCCAGCAAGAGTGGCGCCGTGCCGGCCGACGTGGCGGCGCTGGCCGAGGCCGTGGCTCGGCTGCCGAACCTGCGGCTGCGCGGCTTGATGGCGATCCCGGAACCGGCGGCGGACCTGGCGGCGCAGCGCGCGCCCTTCGCTGCCATGCGCACGCTGTTCGAACAGCTGCGCGCGAACTTCGGGCCCGATTTCGACACGCTGTCGATGGGCATGTCGGCCGACATGCGCGCGGCCATCCTGGAGGGCGCCACGATCGTCCGCGTCGGCAGCGCGATCTTCGGCGCACGGGACTACAACAACTAATTACGACAAACTGCAGGGGATATCCATGAAGATTGCATTCATCGGCGGCGGCAACATGGCCGCCGCGCTGGTCGCCGGCCTGGCCGGCAAGGTCACGCCCGGGGCGAACATCCACGTCGTCGATCCCAACCCGGCCGCGCTGGAAGCGCTGCATGCCGGGCACGGCGTGACGACGGCACCGTCGATCGACGCCGCCGTCAGCGCGGCCGAGGTAATCGTGCTGGCCGTGAAACCGCAGAGCATGCGCGAAGCCGTGGCACCGCTCGTGCCCCTGCTGGCAAGCGCTGCCCACGCACCCCTGGTGCTGTCGATCGCCGCGGGCATCCGCAGCGCCGACCTGTCGCGCTGGCTCGGCGGCTACGGCGCGATCGTGCGCTGCATGCCGAACACTCCGGCGCTGATCGGCATGGGCATTGCCGGCCTGGTTGCCTCGGCGGGCGTGACGCAGGCCCAGCGCCTGGCGGCCGACCAGGTACTGAAGGCTGTCGGCGGTACCGTGTGGCTCGACGATGAAGCGCAGATCGACGCGGTGACCGGCGTTTCCGGCAGCGGCCCGGCATACGTGTTTTATTTCATCGAAGCGATGCAGCAGGCCGCCGTCGAACTGGGCCTGACGGCCGGGCAGGGGCTGGAACTGGCGAAGGCCACGTTCACCGGCGCCGCGCAGCTGGCCGCGCAATCGCAGGAGCCGGTGTCGGTGCTGCGCGAACGCGTGACATCGAAGGGCGGCACCACCTACGCGGCGCTGACCAGCATGGAAGAAAGCGGCGTGAAGGCGGCCATCGTCAACGCCGTGAAGGCCGCCGCGGCAAGGGGCAGGGAGCTGGGCGAACAGATGGGCCGGGACGGCTGAGCAGGGCAATATCAGGTAGGACAGTCAGTAATGCAATAAAATAAAACAAAAAAGTAAAACAAAAAAGTAAAACAAAAAAGTAAAACAAAAAAGTAAAACCACAAACCAAAACGACAACATAAAAACCATCAAGGGAGACTGAATGGACAAGCTGGAAAAAAAACTGTGGTTCGTGATGCTGGTCAGCATCTTCGCAACGATCGCAACGCTGTACCTGACCGAGAGCGCCGGATTGCCCAGGCTGGCCGAGATGAGCTTCAGCCAGGTGATCCTGTATTTCCTCTGCTTCGGCGCCTGCTGGAGGCTGGTCTCGTTCTGCGGCTGGTTGCTGGCGCAGTGTTTCCAGACACCGGCGCAAGACCGCTGATAAAAAAACGGCCCGCATCGCGGGCCGTTTTTCTTCGGATGCCGGTGATGGTCAGTCGCGTGCGATGATGACGCCGGCCAGCAGGCCGACGACGGCACCGATGACGACCGAACGCCACGGATTGTCGTGCACGTACGTATCGGCGCACTGGGCCGCCAGCTTGCCCTTTGCCAGCGCCGTGTCTTCCAGGCTCAGCAGGTTGGTTTTCGCGTTGCGCAGGGTGTCCTTGAACTGCGATTTGGCTTCTTCGGCGCCTTCCGCGCCAGCGCTGGCAGCGCCACGCAGCCACTGTTCGGCATCGCCGATGGCATTTTTCAGGTCGGTCATCAGGCGCTCGCGCGCCGCGCCCGTGTCGCTGCCGATCGTGCCGGTTCCCGCAGTGCTGCTGCCGATGCCATTGCCGGCAGTGGGGTTGTTCGTCTGATCCATGGTCGCCTCGTGTTTAAATTGTTGGAAAGCTGGGTTGGTACAAAGCTGCATTGGTGCAAAAGCTGCATGGTGCAAAGCTGCATGGTGCAAAGCTGCGTGGTGCAAAGCTGCATGGTGCAAAAATGCATTGGTACAAAGCCGCATGATGCAGTCTGGTACAGGCGGCATACCCGGGATTGCTCAAGCGCCACTCAAGGTACGTGACAAGACTAATGCGTAACGCTTTCAGCGTAGTTCATTGTCAGCGCAGTGCATTGTCAGCGCAGCCCAAAGTCGAGCGCGATCCCGGCAAATACGGCCGCTCCCAGGTAGTTATTGTGGCGGAATGCCGCAAAGCATGGCGCACGCTCGCGTCCACGGATCAGGAAGTAGTGATAGACGGCGCACGCGGCGGCCACGGCAAGGCCGGCCATGTACCAGGCGCCGAGGCCGAAATACGCGCCGGCGGCCAGCAGGATCGCCAGGTGCACGCCATAGCACAGCATCACGATCGCCACGTCGAAGCGGCCGAACGTGATGGCCGAGGTCTTGATGCCGATCTTCAGGTCGTCGTCGCGGTCGACCATCGCATACTCGGTGTCGTAGGCCACGGCCCAGAACACGTTCCCGAGCAGCAGCAGCCAGGCCCAGGCCGGCACCGCGCCCTGCACGGCGGCAAAGGCCATGGGAATCCCGAAGCCGAAGGCGATGCCCAGGTAAGCCTGCGGGATGGCGAAGAACCGCTTGAAATAAGGGTAGGTGCCGGCAATCACCAGCGCCGCCACCGACAATTGCTTGACCAGGCCGTTGAGTGGCTGGATCAGCAGGAACGCAATCAGCGACAGGGCGGCCGCGATGGCCAGCGCTTCCTTCCCGCTGACGCGGCCGCTGGTAATGGGGCGGTCCGCCGTGCGCTTGACGTGGCGGTCGAAATCCTGGTCGGCGTAGTCGTTGACGGCGCAGCCTGCCGAGCGCATCAGCAAGGTGCCGAGGCAGAAGATGACGAGCAGCTGCCAGTCCGGCACGCCGCCGGAGGCCAGCCACAGCGCCGACAGCGTGGGCCACAGCAGCAGCACGGTGCCGATCGGCTTGTCCAGCCGGACCAGGCGGAAATACAGTTGCAGCTTGCCGGGGGAGCGGGCAGGGGAGGGCGCGGGTGCGTGCATGGTCGGTTCCTCAGGCGGTGGCGTCGGCCTTGTTCGAGCCGAGCTTGTTCAAGCCGAGATCAATTACGCCGGGCAGGCGGATCTGGGCGATCGCCTCGCACAGCGCGTCGATCGCGGCCTTGCGCGTAAAGCTCTTGCGCCACAGGATCACCACGCGGCGCGACGGCTGCGGGTCGTCGAAAGGCCGGAACTGCAGCATGCCGTCCTTCGCTTCCATGTCGGCCACCGAGGCGCGCGGCAGCACGGTCAGGCCGATGCCGGAAGCAACCATGTGGCGGATGGTTTCCAGCGACGAGCCTTCGAAGGTGCGCTGCATGCCGTTGCCGGGCGTCGAGAAACGCGCCATTTCCGGGCACACTTCGAGCACCTGGTCGCGGAAGCAGTGGCCGGCGCCCAGCAGCAGCATCGTTTCGCTTTTCAGGTCTTCGGCCGGTATGCTCTCGCGCGCCACCCAGGGATGGTTGTTCGGCATCGCCACCACGAACGGTTCGTCGTACAGCGTCTGCATCGCCATGCCGTGCTCGGGCAGCGGCAAGGCCATGATGGCGGCATCGAGCTCGCCCTGGCGCAGCAGTTCCAGCAGCTTGACCGTGAAGTTCTCCTGCAGGATCAGGGGCATCTGCGGGGTTTTCTCGATCATCGTCTTCACCAGCGGCGGCAGCAGGTAGGGGCCGATGGTGTAGATCACGCCGAGGCGCAGCGGGCCGGCCAGCGGATCCTTGTTCTGCTTGGCCAGTTCCTTGATGGCGGCGGTCTGCTCGAGCACGCGCTCGGCCTGGGCGACGATCTGCGCGCCGAGCGGCGTGACGGAGATTTCCGCGCCGCCGCGCTCGAACAGCATGACGCCCAGCTCGTCCTCGAGCTTCTTGATCGCCACCGACAGCGTAGGCTGGGCCACGAAGCAGGCTTCGGCGGCGTGGCCGAAGTGCTTGGCGCGGGCGACGGCAACGATGTATTTCAGTTCCGTGAGTGTCATAAGTCTAGGCAGGTCGATCCATGCGGGGCGTTCCGGACAGAGTATTGTAACGGAATGCTTTCGCGCGAACGGCCGGCGCGGCGGCGTTGCTCCCGTGCCTGCCGGCGGTGCGCACGGCCGGACTTTATAATGGCGGCTTCCTTACTGACCGATATCCTCCATGCCCTCGTTCGAAGACAAGATCTGCCCCCGCGACCAGTTGCGCGCCCGCGTTGCCGCCCTGCCCAAGCCGGTGGTCGTCACCAACGGCGTGTTCGACATCCTGCACCGCGGCCATGTCACCTACCTGGCGCAGGCGCGCGAACTGGGCGCGTCGCTGGTGGTGGCGGCCAACACGGATGCTTCCGTGAAGCGGCTGGGCAAGGGCGACGACCGTCCGCTCAACACGCTGGCGGACCGGATGGCGGTGCTGGCCGCGCTGGCGTCGGTGGACCTGGTGGTGCCGTTCGACGAGGATACGGCGCTGGAAGTGGTGCTGGAAGCACGTCCGGAAATCTATGCCAAGGGCGGCGACTACGACATGGCGGCGATCCCGGAAGGGCAGGCGGTGCTGGCCTACGGCGGCAAGGCCGTGGCGATCGACTTCGAACATGACCGCTCGACAACGAAGCTGCTGGCCAGGGTGCGCGAGTTCACTGCTCGTTCTGGAGAATCGTGATCTTGCCGTCCGGTTCGAGAAAGGCGCACTTCATTTTCTGAACCGGGCAGTCGGCCTCGCGCAAGGCCTGCTCGACATCGCCTTCGGCCACCCGGCATTTTTTCACGACATCGTCGAAGATTTTGCCGTCCCGGCCCAGCAGCACGGGGCGGCCATCGACCAGGTCGGCAATCTTCCGGCTGCGCGACGTGGCCACGGCAAAGAAGACGTTCAGCGCAATCAGCGTGGTGGCGACGATCATGCCGCCCGGCAGCGAATCGTCGCCGCCCGACAGCGAATTCGATACCGCCTCCGACAGCAGCATGACCACCAGCAGGTCGAACGGCGTGAACTGCCCGATGGTGCGTTTGCCCGTGATGCGCACCATCACCAGCAGGAAACAGTAAATGATGGCGCCGCGCGCCATGAATTCCCACCACGGCAAGTCCATGTCGAACATAGCTCCTCCATCGCATGATGATGGGTTTGCTTATACGACGTTTCGTGCATTTATGCCAACACTGGAGGGCTGGAGGGCTGGAGGGCTGGAGGGCCGGTGCCCTCCTGGCGTGGCAATCGCGCGGGCGGGCTTACCGGGAATCGTGCGCGGGCGGCTGGCGCGCCGCCTGGATCATCTTCCAGCCATTGCCGGACGGATCGCGGAAGCCCGCATCGACCGTGCCGAAGCGATCCACGGGTTCCTGCGTGAACTCGACACCGCGGCCGCTCAGCCGGTCGTAGGCGGCGCGGCAGTCGTCCACCAGCAGGACCAGCGGCGGCATGGCGCCCTTGGCGACGAGCTCGTTCAAGGCTTGCGCGGTCCTGGCGTCATGCACCGGCGGCCCCGGCTTGAACAGGCCGAGCTGGAACGAAGGCTGGTCCGGATGCTGCACCGTCAGCCAGCGGTAATCGCCCGAGCCCGCGTCCGTATGGACCTGGAAACCCAGCTTGCCGACATAGAACGCCAGCGCTTCGTCCTGGTCGCGCACATACAGTCCGACTACATTCACGTTTTTGATCATGGCACCTCCTTGGATAGGGGTTCCAGTGTGCCAGCGGCCAGCAGGCGCCGCTTCTCCAAAACTGCGATGTTGAGGTCCGGCCGGTGCGCGCCCCGAAGGGCGCACTCCGGTACCTGCGCGCCTGCCTGGGGCGCCGAACGCTCGCGGGTTCGCCATTCGCCGGGGCTGGCGCCGGTGATGTCGCGGAAAATGCGCCCGAAGGTGCCCAGGCTGTTCCAGCCGGTCTGGAACGCGACTTCCATGATGGGCAGGTCGGTCTCGCGCAGCAGGGCCGTGGCCCGTTCGATGCGGCGCGTGAGCAGGTAGCGGTGCGGCGGCAGCCCGAACGCCTTCCTGAACTCGCGCGCGAAATGCGCCGCCGATACCGTGCCGACCTCCGCCAGCCGCTCGACCGGCCATTCCTCATGGGGTGCGGCATCCATCCGGTCTTTCGCGCGCAGCAGGCGCCGCAGCAGATTGGGGTTCTGGCTCATCCTCGCCTCGGGCACCTTCGGGTCATGACAGATGCCGGGATTATGCGGAATGTCATCCGGTGGGTAAACAACAGGCGCTGTGAGCGGTAATTAAGCGAACTTCCCGCCGGAATCACGGTCTGACTTCCTGTTGAGATACTTCATGTATATCAGGAGGCGACATGGGCACGGCGGATGTTCGAGTACTGATCGAAGCGTTGGTGCAGCAACAGCTTTCAGAAGATCAGGTCACATTGCTGCAGCGCTTTTTGGCCAACGTCGAGCAACCAGGCCAGTGCCATCGCCTGATCGAAGAAGCCGCCGGACGACCATCGTGTCCACATTGCGGGTGCCAGCGCTCCCACCGTTGTGGGCAGGCCAGTGGCTTGCAGCGCTATCGCTGCGTGGTGTGCCGGCGCAGCTTCAACGCCTTGACCGGCACACCCCTTGCTCGTCTGCGTTTGCGCGAGAAGTGGCTGCAATACCTGCAATGCCTGATCGAGTCGACCCCTGTACGTTCGGCAGCCAGCCGCGTGGCGGTGGCCAAGTCGACCAGTTTTCGATGGCGTCACCGTTTCATCGCCGCCTTGCTCCGGGCGCCTCGCCCGCAGCTATCAGGCATCGTCGAGGCTGACGAAACCTACCATTTAGAATCACAAAAAGGCTCGCGATATTTGAACCGCCCGCCGCGCAAACGCGGCGGCAAGGCCAGCCGGCGCGGCATCAGCAGCGAGCTGGACTGCATCCTCGTTGCCCGTGACCGCAACCGGCAAACCTGTGACTTCGTCACGGGCCGCGGCCCGGTCAGTGCTGGCCAGCTGATGCAACACCTGAAGCCCGTGCTGGCGCCCGATGTGCTGCTGGTGACCGATGCCGCCAAGGCGTACCAGGCATTTGCGAAGCAGGCTGGCATCACGCACGAAGCGATCAATGTGCGTGCTGGCATGCGGGCACGCGGCGCACTCCATATCCAGGGTGTCAACGGATGGCATGGCCGCTTCAAGACTTGGCTGCGGCGATTCAACGGTGTTGCCAGCCGCTACCTGGAAAATTACACCGGCTGGCAACGTGTACTCGATGCCGCCGTGCTGACGACACCGCGGCAATGGTTGCGAAGTGCCGTGGCGCCAGCCTAAGGGCGTCGGCTTTTTGCCGCGCTCGGCATGCAAGAAAGTTCCGTGATTAACGGCAAGGCTACTTAACGCGAACAGCGCCAAACAGGAGAAGTCCGAAGAGAAACCCGGAAGAGAAACCTGGGGGCGGGAGCGGACACCGCGCCGCCGCAATCCCGGGTGGCGGGCCATCCGGCGTTCCCCGATCTGCGACACAACAAGGCGGGTAACGGTACTAGCGCGGCGATAAGCAGGATGACAATATTTCTCCCGGCAACGCCAGGGCGCCTGCTGCCGCACACCAGCCCTCCCAACCACCGCAAAGGATCATCATGAGCTTTCGTAACGGTCTCGATTCCCTGCTTCGCCCGGAAGATTCGGTCCTCGTCCTGATCGACCACCAGCCTTTCCAGCTCGCCAACCTGCACAGCCACACCGCGCACGAGGTCGTCAACAACGCGGCGGCGCTGACGAAAACCGCCAAGGCCTTCCGCGTCCCGACCATCATCACCAGCGTCATCGCCGACCGGGGCGGCCTGGTCTTTTCGCAGATCACCGATGTCTTCCCGCACCAGGAAGTGATCGATCGCACCACCCTCAACACCTGGGAAGACAAGAACGTCGTCGATGTCGTGAAGGCGACCGGCCGCAAGCAGCTGATCATCGCCGGCCTCTACACCGAGATCTGCGTGGCGATGCCGGTGATCCACGCGCTGGGCGAAGGCTGGGACGTGACCGTCGTTGCCGATGCGTGCGGCGGCGTCACCGTCGAGGCCCATGAACGGGCCATCCAGCGCATGCTCGCCGCCGGCGCCAATGTGATGACGTGGCTGGCGGTGGCGTCCGAATGGCAGCGCGACCATGCGCGTACCGAGCACATCCTCGAGTTCGTGGACGTGCTGAAGGAACATGAGCCGGGCAGCGGCATCGCGTTCCTGTGGGAGCAACAGCTGCTCAACACCCCGGTCGAGACCCTGCAGAGCTCCGGCTTCTGAGCCGGGCAGGGCGGCGGGCATATTCACCAATGAAGTCTTGACGGCACTGACCAGGAGTCGAACGTGGAAAAGATTGGCCGGGATCTGTTGGAAATGCAGCGGGTGCCGCTGGCGGAAGCGCATGTCGCCGCCATCCGGCAAGCCGGCACCGAAGTGCGCTATCCGGCCGGCACGGTGCTGGTCCGGCCCGGCGACCCCGCCCGGCATTTCGTCTATGTCGAAGAGGGCGAGATCGAGGTCATGAACGTGTTCACCGGCGAGCGCCTGATCGCCGCGACGCTCGGGCCGACGCAGTTCATGGGGGAGATCTCCTTCCTTGCGGGCGGCAGCTGGTCGATGGCATTCCGGGCCGCCCGGGACACCAGGGTCGTCGAGGTGCCCCGCCGCGCGATGCTCGACCTGATGGCGCAGGTCCCCGAGATGTCGGACATCGTCATCACCGTCCTCGCGGCGCGGCGCCGGAAGCAGCTGGAAACGGGCCACAGCGCGCTCGTGCTCATCGGGGAAGAGCTGCACCGGGACATCCGGCGCATCGCCGAGTTCGCGGGCCGCAACCGGCTGCCATGCGCCTCCCACCCCCTGGGCAGCAGCGCGGCGCATGCGGTCGCGGTGAGCTGTTCGGTCGATCCGCACCGGCCCGCCGTGATCTTCGGCCGGGACACGGTGATCGCCGATCCGACGCCGGAAAAGGTCGCCCGGCTGATCGGCCTGAACCAGGACCTCGCCGACGACGAGGCGGTCGACGTGCTGATCGTCGGAGGCGGGCCGGCCGGCGTCTCGGCGGGCGTCTACGCGGGCGCCGAGGGACTGAAAGCCCTGGTGGTCGAGGACATCGCCATCGGCGGGCAGGCCGGCACGTCGAGCAGGATCGAGAACTACATGGGCTTCCCGACCGGTATCTCCGGCGCCGACCTGGTCTGGCGGGGCGAGGTGCAGGCAATGAAGTTCGGCACGCGCTTCGCCATGCCGCTTCGCGTCGAGGCGCTGGAGAAACTGGCGGATGGGACCTTCTGCGCCACGTTCGGCAATGGACAACGGGTCCGGGCGCGCGCCGTGGTGATCGCCACGGGCGTGCAGTATCGCCGCCTGCCCATCGACCGCCTTGCCGGATTCGAGGGGGCGGGGATCTACTATTCCGCCACCGAGAACGAGGCGCGCTTCTGCCGCGACACCGAAGCGATCGTCATCGGCGGCGGCAATTCCGCCGGGCAGGCGGCGATGTTCCTCAGCCGCGTCGCCGCCCGGGTCCGGCTGGTGGTCCGCGGCGACTCGCTCGCCGCCTCGATGTCCAGCTACCTGTCGTCCCGGCTCGAGGCCGATCCGGCCATCACGATCCAGTATGGCGCCCGGGTGACGGCCGTGCATGGCGACCAGCGGCTGGAAGCGGTGACCATCCATTGCAATGGCTCGGCGGAGACGGTGGACACCTGCGCCGTGTTCGTGATGGTGGGCGCGGTGCCGAATACCGGATGGCTCGCCGGGCTGGTCAAGCTGGACGAACACGGCTTCGTGCTGACCGGTGGCGACGCCGGCGCCGCCTCCCCCTACGCAAGCTCATGCCCCGGCGTCTTTGCCGTTGGCGACGTGCGTGCCGGATCCGTCAAGCGGGTCGCTTCCTCGGTCGGCGAAGGGTCGGTCGTCATCTCCCGGGTGTGGGAGCACCTCCATCGGCCCGGCCAGTCCGGTGATCGGCATGCGGGGGCAAGCCGGGCGGCTGCTTCCGCTACTTGAACAGGGAAAGGCAAGCTGATGGCGGCAACGAGCCTGGTGCAAACGATCGGACCGGTGGTGGTCCTGCTGGGGGCGGCGGTGATCGCGGTGCCATTGTTCCGGAGACTGGGCCTTGGATCGGTACTCGGCTATTTCGCCGCCGGCATGCTGATCGGTCCATCGGCGCTGGGCCTGGTGACGAATGCGCAATCCATCCTGCATATTTCCGAGCTTGGCGTCGTGATGTTCCTGTTCGTGATCGGCCTGGAACTGCGCCCGCCCAAGCTGTGGGCCATGCGTGGCCAGATCTTCGGCCTCGGCCTTGTGCAGGTGGCCGCGGCCATCGCGGCGCTGGCGCTGACCGCGTATGCGATGTTCGGCTTTTCCGCGCCGGCGGCCTTCGTGGCCGGGGCGGGTTTCGTGCTTTCCTCGACCGCCGTCATCATGATGGTGCTGCAGGATCGCGGCGAGGTGTCGAACACGGAGGGGCAGAAGTCCGTGGCGATCCTGCTGTTCGAGGACCTGATGATCGTGCCGCTGCTGGCGGTGGTAGCCTGGCTGTCGCCACTGTCGCGGCAAACATCGGGATGGTCCGGACTCCTCATCGCGCTCGCCGCGCTGCTGTCGCTGCTGGCCGTGTCGCGCTGGGGGCTGGACACCTTCTTCGCCTTGCTGGCACAGGCGCGCACACGCGAGGTGTTGACGGCGGGCGCGCTGCTGGTGGTGCTGTGCGCGGCCCTGCTGATGGAGTTCGCCGGGCTGTCGATGGCCATGGGCGCGTTCCTTGCCGGCGTAATGCTGTCGAGTTCGAGCTACCGGCACCAGATCGAGAGCGATATCGAGCCTTTCCGCGGTTTGCTGATGGGCCTGTTCTTCCTGGCGGTCGGCATGTCGCTCGACCTGTCCATCGTGGCGGCGGAATGGCGCTTGCTGCTGGCGCTGCTGGGCGCATTCATGCTGGCGAAGGGGGCAGCGGTGTATGCGACCGGGCGGCTTTTCGGCGCGACCCGGCACCAGGCGCTGCATCGAACGTCGATGTTCCTGCAAGGCGGTGAATTCGCCTTCGTGCTCTACGCGGCGGCACTGTCGGCCGGTATCTTCGATGCCAGGACCAACGCCTTGTTCGCCACCGTGGTCATCCTCTCGATGGCGCTGTCGCCCTTGGTGATGCTCGCGGCCGATCGCATGCCGCGGGCGAAAGCCTCGATGGAGGGTGTCGACATCGCCCGGGACCTGAAGGGACGCATCCTCGTCATCGGCTTCGGCCGGTTCGGCCAGATCGCTTCGCAGATCCTGCTGTCCAGCGGCGTCAGGCTGTCGGTCATCGACAAGGATCCCGGCCGGATCCGCGATGCCGAACGCTATGGCTTCAAGGTGTTCTTCGGCGAAGGCACCAGGCTCGCCACGCTGCGCCACTCGGGTGCCGGCGAGGCCGATGCCATCATGGTCTGCATCGACGATCCGAAGGCGGCCATGCGGATCGTGGAACTCGCGCAACAGGAGTTCCCCCAGGCCAGGCTGCTGGTCCGCAGCTACGACCGTGGGCATGCCGTGGAGCTGATACGGGCGGGCGTGGATTACCAGGTCCGGGAGACCGTGGAATCGGCCTACCTGATGGGCGCGGAAGGCTTGCGCGCACTGGGCTACGCGCAGGCCGATGTCGAGGAGGCGGCCAACGATATCCGGCGGCGCGATGCCGAGCGGCTGTCGGAGCAGGTGCAGGGAACCCCCATGTCGGGACTGGACCGGATACATTTCCCGGTCATCCCGGAGCCGCTGCATGGACCCGCTTTGCAAGAATCATCTTCCAGATAGCGCGGCGCCTGGCCATGGCAAGCAATTTTTGCTGTGCTCGAGCCCGGTACGGAAGTACCATTCCGGGAAAGGTCGTGTCGCGCTATCGGGAGCACTGGATTGGACATCGAAGAATTACGGACATTCGTGGAAGTCGCCGATGCCGGGGGAATCTCCCCCGCAGCATTGCGGCTCGGCGTAGCGAAGTCGATCGTCAGCCGCCGGCTCGCCCGGCTGGAAGCGGACCTGGGCATCCAGCTGCTGTCGCGCACCACCCGCGGCGCGGCACTGACGGAAGCCGGTGCCACGTTTCGTGATTACGCGGCCAGGGTTTGCGCCGAGATCGACCTGGCGAAGGAGACCATCGTCCCTGCCGGCGAACTGCGTGGCCGGCTGCGCATTGCCGCCCCGCTGACGTTCGGCCCGACACACTTCGCGCCCGTGCTCGCGGAGATGGCCCGGCGCCATCCGCAGCTGCAAATCCACACCTGCTACAGCGACCATGTCGTCAATCTCATCACGGAAGGCTACGATTGCGCGATACGGGTCGGCTATCTCCAGGACTCCAACCTCATTGCGCGGTGTGTCGGGCCGGTTCATGGAGCCACTGTCGCGAGCCCGGAATACATCAGGGCACACGGGGCGCCCTCGACACCCGAGGAACTGCTCGACCACGAGGCCCTCATGCAGGGCACGGAAGCCTGGTATTTCATGGATGGCGACAAGACCATCACGGTGCGCCCGCAAGGGCGCTTCAAGGCCGACAACGGCGCAGCCCTGGTGGCGGCCGCGGTCGCCGGGCTCGGCATTGGCTGGCTCCCCGACATCCTCATTCAGGAACATCTGCGTACCGGCGCTCTCGTCGCGGTCATGACCCGCTATCCACCGCCGCCCGCGGCAGCCTACGTGGTTCGGCCACCCGGCCAGAATCCGGCAAAGAAGATACGCATCCTGACCGAACTGCTGATCGAGCATTTCGACAACATGCCCCATATCGCCAGGGCTCCTCTCGGCTGACTCCCGATGCGAACCGTGGCGCCCGGGCGGAGCACTTCCCCATCCGCATGCCAGCCCGCGTTCCCGCTTCCGCGACACAGCACGCCTTGAGGTAGCGCTACCGCGCCGAGCCCGGGAAAAGCACAATCTTTCTCGGGAAATGCCGGCGCTGGCGGATGTTTCCTCCCGTCGCCGACCAAACCGGTACGGCGTGGTGTCCCTTCACATCCAGCAAAGGGGGAGAGACAGTGAAGTCGATATTACTGATGGCATTCATGGTGGCGAATGGCCTGGCCGGCACCCATGCACAAGAAGTGCAGGACGCGCCCGGCGCGGACCTGATCGTGCACAACGCCAGGATCTTCACCGGCAATCCCGCACAGCCGGCGGCGTCCGCCCTGGCCGTCAAGAACGGCCGCATCCATGCGGTGGGAACCGATGCCGAAGTGCTGGCCCTGAAGAAGGCCGGCACGCGGGTCATCGATTCGAACGGCCGCCGGCTCATTCCGGGCATCATCGACGCGCACACCCATGTGCTCAACGAGGGCGGCTACAACTACTCGTTGCGGTGGGAGGGCGTGCCGACGCTGCGCCGCGCCCTGCAGATGCTGGGCGAGCAAGCCAGGCGGACACCGGAAGGCCACTGGGTGAAAGTCATCGGCGGCTGGTCTCCATACCAGTTCGACGAGAAGCGCTTCCCCACCATGGACGAATTGCGCAAGGCGGTGCCGAACCGCCCGCTGATCGTGCAGTATGCCTACAACCGCGCCTACCTGAACCAGCAGGCGATGGATGCGCTCGGCGTGGGCACCGACAAGTTTCCCATGTTGCCGGGTACCGAGTTCGAGAAGGACGGGCAGGGCAGGTACACCGGCGTGGTGCATGGCTACACCTTCCAGTTCGTCGCCATGGAAACCATGGTCCCGCAACTCTCCTTCGATGAAGAGGTAAGCTCGCTGGTCCAGACGATCCACAGTATCAACCGCGTGGGGGTCACCTCCATCGTCGATGCGGGCACGGGCTTCCGCGGGTATCCGAAGGCCGTGCGCACGGTGGATGCACTCGCCCGCGACAACCGCCTCAACATCCGCATGCCCTTCGTGGACATCCAGCTGGGAGAAGGCGCGGACTTCAACATGGTGGATGCGCAGATCACGGCGATCACGAAGACGGCGCCGATCAGTCCAGGGCACAACCTGCACCCGCGCCTCGCGCACGGCCATGTCTACCGGGGCGCCGGCGAGTTGCTGTCGGCGGAAGTCCACGATCACGAGAACTTCGACCGCCCCGCGGTCGTCATCGAGCCGGCCAAAATGCGCGAGCTGGTGGAGCGGGATGTCGCAAAGCTGGTGGAGCGGCGCATTCCTTTTCGCGAACACATCACCTATGACGAGAACATCACGCCATTCCTCGATGCGCTCGGCAAGCTGAACGAAAAGACGCCGCTCGCCGGCCTGCGCTGGAGCCTCGAACATGCCGAGACGATCAGTCCCGCGAACATCGCCAGGGTGAAGGCGCTGGGTGGCGGCATTGCCCTGGACACCAAGATGGCGCTGCACGGCGACGCCTTCATCAAGACCCACGGCCGCGACAAGGCGTTGCGGACACCACGCCTGCGCGAGCTCGTCGACAGCGGCATCCCGCTGGCCATGACCACCGATGCCTTCCGGGCCGCTTCGTTCAATCCCTGGGTCGGCATCAGCTGGATGGTGACGGGGAAGGCGATTTCGGGAACCGAAGTGCTGGGCAAGGAAAACCGCCTGTCACGCGCCGAAGCGCTGGGACTGTTCACGCGCACGCCGGCGTGGTTCATGCACGCCGAATCGGAACTGGGCATGATCGCCCCCGGTTTCCTTGCCGACTTCGTGCTGCTGGACAGGGATTACTTCACGATCCCGGAGTCCCAGATCCAGTCCGTTGCCTCGGTCCTGACCGTGATGGATGGCAGGGTGGTGTACGGCGCGCAGGACTACCAGGCGCTTTCGCCGGCGCTGCCCGCGATCCTGCCTGCCTGGTCGCCGATCAGGCATTTCGGTGGCTATCACCCGGCCCGGTGAGGGGACCGGATGATGCGCCTGGCGTGGCTCGGCATCCTCTTGTTGCCGGCGGCCGATGCCGCGCTGGCGCAATTCATGCCGATGCGATTCGACGACGATTTCCGCAGCCAGCGCCAGGGGTGCGACGCGAACGGCCACCGCGCCGCATGCTGGAAGGACCGCCCGGCCGCGGACCAGCTACGCCTGAGTATCGGCGGCGACCTGCGCTGGCGTTACGAGCACACCGGCAAACCGCGCTACGGGCTGGAACGCCAGGACCGGTGGGGTGTGCTGATGCAGCGCGGCTCCGTCTTTGCGGACCTGCGCGTCGGCGAGCACTGGCGCTGCTTCGCCCAGTTGGCCAGCTCGATCACCAGGGGCCGCGCCGCGGGCCCATCCCCGGTGGACGAGAACCGGCTCGATCCGGCCAACCTGTTCGTCGAATGGCGGGCGGCCGGCACCGGAGAAGGCAGCATCGGCGTGCGTGCCGGCATCCAGGAGCTGCAGTTCGGATCGGGGCGCGCCATCGATGCCCGCGAGGGCCCGAACGTGCGGCGCAGTTTCGATGCCGTGCGCGCGTATGCGGCCAGGGGGACCTGGCGTGTCGATGCCTTTGCCGCGGCGCCAAGGCAGAACCGGCCTGGCAGCCTCGATGACGCGCGTTCCAGGACCCAGGCGCTGCGCGGCATCTACGCCACCCGCACCGGCGGTATCACGTCCTGGGACGTCTACGCGCTGCATGGCGAAGACACGGCTGCCCGCTACGTCCAGGGCGTGGCGCACGAACGCCGCTGGTCGGTCGGTACCCGCCTGTTCGGCTCCGGGCTGGACGTCGACCGCGGTGATCGCCTATGCGCGGCCTGGCGCGTTCCTGCGCGAGACGGGCGCCGGCGATGTCCTGAGCTTCGTCAGCGCTGGTGTGCAATACCGGTTTTGAACAAGCCGGCGCCGCTCGCCTTGGCCGGACGTTCCGGACAGTGAAGGGCAAACGTCTGCGGCAGTCCAGCGCCTCAGGCGTCCTTCGCCTCGCTCACCGCGGCGCTGATGACTAAGCTTCTGGAGCGTCCGGGGCCGCCGACGGAACGACGGCAATCGCGATCTTCCCCCGCAAGCCGTTATCGGGACTCTCGAGGCGGGCATGGGCCTGGCCAATATCAGCCAGTGCATAGACCGCCCCGACATGGGGCCGGAGTTGACCGCGTTCGACCAGTGCTCCCAGTTCATCGAGCTTGCCACGGTTCTGCCTTGTGAACACGAAGTGGTAACTCGCATTCTTGCCCCACGCCTGGATCAGGTTTTGTGGCTGCGCGGTATCGACGATCGTGACGAGCCGGCCCAGCTGTGCGAGCGCGTCGGGAGCACGGGACAGGGTGTCGCCACCAATCGTGTCGAAGATGACGTCGACACCCCGGCCTGCCGTTTCACGCATGACAGCCTCGACATAGTCTTCGTTCCGGTAGTCGATGACGACATCGGCTCCCATGCTGCGTGCGAACGCGAAGTTCGCCTCGCGCGCGGTGGTGATCACCCTCGCGCCGATGGCCTTGGCGAGCTGGATCGCCACATGGCCTACCCCGCCTGCGCCACCGTGTACCAGGATGGTTTCGCCGACCCGAAGCGCCGCGCGTACGACAAGCGCTTCCCATGCCGTGCCTCCGACCAGGCTCAGGCTTGCAGCTTCCAGATGACTGAGCGCAGCGGGCTTCTTGCCGATGATGTGTTCGGCGGCCACGTGGTACTCGGCATAGCTGCCCGGACCGTCGAATATCTGGGGCGTATACCAGACCTCGTCGCCTGGCGCAAAAGTGGTGACGCCTGGTCCGATCGCTTCGACCACGCCGGAAACATCGTGTCCGGTAATGGCCCAGGCTGTGTAAAAACGCCGGCAGTGTAAACGAAACCAGTTCGGTAAACGTTGGGTGAGTATCTCATCAACCGGGGTGCAAGATGAAGCGTTTCATCGAAGGCGAAGACCGAGGACAGGGGACGTTGCTGCCTGAGCTGCTGGACGACTACGTGGCCGAGAACAATCCGGTTCGCGTGGTCGATGTATTTGTAGAAGAACTCGACTTGGGAAAACTCGGCTTCGGGCGTGTGCAGCCGGCCAGGACCGGACGACCGTCCTACCATCCAGCAGTACTGCTCAAGCTCTACATCTACGGCTACCTCAACCGCATTCAGTCGAGCCGGCGGCTCGAGCGTGAAGCGCAGCGTAATGTGGAACTGATGTGGCTGACGGGGCGGCTGACGCCGGACTTCAAAACGATTGCCAACTTCCGAAAGGACAACGGCAAGGCGATTCGCAATGTCTGCCGGCAGTTCATCGTACTGTGCCAGCAACTGGACCTGTTCGCCGATGCAATGGTCGCAATTGACGGCAGCAAGTTCAAGGCAGTCAACAGCAGTGATCGCAATTTCACGCAGGCCAAGCTCAAGCGCAGGATGGAAGAGATCGAGGCCAACATCGGTCGTTACCTGGCAGACCTGGACACGGCTGACAGGCAAGAACCGGCGACGAAACAAGCGCGCAGCACCCGGCTGAACGATAGAATCGCGGCGATGAAGTCGCAGATGGCTGTCCTTAAGGAAATCGAAGCGAAGCTGGAAGCGACTGGCGAAACGCAGATCTCGCTGACCGATCCGGATGCCCGTTCAATGATGACGCGAGGCTCGGGCATCGTCGGGTACAACGTCCAGACCGCGGTCGACGCCAAGCACCACCTGATCGTCGAGCACGAGGTAACCAATATCGGCAGCGACCGCGATCAACTGTCAGGGATGGCCAAGAAGGCCCGCACTGCAATCGGGACCAACACGCTAACTGCGATCGCTGATCGCGGCTACTTCAAAGGCGAGGAAGTCCTGGCATGCAGCCAAGCCGGCATCACTGCAGTAGTGCCAGCGACAAAGACGTCCAATGCCAAGGCCGACGGGCGATTCGACAAAGCCGATTTCGTCTACGATCGGGAGAAGAACGAGTACCGCTGCCCAGCTGGCCAATCCCTGATCTGGCGATTTTCCGGCGTTGAAAAGGGCATGACGCTTCATCGCTACTGGAGCTCGAACTGTAAGGCTTGCCCGCTCAAGGATAAGTGCACGCCGAGCCAGGAGCGCCGGGTGACGCGCTGGGAACACCAGGACGTGCTTGACGACATGCAGGAGCGTCTTGAACAAAATCCGGACGCCATGCGAATCCGGCGTTGCTCGGTCGAGCATCCCTTCGGGACGATCAAGTCATGGATGGGCGCCACGCATTTCCTGACAAAAGGACTTGAGCGTGTGAAGGCCGAGATGAGCCTGCACGTGCTCGCCTATAACTTGAAGCGCTTGATGACGTTACTTGGTGTCGATGGCATGATCGAAGCAGTCAGGGCATATGCCCTTTTACAGGCATTACAACGTGCGTTTGCAGCGGTTATCCTACTGGTCCAGTCGCCGAGCTCGAAAGATGGGAACAGCTCACGTAGCGCCCCATCAAACCGCAGAAATGCAGTGGCCGGGTGCAAACTGATCACCTCTATCCATTTCTGAGTTTTTACACAGCCTGGGCCGGGAGCTGTACCAGCCCGGCATAGTCCCCGCGCCGGACCTGGTAGTCCAGGGGGTTGATGGACGTGGCATGGACCCGGACCAGAACTTGCCCTGCTCCAGGGACCGGTTTGGGTACGTCACGGAGTACGAATGCGTCCGGGCCGCCGAACGTGTCGAGTGCGATAGCTTTCATGGGATCCTCATTTCGTTAAAAAGGAATATCGGGAATTTTCGATATAAATAGGCAAAAAAACTTCACAGGTCCTTGCCGATCAGATCGGCGAGGGTACTGATGGCTTCCTCGTTTCGCTTGTAGTAGGTCCACTGGCCGATGCGCCGGGCCTCGACCAGGCCGGCCCTTTGCAAGGTTGCCAGATAGTCGGAGACCGTCGACTGCGACAATCCGACACCCTCCTGGATACTGCTGACGCAGACCCCGACCGTATCGACGTCCCCTTCGTCCTGCGGCGGGAAGTTGTTGGCGGGGTCCTTCAACCGTTTCAGGATATCGAGCCGGGTGCGGTTCGAGAGCGCCTTGAATATTTCGAGCAAGTCCATGCGCCGAGTATATCGAAAATTCCCGATATGTCAATCTGTAGTTTGTGAGACGCCGCCATCGCCTGCTACAGAAGAGCCCGCTCCAGGCTCCTGCTCAGTTCCCGCCTTCGTACCCGTTCTGCCGCCACGCCTCATAGACCACCACGGCCACCGTGTTGGACAGGTTCAGGCTGCGGTTCCCCGGCCGCATCGGCAGGCGGATACGCTGCGGGGCAGGGAAGGTCTCCCGGAACTCCGGTGCCAGGCCGCGCGTCTCCGAGCCGAACACGAACACGTCGCCGGGCTGGAACGCCAGCTGGCCGAAGGGCGTGGAACCGTGCGTGGTCATGGCGAACATGCGCAGCGGATCGGGCGACACGGCGGCCAGGAACGCATCCCAATCCTTGTGCACCTTCATTTGCGCGTACTCGTGATAGTCGAGCCCCGCGCGGCGCATCTTGGCATCGTCGAGGGGGAAGCCCAGGGGTTCGATCAGGTGCAGCTGCGCGCCCGTGTTGGCGCACAGGCGGATGACGTTGCCGGTGTTCGGCGGAATTTCTGGATTGACCAGCACTACATGAAACAACGTTTTCTCCTCGATTAAGAATGACGGGGCGGCGTGCGGGCAAACACGATATTCGTCACCCGCGCGGCGCCATGGCGCTTGAACACGGCCGCCAGTTCGCCCAGGGTCTGGCCGCTGCTCATCACGTCGTCGACGATGCCGATATGGCGCCCTTCCACGAGCGCCCGGTCCGGCACCGCGAACACATGGGCGACGTTGGCACGGCGCCGGCCGCCATGCAGCCTGCTCTGCGCCGACGTTTCCTGCACCCGTTCGGCCAGCCGCGGCGCCACGGCGATACCCAGCATGCGCCCCAGTGGCCGGGCGATTTCCAGCGCCTGGTTGAAGCCCCGCCCGGCCAGCCGGGCCGGGCCCAGTGGTACCGGGCACAGCACTGCAGGAGCGGTGAACGCGGGCAGCGCACGTACCGCCTCGGCCAGCAATTGCGCGAACAGCCGCGCGTGGGCCAGCTGGCCGCCGAACTTCAGCTCCAGGACCAGCCGGTCCCAGGGCAGGGCATAGGCGGTTGCCGCCACGGTCGCGTCGTAGGAAGGGCGGCGCGTCACGCATGCGCCGCACATGAGCACGGTACAGCCGGGCGGCAGCGGGTCCGCGCAGACCGGGCAGCGAGGCTCGGCCTGGCTGAAGAATTGCGCGCGGCAGGGAGCGCACAGCGCTTCCCGGCCGTGCTGCCCGCACAGCACGCACGGGCAGGGCAGCAACATGGCCAGGGGCTTTGCCAACGCCATCGCCAACGCCATCGCAATTTGCTCCAAGCATGTAGACTGCGCACATTATCGCATTCAACCTTACATCCCCATGCAAGCCCGTCCCCCCAAACTGTCCGCTCCCATCGATGTGGAGCGGGTCCGCGCCCTGTTCTCCCAACCCGGGCGCCTGCGCGACGCCGAGTTCCTGCGCCGTGAAATCGCCCACCGCATGTTCGAACGCCTGCAGCTGGTGCGCCTGGCGCCGCTGCGTGTCCTCGATGCCGGCTGCGGCGGCGGTGCCGATCTCGCAACGTTGCAGAAAGCATATGCCGCGGCGCAGATCGTCGGCCTCGACGCCTCGCTTCCGATGCTGGACACTGTCGACACGGGCGGCGCGAAAGGCTTGAACCGCCTGATCAGCAAGCTGTTGCCCGCCAAGACCGGTATCGACCTCGTCTGTGGCGATTTTGCCGACTTGCCGCTGGGGGCGGCCAGCGTGGACCTGGTCTGGTCGAACCTGGCGCTGCACTGGCATCCGCAGCCGGACCGGGTGTTCGCCGAATGGCGCCGCGTCCTGCGCGTCAAGGGCCTGCTGATGTTTTCCTGCTTCGGTCCGGACTCCTTACAGGAAGTACGTTCTGCCTTTACCGATATAGATCTTGCTCCCCATACACTACCCTTCGTGGACATGCATGATTTCGGCGACCAGCTGGTCGAAGCGGGCTTCTCGACCCCGGTGATGGACATGGAAAAAATCACCGTTACGTACGACGATCCGGCGAAACTGCTGGCCGATGTGCGCGCTTTGGGCGGAAACCCCTTGAGCACCGTACGTAAAGGCTTGCTCAGCCGTTCAGCCCGTGAGAAGCTACTTGCAGGACTGCAAAAACAGCGCCGCGCAGACGGCAAGATCGGCCTCACTTTCGAGGTCATTTACGGGCATGCTTTCAAGCCCGAAGCACGCGTTACGAAGGATGGCGAAGCCATCATTCGCTTCGCGCCGCGGACACCAAAATGATAGCGATACATGCCGCGACGCACCATTTTTCGTGGCGCAATTTACCTTGAAGTCGATAAGATTTACTGCTTATAATCCTTGACTGTTTTGGCCACTTTTTTCCATACGGACAGCAAGATCCGGACGTTTGCAAAGGCCGAAAGTATCAAGCTCAGTAGCCCGCGTCATCGGCGATGGTGGCTCTGCCGGTGGCATGGTCGTGACTCCGACAAGGAGGCACAAGGTGTTTGAGAGCCAGACGATCCACCCCTACAGGCAGGTCGTCGCCATAATAATTTTTTCTACTATCTTGGGTTGGTTTTGGGGAACATATGACACTTGCGAAGCGACTCACATCGTTGCTGGCCGCATCATGGGCGGCGTTGGCCTGCTCGTCGGCCTGGGCAGCGCCGGCAGCGACGGCAACCGGAACATACACCACGGCCACGGGCGGCACGGGCGGGCCGCTGCCGAACCAGCTCGACCTGCAGCCCGCCGCGACCCAGATCGCTTCCGAAATCCATACGCTGCACAACTGGATGATGATCGTCTGCCTGGTGATCTTCGTCGCCGTGTTCGGCGTGATGTTCTATTCGATCCTCAAGCACCGCAAATCGGTCGGCCACAAGGCCGCCACGTTCCATGAATCCACCGCCGTTGAAATCGCCTGGACGGTGGTGCCGTTCCTGATCGTCATCGGCATGGCGCTGCCTGCGACCCGCACCGTGGTCGGCATGAAGGACACGTCGAACGCCGACATCACGATCAAGGCCACCGGCATGCAATGGAAGTGGGGCTACGACTACCTGAAAGGCGAAGGCGAGGGCATCTCGTTCATCTCGAACCTGTCCACCCCGCGCGCCCAGATCGGCGCCCCCGGCGTGCCCGCGACCGAACAGCGCGGCGAAAACTACCTGATGGAAGTCGACAATGAGGTGGTGGTTCCCGTCAACAAGAAGATCCGCATCGTCACCACCGCCACCGACGTCATCCACGCATGGATGATCCCGGCGTTCGGCGTCAAGCAGGATGCGATTCCCGGCTTCGTGCGCGATGCGTGGTTCAAGTCCGAGCATACCGGCACGTTCCGCGGCAACTGCGCCGAACTGTGCGGCAAGGAACACGCGTTCATGCCGATCGTCGTGCGGGTTGTCACGGACGCCGAGTACACGGCGTGGGTCAACACGAAGAAGGCGGAGATGGCCGCGCTGGCGGACGATCCGAACAAGACCTGGACCATCGACGAACTGAAGACCAAGGGTGAAAAGGTGTACGCCGCCAACTGCGCCGTGTGCCACCAGGCCAACGGCAAGGGCGTTCCGAACGCATTCGCACCGCTCGATGGCTCGGCCATCGTCAACGGCGGCAAGGGCGACCAGATCCACGTGCTGCTGAACGGCCAGAAGACCGGCAAGTACCCGGCCGAGATGCCGGCCTGGAAGCAACTGTCGGATACCGACATTGCCGCCGTCATCACGTACACGCGGAACAACTGGTCGAACAAGCCAGCGGAAAACATCGTTCAACCGGCTGAAATTGTGGCTGCACGCAAGTAATCAGGAGCATTACGATGAGCACTACTACGATCGACCACGGTCATGACCAGACGCACGGTCACGACCACGCGCATGGCCACGACGACCACGCACATGACCATCCGACCGGCCTGCGCCGCTGGCTGTTCGCCACCAACCACAAGGATATCGGTACGCTGTACCTGTGGTTCTCGTTCATCATGCTGCTGTCCGGCGGCGTGCTGGCGCTGATGATCCGCGCGGAACTGTTCCAGCCGGGCCTGCAGTTCTTCCACCCCGAGTTCTTCAACCAGCTGACCACGATGCACGGCCTGGTGATGGTGTTCGGCGCCATCATGCCGGCCTTCGTGGGCTTCGCGAACTGGATGATCCCGCTGCAGATCGGCGCGTCGGACATGGCGTTCGCCCGCATGAACAACTTCAGCTTCTGGCTGCTGCCGCCCGCCGCGCTGCTGCTGGCCGGCTCGTTCCTGGCACCGGGCGGCGCCACCGCCGCCGGCTGGACGCTGTATGCGCCGCTGTCCACCCAGATGGGCCCGGGCATGGACATGGCGATCTTCGCGATGCACATCATGGGCGCCTCGTCGATCATGGGTTCCATCAACATCATCGTCACCATCCTGAACATGCGCGCACCCGGCATGACCCTGATGAAGATGCCGATGTTCTGCTGGACCTGGCTGATCACCGCCTACCTGCTGATCGCCGTGATGCCCGTGCTGGCCGGCGCCATCACCATGACGCTGACCGACCGCCACTTCGGCACCTCGTTCTTCAACGCCGCCGGCGGCGGCGACCCGGTCATGTACCAGCACATCTTCTGGTTCTTCGGCCACCCCGAGGTGTACATCATGATCCTGCCGGCATTCGGCATCGTCTCGCAGATCATCCCGGCCTTCGCCCGCAAGCCGCTGTTCGGCTACGCATCGATGGTGTACGCCACCGCGTCGATCGCGATCCTGTCGTTCATCGTCTGGGCGCACCACATGTTCACCACCGGCATGCCGGTCACGTCGCAGCTGTTCTTCATGTACGCCACCATGCTGATCGCGGTGCCGACCGGCGTGAAGGTGTTCAACTGGATCGCCACGATGTGGAAGGGGTCGATGACGTTCGAGACGCCGATGCTGTTCGCGGTGGGCTTCATCTTCGTGTTCACGATCGGCGGCTTCACCGGCCTGATCCTGGCCGTGACGCCGATCGACATCCAGGTGCACGACACCTACTACGTGGTGGCGCACTTCCACTACGTGCTGGTGGCCGGTTCCCTGTTCGCGCTGTTCGCCGGCTTCTATTACTGGGCGCCGAAGTGGACGGGCCACATGTACAGCGAAGCGATGGGCAAGATCCACTTCTGGGGCTCGCTGATCACGTTCAACATCACCTTCTTCCCGATGCACTTCCTGGGACTGGCCGGCATGCCGCGCCGCTATGCGGATTATCCGGCCCAGTTCACCGACTTCAACGCCATCGTGTCGGTGGGCGCATTCGGCTTCGGCCTGATGCAGGCCTTCTTCCTGTTCTTCGTGGTGCTGCCGACGATCCGTGGCGGCAAGGCCGCGCCGGCCAAGCCATGGGAAGGCGCCGAGGGCCTGGAGTGGACCGTGCCGTCGCCGGCGCCGTTCCACACCTTTGAAACGCCGCCGACCGTCAAGTAAAGCGGGAACGTGCCATGTCGAACCGGAAAAAAAGCAACCTGCGGCTGGCGCTGATCCTGGGTTCGATCGCGCTGGTGTTCTTCATCTCCGTGATCGCCAAGCGGCTGATGGGCTGAGCCGATGAACAATGAAAACCGCAAGCTGTTGCGCAAGCTGGTCGTGATCGCGGTGGCGATGTTCGGCTTCGGCTACGCGCTGATCCCGGTCTACAAGCACATCTGCGAAGTGCTCGGCATTAACGTGCTGACGCAGAAGGATGGCACGGTGGCGCCGCCGGAAAACACCCAGGTCGACCGGTCGCGCAGCATCACCGTGGAGCTGGACAGCAACGTGCAGGGCACGCTGCGCTTCCGTCCCACGCAAGGCAGCGTGACCGTGCACCCTGGCGAGATGGTGACGGTGGTGTATGAAGTGGTCAATTCGCAGGGGCGCGTGGTGAATGCGCAGGCGGTGCCGAGCTATGCGCCGCAAAGCGCCACGCCGCACTTCAAGAAAGTGGAGTGCTTCTGCTTCAAGCAGCAGACCCTGCAGGCGCACGAGGCCAGGCAGATGCCGGTGATGTTCTACCTGGATCCGCAACTGCCGAAGGAAGTGAAAACGATCACGCTGTCGTACACGTTCATCGAGATCGGCGGGCTGGCGCAGTCGCCGCAGCCGGCCGGCGCCGCTGCCGCTGGCGGGACAGCAAGGCTGTGAACGGGCGCAAGCCGTCCTTCCTGTATTCGCTGAAGGCGGTGCTGTGGTCGTTCGTGGGTTTGCGCCGCAAGAGCGATTTCGACCAGGACACGGGCAAGCTGAACCCGATCCACGTGATCGTGGCCGGATTGATCGCGGTGGCGCTGTTCATCGGCATCCTGGTCGCCATCGTCAAGGTCGTGGTGGCGCAGCAGTAAGTCCGGTGCAAGGGGGGGCAATGAGTGGGCCATGAGCGGGACAGGAAGCACCGCATCAAGCCAGACACGGCCGCAACAAAGAATCGCATTAGAAATATTAAACAAGATATTCGATCGTAAGTTCGCGAGGAGATGAAGATGAATTCGAAGCAAGCACCGTATTACTTCGTGCCCGGCCCGTCCCGCTGGCCCATGCTGGCCGGGATTTCGATGCTGGTGACGATGATCGGCGCGTCGGCCTGGGTCAACGACAGCGCGTGGGGCAAGCTGGTCTGCCTGGTCGGCATCGCCGCGATGCTGGCCGTGCTGTACGGCTGGTTCGGCGATGCGATCCACGAATCCGAGGGAGGCCTGTACAGCAAGCGCATCGACCATTCCTACCGCTGGTCGATGGCCTGGTTCATCTTCTCGGAAGTGATGTTCTTCGGTGCGTTCTTCGGCGCGCTGTTCTATGCGCGCGTGATCTCGATGCCGTGGCTGGCGGACCTGGACCACAAGGTGCTCTGGCCCGACTTCTCGCCGCAGTGGGGCAACGCCGGCCCGGCGGGCGTGGTCGACACGTTCAACACGATGGGCCCGTTCCCGATCCCGACCATCAACACGGCGCTGCTGCTGGCCTCCGGCGTCACGCTGACGATCTCGCACCACGCCATCCAGGCCGGCAAGCGCAGCAAGTGCGCCATCTGGCTGGCCGCCACGATCCTGCTGGGCGCCGTCTTCATGGGCTTCCAGGTGTATGAATACATGCACGCCTACCAGGACCTGAACCTGAAGCTCACGTCCGGCATCTACGGTTCCACGTTCTTCATGCTGACCGGCTTCCACGGTTTCCACGTGACGATGGGGGCGATCATGCTGACGATCGTGCTGTTCCGGGTACTGAAGGGGCATTTCACGCCGGAGAACCACTTCGCGTTCGAAGGCGCGGCCTGGTACTGGCACTTCGTCGATGTGGTATGGCTGGGACTTTATGTCGTAGTGTACTGGCTGTAGGCGCGGGCTATAATCGGCTGATGACAGCAAAGCCGCAGTGGCGTGGTCACTGCGGCTTTTTGTTTGGTCTTTCGATCTTCGAATCTTGTGATGGCGCGACGTGCTTCCTACCGGATTCCCGTCGGCTGGATATAGCCCATCCGGTTCAGCACGAGGATGATGATGAACAGCGCGATCGAGAAGCCCACGCGCAGCGCAAGGGCGCGCACGGTGCGGGGATTGCCGCCCTTGCCGCGCATCACGTAGAACAAGGCGGA
The DNA here is from genome assembly GCF_027856995.1 of Pseudoduganella sp. SL102. Lineage (NCBI taxonomy): Bacteria > Pseudomonadati > Pseudomonadota > Betaproteobacteria > Burkholderiales > Oxalobacteraceae > Pseudoduganella > Pseudoduganella sp. SL102. The sequence goes on from NZ_CP115554.1 coordinate 1,505,079, forward strand.
GCCCAGGCTGCCGATAATCAGGATGAAGGCGATGGCAACGAAAATTTTCATGGTGGCTGCGGGCCGGAAGGGTGGAGCTTCATTGTAATGCGTATCGCTTTCCGCTTTAAGACCGTGCCGTTCATTGCAACGCTGCTGCTCGTGGTGCTGGGCATCGCGCTGGGCCGCTGGCAGGATGGCCGCGCCGAGGAAAAACTGGCCGTGGCCGCCGAACTGGCGGGCGGCAGCACCGCCGCGCCCCTGGTGATCGGCGCGGCGCCGCTGGCCCCCGAGCAGGCGCAATTTCGCCGCGTCTCCGCCACCGGCACCTTCGTCGCCGACTGGCCCGTGTACCTGGACAATCGCCCCCACGATGGCCGCGCCGGCTTCTACGTGCTGATGCCGTTCCGCATCCAGGGCACGGCCATGCACGTGCTGGTGGCGCGCGGCTGGCTGCCGCGCGACGCGGTGGACCGCCAGCGCATCGCCACGTATCCGACGCCTTCCGGCACCGTCACCATCGAAGGCGTGGCCAAGCCGAACGCCGGGCACGTGATGGAGCTGGGCGAGGCGCCGCCGCTGGCCGCCGGCGCGATCGTGCAGAATGCCGACGTGGCGCGGGTGGCGGCCGCCAGCGGCCTGCAGTTGCAGCCCTTCGTGCTCGAGCAGACTTCCGCCGACGGCAGCGAGGGCATGCTGCTGCGCGACTGGCCGCGGCCCGACCTGGGCGTCGACAAGCACCGTGGCTACGCGTTCCAGTGGTATGCGCTGGCGCTGACGGCCTTCCTGTTCTTTATCATCAGCGGAACAATCAGTGGACAACGCAGTGGAAACAGCAGTGGAAAAAATGGTGGAGAAAGCAGTGGGACGGAACGCAGTGGAACAAAAGACAATCAGTAAGGCGCGCGGGCGCTGGAAGCTGTTCGCCGTGCTGGCCGTGTGCGCCTCGCCGCTCCTGGCCTCCTATCTCACCTACTATGTGCTCAAGCCATCGGCGCGCAACAACTACGGCACGCTGATCGACCCGCGCACGGTGCCGATGCCGGCGATGGCCACGCGCACGCTGGCCGGCGATCCGGTCACGCTGGAATCGCTGAGCGGCAAGTGGATCATGCTGAAGGCCGGCGGCTCCGATTGCCAGCAGGCGTGCCAGGACCAGCTGTTCACCATGCGCCAGCTGCGTACGATGCAGGGCCGGGAACGCGAACGCATCGAGCGGGTATGGCTGATCACGGACGAACAGCCGCTGGAAACCGTACTGCTGCGGGTCAACGACGGTACCCGGATGCTGCGCGCACCGAAGGACACCGTCTATCGATGGCTGCCGGTGGAGGAGGGCGGCAACGCGCAGGAACACATCTACATCATCGACCCGCGCGGCAACCTGATGATGCGCTTCCCGAAGAATCCGGACCCCGCGAAGATGAAGAAGGATATCGGCAAGCTGCTGAAGGCATCGGCGATCGGATAAGCGGCCGGCCGGACAAAGGAACATCATGCATCACACCACGCTGGCCCAGATGGCCATCACCGCCCTGATCGTCGCGCTGCTGCCGCTGTCGATCGTGTTCATTTCAAGGGATGTCAACAAGTACCGCAAGCTGGTATGGATCAGCGTGTTCATCACCTTCGACCTGATCGTGTTCGGCGCGTTCACCCGGCTGACCGACTCGGGCCTGGGATGCCCGGACTGGCCGGGCTGCTACGGCCTGGCCAACCCCTTCCTGGCGCACGAGGAAATCCGCGCCGCCGAGGCGCTGATGCCGACCGGCCCGGTGACGATGTTCAAGGCCTGGGTCGAGATGATCCACCGCTATTTCGCGATGGCCATCGGCGTGCTGATCATGGCGATGATGGCGGTGGCCTGGTACCGCTGGCGCCGCGAGCGCAAGGCCGGCTACCATCCGGGCTACCCCACCTTGCTGTTCTTCTTCGTCTGCCTGCAGGGCGCGTTCGGCGCCTGGACCGTCACGCTGAAGCTGCAGCCGGTCATCGTCACCATCCACCTGCTGCTGGGCATGGGCCTGCTGGCGCTGCTGGCCTGGTTCGGCGGCCGGCAGGACCATGCGATGACGCCGTTCGGTCCGGCCGGCGTGCCGGCCCCCACGCTGCGCACCATCCGCCGCCTGGCCGCGCTGTCCGGCGTGGTGGTATTCGTGCAGCTGTTCCTGGGCGGCTGGGTCAGCACCAATTACGCGACGCTGGCGTGCATGGAGTTTCCGCTGTGCGGCGGCGGCAAGGTGATACCCGAGATGGATTTCGAGCACGGCTTCCACCTGTGGCGCGAACTGGGCAAGACCAGGGCCGGCCATTACCTGCCGTTCTCCGCGCTGACGGCGATCCACTGGGTGCACCGCAATTTCGCGCTGGTGGTCTTCCTGGTGCTGGGCTATACGTGCTGGCGGGCGTGGCGCGTGCCGGCGCTGCGCAAGCCGGCGCTCGGCATCGCCATCGTGCTGGTGCTGCAATTGCTCACCGGCGTGGCGACGATCTACCTGAACTTCCCGCTGACAATCGCCGTGCTGCATAACGCCGGCGCCGCTCTCCTCGTGCTTTTCCTGACCATGGTAAACTATCGGGCCAGTTTTTCGACCCCCACTCCATGACCGCTCAAGCCGCAGCCCACCGCCAGACCAGCCGCATCGCCCAGTATTGGGCGCTGACGAAGCCCCGCGTCACGCAGCTGGCCGTGTTCTGCGCGGTGATCGGCATGTTCCTCGCCACCGACGGCTTGCCGGACTGGCGCGTGGTGGTGGCCGCCACGATCGGCATCTGGCTGCTGGCCGGCGCGGCGTTCGCCGTCAACTGCCTGGCCGAGCGCGAGATCGACGCGCGCATGGCGCGCACCGCGCGCCGCCCGATGGCGCGCGGCGAAATCACGCCGACCCAGACGATGGTCTTCTCCAGCATCATCGGCGGCGCCGGCATGTGGATCCTGTACGCGCTGGTGAACCCGCTGACGATGTGGCTGACCTTCGTCACCTTCGTCGGCTATGCCGTCATCTACACGATGATCCTGAAGCCGGCCACGCCGCAGAACATCGTCATCGGCGGCCTGTCCGGCGCGATGCCGCCGGCGCTGGGCTGGGCCGCCATCGCCAACGAGGTGCCCATGCAGGCCTGGCTGCTGGTGCTGATCATCTTCCTGTGGACGCCGCCGCATTTCTGGGCGCTCGCGCTGTACCGCCGCGACGATTACGCGAAATCGGGCCTGCCGATGCTGCCCGTCACGCACGGCATGGCATTCACGCAGTTCCACGTCTTCCTGTACTCGATCGCGCTTGCCGCGACGACGCTGCTGCCGTTCGCGGTCGGCATGAGCGGCCTGATCTACCTGGCCAGCGCCATCGTGCTCGATGCGGTCTTCCTGTGGTATGGCTGGCGCATCTGGCGCAACTACAGCGACCTGCTGGCGCGCAAGGCCTTTGCGTTCTCGATCCTCTACCTGGCGCTGCTGTTCGGCGCGCTGCTGCTCGATCACTATATCCGGATCACCTGACATGAAAAAACTGCTCGCGGTGCTGTTCCTCCTGGCCACCCTGGTCGCCTGTTCCGAGAAGCGTGCCAGCTTCGTGAATACCGACATCACGGGCATCGACTACGCCAAGGGCTTCTCGCTGAAGGACCATAACGGCAAGCCGGTCACGCTGGAAAGCTACAAGGGCAAGGTGGTGGTGATGTTCTTCGGCTTCACGCAGTGCCCGGACGTGTGCCCGACCACGATGGCGGAAATGGCCGCCGTGATGAAGGAGCTGGGCCCGCAGGCGAAGGATGTGCAGGTGCTGTTCGTCACGCTGGACCCGGAGCGCGACACGCCCGAACTGCTCAAGCAGTACGTGCCGGCATTCGACCCGGGCTTCCTGGGCCTGTACGGCACGCCGGCCGAGATCGCGCAGACCGCCAAGGAGTTCAAGGTGTTCTACAAAAAGGTGCCGGGCAAGGACCCGGCCCAGTACTCGATCGATCACACCGCCGGCAGCTACGTGTTCGACAAGCAGGGCAGGGTGCGCCTGTTCCTGCGGCACGCGCAGGGCGCCCAGCCGGTGGTGCACGACCTGAAGCAGTTGCTGTCCTGATTGCCGCCGCGGTACACGAAGGGGGGCGCGGTGCCGTCCTCCTTATGCCGCTCTCCTTTTGCCGCTCTCCTTTTGCCGCTCTCCTTGTGCCGCTCTTCTTATGCTGCCCTCCTGAAGCGGCTTTCCTGATGCTGCCTTCCTGCTAACCTTGCATCCTTTGCAGGGCGCCCCCATCTGCCGGGCAACCCTGGAGGATGCCGCCGCATGGAAAAGCGCTTTCAACCCTATACCCGCCTCGCGGCGATTGTCTTCCTCGTGGTCGGCTGCCTGTGGGTGCTGCGGCCCTTCCTGCCGGCCGTGCTGTTCGCCTGCGCGATCACGATCTCCAGCTGGCAGCTTTACCTGCGCCTCCTGAACCGCATGAACGGCCACCGCACGCTGGCCGCCACCGTGATGACGGTGTCGCTGGTGCTCGTGATCATCCTGCCGCTGGCCCTGGTGACCTGGAACGTGGCCGACAATGCCGGCAACGTCTACCGCGCGCTGCGCGATGCGCTGGCTTCCGGCACGATGGTGGCGCCGGACTGGCTGCGCGGCATCCCCATCGTCGGCGAGACCGTCTACAACTACCTGCAAAACCTGATCAGCAGCCGCGAGCAGCTGATCGACACCGCCAAGCGACTGGTGGAGCCGGCCCGGCACTTCCTGCTGGGCGGTGGCCTCGTGCTGGGCAGCGGCGTGGCGCAGGTGAGCCTGGCGGCCTTCGTCAGCTTCTTCCTGTACCGAGACGGCCATACGCTGCTGAAGGCCCTGTCGATCGGCATGGACAAGATCATGGGCGAGCATGCGCCCGACGTGGCCGATACCGTCAGCCGCACCGTGCGCGGCGTGATGTACGGCTTGCTGGGTACCGCGCTGGCGCAGGCCTTCGTTGCCGCCGTCGGCTTCATGATCGCCGGCGTGCCGGCCGTCGCGCTGCTGGCCGTGGCCACGTTCCTGTTTTCGCTGATCCCCGTGGGACCGCCGCTGATCTGGGGCGGCGCCGCGATCTGGCTGTTCTACCAGGGCAGCACGGGCTGGGCCATCTTCATGGCCGTGTGGGGCGTGTTCCTGATCAGCGGCGTCGACAACGTCGTCAAGCCCGTGCTGATCAGCCGCGGCTCCAGCCTGCCGTTCCTGCTCGTGCTGCTGGGCGTGCTGGGCGGCGTGATCGCCTTCGGCTTCGTCGGCCTGTTCATCGGCCCGACCCTGCTCGCCGTGGCCCTGGGACTGCTGCGCAACTGGACCAACGTCAACCCCGTCACCCCGCACCGCCCCGGCCACGAGCAAGGCGAAGCCGCCCCTTAGAAGTTGCAAAAAAAAACGGTGACAGTCACCATTTAAAACCGGTCACAGGCTCCGATTTCGAGCGATGTTTCGAAAAAAAACCGGTGACAGGCTCCGATTTCGAAAGAAACCGGTGACAGGCTCCGATTTCGAGAATGTTTCGGAACTGTTTCGAAATTAATTCGGAGCCTGTCACCGGTTTCGAAAATAATCGGAGCCTGTCACCGGTTTTGAGGGGCACGCCGTGGGGGAAAGCGCGTCTGCGCTGCCGGGTCAGTTCAGCAGGGTCTTCACCAGCGTGCGGCCGTCGGGCAGGGTGCTTTCCTGCCGGACCATCAGCTGCGTGCCCTTGGCGTACCAGAACTTCGACACGCTGCCAGGCTGGTTGTAGTCGGTGGTGACGATCCAGCAGTCGACGGGGCCGGCGGGGCCGGCGATGGCTTCGCTGCCGGCGACCCTGAAGCTGTAGCGCGCAGGGGCGGCAGAGCCGCCGGCGTGGTAGAACACCAGCTGCGCCTCGTAGCCGTCGGCCAGCGGCAGCGCCTGCAGCAGTTCCATGTCGGTTTCGAAGTTGAACGCCGGCTCCTTCGATTCCACCGCCAGGTTTTTCTGCGCATTGTCCTGCAGCTCCGCCATGCCGGTGATCCGGTCGGCCGCGAACGTGAAGCCCTCGACGGTCTTCCTGCCATCCTTCTCGGTGATGCGCACATGCGTCAGCGGCCGGAACGTGGCGGTCTCGAAGGTGGATTCGAGCCGCTTCACGGAAGGCGCCTTGCCCACCGCATCCCAGCGCTGGCGGATCTGCATGCGCTTGCCGTCGAAATGGATGTCGCGCTGCCAGATGTCGACCGCCAGGTTGCCCTCGGTGGAACGCAGGTAGCGCAGGTAGCGGTGGCTGCCTTCCTTCAGCAGGTGGAAGCGGGGCAGCGCGGTGCCGACTTCAACGTATTGAGGCGCGGCGCCGGCCAGCGTGGTGGCGGCCAGCAGCACGGCGGCGAGCAGGGTCGATCGGAAACGCGGCATTCGGGTCCTCCACGGGTGTGAAAGACCCGATTATAGGGAAATTAAGACGGAAGATAACAAGAAGATAACAGGAGGATGGCAGGAGAGAGGGGCCGGCGAAGGCGCCGCCGGCCGCTCCGGCGTCAGTCCTGCTCGTCCTCGGCGGTGCGCGGCACGCGCGGGATCACCTTCACCAGCAGGATGCGCGGGCCGTTCATCTTGCGCACCACGATGTCGAACGCGTTGAAACTGACCCGCTGGCCCTGTTTCGGGATGTCGCCCAGCTTCAGCATGATCAGGCCACCCACGGATTCCACCTCGTCCAGGCCCAGCTCCTCGTTCTCGATGTCGATGCCCAGCACCCGTTCCAGCGAGAAGATCGGCAGGCTGGCCTTGCCGATCAGCGAACCGTCGTCGCCGCGCAGCCAGTCGTTTTCGTTCAGGCGGAACTCGTCGTGGATTTCGCCGACCATCGCTCCCAGCAGGTTATCCAGCGTCAGGAAGCCCACCGGCCGCTTGCCTTTTTCGCCGATCAGCGCGAAGTGCGGCGCTCCTTCGCGGAAGCGGCGGAACAGGTCGATCGCCAGCGTGCGCGCGGAAATCGTCTCGACCGGCCGCAGGAAGGGCGTGAACGACTTGATCGGCTTGCCGCTCTGCTGCGCGAAGAACAGGTCCTTCAGGTGCACGATGCCGAGCACCGATTCGTCGTCGTCGAAATACGGGTAGCGCGAAAAACGGTTGCGCACCACGGTTTCCAGGTTCGCCTCCAGCGTGCGCGAAGCGTGCAGCGCGATTACCTCGTTGATAGGCCGCATCAGGTCCGACACGCGCAGCTGCGAGAAATCCAGCGTGTTGGCCAGGATGTTGCGCTCGTCCTTGTCGAACTGCTCGCCCGGTTTGCTGGTGCGCAGGATCAGCTTCAGCTCCTCGGTCGAGTAATGCGATTCGTGGCCGCCCGTGCCGCGCAGGCCGGCCAGGTGCAGCACCATGTTGGCGCTCTTGTTCAGCACCCAGATGGCCGGGTACATCATCCAGTAGAAGCCGTACAGCGGCACCGCGCACCAGACCGCCACCGCTTCGGGCACGCGGATCGCCAGCGATTTCGGCGCCAGTTCGCCGACCACGATGTGCAGGAAGGAGATCGTGACGAAGGCGAACACGAACGAGATGCCGTGCAGGATTTCGGGAGAGGTGACGCCGACGGCGGTCAGCACGGGTTCCAGCAGGCCGGCGAAGGCGGGTTCGCCGATCCAGCCCAGGCCCAGCGAGGCCAGCGTGATGCCCAGCTGGCAGGCCGACAGGTAGGCATCGAGCTGGCCATGGACTTTTTCAAGGATGCGGCCCCGCAGGCCCTGCGTTTTCGCGATGGCGCGCACGCGGGTGCGGCGCAAGGTCACGATACCGAATTCGGCGGCAACGAAAAAACCGTTCAGTGCAACGAGGAGCAGTGCGAACAGGACCAGCAATAGATTATGCATAGGGCACACTTCGAGGTGCTTTCGTCACGGCGCGGCGTGGCGCGGCGGTGGTGCGAAATGCTTCGAAGCGGGTAGTTAAAACGCACATCTTAGCCGACCCGCCGCTACCCCAGCGCAATTTTCAGTCCAGCAGCCCCCGGCAATGCCGCGGATACGCACAGAAGCCCGCCCAGGCCCGCCGATGTCCGCTCAGGCTTGCGGCATCACTCCGGTCGCCTTGCAGATCGCCAGCAGCCGCACGGCCAGCGCCGCTTCGCTGCGCACCCGGTCGCGCCGCGCCGCCAGCAGCGTGCGCTGGGCATCCAGCAGCGGCAAGGCATCCGACAGGCCCTGGCGATAACGCACGGTAGCCAGCTCCAGCGCGGTACGCGCGGCTTGCTCGCGCTGGCTGGCCGATTCGCGCCGCGCGCGTTCGGCCGCATAGGCCGACAACGCATCGTCCGCCTCGTGCCAGGCGCGCAGCACGGCCTGGTGCCATGCCACGGCCGCTTCCTGCTGGTCCAGTTCGCGCAGCGTGACCGTGGCGCGCCGCACGCCGCCGTCGAACAATGGCAGCGACAGGCCGGGGCCGACCGACCACTGCCGGCTGCCCCATTCGCCGAAACGGCCCGCCGCCACCGATTCGGCGCCGAACGACAGGCCCAGCGTGATGCGTGGATACAGCCCGGCCCGCGCGATGCCGATCCGCGCGGTGGCGGCGCGCAACGCGGCTTCGGCGGCGGCGATATCCGGGCGCCGCGCCAGCAGTTCGCCGGGCACGCCCAGCGCCAGGTCGGGTGCGGGTCCCAACGGCGTGACGTCGTCAGGCATCGGTACCATGTCGCGCACGGCGCCGGGCGGCCTGTCGAGCAGCAGTGTCAGGCGGTTCTCGGCCTGCGCCTCCTGTTCCAGCAGGCCGGGAAGGGTGCCGCGCTGTTCGGCCAGCTGCGCTTCCTGGCGCGCGACATCGAAGTCCGTGGCGAGGCCGTTGCCGCTGCGCAGCCGGGCCAGCTGCAGCAGCTCCTCGCCGGCCGCCAGGTCCGCGCGGGCCAGCTGCAACTGGGCCCGCGCGGTGCGCACCTCGTAATAATTGCGCGCCACTTCGACGGCAATGGCGAGCCGCACCTGCCACTGCAGCGCCGCGGCTTGCGCGGCATCCGCCTCCGCGGCCTCCACCGAGTGGCGCACCCGTCCCCACAGGTCGGGCTCCCAGCTGGCATCGAAGCCCGCCTGCCACAGGCCGAACGGGCCGGCCAGGATACCGGTGAGACGGTCGCGCTCCGCCGCCGGCGCCAGCGCGTCGAGCATCCTGGTCGCCGCGCCGGTCTCGCTCTGGCGCTGGCGTGCCACGCCGGCCTGCGCGTCGAGGCGCGGCCTGCCCGCGGCGGCCGCCACATCGCGCTGCACGCGGCTTTGCGCGAACCGCAGTGCCGCCGCGCGCACGTCGTGGTTGGCCTGCGCGGCCCGGTGCAGCAACTGGCGCAGGACCGGATCGTCGAAGCGGGCGTAGGCCTGGCCGGCGGCGATGCCGGTCTCGCGCAACTGCGCGCTGCCGCCGTGCCAGTGCTGCCAGTCATCCGGCACGGCAGTGGCGGGGCGCGAATACTGCGGCCCGACGCCGGCGCAGCCGGCCAGCAGGAGCGCTGAAAGAAGGATCGATGGTGTCTTCATGGTGGTCTCACACGAGGCGGTGCCGGAACAGCCAGGCGGCGTACGGCAGCGTGATGGCGGCGATGACGAGCAGGGGCACCATGTCGTGCCGCACCGCGGCCAGCCCCGCTCCTTCGAGATAGATGCGCTGCACCATGTCGATCGCGAAGCGCAGGGGATTGGCCCATGTCAGCGTCTGCATCAGGGCCGGCATGTTGCGCACCGGCGTCGTCAGGCCGGACAGCAGCATCAGCGGCATCACCAGCACGAAGGTATACAGCATGGCCTGCTGCATGCTCGCGGCGACGGCCGATATGGCCAGCCCGATGCCCACGCAGGCCACTGTGAACAGCGCCAGCGCGGCGTACAGCGACACCACCGAGCCGGCCATGGGCACCTCGAACCAGAAGCGCGTGACGAGCAGGATCAGCGTCGATTGCAGCAGGCCGATGCAGACCGGCGGCAGCGCCTTGCCGAGCATGATCTCGGCCGGCGTCATCGGCGTCACCAGCAACTGGTCGAACGTGCCCTGCTCGCGCTCGCGGGCCACGGACAGCGCCGTCAGCAGCAGCGTCTGCAGCATGCTGAGCGAGGCGATCAGGCCGGGCATCAGGTTCCAGCGGGTTTCCAGGTTCGGGTTGAACCAGGCGCGCACCGCCACCTCGAGCGGCGCACCGCCGCCGCCGTGCCGCTCGCGCCACTGGCGGTTGAAGTCGGCGACCACCGCGGCGACATGGCTGGCGGCCGATCCGGCCGTGTTGGAATTGCGTCCGTCGAGGATCAGCTGCACCGGCACCTGCTCGCCCGCATGCAGGCGCCGCTCGAAGTCGCGCGGGATATGCAGCACCAGCAGCACCTGCTGCGTGTCGACCAGGTGGCGCTCGGCCGCCGGCGTGTTCGCGGTGGCGACCCGCCGGAACACGCCCGTGCCATCGAGCTTGGCGGCCAGTTGCGCGGAGGCGGCGCTGCGGCTGTCGTCCACCAGCGCATAGGGCACGTCGTTCAGGTCGTAGGTAGCGGCGTAGCCGAACAGGAGGCTTTGCACCAGCGCCGGCATGACCAGGATGGTCCTGCTCTTCGGGTCCTTCAGCACCGCCAGGAACTCCTTGCGGCACAGGTTCAGCAAGCGGAACCACAGGTCGGCAAGCGTGTCGTGCATGGCGTCAGTCCAGCCGCTTGCGGGTGACCAGGCGGGCGGCACCCAGCAGCAGTACCGCGTAGCCGGCCAGCACGGCGCAATCGCGCACGATCAGGGGCCACACATCGCCGGCCAGGAACAGCGTCTTGAGCAGTTCCATGAAGTAGGTGGCCGGCAGGGCGTTGCCGATCCAGCGCACCACGGCGGGCACGTTGCGCAGGTCAAACAGGAAGCCGGACAGCATCAGCGACGGCATGAAGCTGGCCAGCAGCGCCACCTGGCTGGCGATGAACTGGTTCTTCGCCACCGACGAGATCAGCAGGCCCATGCCCACCGCCACGAACAGGTACAGCATCGATGCCAGCAGCACGATCCACAGCGAGCCCTGCATCGGCACCGCGAACAGCCAGCGCGCCGCGGCCAGGCACAGGGCCAGCCCGGCCATGCCGACTGTGAAGTACGGGATGATCTTGGCCAGCAGGATTTCCACCGGCCGCACCGGCGTGACGAACAGGGCCTCCAGCGTGCCGCGCTCCCATTCGCGCGCCATCACCAGCGCCGTCAGGAAGGCGCCGACCAGCGTCATGATCAGCACGATCAGGCCCGGCACCAGGTACCAGGTGCTGGTATTGGCGGCGTTGAACCACATGCGCTGCTCGATGGTGACGGCGCCATTGGACGGTACGGCAGCCGGCGCCGGGCCGCCTTCGCGGTCGAGCCGCCGCTGCGGCCACTGCGCCAGCGCGGCCGTGATGTAGTTGGCGATGATGGCCGCGCGGCTGGCTTCCGCGCCGTGGACGATCAGCTGGATGGCCGCGCCACCGGTGGCCAGGCGCGCGGAGAAATCGGCCGGCACGCGCACGATCGCATCCGCCTCGCGCCGCTCCAGCAACGCGACGGCGTCGTGCATCGATGGCATGAACACGGGGCGGAACGCGCCGGAAAGCCGCAGTCCCGCCACCGCGTCGTAGGCGGCGGGGGATGCGTCGTCGAGCACCACCGCGACCGGCGCATCCTTCACGTCCAGCGACATGCCGTAGCCGAAGATCAGGATCAGCACGATGGGCAGGGCGATGCCGATCGCCAGGTTGCTGGCGTCGCGCAGCAACTGGCGGAATTCCTTGCGGGTCAGCGCCGCCAGGCGGCGGACAAAACCCCGGCTGCCGTTCATGTCGTGCATGCGCGGCTCCTTTCGACGATGGCGATGAAGGCCTGTTCCATCGTGGCGGCGCCGCCGGCCTGTTCGCGCACTTCGCCGGGCGTGCCCAATGCCAGCAGCCTGCCGGCATCCTGGATGGCGACGCGGTCGCAGTATTCCGCTTCCTCCATGAAGTGCGTGGTGACGATGGTGGTGACGCCGGCCAGCGCCAGCGCCGTGATGCGGCGCCAGAAGGCGCGCCGGGCCAGCGGATCGGCACCGCTGGTGGGTTCGTCGAGGAACAGGATGGCCGGTTCATGCAGCAGGGCGGCCGCCATCGCCAGCCGCTGGCGGAAGCCGCCCGGCAGGCTGCCGGCCGGTGCGGCGGCCTGGCCGTGCAGCCCGAACTCGTCCAGCATCCGGGCCGTGCGCTGCCTGAGGCGCTCGCCCCGCAAGCCATACGCGCCGCCGAAGAAGGCCAGGTTCTCGGCCACGGTCAGGTTGCCGTACAGCGCGAATTTCTGCGCCACGTAGCCGATATTGCGCCGTGCCTGCGCACGTGCAACGCGCAGGTCCACCCCGGCCACGCGCAGGGTGCCGCCGCTGGCCGGCAGCAGGCCGCACAGCATCCGGAACGTGGTGGTCTTGCCGGCGCCGTTCGGTCCCAGCAAGCCGAAAATCTCGCCGCGGCGCACGTCGAAGCTGGTCTTGTCGACCGCGGTGAAGTCGCCGAAGCGGCGCTCCAGGTCGCGCACTTCGATCACCGGGGCATGCCCGCCGTTGCTGTCGCTATCGCCGTGACTGCTGGTGCCCGCGGCAGGCGCGGCAAGCGTGGCCATGTCCGCGGCCGGCGACGCTTCCCCGCCGCTGCCGCGCAGCAGCAGCATGAAGCCATCCTCCAGCCTGGGCGGTACCGGCACGGCGCCGGCGCCGCCGAGCAGGCGCTCGAGCGAGCCCGCAGGCGCATCCTCGCGCAGGATCATGCGCACCTGCCCGCCCTGCGGCACCGCGTCCACCACGGTCGCCCGCGCATCGAGCAGGCGCGCCTGGAGAGCGCGGGCGCCGCCATCGGCCGGCGTGGCGAGGAAGGTGCGCCCGTCCGCCCGGCTGCGCAGTTCCCGGGGCGGGCCGGAAGCCAGCAGGCGGCCTTCATGCAGCACGTGCACGGTGGCGCAGCGCTCCGCTTCGTCCAGGTAGGCGGTGCTGGCGACGACGGTCAGCGCTTCGTTGTCGACCAGTTCCTGCACGATGCGCCACAGTTCACGGCGCGACAGGGGATCGACCCCCACGGTGGGCTCGTCCAGCAGCAGCAGCTCGGGCGAGCGCACCAGCGTGCAGGCCAGCCCCAGCTTCTGCTTCATGCCGCCGGACAGCTTGCCGGCCGGGCGCGCCGTGAAGCGCCGCAGGTCCATCATGTCCAGCAGGCGCTCGAAGCGTTCGCGCCTCTCCCGGGCCGGCACGCCATGCAGGTCGGCATACAGGTCGAGGTTTTCCTGCACGGACAAGTCTTCGTACAGGCCGAAACGCTGCGGCATGTAGCTGATCCTGTCCTGCACGCGCTGCGGCTGGGCGGCCACGTCGATGCCCAGCACGGTCACCGTGCCCGCACTGGGCGCCAGCAAGCCGGCGACGATGCGCAGCAGCGTCGTCTTGCCGGCACCATCGGGGCCCACCAGGGCGGTCAGCGCACCGCGCGGCACCGCGAGGGAAATGTCGCGCAGCGCGGCGGTGGCGCCGAAGCGCTTTTGCAGGCCGCTGATTGCCAGCACGGGGTCCATGGTCAGGGGCTCGCGTCGATGTGCACGGTGGCGGGCATGCCCAGGCGCAGCCGGTCGGCCCGGTCGTCCGCCAGCACGCGCACTTCGTAGACCAGCGCGGTGCGCAGTTCTTCGGTCTGCACCGTCTTCGGCGTGAATTCCGCCACGGAAGAGATGTAGCCCACGCGGCCCGGCAGCGGCTGGCCCGGCTGGCTGTCGATCGCGATGCTGGCGGCCATGCCTGGGCGGATGCGGCCCAGGTCCGCCTCGGCGATCCAGGCACGCACCCATTTCGGATCGGCGATGGCCAGTGTGTACACGGGGCGCTGGGGCGAGGCCATGTCGCCCGGTTCCATCAGCCGGGACCGCACGATCGCGTCCACCGGGGCGGTCAGCCGCGCTTCAGCCATTTGCCGCTCCATCAGGGCGATGTCGGCCCGCGCCGCATTCAACTGTGCCTGTGCCTCCGCCACCTCTTCATCGCGGGCGCCAGCCTGCACCAGCTGCTGTGCCTTGCGCATGCTTTCCAGGCGGGCCGCTGCCGTGCGGGCGGTGGCCTGGGCGGCGTCGAGATCCTGCTGGCTGACGGCGCGCCCATTGGACTCGCGCCATGCGGCGCGCAGGCGCTCCAGCTGGCGTTGCGCCAGGTCGGCGTCGGCCTGCACCGCGGCAGTGTTGGCGCGCGCCTGGGCCACTTCCTCCGGGCGGCTGCCGGCCCGCAGGCGCCGCAGCACCTGCTGCCGGGCTTCGGCCTGGGCGCGCGCCGCTTCGAGCCGGAGTGCCAGCGTGCGGGTATCGAGTTCCCCCAGCACCTGGCCCGCCACGACGCGCTGGCCTTCGTCGACTGCCAGGCGGGCAATGCGCTCGCTGGCATTGAACGCCAGCGATACCTGCCGCAACTCCACGTTGCCATGCAAGACGATCGCATCCGGGTCGCGCGGCGGGTGGCTGGCATGCCACCAGTACCAGCCCCCAGCCGCCAGCGCGACGGCAAGCACGGCGATGCCGATTTTCCTTCGTTTCGATGGCGTGGCGGGGGCGGCGGGTGGTTGTGGAGAGGGCGCGGTCATCATCGGCTCCAGAGGTGTGACGTCTTTATATCAAATTCAAATTTGAATTTCAATCAGATTCGACGCGGGCTGTCGTACAATTGCCGCATGTTGAGTTCGACCCGTCACCCCGCCGCCCGTTCCGGCAGTGCCCACGGCAATGCCACCCGCCAGCAATTGCTCGCTGTCGCGGGGCAAGTTTTTGCCGAGCGTGGCTATGCCGATGCCACCAGCAAGGAAATCTGCGCGCGCGCCGGCGCCAACGCGGCGGCCGTCAACTATCACTTCGGCGGGCGCGAGCAGCTCTACGAGGCGGTGCTGATCGAGGCGCACCAGCACCTGGTGACCCTGGAAGCCATGCAGCAGGCGGCGGCGATGGATTGCGCGCCCCGCGACAAGCTGCGCGCCGTGCTGGCCGGGATCGTACAGCGCGCCGTCGCTCCCGACGCCCACTGGGCCACGCGCGTGCTGGTGCGCGAACTGCTCTCGCCCACGGCCGGCATTTCCGCGCTGGCACAGAAAGCCGTCGCGCCGAAGGTGCGCGTGATGATGGGGGTGGTGTCCGACATCCTGGGCTTGCCGCCGGAAAGCCCGGGGCTGCAGCGCAGCCTGTTCCTGCTGATGGGGCCGTGCATGGCCTTGTTGCTGGCGCCGCCCGCGCTGCGCAGCGAAGTATTGCCGGCGCTGGCAAACGAGCCGGCCGCCCTGGTCGACGACATGATGTGCTACGCCGAAGCGGGGCTGGCCGCGATCGCGCGGCGCTACCGGCCGGCCGGCGGTGCGCCTGCACCCGCTTCTACATTCGCTCCCGCCCCCGCCTCTAAACGCGCTTCCAAATCCGCTTCTAAACTCGTTTCCAAACCCGCTTCTAAACTGTAAACAACCCCGTGTTGGCGGCCATGATCGCTTCCACCGCCGGGTGCTTGATGCGCCGCTCGCTCGAGATCGCGTAGAACTGTTCGCGCAGTTCGGTGGCGGCGCCGGCGGGCACCGCGCCGTACTGCGCCTGGATATCCGGTTCCAGGCCGGCGGGGGCGAAGAACAGGCCCAGGCCGTCGCGGGCGAAGGTGGTCAGCATCGCGTTGTCCTCGAATTCGCCCACCACTTCCGGCCGCACGTCGTGTTTCAGCAGCCACTCGTCGATGCGCCCGCGCAGCGCGTTGTTCCGCGTCGGCAGCAGCATCGGCGCGTGATTCAGGTTGCGCGGGAAGTTGCCGCCCAGCCGGTGCACCAGGTCCTTGGTGCCGAAGACCAGCATTTCACTTTCCCCCAGCAGGTGGTTGTACACGCGCAGGCTGGCCGAGGCGCGCACCGAGCGGTCGGTCAGCACCACGTCGAGCTTGTGCAGCGCCAGGTCGGCCAGCAGCGATTCGAATTCGCGCTCCACGCACACCAGTTTCACGGGTACCTTCATGTTGAACGCCGCCCGCAGCAGGCGGTACGCGATCAGCTTCGGCAGCGAGTCCGAGATGCCGACGGTCAGGCGGGTGCGCCCGGCGTCGGCCTCGTTGAGCGCTTCCTGCATGCGGTCGCCCAGTTCGAAGATCTGCTCGGCATAGGTCAGCGCCACGCGGCCGGCCTCGGTGGGCACCAGGCGGCGGCCCTGCTGTGTCAGCAGCTGCTTGCCGACCGACTGCTCGAGTGCCGCGAGCTGTGCGCTGATGGTCTGGATGGCCAGGCCCAGCCGCTCGGCCGCGCGCGTGACACTGCCTTCCGCGGCCACCACGCGGAAGAAATACAGGTGGCGAAAATTGATGCCGCTGGTTTTCATGGTTTCGGTTTTTACGCAGTAATGTTCATATTATCTTCTATTTTTATATTCAAATGTTTCCTCTACACTGCTTGACATTGATCAAGCAACAAGTGATCGGCAGAACCAGGCGGGCGGCCTCGCCCGCGATGAATCGCGGCGCGCTACAGACACCAGTCGCGCCGGATAGGCAACAAGGGTGTCCTACTAACTGAAGGAGTATCGATCATGGCAATCAGTCTGCAAAAAGGCGGCAACGTCAACCTGAGCAAGGAAGCTCCCGGCCTGTCGCAATTGACGATCGGCCTGGGCTGGGACGTGCGCACCACCGATGGCGCGGCATTCGACATCGACAGCTCGGCATTCATCCTGAAAGCGGATGGCAAGGTGCGCAGCGACTCCGACTTCATCTTCTACAACAATTTGAAATCGACCGACGGCGCCGTGCAGCACTCGGGCGACAACCGCACCGGCGAGGGCTCGGGCGACGACGAGACCGTGCAGGTCGACCTGTCGAAAGTGCCGGCCGACGTGGACAAGATCGCCGTCTGCGTGACGATCCACGATGCCGACACCCGCCGCCAGAACTTCGGCCAGGTGCAGAAGGCCTTCGTGCGCTGCGTGAACACCGCCAACAACCAGGAAGTGGCGCGCTACGACCTGTCCGAGGACAGCTCGACGGAAACCGCGATGGTGTTCGGTGAACTGTACCGCAGCGGCAGCGACTGGAAGTTCCGCGCCGTGGGCCAGGGTTTCGCGGGCGGCCTCGCCTCGCTGGCCACCAGCTACGGCGTAGCGGTCTAAGCGTGCCTTGCCGGCGGCCCGCCGCCGGCAGGATTCAGTGAGCAGCAATACGAGCAGCAATACGAGCAGCACACCAAGGAGTCAGACATGTCAGTGAATTTGAGTAAGGGCCAGAAGATCTCTCTGGACAAGGAAGCCGGCGGCGCGCTGTCGCACGTGACGATGGGCCTGGGCTGGGATTCCGTGAAGAGCAAGGGTTTCCTCGGTTTCGGCAGCAAAAGCGCCGATGTCGACCTGGATGCATCCTGCCTGCTGTTCGACGAGGCCAACAAGCCGGTCGACACAGTGTGGTTCCGCCAGCTGAAGAGCCGCGACGGCAGCGTCGTGCACTCGGGCGACAACCGCACCGGCGCCGGCGATGGCGACGACGAGCAGATCAGCGTCAGCCTGCAGCAGGTGCCGGCCAACGTGAAAAGCATCGTGTTCACCGTGAACAGTTTCACCGGCCAGAGCTTCGCACAGGTGCAGAACGCCTATTGCCGCCTGCTGAATGCGAACAACGGCAAGGAAGTGGCACGCTTCGACCTGTCCGTGCAGGGTTCGCACAGCGCCCAGATCATGGCCAAGCTGTATCGCCACAACGGCGAATGGAAGATGCACGCGATCGGCGAGAACGGCACCGGCCGCACGTTCGACGAGCTGCTGCCGCAAGTCGCGCAGCACCTGTAATACCCTGCGGCCCGATCGGCCGCGCAGGCATGGCGCATGCCATGCCCCCAAGCCGCGGTGGCCCGGTGCCGCCGCGCGAAGACATGCAGTCGGATGACAGCAAACCGCCGCAGCGAAGACGTTGCGGCACGTACCGTGTTTCACCTGCGCCTGCCCCATGGCGCGCTTCCCTTTGCGGTGGTCCGGTCAACCGGCCACCGCTTTTTTTTCGGTTTTCAGTTTATTCTCGTGGTCTCGTGCACCGCGCCCCGGCAGCCGATCATTCCAACAAAGAGGACATATGCGAGTCTGGTACAACCGAACGTTTTCATCGATCTACAACGCGATGACGCTGATCCGGCAGCATGACCGCGCCGGCCGGTATCACCTGCTGTACACGGCGGGCAGCCGGACCGTGGCGGCGGGCGCGGCCCATGCGTTCGAACCGGAACCGCCCCTGAAGGGCGACGAATACCTGGAATGGTGCCTGGACTTCTGCCAGCGCCGCGACATCGGCATCTTCGTGCCGCATCGCGAGGCGGCCCTGGTCAGCGCCGCGCGCGAGCGCTTCGCCGCCGTCGGCACGCGCGTGATGGCGGTGGCCAGCGCCGACGTGCTGGCACTGCTGCACGACAAGGAACGTTTCTACGCGACGGTGGACCTGCCCATGGCGCCGCCGCCGGAAACGGTGCCGTTCACCACGGCCGCGCAGTTCGATGCCGGCCATGCCAGCCTGCGCGCGAAGTACCCGCAGGTGTGCGTCAAGCCGTCGAAATCCGTGTACGGGCTGGGCTTCGCCCTGCTCGATGAAGAGCGCAGCAGCGCGCAGATCCTGATGGCGGGCGACCAGTACCAGATCGGCCTGGACGACTTCCGCAACGGCCTGCAAGGCCTTGGCGAATTCCGCACCATGCTGCTGATGGAATTCCTCGAAGGCCTGGAATACAGTGTCGACTGCCTGGCCGACAATGGCCGCCTGGTCTGCGCGGTGCCGCGCCGCAAGCTGCTCAAGCCGGGCGCCGGGCAGGTGATCGATCCCCAGCCGGTGATCCTGGAGGCCGTGACGCGACTGGCCGCCGCGTATGGCCTGAACGCCGTATTCAACGTACAGTTCCGCGTGAGCGGCGGCCGCATGCGGCTGCTGGAAATCAATCCGCGCATGTCGGGCGGGGTCGGCATGGCCTGCATGGCGGGGCCGGCGCTGCCCTGGCTGGCGCTGGCGGGCTTCGACCGGGGCTATGAACAGCTGGAGATTCCCGGAGTGCGGGCCGGCATGCGTGTCGGCGAATGGCAGCATGCCGTGGAACTGGAGGGGGCACAATGAAGGGGATCCAATGAATGACCGTGCCATGAATGGCTGGGCCGCGCCCGGCCATCGCGAGATCGCGATGCCGACCGGCGTGCTCACCGTGCGCACCGACGCGGGGGCATATCCGCTGGACAGCCTGCTGGGTTTCGGTGCGCGCGCCAATGCCAGGCGGGGCTTCCTGTTCGTCAGCAAGGTACTGGGCAAGCACTGGCCATCGCGTCCCGCCATGATGCGCGAGCTGCACGATGCGCTGGCGGGCCAGCTGCCGGCCGCGCTGCCGGGTCCCGTGGTGTTCATCGCGCTGGCCGAAACGGCGATCGGGCTGGGGCAGGGCGTGTTCGAGTCGCACCTGCGGCGCCACCCGGAAGCGGAGGCGCTGTTCCTGCATACCACGCGCTACCGCATCGATGGCGTGCCGACCGTCGAATTCGCCGAACCGCACAGCCACGCGCCGCGGCAGTTCCTGCACCTGCCGGCCGATCCCGCGCTGCACCAGCTGTTCATGCGCGCGCGCTCGCTCGTGCTGGTCGATGACGAAGCGAGCACCGGCACCACCTTCCGCAACCTGGCCGCGGCCTGCCGCTCGCTCAATCCGGCGCTGGCCCACGTCCACCTGGCCACGCTGACCGATTTCATGGGCGCGCAGGCGGGCGAGGCGCTGTCGGCCGGCATCGGCCTGCCCGTCACGCAGGGCGCCGCGCTGCATGGCAGTTTCACCTTCGCTCCCGGCGCGAGCTTCCCGGAAGCCGCGCCGGCGCAAGTGGTGGGTGCGGCCGGCGGCGTCGCGGTGGGCGGTGCCTTCGGCCGGGCGGGCCTGGCACGGCCCCTGGCCATCCCGGCAGCCGTGGTCGACGCGCTGGCGGCAGGCATCGCTCCCGGCGAGACCGTGCTGGTGCTGGGCACCGGCGAATTCATGCATCCGCCGTTCCTGTTGGCGCATGCGCTGGCCGGTGCCGGCATCGATGCCGTGGTGCAGTCGACCACGCGCTCGCCGATCCTCGAATGGGGCGCGATCGGCAGCCGCCTGGCGTTTGCCGACAACTATGGCGAGGGCATCGCGAATTACCTCTACAACGTGCGCCCCGGCCAGTACGCGCATGTGCTGATCTGCCATGAAACCCCGGCGGACGACGCGCTGCGCGGCCTGGCCCGCCAGCTTGGCGGCCGGCTGCTGCATTTCCGCTCCGAGAACACGATCGAGGGAGCCCTGCCTTGAAGAAGTTCCTTTTTGTGGACCTGGACGACACGCTGTTCCACTCGCTGGCGAAGTGCGACCCGGCCGACGTGCTGCAGCCGATCGCCTTCCTGAAGGACGGTTCGGCGAACTCGTACACCAACGCCCGCCAGCGCGCCTTCCTCGACATGGTCGGCGAAGGCATGACGCTGATCCCGACCACCGCGCGCGACCGCGATGCGCTGGCGCGGGTCGATTATCCGTTCGCGGACTACCGGATCATCGACTTCGGCGGCATCATCCTGGCACCGGACGGCACGCCCGACCCGGTCTGGCTGGCGCGCATGGGCGACGACATGGCCACCGCCTTGCCGGGCCTGCGCCAGGTGCGGGCCGTGATCGAGGATTACGCGCAGCGCGCGGGTCTCCCGGCCCGCATCCGGCTGGTGGAAGATCTCGGCCTGCCGTTCTACGTGAACGTCAAGGATGCGGACAAGGACCTGGCGCGGCTCGACGCGATCGAGCGCGAGGCGGTGGAACCATGGCTGGCGACGGCGGGGCAGGACTTCTGCCTGCACCGCAACGGCAACAACCTGGCGGTACTGCCCAAGCGGCTGAACAAGGCCCGCGCCGTCGACTACCTGAAGGCCCGGCTGCGCGACGAGCATGGCCCGATCATGACCTTCGGCATGGGCGACAGCCGCTCCGACGCGCGTTTCATGGCGGCCTGCGACTACGCCATCATCCCGCGCGGCACGCAGCTGTCGGCACTGGCCCTGGGGGCGCTATGAGTGGCGGAAGCAGCACGGCGAGCAGCGCATCGAATGCCGGCGCCTTCATGCCGTTCTCCGGCAGCTACCGGCAGGGCGACGTGCAGTTCCTGCTGCGGCGCCTGCCCGGCCACGCCTTCGTGTCGGTCGAGGAAAAGGAAGCGCTGATCCAGTCCGGCCAGCGGCACTACAGCGAGATGCTGTCGGCCGAGCGGCTGCCGTCGGCGCGGCACCTGGCGCTGTTCGACGAGGCCTGCCAGGCCAACCGTGGCCGCATGGCGGCGGATTGCCTGCGCCTGGCGCACCTGGTCGCGGCGCGGCGCTCGGGCCAGATCACGCTGGTCTCGCTGGCCCGCGCCGGCACGCCGGTGGGCGTGGTCGTGCGGCACCTGCTGGAACGGGTGCTGCACCGCGACGCCGTGCACTATTCGGTGTCGATCGTGCGCGACCGGGGCATCGACGAAGCGGCGCTGCGCACGATCCTGGCGGGCCACGTGCCCGCATCGATCGTGTTCATCGATGGCTGGACCGGCAAGGGTGTCATCGCCCGGGAGCTGGAACGTTCCGTCGAACGTTTCAACGTGCAGCATCGCGTGCGCATCGACGCGGGCCTGTTCGTGCTCTCCGACCTGGCCGGTGCCGCGGCCTGCGCCAGCTCGGATGCCGACTACCTGATCCCGTCGAGCATCCTGAATGCCACCGTCTCGGGGCTGGTCAGCCGCACCGTCGTCAATGGCGGCACCGGGCAGGGCGATTACCACGGCTGCGTGTACTACAAGGAATTCGCCGCGCACGACCGGTCGCAGGCCTTTGCCGACGATATCGTGGCGGCGGCCCTGGAAATCGCCGAGGCCGGCGAGCTGGCCGCGGTGCCGGTCGATCGGGCGCGCGCGGCGGCCACCTCGCGCGCCTGCCTGCGCGACCTGGCCGAGCGCCATGGCGTGGCGGACGTCAACCTGATCAAGCCGGGCATCGGCGAGGCCACCCGGGTACTGCTGCGGCGCGTGCCGCGGCTGCTGATCCTGCGCGATCCCGATGCCGCCGACGTGGCGCACCTGAAGCTGCTGGCGCAGGAAAAGGAAGTGCCGGTCGTGGTCGACCGGGCGTTGCCCTACCAGGGCGTTTCACTGATCAGGAGGGAAGGCGATGCATGACAAACCGATAGGTGCTTCGCTGTACGTACCCACGACACACCGGCACCTGCTCGAGATCGCCAATGGAGAACGGATCGCGGCGCTGCGCTCGGTCATCTTCTGCACCGAGGACGCGGTGGCCGAACGCGAGCTGGAGGCGGCGCTGGCCAACCTGGCCGCAACGCTGCGGGCGATGCGTGCGGAAGCGCGGATCGACCGCTTCGTGCGCGTGCGGAACACGGGCGTGCTGGCGCGCGTGCTGGCGATGGACGGGGTGGAAAAACTGGCCGCCTTCGTGATCCCCAAGGCCACGCGCGACAACCTGGACGAGTACATCGGCCTGTTGAGCGGCACCAGGCACCTGCTGATGCCGACGCTGGAAACGGCCGAGGTGTTCGACCCGGCGGACATGCGCGCGCTGCGCGTCCGGCTGTC
Organism: Pseudoduganella sp. SL102; assembly: GCF_027856995.1. Taxonomy (NCBI): domain Bacteria; kingdom Pseudomonadati; phylum Pseudomonadota; class Betaproteobacteria; order Burkholderiales; family Oxalobacteraceae; genus Pseudoduganella; species Pseudoduganella sp. SL102. Next base: position 1,527,614 of record NZ_CP115554.1, read on the forward strand.
GATGCCGGACATCGCGCCCCGCATCCTGGCGCTGCGCATCGGCGGCAACGACCTGCTGGCGCTGCTGGGATTACGCCGGCCGCGCGACATGACGATCTACCAGTCGCCGCTGGGCCCCGTGATCGCCAGCCTGGTGACGACGTTCCGGCCGTACGGCTTCCGCCTGACGTCCCCGGTGTTCGAGCACCTGGACTGCCCGGCGCTGATGGCCCAGGAAGTGCAGCAGGACATCGCCTACGGCATGGTGGGCAAGACCGCGATCCACCCGTCGCAGATCGAGCCGATCGAGCAGCACTTCCGCGTGCAGCCGAAGGAAGTGGCGATGGCGCTGCGCATCCTGGACCGCGATGCGCCGGCCGTGTTCAAGCTCGACGATTCGATGTGCGAAGTGGCCACCCACCGCAACTGGGCCAACGCCGTGATCGCGCGCGCCAGCCGGTTCGGCACGCACGCCGTGGCCGCCGGTACCGCCGGCAACGACGAGCCGGAGGCTTCCGTCAATCCCGTGGCGCATCCGTCGCCCGGTTGGACGGACGGCGACAAGCGTGTCAATGGTTCGGCTTTTGCGAAGTGAAGTTCATAATATCTACCATTTTCCGATTGACGTGTTTTCTCTACACTCCACCCTGTAAATCTATAACCGCATAAATATAGGGGAAATATCATATGAAGCACTTCAGGATCTCATTCCTGGTCACGGCCGTCTGCCTGGCGATTGCCGGGTGGTGGGGCTACCGGACCGCGGGTATCACCGGCGCGCTGTCGGCGCTCGGCATCGCCATGATTCTCGGCGTGATGGAAGTCTCGCTGTCGTTCGACAACGCGGTGGTCAACGCCTCCGTGCTGAAGACGTGGAACGACTTCTGGCGCAAGCTGTTCCTCGGCGTGGGCATCATCATCGCCGTGTTCGGCATGCGGCTGCTGTTCCCGCTGGTGATCGTGGCCGTTGCCGCGGACATCGGACTGACCGACGTGTGGACGCTGGCATTGAACAATCCGGACGAGTACTCGCGCCACCTGACCGAGCACCACGCGGAAGTGGCGGCGTTCGGCGGCATCTTCCTGCTGATGGTGTTCCTGAACTTCATCCTGGATCCGGAAAAGGAAACCCACTGGCTGGGTAACTTCGAGCAGAAACTGGGTTCGCTGGGCAAGGTGTCCTCGATTTCGATCATGGTGGCGCTGGCCACGCTGCTGGGCTGCATGACGCTGGTCGGCGAAGGCCAGAAGCTGGCGGTGCTGCTGTCCGGCCTGTGGGGCCTGCTGATCTACGTGGCGGTCGACGCCTTGTCGAACTACCTCGAGGCCGGCGAAGAGGGCGACTCCGGCGTTGGCGAGATGGTCAAGCGCGGCGGTATCGGCGGCTTCCTGTACCTGGAAGTGCTCGATGCGTCGTTCTCGTTCGACGGCGTGATCGGCGCGTTCGCCATCACCAAGGACGTGGTCATCATCATGGTAGGCCTGGCGATCGGCGCGATGTTCGTGCGTTCGATGACGGTGTACCTGGTGGAAAAAGGCACGCTGGACGCTTACGTCTACCTGGAACATGGGGCACACTATGCGATCGGCATCCTGGCGGCGATCATGCTGGCAAGCATGAAGTTCCATGTGCCCGAGATCTTCACCGGCCTGATCGGCGTGGCCTTCATCGCCGCCTCGGTATGGTCGTCGGTACGGTACCGCAAGCAGCAGGAAACCCTCGCCCCGGCATGACGGCCCGCAGGGCAACATCAGGGAACATAAGGGTGGCATAAGGACCGTCGGTTAAGGTCCCTCACAAGAATGGACGGGCAGCGAGCCCGTCCCGAACAACGCGGCGCGCCATTCGACACCAGTCGCGCCGCGCCGGAAGCAAGGTGTCTCAAACAATCGAAGGAGAAATCGATCATGGCAATCAGTCTGCAAAAAGGCGGTAACGTCAACCTGAGCAAGGAAGCTCCCGGCCTGTCGCAACTGACGATCGGCCTGGGCTGGGATGTGCGCGCCACCGATGGCGCGGCATTCGACATCGACAGCTCGGCCTTCCTGCTGAAGGCGGATGGCAAGGTACGCAGCGACTCCGACTTCATCTTCTACAACAACCTGAAATCCACCGACGGCTCGATCGTGCACTCGGGCGACAACCGCACCGGCGAAGGCTCGGGCGACGACGAGACCGTGCAGGTCGACCTGTCGAAAGTGCCGGCCGACGTGGACAAGATCGCCGTCTGCGTGACGATCCACGATGCCGAGGCGCGCCGCCAGAGCTTCGGCCAGGTGCAGAAGGCCTTCGTGCGCTGCGTGAATACCGCCAACAGCCAGGAAGTGGCGCGCTACGACCTGTCCGAGGACAGCTCGACGGAAACCGCGATGGTGTTCGGCGAACTGTATCGCAACGGCAGCGACTGGAAATTCCGCGCCGTGGGCCAGGGTTATGCGGGCGGCCTGGCGGCACTGGCCCGGAACTACGGCGTGGCGGTGTAAGTCATGCCCGTATTTACGATCACCGGCGAAGAGGATCCGTTCCTGCACGTGACCCTTCGCCACGGCGAGAAGATCTATTGCGAAGCCAACGCGATGGTCATGATGGAGGCGAACCTCGAGCTGAAAGGCAAGATGAACGGCGGGCTGGGGGCGGCGCTGATGCGCACCTTCGCCAATGGCGAATCGTTCTTCCAGCAGCACATCGAAGCCGTCAAGGGCGATGGCGACTGCCTGCTGTCGCCCACGCTGCCGGGCGCCATGCAGGTGCTGGACGTGGGCCAGCGCCAGTACATGATCAGCGACGGCGCCTTCGTGGCGGCGTCGTCCAGCGTGAACCTGAACGTGCGCACCCAGAACGTGGGCACCGCGCTGTTCGGCCAGACAGGCGGCTTCTTCATCACGGAAACCTCGGGCAGCGGGCAGCTGGTGGTCTCGGGCTTCGGCTCGGTGGCCACGCTGGACGTGGAAGCCGGCAAGGATATCGTGATCGACAACTCGCACGTGGTGTGCTGGGACAGCTCGCTGCGCTACGAGATGTCGGTGTCGACCAGCCGCAGCAGCGGCTTCCTCGGCAACCTGGTCAACAGCGTGACGAGCGGCGAAGGGATGGTGCTGCGTTTCTCGGGTACCGGCAAGGTGGTGGTGTGCTCGCGCAGCCGGGCGGCGTTCCTGTCGTGGCTGTCGAGCACCAAGCCTCAGTAAGCGCGCCCGCGAGCGTGGGCGGCAGCTGAGCATATCGATTCGAGTGCAGTGACGAGGAGGATGTCATGTCAGTCAATTTGACGAAAGGCCAGAAGATTTCCCTGGACAAGGAAGCCGGCGGCGCGCTGTCGCAGGTGACCATGGGCCTGGGATGGGACGCCGTGAAGAGCAAGGGTTTCCTCGGTTTCGGCAGCAAGAGCGCCGACGTCGACCTGGACGCTTCCTGCCTGCTGTTCGACGAGGCCAACAAGCCGGTCGACGCGGTATGGTTCCGCCAGCTGAAGAGCCGCGATGGCAGCATCGTGCACTCGGGCGACAACCGCACCGGCGCCGGCGATGGCGACGACGAGCAGATCAGCGTCAGCCTGCAGCAGGTGCCGGCCAACGTGAAGAGCATCGTGTTCACCGTGAACAGCTTCACGGGCCAGAGCTTCGCGCAGGTGCAGAACGCCTACTGCCGGCTCCTGAACGCCAAGGACGGCAAGGAAGTGGCGCGCTTCGACCTGTCCGTGCAGGGTTCGCACAGCGCCCAGATCATGGCCAAGCTGTACCGCCACAACGGCGAATGGAAGATGCACGCGATCGGCGAGAACGGCACCGGCCGCACGTTCGAGGAATTGATGCCGCAAGTCGCGCAGCACCTGTAGGCAACGATCACGGCGGCCATGGCCCTGCCGCGCCGCCACGTACCGTGTTTCACCTGCGCCAGCCCCATGGCGCGCTTCCCTTCGCGGTGGCCCGTACGAGCCACCGCTTTTTTTCGCGCAATGTTTGAGGAAAAAGATTCGGGGACTGGAAGGAATACAGGCTTGCAGGCCTGTATCGTTACGCAGGCGCGAAGCATGCTTCGCGAAACCCCAGCTACACCCCCGAATTTGGGCAACACTTTTTGTGGTGGAGGCACAACAGTGCGGCGCCTTGCGCTATGCTGGCGGCCTTTGCCGAGGAAACAAATGCGCATCCTGCAAATGATCTTGTTTGTCGCTGTTTTCCTTGCCGTGCTGTGCGGGCCGGTGGTGCTCGCGGCGCGCAAGCTCGAGCGGCGCGGCTTTCCCGGTGCGCGGCGCTGGCTGCGCGTGATCGTGCCGGCGCAACTGGTGCTGGCGCTGGGCGCGATCGTGCTGGCCGATGAACTGGGCGAGCATGCGCTGCCCCTGCTGATCGTGGTGACGACGATCGCCACCAGCGTGCTCGGTGCGGCCACGCTGTGGCTGATGCGCGCCCTGTGTCCGGAGCGCCTGCTGTAGCGCGCGCGGCACAGGCAACTACGCCAGGAAGAACTCCATCCCCCGCGCCATGGCGGGGAACGCCGCGGAGCCGTGGTTTTCGCGCGGGAAGAGCATGAATTCCGCTCGCGCTACGGTGCCGCTCATGGCGCCCAGCCTCGCCGACAACGCCCGCGCCTCATCGATCATGCGCCGTTCGGCCGCGATCGCGTCGCGCGAGCCGGGAGCACCGCCGGCGGCCGGCTGTTCCAGCTCGCCGGCGCACAGCAGCACGGACGGCTTCACCGCCAGCGTGGCCACGCGCTTGTCGAAGCCTTCCAGCCCCGCCAGCACGGCGCGCCCGCGGTACCAGATCGACGGACTGGCGGCCAGATAAGTCTGGAACATTGCCGGCCGCGTGAACAGCGCGTGCAAGGTGCACAGGCCGCCGTACGAGTGCCCGTACAAGGCCTGCCGCTGCGGATCGATCGGCGCCAGCGTGCGCACCAGCGGCTTCAGTTCCTGTTCGATGAAATCGAGGAAGCGCCCTGCGCCGCCTTCCGTGGCCGGGGCACCGGGCGTGGGCGGCGTGTAGTCGCGCCCGCGGTCCGGGTGGTAATCGTCGCCGGTCGGATAACCGATGCCGACCACCACCGGCGCCGCCTGCCCGGTGGCCTTGGTGCGCCGCGCGGCGGTGCGCGCCATCTGTGCCAGCAGCGGGAACGAGGCGTTGCCGTCCAGCGCATACAGCACCGGGTGGACGGCCGCCGGTACCGGCGTATCGGGCACGCTGATGAAGATGCGGTAACGCCCGCCGGTGATGGATGAAACCAGGTCGCGCTGGCGCGCCTGCGGCAGCACGACGTCTTGCCAGGCATCGGCGGCGCGCGCCACGCCGGGCAGCAGGGTCGCACCCAGCAGGGCGCCGCCCGCCGACAGCAGGCGGCGGCGCGACGGAGAGGGGGAAGAACGGGGGGAAAAAGAGGAGGAAGGGAAAGCCGTCATTGCACGTAATTGAATGAGAATAATTCTCATTCTAACTCGGCGGGGATGAACCCGGCACGCATGAATTCGGCAGGCATGAATTCGACATGCATGGTCAAGCCTGGATCGCGATGATCGCCCCGTTGTACACCGCGTGGGTGGCCACCGCCGCCAGCAGGCTGCCGTTACGCCCGTACGCCAGCGCCGTGCACAGGCCCAGCACGAACACCGGCAGCATCGACGGCGGCGGATGCACGACGGCGAACAGCGCCGCGCTGACGATGGTTGCCGCCGCGAACGGCAGCGAGCGGCGCAGCCCGCCGAACAGCAGGCCCCGGAAGATGAATTCCTCGGACAGCGGCGCCGCCACGCAGGCGATGGCCAGCAGCAGCGGCAGCGCGATGGCGCCCTCCGGCCGCGGCAGTGGGATACCGAAGTGCCGTGCCGCCACCAGGTACAGCGCCGCAGCGGCGATCGCCGGGATCGCCCACGCGGCGCCGGCCAGCAGGGCGGGCAGCACCGGCCCGTGCCGGAACCTGGGCACGCCGGTCGTGCCCATGCGCCAATAAACGAAGCGCACCAGCGCCCACACCACGGCGCCGCCGATCGCCAGCGCGAGCGCCAGGTCCGGCAGCGCGGGCGGTCCGGGCGTACGGTGGATGACGGCCAGCGCGATCGCCTGCACGGCAAGGAACAGCAGCGCGGCGACCATGCCGTCGGCGGCGGACACGCGGGGCGGCGGCGCCGCGGCCGGGTCGAGCAGGTAGGGCAGGTGGTCGCGCGCCTTCTGCCACAGCGCCAGTGCCAGCGCGACCAGCAGCACGACCACGGCCACCCGGTGCGGCAGCGTGGTGGTGTACAGCGCAAAGCCGTACAGCCCCGCCAGCAGCGAATACAGGTACACGTAGGTGGGGCGGATGCGCGCGGTGGCTTCCTGCGCCAGCGGGTCGGAAGCCCACACGCCGAGCGCCACCGCGATGAGCGCGAACACGGGAATGCCGAGCGCCACGAGCGCCATCCTTGTCACCAGCCCGGCATCGATGCCCGGCGCATAGCCGATGCCGATCGCGAACACGGCCGCCGGGTACACCAGTGCCAGCACCGCCCATAAGCGCGCCTTCTGCAGCAGCATGCGTTCCAGTGTGCCGGGGAAGGTGTACAGCATCCACAGCGCCTGGCCTTCCGTATTGATGGTCTGGAACGCGGACAGCAGCAGCACATAGCTGCCCAGCCCGAACGCGATGGAAGCCAGCAGCGCCTGGTCGGATCCCAGCTGCGCCATCGCCTCCATGCGCCCGGTGAAGAACAGCTGGCTGCCGATGATCACCAGCGGCACGACCAGGCTTTGCACGAGGAAGGTGCGGTCGCGGCCCAGCAGGCGCAGGGCGCGCCGCTGCAGCGCGGTGCCCGGCACGGCGCGCAACGATGCCGGCGGCGGCCGCTGCGCGCGTGCCGCTTCGCGCGAGCTGGCGGCCACCACGCCGGCGGACAACTGGCGCGCCAGCAGCGCGATGCCGGCCCACAGCAGCAGGCCGGCCTGCAGCACCAGCAATGCGGCATGGCCGAGCGCGGCCGGCAGCGACCGCGCATCGAGCAGCTGGACGGCGAGGCCGGGCGGGGTCCACAGCGTCCAGCCGGGCCAGGCGCGGGCCCAGTCCATCGTGATGCCGCCGCGGCCCGTCGACAGGGCGATGACGAGGTAGATCAGCGGCAGCGAGACCACCGAGATGGCGGCCTGCAGGTTGCGCAATTGCGATGGCGGCAGCGTGAGGCGCAAGCCGGTATCGACCAGCGTGCGCACCATCGCGGCCAGCGCGAGCAGGGCCAGGGCGGCGGCCGTTGCCGCCAGCGGCGCGCTCCAGCGCAGGCCGGCATGCCAGCCGATCATCAGCATCGTCGGCCACAGCACCAGCCAGCCGGTGGGATTGGTGACGGTGCGTTCCAGCACCCGGGCCCACAGCAGGCCCTTGCGGCGCACCGGCAAGGTAACCAGCCATTCCAGGTCCCAGTCTGGCTGCGCCAGTTCGCGGCTGCCGAGCGGCACCAGCAGCGCCACCAGCCACAGCAGCCAGAGTTCCATGGCCAGCGCGCGCTGCAAGGGAGCGCTGAACGGCGCCTCGCGCAGCTGCGCCGATACCGCGCGCCGCAGGTCTTCCGGCGTGGCCTGGCTGCCGCAGGCGCTGTGCGGCGTCAGCTCGCAATGCAGGTTCGTCAGGATCGTCTGCGACTGGAGCGCAAAGGCCAGCACCATCAGAAGCGCCAGCGCGAGTGGCAGGATCCAGCGGCCGCGGCGCTTGCCCGCGGTGGCGGCGCGGCCCATGGCGGGGCCGCTGGCGGGCTTGCGCCGCATCGACACGGTGGCGAGGTTCAGCAGGCGTTGCAGGCGCAGCCGCGCCAGCAGCCAGGCCGCGCGCGCGGTACCGACGGGCAGTTCGCCGTTCACTGCGGCGCCGCTTCCGTTTCGTCCGTCAGGCGCAGGAACACTTCCTCGAGCGAGGTGGCGCGGTCGTCGCGCAGCTCGTCCAGTGCGCCGGTGGCCACCAGCGTGCCGCGATGGATGATGCCGACGCGATCGCACATGCGCTGCGCCATGTCCAGCAGGTGGGTGGAGAGAAAGATCGTCTTGCCGGCGGCGGCGCGGCCCACCAGCAGGTCCTGCACGTCGCGCGCGGCGCGGGGATCGAGGCCGTTGATCGGTTCGTCGAGGATCAGGACGGCCGGGTCGTGCACCAGCGCGCACGCCAGGCCCAGCTTCTTCTTCATGCCCATCGAGTAGTTGACGGCGAATTCCTCGGCCACTTCGCCGAGGCCGAATTCGGCCAGCAACTCCGCGGCCCGGGTGGCGGCGGCGCGCCGCGGCAGGCCATGCATCTCGCCGACGAACTGCAGGATTTCACGCCCGCGCAGGTAGTCGTAGAAGATCGGGTTGTCGGGCAGGTAGCCCACGTGGCGCTTCACGCTGGCGCCATCGGCATGGCAATCGAGGCCGTCGACCAGCACGCGGCCCCCGCTGGGCACGAGGATGCCCATCATCATGCGGATCGTGGTGGTCTTGCCGGCGCCGTTCGGGCCGAGGAAGCCGAACACTTCGCCGCGCCGCACGGCAAGGGTCAGCGGCCGCACCGCCTCGTAGTCGCCATAGCGCTTGGCCAGGCCATCGAACTCGATCATGTCGCTCCCGCGTGGATGGAGAGCGCCGATCTTATCATTGGGCCTACTGGCTGCGCAGGCTCATGCCGATGCGTTCCGTGCGGGGCGCCCAGTTGCCCTGGATGTCGGCGGAGACCAGGATGCCCTCGGCGCGGCCGATCAGCAGCGCGCGCGGCACGGTGCCGAACACGCGCGAGTCGCCGCTGTTGTCGCGGTTATCGCCCAGCATCAGGTAGCTGTCGCGCGGTACTGTCACCGGGCCGAAGTCGCGCATGGCCGTCACCTGCGGCAGGACCTGGATGCGGTAGCTGGCCTCGCTGCTGTGTTCTCGCAAGTGCAGCGCCGCCAGCTCGCCCAGCGTATCGATACGTTCGGTGCTGTTGCCCAGCACCGTGTAGGCGGCCTGGCGGCCGTTGATCAGCAGCCGCTCGCCGCGCATCTCGACAGTGTCGCCGGGCAGCGCGGCAATGCGCTTGATCAGCCGCGTGCCATCCTTCGGCGACGAGAACGTGACGACGTCGCCGCGGCGCGGTTCGCCGGTGCGCGCCAGCGAGATATCGGTGAGGGGGATCTTCACGTCGTAGGCCAGGCGGTTGACGAACACCACGTCGCCTTCGAGCAGGTTGGGCCGCATCGACGCCGACGGAATCGGGTTCCAGTCCGCCACGGCGGTGCGGAATATCCCGAACAGCAGCAGGAAGGCAATGAACCCCTTGTTGGCGCGGATGGCTTCCTTCATGTGAATCTCCCTTGGATGGTGGTGGATCCTCATCATCGGGCGGCCATCTTAATCAATGCTTATACACGGGCAGCCCCGGGCGCTTGCGCGGGCATGCCCAGGGCCGCCAGCATGCGCCGCCGGCCCTGCGGGGCGACGCCCAGTGCCCGGCTGTCGAGATCCTGCTCGACCCAGCCTTTCTGCAGGGCGAGCCGCAGCAGCGCGGCACCGAGCGCGCCGCCCAGGTGCGGCCGGCGTTCGCTCCAGTCCAGGCAAGGGCAGGCGAAGCGGCGGCGCTGGGCGCGCATCGTGGCCATGTCCAGCCCCAGCTCGCCGAAGCGCGTCTCGCCTTCCGCCGACAGCACATACGCGCCATCGTCCTCGGCAAGCCAGCCCGCCGCCAGGAAATGATCGTTGAGCATGACGGCCAGCGCGCCCGCCATGTGGTCGTAGCAGGTGCGCGCCTCGCGCAGCCGGTCCGGCGTGTTCGGCACGAAGGGGGCGCGCTGCACGCCGGCCACGACGAGCAGCGCTTCCAGCGCGGCCGCCACCTCGCCCCCGGCCAGGCTGTAGTAGCGGTGCCGGCCTTGCGCGAGCTGGCGCAGCAGGCCATCTTCCTGCAGCCTCGCCAGGTGCGCGCTGGCGGTCGACGCACCGATCCCGGCCACCACGGAGAGCTCGGTGCTGGTGCGCGCATGGCCGTCCAGCAGGCTGCACAGCATGCGTGCGCGGGCCGGTTCGGCGATGGCGGCGGCGATGCGCGCCAGGCGGTCGTCGGCATTCGCCGTTGCCGCAGTCGTGATGTTCCTGGCGCGTGCTGCATCCATGATTCGGTCTCCAGCGAAGTATCGAGGTGGGCTTTTCAGGATACTGCATCCATTCGATCACGCAAAGGAACAGCATGGAACCCGATCACCCACCCGCCGATGCGGTGGCAGCCGTCACGCACCCGGACCCTTATTCGTATTACGCCCTGCTCGCGGCGGACCCCGCGCCCCGCTACGACGAACGCCTGCGGCTATGGGTCGCCGCGCATCCCGCCACGGTGCGCCAATTGCTGGCGGATCCCGCCTGCCGCGTGCGGCCCGTGCAGGAACCGGTGCCGGTGGCCCTGGCGGGACCGGCGGGCGACCTGTTCGGCGCCCTGGTACGGATGAACGACGGCCCGCGCCATGCCACGCCGAAGGCGGTGCTGCTGCACGCGCTGGCGGCGCTGCCGCAGTCCCTGGCGGCGGATCACGCGGCGAGCGTGGCGACGGCGATGGCGGCGGAGGTATGCGATGCCGCGACGCTGAATGCCTTCGTCCAGGGCGTGCCGGTGCGGGCAGTGGCCAGCCTGCTGGGCTTTGCGGACGGGGAGCTGCCGCGTGTCGCGGCGCTGGTCGCGCGGTATGTGGCCTGCCTGACGCCGCTGGCGTGTCCCGGCGAGATCGCGGCGGGGCACGAAGCGGCGCAAGCGCTGCTGGAAGCGTTGCGCCAGCTGGTCCGGCGGGCGCCCGGCACGGCCTTGCTGGCCGGCGTCACGCGGGAGCCATGGCCGGACAAGCATGCGCTGCTGGCCAATCTGGCAGGCCTGATGACGCAGACGCATGACGCCACCACCGGCTTGCTGGGCAATAGCATCGTGGCCCGCTTGCGCGGCGATGCCAGCGGCCCCGCCGCGCTGGTGCCGGCCGTGATGGAACGCGATCCCGCCATCCATAACACGCGCCGGTTCACCGCCGCCGGTCTCGATGTCGCCGGCGTGCGCGTGCCGGCCGGCCAGGCGCTGCTGCTGGTGCTGGCGGGAACGGCGGGGTTTGGCGACGGCCGCCACGCCTGCCCCGGCCAGGCGCTGGCGCGCAGCATCGTCACGCAGGCATTGCGGGCCTTGCGCGCGGCCGGGCCGTTGCCCCGCGCGGCATGGCGCTACCGGCCTTCGGTGAATGCCCGCATGCCCGTCTTCGTCGGGGAGGGCGGAGCATGATCGCCGTGATCTTCGAAGTCGTTCCGCATCCCGACGGGAAACAGGCGTACCTGGACCGTGCGGCGGCACTGCGGCCGCTGCTGGAAGAGATCGACGGCTTCATCTCCATCGAGCGCTTCCAGAGCCTGGCCGATCCCGGCAAGCTGCTGTCGCTGTCGTTCTTCCGCGACGAGGCGGCGCTGGCACAGTGGCGCAACCTGGAGGAACACCGTGCCGCGCAGCAGGCCGGACGGGGTGGACTGTTCGCCGGTTACCGCCTGCGCATCGCTGGCGTGATGCGCGACTATGGGCTGCACGACCGCGCGCAGGCGCCGGCCGATTGCCGCGCCCGCAATGGCTGAGGCCTTGGCGCCAGCAGTGGCGAACAGCGGGTCGATCAATGCCCTTTCTTTTGCACCAGCGCGCTGCCCACGCCGTGGCGGTGCCCTTCGCTGACGGCGGTCACGGTGCCGTCGGGGTTGAACACGAGCGCGTTCGCCGCGCCGATCTCTTCGGGCTCGCTGGCCCAGCGCTGGCCAAGGCGCACCAGCGCGTCGGCCTGGGCGGCCTCGTCGAAGCCGGGCTCGATGTCCGTGGCGGGGCCGTTGCGCTGCGACAGGCGGGGCGCATCGATGGCCTGGTCCATGCGCATGCCGAAGTCGACGTGGTTGACGATGGTCTGCAGGACCGTGGTGATGATCGTGGCGCCGCCCGGGCTGCCGATCGTGAACGCCGGCTTGCCGTCCTTCAGCGCGATGGTCGGCGCCATGCTGCTGCGCGGGCGCTTGCCGGCTTCGGGCACGTTCGGCCCCGGGCCGGAAAATTCGAAGTCGGTCATTTCGTTATTGAGCAGGAAGCCATGGCCGGGTACCACGATGCCGCTGCCGCCCCACGATTCGATGGTGAACGTGTAGGAGACCACGTTGCCGGCCTTGTCCGACACGGTCAGGTGGGTGGTGTGGGCGCTTTCCTGCCGCAGCCGTGCCGTGGGCGCGGGGCGCTGCGGCACGCTGGCATCCTGCTGGAACGGATAGGGATCGCCGGCGGCGACCGGGCCGGTAGCCGCGCGGCCGGCGTCGATGAGCTTCCTGCGCTGCGCCGCGTACTCCTTGCTGAGCAGGCCGGCCACGGGGGCATCGACATATTCGGGATCGGCCAGGTAGGCATTGCGGTCGGCGAACGCGAGGCGGCTCGCTTCCAGGTACAGGTGCTCGGCCTGCGCGCGCGGCAGCGCCTTCAGGTCCCAGCCTTCGAGAAGGTTCAGCGCCGCCAGCACGGTCACGCCGCCGCTGCTGGGCAGCGGCATGCCATACAGCTCATAGCCGCGGTAGGTGCTGCGCACCGGCTGGCGGATGCGCGCTTCGTAGTTGGCCAGGTCGGCCAGCGTGAGCTTGCCACCGCGGACGCTGACGCCAGGCGCCGTGGCGGGGCGGTTCACGGCGTCGACGATCGCGCGCGCCACCGGCCCTTCGTAGAACGCCTTCACGCCGCCTTGCGCCAGTGCGCGGTAGGTGCTTGCCAGGCCGGGATTCTTCAGCAGGGTGCCGGGCGGCGGCGCCATGCCATCCTTCAGGTACAGCGCGGCGGTGGCCGGGAAACGCCGGAACTTGTCGGCGTTTTCATCGACCAGCCGGGAAAAGTTGGCGTTCACCGTGAAGCCCTTGGCCGCCACGTCGATGGCCGGGGCCAGCACCTGCTTGAACGACATCGTGCCATAGCGGCGCAGCGCTTCATCCCAGCCGCGCACCGTGCCGGGCACGCCGACCGACTGGCCGCTGGCGACGACGGTGTCGAAATCCATTTCCTTGCCGTTGTCGAGGAAGGTGGCCGGGCTGAATGCGGCGGGTGCCGTTTCGCGGTGGTCGATCGTGACCACGCGCTGTTCCCTGGCCAGGTACACCACCATGAAGCCGCCGCCCCCGATGCCGCAGCTGAACGGGTCCGTCACGCCCAGCGTGGCCGCCGCGGCGATGGCCGCATCGATCGCGTTGCCACCCTTGTCCAGGATCGCCAGCGCCGATTGCGACGCCTGCTCGCTGATCGTGGCGACCGCGCCGCCGGTACCGGTCGCGACCGGCGTTTTTGCAATGGCGACCGTGCCGACGGCGGTCAGGACGATGGCGGCGACGAGGTGTCTGGTCATGAGCTGGTGGCTTGCCTGGTGGGTGGGCGGGCTGTCTGGGCTATGCGGGCGATCGTTACGCGCAAGCTTACCCGATAATCCGGCGGCGGCGCATCCACGGCGGGCGGTTCGGGCGGTTCCAGTTTTTCCAGCGCGAACGTCAGCCCATCCTGCGTGAGGGCGGGTTTCGCGTTCGGCATGTTCTCGGCCAGCACGAAGTTGCGCGTTCCACGCGGGCTCGTCAGCATGAATGTGTAGCTGATGTAGCCGGCCCAGACGCACACCGCGCCCTGCCCGCAGCGGCTGTCGTTGATACGTTCCAGCTTCAGGTGCGTGCCCGGCGCCAGCATCACGCTTTCCCCCTGGCGCAGCGCGTAGCTGGCGCTGGTCTTGCGGGGCTTGTCGGCCACCGCTTCCGCCTGCGTGCTGTCGATCGAGCACGCGGCCACCACGCCCGCCGTCAGCGCGCAGCCGATAATTCCGATGAGCCTGGCTTGCATAGGTCCTCCATCCGGCAAGGACCTTCAGGTTATCAAATTGCTATGAAAATGGTCGCACTGCTGAGCTATAGCTGCCAGGAAAACATCGATTCGAGAACAAAAGTTGCAAAAAAACCGGTGACAGGCTCCGATTTGCCGGCCTGGAAGGAGAGAGGGCCAGCAGGCACTCTCGGTTACGCAGGCCAGGAGCAGTGCTCCTCGAGCCCTCTGCTACACCAGCGGTTTTCGGGAACTTGCCAAAGAATCGGAGCCTGTCACCGGTTTTCGAAGAATCGGAGCCTGTCACCGGTTTTCGTCACCGATTTTCAGGCAATAAAAAACCCGGCACGAAGCCGGGTTCTGGAGGGAGCGGGGCGCCTTACACGTAGGCGGCCAGCGCGCCTTTCATCTTCTTCAGCGCGGCCGATTCGATCTGGCGGATGCGCTCGGCGGAGACGCCGAATTCGTCGGCCAGCGTGTGCAGCGTGGCGCCGGAGCCGTCGTCGTTGGCCAGCCAGCGCGCTTCGACGATGCGGCGCGAGCGCGGATCGAGTTTGCCCAGGGCCGTTTCCAGGCCTTCCGACTGCAGGCGCGTCACCTGTTCCGCTTCGAGCACCTTGGTCGGCTCCGACAGGTCGGACGACAGGTAGGCGATCGGCGAGAACTTGTCGTCTTCATCGTCGGTCGGTGCTTCCAGCGCGATATCGCGGCCGGACAGGCGCGTTTCCATCTCGATCACTTCCTCGCGCTTGACGTCCAGCGTTTTCGCCAGCGCGTCGATCTGGTCCGGCGTCATCGCATCCAGGCCGGTCTTGTGGCTGCGCAGGTTGAAGAACAGCTTGCGCTGCGCCTTCGTCGTGGCCACTTTCACCAGGCGCCAGTTCTTCAGGATGTACTCGTGCATCTCGGCCTTGATCCAGTGCATGGCGTACGACACGAGGCGCACGTTCTGGTCCGGGTCGAAGCGCTTCACGGCCTTCATCAGGCCGATATTGCCTTCCTGGATCAGGTCGGCGTGCGGCAAGCCATAGCCGAGGTAGCCGCGGGCGATCGATACCACCAGGCGCAGGTGCGACAGCACCAGCTTTTCCGCTGCCTTCAGGTCATTGTTTTCCTTCAGGCGGCGGCCCAGCGAGACTTCTTCCTCGTGCGTCAGCATCGGCAGGCGGTTCACAGCGGAAATGTAGGCGTCCAGGTTCCCCAGGTTGCCACTGAACCCGAGTCCCAGTGCACTGCTGCCGGCTGGAACCAGGGCGGAAGGTGCGGACATGGTAGTCATTTTCATTCCTCGCTTGAAGGTCTTGCATGGTCCTGCTGCGGGATTGCAGCGCGACATTTGCGTACAGCATGCAACGTTGAGCTTAATTCGGTCTTAACCACCGGCAAGCACTTGCTGTCAAGACTTGCCGGCACTTTATCGTGTTCAACGTTGCGTTTGAACATATATTAGCACTCTCCACCGAGGAGTGCCAATGTCACTAATTCTATGGCTTCGATAGCCTCTTTGCTATGGCTCAATACTAATCGGTAGGGCTGGGGCGCGGCTCGGCGCGCCAATGTTACTGCGCAGAATTTGAGCTGGATCAAAAGTTGTAAGACAAGATTATCGACGCGGCGCGACGGACTCTGTGCGTGAACGCACGATCATCCGGGGGCGGATGTAGGAGTGCAGCCAACGAGTTTGTACGTCGGCAGGAGGGGGTGGACAAAGAGATAAGGGCGGCCCGCCCGATTGCAAGAGCAGGCCGCCGGGAAAATTGCGTCAGGCAAGCCGGGCCAGTTGCCGGCGCACGGACAGCGCCGCGCCGACCAGCCCCAGGCCAGCCGACAGTGCCAAGAGCAGCGCCATCGCCAGCGGTTCGAGCGGGGCCAGCTGGAATTCGGATGCGTACAGCCGGGCAAACTCGGCGATCGCCGCGTTCAGCGGATGCAGCGACAACGCCACCGCACCCAGCGCGACGGCGCCAGCGAACAGGCCCAGCAGCGCGCCTGTGTAATAGAACGGGCGCTGGATATAGGTATCGGTCGCGCCGATCAGCCGCGACACGAGGATTTCCTCGCGCTGCGTCAGCACCTGGAGGCGGATCGTATTGAATACCACCGCGACAACCACGGTGCCGAGCGTGGCCGCGAGCAGCAGCAGGCCCACGCGCAGCACGCCCAGCAGGGCGGCCAGCCGCTTGACCCATTCGGAATCGACCTGCACCGACTCGACGCCGGGAATGGCGCGGATGCTGTCCGCGATATCGTCCACGTGCGCGCTTTCCGCAGCGCTCTGGAAGGCATTGAGCCGCACGATATAACTGTCGGGCAGCGGATTCTCGCCCAGCGTGTCGATCACGCCGGCCACGCCGTTTTTCTCCTGCAGTTCCTCCAGCGCCTTTTCGCGCGGCACGAACACGATCCGGGCATCCTTCGCCACCGCGCGCAGCGAACCGGCCATGCCTTGCGTATGCTCGCGCGGCAGGTCCTGCTTCAGGAATACCGACAGTTCGGGGTCGACGGCCAGCTGTTCGGACATCGGCCGGATATTGTCCAGCACCGTCACGCCGGCAAACGGCAGCGCCAGCGCGATCGCCACCACGAGGATGTTGAAGAAGAACGAGCCCGGCGAGCGGCGCAGGTGCCCCACCGCGGCGCCCAGCGCGAAGCCATGTTGACGCAGCCACACGCTCATGCGGCCTCCTTCAGCAGTTCGCCCTGCTTCAGGTGGATCACGCGGCTGGCGCTGTCCAGCACCAGTTCGTCGTGGGTCGAGATCAGGCACGTGACGCCGGCCTTGTTGAAGGCGCGCAGCGCGTCGAAGACCTTGTTGGCGCTGGCGCGGTCCAGGTTTGCCGTCGGTTCGTCGGCCAGGATGATCTGCGGCCGGTTGACGATGGCGCGGGCAATCGACACGCGCTGCTGCTCGCCACCGGACAATGCCAGCGGGCTGGCGGTGGCACGGCTCAGCAGGCCCACCTTGTCCAGCGCGGCGCGGGCGCGTTCTTCCGCCTGGCTACGGGGCAAGCCCGTGACCAGCATCGGCATCATCACATTGGCCAGCACGGAACGGTCGGTCAGCAGCCGCTGCTGCTGGAAGATCAGGCCCAGGTTGCGGCGCAGGAAGGGCACGCCGGCGCTTTTCAGCCGGCCGATGTCGGTACCATTCACGGTCACCTGGCCCGACGTGGGGCGCTCCATGGCCGCGATCAGCTTCAGCAGCGTGGACTTGCCCGCCCCGGACGGGCCCGCCAGATAGACGAGCTCGCCCTTGGCGACCGTCAGCGTGACGTCGCGCAGCGCGGTGGTGTCGGCGGTGTATTGCTTGGTGACGTTGACGAATTCGATCATGGCCGGTTTTTCCGTTCCCCAGCCATCAACCGAGCAGGGCTTCGACGAATTCTTCGGCGTCGAACGGCTGCAGGTCCTCGATCTTCTCGCCGATGCCGATGAAATACACGGGCACCGGGCGCACCCGCGCGATCGCGGCCAGCACGCCGCCCTTGGCGGTGCCGTCCAGCTTGGTGATGATCAGGCCGGTGAGCTGCAGCGCATCGTCGAACGCCTTCACCTGGGTCAGCGCGTTCTGGCCCGTGTTGCCGTCGATGACGAGCAGCGTTTCGTGCGGCGCCTGGTCCATGCCCTTGCCGATCACGCGCTTGATCTTCTGCAGCTCGTTCATCAGGTGCAACTGGGTCGGCAGGCGGCCGGCCGTGTCGATCATGACGACATTGGTACCCTTCGCCTTGCCGGACTGTACCGCGTCGTACGACACGGCGGCCGGGTCGCCCGATTCCTGCGACACCACCGTCACGTTGTTGCGCTGGCCCCAGATCATCAGCTGCTCGCGGGCCGCGGCACGGAACGTGTCGCCGGCGGCCAGCAGCACGGATTGGCCATGTGCCTGCATGTGCTTGGCGAGCTTGCCGATCGTGGTGGTCTTGCCGGCGCCGTTGACGCCGGAAATCATCATCACGGTCGGCTGGTGCCGGCCCAGCACGAAGGGTTTTTCAAGGGGCCGCAGCAGGTCGACCATCAAGGCCTTCAGCGCCACCTTGACGGCGGCCGCATCGGTCAGTTTGTCGTCCTTGACCTTGCGCTTGAGCGCATCGAGCAGGTATTCGGTGGCGTCGATGCCGGCATCGGACATCAGCAGCGCCGCTTCCAGTTCGTCATACAGGTCGTCGTCGATGCGGGCGCCGACGAACAGCAGCGACAGGTTGGCGGAGGTTTTCGACAGGCCGGCCTTGAGCCGGTTCATCCAGGATTGTTTCGATTCGGGGCGCGGCGCGGTTTCAACGTCGAAAGCCAGTGGAACCGCAGCGGCAACGGCGGCCGGCGCGGGATTCGAAGCAGGGGCAGCGGGAGCCGGGATCGGCGCCTGGTCCGCAGGTGCGACCGGCGGCACGTCGGGCGTGACGGTTTTTTTCTTGAAGAAGCTGAACATGTGTGTGGGGGCTGCGGCCGCGGTGGCCGGTAACACGCTGGGAATGGTTTCTTGCGCCGGCTATTCTACCAGAGCGCCCCGGAAAACCTTGCTGAAAGGGTATTTCCAGTATTTCCCCCGGGCTCGGCCGGCCCTGGGAAGCGCTGGCGCGCGATCCCGCAGCCGTTCCCCCTTGCATTACGACGTGCGCCGGCTCGGGACTCCGGGCTCAGGCAGCGGCGTGCCTGCGCTGTTCGTGGCGCCAGTCGGCCAGCGCCGCGGCCACGTCGGGCAAGGTCAGCACCTGCACGTAGGCCGGGGCGCGCCGGCGCAGCGCGGCATTGCCGCCACCGGCCCACAGGACCACCGGTTCCGGCAGGCGGGCCCGCAATTCCTTCAGCGCGTCCAGCACGTGGCGGGTATTCATCGAGGTCGAGAACGACAGTGTCACCACGTCCACCTGCAGGGCGCGGGCCGCTTCGACGATATCGGGCAATGGCGTTTGCGGGCCCAGCGAATAACAGCCGGCACCCTCGGCCACCATCAGCGCTTCGGACATCAGCAGGCCCAGGCCATGCCTTTCCTGCGGCGTGGTGGTCAGCAGGATGCGCGGGCGCGGCGCGCCGCCCAGCGGATTGGTGGGCGGCATCGAGAAGATCGCGCTGCGCAAGACCATTTGCAGCGTTTCCGTAAGCAAGTGTTCCTGCCATACGCCGAGGTCGCCGCATGCCCAGGCGTCGCCGATGGCGCCCGTCAGCGGGGCCATCAGGTCGATGACGAAATTGCGCAGTCCCATCACCAGCAACGCCTGCGACAGCTTGCGGCGCAGCCCGTCGCTGTCGTGGCTGCGGCAAAGGTCCAGGTAAGGAGTCAGCTCGGTAGCGTCGGGAAGGCGCGGCCGGTTGCCGGAGGTGGTTTTTTCCGCCAGTGCCTGCAGCTCCTGCGCCGTATAGCCGATCACCTTGCCGGGCCGGAAGCCCAGGTCGATCAGGCGCTTGACGAGGCGCAGCTTGTGCACTTGTTCGACTGGATACAGCCGCTCGCCGAACGGGTCGCGTTCCGGCCGTGGAAACGCGTACCGCCGTTCCCATACGCGCAGCGTTTCCTTGGCCACGCCGGTATCGCGCTCGACGTCGCTGATCGTGCACGGCATGGGCGAGAAATGCATCGGGTTATTCATCTGCGCGGGCTACTCCTGCGTTGGGCGTGCAGCATTTTAATGCCTTTTCCCGGGGAAAAATGACAGCCCATCCTTGCGGGAAGGGCCGGCCATGCGTCCTGTGTGACTTGTCCATGACATGTACAGGCAGGATGCATAGATGCATTTTATTTATGGGCTTTCACCGTTCATGTCGTGGACAAATAACGTGAAAAAAATTGTAGCCGGCACCGTCATGCGCCAAGCCAGGACATGAACTGCCGGCTCAACGGCACGGTCATCACGGCCAGCAGGGTTTGCAATGTAATCAGCGATGCCATCAGGCGGGCGTCGCCACCCAGCTGCTTTGCCATGATATAGGCGTTCGGGGCGGCCGGCAGCGCGCAATAGAAACAGGCTGCCAGCGCCACCTGCGGCGACACCTCCAGCCACAGGCAGACCTGGGCCGCCAGCAATGGCATGACCAGCAGTTTCAGCACGGAGCTGACGGCAAGCGCTGCCGGGCGCGCGCCTTCCAGCGAAAACACCAGGCCGCCGCCTACGCACAGCAGGCCCAGCGCGGTGGCTGCCTTGCCGAGGATGTCGAGCGTATTCATCAGCTCTTTCGGCAGCGCGATGCCCAGCACGCTGACGAGCACGCCGGCCAGCGTGGCCTGGATGATCGGATTGCGTGCCAGTGTCTTCGCCACGGTACCCAGGTTCGGCGTGGTGCCGCTCCACCACGCCAGCGCGATCACCGCCAGCGCATTTACCACCGGCAGGCACAGCGCCAGCGCCAGCATGACGCGCGACGCCGTTTCGGCCGGGAAGAACAATGCCGCCACGGCCAGGCCGAAATACGTGTTCGGACGCATCGCGCCCTGCATGACGGACGAGCGGCTGGCGCCCGGCAGCGTGGGCAGCAGCAGCAGCGCGCCCAGCGTCAGCACCACCACGGCGAACGTGGGGACCAGGGTGGCCAGCGCCAGTTCGCCGACTTCGCCGCCCTCGAACGACAGCCGGGCCGTGCCCGCGAACAGCATCGCCGGAAACGCGACGTTGTACGAGAACTTCTCGATGGAGGGGAAGAACTCGGCCGGCATCCAGCCGAAGCGGCGGATCGCCACGCCCAGCAGGATGATCAGGAAGACGGGAATGATGGAAGCGAGCATGGTGCGATTCTAATCGTTGCCTGGGTACGGATTCGTGCCCGCTCAGTCCGCCGAAATACCGGACGGGCCGATGCGGTGCGCATTTGGCGTGCTGGAAATGCGGATGCGGATCAGGTGGCGGCCCGGGTCCGTATACATGGCACGGCCGTGCAGCGTGCGGTGATTGTCCGCCCACAGCAGCGTATCGTCCGGCAACTGGCGCACGAAACGGGGCGCACGCTCTTCGACGATCTCGTTGAGCAGGCGCAGCGCGGCTATCAGTTCGGGAGTGGCCAAGTCGGGCCTGGCTGCAAGTCCTTTTTCAATCGAATCGTAGCGCCACCGCATCGCCCGGCCATCGGCATGAAAAACGGGTGCGTAGAATAATTCGATCCGGTCGTCGCCGGCGGCATAGACCGACGGCACGCGGAAAGGTACCTGGGTATCGCACAGCAGTGCATAGGCGTCGCGGCCCGCCGCGGTTTTCTGCAGCTCGGCAACGATGTCTTCCACGTCGATCAGCAGCGATTCGCCGCCATTGCAGCGCGCCGAGGCGACCACGTACAGCAGGAACTGCTCTTCCGGCATCGGATAGAACGACGAATCGGTGTGCATGTCGGCGTTGCCGGTGCGTTCGGAGAACGTGACGAACTTCGACTGGCTGCCGGGGCGGGCGCGCACATCCCATGCCACGCGCCTGGTGCGCTGGTCGGTCGACGTGGGGAAGCCCTGCGTCAGCGCGATCGCATACAGCACCGCGTTGCGGTGCGCTTCGGACAGGCCGGCCAGGCCCAGGCCGGTGATGGCCAGGCCGCGTGCCTTGCGGCTGGCCATGTGGGCGGCGAAGTCGCGCAGCGTGGGCACGGCGAGCAGTTCGCGCTGCAGCGCTTCCTCGTCGGGGTGCGGATAAAAGCCATTGCCGTTGAAATCGTCGAAGTGGCGTTCAACGATGGCGATGATGCGGGGCAAGTCGTCGCCCCAGGAAAAATTGGTCTGGACAACAGCGATGTTGCCGGATTGCTCAATGGACGAAAACACGAAGACTCCTGGACTTGTAATTGCCGCACGGCAACAAAGATGGCATTTTGATGGAGTCGGGATTTTTCTTCAAGGCATTGTTGCTGCAATGCAGCAACCGAATATTGTTTAGGTCTGAAATATTTGCTGCTGAAACCCTGCAACGGCGGGGAAGTTTGGCCACTCCGCATCAAATTTCCATGACGCATCATTGTTTCTTCAAGCTGACGCAAAAACGACACATTCGGATTTGTGCTGGACATTTCAACAAGGGAACGATACGTCGCGTGCTGCAATGCGCTAAAATTTTGCCGTGCGGCAATTTGCCATCCATTACAGACAAGAGGGAATCACATGAAGTGGCTAACCGGGCGCAAGCTCTCAACCAAGCTGGGCCTCGCCTTTGCGGCGGTCCTGCTGCTGACGGCGGTCGTCGGCATTTTTTCGATCAACCAGCTGGCCAAGGTCAACGACACGGCAAGGGGGCTGTCGACGCGCTGGATGCCGGCCATGCGCGTCATCCAGGACATCAAGTCGCAGATCGCCCGCGTTCGTACCCGTGAACTGCAATACATCATTTCCGACCAGGTTGCCGACCTGGACAAGTACGACAAGGTGATCGCCAACGACCTCGTCGACCTGAAGAAGATGCAGGATGAATACGTGGCCCTGATCAAGACGCCGGAAGAGCAGGCGCTGTACAGCGAATTCCTGGCATTGTGGGATCGCTACATGGCCGAGGACGCGAAACTGCGCGCCGCCGTGCGCGCCGGTGACCTGCCGCTGGCCAAGCAGCTGATCCGTGGCGAATCCAATAAACTGATCGTTGCCTTGCGCGGCCAGGTTGACAAGTTGGTCAAATACTACGGCGAAGGCGGCAACGCGGCGGCAGAATTTGGTGATCAGGTATACAATGCGTCGCGCGCCTGGATCGCCGGCCTGCTGGTCATCTCGGTGATACTTGGCACACTGGCGGCTTTGCTGATCACCCGCTGGCTCGTGAAGACGCTGGGCGGCGAACCGCAATACGCGGTGGAACTGGCCGGGCGGATCGCGGCAGGCGAGTTGAACGTGGACGTGCGTACCCGTGCGGGCGATGACAGCAGCCTGCTGTTCGCGATGAAGTCGATGCGCGACAGCCTGGCCAACATCGTCGGCCAGGTCCGGCATTCCACCGAAACGATCGCCAGCGCGGCACAGCAGGTGGTGGCCGGCAACGTGGACCTGTCGTCCCGTACCGAAGCGCAAGCCAGCTCGCTGGAAGAAACCGCGGCGTCGATGGAAGAACTGACGTCGACCGTTCGCCACAATTCCGACAGTGCGCGCCAGGCCAATGAACTGGCCGTGAACGCATCGGCGATTGCCGAGCAGGGCGGGCAGGTGGTGTCGCAGGTGGTCGAGCGGATGGGCTCGATCAACGAGTCGGCGAAGAAGATTTCGGACATCACCGGTGTGATCGATGGCATCGCCTTCCAGACCAATATCCTGGCGTTGAACGCGGCAGTGGAAGCTGCGCGTGCCGGTGAACAGGGCCGCGGCTTCGCCGTGGTGGCATCGGAAGTGCGCAACCTGGCCCAGCGCTCGGCTGCGGCGGCGCGCGAAATCAAGGAATTGATCGGCGATTCGGTCGACCAGGTCGAGGCCGGTACCAGGCTGGTCAACCAGGCCGGCAGCACGATGGAAGAGGTGGTGGTCAGCGTGCGCCGCGTGACCGACATCATGGGCGAAATCACGGTCGCCGGCCAGCAGCAAAGCGCCGGCATCGTGCAGGTGAATGAAGCGATCGCGCAGATGGACGCGGTCACGCAACAGAACGCGGCGCTGGTGGAAGAAGCCACCGCGGCGTCGCACAGCATGCAGGATCAGGCCTCCAGCCTGGCCCGGCTGGTAAGTATTTTTACTCTTGATGGAATAGCAAACCATCAGTATAGTGCCGCCTCCAGTGCCCAGCGCACTGATAACAAGACGGCGCGATTGAATCGGCCGCGACAATAAGTGAGCGCCGCAACCTTTACCGAAGGCTCGCGGCACAGTGGCAAATCGGGGTTTGCCGTCACGCATAAGCGGTCCGGAACATAGATTCCCGGCACCGCAAGACCGAATTTAGCCGTTGCTTTACTTTTTTAGATGCAACACAACTGAAGGAAATGTAATGAAAAAAACTCTAATCTCCGTTGCAGTTCTGGGCGCAATGAGCAGCGCCGCCTTTGCACAGTCGAATGTAACGATCTACGGTATCGTTGACGCTGGTATCGTCGCCGAGCGCGGCGGTAAAGACGGCAACGTGACCAAGGTTTCCTCGGGCGTCGCCAATGCATCGCGCATCGGCTTCCGTGGCACGGAAGACCTGGGTGGCGGCCTGTCCGCGATCTTCACCCTGGAAACCGGCTACAAGACCGACGACGGCCAGCTGGACAACTCCAGCAACACGCTGTTCAACCGCCAGGCATTCGTCGGCCTGCGTTCCACCACCGCCGGCACGCTGACGGTCGGTCGCCAGTACACCCCGTGGTACAACGCGCTGGTGCAAGTGGGTGACCCGTTCGCCGCCGGCCTGGCTGGCTCGGCCAAGAACCTGTTCCCGGCCAGCGGCATCAACGTGCGTAACAGCAATGCTGTCGTGTACCAGACCCCGCTGTTCAACGGCTTCGCCGGTGAAGTGTTCTACGGCTTCGGCGAACAGTCCGAATCGTCGGCCGGCCGCCAGCTGAGCGCCGCCGTGTCGTACACCAACGGCCCGCTGAACGCCCGCGTTGCCTACAACAACCGCAACAACGACACCGCTTCGACCGCTACCGCGGCAGCTGTCGAGCGCGGCATCGGCCACAACAGCCTGCTGGCAGTGAACTATGACTTCCAGGTTGCCAAGGCCTACTTCATGTTCAACCGCAGCAAGGGCCTGAACAGCATCGCCTACCCGAACCAGGGCACCCTGGGCGGCGTGACCGGCGGCATCGCCTACGCGACCACCACCGCGATCGCCGCATCGCGCGACAGCCGCGACGGCCTGGTCGGCGTGCAAGTGCCAGTGGCTGGCGCCGGCAAGGTCATCGCTTCGTTCATCTACAAGGATGACCGCGAAGCCGTGAACCGCGATGCCAAGCAGTGGGCCATCGGCTACATGCACGACATCTCGAAGCGCACCACCGGCTACGTGTCGTACGCCAAGATCGACAACAAGAACAACGCAGCGTTCACCGTCGGCGGCAACACCGAAGTCGGTTCGGGCGACAGCGCGTTCAACGTGGGCGTGCGTCACTCGTTCTAAGCGAGCCGCTTCACCCCGCATGCAAACCGGCCCTCGCGGGCCGGTTTTTTTTCGTGCGTTAGAATGACGCCAGATTGACTTTGCCGGCCTGCCAATGAAAACAAACTCGAGCATCGCGATTGCATTGCTGCTGACCTGTACCGCCGCCATGGCCGCGCCGCAGGGTGTGAAAAAAACCGCAGCGGAGAAGGGGGGCTTGCCGCGCTACGGCATGGCCGTGTACTCGGACCTGTGCGTGCAGCCGGGCGGCGAATTCGGCGGCCAGCGCATCACGGTGCAGCGCTTTGCCGAGGTGGACACGGTAATCTACGAATACACGGCGGGCGGCCTGTCGTGGCCCGTGGTGGCGAACGACGTCAACATCGACCCGCGCGGCCGGATGATGTATTTCACGGTGCAGCCGCCGGACGAGCCGGAGCGCACGCTCAGCGGCAAGTTTTCAAACGACGGCAACACGCTGACGCTGGACGGTGGCTATTGCGCCGACGAGTCGCTGCCGATGACGCTGCAAAAGGTGCGCGACTACGCGCAAAAGCCGAAGGCTTGCCGCGCCTGCCCGGCCGGCAAGAAGGCGCCGGCCGGTGACCCGGCGGCACCGAAGTGGGAAGCGGTGCCGCCGTCGCAGGGGTGACGCTCCCTGGGATGATTCTCCCTGGGGGGCGCCGCCCTGGGTATTGCTTCTTGAGATGACGCTTACTTTGCTTTTTCCTTCGCCGCGTTGGCGCGGATGGTGTCCAGCGTGGCGCCCGGCGTGATCAGGTTGCCGTCGTAGCGCAGCTCGATCACGGCGGGCAGGTTCTTCTCGCGCGTGAAGGAAAGCGCGCGCTGCAGCGCCGGCGCGAACTGCGCGGTGCGCTCGACGATTTCGCCCTGGCCCCCATACGCTTGCGCCAGCGCGGCGAAATCCGGATTTTCCAGGTCGGTTCCCGACACCCGCCCGGGGTATTCGCGCTCCTGGTGCATGCGGATCGTGCCGAACATGCGGTTGTTGAAGACGATGACGATCACCCCCGCCCCATACTGCACGGCCGTGGCCAGCTCCTGGCCGTTCATCATGAATTCGCCGTCGCCGGCAAACGTGATCACGGTCCGCTGCGGATCGATGACCTTCGCCGCCACGCCGGCCGGCACGCTGTAGCCCATCGCGCCGCTGGTCGGCGCCAGCTGCGTGCGCATGCCGCCGTAGCGGTGGAAACGGTGCGCCCAGGTGGCGTAGTTGCCGGCGCCGTTCGTGATGATCGTGTCGTGCGGTGCCAGCGCGTCGATGTCCTGCACCACCTGCCACAGGTCCAGCGGCGCCTGGCCATCCTGGAAGATGGCGGGGCGCGCCTGCCATGCGCGCAGCTCTTCCTTTGCCTGGGCCACGCTGCCCGCCCAGGCCGGCGCCTCCACCGGCGCCATCGCCGCCAGCATCGCCGCGGCCTGCGGCATGCCGCTGGCGATCATCAACTCGGCCTGGTAGACGCTGCCCAGTTCTTCCATGCTGGCGTGGATGTGCACCAGCCGCTGGCGCGGCAGCGGCGCCTCGATGACGCTGTAGCCGCTGGTGGTCATTTCACCCAGGCGCGGGCCGAGCGCGATCAGCACGTCGGCATCCCTGACGCGCGCGGCGAGCTTCGGATTGATGCCGATGCCCACGTCGCCGATATAGTGGGGATGGTCATTGTCCAGCAGGTCCTGGTAGCGGAAGGCGCACGCCACCGGCAGCTGGTTCGCTTCGGCGAAGCGGGCGATGTCGGCGCTGGCCTGTGCGGTCCAGCCGCTGCCGCCCAGCAGCAGCAGCGGGCGCCGCGCCTCGGCCAGCATGGCGCGCAGCGTATCGACCTGCGCCTGCGACGGGCTGGCCTGCACCGGCTGGTAGCGGCGGGTGTCGGCCACGGCGGCCTGCCTGACCAGCATGTCTTCCGGCAGGGCCAGCACCACGGGGCCCTGGCGCCCGCTGGTGGCCACCTGGAACGCGCGTGCGAGATACTCGGGAATGCGCTCGGCGCGGTCGATCTGCGCCACCCACTTGGCCATCTGCCCGTACATGCGCCGATAGTCCACTTCCTGGAACGCTTCGCGGTCGATGAAGTCGCCGCCCACCTGGCCGATGAACAGGATCATCGGCGTGGAATCCTGGTAGGCCGTGTGCACGCCGATCGATGCGTTGGTGGCGCCCGGCCCGCGCGTGACGAAGCAGATGCCCGGCTTGCCCGTCATCTTGCCGTAGGCGTCGGCCATGAACGCCGCGCCGCCTTCCTGGCGGTTGATCACGAAGCGGATGTCCGATTCGTGCAGCGCGTCGAGCACGTCCAGGTAGCTTTCGCCGGGCACGCCGAACGCGGTGTCGACACCGTGGATCTTCAATGCATCGACCAGGATCTGGCCGCCGGAACGGGATGGATGGGTCATGTGGGCCTCTTTGGATGATGCGGCATTCTAGAGCGCGGGTCGGCCGCGGGCTTTTGAAATGGCGACATCGATTTCCGTTTTGCGGATGATGTCTTGACATGCTTACACCTGTCAGATAATGTTTACACATGAAAGCGAAGAATAAGCGCAGTGACGGCGACCAGCTGCTGGCCATGCTGGCGGCACTCGATAATCCGCACCGGTTGCGCATCGTGGCCGCACTGGCCGAGGGCGGGCGCAACTATGTGAGCCAGCTGGCGCGCGAACTGGGCATCAGTCGCCCGCTGCTCCACCTGCACCTGCAAAAGCTGGAGGAAGCGGGCCTGGTGCGCAGCCAGATGGAGCTTTCGGCGGATGGCAAGGCATTGAATTACTTCGACGTGGCGGCATTCGATGTCACCCTCACCCCGGCGGCGGTGGCGATCGCGGTGCAGACCATGAGCGATCCTGAGCGACCCTGACTAACCCTGAACAGTAGAGGTACCCGATGTCCGAACATGTGTTCCTGCTGACGATTTTCCTGGTGGCCGTGGCGGTCCTGCTGGTCTTCGGCATGCGCTCGTACAGCGCCGTGCAGCAGGCGAAATACCGCGCGGCCGGCAGTGCCGACGCCACCCAGGCAGCCGAAACGGCGCGCACGCTGGCCTCCATCGACGCTTCGCTGGCCGACCTGCGCCAGCGCATCGCGGCGATCGAGCGCATCCTGGCGCAGGTCGACTGAGTCATCCAACCCGAGGAGAGCAAAATGACCGACATATCGCTGTTCCGGCTGTACCTGTTGCGTGCCGTGTACCTGCTGATCGGCATCGGGCTGCTGGTGCAGGTGTGGCCACGCATCCTGTCGGCCTCGCCCGACCAGCACCTGATGCAGGGCGTGGTGAACTGCATGCTGGGTGCCCTCTGCGGGCTGGCGCTGCTGGGTATCCGCTATCCGTTGCGCATGCTGCCGCTGCTGCTGTGGGAGCTGGCGTGGAAAGCGTTATGGCTGGCGATGGTCGCGCTGCCGCAGTGGCGTGCCGGCACGATGGACGAGGACATGGCCGCCACGGCGTTTTCCTGCCTGGTCGGCGTGGTGGTACCGCTGGCGCTGCCTTGGCGCTACCTGTTCGAGCGCTACCTGCGCGCACCGGGCGACCGCTGGCGCGGGCCGGCGGCGGCGGGTCGGGTACAATAGCGCCCGAAGCAAGCCAGACAGCCGCTGGCCGGCGCAGCAATGCGTTGGCGGGAGGAAGGTCCGGACTCCACAGAGCGGGGTGACGGTTAACGGCCGTCCGCTGAAAGCCCTTCACGGGGTATAAGGCGAGGAATAGGGCCACAGAGACGAGCGTATTAAGTTACGGTGAAACGCGGTAACCTCCACCTGGTGCAATTTCAAATAGGCACGCGATGATGTTGCTCGCGGAGCGTGCGGGTAGAAAGCTTGAGCGGCGGAGTAATCCGTCGCCTAGAGGAATGGCTGTCATAGCACCGGCTTGCCGGTGCCGTAACAGAATCCGGCCTATCGGCTTGCTTCACTAAATTCGGTCATGAAGAACTACATCCTCGCCCTCGACCAGGGCACCACCAGTTCGCGCGCCATCCTGTTCGACCACGAAGGCCGCATCGGCGGCTGCGCCGCGCAGGAATTCCCCCAGCATTTCCCCCGGCCCGGCTGGGTCGAACACGACGCCGATGACATCTGGACCAGCCAGCTCGCCGTGGCGCGCCAGGTACTGCGCGAAGCGAACGTGCGCCCAGCCCAGGTGCGCGCGATCGGCATCGCCAACCAGCGTGAAACCACCGTGCTGTGGGAGCGGGCCACCGGGTGCCCGGTGGGACCCGCGATCGTATGGCAGGATCGCCGCACGGCCGACCAGTGCGACGCCATGCGCGCGGCCGGCAAGGCGGCATTGATCCGCGACCGCACCGGCCTGGAGCTGGACGCCTATTTTTCCGCCACCAAGCTGGCCTGGCTGCTCGACCATGTGCCTGACGCACGCGAGCGCGCGGGCCGCGGCGAACTGTGCTTCGGCACCGTCGACAGCTGGCTCGTGTTCAACCTGTGCGGCGCCCACGTGACGGACGTCAGCAACGCCTCGCGCACGATGCTGTTCAACATCCACCTGATGCGCTGGGACGCCGACCTGCTGGCGCTGTTCGATATCCCGGAAGCGGTGCTGCCGGAAGTCGTGTCGTCCAGCGCGGAGATCGGCGCCACGCACGCCGATCTGTTCGGCAGCCCGATCCCGGTGGCCGGCATCGCCGGCGACCAGCAGGCCGCCACCTTCGGCCAGGCATGCCACGTGCCCGGCATGGTCAAGAATACCTATGGCACCGGCTGCTTTATGCTGATGCATGCCGGCGCCCGCCCGGCCGTGTCGCACGAGCGGCTGCTGTCCACGGTGGGCTGGCGCCTGCACAGCAGTGACGACATGCGCCCCTGCTACCTGCTGGAAGGCAGCGTGTTCATGGGCGGCGCCACCGTGCAATGGCTGCGCGACGGCCTGGGCATCATCCGCCAGTCGGGCGACGTGGAAGCGCTGGCCGCATCCGTGCCGGACAGCGGCGGTGTAATGCTGGTGCCGGCCTTCGTCGGCCTCGGCGCGCCGCACTGGGACCAGTACGCGCGCGGCACCATCGTCGGCCTCACGCGCGGCAGCACCGCCGCCCACATCGCCCGGGCCGCCGTGGAGGCGATCGCCTATCAAAGCGCGGAACTGCTGGCCGCCATGCAGCGCGATGCCGCCCAGCCGGTGCTGGAAGTGCGCGCCGATGGCGGCGCCGCCCGCAACGACCTGCTGATGCAGTTCCAGGCCGACCTGCTCGGCGTGCCCGTGGTGCGCCCGCGCGTAACGGAAACCACCGCGCTCGGCGCGGCATACCTGGCCGGCCTGGCGGTGCACTTCTGGTCGTCGATGGAGGAAATCGCCGCGCAGTGGCAATGCGAGCGGCGTTTCGAGCCGGCCATGCCGGAGGACCGCCGCGCCGCCTTGCTGGCGCGCTGGGGCAGGGCGGTGGAGCGCTCGCGGGGCTGGGAAGTGGATTGAGCGTTGCCGGGGTGGTTGGTCGATGTTCAGCCGCGGGTACTCTTCGGCACCGTCGTGATCAGCCTGGCGCCACAAGTCGTCCTGTGGCCTTCGAACGCGACCGGCACGCCATCGATCGTCACCTTCGGATCGCCTTCCGCGATGAAGCAGATGCCGTGGCCCGGAATCGGGCACGTGCAGCGGTCGCCCTTGCGGGCCACCGTGATGCCCAGCACGCTGGTCTTCGGCGCGGCGCTGATCACGCGGCCGCCGTGGCTGGTGGGGTCGTGGAGGCGAATGATGCCTTTCATGGGTGCTCCTTTCCGATTCCTTGCGTTACAGAATTGCCGGTCTTTGACAGCGTAATTGCCTTGTCGGCGTGCGATTTGGCAAGGGGCCAAGCCTGGCTCACCGACGGGTCAACGCGGAGCCGGCTGCCATTCATTGATACAGTCCGAAACGACCTCGTAGGGCGGAAAGGTTTTCTGCTTTTCGATGATGCGCGCTTTCAACTGCTCCCCTAGGGTCTTTTCCCTGTCGCTATAACCGGAGATGATTTTCTCCAGATCGCCTTGGCGGCAGAACCAGTCATGTTCGATACAAATGCTGATCCAGGCATATGCGTCGAGCTTGCTGTATACAGGGTTTTTCTCGTTGGAATATGCATACGCAAGATCGGCGTACGCGCGTTTGAAGCCCCTCTCCGCGGCGTTTAACTTCAACGCGAACCGTTGCGATGCGTTACCGCCGCCACCTGTCAAGGCCAGGAAATACATTGAAGGTGGGTGAAACTGTGCAGCCGCTTTCGCGAAGTGAATCTGCGCGGGTTCCCACGAACTATCTCCTGAATATGGACTCATGTGCCGAGCGCCAAGCAGATAGGAAGCCCGTATGTCTCCAGCATCTTCAAGGCGCTGCAGTTCCTCATCAGACGAAGTATCGCAAACGATCTGGTTCGCAGTACTCAGGGGTGAAGCAAGGTACGCGAACACAAGCACAGGCACGGTGAACCTTTTAAAGTTTTTCATGATGATCCCTTCGTCAGCCGGTGGATGGTGGTGGTCGATCAAAATTCGCTACTTCGAATACCCCTGCATATGGAACTCGGTATCCTGGCGGATTCCCCACCACATCAGGTACGCGTTGTTTTCGCTGCGGGCGCGAAACCAGGGTTTGTCGTGGTCGATCGGCCTGACCTTCGCTGGCGGGACGATCACAACCGCTGCTGGATTCTCGAGATCAGTCGTTCCCGCGACTAATACGTTCTTGCCGATGTGGTTGGCGTAGGCGATGCCGAGCGCCACGTTCGTCAAGGCTGACCCGGCGCCCATGTCACCCAGCAGCGCCGACGTATTGAACGATTGCTTTACAAAGTCGAATTCGGCGATTTCCTTGGTCGAAATGTGGGCGAGGTTGGCAATGCGTTCTCCTGAGTCAGCGTGGGTGTTGTGGGCATCGTGGATGACGTAGCCGATGTCGATGGGTTCCTTGCCAGCGTTTTGCACTGCTTGGGCGAGCGTGGCTTTCCAGGCTTGCATGACCCTGGGTGGAAGATCGGATTTCTTTTCAAAGTCGGCAGCGTTATGGGTGGCTGGATAGCCGATCCAGGCGAGCGGTTCGCGCTCGGTCTTGTAATCAGGGCCAGCGAGGACGAGCAGGACCATGTTTTCGTTGAGCTGATCGTCTTTTGGGGGGAAATTAGGAGCATCCCAATTCATGGCCCAAGCGGTTTCGCTAGGGTGAGTCTGCAGATAGTCAAGTGCAGCAGACAGAGATTTGAACCCAATATTCTCGCCGCCGGTGGTTACATGGACGTCTGGAACTGCGTCGCGAGTCCAAGCGGTAGGAAAATTTGGGTTTCCAATGGCAAATGTTCTGCGTATAAAATTGACAGCGAAACTTCTCGCCTCTAAGGGGTCTAACTTCTCACTTGGTAGCGCATACTCAACGTGAATTCCTGCCAGCTCGCGCCATGTGTCTTTTTCTTTCACGTTATGTGCATTGTAGAAGTATGTCGAATATGAAAAGTAATTGTCATGAAATGGGACAATCAGTGATTCAAAATATTTACGATGAAAGCCCGGAAAGGTTTCCTCGCCGTTCACGCCGCTTACAATTGAACCTATTGCTTGAAGCGTCGAGAAGGAGGCGGGATCAGTGCGAACCAAATCATCATCTTTGTTCGGTTTAGATAGCCCTAGTGTCCAAAGTAATTGCCATTCGGTAGAATAATCCCGGCGTTGTAGCGGGTTTAGCCATTGGATGCCGACTACTTGCGCTTTATATGGGTCCGTGCTCGCGCTGGTGGAAATCGAGACTTTGTTTTCGGTGGGGCGTAGCACATAAATATTTGCACATGCACTCATTAGTGTCACGGAGGCGAGTGCGGCGAGCGCTGGCATGATTGCGAAGCGTTTCATTATTTCTCCGTTGCTTAGAGGTTCTTGTACATCATTTGTCGTCAACCACGAATAAGTAGTTGTGGTTGATGCCATGGCTATAAAAATTAATGCCGCAAGGAATATTTTTCGGTTTCGGTTGGTAAATAGAAGGTGCATGGTTAGTCTCCAGCGGGAATGTGGGCAGGGGGAGCCGCATTCTCACGGCGATCCTCGATTTCCAGAGGCATGCTAGCTTCACCTTTTGAGTCGTTTGCCCACTTAAAAACTGATGTGTCGTTAATTTGACCGGACTGAAAATATTGCGAGAGTGTTTTTTGGGAGCTTGTATCTGGAAGGTCACGCCATAGCCGCCAGTCTGCCTCTATCCTAAGTTTTTGCAGTTCGGGCGCCGGGATCCGGCACATCCCAACGGCTACGTCATAAGCCAGGGCTTGCTCTGCATGCATCGGATTGGTCATAATGGTCGAATGATCGGTAGCGTTGCTGTCGATGTTTTCGGTCAGGTAACGCTTAATTTCCTTGGCACGCCATGCCTTGTACTCGTCATTGGCTTGTTCGGGGTTGTCTTCAGCGGTTACCTTCTCATCTGGTTTGACCATTTTTTCACGTCTTGCCAGCATACGCAGGCGGGCATGATCTTCGTAGCGCCGGCTCGCTTCACTGTCGCGGTTGCCCTTCCCGGCGTCGGTTTGTTCTCTGTTTGGTTCATCGGAGCGTTGTGTGATGGGCCGGTTTTCGGCATACGGATCTCCGGGATCGCGCACACGGTTGGCATCGCGGTCCTGTCCCGGGGCGTCGTAATATTCATCGAAGTCACTGGTCTTGCCGAAGCGCATTCCAACGGGTTCAAATGCCGAAGGCAGTGTCGGAGCATCGATGGGAATCGACCAATTTTTGCCCGGCTCGGCATTGATGCACGCGCCAAAAAAAGCCGAGGTGACTGTAATGGGTACGATGACTGGTGTTGATAAGAACGTTATTACTTTGCCGAAGTAAGTCTTATTTGAGCTTAAACCTTGAGATATTGAATACTTAACCTTGGGAGATGCGGGAATCCAGAATCCCGTGTTCCCAGCTTTCACATTCCTGTTGTGACGGTCATTCCAATAGTGGTAATTGCTCTTGACGCCGACTTTGAAATTTTGTGCGAATACGCGCTGGCTGAATACCCCGGCGCCACCAGCGGCAGTGATTTCCTCCTGATTCATGCCGCGCCATCCAATGCCTTGTATGGATGTGGCTGAAATGACTTGATCATGCGGATTACAGTAAAGCGTGACACGGCCACAAGTACCCTGGCGCGGTCCATAGCCGCAAGCTTGCCGGTCGCTTGCGATATCGAATCCATGCGCTGAATTTGCCATACGCTTGTCGATATCTTCGGCTTTTTGCTGTTCTGATGCCGGGCGGCGAATGATGTCGAAAAATGCCCGCAATGTCTTCATCCGTGCTTGTTCGGTCTGCCGCCCGGTACCGCCATACCGGTCTTTCATGTGTGATTCGGTCCAACTTTGAAGGAAGTTGGACTTGAGCACACTGTATGGCGGATTGCACAGGACGTAAGTGTCGGCTACGCAGCGTCCTTCCCTGCCAGCGCTGTTTTTTACCGCAGGCATTCGGTCCCCGAGGAATGCGGCGGCCATGCCGATCATGTTACCTTGGCTATGGCATACGATCGTAATCGGTACATCCACTTGTAATTCGCGAATGGATTTGATCAGCTTCGCTAGCCGAAGCGCAGCAAGCACGAAATAGGGACGCGGCGGACAAGAGAAGACTTGACGGCCGGGCACTGGATTGATGTGCTGGACGTTCATCCACAGAAACAGGTTTTCCGACAAGCCTGCGCTCCAAAGATCGGGTAACGCCGTGCAACCATTGGCAAACGGGCCGCCACCCCAATAATTCTCTTCGTTAAGATAAATGGCGTCGCCGAATTCTTGTAGCTCGGTTAGGCTAGC
This sequence comes from Pseudoduganella sp. SL102, assembly GCF_027856995.1. Taxonomy (NCBI): domain Bacteria; kingdom Pseudomonadati; phylum Pseudomonadota; class Betaproteobacteria; order Burkholderiales; family Oxalobacteraceae; genus Pseudoduganella; species Pseudoduganella sp. SL102. The sequence goes on from NZ_CP115554.1 coordinate 1,562,126, forward strand.
CTTATAGCCCCAGCGAAATCGAATTACTGGGCTAAAATGATTGTCGTCCCCTACAAACGTCTTGCTAGTCCGCTTTGCATTGATGAATCCATCATCCGTGAGCTCAGGAATATATGAGACCGGGGTCAGCTGGCCGCCCGCTGGCGTGGGATGAGCCAAATGCTCATCGCAACGTTTCAGGCGCTGGTTCAATCCAGCACAGATTCCCTTCTCGGCTTGGTCATACCATTCTCCGTCTGAATTCACTCCATGGACGAAAATCACAATACCCGGCAAGGGCATTTGCATAAGAACGTCCAAATAAGAATCACGCAGCAGTGTCACACCACTTGCGCCTTCAATGGATGACAAACGGACTACGTCCATTTCCTTGGGATCTGCCTTGGCAGAGCTCAAATGTGGGTTCGAGCTATTCGACATATCGATCTTCCTCCAAGAGTTTGTTCATGTCTCGTCATCAGCGATGCTTGCGAGCAGTTGTTGCACAGTGTCGCCTTGGACTTTTTCGGCCTCGCCTGAGTCATTGGTAATCACTGACATTGGAGCGCCCCCGTTTACGGCCACGTTCAGCTTTATTCCTTCGACGGGCTTACCGTCAGTAGGCCGTACAACGCGCGGCGTCCGAACAAATTCCCCATCTGTAAACTTCGGCACCTCCGCCCCCTTGGTCGCCGGCCCATTCCACCGATGCCCGTCCGTCCTGATCCGCATCTCCCCCGGCCCACCGATCTCCGGCTCGCCACCCTTCAGCGACAGGTAAGCCCCAGCCGTATTCACCAGCACGATTTCCTCGGCCATGATGATCACGCGCCCCGCGGCGCTGATCTTCACGTCCTTGGCGGAATCGATCTGCGTGGTGTCGTGCTGGCTTTGCATCAGCAGCGGGCCGTGGTGAGCGATGGCGTGCAGGCCGTCCCAATGCGAGAACAGCGAGATGCCCTTGCCGGCGTTGACGTTGAAACGCTGGCCGGAGGTCAGTTGCAGGTGTTGCTGCGCCACCGTATCGACGTTGGTGGCGGCGTAGGTGACCACTGCTTTCGACGTGGCGAAGCTGATGCCGTCCGGGGCGGTGACGCCGATGGCGGCGGCGCGGTTCTTTTCCCAATCCTTGACCTCCGCTTGCAGCTCGCTCTGCGCCGCGGCATCGATGGGCAGGCCTTCGTGCTGGGCCGCGTACTCGCCCAGTGACCGGAACAGCTGCACGCATTCCTCCATCAGCGCCAGGTATTCCGTGCGGTCGAGCTGCTTGCCGCCGCTGCCTAGCCGCTGCCAGGTGGTGAGCAGCATGCCTTTTGCGCCGCGCAGCGCCATGTGGCGGTCGGTGGTCAGCTCCGCGCCGTCGCCGCGCGGCGCGCCCACGCCGTTCGTGCGCGGCTGGGTGAGCGCGCCGAGATTGAGTTCGGTGCGGCCATGGTCGCTGGAGACTTGCGCGCTGATTTCGCCGGGCGTGTCGTCGAGCCGCAGCTGGTTGACGCGCGTGCTGCGGATTTCGCGGCTTTGAATACCAGCGACATACCGGTTGCCGGGCAGGCCGTCCGTGCCGAGGTGCGGAGGGCGGGCGACCGTGTTGTAGAGCTGGCCGATCACCACCGGCTTGTCCGGGTCGCCGCCCAGGAAGGCGATCAATACCTCGGTGCCGACGCGCGGCAGCGTGAGCGCGCCAAAGTGCGAGCCGGCGCCGCCGATGCTGCCGGCCCAGTTGGTGGCCACGCGCACCCAGGCCGAACCGGCATCGGTCCCGGATGCGCCGGCGCCCTGCGCGTGCTCGTGATCGCGTTCGCGCATGCCGCCGAAACGTACCTTGACGCGGCCATGCTGGTCGCAGTGCACTTCTTCGCCGGCTGGGCCGACCACGATGGCGCTTTGCATCTCCGCGCGCGGCTGGTCGATACGCGGGTCGTAGGCCGGCACGAAGCGGGTGTCGCGCCGTACGCACGCCATGCGCATGAAGAATCGCATGTCGCCGGCGTCGAACCAGTTTCGGCTGGCCAGGGGAATATCGGCGATGTCGGCGGTCCAGCGATTGCGGGCAAACAGGCGTTCCACCCGCGCATCGAACGCCTTGGGCAGGTTGTTCTGGGCAATGAACTGCAACGACAGGATGATGAATTCGCGCTCCTCGTCCGGGTGGGTGTTCATGTCGGGGTGGCCGTCCAGCGCAAAGTACTCGCCAGCGCCGCAGGAGCGCACGCCGCCTTCGGCGTGGTAGCACTTCGCTTCGAAGTCCGAGCGGGCCATCGCCTGCCGGGCCAGGTCACCGAGATCATCGGCGTTGGCACGCACGTGCGGTGCTTCGACCAGGTACCGGTCCAGATGGTCGGCCACCTTGTTGCCCTTGGCGCCCTGGTCGGCCGCGCTGCCAGCGCGCGCGGTCATGAACGAGGTACCGCGGGGATTGATGTAGTCCCAGCTGAAATGCGTCACGCTGCCGGGGCGCAGCATACGCACGCCGCTCCAGGCCGTGATGGTGTCGCGTTCCTCGGTGGCGCTGTTGCGATGAAAGCGCACCTGCCCGGCGGGAGATTGCCGGAGCCGCTTCACGTCGCGAAACAGCACCATGGTATGGACCGGCACCGCGGTCTTGCCGCTGTCTTCGTCGCCAGGCTTGGGCCGGAAGAACCAGCTGATGCCGCGCCGCTTCAGCAGCCGCTTCACGAATGCGCCAGTCCCTTCGTTATATTGGATGATCTGCTTGCGGGGCGGATCGCGGCGCATGCCCAGCGCAGCATCCACTTCGAACTCGAACGCGGCGGCCAGCGCGGGATTGTTGCGGCGCGCTTCGGTGAGGATCACCTGCACCACGTCCAGTTCCGTCTTGTCGAGGAACACGCGGGTATTGACGGCCAGGTCGAGAATGGCCAGCGCATCGCGGATGACCAGCTGGTAGGTGGCCAGGCCGCCATCGCTTTCGCCCTGCGCCGCTTCAGCCACGATGCCGCAGATGCTGCGCAACTTGCCTTCGTCCGTCACGATCTGTACCTCGGCCGCCACGCCGATCAGTTCCTTCAGGGGCAGGCGAACATCGAGCGACAGGCAGTACACGCGCAGTTCGATACCGCCGCAGACGGCTTCCGTGCCGGTGATCCGCTGCGGCAGCAGCATGGTGTCCGACAGGCCGTCCGCGCAGGCAAGCGTCATCCGGAGCGGGCGGTTGCGGGCCGTCAGGAATTGTTCGATGGGGCTGGTATCGTCGAATTTGTCGTAGTCCATAAGGCCTCCGGTCCGTCAAAAGGGCTCGATCAGGTAGCGGGTCTTGTCGTGATCCCGTGTCGCTGGCTTGAAGGTGAGGACTGCCGCGCGGCCCAGGCGGGCCTGGCCAAGGATGACCGGCCGTATATCTTTTGCGCGCAGGATCGGACGTACTTCGAAGCGCAGTTCAGGTACGGAGAACAGGGCAAGCATGGCTTTCAGTGCTTTTCCGCCGTCGCCATCGCGCAGGAAGTGGTCGTACTGGTCCCTTGTCAGGGGGCCGATCCACAGGCGCACCCAGGTGTCCCGCGTGCGGTAGCGCTTGCCGATGATCATGCTGCCCAGCCGGCACTGTTGCGGCTCGCCCAGCGTTGCCGTTTCATCCGGTTGCAATCTTTCCCAGGCGGGCACGAACGGCTCCAGCCGGATCGGCACGCCAAAGTAGTCATTCAGCACAGCCGATAGCAGTGCCGCTGAAACCGGCCGCTGGCGCAGCACTGCGGCATAGTGTGCGACGGCTTCGGCCGGGATCTCTTCCGCATCCTTCCGGCCCGCATGGCCGGCCAGGGCCAATTGCATATCGCGGAAATCGTCGCGCCCGTCGCGGCCGAACCGGTACTCGACGCGGCACTTTTCCCAGGCGCGATAGAACAGCATCACGGAGCGCTGCGAAAAACAGTCGAGGAAGGCACGCCCGCTTTCATCCTTGTCGCCGTGCACCTGCGTGGCGATGGTCTCCGTATAACAATAGGGCAGCGCGCCCTTCACACCGAGGAAGCCGATGAAGGCCGGCGTGATGCGGATGCGCGCATCGTCGATGGCCAGGGCCTCGATCTGGCTGGGCGGGAATCCCAGCGAAATGCTGTTCGAGAAGCGCAGCACGCTTTCCAGCGTATGCCGTGCCGGCTGGCCCTGCAGCCACCGGTCCAGCAGGTGCACGGCCTGGAAAAAGTCGTAGCGGTGCGGCCGGTCGAGCACCCGGCCGATCAGGCCAGTTCGATCTCGCCATGTCGTGGCTTGCATCGTATGAGTTCCTTTCCGTTCGAGAGCGAGACGATGGTCAGTTGCGTGAAGCTGTTGATGTGGACGCACAGTCCAAAGAAGTGGTCCAGTACTTGCGCGAACAGGTGCAGTCCGGTGCCCGTGAACGCTTCCTCGTCGAGCGTGATGCGGATTGCGATGCCGTGCACGGGTACCCGGCCCTTTTCGTCGCGGAACCAGGTGCGTGCGGGGCGCCGTTCCAGTGCCGCTATCGCGCGGATCTGGTGTTGCGTGAGCGCTGACTGGCGCAGGTCGTACAGCGCCAGGGCTTCGCGCAGCCCGTCGACGCCTTGCTGCACCAGCGCCGTGTGGCTGAGCGCCAGTTGCGAGACCAGCCGCCACTGAATGTCGCCGCTGAAGCGGTATTGCGGAGTGGGGCGGTTCAGGAAGCGCAGCGTCCATCCGGCGCTGCCCTGTTCCAGCTGCAGGTCGCCAGCCGGAGCGCCATGGCGCAGGCGCGCCGGCAAGTCGCGGTTGGTGCAGGTAAGGTCGATGGAGGCGCTGGCGTTGGGCATGTCGAGCGGGTCGATGGTCCGGTCCACCAGCGATATGCGCATTTCATGCCCTGGATGCGTCACGGCGCGGATGGCATCGCGCCTCACCAGGTAATATGCGCCCTTGCCGCGCTGTTCGCCGTGGCGCAGCGAGTAGTAGGGGCGGAATTCCGTCAATTCCTGCTTGCGGCCTTCCGCCCGCGCCGCTGCCCGCAGTACCGAAACCTTGTCCACGCTGTAGATGTCATAAGCGCTGGCGGGGCCGCCTTCTGGTAGCAGCAAGTAATCGGGCCGCGTGTGATCGAGTTCGATCGGGCAGGCGCTGTGCGGGAACAGGTTGACCACCGGCGTGCAGTTCAGCAGCAAGTTGTCGCGCGAAAGCGTGGCCAGATGGCGCGCGGGAACTGCATCGTGCCGTATGTCGAGTCCCAGGTGCAGCGTCAGCCGGCGGCATTCGGGCTTGAAGTGCGGGGCCAGCGGCCGCCACCCTATATCGATGAAATTGAACCGTTCGGGGAAGACGAAATACTCGGTCAGCAAGCGGAATGCCGGGTGGGACGTGGGCGGGCAGGGCAGCACCGCATCGCTGGCTGCGAAGCCGGCTGCTGCCAGGGGCACCGCGTCCAGTGCCTGCCATCGGCCGCCGGGCAGCTCGATCCAGGCGGCTTTCGTGTGCAGGAACAGAGTATCGCGCACCGTCGCGCACAGCGAAGGCTGGCCGGCGAGCAGGGCGCGCACTGCATCGAGGTCGATCCTGGTGGGATCGTCCGCCATGCATTCGAAGCCGATGCTGATCGACGAGACCACATCGATCGGGCGTTTGCACGCCGGCGGTGGTGCGAAGATGGGGTGGAACGCGAATTCCGTCACCACCAGTGGACTCACGTGTACATCCTGCACCGTGCGAAATCGGCAACTTGCTCCGCCGTCCGCACCGGCGCGCATCATCGTGCCGCGCGGCAGTCGGATTGTTCCATTCATACCACTCATGCCGTGGACGGCCAGGCCCGGATCGACGTGGACGATGGCCGTCGAGGGGAAGGGCAGCAGATAGTGGCGATAATTGACGCTGAGGATCGCCTCGCTCATCTTGTTGTCGTTTTCCTCGATCGCCTGCTCGGTGCGCCCGGTGAGAAAAGCGGTTCCCTGGAGCAGCCGCTCGATGTGGGGATCATCGCTGGCGCCGTTCGCCACGCCGAGGCGTGTTGCCTGCGCCGGGTACTCGGCGGCGTATTCCCGCACGTAGCCGTGGAGGATGCCCAGCGCACGTTCGTAGTATTCGCGTTCCTTTTTCATCGGGGCCCCATCAACGGATCGAGTAATGAAGGCTGGACGGTTCCAGCATCACATCGAAGCGCACCCGCTCGCCGGCCGACACGGTACGGAGCTGCGCGGTGATGATGAAACTGAGCCGGTTGACCACGCCCGGTTCATGGATCAGCTGCACCCGCACACCGGCCAGGCGCGGTTCGTGCAGCGCGATGGCGGTTTCCAGCTGGTCGCAAATGTCCTTGCGGTCCGCGCTGCTGGAAAGGCAGAGCTGTGCAAAGTCGGCCAAACCGAAATGGCCCACCGACCGGCGGCACAGCGGCAAACCCGCAAGGTCGCCATCCGCAATCGCGTTGCGGGTATTCAGCAGGCTTTCGAGGTCGCGCGTAATGCCCCGCTTGTGCTGCTCGAGAGTCAGCAGCGAAGGCGTCGAAGGTACGGTCAGGCGCTCCCACACGCTGGGGATGAAAGTGGCGTCGGCTTGTCTCATTGATTTCCTCTCGGAAAGTCCAGAGAGGTGATTCTCTGATCCCGAGAAGAAATACGAATTGCGTCAACGCAACAGTTTGTGTCGTCCGATCGCAAATGCCGCGACGCTCTTTAGACCGGGCGTCATGAACTTGTCTTCTCGGCATGAGAAGAAGTACTCACTTTCCCTATAGGCCGCATATTGCCTGGGAGCGCGAGAGGACATTGCTTTCCTGATGAAAGCAGCGGAAAATGCGGCGCCCTGCGGCCGGGAACACCTTGGACATGCAAAGTTGTCTATACATGTTATTTCCACAAGGAATTTTCAGCAATTTTTAAAACCGTGGAGTCATTGCATTATTAATAATTTGGCGCCGTGTTTCCGGTAGTACTTACTGCGCTGAAAACCCTGCCTGTATGCGGATACAGTGTCGGGAAACGGCGACAGCCAGCTAGGTTTTATGGCTGAGAAAACCGTTGTCGGGCCGCTACTCAGCCGTTGTTTCATGGCAACATTATATTTTCCTCAAATTTTGTTCTTTGCCACTCGGCAGCGATTCATGCTGCGCTGTAGATGAGGTAGCACATGCACTAAATAGCCTAGGTACCTGATTTGTCGACGTTTTCTGTGTTGAGACTGCTTGAACGATACGCGCTAAGTCCTTAATTTCATTAGTAAAAATCGACTTTTACCAATTGGAAATCGCTTGACCACTGTCGTGCCGACCTTTAAAGTGGGCACCTGTGTGAAAAAGTGCAGTTTTGTGGGATACCGGGGCGGAAACGGCGCCACCCAAAACCAACAACAGATTTATCCAAACCAGGTTCTGAAGAGAAAGTACAGCCGTGTTCCAGGGCGCTTCCGCGATCACTCTCGATGCGAAAGGCAGGATGTCCATTCCCGCCAAGCATCGTGACGCACTGTCAATACAGTGCGAAGGCCGCCTCACGCTGACCAAGCACCCGGACGGCTGCCTGCTGATGTATCCGCGCCCCGTCTGGGAAGCCAAGCGCGACCAGATCGCCGCCTGGCCGATGTCGGCCCGTGGCTGGCAGCGCATCTTGCTGGGCAATGCCAGCGACGTGGAAATGGATGCTACCGGGCGCATTCTGGTGGCGCCGGAGCTGCGTGCAGCCGTCGGCCTGGGCCGCGAGGTGATTCTTTCCGGCATGCTGACGCACTTTGAAATCTGGGATCCGGCCAAACGCGCCGAAAACGAACAAGCCACGATCGACGTCGGCATGCCGGACACGCTGTCCGATTTCTCATTCTAAAGGCCCGCCACATGACGAACACAGCGGTGCCAGAATTCCAGCATCGTACGGTGCTGCTAGACGAAGCGGTCGATGCGCTGGCCATTGCCGGCGCGCGTGCCGACGGTATCTACGTCGACGGCACCTTCGGCCGCGGCGGTCACAGCCGCCTGTTGCTGTCGCGCCTGGGCCCGAACGGGCGCCTGGTCGCGTTCGACAAGGATCCGCAGGCGATCGCCACCGCGCAAACCATCGAAGATCCGCGTTTTACCATCGTGCACGACAGTTTTGCCACGATGGCTTCCGCATTTGCCGAGCGCGGCATCGGCCAGGTCGACGGCGTGCTGCTCGACCTGGGCATTTCATCGCCACAGGTCGATGACGCCGCGCGCGGCTTTTCATTCCGCAATGACGGGCCGCTCGACATGCGGATGGACACGACACGCGGCATTTCCGCGGCCGAATGGCTGGCCAAGGAATCGGAACAGACTCTTGAAAAGGTGATCAGGGATTATGGGGAAGAACGGTTTGCTTTTCAGATTGCAAAGGCGATTGTTGCTCGCCGGGCAGTCGAACCAATTTCAAGCACACGACAGCTTGCCGGCATCGTGGCAGGCGCGGTCAAAACCCGGGAGAAGGGCAAGGATCCGGCCACAAGGACCTTTCAGGCTATCCGGATTTACATCAATCAAGAGCTTGAGGACCTCCAGGCAGGATTGAAGCAGGCCTACGACGCGCTGGCCCCGGGCGGCATCATGGCCGTCATCAGCTTCCATTCGCTGGAAGACCGCATCGTCAAGCGTTTCCTTGCCGAGCGCGCCAATGTGCCGCAGCCGGACCGCCGGCTGCCGATCCGCGCCGCCGACCTGCCGCAGCCGGAAGTGAAGCTGCTCGCCAAGATCAAGCCATCGGCGCGCGAAGTGGACGAGAACCCGCGCGCCCGCTCGGCGGTGATGCGGGTCGCAGTTCGTTTACCTGTGCGTCTCCCTGAACAAAAGAGGCCGGCATGAGCGGCAAGCTCGCCGCCGTCCTGGCCGCGCTGCTGGTGGGCTGCGCGCTGTCGCTCGTTAACGCGCAATACCAGGCGCGCCACCTGTTCATCGAGCTCGAACGCGCGCAGTCCAAGGCGCGCCAGCTCGACATCGAATGGGCGCAGCTGCAGCTGGACCAGTCCACGCTGGGCAAGCACGCCCGCATCGAAGAAATCGCGCACGGCGACCTGGGCATGACCCAGCTGACGCCCGCGCGCACGCAATACCTGACGGAGGGCGAGGAATGAGCCGTCCCAACGCCGCAAGCTCCCGCGTGGCCGCCTCGAAAGGCGTGTCGTTCTCCAAGAGCCCCGTGCTGGCTGTGCGCCTGCCCACCTGGCGCTCGCGCGTGGTGCTGTTCGTGCTGTTCACCGCGTTCGCCGCGCTGGCGGTGCGCGCGCTGTGGCTGCAGGGCCTGTCCACCCAGTTCCTGCAGAAGCAGGGCGAGATCCGCTACGCGCGCACGATCGAACTGCCGGCCACGCGCGGCAAGATCATGGACCGCAATGGCCAGGTGCTGGCATCGTCGGTACCGGTGAAGGCCATCTGGGCGATTCCGGACGACGTGCTGCAGGCGCCGCCCGAAAAGATCCGCGCGCTGGCCAGCCTGCTCGACATGAGCGAGGCCGAGTTGCGCAAGAAGCTCGATTCCGACCGCAACTTTGTTTACCTGAAGCGGCAGGTCGAGCAGGACGTGGCCGACCGGATCGCCAAGCTGAAGATCGACGGCATCGACACGCGCAAGGAATACAAGCGCTTCTACCCGCAGGGTGAAGTGATGACCCACGTGGTGGGCTTCACCAACGTGGAAGACGTGGGCCAGGAATCGATGGAGCTGGCGCACCAGAAAACGCTGGTGGGCCAGCCCGGCACGCGCCGCGTGATCAAGGACCGCCTGGGCCACATCGTCGAGGATATCGGCGCCAAGCACGAACCGCACGACGGCAAGGACCTGGTGCTGTCGGTCGATTCGAAGATCCAGTACATCGCCTTCACGCAGCTGAAGGCGGCTGTCGAGAAATTCGCCGCCAAGGCCGGCGCCGCCGTGGTGCTGGACGTGCACACCGGCGAAGTGCTGGCGCTGGCGAACTATCCCAGCTACGACCCGAACGACCGCCGCAAGCTGACCGGCGCGCAGTTGCGCAACCGCGTGATGACGGACTCGTTCGAACCGGGTTCCACGCTGAAGGCGATCACCGTGGCGCTGGCGCTGGACAAGGGCGTGGTCACGCCGTACACCAGCATCGACACCGGCAACGGCCGCCTCACCATCAAGGACCGCACCATCAGCGATACCAAGCCGCACCACGTGATCAGCGTGCAGCAGGTGATGGAGATGTCGTCCAACATCGGCACCTCGAAGATCGCGCTGTCGATGCCGCCGCAGGATATGTGGGAAATGTTCACCAAGGTCGGCTTCGGCCAGCAGCCGAAGTGGGGCTTCCCCGGCGCCGTTGCCGGCCGCGTGCGTCCCTACAAGAACTGGCGGCCGATCGAACAGGCCACGATGAGCTACGGGAACGGCATCTCGGTGTCGCTGATCCAGCTGGCCCGCTCGTACCTGATGTTCGCCCGCGATGGCGACCTGATTCCGCTCACCTTCCAGAAAAGCCACGACCTGCCGCAGGGCCAGCAGATCATCAAGCCGCAGACGGCGCGCCAGATGCGCGAGATGCTCGAGATGGTCGTCACCGGCAAGGACGGCACGGCGAAGCAGGCCCAGATCCCCGGCTACCGCGTGGGCGGCAAGACGGGCACCGCCTACAAGGTGGAAAACGGCCGCTACCCGATTCCGCGCAAGTACATCGGCTCCTTCGTGGGCATCGTGCCGCTGTCGGCGCCGCGCTTCGTGATCGCCGTGATGATCGACGAGCCGACCCAGGGCGGCCGTTTCGGCGGCCAGGTGGCGGCGCCGACGTTTGCCAAGGTCGCGGAAAACGCGCTGCGCGCCATGAACGTGCCTCCTGATTCCACCGTGACGGAAATCGTGGCTCCGGCGAGCAACGAAGGGGAGGCCATGTAATGACGAACATGAATAACAACGACGACATCCAACAGATCGGCGACTGGATCAGGCAGGCCGCACCAGGCGGCCAGCTGACCTCCGACTCGCGCCGCATCGCACCGGGCGACGTATTCTTCGCCTATCCGAACAACAGCGCCGGCGATGCCGGCGACGGCCGTACCTATATAGGACGGGCCATCGAACAGGGCGCCGCGGCCGTGCTGTACGACCCGGCCGGATTCGCCTGGAACCCGGAATGGCGCGTAGCCAGCCTGCCGGTGGCGGACCTGAAACTGCGCGCCGGTCCGATCGCGCACGCCGTGTACGGCATGCCGGACGCCGGCATGTTCACCGTCGGCGTCACGGGCACCAACGGCAAGACCTCGTCGGCCGTGTGGCTGGGCCATGCGCTGTCGCGCGCCGGCGAAACCGCCGCCGTCATCGGCACGCTGGGTGTCGGCCTGTTCCACGGCCAGGGCAATGGCCGCGGCGAAGCCGAATTCGCGGCCACCGGCTACACCACGCCGGACCAGGTACTGCTGGCCCGCACGCTGGACGAATGCCGCGCCGCCGGCACCCGTGCGCTGGCCATCGAGGTGTCGTCGATCGGCCTCGAACAGGGCCGCGTGGCGGGCATGCATTTCGACGTCGCCCTGTTCACCAACCTGACGCGCGACCACCTGGATTTCCACGGCTCGATGGAAGCCTATGAAGCGGCCAAGCAAAAGCTGTTCGCCTGGCCCGGCCTGAAGACCGCCGTCATCAACCTGGACGATCCGGCCGGTGTACGCATGGCATCGCAGGTGAAGGATGCCCAGGTGATCGGCTATACGCTCAAGAGCGAAGCCGAGATGGCTGCACTGCCTGCGCAGTTGGCCGGGATTGCCGTGCTGCGTGCCAGCCAGGTCAAGAGCCGCAGCGCCGGCACCGAGTTCCACCTCGAGTCGCCTTATGGCGCCGCGCAGGTGAAGACCCGGCTGGTGGGCGCGTTCAACGTCAGCAACGCGCTCGGCGTGCTGGGCGCGCTGCTGGCGAAAGGCCTGCCGCTACGCGCCGCCGTCGAGGCGATCGAGGCATTGGCGCCGGCCCCGGGCCGCATGCAGCTGGTCGGCGGCAACGATGCGCCGATGGTCGTCATCGACTACGCGCACACGCCCGACGCACTGGAAAAAACCCTGGAAGCGCTGCGTCCCGTGGCGGCGGACCGCGGCGGCCAGCTGTGGTGCGTGTTCGGCTGCGGCGGCGACCGCGACCCGGGCAAGCGCCCGCAGATGGGCCGCATCGCGCAGGCCGCGGACCATGTGCTGGTCACCAGCGACAACCCGCGCAGCGAAGACCCGCACGCGATCATCGCGCAGATCGTGGCCGGCATGGATGCCACCCGCCCCGCGCAGGCCATCGAAGACCGCGCCGCGGCGATCCTTTCCGCCGTCAAGCACGCGGCCAGGAACGACGTGATCCTGGTGGCCGGCAAGGGCCATGAACCCTACCAGGAAATCAAGGGCAAGAAACTGCCGTTCTCCGATGCCGAGCATGCCCAGCTGGCACTGACTGCCCGACTGACGATGATGAGGACGAACTGATGCGCGCCACGCTGGACCAGATCCTGGCTGCGCTGGATGGCGCGCGCCTCGTTGGCGAAGCCTCCACGGGCACGGGCTTCGATGGCGTGTCGACCGACAGCCGCACCGTGGCGCCGGGCGCCCTGTTCGTCGCGCTGCGCGGCGAAAACTTCGATGCGCACGACTTCCTGCCGCAAGTGGCGCAGAAAGCGGCTGCCATAGTGGTTGAACGGCTGCCCGATGGCTGGACCGCGCCTGCGGCGCTGCCCGTCATCCTCGTGCAGGACACGCTGGCAGCGCTCGGCCAGATCGCCCGCTGGTGGCGCAGCCAGTTCGACCTGCCGCTGATCGGTGTTACCGGCAGCAACGGCAAGACGACGGTCAAGGAAATGATCGCCGCCATCCTGGCTGCGGCCCATGGCGAGGAAGACCGGCTGGCGACGCGCGGAAACCTCAACAACGAGATCGGCGTGCCGCTCACGCTGTTCCGCCTGGCGCCGCACCATTCCTCCGCCGTAATCGAGCTGGGCATGAACCACCCGGGCGAGATCGGCCGGCTGGCCCGCATTGCCATGCCGACCATCGCCCTGGTGAACAATGCCCAGCGCGAGCACCAGGAATTCATGCACACGGTGGAAGCCGTGGCGCGCGAGAACGGTTCCGTGCTGGCCGCGCTGCCGGGCGACGGTACGGCGGTGTTTCCGTCGCACGACGAATTCACGCCCATCTGGCGCGAGCTCGCGGGCAGCCGCCGCACGATCACCTTCGGCCTGACCAAGGAGGCCGATGTGAGCTGCACGTTCCGGCCGGCCGATTTCGGCAACCAGATGTTCGTGTCGATCCGCTGCAGCGATGGTGAACTGGTCCAGTTCTATGTCGCCCTGCAGGCGGCCGGCGAGCACAACGTGCGCAATGCGCTGGCCGCCATCGCCTGTACGGCGGCAGCCGGCATTTCGTTCGACCGCGTCAAGGCGGGGCTGGACACCTTCGCGCCGGTCAGTGGCCGGCTGCAGCGCAAGCAGGCCGCCCAAGGCGCCGTCGTCATCGACGATACGTACAATGCGAACCCGGATTCGGTACGCGCCGCGATCGACGTGCTGGCGGGCAGCCCGGCGCCGCGCGTGCTGGTGCTGGGCGATATGGGTGAAGTGGGCACCAAGGGGAAGGAATTCCACGAAGAGATCGCCGCCTACGCGGCACAGAAGGGCATCGAACAGGTGCTCGTGACGGGAACGCTGGCCCGGCACATGCAGGATGCAGGTGCGGATTCGGGTTCGGCGAATGTCCGTCATTTCGAACAGTTCGACGCATTGCTCGCGGCAGTCGACGCGGCAGTGACGCCGGACACCACGGTGTTGATCAAGGGCTCCCGTTTCATGAAGATGGAGCGGGTCGTGCAGCATTTGATTGGATCGCAACAAGCTAACAAGGAAACCCACTGATCATGCTGCTTTGGCTCGCACAGTACCTGCAGGACGATATCGGCGCCTTCCGCGTCTTTAACTTCATTACTTTCCGCGCCGTGTTCGCCACGATCACGGCGCTGGTGATCGGCCTCGTCGCCGGCCCCGCCGTCATCCGCAAGCTCACCGCCATGAAGTACGGCCAGGCCGTGCGTACCGACGGCCCGCAGACGCACCTGAAAAAACACGGCACACCGACGATGGGCGGTGTGCTGATCCTGATCGCGATCGGCGTTTCCACCCTGCTGTGGTGCGACTGGTCGAACCGGCTGATCTGGCCGGTGATCGTGGTGACGCTGGGCTTCGGCGCCGTGGGCTGGGTGGACGACTACAGGAAAGTAGTGCGGCAAGACCCGGAAGGCATGCGCTCGGCCGAAAAATACTTCTGGCAATCGCTGGTGGGCGTGGCCGCCGCGCTGTACCTGGCATTCTCCGTGTCGGCACCCACGCCGGCCGAAGTGTTCACGCTGTTCTTCCAGTGGGTGCAGTCGGGCTTCTCGATGGACCTGCCGCCGAAGGCCGACCTGATCGTGCCGTTCTTCAAGACCATCAGCTATCCGCTGGGCGTGTGGGGCTTCATCGCGCTGACCTATTGCGTGATCGTGGGTTCGTCGAACGCCGTCAACTTCACCGATGGCCTGGATGGCCTGGCCATCATGCCGACCGTGATGGTCGGTTCGGCCCTGGGCCTGTTCGCCTACCTCACCGGCAGTGCCACCTATTCGAAATACCTGTTCATCCCGCACATCCCCGGCGCGGGCGAGTTGATCATCTTCGTGGGCGCGATGGCCGGCGCCGGCCTGGCCTTCCTCTGGTATAACACGCACCCCGCGCAAGTGTTCATGGGCGACGTCGGCGCACTGGCGCTGGGCGGCGCGCTGGGCACCATCGCCGTCATCGTGCGCCAGGAAATCGTGCTGTTCATCATGGGCGGCATCTTCGTCGCCGAAACGGTCTCCGTGATCATCCAGGTGGGCTGGTTCAAGTACACGAAAAAGCGTTATGGCCAGGGCCGCCGGGTATTCCTGATGGCGCCGCTGCACCACCATTTCGAACAGAAGGGCTGGAAGGAAACCCAGGTCGTGGTGCGCTTCTGGATCGTCACGATGATGCTGGTGCTGGTGGGCCTTTCCACGCTCAAGCTGCGGTAATCAACGGTAATCAATGGCAGGAAGAACGGTAGAACACGATGATCTATAACGGCAAAATCGCGCTGGTGCTGGGCCTTGGCGAATCGGGCCTGGCCATGGCGCAGTGGCTCGCCCGCTGCGGCGCGCTGCTGCGCGTGGCCGATACGCGCGCCGTGCCGGATCGCCTGCCGGCGCTGCGCGAAGCGGTGCCGGGCACGCAGTTCATCGCCGGCCCGTTCAACGCCGCGCTGCTCGACGGCGTGGACTTCGTCGCCGTCAGCCCCGGGCTGGCGCCGAACCGCGAGCTGGCCGACCTGCTGCCGGCCGCGCAGGAAAAGAACATCCCTGTCTGGGGGGAGATCGAACTCTTCGCCCAGGCGCTGGCCTGGCTGAAGACCGACCGCGCCTATGCGCCGAAGGTCATCGCAATCACCGGCACCAACGGCAAGACCACCGTCACCACGATCACGGGCCAGCTGTGCGAGCGCGCCGGCTTGTCGGTGAAAGTGGCCGGCAACATCAGCCCGGCCGCGCTGGACGTGCTGCGCGAGGCGATGGATGCCGCGCCGGCGGGCGCCGGGTCGACGGATGCAGGGCCGACGGATGCAGGGCCGACGGATGCACTGCCGCAGGCCTGGGTGCTGGAACTGTCCAGCTTCCAGCTGCACACCACGTATTCGCTGCAGGCCGATGCCGCCACGGTACTGAACCTGACCCAGGATCACCTGGACTGGCACGGCAGCATGGAAGCCTACGCCGCCGACAAGGCGCGCATCTTCGGCGCGCAGACCGTGCGCGTGCTCAATCGCGACGATGCCTGGACGATGCGCATGGCCAATCCGCTCGGCGGCAATGCCACCTTCGGCACCGGCGCCCCGGTCACGCCGGACAGCTTCGGCCTCGTCAACGAACGGGGCGTGTGGTGGCTGGCGGCGGCCGAGCCGCTCGACGATGCCGAACCGGCGAAGAAGCGCCGCAAGAACGAGCCGGCGCCCGCCGTGGAGACGGGCGTGAAGAAGCTGATGCCGGCCGATGCGCTGCAGATCCGCGGCACGCACAACGCGACCAACGCGCTGGCCGCGCTGGCGCTGTGCCGCGCGATCGGCCTGCCGTTCGCACCGCTGCTGCACGGCCTGCGCGACTACAAGGGCCAGCCGCACCGCGTGGAACTGGTCGCGGCGATCAACGGCGTCGAGTTCTACGACGACAGCAAGGGCACCAACGTGGGCGCCACCGTGGCCGCCATCGATGGCCTGGGCAAGAGCTTCGGCGGCGACAGCCAGCGCATCGTGCTGGTCGCCGGCGGCGACGGCAAGGGCCAGGAGTTCGATCCGCTGGCCGGACCGGTGTCGCGCTACGTGCGCGCCGTGGTGCTGATCGGCCGCGATGCGCCGGGCATCCGCGCCGCGCTGGCCGGCAGCGGCGTGCCGCTGCACGATTTCGCCACGCTGGAAGAGGCGACCATGGCCGCCGCGCGCATGGCGCTCAGCGGTGATGCCGTGCTGCTGTCGCCCGCCTGCGCCAGCCTGGACATGTTCAAGAACTACGCGCACCGCGCCCAGGTGTTCATCGACACCGTGCGCGAGATCGCGCTCGATGCGGGACAGGAGATCTGATGGCCTTCCAGCTGCCATTCAAGTTCTCCGGAGGCGGATCGGTCACGCCGATCGACATCCGCGCGCGCCAGTCGCGCATGATGGAGTACGACAAGCCGCTGCTGTGGGTAATCATCCTGCTGCTGCTGCTCGGCATGGTCATGGTGTATTCCGCGTCGATCGCGCTGCCCGATTCGCCGAAGTACGCGGCGTACAAGAACTCTTACTTCCTGACGCGCCAGGCCACCTTCATCGCCATCTCCGGCGTGGTGGCGCTGGTGGCGTTCCGCATTCCGATCGCCACCTGGCAGCGCTGGGCGCCCTACCTGTTCCTCGGCACCATGTTCCTGTTGCTGCTGGTGCTGATTCCCGGCGTGGGCGTGGTGGTCAACGGCGGCCGGCGCTGGCTGTCCCTGAAGATCTACAACCTGCAGCCTTCCGAGCTGATGAAGCTGTTCATCGTGCTGTACGCGGCCGACTACACGGTGCGCAAGCAGGAATACATGCACAAGCTGACCAAGGGTTTCCTGCCGATGGCCCTGGCGGTCAGCGTGGTCGGCCTGCTGCTGCTGCTCGAGCCCGACCTGGGCGCGTTCGGCGTGATCGTCTGCATCGCGATGGGCATCCTGTTCCTCGGCGGCGTGAATGCGGTCTGGTTCGGCGGCATCGCCGGCATGCTGGTCACGGTGTTCGTATCGATCATCGCGCTGTCGAAATTCCGGCGCGAGCGCTTCTTCGCCTACCTGAACCCGTGGGACGAAGCCAATGCGCTGGACAAGGGCTACCAGCTGACCCACTCGCTGATCGCCTTCGGCCGCGGCGAGATCTTCGGCGTGGGCCTGGGCGGCAGCGTGGAGAAACTGCATTACCTGCCGGAGGCGCATACCGACTTCCTGCTGGCCGTGATCGGCGAAGAACTGGGCCTGATCGGCGTGCTCGCTGTCATCGGAATGTTCTACTGGATCGTTAAACGCGCTTTCGAGATCGGCCGCCAGGCGATCGCCATCGACCAGACCTTTGCGGGCCTGGTCGCCAAGGGCATCGGCATCTGGATCGGCATTCAGACATTCATCAATATGGGCGTGAACCTCGGGCTGCTGCCCACCAAGGGATTGACCTTGCCGCTGATGAGCTACGGCGGCACGGGTGTGCTCGTGAATTGCCTCGGCCTGGCGATCCTGCTGCGGATCGACTACGAGAACCGCGTGCTGATGCGGGGCGGGCGAACATGAGCGCACCTGTGAAGAAGCTCGTGATCATGGCGGCCGGCACCGGCGGCCATATCTTCCCCGGCCTGGCGATCGCCCAGACGATGCGCGCGCGCGGCTGGGAAGTGAGCTGGCTCGGCACGTCGCACGGCATGGAGGGCGAGCTGGTGCCGAAGGCCGGCGTGGCGATGGACGTCATCCACTTTTCCGGCATGCGCGGCAAGGGGCTGGGCCATACGCTGTCCGGCGCGGTGAAGATGCTGAAGGCATTCTGGGATTGCTACGGCATCATCGGCCGCCGCAAGCCCGCCGTGGTGCTGGGCATGGGCGGTTACGTGACCGTGCCGGGCGGGATGATGACGAAGCTGCGCAATGTGCCGCTGGTGCTCGTCAACGCCGATGCGGCGCTGCTGCTGTCGAACAAGACGCTGGCGCCGGTGGCGTCGAAGGTGTGCTTCGGCTTCCCGGCCGACTTCGGCCGCGCGGCCGGCAAGGCGGTCGTCACCGGCAACCCGGTGCGCAGGGAAATCCTCGACCTGCCGGCACCCGCGCAGCGCTTCGCCGGCCGCGAGGGCGCCTTGCGCATCCTGGTGGTCGGCGGCAGCCTCGGGGCCAGGGCGCTCAACGATGCGCTGCCGGCCGCGCTGGCCCTGCTGCCGGAAGGCGAACGCCCGCTGGTCACCCACCAGTCGGGCAAGAAGAACATCGATGCGCTGCGCGCCGGCTATGCGCAGGCGGGAGTGCAGGCCACCGTGGTCGACTTCATCGACGACATGGCCAGCGCCTATGCGCAGGCCGACGTGGTGATCTGCCGCGCCGGCGCCATCACCGTGTCCGAGCTGACGGCGGCCGGCGTGGCCAGCGTGCTGGTGCCGCTGGTGGCGTCGACCACCAGCCACCAGCGCGACAACGCCCGCTGGATGGCGCAACAGAACGCGGCGATCCACATGCCGCAGACCGAACTGACCGCGCAGGGCCTGGCAACCCTGCTGCAGACGCTGACGCGCAACGCCTGCCGCGGCATGGCCGAGGCGGCGCACGCGGTCGGCAAGCGCGACGCGAACGACGCGATCGCAAACGTACTCGAACAACTGGCATAAGACGACACAGACACCATGCAACACAAGGTCAAGAACATTCACTTCGTCGGCATCGGCGGCAGCGGCATGAGCGGCATCGCCGAGGTGCTGGTCACGCTCGGCTACAACGTCAGCGGCTCGGACCTGGGCAGCTCGGCTGTTACCCAGCGCCTGGCCGACATGGGCGCCAAGGTGTTCCAGGGCCACGCGGCCGAGTACATCGGCGCCGCCGACGCGGTCGTCACGTCCACCGCCGTGGCGGCGGATAACCCGGAAGTGGTCGCGGCCCGCGCGAAGAAAATCCCGATCGTGCCGCGCGCCGTGATGCTGGGCGAACTGATGCGCCTTAAACGGGGCATCGCCATCGCCGGCACGCACGGCAAGACCACGACCACGTCGCTGGTCGCTTCGGTGCTGTACCAGGGCGGCCTGGACCCCACGTTCGTGATCGGCGGCCGGCTCACGGCGGCCGGTGCCAACGCCAAGCTGGGTTCCGGCGAATACCTGGTGGCCGAGGCGGACGAATCGGATGCGTCGTTCCTGAACCTGGCGCCGATGATCGAAGTGATCACGAACATCGACGCCGACCACATGGAGACGTACGAGCACGATTTCGAGAAGCTCAAGCAGGCTTTCGTGCACTTCACGCACCGCCTGCCGTTCTATGGCCGCGCGATGCTGTGCATCGACGATGCGCACGTGCGCAGCATCCTGCCGCAAGTAACGAAGCCGGTGACCACGTACGGTTTCGCCGAAGATGCCGAAGTGCGCGCCGTGAACGCCCGCGCGGTCGGCACGCAGATGCATTTCACGGTGTTGCAGGAAGGCTTCCCGGATCTCGATATCGTGCTGAACCAGCCCGGCCTGCACAACGTGCAGAACGCCTGCTCGGCCGTGGCCATCGCCCGCGAGATCGGCATCGATGACAGCGCCACGCAGGCCGGCCTGGCCGGTTTCGCCGGCGTGGGCCGCCGCTTCACGAAATACGGCGACGTCGCGATTCCGGGCGGCGGTACGAATCGTGGGACATTCACCCTGGTCGACGATTTCGGCCACCACCCCGTGGAAACGGAAGTCACGCTGGCCGCCGCGCGCGCCGCGTACCCGGGCCGCCGCCTGGTGCTGGCGTTCCAGCCGCACCGCTACACCCGCACGCGCGACCTGTTCGAGGACTTCGCCCGCGTGCTGTCGGTAGTGGACCTGCTGGTGCTGGTCGAGGTCTACCCGGCCGGCGAAGCGCCGATCGTGGGCGCCGACGGCCGCTCGCTGGTGCGCGCGATCCGCGCGCGCGGCAAGACCGAGCCTGTGTTCGTCGAAACCATCGGCGAGGTACCGGAAACCATCATGGGACTGGTGCGGGACGGCGACGTGGTGCTGACGATGGGTGCCGGTGCGATCAGCGGCGTGCCAGGAAAACTGGTGAACTACAAAGATTGAACGCAATGTTGAACAATCAAGCACAGGCATGAACATGGCAATTTCAAAAGAAGAAGCGCAATCGTTCGGCAAGGTCGGCGTGCTGTTCGGCGGCCGGTCCGCCGAGCGCGACGTGTCGATCATGTCCGGCGGCGGCGTGCTCGAAGCGCTTTGCAGCCAGGGCATCGATGCCCACCCGTTCGATCCGGGCCAGCGCTCGCTGGCCGAGCTGGCGGCCGAGAAGTTCGACCGCGTGTTCATCGCGCTGCACGGCCGCTACGGCGAAGACGGCACGCTGCAGGGCGCGCTGGAACTGCTGGGTATTCCGTATACGGGCAGCGGCGTGATGGCCAGTTCGGTGGCGATGGACAAGATCACGACCAAGATCCTGTGGCTGAAGGCCGGCCTGCCGACGCCCGACTTCGCGGTGCTGGACGATGGTGCCGACCTGGCGGCCGTTGCCGCGCAACTGGGCCTGCCGCTGATCGTCAAGCCGCCGCACGAGGGTTCGTCGATCGGCTTCTCGAAAGTCGATGCGGTCGGGCAGTTCCAGGCGGCCTACGACAAGTGCGCGCCACTGGACGACTCGGTGCTGGCCGAATCGTTCGTGTCCGGCCGCGAGTTCACCGTGGCTGTGCTGGGCGCCGGTGCCGGCGCGCGCGCGCTGCCGGTGGTGGAAATCGTGGCGCCGAAAGGCAACTACGATTACCAGAACAAGTATTTCACGGACGACGTGCAGTATTTCTGCCCGCCGCAGCTCGATGAAGCGATCCAGGCCGAGATGCGGCGCATCGCCGTCGAAGCCTACCGCACGCTCGGCTGCGAGGGCTGGGCGCGCGTCGATGTGCTGCTGCGCGACAGCGACAACCAGCCATACCTGCTGGAAGCGAATACCTCGCCCGGCATGACGAGCCATTCGCTGGTGCCGATGGCGGCACGCGCCGAAGGCATGTCGTACGAAGCGCTGTGCGTGGAAATCCTGCGCACCGCGCGCCTGAAGATCAAGGGATAAAGAGCAATGTGGCACGACGCGAAAGCCTTGAACGCAACCGCCAGCGGCATCGTCGCGCTGGTGTTTGCCGTTTGCGTCGCCGCCGGTATCTGGTGGATCGCGCACCGGCCGATCTTCGACCTGCGCACGATCCGCGTCGAGGCGATGGAACGGGCCGAACTGCGCCACGTGAACCTGCTGACGCTGAAGAACGGCACGCAGGGCCGCATCCCCGGCAACTTCTTCACGGCCAACCTGGAACAGGTGCGCCAGGTGTTCGAGGCGGTGCCCTGGGTGCGGCGCGCCACGGTGCGGCGCGAATGGCCGAACCAGCTGATCGTGGAAGTGGAGGAACACGAGGCGCTGGGTACCTGGGGCGAGGATGGCCGGCTGCTGTCGGTGAAGGGCGATGTATTCACGGCCAACCTGGCCGAGGCGGAAGAAGATCACGAGCTGCCGCAGTTCTCCGGACCGGACGGCAGCGAGAAGGAAGTACTGTCGCGCTACGCCGAGCTGCGCAAGTGGTTCGCGCCGGCCAGGCTGGTGCCGGCCGGCCTGTCGCTGTCGAGCCGTTATGCGTGGACAGTGACGCTGGACAACGGCGCGAGCGTGGCGCTGGGCCGCGAGCAGACGCCGACGATGCTGAAGGACCGCGTGGCGCGGCTGGTGTCGGTGTGGCCGCAGCTGGCCGCGCGCGTGCCGGACATCGAGACGATCGACATGCGCTACCAGAACGGACTGGCGCTGTCGGCGGCGGGGCTGAAGATCCCGGCCGAAAAAGTAAAGAAATAGCGAACAAAAAAGCGAACAAGAAAACTAACAAAAAACGAACAACAGGCCGCGGAAGGCCCGGTAGAGCGAAACGAATTTAACGAGCAAATAATGACAAAAGACGCGAAAAACCTGATCGTCGGCCTCGACATCGGCACCTCGAAGGTGGTGGCCGTGGTGGCCGAGGTGATGGGCGATGGCCGCCATGAAGTGATCGGGCTGGGGCAGCACGAATCGAAGGGCCTGAAGAAGGGCGTGGTGGTCAACATCGAAGCGACCGTGGAATCCATCCAGCGCGCCCTCGAGGAGGCCGAGCTGATGGCCGACTGCAAGATCCGCAACGTGTACGCGGGTATCGCGGGCAGCCATATCCGCAGCTTCAATTCGAGCGGCATGGTGGCGATCAAGGAAAAGGAAGTCACGGCCACCGATGTGGCGCGCGTCATTGAAACGGCGAAGGCCGTTAACATTCCCACCGATCAGCAGCTGCTGCACACGGTGCCGCAGGAATTCATCGTCGACAGCCAGGAAGACGTGCGCGAGCCGATCGGCATGAGCGGCATCCGGCTGGAAGTGAAAGTACATATCGTCACGGGCGCGGTGAGCGCCGTGCAGAATATCGTCAAGTGCGTGCGGCGTTGCGGACTCGAGGTCTCGGACCTGATCCTGCAGCCGATGGCATCCGCGGATGCCGTGCTCACGCCGGACGAAAAAGAATTAGGTGTAGTGCTGATCGATATCGGCGGCGGCACCACCGACGTTGCAGTGTTCTCGGACGGCGCGATCCGCCATACGGCAGTGATCCCGATCGCCGGTGACCAGATCACCAACGACATAGCGATGGCCTTGCGAACCCCCACCTCCGAAGCGGAAGAAATCAAGATCCGCTACGGGGTGGCAAAACAGGTGCTGGCGGATCCGGGGGAACACCTGGAAGTGCCGGGCCTGGGCGACCGCGGCCCCCGCAATCTGTCCCGCCAGGCGCTGGCTGCAGTCATCGAGCCGCGCGTGGAGGAATTGTTCGCCATGGTGCACCAGGTCGTGCGCGAGTCCGGATACGAGGGCGTGCTCTCGTCCGGCATCGTGCTGACCGGCGGCTCCTCGATCATGCCCGGCATGGTTGAAATGGCGGAGGACATCTTCCTGAAACCGGCACGCCTCGGCACGCCGGATTATCGCGGCCAGCTGGCCGACGTGGTGCGCAGCCCCCGCTACGCCACCGTGCTCGGTCTTCTGCTGGAAGCGAAGAAGCAGTATTTGCGCGGGCATATCGTGACGCGCCAGGACGGGTCCGTGAAGGCGGTCTGGCAACGCATGAAGGAATGGTTCCTCGGTAATTTCTGAGGGTGGGTGCCGGGTACGCAGGCCACCGCTTGATGGCCTGCGATGCACCCAAAACGGTAACAACAGGGTAAACTATTTTTATATATACGCGGTCTTCACCCCCAGCTTCTACCGATATGAAGGCTGGCGCTTGAAGGGCGCTCTCAACTAGGAGCACATCATGGAGTTCGATATGGTCGATAACGCATCACTGGGAACGGTGATCAAGGTGGTCGGTGTTGGCGGCGCGGGCGGTAACGCGGTGCAGCACATGATCAACAAGGGCATGAGCGGCGTGGAATTCATCGCCGCCAATACGGATGCCCAGGCGTTGTCGGCTTCCAAGGCCGACAACATCATCCAGATCGGCGAGACCGGCCTGGGCGCGGGCATGAAGCCCGACGTCGGCCGCAAGCTGGCCGAGGAATCGCGCGCGCGCATCGAGGATGCGCTGCGCGGCGCGCACATGGTGTTCATCGCCGCGGGCATGGGCGGCGGCACCGGCACCGGCGCCGCGCCGATCGTCGCGGAAGTGGCGAAATCGCTGGGCGCGCTGACGGTGGCGGTGGTGTCGAAGCCGTTCTCGCACGAAGGCCAGAAGTGCATGGAAATCGCCGATGAAGGCCTGGAGCAGCTGTCGCAGAACGTCGACTCGCTGATCGTGATCCTGAACGAGAAGCTCGAAGAGATCTACGAAGACGAGTCGCTGATCGAATGGCTGCAGCATGCCGACGATGTGCTGAACAACGCGGTGGCCGGCATCGCCGAGATCATCAACGTGCCGGGTCACATCAACGTCGACTTCAACGACGTGAAGACGATCATGGGCGAGCAGGGCAAGGCGATGATGGGTACCGCCACCGCCGCCGGCGTGGACCGCGCTCGCATCGCCGCCGAACAGGCCGTGGCATCGCCGCTGCTCGATGGCATCGACCTGTCCGGCGCGCGCGGCGTGCTGGTCAACGTGACCGCCAGCCGCAGCCTGAAGGGCAAGGAAATCAAGGAGGTGATGGCCGCGGTGCGCGCCTTCGCCGCGCCGGACGCATCGATCGCACAGGGCATCGCCTATGACGATTCGATGGGCGATTCGATCCGCGTGACCGTGGTGGCGACGGGCCTGGGCAAGAACAAGAAGCACGTGCAGCTGGTACCGCAGCAGATGCTGCGCACGGGCACCCACAACAACCCGCTGAACCCGCAGGCCGGCCTGGCCGGCGCCGCCGCATCGGTGTCGATGGGCATCGGTGCCGCCGGTGGCCACAGCTTCGAAGGCAAGCGCGAGCCGGCCGTATGGCGCCGCGAATCGGCTTCCGAGCAGGTGCGCGCGATGGAAAAGAACGGCATGGAAACCTACGATATCCCGGCATTCCTGCGCAAGCAGGCCGACTGATGTTGTAATGCGGCGGCGTGCCCGCAAGGGTGCCGCCGTGCCGGCCTACGTGAGAGGGGCCGGCCCTTTCGAGCGGCTTCGCTCGCGCTCTGGCATACTTGCCGGAGCTGCCGCCTGGTGCAGTGCACCTTGGGCGGCTTTTTTTTTGCCTGTGCGGCTTTTTTGTTTGCGTGGCTGGGCTCATCTGTACCCCCAGGTTTCGCTGTTGGGGTACTGCAGGGGAGCCCCTGCGCGCAACGGTTTACAAGGAGATCACCATGACCATCAAGATCGGCGACAAACTGCCGGAAGGCACCCTGTCCGAATTCATCGAAGTCGAAACCGAAGGCTGCTCGCTGGGCCCGAACACGTTCAACGTGCAGGAACTGGCTGCCGGCAAGAAGATCGCCATCTTCGGCCTGCCGGGCGCCTACACGCCGACCTGCTCGGCCAAGCATGTTCCCGGCTTCGTCCAGCACGCCGAGGCCTTCAAGGCCAAGGGCGTGGACGAGATCTGGTGCGTCTCGGTCAACGACGCCTTCGTGATGGGCGCCTGGGGCCGCGAACAGAAAGCCACCGGCATCGTGCGCATGATGGCCGATGGTAACGCCGCGTTCGCGAAAGCACTGGGCCTGGACGCCGACTTCTCGAAGTTCGGCATGGGTACCCGCTCGCAGCGCTACTCGATGCTGGTCGAGGACGGCGTCGTCACGCAGCTGAACATCGAGCAGGGCGGCAAGTTCGAGGTGTCGAACGCGGAGACGCTGCTGGGTCAGCTGTAACGCGGTAGCAACACCGGCCGGGTTATCCCGGCCATCGGCGCAGGTGGCAATTGCCGCGATCACGCGGCGGCCGTGTGAATCCTGGCTATCGAAAGTCAGCTCAGGCGGTAAATTCCGCGGATACTCAGCCAGCCGCCTTCTTGCCCCGGCTGCGCTTCTTCGGCGCCAGCATGATCCCCGTGCAGTTCGGCGCGCCGCAATGGCAGGCGAACGCCTTCTTCACCGCGGGGGTATGGCGCTCGTCGTAGATGAGGCCATAGTTGTAGCGCAGCTCCTCGCCTTTTTCAATGTCGCACAGCGCGTGGATGAATACGCGGTCGTCTTCCTCCATGGCCTCGCAGTTCGGGTCGCACGAGTGATTGATGAAGCGCGACTCGTTGCCGCCGGCGCCGCCATCGATCAGCAGGCCGTTATTGAGCGTGAAGAAGAACGTATGGTTGATCGGGCCGCCCTTTTCGGCGGTGCGCCGGCAGGTCTCGTCCCAATCCACGATCTCGCCGGTATATTCGATGATCCGGGTACCGGCCGGGATCGCGCGGCGGGCGAAGACGCCCTTGCCGTGGATCGGCGAATCGTGCACTTCGAACAGGGCGGAAGTTTTCGGTTTGGCAGTGGACGTGGTCATTCGAATATCATACCGCTTTGATAGTGTGCTTGCTCGTATCGCGCGCGTGCCGCGAGCGGGCCCGATCCGGCGGCTACAATGTGCGCCCCCAATCCCCACGGAATGCCCTTTGAAACAGAACGCCAAGGAAAACCTGCACAGCATTTACGCGATGGTCACGGCCGTCGCGATGTTCTCCATCATGGATACGGCGATGAAGCTGCTCGCCGCCCATTACCCGGCCATGCAGGTGACGGTGCTGCGCGCGTTTTCATCGATGCCGCTGGTGTGCGCGTACGTGGCATACCGGGGCGGGTTCCACGGCATCTTCAAGGTGAACTGGCCGTTGCAGCTGCTGCGCGGTGCGCTGGGCATCGGCATGCTGACGCTGTTTGCGTATGGCCTGAAGTCGCTGCCGCTGTCGGAAACCTATTCCGTGTTCTTCATCGCGCCCGCGCTGATCACGGCGCTGTCGGTGTTCATCCTGAAGGAGCGGGTGGACGGCATGCAGTGGCTGGCCATCGGCGTGGGCCTGGTCGGCGTGCTGGTGGTGCTGCGGCCCGAGGGCACCAGCTTCATTTCCGTTGCCGGACTGGCGATCCTCGGTTCGGCGGCCTGCTATGCGGTATCGGCGATCGCCAGCCGGATGCTGTCGCGCACGGATTCTAACGAGAAGATCATGTTCTGGCTGCTGGTGATGATCGGTGCCGGCTCGCTGCCGCTGGCGTTGCCGTCCTGGGTGGCGCTGCGCTGGGAGGACTGGCCGGTGATCGCCACGCTGGCCCTGTCCGGCTTTTTCGGCCAGCTGGCGATCACCAAGGCATTCAGCATGGGCAAGGCATCGATCGTGGCGCCGTTCGAGTACACCGCGCTGGCCTGGGGCGTGGCGATCGACTGGGCGTTGTGGAGCACGCTGCCGGATGGCTGGACCCTGGTGGGCGCGGCGATCATCATCGGCAGCGGCATCTACCTGGTGCGGCGCGAGGCGGTGCACAGCGAGGCCGAGCACCCGTAGTGTGGCGAATGTGGCGAATCAAGAATTCATCGAATCAACGACTTGATGATTTAACCACTGGGACACGCCGCCGGTTCGGGCGCCGGTGTGCGAGGCCCAGTCCGCCGAGGCCCAGCGCCACCAGCGCCAGGCTGTCCGGCTCCGGCACGACGCCGAACTGGGCTTCGATGCCGACCATGTCGACGCCCATGTTCAGGAACAGCTGGTTGTCCGTTTCGGCGAAGCGCAACTGGAACGTACCGCCACCGGCTACCAGGCTGGTAATGTCGTGTGTGTAGCCGATCCATGGATTCGGATTCGAGATCGGCGTGCCGTCGATTCCCAGGTAGAAGGTGCGCAGCACGCCCGTCCCCGTGTCGAACGCTCCGGCGCTCCCGGTCAACAGGTCGACACGGCCGAACTGCGCCGGCATGCCTGTATGGTCGAGTACGCCGTCATTGGGCAAGAACGGTGCGTAGCTGTTGACGAACATGGAGTAGTTCAGCATGACCGACGTCGCGTTCGGTGCCACGGTGAACGATTGCGTCAGCGCATGCGTGCCGGGGCCGAACTGGTCGCTCAGCGCATAGTATTGGCCTTGCAGCGGCCCCACCGTGACATTGCCTGATCCACCGCCGGATTCGCCTGCGACGGTGTCCGTATCGGCGGCCCAGGTGCCGCTGCCGTTGGGCAGGTCGGTGACCGTCCAGAAGGGCAGGCCGAGCCCCAGTTCGAAGTTGCCATTGCGAATCAACGGTATGGCGGACGCCGCTTGGCTGATGACGGCAAGCATGGCGGTGCAGGTGAGAAGCGCTAGCGGTTTCATGATGTTCTCCGGTGGATGAGCGTGTCCAAGGCATTGCAAACGCCATGCCATTGTTGAGCCGCAGAGTGAACGGCCGGCGCGGCACGCTTTCCGTGTAAATGGCGCCGACGCTTCGCTTGTTGTATTGGTCATATCGCACGGTTGGCGGCTGGTCGGTCCAGAACGCCAGCAGCGGAATGCCGATATAATCGTGAAATGAAACAACGTACGATCAAAGAACAAGTCCGCACCACCGGTGTCGGCGTGCACTCCGGGACCAAGGTCGAACTGACCCTGCGCCCGGCCCCGCCCGACACGGGCATCGTCTTCGCCCGCGTGGACCTGGTGCCGCCCGTGGTGTTCCCGGTCGGCCCCCTGGAAATCGGCGATACCCGCATGGCGACCGTGATGATTCGCGATGGCGCCCGTGTGTCGACGATCGAGCACCTGATGTCGGCCTGCGCGGGCCTGGGCATCGACAACCTCTATATCGACGTGACCGCCGAGGAAATCCCCATCATGGATGGCTCGGCGTCGTCGTTCGTCTACCTGCTGCAGCAGGCCGGCCTCGCCGAGCAGGAAGTACCGAAGAAATTCATCCGCATCAAGAAGCCGATCGAGGTGCGCGAAGGGCAGGGCGCCAGCGAGAAGTGGGCGCGGCTGGTGCCGCACAACGGCTTCAAGCTGGACTTCTTCATTGAATTCAACCACCCGGCCGTCGATGGCACGGCGCAGCGCGCGCAGATCGACTTCGGCAGCCAGTCGTATATCCAGGCGGTGGCGCGGGCGCGCACGTTCGGCTTCATGCAGGACGTGGAAATGCTGCGCGGGATCGGGCTGGCGCGCGGCGGTTCGCTGGAAAACGCGATCGTGATGGATGAGTACCGCATCCTGAATCCGGACGGCCTGCGCTACGACGATGAATTCGTGCGCCACAAGATCCTCGATGCGATCGGCGACCTGTACGTGATCGGCCACCCGCTGATCTGCGCGTACGAGGCGCACAAGTCCGGCCACGCGCTGAACAACAAGCTGCTGCGCGAACTGCTGGCCAATCCGGATGCGTATGAATTCGTCAGCTACGATTCGGCCGACCAGGCGCCGCCGTCGTATGCGCGGCAGCTCGAGCAGGAATGGGCGTATAACTAAGTAGCCGGGCAAGCAAGCCGGCGGCTTCGCTGCTACCGGCGATGTGCCACCAGGTTCTTCAGCGCCGCGATCAGCGTGGCGTTCTGCTTGGTCGGCTCCAGCGTCTCGGACAGCCGGGCGAACGAATCCACCCCCACTTCGGGAATGACGAGCTGGCGCCGCTCCACGGGCGGCGCCGCCATGGCCTTCATCATCTGCACCTTCAGGCGGATGTTGTCGATCTGCCACCCCTTGGTCGACAGCGCTTCTTGCAGTTTTGGCAATTGCTGTTTAAGCTTGGCGGCAACCGATGCGTTCGGTGTCGACAGCACCAGCTGGCCGGCCTCGAACGACAGGATGTCGCAGAAATTGAAGGCGGCCGGCAGGACTTTCGCGCAGTCCTGCTGCAACTTCGCCATGCGCTGCACGGCCGGCAGCAACGCGGCAAGGCGGTCGTCGCGGCGCAGGAAGTCGGTGGCTTCGACCGCCGTCCGGTTCCGGCGGGTCTGGTCGAAGGCATTGAAGGAGTTGAATCGCATGCGCGAAACATAGCATAGCCGCGCCGTGCATGCAGCACCGGCGGCGTGGCGGCGGGTGCATGCGATGCCGGACAGGAGCCGGGCGCACTGCACGGGAAGCTGCAGGGTGAGCTGTAAAGCGAACGGCAAGTTCCCCTGAGGCTATTGTCTTTCCGGCAGCCATCCCCATGTACCCCCGTGCTAAAATCATGGTCTTTTGCCACAGGCTTTGGGCGAGGTCGCGAAGCGAGCTTTTTTTAAACGGCGTTTATTCAAGAATTCAAGCATGTCCTTACTGACCGCGATTTTCGGCAGCCGTAACCAGCGGCTGCTCAAGCAGTACCAAAAAACCGTCAAAGCAATCAACGCTCTCGAACCCGAGTACGAAAAGCTGTCGGACGCCGAATTGCAGGCCAAGACGCCCGCCTTCAAGGAACGCGTGGCAGCCGGCGAGGCGCTGGACGACTTGCTGGTGGAAGCCTTCGCCGTCTGCCGCGAAGCGTCCAAGCGCGTCTTCAAGATGCGCCACTTCGACGTGCAGCTGCTCGGCGGCATGGTGCTGCATTACGGGAAAATCGCCGAGATGCGCACCGGTGAAGGCAAGACGCTGACGGCAACCCTGCCGGCCTACCTGAATGCGCTGTCCGGCAAGGGCGTGCACATCGTGACCGTCAACGATTACCTGGCCCAGCGCGACGCCGAAACCATGGGCAAGCTGTATCGCTGGCTGGGCCTGACCACGGGTGTCAACCTGGGGCAGATGGAGCACTCGGTCAAGCAGCAGGCCTATGCGTCGGACATCACGTACGGCACCAACAACGAATTCGGTTTCGACTACCTGCGCGACAACATGGTGTTCGACATCCGCGACCGGGTGCAGCGCGGCCTGAATTACGCGATCGTCGACGAAGTCGACTCGATCCTGATCGACGAGGCCCGTACGCCGCTGATCATTTCCGGCCAGGCCGAGAACCACACGGACCTGTACCACAAGATCAATGAAGTGCCCAAGCTGCTGACCCTGCAGATCGGCGAGGAAAAGCCGGACGGCAAGGGCAATGTCGAAGTGCCGGGCGACTATACGAAGGACGAGAAAGCGCACCAGGTGCTGCTGACCGAAGCCGGCCACGAGAAGGCCGAGGCGATCCTGACGAAAATGGGCCTGCTGCCGGAAGGCGCCTCGCTGTACGACTCCGCCAACATCACGCTGGTGCACCACCTGTATGCCGCGCTGCGCGCGCATGCGCTGTACCACAAGGACCAGCACTACGTGGTGCAGAACGGCGAAGTGGTGATCGTCGACGAATTCACCGGCCGCATGATGACGGGCCGCCGCTGGTCCGACGGCCTGCACCAGGCGGTCGAGGCGAAGGAAGGCGTGAAGATCCAGAACGAGAACCAGACGCTGGCCTCGATCACGTTCCAGAACTACTTCCGCATGTACACCAAGCTGTCCGGCATGACCGGTACCGCCGACACGGAAGCATTCGAATTCCAGGACATCTACGGCCTGGAAACCGTGGTGATCCCGCCGAACCGCCCGTCCGCCCGCAAGGACAAGCAGGACCAGGTGTACAAGTCGGCCCAGGAAAAATACCAGGCCATGGTGACCGACATCCGCGATTGCTACGAGCGCGGCCAGCCGGTGCTGGTGGGTACCACGTCGATCGAGAATTCCGAGCTGCTGGCGTCGATCCTCGACAAGGCCAAGCTGCCGCACAACGTGCTGAACGCGAAACAGCACGCCCGCGAAGCGGAGATCATCGCGCAGGCCGGCTCGCCGAAAGCGATCACGATCGCCACCAACATGGCCGGCCGCGGTACCGACATCGTCCTGGGCGGCAATGTCGAGAACCAGATCAAGTTCCTGGAAGCCGATCCGAACCTGTCGGACGCCGAGAAGCAAGCGCGCGCGCAAACGCTGCGCGATGGCTGGCAGGCGCTGCACGAGCAGGTGGTGGCGGCCGGCGGCCTGCACATCATCGGCACCGAGCGCCACGAATCGCGCCGGGTCGACAACCAGCTGCGCGGCCGTTCCGGCCGCCAGGGCGACCCGGGCTCCTCGCGCTTCTACCTGTCGCTGGACGATCCGCTCCTGCGCATCTTCGCCGGCGACCGCGTGCGCGCCATCATGGAACGCCTGAAGATGCCGGAAGGCGAGCCGATCGAGGCGGGCATCGTCACGCGCTCGATCGAATCGGCGCAGCGCAAGGTCGAGGCTCGCAACTTCGACATCCGCAAGCAGCTGCTCGAATACGACGACGTCTCCAACGACCAGCGCAAGGTGATCTACCAGCAGCGTAACGAGCTGCTGGAAGCCACCGAGATCGCCGAAATGATCCAGAACCTGCGCCACGGCGTGTTCACCGACCTGGTGCGCCAGTACGTGCCGGAAGAATCGGTCGAAGAGCAGTGGGACGTGCCGGCCCTGCAGGCCGCGCTGGCTGCCGAATGGCGCATCGACGTGCCGCTGGCGGAAATGCTGGAGAAGGAATCGAACCTGACCGACGAAGACCTCGTCGAGCGCGTGGTCGCCGCGGCGGACGAGCAGTACAACGCCAAGATCGCCATCGTCGGCAAGGAAGCGTTCGGCGGCTTCGAGCGCAGCGTGATGCTGCAGGCGGTGGACAGCCACTGGCGCGAACACCTGGCGGCGCTGGACCACCTGCGCCAGGGTATCCACCTGCGCGGCTACGCGCAGAAGAACCCGAAGCAGGAGTACAAGCGCGAAGCGTTCGAACTGTTCGCCCAGATGCTGGACCTGATCAAGAACGAAGTTGTGCGCCAGGTGATGACGGTGCGGATCCAGTCGCGCGAGGAAGTGGAAGCGGCCGAGGCGGCCCTGGCCGCCACGCACCTGGAAAACGTGAGTTTCCAGCACGCCGACTTCGATCCGAACGCGGCGCCGGAAGAACTGCTGGCGCCAACCGCCCATCCGGCTCCCGGCGGCATGCCGGAGGCCACGGTGCAGGTCGGGCCGAAAGTCGGCCGCAACGACCCCTGCCCATGC
Organism: Pseudoduganella sp. SL102; assembly: GCF_027856995.1. NCBI lineage: Bacteria > Pseudomonadati > Pseudomonadota > Betaproteobacteria > Burkholderiales > Oxalobacteraceae > Pseudoduganella > Pseudoduganella sp. SL102. Next base: position 1,594,625 of record NZ_CP115554.1, read on the forward strand.
GGCAGCGGCAAGAAGTACAAGGCTTGCCACGGCAAGCTGGCTTGATGAAAAACCGGGGCGCGCCCCGGTTTTTTTTTGCCTGTACCTGATCCCGGTTGTTCACATCGCGACAGGCGCTTGCATTACCATCGCCGTTTATTGCCATCGCCGTGTTATTCCTGCTCCGCCCGCCCATGAAAACCAGCACCATCATTCCTGCCCTCGCCATTTGCCTCGGCACCGCGCTGCCCGTGGCGGCGCACGCCGCCAGTTTCGATTGCAGGAAAGCGGCGACGCCCGTGGAAGCCATCATCTGCGCCGATCCCGCGCTGTCGAAGGCGGATGAAGAGGTAGCCGTGCTGTACCGGCGCCTGCTCAAGCTGGACCCTGGCGCGAGGCAGGGGCAGCGGGAGTGGCTGCGTACGGTCCGCAACCGGTGCAAGGACGTCGCATGCCTGCGCGCGGTATACGAGGAACATGACACCCGGCTGCGGCTTTCGCTGGAAGCGGACAACGAGGAAGCAACGGCCGATGCCGCGCCACCGGCACGGCGCTGAAAGCGGGTGCCAATGCAAAAAGCCCGGCACTTGGCCGGGCTTTCGCTGACTGCAGGAGCCGCGCTTACTGCAGCGTCAGGATGACCTTGACGGTATCGTCCACGGCCGACTTGTCGATGTAGCCGATGGCTTTCGGATCGTCCGCCACGGCTTTCTTCACGTCGGCGTTCGACTTGAACTCCTTTGGCGCCTGGGCCTTGCCGGTGAAGACCAGCTTCGACCAGATGGCTTTTACCTGGGCGGCGTCCTTGTCGGTCACCTTCTTGTAGAACTCGTTGCGGATCGCCGAGCCGTCGGCCTGGTCGACCGGCGTGAACATCGTCGATTTACCCAGGAAGAACTGGGCCGCCTGCTCGGAGAACATGCGGGTGGCCGGGTTCTTCGCGCTGACGATGACCACGGTCTCGGCAAACGCCGAAGCCGGCAGGACGGAGGCCGTCGCGGCGAGGGCGGCGATGACCAGGGTGATAGTGATCTTTTTCATGTGCATTCCTTAGAAAACGAAGTCCACGCCGGCAGCGATCACGGTGACCTTCTTGCCGACGCCGGCCGGCGTCACATCGCTCAGGAAGCCGTTCTTGGCACCCGGCTTCACGCGGTCGACTTGCACCTTCAGCGCGGCCGACTGGGCGAAGTCCCAGCGCACGCCGATCAGGTCGGACGACTGGCTGCCAGGAGCCAGCAGGTTTTTCACGCCGGCGTTCAGCGTCGGGATGCGCGCCAGCGCGGCCGGCACGGAAACGTTCGAGCCCTTGCCATCGTACTTGGCGTGCGCGTAGTACGGCAGCACCTTGCCGAAGCGGTAGCCGGCCATCAGGTACCAGGCGTTGCTGTCGGCCAGGTAGACCGGGTCCTTGGCGCGGCGCATGCCGAATTCGGACTGCACCACGATATTGTTCCAGTCGGCCAGCAGGCCCACCGAGGTGAAGGCGACGCGCTTGGTCTCGGCGATCGTGATGTCGCTGGCCAGCTGGCCGAAGCCCACCGCCGTCAGCGTGCCCGTCAGCGAGTTGATCGGCTTGACGTCGGTGGCTTTCAGCTTGCCCTGCATGTGGGCGAAACGCAGCGTGACCGGGCCATGCTCGGCGCTGACCGCGAAGCCGGCAGCCGGCGCCTGGTAGCGCGGCTCGGAACGGTCGGACGACACGTACGACTTGCCGCGCGAAATGCCGACGAAGGCTTGCGCCGTCACGTTGGTGTCGCCGAAGGCGCGCTGCCAGTTGACGTCCACGCCGTCGACGCTGTCGATGATCATCTGGCCGTACATTTCCACCGGCGGGCGCATCATCGTGTTCGCGTAGCCCACGTTCTGGTAATCGGAGATCAGGAAGCCGGGCACCGCCACGCGGCCGGCGCGCAGCGCGACTTCATCGCTGACCTTGTACTTGACGAAGGCCCATGCCAGTTCGGTCGTGAAGCTGTCGCCAGTCGACTTGCGCGACAGGATCTGCGTGGTGGCGGACAGCTTGTCCGAGAACGTGTACGTGGCTTGCAGGCCCAGGTTCGAGTCGAGGCCGATGGTGGTGGTGCCGGCCGTGCCTTCGCGCTGGTTGGCGCGGGTGTAGCGCGCGTCTTCCGTATTGCTCTTGGCGGCGGCCAGCGTGCCGAAGCCGCTGACGTTGAGCTTGCCGTCGCCGATGGCGACCGCGTTGGCCGCACCGGTTTGCATCAGGCACAGCGCGCCCAGGACGAATGCTGCTGACAGTTTCAATTTCATGTTGGGGAATCCGTTCCGATGATTGTTTTGTATGGGGTATTGCCTGCCGTGAGGGCCGCTGCGGAGGTAGGGGAGCGGCACGCTGTCCACGACGAAGTGCATGCGGTCTCTACCTTATGGGATATTTCCATCGAGCACCAAATTTTATTTCCGGAAAGATATAAAACATGAAAGTTACTGTCGTTTTTTGTGAACTGATTGCGCTATCGAAGGCCGTTTACGAAACAATTTCTACTCAAAAATATAAGACTTTCGGCACTCGCCCGGTGCCGGCCGCCACCTGTTGCCACAGGTATTACAATAGCGATTTCACCAACCCGCACGAGAACATCACATGGCCGTCAATTCCCCCATTCCTGTCGCTGCTGAACTGAAACCTGTCGCCGGTATCGAGATCGGCTACGCCGAGGCCGGGATCAAGAAACCGAACCGCAAGGATGTGCTGGTGATGAAGCTGGCCGAGGGGGCCACGGTATCCGGCGTGTTCACGCTGAACCGTTTCTGCGCGGCGCCCGTGCAGATCTCGAAGGACAACCTGGCGGCGGCCAAGGCCGGCGGCAAGCCGATCCGCGCACTGCTCGTCAACACCGGCAACGCCAACGCCGGCACGGGCGAGGCGGGCATGGCCAATGCGCGCGCCACCTGCGATGCGCTGGCCGCCGAACTGGGCATCGATGCGCAGCAGGTGCTGCCGTTCTCCACCGGCGTGATCCTGGAACCGCTGCCGGTCGCGAAGATCAAGGCCGGGCTTCCCGCCGCCGTGCAGAACCTGAAGGCCGATAACTGGTTCAATGCCGCCGAAGGCATCATGACCACCGACACCCAGCCGAAGGCCGGCTCGCGCACCGTCACCGTCGCCGGCCACGCCGTCACGCTGACGGGCATCAGCAAGGGCGCCGGCATGATCAAGCCGAACATGGCCACCATGCTGGGCTACCTGGCGTTCGATGCGAAAGTGGCGCAACCCGTGCTGGACGTGCTGGTCAAGGAAGCGGCCGACAAGTCGTTCAACTGCATCACGATCGACGGCGACACGTCGACCAACGACTCGTTCATCCTGATGGCCACCGGTGCCGGCACGCTCGAAGTGAACTCGGTCGATTCGCCGGAATACCGCGAACTGGCGGCCGCGGTCACCGAACTGTCCGTGTTCCTGGCCCAGGCCATCGTGCGCGACGGCGAAGGCGCCACCAAGTTCATCACCATCACGGTGGAAGAAGGCGAATCCGTCGAGGAGTGCCGCAAGATCGCCTACTCGATCGGCCACTCGCCGCTGGTGAAGACGGCCTTCTTCGCTTCCGACCCGAACCTGGGCCGCATCCTGGCCGCCATCGGCTACGCCGGCGTGGAACTGGATGTCTCGAAAATCAACATGTGGCTGGACGACGTGTGGGTGGCCAAGGACGGCGGCCGCAATCCCGACTACAAGGAAGAACACGGCCAGCGCGTGATGAAGCAGAGCGAGATCACGGTGCGCGTGAAACTGGCGCGCGGCGCTGCCGCCGCCACCGTGTACACCTGCGACCTGTCGCACGACTACGTGTCGATCAACGCGGATTACCGTTCCTGATGGCAGGGCTGGAAGACTCACTGGCCACCTCATTGGCCACCTCATTGGCCACCTCATTGGCTACGTTCATGGTCCGTGCCGAAAGCGTGCTGGCGCGCGTGGAGGCGCTGCTGCCGCCAGCGCTGCCGGCGCCGGACTGGAATGCCGCGTTCGCGTTCCGCTGGCGCAAGCGCAGCGGCATCGCGGGCCAGGCCGGCTGGCTGCAGCCGGTCGCGCACGCGGCGAAGATCACGCTGGACGACCTGCACAACGTGGCGAACCAGAAGGCCGCCATCGAACAGAACACGCGGCAGTTCGTCGAAGGCCGGCCCGCCAACAACGTGCTGCTGACGGGCGCGCGCGGTACCGGCAAATCGTCGCTGATCAAGGCTTGCCTGAACGGCTTCGCCGGCCGCGGCCTGCGGCTGATCGAAGTCGACAAGGCCGACCTGGCCGACCTGCCGGACATCATCGACCTGGTGGCCGGCCGGCCCGAACGCTTCATCGTCTTCTGCGACGATCTGTCGTTCGAGGAGGGCGAGAGCGGCTACAAGGCGCTGAAGGTGGCGCTGGACGGTTCGATCACCGCGCAGTCGGACAATGTGCTGATCTACGCCACGTCGAACCGGCGGCACCTGCTGCCGGAGCGCATGTCGGACAACACGAGCTACAAGCACGACGAGGACGGCGACCTGCATCCCGGCGAAACGGTCGAGGAAAAGATTTCGCTGTCCGAGCGCTTCGGGCTGTGGCTGTCGTTCTACCCGTTCAAGCAGGACGACTACTTGGCCATCGTCGCGCACTGGCTGTCGACGTTCGGCTGCACCCCCGCGCAGATCGAGGAAGCGCGCGGCGACGCCCTGCGCTGGGCACTGCAGCGCGGCTCGCGTTCGGGCCGCGTGGCCTGGCAGTTCGCCCGCGACCATGCCGGGAAAATGGACGCTGTGGCCCCTGTGGCCCCTGTGGACCCCGGGACGGCGGCATGACGGAGGCGGCCAGGCCGATCGATGTCGCGGTCGGCATTTTGATGAAACCGAACGGCGACGTGCTGCTGGGCCAGCGCCCGGCCGGCAAGCCCTATGCGGGCTACTGGGAATTCCCCGGCGGGAAAGTCGACCCGGGCGAGACTATCTTCGCGGCGCTGCAGCGCGAGTTCATGGAAGAACTGGGCATCGAAGTGCTGTCGGCGCAGGAATGGTGCGGCGTCGAGCACGTGTACGAACACGCCCACGTGCGGCTGCACTTCTTCATCAGCCGCGAATGGCGCGGCGAACCGCAAAGCCTGGAAGGGCAGGCGTTCGCGTGGCAGGGGGAGGTGGGCGTGGAACCGCTGTTGCCGGCCACGATACCGCTGCTGCAGTGGATCGATCGGGGTTAATCAGTTGCCTGAAAAGTGGGGTACGTCCCTGATGCCGTTAAGTTAAGCGTTACACGGCATATTGAAAGCTCATGCATTCACCCCAACAGCGAAGGGCTGGGGTCAGACCCGCCGGGTCTGACCCCGGAATTTGCACTTGGGGTAGGCTTATCCAAACTGCTTCAGCCCGTCCTTATCTTTATTGCTTGTCTTCCTCGAGCGGATCGGTAGGGGCGGTGCCGGGGATGGTGTATTTTTCCTCGGCCCAGGCACCCAGGTCGATTTGCTTGCAGCGTTCGGAACAGAAGGGGCGGAACTTGTTTTTCTCGCTCCACTCCACTTTCTTGCCACAGGTGGGGCAGTCGACAACGGTTGGCATGGCAGGTAAAGATCAGAAATTGCAAAGGGTCAGTTCGAACGGCACGTCGTCTTCCAGCGGTTTCGGCTTGCAGTCGCCGCCCTGGCTGGTGAAACGCACCCACAGCATGTATTTATTGGCCGAGATTTCCGGGATTGCGCCCAGCGATTCATCGAGCGTGAGCCGCAGCATCTGGTATACCTTCCCCTGCAGCATCTGCTGGTAGCTGCCGGCATTGGCGATCATCTTCTTCGGCGCGCCGGAATTGCGCAGCAGCCGCAGCACCAGGGCCAGCGCGTCGCACAGCGGCGCCAGCGGCGCGAACCAGGTGGCGATGTCGTGGTAGCGCTGTTCGAACGGGTGCTGCTGCCACGCATAGTACGACGGCAGATCGAATTCGCACGCGCCGCCGGGAATGATGGTGCGGCCGCGAATGCTCATCAGCCATTCGTTGTCGCGCACGTTCTGGCCCGTCTTGCCCTGCGAAGCGACCAGCGCGGTCGACACGCTGTCGAGTTCCTCGAGGATCGCGTCGAGCATCTCGGCCTGCACGGCGGGGTTGGAACGGTAGCCCATCAGCGTCTGCTTCTGGCGCTCGATTTCCTGCAGCAGGTCCGATTTCAGGTCGGCGCGGCCGGCCACTTCGAGCATGTCGAAGATGGTGGAGAGCGCCACGTGATGCTGCAACGGATGTTCCTGGTTCAGGAAAAACTTGAATTTCTCGTACAGGTCCTCCAGGCGCAACAGCGTGCGGATGCGCTCGTTGAAAGGATATTCATAGACGATCAAAGTGAATCCCTCGTGGGTGGGCCTGAAATATGCCCGTGATTCTGAGGCATGCGAGGCAAAAATACAAACGTTGTTAATTGTTTCGTACGGCTTCTTCAGCCATCGCTAAGTAAGTTGCATGCAAGCTGTCGACTTGCGGTGTCAGCGCGTCCAGTGCGCCGGCATTGTCGATGACGTCGTGCGCGGCAGCCAGCCGCGCCTGCCGCGGCGCCTGGGCCGCCATGATCGCACGCACCTGCTGTTCCGGCAGCGCGTTCCGTGCCATCACCCGTGCCACCTGCACCGCTTCGGGGCAATCGACCACCAGCACGCGGCCCACGCGCTCGCGCCACGTGCCCGACTCGACCAGCAAAGGAATGTCGAAGATCACGTACGGGCCGGTGCCCAGCAGGCTCTCGGCGAACACGGCATCGCGGATCATCGGGTGCAGGATGCCTTCCAGCGTGCGCCGGGCCTCCGGCCGGGAGAACGCGAGCGCGCGCATCTTCACGCGGTCCAGCGCACCGTGTGCATCGGCGAAGTCGGCGCCGAAGGCGGCCAGCACGGCCGGCATGGCGGCGCCATGCGGCCCGGTCAGGCTGCGTGCGATCTGGTCGGTATCGACGATGTCCACGCCCCGCTCGGCGAACAGCCGCGCCACCACGCTCTTGCCGCTGCCGATGCCGCCCGTCAGGCCGACGGTGAAGCGCCTGCGGACGGTATCGTTCCCGTCACTCCCCGCGCCAGCGCTCATGCCACGCCCAGGAACCGGCTGGTGGCGGCGGCGATCTGCGTGCCGAACAGCAGCGCGATCATGCCGGCGGCGGCCAGGTAGGGGCCGAACGGAATCGGGTTGTCGCGGCCGCGCTTGGCGAACACCATCAGGCCGATGCCGACCACCGCGCCCACGACGGACGACAGCAGGATGATCGTCGGCAGCATCATCCAGCCCAGCCAGGCGCCCAGCGCCGCGAGCAGCTTGAAGTCGCCGTAGCCCATGCCTTCCTTCCCGGTCAGCAGCTTGAACGCCCAGTAGACGGACCACAGGCACAGGTAGCCGGCGGCCGCGCCGATCACGGCATCGCCCAGCGGCACGAAAGTGCCGTTCAGGTTCACCAGCAGGCCGGCCCACAGCAGCGGGTAGGTCAGGTCGTCCGGCAGCAGCCGGGTATCGGCATCGATGAACGTCATGGCGATCAGCAGGTAGGCGAACAGCAGCGTGGCCAGGCCCGTCCAGCCGCTGCCGAACTGCCAGACCAGCGCGGCCGACAGCACGCCCGTCAGCGCCTCGATGGCGGGATAGCGCGCCGAGATCGGCGCCTTGCACTGGCTGCACTTGCCGCGCAGCGCCAGCCAGCTGATGACGGGAATGTTTTCCAGCGCCGTGATCCGGTGGCCGCAATGAGGACAGGCCGAACGCGGCACCATCAGGTTGAAGCGGTCCGTGTGTGGCAGCGGCAAGCCCGATTCGCTGGCCACGTAGTTGTCCGATTCGCGCTGCATCATCTTCGGTATCCGGTAGATGACGACATTGAGGAAGCTGCCGACCAGCAGGCCGAAGATGGCGGCGATGATCGCGGCGGGGAGGGTGGCGGGCGGCGAAAAGAGGAAGAGTTGCTCGAGCATGTGTGGGTTCCGTGATCCCCGGCCTGCCGGGGCGGGATGGCAAAACCAGAGCTTACACCACCGGCCGCGGTTTGCAGGAGGCGGTACCGGCCGCCGGCCGTGTCGCCGGACGTATCGCCGGCGGCCGCATGGCGGGCATGGCTTTCCACGCGGCGGCCGGGTGTCATACAATCGGCCCTCCGGCCCCGGGGCATTGCGAAAAATCCAGATGGCGAAAGCACGGCAAGACAGTTCCAGCAGCGAGGTGGCGCAGCGGCGCCTGCAGATGGCCGATATCGCCCGGCTGGCCGGTGTTTCCACGGCCACCGTGTCGCGTGCCTTGAACAACAGCCCGCTCGTCAACGCCGAGACCCGCGGCCGCATCCTCGAACTGGCCGCGTCGCTGAAGTACTCGATCAATATCGGCGCGCAGAACCTGCGCCTGAAGCAGAACCGCTCGATCAGCGTGCTGATTCCGTTCGACCGCAAGAGCCACCAGAGCCTGACCGACCCGTTCCTGCTGGCCATGCTGGGCAGCCTGGCCGATGCGCTCACCGAGCAGGGCTTCGACATGCTGTTCTCGCGCGTTCCCGTCGACGAGCTGGGTGCCGCGGCGGCGGCGCCCTTCGATTCGGGCCGCGTGGTCGGCGTCATCCTCGTCGGCCAGTGGGGCCGCCATGAGGAACTCAACGAGCTGGCCGCCCGCAAGGTGCCGATCGTGGTCTGGGGCGCACAGCTGCCGCGGCAACTGTATTGCTGCATCGGCAGCGACAATGCCGGCGGCGGCCTGCTCGCCACCGAGCACCTGATCGCCCAGGGCCGCCGGCGCATCGCCTTCCTTGGCGATGTCGACCTGCCAGAACCGGCCCAGCGCTATCGCGGCCATTGCGAAGCCCTGGCCAGGCATGGCATCGCCGTGGAGCCGCGCCTGCAGGTATCGACATCGTTCCTGCCCCGCGGCGGGCGGGAAGCGGTCGAGACCCTGCACGCCCGCGGCATCGACTGCGATGCCGTGTTCGCCTGCAGCGACCTGCTGGCCATGACCGCCATCGACAGCCTGCGTGCGCATGGCCGGCGCGTGCCGGACGACGTGGCCGTCGTTGGCTATGACGATATCCCCCAGGCCGCGTGGTTCCACCCCCGCCTCAGCACCGTACGGCAGCCGATCGGCGAAGCCGGCCGCGCGATGGTGGCCGCGCTGATGGCATTGATCGAAGGGGGCGCCGCCCCGTCGGTGCAGCTCGCCACGGAACTGGTCGTGCGCGCCAGCGCGGGCGAACAGCCCGCATCCCCTCCCTGAATCTTTCCTGTTGGATATCCTGGTTTCCCTGGCACCCGGTTGTAATCGTTTGCATTCGAGCTGGATTCTGACCCATCCATTCCTGGCGTCGCCGTTTCTCTAACCGGATCAGGCCAACAACAGCAGCTAGACTGGCGCGTAGTGGCAAAGCAACCCCAAAAAATAAACTAATGCAATCGATTGCAATGATTTGCAAAAGTCGTGATAATTTGTCCGGCGCACCACCACGGCGGCGCGGCCACACATCAAAAACATCGGAGGAGACAATGACATTCCCTTGCACCCGCATGGGGGCGGCGGTATCGCTCGCCCTGCTGCACATGAACGGCGCGCTTGCCCAGGAGGCACCGGCGGCGGACGACGCCTTGCAGATGAACCGCGTGGTCGTCACCGGCACGGCCGGCGGCACGTCGAAGATGAAATCGAGCGTCTCGGTCAGCACGCTCGAAGCCGACACCATCGCCCAGTCGGTGCCGACCAGCGCGGCGGACGTGCTGCGTTCGGTGCCCGGCGTGCGGTCCGAATCCTCGGGCGGCGAAGGCAATGCCAACATGACAGTGCGCGGCGTGCCGATTTCGGCGGGCGGCTCGCGCTATGTGCAGATGCAGGAAGACGGCTTGCCGATCCTGCAGTCGGGCGACTTCAACTTCACCACGCCGGATGCCTTCATGCGCATCGACGGCGGCCTGTCGCACCTGGAAGTGGTGCGCGGCGGCTCCGCCTCCACGCTGGCCACCAATGCGCCGGGCGGCATCATCAACTTCATCGGCAAGACCGGCGAGCAGCAGGGCGGCAGCATCGGCCTGACAGCGGGGCTGGACCACGATTCGAAGCGGATCGATGCCGACTACGGCGGCACGCTGGCGCCGCGCACGCGCTTCTTCATCGGCGGCTTCTACCGCAACGGCGAAGGCGTGCGCAATGCCGGCGTCACGACCGAGAAGGGTGGCCAGCTGCGTGCCAACATCACCCGTGAATTCGACAACGGCTACCTGCGCCTGTCGGTGAAGCACCTCGACGACCAGACGCCGACCGCGCTGCCGGTGCCGGTGCGCATCGCCGACGGGCGGGTGGCCGCGATCGATGGCATCGACCCACGCACCGCCAGTTTCTACTCGCCTTACTGGGTGCCGGACGTCACGCTCGACAAGAACAACCGCCAGGTAGCGCACGACGTCAACGACGGCCTGCGCGTGCGCAGCACCGCCTTCGGCCTGGAAGCCCGGTTCGATCTCGGCAACGGCTGGACCCTGACCGAGCGGCTGCGCAAGTCGAACAACAGCGGCCGCTTCATCGGCGTCTTCGCCGGGAACAGCGGCACCGAGGGCGACTACCTCTTCGCCACCGGGCCGCGCGCCGGCCAGGCCTACGCGGGCCGGGCATTCTCGGCGGTCGTGTTCAATACCTCCATCGACGATGCCGGCTCGGTGATGAACGACACGAAGCTGGCGCGCACTTTCCAGCTGGCCGACGGTGCGCGCCTCACGGCCACCGGCGGCATCTACCTCGCCAACCAGGACCTGGGCCTGACGTGGAACTTCAACGAATACCTGATGCAGGCCATCGGCGACAAGCCCGCGTTGCTGCAAACGGCCAGCACCACCCCAGGCCTGGTCGGTCCCGCGTTCGGCGCCTGCTGCTCGCGTGCCGTGGACATGCGATACAAGTACCGCTCGCCCTATGTCAACCTGGGCTACGAGGCCGGCGCGCTGAACGTCGACGCCAGCGTGCGCCACGACCGGCAAAGCGCGAACGGCACGGCCAATATCGCCACCGGCGCGCTGCGCTACGATCCCGCCACCGTGCAGCGCGTCGACTATGACGTGAGCCACAACTCGTATTCGGTGGGGGCCAACTACCGCCTCACCGGCGGACTGGCCCTGTTCGCCCGCACCAGCGAAGGCGTCGCCTTCAATGCCGACCGCATCCTGTTCGGCGCGCCGCTCGACGGCAGCGCGCCGGTCAGCATCAATACCGTGCGCCAGCTCGAGGGCGGCGTGAAGTGGCGCAGTGGCCCGCTGAGCGCCTTCGTCACGGCCTTCCATGCGAAGACGCGCGAGAGCAACTATGAAGTGACCACGCAGACCAGCACGGCCAACAGCTACGACGCGAAAGGCGTCGAGGTCGAGGCGGCGTGGCGCCATGGCGACTTCCAGCTCAACGGCGGCCTGACGCTGACCGATGCCGAGATCAGCGCCACCGCGCCGGGCAGCGAAGCCCTGGTCGGCAACACGCCGCGCCGCCAGGCCAAGGCCGTGTACCAGCTGGCTGCCACGTACGACTTCGGCAAGGCCATGGTGGGCGCCAGCCTGGCCGGCACGGGCAGGTCGTGGGCGGACGACCAGAACACCTTCGTGCTGCCCGCTTACCGCACGGTGAGCGCCTTCGCCAACTACCGCGTCACCGACCAGGTCACGCTGTCGCTGTCGGCCAACAACCTGTTCAACGCCACCGGCTATACGGAGGCGGAGGGCGACGGCCACGCGGCGCGCTCGGTCAGCGGCCGTTCCATCAAGGCCAGCGCCAGGTACACGTTCTGAACCGCTTACACATGTCCCGTTCCATGACCGATCTTGCCGATGTTCCATCCGCCGAGCCGCTGCTGGCGGCGCTTCCCGCCCCGCGGCGTGCCGCCGCGGCACGCCGCTACGCCGAGCATGGCCCGCTGCTGTACCAGCGGCTGGCCGGCCTGTATGGCGAATGCCCCGGCTTCGGCCAATGGTACGAAACCTTGCTGGCCACGGTCGGCGGCCTGCTGGCCGCGCGCCCGGCCGACCTGCTGGCGCTGGACGCGCGGCGCGCCGCCGAGCCGGACTGGTTCCTGCGCCAGGACATGCTGGGCTACAGCGCCTATGCGTCGCGCTTCGGCGGCGACCTGGCCGGGGTAGGGCGGCGCATCGGCCACTTGCGCGCGCTGGGCGTCACCTACCTGCACCTGCTGCCGTTCCTGCGCGCGCGGGCCGGCGAGAACGATGGCGGCTTCGCCGTGGCCAGCTTCGACGACATCGATCCCGCGCTGGGCAGCATGGCCGACCTGGAAACGCTGTGCGGCCAGCTGCGCGATGCGGGCATCAGCCTGTGCGCGGATTTCGTGCTGAACCACGTGGCCGACGACCATGCCTGGGCCCGGGGGGCGATGGCGGGCGACGCTCGCCTGCGCAAGTTCTTCCACGTGTTCCCCGACCGCGCCATGCCGGAGCGCTACGAAAGCACGCTCGGCCAGGTGTTTCCCGAAGCGGCACCCGGCAACTTCACCCGGGTGCCGGCCATGGAAGGCTGGGTATGGACCACCTTCTACCCGTTCCAGTGGGATTTGAACTACGCCAATCCCGAGGTGCTGGCGGAAATCGCCGCGGCGCTGCTGCGGCTGGCGAACCGCGGCGTCGAAGTGTTCCGGCTCGACTCCACCGCCTTCCTGTGGAAACGCGAGGGAACCGCGTGCATGAACCAGCCGGAAGTGCACGCGCTGCTGCAGGCGCTGCGCGCCATCGTCGGCATCGCCGCGCCGGCCGTGCTGCTGAAGGCGGAGGCCATCGTGCCGACCCGCGACCTGCCGGCCTACCTCGGCGACGCCGGCACGCCGGAATGCCACCTGGCCTATCACAGCACGCTGATGGCCGCCGGCTGGGCCGCGCTGGCCGAGCAGGAAACCGGCCTGCTGCGGGCCGTGATCGCGCGCACGCCGAATCCGCCACCCGGTGCGAGCTGGCTGACCTATGTGCGCTGCCACGACGATATCGGCTGGAAGATCCTGCTCGACGAAGCGGGCGGCGCCGCCGGGCGCCTGGCCGCCGTCGCGCGCTTCTTCCATGGCGAGGGCGGCACCTACGCCGCCGGCGTGCCCTTCCAGGACGGTGCCGCCGCGCCATCGGCCGGCACCATCACGGCCACCAACGGCATGGCGGCGGCGCTGACGGGCTTCGAGACGGCCGAAGGGCCGCTGGCGCGCGAAATGGCGCTGCGGCGCCTGCTCCTGGTGCACGGGGTGGCCCTGGCATTCGGCGGCATGCCGATGCTGTACATGGGCGATGAGCTGGGCACGAGCAACGACCATGCCTATCGCACCGACGCGCAGCGGGCGCACGACACGCGCTGGGTCCAGCGGCCGGTGTTCGACGACGCCAGCCTGGCGCGCCGCGACGATCCGGATACCTGGTCGGGACGGGTATTCCACGCGCTGCGCGCGCTGGTCGAGGAGCGCCGCCAGTGCCCGGCATTGGCGGCCGATGTGCCGCGCAAGCTGTTGCCGGTACCGGACGACGCGCTGCTGGCGCTGGCGCGCGGCGACGATTTCCTGGCCCTGTTCAACTTCTCCGAGCGCACCATGGTGGTCGACCTGCCTGCCCTGGGGGCGGGTACATGGCCCGGCTACTCCGGCAAGGTGGAGCTGGCGCCATGGAGCATGCTGTGGCTGCGGCGCTAGCGGGGCAGCACGTGTAACAACCGGATGTGCCCGAAAAAGCGCGGAAAACATGCGCGGGCACACGGACCACCCCTATCAGGCGCATCATGGCGCCACCATGACGGAGACAATCGCGATGGCATACCAACCCCACCTGTCGTTCCGGCAGATCGTCAACATGAACGTGGGTTTCTTCGGCATCCAGTTCAGCTTCGGGCTGCAGCAGAGCAGCATGAGCCCGATCTACAAGTACCTGGGTGCCGACGAGGCGACGCTGCCCCTGCTGTGGCTGGCCGGCCCCGTCACCGGCCTGCTGGTGCAGCCGCTGGTCGGCGCGATGAGCGACCGCACGGTCACGCGCTGGGGCCGGCGCACGCCATATTTCCTGGTCGGCGCGATCCTGTGCAGCCTGGGACTGCTGTTCATGCCGTTCAGCGCCACGCTGTGGATGGCGGCCAGCCTGCTGTGGATCCTGGACGCCGCCAACAACGTCACCATGGAACCCTACCGCGCCTTCGTCAGCGACAAGCTGGCGCCGCCCCAGCATTCGCTGGGTTTCCTTACACAGAGCGCATTCACGGGGCTGGGCCAGACGCTGGCCTATCTGACGCCGTCGCTGCTCGTCATGCTGGGCATGGACAAGGATGCGACCAACGGCAGCCATATCCCGCAAGTCGTGGTGGCCGCGTTCCTGATCGGCGCGTTCATGTCCATCACCAGCGTGCTGTGGTCGATCCGCACTACGCCCGAGCTGCCGCCCGACGCCGCGGAACTGGCCCGCTTGCGCGCCGCCGGCCGGCCCGGGATACGCGCGGTCCTGGCCGACATCGGGCAAGCCATGCGCGAGATGCCGCCCACCATGCGCCAGCTGGCGTTCGTCAAGCTATTCCAGTGGTATGCCATGTTCTGCTACTGGCAGTACATCATGCTGTCGCTGTCGCAGACCATGTACGGCACCACCGACCCGGCCAGCCAGGGCTTCCGGGACGCGGGCCTGCTCAACGGGCAGGTCGGCGCCTTCTACAACTTCATCGCCTTCCTGGCCGCTTTCGCCCTGGTGCCGTTTACGCGGCGCTTCGGCGCCAAGCGCATGCATGCCGCGTGCGTGGCGGTGGCCGGCGCCTGCATGCTGTCCATCCCGATGATCCGCGAACCGGCCCTGCTGTTCATCCCGATGGTCGGCATCGGCCTGGCATGGGCCAGCATGATGGGCAATCCCTACGTGATGCTGGCCGGGTGCATCCCGCCGGCGCGCACCGGCGTGTACATGGGCATCTTCAACATGTTCATCGTGATCCCGATGATCATCCAGATCTTCACGCTGCCGCTGTACTACCGGGGGCTGCTGGGCGGCAACCCGGAAAACGTGATCCGGCTCGCCGGCGTGCTGATGCTGTGCGCGGCGGTGGCGGTGCTGCGGGTCAGGCTGGCACCTGCCGCGGGCGCCGCCGGTGCACCGGTGCTGCAGCCGGCGACCCGGCATTGAGGCGTCGGCGAACCCCGTTTCCGGCATCAGGCGTGGCCGGAAGGGAACACTGCGGTACACTGGCAGCGCGGCATTTCCGCCGCATCTACCGCGACACATGGACGATCTTGAATTTGCACGGCGCGTCTCGGCGCGCATCGCCGAGCTGTACAGCGAAGCCAAGCGCAGCCAGCACCACTTCCCCAGGCACGCCCTGATCCAGACCCGCGCGCTGGCCAGCCTGTGCTGCGACATGCTGTACCAGGCCGGCGGGCGCGAGTCGCCGCTGGGCCTGGATGAAAAGATCCGGGCGCTGGTCAAGGCCCGCCTGATCAACCCCGACACCCGCGCGCTGCTGCACGACCTGCGCCGCTGGGGCAACGCGGCCGCGCATCCCGAGGACAGCCTGCTGGACGAAGGGCGCTTCGCCACGCTGGCCAGGCAGGCGCTGGCCGGCTCGATTGCCCTGCTTGAAACCGTGTTTCGCCAGCAGCACGGCGGCGCGGAGGTGCCGGGCTACGCGGTCGCCGACGACGGGCGGAAGGATGAGCTGAAGGAAGTGTGCTACCGGGCGCTGCTGGAGAACAGCGCGGCCGACCAGTACCAGGTCGCGATGCTGCTGCGCCAGCAGTGGGTGACGAGCGTCGAGGAATCCGGGGCCGGTCCCAACCCCGTGCTCGCGTCGTTTGCCAGGCGCTTCGAGTTCGGCGCGCTGGAAGGCCGGGCGCTGGACCTGCTGCGCTACGCCAGCGACGCGAACTATCCGCCGGCCTGCTACCAATATGGCCTCGCGCTGTCGGAAGGCCGGCGCGGCGAGCAGTTCACCGCGCTCGGCGTGAGCCTCATTGCCCTGGCCAGCCGGCATGGCGATATCGATGCGCTGGCCTGGTGCGGCCGCTCCGCCCTGTACGGCCTGCACGGCGAGCCGGTGGATTTCGCACTCGCGCGCGAGCACCTGGAACGGGCCGCCGCCGAGGACCACCCGCTGGCCCTGACCCTGCTGTCGACCATGTACCGCGATGGCCTGGGCATGCCGGCCGACCCGACAGCGGCGTTCGGCCTGACCCTGCGTGCCGCGGAAGCGGGCTACCCGATCGGGCAATACCAGGCGGGGATCGCCCTGTACCGCGGCGATGGCGTCGCGAGCGACGAGCCGGCGGCGCTGGCGTACCTGAAACGGGCCAGCGATGCCGGGCTTCCCGAAGCGCGGCATATCGTGGGCAACCTGATCCGGCGCGGCGCGCTGCCGGGCGACGTCGGCGAGGCGGAACAGCTTCTCGCGAGCGCCATGCTGCGGGTGAACGAGGCCTACCTCGACCTGGCCGAGCTGTACATGTCGCAGCCGCAGCCCAGGCAATGGATCGAGGCGAGCCGCCTGGTGCAGGCTGTCTACGAGAAGGCGCTGCGCGACCACGACGGGCCGATCGCGGATCGGGCATTCCAGGCGGGGCCACCCCTCATCGCCAGGCTCGAAGCGGCGCACGGCGTGATGTCGGACGAGGAACGCAGGGATTTCGTGGCGGCGCGCTTCATGTTCGACGCGGAAGGGCGGCCCTTCCCGGATCGCGACGAGCGCCTGCGGGTGTTCGTCGCCAGCACCATGGCGCTGGCACAGGTACGGGAAAGCGGTTCCGGGCATGAAGCGCCGCCGCGCGGCAAGGCGGGCTGGATGGCCGGTACCCCGGCGATCCGCCACCCGGCCCCGCAGGCCCCGCTGGCACCGGTGGTGCAGCGGGTGACGCATGCCAAGGTTGGCCGGAACGACCCTTGCCCGTGCGGGAGCGGGCAGAAATTCAAGGCCTGCTGCGGTTGAGGCCCGGGGCGGATGGGCCCCGGGCCAGCGGGGCTTACACCACCGAACCGAGCTTGAAGATCGGCAGGTACATCGCCACCACCAGGCCGCCGATCAGCACGCCCAGGATCACCATGATGGCCGGTTCCATCAGCGACGACAGCGACGCCACCGCCTCGTCGACTTCTTCCTCGAAGAAGTCGGCGACCTTGCCCAGCATGCTGTCCAGCGCGCCGGATTCCTCGCCGATCGCCACCATCTGCGTCACCATGTTGGGGAACACTTCCACATTCTGCATCGCCACCGTCAGGCTGACCCCGGTGGACACCTCTTTCTGGATGCTTCGCGTAGCTTCCAGGTAGACGGCATTGCCGGAGGCGCCGCCGACGGAATCGAGCGCTTCGACCAGCGGCACGCCGGCCGCGAACATGGTCGACAGCGTGCGCGTCCACCTTGCAATGGTGGCTTTCCTGATCACGGCGCCGAACACCGGCAGCCTCAGCAGCAGGCGGTCCATCGCCTGCTGCATGGACAGCGAGCGGCGCCAGGCCTGGAAGAAGAAGTACACGGCGGCGAACAGGCCGCCGAAGATCATGTACCACCAGGCCACGAAGAATTCCGAGATCGACATCACCACCAGGGTAGGCGTGGGCAAATCCGCGCCGAAGCTGGTGAACACCTCCTTGAAGGCCGGCACCACCCAGATCATGATCACGGCCGTGACGATGAATGCCACCGCCAGAATGGCGATCGGATAGGTCAGCGCCGACTTGATCTTGGCCTTCATCGCCAGCGTCTTTTCCTTGTAGATCGCCAGGCGCGTCAGCAGGTCTTCCAGGATGCCGGCCTGTTCGCCGGCGCCCACCAGGTTGCAGAACAGCGGGTCGAAATACAGCGGGAACTTGCGGAACGCGCCATTCAGGCTGGTGCCGGTCTCGATATCCGAGCGCAGGTCCATCACCAGTTTCGACACGGCCGGATTGGCGTGCCCCTTGCCGACGATATCGAACGATTGCAGCAGCGGCACGCCGGCCTTCATCATCGTCGCCAGCTGGCGCGTGAACAGGGTGATGTCCTTGTCGGTGACCTTCTTGCCGGAGCGGTACACCTTTTTCTTGACCTTGGTGACCATGATGCCCTGGCGGCGCAGCGTCACGTTGACGACCGCCTCGCCGCCCGCGCGCAGTTCGCCGCGCACGGTCTTGCCCGTCTTGTCCTTGCCTTCCCAGGCAAAGATGGATTCCTTGATACCGCCCGCGTGTGCCATGTCTTGATTCCTGTCCTGAGTCCTATTCGTTGGTGCAGCCCAGCACTTCTTCCAGGCTGGTCAATCCCGCCTTCACTTTCACCAGGCCGGACTGGCGCAGCGATTTCACGCCTTCGGCCTGGGCCTGGGCGGCGATCTGCATCGCGTTGCCGTGCGCCAGGATCAGCGCCTCGATGGCCGGGCTGATCGGCATGATCTGGTAGATGCCCACGCGTCCCTTGTAGCCGGAGCCGTTGCACCGTTCGCAGCCCACCGGGCCGTACGGCTTCCAGCTGCCGTCGGCTTCCTCGGCGCGGAAACCGGCGCTGATGAGCTTGTCCGGGGCGATGTCCAGCGGCTGCTTGCAGCCGCACAGCCGGCGCGCCAGCCGCTGCGCCGTGATCAGGATCACCGACGAGGCGATATTGAACGGCGCCACGCCCATGTTCATCAGGCGTGTCAGCGTGGAGGGCGCATCGTTGGTGTGCAGCGTGGAGAACACCATGTGGCCCGTCTGCGCCGCCTTGATGGCGATATCGGCGGTTTCCAGGTCGCGGATCTCGCCGACCATGATGATGTCCGGATCCTGGCGCAGGAACGATTTCAGCGCCACCGGGAAGGTCAGCCCGGCCTTGTCGTTCACGTTCACCTGGTTCACGCCGGGCAGGTTGATCTCGGCCGGATCTTCCGCCGTCGAGATATTGATGCCCGGCTTGTTCAGGATGTTCAGGCAGGTGTACAGCGACACCGTTTTGCCCGAGCCCGTGGGGCCCGTGACGAGCACCATGCCGTACGGGCGCTGGATCGCATCGAGCAGCAGCGCGCGCTGTTCCGGTTCGTAGCCCAGCGCATCGATGCCCATCTGCGCCTGCGTGGCGTCGAGGATACGCATTACGGTCTTCTCGCCGAACAGCGTAGGCAGCGTGGAGATACGCAGGTCGAGCGTCTTGGTGGGCGACACGATCAGCCGCATGCGGCCATCCTGCGGCACGCGCTTTTCCGAGATGTCCAGGCGGGCCAGCACCTTGATGCGCGATACCAGCTTGTCCTTGATGGCGATCGGCGGCTGCGCGTGTTCGACCAGCACGCCGTCGACGCGGAAGCGGATCCGGTAGAACTTCTCGAACGGCTCGAAGTGCAGGTCGGAGGCGCCCATGTTCACCGCATCCATCAGCATCTTGTTCAGGAAGCGCACGATCGGCGCATCCTCGATATCGGTGGCCGGCGCCTCCGTTGCCGCCGCTTCCTGGTCTTCGGCGAACTGGATCTCGCTTTCCGCGCCGGCCAGTTCGTCCATCAGCTGGGCGCTGCTCTTGCCGAGCTCGTGCAGCAGCCGCAATAGCGCATCGTGCGGCACGATCACCGGTTCCACCGCCGATTCGGTCTGGAACTTGATCTGGTCCAGCGCCTGCGTGTTGGTGGGATCGGAAATCGCCACCGACATCTTGTTGCCCCGCTTGGCCAGCGCCACCACGCGGCCGCTCTGCATCAGTTTTTCGTCGATGATCTTGTGGGGCAGCGCGGCCACGCTGATCGCGTGCAGATCCAGCATCGGGTAGGCGAACGTTTCGGAGCAGAAGGCGGCCAGGTCGCGCGCGCCGATGATGCCGCTGCCGAGCAGCACGTCGATGAAGGGCTGCTTGTCCGTGCCCGCGCGCTTTTGCAGCGCGTCCGCCTGCGCGGTCGTCAGGCGGCCGGCCTGTACCAGGACCCGTGCCAGTCCCGGCATGGGCGCCGCTGACGCCGTCGTGGGTTGGACTGCTGCCATAAGAGAAACTGAATGCGGAAACTAGAGTGAGGACACTGGAATGGCACCGATGAAACCAACAAGAACAACAGGGGAACGGTGGAGATAATCAAGTGATGATGCCTGTGGGCATCACTTTTGTAAAGCGTTCCGCGCGCTCACAGGTGTGTCAATTTGGCGACTTTCACGCGCTGGTTTTGCACTTGTACAACCTCCATGATGCAATTGCCAATGCGCACGCAGATCGGCGCATCGGGAATGTCCTGCAGGTATTCAAGCAGCAAGCCGTTCAGTGTTTTCGGCCCGTCCAGCGGAAAGTTTAATCCCAGCCGCTTGTTGATGTCGCGCAGCGCGGTACTGCCCTCGAGCAGGCAGGTGCCCGCGCTGTCCCAGCCGAACGCCTCGGGCCGCGGCGCGGAGGGTGCCGGCGTGGTGAATTCGCCAATCATTTCTTCGATGATATCGTCCAGCGTCACGAGGCCTTGCACCTCGCCGTACTCGTCGACGATGATCGCCAGCCGTTCCCGGCGGTCCTGGAAATTCTGCAGTTGCGCGAACACGGCCGTATCCTGCGGAATGAAATAAGGCGCGGACAACAGGGCGCGGATGCGTTCCGCGGTGAGCTCGTCTTCCTCGTTCAGCAGCGAAACGGCCCGGCGCACGTGCAGGATGCCGGTGATGCCGTTGATCTCGCCATCGTGGACGGGCAGCTTGGTGTGCCGGCATGCCGTCAGCTGCCGCCGGATTTCGCTGGCGGGCAGGGCGAGGTTGAGCGCCTCGATCTGCGCGCGGGGCGTCATCACGTCCTCGACCGAGATCTTGTCGAGGTCGAACAGGTTGAGCAGGATGCTGCGGTGCTGCTGCGGCATGAAATTGCCCGCTTCCAGCAGCAGCGAGCGCAATTCGTCGGCCGACAGTCCCGCCTCGTGGGGATTGGCGGCCGGCTTGACGCGGAAGGCGCGCAGCAGCGTTGCCACGAACAGGTTGACGAACCAGATCAGCGGCCCGGCCGCGCGCAGCAGGGGGCGCAGCACGAGGCTGGCCGGCAGCACCACCTGGTCGGCATAGCGGGCGCCGATGATCTTCGGCGCGATCCCGGTCAGCACGATCAGCGCGAACACCGCCACGCCGGTCGAGACCATGATCACCTGTTCATCGAGGCCGAAGCGGTTGATGGCGATCGCCGTCACCAGCGCGATGGCCATGGCGTTCAGCAGCGTGTTGGCGATCAATACCAGCGACAGGAGGCGCTCGGTCCGTTCCAGCAGCCACAGCGTGGCCAGCGCACGGCGGCTGCCGCGTTTCGCTTCATGGCGCAAACGGAACCGGTTGGCCGCCATCAGGGCGGTTTCGGCCATCGCGAAAAAAGCCGACAGGAAAATCAGGCAGGCGAGTACAGCGAGCTGTACCCATAAGGGAATGTTGTCCAAAGCGTGGGCAAGTGTCGCGGCAGGCGCGGCCGCAGAGCTGCAAATTCTACGGGATCGATGTCTCTGGTGCAACTAGACGCATTGCAGGCAAAGAGCGGTGCTCTTTGAAACCCCTGCAATGCCCCCCTGACACGGGCTCTGCTGGTGCACCAGGTGGGGATAGCGCTATCATCACGTTAACAACCACAACGGGAGACAACACATGAAAGCAGCCTCCGCCGGCATCCTGCTGGCCGCCGCAAGCACGCTCGCCCAGGGCGCCGCGCCCGTCACCACCGTCAAGGTCGAAGGCGGCCGCATCGAAGGGCGCATCGAGGATGGCGTGCGCGTCTTCAAGGGCATTCCGTTCGCCGCGCCGCCGGTCGGTGAGCTGCGCTGGCAGGCCCCGCAGCCGGTGCGGCCGTGGCAGGGCGTGCGCGAGGCGGTGGACTTCGGCAACCGCTGCATGCAGCTGCCGCTGTATTCCGACATGGTGTTCCGCTCGCCCGGCCAGTCCGAGGATTGCCTGTACCTGAACGTGTGGGCGCCGGCCAGCGCTGGCGCGGGCAAGAAGGCGCTGCCGGTGCTGGTCTATATCCACGGCGGGGGCCTCGCCACGGGCGATGGATCGGAGCCGCGCTACGAGGGTGCGGCGATGGCGAAGCAGGGTATCGTGGCGTTGACGATCAATTACCGTCTCGGCGCGTTCGGCTTCCTCGCCCATCCGGAGCTGACGGCCGAGAGCAAGTACAAGGCGTCCGGCAACTATGGCCTGATGGACCAGTCGGCCGCGCTGGCGTGGGTGAAGAAGAATATCGCGGCCTTCGGCGGCGATCCGGCGCAGGTGACGATCGCCGGCGAATCGGCCGGTTCGTATTCGGTCAGCGCGCAGATGATCATGCCGATGTCGAAGGGCCTGTTCGCGCGCGCCATCGGCGAAAGCGGTTCGGTGCTGGGCCGGCGCGGCGCTCCGCCGCTGGCGGAAGCGGAAAAGCAGGGCGCGGCGTTCGCGCAAGGCGCCGGCTTCGCCACGCTGAAAGAGCTGCGCGCGGCGCCGGCCGAAGCCCTGCTGGAAGCGCAGGCCAAGCCGGGCGTGCCGTGGTTCGGCATCGTCACCGATGGCCACGTGTTCGACCGCGCGCCGCTGGACACCTACGCGCAGGGCCGCCAGGCGAAGGTGCCGCTGCTGGCCGGCTGGAATTCGCAGGAAATGCACGCCGGCGCGATCCTGGAGAACCAGGAGCCGACGCCGGAACGCTTCCAGGCGGTGTTGAAAAAGTTCTACGGCGACGATGCGGCGGCCGCGGCCCGCGTGTATGACTACGACGTGGCCGATGCCGCGCGCGACCTGTCGAGCGACCGCTGGATCGTCTACGGCACGTGGAAATGGATCGACCTGCATGCCAAAGCGGCACCGACGTGGCGCTATTACTACAGCCGCCCGCGGCCGGCCACCGTCGATGGCCAGCCGGCGGCCACCGGTGCGGCCCATTCGGCGGAGATCGAATACGCGATGGGTAACCTGGACGGCAACAAGGTGTATGCCTGGACGGACGAGGACCGCGCCGTGTCGCGCACCATGCAGGGCTATTTTGCCAACTTCATCAAGCATGGCGATCCGAACGGCGCCGGCCTGCCGGCCTGGCCGAAGGCCACCCAGCCGGGTGCCAGCGTGATGCGGCTCGACGTGCAGTCGGGGGCCTACGATCCGCAAGACCGCGCGCGCTTCGAATTCCACGACCGGCAGGCCGCGAAACCCTGATCTTGCAATCGGCACGGCCGGAAAGTTGCTTCATGCTGTTTGGGTGATAAGGCTCATCACCAATATGTTATAGGTGGGTTGGTCGCGAATGTTAGTCTTACAAACTGATACCACCGCGAGGCCAACATGTCCGAACCGATCCGCTTTTACTTCCGCGGCGCCGTGCACGAAGTGCAAGGCGCCGATACCACGCAAACCGTGCTCCAGCACCTGCGCGAAGACCTGCATTGCACCGGCACCAAGGAAGGCTGTGCCGAGGGCGATTGCGGTGCCTGTACCGTCGTGGTCGGCTCCCTTGTCGATGGCAAGGTCGAGCTGAAAGCCGTCAATTCCTGCATCCAGCTGACGCCCACGCTGGACGGCAAGGCCCTGTTCACCGTCGAGGACCTGCAGCAGCCGAACGGCGACCTGCACCCGGTGCAGCAGGCACTGGTCGAATGCCACGGTTCGCAATGCGGCTTCTGTACCCCGGGCTTCGCCATGTCGCTGTGGGGCATGTACCTGAAAGTGGAAGGCCGCACGCCCGAGCGGAAAGAGATCGACGATTGCCTGTCCGGCAACCTGTGCCGCTGCACCGGCTACCGTCCCATCATCGATGCCGCCCGCCGCATGACGGAACTGCCGGCCGTAGATTTTGATACCACCGGACTGGCCGAACAGCTGCAGGCACTGAAGCGGGACAAGCTGTCCACGTACGCCGCCAACGGCCAGACGTTCCACGCTCCGCGCACGCTGGAAGAACTGGCGCAGCTGCGCGCCGAGCATCCCGCCGCCACGCTGCTGGCCGGCTCCACTGACGTGGGCCTGTGGATCACCAAGCAGATGCGCGTGCTCACCGACATCATCTACCTGGGCCACGTCGAAGCACTCAAGAGCGTGACGCTGGATGCTGCGTCCCACGACCGTCCTATGCTTGAAATCGGCGCCGGCGTCGCGCTGGACGAAGCCTACGGCAAGCTGTGCGAATACTACCCGGCCGAGCTGTCCGAACTGCGCCAGCGTTTTGCCTCGCTGCCGATCCGCAATGCCGGCACCCTGGGCGGCAACGTGGCCAACGGTTCGCCGATCGGCGACTCGATGCCGTGGATGATCGCGCTGGGCAGCGAAGTGGTGCTGCACAGTGCCGCCGGCGACCGCACGCTGCCGATGGACGCGTTCTACCTCGACTACATGAAGAAGGACATGCGGCCGGGCGAGTTCGTGCGCGCCGTGCGCGTGCCGCTGCCGCGCGCCAATGTAGCGTTCCGCACCTATAAACTGGCCAAGCGCTTCGACCAGGACATCTCGGCCGTGTGCGCCGCCTATGCCTTCGAACTCGATGGCGGCAAGGTCGTCGATGCCCGCATCTGCTACGGCGGCATGGCCGGCACGCCAAAACGCGCCGCGCAGGCTGAAGCCGTGCTGAACGGCCGCGTGTGGAGCGAAGAAGCGCTGGTCGAAGCGATCGCCGCGCTGGCGCAGGATTACGCGCCGCTGACCGACATGCGCGCCTCCAGCACCTACCGCATGCGCACCGCGCAAAACCTGCTGCGCCGCTTCTGGCTTGAAACCCGTATCGATGCGCCGCTGGCGAATGCCGACGTGAACGCCTTTGCCGCTGCCTGAGGAGACACCCATGAACCATCCCGCCATCCCCGAACTGAAGGCCGCCATCCCCGAGCTGGCAGGTGCCGCATGGTCCGGCGTCGGCCTGTCGCGCAAGCATGAATCGGCCGAGCTGCACGTGCTGGGCCAGGCTACCTACACGGACGACATCCCCGAGCTGCAAGGCACGCTGCACGCCGCGCTGGGCCTGTCGACCAAGGCGCACGCCAACATCACCGCCATGGACCTGGAGCCGGTCAAGAACTCCCCGGGCGTGGTCGCCGTGTTCACCGCCACCGATATCCCCGGCGTCAACGACATGGGCCCGATCATCCATGACGATCCGATCTTGTCGCCCGGCCTGGTGCAGTACGTGGGCCAGCCGATCTTTGTCGTGGTCGCCGACACGCACACCAACGCGCGCCGCGCCGCCCGCAAGGCCGTGATCACGTACGACGAACTGCCGGCCATTTTCACGCCGCAGCAGGCGAAAGCCGCGGGCTCGTACGTGCTGCCGCCGATGAAGCTGCTGAAGGGCGATGCGCAGGCCGCGTTCGAGCGCGCCCCGCGCAAGGTCAAGGGCGAACTGTTCGTCGGCGGCCAGGAGCAGTTCTACCTGGAAGGCCAGATCTCGTACGCGATCCCGAAGGAAAACCGCGGCATGTTCGTGCAGTGCTCCACCCAGCACCCGAGCGAGATGCTGCACCTGGTCGCGCATGCGCTGGGCCTGAATTCGCACAATGTGACGGTCGAGTGCCGCCGCATGGGCGGCGGCTTCGGCGGCAAGGAATCGCAGTCCGCGCTGTGGGCGATCTGCGCCTCGCTGGCCGCGTTCAAGCTGAAAGTGCCGGTCAAGCTGCGCGCCGACCGCGACGACGACATGATCGTCACCGGCAAGCGCCACTGCTTCTTCTATGAGTACGAAGTGGGTTACGACGACGCGGGCCGCATCGTTGCCGCCAAGGTGGACATGACGTCGCGCGCCGGCTACTCGGCCGACCTGTCCGGCCCCGTGGCGACCCGGGCGATCTGCCACTTCGACAATTGCTACTACCTGTCCGATGCCGACATCCGTGCCGGCGCCGGCAAGACCAACACGCAGTCGAACACCGCGTTCCGCGGCTTCGGCGGGCCGCAGGGCGCGATCGCGATGGAATACATCATCGACGAGATCGCCCGCGAACTGGGCAAGGATGCGCTGGATATCCGCCGCCTGAATTTCTATGGCACCGACGAGCGCAACGTCACGCCGTACGGCCAGCTCGTCGAAGGCAACGTGCTGCCGGAACTGACCGCGCGGCTGGAAGCCACCAGCGAATACCGCGCGCGCCGCGAAGCCATCGAGAAATTCAACGCCACCAGCCCGGTGCTGAAGAAGGGCCTGGCCTTCACGCCGCTCAAATTCGGCATCGCGTTCAACGTCACGCACCTGAACCAGGCCGGCGCGCTGGTGCACGTGTATGTCGACGGTTCGGTGCTCGTCAACCACGGCGGTACCGAGATGGGGCAGGGCGTCAACACCAAGGTGATGCAGGTGGTGGCCCACGAACTGGGGCTGGACATGTGCCACGTGCGCATCACCGCCACCGATACCAGCAAGGTCGCCAACACGTCGGCCACCGCGGCATCGACCGGCGCGGACCTGAACGGCAAGGCGGCGCAGGATGCCGCCCGGCAGATCAAGGAACGGCTGGCCAAGTTCGCCGTCGAGCAGCATGGCGGCGATGTGGCGTCGGTGCGCTTCGAGGACGATCACGTGCATGTCAACGGCCAGGCTATCCGCTGGCACGTGCTGGTGGGCCAGGCCTACCTGAAGCGCGTGCAGCTGTGGTCGGACGGCTTCTACGCCACGCCGCACCTGTCGTGGGATCCGAAGTCGATGAATGGCCATCCATTCTCGTACTACGCGTTCGGCGCGGCGGTCTCCGAAGTGATCGTCGACACGCTGACCGGCGAATGGCGCCTGCTGCGCGCCGATGCGCTGTACGACGCCGGCAAGTCGCTGAACCCGGCCATCGATATCGGCCAGGTCGAAGGCGCGTTCATCCAGGGCATGGGCTGGCTCACCACCGAGCAGCTGTGGTGGAATGCGAACGGCAAGCTGATGACGCACGCACCATCCACGTACAAGATCCCCGGCATTTCCGATTGCCCGGGGGACTTCCGCGTGAACCTGTTCGAGCAGCCGAACGTGGCCGACAGCATCCACCGCTCGAAAGCGGTCGGCGAACCGCCGCTGCTGCTGCCGTTCTCGGTGTTCTTCGCCATCCGCGACGCCATCTCCGCCGTGGGCAACCACCAGGTGAACCCGCCGCTGAACGCCCCCGCCACCAGCGAGGAAATCCTGCGCGCGATCGATGCCGTGACCGCGAAAGTTGCAAATTAATCTGTGCTTGTCACCGTTTTCACCCCAAAGCAAAACCCGGGGTCAGACCCGGCGGGTCTGACCCCAGACTCTGCACTTGGGGTGCTGGTAAGTGAATCAGGGCATTTGACTACCCTGGTTGAGGATTGAATCATGAACGAATGGCTGACGACAACCACCGCACCGGCGGTGCTGGTAACGGTGGCGCGGGTCGAGGGATCGGCGCCGCGCGAGCCGGGGGCGAAGTTCCTGGTCACGCAGCGATCGCTGCACGACACGATCGGCGGCGGCCACCTGGAACTGCGCGCGGTGGAGATCGCCCGCGAGATGCTGGCCGCCGGTGCCACCGAGGTGCGCAATGAGCGCTTCGGCCTCGGCCCCAGCCTGGGCCAGTGCTGCGGCGGCGTCGTCTGGCTGCTGTTCGAACCGGTGACCGATTCCGTCGCCGAAGCGCTCACCGTACTGCGTGGCGACAGGACCAGCGACTTCTGGCGCGTCGCGTCGATCGCCGGCCGGCCACGCAACGCGGTGTTCGATGCGGAAGGCGCGCTGGTTGCCGGCGAGGTCGATGTGCCGCGCCACTTCCCGCGCCACTTCCCGCGCACCTCCAGCGCCATCGTGCTGCCCGAGGGCTGGCTGGTCGATCCGGTCGCGGCGCCGGCGGCGCACCTGGTGCTGTTCGGCGCCGGCCACGTGGGTGCCGCGATCGTGCGGGCACTGGCGGAGCTGCCGTGCACCATCACGTGGGTGGACGAGCGCGACGACATGTTCCCGGCGCAGGTGCCCGCCAACGTGATCGTCGAGGCGACCGATACGCCGGAAGCCGTGGTAGCATCGGCTCCACCCGGCGCCAGCTACCTCGTGCTGACCCACAGCCATGCGCTGGACGAGCGCCTGTCCGCCGCCATCCTGGCGCGCGACAGCGTGGGCTGGTTCGGCCTGATCGGCTCGAAAACCAAACGGGTGCTGTTCGAACGCCGGCTGCTGGCGCGCGGCTTGCCGGCGGAGCGCATCGATGCGATGGTCTGCCCGATCGGCGTGCCCGGCATTACCGACAAGGCACCCGCCGCCATTGCCGTCTCCGTGGCGGCACAATTACTGATGACCTGGGAAGCGCAGGCGCACGCGGCCGCCGCGATGCCACGCCAACCCGCCCTGCAAGAGAACTGACATGCAAACCACCCCGAACGTGCAGGCCTACCGCGCCGGCCTGCTGACCTTCCATGCCGACCCGGCCTTCAGCGAGCGGGCCCATTCCTGGTACGAGGATGGCCTGCTGATCGTTGCCGATGGCAAGATCCAGGCCGCCGGCGACTGGGACAAGCTGCGCGACACGCTGCCGCCCGATACGCCGGTGACGGATTACCGCGGCAAGATCATCACGGCCGGCTTCATCGACGCCCACATCCACTACCCGCAGACCGACATGATCGCCTCCCCGGCGCCGGGCCTGCTGCCATGGCTGGAGCAGTACACGTTCCCGACCGAGCGCGCGTTCGCCGACCCGGCCCATGCGGCTGGCGTCGCCGAATTCTTCCTGGATGAGCTGATGCGCGTGGGCACCACCACGGCGCTGGTGTATTGCACGGTGCACCCGCAATCGGTGGATGCGTTCTTCACCGCCAGCGAAGCGCGCGGCCTGCGCATGATCGCCGGCAAGGTGATGATGGACCGCCACTGCCCGGACTTCCTGTGCGACACGGCCGAGCGGGGCGCCCTCGAGTCGGAAGAGCTGATCGGGCGCTGGCACAACCACGGCCGCTCGCAATACGCGATCACGCCCCGTTTCGCGCCCACGTCCACCGAGGCGCAGATGGAGCTGGCCGGCGCGCTGGCCCGCAAGTACCCGGACACGTATCTGCAGACCCACGTGTCGGAAAACGAGGATGAGTGCAAGTGGGTGCAGCAGCTGTATCCGAACGCGCGCAGCTACCTCGACGTATACGACCACTACGGCATGCTGCGCCCGCGCGCCGTGTTCGGCCACTGCATCTGGCTCGATGGCGAAGACCGCGCCCGCATGGCGGAAACGAAATCGGCCGCCGCCGTGTGTCCCACGTCGAACCTGTTCCTGGGCAGCGGCCTGTTCGATTTCGAGGAAGCCGACAAGGCCGGCATGCCGATGGCGCTGGCCACGGACGTCGGCGCGGGCACGTCGTTCTCGATGTTGCAAACGATGAATGAAGCCTATAAAGTAGCGCGCTTGAAAGGCAGCTACCTGCCCGCGCTGCGCATGTTTTATTTGTCGACGCTGGGCGCCGCGCGCAGCCTGCACCTGGACGGCACGATCGGCAGCCTGGCGGCCGGCAACGAGGCCGATTTCATCGTGCTCGATCCGCAGGCCACGCCGTTGCTGGCGCGCCGCACGGCCCGCACGGAAAGCCTCGAGGAGATGCTGTTCGCGCTGGCCCTGCTGGGCGACGACCGCGTGATCGCGGCCACGTACTCGGCCGGCAAGCGGGTGCACCAGCGGGAGAGCTGACTTTCTCACCTTCACGAGAGAGTCCCATGCAAACAGCAGTCAACACCCGTCGCATCCTCGCCGCCGCCCTTGCCGCGGCCTTCGCCTTTGGCGCGCAGGCAAAAGGCGGCAACGAAGACATCGTCAAGCGCCATTTCGCCTCGCTGGTCGCCAGCCCGGCGAAAACGGCGGAACTGACGATGTTCATGACGATGATGCCGAAGGGCGGCGACCTGCACCACCATTACTCCGGCGCGATCTATGCCGAGCAGTACCTGGAGTGGGTGGACCGGCAGGGGTACTGCGTCAACAAGACCAATTTCAGGATCACCAGCGACAAGGCGGCCGTGGAAGCGGAGCGGGCCAAGCCCAACGGCCTGCGCACCTGCGTCTCCGGCGCCGACCTGGTGGCCGACAACGACACCTACCGCAAGCTGCTGCAAAAGTGGTCGACCCTGGACTTCCACAACCATTCGGCCGACCAGGCGCCGCCGGACCAGACTTTCTTCGACACCTTCGGCTACTTCGGCCCGGTGGCATCGACCAATACCAATGAAGGCCTGCGCACGTTGAAGCAGCGCGCGATCGCCGAGAACCTGGCGTACATCGAGACCATCTTCGAGCTGGCGCCGATGACGCCGGACGAAGCGTTCGACAAACTGTTCACCACGCCGAACCTGCCACCGGCGCAGCTCGAAGCGTACATGACGCATTTTGCGACCGTGCTGGAAAACATTCCTTCCTTCCAGCGTGGCATCACCGACTACATCGCCAATGTGGAAAAGAGCGCCGCCGGCATCGACGACGAGCGCTTCACCATGCGCTACCAGCCCTACGTGCTGCGCTTCCTGTCGCCATCGGCCGTGTTTTCGCAAATGCTGGCCAGCTTCAAGCTGGCGCAGGCCAGTCCGCTGATCGTCGGCGTCAACATCGTCGGCCAGGAAAGCCTGCACGTATCGATGCGGGACTACAGCCTGCACATGCAGATGTTCCGCTTCCTGAAGGCGAAGTACCCGGACGTGAAGACGGCACTGCATGCCGGCGAATTGCGCCTGGGGATCGTGCCGCCGGAAGGGCTGACGTTCCACATCGGCGAAGCGGTCAATGTCGCCGGCGCCAACCGGATCGGCCACGGCATCGACATCGCGCATGAACGCAATGCGCTGGCGCTGATGAAGACGATGCGCGAGCGCCGCATCCCCGTCGAGGTCAACCTCACCAGCAACGAGTTCATCCTGGGCGTGAAGAACGAGGAGCATCCGGTCGAGCTGTACCGCCGCTATGGCGTGCCGTTCGTACTCTCCACGGACGATGCCGGCGTCACCCGCCACAGCCTGTCGAACGAATACGTGCTGTTCGCCACGCGCTACAAGACCGATTACGCGGAGGTGAAGAAACTGTCGTACGACAGCATCCGCTATGCCTTCCTGGCGGACAGCGACCGCAAGCGGCTGCTGAAGCAGCTCGATGAACGGTTTGCCAGGTTCGAGGCGGAAGTTGCCGGCGCACTGCCGGCTGGCAAGCAGTAAAGGTTGTTGACGGGAAGGCGCCGCGATGGCGCCGACTTTCTCTTTATTCCCGGTAACTTCTTTTTTGTTGGCGATCCCTGCTGCAATGGCCGGGATCGGCCCCGAGCCATCGGCGATCTTGATTGTTTTGCTTTCAATCCTGCCAACTCTGTGGCCTTTGCGCTACATTTCTGTAGTACGCAAGCACCGTTTTTATTATTTCTAAATGAAATAATTTCACGCAATCGTGCCGCACTTATAATCCCGCCGTCAGCCATCCCCGAGAGTAAACACGACGTTTAACGAGCGATACCCACCCGATTTATTTCGCGTGCGTATAAATCCACTTGTTAAATCGAATTTGTCACCGTTTTGACGCTCATGCATAGTTGATCGGAAGCTATGTCATTTTAGCTGCGCGCCGGTCACGCAGGTGTCATGAAACTGTCATATCAATGTCACGGCCATGAAATCGTGACCGGCTAAGCTCTCGGGTCGGCTAAGCAGCTTGCAACACAAAGTAAAGCGTGGCGGTCGTTGTGATCCACCAGATCCGCAGCGAACCGCCAATAAATTCGTCCATTTTGGGGTTAAACAATGATGAATCACCAACGGCTCCGGCTTACGCAGATCGCGCTGAGCCTGTCTATCGCACTGGCCGCCATCCCGGCCGCCGCGCAGAACACGACCTCCGCCATCGGCGGTCGTATCTCGGGCGCGGACGGCAATCCGGCTTCCGGCGCACAGGTCACGATCCGTCACGTAGAGTCCGGTTCCGTCAACAACGTGACCACCGATGCCGAGGGCCGCTATGTGGCCCGCGGCCTGCGCGTGGGCGGTCCCTACACCATCACGATCACCAAGAACGGCGTGACCGAGAAGCGTGAAGGCGTGTTCATCGCCCTGGCGGAAACGGCGAGCGTGGACGCGCAGCTGGGCCAGGCGATGCAGACCGTGACCGTTACCGGCAGCAATGTGCGCAACGATCGTTTCTCGAAGACGACGATGGGTACCGGCACCAATATCGGCCCGCAGGAACTGGCGATCCAGGCATCGATCCAGCGCAACCTGCAGGACTACGCGCGTGCCGACCCCCGCGTGTCGCAGACCGACAAGGAACGCGGCGAGATTTCCGTGGCCGGCCAGAACAGCCGCTACAACTCGCTGACCATCGACGGCGTGGCCGTGTCCGATACGTTCGGCCTGGAAGCTTCCGGCTCCCCGACCGCGAAGCAGCCGATCTCGATCGAGGCGATCCAGTCCGTGCAGGTCAACGTCGCCAACTACGACGTCACGCAGAAGGGCTACACGGGCGGCAACATCAACGCCGTGACCAAGTCCGGCACGAACACCGTCAAGGGCAGCGTCTACTACGTCTTCCGTAACGACAAGACCGCCGGCGAGCGCTTCAACGCCACCGACGGCACCTACTACGATCCGGCCAAGTTCAAGGAAACGACCAAGGGTGCGACGGTCGGCGGCCCGCTGATCAAGGACAAGCTGTTCATCTTCGCCAACTACGAGAAGCTGGAATCGACCCGCGCGGCGCCGAGCTACGGCGTGGCCGGCAGCCAGATGACCAACGTGGGCGTGACCCAGGAAGCCATCGACCAGGCGCAGCAGATCGCCCAGAGCCGCTACGGCATGGACATCGGCACGTCCCAGGTTCCCGGCGGCACGATGCTGTCCGTCACCGACAAGCTGCTGAAAGTGGACTGGAACATCAGCGACGACCACCGCGCCATGTTCCGCTGGTCCAAGACCGAGCAGAGCGAGCCGTTCTTCGCCGGCCTGAC
The DNA here is from genome assembly GCF_027856995.1 of Pseudoduganella sp. SL102. Classification (NCBI taxonomy): domain Bacteria; kingdom Pseudomonadati; phylum Pseudomonadota; class Betaproteobacteria; order Burkholderiales; family Oxalobacteraceae; genus Pseudoduganella; species Pseudoduganella sp. SL102. The sequence continues at coordinate 1,627,352 of NZ_CP115554.1, forward strand.
CTCCACCGGCATCTCGCTGAACTCGCAGTGGTACCAGCAGAACAAGGTCATCGAGACCAAGGTCGCGCAGCTGACCTCGGACTGGTCGCCGACCTTCTCCACCGAGATCAAGCTGTCGACCCGCGACTATGACAGCGTGCCCACCGTGAACGCGATGCTGCCGACCGTGGCCCTGCGCTTCTCCGGCCCGCTGCCGGCCGGTGCACCGGCAAGCCTGGGTACCGGCAACCGCTTCATCAACTTCGGTACCGACAACAGCCGCCAGCGCAACGTGCTGGGCACGAAGACGGATGACGTCTACGTGGGCGGCAACCTGCAGCTGGGCGACCATGAAGTGAAATTCGGCGCCGATTACCAGAAGAACGAGATCTACAACGCGTTCCTGCAGAACGTCTACGGCAACTACACGTTTGCCTGCCAGACGGGCCTGGCCTACGAGTTCCTGGGCGGTAGCTTACTGAACAGCAAGGACAACGGCGGATGCGACACCGTCAGCAACGTGCAGCAAGCCGTGCTGGAAAACTTCCGCCGCGGCCGCCCGCTGAATTACAGCTACCAGGTCGCCAACCCCGGCTATTCGCTGGAAGACGCCGTGGCCCGCTTCACGATGAAGAACACGGGGGTGTTCGTGCAGGATACCTGGACCGTGACCCCGAACCTGACGGTGATGGCCGGCGTGCGCCTGGACAAGATCGACGTGCCCGAGCGTCCACTGGCCAATGCCGCACTGGCGGGAGCGCCAGGCGCTCTGAATGCTGCCGGCCGCGCGACGGGTGGCTTCGGCATCAACAACACCAACACGCTGGATGGCCAGAAGCTGTGGCAGCCGCGCGTGGGCTTCAACTACAACTTCGAAACCGCGCGCCGTACGCAGATCCGCGGTGGCGCCGGCCTGTTCCAGGGTGCCGCGATGAGCGTGTGGCTGGGTAACCCGTTCCAGAACGCCGGCGTGGCGACGACGACGGTCGGTTGCGGTGGCAGCTTCGCGGTTTGCGATATCAACGGCGGCACGTTCAGCGCCGACATCAACAACCAGCCGCGGTTCTCGACCTCGCCGCCGGCCGCGTCGGTCGACGTGCTGGCCGCCGGCCTGCGCCAGCCGGCCGTGTGGAAGATGAACCTGGCCGTCGACCACGAACTGCCGTGGTACGGCATGACCGTGGGCGCGGAGTTCCTGAAGACGAACGCACGTGACGCGATCTTCTACCGCAACCTGAACCTCGGCAATGCCACTGCGACGGGTTCCGATGGCCGCGCGCTGTACTATACGGCGCCAGGTTACGACCGGCAGTGCTGGGATGCCAGCGGCAACAGCATCACGGCCGGTGACGCATGCAGGGCCTTGCGCCCGCGTGCCCAGTCGAACCAGACGTTCAACAACGTGCTGGTCGCCACCAACACGAAGAAGGGTGGCAGCAACGTGGCCACGCTGCAGCTGAGCCGTCCGATGAATGCCGGCTGGGCATGGAATGCGGCCTACACGTACACAGAGTCGAAGGAAGTGTCGCCGCTGACCTCGTCCACGTCGAACTCGAACTGGTCGGGCCGTGCCGTGTTGAACCCGAACGAGGAAGTGGAAGCCAATTCCAGCTACTTGGTGAAGGACCGCATCAGCGCATCGCTCAGTTTCCAGAAGCGCTTCTTCGGCACCTACCGCACCACCTTCGGCACGTTCTATGAAGGCCGTTCGGGCAAGCCGTACAGCTGGACGTTCAACAACGACGCCAACGGCGACAACCTGGCTGGCAACGACCTGATGTACATCCCGACCGCATTCGGTTCCGGCGAAGTCATCTTCCGCGGCGATTCGGCCACCAGCCACGCCAACGAAGAGCGCTTCTGGGCGATCGTCGAACAGTACCGTGGCCTGCGCAATTCGGCTGGCGGCGTCGTGAAGCGCAACAACAGCTTCTCGAACTGGACCAACAACTTCGACGTGCGCGTGTCGCAGGAAATCCCGGGCCTGTGGCAAGGCCACAAGGGTGTGTTCACGCTGGACATCCTGAACTTCGGCAACCTGCTGAACAAGAAGTGGGGCCGCATCAACGAAGTGGCCTTCCAGGCCAACGGCGCGCAAGCCCGTTCCTTCGTGGACGTGGTCGGCATCGAAGGCGGCAAGTACATCTACGCGATGCGCGACAAGGTGGAAGACCTGACCGTGCGCCAGGAAAAGGGCGAATCGCAGTGGGCCCTGCAAGCCACCGTCAAGTACGAATTCTAAGGTTCGTGCAGGTCTAGCTTGATGAAAAGGCCGGCATCCGCCGGCCTTTTTTTCGTCTGTAACACAAGGTATCAACCTGCCGGCGGCGCTGTTTTCGCATGCCGGCCGCCGGTACAATACACGCTCACGTATCTCATCCTTTCCATGAAATCCTCACTGCATACTCTCGCCCTGGCGGCTGCGCTGACCGCGCTCGCCGGGTGCGCCACGCCGCCGTCCGACCGGGCGCCCGCGGAGATCAACCTGGTCGCCATCAACGACCTGCATGGCAACCTGGAAGCCACGAAATTCACGTACACCGGCGTGGCCGACAAGGCGCCGCGCACCGTGATGGCGGGCGGCATCGACACCATTGCCGGCGCGCTGCAGCAATGGCGCCGCGAAGACAGCGAACTGCTGCTGGTCGGCGCGGGCGACATGGTGGGCGCCAGTCCGGCGCTGTCGGCCATGTGGGCGGATGAACCGACCATCGCGGCGCTGGACATGCTGGGCCTGGCCGTCACCTCGGCCGGCAACCATGAATTCGACGGCGGCCGCAAGGAACTGCTGCGCCAGCAGCACGGCGGCTGTGATTCGCCACGGCCGGACAAGGCCTGCCAGTTCGACTCGCAATACGGCGGGGCGAAATTCGGCTACCTGGCCGCCAACGTCGTCGAGGCGGACAGCGGCAAGACCATCCTGCCGGCCTACCGCATCCTCGAAGCGAAGGGCGTCAAGATCGCCTTCATCGGCGCCGTGCTGAAGGGCACCGCCGACGTGGTGGTCGCTTCCGGCATCGCCGGCCTGCGCTTCCTCGACGAAGCCGATGCCGTCAACCGCCTGCTGCCGGAACTGCGCGCGCAGGGCGTGGGCGCGTTCGTGTTGCTGGTCCACGAGGGTGGGCGCACCGTCACGCCGTTCGACCAGCAGTATTGCGACAACCTGGAAGGCGACCTGGTGCCGATCGTGAAGCGGCTCGATCCGGCCGTGAAGCTCGTGATCAGCGGGCACTCGCACAAGGGTTACCTGTGCCGGGTCGGCGATACCGTCGTCACGCAGGCGCAGATGGGCGGGCACATGCTGTCGCGCATCAAGCTGATGGTGGACCGCCAGAGCGGCAAGATCGTCGACGTCGATGCGCGCAACGTCGTCATCGAGCAGGGCGCCTATCCGGCCGAGCCGAAAGTGGCGGCCTACCTGGCCAGCGTGCGCGAGCGCAGCAACCGCGAACTGGCCAAGCCGGTCGCACGCATCGCCGTGCCCACCGTGTCGCGCGCCGGCGACGGTGCCGATGAATCCGCGCTCGGAAACCTGGTTGCCGATGCCACGCTGCTGGCCGCGCTGCCGTATAGCGCGCAGGTGGCGTTCATGAACCGGGACGGCATTCGCCAGCACCTGGAGGCGGGCCCCGGCAACGTCGTGTCGAAAGGCCAGGCACTGGCCACGCTGCCGTTCGGGAATACGCTGGTGGTGATGGACCTCACCGGGGCGCAGCTGCGCACGCTGCTCGAACAGCAATGGGTGGCCGACAAGGTGCAGGTGCGTGGCCTGCTGCAGGTATCCGAAGGGTTCACCTACCGCTATCGGCTGGATGCCAATGGCAAGGCGACGGTATCGGATGTCACGCTGAACGGTGCGCCGCTGGACGATGGCGCAACCTATCGCGTGGCCGTCAACAATTTCCTGGCAGGCGGCAACGACGCATTCCCGATGTTCGCCAAGGGCACCAACCGCGCCGAAACGGGCATCCGCGACATCGATTCGCTGACCGCATTCCTGGTGCGCCGCGAACAGGAGGGCAAGCCGGCCGGCCTGCCGCCCGCGCAGCCGCGCATCCGCCGCACCCAATAAGGAGCCGATGATGAAACGACTGATCTTATCCGGTTTGCTGTTGCTGCCGTTCTGCGGCGCCCACGCCGACTTCCGCATTCCCGGCTTCGAACTGGTGCAGACCGCGCCGGTGGAAACCACGTTGGCGAACGCCGACCTGCGCGATCCGGTTACCGTCTGGTGCGAGCTGTTCGACAATGCCAGGAGCGACATCGCGATCGGCCAGTTCTACGCCGCCGGCAAGCCGGGAGCGCCGTTCGACAAGGTGATCGACCGGCTGGCCGCGGCCGGCAAGCGCGGCGTGAAGATCCGCTTCCTGCTCGACAAGAAGGGCATCGGCCTGTCCGATGCCGCCACGCTGGAGCGGCTGCGCGCGATCCCGAACCTGGAAATGCGCGTCCTCGATTTCAGCCGTCTCACCGGCAACGGCATCATCCACGCCAAGTACGTGATCGCGGACGGCAAGCGGGCTTTCGTCGGCAGCCAGAACTTCGACTGGCGCGCGTTCACGCACATCCACGAGACCGGGCTGCTGGTCGACGATGCCGCGATCGTCGCGCAGGTCGGCGCGATCTTCGAGCAAGACTGGAACGCGCAGGCCCAGTTGGCGCAAGGCCGCGCGGTGGCGCCGCTGCAGCAGAAGTCGGCGACGGCCACCGTGCCGGACCGGCCATCCTACCTGCTGGCCAGCCCGGCCGCCTACAACCCGCCCGGTGTGGCCGATTCCGAGACCGGCCTGCCGGCGCTGCTGGCCGGCGCCAAGGAAGAAGTGCGCGTGCAGCTGCTCGACTATGCGCCGCTGTCGTATGGCCCGAACGGCACCCGCCCATACTACGCGGTGGTGGACAACGCCGTGCGCGCGGCCGCCAACCGCGGCGTGAAGGTGAAGCTGATGGTGTCGAACTGGAACCTGGAGCACGTCACCCTGCCGTACCTGAAAAGCCTGGCCGTGCTGCCGAACGTGGAAATCCGCGTCGTCACCTTGCCCAAGGCGTCCACCGGCTTCATCCCGTTTGCCCGCGTGATCCACTCGAAGACGATGGTCATCGACGGCAAGCTGGCATGGGTCGGCACCAGCAACTGGGCCGGCGGCTATTTCGACCTGTCGCGCAACCTGGAAATCGTGATGCGCAACGAGCAGATGGCGCGGCGGCTGGCGGCGCTGCAGGAACAGGTGTGGAGCTCGCCGTACGCCGAACCGCTCGACATCAACAAGAACTACCCGAAACCACAGAAAGCTTCCGAACAATGAAACGACTCGCATGCATGCTGGCGCTGGCCGGCGTCTTCGCCACCACCGCGCCGTCGAGCGCCCTGGCATGGGGTAACGATGGCCACCGCGCGGTGGGCGCCATCGCCGCCAAGCTGCTCAAGGGCAGCGTCGCCGAACAGCGCATCGCCGCGCTGCTGCTGCCGGGCGAAACGCTGGAATCGATCGCCGTCTGGGCCGATTGCGTGAAGGGCACCTGGTGCGGCCCGCAGACGCCGGAGATGCAGGCCTACGTGGCCGCCAATCCAAAGCACTCCGAGTACCACTACACGGACGTGCCGTTCCAGCTGGGCGCCTACCACGACCATGCGCCCGGCACGTTCGACGACGATATCGTGCACACGCTGAAGTCGGCGATCCTGGTCCTGCAGGGCAAGGACACGCCGGCGACCAACCCGCACAAGTTCACCCCGCGCCAGGCGCTGCTGATCGTAGCCCACCTGGCCGGCGACATCCACCAGCCGCTGCACGTGGGCGCCGCCTTCGTCAGCAAGGATGGCCGCTTCGTGGTGCCGAAGACGCATGCCGAGATCGACGAACTGAACATCTTCGATTCGCGCGGCGGCAACAACCTGCTGCTGGACGATGCGTTCATCGCGTCGATCGGCAACAAGCACATTCCGCCCGGCGCTCCGGCGAAGTCCGGCGCCAGCGCGGCGAAGACCAAGCCGTTCCACTCGTACTGGGACACCACCGTGGTCGATTACGCATTCCGCCGCTCCAGCACGCGCACGCCGGAACAGTTCGCGCAGTACGCCATCGACCGGAAGCCGGCGGTGCCCGTCAACAGCGGCGACGCAGCCACCTGGCCCTACCAGTGGGCCAACGATTCGCTGGCCGTCTCCAAGCTGGCGCACATGGATGTCACGCTGGGCGCCGCCACCACGCAAACCTCGAAAAGCAGCGGCACCAGCTACCAGGTGTGGGCCTTGAACGTGCCGGACGACTATCCGGTGCCATCCTCCGCGCTGGCGCGCCAGCAGCTGATCAAGGGCGGCTACAACCTGGCCGCGCTGCTGAAGGAAATCTGGCCGGAGGCATAGTCGCCGGCGCTGGCTCCGCAGGTGCCGGACATTTTTTCCGGTGAAAGTGTGCGACACCGGTTCTCGCCCGAAAAATGGTGACAGGCTCCGATTAAAAAACGGTGACAGGCTCCGATTACCAAAAACGGTGACAGGCTCCGATTAATTTGAAATTTTCCTTGAGCGCCGGGAAGGTTTCAAAACAATCGGAGCCTGTCCCCGGTTTTCAAAACAATCGGAGCCTGTCCCCGGTTCTCGTTTCACGCCAGCGTCACCTCGATCCCCATCTCCCGATACGGCGCCAGCAGCGCGTCGTCCACCCCGCGGTTGACGACGATGTGATCCACGGTCGCCAGCGGCGCGATCTGGAACGGCGCCGCGGTCCCCAGCTTCTCCGGCGATGCCATCACCACCGTGCGCTGCGCATGCGCCGACAGTGCGCGCTTCATCGCCGCCTCGTCGAAATCCCCCGTCGTGATGCCGGCCTGCGGGTCCAGGCTGCACACGCCCATGAAGAACAGGTCGGCGCGGAACTGGCTGACAGCTTCCACCGCGGCGGCGCCCATCGCCACGATCGAGTGCTTGAACAGGCGCCCGCCGATGATGATCACGTCGATGTACTCGTGCCCGACCAGTTCCACCGCCACCGACGGGCTGTGCGTGATCACCGTCGCGCGCAGGTCGCGGGGCAGGGCGCGCGCCAGCTGCACGGCGGTCGTGCCGCCATCGATGAACACGACCTGGCCCGGCGCGATCATCGCCGCGGCCGCGCGGGCGATGGCCGGCTTGGCATCCGTCGACAGCTTCTCGCGCACCGCGAAATTGCCCTGGGCGGGCGACGCGGGCAGGGCGCCGCCGTGCACGCGCTGCAGCAGGCCTTCCTTGGCCAGCTCGCGCAGGTCGCGGCGGATCGTGTCTTCCGACAGCCCCAGCGATTCGCTCAGGGTCTTGGCGACGATTTGTCCTTCTTCCTTCAGGAGGCGCAGCAGCAGCTCCTTGCGCTGGCGGGTCAGCATTGCACGATTTTCCTTGAAATTGCACGAGATCGCATGATAGCCTAAAAAAGACCTGTTACCAATGGAGCGATCATGCACGTACGTATCCGCGAAGTCCGGACCCTGGCCAACGACTGGTACCTGCTGAAGAAAACCACGTTCGATTACCGCCGGCGCGACGGCAGCTGGCAGACCATGTCGCGCGAAACCTACGACCGCGGCCATGGCGCCGTGATCCTGCTGTACAACCTGGCGCGCCGCACGGTGGTGCTGGTGCGGCAATTCCGCTTTCCCGCCTATGGCTATGGCGGCAGCCACGACGGCTACCTGATCGAAGCCCCCGCCGGCCTGCTCGACGCGGCGTCACCCGAGGAACGCATCCGCGCCGAAGTGGCCGAGGAAACCGGCTTCCACGTCGAGCATGTGCAGCGCGTGTTCGACGCCTTCATGAGCCCCGGCTCCGTTACCGAGCGGCTGCATTTCTTCGTCGCCGAGTACGACGCCACCCATCGCGCCGACAGTGGCGGCGGCGTGGCAGACGAAGGGGAGGACATCGAAGTGCTGGAACTGGACATCGACGCCGCCCTCGCCATGATCGCCGACGGCCGCATCGAAGACGGTAAGACCATCATGCTGCTCCAGCACGCCGCGCTGAACTTGTTCCGGGCTCGCTGACTGTTGTTTCGCCAACACAGGGACAGTCCCCCTGGAGGGGACAGTCCCCCGGGTTTTTACAACAGTGCGGGAAAAAAAAAGCCTGCGGGGTGCGCAGGCTTTCGGGGGGAGCAGGCAGGGCCTACCGCGACTTCACGAACGGCACGCCAATGGCCTTCGGTGCCACCGACTTGGCCATCAGCCCGGCCAGCACGATCACGGTGACGACATACGGCACCATCTGGATCAGCGCGCCCGGGATGCGGCCCACGACCGGCAGGTCGACGCCTTCGAGCTGGATCTGCACGGCGCCGAAGAAGCCGAACATCAGGCAGCCGAGGAAGGTGTAGAACGGCCGCCAGTTGCCGAACACCATGGCGGTCAGCGCCAGGTAGCCGGCGCCGGCCGACATGTCGCGCAGGAAGAAGCCGCTCTGCACGATCGCCAGGTAGGCGCCGGAGAACGAGCACAGGATGCCGGCGATCAGCATCGCCGCGTAGCGGGTGCGTTCGACGGAAACACCGGCCGCGTCGGCGGCGTGCGGATTCTCGCCGCAGGCGCGCAGGCGCAGGCCGAAGCGCGTGTGGTACAGCACCCAGTGCACCAGCGGCACCAGCGCGAACGCCAGGTAGACGAGCGCCGTGTGGCCGCCCAGCAGCTGCGTCCAGATCCAGCCCAGCACGGGAACGTCCGCCACGGCGGCGCTGCCCGGCAGCACGATCTCCGACAGGCGCGCCTCGCCCAGGTCCGGCGTGCGGCCGCCCTGCTGGAAGAAGTATTGCGCCACCACGAACGTCAGGCCGCTCATCGTGATGTTGATGGCGATGCCGGCCACCAGCTGGTTGCCCTTCTGCGTGATGGCGATGCAGCCTTGCAGCAGCGCCACCGCGACGGAAACGCCCATGCCGGCCAGGATGCCGTACCACGGATTCTGCGTGGCGAAGGCCACCGCGGCGGACACGAATGCCGACGCGAGGATCTTGCCTTCGAGTCCGATGTCGACGACGCCGGAGCGTTCGGCGAACAGGCCGGCCATCGCCGCGAATATCAGCACCGGCGCATTGCGCACGGTGGACACGACGATGCTGCCCAGGTGGAGATCTTCAAAGCTCATGCTTGTTTCCCTTTGATCAGTTTCATCAGCGCGGGGGCGTACAGGTATTCCATCGCACCGCAGAACAGGATGATCAGGCCCTGGATCAGGATCACCATCTCCGGCGGGATGTTCGGTTTTTCCAGCGAGAGGTCGAAGCCGCCCTGCGTGAGGGCGCCGAACAGCACGGCCGACAGGAAGATGCCCACCGGGTGCTGGCGGCCCATCAGCGCGATGGCGATGCCGATGAAGCCCGCGCCGCCGACGAAGTTCAGCGACAGGTAGTGGGTGGAACCCATGATCGAGTTGACGGCGCCCAGGCCGGCCAGCGCGCCCGAGATCAGCATGGTCGCGATGATCATCGCCGAGATCTTCACGCCGGCGTAGTGCGCGGCGTGCTGGTTCAGGCCCGTGGCGCGCAGCTTGTAGCCCCACGACGAGCGCGACACCATCACGCCGTACACGGCCAGCGCGACGAGGGCCAGGAAGAAGCTGATGTTCAGCGGCGTATCGCCCAGCACCGGCAGCCAGTCCGACAGGCGCGGCAGCTCGGCGCCTGGGGCGAACACGCGGCTGGCCGTGTTCTGCTCGCCCGGCGGGATCAGGTACTTGACGATCACGAAGTTCATCAGCGACGCGGCGATGAAGTTGAACATGATCGTGGTGACCACCACGTGGCTGCCCCGTTTCGCCTGCAGGTAGCCGGGAATGAAGGCCCACAGCGCGCCGAACAGCGCGGCGCCCACCATGCCAGCTGGGATCAGCAGGAACCAGGGCAGGCTGGCGTCGAAGGCCAGCATGGCGATGGTCAGGCCCAGGCCGCCCAGGTACATCTGGCCCTCGGCGCCGATATTGAACAGGCCCGCCTGCATCGCCACCGACACCGCCAGGCCGGTGAACACGAAGGTCGACGCATAGAACAGCGTGTACGCCAGGCCTTCCGGATTGACGACGGCGCTGTTGATCAGGATCTGCATCGATTCGACGGGGTCCTCGCCGAGCAGGTGGATCACCAGCGCGGTGACGAGCAGCGCGGACAGCAGGTTCAGGAGGGGCAGGACGATGCCGGTTGCCCAGCGTGGCAGATCGTTGTTCATGACTTGTGCATCCCCCCCATCAGCAGGCCGATGCGGGTGGTATCGAATTCGTTGACCGGCATTTCGCCGGTGATGCGGCCGCCGCACATCACGAGGATGCGGTCGGCCAGCGCGCGTACTTCTTCCAGCTCCACGGAGACCAGCAGGATCGCCACGCCGGCATCGCGCAGCGCCAGCAGCTGCGTATGGATCGCCTCGATGGTGCCGATATCCACGCCGCGGGTGGGCTGGCCCACCAGCATCAGCTTCGGTTTCGCCAGCACTTCGCGGGCGATGACGACCTTTTGCTGATTCCCGCCGCTCAATAAACCGATGCGCAGGTCCGGGTTGGGCGGACGCACGTCGAACTCCTTCAGCAGCCCGGCGCAGCGCTCGGCGATGTGCTTGAAGTCGAACAGCCCCCAGCGGCCCTTGATGTGGTCCTGGTAGCCGAAGAAGGTGTTGTGCATCACGCTGAAATTCTTCACCACGCCATCGCGCAGGCGGTCTTCCGGCACGTGGGCGATGCCCAGGTCGCGGAACTTGCGCGGCAGGCCGTCGGCATCGTGGCGCTTGTACGGCAGGGGCTTGCCCTCGAAGTCGGCCTGGCCGCCGGTGGGCAGCCGCATGCCGGACAGGATTTCCATCAGCTCGCTCTGGCCATTGCCGGACACGCCGGCGATCGCGACGATCTCGCCGGCACGCAGCGTGAAATTGATTTCCTCCAGCAGCGAGACGCCGGCGCTGTCCTTCAGCTGCAGGCCCTTCACTTCCAGTACCGGCGCGCCAGGCTTGTACGGCGCGCGCGGCAGGTTGTTCTCGATCGGCCGGCCGACCATCATGTTGGCCAGCGCTTCCTTCGACGTCCCGGCGGTCTGCACCGCACCCACCACGCGCCCGGCGCGCATCACGGTCACGGTATCCGTGATATCCATGATTTCCTGGAGCTTGTGGGTGATCAGGATGATCGTCTTGCCCTGTTCCTTGAACAGCCTGAGGATCTCGAACAGCGACTCGGTTTCCTGCGCGGTCAGCACGGCGGTCGGCTCGTCCAGGATCAGGATGTTGGCGCTGCGGTAGATCTGCTTGAGGATTTCCACGCGCTGCTGGGCGCCCACGGACAGGTCGTGGATCGTCGCCAGCGGGTCGACATCGAGCCGGTAGCGCGCACAGATCTCGCGCAGTTTCTTCTCGGCCTCGGCGCGGTGGGAGGCGAGGCGGAAGCCGCCTTCGGTGCCCAGCATGACGTTATCGAGCACGGTCATGTTATCGACCAGCATGAAGTGCTGGTGCACCATGCCGATGCCGAGGCGGATCGCTTCCTGGCTGGAGCGGATCTGGCATTCCCGGCCATCGAGCAGGATGGTGCCGCCGTCGGCATGGTAATAGCCGTACAGGATGCTCATCAGCGTGGACTTGCCGGCGCCGTTCTCGCCCACCAGGCCATGGATGGCACCCTTGGCGATCGCGAAGCTCACATCCGTGTTCGCCTTCACGGCGCCGAAATGCTTGGAGATGCCGCGGAATTCAACAGCTGGCTGCATAGGAGTTTTCAGGTCGTGTTTTACTGAAAAACGCGCCGCGGGGAGACCCCGGCGGCGCGTTTTCGCATGTCTGTTTTCTGTGGTGCTGGCGTATCAGGCCGGGCAGGCAGCGCCCGAGCGGATGTCGATGACCTTGGTCTTGCCGTCGATGATGTCCTTGCGAACACCCAGCACGCGCTTCTCGATCTCCGGCGTGACCAGCTTGCGGTTGTTGGCATCGAGTGCCCAGTCCACGCCGCCTTCCTTGATGCCCTTGGCGGTGACGCCCGCCTTCCAGGTGCCGTTCTTCATCTGCATGAAGCTGTCGTACACGGCATTGTCCACGCGCTTGACCATCGAGGTCAGCATCGTGCCCGGATACAGGTGGTTCTGGTTCGAGTCGACGCCGATCGCCAGCTTGCCTTTTTCCTTGGCCATCTGCAGCGTGCCCATGCCGGAACCGCCGGCCACGGCGAACACCACGTCCACGCCGCGTTCGAACTGCGAGCGGGCCAGTTCGCCACCCTTGGCAGGATCGTTCCAGGCGGCGGCGGTGGTGCCGACCATGTTCTGCACGACTTCGGATTTCTTGTCGACGGATTTCGCGCCTTGCGCGTAGCCGCAGGCAAAGGTGCGGATCAGCGGGATGTCGATGCCGCCGATGAAGCCCAGCTTCTTCGACTTCGACGCCATGGCCGCGGCCACGCCGACCAGGTAGGAACCTTCTTCTTCCTTGAACGTGATCGAATTCACGTTATTGCCCTGTGCCACGCCATCGATCAGCACGAAACGCACGTTGGGGAATTCCTTGGCCACTTTCTGCACGGCCTGCGTCTGGGCGAAGCCGATCGACGCGATCATGTCGAGTTTCTTGCGCGCCAGGCCACGCAGCACCTGTTCGGCCTGGGTATCGGAAGACGCCTGCACTTCGATGAAATTGATACCGGTTTCTTTCTTGAAGCGCGAAGCACCTTCGAAAGCGGATTGATTGAACGACTTGTCGAACTTGCCGCCCGCGTCATAGACGACGCCCAGTTTTGGGTTGGCAGCAAATGCGCTCGCCGAAACCGCAACTGCGGCGATCATCATGGAAAGTTGTTTGATTTTCATGAAAATGCTCCTGGAAGTCCGCTATTGTATAGTTTTTGTGAGCAAAACACGTATCCCGCTGAGGCAGGGACAGGTGAAAGCCGCATGTTTAGAGGTTTTGCTCGGCAATTGCGAAACCGCCACATTTTCCATTCCTTGCATTTTCTTCCACGGTTTTTATCCCCTGTTGGAATCCAACAACATCCTGGGGCTGCTGGTGGCAATCCCCTCTGCAGCCCGACAAGCCCCGCCGCCGTTGTTTTCGCTCCACTTCTGGCGTCGCGAAAGTGCCCCGAAATGATCGCTTCCTCTGGGGCCGCCAAGCGGCCGGAGCCGGGCTGACCGCACACTATTGCATGTCGATCATATGTATGACAAATACCTTTTTTCTACAAGATTTATATTGAAAACATCTCAATAAGCTTGTTGTGACCGCCAGTTTCGATCGTGTAGGATCGGCAAACATTGGTTATCCGCCATGGTCTAAAACTCTACAAAAAGGAATTGGCTCCCCATGAAACTCACCCATCGGACCCTGATGGCGCTGGCGATCGCCGCCGCCTTCCCCTTCGCCTCCGCCCAGGACACCCAGGCAACGGGCGCAAGCGCCGAAACCACCCAGCCGGGCCAGCTGGAAACCGTGATCGTGACGGCCCAGCGCCGCGCCGAGAACATCAAGGACGTGCCGATGTCGATCGCCACCGTGAAGGGTGAGAAGCTCGACGTGCTCACCTCCGGCGGCCAGGATATCCGCTTCCTGTCCGGCCGCTCGCCGTCGGTCAGCATCGAATCCGACTATGGCCGCACCTTCCCGCGCTTCTACATCCGCGGCCTGGGCAATACCGACTTCGACCTGAACGCGTCGCAGCCGGTGGGCCTGGTGATGGACGACATCGTGCAGGAAAACCCGATGCTGAAAGGCTTCCCCGTGTTCGACGTGGACCAGGTGGAAGTGCTGCGCGGTCCGCAGGGCACGCTGTTCGGCCGTAATTCCCCGGCCGGCGTGATCAAGTTCGATTCGGCCAAGCCCGTGTTCAAGCAGGAAGGCTACCTGGCCGCCGGCTTCGGCAAGGACCGCGTGCGCAATGTGGATGGCGCCTACAACCTCCCCGTCAGCGACACGGTGGCGATCCGCTTCGCCGGCTCGTCGCAGCACCGCGGCGACCGCGTGCACAACGAGCGGGCCACCGGCACGCGCGACTTCGAGGGCTACAAGGACAACGCGGCGCGGCTGCAGGTACTGGTCAAGCCGTCGGCGAACTTCTCGGCCCTGTTCAATGTGCACGGCCGCGACATGGACGGCACCGCCACGCTGTTCCGCGCCAACATCCTGAAGGCGGGCACCAATGAACTGGTCGACGGCTTCGACTACGACCGCTATCCGACCGATGGCATCAACGAACAGCACCTGAAGAACAAGGGCGGCAATGTCAGGCTGCGCTGGGATCTGCCGGGCGTGACGCTGCATTCGATCACCGGCTATGAAAAGCTGGAGTTCTACAGCCGCGCCGACGTCGACGGCGGCTATGGCGCGGTGTACGCGCCGCCGTACGGCCCCGGCTTCATCCCGTTCATCGTTGAAACGGCGGACCTGATCCCCGACCACAAGCAGATTTCGCAGGAGTTCCGCGCCGAATCGACCGGCAGCGGCCCGCTGCAGTGGATCGCCGGACTGTTCTACTTCAAGGAAGACATCACGATCGACAGTGTCGCGTTCGATACGCTCTCGCCGGGCAACCCGCAGGTGCCGAACTACGCGACGCAGACGCAGAACGCCAAGTCGTGGGCGGTGTTCGGCTCCGTCAACTACGCGGTGAGCGAGCGGCTGAAACTGCGCGGCGGGCTGCGCTACACGAGCGACAAGAAGGACTTCGTGGCGCAGCGCATCGAAACCACCGGCCGCTCGTACCTGCCGCTGTCCGACGATTCCAGCAATGTCAGCTGGGATGCCTCCGGCACCTATGTGCTGAACCGGGATACCAACGTGTTCGCCCGCGTGGCGACGGGCTACCGGGCGCCGTCGATGCAGGGCCGCCTGTTCGACCTGGGCAGCAAGCCATCGATGGCCGGCGCCGAGAAGGTGCTGTCGGTCGAGGCGGGGGTGAAGCAGGACCTGTTCGACCGCCGCGCGCGCATGTCGGCCACCGTGTTCCATTACCGCGTGAAGGACAAGCAGCTGACCGCCGGCAGTGGTTCGGTCAACATGAACCAGCTGCTGAACGCCGACAAGGCGACCGGGCAGGGTGTGGAACTGGACCTGCAGGCCAACCTGTCGCAGAACTTCTCCGCCACGTTCGGCACCAGCTACAACGATACCGAGATCAAGGACAGCAGCCTGTTCGTGCTGCCATGCGGCAGCGGCTGCACGGTGACGAACCCGGTCTCGTTCGTGGGCGGCACCCGCGTCGCGCTCATCGACGGCAACCCGCTGCCGCGCGCGCCGAAGTGGCAGCACAACTTCACGCTGAAGTACGCCGCCCCGGTGGCGAACGGCGAAGTGTATGCCTTCACCGACTGGTCGTACCGCTCGTCGTATAACTTCTTCCTGTACGAAGCCGTCGAGTACAAGGCCAAGGACCTGCTGGAAGGCGGCCTGCGCGTCGGCTACAAGTGGGGCGACGGCAAGTACGACCTGGCGCTGTACGGCCGCAACATCACCGACGAAGTGCAGTCGGTCGGCGCGATCGACTTCAACAACTTGACCGGCATCCTGAACGAACCGCGCACGTATGGCGTGCAGTTCAAGGTGAATTTCTGAGGTAGCCGCCTTGCGCGCTCGATCTAGCGATTAGCGGTTGAGCAGCAGGGGTCTGTCCCCGGTAAGTGTAAGCAGTAGTGCTTGCCATTTGCTCCGTTAGGGGACTGACCCCGGTTTTGCCAGCGTATCAGCAACGTCGGCAAAAACCGGGGTCAGTCCCCTCGGTCATTGCCGGCAACCGGGTTTGGCACGACCGACTGGCGGGGACAGACCCCGTGAGACGCCAGCGTTCTTCGCAACCTCACATCGCTAGGGTGCTCCTACCGCTCCGCCGGCCGCAGGATATTCAGGAACGCCCTGACCACCGGCGCATCGTCGGTGGTGGTGTATGTGATGTACAGGTTGGCCGACGGCGGGTTGGTGCGGATCGGCAGGAACACCACGCCGGGCCAGCCGATCCGGCTGGTGGTCTCCGGCATCAGCGTGACGCCGAGCCCGGCGCCGACCATGGCCAGCAGGGTTTGCGGCTCGTTGGCTTCCTGGAAGATGGCCGGTTCGAAGCCGGCATCCACGCAGCACTGGATCAGGTAGCGCGGAAACGCGGATTTATCCAGCGCCAGGGTCAGCATCGGCTCGTCGGCGATGTCGACCAGTTCGATGGCATCCCTTTTCGCCAGCGGATGGTGTTCGTTGACGGCCACGCACACGTTCTCGCGAAAGCACAGTTCCTGGCGCAGGCTGTCGTTGCGCAGGTCGCTTTCGTCGAGCTTCGGCTCGCGCCAGAAGCCCACGTCGATCTGCTTGGCGCGCAGCGCCTCGTACTGCACGGTGGGGCCCAGCTCGTGGATGGTCCACGTCACGCGCGGGTACTTGCCCTGGAATTCCTCCAGCAGGCTGGGGATCGGGCCCCACATCGCCGAGCCGACGATGCCCACGCGCAGCCGGCCCACTTCGCCGCGGTCGATCTGGCGCACGGTGTCGATCGTCATCCGCATCTTCGCCAGCAATTCGACCGCCTCGTTCATCAGCGCGCGGCCGGCCACCGTCAGCTCGAAGCTGCGGGTGGTGCGGGCAAACAGCTTCACCCCCAGCTCCGCTTCCAGCTTCATGATCTGCTGCGACAGCGGCGGCTGCGAGATGTGCAGCCGCTCGGCCGCACGGGAAAAGCTCTTTTCCTCGGCCACGGCCAGGAAGTACTTCAGTTGCTTCAGGTCGATCGACATGGCGGCCGTCCGGGCGGTCAGGTGACCGGGTGCTCGAGCAGGGCGCGCGCCAGTGCCGCGCCCACGCGGGCATTGTTCTTCACCAGCGCGATATTGGTGGCCAGGCTGCGGCCCGAGGTCAGCGTCTTGATGCGCGCCAGCAGGAAGGGCGTGACCTTCTTGCCGGTTACGCCGTTTTCTTCCGCTTCCTGCAGGGCCTGCAGGGTGATGCCGTCGATTTCCTCCTTCGGCATCGCGGCGCTTTCCGGCACCGGGGCGGCCACCACCACGCCGCCGTTCAGGCCCAGCGCCCACTTGGTGCGGATGAACGAGGCCTGTTCGGCCGGCGTGTCGAGGCGGAAGTCGGCGTGGTAGCCGCTTTCGCGCGTGAAGAATGCCGGGAACCCTTCCTGGCCCACGCTCACCACCGGCACGCCCTGCGTTTCCAGGTATTCCAGCGTGAGGCCGATATCGAGGATCGACTTCACGCCGGCGCACACCACGGCCACGTTGGTCTGCGCCAGTTCCTGCAGGTCGGCCGAGATGTCGAAGCTGGTTTCGGCGCCGCGGTGCACGCCGCCGATGCCGCCGGTGACGAATACGGAAATGCCGGCCAGCTGCGCGCAGATCATCGTCGCAGCCACCGTGGTGGCGCCCAGCTTGTTCTGCGACAGCACATAGGCCAGGTCGCGGCGGCTGACCTTCAGCGCTTCCGGCGAGTTGCCCAGCAATTCCAGCTGTTCGGGCGTCAGGCCGATGCAGATCTTGCCGCCGATGATGGCGATGGTGGCCGGCACGGCGCCGCCGTCGCGGATGATCTGTTCCACTTCGCGGGCCGTCTGCACGTTCTGCGGATATGGCATGCCATGCGAGATGATGGTCGATTCGAGCGCCACGACCGGCACGCCGCTGGCCCGTGCGTTGGCCACTTCGGGCGAGAAGGAGAGGTATTGGTGCATGGTCATTGCTGTTCCGTTCAGTCTTTGTCGTTCAGTAGGGGCGCGCTGAACAGTTCAGCTGTCAGCGCGGGGGAGACGGTATGGGGGCTCTGCACGGTCAGCGCGGCGGCGCGCAAGCCGCGGGCACACGCTTCGGCCAGGTCCGTGCCGCCCTGGGCCAGCGTCCAGCACACCGCCGCGGAAAAGGCGTCGCCCGCGCCGGTCACGTCGACCACGTCCACGTCGTGGGCCGGCAGCCAGTGGAGGTCGTCCATCGCCTTGGCGGCCGTTTTTGTGACGGCTGTGTTGTCCGCGGTATCGCCTGCCGCCATGTGCGCGGCCGTGTAGTACACGCCGGCCGCTCCGCAGGTGACGATGACATCTTGCGCGCCCTCGGCCCGTACCGCGCGGCATGCATCGCGCACCGCGGCCTCGGTGGGCAGCGGGCGGCCAGCGCGCGCTTCCAGTTCGCCGCGGTTCAGGATCAGCAGGCGCAGGCCGGCCAGGTCGCGCGGCAGCCGCGCCATCTTGGGCTGCGACACGGCCACGATCGCCAGCGGGATGCCGTCGCGGCGTGCCTCGTCGAGCAGCAGCGCGACGGTGTCGTGCGGCAGGTTCAGGTCCGCGATGACGAAGGAAGCGGCGCTGCGCTGCGCCTGGCGGCTGGCGAGGAAGGCGGGCGTCAGCTGTTCATACAGGCCCATGTCGGCCAGCGCCACGGCCATTTCGCCGCCGGCATCCAGCACGGCGGTATAGGTGCCCGTCGCCACGCCCGGCAGCACCGGTGTGCCGGTCATGTCGATGCCGCACTCCCGGGCGTGCGCCCGCAGGGCCTGGCCGGCGCTATCATCGCCCAGGGCCGTCAGCAGCGCGCAGGGCGTACCCAGGCGGGCCAGGTTCTCGGCGATATTGCGGGCCACGCCGCCGAAGGTCTCGGCGGCGGTGGCCGGGTTCGAGGTCCCCATGCGCAGCGGTTCGGTGGTGCGCAGCTTGCGATCGAGGTTGGCCGCGCCCACGCACAGCACCGAGCTTTCGCGCGGCAGCACGTAGGCACGGCCCACCAGGCGGCGCTCACGGATCAGGCTTGCCACGTGCCCGGCCACGGCGGAGCGCGACAGGCCCAGGGCCTGGGCCATCTCCTGCTGGGAAATGAACGGATTGGCACGGATCAGGCCGTAGAGTTGTTCTTTCTTGCTCATTTCATGGCGCGGGGCGCGTTGGCAGGCACTGTCGTTCACCTGGTCGATACGGGACCAAGACATTTGTCGGTCATCGTAAACAACTGTTTGTTCGCTGTCAAATGGCTATAATAATGGGTAATTTATATGCAGCGAATATAAATGGCAAAGAAAATAGGTATTTGTCATACATATAGCTGGTGATGCATAGTGTCGCTGCCCCGGACCGCCACGAGCCATCCCGGTGGCCGAGCCAGCCTCTTCATCCGCAAAACAGCGAGAACCAACAGCGAGAACTCCATGTCGAACAATTCCCCCTTCCAGGCCGCGGCCATCGTACGTTCCCGCGTGCCGGCCGGCTTTGCCCCGCGCGCCGCGCTGATCCTCGGTTCCGGCCTCGGTGTGCTGGCCGACCAGATGACGGATGTCGTCACGATCGGCTTCGACGAGCTGCCGGGCTTCCCGATCAGCACCGTGCACGGCCACGCGGGCCAGATGGTGCTGGGCAAGCTGGCCGGCGTGCCGGTGGTGTGCCTGAAGGGGCGCGGCCATTTCTACGAGGGCTATGGCCTGGGCGTGATGACGAGTGCCGTGCGCACGCTGAAGCTGCTGGGCTGCGAATTCGTGTTCGTCACCAATGCCGCCGGTTCGCTGCGCGCGGAGGTCGATGCCGGTTCGCTGGTGGCGCTGAACGACCACATCAACTTCCTGCCCGGTTCGCCGATGATCGGCCCGAACGACGAGCGCTTCGGCCCGCGCTTCTTCAGCATGGCCAACGCCTACGACGCCGACCTGCGCAAGCAGCTGCAGGATACCGCCGCCGCGCAGAACATCACGCTGCACGAAGGCGTGTACATCGCCTACTCGGGCCCGAGCTTCGAGACGCCGGCCGAGATCCGCGCCTTCACGCGCCTCGGCGCGGATGTCGTCGGCATGTCGGTCGTGCCGGAAGTGGTGCCGGCCCGTCACTGCGGCCTGAAGGTGATCGGCGTGTCCGTCGTCACCAACCTGGCCGAAGGCCTGTCGCCGTTCCCGCTGTCCCATGAACAGACGCTGAAATACGCGGCCGTGGGCGCCGAAAGCCTGGTGAAACTGATCCAGGCCTTCTTTGCGAACCTCGCAAAGGCTTAAAGCAACAAGCAGGGCGGCTTCGGCCGCCCTTGAATTTTCTTGACCGGATAAACCATGTCACGCGCATTCATCCTCCTGCTCGATTCCTTCGGCCTCGGCGCCACGCCGGACGCCGACAAGTACGGCGATGCCGCCACCAACACCTTCGGCCACATCGCCAAGTGGGCAGCCGAACAAGGCAAGCCGATGTCCCTTCCGGCGCTGGAACAGCTGGGCCTCGCCGCCGCCGCGCATGCCGCCTGCGGCACCTGGGCTGCCGGCTTCAACCAGCGCGAAGGCTTCAGTGCCGCCTACGGCGCCGCCCGCGAGCAATCGACCGGCAAGGATACGCAAAGCGGCCACTGGGAAATCGCCGGCGTGCCGGTGCTGTTCGACTGGGGCTACTTCCCGAAGACTGTGCCGTCGTTTCCCAAGGAGCTGACGGACCGGCTGCAGGAACTGACCGGCGTGCCGGGCTTCCTCGGCAACTGCCATGCCTCGGGCACCACGATCCTGACCGACCTGGGCGACGAGCACGTGGCCACCGGCAAGCCGATCCTGTACACCTCCGCCGACTCCGTGCTGCAGATCGCCGCGCACGAGGAACACTTCGGGCTGGAGCGCCTGTACGACATGTGCGAGAAGGCCTATGAGCTGGTCAAGCCGTACAACATCGGCCGCGTGATCGCGCGCCCGTTCCTGGGCAGCGCCGGCAGCTACAAGCGCACCGCCAACCGCCACGACTATGCGGTGCCGCCGTCGGCACCCACCCTGCTGGACCACGTGAAGGATGCCGGCGGCGAAGTAATCGCGCTCGGCAAGATCAGCGACATCTACGCGGGGCAGGGCGTCTCGCGGGTGGTGAAGGGGCCGGACAACATGGCCCTGTTCGACCGCCTGCTCGAAGTGGAAGAGCAGGCCGGCGACAAGTCGCTGACGTTCGTGAACTTCGTCGACTTCGACATGCATTTCGGCCACCGCCGCGACGTGCAGGGTTATTCGCAGGCGCTGCACGAACTGGATGCGCGCCTGCCCGAATTCATCGGCAAGCTGAAGGAAGGCGACCTGGTCGTGATCACCGCCGACCATGGCTGCGACCCCACGTCGCCGGGTTCCGACCACACGCGCGAGCATATCCCGATGATCTTCTTCGGCCCCGGCGTGGCCGGCCGCGCGCTCGGCATCTCGGAAACGTTCTCCGACATCGGCCAGACCATCGCGCACCACCTCGGCGTGAAACCCCTTTCCAACGGAACCAACCTCTTATGAGTAACACCGCGAGCAATGACTTCAAGCGCAACGAGGCCACCGGCCTCGACCTGGGCTGGCTGAATCACATCCACGTCAACAAGGCGGCCGCCGAGCGCCGCGGCGCGTCGCTGGCGAACCGCCGCACGGTGAAGAAGGAATACCAGGCCGCGTGGCTGGTCAAGGCGATCGAGCTGATCGACCTGACCACCCTGTCCGGCGACGATACGCCTGGCCGCGTGGAGCGCCTGTGCATGAAGGCGCTGCGCCCGCTGCGCACCGACCTGGTCGAAGCATTGGGCCTGCAGGAGCGCAACCTGAAGACCGGCGCGGTCTGCGTGTACCACGAAATGATCCGCCATGCGGACAAGGTGCTGCAGGGGCGCTTGCCGATCGCCGCCGTGTCCACCGGCTTCCCGGCCGGCCTGACGAGCATGGAAACCAAGGTGCGCGAGATCGAACTGTCGGTGGCCGACGGCGCGCAGGAAATCGACATCGTCATCACCCGCCAGCATGTGCTGACCGGGAACTGGCAGGCGCTGTACGACGAGATGGTGGCTTATCGCCAGGCCTGCGGCGAAGCGCACGTGAAGGCGATCCTGGCTACCGGCGACCTGGTCACGCTGGAAAACGTGGCGAAGGCGTCCTGGGTGTGCATGATGGCCGGCGCGGACTTCATCAAGACATCCACCGGCAAGGAAGGCGTGAACGCAACGATTCCGGTCTCGCTGGTGATGGTGCGGGCGATCCGCGAATACTACGAGCGCACCGGTTTCAAGATTGGCTACAAGCCGGCGGGCGGCGTGTCGACCGCCAAGGCCGCGCTGCAATACATGACGGTGATGAAGGAAGAGCTGGGCAACGAGTGGCTCGAGCCGCACCTGTTCCGCATCGGCGCATCGAGCCTGCTGACCGACATCGAACGGCAGCTGGAACACCACGTCACCGGCCACTACTCCGCGGCCCACCGCCACGCGCAACCTTGAGCTTTAAGACAATCGCCATGCCAACTATCAACGAGATCCTCAACACCATGGAATACGGCCCCGCCCCCGAGAGCCAGAAAGAAGCGCAAGCGTGGCTGGACCAGCATGGCCGCAAGTTCGGGCTGTTCATCGATAACCAGTGGTCCGACAGCGGCGAGCTGTTCGCCTCCACCAATCCCGCCGACGGCAAGCCGCTGGCCGAGCTGACGCAGGCCAGCGCCGACGACGTCGATCGCGCCGTGTCCGCCGCGCGCCGCGCGCAGCCGGCATGGGCCGCGCTGGGCGGCCATGGCCGCGCGAAGATCCTGTACGCGATCGCGCGCCTGATGCAGAAGCATGCGCGCCTGTTCGCCGTGCTGGAAACGCTGGATAACGGCAAGACCATCCGCGAAACGCGCGATGCCGACCTGCCGCTGGTGGCGCGCCACTTCTACCACCATGCCGGCTGGGCGCAACTGCTCGACGAAGAGTTCCCGAACCATCGCCCGGTGGGCGTGGTGGGCCAGATCGTGCCGTGGAACTTCCCGCTGCTGATGCTGGCGTGGAAGATCGCGCCGGCGCTGGCGGCCGGTAACACGGTGGTGTTCAAGCCCGCCGAGTTCACGCCGCTGACCGCGCTGCTGTTCGCCGAGATCTGCGTGCAGGCCGGCATGCCGGCCGGTGTCGTCAACATCGTCACGGGCGATGGCCGCACCGGCGAAGCCATCGTCAAGCACGAAGGCATCGACAAGCTGGCCTTCACCGGCTCCACCGAAGTGGGGCGCCTGATCCGCGAGGCCACCGCCGGCACCGGCAAGAAACTGTCGCTGGAACTGGGCGGCAAGTCGCCGTACATCGTGTTCGACGATGCCGACATCGACGCGGCCGTGGAAGGCCTGGTCGATTCGATCTGGTTCAACCAGGGGCAGGTCTGCTGCGCCGGTTCGCGCCTGCTGGTGCAGGAGTCGGTGGAAGAGCGTTTCCTGAAGAAACTGAAGGCGCGCATGGACAACCTGCGCCTCGGTTCGCCGCTGGACAAGTCGATGGACATCGGCGCGCTGGTCGATCCGATCCAGCGCCAGCGCATCCATGGCCTGGTGGAAGCGGCGCGTGCCGAAGGCTGCGAGATCTACCAGCCGTCCGCCTGCGAGATCCCGGCCGATGGCTCGTGGTTCCCGCCCACGCTGATCACCGGCGCATCGACGTCGGCCGCGGTGGCGCAGGCCGAGATCTTCGGCCCGGTGCTGGTGGCGATGAGCTTCCGCACCCCCGCCGAAGCCGTGCAGCTGGCGAACAACACCGTGTACGGCCTGGCCGCGTGCGTGTGGTCCGAGAACATCAGCCTGGCGCTGGACGTGGCACCGCAGATCAAGGCTGGCGTGGTGTGGATCAATACCGCCAACCAGTTCGACGCCGCGTGCGGCTTCGGCGGCTACAAGGAATCGGGCTATGGCCGCGAGGGGGGCCGCGAAGGCCTGTACGAATACCTGGTGCCGGTGAGTGAAGATGCGCGCCCGGCCTTGCCGCCGGTCGCGAAGGTATCGTCGAACGCATCGCCGAAGGCCGCCGCGCCGGCCAGCGATCCGTTCGCCATCGACCGCACGGCCAAGCTGTACATCGGCGGCAAGCAGGCCCGCCCGGACGGCGCCTACAGCCGCGCGATCCACGGCGCCGACGGTGCGTTCCTCGGCGAGATCGGCGAAGGCAGCCGCAAGGACATCCGCAATGCCGTCGAGGCGGCGCACAAGGCCGCCGGCTGGACCAAGGCCACCGCGCACAACCGCGCGCAGGTGCTGTACTACATCGCCGAGAACCTGGCCGCCCGCGGCCGCGAATTCGCCGACCGCATCGCCGCGCAGACTGGCTCCCAAGGTGGTGCCGGTTCGGCTGAAAAAGAAGTGCAGGCATCGATCGAGCGCCTGTTCTACTGGGCTGCGTGGGCCGACAAGTACGACGGCGCCGCGCACCAGCCGCCGATGCACGGCATCACCGTGGCGCTGAACGAGGCGATCGGCGTGATCGGCATCGTCTGCCCGAACGAGAACCCGCTGCTGGGCTTCATCTCGCTGGTGGCGCCCGCCATCGCCGTGGGCAACCGCGTGGTGGCCGTGCCATCCGAGGCGCATCCGCTGTCGGCCACGGACCTGTACCAGGTGTTCGATACCTCGGACCTGCCGGGCGGCGTGGTGAACATCGTCACCGGCAGCGCCGATGAACTGGCACGCACGCTGGCCACGCACGCCGATATCGATGCCGTATGGCGCCACGACGGTTCGGCCGAAGGCTGCGCCGAAGTGGAGCGGCTGTCGGCCGGCTCGCTGAAGCGCACCTGGACCGGCGGCGCCAAGGGGCGCGACTGGTTCAGCGTGCAGCAGGCTGCCGGCAGGACCGTGCTGCAGCATGTGACCCAAGTGAAAAATATCTGGATTCCTTACGGGGTCTGATAGCGTCCAGATTCGTACGCTTACCCCAAGGGCGTGAATCTGGGGTCAGACCCGCCGGGTCTGACCCCGGCCTCTGCCTCTGGGGTATGCAAAGCCTGCGACACGCAGACTTCAAAGAAAGAACACCACCATGTACCTCCCCCAGGAAATCATCCGCAAGAAGCGCGACAAGGGCACCCTCACCGCCGACGAGATCAACTTCTTCGTCAAGGGCATCACCACCGGTGAAACCACCGAAGGCCAGATCGCCGCGCTGGCGATGGCGGTCTACTTCAACGACATGACGATGGACGAACGCGTGGCCTTCACGCTGGCCATGCGCGATTCCGGCGATGTGCTGGAATGGAAATCGCTGGACCTGCCCGGCCCGGTGATGGACAAGCATTCGACCGGCGGCGTGGGCGACCTGGTGTCGCTGCTGCTGGGCCCCATGATCGCGGCGTGCGGCGGCTTCGTGCCGATGATCTCGGGCCGCGGCCTGGGCCACACCGGCGGCACGCTGGACAAGTTCGACTCGATCCCCGGCTACACGACGGTGCCGGACAATGCGCTGTTCCGCAAGGTCGTGAAGGAAGTCGGCGTGGCCATCATCGGCCAGACGGCTTCGCTGGCACCGGCCGACAAGCGTTTCTACGGCATCCGCGACGTGACCGGCACGGTGGAATCGGTGGCGATGATTACCGGCTCGATCCTGTCGAAGAAGCTGGCGGCCGGCCTGGACGTGCTGGCGATGGACGTGAAGGCCGGCAGCGGCGCGTTCATGCCCACCTACGAGAAATCGGTGGAGCTGGCCGAGTCGATCGTCAGTGTCGGCAACGGCGCCGGCACGCTGACGTCCGCACTGCTCACGGACATGAACGAATCGCTGGCGCCTGCCGCCGGCAACGCCGTCGAAGTACGCTGCGCGATCGACTACCTGACCGGCAAATCGCGCCCGGCACGCCTGCACGAAGTCACGCTGGCGCTGTGCGCCGAGATGCTCGTGCTGGGCAAGCTGGCCGCCGATGAAACCGAAGCGCGCGCGAAGCTGCAGGCATCGCTCGACTCCGGCGAAGCCGCCGACCGCTTCGCCCGCATGGTCGCCGCGCTGGGCGGCCCGGCCGACCTGATGCAAAACCCGGACAAGTACCTGGACAAGGCGCCCATCATCGTGCCGGTCCCGGCGCTGCAATCGGGCTATGCCGCCGCCACGAACTGCCGCGCCATCGGCCTGGCAGTCGTCGCCCTGGGCGGTGGCCGCACCCGGCCGCAGGACACGATCGACTTCGCCGTCGGCCTGACCGAACTGGCCGAACTGGGCCAGCGCATCGAAGCCGGCCAGCCGCTGGCCTACGTCCACGCCCGCACCGAAGCGGCCGCCCAGCGCGCCATCGCCGACGTGCAAGCCGCCTACACGATCGCCGACACGGCCCCCGCCGCCAACCCGATCGTCTACCGCACGATCCGCCCGTAACGTAAAAACAACAGGGGACAGTCCCCGATTTTGCAATTCGGTCGTAAAACAACGCCGGGGACTGTCCCCGATTTTGCAATCGGTTGTTCTACAACGATCGACGCGATGGAAAGTTTGCTGATGAACACTGAACAATTGATCGAGGAAGCCAAGGCGGCGCGGTTGAAGGCGTATACGCCGTACTCCAACTTCAAGGTGGGGGCGGCGCTGCTGGCCCGTGACGGCAAGGTGTTCCATGGCTGTAACGTGGAAAACGCGTCGTACGGCCTGTGCAACTGCGCCGAGCGCACGGCGTTCTTCAGCGCCCTCGCGCACGGCTACCAGCCGGGCGATTTCGACAGGCTGGTGGTGGTCGGCGAGACCGAAGGCCCGATCGCCCCCTGCGGTGCCTGCCGCCAGGTGATCCTGGAACTGGGCGGCAACGGGCTGCCCGTCGTGCTGACCAACCTGAAAGGGGATGTACTGGAGACCACCGCCGCCGAACAGTTGCCGAACGCATTCGGCAGCTGGGACCTGAAGCGCCGGTAAGCCCGTGAAGAAGACGATCGACGTCCAGGCAGCCGTCACCATTGCCTCGCTCGAGGCGATCGCGGCAAAAACGCAGGGAACGTTCGGCGTGGGCGGCGTGATGCTCGACGGCTTCGGCAACGTGCTGCAGGCCGTCCACAACCAGGTGATCCGCGATGGCCTGATCTGGGATCCGACCGCGCACGGCGAGCGCCAGCTGGTCGACTGGTATTTCGCGGAGAAGGCCAGGGGCCGGGCGCTGCCGCCGCCGCACGAGATCACGGTCGTCACCTCGCTCGACCCGTGCTGCATGTGCGCGGGCGCGCTGCTGGCCGCGGGTTTCAAGGTGGTGGTTGCCGCCAACGACACCAATGCCGGCATCAATCACGATGGCGGCGGCACCTTCACCGCGCTGCCCGAAACGCTCCGTGCGCAGGCGCGCGAGACCTTTGCCTACCCGGCCGTGCTGGGTTCATCGTCCTATGCGCGGGGTGCGGCGGGCGCAGCGCCGCCGCCGTTCTTCATCGGCAAGACGATCGCCGAACCCACCCAGGCGCTGTGCTCGCTGGTGTTCGAGGCGACCACGGAAGCGGTGATGAACCTGTTCGACAACGACCCGCCACGCACCGGCCTGCTCGATCCCGCCACGCTGCCGGACGACCACGCGATCGTGCGCGCACTGAAGCGCGCCTGCCCGGATGCGCTGACCTACCGCGCCACGCCACGCCGGCCGGATGCGGGCCTGGCCCCGTACCTGCGGCATGCGATGGAGCGCGACCTGGCCCAGGGCGGCAGCGGCAATGCGGCGGTGCTGCTGGACGCGTTCGGCAACCTGTTGCTGTGCTGCCATGGGCGGCGCACGCAATCCGGCATCCGCACCGCGTTCATGGAATGCACGCGAGCCTATGCGCAGTTGCGGTACAAGCTGATGGCGGGAGCCGATGCGGCGCGCCAGGAAGAAGTGCGGCGCTATCTCGGCCACCCGAAGGATGGCACCTTCGTGCTGGCCGTGGGGCCGGACGACGGCGCGCTCAGCTTCATGGAACTGGGGGCCTACGGCTCGACGATGGAAGGCGCGCTGCCGCCGGATAACCCGACGCAGTTCCAGTACGTGCGCCCGGGCATGCCGCCGGCGGCGCTCGAGGAACTGTGCGGCAAATTGCCGCCACTGTACCGCGACCTGATCGGGATCAAGCCGGTACAGGTGGCGGATGGCGAACTGGTCGACGCGTTGCGCTGACGGCGTTCAGCGCGGCCGTTCGGCCTCGGCCCACGGATCGTAGGTGCCGATGCTCCATACGTGGCCTTCGGGGTCGCGGCAGGTAAAGCCGCGGCCGCCATAGTCTTCGTCCTGCAGCGGCAGCACGACTTCGCCGCCGGCATCCATCACGCGCTCGTGCACCCGGTCCGCATCGTTGACGGTGAGGTAGGCGCTCTGGGTGACGAACCGGCCGGTTTCCGACGGCTGCTTCAGCAGGCGGCCATAGTCGGTATCGAATACCGATCCCAGCATGATCATGCCGTTGCCATAGGAAAGCTGGGCATGGGCAACGGTGCCGTCTTCATTGCGCACCACGAGGGTGGCTTCGAATCCCAGCGTGCTGCACAGCCATTCGATGGCGGCGGGGGCATCGCGGTAACGCAGGCAAGGCATGATGGTGGCGCGCGTGTGCTTGGGTATCGTGGTATCCCGGTTCGTCGTCATTGCGCTTCTCCCTGTTCTGTTGCGGGTTCCTGGTTGGCGAAACCCCAATATAGACCAGCGCACAAGGCACGGCAAGCAAAGTCAGGTACGACCGGCGGCCCCCGCGTGCGACGCATGAGCCGCCGCACGACCGCCTACATTTGCTGGAATAAATGGGTGTTGCCGCGACTGACTTCGAGCTGTTCCGGGCAGTTCTTCACGCGGACCATCTGCCGCCCGCGCAGGTCGCGGGTGACTTCCGCGATCGCATCCACGCGCACCAGCGTGGAGCGGTGGATGCGCCAGAATTCATCCGGATCGAGCTCGTCCGCCAGTTCCTTCAGCGTCTTGCGGATCAGGACTTCGCCCTGCGCCGTCTGCACCCGGGTGTACTTTTCATCGGCCTGGAAGAACAGGATCTCGCGCGTGCTGATCATGCGCAGGCTGCTGCCCACCTGGGCCTGGATCCAGTGCAGGTAATCGCGCTTGCCGCCGCGGCCGGGCTCGCCGCCGCCGCGCCCGTCGAGCAGCCGCGACAACTGCGCCGCGATATCGTGCGGCCGCTGCCCGATGCGTTCCTTCAGCCGCGCGCACGTGGTCTTCAGCCGCTCGCCGCCCACCGGCTTCAGCAGGTAATCCAGCGCGCCCTGTTCGAACGCCTCGATCGCATACTGGTCGTAGGCGGTGACGAACACGATG
This sequence comes from Pseudoduganella sp. SL102, assembly GCF_027856995.1. Classification (NCBI taxonomy): domain Bacteria; kingdom Pseudomonadati; phylum Pseudomonadota; class Betaproteobacteria; order Burkholderiales; family Oxalobacteraceae; genus Pseudoduganella; species Pseudoduganella sp. SL102. Next base: position 1,656,230 of record NZ_CP115554.1, read on the forward strand.
TGGCACCGGTTGAACAGCATGCGCGCCGCTTCGATGCCGGACAGCCCGGGCATGCGGATGTCGAGGAATACCACGTCCGGCTGGTGCTGCCCGGCCAGCGCGATCGCTTCCACGCCATTGGCCGCCTCGGCCGTGATGGCCAGTTCCGGCCAGCATTCGCGCAGCCGGGTGCGCAGCATGTCGCGCATCGGTTCTTCATCGTCCGCGATCAGGGCGGTGGGCGCCTTCATTGCAGCCTTCTCATGGGGATTTTTCCGCGAAGATGTCCGGCGCGAACGGTACCCGGATGGCGGCCCGGCAACCGCCCTCGGGCGGGGTTTCGATCTGCAGTTCGGCGCGCGTGCCGTACATCAGCTTCAGGCGCTCCCGCACGTTGGCCAGGCCGATGCCGTCGCCGCCGAAGCAGGAAAAGCCCACCCCGTCATCCTGCACGTCCACCTGCAGCATGGTGCCGGTGGCGGCGGCGCGGATATCGATCCGGCCGCCTTCGATCTTCGGCTCCAGCCCGTGCTTGATGGCATTCTCGATGAGGATCTGCAGCATCATCGGCGGGAACGTGGCGCTCTCCAGTTCGGGCGGCACGTCGATCGACACGGCCAGCCGCGCCTTCATGCGCGCCTGCATGATCGCCAGGTAGGAGCGCGACAGCGCGATCTGCCGGCCCAGCGTGCCATTGCCGCGCGAGCGCATCTGGGGCAAGGTCGAGCGCAGGTAGTCGATCAGGTGCTGGTGGATGCGCGCCGCCTGCGGCGGATCGGTTTCGATCAGCTGGCCGATCAGGGCGAGCGTGTTGAACAGGAAATGCGGTTCCACCTGGGCCTGCAGCGCGGCCATGCGCGCTTCCACCAGCCGGCGTTCCAGTTCCTCGGTGCCGGCCTGCTCGGAAGCGCGACGCGCCTCGATCTCGGCCTTGCGCTTGCCGCCCGCCAGCACCTTCAGGCCCAGCGAAATGAAGATGAATGCCACCACCTGCTCGGGGTGGATCACCGGCGTGCAGGCCAGCAGCGTCGCCAGCACCCAGGTCACCACGAGCTGGCGCATCGGCACCTGGGCCAGCCAGTCGAAGAATTGCCACCACAGCGAGCTGGCGGTTTCGCCCAGTTCGCGCACGAATCCCATGGCGCCGCGGGCGCCGCTTGCCGCTGTCTTCATCGCTTGCCTGGTTGTCCGCTCATCGGCCGTTCTGGTGGGCGGGGTCGCGGTGGCGCGGCCGGTAGTGCTGCTTGCCGCCCAGTGCGCCCGCGACCAGCTTGACGAGCAGGAACAGCACGAACAGGGTCAGCGCCAGCGGCAGCACGGTGATCAGCAGCGCCAGCATCACGCACGCCGCCAGCAGGCTCGGCCAGGGCATGCGGTCCAGGCGGCGCATCGCGTGCCGCACGATCCGCACGGTCGCGTCATACGCTTCGCGCAAGGTTTCCGTACAAGTCTTGTTGATGGTTTTCATTGGCAGCCTCCAGGTATCGATGCCTGCACTGTAGTGCCGCGGTTCGCGCGGTGGAACGGCGATCCGACGAACGGGCGGTTTCGCGGGACGATTTGCGACAGCGGCCGACGAATGGGCGCAAAAAGCAACACGAATGCTCATACGAAACGACCAAAACTCACCCGATTGCTTGACCGGCCGCAAGGAATGGACCTGCCCGTGGTATCCTATATGTAATAAATATTGCAATTAAAGAACATCAAGGAATAACCATGCTACGCACCAGTCTCATTGCCGCCGTCCTGTCCGCAGCGTTCGGCACCCAGGTGGCCGCCGCCGCCGAGCCGCTGACGGCCACGCAGGTGCTGAACCAGATGAATGCCGTCTCGCTGACGACCATCACGGCCACCTCGGGCGGCCACGTGCACGGCCGCACCTGGGCCGCGGGCAGCGTTACCGGCGGCGAATACGGCAACCAGCTCGGCAAGGCGCCGGCTTCGGACTATGCCGGCCTGACCGCGGCCAGCGTGAAGGGCGCCACGGATGCCTGGGGCAACACCAGCCGGGTCACGGTCAACCGCGGCGGCGTGGTCACCAGCGGGTCGCTCAACGGTGTGACCGTCAACGAGGGCACCAGCGTGGTGGGTGGCGACGTCGCCAATTCCACGCTGAACCGCGCCTCGCAGGTGGCCGGCAGCGCCGCGAATTCCACCTTCAACGGCGGCGCGACCATCGGCGGCAGCCTGGCCAACTCCAATGTCAACGGCGGCGCCTGGGTAGGCGGCAGTGCCTCGAACTCGAACATCAACGGCGGCGCCACGGTGCTCGGCGCGGTGGCGAACACGAACACCAATGACGGCGCGTTCAAGGGCTTGACGGCGGACTTCGCCACCGCCAGCGCGGCGGCCACGTCGACCGATTTCGCCGGCGTGCTGGGCGGCCTGTCGAACACGCTGGCGCAACTGAAGTCGACCGGCAGCACCGTCGACATCAGCGGCTCGAAGGCCACGTTCACCGCGCAACTGGATGGCAACGGCGTGGCGGTGTTCGACCTGACGGGCATCGACGACACGCTGTTCGCCCTGAACGAATTCCAGTTCAACCTGAACGGCGCCAGCACGGTGATCATGAACACGGACATCACCGGTGCTTCGATCCACGCCAACTTCCTCGGCGGCAGTGCGCAGGGGATTGGCAGCCAGGTGATCTGGAATTTCTACGATGCCACCAACCTCACCATCGCCACCCAGTTCGGCGGTAGCGTGCTGGCCACCGATGCACTGGTGACCAACACGCGCGACATCGAAGGGGGCCTGTTCGCCAGGGCGCTGGACCTGCGGGCGCAGGTGCACGTGCAGCCGTTCACGGGCAACGTCGACGCGCTGTCGCCGGTGCCCGAGCCGAGCACCGTCGCCATGGTCATGGCGGGCCTGGCCGTGCTGGGTGTGGGCGGCCTGCGCCGCCGCGAGGAAAGCTTCCGCGCCTGATCGTCGCGGCCCGGTTCAGGCGCGGCCCGGTTCAGGTGCCGTGCGCCTGGACCAGGGCCAGCACGAGGCCCACGATGGTGTCCTCGGCTTCCTGGTAATCCTTCTTCAGCAACTGGCGCCGGTCCAGCACCAGCGCCATCTGCGCGGCGAAGTCCGCGTAGGACTGCGTCATCGCCCAGATCGCGAACAGCAGGTGCGTGGCGTTCACGGGCGCGATGCGGCCGGCGGCGATCCACCGCTCGAACACGTCGATATCGCGCTTGAGCACCGGCACCACGCGTTCCTGGATCTGCCCCCCGTACAGCCTGGCCCCGCCGATCACTTCCATCGCATACACGCGCGATGCGTAAGGCTGCTCCTGCGAGAAGCGCAGCTTGGCCTGCACGTAGGCGCGCAGCACATCGGCCGGCGCGTCGTCCTCGGTGGCCTGCGCCAGGCTGGACATGCGTTCCAGCCAGTCGTCGAGCACATCGTCCAGCACGCGGCGGTACAGCTCCTGCTTGGTGGGGAAGTAGTACATCAGGTTCTGCTTCGACAGCCCGGCGCCTTCCGCGATCGCCGCCACCGACGCGCCTTCGTAGCCGCACTCCGCGAACACGCGCACCGCGACCGCGGCGATATCCGCCTCGAGCCGGTCGCGGTTCAGCATGCGCCGCGACGCGGCGGCAGTAGGAGCTTCGTTATGAGCTACGCTACGGGCTTCGCCATGGGCTTCGTTACGGACTTCATTTTGGGCTCCGTGATGGGCTCCCTTCTTGCCGTTCATGACAGTCTCCGTGACAGTGGCGCGAAGGCCGATTGCAGGAAGGCGCGCAGCACGGGGTCGTGCGCATACGCCACGTTGAAGCGGAACCAGATCGTGGTGCTGGGCCGCAGCAGGAAGAATTCGTCCGGCGACAGCAGGATGCCGGCGCGCAGCGCGGCATCGGCGATGCTGCGGGCGTTGCAGTCCGGCGCCGGCGGCACGTTCCAGCCGGCCGAGACGAACATGCCGCCGCGCGGCCGCGCCACCGGTTCCATGCCCACGTCGGCCAGCGCCTCGATGGTGCGCTCGCGGCCCGCGTCGAGCTGGGCCACCAGCCGGTCGACCATCCTGCGGTAGGCGCGGCCGGTGACCGCGTGGTAAACCGCCCGTTCATTGACTTCGGACGTCGTCAGGCCCGTCAGCATCTTCACCCGCACCAGTTCCGGCATCAGCGAGCCGGATGCGCAGATCGACCCCACCCGCAGCACCGGCGACAGTGTCTTGGAAAAACTGCCGACGCGGATCACGCGCCGCAAGCCATCCATCGCCGCCAGCGACGCTTCGCCCCTGCCGGCGAGGTCGCGGTAGATATCGTCTTCCACCAGCCAGAAATCGAACTGCTCGGCCAGCGCCAGCAGCCGGTGCGCCTGCGCCTGCGACAGCGAGGTGCCCAGCGGGTTTTGCAGCACGGTGTTGACGAACATCAGCTTGGGCTGCGCCTGGCGGGCCCGCGCGGCCAGCGCCTCCAGGTCCAGGCCATGTTCGCCGCGCGGAATGCCGACCGCGTTGCAGCCGTGGTGGCGGATCAGCGACAGCAGGTTGCTGTAGCCGGGGTCTTCGACGAACACGGTGTCGCCGGGCCGCGTGAGGGTGCGCAGGATGAGGTCGAACGCATGGGTGGCGCCATGGGTCAGCAGCACCTGGTCCGCCTCGGCGGGGAACAGCTCGTCGGTCAGCACGGCCGCCACGTGCTGGCGCAGGGCGGGAAAGCCCAGCGGGTGGCCGTAGCCGCGCAGGCGGTTGGCGGGAATGCGCATGGCGTGGCGCACCGCGTCGAGGATGGTGTCTTCGCCATACCACTCGGGCGGCAGCCAGCCGGCGCCCACGGGCAGCGCATCGGCGACGCCGGAGTACAAATCGGAGGTGAGCGCATCGACCGTGGCCGGCCCGGCCACGATGGCCGGCGGCAGCTGCGAGGCGATCTCGTGGCGCGCCACGTAATAGCCGGAACCGCGCCGCGACGACAGCAGGCCCAGGTTGACCAGCCGGTCATAGGCTTCCACGACTGTGAAGGTACTCACGCCATTACACTTCGCGAACTGGCGCACGGACGGCATCTTCGTGCCGATCCGCAGCTCCTTGCCCGAGATCATCGCTGTCAGCACGGCAACGATCTTGTCGACCAGGCTGCCCTTGCTGGCCCGCTCGATGACGATCGCGGGCCATGCCACGGCGGTCGCTGGTGCCGGCGCCTCCGGCGCGGAAATTCGTCTGCTTGCCATCGTTGAACTGTAGTGTTTTTAAGACCAGTACGGTTGGAACGCCTTGCCGATTGTGTATATGTGACATAGTGACCGGCGTGTCTATTATTGCATCATCATTTTGCCAACTGGTAAATAATTTTCGGGCCGTCCGGCCCATGGGAGATCGCATGAACCGACCAGAAAATCTATCCGCGCAGCATCCCGCAACTTCCTCCCCGCCGCATCCCGCGCAGTCTCCCGATTCGATGGGCGCCTTCTGGATGCCCTTCACCAATAACCGCGACTTCAAGGCCAGCCCACGGCTGCTGGTCTCCGCCGCCGGCGTGCATTACACGGATATCGACGGGAACCAGGTGCTCGACGGTACCGCGGGCTTGTGGTGCGTGCCGTGCGGCCACGCGCAGCCGAAGATCGTGGCCGCGGTGCGCGAGATGGTGGGCAAGCTGGACTTCGCGCCGACGTTCCAGATGGGCCATCCGACCGCGTTCGAACTGGCCGAGAAGCTGATGGCCTATACGAACCACAAGTTCGGCCACGTGTTCTACACGAACTCCGGTTCGGAAGCGGTGGATACGGCGCTGAAGATGGCGCTGGCCTACCACAGGGCGCGCAGCGAACCCGCACGCACCCGGCTGATCGGCCGCGAGCGCGGCTACCATGGCGTGGGCTTCGGCGGCATCTCGGTCGGCGGCATCGCCGGCAACCGCAAGCAGTATGGCGCGCTGCTGCCGGGTGTCGACCACCTGCCGCACACGCACAACCTGGAAAAGAACGCATTTACGCGCGGCGAACCGGAATACGGCGCGCACCTGGCCGATGAACTGGAACGCATCGTCGCGCTGCACGACGCGTCCACCATCGCCGCCGTGATCGTCGAGCCGGTGGCCGGTTCCACCGGCGTGCTGATCCCGCCGAAGGGCTACCTGAAGCGCCTGCGCGAACTGTGCACGAAGCACGGCATCCTGCTGATCTTCGACGAGGTGATCACCGGCTTCGGCCGCATGGCGACGCCGTTCGCATCCGACTATTTCGGCGTCGAGCCGGACATGATGACCACCGCGAAGGGCCTCACCAACGGCACGGTGCCGATGGGCGCCGTGTTCACGAAGGGCTTCGTGTACGACGCGTTCATGGATTCTCCGGCCGGCATCGAACTGTTCCACGGCTACACCTATTCCGGCCATCCGCTGGCCTGCGCCGCTTCGCTGGCCACGCTGGAGGTGTTCGAGGAACAGCGCATCATCGAGCATGCGAAGGGCTTGCAGGATTATTGGGCCGACGCGGTGTACTCGCTGAAGGACCTGCCGCACGTGATCGACCTGCGCTGCATCGGCCTGATCGCCGGCATCGAACTGGCGCCGATTCCCGGCAAGCCAGGCGTGCGCGCCTATACCGCCTTCAAGAAGGCCTTCGCCGATGGCGTGCTCATTCGCGTGACCGGCGACATCATCGCGCTGTCGCCACCGCTGGTGTTCGAGAAGCAGCATATCGACGAGCTGTTCGGCAAGCTGGCGAAGATCCTGAAAGAGCTGGACTGAGCCACTGACGTCAGCGCACTGGGGACAGGCACCGCTGACCAGCGGCGTGGACACAATCCGCAACGTCGGGCGCGGTGCCTGTCACCGGTTTCCAGGCACCGCAACACGCATCACCACCCCCAAAGCCTAAAAGGAGACATACCATGCTCGTAGGCGTACCCAAGGAAATCAAGAACCAGGAATCCCGCGTCGGCCTCACCCCGGCCAGCGTGAAGGAACTGACGCTGCGCGGCCATCCCGTGCTCGTCGAACGCAATGCCGGCGCCGCCATCGGCCTGACCGATGCGATGTACGAAGCCTCCGGTGCGACGATCGTCGCCACCGCCAGCGAGATCTTCGAGCGCGCCGAAATGATCGTCAAGGTCAAGGAACCGCAGCCGCAGGAGTGCGCGATGCTGCGCGAAGGCCAGATCCTGTACACCTACCTGCACCTGGCTCCCGACCCCGCGCAAACCCGGGCGCTGGTCGAATCGGGAGCCGTCTGCATCGCCTATGAAACCATCACCGGCCCGAACGGCGGCCTGCCGCTGCTGGCGCCGATGAGCGAGGTGGCGGGGCGCATGGCCGTGCAGGCCGGCGCGGCGCACCTGGAGAAATCGAAGGGCGGCATGGGCCTGCTGCTGGGCGGCGTGCCCGGCGTGGCGCCCGGCCACGTGGCCATCATCGGCGCCGGCGTGGTCGGCACCAATGCGCTGCAGATCGCCGTCGGCATGGGCGCGCGCGTGACGGTGCTCGACAAGAGTGTCGACCGCCTGCGCCAGCTCGACCTCGTGTTCGGCAACCGCGTGCAGACGATGTATTCGAACGCCCACACCATCGAGGAAGCCGTGCTGGGCGCGGACCTCGTGATCGGCGGCGTGCTGGTGCCCGGCGCCGCCGCGCCCAAGCTCGTCACGCGCCAGATGGTGGCGAAGATGAAGCAGGGCGCGGTGGTGGTCGACGTGGCCATCGACCAGGGCGGCTGTTTTGAAACCTCGCACGCGACTACGCACGAACAACCCACCTTCGTCGTCGACGGCGTGGTGCATTACTGCGTCGCGAACATGCCCGGTGCCGTCGCCCGCACCTCCACCTTCGCCCTGAACAACGCCACCATCGGGCATGCGCTGGCGCTGGCGGACAAGGGCTGGAAGAAAGCCCTGCAGGCCAACGCGCACCTGAAGAATGGCCTGAACGTCTGCCTCGGCCACGTCACGTACGAGGCGGTGGCCCGCGACCTGGGCTACGACTACGTGCCGGCCGACACGATCCTGGCGTGACGATTGCTGTCGCAATACTGCGCTGTCCCGACATTACATAACCTGAACGAGACCAAGATGACCGACATGGATACCATCACGCATTACATCAGCGGCGCCAAAGCGGACACCCGCAGCGGCCGCTATGCCGACGTCTACAATCCCGCGCTCGGCGAACCCGTGGCCCGCGTGGCCCTTGGCAGCGCGGACGAAGTCGACGCCGCCGTGCAGGCCGCCCACGCGGCGTTTCCCGCCTGGGCCGATACGCCGCCGCTGGCGCGCGCCCGCGTGCTGGCGAAGTACCTGCAGCTGTGCCAGCAGCACACCGAGGAATTCGCGGCCATGCTGACGCGCGAGCACGGCAAGACGGTGGCCGATGCGCGCGGCGAAGTAGCGCGCGGCATCGAGGTCGTCGAATTCGCGTTGGGCATTCCGCAACTGCTGAAAGGCGAGTTCACCGACCAGATCGCGCGCGGCATCGATGCGTGGTCGATGCGCCAGCCGCTCGGCGTGGTGACCGGCATCACGCCGTTCAACTTCCCCGTGATGGTGCCGATGTGGATGTTCCCGGTGGCGCTCGCATGCGGCAACACGTTCGTGCTCAAGCCGTCGGAGCGCGATCCTTCGCCATCGCTGCTGCATGCCGAACTGCTGAAGAAAGCCGGCTTGCCGGACGGCGTGTTCAACGTCGTGCAGGGCGACAAGCTGGTGGTCGATGCGCTGCTCGAGCACCCGCACGTGCAGGCCGTGAGCTTCGTCGGCTCGACGCCGATCGCCGAATACATCTACGCGAAAGGCAGCGCGAACGGCAAGCGCGTGCAGGCCCTGGGCGGCGCGAAGAACCACATGGTGGTGATGCCCGACGCCGACATGGACATGGCGGTCGACGCCCTGATGGGCGCCGCCTACGGTTCGGCCGGCGAACGCTGCATGGCGATTTCCGTCGTCGTGGCGATCGGCGACGCGGGCGATGCACTGGTGGGCGCACTCGAACGGCGCACGGCCGCACTGAAAGTACGCGACGGCATGGCGCACGATGCCGAGATGGGCCCGGTCGTCACGCTCGCCGCCAAGCAGCGCATCGAGCGGCTGATCGGCGAGGGCGTGGAGCAGGGCGCGAAGCTGGTCGTCGACGGCCGCAATTTCAAGGTCGCCGATCGGCCCAACGGCTTCTTCGTCGGCGGCACGCTGTTCGACCACGTCACGCCGGACATGACGATCTACAAGGAAGAAATCTTCGGCCCGGTGCTGTGCGTGATGCGGCTGCCCGACGTGGGCAGCGCAGTGGAACTCATCAACCGCAATGAATACGGCAACGGCGTGGCCGTGTTCACGCGCGATGGCGGCGTGGCGCGCGAATTCGTGCGGCAGATCCAGGTGGGCATGGTGGGGGTGAACGTGCCGCTGCCGGTGCCGATGGCCTTCAACAGTTTCGGCGGCTGGAAGCGCAGCATGTTCGGCGACCACCACGCATATGGCCCGGAAGGCGTGCGCTTCTACACGCGGCACAAGGCCGTGATGCAGCGCTGGCCCAACACGGCTACCGCTGGCGCGGAATTTGCATTCCCACAGATGAAGTAACAGCAGAAGTACACCAGGCGAGCGCGCCGATCACGCTGACCGAAACCCCAGGCAGAAGCCGGGGTCAGGAAGGAGTGATGCCTAGTAAGCCATCACCGCTTTGCCGGCAAGGAGCAGTGCTCCTTGAAGCCCCGGCAAAGCCCCGCCGGGTCTGACCCCAGGGGCTGCAGTCGGGGTGGAATGAACCAGGCGTGGCGCTCGCACAGTGAAGCAGCAGCACTCAGTTCAGCCAACAAGCCAGGGACCAGAACCATGCTCGACTCACTCAACTACATTCCGCATCCCAGCTCCACGAACAGCGAGCTGGCCACCCACTTCACCGACCTCGCCCCGCCGCTGAACGCGCGCCAGGCCGCGATCGAGGCAGCCCGCTGCCTGTACTGCTACGACGCGCCCTGCACGCGCATCTGCCCCTCCGAGATCGACGTGGCCAGCTTCATCCGCAACATCCACGACCGCAACGTCGATGGCGCCGCGCTCGGCATCCTGAAGCAGAACATCTTCGGCGGCAGCTGCGCGCGGGTCTGCCCGACCGAGATCCTGTGCGAGGACGCCTGCGTGCGCAACCACGATGCCGAAGGCCAGCCCGTGAAGATCGCGCTGCTGCAGCGCTACGCTACCGACAACATGAGCTTCACGGACCATCCGTTCCAGCGCGCCAAGGCCACCGGCCGCAAGATCGCCGTGGTCGGCGCCGGCCCGGCGGGCCTGTCGTGCGCGCACCGCCTGGCGATGCTGGGCAATGACGTGATCGTGTTCGAGGCGCAAGAGAAGGCGGGCGGCCTGAACGAATACGGCATCGCGAAGTACAAGCTCACTGACGATTTCGCGCAGCGCGAGGTGGACTTCCTGATGGGCATCGGCGGCATCGAGATCCGCCTGGGCCAGAAGCTGGGCGACAACCTGCACTTGAAGGACCTGCATGCCAACTACGATGCCGTGTTCCTCGGCCTGGGACTGGGCGCCAGCCGGCAACTGGGCCTGACGGGCGAGGACGCGCCGGGCCTGCTGGCCGCGGTCGACTACATCGCCGAACTGCGCCAGGCCGCCGACCTGTCCGCGCTGCCGGTGCCGAAACGCGCCATCGTGATCGGCGCCGGCAACACGGCGATCGACATGGCGGTGCAGATCCAGCGGCTGGGCGCGGAAGAGGTGACGCTGGTGTACCGCCGCGGCTTCAACGCCATGAGCGCTACCCACCACGAGCAGGACATCGCCAAGGCCAACCAGGTGCGCATGCGCACGTGGGCCCAGCCGCAGCAGGTGCTGCTCGATGCGGCCGGACGCGTGCAGGGCATGCGTTTCGAGAAAACGCGCCTGGAGGGCAACCGCCTCGCTGGCACCGGCGAAACGTTCGAGATCGCCGCCGATGCCATCTTCAAGGCGATCGGCCAGACGATGGACGATGGGGCACTGGCCGATCCGCTGGCCACGCTGCTGAAACGCGACGGCGACCGCATCCACGTCGACGAACACTTCCGCACCGCGCTGCCCGGCATCTACGCCGGCGGCGATTGCGTGGCACCGGGGCAGGACCTGACGGTGCAGGCGGTCCAGCACGGCAAGCTGGCGGCCATGGCGATCCACGCCGAACTTCAATCGAAACTGGAGGCCGCATAATGAGTAACCTCGCTGACCTGTCCATCGACTTCTGCGGCATCAAGTCGCCCAACCCTTTCTGGCTGGCGTCCGCGCCGCCCACCGACAAGGCCTATAACGTCATCCGCGCCTTCGAGGCTGGCTGGGGCGGCGTGGTGTGGAAGACGCTGGGCGAGGATCCACCGGCCGTCAACGTCTCGTCGCGCTACTCGGCCATCTACGGCAAGAACCGCGAAGTCATCGGCTTCAACAACATCGAACTGATCACCGACCGCTCGCTCGACATCAACCTGCGCGAGATCACCGCCGTCAAGGAAGCGTGGCCGGACCGGGCCATCGTCGTGTCGCTGATGCTGCCCTGCGAGGAGCACTACTGGGCCGACATCCTGCCGAAAGTGGAAGCGACCGGCGCGGACGGCATCGAACTCAATTTCGGCTGCCCGCACGGCATGCCCGAGCGGGGCATGGGCGCCGCCGTGGGGCAGGTGCCGGAATATGTCGGCATGGTCACGGCGTGGTGCAAGAAGCACAGCAAGTTGCCGGTGATCGTGAAGCTGACACCGAACATCACCGACATCCGCCACCCGGCGCGCGCCGCGAAGAACGGCGGCGCGGACGCGGTCTCCCTGATCAACACGATCAATTCGATCACGTCGATCGACCTGGAGCGCATGGTGGCGCTGCCCACGGTGGGCTCGGCGAGCACGCACGGCGGCTATTGCGGTACGGCCGTGAAACCGATCGCGCTGAACATGGTGGCCGAGATCGCGCGCGATCCGGAAACGCGCGGCCTGCCGATCTCCGGCATCGGCGGCATCAACAACTGGCGCGACGCCGCCGAGTTCATCGCGCTGGGGTCGGGCTGCGTGCAGGTGTGCACGGCGGCGATGCTGCATGGCTTCCGGATCGTCGAGGAAATGAAGGATGGCCTGGCGCGCTGGATGGACAGCCAGGGCTACCGCACGATCGAGGAATTCCGCGGCCGGGCGGTGCCGAACACCACCGACTGGAAATACCTGGACATGAACTTCAAGACGATCGCGCACATCAGCCAGGCCGATTGCATCGGCTGCGGGCGCTGCCACGTGGCCTGCGAGGATACCTCGCACCAGGCCATTGCCCGGCTGGTCGACGAAGCCACGGGCAAGCGCACCTATGAAGTCATCGACAGCGAATGCGTGGGCTGCAACCTGTGCGAGATCACCTGCCCGGTGCAGGGCTGCATCACCATGCTGCCGCAGCAGACCGGCAAGGCGTACATGAACTGGACGCAGGATCCGCGCAATCCGCGGGCGGAGCAGGTGCCGACGGCGGCTTGAGGCTGCGGCTTCAAAGGGCCGTTACCATAAACCCAGACCCCGAGAGCAAAACCTGGGGTCAGACCCGGCGGGTCTGACCCCGGCATTTGCCGTTGGGTGAAAAAGCTGAGGCAACCACTCAGTAAACAACGATCCAACCCAGGAGAGAGCCCAGTGAACCACGACATCAAAGCCAACCCCCACCTGTGGAACGAAGACCTCGCGCCCACCACCGCCGCCCAGCGAACGTGGCTGTGGTACCACTTCGCGGCGCTCTGGGTCGGCATGGTGATGTGCATCCCCGCCTATACCCTGTCGGCCAGCCTCGTCGAAGGGGGCATGTCGGCGTGGCAGGCGGTGCTCACCGTGTTCCTCGCCAACGCCATCGTGCTGGTGCCGATGCTGGCGATCGGCCATGCCGGCACCAAGTACGGGATTCCCTACGCGGTGCTGGCGCGCGCGTCGTTCGGCACGGATGGCGCCAAGCTGCCGGCGCTGTTGCGCGCCATCGTCGCCTGCGGCTGGTACGGCATCCAGACCTGGTTCGGCGGCAGCATGATCTACACGCTGCTGGGCGTGCTCATGGGCGCGCCGATCGGCGGCGAGAAGATCGGCTGGCTGGGCATCAACGGCGCGCAGCTGCTGTGCTTCCTGGCGTTCTGGGCGATCCAGATGTACTACATCGTCCACGGCATGGATGCGATCCGCAAGCTCGAGACCTACACCGCGCCGCTGAAGATCCTGATCTGCTTCGTGCTGCTGTGGTGGGTATATGACAAGGCGGGCGGCTTCGGCCCGATGCTGGACAAGCCGTCGCAGTTCGCACCCGGCCAGCCGAAGGAAGGCCAGTTCTGGACCGCCTTCTGGCCATCGCTGACGGCGATGGTGGGCTTCTGGGCCACGCTGGCGCTGAACATTCCCGACTTCACCCGTTTCGCCAAGTCGCAAAAGGACCAGATCGTCGGCCAGTCCATCGGCCTGCCGGTGCCGATGGGCCTCCTGGCGGCGCTGGCGGTGATCGTCACGTCGGCCACCGTCGTCCTGTACGGCAAGGCGCTGTGGGACCCGGTCGACCTGGCCGCGCGGATGACCGGCGTGGCCGTGCTGGTCGCGCTGATCGTGCTGCTGGTCGATACCGTGAGCGTGAACCTGGCCGCCAACCTGGTCGGCCCGGCATATGACTTTTCCGCACTCGCGCCGAAGCGTATTTCCTACCGCACCGGTGGCTACATCACGGCCGGCATCGCGCTGGCGATGATGCCGTGGAAGCTGCTGGAAACCACTCAGGGCTACATCTTCACGTGGCTGATCGGCTACTCGGCGCTGCTGGGCCCCATTGCCGGGGTGCTGATCGTCGACTACTACCTGGTGCGCAAGACCGAGCTGGATGTGGCGGAACTGTACCGGGAACACGGCATCTATTCGTACGGCTCCGGCTGGAACATGGCGGCCGTCATCGCCTTCGTCCTCGGCGTGCTGCCGAACATCCCCGGCTTCCTGAACGCGGCGTTCCCCAGCGCATTCCCGGATGTCGGCGACACCTTCAAGACCATCTATACCTATGCCTGGTTCGTGGGCATCGCGATCGCGGCTGTCGCCTACGCGGCGATGATGCAGCTGGCCGCGTTCCGTCCCGCCACCCCGGCCCTGAATGGAGACACCAAATGAGCCTGATCATCCGAGGCGGTACCGTCGTCAATGCGGACCGCGCCTTCCGTGCCGATGTGCTGTGCGACGGCGACCGGATCGTCGCCGTGGGCGAGAGCCTGGAAGCGCCGGCGGGCGCGCAGGTCATCGACGCTTCCGGCCAGTACGTGATGCCGGGCGGGATCGATCCGCACACGCACATGAACCTGCCGTTCATGGGCACCGTAACGGCCGACGATTTCTATACGGGCACGGCGGCCGGCCTGGCCGGCGGCACGACGACCATCATCGATTTCGTCATCCCGAATCCGCAGCAGCCGCTGCTGGAGGCTTACCACCAGTGGCGCGGCTGGGCCGCGAAGGCGGCCGGCGACTACACCTTCCACGTGGCGATCACCTGGTGGTCCGACCGCGTGCACGAGGAAATGGGCGTGCTGGTGCGCGACCATGGCGTCAACAGCTTCAAGCACTTCATGGCCTACAAGAACGCCATTATGGCGGACGACGAGACCCTGGTGAAAAGCTTCCGCCGCTCGCTGGAGCTGGGCGCGATCCCCACCGTGCACGCGGAAAACGGCGAGCTGGTGTACCAGTTGCAGCGCGACCTGCTGGCACGCGGCATCACCGGGCCGTCGGCACATCCGCTGTCGCGGCCACCGGCTGTGGAAGCCGAGGCGGCCAACCGCGCGATCGCGATCGCCGGCGTGCTGGAAACTCCGCTGTACATCGTGCACGTGTCGTGCAGGGAATCGCTCGATGCGATCACCCGTGCCCGCGCGGCCGGCCAGCGGGTATATGGCGAAGCGCTGGCGGGGCACCTGATCATCGACGACAGCGTGTACCAGAACCCGGACTTCGACTTCGCCGCCGGGCATGTGATGAGCCCTCCGTTCCGAAGCAAGGAACACCAGCGCGCGCTGTGGCAGGGCCTGCGCGGCGGTAACCTGCACACCACCGCCACCGACCACTGCACGTTCTGCGCCGAACAGAAGGCCGCCGGCCGCGACGATTTCACGAAGATCCCGAACGGCTGCGGCGGGGTCGAGGACCGCATGGCCGTGATCTGGGACGAGGGCGTGGGCAGCGGCCTGCTGACGCCTTCCGAGTTCGTCAAGGTCACGTCGACCAACGCGGCGCAGATCTTCAACATCTATCCCCGCAAGGGCGTGGTGCAGGCCGGCGCCGATGCCGACGTCGTCGTCTGGGATCCGGCCGGCACGCGCACGATCTCGGCGAAGACGCAGTTCGCGAAAGGCGGCTTCAACGTGTTCGAGGGGCGCACCGTGAAGGGCATCCCCAGCACCACGATCGCCGCCGGCAAGGTGGTGTTCCACCGCGGCGAGCTGATGGCCGTCGAGGGCGCCGGACGCCACGTCGACCGCCCCGCATTCAAACCTGTTTCCGCAAGCTGAAAGGACGCCAGATGAACGACATGACTGAAGCGGTGACGACTGGAGCAGCTGTGGACGCGCTGCGGGTCGACGGCCAGCGCCTGTGGGATGCGCTGATGGAGCTGGCGCAAATCGGCGCCACCGAGAAGGGCGGCGTGAAACGGCTCGCGCTGACGGACCTGGACCGCCAGGGCCGCGACCTTGTCGTCGGCTGGGCAAAGGCCGCGGGCATGACGGTCACCGTCGACCAGATCGGCAACGTGTTCATGCGCCGCGCCGGTACCAACGATTCCTTGCCGCCGGTAATGACGGGCAGCCATATCGACACGCAGCCCACCGGCGGCAAGTTCGACGGCAACTATGGCGTGCTGGCCGGCCTGGAAGTGGTGCGCACGCTGAACGACCATGGCATCCGCACCGAAGCGCCGATCGAAGTCGCCTTCTGGACCAACGAGGAGGGATCGCGCTTCGTGCCCGTGATGATGGGTTCCGGCGTATTCTGTGGCGCGTTCACGCTGGAACACGCGTACGCGGCGAAGGATGTCGATGGCAAGACCGTCGGCGAGGAACTCGAGCGCATCGGCTATCGCGGCGACCAGGTGCCGGGCCAGCATCCGATCGGCGCCTATTTCGAGACGCACATCGAGCAGGGGCCGGTGCTGGAAGATGCCGACAAGGTGATCGGCGTGGTACCGGCCGTGATGGGGTTGTCATGGTATGACTGCACAGTGTCCGGCATGGAAGCGCATGCCGGGCCAACGCCGATGCACCTGCGGCGCGACGCGATGCAGGTGGCCGCGCGGATCATTCCCGAGGTGGTGGCGATCGCCAACCGCTATCCGCCTTATGGCCGCGGCACGGTCGGCATGATGCAGGTGTTCCCCAACAGCCGCAACGTGATTCCCGGCCAGGTGAAGTTCTCGATCGACCTGCGCAACGTGAACGACGAACTGCTGAACACGATGCACGAGGAGATCACGGCCTTCGTGGCGAAGGTGGCTGCGGATTCTGGGCTCGACGTCAAGCTGGAACGGGTGTCGTATTACCCGCCGTGCCCGTTCCATCCGGACGTCGTCGGCGCCGTGCGCAGCGCCACCGCGAAGCTGGGCTACCCGACCATGGACGTGGTCTCCGGCGCCGGGCACGACGCGATCTACGCGGCGCGCCTCGCGCCGTCCGGCATGATCTTCGTGCCGTGCAAGGACGGCATCAGCCACAACGAGATCGAGGATGCCCAGCCGGCGCACCTGGAGGCCGGCTGCAACGTGCTGCTGCACGCCATGCTGGAGCGGGCGAAGGTGGTTTAGGCAGGCTCGATGATCGCCGCCAGCTCGGCGGCGATCTGCTCTCCCAGCTGGTGCACGTGGAAGCCATCCACGAAGCCGTGGTGCGCCTGCACCGAGAACGGCAGCACCAGCTGGCCCGGTGCGCCGTCGCGGAACTTGCCCCAGGCGAGCGAGGGAATGTCCGGGCAAGCCAGCGCCGCCGTCGGATGCTGGATCGACGTGAAAGCGAGCCAAGGGATGCAGGTCACGAACATCTGGTGTTTCGCCTCGCGCGGTGCGAGTGCCCGGTACGGTTCGTTGAACTGCACCATGTTCGACGCCGCCTCGCGCGCGGCGCTGCCACGGGCGGCGAATTCCCGCAGATCGTCCGACCACTCGAACATCGCGAAATTCAGGTCGTTGTACTGGTTGATCACGGTGAAGGAAGGGATCAGGCGGTCGATCTCGAATACCTCGCCGTCATGGATGCGCCAGCGGAAGTTCTCGATCTTCATCGCCGCACGCAGCACGGCGCACAGCAGCACGTGGAAGGGGGGCAAGCCGCTGGCCTTGCACCAGGGCCGGAAATCGGGCAGCTCCAGCGGGAAGCACAGGTTCAGGGCCGGGCTGTCCATGCTGTCGAACATCTCGAAGCGGTCGCGCCGCCGTGCAAAATTTTCCATATCGCGTCTCGTTAACCGGGAGCCGGTATTGTCGCATGGGCCGCCGGCGCGTCGGCCAGCGCATCGGCCAATTCCTGCGCATAGCCCGGCAAGTCGGCGTAGCTGCGCGTGCACAGCAGCAGGCGCCGCCGTGTCCATGCATCGGCCAGCCGCACCACCTTGAGGTTGGCCGCGTCACGCGAGCGCACCACGGCCGATTCGGGCAGTACGGCGAGACCGGCGCCGCTGGCCACCATGCGGCAGATCGCATCGAAGCTGCGCACCCGCACGCGGTAGCGCAGCCGCTTGCCCAGCCTGGTCGCCTGTTCGCCGAGGTACATCTGCAGCGCGCTGTCGCCCGCCAGGCCGATGAAGTCGTGGTCCACCGTGGCCGCGAACGGCAGCGCGGCATTGCGGCGCAGGCCCTTGCCGAGCGGGTGGGCCGGATGCAGCGCCAGCACCAGCCGGTCTTCGCAGAACAGCCGGGTCTCCAGCCCGCTGCTGTCGACCGAATCGGTGACGATGCCGATGTCGGCCAGGCCGTCGCGCATCGCCTGCACGATATCGCTGGACAGGCGTTCCTCGAGATCGACGTTGACGTGCGGATGCCCCGCCATGAAGGCGGCCAGCGCATCGGGCAGGAATTCCGTCAGCGCCGACGTATTGCACAGCAGGCGCACGTGGCCTTTCAGGCCGGTGGCGTATTCGCCCAGGTCGGCGCGCATCTTCTCCATCTGCTGCGTGATCAGCCGCGCATGGTGCAGCAGCGTGCGGCCGGCGTCGGTGGGTTCCACGCCGCGGCGGCTGCGCTGCAGCAGCGGCACGCCAAGCGCATCCTCCATGCCGCGCACGCGGGCGCTGGCGGAGGCGAGGGCAAGGTGGGCCTGCGCGGCGCCGGCCGTGATGCTGCCGCTTTCCACCACGCGCAGGAACAGTTTCAGGTCGGTCAGGTCGAATCGCATAATTTCTCCAGCCTTCGTCGAATCCGAAGGCTCGGGCAGTATATTCCACATTTCCCGTGTCCCGCGGGAGCGCCATACTGCGCCCATGGAAAATCATCTTTTGTACATCTGTGTGGTATTCGTGCTGGCCGGCATGGTGAAAGGCGTCACCGGCATGGGCTTGCCGACCGTGGCGATGGCCCTGCTGGGTCTCGTGATGCCACCCCTGCAGGCGGCGGCGATCCTCGTCGTGCCTTCGCTTTTGACGAACGTGTGGCAGATGCTGGAACGGCGGGGCCTCTACGCGCAGTGGCTCCGGCTTCGGCCGATGCTGGCCGGCGTTTGCGCGGGCACGCTGGTCGGCGGCGCATTCCTGGCGAAGGGCGATGGCCGGGCGGTCCTCGGCGCCGCGCTGCTGCTGTACGCGCTGCTCGGATTGTCGTCGTGGCGCTGGCAGGTGCGTGCCGCACAGGAGCCGTGGCTGGGCCCATTGGTGGGCGCGGCGACAGGCGTGCTGACGGCGGTCACCGGCGTGTTCGTGCTGCCCGCCGTACCTTACCTGCAGGCGCTCGGGCTGGAGAAGGAAGAACTGGTGCAGGCGATGGGCCTGTCGTTCACGGTGTCGACACTGGCGCTGGCCGTGATGCTGGCCGGGCACGGCGCCTGGCAACCCGCCGAAGCCGGCATCTCGTTCCTGGCCCAGCTGCCTGCACTTGTCGGCCTTGCGCTGGGCACCCGGCTGCGCGCACGGCTCGAGCCACAGGTATTCCGGCGCTGCTTCTTCATCACGCTGCTGCTGCTCGGGGGCCACCTGTCCCTGGCCAACTGGTGAAAAACGGTGACAGTCACCAATTTTCCAGAAACATTTCCCGAAAAACGGTGACAGGCTCCATTTTTCACGGAACATTTCCCAAAAAACGGTGACTGTCACCATTTTTACAGGGTATTAGGGTATTAGGGTATTTGCTCGAGGCCCCGGCTTGCCGCATGGCCGGCGCGTCGCGCTGCCGCGCACGAGGTGCCGCGTGCCTACTGCCCGCTCACCACCGCGAGTTGCGTGCCGGTACCGGCTTCAGCCAGTGGGGCGCTGGTGACCAGCAAGGTCGCGCCAGGCGCCAGCAGCGCGGTCACGCGGCGGTAGAAATCCGGCGGGATCCGCACCCGGTTGCGGGCCACTTCGTCCACCGGCCGGCCGTCCTCGCCTTCGTGCCCTGCCACGCCCGCGTAGATCCATTGCTGTCCATCGCCGCTGCCGCCGGCAAGCGTCAGGACGTGCGTGGCGTCGTCGTCGCGCGGCAGCGTCACGGCGGAGCGGCCGATCGGCACGCCGTTGCGCAGCACGATTGCAGCCTGGTCGGCGCGTGACAAGACGACTGTCACGGGGCCAGCGGGCGATTTCTCCGGCGTCCAGAAATCGCCGTCGCCCCTCGTGTCGAGCGTGGAGGGGGCCAGGACTTCGCCACCGCCCGTCGCCACCGGGTGCGCCGAATCGCCCGCGACGACGACCGTCGTGCCGAGCCGGGTAGCCGTGAACAGCTGCCTTGCAAACGCCAGCGGCAGGTGCACGCAACCGTGGCTTTCCGGATAGCCCGGCAGCCCGCCGGCATGCAGCGCCACGCCATCCCAGGTCAGGCGCTGCTGGTAAGGCATGGGTGCATTGTGGTAGGTGCTGGAGCGGTGCCTGGCATCCTTCTGCAGGATCGTGAACACGCCGGTCGGCGTCTGGAATCCTGGCTTGCCGCTCGAGACGGTCGCGACGCCGATGCGCACGCCGTTCCGGTACACGGTGGCCAGCTGTTTCGACAGGTCCACGTACACGAGCACCGGGCCTTTCGGCGCGATGCGCGGCGCCCATACCCATTCGCCCGGCTTCAGGCTATCGGACTGCCTCGCGAGTTCCACCGCGGACGATGCGGTGCGCCCTTGTGCCGACACCGCTCCGGTGAACGGCAGCGCCGCCATTGCCAGGCAAGCCGCTTGTGCCGTGATCCGCTGCATGTACTTCATGCGATCTCCGTCACAATCCCGTGGCCACCGTGGGCGTGGAGGTGCGCGCTGGCGGAGAGAAATGCCCCCGTATTCATACTGCTTCCACCAGCGCAGCGGTATGCCGCGCGATCATCAGTTCTTCGTTGGCCGGCACCACCCACGCCTCGACCTTGCTGGAGGCGGAGCTGATGCGGGAGATCTTGCCGGCACCGGCGGCGGCATTGGCCGCCTCGTCCAGCGTGACGCCCAGCCATGCGGCATCGCGGCAGGCGGCGGCGCGCACCGCCACGCTGTTCTCGCCGATGCCGCCGGAGAAGACCAGCGCATCGAGACCGCCCAGCGCGGCGGCCAGCGAGCCGAGTTCGCGGCCGATGCGGTAGACCAGCAGGTCGATCGCAAGCCTGGCGCGCGGGTCGTCGCTGGCCTCGAGCGTGCGCATGTCCGCCGACACGCCGGAAACGCCCAGCAGTCCGGATTCCTGGTACAGCAGCCGCTGCACCGCCGGCACGTCCATGCCCAGTTCATCGATCAGGTACAGCACCACGCCGGGATCGAGCGCGCCGCAGCGCGTGCCCATCGGCAGGCCGTCCACGGCGGTGAAGCCCATCGTGCTGGCGACGCTGCGGCCGGCATGCATCGCGCACATGCTGGCGCCGTTGCCCAGGTGGGCGGCCACGACGCGCCCGCCGGCCAGGCCGGGTGCGAAGTCCGGCACGCGGCTGGCAATGTATTCGTACGACAGTCCGTGGAAGCCGTAGCGCCGTATACCGCGCTCCGTGATCGACGGCGGCAGTGCGAAGGCCTGCGCCAGGGCCGGCTGCGCCGTGTGGAATGCGGTGTCGAAGCAGCCCACCTGCGGTACCTGCGGGGCCAGTGCCATCACGGCGCGCACCGGCGCCAGGTTATGCGGCAGGTGCAGCGGCGCGAGGGGGATCAGCTGTTCCAGTTCGTCGAGCACGGCGCCATCCAGCCGCTGCGGGCCGCTGTAGCGTGCGCCGCCATGCACGATGCGGTGGCCCACCGCGCGCACCTGCATGCCCTGCAGGTGTTCCGCCGCGTGATCGATCAGGAACCGCATCGCCTGTTCGTGATCGAGCGGAGCATCGTTCCAGGTGTGTTCGCCGACCGGCATGCCGGAGGCATCGAACGCCACGAAGCGCGTTCTGCCGGCGTACAGGTTCTCCACCTTGCCCTTCAGGGCCGGCGCCAGGTCCGCGCCGCGGAACAGGGAAAACTTGATGCTCGACGATCCGGCGTTGATGACCACCACGGCATCGTTCGGGCCTGGCATGTCAGCCGCCCAGGATCTTCGGTTCCGCCATCTTGCGGCGGGCAACCAGCACGGCGACGGCGCACGAGGCCAGCCGCGCGGCCACCGAGTCGGCACGGCTGGTGAGGATCAGCGGCACGCGGGCGCCGAGCACGATGCCGGCTGCCCCGGCGCCGGCCATGAAGGTAAGGCTCTTGGCCAGCATGTTGCCCGCTTCCAGGTCCGGCGCGACCAGCACGTTCGCGCGCCCGGCCACGGGCGATACCAGGTGCTTGATCGCGGCCGCCGCCGGGTCGATGGCGTTGTCCATCGCCAGCGGCCCGTCGAGGATGCCGCCGGTGATCTGGCCGCGGTCGGCCATCTTGCACAGGGCCGCCGCATCGAGCGTCGCGGGCATCTTCGGATTGACCGTCTCCACCGCCGCCAGGATGGCGACCCGCGCTTCGCCGAAACCGAGGATGTGCGCGAGGTCGATCGCGTTCTGCACGATATCGACCTTGTCGGCCAGCGCGGGCACGATGTTGACGGCGGCATCGGTGATGATCAGCGGCTCGCCATGGCCGGGAATGTCCATCACGAAGCAGTGGCTGAGCCGCCGCGCGGTGCGCAGCCCGGTGGTGGCCGAGACGACGGCGCCCATCAGTTCATCGGTGTGCAGGCTGCCCTTCATCAGGGCCTGCGCGCCGCCTTCGCGCACGATCTCCACGGCGCGCGCCGCGGAGGCATGGCTGTGCGGTGTATCGACGAGGGGCAGGGCGGAAATGTCCAGCCCCGCCTCCGCGGCCGCCTGTTCGATCCGGGCACGCGGGCCCACGAGGATCGGCTGGATCAAACCCAGCCGGCTGGCATCGAGCGCCGATTCCAGCGCGTGGGCATCGCAGGGGTGGGCCAGCGCCACGGTGACAGGCGCGCCTTCGCGGGCCGCGTCGATCAGCTTGTCGAAGTACGCATGACCAGTGCCGAGGGCGCTCATCGGACCTCGCTTTGTGCAGCGCAGCTAAGTGCTGCTTGCCCCATCAGCGGGCATTCCATCGATTGGTACATGTGCGCTCCAACGAAGAGTTAGCGCAATCTTAGCCATTATCCGGGCACGATGCCAGCAGTTGATTGTGCAGTGCGCAACTCTCTCCCGCATGGCAGGGATTACGGCGACACGCGTTCCCACGTATAGATGCCGCCGCCACCGGCCAGCTCCAGGTGCAGCCGCCCGCCGTCGATCCGGTAGCTGCGCACCGCTTCGATATCGCCGGGCAGGCGGCCGCCAAGCGGCGACGGGGGACACATCATCCGCGTCGTGGCGAGCGGGCCGAGCATCAGGCTGCCCGACGCGCCACCCGCCGCGCCGGGCGTGGCGCTCCACGTACCGGAACCCTGGTTGCAGTCGACCCGCGCTGACAGCCGGCCATCCGCGCCGAAGCGCAACTGGTACTGATCGGGCCGGGCCGGCCGGACTTCGGCCGTGCCGGTGCCTGCAGCCTGGTAGCCGACGAGCTGCCAGGCGCTGCCGGCCAGTTGCGCCTGGCCTCCGGTGCCCGCAACCCCGGCGCATCCCGTTGCCAGCAGCACGGCGGCGGCGGTGCCGGCCAGGTATTGCATGTGACGTCGTTGGACTGCTTTCATGTTCGCTCCTTCTGTCATTGGTGTCTTCGCCGGCCAGAGCGTGGAAACGGGGGAGGCGCAGAGTTCTCTAGCGGCCCTTCACCAGCGCCTTGGCCGCCGCGGTCACCTGGTCGCGCAGCCACTTGTGCTCGGGCGACTGGTGCACCCGTTCGTGCCACAGCTGGTAGAAGCGCATCGGCGGGAATTTCACGGGGATCGTGAAGATCTTCAGCGGCAGGGTCTTTTCATAGAACTGCACGAACTGGCGGCCGGTCGTGAGCACCAGGTCCGACTGCATCAGCATGTAGGGGATCAGGCCGAAGTATGCCGATTCCACCGCCACGTTGCGCTGCAGGCCCTGGCGTTCGAGGAAGGCGTCGATCACGCCGACCGAGCCCTGCACCATCTGCGACGGCGCCACGTGCGGCAGCGTCAGGTATTCGTGCAGCGTCATCGCATCCTCGGCGGTGCGCTTGGCGTACGGGCTGGTGGCGTGCATCGCGCACACGATCGGGTCCTCGAACAGTTTCGAGATGTGCAGGTGCTGGGGCGGCTCGTCCCAGTTCGCGATCACCAGGTCCATGTCGCCGTCGGACAGCAGGCGCACATAGTCGACACCGGGGCCCAGGCTGTGGATGATGACGCGGCTCTTCGGCGAGCCGCGCCGCAGCAGCGCCACCACGCTCGGCAGGAACTGGCTGTCCAGGTAATCGGGCGCGGCGATGTTGAAGGTGCGCGCTTCTTCCTGCGGCGCGAAGGGCGTCTTCTTGACGAACAGGTTCTCGGTTTCGTCGAGGATGCGCTTGGCCGGCTTGAGCAGGCTTTCGCCATGCTGGGTGGGCACCATGCCGCGTGCGCCGCGCACCAGCAGCGGATCGCCGGTCAGCTCGCGCAGCTTGCGCAGCGATGCGGAAATCGACGGCTGCGGCTGGTTCAGCTTCAACGCCACGCGCGAAACGTTCTTTTCCACCAGCAGCAGGTACAGGATGCGGATCAGGTGGATGTCGAGATGCTGCGGCAGGGCGGACATGGCGAGGGCTGTGTCTATACGGATACGGATATGTCAAATATACGTGAACTTTCATGCCGGGTGCACCACAATCCTTGTATCGACTGTAAATAGATGCCAGCAGGCCACAGTTATTTGCCAAGGACCCCATGGAAGCCATCAGCTACCTTTTCCCCTACGGCCTCGAGTGGCTGAACATGCTCTTGCGCTGGCTGCACGTCATCACCGGCATCGCGTGGATCGGCGCCTCGTTCTACTTTGTCTGGCTGGATAACTCGATCCGGCCGCCGGCACCCGGTTCCGAGCTGGCGAAGAAGGGCGTGATGGGCGAACTGTGGGCGGTGCACGGCGGCGGCTTCTACAACCCGCAAAAATACCTGGTCGCGCCGGCCGAGCTGCCGGAGGAACTGCACTGGTTCAAATGGGAAGCCTATTCCACGTGGCTGTCCGGCTTCGCGCTGCTGACGGTCGCGTATTACTTTAATGCGCACGCCATGATGATCGACCGGACGGTGGCCGATCTCACCGCCTGGCAATCGGTGGGCTTCGGCCTCGGCTCGCTGGTGGCGGGCTGGATCGTCTACGATCTGTTGTGCCGCTCCGCGCTGGGCAAGCACGACCTGTGGTTCGGCGTCGTGGTGTTCGCGCTGCTCACCGGTGCCGCGTATGCGCTCACGCACCTGCTGTCCGGCCGCGCCGCCTACCTCCACGTGGGCGCGATGATCGGCACCATCATGGTGGCCAACGTGGCGATGCTGATCATTCCGGGCCAGCGCCGGATGGTGGAAGCGATGCGCGCCGGAGGCCGGCCCGACCCGGTGCACGGCCTCCGCGCCAAGCAGCGCAGCGTGCACAATAACTACTTCACGCTGCCGGTGCTGTTCATCATGATCAGCAACCACTATGCGATGACGTACCGGCACGAGCATGCGTGGCTGGTGCTGGCGCTGGTCATGGCCGCCGGCGTGTTCATCCGCCACTTCTTCAACCTGCGGCACAAGGGGCGCGCGGCCTGGCGCTATCCCGCCATCGGCATCGCGCTGCTGCTGGCCGTGGCCGTGATGATCGCGCCACCGAAGCCCGCCGCCGTGTCGCGGGCAGCCGATCCGGCCGCGCAGTTCGCCCGCATCACGGCCATCGTCGACCAGCGCTGCGTGTCATGCCATGCGGCGCGCCCCACCCAGCCCGGCTTCGCCACCGCACCGGCCGGCATCGTGTTCGATACGCCGGAACAGGTGCGGCAGCAGGCGCTGGCGATCCACAAGCAGGTGGTGGAACTGAAGGCGATGCCGATCGGGAACCTGACGAACATGACGGAAGGGGAGCGGGCGGAAGTGGCCGCGTGGTTTGCCCACCTTCCGCAAGACCGGTGACAGGCTCAAAAAACCGGTGACAGGCTCCAATTCTAAATTCGGTGACAGCACCCATTTGCCTCGGGATGTTTCGTCAAAAACGGTGACAGTCACCAATTACCAGGAAATGTTTCTCTAAAATCGGAGCCTGTCACCGGTTTTCGGGAAAGATTACTTCAGGGTACGCTCGAACAGCTGGTAGATGCGCCGGTACTGGTCGTACCAGCTTTCCGGCTGCGTGTAGGCGTGCCGTTCGAGCGGGTAGCTGGCGAGTTCCCAGTGGTCCTTCTTCAGCTCGATGAGCCGCTGCGCCATGCGCACCGAGTCCTGGTAGAACACGTTGTCGTCGACCATGCCGTGCGCGATCAGCAGGTGGCCTTGCAGCCGGTCGGCGTATTCGATCGGCGACGAGATCTTGTAGGCTTCCGGATCGATGTCCGGCGTGTTCAGGATGTTGGCGGTGTAGCCGTGGTTGTAGGACGTCCAGTCGGTCACCGGGCGCAGCGCGGCGCCGGCCTTGAACAGCGCGGGTTCGCGCATCAGGGCCATGAAGGTCATGAAGCCGCCGTAGCTGCCGCCGTAGATGCCCACGCGGTCGATGTCGCCCTGGTGCTGGGCGGCCAGCCACTTCGCGCCGTCCACGTAGTCTTCCAGCTCGGGGTGGCCCATGCGCCGGTAGATCGCCGTGCGCCAGTCGCGGCCATAGCCTTTCGATGCGCGGTAGTCCATGTCCAGCACGATGTAGCCCTTCTCCACCAGCAGGTTGTGGAACATCTGCTCGCGGAAGTAGTTCGACCAGCGTTTCGACACATTCTGCAGGTAGCCGGCGCCGTGGACGAACATCACGACCGGGTACTTGCGGCCCGGTTCCAGCGTGGCCGGCTTGTACAGCTTGGCCCAGACCGGCGCCGCGCCGTGCGTGGACGGCACCTGCACGAACTGCGGCTGCACCCATTCGCGCGCCTTGTATGCCGGCGTGCGCGTGTCGGTCAGGTTCACGGCCGCGCCGCCGGCGGCGGGCACGATCGCCAGCTGCGGCGGCACGTAGGCCGACGACCAGCGCACCAGCAGTTTCTTCTGGTCGGGCGACAGCAGGAAGCTTTCGGCGCCGCCGCCGACCTGCGTTATTTCCCGCACCGTGCCATCGCTGGCGGAGACGCGGCACACCTCGTAGTCGCCCGGCGTCTTCCGGTTGCACATCACCCACGCGGCGCTGCCGTCGGCGTTCCAGGCCACGCTGGTGGCTTCCCACGCGCCGCTCGTCAGTGCCCGCTGCCTGCCGTCCTGGCCCAGCGTGTACAGGTGCGACCAGCCGGATTCCTCGGACAGGAACCACAGGGTACGGTTGTCCGGCAGCCAGCCGAACTCGTTGTAGCTGCTGTTGACCCACGCCTCGTCGGCCAGCCGGTGCATCGGCTGCAGCCTGGCGGAGGACAGGTCGATGGAGGCGATCCAGCGGTCCTTGTTGTCGACCGCGCGGAGCATCAGCGCGACCCGGCTGCCGTCGGCGGCCCAGGCGATTCCCTGGCCTTCGTCCTCTTCCAGCCGTACCGCGCGGTTGCCCTTCACCGGGTCGAGCTTTCGCGCCGCGCGCATGGCCGCCAGCGGATCGGTGGCGATGCCGGGCAGCGGATCGAGCGCCAGCTCGCGCATCGTGCCGTCCTTCAGGTCGACCAGGCGCAGCGTCTGCGCCAGCGGCAGGTTGCGCCCGACCCGGGTGCGCTGGTCGTCGAATTCCTCGTAGCCCGATTCGGTCACGTAGCGCGGCATCTTGCCGACGCGGCCATTCTGCTCGGCCTTCGGCGACGTGGCCAGCACCAGCCAGCGGCCGTCCGGCGACAGCGCGCTGGCGTCGATGACGATCTTGTCGCCCAGGTAGAACGGCGCCGGGGCCCGCGTCGCATCGGCGCGGCGCTGTGCCTCGGCCTGCGCGCGCCGGGCATCGCGTTCTTCCTTCTGCCGCTGCAGCGTGGCGATCAGCCGCAATTGCAGCGCGCGCAGCGCATCGTCGCCCGGCGCCGCTGCCGGGTCCTTCATTGCGCGGGGCAACGCCAGCGGCACGGTCAGCCGCGTTTCGCGGTGCCAGCCGAACCAGTCGTGGCCCACGCGGTACTGCACCGACTTGCCGTCCGCCGAATATTGCGGATCGGCGGCGGCCGTGCTGTCGCGGCGGATCTGCGTCAGCGCGCCGGTTTTCAGGTCGCGCTCGAACAGGTCGCCGTTGCGCAGCAGGATCGCGCGCGTGCGTTCGCGGTTGTAGAACATCTGTTCGGTATCGACGCCGGCCAGGTCGGCGTCCGGCACCTTGCGCGGCGCCGACGCGGCTAACTGGGGTGCGACGAAGGTGTCGCGCAGCGGCGAGCCGGTGCGCTTTTGCTGGTAGTAGGCGGTCTTGCTGTCCCAGCCCCACCAGGCCGTATCGACGGGCATGCCGATCCAGTCCGGCGCGGCCATGGCCTGGTCGAGCGTGATCGGGGTGGCGGCAAGCGAGGGGAGGGGCAAGGCGGCGGCAAGCAGCGCCGCGGAAATGAGTCTGCGCATGGTGGTTCGGGGAAGAGAAAAGGCGCGCGCATTCTAACGCACGCCGCCGCGCCGCCCCACCAGCTTTTTTTACGTCTTCTTCATGAACGTGCGCACCGTCTCGTTCAGCGTTTCCATGTTGACGGGTTTCGTCAGGTGGTGGTTGAAGCCGGCCGCCATCGCGCCCATCCGGTCCTTTTCCTGGCCATAGCCGGTCAGCGCGATCAGCGCGGTTTTTTCCAGCTCGGGGTAGCCGCGCAATGCCGCCGCCACGTCCACGCCGCTCATGTCGGGCAGGCCGATGTCGAGGAATACCACGTCCGGCCGCAGGCGCAGCGCCGCCTCGATCGCGCTGGCGCCGTCGTGCGCCATGTGCACTTCGTGGCCGGCGAACTGCAGCAGTGCCGCCACGATCTCGGCCGAATCGACATTGTCGTCCACCACCAGGATGCGGTGCACGTCGGCCGGCCGCGCCGGTGCCGCATTTGGCAGGCAATCGGTTTCGTCCGCCGGCGGCGTGCGGGCCAGCGTGGGCAGGCGCACTTCGAACGTGCTGCCATGGCCTTCGCCACCGCTGTGCACGTTCACGCTGCCGCCATGCAGGTTGACCAGCGTGCGCACCAGCGACAGGCCGATGCCCAGCCCGTCCTGCACCCGGTCCGGCGAATGGCCGGCCTGCGCGAACAGGTCGAAGATCGTTTCGGCCTGTTCGGGGGAGATGCCGATGCCGTTGTCCATCACGCGGATCACCGCCTCGCCGCGTTCCAGGCAGGCCGCCAGTGTGATGCGCCCGCCCGGCGCGGTGAACTTGGCGGCGTTGTTCAGCAGGTTGCCCACCACCTGCGTCAGGCGCACGCTGTCGCCGTCGACCCAGATATCGTGGTCCGGCAGCTTCACGGTGAGCACGTGCTGGCGCACGGCGATGTTCGGTTCGGCCGTTTCGGCGGCGGCTTTCAGCAGCCCGCACAGTTCCACCTCGGCGCGGCGCAGTGCGATCTTGCCCTGCGAGATGCGCGAAACGTCCAGCAGGTCGTCCACCAGCCGCACCATGTGGTCGGTCTGGCGCAGGATCACGCGGCGCGCGTTTTCCTGCGCCGGCGAGGAATGGGGGGCGAGGCTGCGCAGCAGTTCGACGGCGTTGCGGATCGGTCCCAGCGGGTTGCGCAGCTCGTGGGCCAGGATCGCCAGGAATTCATCCTTGCGGCGGTCCATGTCGCGCAGCTCGCGTTCCACGCGGCCCAGCCGCAGCAGGGCGCGCACGTTGGCGACCAGTTCTTCCGGTTCGATCGGTTCGAACAGGTAGTTGTCGGCGCCGCTGTCGAGCGCGCGCACCTTGTCCGGCGAGGACAGGTAGGAGGCCGAGGTCTGCAGCACCAGCACCATCGCCGTCAAGGGATCCTGCTTCAGCTGGCGGCACACCTCGAAGCCGTTGATGTCGGGCAGCTTGGTATCGAGCAGCACCAGGTCGGGCGCGACCTCGTGGACCATGCGCAGCGCTTCCGTGCCGCTGCCCGCTTCCAGCACGCGGAAGCCGGCGCGTTGCAGGATGCGCGTTTTCGCATAGCGCGCGGCGTCGGTATCGTCGACGTTCAGGATCACGGGATCGATGGGAAGTGCCTTCATGATGGTCTCTCTTGGTGGCACAGGGCGTGCAACTGCGCCAGCAGTTCGTCGCGTGCGACGGGCTTGCTGAAATAGGCGTCCGCACCCAGTGAAAATGCCTTCTGGCGGTCGGCCACTTCGGAGGCGATGATCACCGGCACCTGCTTGCGGCGTTCGTCGCCCTTGATGCGGGCGAGCCAGTGCCAGCTGTCGCCGCCGTTCAGGTAAAGGTCGAGGATGATGGCGGCCGGCTGCTCCACGGTCCAGGCCTGTTCCGCCTCCCACACGCTGCGCACGGGGATCGCGCGGTACGGCGAGTTGCGGAAATAGCTGCGATACAGCAGCTGGGACGAACGGTCGTCTTCCACCACCAGTACCGGGATGCCGGCGGCATCCGGCGCATCCGGGCGGAACACGTGCGGCTCCGGCATTTCGTCATGCAGCAGCGGGATCACGGCGGAAAACGTGGAGCCGGCGCCCGGCGCGCTTTTCAGCGATACCGAGCCGCCCAGCAGGCTTGCCAGCTTGCGGCACAGGGGCAGGCCCAGGCCGGTGCCCTTGACGCGCTGCTGCAGGCGGTTTTCCACCTGCGAGAATTCCTCGAAGATGAGCTGCTGGTGCTCGGGGGCGATGCCGATGCCCGTATCGGCCACGTCGAAGCGCACCGCCTCGCCTTTCGGCAGCAGCGTGGCCGACACGCGCACGTGGCCGGATTCGGTGAATTTCAGGGCGTTCGAGATGAAGTTGCGCAGGATTTGCGACAGCTTCGCTTCGTCCGTCATCATCGTGATCGGCCCTTCCGGCTCGTCGAACAGCAGTTCGACGGTGGTGGACACCAGCAGCGGGCGCAGCATGCCGCGCAGCGCCGAGAACATGTCGGTCACTTCGAACGGCGCGGCGCGCACGTCGATCTTGCCGGCCTCGATCTTGGCCAGGTCGAGCAGGTCGTCCACCAGTTCGGTCAGCGACTCGGCCCCCTTCAGGATGAAGCGCACCTGTTTTTCCTGTTCCGGCGTCAGCTCGCCATCGACCCGTTCCAGCAGCAGCCGGGTCAGCGCGCGGATCGACGACAGCGGCGTCCTGAACTCGTGGCTCATGTTCGACAGGAAGCGCGTCTTCATCTCGTCGGCACGGCGCAGGTGGTCGGCCTTCTCGTCGAGCTCCGCATACAGCGCGACCACGCCGCGGTTGGTGTCCTCCAGCTCGCGGGTCAGCTGCATCAGTTCATCCTGGCGCGACTTCAGCTCCGCCAGCGTGGCCAGCAGCTCCTTGTTCTGCTGCTGCACCTCGGCCACCGAGACGTCCGGCGACAGCGCCGCGAACTGCGCGCTCATCTCGCCCACGCTGGCCGCCGTCAGCAGCGGCGCATCGTGCGGGAGCAGCTTCTTCAGCGTGACGGTGGTGCCGGTACCCGTCGCGGCATCGGTCGAGGTCCGGATGTCGAACTGGTCCATCAGCCGGCGCGCGCCGACGATGCCCATGCCCATGCCGGTGCGCGACTGGTAGCGGCCGGACAGCACCAGGTCCAGGTGCGCGATGCCGGGGCCCTTGTCTTCGATACGGATCACCAGCAGCTGCGGCGGCGTGGTGCCCTCGACGGCGAATTCGACGCGGCCGCTGCCGGCATAGCTGTACACATTGCGCGCCAGTTCCGACACGGCGGTGGCGATGCGTGCCTGGTCCTGCGCGTTGAAGCCGCACAGCGCGGCGATCTGGCGCGCGCGCTGGCGCGAGGCAACCACGTCGAGCTCCTGCTCGATGCGCATGGCGAGGATGCGCACGCTCATGGCCGCGCCTGCGAGAGGGGGGCAGTGGCGAACCGCCGGCTCATGGCCGCCACCCCTGGTGATCGCGCAGCACCAGCACCGTCACGTCATCCCGGCCACGGCCGAAGTCGCGGTACAGCACCCCGGCCACGAGGGCCGGATGGCACGCGACGAGGCCCGGATAGTCTTCCAGGCGCCAGCGCGAGTTGATGCCGTCCGAATGCAGCACCAGCAGCGCCGCCTCGGTCCATGGCGCGTCGAATTCCTGCACCTTGCGCATGTTGCTGCCCACGATGCCGTTGTGCGACACCAGCTGGCGCCGTTCGTCGCCGGCGATCAGGTGGGCGGCAATGTTGCCCACGCCGGCAAACCTGACGGTCTCCCCCAGCATGTCGATGCGGGCCACGGCCGCGGCGGCGCCGCGGGTAGGGCGCAGCGCCGCGTGCATGTCCTGCATCAGCGTGCCGGCGGGCAGGGTGGGCTCCCCGGCGATGGTGGTGGCGGCCAGTTCCGAAGCCTGGGCCGCCAGCGGGCCGTGTCCCAGGCCATCGGCCACCATCACCGTGGCCGACGTGGCATCGTGCGCCAGTGCCCAGCTGTCGCCGGACAGGTCCTCGCCATGCATCGGCAGGCACACGGCGCCCCAATGCAGCGCGGGGGCCGTGCGGGCCGCCTCGGCCGGCGTTACATCGGTGAAGCCGCGCGGCCACATGGCCATCATGACGGCGGTGCCGCGGCCGGGCGCGCTGTAGATGTCGAACTCCGCCGCCAGGCGCTGCATGGCACCCAGGCCCACGCCGTAGCTGCCGGCGGTGGAGCGGCCGTCGGCCATGCTGGCGGCCACGTTGGCGATGCCGCCGCCGCTGTCGAGCGCGAGGATTTCCAGGCCGTGCATGCCGCGCTGGAACAGCGGGCGCAGCAGGATCTCGCCGTGGCCGGCATGCTTCAGGATGTTGGTGGCCGCCTCGGTGACGGCGATCGCCACCTCGCCGGCCGCGGTTTCATCGAAGCCGAGCCGCGTGCACAGTTCGACGGCGGCACGGCGCGCCGCCGCGACCTGGCTGCTGTCCGAGACGGCATGGCAGCGCTGCCGGTGTTCGGCGGCTAGTATGGTTTCCATTTGCAGATTCTGACGGTGGTGCCCTGGCCAGGTGCCGATTCGAGTTCGAATTCGTCGGCCAGGCGCTTGGCGCCGGACAGGCCGAGGCCCATGCCGCCGCCGGTGGTGTAGCCATCGGTCAGCGCCCGGGGAATGTCGGGGATGCCGGGACCGTGGTCGATGAAGGTGAGGCCAACGCCCTTGCGGGCGCCGTTCAGCAGCTTCTGCATGTGCGCTTCGCCGCCACCGCCATAGCGCAGCGTATTGCGGGCCAGTTCGCTGGCGGCCGTGATCATCTTGGTCTGGTCGATCAGCGAAAAGCCGGCCGCGATCATCTGTTCGCGCACGGACTGCCGCAGCCGCACCACGTCCTCGTCGGACCGGACCGGCAGCACCACAGCGTCGACGTCAATATTGCTCAAGGATCGCCTTTCCGGTTAGTCCGCGCTCTGCTTGAGCAGCTGGACGCCTTTTTCGACGTTCAGTGCCGTGCGCACGCCGTGCAGCGTGAGGCCCAGTTCGACCAGCGTGATCGCCACGGCCGGCTGCATGCCGACCAGCACCGTGCGCGCATCGAGGATGCGCGCCATGGCCGCCGTGTTGCTGATCATGCGGCCGATGAAGGAATCGACGATGTCCAGCGCCGAGATGTCGATCAGCACGCCGCGTGCGCGGTCCTTG
Source organism: Pseudoduganella sp. SL102 (assembly GCF_027856995.1). Classification (NCBI taxonomy): domain Bacteria; kingdom Pseudomonadati; phylum Pseudomonadota; class Betaproteobacteria; order Burkholderiales; family Oxalobacteraceae; genus Pseudoduganella; species Pseudoduganella sp. SL102. The sequence continues at coordinate 1,689,419 of NZ_CP115554.1, forward strand.
ACGATGCGCGACGTCAGGTCGTCCTGCAGCGTCATCGCCAGGCGGTCGTGCATGTCGACCTGGATCGTGACCAGCAGCAGGTCGCCCATCTTCAGTATGGGAATGCGCTCCATGGCTGCCTCAGAGCGCCGTTTCGGCGCGCACCACGGTGGCGCCCACGCGTTTCAGGGCCACCAGGAAGGCATCGGCCAGCGTGGCCTTGGTGATCACGTCTTCCAGGTTCACGCCCAGGTGCACGATGGTCTGCGCGATCTGCGGGCGGATGCCGCTGATGATGCAGTCGGCGCCCATCAGGCGCGCGGCGGCGACCGTCTTCAGCAGGTGCTGCGCCACCAGGGTATCGACGGTGGGCACGCCGGTGATGTCGATGATGGCGATCGAGGCGCCCGTTTCGATGATCTTCTGCAGCAGGTTTTCCATCACGACCTGGGTGCGTGCGCTGTCCAGCGTGCCGATCAGCGGCAGTGCCAGCACATCCTTCCACAGTTGCACGACCGGAGTCGACAATTCCAGCAATTCCTGCTGCTGGCGCATGATCACGCTTTCGCGGCCTTTCTGGTATTCCTCGATCGTGAACAGGCCCATGCGGTCGAACAGCATGCCCGTATCGCTCACCTCGGCAGCCAGCGCGGCCGGGTCGGCGGCCAGGCTGGAGCGCAGCAGTGCGAACAGCGGCTCCTTCAGCGAGAAGATGAAGCCGGCGGTCTCGGTCGGCGAAAAGCCCTGGCGCACGCGCGCGGCGGACATCTCGGCCAGCAGCTGGCGCACCTCGGCCCAGGCCGGCGCATCGAAATCATAGGCCTGGCCCCGCTCGACGGCACGGGCGACCAGCGTCAGGAAGCGGCCGGCCTGCTGGCGGATCTCGCCTTCGGCCGCCTTGTCACGGCGCACCATGCGGGACAGCATGCCGCCCAGCCAGCCCTCCAGCAATGCCTCCTGGTTGTCGATAAGGATCCTGGCCAGGTGGCCGGTCGTTGCCATGCTCATGCGATCTCCGGGAAAAATTTCAAACAAATCAGTGTAGCAGCTCGCCACCATACGCAATGATACGATTTGAAACATTTCCCTGCCACACGATTCGTTATGCGGTGTGGAAAAAATTGCACGGAAACGGCTGAGTTCGAATTGGGGGGAAAGCACACGACACTGGAACGGTGTATTGAAACGGCTGAGTTCGTGTCAGGGTGCCTGACCCCCTGACACGAACTCAGCCTTGGAGGCAGGCTGGTTCAGCCGTTCCGGTAGCGCTCCAGCAGCGCGCGGTGGAGGGAGGCGACCAGTTCGGGGTCGATCTTGGGCTGGCGGTCGAACGTCAGCAGGCCGTTCTTTTCGTGTTCGACATCGGTGAACTGCGTGTAGCAGGCGCCGGCCAGGAAGGTGAGGGTGCCCAGGCTTTCGATGAGGTCGCGGTAGCGGGCCAGCAGCTCGTCGCTGGAGCGCACGCTGCCGTAGTAGTCGAACAGCCGGTCGCGCGGCGCCTCGCCTTCGGGCTCGCTGAGGAAGCCGCCCACCTCCGAGAGCACGATCGGCTGGCCGCGGTATTCGCCGCCCGGCAGGAACAGCGGCTTGTCCTTGTACCAGCCTTTCAGGGGCGGCACGCCGGTCCGCTGCGTGTCGGCATAGCGGGCGCACAGCTTGTCGCCGGGCTGCGTGTAGTCGTGGATCGAGCACACGTCGGTGAGGTCGGTGTGTTCCCAGCCATCGTTGTCGACCACCAGGCGGCCCGGGTCGAGCCGGCGCGTGCGCAGCACGAGCTTCTCGATGAAGGCCTGCTGGCCGGGGTGGCGGTACAGCGCCGGGAAGCCGAAGCTTTCCACCAGCGGTACCCAGGCCACGATGCAGGGGTGCCCCGCGTCGCGTTCCACGGCGCGTTCCCATTCCGACAGCAGCGCCTCCTCGGCATCCAGCGACCAGCTGCGCGTGTTGGGCATTTCCTCCCACACGAGCAGGCCGAGCCTGTCGCACCAGTACAGCCAGCGCTCATCCTCGATCTTCTGGTGCTTGCGCACGGCGTTGAAGCCCAGCCGCTTGATCCATTCGGCATCCACGCGCAGCGCGTCCGCCGAGGGCGCGGCCAGGTTGGTATCGGGCCAGTAGCCCTGGTCCAGCACCATCAGCAGGAAAGTGCGCTGGCCGTTCAGGTGGAAATGGCCGCCGTGCGCCTCGAAGCGGCGCAGGCCGCAGTAGGAGCCGATTTCGTCCAGCACCCGGCCGTCCGCCACCAGCCGCACGCGCAGGTCGTAAAGGTAGGGATGGTCGGGCGACCAGGCTTGCGGCGCATCGATCCGCGCATCCAGCGTGGCGGTGGCGAAGCGGGTCTCGGCCTGGGCGAAGGCGACCCGGTTGCCGGTATCGTCGAGCACGTCCAGCTCCACGGTCCAGCCGGCCGATGGCGCATGCAGGTGCACCTCGATCGACAGCCGCCCGTCCGGCTCCGTCTTCAGCCAGCGCAGCGAATCGATGCGCACCGGTGGCACCGGTTCCAGCCACACGGTCTGCCAGATGCCGGTGGTGCACCAGTAATAGATGCGCACCGGCTTGCCGGACGACGACTGCTTGCCGCGCGGCTGGTACATGTCCTGCCGGTCCTCGACGCGCAGCGTGATGCGGTTGGGCCCCGCGACGAGGAAGGGCGCGATATTGAACGAGAACGGCACGTGGCCGCCGCGGTTGCGGCCCGCCAGCCGGCCGTTGATCCACACCTCGGTGCTGTAGTCGACGGCGCCGAAGTGGACCAGCAGGTCCTGTTCGCGCCAGGCCGGCGGCACGTCGAAAGTGCGGGCATACCAGACGATTTCATGCACGTCCTGCGTGCCGATGCCGGAACGCTCGCTCTGGTAGGGGAACGGTACCTCGATCGAACGCGGCAATGCGCGGCCGTCGTGCCAGCCATCGTTGCGGCCCTGGTCGTCATCGTCGAACGCGAATTCCCAAGTGCCGTCGAGGCTGGCCCAGTCGCGGCGGGTCAGTTGGGGGCGGGGGTGGAGGATGTCGGTCGTGATCATCGCGGCATGGTAGCGCGATACCGGATTTGACCGACGCACGGATTCGAGCGAGCGCCCCGGACCGGTCGGCGACCCGTACCGATGAGGGATTCGATGCCGATCGGAGCCCGGTTCGTCGCCGGTTTTGCAACTGACTTCGCAGCCGGCCTTGCAGCGGGATTTGTACCCTCATTGGTCGCTGAACCCCTCACCCGCCGCGTTCCCCCGCTCAAGTTCATGAGAACTGCCGCAGCCTCCGCCAATCGGCATGCAGTCCGGTCTACCATCATTGACATACTAATATTTCAGCGCACCCAAGCTGATAACCACCGCGGTGGCAATCCCGCCCGGCCCGCCTTGCCCGCAGCATTTACTTCAATCACGACAGGAGACAAACCATGCAACAGGTTCGTGCAGGAAAACCCGCGCGCCGCGCCATGCCGGCGCTCGTCGCCGGTGCCTTGCTGGCCGCCTTCGGCGGCATGGCCGCGCAGGCCGCGTCCGCAGCGGAATCGGCCGCTTCAACCCATCCGCCGCGGGTGATGGAAAAGCTCGGCCGTGGCGTCATCGCCGTGCGCGCCGCGGAGAATGCCGTGTTCGTCGGGTGGCGCCTGCTCGGCCTGGACGCGGCGAGCCTGGGCTTCAACGTCTACCGATCCAGCAATGGCGCCGCCCCGGTAAAGCTGAATGCCGCGCCCCTGACCGGCGCCACGAACTACACCGATACCACCGCCGACCTGGCCGTTGAAAACACCTACATCGTCAGGCCGGCGACCGCAGGGGCGCAGGAAGAGGCGGGCGCGCGTTTCTCGCTGCCGGCCAACCATGCGGTGGAGCCGATCGTCCGGGTGCCGTTGTCCGAGCTGCCGGGCCCCGGCTGGCGCACCAAGTACGTGTGGGTGGGCGACCTCGATGGCGACGGCGAGTATGACTTCGTGATCGACCGCATCGCCCCGTTCACGGAAAACGACGACTACGCGACCGCGCCGCAGAAGCTGGAAGCCTACAGGCGCGACGGCACGCGGCTGTGGCAGATCGACCTGGGCCCGGGCAGTATCAAGACCTACAACATCAGTCCCGGCCCGACCACGCTCAGCATGGGCATGTACGACGGCGTGACCGTGTACGACCTGAACGGCGACGGCAAGGCCGAGGTGGTCCTGAAGGTGGCCGCCGGCGTGACGTTCGGCGACGGCACCGGTTTCGCCGACGAGAACCCCGCCCGGCAGCACGTGGCGATCCTGGATGGCCTGACCGGCACGCCGCTGGCCACGCGGCCGTTCCCGAATGACTTCGCTGCCGCCGGCCCGCTCGGCACCCAGTTCGGCATCGGCTACCCGGACGGCCTCAATCCGAGCATCTATTTCTGGGGACGCAATCGCAACCCGAGCAAGAGCTTCAACGACGTCTTCGCATCGTGGAGCTGGAAAGGCGGCGAGATCACGGAGAACTGGAAGCTGCCGATGCCGCCCGGCGATGCGCGGCAAGCGTCGCACCAGATGCGCGTGATCGACGTCGATGGCGACGGCAAGGATGAAATGGCGACCGGCAACTTCATGGTCAACAGCGACGGCACGCTGCGCTACATCCTGCCGGGCGTGGTGCATGGCGACCGCTTCTTCATCGGCAAGCTCGATCCGGCCAGCCCCGGTTTCCAGGGCTACGGCGTGCAGCAGAACAACCCGAACGGATTGCTGGAATACTACTACGATGCCACCGACGGCAATGTGCTGTGGGGCCATTCGAATACCGATGGCGTGCTGCGCGACGTGGGCCGCGGCCTGGTCGGCGACGTCGATCCGCGCTACCCCGGCCATGAGGTATGGTCGTTCTCCGGCCTGTTCAATGGCGCCACCGATACGCTGGTCGAACCGGACGTCAACCTGCGGCCGTATCCCAGCCATTCGATCTGGTGGGATGGCGACGTGCTGGCCGAAGGCTTGAACGACTACAAGATCGAGAAGTGGAACCCGCTGGCCCCGACCCGCACCAATGCGACGCCCCGGTTGCTGACGATGTCCAGCCCCGCGTACGGTTCGCCGAAAATCTGGGACCACAACCCGATGTTTTTCGGCGATATCCTGGGCGACTGGCGGACCGAGGTCGTGCTGGTCAACCCGACCTATTCGGAGCTGGTGATCTTCACGACCGACATTCCCACCGACAGGCGCCTGTACACGATGGCGCATAACCCGGCCTACCGGAATCACATGACGATCAAGGGCTACATGCAATCGGGCCTGCCGGACTACTACCTGGGCGACGGCATGGCGACGCCGCCGCAGCCGAACATCCGCTATGCCGGGAGCGGTGCGATCCAGGCCGAGGATGCCGTGCTCGCGGGCGGCACCACCGTCGCCATGGACCGCGACGGCTACCGGGGGCCCGGCTTCGTCGACTTCCCGGCAACTGGTGCCAGTGCCCTGTTCAGCCACCTCGATGGTGGCAGCGGCGGCGTCAAGGTCGTCAAGCTTCGCTACGCGAACGGTGGCGTGCGTCCGAAGGCGGGCGTACTGGAAGTCAATGGCAAGTCCTGGCCGATCGTGTTTCCGCCCACCGGTGGCTGGAACCGCTGGTCGACACTGCCCGTGCCGGTGGCGCTGGCGGCGGGGCGGAACAACACGCTGAAGCTCCGTTCGGTAGGCATGGGGCTGGCGAACATCGATGAAATTGTGGTACCGAAGCCGTAGATTTTTGCTGCACCGCATCAACGGGAAATAAACCGCCGCTCACGCGGCGGTTTTCGCTTGCGAGGTGGCTACCCGATTGCTCGTATGTATTGCGCCGCAACACAGCACCGGTTTTTAGCGAAGCCGGTGACTGATTGTTAAAATGTTTATGATAAGATATCTTTTTCCCGGCAGCGGCGCCGGCCGGTCGCAGTGAGTTTCCGATCATTCTGGAGGAACGGCATGGATGAGGTGCCTGGCAGTGCCGGCCTGATGCCGGACTTTTTCTCCCCGTACGACGCGCTGATGAACGCGGCGGACGAGCCGGACGCCGTGCTGCGCCTGCAGGCGGCGGCGCGCGAGCTGGGTTTCGACAGCGTGCTGTTTGCCGTGATCGCGCAGCCGAAGGTGAATATCGCCGACGTCTACCTGCGCAGCAATTACCCGAACCAGTGGCGCGAACACTACGACCGCAACAACCTGCGGGCCGCCGATCCCACGGTGGAATACTGCTTCCGTTCCAGTTCGCCATTCGTGTGGCTGCCGCAGTCGTTCAAGACAACCGAGCAGCAGGCGCTGTACGAGGAAGCGTCCGCGTTCGGCCTGAAGGTGGGCGTCACGCTGCCGATCCGCGGCGTGGATGGCGAGATCGGCATGCTCACCTGCGTGCGCGACGGTAATCCCGGCGCGGAATTCCTGAAAGACCTGAACCACAACCTGGGTGCCCTGTCGCTGCTGCGCGACGTGGCCTTCGATTCACTCCACCAGTACGTTCACGCGGCCGTGCCGCCGCCCGCCGAGAACGTGCCGGTGCTGACGGCACGCGAGCGCGATTGCCTGCAGTGGATGAGCGCCGGCAAGACCGCCTGGGAAATCGGCCGCATCCTGAACATTTCCGAAGCCGGCGTGAACTTCCACATCAGTAACCTGCGCAACAAGTTCGGCGTGAGCCGCCGCAACGACGTCGTCATCAAGGCGATACGGCTGGGCTTGATCGACCTGCCGGGCTGAGCCCGGTGCAGCGGCCGAACTCCGGCGCACGCACCAGTTGCAGGTGATCGTCGCCCACGATCCGGAGCAGGTACAGGCGGATCAGCAACAGCACCGGCAGCGGGATGGTCCTGCCGCGTTCGAAGCGGCTGCCCTGGGTCTGCGTTACGCCGAAGCGGTGCCAGAATTGCGTCTGGTTTTCATGCATCACATAGCGCAGGTCGCGAATCAGGTCGTGATCATGCTGCGTCATCGTGTACGTTTCCGGCACTTCCGGGTCGAAGTGCGGTGCGGGCATCCATTGGGCGAGGCCAAAGCGATCGATTCTGTTCATGATTACATCCGATATAGTTGACATGCATTGAACCGGGTGCCGGCGAAAAAACATTCTTCCGCCGGCACCGTTATTTCAGTGAACGGTACCGAACAGCGCCGCGCGGGTTTTTTCGCCCAGGTGGATTTCCAGCGCCACCGCACGTTCCACGCCGATTTGCAGCGGAGGACCCATGCGGGTAGTTTCCACCCCGGTATGGCGCAGCAGGCGTTCCATGGCGGTCGTCGTCACGGTCACATATTTACTGATGCCGTTCTGGTCGGCGAAAGTCACGACGCTGCGCATCGCGGCCAGTGCCCGTTCCGCGAAACCGAACTTGGAATCGCCTTCCGTCTCGACCGCGAAGCGGCTCAGTTCCCAGATCTTTTCATCGACCGGCGCCGCAGCGCCGTGCAGCAGTTCGGGGAAGGTATCCTTCAGCATGTAGGGGCCTTCGGTCGGCATCATGCGCCAGCAGCCGCACACCTTGCTGGCGTCGTCGCGGATCACCATGTAGTGGGGTTCGAGGGCGTCGTAGCCGTCGATTTCCATGCCGCCCAGCACCGGAACTTCCCAGCCCATGCGGTCGCGGAATACCTTGGCACGCAGTACGTGAATATCACGCAGTTCGTTGCGGGAAAACTCGTGACGCTGACCAATTTGAATCATCGAAGCCATGATAAATCTCCCTGTCGGATTATCTCGTTAAGTTTGGACTTTTGATCTGTTACTGTTATTCGCTACCTTGCTGCGCTGTCTTATTAAATGCAGTTGATGTAGGTACTTTATGCGTCCTGGCTAGACTTAATAACTCCCAGGGCTGCTAGTAGAATCGGCAGGCCATACTGGTAGAACTGATAGGGACAGGAAGTTAATTCACTGCTAGTGCTTTCATTCTCGAACCGGGGAATATGCGGAGACCGGTCCGTATTGGCGCGGCAGCGGGAGGGGAATTGAGTGCGCTGAATATCAGGCGGGGATGGTCGGGCGGGGGCGGTGGATCAGGGAAGGTACCGGCTGGCAGCGTGCCGGTGGCAGAGGGGCCTTGGCGCCGCGCTCGTCACGTGTCCGCGGCCGTTTCCGGCCACGGCAGCGCGGCACTGCCGTGCAGGTAGCGGAAGCGCACGGGGCGCCCGCGGCGGTAGGCGACGGCGATCTGGCAGTCCCGCATGCGGCGCTGGGCGATGAAGGCGTCCGGGGCCGGGCGGTCCGGCAGCGGCGCCCGGTCCCGCGCAACGATCACGCCTTCCGGCGTACGCCCGAAGCCGCACGCGGCCAGCGGCCTGGGCATGCCGGCGCCGAGCGCTTTGCGGTAGGCTTCCTTCAGCGTCCACAGTTCCAGGAAACGGGCATGGCGGCGCTCTTCCGGGCATTCGAGCAGCTGCGCCAGGTCGTCCTGGTGGAACAGCCGGTGGGCGATGCGCATGAAGCCGCGGCGCAGCGGTGCCACGGTGGCGACTTCCATGCCCAGCACCGGGTCGCTGCCGATCGCCAGCGCCACATGCGATGCGCACTGTGCCAGGCTGAAATGCAGTCCTTCATGCTCGGCCAGGCAGGGCCGGCCCCACCGGTCGCGGGTGAAGGCGAGCGCGCGCGGGTCGTCATCGATGTAGGCGCCCAGCACGACGCGCTGCAGTACGCGGCTTTGCAGGTATTGCCACTGCCGTTCGCGCGGGCGGATCGCCTGCCAGCGTGCCAGTTCGCCGAGGGCGAGCAGGGGCAAATACATGTTCGTCCGCGTGGCGTCGGCTGGCAACTCCAGTTCCATCAGGTACACCGCCACGGCGTTGCGCGCCGGGAGGTCGCGGGGATCGACCGGCAGCGGCTGCTGTAGCGGCGGTGCCAGGGGGAGCAGTTGCAGGTGCGCGTCGTGCATCGTATGCCTCGTCAGAAGGGCGGCAGGAGCAGGCCGGGCCGGTGGCGCAACGCAGCCAGCCGCCCGGAAGGGCGGCCAGCGGCAGGGCAGGGAGGACATGTTCCGTGGCCAGCGCGCCAAGGCACGCACCGGGACCTCCTGTGGGGTACGGGAAGGACGGTCCCCGGCATTACTGGCAGACGGCTTGCCGTGCGGAACCTGTCATGCGGTTGCGCAGCACCTGGTGGAACAGTTCGGCTGCCCGCATCGACATGCCGTCCAGGCCCAGCGCATCGCGGATCTGCGCGGCCAGGCCGACCAGGCGTTCGTCGAACGCAGCCACGGCCGTGAATGGCACGGCGGTATGGAGTTGGGCGGCGCGGCTGGCGACTTCCCGCCCTTCGTTCCAGTGCACCACGAAGATTTCATGCTCGCCTTCCAGCGCGCGCAGCGCCGGGCCGTCGCCATGGTCGGCGAACAGCGTGACTTCGAAAGGCAGGCCGTCCAGCAGCGAGCCGCCGTCGACGGAACAATAGGTGCGCGCATCGCCGCGAGCCAGGATCAGCAGATGGTGCAAGGTCATCTCCTTACGTAAGGATGCCCGAAGCCGGCGGGCCATGACCAATGCCGCCCGCGCATCCTGTTCGTGAATGGTGGTGGGGTGGGCGCCGTACCGGCAACGTTCCCAGTAAAAACCATTAAACCAGAGCTGGCCACGGCGCATTACTAGCAGAGTTGATAGGTAGGCGCCGGCGGCAGGCCGGCCGCGGAGGGCTATCTCATCCGTATCCGATCCCCTGCTGCTTCATGTTGTGCTGCACCGCAAGTTGATCTTGGCGCCAAAGTGCGCCACCATCGCAGGGTGAAAACGTTTTCACCTGCCGGACCGTTGCACCGCCCACCGGACCACGTGGCACGGCGTACGGCGCCGGCTGCCGCCCTGGACCATCAGCGAAGGAACGACACATTGAGACACGAGCACCCGCGGTTCACCCCATTGCGCAAGCTGCCCGCCCTGATGGCGCCGCTGGCCTGCCTGGCCCTCGCCGGTACCGCTTCGGCGATGAAGCCTGCCGCCTCCACCATCCAGCTCAACCAGCTTGGTTTCCTGCCGGGATCGGCGAAGGTGGCCGTCGTGCCCGATGGCGCGGCGCGCACCTTCGCGATCGTCAAGGCCGGCACCGGCACCGTGGTGCAAAGCGGGACGCTGGCGCCGGCTACGGCCTCGCCGGAATCCGGCGACAAGGTGCGGCTGGCCAGTTTCACGTCGCTGGCCACGCCGGGCCGCTACCAGGTACGCGTCGCCGGCCTGCCGGATTCCGCGCCGTTCGAAGTGGACCCGGGTGTCCTGCAAGCGGTGAACGCCGCGTCGATCAAGGCCTTTTATTTCAATCGCACGGCGATCGCGCTGGATGAGCGGCATGCCGGCGTGTTCAAGCGGCCGGCCGGACACGCCGACACGCGCGTGCTGGTCCACGCCTCGGCCGCATCGCCTGCGCGGCCGGCCGGCAGCGCGATCTCGAGCCCGAAAGGCTGGTACGACGCGGGCGACTACAACAAGTACATCGTCAACTCCGGCATCACCACGTACACCCTGCTGGCCGCCTGGGAAGATTTTCCGGGCGTGTTCAAGGCGCAGGACCTGAACATTCCCGAAAGCGGCAATGCCTTGCCGGACCTGCTCGACGAAGCCCTGTGGAACCTGGAATGGATGCTGACCATGCAGGACCCGGCGGACGGCGGCGTGTACCACAAGCTGACCAACCTCCGTTTCGACGGCATGGTGATGCCGCACCAGGCCACGCAGCCCCGCTACGTGGTGCAGAAGACCACCGCCGCGGCGCTCAACTTCGCCGCCGTGATGGCCACCGCCAGCCGCGTGTTCGCGCCTTACGAGCAGCAGCTGCCCGGCATGGCGGCGCGCATGCTGGCCGCCTCGAAGGCCGCGTGGCAGTGGGCCCAGGCGCATCCGCGCGTCTATTACCAGCAGCCGAAGGACGTGGCCACCGGCGAATATGGCGACAAGGATGTCAGCAATGAATTCGGCTGGGCCGCGGCCGAGCTGTTCATCACCACCGGCGACGCCGCCTACTACCGGGCGATGAACGCGCCGGCCCTGCAGGCCAGCGTGCCGTCATGGGCCGAGGTGCGCGGCCTGGCGTGGATGTCGCTGGCACGGCACCGCGGCAAGCTGGCCGCGGCGGCGGACCAGGCGCTGGTCGCCAGCCGGATCGACCAGCTGTCGGCCAGCCTGGCCGCGGGCTGGAAGGCATCGGCGTACGGCATTCCCATGCGGCCGGCCGACTATGTGTGGGGCAGCAGCGCGGTGGCGCTGAACCAGGCGATGGTGCTGTTGCACGGCTACCGGCTGACGGGCAAGCGCGACTACCTCGACGCGGCCCAGGCGGGGCTGGACTACGTGCTGGGCCGCAATGCGGTCGGCCTGTCGTTCGTCACCGGCTTCGGCGCGCGGACGCCGCAGCACCCGCATCACCGGCCATCGGAAGCCGATGGCGTCGCCGCGCCGGTACCGGGCTGGCTGGTCGGCGGGCCGCAGCCCGCGCAGCAGGACGCCAAGGATTGCCCGGCGCCGTACCCGTCGGCGCTGCCGGCCCTGTCGTACCTGGACCATGCCTGTTCCTATGCCAGCAACGAGGTGGCGATCAACTGGAACGCGCCGCTGGTGTACGTGTCGGCCGGGGTGCAGGCGCTGACGCCGGGCGCGGCGAAGTAGGGCGTGTTCCCGGCATCGAAGCCGCGGTGTTGCAGAAAAACCGGGGACAGTCCCCGGTGTTGTTTTACGACCAGCTCAGCAGCGCACTATCAATGACTTACGCTGTTGTAAAAAATCGGGGACTGTCCCCGGTGTTGTATTGAGACCAGCCCGGCGGTGGATCAGAAGCGGTAGCGCCCCGTCAGCTGCACCTTGCGCGGGTCGCCGTACGTGTCGACCGAACCCCAGAAGGTGTCGTAGCCGATGCCCCGGTAGTAGCGCTTGTCGAAGACGTTGGCCACGTTCAGTTGCACGTCGAGCCGGCTGTTGACGCGCCAGGACGCCATCAGGTCGAGCAGCGCGTAAGCCTCCTGCTCGACTTTCACGAAGCCGCCGCCCACCGGCACGTCGTTCCAGATGCTGCCTTGCCGATAGAGGCTGCCGCCGATGCGCCACCCGTTGGCGCCGGGCAGCTGGTACTGCGTGCTCAGTTTGAACAGCTGCCGGGGCGTATCGGTATCGAATTGCGTGCCGGCCTTGCTGGCATCGCTGTCGCGCACGTATTTCGTGCTGGTGTAGGTGAAGCCTGCGCTGGCTTGCCAGCCGGGCGTGATGCTGCCCTGCAGTTCCAGGTCGATGCCCTTGCTGCGCACCAGGCCGGAAGCTTCCGAACAGGAGATGGCGGGGAAGGTAACGCAGCCGCTCTGGTCGGTCAGCAGCTTCGCGCGGTTGGCCTGGTCCACCTGGAACAGGGCGACGCCGGCGTTCAGCGCGCCGCCGAAGTATTCGCCTTTCACGCCGGCTTCGTAGTTCTTGCCCGTGACCGGTTCCAGCATGCGGCCAGAGTTGTCCTGCGCCGTCTGCGGCTGGAACACGTCCGTGAAGCTGGCATACAGCGTGTGCCGGGCATCGACGTCGTACAGCACGCCCGCATAGCGTGTCACGTTGCGCGGCACCTTGTAGCTGCCGTCTCCCGAACGGTCCTCGTATTCATACCAGTCGAGCCGGCCACCCAGGATCACCTTCACGCTGTCGGCGGGATTGAGCCGCGTCATCGCATTCACGCCGCGCTCGCGCACCACGTCCGTCGCGATGCCGGTCCGCGAAGGCCGCGGCGCGGCAGTGCTGGAAGGGTGCCAGTTGCGGATATCGATATCGCCGCTGACCAGGCCCAGGTTCTCGTAATTCTGCCTGGCGGTCTTCGTCTCCCGCCCGCTCACGCCTACGGACACTTCGTGGCGCCGGCCGAACAGCGCCACGGGTCCGCTGGCGAAGGCATCGAACGCGCTGCGGTCTTCGTCGTAGTCGGCCCGGTAGAAACTGTGGGCGAACCGGTTCGGCACGTCGCCGGCCTGCAGGTAGGTGCCGTAGAACGTGGCCTTCTGTTCCGCGCGCGTGGCGGCCAGCCGCACGCTCCAGCCGGCGCCGAGGCGGTGTTCGAGGTCGGCGAACAGGGTGGCCAGTTCCTGGTCCTTGCGCTCCCATTCGTTGCTGGGGTTGGTGGAGCGGGGCAGGGTCATGTGCTGTCCGTCCGCCGCCAGCGGCAGGCCGCCCCAGAAGCTGTTGGTGTAGTCGTCCTGGTACGACATGCCGGCGAACAGCGTGGTGCGCGGTCCGAGATCGGCTTCCACCACGCCGTACAGCAGGCCATGGTAGAACTTTTCGGCGGTGCGGAAGGTGCCGCCGTTCTGGTAGGAGCCGACCACGCGGCCACGGACGCCGTCACCGAGCTGGCCGGAGGCATCGATCTCGCCGCGGTAATCGTCCCAGCTGGCAGCGCTGGCCGCCAGTGCCACGCGGGTGTCGCGGGTGGGGCGCTTGCGCACCATGTTGACCGCCGCCGACGGGTTGCCGCTGCCGGTCACCAGGCCGGTGGCGCCGCGCACGATCTCCACGCGGTCGAACATGGCGAGGTTGGCCAGCGTGCCGATCCCCCAGCCCTGGTAGTGCGCGGCCAGGCCGTCGTACATCACCTTGTCGATATCGAAGCCGCGCGCGCTGAAGCTGGGCCGGCCGGGACCATCCGCGCTGCTCAGGTGCAGGCCGGGCGTGTGCTTCACCACGTCCACCACGCTGGACATGGCCTGGTCTTCGATGCGCTGGTGCGTAATCACGGTGGTCGATTGCGGTGTTTCGCGGGCGCTCAGGCCCAGCCGCGTGGCGGTGCGCATCTCGCCGGTGGTGTAGGAACCCGTGTCTTCCGTGGCGGTGTCGCGCGCGCCCTGCACGGTGACCGTGGCCAGCGTGGCTTCGGCGGCGGCGGGGCCGCTGCCGGGCATGTCGGCGATCGGTGCGGCGGCACTTTGCGCGTGCGCCAGCGGCGCGGCCAGCATGGCCGATGCGAGGGCCAGCCGGATGGCGTGGCGCAGGGGTGGGAATTGGTGCGGCGGGATTGTACGGCTCACGATGGTCACTCCAGTTGGCGTGCGGGGCACGATGGCTGGCGGTGAACCGTGTGGATCGGGCTGGCTTTTTGATGAATTAGATGAGAATGCTTCTCATTATCGAATCGACAAGCTGGTCCTGTCAATCATCAACGGAACGAGGAGTGTTGCAAGCGCGCCGCCGCCATGCATCGGCGGCGGCCGCGTGCCGGCGTTACTCCGCCAGGCCGAGGTCCGTCGTCACCTGCTGGCGCAGCAGGTATTTCTGGATCTTGCCGGTGACCGTCATCGGGAAGCCGCTGACGAACCGTACATAGCGCGGCACCTTGTAGTGGGCGATGCGGCCCTGGCAGAACTCGCGGATCTCGTCTTCGTCGGCCACCATGCCGGGCCGGAGCACGATGCAGGCGCACAGCTCTTCGCCGTACTTCCGGTCCGGTACGCCCACGCACTGGACGTCGAGCACCTTCGGATGCCGGTACAGGAATTCCTCGATCTCGCGTGGATAGATGTTTTCGCCGCCCCGGATCACCATGTCCTTGGCGCGGCCGACGATCGCCGCGAAGCCCTGCGCGTCGATCACGGCCAGGTCGCCGGTATGCATCCAGCCCGCCGCGTCGATGGCTTCGCGGGTCTTTTCCTCGTCGCCCCAGTAGCCGAGCATGACGGAGTAGCCGCGCGTGAGCAGTTCGCCCTTCACGCCGCGCGGCACGATGCGCCCCGCGGCGTCGACGATCTTCACTTCCAGGTGCGGGTGCACGCGCCCGATGGTCGACACGCGCAGCGGCACCGGATCGTCGACCGAACTCTGGAAGCTGACCGGCGAGGTTTCGGTCATGCCGTAGGCGATGGTGATTTCCGCCAGGTGCATCCGCTCGATCACGCGGCCCATCACCTCGGCCGGGCAGGGCGAGCCGGCCATGATGCCGGTGCGCAGGGTCGACAGGTCGTACCGGCCGAAGTCCGGATGGTCGAGGAGGCTGATGAACATGGTCGGCACGCCATGCAGGCCGGTACAGCGCTCCGCCTGCACTGTCTCCAGCACCGCCTTCGGTTCGAAGCTCTCGCCGGGGAATACCATCGTGGCGCCGTGCGTCACGCAGGCCAGGTTGCCGAGCACCATGCCGAAGCAGTGGTACAGCGGCACGGGGATGCACAGCCTGTCGCGGTCCGTGAGCCGCATGGCTTCGCCCACGAAGAAGCCGTTGTTCAGGATGTTATGGTGCGTGAGCGTGGCGCCCTTCGGCGCACCGGTGGTGCCCGAGGTGAACTGGATGTTGACCGGCTCGTCGAACTGCAGCGCGGCTTCGATGGCGGCCAGTTCCTCCAGCCGCGCCGCATCGGGTGCGCCGAGCAGGTCGTCGAAGTTGTACATGCCGGGCGTCCGGCCGGCACCCAGCCTGATCACATGCCGCAGGTGCGGCAAGCTTGCCGAGCGCAGCCTGCCGGGTGTGCTGGCGCGCAGTTCGGGCACCACGTCGCCGACGATCGCCAGGTAGTCGCTCGACTTGAACGATGGCGCCAGGATCAGCGCCGCGCACTGCACCTTGCCCAGCACGTATTCGAGTTCGGTGCGCCGGTAGGCGGGGTTGATGTTCACCATGACCAGTCCGGCGCGCGCGGTGGCGAACTGCGCCAGCACCCACTCGGCGCAGTTCTGCGACCAGATGCCGACCCGGTCGCCGGGCCGCAGCCCCAGCGCCAGCAGGCCGGCGGCCAGGGCGGTGACGCGGGAATCCAGTTCGGCGTAGCTCCAGCGCACGCCCTGGTGCGGGACGACGAGCGCCTCGTTGCCGCCGTGGCGCGCGGCCACGCCGGCGAGAAAGGAACCGATGGTGTCGCCGATCAGCGGAACATCGTGCGCTCCGTGTACATAGCTCAGGCTGTGATGCATGTTGTCTCCATGTCGTTGTGGTCTGTGCCGCGTGCGAACATTCTATCCGCCGTGGCGGCACGGGCTTGCCATGGACGCCGCTCGCTGCCACCATGCGCATTTCGAATACTTCAGCGGAACCGCCATGCCACTTTCCAGTTACCTCGACGCCTTTCCAATGCTCGCCGAACGCGTGTACCTGCATCCATCGGCCCAGGTGATCGGCAGCGTGCACGTGGGGGAGGACAGCTCGGTATGGTGCAACGCGGTGCTGCGGGGGGACGTCAACGAGATCCATATCGGCCGCTGTTCCAACATCCAGGACCTGACGATGGGCCATGTGGCGCACAAGAGCAGCCACAAGCCGCAGGGCGCGCCCCTCGTGGTCGGCGACTACGTCACAGTGGGCCATTCGGTGATCCTGCACGGCTGCCGGATCGGCAACGAGTGCCTGGTCGGCATGGGCAGCATCGTGATGGACGACGCGGTCATCGCCGACCGGGTGATGCTGGGCGCCGGCAGCCTCGTCCCGCCGGGGAAGACGCTGGAGAGCGGTTTCCTCTACATGGGGCGCCCGGCCGAGAAAATCCGGCCATTGACGGATGCCGAGATCGCCTGGCTGCGCTACTCGGCGGAACACTATGTGCGCGTGAAGGACAATTACCTTGGCGCAACGGTACCCTGACGATCGGACGGCGCGCCGAACGCACTGCTGCCCGGAAATGGTAGCGCTCCTATGTCCGTTTCCGCACTGAACGGTTCCATTCCGGCTCGTATGCTGGCGGTACGGCTGAGGAAGCACGTCCGCATCCTCGCCGATGAATGGAACCATCGACATGCGCACGCCCACTCCCGTATCGAAGAATGCCGCGGCCAAGGCCGCGGCGAATGGCGCGAACAATAGCGCAGAACCCAGCGCAGAAAACAGCGTAAAAACCAGCGCAAAAAGCAGTGCGGTCAATGCTGCAAAAAGCGCCGCAAAAAATGCCGTGAAAAGTGCCGCAAAGATCGCTGCAACCCATGCCGCGCTCGACGACACCCCGGCGCCACCGAAACGCACCCGGCGCGCTCCCGCCCTGTCGCTCGCGGCATGGAAACAGTTCCTCAGCGTGGCGAAACCCTACTGGCTGGAAGATAACCGGAAGCAGGCCTGGCTCCTGCTGGTGCTGCTGATCGCCCTGATGCTGGTCGAGACCCAGCTGGCCGTCATGCTGAATACCCAGGCCGGCGAGATGACCTCCGCGCTGGCCGGCAAGAACGGCGACCGTTTCTGGGACTCGGTGCGCACCTGCCTGGTCATCCTGGCGTTCGCCATACCGATCTATGCGTTCTACTACTACATGCGCGACCTGTTCGCCAACCAGTGGCGGCGCTGGCTGACCGGCCGATTCCTCGATGGCTACCTGAAGCGGCGCAAGTACTACGAGCTGCAGGCCGACGGCGAAATCGACAACCCCGACCAGCGCATCAGCGAGGACATCAACACCTTCACGGGCAAATCCATCCACTTCCTGCTGATCTTCCTGGGCTCGATCATGCAGCTGGTGGCGTTCAGCGCCGTGCTGTGGTCGATCTCGCATGTGCTGGTCGGCGTGCTGGCCGTGTATGCGCTGGTAGGCACCGTGGTGGCCCTGCATGTCTTCGGCACGCCGCTGATCCACCTGAATTTCTGGCAGTTGCGGCGCGAAGCGGACTTCCGCTTCAGCCTGATGCGCCTGCGCGAGAATGCCGAATGCATCGCCTTCTACCGGGGCGAGGCCCAGGAGCGCGCGCACATCGACAGCAAGTTCGACAAGGTGATCAATAATTTTGCCCGGCTGATCAGGAAGCAGCGTTCGCTGAATCTCTTCCAGCGCACGTTCAGCCAGCTCACGCTGGTGCTGCCCTTCGTGATCCTGGCCGAGGGCGTCCTGTCGGGCCGGCTGGAAGTAGGGCGGGCGATCCAGGCGGCGGGCGCGTTTACCGCGGTGCTTGCCGCGGTGGGCATCATCGTCGACAACTTCGAGAGCCTGAGCCGCTTCGTGGCGGGGATCGGCCGCCTGCAGGCGCTGTCCGACCTCGTGCTGCCGAACGACAGGCCGGCAGCCGCTGCCGCCGGCGAGCACCCGCGCATCGAGAAGCGCGACGGCGAACACCTCGCACTGGAAGCGCTGACGCTGTACCCGCCCCAGTCCGACCGGGTGCTGATCAAGGAACTGTCGCTGGTGCTGAAGCCCGGCGATGCGCTGCTCATCACCGGCGACAGCGGCTGCGGCAAGAGTTCGCTGTTGCGCGCCATCGCCGGCCTGTGGCACACGGGCAGCGGCGTGATCCATCACCCGCCCATGGAAGACTTCTTCTTCCTGCCCCAGCAGCCCTATCTGCAGCACGGCACGCTGCGCAGCCAGCTGATCTACCCGAGCGCGGAATCGAGCCTGGACGACGAGCAACTGCTGGAAATCCTGGAACAAGTCCACCTGCCGCACCTGGCCGAACGGGTTGGCGGCCTGGATGCCGTGCGCGACTGGGAAAAGCTGCTGTCGGTCGGCGAGCAGCAGCGCCTGGCCTTCGGCCGCGTGCTGGTGCACGGCCCCGGCATCGTGATCCTCGACGAAGCCACCAGTGCGCTCGACAGCGCCAACGAAGCCTCGCTGTACGAGCGCCTGCGCGAAGGCGGCACCACCCTGATCAGCATCGCGCACCGGCCCGCGGTACTGCGCCACCATACCCACGTGCTGCGCCTGACGGGGCAGGGCGGCTGGGAAGTGCATGACGCCAGCGGCTACGAGTTCGACGCGCCGGTCGCCAAGGCGATCAGCAGTGCGGCCAGCGTGGCGGCGGTGCCGCCACTGAAAGGGACCGGGAGCGGGGCGGCGGCGGGGTAGCGACGCGGCGGAAGGGGAACTGGCCGGCGGCCTGCGAGAGCGGGAGGGGCGGCCCGCCGCGAAGTTTTGTCCACGGCCGTGCCGGTGAACTATACTCGCCGTCATTTTCCCTCACCGACCTCCAGCAGCCGACCTGCCGCCGCCAGCGCGGGCCAGGCTGCCATCCCACCATGCCCAACCGCCCGGCCTCCGACACCATTCCACCCCGCATCCGCCGCAGCCAGGCCATTTCGCTCGTGCTGCTGGTGGTGTGCGGCGTCATCAACTACCTGGACCGCGCCACGCTGGCCGTGGCCAACGAATACATCCGCGCCGATCTCGGCCTGACGCTGGGCGAGATGGGCGTGCTGCTGTCGGCCTTCTCGTGGAGCTACGCGCTGTGCCAGCTGCCGGTGGGCATACTGGTCGACAAGGTAGGGCCGCGCTGGCTGCTCGGCATCGGCCTGGTGGTGTGGTCGCTGGCGCAGGCGGCCGGCGGCCTGGCCGCCACGTTCGGCTGGTTCCTGGTGGTGCGGATCGCGCTGGGCATCGGCGAGGCGCCGCAGTTCCCGGCAGCGGCGCGGGTGGTGAGCAACTGGTTCCCGGCACGCTCGCGCGGCACGCCGACGGGGATCTTCAATTCCGCCTCGCCGCTGGGCGTGGCGCTGGCGCCGCTATGCCTGCCACCGCTGATCGCCGCCACGAGCTGGCATTGGGCCTTCTTCGTGACCGGTGCGCTGGGCATCGTGGCGGCGATCGCGTGGATCGGCATCTACCGCGATCCGGTGCGCGACAGCCTGACCGCCGCCGAGCGTGCCTATCTCGAAGTGGACGACGCCGGCCAGCCCGCGCCGCCCGGCGGCCTGGCCACCTGGCGGGCACTGTTCCGCTACCGGGCGACGTGGGGCATGATGCTGGGCTTCTTCGGCTCCGTGTACCTGAACTGGGTGTTCCTGACCTGGCTGCCGGGCTACCTGCGCACCGAGCGCCACATGGACCTGGCGCAGGCCGGCATCGCCGCCTCGATCCCGTTCCTGTGCGGCTTCGCGGGCGCGCTGGTTGCCGGCTGGGCTTCCGACCGCGTCGCCCGGATGTCGGCATCGAAGGTGGCCGGCCGCCGCAACGCCGTGGTCGTGGCCACGCTGGGCATGGTCGCCTTCACGATCCCGGCGGCACTGGCCGAGAGCAACGTGGTGGCCGTGGCCTGCATCTCGATCGTGATCTTCCTCGCCAACGCGTCGTCGGCCTGCGCCTGGTCGCTCGCCACGGTGGTGGCGCCGCCGAGCGGCGTGGGATCGCTCGGCGCGCTGCAGAACTTCGGCGGCTTCCTGGGCGGCGCGCTGGCCCCCGTGCTGACCGGCTATATCGCGCAGACGTGGTCGTTCGTGCCGGCGCTGTTGACGGGCGCCGCCATGGCCTTCGCCGGCGCGATGTCGTACCTGTTCCTGGTGGTGCGGCCTATCCCGGAGCTCGAGAGCCAGGTGAAGTAAACTCCGTTGGCCATGCGGGCCGGCATCGGGCCGGCATCGGGCTGGCATAACAACGCGCCGCCGGCCGTGGCACGACACCCGTTGATCATCAACCCGAGAAGGCCAGCATGAACGCCATTACCACCCGCCCGGTCGAACGCCGGCAACCCCTTGCCCTGCCATGGGCGCAACGGCTGTGGGGACTTCTTGCCGCGCTGGTGCCGGCGTGGCTGCTGTTCGCCGCCAGCCTGGCGCATGCGCAGGGCCAGGCACAGGGGCAGGAGATGATGGTGCGGATCTCGGAAATCCAGGTGCACGCGGAACATCTCGCCCAGTACAAGGCGATCCTCGCCGAGGAAGCGGAGGCGTCGGTCAGGCTGGAACCGGGCGTGATCGCCATCTTCCCCATGTTCGAGCGCGACAGCGATACCGAATTCAGGATCCTGGAAATGTATGCAGACCGCCGGGCCTACGAGGCGCACCTGAAGACGCCGCATTTTTTGAAGTACAAGTCGGCGACGCTGCACATGGTGAAATCGCTGAAGCTGGTCGACATGCAGGCGATCGACCGGCCCACCATGAACAGGATGTTCACGAAGATGGGCAGCCGCTAGGCCGCCTGCCACGGCCCGAACTTATTCCGGCGCCGGTTCCCCGGCGCGCATCGCATCGCCGATCGCGTAGAAGAATCCGCCGGCGATGTAGTGCAGGCTGCGCAGGCCGGGATCGGCGCTTTCGAACTGCCAGTGGCCGTCCCTGAACACGCGGGTATCCGACCAGGCGGCTTCGATCTCACCGATGAACAGGTCGTACGCCGCTTCGTTGCGGGGTTCGTGGAGTACCCGGCAGGCCAGCCATGCCGAGCATCCGGCCACGAATGGCAGGTCGAAGCCGGGCATGCCGAACAGCTCCACGCCGCTGCGCGCGAGCTTGTCCGGTTCACTGGCCAGGCTGCGGTGGCCCACCTGGTAGGTGAGGTCGAGCTGCCGCACGGTGGGTACCTGGATCACGAAGCGCCCGCTGTTCTCGACCAGCGCGCGGGTCGCCGCAGCCTTGTCGAGGACCACGGTCAGCTTGGGCGGCGCATAGTCCAGCGCGCAGGCCCACGCCGCCGCCATGACGTTGTCGACACCTTCGTGCCGCGCGGAGACCAGCACGGTCGGTCCATGATTGAGCAGGCGGTAGGCTTTCTCCAGCGGTACCGCCGCGATGTGGTCGTTCATTCAGCTTCCTTTGTGGTTCGATGCGAATGCCGGCAGTTTAGCGCCCGGCCGCGCTGTCATGGCGATGCGGTTGCAGGAACGGGGTCAGCGCCACCATGGCCACCGCCACCGCGACGAGAAGCCAGAGCGAGGAGTGGAAGCCGCCGCTGGCATCGCGCAGCTGGCCCACCGCCAGCGGACCGGCCGCGGCGACCGTATAGCTGACCAGCAGCACGAAGGCGTTCCACGCACCGGTTTCCTCGGCATGGCGCGTATTGTCGAGAGGAAGCGTCATCGACAAGGTGAACGAGCCGCCGGTGCCGAAGGCGAGCACCGCCACCACCAGGTACGGCGATACCGAGGGGGCGAGCGCCATGGCCAGGATGCCCGCCAGGGCCGTGCCGGCACCGAGCGCCAGCGGGAGCCGGCGGTCCTCGTCGCGGCTCAGGAAGCCGAACACGGGATTGGCCGCCATGAACGCCAGGGTGAACGTGGCCAGCAGCAGGCCCGCATGCGAAGGTGTCCAGCCGGCTTCCACGTACATCGGCGCCAGCCAGGAAATGCAGGCGTAGAACACGAAGTTGTTGCAGGCGAAGAAGGCGGCGATCAGCCATGCCGTCCGGTTGCGAAAGGGCATGCCGTAGCGCTGCGCCCCCGCCGGCGTGGCCGCCGATGCCGGGCTGCGCCGCGCGACGAACAGCCAGGCCAGCAGGGCGAACAAGCCCGGCAACGCCCACACGCCCGCGGCCCAGCGCCAGCCGCCCGTCCATGCGGCCAGCGTTCCCGTCGCGGCCGCCGACAGCGTGCTGCCCAGCGCCAGCGCGGTCGCATACAGGCTCATGAAAATCGCAACCTGCCTCGGAAAACCGGCCTTCACGAAACCGGCGATCAGGACCCCGGCGATCGCGATGCCGCCACCGATGCCGACGGTCGCCGCGAACAGCAGTGCCACCGAATCGGCGAAGGCACGCACCAGGGTCGACAAGGTCAGCAGGCCGAGGGCGGCCAGCATGACGCGGTCGCGCCCGAAGCGCCGCGACAGCCATGGCACCGGCGCCGCCAGAAGGCCCATCAGTAATGTCGGGATGGCCGTCAGCAGCGCCGCCTGCGTATGCGACAGGCCGAACTCGCCGATGATGGCGGGCAGCAGCGGGCCGATGGACACGATGCCGGGGCGCAGGGTCAGCGCGACCAGCACCACGCAGGCGATCGCCGCCGCCATCGACAGGGTGGCGCGGTTCGGTGCGGTACCGGCGGCAGGGGGCGCCAACCGGTACGCGCTGAGGGGGGAAGTGGATTGGACGGACACGGTATTTTTCTCCTGGCGTGCCCGGCTTGAAACCGGGCACGCTGGTTAGCGGTGGACGAAATCGATGGACGGCATCAGGACCGGGATTTGTGGATCAGGACGGTCTTGGGATTGGTGAACAGCTGCCGCCCTTCGCTGCCGTGCTCCGTGCCGAGGCCGGACTGCTTGTGGCCGCCGAACGGGATGTCCACGCCCTGGGTATGGATTTCATTGACCCACACCATGCCGGTCTCGAGACGGTTGGCGACGGCGACGGCGGCCCGCGTGTCGCGGCCCCACACCGAACCGCCCAGGCCGAAGGGGCTGGCGTTGGCGCGTTCGACCACGTCGTCGATGTCGTCATAGGCGACGATCGGCACGATCGGGGCGAACTGTTCTTCCTGCACGATCATCGAGTCCTCCGGCGGGTTGTCGACCACGGTGACCGGGATGAAATATCCTGGACGGCCGGGATCCACTTCGCCACCCAGCGCGACCTTGTAGCCCCTGGCCTTGATGTCGTCGAGGAAGGTCCTGACCTTCTCGAACTGCATGCGGTTCTGCACCGGCCCCACGGTGACTTCCGGATCCAGGCCATCGCCCAGTTTCTGCCGGCGCGCATAGGCGACGAAGGCGTCGACGAAGCGCGCGTGGTACGAACGGTGCACGTAGAGCCGCTTGATGCCCACGCACCACTGGCCCGAGTTGCCCACGGCACCCCAGAACAGCTGGGGCACGATCGACTCCCAGTCGGCATCGGGCATGACGATGGCCGCGTCGTTGCCGCCCAGTTCCAGCGTGACGCGCTTCATCGTTCCGGCCGCCGAGCGGATCACGTGCTTGCCGGTGGCCGTGGAGCCCGTGAAGCTGATCTTGGCGATGTCCGGATGCGCCGTCATGTGCGGCCCCAGTTCATCGTTTCCGGACACCACCGACAGCACGCCCGGCGGCAGGACCGACTGTGCGATCTGGCCGAAGCGCAGCGAGGTCAGCGGCGTGAAGGGCGACGGCTTGATCACCATCGTATTGCCGGTGATGAGCGCGGGTGCGACCTTCCACAAGGCCAGCAGCACGGGAAAATTCCACGGCGTGATGGCGCCGATGACGCCGAGCGGCGTGTGGTGCAGTTCGACGACATGGCTGTCGGTTTCCTCGACGATCTCCACGGGGATGCGGCGCGCGGCGATCTGGCGGATCCAGGAGATGGCCTGGTCGACTTCGGGCTCGGCCATGGTCTTCAGCGGCTTGCCCTGTTCCAGCACGAGCAGGCGGGCCAGTTCGTCGCGGTGCGCGGCGAGTGCGTCGGCATAGGCTTCCAGGTATTGCTGGCGCCGGTCGTAGCCGATCGTGGACCAGGACTCGAACGCGGTTCGCGCGGCGGCAATGGCGTCGTCGAGCTGGGCGATGCTCGCGGCAGGTGCCTGGGCCAGCGGCTTGCCGGTGGCGGGATTGAACACGTCGAAACTGGCCTCGGCCGTTACGAGCTGGCCGCCGATGCCGAGGTAGTAGGGACCGTCGAACAGCGGAACAGTTTGGGTGGTACGAATGGAGGTTGCGATGGACATGACGTTCTTTCTTTTGTCTGGATCAGCCGGATGAATTAGACCGGTCGACTAGTGCATGGGTTTAAAAAAACACTTCGCGGGAAGTGTTGGAACTGGCCCGCCTCTCGGGCCAGCTTATTGGTTGAAACTGGGCAGCTTGGTTATCCAGATGAGTGATCCAGATGCAGCATCTGGCGCGTGACCGCCATGGCCGAATCGAACGGTGCGGTACCGCGCACGATCTTGACCATGACACTGGCACCGAGCCACAGCTGGTACAGGCTTTCGGCGATCCGCTTCGGGCTGTCGTCGACCGCCAGCGAACCTTCCGCCACGCCCTGTTCGATGGCATCGGCCAGCTTCGCGATGATCGCCGAAGTTCCCTGGTTCAGCACGGTGCGCATCGCTTCGGACAGGTCGGCCACTTCCGCGGCGAGCTTGACCGCCAGGCACTTGCCCTGGCAATCCAGGAAGGACTGGTTGTCGCGCCACATGTCGAAATAGTCCAGCAGGCGTTTTGCCATAGTCACGCCGGGCTGGCCCATCACCGTGTCGATGTCGGCCAGGTAGTCTTCGAAGTAGCTCGACAGTAATGCCTCGCCGAAGGCATCCTTCGAACCGAAGTAGTGGTAGAAGGAGCCTTTCGGCACCTTTGCTTCCGTCAGGATCTCGTTCAATCCGACGGCCGAGAACCCCTTGCCGGACATGATGCGCTGCCCGACCGCAAGGATATTGTCGCGGACGTCGGACGATTCGTTGGTATGTGCTTTAGCCATGGGAGCACTATACGTTTAAATAGACCAGTCGTCTAGGGTGGGGCCGAAATAGTTCGGGTTTGCTCATTTGCCGGCCGCGGCCGCTGCCTGTTCGATCACCCTGGCCACTTTCTCGGGATGCGCGATGAAGGCGACGTGGCTGCCATCGATCTCGACGGTCTTGCTGCCGGCGCGTTTCGCCATCGTGCGTTCCAGTTCAGGACTGACGGTACGGTCGGCCGTGGAAATGATCGCCCAGCTCGGTTTGCTCCGCCATGCCGCCTGCGACACGGCCGTGGTTGCCGCCTGGACCGCCGGCATGACCTGGGAATACGCCATGAACCGGGCGTCGGCCGCCGGCAGGTCCGCCGCGAAATCGGCATGGAAGCGGGCGGGATCGAAGTACAGGTGCCCATCCGCCGTGGCCTGGATACCCTTGGTGGCCGGCGCAATGCGGTCGGCCAGGTCCTTCAGGCTTTCACCGGCATCGGGCAGGAACGCGGCGACGTACACCAGGCCCGCGACCTTCGGATGGTTGCCCGCTTCCGTGATCACCACGCCGCCATAGCTGTGGCCGACCAGGATGCTGTTCCCCTGCCGGGCATCGATCGCCCGCGTCGTCGCTGTCACGTCGTCGGCCAGCGAGGTTTCCGGCTGTTGCACGACGGTGACGTTGAAACCGTCGCGAGTGAGGATGTCGGCCACGCCTTTCCAGCCGGAGCCGTCGGCGAAGAAGCCGTGCACCAGCACGACGTTCTTGACGGGGGCGGGTGCGGCGGCCTGCGCGCCGACGGCGGCGAACGACAGGGCGAGTGCGGTAACGATGCGGTTCAGTTTGTTCATGATGAGGCTCCAGGAAAGTGAGGGATGACGGAATGCTTCAAGACGCTTGGGTCGTACAGGGACGCTGCCGGATGCTGGCGCGGCGCCTTCACCGGGAAGGGCGCCCCGCCGCATCGGCGCATCAGGCCAGTTGCTCGAGCAGCAGCGCCGCGGCTTCGGCCGACGAGGCCGGGTTCTGGCCGGTGATCAGCAAGCCGTCGCGGACCACGTACGAACCCCAGTCCGGACCGCTGGAATACATACCGCCCTTGGCCTTCAGCTCATCCTCGACGAGGAACGGCACCACGTTGGTCAGGCCCACGCCTTCTTCTTCGGTATTGGTGAAGCCGGTCACTTTCTTGCCTTCGACCAGCGGACGGCCGGCCGGCGTCGTCACGTGGCGCAGCACGCCGGGCGCATGGCAGACCAGGGCGACCGGCTTGGCCGCGGCCAGGAACGATTCGATCAGCGCGATCGAATGGCGGTCTTCCGCCAGGTCCCACAGCGGGCCGTGGCCGCCCGGGTAGAACACGGTGTCGAACTGGCCCTGGTCGACGCTGTCCAGGCGCAGCGTGGAAGCCAGCTGCGCGTTGGCGGCAGCATCGGCTTCGAAGCGGCGCGTCAGGTCGGTCTGGAACGATGGCTCATTGCTTTTCGGGTCCAGCGGCGGCTGGCCACCCAGCGGCGAAGCCAGCACGACTTCGACGCCGGCATCCTTGAAGGCGTAGTAGGGCGCGGCCAGCTCTTCGAGCCAGAAGCCGGTCTTGCGGCCGGTGTTGCCGAGTTGATCGTGGGACGTGAGAACCATCAGGACTTTTTTCATGGTGTTACTCCAATAAGTTAGATTTGAATTAGACCGGTCGTCTTGGGTTGAGGCAAGCTCGACCGGGTGTTGTCATGGGTGCGGATCGCTTGTTTGCTGCACCCATGGAGACAAGATAACAGTAAGTAGACCGGTCGTCTAGAATTATTTTAAGTTTTTTTGTGGGGTAGGGATCGGTGGATGGGAAGGGTGCTGGCGCCCGGAACGGAGGTGGTGCGAAGTGTGATGAAAAGTTGGAGGCGCGAGCAGGCGGAGATGAGAAGGCAACTGACGCTGCTCCGTGCAGACTGCGGTTGAGTGCCGTGGAGCTTTCGTTCGTCAGGGATGAATCCGGCTTCAGACGTGTTCTTTGAGTAAAAAGGCAAGAAGCGATTCAAGTTGCTATCACAAGCTATCGGACCGCACTGCCTCGCTACGCTAGCGCGCTAGCATTGGATCGGCGTTAGGCGTAGCATAAAGTCTTGCGCTACAACGCCACTCGTTACTCTATCTCTGATGAAATTTTTTCGACAGTTTATCGAAGCACAGATGCTACAGTTGTTCGGAGTAATTCCGAATAAGCATGTAGATGGAAAATAAAAACTTGTAGTTCTGATCAATAGTTCGAAGGCAGAAGGGATAAGAAATGCATGATTATTTTTATTTGAGGTTTCCCCTCCAGCTCAGGAGGCTACGATTTGAGACGACCCCAAGGCATATCGATGAGATTTTCCGTTTGGATAGCGCGCAGTTTTTTGGAGGTGAAGATTGGCAACGAGTTGAAGAAGATTTGTCAGGTATTCCGGGAGTGGATCGCGCACGTTTCATCCTTTCCCTATTCATGATTGTTGTCACGGATCAAACACTGTACACGTATAACGCCAAGACATACGACACGTGGAGAGATGCAACACGGTATCCGAAATTTGGCTGGTTCGGATATGATGTGCATTACGGGAATCCGCTGAAACTTTTGTGGGCGCCCGAGAATGCAGAGCTCATCGATGCCCCAGCCGTTATCGCCGAGATACCGGCGTTCGTTGATTTCTTCGTCACTGAAACTGAGCGTGTGGTCATCGCGAACGGTTATGCCTCGAATCTCAACATCCATTTTGCCAATATGCGGAACGATCCTGCCTGGGCTTTTAACAGAGGCATAGTAGTTCCTGCCTTTAAAGCGGCACTCGATGCGCGATTTCCGCCCCAAATTTGAACGAAAGGCCACCTTGGCATTCTGCTCATTAATTTCGACATTTAACGTAAATGATCCTAGGTCATAAGGCGTAACTGACCTGAGTGCGAAGATGAGTACCATTTTTCCCGACTGCTTGCACATCAACGCGGCCATATACAAGATCGACGTACACCCCCTTGAAGATTACCTAGTGCTGTTGCCAGTGCAACCTCCAAGGCGGGTGACACCATTTACCTCGACGGGCTATGTAGCGACATGGGAAATTCACGAGGGCATCATGTACCTGGTGGAGATCACTTCGGAACCCCATGCAGCATTGTTCTCGAGAATGCCCCGTCCGGTGGCTGCCTCTTGGTACAGCGGTTTCATCCATGGTAGGCGCGGAAATCATCGCTACACCGGCTATCCTCCACGCAAATTCTGCGACGATGAAATCGTTCTCGAGATCAATGCGGGAATCGTTATGCGTGAATGGCTACTGGACCTGCGAGCCGTTCCTGATCAATCAAATGCAGAACAGCGTCAGTCTCTTCCGTCGTTTTTACTCAAAAGCACGTGATTCAACAAGCGAATGGGGCGGATCTGTATGTTCCATGCTCTTTGGGAGAGCTTTGTTGCACTGTTTGTGCGCCTGACTGGATCACCAGGCGGCGCTGAACTTTCGAAGGCCCAAAGGCAGCGTGTCCTAATACGGTAGTTTCACCTCAGTATCAGTGCCCGATGCGACACTAGCTGTCGCATCGGGTTTCATAATTGGTCTTACGGCGCATGAGCATCCCGATGCTCATGCAGGCACCCGTTCCGGTAGCGTGGGAGCGTCGGCAGCAGTCATAGGGCCAGATGTGGCTGGTCTATTGGCGACCCGATGCTGGCGCAACAAGCACTGCAACGCTTGCGTTCTAGAATATTTCACAGCAGATACTTTCTTATATGACCTCTTTCGTTCGACGCGTGAATGCGAATCAAGTCGGCCGTGATTTTGTCGTGGGCGACGTTCACGGTTGTTTTAGTGAATTGCAGGCAGAGCTGGATCGACTCAAGTTCAATGGTGACGTTGATCGCCTGTTCAGTGTCGGCGATCTGGTCGACCGTGGTCCTGAGTCAGCAGCGGTCGCCGAATGGCTAACCCGGCCTTGGTTTTACGCTGTACGCGGCAATCATGAGCAGATGGCACTGGACTATCTCGTCGGCGACCTGGATTACCTGGACTATCAACAAAATGGTGGCGCCTGGTTCTTGGAGCTTGATCTCCCGAACCAGGAGAGCATTGCTGCCCAGTTCGATGCACTTCCTGTAGTTCTGGAAATAGAAACCTGGTCAGGCCTGGTTGGCATTGTGCATGGTGACTGTCCATTTGCGTCGTGGGAAGCGTTAATTTGGGAATTGGAAAGCGATGATGCACCCCAGGTCGC
The DNA here is from genome assembly GCF_027856995.1 of Pseudoduganella sp. SL102. NCBI lineage: Bacteria > Pseudomonadati > Pseudomonadota > Betaproteobacteria > Burkholderiales > Oxalobacteraceae > Pseudoduganella > Pseudoduganella sp. SL102. Next base: position 1,718,532 of record NZ_CP115554.1, read on the forward strand.
TGATACTTGTCTTTACAGCCGCAAGCGTATCACCGAGATGGATGACTCTGGCGTGGCGGGCGTGTCCAAAATATTTGTCGGGCACACGCCCGTGCCGAGGCCAATCGTGCTTGGAAACGTACACTACATCGATACAGGTGCAGTGTTCGGCAATCGCCTGACAATCGCCAGATTAAATGGTGGGACTCCACGAGGGCACCGCAACCTGCTGTAGTCCAGTAGCTTCCCAAGTGGTTACTAGTGCTTTTAATGATCAGCCATATGGTTCGTCTTCATTTTCAGAGTATAAGCAGCCAGTATGCTAAGCTACTTCGCAAAGCCAAGTTTATCCAGGAAGAAACTGGCGAAATCGATTTAACCTGCGTGGTGATGAGCTTGCCGGGATGGTATTGCTGTATTTGGGGAGGCTGGGGTCGATAGGGTCACGGATACGCATTATTTCGTTCTTTGAATTTTAGCGGATCATGCAGTACAGCGCCGTGGATAAAAGCCGTGGTGTTTACGTTAGTCTGGAAGGCAGCATTTATTGTCTAGGTTAGGCGTTGTCTTCGATGCCTGCATTATGGAAGGAAAGTTATGAAAGCTATTCATTTCATCGAAAAGATCAACAAGGTAAAGCGAATCTCCGATACGCCGTTGATCTATGAAACTGGGGACTGGGACGTGTCAGAGGCGGCAGCCTCGGCGTTGATTGGTGGCGACCTCTACCTCCATACTGCACAAAATGAACCTTCTCATTTCGGCGGCCGCATCCTGGGTTATCGCGTGTTGTCAACGGAACCGGTAGGGCGCATCGTATTCCAGATCGCGCCAACAATGGATCACAAAGGTGTGCGTGCAGGAAGAGGGGGATGGCGTAACGAGCAAAAGCGTGATAAGTAGAAATTTTTGAGTGGCGATAACCAGATACAGTCCTGGTGCACCGAACTTTCAATTGCCTACTCCCAGATCTCGCATGATCCAGGTGTACACTGGTAAGCCGCTTTGATCGTGCCATCCGTGTTCTGAAAATAGACAATCTTGACAGCTAACTTAACGCTTCTCCGTCACTGGACGATGCTCCGCCTCATACCGCGAGCGCCTGCCAAGATCGCCGTCAGGGATTTGCAGCGGCAGCTTTGCGATGCGGATTTCAAGGTAACTACGCGTACCGTCCAACGTGACCTGGTCGAGTTATCGACTCTGTTTCCGCTGATATCCGACGACCGGGAAAAACCGTATGGCTGGAGTTGGCAACGCGAGGCATCCAGCTTCGACCTTCCAGGACTGTCAATTCCTGACGCGCTGACGCTGACGCTGGTCGAGCAACATCTTGGCAACCACCTTCCTCCTGCAGCACTGGACGCATTGCAGCCCCAATTTCGCTCCGCAGCACGAGTGCTCAACGCCATGGAGCAATCAGCCGGTTCAAAGGCCTGGCTTGGCAAGGTGCGCACGATAGCCCCGCTGCAGCCTCTGCAGGCCCCAGCGCTTGATGAACATTGTCAACGCACTGTTTACCAGGCCTTGATGAAAGACCTCCAACTCAAGTTAAGTTATAAGAAGCGGGATGCGGAGGTTGTAACGGTTTACCCCGTTGTCCATCCCCTGGCGATCGTACAGCGCGGCGGAATCATCTATCTGGTGTGCACCTTCGCGGAATACAAAGACGTACGCACGCTTGCCTTGCATCGCGTTAAACAGGCTGAACTCATTTACACGTCTGCAAGACGAAGCCCGGACTTCGACCTGGATGCTTTTATCGCCTCTGGCGCCTTCGGTTTCCTGACCGGCCCCCCTATCGTCTTGCGTGCGACATTCCAACGCCCTGTAGGCGAGCATCTTTTCGAAACACCGTTATCGTCTGACCAGGTACTCGAAGTGCAGGACGACGGGTCGATTCATTTGACAGCGACCGTTGCCTCTACACGTACGCTTGTTTTCTGGCTCACTGGTTTTGGCGCGGCCGTCGAGGTACATCGCCCGGCGAAGCTTCGCGCTGAGTTGAAAGCAATTGCAATCGCCATGGCGGCAAACTATGCCTAGCTGATCGCCTTGCGACACATATTGTCGCGTCCCGGCGTAAGCTGCGGAGGTCGTCAGCAGCATACATGGCGGTGGAACAGTTTGGGCACGTACTGAGATTGTTCACGGGTGGGACGAAATATTCCCCTACGAAGATGCTGTTAGATTCGCACGCGTTCAAACCAAGGAGTGATCATGACCATTTTTCGCGCCGTACCACGTGCTGCATACAAAGCTGAGAAAGTTCACACGCGGTATCCCGGCGCTCGCCTGCCGGGAAATGTCCCGTATTTTGTCGATAATATGTGGGAATTCACGCGGCCAGAGGATAAACCTTCGCGGCGCCACGCGGTATATGCCAGCCCGACTGCCGCACTGGCCCTGGATGGCGCGGCTGGCGTCGGGCAACCGCAAGATGGCTTCATCGCATGCCGCGTTGAATGCCGCACTTCACCAAAGACGTTTCAATTGTCGGTGGTGGATGCGCGTTACCACCCCGATGTCAAAAGACTGCAGAGAGTGGTCCACGACAGGCTCGGGGGGCATCCCCACATCGGGCTTGAAAGCAAGCTCGCCCTGGCGCCACTTTTCCTGCCTGGAGTGACCCGCGATGAGTTGAGGAGCGCAATGGAAGGAAATACCGAGCTTGACGGTTTGGTAAAGGAACTTGCGGCCCTTGTCACCCTGTGGACGGATACGCCCGACACCGCTGTTGGCGAACTGTTCTTCGAGATCGACGAAGACAATTCCTATACCTTGCACCAGATCTAGACTTTTTGGGGTTTTGCATGCGTCATATTTTTCTGCTGGGCGACTCGATCTTCGACAACGTCTCATACGTGTCACCGGGATGTGAAGTCCAGGCGCAATTGCAGGCGCTGCTGGGGGAGGGCCATCGTGTCATTCTGCTTGCACGCGATGGCGACGTGCTGGAGGACATGCGGACGAAGGTAAGTCGCTTGGTTGGCATGCCGGCCGAGTCCACGCACGTCGTCGTAAGTTGCGGTGGCAATAACGTCCTGGGGCTGATCGGACACATGCAATCGAGTGTCAAGTCAGTTCTCGAGGCCACCGAAATGCTGGCGTCATGGCAAGCCGACTTTCGCATCGAGTACCAGCGTATGCTCGGTCAAGTACTGGCACTGGGCTTGCCAGTAGCGATTTCAACCATCTATGACGGTGTGCCGGGTCTCTCATCGGGCCTGCGCACCGCATTGGCTGTATTTAACGATGTAATCCTGCGCGAAGCAGCAGAAAGAGGACTGCCTTTGCTCGATCTTCGACTGGTCTGTAACGACCCCGGCGATTACTCACCGGTTTCGCCAATCGAACCTTCCCAGCAGGGCGGGCGCAAAATCGCAGCTGCGATCGCTGAATTAGTGCGCTCGCAGGCTGCGCAGCGGACGGTCGTATTCGGCCGAGGCAGAGATTGAGAGCTGCAGATGCCGTCTACCTCCTGGTTACGCGGACCCACTCTCCAAGCCGGATTTCTTCTGTGACGTACATCATCGTGCCGCGCAGGCGGAACTGCGCCAATCCACCAGCAGTGACGATCTCAAGCGTCCCTTCGTGACCAGTAAATCGATGACGGACCTTATCCCATCGTGCAAAACCGGTTTCCTCTTCCAGTGAATACGCCTCGATTTCATCGATCTGCTTGCGAAGAGAATTAAGCTCGTCTTCCGCCTGCATCCGGTCCTGGCGAAGCTGCTCCATTTGCTCCTTCAGGGAACGGGTTCGACGGTAAACAATCGCCTGCTGTTCGGGTTTCATCGCGCCCGCGCGGCGCAGTGCGGTCTTACGGGAGCGGAGCTGTGCGATCAGCGCATCGCTCTCGGTAGGGAAAGTAGGTAAAAGTTGAATGTCCAGGCATTCTTGGTCCAGGCGGCCCCGCTCCACCAAAGTCTCCATGGCCTGTACGTCTCTCATCAGGCTGCGCCTGGTCGCCGGATCAATCTGCATGGTTTGCCAGTTGCCATTGTCGTCCGTACTGCCGATCACATAGGCCATGAGGAATTCGAATTCGCCCGCATCGCCGATGCTTTCCCGATGGCGTGCAAAATACAAATTGTCTCCGCTGGTTATTTCGCAATCAGGAACCGTGGAGGGATTGAATAGCGGGCCGTCGAACCGTATGACGAGGAAAGTGATTCCGTTCACCATGTTCAGGCCCACTACTGCCTGATTGTCCTCCCAGAATGCGTCAACTGGATCGCCATCCGCGCGCGCAGGATGGGCAAGTGAATTGCGGATTGCATCGAGCGAAAGCAGGCGTCTTGTCATTTTCGATAAGCTTGCGATAGCGCTTGGTTTAGGACCCGAATGCGAGATATTGGCAAGATGAAAAAGATCGCTGACAATCGGCGCCGCATTGGCAGCTATGGCTGCCGCTTGGGCCGGGCTGGCCTTGCATAGCGCCCAATATCGGTCGATTTCAGCTCGGCGAGCTCTTTCGGCCTCCGCCAGCATGCGGTCGGCCTCGCGGCTCGAAAGTTCCGTAATCTGGCGCGCACAACTTGATGGCGAAGGAGTGCAATCTGGAGGCGTATCGTTTCGCATGGCTTTGCCTCCACACCCTTAGGGCAGGAATCCGATTGCCGAAGACACCGGCGATTTCAGCATGCATTCCTGCATGAGTGCCTGGACGAAAGCCGCCGCCGACATGACCGGGCGGAAGCGATTCTGGCGGACCACGGCCGCGAAATCGCCAGGGGTAAGATTACGCAGCGAGCGCAACTTGCCGAGTTCAGCCGCCGTCGCGGGCTCGAGCTTGAGGCTGGCGAGGTAACGTGCAAGCAGCAGTGCCGCCTGATCCGGCAACAGGAAATCGAAGCAGACTTTCAGGTCGAACCTGCGCAGCGCAGCGGGATCGAGGCCAGACATCAAGTTGGTCGACGCGATGAACACACCGGAATATGCCTCCATCCGCGTCAGCATTTCGTTGACCATCGTGACTTCCCAGGACTGGCGCGCATGGGCACGGTCCTGCAGAAAACTGTCGACTTCGTCGATGAGCAGCAGGGCGCTTTCGCTTTCGGCCCGGCGAAATGCGGCGGCAATATTCTTTTCGCTTTCGCCCACCCATTTCGATACCAGGTCGGACGCGGTATAGAGCAAAAGTGGCATCCCCAGCCGTTCGGCCAGCCAGCGGCCATAGGCAGTCTTCCCGGTGCCGGGAGGACCATACAGGCAAAGCCTGGCTGCACGCGTTGCGGCAAGTCCCTCGGCAAGCTGCAGCATGTCAGTGCCTGCATTGAGCAGCGCGGCGTCATACTCGAGCGGCAGGCGTGCTGCATCGCCTTGCTTCAACGACGCGAGTCCCTGGGCTTCGAGCGACTGGTCGATCAGAAACTCGACGGCGCGCGCCGCAGATGCGGAATCGATACGCCCGCCAATGGTGCGCACCACGTTGGCCGCGCGGCTGACGACCGCAGGTGCCAGCTGCTGCGAGGACGCGACGCGGCGCACGGCAGTGTCGTCCAGCATGCCGGCGCAGGCATGACGCACGATCCGTTCGCGCTGCTTGCGCGGTGGCACCGGCATTTCGATGACCATATCGAAACGCCGCAGGAAGGCAGGATCGATGCCGTCGATCGTGTTGGACAACCACAGCGCCGGGACATCATTCTGCTCCAGCGTGCGATTGAGCCAGGCCTTGCGCTTTTGCGCCGTGCTCTTGCGGCCAAACACACGGTCGCCATCGTTAAAGACATCTTCCACTTCATCGAACAGGATCATGGCCTTGCGCTGCGAGAAAAAACTCTGCGCGGCGCGGAAAGCACGAAGGCGCCGTTCTCCCAGCACCGGATCGCCATCGGTGTCTTCGCTGGCGACTTCAAACAACTGGCATTCCAATGCTTGAGCCATCGCGCGCGCCAGTTCGCTCTTGCCGGTGCCCGGGGTACCATGCAGGAAAATATTGACGCCCACTCGTTCAGTGAGCAGTGCCTGCTCGAGATATGGCTTCAACAGGGCAAGGGACTCTGCGAGATGCTCGTAGTCGGCCAGGTCGAGCAGTGCCGGCGAGCTGGGGCTGACCATGTCCTTCAACAGGGCCATTGGGTCTGCTTCTTCGCCCAGGATCATGTCCGCAAAACTGTCGGAGAGCAGATCCAGTTTGCTGCGCAGGGAGCCGCTGCTTCCCCGGTCGATCGCCAGCAGGCCGGAGCGGGCCAGCAGGCCTTGCGAGCTGAGCGCACTTTGCACGCAGCGGCGGTCGAGAGCCAGGATGGTAGCCAGTGCGTCGATAACCTTCAGCGAGTTGAGCCGTCCAAGGGTGTCAGCGCAGTCGTCGAGTACCCGGTCATGGTGGATCGTCGCGGCGAACTCGAGGATGCGACAGTCGATCTCCGACAATCCGACCAGCTGGGAAAGCCGTGCCATGTTGGCACGCAATCCGGGAGACGGTGCAAGGCGCGCCGCACGTGCTTCCGCATCGACATGCAATTCCCGCAACTGGGTGCGAACGGCAGCGCTGTCAAAATCGAGCTCATCGTTGTCCAGCCAGTCTCCTACGCCGATAAAACGGGCTACCGTGTCCTCCGAAAAGCCATTCCGCATGACAAAGTCTTTATGACCGGACAAGGGGACGAGGATGCGCAACATCCAGAGCTCGCTGATCGAATCAATCTCCTTGACCGGGGAAGGGTTGGAAGCACTGCGGCGGCGGGTTTTCATAGAGCATCTCCTTAAGAGATACTCATCATACGGAGGGGTGCGACCGGTTGTGTCGCACCAGGCCGTCCGGGATGAGGACGTCCATGCTTTCGTGGGTGTAGATAAGCTGATAAAAAAGGTGTGTCGCGACTGCAACGGCAAGGGGCGAATAGACAGGTAATCGGGCCGCCTGGCCGGTTTCCGGGTCACACGAATAGACAAACCAAAATGCCTTGGCCATACTTTCTGTGCGGCAATCACTTCAGCTTCTTCTCGTCAAGTCTTCCACCCCATGACAAGTCCAATCATCCTTTGTGCCACGAACCGGCTTGCCCAGACCTTGCGTTCGGCAATTCCGGAACATGCTGCTGCGGTATGGAACACGCCTCAGGCCTTTGCACTCGAAGCCTGGATGGATCAGCTTGGTGAGGAAGCCATGCTGTCAGGCGTCATATCGGCGGCAATCCTGCTGGATGCGTTTGCCGAAAAGCTGCTATGGCAGCAGGTTATTGCCGACAGCATCAACCTCGACGATACCCCTCTGTTCGATATCGCGGCGATGGCGGTCAAAGCGGCGGATGCCTATGCCATTGCACGGATATGGGCTCTTGATTCATGGCCAGATGCAATGTCGCGAGAGGCTCAGCTGTTTGCACAGTGGCGCATGGAGTTCCAGCGCAGGCTTGGCGAGAATGGCTGGACCGTTGCCGTCGATCGTCGTGAAGCGGTCGTGGGAGCACTCGAACAGGGCGCGCTGCGTATGCGCTCACGCGTCGTGTTCGCCGGGTTTAATGAGCTAAACCCGCTTCATCAGCGCCTGCGCGCCGCCCTCGATGCGACGATGCTTGCTTCCCCCATGGGAAACCAATCCGCCGGTGCACCAACAGTAATCGCGTTCCAGGATGTCGGCGCTGAATGTCGGGCGGCTGTACGCTGGGCTGGCACTCAGCTGGCAACGAACCCATCATGGCGAATCGGTATTGTCGTTCCCGACCTGAGCAGCGTGCGCGACCATCTTGAACATGAGCTGGAACATGCACTGCACCCCGAGCTGGCAGGCCCGGCATTTGCGGAACATCCACGCCGTTACAACTTTTCACTTGGCCGCGCGCTAGCCGACACGCCGATCGTCGCATGTGCATTGCAGCTGCTCGGCTTTGCCAACGACATGGACGAAATTGAGCAGCCAGTCCTGACCAGCCTGCTGCTGAACCCGTATTGGTCAGACAGCGTGAACGAAACCGATGCGCGTTCGGTACTCGATGCGCAAGTGCGCCGGCGGCTGAGGCGCCATCTCAGCGTTGCACAGGTCGTCACACTCGCCTCCAGGCCGAGTGTACAGGCCAGGCTTGCATGTCCCATGGCACTCCAGCACCTGTCGCAGTTGCTCCACCATGCCGCCATCTGTGCCGGTGAGGCGCGCTTGCCGTCCGAGTGGGCACAGGTCGTGCGCGCTCTGCTGCACGCGGCAGGCTGGGCCGGCAGCGGTGCCCGGGAGTGCCGCACCCTGTCAAGCCATGAATACCAGGCGCGAGAGGCATGGTCCGAGCTGCTCGACCGCTTTGCCCGTGCCGACCAGATCATCGGCGCGCTGCCGTTCTCGCAGGTTCTGGCGCACCTGCACGCGCTATGTGGGGAACGCATGTTTCAACCGCAGACTCGTGGCACGCCATCGGTGCATGTCGTCGGCATGCTCGAGAGCACCGGACTGCATTTCGATGCCCTGTGGGTCATGGGAATGCATGATGGTGCCTGGCCGCCGGCGCCTGCGCCGAATCCCCTGATTCCCGTCGCGCTGCAGCGATCGCACGGCATCCCCAACTCCTGCGCTGCGGTGCAGTTGGCCTATGCACGCACGATCCTGCGCCGCCTGCAATGCCAGGCACCGGTGGTGCACTTTTCATGTGCGCTGATGAACGGCTCGCAGGAATTGCGCCACAGCCCGCTCTTTGTGTTGGCGACCGATGGCCCGACTGCCGCACCAGTAGGAACAACGCCGGCACGGTGGGGCATGGCCCTCGAGTGCCTCGATGACGCGGCCGGTCCGGCACTTCAGGAAAACGAACGTGTACGAGGTGGTGTGTCGTTGCTGCGCGCGCAGGCGGTCTGCCCGGCATGGGCGTTTTACCAGTACCGTCTCGGCGCTGCCGCACTGGAACGGCCGCAAGCGGGACTAGGAGCGCAAGAACGGGGGACGCTTGTGCACGACGCCCTCGAGTGGTTCTGGAACCAGGTGGACAGCAGGCAGGCATTGGCGGATCTGGCAGCCGCCCCGGGGGCACTTGACCTCCAAATCCATGCCGCGGTCATTGCGAGCCTGGAAGCATACGAGGCCCGCTCGGACGCGATGCCGGCTGGTGCGCGCGAACTGGAAGTGCTGCGTTTGACCCGGCTGCTGCGTGAGTGGTTGCAAGCGGAAATATGCCGCGCGGATTTTGTCGTTCTCGAGTGCGAGCGCGAACTCAAGCACCAGATTGGCCCGGTGGCGCTGACATTGCGGATCGATCGGATTGACCAACAGGACGGCAAGCTCGTCGTCATCGATTACAAAACCGGAACTCCCGGGAGTATCCATACCTGGGCTGCGACGCGCATCATCGAACCCCAGTTGCCCATTTATGCGCTTGCCCTGTCGAACACGACGCCGACAGTGCAAATCGGGGCGCTGGTCTATGGCAAAGTGCGCCTGGGGGAATCGCGATTCCTGGGCCTGAGCGCTACCGATAACTTCGTCGACCGCGTGCGCGGCATGCACCATGTGCGCGGCGCGCCGTTTGCTGCGTTTGCTGACTGGGAAGCGTTGCAGGTGCACTGGCAGGAGCGCATCGAAGCGGTGGCTGACGAGTTCGCGCGCGGGATGGCCGGCGTCAGTATCGACGGTATGAACGGGCTGGACTACTGCGAAGTACTGCCACTCCTGCGCCTGTCCGAACGCGAAGCGTACCGGATGGGGCTATTGAACGAGCCCGTTGGCCATGGCAATCAGCCGTCACGACAGGAATTCTGAGATGCACAATGCACGCTTTACCCCGGCGCTCGAAGAAGATGCACGCGCGCGCCACCGTGCGCTCGACCCCGAGTCTTTCATTGTCCAGGCACCGGCCGGCTCGGGGAAAACCGAACTGCTGACCCAGCGATTCCTGGCGCTGCTGGCCCGCGTCGACCATCCCGAAGAGGTAGTTGCCTTGACCTTTACGAACAAGGCCGCCGGCGAGATGCGCAGCAGGATCGTGGCCAGCCTGGGGATGGCAGCAACCCGGCCGCGGCCTGGCGATGAGCTACCGCACCGGCAGACAACGTATGACCTGGCGAGCGCTGTGCTCGAGTGTGACCGGGTACGTGGCTGGGACCTGGTCGAGCATCCCGGGCGCCTCAACATCCTGACTATCGACGCCTTGTGCGGCAACCTTGTGCGCCAGATGCCTTACCTGAGCCGTTTCGGCCACCAGCCACAAGTCGAGCCTGACGCCACGCGCTACTACCGAATCGCGGCGGAGGAAACCCTTGCCATGGTAGAGGGGACGGATGCCGATGCCCAGTGTGTCCGCAGCGCCCTGCGTTACTTCCATAACGACACCTTCACTTTGGGTTCAATGCTGGCCAGCATGCTGGCACAGCGCGACCAGTGGCATTGCCACGGAGCGAACGGACAGGACGTACGCACCGGTGCACAGCAGGGCCTGGACGTGCTGGTGGCAAGCATTCTCCGCGAAGGCGCTGATATCCTCGATGCGCCGGTACAAAAGCGGATCATGCCTGCGGCGCGCTTTGCCGCGTCGACAAACAATGAGCTTGCCGCGCTCCTTGACTGGAACGAAGTGCTGACGGGGCAGGCCAGCGAACTGGCGGCGTGGCAGGCGCTCGCGTCGCTGCTTCTGACTTCCGATGGCAAGGTTCGCCGCACGTTGAGACGGCCGGACGGCTTTCCTGCTGGAGATCCACAAGCCAAGGCGATGCGCGATGACCTGCTGCATCTGCTGGGTGAATTGCCAGTTGAGGCGGCGACATGCCTGCATGGACTGCGCAGCCTGCCGCAGCCGAGTGCGATCCAGGACAGCTGGGAGATGGTCGACATAATGGACCGCCTGCTGACGGTGGCCGAAGCCCGCCTCACGCTCGTGTTTCGCCAGGTCGGCGCGGTCGACTTCGTCGCCATTGCGCAGCATGCGCTGGGTGCGCTCGGCACCGAGGATGCACCGACGGATCTGACCCTGGCACTTGAGCACCGCATCTCGCACCTGCTGATCGACGAGTTCCAGGACACCAGCCCCGGGCAGGTCGCGCTGGCTGCGGCGCTGACGCGGGGTTGGCGACCAGGCGACGGACGGACGCTGTTCGTCGTCGGCGACCCGATGCAATCGATCTACCGCTTCCGCAAAGCGGAGGTGGGCCTGTTCCTGGACGTTGCGCGCAAAGGCATCGGAGACATCCGCCTTGAACACCTGCGCTTACATCGAAATAACCGTTCCGATCCTGTCATCGTTGACTGGATCAATGCTGTTTTTCCTTTTGTCTTTCCACAACAGGCAGACGCCCGTGCCGGCGCCGTCAGCTATGCCTCATGCTCGACAGACCGCCCGGCATGTGGCCATGCGAAAGTCAGCGTTCATTCCGTGCATGCGGGTCAAGACGAGGAAGCGCTCGGGAGCGACGAAACCAACCGCATCATTGGTATCATCGAGGCAACGCGCGCTGCTCATCCATTGGCAAGTATTGCCGTTTTGGTTCGGGCCCGCCGCCACCTGAATGATCTGGTAGGCACGATCCGGCAACTTCGCCCTGATCTGCTCTATCAGGCGGTCGAAATAGAGTCTCTCTCAGGCCGCCAGGTCGTCCAGGATCTTCTGTCGCTCACCCACGCCGTGTCGCACCGTGCAGACCGCGTGCATTGGCTGGCGATCCTGCGCGCTCCATGGTGTGGTCTCACACTCCACGACCTGCACTGCCTGGCCGGCGACGATCACGACAGCACGATCTGGCAGCTCATGCATGACGATCGACGTTTTACAACCTTGTCACAGGATGGGCAGCGGCGCCTGCTGCATCTTCGCCTGGTATTGGAGGAGGCCTTCGCCCACCAGGGGCGGCAGCTGCATGCTCGTTGGATCGAGCAAATCTGGCGACACCTTGGCGGCCCGGTTTGCTTAAGCACCGATGCCGACCTGCAGGATGCGAACGCCTATTTCACCTTGTTGGGACAATGCACACGCTCCGGCAACATTGATCTGGAATTGCTGGTTGAACGTGTAGAGAAGCTGTATTCAAGTCCGAATCCCGACGCCGCAGCTCGCCGGGTTCAGTTAATGACGATCCACAGGTCGAAGGGCCTGGAATTCGATTGCGTCATCGTACCGGGACTCGGTCAATCTCCCCGTCCACCGGACAGGCGCCTGATGTTGTGGGAGCGTCTTGATTTACCGACGGCAGGCACGTGCATTATTCCGGCTGTTGTGCCGCCGAAGGCCAGCGAGGACACAGAAGGCGACCCCGGCGCCGGTGATAAGGGAGACCTGGTCTATAAGCTGCTGCAGCGGATGGAGGCCAAACGCGAGTATTTCGAGGCGCAGCGCCTGCTCTACGTGGCAGTGACGCGCGCGCGTCAAAAGCTTTATCTGCTCGGAGCCTTGAAGGAAAAAGGCGGTGAATTCGAGCCGGCAAAGGGGAGCCTGCTGTCGCTGTTATGGCACAGCCCGGCTAAGGAGGCATTTGTACGAGCTGCACTAGCCTCGGTGCCGAACAATATAGAGGTGCCGCAGATTGGCCAGCAGGACGAGTTCGTAGCGCCACTCGTGCGCTTGCACAGTCCAGTGATCGCCGGCCACTCAAAACATCGGAATCACTGCACGCCAAACCCCAGGGCCGGAGCTGTTGTTAAGCTCGACCGTGATAAATCAGACATCTCGCTGGATGCGGCAACGGGTACGCTCGTTCACCGCTACCTTGAAATGATCGCGAACGACGGTTTGGCATTATGGCCGGTAGCACGCTGCGCCGCGCTACAACCGGCTTGCGAAGCCTGGCTGCATAGCCAGGGTTTTTCTCATCAATATGCTATCGAAGGTGCACAACGTGCGCTGCTCGCATTGTGCGCGGTGCTAGAGTCGGACATCGGTAAGTGGATCTTGAGTGAACATCAAGAAGCGCATGCCGAGAAACCGCTGACGAGCCGTCTGCAGGATGATGGTGGACAGGTGAATCACATTGTCGACAGGACGTTTGTGTTTCAAGGCGAGCGCTGGATTATCGACTATAAGACTGTGTGCTGTAATGATGCACATCCACGGGATTTCCTGGAGCGTCATGCTGAGGAGAATTATCGTGGGCAACTGGAACGTTATGCTGCGCTATTTTCCGACGAAGGGCTTAAAGTGCGAGCTGCGATTTTATACGTGATGCAAGGGGAGTTGGTTGAGCTAATGCCCAAGCATAACGTGTCAAAACAGTTGATTTAATACGATTTACACGACAACTATCTTGACGCGCATTGTTGCAAGGAAGACATAGATGATTGAAGATATTCTGAAAAACTTGTGGAACAACTGGATGTTCCGGCTCAGTCTTTCCTCTAACGAGCTGTTTCATTCGAACTTCCTTCAAACAGCCTTAAGTGATCCATTGCCCGACATGGCTAACGAACACGCGGGCGTAAGTTCATGGGCACGTGTACAGGAATTTGCGGCATGGGTTGGCCTTGACGCTGCGTGGCTGGCAGAACGCCAGGTGGAATATGCGCTCCATCCAGTATTCGTCTACCGCGAATGGAAAGATCTCGACTTGGCCATCGTAGTTCGCGTGCCGCGCGAAAATGGTGGCTATCGTGAAGTAGTCATTTTCGCCGTCGAGGTGAAGATTAAGTCGTATCCCGCGCTGGAACAAGTCAAACGCTATCTTGCTTTGATGGTGAGTCACAATCGAGAAACCGCATTCATCCCGAGGCTCGTGCTTCTGTCGCTAGTCCCGCCGCCACCACACTTCAACTTGATCGAAAATCTGACTGTGTCGCATTTTGGAGCGCTGGCGGAAGGTATCGCTCATGTTGTTCCCTACCAGCCCGCACTGCAAGCGCCGATCGATGAATATGCACGTTTGTGCCAGCTACTGGATCAGCTGAGTCAATTCTGGAACGAAAGCTTGAGTCCGTTGACTCCCCTGCATGCCGTGACGGGACAGCGAAACGTCTATCGCCGGCTGAATCCGATCTGGTCCAAGCTGTGCGCGGCTTATCTTTGCGAACTCGTAAAGCAGGAAATGGCCGACTTTGCGCTACATGACGACATCACTCTGCAAATCGACCCCGGCTTCTCACGCTCTACCTGGAAAGCCGATTTCCTATGGTGCGCAAGCTCCGGTGGCGCTGCAGCAAGAGAAGTCATCGCCAAGGCCGGTGTACAGGTGGAAGGGGACACTATCCGGTTTATGCTCAACGCACAGAACGTGGGCAGTGGAGGAGTAAATGCGCGCTTGATCGTGCAAGAGACCCTGCTGGCCCAAGCCAATGCCAGCGGCTTGTACCAGCGTCTGCACCAGTTGTATTGCATCACTCAAGAGCCGAACGTAGACCTAGCGGTCGAGGTCACGGCATTCTGGCAGAATGCCAATGGCATCAGGCGCGACAATTACGGAATACCTTGCCTGAGTCTGCCTCAAGGCGATTTTACCCTGCCCGGCTACAACAACAGCCCGACCTTTGGCCACGCTGACTATCGTTTGAAACTTCATAAAAATGCGACCCTGAATGAGATCTGCCACTTAGTCTGTGCTGCATTACGTGGTGAGTACAATGCTAATGGCGCCGCCGCGTTCCTCCCAGTGCTCACCGATCTAGACGTATTTTAGGCGCTTGGCAGTAAGCGGCGAAGCACGCCACTTTTCAGCAGTATGCCGTGTGAGCCGCAGCCGTGTCGGCTTTCGGTTCGAGCCTGCCCTCCAGGGAACCGATCTCGGCGCCTAATTGAAGCTATTTGCGCCGCGTCACCAAGTGAGACGAGTAAATGCCTTCCTGCCGGAGCAAGGCGCTGATTTGCCCATGGACCGTGCAGACGTTCGCAGCGGCAAGAGTGCGCAGTCTCTCTGCCTTGGAGAACGTGCGTCGCTTTGCGACAGCGACCACCACGGGATCGAGGCTCGAGGCCTCTACGGACGATAAATCGATAGCGTTATTGGAGGCTGTGGGAGTGCTAGCCTGATGCTTTCGGTTTGTGCATGTTATTAACCTGCCGCTGTACTCCTAATTAATCGGGTTGGCGCCTCAAGTTATTGGCACAGGGGTGATGCCATGTCTGCGGAAAACCTTAGACCTACGATCACGACCGCACAAAGCAAAACAGCAGACCAAAGGTCTGCTGTTTTCAGAAAAATTCTTGGTCGGGGTGAGAGGATTCGAACCTCCGGCCTCTACGTCCCGAACGTAGCGCTCTACCGGGCTAAGCTACACCCCGACTGGTGAGGCATTATTAGACCAGATTTCAGCGCGCCTGGCAACCACCTCTGCAGTAATTTACCCTGCCGCCACGCCAGCGGGCCTTTGTGCTGTTGGCTCGGTTACGCCAACGGGCTCCTCTATGCGGTTGGCTTCCTTGCGCAGTTGGCCACTTACCCGGCAGGCTCCGTTATGATCCGGCCTCGCCAACATGACTCGGAAATTTCCATGGCCATCACCATCTACCACAACAACGCGTGCAGCAATTCGCGTGGCGCGCTGGCGCTGATCCGCGAGGCGGGCATCGAGCCTGTGATCATCGACTACCTGAAGAACCCGCCCACGCGCGCCGAGCTGGCGGACCTCATCGTCCGCGCGGGCCTTACGCCACGCGGCGCCATGCGCGACAAGGGAGACGTGTACGAACAGCTGAACCTCGCCGATCCAACGCTGACGGATGACCAGCTGCTCGACGCGATGAGCGCGCATCCGGCGCTGATCAACCGGCCGTTCGTGGTGACGGACAAGGGCGTGCGGCTGTGCCGGCCGCCGGCGGTCGTGCACGAGGTCTTGTAAGAGACCGGAAAAAGAAAAGGCCGGCATGAATGCCGGCCCGAATCGCTGTAACGTGCCCCTGCTTAAGGCTGCGTTTGCAGGCCGACCTTGACGGGATTCGCGGCGCGCTTCGCGAAGTCGGCCACGTAGGCTTGCCATTGCGCGGCCGTGGTGATTTCCTTCGCGCCGCTCCATGCGCCGCCCGCGTAGTAGCGCAGCGGTTCGCCCGATTTCACTTGCGCGAATACGAGGTTGTTCAGGGCATCGTCGGTGAAGTCCTGCGCCGAAGGCAGGATCACGGCGGTACCGAACGCGCCCTTGCTGCGCTGCTCGATCCACTGCAGCAGCGTGCCGGTGGACTTGTCCCGCTTCACGTCGACCACGCCGTTCTCGCCCTTGTCGGTGGGCGCCTTGTTCAGGCCCACGGCCACCGTCAGCGTGGCCGGGCCCTTGAACTCGAACGTGCTGTCGATGCGGTCCAGCTGGTGGCCCGCGTCGACCGTGAAGCGCTTCACTTCGGTGACGGGCGTGCCGGCCGCGTCCCAGCTGTCGTAGCGCAGTTCGAAGATCGAGCGGATCGGGCCGTTGGCCAGCACCTTCCAGCCCGCGTAGTTGGCCGAGACGTGCAGCGCCTTGCCATCCCACACGCCGGTGCCGCCGGCACCGCGCGACTTGCCGACGTTGTAGAAGTCCATGCCTTCGCCTTCGTCCTTGTGGTAATGGTCATGGCCCTTGTTGTACCAGCGGTCGACGACCGGATACGGCACGCGCTTGAACCACAGGTCCAGGCCTGACGTCTGCAGCACTTCCTTCACGGTGCCCGGCGCCGCCGGCGCCATCAGCGCGGGGCCGTAGGTGCGGTGCGCCAGCTTGTCGTTTTCCCAGCCGAAGTCGTCGAGCCGTTCCTGGATATAGCGCGCCGTCGTCTGCTGCGGGAATACCGGCGCGATCGCGTCGGACTTCTCCACCGTGTACGTGGCGCTCTTCTCGCCGGCCTTGAAGCTGTGCTGGAAGATCAGTTCACCGTAGGCGGCGCCCACGTTGTGCGGATCCTTGGCCTGCGGGGCCACGTTCGTCACCTGGAACGGCACCGCCTTCCCGGCCGCATCCTTCACCACGATGCGCTGGATCAGCGCGCCGGGCAGGGCGGCGTTCACCTCTTTCCACGGCACCGTCACCGTTTCGGATGGGCGGGCACTGTCCAGGTCATGCGACAGCGTCACGCGCAGTGCCGCCGCATTGGCCAGGCCGGCTGCCAGCAGCAGCGCGGACAGGGCCGCCAGTTTGGGGGTATAGCGGGAAGTCATCGTCGTCCTTTACTGGTGTTCGCGGTAGTCGGTCTTGCCGCCATCCTTCGGCTGGTAATGGTAGGTGCGCAGCTTGTACTCGACGCTCACGTTCGGGTTCTTCAGCAGCTTGATCATCTCCGCGCCGGCCAGCAGCACCGGGCCGTAGCCGTGCAGCGCGTGCACGCTGGTCGGGCGGTTGTAGTAGTACACCTGGTCCGATGCCAGCGTGGTGCCCACGCAGGTGCCTTCGACCTGGCCCTTGTCGTTGATCTTCGTCGTCAGGCCCACCCAGCCGGCCTGCGCGATCGAGCCGTACGTGGTGGGGCTGATCCAGCCCTGGTTGATGGCGTGGGCGATCACGTAGGTGAACATGGCCGACGCGGACGTTTCCAGGTAGGAGTCGTTGCGGTCGATCATCTGGTGCCACAGGCCGGTGCCGGACTGCAGTTCGGAGATGCCCTTGATGGCGCCGCGCAGCTGGTTCAGCACCTTGTCGTAGCCGGGATGGTCCTTCGGCAGCACGTCGAGCAGGTCGCTCATCGCCAGTACCGCCCAGCCGTTCGCGCGCGCCCAGTAGAAGCGCGGCGAGTTCGGCACGTGCTCGTGCCAGCCGTGCGTGAAGATGTTCAGCTGCGGGTTGTACAGGCGCTCGGACATGCCCAGCACATTGGCCACGGCCAGGTCGAAGTACTTGCGCTCACCCGTCATGCGGCCTGCCTCGGCCAGCGCGGGAATACTCATGTACATGTCGTCGCCCCACAGCGAGACGGCTTGCGGGCGCTTGCGCGCCATGGTGCCGTCGGCCAGGCGGAACTGCTTGTTGGCCACCCAGTCGTTGCAGCTGTCGATCATCCACTTCAGGTCCGGGCCGATCTTCGCGGCCTTCGCCCGCATCAGCGCGGCGCACATGGAGCCGGTGTCGTCCAGCGAGCGCGGATCGATGAAGCGCGCGAAGCTGTTCTGGCGCTCCAGGTGGAACTTGGCTTCCTGGGCGCGGAAGTAGGGCAGCGTCTGGCCGAAGAAGTCGAAGTGGCGCTTCGTCATCGCGGTGAAGTTCTTGTCGCCCGTGGCTTCGGCCGCGCGCAGCAGGCCGGCGTGCACCACGCCCATCTCATAGACCATGATGCCGTAGTCGCCGGCCGCCTCGGCGAAGGCGGCATCCGCCACCGGTGTCTTGAAATCGGTGATCGGCGCGCCGGTCTTCTTGTTGACCACGCGGGTCGGCGTGGCGTGATCCATGTAGGCGCGGATGCGGTTCAGCTGTTCGGTGATCTCGGCCACCACCGGCATCTTGTACGGTACCGGGTACGTGCCTTCGGACACGTCCTTCAGGTTCTTGTTGTCCGTGTTGCGGAAGGGGCCTTCGGCATGGGCGGTGCCCAGCAGCGTGCAGCAGGCCAGGGCGGCCAGCAGTTTGGTCGAGTTCTTCACCTTGTCTCCGTCAGGGTTGGCGTGGCTTTTTGGTCAGGCCATTCTAGATTGGTCTGGCCAGTTAAGCAAGGTGGGCGACCACGATGACGGTAGAGAGTTGCAGCCGAGCCCGTGTCATGGTGCCTGACCCCCTGACACGAACTCAGCAAGATTTACGCTTGCTTTCCGATTGCACATAGGGCGTGAGCAGCGCGAGCCATGGCCGAGCCCGTGTCATGGTGCCTGCCCCCCTGACACGGGCTCGGCAGGAGGCGGAGCTGATTGGTGGAGGGCGGTCAGCCGCGCGAGAAGGTGCGCGTGACGCGCTCGAGGTGCGAGCGCATGGCGTGGCGGGCGCCGGCGGGGTCGTGCGCGGCGATGGCTTCGAGGATTTTCCGGTGGTCGGGCAGCGTTTGCAGCCGCAGTTCCTCGGTCTGGTAGTGTTCCTTCAGCTTGTGCCACAGCGAGCCGCGGTTGTTCCACAGGTATTCGACCACGCCGACGAGGGCCGTGTTGCCGGTGGCGCGGGCGATGGCCAGGTGGAAGTTGCGGTCGGCCAGTTCGTTGCTGGCGCGGTCTTCGTGGTGCCGTTCCATCTGTTCGACGGCCTTCAGGATCGCGTCGACGGCGGCGCCGGTGGCGGCCTTGGCGGCGATGGCGGCGATCTCGGATTCGATCATGCGGCGCGCGGCCAGCACCTCGAACGGGCCCGGGCCGGTTTCCGGCACGTCCGCCGGCAGCGGCTGCTCGCAGACGTAGACGCCGGAACCTCCGCGCACTTCAACGACGCCACCCAGTTCCAGCGCGATCAGCGCTTCCCGCAGCGAGGCGCGGCTGACGGACAGTCGGGCGGCCAGGTCGCGTTCGGCGGGCAGCCGTGCGCCGGGAGCGATCTTGTCGTCCTGGATCATCTGCTGGACGCGATCGGCAACGACGCGGTAGAGCCGCGGTTCTGCGGTGGGGGTCTCGCCGTTTGCGGAGTTCTTTTTCATGAATGGATTCCCTTGTGGAACGCCGATTATAGTTGTGTTCCAGCCAATGCGTGCAGGGGGCAGCGGCTTATTTCGGGCACATTCGGGGGTAAATTTGGGGCCGGGTGGAAACGATCACCATCTTGCGTGGCCAGCCCCGGCCGGAGCGGCGTTCAGTGCGTGCGTTCGACGGCGAAACGGGCCAGCTGCAGCAGCGAATCCTTGTAGCGGCTTTCCGGCATGGAGGCCAGCGCCGCGGTGGCGCGGTCGGCCTGCACTTCGGCGGCGCGGCGCGTATAGTCGAGCGCGCCGCTGCTGGTGATGGCGGCCAGCACGGCATCGAAATGCTGTTCGTCGCCCGTTTCGATGCAGGAGCGCACCAGCTGGCGCTGTTCCTCGCTGCCATGTTCCATCAGGTAGATCAGCGGCAGTGTCGGCTTGCCTTCGCGCAGGTCGTCGCCGACGTTCTTGCCGATCTCGCTGGCGTCGCCGGCGTAATCGAGCACGTCATCGATCAGCTGGAACGCGGTGCCCAGCGAGCGGCCGTATTCGCCGGCGGCGGCGATCTGCGCGTCGCTCGCGCCGGCCACCAGCGCGCCCAGTTCGGCGGCCGCCTCGAACAGCTTGGCCGTCTTCGAGCGGATCACCTTCAGGTAGCTCTCTTCGCTGACATCCGGGTCGTGCATGTTCAGCAGCTGCA
The DNA here is from genome assembly GCF_027856995.1 of Pseudoduganella sp. SL102. Taxonomy (NCBI): domain Bacteria; kingdom Pseudomonadati; phylum Pseudomonadota; class Betaproteobacteria; order Burkholderiales; family Oxalobacteraceae; genus Pseudoduganella; species Pseudoduganella sp. SL102. Next base: position 1,738,536 of record NZ_CP115554.1, read on the forward strand.
GCACTTCGCCCTCGGCGATCACGTTGGTGGCATCCGACAGGATCCGCATCACGCGCATATTGTCGAGCGAAACCATCATCTGGAACGAACGCGAATACAGGAAGTCGCCCACCAGCACCGAGGCGGCATTGCCGAACAGCGCATTGGCCGTGGCGCGGCCGCGGCGCAGCGACGATTCATCGACCACGTCGTCGTGCAGCAGCGTGGCAGTGTGGATGAATTCGACCACCGCCGCCAGCTCGTGGTGCGCGGCGCCTTCATACTGATAGGCGTTCGCCACCAGCAGCACCAGTACCGGGCGGATCCGCTTGCCGCCGGCGCTGATGATGTATTCAGCGATCTGGTTGACCAGTGCCACCTCGGAATGCAGTCGCTGGCGGATCACGCCGTTGACGGCATCCATGTCGGCCGCGATGGTGCTGATGATGTGGTTCTGGCTGGTGGGTTGGGTGGACAAGGCGAGCCTGCTGCGGTCGGGTTTGAAGTGCCGCGATTATACGACATGCACGCTTGCCGTTGCCGACATACCACGAGCACGGGGCTTTGTGAATAAGTTTTTGACGTCAATTTGCCTTGCATGTATAATCGTTGGTTCTCTGGCCTCCGCCCAGCTGTTTGCAGTACCGCCGCGGGTCGTCGAGGGAGGGAATTTTCTTAACATTTGTGAGGTTTCAAATCATGTACGCGGTCATAAAAACCGGTGGCAAGCAATACAAAGTTGTCGCTGGCGAAAAACTCAAAGTAGAACAGATACCTGCTGACATTGGTTCCGAACTCACCATCGATCAAGTCCTCGCCGTTGGCGCGGGCGACAGCATCAAGTTTGGTGCTCCACTGGTTGAAGGTGCAACGGTTCTGGTGAAAGTGGTTTCCCAAGGTCGTCACGACAAGGTCAAGATCTTCAAGATGCGCCGTCGTAAGCACTACCAGAAGCACCAGGGCCATCGCCAGAACTACACCGAAATCCAAATCGTTTCGATCAACGGCTAATCGCTGTTATCTGAATTAGTCAATCAAGGAGCAATAAATGGCACACAAAAAAGGTGGCGGTACTACCCGCAACGGCCGCGATTCCGAATCAAAGCGCCTGGGCGTTAAGGTTTACGGCGGTCAAACGATCAACGCCGGCGGCATCATCATCCGCCAGCGTGGTACCCCAGTGCGCGCCGGCGAAGGCGTGGGCACCGGCAAGGACCACACCCTGTTCGCACTGGTCGACGGCGTGGTCAAGTTCGTGACCAAGGGCGCTGGCAGCAACAAGTTCGTCACCGTCGTTCCGGCTGCTCAGTAATCCAGCCCAAACGGTGATGTAAGGCGCAAGCCTTTGTTATCGAAAGGCTCTGCCATCGGTGGAGCCTTTTTTATTTCCAGGCGCCTGTTTCCGGGCGCTTAGTCAAGGCGGTAATCATGAAGTTCATCGACGAAGCACGTATCGAAGTCATCGCTGGCGACGGCGGCAACGGCTGCGCCTCTTTCCGGCGCGAGAAATTCCGTCCGTTCGGCGGTCCCGATGGCGGCGACGGCGGCAAGGGCGGTTCCATCTGGGCCGTGGCCGACCGTAACATCAACACGCTCGTCGACTACCGCTATTCCAAGATGCACCGCGCGTCGAACGGCGAAGCGGGCCGCGGCTCCGACTGCTATGGCAAGGGCGCGGACGACATCATGCTGCGCATGCCCGTCGGCACGCTGATCATCGACAACGTGACCGGCGAGATCCTCGCCGACATGACCGAACACGGCCAGGTCGAACTGCTCGCCAAGGGCGGCGAGGGCGGCTGGGGCAATATCCACTTCAAGACGTCGACCAACCGCGCACCGCGCCAGAAGACGGAAGGCAAGGAAGGCGAACGCCGCGACCTGCGCCTGGAACTGAAGGTGCTGGCGGACGTGGGCCTGCTGGGCATGCCGAACGCCGGCAAGTCGACCTTCATCACGGCCGTGTCGAACGCGCGCCCGAAGATCGCCGACTACCCGTTCACCACGCTGCACCCGAACCTGGGCGTGGTGCGTGTGTCGCATGAAAAATCGTTCGTGATCGCCGACATTCCCGGCCTGATCGAAGGCGCCGCCGAAGGCGCCGGCCTTGGCCACCAGTTCCTGCGCCACCTGTCGCGCACGGGCCTGCTCCTGCACATCGTCGACCTGGCGCCGTTCGAGGCGACCGTGGATCCGGTGAAGGAAGCCAAGGCGCTCGTCAAGGAGCTGGAAAAATACGACGAGGCGCTGGTCGACAAGCCGCGCTGGCTGGTGCTGAACAAGCTCGACGTGGTGCCGGAAGCGGAGCGCGCCAAGCGCGTGAAGGACTTCGTCAAGAAGTTCGGCTTCAAGGGCCCCGTGTTCGAGATCTCGGCACTGTCGCGCGAAGGCACGCAGGAACTCGTGACGGCGATCTACCAGTACCTGGAACAGAAGCGCCACGGCGAGCAGCGTGCCGAGGAAACCCAGATGACGGAAGAAGCACGCGGCATCTCCTCGATCGATCCGGACGATCCCCGCTTCAAGGTTCTCGACTAAATTGTCGGCGAGATGAACAAGAGGCCCGTTTAACGGGCCTTTTCCTTATCTCCTTCGGTAAAGAAGGACGTTACCGGTTAAAATTCTCTTTACCTGTTACCTGCACGGTTCGCGATCCGCGAAGCGCGCGGCGTCAGCGGCAAAGCGGGGCGACCGGCCCGGCGACATGCAGTCCACTTCCAACAAGAGATTTGCCGCCCAATGAATTCGCGCACCACACAATCCGTCGTCCAGAAAGCCGGCCGCATCATCGTCAAGGTCGGTTCGTCGCTCGTCACCAACGATGGCCGTGGCCTCGACCAGGCCGCCATCGCCCGTTGGGCCGCGCAGATTTCCGCGCTGCGCGCGCTGGGCAAGCAGGTCGTGCTGGTCAGCTCCGGCGCGATCGCCGAAGGCATGCTGCGCCTGGGCTTCGAGCACCGCCCCACCGACGTCCACGAATTGCAGGCCTGCGCCGCCGTGGGCCAGATGGGCCTCGCGCAAATCTATGAAACGAGCTTCCGCGCGCATGGCATCGGCACCGCGCAGGTGCTGCTGACGCATGCCGACCTGGCCGACCGCGAACGCTACCTGAACGCGCGCTCCACGCTGACCACCCTGCTGTCGCTGGGCGTGGTGCCGATCATCAACGAGAACGACACGGTCGTCACCGACGAGATCAAGTTCGGCGACAACGACACGCTGGGCGCGCTGGTCGCCAACCTGATCGAGGCCGATGTGCTGATCATCCTGACCGACCAGCGCGGCCTGTTCTCGGCGGACCCGCGCAAGGACCCGGCAGCCTTCCTGATCACCAACGGCATCGCCGGCGATGCGCAGCTGGAAGCGATGGCCGGCGGTGCCGGGTCGAGCCTGGGCCGTGGCGGCATGCTGACCAAGATCCTCGCCGCGAAGCGCGCCGCCAAGTCCGGCGCGCACACGGTGATCGCCTTCGGCCGCGAAGAGGGCGTGCTGACGCGCCTGGCTTCCGGCGAAGCGATCGGCACCGAACTGCAGGCGCAGACCGGCCACCTCACGGCGCGCAAGCAGTGGATGGCCGATCACCTGCACACGCTGGGCCAGGTCGTCATCGATGCCGGCGCCGTCGAGAAGCTGTCACGCGAAGGCAAGTCGCTGCTGCCGATCGGCGTGCTGGAAGTGCGCGGCGAATTCGGGCGCGGCGCCGTCATCACCTGCATCAGCGAAAAGGGTGTTCCCATCGCCCGCGGCATCACCAACTACACGAGCGGCGAAGCACGGCGCATCCTGCGCAAGCCATCGGCGGAGATCGAGAGCATCCTCGGCTTCCTCGAAGGTCGCGAGCTGATTCATCGGGATAATCTGGTGCTGCTGTAGGCGTTGGCGCTGGGTCAGTGTTGGCTGCAGGGGGGGCAGGGGCTGCCGTACCGCCCCGCCAGTCGCTGACGGTCGAGTCGCTGGGGTCTGTCCCCGCCAGTCGTTGGCCGCAAGCTTTGTACGCGGCTTCTATCGAGGGGACTGACCCCGGTGTTTGCCGGCGTCATCGCAACGCTGGCAAAAACCGGGGTCAGTCCCCTTGATCAACGCTCGCGGTTGCGTTCAAGGCAACGACTGTCGGGGACAGACCCCAGTGCTCCACTGCCAACGACTGACGGGGCGGTACGGCGCTCCGCCAGCCCCCTCAAAATCAAACTACCGCCGGCGCCGCCGTCTTCGGCTTGTACTCGCACAGGTCCACGATCATGCAATTCCAGCACTGCGGCTTGCGCGCCACGCACGTGTAGCGGCCATGCAGGATCAGCCAGTGGTGGGCATCCTGCAGGAATTCCTTCGGCACGAACTTCAGCAGCTTCTGCTCGACGATGTCCACTGTCTTGCCCGGCGCGAGATTGGTGCGGTTCGCTACCCGGAAGATGTGCGTGTCGACCGCGATCGTCGGTTCGCCGAACGCGGTGTTCAGCACCACGTTGGCGGTCTTGCGGCCCACGCCGGGCAGCGCCTCCAGCGCCTCGCGGTCGCGCGGCACCTCGCCGCCATGCTGCTCGACGAGGATCTTGCAGGTGGCCATCACGTTCTTGGCCTTGGTGTTGAACAGGCCGATGGTCTGGATGTACGGCACCAGTCCGTCGAGGCCCAGGTCGAGGATCGCCTGCGGCGTGTTCGCCACCGGGTACAGCTTGCGCGTGGCCTTGTTGACGCCCACGTCCGTCGCCTGCGCCGACAGCAGCACGGCGATCAGCAGTTCGAACGGGGTCGTGTATTCGAGCTCGGTGGTGGGGTGGGGGTTGGCTTCGCGCAGGCGGCGAAAGATTTCGTGGCGTTTGGCTGCGTTCATTGTTCCGGTTTGTTTTCCTGCGCCGCTGCGGCCTTGGCCGCTTCGGCCTTCAGGCGGGCGCGTTCCATCGCGGCGGCGATGATGGCCCGCTTGCGCTCTTTCTCGGCCAGTTCGGCGGCATTTTCAGGGGCCAGGTTGTCGACCGCCGCCATCTTGGCCTGGGCCTTGGCAGCCAGCCGCGCATCGTTTTCCTCGCGCTCGCGCTTCAGGCGGGCGATGCGGAAATCGTGGCGGTCGCGCGCGGCGTCGGCGGCGGACTGCGACCAGGCATCCCAGCCCGTGGCCTCGGTCACCGGGTACATCACGATGCAGTCTACCGGGCACGGCTTCACGCACAGGTCGCAACCCGTGCACAGTTCGGGAATGATCGTGTGCATCTGCTTGGCCGCGCCCATGATCGCGTCGACCGGGCATGCCTGGATGCACAGCGTGCAGCCGATGCACAGGGCTTCGTCGATGAAGGCGACGGCACGCGGCCGTTCCAGCCCGTTCTCGAGATTGAGGGGAATGACGGGAAGCCCGGTAACGGCCGACAGCCGCACGATGCCTTCGGCGCCGCCCGGCGGGCACTGGTTGATGCGCGCCTCGCCCGCCGCGATCGCTTCCGCGTACGGCCGGCAGCCGGCATAGCCGCATTTCGTGCACTGCGTCTGCGGCAAGACGTCTTCGATACGGTCGGCAAGGGAAGTCGGTTGGGTCACGATGGCAGCCAGGATGCGCTAACAACAGCAAAGACGCATTATCCTTCATTCGCGCGCCCTCGTGCAGCGGGCCGGCACGTGCGCGCAGGCTCCGCTTGGCTTTGCCGCCGCCTTGTGGGAGCATGCGAACATGGAACAAGCAACACCGCCCGTCATGAAAACGATCCGCGCATGAGCGTGCGCCGAGCGCTGGCTCACACCGCGGCCCGGATGCTGGCCGCCGTGCTGGCCTCTGCACGGTCCGCCACGCCGGCCCGCATGCTGCATTGCGTGCTCGGCGGCGCGGCTGCCGCCGTGTTCACTTCGGCCGCGGCGCAAACGCCCCAGACCATCCGCTTCGCCGCCGAGGAATGGCCGCCATTCGTCAGCGATGCCTTGCCTGACGACGGCCTGTCCGGCGCGATCCTGCGCGCCACCCTCGACCGCCTCGGCTACACGGCCCGGATCGATTATTTCCCGTGGAAGCGCGCGATGGACCTGGGCTTGAACGACAGCCGCTATGCCGGCTTCCTTGCCGTCTGGCGCACGCCGGAACGGGAAAGGCTGTGCCATTTCTCCAGCCCGGTCGGCAATACCCTGACGGTGCTGGCCTACCTGAAGGACAAGCCCGTGCGCGCCGTCCAGTTGCCCGACCTGCGCGGCATCCGCATCGGCACCGTGGGCGGGTTCGCCAATGGCGACCAGTTCGATGCGCTGGTCCGCCAGGGCCTGCTCGACGTGGAAGAGGGCGTCAACGACGAGACCAACCTGCGCAAGCTGCTGGCACGGCGCTATCCAGCGATCCTGATCGAGCGGCGCGTGCTGCGCCACCTGCTGACCACGCGCTTCCCGGCGGCGGAGCGGGGCCGCATCGCCCTCAACGAGCGCCTGTTCAGGGAGCGGCCGGTGCATGTGTGCTTCAAGCGCACGCAGGCGGGGCTGGTGCAGCAGCGGGCCTTCAACGACGCGGCGAAGACGGTCGATTTCGGCCAGGTGGAGAAGGACTACTGGCGCAGGATCGGCGAGGTGGGCGTGGCAGGCGACTGACGTAAGGGATTAGGGACGCAAGCAAAAAAAACCGTGGCAGTGCCAGTGCCGTTAAGTCAAGCGTCCTTTGGCATATTGAAGGCGCATGCATTCACCCCAACAGCGAAGGGCTGGGGTCAGGAGGGGGTGCTGGCCTGCATGCCAGCACCGTTCCGCAGGCGCGAAGCATGCTTCGCGAAACCCCTGCTTCACCCCGGCGGGTCTGACCCCGGAATTTGCCCTTGGGTGGAATTACATTAACGGCATTGGTGACTGTCACCGTTTTTCGTGAAACTTTTCCCGGAAATCGTGCCTGTCACCATGGCGAGCGCCAGCGTGCGCGGGAAGCGGAACAAAAAAAAGCCGCCCCGTAGGGCGGCCAGTCTTCGAGGAGACGGATCAGGCGTGCTGCCGGATGAACGACGTGATCTTCGGGCACACCAGTTCGCGCCAGCGGCGGCCGGAGAAGATGCCGTAGTGGCCGGCCTGCGGCACCACGAAGTCTTCCTGCATGCCGGCCGGGATGCCGCTGCACAGTTCGTGCGCGGCCTGCGTCTGGCCGGCGCCGGAAATGTCGTCCAGCTCGCCTTCGACGGTCAGCAGCGCCACGTTCTTGATGTCCTGCGGGCGCACCAGCTGGCCACCCACTTCCCACGTGCCGTTCGGCAGGCGGTGTTCCTGGAACACGGTCTTGATGGTGTCGAGGTAGTACTCGGCCGGCATGTCGAGCACGGCGTTGTATTCGTCGTAGAACTTGCGGTGGCTTTCCGCCGATTCATCGTCGCCGCGCACCAGCTGCATGTAGAACTCGCGGTGCGATTGCGCATGGCGGCCCGGATTCATCGCGATGAAGCCGGCATGCTGCAGGAAGCCCGGGTAGACCTTGCGGCCGAAGCCCGGATAGTTCGGCGGCACCGGATAGATCACCGTGTTCTCGAACCACGAGAACGGCTTCTCGGTGGCCAGGTTGTTGACGGCGGTCGGCGACTTGCGCGGGTCGATCGGGCCGCCCATCATCGTCATCGTCTTCGGCAGCTTCGGATCGTTGTTGGACGCCATCAGCGAGATCGCGGCCAGCACCGGCACCGTCGGCTGGCACACGGAAATCACGTGCACGTCCGGCCCCAGGTGGCGGATGAAGTCCTGCACGTAGTAGATGTAGTCGTCGAGGTGGAACGGGCCTTCGCTCAGCGGCACCATGCGCGCATCGGTCCAGTCGGTGATGAATACATCGTGTTCCGGCAGCAGGCCGCGCACGGTATCGCGCAGCAGCGTGGAATGGTGGCCGGACAGCGGCGCGACCAGCAGAACGGTCGGCTGCTTCAGTGCCTCCCGCGTATCCTTGCGGAAGTGCAGCAGGCGGCAGAATGGCTTGGTGACGGCGGCGTGCTCGATGATCGAGACAGGCTTGCCGTCGACGGTGGTGGTATCGATGCCGAATGGCGGCTTTTCGTAATCCTTGCCCAGGCGGTACAGCAGTTCATAGCCGGCAGCGATACGCTGCGCGAACGGCGTGTGCGCCAGTGGCGACACCGGGTTGCTGAACAGTTTCGAGGACGCTTCGGCCCACTGCATCAGCGGGTTCAGGAAGGTCCGTTGCATCTCATGGAGTTGGTAAAGCATAGGTGTTCCCGGGTCATAATGCGCTGCTGAAATAAGATGCAGCGCGGAAATCATAAGCCCATTATAGGCCGTTTCTTATTAACGTAAAGCATTTTCAAGGTGTCGCGAGAAAGGTGTACAAAAGCAACAAATCAGGCAAAGATGCCCGTAGTTCCTACGATAATAGTGCCGCTGAAACAAAAAAAGCAGCGTTTCCGCTGCTTTTTTGTAGGACAGGTCTGAACACTTGGTCAGACTCATGGTTGCACCCCTAGATCAGTCGAAGACTGGCGATTCGACACCCAGCACCTTGTGGAGTTTTGGCGACGTCGTGGTGTACTGCATGTGGATTTTCTTGTCCGGGAAGATATACGGCGCGGCGCCAAAGGCGGCCAGCGCGGCTTCGTGGAAGCCCGACAGGATCAGCTTCTTCTTGCCCGGATACGTGTTGATGTCGCCCACGGCGAAAATGCCCGGCACGTTCGTTTCGAATTTCTCCGTGGAAGTCACCTTCAACTGCTTGCGCTCGATGTCCAGGCCCCACTCGGCGATCGGGCCCAGCTTTGGCGACAGGCCGTAGAACACCAGCAGCATGTCCAGCGGTACGCGGCGGGTCACGCCGTCGGCGCCCGTGACGCGCAGTTCGGACAGCTTGCCCTCCTTTTGCTCGATGCCGGACACCTGGCCGATGATCAGCTGCATTTCATAGTCTTCGCACAGCTGCTTCATCTTTGCCACGGAAGCGGGCGCGGCGCGGAAGTCTTCGCGGCGGTGCAGCAGCACCACGGACTCGGCCTTGCCGACGAAATTCAGTGCCCAGTCCAGCGCGGAGTCGCCGCCGCCGCAGATGACCAGGTTCTTGCCTTCGAATTGCGAAGGATCCTTGACGCGGTAGAACACCTGCGAACCTTCGAACGCTTCGAGGCCTTCGGTCTTCATCGTGCGCGGCTGGAACGAACCGACGCCGGCGGCGATGAAAATGGTCTTGGTGATGAACTTGGTGCCCAGGCTGGTCTCGACGTCGAAGCGGCCATCTTCGCGCTTGTGCACGACGGTGACTTCCTGGCCCAGGTGGAAGGTGGCGCCGAACGGCTCGATCTGCTTGAGCAAGCCATCGGTCAATTCCTGGCCGGTGCAGGAAGGAATCGCGGGAATATCGTAGATCGGCTTGTCCGGATACAGTTCCACGCACTGGCCACCGACGGCGGCCAGCGAGTCGATCACGTGGGCCTTGATTTCCAGCAGGCCCAGTTCGAAGACCTGGAACAGGCCGACGGGACCGGCGCCGATGATGACGGCATCCGTTTCATGGAAGCCACCTGGAGGGGTGCTGACGATATTCATGACGATTTCTATCCTGTGTATTCAATGGCGGCAGGCGCGCATGACAATGAAAGAGCCGATTACAGAGTCAATGACAAAGCCGATTACATAGCCAATAAGCGCGGGCGTGGGCGCGCGGCGCGACTGCCGGGAAACTGCCGTTAGCGGGCCAGCAGGTGGAGTTTTTCCTTGACGTCCTTGAACTGCTCGGCTTCCGGCAGGGCTGCCTTGGTCTTCGTGATCGAAGGCCAGTTGCGGGACAGGTCCGCATTGAGCTTGATGTATTGCTGCTGGTCGGACGGCACATCTTCTTCCGCGAAAATGGCGTTGACCGGGCATTCCGCCACGCACACGGCGCAGTCGATGCATTCGTCGGGGTCAATTGCCAGGAAATTCGGGCCTTCGCGGAAACAATCTACCGGGCAAACATCGACGCAGTCCGTATACCGGCAGGCGATGCAAGATTCGGTGACAACGTGGGTCATAGCAGTCCTATCAATGTTGGTGCGAAGCGGTCGATAACACAATCCCAACTTCAGCAAAGCACTGTATTTTAGGGCAATTCTCCCTTTCTCACAATTCAGGCTTAGACACAATACATATAAGCAAATGCGCCGCGCGCCGTTGCCGGTGCGCGGCGCCAGCGGGTTGCCAGCCGCGTGGATGCCGCCGTGAAAAAGGCGTCAGGCCGCCAGGATACGGTCCAGTAATTCGCGCCAGCGCGCGTTCGCCGGGTTGCCATCCTCGGCGAAACTCACGCTGTGGCGCTGGCCGTTCGCATCGACCGTGATGGTCCAGCGGGGAATGTCGGCGCCGACCGGTTCCTCGGCCGCGCCGCGCGGGTTGGCGAAGAAAGCGCGGGAAGCCAGCTCGGCTTCCAGTGCCTGGCCCGCAGGACTGGTGGCCGTATCGACTTCATGCTGGCGGGTGATGCCGGCGAAGCCGCCGCTGCTGGTAGCGCTGATTTTCATGAGGTTCTCCGGTGAACATGTAAAGTACGGACCAGCCGTTGAAGTACGAACCGGCCGTAGAAGTACGAACCAGCCGTTGAAGTACGAACCGGCAGTACGAACCGGCCGCTGGCCGAACCGAACAGAACCGGCCGATCCGCCGCGGGGGGCAGCGCCGGTGTCCAGCCGCCAACGACCGGCGATCGGCGCAATCGACCGGCAAGCAGGCTATTTGTTCACGGCCCGCTCGCCGCTACCGGCGGCTGCCGCGGCGGCATCCTTGTGCTGGTGCCGCGCGGCATACCCCTGGCACCAGCGCGCCAGCGCCTGCCGCTCCGCTTCCAGCACGTCTTCCAGGTCGAAATACTGCGCATTGTTCATGGTACCGCAGCAGGCGCGGCGGTCCTGCATCGCCTGAGGCTGGTCGACGATCGCGGCCGCCAGTGTCGCATGGGGCGGCACGTCGTCCGACAGCGGCGTGTCGGACACGACCACTTCGCGCAGCGTGAAGCGGTTGCGGATGAAGTTGCGGTACTCGACCGGCTTGCCGTCCGCCTCGGCCAGGCGCAGCATGTGGTTCGCCACGTCCGCATAGGTGGCGCCCGCGTCCGGCGCGGCCACCAGCGCGCGCAGCGTCAGGCTGCACAGGTAGCCGCCTACCCGGTGCAGCACGGCGGCGTCGTCTTCCAGCCCCGGCTGGCGTTCGTACGAAAAAATGTCGGCCAGGATATCGTAGACGGCCCCGGTGAACACCTGGGAGATCGCGTGCACCTGGTTGCCCGCTTCCGCCAGCGTCAGGTCGTTGTCGGCGTTGCGCAAGCCATTGCTGCGGCCCAGCGCCAGGCCGAACTGTTCGGCCATGTCGGCCAGGAAGGTCTTGTCGTGCAGGTCGGCCTTGGTCTGCGCGATGACGGCTTCCACCTGGTCCATCTGCGACAGCGCCAGGAAGATCGCGGTCAGGTCGCCGAACGATTCGTGCAGGCCGCCCGTTTGCGGCGGCGCGGAGGACAGGATCCACTTCGGCTTCAGCCCGTCGAGCACGGCGTGGCCCGTTTCATGGGCCACAATGTCGAACGAGCGGCAGGTAAACATGCGCTCCGGTGCGCCGCTGGGAATGAAATGGCCGAATTTCAGGGCCCGTTCGGTGCGGCTGTAGTAGGCGTTCATCACATCCGGCAAGCCGTGCGGGAACACCTGCAGCGGCGCCGTGTTGTTGCCGCTGTTCCAGGCCCACGGCAGCAGGGCGCCGCTGTCGTCCGCGGCCAGCACGCGCTGGTACATCGTCAGCGTCTGGCGCACCACCGTGAAGGTGTGCACGGCATCGAACTGTTCGGTGTCCGGCGGCACGATGAAATCGCCGAACGCGTTCGGGCTGACCGGCGCGATGCCGGGCTGGCCGGACGTAATGCGGGCATCGCGCGGACCCTCCAGGATCACGCCGTGCAGGAAAGCCTTGCGGGTGCCCACGTCGCTGACGGAAGGGTCCTGCTTCCACATCAGCACGCGTGCGCCGGCCGAGGTCGCCGGTACCGGCAGCGGCACGCCGGGTGCCGTCCTCAGCCGCGGGTAACCCGGCTGCTCGGTCAGCTTGGCCACCTTGCGGTGGGTGCGGTAGGGTGCGGACGGGGTCGGCACGAATCCAACGGGCAATTCAGGGCGGGTCGCCAGCACGGCTTCCAGTCCCGGCACGATCACTTTCTGGTCCATGGCTATCTCCTCGGTATCGATGCGCGGTGCGTTGCAGGGCACTTGGCAATTCCGCACCCCGAGGAACGATGGTCATCCCGCGCCAAAGACGGAAGTTTGATTCGCGTCAAACTTCGCACGCGCCAGCATTGATACGTGCCCTTTCACTATTGCTGACTTACAATTCCTGTCTTCACAGCCCGGAGTTGCGCATGACGCCCAGCATCATCGAGAGTGCCGGCGCGGTATTGTTTGCCGTCGCCATCCTGCATACCTTTTCCGCCCAGGTGTTCGAGCGCCTGGCGCAGCGCTATCCCGCGCACGCCGGCATCTGGCACCTGCTGGGCGAGGTCGAGGTGGTGTTCGGCTTCTGGGCCATGGTGCTGGTGGCGTTCATCGCCATCACGGGCGGTACGGGCGACGCGGTGGCCTACGTCGACAGCCGCAACTTCACCGAGCCCATGTTCGTGTTCGTGATCATGGTGATCGCCGCCACGCGGCCGATCCTGCAGACGATGAAATCGGCCGTGGCCCTGCTGGCCCGCGCCATACCGCTGCCGGACGGCATGGTGACGTATTTCCTCGTGCTGGCCGGCGTGCCGCTGCTGGGCTCGTTCATCACGGAACCGGCCGCGATGACGCTGGCCGCGCTCATCCTCTCCGAGCGCATCTTCGCCAGCGGCATCTCGGAACGGCTGAAGTACGCCACGCTGGGCGTCCTGTTCGTCAACGTGTCGATCGGCGGTACGCTGACCCCGTATGCCGCGCCGCCGGTGCTGATGGTGGCCGCCAAGTGGGGCTGGGACCTGCCGTTCATGCTGTCGCACATCGGCTGGAAGGCGGCGCTGGCGGTGATCGTCAACGCGGCCGGCGTCACGGCGCTGTTCGCCCGCGAACTGGCCGCGCTGCGCCCCGGCGCCACGGCCGGGAAGGACACCGCGGTACCGCTGCCCCTCGTGCTGGCGCACCTGGCATTCCTGGCCGGCGTGGTGCTGTTCGCGCACCATCCGGCCGTGTTCATGGGCCTGTTCCTGTTCTTCCTGGGCGTGGCGCATGCCTACGAGCGCTTCCAGGACCGGCTGATCCTGCGCGAGGGCTTGCTGGTGGCATTCTTCCTGGCCGGCCTGGTAGTGCTGGGCGGACAGCAGCAGTGGTGGCTGCAGCCGGTGCTGATGAGCATGAGCAGCGATGCCGTGTTCTATGGCGCGACGGCGCTGACAGCGGTCACCGACAATGCCGCGCTGACTTACCTGGGCTCGCTGGTGGAAGGCTTGAGCGACGAATTCAAGTATGCGCTGGTGACGGGCGCGGTGGCGGGCGGCGGCCTCACCGTGATCGCCAATGCGCCGAACCCGGCCGGCATGTCGATCCTGAAAGGACACTTCGCGCTGGAGACGGTATCGGCGCTGCACCTGCTGCTGGCCGCGCTGCTCCCGACGGCGGTGGCGATCGCCGCCTTCCGTTTGCTGTAGCCGCCTGCTGGAAAGGCTGCCGTTATGGCATGATGGCGCCTTTTTTTGCCGACCCAAGCATGATCAACATCATCCAACCCCATAACCTCGCTCCCGACGCGGCGCGTGCCGCCGCCCAGCAAGTGGCCGACAAACTGGCGCGCGAACTGGACCTTTCCTGCCAATGGCAGGGCGACGTGCTGCGTTTCGGAAAAAGCGGCGTGGAAGGCACGCTGACGCTGCTGGACAAGCAGGCGCAGATGGAAATCAGGCTGGGATTCCTGTATGGCGCTTTCGCGCCGGCGATCCAGAGCAAGGTCGCCGAGAAGATGCGCAAGGTGTTCGCGCCGGAATGATGGGCCGGCGCGTGCCAGGCCGGGCCGGCACGCGCTGGAAGGTCAGGCCTTCAGGTCGGCGATCAGGTCGATGTACTGCTGCTGCGCGTCTTCCTGCGGCGTGCCTTGCAGGGCGGCCCAGGCGTCGTACTTGGCACGGTTGACGAAATCGGTCATGCCGGGGCGCTCGCCGGTGGCGTCGCCGGACGAGCCCTGCTTGTACAGCGCGTACATCTTCAGCAGCGTCATGTTGTCCGGGCGTTCCGGCAGGGTCTTCGAATCGGCGACTGCCTGGTCGAACTGTTGTTGCAGGCTCATAGGGTCCTCTTGGGGTTGCAGGGTTGCAGGATGTTCGGCGCATCATACAAAACCCGCGCGCCGGCCGGAGCGGGAAACTGTAGAGCAAGCCCTCGAAATGGCCCGCCAAATGAACACGGCGGCCAGGACCCGAGGCGACCGGGGCCTGACCGCCGTTTGATCTCGACAGCGGGATTACTTTTTCTTGGTCGGGTTCACAGCCGCCTTCAGCGTGGCGCCGGCCGAGAACTTCGGCGTCTTCGACGCGGCGATCTTGATCGCTTCGCCGGTTGCAGGATTGCGGCCTTTGCGAGCAGCGCGCTTGGCAACCGAGAAGGTGCCGAAGCCGGTGATGCCGACCGTATCGCCTTTTTTCAGGCGCTCGGTAACGATGGCAATCAGGGTATTCACTGCGTCGTTGGCGGCGGCACCGGACATTTCGGTACGCTTCGCAAATTCTGCAATCAGTTCGCCTTTTTTCATTACTACCTCCGTGGTTAATAGAGGCCGCAGATTAGCACAATATTTGCGGAAAGTAATCCTTTGAACCAACAGAAACCCTTATGGCTGTTGGGCTGCTGCGGTGCGGCATGGTCTGGCGGGCCGGTGCGCGCCAGACCGGCGCAGCCGGACGCCTGACCAGTGCGGCGCGGTGCTAATATGAAGCATCGTCCCTTGAACACAGGCGGGCCACATCATGAGCTTTTCCGACGAAACCCTGATGGCATATGCCGACGGCGAACTGGACATGGCTACCCGCCGCGCCGTGGAGCAGGCCTGTTCCACCGACCTGGCGCTGGCCCGGCGTGTCGCCCATTACAAGACGCGGCGCAGCAACGTCTTCGCCGGCTTCGCGCCCGCCGACGACGGGCAGCGCATGCGCCCGGCGCGGCAGGCCACCGTGGTCAGCCTCGACGCGGTGCGCGCGCGGCGCGAAGCCACCCAGCTGGCGGCCCGCAAGGCCACGCGCGAGCGGCGCTGGTCGTGGCCGGAATGGATGGCGCTGGGCGGCGTGCTGGTGGTGGGCGTACTGGCCGGCACGTTCGGCCTCACGTACTTCCAGGCCGATGAACCGCGGGTCGAACTGGTCGCCAGCCACGAGGGCACGCTGGCCGCCGAGGGCCGCCTCGTCGCCGCACTCGAGCAGCAGCTGTCCGCACCGCCGGGCGCGGCGGGCGTGGCCACCAACGCGGCGGCGCGGGCCGCCGGCGCGGTGCGCATCGGCATGTCGTTCGTCTCCACCGATGGCAGCTACTGCCGCAGCTTCGCGAGCGGCAGCGGCACCTTCGAGATCGAAGGCCTGGCCTGCAAGACAGGGCAGGAATGGCGCCTGCCGCTGGTGATGCAGAACCCGCGTCCGTCGCCGGCAAGGAACGCCGACGCGGCCGCCGCCACCGAGCTCTCGCCACCGGTCAAGGCGGCGATCGAACAGCGCATCTCCGGCGAGCCGCTGGATGCCAAGGCGGAACAGGACGCCATGCAGCGCGCCTGGCAGCGCTAGCGCACAAAAGGCAGGGCAAGAAAAAGGCGCCGCAAGGGCGCCCGGGGTGATCACCGTGTGATCGCGGCGGTGATCCGCCGATGTGGTTCCGATGTAATTCCGATGTAATTCCGAGGTGATCCCGATGGGTTCCCGATGAGTTCCCGATGTGATCATCATGTGATCATGATGTGATCACCACGGGAACCCGAAGTGACCGGCAGCGTGTTCCGGGTTTGACCCGGTTTTCCCGCCAGTTCGGCTTCCGCTACTTCTTCTTCTCGTCCTCGTCTTCCTCGTCGTCGTCCGACAGGGCAGCCTTGCCCACGTAGACGACGCCCTTGCCGGCAGCGACGCCCACGTCGACCGCGGTCGATGCGACGCTGACTCCCGCACCCACCACGGCCGCGCCGACCGTGACGACGGCGCAGCCGGACAGGGCCGCCGTCGCCAGCAGGGCGGCCGCCAGGCGCGTCAATGCCGGCAAGCGCATCACACGCCCAGCAGTTCTACGTCGAAGATCAGCGTGGCGTTCGGCGGGATCACGCCGCCCGCGCCGCGCGCGCCGTAGCCCAGGTCGGCCGGGATGATCAGCTGGCGGGTGCCGCCCACTTTCATGCCCTGCACGCCTTCGTCCCAGCCGCGGATGACCATGCCGGCGCCCAGTGCGAATTCGAACGGATCGTTGCGGTCCTTGCTGGAATCGAATTTCGCGCCCTTGCTGCCGTCGGCGTTCTGCAGCCAGCCGGTGTAGTGCACGGTGACATTCTGGCCTGCTTTCGCCTCGGCGCCGTCGCCGACCTGGATTTCGTCGTATTGCAGGCCGGATGGGGTGGTGGTGATGGACATGGGCGTTCCTTTACATGTTGGTTCGGGCTGACGATTGTAGTGCAACGCGGGATGGGGGGCTAGTGCGGAGCGGCGGGCGCCGGCCTGCGGCCCTTGCGGCCAGGCCGGGCATTGGCCGTAGAATACGGCTTTGCCTTCCCAGTCGCGAGTTCCCATGTTTCGCAATACCCGCCGTGTCCCTGATGATCCCGGTATCCACCCTGCCGGCCCTGGCAACCTTGCGGACGATGCGTTCGACGGAACCGCACGGTCCCTGGCCGGCCGGCGCGGCAGGAGGGCGCACTGATGCGCGGCGTCCTGAATGCCTATGGCCGCGCGGTGCTGTCGCAACTGCATGGCCGCATGCTGATCCTGTCCGCGGTGCCGTTCCTGCTCTCCCTCGTCGTCTGGGGCGTGGTGCTGTACTTCACGCTGCAGCCGCTGGTGGACTGGATCGAGAGCCATTTCTTCCGGCTCGAGCTGTACACGTATTCGACCGCGTGGCTGGAAACCATCGGCATGACGTTCCTGAAGACCGTGATTCCGGTGCTGGTTTCCCTGCTGCTGCTGTTGCCGCTGATGATCCTTACGGCGCTGGTCTTCATCGGCGTGGCGGCGATGCCGGCGATCGTGAAGCACGTCGGCGACCGCCATTTCCCGCACCTGGAGAAAAAGCAGGGCGGCAGCCTGGTGAAAGGCGTCGCCAAGGCGATCTCGCTGTTCCTCGTGTTCATCGTGGTCTGGCTCTGCCTGCTGCCGCTGTATGCCGTGCCGCCGCTGGCGGTGGCGGCGTCGGCGCTGCTGTGGGGCTGGCTCACGTCGCGCGTGATGAGCTACGACGCGCTGTCCGAACATGCCAGCGCCGAGGAGATCGAGATCATCCAGCGCGAAAAGAAATGGCCGCTGCTGGCGATCGGCGTGGCCTCCGGCGCGGCCGGTACGCTGCCGGCGATCGCGTGGATCGGCGGCGCCGTGGCGCTGGTGGCCCTGCTGCCGTTGCTGCTGGCCGCGGCCCTGTGGCTGTATGTGCTGGTCTTCATCTTCACCGGCTTGTGGTTTGAGTACTATTGCCTGGAAGCGCTATCGCAGCTGCGTGCCCGCAGCGCCCCCACCGCCCCCACCGAAAACCTGGAGCAGATATGAGCAACAAGGTCACCACCATCGGCCTGATCGTGATCGGCGATGAAATCCTGTCGGGCAAGCGCGTCGGTGCGCACCTGGCGAAAGTCGTGCAGCTGCTGGCCGCGCGCGGCCTGCAACTGGGCTGGGCCGAGTACATCGGCGACGAGCCGGAGCGCATTACGGCCACGCTGAAACGTACCTTTGCCACGGATGACATCGTGTTCTCCACCGGCGGCATCGGCGCCACGCCGGACGACCATACGCGCCAGGCCGCCGCGGCCGCGCTGGGCCGTCCGCTGGTGCTGCATCCGCAGGGCGCCGAGAACATCCGCCAGCGCGTGCGGCAGGTGGCGCAGGAAGAGGGGCGCGAGGTGGACCTGGAAGCGCCGGAAAACCTGCAGCGGCTGAAGATGGCCGAATTCGCCGAGGGCGCGGAACTGATCCCGAACCCGTACAACAACGTGGCCGGCTTCGCGCTCGGTACCCATTATTTCGTGCCGGGCTTTCCCGTGATGGCCTGGCCGATGATCGAATGGGTGCTCGATACGCACCATGCGCACCTGTTCAACCGGCAGGCGCGCGCCGAGCAGGCGGTGCTCGTGTTCGACGGCGCCGAGGCGGCGCTTACGCCGCTGATGGAAGAGATCGAAGCGACCTGGCCAGGCATCAAGGTGTTCAGCCTGCCCAGCGTGGGCGATGCGCGCACGCGGCGGCACATCGAACTCGGTGTGAAGGGCGATCCGGCGCAGGTGGCGGCCGCCTTCGTGCGGCTGTGCGCGGGGCTCGATGCGCAAGGCGCCGAGTACCAGCGCATCGCGTGACCGGGGCGTGACCAAAGCGTGACCGCCGTGTGACGGCGGCATGACACGCCAGGGCCGCCGCCGGGCAGGTACTGTTGCTTGCAGATCAGGGTCGTTGTTTTTTTGCGAAAATACCCGTACCGCCCTAAATATTCGGCCTGTTTTCGGCCAGTTAACCCGTGCGCATCCATGCGATGTGGTGCAATGGCAATAAGCCGTGCGCAGTGCGCGGCAAGGCCCCTACAGCAAACAACTCGTAGCAGAACCCGTAGCAGAACCAGTAGCAGAACGTAGTTTCACTCGCAATCATGTCTTCCCAATACGATCAAGAAAGGCAAGGCCTGGACGACGAACAGACGGCCACGCCGCCGCCGTCCGAGCCCAAAAGCCGTCGCTCCCGTAACGCATTCATCCTGCTGATGCTGGTATTGCTGTCGCTGGTCATCTGGTGGATGGTCCACGAATCGCGCACCTCGACGATGCAGGCGAAATACTTCACCGGCGTCGTCAAGCAGCTCAATTACAAGGTCGAGCCGGGTCCCAGCAATGCGATCCGCTTCCCGCAGGACAGCCCCTATGACGAGCGGCTCGGCTATGCCAACATCCCGGACTACCTGGCACGCCTGAAGCAGCGCGACTACCAGGTGCTGGCGCAATCGCGCTTCTCGCCGAAGATGGTGCAGCTGGCCGACATGGGCATATTCACCACGTTCCGTGAAAAGACCCGCACCGGCCTGACGATCTACGATTGCCGCGCCCAGCCGCTGTTCTCGGCCAGCTACCCGGAACGCATCTACCCGGGCTTCGACCAGACCCCGGCGGCATTGGTGCACAGCCTGCTGTTCATCGAGAACCGCGAGCTGCTGGACAACACCTACCCGAAACGCAATCCCGCCGTGGAATGGGATCGCCTGTCGAAAGCGATCCTGGAAAAATCGGCCAGCGCCGTGGGCCTGGCCAGCAGCCGCGCCGCCGGCGGCAGCACGCTGGCCACGCAGATCGAGAAATACCGCCATTCGCCGGAAGGGCGCACCGGTTCGATGAAGGACAAGCTGCAGCAGATGGTGTCGGCCACGCTGCGCGCCTACCAGCAGGGCGAGGACACGACCGCGGTGCGCCGCCAGATCGTGACCGATTACCTGAACACGGTGCCGCTGTCGGCCAAGCCCGGCTATGGCGAGGTGAACGGCATCGGCGACGGCATGTGGGTCTGGTATGGCCGCGACTTCAACGAAGTGAACCGCCTGCTGGCCGGCCGCATGGACCAGCCGGGCAGCGCGCTCGTGTTCAAGGAAGCGCTGTCGCTGCTGATCGCGCAGCGCCGCCCCAGCTACTACCTGGGCGACGGCGACCAGGACCTGGAAACCCTGGCCAACAGCCACCTGCGCCTGCTGGCGCAAGTGGGCATCATCACGCCGTCGCTGCGCGATGCCGCGCTGAAGGAACGGCTGCGCCCGGCCAAGGGCAACGGCCTGCAGGCCGCGCCGCCGGTCAGCTACGTGACGAAAAAGGCCGCCAACACGGTGCGCGTGCACCTGGCCAACCTGCTGGGCGACAACCGCATGTACAACCTGGACCGGCTGGACCTGTCGGTGGTCAGCACGCTGGATGCGGACGCCCAGCGCGCCGTGGCCGCCATGCTGCGCGACCTGAAGGATGCCACCGTGGCCCAGGCCGCGGGCCTGACCGGCAAGGGCATGCTGGGCAATGGCGACCCGGCCAATGTCGTGTACAGCTTCACGCTGCTCGAGCGCGGCGACAAGGTCAACTACCTGCGCGTGCAGACGGATAACTACGACCAGCCGCTGGACATCAACGAAGGCGCCAAGCTGGACCTGGGTTCCACCGCGAAGCTGCGCACGCTGGTCACCTACCTCGACATCATGGACCAGCTGTTCAAGAAGTACGGCGCCATGAGCGCCGATGAACTGGGCAAGGTGCAGTTCGATCCGAAAGACCGGCTGACCGCGTGGGCCATCGAGTGGCTGTCGATCACGCCGCCGGACAAGCGCGACCTGACGGCGATGCTGAACGCGGCGATGGAACGCACCTATTCCGGCAATCCGGGCGAGGGCTTCTTCACCGGCGGCGGCCTGCATTACTTCGGCAACTTCTCGAAGGAAGACAACGGCCGCATCCTGACCGTGCGCGAAGGCCTGCGCCGCTCGACCAACCTGCTGTTCGTGCGGCTGATGCGCGACGTGGTCAAGTACTACATGTTCCAGATGCCCGGCTCGTCCGCCAGCCTGCTGGCCGACGCCGACGATCCGCGCCGTGCCGAGTACCTGGCCCGCTTCGCCGACAAGGAAGGCAAGGAATTCCTGTACCGCTTCTACGCGAAATACAAGGGCAAGCCGAAGTCGGAGCTCGACAAGATCCTGGTCGACAGCATCCGCCCCACGCCGCTGCGCCTGGCCAACATCCACCGCACGCTGTTCCCCAAGGCTTCGCTGGGCGAGTTCGCCATGTTCGTCAACGGCAACCTGCTCGAACAGAACGAAGTGCCGCAGGAGCGGCTCGAGAAGATGTACGAGCAGTACGCGATGGACAAGTGGAGCCTGGCCGACCGCGGCTACCTGGCCAACGTGCACCCGCTGGAACTGTGGCTGGTGGCTTACCTGCGCCAGCACGAAGGCGCCACGCTGTCGCAGGTGGTGGCGGCGTCCGACAAGGAGCGCCAGGAAGTCTACCAGTGGCTGTTCAAGACGCACCGCAAGCACGCGCAGGACCGCCGCATCGCCGGCCTGCTGGAAATGGAAGCCTTCATCGGCATCCACAACCAGTGGAAGAAGATGGGCTATCCATTCGGTTCGCTGGTGCCGTCGTATGCGACCACGCTGGGCGCCTCGGCCGACCGGCCTGCCGCGCTGGCGGAGATGATGGGCATCATCGTCAACGGCGGCGTGCGCAAGCCTACCCAGCGCATCGAGTCGCTGCACTTCGCCGCCGGCACGCCGTACGACACGAAAGTGGCGCGCGCCGAGAAGGTGGCCGCGGAACGGGTGCTGGCGCCGGAAGTGGCGCGCGTGGTGGCCGATGAAATCCGCGGCGTGGTGTCGGACGGTACCGCGAAGCGCGCGAAGACCGCCTTCGTGGCCGCCGACGGCACCAACCTCCCGGTCGGCGGCAAGACCGGTACCGGCGACCAGCGCTTCGACGTGTATGCCGGCGGCGGCCGCCTGATCGAATCGCGCTACGTGAACCGCTCGGCCACGTTCGTGTTCAATATCGGCGAGCGCTTCTTCGGCAGCATGACCGCCTACGTGCGCGGCCCGGAATCGAAGAACTACGACTTCACCAGCGCGCTGCCGGTGCAGCTGCTGACGGTGCTGGCGCCCAGCCTGATGCCGCTGATCGAGCCGAACCAGGCTGCGCTGCCCGCCAATTCTTCCGTGGCGGCTGCCGCTGCCGCGCTGGGGGCGCCTGTCAAGGCCTGCGGCGGGTGAGAAGAAAACCGGTGTCAGACACCCTGTAGGGTGTCTGACACCGGTTTTTGAAGCGTTACCCGACACGTTGAATGTGCATGCATTCACCCCAACAGCGAAGAGCTGGGGTCAGACCCGCCGGGTCTGACCCCCGCATCTGCCTCTGGGTAAATGGCTGCGCTAGCTCGTTTCATCCGCCATTTCCCTTGCAGGTTTCACCATTTGTTGGCATCGTGCCACCTATGATGAAATTGCTACTCAACCGTCGTGCCGGCTGCGGCCTGGCAAGGCTGCAGCGTTCCGCATTCACGGAGCATGCTCCGTGAATGCCCTGCGTCACCCACTCCGCTCCACGATGAACCGCCTGAAGAAGTTCACCAGCTTTTCGCTGCGCGACCTGGTCGCTTCGGCCGGCCCCACCATCCTCGGCATCGCCGCCGTCTGCATTGCCGCCTACCTGATCGTGGATCCGGCGCCGCCGCGCAAGGTCACGCTGGGCACGGGCCAGGACAACAGCGCGTATGACGTGTTCGGCAAGAAGTACCAGGAGCTGCTGAAAAAGGAAGGTATCGCCGTCACGCCGCAAGGCTCGCACGGGTCGCGCGACAACCTCAAGCTGCTGAAGGAAGGGAAGGTCGACATCGCCTTCATGCAAAGCGGCACGACCGATGAGGCGGCGCCCGAACGGGAAGGCCTGGTGTCGCTGGGCAGCCTGTTCACGGAACCGGTCTGGCTGTTCCTGCGTGCGAAGGAGGGCGCGCCGCCGCTTGCGCAGCTGACGCAATTGCGCGGCCTGAAGATCAACATCGGCGCGCGCGGCAGCGGCACGCCCCGCCTGGTGCGGCAGATCCTGGCCGTGAACGGCGTCGAGCGCGAAGAACTGCAGACCACGCAGCTCGACAACACGCCGGCCACGGTGGAATTGCTGGAAGGGCGCATCGATGGCCTGGTGTTCGCCGCCGCGCCGGACGACCCGCTGATCCAGATGCTGTTGCAGACGCCCGGCATCTACCTGTTCGACTTTGCCCAGGCCGAGGCGTACACGCGCCGCCTGCCGTTCCTCACGCACGTGACCCTGCCGCGCGGCATCGTGGACCTGGGGCGCGACCTGCCGGCGCGCGATTACCACCTGATCGCGCCGACCGCGACCCTGGTCGCGCGCGAAGACCTGCATCCGGCGCTGGTCGAACTGTTCGTGCAGGCCGCGGCCAGGATCCACGGCGGCGCTGGCTGGTTCCAGCAGCAGGGGCAGTTCCCGTCCGCGAAGTACACGGAAATCCCCGTGGCCGACGAAGCAGCCAAGTTCTACAAGGATGGCGCGCCGTTCCTGCAGCGCTACATGAGCTTCTGGCTGGCGAACTTCCTCGACCGGATGTGGGTGCTGCTGCTGGCGCTGTCCGCGCTGATCCTGCCGCTGTCGAAGATCGTGCCGCCGCTGTACGTGTGGCGCGTGCGTTCGCGCATCTACCGCTGGTACGGGCAGCTGCGCACCGTGGAGGGAGCGATCGAGGATGCGGTGGAAGTGGCGCCGGAAGAGCGTGGGCCGATCTATGCGGAGCAGCTGGTGCGCCTGAACGAGATCGAGGAACGCGTCAACCACCTGTCGATCCCGCTGTCGTTCGCCGACGACCTGTATGGCTTGCGCAGCCATGTGCATTTCGTGCGGCAACGGATCGAAGGGTTGATGGGCACCGCGGCAGTAGCCCCGTAAGCACTTTGTTCGGTACCGGTACGTAGAAGTACCGTGTAAATATTGCGACATTTTCAGCCGGCGGCAGCGTTACAAAATTGACACCCCGGCAGTCCGGCCCCGATGATGAGTCCGTCATTGACTTCATCACGAGATAAGGGACCAGGATGCTTTGCAATACCTTACCAGCCAGGGCGCTGCTTGCCGGCGCCATCGCCTCCCTGTTTGCCGGCACCACGGCGCAAGCCCAGCAAAACCAGCAAGCCCAGCAAACCCAGCAAGCCACTTCCACCGAAGACAACCAGGCCACCGTGGTGGTGACCGGCACGCGCGTCTCGAACCGCACCGTGCTGGACACCGCCGCGCCGGTCGACGTGATCTCGGCCGACACGATCAAGAATTCGGGCGTGCCGGAGATCACGCAAGCCCTGTCCGTCGCCCTGCCGTCGCTGAACTTCCCGCGCCCGGGCCTGGCCGATGGTACCGACACGATCCGCCCCGCGACCCTGCGCGGCCTGGCTCCGGACCAGACGCTGGTGCTGGTGAATTCGAAGCGCCGCCATGCCGCGTCGCTGGTCAACTTGAACGGCACCATCGGCCGCGGCTCGGCCGCCGTGGACATGAACACGATCCCGACCGGCATCGTGAAGAATATCGAGGTGCTGCGCGACGGCGCATCGGCGCAATACGGCTCCGATGCGATCGCGGGCGTCGTCAACATCCGCCTGCGCAACGACCGGAGCGGCGGCGAAGCGACCGTCAGCTATGGCAAGCGCATCACCGAATATGAATTCGCCGTGGCACCGCCGCCGGCCGGCGCGAACTGGGGCACGCAGGATGAACGCGAGCGCCGCGATGGCGGCGTCGCCACCGTCAGCCTGTGGAAGGGCTTGCCGCTAGGCGAGACCGGCTTCCTGACCATCGCCGCCGAGTACAAGGACCAGGAGCACACGGAACGCAGCGGCTACGACACGCGCCAGCAGTATCCGCTCGTGAACGGTGGGTTCGACCCGCGCGAGGCGACGATCAACCGCTTCAACGCCTGGTATGGCGAACCCGAGATGAAACAGTCGACCGTGTTCGCCAATGCCGGCGGCCAGGTCAGCGAAACGCTCAAGTGGTATGGCTGGGCCAGCTACCAGAAGCGCGAGGCGGAATCGGGCGGCTTCTTCCGCCGCGCCCTGCAGGACAACAACACCATCGAGATCTACCCGAACGGTTTCCTGCCGATCATCGCGCCGGACGTGGACGATTTTTCCGCGGCGGCCGGCTTCACGTGGACGAGCGGTGGCTGGGACATGGATTCCTCGTTCAGCTACGGCAAGAACAAGATGGACTTCACCATCCAGAACACGCTGAACCGTTCGCTGGGCCCGTCCAGCAAGACCGAATTCGAGGCGGGCGGCTTCTCGTATGACCAGCTGACCTACAACCTGTCGGCCGTGCGCCAGTTCGACGTGGGCCTGGCGTCGCCGCTGAACGTGGCACTGGGCGGCGAAGCGCGGCGCGAAGGCTACAAGCTGGAAGCGGGCGAACCGGATTCGTGGCGCAATGGCGGCGTGCTGCTCGCTTCCGGCCTGCCCACCGCGTCCGGCTCGCAAGTGTTCCCGGGCTTCCGCCCGTCCGACGAATCGGACAGCCACCGCACCGCCTACAGCGTGTTCGCCGACGTCGAGGCGACCGTGCTGCCTTCGCTGCTGGCGTCGTTCGCCGTGCGCGGCGAGCATTACTCCGACTTCGGCAGCAACTGGTCCGGCAAGTTCGCCGGCCGCTACGACTTCACGCCGAACTTCGGGCTGCGCGGCTCGGTGCAGAACGGCTTCCGCGCGCCGTCGATGCAGCAGCAGAACTTCACGTCCACCTCGACCAACTTCATCAACGGCGTGCCGTTCGACATCACCACGTTCAAGCCGACCGACGCTGCGGCGATCGCGCTGGGTGCCAAGCCGCTGGATGCCGAAAAGTCCACCAACTTCTCGCTGGGCGCGGTCACCAAGCTGGGCCGCGGCAGCCTGACGGTCGACGCCTTCCACATCGAGATCCGCGACCGTATCGTGCTGTCGGAAAACCTCACGCAGGCCAACGTGCGCAATTACCTGACGGCGAACGGCTTCCCCGGCGTGGGCGGCGGCCGCTTCTTCATCAACGGTGTCGACACGACCACGAAGGGCGTGGACGTGGTGCTGAACTATCCATGGAACCTGGGCGCCGCGGGCCGCTTCGACCTGACCGTGGCCGGCAACTACACCAAGACCAGCGTGGACAAGGTGCCGCAAACGGCCGAGCTGGCCGCCCTGTCGCCGGCACCGGTGCTGTTCGACCGCGTCAACGTGCTGACCTTCGAGCAGGGCACGCCGAAGACCAAGTTCACCACCAGCGGCACGTGGAACCTGGGCCCGTGGGGCGCCACGCTGCGCGCCACGCGCTACGGCAAGATCCTGACGCCGGGCACCACGCCGGCGCTGGACCATACGATGTCCGCGAAGACGCTGGTGGACCTGGAAGGGCGGTGGAAGATCAACCCGGCGCTGTCGCTGGCCGTGGGTGCCGAAAACCTGTTCGACCAGTATCCGGACGCCTACCCGGCCGCGCTCAACACGACCGGCAACGCCCCGTTCACGAACTACTCGCCGTTCGGCCGCTCGGGCCGGTTCGTGTATGCGCGGTTGACGTACGCGCTGTAAGCGTTAGAGCCGAGCCCGTGGTTAAAGCCGAGTCCGTGTCATGGTGCCAGGCACCATGACACGGACTCAAGCATGTTGCGCCCTGGTCAACCTCACCTCGCCAGCTGGGTAGCGTCGGGAATGACCCCGCCTTCGCCTCAAGCGTCGCGCGCAGGCGGAGGCCAGGCTCCCGCCAGTTCCGGGCGCCCGACCAGGTGCGGATAGTCGGTCAACAGTTGCTTGATCAGCTCTTCCGAGCGGGTGATCTGCTCTTCCACCTGCTGGATACTGTTGGTGATCGGCTCTGTCACGTCCGGGTTATCCGTCCAGTCGCCCAGAAGGGCAGTCTGGGAAACATGGAGCTTGCGCATATCGGCCAGGTTCTTGCACATCGCCCGCAATATGAATACCTCCTCGGGAGGTGCGACCCACAGGGGCGGATTCGCGGCGGCGCAATAACGTGCCAGCGCGCTGGCGTCGATCTTGTCCACCGGATTTCCCGCCACGGATTCGCGCAATGCCGCCGGCTCGACCAGGCTGACATTCGGCACTCCCTGGCCGCGCAGCCACAGGGCAACGCTCTCCGCCTGCCCGGTGCCGGACGTGATGCACACATGAGCCTGGCCGGGAACGACCTTTTGCCTGCGCATCCAGTCGATCAGGTCGAGGACACCGAAGGGCGAATTTTCCGCAGCCTTGACCTTCAGCTTGCCACCGGCAAACAGCGCAAGATGAAGCTTTTTCGAGCTGATCTCGATACCGGCTGTCGGGGAAGATGCCGTGCTCATGAGATCGATGCCTTCGCAGCCGCGGCCCTGGCCATCAGGCCCCCACCCAGGGCAGCCCCGCCTTGCACCACCCGCCCACGCTCTTGCGATGCCCCTCGGCATTCTTGTCGCCTTCAAAACCTTCCAGGATATCGAAGCTGTTGGCAAAACCGTTTTCGGTGGCCAGCTTCGCCGCATGCCGGGAGCGCACGCCGGAACGGCACAGGAACAGCAGCACGTCGTCCTTGCGGGCGATGGCGCTCAGCTGCTGGACGAACTCCGGGTTCGGTACACCGCCCGGATAGGTGCTCCACTGGACGGCGCCATGCTGCGCATCATCGATCGCCACGCGTCCCACCCAGTCGCGCTCGGCATTGGTGCGCACGTCGATGAGGCGTACGGTCGGGTTGCCCTGGATCAGCTGGTGCGCTTCCTGGGGCGTGACTGCGCCAGCATAGGGCAGGCCATTGCCGCGCTCGCGGGCGCGCTCGAGAATGTCGTTGGTGCTCATTTGGCGTTAAATCCTTGGGAACTGTCTCTATCATCGAAGGGCTTGTATCGAGGAAAATTTCGCCCTGGATACGTATGCCACATTTTGGGGCGCGGTGGTCGAAATTGGTGCAAAATGGTCTATCTGCACCAAAGTTGGGCGAGGTCTAGGATGCGCAATCCTGGTGCATTTCGCCGCACGTTTCCGTACGGATGATTTTAGTTTCCGTAGGGAGCAAGATCAATGTAACTCGCCGCATATGGATAGAAGCTTAATGCTGGCACGCTTCGTGCATTACAGTACGCGAGTTACCGCCGCACAATGTGACGGCAGCCCTTTTCACTTAGGAGATGAGTAATGGCACGTACCGCCGAAGAAGTCCTGCAATTGGTCAAAGACAACGAAGTCAAGTTCGTCGACTTCCGTTTCGCCGATACCCGTGGTAAAGAGCAGCACGTGACCGTGCCTGTGTCCCACTTCGATATCGACAAGTTCGAAAGCGGCCATGCTTTCGACGGTTCTTCCATTGCAGGCTGGAAAGGCATCGAAGCATCCGACATGATCCTGATGCCGGACCCGAGCACCGCCAACATCGATCCGTTCTTCGAAGAAACCACGCTGTTCATGCAGTGCGACGTGATCGAGCCGTCGGACGGCAAGGGCTACGACCGCGATCCGCGTTCGATCGCCAAGCGCGCCGAAGCGTACCTGAAATCGTCCGGCCTGGGCGACACCGCCTACTTCGGCCCGGAACCGGAATTCTTCATCTTCGACTCCGTGAAGTGGAAGATCGACATGTCCGGCGCGATGGTCAAGATCGATTCCGACGAAGCTTCCTGGTCGACCGACAAGGACATCGAAGGCGGCAACAGCGGCCACCGTCCGACCGTCAAGGGCGGCTACTTCCCGGTGCCTCCGGTCGATTCGTTCCAGGACATGCGCTCGGAAATGTGCCTGATCCTCGAATCGATGGGCATCCCGGTCGAAGTGCACCACCACGAAGTGGCCGGCGCCGGCCAGAATGAAATCGGCACCAAGTTCTCGACCCTGGTCGAGCGCGCCGACTGGACGCAGAACATGAAGTACGTGATCTGGAACGTGGCGCACAGCTACGGCAAGACCGCCACCTTCATGCCGAAGCCGGTCGTGGGCGACAACGGCTCGGGCATGCACGTGCACCAGTCGATCTGGAAAGACGGCAAGAACCTGTTCGCCGGCGACGGCTATGCCGGCCTGTCGGACTTCGCGCTGTACTACATCGGCGGCATCATCAAGCACGCCAAGGCGCTGAACGCGATCACCAACCCGGGCACCAACTCGTACAAGCGCCTGGTACCTGGCTACGAAGCACCGGTGAAGCTGGCCTACTCGGCACGCAACCGTTCCGCATCGATCCGCATCCCGCACGTGGCGAACCCGAAAGGCCGCCGCATCGAGACGCGCTTCCCGGATCCGCTGGCCAATCCGTACCTGTGCTTCGCCGCGCTGATGATGGCCGGCCTGGACGGCGTGCAGAACAAGATCCACCCGGGCGAAGCAGCGTCGAAAGACCTGTACCACCTGCCGCCGGAAGAAGACGCGCTGATCCCGACCGTCTGCGCATCGCTGGAAGAAGCGCTGGATCACCTGAACAAGGACCGCGAGTTCCTGACCCGCGGCGGCGTGTTCACCGATTCGATGATCGATGCCTACATCGAACTGAAGATGACGGAAGTGACCCGCATGCGCCAGACCACGCACCCGGTCGAGTTCGACATGTACTACTCGCTGTAATGGCGAAGCTGCCGGACGTCATGGACCGGTAGCGATCGACGCGGGGAGGGCAGCAGCCTTCCTCGCGTTTTTTTTCGGTTGTTGTATAGTCGGGGCATGATCGCACGCTGCTCGTTGTTACTGTTTTTGCTCACGGCCACCGCTGGCGCTTCGGCCCAGATCTACCGCTGCACGGATGCCGAAGGGCGCAAGGAATACACGGATCGCCAGATCCGCGGCAAGCAATGCGTGCTGCTGGATTTGCCGAATGCGGCCATTCCGGCACCGCCGCCAAGGGAGGCAGCACGGCCACGTCCGCTGGCGCCCGCACCGGCGGCCAGTCCGGCGCCGCGAGCCGCCAGCCCGGGCCCGGTGGCGTTTCCTCGCGTGAACACGGCGGAACAGAAGGCCCGCGATGCCGACCGCCGCCAGATCCTGACCGACGAACTGAACGCCGAAATGCAGAAGCTGGGCGAGTTGCGCCGTGAATTCAACAACGGCGAGCCGGAACGGCGCGGCGACGAGCGCAACTACGCCAAGTACCAGGAGCGGGTGGCCAGCCTGCGCGACGCCATCGCCCGCTCGGAACAGAACGTGGCAGCACTACAGCGCGAGATCGCCAACATACGATGAAAATTGTGACCAATATCGCCCGTGCCGCCGCTGCGGCGGCGGGCGCCATCCCGCGTTCGCACACGCTCGCGGGCCTCGACCTGCTGGCTTCCGCCGTGGTGATCGTGGATGCCGGCGGCCGCATCGCCTTTGCCAACGCTGCGGCCGAGAACATGCTGGAAAGTTCGCTGAAGGCCCTGTCGCGACAGCGGCTGTGCGACCTGTTTTCCAACCCCGCCGAGCTGGAGCACGTGATCACGCAGGCACGTGCCCACAAGTTTTCCGACCTGCGGCAAGAGCTGACGCTGGACCGCCCGGCCCGCGAGCCGCTGCACGTGCATGCCATCGCCAGCGCGATGGATGAGCCGGATGGCAACGTGCTGCTGGAATTGCGCGAGACCGTGCAGCAGATGAAGCTGGACCGCGAAGAGCGGCTGCTGGACCAGAGCCAGGTCAACAAGGAACTGATCCGCAACCTGGCCCATGAAATCAAGAACCCGCTGGGCGGCATCCGCGGCGCGGCCCAGCTGCTCGAGATGGAATTGCCGCCGCTGCACCTGCAGCAGCTGCGCGAGTACACGCAGGTGATCATCAAGGAAGCGGACCGGCTGCAGACGCTGGTCGACCGCCTGCTGGCGCCGCACCGCCGCCCGCACATCGTGGGCGACGTCAACATCCACGAAGTGCTCGAGCGCGTGCGCAGCCTGATCCTGGCCGAGTTCCCCACGGGCCTGCAGATCGTGCGCGACTACGATGCTTCCCTGCCCGAATTCCGCGGCGACAAGGAGCAGCTGATCCAGACGGTGTTGAACATCGTCCACAACGCGGCGCAGGCGCTGGCCGAGCGCATCGAAACGGGCGATGCGCAGATCACGTTCCGCACCCGCGTGGCGCGCCAGGTCACGCTGGCCAAGGTCCGTTATAACCTGGCATTAGATTTGCATATCATCGACAACGGACCGGGCATTCCGCCCCAGATCCGCGACCGCATCTTCTACCCCCTCGTCTCGGGGCGCGATGGCGGCAGCGGCCTGGGTTTGACGTTGGCGCAAACCTTCGTGCACCAGCACATGGGCGTCATCGAATGCGAAAGCAGGCCCGGCTTTACGGACTTCCGCATCCTGCTGCCCCTGCCATAAGCGGGGGAGGGATAGCCGAAGTCGCTGATGAATCCAAATTGCGGGAAGCACATCACATATGAAGCCAATCTGGATTGTCGATGACGACGAATCGATCCGCTGGGTACTGGAAAAAGCACTGGCGAGGGAAAACCTCGCCACCAAGAGTTTTGCCAATGCGCGCGACGCGATCGCCGCGCTGGAGTACGAGACGCCGCAAGTGCTCGTCTCCGATATCCGCATGCCGGGCGACTCCGGGCTCGACCTGCTGTCGCTGGTGAAGTCGCGGTTGCCGGGCCTGCCCGTCATCATCATCACCGCGTTTTCCGACCTGGATTCGGCCGTGGCGGCCTTCCAGGGCGGCGCCTTCGAATACCTCGCCAAGCCGTTCGACATCGACAAGGCCGTGGAACTGATCCGCCGCGCGCTGGACGAAAGCCTGCGCGAAGCCAGCGTGGAGTCCGGCCCGGCCGACACCCCCGAGATCCTCGGCCAGGCGCCGGCGATGCAGGAAGTGTTCCGCGCCATCGGCCGCCTGTCGCAATCGAACGTGACGGTGCTGATCACCGGCGAATCGGGCTCCGGCAAGGAACTCGTGGCGCGTGCGCTGCACAAGCACAGCCCGCGCGCGCAGCAGCCGTTCATCGCGCTGAACACGGCGGCGATCCCGAAAGACTTGCTGGAATCGGAACTGTTCGGCCACGAGCGCGGTGCCTTCACCGGCGCCCAGGCCACCCGGCGCGGCCGCTTCGAGCAGGCCGAGAACGGCACGCTGTTCCTCGACGAGATCGGCGACATGCCGTTCGACCTGCAGACGCGGCTGCTGCGCGTGCTGTCCGACGGGCACTTCTATCGTGTCGGTGGCCACCAGCCGCTGAAGGCGAACGTGCGCGTCATCACGGCCACGCACCAGAACCTGGAACAGCGCGTGCGCGACGGCCTGTTCCGCGAAGACTTGTTCCACCGTCTGAACGTGATCCGGCTGCGGCTGCCCAGCCTGCGCGAACGCAGGGAGGACATCCCCATCCTGGTGCGCCACTTCCTGGTGCAGAGCGCCCGGCAGCTCGGCGTGGAGACCAAGCGCATGAGCGATGCCGCGCTGGCCTTCCTGCAAAGCCTGGACTTGCCGGGCAATGTGCGCCAGCTGGAAAACCTGTGCAACTGGATCACCGTGATGGCGCCCGGCCAGACCGTGGAAGTGAAGGACTTGCCGCTGGAATTGTCCGAAGGGCAGAGCGCCATGCAGGCCGCGCCCGAGCTGGCGGAGGCGCTGCCGCATCACGCCGCGCATGGCGTGCCGATGGCCGCCGCCATGGCGCCCGCCGCGCCAGGCCCGGATGGCTGGCTGTCGCTGCTGGAATTGCAGGCGGCCACCATGCTGTCCGACGGCCAGCAGGATGTGATGGACGTGCTGGGCCGGCAGTTCGAGTCCGCGCTGATCCGCACCGCGCTGAAATACACGCACGGGCGCAAGAACGATGCCGCCGTGCGGCTGGGCATCGGCCGGAACACCATCACGCGCAAGATCGCCGAGCTGGGGATCGACGGGGCGAAGGAGGATTGACGCCCAGTGGGGCGTAGCAGGGAATTCGAGGAGCACAGCTCCTCGCCTGCGAAGCGGGTGAAGGCATGCATGCCGTCACCCTCCCAATCCAACTGATAAGCCCACCCCAAGTGCAGATTCCGGGGTCAGGGAGGAATACTGGCCTGCAGGCCAATACCGCTACGCCGGCAAGGAGCGATGCTCCTTGAAACCCCGGCTACGCCCCGCCGTGTCTGACCCCAGGGCCTGCAGTTGGGGTGAGCCCGGCAACAGCACGATTTCAGGTAAGCTCCCGGTGTCGCCACCGGGAGCTTTTTTCTTGAACCGCATCGTCTTCGCCCTCTCATGCTGATCAACTGCGTCGCCTACCAGCACGGCCGCAAGCTGGCCGACCTGCCGCCGGCCGATATCAGCGACTACCTCGCGCGCGACGATACGTTCGTCTGGGTGGCGATGCGCGATGCGGAGCCGGCCGAGCTGGCCGAGATGCAGCATGAGTTCAACCTGCACGAACTGGCGGTGGAAGATGCGCAGCGCGGCCACCAGCGGCCCAAGATCGAGGAATACGGCGATTCGCTGTTCGTCGTCGTCAAGACGGTCGAGCAGCGGGAAGAGGAACTCGTGCTCGGCGAGATCGACATCTTCGTCGGCCATAACTATGTGCTGTCGTCGCGCCAGAACAGCTCGCACGGCTTCCTCGGCGTGCGCGCGCGTGCCGAGCGCGAGCCGCACCTGCTCCGGCATGGCGCCGGCTTCGTGCTGTATGCGCTGATGGATGCGGTGGTCGACCGCTACTTCCCGGTGGTGGATGCCTTCGAGTCCGAGCTCGAGGCCATCGAGGACCGTATCTTCACGGGCACCTCGCAGCGCGACAATATCGAGCGGCTGTATGACCTGAAGCGCAAGGTGATGACCATGCGCCACGCCGTGGCCCCGCTGCTCGATGCCATCGGCAAGCTGCACGGTGGCCGCGTGCCGTCCGTGTGTGCCAGCAGCCAGGAATACTTCCGCGACGTGCACGACCACCTGGCCCGCATCAACGGCATCCTCGACTCGATCCGCGACACGATCGCCACCGCGATCCAGGTGAACCTGTCGATGATCGCGCTCGATGAGGGCGAAGTGAACAAGCGCCTCGCGGCATGGGCCGCGATCTTCGGGGTGCTGACGGCATTTGCCGGCATCTGGGGCATGAATTTCGAGTTCATGCCCGAGCTGAAGTCGAAGTGGGGCTATCCGCTGGCGCTGGCGGCGATGTTCTCGGTGTCCTTCTATCTGTATCGCCGCTTTAAAAAAGCCCGCTGGCTGTAGACAATGCCGCTTAGATAAGCCCTACCCGACACATTGAGGCGCATGCAGTCACCCCAACGGCGAAGGGCTGGGGTCAGGAGGGGGTACCGGCATGCATGCCGGTACCGCGACGCAGGCTAGGAGCAATGCTCCTCGAAACCCCTGCTCTGCCCCGCCGGGGTGAAGCAGGGGTTTCGCGAAGCATGCTTCGCGCCTGCGGAACGATGCTGGCATGCATGCCAGCATTCCTCCCTGACCCCGGAATTTGCACTTGGGGTGGATTTATCTAAGCGGCGTTACTGGCTATAGCCGCTGTGACGCTCGCTTCCAGGCTCAAGCCACGTCCGCGGCCGCCATCGACAGCGCGACCGCCTCCGCCACCTTGATGCCATCCACCCCGGCCGACAGGATGCCGCCCGCGTAGCCGGCGCCTTCGCCGGCCGGGAACAGGCCGCGCGTGTTCATGCTCTGCAGGTCGTCGTCGCGGCGCTTGATGCGGATCGGCGACGAGGTGCGGGTTTCCAGGCCTGTCAGCACGGCGTCGTGCTTGAAGTAGCCGCGCACCTGCCGGTCGAATGCCGGGAATGCCTCGCGCAGCGCTTCGGTGGCGTAGTCCGGCAGGATCGTTGCCAGGTCCGTCAGGTGCACGCCCGGTTTGTAGGATGGGATCACGGCGCCGAACTCGGTGGAAGGGCGGCCCGCCACGAAATCGCCCATCAGCTGGCCAGGCGCGTTGTAGTCCTCGCCCCCCAGGCGGAAGGCCGCTTCTTCCAGCCGGCGCTGGAATTCGATGCCGGCCAGCGGCCCGCCCGGGTAGTCTTCGGGGCTGATCGAGACCACGATCGCGCTGTTGGCATTGCGCTCGGCGCGCGAATACTGGCTCATGCCATTGGTGACCACGCGGCCCGGCTCGGAAGCGGCTGCCACCACCGTGCCGCCCGGGCACATGCAGAAGCTGTACACGGCACGGCCATTCTTGGCATGGTGCACCAGCTTGTAGTCGGCTGCGCCCAGGATCGGGTGGCCGGCGTTCGGGCCGAAGCGGCAGGTGTCGATCAGCGACTGCGGGTGTTCGACGCGGAATCCGATCGAGAACGGCTTGGCTTCCACGTATACGCCGCGCTCGTGCAGCGTGTAGAAGGTGTCGCGCGCGCTGTGGCCGATCGCCAGCACCACGTGGTTGGTCGCGATGCGCTCGCCGGAAGCCAGTTGCAGGCCGCGCAGCTGGCGCACGCCGTTCTTTTCCTCGATCTCGAAATCGGTCACGCGCTGCTCGAAGCGGATCTCGCCGCCCAGCGCGACGATTTCCTCGCGCATCGCCTCCACCATCTTCACGAGGCGGAAGGTACCGATGTGCGGCTTGCTGACATACATGATCTCTTCCGGCGCGCCGGCCTTGACGAACTCGGTCAGCACCTTGCGGCCCAGGTGGCGCGGATCCTTGATCTGGCTGTACAGCTTGCCATCGGAGAAAGTGCCGGCGCCGCCTTCGCCGTACTGTACGTTCGATTCCGGATTGAGCGCGCGCTTGCGCCAGAAGCCGAAGGTGTCCTTGGTGCGCTCGCGTACCGTCTTGCCGCGTTCCAGCACGATCGGGTTCAGGCCCATCTGAGCCAGGATCAGTGCGGCGAACAGGCCGCATGGCCCCATGCCGATGACGACAGGGCGCGGCTGGCGGCCATCGCGGTTCACGCCATGCGCAACGAACTTGTACGCCATGTCGGGGGAGGGCATCAGGTGCACGTCGCGCGCATTGCGGGCCAGCACATCTGCGTCGTCCACGGTTTCCAGGTCCACCGAGTAGATCAGCACGATGTGTGCTTTCTTGCGCGCATCGTAGCTGCGCTTGTGCACGGTGAAGCCCAGCAGCGCCTCGGCAGGAATGCCCAGCCGCTCGAGAATGGCGGCGCGCAACGCATCGGCATCGTGGTTGAGTGGCAGTTTCACTTCGTTCAGTCGCAACATCTCTAATCGTGTCCTGTGGTACCGCGGCGCGGCATGAAAAACCTCCATTTTACCTGTTCCGGTCGGCCGGCCCTCCGCTAGCACGCCCGCGCAGTCCATGAAAGTTGTTGCGGCAAAACGTCACTATCCTCGGGTTCACACTTTGACGACATTTTTCCATGGTCGCCATGTCATGATTGTTGATAGTTGTTTTTTCTTAACTTTCGAGAAAGCGGGACATCATGCGTGATAAGTGGGCAATGCTGGCCATCGTGCTATCCGCCGGGCCGGCGCTGGGCGCCGATCTGGCGACCGCGCAAAAACAATGGGAAGCCAAGCAGTTCAGCGAGGCATTCCGCAACTTCAAGGTACTGGCCGAGGGCGGCGAAAGTGCCGCGCAGCTGCAGCTGGGCGAAATGTACGGCTTCGGCGAGGGCACGGCCGAGGATCCGAAGCAGGCCGAGTTCTGGCTGAACAAGGCGCTGGCCGCGGGGCAGGCGGAGGCGAAGAA
Organism: Pseudoduganella sp. SL102; assembly: GCF_027856995.1. Lineage (NCBI taxonomy): Bacteria > Pseudomonadati > Pseudomonadota > Betaproteobacteria > Burkholderiales > Oxalobacteraceae > Pseudoduganella > Pseudoduganella sp. SL102. The sequence goes on from NZ_CP115554.1 coordinate 1,774,731, forward strand.
TTCGCTGGCCCTGGTGCAGCAGCGGCAGCGCATGAAAGCCGACATCGCTGCCTATACGCACAACTTCACGGGCCAGCAGCTGGCCTATGGCAGCTACGGATGTGTGCGGCCATCGATCCCGGAACACTCCAGCACCAACGCCGACATCGCGCGCACCAATGAGGCCATCAACAAGTGGCGTGCGTGCTACGAAACGTTCGCCACCCGCCTGAACGGGGCGCTGCCCGTGACCAACACGATCCCGCCCGACATCATCAATGTGATGAACAACGACGAATTCCAGCGCGCCTCGACATCGATCGAAACGGTTTATGCACGGCTTGCGGCGGAAGGGCAGGCTGTCGCGGATCAGGTGGCTGCTGAAAATAAATCGTGGGCGGATAAAACCGTGCAGTTCGCCGATAAAACCAAAACGGATAAAGAGGTATTAATGCGCGAGTTCGAGAGAATCACGCGCGATAAACAGAACATCCGGGCCAATCTGCCATCAGGGAAATAACTATATTCGCTATTCATGCTTGGAAAACGCCGTTTTTTTAGCGGAATGGCAGTGTATGTGGCGTTTTCGCAACTTTGTTTCACCACAAGAATTGATACTTTTTTTGGCATGCCTCGTGGTTGCCCGAATTTTCTTTGGCTGAGCCACGGGTAGTAGCCCCTGTAAGTGCGCAGATTTTGCGCCCTTGCAGGGGCACGGATGCTAGTGACACGAGCGCTGCGACAGGCTCTTCGGCGCGTCAAGCAGCAAAAGTTGCAGCGTTGACAGCGCTGCTGAGCATATGGTTTGATGACCTTACGTCGACCAGTTAACAAAACTAGGCGGCAGACGACATTTACGCACAAATAGTCGGGACAAGTAGGCAGCTCAGGATCGCCTAGATAAAGGCAGCCGGGTGGCCTATTAACAGGTTATAAAATAACTAGGAAATCATATGATTCAAAAAACCATTCTGGTACGAGCTTTGTCCGCCGCGTTCAGTGCGGCGGCGTTGACGGTCGCGGTTGCGCCTGCCGCCTTTGCGCAGTCGAACGCGGCAGGTAACGTGTTCGGCCGTGTCGAGGCGCCCGCTGGTGCGACCGTGGTGCTGAACAACGTGGAGACCGGCTACCGCCGTTCCATCACGCTGGACAACAACGGCCGCTACAACGCGACCGCGATGCCGCCGGGCCGCTACAAGGTCGAGCTGGTGCGTGACGGCAAGGTCGAGAAGACGACCGAAGTCGAAGTGCTGGTTGGCCAGGGTACCGACGCTTCCTTCGTCGCCGCCGGCATCCAGGCCGTGCAGGTGACCGGCCGCCGCAGCCGTATCGACGTGTCGAACTCCAACAATGGCGCGACGTTCACCGCCAAGGAACTGGCCAAGCTGCCGATCGCCACCAACGTGGACGCGATCATCCAGCTGGCACCGAACACCACCCGTGCCGACTCGCGCTATGCCGCGGGCGCTTCGTTCGGTGGCGGCGGCGCTTCCGAAAACGCCTACTACATCAATGGTTTCCCGGTCACCAATCCGCTGACGCAGCTGGGCGGTTCCGAGCTGCCGTTCGGCGCGATCGCCCAGGCGCAAGTGCTGACCGGCGGCTTCGGTGCCGAATTCGGCCGTTCGGTCGGCGGCGTGCTGAACGTCACCACCAAGAGCGGTACCAACACGTGGGAAGCCGGCGCGAAGTGGGAATACGAGCCGAATCGCCTGCGCGCCGAAGCCAGGGACGTGTACTACCCGAATACCGGTGCCTATCCGAACGACGCCGAGCACCCGAATGGCACCGACAACACCATCTTCCGCCGCAATTCGAACAGCACGGTAACCGGCCGTACCTACAGCACCTATGTCGGCGGCCCGATCATCAAGGACACGCTGTTCATGTTCGCGGCCATCGAGCGCAAGGAAACCGACCGCGGCAACGTCAACCGCTACAACAGCACGCTGGGCATCCCGACCAGCCCGTCGCTGGCACGCACCGGCTGGGAAGACCGCCAGGACAGCTCAAACCGCTACCTCGCCAAGTTCGACTGGAACATCACGGACAATCACCGCCTCGAGCTGACCCTGCTCGGCGATGACAACAAGCAGGATCGCCAGCTGTACGGCTACGACTACAAGACCGGCCAGAAATCGTCCCAGCAGTCGTCGTCCGAGCACTACCGCAACAACTCGAACTACACCCCGGTCGGCGCCGACTCGCAGATCCTGCGTTACACGGGCAACATCACGGAAGACCTGACGATCACCGCCCTGTACGGCCAGAGCAAGACCAAGGTCGAGAACATATATGACGGCGACCTGAGCTCGCAGTACCAGATCACCGCGGCGGCCCGCGCCCAGTACCCGGGCCTGAACTATACGACCAGCCAGGTGCTCGCCGGCACGATCTTCCCGAACGATGCGAAGAACGATACGTCCTCCGGCCGCATGGACCTGGAATACAAGATCGGCAATCACCAGATCCGCGCCGGCTTCGACAACAACAAGCTGAAGTCGATCGCTGCGGGCGACGTGAACGCCGGTGGCGGCGTCTGGTTCTACGACTACAATCCGAACACCACCACGGCCGTCTCGCTGGGCGGTGTGCCGACCGTGCTGGGCAGCTATCCCGGCCTGGCGCGGGAGGGCTATTTCGTCAGCCGCCGCCTGTTCGACTCGTCGACCAACGCGTATTCCGACCAGACCGCGCAGTACATCGAAGACCGCTGGCAAGTTACGAAGGACGTGCTGGTCACGCTGGGCCTGCGTAACGAAGGCTTCAAGAACAAGAACGGCGATGGCGAGACCTTCCTGGAAGTGAAGAACTTCAAGTCGCCGCGCCTGGCCGCCACGTGGGACGTGAACGGTGACGCGTCGCTGAAAGTCTTCGGTTCGGCCGGCCGCTACGCGCTGCAGATCCCGACCCACCTGGCGGTGCGCGGCGCCAGCCGCTCGCTGAACACGCGTGAATACTTCAGCTACACCGGCACGGATGCCAACGGCAACCCGACCGGCCTGGTGGCCATGACCCCGGTAGTCTCGACCAACAACGAGTACGGCCAGGCCAAGGACGTCAACACGCTGACCTCGGTCGACATCAAGCCGACCTACCAGGATGAAATCACGCTGGGCCTGGAAAAAGTCCTGACCCCGTCGCTGAACGTGGGCGCCAAGGTCACCTACCGCAAGCTGAAGGAAACCATCGACGACTACTGCGACGACCGCGCCGTGGTGGCCTGGGCCGAGCGCAACAATGTCAGCCTCGACAACTTCCACGGCCTCGGCTGCGTGACGTTCAATCCGGGCAAGGACAACACGTTCCGCGTCGACTTCGAAGGCAACCAGCAGTACACGCTGGTCAACCTGAGCGCCGCCGAGCTGGGCTTCGAAAAGGCCAAGCGTACCTACTCCGCACTGGACCTGTTCGCCGAACACCCGCTGCGCAACGGCTGGTATGGCCGCGTGAACTACACCTGGTCGCGCAGCCGCGGCAACACCGAAGGCCAGACCCGTTCGGACAACGCGCAGACCGACGTGGCGGCAACGTCCACCTGGGATACGCAGGAGCTGATGTACGGCGCCTACGGCCCGCTGCCGAACGACCGCAAGCACCAGGTCAAGGCATTCGGCTACTACGAAGTCACGCCTGAGTGGAGCGTCGGCGGCAACTTCCTGGCAGCCTCCGGCCGCCCGCGCAGCTGCTTCGGCAACTACGGCAACCTGCCGGACGACGCGCCCGACTACGGTTCCGTGTACTTCTGGTGCGGCGACAGCGCAGCCCCGCGCGGCAGCCGCGGCAACCTGCCGTGGGATATCCGCCTGGATGCCAACGTAGCGTACCGTCCGGCCTTCATCCCTGGCCTGGCCGTGAAGGTCGACGTGTTCAACGTCACCAACAAGCAGGTCGCCCAGAACGTGGACGAAACGTACAACCTGACCGGTTCCACGATCAACGCGATCTACGAGCGCGTGATCAGCTACACGGCACCACGTTCGGCCCGCCTGACGATCGAGTACAACAAGCGCTTCTGATGAAACCAGGGCCGGCCTCGCCGGCCCCGCTCGACCGAACCCCGCCTTGCGCGGGGTTTTTTATTGTCTGCGCGCTCGACAATAGCCACGGCAGGGAAGGCGTGGGCGGGCATACCACTTTCAAGCCGTGGTACCCCCAGCAAGAGCGAAATACATGCATTTGTTGCACGTTTGCCGCATACCAATGTTTATAAATTGACACTTCATTTCCGCGCGTGGTTTCATGTCGGATTCGGAAATAAATAACAACAGCCACTGGTCTTCCGAGCGAATCGTTCCCGCGCATGGCGCGGGGGCGCGATCCATACAGCCTTGCCGAAAGCGTGATCCGAGATCGCGCCGCCGGCATCGCTGGCTCATAGAGGAAATCCATGATGGCAAACAAAACCGTTCTCGTACGGTCGCTGGCGCTGGCTTTCGGCGCCGTGGCCGCTCTTCCCGCACTCCCCGCACTGGCACAAAACACCGGCCCCGCTGCCGCTGAACAGCAGCCGATGCAGCGCGTCACGGTCACCGGCTCGCTGATCAGCCGGGCCGACAAGGAAACGCCCAGCCCGATCCAGGTGCTCACGGCAGCCGACATCGCCAGGTCGGGCCAGACGTCGATCGCCGAGGTGCTGAGCAACCTGTCGGCCAATGGCCAGGGCGCGCTGGGCTCGGGCTTCGCCGGCGCTTTCGCCGCCGGCGCCTCCGGCGTGTCGCTGCGCGGCCTGTCCGTCGGCCTGACGCTGGTGCTGGTCGATGGCCACCGCATGTCGCCGTACCCGCTGTCGGACGATTCGCAGCGCCAGTTCGTCGACGTATCGTCGATTCCGTTCGATGCCGTCGAGCGCATCGAGGTGCTGAAGGAGGGTGCCTCGGCGCTGTACGGGTCCGACGCTGTCGCGGGCGTGGTCAACATCATCCTGAAAAAGGAATTCAAGGGCTTCAGTGCCAGCGCCGAGGTCGGCAATTCGCAGCACGGCGGCGGCAAGATGCACAAGGTGACGGCCACCGGCGGCATCGGCGACCTGGATACGGATGGCTACAATGCCTACGTCAGCGCCGAGTACCGCCATGCCGATCCGATCAAGGTGCACCAGCGCGAACAATACGGCTGGGCCAGCGGCGACTGGACCACGCGCGGCGGCCTGTCCGTGCTGCGCGGCGTGCCCAACGAGAGCAACAGTTTCCTGACGGCCGCCAGCAGCCCGTTCCTGTACAACCCGGCCACCGGCGTCAACAATCCGGCCAGCTACCAGTTCCTGGACCCCACCTGCAACTTCGTCAAATACCGTGCCGGCCAGTGCATGGTGCGCGACGAAGTATCGAACCTGCAGCCCGAGTCGGACCGGATGAGCGTGCTGGCCGGCTTCACGAAGAAGCTGGGCGAGGACTGGACGCTGGCGCTGAAAGCGTCGATGTTCCGGCGCGAGAGCACCAACGGCCGCGGCCTGACGAATGCCGTGGCATTCACGCCCAGCAATACTTTCGGCGGCTATACCGCGCTGGTGCCCGGGCAGCCGCCGCGCATCGTCAACGGCGTGCCCGATACCCGGATTCCGGCGGGCGGCATCAACCAGCTGGGCGCGCCGGCCCGGCTGTACGGCCTGATTCCCGGCGCGGGCTCGGCGGCGCAGCAGAACAATGAATCGACCGCGACGCGCTTCGCGGCCGACCTGAACGGCAGCTGGGGCGGCTGGGACATCGGCGCCGCCGCCGGCTATTCGAAGGTGAAGACCGAGTCGGTCTACAGCGGCTTCGTGAACCGCGTGGCGCTGTACAACGCGCTGCGCCGCGCCACCAACCCGTACAACCCGCTGGGCGGCAATTCCGCGGCGGACAATGCGGCGATCGTGCCCACCTTCGGCGACAAGGCCGAGTCCGAGCTGACCTTCGCCGAGGCGCACGCGCAGCGCGAGCTGGCCCGCCTGCCGGGCGGCGGCCCGCTGACATTCGCGGCCGGCCTCAGCTGGTACAAGAAGGAACTGAACGCGCCGCCGCCGGACCTGCTGGCGCAGGGCGTGGTCGGCAACGGCGCCGCCTATGTATTCGGCGACGAAACCAACACGGCCGCCTTTGCCGAACTGAACGCGCTGCCGCTGCAGAACCTGGAGCTGAGCGCTTCGGCCCGCTATGACCACTACGATACGTACGGCAACTCGTTCACGCCGGGCGCGAAATTCAAGTGGAAGGCGCACCCGTCCCTGACGGTGCGCGGCACCTTCGCGCGCGGCTTCCGCGCCCCGAACGCGGCCGAATCGGGCATCTCGTCGTCCACCTTCTCGTTCAACGCGATCGACGATCCGATCCTGTGCGCGGACGGCGACCGCACCACGGCCGGCAACGTGCCATCCGCGTGCGGCTTCGTGCCCGCGTTCGTGCAGACGACGAATCCCGACCTGGAACCGGAAAAGTCGAAGTCGTTCACGCTGGGCCTGATCGTCGAGCCGGTGCGCAACCTGAGCGCCACGCTGGACTACTACAGCATCGAGGTGAAGAACCAGATCAACACGGAATCGGGCTTGCCCGACTTCGTGCCGGTGTACGCGCGCAATCCGGCGGTACCGATCGACATCGCCGACGGCAACGGCGGCCTGGTCACCGGCGTGCCGCCGGTCGGCACGATCGCCTATGCGCAGTCGTCGTACGTGAATTCCGGCGGCGTGAAGACCACGGGCGTGGAACTGGACCTGAGCTACCGCTGGAACGCCGGCGACATCGGCAACTTCCGCACTCAGCTGAGCCTTAACCACATGATCAGCTACAAGCTGGACCAGGTGGGCGTCGAATACGAACTGGCCGGCACGCATGGCCCGTCCGTGGTTTCCGGCAACACGGGCAATCCGAAGAACCGCGCCCAGCTGACCCTGGGCTACGAGAAGGGGCCGCTCACGCTGACCGGCACCTTCAACTGGACCGGTTCCTATAGCGGCCTGGACCCGTCGCTGGGCGTCAACGACTGCGCCGACATCGCCGGCAGCGTGGGCGGGCGCGCGTACTTCAACAACAACCCGAACGGCACGCCGCCGGAATACTGCAAGATCCGCTCGTTCATGTCGACCGACCTGAACGCCGTGTTCCGGCTGAACCGGAACCTGACGATCAAGGCCTCGATCCTGAACGCCTTCGACCGCCAGCCGCCGATCGACGTGGCCACCTACGGCAATGCCGGGCCGCAAACCGCGTACAACGCAACGCTGCACCAGGCCGGCGCGGTGGGCCGCTACTTCTCGCTCGGCGCCAGCTATACGTTCTGATAGCGTTACTTGGCATCGTGCGGGTTGGTGAACACATTCCACCCAACGGCAAATGCCGGGGTCAGAAGGGAGTGCTGGCCTGCAGGCCAGCACCGTTCCGCAGGCGCGAAGCATGCTTCGCGAAACCCCTGCTTCACCCCGTCGGGGCAGAGCAGGGGTTTCGAGGAGCATTGCTCCTAGCCTGCGTCGCGGTACCGGCATGCATGCCGGTACTCCCTCCTGACCCCAGTCTTTCGCCTCTGGGGTGTCTCATGCCCTTCGGCTCGCTCGGGAGCACTTACATCCCACCCCACAACCCGTTCAACATCGCCACTGCGGCCAGCGCCGCCGTTTCCGTGCGCAGCACCCGCGGTCCCATCGATACCATGGTCGCGCCGGCGCGCACTGCCGCATCCTCTTCCTCGTCCGTGAAGCCGCCCTCGGGCCCCACCAGCAGCGTGACCGGCTGGGGACCGGCCTGGCTCCCCCACTCGACGAGCGACGCCGTGGCGCGCGGCGACAGCAGCAGACGGGGCCCGGTAGCCGGCGTGCCGAGCCAGTCGCGGAAGTCCACCGGCCCGGCCAGGGCGGCCAGCCGGTTGCGCCCGCTCTGCTCGGCCGCGGCAACGATGACGCCCTGCCAGTGCTCGAGCTTTTTCTGTGCCCGCTCGGCCGACAGGCGCACCACGCAGCGCCGCGCGGCCAGCGGCTGCACGGCCGTGACGCCCAGTTCGACGGCTTTCTCGATGATCCAGTCCATTTTCGTGCCCTCGGGCAGCGCCTGGGCCAGCGTGACAGGGTAGGGCAGCTCGGCCTCGCGGCCATCGAACGCCTTGATCTCGGCCGTCGCGCGTTTCTTGCCGACCTCGACCAGCTCGGCTTCATATTGCCCGCCGGTGCCATTGAACAGGGTCAGCGCATCGCCCGGCGCCAGCCGCACGACGTGGATATGATGGGCGACTTCGGCCGGCAGGTCGAGCAACTGGCCGGTGGCGAGGGGGGCATCGATGTAGAAACGTGGCATCGTTATAAGAATAAGTCCAGAATGCACTGATTTTAAGCGCCGCCGCCGGCCTCTGGTAAAATAGCGGGCTACGCAGCCAAGGCGGTTTCAGCATGGTGGCAGTTCGGCAGTCCACCAGGTAGGGTACGTACCAGCGCTTTGATCAGCGCACTTACCAGCTCGAAACGGCTTGTAGCCCCCGGAATTCCAAACCTCCCGCACCAACTGATTATGAACGCTAAGCTTCCCCACACCCAGATGGCCAACGCGATCCGCGCGCTGGCGATGGACGCCGTCCAGAAAGCCAACTCCGGCCACCCAGGCATGCCGATGGGCATGGCCGAGATCGCCGTCGCGCTGTGGAGCGGGCACCACCGCCACAACCCGGCCAATCCGGACTGGGTCAACCGCGACCGCTTCCTGCTCTCCAACGGCCACGGCTCGATGCTGCACTACGCGCTGCTGCACCTGTCCGGCTACGACGTGTCGATGGACGACATCCGCGGTTTCCGCCAGCTGCACTCGAAGACGCCGGGCCACCCGGAAGTGGACATCACGCCGGGCGTGGAAACCACCACGGGTCCGCTGGGCCAGGGCCTGGCCAACGCGGTCGGCATGGCGCTGGCCGAGTGGCTGCTGGCGAACGAGTTCAACAAGCCGGGCCACGACGTGGTCGATCACTACACGTATGCGTTCGTCGGCGATGGCTGCCTGATGGAAGGCATCTCGCACGAAGTGTGCTCGCTGGCCGGCACGCTCGGCCTGCGCAAACTGATCGCGCTGTATGACGACAACGGCATCTCCATCGACGGCAAGGTCGAAGGCTGGTTCACCGACGATACGCCGAAGCGCTTCGAAGCCTACGGCTGGAACGTGATCCGCGACGTGGACGGCCACGACGTGACCGCCGTCGATGCCGCCATCGAACAGGCGAAAAAGTCCGACAAGCCGACGCTGATCTGCTGCAAGACCGTCATCGGCAAGGGTTCGCCGAACCTGCAGGGTGGCGACAAGGTGCACGGCGCCGCGCTGGGCGACAAGGAAATCGCCGCCGTCCGCGAATACATCAGCTGGGGCCACGAGCCGTTCGTCCTGCCGGAAGAAGTCACCACCGCCTGGAACTTCAAGGACAAGGGTGCTTCGTTCGAAACCGAATGGAACACGAAGTTCGACGCGTATGCCGCCGCATTCCCGGCTGAAGCTGCCGAGCTGAAGCGCCGCATGAACGGCGACCTGCCGGCCAACTTCGATGAAACGCTGAAGGCCGCCATCGCCGCCTGCGTCGAGAAGAAGGAAACCATCGCCACCCGCAAGGCTTCGCAGAACGCGATCCAGGCCCTGTCGGCGGTGCTGCCGGAATTCCTGGGCGGCTCGGCCGACCTGACCAGCTCGAACCTGACCAACTGGAAAGAGTCGACCAACATCCGTTCCGGCAAGCCGGGCAACCACGTCAACTACGGCGTGCGCGAATTCGGCATGAGCGCGATCATGAACGGCGTGGCCCTGCACGGCGGCTACATCCCGTTCGGCGCCACCTTCCTGACGTTCTCCGACTACAGCCGCAACGCGCTGCGCATGGCCGCGCTGATGAAGCAGCGTTCGATCTTCGTGTTCACGCACGACTCGATCGGCCTGGGCGAAGACGGCCCGACCCACCAGTCCGTCGAGCACGTGTCGTCGCTGCGCCTGATCCCGAACCTGGACAACTGGCGTCCTGCCGACACCGTCGAATCGATGGTCGCCTGGGGCGAAGCGGTCAAGCGCAAGAACGGCCCGAGCACGCTGATCTTCTCGCGCCAGAACCTGCCGTACCATGAGCGCACCGAGCAGGCCATCGCCGACATCGCCAAGGGCGGCTACATCCTGTCCGACGAAGCCGATGCGAAAGTCGTGCTGATCGCGACCGGTTCGGAAGTGGAACTGGCCGTCAACGCCGCCGCCGCGCTGAAGAGCGAAGGCATCCCGGCCCGCGTGGTGTCGATGCCGTCCACCGACGTGTTCGACCGCCAGGACGCGGCCTACAAGGCCAGCGTGCTGGGCAAGGGCATCCCGCGCGTGGCGGTGGAAGCCGGCGTGACCGACTTCTGGTACAAGTACGTGGGCCTGGAAGGCGCCGTCGTCGGTATCGACACCTTCGGCGAATCCGCCCCGGCCAGCGTGCTGTTCAAGCACTTCGGCTTCACGGTCGAGAACGTAGTGGCGAAAGCCAAAGCTGTAGTTAAAGCATAACCCTCGCTGCATAAAGAACCTCGCGCCCCACTCCTGTAGTGGGGTGTTGCATAATAAGAACCGTTTTTCTTTTATCAGGAGCATAGGTAATGACGATCAAGGTAGCAATCAACGGCTACGGCCGTATCGGCCGCAACGTACTGCGCGCTTTCTACGAAGGCGGCAAGAAGCAGGACATCCAGATCGTGGCCATCAACGACCTGGGCAATGCGCAATCGAACGCGCACCTGACCCGTTACGACACGGCCCATGGCAAGTTCAACGGCACCGTGGAAGTCGACGGCGATTTCATGATCGTCAACGGCGACAAGATCCGCGTGTTCGCGCAGCGCAATCCTGCTGAAATTCCATGGGGCGAGCTGGGCGTGGACGTCGTGCTGGAATGCACCGGCTTCTTCACCACCAAGGAAAAGGCTTCGGCCCACCTGAAGGGCGGCGCCAAGAAAGTCATCATCTCGGCACCGGGCGGCAAGGATGTCGACGCGACGATCGTCTTCGGCGTCAACGAAGGCGTGCTGAAAGCGTCGGACACCGTGATCTCGAACGCTTCGTGCACCACCAACTGCCTGGCCCCGCTGGTCAAGCCGCTGAACGATGCGATCGGCGTGGAAACCGGCCTGATGACCACCGTGCACTCGTACACCAACGACCAGGTGCTGACCGACGTGATGCACGAAGACCTGCGCCGCGCCCGTTCCGCCACCCAGTCGATGATCCCGACCAAGACCGGCGCCGCCGCCGCGGTCGGCCTGGTGCTGCCGGAACTGAACGGCAAGCTGGACGGCTTCGCCATCCGCGTGCCGACCATCAACGTGTCGCTGGTCGACCTGTCGTTCATCGCCAAGCGCGACACCACCGTCGATGAAGTCAACCAGATCATGAAGTCGGCCGCCGAAGGCGCGCTGGCAGGCGTGCTGACGTACCAGACCGAACCGCTGGTCTCGGTGGACTTCAACCACAACCCGGCATCGTCGAACTTCGACGCCACGCTGACGAAAGTCTCCGGCCGCCTGGTCAAGGTCTCGTCGTGGTACGACAACGAGTGGGGCTTCTCGAACCGCATGCTGGACACCACCGTCGCGCTGTTCAACGCGAAGTAATCGCTCCCGCGGTACCCGCAAAAAAGGCGCCTCCGGCGCCTTTTTTGTTGCCCGAACCGGGGGCGGACCATAACGCAACTCACGCAAAGGTTCATTGACGATACCGCTAGCTATTGCATTCACCCAAGACCCAACTGCTGGGGTCAGATACCGTCTTGTTTTGCAAGGCCCGAATTCAAAAAATTCGGGTCGAATGGCTTGCCAGAGCAAACCACGCCGTAAATCAGATGAACCAGCTTGCGCATGACGGCGCCGGTGACGGCCTTGGGAGCCATGCCATTGGCGCTCAGGCGCTCGGCAAAGGTCTTCAGCAAGGTGTTGTACCGCTTGGCGACCATGCCAGGCATGTACAGTGCACTACGCAGATCATTGTTGCCGATCTTGCTCATGCTTGTCCGACCGCGCACTGATGTTCCAGAGCTTTTTTGCTTTGGACTGACTCCAATAAATGCCGCAAGTGCCTTGGCCGATCCGAAGCGCCTAATGTCACCAATGTGGCCCAGGACCTTAGCTATCGTAGTGCTGCCAATGCCCGGAATACTGCGCATCAGATCGGCGTCATGTTTCAGGCCAGGATGCCTGTCGATGTGATCGTCGATCTCCTTTTCCAGCTCGGTGATCTTTTGATCGAGCCATTTTACGTGCTCATCGACGTTTTTCACCAAGTCGCCCTGACCGGCAAAATCATGAGCTTCCATCCGGTTCTTTTCCTGTTGCCTGATGTCCTTGAGCGCAAGCAGCCGATCGCTCAAACCCTTGAGTTCACGCTGTTCCTTTGGAGGTGGCACCCAAACTGGCGGCCTCTTCGCAGCACAGAATCGGGCGATCAGCCCGGCGTCAATTTGATCGTTTTTGTTGCGGATGTTTTCGGACTGCCCAAAACCTTTGATGCAGCCTGGATTGATGACGCTCACCATGATGCCCGCATCGTGCAACCACAGAGCAAGCGGCTCGCTATAGACACCGGTCGCTTCCAGACACACGTGAGCGCTGTCTGGAGAGACCTTCTGCTTGACCAACCATTGAACCAGTTCCTGGTAACCCTCCGGCGTATTGCTGAGCGTCTTCGATTTCGCTTTGCCACTGACCAGCAGAACAATATCGAGCTTCTTCTTACTCACATCAACGCCAACTACCGGGGTTACTGCCATTTCCATCATTTCCTCTCTCGTATGCGGGCTTAGCGTAAGAACGCCGTCCCAAGATACCGTACGGACTTCAATGAAAAAACAGGCAAGGCCACCTATCTGACCCACAGGCTCGAAGCCTTAATCCCGAGCGGTGTGACCTTGCCTGGCCGGAACTGCAGCGGAAGTATCCACTGAATTGCCGGTACGCTCAAGATACGAGACCCGATGGGTCTGACCCCGGAATTTGCCCCTGGGTGGTCTCAACGTATATTTGTGCAATGTTTCCTGAAACCGGGTCTGACCCCGGTTTTGAGCAATGAAAAAAGCCCCGCCGGCGCGAGCCGGCGGGGCTTTGTCATGCGGCGTAAAGCTTAGAAGCTGTACGAAGCGCGCAGGTAGAACGTGCGGCCGATCGCCGAGGCGAAGCGCGGGTCGTAGCCGGCCTGGAAGGTGTCTTCCTGGTAGGACAGCGGCGGGTCGCGGTCGAACATGTTGCGCACGCCGAACGTGACGGCGTAGCCCTTCGGCTGCGTCCACGACAGGTAGCCGTCGATCGTGGTGTAGGATGCCACGCGGTGGTTTTCCTCGAAGGCGTTATCCGCGTCCAGGTAGCCGGACTTGTGATTCGCGGTCAGGCCGGCACCCAGCTGGCGCAGGCTCCAGCGCACGTTGGCGGTGTTCTGCCAGCGGAACACCGGGCCGATGCCGCGGTAGGCGCCCAGGCGGTCGATCCATTCGCCGCCTTGCGACGTCTGGTACTTGAAGCCGTGCACCCAGGTGCTGTTCAGCGCGAAGTTGTACGTGCCGAAGTCACCCGTGCGCAGGCGGTACTGGGCAGCCAGGTCCACGCCGTGGGTCTTGATGTCGCCCAGGTTTTGCGTGCGCAGGTCGACGTAGCCGCAGTTGGCCGGCGTGACGCACTGCGAACCGTCGATCGACAGGTTGCCGGCCGGGTTGCGGTGGTACAGGGCCGCATACTTGGCGCCGTTGGCGAACACGTCATCCTCGGACAGGCCGTCGATCTGGTGTTCCAGCTTGATGGCCCACAGGTCGGCCGACAGCGTCAGGTTCTTCACGCCTTCGTAGACGATGCCCAGCGTGGCGTTCTTCGATTCTTCCGGATCCAGGTTCTGGTTACCGCCCTCCAGTTTCTGGAATTGCACGCGGCAGTTGGTGGCCGAACCTTTACCCGGGATCGGCGTGCCGTTCGGGCAGTTCACCGGATCGTTTTGGGTGGAGGTGTTGGTGTACGTCTGCGAAGCGTTGATCTCGTACAGCGACGGCGCGCGGAAGCCGGTCGAATACGAACCGCGCACCAGCACTTCCGGTGCCGGCTGCCAGCGGAAGCTGAACTTCGGATTGGTGCTGTTGCCGAAGTCGCTGTACTTGTCGTAGCGCACGGCGGCGGTCACGTCCAGCGTCTTCAGCAGCGGCACGTTCAACTCGCCGTAGGCGGCGTACACGGTGCGCGAACCTTCGTTGTGGGCGGTCGGGTCGATACCCGTGCTGGCCACCACTTTCTCGGCGTACTCGGTGTTCGATGCCTGCACGAAGTGCTCGCGGCTCGCCACGGCGCCGATCGCCAGCGCGGCGGCACGGCCGGCGCCCAGCCAGTCGGCCAGTTCGCGGCTGGCGTTCACGTCGAAGGTCTTGGTGGTGCCCTTGGCGTTCTGGATGTTGCCGTTCAGTGCGGCGGAGTGGATCAGGTCCAGGCCGGCCGCGGTCTGCTCGCCGAACGGGTTGATCACGCCATCGAGCACGCCCTTGGTGATGATGTCGCCGTTGCTGTAGCCATTCAGGTTCACCTTCACCTTGTTCTCGTTGTACGACAGGGCGGTCTGGTAGTCCCAGCCGGCCACCTTGCCGGACAGCGAAGCGACGAAGCGCTGCTGGCGGTTGATGTTTTCGTCGGCGCGCGAGCCACCCGGCAGGTTACGCCACATCACGTTGATGTAGCCGGGTTCGGCGCCTTCCGGCAGGCCGGATTCACCGATGAACGCCGGATCGAGCGGGATGTTCCGCGTAATGGCGCCGGGGTTGCCCGGGTAGTAGGGATTGAGCGAACCATTGGCCAGCGTACGGTTCATGATCAGGCCGCCGTACGGCACCGGCGCGATCGCGCTTTCCACCTTGCTGCGGCTGATCAGGTATTCCAGGCCCAGCTCATGGTTGTTCGGCAGCTTCAGCGTGCCCTTGAACAGGCCGGTGGCGCGCTCCGAGCGCGGCACGTAGTCGACGAAGCTCGACGTCGTCATCTTGCAGCTGGTACCGTCCGGCACCAGGTTCGGCGCGCTGGTGCAGTCCGGCGCGGCCGGGTTGCCGGCATCGCCTTCCTGGTAGTAGTTGGCCGGGCTGGTGGAGCCGGACAGGCCGCCGGCGTAGCGCGTGTTGAAATCACGGTCCAGGCCGCCGATGGCGCGCTGTTTCTGGAAGTCGCCCATGGCGAAGAAGTTCCAGCCATCCGTGTCCAGGTCGCCGAAGCCCAGGCCGATATTGCTGTTCAGGCTCTGGCCGCCCTGGTGGTGCGGCGAATCGCCACCCACCGTCACGACGCCGCCGGTAAAGTCTTTCTTCGTGATGAAGTTGATGACACCACCCACCGCGTCCGAACCGTACAGCGACGATGCGCCGTCGCGCAGCACTTCCACGCGCTCGATCGCCGCGAACGGGATCATGTTCAGGTCCGGCGCCGAGCTGTCGAACGCATTGTTGGCCAGGCGGCGGCCGTTCAGCAGCACCAGCGTCTTGTTCTGGCCGATACCGCGCATGTCGGCGAACGAGGCGCCGCCGGTGCCCAGGCCCACGACCTGGCTGGTGCCCTGGGTAGCCTGCATCGCGGAGACGGTGGACAACACTTGTTCCACGGTCGTGATGCCTTCCGCCCTCAACTGGTCCATCTTGACCACGGTGATAGGAACGGCGGTTTCGGCATCGATGCGCTTGATCGCAGAGCCGGTAACCTGTACGCGCTGGATCGGCTGATCCGTGGTTTGTGCTAATGCCGGCACGGCGATCATGCCCGCGAGCCCTGCCGCGCAGATCAGCCTGATCGAATGGGAGAGTGTTGTTTCTTTAATCATTGTAAGTTCCAGTGTCATGGTTCGCACGCGCGCGTCGCGGGGTTGTGCCCTGTTGGCGCGATCGCACATGAAACACTGTCACATTACTTTGAGTCAACAATAATTCAACTTCCAGCGCAATATTCATGTTTCATACAACATGCTTGTAAATTTTTGATATGAAACATCTAGAAATGTAGTAAGAGGATTGCCGCGACCGAACATTATTTTCCGTATTCTTATTTTGCGTTCGCCGGCCGCTGCATCGTGCAGGTCGTCAACCCCGCGTGAAAGCGGCCGGCGGTGTCGAAAAAAAGCGTTCCCGGGCATGGGCCAGGGAACGCTCGACCGGCCGGGCCACATCACAGGCTGAGGCGCAGGCCGGCGTAGTAGCGGCGGCCGATAGGGTCGTAGGTGCCGGCGACGGTTTCCGCCCCGGTGTCGCTGCCGGGCAGGCCGGAGACGACCGGCGGCGCTTTCGTGTCGAAGGCGTTGTCGATGCCGAGGTACAGCTCCCATTTCTTCCTGAACTCGTACGAGAGCTGGAAGTCCTGGTAAGTCTTCGCACCGACCCGCACGCCGTTGCGGGGAATCTCGAACTGGGCCAGGAACTGGTCATCCAGCGCCGCCTTGCCGATATAGGTGGTGGTGCCGTTGATGCTCCACGGGCCCCATTTGTAGCCCAGGTTCAGCGTGGCCCGGTTCTTCGCCGCGCGGTTCACTTCGCCGGCCCAGTAGTCGCGTTCCGCACCTGGCGTCGGTACCTCATAGCCTTCGCGCAGCCACGTCCAGGCCAGGCGGCTGGAGAGCCGCCCCGGTCCCACGCGGTCGGCCCACGAAACCGTCACGTCCACGCCTTCGGTGGCCACGCCGCCGCTGTTGCTGACCAGCGAATCGATGTACTCCAGCGAGCCGGCGCTGTTGCCGCCGACCTGCGTGGGGCGGCGGATGATCACGTTGCACAGCGAGCCGTCGCCGCCATAGCAGTTCTCCAGCGCGAACTGGCGCGGCATGAACACCAGCGCATCGTCGATCTTGATGTCGAAGTAGTCCACCGTGAACGCGAAGTTCCGGATCGCGGGGATCGAGCGGGGCGTCCACACGAAGCCGAGCGTGGTGGACCAGCCTTTCTCGGCTTGCAGGTTCGGATTGCCGCGGTCGTAGCCGCTGATGCCCTGCAGGTCGGACTGGTTCAGCGTGAACGCGCCATTGGCCGCGATGTTCTCCATCACGCCGGGGGCGGCCCGGCACGCGGCATCGCGCGTGCCCTGCGACGACGCGGTCACGCCTTCGCAGGGGTCCACGATATCGCCGGGGAAGGTCTGTTGTGGTGGCTGGAACAGTTCGTTGATGTTCGGTGCGCGGGTCGACAGCGCGCGCGTGGCGCGGAACTTCAGGTCGCTGACGGGCGACCATTCCACGCCCGCGTTCCAGCTGCTGGCATAGCCGACCGTCGAATAGTTCCCGCGGCGGAAGGCGCCGGTAAAGTCCAGTGCGCGCGCGAACGGCTTGTCCTTCAGGATCGGCACGCGGATCTCGGCGAACAGTTCCTTCACGTTGAAGTCGCCGAACGTCGGCGGCAGCTCGTTGCCGCCATTCAGGCCGGCCTGGGTCAGCGCATCGGGCACGGCGCTGGATTCCTCGCCGCGCCACTCGAAGCCGGCCGCGAAGCCCACCGCGCCCGCAGGCAAGTCGAAGATATCGCCGGTGATGGAGCCGCCGGCCAGTTTCTGCGTGATCTGCGTTTCCAGGCTGCCCGGCGCGCCCACGTACTTCAGCGCTTCCGGCGAAATCGTGCCGAAGCCGAACACGTTGATCGGCACGCAGCCCTGCAGGCGGGCATTCGCGTCGCGGCAGATCGTCTCGGTGCGGTTGCCGTTGTTGTTGTCGTCGTCCACGTCCTGGATGGTTTCCAGCGCGTTGCGGAAGTTCAGCACGTTGACCTGGCCCGTCGAGCTTTGCGCTTCCTTGGTCTGCCCGTAGGCCACAAAGGCTTCGTAGTTCCATTCGCGCACCAGGTTGAAGCTGCCCTTGACGCCGCCGGCAAGGCGGAACGTGTCGCGGTTGGCCTGGGCCGAGCGGGTGCCCACCTCGGCCAGCCGGCGCGTGAAGTAGTAGTCGCGCAGGCCATCGCCATCGGTGTCGCTGATGCGGTCGTACAGGTATTGCGGCACGATCGGATTGCGGCGCAGCGTGCCGTCGACGAGGAACTCGGCCGGTACCGCGCCGCCCGTGGCGGGATAGACGTCTTCCGCGCCCAGTGCGAAAGGTTCGATCCGGGTCGAGACCCGTGTGGCCGCGTAATTCCCTTCGAAGAACAGCGAATGCTTGTCGTTGAGCGCCAGGTTGCCCGTGGTGGCCAGCAGGTAGCGTTCCGTCGGCACGGCGATCGAGCGGTATTCCGAGCGGTTGAAGCCGGTGGCGGCTTCGGTGTCCGAGCCGTTCGTGTTCCACGGGATCACATTGCCGGCGCGGTCATACGTGTAGCTGCCTTCGTCATGGAAGAAACGGCCCTGCGGCGCGAAGCTGGAGTAGAACGGGCGGTCCACCAGGAACAGGTCGGTGGGATCGTTCTGCGAATTCTGGTCCACCGCGGTGGCCGGCCGGTCCTTCGAGTAGACCGCACCCTGCTTGCTGTAGCCGAAGTGCGTCATGATGTTGCTGGTGCCTTCGCCATTGCTGACACCCCACGTGAGCGAGAATTTCTTGCGCGTGTCGTCGTGCTTCGTGCTCTGGCCGCCCTGGGCATCGAGGATGAGGCCGTTGAAATTGCGCTTGGTGATGATATTGACGACGCCGGCCACGGCATCGGAACCGTAGGTGGACGACGCGCCGCCCGTCAGCATGTCGACGCGCTCGATGAAATCGGTGGGAATGACGTTCAGGTCGACGGCCGACTCGCCCGGCATGCCGGCCACGAAGCGGCGGCCATTGAGCAGCACCAGCGTGCGTGCCGTGCCCAGCGAGCGCAGGTCGACGGTCGATACGCCGCCGCTCGATGTCAGGAAATTCGAGTTCGTGCGGCTGACGGTCGGGGTACCCAGCGTGGGATTCTTCAGCAGCAGTTCCTGCAGGTTCGTGACGCCCGAGGCGGCGATGTCGGCCGCCGTCAGTACCTGCAGCGGCGATGCCGCTTCGGCGCCGGGCGCCCGGATGCGTGAACCCGTCACCTGCACCGTCTGCATCGGCCCTTGCTGCGCGGTTTGCGCGGGGGCCGCCTGGAGCGGCGCCTGCTGGTCCTGCGCCTGTGCGGCCATGCCCACCATGACGCCGCCGAGGCACATCAGGCGGACCGATTGCGAAAGTGATCGTTCTCTCATGCTCTCTGCTCCCTGGTTGGTCGAAGGTCGGCGCAGCGGGCCGATAAAACATTCTTTAGCCAGGGAAGCAAAAACTACCAATAACTTTCAATAAAAGAGGCACCGATGTGTGGGATGTACAACGGATCCTCTTGAAGGCCAGCAATTGTTCGGTATGGGCATTGGCACAGGCCGTGCTGCAAGCTTCGATGCATGCCGGCCTGAACCGCGCCCGCATTTACGCGACGTCACCCTCGCCGAACAGTGTCCGCCACAGCCGCGTCACGTGTTCCGCATGGAGCGCCACGCGCGCCGGATCGACATGTGACTGCTCGCCGCCCTGCAGCCGGATCTGGTGCTGCAGCTTGCGCATCGCCCGGTAGGCGTCGCCCACCTGCGCGGCCAGTTCGCCATCGATCAGGCCCAGGTCGGCAAACATGCGCAGCAGCGCGATATTGCCCCGGTTGGCCGTCAGCTCGCGGTGCCGGCCAGAATGCTGCAGCACCAGGTACTGCACGATGAATTCGATGTCGATCATGCCGCCGGCATCCTGCTTCAGGTCGAAGCTGGCCGGCCGGCTCGGGTAGGCGTCGTGCATGCGGCGCCGCATCGCCAGCACTTCCTGTTTCAGTTCGTCGCCCGTCACGCGGGGCTGCCGCAGCACGT
Organism: Pseudoduganella sp. SL102; assembly: GCF_027856995.1. Taxonomy (NCBI): domain Bacteria; kingdom Pseudomonadati; phylum Pseudomonadota; class Betaproteobacteria; order Burkholderiales; family Oxalobacteraceae; genus Pseudoduganella; species Pseudoduganella sp. SL102. The sequence continues at coordinate 1,794,433 of NZ_CP115554.1, forward strand.
CGCAGCGGATTTCCTCGAAACGCTGGCCGATCCCGGCATCGCCGGCGCAGAAGCGGGCACGGGTCAGCGCCTGGTGTTCCCACACCCAGGCCGACTGCTTCTGGTAGCGCTCGAAGGCGCCGACCGACGACACCAGCATGCCGCTGGCGCCATCGGGCCGCAGCGCCGTGTCGATGTCGAACAGGATGCCGGCCGGCGTGTGCGTGGTCATCCACGTGATGAAGCGCTGCGCCAGCTTGGCGTACAGGCCGGGGGCTTCCTGGTCGTCGTCGTCGTACAGGAAGATCACGTCCAGGTCGGAGACATAGCCCAGTTCCTTGCCGCCCAGCTTGCCGTAGGCGATCACGGCGAAGCGGGGCACGTCGCGGTGGCGCTTGGCGACCGTGCGCCAGGCGGCCTGGATCACCGCGGCCACGATCACGTCGGCCAGCGCGGACAGGTGGTCGGCCAGCTTTTCCACCGTCAGGTCGCCGGCCAGGTCTTGCGCCAGCAGGTGGAACAGCTGCGCATGGTGCACTTCGCGCAGGATGTCGAGCTGGCGCTCCGTATCGCCTTCGTAGACGGCCAGCTGGCCATCCAGGTCCTGCGCCAGCGCCACCGGGTCGAACACGGCGGTGCGGATGCGTTCGTCCAGCAATTCATCGAGCAGGATCGGGTGCTGGGTCAGGAACGTGGCCGCCCAGGCGCTGGCATGCATCATGTCGATCACCCGCGCCAGTGTGTGCGGATATTCGGTCAGCAGCGACAGGTACGATGAGCGGCGCGCGATCGCTTCCAGGAAATCGAGCAGGCGGCCCAGCGTGCCCAGCTGCGTGCCCACCGGGTTGTTCTCGGCCGCGCGGGCAATGCGGGGCAGGGCGGCGTTGATCAGCGCCACGAACAGCTGGCGGCTCGCTTCCGGCATCGACTGCACGCGCGGCGCCTGCCACGTGGCGATCAGCCGGCGCGCCGCGGCGGATGGGTTGTCGTAGCCCAGGCTGGCGAAGCGCGATTCGATCGCCTCGAAATTGTCCGGATCGGCGCATTCGTTGCTGGTGGCAGGGTCGATTTCCTCGTCGCTGCCCTTGTCGGCGAACATCGCGTCGAACTGTTCGGCCACGAAGCGCCGGTGGCCTTCGAGTGCGGCCAGCAGGGTGGCCGCGTCGGCCAGGCCCATCATGCGCGCCACCGTTTCGCGGTCGGCCTCGTTCGGCGGCAGCGTGTGGGTCTGCGCGTCCTCCAGGTATTGCAGGCGGTGTTCCAGGTTGCGCAGGAAGGTGTACGAGGCCAGCAGGCGTTCGACGATGTCCGCCGTCAGCAAGCCCTTGTCGGGCAATTGCCGCAGCGTGGCGCGGGTGGAGCGGTCGCGCAGGCTGGGGTCGCGTCCGCCGCGGATCAGCTGGAACACCTGGGCCAGGAACTCGATCTCGCGGATGCCGCCGCGGCCCAGCTTGACGTTGTGGCTGCGCTCCGGGTGCAGCCGTTCCTGCCGGTTCACCTCGGCGCGGATCTGCATGTGCATGGTGCGGATCGCGTCGATCACGCCGAAGTCCAGGTAGCGGCGGAAGCAGAACGGCCGCACGATCGCGTCCAGCGCGGCGATATCCTCGGCGCGGCCCGTCACGGCGCGCGCCTTCACCCACGCATAGCGTTCCCACTCGCGGCCCTGCACGATCAGGTATTGCTCGACCATGCCCAGGCTGGCCGCCAGCGGGCCCGAGCCGCCGTTCGGTCGCAGCGCCATGTCGACGCGGAAGGTGAAGCCGTCCTCGGTGATCTCGGCGATCGCCGCGATCAGCTTCTTGCCCAGGCGGACGAAATACTCGTGGTTCGACAGCACGCGCTGGCCCGGCGCCGTGGGCACCGTGTCGCCGTCTTCCGGATAGACAAAGATCAGGTCGATGTCGGACGACACGTTCAGCTCGAAGCCACCCTGCTTGCCCATCGCCAGCACAATCAGTTCCTGGGGGACCCCCGACTCGGCGCCCGTCGGCACGCCATGCGCCGCGCGCATCTCCGCATCGAGTTCGGCCAGGTGCGTGCGGATCGCGAAATCGGCCAGCCGCGTCACCGCCGTCACCACTTCGTTCAGGTCGGCCAGCCCTTCCAGGTCGCGCCGGATCAGGCCGGCGATCAGCAGGTTGCGCAGGCGGCGCATGCCGCGCGCCGCCGGCAGCGCGCCCCCTTCGCGTTCCACGGCCAGCAGGGCGGCCAGGTCCGCGCTGTCCAGCGGCTGCTGCACCAATGAATCGATCTTCGCCTGGCGGTCGGGCGCGGCGGCCAGCCAGCGCTGGTAGAAACGGCTGCTGGAGACTTCGGAGACTTGAGATGGCATGAAAGGACTTCGTAACGTTGTGTAATGGTCAGCTTTGTGCGGGCTAGTTTAACCGGGCCTTGGGGTAGAATGGGCACCCCTTGCGCCCTCAGGGGTATCTGGCAAGCGATTGGCCACCGATTCGCAACCGATTCGCAACCGATTCGCAACCGATTCGCAACCAATTCGCAACCGATCGTGGCATAAAAGCATGAAGATCCAGGCATTTTATGCATCGCGCCAGTGCCGGAGCCGCGTGGGGCACGGGTGAACCGACATTTATTTTTGCCGCCGGCGTTGTTTCCGCGGCTGATCCAGGGATTGTGTGTTGACGGAACAAACGGCAGAGAAAGAGCTGACAGGCGAGGGGCCGCTGGTAGCGCGCTGGCACCGTCTCCAGGCCGCTTACCGCCTGTGCAACCTGGCCACCCACCATGTCCTGGGCTTCACGATCAAGCTGGTGCTGGTCGTGTATTTCGCGCTGGCGCTGCTGTTCCTCGCGCTGCGCTGGGCCGTGCTGCCCAATATCGACCACTACAAGGACGATATCGAACGGCTGGCCAGCCGCGCCGCCGGCAATCCCGTCACGATCGAACGCATCTATGCTTCCTGGTCCGGGCTGCGCCCGACCCTGTTCCTGGGCGACGTGGTGCTGCGCGACGGCACCGGCCGGCAGGCGCTGCGGCTGCCCAGCGTTGCCGCCACGCTTTCCTGGTGGAGCCTGGCGTCGCTGGGCGTGCGCTTCGAATCGCTGGAACTGATCCGGCCCAACCTGGACGTGCGGCGCGATGCCGACGGCAAGCTCTACGTGGCCGGCGTGCTGCTCGATCCCGGCCGCAAGGACGATGGCCGGGGCGCCGACTGGCTGCTGTCGCAGCGCGAGATCGTGATCCGCGAAGGCCGGCTGGCCTGGACGGACGCGCTGCGCGGTACCGAACCGCTGGCACTGCAGGACGTGCACGTGGTGCTGCACAACAGCTGGGGCCGGCATCGCTTCGCCATCAAGGCCACGCCGCCGCGCGCGCTGGGCGGCACGCTCGACGTGCGTGCCGACTTCCGGCAGCGGGCCTTCACGCAGCACGCGGCCGACGTCAAGCGGTGGCGCGGCACGCTGTATGCCGCCGTGAAGGGCGCCGACCTGGCTGCGTGGCAGCCGCACCTGGCGTCGCCGCATGACGTGGCATCCGGCCGCGGCAGCCTGCGCGCCTGGTTCGACATCGACCGCGCCCGCCTGACGGGCATGACCGCCGACGTGGCGCTGGAGGACGTGGTCGCCACGCTGGGCCGCGACCTGCCGAGGCTGGACGTGGCCGCCCTGGCCGGACGGATCGAATTCAGCGAGGACAAGGCGCCGCGCGGCGCCGACCGCAACGCGCCGTTCGGCGCCTATGGCCACCGCGCCAGCGTCACCGGCCTCACGCTGCGCACCCGCGACGGTGCCGCGCTGGCGCCCACCACGGTGGCCGAGCGGACCACGCCGGCCACGAAAAGCCGCCCGGCGCGCACCGAGGTCACGGCGCCGGCGCTGGACCTGCAGGCGCTGGCTTCGCTGGCCACGCGGCTGCCGCTGCCGGCCGCGCAGCGCGGCTTGCTGGCCGACCTGGCGCCGCGCGGGCGGGTGGAAAACCTGCGCGCCGAATGGCAGGGGCCGTTGTCGGCACCGGCCGCATGGCGCGTCAAGGCTGACTTGCGCGAGCTCGGCATCGCGCCGCTGGCCGCGCGCGCGGCCGTCGCGGCAAGCGGCAAGGCCCCGGCGCTGCCCGCCATCCCGGCCCTGCCCGGGTTCGACAAGCTGTCCGGCACGATCGATGCCCGCGCCGATGGCGGCAGCGTCGTGCTCGATGCGCCGGGCCTGGTGCTCGACATGCCGGCCTGGTTCGAGACCGCCCGGATGCCGTTCAAGAAGCTGTTGCTGGATGCGTCGTGGGCGCGCGATGCGGACGGCCTGCGCGTCGACCTGGGCCAGCTGGAATTCGACCAGGACGGCCTGACGGGCGCGCTGTCCGGCAACCACCGCGTGCCCGCCGGCAAGGATGGCAAGCTGGCCGGCCCCGGCATCGCCGACATCCGGGGCAAGCTCGATGGCTTCGCGATCAACCGGATCGGCCGTTACCTGCCGATCGCCACGCCGCCGCACCTGAAGACCTGGCTCACCGGCGCGCTGGAAGGAGGCAGCGCGCACGACGTGTCCGTGCGGCTGGGCGGCGACCTCGCGCATTTCCCGTTCGCGGCCGACACGCCGGATTTCGGCAAGGGTGAATTCCGCATCGCCGGGCGCATCCGCGATGGCAAGCTGAACTACGAGCCCTCGCACTTCGCGCCGGACGGCAAGTCGCCGCTGTGGCCGCAGGCCGAACAGATCCAGGGCAGCTTCGTGTTCGAGCGGGCGCGCATGGAGATCCGCGGCGATACCGCGAAGACGGGCAACGTCAACCTGGCCAACGTGAAGGCCGTCATCGCCGACCTGATCCACCATGACAGCGTGCTGGAAATCGACGGCAACGCGGCCGGCGCCATGAGCGATTACCTGCGCTACGTGGCCAACAGCCCGGTGCTGGCATGGATCGGCCACTTCACCGACCAGACCACGGCCACCGGCAATGCGAAACTGGCCCTCAAGCTGAACCTGCCCGTGGCCCGGCTGCGCGAGAGCAAGGTCAACGGCACGCTGCAATTGCAGGGCAACGACGTGACCCTGTGGCACGACATGCCGCCCGTGCTGCTGGCCACCGGCAAGATCGAGTTCAACGAACACGGTGTCAACCTGAACGGCCTGAACGGCACGCTGCTGGGCGGCCAGCTGGCGGTCGGCGGCGGCACCCAGCGCGACGGCACGATCGCCGTGCGCATCGGCGGCAACGTCACGGCCGAGGGCCTGCGCCGCACCTGGCCATCGCCGGCGATGCAGCGGCTGGCCCGGCATATCGACGGCAGCACCCGCTATAACGGCCTGATCACGGCGCACAACCACCAGTACCAGGTCGTCGTCGAATCGCTGCTGACCGGTGTCGGGCTGGATTTCCCGGCGCCCCTGGCGAAGAATGCGGCGGATGCGCTGCCGGTGCACTTCGTGCTGAACGGCGCCGCCACGGATGAATCCGGGCTGGCGCGCGACGAGATCCGCATTTCGCTCGGCAACACGGTGGCCGCCTACTACCAGCGCCAGCGGCAGAACCGCGGGCAGGAACGCGGCACCTGGCAGCTGGTACGCGGCGGCATCGGCGTGCACACGCCCGCGCCGGAGCCGGACAGCGGCATGGCGCTCAATGTCAGCATGAAGTCGCTGAACGTGGATGAATGGCTGGCGCTGGGCACCGATATCGCCGGCGCGGGCGGCGCTGGCGACAGTAGCGGTAACAGCAGCGGTAACAGCAGCGGTAACAGCAGCGGTAACAGCAGCGGCGCCGGCACCGGTGGCGAAGGCATCAACCTCACGCAGTACATCGTGCCGGAAACGATGGCGGCGCGCGCCGATGAACTGATCCTGGCCAGCCGGAAGCTCGACGGCGTGGTGCTGGGCGCCACGCACCGTGGCGGCACCTGGCAGGCCAACATCGATTCGAAGCAGGCCAACGGCTACATCACGTGGGCCGAATCGCCCACCGGCCGCGGGCTGGGCAAGGTGACGGCCCGCTTGTCCAGCCTCATCATTCCCGAATCGGCGGCGGGCGACGTGAAGGACATGCTGGAACGCTCGGCCACGTCGCCGGCGATCCCGGCGCTCGACATCGTGGCCGAGCGTTTCGAGCTGTTCAACCGGCCGCTGGGAAGCCTGGAACTGCAAGCCTATAATGCGCTGATCACCTCGTCGCGCGAATGGCGCGTGTCGAAGCTGGCGCTGGTCAATGCCGACGGCGCGCTGCACGGTACCGGCCGGTGGGTCAGCCGCGGCGCCCGCCAGGAGGGCAGGAACGACGAGCGGCACAACACGGCGCTCAACTTCAACCTGGAGATCCATGACGCGGGCAAGCTGCTGGAACGCTTCGGCTTCGCCGACACGGTGAAGGGCGGCAAGGGCAAGCTGTCCGGCGATATCGCGTGGAAGGGGCTGCCGTACTCGCTGCACATTCCCACGCTGTCCGGCAAGCTGGACCTGAACGTGGAAAAGGGCCAGTTCCTGAAGCAGGACCCGGGGGCGGCGAAACTGCTGGGCGTGCTGAGCCTGCAGGCCCTGCCGCGGCTGCTGAAGTTCGATTTCAACGACGTGTTTTCGCAGGGGCTGCAATTCGACGGGCTCACGGCCGGCGCCCAGATCGACCGCGGCATCGTGAAGACGGAAAACCTGAAGATGCACGGCGTGCAGGCCACCGTGCTGATGGCGGGCACGGCCGACATCGCCAACGAATCGGCCAACCTGCACGTGGTGGTGATCCCGGAGCTGAACTTCGGCACCGCGCCGCTGGTCTACGCGCTGGCCGTCAATCCCGTGATCGGGCTGGGCAGCTACCTGGCCCAGCTGTTCCTGTCGCAGCCGATGATGAAGGCGCTGACCTACCAGATGCAGGTGACGGGGCCGTGGAAGGCGCCGGTCATCACAAAGCTCGACAGCAATAAACTTGAATCCGGCAAGCTCGACTCCGGCAAGCTCGATGCCGACAGGAACGATCCCAACAAGCTCGCCACGCCGGACCTGCCGGCCACCACCCGAACCCAGTGAGGACATGATGACTTCCGTCGCCAACTTCGTTGCCGCCGTCCAGATGGTTTCCACGCCCGACGTGGAAGAAAACATCGCCACCGCCCGCCGCCTGGTCGCGCAGGCCGCCGGGAACGAAGCCGGGCTCGTCGTGCTGCCCGAGTACTGGCCGATCATGGGCATGGCCGATACCGACAAGGTGGCCGTGGCCGAACAGCTCGGCAGCGGGATCATCCAGCAGACCATGGCCGAGCTGGCGCGCACGCACGGCGTCTGGCTGTTCGGCGGCACGCTGCCGCTCGTCAGCGGCGAGGCCGGCAAGGTGCTCAACACCACGCTCGTGTTCGACCCGGCCGGCGAGCAGGTGTCGCGCTACGACAAGATCCACCTGTTCGGCTTTGCCAACGACAGCGAATCGTACGACGAGGCGCGCACCATCGTGCCGGGCAAGCATGTCGGCACGGTCGAGACGGGCGCCGGCAAGGTGGGCATGGCGATCTGCTACGACCTGCGTTTCCCGGAACTGTTCCGCGCGATGGGGCCGGTGGACCTGATCGTGGTGCCCGCCGCGTTCACCTACACCACCGGCGCGGCCCATTGGGACACGCTGCTGCGCGCCCGCGCCATCGAGAACCAGTGCTACGTGCTGGCCGCGGCGCAGGGCGGCACCCACGTCAACGGCCGCCGCACCTGGGGCCGCAGCCAGCTGATCGACCCGTGGGGCGAGGTGCGCGCGATCATCGAGGAAGGCGAGGGTGTCGTCGGCGGGCTGGTCGACCGCGAGCTGATCGACAGCGTGCGGCAGAAGCTGCCGGCGCTGCGGCACAGGACGATGTAAGGCGCATGCTGGTAAAGCGCACACCATGCGGCGGCGGGGTGGCGGCGGCCGTGCCACGAATCCACTACAATGACAGCCAGTCATAGCTCGGGAAATTCAACATGAAACCATTCGAACCGAACCTTTCTTCGCTGGCCGTCGCGCGCGACGTCCTGCTGACCCCGTTCGGCCTGGACGAAGCCAAGCTGATCAAGACGCTCGGCACCATGTTCACGCACAAGGTCGACTACGCCGACCTGTACTTCCAGTTCACCAAGAACGAAGGCTGGAGCCTGGAAGAAGGCATCGTCAAGACGGGCAGCTTCTCGATCGACCAGGGCGTCGGCGTGCGCGCCGTGTCCGGCGAGAAGACCGCGTTTTCGTACTCCGACGAGATTTCCGAAGCGGCGCTGCTCGACGCGGCGGCCGCCACGCGCACCATCGCGCGCGCCGGCGCCGGCAAGATCAAGGTGGCCGGCAGCCTGGCCCAGCAGGGCGGCCGGTCGCTGTACCTGCCGAACGACCCGCTGGCCTCGCTCGACGCCGCCGCCAAGGTGAAGCTGCTCGAACGCGTCGAGAAGATCGCCCGCGCCAAGGATCCCCGCGTGGTGCAGGTGATGGCCGGCCTGGCCGGTGAATACGACGTGGTGCTGGTGGTGCGCAGCGACGGCGTGCTGGCCGCGGACATCCGCCCGCTGGTGCGCGTGTCGGTCACCGTCATCGTCGAGCAGGATGGCCGGCGCGAGATGGGCTCGTCCGGCGGCGGCGGCCGCTACGACTACGGCTACTTCACCGACGAGCTGCTCACGCAGTATGCGGAAGATGCCGTCAAGGGCGCGCTGGTGAACCTGGATTCGCGCCCGGCACCGGCCGGCCCGATGACCGTGGTGCTGGGCCCGGGCTGGCCCGGCATCCTGTTGCACGAAGCGATCGGCCACGGCCTGGAAGGCGACTTCAACCGGAAAGGTTCGTCCACCTTCTCCGGCCGCATCGGCGAGCGCGTCGCGGCCAAGGGCGTCACGGTGGTCGACGACGGCACGCTGCAGGACCGCCGCGGTTCGCTGAACATCGACGACGAGGGCAATCCCACCCAGTGCACCACGCTGATCGAGGACGGCATCCTGCGCGGCTATATCCAGGACACGCTGAACGCGCGCCTGATGAAGATGCCGGTGACGGGCAATGCCCGCCGCGAATCGTTCGCGCACCTGCCGATGCCGCGCATGACGAACACCTACATGCTGGCCGGCGACAAGGACCCCGCGGAAATCCTCGCCTCCGTGAAGAACGGCCTGTACGCGGTGAACTTCGGCGGCGGCCAGGTCGACATCACGAACGGCAAGTTCGTGTTCTCGGCCAGCGAAGCCTACATGATCGAAGACGGCAAGATTACGTACCCGGTGAAGGGCGCCACGCTGATCGGCAACGGCCCGGACGTGCTGAACCGCGTATCGATGATCGGCAACGACATGAAGCTCGACCCCGGCGTGGGCGTGTGCGGCAAGGAAGGGCAGAGCGTGCCGGTGGGCGTCGGCCAGCCGACCCTGCGGCTCGACGGCGTGACCGTCGGCGGTACCGCGTAAGCGCGTTTCGCTCACACAAAAAAGGCGCCTCGCGGCGCCTTTTTTGTTGTTGGATGCGGAAGAGTCCCTATTTTTGGGTTCCTGGTTTTTGACTTCGCCCGCGACCCGGCATGCATGCAGGTACCCCCGAAGCAACCCCTGGGGTCAGACCCGGCGGGTCTGACCCCGGCTTCTGCCGTTGGGGTATGAAGCGCCAGGGTCCGTTCAGAACGTGTACGAACCCCGCAGGTACAGCGCCCGCCCGATCGGGTCCGTATAGCGCGGGTCGTAGCCCTTCTGGAACACCGTGCCCTGGTTCGAGAATGGCGGGTCCTTGTCGAACAGGTTCTTGACGCCGGCCGTCAGCGTGATGTCCTTGAAGCCCGTGTACGTGCCCGACAGGTTCACCAGGCTGTACGAGGACACCCGGTTGACGAACTCCGGATCGACCAGGTTCTGGTCGTCGTAGCGCGTCTTGAAGTTGTGCGCGACGGTGGCGCTCCACGGGCCGGAGCGCCAGGTCACGGCCATGTTGTGCCGCCAGCGGAATACCACGTAGTTGTCCGCATAGCGGCCCACGTTCTCGATGAACTCGCCGTCGCGCTCGTTCTGGTACTGGTAGCTGTGCACCCACGTGCCGTCCAGCGTGAACGACAGGCCGCCCCAGCTCTGGTTCGGCGTGCGCGCCGTCAGGCTGACGTCGATACCGTCGGTTTCCACTTTCCCCAGGTTCTCGTTCAAGTCCAGGATCGCGTTCGGCGAGCCGTCCGGGAAGCGCAGGAAGCGGTCGCGGTACCGGTCGAAGTTGCCGAAGATGGTCTGTTCCGGCAGCGCGCCGATCTTGTCGCGCAGGTGGATGTCCCAGTAGTCGACCGCCAGCGTGAGAGCGGGCACCGGCTGGAACACGGCGCCGACCGAGAAGGTGCGCGACTTTTCCGGTTTCAGGTCGGGATTGCCGCCTTGCAGCTTGAACTGCTGCAGGTCGCAGTCGCGCAGCGGATTGGCGCCCGGCTGCGGCACGCCGCCCGGGCACAGGATCGGATCGTCATAGCTGTTGCTGGTATCGTTGCGCGACAGCGGGGCGTTCTTCTCGAACAGCGTGGGTGCCCGGAACCCGGTACTGGCCGAGCCGCGCAGCACCAGCGCCTGGTGCGGCTGGAAGCGCAGCGAGGCCTTGGGATTCCATGTGCTGCCGGCATCGCTGTAGTGGTCGTAGCGGGCGGCCAGCGAGGCTTCCAGGTTCTTCATGAACGGCGCGACGACTTCGCCGAACACGGCCTGGATGGTGCGGCTGCCATCCTTCGACAGCGAGCCGGACAGGCCCGAGCTGGCAGCCTGGCCGGCGATATCGCGGTTCACGTTGAAGTCGGCTTTCTCGTGGCGCAGTTCGGTGCCCAGCGCCACGGCGAACTTGCCGCCGGCCATGTCGAACAGTTCGCGGCTGGCCTTGAAGTCGAAGGCCGTCTGCTGGTTCTTGGCATCCTGCACGCGGCCGCGCAGCGCCGTGGTGGCCAGATAGGCGCGGCCCGCTTCATCCTGCAGGCCGAACGGGTTCAGGATACCGTTCAGCACACCCGCGGCGAAGCCGGCGTCCTGCACATACCCGCCCGTGAACAATTCCTCCGACCGGCTGACCGAAAAGCTCAGGCCACCCTGGTAATCCCAGCCGGCAATGAGGCCTTCCAGCGAGCCGACCAGGCGCGTGCCGCGGCCTTTCGACTGGATCTGGCGCTGGCCCGCCTCGGTCGGCCGCCAGCTCACATTGAGCGGTTCGCCGGACAGCCCCGGCTGCGCCGGCACGCCGCCCGCATTGCCCGGATACCAGCGGCTGCTGGCCGGCAGGATCAGGCCGGTCTGCGGCGGCGGCGCCGTGCGCGACATGACGTTGTTGACCGAGTACAGCAGCTCGACGGACGCGGTATGGTCGGCGCCCACCTTCATGCTGGCCTTGCCGTACGCGGTGACGTGCTCCTGTTCCGGGATGTTGTCGATCAGGCGCGTGTAGTCCTGGCGGCAGGTGCCGTCGCTGGCGCGCGGGATGGACAGCGGCGCGTCGCAACCGGTGGCGAAATAAGGGTTGCCGGCCACTTCGCTGACGGGATCGAAGTAGTTGCCCGGGAAGGGCGTGCCCGAGGTTTCGTTCAGCCCGCGCGAGGGAATCACGCCGGTGGCCGAGAACGGCCGCTGCTGCGACGTCATCACGTCCTGCTTGTGGTAGTCGAACACGCCCAGCACGGTCCAGCGGTCGCGGTCCAGGTCGCCGCCGCCGGCGGTCAGGTTGGCGCGCCGTTCGCGCCCGCCCGTCTCCTCGGGGAAGGTGGCTTCCAGCGCGATGGTGGCGCGGTCCACGCCGCGCTTGGTGATGAAGTTGATCACGCCGCCGATCGCATCGGTACCGTAGATCGCGGAGGCGCCATCGCGCAGCACTTCCACACGTTCCAGCGCCGCCACCGGGATCAGGTTCAGGTCCACGCTGGCGCCGTCGTACGGGTGAGTGGCCAGGCGGCGGCCATTGAGCAGCACGAGCGTCTTGTCGCCGCCCAGCCCGCGCAGGTCGGCCGTGGCCTGGCCGCCCGTCGGCAAGCCGCTGGCATTGCCGCCCACCGCGTTGGCCGCGCCGAAGCTGCTCTGGTTCGACGGGATCCGGTCCAGTACTTCCTGTGCCGTCGTCAGGCCCTGCTTGACGAATTCCTCGGCGCGGAACACGGTGAGCGGCGTGGCCGTTTCGGACTGGATGCGCTTGATCGACGAGCCGGTGATTTCCACGCGCGCCATCTGGCCTTCCTCGGCCTGCTGGGCATAAGCCGGCGCGGCAGCGGTGGCAAGGGAAGCAAGGGCGAGGGGCAGGGTAGCGAGGCGGAGGTTGAAGCGGGGATGGCGCGGACGGGTGGTCTTCATGGATGGGGGTTCTTCCTCAAGTAGTTTTCATGGAACTGCTCAGAAGTAGCCGATGTTTTCACTTGTGTGCATCAGCTCGCAATAACACTTTGACACGATATTGATCGTCAACAAATCGCAGGTGAAAAAAATGGGCCCGAAGGCCCATTTTTGTTGTAGCGATGTAGCTTAGAACGTGTAGCGCATGCCCACCTGGAAGTAACGGCCCAGTGCGCCGCTGTAGTCCAGCGGGTTGTAGCCGGCGGCACCGTAGGTCAGCGGATCCAGCGGCGGCTCCTTGTCGAGCACGTTCTGGATCGTGGCGAACAGTTCGGCCTTGTTGGTGAAGCGGTACTTGGCCGTCAGGTCCAGCGTCGTGAACGAGCTGATCTTGCAACCGTTCGGGGCATCGCCGCCACCAGCGCCTTCGGAGAAGTGGGAGGCGCAGCCTTCCGGATCGTCCTTGAACAGCGTGTTGTCGAACTTGCCGCGGTGGTTGATCACGCCCGACAGGCGCAGCGGGCCGCGGTCCCAGGTCAGACCCAGGTTGATGCGGTTATCCGGCGTGCCCATGCAGTTGGTAGCGTCGCAATTGCCGTGCGTGCCGGCGTAGTCGACCGTGTTGCCTTCCAGGTCGGTGCGCTCGAACTTGAACATGTGCGTCCACTTGATGTCGGCCGTCAGCGAACCGGCGTCGCCCATCTGGAACGTGGTGCGCGCATCGAGGTCGATACCGTTGACCTTGGTCGAGTTCGAGTTGATGTAGTTGGTCAGCACGGCCACGATCTGGCCGGGATCGCCGGGAGTTCCCGCCTGGATCGAACCCGGGTCGCGTACCACGTTACCCGCGGCGATCGCCGCCAGCGTCGTCTCCTGGTTGATCTCGTTCTTGCGCTCGATCTGCCAGGCGTCCAGCGAGATGCTGGTGCGCGGCAGCGGATCCCACACGGCGCCGACCGAGAAGCTCTTCGATTTTTCCGGCGCCAGGTCCGGGTTCGGCGAGGTGATCACCGCCACGGAAGCAGGGTTGCAGGCGCTTTCGATTTGCAGGGCGCAGCGGACCGGATCTTCCGACGTCGAATAGGCCGCCAGGCCGCCACGGCCATTCTCGGCCGCGCTCGGTGCACGGAAGCCCCGGGCGAAGGTACCGCGCAGGGCAAAGCTGCGCACCGGCGTCCACTTGAAGCCCGCTTTCGGCGTGTACGAATTGCCCACGTCGTTGAAGTGGTCGTAGCGCAGTGCGGCGGACAGTTCCAGCGTGGAGTGCACCGGTGCCACGAATTCGGCGTACAGTGCCGCCGAATTGCGCTGGCCTTCGTAGGCCGAATAGCCCAGGCCGATGATGTTGCCGCGCTCGGTGCCCGAGGTCGGCTGCAGCTCGGTCTCGTCGTGGCGGAACTCCGCGCCCACGGCCACGCCCATCGCGCCGCCCGGCAGCTGGCCGAATTCGCGCGACGCTTTCACGTCGGCCACGGCGATGCTCGTGGTGGCATCGTTGGTAATCGTCGGCGACAGTGCGTCGTAGATGGCTTGCGAGTTCAGGCCGGCGTTTTCGCCGATGCGCCAGAAGCTGCCGGCTGGCAGGCCGCGGTAGGCGGCGCTGCCGGCATTGGCGGCGGCAATGTTCGCATCGGTCGGGTTCAGCAGGGCGAATGCCACGTCGCGCTGGAGGTAGCCGTTCTGGTCACGATTCGTCTTGCTTTGCGAGAACAGCAGGGCGCTGTCGATATCCCAGCCTGCCACCGAGCCCTTCAGGCCGGCGACGGCGCGCACGAAGTTCGTTTCGATGGCGCTGGTGCGAGGGCCCACGTCCCATGCGTAGTAGCGCAGGCGCGCGGCGGTGCCGAAGTATGGATTGTCCGGGTGCGTCGCGCCCAGCGACACGGGAGCATTGTTGACCGGACCGCCTGGGTAGCCGACGCTGCCGCTGATGCCCGATGGCGTGGACCACGATTCCGAATCGCTGTGGTAGCCGTTCAGTTCCACGTAGGCCTGCCAGTCCTTGTTCAGCTGGAACGTTGCGCGGCCGAACAGGTTCAGCGTTTCCTGGCGCGGCTGGATCTGGCTGTATTCCTGCGTCGTATCCGTCAGGCAGCCACCCAGTGGATCGCCTTGCGGATGGTTGGTGAAGTTCGAGCAGGCCGCGCCCGGGAAGGTGCGGGTGAAGCCCACGCCGGCCGGATTGCCGCGGCTGTAGTAATCGTTGGTGAGCGGGTTGCGCACGTTGCCGACCACCGAGCTGCCCGACAGGTTGTTGTCTACGATCGCGCCGGTACCACCCAGCGATTCCTGCGCCGAGAAGCCGAAGTCGCGCAGGTCGGAGCGGCCGACGGCGCCACGGCCGGCACGGTCGCGGTTCCAGATTTCCCGTTTCTTGCCGTATTCGGCCGAGAACAGGAAGTTGTAGCGGTCCGTTTCCAGGTCGCCCACGCCGTGCGTGACGGCCAGGCGGGTGTCGCCGCCGTCGCTTTCATTCGACAGGCCCTGCGACAGGCGCACGGTGGTGCCCACGTAGTCCTTGCGCAGGATGACGTTGACCACGCCGGCGATGGCGTCGGAACCGTAGATGGCCGAGGCGCCGTCCTTCAGGATCTCGACGCGTTCCACGGCTTCCGCGGGAATGATGTTCAGGTCGGCGAAGACTTTCTGGCCATCGTCGGCCAGGCCGTACGGCGCGATGCGGCGGCCGTTCAGCAGCACCAGCGTGGACGCGGCGCCCAGGCCGCGCAGCGAGATGCCGGACGCGCCGGAAGCGAAGCCGTTGCCGAAAGTGGTCGGCACGGAGCCCTGGTTGTCGACCGCCAGCGTCTGCAGCAGTTCGGCAACGGTGGTCTTGCCCGATTTTTCGATATCGGCGCGGTTCACGGTCTGGACCGGGGATGCCGTTTCGGCCTGCGCGCGGCGAATGTTCGAGCCGGTGATTTCAACGCGCTGGATCGGCTGCGCGGTGGTCGTGGCAGGGGCGTTCTGCGCCTGTGCCGTCAGCATCGTCATCAACAGCGGTGCCGCGATGGGGAAGGCCCGCCGTACTACACCCGGAATTGGGCGTATTTTCATTCGTTTCATCTTCAACTCTCCGGAAATGTATCCATTTGTATTCGTGAGAATGAACGTTATATAGGAGTTAACGGTCATATGGAACTCGGATGTCTCCTGTGCGCAACAGATGCAACGGTAAGCGGGCTTTGAGATTAGCTGTGGTATATCCCCATATCAAAATCATATTCTCTGGTGAAATATATAGGGAGATTCGCCCACGTCATTCGCTAACGCCAATTTTTAGCTGCAGATAGACTGTTATTTATCGAAGTTGATTTGTGTTGCTGCAAGATGTCGCGTGATGGACGTGGCGTAGCACGGCTATTGCAAGCAAACCGGCCCATGATCAGGGCAGTTACGGAACATCCAGAACACCCTCCGGCGGCCCGGTCGCTATCTCCTCCAGATGCCCGGGCTTAAGAAGACTTAAATCTGCCTTAAATAAGAACGGCTCACCGACTATCAAATCGATACCATCGAGAAACCAATATTTGGTCGATCGGGGAATGTTATTTGCCGGGCCTCCTGCATTATCGGGCGGAGCGGCATTTATTCTGATAGCGCAATCTCACAGGTCACCGCACTGCCGGGCGAGGCGATGAATGGCCGCGCCGGTGTGTGCCGGGATGGAGCGATCTGGCAGTCAGGGGGCGCATGGCGAGTGTCGACCCGCATGGCTTGTCCACGGTGGCGATACGGCAGGCACTCCCGGGCACGCCGCATGGACATGGCTGGGCCATGAGGGCTCCTGGCGAAGCGTGCAAGCTGCCCCGTCAAACAATTCCTTGCCAAAACTCGAAGCTTGTTGTTATAGTGAACTTCACTCAAAGGACTCGATCCCATGCACCGCTTTGTTTTCTTTACCGGCTTTTTTTACTTTTGGCTCCCTGCCCCAAGGCGGTTGAGTAAAGGCCGGTGCACGTAAGCGAGAAGCAAGCGAGACCAGCAGATACGAAGAAACCGCCAGCGATGGCGGTTTTTTTTTGGCCGTACTTCTACCCGAACTTCCAGACCCGAACTTTCAAACCGAACTTTCGAACCCGACTTTCAATCCATTCGAGCCGCATTTTTCCAGGAGAGCACCATGCAACGCACCGACGACCTGCGCATCCGCGAGATGAAGGAACTGACTCCTCCCTCGCACCTGATCCGCGAATTCCCCTGTACCGAAGCCGCATCCGCCACGGCATCCGGCGCGCGGGTGGCCCTGCACCGCATCCTGCATGGCCAGGACGACCGCCTGATGGTCGTCATCGGCCCGTGCTCGATCCACGATCCGAAGGCGGCGATGGAATATGCGCGGCGGCTGGTCAAGGTGCGCGAGGCGTTGAAGGATGACCTGGAAATCGTGATGCGCGTTTATTTCGAGAAGCCGCGCACGACGGTGGGCTGGAAGGGCATGATCAACGACCCGTACATGGACAACAGCTTCCGCATCAACGACGGCCTGCGCATGGCGCGCGAACTGCTGCGCGACATCAACGAACTGGGCTTGCCGGCCGGTACCGAATTCCTCGACGTGATCAGTCCGCAGTACATCGCCGACCTGATCGCCTGGGGCGCGATCGGCGCCCGCACCACCGAATCGCAGGTGCACCGCGAGCTGGCGTCGGGGCTGTCGTGCCCGGTGGGCTTCAAGAACGGCACCGATGGCAACATCAAGATCGCTGTCGAAGCCATCAAGGCCGCCTCGCAGCCGCACCACTTCCTGTCGGTCACGAAGGGCGGCCACTCGGCGATCGTGTCGACCAGCGGCAACGAGGATTGCCACGTCATCTTGCGCGGCGGCAAGGCGCCGAACTACGACGCCGCCAGCGTCGAAGAAACCAGCAAGGCCATCGCCGGCTACGGCCTGGCCGCGCGCCTGATGATCGACGCCTCCCACGCCAACAGCTCGAAGAAGCCGGAAAACCAGGTGCCCGTGTGCGCCGACATCGCCGGCCAGGTGGCGGGCGGCGACACGCGCATCGTCGGCGTGATGGTGGAATCGCACCTGGTCGCCGGCCGCCAGGACCTGGTGCCGGGCAAGGAGCTGACGTACGGCCAATCCGTCACCGACGGCTGCATCGACTGGGAAGCCAGCGAGCAAGTGCTCGCC
Organism: Pseudoduganella sp. SL102; assembly: GCF_027856995.1. Lineage (NCBI taxonomy): Bacteria > Pseudomonadati > Pseudomonadota > Betaproteobacteria > Burkholderiales > Oxalobacteraceae > Pseudoduganella > Pseudoduganella sp. SL102. The sequence continues at coordinate 1,811,755 of NZ_CP115554.1, forward strand.
CAGCTCGCCGACGCCGTCCGCCAGCGCCGCCTGAAGGGCGAATAAACAACAAAAAGCGTTGTAAAACCGCTGGGGACTGTCCCCCTGGAGGGGACTGTCCCCAGCGGTTATGCAACAAAAAAGCGGCGCACGAGGCGCCGCTTTTTAATTGGGCCACCGGGCCGCGAGGCCCGGGGTCCATCAGAACCGGTAGGAACCGGACAGGTACAGCTGCCGGCCCAGCGCGCTGGAGTAGGCAGGGTTGTAGCCCATCTGGTGCGAACCGGCGTTACGCAGCGACAGCGGCGGGTTGCGGTCGAACATGTTCAGGAAGCCGGCCGAGATTTCCACGTTGGACAGCGGGCGGTAAGCCACCTGGTAGTCGAACGTGGTGTAGCTCGGCACCTGCAGCGCGGCGGCATGGCATTCGCCAGCCGAACCGGCCACGATCACGGTGCAGTCATCCTCGGTCCACACCTTGTCGGCGTAGCCATTGCGGTAGCTGGCCGTCAGCGTGTGCGTCAGCTGCTTGGTCTCGAACGAGGTCGACGCCTTGACCACGTGGCGGAAGCTGACCTTGTTGTCGATGCCGTAGCGGTTCAGGCTGGAGGTCCAGTCGTCGCTGGTGCCCGGCACGGTGAAGCGCGAGCGCAGCAGGTAGGTACCGGCCAGGCGGCTGGTCAGGCGGCCGCCCCAGATGTTCTGCTTGTGCGTCAGGTCGTAGTCGATACCGCGGTTCTCGCGCTTGCCGATGTTGATCGGGGCGAAGATCACCGCCAGCTGGTCGGCGCCGGTGGCGCTGACATGCTTCGTCGTGTACAGGTACGAGTACTTCACCGGATCGGCGAAGATCAGCGATTCGGACACTTCGTCCACCTGGTCGCGCATTTCCACGTTCCACAGATCCAGCGCCAGCGACAGGTTGTTGGTCGGCTCCCACACGGTGCCGATCGACCACTGCTTCGACTTTTCCGGTGCCAGGTTCGGGTTGCCGGAGCGGAAGGCTTCGAACTGCGTGCGGCCGACGCCGTTGCAGTACGATGCCAGCGGCAGGCCGGTGCCGGTCAGCGGGCACTGGTAAGTGCCTTCGGTGACGCCCCAGTCTTCCTGCACGCCGGCGATTTCCTGCATGTTCGCGACGCGGAAGCCCGTGCCGGCCGCGGCGCGGAACATCAGGCTCTTGGTGGCCGAGTACTTGGCCGACAGTTTCCACGTGTTGGCGCTTTCGGTATCGCCGTAGGTCTTGCCGCCGACGTTGTCCTTGACGGCGCCGATCCGGTCGTAGCGCGCCGAAGCGGTCATTTCCAGGGCCTTCGTCAATGGCATCATCAGCTCGGCATAGGCACCGGCATTGGCGCGGTGGTAACCGCTGTCGACACCGCCGCTCTCGGTCAGGATCTCGGCATTCGCAGCGACCTTTTCATAGGCCATGTGGTAGTTGGTGTCGCGGTAGTCGACACCCACGCCCAGCATGGCGGCGCCGCCCGGCAGCGTGAATGCTTCACGCGAGCCGCGTGCATCCCAGCCCTTCATGATCACGGTCTGCGTCTGGCCCAGGCCGGAGAAGCCGGTGCCCAGCAGCGTGTTGCGCATCGACTCGGGCATTTCGCCCAGGCCGTAGCTGAACGGGTCGAGCAGGCCGGCGTCGATCGCCGCTTCGAACTTCGCGGTCAGCGGGAAGCCGCGCACGTAGTCCTGTTCCTGGCGGTTGCGCGACCAGGTGAAGGCCGTATTCAGGTCCCAGCCGAAGGCATTGCCGTCCACGCCAGCCACGATATGGGTGGCCTTGGTGCCGTAGTCATACGTACGGTTGCCCATCTCCATCAGGCGGTAGTTGGCGTTCACGCTCGTCACGCCGGCAGCCTGCTCGGCCGTCAGGTACGGCAGGATGTAGCGGTTGTACAGGGAAGAACCCTGGTCGATCGAGAATTGCGCCGGCACCGGGGCGATCGCCGAACGCACGTTGGCCTTGGTGAAAGCGAAGTCGTAGAACGCGCGGAAGCCGCTGTTGCCCAGCTTCAGTTCGCCGGAGCTGAACACGCCGTCACGCTTGGTTTCCGGGTTGATCTCGATGGTCGACGAGGAATCGAACCAGCAGTTGCCGTCGTCGTACAGGTTGGCGTTCATCGGCGCGCACGCGCCGTTGTGCGACAGGGCGTACGGGTTCAGGTTGACCGAGCGGGTCGCGCCGTTGGCGTCCTTGTAGCGTACCGCGGCGTTGGCCGGCAGCGCGCGGCTCGAGCCGGTCGCGAACATCAGCGCCTTGCCGGTGGCCGGGTCGGTGAAGTCGATGAAGCCGCTGCTGGCGAAGTTGCGCTGCGAAGCCTTCAGCGACTTCTGCACGTCGTGGCTGGCCGAGAAGAACACGCTGTAGCCGTCTTCATCGATGTCGCCGAAGCCCTTCGAGATGGACACCGAGTTCGATGCGCCACCGGAGCGTTCCGGGTTGTTGTACTTGGCATCGATCTGCCAGTCGGAGGCACCCTTCTTCAGGATGAAGTTGACGACGCCGGCGATGGCGTCGGCACCGTACAGCGCCGAGGCGCCGTCGGTCAGCACTTCCACGCGCTCGACGGCCGACAGCGGGATCGAGTTCAGGTCGATCGTGGTGCCGGAGTTGGACGGGGCGATACGGCGGCCGTTCAGCAGCACCAGCGTGTATTGCTCGCCGATGTCGTGGATGGATGCCGTGGTGACGCCGCCGCCGCCGCCGCCGACGGACTGGGACGCCGCCGTGAAGCCCTGCATTGCCGGGATTTGCTGGATGAAGTCGGTAACGGTAGTGACACCGGTCTTCTTGATGTCCTTCTGGCTGAAGGACTGTACCGGCAGCGACGCTTCGGCGGCGATGCGCTTGATGGACGAGCCGGTAATTTCGATACGCTGCATGGGCTGCTCGGCGGCTTCCTGCGCGGTCGCGGCATGCATGCCCATCGCCAGGCTGCCCGCGAACATTACGCGCAGGGAGCGAGACAATACTTTCTCAATCATGAAACTTCTTTCAGGTTATTGCGAACGACAAAGCGGCCGCCGCCCGGATAGGGCGGAGGCCGGCGCAGCCCATGCTGCAACTGGAAGTAACTGTTTTGCAGTAACCACTAGCCCCGGTGATTCTCACAAATAATCACGGGGGGCATATCAAACCATCTAAACGTGCCTGTTGTCAATTTTTGTTCGGCGGATGTAAGTAAAAGTGACGGCCCGCTGCCAAGTTTTGGCAAATGGTCAAAAAGCGGCGTGACCAGGCTGGTAGCTATGAAAGTGGATATTTCATGAATGTATATCGGCTCTGCGGCGGCGCTTGCGGAAGACTCGCGGTGGCACGAAGTCCGGCAGTGATGTTGTTTCATCACCACAAAAATAGCCCTCGTGCGCGGCGGTCCTGCGGCTGGATCGTCGGGAAACGTCTGCATGAAGTATCCCGGCGGGACCGGATGCGGTGTCCCGGAGGGCGCGGGGTGGCGCGCCAGCGCAAAAAAAAAGCGCCCCTCGCGGGGCGCCTTTCAGGATTGCCGGATGCCGGCTTAGAAGAACTTGTAGCTTGCGCCGATCTTGAAGTAACGGCCGATCGCGCCCGATGCATCCATCGGGTTGTAGCTGATGCCGCCGTAGGTCAGTGGATCGAGCGGGGCGACGCGGTCGAACACGTTGTTGACCGATGCGAACAGCGTGAAGTTCTTGTTCACGTTGTAGCGGGTCGACAGGTCCAGCGTCGTGAACGAAGCGATTTCGCAATCCTTCGTGCCCGGCTGGCCGTTGGCCAGCGTGGATGCGCACTTGTCGCCGGCGAACAGCACGTTCTGCATCTTGTCGCGCCAGTTCAGGTTGGCGTTGAAGTTGAAGGCGGCGATGTCCCAGGTGGCGGACAGGTTGACCTTGTTCTTCGGCGTGCCGGCGCAGTTCGACGTGTCGCAGTTGCCGTGCGTGCCGGCGAACTGGTAGACCGTCGTCGCGGACTCCTGGCGCTTCCACGAGGCCACGTGCGTGATGACCATGCCCAGCGTGGCGCGGCCGTAGTCGCCCAGGCGCAGGCGCTGCTTGATGTCCAGGTCGACGCCCGAGATCTCCGTGAAGCTGGAGTTGCGGTACGGTGCCTGCGTCAGGATCAGCGTGCCCGAGTTCGGGATCACCTGGCCGTTCTGCACCAGGTTGTTGTCGTTGCGGATCGCGGTCGGCAGGGCGGCCGCTTCGTTGTACGGCAGCGGGTTGATCTCGTTTTCACGCTTGATCTTCCAGCCGTCCAGCGCCACGGAGGTGCCTTCGAATGGATCCCAGACCATGCCCAGGGTCACGCCTTTCGACGTTTCCGGCTGCAGGTTCGGATCGCCGACCTTGACGGCCGCGACCGGGATCGCGCAGTCGGTCTGCGTTGCGCCGCCGGCGGCAGGGCCGTTCGGGCAGCGGATCGGGTCGCGCACGGTGGACGTGCCGGTCGACTGCGACGACGAGCTGCCTTCGGCGGCGCCCGGTGCGCGGAAGCCTTCCGTGTACGTACCGCGCAGGGCGAACGTGCGGATCGGCGTCCACTTCAGGCCGACCTTCGGCGTGGTGGAGTTGAAGTTGTCGTACTTGTCGTAGCGGACGGCGGCGGACAGTTCCAGCGACTTCAGGATCGGTGCCAGGATCTCGGCGTAGACGGCGGACACTTTCGCGTCGCCGAACGCAGCCACGTAGGACGAGTTGATCGAGCCATTCTCGGAACCGGCCAGCGACGGGTTCGACACCTTCTCGCGGCGGTGCTCGGCGCCGATTGCCAGGCCGATGTTACCGCCCGGCAGGGCGATCGGCAGTTCGCGCGAAGCCTTGAAGTCGATCACGGACAGGCTGGTCTTCGAGTGCGACATGGCGTTCACGACCATGGCCTGGTACAGCGAGGCCGGGTTGCGGTGGGCCTGGTCGCCGATGTAGTACGGGAAGTACTGCGAAGCCGGGTTGGACAGCGCCTGGGTAACCACGTTCATGTTCAGCATGTTCGTGTATTCCAGGTCCAGCTCGGAATCGGAGTACGTGAAGCCGGTGTCGTAGTCCCAGCCTGCCAGGGAACCTTTCACGCCCACGACGAAGCGGCGGAATTCGTTGTCCGCGCGGCGCTCGGACGGGCCGATGTCGGTGGCGATGTAGCGCATGCGGGCATTGGCGCCGAACGGATTCTGCGGGTGCAGGGCCGACATCAGGTTGGCATTGCCGTAGTTGATGAAGCCCTGCGGCGTTTGCGCGTTCGGCGGGAAGGCCACGGTCGGGGTGACCGACGGCGGCGTCATCATGAAGGCGGTCGAGCGCTTCGAGTAGCCCAGTTCCACGTAGGCCTGGGTCGCTTCGTTGATCTGCAGCGTGCCCTTGGTGTACAGGTTCAGCGACTCGATCTCCGGCTGCATGTCGCGCCACTGGTCGACGTAGTACAGGCAGCCGCCGTTGGCGCCCGTCTGGTTCGTGGTGGCCGAGATGCCCGCGCAGCCTGGCAGGTTCACGTAGTTCGTGGTGACCGGGTCGCGCACCATGCCGGTCGGCGACGGGCTGACGCTGTTGGTGCCGTTGATGTAGCCGCCGGCGAACTGCGTGCCGACCGGGAAGCCGTAGGCGCGCAGGTCGCCGTTGCCGATGTAGGCACGGTCCTTGCGGTCGCTGTTCTTGATGCGGTCGGACTGCATGTACTCGGCGTTGACCACCCAGTTGTACTTGTCTTCGTCCAGGTCGCCCTTGCCGAACGTGACCGAAGCCTTGTTCTGCTTGCCGTCGTCATAGCGCGACCAGCCGGTGTCGGCCTTGAATTCCAGGCCTTGCACGTCCTTGCGCAGGATGATGTTGACCACGCCGGCGATCGCGTCGGCGCCGTAGGTGGACGAAGCGCCGTCCTTCAGGATCTCGATGCGCTCGACGATCTGCATCGGCACGGTCGACAGGTCGGTGAAGCTCTTCTGGCCATCGTCGGCACGCGCGAACGGCGCCATGCGGCGGCCGTTCAGCAGCACCAGCGTGGAGGTGGCGCCCAGGCCGCGCAGCGAGATCGCGGTGGAGCCGGCGGCGAAGCCGTTGCCGAAGCCGGTCGGCAGCGAACCGGCGCCGTCGACGGTCAGCGTCTGCAGGTATTCGGAAACGGTGCTCTTGCCGGAGCGCAGCAGCTCTTCGCGGCCGATCACCTGTACCGGCGACGCGGTTTCCGCGGTCGCGCGCTTGATGCTCGAACCGGTGATTTCCACGCGCTGCATGTTCGTGTTGTCCTGGGCCGCGGCCGTGCCTGCCATGCCCAGCGTGGCCATCAGGCCGCCCGTGAATAACAGGCGAACCGAACGGGCCATCATTTTCTCTACCATGGGTACTACCTCCACAAATAATTTCTGATGAGCTACAAAGGCGGCGTTGTGTGCGTATCCGTTGCTCGTGTCCAGGAAGCGCTCCGCTTCCTTGAGGCTGCATGTAATCATTTCGCGTTCGTGACGGTCAAATAAAAAGTTGTCGAAGTGAATTCCCCGGCGCGCGCGACTTATCATTTTATTAATCGAAAGACAAGCAAAGCGTGACAATTTTGCTCACTTGGATATCTTCTGTAATGATCTTCGGCCAACTCTAGGTTTCCTTGTTGAATAGTCGGGAGATCACGCTTGTGGACGAATTGATACACTTCTTGTCGAAAATTTGCATGTAGCAACTTTATTCGGCGCAGGCGGCGTGCCGCCGTGCCGCCGGGTTTTACGTTACCGTTACGTTTTCGCTCCCTGGCCCCTCCATGCTTCCATTCGTCCTGCGCCGCCTGTGGCAGATGCTGCCCACCATGGCCGGCGTGGTGCTGCTGGTATTCATCCTGTTCAACTGGGTCGGCGGCGATCCCGCCTATGTGCTGGCCGGGAAGATGTCGAGCGCCGAGGCCATCGCCGGCATCCGCCGCCAGCTCGGCGTGGACGAGCCGTACCACGTGCAGCTGATGATCTTCGTGCAGCAGATCGCCACCTTCGACTTCGGCCAGAGCTGGGCCACCGGCGAACCGGTGGGGCACATCATCGCCTCGCGCCTGGGGCCATCGCTGACGGTGCTGGTGCCGCTGACGATCCTGGAAACAGCGCTGTGCATCGCGCTGGCGCTGGCGATCGCCTTCGTGCGCGGTTCGCTGACCGACCGCGCCGTGATGGTGGCGTGCACGGCGGCCATGTCGGTATCGATCCTGGTCTACATCATCGCGTTCCAGTACGGCCTGGCATACCGGCTGGGGCTGTTTCCGGTGCAGGGCTGGGGCGACAGCCTGGCGGAGAACCTGCTGCGCTATGCGCCGCTGCCGATCCTGATCGGCCTGGCCGTCTCGGTGGCGCCCACGCTGCGGCTGTACCGCAGCTTCATGCTCGATGAAGCGAACCAGGATTACGTGCGCACGGCACGCGCCAAGGGCTTGCCGGAGCGGCGCGTGATGTGGGTGCACGTGCTGCGCAACGCCGCGATCCCGATCATCACGCACGTGATGGCCAGCCTGCCGGCGCTGCTGATCGGCGCATTCCTGCTGGAGCGCTTCTTCGGCATTCCCGGCATCGGGCGCGAAGTGATCCTGGCCGTCGAGCGCAGCGATTTCCCCGTCATCAAGGCGATCACCGTGTACGTGGCGGCCGCCACGATGGTGTTCAACCTGCTGGCGGACGTGCTGTACCGGATCGTCGATCCGCGGGTGCAGCCGGCATAAGGCGACGATGACGACGATGGTGACGATGACGACGACCAGGACGACCATGACGACGGCGCTGCACGCCAGCCCGGCCGGCCTGTGGAGGCTGGCCTGGCGCCGCCTGCGCGCCGACCGGCTGGCCATGGCGGCGCTGGCCGTGGTGGCCGGCTGGCTCGTGCTGGTGGCGCTGTCCGCCGCCGGGCTGGTGGCCGCAGGCTGGGAGCGCGAGGTGGGCGTCAGCCATGCGCCGCCATCGTTCCTCGGCACGCCGGCGCCGGGCGCGGCACCGGCCGCCATGCCGGGGCCGCCCGCGCGCGCCAATCCATTCGACCCGCTCGCCGCCGAGATCGCCGCCTTGCGGGCCGGCCTGGCCGCCTCGCCAGAGCCGGCACACGGCGCCGGCGCTGGCGCTGGCGAAGAGGGCGGGCGGCGGGCCACGCTGCCGTTCGGTGCCGACAAGTGGGGCCACGACATCGTGCAAAAAACCATCAAGGGCGCCGAGACGTCCATCGTCGTCGGCCTCGTGGCCGCGTTCGTCGCGGTGGGGCTGGGCACCCTGTGCGGCGCGCTGGCCGGCTATTGCGGCGGCATCGTCGACGACCTGTTCGAGTGGCTGTACAGCGTGTTCACCGCCATTCCGGCCATCCTGATGATCCTGACCGTGGCCGCGGTGCTGCAAACCAGGGGCGTCGCCACGATCGTGCTGATCCTGGGGCTCACCGGCTGGACCGGGCCCTATCGCCTGATCCGCGCCGAATACCTGCGCCACAAGGCGCGCGAATACGTGCTGGCGGCGGAGGCGATCGGCGCTTCGGCATGGCGCAAGATGTTCGCCCATATCTTCCCGAACGTCAGCCACGTGGCGCTGGTGCAGGTCTCGATCCTGGTGGTGGGCTTCATCAAGGCCGAGGTGATCCTGTCGTTCCTCGGTTTCGGCGTGCCGGCCGGCGTGGTGTCGTGGGGCTCGATGCTGAACGAGGCGCAGAACGAGCTGTTGCTGGGGAAATGGTGGCAGTTGACGGCCGCCGCGGCGGCGATGGCGGTACTGGTGACGGCATTCTCGCTGCTCGCCGATGCGCTGCGCGATGCGCTCGACCCGAGGGTGAAGGGATGAGCGCGCGCCTGCCCGGTGCCCTGCTGGAAGTGCGCGACCTGCGGATCGCCTTCAAGGTGGACCGGCGCACGACGATGGAAGCGGTCAAAGGCATTTCCTTCGACGTGCCGCGCAATGCGACGGTGGCGCTGGTGGGCGAATCGGGCAGCGGCAAGTCGGTCAGCTCGCTGGCGGTGATGGGCCTGCTGCCGCCGGATACCACGCTGGTCGACCCGGCGGCCAGCATCCGCTTCGATGGCCGCGAGCTGCTGCGCCTGCCGGCGGCCGAGCGGCGCGCGCTGTGCGGGCGCGACATCGCCATGATCTTCCAGGAACCCATGTCGTCGCTGAACCCCGTGTTCACGGTGGGTTTCCAGGTCGGCGAAGTGCTGCGCCGGCACCTGGGCATGAACCGGCGCCAGGCGCGCGCGCGCGCCCTGGCATTGCTGGACGAAGTGGGGATTCCCGAACCGGCCGTGAAGATCGATGCCTATCCGGGCCAGCTGTCCGGCGGGCAACAGCAGCGCGTGATGATCGCCATGGCGATCGCCTGCGCGCCGAAGCTGCTGATCGCCGACGAGCCGACCACCGCGCTGGACGTGACGATCCAGAAGCAGATCCTGGCCCTGATCGCCCGGCTGCAGCGCGAGCGCGGCATGGCGGTGCTGTTCATCACGCACGACCTGGGCCTGGTGGGGTAGATCGCCGACCAGGTGATCGTGATGCGCCATGGCGAGATCCGGGAAGCGGGCACGGCGGCGCAGGTGCTCGGCGCCCCGCGCGACCGGTACACGCGGGCGCTGCTGCATTGCCGGCCGTCGCTGCAGGGCCGGCCGGCGCGGCTGCCGGTGATCGGCGACTTCCTGCGCGAGGGCGTGGAGGAGGACATGCAGGAGGACAGTGAGCAGCAGGAAAATGAGCAGGAGGAAAATGAGCGGCGGGCCGGGGCGATCCCGCAGCGCGCGCGCGGCACCACGCCCGACGATGAGATCATTCTCGACGTGCGCCACCTGCGCAAGAGTTTTATCCTCCGCGAGGGGCTGTTCGGCAAGCGCGAATTCCAGGCCGTGAAGGATGTGTCGTTCCAGCTGCCGCGCGGGAAGACGCTGGGCGTGGTGGGCGAGTCCGGCTCGGGCAAGACGACGATGGGCCTGACCCTGCTGCGGCTGCACCGGCCCAGCGGCGGCAGCGCGCTGTTCGACGGGCGCGACCTGCTGGCGCTGCCGGACCGCGAGTTCCACCCGTATAAACGGCGTATCCAGGTGATCTTCCAGAATCCCTACGCCTCCCTGAATCCCCGCTTCACGGTCGGGCAGATCCTGCTCGAACCGATGCGATTGCACCGGATCGGCGCCGATGACGCGCAAAGGGTGGCGATGGCGCTGGAATTGCTGGACCGCGTGGGCATGCCGGCGCAGGCATTCCACCGCTATCCGCACGAGTTCAGCGGCGGCCAGCGCCAGCGCATCGCCATCGCCCGCTGCCTGGGGATGCGGCCGGAAATCCTCGTCTGCGACGAATCCGTGTCGGCCCTGGACGTTTCCGTACAGGCCCAGGTGCTCAACCTGCTGCAGGATTTGCAGGATGAATTCGGCCTGTCGTACATCTTCATCTCGCACGACCTGGCCGTGGTGAAGCACATCTCCGACCGGATCATGGTGATGCAGGGCGGGGCGGTGGTCGAGACGGCCGATGCGGACGAGCTGTACCGCAATCCGCGACATCCGTATACTCGCAGCTTGTTGTCGGCGTTTCCCCGTGGCGTGGAGTAAGATGGCGGGACTATGGCGAACTTGATCTATCTGTTACAGGAATACGGCGTACTGATCGTCTTCATCGTCGTCCTGGTCGAGCAGATGGGCGCGCCGATTCCCGCTTACCCCGTGCTGATCGTGGCCGGCGCGCTGGCCATGAATGGCGGCACCCCGCTGCCCGGCGTGCTCGCGGTGGCGCTGGCCGGCTGCGTGATGGCCGACCTGTTCTGGTTCAGCGCCGGGCGCCGCTACGGCAAGCGCATCCTGAAGCTGCTGTGCCGGATCTCCCTGTCGCCCGACTATTGCGTCTCCCAGACGGAAGACAATTTCAGGAAATGGGGCGTGAAGTCGATGGTGGTGGCCAAGTTCATCCCCGGCTTCAACACGATCGCGCCGCCGATGGCCGGCGCGATGGGCACGCGCCTGTCGCTGTTCCTGGCGTTCAGCCTGGTGGGCGGCCTGCTGTGGAGCCTGACGGGCATCCTGATCGGCGTGTATTTCAACGAGAATATCGACGAAGTGCTGGAAATCCTGTCGACGATGGGCGGCACCGCGCTGGCCGTGCTCGGCATCCTGCTGGCCCTGTTCGTGCTGTTCAAGTATGTCGAGCGGCGCCGTTTCCAGCGCGCCATGCAGACCGAACGCATCAACGTGGAACAGTTGCGCGAACTGCTCGATGCCGGCCACGAACCGGTGATGGTCGATGCCCGCAGCGCCACGGCGCGCCAGCTGGACCCGCCGGTGCCCGGCGCGCTGCCGGTGGACGGCAACCTGGCCGCCCTGCTGGGCGCACTGCCGCGCGACCGGCATATCGTCGTCTACTGCAGCTGCCCGAACGACGTCACCGCCGCCAGCGTGGCCAAGCAGCTGCACGACCAGGGCTATGCGCTGGCCCGGCCGCTGCATGGCGGGCTGGAAGCCTATAACTCCGCCTTCCGGGCCGGCGGGACGATCGTCGTCGGCGAGCAGGTTCCCGCGGTGGATGGACCGCGCTAACTTCGGTCCACCCCGACAGCAAACTGCTGGGGTCAGGAAGGAATGCTGGCATGCACGCCAGCACCGTTGCGCAGGCGCGAAGCAGGCTTTGCGAACCCCCCGCTTCACCCCGCCGGGTCTGACTCCGGAATTTGCCGTTGGGGTGGCCTGCACTTCACGGCATCGGAGCCTGTCACCGGTTTTTGGTAGTCATACTACCAGCGTGATTTTGCAGTGTTCCCACACTCATCACGCAGTTTGTACCCAAACTACAGCCAACTCTTGCGCGTTAGCCAAGAAATCCGCTAGCATTGGGGTTCATTTTTCTCTCTCGTGCCCATGAACGCCATGTCGACTCCCGCGCAGCAGATCCTCGTTACCGCATTTCCCGGTGGGCCCAGGCTGCTGGCCGACGTGGGCGGCACCAATGCCCGCTTCGCGCTGGAGTCGGCGCCCGGGCAGGTGAGCCACATCCATGTGCTGCCCGGCGCGGAATATCCGACGCTGGCGGCGGCGCTGCAAGCCTATCTGGCGGTGCCGGACGTGGTGGCCGCCGCGCCCGCGGTGCGCCATGGCGCGATCGCGATCGCCAATCCCGTCACCGGCGACTACGTGCGGATGACCAACCACCACTGGGAATTCTCGATCGAAGGCATGCGCCAGGAGTGCGGCTTCGAGGTGCTGGCGGTCGTCAACGATTTCACGGCGCTGGCCCGTTCGCTGCCGTTCCTGGGCGAACACAAGCGCCAGGTAGGCGGCGGCGCGGCGGTGGCCGAAACGCCGCTGGGCCTGATCGGCGCCGGCACCGGCCTGGGCGTGTCGGGCCTGATCCCGGGCCCGTCGGGCTGGACGGCGCTGCTGTCCGAAGGCGGCCACGTCAGCTTCTCGCCCGTCAACGAGACCGAAGTGGCGATCCTGCAGTTCGCCTGGCGCGAATTCGAGCACGTTTCGGCCGAACGGCTGATGTCGGGCGCCGGCATCGAGCTGATCTACCGTGCGCTGGCCGATCACCGCAAGCTGCCGGCCGAGGCGCTCACCCCGGCCGAGATCGCACGCCGTGCGCTGGCCGGCGATTGCGCGCTGTGCGACGAAGCGATCGAAACCTTCTGCGGCATGCTGGGCACGATCGGCGCCAACCTGGCGGTCACTCTGGGCGCGCAGGGCGGCATCTACATCGGCGGCGGTATCGTGCCCAAGCTGGGCGCGCGCTTCGACCGTTCCTGCTTCCGCGCCCGCTTCGAGGCAAAGGGCCGCTTCCGCCAGTATCTGTCGGGCATTCCCACCTTCGTCATCACGGCGGAATATCCGGCCTTCCTTGGCGTTTCCGCAATCCTCGCCGAGCGGCTGGCCGGCTGACCGGGCTACACTTGCCGGTTACCCCATAAATTCGCCTGACACCGCGAATTGCACTTCCCGCGGTTTTATGGAGTACAATGCCCGTCATTGGATGAAACGGCGCCACCCGATCCCGCAACTCTTCCGGGTAGGCCGACAAGGTTTTCAGGTCTTGAAAACACTTCGCTCCATCGTTGACCTAATTTGATAACTGACGCCCGGGTTTGATCACCGACCCAGGCGGCCCCCGGGCTTTACGCCCCGGTGTTTCCGGCAATCCGCTGAGATATTCACTAACTCGCTGAGGTAATTCGGCGACGTAATTCAGTGAACCTGTCAGCGGAATTTTTCAGCCGGACGCGGCGACCACATGTTGGTATATGGATACAGCTGAGGCGAAAAAAGTCCTCGAGACCGCATTGCTGTGCGCGCGTGAGCCGTTACCGGTGCAAAGCTTGCGACGGCTGTTTGTCGACCCCGATGCCGGCCTTCCGCTGGCGGACGGTATCAGCGCCGACGAAATACGGTCCCTGCTGGAGCAATTGCGGCAGGACTGGCAGGGCAGGGGTGTCGAAGTCGTCAGCCTGGCTTCCGGCTGGCGCTTCCAGAGCCGGCCCGAAATGAAGCAGTACCTGGATCGCCTGAATCCGGAAAAGCCGCAAAAATACTCGCGGGCCACGCTCGAGACGCTGGCGATCATCGCTTACCGCCAGCCCGTGACACGCGGCGATATCGAGGAGATTCGCGGCGTGGCGGTGAATTCGCAGACGATCCGGATGCTGGAAGAACGCGGCTGGGTCGATACGATTGGCCACCGCGATGTGCCGGGCCGTCCGGCGCTCCTCGGCACCACGAAACAGTTCCTGGATGACCTGGGCTTACAGTCGCTGTCCCAGCTGCCGCCTCTGCAGCAAATCAGCGATACGCAGAACGCCAATTCGATCGAGATGCTCGAAGCCGCGCTGCAGGAGAATTTCGAGAAGGCGGCACATGCCGCCGATGTCACTGACAATGTAGCGCCCGGGGAAGCATCCGCCACCGATGCGGTGCAGGCGCCTGACGCTGAGCCCACGCAAGAAAACACGCATGAACAATACTGAGAACATTATCGAGACCGGCACGCCGGCTGAACCGGCCGTGAAGCCGAAGCGCCGCACCAAGGCGCAGATCGCCGCCGAAGCGGCAGCCGCACCAGTGGCAGCCGAATCCGTGGCAGCCGCCGCGCCGGCGGAATCGGCCGATGCGCCGGCCAAGCCGAAGCGCACCCGCAAGAAGGTCGAAGCCGCCCCCGCCGCGGAAGCGCCAGTTGCTTCTGCTCCGGCCCCTGCTGCTCCGGCCGCTGCTTCCGCCCCTGCCGCGGCCGCGGAAGATGCAGCGCCCGTGAAGAAGCCCCGGGCCCGCAAGCCGAAGGCGGAAACCCCGAACGAAGCCGCCACCGTGGCCGCGCCGGCCCCGGCGGTAGCGCAACCGGCCGCCGAAGTCGCCAGCGCGGCTTCCGAAGCGGCAGGCAGCGCGGAAGCGGCGCCGAAAAAGCCCCGCGCGCCGCGCGGTCCGCGCCAGATGCGCGAAGAGCGCGCCGTGCGCGAGGCATTGAAGGCCGAGCAGGCACCGGCCGCCGAAGCGCAGCCGGCCGAACAGCCGGCCCAGCCGGCCGCCCAATCCGCCGCTCAGTCTGCTGAAAATGTGGGCATCCCGGTGCAGGCGGAAGGCGCGCCGCAGGAGCGCGCCGCGCGCGATGAAGCGCCGCGCCGCGAAGGTGGCCGCAACAAGGGCAGGAACAGGAACGACGGCAATCGCGGCGAAGGCGTCCGTGCCGAAGGCAACCGTCCCGAGGGGAATCGCCCTGAAGGTACTCGTCCTGAAGGTACTCGTCCTGATGGCAGCCGTGCCGAGGGTAATCGTCCCGAAGGTGGCCGCAACGACAGGAATGCGCAGAATCCCCGCGGCAAGGGCCAGGGCCCGCGCCAGGGCGCGCAAGGCCAGCGCCAGGGTAACGGCAAGCTGAGCGAAGCCGATGCCGTGTTCTCGTTCGTCACCTCCGAAGCGTTCGACAAGGAAGATGGCGCCCGCGGCAAGGGCCAGCAAAAGCCGGTGCGCCGCGACCTGACGGCCGAAGACGACGCGCCGAAGCTGCACAAGGTGCTGGCCGAGGCCGGCCTCGGTTCGCGCCGCGACATGGAAGACCTGATCGTTGCCGGCCGTGTGTCGGTGAATGGCGAGCCGGCCCACATCGGCCAGCGCATCCTGCCGACCGATGCGGTGCGCATCAACGGCAAGCTGATCCAGCGGAAGGTGTCCAAGAAGCCGCCGCGCGTGCTGGTGTACCACAAGCCGGCCGGCGAGATCGTGTCGCATGACGATCCGGATGGCCGTCCGTCCGTGTTCGACCGCCTGCCGCAGATGAAGGTCGGCAAGTGGCTGGCCGTGGGCCGCCTGGACTTCAATACCGAAGGCCTGCTGCTGTTCACCACGTCCGGCGACCTGGCGAACCGCCTGATGCACCCGCGTTACAACATCGACCGCGAATACGCCGTGCGCACGCTCGGCGAGCTGGAAGAAGGCATGCGCCAGAAGCTGCTGGCCGGCGTGGAGCTGGAAGACGGCCTGGCGCAGTTTTCCAAGATCGCCGACGGTGGCGGCGAAGGCGTCAACAAGTGGTACCGCGTGGTGATCGGCGAAGGCCGCAACCGCGAAGTGCGCCGCATGTTCGAAGCCGTCGGCCTGACCGTGTCGCGCCTGATCCGCACCCGCTACGGCGCGCTGACGCTGCCGTCGAACCTGAAGCGCGGCCGCTGGGAAGAGATGGAAGAAAACACCGTGCGCGACCTGATGGCCTTCGTGGGCGTCGAGAAGAAGGCCGCCCCCGGTGACAAGAAAGCCGGTCCGGTGGGCGAACGCAGTGGTGGCGAACGCAATGCCGGCGAGCGCAACGGCGGCGAACGCAATGGCAATGGCGGCGAACGCGGCGAAAAGCGCGGTGGTGGTGGCCGTGGCCGCGAGCGCGAGAGCGAGCCGAACTTCAACCGGATGGATATCTCGAACAAGAATGCCGATCCGTTCCCGCAGTCGCCGCGCGGTGGCCGTCCGGGCGGCCAGGGTGCCGGCAGCTACTTCGGCGCCGGTTCCGGCCTCGGTCGTGCCGGCCGCGGCCAGGGCGGCGTCGGCCGTGCCGGCCTCGGTGAGCAGGGCAGCGGCCGTCCGCAGCAGCAGGGCAAGAGCGGGCGTCCGCGCCAGCCAGACCCGCTGCAGACCACGTTCGGCTTCGGCGGCCAGCCGCAGCGCCGTGGCGGCGGGCAACCTCGCGGCGGTGCGACCGACCACGGCATGCCACGGCGGCGAAAGGGGTAAGCCAGGGGTTTCGTGGAGCCTGCTCCACGCCTGGCGAACGGCCCGGCCTTGCAAGGCCGGGACTGGGGATGCGCAGGGGTTTCGTGGAGCCTGCTCCACGCCTGGCGAACGGCCCGGCCTTGCAAGGCCGGGACTGGGGATGCGCAGGGGTTTCGTGGAGCCTGCTCCACGCCTGGCGAACGGCCCGGCCTTGCAAGGCCGGGACTGGGGATGCGCAGGGGTTTCGTGGAGCCTGCTCCACGCCTGGCGAACGGCCCGGCCTTGCAAGGCCGGGACTGGGGATGCGCAGGGGTTTCGTGGAGCCTGCTCCACGCCTGGCGAACGGCCCGGCCTTGCAAGGCCGGGACTGGGGATGCGCAGGGGTTTCGTGGAGCCTGCTCCACGCCTGGCGAACGGCCCGGCCTTGCAAGGCCGGGACTGGGGATGCGCAGGGGTTTCGTGGAGCCTGCTCCACGCCTGGCGAACGGCCCGGCCTTGCAAGGCCGGGACTGGGGATGCGCAGGGGTTTCGTGGAGCCTGCTCCACGCCTGGCGAACGGCCCGGCCTTGCAAGGCCGGGACTGGGATAGGGTTCGGATTAGCTCCTTGATTTTTCGCACAGTGTCCATAGATAGGACACCTGCCGGTCCGTGGCGTTGCGAGCAGCGCCACGCATCCTCTGTTTCTCCGGTTTGCCGCCACCCGGCGGTATAAAAACCAACCTTGACTCTGTTGTAACGGCGTCCGCTTTGCCTATGCGGCATTGCAGCGAAATGGATATGCCGTTATAATAAGCGGCCTAGTAAAAGTTCTCCAAAAGGATAGTTTCCTTAAGGGATTGTTCCCTTGAAGAGCCTGTTCCTCGAAAAGATGCTTTCAACTGGCCAGTAGGACAAGAAGATGGGCAGTTGCCCATTTTTTTTTTGCTCACGCAAAAGTAAGTGCTCCGTTGGTGCCGTGCAAGTGCCGAGTGGAAGCCTGCTGAGCGAACAGCAAGCTGTTAATTTGAACTGTTTTTTGGCGGTCCGCGGCGAGTTTGCCGGCGGCCCCCGATCTGGAGATTTTCCTTTGCAACTGCCGGAACTGATTGAGAAGACCGTCGCGGGTCTCGGCTACGACCTGGTCGATTTTGAACGGGCCGAGCGCGGCCTGCTGCGCGTGTATATCGATTTCCTCCCTGCGGACGCAGAGGAAAAGGGCCCGATCACGGTGGAAGACTGTGCCACGGTGAGTCACCAGCTGTCCCACGTGCTGACGGTGGAAAACGTGCCGTACGAACGGCTCGAGATTTCCTCGCCCGGCCTGGACCGGCCGCTGCGCAAGCTGTCCGATTTCGAGCGCTTCGCCGGCCACGAGGCCATCGTCAAGCTGCGCATGGCGCTGCCGGGCACGGCCAACCGCAAGTCCTACCAGGGCATCCTGCAGGCACCGGAAGGTGACCAGCTGGGTATTGAATTTGAAAGTAAAGATGGTCCTGCGGTGCTGAATTTCACGCTCGCGGATATGGATAAGGCACGCTTGGTGCCACAGGTGGATTTTAGGAGCCGCAAAGCATGAGTCGCGAAGTTTTGTTATTGGTGGACGCGCTTGCGCGCGAAAAGAACGTCGACAAGGACGTGGTATTCGGCGCGCTCGAATTCGCATTGGCGCAAGCCACGAAGAAACGCTATGAAGGCGAAGTCGACATCCGCGTTTCGATCGACCGTGATTCCGGTGAATTCGAGTCCTTCCGCCGCTGGCACGTGGTGCCCGACGAAGCCGGCCTGCAATTGCCCGACCAGGAAGTGCTGCTGTTCGAAGCCAAGGAGCAAATCCCCGATATCGAAGTCGACGAATACATCGAAGAGCCGATTGAATCGGTGGAATTCGGCCGCCGCTTCGCGCAGGACACCAAGCAGGTCGTATTGCAGCGCGTGCGCGATGCCGAACGCGAGCAGATCCTGCAGGACTTCCTCGAGCGCGGCGACGCGCTGGTGACCGGCACGATCAAGCGCATGGAACGCGGCGATGCGATCGTCGAATCCGGCAAGATCGAAGCCCGCCTGCCGCGCGACCAGATGATCCCGAAGGAAAACCTGCGTATCGGCGACCGCGTGCGTGCCTATATCCTGCGCGTGGACCGCAATATGCGTGGCCCGCAGGTGATCCTGTCGCGCACCGCGCCGGAATTCATCATGAAGCTGTTCGAGCTGGAAGTGCCGGAAATCGAGCAGGGCATGCTGGAAATTAAATCGGCTGCCCGCGATGCCGGCGTGCGCGCCAAGATCGCCGTGTTCACGGCCGACAAGCGCATCGACCCGATCGGTACCTGCGTTGGCATGCGCGGTTCGCGCGTGCAGGCGGTCACCGGTGAACTGGGCGGCGAGCGCGTGGACATCGTGCTGTGGTCGGAAGACCCGGCGCAATTCGTGATCGGCGCGCTGGCCCCGGCCAACGTGTCGTCGATCATGGTCGATGAAGACAAGCACGCGATGGACGTCGTCGTCGACGAGGAAAACCTGGCGATCGCGATCGGCCGCTCCGGCCAGAACGTGCGCCTGGCTTCCGAGCTGACCGGCTGGAAGATCAACATCATGACGGCCGAGGAATCGGCCGACAAGGCGGCCCAGGAAACGGCGGCGGTACGCTCGCTGTTCATGGAGAAGCTCGATGTGGACCAGGAAGTGGCCGACATCCTGGTCGAGGAAGGCTTCAGCAGCCTGGAAGAAATCGCCTACGTGCCGATCTCCGAAATGCTGGACATCGAAGCGTTCGACGAAGACACCGTCAACGAACTGCGTACCCGTGCACGCGATGCGCTGGTGACGGAGGCGATCGCTTCGGAAGAAGGGCTGGAAGGGATGGACGAAGGCCTGGTCGGCCTGGAAGGCATGGACCGCATCACGGCAGGCAAGCTGGGACTGGCGGGCATCAAGACGCTGGAACAGTTCGCCGGCCTGGCGTACGACGAATTCGGTGCCATCCTGGCGCTGTCGACGGACCGTGCAACTGAACTGATTAAAAATGAATTTGAAGATGTGACCGACGATGAAATGAAGCTGGTCGACGGAAAGTACGACGATCGTGCCAAGGCCCTGCAGGCCAAGGCATGGTCGCTGGCCGAGGCGGCCAAGGCCTGAGCGCCCTGGACACCCCAACCAGCCAAGCTTGTAATTATTCATCTACGCGACACATAGAAAAGAGGACTGAATGGCGAGTAACAACGTAGCCCAATTTGCCACCGAACTGAAGATGCCTGCAGACCTGCTGCTGACGCAGCTGCGATCCGCCGGCGTCGAGAAGAGCTCGGCGTCAGATCCATTGTCGAAAGATGATAAGGACAAGCTGCTGGAGCACCTGCGCCGTACGCACGGCGCGGCAGGTCAGAGCGAGAAGAAGAAGATCACGGTCACGCGCAAGGAAACCAACGAGATCAAGCAGGCCGATGCCTCTGGCAAGACCCGCACGATCCAGGTCGAAGTGCGCAAGAAGCGTACCTTCGTGCAGCGCGACGACCTGCCCGCGACCACCACGCCCGCCCCGGCGGCACCGGTGGTCGACGAAGCCGAGAACGCCCGCCGCGAGGAAGACGCACGCCGCCAGGCCGAGCTGATCGCCCGCCAGGAAGCGGACCTGCGCGAAAAGCAGGAAGCCCTGGCGCGCCTGGACGCCGAGAAGGAAGCGCAAGCCAAGGCCACCGCTGCTGCAGAAGCGGAAGCCAAGCGCCGTGCCGAAGAGGAAGCCGCGAAAGCAGCCGCCGAGAAGGCAGCCGCCGACAAGGCCGGTGCACGCGATGCGCAGAAACAGGCCGACACGGAAGCCGCCGACAAGAAACGCGCGGCCGACGCCGAGGAAGCCAAGAAGAAAGCCGAGCAGGCCACCAAGGAAGCCGCCGAACGCGCCGCGGCAACCGAGCGTGCCCGCAAGGCCGTAGCCGACGAAGTGGCCCAGATCAAGGCCATGATGGCGCAGCCGCGCCGCGTCATCAAGGCGCCGGAACCGGCACCCGTGGCCGCCAAGCCGGCTGCGCCGGCTGGCACGCTGCACAAGCCGGCCGACAAGAAGCCGGGCACCACCACGCCGGCAACGACCGACAAGAAAGACGATAAAAAGCCGGGCGATCGCAAGTCGATCAAGTCGGCCAACGTGTCGTCGACCTGGTCGGACGACGCCAAGAAGCGTGGCGCACCGGGCGGCGGCAAAGGCCGTGGCACGAGCGCCGGCCCGGCCAGCCGCGATGGCTGGCGTGCCGGCGGCGGCCGCGGTGGCCGTGGCCGCAATTCGCACCACGATGACCGCGAATCGAACTTCCAGGCACCGACGGAAGCAGTGGTCAAGGAAGTGCACGTGCCGGAAACCATCACCGTGGCCGAACTGGCCCACAAGATGGCTGTCAAGGCATCCGAGGTGATCAAGCAGCTGATGAAGCTGGGCCAGATGTGCACGATCAACCAGGTGCTGGACCAGGAAACGGCGATGATCGTCGTCGAGGAAATGGGCCACAAGGCGCATGCCGCCGCCGAGGACGATCCGGAAGCGATCCTGGCCGACCAGGGCGAACAGACGCATCACGAAGCGAAGCCGCGCGCTCCGGTCGTGACCGTCATGGGCCACGTCGACCACGGTAAAACGTCGCTGCTGGACTACATCCGCCGCGCGAAAGTCGCGTCGGGCGAAGCCGGCGGCATCACGCAGCACATCGGCGCATACCACGTCGACACGCCGCGCGGCATGATCACGTTCCTGGACACCCCGGGCCACGAAGCCTTCACGGCAATGCGTGCCCGCGGTGCCAAGGCCACCGACATCGTCATCCTGGTGGTGGCGGCGGACGACGGCGTGATGCCGCAAACGAAGGAAGCGATCGCCCACGCCAAGGCGGCCGGCGTGCCGCTGGTGGTGGCGATCAACAAGATCGACAAGCCGGGCGGCAACCTGGAACGCGTGACGCAGGAACTGATCACCGAAGGCGTGGTGCCGGAAGAATACGGCGGCGAATCGCCGTTCGTGCCGGTGTCCGCGAAGACGGGCCAGGGCATCGATGCGCTGCTGGAAAACGTGCTGCTGCAAGCCGAAGTGCTGGAATTGAAGGCACCGGTGGACAGCCTGGCGCGTGGCCTGGTGGTGGAAGCCCGCCTGGACAAGGGCCGCGGTCCGGTCGCCACGATCCTGGTGCAGTCCGGTACGCTGAAGCGCGGCGACGTGGTGCTGGCCGGTTCGTCGTATGGCCGTGTGCGTGCGATGCTGGACGAGAACGGCAAGTCGGTGACCGAAGCCGGTCCGTCGATCCCGGTCGAGATCCAGGGCCTGACCGAAGTGCCGGCCGCCGGCGAGGAAGTCATGGTCATGGCGGACGAGCGCAAGGCGCGCGAGATCGGCCTGTTCCGTCAAGGTAAGTACCGTGACGTCAAGCTGGCCAAGCAGCAGGCCGCCAAGCTGGAGAACCTGTTCGACCAGATGGCCGAAGGCGAAGTCCAGAACGTGCCGCTGATCGTCAAGACCGACGTGCAGGGTTCGCAGGAAGCGCTGGTGGGCTCGCTGCAGAAACTGTCGACCTCCGAAGTGCGGGTGCAGATCGTGCACGCGGCCGTCGGCGGCATCACGGAATCGGACGTCAACCTGGCGACCGCGTCGAAGGCAGTCATCATCGGCTTCAACGCCCGTGCCGACGCCCAGGCGCGCAAGCTGGCCGAGACCAACGGCGTGGACATCCGCTACTACAACATCATCTACGACGCGATCGAAGAGGTGAAGGCGGCGATGTCGGGCATGCTGGCACCGGAGAAGCGCGAGCACATCACCGGCCAGGTGGAAATCCGCCAGGTCATCCTGGTGTCGAAGGTCGGCGCGATCGCCGGCTGCCTGGTCACCGATGGCGTGGTCAAGCGTTCCTCGTCGGTACGCCTGCTGCGCAACAACATCGTCGTGTGGACCGGCGAGATCGACTCGCTGAAGCGCTTCAAGGACGATGCGAAGGAAGTGCGCGCCGGTCTGGAGTGCGGCCTGTCGCTGAAGAACTACAACGACATCCAGGTTGGCGACACCCTGGAAGTGTTCGAGATCCAGGAAGTGGCACGTACGCTGTAATCGCAGCACCAAGCGCAGCGCTCGGCGCAGCACGCGGTATCCAGGCGGGTGCCGTCCGTCCCGAAAGGGGCGGGCGCCACCCGCCATATTTTTATTGGTAAGACATCATGGCTAAACACAGCAAATCGATCCCCGCGCGCGGCCTGCGCGTGGCGGACCAGATCCAGAAAGACCTTTCCGAACTGATCGCCTTCGAGCTGAAGGACCCGCGCGTGGGCATGCTCACGCTCGCCGAAGTGCAGCTCACACCCGACTATGCGCACGCGAAGGTGTACTTCACGATGCTCAAGGACGATCCCGACACGGTGAAGAACACGCTGGCCGGCCTGCAGGCCGCCGCCGGCTACCTGCGCAACCAGCTGGGCAAGCGCCTGCACATCCACACGCTGCCGCAGCTGCACTTCGTGCACGACACATCGGCTTCGCGCGGCATGGCGATGTCGGCCCTGATCGACAAGGCCAACGCCACGCGCGCGGCCGACTACGAAGACGATACCGGCAAAGAAAATACGGGCGAAGACAAAGAATGACGGAGGAAGTGAAGGCTGCCCGCGTGAAGCGGGTACGCGACCTCGTCGATGGCGTCCTGCTGCTCGACAAGCCGGTCGGCCTGTCGTCGAACGATGCGCTGATCAAGACCAAGCGCGTGCTGAACGCGAAGAAGGCCGGCCACACCGGCACCCTCGACCCGTTCGCCACCGGCTTGCTGCCGCTGTGCTTCGGCGAGGCCACCAAGTTCTCGCAGGACCTGCTGGAAGCGGACAAGACCTACGTGACGACCGTGCACCTGGGCGTGCGCACCGACACGGGCGATACCGAAGGCCTGGTACTGGATGCCGATCCGGCGCTGGCGCGCGATCCCGCCACCATCACCGCCGGGGACATCGAGGCGGTGCTGGCGCGCTTCCGTGGCCCGATCGCGCAGGTGCCGCCAATGTACTCGGCCCTGAAGCGCGACGGCAAGCCGCTGTACGAATATGCCCGCGCCGGCATCACGCTCGAGCGCGAGCCGCGCAACGTCGTCATCCACAAGCTGGAACTGCTGTCGTATGAAGCGCCGTTCCTGCGCCTGGAAGCCACGGTCAGCAAGGGAACCTACATCCGCGTGCTGGGCGAGGACATCGGCGCGGCGCTGGGCTGCGGCGCGCACCTGAATGCCTTGCGGCGCACCGGCGTCGGCGCGCTGGTGGCATCGAACATGGTGACGCTGGAGGAAGTGCAGGGGCACGCCGCGCCCCTGTCCCTGCTGGCACCGGTGGATGCGCTGCTGTCGACGTTCCCGCGCATCGAACTGAGCGCCGAACTGGCGAAACGCTTCCTGCAAGGCCAGCGGCTCCCGCTCGGCAAGGAGCCGGAAGTGCAAACGCCGGCACCCTACGAAGGCCGCGTGCGCGTGTACGCGGAGGGGAAACTGCTCGGCACCGGGCTGTTCGAGCAGTGGGCCATCCTGAAGCCCGAGCGCCTGATCGCCGCCGCGCAGGCCTGAGCCGGCGCCGTCACCGGCCCGCGGTCGCCGCGGGCCGGTGTACCCGTCACCCGTTGCGCCGCCGGCGCGCCATCACTCCCATCACCCCCAGGCCCAGCGCCAGCATGCCGTAGGTTGCCGGTTCCGGCACGGGCGCGGCGACCGACAGGTGCAGGTCGTTGACCGTCCCGTAGATGCCAAAGCCATCCAGGCCGTCCTGGCCGCCGGACGTGACCGACAGCGATACGATCAGCGCATCGGAAACGAAGCCGAGGAACGACGTGGGCGTCGGACGCTCGACCGTGTAGGTGAGCGTGGCGCCCTTGCTGTCGGTCGCCGCGACGATGATGTACGGCGCATCGACGGTGAAGCCGGCGATGTCGCCGCCGAAGAAGAAGCCGCCCGCGCCGGCGATCGGCGCGCCGAAGCCGGAGAACGTCAGCGTGTCTTCGCGTTGCGCCGTGCTCAGGTACCAGTCGATGTCGTTGTCGCTGGCGCCGTAGGCATTCGTGCTGGTCGGTCCCGTGGTGGCGACATAGGTATAGTCGCCGGCCTCGCGGTGAAACGGCGTGGCGTAGGCTACGATGTCGAGGTCGTCGTAGGTATCGACGCCGGTTTCGCCGACCGCCGCAAGGTAGGCTGACTGGCTGGTATAGGTGGTGAGCGCGGCATGGGCCGCCGGGCCGGTGATCAACAGTGCGGCGGTTGCCGCGGCGAGGGTGACTGAACGGTACGTTGAACGGTAGGTCTTGCGCACAATGTGCTCCTTGTGGAAGTGGATGAGGAAGACTCGGTTACGCCAGCGATGGCTTACTAATGTAGCGCTATCATCGCCACCCGCTCAACAGGAATTTCAAGAAAGATAATAATGATCACAAGAGGGGCGCGCGACCGTTGCAAACGCATGACCCATCCCGGCTGGCTGAGGCGCCAGGGCGGCTGGTGTCGGACACCGGTCTTCACATGAGGCATCGACGGCCCGGGGAAACACCGGTGTCCGACACCTTTTCCGCGTTCACCCCAAGAGCAGACCCCGGGGTCAGACCCGGCGGGGTGAAGCAGGAGTTTCGCGAAGCATGCTTCGCGCCTGCGGAACGGTGCTGGCATGCAGGCCAGCATTCCTTCCTGACCCCAGCCTTTCGCTGTTGGGGTGAATGCATGCGCTTTCAATGTGCCGAATGACGCTTGATTCAACGGTATCAGTGTTGGACACCTTTTCCGGAAAAAGCGCCCGAAAAAATGTCCGACACCAGGCCACGCCAGGCTACACGGCCTGCAACGCCAGCAGCAGTTCGGCCGGATCGGCGGGCTTGACGAGGTGCCGGTTGAAGCCGGCGGCGTGCGACTGGGCGCGGTCGCTGGGCTGGCCGTAGCCGGTCAGCGCGATCAGCGTGGCGCCGGCCGTGGCGGGATCGGCGCGCAGGTGCCGCGCCAGCGTGTAGCCATCCATGCCGGGCAGGCCGATGTCGAGGATGAAGGCGTCGGTCGCCGCCAGGTCGGCGCGGCGCAGCGCCGCTTCCGCATCCTCGGCCACGGCCACGTCATGGCCCTCGGAGCGCAGCAGTTCGGCCAGCACGCCGGCCGCGTCCGGATTGTCTTCCACCACCAGTAGCCGCAGCGCCCGTGCCGCCGGCCGCCTCGTCTCGGCGGGGGCGTGGGCCGCCGCCGGCACGCCTTCGAGCAGCGGCAGGTGAATCGCGAATTCGCTGCCCCGGCCCGGGCCATCGCTGTGCGCCGTCACGAAGCCGTCATGCAGCATGGTGATGCTCTTCACCAGCGTCAATCCCAGGCCAAGTCCGCCCTGGGCCCGGTCGGGGTTGCGTTCGCCCTGGATGAACAGGTCGAAGATGTGCGGGAGCAGCGTGGGGGCGATACCGTTGCCGTTGTCGCGCACCGTCACGCGGGCGTGGCTGTCCACCACGTCCAGGTGCAGCGCGATCCGGCCGCCGTGCGGCGTGTACTTGGCCGCGTTGTTGAGCAGGTTGGCGATCACCTGCACCAGGCGCGTGCGGTCGCCGTGCACCCTTGCCGGGATGTCGGGCAAGTCCAGGTCGAGGGCGTGGCGCCGTTCGTCGATCAGCGGCAAGGCCTGCTCGACGGCGCTGGCCACCACCTCGGCCAGGTCGAGGTCCGCCATGTTCAGCTGGACCAGGCCGCGCGTGACGCGCGACACGTCGAGCAGGTCGTCCACCAGGTGCGCCATGTGCCGCACCTGCCGCGAAATGATGTTGCTGGCGGCGATGCGCGTCTTCTCGTCCGCCAGCCCGCCCTGCAGCAGTTGCGCGGCGGTGCCGATCGGCGCCAGCGGGTTGCGCAGCTCGTGCGCCAGCATGGCCAGGAACTCGTCCTTGCGCGCCGCCGCTTCGCGCAGCGCATCCTCGGCCAGCTTCTGCGAATGGATGTCGGTGCAGGTGCCCATCCAGCGGATGATCCGGCCGGTGTCGTCGCGCACCGGCAGCGCGCGGCCCAGCGTCCAGCGGTACTCGCCGGAGCGGTGCCGCAGCCGGTACTGGATCTCGTACACATCGCCCGTGTCCAGGCTGTGCTGCCATGCGGCCCAGGCGCGTTCGCGGTCATCCGGATGGAACATCTCGTTCCAGCGCACGCCATCGGTGGAGCCGGGCGGCATGCCCGTGTAGTCGTACCACTGGGCATTGAAGTAGTCGTGCCAGCCATCCGGCAGCGTCGACCACACCATCTGCGGCATGGCGTTCGTGATGCTGCGGAACTTCGCCTCGCTGGTGGCCAGCGCCTCCATGCTGCGCGCGCGTTCGCTGGCGGTGCGGATGCGCTCGGCGAATTCGCGCATCAGCGTGACGTCTTCGCCGGCCCACTGGCGCGGCACCGTATCGCTGACGACCAGGATGCTTTTCAGCCGCCCCTGTTCGATCACGGGAATGTCGACGAACGACTGCGCGTGATGGCGCCGGAATGGCCCCGCGTGCGCCGCCGTGCGGGGATCCTGCGCCACGTCGTGCACCACTACCGCCTCGCCGCGGAGCATCTCGTCCACGAACGAGCCGAATTCGCGCAGGTGCACCGTGCCCTCCAGCGACGGAATGCCGGGCGTGCACCAGTCGGGCCCCACGTAGAGCGTATCGGTGGCGTCGTTGTAGCGGCCGAAGGAGACCCGGCTCACGCCCAGCACTTCACCCAGGATCTCCAGCGCCGTGCGCACGATCTCGCGCGGGGCGCGTACGTCGCGCCATGCATCGGCCAGGCTGCGCAAGGCATCGCGCCGCGCCGTGCCGCGCATGCGCGCCGTCACGTCCTTCACGTAGTGCACGATATAGGCGACATTACCGGCATCGTCGAGCACCGGCGAATTGACGGCGCTCCAGTACTTTTGCTGGAACAGGCCCGGCTGGCCGGGCAGGGGGATGTCGTAGCGCTGCACCGCCATCTCGTCCGGCGCCCTGGTGTCGAGCACCCTGGCCAGCGACGCGTGCAGGTTGGCCATGGTGCGCGCGTTGGCCTGCGGATCGGTGGGAAGGGCGGCGAACACGGCGAACACGTCCCGGCCGATCAGCTGCTCGCGCTGCCAGCCGTTGGCGCGCAGGAAGGCATCGCTGGCCAGCACGATCGTGAAGTCGGGAGTCAGCAGTACGTAGGGTGCGGGCAGGGCGCCGAACACGGCGGCCGGATCAGGCGTTCGATCGCTCATCGGTATCCAAGGAAGAATCTGGACATGATGCCAGTCTGGCAATCGCCGGTCGGTGGGCCAGGTCACACAACGCCGGCTGTCTTTGAGCTGTCACAAGCCCATGCTATACTAGTGGGTTCAGTGCATCCGCATTTGCCGGGGCGCCTGCTCAGCAGACGTCAGCTTTACGACTATCTTTTTATGTAAGCCGCAGCTTCGGCGTCCCACCCGTTTTTACAAACACAATGACCATGTCTAATACTAAACGCGCAATTCGCAACATCGCCATCATCGCACACGTCGACCACGGCAAGACGACCCTCGTGGACCAGCTGCTGCGCCAGTCCGGCACCTTCCGTGAAAACCAGCAGGTCGATACCCGCGTCATGGACTCGAACGACCTCGAAAAGGAACGCGGCATCACGATCCTGTCGAAGAATTGCGCGGTTGAGTACGAAGGCACGCACATCAATATCGTCGACACCCCGGGCCACGCCGACTTCGGCGGCGAAGTGGAACGCGTGCTGTCGATGGTCGACTCGGTGCTCCTGCTGGTCGATGCCCAGGAAGGCCCGATGCCGCAGACCCGTTTCGTCACGCGCAAGGCGCTGGCGCTGGGCCTGAAGCCGATCGTGGTGGTCAACAAGATCGACCGTCCGGGCGCGCGCGCCGACTGGGCGATCAACGCCACGTTCGAACTGTTCGACAAGCTGGGCGCCAACGACGAGCAGCTGGACTTCCCGATCGTCTACGCATCGGGCCTGAACGGCTATGCCGGCCTGACCGAAGACGTGCGCGGCGGCGACATGAAGCCGCTGTTCGAAGCGATCCTGAAGCACGTGCCGGTGCGTGACGACAATCCGGACGGCCCGCTGCAGATGCAGATCACGTCGCTGGACTACTCGTCCTACGTGGGCAAGATCGGCATCGGCCGCATCTCCCGTGGCCGCGTCAAGGCCGGCCAGGATGTCGTCGTGGTCGACGGCCCCGGCGCAAACCCGATCAAGGGCCGCATCAACCAGGTGCTGAACTTCAAGGGCCTGGAGCGCGTGCTGGTCGACGAAGCCGTCGCCGGCGACATCGTGCTGATCAACGGTATCGAGGAAATCGGCATCGGTTCGACCGTGTGCGCACCGGACACCGTGGACCCGCTGCCGATGCTGACCGTCGACGAGCCGACCCTGACGATGAACTTCATGGTCAACAACTCGCCGCTGGCCGGCCGCGAAGGCAAGTTCGTCACCTCGCGCCAGCTGCGCGACCGCCTGGACAAGGAACTGAAGGCCAACGTGGCACTGCGCGTGGCGCCGACCGACGACGACACGATCTTCGAAGTGTCCGGCCGCGGCGAACTGCACCTGACGATCCTGATCGAAAACATGCGCCGCGAAGGCTTCGAGCTGGCCGTGTCCCGTCCGCGCGTGGTGTTCAAGATGGTCGATGGCGTGCGCCACGAGCCGTATGAAAACCTGTCCGTCGACGTGGAAGAAGTCAACCAGGGCGGCGTGATGGAAGAACTGGGCCGCCGCCGTGGCGACCTGCAGAACATGGAATCGGACGGCAAGGGCCGCGTGCGCCTCGAGTACCGCATTCCCGCCCGTGGCCTGATCGGCTTCCAGGGCGAGTTCATGACGCTGACGCGCGGCACCGGCCTGATGAGCCACGTGTTCGACGCCTACGCACCGGTCGACAACACCCGTGGCGAGCTGGCTGGCCGCCGCAACGGCGTGCTGATCTCGCAGGATGACGGCGCCGCCGTCGCCTACGCGATCTGGAAACTGCAGGATCGCGGCCGCATGTTCGTGTCGCACAACGACCCGGTGTACGAAGGCATGATCATCGGCATCCACTCGCGCGACAACGACCTGGTGGTCAACCCGATCAAGGGCAAGCAGCTGACCAACGTGCGTTCGTCCGGTACCGACGAAGCGGTGCGCCTGGTGCCCCCGATCCAGATGTCGCTGGAATACGCCGTGGAATTCATCGAGGACGACGAACTGGTCGAGATCACGCCGAAGTCGATCCGCCTGCGCAAGCGCTTCCTGAAAGAGCACGAGCGCAAGAAGGCATCGCGCGAAGCGTAATCCTGCCGGCCCGGCCGACATGAAAAAACCCGCCGTGGCGCAAGCCCGGCGGGTTTTTGTTTTTTGTTTTCCTGTCTCCAGGCGCCTTCGCGCAAGTCGCTGAGCGATGCATGGACGCGCCGTGCCATTGGCGGTATAACGATGGCTTACCGCATCGCACCGATAACATAATGACGAGACAAGCCATATGCGCAGGCGCGGCCGCCCTGGCGGCGCTTCTGCTTGCCGGCGCCCCCGCCGCCGCTTCCGCTTCCGCTTCCGCCGCCGCGCCGGCATTCGGCAACCCGCTGGTGAAACAGCGCGCCGATCCGCACGTGACCCTGCAGCCGGACGGCTGGTACTACTACACCGCCACCGTTCCGGAATACGACCGCATCGAAGTACGGCGCGCCCGTTCGCTCGATGAAGTGGGCAAGGCCGAGGTGCATACGGTGTGGCGCAAGCATGCCAAGGGAGAGATGGGCGCGCATGTCTGGGCACCCGAAATGCACCGGATCGACGGCAAGTGGTACATCTACTTCACCGCCGGCCGCGCGGAAGCGATCTGGGAAATCCGCCTGTACGTGCTCGAATGCGAGTCGGACGATCCGCTGCGCGGGCCATGGAAGGAACGCGGCCAACTGAAGACGGGCTGGGAATCGTTCGCGCTCGATGCCACCACCTTCGCGCTGGACGGCAAGCGCTACCTGCTGTGGACCCAGCGTCCGAAGGAAAGCGGCAAGAAGCAGACCGACATCTACATCGCGCCGATGGATACGCCGCTGTCGATCGCCGGACCGGCCGTGCTGCTGACCGAGCCGGAATACGCCTGGGAGCAGGTGGGGCACCACGTGAACGAAGCGCCGGCCGTGCTGGTGAAGAACGGCCGCGTGTTCATGACCTATTCGGCATCCGCCACCGATGCCAACTACGCGCTGGGCATGCTGACCGCGCCCGCGGGAGCCAACCTGCTGGACCGCAAGTCGTGGACCAAGTCGCCGCGTCCCGTATTCGCCAGCAGCGTGGAAAACAGCCAGTACGGCCCGGGCCACAATTCGTTCACCACCACGCCGGACGGCAAGACCGACATCCTCGTCTACCATGCGCGCAACTACCGTGACATCGCCGGCGACCCGCTGCGCAACCCCGACCGGAACACGCGGGCACAGGCTATCTCGTGGCGCGCCGACGGCACGCCGGACTTCGGCGTGCCTGTGGCGGACAAGTTGCGCTAAGAAGGCTGTGACAGACACCGGTTTTCCCAGGCGTTCACGGTCAGCGCACACGAAAACCGGTGTCTGACACCATTTTCCGGAAAACCCGCCCGGAAAATATTGTCAGACACCAGGGGATCGGCGGCCACTGGTGTTAGATACACCAGTGGTTCGGCCGCCGCGGATTTACGCTACCTGGGCGAGCCACCGCTCCCGGTATTGCGCCCAGCCCTGCAGCGCGATGGGATCGGCGGCGTGCGAGCGCACGGCGGGGGCGGTGCCCCAGTGCGCCAGCATCCAGCCACCGCACGTGGTGCCGCTGGCATCGTCGGTGACGGTAACCTGCTGGCCGCGCCGCAGTGCAGCCAGCAGCGGCGCGAAGTGCGGGTTGTTGGTGAAGCTGCCTTCGACGACGATGTCGCCCGCCGAGCCCAGCGCGGTCAGGCACCAGTCGCTCATCAGCACGCAGTACAGCGTGGCCAGCGCGGTGCGTTCGGCATCGGTCGGCAGGGCTGGGCCGACGACGGTGCCCTTGCGCCCGGCGAACGGGCCGCCCGCTTCGGCGAACGCGGGCAGGGCATACGTGCCCTGGTCGATGATCTGCTGCAGGTCGGCCACGCTGCACGGCACCGCGTCCGTGCCGGCCAGCGCGCCGAATTCGCGGCCGCCCATGAAGCGGATGCACGGCACCGGCTGGCCCAGCGCGCTGCAGTTGGCCAGCATGTCCGAGGCTTCCTGCAAGCCGTCGAGCTGGCCGCCGGGCAGGGCTGCGATCACCCACGTGCCGGTCGACAGGATGGCCGGCGCCGCCGCATGGCTGCCCGTCGCATCCAGGTGCCGCAGCAGCGAGGCATTGCTGTCGTGGATGCCGCATACCACCTGGCAATCGGCCGGCAAGCCGAGGCGCTCGCGCAGCGCGGGCAGCACGGGCCCCAGCGCATCCCACGCATTGCGCAGTGGCGGCATCCGCGGGTTCCAGCCCGACTGCTCGACCAGCTGCGAATACTGCTGGCGCGAAGGCTGCCACAAGTCGGTATGGCAGCCGAGCGACGTCACCTCGGCGGCGGCCACGCCGGACAGGCGCCACGCCCAGTACTGCGGATACATCAGGATGTGTTTCGTGCGCGCGAAGTCGGCAGGGAAGGTCGACGCCAGCCACGCCAGTTGCCGGCCCAGGTTCAGGCCGGCCGGCAGCGACGGCGAATACGTCGTGTCGTAGGCGGGCCGCTGGGCCAGGTATTGCTCGCGCTGCGCGGCCGGCGGTTCGAACTCGTAGTCGAGCACCGGCAGTACCAGCCCGGAATCATCAACCAGCGCCGCCGTGGCGCCATGCGTCACCGGCACGATCGCCCGCACCGGCGCGGTGGCCGCGAACTCCGCGATCGTGTCGAGCATCCAGTGCCAGATGCCTTCCGTGTCGTGGTGCGGATACGGGCCGTCGCGCAGCACGGTGTTGGCCTTGCGGCGCTCGGCCAGCTGCTCGCCGGCCGCGTCGATCAGCGCCAGCTTGACGTTGGTCTTGCCGATATCGAGGACGATGATTGCAGAGTCGGTCATTTCGCCACCTTCTTTCCACGCAGCAGGCGCGGCAACGCGATCGTCACCAGCAGCAGCAGCCCGATCACGATCGTCATGTAGATGCCCGGGATATTGGCCATCGACAGGCCATACGTCACGGTACCGAGGGTCAGCACGGCCAGCATCACGCCGCCGATGGTGCCGGCGCCGCCCGCGATCGATACGCCGCCCAGGATCACCATCGTGATCACTTCCAGCTCCCAGCCCATGGCGATGTTCGGGCGCGTGCTGCCGATGCGGCCCGTCAGCAGGAAGGCCGCCAGGCCAGCCATCGCGCCGGTGAGCATGAACAGCACCATGCGGTAGCGGTCCACCTCGATGCCGGAAAAGCGCGCGGCGACCGGGTTGTTGCCGATCGCGTAGATGCGGCGGCCCCAGCGCGTGGCGTGCAGCACGAACGCGAACAGCGCCGCGAACACCAGCAGGATCACGAATTCGCGCGGGATGAAGTCGAAGAAGTAGCCCTGGCCCCAGTCCGTCATCACCTGCGGGTAGCCGGTGAAGGCTTTATCGCCCAGCACCACGGATGCCAGGCCGCGGAACAGCGACACGGTGCCGATGGTGACGACGATGGCCGGCAGGCCGAAGCGCGTTACCAGCACGCCGTTCAGCGTGCCGCATGCCACGCCGGTGGCCAGCGCCACGAACAGCAGCGAGGCGGGCGGGAAGCCGGCGTTCATCGCCAGCCCCATCGCCACCGACGACAGTGCCAGGATGCCGGCCACCGAGATATCGATCTCGCGGCAGATGATCAGCAGCGCCATCGGCAGCGCGATCAGCGCCTTCTCGCTGAAGTTGAAGGTGCCGTCCGCCAGGTTGTACGGATCGAGGAAGTGCGGCAGCAGCATGCCGTTGGTCACGAAGGCCAGCAGGAACAGCAGCGCCAGCAGGGTTTCCCACTTGCCCAGCACGCCCTTGATGCCCAGTTTCGGCTGGTCGAGGATGGTGTACCGGGATTTGCCGGCGGCCGGCGGGTTCGCGGGTTCGGTCGTATTGGTGGTGGCGGTCATGGTGTTCACGCGGCGCTCCGGACAGGTGCGGTTGGCGAGGAGTGATTGTCGAGGTGCAGCGGCAGGATCTGCCGGCCTTCCTTCTTGCGGTCGCGGGCGTTGATCAGCACGGCGACCAGGATCACGGCGCCGGTCAGCGCGCTTTGCCAGAACGGCGAAACCTTCACCACCGGCAGCGCATTGCCGATCACGGCCAGGAACAGCGCGCCCAGCACGGCGCCGGCCACGGAACCGGTGCCGCCGGCGATGTTGATGCCGCCAATCACGCATGCGGCGATCACGGTGAATTCGAAGCCGTAGGCGATCTCGGTGTAGGCCACCGCGTAGCGCGCCACCCACAGGTAGCCGCAGACGCCGGCCACCAGGCCGGAAATCCCGTAGGTCCACAGCAGCCGCTGCGCCATCGGGATGCCGACATAGCGGGCGCACGACGGCGCGTTACCCACCGCGTACAGGTCGCGGCCGAAGCGGCTGTGGCTGGCCAGGTACCAGGCGGCCAGTACGGCCAGCGCGGCGATCCACACCAGGTGCGTCACGCCCAGCAGCTTCGTCAGCGGGAAGGCGATGAACGCTTCCGGCATCTGGTGCGACGAGACCCATGCACCGCCGGACAGCACGAACACCAGGCCGCGGTACACGCTCATCGTGCCCAGCGTGACGACGATGGCCGGCAAGTCCAGGTAGCCGATCAGGTAGCCGTTGACGAGTCCCAGCACGAGGCCGAGCGCGGCGGCGGCCAGCACGATCACCGGCAGCGGCAAATCGGGATTGTTGGCGGCCAGCAGGGCGGCGGCCATGCCGGACAGGGCAAGATTCGACGCCACCGACAGGTCGACGCCGCGCGTGACGATGACCAGCATCTGCGCCAGCGCCAGCATGACCAGCAGCGTGCTGTCCGTCAGCAGGTTGGCCAGGCTGGCACCGGTGATGAACACCGGGGCACGCATGCCGACGCCGACGATCAGCACCACGATCGACGCGGCCAGCAGCATTTCCCTTTTCATTGCCTTCATGCCGCTTCCTCCAGCACGGCGCCCGAGGCGGCCGCGCAAACATTCTCCGGTGTCGCTTCGCCGCGCGCATACACGCGCTCGACGCGGCCCTGGTGCATCACCACGATGCGGTCCGACAGCCCCAGCACTTCTGGGAGTTCGGACGAAACGAGGATCACCGACAGGCCCTGCTGCACCAGTTCGCCGACGAAGCGGTGCACCGCCGCCTTCGAGCCGATGTCGATGCCCTTGGTCGGTTCATCGAGGATGATCACTTTCGGATTGGTGGCCAGCCACTTGCCCAGCACGACCTTCTGCTGGTTGCCGCCGGAGAGTTCGGACACGTTCTGGCGCAGGTGGTGCGCCTTCAGTTCCAGCTGCTCGCTGTACAGCCGCGCCACGCCCAGCGATTCGCGTTTGGCTTTCCCGCCGCGCAGGAACCAGCCCATCTTGTCCAGGATCGGCAGCGTGATGTTGTGCAGGATCGGCATCGTCAGGTGCGCGCCCTGGTGCTGGCGGTCTTCCGGCACGTAGGCGATGCCGTGCGCGATGCCCTCGGCGGCGCAGCCGATCTTGACTTCCTTGCCGTCGATGAGCACCGTGCCGCGCGACGGTTTCGTCAGCCCGAACAGGGCCTGCATCACTTCCGAGCGGCCGGCGCCCACCAGGCCGTAGAAGCCCAGGATCTCGCCCTTCTTCAGCGAGAAGGAGACGTCGTCGAATTCGGTGGGATGGCAGAAATTCCTTACTTCGAGCAGCGTGGCGCCCGGCGTCACGTCCGCCTTCGGATACGCCTGCGTCACGGCGCGGCCCACCATCAGCGATACCAGTTCGCCTTCGGTGATATCGGCCAGCACGCCTTCGGTGATGTAGTGGCCGTCGCGCAGCACTGTGTAGCGGTCCGCCACGGCATAAATCTCGTCGAACTTGTGGGTGATGAAGATGATGGCCGTGCCGGCCGCCTTCAATTGATTGATGATGCGGTACAGCTCACCGATCTCGCGCTGCGACAGCGCGGCGGTCGGTTCGTCGAGGATCACCACGCGGGCATCCTGCGACAGGGCGCGGGCGATTTCCACGAAGTGGCGCTGCGCCACCGACAGGTCCTTCACCTTCGTGCGCACCGGTAGCGGTACCTCGAGCCGCGCGAACAGCTGCTCGGCTTCGCGTTCGATGCGGCCCCAGTCGATGCGGCCACCCTTTTGCGGCTGGCGGCCCACGTAGATGTTCTCCGCCACGGTCAGCTCGTCGAACATCACGCTTTCCTGGTGCACCGCCGTGATCCCGGCATGCATCGCATCCTGGGCGTTGGCGAACTGCACGCGCTGGCCATTGAGCGTGATGGTGCCTTCGTCCGGCTGGTAGATGCCGGTCAGCGTCTTCACCAGGGTGGACTTGCCCGCGCCGTTCTCGCCCAGCAGGGCCATGACTTCGCCGGCGCGCACCGTGAGTGCCATTTTATCGAGCGCGGTGATGCCGCCGAAGCGCTTGCAGATGCCCTCGAGGCGCAGCACGGCCTCGCCCGCCGGGATGGCACTCCCGGCAGGTGTGTTCGTTGTCTGTTGCATGGCTTAGAAGATCTTGGCGAATTTGTCGACGTTGTCGCGGTTGTACGTGAACGGTTCGGCCATCGCGGCCTCGCCTTTCGCGTCGATCGCGATATTGCCCATCCGGCCCGCGGCGAACTTGCCGCCCGCCTTGGCATCCGGCGCGCCCTTGACGAAGTCATACGCGGCATAGGTGGCCGCGTAGCCCAGGTCGATGGGATTCCAGATCGCGAACTCCTTCACGGCGCCGCTCTTCACGTGGCCGGCCATCTCGGAGGGCAGGCCCAGGCCCGTGACGAACACCTTGCCGACCACGTTCTCGTCGACCACGGCCTTGGATGCCGCCACGATGCCGACCGTGGTCGGCGCGATGATCGCCTTCAGGTTCGGGTAGCTGCGCAGCAGGCCGATCGCCTCGCGGTAGCTCTTGTCGGACTGGTCGTCGCCGTAGGTGGTGGCCACCAGCTTGAGCTTGGAGAACTCGGGCGTGGCCAGCTGCGACTTCATCACGTCGATCCAGATGTTCTGGTTGGTGGCCTGCGCCGAAGCGGACAGGATCGCGATCTCGCCGGCGCCGCCGATCGAGCCGGCCGCCATCTGCAGCTGCTTGCGGGCGATCAGTTCGGCGTTGGAAGGGTTCAGCTGCATCAGCCGGCCTTCCTGCGCCAGGCCGCTGTCGAACGACACCACCTTGATGCCGCGCTGCATGGCCTTCTTGGCGATCGGCACCAGCGCATTCGGATCGTTGGCGGAAATCACGATCGCATCGACCTTCTGGCTGATCAGCGAGTTGACGATTTCGATCTGGCCTTCGGCCGACGGCGTGGTCGGGCCGGTGTAGATGATTTCCACGTCCTTCAGCTGGCCCGCGGCTTCCTTGGCGCCCGTGTGGGCCGCGTCGAAGAAGCCGTTGCCCAGGCTTTTCACGACCATCGCAATGCGGATTTTTTCACCATTCGCGCCACCGGCACCGGCGGCGGCGTTGTCGCTCTTCTGGCCACAGCCCGTCATGCAGGTCGCGCTGACCGCGGCGGCCAGCGCCGCGTAGATAAAAGTCTTGCGTTTCAATGTGCAGCCTCCGGATGGAACAGCGATGATGCGGGGAAGTCGTAGCCGTGCGAGAACTGCAGCGACGCCACCTGGGTCGGCACCGGTTCCGGCTGCACGGTCACGACTTTCACGCCGGACTGCTCGAGCAGCTGGACGGCGGCATCCGACGCATTGGTATCGGTGATCACGCACGACACCCGATCGAGGCCGCACAGGATCAGGCCGGCCTTCTTGGCGAACTTGGAGCTGTCCGCCAGCACGATCAGTTCCTCGGCCTGGCCGATCAGGCGCTTCTCGGCCTGGATCAGCAGCGGGTCCGCTTCCATCAGGCCCAGCAGCGACAGGCCATACACGCTCATGAACATCTTCGCCGCGTAGTGGTGCTGCGTGATGTCGTTGTCGAACGGCGAAAGAATCACGTTCTGCTCACGGTACACCTTGCCGCCCGGGAGGATCACTTCGTTTTCCGACGACAGCAGCAGGCGTTCGGCCATCAGGAACGAGTTGGTGAGGATCTTCAGGTGCTTGTCGACCAGGAAGTCCGCCATCATGAACGTGGTGGTGCCGCCGTTGATGACGATGGTTTCG
Source organism: Pseudoduganella sp. SL102 (assembly GCF_027856995.1). NCBI lineage: Bacteria > Pseudomonadati > Pseudomonadota > Betaproteobacteria > Burkholderiales > Oxalobacteraceae > Pseudoduganella > Pseudoduganella sp. SL102. Next base: position 1,849,078 of record NZ_CP115554.1, read on the forward strand.
CCTTCCTCGCACATGCCGGCCGCGTAGCGGGCAATGGCGCGCTTGCGGTCGGCAAAGCACTGGATGTTGTGTTCGAAGGTTTCGCTCGTGAGCGTGAGGTTGCGCTTCTTCTGCGCCAGGTTCGCCGCGCCGCCGCGGGTGCGGGTCAGCAGGTTGCGCGCGGCCAGCCAGCTGATGTCGCGGCGCACGGTGGCGGGGGAAGCGCTCAGCCATTCGACCAGCTGGGGAACGCTGGCATTCTGGTGCTCGGCGAGCAGTTTGAGCAAACGTTTACGGCGCTTGTGATTCACCATGTTTCCGTCTCCTTGTCGTGATCCTACTTCGCGGCGGATGCCGGGAGTGGTCTATTTATTAAGGGCAAGCCTAAACCCATTCAAAGTGACCGGTCAATCATCCTGCGCTCAAATGTATGATTTTTTCCAAAATGCCTTGTCACGTTCTGATCATTTCGCTCAAGTAAATGATTAATTCATTCTTGGTCACGATGTTGATCGCTTGTGCATTGACACCCCCGAGGGCTCTGATTTCTACTGACTCCGCTTGCTTGACCGGCCGAAAAATGAGCGGAAACGGGGGCAAAACCGAATGCAAATCAACGATGGAGACCACATGAACCAACCGAAGCAGAAACAGCCCATCACGTCGCTGTGGGATGACGCGAAGGCCGCAACGATGAGCGAACCGGAGCTGCTGCTGTACCGCTCCAATTTGCTGGGCTCGGACCTGCGCATCACCAACTTCGGCGGCGGCAACACATCGGCCAAGGTGATGATGGAAGACCCGCTGACGGGTGAACAAGTCGAGGTACTGTGGGTCAAGGGCTCGGGCGGCGACCTGGGCAGCATCAAGCTGGATGGCTTCTCGACGCTGTACCTGGACAAGCTGCACGCGCTGAAGAAGCGCTACCGCGGCCTGGAACACGAAGATGAAATGGTCGGCTACCTGCCGCACGCCACGTTCAACCTGAACCCGCGCGCCGCATCGATCGATACGCCGCTGCATGCCTACATCAACAAGAAGCATGTCGACCACATGCACCCGGATTCCGTGATCGCGATCGCCGCGACCGCCAACAGCCGCGCGCTGACGGAAAAGATCTTCGAAGGCGTGCTGGGCTGGCTGCCATGGAAGCGCCCCGGCTTCGACCTGGGCCTGGACCTGGAAAAACTGTCCACCGAACAGCCGCAGCTGAAAGGCATCATCCTGGAAGGCCACGGCCTGTTCACCTGGGGCGATACCGCCAAGGAAGCCTACGAAACCACGCTGGCGATCATCAAGCGCGCGGAAGAATGGCTGGACGCGAACATCGCGCAGCCGGTATTCGGCGGCCAGAAGCACCAGTCCCTGCCATCGGCCGAGCGTGCCGCGTTCGCCGCGAAACTGATGCCCCTGCTGCGCGGCAAGATCAGCAAGACCGAATACAAGCTGGGCCACTTCGAGGATTCCGACACGATCCTGGAATTCGTCAACAGCGCCGACCTGGCACCGCTGGCGGCGCTGGGCACCTCCTGCCCGGACCACTTCCTGCGCACCAAGATCCGCCCGTTCGTGGTCGACTTCGACCCGACCAAGCCGGACTTCGACGCCGTGGCCGCCGGCCTGGACGACGCGCTGGAAGCCTACCGCGCCGACTACACCGCGTACTACAACCGCTGCAAGCGCGACAACTCGCCAGCGGTGCGCGACGCCAACCCGATCATCTACCTGATCCCGGGCGTGGGCATGCTGTCGTTCGCGAAGGACAAGGCCACTGCCCGCATCGCCGGCGAGTTCTATGTCAACGCGATCAACGTGATGCGCGGCGCGAACGGCGTCGACAAGTATGTCGGCCTGCCGGAGCAGGAAGCGTTCGACATCGAATACTGGCTGCTGGAAGAAGCAAAGCTGCAGCGCATGCCGAAGCCGAAATCGCTGGCCGGCCGCATCGCGGTCGTCACCGGCGGTGCCGGCGGCATCGGCCAGGCGGTGGCGAAGCAGCTGCTGTCCGAAGGCGCCTGCGTGCTGCTGACCGACATCGACGGCGGCGCACTGGAAGAGGCGAAAAGCTCCCTGGCGAAGGTGGCCGGCAAGGACAACGTGGCCACGATCACCGGCAACATCACCAGCGAAGAGCAGGTGGAAGCCGTGTTTACCGAATCGGCGCTGCGCTTCGGCGGTGTCGACCTGCTGATCTCGAACGCCGGCATCGCTTCCTCGGCGCCGCTGGAAGACACCACGCTGGAAGTGTGGGACCGCAACCAGGACATCCTGGTAAAAGGCTACTTCCTCGCCAGCCGCGCCGCCTTCCGCATGATGAAGACGCAGAAGCTGGGCGGTTCGATGGTGTTCGTCGCCTCGAAGAACGGCCTGGTCGCCTCGGCCGGCGCATCGGCCTACTGCACCGCCAAAGCCGCCGAGATCCACCTGGCGCGCTGCGTGGCGCTGGAAGGCGCACCGCTGGGCATCCGCGTCAACGTGGTCAACCCGGACGCCGTGATCAAGGGCTCGAAGATCTGGGACGGCAAGTGGAAGCAGGAACGCGCCCAGTCGAACAAGATCGAGGCGGACGACGTGGAAGCCTTCTACCGCGACCGCAGCATGCTGAAGCGCTCGGTGCTGCCGGAAGACATCGCCGAAGCCGTGTACTTCCTGTCCAGCGACAAGGCCGCGAAGAGCACCGGCAACGTGCTGAACGTGGATGCCGGCAACGCCGGTGCGTTCACGCGCTGATCGCCACTGCATCCAGCCACGTAAAATAAACTAGCCAAATGAAGCCGCCGCGCCTGTCGCGGCGGCGGTACTTGAAGGAGACAAGCATGACCGACATGAAGAATCCCGTGATCGACGCCAATATGGTGGCCGAGCACAACGCGCAGCAGCAGGCGGACCTGCAGGCGGACTACGACGCGCTGGGCGGCATGCTGGCGCGCCGCGGCGTCGACATCGAGAAGCTGACGGCGCTGGCGGGCACCTTCGCCGTGGCCGTGCCCAGCTGGGGCGCCGGCACCGGCGGCACCCGCTTCGCCCGCTTCCCGGGCCGCGGCGAACCGCGCAACGTGTTCGAGAAGATGGAAGACTGCGCCGTGATCAACCAGCTGACGCGCGCCACGCCGGCCGTGTCGCTGCACTTCCCGTGGGACCGCACCGACGACCCGGCCGCGCTGAAGGAAATCGCCGACGGCTATGGCCTGGGCTTCGACGCGGTGAATTCCAACACCTTCCAGGACCAGCAGGGCCAGGACCACACCTACAAGTACGGCAGCCTGTCCGCGCAATCGGGCGCGGCGCGCGCGCAAGCCGTGCAGCACAACATCGACTGCATCGAACTGGGCCAGAAGCTGGGCTCGAAGGCGCTGACCGTGTGGGTGGGCGACGGCGCCAACTTCCCCGGCCAGAACAACCTGCGCGGCTCGCTGGAACGCTACCTGGACAGCATGCGCGACATCTACGGCGCGCTGCCGGCCGACTGGAACGTGTTCATCGAGCATAAACTGTTCGAGCCGGCGTTCTACGCCACCGTGATCGCCGACTGGGGCACCAGCTTCGCCTGCGCCACGGAACTGGGCCCGAAGGCGAAATGCCTGGTCGACCTGGGCCACCATGCGCCGAACACGAACATCGAGATGATCGTGGCGCGCCTGGCGCAGTTCGGCAAGCTGGGCGGCTTCCACTTCAACGACAGCAAGTACGGCGACGACGACCTGGATTCCGGCTCGATCAACCCGTTCCAGCTGTTCCTGGTCTTCAACGAACTGGCCGACGCGGCGGAACGTGCGAAGAGCGGCGCCACGGACTTCAACCCGGCCTACATGCTGGACCAGTCGCATAACGTGACCGATCCGATCGAAAGCCTGATGTCGTCCGCCGTGGAAGTGCAGCGTGCCTTCGTGCAGGCCGCGCTGGTGGACCGCAACGCGCTGCGCGGTTTCCAGGAGTCGAACGACGTGCTGAACGCCGCGCAAACGCTGAAGAAAGCCTACCGCACCGACGTGTCGGCAATCCTCGCCATGGCCCGCGTGCGTGCCGGCGGCGCCGCCGACCCGGTCGCCGCTTACCGCTCTTCCGGCTACCGGGACGGCGCTGCCGAGCGGCGCCCGGCCAAGGCCGGTGCCAGCAGCAGCGGGATCGTTTGACGCTGCTGTAGGGAAGCCTGCCCACGCTACGGCCGTGGGCAGGCTTTTGCACGTCCGGATGGTGGATTACGGTACCAGGAGCCTGCGCGCCGACAGCGCATGCGTTCACCCCAGAAGCGAAAGGCTGGGGTCAGACCCGCCGGGTCTGACCCCGGATTTTGCACTTGGGTCTGGCATGCAATCCGCCTCCTTGCTATAAAAACACAGGAGGAGACCCCATGACCCACTGGCTACGCGCGCTCGCAGCACTCATGCTGTCGGCCGCGTTCAGCATGATGTCCAATGCAACCCACGCAGCGGACTTCAGCGTTGAAAAATATGGCGCGAAACCCGACGGCAAGACCATGAACACGAAGGCCATCCAGGCCGCCATCGATGCCGCGGCGAAGCAGGGCGGCACCGTCACATTCCCCGCCGGTACCTACCTCACCGGCTCGATCTTCGTGAAGAGCAACGTCACGCTGAAGGTCGGCAAGGGCGTCACGCTGCTGGGATCGCAAAACATCAACGATTACCCGGTGCTGCCCACCCGCATCGCCGGCATCGAGATGAAATGGCCGGCCGCGCTGGTCAACGTCTACCAGCAGAACAACGCAAAGATCGAAGGCGAAGGCACGATCGACGGCGACGGGAAGGTGTTCTGGGACAGCTACTGGACCTTGCGCAAGCAGTACGAGCCGCGCGGCCTGCGCTGGGCTTCCGACTACGATGCGCAGCGCCCGCGCCTGATCCAGGTGTTCGACTCGAAGGAAGTGAAGCTGGGCGGCGGCCTGCTGCTCAAGCGCGCCGGCTTCTGGACCGTGCACATCTGCTACTCGGAAGGTGTGACCGTCGACGGCGTCATCATCCGCAACAACCAGGATGGCCTGGGCCCGTCCACCGACGGCATCGACATCGATTCCTCGAAGAAGATCCTGGTGCAGAACGCCGATATCGACGTCAACGACGACGCCCTGTGCATGAAGGCCGGCCGCGATTCGGATGGCCTGCGCGTGGCGCGCCGCACGGAAGACGTGGTGGTGCGCGACTCGATCGTCCGCTCCGGCGCGGCCGGTTTCACGTTCGGCAGCGAGACCTCGGGCGGCTTCCGCAACGTCGAGGCCTATAACATCACGGTGCTCGACAAGGTACCGGTGGGCATCCTGTTCAAGTCGGCCCACACGCGCGGCGGCTTCGGCGAGAACATCCGCCTGCATGACTTCACGATGAAGGGCACGCCCGTGGTGCTGCGCGTGACGATGAACTGGAACCCCAGCTACAGCTACGCGAAGATCCCGGACGACGTGAAGAACGTGCCGCCGTACTGGAAGGTACTGGCCACCCAGGTGCCGAAGGAGCAGGGCATGGCCCAGTTGCGCGACGTGCAGATCTGGAACATCAAGGCCACCGGCGCGAAGACCGCCTTCGAAGTGGACAGCTACAAGGAAAAGCCGGCCACGCGCTTCACGCTGAAGAACCTGGATATCCAGGCCGAGCAGGGTGGCCACATCTACGATATCGCCGACTGGACTTTCGAGAACGCGAAGCTGGCGCTGGGCAAGCCAGTCGAGCTGGAAGACGGCCAGGCCGTGCGCGGCCTCGCCGCGGGCAGCTTCGTCGTGCAGCCCCGCCCGGTCAAGGAAGACCCCTCCAAGAAGAGCTTTGAAGAACAGGACAAGTCATGAAACAACCCATGAAACAACGATTCACATCGCTGGCCGTTGCCGTTCTGACCCTGTGCGCGAGCGGCGCCCTGTATGCCCAGTCGCCGAAGGTCGACTATCCGCAGCCGACCGCCGCGATGCAGGCGATCATCGACAAGGATATCCGCCGCAAGTTCGGCGATGCGCCGGAGGATGCCGGGCCGCTGGCCAGGGACCTGTCGCCGGCCATCACCAAGAAGGATATCGACAAGGTGCTGCGCAAGGTGGCCGACTGGCAGCTGCGCCGCACCATGGAATACACCGACCAGATCTGGACCGCCAGCGTCACCTATGCCGGCTTCATGGATGCGTCGAAGGCGACCGGCGATCCGAAGTACCGCGATGCGATGCTGAAGCTGGCCAAGGGCTTCGACTGGTCGCTGCGCGCCGGCCAGTACCCGAACGCGGACGACATCAGCATCGGCCAGATGTACCTGGAGCTGTACCTGCAGGAGCCCAGCCCGGAGAAGATCGCCACGCTGAAGAAGTACCTGGACGTGCTGATCGACCTGGACACGCTGCGCCCGAACGATCCGCGCCTGCCGTGGTGGTGGTGCGACGCGCTGTTCATGGCGCCGCCCGTGTGGCTGAAGATGGCCCAGGCCACCGGCGAGCAGCGCTACGCCGACTACGTGCATGAACAGTGGAAGAAAACCTACGACCTGCTGTATGACAAGGAAGAACACCTGTTCGCCCGCGACACGGCTTACGAGGACCCGAACAAGCGCGAGCCGAACGGCAAGAAGATCTTCTGGTCGCGCGGCGAAGGCTGGGTGATGGCCGGCCTGGCCAAGGTGCTGGAACTGACTCCGAAGGACGATCCGAACCGGCAGTTCTATGTGCAGCAGTTGCAGGAGATGTCGGCCAAGCTGGCCTCCATCCAGGACGAGAACGGCGAATGGCATGCCGGCCTGCTCGACCCGCAGGCGTGGCCGCTGGCGGAAACGTCCGGCGCGGCGATGTTCATCCACGGCATGGCCTATGGCGTGAACAACGGCTACCTGGACGAGAAGACCTACCGCCCCGTGATCGAGAAAGCGTGGACGGCGCTGGTGACGAAGCACATCTACGCGGACGGCCGCCTGGGAGGCATCCAGCAGACGGGCGCCGAGCCAGCCCACTACCGGCCGTCGTCGAGCTACAACTACGGCGTGGGCGGCTTCATGCAGGCTGCCGCCGAATTGAAGAAGATGGCGACCAAATGACGGGATTCAAATGACGGGATATACAACCAAAGCCTTCAAGATGCAGCTGAAACCCGGCGTGGTGGAGGAATACAAGCGCCGGCATGACGAGCTGTGGCCCGACCTGGCCGCGGCGCTCGATGGCGCCGGCGTCTTCGATTACTCCATCTTCCTCGACGAGGACACGCTGTCGCTGTTCGCCGTGCTGAAGGTTCGCGACGGCGCGCCGATCGCGGAGCTGCCGCTGCAGCCGGTGATGAAGCGGTGGTGGGACTACATGGCGGAGTTGATGGAGGTGGACCCCGAAGGTCAGCCGAATACGCGTCCGAAGGAATGGGCGCTACCGCAGATGTTCCACTTTGCGGGACGCTCGGTCTGATACGCCTGCCGATTGCTGCCGGACGCTTTCACCCCAGATGCAAACCAGGGGTCAGACCCGGCGGGTCTGACCCCAGCCCTTCGCTGTTGGGGTAAACGCATGCTCCGTCGGCTTGCAGGCGAGATGAATGCCGTTCGCGCCGCCTACTTCACGTCGTTATAGGCTGTCGCCCGCGAAATCCCCAGGTGCGCAGCCGCGATCTCCATCGCCCGCCGCACCTCGAGGAAGCCGGCAGCCTTCAGCTCGCGCATCAGCGCACGCCGGTCCTCGGCCTTCAGCAGTTGCGGCGAGGCGGCCAGGCCGGCCGCGTACTGGTCGATGCGGCGGCGGATCGCCTCGGCATTGGCCGGGTCCAGCGTTTCCTGGAATGGCGCCGCACCGGTGGCGGCGAACTGCTGCAGCGCGTTCTGCATGGAGCGGAACAGCGACATGTCCACGTTCAGGCACAGCGCGGCGACGTAGTTGCCCTGCGCATCCCGGATGCCGATCGACGTGCTCTTGGCCGGGCGGCCATCGGCGAACCGGTTGGCGTAGTTGGCCACCACCTGCGGATAGGCGCTGTCCGCGATGCGCGCCAGCCCCAGCTCGGTCGCCGGATCGCCGGGCGCCCGGCCGGACAGGTTGTTGTGGATGGCGAGGATCGCGTGGTCCGGGTCGCGCAGGTCGTGCACGACCACTTCGCAGAAGGGCGCGAAGGTTTGCGCCAGGCCTGCGGCGATCTGGTCGAGCTGGGCGACCAGCGCGGCGGCGTCGGATTCACTGGGAGACTTGGACATGCCTGACATTGTATCCGCTGGCCGCCGGCTCACCGGCGGCATACTTCGGCCGCTTACTTGGCCGCCGGCGCGGCCGGTGTCAGCAACCCGCGGGCGCGCAGCCATTCCTCGGCGCGGCGCGGCCATTGCGAGGCGTTGCCCAGGCCGTCGCGCATGCCCATGCCGTGCGAACCCTTTTCGAACAGGTACATCTCGGCCGGCACCTTGTGCTTCGTGAGCGCCTGGTAGAACAGGATGCTGTTCTCGACCGGCACCGTGGCATCGGCCTGGGTGTGGATCAGCAGGGTAGGGGGCGTTTGCGCCGTGACCTGGCGGTCGACGGACAGCAGCTGCAACAGCTCGGGCGATGGATTGGCGCCCAGCAGTGCCTTGCGCGAACCGATGTGCGCGGCCGGCGCTCCTTCCATTGCGATCACCGGATACATCAGCACGAGGAAATCGGGGCGGGCGCTCACCTTGTCCAGCTCCGCGCCGGTGCGGCCGGCCGGGTTGTCGAACAGCGTGCCGGCGCTGGCGGCGAGGTGGCCGCCGGCCGAACTGCCCATCACGCCGATGCGGTTCGGGTCGATGCCGAATTCCGCCGCGCGCGAACGGAGCAGGCGCACCGCGCGCAGCACGTCCTGCAGCGGGGCGGGGTGGCCGAATTCCTGCATCCGGTAGTTCAGCACGAATGTCGTCACGCCCAGGGTACTGAGCCAGTTGGCATACTGGGTCCCTTCGCGGTCGACTGCCTGGCGCACGTAGCCGCCGCCCGGCGCCACGATGATGGCCGTGCCGTTCGGCCGGTCGACGGCGGGGCCGACCAGCGTGAGGGTGGGGTTCGACGTGTTCTGGATATAGCCCTTGCCGTTCTGCTCGGGGCCGATATCCTTCATGCCGGGCACCCCTTCGGGCCACAGGGGGAAGACGGTGGAGGCTGAGTATGCGGACGACATGGACATGGCAAGCAGGATCGGAACGACGAATTTTTTCATGACGGGGGAAGTGTAATGATCAAGAAGGTATTGTGCACGGGACTGCTGGCTTTGTGTGTCCCGGCTGGCGCGGCCGAACCACCCGCCAGAAGCTGCAGCACAGCCGCGCTCGTGTCATGGAGCCAGGCACGCTGACACGGGCTCAACGGGAGAATAGTGCGCGCTCGTGTCATGGGGTCAGGCACGCTGACACGAGCTGAACGGGACAATAATGCCGAGCCCGCGTCATGGGGTCAGGCACGCTGACACGGGCTCGGCAGTAAGGTTCACTTCCGCTTCAGCCAATCCTCAGGCACCGGCACCACCACGATATTCATCGCCTTGCCGTCGGCCGACAGCATGGCCGACTGGATCTGGATCTTCGTGCCGTCGGCATTGAAGGTGGGGTGGGGATGGTCGGCCGCGGTGTCCTTGTGGCCGGTGGTGAGCAGCTTCATCTCGCGCGTCTTGCGGTCGATCAGCCACAGCGAGCGGGAGAAGTCGTCGCCGACGGCGAAGCGGCCGTCGGGCGAGCCGTGCACGTGCCACAAGCCGCTGCCGGACGGCGTCTGGCCGGCGATCGTCATCTCGCGCGTGCGCAGGTTGACGATGGCCAGGCCGGTCGGCTTTTCGCGCGTGCCGGCATCGCCCCAGGCGGCATCCTGCCCGGGATTGGCGCCGTAGACGCCCGTCGCCGGTGCCGCGACACCGCCGCCGCCATCCTTTACCGGCCGGTGGCCCATCAGCGCCATCGCCACTTCATCCTTGCTGATCACCGCCTCGTGCGTCACCCATTCGTACGGTGCTTCCGGGTACAGCGGGCGCAGGCCGGTGCCGTCCGAACGGACGGTCCACGTGCGCTGCGGCGACTTGCCCCCGGTCTCCCAGCAAAACACGATCTCGCCCGGATTCCACAGGTTGGCCTGGATATGCCCGATCTGGAAGCCGACCGATACCACGTGGCGGATCTCGCCCGTCTTCACATTCATCCGCGCGATGCCGTTCGGCCCTGCGCCCATATTGCGCGGGCCGAAGTTCGCCTCGATCTTCGCGCCCGCCGGCAGGTGCTTCGCCGCCGCGTTGCGGCCCACGCGGAAGTACACCCATTCCTCGCCGGCGTCCAGCGCCATGTCGCCGCCCGCTTCCAGCTCGGCCGGAGTGGTGCCGGCGATGCGCTGGTACTCGGCGGCCGGCTTCATCTTGCCGGCGGCGCTGTCGCGGAACACGGCCGCCAGGTCCACCTCCACGATCTGCAGCACGCCTTTGTCGGAGCCCTGCCGCATGAAGAACAGCTTCATCGACTTCTGCGCCAGGTTCAGCATGCCCGTATAGCCGCCTTCCGTTACCTGCACCAGGTCACCGGTGGTTTCGTTGACGGCCATCGCCTCGCCCTTGACACGATTCGAGCGGAACACCAGCCACTTGCCGTCCGAGGTCCATTGCGGGTGGGTCGGGTAGATCTTCGAATCTCCCTGCGGGGTGCTGGTGAGGAAGGTCAGCGTGGTGCCCGTGACCGGGTCCTTGACGACCTTGCGTTCGGACGGAAAGCGCTGGCCGATACCGGCATGGGCGGCGGTGCTGAAGCAGAGCGCCACGCACACGGCGGCGCGCAGCAGGGAGGAGGTGTTCATGTGTGTGCCCCGGATCGAAAGGGCCGATTGTGCGCTTGTTCGCCGCGGGGCTTTACTCATCTTCCTGATCGTTTGAAAGCCTGCCGGGCTGCCGCGAAAACCGCTGCCGTAGAATGAGTCCATGAAACGCTACCTCCAATCCCTCTTCCTTTTCCTGCTCTTCCAGTCAGTCGTTCATGCCCAGGCGCCCCTGCCGCCAGCCGCGAATACCGATCCGGCCAAGGCGCAAGTGGTGCTGCCGGAACCGGCCAATCCAGCGCTGCCGTCACTGATCCTGATCGGCGATTCCACGGTGCGCAACGGCCACGACGACGGGCAGAGCAAGGGCCCGGCCGGCCAATGGGGCTGGGGCAACCCGATCGCGAACTACTTCGACACATCGAAGATCAACGTCGTCAACCGCGCCGTCGGCGGCCTGTCGAGCCGCACCTACGTGACCAGCGGCCACTGGCAGCGCACGCTCGCACTGGTCAAGCGGGGCGACGTGGTGCTGATGCAGTTCGGGCACAACGACGCCAGCGCCATCAACGACACCAGCCGCGCGCGCGGCACGATCCGCGGCACGGGCAACGAGAGCGAGGAAATCGACAACCTGCTGACGAAACGGCGCGAGACGGTGCGCAGCTACGGCTGGTACCTGGGTGACTACATCGCCCAGATTCGCGCGAAGGGCGCGACGCCGGTCGTCGTGTCGCTGATTCCCCGCAAGCGCTGGGACGACCATGGCAAGGTGCTCCGCAATGCCGGCGATTACGCGGGCTGGGCGAAGGACGTGGCGCGCCGCGAGAACGCCGGCTTCATCGACCTGAACGAACTGGCGGCGCGCCGCTACGACGAGATCGGCCGCGATGAAGTGATGAAGCTGTTCCCCCAGGTGACGCCGGATGAAACGGTGCACACCAACTGGGCCGGCGCCGACCTGAACGCGCGGATCGTCGTCGGTGGCATCAAGGCGCAGGGCCTGCAGCCGCTGGTCGGCGCATTGAATGAACGGGGCAAGGCCATTCTCGCCAACCCCACCAACCCCGCCAGCGAGGATGAGCGCCCGGTTGTCGATGCAAAGTCCGTGAAGGCCGAGCAGGCCGCGAACACCGCTCTGCCCACGCTGCACCTGGTCGGCGATTCCACCGTGAAGAGCGGCGGTGCAGGCGGTCATGTGGGATGGGGCGAGCGCATCGCGCCATACTTCGACACCGGCAAGGTGAACGTCGTCAACCATGCCATCGGCGGTCGCAGCAGCCGTACCTTCTTTACCGAAGGGCGCTGGAACAGGGTGCTGGAGCAGCTGAAGGCCGGCGACGTGGTGCTGATCCAGTTCGGCCACAACGATGGCGGCAGGATCGGCGACCCGGCCATGAAAGGCCGCGCCTCCGGCCCCGGCACTGGCCCGGAAACCGTGGAAGACAAAAAGCCCGACGGCACGGTGGAACAGGTGCACACCTTCGGCTGGTACATGGCGCGCTACGTGCAGGATGCGAAAGCGAAGGGCGCGACGGTGGTGCTGCTGTCGCCGGTCCCGCACCGCGACGCCTGGCAGGACCGCCGCGACTTCGAGGACTTCGCCCAGTGGGGCCGCGAAGTCGCGCAGCGCCACGGCGCCCGGTTCGCCGACCTGACGATGGCGATCACGGACGGCTACCGGCGCGCCGGTGCCAGCGTCGTCGACACGTATTTTTCCGACGCGCGCACGCATACCAACGATGCCGGCGCCGCGTTCAATGCCCAGCGCGTGGTCGCCGCGTTGAAGGGCCTGCCGGGCGCGTTGGTGGATCAATGGCTGTCGGCACAGGGGCGAGCAGCCGGTACTGCAGAAAACCGGTGACAGGCTCCATTTGTTTTTGAAACATTCCTAGGATATCGGAGCCTTGTCACTGTCTTTGTGCGTGTCAGTAGCGCATGCTTCAACCCAGATGCAAGACCAGGGGTCAGACCCGGCGGGTCTGACCCCGGCAGTTTGCTTTTGGGGTGCTATTTTGCTTTCGGCATCCCCTCGCCGATGTAGTACGACGGCCAGGGCGGCTGGTTGTAGGCGGTGTTCTGCCAGGCGATGGCGGCGCGGTATTGCGGGTCGTGCATCAGCGTGGTCAGTTTGTGCGTGGTGGGGATGTCCGTCGAGTAGATGCGCAGGCTGTTGTTGTCGGCGGCGCGCCAGATGACTTCCTCGCGCCAGTCGCCGAACAGGTCCGCCGACAGCGCGGGGTTGGCCTTGGTGCCGTTGTTCGACGCGGCGCCTTCCGCATCGAGCAGCAGGTCGGACTGGCTGCTTTGCCAGTTCCACTTGAACACCCTGGTACCGTCCAGCAGTTCGCGCTGCAGGTCGCCGTCCCACCACACCATGAAGTTCGCTTGCTGCGGGCGCGCCGGCGCGATCACGTTGCCTTTTGCATCGAACAGGTTCGGCGAGGCGAACGACCACGCCTCGGCGCCCGGGAAGCGGGGATCGATGTCGCCGGCCGCGCCGCGGCCCGTGTCCTTGGTGGCCGGGGTGGACCACAGCACTTCGCCGCTGCGCGCATCGACCATCGCCGCGCCGCGGCCCCGCGCCATCGCCATGTTCTCGTGCACGCCCCATTTTTCCAGGCCGGGCCGGGTCGGATCCAGGTCGCCGACATGCATCGCGTCGCCGTGGCCCATGCCGGTGGTCCACAACGGCTTGCCGTCGTCGTCCAGCGCCATCGCGCCGTACAGGATTTCATGCCGGCCGTCGCCATCCAGGTCGGCCACGCTGAGCTGGTGGTTGCCCTGGCCCGAATACCCCTTCGGCACGCCGGCCGCCTCGGAATCGAAGTACCAGCGCTGTTTCAGCTTGCCGCCCGCGAAATCGACGGCGGCGATCGTGGTGCGCGCATAGTAGCCGCGCGCGAAGATGGCGCTCGGGCGCTTGCCGTCCAGCCAGGCGGTGCCGGCCAGGTAGCGGTCGGAGCGATTGGCGTAGGCATCGCCCCAGCGCGCTTTCAGCTCGTCGCCGGGCGGGTTGTCGCCGTCCTCGCCCCGTTTCGATGGATACGGGATGGTGTCCAGCACGCGCCCGGTGGCACCCTCGAACACGGACAGGTATTCAGGGCCCTTCAGGATGCGGCCCATGAAGCCGGCCATCAGCTTGCCGTCGTCGGTGCGGCGCGCGCCGGTGCGGTCGGTCTGCTCGATTTCGCCGCTGCCGCTCACCCAGTTGGCGCGCGCGTCGCCGATCACCTTGCCGGCGCCGTCGAGCGTGCCGTCGGCCGTCTTGACGACCATTTCGGCCTTGCCATCGCCATCGTAGTCGGCCACCTGGAATTGCGTGTAGTGTGCGCCGGCGCGGATGTTCGGGCCCAGGTTCACGCGCCACAGCAGCGTGCCGTCGAGCCGGTAGGCGTCCAGCAGAACGTTGCCGGTGAAGCCCGCGCAGCAGTTGTCCTTCGATTCGCTCGGGTCCCATTTCAGCACGATCTCGTAGCGGCCATCGCCATCGAGGTCGGCCACCGACGCATCGTTGGCGTTGTAGGTGTAAGCCTTGTCGTCCGCGGTGGTACCGCCGGCCGGGCGCTGCAGCGGCACGGTCAGGTAGCCATCGATGGCAAGCGCCTTGCTCGCCGCGCCCTCCGCGCCGTTGCGTACTTCGCGCACTTCATAGCCGCCCGCGCCAGCAGCCTTGTCGTTGAAGTTGGTGGACGTGGCGATGGGTTCCGCGTTCAGCTTCGTGCCATCGCGGTAGACGTTGAAGGCCAGGCCCGGCGCATCGCTCGCCAGGGCGCGCCAGCTCACCAGCGTGCCGGCCTTGCCGCGCACAGCCACGGCGCCGCGGTCGAGTTTTTCCAGCTGCATGGCAGTTTTCGCCGGCACCACCGCGGTGGCGATCGTTGCCGCTTCAGGCCGGGCGGCCAGGTTTTCCGTGGCGCAGCCGGCGGCCATCGCCGCCAGCGCGACGGCGGCCGCGCAGCGTGTCATCGTTGTCTTCACTGATCTGTCTCCTGCGAGATGAAAGCGGCCGCGGTCCCCGGGAGGGAGCGCAGCCGCATGGTCGTCGAGCGCCGAATGCCTGACGCTCAAGGCTCAAGGTTCAAGGTGCACGGCTCAGGGCTGCTGGCCCTGGTACATGAAGCCGCTGTCGTTCAGGCCGAACTTGAACTTCCTGTTCATGTCGATGATCTCGGCGCCGGCCAGCAGCAGCGGGCCGTAGCCATGCGCGGCGCGCGTGCTGGTCGGGCGGTAGTAGTAGAACGCCGGGTCGAACGCCATGCCGGTGCCCACGCAGATGCCTTCGATCTCGCCCTTGGCGTTGACCTTCGAGGCCACCGCATTCCAGGCCAGGTTGGCCATCGGGCCGTACATTTCCTTGTCCAGGTAGCCCCGGTTCACGCCGCGCGCGATCGCATACGCGTAGATCGCCGTGGCCGACGTTTCCAGGTACGAGTCGTTACGGTCGATCAGCTGGTGCCACAGGCCGTCCTTGTGCTGGAACTTGGCCAGGCCCCTGGCGTGCGCGCGCAGTTGCGCTTCCACCGCCTTGTAGCCCTTGTGGTTCTTCGGCAGCACTTCCAGTACTTCGACCATGGCCATGATGGCCCAGCCGTTGGCGCGCGCCCAGTGCAGTTCCGGATGGTCGCGCATGCCTTCCACATAGCCGTGCATGTAGATGCCCAGCTGCGGATTGAACATCCGCTTCGAGAACTGCAGCACCTGCTTCACGGCGTCGTCGTAGTATTTCGTGTTGCCGGTATCCTTGCCCAGCAGCGCGATCGTCGGCACGCCCATGAACATGTCGTCCAGCCACAGCGTGTTGGTCAGCGGGCGCTGCTTGTTGCCGCCCTTGCCATCCGGTCCGCCGCGCGCCAGCGTGCCGTCCGGCAGCCGGTATTCCTTCTCGGTGACGAACTTGCCGCAGACGTCGACCATCTGGCCGTAGTTCACCGTGGAACCCATCTGCTTCGCCTTCAGGAAGCTCATGCACAGTGCGCCGGCATCGTCCAGCGCGTGCGGATTCAGGAAGCTCTTGATCGGCGCCTGCGCATTCGCCGGATCGGCCTTCACGCCGGGCAGGTAGAGGCGCGTGAGGTCGGCCAGCAGCTGGTGGCGCTTCGTGGTGTATTCGGTATAGCGCTTGTCGCCGGTGGCCGCGCCGGCGGCCAGCATGCCGGCGTACGTGACACCCCATTCATAGCTGGTCAGGCGGAAGTCGCCGGGCTTCAGCACGGCATCCGGATCGGCCTTGTCCAGCTTCGCGATGGGCGCGCGCGAAGTCTTGTTGATCAACTCGGCCGGCGTGGTGGCATCGAGGTATGCGAACACGCGGTCCATCACGGCCTTCACTTCGGCCGTTTCCATCGCGCGGTACGGGTTCGGGTATTTCACGACGAGCGCGTGCAGCATCGCATCCGCGGCGGCCGGGCCTTTTTCCTGCGGCGGCGGGGCTTCCTGCGCCATCGGTTGCAGGGAAGTGCAGGCGAGCAGCGTGCCGATCAACAGCCGGCCAGCCTTCATCTTGAACGGGGTCTTCTTCACTTGAACAAATGTCTCCGAGGTTAATGGTGGCCGCGCTTGCGATCCATGGTGACAGTAGCCGATATGAAGGGACGGTGCAATGCGGTGAGCGCCGCGGGGCGCTATTGCTCGCATTGTTGATTGGAGAGGGGCTGGTGGTGCGTTCAGGGGCCTGGGGTTGGTTTCCTGGCGGCGCATGCATCCGCCCCAACAGCGAAGGGCTGGGGTCAGACCCCCGTTACCGCCAACGGCAAGCACTGTCGGTAGCGGCGATGGGGGTCTGACCCCGGAATGTGCGTTCGGGGTAGGCTTATCCGAGCGGCATCAGGACCAGACCCCGGCTGCGCATCGGTGATTCGCGACCCCGCGAATAGCGTGGTGCCTACATGCCCGGGCCGAAGCCGCCAGGAGCGAAGCCGCCCGGGCCGGGGCCGCGCGGGCCGTCGCCCTGCGGGCCGCGGAACATGCCGGGGTTGTTGCGCAAACCCAGGTCGCCGGACACGCCGCCGAACCGGTAGCTGAGGGCCACGGTCAGCATGCGGCCCTGCTGTTCGCTGTAGCTGACCTGGCGCACGGTGTCGGACACCTGCGTGAACTGGTTCACGTTGCTGTCGAAGACGTCGCGCAGGCTGGTGCGCAGCGACCACTCGCGCGACAGGTTCCAGCTCCACGACAGGTGCACCTGCCAGTTCGGTTCCGTCTCGAACAGGCCGTTCAGCGCGCGGCCCGTGTAGTTGCCGTTCACCTGGAACTGGTGGTCCGGGATGCCGGAATACTGGGCCCGCAATTGCAAGGTCGGGGTGTTCTGCGTGCGCTCCGCTTCCACCGAGTAGCGCGCGCCGTCGTCGTTGGTCAGCGTGGCCAGGTAGGACTGGGCGATGCGCCGGAAGCCCAGCGTGGCGCCCAGGTTCACTTCGCGCGACGGGCGGCCCTGCAGGTTCAGGCTGACGCCGTCATTGGTGCGCGCGCCGAAGTTTACCGATTCGCTGATCACGGCCGTGCTGCCCGGCACCGGCGTGAGGAAGCGGCCCAGCAGCGGGCTGTCCTTCTCGCGGTACACCGACAGGTTGGTGTTCAGCCACGTCAGCCAGGTGTCGGTGTATTTCAGCTCGTACTTGTCGTTCTTCGTGGGAGCCAGGCGCGGGTCGCCCTGCGTATAGTTCTGGTCATCCACGTATTGCAGGTTCGGATTGATGTCGTTCAGCGTTGGCCGGCTGATGCGCCGCGCATAGCCGCCCGTCAGCGAGGCGCCCCGTTCGCCCCAGCCGTACTGCACGTGCAGGCTGGGCAGCAGCTCCTTCGTCGCATCGCTGGCCGAGTTGTTCTGGTTGATGTAGTCGATGTGGCGGTCCACGCGCTCGTAGCGCAGGCCTGGCAGCACGGCCCAGTTCTCGTCGATCCGGAAGTTCGGCGACACGTAGACCGCATAGGTACGCTCGGTATAGCGGAAGGCGCTGGCGCGGTTCTCGTCGATCACTTCCTCGCCGGTCAGCGGATCGATGTTGAAGTAGTCGGCGTCGGACTGGCCCGTGGAGCGGCCCAGTTTCACGCCGGTCTTCAGGTTGAACATGGGCGTGATGCGCTTCTGGTAGTCGACGCTGAACTCCGTCAGGCGATTGCGCGTGTCGTTGCCGTTGGTGCTTTCCGGGCGCGCGCCGGACGGCGGCGCGATCACATAGGTGTTGCGATTGCGGCTGTCGGCATCGGACAGGTTGCCCGAGGTGCGCAGCTCGGCGTTCAGCTTCTCGGTGGCGCTGTACTTTCGCTCGTAGCCCAGCGCCAGCTCGTAGACCGTGCGCTCGTTGTCGCGGTCGACGGCGCGCCGGTACTCTTCATAGGGCGTGGTCCCGCCGTGATAGGTGCGGTAGTACTCGTTCGACACCGTCTCGTTGTCCACGTGGTTGAACTTCATCGCGGCGCTGACCCGGTCCGTTTCGCCGATGTTGTAGCCGACCGAGGGATTGAAGGTCACTATAGTCGACGGCGCGCGGCTGTCGTTCTCGCGGCGCGTCGTCCAGACCGCGTTGCCCACGTCCGTTTCCGTCTCGGACCAGCCGGTGCGCTCGTTCACGTTGCGCATCACGCCGGCCTGTCCTTCTACCTGGAGGCGGCCGTTGTTGTAGCTGCCGGAAGTGAAGCTGCCATAGCGGCCGTTCGGCCCCGCGTTCACGGAAACCTGGCCCTGCGAGCCCTGCGGCCGCACGCGCCGCGTGACGAGGTTCAGGATCGGCCCGCTGCCGCCCTCGGAGCCGAATTCCGCGCCCGGCGTGGTGATCACTTCGATGGACTCCAGCGATTCTGCCGGATAGCTGTTCAGCGCATCGCCGGCGGTCTGGCCGGAGAACATGGCCGAGCGCTTGCCGTTGACGAAGATCTGCGCATTCTGGTTGCCGCGGATGGCGACCTTGCCATCCTGGTCGACAGTGACGTTCGGCACGTTGGCGATCACGTCCGCCGCCGATGCGTTCGGCGTCACGACTTCGGCCTTCACGTCATAGGTCGAGCGGTCGATCTGCTCGGCGGGACGTTCGGCCACCACGGTCACGGTCTGCATCTGGGTAGTGCCCGGCTGCTGCGTGCTGTCCTCCGGCTTCTTCGCGGCGTCGTCCGGCTTGCCGCCGATGGTTGGCGTGGCGGCAGGCGTGGCGGGTGCGGCAGCGGGCTTTGTCACGGCAGGCGCGGCGGCGGGGGCTGCGGCCGGTGCCTGCTGCGCCTGGGCCAGGCCGAGCTGCCCGACGAGGGCACCGAGCAGCAGGGCGGGGAGGGGGCGCAGTGCGGGACGTTTCGATGGATTCATTGCGTGACGACGGTTGTTGATATTGTGGGCCGGATTGTACCCGCCGCACCCGTTGCCATTATTTCCACCGCAAGTCGTTAAGTAACATAGTGTGAACCGGCGTAAATCCAGGTAAAGCCGGATCAGGCGGTAGTGCCGTTTAAGCCCACCCCAGTTGCAAATTCCGGGGTCAGAAAGGAGTGCTGGCATGCAGGCCAGCACCGTTCCGCAGGCGCGAAGCATGCTTCGCGAAACCCCTGCATCACCCCGGCGGGTCTGACCCCAGCCCTTCGCTGTTGGGGTGAATGCATGCGTTTTCAACGCGTTGGTAACGCTTATCCAAGCGGCACTAGGATCAGGCGGCGCTCAATTGGCCGCGCGCAGCTTCGCCAGCGTGGCTTCCGGCACCTGGATCACGGTGCCATGCCGCATGCGCACCGGCGTGCCTTCGTCAGGGAAGTGCATCCGCCCGGTCACGTTTTCCCACGTCTTCATGTCGCGCGAGCGCAGCGCGCCGTAGTGCTTCGTCGTGTACGCGTCGAAGTACATGATGACTTCCTGGCCGGCCTGGATCGCCGTCGGGCCTTCGACCCACAGGCCGGCCGGCGTGATCGGGCCGGACAGCGGCTTGAACGGCCCGCGCAGGTCCGGCGCCTCGGCCACCTGCAGGTACTTGCGCGGCGGCTTCACGGTTTCATCCTTCACCACCAGGTAATCCTTGCCATTGGCGCGCACGAAGGTGGCGTCGATGACGGAAAAGCCCGGGTCGTAGAACAGCCGCGTGGGCGCGAAGTTCGTGAAATCCTTCGTGGTGGTGTAGTACATGCGGTGGTTGTACTTCTGCTCGGAGGAGCCGGCCGTTTCGGTGAACTTGCCCGGCACGGTCGAGGCCCAGAAGACCAGGAATTCGCCGCGCTTGTCGTCGTACACGATTTCCGGCGCCCACGAATTCAGCACGCCCGGCTCGTGCGCCATCACCGGTACCTCCTTCTGCTCCGACCAGGTGATCAGGTCCTTGGACGAGGCGTAGCCGATGTTGTTCTCGTTCCAGCCCGACGTCCATACCATGTGGTACGTGCCATCGGGCCCGCGCACGATGCACGGGTCGCGCATCAGCTTCGACTTGCCGACCTTCGGCGTGATGAAGCTCTTGCCGCTGGCGACCTTGTCCCACTGGTAGCCATCGGTGCTGGCGGCGAAGTGCAGGCCATCCTCGCCGTTCTTCGTGAAGTAGGCGAACAGGTAGCCGTCAGCGGCCAGGGCCGGCAGGGCGCAGGAGAATACAGGGGCGGCTATGGCGGTGGCGAGCAGTTTGCGGATCATCGGTTGGCCTCGTCGCCCAGCGGGCGTTCGTTGGTGTAGCGGGGGCTGGCCGGCACGGCGAATTTCTCGAACGGGTCGGGGCGCGCGGCATCGAACGCGAAACCATCCACGATCTGCGACGCCACCGGCAGCTTCGCATCGCGCAGGCCGCTGGCGACGGCCTTGGCCAGCAGGTAGGCACCGTAGTTGCTGTGGTGCGTGTTGTCGATCTGCCCGTCCTTGGTGGCGAAGGCCGGCTTCGAACCTTCCACGCCGAGTGCGCCGTAGAGCACCTTGCTGGTGGCGTTCAGGTCGATGTACGGCACGCCCAGTTCCCCGGCGGACTGGCGCGCGGCGGCGGCATAGTCGGCCAGCGTGGACTCAGGCTTGCCGTCGGCATCGAAACGGCGGCGCTCCATCGACGACACCACGACGGGCAAGCCGCCCGCGGCACGCACCATCTCCACGTGCTGGCGCAGCTCCGCCTTGTAAGTCGTGAACGGCCCGCCGCTGCCGGCCTTGATCTGTTTCTGGTCGTTGTGGCCGAACTGCAGCACCACCACATCGCCGGGGCGCACCTGCGACACGATCTTGTCGATGCGGCGGCGCGCCAGCGAATCGCGGAACGTCTCGCCCGATTGCGCATGGTTGGCGACGGCCACGCCGGGCTTGAAGAAGCGCGTCAGCATCTGGCCCCAACTGGCATACGGTTCGCCTGGCTGGTCGCTGACAGTGGAGTCGCCCAGCAGGAAGATGGTGGGTACCTGCACCGGCTTGATGTCCACCTTGTCGACACCGCCGTGGATTTCCAGCGTCAGCCGCCGGTCCCAGTTCCACGCTTCCTGCACCGTTTCGCGCGGCGCCTTCAGGTTGACGACGCCCGGCTTCATGCTGTTCGCGGCGGCGATCTGCGGCGTGCGGGTGTTGACCACGAAGGTCCGCGTGACCGTCTGCCCGGCGGGAACGACCACGTTCTCCAGCATCAGCCGGCGCACTTCGGACTTGATGGTATGCGTGCCCGGGCCGAGCGTGACGGTGACGGCCACGTTCCCTTCCGGGACATCGGCGGAGAAGAACGTGGCGGTAGCGCCATTGGCACCCTTGTCCGCGTTGACGCCGGCGCCCTTGGCCGCGCTGTTGTCCAGCTCATGGCCGTACCCGCGGACTGGGTCGTAGGCGGCGCCGGCCTGCACGGCGGTGTAGCCCGGCGCGGGCTTCGCAGTGAAATCGAAGCGCCAGCCATCGGCGGGCATGGCGGCGAAGGAGGCGGGGGCAGCCAGGGCGAGCAGCAGGGTGGCGAGCGGTTTGATCTTCATGGGGACGAGGGAGTGGTTGCCGGCGGGGTATTTTAGGATGTGCGTCGTTCGCCGTTGCTCTGGCTCCGGAAAGAATCAGCGGGGTGAGCGTGGGGAACGCCTAAGGTGCAGACGGCCATGGAAGCACACTGGTGTCTGATACCAATGCCGCTCGATATGGCCACCCCAGGTGCAAATTCCGGGGTCAGACCCGGCGGGTCTGACCCCAGCCCTTTGCCGTTGGGGTGAATGCATGCGCTTTCCAAATTCCGGGGAAAGCGTCGAAAGCCGATCAGCCCTACTTCGTCGCCGCCACCACCACCTTCACCGGCGACTTCGCCCGCGCGGCGGTCAGCGCCACCTGCTTCGCCCACTCGTCCTTCGTCCTGATCTCGCCGGCCCGGCTCCAGGCGGCGCCCACGTAGTACGTCAGCGGCTTGCCGGAGGTGACCGGGGCGATCACGAAATCGTTGGCCTGGTCGGAACCCGCATCCTTCGCCGCCGGCACCACCACCGCCACGCCGAACGCATCGTTGCTCTTCTGCGTGACCCACTGGCGCAGCGAGCCGTCTGCCGGCACGCGGTCGGTGGCGATCTGCGGGTCCTGGCCCTTGTCGCTCGGCGTCTTGTTCAGGCCGACCACCGCGTTCAGCTGCTGGCCACCGTTGAAGGTGAAGGTGCTGTCGATGCGATCGAACCAGTGGCCGGCATCCACGGTGAAGCGGCGCACTTCCGATACCTGCGTGCCGGCCGCGTCGAACGCGTCGTACGACAGCTCGAAGATGGCGCGCACCGGTCCGTTGGCCAGCACCTTCCACTTCGCGTAGTTGGTCGCCTTGGCGATCTTTGTGCCATCCCAGATGCCGGTGCCGCCCGCGCCCAGCGTGCGGCCCACGTTGTACATGTCCATGCCTTCGCCCTGGTCCACGTGGTAGTGGTCGTGGCCCTTGTTGTACCAGCGGTCCACGATCGGGTAGGGCACGCGCTTGAACCAGATGTCGTTGCCGCTGGTGACCAGCACTTCCTTGCCGCCCCCGGCCGGTGCCGGGGCGCCGAGCGCGGGGCCGTAGGTGCGGTGCGCAACCTTGTCGTTCTCCCACGCGAAGTCGTCCAGGCGCTCCTGCACGTAGCGCGCGAACACCTTGGTGGGGAACGGCGGCGACACGGTTTCCGTTTTCTCCACGGTGAACGTGGCGCTCTTCTCGCCGGCCTTGAAGTCGTGCTGGAAGATCAGGTCACCGTAGGCGATGCCGCGGTTTTCCGGGTCCTTGGCCTGCGGCGCCACGTTCGTCACCTGGTAGGGCAGCAGCTTGCCGGAAGCGTCGCGCACGGCGATCTTCTGCAGCAGCGCGCCGGGCAGCACGCGGTTCACTTCCGACCACGGCACCGTGATCGTCTCGGCCGGGCGGGCCTGGTCGAGCGCGTGGGTGACGGTGATCGTCAGCTTTTCCGCGTGGGCGGCGGGCATGGCGAAAACGGCGGAGACGGCGAATGCGGCGGCGGCAGGCAGGAATCGATTGTTCATGGTGCTCTCAAGGCGAAGGTTGAGTGGAACTGCGGGACTGGCAGCGCGAGGATAGCCCGGCCCGGGCAGGTCGTGCCACACGGCGATGCGCCGGGGTGTTCGTCGCGGGCGCCCGGCGTGGATGCGGCACGGGCGCGGCCAGGGCCGCCGTCGGTCCCGTCATGCTTGCAGGAATGGCAAACGAGTATCGGGACTCGCTCAGCGGGTGTCAACGGAACGGCGAGATTCAATCAACAAGGTGATCGTTCCGCCGGCGCCGGCCGCGGGCCGTTCCACGCGGTTGCCGGCGTTGCGCTATGCTGGGCCCATGACGGCAACCATCTCCAAGCAACCGGTTCCGGCCGCGAGCCGGCTCCACCGCACCATCCCGGGTGCGCACTTCCACGACAGCTACCGCATGGCGCTGGCGTCCGATCCCCGCTCCGCGCTGCAGCTCTATTTGGACACGGTGGTGCGCACGCCGGCATGGGTTGACCGGCTGATGGCGCTGCGTAACGCGGTGGTGTCGCGCATCGGGCTGAAGGACCTCGGCGCGCTGGGCGAATTCGACCGGAACAAGCCGGCCAGCGCCTACCGCCCCGGCGACCGGATCGGCATCTTCGAGTTGCGTCACGTGTTCGACGATGAAGTGATCCTTGGCGATTCGGACCGGCACCTGGACGTGCAGGTGTCGGTATGCCGGGAAGGCGGTGAGCTGTCGATGTCGACCGTGGTGCACGTGCACCGGCCGCTGGGCCATGTCTACATGTTCTTCGTCGCGCCTGTTCACCGGCGGATCGTGCCCGCGGTGATGCGGCGGATACGCCTGGGGGTGGGCGCTGACGGTGCCGGAGCACTCGCGAAGGTGCACGACACGATGACCGATAGGCTGCCCTGATCATTGCATCTTGCAAGTGTTGCGCTAGATCAACAAGCGCAGATCTCGCAGACATGTTTCATTTAGAATTGATTTCCAGACAATATTTGTCGAACGACGGGTCAACTCCTGAAGGGAAGCAATGATGAAGAAAATGTTGAGGGGGGCTATTCTCGCAGCATGCTGCATGTCGGCGCAGTCCGCGATGGCGGACGAATGGGAAGTCACATGGCAGGGGTTTGAAATTATCAGTCCGTGGGGGATGGAATTCGCTCCCGAGCTGACCCACACTGCACGGTTCAGCGGTGTCGATGCCAATCACGACAGCGTCCTTAGTCTGGATGAGCTCGATTCCCTCAAAATCGACTGGCGCAACGTTACCAGCTGTCCGGGCGAGAACTATAGCTGCGGCGTTTCCGCGTTTTCGTACAGCGTGGCCGGCGGCGTGAAATTCTCGGCATTTTACCAATCCAGTTATGTGGATGAGTGGTCCGGCACCATCGACTCCGACAACTACGGGTACACGGTCGGTGGGGATTTCAGCTGGATGCACCTGGGCCAGGGCAGCTCGGACGAATGGTGGAACCATGCTTTCACATCGCAGACCGTCGAAACCGTAACGCTGATCAGCTCGGTACCCGAACCGACGACCTATGCGATGTTCGGTGCCGGCATGCTGTTGCTGGCCGCTGCGGGCAAGCGGCGCAAGCAGCAATAATCGGCGCGGCCCGGCCGCCCTGGTGGATCACGGCGGCCGGGCATGCTTGCATGGTCGGTTGCCGCCCGCGCCGCGATCGGCGGACGGCTGCGGCAAATGGATTTGGCGGAACAGCACTGGCGGGCGAACATCGGCTGCGTAGTCGGCAGATTTTGCCCGCCAGTGCCTGTATAGCGTGCGGCCCCGTTCGACTTCCCCGCCGCGCTGCACTCCGTTACCTCGCCCGCCGAAAATTTCTAGACGCAAATCGCGCAATCCGGGGAGGATCGTGGGCGATAAGCCAAGCCGATTGCATCCTGCTAGTGTTGCGCTAAGTCAACAGCTACACGGTTCACTGGCATGTTTCTTTTATAATTGTTTTACAGACAATATTCGCCACGTGACGGGTCTAACCCTGAAAGGAAACAAGAATGAAGAAGATGTTGAAGGCGGCTGTTCTCGCTGCATGCTGCATGTCGGCGCAGGCTGCTATGGCGGACGAATGGGAAGTCACATGGCAGGGGTTCCAACTGAGCCGTCCAGATGGTTCGTATGAGTTCAACCCTACCTATACCCATACCGCAAGGTTCAGCGGGATCGATGCGAACAACGACAGCATCCTCAGCCTGGACGAGCTCGATTCCTTGAGTGTTGACTGGCACAATCTTGTGAGCTGCCGGGAGGGTTACGAATGCAGCGTTTCCGCGTTCTCGTATAGCGCGGCCGGTGGCGTCGATTTCACAGGGTTTTACGGCTATACGTACCCGGGCGACTGGGGCACCACCGACTCGGAAAGTTACCGATACGTGGTCGGCGAAGCGTTTACCTGGACTCTCTCGGGCCAGGGCAACGAGGGCCAGTGGACGCAGGATGAATTCACTCCGCAAACGATCGAGACGGTAAAGCTGATCAGTTCGGTACCCGAACCGACCACTTATGCGATGTTCGGTGCCGGCATGCTGTTGCTGGCCGCTGCGGCCAAGCGGCGCAAGCAGCAGTAACCGGCACGGCCCGGCCGCCTTGGTGGATCACGGCGGCCGGGCATGCTTGCATGACTGGTTGCCGCCCGCGCCGCGCCGCGATCGGCGGATGGATGCGGCGGATGGATATTTCGGAACAGGATCAGCAGGCGGGAATTGGCTCGCGGGCAGGCAGCTTTCGCCCGCCGGTGCCTGTATAATGTGCGGCCCCGTTCGATTCCCCGCCGCGATGAACACCGTTACCTCCCCCGCCGAAGTTTCCGAGACGCCGATTGCCCGATCCGGGCAGGATCGTGGCCAGTCTGCCGGACAGTATCGCGGCCGCCGCCTGTCCGTCGCCCCCATGATGGACTGGACCGACCGCCACTGCCGCGTATTCCATCGCCACATCACGAAGCACACCTGGCTGTATACAGAGATGGTGACGACCGGCGCGCTGGTGTACGGCGACGTGGAGCGCCACCTGCGCTTCAACGAGGAAGAACATCCAGTGGCGCTGCAACTGGGCGGCAGCGACCCGAAAGATCTCGCAACGTCGGCGAAACTGGGCGAGAAATGGGGCTATGACGAGATCAACCTGAACTGCGGCTGCCCTTCCGAGCGGGTGCAGAAGGGCGCGTTCGGTGCCTGCCTGATGGCCGAGCCGGAACTGGTGCGCGACTGCGTGAAGGCAATGCGCGACGCGGTATCGATCGACGTGACCGTCAAGCACCGGATCGGCATCGATGAAACCGAAAGCTACGATTTCGTGCGCGATTTCGTCGGCACCGTGGCCGATGCCGGCTGCAGCACCTTCATCGTCCATGCCCGCAATGCGATCCTGAAGGGTTTGTCGCCGAAGGAAAACCGCGAAATCCCGCCGCTCAAGTACGAATATGCGTACCGCCTGAAGCGCGATTTTCCGCAGTTCGAGATCCTCATCAACGGCGGCATCAAGACCGAGGCCGAGATCGACCAGCACCTGGCGCACGTGGATGGCGTGATGCTGGGCCGCGAGGCGTATCACAACCCCTACCTGATGGCCACGTTCGACAGCAAGTATTACGGCGATGCCGCGCCCGTGAAAAGCCGCGAGGAAGTGCTGCGCGCGATGATGCCGTATATCGCCGCGCAGCTGGCGAAGGAGGGCGGCCGCGGGCTGAAACTGAACACGATCACGCGCCACATGCTGGGCCTGATGCAGGGCCTGCCCGGCGCGCGGCAGTTCCGGCAGACGCTGTCGGACTCGAAGCGGCTGGCTGCCGGGGATCCCGGGCTGCTGCTGGAAGCGCTGAGGCGATAGGACAAGCAAGGTTGGGAGGCAGGGAGGCCGGAACGTGCCGGTACTCCTGTGCTCAAGAAAATTGCCTGGAAAAAGGGGTCCGTCCCCATTTTCCAGGCAATTGTTTTTTGTGGGTCTGCTTCTGCCCTGGAGGCCACTGTGTGGCACCGATGACCGGTGAAGCGAGGATGTCGTGCCCGGTGTCGGACATGTTTTCCGGACGTTTCATCCAGAAAATTTGTCGGACACCGGCTTTTCTTGATAAGTCGGCAACATCATGCGAACACCGGTGTCCGACACCAGGAGGCCGGTGTCCGACACCAATACGCCAGCGCCGCGGACATATCGCATTCCGCTAACGCAAGGGCATCAGTACCTGTCACTGTCTTTCGCCTGATGTCGCCGGCGTTCCGGCATGGTGCACGCATCGTTCAGGTGCGCCAACGCACTGTTTTTGTTCATAAATCGCCCGAAACGCTCAGTTTCGTGCGCATTCCGGCCAATCTGTCGTAATTTCCCCATAGAAATCAACAATACGCATTTGTGCGTAGGATTTCGCTTGCCCGTAAGCAAGGCCTAGAATTATACTTTCCTTATGGACACACATTTAGCTCCTTTCGATGTGTGGAACAGGACTGAAAAGCTACAGATGTTCCGCCTTTTCTTCCTCTTGCTTTGCATGCGCAGTCAAAGCTTGCTACCGTAATACAGTGCTGTATGGAAATATAAAATTCTGAAAAAGAAGAGTTTCACGAGGTAGAGCTGGCGGTGCCCGATCTTGATCGCCAGGTGTCACATAACTCCAAATAACGAAGAGTCGAAATGAATCTTAGCAAAATGAAGGTAGGCAGCCGGCTGGCGCTTGGTTTCGCACTGGTACTGGTGTTCCTGGTGGCCGTGACCGTGGTGGGTATTTTCCGCCTGGCGCAGATCCAGGATCGCCTCGATCACGTTGTTAGCGTTAACAACGTGGTAACGCGCCTGGTGATCGACATGCGCAACAACGTTGCCGACCGCATCGGTTCGCTGCGCGTGCTGACCCTGATGTCCGACCCGGCCGACATGGAACCGGAGTTTGCCCGCATCAAGGAACAGACCGCAAAATACCAGGCCGACCTGCAGAAACTGGAAGCCAAGTTCGCGATCGAGGGCACCCCGGAAGAAAAGAAGCTGCTGGCGGCGATCAAGGAACATGAAGGCGTGGCGATGCCCGCCATCGAGCGCGCTTCGCAGTTCTGGCTGGCCAATGACGCGATGAGCGCCACCCGCGTGCTGATCAAGGAAATCCGTCCTGCGCAGAAGAAGTGGATGGAAGCGCTGGACCAGCTGGGCGCGCTGGAAGACAAGGTCAACAAGCAGTCCGCGATCGAAGCCAAGGAAGGCTTCACCAGCGCCCGTAACTTCATGATCGGCATGGGCGTGCTGGCCGTGCTGCTGTCGGTGGCTGCCGCGATCGCCATCACCCGTGGCCTGCTGAAGCAGCTGGGCGGCGAGCCGGACTACACGGCGTCGATCGCCGGCAGCATTGCCAACGGCGACCTGTCGATCTCGATCGACACGAGCGGCGCCGCGAAGGAAAGCCTGCTGTCCGAAATGAAGGAAATGCGCGACAGCCTGGTAGGCATCGTCAGCCAGGTGCGTGTGGGTACCGAAACGATCGGCACGGCATCGCGTGAAATCGCCGCCGGCAACATCGACCTGTCGTCCCGTACTGAAATGCAGGCATCGTCGCTGGAAAAAACCGCGTCGGCGATGGAAGAACTGACGTCGACCGTGAAGCAGAACGCCGACAACGCCCGTGAAGCCAACCAGCTGGCTGCCAGCGCCTCCGACGTGGCCCGCAAGGGTGGCGCCGTGGTGTCGCAGGTGGTCGACACGATGAGCTCGATCAACGAGTCCGCCAACAAGATCGTCGACATCATCGGCGTGATCGACGGCATCGCCTTCCAGACCAACATCCTGGCACTGAACGCCGCTGTCGAGGCAGCCCGTGCCGGTGAACAGGGCCGCGGCTTCGCCGTGGTGGCTTCCGAAGTGCGCAACCTGGCCCAGCGTTCGGCCGGCGCCGCGAAGGAAATCAAGGCGTTGATCGGCGACTCCGTCGAGAAGGTGGAGCGCGGTTCGAAGCTGGTCGGCCAGGCCGGCGTGACGATGGATGAAGTGGTGGCTTCGGTGCGCCGCGTAACCGACATCATGGGCGAGATCGCCAACGCCAGCCAGGAACAGAGCGCCGGCATCGAGCAGGTGAACCGCTCGATCATCGAGATGGACGGCATGACCCAGCAGAACGCCGCGCTGGTGGAAGAAGCGGCCGCCGCCGCGCAAAGCCTGCAAGACCAGGCTGGCGAACTGGCCCGCGTGGTATCGATCTTCAAGCTGGAAGCAGGCGAAGAGCGCGCCGTGATCGAAGCCGTGAGCACCGCCGCCAAGGCCGTGCCGACCACGGCCAGCGTCAAGGCGATTGCCAAGCCTGCCGCCCGCAAGCCGGCGCCGGCCATCGCCGCCAAGCCCGCTGTTGCCAAGTCCGATAGCGCCAAGCCGAAGAAATCCGTGGCTTCCGCCCCGGCCGGCGCGGACGAGTGGGAAGAATTCTAAGCAAACAAACGAGACAACAACCTCAATTCACAACTTTCTGGAAAAAATAATATGAACAAGCATCTGATCACCTTCTTCGCTGCCACCCTCGTTGCTGGCGCCGCCTTCGCTTCCGAAACCCCGGCCTCCGTCGATGCCCGCAAATGCAAGGCCGACTACCCGAAAGCCTCGCTGCTGAACGAAGAGCAGGGCGCGGTCACGATGGCCTTCCTGGTGTCCACGAGCGGTGACGTGGTGGAATCGAAAGTCGAGAAATCGAGCGGCTTCAAGAACCTGGACAAGGCGGCACTGAAGGCGCTGACCGCATGCAAGTTCACGCCGGGCAAGAAAGACGGCGCCGTGGCCCAGACCTGGACCAAGGTCGATTACGTTTGGGCGCTGTAATCAACCGTAGCTGATAACACAAGGGGAAATCAGATGAACAAGCGTTTCATGGGTGTACTGACCGCGGTGCTCTTCGCTGGTGCCGCTTCCGCTGCGGAAGTGCCGGCTTCCTTCGATGCCAAGAACTGCAAGGCCGATTATCCGAAGGCATCGCTGATGAACGAAGAACAGGGCACGGTATCGATGTCGTTCCTGGTCTCGGCCGGCGGCGAGGTGAAGGATTCCAAGCTCGACAAATCGAGCGGCTTCAAGAACCTGGACAAGGCGGCCATCAAGTCGCTGTCCGCCTGCAAGTTCAAGCCGGGCTCGAAGGATGGCGCACCGGCCGAAACCTGGGCCAAGGTCGACTACGCCTGGAAACTGGACTGATTTCCCGAGCGCGCCTGACCGGCGCGTGGCGAATGCATAGACAAGCGCAGTGACAAGCGCATTGACAAGCGCAGTGACAAGCGCATTGACAAGCGCAGTGACAAGAATTCCTGCTTTACCTGTTTTACCTGCTTTACCTCTTTAGCCGGCTCACGCCGGCTTTTTTTTGTCCCGGTTTTGTTCCGCACGTGCGTGCGGTTACATGCGCTCACATCTGTTAATCTGGTGACTGTCTCTTATTGCCGATTGCCATGAAAACCCCGCTTTGTCTTTCCATGATGTCGCTGGCGCTGCTGTCCGGTTGCACGATGATGCGCAACCAGAACGATCCGGCGCGCCTGAAGCAGACCGTCTCGGTAATCAACGCGGTGACGTGGACGAATCCGCTGTCCGGCAAGCGCGACGGGGTGCGCACCACCTGGCCTCTGCTGCAGCTGGCCGGCCACGAGGAAATCTTCCCGCTGGCGCAGATCAAGAATTGCCCGGCGAAAGAAGCCACCGGCGCGGTGCCGTGCGCATGGGGCGTGCTGAGCACGTCGCGCACCATCACGCGCTATGCCTACATGGCCGGCGGCGTTACGCTGGACCTGGGCGTGCTGGTGGATGTACATCGGCGCCAGCAAGACCGCCGGCGCAACTTCCATACGTCGATGGCGATTCCCACGGATGTGCCGGCGCTGCAATACCGCAAGGTACTGCAACAGGGCGTCGCGCTGCCTTACGGGAAGGTGTACCGGATGGATTTCGACCATGGCGTGCGCTTTGAAATCTGCGCGCAGCGGCGCGACGCGAATGGTCGTGCGCTCGATGATTGCGACATACCGTATATTTGATTTGCCGAATCAACCGATGGAGGAAAATGATGGCGCAATCGAAATCTACGGGTAACCAGAACAAGCAGTCCGCCACCGAGGCGGAAGTGAAATCCACGCCCTCGAACAAGAAAGCCAAGAGCGGCAAGGAAGCGGCCAGCCATACCAAGGCAGGCAGCAATGAAGGCGCCGGTGGCGGCAAGAAGCAGGCTCGCCACCATTGAGGATTGCCAGCTGCGTGGCGAGGCCGCGCGGCTGTTTTCCAGGCATGGGCAACATTGAATATTGCGCTGTTGTTTGCCGCTGTAACGGTGTGTAAATCCGCGGCGGGCGGGCTGGAAATTCCCTATAGTTCTCTATTGGGAAGGAGATTTACCATGAAAAGCTTGTTGATTTTGCCTGTCGTGGCAACCGTGCTGGCTGGTTGTGCCGTTCCCGGCCCTTACTACGCCGCGCAACCTGTCGATCCATACCAGTGGCGCACCGTGTCGGTAACGCCGGTGGCGCCGGGCACCGCGGCCAGGAACGGGTCGACCGTTACCTACACCACCGAGCCGCTGCCCGCCGTGACGTATGTGCCGCAGCCGGTGTATGTGCCGCAACCCGTCTATGCGCCGGCGCCCGTGTATGCGGCACCGTCATACTGGTATCCGCCGATTTCGATCGGACTCGATTTCGTGTGGAGCCACCGTTCCGGCGGCTGGGGGCGTGGTCACCACGGCCGCGGCTGGCGCGGTCGCCGTTGATCTGTTCCGCGGCCTTGAACGCTGATAGCCGGCTCGATACAGCCGGCTTTCTTGCGTTAGTTCAATGCTGCTTGTTCAATGCAGCCCGCTTAGTGCAGTCCGCTCAGTGCAGTCCGCTCAGTGCAGCCCGCTTAGTGCAGCAGGAAGAACGTGGCGTTGTGCAGCAGGTCGGTGGAGCACAGCAGGTACGTGGACGTGCCGACCAGGCCGAGCAGGATGGTGCTGAAGGTGAGGGGAATGTGCCGTGCCATGATGGGCTCCTTTTGACTTAAGTTCATCTTAAGTGGGCGCCTGTCCGGCGTCATCGGCAAAAGGTGGGGCGAGTTGTAGGAGGAACGCCCGTCGACATGCGCAGCTTTTCTGGCTGCGCATTTTTTACGCGGATCAGCGGCGACCGAACGTAATCACGCTGCTTTCGGGGGCGGTGTCGAGCGCATCCGAAATTTTCAGCCACAGGCTCACGCTGTCGGGCTGCTTCAGCTGGATGCCGGCGCCGTCGATATAGCCCACCAGTTCCAGCGTGCTGGCATTCATTTTTGCCTTTGAAACTGTTGGCGCTACCATCACCAGGCGGTCGTACGCCTTGCGCACCTTGTTTTCCCACTTGTGCAGGCTGGTTTCCTCGAACCGGTTCGATTCGAAGTACACGGTCAGCGTGCCATCGGGATTCCCGTAGCCGACAATGCCCGAACCTTTGCGGATCGGCCCGTTGCCCAGGTCCAGTGCATCGGTGGGCACGAACACGCCGGCGCGGCCATCGAGGCCCGGGCGCTCGGTGGGGGTGTCCTTGCTGTACGTGGAAAATTCTTTCGATGCGGGAGCGGCGGAGGACATGGTGGTTATTAGTATTTGGCAATACCAATATTGTACCGGCAAATAAATTCCGTGGCGCAACTCATTCGGGATATTTCACTCTGGACGCCCACCGAACAACGGTTCCGTGCGAAACAACCTCATTTATCGGCGTGTGCCTGCGGAATATCTTGCTCGGTATCCATCGCGGCGCTGATGCCCACCGACCAGGCATAGTCATACGCGTTGAAATGTACCTGTGCCATGTATCCGCAGGCGATCATTTCCTTGCAAAGATCCACTGCCTGCTGTTCCGTTTCGCAGGAAATCTCGTCCGGAAGGCGTTGTCCAGCCATGCTGCTCTTCGGGATCGCCACATTGAGCGGCGCGCGCTCTGCTGGCGCGCTTTTACCCAGCATGCGCCCAAGGAAGCGGGACAGGGCTTGGCCCAGACCCGCAGCCGTTTCCTTCAGCACGAATCCGGGAGAGAGAGGCAGTGCTTCGCTTTTTTGCTGATTCATCGACGGCCTTGCGAGTAGCCTGCTGGACCGGGACGGGCAGACAGGTTCTTTAAAGAAATTTAAATTGGCAAACTGCACCAATTATAAAGTTTCCTTAGGGCATTGCGATTAAATTTACTGGAATCGTGGGCAATAAACCACGCGGGTCGCGCAACGGTTTTACCGCCTGTCGGGGGGGGGCTGCTGGCAAGCTGCGGACGTTTGATCTGGAACAGATAGAGCGGAATTAGCCAGCAGGCCATGTCGATGAAAAGTAGACCGGCGTGGCGTGGACCTGGAGGAACGGGGCGCGAAAGAAGGCGAGGCGGGTATGAAACGAAGCCTGCCGGTCGGGATCGCCGGCGGTCAGCCGACCCGCAAGCCCATCTCCGCCAGCACTTCTGCCGCCTGCCGCAGCGAGATGAGGGCGCCCTGGAACAGCTTGATGTCCGACAGCTTGAGCCCGCCGAGATCCGCTTCCCGCAAGTCGGCGTTGTCGAAGCGCGCGCCTTTCAGGTTGGCATTGCGCAGGCTGCCGCCGTGGAACAAGGTGTCGCGAAAATCGCAGCCGGCCAGGTCGGCATCGGCGAAATCGAGCTGGACCAGGGTCGCCTTGCGAAACGACATGCGGCGCATGTCGGCGCCGACCAGCAGGCAGTCTTCGAACGCCAGTCCCAGGTGGGCGGCTTCTTCGAAATTCGCGCCGGTCAGCTTGCAACCTTTGAGCAGCGCCGAAGCCAGCCTGGCCCGCCGCCAGCTACTGTTGTTCAGGTCGCAGCCGTGGAATTGGGCGTCGGTAGCATCCGCCGACTCGAAATCCGCCTGGCGGCCGCGGCAGCGTTGCCATGTGGTGTGCGTCAATTTCGCCGCATAGAACGAGGTTTCCGCCACGCTGCAGTTCACGAAGGCCGCGCCGCGCAGGTCCAGCCGCGACAGGTCGGCGCCATCCAGGTCGCAGTGCTCGAATGTGGGGGTGCCTTGGGCGATCGCGCTTTCAACATCGGCGCGGGTCAGGGTTTGTTCTACGACGTGCATCGGATTCCAGTGGTTGCGGATGCGCCAGCGCGATCCCATGGGGATCAAGTGAGGACTTTGCCGGCGAAGGCGGCAATTATAGGGGCTGCTGGCTGGCGCGTGCTGGCCCGCGAAGAGGGCTGTTGAACGCGCCGGCGATGCGGGTTGGCTGTCAGGCGGCGGCGCGGTCGGCTTCGTGGGGAACGGCGGGCACTGCCGGGCGCTTGAACTTGAGTGCCGGCTTTTCGATGGCGAACCAGCTGGCGGCGCCCAGCGCCAGTGCGGCCGGGGCGGCGATGGCGAACACCAGCCATGGCGACATGCCGGGGAAATACCAGACCAGCAGTTTCTGGATCGGCCAGGCGTACAGGTAAGTGCCGTACGAAACGTCCGGCAGTGCGTTGAACCGGTTCAGGAATGCCGACGGTTTCTTGGCCAGGTAGATCAGCGCATAGCAGCCGCCGGTGGCCAGCGCCAGTTCGCTCGCGCTCCACGAGAACATGCAGACAATCACGGCCGCCGTCACGGCAATGGCGACGCGGCCATCCAGGCGGATCTTGTCACGGTAGATGTAGAAGCAGCCGCCGGTCAGGAAGAAGCTGGGCAGCCGCAGCAAGCCCACGTCGAAGTGCACGACTTTCGACAGGGCCAGGGCGCCGAGGACGGCCAGCGTTATCGCCAGCCAGAAGTGGCGGATGCGCAGCGCGCCGGTGAGCCCCGCGGCCAGCACCAGCAGGTAGCAGGCGAATTCGTACGAGATGGTCCACATCGACAAATTCACCTTCGGCAGCGGCGTGCCCTGGAAGACCGGCGGCACCACCGGCGCCTGCAACAGCAGTGCCCCGCTGGCGAAAGCGCCGATGTCGAACGCGGTGAAATACGCGGCGGCGTCGGCACCCAGCGGCCCGACCAGCAGGGCGGAGATCACGCTCGCCACCAGGAAGCCGGGATAGATCCGCAGCATGCGGCTGCGCAGGAACTGCTTCGCGCTGGGAGCGAGATCCCAGCTCTGCACGATCAGGTAGCCGCTGAGCACGAAGAACGCGTCGACCGCGGCGAACCCGAGCGGGATCGTGTCGAACAGGCACATCAGCGGCTCGCGATGGTTGTCGCCATCGGTCAGCTCGGGGGAGTGGGACAGGATGACGCACAGCGCCAGGATCAACCGGATCAGGTTGAAGTTGTTTTGCCGATCGGCCTGCGCCATGGGAACCTCCATTTTTCCGCTGCACAAGTATGCAGCAAAAATGGCGGTAAATGTATTTATGGCAACTACCAACAAGCACGAAAACAACAAAACCGTGCTTCCCCATTGCTTTGTGGATGGCTTCGATCCGGCGCAATCAATGGAGATAACCTCGGTAGCAAACTTTGATAGTCAATCTTTCGGAGACATTCACATGTATCACTCGCCACCGCCAGCCCGCCAGTGTTTTTTCTTGCAGCAGGTGCCCCCATCCCATCAGTTCCAGGCTGTCATCGGATTAAAAGAGGCTGCGCTACTCATCATTTCAGGCTTCGTTACATTGTTCCCCAGCGTTGCGCATACCAAATCCGCTTACGCCTACACGCTGACCGGCGACCGATTCATCCAAATGATAGGCAGCACCAAGGCGCTTGACAGCTATGAATACACCTTGCGCGAAAAGGCTTATAGCTACCTCGACGGCGTGCGTGATGGCGCCGAAGGCCATGACTGGTGCGATGTAAATCAGTTGAAAACGCCAGATCTTGCATACGAACTCGCCGCCGACATCGCCAGGCTTCCTGCCGCGGAGCGGAAGAAAAACGCGTCGATTCTCCTGCTCGATCTGCTGCGTCGCAGGTTTCCGTGTCCCGTCAAAGGAGGTAATCATGAAGCCGTTGTTCAATCAGGTGGAACAGAATTTCCCGCAGAGCGAAAAACGCGAGGCGCTGTATGAGGAAATTGGCTGGTCCGATTTGACCAGCAACCCTGCTTTCTACGATACATGTGCGATCCGGATGAGCGTGGCCTTGCTTCGAGCCGGAGTGAAGCTGCCCGGAGCAAGGGATGGCGGCAAAAAGTGGACGCCTGAAGGGAAAGCGGATTGAACCCGGACAAGGGAAGCTCTCACAGATCCTGAAGCGGATCTGGGGAAATCCTGAAGTGTACAAGGGCGAGCAGGCTGCCAGGGATGGTATCGGCAGACGAGCCGGCGTTGCTTCGTTCTTCCGTATTCATGGCACACCGAACAGCGGTGGCCACATCGACCTGGTTCTGCCCGCCGCGAGCGGGTTTCCCGTGTGCGCCCGCACCTGCTTCTTCGGCGCGATGGAGGTTTGGTTCTGGCCGTTGAAGTAACGGGACGCAAAACAAAAAAGGCCACATGCCGGAGCAGGTGACCTTTTTCATTGAATTCGGTGGGGTGGCTGATGGGGCTCGAACCCACGACAACAGGAATCACAATCCTGGACTCTACCAACTGAGCTACAGCCACCACTGAACTACGTTTTCTGTTTCGCCAGTAGCGCAACAGAGGCCGCATTATACAAGGCCGATTGGCATCTGGCAAACCCCTATTTCCCGGAAAGTTTCCAAAAACCGGGGTCAGACCCCGGTTTGAGGAAATATTTCCGTGGAGTAAGTGAAAAACCGGTGACAGGCTCCGATTATTGTTGAAATCGGAGCCTGTCACCGGTTTTTTGGCACTGTCTTCCGGCGATGCCAGGCGACGTCGACGGCTTCAGAAAATGGTGCCTGTCACCGTTTTTCTGGAAATGTTTCCCGGAAAATGGTGACTGTCACCGTTTTTCCGGCAACACTCAGGCGACGTCGACGGCTTCGACTTGCGGGGTAAGCGAGAGCAGGGCGCGGAAGGCTTCGGCGAGGACGGCGGCGCTGGCGGTGGTGTAGCCGCGCAGGTGGGGCACGCCGGCGGGGCGCAGCATGCCGGCGCCTTCGAGCAGGCGGGCAAGCTGGCGGGCGACGGCGTCGCCGGTGTCGATCAGCGCGATGGGCTGGGTGGTGTGCTTCGCCACCACGTCGCGCATTGCCTGCTCGACGAACGGGTAGTGCGTGCACCCCAGCACCAGCGTATCGGCGCCGGCGTCGAGCAGCGGCACCACGTACTGTTCCAGCAGCGCCATGGTGCCCGCCGAGCCCAGTTGCCCCAGCTCGATCTGGTCGACCAGGCCGATGCACGGCTGCAGCAGGAATTCGGTTTGCGTGGCAGCGGCGATCTGGTCGCGCAGTGTCAGGAGTTTCTCGCTGTGCAGCGTGCGGTCGGTTGCCAGCACGCCCACCTTGCCGGACTTCGTGGCCGCGGCGCCCGGCTTGAGGCCCGGTTCCACGCCGACGATCGGCACGCCCGGCCACTGCGTGCGGATGGCCTTGATGGCGGCGACGGTGGCGGTATTGCACGCCACCACCAGTGCCTTGACGCCTTGCCCG
Organism: Pseudoduganella sp. SL102; assembly: GCF_027856995.1. Classification (NCBI taxonomy): domain Bacteria; kingdom Pseudomonadati; phylum Pseudomonadota; class Betaproteobacteria; order Burkholderiales; family Oxalobacteraceae; genus Pseudoduganella; species Pseudoduganella sp. SL102. The sequence continues at coordinate 1,886,571 of NZ_CP115554.1, forward strand.
AGCAGGAATGCGGTGACAGCCAGCGAGCGCTGGATCACCCATTCCTCTTCGCGGTCACCGTAGGGCGCGCGACCGGAATCGGCGAAATAGATCAGGTGCTCGTGCGGCAGCTGCGCATGCACGTGGCGCAGTACCGACAGACCGCCCACGCCGGAATCGAAGATGCCGATCGGGGAATCGGCATTGACGGGATGGGTGGGATGGGTCATCAGGGGCTCCTGGTTCGAGGGATGCGGCGTGTCGCGTGGTGGAAATAGTTGGCGCGCCGAATTGCATGCGGCCACCCCAGAAGCAGAGTCCGGGGTCAGAAAGGAGTGCTGGCCTGCATGCCAGCACCGTTCCGCAGGCGCGAAGCATGCTTCGCGAAACCCCTGCTTCACCCCGTCGGGTCTGACCCCAGCCCTTCGCCGTTGGAGTGAACGCACGCCTGCCGACCCGCAAGCACTCCAGCCATCCGCCGTTGGGGTGAATGCATGCCAGCCGACCGGCGAGGATAAACCTTAAGCCAGCGCGCCCTCAGCCTTCAGATTCTCGATCTTCACCGCCCACTCCTTCGGCCCGGTCTGGTGCACCGAGGTACCGGTGGAATCGACAGCCACCGTGACCGGCATGTCCACCACGTCGAACTCGTAGATCGCTTCCATGCCCAGGTCTTCGAAGCCGACCACGCGCGCGTTCTTGATCGCCTTCGACACCAGGTAAGCGGCGCCGCCCACGGCCATCATGTAAGCCGATTTGTGGCGCTGGATCGATTCGATCGCCACCGGGCCGCGCTCGGCCTTGCCCACCATCGAGATCAGGCCGGTCTTCTCCAGCATCATGTCGGTGAACTTGTCCATGCGGGTCGCCGTGGTCGGGCCAGCCGGGCCCACGACTTCGTCGCCCACCGGATCTACCGGGCCCACGTAATAAATCACGCGATTGGTGAAGTCCACCGGCAGCGGCTCGCCCTTGGCCAGCATGTCCTGGATGCGCTTGTGCGCGGCGTCGCGGCCGGTCAGCATCTTGCCGTTCAGGAGCAGGGTCTGGCCCGGCGTCCACGAGGCCACTTCTTCCTTGGTCAGCGTGTTCAGGTCGACGCGCTTGGACTTCTCGGTATCCGGCGCCCACGACACGCTCGGCCAGTCGGACAGCTTCGGCGGCTCGATATAGGCCGGGCCGGAACCATCCAGCACGAAGTGCGCGTGGCGCGTGGCGGCGCAGTTCGGGATCATGGCGACGGGCTTCGACGCAGCGTGCGTCGGGTACATGTTGATCTTCACGTCCAGCACCGTCGTCAGGCCGCCCAGGCCCTGCGCGCCGATGCCCAGCGCGTTGATCTTGTCGCACAGTTCGATGCGCAGCTCTTCGAGCTTGTTCTGTGGGCCGCGCTTTTTCAGCTCGAACATGTCGATGTCTTCCATCAGCGACTCCTTCGCCAGCAGCATGGCCTTCTCGGCGCTGCCGCCGATGCCGATGCCCAGCATGCCCGGCGGGCACCAGCCGGCGCCCATCAGCGGCACGGTCTTAAGCACCCAGTCCACCAGCGAGTCGGAAGGATTGAGCATCACGAACTTGGTCTTGTTCTCGGAGCCGCCGCCTTTCGCAGCCACGCCCACGTCCACCGTGTTGCCTTCCACCAGTTCCATGTGCACCACGGCCGGCGTGTTGTCCTTGGTGTTCTTGCGCTCGAAGTGCGGGTCGGCCACGATCGATGCGCGCAGCTTGTTGTCCGCGAAGTTGTACGCGCGGCGCACGCCTTCGTTGACCGCGTCGGTAACGGTACCAGTGAAGCCCTCGAAGCGCACGCCCATGCCGATCTTCAGGAACACGTTGACCATGCCGGTATCCTGGCAGATCGGACGCTTGCCCTCGGCGCACATGCGCGAGTTGGTCAGGATCTGCGCGATCGCATCCTTGGCGGCCGGGCTCTGCTCCGACTCGTAGGCGCGGCCCAGGTGCTGGATGTAGTCGGCCGGATGGTAATAGCTGATGTACTGCAGCGCTGCGGCCACGGATTCGATCAGGTCTTCTTGCTTGATGATGGTCATGACTGTTCTCTTGCGATTGGCTGGATTAGTGATGCTTGGAACCGTTTTGCGTTCCGGTCATCAGGCGGTCGGTATAGGCGATCGCAATGGCGGACAGCAGGAATGCAATGTGGATAAGGGTTTGCGCCATCAGCGTCTTGGCGTCGTACACCTGGGCGTTGATGAAGGTCTTCAGCAGGTGGATCGACGAGATGCCGATGATCGCCGTGGCCAGTTTCGTCTTCAGCACCGAGGCGTTCACGTGAGACAGCCATTCCGGCTGGTCCGGGTGATCCTGCAGGTTCATGCGCGAGACAAAGGTTTCATAGCCGCCCACGATCACCATGATCAGCAGGTTCGAGATCATGACCACGTCGATCAGGCCCAGCACCACCAGCATGATGGTGGTTTCGTTCAGCTTGGTGGGCGGCGGCGCGCCAGGCACCGTGACGGCGGCGATGATGTGCTCCAGCGATGCCTGGTTGCCCAGCGCGGCACCGATCAGATCCTTCAGCTCGACCCAGAAGTGGAACACGTAGACGCACTGCGCCAGGATCAGCCCCAGGTACAGCGGCAGCTGCAGCCAGCGGGACATGAAGATGAAGGAGGCGATGGGGGAAAGGCGGCGTCCGTTGGAAAACTTCGGATCGGTCATCGAATAGTGGCTCCGGTGGGTGGTGCGGATAAAAACACCCGACATTCTACACCTGAGCGCCCCTTGCCGCAGCTCAAGGCCAGGCCGTCTGCTGCCTGTTATCTGTGCGCTTGTTGCTGAGCTGAAACAAAAGTGAATGTAATGTTTGGTTACGGCAACATCTTCGATTTACAATCTTGGCCTTTCGGCCGCTGCCCATCCCCCTGCAGCCACTGGCCGGCATGCACTTCGCGAAATGGCCCTGTCCCCGCCGCCCGCGCCAACTCCGGAAAAACAACAAATGTTCAATAACCTGAAAATCGGCACCCGCATCAGCATGGTGCTGGGTGTACTGGTCTTCCTGCTGCTCGTGGTGAGCGGCCTCTCCCTGCAAGGCGTCGCGCGCAACAACGAAGGCATCCGCGACCTGAAAAACAGCAGCGCCGGCCTGGTGGCCGCGCAGAACGCCATGTGGGAACTGCGCTTCGGCGTGGCCAACTTCATGACGGCCAACGAGCAGGGCCGCGCCAAGATCCTGGGCGACGAGCAGAAATGGGCCGGCATCATCGAGGACAACCTCAAGCTCTACGAAGCACTGCCGCACTCGGACGAAGAGAAAGCCGGCCTGGCGCAGCTGAGGGATTCGTATGCCAAGTACTTCGCCTCGCGCCCGCGCTGGTTCGAACTGTATTCGGCCGGCCAGACCGAGGAAGCCGCCGAATGGCGCGCCAACAACACCAACAAGTTCGGCGCCGCCACCGTAAAGGGCTTCAAGTCGCTGATCGAAATGCAGGAGAAGCGCGCCAGCGAGGAAGTGGACCGCCTGCTGGCCGCCAACGCCGCCAACCGCAACGAGATGATCGTGGCGGTGCTGCTGGCGATCGCCATTTCCGTAGCGGCCGGCTACCGTGTGGTGCGCTCGGTCACGCTGCCGCTGCGCGACGCGCTGCACCTCGCCGAAACGGTCAGCAAGGGCGACCTGACGAGCCGCGTGACGGTGCGCAGCAACGACGAGATCGGCCAGTTGATGCGCGCGCTGCAGGACATGAACGACAGCCTGGTGCGCATCGTTTCCGAGGTGCGCAGCGGTACCGATACCATCGCCACCGCGTCCAGCGAGATCGCCGCCGGCAACCTGAACCTGTCGCAGCGCACCGAAAACCAGGCTGGCTCGCTGCAGCACAGCGCCGCCTCGATGGGCGAGCTGACGACGACCGTGCGCCAGAACGCCGACAACGCGCGCCAGGCCAACCAGCTGGCCCAGTCGGCCTCCGACGTGGCTGTGAAAGGCGGCGCCGTGATCGGCGAAGTCGTCTCCACGATGGATGCGATCAATGCGTCGGCCCGCAAGATCGTCGACATCATCGGCGTGATCGACGGCATCGCCTTCCAGACCAACATCCTGGCGCTGAACGCCGCGGTGGAAGCGGCCCGCGCGGGTGAACAGGGCCGCGGCTTTGCCGTGGTGGCCTCCGAAGTGCGCAACCTGGCGCAGCGTTCGGCCAGCGCCGCCCGCGAAATCAAGCAACTGATCGGCGACTCCGTGGACAAAGTGGATGCCGGCACCCGCCTCGTGTCGCAGGCCGGCAGCACGATGAACGACGTGGTGGAAGGCGTGAAGCGCGTGACCGACATCATGGCCGAGATCACCAACGCCACGGTGGAGCAGAGCGCCGGCATCGAGCAGGTCAACGTGTCGATCGTGCAGATGGACGACATCACGCAGCAGAACGCCGCGCTGGTGGAACAGGCCTCCGCCGCCGCCGCATCGCTGCAGGAACAGGCCGCCGGCCTGGCCCAGGCGGTCTCCGTGTTCCGCCTCGACAGCTCGGCCCCTGCCGGCCGCACGCTGCTGGCGCACCGCAACTGACAGTCACCGTCGCGGTATCCGGGCGGGAGGGCGGCTGCGGCCACCCTCCCGCTTTTTTCATTGTGGTTAGAATGGCAGTACGGTTTGCCGGGCACGCGCGTCCTGTAAGGGCGTTGTAAGCGCCTCGCCTTACTGTCATGGCAAATAACTACCACGATGGAGACAAAGCATGAACGCAGCTACCGAACAACAAGGTCAGCAGGGCCTCGGCGAAACACGCGTGTTCAACCCGCCCGCGGACTTCACGGCCAACGCCGCCGTATCCGGCATGGAAGCGTATAACGCGCTGGTCGCCGAGGCCGAGCGCGACTACGAAGGCTTCTGGGCCCGCCTGGCGCGCGAAAACGTGGACTGGCAAACGCCGTTCACCCGCACGCTGAACGAAGACAACGCGCCGTTCTACAAATGGTTCGAGGACGGCAAGCTGAACGTGTCGTACAACTGCCTGGACCGCAATCTGCAAAACGGCAACGCCGACAAGACCGCCATCATCTTCGAGGCGGACGACGGCACCGTCACCAACGTCACCTATCAAGAGCTGCACGCCAAGGTGTGCAAGTTCGCCAACGGTCTTAAGTCCCTCGGGATCAGGAAGGGCGACCGCGTGGTGATCTACATGAGCATGTCGGTCGAAGGCGTGGCCGCGATGCAGGCCTGCGCCCGCATCGGCGCCACGCACTCGGTGGTGTTCGGCGGCTTCTCGGCCAAGAGCCTGCAGGAGCGCATCATCGACGCCGGCGCCGTGGCCGTGATCACCGCCGACGAGCAATCGCGCGGCGGCAAGCAGCTGCCACTGAAAGCCATCGTCGACGAAGCGCTGGCCATGGGCGGCTGCGACACGATCAAGAATGTGGTGGTCTACAAGCGCACCGGCGGCAACATCGCCTTCACCGAAGGCCGCGACATCTGGCTGTCCGACCTGGTCGACAACCAGGCCGCCGAATGCGAGCCGGAATGGGTGGAAGCGGAGCACCCGCTGTTCATCCTGTACACCAGCGGCTCCACCGGCACCCCGAAAGGCGTGCAGCACGCCACCGGCGGCTATCTGCTGTGGGCCGCGCTGACGATGAAGTGGTCCTTCGACATCAAGCCCAGCGACGTGTACTGGTGCACCGCCGACATCGGCTGGGTCACCGGCCACACCTACATCGCCTACGGCCCCACGGCGGTTGGCGCCACACAGGTGATCTTCGAAGGCGTTCCGACCTTCCCGCACGCCGGCCGCTTCTGGGAAACCGTGCAAAAGCACAAGGTGACGATCTTCTACACCGCCCCGACCGCGATCCGCTCGCTGATCAAGGCATCGGACGCCGACGAGAAAGTGCACCCGAAGAGTTTCGACCTATCGTCCCTGCGCCTGCTGGGCACCGTGGGTGAACCGATCAACCCGGAAGCGTGGATGTGGTACTACCGGAACGTGGGCCGCGAAGCCTGCCCGATCGTGGACACGTTCTGGCAAACGGAAACCGGCGGCCACATGATCACGCCGCTGCCGGGCGCCACGCCGATGGTGCCGGGCTCCTGCACGCTGCCGCTGCCGGGCATCATGGCCGCCATCGTGGACGAATCCGGCGCCGACGTGCCGAACGGGCAGGGCGGCATCCTGGTGGTGAAGCGCCCATGGCCTTCGATGATCCGCACCATCTGGAACAACCCGGACCGCTTCAAGGCCGGCTACTTCCCCGAAGAGCTGGGCGGTAAATACTACCTGGCCGGCGACGGCGCGATCCGCAACAAGGACACCGGCTACTTCACCATCACCGGCCGCATCGACGACGTGCTGAACGTTTCCGGCCACCGGATGGGCACGATGGAGATCGAGTCCGCCCTGGTCGCCAATCCGCTGGTGGCCGAGGCTGCCGTGGTCGGCAAGCCGGATGACACGACCGGTGAATCGATCTGCGCCTTCGTCGTGCTGAAGCAGGCCCGGCCTACTGGCGAGGATGCCAAGAAGATCGCCGCCGAGCTGCGCACGTGGGTGGGCAAGGAGATCGGGCCAATTGCCAAGCCGAAGGAGATCCGGTTCGGGGATAACCTGCCGAAGACGCGTTCCGGCAAGATCATGCGGCGCCTTCTGCGCGTGCTGGCCAAGGGGGAGTCGATCACCCAAGACGTTTCCACGCTGGAAAACCCGGCAATCCTCGAGCAGCTCAAGGAAACCGCCTAAGCCTGCGGCTTATGCCATGGGGTCTGACCCTGCGGGGCATTGCAGGGGTTTCGCGGAGCACTGCTCCGTGCCTGCAATGCGGCGCTGGCCTGCAGGCCAGCGCTCCTTCCGGACCCCAGCCTTTGCTTCCGGGGTTGGTGTCTAATCCCGCTACCTAGACGCCAGGGGAAAGGCACCGGTTCTCGCGGTTGGTGCCTGTCCCCGGTTCCTCAGCGCACGGCCTTCGTGATCCCGATTGCCCTTGTTCTTGGGTTTGACAGTTTTGCGCCCGTGGGCCTGCAGGGGGACCCTTGACCACGCCCGTCCCTTTTCGAGAAAAAACTTTGCACTCTACAGGCCACCTGCTATAATCTGCGCCTCTCGCAACGCGGGAGAATGCAGGAGAGATGGATGAGTGGTTTAAGTCGCACGCCTGGAAAGCGTGTTTAGGTTCATAGCCTAACGGGGGTTCGAATCCCCCTCTCTCCGCCAAGGACAAAATGAAGTAGCGGCGGCTGGTTTTTCGCTACCAAGTGCTGCTCTCAGAAAGTTTTAAGATACGTGAACCAAGCAATTCGCCTTTGAAAGCCCGCCCAGTGCGGGCTTTGTATTTTGCCGTTCTTGCCTTTCTCCACAACTCTTCAAGTTGCTTGCCCAACGCTTGTTAGCATTCCATCCCTACACAATGATGGCCGCATGCATGGTCGTCATTTGCGGGCAGGGTCGTGAACTTCTGGACGTGGTGCGTAACTGCCTAGGCCTATAGATATAGTCGCGCGTGCATATTTGCAACTCAGCTCACTGCAAAGCATCTGTTCGCTGCCAAGACGTATCTATTGGTCGCGTATTGAAGTAACATCTTCATCTCCTATCATTACGAGAAGCAACGCATAGGGAGTTGTTGCATGATTCTCATCTGCTCGACAGGCCTATAAGAACACTTTACGTACCCACCGAAGAATCATGAACCTACCTCGAGTTCTAGCGAGCATTCCCCACTGCCTACAGAAAGTTGGAGGTTTTCTGCTTGACCTATTACGGGTCCTTCCGCTTGTGGGTGGGCTAGCCGATTGTAGCCGCAAAGACCACAAAGCAGCCGTTAAAGACTTTTTCATCACGTTTGTGTTTTCTACTATGACGTTTTGGATCACAGTGATCATTATGAGCGTTCTTAGCCGAAACTCAGCAACTAGCGCAATGGATCTCGTGATCGGAACTGTATCGAACGGCGAGTTACTGATCTTCTCGGTCTCGTTTGCGAGTCCAATTTTTCTCGCAGCAATGCAAGATCGGGGTGGAAAAAGCCCTTTTCCTGGTGCTATTTGGCATATATTTACCCTTATAGGATTCGCCATAGGTGCTGCGGCTGTATTTGGATTATTGAAGATTGAAGCGTTAGTGCCAGAAATAAAGTTGGGCTTAAATATGGATGCGATACGGACGCTTTCATACTACATTTTTGCTGCAGCTCTTTTGCTGCGCTATACGACAATGGTGTACCAAAAGATGCTTTCAGCAGCTGATGCATCAGGGCCAAAGCAAGATAAAGACTTTGCAGATCGTTGGGCTGCGCATGCTGAAGATAAAGAAAATAAAGGACGATAACTATGAGGCAACAAAGTATTCTGACCGAAAAGTTCAGCGAGTCCTTCCCTTGCTTGAAAGTGCGTCAGCCAATCGGTGATTTCTTTATTGCTACAATAAGTGCAAAAACACTGTGTCAGATCACATACTCAGATGTACGCCGAATGGAACAGGAAGATCGCCAGTTCGAGCAGTACCTTGGAATTCAGCGTCCACTGTCTACTTCGCGAGTGAAGGAAATTGGTCAGTATGTTAATACTGTAGATGCATGCTTTCCCACTGCCATTATATTGGCAATCGACGGTAGGTATGTCGAGTATATCGAAAGTGAAAATCGTATGATTTTGCGAAACTTCACTGATGAGGATGAAGGCGGCGAAAATTTGGAATGTACTCGTATCGCTCAAGTGCTCGATGGCCAGCATCGGATCGCTGGCTTACAATTATTCGGTGGGCGGCAGTTCGACGTAAATGTAAGCATTTTCGTAGACATGGACGTCGAAAGTCAGGCATACGTTTTCTCGACGGTAAACTTAGCGCAAACGAAGGTTAATAAGAGTTTGGTGTACGACCTATTTGAACTGTCCAAAGCTCGTAGCCCACAGAAGACTTGTCACCAGATCGCTGTCGCTCTAAATACGTATAGGAAGAGCCCCTTTTATTCAAAGATCAAGCGGCTCGGAACCGCTACGCAAGGGAAGTTCACAGAGACTCTGACGCAGGCTACTTTTGTTGAGGCACTTATCTGTTATTTAACGGATGATAAAGTCCACGATCGTGACCTTTATCGAAGGCACAAAAAACCCAAGATGGATGAGTCAAAAGGAAATAAATTAATTTTCCGATCCTTGTTTCTACAGGAGCGCGATCTTGAGATCGCCGATATAGTATCAAACTATTTTTCCGCCGTCGCCGAACGTTGGCCGAGCGCGTGGCCTATGACGGATGAAAATGATGGGCCAGAGCGGCCTGCGGAAATGAAAGGTTTGGTGCTGGATAAGACGAATGGATTCCGGGCGCTTATGCGGTTTTTAAAGCCAGTTTATTTGAGTTTGCGTTGGAAAGGTGAAGTCTTATCCAAGAATGATTTCCTGGCAATTCTCAATAAGATCAACTTAAGAGATGAAGACTTTAATACAAACCGTTTTAGTCCAGGAAGTAGTGGCGAGAGCGGCTTATACAAAACCTTTATGGTTGATTCCGGGCTGGAGGAGAAATATAAGTGACTGAATTTTTCTGTTGTGTAGATGTAACGGATTTTAGGCTTTTTAGCAAGATTAAGTAGGAAGAGATTGGAGCGTCTGATTCGTTCCTTCATTGGGTTTCGATCCAAGCTCACTTGCTGTGTTCAATTGGTGGAATATACAATAATGCGAATGAATTTCGATAGCGCATTATTTTGGAATTAGAACATACTAAATACGGGTTTGGTTTTAGCTTGCCGTTACCAATCCAATGCTCAAAGAACTAGGGAGCTTATGTTCCGCTCGGTATAGCTGGGATGCTTCCATCGTACATTATATGTCTAGGCTAGTGGCTCATTATCACTAACGTTGCGACCATTGCCTTGCATTAGATATCCTCTCCTTATCTACCTAATAAGCGCAGGTAGTGAGAAAAGCCTTCCCGGCCGGAGAAATAATGCAGGCAAGGGATGAGCGACGTTTTTGGCGTAAGGCGCTACACTATCTTATATTCAACCCTCAGTATATCAATTCCTCTTATGGACGACTACAGATAGCTCAGTGCGGCATGGTTGCTGTGTCAATGAGGAAATATGGTGAACGTATAGATCTGTTCGGGAGGGCAGTAGGACGGCATTCAAAAACTGCCGTAGTTTTGTCAGAAGCGCCCTATTTTAGCGTCTGGATTAGAGGGGCAGTGACCGCAAGTATTCGAGAGAGGGAATCGGTTCGAACTTGGTTTGCTGAGGGTTATCAGTTTCTGCGATTGGGCGGGCGCTCGCCTGCTCATAAAGCCGATTACTCCCCGGTGCTGTCTGCCTTTGGCTGAGCAGGCGTGCCATATCCCATCGAAATCACGAAGAAACGAGCGAACTGCCGGGCTTCCGCTTTTCCGCGCCTAGCTCGGGGGATATGATTCGCGCAGACGATCTCGATGATTATATCAACACAACTCAGGGGCTTGGCATCATAGCTGAGCTACCTCACCCCTGCGAAATATTGAAGTCAGAAACTCTTGGCGGAGAGTGTCCCGCTAGAATGAGTTCAAAATTATTTGTAGGTGCTATATATTTCGACAGCCGAACTACTCGTCTTCCGCTTCGTTTGCCTCTACCATTTGGATTCGATCCGTTGGATCAAAGCTTACTATTGAAGCAGGTAAACCAATTAATAATAGTGGACACGGATGACCCACACCTCTATCCACTCGGTCCATGAGCTTCCGCCAGTGAGTAGTTGCTTGTCCATATTTGTCTGAGACGAAATGGGTGGCCCATGCATCACCGAAATCTAGCGGATTTTTCTTTCGATTCACCCGGCCATTCACTGTTTTCACCTGCCGGCTGGTTGGCCTCAGCCCGAGGGATTTTAAGTCCGTAAAGGACTGGACATCGCGTTCAATAGTAAATCGTCGAACCAAGCCACGTAGTCCGTTCTGCAGCTCCGTCCCTCTTGTTATGATAATTCCCATACTGATTCCACCTTCAGCGTGCAAGCGCTTGAAGTTTTCCAGATCCCGGTCGAAAAATGGATCCTTGTTATTCCATTCAATCTCCATCGCAATGATGGCTTTACCGCCTTCATAATCGAACTCTCGCACATGGTCCACTTCATGCGAAATCGACTCGCGCGGTACCCCATTAATTGATTTCACTAACTCAAATTTAGTTTTGACCCATTTTTGGGCTGCAAGGCTTCGCCGTAAACGTTGCGTTCCAAGGGCTTCCCCTCCACCTGAACCGATGATTTCTGTGATGGGAATGCTGAAATTCACGAGCGATTTTTCAATTTCTTCGCTAGCTTCTGGAAAGTCCTGCTTGAGGATAGCTTCAGCATGGGACAGAAATCTTATTTCATATCCCTGCTGACGAAGGCTGTCAAACACTGTGGCTCCGATGTCATCTGTAATGGCATTATTTTATGCCATAAGGAAACTAAGTTCCATCAAATTCCAGTTTCCGTGACTAAAAATTTGCTACCTGTTCCGCTCGATCCCTACTTTTAGATGATTTGTCTCAAAGAGTCTTTTCAAAGCTTAGTTACAATGATATAGTAGACGATGGATTTTTATTGCTTGAAAGTATGATTGGGGTCTTAGCATGGATGTGGCTGTGAAGAACGAGGTGGCGGTATCTAACGACATCGGGGCGGTTGGCGAACGTCCTCGCGTATCGGACTATGCGCCGCGTGCGTACCCGCAGGTCATTAAATACATGGGGTCGAAGGCATCTATTTTACGGTTTATCGGTGAAGGATTCGCCAAGATCCATGAGCCGGATAAGCCGTTGGTTGACCTTTTTGCAGGAGCTTGCGCTATCAGCGGAGGCTTTGGGCATTTGGCGCCGATTATTTCCAATGATATACAGAGTTACTCAGCAACAATTGCGAGTACGTACCTGCACAAAGCGCAGAATATTGGTGCATTCGACATCGTTAGTTTGGCTTACAAGGTCGTGCAAGAAAAGCTCTCAGCGTTGCCTGCTGGCTTACTCTACCCCGAGAATCTTAATCTGGAAGACTTTAACGAGTTAGAGGGGAGGAATCGTGCGCTCTTGCAATTGGATTTCTCGTTTGCTTATCACCTTTTTACTAAAAACTATTCTGGGACTTGGTGGAGCGCTGAGCAGTGTGTTTGGATCGATTCCATTCGCGAGGTATTGGACCAGTTGCACGATAACCGCAGCATTGGTATCGCTGATTTTCAGCTCGGTTTAACTTGTTTAATGCACGCGATGGCATATACTAGCCAAGGAACTGGTCATTATGCTCAGTATAGAGATGCTAAAACAGTTTCATCAATGAAGGATATAAATAAGTACCGTCGACAGTCCGTCGCCAGTTACTTTGCTCGAAAGTTTGATAGTTTGCTGCGATGGAATTTGGCTAATGCCACTGATCGTCGTCACCAGCTGGTATCACAAGATTACCATGATTGCCTTGCAGATTTGCAGCCGTCAGTAATTTACGCCGATCCGCCATATGCATTCGTTCACTACAGTCGTTTCTATCATGCTATTGAAACACTTGTTAAATATGACTACCCAACCTTACAAGTGAAGAGTGGGGAGATTGTAAAGGGCCGCTACAGAGTGGACCGCCATCAGTCGCCATTTTGCATTCGTACGCAAGTACGAGAGGCGTTTGCGGATTTGTTTGATGGAGTAAAAGAATCAGAAAGCGACTTGCTATTGAGTTATTCCAATACCGGGATGATTAATATAGAAGAGCTGATCGACTTAGCTTCAAGTTCCTTCGGGAAAAGATACGAAGTTTGGTTTGAGAACATTGATCATGATCATATGACAATGGGGCGGCTAAAAGATCGTTCCCGTCAGGTAAAGGAATCTTTGATTATGGCTAAGAGACGGTAAGCTCTGTCGTTCGCGCGGGCAAATTTGTATGTAGCGACACCATGCTGTCAATATGTGTCATGCGCTAGAAACAGTGACAGTCGACTAGAGGAACCTCCCTACTTCAGCGATAATCGTTTTTAGCCGAGCCGTATTGATTGCGAGCGCTTACAAGGCGTAAATCTGTATCTCAGCTTGGTATGTAGTCACTTTGACGAAGGATTCAGTTGATGTTTTATTGAACAAGTTCTACGCGGGAACAGGACCACCTGTACTGGCTTCCTATGTAACTTCCGCTAGCATACATCGTAGCAGTCCCCACCGAGCTATTGTTCAGATCAATGGTTTACGGGGATATAGTGAAGTTTAGTGACGCCTACGACCCCAATGGGGTCTTAGTAACCTCCACATCTAGCACCGGCTTCCCACTCCCAACACAATCCCCCGCATCGGCGTCACATCACTAAAATCCCGTCCCCATCCCAAGGTGATGTGCTCATGCCCCACCAGGCACCGGTTAGTAGGATCAAAATCCACCCGCCCTAAAGAAGGGCAAAACACCGAAACCCAAGCATGCGAAGCATCCGCCCCCACCAGCCGTGGCTTCCCCTCCGGCGGATGCGTGAGACTGTACCCGCTAATGTAACGAGCTGGCAGCGCAAGACTGCGCAAGCAGCCGATCATCAGCTGAGCAAAATCCTGGCAAACCCCACGCCGCTCCCGCAGCACCTGTTCCAACGGCGTCGAAATCTCCGTCGCCCGCGCATCGAACTCGAAGTCCCGTCGCGCGCATCGTCCACGGCCCGGTCCAGCCAGATCTGGTGTGATTCCGTCTGCTGATAAGCAAACGAGCGCGGCGTCAGATGCAGGTACTGCTGCGACAAGGTCACCGTGCTCTGATACCGATACCGCGTCTCATGCACCACCCGATACCGCGCGCAAACCTCGCCAGGCGCACCGTCAAGAAGCAAAGAACTGATGATCTCGGGCTCCTCTGCTGCCCATCCGTATAACTGAAGAACTGCACGCTGATCTGCTCAGACAACGCCGCACTGGCCACCTGGATGCGGTTCAGCAGGTCGCTCAAATGCGCATTGGCGTAATTGAGGTTGGCATCCGGTTCCAGCGCCAGCACTTTCGCCCGCAACGGCTCCAGCAGCTCCACGCCGCAAGCCCCATGCGTCTGCGCGATCTTCCTTAATGCCCCGAGGATGCCGTCCATCTGGAACAGGATCGAGCGCGGATTCGTGCCGTCGCGCAGGAGCAGGTCGAGCACCGGCAGCCACTCGGGCTGGGCGCGGTAGCGGGCCCGATAAGTGATGATGCTGTCGGACAGTTCGAGCAGCCATTCCAGGTTGCCGTTTTCATTCATCGCCAGCGCGCGCTGCAGCACCAAGCTCTGGAATTGCAGCCGTTCCAGGCGGCGGCCGATCGACATGAAGCGCCAGCCGAGGTCGCGCGTCATGCCGTCGAGCGCGAAGCCGGCCAGCGTCATCAGCGCGGAGGCCGCGTCGTCGAGGATGGTCATCACTTCCGACTGCGATGGCCGCTCGCCGGGCCGGGCGGCGGGCTGCACCATGCGGTTCAGCGCGCGCCAGTTGTCGACCGAGAAGCGCTCGTGCAGCTGGCCAGCGATGCGCACCAGGTGCTGCTGTTGCCGGGCCAGCCCGGGCACGTTGGGCGACACCACCGCCAGCAGCAGGGCCGATTCAAGTTCGGCATCTGTGAAGATGGCGACCGCCTGGCCCTGGCTTTGCGATTGACCACCATGGCCGGAAGTCTGGCTTTGCATCTGCGCCGCCTGACCCGCCACCGGCCGCTTTTCCCCATCGATCAGCTGGAACCAGATGTACAGCGCCTCGACGCAGTTCATGCGCTACTCAGTCCCCAGCGTAACGCCCCTCAGCCAAGCATCAACCGCCAAAACACCACCGCACCCACCCCACCAGCAGCACCCGATGCCAGCGAAGTTGTCGCCATCCGCCCCCATCCCCACGCTAGAATGCATCGATCTACATCATTTTCGCGACCCGCCATCGCCAGCCCAGCCCCCCACCTATGCTAACCGTTGAACTCCTCAATGAATTTGATGTCTTTTCCGCACGCCAGCGCGCCTTGCAGGTCGCTGCGATCTGCGGCTTCAGTTCGTTGAACCAGGTGAGGCTCGGCACCATTGTTTCCGATATCGTCCGCAGCGTGGTCTCGTCCGGTGCCGTGGGCACCCTGCAGTTCACCCTGGGCGGCGCGATGCCGTCGACACGCCTGGGCATCTCCATCGCGACGGGAACCTCGAACCCACTCGATCGCAGCGCGCTGGCCGAGCCGCTGCGCCTCGCCAACGATTGGGCCGATACGATCGACTACGACCAGGCGGGCGGCTCCATCGTCATGTGGCGGGAGTGTCCGGCCAGCAGTTCGCTGACCAGGGATTCCTTCGCAACCGGACTCGCCAAGGTAGATGCCTCCACGGCCGATATCCGCCGGGGCTCCAGCCTTCGCCAAGACCCTCTGCATCAGAAGATCGCCGGTCTCACCGCGGACAACTCGGTCCTGGCGGCACGCGCCGACATGCTCGAACGCCAGGCACGCCAGTTCGAAGAGCGCCAGTTGAGCAATGAGGCGCGCTACGCCGCGGCCGTGAAGGCCGATGCGCAGAAGGGCGAGTTTCTCGCCGTCCTGGCCCACGAACTGAGAAGCCCGCTGTCAGCGGTCAACGGCGCCGCCGACCTGCTGATCAACGCGCGCCACCTCGACGCCGCACGCATCGCCGGCATCGGCAGGCTCGTCAAGCGCCAGGTAGGGTACATGAGCCGCCTTGCGGAAGACCTGCTCGATGTGTCCCGTTTCGAACGTGGGACGATGGCGCTCGGGCGTGAAGTCGTCGACCTGGACCAGGTGACGGAGGCGGCGATCGAGCAGGTGGGGGCGCTGATCGCCGCGAAGGTCCAGGCCGTGCGGATGGTCGCATGCGCCGACGCCGTCGTCATCGGCGACCGCACGCGATTGATCCAGGTGATGAGCAACCTGTTGTCCAACGCCAGCCGGTATTCGCCTTCCGGCAGCGAAATCCGCATCCGCCTGGCCATCGACGGGGAGCACGCGGTCGTTGAAATCGCCGACGATGGCATCGGCATCGATCCGCAGCTGATTCCCACCATGTTCGACCTGTATGTCCAGGCCGACCTGGCGGTGGCCGCCCGCGACAGTGGCCTGGGCCTTGGATTGGCGCTAGTCAAAAGGCTGGTCGAAGCACATTCCGGCACGGTATCCGCGCACAGCGGCGGAACGGATGCCGGCAGCACTTTCTCTGTGCGGCTGCCCCGTCATCGCGGACAATAGCTCCCGCCATCTCATCGCCATAATTCATGCACTGAAGCGGTATCCCACGCCCGGGATACCGCCGTTGTCGTCAGCCGCCGATCATTCCGGCCCACTCGCGACGATTAATGCATTGATAACTTATTTGTGTGTGATACTGGATAAGCCACTCATTAAGTAGTTCGGCAATAACCAGGAGAATGCATGAGCATGGCAACCACAGGCCTGTTGGCCAAAACCCTCAACGAACACCAGGCAGCCTTGCTGGAGGTGTGGCTGGGCGGCATGCTGTCCCGCATGGTCCGCCGGGACAAGGTGGCCGAGGGCGAGATCCGCCAGCAGGCCACGCGATTCCTGCCGGAGGTTGCGGCCACGCTGGAGAAGAGCCAGAACCATGAATTCGACTCGCCAGCCTGGGCCGACGTGCGCCAGACACTGGCCGAGATCTCCCTGGGGCGCGTGCGCCAGGGCTATTCGTCGACCGACACGGCCGCGTTCATCTTTTCCCTGAAGGAACCGCTGTTCGCGGTACTGCGCCAGACGATGGCGCATGATCCGGACACGATGACCGCCGTGCTGACGGAAGCGGGCACGCTGTTCGACCGCATGGGCCTGTTCACGGTGGAAGAGTACCAGCGTGGCCGCGAAAGCGTGATCATGCGCCAGCAGCAGGAATTGCTGGAACTGTCCACGCCCGTCGTGCAGCTGTGGAAGGATGTGCTGGCGCTGCCGCTGATCGGCACGCTGGACAGCGCCCGCACGCAGGTGGTGATGGAAAACCTGCTGCAGAAGATCATCGAGACCGGCGCATCGATCGCGATCATCGACATCACCGGCGTGCCGACCGTCGACACGCTGGTGGCGCAGCACCTGCTGAAGACGGTGGCCGCGGCGCGCCTGATGGGTGCGGACTGCATCATCAGCGGCATCCGCCCGCAGATCGCGCAGACCATCGTGCACCTGGGCGTCAACCTGGAAGAAGTAACCACGAAAGCCACGCTGGCCGATGCGTTCCTGGTCGCCCTGAAACGCGTGGGCGCCACCGTGACGCGCGCCGAACAGTCCTTCTGAGGTGGCGATGGAGCATATCCCCATCCTGAAAATGGGCAACCTGCTGCTGGTCACGATCCAGGTCGACATGCACGACCGGCTCGCGATGACACTGCAGGACGACCTGACCTCGCGCATCGTCAAGGACCAGGCGAACGGGGTGCTGATCGACATCTCGGCGCTGGACATCGTCGATTCGTTCATCGGCAGGATGATCAGCAATACCGCGGCGATGGCGCGTATCCTCGATGCGCGCACGGTGCTGGTCGGCATGCAGCCAGCTGTTGCCATCACCCTCGTCGAGCTGGGCCTCACGCTGCATGGCGTGCAGACCGCGCTGAACGTTGAAAAAGGCATCGCGCTGCTGCAGCGAAACGCCACTTGATCCCTGGGACAGGCGATCTTTGAGCCATACAGACGCCGATACGCAACACCTGTCACTCCGTTCCGACGAGGATGTCGTGCGCTTGCGCCAGTGCGTTCGCGAACTGATGATCGCCGCGGGTTTTTCGCTCCTCGAGCAGACCAGGATGATCACCGCCGCCAGCGAACTGGCGCGCAATACGCTGCGCTATGGCGGCGGCGGAGAAGCCCATGTACGGCGGCTTCTCACCGGTTCGCGCAAGGGAATCGGCCTCGCGTTCATCGACCAGGGACCCGGCATCGCCGATATCGATCTCGCCTTGACCGAAGGTTTTACCACCGGTGGCGGAATGGGCGTGGGACTGTCCGGCGCCAGGCGGCTGGCGGACGAATTCGATATCGCATCGGCCCCCGGCCAGGGCACTACGGTGCAGATCAGCAAATGGAAGTCGTTCTAGCGGATCGGCCGACGGCGCCAACGCCGCCGGCCGGTTCGCGTCAGTTACATTAAAAGGCAGCGCGGCCCATCTGCGCCGGTTGCCACCTCGACAGGCCACTGGCCATCGTCCAGCACTTCCCGCATTTCCAATACCTGAAGTTACACAGGGCGCTCGTCCTACGAAGGCTGGTGTCTCCGTCCCACGCCGGACGGCATCGGTCTGCTCGTCCGCTGTCTATACTGGTTAAAAGTGACTCAGCCCGGGAATTGCGATGCACCGCGCCGGTGATCGATCGATAACACGGGAGGAGATATGAACAAACCATGCATGAACAAACCGCGCCAGGTGATGGCCGTTGAAGAACACCATGACGCCGCCACCATGCTCGCCGAGCTGGTGCGCTGGCCGGGCTGCAAGGTAGTGGCCCACGATGGCGTGCACGCGCTTGCGCGATTGCAGCCTCGCTCGACACTGGTCCATCGTGGACGCTGACCAGTACGACGAAACCGAGCGTCTTGCCATACTCGATTCCTACGACATCCTCGACACGCCTGCCGAGCAGGCCTTCGACGACGTCGTCAAGCTCGCCAGCCAGCTGCTCGATGCGCCGATCGCCGCCGTCAACCTGATTGCCAAGGATCGGCAGTGGTTCAAGTCGGAAGTGGGCCTCGGTACCCGCGAGATGCCGCTCGACGATTCGATCTGCAAGTTCGCATTGCTGGAGGCCGAGCAGATGATCGTGCCCGATACGCGGGAAGATGCGCGCTTCGCCTGCAATCCCCTGGTGACCGGCGAGCCGGGCTTGCGGTTCTACGCCGGCCAGCTGTTGAGAACCAAGGCGGGCATCCCGTTGGGCACCTTGTGCGTGCTTGACCTGGAACCGCGGCCGCATGGCTTGACGCAGCAGCAGCAGTTCGTGCTGGCCACGCTCGCCCAGCAGATCATGAGCCAGATCGAGTTGCGCAAGGTGGTGAAGGACCAGGCGGTGCTGATCGCCAGGCAGGCACAGATCCAGGGCGACCTGCGCAAGAGCCAGCTGCGTGCGCTGGAAGTGTCCCGCCAGGCCGAAGCCGAGCGCAGGCGCACCGACGCGCTGCTGGAGGCCGCGCCTGTCGGCATTGTCATCGCCGATGCCAACGGCGTGATCGTCAAGATGAACGCCGAAAATCGCAGGATGCTGGGAGTGGACCCCGAGGCCACCGACCTCGGGCCGGGTCAACCATGGCGGGGCTGGTGGGCCGATGGCTCGGCACGGCACGGACAGCCGCTTGCGGCACACGAATGGTCGCTGGCGCGGGCCCTGCTTGGCGAGGAATCGCCCCGCCAGGTGATCGAGATCGCGCCATTCGATGCGGCCACGCCCCGCCGCACCGTGCTTAATTCGGGCCGCCCGGTGCGCGACGAGACCGGCGCGATCATCGGCGCCGTCATCGCGCAGATGGATATCACGGACCGGGTCGACGCCGAGAGTGCACTGCGCACGGCGGACCAGAAGAAGGACGAGTTCCTTGCCATGCTCGCGCACGAGCTGCGCAACCCGCTCGCACCGATCATGTCGGCATCCGCCATCCTGTCCAACTTCCACTTCGACGAGGGCGTCGTGCGGCGTACCGGTGCGATCATCGCCCGGCAGGCCGGGCACATGACCTCGCTGATCAACGACCTGCTCGACGTTTCACGGGTCACGCGCGGAAAGGTGGAACTGGACACCGCGGAACTGAACATCAAGGACGTGATTGCCGACGCCATCGAACAGGTGCGGCCACTCGTCACACGCCACCAGCATCACCTGGATGTGCTGCTCGCGCCGGCGCAGGTGATGGTGAAGGGCGACCGCAAGCGGCTGGTGCAAGTGTTCGCGAACCTGCTCGGGAATGCGGCGAAATACACACCGGATGGCGGACGGATCGAACTGCTGCTCGAGGCGCAGGCCAGGACGTTGACGGTATCGATCCGGGATAACGGTGTCGGGATGTCCTCCGAGCTGATCGATAGTGCGTTTGACCTGTTTTCACAGGGCGTGCAGGGGCTGGATCGGAGCCAGGGTGGGTTGGGGATTGGGCTGGCGCTGGCCAGGAGCCTTGTGCATCTGCATGGTGGGGTGGTTAGTGCGAAGAGCGATGGGGCGGGGATGGGGTGTCAGTTGGAGGTGACGTTGCCGCGGGTTTGGGCGGCAATGTACAGTGGCTGAGCTAACCGTCAACTGACGGGGCCTTTGCTTGGCGTAGATCTCAACTTCTCGAACCGATCGACGCGGACCCGCATGCCGGGAGGTGTGCAGGGGCGCCGCTTTAAGCTGCCCCTTATGCCGATAGCCACTTTGTCATTGAGGCGCCGCCTGCTAGCGGGCGGAGGCGGATCGCGGGCGTCGCGAGCCAAAAGCGCGCGTTGTGCTCTATCTCACGTCGAGCTTAAGTCCACTTGTTATAGGTAAGAAGCGTCGGGCCAGCACCGTCTGCAGGCAATCAGCTCCACTGCGTTTCGTGCAGATTGGTACAAAAAGTAGTTACACTTAATACCAGACGTCACCGGTCAGGAGTGTACGATGGGCATCAAGATGAGCAAGGCACTTGACAGCGCTGGCAACGAATGGACTGCCGATCATTATTCGAAAGGAAAGGGTGTCGAACCGCTCCATTGCCTCTATTGCCCGGTGCAGGTTACCCACCAAAGCGCCCATCCCAGGGAACGGTATGACAAACCGATTCTGGTCCCTGCTTACTTTCGCTTGCTTCCTGGCAGGCGGCATGTGGACGGTTGCAAATATGCGGTAGATGCAGCAATCAAAACGATCGCGAGCGAATCACAGGATATCTTCGAAACTGTTCGCGATGGCCGGTATCGCTTGCGCCTCGTCATGGTCAGGGATGCCCTGGTCGCATTGAGCAAAAGCCCTTCCAAGGCAGGCAGCGAGAAAGGCAGCAGCCCTGGCAAGACTTACGAGCGGTCCCCAGCCCAACTGGCAGGCTATGTGAACTCGGCTAGGCGTGTGTTGAAGGTGCGGGCCATGTGCGACGCCGAAGCTGAGATTGCAGCTCACCTGGAACTGATCTTCGAGGGGAACATTATTGTGCCATGGTCACAGGTCTATTTCGAGACCGAGCGGTATCTCGACGCTTACCGCAGCTTGGCACACAATACGGTTCAGTATCCGATGGCCTTACATGGAACCGTGAAATCAAAGCGTCCAACGCGCGACAAGTATGGTGCGACAAATGTCTTGAACCTTGTGAAGCCGAAATGTATCCGCGATCCGAACGACTCGCAAACCGGTATCGGTATCGAGGCCAGCGTGTGGTGCCGCGACGTTGACTGGCTTGCGGACATCGACGTAGGGGACGAAATCGTCGTGTTCGGCATGTGGAAGGCAACTGCCGCAGCGGACACGCAGCCAGCTGATCCTCGGAAATATCACTACAAGTCGTTCAAGACACATAAACTGGCGATCTGGCCAGTCGTCAAGGCGCAAATTGCCCGGCTACCATCACCGTTGCAAACACGATGATAAGAAACTGGCCGCATCATTAAGACGTCCCATTGGCCCGCCACCGGATCTTGATCATATAACTGGCATCGGGAAAAGAATCGTCAAACGCTCATCTTGAAAGCGATGCGGCGGATCGTGCAAGCGTCGCCAAGTAGATAGCGTCACGTTGCGGTCGTAGGGCAGTGAAGCCAAGCGCAGCTTCAGTCATACCTTCCGTATGCGGTTGTTTAGACAGATGGCCGATGGCAGAGCAGCGAAAGCGATGGGCATGGGCATGGCAGTATCAGTGTCTCTGTGCCCATTAACTCTGGCCTGCCACCTCCAAAGGCGTCACGGTAACCTCCACATCCAACACCTGCCCCCCACCCCCCAACACAATCCCCCGCATCGGCGTCACATCACTAAAATCCCGCCCCCACCCCAAGGTGATGTGCTCATGCCCCACCAAGCAGCGATTGGTCGGATCAAAATCCACCCACCCGATGGAAGGGCAAAACACCGAAACCCAAGCATGCGAAGCATCCGCCCCCACCAACCGCGGCTTCCCCTCCGGTGGATGCGTGAGAATGTACCCGCTAATGTAACGAGCCGGCAGGCCCAAGCTGCGCAAGCAGCCGATCATCAACTGAGCAAAATCCTGACAAACCCCACGCCGCCCCCGCAGCACCTGCTCTAAAGGCGTCGAAATCTCCGTCGCCCGCGCATCAAACTCGAAATCCTCGAAGATCCGATGCGTCAGCTCCAGCGCGGCATCCAGCTGCGGCCGGCAAGGGGTGTAACTGACCCGCGCATACGCTTCCAGCTCCGGGAACATATAAACATGCGGCGATCCATATAGATACCGGCAAGCCTCCAGGGTCGCGGCGCTCTTCTCCTTGGCCATCATGTCCCGCGTCCCCTCCCAGGGCAAAGTGCCGGCAATCTCCGCCAACACAGGCCGCGCAGATAAAGCCACCGTCGACTCGGCATGCACCAGCAAACTGTCATGCGGCACGGTCAGCGAAACATGCCGCGTGCAGTTCCCGAAATAATCCGTCCCATCCCGCGCATCGTCGACAGAACGGTCCAGCCAGATCTGGTGCGACTCGGTCTGCTGGTAAGCAAACGAGCGCGGTGTCAGGTGCAGGTACTGCTGCGACAAGGTCACCGTGCTCTGATACCGATACCGCGTCTCATGCACCACCCGATACCGTGCGCAGACTTCAGCGTCAGATCCAAAAGTAAGCAAAGAACTCATGATCTCCGGCTCCTCTGCTGCCCATCCGTATAACTGAAGAACTGCACGCTGATCTGCTCCGACAACGCCGCACTGGCCACTTGGATGCGGTTCAGCAGGTCGCTCAAATGCGCATTGGCGTAGTTAAGGTCGGCATCCGGTTCCAGCGCCAGCACTTCCTCCCGCAACGGCTCCAGCAACTCCACGCCGCAAGCCCCATGCGTCTGCGCGATCTTCCTCAACGCGCCCAGGATGCCGTCCATCTGGAACAGGATCGAACGCGGATTGGTGCCGTCGCGCAGCAGCAGGTCGAGCACCGGCAGCCACTCGGGCTGGGCGCGGTAGCGGGCCCGATAGGTGATGATGCTGTCGGACAGTTCGAGCAGCCATTCCAGGTTGCCGTTTTCGTCCATCGCCAGCGCGCGCTGCAGCACCACGCTCTGGAACTGCAGCCGCTCCAGGCGGCGGCCGATCGACATGAAGCGCCAGCCGAGGTCGCGCGTCATGCCGTCGAGCGCGAAGCCGGCCAGTGTCATCAGCGCCGAGGCGGCGTCGTCGAGGATCGTCATCACTTCCGACTGCGACGGCCGCTCGCCGGGCCGGGCGGCGGGCTGCACCATGCGGTTCAGCGCGCGCCAGTTGTCGACGGAGAAGCGCTCGTGCAGCTGGCCGGCGATGCGCACCAGGTGCTGCTGCTGCCGGGCCAGCCCGGGCACGTTGGGCGACACCACCGCCAGCAGCAGGGCCGATTCGAGTTCGGCATCGGTAAAGATGGCCACCGCCTGCCCCTGGCTTTGCGATTGACCACCTGGGCCGGAAGTCTGGCTTTGCATCTGTGCCGCCTGGCCGGCCACCGGCCGCTTTTCGCCATCAATCAGCTGGAACCAGATGCACAGCGCCTCGACGGTTGGCCATTCGGCGCCGCGCTGGTCGAAGCGCACGTTGAACAGGAAATTGAGCGCCACGCGCAGCAGGCGGGCGATGTTGTCGCAGCGTTCCGCGTATCGGCCGAACCACAGCAGGTTTTCCGCCACGCGGCTCGACAGGTTGCTGTCTTCGCGCACCAGGTCCTTGCCGGTGATGCTGCGCTTTTGCAGGCGCGGCACCGCCACACGGGCGCGCGCCTGCACCCAGGTGTCCTTGCTGGCGCCGCCCATCTTCATCGTCAGCACGCGCGCATCCGGGCCGGTGGCCACGCGGGTCAGGCCGCCCGGCATGACGACATATCCGTTCGGCGTGGCGCAGGCGAACACGCGCAGGCCGATGGCGCGCGGCTGCAATCCCGATGTCGCGCCGGCCTTCCATACCGGTGCGCGCGACAGCTGCACCACTTCCTGGGCGATGTAGTTATTCGGGTTGGCGCGCAGTTTGGCGATCAGCTCCGCGCGCGCCTCGCCGGCCAGGTCCTGGCCGAACACCGTGACCGGTGGCAGTTGCGAGAAGCTGGGTTTGATGACCAGCCGATCGAGCTTGCCGATCACCGCTTCCAGCGCGGCCGGCTCGCCGCACCACCAGGTGGCGACGGATGGCATCTTCAGCGGCTCGCCCAGCAGCCGCCGCGACAGCGCCGGCAGGAAGCCGAGCAGGGCGCCCGATTCCAGCAGGCTGGAACCCAGGCTGTTTGCCACCAGCACGTTGCCGCGGCGGGCGGCCTGCGTCAGCCCCGCCACGCCCAGCATCGAGCTGCACAGCTCCAGCGGATCGCACGACTCGTCGTCCACGCGGCGCATGATCACGTGCACCCGGTGCAGGCCCGCCAAGGTTTTCAGGTACACCACGCCGTCACGCACGGTGAGGTCGCTGCCTTCCACCAGCGGCAGGCCGAGGTGGCGGGCGAGATAGGCCTGCTCGTAGTAGCTCTCGGTGCGCGGGCCGGGCGTGAGCAGCACGATCAATGGCATTTCGCCTTCGCGCAGCGGCGCCGGGGAATCGCCCTTGGCCGCGCACAGGCGGCCCCAGTGCACCAGGCTGTCGCGCATGGTGCGGAAGAAGCCGGCCAGTGGCTGCACTTTCAGTTCGCGCAGCAGGTCGGGAAAGGTGGGCGAGATGATCGCGCGGTTTTCCAGCGCATAGCCGGCACCGGAGGGCGCCTGCGTGCGGTCGGCCAGCACCCACCAGCGGCCGTCCGGCGCGCGCGCCAGGTCCACCGCGTAGAAGTGCAGGGCGATGTCGTCGTGATGGCCCATGCCGTGGCACGGGCGCAGGAAGCCGGCGTGGCCGTGCACCAGCGCCGGCGGCAGCAGGCCTTCGCGCAGCATCTCCTGCGGGCCATAGACGTCGCCGAGGATTTTATTGAGCAGCCGGGCGCGCTGGATCACGGCCGCCTCGATGCCGGCCCATTCCTCGTGCGGCAGGATCAGCGGCAGCACGTTCAAATCCCACGGCCGTTGCAGGCCGTCGGCATCGGCGCGCACGTTGTACGTCACGCCATTTTCACGCACTTGGCGCTGCACCATTTCGTGGCGCTGGCGCATCATGTCCGGCGGTTCGTGCTCCAGGCTGTCGAGCATGGCGCGCCAGTGCGCGCGCGGCACGCCGGCCGCGTCGAGCATTTCATCGAAACCATCTGGCGCTGAAAGATAAGACTCAAGGAGGTTATTGGACATGTCGCACGGCAGCTTTACTTTCCATCAGGAACTGAAACAGTAGATCAATCTGCCTGCCAGCGCAAATCCAATGTCATCGGGAAGCTGGGATTCCGTTCCTCTTTTCGCACAGTCATCGGCCCCGGTGTGTGGCCGTGCGGCCAGAAGCGCGCGAAACGGCGTGCCTCGGCGGCGTTGGCGTTCACCGGCGAACCCACTTCGTTGCGCCCGCCCGGATGCACCACGTGATAGGTGCAACCGCCGATCGCGCGCCCGCTCCAGGTGTCGACCAGGTCGAAGGTGAGCGGCGCCTGCACGCGGATGGTCGGGTGCAGCGCCGACCACGGGCTCCAGGCGCGGAAGCGCACCCCTGCCACATACTCGCCCGGAATGCCGGTGGGGTGCAATGGCAACATGCGGCCATTGCAGGCGATCACGTGGCGGCCGTTGGTCAGCCCGCGCACCAGCAGCTGCATCCGCTCCACGGACGAATCGACATAGCGCGCGGTGCCGCCCGCGCTGACTTCCTCGCCCAGCACGTTCCACGGCTCGATCGCCTGGCGCAGCTCCATTTCCACGCCTTCGTAGACCACGGTGCCGAAGCGGGGGAAGCGGAATTCGATGAACGGCTCGAACCAGTGGTCCTCGAATTCATAGCCGTGCGCGCGCAGGTCGCGGGCCACGTCGCGGATATCCTGGGCGACGAAATGCGGCAGCATCCAGCGGTCGTGCAGCGCCACGCCCCAGTTCACCAGCTTGGCCTGGTACGGTTCGCGCCAGAAGCGCGCGACGAGGGCGCGCAGCAGCAACATTTGCAAAAGGCTCATGCGCTCGTGTGGCGGCATCTCGAAGGCGCGGAATTCCACCAGGCCCAGGCGGCCGGTGGGGCCGTCCGGCGAGTACAGCTTGTCGATGGAGAATTCGGCGCGGTGCGTGTTGCCCGTCAGGTCCACCAGCAGGTTGCGCAGCAGGCGGTCGACGATCCACGGCTTGTCGCCTTCGTGCAACGTCGGCAGCACCTGGTCCATTTGCTGGAAGGCGATCGCCAGTTCATACAGGTTGTCGTCGCGCGCTTCGTCCACGCGCGGCGCCTGGCTGGTCGGCCCGATAAACGTGCCCGAGAACAGGTACGACAGGGCGGGGTGGTTCTGCCAGTAGGTGATCAGGCTTTTCAGCAGGTCTGGCCGGCGCAGCATCGGGCTGTCTTCGGCGGTGGCGCCGCCCAGGGTGGCGTGGTTGCCGCCGCCGGTGCCGGTGTGGCGGCCGTCGAGCATGAATTTCTCGGTGCCCAGCCGCGTCAGGCGGGCTTCCTGGTACAGGGTCGACACGTTATAAACCAGTTCGTTCCAGCTGGCCGCCGGGTGGATGTTCACCTCGATCACGCCCGGATCGGGCGTTACGCTGAGCAGTTTTATTCGCGGGTCGCGCGGCGGTGCGTAGCCTTCGATGCGCAGCTTCATCGCCAGCTTGGCGGCGGTGCGTTCGACGGCGCTCACCAGCGCCAGGTAATCCTCGATGCGTTTAATAGGCGGCATGAACACGTACAGGCGGCCGGCGCGCACTTCGACGCACAGCGCGGTGTGGATCACGTCGCGCGGTGCCGGCTCGGCCGGTTCGGCCGGCTTGATGGGCCGGATGGGTTCGACGACCGGCCTTCCTGCCTTCGCGGTCGGCTTGTCCCCCGCCTTGCTGGCGGCCAGGCCCAGGATCGGCCGCTTTTCCTTTTCCTTCTTGCGTTCCTCGGCCGGAAGGGCGGAGCGTGACGCGAACGGGTCGACATCGAATTCCGGTTCGCGTTCTTCCGGCAGCACCCACGGCAGCGTGGCCAGCGGCAGGCGCAGGCCGATCGGCGAATCGCCTTCGATCAGGTACAGGTTCTCGCGCCGGATCGGCCATGGCGATGTTTGCCACACGGTGCCCAGCGTCGACGGATCGTAATCCTTCGCCTTCAGCGGCAGCACGTAGCCGGCCACCTCGCCCAAGCCGCGTTCCAGCAGGCGGGCCAGGCGGCGGCGCTCTTCCGGCGCGGTGAGGTCGGCGTCCAGAGGATCGAGGTTGCGCGGCAGTGCCTGTTCGCGCTGGGCTTGCAGCAGCACGTCCTCGTAGGCCGGGATGGCGCTGTTGGCGGGCAGGGCGAGGGACTTCACCAGTTCGGCGGTGAAGCGGCCGGCATCGTCGGGGCCATAGCCATCGTCGAGGTGTTCGTCCGAGAACAGCGTGGCGTCGAGCCACATCGGCTGGCCGTCGATGCGCCAGTAGATGTTGAGGGCCCAGCGCGGCAGTGGTTCGCCCGGGTACCACTTGCCCTGGCCGTAGTGCAGCATGCCGCCCGGCGCAAAGTGGTTCTTCAGGCGGTGCATCAGGTTGCCCGCCAGCTCGCGCTTCTTGTCGCCGTGGGCCAGGGTGTTCCATTCGGGGCCGTCCATGTCGTCGATCGACACGAAGGTGGGTTCGCCGCCCTGGGTCAGGCGCACGTCCTGCCGCTTCAGGTCCGCATCGACCTGCTGGCCGAGGCGGTCGATCTTCTGCCAGTCCGCCTCGGTGTACGGTTTCGTCACGCGCGGGTCTTCGTGGATGCGCGTGATCGTCATCTCGTGGAAGAAGGTGACTTCGGCCTTGTCCGTGTAACCCGAGACCGGGGCCGCGGACGACGGCAGTGCCGTACAGGCCAGCGGGATGTGGCCCTCGCTGGCCAGCATGCCGGACGTGGGATCGAGCCCGATCCAGCCGGCGCCGGGGATGTACACCTCGGTCCATGCGTGCAGGTCCGTAAAGTCGACGTCGGTGCCGCTGGGGCCGTCGAGCGCTTCCTGGTCGGCGCGCAGCTGGATCAGGTAGCCGGACACGAAACGCGCCGCCAGCCCCATCTCGCGCAGGATCTGCACCAACAGCCAGCCGGTGTCGCGGCACGAGCCGGAGCGCTTCTGCAGCGTTTCATCGGGCGCCTGCACGCCGGGTTCCATGCGCAGCAGGTAGGCGATGTCGCGCTGCAGGCGCTGGTTGACGGCCACCAGGAAATCGTTGGTGCCCATCGGCTTGCCCAGCAGGTCGCGGCGGGCCGCCGTTACCCATTCCATCACCAGCGGGCTGGAGGGTTCCGTCTGCAGGTAGGCGCTCAGTTCGGCCGTGAGTTGCGGCGGGTAGGCGAACGGGAAGGTTTCCGCGTACTTCTCGACGAAGAAGTCGAACGGGTTGATGACGGTCATGTCGGCCACCAGGTCGACCGTGAAGTCGAGCGTGTCCGATTTTTCGGGGAACACAAAGCGGCCGATGTAGTTGCCGTACGGGTCCTGCTGCCAGTTGATGAAGTGCTCCTGCGGTTGCACCGTCAGCGAGTAGGACAGGATCGGCGTGCGCGCATGGGGCGCCGGGCGCAGGCGCACTTCATGGGGGGAGAGGCCGACCGGGCGGTCATAGCGGTAACTGGTCTTGTGGTGCAGCGCGATACGGATAGCCATGCGGGACTGCCTTTCGAAATGGGCGCGATGTGGGGGTGATGAAGCATGATTCGTACCTGCTATAAATGCAACTGTTGGATGGTGCTGAAACCAACGGCTACTCGTGTTTTCACCCCAACGGCAGAGTGCTGGGGTCAGACCCGCCGGGTGTATGGTCGGGGGACATAGGTAACACATGTCGGGAGACATGGGTTACACATCATGGACCTATGTTACGACGGATTCTGGAGGTCTATCTCCCGAACTTTATGTTTGCAGAAGAAGACCTCCAGTAGACCGTCGGTGCAAGTTGGACGGATCGCCACAGATTCAGCATGCAGGCCTTCGCCGACGAAGTAGCGGTGATGGCCGTAGGAGAGGTAGCCGTTCTTGTCGACCTTCCTGATCTGGTCATCGGGGAGGTATTCGACAGGTGGCAGGACCGATGGAAAGGACCTGCCGCTACACCGGTACCTGCTAATCGGTGGCTGCTGATTGAGCGATTGGTGAGGTCGTACAGCGTTATAGATCTCGCGCCAAGCATCGAACGCGCTCTGACACTGAGCAAGCGAGCCGTAGCCTCTTCGCCCTATTACCTCAAGTTTCAAGGTTCGATGGAAACGCTCATCCTTACCTTGAGTCTGCGGATGGTTTGGCCTGCTGTGGCCCACAGCAATACCCAGCCGTGCCAGCCATACCTCAAGCTTTGTCAGTCCGATGAGACCTGTGCTGCCCCATGGCGGGCCGTTGTCGGCGGTGAAGCGAGCAGGCATTCCGTAACGCTCAAATGTCGACTGCAATGCCGTGCGCACAGTGGCGTAGCGTTCGTTACCGCAAGCAGCGATACATAGGCTAAATCGCGAGTGGTCATCTAAAATTGTCAGCGGATGACACCGACCCGCAGCTGTGTCTGTCAGTGCAAAGTGTCCTTTGAAGTCCATCTGCCAAAGGTCATTGGGCAACTCATGCTCAAAGCGCTTGAACACGACGCTCTGACTAATCGGCACGCCAAGAACCTGGCACTCATGGCGCTGCAAGATCGCATGAACGGTGCTGTGATGGGGCCGCTTGACCGTATCCGGCAGTAGCGCGCAAAGCTTGCGAGCTCCCCAGTACGGGTACTCAAAATGCAACGCCAGAACTTGCATCTCAAGCTCACCGTCAGCGGTGCAGGGCGAACAATGCGGCTGCCGTGAGCGATCCTGCAGGCCCCCTTCGCCTTCAGCATGATAACGCTCCAACCACTTGTAAGCAGTCTTGCGGCTGATGCCAAATCGGCGGCAAAGCTCAGCGATGTTTGCCGAAGCGCTCAGTACGAGCAGCACGAATTCCAGTCGGGATGACATAGAGGTGGACTCCTTCCAAGGCATTGCACGCTCCCGTTAATGGATGTGCAATGATCATAAAAGGTGTTACCTATGTCTCCCGACAGATGTTACCCATGTGTCCCGACAAAACACCCGCCGGGTCTGACCCCGGATTTCGCACTTGGGTGCAAGGAGACTGTCCCCGGCTTTTTAAAGTGTTCCGGGAATGCTGGCAAAAACCGGGGTCAGTCCTCTAACGAAGCTAATGGCGAGCACTGATGCAATCACTTACCGGGGACAGACCCCTGCGGCTCGACCGCAAGCATTGCATCCGACATCTGAACCCTGGCACGTTTCTTGATAGCACTTTGGCTACGAGGAGGAATTCGATGCCGAACTTTTACGACGAAATGTATTCCACCGAGGCCAGCGTGCGCCCCCACTACCAGGCGTTCGCCCAGTGGCTGGCGGAGCAGCCACCCGGCCTGATCGACCAGAAGCGCACCGAAGCGGAGCTCATCTTCCAGCGCGTGGGCATCACGTTCGCCGTGTATGGCGACACGGCCGGCAAGGAGCGGCTGATCCCGTTCGATATCATCCCGCGCGTGATCCACGCCGCCGAATGGGCCACGCTGCAGGCCGGCCTGGTGCAGCGGGTGACGGCGCTGAACCGCTTCCTGCACGATGTCTATCACGACCAGGAAATCCTCAAGGCGGGCGTCATACCGCGCGAGCAGGTGTTGAACAACGCCCAGTACCGCCCGGCCATGCAGGGCATCGACGTCCCCGCCAGCATCTACGCGCACATCGCCGGCGTCGATATCGTGCGGGCCGGCGAGGGCGAGTTCTACGTCCTGGAAGACAACCTGCGGGTACCGTCCGGCGTCTCCTACATGCTGGAAAACCGCAAGATGATGATGCGGCTGTTCCCCGCGCTGTTCGCCAGCAACCGGGTGGCGCCGGTCGACCATTATCCCGACCTGCTGCTCGACAACCTGCGCACCGTGGCGCCGTACGACAGCGCCGATCCGACCGTGGTGGTGCTTACGCCCGGCATGCACAATTCAGCCTATTTCGAGCACGCTTTCCTGGCCCAGCAGATGGGCGTCTCGCTGGTGCAGGGGCAGGACTTGTACGTGAAGAATGAAACCGTCTACATGCGCACCACGCGTGGCGCGCGGAAGGTCGACGTCATCTACCGCCGCATCGACGACGACTACCTCGATCCCCGCGCATTCCGCCCCGAGTCCACGCTGGGCGTGCCCGGCCTGATGGACGTGGTGCGCGCCGGCCGGGTGGGCCTGGCCAACGCCATCGGCACCGGCGTGGCCGACGACAAGTCGATCTACCCGTTCGTGCCGGACATGATCGAGTTTTATCTCGGCGAGAAGCCGATCCTCAACAACGTGCCCACCTACCAGTGCAGGAAGAAGGACGACCTGGCGTATACGCTGGCGAACCTGCCGGAGCTGGTGGTCAAGGAAGTGCACGGGGCCGGCGGCTACGGCATGCTGGTCGGCCCGGCCGCGACGAGCGCCGAGATCGAGGCGTTCCGCGAGCGGCTGGTGGCCAACCCGGCGGGCTACATCGCCCAGCCCACGCTGGCGCTGTCGGCCTGCCCGACCTATGTGGAGTCGGGCGTCGCGCCGCGGCATATCGATTTGCGCCCGTTCGTCCTGTCGGGCAAGACGGTGACGATGGTGCCGGGCGGGCTGACCCGCGTGGCGCTGCGCGAAGGCTCGCTGGTGGTGAATTCGTCGCAGGGCGGCGGCACCAAGGACACCTGGATACTGGAGAACTGACATGTTGAGCCGCACCGCAGATCATTTGTTCTGGATGGCCCGCTACACCGAACGGGCGGAAAACACGGCCCGCATGCTCGACGTGCGCGTGCAGTATTCGCTGATGCCGCAAACGGCGCTGGCCGCCCAGCAGGGCTGGCGCACCATGTTGGGTGTCTCGGAATTGGAACAGCAGTTCGATGCCAAGTATTCCGCGCTGACCCAGAAGGAGGTCATCGACTTCATGGTGCGCGATCCGGACAATCCTTCCTCGATCGCCAGTTGCCTGACCGCGGCGCGCGAGAATGCCCGGGCCGTGCGCGGCACCCTCACCACCGAAGTGTGGGAAACCGAGAACACCACCTGGATCGAGCTGCAGCAGCATCTCAGGAGCCGCATGTTCGAATCGCACCCCGGCCAGTTCCTGGAGTGGGTGAAACACCGCTCGCACCTGTCGCGCGGGGTCACGCTGGGCACCATGTTCCAGGATGGGGCGTTCAACTTCATCCGCCTCGGCACCTTCCTGGAGCGGGCCGACAACACGGCGCGCATCCTCGACGTGAAATTCCGCTTCCTCGATTCCGATGCGATCAAGGCGGGGCCGCAGGGCGAGTTCTATTACCTGGCGGCGCTGCTGCGCTCCGTGTCCGCGTTTGAAACGTACCGCAAGGTCTATCGCGATGCCATCACGCCGTCGCGCGTGGCCGCGCTGCTGATCCTGGAAGAGAAGATGCCGCGCTCCCTGGTGGCCTGCATGGCCGCCGTGGTGGCGAACCTGCAGGAAATCAGCAACGAGGTGTCGCAGGAAACCGAGCGGCTGGCCGGCAAGCTGCATGCAAAGGTGCGGCTGGCGGTGATCGACGACATCCTGGAAGAAGGCCTGCATGATTTCCTGACGTCGTTCCTGGCGTCGATCGAGGAAATCGGCAACGGCATCGGCAGCGATTTCCTGGTGCCGGCGGAGGACCACGCTTGAGGTGTCGGCCTGCCTGCGGGATGTCACACTTCTGCACCAGAACATGACGCACCGCACCAAAATGGTAATATTTGCAACTCTCGCGCCTTATTGGTGCGCTTATGCCGACAAGTGAAAGCGAGCCCGACATGTTGTTGCGCACCCGTTGCAACCTGAGTTTCATCCTTGCCGAGCCGACGCCGTTCATCCTGATCCTGCGCCCCCGCAGCGACGCAAACCAGTGGGTGGCGCATCAAAGCTATAACCTCGCCCCCGGCGTGCCGGCGGTGGAATTTGCCGATGCCTACGGCAACCTGTGCCAGCGCCTGGTGGCGCCGCCCGGGGCATTTTCGATCTACACCTCGGCCGACGTGATGACAGCTGCGACGATCGAGGTTGCACCCGGGGCGCCGTTCGTCGAAGTGCAGCATTTGCCGGACGAGGTGCTCACTTACCTGCTGCCAAGCCGCTACTGCGAATCCGAGCTGTTCCTGGACATGGCCACCGAGATCGTTGCCGGCGCCGCGCCCGGATACGACCAGGTGGCCCGCATCACCGAATGGGTGCGCGACTCGGTGCGCTTCAATCCGGCATCGCCCTACAGCCACATGGCGGCGTCCGACGTCAACGAGCGGCGCGAGGGTGTCTGCCGCGACCTGGCGCACCTGGGCATCGCCTTGTGCCGCAGCCTGTGCATCCCGGCGCGCATCGTGGCCGGCTACCTGCACGGACTGCAACCAATGGACTTGCACGCATGGTTCGAGGCTTACGTGGGCGGGCGCTGGTACACCTTCGATCCGACCCAGGCGGGCCCGCGCGGCGGCCGCGTGACGATCGCCCGCGGCCACGACGCCGCCAACGTGGCGATTTTCAGCCAGTTCGGGCCGCCGCTGGAACGCCAGGACATGGAGGTGTCCGTCGATCTCCTAGATGGGGCGCTTTGAGGCGCGCGGCCGCTGGGCACGCACCACCTTGTGCACGAACTCCAGCTTTTCCAGCACCGGCGTGCTGAGTTTAAACGGATACGAATCGGGCATGCCGATGCTGCGGTTCAGGCTGTTGAGCACGTAGGTGAGGGCGAACCAGTCGCTCAGGGTGTCCTCGAACGAGGCAACCTTGGTGGGCGGCGCGGTGATGTCCAGCGACGGTTCGAGCGGTTTGGTCGGATGCAGCGACAGGCCGCAGGCGTGCGCCGTTTCCAGCGTGTCCATCATGTGCAGGTAGTGGGCCCAGGTTTCCGCCCAGTCTTCCCACGGGTGCGAGCTGGCGTAGCTGCTCACGAAGCGCGACTCCCAGTCTTCCACGGGGCCTTCGGCGTAGTGGCGCTTCAGGCTTTCGCCGTAATCCTGGCGCTCGTCGCCGAACAGGGCGCGGAAGCCGTCGATGAATTCGCTGTCGACGACCAGCCGGTCGAAATAATAATGCCCGCTTTCGTGGCGGAAGTGCCCCAGCAGGGTGCGGTAGCGTTCATGCATCTGCTCGCGCGTGCGTTCGCGTTCGGCGGGATCGGCTTCGGCGATGTTCAGGGTGATGACCCCGTTGGCATGGCCGGTCATCACGCACTGGTCGGTGACGCCGTCTTCCAGGAACTGGAACGCCAGGCCCGTTTCCGGTTCCTCTTCTTTTGAAGCGGGCGTGAGGTTCAGCGTGGCCAGTGAGAACAGCAGGCGGCGCTTGGCGGTTTCAAGCCGGGCCCACAATACGTGGTTCTTCTCCGACGACAGAGCCGGAATCACGACGGTCAGCTGGCACGACGCGCACAGCTCGTGGGGATCGTCCGCGGGCAGCATCCAGTTGCAGACGTTGTGCTCGACATAGTTGCCGCATTTTTTATACAGCTTGCCTTCGTCGATGCGGTTCAGGCTGCGCCAGTGGCCATCCTCGGTTTCCTCGAAACTGTTGATGCTTCGCGTGGCGGGCTGGTAGCCCAGCGTGCTGTCGCAGTTGAAGCACAGGGTGTTCTCAAAGAAGACTTGTTGCGAGCATTTGTCGCAATGGAACGTTTTCATGGGACAGGACCGATACGAATGAGGTTGAATTGCGGATATTGACAATCTAGCAGTAAATGCTGTTGCGTTTCGGTCGTGTCGGACAACGCCTCATATCGTGCGCGGGGTCGCGCATCCTGTAAGCTCGGCGTTGGCACCCATGGCCAGCTTGGCGATGGAATGCCTTAACTGAAGGGGAAGCTGTCATGCACCATGTGGACGAAGATGGGACGACACTGATCGCGCTGTTCGTGGCGATGCGGGAAAACGGGCCGGTATGCGAAGAGATACCGGCACAGAGCCTCGGCGGCAACCAGTATGAGTTGCTGTCATCGCCCGGGCTGGCGCTGAACCTTGCGCGGGGCGATATCGTGGAAATCAAAAGCGGCACGGCACCGGCCACGGTGGTGCGGCGCGGCGGCAACTTCTGTATCCAGATCTATGCCGACGAACTCGCCGCGGGGCATGTCGCGGAACTTCGGGAAAACGTCGGCGAGAAACTGCATGGCACGCTGGACGGCAGCTATCGCGGCAACCTGGCGCTGTCGGTCCCGGCTTCCGCAGGGATGGCCAGTATCTGCGAGGTCTTCGACGGATTCACCGCGAGGACGGGCGTTCCGTGGTATTTCGCGAACGTCTACAAGAACTTCGACGATGCGGAGGATGAGACGCTGCTGGATTGGTGGCAGTGAGGCCTGGTCGCGGCGGCCTTGTTTGCAAAGGCCGACGTTCGGAGCAACCGGCGGCTCGATAACCGCCGCTATTCATCTTTATCGCTCGCTGTAGGCGCCGGCGCTGAGCCCCAGCGCGCAGTAGCGAGCCCACAGCATCATGCTCCACTCGCGCTGCTCCCACGTCAGTTCCAGCCGCTGCAATGCCTCGATGAAGGCCGTGTAGGTGACGACGTGGAACGAGCTGTCGCCGTCCCTGAGCATGGACCGGAACGCCTTGCCGGTGGCGATGGCGCTGTCATCGCCGGGCTCGCAGAACAGGCCCGTCATCCGGAACGCGTACTTCTTTTTCTCGCTCACCTGATGTTCGGCGATGAGCTGGTTGCGGAACAGCTGGTTGAATTCCGGCTTGATGCAGGCTTCGTATGGCACGGTGAACGCCTCGCATGCCGTTGCCAGCTTGCGGTAGTCATCGTTCTTGTATTCCGTTGGCGAGAATGGCTCGGTGAACTTGCACTCCAGTCCGAGCAGGCCGCTGCGGCCCTGCGACGTGATCTCCAGCGCCACGTCGAAGGCGGAATTGTCGATCCATTGGTCCGGCGCATATTCGAACAGGATGGCCGTCACTTCGTCGACGCCGGGGAACAGCGCCTGGACCACCCTGGTCGCCAGCCCCAGGTCCTGCTGCAGCGGACCGAAGAAGTTGAACACCAGCGGCTGGCTGGAGAGCAGGTTGTTGAACAGGCGGCGCTGGTCGATCAGGCCACCCGATGCCTTGCTGCGCGCGGCCAGCGTTGCTTCCACGGCGGCCACGGTGCCTGGGCCGAACAGGTTCTTCTTCGAGATCTCGCCGCCATCCAGCACATTGCAGACGGTTTCGCCGGCGCGCAGCGGGTGGGCGCCGGCCGGCTCGGCCAGCACGAAGGTGCGCCACCAGCCTTGGTGGAAGCGGATGCGGCGCTTGCGCTGCGATTCGTCGGGCAGGTTGCCTACTTGCTGGTAGAGGGTGGGGTGTTGTGGGTGCATTGGGTTTGTTCCTGGTGGATGGCGGGTGGCGCGATAGGCGCCTCGAAAAATGGACAGTGATGCTCGTATGCGTTCGTGCCAGCATACGGGCCGGACCGACAAGCGATGTCGCAGCTGTGGTTCAGATATTTTTCATATTAGCAAAAATGATTGCCAAAAGAAAATCTCGAAGCATGGATTTGCCGTGGTTTCCGCTGCAGCGCGCCCGGCATCGGATGCCAAGCCACCACTAGATGAGCAGGCAGGAGCCGCGCCCCCTGCCAACACCAGCATCAAAGCCGTCCTTCCCCAGCCAGTTCCCGAGTCCTCTGCAACGTCGACAGCAAAGCGGTCCGATAGCCCTTGTCGCTATCCATCCAGGCCTGCTCGGCCTGTTCTTCCGTCCCACCGGGTTCCTTCCCC
This sequence comes from Pseudoduganella sp. SL102, assembly GCF_027856995.1. Lineage (NCBI taxonomy): Bacteria > Pseudomonadati > Pseudomonadota > Betaproteobacteria > Burkholderiales > Oxalobacteraceae > Pseudoduganella > Pseudoduganella sp. SL102. The sequence goes on from NZ_CP115554.1 coordinate 1,923,374, forward strand.
CGCAACCCCAGGTAGCAGTAGAACTGCAAGTGCAACGCGCCGTTTCCATCCTCGAACAGCTCGTTGACGATCACGCCTTCGCGCGGCCCGCTGGCCTGGAAGAACGATACCTTCGCCATGGGCTCGAAGCTGATGATCTCCCGTAAAGCTTCCCCGGCAATGACGGCCTCGCGCACGAGATGCGTCGCGCTCTCCTCGACGACATCGCAGCGGGTGCACAAACCGGGCGGCAGGAACAGGCGCGCATCCCGGGCCTTCGATACCAGCCCGGCCCATGCTTGCGCACGCGTCAGCGGCGCCGCGCCTTCTGGATTCACGGGCACGGTCGCAGTCGAATAAATCATGCTGATCTCCTCGGGAAAAAGGGTCAGACCGCGGCGGCCACGCCAGCAGCGAACTCACGGTAGGAGCGCAGCGGCCGGCCCAGCATCTCTGTCAAGCGCTCCACATCCCCGGCGCCGGGCAGCATGCCGTCGCTGATGAAGCGCTCGGCCATCAGGCGCATGTCGAACGCCATCCACCCCGGCATGAAGTTCCGCAGGTTCCGCTCGAATGCGGCGGTATCGTCGCCGCCATAGCCCACGGGCCGACCCAGTACCTCGCTCCAGATGCCGGCGATCTCCGGGCCGGTCAGCGTGTCCGGTCCGACGAGGTTGATGCGCTCGAACGGCAGTGCCACGTCGGAGCGTTCGCGCCGCAGCAGCTCGATGGCGGCGATCTCGCCGATGTCGCGCGCATCGATCATCGCCAGCCCCTTGGCGCCGACCGGCATCGGATACACGCCATGGCCCAGCACCGCATCCTTCACGGTGAGATCGTTGTCGATGAAATAGGCGGGCCGCAGCACGGTGGCCTGGAAGCCCATGTGTTCCAGCATCCGCTCGACGCCGAACTTGCCGGCGAAATGCGGCACGTTCACGTACACGTCGCTGTGGATCACCGACAGGTAGACCACGCGCTTCACACCCGCGGCGCGGGCCACGTTCAGCGCCACCAGTGCCTGGGTGAATTCGTCCGGCACCACAGCGTTGAGGAGGAACAGTGTGGAGACGCCTTCGAAGGCGCCGTGCAGCGAGTCCACATCGAGCAGGTCGCCTTGTACGACAGTCACGCCGGCGGGGAAGCTGGCCTTGGAAGGATCGCGGACGAGCGCCCGCACGCTGGCGCCGCGGCGGGCGAGTTGTTCGACGACGTTGCGGCCGACAGTGCCCGTGGCACCGGTAACGAGGATGGTCATGATGTTTGCTCCGTAGTGGTAGATGACGGTTCCCATGGTAGGTATTCCACAGGCGGTCCGATAGACGGTATAGTTGGATGGACTGTCTCACTGGTGGAACACATATGGACTTGCTTGCCCTTGCCGATTTCAATCTCGTTGCCCGCCACGGTGGCTTCGGCCGCGCCGCCCGCGCCACCGGACGCCCGAAGGCCACGCTGTCGCGCCGCGTGGCGGAACTGGAAGGCAGCCTGGAACTGCGTCTGTTCGAGCGGGGCGCGCGCACGTTGAAGCTCACGCAGGAGGGCAGGGCGCTGTTCGAGCGCACGGGCGCCTTGCTCACCGAGATCGACGAAACGGCGGCCGCCATCGCATCGGGCGGCGACCGGCCGCGCGGCCGCTTGCGCATCAGCGCGCCGCTGCTGTTCTCGCAGACGGCGATGGGACGCCTGGCGGCGGGGTTCGCGCTGAAGTATCCGGAAGTGCGCGTCGAGGTCACCACGGAAGACCGCTCCGTGGACATGGTGGAAGAGGGCTACGACCTGGTCATCCGCGTCAATCCGGCGCGGGATGAAAACCTGGTCGGCCGCATCCTGCTGCGTGACCGGCTGGTGGTCGTGGCATCGCCTGGCCTGGCCCGGCCAGCGGATGGTTCACCGGTGCCCGCCGTGGTGCGCGGCGCGGGCGACCGGACTGCGGCATGGGAAGTGGCTGGCACGGCGGGCAGGAGCAGTATCGCGATCGATCCGGTGCTGGCGCTGTCGTCGCTGGTGATGGTGCGCGACGCGGTGCGAGCCGGCGTCGGCGCCGGGCGCCTGCCCATATCGCTCGTGAGCGGCGACCTGGCGGCTGGCAGGCTGGTGCATTGGGGCGACGTGGAAGGCCCCGCCATCGAACTGTGGGCGCTCTATCCGAGCCGCCGGTTGCTGAGCGCCAGGGTGGCCGCGTTTCTCGATTTCCTGAGGGAGGCTTTTCCGAAGGGGACGCCGGACGAGCTGGCGGCGTTTATTGGATGAAGCCCGGTGCGCGCGTGCGTCGCGAGGCATCACGTTCAGGACCGATACCGCCGCCACGAATTCCGCTCCAGGAAATCGCCGATCAGCGGTACCATCAAAACGGACTGCTTCATCCATACGTGCGGCATCCGAGCTTCAATGATGACGAAGTGAGCAAGGTACTAGAACGTGTCCGATACATGAATGGCCATGATGACCGTATCCACATTCAAATCCGGGAGACTGTATGCATGCCCAAGCTATGATCATTGCGATCGCGCTCGCATTTTCTCCAGCTTCCAATGCTGAAGGTAAAAAGGAAGAGGTGCGATTCGGCGCGTATCCGCTGAAAGGTGACTACTACATGTATGGTGGAACGCTGGGTGAGATGACACCACCAACCCCGAGAGATCGCAAGATCTCGCTCATGTTGACTGGGGCGCTGGCGAAAGATCTCTTTCACGAAATTGGTCCGGACTTGAAGGATGCGTGCAGTTCGGATGGGGGCTATCGTGAAAGACGGAGAGGTGATCTCAACTGCACGTACACCAAGGTAGACGGTTACGAATGTTATATAGGAATCGACGTGCGGAATGGGAAATCAATGAATGGGTCGATTTGTTAGATCGATAGCCCTGAACGATAGGTAACAACTCGATCATCTCCAGCTGCTCAGTGCAATGTGCCGGCCTTCCTCGATGTCCTGAGGGTGGCTATTTCAAAGGGGACGCTGGACGAACTGGCGGCACTCATCACAACAAGCCCGGTCCACTCCCGTGGGCCGCGAGGCACCACCCTCAAGACCGATACCGCCCCCACGAGTTCCGCTCCAAAAAATCGCCGATCAGCGGCACCATCGCATTGAACTTGTCCTCCAGCGCATAGTGCCCCGTCTCGAGAACATGCAGTTCCGCCCTGGGCAGGTCGCGCAGGTAAGGGTGCGCCCCCGCTTCCGGAAAAATCGGATCGTTCTTCCCCCACAGGATCAGCGCGGGCGGCTTGCAGCGCCGGAAGAAGGCCTGGAATTCCGGATACAGCGCGACGTTGCTGCCATAGTCGTGAAACAGGTCGAGGTGGATCTCGCGGATGCCGGGCCGGTCGAGCAAGGCCTGGTCGATCATCCAGCTGTCGGGGCTGACGCGGGCGATATCGCTCATGCCATCCATGTAATGAAGCCTGGTCGTTTCCAGCGTGACGAAGCGGGCGAGCGCCTCGCGGCTGGCTTGCGATCCATCCGCCCAATAAGCCTTGAACGGATCCCAGAATGCGCCCGCGATGCCCTCGTCATAGGCATTCCCGTTCTGGATGACCAGTGCCTGGATACGGTCGGGGTGCGCGAGCGCGAGCCGATAGCCGATCGGTGCGCCGTAGTCCATCAGGTACATGCTGTACTTCATCGCGCCCAGCAAGACCGTCAGCTTGTCGACGATGGTCGCCAGGTTGGCGAAGGTGTACGCGAACGCGGACCGGTCGGGCACGCCGCTCTGGCCAAAGCCGGGATAATCGGGCGCGATCACGTGGTAGCGTTTCGCCAGCACGGGAATGAGGTTGCGGAACATGTGGGAAGACGTTGGAAACCCGTGCAGGAGCAGCAGGACCGGCGCGCCCACCGGCCCGGCTTCGCGGTAGAACACCTCCACGCCATCGATGTTCGCCGTCTTGTAGCGAACGACCGGCAATGCCGCCGGAGTTGGGCCTTCCACGACCTCCGCGCAGTCGGCTTGTGAAATGTGGTGAAACTCTTTCATCGAGTTCTCCAGTAGGAAAGCGCCGGGCGTACCTGGCTCCGGCGCTTTCGGAAGAGGCATGCAGGCTGCTGAACAAGCGGCGGTTGATCCGGGCCAGGCAGCCTGCGCTGCAGTCACTCTCTCAAAACTTCGCCGCCAAACTCACCCCGATACTCCGCGGCGCCACCCGATACCCCTGCACGATCGACGCCACCTGCGGATGCTGGATCACGGTATCGTCATCCAGCACGTTCTTCACGAACACACTCAGCTTGTAGCGCGAGAACGCCAGCCCGCCACTCAGGTCGGCGGTGTGATACGAAGGCCGTTCGTAGTCGATCAGTTCCGGATTGAGCGAGCCCTTGCTCGGTCCCACCCACTGCACCCCACCGGCAACGAAGCCGCTCATGCTGCCGCCCACCGCGAAGTTGTACTGGGCGGTCACCGAGGCGTTGTACTTCGGTACCCCCTGCACTTTGGCGCCGCGCACAGCGCCGATCACGCCGTTCTGGATGCCTTCGTCGTTCGACAGTTCGGCATTCACGTAGCCGCCGGCCGCGCCCAGCGTGAGGCCGGGCAGGGGCTTGGCCTTGATGTCGATCTCGACGCCCTTGCTGACGGCATTGCCGGCGTTGGCGTTATAGGTGTACGTGCAGGTCGGCAGGTACACGCCTTGCTGGATGTTCTTCCACTTCGCGTAGAACAGCGCGGCATTCAGCGACAGCCGGTTGTTCAGGAAGCGCGACTTGCTGCCCATCTCGTAGTTCCACAGGCTGTCCGGCGCGTAGGTGGCCGGGCCTTCGGCAAGCCCGTTCGCTTCCAGGTCGGGCCCGCAGGTGGTGGGTGGCACGAACACGTTCGAGCCGCCCAGCCGGAAGCCCTTGGCCACGGTGCCGTAGACGGTGTGGGCGGGATCGACTTCCCAGGTCACCGCATATTTCGGCATGAAGGCGTGCGACGAGAGGCGCGCGCTGCTGTTGTTGCCGGCGCCCGCCAGGTACAGGCCGTTCTGCTGGTCGAGCGTGGAGGTGCCCTTCAGGTAGCGCGCGCCCACCGTCACGTGCAGGGTCGGCGTGAAGTAGTAGTTCGCTTCGCCGAACACCGAGCTTTGCTTCTCGTGATAGTGGAAGATGCCCATGAAGGCGTTATCGTTCGGGAAGGCGTTCGGCCGGGCGTCCGGCAGCAGGTCCGGGTCGGCGCTGCTGAAGCCGAACTGCGCGAACGTGTCGTTGACGCCGAAGATCGGGTCGTTCTCGTTGATGTTGGTGTGCTGGTTCGATACGTAGAGGCCGGCCAGCCACGTCCATGGCGACAGGGCCTGGCCGTATTTGTCCGCGATGTACGGGCGCGACGCCAGGCGCAGTTCCTGCGACACCTGCCGCACCCGGTTGTTGAGCAGAACGGCGGAGGGCAGGGCGGCGATGGCCTCGATCAGTTCGGGCGGCGCCGTGCCGCCGTCTTCCGTCGAGGTGAGGAAGGTCGACAGCGAATAGCTGTTGTAGGCCGAGCCGTTCTGGGTGCGGTCGAACTTGCGCTTGAAATGGCTGGTGCTCGAGGTGAGGTCGGCCCAGCCCAGGTCCCAGTTGACCAGCACCGTGGCCGTTTGCAGGATGTCCTTCGACGGTTCGCGGATCTGCTTCTGCGCCTGCCACTCGGGCAGTTCGATGTTGAAGGCCGAGATATCCTTGGCATCCACCTTCTGGTAGTACACCGACGGCGACACCGTCAGCCTGGCGGACGGTTTCCACTTCAGCGCCACGCGCACTTCCTGGTCGTCGACCCGGTTGATGTCCTTCGCCAGCACGGCGCCGTCGCCGTCGACCTGGTCGATGAAGCCGCCGGCGCGCTGGGCCTGCACGCCGACGCGCAGCGCCAGCTCGTTGGCGACCAGCGGCAGGTTGGCCACGGCCGATGCGGAATAATTCATGCCGCCGCCGCGCAGGGAAGACGTTTCGGCATAGGTCTCGAATGCGCGCTCCTGCAGGTCCGGCTCGTTCGGCACGAACTTGATGGTGCCGCCCATCGAGCTGGCGCCGTACAGCGTGGCCTGCGGTCCGCGCAGCACTTCCACGCGGTCGATGTCGAAGAACTTCGGTTCCACCGCGCCCATGGTGTACACATTGCCGACCGTGAGCGACACGTCGCCCAGGTAGATGCCGACCGTGGCCGCGCCGGCGCCCGAACTGATGCCGCGCACTTCGATGTTCGACGTGCCCGGGCCGGCGCCGCCGTTGCCGGTGGCCGCGGTGAACGAGATGTTGGGCACCACGCGCGTGAGGTCGGTGATGTCGTTGACGTGCTGCGACTGCAGCTGCGAGCCGCTGATGGCGGAAATGCTCATGGCCACCTTGGCCGGATCTTCCCTGCGCTTTTGCGCCGTGACCGTGACGACTTCGATCTGGCTGTCCTGGGCTACCTCCTGCGCTGCCTGCTGCGCAGCCGCCATCTGGGGATAGAGCGCCGCATGGATACACATGGCGACAACGGAACGGCGCAACACGACAGGCGGGCGAATTTTCATGGGCATGTTTTTATGTGGCTGGAGAGAGGGCGACAGGGCGCGGCCGCGCGGGCGGCCGCCGGGTCATTGTAAGCAATCAGCTTTGCAATAATTTAACTTTTGAAACATTGTCGGATCGGCGCGACAGTCGGCCCGGCGCGGCCAGCCCTGATCCGCCGTCACCCGCATCGCGGAAAACTGGAACCGTCCCGGCCCGCCTCCACCCCCTTCCGGCCATATGGCCGCCTATACCTTTGGTAGCTGCCGGGCCCGGGCCTTCCCGAGGACAATGATGGCATTGGCGATCGCGGCGCAAGCCAATCGAACCAGCGGCAACGCAAGCCACCGGGCAGGCAGCCGCACACCAGAACAGGGACCACACAGATGACAACCGAAGACAAGAACATCGACCAGAAGCGCCGGCACATCCTGCTTGCCGGCGGCAGCGCGGCGGCATTGCCGCTGGCCTGGATGAGCACCATCGCACCCGCGCACGCCGCAGCGGGCGCGCAACCCACCACGAAAGGAAAATCACGCATGGTAACGAGCACTGTCACCACCAAGGATGGGGTCGAGATCTTCTATAAAGACTGGGGCAGCGGCACGCCGATCGTGTTCTCGCATGGCTGGCCGCTCAGTTCCGACGACTGGGATGCGCAGATGATGTTCTTCGTGGCGCAGGGCTTCCGCGTCGTCGCCCACGACCGCCGCGGCCATGGCCGTTCGAGCCAGGTCGCCACGGGCCACGACATGGATCACTATGCCGACGACCTGGCCGCCGTGGTCAAGCACCTGGACCTGAAGGGCGCGATCCACGTCGGCCACTCCACCGGCGGCGGGGAAGTGGTGCGCTACCTGGCGCGCCATGGCGAGTCGCGTGCCGCCAAGGCGGTGCTGATCGCCGCGGTGCCGCCACTGATGGTCAAGTCGGCCTCCAACCCGGGCGGCCTGCCGAAGGACGTGTTCGACGGCATCCAGCAGCAGGTCGCCACGAACCGCGCGCAGTTCTACCGCGACCTGCCATCCGGCCCGTTCTACGGCTTCAACCGGCCGGGCGTGAAGCCGCAGGAAGGCGTGATCCAGAACTGGTGGCGGCAAGGCATGATGGGCGGCGCGAAGGCGCACTACGACGGCGTGGTGGCGTTCTCGCAGACCGATTTCACCGAAGACCTGAAGAAGATCTCGCTGCCCGTGCTGGTGCAGCACGGCGACGATGACCAGATCGTGCCTTACGCCGATTCCGGTCCACTGTCCGCCAAGCTGCTGAAGAACGGCACCCTGAAGACCTACAAGGGCTACCCGCACGGCATGCCGACCACGCATGCGGACGTGATCAACGCGGACATCCTCGCCTTCATCAAGGGTTGAGCCATCGGCACCGGGCAACCGTTCATCGGACCTGGTCGAAAAGCACCGCGGGGATCAATCGCTTTCAGCATGATTTATGTTTAATTATTCGCCGCGGTGATGATGGCTATCCGAACAATCAATTGGCAAGCCGGTCGATAAAATGAAATGATGCACCTGTCTCCTCCAACTCTTCACAGAATTGGATTTTGGCCGGCGCGATGCGCCGGCCATTTTTTTTGTGCGTCCGGCGCAGGTAGCGGAAATCTTATTATCGCGTTGACCGGCCGATCGGCTGGCTGTCGAATGCGCACTGGCCGGGACCCTCGTCAGCGCATGGCAGGCGGGAAAACGAATGCCGAAAACACGCCAAATACTTGAATCGCTTTCAATCATTCACCGCGGTGATGAGCACTATCCCAACAATCAATTGGCATGCCGGCCGCGAAAATGGGATGATTCACCTGTCTCCTCCAACTCTCTACAGAATTGGATTCAAGCCGGCCGATAAGCCGGCTTTTTTTTATCCGCGTTTTTGAAAGCAGGGCGCAGGATATTCCACCAAGGCGCCCGGCCACGCTTCACAGTCCCAGGTCGCTCAAGCCGGGATGATCGTCCGGCCGCCGCCCCTGCGGCCAGCGGAACTTGCGATCCTCTTCCCTGATCGGCAAGTCGTTGATGCAGGCGAAGCGCCGCGCCATCAGCCCGTGCTCGTCGAACTCCCAGTTCTCGTTGCCATATGAACGGAACCAGTTGCCCGAGTCGTCGTGCCACTCATAGGCATAGCGCACGGCGATCCGGTTGCCCTCGAAGGCCCACAGTTCCTTGATCAGCCGGTACTCCAGTTCCCGGGCCCATTTGCGGGACAGCATCTGCACGATCTCTTCCCGCCCGTTGACGAATTCGGCGCGGTTGCGCCATTTGCTGTCCGGCGTATAGGCCAGGCTCACCCGCGAGGGATCGCGCGCGTTCCACCCGTCTTCGGCGAGCCGCACTTTGCGGATGGCGCTGTCGCGGGTGAAGGGGGGCAGGGGTGGGCGGGGTTCGATATCGACAGCCATGGCAATCTCCAGGGTGAGGTTTAGGGTGCAAAGTTCGAGGTGCAAAGTTCGAGGTGCAAAGTTCAAAGTTCAAGGTTTGAAGCGAAGTTCAGATTTCCAGCACGAGCCGGCCCGGCGCGGCGGCCCATGAGACGCAGGTGCACATGCCGGCACCGCGCATCGCGGGCGTCAGGCAGACATCCCGGTGCAACGGCGTTCCCGCCAGCACCGGGGTATAGCAGTTGCCGCATTCGCCGCGCCGGCAGTCATACGACACGAACGCATCGGCGGAGATCAGCGCATCCAGGATCGGGGTGCCCGGCTCCACCTCCACGGTGATGCCCGACAGCGCCAGCTCCACCGTCAGCGGTCCATCGGCGGTATCCGCCCGGCTGCCGAAGCTTTCGTAGCGTAGCGCATCTTGCGGCCAGCCGTGGCGGCGGCCGGCATCGGCGAGCGCCTGCAGCAGCGCGACCGGTCCACAGGCATACACGCTGTCGCATGCGGTGAAAGCGCCGAGCAGGGCATCAAGATCGGCCCGTCCGGACCCCTGCGACAGGTGGGTGATCACCTCGCCGCCCGGGATGGCGCGCAGTTCTTCGAGCAAGATCAGGTTGGCGTGCGTGCGTGCGAGGTAGTGCAGCGTGAAGGCTGCGTCTTGCATGCTCTGCGCATGCGCCATCGAGACGAGCGGCGTGATGCCGATGCCGCCCGCGATCAGCAGCACCCGCGCACCCGATACATCGGCGGGGCGCAAAGGAAAGCTGTTGTATGGCCCGGTCACATCGATTGCGCCGCCCGCATGGAATTCATCGTGCAGGCATACTGACCCGCCGCGCCCACGCGCCTCGCGCTGCACGGCGATCCGGTAGACCTCCGCATCGCCCGGCCGCCCGACCAGCGAATAGCGGTTCTCGAAACGGCGGCCATCGGCCGAAGCGAACGACAGCACCACATGGTCGCCCGCGCGCCATGCCGGCAGCGACTGGCCGTCCGCGCGGCGCAGCTCGAATTCCCTGACCCTGGCGCCGTGCGGGATCACGTTCGCGATCACGCAGTTCATGGCGTGTTCCCCGTATCCGGTTCCGCATGCCGCACGGCGGGATTGAACGGCGAGGCATCGAGGTATTCCCATTCCATCGCATGGGGCAGGTCGCGCAGGATCCAGTGCCGAACCTTGAATTCCCAGTAGCGCCGCGTGCCGCCCGTTTCGCCGTGCGGATCGTCCTGGTTCCATAGCACGGCCGCGGTGCCGGTCAGCTGCAGCACCTGGCCATGCGTGAAATCCAGGATGCAGAGGCCGGCGCGGCCGTCCGCCGCGAGATTGCCGAGGGTGTTGAACAGGCTGTTGCCGTGGTAGTCCGGGATGCGCAGCGTGGTGTCGTCCACGAGTTCGATGAAGCCCGCCTGGCCGCCGCGGTGGGAAGCGTCGGCGCCGGCGCCGTCATGGCGGCTGGCCACGAAGAGCGTGTCCGCCCTGGTGGCGATCTCCGCCACCGCGCCGCGCAGCACCGTGCCATGCGCGGCCTGCACCGGCAGCTTTGATTCGCCGATCTGGCGCAGGTAGCGGCGCTGGATGTATTTCGGGCAGTTCGGGTAAGCCTCGCGGATCGCCAAGCTGGCGCCGTGCGCGTCCAGGCGCTGCACGGTGCCGTTCACGCGGTAGCGCCGCCGCGAGCTCAGTTCGATGAACAGCATGCCCAGGTCGGCCTGGGCCGCCATGTTGTCCCACAGCGGGTCGGCCAGGTCGCGGTCCTTGTACGGCACGTCGATGGCGATCGCATGGCCATCGTCCGTATGCAGGAAGCCCGGCTTGCCGAATACCACGGAAGCCCATACGGCACCCCTTGCATCCGTGCTGGCCAGTACGGCCATCGACTGCTTCGCGATGAACGGGCGGGCGCCGCCGATCACGCTGTCCGACAGTACCGCGATGTTGCGGTCGGCGATGGCGGTTTCGCCGGCCAGCACCTGCATCCTGCGTTCGCCGTCGTGGAAGGCGGTGGTCTCGTTCATGGTCTTCTCCTGGTCATGCCGGGCACTCCCGCGTTGCATTTCTCCGCATTGCATCTTCACGCATTTCATTTACCATTCTGTAGAGCTGCGGTGGGAATCCGGCTTATCGATTGCTGGTGACACTATTCTGCGAAATAATGGGCCTTGCCGGAATGGCCATTCGACGCAACACATTATTTCGCGGGGAGAAATGCATGGACCAGATCCACTTGATGAATGTGTTCGTGGCCGTCGGCGAGGAAGAAGGCTTTGCCGCGGCGGCGCGCCGCCTCGACCTGTCGCCGGCCGCCGTGACGCGCGCCATCGCCGGACTGGAGGAACAGCTGGGCGTGCGCCTGCTGATGCGCACGACCCGCAACGTGCGTCTCACCGAAGCGGGCCAGCGTTACCTGGACGACTCGCGCAGCATCCTGGCCAGCATCGAGGAAGCCAACGAAGCGGCGGCCGGGGTCAATTCCGCGCCGAAGGGCAACCTGTCGGTGACGGCATCCGTCCTGTTCGGGAAGATGTTCGTGATGCCGTGCATCCTGCGCTACCTGAACGAGTTTCCCCAGGTGGAGGTTTCGGCCCTGTTCCTGGACCGCGTGGTGAACCTGGTCGACGAAGGCATCGACGTGGCGGTGCGCATCGGCCACCTGCCCGATTCCAGCCTGAAGGCGCTGCGCGTGGGCCAGGTGCGCCGCGTGCTGTGCGCCGCGCCGGACTACCTGGCGCGGCACGGCATGCCGCAGCATCCGGCCGACCTGCTGCGCCACACCATCGTCGCCGCCGCCGGCATCTCGCCGCGGGTCGAATGGAAGTTCGGCGCCGTCGACGACCCCACGCTGGTGCGGCTGCGGCCCCGCCTCACGGTATCGAGCAACGACGCGGCCATCGAGGCCGCCGTGTCCGGCCTGGGCATCTGCCGGCTGCTGTCCTACCAGGTGGCAGAGGAAGTGAAAGCGGGCAGGCTGCGGATCATCCTTGCCGACTACGAGGAAGCACCGTGGCCGGTGCACCTGGTGCACCGGGAAAGCAAGTTCGGTTCGTCCAAGGTGCGCAAGTTCATCGACCTGCTGGCCGAGCACCTGCGCGCGCACCAGCATCTGCAATGAGCCCACGATCTAACCATTTCGCTTGACGCAATAATCAATTGAAGCTGGCGTAGTTTCCATGCGTTTTGCGGCTCCCTAGAATGGCCTCATCCGCTGCACATCGCGGCGGGCCAAACCTTGAAGGGAACACCATGAAAGCTGCCATCATCATCCTCTCCGATCCGAAAGCAGGCGAAGAAGCACTGGGCCGCATGTTCAACGGGCTTGCCGCCGCCTACGACTTCAAGCAGAAGGACACGGAAGTCGGCATCTATTTCCAGGGCACGGGCACGCGCTGGCCGGGCGTGCTGGCCAACCCGTCGCACCCGGTGCATGCGCTGTACAAGGAAGTGGAAGACCGGGTGGTGGGCATTTCGTGCGGCTGCGCCGACGTGTTCGGCGCCCGCGAGGAAGCGGAGAAGGCGGGCTTCGACCTGATCACGGATAACAGCGTGCCGGGGACTTCCGGCTTGCCGAGCATTGCGCGCATCGCGGCGGATGGCTACACGGTGTTCATGTTCTAAGGTTCTCTTCGCGGCGCGGCTGCCTGGCCGCGCCGCGATGTCCGGCGGCTGAAACTCGCCGCTGCGGCACGCTTTCCCCCTTCCTGCATTTCCCCTTGCTGCGTTCCCGTCGCACCCTCGGCTCGACCTCGAGGGTGCATCGCGCTGCTGCTTTACTGCTGCTCCACTGCTGCTCCATTCCTGATCCGGCGAGCGTCCGATCGTCCGGACGCCCGCCTCGGGTTCTGCTTACCTGACGATGAGCGTTACCCGCGCCACGGGGTTCATCCACCGGTACGTGGTGTGGTCCAGCACACTGTCGCCACTGGCAGCGCTGCCGACGATGCCGCGATGTACGTGCACATACCCTTCGGCGCTGGTATTGGCGAAGCCTGGCGCGCCGCGATGGAGGTCCGGTGCATCGTCGAGAAATGGCGGCAGCCCCAGTCCCGGCTGGCCGACGCCCGGGGCACTGGCCTGCGCTTCGTTGTTGGCCTCCGTGCCGGCATCGTAGCCGTTGAGCGTGTACACATACTTGCCCGGCTTGGTGGGAATCTCGATCGCGTTCAGGGCGGTAAAGGCATCGTTGGTGGGCACCAGCATCGCGAAGATGGACAGGCGCGTGTCGAGATTGCCCTTGCGCGGGGGGAGCATCGTCGTGGTGGTGTCCCCTGGCTTGAGCGGACCGGTGGCGGGATTCAGCACGGCGACCGAGCCGGCAGGCAGGCTTTCCGCCAGCGGTGCGATGTCGCCGATTTCGGCCAGCGCCTGCAGTTCGGGCGTTGCCGGCTTGCCTTCCGTGAAAGCGGTGTACTTGGCGGGGTGCGCGGCCACCAGGATCGGTGCGAACCAGGTGGCATGCGTGAGGTTCGTGACGCTGACGGTAACGCTGAGCGGGCGGATTCCGGCGGGGGATTTCATGTCCGCTTCGTCCGCATGCACGGGCATCGCCGCACCGGACGCCGCGAGCGCGCACGCGAGGGCGACGGCTGCGCGCAGTACTGGCTGGCGTGCCGCGGGAGTGGACTGGGCGTTGGTGGAAGAGACAGGGGCGACGCGTTCACCGAAAGCGAAAAACTTGTTCATGACATTCCTTTGCATGGCAGTGCCGGGGATCGGCGGTTGAGGGAGCTGCTGCTGCCGGCCGCATCCGGATGCGGGAAAACTGCCGACGCAAGTGAATTCGCCGGCACGCACCGAATGGTTACAAGGGAATGCAAATATTTTTTTGAAGGCGCGGTTCGCCCTTCGTGGAGGTCACCGCCGGGTGCTAATGCCGTTCAGATAAGCCCACCCCCAAAGGCAGATTCCGGGGTCAGATACCGTCTTGTTTTGCAAGGCCCGAATTCAAAAAATTCGGGTCGAATGGCTTGCCAGAGCAAACCACGCCGTAAATCAGATGAACCAGCTTGCGCATGACGGCGCCGGTGACGGCCTTGGGAGCCATGCCATTGGCGCTCAGGCGCTCGGCAAAGGTCTTCAGCAAGGTGTTGTACCGCTTGGCGACCATGCCAGGCATGTACAGTGCACTACGCAGATCATTGTTGCCGATCTTGCTCATGCTTGTCCGACCGCGCACTGATGTTCCAGAGCTTTTTTGCTTTGGACTGACTCCAATAAATGCCGCAAGTGCCTTGGCCGATCCGAAGCGCCTAATGTCACCAATGTGGCCCAGGACCTTAGCTATCGTAGTGCTGCCAATGCCCGGAATACTGCGCATCAGATCGGCGTCACGTTTCAGGCCAGGATGCCTGTCGATGTGATCGTCGATCTCCTTTTCCAGCTCGGTGATCTTTTGATCGAGCCATTTTACGTGCTCATCGACGTTTTTCACCAAGTCGCCCTGACCGGCAAAATCATGAGCTTCCATCCGGTTCTTTTCCTGTTGCCTGATGTCCTTGAGCGCAAGCAGCCGATCGCTCAAACCCTTGAGTTCACGCTGTTCCTTTGGAGGTGGCACCCAAACTGGCGGCCTCTTCGCAGCACAGAATCGGGCGATCAGCCCGGCGTCAATTTGATCGTTTTTGTTGCGGATGTTTTCGGACTGCCCAAAACCTTTGATGCAGCCTGGATTGATGACGCTCACCATGATGCCCGCATCGTGCAACCACAGAGCAAGCGGCTCGCTATAGACACCGGTCGCTTCCAGACACACGTGAGCGCTGTCTGGAGAGACCTTCTGCTTGACCAACCATTGAACCAGTTCCTGGTAACCCTCCGGCGTATTGCTGAGCGTCTTCGATTTCGCTTTGCCACTGACCAGCAGAACAATATCGAGCTTCTTCTTACTCACATCAACGCCAACTACCGGGGTTACTGCCATTTCCATCATTTCCTCTCTCGTATGCGGGCTTAGCGTAAGAACGCCGTCCCAAGATACCGTACGGACTTCAATGAAAAAACAGGCAAGGCCACCTATCTGACCCACAGGCTCGAAGCCTTAATCCCGAGCGGTGTGACCTTGCCTGGCCGGAACTGCAGCGGAAGTATCCACTGAATTGTCGGTATGCTCAAGATACGAGACCCGGCGGGTCTGACCCCAGCCCTTCGCCGTTGGGGTGAATGCATGCGCTTTCAATGTTTCGGGTAATGCTTAACTTAACGGCATTACCGCCGGGTACGGATTTTCTCGAATGGAGAAGGGCGGCCTACCAAGCCAGTACCGCACGGCCGATGAGGGCGCCCACGGCGGTAGGGATCAGGATGCCGAGCAGGTACCAGAACGCCACGAAGCTCGGCGCCAGTTCCGGGCAATGCAGGCAGTACAGCAGCGCCGCCGTGGCGCCCGCCGCGAAACCGGCAATGGCGCCCGCAAGCCGGAGCCGGGTGGGGGCGAGCCCGCGCATCACGTTCAGCATGGCCGCGAAGATCGGCAGGGCCAGCAGTGCGATCAGGAAGGGGCAGCTGCGCCACGTGCTGCCCCAGAACTGCTGTGCGCGGGTGTCCGTGTCGGCAACGAGCAGCGTGGCCGCGGCGGCGATCGCCATCACCACCAGCGGGGCTGCCAGCAGCCAGGGCAGGCCGCCGAAGCGGGCCCCGGGAATGGCCGCGATGCTGGCCGCACGCAGGCCAGCGGTGGCAAGGGCGGCAACGAAGGCGCACTTGAGCCAGAAAAGCGGTGCGCCGGCCCACTGTTCCAGGTGTGGCCGCACGCCCAGCGTGGCCGCCATCAGTACCGCGCTCAGCACCGCGGCCATGGCCACCGGCGCCCACGTGAGCAGGGAAGGGCGCCGGTGCACGGCGCCATCCTTTGCGAGCATCGCTATCAAATCGTCGGTTTGCATTATTTGATCCGTAGTTTTTCCGCAAGCGCCTTCAGGCCCCGGTGCACCGCCACCTTCACGCTGGCTTCCGAGATGCGCAGCGCAGTGGCGGTTTCCCGCACCGACCAGCCATCCACCTTGGTGTGCAGGATCGCCGCGCGCTGCTGCTCGGGCAGCAAGGTGAGCACCTTGTTCAAGTCGCGGCCGGCATCCGCCGCATCCGATGCCGCGCTCGAAAACAGTTCATGCTCGTCGTCGAGCGGATCGTTGAGCGCATCCTGGCGGGCATGCCGGCGCATCCAGTCTATCAGCTTGTACTTGGTGATCGCATACATCCAGGACGTCAGCGGCGCCGCCGGGTCATAGGTGTGGCGCTGGTTGTGGATCGCCAGCAGCGATTCCTGGACGAGGTCTTCCACCTCATCCGGCCATTTCTGCATGCGCCGCCGCAGGAATGCGCGCAAGTGAGTGGCGGCGGTCTGCAGGAACAGGCGGTAAAGCGGCATCATTGCCTTCCATTCCCTTCGATATCAGGGCCTTCAAATGCGTTTCCGTGGTTTGCAGGGCCGCTCGAGGGGACATTCGGTGCACGTTGGTGTGGCTTTGAAGTGAGAGAGGGCGAATGCACTTCCTCTGGTTTGCAAGAGGATGATAACTTATTTGCAACTTCGATAATAGTTGTGGCTGGCCCAATCCGGTCGAAGCTGGGCGCATGGTGATCGGCTGTACGGGGAATCATCATCCGACTTTCCTCAGCGTTACGCCGCGTGTCGCAGCGGCAGCGAACCAGATAAGGCGCCAGCGCGGTTCTTGCATAAAGGTCATCGCTATATTGCAAGGGTAGCGAAATGAATGCGGGGGTATTGCAGAGTCGAATCGGCTTTGCTATAGTTCTGTCCCTCGCAGCGAACAACGACGCAGCGAGCGGTGGAAAGCGCAGGGATGGATACTGAGGCTGGAAACTGAGGGGTTGACGAGATGCACGAAACACCTGATAATCTCGCTTCTCTGCTGCTGACAAACACAACGATTTGTCGACAATGTGGCAAGGCCTTCAAGGGCAGAATTCTTTAACAATCAACAGTCGATAAGTGTGGGCGTTTGATGTGATGTGCCTCCCGGACTTCGGTCCGGAATGCTCAAAATATAGCAACAAACGTCTGCACAAGAAATAAACGTAATCATCTTCGGATGATTCGTCAGTATTCTTGAGTAGATGACCTCCGATAGCAGTATCGGAAAAACAGAGATTAAACTGAAGAGTTTGATCCTGGCTCAGATTGAACGCTGGCGGCATGCTTTACACATGCAAGTCGAACGGCAGCGCGGGCTTCGGCCTGGCGGCGAGTGGCGAACGGGTGAGTAATATATCGGAACGTGCCCAAGAGTGGGGGATAACGTAGCGAAAGTTACGCTAATACCGCATACGATCTATGGATGAAAGCAGGGGACCGCAAGGCCTTGTGCTCCTGGAGCGGCCGATATCTGATTAGCTAGTTGGTGAGGTAAAGGCTCACCAAGGCGACGATCAGTAGCTGGTCTGAGAGGACGACCAGCCACACTGGAACTGAGACACGGTCCAGACTCCTACGGGAGGCAGCAGTGGGGAATTTTGGACAATGGGGGCAACCCTGATCCAGCAATGCCGCGTGAGTGAAGAAGGCCTTCGGGTTGTAAAGCTCTTTTGTCAGGGAAGAAAAGGGTACGGCTAATATCCGTGCCTCATGACGGTACCTGAAGAATAAGCACCGGCTAACTACGTGCCAGCAGCCGCGGTAATACGTAGGGTGCAAGCGTTAATCGGAATTACTGGGCGTAAAGCGTGCGCAGGCGGTTTTGTAAGTCTGTCGTGAAATCCCCGGGCTTAACCTGGGAATGGCGATGGAGACTGCAAGGCTAGAGTTTGGCAGAGGGGGGTAGAATTCCACGTGTAGCAGTGAAATGCGTAGAGATGTGGAGGAACACCGATGGCGAAGGCAGCCCCCTGGGTCAAGACTGACGCTCATGCACGAAAGCGTGGGGAGCAAACAGGATTAGATACCCTGGTAGTCCACGCCCTAAACGATGTCTACTAGTTGTTGGGTCTTAATTGACTTAGTAACGCAGCTAACGCGTGAAGTAGACCGCCTGGGGAGTACGGTCGCAAGATTAAAACTCAAAGGAATTGACGGGGACCCGCACAAGCGGTGGATGATGTGGATTAATTCGATGCAACGCGAAAAACCTTACCTACCCTTGACATGTCAGGAATCCTGGAGAGATCTGGGAGTGCCCGAAAGGGAACCTGAACACAGGTGCTGCATGGCTGTCGTCAGCTCGTGTCGTGAGATGTTGGGTTAAGTCCCGCAACGAGCGCAACCCTTGTCATTAGTTGCTACGAAAGGGCACTCTAATGAGACTGCCGGTGACAAACCGGAGGAAGGTGGGGATGACGTCAAGTCCTCATGGCCCTTATGGGTAGGGCTTCACACGTCATACAATGGTACATACAGAGGGCCGCCAACCCGCGAGGGGGAGCTAATCCCAGAAAGTGTATCGTAGTCCGGATTGTAGTCTGCAACTCGACTGCATGAAGTTGGAATCGCTAGTAATCGCGGATCAGCATGTCGCGGTGAATACGTTCCCGGGTCTTGTACACACCGCCCGTCACACCATGGGAGCGGGTTTTACCAGAAGTAGGTAGCTTAACCGCAAGGAGGGCGCTTACCACGGTAGGATTCGTGACTGGGGTGAAGTCGTAACAAGGTAGCCGTATCGGAAGGTGCGGCTGGATCACCTCCTTTCTAGAGTCGGCACTGATCGCAAGGTCGTGCATCAAACGCTCACACTTATCGACTGTCGAATGAAGAAGAAACAGTAGCACCGCTAGTATGAATGCGGGTCTGTAGCTCAGCTGGTTAGAGCACCGTGTTGATAACGCGGGGGTCGTTGGTTCGAGCCCAACCAGACCCACCACGTATCAAGCACAAGTAATTCCCTGGGGGATTAGCTCAGCTGGGAGAGCACCTGCTTTGCAAGCAGGGGGTCGTCGGTTCGATCCCGTCATCCTCCACCACGCATTACTCGAGATATTAAACATAAGCGTGACGAGTTCACTTTTATGTTTAGTCTTTTAGAGACTACTGCTGTTTCGTTCTTTAACAATCTGGAAGAAGTAAAGTTTTATTAAGCGTATTCAGCAATGAATACACTTAGGGTAGTGTTCCGAAAGGAACGCATACAAAAACTCATCAAACACAGTAGTAAATGCTTGAAGCTATAGCCGTCAAGGTTATAGGGACAAGTGAATAAGTGCACATGGTGGATGCCTTGGCGATTACAGGCGATGAAGGACGTAGAAGTCTGCGATAAGCTTCGGGGAGCTGACAAACGAGCATTGATCCGAAGATTTCCGAATGGGGAAACCCGGCCTTATAGGTCATCACTCACTGAATACATAGGTGTGTGAAGCGAACGCGGCGAACTGAAACATCTAAGTAGCTGCAGGAAAAGAAATCAACCGAGATTCCCAAAGTAGTGGCGAGCGAAATGGGAAGAGCCTGCATGTGATAGTCGGACTGGTAGTGGAACGCATTGGAAACTGCGGCCATAGCGGGTGATAGCCCCGTACGCGAAACCAGACCGGTGGTACTAAGCATGCGACAAGTAGGGCGGGACACGAGAAATCCTGTCTGAATATGGGGGGACCATCCTCCAAGGCTAAATACTCGTAATCGACCGATAGTGAACCAGTACCGTGAGGGAAAGGCGAAAAGAACCCCGGGAGGGGAGTGAAATAGATCCTGAAACCGTGTGCATACAAACAGTCGGAGCGGACTTGTTCCGTGACGGCGTACCTTTTGTATAATGGGTCAGCGACTTACATTCAGTAGCGAGGTTAACCGAATAGGGGAGCCGCAGAGAAATCGAGTCCGAACAGGGCGCTAGTTGCTGGGTGTAGACCCGAAACCAAGTGATCTATCCATGGCCAGGTTGAAGGTGCGGTAACACGCACTGGAGGACCGAACCCACTAATGTTGAAAAATTAGGGGATGAGCTGTGGATAGGGGTGAAAGGCTAAACAAACTTGGAAATAGCTGGTTCTCTCCGAAAACTATTTAGGTAGTGCCTCAAGTATCACCATCGGGGGTAGAGCACTGTTATGGCTAGGGGGTCATCGCGACTTACCAAACCATTGCAAACTCCGAATACCGATGAGTGCGAGCTTGGGAGACAGACATCGGGTGCTAACGTCCGGTGTCAAGAGGGAAACAACCCAGACCGCCAGCTAAGGTCCCAAAGATTGGCTAAGTGGAAAACGAAGTGGGAAGGCTAAAACAGTCAGGATGTTGGCTTAGAAGCAGCCATCATTTAAAGAAAGCGTAATAGCTCACTGATCGAGTCGTCCTGCGCGGAAGATGTAACGGGGCTAAGCCAGTCACCGAAGCTGCGGATATGCATTTATGCATATGGTAGGAGAGCGTTCTGTAAGCCTGCGAAGGTGTCTTGTAAAGGATGCTGGAGGTATCAGAAGTGCGAATGCTGACATGAGTAGCGATAATGCGGGTGAAAAGCCCGCACGCCGTAAGCCCAAGGTTTCCTGTTCAACGTTCATCGGAGCAGGGTGAGTCGGCCCCTAAGGCGAGGCAGAGATGCGTAGCTGATGGGAAGCAGGTTAATATTCCTGCACCGTCGTATGATGCGATGGGGGGACGGATCGCGGAAGGTTGTCTGACTGTTGGAATAGTCAGTTTCTGGTTCATAGAAGGTGCTTAGGCAAATCCGGGCACATAATTCAAGGGACTGGGACGAGCGCCCATGTGGTGCGAAGCAATCGGAAGTGGTTCCAAGAAAAGCCTCTAAGCTTCAGTCATACGAGACCGTACCGCAAACCGACACAGGTGGGCGAGATGAGTATTCTAAGGCGCTTGAGAGAACTCGGGAGAAGGAACTCGGCAAATTGGTACCGTAACTTCGGGAAAAGGTACGCCCCAGTAGCTTGACCACTTTACTGTGGAAGGGTGACAGGGTTGCAATAAAATGGTGGCTGCGACTGTTTAATAAAAACACAGCACTCTGCAAACACGAAAGTGGACGTATAGGGTGTGACGCCTGCCCGGTGCTGGAAGATTAAATGATGGGGTGCAAGCTCTTGATTGAAGTCCCAGTAAACGGCGGCCGTAACTATAACGGTCCTAAGGTAGCGAAATTCCTTGTCGGGTAAGTTCCGACCTGCACGAATGGCGTAACGATGGCCACACTGTCTCCTCCCGAGACTCAGCGAAGTTGAAGTGTTTGTGATGATGCAATCTACCCGCGGCTAGACGGAAAGACCCCATGAACCTTTACTGTAGCTTTGCATTGGACTTTGAACCAATCTGTGTAGGATAGGTGGGAGGCTTTGAAGCGGGGACGCCAGTTCTCGTGGAGCCAACCTTGAAATACCACCCTGGTTTGTTTGAGGTTCTAACCTTGGTCCGTTATCCGGATCGGGGACAGTGCATGGTAGGCAGTTTGACTGGGGCGGTCTCCTCCTAAAGTGTAACGGAGGAGTTCGAAGGTACGCTAGGTACGGTCGGACATCGTGCTAATAGTGCAATGGCATAAGCGTGCTTAACTGCGAGACCGACAAGTCGAGCAGGTACGAAAGTAGGACATAGTGATCCGGTGGTTCTGTATGGAAGGGCCATCGCTCAACGGATAAAAGGTACTCTGGGGATAACAGGCTGATTCCTCCCAAGAGTTCATATCGACGGGGGAGTTTGGCACCTCGATGTCGGCTCATCACATCCTGGGGCTGTAGCCGGTCCCAAGGGTATGGCTGTTCGCCATTTAAAGTGGTACGTGAGCTGGGTTTAAAACGTCGTGAGACAGTTTGGTCCCTATCTGCCGTGGGCGTTGGAAATTTGAAGGGGGCTGCTCCTAGTACGAGAGGACCGGAGTGGACGAACCTCTGGTGTACCGGTTGTCACGCCAGTGGCATTGCCGGGTAGCTAAGTTCGGAAGAGATAACCGCTGAAAGCATCTAAGCGGGAAACTTGCCTTGAGATGAGATTTCCCGGAGCCTTGAGCTCCTTGAAGGGTCGTTCGAGACCAGGACGTTGATAGGTCAGGTGTGGAAGTGCAGTAATGCATTAAGCTAACTGATACTAATTGCCCGTACGGCTTGTCCCTATAACCTTGACGGTTATGAATCAATGATGATTCCTCGCATTTACTCTTTGATGAGAGTTACCCTCGCTTTACTTCTTCCGGATTGAGCAGTGACGTTGCCCCATAGGGAACGGCACTGTGTACAAGTCATGCCTGATGACCATAGCAAGTCGGTCCCACCCCTTCCCATCCCGAACAGGACCGTGAAACGACTTTGCGCCGATGATAGTGCTGCAACCAGTGTGAAAGTAGGTTATCGTCAGGCTGTTATACCGAGAAAAGCCCACCAGTGATCTGGTGGGCTTTTTCCATTTGTGCTTCGTGTTTTGTAATGCGCCGCGGACTTGGCTCGGCGTCTCGGGTTTTTTTGCTCCGCCGGGCACTGCCCGACGTCGCTCCACTCACAGGACCGTGAAACGACTTTGCGCCGATGATAGTGCTGCAACCAGTGTGAAAGTAGGTTATCGTCAGGCTGTTATATAGAGAAACCCCCGTCCAGTGATCTGGCGGGGGTTTTTTGCTTTCCAGCACCTGTTTTGGTTACAAACAAAAACCGGGGACAGGCTCCGATTTCGCCACGAAAGCTGTAGCGAAACCAGTGACAGGCTCCGATTTCGTCGCGAAAGTTGCAAGGAAACGGTGACGGACTCCAACTGCGAACAGCCTTTCGAAAACAATCGGAGCCTGTCACCGGTTTTCAGGAAGTTTTCGAAAATAATCGGAGCCTGTCCCCGGTTTTTCGGGGCGACCAGGCGCATGGGAAGACCGGTGTCCGACACACGAAGGATGTCCGGCACCAGAGTCATCGATCGACGGGGATTGGCTACGGGATCAGCTTCCGGAAGAACACCACGCGTTCGGTCTCCTCGAAGCCCAGCGCGCGGTGCATGGCCTGGCTGGCCTGGTTGTCGAGCAGGGCGTCCGACGCCAGTTCGGTGCAGGCGCAGGCCTTGGCCCAGGTGACGACCGCGGCGACCAGCAAGGTGCCGATGCCGTGCCGGCGGAAGGCCGGCGCGACATAGATGCCTTCGACGAATGCCACCGGCGAGGTATCGGTGCCGTTGACGTAATCCGTTCGAAGCGCGGCTTCCACGAAGCCGGCCGGCTGCCTGTCGTCTTCATACGCGACCAGCTGGAAGAACCTGCCCGGCTGATCGAGGAGAATCTGCATCTCGGCCAGGTGTTCGTCCGGAGAACCTTCCGGCCAAAGCTGCCGCCGCAGGGCGAGCCAGCCATTCTGGCCCGTGGAAGTGCATTGAACCAGCTGCATGGTGGACCTTTCGCGTGTTGCGGGCTCGTCGGCTTTCGGTCATCAGCTTACACCACGCCGCACGCTTCAGGTCCCGCCCGGCCCGCCCGCGCCCAATCGATTACACTGCGCAGCCAACCCGATCACCGATTTACAACACAAACTCACAGCCTCGGCTTACAACACCGTGCATTACCCAGACCGCCCCGTTCCCCGACCCCTGCCTGCCGCACGCCATCAGCCCGGAGGCCTGGATGCCTGACCTCGGCAAAGCCCGCATCGCCGTCATGTCCGTGTTGTTCTGCAATGGCGTGATCTACGCTTCCTGGGGGACCCACGTGCCGACGATCAAGGACAAGTTTTCGCTGTCCGAAGCCAACCTGTCCCTGTCGATGCTGGCGGTCGCGCTGGGCGGCATCCTCATCATGGCCTGGGCCGGACGGTGGATCGCGAAGGTGGGCAGTGCGCGCGCCTCCGTCAACAGTGGCGTGCTGATGGCGCTCGCCGCCTTCGGCATCCTGCTGATGCCGCAGTACACGCTGCTGCTGTTCTGGCTGGCCCTGTACGGCGCCATGTCGGCGGTAAACGACGTGGCCGCGAACTCGCAGGCGGCCGTGATCGAAGCCACCTTCGAGCGCCCCGTCATCGGTTCGCTGCACGGCGCCTTCAGCCTCGGCGGGATGTTCGGCGCGCTCGTCTCCAGCGGCTGGCAGGCGATGCAATGGCCGAACCAGTGGCACCTGGCGGCCGTGTGCACGCTGTGCGCCGTGCTGACGCTGTCGACGGCGCGCTGGCTGCTGCCGGAGCCGGCGGCCGCTGCCAGTGAAGATGGCGGGGTGCACGGCGCGCAGCCATTGGCGCCGGCGGTCAGGCGCAAGCTGGTCGTGCTGGGTTGCCTGGCCTTTCTCGCGCTGATCGTGGAAGGGGCGATGTACGACTGGACCGCCGTGTACATGCGCGACGTCGCCTTGGCCAGCGGCGGTTTCGTCAGCGCCGGCTATGCCGCGTTCTCGATCGGCATGGCGACCGGGCGCTTCACAGGCGATCCGGTGCGCGCGCGCTTTTCCGAAGGTGCGCTGGTGGTGGCCAGCTGCGCGCTGTGCATCGCCGGGCTCGGATTGGCGCTGCTGCTGCCCGCAGTGCCCACCGCGCTGGCGGGATTCCTGGTGTGCGGGCTGGGTGTGGCGAACATCATTCCGGTGATGTTCTCGTCGGCCGGGCGCATCGCGCTGGCCAATGGCGTATCGCCGTCGACCGGGCTGGCCATTACCACGCGCCTCGCCTATGTCGGCTTGCTGGTCGGGCCGGTGATCGTCGGCTTCGTGGCGCACCGGTCCGACTTGCGCACCGCGCTGGCGCTCAGCCTTCTCGGTGTCGTGGCGATCGCCGTTGCGTCGCGCCGCGTCTTCGCGTTCGACGGACCTGCGGTGCCGCAGCCGTCACGCGTGTGACGGGAAGGCGGCGAACCGTTCCGCCAGCCGGTCGCGTTCGAAGGCCTGGGTGACAAAGTCGATGAAAGCGCGCGTTTTCGCCGGCAGCAGGGCGCGGCTGGCGTAGTAAAGGGAGATGGCGCCCGCATCGGCGTGCCAGCCGGGCAGTACGCGCACCAGGGTGCCTTGTTCGAGTTGGGGTAGTACGTCCGGCACGGCAAGCATGGCGATGCCGAGCCCCAGCAGGGCCGCTTCGCGCATGGCGGCCGGGTCGCTCAGCACGAGGGATGGGGAAGCCTCCATGGCCACTTCCTCCCCGGCGCCGTTGCGCAAGACCCAGGTGCGGATGCGGCCGTTCTGCAGGGAGCGCGAGGCAATCCAGTCCACTGTCCGGAGGTCCGATGGATGGGCGGGTTGCGCGCGTGCCTGCAGATAAATTGGCGAAGCCACCGCGATCACGTGCGCCGGGGCCAGCCGCCGCGCCACCACGCCTTGCCGCAATTCGAAGCCACCGCCGATCGCCGCGTCGTATCCCTCGCCCACCAGGTCCACCTGCCGGTTCTCGAAGTGCCATTCCGGGCGGATGCGCGGGAAGCGCGCCAGGAAATCGGGCAGCATCGGCATCAGCCAGCCCATGCCGATGCTGGGTGACATGCTCACCCGCAGCACGCCGGACGGCTCCAGCCGCTCGGTCGACACGGCTGCCAGCGCCGACTGCAGTTCTTCCAGGCTGCCGGCAATACCCTGGCGCAGTTCTTCGCCCGCCTCTGTCAGCGCCAGGCGCCGGGTGGAACGGTGGAACAGCCGCGCGCCCAGGTTTTTCTCCAGCATCGCGACATTGCGGCTCACCGCTGCCGGCGTCAGGCCGAGCTGGCGTGCCGCTTCCGAGAAACTGCCGGCATCGGCCGTGCGTATGAAGCATTCCAGGTTGCTGAGGGTTTCCATGCCAGGATTTTAAACGAATCGTTGAAAATAACTGAAGCGATAGGCGACTAATCAAGAAGGAATAAGAACGCGATAGTAGAGCCACTTCCAAACACCTATCGAAAGGAAACACCATGAACACCCATCTGCCCCTGCAAGGCCGCGTCGCACTCGTCACCGGTGGTTCGCGAGGTATCGGTGCCGCGATCGTGCGCCGCCTGGCACGCGACGGTGCCGACGTCGCCTTCAGCTATGCCGCCTCGGAACAGCGCGCCAATGAGGTCGCTGGCGAAGTCGAGGCACTGGGCCGGCGCGTGCTCGCCATGCGCGCCGACCAGGCCGACCAGGCGGCGGTGGCCGAGCTGGTGAAAACGGTGCATGCGACCTTCGGGCGCCTCGATATCCTGGTCAATTCGGCGGGCGTGTTCGTGACCGGCGCCGTGGACGACAGCACGGTGGATCTCGCCGCGATCGAACGCCAGTTCGACATCAACGTCAAGGGCGTGGCCGCCGCGGTGCGTGCCGCCGCGCCGCTGCTGTCCGAAGGGGGCCGCGTCATCTCGATCGGCACCACGGGGGCGGACCGGATCCCGTTCGGCGGTGCGGCCGACTATGTTGCGTCGAAGGCTGCGGTGGCCGCTTACACGCGCGGCTGGGCGCGCGACCTGGGAGCACGCAACATCACCGTCAACGTGGTGCAGCCGGGGGCGATCGATACGGAAATGAATCCCGCCGATGGCGCCTTCGCCGATACGCTGAAGGGCATGGCCGCGCTGGGCCGCTATGGCCGGCCGGACGAGATTGCCGCCGCGGTGGCGTTCCTGGCGGGGCCGGATGCCGGCTACATCACCGGCGCCACGCTGAACGTCGATGGCGGCCAGTCGGCCTGAACGAGGAGAACGCCATGAACCCGATACAGGTCGCCGAGACGTTCTTCGCCCACTGGAACCACAACCGCATCGACGAAGCGCTGGCGATGCTGGCCGACGATGTCCTCTACGACAACGTGCCGTTGCCGGACATCGCCGGCCGCAAAGGCGTGGCGGATTTCCACCGCGGCTTCGGCATCGGCACGGACTTCCTGCTGGACTGGAAGATCACGCACATCGCCGCGGCGGGCAGCGTGGTGCTGAACGAACGCATCGACATCTTCCGCCACCGGGACGGCGGCGAAATCAGCCTGCCCGTGATGGGCACCATCACTGTCGAGGATGGCCGCATCACCGTGTGGCGCGATTACTTCGACCTGGGCGATTTCGAGCGCCAGCTGGCGGCCATTCGGGGCGGGCAGGGCGGGCAGGATAGCTGAACGCAGGGCAGCCAAGGCAGGCAGCGAAGGCAGTTCAGCTGAGGGGAGGCGGGGTAAGCAACGGGGGCAGGGCGTGCCGGTATCGACAGCCAAGCCCTCGCTTCGTGAAACGGTCGCTCAGGGCGCCGAAATCAGCTTCGCGTGCTTCATCACTTCCGGCGACAGCTCGGTGGTCGACACGATCGTCAGCGGTGCCGCACCCGCCACCTTTTCCTGCGAGGCATCCAGGGTCGCGGTGACCGATTCGGGGAACGAGTACATGGCGCCGGTGGCCGGATCCACCCCCACCATGCCGATCAGGCCGCCGAACACGATGTTGGCGATATACCAGCCGTTCACATTGCTGTTGAGGGTGAGTTCGCGATCGCTGAAGCCTTCTTTCGTGACCACCACCTTGTACGATTCCGACTTGAAGTAGCCGGCGCCCCGCTTGAGCGTCAGGGTGACAGGCGTCAGGCCGCTATGGATCTTTTCGCCGGCGCGGTTGGTGACCGACACGCTGGCGCCTTCCGGCACGCTGCGGATGCTGATCGGCTGGGTGCTGCCATTCATGATGCTGGCACAGCCGGAAAGCGTGACAGCCAGCAGGCCGGCGATGAGGAGGTGGCGCATGGGTGGTTCCTTTCAGTTTTTTATTGCGGGAATGGTAAGGGGCAGCCGAATCACAGAGCAATGAAAATATTCTATAAATAAATATTTGTTGTTGATTGGCATCAACCTGCTTGAGTTGACCCTGCGTGCCGCGTGGGCACGCCGCAGAAAGCCCGGCACCGCGAGGAGCGGTTTCTTCAAGGCCACGCATGTGCAGCAAAAAAATCCCGTCGAATCTTCTTGCCTCGGCGGCGGAAAATTCCGCGCCGTTCGTCAAAGGACTGAGACCACACAGCGAGCTTGCAATGGATACAGGAATTGCCGAACGGGGATTGACCGACAATGAGCGCCTGATGGGCCCTGGATGGCCTGCTCCGATCTCCATACGCCCACGTCCCTTGGCTGGACGGGAAGTTCCGCCCATGCCGGTGCCGCCGGCGTCCGGGCTGCCCCCGCTGGCCCGCGCCATCGCGGCGCTGGCACCGTTCGGCCAGGATGCGCGCCGCCGTGAACGCTTCCTGGCGGCCCGCGAGCAGGGCTGCTGCCATCAGTGTCACGCGCCGTTGCAGAACCTGCTGAACGATTGTCCGTGCCCGCACTGGTTCATCACGTCGGCCAGCACCGTCGAGCGCATCGCGCCGGTGCTGCGCATGTATGCGCTATCCGACGTGCTGCACTTCCTGCTGCTGCACGTGGAAGCCGGCAATGCCGGTCGCGCGCCGACGAGCAGCCAGCTTGCCGCCCTGGCCCGGCGCGACGGCTACGAGCTCAAGGTGCGCCTCGGCAGGAAGCAGTGGAGTTTCCGTACTACGCAGGCCGGCGAGGATGGCGGCCGGCTCGTGGTGGAACTGTTCAATCCGCGCACGGGCAAGCACTGCGCGATCGACCTGCCGGCCAGCGGCGTGGATCTCGATGTGATGGACGCGGTCACGCAGGCCATCGGCGGCGGGTAAGGCGGCGTGAAGGCGGCTTTATAAACGTTGCCTGGAAAATGGGGTCCGTCCCCATTTTTGAGGCAACTCTTGCATGCGGGTCATGGGTCCAGCGTGAGCCCCATCAGCCCAATGACGACGTCGTTGGCGAGGGCGCGCACGGTCACGCTGTGCAGCGTCTTCGAGCGGTCCAGCGGGACCGGCAGCACCGTGGCGGCGCCGCCGTCGATGGTTTCGCGGCCGGCCCCCTTGAAGGTGGCCGGATCGGGCACGGATATCCTGGCTGTCTTCAGGTCGACGCGCACGGGCAGCGTGCTACACAGCCGGAACTGGTAATCGTCCAGGAAGTAATCGCGCTCGATGGGCCACCAGTTGTCCGGGTTGCGCAGCGGCGTGCGGGTGATGGTGCCGTCCGTGTACCGGACCGCGATCTCGCCGTTGTCGACGCGGCTCTGCATGTGGTTCGTCGAGCCGGCCATCAGCAGGAAGGCGCGCGAACCCTGGCCCGCCAGCGGCACGGTGATCTCGCGCGGGTAGTTGCGCCACTGTGAAACGAAGGCCACGTTGGCGCCGGTGGGCGGTGTCGCGAATGTCAGCCCGTTCGGCAGGCGCAAGGTGCCGCCGAGGGCGCGCAGGCCGGCGTCGTCCAGCTTCGGCAAGTCGTTCACGTGGCCAGCCCAGGCGCCGGTGCCTTGCGCGGGCAGGGCCAGCGTCACGTGCGGCGAGCGGGGCGACAGGTACTTGAACGGCTTGAACAGTTCCGTGACGCTGTCGTTGAAGGTACCAGCCAGGGGCACGTGCCGCGGCTGCACCGGCGCGCCGGATGTCCAGCCAGGGCCGGCCAGCGTGCAGGCCGCCGATGTCGCAGCGGTAGCGGTTGTCGCAGATGCCGAAGATGCCGCAGGCGCGGGCACGGCAGTCCACCAAAGGAAATCGCCCTGGCGCACCTGGCGGAAGCCATCGCGCGGCACGGTGCCCGCCGAGGTGGCGCGGACGGCATCGATCGGGTCGCCGCGCCAGGCGATTTCGATGGTCGCCTGCGCGGCCAGCGGCACCTCGACCAGCAGACGGGGCGCGCCCACCGCATCGGCCTCGGCCTGCCAGCGGGCCGGCTGGCCGTTCACTGATACGCTGGCCACGTTGGCGGTGCGCGCCGGTGCCTGCAGCGCCAGTTGCCGGAAGCGCGGCGCCGTTCCGCTGGCCGGCTGGCTGACTTGCCATGTCTCCCGGTTGCCGTCGCGCTGGTAGGCGATGCCCACATCCGGGTGCTCGAGCCGCGCGTGGTGCCAGTCGCGCGGCAAGCCGGGGCGCACCGCCAGCACGCCGGCCAGCGCATCGGGCCGCACGCCGAACAGGCCTTCGACCAGCGCGCGCGACATGACGCCCGAGCCATCGGCGAAGTCGCGCTGCGATTCGCGGCGGTACACGTCCAGGTAATTCATGCTGCCGATGTTGCCGGGGCTGATGCCCATGTACAGGCTGGCCAGCAGCGCGCCCTTGGCGAGGGCGAAGGCGCTTTCGGCGCGGTCCGCCTGCCAGTAGGCCAGCGCCGTGTGCAGGTTTTCCGACATCACCACGTTGTTGATCGACCAGGTGTACGGCATCCAGTCGCTGGTCGGCAGCACGGCATACGGGCGGTCCGCCGGCACGCCGGGGCCGCGCACGGGCAGCGGGCGCAGGTGGCGATCCAGGTCCGCCGCCATGCGCGCCGCCTCGAGCCGCGTCGGCACCTGCGAATCGAGCGTGTGATAGAACGACCAGAGCGCATAGCTGGGATGCAGCAGCTTCTCGCCCAGGCTGTCGCGGTACTCGGCGAACGCGCCGCGCCCCGGCATCCATAACTGCTCGCGCATGCCGCGCCCGATCGCCGCCGCTTCCGCTTCATAAGGCGCGGCATCCTTGCCGATCAGCCGGGCGATGCGCGCGGCCATCGCGTTGTGCCAGGCGTTGTAGGCGGAGGTGTGGGTGACGCCGCCACCGTTGTAGTACAGGTCGTCGCTGGCCCAGATCGCGGCGTAGGCATCGTACAGCGGCAGCTTCGACGGACCGAACTCGCGGCGGAACAGCCGGCGCTCCCAGGCCAGGTGCCGTTCCAGCACGGGCCACGCGGCGCGCGCGTAATCCAGGTCGCCGGTCCACAGCAAGTGGCGCAGCAGCGCATCGACGAAGCCGATGTTCATGTCGTAGTGCGACTGCGTGAGGTTGCCGTTCGAATGCATGCCTGCCCGGTTGCGGGCCAGGTTGGTGGCCTGCTCGGGCGGCGGCACGCTGGCGGGAACCGGCGCCGTGTTCTGCTGCGCGGTCCAGCCATCGGCGTTGCGGCGGAAGCGGTCGTGCCAGCCCAGCGCATCGAGCGCATACGGCCCGCGCCAGCCCAGCAGCCTGCTGCGCCACGCCACGGCGCCGTGCATGATGGCTTGCTGGCTGTCGTCCCATACCGCATCGGCGGCCACGTTCAGCGCACCCATGGCCGCGTTCAGGTAGGGGTCCGGCGTGTCGATGCGCACCTGGTTGCGCACGCGGGCGAAGTGGCGCGTGGCGTCGGCGAAGCGCTGCGCCAGTTCGGCGGGCGTGAAGCGGGGCAGCGGCGCGCGCGGCCCATTCCGGTCATCGGCCGCACCGACTTCGCGGTACACCTGGGGCTCCTTCGGCTGTTCGCGTGAGACGACCTGCAGTGCCAGGTGCACCGGCTGCGCAGCCAGCGGCACGCTGCCGACGGCCACGTTTTCGTCCGCCGCTTCAGGCGATGCGAGCAGGGCTGGCAGGACATTCCAATGGCTGGCGGCAGCCGTGCGCACCCGCACGGGCACGCTGGCGGTGGCGCTGATCGTGGCCTTCGGCGTGCTGACTGTAAAACCTTGCGCCGAGACGTCGAAGCGGACGCCGCGCGCGAAAGCCGGCGTGAACTGGAAGAATTCGCCGATGGGCACGCGCTCGGTGCCGATGTCGCCATCGCGCCGGCCGCGCTGGCCATTGCCGGGGCCGAACGCGAACACCAGTTCCGCGCCCGCCGGCAGGCTTTCGCCACGCACTTCGACGGCCAGGCCTTCGGTGGCGGCGTAGGCCACGGCCGCCACCTTCAGGCGTCCGGTCGGGCCAAGCACTTCATCGGCGATCTCGTAATGCAGCTCGCCAGGGCGGTAGCGCGCCTGCACGCGGCGCGCTTCGTGCAGCCACAGCGTGCCCGCGGCCGTGCGCAATCCCAGCCGCAGGTTGCCGCCGCGGCCCGGCAGGTACAGTGAAAATTCCGGCCGGTCGCCGCCATCCACGCGGAACGCGGTATTGCCGCCATAGAGGGGACGGTTGAAGAATTCGCGGCCGTCGTCGATGACGAAATCGGCGCCTTCGGGGCGGTAGCGCAGCGGGCGATCGAGCTGCCCCTCCAGGTTGGGCGCGAGGGCCGGGGCTTCCGGCTTGTAGGGTTCCGCCGCCTGCGCGGGGCTGCTGGCCGCAGCGATGCCCGCGAGCAGGCACGCCAGGGCGACTGCAGTGCGTATGCACGTCGGTATGCACATCGGTATGCTCATCGGCGAACGGTAGCGGAAAAACGTTTTGTGGTGGCCGGCGCGGCCGCAATACTCACCGGGTTGATCGGACCCGCCGCGCCTTCCCGAGGCCTAGAACGGCTGCGGCAGTTCCAGCGACAGCCGCGCGGTGCCGACCGGTATGCCGTCCCCGGTGGCGCGCACTTCGAATACGCACTCGTGGAATGTCAGCCACGCCGGGATCGGGAAGATGTGGTCGACCGTGTAGGGGCCATCGGCGTGGCCGGGCGGCGGCGCGACCGCCGCATCCTCGTAGGTGATCCAGTCGATCTCCATGCCGTGCGCCCACAGCGACAGCGCCAGCTTGCGCAGCGGCGTCGCCACGCCGGTCTTCAAGCCGCTTTCCTGGCCCGCTGCTCCATGCACTTCCACGCTGGCCCAGATGCACAGTTCGGCGATGGCGCCGGGCGCCGCCAGCAGGATCCGGTCGTGCGCGCCGCCGATGAAATGCAGCGACTGCGTGCCGGCATTGTCCACGCCGTCGACGAAGGCGCAGGCCAGGCGGCGTGCCGGCATCAGATATTCTCGCTTTTCTTCAGCACCACGCGGCCGATCAGCAGGCACGTCACGCCGTCGCACAGCTTGCGGGGAAAGCGCCGCTGGTCGGGATTGTCGGAGGTGAGCCACCAGTGGCCGGCATCGCGGGTGAGGCGCTTGACCACGGCCTCGCCTTCATAGTTGACGGCGAAGACCTGGCCATCGGCGGGTGTCTTGTCAGCCGTGTTCACCACCACCAGGTCGCCCTTGTACAGGCGCGGTTCCATGCTCTCGCCGGTGACTTCCAGGGCCAGCAGGTCTTCCCACTTGTAGCGGTTGCGCGCGATCCAGTCGGTCTCCACGCCGAACGAGCCGCCGGCTTCCTCGTCCGGCTCCACCGCGAAACCGACGATGCCCGCGGAAAGGCGCAGCCGCACGCGGCGGATCTGCACGATGCCGGGACTGTGCGCATCGATCGCGCGCACGCGCAGGAAGGCCGGCGGCGCCGACGCTTCCTCGCCGGGGGCGATCGCGCCGAGGTCGAAGAACATGGCCGGCAGAGACAGGTCGCCTTCCAGCTTGCGGGCGATCTTTTCGCTGAACGCGCGCCCTTCCCGGTAGGTGGCGGACAGGATCTGCGACAGGCGCGCTTCGCTCCAGCCACAGGCCTCGGCCAATGCCTTGCGCGTGCCCGAATAGTGTTCGCGGATCAGGGAGGTGAGCCGCTCTCGTCGATGTTGATAGATGTTCATGAAAATACCGTGCAACGGGGGTGGTTTCGATAGATTAGCAAACGCTTGACTCCGACTATAGCAATTGCTAAAGTCGGTTGCAAGCGGCCTGATGTTTTATTGCGTTCACTCAAGCAAATAAATGGCAGTGCCAGGACGCGAACCACACCAGGAGACAAGGCATCATGACCATCGAAATCGGCGCGGCCGGCAGCGCGCTTCTCACCATCTTTGCGGCGCCGTTGCTGGCCGGCGCCATTGCGTGTGCACTCACATTCCTGTTCATGTGGCCCCGCACGCGTCGCGAAGGGTGGGTGCGCTTCATCTGCGCGATCGCCATGGCCGGCATCGCCGGGCCTTTCCTGCTGGCCGCGCTGCATTCGTGGTGGCCCACGCTGTTCGTGTCGGCCGGTTCGGTGATGGCGCTGTGCGGCATCGATGCCTCCCTGGGCGTGGCCATCGTGGCCGTGCCGATGCTGGTGGTGGCGGCGTTGCCCGCATGGTGGCTGCTGGGCGGCGTGGTGCGCTGGCTCGACCGGCGCCGCGACCAGGATATCGCCGAGATCGCCCGCGCCGCGGCGCAGGCGGTGAAGGACGTGAGGAATTCGCTGTGAGCGGGCGGGGCGCGATGTCAGCGTGCCAGCACCTGCGTCCAGTACAGGGTGCCGCGCACCGGGTTGACGGCATAGCCGACGCCCATTTCCACGAACGCCGCGTTCATGATGTTGGCGCAGTGGCCAGGGCTGTCCAGCCAGCCCTGCACGGCTTCCTGCGCGGTGCGCTGGCCGGAGGCGATGTTCTCGCCGATGGTGCGCCACTTGTAGCCGGCGCGCAGCGCCCGGTCGCCGACCACGCTGCCATTCTTTTGCTGGTGGCTGAAATAGCGCACCTGCGCCATGTACCGGCTGTGCGACAGGGCCGCCGCATCGAGCGCGGGATTCAGGCGCAGCGGCGGCGCGGCGGCGAACTGGCGGTCGCCGCACTGGCGCGGCGCGGCGCGCGCGGCATTCACCGCGGCCAGCGTCTCCTCGCCGATGCCTTCCGGCGCCGGCAGCTCGCGCCGCTCCGGGCGGGCCAGCACCACGTGCCAGCCATCGGCCACGCGGATCGTGCCGATCGCGGTGACGTCGGTGCCCAGCAGGCGCGAGCAGTACTTCTCGCGCAGCGTTTCCATCGCTTCGCCCGCATCCGCGGCGCCGGAGATGAACACGGCTTCGGCATGTTCGACAGGGTAGCCGGCGCGTTCCAGCGCCGGTTCGAGGAACGTGCCGGAAACGATGCGGATTTGCGACAGCGCCGCTTCCACGGCAAGCGGCGGCACGGAGGCGGCCGGCGTGCCGGCGCAGCTGCCCGGCGCGGCGCGGTAGGCGTTGATCAGGGCGGCCAGGTTCGGCGCGTGGGGTGCCTGCGCGGGCAGGGCAAGGGCGGAAACGGGCAGCAGCGCCGCAGGCACGAGCGCCACTGGAAGCAGGGCCGCGCGTCGTGCAATATTGCTGAAAGATGAATTGGACATCGGTGGTATTGCCGGGTAAAGAGCGATCTTGCCGCAAATTGGGCCATCGGGCAATACAGCAATGGTTCAATGTCACGGGGCCGATGCACGGTT
The DNA here is from genome assembly GCF_027856995.1 of Pseudoduganella sp. SL102. Taxonomy (NCBI): domain Bacteria; kingdom Pseudomonadati; phylum Pseudomonadota; class Betaproteobacteria; order Burkholderiales; family Oxalobacteraceae; genus Pseudoduganella; species Pseudoduganella sp. SL102. The sequence continues at coordinate 1,957,980 of NZ_CP115554.1, forward strand.
TCAATGTGGGGGGCCGTGCGCGCGGCGATGCTGGAACGCGACGGGAGGGCGTGCCGCCGAACCGCCAGGGATCGTCCGGATTCGCCGCCAATGGTAAGCTGGCGGGCTACGCCATCCAGCCTGCCGATCTTGTCTTCCCCATCCCTCCAGCCGAGTCCCGAAGCACGCACTGTCCACGTGTCGCTCGAACCGCACATCGCCTATACCGCCGCGAACTCGCCCTGGGGCGTGCGCGCGTGGCGCTGGCACATCCTGGCCGATGGCGTGCGTGCCGGTTCGATCAGCCTGCGCGACGGGCACTCGCACGTCTTCACGCACCTGCTCGGCCATGTCGGCTTCGCTGTCGAGGCGGCGTTCCGCGGGCAGGGCGTGGCCGGGCAGGCGGTGCTGGCGCTGCTGCCCGAGATAACCAGGCTGGGGCTCGCCACCGCGTGGATCACCACCACGCCGGACAATGTCGCCTGCCAGCGCGCGCTGGAGCGGATCGGCTGCACGCTGGTCGAGGAGGTGGCGATTCCGCCCTGGTATGCCACGTACGGAAAAGGCGAGCGCACCAAGCTGCGCTACCGGCTGGCCGTGGACGGCGAACGATTACCTGGCACGTAATTGGCGCGATGCGGCGCCGGCGCGACACTGGCTTCACTGCTTCATCGTCAACCACCGCCAAGGAGATCGCCATGCAAACCGTCCAGCCATCCAGCCTGCTCAAATCCATCCTGCTGATCGATGCCGCCGCCAGCGGCGCAATGGCCGCCGGCCACCTGCTGTGGCCCGGCATGCTGGGCACCACGCTGGCCCTGCCCGAGGCGCTGCTGTCCGGCACCGGCCTGTTCCTGGCAGGCTATGTGCTGCTGCTGGTCGGACTGGCGCGCAGCCGGGCCGTGTGGCGGGCGCTGGTGTTGTTCGTGATTGCCGGGAACGTGGGGTGGGCGGTGCTGAGCGTGGCACTGCTGGCCGGCGGCGTGCTGGTGCCTACGGGACTGGGAGCCACCTATGTGCTGGCCCAGGCGGCTGGCGTGCTGGGGTTCGCGGCGCTGCAGTACCGCGGGCTGGGCCGGTCGGCGCCCGTTGCAGGCCGCGGTGCCGTGCTGGCGTAGCCTGGCTGGCGTGAACATGGCCGGATGGATCCGGCTCCGGATGAAAAATGGCCCGCGGATGCGGGCCATTTTTCCTTGCGGCGTGAATCAGATTCTTCTACTGCTTATTTCTTCACCGAGTTGTCGTCCGCATTGCTCGGGGTGGTGGGCGACGTGCCCGGCGTTGCGGTCGGCGACGTGGTGCCGGACTGGTTCCATTGGCCCGAGCTCGTCGAACCGGAAGCGCTGGAACCGGAGGTGCTCGAGCCCGACGTAGCGGAACCCGCGGTGCCCGAATCCATCGAGCTGCTGCCCGAGGTGGTCGAACCGGTTGCCGAGCTGTCGCTCGCGCCGCTGGAATTCGTGGTGTCGGTGGTGCTGCAAGCGGCCAGGCCGAAGCACAGGGCGGCTGCGAAGATAGCTTTGGTCATGGTCATGATCAGTTCCTTTTCCAGAGAGTTGATGGTTGACTCGAGCGTTAATGCTAGCATTGGATGCAACAAGACCGCGTTCCATTACCCCTCGAAAAGTCATGTTTCCGCGAGGGGAACCGTTGGTTTCAATCGTGCGTGGATTGACAGGACGTTATGCCCATGTCAGCATATATTTCCGCACATCAACCTCGATGACAACCTTGCTGGTCGCTCGACGGTGGATGCTGGCCTGCAATCCCGTTACCTGGAGTTTCGATGACCGCACTTGCCTTCGACCAGCCCGACCTTGGCGCGCGCCTTGCGTCACTCGGCGATGAACAGCTCGACGATGCCGCCTTCGGCATCATCGGTTTCGATGACGCCACCGTGGTGCGCCGCTACAACCGCTTCGAATCCCAGGCCGCCGGCCTGGCGCCGCACAGCGTGCTGGGCCAGCCGCTGTTCACCAGCGTGGCGCCGTGCATGAACAACTTCATGGTGGCGCAGCGGTTCGAGGATGCGCAGGCCGACGGCACGGCGCTGGACGCGACGATTCCCTATGTGCTGACGTTGCGGATGCGGCCCGCCAAGGTGCTCCTGCGCCTGCTGGCGGAACCCGGCGCGGCGACGCGCTACGTGCTGGTGCAGCGTCAGCCGTGAATACCCCGGCGGCAGGCGGCCCGGGCGCCGGTGCGGACGTGGACCTGGCAGCCGAACACGAGGCGCTGATGCAGTTCCTGTACCTCGCTCCCGTCGGCCTGGTGCAGGCCAGGGGCGATGGCGAGATCACGCTGATCAACCCGATCTCGGCGCAGCTGCTGATGCCGCTGTCGCGTGACGGCTGCCTGGACAACCTGTTCACCGCGCTGCAGGACGTGGCGCCGGATGTGCGCGTGCTGTGCGAAGAGTTCACCGCGCCGCGCGGCCGGATCTGCGACGGCATGCATATCCCGCTGCATGGCGGCGGCCGGCGCAACGTTCCGGCCATCCTGTCGCTGTCGATCGTCAAGCTCGATGCGCAGCGCCTGATGGCGGTGCTGCAGGATGTCACGCTGCAGGTGCAGCGCGACCGCCAGCTGCGGCAAAGCGACGCCTGGCTGAATGCGCTGCTGGCCAGTGTCGCCGATTATGCGCTGGTGAGCCTGGACAGCGAAGGCCGCGTCGAACAGTGGAACGGCAGCATCGGCCGGGTGACCGGCCACGGCGAGACGGTGGTTGGCCAGACGTATGCCGTGTTCGAGCCGGACGACACGACCACGCCGGAGCGCGCGCGCGACCTGCTGCGCGAGGCGGACGCCAACGGCTGGAGCCTGGACGAGGGCCTGCGCCTGCGCGCCGACGGCACGCCGTTCTGGGCCAGCGCGATGATCACGCCGCTGCCCGAACGCGACCCCGCCGCGGCCGATACCGATCCAGCCTACTGCCTGGTACTGCGCGACATCACCGACCGGCGCGATGCCAGCGAGAGCTGGCGCCAGGCGGTGTTCGCCGATCACCTGACGGGCGTGGCGAACCGCCGCGGCTTCTACCATGCGGCCGAGCTGGAGCTGGGGCGCGCGACCCGCTCGCCGCGGCCGGTAGCCCTGGCACTGTTCGATCTCGATCACCTCAAGGCGGTCAACGACACCCGCGGCCTGCACGTGGGCGACGCCGTGCTGCGCGCCTTCGCGCAGGCCTTGCGCGACACCTTCCGCGCGGTGGACGTGGTGGCGCGCCTGGGCGGCGAGGAGTTCGCCGTGCTGCTGCCATCGACCAGCGTGCCGCAGGCCTGCGCTGTGGCGCAGCGGTTGCTGGCGGCCGTGGCGGCCCTGACGGTGAAGGTCGACGGCGTGGCGGTGACGTTCACGGCGAGCGCCGGCGTGGCCGCCTGGGATGCGCAACTGGGTGGCATCGACGACCTGCAACAGCGCGCCGGCCGGGCACTGCAAGCCGCCAAGGCGCAAGGCCGCGACCGCGTGGTCTGCTGGAGCACCGACATGATCGGTACCGCCGCATGATGGGGCACGACGACAAGCTCGCCTACGAGGCGCTCCTGCAGTTCCTGTACCGCACGCCGATCGGCATGCTGCAGGCCGATATCGGCGGCGCCGTCGAGATGCTCAATCCGATGGCCGCGCAACTCCTGATGCCGCTGGTCCCGCACGGCGCGCTCGACGACCTGTATGCGATCTTCGCTACCGCCGCGCCGGACCTGCGCGCCGCGGTGGAGCGCTGCGATACGCCGTCCGGCGTGGTGGTGGAAGGCTTGCGGATCGATGCGCCGGACGGGCGCGACGGGCCGCTGGTGCTGTCGCTGTCGGTGATGAAGCTCGACCGGCACCGGCTGATGGCGGCGGTCAACGACATCACGCTGGAAACCCGGCGCGAGCAGGAACGGCTGGCCAGCCGGCTGTCGTCGGCGGCGCGCACCGATGCGTTGACGCGCATGCCGAACCGCAGTGCCGTGCACGAGGAGCTGCAGGCGATCCTGGCGCGCGGCAAGGGCAGGGACGGCGCCCATGCCGGCTTCGCGGTGCTGTTCATGAACTGCGACCGCTTCCGCCAGGTGAACGACACGCTGGGCCAGGCGATGGGCGACCGGCTGCTGGTGCTGGTGGCCGAGCGCATCCGCAACGTGCTGCGCCCGCCCAGCGACCGGATCGCGGTGGGTGCACGCGGCGGGCAACTGGCGGCGCGCGTGGGCGGCGACGAATTCGTGGTGGTGCTCGATGGCCTGCGCCGGGTGGAAGATGCCGAGAGCGTGGCCACGCGGATGATCGGCGCGATCGGCCACGCCTACCACCTGCAGGGGCATGACGTGGTCTGCAACGTCAGCGTGGGCATCGCGTGGGGCGAGGGCGACGATCCCGATGCGCTGCTGCGCGACGCCGGCATCGCCATGCTGGAAGCCAAGCGTGCCGGCGGCGCGCGCTTCGTGCGCTTCGCGGCCGAGATGCGCGAGCGGTCGGCGCGCCGCACCGATATCGAAACGGACCTGCGCCACGCGCTGCAGGCCGACCAGCTGTTCGTGGTGTACCAGCCGGTGGTGGCGCTGCGCCCCGATGGCGGCACCGACCACTCGGCCGGCGTCGAGGCGCTGGTGCGCTGGCGCCACCCGGTGCGCGGCATCGTGCCGCCATTCGAATTCATCGGCGTGCCGAGGAATGCGGCTTGATCGGCCCGCTGGGTGACTTCGTGCTGGAGCGTGCCTGCCGCGACTTCGTGCGCTGGCAGCACGAGCTGGGAGACCTGGCCCCGCGGCTGCTGGCGGTGAACCTGTCGCGCGCGCAGCTGGGGCAGCCCGACTGGGCCGGCACCGTGGCGCGGATCCTCGCGGAGACGGGCATGGCAGCGGAGCGGCTGCAGCTCGAGGTGACGGAAAGCCTGGCGGCGCAGGATACCGACGTGCAGCAGCGCCTGCACGAACTGAAGGCGCTCGGCATCACGCTGGCGCTGGACGATTTCGGCACCGGGTACTCGTCGCTGGCCAGCCTGCACCTGCTGCCGGTGGACACGGTGAAGATCGACCGCTCGTTCGTGAGCCAGAGCGAAACCAGCCACCATCACCGCGTGCTGATCGAGGCCACCGTGAAGGTGGCGCAAAGCCTGGGGATGAGCACCGTGGCCGAAGGCATCGAGACGGACGCGCAAGCCACCGTGGTGCGCACGCTGCAATGCGACAAGGGCCAGGGCTACCTGTATGCCCGGCCGCTGCCGAGCGACGACCTGGCGGCCTGGCTCAGGCGGCCCGCCGGCGCCTGAGCAGTGCCATGGCCTGCCGGGCGAATGGCCAGGGCATGCGCGGCAGGCTGGCGGGGTTCCCCGGATCGGCCAGGAAGGCGCCCAGCACTTCCTCGAACAGCCAGGCATCGCCCGCATACTGCTTCTGGCGCATCGCCCCCGGTTCGCCCAGCCAGCGCAGCGCGAACCAGTCGGCCAGCAGGTCGCCTTGCGCTTCCATGTTGAAGTCGGCCAGCCGCCGGCCCGGCGCCAGCCGGTAGCGATAGGACAGCCCGACGCGCAGCGCGCCGCGGCACATCACCGGGTAACCCAGCTGCCATTGCCACACGTGCACCATCTCGTGCATGAACCACAGCAGCCGCCAGGCCGGCGCGCGCGAAAAGTCTTCCTGCCAGTCCTCGGGCCGGAACCAGATGTGGCCATCCGGCGCCATCGCCGTGTGGCGCCATTGCAGGCCGAAAAACCAGCCGCGCGCATGGATGCGCACCCGTGCGTAGTCGACCGCCGCGCCGAACAGCTCGCGGCAGCAGGCGATCTCACCATCGGTCAGCGGGCGGGAGCGGCTATTCTGGCGTTCAAGCATTTGTTGTTGACCTGGGCGGGACAGTCCCGGGTTGGGTTGAGACCAGTTGTGTGGCAATTTCGTGGTTTTACAACCAGCCCGGCAGTAATTCTGGCGACGCTCCAGCGCACAAATGCGGTGCTCCCTCCTCTGGCGCCTTCGTCAAAAATTACTGGAGCATAATGTTGCTCAAATTCGGGGACTGTCCCCGTTTTCAAGCAACAGTTGCCAGGAAGGCGGCCAGTTCGCGGTTGACGTCGGCTGCGTGCGTGATCGGGGCCATGTGGCCGCCGGGCGTTTGCGCGCTGGTGGCGTTGGGCAGGGCGGCGGCCAGCCGGGTAACGACGGCGCGGGTGGAGGCGGGGCCGGCGCGGCCGGACAGCACGAGCGCCGGCACGCCGATCGCGGCCATGTCGTGCAGCGTGGCCGGTTCGCCGAGCAAGGCGGTGAAATCGAGCCGCACCTTGGCCACCTGGGCGGTGAAGCGCTCGCGCACGGGCGCGGGCATCGCATCGAAGGCGCCGGGCCCGTTCCAGTAGTCGATGAAGCTGCGGGTTGCCTGTTCCGGCGTGGCGGCCGCCTCGATCGCGGCGATGACGGCGCCGACTTCGGCGCGGCCAGGCTCGCTGTCGTCGAGCAGGTGGAAGGCGACAGGCTCGAACACGGCCAGCGAGCGGACACGGCCCGGTGCCGTGCGCGCCAGCCGCAATGCCGTGGCGCCGCCATACGAATGGCCGATCAGGTGGAAGGTTTCATGCGGTGCCAGATGCGCGGCCAGCGCGGCCTGGACCGCCTCGACCTCATGCGCGAGGGAGAAGCTGGCCAGCATCGCCGCGTCCGGGAATGGCGCCTTGCCATAGCCCAGCAGGTCGAGGGCGATGAATCGGTAGTCCCGCTCGTGCGCGGACATCAGCGCGGCCCACTGGCTGCGCGAACTCATCGAACTGTGCAGCAGCACGACGGCGGGGCGGGAATCCGGATAAGCGGCGGCGGTGGTCATGGTTCTCTCGCGGTATGGGCAGACCGCGCATTATAGGACCGCCATTGTGAATGGGCACAGTGCCCGGCAGGCGGTCGCCGCCCGCAGCGGGTTGCCCGCCGGCCGCGTGCGGCCACGCCGCGCCGGCGGACGATCAGTTGCGCATCAGCCCTGCTGCTTGCGGCGGCGGGCGATGGCGCCCACCAGGCCCAGGCCGGCCAGCATCATCGCGTAGGTGCCCGGTTCCGGCACGGGGCTGACGGTGATGTTGTCGACGGCCACGTCGAAATCGGTGAAGCCGAATGCGGAGCCCGGCTTGTACGTCGTGAAGGCGATCTCGTCGACACCGGCCAGCACGCTGGCGAACGTGCGGTCTTCCGGCAGGTAGGGAGTGCCGTCGGCCTGTTCGGCGCCGTAGCCGCCCCAGCCCGATGGCAGGCCGATCGCCGACGTATCGTTGATGGTGACGGAGAAGTTCTGCCATCCCTCGACCGAAGCATCGAGCGTGCCGATCGTGTACCAGACGCTGGTGTAAGGCAGGCCAATGTTGGCGTTGTCGTAGTCGCGCAGTTCGAGCACGAGGTCGCGCGTGACGTCAGTACCGAAGAAGCTTACCTGCTGCGCCAGCACGTCGATGCCGAAGGTGACCGACGACGACGCCGTGTAATCGCGCACGAAACCGGCGTTCGTGCTGTTGGCGAAGGTGATGCCGCGGTTGTTGATGATCGTGCGGTAAGCCGGTGAGCCAATGCCCAGCGATGCATCGATACCTGAGCCGCCGACGCCGTCCGCGGATTGCGTTCCTTCCCACCCTTCGGTGCCGGAAGAAAAATTCGTCGTAGCCGCGGCGGCTCCGCCCGCGGCAACCGCCAGGGCCAGTGCCAAGTATGCCTGCTTCATCTTCATGTGCATTCCTTATCGTGGTTGATCGTGCCAAGTGCCGCGGCCGGACTTCCGGCACGGTCGACTTTTGATCGACGCGGCGCAACCCATTCTCGGCATGAGATTGTCACGTGTCAAAGAGGAAACATGGATTATTTGTAACAAAGTGCCCCGCTTATACGGCTCTGTCCACAGGGAAAGAAAAGCAGACGATCAAAGTTTGGTAGCGCTAGCGAGACGTGCCGGGGGTGCACGCTATTGCGCGGCGTTGCGCGACATTTTGCAGCGTTTCGCTCACTTGGCGCGGCGAAGTGGCGCGTGCCGGTGCACGCTCCCGTAGTGACTTTATTCGTGCAAGCCGGGGTGTGTCCCCGGCGCCACGATCAATCCAGGCTGGCCTGGCGCAGCGAGGCGGTCTTGTCTTCCAGCTCCAGCTTCAGCCTGGCAGCCTTCAGCGTGGCCACGTCCACTTTCGGCGGGGTGCTCACGAGCTGTACCTTGGTGCGCTGGCCGTGGTCGATCTCCGCCGCCGGCAGCGTGAAGTACTCCTTCGTCACCTGCGGGCGGTCTTCGCCGACGAGGGGCAGGTCGCTCACTGCACCGGTAGCCGACGAGCTGTCGGCGGGAACCGCTTCGACGATTGCGCAAGGCTTATCGGACAACATCGTGGTGCCGTTCGCATCGATGCACTTGTAGATCTGGTCGTTGGCGACTGCGCCCGAGCCAGCCAGTATGGCCAGGCCGAGCGCGGCGGGAATCATGAAGCGACGCATGGCTCACCTCCTGTAAAAACGATGGAGGAAGTGTGCGCGCCTGCCTCGCGCGGGTCTGTTCGCCAACCCACGATAGGCCGGAGGACCAGTCCTACAGGGACGTGCGGTATTGTCCGGGAGGGCGCTGCAGGCTGGCAACCAGGCCGCGCCGCATATGCCTGCCGGGCTGCCTACATGCGGCCGTGGTCGCGCAGCAGGCGTTCCCAGGCCGGTACCGCGGCGGTCCAGAACGCGGCAATGGTGTCGGCCTCGACGTGCAGGCCAAGGAAGCGGGCCGCGGGCTGCAGGCTGTCCGCCAGCAGCCGCTCGGGCGGCGCGCCATTGTCGAAGGCCGCCGCGCCGGTCTGTTTCGACAGCTTCTCGCCATCGGCGTTGGCAACCACCGGCACATGCAGGTAACGGGGATGCGGCACGCCCAGCAGCTCCTGCAGGTAGAGCTGGCGGGGCGTGGAGTCGATCAGGTCGGCACCGCGGACGATGTCGGTAATGCCCTGCGCGGCATCGTCGACCACGACGGCCAGCTGGTAAGCCCAGAAGCCATCTGCGCGGCGGACCACGAAATCGCCGACTTCGGCGGTGATGTCCTGCTCGATGTGGCCATGCCAGCGGTCGTCGAAGCCGATCACGCGGGCCGGGTGCTGCGGCGTGCGCAGGCGCAGTGCGCGCGGCGCCTTGCCCGGTGCCAGGCCCGCACGGCACGTGCCGGGGTAGACCAGCGTGGCATTGTGGTGCGCGCCGGGCCGGGATTGCTGGTCGGGCTGCTGGACGAGCTGTCGATCCGGTTGCGGGTTCAGCTGTAGATTCGGCTGTAGATTCGGCTGTAGATTCGGCTGTGGATTCAGCTGTAGATTCAGCTGTGAGTCGGCGATCTCCCTGCGCGAGCAGCCGCACGGGTAGACGTGCTGCGCCAGTTGCGCCAGCGCGGCTTCGTACAGGTGTTCGCGGCGCGTCTGCCACGTCACGTCGCCATCCCACGCCATGCCGCAGCGGCGCAGGGAAGCAAGGATGTGCTGGTCGGCGCCGGGCACGTTGCGGTCGCGGTCGAGGTCTTCGATGCGCACCAGCCACTGGCCGTGGTGCACTTTCGCGTCGAGGTAGCTCGCCATGGCCGCGACGAGCGAGCCGAGGTGCAGCGGGCCGGTGGGAGAGGGGGCGAAGCGGCCGATGTATGCGGTCATTGAGTGCGTCATGCGGGCAGTATCGGCGAGCGCGCGGCGGGGCGTCAACGGTGGCACGCCTGCGCGCTGCCGACGCCGCCGGGGTGGCAGGCATGCTTGGTTGCGCTTGCGTGCGCCTGCCTCCCGATACTTGCCCTGCTCGCCCTTACCTGCGCTCGGTACTGAAGACCAGCAGCCCGGCGGCGGGGAACAGCAGGCCGGCCATCAGCACGCCCTGCCAGCCGTGGTGCGCATACATCCAGCCACCCGCCGAGGAGCCGAGCGCGCCGCCCATGAAGAAGATCGCCATGTACAGGCCATTCAGGCGCGAGCGCACGTCGGCACTGAGCGCATACAGCGCCCGCTGGCCGGTGACGAGGCTGGCCGACACCGCGCCGTCCAGCACGATCGCGGCCACCACCAGCAGGCCCAGGTCGAACAGGCGGCCACCGTGCAGCAGCAGCGGCGCGGCAAGCGACAGCGCGGCGGCCACCAGGGCGACGGCCGTCGTCGAGCGGGACTTGCCCTGGTCGGCGCGGCGGCCGGCGATCGGCGACGCCAGGGCGCCCGCCACGCCGACCAGCGCGAAGATCGCAATGCCCGATTGCGACAGGCCGAACGCGGGACTGGCGAGGATCAGCGGCACGGTGGTCCAGAACAGGCTGAAGGCACCGAACATGCAGAACTGGTAAGCGGAGCGGCGGCGCAGGATCGGCGTGGTCTTCAGCAGGAACCACAGCGATGCCAGCAGCGCCAGATAGGTGGTCTTTTGCGGCGCTGCAGTCTGCTGCGGAGTGGTTTGTTGCGAGGTGTTCTGCGCCATCCGGGCCTGCGCCGGGTCGCGCCGCGGCAGGCGGCGCCGGAGCACCAGCGCCAGGCCGGCCGTGACCAGCGCCGAGAGCACGAAGATGGCGTGCCACCCCAGCGCATCGGTGACGAGGCTGGCCACCGGCCGCGCCAGCATGATCCCCAGCATCAGGCCGCTGACGACGGTACCCACCGTCTGCCCGCGCGTTTCCGGCTTCGCCAGGTGCGACGCGAACGGTACGATGACCTGTGCCGCCACCGAGCCGAGACCGATGCAGAACATGGCCGCCAGGAACAGTGCCGCGCTGGTGCTGAAGGCCGCGACGGCCAGCGCGCACGCGGTACCGGCCAGTGCCGTGACGATCAGCCGGCGGTTCTCGACCAGGTCGCCGAGCGGCACGATGAAGATCATGCCCAGGCAATAGCCCATCTGCGTCAGCGTGACGATCAGGCCGGCGGCACCGGGATCGAGGCCCGTCGCCTGGCTGATCGGGCCGACCAGGGGCTGGGCGTAGTACAGGTTCGCAACGATGAGACCGGTGGCAGTCGCCATCAGCCACACCATGGCGGCGGAAATATCTTGTTGTTCTTCTAGGTGCACTGCGATTCCTTATTGCTGAGAAACGTTGGGCGGCAAGCAGAAAGGCATGCCGCCCCAAATACTGGAAATATTGCCAAAAAAAGGGGAAAGTCCCCGATTTTTAGAGATATTTTCAGAAGGTATTATTCAGAAGGTACTGAGCTGGCGCACCGAAGGGAATGACCCTTGCCGTGGTTGAAGCCGCGGAGGGTTCGACCGTTGCCGACCTGCTGAATCCGCGACTTTGTCGCGCAAGAACCGCTCGGGACAGTCCCCTTTTCTGGAAATCTTTCCAGGAAAATGCGGCCCAGCGGCCCGGCAACCCCTTGCGGTACGGGAGACATTTCCAGAAACCGGGGTCAGACCCCGGTTCGGGGAAATATAGCGGGAGGCTAGCCGCGCAGGATGTCGCCCAGGATTTCGTAGGAGCGCAGCCGGGCGCGGTGGTCGTGGATCTGCGAGGTGACCATCAGTTCGTCCGGCCGGGTGCTGGCGATGAAGGCGTCCAGCTGGGCCGCCACGGTGGCGCGCGAGCCGGTGGCGGTGCAGGAGAGCACAGAGTCGAGCATGGCGTTTTCCTGCGGGCCGAGGGTGTCGCGGTAGTTGGCCTGCGGCGGCGGCAGTTTCGACGGACGGCCGGTGCGCAGGTTGACGAAAGCCTGCTGCATCGACGTGGCGAGGAACTGCGCCTCTTCATCGGTATCCGCGGCGAACACGTTATAGCCCAGCATGACGTAGGGCTTGGCCAGTTGCGGCGAGGGCTTGAAGTTGCTGCGGTAGAAGTTCACCGCCTGCATCATCATCTGCGGCGCGAAGTGCGAGGCGAACGCGTAGGGCAGCCCCAGGTGCGCGGCCAGCTGGGCGCCGAACAGGCTCGAACCCAGGATCCACAGCGGTACCTTGGCGCCCTGGCCCGGCACGGCCAGCACGCGCTGGCGGGGCGAGTCGCTCATGTAGTCCTGCAGTTCCAGTACGTCCTGCGGGAACTCCTCGGCATCGGAAGCGAGGTTGCGGCGCAGTGCGCGCGCGGTGTTCTGGTCGGAGCCGGGCGCGCGGCCCAGGCCCAGGTCGATGCGGCCGGGGAACAGCGCTTCGAGGGTGCCGAACTGTTCGGCGATCACCAGGGGCGAGTGGTTGGGCAGCATGATGCCGCCGGCACCGACCCGGATCGTGCTGGTGCCGCCCGCCACGTGGGCGATGACGACGGCGGTCGCGGCGCTGGCGATGCCGGGCATGCCGTGGTGTTCAGCCAGCCAGTAGCGCTGGAAGCCCCAGCGTTCGCCATGCTGTGCCAGGTCCAGCGTGTTGCGAAGCGATTCGCCGGCGTGGCTGCCTTCGGCGATCGGGGAAAGATCGAGGATGGAAAGTGGAATAGTTGGAGTCATCGGATCGTTACGAGGGCGCGCCGACGCTCGGTGGCGCGGCCCTGCCTTTCATGCAAGATGCCGTTTCGGGCCGGGCGGGAGGCACGGCTCAAACGGTGTCGTGCATTGTGGCACGGCTGGCGCGTTCCTGCAGGAGGGCGCGCAGCTGGGTGGGTGCCAGCGGCTTGACGATGTGCCGATGAAAGCCGGCGGCCCGCGAGTCCTGCTGGTCCTTTTCCTGGCCCCAGCCGGTGACGGCCACCAGCATGCAGTCGCGCTGGCGCGGGTCGGCGCGCAGCCGCCGCGCCAGTTCGTAGCCATCCATGCGCGGCATGCCGATGTCGAGGAAGGCGATCTGCGGTTCGAAGGTCTCGGCGCTGCGCAGCGCGGACAGCCCGTCGTAGCAGACGGTAACGGTTTGCCCGGCGGCGATGAGCAGCGTGCGCAGCGTGTTGGCGTGATCGATGTTGTCGTCGGCCACCAGCACGCGCAGCTGCGGCAGGGGCGCCGCGCCGGCATCGTCGACGCAGGCCGGCGCCGCTGTATCGAGCGTGACCGGCAGTTCCAGGGCGAACGTGCTGCCCAGGTCCTTGCCGGGACTGGACGCGGTCAGCGTGCCGCCATGCAGCTCGACCAGGCGGCGCGCCAGCGACAGCCCGATGCCCAGCCCGGCCTGCGCGCGGCCCAGCGAGCGGTCGGCCTGGAAGAAGATGTCGAACACCTGCGGCAGCACGCCCGCGGCGATGCCGATGCCGTTGTCGCTGATCTCGATGCGTACCCGGTCCGGCCCTTGCAGGCGCACGGCGTTCAGGGCGATGCGCCCGCCGTTCGGCGTGTACTTGGCGGCGTTGTTCAGCAGGTTGGACAGCACTTGCGCCAGGCGCGTTGGGTCGCCCTGCAGCGGCACCGGTTCATCCGGCACGTTGACGGACAGCGCATGGCGCCGCTGCGTGATCAGCGGGCCGGCCGTTTCCAGCGAATGCGTGACGACGTCCTGCAGCACGATGGGCTCGGTGCGGATGCCCAGCTTGCCGGTGGTGATGCGCGACACGTCGAGCAGGTCGTCGACCAGGCGCACCATCTGCTGCAGCTGGCGCCCGATGATGTCCAGCACATTGGGCGGGGGCGGCTTGCCGGGGCCGCCAAGGCGCATGATCTCGAGCGCGTTGACGAGCGGTGCCATCGGGTTGCGCAGCTCGTGCGCCAGCGTGGCCAGGAATTCATCCTTGCGCCGGTCGGCGGCTTGCAGCGCTTCCTGGGCGGCGCGGCGTTCGCGCAATTCGTTGTCGGCGCGGCCGCGGGCCTCGTCCAGTGCGGCCGCGGCGCGCACCAGCGAATCGGCCACCTGCTGGGCTTCGGAAAAGTCCACGACGGCGGGCTGCACGTGCTGCCCGGTGCCCAGCGCGGTCGCGGGCCCGATCAGCGCCTGCACGGAATGCGCGATGCGGCCGCCCACCAGCCATGCCATGCCCAGCCCCAGCGCCAGGAGCACCACGGTGGCGATGATCAGCGATTCCAGCGTGCGCATCAGCCCCGCCGCCAGGTTCGCATGGGGGATGCCCAGCGTGACGCTCCAGCCGGACTTGGTGGAACGGCTGTACAGCATGACGACCGGCTTGCCGTCGACGGTGGAGCCTTCGAACGTATCCTCGAGCTGGCGGCGCATGCGTTCGACCAGGTCGGGGGCGGGCAGGGTGCCGCGGTAGCGCTCGATGTCGACGTTACGGGCGACGATGCGCAGGTCGCCATCCAGGATCGACGCGCGCCACGTGGCCGGGATCTGCTGGTCGCGCAGGATCGCGCCGAGCGCCGCCGGCAGCACCTGCGCCGCCAGGACGTAGCGCACCGCGCCGCCGCGCATGACCGGCACGCCGACCGTGATCGTCTGCCCCTTCGCACCATCGATCGTGAGGCCGGTCACGACCGGTTGCGCGGTGCGCATCACGTCGCGCAGCAACCCGGGGTTGACGGCGCCGGCCGATAGCGGCCCCGCGGTGTTCATCAGCTGGCGGCGGCTCGGCGCGTCATACAGCACGATCTCCGTGATCGGCAGGATCGCGTGGACATTGGTGGCTTGCCGGCGGAATTCGGCAAGATCGGTTTCATCGATATCGTCGGACACCGACAGCGCGGACAGCGCGGTGATGACGGTGTCGAAATCGCGGTCCACCACCGATACCATCGAACGCGCCGTGGCCATGGCTTCGCCCAGCAGGCTGGCGCGCTCGACGCGGTAGTGGTCATAGATCAGGAACGCCGACACGATGGCGGCGGGCAGCACGCAACTGAACACCAGCAGCGCCAGCCGGAACCGGATGGTGGGCAAGCGGGGATGAACGTGGGAAGGCAGCTGGCTGGGGCTTGTCTGCACGAAACGTGGAGGTACGTGTACACTCGTTAATAGTTGTGCCAAGTTACCATAAGCTTGCGGCCAGTGACAGCAGGCAATGCGCCTGCGATGACGCCCTGTTGCGCGAGCCACCACGATTCCTCAGGATATGACGATGCTGAAAAAAGCCGCCCTGGCTTCCTTGCTGCCCCTGTTTTTCCAGGCTGCCGCCGCCGCGCCGAGCCCTATCGCCCTTGCAACCGCCGAGCATGCCCGCACCGCCTACCACGGCAAGGTCATCGACACGCTCGAAAAGATGGTTGCTTTCAATACGGTCGTGCAGGAAGGCGTGCCGTGCGAACGCAATGCCCAGCACATCGCCTTCAAGGCTTACCTGCGCGAGGAAGCGGCGCGCCTGGGCTTCGACTTCGACGATGCCGGTTGCGTCGTCGTCATCGGCCTTGGCAAGGGCAGCGAGCGGGTAGGCATCGTCACGCACGGCGACGTGCAGCCGGTCGACCCGTCGAAATGGAAGCGGTCGCCCTTTACGCTGGACCGCACCAGCGAGCCGGGCTTGCTGCTGGGCCGTGGCACCGAGGATGACAAGGGACCGATCGCCACGGCGCTGTATGCGATGAAGGCGATCAGCGACCGCAAGGTGCCGGTGACCAAGCGCATCGAACTGTATGTGTACATGGCCGAGGAATCGGACTGGGGCCCGCTGGAGACTTACCTGAAGACGCACACGCCGCCGCAGGTGAACATCACGCTCGATGCCGAATACCCGGCGGTCACGGCGGAGAAAGGCTGGGGCCTGGTGACGGTGACGATGCCGGCGGAGATGGCCAGGGCACCGGCCGGCCCGGCCCTGGCATCGTTTACCGGGGGCTTCTTCAACAGCCAGATCCCGGAGGATGCGCGCGCCGTGATCGATGGCGCCACGCCGGCACTGGAACAGCGCATTCGCGCCCGCGCCGCCGGGCAGAAGGGCATGCGCTATGCCTTTGCCCGCTCGGGCGGGCAATTGACGGTGACCGCGAAGGGCGTGTCGGCGCATTCGTCGAAGCCGGAAGATGGCGTCAACGCGATCGCCATGCTGGCCGACGCGCTGGCGGTGCAGCCATGGCGAGGCACGACGGCGGGCGCCATGGTCACGTTCGTCAACGACCTGGTCGGCACCGGCCTGTATGGCGAGAAATTCGGCAACGTGGCCTATCGCGACGATTTCATGGGCCCGATGACGGTGGCGCCCGTGATGCTGAAGGCGGATGGCGGCTCGCTGCAGCTGAACCTGAACCTGCGCCGCCCGCGTGGCAAGACCGGCGCCGAACTGGAGCGCGAGTTCCACGCCGCGTTCGATGGCTGGAAGGCTGCCCACGCACCGAAGGCCACGCTGAAGGCGCAGATCGGCGAACCATGGGTGCGTGAAGACGCGCCGCAAGTACCGGTGCTGCTCGACATCTTCGCCCATTACACCGGGGCGCGCGATGCCAGGCCGGTATCGATCGGCGGCGGCACCAATTCGCGCCTGTTCCCCAATGCCGTCAGCTTCGGCCCCGGCATGCCCGGCGCCGTCTATACGGGGCACTCGGAGCATGAATTCATCAGCGAAAAACAGCTGTTGCTGAACTTGCAGATGTACACGGCGGTGCTGGTCGAACTGGCGAAATAAGTGGCGCCGCCCGCGGTGCTCGGTCGATGCCTGGGTATCTGCGGCATTCAAGCGATCATTCTATATAGATGAAGTATCTCGACGGTAATCCGGACGCTGATTCAATTGGCAAGTTTTCCTTATTCAACTAAGCCGCCTGTCGTGTAGTGACAAAATGCCAGTAATCCTGGCGTAATGATTAATATTAACGAAGCAGCCATATCGGCCGGAATGAAACAAATTGTTGTTTCATTCCGGCCGATTTACTTCGCACGCCACAAATAAATTTCCTCGGCGCGCAAATTCCTTTACCATCAGCAACAGAGCCGCTCGTACGCGGTTGCCAGCCAGTGCCCGGCTGACTCCAGGGCATACCGTTCATTGTTATTGGATTAATGCCAGCCTTTTATAAAGGCCGGTCGGGGATTTGCATGCTGCGCTATCTGACTATCACCGTTGCCTTCTTGCTTTCCTGGTCCGCTAACAGTATGGAAATGAACGTCCCCAACGCGGTCGCCACCGCGGAGCCGATCGAGCTGAAGCCGGTACCCCGGCGTGGTGCGCTGTACCGGGTCCGGCACGACGGCAAGACCAGTTATCTGTTCGGCACCATCCACGTCGGCAAGCAGGGCTTTTTCCCGCTCGAGCCGGAGGTGACCCGCGCACTGGACCATGCCAGCTCGCTCGTGCTGGAACTCGACACCCGCCAGTACGAGCCATTCCAGCGCGCGCTGGCGAAATACGGCAGCTACCCGGCGGGTGAATCCATCACGCGCCACCTGTCGCCGGATGCGCTGGCGCGGCTGGAGCAGGCGCTGGCCAAGGCTGGCATTCCGATGCGCAATGTCGAGAACTACCGGCCGTGGCTGGTCGCGAACATCCTGGTCGGCGGCGAGATCGAGAAGCACGGGTATCACCGCAGCAATGGCGTGGAAGGCTTTTTGCTGTCCGCGGCGGTGAAGCAGAAGAAGCAGGTACGTGAACTGGAAACGGCGGACTATCAGCTCAGCCTGTTTGCATCGCTGGACGATGCCCAGCAAGAGCGCTATCTGCTGGAAAACCTGGACGACCTGGAAAACGGCAAGGCCCTGCAAAAGTCGGCCGGGCTGATCGATGCGTGGAGTACCGCGGATTCGGCTCGCATCGCTGCGCTGGCACGCGAACTGACCACGGGCGATACGGTGTCCGCCATGTTCATGGATCGTACGCTGCTTCGCCAGCGCAATCCGCAAATGACCGCCCACATCGAGGCGATCATGCGCAGCGACGAGGTGGCGTTCGTCGGCATCGGCCTGCTGCACCTGGTTGGCGAGGAAAGCGTGCCGGAGCTGCTGCGGCGCCGCGGCTACGACGTCGAGAAGATGTATTGACCGGATGCCGTGAAACGCCCAGGCCGCATGCCGCCGGGTAATGCCGGCGTCGACGGGGCGCGAAAGAATGGGGATGGGCCACTGTTCGAGGGAAGATTTCCCGAAAAACAGGGTCCGTCCCCATTTTTTTTGCGTCTCTCCCACGCCCGGAGGGGAGGCGCTGCGGCAGGCAGGGCTTGATGCAAATCAAACTGTTCAGTTCGGTGCAGCTTGATAATGGCTATCAGAAAACTATAAGGGTCGATATGATCAAGCATCGGACGGACGCGGTGATTTCGGACCTAGTCGACGCCGCGCATGGCGGCGAGGCTGGCCGGAGCGGGCGGCGCAAGCGCCATGTGTTGCGCCAGGCATTGTATGCGCTGGTCAGGCTGGCGAAAGTGGAACAGCTGGCGGACATGCGGCTCGACGCCGAGCGCGCCGCCGGCGGCATGGTGGGAACGGGCCAGCGCCGGCACACCAGGGCGCTGCTGCACAAGATCAGCATGGATGTGCATGCCGGGCAGGCGCGGCTGGAAAGCGAGTGGGCATCCGCCCAGGCGGCCAAGCCGGCCCCGTCATCGGCATTGGCATCCGATGGCCAAGCTTTGCCCGATGTTGAAAACGATTGCGGGAAAACCTAGCAAGGAAGTTTCACGTGGCGACCTTGCGGTTCGTCCACAGCGCCCACAGCAGCGAGGACGTGATGACGGCGGCGCTGCAATCGACCATCCAGTCGCCGAGGGCGCCGTGCCGGTACGGCAGGAAACTCTGCACCGCTTCATCGATGAAGCCCATCGCGGCGATCGTCAGCACGGCTTTCGTCGCGCGCTGCGGGGGCGTGCCGGTGCTGCCGGTGAAGATCAGGAAGGTCAGCACCGCGTACGCGCACGAATGCAATACGACGCCCGAAGCCACTTCCGCCGCATCCGCCCGGGCGCCGGGAATCGACCCGATGATGACGATCAGCGCGAACAGGGCCATCGCGCCCCAGTAGCGCAGGCGGGCATGGGCGGGAGTGAGCAGCAGCAGATGGAGGAGTTTCAGCACGGCGGAGCGGGGAATTGGCAAAAGCGTAACGATAGCACGGCCCAGAAAAAAGAGCCCGCCATTGCGGCGGGCTCAAACCCTGTCCGGGCCAAGAGACCATAAAGCGCCGCATCCATCGATCGTTCCATCGATCAATGCGGGACCAACTGATGCAGGCGAACCGCTGCGCGAAAACCTCGTCATGCGAATGCGGCAAAACTCAATGCAATCGAATGGGTGCGGAAAACCCAGCGCGAATACAAAGTGTAACAACCAGGGCAATCAAACCAATGCAATCAAACCAATGCAATCAAACCGATGCAATCAAATTACTGCAATGAAAAGCTATGCGATGGAATCAATGCAATGAAAACCGTCGCAATGAAACCGTCGCAATGAAAGCCGTTGCAAAAAAAATCAACGCAGTGAAACTAACGATAAAACCAGTGCGGCAATGAAGCTGTTGCATTCACGGATCGATGCCACGGCCGGAAATGCGCTTCTTGATCGATACAAGAACCGGGCTGGTACGAAAACAAGGCGGTTCCAGGATCAAGGAAGCTCAACATCGGATCCAACTGGTGGCGGTGAGACCGGACTGCGAATTCGAAAGCGGTGTGCCGAAGCACACCTGATCCGCCACCACGCATATCGGTTGCATGTGCAGCAGATGAATCAAGTATAGGCGGTGCGTGTGACGGCGCCATGACAGCGCGCAAACGTGGCGCACTCAGCGGGAAGATATCGGATCGAGGCAGGCGGGCGGACAAGACCGGTCAAAAAAAAAGCCCGCTTCTCGGCGGGCTTCAAACTATTATCTTGGAGGAGAATAGTGGAGACAGGTGTAATTATGCTGCGCCGCCACATATACGTCCAATTTTGAATTTCGATAATAGATATGCCGTTCGCGAATATCTCATCCGTAGAGCATGGCTGTCGGCTTCACAGGATCACGGCTTCGTCGGGCAGCTGGTTCGGGCGCGAGCCGTCCGACGGGAAGTGCCGTTGCAGCAGGTCGGCCAGCTGGTTCAGCGCGGCCACCGTGCCTTCCTGGAATTCGCCGCGCTTGTAGGCCTGGGTCATCGTGCGGCAGACAGCCTGCCATTCCGCCTCGGCGATACGCCGGCCGACGTTGCGGTCGGCAACGATGTCCACCGCATGGTCCGCCAGGTTCACGTAGATCAGCACCCCGCAGTTTTCTTCGGTATCCCACACGCCATATTGCGCGAACAGGGCACGGGCGCGGTCGCGGTTCGCCATGCCGTCCAGCGCGTCGCCGAACGGCAGCGCCGGCTCCACCACCAGCCGCACTTCGGCCCGGTGGCGGCGTTCGCCTTCCGCGACCGCGGCGGAAATGGCTTGCAGCGCCGCTTCCGGGAAACAGCGCCGGCCCGTGCCGGAGCCCGTCATCAGGTGGCGCAACGCGCGGCGCCAGCGTGCAATCGCATCCATTACCAGTCTCCCGAGGCGCCGCCGCCATCGAATGTGCCGCCGCCACCGCCGCCGAATCCACCGCCGCCAAAGCCGCCGCCGCCAAAGCCGCCACCACCGCCACGGTGCATGCTGCCCAGGGCGCTGCCGAGTGCGCTGCCGATCAGCACGCCGGTGGCATTCGAGCCCCAGCCGGAGCGGTGCAGGCTGCTGCCGCGCCGTCCGCGGCCGCGGAACATCGGCAGCAGGACAAACACGCCGAACAGGATTGCCGGCCACATCCACCCGCCGCCGCTCTCGGCCTGCCGTGGTGCGGGCTGCTGTTGTGGAGCAGGGAATTGTTCCTTGTCCAGCAAGGTGGCGATGGCGGATACGCCCGCGCTCAAGCCGCCATAGAAATCATTGTTGCGGAAGTGGGGCGCGATCACGTCCTGCAGCACGCGCTTCGACTGGGCATCGGTCAGCACGCCCTGCACGCCACGGCCGGCCTCGATACGCAGGCGGCGCAACGAAGAGGGATTATCCTTTGCGACCAGCAGCAGGACGCCATCGTCGACGCCCTTGCGCCCCAGCTTCCAGGCATCGACGACACGAATGCCGTACTGCTCGATCGGCTCGGGCGCCGTGCTCTTCACGATGAGGATGGCGATCTGGCTGCCGGTGCGGGTTTCATGGTCGGCCAGCACGGATTCCAGCGCGCCCCGCTGCTGCGCCGTCAACATGCCGGCCTGGTCCGTGACTCGCGCCGTCAGTTCGGGCACCGGTACGAACGGGTCGGCTTGCGACGAGGTGCCCGCCTGGGCCCGCGCCGCTTCGACGAACAGCAGCGCAAAGCACAGCAGCACGACCAGCAGCGTGTAGCGCACCAGCCAATGGCCGAGCCAGCTTTTCGATGGGCGGGGCACGAGACGGCGCAGGCCGCGCCGGTGGCCGCGGCCACGCACGTCGCGCTCCCGCATGACCTCGGCGGTACCGAGCCATTTGCCCTCGGAAGGGTGTTCACGCGTGCGCCGCCGCGGCGCGGCGGGTGGTGCGGCATCGTCCTGCGGACCCAGCGGCATGGCGGTTCTCTGCTCCTGCATGGTTACCAGCGTCATCCCGGCTTATTTCTTCGCGCCGAAATCGACGGCGGGCGCGGTCGAGATGGCTTTTTCGTTCTCCACCGTGAAGCTCGGCTTGACGTCGTAGCCGAACATCATCGCCGTCAGGTTGGTGGGGAAGCGCCGCGCGAGCACATTGTAGTCCTGTACCGAGGCAATGTAGCGCTGGCGTGCCACCGTGATCCGGTTTTCCGTGCCTTCGAGCTGGGACTGCAGGTCGCGGAAACTGGTGTCGGCCTTCAAGTCCGGGTAGCGCTCGGAAACCGCCATCAGCCGCGACAGGGCGGACGACAGTTCGCCCTGCGCCTGCTGGAACTTCTGGAACGCGGCCGGATCGTTCAGCACCTCGGGCGTGACCTGGATGCTGGTGGCCCGTGAGCGCGCGGCGGTCACCGCTTCCAGCGTTTCGCGCTCGTGCGATGCGTAACCCTTGACGGTGTTGACGAGATTGGGAATCAGGTCGGCGCGGCGCTGGTACTGGTTGACCACCTCGCCCCAGGCTGCCTTGGTTGCCTCATCCTTGGTCTGGAAATCGTTGTAGCCGCAGCCGGACAGCGTGGCCGCCAGGAGCCCCAGCACGATCCAGCGTACGAAGTTGTAGCGCATGCTTCCTCCTTGAAAGGATACGTTCAGGTATGGGAGGGACTATACAGCGGAGACAAATTTCGCAATGTTCGGTGCAGCACATAGCGGCGGGGCGAACCCGGTGGCGGGCGGAGGGTGTACAGGCTTCCACTATAATGGTGGGTTTGCACAATTTTCGATAAAGGGGCCGCCGTGAATTTCATCAACAAACTGAACGCCGCCTGGGCTGCCAACGATTCGCTGCTGTGCGTGGGACTGGATCCGGACATGGAGCGCCTGCCGGCGCAATTCCGCGGCACCCCGGATGGCATCTACCGCTTCTGCACCGAAATCATCGACGCCACGGCCGACCTGGCGTGCGCGTTCAAGCCCCAGATCGCCTACTTCGCGGCACTGGGCGCCGAAGGCCAGCTGGAGCGGATTTCCGCCTACCTGCGCGACCGGCATCCGCACATCCCGCTGATCCTCGACTCGAAGCGGGGCGATATCGGCGCCACGGCCAAGCAATACGCGCGCGAAGCCTACGACCGCTATGGCGCCGACGCCGTCACGGTCAGCCCGTACATGGGCGCCGATTCGGTGGAGCCGTACATGGAATGGCAGCGCGGCGTAATCGTGCTGTGCCGCACGTCGAACCCGGGCGGTTCCGACCTGCAATTCCTGGAAGTGAACGGCAAGCCGCTGTACCAGCACGTGGCGCAACTGGTGGCGGACAAGTGGAACAGCAACGGCCAGTGCGCGCTGGTGGTTGGCGCCACGTTCCCTGAGGAAATCCGTGCCGTGCGCGCGATCGTCGGCGACATGCCGCTGCTGATCCCCGGCATCGGCGCACAGGGCGGCGATATCGAAGCCACCGTGCGCGCCGGCCGTACGGATGCCGGTACCGGCATGATGATCAACTCGTCGCGCGCGATCCTGTACGCGGCCCCGCAGGCTGGCGAGGACTTCGCCCAGGCCGCGCGCCGCGTGGCCGAAGAAACGCGCCGGGCGATCAACGCGCATCGCTGACGTTTTCCGAAGCATGACGGTCCGGCGTTCCGGTCCGTCCCCATTTTTCGAGGCTCCCGAAAACAGGGTCTTTCCACAATGCCCTCAAGAAAGCGTCGTTCGACGTATTGAGAGCGCATGCATTCACCCCAACAGCGAACGGCTGGGGTCAGACCCGCCGGGTCTGACCCCGGAATTTGCCCTTGGGTGAACTTGAATTTACGGCATCAGGGTCCGTCCCCATTTATTTTGCCTAGTACGACTGCGGCACGATCATCTCGGCGTAGTCGTACAGCGCGCCCAGGATTTCCTCGCCGCGCTCGTCGGCTTGCTGCGCCAGCGTGTCGATCTCGCCGAACAGCTGGTCGACGCTGCGGGCGCCGCCGGCGCCTTCCAGCAGCCGCGCGGCGCGGTGCTGTTCCCAATGTTCGTGCTCCTGCTCCGACAGCGTGTCGCGGAAGTTGCGGGCGCGGTAGCGGAACAGCAGCTCGGCCAGGCGGTCATCCTGGAAATGCGGCGACATCGTGGCCAGCTTGTGGGGCGCTTCGCGGCGCAGCGCGTCGAGCAGCCGGCGGTCGTCCTTGCCGATGAAGCCGCCATACAGGTCTTCGTCGACATCGGCCGGCTCCGCCGGCGGGCGGTGAAACACCTGTTCCCACAGCGCTGACAGGTCGGGCCCGCTCGCGGCGTATTGCGCGTGCGCCAGCGCCAGCTCCAGGTCGATGCCCCAGCGCCGGGCCATGTCCGCGCTCAGCGTCTTCAGGTTACCCACCAGCATGGGCGACTTGTTCAGGTGCACGCTCTTGATGGGCAGGCGCGTCACGCCTTCCGGCAGCGCGTCGGCGCGGCTGAACAGCCGGGTGCGGATGGTTTCCGCATCGAGCGTGAACAGTTCGCGCGGATCATGGCTGCAATCCCACACCAGCACTTCGTTCTTGTTCGTCGGGTGCACGCCCAGCGGCCATACCAGCGCCAGGCAACCCCGTTCCGCCGGGAACATGCCGGACACGTGCAGGAACGGCTTGCGCAGTTCGCGCGCCAGGTGCAGGCCCATCTCGTCCGCCGCGCGGCCCTTGTCGCGCAGGGCCAGGCAGAAGTCCCACAGGCGCGGCTGCCTGTCCCGGATCAGCCGCGCCAGCGCAATCGTGGCGCGCACATCGGACAGCGCGTCGTGCGCCGCCTCGTGCGCCAGATTGTTGACTGATGTCAATAATTCAAGTTTGAAGCTGGTCTTGCCGTTATCGCCTTGTGGCCACTCGATGCCGTCGGGCCGCAAGGCGTGGCACATGCGCACCACGTCGAGCAGATCCCAGCGGCCGCAACCGTTTTGCCATTCGCGCGCGTAGGGATCGATGAGGTTGCGCCAGAACAGGAAGCGGGTGAATTCGTCGTCGAAGCGGATTGTGTTGTAGCCCACGCCGATGGTGCCGGGCTCCGCGAACAGATCGAGGATCGTGGCGGCGAACTGGTGCTCGGGCACGCCTTCGCGCAAGGCGTGCTGGGGCGTGATGCCGGTGATCAGGCAGGACTGCGGGTCGGGCAGGTAATCGTCCGCCGGCTTGCAGTAGAGCATGACTGGTTCGCCGATCTCGTTCAGGTCGGCATCGGTGCGGATGGCGGCAAATTGCGCGGGACGATCGCGGCGCGGCACCGCGCCGAACGTTTCATAGTCGTGCCAGAGAAAGGTGTGGTCGCTCATGAGTGGCTTAGTCGTGTCATAACCGGAGATTATCGTGGCAAACAGCATTTCCCTCAATTCAAAGGCCATCTCGACCGATTCGAAGGTGGCCAACCAGGGCGAAGTCACCGCGGCCCGGGCGAAAATGCAGCTGAACGTATCGATCATGGAAGCTTCCGCATCGATCTCGATCGGCGTGGGCAGCAATCCGCAGGCGCTGCTGTACAAGTCGGCGATCACCAGCATCAACGAGGCCTTGCGTGCCGAGCTGGGCGAGAATGCCGTGCAAAATGCCGCCCGCCTGGACAATTCGCCGCAGGCCACGGCCGACCGGATCGTGTCGCTGGCCACCGGTTTCTATGACATGTTCCGGCGCCAGAATCCGCAAATGGAAGACGGCGCCGCGCTGCAAAAGTTCATGGATACGGTGAAAGGCGGTGTCGAGCAGGGCTTCAAGGAAGCCCGCGACATCCTGCAAGGCCTGAAGGTGCTGGACGGCGACGTGGCCGCCAACGTCGACAAGACCTACGAATTCGTGATGAAGGGATTCGACGCTTTCGCGGCCCGCGCCGCGGAGCCGAAGGAAGAGCCGGAAGCCGCCTGAGCTTGCTTCAGGCTGCTGCAGGGAGCCGAAGAAGCGCCGGAAGCCGCTTGAGCTTGCTTCAGGCCGGTGCAGCTTGCGCCGCCACCACTACCCGGTCACGTCCGGCTTCCTTCGCGCGGTACAGTGCGCCGTCGGCATTCGCGATCAGTCCGTGGTCGTCCTGCGCATCGGCCAGCGACGCTACGCCGAACGAGGCGGTGATATGGGGCAGCGGCAGCCGCATGTCGTCGAACACGACCGCTTCGCGCATGCGCTCGCACAGCCGCTCGGCCACGCCGGCCGCCACCGGCCCCGGCGTATCGGGCAGGATCACCATCAATTCCTCGCCGCCATAGCGCACCGCGAAATCGCTCGGGCGCAGGGCGCCGGCCAGCACGTGCGCGGCGATGCGCAGCGCGCTGTCGCCCTGCTGGTGGCCATGGCGATCGTTGAATTTCTTGAAATGATCGATGTCGAGCATGACCAGCGACAGGGGCGCGCGGGTCGCATGGGCGCTCGACACCAGCCGCGGCAGCACGTCGTTCAGCCAGGCCCGGTTGTACAGGCCCGTCAAGCCATCGTTCAGCGACAGCTGCCGGTAGAACTCGCCCAGCTTTTGCCGCCTGCGCAACTGCATGCTGGCGGCGCGGATACGGAACGACAGCAGGCGCAGCAGGTTGCGCGCCACGCCGTCGGCTTCCTCGATCAGGCGCCACGCCAGGTCCGCATCGACCAGCAGCAATTCGCTTTCTTCCAGCGCCGTCAGGCCCGCCAGGTCGGCCTCGCCATCGAGCACCGATTGTTCGCCGGCGCTTTCGCCGGGCAGGATCCTGGTGGTGGCACCGTCGCCGGTGGCGTCGGCCAGCGCGCCGCGCAGCACGATCACGAGGCGCGGCGAAGCCGGCGCGGAGATGATCTCTCCCGGCGCCGCCAGCATCACGGGGCAGGGCGCCAGCAGCGCACCGGCACGGGCGATATCGGCGTCGCGCAGCAATTGCAAGGCAGCGGGGTCGTGCGAAGAAGCGGCGAAAGTGCTCAGTAGTTTCACGGCGGGGTTTCCAGGAAGTCATGCCATGATAACGCATGAAAGGCACCGGATCGTGCCTGGACATGTTTCAACACATTACTTTTACTTTCCTTGACCACAACTAACAACATGACGTTCACCGATGCCCTGGGCTGCGCGCACCGGCCCCGCCCGGATGCCCGCATCGTTTCGCTGGTACCGTCGATTACCGAGCTGCTGTGCACCCTGGGCCTTGCGCCGCAACTGGTAGGCCGGACCGGCTTCTGCATCCACCCGCGCGACGTGGTGCGCCCCATCGCCAAGGTCGGCGGTACCAAGGATGTCAACCTCGACAAGGTCCGCGCGCTGGCACCGACGCACGTGGTGGTCAACATCGATGAAAACGAAAAGCCCACCGTCGACCTGCTGGCGGAATTCGTGCCCAATGTGATCGTCACCCACCCGCTGCGTCCCGAAGACAACCTGGAGCTGGCGCGCCTGCTGGGCGGGGTGTTTTGCGCGGAGGCCGCCGCGGTCCGCTGGTGCGATGCCTTCGCCGCGGAACTGGCCGCCCTGCGCGCCATGCCGAAAGGGCCGCCGCAGCGCGTGCTGTATTGCATCTGGCAAGACCCATGGATGACCGTGTCGCGCGGGACCTACATCGCGGCGATGCTGGCGGAAATCGGCTGGAGCGTGCCGGACCTCGGCACCGCCCGCTATCCCCGCTTCGAATGGAACGATGCGCTGGTGGCGGACATCGACCAGGTGCTGCTGTCCACCGAACCCTACCGGTTTACGGAAGCGCATGCCGACGCGCTGGAAAAGCAGGTCGGCAAACCGGTGCAACTGGTGGATGGGGAGATGATGTCGTGGTACGGCAGCCGGGCACTGGCCGGGCTGTCGTACCTGCGCGCACTGGCCAGCGGTGGCAGCTGAGCTGCCGCGCTGTTTCCGATGATCAGTCGTCGGACTGGACCGGGTCCGGCTCGACCAGGTCGGCCACCGGCGTGTTGTGCTTGACGTCGCTGCGCTTGCCGATCGCCGTGTCGAGTGCGCGCACCAGCTTGCCGGAGGCACCGGAGATGGCCTGGCGCAGGTCGCCGGCCTGGTCGGTCACGGCGATCGGAGGAATGCCGGCCACCCGTGCTTCCATCATGCAGCGCTTGTCGTTGGGGCCCGACTTGTGGCTGCTGTTGTTGTCGCCCAGGTGGACTTCGACGCGGGTGACCTGCTCGCCAAAGCGTTCCAGCGCCGAGCGCACCACGCCTTCGACGTGATCGTCCAGGCTGGCGTCATGGGTGATGGCCTTGTCGGTATTGACTTGAACTTGCATCGTTACTCCTCCTCGTTGTGTATGCGTCGATGTTACGGTGTACAGACTCCTTTTGTTGTTAAGTGCAGCACATTGCCGCGTTTTCAAGGCTTACTTCGCCTGTTCGGCCAGTTCTTTCTCGTGGTGCGGGAAACGGTCCATCTTCGCCAGCACCGGGAACAGCTTGATCCATGCCCCGGTCACGGCGAGGGTGGCGGCGCCGCCGAAGACGATGGCGCGCGACAGGCCCATCCAGCCAGCCGTGACGCCCGACTCGAATTCGCCCAGTTCGTTCGAGGCGCCGATGAATACGGAATTGACGGCGCTGACACGGCCGCGGATGGCATCCGGCGTCTCGAACTGTACCAGCAGGTGCCGCACGTAGACGCTGATCATGTCGCCGGCGCCCATCAGCAGCAGGCAGGCGAGGGCGACCGCGAAGGTGGTGGTGGTGCCGAGCACTACGGTGCCGACGCCGAACACGGCCACGCCGCCGAACATCCAGGCACCGACCCGCCGCGTGATGGGGAAGAAGGCCAGCGCGATCGAGCACAGCGCCGCGCCGGCGCCCGGTGCGGTGCGCAGCAGCCCCAGGCCGGTCGGGCCCACGTGCAGCACGTCGTGGGCCAGCGCCGGCAGCAGTGCGGTGGCGCCGCCGAACAGCACGGCGAACAGGTCCAGCGAGATCGCGCCCAGCACGATGGGGCGCGACATGACGAAGCGCAGGCCCTCCAGCACGCTGTGCCAGGTGGCCGGTTCGCGGTTGCTGGCCTGCGGCGGCGCCTTGGTGATCGCCATCAGCACCGTGGCCACCAGCAGCAGCGCGGCGGCGATCGCGTACACGGCGACCGGGCCCTGGAGATACAGCAGGCCGCCCAGCGTGGGGCCGAGGATCACGGCGACATGGAAGCTCGACGACGACAGCGCCACGGCCTTGCTGAGGTCCTGCTGGGGCACCAGGTTGACCAGCATGGCTTGCGTGGCCGGGCCCATGAAGGCGCGCGCGCTGCCGAACAGCACCAGCACGCAAAATATCGGCCAGACGACCTGCATGGCGCTGTGGGCGAACGCCAGCAGCAGCAGGCCGACAAGCAATTGCGTGGCCAGGCAGGCGGTGACGATGTTGCGGCGGTTGTAGCGGTCGGCAACGTGGCCGGCCGGCAGGATCAGCAGCAGGAAAGGGGCGAACTGCGCCAGGCCGATCATGCCGAGGTAGAACAGGTTGTGCGTCATCGAATACACCTGCCAGCCGACGGCGACGTTCTGCATCTGCACGGCGAGCGTGCCGAGGATGCGGGCGGACAGGTAGAACGAGAAGTTACGGTGGCGCAGGACGGCGAAGCCGTTGGATGAGGACATGAAGCGATCAGTGGTGAAACGCGGCCCCGCCGTCCGGCCGGTGGGGCCGGCGGGAACCGGGATCGCGCGGGTGTTTAAGGTTGGGCCAGGTCGGCTTCGGTGGTGAAGGCGTCGGCGTAGAACTCGTCTTCCGGCAGGGCGCAGCGGGCCACGAAATCGCGCCTGGCCGATTCGACGACGATCGGCGCGCCGCAGGCATACACCTGCCAGCCGCTCAGGTCGGGCAGGTCGGCCACCGCGGCCTGGTGCACATAGCCGGTGCGGCCGGTCCAGCCGTCTTCGTCGAGCGCGTCGGACACCACGGGCACATAGCTGAAGTTCGGCAGTTCGCGCGCCCACTGCTCGCACAGCGCATGCATGTACAGGTCGCGCGGCCGGCGGCCACCCCAGTACAGCACCATCTTGCGTTGCGAACCGGAAGCCTGCATCTGCTCGACGATGGCCTTGATCGGCGCGAAGCCCGTGCCGGAAGCCAGCAGCACCATCGGCTTGTCGGAATCCTCGCGCACGAAGAAGGTGCCCAGCGGGCCTTCGAAGCGCAGGATATCGCGCTCCTTCATGGTGCTGAATACCTGGTCGGTAAACAGGCCGCCCGGCATGTGCCGGATGTGCAGCGTGATCGGGCCGGCGCCCGGTGCGCTGGCCATGCTGTAGCTGCGGCGCTTGCCGTCGCGCAGCAGGAATTCGATGTACTGGCCGGCGCGGTATTCCAGCACTTCGTTGGCGGGCAGCTGCAGGGTCATCACGATCACGTCCGGCGCCACTTTCTCCAGCGTGGTCACGCGCGACGGCATCTTCTTGACGGGGAAGTCGCCGCTGCCGGCCACTTCGCGGGCCGAGATCACCAGGTCGGAATGGGGCAGCGCGCAGCAGAACAGCGACATGCCCTGGGCTTCCTCTTCCTCGGACAGCGCGCGGCGCTGGTGCGGCTTGTGCGTCACGGCGCCGCTGACCACCTTGCCCTTGCAGGAACTGCAGGCGCCGTTCTTGCAGCCGTACGGCAGCCCGACGCCGGCGCGCATCGCGGCCGCCAGCACGGTTTCGTCTTCGTCGCATGCGAACTGGTGGCCGCTGGGCTGAACAGTAATCTGAAACGTCATACAATCCTTGAGATGAAAAGCTTACGCAAACAAACCTCCGGCCGCATGCCGGGCCAGCCGTCCCTGGCGCAAACGCGCTCCGACCGGCCGACTCGGCAAGCCGCGCCTGCTGATCCTCGGCTGCGGCGACGTAGGCATGCGCCTGTTGCCGCTGCTCTGCGCGCGCTACCGCGTGTTCGCCGTGACGCGCGACGGTGCCGACTTCGGCGTGCTGCGCGCGGCGGGCGCGGTGCCGGTGCTGGCCGACCTCGACCAGCCGGCCACGCTGCGCCGGCTCGCCGGCCTGGCGCACACGGTACTCCACCTGGCGCCGCCGCCGGCCGCCGGCGAGCGCGACACCCGCACCCGCAATGTGACCGCCATTCTACCCGAGGCGGCCAGGGTCGTTTATGTCAGTACCACCGGTGTCTATGGCGACCTGGCGGGCCGCCTGGTCGATGAAACGCAGCCGGTGGCGCCCCGCAATATCCGGGCGCGCCGCCGGGTCGACGCGGAACGCGTGCTGCGCGGCTGGGCGCGCCGTGCCCAGGGCAGGCTCTCCATCCTGCGCGTGCCCGGCATCTATGCGGCGGACCGCCTGCCGCTGGAGCGCCTGCGCCAGGGCACCCCCGCGCTGGATGCGGCGGACGACGTGTACACCAACCACATCCATGCGGACGACCTGGCGGCGCTGGTCCGCGCGGCGCTGTACCGCGGCCGGCCGCAACGGGTTTTACCACGCGGTCGACGACAGCAGCATGCGCATGGCCGAGTACTTCGATGCCGTGGCCGACGCGGTCGGGCTGCCCCGGCCACCCCGTTTGCCGCGCGCGCAGCTGGCCCAGGTGGTCTCGCCCACGCTGCTGTCGTTCATGTCCGAATCGCGCCGGCTCGCCAACGGCCGCCTGAAGAACGAACTGGGCATGCGGCTGCGCTACCCGACTGTTGCCCATGGGCTACAAAGCGTGACAGGCGTCCGGCAGGATTGACCCGGCGCAAACGCGCGGTTGCCGCTTGCGACTAACGTAGGCAGACACCATCAGGAGGTCGTATGGACGCGAACCGCCAGCATCCCAGCAAGGAAGAAGTACGGGCCTGGATGGCCCGGCGCCGCATTTCCTCGCGCGCCGGGTTGCCGTTGCCATCGCCGGACGAGATCCGCCGCGAACTGGGGTGGCACCAGCTGGGCTGGCACCAGGTGGGCAGGCAACAACCGCCGGTGGTGCGGCAGGAAAGCGCGGCCTTGCTAATGCCGTTCGTGCTGGCCGAACTCGCCGCATTGACGGCCGTGACGTGGTACTGGCTGCTGCTGCGGCTGGCGCGCGAGTGTCCACGACCATCCGCATAACACAGAATGTAGTAGTGGAATCTCTCCAATTCTCACGCAAGTTGCCAAAAATAAAGCAAATCGGTGTACCATATTGTCCGCATACAAACTAATTCGCCGTGAGCGATCGTTTGTCACTCCGCAGACCGGTAACAAGCCGGCGAAACATTGGTAACCCTGCTACTGCTTTACAAGAGCACTGCCCGAGAGAGTTTGACATGTCATTCCTGAAAGACCTGACCGCATCCCCGTCCTATAATCCGAACCGCGTCCTCGATGCGATCATCAGCAAGCTGCAACTGAAGAACGACGCGGCATTGTCCCGCGCGCTCGAGGTGGCACCGCCGGTCATCAGCAAGATCCGCCACAATACGCTGCCGATCGGCGCCACGATCCTGATCCGCATGCACGAGATCAGCGATTACTCGATCCGCGAACTGCGCGAATTGATGACGCACTGAGGCCGGCGCGCCGGGCGATGCTGCACCGGGTGACGATCCGCTGAGTGAAGCCGCGCCGAGCGTCGGTGCATTGCGTCCGTGCGAAAAAAAACGGCCGGTCCCCGCGTGGAACCGGCCGTTTTTGCTTTTGGGGCGATCAGGCCAGGCGCGGGCGCTCCGTGTAGAACGCTACCGCCTTGGCGTTCTGCGCCGGCGCTGCCTCGATCCGGCCCGAGTAGGCCGTGGTGGCGCTGATGCGGCCCGAATAGGCCGTGTCGGTACCCACGCGGCCGGAATACGCGGTTTGCGGATTCACGTTCGCATCGCTGATGCGGCCCGAGTAGGCGGTCTTCGCGGCAACGGTCGGTTCGCTGATGCGGCCCGAATAGGCAACCCGGCCGGAATACGCGGTATCGGTGCCGATCCGGCCCGAATACGCGGTTTGCGCACTGATCCGGCCCGAATAGGCGGTATCCGTACCGATCCGGCCGGAATACGCGGTGTCGTTGCTGATGCGGCCGGAATAGGCGGCCTCGGTGCTGATGCGCTGCGAATCGGTGGTTTCCTTGCCGATGCGGCCGGAGTAGGCGGTGTCCGTGCCGATGCGGCCGGAGTACGCTGTAGCGGCGCTGCGCAGGTAAGGCTCGCCGAAGGTTTCCTCGTACAGTTCCTTCATCCGGTCGCCCACGCGGCGGTGCGCTTCCACGTCATCTTCGCCGCGCAGGCCGATGTAGGGGAAGTGATGCAGGAAGTAGCCGAACACCTTCTCGCAATCGACGGCGTATTTCATGGTGTCGAGGATGTGGTAGTGCCAGAACGTGTCCACGTCCATCAGCGGCGCCGTCTGTTCATTCGGGAACGCCTTCATCAGGAACAGGAAGCGGCGGTATTCGAACTCGACCGCATTGGCCTTCTCCAGCGACCAGCCCTCTCCGGATTCTTCATGCATCAGCTTGACCTTGATGGGCTCCAGGTCGAGTTCGGCGAACGGTTTGAATTGCTCGAAAGAAATCATGTAAATCCTCTCTGGTGGTAACTGGGGAAAGTGACTGCCGGGAACGGCCATCCACGGCATGTTGATACGTGGAAATTTCCACAGGCCCAAGTATAAGACCAGATTCCGTACGGCAACGCCGCGGGTTCAATCGTGTGCGGGGTGTCAAGCGAGAAAGAGGTTTGATGTTGTGGTTCGGCAACGTCGCGGCGCGTAGCGCAACAGGCCGAGGGTCAGTTGGCAAAGGCCCCGGCCGGCTGCGTGGCGCGCCAGGCCATCGGCACGGTCACGGTAACCGTGGTACCGCCATGTGGCCGGCTGACGATCGAGCAATCGCCGCCCAGCAGGCTCATGCGTTCTTCGATGCCGACCAGGCCGAACGAACCATTCTTGTTGCGGCTGCCGTCGTGCAAGCCGATGCCGTTGTCGGCGATGGTCATGCGCAGGGTGCCGCCGAGCTGGCGCAATTCGACCCGCACATGCGTGGCGCGGGCATGCTGCTGGATATTGCTGAGCGATTCCTGCAGCACGCGGAACAGCGCCACGGCACAGCGGTCATCCACGTCGGGGGTGCCCTCCGGGTCCACCACGTCGCATTCGATGCCGGAGCGCTTGCGGAATTGCGTGGTCTGCCATTCGACGGCGGCGGACAGGCCGAGGTCCAGCACGTTCGGCCGCAGGTCGTTGATGATGTTGCGCACGCTGCGGATCGTGTCGTCGATCTGCTTCAGCGTGGCGGTGGCGCGCGCATGCAGGCGCGGATGGCGCACCGACGTGCGGCTGGCCAGGATATCGGCCTCGATGCGCAGCGCCAGCAGGTTCTGCCCCAGGTCGTCGTGGATCTCGCGGGCGATGCGCTTGCGTTCTTCTTCCTTGATCTGCTCGGCATGGGCGGCCAGCCGGCGCAGCCGCTGGTGCGACAGTTGCAGCTTGGCCTGGCTGTCGCGCAATTCGCGCGTCATGTCGCGCGCCATCTGCAGCGCCCGGCGCCGCGACGAGACCTGGGCATGGAACAGCGCATACATCAACAGCGTGCTGACGAAGCCGACCAGGGCGGCAAGCCATGGCAGGTAGGCGTCGAACGTGGAGAACAGCGCGGAGCGGGGCGCATCGAAGTACGCTTGCCACACCCGGCCGTTGAAGTTCAGCGGCAGGCTCAGTTGCACATGGCTGTCCGGCGGCGCCTGCGCGGCGGACGGTTCGACGCTGTCGAACAGCAGGTGGCCGGGGGGCGCCTTGCTGTTCGGCGGCGTGCCGGGGGCGGTGTTGTACAGCCGCACGCGGATTTCACGCACCGGCGTATCGACCATCGCCGCCTCCACCAGGCGCGGTACCGAAAAGCCGATGTCGACCGACCCCAGGTAGGCGGCGCGCCGCTGCGGCACCGTATCGACCGGCATGTCGGCGCGGTAGACGGGCAGCCGCAGCGGCATGCCGAACTGGGTGGGCGCTTCCGGCAATTGCACCGGCAGGCCAGAGCTCGAGATCGTGCCCGTGTCGCGCGCGATGTCCAGGGCCTGGGCGGTGCCGGGGCGCGATGCCAGGTCGTAGCCGAACTTGGCCTTGGCGCCGAACATCGGTTCGAGCAGCGTGATGACGGTGTAGGAGGCGCGCTGGCCGGGCGGCGAGATGCGGAATTCCGGATACCCCAGTTCACGCACCGTCGCGCTGTGCATCTGCTGTTCGAACGCGGCGCGGCGTTCATGCGGCACGTACTGGGCAAAGTTGATGCTGGCGATGGACGGGAAGTTGTGGGGAATGTCCAGGCCGCGCACGTAGCGGTGGAAACTTTGCGGCGACATGCCTTCGCTGGCCTGGAAATGGCTGGCGGTACCGCGCAGCACGTCGGTACACGCCTTGATGCCGCCGGCAATGTTGTACTGGATGCTGCGGGCCTGGTTGCGGAAGCGGTCCAGCGCCTCGCTTTCCAGCGAATTGGCCATCCATGCATAGAAACCCGCGCCAACCAGCATCGACAGCAATACGCCGCTCCACCAGGAAGGTTTGGCTTCGTGCAGTTTTCCTGACAGAGGTTGATTCATGGACGGCGTGCGGAGGTAGCAGGGTTCGTGGTCAAAATATAGGCAGTCGGTGTGAGCTGCGTCAAGAACAAAGCCACTATCGGACGTTAATCGTTGCGGTGGCCACAGACCTGTTCCTGCTGTCGTGGACAACCGAAGGGCATTTAGTCATTGTGACTGGAGGTGTCTGGCCGCGCCTGAAAAAAGGCCGCCTCGCGGGCGGCCTCGTCTGCCAGGTTACTTCGTGCTGCCCCAGCTGTCTTTCAGCGTGACGATCCGGTTGAACACGGGTTTGCCCGGCCGGGAATCGACCCGGTCGGCCACGAAGTAGCCGTGCCGTTCGAACTGGAAGCGCTGTTCGGCTTGCGCATCCTTCAGGCCCGGCTCCAGGTAGGCGGTGACGACTTCCTTGGCTTTCGGGTTGAGGAATTCCTTGAAGTCCTTGCCGCCGGCATCGGGCTGCGGATCCGTGAACAGGCGGTCGTACAGCCGCACTTCCGCTTCCAGCGCGGCGCTGGCGCTGACCCAGTGGATATTGCCCTTGACCTTGTAGTTGTTGGCGCCGTCCGTACCCGATTTACTGTCGGGGAAGTAGTTGACGTGCACCGCGATCACCTTGCCGCTGTCGTCCTTGTCGTAACCGGTGCATTCGGCCACGAAGCCATACTTCAGGCGCACGCGCGCGCCCGGCTGGTCGCCGATCGGCGGATAGAAGCGGAAATAGCCCTTCGACGGCACTTCCATGAAGTCTTCTTCCTCGATCCACAGTTCGCGGGTGAATGGGAACGTGCGGTTGCCCAGCTCGGGGTGGTGCGGGTGCACGGGCGAACTGCATTCCACGCTGTCGCCGGCGGGGAAATTGTCGACGATCAGTTTCAGCGGCTTGAGCACGGCGATGGCGCGCGGCGCCTTCGGGTCCAGGTCTTCGCGCACGGCGCCTTCCAGCACGCCGAAGTCGATCCAGCCATCCGATTTCGTCACGCCGGTGCGCTCGGCCATCAGCTGGATGCCTTCCGGCGTGAAGCCGCGGCGGCGCATGCCCACCAGGGTGGACAGGCGCGGATCGTCCCAGCCGTCGACGATGCCTTCCTCGACCATCTGGCGCAGCTTGCGCTTGGACGTGACGATGTACGTCAGGTTCAGCCGCGAGAATTCATATTGCTTCGGCAGGGGCTTCTTGAAGAAGCCGCCTGCGGCCAGGGTTTCCAGCAGCCAGTCGTAGAACGGGCGGTGATCCTGGAATTCCAGCGTGCACACCGAGTGCGTGATGTTTTCCAGCGCATCCGAAATCGGGTGCGTGTAGTCGTACATCGGGTAGATGCACCACTTGTCGCCGGTACGGTGGTGGTGCGCGTGGCGGATCCGGTAGATGGCCGGATCGCGCAGGTTCATGTTCGGCGACGCCATCGCGTCTTCGCTGATCTTGGCGCGCAGGATGTGTTCGCCGTCGGCGTACTTGCCCGCCTTCATGTCGCGGAACAGTTGCAGCGATTCCTCGGCGGGGCGGTTGCGGAACCGCGAATTCACGCCCGGCGTATTGAAATTACCCCGGTTGGCCGCCATTTCCTCGGCGCTCTGGCTGTCCACGTAGGCGTAGCCGGCCGTGATCAGGTATTCCGCCATCTCGTACAACCGGTCGAAATAATCGCTGGCATAGTGCAGGTAGGCGTCGCCGCCGGCCGGATCCTGGTTTTCCCAGCTGAAGCCCAGCCATTTCACGCTGTCCATGATCGAGTCGACGTATTCCTGCTCTTCCTTGGCAGGATTGGTGTCGTCGAAGCGCAGGTGGCAGCGCCCCTGGTAATCGCGCGCCAGGCCGAAGTTCAGGCAGATCGACTTGGCATGGCCGATGTGCAGGTAACCGTTCGGCTCGGGCGGGAACCGGGTGATGACGGAAGGCAGTCCCTCGCGCTGGTGCGCGCCGGTGGCCAGGTCATGCTCGACGATGTTGCAAAGGAAATTCGGTGCTGGGGCCGCTGCGGCTGTCTTTTTGTCGTTGCTCATGTACGAAGGCAGGTATGGGAGTCGATTGACGGCCATTTTACCGTACGCACGCCTGCGCGGCGGGACGGCCGATGGTTTTCTATAGGATAATTCGCCCTTACGCCCACGTTTTGGACGAGAGTTACGAGGCAGGATAAAACCATGGATAATTTGTACAACGTGCTCGGCATCGCTCCGAACGCGACGGAAGACGAGATCAAGAAGATCTACCGCTCGCTGGCGATGCGCTTTCACCCGGACCGCAATCCCGAGCCGGGTGCCGACGCCCGTTTCAAGGCCATCGTCAAGGCATACGAGGTATTGTCCGACCCGGCCAAGCGGGAAGAATACAACCAGAGCCTGAACCACCGGATCATCATCGACCCGGAAGAGGAAGCCTACCAGCTGTGGCGCTCCGTCTTCAGCCTGCATGGCGTGAGCCTGCCAGTGGCCTGAGTCAACAAGCATTTACGAAAAGAGTCAGCAATGAGAAGAGTACACCCCGAGTTCGCCTTCCAGGCGCGCGAACTGGCCGAGCAGATCGAGGGCATCCTCGGCGACCCGCCGGACCGCAAGAATTACCAGGCGATGACGAAGGCGCTGGTGACCGAGTATGCCAATGGCGCCGGTATCGAAGACTTGAACATGATGGCGTTCGCGCTGGTCGACGTGATCGACATCGCCGAGCCGAAGACGCTGCTGGCCGATGCCGAGGACTTCGAGTTCGGCGATCCGGCGCGGGTGTTCGCGGCCGTGTCGTGCCCGGAAGGCGAGCCGGCCCGCATGCTCGAGGCGATCGAGGAAAACCATCCGGACCTGGGCCGCCAGGCCATCGTGACCGCGTTCCTGCACAAGCACCCGCGCATGTGGGACGACGACGATACGTCGCTCGACCAGCTGGCCGAAGGCGACGAAGGCGATGACGACGAGGAAGAAGGCGGCGCCAGCGAGGAATTCACCCAGATGTTCGACCAGGAAGGAGAGCGTTGATGTCCGACGAAAAGTCCAATCTGCCCGCGATCAGCAAGCAGGTTACCGAACTGGTGCTGGCCGGCTCGCTGAGCCACGCCGAGCAGGCATTCGCCGACGCGGCCGAGCAGCACGGCGACCTGGCCGTGGCCGAGGTGCTGCAGAACATTCCGCCGCATGTGACGGCGCTGCACATGGCCGGCTTCGATGGCGGCAAGCTGTCGCTGGCCACGCTGCTGGTGCCGCCCAAGGCGTGGGCCGACAGCCTGGCCTACATCGCCGCCACCTGGAACGAGGACATGATCGAGGATGATCCCGAGCGCATCGCCGAGGGGCTGTTCAATCACATCCACGGCGTGGTGTTCGGCACCGAGAACGAGGAGCGCCGCCGCGAACTGCTGCAGGAAGCTTCCGCCACCGACCATGGCGCGACCGTGTTCGCCATCGTGTTCTCGCTGGCACCGAAGGAAATGCTGGAAGTGGCCGGCGAGGTGATCTCGAAGGGCCAGTACATCACGGCGCAGTCGTCGTCCGACAGCGACGTGGTGCCGCTGGCTGTCGCTTTGGCGCAAGCCAGCGAAGATGGCTGGGACCGCGCGCTGTTCGAACTGTTCCCGGAATTCCGCCACAGTGCCGACCTGGCCGACGCCGAATACTCCGACGATCCGGACGACGAAGAACCGTCCGTGCTGCAGCGCTCCACCAAGGAGCTGCTGTACCGGCTGCGCAAGCAGGTGCCGAGCACCCGCAATGCCAGCGCGCGCGGCGGGCGCCGCAACCTCGGCACGGGGATCTTCTCCTGATGCTGCCGGCACTCGTACGCGAAAACCTGCCGAGACTCACGCGCGCGATCAAGCTGCTGCCGGGCGACGACCGCCCGGACGCGGCCTTGATGCTGGCCGACGAGCTGGCCGGCATCACGGCGATGGTCGCCGAGAAGTTCACCAACCACCGCACTTCCGAAGGCATCCAGAAGGCCGTCAACCTCACGGTGGGCGGTGTCTCGCTGGGCCTCGAGCAGCTGCTGGCGGTGGACAGCGACGAGGCCGCGCTGGACTTCCTCGTCGATAACGGTGCCGAGGCGGCATTCCAGGCCGGCTTTCGCCAGCTGAAGGACCTGGCCGCCATGCCGGAAGATACGCTGGTCGGCGAATACGACCAGGATCCCGTGTACGCGCAGCGTCGGCTGCGCGACATCTTCTTCGACATCTGCCTGACGGACCCGAACGCGAACTGGGATGGCCCGGCGCGCTACCAGGAACAGCTGAAGCAGCGGCAGGAAGCGCAGGCCGTGGTGCGTTTCGCCAACTGGCTGCGCCGCCACAACAGCGCCGGCGCCGTCAAGGATACCGACCTGAACGCGGAAGGCGTGATCGCGCTGGCGATCATCTTCGCCGTCGAAGGCGGCGGGCGCATCGTGGCCCGCACCGGCCAGAAGGATTTCGAACGCTTCGTGAAGGCGGTGCGCGCCAACAAGCCCGACTTCGAAGCCGGCTGGGCCGAACTCGTCGCCGCCGTCCCCGCGCAGCACCACGCCGTGCTGCTGAACCGGATCGACACCTACCGCAAGGGTTGCACGGTGCTGCAGCACATCCCGGGGCGCACGGCGATGAAGACCCTGTTCGCCGAGCTGGAGAACTACGCCGGCTCCGAGCTGGACGCCGATTACGACTGACGTGGCGACCAGCGCAGCAGACATCGCGGCCATTCCGGCTGACCTGATGCAGCTGGTCGAAGCGCTTCATCGGATTTCACCGAACCGTTTCCATGCGATGGTGAACAGGGCCGCCACGGCGGCCGAGTGGTACGACGCCGTGCTGGCGCTGCGCTATGCGGCCAACGCCAGGGAACTCAGGGATACCGGGGACGAGCGGGTGCACGGGCTGTGCGAGGAAATCCGGCGGCACGTGGCGCGCATCGATGACGTCTTCCAGATGACACTGCTGCCCGCATCGCCCGTGCAGCAACGCGAATGGGAAGGGGCGCTCGCGGCCGATGGCCATGCAAGGCAGGTGTTCCGCACGGACGGCTCGCTGCACATCAGCCTGCTCGACTCGGACTTGCGGGGGGCGGCATTGCACGTGCGGCGCGCCTGGAACCATGTGTGCAATTTCACCGGTTCCTGGACGGACTTCACGATCGGGCTGGACGAGGCCCAGGCGGCCGACTGGCAAGCCAGGCGTGCGCGATTGCGGGCGATGCAGGAGGCCATCGAAAAGCGGCGGCAGGCACGCTCGCCTTGATATGTGGGGACACCGGTGACGCAGGCATTCGAGAACTTCCTCAGGCAATTCCACATGACCGGCAGCGAGAAGGCGGATGGCTACAGCCGCGACGCCTTCGAAGGCCTGGCGGACCATGAAAAGACCACGGTCTTCGACATGCTGGTGCAGGAGCTTCCCTGGGCGTCCGACTGGCTGTTCCGGCTCGATCCCGGCAGGGCTCTGGCAGTGGCCACGGAGCTGGAGCCGCGCATGCGGGGGCGGAACTCCGGCGTGCACTGGCTGCAACGCCAGATCGTCGACCTTACCGGCGACCTGCGCTATCAGCAGCATATGATCGAGGACTATCCCGGCTACGACGAACGCGCGCGGCCCGGCGTGATCGCCTCCATCGCCTGCACCCCCGCCAGCGAAGCGGCCATCGCGTTCTTCAGGCAGGTCATCCTGGCCGGCGAGGAGGGCGGCGCGATGCATGCGGCGGCCCGGGCGCTGCTGCGGGCACTTCAGGTCCCACGCGCTTCGGCACAGGAGGAAGCGCATTATCTCGGGCTGGAGGCACAGTTGTGCGGCGCGGATCGGGAAACGAGGTCGGCGGCGATCGAGGCGCTGCGGCGCTACGGGCCGGATGGGACCGCAATCCGGTAATGCCGCCGGGCATCCGGGCCCGCCAGGTTCCCTAGGCCTCCTCTTGCGCGGCGGCCCTGGCCAGCGCCACGAATGCCGCCACCAGCGGCCCGCCGTCATCGCTGCGCTGCGCCAGCAGCAGCGCGGTCGTTGCCTGCGGGTCGGCCAGCGGCCGGTAGACCACGCCTTCCATGTGGATCCCCTCGAACGAACTGGGTAGCACCGAGATGCCGCAGCCGGCGGCGACCAGCCCGATGATGGTCGACGCTTCGCCCGCTTCCATCGCGATCTGCGGCGTAAAGCCCGCGGCCCGGCACATGCGGAACAGTTGCGGGTGGATGCCGGTGCCGGCATCCTTCGGGAAGATCACGAAGGGCAACCCTTCCAGGTCTTTCACGGTGATGGTTTCCATCGCCGCGATCGGCCAGTCCGCCGGCAGCACCAGCCGCAACGGGTCGTGGCGCAGGGTCGTCAGGGTGATGGTTTCGGGAATCGGCACGCTGACGGTGCGCACGAAGCCCAGGTCCAGCTCGCGTGCTTCCAGCTTCTCCAGCTGCGGCAGGGTGGCCATTTCATGGAAGGTCAGCAGCACGCCCGGATATTGCTGGCGGTAGCGCCGTACCACCGCGGCGAACAGCGTGGTGAACGGTGTCGAGAACGTAAAGCCGATGCGCAGCTCGCCCGCTTCGCCCCGCTGCGCGCGGCGCGCGGTTTCCTTGGCCTGTTCGGCCAGCGCCAGCACGCGCCGCGCGTCCGCCAGGAACAGCTTGCCCGCTTCCGTCAGCCGTACCCAGCGCTTGCTGCGCTCGAACAGCCGCGCGCCGACCTCGTGTTCCAGCGCCTGGATCTGCTGGCTCAGCGGCGGCTGGCCGATGTGCAGCCGCTCGGCGGCGCGCGTGAAGCTCAGTTCCTCGGCCACGGCGACGAAATAACGCAAGTGCCGCAGTTCCATGTTATCGCTTTAAAGTATTAATGGAGACTCAAATATATATTGGACGCTTATACCGGGCAAGCCTCCGATGGCTCCATCGTCGTTGAAAGCTCATCATGGAACGCCTCTCTCCCGCCAGCCCCGCCTTCCGGCGCACCAACCGCGCACTGTTCTTCGGCGGCTTTTCCTGCTTTGCCCTGCTGTACTGCGTGCAGCCGCTGATGCCGCTGCTGGCGCACCAGTTCGCGCTGACGCCGGCGCAAAGCAGCCTGTCGCTGTCGGTGTCGACCGGTGCGCTGGCCGTGTCGCTGCTGCTGTCGTCGATCGTGTCCGATCGTATCGGCCGCAAGGGCCTGATGGTGACCGCCCTGTGCCTGGCCGCCGTGATGACGCTGGTGTGCGCGCTGGCGCGCGACTACCCCCAACTGCTCGCGGCGCGCGCGCTGCTGGGCCTCGGGCTGGGCGGCATGCCGGCCGTGGCGATGGCTTACCTGAGCGAGGAAGTGGAACCCGAATCGCTGGGCCTGTCGATGGGCCTGTACATCAGCGGCAGCGCGTTCGGCGGCATGCTGGGGCGGGTCGTCACGTCCACCCTGTCCGACGTGTTTTCTTGGCGCGTGGCGCTGGCGGCAATGGGCGCGGCCGGCCTGTATGCGGCCTGGGAATTCTGGCGCAGCCTGCCCGAGTCGCGCCATTTCAGGGCGGCGCAGGGCGGACTGGCGGGCATGGCGGCCGGCCTGCGCCGCCATCTGGGCGACGCCGGCCTGCCATGGCTGTACGCGCTGGCCTTCCTGCTGATGGGCTGCTTCGTCAGCGCCTACAATTTCATCGGCTTCCGGCTGCTGGGCGAGCCGTTCTCGCTGCGCCAGGGGCTGGTCGGCGGCATCTCGTTCCTGTACCTGCTGGGCATCTACAGTTCCGTGTGGGCGGGGCGCCTGGCGGATCGCCTGGGCCGCCGCAAGGTGCTGTGGGCCACGCTGTCGGCGATGCTGGCCGGCCTGTTGCTCACGCTGGCCAACAACCTGGTGGCGATCGTCGCCGGCATGGCGCTGTTCACCTTCTCGTTCTTCGCCTCCCATTCGATGGCCAGCAGCTGGGTGGGCCGCCGCGCCCGCGCGCCGCAAGCCCTGGCATCGGCGCTGTACCTGTTCTTTTATTACCTCGGCTCGAGCGTGGTCGGCTGGCTGTGCGGCGTGCTGTGGGCCCATGGGGGCTGGCCGGGCGTGGTGGCGCTGCAGGCGGCATTGCTGGGTATCGGGCTGCTGGTCGCGTTGCGGCTGCGCACGCTGGTACCCGTGGCCACGGCACTGGTGGCGAAGCCCGCATGACGGGAAACTTGAGGCCTCTCAAGCAGGAGGCGGACTCAGGCAACCTTCGGCCGCGCGCTCCCTCCAAGCATGAACGGCGCATCCCGCTGCCGCGCACATCACGGAGAGGACCATGGGAGAACAGGAAATCCGCAGCCGCATCAGCAGTATCCAGCTTGTCATCGGCCAGGCCGCGCAGGCGCTGTCCGCCGAACGCAACCTGCCAGGGGAATTGCGCGACTACATCCAGAAGCTGGACCGGCAATCCGACCGCATCGCTGAAATCGCCGCGTTGCGCGACCGGGCCCGCATCGTCAAGCTGATCGCCGACATGGAACTGCTGGGTTCCCGCGCCCGCCGCGTGTGCGGCAGCGGCCTGCCGTTGTCGGCCCAGATGAAATCGGCGGTCAGCCGCATGCACAATGAACTGATCGACTTCAAGCTGCACCTGCATTGAGTTGGGGCGACGGCGCCGGCGGGCCACGGGCCCCGCTCCCGGGACGATGCCGTGGCGAACCCCGGCCTTTGGCATCGTCCCGCGGTGGCAACCGGCGCCTTACAGGGCCGCTTCGATGGTGAAGCGGCCTTTTTTTGCCCGCACGGATCCGCTTTTTGCCTTTTTCGCGGCGAGCATGGTAGTGTCGCAGCCATGTGGCACTATCCAACCATGATCGCGCACCGCGGCGGCGGCACGACCGCCCCGGAAAACACCATCGCAGCGCTGGCGGCCGGCCTGCGCCATGGCTATCGCGCGGTCGAGTTCGACGTGATGCTGTCGCGCGACGGCGTCGGCGTCGTCATGCACGATCCGGAGTTCGGCCGCACCGTGGCCGGCCCGGGCAGCGTTGCGGAAACCGACGCGGCCGCTCTCGCCAGGCTCGATGCCGGCGCATGGTTCGGCCCCGCGTTCGCCGGCGAGCCGGTCCCGCTGTTCGTGCCGTTCGCCGAGTACTGCAAGGGCCATGGCATCTGGATGAACGTGGAAATCAAGCCGGCGCCGGGCCACGATGCCGCCACCGGGCGCTATGTG
This sequence comes from Pseudoduganella sp. SL102, assembly GCF_027856995.1. Lineage (NCBI taxonomy): Bacteria > Pseudomonadati > Pseudomonadota > Betaproteobacteria > Burkholderiales > Oxalobacteraceae > Pseudoduganella > Pseudoduganella sp. SL102. The sequence continues at coordinate 2,001,619 of NZ_CP115554.1, forward strand.
GCCGAAACGGTGCGCCAGCTGTTTCCCGGCGAAAGCGACGCAGGCCGCTTGCCGCTGCTGTCGTCGTTCAGCCCCACCGCGCTGCGCGCCGCGCGCGCCGCGGCACCCGAACTGCCCCGCGCGATCGCCTTCGAAGGCTTGCCGGACGACTGGGAAGGGCAGGCCCGCGAACTGGGCGTGCTGTCGGTGCATGTCGACCATGCCAGGCTGACGCCGGCGCTGGCGCGCGCCGTGAAAGCGGCCGGTTTCGGCCTGTTTTGCTATACCGTCAACGATGCCGCGCGCGCCCGCGCGCTGCTGTCCTGGGGCGTGGACGCGATCTGCACCGACCGGATCGACCTCCTGCCAGCCGACTTCAAGTAGTGCCAAGCGTTATATAATCAACGTTTTGCATTTCAGCCAGGGCGCCCGCCCGCCTTCAGCCTGTCTCTAATAACCTGCACCAGCCAAATGAAATCATCCGAAATCCGCGAGAAGTTCCTCAAATTCTTCGAGTCCAAGGGTCACACGATCGTCCGTTCCAGCCCGCTGGTCCCTGGCAACGATCCGACCATGCTGCTGACGAACTCCGGCATGGTGCAGTTCAAGGACGTGTTCCTGGGCCTGGATTCCCGCCCGTATTCGCGCGCCACCACCGTGCAGCGCTGCGTGCGCGCCGGCGGCAAGCACAACGACCTGGAAAACGTGGGCTACACGGCGCGCCACCACACGTTCTTCGAGATGCTGGGCAACTTCAGCTTCGGCGACTACTTCAAGCGCGACGCGATCGCCTATGCGTGGGAACTGCTGACCAAGGTGTATGGCCTGCCGGCCGAGAAGCTGACCGTCACCGTCTACCAGGAAGACGACGAAGCCTACGACATCTGGGCGAACGAGATCGGCGTGCCGAAGGAACGCATCATCCGCATCGGCGACAACAAGGGTGCCCGCTACGCGTCGGACAACTTCTGGCAAATGGCCGACACCGGCCCGTGCGGCCCGTGCACCGAGGTGTTCTACGACCACGGCGCCGACATCTGGGGCGGCCCGCCGGGTTCGGCCGAGGAAGACGGCGACCGCTTCATCGAGATCTGGAACCTGGTGTTCATGCAGTTCAACCGCGACGAAGCCGGCAACATGACGAAGCTGCCGAAGCCGTGCGTCGATACCGGCATGGGCATGGAGCGCCTGGCCGCGGTGCTGCAGCATGTGCACAGCAACTACGAGATCGACCTGTTCCAGGCCCTGATCAAGGCCGCCGCCCGCGAAACCCACACGGAAGACCTGGAAAGCAAGTCGCTGCGCGTGATCGCCGACCATATCCGCGCCGCCTCCTTCCTGATCGTCGACGGCATCATCCCGAGCTCGGAAGGCCACGGCTACGTACTGCGCCGCATCATCCGCCGCGCGCTGCGCCACGGCCACAAGCTGGGCCAGACCAAGCCGTTCTTCTACAAGCTGGCCGCGGACCTGGACAAGGAAATGGGCACGGCCTATCCGGAACTGACGGACAAGCTGGCCTACGTGCAGCAAGTCCTGAAGACGGAAGAAGAGCGCTTCGGCGAAACGCTGGAAAACGGCATGAAGATCCTCGAAGCGCAGCTGGTCAAGGATCCGCACAAGCTCGATGGCGGCACCGCCTTCACGCTGTACGACACCTACGGCTTCCCGCTCGACCTGACGGCCGACATCTGCCGCGAGCGCGGCGTGACGCTGGACGAGGAAGGCTTCACCGCGGCGATGGAAAACCAGCGGCGCACCGCGAAAGCCGCCGGCAAGTTCAAGATGGCCGCCAACGTGGCGTACACGGGCGCGAAGACGAGCTTCGTCGGCTACGAGCAGCTGGTATTCGATTCGTCCGTGATCGCGCTGTACGCGAACGGTGCGCCGGTGCAGGAACTGAAGGCCGGTGAAGCGGGCATCGTGGTGCTGGACACCACGCCGTTCTACGCCGAATCCGGCGGCCAGGTGGGCGACCAGGGCATCATCCAGAGCGCCGGCGCGAAGTTCACCGTGGATGACACGCTGAAGATCCAGGCGGACGTGTTCGGCCAGCATGGCGTGCTGGAAAACGGCAGCCTGAAGGTGGGCGACAAGGTCTCCGCGCAAGTCGATACCGTGAAGCGCGCGCGCACCATCCGCAACCACTCCGCCACGCACCTGATGCACAAGGCGCTGCGCGAAGTGCTGGGCGGCCACGTGCAGCAAAAGGGTTCGCTGGTCGACCCGGACAAGACCCGCTTCGACTTCAGCCACAATGCGCCGCTGACGGCCGAGCAGATCGCGCAGGTGGAGGCGATCGTCAATGCCGAGATCCTGGAAAACCATCCGGTCAAGGCCCAGCACATGTCGTTCGACGACGCCGTCAAGCATGGCGCGATGGCGCTGTTCGGCGAGAAGTACGGCGACGAAGTGCGCGTGCTGGACATCGGTTCGTCGAAAGAGCTGTGCGGCGGCGTACACGTCACGCGCACCGGCGACATCGGCCTGTTCAAGATCGTCTCCGAAGGCGGCGTGGCGGCCGGTATCCGCCGCGTGGAAGCGGTGACGGGCGAGGGCGCGCTGGCGCTGGTGCAGGCAATGAACCGCCGCCTGAACGAAGCCGCCGCGGCACTGAAATCGACGCCGGAAGAGATCACTTCGCGCATCGGCCAGGTGCAGGACCAGGTCAAGGCGCTGGAAAAGGAATTGAACGCGCTGAAGTCGAAGCTGGCTTCCGGCCAGGGCGACGAGCTGGCCACCAAGGCCATCGACATCAAGGGCCTGAAGGTGCTGGCCGCCACGCTGGAAGGTGCCGACGTGAACGCGCTGCGCGAAACGATGGACAAGCTGAAGGACAAGCTGAAGACGGCCGCGATCGTGCTGGCGTCCGTCAACGGCGACAAGGTCAGCCTGATCGCCGGCGTCACCGCCGATTCGATCGGCAAGGTCAAGGCCGGCGAACTGGTCAACTTCGTGGCCCAGCAGGTGGGCGGCAAGGGCGGTGGCCGGCCGGACATGGCGCAGGCCGGCGGCACCAATCCGGCCGCGTTGCCGGAAGCCCTGGCCGGCGTGCAGGGCTGGGTGGAACAGCGCATCTGATGCTGTCGACCTGACGCATCCGGTCCGGCGCAAGCCGGCCAGGAAAGGCGGCCGCGGCCGCCTTTTTTTCGGCCGCGTCAATTGATTAAAGTGCAAGTTATGCTATACACTGCTCCCTTTGTGCCGGTTGCCGTGCGCCATGCCGCCGGCAGCGAACGCCGCGCATGGTGGCGCCGGGCCAGGCGCACCAGTCCTCGTCCTGGCACCGGTGGCATGTCCGGCGGCCCGGGGCAAGCGATGCGGCAGCGGCATAGCAAGGAGAATGAATGCGGATTGCATACCTGATACTGGCCCACGACCAGCCGGAACTGTTCGGCCGCCTGGCCCGTGCCGTCCACGCGGAAAACGTGGCGATCTACGCGCATATCGACGCCAAGTTCGACCCGGCGGTATTTGCCTCGGCTTGCGGCGACGTGCCCGTCGATTTCGTTCCCGACCCCGTGAAAGTGAACTGGGGCGGTTTTTCCCAGGTTGCCGCCATGCTCAAGCTGCTCGAACACGCGCTGCGGGCAGGCACGCACGACTACTACATCTTCCTCAGCGGCCGCGACTTCCCGCTGCATTCCCACGGCCACCTGCTGGAAGTGCTGCGCCGCCACCCGGGCCGCAGCTACATGAATTTCTATGCGCTGGCGGACGGGACGGACCAGGTCACCAAGATCCGCAACTACTGCTACCACGACCTGTATGCCAGGCTGCCGACGCGCTTCCTGCGCCGTGTCGCGGCCAAGGTCGTCAAGGTGGTCAGCGCCCGCCTGCCGGACCGCCGTTTCGTCGACGGCATGCAAGCCTACCGCGGCTCCACGTCCTGGTGCATCAGCCAGGACATCGCGCGCCATATCGTCGATTTCACGCACGATCCGCGCAACGGCCGGTTCCTGGAATTCTTCCAGAGCGTGTCCTGCAGCGACGAGATCTATTTCCAGACTATCGTGCTGAACTCGCCCCATGCCGCCACGCTGAACCTGTATGACGTGGATGGCCGGCGCCGGCCCGGCGAGATGAAGAACGAGAACAAGGCGTCGCTGCACTACATCGACTGGAATCCCCAGCGCGAAGACCCCGCCATCCTGGTCGACCGCGACTTCGAGCCGCTGTACTCATCCGGCAAGCTGTTTGCCCGCAAGTTCGACGCGCAGCGTTCCGCCAGCCTGCTGGACAAGATCGAGGCGGTGCGGGCCGGGCAGGTGCGTGCGGCGCACGGCATGCCAGTGTCCTGAGCGCGCGTCCGCGCCGATCCGACGTACACTCTGCTGCGCTGCGGTGGCATCGCATGACGCGCTGCGGCAAAGCCCGGTTTTCGCCTATACTGCGGTTTTCGGTCGCAGGCTTCCGCTTGTCTTTACTTTTGGGTATTATCTGTTGCAATTTTGCATCGAGCCGCGAAGTCTTTTGGTGCACCGCGTCACGACGCATTTTTTGGAGTAGACTGTCATGACTCAGCACAATCATTTGCGGGAATCTTGATGAGCGATACTTTACTCGACACCGAAACCATGGAATTTCACAAGGAAATCGATGCACGGGGCTTGAACTGCCCGCTGCCGATCCTGAAGGCGAAGAAGGCGCTGGCCGAACTGGAGAGCGGCCAGGTGTTGCGCATCGTGGCGACCGATCCCGGTTCCGTGCGCGACTTCCAGGCGTTCGCCAAGCAGACCGGCAATCCATTGTTGTCGCATGTCCAGCAGGGCGCTGAGTTCACTTTCCTGATGCAGCGCAAGTGACCCGGGGGCAGTGACGGCGCCGCCGCCGCAGGGCGATGGCATCAACAAGGGGACAGTTCCTGGCAGCAGGACTGTCCCCTTGTTGTTTCCATGGCTGAATCAGGCTCACTCATGGCCGACCCATGGCTGGCATTGGCGCCGGAAACGGAATTTTCAGTACCTGTCGAGCGACCCCGTCGAACAAGATTCGTTTTAGAGGACTGCTACTAACATGAAATCGTACGGTCGTGCTTTAATTCCGCCGTGGCCTGGAAAAACTTCTATAATCTAGCCCATTTCACTTATCACTTTTCCCAAAGGCATCCCATGAAAGTCCTGGTACCTGTCAAGCGCGTGGTCGACTACAACGTCAAGGTACGCGTGAAGTCCGACGGCACTGGCGTCGATATCGCCAACGTCAAAATGTCGATGAATCCGTTCGACGAGATCGCCCTGGAAGAAGCCACGCGCCTGAAGGAAGCGGGCAAGGTGACCGAGATCGTGGCGGTATCGGCCGGCGTGGCGCAGTGCCAGGAAACGCTGCGCACGGGCATGGCGATCGGCGCCGACCGCGGCGTGCTGATCGAAACGGCCGCCGACCTGGAGCCGCTGGCCGTGGCCAAGCTGCTGAAGGCGCTGGCCGACAAGGAACAGCCGCAGCTGATCATCCTGGGCAAGCAGGCCATCGACGACGATTCGAACCAGACCGGCCAGATGCTGGGCGCGCTGCTGGGCTGGCCGCAAGCCACGTTCGCCTCGAAAGTGGTGCTGGAAGACGGCAAGGTCACCGTGACCCGTGAAGTGGACGGCGGCCTGGAAACGCTGTCGCTGTCGCTGCCGGCCATCGTCACCACCGACCTGCGCCTGAACGAGCCGCGCTACGTGACGCTGCCGAACATCATGAAGGCCAAGAAAAAGCCGCTGGAAACGATCAAGCCGGAAGACCTGGGCGTGGACGTGACGCCGCGCCTGAAGACGCTGAAAGTGGCCGAGCCGGCCAAGCGCTCCGCCGGTGTCATGGTGCCGGACGTTGCCACGCTGGTGTCGAAGCTGCGCACCGAAGCCAAAGTCATCTAACAGTCGGCGAGCCCGAAACGCATATTTTCACCCCAGGTGCAAAACCTGGGGTCTGACCCGGCGGGTCAGACCCCTGCCTCTGCCTCTGGGGTAACAGACAAGGAAAAATCATGGTCGCACTCGTCATCGCAGAACACGACAACGCCAGCCTGAAAGGCAGCACCCACCACACCGTTACCGCGGCCGCGCAGGCCGGCGGTGAAGTCCATGTCCTGGTCGCCGGCGCCAACGCCTCGGCCGCCGCGCAGCAGGCCGCGCAGATCGCCGGCGTCAGCAAGGTGCTGCTGGCCGACGCGCCGCACTTCGCCGATGGCCTGGCCGAGAACGTGGCCGAGCAGATCCTGGCCGTGGCCGGCGCTTACTCGCACATCCTGGCCCCGGCCACCGCCTACGGCAAGAACATCCTGCCGCGCGTGGCCGCCAAGCTGGACGTGGCACAGATTTCCGAGATCACCAAGGTCGATTCGCCCGACACGTTCGAGCGCCCGATCTACGCCGGCAACGCGATCGCCACCGTTCAATCGTCCGACAAGGTGAAGGTCATCACGGTGCGCACCACCGGCTTCGATTCCGCTGCGTCCACCGGTGGCTCGGCCGCCGTTGAAAACATCGCGGCGGTCGCCGATTCCGGCAAGTCGAGCTTCGTGGGCCGTGAAGTGGCCAAGTCGGACCGCCCGGAACTGACGGCCGCCAAGGTCATCGTTTCCGGCGGCCGCGGCATCGGTTCGGCCGACAACTTCAAGGTCCTGGAACCGCTGGCCGACAAGCTGAACGCGGCCATGGGTGCCTCGCGCGCCGCCGTCGACGCCGGCTTCGTGCCGAACGACTGGCAGGTCGGCCAGACCGGCAAGATCGTCGCGCCGTCGCTGTACATCGCCGTCGGCATTTCCGGCGCGATCCAGCATCTGGCCGGCATGAAGGATTCGAAGACGATCGTGGCGATCAACAAGGATCCGGAAGCACCGATCTTCTCGGTGGCCGACTACGGCATCGTCGGCGACCTGTTCGAGATCGTTCCGGCACTGGTAAAAGAACTGGGCTGATTCCGCACGAGGGAACAAGCTGACATCGAGCCACGCTGGCCAGGCACCACCGCCCGGCCACCGTGGCTTTTTTTTTGGAGACGACAATGAGCTATACCGCCCCGATCAAAGACATGCTGTTCGTGATGAGCGAACTGGCCAACCTGGATGCCATCAGCGCGCTGCCCGGCTGCGAGGACGCCACGCGCGACACGGCCGAAGCCGTGCTGGAAGAAAACGCCAAGTTCGTCAGCGGCGTGATCGACCCGCTGAACCACGCCGGCGACAAGGAGCCCAGCTACTGGCACGACGGCCAGGTCACCACCACCAAGGGTTTCAAGGAAGCCTTCCGCCAGTTCGCCGACGCCGGCTGGCAAGGCTTGCAGCACCCGCAGGACTTCGGCGGCCAGGGCTTGCCGAAGCTGGTCGGCACGCCGTGCGTGGAAATGCTGCACGGGGCGAACCTGTCGTTCGCCCTGGTGGCGCTGCTGTCCGACGGCGCCATCGAAGCGCTGATGACGGCGGGCAGCGACGAGCAGAAGGCCACGTACCTGGAGCCGCTCGTGACCGGTAAATGGACCGGCACGATGAACCTGACGGAACCGCAGGCCGGTTCGGACCTGGCCGCCGTGCGCACCCGCGCCGAGCCGCAGGGCGACGGTACCTACAAGATCTTCGGCACCAAGATCTTCATCACCTACGGCGAGCACGACATGACGGAAAACATCGTGCACCTGGTGCTGGCGCGCACGCCGGATGCGCCGCCGGGCGTGAAGGGCATCTCGCTGTTCATCGTGCCGAAGTTCCTCGTCAACGCGGACGGTTCGCTGGGCGCGCGCAACGACGCGCACTGCGTCTCCATCGAGCACAAGCTGGGCATCAAGGCCAGCCCCACGGCGGTGCTGCAGTTCGGCGACAACGGCGGCGCGATCGGCACGCTGGTGGGCGAGGAAAACCGCGGCCTCGAATACATGTTCATCATGATGAACGCGGCCCGTTTCGGCGTGGGCATGCAGGGTATCGGCCTGGCCGAGAACGCGTACCAGAAGGCCGTGGCGTTCGCCCGCGACCGCGTGCAGTCGCGCGACCTGGCCGGCTCCAGCGGCCCGGTGCCGATCATCCACCACCCGGATGTGCGGCGCATGCTGATGTCGATGCGGGCGCAGACCGAGGCGGCGCGCGCGCTGGCCTACGTGGGCGCCGGCTTCCACGATATCGCCCACCACCACGAGGACGAGGAAACGCGCGCGGCGCACCAGGCCATCTACGAATACCTGGTCCCAGTGATCAAGGGCTGGTCGACGGAAATGAGCGAGAACGTGGCGCGCGACGGCGTGCAGGTGCATGGCGGCATGGGCTTCATCGAGGAGACCGGCGCCGCGCAGCACTACCGCGACGCGAAGATCCTGACGATCTACGAAGGCACCACGGCGATCCAGGCCAACGACCTGGTGGGCCGCAAGACCCTGCGCGACGGCGGCAAGGTGGCCAGGCACCTGCTGGCGCAGGCGCGCGCAACGGCCACCCAGCTGGGCGAACTGGAAAGCGGCGACCTGGCCGTCATCCGTGCGCGGCTGGAGCAGGGCGCGACCGACCTCGAAGCGGTGGTCGATTTCGTGCTGGCCAACGCGAAGAGCGACGTGAAGGCGGTGTTCGCCGGCAGCGTGCCCTACCTGAAGCTGGCCGGCATCGTGCTGGGCGGCTGGCAGATGGCGCGCGCCGCCCTGATCGCGCAGCAGAAGCTGTCGTCCGGCGCTGGCGATGCGTCGTTCTACCGCGCCAAGATCACCACCGCGCGCTTCTTTGCCGACCACTTCGTGGCGCAATCGACCGCGATGCGTGCCGCCATCGTCGAGGGCCACGCCGGCGTGCTGGCGCTGCCGGAAGAGATGTTCTAAGCCCGGGCAGGCCACCGCGCTGCAGTGACGGCAATCTCGCCGGACTGCAGCGCAGCCCCCCGGCACGGCGGCAACTCGGCGCCGAAGCAACGAAAGTTTCACCAAACTGTAGCGCTTGTTATGCAGTTTTGTAATGCCGGTTTAACACCGTAAAACCTTCCTGTACGCTTTCATGCGTTGCCTCTGGGAAATGAGGCGTCCCGCTCAGGCGGCCCGGTGCGGCCGCCGTTCCGAGATCAGTCATGAACCTGTCCGCCAGGAAGACCCTGCTGCTGGCCGTGCTTGCCGCCGGCTTCGCCAGTTCAGTCCACGCCGCCACCAATGCCACGCCGGTCCCCGTGCCGCGCTGGGAACAATTCCCCGGTGAACCCATCATCGTGTTCGGCGGTGGCGATTCCGTCGACCGCGATGGCCACGTGGCGTCGTGGAGCTGGAAGTTCGGCGACGGCACCACGGGCGCCGGCCCGGATGCTTCTCACATGTACGCCAGGGCCGGCACCTACCAGGCCACGCTCACCGTGAAGGACGACCGCGGCGCGAGCGCCAGCAAGGGCTTCGCCGTGACCGTGCAGCCGAAGCCGAACATGCCGCCGGAAGCGGCGGGCAGCGCAACGGCCACTCCCGGCACGCTGGCAGCCACGTTCGACGGCGGCGCTTCGCGCGACCACGATGGCCGCGTCGTCGCCTACGCCTGGACCTTCGGCGACGGTACCGCGGCCAAGGGCGCCAGGGTCAGCCACACGTACAAGGCACCCGGCACCTATCCGGCGCGGCTGACCGTCCTGGACGACCGTGGCGGCACCGCGTCCGCCGAGGTACCGGTCACCGTGGCTGGCAACCGTACGCCGGTGCCGATGGCCGTCGCGGTGCCCGTGTCGGGCAAGCTAGCCGTGGACTTCGACGCGGCCGGATCGTCCGACAGCGATGGCACCATCGCCAGCCATGCGTGGACGTTCGGCGACGGCGCGTCCGGCACCGGGACACGCGTTGCGCACACCTATGCCAGGCCGGGCACCTATGCCGCCACGCTGACCGTCAGGGATAACCGCGGCGCGACGGCGACGCTGGCACTGGCGGTGGACGTGACGGGCGCGGTGGCCGCCACCACGCCATGGGTCACCGGCTACTACGCCGGCTGGTTCTGGCACGATTACCAGCCGCAGAACATCGACATGAGCGCGATGACGCACGTGGTGTTCGGCCGCGTGGCGCCGGGCGGCGGCACGCTGGGCGGCAAGCCGGGCGAGATCGTGCCGGGCGCCGGTACGGCGCACGAAGCGGGGCAGCTCCCCGCCGGCGTGACCACGAAGAGCGTCGAGGATTACGTGGTGCAGCGCGCCCACGCGTCCGGCATCAAGGCCTTGCTGATGCTGGGCGGGAACGACGACGGACCCGGCTTCGCCGCGTCGAGCGCGCCGGCACTGCGGCAGACATTCATCGCCAACCTGCTGGCGTACCTGTCGGCGCACGATTACGACGGCGTCGACATCGACTGGGAAGACCGGCTCGAGACAGCCGCCGACCAGCAGCAGCTGATCGCCCTGGTCACGGAGCTGAAGGCGGCTGCCGCGTTCCACCCGCGCTACCGCGACCGGCCGCTGCTGGTGGCCTGGCCGACCAGCATCCTGAACATGAACTACGACGTGGTGCCGCCCTGGAAGGTGGAGATGGCGCAGCTGGTCGACCAGTTCAACATCATGACCTACCAGATGGCATTCGGCCATGGCGGCTGGACCACCTGGCACTTCGCGCCGATCGGCGGGCAGTCCGGCACCCATCCGAGCGACATCTCCAGCACGGTGCAGGCCTACATCGATGCCGGCATCGCGCCGGCGAAGATCGGCATCGGCATCGGCTTCTATGGCTCGAACTACACGGCACCGGCCACCGGCCCCGATCAGCCGGTGACCATGCAGGAATCGAACGACGCCACGTGGAGCTACGCGAACCTGGTCAACGGCGGCTTCCTGGCGGCCGGCACGTATGTGTGGGACGACGTGGCGCAGATGGGCTACCGCTACTACCCGGGCGGTTTCACGGGGCACGCGCAATACAACTGGGGTACCGCAGGATTCCTCAGCTACGAAGATCCGGCCAGCATCGCCGCCAAGGGCAGGTGGGTGCGCGCGAAAGGGCTGGGCGGCACGATCCTCTGGACCATCAACTACGGCAGCCCGGACGGCCTGAACAATCCGCTGCTGAATGCCGTGAAGCAGGCGTTCCTGCTGGGCGCCGACAGCGTGCAGCCGTTCGCCCGCATGACATCGGCGATGCCGTCCGCCACCGCGCTGCGCATCGATTTCGACGGTGGCGCGTCGCGCGACGTGCAGGACCGGCCGGTGGTGCGCTGGGACTGGAATTTTGGCGACGGCGCCACCGCCAGCGGGGCCACCGCCAGCCATACCTACGCAAAGGCGGGCGACTACCTGGTGACGCTGGCCGTGACCGATGCCGCCGGCGTGAGCGCGTCGACCATCGTCTCGGTGCGCGCCGATTTCCCGCCGCCGCCCGACACGCTGCCGCCGCTCGAACCGGTGCCCGCCGCCAACGGCGCGCTGCCGTGGGTGACGGCATACTATGCCGGCTGGTTCTGGCCGGACTATGCGCCGCAGCACGTGGACATGAGCGCGATGACGCACTATGTGTTCGGCCGCGTGGCACCGGGCGGCGGCACGCTGGGCGGCGCGCCGGGCGAGGTGGTGAAGGGTGCCGGCACCGCGCACGATGCCGGCACGCTGGGATCGGTCAGCACGAAGAGCGTGGAAGACTACCTGGTCGACAAAGCCCATTCGGCCGGCGTGAAGGCGCTGCTGATGATCGGCGGCATGGGCGACGGCCAGGGCTTCCTGCGCTCCACCGCGCCGGCCCTGCGCCCTGTCTTCGTGAAGAACGTGCTGGATTACCTGGAAGCCCATGGCTACGACGGCATCGACCTCGACTGGGAAGACGTGCTCGATACCGAGCAGGCGCAGTTCCGCCTGACCGCGCTGATCGCCGACCTGCGCGCCGGCGCGAAGGCGCGTGCCCGCTGGCGGGACGGCGGCTTCCTGATCACGTTCCCGAACTACGCGATGAACATGAACTATGAAACGGTACCGGCCTGGAAAGTGACCGTGGCATCGATCGTCGACCAGTTCAACCTGATGAGCTATGCGCTGGGCTTCGCGGCGGACGGCTGGAGCACCACCACGTTCAGCCCGATCGAAGGCCATACGGCCAGCCACCCGATGGACCTGGCATCGAGCCTGCAGGCCTACCAGAACGCCGGCATCGAGCGCGCGAAGCTGGGCATCGGCATCGGTTTCTACGGCATGAGCTACGCGCCGCCGGTGACGGGGCCGGACCAGCCGGTCACGCCCGTCAGCTCGAACGATGTGGCGTGGAGCTGGGCCAACCTGGTCAACGGCGGCTTCCTCGATCACGGCACGTACCACTGGGACGATACGGCGAAGATGGGCTACCGCGTCTACCAGGGTGGCTACCGGGGCACGGCGCACTACAACCGCGATCTGTCGGGCATGCTGACCTACGAAGACCAGAACAGCATCGCCGCCAAGGGCCGCTGGGTGCGCGCCACCGGGGCAGGGGGCGCCATCATCTGGACCCTGAACTATGGCAGCGCCGACGGCCGCACCAATCCGCTGATGGAGGCGGTCAAGGATGCGTTCCTGAAGTAAGCGGCGCCGGATTGGCGGCAGGCCGCGCCGGCGCTAGAATGGCCGCACGCCGAGCCCGGCCATTGCCGCCACCCACGCCGAGGAAACACATGGACCTGTCCACGCTGCTGCTGTTCATCCCCGCCTGCTTCGCGCTGAACCTGGCGCCGGGGCCCAACAACCTGCTATCGATCAGCAATGCCACGCGCTACGGTTTCCGCGCCGCCTGTGTCGCCGGGCTGGGCCGGCTGCTGGCGTTCGCCGGCATGATCGGACTGGCGGCGAGCGGCCTGGCGGTCGTGCTGCATGCGTCGGAAACCCTGTTCTACGCGATCAAGGTGGCGGGGGCCGTCTACCTGTTCTGGCTGGCCTGGCAGTTGTGGCGCGCCGGGCCGGGCGAGGAGGGCGCGGCCGCCACCGGCGACGGCGGGTTCGTGCGGCTGGCCCGCCAGGAGTTCCTGGTGGCGGCCGGCAATCCGAAAGCCATCCTGATCTTCACCGCATTCCTCCCGCAATTCGTCGACCCGGGGCGGCCCATGATGCCCCAGTTTGCCTTGCTGGGCTTGCTGTTCCTGGTCTTCGAACTGGTGGCGATCGCCATCTACGCGGCGATCGGTACGCGGCTGCGGCAATGGTTCGCGCGCCCGCGCGGCCGGCTGGTCTTCAACCGCGCCTGTGCCGGCCTGCTGTCCGGCGCCGCCGTCGGCCTGTTGCTGGCGCGGCGCGGCAGCGCTTCCTGATATTCTTGCGGGAAACTGAGAAAGGATGAGCAGGATGAGCGTATTTCGAAGGAAGACCACCGCTGCGCTGTTTGCTTCGCTGTTTGCTTCGCTGGCCGCGCCCGCCGTGGCCGCCGATGCCGATTGCCCGGACTGTTTCCCCAAGCGCTGGATCTACTATGGCGGCAATGTCACCGTGCCGGCCGATGTCGAAGTCCTGAAAAAAGTGATCGCCGATGCGGCGGTGCACGGCTACAACGGCATCGCGGTCAATACCGCCGGCGATGGCGGCTACCAGATCTTGCTGAAGCCCACCGGGAAGACCGCCTTGCTGCGCAAGAACCTGGCCGAGCTGATTGCGCTGGCCGCGTCGCAAGGGGTGGAACTGATTCCGGTAGGGGGCGGTCCGGCGATTCCCACGCTGCTCAAGCCGGAGCTGGTGGAAGCGCTGCCGGCCAGCGCGCCGTTCACGGTGCGGCAAGACGTCGCCACGGTGAGCGGCGCCAACCTGGTCACGAACGGCGACTTCGCCAGCGAGGCCGGCTGGGCCCGCGATGCCGCCTGGGTGAAGCTGGACCGCACGACCGACCACACCGGCGGCTCCGCGGCCTCCGGGTCGATGAAGATGTCGCCGTCGAACGCCGGCCCGGCCTACAACTCGCGGGTGTATCGCCGCTTCGACCTGGCGCCGCACAAGGCTTACCGCCTGTCGTTCTGGCTGAAGGCCAGCCCGCGCTATCCCACGTCGAAACTGTTCATCCAGATCCTGGCGGAAGGCAAGAACGTGCCTGTGTACCGCAATGCCTCGTCCAACCTCGGCTGGGGCAGCAAGCCGGATGGCACATGGAACGAGCGGGGCAATTCCGATCCGAAGATGTTCAGCGCCGGCCAGGACTGGAAGAAGTATGACCTCGAGTTCAACACCGGCAACGCGTCCTGGGTCACGTTCTATCTGTCCAACCAGCGCGCGGGCGATCCGTCGACGGCGGTCTGGGTCGACGACATCGAGTTGCGCGAAATCGGCCTGGCCCATCCGGTGCGGCGCCCCTCGCTGCCGCTGGTCGTGAAAGGGAAGGATGGCACGGTGTACCGGGAAGGCAGCGACTATGCGGTCGGCGCGGAAAAGCTGACGATCCCGCGTGGCAGCCGCATCCGCGATGGCCAGGTGCTAGACGTGTCGTGGTACCAGTCGGCGGAAAACCTGGTGTCGCGCTGGGGTACGCCGGCCACCGCCTGCCGGGATGAATACTTCGATATCCAGAAGGCGTATTACGACGAGATCAACAAGATTTTCGGCGGCAAGTTTCCCGGTTCGAAGGTCGACCGGTATTTCATGTATTACGACGAGATCCGCGTGATGAACTGGGATCCGGGCTGCAAGCCGCCACCGAAGACCGCCGGAGAATACCTGGCGCGCATGGTCAACGGCGTCGGCGCGCGGCTGACCGGCTACCGCCGGCCCGTGGAAAAGCTGGTGTGGAACGACATGTTCGATCCGTCGATGAACGCGATTCCGCGCTACTGGCAGGTCAACGGCGACCTGAGCAAATCCTCGGTCGCGCTGGATCGCAGCTTCGTCGTCGTCAACTGGACCGGTGGCTCGATCATGACGCCGGCTGAAGACGAGGGGCGCCGCGCTTCGGTGAGGCGGTTTGCCGACCCTGGCCACAAGCAGGTGATCGCCCTGTACTACGATAAATTGAGCAGCGTGAACAACTGGCTCGGCGTGCTCGGCAAGCAGTTGCCGCCGGGGATGGACGGGGTCATGTACACCACCTGGGTGGGCGCCGATTATGCCGGGTATGCCCACCTCGGCGCCGTCGCGGACAAGCTGCGCGAACGCATGCCCGGCAAATGGCCGGCCAAGCGGCGCTGAAGCGGGTCAGCCGCGCGGTCCGGTGACGGAATCAGCCGCGCGGTCCGGCCGTGAAACTTGCCGGGAAATCCGTCACGAATCAGCTGCGGATCAGCTGCGAATCAGCCGCGAATCAGCCGCAAATCAGCCGCGAACCAGGGTGCCGCCCTGGCGGCGCACCCGGTCGCCCTTGCGCATGTGCGGATCGTTGGCGAAGCTGTACGACGCGGTACGGCCGTTTTCAAACCGCACATTGACGTTCCAGGTCTTGACCTTCTTCATCTTGCCTTCGATGTGCTTGCCGGCGTAGGCGCCACCGACGGCGCCGGCCACCGTGGCCAGGTCGCGGCCGGTGCCGCTGCCGATCTGGTTGCCCAGCAGGCCGCCGGCAACACCGCCGACGATCACGCCCGCGGCGCCGCCCTTGCCATCCTTTTCCACCACGCGCACGCCCGTCACCTTGGCGCAATCATTGCAGGTGCGCTTCTTGTGGTGCGGATCGGCATGGGCGCCGGCCATCAGCGTGGACATGGCGAGGGTGGCGAGAACGGTGCGCAGGATACGGGATTTCATGGTTGCTCCAGGAATGACAGATGGGCGCAGTATAGGTGGGCTGGCACCTCGTATGGCTGAGCAAATTGTAATCTCTTGTAAATCAGCAATTAGCCGGATCGGCAATCAGCCATGCCGGCAATGGGCCGAATCAGCAATGAGTCGAATCAGCAATGGGTCGAATCAGCGATGAGTCGAATCATCATGAGCGCCGGCCCGCCAGGCATGCCGGCCCGCGGCGCCGCGAATGGCCCTTCAACCGTACGCGCCGCCTGTGTACAGCAAGTCGAACAGGCGGGCGAGCGTGGCGATGAGCGTGCCGGCGCCGACCATCAGCGTGGCCACCAGGATCACGGCGAGCGGCCAGCGGGAATCGCTGCGGCGCGCGGAGCCGCTGTTATGGGCGGCATCCCATTTCTCGTCCGCCATCAGGCCCAGCACCAGCGCTTCGAGGAAGCCCGCCAGCATCGACAGCGTCAGCGGCAGGTACCAGAAATACCAGTCCGCCTGGGGCGCGGCCCCCATCACGATGCCGCAGGCGGGCAGGGAAGCCGCATGCAGCCAGCCCCAGCGGTCATTGAATCCCTTCAGGTAGAAGCGGTGAATGCCCAGCCCGCCCAAGGCGAAGGCAAGCAGCGTGGCCAGCGTTTTGTTTTTATGCGACATGCGCGATCCATCCCTGGGTGGCGAAGTTTTCGGTAACTGCACAGTATCGGGCAAAATCCGCCACGCGTGTCGGCCGGTGCGACAGCCGATACCGCAAGGAAGCCAATTTGCGATTGCCCATCGGGGCCATATCAGCGATAATCATGGATTGCCCCAACTCTCACTATTGTCAATAATTCTTGCTGGGCAATGAGGAAGCACGCTATAATCGGCGGCTTTTTCCGACTCAGTACACTTTTTGGAAATATTATGGTCGTTATTCGTTTAGCTCGTGGTGGTGCCAAGAAGCGCCCTTTCTACAACATCGTTGCAACCGATTCCCGCAATCGTCGTGACGGCCGCTTCGTCGAGCGTATCGGTTTCTTCAACCCGATGGCTTCGGGCAAGGAAGAACTGCTGCGTATCGCCGCTGATCGCCTGTCGTACTGGCAAGGCGTTGGCGCACAGCTGTCCCCGGCTGTCGAGCGTCTGGTCAATTCGCAAAAAGCAGCAGCCTAAGTTTTCACGGGTTCGAGCGGTTTGAGCGGCAAGAGCGAAGCCGGGAGCGTTCCCGGCGATCTGGTACAGGTAGGCTACATCGCCGGTGCCTATGGTCTGGTGGGCGGAGTGCGGATTCGTCCGTTCTCCACGGATGCCGATGCCTTGCTGCACGCGAAAACCTGGTGGCTGGACAAGCCGGGCCTGCGCGACGTTGAAGTCAAGCGGGCCAGGATGCATTCCGGTGACGTGGTGGCGACGCTTGTCGAAATCACCGACCGGGACGCGGCGGAAGCGCTGAAGGGCGCCGCGGTCTTCATCCCGCGCAGCCAGTTTCCGCAGCTGGAAGATGAAGATGAATTTTACTGGGCCGACCTGATCGGCCTGGAAGTCGACAACCTGCAGGGCGAACGCCTGGGCGTGGTGCACGACATGATGAGCAATGGACCGCAGTCGATCCTGCGCATCAAGGATCCGGCCAACCCGGAATCCGATGAGCGCCTGATCCCATTCGTGGACCAGTTCGTCATCAAGGTAGACCGGGAAGCGAAGAAGATCGTCGTGGACTGGGGCCTCGATTTCTGAACGCCGGTTTCCGATCCGCCTTCCAGTCCGCTTGATAGTCCGCTGATCCAGTCCGCTTGTTTAGTCCGCTGATCTGGTCCGCTTGTCTAGCCTGCGCTTATCCAGCCTGTTTACCGAGCCCGCTTCATCCATGCAGTTCGACGTCGTCACGCTGTTCCCCGAAATGTTCGCCGCGCTCACGCAGTCCGGTGTCACGCGCCGCGCGCACGAGCAGCGCCGGTGGGGCTTGAACCTGTGGAATCCGCGCGATTTCACGACCGACAACCACCGCACCGTGGACGACCGGCCTTATGGCGGCGGGCCCGGCATGGTGATGCTGGCCAAGCCGCTGGAAGCCACGATCGCGGCCGCGAAACGGCGCCAGGTCGTGGCCGGGCTGCCGGCGCCGCGCGTGGTGTTCATGTCGCCGCAAGGCCGGCAGCTGACGCACGGCAGGGTGATGGAGTTGAAGAACGAGCCCGGGCTGGTGATTTTGTGCGGCCGCTACGAAGCGGTGGACCAGCGCTTGCTGGACCGCTGCATCGACGAGGAAATCAGCCTCGGCGACTTCGTGCTGTCCGGCGGCGAATTGCCGGCGATGGCGCTGATGGATGCGGTGGTGCGGCAGTTGCCCGGTGTGCTGAACACCGATGCTTCGGCCGTCGAGGACAGCTTCGTCAATGGCTTGCTGGATTCGCCGCACTACACGCGGCCCGAGGTGTACGAAGGCGTGGCCGTGCCGCCTGTGCTGATGGGCGGGAACCACGCCGAGATCAACAAGTGGCGCCGCGAGCGCATGCTCGAAGCCACCGCGCGCAAGCGCCCCGACCTGCTCGACAAGGCCCGCGCCGCGGGGCTGTTGAGCCGGCAGGATGAAAAGTTTTTGGCAGGTTTAGCAAAACCTGTCTCGTCGTAGCAGTAACCGTGCGGGCCGGTAACGGTCCGCTTGTTCAAACCCATCCTCTACCGGGCAAGCCAACAGGCTGCGCCGGCAAGATGGCAACAGGAGTCATACAATGGATCTGATCCAGCAACTCGAGCAAGAAGAAATCGCCCGCCTGGGCAAGAACATCCCCGACTTCGCCCCTGGCGATACCGTGGTGGTGAACGTGAACGTGGTCGAAGGCACGCGCAAGCGCGCCCAGGCTTACGAAGGCGTCGTGATCGCCCGCCGCAACCGTGGCCTGAACTCGAACTTCATCGTTCGCAAGATCTCGTCCGGCGAAGGCGTCGAGCGTACCTTCCAGCTGTATTCCCCGCTGATCGCTTCGATCGAAGTGAAGCGTCGTGGTGATGTCCGTCGCGCCAAGCTGTACTACCTGCGCGAGCGTTCGGGCAAATCCGCACGTATCAAGGAAAAGCTGCCGAACCGCCGCGCTGCCGTTTCGGCACAAGGCGAGTAATCGCGGTCTTCGGCGAAGTCCTTCGCCGTCGATTGAAAGGGTGCCCTTGCGGCACCCTTTTTTTTATCCGCCGCGCCCATACTTGCCAGTATTGCCACCTGGCGCCGGCTCCCTGGCGCCGCTACCTGGAGACCACCTTGGCCAAGCCGTTCTTCGATCCCGCGCTGCTTCCCATCGACGCCATCGCCGGCGAGCCACCGTTGCCGCCGGAACGGCTGGCACCGGGCTGGCTGCGCGAACGCTTTGCGCGAACGGTCGACTGGTTCCCGGAAACGGCCGACGAATCGCGTGGAACGCGGGCCAATCCCACCCCCGCCTCGGTGCTGGTGCCGCTGGTGTTGCGCCCCGCGGGAATCACGGTACTCCTGACGCGGCGTACCGCCCACCTGAACGACCATGCCGGCCAGGTCGCCTTTCCCGGCGGGCGCGCCGAGCATGACGATGCCGACGCCGTCGATACCGCGCTGCGCGAAACGGAAGAGGAGATCGGCCTGCACCGCCGCCACATCGAGATCCTTGGCACGCTGCCCCTGTATCACACCGGTACCGGCTACGCGGTGACGCCGGTGGTGGCGCTGGTTGCCCCGCCGTTCGAGCTGAAGGCCGACCCGTTCGAGGTCGCCGAGATCTTCGAAGTGCCGCTGCGCTTCCTGATGGACGGTGCCCATCACGAACTGCGTTCGGCGCTGCCGCCAGCTGCCGGCGCGGGGCAAGACCGGCAGGCGAAACGCACCTTCTACACCATGCCCTACGAGGGCCATTTCATCTGGGGCGCCACTGCGGGCATGCTGCGCAATCTGTTTCATTTCTTGCGCGCTTAAGCTATCGTAGCGCACATTGCACCCCAAGGGATTTAGATGACTTTTCTTTCGATTCTCTGCGCGCTGCTGCTCGAGCAAATGAAGCCGCTGCGCGCGGATAACCCGATCTACGCCAACATCAAGCTGTTCGCGGTGCGCATGGAAACCTGGTTCAACGCGGGCCAGGCAAGTCACGGCCGCATGGGGTGGTTCCTGGTGATGGCGGCGCTGATGGTGCCCACCGGGTTGATCTACTGGGTACTGCTGCGTTACAACCTGATCCTGGGCGCGTTCGCGTGGAATGTGCTGATCGTCTACCTTACCCTGGGATTTCGCCACTATAGCCACTATTTCACATCGATCCAGCTGGCGCTGAACGCCGGCGACGAAGCCGCCGCGCGCGCGCTGCTGTCCGAATGGACCCGGCAGGATACCGTGGGACTGGAAGCCGCCGAGATTGCCCGCATCGCCGTCGAGAAGGCATTGATCACCACGCACCGCAACGTCTTTGGCGTGTTTTTCTGGTTCCTGCTGCCGCTGGGCCCCGCCGCCGCCGTGATGTACCGCGTGTCCGAATACCTGGCGCGCGCCTGGAACGAGCCGGATCACATGAAGAACGAAGCGTTCGGCCAGTTCGCCGCCAGGGCGTTCTACTGGATCGACTGGATCCCCGCGCGCCTGACCGCGGTGGCCTTCGCCGTGGTCGGCAATTTCGAGGATGCGATCTACGCGTGGCGCAACTTCGCCCATCGCTGGCGCGACGAAGCGATCGGCATCATCCTGGCCGCCGGCGGCGGCGCCATGGGTGTGCGCCTCGGCACGCCGCAGGAAAACGCCGCGAAGGTGGTGCCGGCCGATGCCGCCACCGTCGACATCAGCGACGTCGAGGTGGAAACCCTGCCCGGCGACGAACCCAGCGTGCGCGCATTGCAGAGCACCGTGGGCCTGGTCTGGCGCGCGCTGCTGCTGTGGATGCTGCTGCTGCTCCTGATGTCCGGCGCCATGGCGCTGGGCTGATGCCCGCGGCTGCCGCGCACTGCGGGAAAACGCGATCGCGCGAACCGGCTTACAATGCGGTGCGCCCGCTTGCTGTCGGCAAGCCGGGCGCGCCGGCTGGCATGGCGCGAACGATCTTTATTCGCCATTCCAGTCCGCCGCAGTCGGGTACTGCCGTGCCAAGTCTTCTATAAGATATAATACTCAGCACGTTTTGCTCAGTACGTTTTGCTCAGCACGTTTTGCTCAGCACGTTTTGCTCAGTACGTTTTGCCCAGTACGTTCCCAGCGCATTTTCCTGTATCTCTGCCACGTATCAGTTTCTTAGCCTATGGCCAGCGAGTTCTTCATTCTTGGGCTTACCACCGACGGCAAGCAGTTTCGTCCCAGCGACTGGGCCGATCGCCTGTGCGGTGTGATGTCATGCTTCCGGCCCGCGGGCACCGGTGGCCGCAATGCCCACCTGCAGTACTCGCCGCTGGTGCGGCCGACGATGATCAACGGCGTCAAGGCCGTCGTCGTCGACGAGACCCTGAAGGACATCGAACCGATGGCCTATCACTTCGTCAAGCAGTTCGCCGTCGACAACAAGCTGCAGGTGGTGGACGCGTGCTACGTGCCGGCCCCGGGCGACAAGCAATAGCGTCTTCAAACCGCGTCTTCACACGGCGTCTTCCCATGCCGGCGATCGCCGCGTAGGATAGGGTTTTGCCAACGCGACTTGCGAACCCACATGACCCAACGCCGTGCTTCCACACGCAGTGACATCCTGCGCCGCGCCACTCTTCATGCAGCGCTGCTGTCCTGTTTCAGCTTCACGTTCATCGCTCCCTCGGTCCATGGCCAGGCCCTGCCGCCCGGCGTGGTCAAGGGGCCGTCCGTCGAAGGCATCACCGAATACCGCCTGCCCAACGGACTGAAGGTCCTGCTGTTCCCCGATTCGTCGAAACCCACCGTCACCGTCAATGTCACGTACCTGGTCGGCTCGCGCCACGAGAACTACGGCGAAACGGGCATGGCGCACCTGCTCGAACACCTGCTGTTCAAGGGCACGCCGAAGCACCGCAACATCCCGCAGCAGTTCTCCGAGCGGGGCATGAACTTCAACGGCACCACGTCGCAGGACCGTACCAACTACTACGAAGTGTTCCCGGCCAGCTCGGGCAACCTGAAGTGGGCGCTGGAGATGGAAGCGGAGCGCATGACGAAATCGTTCGTCGCCAGGAAGGACCTGGACTCCGAAATGACGGTGGTGCGCAACGAATACGAGGCCGGCGAGAACAGCCCGTTCGGCGTGCTGATGAAGCGGATGGAGAGCGTGGCCTACGACTGGCACAGCTACGGCCGCTCGACGATCGGCAACCGCAGCGACATCGAGAACGTGAAGATCGAGAACCTGCAGGCGTTCTACCGCACGTACTACCAGCCGGACAACGCGGTCTTGCTGGTGGCCGGCAAGTTCGATCCGTCGCAGACGCTGTCGTGGATCAGCAAGTCGTTCGGCGTGATCCCCAAGCCCAAGCGCAAGCTGCCGCCGTTCTGGACGGTCGAGCCGGCACAGGATGGCGAGCGCCAGTTCGCCGTGCGGCGCAAGGGCGACGTGCAGTTGATCCTGGTCGGCTACAAGGTCCCGGCCGGCCTGCACCCGGATGCCGATCCGCTGCAGTTCATGAGCCAGATCCAGGGCGACGCGCCGAACGGCCGCCTGCACAAGCTGCTGGTGGAAACCGGCAAGGCGGCGCAGGTGTTCAGCTTCGGCCAGACCGGCTATGCGCCGGGCCTGCAACTGTTCGGCGCCGTGGTCAAGGCCGGGCAGCCGGTCGAGCCGGTGCGCGATGCGCTGGTCGACGCCATCGAGGGTTTCGCCAAAGCCCCTCCCAGCGAGGAAGAGATGGAGCGCACGCGGCGCAACTTCACCAATGGCATCGAGAAGGCGCTGAACGATCCGCAGCAGGTCGGCGTGGCGCTGTCCGAGCAGATCGCCCTGGGCGACTGGCGCCTGCTGTTCCAGGGCCGCGATGCGCTGCCGAAGATCACCGCGCAGCAGGTGGCCGAGGCGGCCGGGCGCTATTTCAGGCGCGACAACCGCACGGTCGGCCTGTTCCTGCCCGAGGACGCGCCGCAGCGCGCCGTCATCGGCGCCGCGCCGACCGCGCAGGAAGTGATGAAGGACTACCAGGCGCGTGAAAGCGTGCTCACGTCCGAGAACTTCGACCCGAGCCAGGACAACATCATGGCCCGCACCGAGATCCGCAAGATCGGCGGCATCGAAGCGGCCCTGCTGCCGAAGAAGAACCGCGGCGAGACGGTCGCCGTCAACCTGCGCCTGCACTGGGGCGACGAGAAAAACCAGTTCGGCAAGTCGATGGTGTCCGCCGTGGCAGGCGAAATGCTCACGCGCGGTACCGGCAAGTACACGCGCGCGCAGCTGGCCGACGAGATGTCGAAGCTGAAGATGACCGGCAGCAGCGTGTATCACTTCGAAACCACCCGCGAAAACCTCGATGGGGCAATGCGCCTGATGGCCCACGTGCTGAAGGAACCGAGCTTCCCCGAAGCGGAGTTCGAGCAGCTGCGCCAGCAGTGGATCGTCGGCATCGAAGCCAACCGCAACGAACCGCCGGCACTGGCCAGCCAGGCGCTCAGCGAATACTTCGACCACTGGCCCAAGGGCGATCCGCGCAACGTGATGACGGTCGACGAACAGCTGGCCGAACTGAAGGCGATGAAGCTCGACGACGTGAAGGCCTACCACCGCGAGTTCTACGGCGCCTCGCATGGCGAGCTGGCGATCGTGGGCGACTTCGACAAGGAAGCCGCCAGCAAGACCGTCGCCGACACGCTGTCCGGCTGGAACAGCAAGGCGGCCTATGCGCGCATCCTCGATGCGAACGCGGAACGCCCCGCGATGCGCAAGGCGATCGATACGCCGGACAAGGAAAACGGCTTCTACATCGCGCGCCTGAACCTCGACCTGCGCACCGACGACCCGGATTATCCGGCGCTCGAGCTGGCCAACTTCATCTTCGGCGACGGCGGCCTGAAGTCGCGGCTGATGGACCGCATCCGCCAGAAGGATGGCCTGTCCTACGGCGGCGGTTCGTCGCTGTACGTGGGCGACATCGACCGTGCCTCGAACTTCACGATCAACGCGATCGCCGCGCCGCAGAACCTGAAGAAGGTGGAAGCGGCGGTACGCGAGGAACTGGCGCTGGCGCTGAAGACCGGTTTCACCGCCGCCGAAGTGGCCGGTGCCAAGTCGGGCCTGTTGCAGCAGCGCGTGCAGAACCGCACCCGGGATGGCGTGGTGGCCAGCGCCTGGACCAACTTCCTGTACCTGGACCGCACGTTCGCCTGGAGCAAGCAGCATGAGCAGAAGCTGCAGGCGCTGACGGTCGAGCAGGTCAATGCCGCGTTCCGCAAGCACGTCGATCCGGCGAAGCTGGCCGTGGTGGTGGCCGGCGACCAGTCGAAGGCGAAGTAAGGGAAGGGCCGCAAGGCAGGGCATCGAACAGGTGCCGCAAACCAGCGCGGCAAACAAGCACGCCAAGCAAGCGCGGCAAGCTGGCGGCATGGTGCGGGGCGCCGCTGCGGGTCATTCATGGCGTGCGGTGGCGCCCCGTTTTTTTCATTCCGTCGCGCCATAGGCCCGTTCGTCGCATCGCTCGGTCATCGGCGCAGCCTGGCGCTACGATGTGTTTTTCTTAACGTCGAGGAAAACCCATGTTCCAGCGTTCCGCCATCGCCATCGCCATCATCGCCTGCGCCGCCCTGCTGTCGCCAGCACCGTTCGCCGCTGTCCATGCCGCCCCCGTCCAGGCTGCGCCTGCCCAGGCCACGCAAGACGCACTTGCCGCCAGCATCGATGCGCTGCTGGCGCCCCATTTCAAGGCCGATGCGCCGGGCATCACCGTCATCGCCACGAAGGATGGCAAGCCCGTCTTCCGCAAGGCGTATGGCATGGCCGATGTCGGCGCGAAGCAGTCCCTGGCGGCGGACGCCGTGCTGCGCCTCGGTTCGATCACCAAGCAGTTCACCGCCATCGGCATCCTGATGCTGGCCGACGAAGGCAGGCTGGCGCTCACCGACGACATCACGCGCTTCCTGCCCGGCTATCCGGCCGATGGCCGCAAGGTCACCGTCGAACACCTGCTGACCCATACCTCGGGCATTGTCAGCTACACGAGCAAGCCGGACTTTCGTGACGTGATGGGCAAGGACGTCAGCGTCGAACAGGCCATCGACTACTTCAAGAACGATACGCCGGAATTCGCGCCCGGCAGCACCTTCAGGTACAACAACTCCGGCTACTTCCTGCTCGGCGCGATCATCGAGAAAGTGTCCGGGCAGCCGTATGCCCGCTTCATGGAGCAGCGCATCTTCAAGCCGCTCGGCATGGCCCATACCGGCTATGAAGGCAGCGGCGCCGGATTGACGCCCGTGCCGGGCTACAGCGTGCGCGACGGCCAGGCCACGCCGAGCGCACCGCTCAGCATGGCCTGGCCCTACGCGGCCGGCGCGCTGGTGTCGAACGTGGACGACCTGGCGCGCTGGCAGGCGGCGCTGGCCGAGGGCAAGCTGGTGCGCCCGGAAACGCTGCGGCGCGCGTTCACGCCGTTCACGCTGGCCGACGGCAAAGCCAGTCCGTATGGCCATGGCTGGTTCATTGGCCAGCTCCATGGCACGCGGCTGGTCTTCCACGGCGGGAACATCAACGGGTTCAGTACCGATGCCGTGTGCCTGCCGGACGATCGCGTGTATGTCGCCATGCTGGGCAACCGGGAAGCGGGTGCCGGCGGCGTGCCGCTGGAAAAACTGACGCGCCAGGTCGCCATGCGCATCGCCGGCAAGCCGTTGCCGGTGCCGTCCGGCGCGAAACTCGATGCGGCCACGCTGGCCGGCTACGAAGGCGTCTATCCGGTCGACCCCAAGGTCAGCCTCGAGGTTGGCCGCGACGGCGATGGATTGGTGATGCGGCGCAGCGGCCGGCCTGCCGTGCCGCTGCTGCACTACAAGACCGACGGGTTCCTGCTCGGCGATACGCTGGCGACGGCGGCATTCACCCGCGACGGGAACGGCAAGGTCACGGCCATGACGATCAGCAGCGACCGCGGCGAGCGCGTGCACGAGCGGACACCCAGGGCGGGTGAAGCGCCGGGTCCCTGAGCTACGGCGTGCTCAGCTCCGCCACGAAATCGTACATGTCGCCGCGGAAGATCGACCGGCAGAATTCCACCGCCCGGCCGTCGCGCAGGAAGCCCAGGCGCTCGACGGCCAGCCCGGCATCGCCCTCGCGCGTGTGCAGCAACTGCGCCTGCTCGGCATTGAGCAGCAGCGCGGACAGGCGCTGCAGCGCGCGCACCGGGCGGTGGCCGGTCTTTTCCAGCGCTTCGTACATCGACACGCCGACCGCCTCGAGCGAGGGCAGGGCGGTGGCGACGATCGTCGCGTATTCGAGGCACATCGGCACGTCGTCGGCGAAGCGGATGCGGTTGAAACGGTAGACCGGCGCACCCGGCGACAGCCGCAGGCGCAGCGCTTCTTCCGGCGTCACGGTGCCCTCGGAGCGCTTCAGCCACACGCTGTGCGGGATGCGCCCGCGTGCGCGGATATCTTCCGAGAACGACGTCAGCTTGGCGAAATTCTTTTCGATGCGCGTGTTGATGAAGTTGCCCGAACCGGGCCGGCGCACCAGCAAGCCCTCGTCGACCAGGCCATCGATGGCCTTGCGCACGGTGATGCGGGAAATCGCCAGGTCGGCCGCCAGTTGCCGTTCCGCCGGCAGCGCTTCTTCCGGGCCGAAGACCCGCTGGTCCACCGCCTCGCGCAGCGCCCGCTGCAATTGCTGGTACAGCGGCAAGCCGGTCTGCCGCATGCCGCGCATGATGTCCGCCAGCGAAGTCAATGTGTTCTCCCGAATGGTCCGTCCGCGTGGTGAGGGCCTTGCCGGATGGGCAAGGATGGGCGGCGTCGATAATACCAAAAAAAGACCATACATAAAGCGGTCCGCATGCCTGCATCCTGCAAGCAAGGGGGAGTTAGCGCTATCTGCGGGGATTTCACCCCCAAGTGGTATGTATTCCTGATACAACATTACAAAAAAACCCCGAAATTGGTAGTGTTCTGGTATTGGTTGGCGTTATATTGGCGCTCGATTGGTTTTGTCAGTGGTAGGAGATTCGCGGCTGTGCCGTTGGCGGCGTACCGGCGGCGCGCGCGCCGCGAATCACGAAATGACCGGCCCGCGAAACGTCGGGCTCACTCAAGGGGGAGTAAATGAAGCGCATCCAGGCAGCACAACAATACAAGCACCGCCCGGCCAGCAACCGCCTGACGCCTGCGGCCGCCGCCGCCGCGATCCTGGTGCTGGGCATGGCCGCCACGGCCCACGCGCAGCAGTCCGCGGAAGGGGCAGGGGCAACGCAGGCCGAGCCGGAACGGGTGATCGTCACCGGCATCCGCGCAGCGCTGCAGCAATCGCTGGCCGTCAAGCGCAACGCGGCCGCCAACATCGAGGTCATCACGGCCGAAGACGTCGGCAAGATGCCGGACAAGAACGTGGCCGACTCGCTGCAGCGCCTGCCCGGCGTGAACATCAGCTCTTCCGCCGCCGGTTCCGGTGGCTTCGACGAGAACGATCGCGTGAGCCTGCGCGGTACCGCGCCCAGCCTGACGCAGACCACCATCAACGGCCATGCCGTGTCGTCCGGCGACTGGTTCGTCCTCGACCAGGTGGGTGGCGCCGTCGGCCGTACCACCTCGTATTCGCTGCTGCCTTCCGAGATCGTCGGCCAGGTCATCGTGCGCAAGGCGCCGACCGCCGACATGGTCGAGGGCGGCGCTGCCGGCTCGATCGACGTGATCACCCGCCGCCCGCTGGACTTCAAGGAGCGGCTGACCCTCGAAGGTTCGGTGCAGGCGGTGTACTCCACGCTGGCCGAGAAGACCGACCCGCAATTCTCCGGCCTGGTCAACTGGAAGAACGCCACCAATACCTTCGGCGTGATGCTGCAGGGCTTCTCCGAGAAGCGCAGCCTGCGCCGCGATGGCCAGGAACTGCTGCAGTACACGCAGATCGGCGCCAACAGCGCGCTGGCGCAGGCACGGCCGGACCTGGCCAACGTGTGGTACCCGCGCCTGATCGGCTCCTCGCTGTTCACCCAGGAACGCCACCGCAAGGGCGGCCTGGTCGCCGCGCAGATCAAGCCTTCGCGCGACCTGTCGGTGGAGGCGACGTACTTCAACTCGAAGCTGGAGGCGTCGAACTACAACCGCAACTACATGACCGACATGAATGGCAACGGCGCCATCGGCGGCAATGTGGTGCCGGATTCGTACACGGTGCGCAATGGCACGCTGACCTCGGTCAGCTACAGCAACAAGGGCACCGCCGCCGCGCCGCTGCGCTACGGTATCGTCGACGACATCGTGCGCGAAGGCGCCTATGCCAAATCCGAATTCCTCGACCTGAACGGCAAATGGCGCGTCAACGATCGCCTCACCTTGTCCGGCCTGATCGGCAAGACCCGCGGCACCGGCGCCACGCCGTCGCAGGGCGTGTACGAGGGCGACGTGAACAACTCGGGCGTCAGCTACCAGCTGAACGGCCTGGGTTCGCCGGCCACCGTGAAATTCCCGAGCATCGATACCTCCGTGTTTACCGGCACGGTGCTGGACTGGGTGTTCGGCTACAGCCCTGCCACCACGTCGGATGAGGAAACCTACGGCCAGATCGACGCCGCCTTCCGCCTCGACAACGACACCTTCAAGGAAATCAAGTTCGGCCTGCGCGGTACCGACCACGAGCGCAGCAACTTCGCCATCTCGCAGGGGCCGAACTGGGCCAACACGGAGCCCGGCACCGCCAACACCAACCCGGCCTGGAACGGCAACACCTATCCGGGCGATTTCGGCAAGGACCTGGGCGGCGACTTCCCGCGCAATGTGTGGGAGCTGGACCCGGCCATCCTGCAGGCATGGGGCGCCGAGCACTCGAACCGCAGCGCCGAGCGGATCTACTATCCGGACATGTTCAACCTGACGGAAAAGACCAAGGCGGCCTACGTGTCGACCGAGATGGAAGGCGAGGGCTGGAGCGGCAACCTGGGCGTGCGCGTGGTGCGCACCGAGGGCGAGTCGAACGGCTACCAGATACTGCCGAACCAGCTGCCGGGCGGGAACCTGCCGGCATTCCCGTGGGGCGGCTTCGTGCAGCAGACGCGCATCGAGAACAACCACACGGAAATCCTGCCGAGCCTGAACCTGCGCTTCGACGTGCGCAGCGATGTCGTGGCCCGCTTCGGCGCGTCGCGCACGATGACGCGGCCGGACTTCGGCGCGCTGGGCGGCACCGTGTCGCTGACCGATGAAACCCATACCGGCAATGGCGGCAACGCGGCGCTGAAGCCCACGCTGTCGAACAACCTCGATGCCACCGTGCAGTGGTACTTCGCACCGCGCGCGCTGGCGTCGGTCGGCCTGTTCTACATGGACCTGCACAACTACGTGGGCTACGGCGCCAGTACCGGCACCTTCATCGACAGCCGCGCATCGCAGCAATCCGGCCAGCCCACCTTCGCCACCTACACGATCACGTCGCCGGTCAACGTGGACGCCAGCGTAAAGGGCATCGAACTGGCGCTGCAACTGCCGCTGGGCGCCGGCTTCGGCATGGACGGCAATGTCACGCTGTCCGATTCGAAGCAGGACTTCGGCAGCTGCCCGGCGACGCAGACGATGACGTCGTCCGACCCGTGCGACATGCTGGGCGCCTCGAAGACCACCGCCAACGTCGGCGCCTACTTCGAGAACGAGCGCTTCAACTTCCGCGTCGGCTACGCGTGGCGTTCGGCATACCTGGCCGCGCAGGACCGGGGCACGCCGCTGTACCAGGACGCGGTGGGCCAGCTGTCTGCCTCGCTGAACTGGAACATCACGAAGAACGTCGTGCTGACCGTCAGTGGCCAGAACCTGAACGAGCCGATCCTGAAGAACTACGTGTACAACAAGGACCAGCCCGGCCGCTTCTACGCCAACGGCGCCCAGTACTACGCCGGCCTGCGGTTCAAGTACTGATCCAACGACACGACGGCGGCAGCGTCCTGGTGTCGGACACCGGCATTTCGGTGTCCGGCACCGGTTTTTCGCACAAAGGCGCCAGTACGTCCACCCCAAGGGCAAATGCCGGGGTCAGACCCGCCGGGTCTCGTATCTTGAGCGTACCGGCAATTCAGTGGATACTTCCGCTGCAGTTCCGGCCAGGCAAGGTCACACCGCTCGGGATTAAGGCTTCGAGCCTGTGGGTCAGATAGGTGGCCTTGCCTGTTTTTTCATTGAAGTCCGTACGGTATCTTGGGACGGCGTTCTTACGCTAAGCCCGCATACGAGAGAGGAAATGATGGAAATGGCAGTAACCCCGGTAGTTGGCGTTGATGTGAGTAAGAAGAAGCTCGATATTGTTCTGCTGGTCAGTGGCAAAGCGAAATCGAAGACGCTCAGCAATACGCCGGAGGGTTACCAGGAACTGGTTCAATGGTTGGTCAAGCAGAAGGTCTCTCCAGACAGCGCTCACGTGTGTCTGGAAGCGACCGGTGTCTATAGCGAGCCGCTTGCTCTGTGGTTGCACGATGCGGGCATCATGGTGAGCGTCATCAATCCAGGCTGCATCAAAGGTTTTGGGCAGTCCGAAAACATCCGCAACAAAAACGATCAAATTGACGCCGGGCTGATCGCCCGATTCTGTGCTGCGAAGAGGCCGCCAGTTTGGGTGCCACCTCCAAAGGAACAGCGTGAACTCAAGGGTTTGAGCGATCGGCTGCTTGCGCTCAAGGACATCAGGCAACAGGAAAAGAACCGGATGGAAGCTCATGATTTTGCCGGTCAGGGCGACTTGGTGAAAAACGTCGATGAGCACGTAAAATGGCTCGATCAAAAGATCACCGAGCTGGAAAAGGAGATCGACGATCACATCGACAGGCATCCTGGCCTGAAACATGACGCCGATCTGATGCGCAGTATTCCGGGCATTGGCAGCACTACGATAGCTAAGGTCCTGGGCCACATTGGTGACATTAGGCGCTTCGGATCGGCCAAGGCACTTGCGGCATTTATTGGAGTCAGTCCAAAGCAAAAAAGCTCTGGAACATCAGTGCGCGGTCGGACAAGCATGAGCAAGATCGGCAACAATGATCTGCGTAGTGCACTGTACATGCCTGGCATGGTCGCCAAGCGGTACAACACCTTGCTGAAGACCTTTGCCGAGCGCCTGAGCGCCAATGGCATGGCTCCCAAGGCCGTCACCGGCGCCGTCATGCGCAAGCTGGTTCATCTGATTTACGGCGTGGTTTGCTCTGGCAAGCCATTCGACCCGAATTTTTTGAATTCGGGCCTTGCAAAACAAGACGGTATCTGACCCCAGCCCTTCGCTGTTGGGGTGAATGCATGCGCATGCAATGCATCGGCAATCGCTTAACCAAGCGGTATTGGGGGCAGCCCCTGGTTTTGGGCAATATCAGGCATTCATGAGCATTCCCGCGATCGAACTGACTGGCACCACCGCTGCGGGCTTCGCAACCGTCTTGGCGGAGCAGCGGCCGGTCGTGTTGCGCGGCTACGTGAATCACTGGCCGGCCGTGGCGGCAGGGCGCCGGTCGCCGGAGGCGCTGTGCCGCTACCTGCTGGGATTCGACCGCGGCACGCCGGCCGATACGGTACTGATGCCGCCCGAGGTGAAAGGGCGGCTGTTCTACTCGCCCGACATGCAGGGCTTTAACTTCGTGCGCAGCAAGCGGACGGTGGCGGCCGTGCTCGAGCAGGTGGCGCGCTATTCGCAGTTTCCGGCGGCGCCGGCGGTGGCGATGCAAAGCGCGCTGCTGGACGATGTGCTGCCCGGCTTCGCGCAGGCCAACCGCGCAGCGCTGGCGGATCAGCTGGACGATCCCGCCATCGCGCCGCGGCTGTGGCTCGGCAACGAAGTGATCACGCCGGCGCATTTCGACGAGTCGCACAATCTCGCATGCGTCGTCAGCGGGCGGCGCCGCTTCACGCTGTTCGCGCCGGAGCAGGGCGCGAACCTGTACCTCGGCCCGCTGGATTTCGCGCCGACCCCCACGCCGATCAGCCTCGTGTCGTTCCGCGCGCCCGACTACCGGCGCTTTCCGCGTTTCAGGGAAGCCGAACGGCACGCCATCGTCGCCGACCTCCGGCCGGGCGACTCGCTGTACATTCCCTCGCTGTGGTGGCATCACGTCGAATCGATCGGCGTGCTGAACACCATGGTCAACTACTGGTGGACCGCGCCGGCGGCGCACGGCCTGACGAAGGCCGACGTGCTGGCGCTGGCTACGGAGAACCCATGAACAAGATGACATGCGCGGCCGCGGCCGCGACACTGCTGGCGCTGTGCGGATCGGCCGCGCTGGCTGCGCCGCGCGTCGTCGTCAGCCCCTATAAATTCCTGCCGCTGAACCGCGCGCCGGCCCATGTGATCGGCACGCCCGATGCCACGCCCTACCTGGCGAAGGGGCCGGTGGCACTGACCTGGGCGTTCGCGACGGGCGAATGCGGCAGCGAGGTATGGCAAGGGCAAACCGGTGCCGAAGTGGCGCAGGCCAACGTGGCCGGCTTTGCGAGAGCCGGTATCGACTACGTGATCTCCACGGGCGGGCAGGGTGGCGTATTCACCTGCGCCACCGATGAAGGCATGGAGCGCTTCATCGCGCGCTACGATTCGCCGCACCTGGCCGGCATCGACTTCGATATCGAAGCCGGGCAGACCGGCGAGCAGATCGCCTCGCTGGTGCGGCGCGCGGCCACGGCGCAGAAGAAGCGGCCGCAGCTGCGCTTCTCGTTCACCGTCGCCACGCATGCGGCCTCCGACGGCAGCAGGCGCAGCCTGAACGCGCTGGGCGAAACGATCCTTGCCGCCGTGCGCGCAGGCGGCCTGCGCGGCTGGACCTTCAACCTGATGGTGATGGATTACGGCCCGCCGGCGGCCGATGCGTGCGTGCTGCGCGGCGCCGTGTGCGACATGGGCCGCTCGGCCGTGCAGGCGGTGCGCAACGTGCACGAGAAATATGGCATCCCGCTCGCGCAGATCGAAGTGACGCCGATGATCGGCGTGAACGACATGCCCGGCAACGACTTCACGCTGGACGATGCGCGCGTGGTGGGCGCGGCGGTGAAGTCGATGGGGCTGGCCGGGCTGCACTGGTGGTCGCTGGACCGCGACCAGCCGTGCAAGGTGCCGGTACAGGGCGCCAGCGACCGCTGCAGCGGAATGGAGGGTGCCGCGGGCGCGTTCGATGCGGCGTTCCGGGAAGGGCTGGGCGGCGGGCGCTGAGGACGGCGGGGGATACCGGTGTCGGACACCTTTCCGGGTGAAGCGTCCGGAAAGGTGTCCGGCACCAGGATGCCGGCGCCAACAATAAAAAAGCGGGGAAGGCCATCGGCCTTCCCCGCTTTCGATGCGCCAGGGCGCCGGTGATTACTGCGCTGCCTGCGCCTGTGCGTTGCCGCCGGCCGGGCGGTTCACCCACATGATCCAGTAGCGTGCCAGGTCGCCGCGGCCGTCGGTGCCGGTCACGGTCTGCAGCGTCTTGATCGCGTCGTCCTTGCGGCCGGCCAGCGCGTACGAGTAACCCAGGCGCAGCTTGGCATCTTCCGCGTTCTGCAGGCCGCCCTTGGCGATGCCTTCCTGGATCAGGGCGATGCCCTTGTCGTGCTGGCCCAGCGTCACGTACGCATAGCCCAGGTTGATCAGGCCGGTGCCGTTCTTCGACTTGCGTGCCGAGGCTTCGCCGGTGCCGATGTTCTTCGTATCGTCGGCGGCCTGCTTGTCGGCCTGCGCGCGCAGCTTCTTGTGCTCGGCGGCCTTGGTACCGGTGCCCAGCACGCCGTTCGAGAAGCCGGCATCCAGCGCCTGCTTGGCTTCGATCGGCTGGCCGGCCAGCAGCGCCAGTTCGGCCAGTGCCGTGTACTCTTCGGCGGCCATCTTCGACACGGCCGCTTTTTCAAGGCGCAGCACGTCCAGCGCGAAACGGTTCGAGTAGCTGGCCTTGCCCTGGGTGCGGCTCAGCAGGTCGAGCCAGTAGTCGTCGTTCGGGTAGTAGCGCACCAGGTTTTCCAGCGCCACCAGGTAGGTGGCCTGGTCCTTGGTTTTCGCGCCGGAGTTGGCCAGCAGCTGCAGTTCTTCCAGCTTCGGCGTGGTGCCGGCCTTCTGGTGCGTGTCCAGGTCCTTCAGCAGTTCGGTCTTCGCGGTGGCGAAGTCGTTGTTGAAGTAATGGGCGCGGATGATGTACGGGCGCACCTTGGTATCGCCGGTTTCCGTCTGGTAGCGGTTGAACCAGGTGATTGCCTTCGCGTAATCCTTGTTGTTGTAGTACTGCGTGGCCAGTGCCTGCACGAAGTCGCGCTGTTCGGTCGGCTGCAGCTTGCCGGAGTTGATCACGGCTTCCAGCGCGGTGGTCAGCGCGGCGGTGTCGTTGGTGGCCGATGCCACCGAGATGCGCATGCGGTTCAGCACGAAATCTTCGTACACGGTGCGGTTCGGCAGTGCTTCGGCCTGGGCCAGGCGGCTCTTTACTTCGTCGTAATTCTTGGCATCCATCAGCGGCTTGATCTGGGCCGGATCGACCAGCTTGAAGATCTCAGGACGCACGGTGTCCTTCGGTGCCTCGGCCGGGGCAGCGGGCTTGTCTTGTGCGAACGCGGCCGCGGGCAGCGCGAAAGCGGCGTTCAGGCCAATGGCAGCCAGCAGCAGGCTGATGCGGGCGAGACGGAACTGGGGCATGATGAAAAAATCCTTCAATCAAGGGGACAAACACTTATTGTCCCATAAATTTTAATAACGTTAGGTTTCAATTTACGCAACGACGGCGACGCGTAAAGATACTACCAAAGCCCTTCCAGCGCCATTGGTACCGCAATCAACTCCCTCATCGCGCCGCCGCCTCCTGCCCCTGGCCATCCGGCTGCCCGCCCGGCTGTTCGGCATCGTCGGCCACCCGCGATTCCATCGGAATGAACTGCGACAGCAGGGCGACGGGGATCGCCGCCACCAGCACCCACACGAAGAAGCGCTGGTAGCCGAGCGCCGCCTGGATATCGCCGCTGACCCACTTGAACAGCACGAAACCCAGCTGCATGATGCCGGTCGAGAAGGCGTAATGGGCCGTCGTGTACTTGCCGGGCGCGACCACCTGCATCATGTACAGGATGATGCCGACGAAGCCGAAGCCGTAGCCGAACATCTCGGCCGACAGGGCGGCGCCGATGATCACCAGGTCATGCGGGTGCCAGGTGGACAGGTACCAGAACACCAGGTTCGGCAGGTTGACGGCCAGGATCAGCGGCAGGATGGCGCGGCGCAGGCCGAGCCACGACGTGAAGTAGCCGCCCGCGATCGAGCCGATGATGAAGGCCACGGTGCCCGAGGTGCCGTACACGATGCCCACTTCCGCGGTGGTGAGGCCCAGGCCGCCCTGGTCGACCGCATCGCGCAGGAACAGCGGGCCGATCGTCTGCACCTGCGCCTCGCCGGCGCGGAACAGGATGATGAACAGGATCGACACCCAGATGCCTGGCTTGTTCAGGTAATCGATGATGACTTCCTTCAGCGTGCGGGCGATGCCGGCCGCGGTGTGGTCACCCTGGCCGGCCGCCGCGGCCGCGTTGCGCGCCGTCGGCAGCGACCAGGCGTGGTACAGCCCCAGCGAGATCATGGTGCCGGCCAGGATCAGGAAGATGATCGTCCACGCATTCGTCACGCCCTGCGTCTTTTCCAGCTGGCCGGCCAGGATCACCAGGCCGCCCAGCGAGATGAAGCGCCCGGCGTTGAAGAAGGTGCCCGTCCAGCCGGCGTACTGCGCCTGCTGCTTCTTGCTGAGGCTGGCGATGTACAGGCCGTCGCAGGCGATGTCGTGGGTGGCCGAGCTGATCGCCACCAGTCCCAGCATCGCCACGCTGGCCGCCAGCCATACCGGCAGGTGCAGCGCCAGCGCCACCAGGCCCAGGCAGGCGCCGCCCAGCAGCTGGAACGTGACCACCACCGCCTTCTTGCTGGGCGCCAGTTCCAGGAACGGGCTCCACAGCGGCTTGAAGACCCAGGCGGCGCCGATATAGGCGGTCCAGTGCGCGATATCCTCGTTGGCCACGCCCATGCTCTTGAACATCAGCCCGGCGATCAGCGCCACGGCGAAGTACGGCAATCCCTGGGCGAAGTACAGCGAGGGAACCCAGAATGGCGGGCTGGCTCCCTTGGCGTCGGTCTGCATCGGCGATGTCCCGTGATGGTGTTGGTTCAGGCGAAACCCGGTACCGGGCATGTGCCGGCCGCTTCCAGGTCGCCGGCAAGCCAGGCCGCGACGGCTTCCAGTGCCGGCGCGGCGAAGCCGTAGGTCATCAGTGCCGGCGCATCGATGTCGAGCGCCTGGTAGGGGTTCCACAGCGCCACGTGCAGGTCCGGGCGCCAGGTGGCGCGCGCATGCGGGCCATAGCGCAGGCGCGAAGTGGACGCGAGGATCGTATAGCGGCCATCGGCCGGCAGGGCGGACCAGTCGAAGTTCTCGGCATCGGCGAACGTGACCAGCTCCACGTCGTGCAGGTGGCGCAGCGCATCGGCCACGCGGGCGGCCGGCACGCCGGCTTCCGACACGCCGTCGCTGACGACATCCTGCCGCACCACCAGGCGCACCTTGGCGCCGGGCGCAGGCCGCCGCGGAGCGCCGCGGCTGGTGAGCGCACGGCGCCATCCTTCGGCCATCACGGCGCGGTCGGCGGCGTCCTCGGTGTACTCGCGCGGCGCACAGGGATATTTCGCCGCGAGCGCCGACAGCCGGGCCAGGCGTTCGTCGACCTGGGTGCGGCTGATGGTGCCGTCGGCGATGGCCCGGGCGATCGCGTCGAGCGTCTCGTCCTGCGTTTGCGGGGTGCCGAGCGCCATCACCATGTCGGCGCCGGCGGCCAGTGCGCGCACGGCCGCGTTGCCCGCGCCGTAGCGGCCGGCGATCGCGTGCATGTCGATGACGTCGGTGATGATCACGCCGCCGTAGTTCCACTCGCGGCGCAGGATGCCGTCCAGGATCGCCGGCGACATCGTGGCCGGATTGGCGGCATCGATGGCGGGGTAGACGATGTGCGCCGTCATCACGGCCGGGGCCACCGGCGCGGCGGCGCGGAACGGCGCGAACTCGAACGCTTCCAGTTCGGCGCGCGGCTTGTCGACAGTGGGCAGGTCGCGGTGCGAATCCACGCTGGTGTCGCCATGGCCGGGGAAGTGCTTGACGCAGCAGGCCACGCCTTCTTCCTCGCTGCCGGCCATCCACGCCATCGCCAGCTGCGCCGCGCGTTGCGGATCGGCGCCGAACGAACGCTCGGCGATCACCGGGTTGTGCGGGTTGTTGTTCAGGTCCAGCACCGGCGCGAAGTTCCAGTTGAAGCCCAGCACCTTCACGGCGCGCGCCACGGCGGCGCCGGTGCGGTGCGCCAGGGCCGTATCGTCGGCGGCGCCCAGGCCCATCGCCGCCGGCGGTGCCGGCACCCAGGTCGAGCGCACCACGGCGCCGCCTTCCTGGTCGATCGCGATCAGCGCTTCGGGGCCGAGCACCGCGCGCAGGTCGGCCGTCAGCTTCGACAGCTGCACCTGGTCCGTCATGTTGCCGCGGAACAGGCACACGGCGCGGATGCCGTTCTCTTCCAGGAAGCGGGCCGTGGCGGCATCGAGTTCGGTGCCGGGAAAGCGGATCATGATCAGCTGGCCGGCCAGCTTGCGCAGGGCGTTCGGTGGTTGGTTCATTGGTTCGTGGCCGATGGGATTGCGTTGAAGGAAAGGCCGATCTAGCTGGTCTTGGTGACCTTGGACAGGTGCCGCGGCTTGTCCGGATCGAGCCCGCGCGCGGCCGACAGTTGCGCCGCCATCACGTAGAACGCCTGGATCGCCACGATCGGATCGAGGTCGGGCGTGGCCGCCACCGGCAGCGTCAGGTCGCGCTGCGCCACGTCTTCCGGCGCCGCCAGCAGCACGCGTGCGCCGCGGCCGCGCATCTCGTCGGCCAGCGCCAGCAGGCCGGCCTGCGTGGGGCCGCGCGTGGCGAAGATCAGCAGCGGATACCCTTCGTCGATCAGCGCCATCGGGCCGTGCTTGATCTCGGCGCCGGAAAACGCTTCGGCCTGCAGGGCCGAGGTTTCCTTGAATTTCAGCGATGCCTCCAGCGCGACGGGGAAGCTGATGCCGCGGCCGACCACCATGATGTTGCGGGCCGGGGCCAGCACGTCCACGGCCTGCTGCCAGTCGGCCTGCGCGGCCGCGCGCAGCGCGTCCGGCAGCGCCGCCAGGCCATCCTTCAGTTCAGCATCGTCCTGCCAGTTCGCCACCAGCCGGGCGCCGGCCACCAGCGACGTGATGAAGCTCTTCGTCGCGGCCACGCTCTGTTCCTTGCCGGCGCGCAGCGGCATCGCCCACTCGGCGGCCTGCGCCAGCGGCGAGTCGATATCGTTGACCAGCGCCACGGTGGTGGCGCCGCCCTCGCGGAAATAGCGGATCGGCTCGACCACGTCCGGGCTCTGGCCCGATTGCGACACGGCGATCGTCAGCGTGTCGCGCGTCATCAAAGGCGACTTGTGCAGCGTGACGAGCGACATCGGCAGCGAGGCCACCACGCGCCCCAGCCGCGCCATGATCAGGTAGGCGATGTAGTTCGACGCGTGGTCCGAGCTGCCGCGCGCCACCGTGAGCGCGGTGGCGAAGGGCGTGCCGGCGAGCCGGCGGCCCAGCTCGGCGTAGCGGTCGGCGTCGTGCGCCAGTTGCCCGGCCACGCAGTCCGCCGCGGACAGCGCTTCCTTAAGCATCATTGAGGTCAATGCGTTCTCCTTCGATATAGACGGCTTTCAGTTGCAGGTCGCGGCCCAGCACCACGATGTCGGCCCAGGTGCCCGGGGCGAGCCGGCCGCGCTCTTCCAGGCCCAGGTAATCGGCGGCATGCGTGGACACGCGCGCCGAGGCGTCGGCCAGGTCGAGGCCCAGGCCGACGAGGTTGCGCAGCGCCTGGTCCAGCGTCAGCGTGCTGCCGGCCAGCGTGCCGTCCGGCAGCCGCACGCCGCCCATGCACTTGTGCACGGTGTGCCGGCCCAGCATGTATTCGCCATCGGGCATCCCGGTGGCGGAGGTAGAATCGGTGACGCAATACAGCCGCGGAATGGCGCGCAGCGCTGTCTTGATGGCGCCGGGATGCACGTGCAGCAGGTCGGGAATCAGTTCGGCGTATTGCGCATGCGCCAGCGCCGCGCCGACCATGCCGGGCTCGCGGTGGTGCAGGGGGCTCATCGCATTGAACAGGTGCGTGAAGCCGGCCGCGCCGTGTTCCAGGGCGGCCACGCCATCCTCATAGGAGCCCAGCGTGTGGCCGATCTGCACGCGCACGCCTTCGCCGGCAAGTTCGCGCACCAGCGCCAGGTGGCCGGCGATTTCCGGCGCCACCGTGATCACCCGCAGCGGAGCCAGGGTTTCCAGCCGCTGCACCTCGGCCAGCGTGGCGGCGCGGGCGAAATTCGGTTGCGCTCCCAGCTTGCCGGAATTGATGTACGGGCCTTCCAGGTGCGCACCCAGCACGCGCGCTTCGCCCTTGCCGCGCTGGCGTACCGCCTGGCCGATCGCGGCCAGTGCCACGTCGATGTCTTCCGGCGGCGCCGTCATCGTGGTGGCGAGGATGCTGGTGGTGCCATGGCGGGCATGGATCGCGGCGATCGCGTGGACCGCATCGCCGCCCTGCATCACGTCGCGCCCCGCGCCGCCGTGCACGTGCAGGTCGATGAAGCCGGGCAGGATGTAGTCGTCGCCGTTCGAACCGGGATCGGCGGCGGCGCCATCGATGCCGCTCACGCGGTCGGTAAAGGAAAGGGTACCGGCGATCCAGCCGCCGGCGCTCAGGATGTTGCCCTTGATGGTGCTTGGTTTGATGGCATCGTTCATCGACGCGACTCCGCTACGAATTCGTAATAATCACTGCGGCACCACGAGTGGGTCAGTTCCACCGCGGCACCGCTGTCCAGGTAGCTCACGCGCGTAATGTGCAGCATGGCCGTGCCAGGCGCGATGTTGGCCAGTTTCGCCTGCTCGGCGTTGGCGTTGACCGCGCGGATGTGCTGCAGCGCCCGCATCGGCACCGTGCCGTGCGCTTCCAGGTAGCCGTACAGCGAATCGGTGACGCGCTGCGGGTCCGGCACGTAGGCGGCCGGGATGGTCGATGTCTCGATCGCCATCACCACGTCGTCGGCCGTGCGCAGCCGCTTCAGGCGCGCCACCGGCATGTTGGGCGACAGGCCGAGCGACAGCACCTCCATCGGCGCGGGGATGCCGATCTCACGCTGCAGCCAGCGCGAACCGGCCGTGAAGCCGCGCTGGCGCAGTTCTTCCGAAAAGCTCGTCAGGCGCGACAGCGGCTGTTCCAGCTTGGGCGTGATGTAGGTGCCCGAGCCGCGCCGGCGCGTCAGCATGCCGCGGTCGCACAGCAGGTCGATCGCCTTCCTCGCCGTGACGCGCGAGATGCTCAGCGCATCGGACAGCACGCGCTCGGAAGGCAGTGCTTCGTTGGCGCGCCAGTCGCCGCCCGCGATGCCGTCGGACAGGCGGTTGG
Source organism: Pseudoduganella sp. SL102 (assembly GCF_027856995.1). Lineage (NCBI taxonomy): Bacteria > Pseudomonadati > Pseudomonadota > Betaproteobacteria > Burkholderiales > Oxalobacteraceae > Pseudoduganella > Pseudoduganella sp. SL102. Next base: position 2,041,695 of record NZ_CP115554.1, read on the forward strand.
CCACCTGCATGTAGAGCGGCGTATCGCTGGCTGCATCGGGATGGAAATCACGCAGTCGGGCCGGCATGGTTCACTCCTTCACGGAAGCTTCGGCGAGCTGTCGCCGGATCAGTTGCAGCGCGCCGGTGGCGGAATCGCCGCTGGCCGGCACGATGCGCGCCAGCAGCTCGCCCGGCAGGAAGGCGCGCATCGGTTCGGCCAGGCCGCCGCACAGCGCGATCGGCAGCCTGCCCGCCGTATCGAGCGCGCCGGCGATCAGGCCCACCTGCCGGCCCGCCTCGATCATGATCTCGCGCGCGGTGTCGTCGCCGGCCGCGTGTTCCAGCACGATGCGGGCCAGTTGCGCGAAACGGGTCTGCGTCGCGCTGGCAAGCCACGACTGGATCGCATCCCTGCCGCCACCGCACGCGGCCATGACCGCATCGGCGAACGGGCCGCCGGCGGCGCGGCCGTCGAGCACGTGCTGGACATGGTTCACGGCGCGCATGCCGATCCAGGCACCGCCCGCTTCATCGCCGGAAGGGAAGCCCCAGCCGCCGACTTCGCGCCGCGAGCCATCCTCGCCCAGCACTTCGCCGACGCTGCCGGTACCGAGCGCGATGATCGCGCCGGGCCGGCCCTGGTGGGCGCCGAGGACCGTGGTGTACGCATCGCTTTCCAGCGCCACCGCCGCGTAGCCGGGATTGGCGCCGATGAACTCCGCCGCCCAGCCCCGGTTATGGACCCCGGCCAGCCCGAGCCCGATGGCGATACGCTCGCGCTCGGGAACGCCGAGGCCGGCCGCGGCAAACGCCGCCGCGGCTGCCTGCTCGACGGCATTCCATGCGTTGGGGATGCCGTGCAGCAGGGCGGACGGGCCGGCGCTGCCTTCGGCCAGTAACGTGCCATCGGGCCGTGCCAGGCGCACCCGCGTGCCCGTGCCGCCGCCGTCGACGCCGATCAGATAGTCGATCATAGGAGTTGGTGTGTGAAGAATCGAGGGTGACTATAGGATGGGCAAACCAGTCTGTCAACAGGTATTTAACTGGTATTGTCGTGGCGTGTCGACGAGGCGCGGAAAAACCCGCAGTGGATCTGTTAAGTCTATGATTAAAAACGGGAAAAGGATGAGTTCTTTGGTATGAGTTGTGGTATGTGGCGGAACCGGTCCGGCTAATACCAAAAGAAAAAACCCGGCACTCGGCCGGGTTCGCCCGGCATGGCCGGGGCTGGGCGCGCGGCGGACCTCAGCGCGCGTCCTGGGTGCCTTCGCGGTCGATCTTCACCAGCCGGTCCGCGCCGCCCCGGCCATGGGTCTCGAGCTTGCCGCGCACGTTGACGACGGCGTTGCCCGGCCCGCGCACGGTGACCTGGGCGTGGTCGGCCTGCAGTGCCCGGCCATCGATGCTGCCGGAACCGGACAGCTGGGCCGCCAGCCGCGCGGTACGGCCCTGCAGGTGGGCGCCACCCGGGCCGGCCAGCGCCAGGCGCACGCTTTTCGCGTCCAGCGCGGTACTCAGGCCGCCCGAGCCGCGCAGCTCGGCATCCAGGGTATCGGTCACGCGCTGCAGGGCGATATTGCCGGGGCCATGGCCGCGCACCACGGCGCGGCCCACGGCCAGCTCTTCGCCGTCGAAGTCGCCCGAGCCGCTGACCGAGGCTTCCAGCGCGCCGGTGGTGCCGCTCAGCTTCATGCTGCCGGGGCCGTCCAGTTCGGCGCGCAGGCTTTGCGTCTGCAGGCCGCGCGCTTCCAGGTCCCCCGAGCCGCGCACCCGCGCTTCCATGGTGCGGATGGTGCCGGCCACGCAGGCACTGCCCGGCCCCGACAGGTTCGCGCTGGCGCCTTCCACGGCCAGCGAGCACGCGTCCAAGTCGCCGGAGCCGGCCAGCGTGGCGTGGATCTCACGGCTGCGGCCTTGCAGCGCAACGGAGCCGGGGCCGGTCAGCGTGGCGCTGACCTTGTCGGCCGCGATATCGTTGACGTCCAGGTCGCCCGAACCGGTCACGTCGGCCGCCAGTTCGCGCGTGACGCCGGCCGCTTCCACGTCGCCCGGGCCGCTCATCTTGATGCGCAGCGTGGCGGCACGCAGGGCGCGCAGGTCGATGTCGCCGCTGCCGCTGCCGCGCACCGACAGTTCGCGCACGTTGCCGTTCGCCTGCAGGTCGCCGGGGCCGCTGACGGTCAGCTGCAGCGTGTCGCCGCGGGCCCGGTCCAGGCGCACGTCGCCGCTGCCGGTGTTGCGCAGGCTGTTCAGCTGCGGCGTGCCGATCGTCACCATGACCGGTTCGCTGCGCTTGCCGAAGCTGAAGTGCCAGCCGCTCCGGCTCTTGCGCTGTACCACGAGCGTGTCGCGGTCGACGAATGTCTCGATCTCCGCCAGCTCGGCCGCCGGGCCGGACAGCCGCAGCGCGCGCGGCGCCTCCGCGTCCACCTTCACGTCGAACGGCCCGGCGATGTCGATCGCGCTGAACGCGCCGATGTTGCGGGTTTCGGTGGCGCGGGCCTGGCTGGCGCTGTCCGCCGCGGCGGCGCCGGTGGCCAGGGTGGCGGCCGTGGCCAGGACGACGAAGGCGAGGGTAGGGGAAGGTCGATGCATGATGTTGGCCTCATTGTGGGAAGCATGACGATAAGCCAACGGCAGGGGCACCGCGAGCGCGGCGGGATGGACTGGTGAAAACGCGGTGCCGGCGGCAGAATGGCGCGATGAGCCGCGCAGGGCTGCGGCAAAATGGAGAGGAGCCGCGCAGGACGGCGGCTAGCCGAACTGCTCTTCCTTCCTGTTGGCGCGCAGGAACAGCAGCAGCAAGCCGAGCAGCAACATGGGCGCCATGCGCGGTTCCGGAATGGTGGGCGGCACGTCGACCCTGGCCGGCACGGCGGGTACGGCGGGCGCCACGGGAAGCTCGGGGAGGGCGGACAGGGCGGACGGTTCCAGCGGCGCCGGTTCCAAAGGTGCCGGTTCCAGAGGCGCCGGTTCCAGCGGTGCCGGTTCCAAAGGTGCCGGCTGCAGCGGCGCCTGGGACAGCGCGACCTCCGCGGGCTGGACCAGCGGGCGGTCGCCGGCCCATGGCGCGCCGCCGCGGTCATGGCCGGACAGCGCCGCGCCGGTGAAATACCACGCCTGCGTCACATCGTGCAGGTCCGCCATGTGCCACGTGGCGAACACGGCGATGGTTTCCGGCGCCGCGTGGACGGTGGCGGTGCCGAGGGCGGAAGCGGCTGCAAAGGCGATTGCACAAAGGTTTTTCATGATGGTCCCGTCCGGCTTGAGCCACGCTATTAAAACACAGCTTGCCGCGGCCCGTAGCGAAATGATAACGATTCCCTGAAAACCGACGCCGCCGACCGACACCATGAGACGCCATGCGACGCCACCGGACGCCATTAATGCCGGGCACCGCGCGGAGGTGTCATAATGCATGCCGGAGGAATTTCGCAAAATGATCAAGTATTTAGGGACCCGGAAAACCGATCAAGGCGGGACGCTCTATGTTTTCCTCATCAACGGGCAAGAGAAGCAGGTGCGCGAAAGCGCCTTGAAACAATACCCGGGATGCTACGAAGCGCTGCCGGAATCGGTGAAAGTCAGGATCGCGGCCAACCGGAAATGGCTGCAGAATTTGTAGGCGCCGGCGGGCAGGCCGGCAGCACTGCGGGCTTGCCCCTGCGCCGGTGCCTGGCCCGGCGTTCTTTCCTGGCATTTTCCCTGGCTTGCGTGATCGCCCCGCCGCTGCAGGCGAAGGTGCCCAGCCATTTCGGCGTGGTGCTGGGCAACGGCCTGCTGTGCCGCGACCAGACGTCCAACCGTTATTATTTCGATTACATGGTGCGCTGGTTCGGCCAGCCCTACAAGCGCGAAGGCGGCGCTTACTGGTTTCGCACGCCCGACGCCAGGCTGTGGGGTTTTGCCGTGCGCGAAGTGATCGTCAGCGACGAGACGTTTCCCTACCGGTTCGTGGGCGCGGTGGCCGACACCACGCCGGACAAGCTGGCCGAGGCGATCACGCAGCGCGATGGCCTGCGCTATGCGAAAATCACGGGCTCCGCGACGCCGGTGCGGGAAACTTCCACCGGCGGGCGCATCGCCTACGCGGAGCGCCGCTCCAAGATCTATTGCGCCAAGTTCAAACCGCTGCCGCCCGCGCTGCGCTGACCGACCATCCATGTACACGCGATTCTTCAACCTGACCCGCAGCCCGTTCTCCATCGCGCCCGATCCGCGCTACCTGTACATGAGCGAGCGCCATCGCGAGGCGCTGGCGCACCTGCTGTATGGCGTGGGCAGCGGCGGCGGCTTCGTGCTGCTGACGGGCGAGATCGGCGCCGGCAAGACCACCGTGTGCCGCTGCTTCATCGAACAGGTTCCGCCCGGTTGCCAGCTGGCCTACATCTTCAACCCGAAGCTGTCCGTCGAGGAGCTGCTGCAATCGGTGTGCGACGAATTCCGCATCGCGCTGCCGGCGGGCGCCGCCACGGTGAAGCACTACGTCGATGCGATCAACCGGCACCTGCTGGAGAGCCATGCGCGCGGCGCGAACAACGTGCTCGTGATCGACGAGGCGCAGAACCTGTCGGCGGCCGTGCTCGAGCAGTTGCGCCTGCTGACGAACCTGGAAACGAGCGAGCGCAAGCTGCTGCAGATCATCCTGATCGGCCAGCCCGAGCTGCGCACCATGCTGGCGCAGCCCGAGCTGGAACAGCTGGCACAGCGCGTGATCGCCCGCTACCACCTGGGTTCCCTGAGCGCCGCCGAAGCCGGGCAATACATCGCGCACCGGCTGGCGGTGGCGGGGCTGGCCGGGCCGTCGCCTTTCCCGGCCGGCGTGACGGCGCTGGTCCATGCACTGACGCAAGGCGTGCCGCGGCGGATCAACCTGCTGTGCGACCGCGCGCTGCTCGGCGCCTATGTCGAGAACAAGGCGCAGGTCACGCGCAAGATCGTGCGCCGCGCCGCGCAGGAAGTGTTCGGCGCGGCCGTGCCGCGCGTGCGGGCACGCTGGCCGCTGGTGGCCGGCGGGGTACTGGCCGGCGCCGTGCTGACCGCCGCCGCCTGGCAACTGGCGCCACGGCAGCCCGCGCCGGCGGCTGCGCCGGCAGTCGCCGCCACACCGCAGGGCGCGGTGCCTGTCGCGCCACAGGGCACGGACAGCGAGGCCACGCTGCGCCGGCTGGCCGCGCTGTGGGGCGTGGCAATGAAGGCCGGGACGGGCGAGGTCTGCGCCGAGGCACCCCGGCATAACCTGCGCTGCCTGGCCACGCGCGGCACGCTGGACGACCTGCGCCTGCTGGACCGCCCGGCGATGCTGACATTGAATGACGATCCGGCGCTGCCGACCCATGCCTTGCTGGTGGCTCTCGGCGAGCGCGACGGCGTGCTCGAGATCGGCGGGCGTCGCCACGCCGTGGCACGGGCGGCCCTGGATAATCGCTACGATGGCACCTTCACCACCTTCTGGCGGGCACCGCCCGGGTGGCGCGAGCAGGTAGCGGCGGGCGACCGGGGCGCGCAGGTGGACTGGCTGGCGCGGCGGCTGGCACAGCGGGCCGGTGCCGCGCGGCCCGAGGACGGTGCGCCGCTCGAAGGCGAAACGCTGCGCCGCCTGCGCGATTTCCAGGCGTCCCAGCAACTGAAGGCGGATGGCGTGGCCGGCCCGAAGACCTTCATCCGGCTGAGCGCGCTCATCGATGCCGGCATGGCCAACCCGGAGCCCCGGCTGGCAGCGCCGGCCGGAGGGAAGTGATATGTCCTACATTCTCGAAGCATTGAAAAAAGCGCAGGCCGAGCGGCAATTGGGTGAAACGCCGGGCATCCATGCGCCCGCACCCGTGGCGCCAGCCGGGGCAGGCGCACCGCTGCGCAAGCCGCTCGTCGCAGTCGTCGCGGCCATGGCGGTCGTCATCGCCGGGCTGGCCGTGGTGGTGTGGCGGCAGGCGGCCGCGCCCGCGCAACCTGCGGTGCCCGTGCCGGCGGAGCAGCCGCGGGCCGTGGCGGTTGCACCAGCCACCGCGCCTGTGGCGCCGCCTGTCACGCAGCCTGTCACGCCGCCTGCCGTGGTGGCCCCGGCACCTGCGCCGGTGGTCGCCGCCGTCCCCGCTCCGGCGGTCGAGGCCCGCAAGGAAACGGCGCCGGCGCCTGCCGCCGTCGCGCAGCAGCAACCTGCCGCCGTCGTGCCGCCGCAACCTGCCGCCCGCGCCGAAGCACCGGCAGCCGCCGCCACCCCGTCGAAGCCGGACGAGGCGTCGCGCGAAGAACCGGTGTTGGCCTTGCGCGACTTGCCGGAGCCGATCCGGCGCGCCATTCCGCCGGTGGCGATGAGCGGCTACATGTATTCGCCAAACCCGGCCGACCGGCTGGTGCTGATCGACAAGGTCCTGCGCCGCGAAGGCGACGAAGTGGCGCCCGGGCTGGTACTGGAGCGGCTCGAAGCGAAGGGCGCGGTCTTTGCGTTCCAGGGTTATCGGTACCGGATGCCATATTGAGCGCCGCGCCAGGCGCCGCACGATTGAAACCGTCATCGTGCCGTCATATTGGATTGTCATGCTTGTTTTATCGACAACCCTACGGGATGACTTCATGAAGCTTTCCATTCTGCACGCGTTGCCCCTGCTGGCCGCCGCCGCGCCGGTGCGCGCCGCTTACCTGCCCGACAGTGCCGCTGCCGAGCCGGGCGTGCTGGTCGTCGTGCTGGCTTGTGTCGGCCTGCTGTGCCTGATGGGCAAGGGCGGTGGCGACGGCCCGTTCCGGCCCGACAAGTAATCGCTCGGCGCAGCACCGGCCGGGAACCCATCGGCCACGGGCATCTCGGCCGCGGGGTCATCGGCCAAGCCCGCTCCAGGCGGCGGGCTGCCTTCTTCTATAATGCCTCCATTCTCACAGGAGCAAGAATGGAGCACACACCAGCCGCCGCGGCGCCGGTGATCGGCATCGTCGGCCGGTCGGGCAGCGGCAAGACCACGCTGCTGGAATACCTCGTTGGCCAGCTGGCCGCGGCGGGGCGCAAAGTCAATGTCATCAAGCACAGCCATCACGACCTGGAACTGGAACCGCCCGGCAAGGACAGCGCGCGGCTGAGGCGCGCCGGCGCGGCCGAAGTCATGGTAGCGTCGCCTTACCGGTACGCCATCGTGCACGAACTGCGCGGCGCCGCGGAACCGGGCCTGGATGAACAGCTCGCCCGGCTGGCACCCGCCGACCTGACCCTGGTGGAAGGCTTCAAATCTTTTCCGATCGACAAGCTGGAAATCCACCGCGGTGTCGGCGACAAGGGGCCGCTGTATCCGCACGACGAGCACATCGTGGCCGTCGCATCGACGCTGCCGCGGCCGGCCGGGCTGGCGCCGCACATCGACTGGCTGGACCTGGACGACCGCGATGTTATCCTGGCATGGCTGCTGAAAAGGATGGCTGGCATGCCTCCGCCGGCCTCAAGTTCCCCGTAACTGTTCCGTAAACAGGGGATATGCGGAAAAATCGGCCTTGCCGCAAGGCTTAGTGGAGGAAGTATGGACGCAATGAGCATTGCCCGGCTGTCGACAACGATCGCGGAGACCGGTACGAAGCAGGAAGTCAGCATGGCGGTGCTGAAAAAAGCGATGGACGTGCAGGCATCGTCGGCCGCCGCGCTGATCGATGCGCTGCCGGAGGCGCCAAGCGCGCCCAACCTTCCGCCGCACCTGGGCAACCGGATCAATACCACGGCTTGAGCGCGCCCCCGAGCGCGCTGACCCGCTGTTCCCCGTGGACGGCGGGTTTTTTTATTGCCCAGAACCGGGGTCAGACCCCATTTTCCGGAAACTTTTCGTTAGAATCGACGGGTTTCTTGCATAAGGACATGGACATGAACAAGGCAGCGATGATCGCCGCGGCATTGGCCGCGACCTGCGCAGCGGGTACCGCCCAGGCGCAGATGGGTGGCGGACCCGACAAGGAAAAATGCTATGGCGTGGCGAAAGCCGGCCAGAACGATTGCGCCTCGTCGGATGGTGCACACGGCTGCGCGTCGATGGCGCGTACCGACAATGCGCCGACCGAATGGAAATGGGTGGCCAAGGGCACCTGCGAAAAACTGGGCGGCAAGACCGCGGCGCCGGCGCCCGCCAAGTAAGCCGATGGCCAGCCCGGCCGCTTCCGTCGGCCTTGGATTGCGCGCGGCGCATTACCGCGATTTTCTCGAAGGCCGGCCGCGTGCCGGCTGGCTCGAGGTGCATACCGAAAACTACCTGGGCGAGGGCGGGCGCGATGTGCAGGTACTGCAGCGCCTGCGGCGCGATTATCCCGTCAGCCTGCATGGCGTGGGCCTCGGCCTGGGTTCCGCCCATGGCGGCACGCCGGGCCACCTGGAACGCATCCGCGGCCTGGCCGAGCGCATCGAGCCCTTCCTCGTTTCCGAACACCTGAGCTGGGGCGCCGTGCCCGGCCGGCACTTCCACGACCTGCTGCCGCTGGCTCTCGACGACGCCATGCTCGACCTCATCGCTGCCCGCGTGGCGCGCATGCAGGATGTGCTGAAGCGGCAAATCCTCATCGAGAATGTGTCGGCCTACGTGCGCTTTCGCGCCGATACCATGAGCGAGGCGCAATTCCTGGCCGCGCTGGCGCGCCGCACCGGCTGCGGCCTGCTGCTCGACATCAATAACCTCTACGTCAACCAGTGCAACCACGGCGAGGATGCGCTGGCCGCGCTGTCCGCCATCGCGCCGGGGCTGGTCGGTGAAATCCACCTGGGCGGGCACCTGGCAACGCCGGACGTGGTCATCGACCACCATGGCGCGACGATTGCCGAACCCGTGTGGCGCCTGTACGAGGCGGCGCTGGCGCGTTTCGGCGCGGTGCCCACGCTGGTCGAATGGGATGCCGGCGTGCCGCCGCTGGACGTGCTGATGGCCGAGGCGGACAAGGCCGCGGCGTTGTTGTCTCGCGTGGCGGCGGCACCCGTGGCGGCCACGCACTCGCGGTCCGTACCGGAACCCGAAAGCGGGGAGGTCGCGGATGGCGCGAGAGTGGCCGCCGTGCAGCAAGCCTTTGCCGATGCGCTGCTGTCGGCCAGCGCGGAAAGCGCGGAAAGCGCGCTGGCGGCCATGCTGCGGCCGGCGCCGCTGGCATCCCGGCTGGCGGTCTACCGCGGCAACCTGGCCGGCAGCTGGACCCGCGCGCTGGCAGGGGCCTTTCCCGTCGTGGCGCAACTGGTCGGCGACGATTTCTTCGCCGCGCTGGCCCGCGAGTACGGCACGCATCACGAGCCGGCCACCGCCGATCTGAACGCCTTCGGTGGCGGCTTCGCCGATTTTCTCGACGGTTTCCCCCACGTGGCCGATCTGCCCTACCTGCCCGACATGGCACGGCTCGAATGGCTGCTGCACCGCGCCTACCATGCGGCGGATATCGAACCGCTGGCCCCTGCCGCGCTGGCGCACCTGGCACCCGTCGCGTTCGAACAGTGCCGGTTCGTGCCGCATCCGGCCGCTGCGGTCTTCGCGTCGCGCTGGACGGTGGTGCCGCTATGGCAAGCCCATCAGCCGGACAGCGGGGTGCCGTTCCCGGATGACATCGCGCAGCCTTCCCGGGGACTGGTGTACCGCGCCGGCTGGCAGCCGGACGTGCTGGCGCTGGACGAGGGCGCGCATGCCGCGCTGGCCGCGCTGGCGGACGGCGCAACCGTTGGCGCGGCGCTCGACGCGGCGCTGGCAACGGATGGGGAATTCAACCTGGGGCCCCGGCTGGGGCAGTGGATGGCGCATGCCGCGTTCGCGGCACTGCGCACGGAGCATGCCGCGGATCAGTGAAAGGCGCGGAACAGCCGGGCTTCGCCGGTGCTGTCGTTGTGGCGGATGCTGGCTTCATGGGTGGCGGCGATCATGCGCTCGAGCTGGGCCTCCTCGAAACGCTGCAGCTCCTCGTTTGCCATCGCCAGCGCCTGGGCCAGCTTTTCGCGCGCCGCCCGGTAGGCGCCGTCACGCGCGCTGTCGGTGCAATGCAACAGGTCTTCGGCATTGTCGATCACTTGCTGCAAGTCGCCGATCAGGCGCTGCTGGATCGGCTGCGGCGGCGAGTCCGGCTGCGCTTGCCGGGATTGCGCGTTCGCCGGCGAATGTGGCTGGGGATTCGATTGCGGGTTGAACCGCGGCGGTTCGGGGTGTCTGGTGGGGTCGAGATGGTCCATGCGCGCTCCGGATAAGTGGAATCCTGCCCAAATCCTGTCCACTATATTCGCCGAGGTGGCGCAGGGTTTGCGGCAGATTAAGCCCCGTCGGAACCCGCCTGGCCCAGCACGGCGATGCGCACATCGCCGACCGTGACCACCTGGCCGGTGCGGATCTTGGCGGTCTTGCGCAATTCCTGCTTGCCGTCCACCCGCACATCGCCGCTGGCCACGATCTGCTTGCCGGCGCCGCCGCTGTCGCACAGGCCGACAAGCTTCAGCAACTGGTTCAGTTCGATGAATTCCGACGTCAGTTCAAAATCTACTCTTTGCATTTTATCCTCATTCTTGTTAGACCGGCAACAAGTTATCGACGTGTTAACTAAGCTTTAAGCAAGCTTTTAATTAAACTTTAATCATCAGTCGCCGGTCCGGCGTTCCGGTCAGCCCTTCGCGCCCGGCCTGGTCATGGCCAGCGGCACGATCCACGCCTCGAACTGTTCGGCGGTCACGAAACCCAGCCCCAGCGCCGCTTCCTTCAGCGTGGTGCCTTCGTGCTGCGCCTTCTTGGCGATCTGGGCGGCGCGATCATACCCGATATGGGGCGCCAGGGCGGTCACCAGCATCAGCGAGCGTTCCATCAGCTCGCCGATGCGCGTGCGGTCCGGCTCGATGCCGCGGGCGCAGTGCTCGTCGAAGCTGCGCATGCCGTCGGCCAGCAGGCGCGCGCTCTGCAGGAAGTTGTGGGCGATCAGCGGCTTGTAGACATTGAGCTCGAAGTTGCCGGAAGCGCCGCCGACGCTGATCGCCACGTCGTTGCCGAACACTTGCGCGCACAGCATCGTCACCGCTTCGCACTGCGTGGGGTTGACCTTGCCCGGCATGATCGAACTGCCCGGTTCGTTTTCCGGGATCGTGATCTCGCCCAGCCCGGAGCGGGGGCCGGAAGCCATCCAGCGCACGTCGTTGGCGATCTTGAACAGGGCCGTCGCCAGCGTTTTCAAGGCGCCATGCGCCGCCACCAGGGCTTCGTGGCCGGCCAGCGCGGCGAACTTGTTGTCGGCGGTCTGGAACGGCAGTTGCAGGCGCTGGGCCAGTTCGGCGGCGATGCGTGTCGCGTATTCCGGATGCGAATTGAGCCCCGTGCCGACCGCGGTACCGCCCGCGGCCAGCTGCAGCACGGCCGGCAGCGCATGCTCGATGGCGCGTTCCGCATAGTCGAGCTGCGCCACGTAGCCGGAGAATTCCTGGCCCAGCGTGAGCGGCGTGGCATCCTGCAAATGGGTGCGGCCGATCTTGACGATGTCGGCGAAGGCCTGGGCCTTGCCCGCCAGCGTGGCACGCAACTGGTGCAGCGCCGGTACCACGTCGCGGGCCAGCGCGACGGCCGCCGCCACGTGCATCGCGGTGGGGAAGATGTCGTTCGACGACTGGCCCTTGTTGACGTCGTCGTTCGGGTGCAGCTTGCGCTCCTCGCCGCGCACGCCGCCCAGCAGCTCCGAGCCGCGATTGGCCAGCACTTCATTCATGTTCATGTTCGACTGGGTACCGGAGCCGGTCTGCCACACGGACAGGGGGAATTCGCCCGCATGCCGGCCTTCCAGCACCTCGTCGGCGGCACGCACGATGGCATCAGCCTTGGTGGCATCCAGCACGCCGAGGTCGACATTGACGCGCGCCGCGGCCCGCTTTACGTTGGCCAGCGCCGCGATCAGTTCAGGCGCCATTTTTTCGGTGGAGATATGGAAGTGATGCAGCGAGCGCTGCGTTTGCGCTCCCCACAGCTGGTGTGCCGGCACCTCGATCGGGCCAAAACTGTCGCGTTCGGTTCTATTGTCCATGGCATCCTCGGGAAAAGTGATGCATTAAGTGTAACCCACGGACGAATTTCAGTCCGGGCACTCAAAGATTGGAAATTTCCGCCGTTAAACACTTACGTTACGGAAATTATCGCTATCGAGATCAACATGCCGCTCCTGCTCCGCTCCTTCCGCCTGGCCGTGCTGGCGCTGGCCGCCACCACCGGTGCCCATGCCGCCGAGCTCGGTGAAGCGTCGGTGCGCTCGTTCAGCGGGCAGCCGCTGTCGGCCGATATCGAACTGACCGACCTGACAACGCAGGAACTGGCCGATCTCCAGGTGCGCCTGGCCCGCCCGGACGTGTTCCAGGGGGCCAATGTGAAGATGAACCCGGCCCTGGCCGGTGCCCAGATCGCCATCGCGCGGCGCGACAGCCGCCGCGTGCTGCAGGTGACCACCAGCGCTCCGGTGCAGGACGAAGTGCTGCACCTGTATTTCCAGCTCGCCTCCGGCGGCAGGGAACGCGTGCGCGGCGTGACGCTGTGGCTATCGCCCGCACCTGCACCTGCACCTGCACCTGCACCTGCACCTGCCGCGGTGGCGTCGGCGCCGGCTGCGCCGGCTGTTTCTACCACTGCCATAGCCGCCGCCGAGCGTGCCGCCAAAGCTCCCGCGCGGCTGGTCGCCGTCGTATCGCCTGGAAAAGAAGCAACGCCGGGCGAGCGGCAACTGCTCGGCGCCGTCGAGCGGGCGTTTGCCTCGCGCGGCGGCAAGATCGAACCTGCCGCGCCGGCCAGGCCAAGGTCCTCGCCTGTTTCTTCGCCCATGCCCGGCGAGCGGGACGTGCGCAAGGAAGCCTTGAAATACGCTTCCACGGCCGACGATTTCAAGCGCCGCGCCAAGCCGGCCAAGCCTGTCGCGGAGAAGGAACCCGAGGCAACGCACGAGGTGGCGGCACAGGCCGAGCCGGAAAAGAAGGCGCCGCAGCGTTCGTTCCTGCCATCGAAGGCCGAGCTGGCCGAGGCGGCACGGGCCACCAGGGCCAGCGTGGAAGGGGGCCCGGCGCCCGTCGCGAAAGCGGTGGAGGCTGCGCCGCAAGCGGTGAATGCCAGGCCTGCCGGCGGTGCAGCCGATCCGGCGATGCTGAACAAGCTGGCGGAACTCGAAGGCAAGTTGAAGACGCTGCAAGCCCAGCTGGCAATGACGAACACGGCCGGCGCCGCGCGCGTCAGCCTGCCGATGCCTGGCAAGGCGGATCCGGCGCCTGTTGCCGCGCCGCCAGCGAACCCGGCCGCCGCCGCGCCGCCGAAGACGCCCGACACGGTCACGATGGCCGCAGCGGCGGCTTCGCAGCCGGAACCTGCCGGCAAGCCAGTGACCGCGCCGGCCGTTGCCGAAAGTCCTGCGCCGGAAGCCACGCCGCATGCCCCGGCCAGCGGGGAGCCGCCCGCCGTGCCGGCCGAGGAACCGAAGGCCAAGCCGGAACCGAAGAAAGAAGCCGCGCCGCCGCCACCGGAGCCCAGGAAGGAGATCAAGATCTCCCGGCCGAAACTGCTGACGTTCCTGTTTGCCGGCAGCCTGGTGTTGCTGGCTATCTTCGGCGTCATCGTGCACTTCGTCCGCAAGGCCAAGCTGAAGCGCAGCCCCATCGTGCGGCAAAGCTGGAGCAGGGAAGAAGACGATGTCGCGGCGCGCGTCGAACCGGCAATCGCCCCGCCAGCCCAGCCTGCCGAGCCGGAGAGCAAGGCGGCCTGAGGGGCCCCTGTTCCCTGGAACACCGGCGCACGGGCGTCGTTCAGGCAATGAAAAAGCGCCCCGCGGGGCGCTTTTTCATGGTCCGGTGATCGGCTCAGCCGTTCAGGCGGCCCATCCACGGTTCGGTCACGTCGCGGATGGCGCGGTCGTTGGCCATGATCTGTTTCAGCAAGTCGATCTTGCGCTGGCGGGCGCTGCCTTCCAGTGCCGGCACGCCGCCCAGCGCGCCGACCGATTGCACGGCGCACTGGTTCTCGAGGCGGTCCAGCGACGTCCAGTCGCTGCCCTGCGCGGCGATGACCATCTTGCTGGTCAGTCCGGCAATATTTTCATACATCGAGAGAACGTCGGTCGAGTTCATGGAGCGCCCGTTTAATCTGCAAATCGTGATCGGAATACTGCTTGTCATGATTTACGTCAGGGGCGGCGGGAACTTTAGGCCTTTTGCAAAAAAAATTTGTAAAAAGTTTTTGGCATTGTCAGCCGGGCAAGATCGGCTACTTCATCATCTCGTCGAGCCCGGCGGCCAGCTCGTCGAGCGGCGGCATTTCGTCGATGACATTGGCATCCATTCCAAGCACCTCGCCCACGGCTTCCGGGAAGGGCTCGGCCGGGTCGGCGTCGTCCAGCGTGCGGACGCGCCAGGCGGCCACGTGGACGATGGCCGCCAGCCGGTCCACCGCGCCGCGCCCGAGCGGATCGGGGAAGGCCGCGATCGCATCGGAAAACACGGCGGGGAACTGCCAGCGCCGGGCCAGCTCGGCGCCCACGTCGGCATACGTGTAACCCAGCGCTTCCCGTTCCACGGCCAGGCGGCGCTGGTCGAGCGGCGGCGCGATGGCATCCAGCGCCACGGCCCGCTCCGGCATCGCCGAGTGGATCACCAGTTGCCCGATGGCGTGCATCATGCCGATCGTAAACGCCAGTTCGGTATTGTCGCGCGTCTTCTTGGCGATCCACTTGGCCGCCACCGCCGTGCGCATGCTGTGGCGCCAGAACTCGCCAAGATCGAGCCCGGTCACGGTGCGGAATCCGTTCACGAGGCCCGAACTGATGACGAGCGTGCGCACCGCCACGAATCCCAGCATCAGCACCGCATCCTCGACCGTACCGATACTGCGCGACAGGTTGTAGTACGCCGAATTCGCCAGGCGCAGCAGCTTGGCGCTCAGCACCGGATCGAGCGATACCTTGCGCGCGATCTCTTCGGTGGAGACGGATGCCTTGTCGAAGCTGGCCACCAGTTCCTGGACCACCTTCGGCGCCGTCGGCAGCGCGGCGGGGTGATCGAACAATTCCTCAAGTGTCATCGTGCAGGCCCCCGAATATGTTGCTGTAAGTGAACTATAGCGGATTTTCCACCCCGATGAAGGGCTTTCTGCGCGCGGCGTGTCGCCGGACTTCAGCAGGCTAGCCGCGATTTCCGCAGTCTGTCGCACAATCCTCGTCACGGGGCAGCGGCACCGCTAGAGTGCGCACTGGCGTACCACGCCAAAAAATTCGTTCACACAGACAAAACAAGGGACTTTATGCAAGCCTTCCGAGTACTGCGCCGCCCGCCGCGTGCGAGCACCCTCGCCATGGCGCTGTGCGCCGCACTGGCCTTTTCCTCCAGCCACGCGCAACAGGGCGCGCCGGTTGCTGTCCAGCAAGGCGAACAGCAATCGGCCGCCGTGCTGCCGGGCGACGATTTCTATACCTTCGCCAATGGCCAGTGGCTGGCCGCCACCGAAATCCCGGCGGACCGCAGCGGCTGGAGCGCCGCCCAGGCGCTGGTCGACGAAACCAACCAGCGCATCGTGCAGCTCATCGATGACGCCAGCCGGCAGGGGCAGGGCGACGCAAAAAGGGTAGCCACCTATTACGGGGCCCTGATGGACGAAGCCGGCATCGAAGCGCGCGGCACGGCGCCGCTGCGGCCGGTGCTGGACAAGATCGCCGCCATCCGGGACAAGGCCGGCCTCACGCAGGCGCTGGGCGCCAGCTTGCGGGCCGACGTCGATCCCCTGAACGCCACCGATTTTGCCACCGAGAACCTGTTCGGCGTGTGGATCGCGCAGGGCTTCACGGACCCGGACAACTACGTGCCCTACCTGCTGCAGGGCGGCCTCGGCATGCCGGACCGGGCGTTCTACCTGGAAGAAAACGAGCGGATGAGCCGCCTGCGCACCGCCTACCAGGCGCACATCGCGGCCATGCTGAAACTGGCCGGCTTCACGGAGCCGGAAGCGCGCGCGGCCCGCGTGTTCGAGCTGGAGCGCAAGCTGGCCCAGGCGCATGGCCTGCGCGAGGAATCGTCCGACGTGCAAAAGGCCAACAACGTGTGGGCCGGCAAGGATTTCGCCGCCAGGGCGCCCGGCCTCGACTGGAAGGCCTTCTTCCAGGCCGCCGGGCTGGGCAAGCAGAAGAAGTTCATCGTCTACCACCCGCAGGCCATCATCGGCGCCGCCGCACTGGTAGCTGAAATGCCGGTGCAGACCTGGCAGGACTGGCTGGCTTTCCACACGATCAACCAGCACACCGGCGCGCTGCCGAAGGCGTTTGTCGACCAGCGCTTCGATTTCTACGGCCGCACGCTGAGCGGCACGCCGCAACTGTCGCCGCGCTGGAAGCGCAGCCTGGCCGCCCTGAACGCGGCGATGCCGGAAGCGGTGGGCAAGATGTACGTGGACAAGTATTTCCCGCCGGCGGCCAAGGCCAAGGTGCAGCAGATGGTGGCGAACATCGTCGACGCCTTCCACCAGCGCATCGACCGGCTCGACTGGATGGCGCCGGCCACCAGGCACGAGGCGCATGCCAAGCTGAACGTACTGTACGTGGGCGTGGGATATCCGGAAACGTGGACGACGTATGGCGGCCTGGACGTCAAGCCGGACGATGCCTTCGGCAACGCCTGGCGCGCGGCCCAGTTCCACTACAAGCTGGAGCTGGCCAAGCTGGGCAGGAAGGTCGATGCGAAGGAATGGTCGATGCCGCCGCAGCTCGTCAATGCCGTCAACATGCCGATGCAGAATGCGCTGAACTTCCCGGCCGCGATCCTGCAGCCGCCGTTCTTCGACCCGAACGGCAGCGACGCCGTCAACTACGGTGCCATCGGTTCCGTGATCGGCCACGAAATCAGCCACAGCTTCGACAACATCGGCGCCGAATTCGATTCGAAGGGGCGCCTGCGCGACTGGTGGACCAAGGCCGACCGCGAGCATTTCGCCAAGGCGGCGCAGGCGCTGGTGGCGCAATACTCGGCCTACGACGCCTTCCCCGACCTGAAGCTCAACGGGCAATTGACGCTGGCTGAAAACCTGGCCGACCTGGCCGGCCTGGCCGCCGCGCTCGACGCCTACCATGCCTCGCTGGGCGGCAAGACCAGCCCCGAGACGGATCGCCAGTTCTTCCTCGGCTATGCGCAGGCGTGGCGCGAGAAGGCGCGTGAAGCATCGCTGCGCAACCAGGTCGCTACCGACGAGCACGCACCGGCGCAGTGGCGTACCTACACGGTGCGCAACCTGGACGACTGGTACAAGGCGTTCGACGTGCAGGCCGGCCAGAAGCTGTACCTGCCGCCCGAAGCACGCGTGCGGGTGTGGTAACTGCGCGGCAGCGACGGTGACGCTTAAGCAACCCTTAAACTTGACCGCCGGTTGGTGAACTCTTTTGCAATGTTAGGGAACGTACGGAGGGAAATAATGACTGATCGTATGATTTCTCTAACCCCACGCATTACAGCGTGGTTACCAAGGCAGCCGGCCATCGTGGCCGGCCAGCCACAACGCATAGAGGAGCTCGATCATGAACAGCGATCAAATCAAAGGCAAGGCAAAGGAAGTCGGCGGCAAGATTCAGGAAGAAGCCGGTGAACTGGTCGGCAGCTCGAAACAGCAGGCCAAGGGCCTGAAAAACCAGGCTGAAGGCAAGATCCAGAAAAAAGTGGGCGATGCCCGCGAAGCCGTCGAAGACGCGCTGGACGACGACGTCACCATCAACCGCGGCAACCGCCAGGGCCTGTAAGCACAGGTATCGGCCCAGTGCCGATGAACAACAGCCGCCCTCGGGCGGCTGTTTTGCTTTGGAGCTTCTGGAATATTTCCCAAAAAATGGTGACAGTCACCGTTTTCCCTGCAATGTTTCCTGGAAAATGGTGACTGTCACCGTTTTTTTAACCGGTCTTACTGCACGGTGTCCGGCTTCAGGTGCTTGCG
The DNA here is from genome assembly GCF_027856995.1 of Pseudoduganella sp. SL102. NCBI lineage: Bacteria > Pseudomonadati > Pseudomonadota > Betaproteobacteria > Burkholderiales > Oxalobacteraceae > Pseudoduganella > Pseudoduganella sp. SL102. Next base: position 2,059,564 of record NZ_CP115554.1, read on the forward strand.
GAAGAACGCGTCGATGCCGACCTGCACGTGCTTGCGCTGCTTGCGGTCCGAGACGCCGTGCTTGGCGCCCGGGTAGGTCATCAGCTCGAACTGCACGCCGCGGTTGACGAGGGCATCGATCATCTTCGTGGTATTGGTGAACAGCACGTTGTCGTCGGCCATGCCATGGATCAGCAGCAGGTTCGATTTCAGGCCGTCGACATGCTTGAACACGGTGCTGTCGGCATAGCCTTCCTTGTTCTCGGACGGCTTGTCCATGAAGCGTTCCGTGTAGTGCGTGTCGTACAGCGCCCAGTCGGTGACGGGCGCGCCGGAAACGCCGGCGGCGATCTTGTCCGAGCCCTGCGACAGCAGGCGCAGCGTCATGAAGCCGCCATAGCTCCAGCCATACACGCCGATGCGCTTCGGATCGACGAAGGCCTGCTTGCCGAGGAAGTCGATGCCGGCCAGCTGGTCCTGCACTTCCACCTTGCCCAGGTTGCGGTAGATCGCGTCCGTGAAGGCGCGTTCGCGGCGGCCCGAGCCGCGGTTATCGAGGCGGAACACCACGTAGCCCTGCTGCGCCATGAACATGTCGAACGGATCGCCCCACTTGCGCGACACGTGCTGCGGGCCCGGGCCGCCGTAGGTGGACAGGTACACCGGATACTTCTTCGCCGGATCGAAGCGGTAGGGCTTGATCATCGACCAGTACAAGGTCTGCCCGTCGCTGGCCTGCAGGGTGCCGTATTCCACCGGCAGGTGGTCCGACTTGTACTGGTAGTACGGGTGCGAGGCATTCACCTCGTTCTTCTCCAGCCACGTCAGGATCGCGCCATCGGGTTTGCGGATCGACACCTGCGGCGGGTTGGCCGGATCGGACCAGGTGTCGACGAACAGCTGGCCGTTGCGCGCGAACGTGGTGTCGTGCCAGCCGTCGGCCTGCGTTACGCGCACGGGCTTGCCGGCGTTGCGGCCGTCCAGCGAGACCGCGTAGGTCTGCTTGTCGATGATGGCGTCCTTGTTCGACGAGAAGTAAACCTTGCCGGCCTGTTCATCCACGGCCAGCAGGTTGTCGATGCCCCATTCGCCCTTGGTCAGCGCATGCTTCACGTTGCCGTCCATGTCGAACAGGTACAGGTGGTTGCGGCCGGTGCGGTGCGACGACCAGACGAAGCCACGGCCGCCGGACAGGAAGCGCAGGTCGTCGTTGATGTCGGTCCAGGTCTTCGCCGTTTCGGTGACGAGCACCTTCTGCGCCAGCGTGGCGGTATCGACGGCGATCAGTTCCAGCTTTTTCTGGTCGCGCGTCTGGCGCTGGAACAGCAGCTTTTTACTGTCGGCGGAAAAATCGGCGCGCACCAGGTAGATATCCTTTTCCGCGCCCAGGTCGATTTCCTTCGTCGCGCCGCTGACCGGATCGACGATGCGCAGTTCCACGATCGCGTTCTTGTCGCCGGCGGCCGGGTAGCGCTGCTCGATCACGTCGGTGCGGTCGGCATAGATCTCGAAGCGGCGCGCCACCGGCACCTGCGCCTCGTCATAGCGGCGGTAGGCGATGGCCGAATCGTCCGGCGCCCAGTAGTAGCCGGTGTACTGGTGCATCTCTTCCTGAGCGACGAATTCCGCCTCGCCGTTGTGCAGCGTGCCCTTGCCATCCGTGGTCAGCGCTTTTTCCTTGCCGGTCGCCAGGTCGATCACATACAGGTTCTGGTCGCGCACGAACGACACGTACTTGCCCTTCGGCGAAATCTTCGGATCGGTCACGTTGCCCGAAGCGACCAGGCGCGCCGCATCCGGTTTGGCGACATCGATCAGGTACAGGTTGCCGGCGATCGGCACCAGCAGCCGCTTGCCGTCGGGCGACCAGCTGTAGTTGATGATGCCTTTCAGCGCGGCGGTGCGCTCGCGCTCGCGGCGCGCCTTCTCGGCATCCGACAGGTTTTCCTCGGCCACCAGCACCTTCGAGTCGACCAGGCGGCGCGTCGATTTGTCCTTCAGGTTGAATTCCCACAGGTCCATCTGGAACTGGTTGTCCGGGCGGCCGCGCAGGAACGTCACCCGGGCGCCATCCGGCGACACCTTCAGCGCGCGCACGCCGTTGCCGGCAAGGGCGGGATCGCTGTGCAGGCGGTCGAGGGTCAGGCGGTCGGCGGATGCCGTGCCGGCGGCCAGCAGGGCCAGGATACTGAGAGCGGTGCGCATGGGAGTCCCGAAATGAACGGTTTGTTATTGGAAGGAAAGCGCAAAACGATACCAGACTGGACAGCGCCTGACGAGGCAGGAAAATTCGGAATACAAGTGCTGCTGCCGACTTTCCTTCGGCAAGCCAGGGAGCCCTTCAGGCCCCGGCCAGCGCCCGCTGGCGCGACAGCCGCTGCAGGTACAGCGTCAGCAGCACGGCCGCGATCGTCAGGCCCAGCACCAGGCCGATCCAGAAGCCGGTGGCGGACATCGGTTCGCCCGGCGCGAACGGCAGCCATTGCGGCGCCAGGCCCAGCACGCAGCCGACCGGCAGCGCCACGCCCCAGAACGCGATCAGCTGGATCACCATCGGCCCGCGCGTGACCTTGTAGCCCCGGATTGCGCACGATGCCGCCACCTGCGCCGCGTCGGACAGCTGGAACAGCGCGGCGAACAGCAGCAGGTGCGCGCACATTTCCTGCACCGCCACGTCCGACGTATAGGCCGCGGCGATGTGGTGGCGGAACACGGCGATGAACAGGGCCGACAGCACCGCGAAGCCGGTGGACATCCACAGGCCCACGAACGAAGCGAAGCGGGCGCGCTGCGGATTGCCTTCGCCCAGCGCCTGGCCGACGCGGGCTATCATCCCGATGCCGAACGACAGCGGCACCATGAAGGTCAGCGAGGCGAAGTTCAGCGCGATCTGGTGCGCGGACACGGTGACCACGCCGAAGCGCGCCACCAGCAGGCTGACGGCGCCGAACACGCTGACCTCGGCGAAATAGGTGACGCCGATCGGCACGCCCAGCTTCAGCATGTTCCACACCTCCGGCCAGTGCGGCCATTCCCATTTGTCGAACGGGTACGAGGTGCGGTAGGCGGGGGCGATGCGGATCCACAGCACGATCGCCAGCAGGTCGAGCCAGACCACGGTGCCGGTGGCCACCGCGCAGCCCAGCGCGCCCATCTTTGGAAAACCGAGGTTGCCGAACACCAGCACCCAGTTGACGGCGATGTTGACGAGCAGGCCGATGATGGCGATCACCATCACGGGCTTGGTCTGGTTGATGCTGGCGCTGTAGCCGTACAGCGCGCGGTAGGCGGCAAATGGCAGCAGGCCGATGCTGACGATGTGCACGAACATCGAGGCGCGCGCATTGACCTCGTCATCGAGCTGCAGGTGGTCGAACAGCAGCGTGGCCAGGTTGGCCGCCAGCGCGGCGACGATGCCCACGCCCACGGCCTTCCACAGCGCCTGCCGCACCGAGTGCGGGATCCGGTCGAACGCGCCGGCGCCCACCTGGTGCGCGACCACCGTGTTCACGGCCATCATGGTGCCGTTGACGGTGACGAGGATGATCGACCATACCGAGGCGCCCAGCGACACCGCGGCCAGCTCGGCGGCGCTGGTGTGGCCCGTCATCGCCACGTCCGCCACGCCCATGCCCACCGTCGCCAACTGGCCGATCAGGACCGGCCAGGCCAGCTGCCACAGCGCGGCGGCTTCTTTGCGGATATTGGGCAAGGTGAACGAATAGGGCATGGGCAGGGGCGGAAACGGGGGAACTTGCGATTCTACCCATGAACGCCTGGTGGCCGCAGTAGGAATTTGTTACAGCTGGCGCGTGCACCGGCCATGCCGCCATTGCGTTATGGGAAGCATGCCGCGCGCGCGTCGCGCCCGGCCAACGCACCAGATGGAGTACACATGAAACGCCTGTTCGCCGCCGCCACGCTGCTGGCATCCTTCAACCTCGCCGCCGCCGGCGAATTGGCGCTGTATTCGCAGCCCGATTTCCGCGGTGCCCAGATCAGCGTGCGCGACACCGTGCGCAATTTCCAGGACACCGGCTTCAACGACCGCGCATCGTCGGCCACCGTCCTCTCCGGCGCCTGGGAAGTGTGCGAGCACAAGGACTTCGGCGGCCGGTGCACCGTGCTGGAACGGGGCGAGTACCGCGACCTGGGCCACCTGGGCAACGCGATTTCGTCGGTGCGCGAACTGGCGCGCGGGGACGACGGCCGCCGCGACCGCAGGGACGACGACCGGCGCGGCTGGCGCGATCGTGGCGATCGTGACGAGCGTGGCAATGATCGGCGTGGCCCGCCGGTCGAGCTGTATTCCACCCGCCAGTTCGGCGGGGACCGCGTGGTGCTGGCGGGCGATGTGCACAGCCTGCGATCGCGCGATTTCAACGACCGGGCCGGCTCGATGGTGGTGCGCGAAGGCGAGTGGGAAGTCTGCGAGCATGACGACTACCGCGGCCGCTGCAGGGTGTACGGGCCGGGCCGCTATCCCGCGCTCGAAGGCTTGAACAACCAGGCCTCGTCGGTGCGCCGGTTGCGCTGACGAAGGTCTTGCAGCGACATCGTTGTAACCTCATGTTCCTCTGGACGACGACCTGGAGAGCATGACGTGGACTACAAGGATTACTACGCGGTGCTGGGCGTGCCGAAGTCGGCCAGCGCCGACGAGATCAAGGCGGCATACCGCAAGCTCGTGCGCAAGTACCATCCGGACGTGAGCAAGGAAACCGACGCGGACGCCAGGACCAAGGAACTGAACGAAGCCTACGGCGTGCTGGGCCTGCGCCGTGGAACGGGGCTGGGTGGTGCAGCGGGTGCGCACCGGCATCCTGCTGGGCGGCACCGGCGATGCACCGGAAGCGTGGCGCTTCACCAGCGTCGACCTGGTGCGCGCGCGCAGTCTCCTGAGGATCGAGCGCGATTTCGACGCGAACGAAGAGGTGGCGGCACTGGTGGTGGATTTGACGGAAGAGGTGCGGCGGCTGCGCCGGCGCTTGCGGGCGGCCGGCTTGCAGTAAGCCGCGCCGAGGCGCGAATGCTGTTCAGCTAGCGACTCAATACGGCCAGCAACGGTCGCGCCTTGGGAGTGAATGTTGGCTTTCGGACCCCAACGGCAAATTCCGGGGTCAGGGTGGAGAACTGGCTGGTAGGCCAGTACCGCTACGCCGGCAAGGAGCGATGCTCCTTGAAACCCCGGCTACGCCCCGGCGGGGTGAAGCAGGGGTTTCGCGAAGCATGCTTCGCGCCTGCGGAAGGGTGCTGGCATGCAGGCCAGCATTCCTTCCTGACCCCAGCCCTTCGCTGTTGGGGTGAATGCATGCGCTTTCAATGTGCCGGATGACGCCCGGCACCGTCCAGCCTATCGCTGGTCTTCCGACCCGCCCCGCGAGCCGCCACCGCCGGACTGCTTGTTGCCCAGGTCATCGATATCGTGACCCGGTTCACCCGGCGAGCCCTGCATGCCGAGCTGGCGGTCGGCCTGCTCGTTGTCGCTGCGGTTGTTCGGGCGCGCCTGGTTCGACCAGGTGTCGGCCTGGGCATTGCCGGCCTTGTCCGATTGCTGGCTGTGGCCACGGCTGCCCATGCCCACGCGCTCGCCGCCCATCGCATCGGCCGGCAGCGCATCGAGGCTGTCGCGGTCGGCCGACTGGCTGCCGCCGCTGCCCAGCGTGGTCTGGCCGATCAGGTTGTCGCCGGATTGCTGGTTGCCCTTGCTGGACCCCTGCATTTCGACGTTGTTGCCGCCCAGGCCGCCGCGGCCCGTCTGGCCGCTCTGCGCGCCCACGTTGTGCAGGTCGCCGCCCCGTTCACCGCCCATGCCGCCCGAGTGCTGGCCGCCATGGCCGCCACCCGTGCCGGCGCGCGGCTTGTCGGCCGATTGTTCCATCTGCTGAGACTGGCCGTTGCCCGGGCCGCCTTGCTGCTGCTGTTCCTTCATTTGCGACAGGCCATTGCGGCCAGGACCGCCCTGGCTGTTCTCGGACTGCTGGTTACTGGATTGCTGACTACCGGATTGCTGGTTGCCGGGACCGCCCTGCTTGTTGGCTATGGTGCCCGAGCCGCCCAGGCTGCTCGACTGCAGGTCACCCCCTTCACCGCTACCCTGCTGCGGCTGTTGCTGCTGCTGGGAAGACCCGCCGCGGTAGTTTTCCTGCGGCGCGCGCTGCACCCCGCCATCGTCGCGGCCGGCGCTGTGCTGCGATGCCTGGCTGCCGCCGTGGGCGACCTGCTGCTGGCTGCGGCCGTCGCCGACTTCGCCCGAGGTGGCGCCCGACTGTTGCGCGCCATAGCTGTCGCGGTTGGATTCCTGCGGGTCGAGCTGGGTGCGCGGGTCGTTGCGCACGCCACCCTGGCCGCCGGGCGAGCCGCCCAGGTAATCCGATTGTCCGTGCATCGAATGGCCTTGCGAGCTTTGCTGGCTTTGCCCGCCCTGGTCGATGCCCTGGCCACTCTGGCCGCCCTGCGTGCCGGATGGGGTGCCGCTGATGCCGTCCTGCGCGCCCTGGCCGCCGATCGATTGTTGTGTCATGTCCGTTCCTCCCGAGCTGCCGGCGGGGCTGCTTTGCTTGCTTGCCGCCTGGTTGATGTTGGGTGCCCTGTTGACTTGCGTGGTGTCGTTGGCAGGCTCGCCGGCGGCATGGTTGCCGCTCTGCGTGTAGTAGCCCGCGTCTTCGGTGTTGGTGAGCTGGTCCTTCTCTCTGGTCATGTCGATCTCCTCTTCAAGTCGCGGCCGGAGCGGCTGTCACGCGGCCCCGGCAGAGGTTTATCGTAGGACGGCAGGCGCGCAGCGGGTGTCAGCGCACATGCCGCGCTGCTGTAGGAGTCTTGAAATGGAAGTCAATACGCCTCGTGCGGCAAGGCATAGTCCAGCGCGAGGATCTGTTCTTTCAGCCAGCGGCCGGCCGGGCCGAGCTGATTGTCGGCACGGTGGATGACGAACAGCGGGTATTGCAGCGCCGCGCCGTCCTGCAGGTGCAGGCGGACCAGCCGGCCGCTGGCCAGGTCTTCGCTGATCATCGCTTCCGGCATGCTGCCCCAGCCCAGGCCCCCGCGCAGCAGCGCATGCTTGGAATGCAGGTCGGCCAGGCGCCAGTCGCGCAGGCCCAGCACGCCGAAGTCCTGGCCCGACGTCAGCGGGCTGCGGTCGGTCAGCACCAGTTGCAGGTGTTCGCGCAGCGCGGCGGTGGGCACCACACCCTCGTACCGTGCCAGCGGATGGAAGGGCGCGCAGACGGGCATCATCGTGACGTGGCCGGCCAGTTGCCGGTCGATATTGTCCGGCAGGTGTACCGGCATGCCGCTCACGCCCAGCTGGCAGCGGCTGTCCAGGACCATTTGCGCCACGCCGCACAGCGCCTCGGTATGCAGCCGCAGCGCCACCGTCGGGTACTCGCGCTGGAACGACTCCAGCAGCATGACAAGGCGGCACATGGGGAACATCACATCGACCACCAGGCATATTTCCGCCTCCAGTCCCGCGCCGAGCGCACGGGCGCGGGCGCGCATGCCGTCCACCCTGGCCGACACGGCACGCGCATCGGCCAGCAGCGCCTTGCCCGCTTCGGTCAGCGTGACACGGCGCTTGCCGCGGTCGAGCAGCGCGATGTTCAGCTGTTCTTCCAGGTTGGCGATGGTGTAGCTGATGACCGATTGCGTGCGGTGCAGCGCCCGCGCGGCATGGGCGAAGCCGCCATGGTCGATCACGGCGATGAAGACCCGAAGCTGGTCGAGGGAGGGGAGACCGGGTTCTCTCATATCAATAAAATCGATCAAGTCGATTGAAATTATGTGGATTTCATCGATATTAAACCCGTTCTATGATGGCTGCAATTCACCACTTATCGAGGAGTTCATCATGGCAAACGTCCTGTACATCAATAGCAGCGTGCGGTCTTCCGGTTCGCTTTCGCGCCAGCTGTCGGCCGAGTTCATCACCAAATGGAAAGCCAGCCACCCGTCGGACACCGTGGTCGAGCGCGACCTGGCGGCCCGGCCGGTACCGCACCTGACCGAGGAAATGCTGGGCGCGTTCTTCACGCCGCCCGAGGCGCGCAATGCCGAGCAAGCCTTTACCGTGAAGCTGTCGGACCAGCTGGTCGACGAAGTGCTGGCCGCCGACGTGATCGTGATCGGTGCGCCGATGTACAACTTCTCCGTACCGTCCGGCCTGAAGGCTTATATCGACCACATCGCCCGCGCCGGCCGTACCTTCAAGTACACCGAGACCGGCCCGGTCGGCCTGGCCGGCGGCAAGAAGGTGTACGTGTTCACCGCCAGCGGCGGCGTCTACAGCGAAGGCCCGGCGGCCGGCTACGATTTCCTGGCCACCTACCTGCGCGCCGTGCTGGGCTTCCTCGGCATCACCGACATCACCTTCGTCCAGGCCGAAGGCGTCGCGCTGGGTGAGCAGGCGCTGGCCGACACTCTGGCGAAAAGCCGCCAGTCGATCGACGCCCTCGCCGCCGCGTAATGCGGCCTTGCCGCGGCCCAGGCCGTGTCATGGTGTAAGGCACCGTGACACGAGCTCTGCTGCAAGAAATGGCTCAGGCCGTGTCATGGGGGTGATGGAGGGGTTTCGCGAAGCCTGCTTCGCGCCTCCAGAACGGTGCAGCCTTGCAGGGCTGCACTCCTTCCAGGCACCGTGACACGAGCTCATTCATTCGATTTTGCAGGTGTTTGGTCGATTTTCATGCCAGCCGGTATGATGGGGCTTGCTGTCCGACGGAGCCTATCAATGAAAGACCGACTGCACCTGCTTGTCATCGATCCACAGAACGACTTCTGCGACCTGCCCCCCGAATCCCTGCCGATCGACACGGAAACCGGCCGCGCGCGCATGCCCGCGTTGCCGGTGCCGGGCGCCCACGACAACATGCTGCGCCTGGCGCAACTGATCGAACGGGGCCGCGCCGGCCTGGCGGCGATCACCGTCACGCTCGATTCCCACCACCGCTACCACGTGGCGCACCCGACCTTCTGGGTGGCCGGCGATGGCGGGCCGGTCATGCCATTCACCGAGATCACCGCGGCCGATGTATGTGCCGCGCGCTTCCTGCCGCGTGATCCGCGCGGGCGCGAACGCGCGCTGGCCTACCTCGACGCGCTCGAGGCGGCCGGCCGCTACCGCCTGATGGTGTGGCCGGTGCACTGCGAAATCGGCACCTGGGGCCACAACGTGCATGACGCCGTGCGCAACGCCTACAACCGCTGGGAAGACGCGGCGCTGGGCGTGGTGGCGAAAGTCGCCAAGGGCTCGAACCCGTGGACCGAGCACTATTCGGCCGTGATGGCCGAAGTGCCCGATGCCGGCGAACCCGATACGCTGGAAAACCGCCAGCTGCTGGCCAGCCTGCGCGATGCCGACCGCGTGTACATCGCCGGGGAGGCCGGCAGCCATTGCGTGAAGTCGACCGTCGAGCACATCGCCGAGCGCTTCGGCGCCGATGCCTCGAAGCTGGTGCTGATCACCGATTGCATGAGCCCTGTGCAAGGCTTCGAAGCGCAGCAACAGGACTTCTTCGACCGGATGCGCGCCGCGGGCGTGGGCTTCGCGCAAGCCTCCGATGTGGTGCAGGAACTGCTCGTCAACGCTGGGCGCTGACATGACCGATATGACCGACATGACCGAAAACTTCCAACCCGTCGTCCGCAGCCTGCTGGAAACCGACCTGTATAAATTCTCCATGTGGCAGGCGCTGCTGCACTGGCACCCGGGCGCGCAGGCCGAGTATGAATTCAAGTGCCGCAACCAGCCGGCCTATCCGCTGGCCGAATTGAAGGACGAGATCGAGCGCCAGCTCGACCACCTGTGCACGATGACGTTCCGCGAAGAGGAACTCGAGTATCTGCGCTCGCTACGCTACATCAAGAGCGACTTCGTCGACTTCCTCACCGTGTTCCGCTTCCAGCGCAAGTTCATCTCCGTGGAAACCAATGGCGACGAACTGCTGATCCACGCGCGCGGGCCGCAGGTGCACGTGATGGGCTTCGAGATCTTCGTGCTGTACATCGTCAATGAACTGTATTTCCGGCGCTTCGACCAGGAAGCCGCGCTGGCCGAGGGCCGCCGCCGCCTGGACGCCAAGATCGCCGCGCTCAAGGCGTTCGGCAAGGAGCCGATGCAGCGCAACCCGTTCGAGTTTTCCGACTTCGGCGTGCGCCGCCGCTTCTCGGGCGAATGGCACGACGAAGTGGTGCGCCGGCTGGCGGCGGAAGTGCCGGAATTCTTCAAGGGCACCTCGAACGTGTACCTGGCGATGCGCTACAAGATCCACCCGATCGGCACCATGGCGCACGAGTACATGCAATCGTTCCAGGCCTTCGGCGTGCGCCTGCGCGACTTCCAGAAAGCGGCGCTGGAGGACTGGGTGCAGGAATTCCGCGGCGACCTGGGCACGGCGCTGACGGACGTGGTGGGCATGGATGCGTTCCTGCGCGACTTCGACCTGTACTTCGCCAAGCTGTTCGACGGCCTGCGCCATGATTCGGGCGACCCGGTCGAATGGGGAGAGAAGGCCATTGCCCACTATGCGCGGCTGCGCATCGATGCCAACACGAAGCGGCTGGTGTTCTCCGATGGGCTGGACCTCGACAAGGCGATCCACCTGTACCGCCATTTCGCCGACCGCATCATGACCGGCTTCGGCATCGGTACCTGGCTGACCAACGACCTGGGCGTGAAGCCGCTGAACATCGTGATGAAGCTGGTGCGCTGCAACGGCCAGTCGGTGGCCAAGCTGTCGGACTCGCCGGGCAAGACGATGAGCAAGGATGAAACCTTCCTCGCTTACCTGCGGCAGGTATTCGAGCATCCCGCTGCCTGACAGGAACTGACGGGGAAACTGGCCGGGAAACTGTCATGGAGCGATGCCTGGCTGCGCTGAGCGGCAAGGCATCGCTGATGCCGCGCCGCGCCCCGACCGTTCCAGGCCCGCGCGGTCAGGCTTCGGTGCCGCCGTAGCGCAGCATCAGTGCGGTGGCCTGTTCGCGCTGCTCGCCGCTGTCGACATCGACGGACAGCAGCGCGGCGGGGCGGTGCACCGGACGGTCGGTATCGTCCGCATCGTCCGGCGTCAGCGATTCCATGATGTTTTCAACGGCCAGGGTGGGCGTGTCGACAGCGCGCGCGTCGTGCAGGTTCAGTTGCACGGACGAGCCCTGGAAGCCGGCTTCCAGCAGCGCGGCACGGGCCGATTCGGCATCCTCGACCGTCTTGAAGTTGCGGTGAATGGTGTCTGGCATGGCAGTTCCTGTAAGGGTTGACCTGCCCGCATTGTGCTGCAAAAACAACAATGGCGGCGCGCCGATGCGGGGCGCCACGGTCTGCCCCGAAGCCGCGGGACCCTCCGTGCGGAGCACATCCCGTGCCCCGCCATCAGGTCAGAACCCGTTGACCACCGTCTCCAGGTGCTCGACCTTCGGCGGCTCGGCAAAATAACCGCCCACCAGCGCACGCCAGGCCTGGAAATCCTCGCTGCCGCGGAAGTCCACGGTATGGTTCTCGAGGGTTGCCCAGCCGATCAGCAGGCGATAGGTTTCCGGGCGTTCGATGGTGCGGTCGATGCGCATGGATACGCACCCTTTGGCACGCCGGAACAGCGGCACGGCTTCGCGCACGGCGGCTTCGAAGGCTTCCGCGGTGCCCGGCTTGATGGTGATTTCGGCGATTTCGTGGATCATGAAATGTCTCCTGATGAGTAATCCAGGCATTGTGCCTCAACCTTCCCATGAACGCAGCGTGGTGTTGACGACCGACAGGCTGCTGCTGCGCCTGTGGCGCGACGCCGACGTGGCGCCGTTCGTGGCGCTCAATGCCGACCCGGCCGTGACGGAATACCTGCCCGGCCCCGTGACGCCGGAACAGGCCGTGCAATTCTTCAGCGCGCAAAACGCGATGCATGCGCGGCATGGCTGCTGCTACTTCGCCGCCGAGCTGAAGGAAACGGGCGAACTGGCCGGCTTCGTCGGCTTGAAATACCAGGATTTCGCCACGTCTTTCGCGCCCTGCCATGAGGTGGGCTGGCGGCTGGCGTCGCGCCATTGGGGCAAGGGCCTGGCCAGCGAAGGGGCGCGTGCCGCCTTGCGCTTCGGCTTCGGGCGTCTCGGCCTGCACGAGATCATGTCGTTCACGGTGGCGGAGAATGCGCGCTCGCGGCGCGTGATGGAGAGGCTGGGGATGGTGCGCGACCCGGATGGGGATTTCGCGCACCCGGCGTTACCGGTGGAACATCCTTTGTCGCAACATGTCCCGTACCGCCTGCCAAGGGCCGCTTTCGGCACCTGATCGGCAGGCTCGGCAACGCCACCGGCTCGCGGTGGCGCTACCCGGCATCAACCCTGCTGGTCGTCGCCGCTCGATTGCTGGTTGCCGGCCGAGCCTTGCAGGCCGGTCGGATCGCTGGGGCGGCCGCCGCCGGACAGGCTTTGCTCACGATCCTCGTTGCGATCCTTCTGGCGGTTGCCCGCGCCCGAGCCGCTTTCGCTGCCCAGGGTATTGGTGCCGTCGCTGGCGTAGCCCTGGCCATCCTGGTCCGCGGCCGAACCGTCGGACAGCAGGTCATCGGTGCGCGCCGTCTGCATGCTTCCTTGCCACGGGGTGTTGGCCGCTTCGTCGTAGCCTTCGTCGGTGCCGGTGCGGCCCGTGCCGCCCGTGCCCATGGTGCCCGCGCTGCTCGTACCGTTATGGGTTTTCTGGTCCAGGGTACGTCCGCCGTTGCCTTGATTTTGCATGATGGTCTCCTGATTGATTGATTGCAGGCCATCATAGGACCCGGCCGGAGGGGGCGGAATAGGCGCGCGGGAGTGGTGGGTGTAGGAGGACAGGCAATGAAAAACGGCGGGGCCGCAGCCCTGCCGTGCGTGTCGCGTCAGTGCGTGTCGCCTCAGTGCGTGCCCGCCTCAGCGCAGCAGCGCTTTGCGGCGGGCCGTGAAGCCCACGGCCGCGAGACCCAACCCGAGCATCAGCCAGGTGGACGGTTCAGGCACCGCCGCCACGGGCCCCGGCATGATGGACCCCGGGCCGCCGATGGTGAAGCTGTATGCCCCGAATTCCGAGTCGTTGAAGCCGGTGATGACGAACGTGTATTGCAGCCCGGCCGTCAATTCCGCCTGGAAGCCGGACGTGTTGGGTGTGAGGATGTCGTCGTTGAACCGGATCAGGTTGTCGTTCGGCGCGCTGGCGTCGAAACCGCCTTCATACAGGATGATCATGCTGTCGAAGCGGGCCGCGGCCAGGAATTTGTAGCGGCCGTCCGTGTCGACATGGAAGTCGAACGCCTGGTAGGGCACGGCGGTTCCCACGCCATTGAAGGCGGCATCGACGTCCCAGGTGGGCTGGCCGGTGGAGTCGCCGACATGGCTGAAGAATTCTGCGCTGGCCGTGCTGGCGAAGCCGGTGAACAGTGCGCATGCCGCGAGCGCGGCGCTGAAAAATTTCCTGATATTCATGACGTTCCTCGTGAATGGCTCGATGATGGTGGACAGCTAACTGGACAGCTGGACAGCTGATAACTGCGGCGCTTCAGCGCCGCGCGGCGCGCTGGCGTGCATGCGCGATGGCGGCCAGGCCCAGGGCCAGCATCATCCAGGTGGATGGTTCCGGCACGGGCGCCACACTGCCGGGTCCGCCGATGGTCAGGCTGTATTTGCCGAATTCGTCATCCTCCAGGCCGGTCACCACCAGCGTGTAGCTCAGCCCGGGAAACAGGTTCGAGACGAAGCCGGAAGTGTCCGGCGAGAAGATGTCGTTGTTGTGCCGGATCAGGTTCGTGGTCGGAGAAGCTGCGTCGAACTCGCCCGCATACAGGAAGATAGCGCTATCAAAATCAGCCATCGCGAGGAACTGGTACGTGCCGCCAGCGCTCACCGTAAAGGTCAGCTGGTCGTAGGGCACGGCGTTGCCGGCATCGATGTAGATGGCGCCCACGTCCAGCGTGGCAAGGCCGGTGGTATCGCCGCGCTCGATGTGGAAATCGGCCTTGGCGGTATGCATGAGTCCGGCGAACAGCGCACAGATCGTGAGCGCGTTGCGGAGCAGTCTGGTGATATTCATCGCAGGTTCCTTATGGGAGTGGGTGGGGAGATGAATGCATGGCGGAGCGCGAGCCCCGCCATCGGTGAATCAATGCTGCGTTTTGCGGCGCGCCGTGTAGCCGACTGCCGCCAGGCCGACGCCCAGCATCAGCCAGGTCGAAGGTTCGGGTACTGCGGAGATCAAGCCAGGGCCGCCGATCGTCGCGCTGTAGAAGCCATATTCCGGATCGTCGGACCCGGTGACGATAAAGAAGTAGGTGGAGCCGGTTTCCAGGTCCGCCGCGAAGGCAGCCGTGGTGGACGAGACATTGTCGTCGCTGCCGTTGACGAAGTTGGCCGTGGTATCGGCTGGATCGAAGCTGTTTTCAAACAGCAGGATCGCGGCGTCGTATTCGGCTGTTACCTGGAAGGTATATTCGCCTGCGGTATCGACCGTGAACGCGTATTGGGTGTAAGGAATCGCGCTGCCCGGGAACGCCCACGGTGTCAGGTCGAGGGTCGGGCCGCCGGTGGTGTTGCCCGTGTGTGTCGTGATTTCAGCGTTTGCTGTCTGTGCAATACCGATGAACAGTGCGCTCGCAGCGACCGCCGTACGCAGGAACTTCGTGATTTTCATGTCTTCTCTTGCTCCAATGATGAGTTTTTTTTTGCCGAAGAGTTATCTCAACGGTAGGGCAAGTATTGCATGACTTTTTTACATGGATGCGCAGGGGTTTAAGCTTTATTTAAGTATGTGTTTATGATGTTTTTTATGGAAAATAAGAGTTTCTTTATGGAAGCTTCTCCAGAGGGAAACGTGTGCGAACTGATGAATAGAGAGCGCACATGCAGTGTTGGAAATTAGCGACACTGCGTTACGCCGCAGTGTTGTTGACAGGGGCGTGGGCCTGGACAGCGTGCGGTGGGGCAGGACGACGGCGGGGCGCCAACGTGAAAAAACCCGCACGCGGCGGGTTTTAGCGGAACGACGCAGGCTTGCTCAGGCGTTATGACGGCGGCGGGCCAGCCACCCCAGCATGCCACCGCCGACGAGCAACATGCCCCAGGTCGACGGTTCCGGCACGGCCGACACGTGCAGGTCGTCGTAGGCGTACGCATCGTTGTTACCGATCAATTCCACGCGGGCGATGCCATTGCCTGCCACACTGAGCTGCGTCCAGTTCGTCGAGAAATCCGCGACCGCGCTGTCGAGCAGCGTGCCGGCGGCATCGTAGGCGTTCATCGTGAACGTTCCGCCGGAGCTGCTGGCACCCCAGATCGACACGAATGCCGATGCGGTGGCGAACGCAATATTCTCGACATTACCGGTCGTCGGGGCATTGAACGCCAGGAAGTTCGTGCCGCTGAGGGCGTCGAAGCCGAAGTTGCTTGCCTGGTCGAGGATGTAACCGCCGCGGGTGTTTTGCGGGGTCGTCGTGCCGCTGAAGGTGATGCCGAGTGGCGCGTAGCGTTCGGTGAGCGGGGTGCTGTAGATGAACAGGGAGCTTTCGGCCTGTTCGTCGAAATTGAGCGTGGTCGCGGCACTGGCAGCGCTGGCAGCGAGGACGGTGGTGGCGGCGAGGGCGAAGACGGATTTGACGAAGGCCATGATGGATCCCGGGTTGAAAGTTGAGAATTTATCATGCATCTTAACAATATACAATTATAATTTCCTAAAGAATATGTCTCTCTGCAGCGCGTAATGCCAGATGAACTGCGGCGCGCGCTATCCGTAGCGGCAGGGTCGGCAGACGCGCGCGGGGATGGCTTGGCGTACTGATATACTGTATAAAAACACAGTATATTTTGCGTCGTGAGTAACTTTTATCCTCCATCGCTCACAAAAGAGCAGCTTCACGAGATAGGCCTGCGGCGGCATGAGCCGGCGCCGGGAGATGTCCAGGCATTGCTGTGGGAGATTGCACGCCTGCGTTCGATTGCTACCAGGGCGCACCAGTATCTCATCGGGCCTGATGGGCTGATCGAGGATGTGCTGCGGCGCGAGCTGGACGAGTGTGCATGTGTGAAGGAGCAACAGCGCATGCGGGAAGAGGGGGCCAGAAAGGAATAGAGCCAGTCGTGCGGGGGCGATAGCGGTGGACCGCTATGGATGGCATCGCACTATTGGGGAGGACGGCACTTAGTCGTTGTGGTGACACTGGCAGTGCCAGCCCGAGCAGGATCAGGTCGGCACGAATGCCCTGCACCAGCATCGCACCGGGATGCCGGTACCGTAGTGCCTGCTACGTTGCCGGCGAAGTCGGGCTAGTGGTGGCAAGCAAGCCCGCCGGGCGGTAGCGACCTCGCGGAGCGAGGTCGTGAATGGGCGAATCAGAGAGCCCGGAGGGTTGCGCTGGTAAGCGCAACCCGCTTGGCAGCGCGCCGCAGTGCGGCGTGAAACCCTGCCAAAGCCGCTTGCAAGCGCAAGTCCCTTTGGCGGCACCGAGCGGTACTCGGTGAGACTCCGCCAAGCCCATCGGCCACCGCTGGCAAGCAAGTGGCCGCTCCATGGGCAGGCCGCAGGCGGCCTGAATTCACCGTTCCGCCGTCCGTGAACGGATGCGGATAGGAGTCCCGGAGTCGGGACCAGAGAATAAAAGAAAATGGCCCAGGCAAAGATACCCCCGCGCATGGGCTGTTGGCTCATCTGCTGCCGAAGGCCGATCGCCGAAATGGCGCAAAACTGTGCCGCGAAATTTCGCAGTAGTTCGCATCCGTGTGCGTACGAAGTTCGTATGAAGCCGCCGCCGCTTGCAACCAGCCAGACGAAAGTTGTCCGCTTGGTCTGCACCTGGCAATCGCCGATATTTTGAGGTCACATCACGGCGGTGGCCGGCTTTCGACACGGCATCTGCTGAATTAACAGGGATTTGCTGATTCAACAGCCGCTTTAATAAATCAATATTCGGTTTTCCCATGTGAATCAGTGTCTTAGGTCGATTACGTTTGATTAACACGTTCAAAAGGGAGGGCGGGCGCGTGGGGAATAAGGGTGTCCAGTGGTCGAGACCCCAGACTTTGCACCGCCCCCTGTCAACAGCTAGCCTCCCGGTCTACTTTGCAACGATGACAATAAGACAAGGGAGTTGAACAAAATTGAGTCAGATCATGCTAATCTGACAATGTCATGTCGGTGCAGGCCATCGCATGACATCCATATCAACCACTTTCTAAGGACTGAAATGAAATCGACCCGCATATTGAGCAGCGTCGTGTTTGCGGCTGCGCTACTCTCGGCTAGCGCCGCTAACGCAGAACTATATAAGTTCACCGTAAGTGGCGACTATTCGGCCACGTGGCAGCTTGATAGCGATGAGGCGCCGGCTGCCGTCTTTCTAGGGCAAAGTTTTCGTTACGACGGCGTCAATGGCTTGTTTTCCGGATCTCACGAGGGGACTGCCGACCTATATTTCCGGAACGGCTCGAAACGCGGTGGACTGTTTATTGTTGATTACCCACGCAACGTCGCCCTGATGCTCAGCTACGGCCCGCAGCTCTATAGCGGCAGCGAAGATAATTTCGAGTTCAAGGCAGGTACCTTTGAGCTGACCGATACCTGGTTCGGGACGGAGCGATACACGCTGACCATTTCCGCCGTTCCTGAACCGGCAACGTACGGAATGATGCTGGCCGGCCTAGGCTTGGTCGGTATCGCACTGCGCCGTCGCCAAGCTAATGTCTAAGTGAGCGGTGCGCGCTAACCTGGCGGCATGGCCACGAGCGCCGTCCGCGTGAATGGCGCGCATCCCCGGGTCCTTCGCCGCTGGTCAGTCGATCGAGTGGCCACCGTTGATCCTGCTCGGCGCTGGCGGGTCATTTCCGCCAGCATCGCGCGCGTGCGCGTACTGGTCGCAAATGCCGCGGTCGGAACAGAGAACAAGAGAATTGGGATCAGGCAAAGCCCGCCGGGCGGTAGCGACCTCGCGGAGCGAGGTCGTGAATGGGCGAATCGGAGAGCCGGGAGGGTTGCGCTGGTAAGCGCAACCCGCTTGGGCAGCGCACCGCAGTGCGGCGTGAAACCCTGCCGAAGCCGCTTGCAGGCGCGGGTCGGATTTGCGGCACCGAGCGGTGCTCGGCAAAACCCCGCCAAAGCCCATAGGCCCCCGCTGGCAGGCGGGTGGCCGCTCCACGGGCAGGCCGCAGGCGGCCTGAATTCCCCGTTCCGCCGTCCGTGAACGGACGCGGATTGGATTCCCGGAGTCGGAACCAGAGAACAAAAGAAAACGGCCCAAGCAAGCCCGCCGGGCGGTAGCGACCTCGCGGAGCGAGGTCGTGAACGGGCGAATCGGAGAGCCCCGCGCTGGTAGGCGCGGGTCGGATTTGCGGCAGCGAGCGGTGCTCGCCGAAACCCCGCAAATCCCCCGCGTCCGCAAGCACTCCACAGACAGTTCTACATACTTAGCACTATCAATTAATTTAACCGGAACAACGGGGACGTGCACCCTTTGTTCAAGCGAGTTACCTTAAATTTCGGAAGCAACCAAGTAACCCGGTTGAGTCCTAGCCTCTGTAAATGACTCCACAGCTTTTAACGGCCCACCCCAGAGGCGAGGTGTTGTGGAGCTAACAGCGATTAAGCTGCCAGTGCGTACGAGTTATCGTTTGCAGTTAGTTTGTTTCTGGATGTATTTACGAGGTGACCAGCCCTCGGTATGCCCTGTTCTGCTTTGCAACCCACGTCGAAGCCAGGTCGTCCCCACAGAAGGAAAGAGCATTGTACCCCAAAGCGGCGGCCAGTGCATGCGAATGCAGCGCGGCTGTGCAGGTTCCGGCGCCGTTTAAGCGCCGGTTAAGGGGCGATCGAGCGTCGAAGGAGCGTAGCCTGAGATTCGCCTAGGCGCCGAGCGACCGCCGTGTGAGCGTTGCCTGAGCATCGATCACGCGCCGCCGAAAGCCCGGATCAGGCGCGCAGGACAGGCAGGGGCCGAGCGTTGTCGGGCAAGCGCTGGATAACAGGTGCACCCGCCGTGAACGAGCACTCGAACAGGTGACGGCGCGAACGGCCGGCCTGGGCGGATTCCAGGTCGTAGAACCCATCGGCACCCTGGAAACCGAGGTCGACCGTCAGCTTCGTCAGGAAATACGTGTATTGCAGCTCGGCCAGGTGGTCGCGCCGGTTGCCCAGTTCGATCTCGCTGCGCAGGCGCGACGTGGGACCCTCGAAATAGCCGATCAGCGCGCCTTCCAGCAGATCCACGTGGGTGCGCATCGATGCTTCTTCGGAAAGGTCGGTCGCAGCCGTCTCCACCTTCACATCGAAACGCTGGATCAGCAGGAACATGTCGCTATCCACCATGCCAGCGTCGCGTGCCCGGTTCACCGCCATGTGATGGCCCTTGGCCAGCCGGCCGGCCGGGTCGTGCGTCTGGCCGACGTAGAGCACGGTGCCGGGGAACGCCAGCCCCGTCTCGTAGCGCTGCACCAGGTCGTGGATGCTGAGCGTTTCCACCAGCGCGCCCCAGTTCAGCAGCAGGAATTTGTCCTGCACCTGCACGAGCGGTTTCTTGTAGGTGGCTTCGAATGGAACGTCGAGGTCGATGGTGATCGTGCTCTTGCGCTCTTCCGCGCCGATCAGCACGGGAATGGTCAGCTTCAGCGAGAAAAAGCTCCAGCTGACATTGCGCTGCAAGTCGAAGCGCAGGCGCGGGCGGGCGACGAGGAAGTACAGCAGGCGCTTTTCCATCGTGCCGTCGATGGCGAACTGCACGCGGCGCAGGTAGCGGCCGACAGGGTCGCGGAAGTCCGGCAGCGGACTGCCATCCACCAGCAGGTCATACCAATAGAATTTCGTCTCTGCTACCGTGGCTGTCCAGACTTGCGGCGCACTGCTGCGCGGGATGTGAGACGGTTCGGTCGCGTTTTCGCCAGGCATTGCTGCCTCCCCGGTGAAAGTTGCTGGTTAATTAATACGTGTTACCTCTATGGTACGACGATTACTTAACTTAGGGCAACTTGAATTGGGTGATCAAGCCGCCAGCGTGACGCCGCCGACGGAAGCCAGCACGAGCGCCAGCAGTGCTTCCGGCGTATCGACCAGGTGGTCCGCCTCCCAGCTGGCCGGTTCCGATGCGCCACAGTAGCCCCACTGGCACGCCACCGTCGTCATGCCGGCGGCGCGGCCACCCTGGATGTCGCGCAGGTCGTCGCCCACGTACCAGCATTGTTCAGGCGCGACGCCGATGCGGCGCGCCGCTTCCAGCAGCGGGGCAGGGTGCGGTTTCGCGTGCGGCGTGGTGTCGCCCGAAATGACGCAGCCGGCGTGATCGAGGCCGATCAGCGGCATCAGCGGATCGGTGAAACGGGCCGACTTGTTGGTGACGATGCCCCAGGCCAGGCCGGCGTCCGCGAGGCCGGCAAGCAGGGTGCCGACGCCGGGGAACAGCGAGCTGTGCACCATCATCGCGTTTTCGTAGTAGCTGAAGAATTCATCGCGCAGCTCCACGAAGCCTTCGTCTTCCGGCTTCAGCCCGAAGGCGGCGCCGATCATGCCACGCGCGCCGTGCGATGCGGTCGGGCGCAGGATGTCGTACGGCGTGGGCGCCAGGCCGCGGTCGGTGCGCAGCCGGTTGACGGCGGCCGCCAGGTCGGGGGCGGTATCGGCAAGGGTGCCATCGAGGTCGAACAGGATGGCGCGCGGGGCGGTCGTGAAGCTCATGGTCGGAGTCGTTCAATTATGGGCGGCCGGGCGGCCGCCCGGGTCACTCAGGGCGAATGCACGACATCATGTAGTTCACACTGGTGTCGTTGTTCAGCGAATAAAACTTGGTCAGCGGGTTGTAGCCCAGCCCCTTCAGGCTTTCCACCTGCAGCCCGGCGCTGCGCACATATTGCGACAGCTCGGCCGGCGTGATGAATTTTTCGTAGGTATGCGTGCCCTTCGGCAGCATGCGCAGCACGTATTCGGCGCCGATCACCGCAAACAGGTAGGACTTCGGATTGCGGTTCAGCGTGGAGAAGAACACGTGGCCGCCCGGCTTCACCAGCGTGGCGGCGGCGCGCACGATCGCGGCCGGATCCGGCACGTGCTCGAGCATTTCCATGCAGGTCACCACGTCGTACTGGCCCGCTTCCTCGGCTGCCATGTCCTCGGCGGCGATCAGCTTGTAGCGCACCGGCACGCCCGATTCCAGGCTGTGCAGGTCGGCCACCTTCAGGGCGCGCTTCGACAGGTCGATGCCCGTCACGGTGGCACCCTTCTTCGCCATCGATTCGGACAGGATGCCGCCGCCGCAGCCGATGTCGATCACGTTCTTGCCCGCCAGCGGGGCGCGCGCGTTGATCCATTCCAGGCGCAGCGGATTGATGTCGTGCAGGGGGCGGAATTCAGACGTCGGGTCCCACCAGCGGTGGGCCAGCTCGCTGAATTTTTGCAATTCAAGTGGGTCGGCGTTTGCGTTCATGACGCGAATCATAACGGTTATTGGTCGGGTTCCAAAGTACGGCTGAAAAATGTGCCCCAGGAAACGTTGCCGAAAATCGGGGACAGTCCCTAATGCCGCTAAGTTAAGCGTTGCCCGATACGTTGGAAGCGCATGCATTCACCCCAACAGCGAAGGGCTGGGGTCAGACCCGCCGGGTCTGACCCCGGAATTTGCACTTGGGTGGGCTTATCTAAGCGGCATTAGGGACTGTCCCCGGTGTTGTAAAGCTACCAGCAGGCGCGGCTGTGGGATGGGCAAAAAAAATCCCGCCGAAGCGGGATTTTGTGGCGTGAGCCGGGATTACTTGTTGCGGGTACCGACGACTTCGATTTCCACGCGGCGGTTCTTCGCGCGGCCTTCGGCGGTCTTGTTGTCGGCGACCGGCTGCTTCTCGCCCTTGCCTTCGGTGTACACGCGGTTCGCGTCGACGCCCTTCGACAGCAGGTATGCCTTCACGGATTCGGCGCGGCGCACGGCCAGCTTCTCGTTGTAGGCATCGGTGCCCACGGAGTCGGTGTGGCCGACGGCGATCACGACTTCCACGTTGATGCCGCCCAGCTTGCCCGACAGCTCGTCCAGCGCCTGCTTGCCTTCCGGCTTCAGCACGGCCTTGTCGAAGTCGAAGAACGCATCGGCGTTGTAGCTGACTTTTTCAGACGTCGGCACCGGTGCCGCGGCTGGTGCAGGTGCCGGGGCAGGGGCCGGTGCCGGAGCGGCCGGCGGCGGCGGTGCCACGCACTTGCCGTTTTCCAGGCGCTCGGGTTCCACGCAGATCGGCAGGTCGCAGCCTGGCACCGCGTCGGCCGGCGTCCAGTAGCCGGTGCGCCAGCACAGGCCGAACGGGTTGCGGGCGATCACGCCGCGCTGGTCCTGCACGTAGGCGCTCTTCGGTTTTGGCGCCTGGATATCCTGGGTCACGGGCGCGAAAGGCGGCGCGGTCGGCTTGTCTTGCGCGACTGCGGTGCCAGCAAGGACGGCCGACGCTGCGAAGATGCTGGAGATCAATTTTTTCATGTTTTTGTTTCCTTTCGGTGTGTTATCGGCAGCCTGCGCCGCGCGACGTACGTTGCATATTGCTAAAGTGCGAGCGGCGCGAATACTAACATGTGGCTCGGTATTGGGTCCCCGACCCCGGCGATATCCGATGAGGCGCGGGGAAGTGACTGCCGATTTGCGATTCAGCCAAGTTTGTATTTCCGTCATTTTGCCATACGCGCTGGCATCGCACGAATCGCGCTCCGACCCGGCCGCCCGCCGCATTCGACCAAAATGTTGTGTTGTTGCAACGCTCATATAACACTTATGGCATTGTGCGGCGATGGTAAGCCGTGAATATGTCGGCACGATTACATGTCGATTCTGCACCGTCCCCGGCGGACGTGGCGCGCAGTGGCTGAGAGGAAAGTTGCGGATCGGCCGGGGTACATGGCCGCATGGTAAAATCCCACGATTGTCTGCGGTCCCAAGCAGCCTGAACCAACGTCAGAGAAGATCGACCCGCCAATGGATCAATTCGCAAAAGAAACAATCCCTATTTCCCTCGAAGAAGAGATGCGCAAGAGCTACCTCGATTACGCCATGAGCGTGATCGTGGGCCGGGCCTTGCCGGATGCACGCGATGGCCTGAAGCCGGTACACCGCCGTGTGCTGTTCTCCATGCACGAAAGTAATTACCACTACAACCGGCCGTACGTGAAGTGCGCCCGCGTGGTGGGTGACACGATGGGTAAATACCACCCGCACGGCGATGCGTCGATCTACGACACGCTGGTGCGGATGGCACAGGACTTCTCGCTGCGCTACACGCTGGTGGATGGCCAGGGTAACTTCGGCTCGATCGACGGCGATGCCGCGGCGGCCATGCGTTACACCGAGTGCCGCCTCGACAAGATCGCCGGCGAACTGCTGGCCGACATCGACAAGGAAACCGTCGACTTCCAGCCGAACTACGACGGCAAGGAAAAAGAACCGACGGTGCTGCCGACGCGCGTGCCGAACCTGCTGATCAACGGCTCGTCCGGCATCGCGGTCGGCATGGCCACCAACATCCCGCCGCACAACCTGGCCGAAGTGATCAGCGGTGCGCTGCACGTGCTGGCCAACCCGGACTGCACGGTGGACGAGCTGATCGAACTGATCCCGGCGCCAGACTTCCCGACCGGCGGCACGATCTATGGCGTGTCCGGCGTGCGCGACGGCTACCGCACGGGCCGCGGCCGCGTCGTCATGCGCGCCAAGACCCACTTCGAGGAATACGGCAAGGACGGCGGCCGCATGGCGATCATCGTCGACGAGCTGCCGTACCAGGTCAACAAGAAGTCGCTGCTCGAGCGTATCGCCGAGAACGTGCGCGACAAGAAGCTGGAAGGCATTTCCGACATCCGCGACGAGTCCGACAAGTCGGGCATGCGCGTGGTGATCGAGCTGAAGCGGGGCGAAGTGCCGGAAGTGGTGCTGAACAACCTGTACAAGCAGACCCAGTTGCAGGACACCTTCGGCATGAACATGGTGGCGCTGGTGGACAACCAGCCCAAGCTGATGAACCTGAAGGACCTGCTGTCGGTGTTCCTGTCGCACCGCCGCGAAGTGGTCACGCGCCGCACCGTGTTCGAGCTGCGCAAGGCGCGCGAGCGCGGCCACGTGCTGGAAGGCCTGGCCGTGGCGCTGGCCAACATCGACGACTTCATCGCCATCATCAAGGCCGCGCCCACGCCGCCGCTGGCGAAGACGGAGCTGATGGCGCGCGCCTGGGATTCGTCCCTGGTGCGCGAAATGCTGGCCCGCACGGGCGATGGCGGCATCGTGGACATCAACGCCTTCCGTCCGGAACACCTGCCGAAGCATTACGGCATGCAAGCCGATGGCCTGTACAAGCTGTCCGACGACCAGGCGCAGGAAATCCTGCAGATGCGCCTGCAGCGCCTGACGGGCCTGGAACAGGACAAGATCGTCAACGAATACAAGGACGTGATGGCGCAGATCGCCGATCTGCTGGACATCCTGGCCAAGCCGGCCCGCGTGACGGCGATCATCAGCGACGAGCTGACCGCCGCCGTGACCGAATACGGCGCGAAGGACGTGCGCCGCTCGACGATCGAGCACAACGCCACCGACCTGGAAACGGAAGACCTGATCACGCCGCAGGACATGGTGGTCACGCTGTCGCACATGGGCTACATGAAGGCGCAGCCGATCTCCGAGTACCGCGCCCAGAAGCGCGGCGGCCGCGGCAAGCAGGCCATGGCCACCAAGGACGAGGACTGGATCGACCAGCTGTTCATCGCCAACACGCACGACTACATCCTGTGCTTCAGCAACCGCGGCCGGATGTACTGGCTGAAGGTGTGGGAAGTGCCGCAAGGCTCGCGCAATTCGCGCGGCAAGCCGATCGTCAACATGTTCCCGCTGCAGGACAATGAAAAGATCACCGTGGTGCTGCCGCTGTCCGGCGAAAACCGCACCTTCCCGGAAGATCACTATGTGTTCATGTCCACCAGCCTGGGCACCGTGAAGAAGACGCCGCTGAAGGATTTCAGCAACCCGCGCAAGGCCGGCATCATCGCCGTGGACCTGGACGAGGGCGACTTCCTGATCGGCGCCGCGCTGACCGACGGCAAGCACGACGTGATGCTGTTCTCCGATGCCGGCAAGGCGGTGCGCTTCGACGAGAACGACGTGCGCCCGATGGGCCGCACGGCGCGCGGCGTGCGCGGCATGAACCTGGACGAAGGCCAGAACGTGATCGCGCTGCTGGTGGCCGAGAACGAGCAGCAGACCGTGCTGACGGCCACCGAGAATGGCTACGGCAAGCGCACGCCGATTACCGAGTACACGCGCCACGGCCGTGGCACGAAGGGCATGATCGCGATCCAGACCACCGAGCGCAACGGTAAAGTCGTGGCCGCCACGCTGGTCGATCCGAGTGACGAGATCATGCTGATCACCACCGGCGGCGTACTGATCCGCACGCGCGTTTCCGAGATCCGCGAGATGGGCCGCGCCACCCAGGGCGTGACGCTGATCGCCGTCGAGGATGGCACGCACCTGTCGGGCCTGCAGCGCATCGTCGAGGCGGATGCCGACGAGGTGGATGCCCTGGCCGAGGCCGCGGCCGGTGCCGTGGCCGATCCGGCGCCGGAGGCCGCGGCCGGCGATGCGCCAGCCGACGATCTGCCGGGCGACGATTCGCCGGCAGCTGATTCATCTGACGCAGACCCATCAGCAGAGTAAGTACAGCCCGCGGGCCCCGTCCGAACCACCGGACCGGGCCCGCGGTTTTTTGTCCCACTGGTCCCACTGAACGGATGCCCTGAACATGAAAAAAATCGCTGCAACCCTGCTCGTATCGCTGGCCTGCGCCGGCGCCTTCGCCCAGAACGCGCCGGCACCGCTCACCACCCAGGCACCGGCGCCGGATCCCAAGGCCGCCGCCGCCGCGCGCGAACTGCTGGATGCGATGAATTACCGCGCCACCACGGCGGCCGCCATGAAGCAGATGACCAACAACATGCCGGCCATGATGCGCTCGGGCGCGGAAGGTTCGATCCGCAACAACCCCAAGCTGTCGGAGAAGGAAAAGGCCGACAAGCTGGCCGAGCTCGACAAGATGGTGCCGCAGGCCGTGAACGCCGTCAAAAAAGTGCTGGAAGATCCGAAGCTGGCCGACGAGATGATGGCCGAAGTGGTGCCGCTCTACGCGCGCTACTTCACGGCCGACGAGATGAAGCAGCTGGCCACGTTCTACCGCACGCCGATCGGCAAGAAATCGCTGCAGGTGATGCCGCAGCTGATGGGCGAGGGCATGCAGGTGGGCCAGCGCGTCATCGGTCCCCGCATCAACAAGCTGATGCAGGAACTCAACCAGCAGCAGCTCAACCAGCAGCAATCGAAGAAATAAGGAGCCGCGCGTGACGACCATCTACAACTTCTCCGCCGGCCCGGCCGTACTGC
The DNA here is from genome assembly GCF_027856995.1 of Pseudoduganella sp. SL102. NCBI lineage: Bacteria > Pseudomonadati > Pseudomonadota > Betaproteobacteria > Burkholderiales > Oxalobacteraceae > Pseudoduganella > Pseudoduganella sp. SL102. The sequence continues at coordinate 2,085,918 of NZ_CP115554.1, forward strand.
CGAAGGAGGTGCTGCAGCAGGCCGCCGCCGAGATGCTGGACTGGCACGGCAGCGGGATGTCCGTGATGGAGATGAGCCACCGCGGCCCCGAATTCATTTCGATCTACCGCCAGGCCGAGAGCGACCTGCGCGAGCTGCTGGCCGTGCCGGACAATTACCGCATCCTGTTCATGCAGGGTGGCGGCCTGTCGCAGAACGCGATCATCCCGATGAACCTGGTCGGCAGGAAGGGCCCGGGCGCCACCATCGACTTCGTCCATACGGGTTCGTGGTCCGGGAAGTCGGTCAAGGAAGCCGCGCGCTACGCCAAGGTCAACGTGGCGGTATCGGCCGAAGCCAGCCGCTATACGGTGGTGCCGCCGCAGTCGGAATGGAAGCTGACGCCGGATGCGGCCTACCTGCACCTGTGCACCAACGAGACCATCGACGGTGTCGAGATCGACTTTGCGCCCGAGGTGCCGGCCGGCGTGCCGATCGTGGCCGACATGTCGTCGCACATCCTGTCGCGCCAGGTCGACGTGTCGAAATACGGCCTGATCTTCGGCGGCGCGCAAAAGAACATCGGCCCGGCCGGCGTCACCGTCGTCATCGTGCGCGACGACCTGGTCGGCCATGCGCTGCCGGCGTGCCCGTCCGCGTTCGATTTCAAGAACGTGGCCGACAACGAATCCATGTACAACACGCCGCCCACGTACGGCATCTACATCGCCGGCCTGGTGTTCCAGTGGCTGAAGAAGAACGGCGGCGTGGCGGCGATGGAACAGCGCAATATCGAGAAAGCCAGGCTGCTGTACGCGGCACTGGATGCGGACGACTTCTACCAGAATCGCGTCGCCCCCCAATACCGCTCGCGCATGAACGTACCGTTCTACCTGCGCGACGAATCGCAGTACGAGGCATTCCTGGCCGGCGCGAAGGCGCGCGGGCTGCTGCAGCTGAAGGGCCACAAGTCCGTCGGTGGATTGCGCGCATCGATCTACAATGCGATGCCGATCGAAGGCGTCCAGGCGCTGGTCGATTATCTGAACGAGTTTGCAAAGCGGTAGTTCCTGCAATCGATGACGCAGCGGGACTACCGGCTGCGTTAGCCCCAAGGGCGTAACCCTGGGGTCGGACCCGCCGGGTCCGACCCCGGCATCTGCCTCGGGGGTATGCATGAGCAATCGTTTCGCTACCAGATCCCAAGCAAAACCATGACAGACAAACTGAAACCCTTGCGCGACCAGATCGATGCGATCGACGCGCAAATCCTGTCCCTGCTGAACCAGCGCGCCAAGGTCGCGCAGGAAGTGGGGCATGTAAAAGCCGAAACCAACGCCCCGGTATTCCGCCCCGAACGCGAAGCCCAGGTGCTGCGCAGCGTGGCCGAGCGCAATCCGGGCCCGATCGGCGATACCGAGGCGCAAACGATTTTCCGCGAGATCATGTCGGCCTGCCGCGCGCTGGAAAAGCGCGTGACCGTCGCCTACCTGGGCCCGTCCGGCACGTTCAGCGAACAGGCCGTCTACCAGCAGTTCGGCCACGCCGTCGAGGGCATGCCGTGCGCTTCCATCGATGAAGTGTTCCGCGCCACCGAGGCCGGTACCGCCGAGTTCGGCGTCGTGCCGGTCGAGAACTCGTCCGAGGGCGCCATCAACCGCACCCTCGACCTGCTGCTGCAGACACCGCTGATCATCAGCGGCGAAGTGGCGATCGCCGTGCACCACAGCCTGATGAGCAAGACGGGCACGATGGGCGGCGTGACGGCGATCTGCGCCCATTCGCAGGCGCTGGCCCAGTGCCAGGTCTGGCTGAACGAGCATTATCCGCACGTGGAGCGGCGCGCCGTCGCGTCGAACGCCGAAGCGGCGCGGCTGGCCAGCCTCGATCCTTCGGTGGCCGCGATCGCCAGCGAGATCGCCGGCACCCAGTACAACCTGGGCATCGTCAACAGCCATATCCAGGACGATCCGCACAACCGCACCCGCTTCGTCATCGTCGGCCAGCTGCAGCCGGGGCCGTCCGGCAGCGACCGCACCTCGCTGGTGCTGGCCGTGCCGAACAAGGCCGGCGCCGTGTACCAGCTGCTGGCGCCGCTGGCCAGGCACGGCGTGTCGATGACGCGCTTCGAATCCCGTCCCGCGCGCGTGGGCACGTGGGAGTACTATTTTTATGTCGACATCGAAGGCCACGTCCAGAACCAGGCCGTGACGCAGGCGCTCGCCGAACTCAAGGGGAACGCCGCCTTTTTCAAGGTGCTGGGCTCTTACCCGACCAGCCTGAACTGACGCAGTTGAACCCTAGAGAGAAAATTTATGTCCAAGCAATTTGGTCCAGCGCATTTTGGCCCCGAATATGTCCGCGCGATCGCTCCCTACCAGGCGGGCAAGCCCATCTCGGAAGTGGCGCGCGAGTTCGGCCTCGACGAGGCAAACATCGTCAAGCTGGCATCCAATGAAAACCCGTTCGGCGTGCCCGAATCGGCCCAGCAGGCCATGGCCAAGGCCGCAAGCGACCTGGGCCGCTATCCCGATGCCAATGCCTTCGAACTGAAGCAGGCCCTGTCGCAGCGCTACGACGTGCCGCCCGAGTGGATCACGCTGGGCAACGGCTCCAACGACATCCTGGAAATCGCCGCCCACGCGTTCGTGGAACGGGGCCAGTCGATCGTCTACGCCCAGTACTCGTTCGCCGTATACGCGCTGGCCACCCAGGGTGTCGGCGCGCGCCATATCGTGGTGCCCGCGAAAGACCATGGCCACGATCTCGACGCCATGCTCGACGCGATCGAGGAAGACACCCGCCTGGTCTTCATCGCCAACCCGAACAACCCCACCGGCACCTTCGTGCCAGGCGCAGAGATCGAAGCCTTCCTGCAGAAGGTGCCGTCCAACGTGGTGGTCGTGCTGGACGAGGCCTACAACGAATTCCTGGCCGAGGAAAACCAGTACGAATCGGCGAGCTGGGTGCGCCAGTACCCGAACCTGCTGGTCTCCCGCACGTTCTCCAAGGCCTATGGCCTGGCCGGGCTGCGCGTCGGTTTCGCGCTGGCGCAGCCGCAGCTGACGGACCTGATGAACCGCATCCGCCAGCCGTTCAACGTCAACTCGCTGGCGCAGGCCGCCGCGATCGCCGCCCTGAACGACAAGCAGTTCCTGGAAAAGAGCGCGCGCAACAATGCCGCCGGCTACCGGCAGTTCGTCGAAGCGTTCGAAGCGATGGGCCTGCAGTACGTGCCGTCGTACGGCAACTTCGTGCTGGTCAAGGTCGGCGACGACCTGGCCGCCGGCGCCCGCGTCAACCTGGCCTTGCTGAAGCAGGGCGTCATCGTGCGCCCGGTGGGCAACTACGGCCTGCCCGAGTGGCTGCGCATTTCCATCGGCCTGCCGCAGGAGAACGCCGTGCTGATCGCCGCCTTGCAGAAGGCGCTGGCGGACGGCCGTGCTGAATAAGATCGTCGTTTATGGCGTCGGCCTGATCGGCGGCTCGTTCGCGCGCGCCCTCAAGGCGGCCGGCGCCGTGCGGCACGTGGTCGGCATCGACCGCTCCGAGGCATCGGCACTGCGCGCGCTGGAGCTGGGCATCATCGACGAGGCAGTGGTGGGAGCACAAGCGGATGCGGCAGCGGAAGCGGCAGCCATTCGGAGTGCCGATCTGGTGGTGCTGGCTACGCCCGTCGCGCAAACCGCGCGCATCCTTCAAGGGCTGCTGCCGCATCTCGGCGCGCAGACCATCGTCACCGATTGCGGCAGCACCAAGGCCGATGTCGTGGCGGCGGCGCGCGCCGTGCTGGGCGACCGCATCGGCCAGTTCGTGCCGGGCCATCCGATCGCCGGGCGCGAGACCAACGGGCCGGATGCGGCGATCGCCGACCTGTACATCGGCAAGAAGTTCGTCGTCGCGCCGCTGGCCGAGAACGCACCGGAAGCGGTGGCACGCGTGACGGATGCATGGCGGGCCTGCGGGGCGATCATCCATCGCCTGACGCCGGAAGAGCACGACAAGGTGTTCGCTTCCGTCAGCCACCTGCCGCACCTGCTGGCCTACGCGCTGGTCGACGATATCGCCGGCAAGCCGCATGCCGACCTGCTGTTCCAGTACGCCGCCAGCGGCTTCCGCGACTTCACCCGCATCGCCGGCTCGTCGCCGGAAATGTGGCGCGACATCAGCCTTGCCAACCAGGCCGCGCTGCTGTCCGAACTGGACGCCTACATGGCGCAACTGACGCACCTGCGCGAACGCCTGGCGGCAGGCGACGGCGCTACCCTCGAAGCCGTGTACGGCAACGCGCAGCGCGCGCGCCGGCGCTGGATCGAGGCGATCGAGGCGGCCGAAGCGCCGCCCCCAAAAGACACCGCAGAATAAAAGGATTTCTATCATGGCTGAATTGAATCACCCGCCGTTCATCGACCTGAAGCCGGTGATGCACGTGGAAGGCGTGGTCCGCCTGCCGGGCTCGAAGAGCATCTCCAACCGCATCCTGCTGCTGGCCGCGCTGGCCGAAGGCGAAACCAAGATCGTCGACCTGCTCGATTCCGACGACACGCAGGTGATGCTGGCCGCGCTGCGCACGCTGGGCGTGGAATGGAAGGAAGAACCGCAGGAGGCAGTGAACGGCACCGCGCGCACGATCCACCGCGTGCACGGCGCCAACGGCAGCTTCCCGAACCGCCAGGCCGACCTGTTCATGGGCAATGCCGGCACCGCGATCCGCCCGCTGACGGCGGCGCTGGCCGTGATCGGCGGCGACTACAAGGTGAGCGGCGTGCCGCGCATGCACGAACGCCCGATCGGCGACCTGGTCGACGCGCTGAACGCCGTCGGCGCGAACATCGAGTACACTGGCAATGCCGGCTTCCCGCCGCTGCATATCCGCGATGGCCAGTTCAACACGAACAAGCTGTCGGTGCGCGGCAACGTGTCGAGCCAGTTCCTGACCGCGCTGCTGATGGTGGCGCCGCTGATGGCGCATTCCCATGCGGTGACGATCGAGGTCGAGGGCGAACTGATCTCCAAGCCGTACATCGAGATCACGCTGAACCTGATGCGCCGCTTCGGCATCTCGGTGGAGCAGGACGAATGGCAGTCGTTCACGATCGCCTCCGGCCAGCGCTACCAGAGCCCGGGCAACATCCATGTCGAAGGCGATGCCTCGTCGGCGTCGTACTTCATGGCGGCCGGCGCGATCGCCGGCGGCCCGGTGCGCGTCGAAGGCGTGGGCCGCGATTCGATCCAGGGCGACGTGCGCTTCGTGCACGCGCTGCAGGAAATGGGCGCGCAGATCACGATGGGCGACAACTGGATCGAAGCGAAATCCTCCGGCCCGTTGAAGGCCATCGACGCCGACTTCAACCACATCCCGGACGCCGCGATGACGATCGCGATCGCCGCGCTGTACGCCGAAGGCACCAGCACGCTTCGCAACATCGCCAGCTGGCGGGTGAAGGAAACCGACCGCATCGCCGCCATGGCCACCGAGCTGCGCAAGCTGGGTGCCGAGGTGGAAGAGGGCGCCGACTACCTGAAGGTGACGCCGCCGAAGGTGCTGTCCGCCGCCACTATCGACACCTATGACGATCACCGGATGGCGATGTGCTTCTCGCTGGCCTCGCTGGACGGCGCCGCCCGCCGCGGCGCCGACGTGCGCATCAACGACCCGAAGTGCGTGGCCAAGACCTTCCCCGACTACTTCACCGCCTTCGCCGGCATCGCGCACGACGCGAAGTATTAATCTCCAGCAAGCCGTTGGCGTAATTCAACCCAGCGGCAACTGCCGGGGGCAGAACCGTCGGGGTGAAGCAGGGGTTTCGCGAAGAATGCTTCGCGCCTGCGGAACGGTGCTGGCATGCAGGCCAGCACTCCACCCTGACCCCAGGGTTTGCTTCTGGGGTTGATTTTGGCGCCACCAACGCTCTGCTTATCACAGCCGCCGGGTTAAAATCCGCCCCATGCCTACCTCCCACATCCCCGTCATCACGATCGACGGCCCCACCGCATCCGGCAAGGGGACCGTTGCCCACAAGGTCGCCGACAAACTCGGCTTCCACCTGCTCGATTCCGGTGCGCTGTACCGCCTGACGGCGCTGCAGGCGCTGCGCCGCGGCACGCCGCTGACCGATGAACATGCTCTTGCGAAACTTGCCGAGCACCTCCACATCCACTTTTCGGGCGACGCGATTTTCCTGTCGAACGAAAACGTGAGCGACGCCATCCGCGCGGAAGAAGTCGGCAATACCGCATCGAAGATCGCCGCGTTGCCCGCCGTGCGCCAGGCGCTGTACGGCTTGCAGCTGGGTTTTCGCAAGGCGCCCGGCCTGGTGGCCGATGGCCGCGACATGGGCACGGTAATCTTTCCACATGCGCAATTAAAAGTGTTCCTGACCGCAAGTGTGGAAGCGCGCGCGGATCGCCGCTATAAGCAATTGATCGGCAAAGGAATTTCTGCTAATATGGACGACCTCCTGATGGATTTGCGAGCGCGCGACGACCGGGATACGCACCGGGCCATCGCACCTCTCGTCCCCGCAGAGGGGGCGCATGTACTCGATACCTCGAACATGACGGTGGAAGCCGCCGTAGAACAGGTGCTGGGATGGTATGCGGCCGCCGGGAGGTAGCGAGTAGTAAGGCTATGAAGCCATGCAAGGCTTTGAAGCTATGTTGTAGAGCAGGAGCTGCGGCGTGCTCTGTCCGTGCGCAGTGTGTTTAACCCCTAACCCAGTTGAAGTCGCATGTTGCGAGCCTTACTGGATAACCTGGAATATTTAAATGGAAAGTTTCGCAGCCCTCTTCGAAGAGTCCCTGTCGCGTCAAGACATGCGCTCTGGCGAAGTGATCTCCGCTGAAGTCGTGCGTCTGGATCACAACTTCGTGATCGTTAACGCCGGCCTGAAATCGGAAGCTTTCATCCCCGTTGAAGAATTCAAGAATGACCAGGGCGAACTGGAAGTCAAAGTAGGCGACTTCGTTTCCGTGGCCATCGAATCGCTGGAAAATGGTTTCGGCGATACCATCCTGTCGCGCGACAAGGCCAAGCGCCTGGCATCGTGGCTGGCACTGGAAAAAGCCATGGAATCGGGCGAGATCGTCACCGGTACCGTGAATGGCAAAGTCAAGGGCGGCCTGACCGTTCTGACCAACGGCATCCGTGCCTTCCTGCCGGGTTCGCTGGTCGACACCCGTCCGGTCAAGGACACCACCCCGTTCGAAGGCAAGACCCTGGAATTCAAGGTCATCAAGCTGGACCGCAAGCGTAACAACGTCGTCCTGTCGCGCCGCGCCGTCATCGAAGCATCGATGGGCGAAGAGCGCCAGAAGCTGATGGAAACGCTGAAAGAAGGCACGGTCGTGACCGGCGTCGTGAAGAACATCACCGACTACGGCGCGTTCGTGGACCTGGGCGGCATCGACGGCCTGCTGCACATCACCGACCTGGCATGGCGCCGCGTGCGTCACCCGTCGGAAGTGCTGACGGTTGGCCAGGAAATCACCGCCAAAGTGCTGAAGTACGACCAGGAAAAGAACCGCGTTTCGCTGGGCGTGAAGCAGCTGGGCGACGATCCTTGGACCGGCCTGTCGCGTCGTTACCCGCAAGGCACCCGCCTGTTCGGTAAAGTCACGAACCTGACCGACTACGGCGCGTTCGTGGAAGTGGAACAGGGCATCGAAGGCCTGGTCCACGTGTCCGAAATGGACTGGACCAACAAGAACGTGGCCCCGAACAAGGTCGTGCAGCTGGGCGACGAAGTCGAAGTCATGGTTCTGGAGATCGACGAAGAGCGTCGCCGTATCTCGCTGGGCATGAAGCAGTGCAAGGCCAATCCTTGGGACGACTTCGGTGTCACCCACAAGAAGGGCGACAAAGTCCGTGGCGCGATCAAGTCGATCACCGACTTCGGCGTGTTCATCGGCCTGGCTGGCAACATCGACGGCCTGGTGCACCTGTCCGACCTGTCCTGGACCGAGTCCGGCGAAGAAGCCGTGCGCAAGTTCAAGAAGGGCGACGAACTGGAAGCCGTGGTTCTGGCGATCGACGTCGAGCGCGAGCGCGTTTCCCTGGGCGTGAAGCAGCTGGAAGGCGACCCGTTCAACAACTTCGCAGCCCTGAACGACAAGGGTTCGCTGGTGACCGGCACCGTGAAATCGGTGGAGCCGAAAGGCGCCGTGATCCAGCTGAACGAAGAAGTCGAAGGCTACCTGCGCGCTTCCGAAATCTCCCGCGACCGCGTGGAAGATGCCGGCACGCACCTGAAGGCTGGCGACAAGGTCGAAGCACTGGTCATCAACATCGACCGCAAGGCACGCAGCATCCAGCTGTCCATCAAGGCCAAGGACAATGCTGAAACCGCCGAGCAGATGCAGAAGATCGCTTCCGACAGCAACGCCGCATCGGGCACCACCAGCCTGGGCGCACTGCTGAAGGCCAAGTTCGACAATAAGAACTAAGCACGAAGTAAATAACCAACAGACTTTTCTGGAACGCAGATGACCAAGTCCGAACTGATCAACCGCCTGGCTGAGCGTTATTCGCAGCTGGTGGCCAAGGATGCGGAGTATGCCGTGAAGACCATTCTCGACGCGATGACCGGTGCCTTGTCGGCCGGCCAGCGCATCGAGATCCGGGGCTTCGGCAGCTTTGCCCTGAACAGCCGGCCACCGCGCATCGGCCGCAATCCGAAGTCCGGTGACAAGGTGATGGTGCCTGAAAAACGGGTACCGCACTTCAAGCCGGGCAAGCAGTTGCGCGAGCGCGTGGACGCGATGGTCGGGCAACCGATCATCGAGGATTGAAGTCTCCGCTTACAGATGGTCGAAAAGGGGTGGGCGAAAGCCCGCCCTTTTTTTTTAGCCTGAAAAGTTGTAATGTCCGGCATGAGTGAAAAACGGGAACGCTAAAGCATGAAAATCATTTCCACGGTCGTTGGCATAGTGCTGTTTATCCTGTTCTTCGGCTTTGCCCTGAAAAACACCCACGAAGTCGACCTGCACCTGTTCCTCAACTACGAATTGCGCGGCCCCCTGGTGCTGGTGCTGCTGGCCTTCTTCGCGGCCGGCGCCGCCCTCGGCGTGCTCGCACTGACACCCTCGATCGTCCGCCAGCGCCGCGAAGCGACGCGGCAAAAGACCATGATCCTCACGCTGCAAAGCGCCGCGCTGCAGGTCAACCGCGCGCCCGACAACGTCAACGCGCAGCAGTAACGCCGCCGCCGCCGCGGCCCCCACTTCAATAAGAACAAACACGCACACATGGAATTCGAACTCTGGTGGTTACTGGGCATCCCGGCCTTCTTCGGCCTGGGCTGGATTGCCGCGCGCGTCGACATCCGGCAACTGGTGTCGGAATCGCGCACGCTGCCGCGCGGCTATTTCAAGGGCTTGAACCACCTGCTGAACGACCAGCCGGACAAGGCGGTCGACTCCTTCATCGACATCGTCAAGCAGGACCCCGAATCGACCGAGCTGCATTTCGCGCTGGGCAACCTGTTCCGCCGCCGCGGCGAGACCGAGCGGGCGATCCGCATCCACCAGAACCTGCTGTCCCGCCCCGACCTGCCGGCCGACGAGCGCGCGCACGCGGAATATGAACTGGGCCAGGATTACCTGAAGGCGGGCCTGCTGGACCGCGCCGAGGAAACCTACACGCGCCTGCTCGACACGTCGTACGCGGTGCAGGGCCGCCGCGCACTGCTCGAGATCTACCAGCGCGAAAAGGAATGGCAGCGCGCCATCGAGGCGGCGATCGCCCTGCAGGAAGCCGGCGCCGGTTCGCGCCAGAAGGAAATCGCCCAGTTCTACTGCGAGCTGGCCCAGGACGCGCTGGTGCACATGCATCCGGACGATGCGATGCCATTGCTGGACAAGGCGCTGCACGCCGACCGTACCAGCGTTCGTGCCACCATCCTGTGCGGCGACGTGCACATGGCCAAGGGCGACGCGGAAGGCGCGCTGGCCATGTGGCGCCGCGTGGAACAGCAAAGCGTGCCGCACGTGGCGCTGGTGGCCCAGCGCATCATGGACGGCTACAGGAAAGTGGAAAGGGCGCCAGAGGGCCTGTCGCTCCTGAAGTCCTACCTGCAGCAGGCCTCGTCGATCGACCTGCTCGAAGTGGTGTTCAAGGCCGTGCTCGACCTGGAAGGCGTGGAAGCGGCGCGCAACCTGGTTGGCGACGAACTGCGCCGCACGCCCACCTTGCTGGGCCTCGACAAGTTCCTCGAAGCGCGCATGCTGGACGCCTCGCCGGCCGTGCTGGCCGAGCTGTCGCTGGTGCAGAACCTGGTGCACGGCTACACGCAGAAGCTGGCGCGCTACCAGTGCAGCCATTGCGGCTTCAAGGCGCGCCAGTTCTACTGGCATTGCCCGGGTTGCAGCCGCTGGGAAACCTACCCGCCGCGCCGCACCGAAGAATTGAATGTGATGAATTAATTTGTTGGGAGGGCATGAAGCAACCCAGCGGCAAATACAGGGGTCGGACCCGCCGGGTCCGACCCCGGCTTTTGCTCCTGGGGTGGCTCCAGCCGACCGACACTAAAGGACTTGATCTTGACCCTCACCCCCTACACCACCCCCGCCCTCGATAAAGTCCGCCTCCTCGTGGTCGGCGACGTCATGCTCGACCGCTACTGGTTCGGCGAAGTCGCCCGCATCTCGCCGGAAGCCCCGGTGCCCATCGTGCGCGTTGAAAAGCGCGAAGCCCGGCTGGGCGGCGCGGCCAACGTGGCCCGCAACGCCGCCGCGCTGGGCGCGCAGGCCGGCCTGCTGGGCGTCGTCGGTGCCGATGAAGCGGGTACCGAGGTCGAACGGCTGCTGGCCGGCGGCGGCATCCACAGCTACCTGAAGCGCGACGAGGCGATTTCCACGATCATCAAGCTGCGCGTGATCGGCCGCCAGCAGCAGATGCTGCGCATCGACTTCGAGGAGCCGCCCAGCGACGTGGTCCTGCGCGACAAGCTGCTGCAATACCGCGCGCTGCTGCCGGACCACGACGTGATCGTGCTGTCCGACTACGCCAAGGGCAGCCTGGTCAACGTGACGGACATGATCATGGCCGCCCGCGCGGCGGACAAGATCGTGATGGTCGATCCGAAAGGCGACGATTTCACCCGCTACACGGGCGCCACGGTGCTGACCCCGAACAAGGGCGAGCTGAAACGCATCGTCGGCAGCTGGAACAGCGAGGAACAGTTGACGGACAAGGCGCAGAACCTGCGCGAGTCGCTGCTGCTGGAAGCGCTGCTGCTGACCCGCTCGGAAGAGGGCATGACGCTGTACACGAAGGACCAGCGCTTCCACATCCCGGCCGATGCGCGCGAAGTGTTCGACGTGTCCGGCGCGGGCGATACCGTGATCGCCACCATGGCCGCCATGCTGGGCGCCGGCGCTGGCTGGCAGGAAGCGGTGCAGACGGCGAACCGCGCCGGCGGCATCGTGGTCGGCAAGCTGGGCACCGCCACCGTCACCCGCGAAGAACTGTTCGGCGGCTGACGGGAGCGTCCGTCGTACCCGAGCACTTATCGCGCCGGCGCGGCGCTTGTCCACGTTGGGCGGCGCCCGTCGCAACGCTCCCACGCGGGGCAGGCAACACGGCACAGTGATGGCATGACAGCTTCGTCATGCCTCTTGGAGACCACCGTATGAAACCGCATCTCGTCGTCATGGCGGCCATCGCCGCCGCTTCCGTCATCGCCATCGCCTCGCCCGCCAAGAGCCTGGGCGAGCCGTGGATCAAGGCGGGCGAAACACCCGGCCAGTACGAGATCGGCGTCGATGCCGAAGGCTACGGGCGCGGCGGCAATGCCAAGTTCCTGCGCCAGGTGAGCGGCGACGGCAATGGCTGGAGCACGCTGATGCAGCAGATCTCCCCGGTCGACTACCGCGGCAAGCGGGTGCGCTTCTCGGCGCAGGTGCGCACGCGCGACATTTCCAGGTGGAGCGGGCTGTGGATGCGCGTCGACAGCCCGGGCAAGCACGGCGCGTCGTTCTACAACAGCCAGGACAAGCCGATCAGCGGCACCACCGGCTGGCAACCGCGCAGCGTCACGCTGGATGTGCCGGAAGATGCCAGCGTGCTGGCCTTCGGCGTGATCGGCGCCGGCAAGGGCACCGTGTGGATCGACGACCTGAAGATCGAAGTCGTCGGCAAGGACGTGCCGGTCGACAGCATGGGCCCGGCCCAGAAACTGGCCACCAAACCCTCGCTGTAGATGCCGGCCCAGGTTCCGAACAGCGACTGGCCCGGCGCGCAGGAAGCGCTGCGCCAGCTCGCCGGCACGCCGCGCCAGGCTGCCGCCGGTGCGGTGCTGGCAGCCGCGCTGGCGGCGGCCGGCTGGGCACTGCGCGCCGAAGCCTGGTTCGCGCTGTTCGTTGCATTGCTGGCCGCAGCGGTGGTCATGACGGCCGGCATGGCGCTGTTGCGGCGCGTGCTGCCGCGCGGCGCCGGCTGGCTGTGGCCCTGGCTGTTCCTGCCGCCGGCGCTGCTGGCCGGCGCATGGGTTGCCGTGCGCGCCTACCATGCCTGCGACGTGTCCGCGCCCTCGATACTGGACGATACGCAGCTGTTCGGCTGCGCACTGGCCTTTGGTGCGGCGATGTTCGGCGTGCCGCTGATGAATGCGCAGCGCCAGTCGCAGGCATTGCAGCTGGCCCACCTGCGCCAGGCCGCGCTGGCCGCCGAACTGAAATCGCTGCAGGCCCAGGTCGAGCCGCACTTCCTGTTCAACACGCTCGCCAATACCCGCTACCTGGCAAGGCATGCGCCGGACCAGGCGGTACGCATGCTCGATCACCTGATCGCCTACCTGCGCGCGGCGCTGCCGGACTTGCGCAGCGAAGCCTCGACCCTGGGCCGCGAATGCGAACTGGCCGAACACTACCTGGCGCTGATGGCGATCCGCTTCGGCGACCGGCTCGATGCGCAAGTCGATTGCCCGGCGGCCCTGCGCGCGGCCAGCCTGCCGCCGCTGATGCTGATGACCTTGGTGGAAAACGCCATCCGCCACGGCGTGGAACCGAAGCCGGGCAAGGTGCGCGTGCGGGTCTCGGCATCGGCGGGGCAGGGCATGCTGCGCATCGTGGTGGCCGACGATGGCGCGGGCCTGGGCGGCACGGTGCTGGGCAGCGGAGTCGGCTTGCGCAACCTGCGCGAACGCCTGGCCGCGCTGCATGGCGGCCGCGCCGGTTTCGAACTGCGCACCGGCAGCGGCGGCTGGACCGAGGCCGAACTCGCGCTGCCGCTGCCTGCCGGGGTCCTGGCATGACGATACGCCCCCGTGTCCTGATCGCGGACGATGAACCGCTGCTGCGCGGCGCGCTGCGCGAACAGCTGGAGCAACTGTGGCCCGAGGCGGAACTTGTGGGCGAAGCGGCCGATGGCTATGAAGCGCTGCGGCTGGCGCGCGAGCTGGCGCCGGACCTGGCCTTCCTCGATATCCGCATGCCCGGCCTGTCCGGCCTGGAAGTGGCGCGCACCTTCGGCGGCCGTACCCACGTGGTGTTCGTCACGGCCTACGACGAACACGCCGTCGAGGCATTCGACCAGGGCGCGCTCGACTACGTGCTGAAACCGGTGGAGCCAGTGCGGCTGGCGCGCACGGTGGCGCGGGTGCGCGAGCGGATCGCGCACCCGCCACCGGACCTCGCCCAGCTGGCGCAGCGGCTGCAGCCGGCGGCCGCGCCCTCGTGGATCCAGGCATCGGTCGGCCAGACCATCCACTTCATCGACCTGCACGACATCGTGTATTTTTCCGCCGAGGCGAAGTACACGCGCGTGGTCACGGACCGTCTCGAAGCGCACATCCGCACGCCGCTGAAGGAACTGGCCGACATGCTGGGCGAGGCCGGCTTCTGGCAGGTGCACCGCGGCTACGTGGTGGCGGTGCGCCGCATCGCCGCCGCGATGCGCGATGCCGATGGCGCCATGTGGCTGACCTTGCGCGACCACCCGGCGCGGCTGCCCGTCAGCCAGCGGTTCCAGGCGCGCTTCAGGGGCATGTAACAGGGGCATGTAACCCGGGCATGCAGCTGGGGAATGCAGCAGGGGCATGCAGCAAGCCATCGCGGCGAAGTTCCGCGCATCGCCGGGCCCGCTGACCGGCAGCAACGGCGCGCCGCATGGCCGTGTGCTTCGCACTCCAGTTCGCTAATCTGTGTCGGGACGCAGCCGCGTCCATCCACCCATTGGAGAACACCATGCTGAAGAAACTATTGCTCGCCATCGCCGCCATCGCCGCCACGATGGGCATCGCGTTTGCCCAGGTCGACGTCAACAAGGCCGACCAGGCCGCCCTCGATTCCGTCAAGGGCATCGGCCCGGCCAAGTCGAAAGCCATCCTGGACGAGCGGGCGAAGGGCGAATTCAAGGACTGGGCCGACTTCCAGCAGCGGGTCAAGGGCGTCGGCGACAAGAACGCGATGAAGCTCTCCGAAGCGGGCCTGCAGATCAACGGCAAATCGCGCGACGGCGCGCCGGTCAAGGTGGCCGACGCGAAGAAATGAGCTGGCGAAGAAACGCTGTCATGCATCAATGACCCGGGCCCGAGCCAGCCGCTTACGTTAGGCGTCCTAGCCTCGCCAATAGCGCCTGCAATTACCCCAAGGACGAACTGCTGGGGTCAGACCCGACGGGTCTGACCCCCGATTTTGCACTTGGGGTGGCGGGCACTGGTCCTTAACAGCTGACTGTTCCGATGCTCTTTCCGGTGCGAAGGTCGATCCCGATCCAGCAATCGTATCCCTTGTTCCTTCCTTCGGCAGTGTAGGTACACTGCACTCCCTGCTTTGCTCGTTGCCTGTCTCCTTCGTCTTGCGAGCAGGTGTAGCGCAAGTCGGGCCCGATGGAATCGAATATTTCTTTTGCCGGCTTCCCTTCGATGAGGATGGAGAGCTTCCTTTCTGTCGGGGTGGGCGCTTCCCGATCGGACAGGATCAGCCCGGAGAAGATCGTGTAGCGGGCCTGAAGTGGCCGCCATGATTCCAGGGGAGCAGCCTTCGCTAACGTAAAAATGGCTGCCCCAAGAAGGACAAGTCCCAATGGTTTCTTCATGTCGGATCCAGATGGTTACGTGAAAATGGTTGTCGTGATGGGTGCTTGCCAGCGTAAGCCTGGTCACTGCTCGCGAGGCATGCCGAGATCAACGAAAACACCAGGAGCGCCGCAATTGCTCCCGATCCCACGAAAAGCCGCAAGCCTGGCTCGCTGAGCTGCAGTTGGAAGGGGAAGCTTGCTTAGGCCATGTGATTTCTCCTAACCGAAGTCGGCAGGGGCCGACCACCACGGTGCATGTCGACAATCCGCGACATCCGGCGGCCTGGCCTGCCTGACTGCACGATACTTGCAGAAATTTATTTTCCTTATGTATATAATTATTGCTATCAGTTATTAACTTATTCCTTAGCCAGCAACCCGGTCACGATCCCATGCGCAAATCATTCGGCACTCTCACTGCGGCGCTGCTGCTGTCCGCCACGCTCGCGCTGCCCACGCAGGCCGCCAACGTGGCCATGGGCTGGAGCTGGTACTACACGCCCACGCTGGCCGACAACCTCACGGCGCGTGGCGACCAGGTCAGCGTGCTGCAGGACTACGACGCCGCCACGCTGTCCGCGTTCGACGTGTTCATCCTGGATGGCACCACGCGCGCCAACGCGGCCGAACTTGATGCCTTCGTGTACCAGGGCGGCACGCTGATCCTGCAGCCGCTGTCCATGCGCTACGCGGGCATCACGCCGGGCCTGTCCGTCGCCGGCGGTTACCACCACATGGCCCATGCCGAAAGCCAGCCCGGCATCGAGGTGCTGGCGGACTACGACTGGCTGCTGAAAGGAGTCACCTTGCCGGCTGCCGGCAGCGCGACGGTCGGCCGCGAGATCGGCACCGCGTTTGCAGAAGGGGCAACCCAGGTGCTGGAATGGGAAGACGGTGCCGCCTTGCTGGGCTACCGCCAGTATGGCGCCGGCACCGTGATCGGCTTCAACGTGAACCTCGTCACCGGGGATGCCAGCCCGCTCGATGCCGAATGGTCGAACCGCATCGTCTACAACGCCATCGATGCGGCCGCCGTCAGCGCCGTGCCGGAGCCGGCCACTCACGTAATGCTGGGCGCCGGCCTGCTGGCCCTGGCCGCATGGCGGCGCCGCGCACGGGACACTAAGAGATAAGTAAATAAATCAGTTTATTTATACGCGCGGCGGGAGTATAGTCGGGTCATCCCTTTCCAAGGAGACCGCCATGACTGCCGCTGCCATTTCCTCCGCATGCTCGGCCTTGCTGGCCGACGCCCAATGCCACGGTCCGCTGTACGGTCCGGGCTTTTCCAACCACTTGCCGATGGCGCTGATCGCGCTGGACCGGATGGGCGCGCCGCCCGCCGTGCTGGAGCGCTTCGCCACCGGCCACCGCCCCCGGCTGCAGCCTGCCGGCGAGGCTGAACCGGTCGGCGATCCGCTTGCCTTGCTGGGGCGGCACGCGAACTACGCGGGGCTGGTGCGGTTCTTTACCGCCGCTGTCGCGGCCGATGGCGAAGACGCCGTATTGCGCCACTGGCTGCCGGTGCTGGTGCCGGGGCTTGCCGCGGCCGGCTTCCACGCGATGATCCGGCTGGCCTATGCGCTGGACGCAGGGGACCGCGGCGAACTGAGCGCCGCGCTGGCGTTCTGGGTGCTGGCCTGGAAACCCGTGCCGGTACCGGCCGGCCGCCGCGATGAACCGCTCGAAGCGATCGCGGCGCGCATCGTCAAGGCGACCGGCGACGGCGGCGGGGCAGGGCCGACCATCGGCTCGCGCATGGCCGCCGTGGAGCGGAATCCGGCGCTGGCCGATGCGCAGCCGGCGGCGCTGGCGCTGCGCGACGTGGCCGCGTTCGCGCTGGCCGCCTTCCATGCCAGTCCGGATTTCATGCTGCTGCATACCGTCACCGCATGCCACGCATTCCGGACCGTCGTGCGGCATGTGGAAGACCGGGAAGGCGCGCTGCGCCAGTTGTGGCAGGCCGTGCTGGTGGCATGGCTGGCGGCGCAGCGCGAAGGCCGCCGCGCGCACCCCACGCGGGCCGGCTGGGACGAAATCGAAGCGTGCGCGATCCAGTCGACGGACGACCATGTGATCAAGCTGTGCCACACGGCGCGCGTCGAATTCGCCGAATACGGCGATGCCCGCTACGTGGAGATCGCCGCCCGCGCCGTGGAACCCTGGTGAAGCACTAGCGTAGAACCAGTGAAAAACTAGACAGCCAGCGGCAGGTTGGCCAGGAACGCGTGGATCTGCGACACCACCTGCGCGCCTTCGCCCACGCCGGCCGCCACGCGCTTGGTGGAGCCGGCGCGCACGTCGCCGATGGCGAACACGCCGGGCACGCTGGTTTCCAGCGGCGCCCGCTGCGGCTGGTCCTTCGGGTAGATGCCCTGTTCGAAGTTGGCGCGGCACTGGGCCTTCGTCACGTCGTGGCCGGTGCGGATGAAGCCTTGCGGATCGACGTCCACGCCGCAATCGCCCAGCCAGTCCGTGTTCGGGTCGGCGCCGATGAACAGGAACACACGGCACACGGTCGAATCGTGCTCTTCGCCGGTGCGGTTGTTGCGCAGCCGGACGCCTTTCAGGCCGTCGTCGTCGCCTTCCAGGCCAACGATTTCCGTATGCGCATGCAGTTCGATATTGCCCGTGGCGTGGATCCGCTCGATCAGGTAAGTCGACATCGTGGCCTTCAGGCCGTCGCCGCGGATCACCATGTGCACCCGCTTGGCGTGGCCGGACAGGAACACGGCCGCCTGGCCCGCCGAATTGCCGCCGCCGACCAGGATCACTTCCTCGCTCTGGCACAGGTTGGCCTCGATGCGCGACGCCCAGTAGTAGATGCCGCGGCCTTCGAACTGGGCGATATTGTCCAGCGCCGGGCGGCGGTAGCGCGCGCCGCACGACAGTACCACGGTGCGGCCCTTGATCCGCTTGCCCTCGGCAAGCTGCACCTCGAGCGGGTAGGTGTCGCACACCAGGCGCGTGGCGGGCGCCGGGATGGCCAACTCCACGCCGAATTTCTGCGCCTGCACGAAGGCGCGGCCGGCCAGCGCACCGCCCGAAATCCCGGTGGGGAAGCCCAGGTAATTCTCGATACGGGCACTGGCCGCCGCCTGGCCGCCGTACGCGCGCTGCTCCAGCGCCAGCACCGACAGGCCTTCGGAGCCGGCATACACGGACGTGGCCAGGCCGGCCGGACCGGCACCGACCACGATCACGTCCCACACCTTGTCCTCGTCCAGTTCCGGCAGCAGGCCCAGGCAGCGGCCCATGTCCGCATTGCTCGGGTTCTTCTTCACGCTGCCGTCCGGGCACACCACCAGCGGCCAGTCGTCCGGCCCCGGCTGGTAGTACTCGCACAGGCTGCGCGCCTGTTCGTCTTCCTTCGGGTCGAGCACCGTGTGCGGATACGCATTACTGGACAGGAAGCTGCGCAGCTGGTGCAGCCGTCCATGGCCGGCGGGCGCCACCAGCACGGGGCCGCCCGAATTCGCTTCCAGCAAGCCCACGCGGCGCAGGATCAGCGCCCGCACGATGCGCTCGCCCAGCTCGGCCTCGGCGATCACCAGCGCGCGCAGGCTTTCCGGCGGGATCACCAGCGCTTCCACGTCGCCCACGGCGAATGCGTTGACGAGGGTGGGGCGCCCGGCCAGCTGCGACACCTCGCCGGTGAATTCGCCGCGGCCGTGTTCCGTGATGGGCCATGAATTGCCCAGGCCATCGTAGCGGCTGATGGCAATGTGGCCGGCCAGCGTGACGATCAGCCCGAAGGTGGTGTGCCCCGCTTCCAGGATGCGCACGCCGTTCCCGTAGGTGCGCACGGTGCCGAAGCGCTGCAGCTTCTTGATTTCCGCCTCCGACAGCACGGGGAACATCTGGTAGCGCCGCGACTCGAGGTTTTGCGACACGGGCGGTACCGCGTCGTGGCGGCTCGCTTCGGGCACGAACTGGGTCGGGGTCAGCTGCATGTTCGCCATGGCGGTTTCCTGCGTGATGTTGATGATGGTGAGGGTCGACTGGGGGACTGTGCCGGACTGCGGTGGCTGGCCGCCAGTGTAGCCGATCACCCGCCGCCAAAGTGCCGCCAGCGCCCCCGGTATCCCGTTCGGCAGATGTCGCGCCCCGCCCACACGGTGGCCGCGCACCGAATAAACTCTTTGCATGTCGAAATGTAAACGGTTACATTCTTGCAAGCGAACCCGGCCTTGCAACCTTGCACGGCCGCTTTTTTTCCTGGCGATGTAACCGCTTACATCAGGCAAGAGAGGAGACCCGACGGCAATGGCGGTGACGATCAAGGACGTGGCGCAGGCGGCAAACGTGTCGGTGGCATCCGTGTCGCGCGTCCTCAACGGGCATGCCACGGTGACCGAGGAAACCCGCGCGCACATCCTGGCCATCATGAAGCAGTTGCGCTACGTGCCGCACGTGGGCGCGCGCAGCCTGTCCACCAGTCTCACCAACACCGTCGGCGTGCTGCTGCCGGACCTGTACGGCGAGTATTTTTCCGAAATGATCCGCGGCATCGATGGCGCGGCGCGCCGCCGCGGCCTGCACCTGCTGGTGGCCAGCCTGCATGGCGGCGCGGACGAAGCGGCGACGGCGCTGCGCACGATGCGCGGCCGCGTCGATGGCCTGCTGGTGATGTCGCCGCACGCCGATGCCGCCTTCCTGTCCGACAACCTGCCCGAGCACCTGCCGATCGTGCTGCTCAACAGCGGCGCCGGCGGCGCCGCCTATGCCTCCGTCTCGATCGACAACTACAGCGCGGCCTATGCGATGGTCGAGCACCTGGCCGCCAGCGGCCACCGCAGCATCGGCTTCATCACGGGCCCGGCCGGCAACTTCGAGGCGCAGGAACGGCTGCGCGGCTACCGCGCCGCGCTGGCCGCGCTGCTGCCGGGCGCGCGCGAGGAACTCCACGAAGGCGATTTCAGCGAAGAAGCCGGTGCCCGCGTCGGCGCCGCGCTGGCCCGCAGGATGGGAGCAAGGACAGGAGCAAGGACAGACGCGAGGAAAGAAGCAGACAAGCGCTGCCCGCACGCGCTGTTCGCCGCCAACGACATGATGGCGATCGGCGCCCAGCTGGCGCTGCAGGCCGCCGGCGTTGACGGGCCGGGCGAGATCGCGCTGGCCGGCTTCGACGACATTCCCGTGGCCCGCTACGTGACACCCGCATTGACGACCGTGCGCGTGCCGATCGCCGGCATGGGCGAGCAGGCGCTGGACCGGCTGGCCGGCCTGGTTGCCGGCGAGGCCGGCGGCGGCGCGCAAACCCTGGAGGCGCAACTCGTGGTGCGGGCCTCCAGCGGCCATACCGGCCGCGCTGCATCGCACAGGATTCCCATAAAAGGAGACTGACCATGAAGAGCACTTCCTGCCACCCGCTGCGCCTGTCCGTGATGGCCGGCGCGCTGGCCTCGGCCCTGCTGGCGGCCGTGCCCGCGTCGGCGCAGCTGTCCACCGCCACCTTGCGCGGCCAGGTCACGGCGGCCGGCGCGGCCAGCCCCGCGGGCACGCCCGTGACGGCCACCAACGAGGCCAACGGCTATACCTACCGCACCACCACGCGGGGCGACGGCGGCTACGTGCTGACCGGCCTGGCGCCCGGTTCGTACCGGATCCAGGTCGGCGGCCAGGTCACCGAAACGGTCACGCTGGCGGTCGGCCAGACCAGCACGCTGGACTTGAACACGGCCGCGGCCAGCGGCGACCAGCCGCAGCGCATCGTCATCACCGGCTCGGCCGCGCGGCGCGACGTAGCCACTTCCGAAGTCGGCACCTCGGTCTCGCGCGAGCAGATCGAGCGGCTGCCGCAGGTGACCCGCAACTTCCTGTCGTTCGCCGACCTGGCGCCGGGCGTGCGCTTCGACGTCGACCAGTCCGGCAACGTGACGCTGCGCAGCGGCGCGCAGAACCAGGACAACGTCAACGTGTTCATCGATGGCGTCAGCCAGAAGAACAACATCCTGCGCGGCGGCGTGTCGGGCCTCGATTCGAGCCGCGGCAACCCGTTCCCGCAATCGGCCATTGCCGAATACAAGGTGATCTCGCAGAACTACAAGGCCGAGTTCGACCAGGTGTCCAGCGCCGCCATCACGGCCGTCACCAAGTCCGGCACCAACGAGCTGCATGGCGACGTGTTCTGGGACCATACCGGCACCAACGTCACGGCGATGGACCCGTTCCAGAAGAAGGCCGAGGCGCAGGGCATCGGCCGGCCCGATTCCAAGCAGGACCAGTTCGGCATGACGCTGGGCGGCCCGATCAGGAAGGATGTCGCGCACTTCTTCCTGGCCTATGAAGGCAAGAAGATCGACGATCCGCGCCAGATCCTGCTGCAGAACCGCAACCTGCTGCCCGATGCCGGCGTGGTGCCGTCGCTGGTGGCGCAGCAGGGCGCCACCACGTCGAAATTCGACGAAGACCTGTTCCTCGGCAAAGTGAATGCGCGCATCTCGGATGAACACGAGCTGGAAGCGACCCTGCGGGTGCGCCGCGAAACCGACCTGGTACCGGAAGACAAGCTGCTCAGCCTGCCCGGCAACGAGGTGGCGCGCGACAACGACGAAGACCGCTTCGACGTGAAGCACACCTGGACCACCGACAACTTCGTCAACGAAGCGCGCATCGGCTACGAGAAGTACACGTGGAATCCCCATTCGACGGCCACCGAGCCGTACATCAAGTACCTGGTCTCGCCGACCAACACGCGTGACAACGTGGTCAGCGTGGCGATCGCCGGCGGCTCGCCGAACGCCCAGTTCCGCGAGCAGAAAGGCCTGCTGCTGCAGGATGACTTCACCTTCACGGGCCTCGACCGCCACACGCTCAAGGGCGGCTTCAAGGTCAAGCGGATGGAGTACGACCTGTCCGGCACGGCGCGCGCCATCGACATGTTCGAGCAGCTGATCGACAACCGGACCGGGGTGCCGACCGTGACGAAGACCGACCTGGCCATCGCGCCGATCGGCGTGAACTTCAAGAACACGCAATACGGCATCTACCTGCAGGACGACTGGCAGGCCACGCCGAAGCTGGAACTGAACCTGGGCCTGCGCTACGACTACGAAAACAACATGCTGAACGATGGCTATGCCACGCCGGCGGACCGGGTGGCGATCTTCGGCCAGCAGGATCCCCGCACCGGTGCGCCGGCCGGGCAGACCTACGCGCAGTCGCTCGCCAAGGGCGGCGTGAACATCGCCGACTACATCAGCAACGGCAGCAGCCGCAAGGCGTTCAAGGATGCCTGGCAGCCGCGCCTGGGCTTTTCGTTCGACATCAAGGGCGACCGCAGTTCCGTGCTCTTCGGCGGCTGGGGCCGCGCCTACGACCGCGCGGTGGCCAACTACGCGCTGGACGAACTGCAGAAGAACGCCCAGCGCAACGGCGAGATCTGGATGATCCGCAACGACCACAAGGCGCCATACACCGACCAGTTCAGCTTCGGCCTGCGCCAGGCCCTCGGCATCTGGAACGGCGAGGCGGGCTACACGAATTCACGCAGCCGCAACCAGTTCAACTGGTTCGGCGGCAACCGCGATCCGCAAGGCGGCTGGCGCAACCAGAGCCCGATCGATCCGCTGTGGGGATCGGTCGATCCGTACGGCACGCTGGTCCTGGGCGACTTCATCAGCCAGGCGCGCACCGAGACCGTGTACTTCAAGCTGGACAAGCCGTATTCGCGCGCCTCGCGCTGGAGCCTGTCCGCCACCTACACGTACAGCGATGCGCAGACCACCAACAAGGAGTGGAAGAACGACATCTTCAACTGGACCTACGGCCGCTACCCGGGCCAGTGGAATCCTTCCGCGGACGTGGAAAAGCACCGCCTCGTCGTGGCCGGCACGTCCGGCGACCTGCTGCCGTGGGGCCTGCTGCTGTCGGGGAAGGCGACCTTCGGTTCCGGCCTGCCGTTCCGCATGACCGATTGCCACCTGGGTGCCACGCAATGCGTGTCGATCCAGGGCGAGAGCGACAACTTCAAGCAGGTCGATGTCGGCCTCGCCAAGGACATCGCCTTCCGCTTCGGCGCGCTGACCCTGCGGGCCGACGTGATCAACCTGTTCAACAGCATCAACTATGGCGGCTACGACGGCTGGGTGGGCCAGCCCGGCTCGGCCAACCGCTATGGCGGCGACAACCCGAACGTGGGCCTGGCCAATGCGATGGGCGGGCCGATGCGCACGCTGAAGCTGTCGGCGCGCTACGCGTTTTGAGGAGGGACCATGCGCCGCTCATTCGCCGCGCTGGCGCTGGCCAGCGTGCTGGCCGCGCCGGCCAGCGCCGTCAATGCCTTGCCGCCGCTGTTCGACGACCTGCAGGAACGCACCTTCCGCTATTTCTGGGAGACGGCCAATCCGGCCAACGGCCTGGTGCCGGACCGCCATCCCACGCCGTCGTTTTCCAGCGTGGCGGCGGTCGGCTTCGGCCTGACGGCGTATCCGATCGGTGTCGAGCGGGGCTACATCACGCGGGCCCAGGCGCGCGAGCGCACGCTGGCCACGCTGCGCTTCTTCCGCGACGCGCCGCAGGGCGACGCGAAGTCGGGCATGACCGGCCACAAGGGCTTCTTCTACCACTTCCTGGACATGAAGACGGGCCAGCGCCACGGCAACGTGGAACTGTCGACGATCGACACGGCGCTGTTCCTGGCGGGCGCGCTGTTCGCGCAATCCTACTTCGACCGCGAAGAGCCGGACGAAGTGGCGATCCGCCGCCTGGCCGCCGAGATCTACGCGCGGGTCGACTGGCAGTGGGCCGCGGCCAACAAGCCGGCCGTGTCGCTGGGCTGGCGGCCGGAGAACGGCTTCATCCAGTACGACTGGAAAGGCTACAACGAGGCGATGCTGCTGTACGTGCTGGCGCTGGGTTCGCCCAATCCCGCCCATGCGCTGGGGCCGGACGCATGGAAGGCGTGGACCAGCACATATGAGCGCAGCTGGGCCGCGCCCCCGTATGGCGCCGAACCCCGGCCGCACCTGACATTCCCGTCGCTGTTCGTGCACCAGTACAGCCACGTGTGGATCGACTTCCGCGGCATCCGGGACGACTACCTGCGCAAGGTGAACGAACAATACAAGGGCTTCGACTACTTCGAGAACAGCCGCCGCGCCACCTACGCGCAGCGCGACTACGCGATCGCCAATCCGCTGAAGTGCAAGGGCTATGGCGCCGACGTGTGGGGCCTGACGGCCAGCGACGGCCCGGTCGACCAGACCTTCGCGTGGCAGGGGCAGCGGATCCCGTTCCGCAGCTATGCGGCGCGCGGCATGGGCGGCCTGCAGCATTACGACGACTGCACGCTGGCGCCGACCGCCGTGGCGGGCGCGCTGCCGTTCGCGCCGGAGATCACTATTCCCGCGGTGGTGGCCATGAAGGAGCGCTACGGCGACTTCATCTACGGGCGTTACGGCTTCCTCGATGCGTTCAATCCCAGCTTCGAGTTCAAGGCAAGGCTCCAGCACGGAAAGGTGGTGCCGGGCAAGGGCTGGGTGGCCGGCGATTACCTCGGCATCGACCAGGGGCCGATCCTGGCCATGACGGAAAACCACCGCAACGATTTCGTCTGGCGCGTGATGCGCACCAATCCCGCCATCCGCACGGGCCTGGTCCGTGCCGGCTTCACCGGCGGGTGGCTGGACAAGTGAAGGAAGGGCGCCGAACCGCGATGCGCGGCCTGCTTGCCGCCGGCATTGCCGCTGGCCTGCCGGCCTGCACGCGCACGGTCGACGATGGCGCCACCGTGCTGAAATTCTGGGCCATGGGGCGCGAGGGCGAAGTCGTCACCGCGCTGATCCCGGAGTTCGAACGCTTGCATCCCGGCGTGAAGGTCGACGTGCAGCAACTGCCGTGGACCGCCGCGCATGAAAAGCTGCTGACGGCGTTCGCCGGCGAGGCAATGCCGGACCTGTTCCAGCTCGGTAATACGTGGGTGGCCGAACTGGCGGCGCTGAAGGCCATCGAGCCGCTCGACGCGCGGGTGGCGGCATCGCCCACGCTGGACCCGAAGGATTTTTTCGCGGGCATCTGGCAGACCAACGTGATCGATGGCCGGCTGTACGGCGTGCCGTGGTACGTCGACACGCGGGTGATGTTCTACAACCGCGAGCTGCTGGCGCGCGCCGGCCATGCCCGCATGCCGGCCACGTGGGAGGGCTGGATGGCGGCGATGCGCGCCGTGAAGAAGGTCGTCGGGCCGGACAAGTACGTGATCCTGCTGCCGCACGAGGAATTCGCGCCGCTGCTGGTGCTGGCCCTGCAGCAGCCGGAAGAACTGCTGCGCGACGGCGGCCGCTACGGCAACTTCCGCAGCGCGTCGTTCCGGCGCGCGCTGCAACTGTATGCGGACATGTACCGCGAGGGGCTGGCACCGAAGGAGCGGGTGTCGAACATCTACCACGAGTTCAGCACCGAATATGTATCTTTCTACATTTCCGGACCGTGGAACATCGGCGAGTTCCGCCGCCGCGTGGCGCCGGACCGGCAGCATACCTGGGCCACGGCGCTGATGCCCGGTCCGCACGGCCCCGCTGCGTCGCTCGCTGGCGGGTCCAGCCTGGCCGTGGCCAGCAGTTCGCGGCACAAGCAGGCGGCCTGGCAGCTGGTCGAATACCTGTCGCAGGTGGACACCGCGGCGGAGTTCAATGCGCTGACCGGCAACCTGCCGCCGCGCCGCGCCAACTGGAGCGATGCGCGCCTTGCCGCCGATCCCCCGGCGCAGGCATTTCGCCTGCAGCTGGAGAACGTGCGGCCCGAACCGCGCGTGCCGGAATGGGAAAGCATCCTGGCCGAGCTGCGCGTGATGGGCGAGCGGGTGGCGCATGGCGATATCGGCGTCGACGCCGCCGCCGTGGCGCTCGATGCCAGGACCGACCGCATCCTGGAGAAACGGCGCTGGATGCTGGACCGGGAGGCACGGCGATGAAGGTCCAACGGGCGGCATGGTGCTTCGTGGCGCCGGCGCTGCTGGCGATCGGCGTGTTCTTCTTCCTGCCGGTGGCCGCCGCGCTGGCGATGAGCCTGACCGATTTCGACATCTACGCGCTGGCCGACATCGGCAACCTGCGCTTCGTGGGCTTGCGCAACTACCTCGAACTGCTGCAAACGCCGCTGTTCTGGCGCGCGCTGGGCAATACCTTCTACTTTGTCATCGTCGGCGTGCCGCTGTCGATCGCCGCCTCGCTGGGCGCGGCACTGTTGCTGAACTCGCGCGTCACCGTGCTGAAAGGCCTGTTCCGCACCGTGTATTTCGCGCCGGTGGTGACCTCGCTGGTGGCCGTGGCCGTCATCTGGCGCTACGTGCTGCATACCCGCTACGGCATGCTGAACTACGCGCTGTCGTGGTTCGGCCTCGAGCCAGTGGACTGGCTGGGCGACCCGGACTGGGCGATGCCGGCCATTATCCTGTTCGCGGTCTGGAAGAACTTCGGCTACAACATGATCATCCTGCTGGCCGGCCTGCAAAGCATTCCGCACGACCTGTACGAGGCGGCCGGCCTGGATGGCGCCGGCGCGTGGGCGAAGTTCCGCTGGGTGACCTGGCCGATGCTGGGCCCCACGCTGCTGATGGTCAGCATCCTGTCGATGTCGGGCTACTTCCAGCTGTTCGCCGAGCCCTACGTGATGACCCAGGGCGGCCCCGTGCAAAGCACCGTCAGCGTGCTGTATTTCATGTACGAGCAGGGCTTCAAGTGGTGGAACCTGGGTGTCGCGTCGGCGGTGGCCTTCGTGCTGTTCGCGATCATGTTCACGATCACGCTGCTGCAGCTGCGCGTGGCCAGGGGGCTCGACGCATGAGGAAGCTCCTGCTCAATGGCGCGATGGTGCTGGCCGGCGTGCTGGCCGTGTTCCCGCTGGTGTGGATGGTGTCGGTGTCGCTGATGCGGCCCGGCGAAGCCAGCGCCTTCCCGCCGCCGCTGCTGCCGGCCGAGGCCACGCTGGCCAACTACCGGGAATTGTTCGCCCACGCCGGCATCGGGCGCTACCTGTTCAACAGCCTGCTGCTGTCGACCGGCGCGACGCTGCTGTCGCTGATGTTCAACGTCACCGCCGGCTATGCGTTCGCCAAGCTGCGCTTCGCGGGGCGCGAACGCATCTTCCGCACTTTGCTCGGCGCCCTGGTGATTCCCGCCCAGGTGGCGATGCTGCCGCTGTTCCTGCTGCTGAAGCAGCTGGGCCTCGTCAACACGTATGGCGCCGTGCTGGTGCCGGCGCTGGCTTCCGTGTTCGGCATCTTCCTGGTGCGGCAGTACGCGCTGTCGATCCCGGATGCGCTGCTGGAGGCGGCGCGCATGGACGGGGCGGGGGAGTGGCGCATCTTCCGCGCGATCGTGCTGCCGCTGCTGACGCCGATCCTCGTCACGCTGGCGATCTTCACCTTCCTCGGCACGTGGAACGACTTCATGTGGCCGCTGATCGTGTTGACCGACAAGGACCTGTACACGCTGCCGGTGGCGCTGGCCGCGCTGTCGCGCGAGCACGTGCAGGACAATGAACTGATGATGGCCGGTTCCGTGCTGACCATCGCGCCGGTGCTGCTGCTGTTCCTGGGCTTGCAGCGCTACTACATCCAGGGCTTGCTGGTGGGGAGCGTGAAGGGATGAAGACGTGGATCGGGGCAAGGGCGATGGCAACCGCGCTGGCATTCATGTTGACAAGCGTGCTGGCAAGCGTGCCGGCAACCGTGCTGGCGGCCGAGCCGGTCGGCGCGCGGCAGCTGCTGGACGATTT
This sequence comes from Pseudoduganella sp. SL102, assembly GCF_027856995.1. NCBI lineage: Bacteria > Pseudomonadati > Pseudomonadota > Betaproteobacteria > Burkholderiales > Oxalobacteraceae > Pseudoduganella > Pseudoduganella sp. SL102. Next base: position 2,113,636 of record NZ_CP115554.1, read on the forward strand.
CGAGACCCTGGCGCCATGGCAGGCGCAGGCATCCGATGGCGTGCTGGCCGAGGCGGCGTCGGTTCCCGGTTTCCGGGGCAGGGCGCTGCGGCTCGACTTCGACTTCGCGGGCAAGGGCGGCTACGCCTTCGCGCGCCGCGCGCTGCCGCTGGACCTGCCGGACAACTACGAGATCTCTTTCATGATGAAGGGGGCCGCGCCATCGAATCATGTCGAATTCAAGCTGACCGACGCTTCCGGCGACAACGTGTGGTGGTACCGGATGCCCGACCACGTATTCCCGGATGACTGGACGCTGGTGCGGTTCAAGAAGCGGCAGGTGGCCTTCGCCTGGGGGCCGGCGAAGGATCGCGCCCTGCGCCGAGCCGACCGGATCGAGTTCGTCGTCAGCGCCGGCAATGGCGGCAAGGGATCGGTCTTCGTCGACGAACTGGCGCTGCGGCCCTTGCCGCCGCCGCCCGCGGCATGGCCGCCATTGCGCGCGGAAGCCAGCACCGCCACGGCGCCGGCCGGGCTGGCGGTGGACGGCAGGCGCGATACCGCATGGCTGGCCGGCGCCGGGCGGCAGCAATGGACGCTGGACCTGGGCGCGGTGCGCGAGTTCGGCGGCCTGGTGCTGCACTGGCTGCCGGGCCGGCATGCGCGCCGCTACGACGTCGCGCTGTCGGTGGATGGGCAGGCGTGGCAGGCCGCCAGGAGCGTGCGCGACGGGAACGGCGGCAGCGATGCGCTGCTGCTGACGGAATCGGAAGCGCGCCATGTCCGCCTGCTGGTGCACGACGGCCCGTCGGAAAGCTACGGCCTGGCCGAAGTGGAGCTGAAGGACCTGGCCTTCGGCGCCACGCCGAACGATTTCATCGATGCGCTGGCGGCGGCCGCGCCGAAGGGGCGCTATCCACGGGGCTTCTCCGGCCAGCAGCCTTACTGGACGCTGGTGGGCGTCGATGGCGGCGCGCGCCACAGCGCCCTGCTGGGCGAGGATGGCGCGATCGAACCGGCACGGGGCGGCCCGTCGCTGGAACCGTTCGTGCTGGCCGGGGGCACCTTGCACGGCTGGGCCGATGCCGAGGTGACCCAGTCGCTGCGGGACGGTTACCTGCCGATCCCGTCGGTGCACTGGCGCACGACCGGGTGGACCCTGACGACGACCGCGGCGGCGGCCGGCACGCCCGAGGCGTCGCGGCTGCTGGCGCGCTACGAGTTGCGCAACCTGAAAGACGTGCCGCAAGTGCTGGAACTGGTGCTGGCCGCGCGGCCGTTCCAGGTCAATGCGCCGCGCCAGTTCCTCAACACGCCCGGCGGCTTCGGGCCGATGCGCGCCATCGGGTGGGATGGCCGCGCGCTGGCGGCCGGTACCGCGCGCTTCATTCCCCTGCGCGCGCCGGATGCGGTGCAGCTGTCCTCGTTCGACGGCGGCCTGCTGCCGCACGAAGGCCAGCGCGATGGTGGCGCCAGCCCCCGCGCCGTGAACGACGACACCGGCATGGCTTCCGGCACGCTGCGCTGGACGGTGCGGCTGCCGGCGCGGGGCAGTGCCGTGGTCGGCGTGGTGGCGTCGCTGGCGGGGCCGGCGGAACCGGCGGCGGGCGACATCGCCTGGCTGGACCGCGAGCTGGCGCAGGTGGCCGATGGCTGGCGCGCGCGCCTGAACCAGGTCGAACTGCGGGTGCCGCCGGCCGGGCAGCACATGGCCGACACGCTGCGCTCGTCGCTGGCGCATATCCTGATGACGCGCGACGGCGCGGCGATCCAGCCGGGCACGCGTTCCTACCTGCGCTCGTGGATCCGCGATGGCGCCATGATGTCCGAGGCGCTGCTGCGCATGGGCCTGCCGGAAATCGCCGCCGACTACCTGCGCTGGTATGCGCCGTACCAGTTCGACAATGGCAAGGTGCCGTGCTGCGTCGACCGGCGCGGCGCCGACCCGGTGCCGGAGAACGACAGCCATGGCGAGCTGATCTTCCTGGCCGCGGAACTGTACCGCTACACCCGCGACAGGGAGGCGCTGCGGGCCATCTGGCCGCGCGTCGACGCCGCCGCGCGCTACATGGAAACGCTGCGCCAGTCGGAGCGGGGCGCCGCGCAGCGTGGCACGCCGCTGTATGGCCTGATGCCGGCCTCGATCAGCCATGAAGGCTATGCGGAAAAACCGATGCATTCGTACTGGGACGATTTCTGGGCGCTGCGCGGCTACAAGGATGCGGTCGCGATCGCCGAAGCGCTGGGCCGGCGCGGCGACGCGCGCCGGCTGGCACGGCAGCGCGACGAATTCCGCCGCGACCTGTATGCCTCGCTGGCCGCCGCCACGCGAGAGCACGGTATCGACTACCTGCCCGGCGCGGCCGAGCTGGGCGACTTCGATCCCACCTCGACGACGATCGGGCTGACCCCCGGCGGCGAACAGCGGCACCTGCCGCGCGCCCTGCTGGAAAACACCTACCGCAAGTACTGGGCGTTCTTTACCGCGCGGCGTGCCGGCGGCAAACCGTGGGAAGACTACACGCCGTACGAACTGCGCAACGTCAGCGCCTTCATCCGGCTGGGCTGGCGCGACAGGGCCCATGAACTGCTCGACTACTTCTACGCCGACCAGCGCCCGCGCGCGTGGAACGGCTGGGCCGAAGTGGTGGGCCGCGAACCGCGCAAGCCGCGCTTCCTGGGCGACATGCCGCACGGGTGGATCTCGTCCGACTTCATGCGCGCCGCGCTCGATGCGTTCGCCTACGAGCGCGAACCGGAACATGCGCTGCTGCTGGCCGAGGGCATCCCGCCGGCGTGGCTCGATGGCGACGGCATCGCGATCCGCGGGCTGCGCACGCCGTACGGTCCGCTCAGCTACAGCCTGCGCCGCACCGGCGGGCAACTGCTGTTGCAGGTGGAAGCCGGCCTGGCCATGCCGCCCGGCGGCATCGTGCTGCGCTGGCCGCTGGCCGGCCCGCCCGGCGTGGCGCGGCTGGACGGCCGGCGGGTGCCGCTGACGGACGGCGCCGTCACGATTCGCCGGCTGCCGGCCACGCTGGCCATCGACCTGGCGCCAGCGGCGAAGCGGCCATGACCGGCACCACGAACACGCCACGGAACGACCTGATGGACAACCGAATGAACATCCCGATGAACCTCCCCACGAGTAACCGGATCGACACACCAATGAGCAACCTGATCGACAACCCAATGAGAAGCCCGGCGAGCAAGCCCGTCCGGTTCCCCGCCGAGCCGGGCGTCGGCATGCGTGGCGACATGGTAAGGTCGCAACCGTGCGCGAACATCGCCGCCACCATGGCGCCTGCCTGAACGACGAAAAGCGAGAACACGATGGCCATCACCCCTCCCGGCTCCCTGACCGGCGCTCACCTGGATGCGGCGAATATGCAGCGAACGCATTTGCCGCCTACGCATTTACAGCCTAATGCCCGTTTGCTGTCGAACGGCCGGCTGACCACGCTGATCACCGAATCCGGCAGCGGTTTCACGCGTGCCGGCGACATCGCGCTGACGCGCTGGAACGGCGACCGCGTCACCGATGCCGAAGGCTGGTTCTTCTACCTGCGCGACGCCGAAACGCATGACCTGTGGTCGCTCGGCGCGCAGCCGTGCGCCGCCGCGCACGACCCGGACCTGCAGCGCGCCGCCGGGGCCGGCCTGGCGAGCATGTGGCTGGAAGTGTCGGCCCATGGCATCCTGGCCCACATGGAAGTGGTCGTCCACCCCGACAAGGACGTGGAACTGCGCAGCATCGTCGTCACCAACCTGTCGGGCCGTTCGCGGCTGATCGAGCTGACCGGCTACCTGGAGGTGGTGCTGGCGCGGCAGGCCGACGAGGCGGCCCATCCGGCGTTTTCCAAGCTGTTCGTGCAGACTGAACACGACGACGCCACGGGCGCCTTGCTGGCGCACCGCCGTCCCCGCGGCGCCAACGAACCGGGGCTGTGGATGGTCAATGCCGCGCTGGGCGGCAGCGAACCGCAGTTCGACACGGACCGCGCCAGCTTCCTGGGCCGTGGCCGCGGCCCCTGGCATCCGCAGGGCATCGACGGCACGGCCCTGGCGGGCACCGCCGGCAACGTGCTGGACCCGGCCATGGCCCTGCGCCGCACGCTGGCGCTGGGCACCGGGGAGCAGGCCAGGCTGGTCTTCATGCTCGGTACCGCGCCCACCCGGGCCGAGGCGCTGGCGCTGGCGGCCGCGCTGCCGGACATGAACGTGCCCGCCATCCTGGGCGATGCGCAACTGCGTGAGACGGTGCTGCTCGGGCAGGTCGGGTTGCCGGGCACGCAGGCCGAGTATTACCACCAGCTGGCCGCCGCCGTGCTGTATGGTCAATCGGCGGCGCACGCCGGCGCGGCAGGCGGCGCGAGCGCGCAAGCGCCGGCCGACGCCGGACAGTACGGCCTGCCGCAGGGCGAGCTGGCCATCGTGCATACCGCCGGGCCGGACGACCTGATGCTGCAGGCGCTGCTGTCGGCGCGGCGTTTGTGGCAGGCGAAAGGCTTGAACCTGAACATGCTGGTGCTGGACGAGCACGGCAACGGCACCGCCATCGAGCAGGGCTTGCTGGTGCGCCGGACGGCCGATTTCGCCGCTGGCCACCTGGCACAGTTCGAGCGCACCGCCCATCTCGTGGTGCGCGGCAAGCTGCCCGGGCTGTCGCGCCCCGATGGCCACGCCGCCATGCCGCCACGGCGGCGGGTACCAACGCTGCCGGCCGATGCCGCACCGCCGCGCCCGCGCGAGGCGCTGCAATGCTTCAACGGCTATGGCGGCTTCAACGCGGCCGGCGACGAATACGTGATCCGCATGGACTGGGACCGCCACGCGCACGGCCTGCGCCGCCCGCCGCTGGCATGGAGCAACGCGATCTCGAACGAGACCTTCGGCTGCCTGGTCAGCGACGGCGGCGCCGGCTATACATGGAGCCGCAACAGCCGCGTGCACCGGCTCACGCCATGGCACAACGACCCGGTCGCCGATCCGCACGGCGAGGCGCTGTACGTGCGCGACGAGGACACGGGCGAATTCTGGTCGCCGCTGCCCGGCCCGGTGCCGGCCGCCGAAGCCTACGAGGCGGCGCACGGTTTCGGCTACAGCCGCTTCGATCACGCCAGCCATGGCTTGCGGCAGGAAACCACGGTCTTCGTGCCGCGCCACGATCCGGTGAAGATCGTCCGGCTGGCGGTCAGCAACGAGGGCGACCGGCCACGCCGCGTGGCGCTGTATTCGTTCCAGCACCTCGTGCTGGGGGGAACGCCGGCCGACAGCAGCCGCCACGTCGTCACTGGCCATGAGCCCGGCCCCGACGCCACGGTACAGGCCATCCTGGCCACGAACGCGCAGGCCGGCGTGTTCGCCGATGGCGTCACGGTCGCGGCGGTGCTGGCGCCCGGTGCGCAGGTCACGCATTTCACCGCCGACCGCGCCGCGTTCCTGGGCCGGCACGGCGCCGCCAACCGGCCCGCCGGGCTGGCCGTGCCGGCGCTCGACCACGCCACCGGCGCCGGGCTCGATCCCTGTGCCGCGTTCCAGGCCGTGTACGACCTGGCGCCCGGCCAGACCGTCAGCTGCGTGTTCCTGCTGGGCGAGACGCTGTCGCGCGAGACGGCGCTGGAGCTGGTGCGGCGCTATCACGCGGAAGGCGCGGTGCCGGCCGCCCTGGAAGAGGTGACCGGCTTCTGGCGCGATACGGTGGGTGCGGTGCGCGTCGAGACGCCCGTGAAGGAACTGGACCTGGTGATGAACGGCTGGCTCATGTACCAGAACCTGTCGTGCCGGATCTGGGGCCGCTCGGCGTTCTACCAGTCCGGCGGCGCGTTCGGTTTCCGCGACCAGCTGCAGGATTCCTCCGCGCTGGTCTATGCGCGGCCGGACCTGGCGCGCAGCCAGATCCTGCTGCATGCGGCCCACCAGTTCGAGGAAGGCGACGTGCTGCACTGGTGGCACCCGGCGCCGATGGAGCAGGGCTTGCGCACGCGCTTCTCCGACGACCTGTGCTGGCTGCCGTACATCACGGCGTTCTATGTGAAGACCACCGGCGACCTGGCCGTGCTGGACGAGGTGGCGCCGTTCCTCACCGCGCGCCAGCTGGAGGAAGGCGAGGACGAGGAGTACCTGGCACCGATGCCGGCCGGCACGTCTGCCGACGTGTACGAGCACTGCTGCCGCGCGCTGGACCGTTCGCTGACGAAGGGCGAGCATGGCCTGCCGCTGATGGGCACCGGCGACTGGAACGACGGCATGAACCGCGTGGGCCGCGAAGGGCGCGGCGAGAGCGTGTGGATGGGCTTTTTCCTGATGCGCATCCTGCGCGACTTCATCCCGTTCTGCGAACAGCGGCGCGACGGTTCGCGCGTGAAGATGTACACCGACTACCTCGAGCACCTGGCGCAGGCGCTCAATGACGGCGGCTGGGATGGCGAATGGTACCGCCGCGCCTATTACGACAATGGCGCCGTGCTGGGATCGAGGGACAGCGACGAGTGCCAGATCGACGCGCTGGCGCAGGCCTGGGCGGTGATCTCCGAAGCAGCCCCGCCCGAGCGCGCGCGGCAGGCGCTCGATGCGATGGAAGCACGGCTCGTCGCCGAGGAAGACCAGCTGATCCGGCTGCTCGCGCCGCCGTTCGTCGACACGCCGCACGATCCCGGCTACATCAAGGGCTATGTCGCCGGCGTGCGCGAGAACGGCGGCCAGTACACCCACGCGGCCTGCTGGGCGGTGCGGGCACTGGCCGAAGCGGGGCGCCGCGACCGCGCCGCGCGGCTGCTGCGCATGCTGTCGCCCGTCAGCCATGCGCTCGACCAGGCGGCCGCCGACATCTACAAGGTGGAGCCTTATGTGGTGGCGGCCGACATCTACGGCGCCGCGCCCCATGTGGGCCGGGGTGGCTGGACGTGGTACACGGGATCGGCTGGCTGGCTGTTCCGCGTGGGCCTGGAATCCGTGCTGGGCTGCACGTTCGAGGATGGCGATACGCTGGTGGTGGCGCCGCGCATCCCGGACGACTGGCCGGAGTTCCACGTACACTACAGGCTGCCGGACGGCGAGGCATACCACGTCGCGGTGCGCAATCCGAACGGCAGCGCGGCGAAGGTGATCGGCGTGACGCTGGACGGCGTGCCGCTGAACCTCGCCGATGGCGCCGCCCGCATTCCGCTGATGCGCGACGGCGGATCGCACGCCGTCGACATCGTGCTGGGCAGCGCCTAGCGCCGGGACGCACTGATGAACGTGAAGCATGGAACCAACGACATGGAACCAATGACATGGAGCCGATGATATGGAGCCGATGACATGGCGGAGCTGAAGATTCGCGGCGTGCGCAAGCAGTTCGGGGAAACCACCATCCTGCACGGGATCGACCTGGATATCGCCGACGGTGAATTCATCGTCTTCGTCGGCCCGTCCGGCTGCGGCAAGTCGACGCTGCTGCGCACCATCTGCGGCCTCGAGGAACCGGACGACGGCACGATCGCGATCGGCGGGCGCGACATGACGAACGTGCCGCCGGCGCAGCGCGGCATCGCGATGGTGTTCCAGAGCTACGCGCTGTATCCGCACATGACCGTGTACGACAACATGGCGTTCGCGCTGAAGCTGGCCGGCACTCCGGCGGCCACCATCCGCGACAAGGTGCTGGCCGCCGCCGCCAGCCTGCGCATCGAGGCGCTGCTGGAGCGCAAGCCGAAGGAATTGTCCGGCGGGCAGCGCCAGCGCGTGGCGATCGGCCGCGCGATCGTGCGCCATCCGGAAGTATTCCTGTTCGACGAACCGCTGTCGAACCTGGACGCGGCGCTGCGCGTGCAGATGCGCATCGAGCTGAAGAACCTGCACCGCACGCTGAAAAGCACGATGGTCTACGTGACGCACGACCAGGTCGAGGCCATGACGCTGGCCGACCGGATCGTCGTGCTGCGCGGCGGGAAGGTGGAGCAGGTGGGCGCGCCGCTGGACTTGTACAACCGGCCCGACAACGTGTTCGTTGCCGGTTTCATGGGCTCCCCCGCGATGAATTTCCTGCGCGGCGCCGCCGATGGCAACGGCACCATCGCGCTGGCCGCCGGCGGCAGTGTCGCGTTGCCGGCCGCGGCCGGACTGGCGGCGGGCGCCCCCGTCACGCTGGGCCTGCGTTCCGAGCACGTCGCGCTGGACCAGGGCGGCCAGGGCATCGCCGCCGTGGTGCAGACGGTGGAGCTGCTGGGCGATTTCAGCTATGTCTACCTGCAGACGGCCAGCACCGGCGAAGCCCTGGTCGCCCGCGCCGACAGCAACAGCACCTGGCAGCCCGGCCAGCACGCCACCGTCGGCGCCGCCCCGCAGTGCTGGCACCTGTTCGACAGCGACGGCAAGGCGCGGCGCTGATTGCCGCTGGCGAGCACGCCGTCCCCGGCCGAACCGCGGGCCGGCGGCGAGCGGCGAGCCGGCAACCGGGCTAGAATGGCTGTTTTGGTGAAGAAAAGAAGCTAACGCATGGCATACAAAACTATTGCCGATACCATCGGCAACACGCCGCTGGTCCAGCTGGTGCGCCTGCCCGGCGCCGAAGCGGCGGCGCGCAACAATATCATCCTGGGCAAGCTGGAAGGCGACAATCCGGCCGGCTCCGTGAAAGACCGGGCGGCGATGTCGATGCTGCGCCGTGCCGAAGAGCGTGGCGACATCAAGCCCGGCGATACGCTGATCGAAGCCACCAGCGGCAACACCGGCATCGCGCTGGCGATGGCGGCGGCGATCCGCGGCTACAAGATGCTGCTGCTGATGCCGGAAAACCTGTCCGAGGAGCGCCGCCAGAGCATGGCCGCGTACGGCGCGCAGATCGTGCTGACGCCGAAGACGGGCGGCATGGAATACGCCCGCGACCTGGCCGAGCAGATGCAGCGCGACGGCAAGGGCATCATCCTCGACCAGTTCGCCAATGGCGACAATCCGCGCGCCCACTATGAATCGACCGGGCCGGAAATCTGGCGCGACACGGAAGGGAAGATCACGCACTTCGTGTCTGCGATGGGCACCACCGGCACGATCATGGGCGTGTCGCAATACCTGAAGGAGCAGAACGACAGCGTGCGCATCATCGGCGCGCAGCCGGAAGACGGGTCGTCGATCCCCGGCATCCGCAAATGGCCGGAAGCCTACCTGCCGAAAATCTTCGACAAGGCCCGGGTCGACCAGATCGAATCCGTGTCGCAGGCGGCGGCCGAGCGCATGGCGCGCCGGCTCGCCGCGGAAGAGGGCATCTTCTGCGGCATTTCCGCGGCCGGCGCGTGCGAAATCGCGCTGCGCGTCTCGCAAACGGTGGAGAACGCGACGATCGTGTTCATCGTCTGCGACCGCGGCGACCGCTACCTGTCGACCGGGGTGTTCCCCGCATAAGAAAAAAGCCGGGGTGACCCGGCTTTTTTACATCAGCTGTTGCTGTTGTTATTGTTGTTCGCCGCAGGCGTTTCGCCTTCTTTCGGCTTGAACTGCTTGTCGCTGATGCGGAACTTGTTGCGGCGGTCGCCCATCAGGTAGCGCAGGTCACGGATCGACAGGTCGCTCACCTCGTGCATGCGGATCAGCAGCGAAGCGCCGACCGGCAGGCGGTGGTGACGGATCTTGCTGATGACCGGCGGTGCAACCTCGAGTGCGCGGGACAGCGCGGCGTCGTTTTTCAAGCGCAGGTTTTCGATCAGCGTATCCAGCAGACGGTTCGGGTTGTACTGCAGCAGATCATCGCCGTCCGAATCGTTGTTCATATCAATGCCGACTTGGTTTGTCATGATGCGTCTGTTCCTTCTGTAAAGTTTGTCCTGCAAAGTGAATCACTCGGAGCTCATGCTGGGCGTTGAAGTTTCTCTTCACCGAGGAACGATCGACACACGATTCCGGGATAACAAGTTTCATAATATATACACAATTGTACAACATCATGCAATCTAATACTCAAGAGCAATAAAAAAATATTACTCAATGATGACGCCGTTGTCGTATCGCAACAATTGGAGAGAATTCTACCGTAGTTTGTGTGCTAGATAGAAGCCACGAGCAGGCGCGGCTTTGTCAATCGTACAATTTTAAGTGTAATATAAAACTTATCATCAATACTGCCAAGTAAGCAACTGTGTTAGCGCGACCGCCGGATGTTACATTCCGGCGCCCTGCGACTCAAGTTTCCTTGCGCATCTTTACAGTCCGATGTCCCGCATCGGCCGCTTTTTCGTCGGCTTGTTCGTCCGCTTGTTCGTCCGCTTGTTCGTCCGCTTTTTGTCTACTTATTGCCGCGACAGGCGGATGGCGCGGCCCAGTTCCACGACGGACATCGCATAGAAATAGCTGCGGTTGTACTGCGTGATCGTGTAGAAGTTGTTGCTGGCTACCCAGTATTCAGTCGGCTCCGAGCCGTTCTGCAAATCCACCAGACCATAGAGCATTCCTGGCGGTAATGTCGATGTGGTGACGACGCCGGCCGCGATCAAGTCCTCGGGCGCGAATTTCGCCGCCAGGCCGCCATCGGCATAGCGTTCCCACTCGCGCGCCGGCGATACCGTGGCGGGGTAGACGATGGGGCCCGGCTGGTCGCGCTGCCAGCCATGGCCGACCAGGAACGATGCCACGCTGCCAATCGCGTCCGCCGGCGAATTGCGCAGGTCGATGTGGCCGTCGCCATCGAAATCGACTCCGTATTTCAGGATATTGCTGGGCATGAACTGCGGCAGGCCGACGGCGCCGGCGAACGAGCCCTGCAGCGTCAGCGGATCGATGCCCGTCTGGCGCGCATACAGCAGCGTGGCTTCCAGCTCGCTGCGGAAGAAGGCCATGCGCGCATCGCGGTTCGGCGCCAGCGGATAGGCGAAGGCCAGCGTCGTCAGCGTGTCGACGACGCGGAAGCGCCCCGTGTCGCGGCCATAGATGGTTTCCACGCCGATCACGCCGGCCAGGATCTCGGCGGGCACCCCGTACAGCGCTTCGGCGCGTGCCAGCGTGTCGGCGTGCTCATTCCAGAAACGCACCCCGGCGCCGATGCGGATCGGTTCGACGAAGCGGCTGCTGTACACGCTCCAGTTCTTCGGCTTGCCCGGTGGTGCCGGCTTGACCAGCTGCACCACCGAGTCGAGGTAGCGCACATTGCCCATCAGGGCATCCAGTTCGGCGCGGGTGAAGCCGTGCCTGGCCACCATGTCGTCCAGGAACGCCTGCACTTCCTTCCATTGGCCGAAGTTGACGTACTCGCCCGTGTAGTAATCGCTGGCCGGCGCCACGGCGACCTTTTTCTTGCCTTTCTTGGCGGCCTTGGCTTTCTTTGCCTTGGCGAACTTGGTGGCGGACTTGGTGGATCTGGCGGATTCGCCGGGAGCGGCCAGTAATTCGGCCGGGAGCAGGGAGGTGGCGGCAACGGTTGCCGCGAGCAGCAGGGTGACCAGGGTCTTGGGTTTCATCGTGACAGGCTCAGCAGTTTGGCCAGCCGGCGGGCCGACCGGTGTCGTTCATCGTCGTCGAGCGCGCGGTAGCGCAGCGCGGCATACAGTTCCAGGAATTCGGCCATCGCGGCCTTTTTTTCTTCCGGCAGCGCCAGTGCCGCCACGCGGCGGGCCAGGCTGTGCGGGCCTTCGTCGGGCGTGCGCACGATGCCGCGGCGCGCCAGCAGCACGCCGAAGCGATCCCACGCAGTCTGCACGGGATCGCGCCGCCGCCGCGCACGCAGCCGGCGCCACAGCCAGCCCAGCGCCAGCAACGCCGGCAGGGCGGCCAGCACGCGCCAGTCGCTCGCCAGGCTGGATAGTTCCGCAAGGAAATTGCGCTGCCGTTCGGGATTGTAATCCAGCACCCATTGATTCCAGGCGTTGTTTGCCGCATTGACATGGAATCGGAGGCGCGCAAGCCACGAATCCTTGTTGTTCTGGAAAGCGGAGAGGCCGAACGGCGCTTCGCGCGGCAGCGCGCCGCCGATCCCGAGCCGCACCCGCTCCGGCGCCACGGCGGCCGTGGGATCGATCCGCAGCCAGCCGTGGCCTGCCAGCCAGACTTCGGCCCAGGCATGGGCGTCGGACTGGCGCACCGTCATGTAGCCGTCCACCGGGTTCAGTTCGCCGCCCTGGTAGCCCGTCACGACCCGCGCGGGAATGCCGGCGGCCCGCATCAGGAACACGAACGCGCCAGAATAATGTTCGCAAAAGCCTTGCCGGGAGACCCACAGGAACTCGTCGATCGAGTGGCGGCCCAGCAGCGGCGGCTGCAGCGTGTAGGTGAAGTGCTGGGTGCGGAAGTGCGCCAGCACCTTTGCCACGATGCCCGCGTCGGTGGCGCCGGGCTCGGCGCGCAGCAAGCGCCCCAGTTCGCGCGTGCGCGGGTTGAAGCCGGCCGGCAGTTGCAGCCATTTTCCCGTCAGCGCCGGGTCCAGCCCGGCCTGCACCGCGTAGTCGGCGAAGGCGGCGGCCCGGTAGCGCACGCGCTGGTGGATCGGCTGTACCGTGAAACTTTCCAGTTCGTCGGAAACGCCCACGCGCTCGCCCGCCACGTCGAGCGCCGGCGGCGTCAGTTCCAGCGTGAACAGCCAGCGCCGCTGGCTCGGTTCCAGCGTCACCTCGTAGGGCAGGGGCTTTCCGTCCACCCGCAGCGTCATCGCATCGCCGTCGCGGCGGTACAGGCGTCCGCCGATGCGGGTCCAGGTGCGGCCGTCGTAGTGGCTGAGCACCACGCCGCGCCAGTACAGGCGGTCCTGCGGCGGCGGCGCGCCATCGAAGCGCACCCGCATCGCCACCTCTTCCGACAGCGCCAGGTTGGTCATCGTGCCGGGCGCCATGGTGTCCGACAGGCCGCTGCGCGGACCCTGGGCATCGCCCGGCATGCCCCACAGCGGCCCGTCGAAGCGGGGGAACAGCACGAACAGCGCGGCCGCCAGCGGCGTGGCCAGCGCGAACATCTTGCCGGCCAGCCGCAGCCGCCGGCCCAGCGACGGCACGGTGCCGGTGTACTGGAACGTGATCTGGACGGTCAGCAGCACGACCAGCGTGGCGGCCATCGCCAGCCCCGTCAGCATGCTTTGCGAATAAAAGAAATTCGTCAGCATCAGGAAGAAGCCGAGGAACAGCACCACGTACAGGTCGCGCTTGGCATGCATTTCCAGCAGCTTGAAGGCGAGCAGCAGCGCCAGCATCGCCACGCCGGGATCGCGGCCCAGCAGCGTGCCATATGACTGGAACACGCCGCCCATCGCGATCAGCGCGATCGGCAGCAGCAGCCAGATGGGCGGCAGGCGCCGGCCGCGCAGCGTGAGCAGCACGCGCCACAGCAGGGTGACGCAGACGGTCCCGGTGATCCACCAGGGCAGGTGGCCGAAGTGCGGCGCGACGACCAGCAGCGCGGCGGCCACCAGCAGCAGGGTGTCCTGCTTGTCGCGCGTGAGGGGACCGAGGAACTTCATGGCGCCGCCTCCCGCCCGTACAGCGCCAGCGCCTGCAGGCACGCGGCGCGGTGCGCATCGCCCAGGCCGGCCGCGTAGGTATGGCCGCCGAGCCGGAACGAATATGGCAGCGCGCGCTGTTCCGCCTCCAGCACCCAGCGCGTCATGCGCGCCAGGCGCACTTCCACGTCCAGGTGCTGTGGCAGCAGGGCGAAATCGAGCGCCAGTTCGGCCACCGCGCCGCCCTCGAAATGCTTGGTGACGAGCTGGCCGCCATCTTCCGGCGCCAGGCGGGCGATCTGGCGCCACGCCAGGTGCCGCATCGGGTCGCCCGGCTGGTAGCTGCGGATCCCGGCGAAATTGTCCAGGCCCACTTCGCCATGGCCCTCCTCGCTGGCGGCGCCGCGCATCGGCAGCGGCTGCGCCGGCGTTTCGGGATGCGGGTAGACCAGCACGCGCAGGTCGGGCTGCCACCAGCTCCAGGCGCGGAACAGGCCGAGCGGGAAACGTGTTTCAAGGTGGATGCGCGGTGCGCGCAGCCAGCCCCGCTCGCGGGCGGGCAGGGCCAGCGCCACGGCGGCGCTGCCGCGCGCCGGCACGTCGGCCGCATGCTCGGCGGCGGCATCGGTACCGAAGCCCACGCGGATCGCGTAGCGGTCGGCATTGCCGGCGTTGTGCAGGTGGATCTCGAACTGCGCCGCATCGCCGGCGAACACCGGCGCGGCGCGGCCGCCGGCCAGCCGCAACCCCGCCAGGTTCTTCACGGTGAGCAGCATGTCGGCCATGGCGCACGAGGCGGCCAGGAAGGTCAGCGCGAAGCCCAGGCCCAGCGTGTAGTTGGTGGCGCCGACCAGCATCAGCAGCAGCAGGACGGTGAACGCCAGGCCGGCGCGGGCCGGCAGGATGTAGACCCGGCGCAGCGTCAGCACCACTTCGCCGTCGCGCGCCTTGCGGCGTTCGAAGCGGAACACGCGGCGCCAGAACGCTTCCAGCATCGCTAGACCGGCACCGATTTCTGCAGTTGCAGCACCAGCTCGCGGCTGGCCAGCGCCACGCCCTGGCTCGACTTCACCGGCCGCAGCCGGTGCGCGCACACGGGCACCAGCACGGCCTGCACGTCCTCGGGCACCACGTGGTCGCGCCCCTCCAGCGCGGCCCAGGCGCGCGCGGCCTGCACCAGCGCCAGCGCGGCGCGCGGGCTCAGGCCTTCGGCGAACGAACCGTTGCCGCGCGAGGCCAGCACCAGCGCATGCACGTAGTCGACCAGCGCGGCCGACGTGTGGATCGCGCGCAGGCCCCGCTGCGCCGCCGCAAGTTCGGCCGGGGTCATGGCCGGCGCGAGCGACTTGAGCATGCTGCGCCGGTCTTCGCCCATCAGCAGCGCGCGCTCGGCGGCCGGGTCCGGGTAGCCCAGCGAGATGCACATCAGGAAGCGGTCCAGCTGCGATTCGGGCAGCGGGAACGTGCCGATCTGGTGGGTGGGATTTTGCGTGGCGATCACGAAGAATGGCTCGGGCAGGGCGCGCGTGACGCCGTCGGCCGTGACTTGCCGTTCTTCCATCGCTTCGAGCAGCCCGGACTGGGTTTTCGGCGTGGCGCGGTTGATCTCGTCCGCCAGCAGGACCTGGGTGAAGATGGGGCCGGGATGAAAGGCAAAGCCGTTCTTTTCGCGCTCGTAGACGGAAATGCCGGCCACGTCGGCGGGCAGCAGGTCGCTGGTGAATTGCACGCGGTTGAATTGCAGGCCGAGCGACAGCGCCAGCGCATGCGACAGCGTGGTCTTGCCGACACCGGGCACGTCTTCCAGCAGCAGGTGGCCGTTGGCCAGCAGGCAAGCCAGCGATTGCCGGATCTGCACGTCCTTGCCCACGATGAGGCTGCCCACCTGCCGCGCGACGGCGTGCAATTTCGTATACATGGTCTGTTATAGTTGGCCCTGATGCGGGTCATTCTACCCTGCATGGAAAACGATGTGATACAGACGATGCGTCAGAGAAATATCGAACGATGCATCCAGAGACGATATGCCAAGAATGATGCGGTAAAGAAACTGTGACCACAGCCATCTACAGCCATCCCGATTGCCTGCGGCATGAAATGGGCGAATGGCATCCCGAGTGCCCCGCGCGGCTGCAAGCCATCGCGGACCAGCTGATCAACGCCCATATCGACGGCCTGCTCGACCACCGCGTAGCGCCGCTGGCGGACCTGGCCGCGATCGCGCGCAACCACACGCCGAATGCGATCGCCATCGCGCAGAGCCAGCCGCACGAAGGCGACGATTACTACCCGATCGATGGCGACACTTCGCTGAACCGCCACAGTTACACGGCCGCGCTGCGCGCCGCCGGCGCGGCGGTGGCGGCCACCGATGCCGTCATCGACGGCGCCATCGACAACGCGTTCTGCGCGGTGCGCCCGCCCGGCCACCATGCGCGGCCGTCGGTGCCGATGGGTTTTTGCCTGTTCAACAACGTGGCCGTGGCCGCGCGCCATGCGCTCGATGCGCGCGGCCTGCGGCGCGTGGCGATCATCGATTTCGATGTCCACCACGGCAACGGCACCGAGGAAGCGTTCCGCGACGACCCGCGCGTGCTGATGGCCAGCTTCTTCCAGCACCCGCTGTATCCCTACACCGAGCCGCTGCCGGTCACGCCGAACCGGATCAACGTGCCGGTGCCGGCCGGCACCCGGGGCGACGTGGTGCGCCAGCTGGTGCAGGACCAGTGGCTGCCGGCGCTGCACGCGTTCAAGCCGGAGATGATCTTCATCTCGGCCGGCTTCGACGCGCACCGCGAAGACGACCTGGCCGGCATGGGGCTGGTCGAGGCCGATTACGCTTGGATGACGGAACAGATCATGGACATCGCCCGGCGCCATGCGCGGGGCCGCATCGTCAGCTGCCTGGAAGGCGGCTACAACCTGTCGGCGCTGGGGCGCAGCGTGGTGGCCCACGTGAAGGCGCTGGCCGAGATCTGAAGGACGCAGGGCGGGAGCCGGCGCGCCGCCATGCGGCTCAGCGCGCGTACTCGAAGCGCACCAGCGTGTCGTCGCTCCACGAACGGTCGGCCAGCGGCGGATTGAACACGCGGCGGTAATGGCGGCTGACGGGGATGGCTTCGCGGCGCGCGCCGTCCTGCAGCCACGCCGCGCGCAGCGGCGCCGGCGCATCGAAGCCCATGTGCATCGTCATCGACCGGCAGGGACCGCCGCCGGCCGCCAGCGCGCCCCGTGCCGCCGGCGCCAGGTCGGCCTGGTCGATCGCCCATTGCACCGCGCATTGCACCCGCAGGTCGCCCAGCCGCCGCGCATCGGCCGGCACGCCCGGGCTGCGCACGTCCGGCCGCCAGCGGAACGAATGCTTCTTCTTGTTGAGCACCAGCGCGGCGTTGTCGGCCAGCGCCGCCGGGCTGCGCGGCAGCGTGAAGCCGCCATCCGGATCGAGCCGCACCGGCAGCGTGACGGTGTCGCCGACGATCTTCAGTTCCAGCCCTTCCAGGCTGTCTTCACGCGTCGCGGGGCGCAGCAGGAAGCGCAGGGTTCCTTGCGGCGCCTGGGCGCGGCTGGCGTCGAACGCATCGAGCCCCCTGGCCATCGTGGCATAGGCTTTCAGTTCCGGATCGCGCGCGGTGCTCACTTCGACGACCGGCTGGGCCGATGCCGAAAGCACCACGAAGGCGAGGGAGAGGAGGGGGAATTTCATGGAAGAGACAACGGTCGGGCAAAACGCCGATGGTAACAGCACCGGCAGTGCCGGTAAAATAGCGGATTGTTCGACATATTCAGAAGGTAACAGCATGGCCATCCAATGGTTCCCCGGGCACATGAACGCCGCCAAGAAAAAGGCGGCCGAACAGATGGCGGACGTCGACGTCGTCATCGAAGTCGTCGATGCCCGCCTGCCGCAGGCCAGCACCAATCCGCTGGTCGAGGAACTGCGCAAGTTCCGCTCCAAGCCGTGCCTGAAGGTGCTGAACAAGATCGACCTGGCCGATCCGGACGCCACCAGCGCGTGGATCCGCCATTTCGAGCAGGACCAGACGGTGACCGCGTATGCGATGACGACCAAGAAGCCGTCCGACGTGGCGAAGGTGATCGACAAGGCGCGCGCGCTGGCGCCGCACCGCGGCGTGCCGACCAAGCCGCTGCGGATGATGATCATGGGGATCCCGAACGTGGGCAAGTCCACGCTGATGAACGCGCTGCTGAAACGCCGCGTGGCGAAGGTGGGCGACGAGCCGGCCGTGACGAAGACCCAGCAGAAGATCTACCTGGACATGAACACGGCCATCATCGATACCCCGGGCCTGCTGTGGCCGAAGATCGAGATGCCCAGCGACGGCCTGGCGCTGGCCGCCAGCCATGCGATCGGCGCCAACGCGCTGATCGAGGAAGAAGTGGCCGAATGGCTGGCCGGCGAGCTGCTGGTGCGCTACCCGCAGCTGCTCGCCGCCCGCTACGGCTTCAGGACGGAAGGGATGGACGCCATCGCCATCGTCGAAGGCATCGCGCAGAAACGCGGCTTCCGCATCCGCGGCGGCGACTGGGACTATGAAAAGGCGTCGCACATGCTGCTGCAGGATTACCGCAGCGGCGCGCTCGGGCGCATCTCGCTGGAAACGCCGGAAACCCGCGCCGCCGCGCTGGCCGTGTTTGCCGAGCAGGAGCGCATCAAGGCCGAAGCCGCCGCCGCGAAGGCCGCCGCGAAGGAAGCCGAGCGGATGCGGGGCAAGCGGGGTACATAAGCAGGTACATAGCGGCGGGGTTTGGGGAAACCGGTGGCTTGACACTGATGCCGTTCAGGCAAGCCAGACCCGGAGGCAGATTCCGGGGTCAGACCCCCATCGCCGCTATCGACAGGGCTTGCTACCAGCGGTAACGGGGGTCTGACCCCAGCCCTTCCAACGCCGTTGAAATACCGGCAAGAACCGGGGTCAGTCCCCTGACGACGCCAATGGCAAGCGCGTTGACAGCTACTTATCGGGGACAGACCCCTGCTGCTCTACCGCTATTTGCGACCTCTCTAACCTTTTCTGGGCGGCATGAGGCGCAGACACCAGGCTTCGTCGGACACCGGTGTCGGCATGCTCAGCCGCCAAACCGGAAACTGCTGACCGCCAGCGCCCCCATGAACGCTTCCTCGTGGTACACCACGCTGGCGGCGGCGTCCTCGGCGGCGCCGAGCGCCACCATCAGCGGCAGCAGGTGCTCTTCGCGCGGATGGGCGGCGCGGGCGGCCGGGGCGCGTTCCCAGTTCACCAGCGCGATGCCGCGCTCCTTCGGCGGCAGCGCCATCGCCTGCCGCAGCCAGGCGTCGAACTGGTGCGAGGCGGCGGCGCCGGTGCCGTTGAAGGCGCGCAGGTTGTGGTAACTGAGCCCGCTGCCGACGATCAGCACTCCTTCGTCGCGCAAGGGCCGCAGCGCGCGGCCCGCCTCCAGGTGCGCCAGCGGATCGAGCCCCCGTTGCAGCGACAGTTGCACGATCGGCACGTCGGCGTCGGGAAAGACCGGGTACAGCGCCGAGAACGTGCCATGGTCGAAGCCGCGCTGCGCATCCAGCCCGGCCGCGATGCCCGCAGCCTCCAGCAGCGCCTGCGCGCGGGCCGCCAGCTCCGGTGAGCCCGGCGCGTCATAGCGGATCTGGTACGTGTGCGGCGGGAAGCCGCCGTAATCGTAGATCATGCCGGGCCGGGCGCCGGCCGACAACTGGAACGCCGGCGTCTCCCAGTGCGCCGTCACCGCCAGCACGGCCTTCGGCTTGCCGCCGATCTGCCGCGGCAGGTCGCGCAGCGATGCGTCCAGCACGTCGTACGCGCCGCCGAACTCGGTTTTCATCCACGGCCACGGGCCGCCGCCGTGCGACAGGAAATAGGTGGGCAACATGCCAGGCTCCATCGTTTCAACCCGACGACTATACGGTCGCCCGAGGTCCATCGCAACCGGCAAAAAATCGATACTGACGTTCGACTCGTTCGACCCGTCCGGCGCCTTCGACCCGCTCGGCGGCTAGCGAGGCGGTTCAATGCAGGTGCGGCGGGCCGGCCTGGTCCTGCGCCAGCGCCACCAGCGCGAACAGCCGCGCCATGCGCATCCAGGCCAGCGCCAGCACGATCGCCTGCGCCAGCAGCAGCGCACCCACCGTGCCGGCCAGGCCGATGGCTGGCACGTGCATCCGGCACCACCCCAGCACGGCGGCCAGCGCGAGGCCGGCCACGGTCGGCAAGGCCCACGCCAGCAGCGCGCCGCCGGGGCGCCGCCACAGCAGCACCACGCCGTCGCCCCAGGCCCGGATGGCGCCGCTGCGCCGGCGGTCGGCCGCCAGCATGGCGCGGCCCGCATCGAGCGTGAGGTTGGCCAGCAGCACCAGCAGCACGGCCGCGCCGGCCGCGGCGAGTTGCCACGGTTGCGTGTCGGCGTAGGTGATCGCCCGATCGGCATGCTGCCGCGCGGCGTCGGCCAGCTCACCCCCAGCGCGGCGGCCGCGCCGAGCGGTACCGCGGCCCACGCCAGCATGCGGAACATGCGCGGATACTGTTCACCGGCGCCGGCCAGCAGTTCGCGCAGGCGCGGTGGCTGCGGCGCACGGGCAGCCGTGACGACGGCGCCGGTCAGCAGGGGCGACAGCAGCAGCGTCACGAGCAGCGCGCCGGTGCCGGCTGCCGCCAGCGCATCGCGGTCGCGCTCGAAGGCCGTGCCCAGGTCCGTGATCGCCACCATGTCGAGTGCCCGGGCCAGCGCCGGCGCATGGGTCGAGAAGTCGAGTTCGCGCGCCAGCAGCAGCCAGACCGGCAGCGACACCAGCACGGCGGGCAGCAGCAGGCCGGCAAGCCACAGCAGCAGCAGGCGCCATTGCAGCGCCGCGCGGCCGGCAGCAAGGAGGCGGAGGATGGCGGGGCGCGTCATAGCGCCACCACCAGCGCCAGCACGGCCTGCACGGCAGCGGCAAGGTCGAGCGTCCAGCGGCGCGCGGCGACCGCGTCCGGCTCGGCCGTGCGCGTATCGTCGAGCTTGTTCGTGTCGAGCAGGTGGCGGCGCTGCGGGTCCAGTTCCGCGCTCACGGCCCGCACCGGCTTCACCCATTGGTAGCGCCGCCACGATTCGCCGCCGAGCCACTGCACGGTTTCCCTGCGGCCGTCGGCAAACGTCACCACCAGCGTCTGCGGCACGGCCGCGCCGCGCCGGCGCACCACGACCGTGGTCTTGTACGCCGCCTTGCCGTCTTCTTCGGCGGCCACGGCCGCCGCGGTCCGCTCCACCAGCTTGCCTTGCCGCTCCGCGTAGCCGGGTTGCGGCGTGACTTCCTCGCTATCCAGCGAGACGATGCGGTCATCCACCTTCTGCGCGGCATAGACCTGCTGGGCAAACACGGCCTCCACCAGCGCGCGCTGGCCGCTGACCTCGGCGATGGTCTCGCGCAGGTCCGCCACGCCCGGGTGCCGGAAGCGCCAGCGGCGGTAGTATTCGCGGAAGGCGCGGTCCAGCGTTTCCGTGCCCAGCTGCGCCTGCAGGTCGTGCAGCATCACGGCCGTGCGCGAGTACACCGCGCCGACACTCTCGAGCCGGTCGTAGGCATTCGCACCGAGCGGGTCGGCCGGTTCCTCGCGCGGCGCATCGAAACGCTCGCCCGGGAAACCGCCGAACGCGAATGCGCCCCGGCCTTGCAGCATCGTGGCCAGCACGGACAGCGAGGCGGGCCGCTGGCCCAGCATGCGGGCGTTCCAGTATTCATTCAGGCCTTCGTCCAGCATGGGTTCCTCGAACTCGTTGCTGGCGAGGATGCCCTGCATGTACTGGTGCGCGAATTCATGCACGGTGACGAAATCGAGGTCGTAGCGGTCGCGCGTGCCGGGCGCCGGATCGTGCACGCTGTCCGTGGTGAAGAAGGTCGGGTATTCCATGCTGCCCGCGTGCGCGGCATTGAAGGGGGGAATCACGACGGTCAGCGTGTCGTAGGGGTAGGGCCCCAGCTTGCCGGCGAAGTACGCCAGCGATTGCTTGGTGACCTCCAGCACCGGCGCCGCGTTCGATGCATAGTCGGGCGGGTACAGCACCGTGATGTCGACCTTCCGGCCATCCTCCCCGGTCCACGTGTCGCGCAGCGGGGGCGCGGTGCGGCTGTCCGCCGTCCACGCGAAATCGTGCACGTCGCCCTGCACGTAATGATGGGTGACCAGGCCGCCGTCCGCCACGGGCTTGCCCTGCAGGGCGCCGGTGGCCCCCACCGTATAACCCCGCGGGACGGTGATCTTCACGTCGTAGTGGCCGAAGTCGGCGTAGTACTCGGAATCGGTGTGGTACTCGTGCACGTTCCAGCGCAGCGCCGGCGCGCCGCGCTCGCCCGGCAGTTCCAGCACGCCGATCTTCGGGAACCACTGCGCCACCAGGTGGAACGTGCCGAAATGGCCGGTGCGAGCCGTCACGCGCGGCAACTGGTCGAAGAAGCCGATGTCGAGCGTGGTGCTGGCGCCGGGCGGCACGCCGGCCGGAAGGTCGAGGCGCACCACGGTGCGGTCGGTTGCCGGGCCGCCATCCGGTTGCACGAAGGTCCAGTGGACGTCGGCGCCGCCCTGGCGCACGTGGCGCAGTTCCATGTAGCCCCATTCGCCATCGCCCATGCCGTCGGTCAGGCCCTGCGCGCGCAACTCCGTATTGAACGTGCTGTCGCCGTTGCGGAACGCGTTCAGGTACAGGTGCAGGTAGACGCTGTTGACCGTGCGGTCGCTGCGGTTGCGCCAGGTGAGCTGCTGCCGCCCGGCGACCGTGTGCCGGACGGGATCGAGCGTGGCCTCGATCCGGTAGTTCGCCACGCGGTCCGACAGCGTGGCTTCGCGGCCGGTACGGATGCCGCCCCAGGCGTCCGGGCTGCTGGGCGTGGCCGCCGCTGCGGCGTGCGGCGGCGCGAATGGAATCTCCTGTGCGGCGGCGGCGGGGCGGGCCCCCTGCGCCAGCGGCGCCGGCGGCACCAGCAGGACGATGGCCGCCATGGTGGCGGCCGCGAGGCAGTGCAGAACGCGCATGCTGCTCCTTGTGCGATGACGATGTGCCCACTATAGCGAGGCCCATGCATGGATGGCAACGCCTGCCGCTCCTTAAACCACCCTTAATGCAATACACCGTTACTTACGTTCGCGCAAAAAATGGTAATCTCGCGGCGTTTGTCTTTTCATGCGACCCAACCGAGAAGGAAGATCATGCGTCCAATGCGCCGCCTCATGCTTGCCGCCACCGCCATGCTGGCCGTATCCGCCACGTTGCCCGCCATGTCCCAGGCTGCCGGACCAGGCTACACGACCCTGAGCACGCCCGTTGCCGCGACCGCGCCGGGCAAGAAGGTGGAAGTCATCGAATTCTTCATGTACACCTGCCCGCACTGCTATTCGCTCGATCCGCTGCTGGAAGAATGGGTCAAGAAGCAGGGCGACCGTATCGTGTTCAAGCGGCTGCACTTCGCGCAGGGCCCCACCGATCCGCTGGCGCATGCCTACGTGACGCTGGAAGCGATGGGCCAGACCGAGCTGGTGCACAGCAAGATCCTGCGTGCCATCCATGGCGAGCGCCAGCGCATCTACCGCAGCGACGAGCAGATGAAGGAATTCCTGGTCAAGAACGGCGTCGACAAGACACGCTACGAACAGCTCTTTAATTCCTTCAGCGTGCAGACTAAGATGAAATCCCTGGCCAGCACGATTTCCAAGTACCAGGTCAGCTCGGCACCCACGCTGGTCGTGGACGGCCGCTACATGACGTCGCCGTCGATCGCCGGCACCGGCATGTCGGAAACCCAGGCCGGCCGCCAGACGATGGCCGTGCTGGACCAGCTGGTGGCCAAGGCTGCGGCCGAGAAGAAGTAAGAGAGAAATAGGAGAGAAGCAAGAGCGGAACTGCAGCGGAATCACAGCCTGCGGGTGGCATCGCTGCGACACCGGCCGGCTGTAAATCGTAAGCGGACGTAAAAATGGTAAGCGGGCAGTGAATGAGGATGTGGTTATGACCGATCGTGAAAAAGGCATCATGGAAGCGTTCGAAGCGCTGGAGCCCGATGAAAAGCGGCTCTTCAATGTCAGCAATGTCAACCACCTGGCCTGGAGCCTGGTGATCTTGCTGGCGATCCTGGCCTGCTGGCTGGCGGCCGCGCTCGTCAACGCCGAGAACCAGCGCCACGCGCTGATGACCAAGCAATGCCAGGACCGCGTGTTCAAGGAGGAAGTCGACAAGACCTGCCTGCTGAGCGTGCGCTCGCGCGAGCACTGGTGGCAGCATCTCGGCTACGGGCTGGGGCACCTGACGCCGGAAAAGTAGGACGAAGCCAGCAAGGAAAAAGCCCGCGACCGCGGGCTTTTCTTTGTTTACTGTTGACTGCTCACTGGTGCCCGAAAAATGGCACGTACTCCAGTTCCGCTTGGTCAAGCATTTTCCGACGCATTGCAAGCATGCGTTCACCCCCAACAGCGAAGGGCTGGGGTCAGGGATGAGTGCTGGCATGCATGCCAGCACCGTTGCGCAGGCGCGAAGCATGCTTCGCGAAACCCCTGCTTCACCCCGCCGGGGCGTAGTCGGGGTTTCAAGGAGCATCGCTCCTTGCCGACGTAGCGATACTGGCCTGCAAGCCAGTATTCCTCCCTGACCCCGGAATTTGCACTTGGGGTGGGCTTATCTGAGCGCCATCGGGACGTACCCCATTCTCCGGGAAAGATTGCAGCGAGGCATCAGCTCACCGTCAGCTTCGCCGACTTCAGCCGCACGCTGTCCGGCCCCGCATGGATGGTGAAACTGCCCGGTTCGACCACGCGCTTCATGTCGACGTTGTAGAACGCCAGGTCGGCGGGCTTGATGTCGAACACCACCGTCTTCTTTTCGCCCGGCTGCAGGGTCACGCGGCGGAAAGCCTTCAGCTCCAGCACGGGACGCGTCACGGACGAGATATCGTCGCGGATGTAGAGCTGCACCACCTCGTCGCCCGCCACCGCACCGGTGTTGGCCACGTCGACCTCCACCTGCGTGGTCTCGTTCGGCCGGATGGTGGCCTTGCGCAGGCGCGGCGCCGAGATGTCGAAGGTGGTGTACGACAGCCCGAAGCCGAACGGATACAGCGGCTTCGTGCTGCCGTCGATGTAGCCGCGCCGCGCCGAGGGCTTGTGGTTGTAGAAAATCGGCAGCTGGCCCACGTTGCGCGCGACCGACACGGGCAGCTTGCCGCCCGGGTTGACGCGGCCGAACAGCACGTCGGCCGCCGCGTTGCCCGTTTCCTGGCCCAGGTACCAGCCTTCGATGATCGCGTCGGCCCGCTCGGCCAGCAGGTTGATCGACATGGGCCGGCCGTTCAGCAGGAACACCACGGTGGGCTTGCCCAGGTCGAAGATGGCTTTCGCCAGGTCGTTCTGCTGGCCCATCAGGTCCAGCGTGGCGCGGTCACCCAGGTGCTGGTCGGCCCATGCCTCGCGGCTGGTCTGCTCGTTATCGCCCAGCACCATCACGATGGTATCGGCCGTCTTCGCCGCCGCCACCGCTTCGGCGATCAGGCGCGCGTTGACTTCCGGCGCGGTGAAGCGGATCTCGTCCTTGCCCCAGATGCGTTCCTCGGTGATGCGCACGCCTTCGCGGTAGTCGAAGGCGAAGCCCTGCGCCGCGGCCTCGGCACGCAGCGCGTCGTGGATCGACACGACCTTGCGGGGAATGTCGGAGTAGCCGCCGATCGGCGTGTCCTTCGCGTGCGTGCCGAGCAGCAGCAGCTTGCCGGTCTTCTTCGCCTGCAGGGGCAGCACGCCCTTGTCGTTCTTCAGCAGGACCACCGAGCGGCCGGCGGCTTCGCGCGCCAGCGCCACGTCGGCCGCCGTCGCGGTCTGCGCGTCGGCGCTGGCTGCATCGGCGTACGGGTTCTCGAACAGGCCGGCCAGGAACTTCAGTTCCAGGATGCGGCGCACGATGGTGTCGATTTCCTTTTCGGCGACCTTGCCTTCCTTGACCAGCTCGGCGAGGTGGCGGTAGCCGTGGCCGTCGGGCGTCTCGATATCCACGCCGGCTTTCACCGCGTAGTAGCCGGCTTCCTTCGGCGTGGCAGCCATCTTGTGGCGCGTGACCAGTTCGCGGATGCCCATGTAGTCCGACACCATCACGCCCTTGAAGCCCCATTCCTTGCGGGCCACGTCGTCCAGCATCCAGCGGTTGGCATGCGAGGGCACGCCGCCGATCTCGTTATACGACGGCATGATCGCTGCCACCGTGGTTTCCTTCACCAGGCGCTCGAACGGCGGGAAGAATTCCTCGCGGAGCGTGCGTTCGGACACCTCGGCCGGGCCGATGTTGGTACCCGATTCCGGCTGGCCATGGCCGGTCATGTGCTTCAGCGTGGTCAGTACCTTGTCCTTCGCCAGCTGGCGAGACGTGCCGGAAAAGCCGATCACGGCGGCCTTGCCGATTTCCGTGCACAGGTGCGGGTCTTCGCCGAAGGTTTCCTCGATGCGGCCCCAGCGCGGCTCGCGTGCCACGTCCACCACGGGCGCCAGCGCGAAGTTGGCGCCGCGTGCGCGCATCTCGCGGGCGGCCACCGAGAACACCTTCGTCACCAGGTCCGTGTCGAACGACGACGCCAGGCCGATCGCCTGCGGGAACGAAGTGGCATCGCGCGCCGCATAGCCGTGCAGCGCTTCCTCGTGCATGAACAGCGGGATGCCCAGGCGGGTCTGCTCGAGCGCCCATTTCTGCGCCGCGTTCACGTAATTGGCCGTTTCCTGCGCGCCGCGGTTCGGGCGCGCGCCATCGTCACCCGCCGCGGCGGCCGCGCCGGCCTCGGACTTGCCCTGCCGGTCGGACGGCCGCGCGATCATGCCGATGCCATGCGGATAGACCGTGGCGGCCTTGGCGGCCGAGAAGGCGCCGTTGTCCTCGATCTTGCCCTTCTCGATCCATACGCACAGCATCTGCGCGATCTTTTCCTCCAGCGTCATCCGCTTCAGCAGATCCGCGACGCGCTTCGGCACCGGCGCCGCCGGGTCCTTGTACAGCGGGCGTGCCGTGGCAGCCATGGAAAGCGCGGGGGCCGCGCCAGCGGCGGCCATCGTGGCCAGGAAGCGGCGGCGGCCATTGTTCGATTCGTGTTGCATGAGTCTCCTTTGTTATCTGTTCAGCTTGCAACTTGCTGCTGCCGAGTTCGTGTCATGGTGCCTGGGAGGAGTGACGCCAAGTAAGGCATCACCGCTTTGCAGGCAAAGAGCAGTGCTCTTTGAAACCCCTGCAAAGCCCCCCTGACACGGGCTCATCCATGCTGTCAGCGCTTGCCCGTCCGCGTCGCCACGTCGACCCACACGGCCAGCGTGAGGATGCCGCCCTTGACGATCATCTGCCAGTAGGTGTCCACGTCCAGCATCGACATGCCGTTGTCCAGGCTGGCCATCACGAGCGCGCCGATCAGCGCGCCGTACACGGTGCCGGAACCGCCGCGCATCGACGTGCCGCCGATGAAGCAGGCCGCGATCGCGTCCAGTTCGGCGGACGTACCGGCCGACGGGGCGCCGGCGGCCAGGCGGGCCGTGTTGATCAGTCCGGCGCGGGCCGCACATCAGCCCCATGATCCCGAAGATCCACAGCTTGACGGCTTTCACGTTGATGCCGGAAAGGCGCGTCGCTTCCATGTTCGAGCCCACCGCGTAGATGCGGCGGCCGAACACGGTCTGCGTGGTCATGTAGGTGAAGATGCCCAGCAGGGCGAGCAGCAGCAGCACGGGCAGCGGGATGCCTTCATAGCTGTTCAGCGTGGTCACGAAGCCGAACAGCACGGCGGCGATGATGCCCAGGCGCAGGCCGTCGCGCCATGGCGGTGCCTGTTCCAGGCCGTGGTGCGCGCGGCTCTTGCGCTGCCGGAACGTCAGCGCGATGGCGATCACGAACAGCGTCACGCCCAGCACGACGCCCCATTGCGGCGGCAGGTAGCCCTGGCCGATGTAGACGAATTCCTCGGACACGGGCGCGATCGTCACGCCATCGGTCACGCCCAGCAAGATGCCGCGGTAGGCCAGCATGCCGCCCAGGCCGACGATGAACGAGGGGATGTGCAGGTAGGCCGTCAGGTAGCCGTTGAACAGGCCGATGAACAGGCCGACCGCCAGTACCGCGATCATGTTGACGGGCAGCCCCATGCCATGCGTGACGTCCAGCACGGCCGCCACGCCGCCCAGCAGGCCAAGCAGCGAGCCCACCGACAGGTCGATCTCGCCGGCGATGATCACCAGCGACATGCCGCAGGCCAGGATGCCCGTGACAGCCATCTGCCGCATCAGGTTCGACATGTTGCGCGGCGTGAGGAAGCCGCCCTCCGTCATCCATGTGAAGAAGCCCCAGATCAGCACGATCGCGACCAGCAGGGCCAGCATCTTGTACTGCGTGAACAGTTTTTTGAATTGATTGCTTTTCATCGGTCTCACTCTAGTGAAGCGTTCAGTGCAGCGGTTGCGCCAGGGCGGCGGCCAGCAGGGTCTCCTGCGTGAGGTTGTCGTTGACGAAATCGCCGCGCAACTGTCCCTCGCCGATCACCAGCACGCGGTCGGAAACGCCCAGCACTTCCTGCAGTTCGGACGACACCATGATGATCGGGATACCCTCGCTGGCCAGGTTCAGCATCAGCTGGTAGATCTCGAACTTGGCGCCCACGTCCACGCCGCGCGTGGGTTCGTCGAGGATCAGCACCTTCGGCTTCGTCAGCAGCAGTTTCGACAGCACGGCCTTCTGCTGGTTGCCGCCGGACAGCCCGGTGATCGGCAGGAACGGGCTGGCCGTCTTCAGCTTCAGCCGGCCGATCTCTTCCCGGATCACTTTCAGCTCTTCGTCCTGGTCGATGCGCGTGCCATGCGAGAACTGCTGCAGCACGGCCATCGTCATGTTCTGGCCCACCGACAGGTCGGGCACGATGCCATGGTGCTTGCGGTCTTCCGGCACCATCGCCAGCCCGGCGCGGATCGATTTCAGCGGCGAGCCGGTATCCCAGCGCCTGCCCTGGTACCACACCTCGGCCTCGTACTGGCCTTCATACGAGCCGAAGATCGCCGACACGAGTTCCGTGCGCCCGGCGCCCACCAGGCCGGCGATGCCGAGGATCTCGCCGCTGCGCAAGGTGAACGACACGTCGTCCACGCGCTTTCGCTGTGGGTTGTCCGGGTCCCAGCACGTCACGTGCTTCGCCTCGAACACCACCTCGCCCGGCGTGTGGCGCCGCTGCGGGTAAAGCTGGTTCATCTCGCGCCCGACCATCTGCGCGATGATCTTCTCCACGCTCATGTCGACCATCGGCGTGGTGGCGATGTGCTGGCCGTCGCGGATCGTCACGATGGTGTCGCAGATCGCCGCGATCTCGTCGAGCTTGTGCGAGATGTAGATGCAGGTGACACCCTTGGCTTTCAGCTGATGGATGATGTCGAGCAGGATGCGGATCTCCGACGTCGTCAGCGACGACGACGGTTCATCCAGGATCAGCAGCCGGGCATTCTTGTTCAGGGCCTTGGCGATCTCGATCAGCTGCTGGTGGCCGCCGCCGTACTGCTTCACGGGCAGCACCACGTTCACGTCGCGGATGTTCAGCTCGGCCAGCAGTTCGTTGGCGCGGCGGTTCATCGTGTCGTAGTCGAGGCGCCCGCCGGGCAGGGTGATCTCGTTGCCGAGGAAGATATTTTCCGTCACCGACAGTTCCGGCACGAGCATCAGTTCCTGGTGGATGATGACGATGCCGGCGGCTTCCGTTTCACGGATCGAGGTGGCTTGCAAAGGTGCGCCGTCCCAGTAGATCCCGCCGTCGTAGGTACCGTGCGGGTAGACCCCGGACAGCACCTTCATCAGCGTGGATTTACCGGCGCCATTTTCTCCGCACAGGCCGACGCATTCGCCGGCCTTCACCTTGATGTCGATGCCATTCAGTGCGCGCACACCGTCGAACTGCTTGACGATGCCGCGCATCTCGAGAAGGTAATCGCTCATGCGCTCACTTAGGGGTAAGGTGCGGTATCAGTTGGCGGTCAGCTGGGCCTTCGAGTAGAAGCCGTCGTCGGCCAGCACCTGCACGTTGGCCTTGGTCAGCGGGATGGGTTTCAGCAGCAGGGTGGGCACCTGCTTGGCGCCGTTGTTGTACTGCGAGTTGAAGCCGGGCTTCTCGTTGCGTACCAGCTGCACGGACAGTTTCGCCGCTTCGGTGGCGATCAGTTTCAGCGGCTTGTACACCGTCATGGCCTGCGTGCCGGCGATCACGCGCTTCACCGCGGCGAGGTCGGCATCCTGGCCCGAGACGGGCACCTTGCCCTGCAGCTTCTGCGAGGTCAGCGCCTGGATCGCGCCGCCGGCCGTGGCATCGTTCGAGGCCACGATGGCGTCGATCTTGTTGTTGTTGGCGGTCAGCGCGTTCTCGACGATGGCCATCGCCTCGGAAGCGCTCCAGTCCTTCACCCACTGCTTGCCGACCACCTTGATGTCGCCCTTGTCGATCAGCGGCTGCAGCACCTTCAGCTGGCCTTCGCGCAGCATCTTGGCGTTGTTGTCGGTCGGCGCGCCACCCAGCAGGTAGTAGTTGCCCTTCGGCTTGATCGCCTTGATGGCCTCGGCCTGCAGTTCGCCCACCTTCTGGTTGTCGAACGAGATGTAGGCATCCACGTCGGAGTTGAGGATCAGGCGGTCGTACGACACCACCTTGATCTTGGCCTTCTTGGCTTCGCGGATCGCGTTGTTCAGCACCGTGGCGTTGTAGGGCACGATCACGAGCACGTCCACGCCGCGCGAGATCAGGTTCTCGATCTGCGAGATCTGGCGCTGCTCGCTGGCATCGGCCGACTGCACGTAGACCTTGGCGCCCAGGCGCTCGGCTTCCTTGACGAAGTAATCGCGGTCGCGCGTCCAGCGCTCGAGGCGCAGGTCGTCGATGCAGAAGCCGATCTTCGGATTTTTCGCATCCGCCAGGGCGGCGGTGGAGGTGAGGGCGAGCAGCACGCTCGCGATGGCGATCTTCAACTTCATGGTGTGTCTCCTAAGATGGGTGGCCGGTGGCCTGTTGTTGTTATCTTGGAACGTTCAAGTATGGGTTATTTCATCGTCAAAGTTCTGGTAAAGCTGTTTGAACCCAAGTGCAGACCTGGGGTCAGACCCGGCGGGTCTGACCCCGGCATTTGCCGGTGGGTCTGGTCTGCGCCTTCAACGTGCAGACCGCCATTACGGTGTCAGACACCAAACATCAGTGGTTATGCCGCGGCACCACGTCCCGCAGGTTCCGGTACTCCAGCGCCATCTCCATGCACGCGCCGCTTTGCATCTGGCCCACCGTCGAACGGTAGATCTGCTGCCATGGCGTCTGGCTGGCCGGGAAGGCGGGGATGCCGTCGCCCTTGCGCCGCTCGATCTCGGCATCGTCGACCAGCATGTTGGCGGTGCCGTTGTTCAGGTCGATGCGCACGGTGTCGCCGGTGCGGATCCACGCCAGGCCGCCGCCCACCGCCGATTCCGGCGAAGCATTCAGGATCGACGGGCTGTCCGAGGTGCCGGACTGGCGGCCGTCGCCCAGCGTCGGCAGGTTCTTCACGCCACGCTTGATCAGCGCATCGGGCGGTTGCATGTTGACGACTTCGGCCGAACCGGGCCAGCCGATCGGGCCGGCGCCGCGAATGACCAGGATGCAGTCTTCGTCGATGTTCAGCGAAGGGTCGTTGATGCGCTTGTGGTAGTCGTCCGAACCGTCGAACACGATGGCGCGGGCTTCGAACACGCCTTCATTGCCGGGCTGGCTCAGGTAGCGGGCGCGGAACTCGTCCGAGATCACGGAGGTCTTCATGATCGCGAAGTCGAACAGGTTGCCCGACAGGACGAAGAAGCCCGCCTTTTCCTTCAGCGGCGCCGCGAACGGCCAGATCATCTCGCGGTCGTTGGTTTCCTTGCCGGCCAGGTTGTCCTTCATGCTCTTGCCGGTGACCGTCAAGCGGTCCGAGCGCAGCAGGCCATTCTGTTCCAGCTCCCACATCACGGCCGGCACGCCGCCGGCGCGGTGGAAGCGCTCGCCCAGGTACTTGCCGGAAGGCTGCATGTTCAGCAGCAGCGGCACGTCGTGGCCATACTTCATCCAGTCTTCCGTGTGGATTTCCACGCCGGCGTGGCGCGCCATCGCCATGATGTGCTGCTGCGCGTTGGTGGAACCGCCGATCGCCGCGTTGGTGACGATCGCATCGAGGAACGCTTCGCGCGTCAGGATCGACGATGGACGGATGTCCTGCTCGGCCAGCGCCACGATGCGGCGGCCCGTCTCGTAGGCCATCTGGCCGCGTTCGCGGTACGGTGCCGGAATGGCCGAGCAGCCGGTCAGCGACATGCCCAGCGCCTCGGCGATGGCGTTCATCGTCGACGCGGTACCCATCGTGTTGCAGTGGCCGGCGGACGGCGCGGAAGCGGCGGCGATCTCGAGGAATTTCTCGTTGTCGATTTCGCCGGCGGCCAGGCGGCGGCGGCCTTTCCAGATCGCCGCGCCGGAACCGACCAGCTCACCATCGAGCCAGCCGTCGAGCATCGGGCCGCCGGACAGCACGATCGCCGGCAGGTCCATCGTGGCGGCGGCCATCAGCTGCGACGGCGTGGTCTTGTCGCAGCCGGTGGTCAGCACCACCGCGTCGATCGGATAGCCGTGCAGGATCTCCACCAGGCCCATGTAGGCCAGGTTGCGGTCGATCGCGGCGGTGGGGCGGCGGCAGTTCTCGAAGATCGGGTGCAGCGGGAATTCCATCGGAATGCCGCCGGCGTCGCGGATGCCGTCGCGCACGCGCTTGGCGAGGTCCAGGTGGATGCGGTTGCACGGGCTGATATCGCTGCCCGACTGCGCGATGCCGATGATCGGCTTGCCGCTGCGCAGCTCGTCGGGAGTGATCCCGTAATTCATGAAGCGCTCCAGGTAGAGCGCGGTCATGTCGATGTGGTCCGGATTGTCGAACCAGTCCTGGGAACGGTAACGGCGGGTCATTTTACAAATCCAATCATGTGCTGCGGCAGGCCGGGCACGTCGACGGGGAAGGCGAACACGCCGCCCGCGAGCGGGGCGGCGGCGCGTTCCTCGGCCGTGAGGCCTTTCGTGGCGGTCGTGGCAAAGGCGGTTTTCAGGTCCGGACCACCGAAGGCGATCTTGGTGATGTTCGGTACCGGGAAGGCGATGGTTTCCAGCAGTTCGCCGGCCGGCGAATAGCGCAGCACGCGGGCGCCGCGGAACACGGCCACCCACACGTTGCCGGCGGCATCGACGGCGCTGCCGTCGGGCCAGCCGGGTTCGGCGATCGGGGCGAACACGCGCTTGTTGGCCAGCGTACCCTCGGCGGTCACGTCGAAGGCGTACACCGTCTTGCCGAAGGTATCGGTGTGGTAGAAGGTCTTGCGGTCCGGCGAGAACGCCGGGCCGTTGGTGATGATGATGCCGTCGTCGTGCTTCGTCAGCCCGCTGCCGAGCGCACCGTCATAGCGGTACAGGGCGCCGCTGGCCGCGGTTTCGGCATTGTCCATCGAACCGAACCACAGGGCGCCGTCATGCGCGACGTGACCGTCGTTCAGGCGGTTGCCCGGGCGGTCCGCTTCGAATTCCGTGATCGGCGCGAACGTGCCGGTGGCCGGATCGAAGTGCACCAGCTTGCCCGCCAGGCCGCAGACGAAGCCGCCGCTCTCGGCTGGCAGCGCAAAGCCGGTCTCGCCCGGCATGTCCCACGTCTGGCGCTGTCCACCGTGCGCGTCGCAGCGGTGCAGCTTGTGCTGCTTGATGTCGACGAAGTACAGCATCTGCTCGACCGGATGCCACACCGGGCCTTCGCCCAGCGTGGCTTCCAGCGGCCAGATGCACTCGGGCGTCGTGCTGGTCGGCGTGCTCACTTGCCGTCTCCATACCAGCCGGCATCGACGAAGTAGTCGCGGCCGGTGCAGCGCGACGCCTGGTTCGACGACAGGAACAGCGTCAGTGCGGCCACGTCTTCCGGCTCGATGCGCTCCTTCAGCAGCTGCGAGGCCATGATCTGCGCTTCGCCTTCCGGCGTGTACCACAGCGCCATCTGCTTCGGGGTCTTGACCGAGCCGGGGATCACGGTATTGACGCGGATGCCATCGTTGCCCAGGTCGCGGGCCAGGCCGCGCGTCAAGCCTTCGATGGCCGCCTTGGCCGTCATGTACAGCGTCAGCTGGGGCAGGGCCAGGTACCACGAGATCGAACCGAAGTTCAGGATCACGCCGCCGCCATTCTTCTTCATGCCCGGCGCCACGGCCTGCGCGCAGAAGAACTGGTGGCGCAGGTTGACGGCCAGGCTGTCGTCCCAGTACTGCGGCGTGACGTCGGCCACGGCGTGGCGGTGGTCGTTGGCCGCATTGTTGATCAGGATGTCGACGCCGCCGATATCGCGCTCGATGTCTGCAAACGTTTTCTTCAGCTCTTCAATATTCGTCATGTCGCAGTGGAGGTAGCGCGGCTGGTGCGCCGCGCCAGGGTAGCTGGCGGCCAGCTGCTGCGACGGTTCGTCGGCGATGTCCAGGAACACCACCTGCGAGCCTTGCTTGACGTACGCATCGACGATTCCCGCGCCGATGCCGGTGCCGCCGCCGGTGACGACGACACGCTTGTTCTTCAGATCCGGATAGGTGGCATATTCAAACGGTGGCCGTTGATCTTGGTTCGTGTTGCCAGCCATCATTTTTCTCCAGTTGCTTTGGTTGCTTCAGTTACATTGCCCAGCAGGCCGCGGCGCGCCAGGTTGTTGTACAGGGCGCGAACGCCGAAGGTCCATGGCGCGATTTCATCGCTGCGGTGGACGTGGTTGATCAAGGCCCCCAGCGCCGGGCTCGCGATGGTGACGCGGTCGCCCTTGTGGTGCGTGAACCCGCCGCCCTTGGCGTCGCGGTCCTTGATGGGGGAGAACATGGTGCCGAGGAACAGCATGAAGCCGTCCGGGTACTGGTGGTGCGCGCCGCAGGTCTGGCCGACCAGGTCGAGCGGGTCGCGGCTGATCTGCTTCATCAGGCTCACGCCGTCCAGCACGAAGTCGTCGTCCACGCCTTCGATGGTCAGGCGCACTTCGGCATTGCGTACCGTGTCGAGCGAGAACCGGTCGTCGAACAGGCGGATGAACGGGCCGATCGAGCAGGAACCGTTGTTGTCCTTGGCCTTGCCGAGCAGCAGCGCGCTGCGCCCTTCGATATCGCGCAGGTTCACGTCGTTGCCCAGCGTGGCGCCGACCGGCTTGCCCTGGCTCGTCACGGCCAGCACGATTTCCGGTTCCGGGTTGTTCCACTTCGATTCCGGGTGCAGGCCCACGTCGGCGCCGAAGCCCACCGCCGACATCGGCTGCGACTTCGAGAACACTTCCGCATACGGGCCGATGCCCACTTCCATGTACTGCGACCAGGCACCGCGGCTGATGAATTCCTGCTTCAGCTGCTCGGCCTGCGGCGAACCGGGCTTGATGCTGGACAGGTCGGCACCGATCGATGCCAGCAGCTCGCCGCGCAGCTGTTCGGCACGGGCCGGATCGCCGTTGGCCTGTTCCTCGATCACGCGTTCCAGCAGGCTGACGGCGAACGTCACGCCGCAGGCCTTGATGGCCTGCAGGTCGTTCGGGGCCAGCAGGCGCGGCACGTCCGCCGCCGGGTTGGCCGACAGCGCGTTCTCGATCAGGGCTTCGACGCGGCCCAGCGATTCGCCTGCTGCCGAACGCACGATGGCCACGACGTCGTCGCGTTCCAGCAGTTCGGCGACGGTCGAGGCATGCCGGGTGATGTCGAACACTTCGCCGTTACGCACGGCCACCACGGCGGGGCCGTCGATGTCGCCGGTCCGCCAAACGCGGCCCACGAGCAAAGCCTGCGGCAGGTCGGCAGGCAACAAAGACAAGGCTGGCGCTTCCTTCATGTGAGTCTCCTCTTGTTCTGGTTATGGATGAAAAGTCTGAATGTGCTCAGTGACCATCGTTCAGCGGCCAAGGCTTGGCAGCTTCGGCGAATAGGTCCATCCGGGGATCAAATACTGCATGGCCATCGCATCGTCGCGCGCGCCGGTGCCGACTTTCCTGTACAGCTCGTGCGCGGCGGCGATGCGGTCCAGGTCCGGTTCGATGCCCAGGCCGGGGCGATCGGGTACCGCCACTTCGCCGCCGACGATCTGCAGCGGCTCGCGGGTCAGGCGTTCCTGCCCTTCCTGCCAGATCCAGTGCGTGTCGATCGCCGTGATGCGGCCCGGCGCGGCGGCGGCCGCGTGCGTGAACATCGCCAGCGACACATCGAAGTGATTGTTGGAGTGGGAACCCCAGGTCATGCCCCATTCCTGGCACAGCTGGGCAAGGCGCACGGAACCCTGCATGGTCCAGAAATGCGGATCGGCCAGCGGGATGTCGACGGCGCCCAGCAAGTGCGAATGGGCCATCTGCCGCCAGTCGGTGGCGATCATGTTGGTGGCCGTCGGCAGGCCGGTGGCGCGCTTGAACTCGGCCATGGTCTCGCGGCCCGAGTAGCCGTTCTCGGGGCCGCAGGGATCTTCGGCATAGGCCAGCACGTGGCCCTGGCCGCGGCACAGGCGGATCGCCTCGTCGAGCGACCAGGCGCCGTTCGGATCGAGCGTCACGCGGGCATCGGGGAAGCGTTTCTTGATGGCGGTGACGGCCGCGATTTCGTCTTCGCCGCGCATCACGCCGCCCTTCAGCTTGAAGTCGCGGAAGCCGTAGCGGGCCACCGTGGCCTCGGCCTGTTCGACGATGGCTTGTACCGTGACGGCTTCCTGGTGGCGCATCGTGTACCAGTCGTCCTTGTTGCCCGAGCCTTCAAGGTAGGGCAGGTCGGTGCGCGTGCGGTCGCCGATGTAGAACAGGTAGGCCAGCATCGGCACCCGGTCGCGCTGCTGGCCGCTGCCGAGCAGTTCGCAGACAGGCACGCCCAGGTGCTGGCCCAGCAGGTCGAGCAGCGCGGCCTCGATCGCCGTGACGACGTTCTCGAGGCGCAGGTTGATTTCATGGGGCTGCTGCAGCACGGCCGCCTCGGCGGCCGAGGTGACCTGGTGCTGCAGCGTCTGCGGCCCGCGCATTTCTCCCGGCCTTTTTCCGGCGATGCCTTCGCGCACCGCGTTCAGCGTGCGGTTGAAGCGTCCGATCGGCGTGCCG
Organism: Pseudoduganella sp. SL102; assembly: GCF_027856995.1. Taxonomy (NCBI): domain Bacteria; kingdom Pseudomonadati; phylum Pseudomonadota; class Betaproteobacteria; order Burkholderiales; family Oxalobacteraceae; genus Pseudoduganella; species Pseudoduganella sp. SL102. Next base: position 2,150,128 of record NZ_CP115554.1, read on the forward strand.
ACCACGCGGGGAATCGCATTTTCCAGCGCCTTCGTGATGCCCGCGCCGCCCGGCACTTCGCCCATGCCGGTATGGCCGGCACTGTCGGTCAGCAGCACGAGGGTGCGCAGGAAATACGGGCCGTGCGCGCCGCACAGGTTGAATAACATGCTGTCGTGGCCGGCCACCGGAATCACCCGCATCGCGGTGATCACGGGCGTTTTTGTCTCCACATTCGTCTCGTTATTATATGTTGCCTGTACCATCGGCTTAACCTAAAATGAATAGCGCTAACATTTTGCAGTGTGCGGCATTTGGGATGGCAAGTCAACATATCCGCGGTGTAAAGATCGGCAAAGCGGAGGGTGAAGATAGCGCTACAACATGCGGCGTGGACTGCGACTCGATCGATGCAGACAAAGTGCCGGAAATCCGCTTCCAGGCACGATAAGAACGGAGACAACATGCAAAAAACGCATATGGCCGCGCTTGCGGCCGGCCTGCTGCTGGCCGCAAGCGCGGCGACGGCCGCCGATTCGCCGAAAAAATGGCACTGGGTCGCCTCGTGGGGCGCGGCCCAGATGACCCCGGAACCCCAGAACGAACTGCCGCAGGAGCACTGGCGCGATGCCACGCTGCGCCAGATCGTGCACGTGGCGCTGGGTGGCGAAAAACTGCGGGTGCGCATCAGCAATGTGTTCGGCACCACGCCGCTGACGGTGGAAGCGGCCGGCATCGGCCTGGCGAAGGCGCCCGGCAATCCGGATATCGATCCGCAATCGGCCAGGGCGCTGACCTTCGGCGGCCGTGCTTCCGTGATGATCCCGGCCGGCGCGGAATACTACAGCGACGTGGTGGCCCTGCCGCACAAGGCCGGCGCCGATATCGCCGTGTCGCTGTACTTCAATGGCGCGCCGTCGAAGCAGACCGGCCATCCGGGTTCACGCGCCACCAGCTTCGTGGCCAAGGGCCAGCGCACGCTGGACGCGGCATGGAGCGGCGCCGAGAAAATCCCGCGCTGGTACCTGCTGGCCGACGTGGAAGTGCAGGCGCCGCGCGACGTGGGCGCGGTGGTGGCGGTCGGCGACTCGATCACCGATGGCTACGGCACCACGACGGATGGCAACGACCGCTGGCCGGACGTGCTGGCTGGCCGCATCGCCCAGGGCGGCAAGCCGATGGGCGTGGTCAACGTGGGCATCGGCGGCGGCCGCATGCTGCGCGACGGCCTCGGACCGAACCTGGCCTCGCGCTTCGACCGTGACGTGATCGCCCGCGCCGGCGTGACGCACGCCGTGGTGATGATCGGCGTGAACGACCTGGGCGGGCAGCACCGCAACGGCGAGGACATCCCGGCGGCGCGCGCCAAGCTGGTCGAGGACCTGCAGCAGGCGCACCGCCAGCTCGTCGAACGCGCGCACGCGCACGGCATCTGCGTGATCGGCGGGACCGTCACGCCGTATGCCGGCAGCGACTATTACCGCCCGGCGGCGACCAACGAGGCGGATCGCCAGCAGCTGAACGAGTGGATCCGCAAGTCCGGCGTGTTCGACGCGGTGGCCGATTTCGACGCGGCGCTGCGCGACCCGCAGCAGCCGGACAAGCTGCGCAAGGAGTACGACAACGATGGCCTGCATCCCTCCATCGCCGGCCTGCGGGCGATGGCCGAAGCGGTGCCGCTGAAGGCGCTGGGTAACCGTTGCGGAGCGAAATGATGAGGAAAACCATGCTGATGGCCGCATCGTTCGCGGGCGCACTCCTGCTCGCCGGCGGAGCGCAGGCGGCCGCGACGTACCGCAATCCCGTCATCACCGGCTTCCACCCGGACCCCAGCATCTGCCGCGTGGGCAAGGATTACTACCTGGCCAACAGTACCTTCGAGTATTTCCCCGGCGTGCCGATCTTCCACAGCCGCGACCTGGTGAACTGGAAGCTGATCGGCCATGCGCTGACGCGCGAATCGCAGCTGCCGCTGAAGGGCCAGCGCGCCTCGCGCGGCATCTACGCGCCGACCTTGCGCTGCGTGGGCGACACGTTCTACATGATCACCACCAACGTCGAAACCGGCGGCAATTTCATCGTCCACACCAAGGATCCGGCCGGCGAATGGTCGGAACCCGTGTGGCTGAAGGAGAAGACGCCATGGATCGATCCGTCGCTGTTCTTCGATGACGATGGCACGGTGTACTACACGCGGCACGACGGCGGAGAAAAGGGCGGCATCGTGCAGTCGCGCATCGACGTCAAGACCGGCAAGCTGCTCGATGAACCGAAGCGGATCTGGAACGGCACCGGCGGCGTGTGGCCGGAAGGGCCGCACCTGTACAAGGTCGATGGCTGGTACTACCTGATGATCGCCGAAGGCGGCACGTCGTACGACCACATGATCACGGTGGCACGCTCGAAGTCGCCGTTCGGGCCGTTCGAGGCGCACAAGGGCAATCCGATCCTGTCGCATCGCGATCATCCCGCATCGCCGTTGCAGGCCACCGGCCACGGCGACCTGGTGCAGACCGACGAAGGCAAGTGGTGGATGGTGCTGCTGGGCGTGCGGCCTACAAGGCATGACGGAAAAAACAAGCATCACCTGGGCCGCGAAACGCTGCTGGCGCCGGTCACCTGGCAGGACGGCTGGCCCGTCGTCAATGGTGGCAAGCCGCTCGCACTGGAGATGAGCGCGGCTGGCCTGCCGCCGTTGTCGCCGCTGCCGAAGGCCCCGGTGCGCACCGGGTTCGACCAGCCCGAGCTGGACCTGCACTGGACCTTCGTGCGCGGCCCGTCCACTGGCCTGTACTCGCTGGCGGCGCGGCCCGGCTTCCTGCGCCTGAACGGCAACCAGGCCAGCCTGGACGACGTGGCGACTCCCGCCTTCGTGGCCCGGCGCCAGCAGCACCTGAACGCGCGCATCGCCGCATGCGTGGACTTCAAGCCGGCCGGCGCGGGCCAGTATGCCGGCCTCGCGCTGCGCATGAACGAAGCCAATCACTATCAGTTGCGGATCGCTGGCAGCCAGGCGGCACGGCGCATCGAGCTCGTCACGCGCGTGAAGGGAACAAGCACTGTGGTAGCCTCGACCGCGGTGCGTCCCGGGCCGGTGGACCTGCAGGTCCGCGCCTGGCCCGAGCGCTACGAGTTCAGCTACGTGCAGGATGGTGGCAAGCCGGTGGTGCTGGGTTCCGCGCCGACCGCCGCCTTGTCGTCCGAAGACGCGGGCGGCTTCACCGGCGTGTTTGCCGGCGTGGTGGCGACGGGGGCGCCGGCCGACGTGGACTGGTTCGACTACGAACCGCTGGGAGACTGATCGATGGTGTTACCGATGTTGTTACCGATGTTGCTACGTTCGATTCTGCTGGCGCTGTTGCTCCAGCTGTCCGGCGCCGCGCAGGCGCTGGGCCAGAAGCCGTTCGTCGCGTTCGAACGCGATAACGCCGATGCGGTGGAGCTGCTGGCCAGCGGCAGGGCGGCGCCGATCTTTGTCGACGCGGGCGACCACAAGGGCGTGCTGCGCGCGGCCGGCGACCTGCAGGCCGACCTGGCCCGGGTCGGCGGCGTGAAGCCGGTCCTGCGCCAGGTGCGCAACGCCGAGGCGCCGATCGGCATCGATATCGTCATCGCCGGCACCCTCGGCAAGAGCGCGCTGATCGATGGCCTCGTAAAGTCCGGCATGCTCGACGTGGCACCGATCCGCGGCAAGTGGGAAGGCTATCTCGTGCGCACCGTGCGCAACCCGATGCCCGGCGTGCAGCGCGCGCTGGTGATCGCCGGCAGCGACAAGCGCGGCACGATCTACGGCATCTACGAAGTTTCCGAACAGATCGGCGTGTCGCCATGGTACTGGTGGGCCGATGTGCCGCCCGTGAAGCGCAAGGCGCTGTATGCGCAGGCCGGCACGGCCGTGCAGGATGCGCCGGTGGTGCAATACCGCGGCATCTTCCTGAACGACGAGGCACCGGCGCTGACCGGCTGGGCGAAGGAACGCTACGGCGGCTACAACAGCAAGTTCTACAAGGGAGTGTTCGAGCTGATCCTGCGCCTGCGCGGCAACTACCTGTGGCCGGCGATGTGGGATGCCGCGTTCTTCGACGACGATCCGGAGAATGGCCGCCTGGCCGATGAATACGGCATCGTGATGGGCACCTCGCACCATGAGCCGATGATGCGCGCCCACAAGGAGTGGTCGCGCTACGGCAAGGGGCCGTGGGACTACAGCCGCAACGAGGCCGTGCTGAAGGACTTCTGGCGCGATGGCCTGAAAAAGACGCGCGGCTACGAGAAAGTGGTCACGCTCGGCATGCGCGGCGATGGCGACGAGCCGATGTCGCAGGATGCCAACGTGGCCCTGCTGGAGAAGATCGTGGCCGACCAGCGCAGGATGATCGGCGAGGAACTCGACCCCGACATGGCCAAGGTGCCGCAGGCGTGGGCGCTGTACAAGGAAGTGCAGGATTACTACGAGCAGGGCATGCGCGTGCCGGACGACGTGCTGCTGCTGTGGTGCGACGACAACTGGGGCAATATCCGCCGGTTGCCGACTGCGCAGGAACGCAAGCGCGCCGGCGGCGCCGGCGTGTACTACCACTTCGACTACGTGGGCGGCCCGCGCAACTACAAATGGCTGAACGTGACGCCGCTGCCGAAGGTGTGGGAACAGATGCACCTGGCCTGGAAGCACGAGGCGACGCGCATGTGGATCGTCAACGTGGGCGACCTGAAGCCGATGGAAGTGCCGATGGAATTTTTCCTGACGTATGCGTGGAATCCGGCGGCGTGGCCGGCCGACCGCCTGCAGGAATACCTGCGGCTGTGGGCGGCGCGCGAGTTCGGCGCCCGCGATGCGGCGGACATCGCCGACATCGTGGCGAAGTACGCCAAGTACAACGGCAGGCGCCGCCCGGAGATGCTGGAGCCGGCCACGTACAGCCACGTGAACTACGGCGAGTCGGCCCGCATCGTGGCCGAGTACCGCGAGCTCGAGGCGCGTGCCGGGAAGATCGCAGCCAGCCTGCCGAAGGAACGCCGCGATGCGTTCTACCAGCTGGTGCTGCACCCGGTGAAGGCGGGCGCCGTCGTCAACGAGCTGTACGTGGTGGCGGGCCTGAACCGGCTGTACGCGAAGCAGGGCAGGGCGGCGGCGAACGACATGGCCGAACGTGCCCGCGCCCTGTTCCGCGACGACGCCGCGCTGACGCGCCGCTACCATGCGATCAACGGCGGCAAGTGGAACCACATGATGGCGCAGACCCACCTGGGCTACACCTACTGGCAGCAGCCGCCGGTCAACGTGATGCCGGCCGTCAGCGAAGTGCAGGTGCCGAAAGCGGGCGCGCTGGGCATCGCCGTCGAAGGTGGCGAAGGAGCCTGGCCGGACGCGCATGGCCTGAAGCTGCCGGCGCTCGATGCGTTCGAGCGCAAGCCGCGCATGGTGGAACTGTTCAACCGGGGCGGCACGCCGTTCCGGTACTCGGTGCGCGCCAGCGAACCGTGGATCGTGCTCGACAGGACGTCCGGCACGGTGGACAAGGTGCAGCGGGTCGCCGTCGACGTGCGCTGGGACCAGGTGCCGGCCGGCGCGACGGGGGCCACGCTGTTCGTCACCGGCCCGAACGGCGAAGCGAAGATCGAGGTGCCGGTGCACAAGCCCGCCGGCGCCGCTCCGGTGCGCGGTTTCGTGGAAACCCATGGCGTGGTGTCGATCGAGGCCGAGCACTACGCCCGCGCGGTGGCCGCGCCGGGCCGCGACTGGCTGAACGTGCCGGATCACGGCCGCACGCTGTCCGGCATGACGACCTTGCCGGTCGACGCGCCGGCGCTGGCCCCGGCCGACGGCATGCGGCTGGAGTACGACATGCACCTGTTCAGCAGCGGCGATGTCAAGGTCCACGTGACCGTCGCGCCGACCCTGAAGTTCCAGCCCGGCCAGGGGCTGCGCTATGCGATCGCCTTCGACGACGAAGCGCCGCAGGTGGTCAACCTGCATGCCGACGCGTCCGAGAAGCACTGGGAAAAGATCGTCGGCGACGGTGCCGCCGTGTTCACGTCGCGCCATGCGATCGGCAAGCCGGGCGCGCACGTGCTGAAGATCTGGGCGCTCGACCCGGCTGTGGTGCTGCAGAAAGTGGTGGTGGATGCGGGCGGCATGAAGGCCAGTTACCTGGGGCCGCCGGAAAGCCCGCGGGTGAAGTGATCATGGGTGACGTAATCATGGGGGCATGCCGATGAACCGGACGCAGATCGTCGAACGGCTCAGGCTGGGCAGGCATCTGGAAGCCGAGGTCACGGCCGCCGGTGAACAGCGGCGCACGTTCATCGAAGTACGCCCCATGGTGGACGACGCTTTAGCCAGCGTTGTCCACCGCGGTACTGGAATCGAGCATGTGCTGTCACGGAGCACGGCCAATGCCGATGCCATCGCCGCCTACCGGGTGCGCCGCTGCACGCTGTCGCCCGGGTGGGAAGCGTATCCGGACGACTGGGACCATTACGTTCATGCGCAGGACTGGCATGCCTGCCCGACACTTCAGGAACTGGAGCAGCACCTGACCGCCGCGTTCGGCATCGGCATCGAGGCGCTGCGCCTGCCGGGAACGACGGATTCGCCGCTATGATGCGGTCTCGATGAAAGGTGCAGATGGAACTTGAACTCGACGGCCAGGCCATCCGGTCCGAGGCTGACTTTCACGCGGCGATCATGGCGGCGCTGCCATTTCCGCATTACTACGGCAGGAATCTGGACGCGCTGTGGGACGTGCTCTCGACCGGCGTGGAACGGCCGGTGCGTATGCTCTGGCGCCATTCGGCCTTTTCACGCGAGGCCATGGGTGAGCGTTTCGATACCATCGTGTCCATCCTGCGCGATGTGGAGCGGCAGGATGTGGAGTTGAACTTTTCCGGACGGTTTTCGCTGGTGCTGGGCTGAACGACACGTTACCGGCAGCCTTCGCCGGGCGCTGCCGGTCCATCATGATCCGTCCGTGGCGGGGCGCTAGGCGGCGCGTTGCGGCATCGCGCGCAGCGAGGCGGCGATGGCTTCGCGCAGCGGCTTGGCGCGCAGCTGGGCGTCGTAGGGGCAGGGGCGCTGCGGCAGCTTGTCCTTGCGCGGCGCCTCGTCCCAGGTCTGCAGCCAGCTGACGTTGTCCGATAGGCCCCACAGCAGGAAGTCCTTCAGCTGAGGGTAGGACAGCGTGATGTCGAGGTAATCCTTGGCCAGCGCCGCCACGCCGGCGTCGCGCATCGCGAAGTCGGCCGGCAGCATGCGGTCGTTGACGTCGAACTCGGTGATCAGCAGGTCGTAGCCCATGCCGGTGACTTCGTCGAGGAAGGCGCGCCAGTCGCGTTCCGGATTGGTTTTCTGCTTGACGTCGTCCCACGAACCGATGTGGCTCTGGATGCCCAGCGCCTGCACGGGCGTGCCGCGCTTCTTCAGTTCCGCCAGCATCTTCAATACGCCGGCGCGGTGTTTCGCGCTGCCGGCATCTTCGCGCATGTAGTCGTTGTAGACCAGTTGCGCATGCGGCGCCTGTTCGCGCGCCACGCGGAAGGCGAAGTCGATCTGCTCGATCGCGCCCATCCGCTGCGTGAACGCGTTGGCGCGCATCTCGCCGGTTTCCGGCTCGACCGCCTCGTTGACCACGTCCCAGCTGTAGATGCCGGTACCGTAGTGCTTGCAGACGGTGGTGATGTGCTCGCGCAGCAGGCGCTCGGCTTCGGCGCTCCCTTGGCCGAAGTCGTGCTTGTTGACCCAGGCCGGCAGCCATTTCGCCGGCTGCCACACCAGCGTATGGCCGCGCACCTGCATGCCTTCCTTGCGGGCCCACGCGAACATCTCGTCGGCCGGGCCGAAGTTGTGCCGGCCGCGCTGCGGTTCGAGCGCCGGCCACTTGGTTTCGTTTTCCGCCACGATGACGCCGCATTCGCGCGCCATCAGCGCGCGGTGCGCCGGGTCCTTGAAGTACTTGTAGCCGAGCGCGTTACCGAAGCGCAGGCCCTTGGCGGCGGCGATCGCCTTCAGCGGCTCGGGCGCGGCGGCGAACAGCGGGGGCAGGGTGGTGGCGCAGGCGGTGCCGGCCAGCAGGCGCAGCATGTCGCGGCGGGTGGTGGTCATCTTGTCTCCTGTGCGGCGCGGTGGCCGTCATTATTGATATGGCTTATTTAGGTAGCCTAATGCCAAAGGTTACGCTAACATCGATAACAGTGCAAACGGTTGCGCTACCAAAAAACAACGGAGACAAGATGCGAATTCTGAACCGGAGTGCCGGCGGGGGCCCGCGCGGCGGGCGAATCAACGGGCGGGCCCTCGGTGGCGCGCTGGCGGTGGTGGTCGGGCTGGCGTTGTCCTTGACCGTGCTGGCTCCCGCGCAGGCGGTCGAAGAAGATGGTTACGAACTGTGGTTGCGGTACCGTCCGGTGCCGCAGGCCGCCCAGCTGCAACAGCAGGCGCGCACGATCAGCCATGCCGGCAAAGCCTCCCCTACCGTGCAGGCGGCCATCGATGAACTGCGCCGCGGGCTGCAGGGCATGGCCGGCAAGGCGCCGGCCTCGGGCACCTCGGCCGCCGACGGCGCCATCGTGCTGGCGAAGGCGGGCGCGCTGCCGCAGGGGTTCAAGGCCGATGGGCTGGCGGAACTGGGCCCCGAAGGCTACCTGCTGAAAAGCGCCAGCGTGAACGGCAAGCGCGTGACGGTGATCGCCGCCAACGAGGACATCGGCCTGCTGTATGGCGCCTTCGGCCTGTTGCGCGCGCTCGGCACCGGCAAGACCCTGGCCGCGCTGGACGAGCGCGCCGCGCCGAAGCTGCAGCTGCGCGTGCTGAACCACTGGGACAATCTCGACCGCACGGTGGAGCGCGGCTATTCCGGCCAGTCGATCTGGAACTGGTGGGAGCTGCCCGACATCCGCGAGCGGCAGTACGTGGATTACGCGCGCGCCAATGCGTCGCTGGGCATCAATGGCACGGTGCTGAACAACGTCAACTCCAAGGCCGAGATCCTGACCGCGCCGTGGATCGCCAAGGTGGCCGCGCTGGCCGACGTGCTGCGGCCGTACGGCATCAAGGTCTACCTGTCGGCGCGCTGGTCCACGCCGCTGGAACTGAAGGAAACGAAGACGGCCGATCCGCTGGCGCCCGAGGTGGCGGCATGGTGGCGCGCCAAGGCGGACGAGATCTACCGCGCCATCCCCGATTTCGGCGGCTTCCTGGTCAAGGCCAATTCGGAAGGGCAGCCGGGCCCGCAGGATTACCACCGCAGCCATGCCGATGGCGCCAACATGCTGGCCGCCGCGCTGGCGCCGCACAAGGGCATCGTGATGTGGCGCGCGTTCGTGTACGCGGCCGAGAAGCCGGACGACCGCGCCAAGCAGGCCTACGACGAGTTCAAGCCGCTGGACGGCAAGTTCGCGCCGAACGTGATGGTGCAGGTGAAGAACGGCGCGATCGACTTCCAGCCGCGCGAGCCGTTCCACCCGCTGTTCGGCGCCATGCCGAAGACGCCGCTGATGATGGAATTCCAGATCACCAAGGAATACCTGGGCTTCGCGATGCACATGGCTTACCTCGGCCCGCTGTTCGAGGAAGTGCTGAAGGCGGACACGATGCAGCGCCCGGACGGCTTCACGGTGGCGCAGGTGCTGGAAGACGCCGATCACGGCAGGCGCCCGACCGGCATGGCCGGCGTGGCCAATATCGGCAGCTCGCGCACCTGGAGTGGTTCGCACTTCGACCAGGCCAACTGGTATGCGTACGGGCGCTTTGCCTGGGACCCACAGGGCGACTCGCGTGCCTTCGCGCGGGAATGGGCGATGCAGACGTTCAGCCGCGAGCCGCAAGCCGTCACGCAGATCGTCGACATGATGATGCGCTCGCGCGAAGCCGTGGTCGACTACATGACGCCGCTCGGCCTGCACCACCTGATGGACACCGGCCACCACCACGGGCCGGGGCCATGGGTCGACAACCTGGGCCGCCCGGACTGGAACCCGACCTATTACCACAAGGCCGACAAGCAGGGCATCGGCTTCGACCGCACGGCCAGCGGCTCGAATGCGCTGGCGCAGTACGCGCCGGGCGTGGCGAAGCGCTGGGCCGACCCGCGCAGCACGCCGGAAGAGCTGCTGCTGTGGTTCCACCACCTGCCATGGAATTACGCGATGCCGTCCGGCCGCACGCTGTGGACCGAACTGGTGGCGCGCTACGATCGCGGGGTCACGGAGGCGGAAGGCTTGCGCGCGCGCTGGGAGAAGCTGAAACCGCTGGTGGACCAGCGCCGCTACGGTGAAGTGGCGCAGCGCCTCGACACGCAGGTGAAGGAAGCGCGCTGGTGGCGTGACGCGTCGGTGGCGTACTTCCAGTCGGTCTCCGGGCTGCCGCTGCCGCCGGGCGTGCGCAAGCCGGAGCGCACGCTGGAGCAGTACAAGGCCATCAAGTTTCCGTACGCGGCGGGGCACCATTGAGACGGTCGGGGCCGATGGGTGCGCTAACATCGGTCCCGCCGCGGGATGTTAGAATGATCAATTCGGGACAGCTGCGCCGCGCGTGGAAAAACCATGGCATGCGCGTATGTTAGAGTCCGCAAAATAATTATTCGATAAGACCAGTCCGATGACGAAAATACAGGCGAAAGCGTACGGCGCGCCGGGGGAAAAGGCGCCGCAGGCGTCGGGGCGCGGCGACCGGCCGGGCGTGCCGACGATGTCCGATGTCGCCAAGCTGGCCGGCGTCTCGCCGATGACCGTGTCGCGCGTGATGAACGGCGACCCGAACGTTCGCCCGGCCACGCGGCGCAAGGTGGACGAGGCCGTGGCGGCGCTGAACTATGTGCCGAACCAGGCCGCGCGGCGCCTCGCCGGCGCGCGCGCGATCCGCATCGGCTTCCTGTATTCGAACCCGTCGGCCGGCTACCTGAGCGAATTCCTGGTCGGCCTGCTGAACCAGGCCAGCATCCACAACGTGCAGCTGGTCGTCGAGAACTGCGAAGACGGGCATACGTGGGAAGCGCATTCGCGCCGGCTGATCGAGAATGGCGTCGACGGCATCATCCTGCCGCCGCCGCTGTGCGATACCCCGGAACTGATCGAGCTGATCGCGCTGGCCGACATGCCGGCGGCCACGGTCGCCTGCGGCCAGCCCGACCCGCGCGTGGGCGCCGTGTCGATCGACGACTACCAGGCCGCCTACGACATGACGAGCCACCTGATCTCGCTGGGCCACCACCGCATCGGGTTCGTCATCGGCCACCCGAACCAGACCGCCTCGGCGCGCCGCCTGGAGGGCTACAAGGCCGCCATCGCGGACAAGGGCGGCGACGCGTCGCCCGAACTGGTGGCCCAGGGCATGTTCACGTACCGCTCCGGGCTCGACGCGGCGGAAATCCTGCTGGGCCTGGAACACCGGCCCACCGCCGTGTTTGCCAGCAACGACGACATGGCCGCGGCCACCGTCGCCATCGCCCACCGGCTGGGCCTGGACGTGCCGGGCGACCTCACCGTGGCCGGCTTCGACGATACCGCGCTGGCCACCACCATCTGGCCCGAGCTGACCACCGTGCGCCAGCCCATCGCGCAGATGGCGGAAATGGCCGTGCAATTCCTGGTACGCCAGATCCGCGCCCAGCGCGACGGCGCCGTGCAGGCGCCGGAACACATCGTGATGGATTTCTCGCTGATCCGGCGGCAATCCGACGCCGCCCCGCGGCGGCGGCCCAAGCTGGCCGGCAAGACTGTCGAGGCCTGACTGGGCCGTGGACAGGGACGTGAAAAATGGGGACGTACCCCATTTTCACGGCAATATTTCCTGGAAAATAGGGTCCGTCCCCATTTTTGAAGCAATCTTTCCTTGAAAACAGGGTCCGTCCCCATTTGTTAGGGAAGGGCGGCGCTGCGGCGTCGGAACGTCGGCGAGCCCGCCGAACGCGCCGCAGCGAGGGAAGGTCAGATGTTGTCCAGGTTTTCCAGCTGGCGGGCAAACAGCCGTTCCTGCAGCCGCAGCTCTTCCGCCGTCAGGCCTTCATAGGCGCGGGTGGTGCGCCCCCAGACTTCCGGCATCACCTGTTCGATCAGGCTGCGGCCCTGGTCGGTGAGCGAGATCATCACGCAGCGGCGGTCGCCGGGCCGGTTGCCCCGCGTGATCAGGCCCTGTGCTTCCAGGTCGTTGCATACGCGGGTGAGGTTGGCGGGCTTTTCCATGCAGGCCTCGCCCAGGGTGGATGCCGTCGACGTCTCGTTTTCCGAGCCGTACAGCACGGCCAGCACCATGTAGCTGGCGTCGACCAGGTCGTATTTGCGCAGCACCGCGTTCGACAGGTCCTTCATGCGCTTCTGCACGTGGTACGTCATGCGGAGCAGGCGCATCAGGTCTTCCGGGAAAGCGGGGATGCGTTCCCGGATGGTCTTCAAGCGCTTGTTCGTTGCGTCAAAACTGCTCATCGGCGCACTCCTGTGCAATAGGTCGGTCAATACATGGATTGTACTAGTGGTTGCACAAAGGTAAATTGTTTTTAGCTGCCCGGCGCTCGCCGCTAGCGCTATCTGCCGCGGCTGCTCCGGCCGGAGAGCGGACCCCAACCGTTCGCGGTCGCACGCGGCAACCGCCCCCGTGCACCCGGCAAACGGCTGTGCTGAAGGGCGTCGCTTGCATCCAGGATGCCGGTCCGTCGCGCGCCGGACAGCGCGTGTGGCGAGCTGGACCATGGGCAAGCCTGACCCTCATGGCGTTCCTGCGGGGCTGAAGAGTGTATCTTTGCTACAACATTTTCGGTTCGGACAAGGCGGGCAACCGTGCGGCAGGGCAAGCAACCGGTGATGCGCTCAGCCGGCACCGCCCGCTTCGGCGGTCCGTGTGCCGGATGAAGCCTGGCGGGCAGGCCCAGGTACCGGAAAGCGGGGACAGGCGGCCGACCGCACGCCAGCGAGAGCGGCCGGCTTCAGGCGATTACTGCGCGTAGTGCTTGCGGGTCTGGGCGACGTCCATGTCGGCTTCGCTTTCGATCAGCGTGCCGTTCTTGCGGGCGGCGATCACTTGCGCCTGCACTTCGGCGCGGGTCAGCCCGTGGCGCTGCGGCGCCTGTTGCGTGACAGCGGCGCTGGCAGCGGTCGCGGTGCTCGCCGTGGCCGCTGCCGTCGCGGCTTCGGTGTTTTCCGCGCCGATGGCGGCACCGGTGGTTGCGAGGGCGAGGGCGGCGATGAGGTAGTAAGCGGTTTTCATGATGATTCCTCCAGTGAATACACGTATTATATATATGAATTGTACATTAGTGAAATAATGCGTCGTGATGGAGGTAATTCACGGCGGCAATGACATCCTGGCTGGGCCTGGTCGGGAACGGCGCAGCCCGAGCACCGGGGCGAGCAGCCGAACAGGTGGCAACATCGTTCAACGTTGCGCCAAACCCGGGCAAACACCTCGGGTGCGACGCCGTTCGGTACGGGCTGTTACAGTCCTGGCAATGCCGCATGCCGGCGATGCAATCACAGGAGGCACTATGTCAGGTACCAGCACACTCGATCCCGATAACTTTCCGTCCGCGCCCGACCGCGTGCTTGGCCGCGGCCATGGCACCGGCGCGCTGGGCCCCAGCGACACGTCCGATTCGGGCAGCGATATCCAGGGCGGCTCCGGGCTTGCCCAGCAAATCGAGGAAAACAACCTCGATGGCGGCACCAACGAGGATCTCGATGAAAACACGGCGGGTGGCACGGCCGGCCCGGATGTCGGCGATGCCGACCTGGACAGCGATACGGACGCCGGTGGCACTGGCGAGCGGGCAACCGTGGGGCGCGACACGACGGCGCCCGATGGCGCCGATATCAATGTCGACCATATCGAATCGGTACCGCTGACCGGCGAACGGGACGTGGACGATATCGAAAGAGGCGCCTGAAGCGGCGCAGCGAAAGAGGCGCCTGAAGCGGCGCAGTGAACGAGGCGCCTGAACGGCGCAGCAGGCCTGGCACGCGGCACCACGCGGACCGGAAACACAACGGGGCCGCCAGACCCCGTTGTTACATCACACTCCATCATGTCCCATCACATCGCCCGGAGCGCTACGCCGCGGCAGCCGTCTTCACCACTGGTTCCGTGAATTCAAAGCGCTTGATTTCGCCCACCAGGAACAGGTAGCACAGCACCGTCACCAGGGCATTGGCGCCGACGAACACGAGCGCGCCGTAGAACGAACCGGTGGCCTGCAGGATGATGCCGATGACGATCGGCGTCGTGATGCCGGCGGTGTTGCCGAACATATTGAACAGCGATCCGCTCATGCCGCCAGCCTGGCTTGGCGACGTATCGCCAACGACGGCCCAGCCCAGCGCGCCGATGCCCTTGCCGAAGAACGCCAGCGCCATCACGGCAACCACCACCCAGTCCTGCTCGACGAAATTGCACAGTACCATCGTGGTGGCGAGTAGCATGCCGCCGATGATCGGCGTCTTGCGCGCCACCGACGTGCTGTAGCCGCGTTTGATCATCCGGTCCGAGATCACGCCCCCGAGCACGCCGCCGAGGAAACCGGCGATCGCCGGCAGCGCGGCGACGAAGCCCGCCTTCAGGATCGTCATGTGGCGTTCCTTGACCAGGTAGATCGGAAACCACGTCAGGAAGAAATAGGTCAGCGTGTTGATGCAGTACTGGCCGATATAGATTCCCAGCAGCATGCGCGAGGACAGCAATTGCTTCAGGCATGACCAGGTATCGATCTGCGGCCGCGCGGCGGCCGGCACGCCGGTCGTTTCCAGGTCGACCAGCGCGCCGCCCCGTTCGATGTGCAGCAGCTCCGCCGCGTTGGCGCTGGGATGCTGGCGCGGACCATGCACGAACTTCAGCCATGCCAGCGACATCGCGATACCCAGCCCGCCCATCACGAAGAACACGCTTTCCCAGCCCAGCGAGTGAACCAGCCAGCCCATGATCGGCGCGAACAGCACGGTGGCGAAGTATTGGGCCGAGTTGAAGATGGCGGCGGCCGTGCCCCGTTCGGCGGTCGGGAACCACGAAGTCGTCAGACGACTGTTGCCTGGAAAGGAGGGTGCCTCGGCTGCGCCGACGATCAGGCGGAGCGTGAACAGCATGGCGACGGCGGCGCCGCCGCTGAAGAAACCGACCCATCCCTGGAGCAGCGTGAACAGGGACCACAGGAAGATGGAAAAGAAATAGACGATCTTGGTGCCGAAGCGGTCCAGCAGCCAGCCGCCGGGCAACTGGCATAGTACGTAGGACCAGGAGAAGGCCGAGAAGATCAGGCCCATCTGGACGGGCGTCAGCCCCAGTTGCCGGCTCAGCTCGGGGCCGGCGATCGAGATCGTGGCGCGGTCGGCGTAGTTGATCGTGGTGACAATGAACAGGATTGCGAGAATGGTCCAGCGTACGCGGGTGGCCTGGATGGCCGGCAGGTGTTTACCCATGGTGTCTCCGGTGAACTGTGGCTTTGGTCGTCAGTCGTCATACAACATGAGTGAGTATAACGACCACATTCGAGCCGGAGCAAGCCATTTGTTAATGAAATTTACCGAGCCCGCCGATGGCATTCGCCGGCCGGGCCGGCCATGAAGTAAAAGGGCCGGCCTGGAATGTCCAGGCCGGCCCCCAGTGCGCCCTGCGCGGGGATCGTGATCAGCCGGTATTGCGCTGGCCGGCGTCACCGGCCGGCCGGGTCAGCATCCATGCAGCAACCAGCGCGCCGCCGCCCAGCAGCGCCAGTTTCAGGGGCGAGCGGGTGACGGGGCGATAGCTCGTTTCGCCCGTGGTCTGGATGCCGAGCCGCTGCTGCAGTTCCTGTTCCGGGTCGGGCGAGTGCAGGGCATCGTTGCGGAACCAGCGCGACGGCTTGCTGGTGCGCTGCTGGTTCCACATCGCCGTCTCGCCCAGCTTGTCGAACAGGCGCGGCAGCGTGAAGCCGCCCACCGCGTTGGCTTTTGCCGCATTGCCGACGAACACGTCGCGCTTCGGATGCTGGGCCGCGTCGAGGATCGCCTCGGCCACCATTTCCGGCGGGTAGACGGGGGCCGGCAGCGTCGGTTCCACGCTCATGTAGTTCTTGGCGTGCACCGGGAACATGGTGTCGATCGCCGCCGGCTTGACCAGCGTGACGGAGATCGGCAGCCTGTCGTGCTCCAGTTCCATGCGCAGCGCATCCGTATAGCCTTTCACGGCGTGCTTCGATGCCGCGTACATGCCCTGCAGTGGCACCGCCACTTCCGACAGTTCGCTGCCCAGGTTGATCAGCGCGCCGCCATCCTTCTTCAGGTGCTTGACCGCTTCCAGCGAGCCGTTGACCACGCCCCAGAAATTGGTCTGGAACAGGCGGTGGTTGTCTTCTTCGCTGACTTCCTCGGCGCGGCCGAAGATCGACACGCCGGCATTGTTGATCCACGTGTCGATGCGGCCGAAGCGCTTGAGCGCGGCCTGCGCCAGCGCATGCACCTCGTCCTTCCTGCCCACATCGGTGGGCACGGCCAGCGCTTCCGCGCCGCGCTGGCGCAGTTGCTGCTCGAGTTGTTCCAGGGCTTCCTCGCCCCGTGCCGCCAGCACCACCTTGGCGCCACGTGCGGCGGCCATCCGGGCCCTGGGCAGGCCGATGCCGCTGGTGGCGCCGGTGATGACGATGACCTGGTCCGACAGTCGTTTCAAACGCATGTTGTGCTCCTTTGCAGATTTGTACGATACCAATTGTTCCCGCGATATCGTACCCGGCGGCACCCTGCATGGAGCACACCATTCCGGCAGTCAAGACTTCGCCCGGCGGCGCCTGCCCGGCAGCCGCCACTGTGCCAGGAACGGTGTTCGACAATCAGCCGGCGCTGCCGGACGAGCCGGCCCACAGGTTGATGCCGCCTTCCTGGGCCAGCGCATCGATGGCGCGCAGCTCGTCGTCGCTGAAGGCGAGTTGGTCCAGCGCAGCGATGTTCTCGCGGATCTGCGCGCTGTTCGAGGCGCCGATCAGCGTGGAGGTGATGCGCGGGTCGCGCAATACCCACGCCAGCGCCATCTGCGCCAGCGACTGGCCGCGTGCCCGCGCGAGGTCGTTCAGGCCCCGCACCCGCCGCAGGTTGTCCTCGGACAGGTGCGCCGCCTGCAGCGAGCCGCCGCCGGGGCGGTTGATGCGCGCGTCCTGGGGAATGCCGTCCAGGTACTTGTCGGTGAGGATGCCCTGCGCCAGCGCGGTGAAGGTGATGCAGCCGATGCCCTGTTTCCCCAGCGTGTCGAGCAGCCCTTCGCTTTCGATCCACCGGTTCAGCATGTTGTACGACGGCTGGTGGATCAGGCACGGCACGTTCCACTGCGCCAGCAGGCGCTGCGCTTCCACGGTCTTTTCCGCCGAATAGGAGGAAATGCCCACGTACAGCGCCTTGCCCTGCTGGACCGCATGCGCCAGCGCGCCCATGGTTTCCTCGAGCGGCGTGTCGGGGTCGAAGCGGTGCGAATAAAAGATGTCCACGTAGTCCAGGCCCATGCGCCGCAGGCTCTGGTCCAGGCTGGCAAGCACGTACTTGCGCGAGCCGCCGCCCTGGCCGTACGGGCCCGGCCACATGTCCCAGCCCGCCTTGGTCGAGATGATCAGTTCATCGCGGTAAGGCTGGAAATCGTCGCGGAAGATGCGGCCGAAGTTGGTTTCGGCGCTGCCGTAGGGCGGGCCGTAGTTGTTGGCCAGGTCGAAGTGCGTGATGCCGTGGTCGAACGCGGTGCGCAGCATGTCGCGCTGGGTGGCCGCGCTCGTGGTGTCGCCGAAGTTGTGCCACAGGCCCAGTGACAGCACCGGCAGTTTCAGGCCGCTGCGCCCGCACGTGCGGTACTGCATGGTTTCATAACGGTGGCGGGAAGCCGTGTAAGTCATGCGTGTCTCCTGCAAAGAAATGCGCTGCGCACCTTGCCGGCGAAACGACTACGGACCGGCGAGGGAAGCGCCAATGAAAACGGCCCGCGGAGGGCGGGCCGTGCCGGACTTGCCGGCCTGCTCCGTGCCAGGGCACAGGGCAGGCGAGCGTCACATTCAGGCGAAGTTCTGGTTCACGAATTCCCAGTTGACCAGGTTCCACCACGATTCCACGAATTTCGGACGTGCGTTGCGGTAGTCGATGTAGTACGCGTGTTCCCACACGTCGACCGTCAGCAGCGGCTTGTTTTCGGTGGTCAGCGGGGTGGCCGCGTTGGACGTGTTGACGATATCCACGGTGCCGTCCGTCTTCTTCACCAGCCAGGTCCAGCCGGAACCGAAGTTGCCGACGGCCGACTTGCTGAACTCTTCCTTGAACTTGTCGAACGAACCCCACTTGGCGTTGATCGCTTCGGCCACCGGGCCGGTCGGCGCGCCGCCAGCGTTCGGCGCCATGCAGTGCCAGAAGAACGTGTGGTTCCAGACCTGTGCGGAGTTGTTGAACACGCCGCCGGAGGATTTCTTGATGATTTCTTCCAGGGACAGGTTCTCGAACTCGGTGCCCTTGATCAGGTTGTTCAGGTTCGTGACATAAGCCTGGTGGTGCTTGCCGTAGTGGTATTCCAGCGTTTCAGCCGAGATGTGCGGTTGCAGGGCATCTTTCGCGTACGGCAGTGGCGGCAGGGTATGTTCCATGTGCATTTCCTTATGAGGGGACTGAAGAATCAACTTTTACAAAACGTCCATCATTGTAATGCGTTGCCCGGCAGTCTGCCGAAATCCCACGTAAATAGTGAGGCTACAGGAAAGCACATAGCGTGCACGTCACTGCCGGGGCAGCGTGGTTTCACGCACCACCAGTTCGACCGGCGGCACCCGCGTGGGCACGCGGTCGCCGCTGATCAGGCGCAGCAGCGCCGTGATCGCCGTCAGGCCGATGTCGTACAGCGGCTGGCGCACGGTGGTCAGCGGCGGCGTGGTGAAGGCCGAGCCGGGCAGGTCGTCGAAGCCCACCAGCGACACGTCTTCCGGCACGCGCACGCCCTTGCGGTAGAGCGCGAGGCGCACGCCGTAGGCGCTCTGGTCGTTGGCGGCGAACACGGCGGAAAATTCCTGGCGCGTCTCGAACAGGTGATTGATCGCGATGAGGCCGCTGTTTTCATGGAAGTTGCCTTCCACCACGAGCGCCGGGTCGACCGGGATGCCGGCCCCTTCCAGCGCCTTGCGGTAGCCGCGCAGGCGGCTCGACGCGTCGGCATGGCTGGGCGGGCCGGACACGAAGGCGATGCGGCGATGTCCCAGTTCGATCAGGTGCTGCACGCCCAGGTAGGCGCCGTGCTCGTTGTCCATCGTGAAGCCCAGCGCGTTCGGCGCATCGAGCGCGCGGCCGGTGACGACGATCGGGCGCTGCGTGGCAAAGTGCAGCAATTCTTCGTCCGGCAGGTTGCCCGACAGCAGGATGATGCCGTCCACCTTGCGCGCCAGCAGCAGCCGGATCCGGTCTGCCTCTTCCAGCGCGCTCCAGTGGCCGGTGACGATCACGGAGGCGTAGCCGGTGCCTTTCAGGCCATCGTCGACGCCATGCAGCGTTTCATCGAAGAACGGCGATGAAATGTCCTGCACGATGATGCCGATCGTGTGCGTGCGGCCTTTCTTCAAGCCCTGCGCCATCAGGTTCGGCGCGAAATTGGTGCGCGCGATCGCCTTCATTACGGCTTGCCGCTTGTCGTCGGACACGCGCGCCGTGCCGTTCAGGATGCGCGAGACGGTCGAGGGGGAGACGCCGGCCTCCCGGGCGACGTCGAGCAGGGTCGAGGGCCCGGCTGCCACAGTTGGTTTTGTCAATTGTTTTTGTTCCACTAGTATCGGACCGGGGCAAGGTTACCATACTGCCCCGGTCGCCGGCGGGGCCGCCGGCCATCGCCTTCAAGTGCGGCGGCGGGCGGCGATGCCGGCGGCAAGAAGGCCGGTGCCGAGCATCAGCCAGGCGGAGGGCTCGGGAACGGCGGATACCTCGACGGTCAACACCGTTCCGTCGAACCACCAGGATTCCGTCACCGGGTATTCATGTTCGATCGTGGCGCCGACGGGGATGTTCCATTGCTCGATGGTGTAATACTCCCACCCCGGCAGGATATAGCTGTAATACCCGTGGTACTCGACGTTACCGCCGATGACGTACTGCTGGAAACTCGCGCCGCAACTCGAATATTCGCCGGCGCACCGCGGTCCCGAAAAATTATAGGAGACGAATTCGCTGATTTCGGTATTGTCGATCGTGTTGTCGCCATTGACGTCTTCGCCACGGAAATAGCCGCCCCACGTCGCTTCGGGCACCCAGCGCGGAGCGGAGTTGAGGGAACTCTGGTACCAGCCTCCCTTGTATTCGAACTCGTAGTGCATGGGGGCTGCGCGGGCGGACAGCGCGGCACTTGCAAGAATCATAAAAGCCAGGCATTTCAATCGCATGACAATCTCCTCGCAATCGTTGATGGTCGGGAGCCGACCGGATTGTCAGCGTAGCACGCAGGGACGAATGGGCCGGACCCGATGTTTTACCAGCGCGACACTGTCACGGTGCAAGCCATGCTACTGGTCCAGGTGCGCCTGGACACCGGACACGGTGAGGTCGGCGCTGCCTTCGGCCAGCCGCACGGTCAGCTTGCGGCGCGGTTGCAGCTGGCCCGGCGAGCGCAGGATCGCTCCCCTGCTGTCGGTGATGATGGCGTAGCCGCGCTCCAGCGTGCGCTGCGGGTTCAGCAGTTCCAGCTGGGCCGCCAATGCACCCAGTCCCTCCCGGTTGCGTTGCAGGCGCGCGGCCACGTTCACCGTGCAGCGTTGCTGCAGCGCCGCCAGGTGGGCGCGCACGGCGCGGGTATCGGGGCGCTGCGCGGCCAGCCGGCCGGCCAGGCGCTCCAGCGTGTGGCGCGCCTGGTTCAGGGGCGTGCGGTTGGCATGCATCATCGCGGTGGACAACGCCAGCAGTTCCAGGCGCTGCTGGCGGATGCGCGCGGTGGGGCTGAGCAGGCGCCGGCCCTGGTGGTCGAGGGTCTGGGCGGCATCGTCCAGCAGGCGCCGCATGGCGCGGCGCAGGTCCGCCGCATCGGCGCGCAGGGAGGCCAGCCAGTCGCCGCGCGGCGTGGCGGCCAGTTCGGCGGCGGCGGTCGGCGTGGCCGCGCGCAGGTCGGCGGCGAAATCGGCGATCGTGAAATCGGTCTCGTGGCCGACCCCGGAGATCACCGGCATGGCGCATTCGGCGATCGCGTACGCCACCGCCTCGTCATTGAAGCACCACAGGTCCTCGATGCTGCCGCCGCCACGGCAGACGATCAGTACGTCGCACTCGGCACGCGCCGACGCCGTGCGGATCGCGCGGGCGATCTGCTCGGCCGCCAGCTGGCCCTGCACCAGCGTGGGATACAGCACCACGTTCACGTGCGGCGCACGGCGGCGCAGCGCGATCAGCACGTCGCGCAGCGCCGCCGCCTGCGGGCTCGTGACGATGCCGATGGTGCGCGCGAACAGGGGCGGGGCGCGCTTGCGTTCCTCGTCGAACAGGCCGGCCGCGGACAGCTTTTCCTTCAGCCGCATGAACGCCTCGAACAGTGCGCCCACGCCGGCGCGGCGGATCGCTTCCACGTTGATCTGGTAATCGCCGCGCGGCCCGTACAGCGTGACGAGGGCGCGCACCTCGACTTTGTCGCCTTCGCGCGGCACGAAGCCGGCATATTGGGCACGCCCGCGGAACATCACCGCGCGCACCTGGGCCGCATCGTCCTTCAGCGTGAAGTACCAGTGGCCGGAACTGGCGCGCGTGAAGTTGGAGATTTCCCCAGCGATCCAGGTCAGCGGGAACGAGCGCTCGAGCAGGCGTGAAACGGCCTGGTTCAGGGCGCTGACGGTGATCACGGCGGCCTGGCCGGGGGTGGAATCGGGGCGGTCGAAGGTCGGCATCGGTAAGACTGTCCACAGAGTCATCAAGCGGTCATGCTTATGTCATATCTCGCCTAAAATCGCAAGGTGTATTTCCAAGCTACTGATTTATAAAGAGAAAAACGTATGCCGCATTCGTGGGCAGCGTAAGAATATTCTTACAAATCAAGGACTTCACTGTCGCGCTCCATTCTTACACACAAAGATATCCACAGAAATTGTGGGGAACCTCGCTCCGGCGGGCATGCCCTGCTGGAAATTTCCGCAGAACAATTTAACGCTTGTAAATCAGCTACTTGGGTACGAAAGCTCATGCTTCCCCACAATTTTATCCACAGAAGCTGTGCAGAAGCGCGCCGCCCGGCACCCCTGCCGGGACCGTGCCGGGGACGGCGCGGGCCGCGGCGCAGCTTGCCTATTTTTTGTGCGCAATCGATTTTCCCTTATAAATCAATGCCATGGGGTAGTCGACGGCGCCTTGCGCACAATATTGTCCACAGATTATGTGCAGAAGGGCCGTACAGCACGCCGCAGCGGCCCGGAAGAGCCTCGAGAGCGGCTTTGCATGCTTTTTCAGCAGTCTTATTTTATCCTTATGAATCAAATGCTTGAAGAGAAGCGGAGGGCATTGCCAACAATCTTATCAACAGTTACTGTGCAGAAGCACGCCGTCCCGCATCGCCGCCCGATACCCCAGTGCAAGTTTTTTGTGCATGACCATAATATTGTGCAAGATCAATGACTTGCGGAGCGAAAGGGACCGTTGCCAACAATATTGTCCACAGAAATTGTTGAGAACGATGTCGGTCCGGCCGGGCAGCGATACTGCCTAAAAAACAGGCTTTGCGAAAATTCCATTCAGAATCAATGGCTTGCGCTGTGGATTGCACATTGCGCACAATCTTTTCCACAGAATTTGTGCAGAACACGGCGCTCGCGCACGGCGCCTGTCCACACTTGCCGTTGGCACGGCAACACGCTACATTGCGCGTCTGCGCTATCTCAAGGAGTAAGACTTGCTCGCCATCTTTCAAGCTGCCGGCTGGCCGATCTGGCTGCTGCTGATCGCCTCCATCGTGGCCACCGCGTTGATCATCGAACGGCTGATGGCGCTGCGCCGCGCCCGGATCATTCCGCCCAACCTGCTCGATGAAGTGGTGCGGGTGTATCGGAGCGGCAATATCACGCCGGAGATCACCGGCAAGCTGGAGAGCAGTTCGCCGCTGGGCGTGGTCCTGTCGGCCGCGCTGCGCAACGTCAACGCGCCGCGCGAAGTCATGAAGGAATCGATCGAAGAGGCGGGCAACGGCGTGGCCCACACGCTGGAGCGCTTCCTGACCACGCTGGGCACGATCGCCACGCTGGCACCGCTGATGGGCCTGTTCGGTACCGTGGTCGGCATGATCGAGATCTTCGGTGCGCAGAATCCGGCCGGCACCAACCCGGCGCAACTGGCGCACGGCATCTCGGTGGCGCTGTACAACACCGGTTTCGGCCTGGCCATTGCGATGCCCGCGCTGGTGGCCTACCGCCACTTCCGCGCGCTGGTGGACGGCTTCGTGATCCAGATGGAGCAGCAGGCCGTGCGCTTCGTCGACATCGTCCACAACGAGCGAAAGTAAGGACGCCGCATGAATTTCCGCAAGGGCCGGCGCCGGGAAGACCCGGAGATCAACCTGATCCCGTTCATCGACGTGCTGCTGGTGATCCTGATCTTCCTGATGGTGACCACCACCTACAGCAAGTTCACCGAACTGCAGATCACGCTGCCCACGGCCGATGCGCAAAAGGCCATCGAGCAGCCGGACCAGATCGACGTGACCGTCGATGCCAAGGGCAACTACACGATCAATGGCGAACCGGTGTCGTTCCGCGACGTGGCCGGACTGGCCTCGGTGCTGAAGGCGGCCGCCAGGCCGGGCAGCGATCCGGTGGTGGTGGTCAATGCCGACCAGTTCGCGATGCACCAGATGGTGGTCAACGTGATGGAGGCGGCGCGGCTGGCCGGCTTCGGCAAGCTGACGTTCGCGGCGCAGACGGGCAGCGGGAAATAGCGTTGTCCCGAGTGCTGACGACCCGGCGTGCCCGGGCATGACAAGACGTACTACACGACGCACGACATGAGCCTCGAATCCACGCTCACCCGCGCCTGGCTGCGACGCGGCCCGCTGGCCTGCGCGCTGTATCCCGTATCGCTGCTGTTCCGGGCGCTGGCCGGCCTGCGCGGCCTGCTGTACCGCGCCGGCGTGCTGAAGTCCAGCCGCCTGCCGGTGCCGGTCATCGTGGTCGGCAACATCTTCATCGGCGGCACGGGCAAGACGCCACTGACGATCTGGCTGGTCGAACAGCTGCGCGCACGGGGCTTGCGGCCGGGCGTGGTGTCGCGCGGCTTCGGCGGCAAGGGCGATGGCCCGCGCCCCGTCACCGCGCTGTCGACGCCGGCCCAGGTCGGCGACGAGCCGGTGCTGATCGCCACCCGCGCCGCGTGCCCGGTGTTCGTCTGCCGCGACCGCGTGGCGGCGGGCCGGGCGCTGCTGGCGGCGCATCCGGAAGTGGACGTGATCGTCACCGACGACGGACTGCAGCACTATGCCTTGCAGCGCGACGTGGAGGTGGTGCTGTTCGACGGCCGCGGGGTGGGCAACGGCTGGACCTTGCCGGCCGGGCCGCTGCGCGAGCCGCCCTCGCGCCGGCGCGACGTCACCGTCGTCAACGTGCCGGTGCTGGCGCCGCAGCTGGCGGCCAGCGTGGGCGGCACGCCATTCCAGATGACCCTTGCCGGCACCGTTGCCGAACGCCTGGCGGACCGCCGCGACCGCGTGCCCCTGGCCCGGATGGGTGGCAAGGGCCGGCTGGTCGCCGCCGCCGGCATCGGCAATCCGCAACGCTTCTTCCGCATGCTGGCCGATGCCGGGCTGGCGTTCGAGGAATTGCCGCTGCCCGACCACCACGATTTCCTCGACCGGCCCTTTGCGCGCGTGGCGGCGGACGCGATCTTGATGACCGAGAAGGATGCAGTAAAATGCGCGCATATCGAAGAACTGAGGGACGATCCGCGGCTGTGGGTCGTCCCCGTCGGCGCGCAGCTCGATGCCGCGCTGATCGCACACATTGTGGAGAAATGCCGTGGAAGCACGTTTGCTTGACATCCTGGTCTGCCCCGTTTGCAAGGGCCCGCTGGAATACGACAAGAAGGCCCAGGAAATGATCTGCCGCGGCGACCGCCTGGCCTATCCGGTCCGCGACGGCATTCCGATCATGTGGGCCGACGAAGCCCGCACGCTGCAGGACACGGCGGAGTGAATGACTGCGAAATCGCCGCAGATGACATCCGTGCCGCCTGGATCGGCATCCCTCGCATGCGCGCCGACCTGAACATCGAGACACCGTGACCTTTACCGTCATCATTCCCGCGCGGCTGGCGTCGACCCGGCTGCCGAACAAGCCGCTGGCCGACCTGGCCGGCAAGCCGATGGTGGTGCGCGTGGCCGAGCGCGCCGCGCTGTCCGGCGCCGAACGCATCATCGTCGCCACCGACCACCCGTCCATCCTCGACGCCTGCGCCGCGCACGGCATCGCCGCGCTGATGACGCGCGACGATCATCCTTCCGGCACCGACCGCATCGCCGAGGTGGCGCGCGCGCTCGGCCTGCCGCCCGAGGCGGTGGTGGTCAACCTGCAGGGCGACGAACCGCTGATCGATCCGGCGCTGCTGGCCGCGTGCGCCGCGCGCATCGGTGCCGGCGTGCCGATGGCCACCTGCGCGCATCCGCTCCACGATGCCGCCGACGCGTTCAATCCGAACGTGGTGAAGGTGGTGCTGGACAAGGCCGGCCGCGCGCTGTACTTCAGCCGCGCCACGATTCCCTGGGCCCGCGACGCGTTCGCGCAGTCCCGTCCCGCCGTGCTTCCCGCCGGCTATGTGCCATTGCGCCACATCGGCCTGTACGCCTACCGCAACGATTTCCTGCAAGCCTATCCGCTGCTGGAAGTGTCGCCGCTCGAGACCATCGAAGCGCTCGAACAGTTGCGCGTGCTGTGGCATGGCCATCCTATCGCCGTGCACGTCACCGACGCGGCACCGGCACCCGGTGTCGATACCCCCGAAGACCTGGAACGGGTGCGCGCTCACTTCGGCTGAGCGTTTGACGTTTTTGCATCCCAAACGGCCTCCCGAAGTGGCGTTGGGCCGGCGTTTTGTGGTAAGTTTCGTCACTAATGACACACTTACCATCAAACTATTAAAATTGTTTTAGGAATTTTCATGCGTCTCATTCTGTTAGGACCACCCGGCGCCGGCAAGGGCACCCAGGCCAACTTCATCAAGGAAAAATACAACATTCCCCAGATTTCGACCGGTGACATGCTGCGGGCCGCCATCAAGGCCGGTACGGAGATGGGATTGGCAGCCAAGAAGGTGATGGACGCTGGGCAGCTGGTTTCCGACGACATCATCATCGGTCTCGTCAAGGACCGCCTGAAGGAAGCGGACTGCGCCAATGGCTACCTGTTCGACGGCTTCCCGCGCACGATCGCGCAAGCCGACGCCATGAAGGATGCCGGCGTGAAGATCGACTACGTGCTGGAAATCGACGTGCCGGACGAACAGATCATCGAACGCATGGATGGCCGCCGCTGCCATCCCGGCTCGGGCCGCGTGTACCACGTCAAGTTCAATCCGCCCAAGGCCGAAGGCGTGGACGACGTGACCGGCGAGCCGCTGGTGCAGCGCGACGATGACAAGGCCGAGACCGTGAAAAAGCGCCTCGACGTCTACCACAACCAGACCGAAGTGCTGCTCGGCTATTACAACGAATGGGCCAAATCGGGCGCCACGGAAGCGCCGAAGTACCGCAAGATCGAGGGTGTCGGAGCCGTCGATCAAATCCGCGACCGCGCGTTCGCCGCGCTGGCGGAATAAGAACCCAAAAAAAACGGACCGGCACGGTCCGTTTTTTTTTGCCGGCCCCCTTTAGGCCGCAGCGACTCCTGGCCGGCCCCGATGGCTGCCCGTTCGTTCGCACAGTTTCGTTCGCATCGTTTCGTTTGCATCGTTTCGTTAGGGACCTGCACAGGCCCCAGCCGCGCCGCGCGGCGTGATGAAGTCCGATTTGCACCATTCGACAACGTTGGTTCACAAAGGGGGACATATGGCAGCAGGTCTGTGGTTTGCGGTGGCATGTGGCGTCATCGCGGTGATATACGGGTTGTATTCGCGCAGCTGGATCCTGGGGCAGGATGCCGGCAACGCCCGCATGCAGGAAATCGCGGCGGCGATCCAGCAGGGCGCCAGTGCCTATCTCGCGCGGCAATACCGCACCATCGCCATCGTCGGCATCATCCTTCTCGTTGTCATCTTCCTGCTGCTCGGCGTGCAGACCGCGCTGGGCTTCCTGATCGGCGCGGTGCTGTCCGGCGCCTGCGGCTTCATCGGCATGAACGTGTCGGTGCGGGCCAACGTGCGCACGGCACAGGCGGCCACGGTGGGCCTGAACGAAGCGCTCAACGTGGCCTTCAAGGGCGGCGCCATCACCGGCCTGCTGGTGGTGGGGCTCGGCCTGCTGGGCGTGGCGCTGTTCTACGGCATGCTCACCGCATTCGCCAGCAGCGCGTATCCATCGCCCCAGCTGTCGCATCACGACGTGATCAAGCCGCTGATCGGGCTGGCCTTCGGCGCTTCGCTGATCTCGATCTTCGCGCGCCTTGGCGGCGGCATCTTCACCAAGGGCGCCGACGTGGGCGCGGACCTGGTCGGCAAGGTGGAAGCGGGCATCCCCGAGGATGATCCGCGCAATCCCGCCGTCATTGCCGACAACGTGGGCGACAACGTGGGCGATTGCGCCGGCATGGCGGCCGACCTGTTCGAGACCTACGTGGTGACCCTGATCGCCACCATGCTGCTGGGTGCGCTGATGATCGCCGACAGCCCGCGCGAGGCGATCCTCTACCCGCTGCTGCTGGGCGGCGTATCGATCCTGGCCTCGATCGTCGGCTGCCTGTTCGTCAAGGCCAAACCCGGCAAGAAGATCATGTCGGCCCTGTACACGGGGCTCTGGTGGTCGGCGATCCTGTCGCTGATCGGCTTCGCCGTCGTCACCTGGCTGGTGTGGGACGACTACGACATGCGCTGGCAGATGATGGGCGCGACCGTGGTGGGCATCGTGCTGACCGGGCTGATGGTCTACATCACCGAGTTCTACACGGGCACCGACTTCAAGCCGGTGCGCCACATCGCCGAAGCGTCGACGACCGGGCACGGCACCAATATCATCGCCGGACTGGGCGTGTCGATGAAATCCACCGCCTACCCGGTACTGGCGGTTTGCGTGGCGATCCTGGTGTCTTTCGAGCTGGCCGGGCTGTACGGCATCGCCATCGCCGCCACGTCGATGCTGTCGATGGCCGGCATCATCGTGGCGCTCGATGCCTACGGGCCGGTGACCGACAATGCCGGCGGCATCGCCGAGATGGCCGGCATGCCGGAATCGGTGCGGGCGATCACCGACCCGCTGGACGCGGTGGGCAATACCACCAAGGCCGTCACCAAGGGCTATGCGATCGGTTCGGCCGGCCTGGCCGCGCTGGTCCTGTTCGCCGACTACACCCATGCGCTGGACTCGCGCGGCATCGACATCCGCTTCGACCTGTCGAACCCGATGGTGATCGTGGGCCTGTTCATCGGCGGCCTGATTCCCTACCTGTTCGGCGCGATGGCGATGGAAGCAGTGGGCCGCTCTGCCGGTGCGGTGGTGATCGAGGTGCGGCGCCAGTTCCGCGAGATCAAGGGCATCATGGACGGCACCGGCAAGCCCGAGTACGACAAGGCAGTCGACATGCTGACGGCCTCGGCGATCCGTGAAATGATCCTGCCCTCGCTGCTGCCGGTGATCGTGCCGATCCTGGTCGGCA
The DNA here is from genome assembly GCF_027856995.1 of Pseudoduganella sp. SL102. Lineage (NCBI taxonomy): Bacteria > Pseudomonadati > Pseudomonadota > Betaproteobacteria > Burkholderiales > Oxalobacteraceae > Pseudoduganella > Pseudoduganella sp. SL102. Next base: position 2,178,810 of record NZ_CP115554.1, read on the forward strand.
TGCTGCTGGGCCCGGCCGCGCTGGGCGGCATGCTGATGGGTACCATCATCACCGGCCTGTTCGTGGCGATCTCGATGACGACCGGCGGCGGCGCCTGGGACAATGCCAAGAAATACATCGAGGACGGCAACCATGGCGGCAAGGGCTCGGATGCGCACAAGGCCGCCGTGACGGGCGATACCGTCGGCGACCCGTACAAGGACACCGCCGGCCCCGCCGTCAATCCGCTCATCAAGATCATCAACATCGTTGCGCTGCTGCTGGTGCCGCTGCTGCCGACGACCGGCTGGCTGGCCGTCACGCCCGAGCCGGTAACGGCCCGCGCCAGGGTACCGGACCGTGTGGCCACCGGCGTGCCGCAGGCATTGCCGGCGGCGCCGGCTGCCCAGCGCTGAAGGCCGCGGCGGTACCAGCAGTGCGGCAGGGCCCGGACGGCGCGGCGTATCATGGATGCGCCGCTTCCGCCCGGGGTTTTCCATGTCGCCACGCCGTCGTTCCCTCGCTGATTTCTTCCTCCCTGGTTCCTTCTTCCTGGCTGCCGTGCTGCTGCCCGCGCTGGCGTACGCGCGGCAGGATGCCGCCGCCGAGCGCGAAGCGTATGCCCGGCTGCCCGTATGCAAGCTCGGCGCCGACGGCAAGAGCCTGGAGATCGAGCCCTGCCGCACGGCGCCGGCGCAGCGGCCGATGCCGCGCCGGCCGGTGCCGCGGCAGGACGACAGCGCCAGCCGCATTGGTCTACCCGATACCACGCCGGAACCGGCGGCGGTGCTGCCGTCCGCCACGCTGGAACCGCGCTCGCCGTACCCTTCAGCGCCTGTGCCGCCGCGACCGCCCGCCGTCAATCCTTCTCCCTATGCCAGCCCGGCGCCGGGCGCGTTCGCCACGCCGCCGCCGAACCGGCCGTCGCCCACCACCTGCGTGGGCCCGGTGTGCCGCGATGCCGCCGGCACCACGTTCCAGAACGGTGGCACCGGCGTGACCCGCAGCCCGGCCGGCCGGCATTGCACCAACGTGGGAGGCTATGTCCGCTGCATGTGATTGACGCTACAATGGCGTCAATTGACGCTTACGTAAACGTAAGTTAATGCGCGCAAACATGGCGTAGTCCACCGCGCGTCAAGCCATTCACATCACCAGGGAGACGGCATGCAGATCAGGGACAATGTATTCATCATCACGGGCGGCGCTTCCGGCCTGGGCGCCGCCACCGCGCGCACACTGGCGCAAGCGGGCGGCAAGGTCGTGCTCGCGGACTTGCAGGCGCAAGCTGGCGAGGCGCTCGCCGCGGAGCTGGGCGGCAGGTTCGTGCGCTGCGACGTCACGCAGGAAGCCGACGGCGTGGCGGTGGTGGCCGCGGCGCAGGCGCTGGGCAGCCTGCGCGGCATCGTCAACTGCGCGGGCGTGGCGCCGGCCGCGAAGACGGTCGGCAAGGAGGGCCCGCACCCGCTGGACGCCTTCGCGCGCACGATCGGCATCAACCTGGTCGGTACCTTCAACATGTGCCGGCTGGCGGCCGATGCGATGAGCCGCGAGGAGCCGCTGGAGCATGGCGAGCGGGGCGTGATCGTCAACACGGCATCGGTTGCCGCGTTCGACGGCCAGATGGGCCAGGCCGCCTATGCCGCGTCCAAGGCGGGCGTGGCCGGCATGACACTGCCGATGGCGCGCGACCTGTCGCGCAGCGGCATCCGGGTGATGACGATCGCGCCGGGGATTTTCGAAACGCCGATGTTGCTGGGCATGCCGGACGAGGTGCAGCAGGCGCTGGGCAAGATGGTGCCGTTCCCGCCGCGCCTCGGCAAGCCGGCCGAGTATGCGCACCTGGCGAAGGCGATCATCGAGAACGTGATGCTGAACGGCGAGACGATCCGCCTCGACGGTGCGATACGGATGCAGCCGAAATGAGGTAGCATCTGGCTACTGTCAATGAAACGCGCGGCCGCGGTCGCGCGTTTTGCTTTTCTGGGAGAACCGATGACCCGACTTTATTCCACCACCGCTTCCATCAGGATTTCCACCGTTTTTTCCGCCGCTTTGCCTGCCTCGCTGGCTGCCGCACTGCTGTGCGCGGGCGTGCCGGCGCTGGCGCAGCAGGCGGCCACGCTGCAGCGCGCACCGGAGATCGCCACCGGCTATGCCGAGAAGCAGGGCGTCCAGGCGCAGCGCTACATGGTCGCCGCGGCGAACCCGCTGGCCACCGAAGCGGGCTACCGGATGCTGAAGGCGGGCGGCAGCGCGATCGATGCGGCGATCGCCACGCAGATGGTGCTGACCCTGGTGGAGCCGCAATCGTCCGGCATCGGCGGCGGCGCGTTCCTGATGCTGTACGACGGCAGCAGGGTGCATGCCTACGATGGCCGCGAGACGGCGCCGATGGCGGCGAGCGAGCGGCTGTTCCTGGACAAGGATGGCAAGCCGGTGTCGCGCGAGGAAGGCATCGTCGGCGGCCGCTCGACCGGCGCGCCGGGCGTGGTGCGGATGCTGGGCATGGTGCATGCGAAGCACGGCAAGCTGGCCTGGGAAAAACTGTTCGAACCGGCGATCGAACTGGCCGAGCACGGTTTCCAGGTCAGCCCGCGCCTGCATGCGCTGTTGAAGTATGACCGCAAGCGCCTGCCGCGCGATCCGGTGGCGGCCGCCTATTTCTACGACAAGGACGGCGAACCGCGCCCGGTCGGCTACCTGTTGAAGAACCCCGAGCTGGCGCGGACGCTGCGCGAGATCGCCCGCGGCGGCGCCGATGCGTTCTATACCGGCCGCATTGCGCGCGACATTGCCGCCAAGGTGGCGAACCACCCGACCAATCCGGGCCTGCTGACGGCGCGCGATATCGCCGACTACCGGCCAAAGGAACGCGATCCGGTGTGCGCCGACTACCGCAAATGGAAGGTGTGCGGCGCGCCGCCGCCATCGTCGGGCGGCATCGCGATCGCGCAGATGCTGGGCATCCTGGAACGCACCAGCATCGCCGCGCACCCGCCGGTCGCCGGCAAGCTCGATGCCGAAGCGATCCACCTGTTTTCCGAGGCGGGCCGGCTGGCCTACGCGGACCGCAACCGCTACGTGGCCGACACCGACTTCGTGCCACTGCCGGGCAGGGGCATCGCTTCGATGCTCGACAAGCAGTACCTGGCGCGGCGCGCCGCCCTGATCGGCGACAAGTCGATGGGCAGCGCGCCGGCCGGCACGCCGCAAGGCATGCAGGTGGCCTGGGGCGCCGACACGGCGCTGGACCGGCCATCGACATCGCACCTGGTGGCGGTGGACCAGTACGGCAACGGGCTGTCGATGACGACCTCGGTGGAAGACGCCTTTGGTTCGCGGCAGATGGTCGATGGCTTCCTGCTGAACAACCAGCTGACCGATTTCTCGTTCGATGCCGCCGACGCCGACGGCCCGGTCGCCAACCGCGTGCAGCCCGGCAAGCGGCCGCGCAGCGCCATGTCGCCCACGCTGGTGTTCGAGCGCAAGGCCAACGGCGAAGCGGGCAAGCTGGTGCTGGCCACCGGCTCGCCGGGCGGCTCGTCGATCATCAACTACGTGATGAAGGTGCTGGTGGGCACGCTGGACTGGAATCTCGATGTGCAGCAGGCGATCAGCCTGCCCAACTTCGGCAGCCGCAATGGCCCGACCGAGCTGGAAGCGGGGCGTGTCGGTACCGACGTGATCGCGCAGCTGAAGGCACGCGGCCACGAGGTGCGCGAGTTCGAGCAGAACTCGGGCTTGCAGGGCATCGGGCGCTTGCGGCAGGGTGGCAAGGAACTCTGGTTCGGCGGCGCCGATCCACGACGCGAAGGCATCGTGCGCGGCGATTGAATCAGTGCTGCTTCATGCATGGAGCGCCTGGCGAGCGCCGTGGAAATGCGCTCGCCAGGCAGCGGCAGGCAAACCTGATCGTGGATCAGATCGTGCCGGTCTTGCTTGTTTCGCGCACGGGCTCCGGCCTGTCCCGCTTGCTCATGGCGTTGCGTATCTTCGCCTGCAGTGGCACCACGAAACGTTCTTGCACGAGCACGCACAAAATCGTCAGCAAGATGAGGTACAAGGGATAGCAGGCAACGCTCTGGTCAATCGTGCGGCCGGTCGCCACGATGCTTGAAATGCTCCAGTCAGGCGTGTAGAACAGTGACTTGATAAACTTCTCGGCCGCGCGGAAGACCGGGAAAAACGGCATGTGCAGCAGGAACACGGGCAGCGACGCCGCGCCCAGGCGGGTGCCCCAGTATTGAATCGTTTCGCTTGGCTTGTATTTGATCGAGACGCAGAGCCATATGATTGCCAGGCAGGCGGGATAGTACAGCCCATTCTTGATCACGTGCAGCCGGCTGTCCATGAACTGCAGGGTGACGGCTATCGCCACCGTTGCCAGCACCACGATCACCCCTGCCGCGTTCTGGGCCGGCGAGCCTACCACGTTGGCACGCGAATGCAGCACGCACAGGACCATGCCAGCCAGGAACAAGGGCAGGCGGATGATTGGATTCCTGTGCAGCACACCGTCCGTGATGATGTCGGTCAGGTGAAGCAGATCCGCGATCGCACCTGGAACAAGGAAGATCACGCCCAGCACGACGAGCATGCGGGCGGGCTTGTCGATGCGGTAGATTCCCGGCGCAACGAATGGGAAGACCAGGTAGAAGCAGGCCAGCGCCGACAGCGACCAGGACGGGCCATTGAACAGGATGTACAGGGGATTCCACGCATTCATCAACGTGGCCGTCGCCAGGAAGCCGAAGATCAGTTCACCATGCCCAAGCATGCGTGTCGCCGTGCCATCCAGGTCCAGGGGGACCACGATGCCACCGCGGCCGATCATGGTCTGGGCAAACGGCAGCAGCGAAAGCAGCAGGCCTGTCAGGTGCAGCGGATATAGCGTGGAAAAGCGCGCAACCCAGAAATTACGCCGGTTGACCTCGCGCCCGCCTTTGACGATGACGTAGGCGTAGGTGAGCAAGAAGCCCGACAGTACAAAAAATACGCTGGTCGCCAGGTTCCCGATTTCCAGCGATGCCTGGAACCAGGTGCCCTTGATCTGGGCGTAGCCCATCAAGGTGTGATAGAGAACGATATAGATCGCAAGGAGATATCGAAGCCAGTTGAGTGCCCAGAATCCCTTTTCCTTATCGCGCGCCCTGGTAGCTGGCATATCGCTCGGTAAAGTCTGAGGTATGTCGATTTTCATTTGGAGAGTTTATTCTTGATTCTTCAGGTAATCAGATTGCCGGCAGCAGGAATGCGCCATGATTTGGCGGACAAGTCAGGATGTTCGCTGTCGCAAACGATCCCTGGGTACGGAAGAGACGCCACGCGACGTGCTATACGGTACTGCCAAGGCACATGATTCAATTTCCGTTACAGTATTTGCACACGGCGCGCCAAGCATCGAGTTAACAGCATCCGGCTTGCATGATCGCTTTGCACTATTGCGCCAAGGTTCGCCTGAACGCATCTACTTGAACGCATCTACTTGAACGCATCTACTTGAACGCATCTACTTGAACGCTTCGCCCTGAAAGCATCCCCCTGCAAGCATCGCCCTGAAAGCATCGCCCTGAAAGCGTTCAAGCCGCAGGCAAATCGTGCCGGTGACAGACGATGCTGCCCTATGGACCACTTGGTTAACTATCTAGCCTATTAGAATAATACCAATATTGCAAGTTATTTCTGCCGGTGTCGTCGCGGATGGGCGCGAGAATGCGCCGCCCATGGCCGTAGAATATAGGCTGGTGCCAACATTAATATTTGAACTGCAATTTGAGTGACTACGCGGAATCTTGACGGGCACCGGCGGAGCTGTCGGAATATATGCTCCCGCAACGGGCGGTCGATTCGTCACCGGGGATATTCCATTCAAGCCGTCTGCAATGCTGAATACCGATCGCCACCGGCGCGCAAGCCTTGCATCGGAGATTCATGCTGGGCTATGCATCGCGGAACCCGGCGAGCATCGCCATCGCGCGTGGGCAACGGGTGCACTCCCCGGGCGCAAAAGCGCCGTGCGGATGATCGCCGTGCCCGTTCGCGCGTCAGAGCCGTGCCAGCAGGTCGAACAGTTCGCCGGTGTCGACCGGTTTCACGAGGTGATGATGGAAACCGGCCGCCCGGGTCGATTCCCGGTCGCGCTCCTGGCCGTAGCCCGTGACGGCGACCAGCACCGCGGCGCCGGCCTCCGGCATGGCGCGCAGGCGGCCCGCCAGCGCGATGCCGTCGATGTCGGGCAAGCCGATGTCGAGCAGGAATACCTGCGGGCAGGCGACGGCGGCCGCCTCCAGCGCGGCGGCGCTGGAATAGACGGCGCTGGCGGCGTGACCCCTTGCCGCCAGCAGCCCGGCCAGCGAATCGGCCGCGTCGCGGTTGTCGTCGACCACCACGATGTGCAATGCCCGCCCAGGCTGCGCATGGCCCGGCGGTTCCAGTCCGGGCATGGCGGGCGGCGGCTCGCCGGCCGCGCCACCGTCCACGCGCGGCAGGCACACCGTGAAGGTACTGCCCTTGCCCGTGCCATCGCTGCGCACCGCGAGCGACCCGCCATGCGATTGCAACAGGCTCCTGGCCAGTGCCAGGCCGATGCCCAGGCCGCCCTGGGTGCGGTCGGGCCCGCGCCGGCCCTGCACGAAAAGGTCGAAGATGCGCGTCGCCAGCTCCGGCTCCATGCCGATGCCGCTGTCGGCGACGGCCAGTGTCACGTGCTCGGCGGTTACCGACAGGCGGAGCGCGATGTCGCCGCCATCCGGCGTGAACTTGGCCGCGTTGGCGACCAGATTGGCGACCGCCTGGATGATGCGCTTGCGGTCGCCGCTGATCATGGCCGGCATGCTTCCCATGTCCAGCACCAGCCGGTGGCGGCGGGCCTGGATCTGCGGCGCGGCCTGCTCGACCGCATCGGCCACCGCGTCGCGCAGGTCGAGCGGGTGCCGTGCCAGCGTGACCAGGCCGCGCGTGACGCGGGCCACGTCGAGCAGGTCGTCGATGAGGCCTTTCATGTGGCCGACCTGGCGCCCGATGACGGCGGAAGCCTGGCGGACGCGTTCCGGATCGCCGCCCGCGACCGCCAGCAACTGTGCCGCCGCGCTGATCGGCGCCAGCGGGTTGCGCAATTCGTGCGCAAGCATGGCCAGGAATTCATCCTTGGCCTGGTTGGAACGGGACAGTTCGGCCACCAGCGCCTCGCGCTCCCGGTGCGCCTGTTCCAGCAGGTGGCGTTCGGTCGCATCGCGGGTAAAGCAGCGGGTATAGCGCAGGCGGCCGTCGTCGAAGCAGGCGTTGGTACTGATGACCACGTGCCTGATCGAACCATCCTTGCAGCGCAGGCGGGCCGGCTGGTCGTGCAGCGTTCCGCCGGCCTGGAGGCGCTGCAGGATGTCCTCGATGACGGCCCGGTCGGCATGGAAGCGGGCAATGTGGTGGCCGACATATTCTTCCCACCGGTAGCCCAGCAGCGCCAGCTCGGCCTTGTTGGCCCACAGGATGATGCCGTCCGGCCCGACGCGGTGCAGCCCTTCCGCGGCATTCTCGATGAAGTCGGCAAGTTCGCGCTCGCGCTGCCGGAGCGTCCGCTCCGCTTCCCGGGCGCGGGCCACTTCGCCTTCCAGCACGTGGTTCCTGTGTTCGAGCAGGGCCAGCCGCACTGACACGTCCTGCTCCGCGGCCGCCCCGTCGCCGCCGTGCGGATACACATGGTCGTGCTCGCAGCAGATGCGGTGGAAGTCCGCGGCTTGCTGATCGGTTGGAAACAGCTGCCAGGGATAGGCGCAGAACAGTGCGAAGCGGCATTCCCGGCGCAGTGCGTTCCATAGCTGTTCCAGGCGCACGGCGGCGTCGTACAGGCCCTGCTCGCACAGCAGCGCGACCATTTCGCCGAACGCATGCACGGGCTTTCCCGCGGCGGCGACCTGGCGCACCAGTTTGCCGATGACCTGGTCGAAGCGCTGCTCGTCCGGCCAGTCCTCGACCATGAAGCCCGCCAGTGCATCGGCCGCATCCAGCATCACGAGTTCGCCCGGGAACCAGCCGCGCTGGCCCTTCAGGGAGCCCAGGCCCATCAGCTGCTGCCGCAGCGCGCCCCGGTGCTCCGCCGTCGCGATGACGATCGCCGTACCGCCGCCGCGCAGGCCCCGGTCGAGGAATTCGGCGGCTTCGGCCAGCAGTACCACCTCGTCCCGGTAGAAGCGCACGACATGGCGTGCTTCGGATGGCTCTTCCCGTAGTGCCGGCTGCGTTTCCGTATTCAATGTGAACTCTCCTGCGGGCCGCGGGCCCTGCTGCGACTTGTTGGATCAGCTCGAAAAACATCGGCTCGAAAGACGCCCATGGCGGTACTGTTGCGGCACTGCGGTTGCGGCACTGCGGTTGCGGCGGTGCGGTTGCGGCGGTGCGGTCGATGCGATGTGGTCGACGCGGCGTTGCCGCGCTGCCGGACGCGCTGGCGGCACGGCGGCGACGCCTTGCCACGCCCGTCGCCACCGGGTGCAAGGTGGTGCCATGAACATCCCGGCATCATAGCATTGCGTACCGCCGGGCGAGGGCACGCGGGTGCCTTGCAAACATGCAGGCTTGCCGGGGCCGTGTGTTGCCGTGTTACCCTTCATGGATGGGAACTTAATCAATGGGCATGAAAAAGAAGACCGGCCTGATCCTGACCGGCGGGGGGGCGCGGGCCGCTTACCAGGTCGGGGTGCTGCAGGCGATCGCGGAAATCCTGTGGGACGAAGGCTGGGCTCCGGCGCGCAGCCCGTTCCAGATCATTTGCGGCACCTCGGCCGGCGCCATCAATGCCACCGCGCTGGCCTGCCGTGCCGACAATTTCGGCGAAAGCGTGGCCAAGCTGATGGATGTATGGTCCCACATCACCGTCGAACAGGTGTACCGCGCCGACTCGCTGGGCGTGCTGCGCTCCGGCGCGCGCTGGCTGTCGCTGCTGTCGTTCGGCTGGCTGCTGCGCAAGTGGCGCGCGGCGCCGCCGGCCTCCTTGCTGAACAATACCCCGCTGGTCAACCTGCTGCACCGGATGCTGGACCTGCCGCGGCTCGACGGCGTGCTGCAGGAAGGGCTGCTGCATGCCCTGGCCGTCACCGCCTCGTCGTACACCGGCGGCCAGCACATCACGTTCTACCAGACCGCCGCCGAGATCGCACCGTGGACGCGCATGCAGCGGGTCGCGCTGCAAGACCAGATCGGCGTCGAACACCTGCTGGCGTCGTCGGCGATTCCCTTCATCTTTCCGGCCACGCCGCTGTACGTCGGCGGCCAGCGCGAATATTGCGGCGACGGATCGATGCGCCAGCTCGCCCCGATCTCGCCGGCCATCCACCTGGGCGCGGCGAAGGTGCTGGTGGTGGGGGCCGGCCGGCTGACCGAGCAGGCGCGCAGCGGCGGCGACAATGCGCGCTATCCGAGCCTGGCGCAGATCGCCGGCCATGCGATGTCGTCGATCTTCCTCGATGGCCTGGCGATGGATATCGAACGCCCGAACCGCATCAACAACACGCTGTCGATGCTGCCCGCCGAACTGCTGGAACGCACGCCGCTGCGGCCCGTCGAACTGCTGGTGATCGCGCCTTCCGAGCGGCTCGACGATATCGCGGCGCGCCACGTCGGCAGCCTGCCGGCGCCGATCCGCGCGATGCTCTCCGGGATCGGCGCGACCGAGACGCGCGGCGCCGCGCTGGCGTCGTACCTGCTGTTCGAGTCCAGCTACACGAATGAGCTGATCCGCCTGGGCCAGCGCGACACCCACGCCCGGCGCGCCGACGTGCTGGCGTTCTTCGGTCACTGAGGCGGCACAATGACGGCGCGCTTCCTGGTGCTTTGCCTGCTCCTGCTGTGTGGCCTGGCCAGCGCCGCGCCGCCGCGCTCGCTGCGTTTCGAGCAGTTGAGCGTGCAGGAGGGCTTGCCGCAGGAATCGGTGCTGGCGATCGCGCAGGACCGCCAGGGCTTCATCTGGTTCGGCACGCAGGGTGGCCTGGCGCGCTACGACGGCTACCGCACCGTGATCTACCAGCATGCGCTGAACGATCCGCACAGCCTGTCGCAGAACTGGGTGCGCGTGCTGCATGTCGATCCCGCCGGGCGGCTGTGGGTCGGCACCGACAATGGCCTGGACCTGTTCGATCCGCTGACGCAGCGCTTCCGGCACTTCCGCCCGCAAGAGCCGGCGCAGCGCGGCAACGGCAACCGGCATGTGCGCGCCATCGTCGACGATGGCGCCGGCGGGCTGTGGCTCGGCACCGCCGATGGCCTGCAGCGCTTCGATCCGGCGACGGGCCGCTTCACGATCTTCCACCACGCGCCGGACGATCCGCGCAGCCTGGCGCATGACCAGGTCAATGCGCTGGCGCGCGACGCCGCCGGGCGCCTGTGGATCGGCACGCCGGCCGGCGTCGACCTGCTGGCGCCCGGCGCCGCCGGCATGGCGCGCTTTACCGTGACCGGGCCCAATGGCGCACGCGCCGTGGCGGTGCAGTCGCTGCTGGCCGACCGCGACGGCACGCTGTGGGTCGGCACGCATGCGGGCCTGGAACACTGGCGGCTGGCGGTGCCGGCGGCGGCGCCACGGCGCGAGCGGCTGCCGGACAATGCCGGGCTGCCGGCCGGCGCCGTGATGAACCTGTACCAGGATGCCGAGGGCACCGTGTGGGCCGGCATGCGCAACGACGGGCTGTTCCGCTGGCATCCGCAGACGCGCCGCTTCATCGGTTACCGCCATGAGCTGGGCGACCCGCACAGCCTGGCGGACAACTACGTGTCGGCCCTGTTCCACGACCGCGTGGGCACCTTCTGGGTGGGCACCTGGTTCAATGGCGTCAGCCGGGTCGACCTTTCCAGCGGCGGCTTCGCCCGGCTGGTCAAGAACCCCGACCAGCCGGGATCGCTGAGCGACAACCGGGTGCGCGCCATCGTCGATGCCGGCGAGGGCAGGCTGTGGGTCGGCAACGACCATGGCCTGAGCCTGTACGACCCCAGCACTGGCCAGGCCCGGCTGTACCGCCTGCCGCAGGCCGGTAACGGCAGCAGCGATGCCAACGTGACCGGATTGTGGCGCACGCCCGGCGGCACGCTGTGGGTGGGCAGCCGCGCGGGCGTGCGCACGTTCGACCCGGCCGCCGGCCGCTTCGGGCCGCTGCTGCTCTCGCGCGGCAATCCCGAGCTGGACACCGTGCGCTACCTGTTCGGCGACCGCGCCGGCATGATCTGGGTGTCCAGCAAGGCGGGCCTGTACCGCATCGACCCGGCCGGCGGCGCCATGCGCGTGTTCCGGCACGACCCCGGCAATCCCGCCAGCCTGGCCGACGACATCGTCCGGCCCGTGCTGGAGGACCGCCGCGGCAACCTGTGGGTCGGCACGTTCAACGGCCTGGGCCTGCTGGACCGCCGCACCGGCCGGTTCCGCCATTTCCAGCACGACCCGCGCGATCCCGGCAGCCTGTCGCACAACGAGGTGCACTACCTGCACGAGGATGCGCAGGGCACGCTGTGGGTCGGTACCGCGTCGGGCCTGAACCGCATGCAGCACACCGCCAGGGGCATCGCATTTCGCCGCTATACCCGGCAGGAAGGGCTGGCCGACGATGCGATCGCGGCGATCCTGCCGGATCGCCAGGGCAAGCTGTGGCTGTCGACCAACAGCGGGCTGGCCAGCCTGGACCCGGCCACGGACCAGGTGCGCAACTATTCCGGTGCCGACGGCACCATCGAAGGCGCCTACTTCGACGGTTCCGCGTTCGCCGCGCCGGACGGCACGCTGTACTTCGGCGGTTTCAACGGCATCACCGCGTTCGATCCGGCCCGCGTGCGCCCGAACGGCATCGCGCCGGTGGTGGCGATCACCGATTTCCAGATCTTCAACCAGCCGGTGCGCCCCGGCGCCGCGCGGCCCGATGGCGACGTGATCCTGCAGCGCGCCATCGAGGCGACCCGTGCGCTGACGCTGGATCACCGCGACTCGGTCTTCTCGCTGGAATTCGCCGCGCTGCACTTCGCCTGGCCGGAGAACAACCGCTTTGCCTACCAGCTCGAAGGCTTCGACGGCGACTGGGTCAGCACCGGGGCGGGCAAGCGCTTCGCCACGTATACCAACCTCGATCCGGGCCACTACGTGTTCCGCGTGAAGGCCGCCAACAAGGATGGCGTATGGGGCGAGCCGACCGAGCTGGCGATCACGATCCTGCCGCCGGTGTGGAAGACCTGGTGGTTCCGCTCGCTGGCGCTGGTGCTGCTGCTGGGCGGTGCGTTCGGCATGTATCGGGCGCGCATGCGCGTCCTGCGTGACCGGCACCTGCGCCTGGAACAGCAGGTCAGCCTGCGCACGGCCGAGGTGGAAATGAAGAACCGGCTGCTGATGGAACAAAAGCGCGAACTCGAGCAGCGCGACGAACGCCTGCGCCACGCCGCCCGGCGGGCCGAGGACGCCACGCGGCAAAAATCGGAATTCCTCGCCAACATGAGCCACGAGATGCGCACGCCGCTGGCCGGGGTGATCGGCATGCTGGGCTTCGCGCTGCGCGACCGTTCGCTGCAGCCGGTGACCCGCGAGCAAATCGAGCGCGGCCAGGCCAATGCCCAGTCGCTGCTGTCGATCATCAACGACCTGCTGGACTTTTCCAAGATCGAAGCGGGCAAGCTGACCGTCGAGAAGATCGATTTCGCGCTGGCCGCCACAGTGGAGAACGTGGCCAGCCTGTTCGAGGAGCAGGCGGCCGCGCAGGGCGTGGACTTCCGGATCGACTATGCGCGCGACTTGCCGCATTTCGTCATCGGCGACCCGACCCGGCTGCGCCAGGTGCTCGTCAACCTGGTCGGCAACGCATTCAAGTTCACGCAGCGCGGCCATGTCACGCTGCGGGTGGCGCGTGCCGGGGGCGAGGAGGCCGGGTGCACGGAGGCCGGGTGCACGCGGATCCGCTTTACCGTGGAGGATACCGGCATCGGCATCCCGCCCACCGAGCTGCCGCGGCTGTTCGAGAAATTCGAGCAGGCCGATGCCACCACCACGCGCCGCTACGGCGGCACGGGCCTGGGCCTGGCGATCAGTCGCCAGCTGGTGGACCTGATGGATGGCGAGATCGTCGCGCACAGCACGCCGGGCGCCGGCAGCGTGTTTTCATTCACGGTGCCGCTGTGCGACGGCATCGCGCCGGCGCTGTTGCCGCAGGCCGCGCGCGCGCCGCACACGCATCGCCTGAAGGTATTGTGCGCGGAAGATTTCCCGACCAACCAGATCATCATCCGCATGATGCTGGAGGACATGGGCCATGGCGTGGACATCGTCGGCACTGGCGCACTGGCGGTGGCCGCCTGCGCGCAGACCCGCTACGACCTGATCCTGATGGATGGCCGCATGCCGGAAATGGACGGGCCCACCGCCACGCGGGCGATCCGGGCCGGCGGCCCGGCCGGCGCGCCCGTCTGCGACCGCCACCTGATGATCGTGGCACTGACGGCCAACGCCAGCGAGGAAGACCGCAGCCGCTACCTGGCCGCCGGCATGGACGACTTCCTGACCAAGCCGATCGACGAGGATGCGCTGCACCTGCAGCTGGCCCGCGCCATCGAGCGCCAGTTGGCGCGCGGCGTGGTGCTCGATCCGCTGCCGGCGTTGCTGCCGCAGCGCCCGGCGGCGGCACAGCCGAGCGTGGCGGAGCTGGACGCGATGTTCGGCATCGCCGCCGGCCAGCCGATGGCCGGGCCGCCCGGCGGCTCGGCGGACGATCCGGCCAATGCGCTGCGCCTGCGCCTGCGCGATGCCTTCGTGGCCGACCTGCCGGCCAGGCTGGACGAACTGGACGCGGCGCTGGCCGCCGCCGATGCGGACGCGGCGGGCCGGCTGTTCCACGGCATGAAGGGCAGCGCCGCCTACCTGCGGGAGATGGACCTGCACGCGCTGTGCGCGGAGCTGGAACGTGCCGCCGACCGCGCGCTGTGGCCGGCGATCCGGCTCAAGCTGCCGCGGCTGCACGCGCTGCTGGAACGGCTGCTGGCGCCGGCCGATGGCAGCCGCTCCGCCTGAGGCGCTTCGCGTACGCATTTCGCGTGCGCATTTCGCGCGCGCTTTGCAGTGGTTATAATCGCAACGCGCCGATGTGGGGGCGGATACTAGGGAGACTCATGAAAGTACTGGTAGTCGACGACGACGTCGTGTCGCGAATGATGCTGATGCACCTGATCGACAGCAGCGGCCACTACGAGATCGTTGAAGCCGAGGACGGCGCCGATGCGTGGCAGCAGCTTTCCGGCGGGCTGCGGCCGGCCGCCTGTTTCTGCGACCTGCGCATGCCGCGCGTGTCCGGACTGGAGCTGCTGCAGAAGGTGCGCGACGATGCCGCGCTGGCGGCCTTGCCGTTCGTGCTGGTGTCCTCCGCCAACGACCGGGAAACGGTCGAACGGGCCACCCGCGCCGGTGCCACCGGCTACATCGTCAAGCCGTTCGAACCGGCCGATGTGCGCGCCCAGCTCGATGCGCTGGCCGTGCTGCAGGCCGCGCCGTTGCCGGCCGAAGACCCGGCGGCCACTCAGGCGCGGCTCGGCATCGATGCGCAGCGCCTAGGCGCCTACCTGGCCGGTTTCGAAACCCAGCTGCTGGCCGCGGGGCCGGAGCTGGAAACGCTGCTGCGGGAGGGCCAGCGCGGCGAGGCCGCGGTGCGGCTGGAACGCCTGCGTGGCGGCTGCGCCACGCTTGGCCTGACCGGCGCGGCCGGCACGCTGGCCGCGCTGCCGGCCAGCGCGGCCGCGCTGGCGCCGATGCTGGGCGCGGCATGCGACGCCGTGCGCCGGCAGGCCCGGCGACTGAGCGTGTGACAAGCAGGCGTGTGACAAGCAGGCGTGGGACGATCAAGCGTGGGACGGCCAGGCGCGTGGAGGCGCGGCCTTGCGCGGCGGCTTGTGCGACGGATCGTTTAAGCTTAAAGTAAGTGGCCAGTCCAACCATCAACCACAAGGCGATCATGGACCACTCCACGCAAGGCACCGCCAGCGCGCACGCCGATCCGTTCGCGCGGGCCCACCTTCCCCCGGCCGGGCTGTGGCCCGAACTTGTGTTCGACCTGCCCGAGCTGCATTACCCACCCCGCCTCAACTGCGTTGCCGAGCTGCTCGACCGCCATGTGGCCGCCGGCGGCGGCGCCCGCGTCGCGCTGTACGGCGAGCATGAGCAGTGGACCTACGCGCAGCTGCAGGAGCGCGTCGACCGCATCGCCCAGGTGCTGCGCGGCCCGATGGGCCTCGTGCCGGGCAACCGCGTGCTGCTGCGCGGTACCAATACGCCGCTGATGGCCGCCGCCATCCTGGCCGTGCTGAAGGCCGGCCTGGTCGCCGTGCCGACCATGCCCTTGCTGCGCACCCGCGAGCTGGCAACCATCGCGGCAAAGGCGCGGGTGGATGCGGTGCTGTGCGCCGCCGCGCTGCGCGCCGATCTTGACGCGGTGCCGGACCTGCCGCGCGTGGTGCATTTCGGTACCCCGGATGGCGCCCTGGAAGCGCTGATGGCGGGGATGCCGGCCACGTTCGAGGCCTGCGACACCGCGGCGGACGATGTCTGCCTGATCAGCTTCACGTCCGGCACCACGGGCGTGCCGAAGGGGACCATGCATTTCCACCGCGACGTGCTGGCGATCTGCGACTGCTTCCCGCGCCACACGCTGCGCACCCGGCCGGCGGATGTCTTCATCGGCACGCCGCCCCTGGCATTCACGTTCGGCCTGGGCGGCCTGCTGCTGTTCCCGCTGCGCGTGGGCGCCTGCGCGGTACTGCTGGAAAAGCCGACACCGGACACGCTGCTGCAGGCGATCGGGCGGTACCGCGCCACGGTGTGCTTTACCGCGCCCACGTCGTACCGGCAGATGGCGGCGCTGGCAGCCGGCCACGATCTGTCGAGCCTGCGCGAAACCGTGTCGGCGGGCGAGGCCCTGCCGGCCGCCACCCGCGAAGCCTGGCAACGGGCGACGGGGCTGGCCATGATCGACGGCATCGGCTCGACCGAGATGCTGCACATCTTCATCTCCGCGGCGGGCGCCGAGGTGCGGCCGGGTGCCACCGGCAAGCCGGTTCCGGGCTACCGCGCATGCGTGCTCAATGCGCAGGGCCGGCCGGTGGGGCCGGGCGTGGTGGGACGGCTGGCCGTGAAGGGGCCGACAGGTTGCCGCTACCTGGACGACGCGCGGCAACGCGATTACGTGTGCAACGGCTGGAACCTGACCGGCGACGCCTACGAGATGGATGCCGACGGCTACTTCTACTACCGTTCGCGGACCGACGACATGATCGTCTCGGCCGGCTACAACATCGCCGGGCCGGAAGTGGAAGACGCGCTGCTGCGCCATCCGGCCGTGGCCGAATGCGGCGTGGTCGGCAGGGCGGACGACGAACGCGGCCAGGTCGTCGAAGCGCACGTGGTGCTGCGGCAGGGCTTTGCCGCCACGCCCGAGCTGGCGGCCGCGTTGCAGGAATTCGTCAAGGGCGAGATCGCGCCGTACAAGTACCCGCGCCGCGTGGTGTTCGCGGCGACACTGCCGCGCACCGAAACCGGCAAGCTGCAGCGCTTCCGGCTGCGCCAGCCATGAACGTGCTGTGCATCGGCGGCGGCCCGGCCGGCCTGTACAGCGCGCTGTTGCTGAAGAAGGCGGCACCGCGGCACCGCGTCGTGGTGGTGGAGCGCAACCGGCCTTACGATACCTTCGGCTGGGGTGTGGTGTTTTCCGACCAGACGCTGGACAACCTGGTGGCCGCCGATGAACCGACCGCGCGCGAGATCCTGGCCTCGTTCAACCACTGGGACGACATCGAGATCTTCTTCAAGGGCGCGCGGGTGCGCTCGGGCGGCCACGGCTTCGCCGGCATCGGCCGCAAGCACCTGCTGAACATCCTGCAGCGGCGCTGCGAGGCGCTGGGCGTGGAACTGGTCTTTGAAACGGACGTGGCGGACGACGGCGAACTGGCCGCGCATTACGCCGCCGACCTGGTCATCGCCGCCGATGGCTTGAACAGCCGCATCCGCGCGCGCCATGCCGGAACCTTCACCCCGCAGGTGGAAGCGCGGCAGTGCCGCTTCGTGTGGCTGGGCACGACGAAGCGCTTCGATGCGTTCACGTTCGATTTCCGGGAAACGGAACACGGCTGGTTCCAGGCCCACGTCTACCAGTTCGAGCCCGGCACGTCGACCTTCATCGTGGAGACGCCGGAAACGGTGTGGCGTGCCGCCGGGCTCGAAGACATGACGCAGCAGGAGGCGATCGCGTTCTGCGAGCGCCTGTTCGCCGACCGGCTGGACGGTCACCCGCTGATGTCGAACGCGGCGCACCTGCGCGGTTCGGCCATGTGGCTGCGCTTTCCCCGCATCGTCTGCGAACGCTGGGTGCACTGGGCAGGCGCGGTACCGGTCGTGCTGGCCGGGGACGCGGCCCACTCGGCGCATTTCTCGATCGGTTCGGGCACCAAGCTGGCGCTGGAGGATGCGATCGCGCTGGCGCGCTGCGTGGGCGCGCATGGCGACTTGCGGCAGGCACTGGAAGCCTACCAGGCGGAGCGCTCGGTCGAGGTGCTGAAGCTGCAGAGCGCGGCGCGCAATTCGATGGAGTGGTTCGAGAACGTGGCGCGCTACGCGGCGCTGGACGCGCCGCAGTTCGCCTATGCGATGCTGGCACGCAGCCAGCGGCTGTCCCATGAAAACCTGCGCTTGCGCGACCCTGGCTATGTGGCGGACTACGAGCGCTGGTTCGCGCGGCGCGCCTTCGCGCAGGCCGGCCTGGCGCCGCCGGACGAGTGCGCGATACCGCCGATGTTCACGCCGTTCAGGGTGCGCGGCCTGGTGCTGAAGAACCGCATCGTGGTGTCGCCGATGGCGCAGTACAGCGCCACCGATGGCGTGGTCGGCGACTGGCACCTGCTGCACCTGGGCGCGCGCGCGGTGGGCGGGGCGGCGCTGGTGATGGCGGAAATGACGTGCGTTTCCGCCGATGCGCGGATCACGCCCTGGTGCCCCGGCCTGTATGCGCCGGAACATACGGTGGCGTGGCGGCGCATCGTCGCCGCGGTGCATGCGACGAGCGACGCCAGCATCGGCATCCAGCTCGGCCATGCCGGCGCGAAGGGCTCGACGCGCGCCATGTGGGACGGCATCGACCAGCCGCTGGCCGATGGCAACTGGCCGCTGCTGTCGGCATCGCCGCAGCAATACCTGGAAGGCGTTTCGCAGGTGGCGCGCGAAGCCGGCGCGGCCGACATGGCGCGCATCGAAGCCGATTTCGTGCGCGCCACCCTGGCGGCCGACGAGGCAGGCTTCGACTGGCTCGAACTGCATTGCGCGCACGGCTACCTGCTGTCGTCGTTCATCTCGCCGCTGACGAACCGGCGCACCGACGAACATGGCGGCACCCTGGAAAACCGCTGCCGTTTCCCGCTGCGCGTGTTTGCCGCCATGCGTGCCGCCTGGCCGGCGCACAAGCCGATGAGCGTGCGCATTTCGGCGCACGACTGGGTGGAAGGCGGCGTCACACCGGACGACGCGGTGCAGGTGGCACGCCTGTTCAAGGCGGCCGGCGCGGATGTGATCGATTGCTCGTCCGGCCAGGTCAGCAAGCGCGAACGGCCCGTGTTCGGCCGCATGTACCAGGCACCGTTTGCCGACCGGGTGCGCAACGAAGCGGGCATTGCCACGATGGCCGTGGGCGCGATCCACGAGGCCGACCATGCCAACGGCATCATCGCGGCCGGCCGCGCCGACCTGTGCGCGGTGGGCCGGCCGCACCTGGCCAACCCGGCCTGGACGCTGGCCGAGGCGGCGCGCATCGGCTACCGCGCGCAGCCCTGGCCCAGGCAGTACCTGGCCGGCAAGGCGCAACTGGAACGCAACCTGGAGCGGGAACGATCTTGAACAAGAAGGAAGTAGTGCGGGCTGTCCCGGATGCACCGCCGGCGGCACCGCGCCCGATTGCGCTCGACCTGGCCAGCCGCCTGACCGACGACCATCACCAGTCGCTGAAACTGTGGCTGCGCATGCTCTCGTGCACGGTGCGCATCGAGAACGACATTCGTGCGCGGCTGCGCGCGCGTTTCGACGTGACGCTGCCCCGCTTCGACCTGATGGCGCAGCTGGAACGGCACCCCGATGGCATGCGCATGGGCGAACTGTCGAAGCGGATGATGGTCACCGGCGGCAACGTCACCGGCATCGCCAGCCAGCTCGAGCGGGAGGGACTGGTGGCACGCGTCCCCGACCCGCGTGATGGGCGCGCCTACAGCGTGAAACTGACGCCGGCGGGGCGCCGCGCCTTCGCCACCATGGCGCGCGAGCACGAGGGATGGGTGATCGAGCTGCTGGGGGACATGCCGGGCGACGACAAGGCCCGATTGCTGGAGTTGCTGGCGCAGATGAAAGGGCACCTGGATGCCCGCGAGGAGAACGCATGAAATACCTGCACGGGCAGCCGCATGCGCTGCCGGGCCACCGCGCGGCGCTGGCCGGCTACGCGGCGCGCCACTTCCTGTGCGCGGTGGAGGAGGGCGTGGCCACGGTCACGCTGAACCGCCGCGAACGCAAGAACCCGCTGACCTTCGAGTCGTACGCCGAATTGCGCGACCTGTTCCGCGCGCTCGCCCATGCCGACGACGTGAAGGCCGTGGTGGTCGCCGGCGCGGGCGACGACTTCTGTTCGGGCGGCGACGTGCACGAGATCATCGGCCCGCTGACCCGGCTCGACATGCCCGGCCTGCTCGCGTTCACGCGGCTGACGGGCGATGTGGTGAAGGCGATGCGCGCCTGCCCGCAGCCGGTCATCGCGGCGGTCGACGGGATCTGTGCCGGCGCGGGGGCGATGCTGGCCCTGGCGTCCGATATCCGCCATGGCACGGAACGCAGCAAGACGGCGTTCCTGTTCACCCGCGTCGGCCTGGCCGGTTGCGACATGGGCGCCTGCGCGCTGCTGCCGCGCGTGATCGGCCAGGGGCGCGCCGCCGAGCTGCTGTACACGGGGCGTTCGATGTCGGGGCTGGAAGGCGAACGGTGGGGCTTCTTCAACGCGCTGCATGCGCCCGAGGCGCTGCCGGGGGCCGCGCAGGAGCTGGCGCGCGCCCTTGCGCGCGGGCCCACGTTCGCGCACGGCATGACGAAGAAGATGCTGCAGCAGGAATGGAACATGGGCATCGACGAAGCGATCGAGGCGGAGGCGCAGGCCCAGGCGATCTGCATGGCCACCAACGATTTCCACCGGGCTTACCACGCGTTCGTGGCGAAGCAGAAACCGGCATTCGAGGGAGACTGACGTGGCGGACAAGGCATACCTGGACTGGCCATTCCTGGAACCGCGCCACCGTGCGCTGGAAAGCGAACTCGATGCCTGGGCGGCGGCGCACCTGGGCGACACGCATGGTGCTGGTGGGGCGGCCGATGTCGATGCGGCCTGCCGCGCGCTGGTGCGGCGGCTGGGCGAGGCGGGCTGGCTGCGCCATGCGGTGGGCGGCGTGCGATATGGCGGCGCCGGCGAGGCGCTCGACACGCGCGCGCTGTGCCTGATCCGCGAGACGCTGGCGCGGCACGATGGCCTGGCCGATTTCGCGTTCGCGATGCAGGGCCTGGGCTCCGGCGCGATCAGCCTGTTCGGCAGCCCGGCGCAACAGGCACACTACCTGCCGCGCGTGGCGCGGGGCGAGGCGATCGCGGCGTTCGCGCTGTCCGAACCGCAAGCCGGCTCGGACGTGGCCGCGATGGCGTGCGCGGCGGTGCGCGATGGCGAACATTACGTGCTCGATGGCGAAAAGACGTGGATCTCGAATGGCGGCATCGCCGATTTCTACGTGGTGTTCGCGCGCACCGGCGAGGCGCCCGGCGCGCGCGGCATCAGTGCCTTCATCGTCGATGCCGACGCGCCGGGGCTGTCCATCGCCGAACGCATCGACGTCATCGCGCCGCATCCGCTGGCGCGGCTGCGGTTCGACGCCTGCCGCGTGCCGGCCGGCGCCCTGGTCGGCGCGGCGGGGCAGGGCTTCAAGGTGGCGATGGCCACGCTGGACGTGTTCCGCACCTCGGTGGCCGCCGCGGCACTGGGTTTCGCCCGGCGCGCGCTGGACGAAGCGCTGGCGCGTGCCACCTCGCGCACCATGTTCGGCCAGACCCTGGCCGGCTTCCAGCTGACGCAGGCGAAGCTGGCGCAGATGGCCACCGGGATCGACGCCGCCGCGCTGTTGACCTATCGCGCCGCGTGGCTGCGCGATTCCGGCAACAAGGTGACCAAGGAGGCGGCCATGGCGAAGATGACGGCGACCGAAACGGCGCAGCAGGTGATCGACGCGGCCGTGCAGATGTTCGGCGGGCAGGGCGTGGTCAGCGGCGCGCCGGTGGAGTGCCTGTACCGCGAGATCCGCGCGCTGCGCATCTACGAAGGCGCCACGGAAGTGCAGCAACTGATCATCGCGCGCGAACTGCTGCGCGCCTTGCCGAACGGGGAGTGACGATGGAGATCCTGCAACCGCCGGGCTGGCCCCGGCCAAGGGGTTATTCGAACGGCATCGCCGCCAGCGGGCGCGTGGTGTTCGTCAGCGGCATGGTGGGGTGGAACGCCGAAGGCGAGTTCGAGACCGACGATTTCGTCCTCCAGGTCGCGCAGGCGCTGCGCAACGTGCTCGCGGTACTGGCCGAGGCAGGCGCGGGGCCGGCCGATATCGCGCGGATGACGTGGTATGTGGTCGATCGCGATGAATACCTGCAGGCGGCGAAAAGGCTCGGCCAGGCCTATCGCGAGGTGATGGGCGATCATTTTCCCGCCATGACAGCGGTGGCGGTCGCCGCGCTGATGCCAGCGCGGGCGCGGGTCGAGATCGAAGTCACCGCCGTCGTGGAAAACCCTCCGCTGGCCGGCTGATTCCAGGCAGGGCCCGTTACGCGGGGGCCGCCTGGCCCGAACGTGGCGTCGATGCCCGGCAGTTCGCGGGCATCGCGCCGGTTGTCGATCTACCGGCCGGTATCACTCGCCACGACCGGGCTGGAACCCGGCTGGCCGCTGTCAGGCGCCGGTACATGCAAGGCGCAGTTGGTCCCGGCAGCCAGCGGCTTGCTGATGGTCCATCCTGGAACCGGCGCGGCATTCCCGCAGACGAGCAGCCTGGCATCCCTGCCGGCCTGCGTGGCATGCTGGACAATAGTGGTGGGCGTGCCCGCCAGCGTCAGCGCATTGGCGTAGAAGAGCGTTGGCGCCGCATAGAACGGGAAGATGTCACCCACCGGATAGCCGGGATGCAGCACGGCGATCGGCCCGGGCTCGCTGCTGCCGGCAAGCGAGCGCAAGGCAAAGCTGTGCTGGTCATACGGCCTGGACTGTTTCAGGGCGATCGTCTTGTGGACCAGCAGGGCATTGAGGCCGATGGCCAGCGCCGCCAGGGCAACGCCGAGCGGGATGGCGAGCGCCGGTTTGGCCGCTTCGGGATCCATGCGGAGCCTGGCGGCGATATCGCTGAATCCCAGCGCGCAAAGGATGGCCGACAGCGGCGCCAGCGGCATCGCGTACCACACCAGCTTGGTACCGGCGGATGAAATCACGACGAGGTAGACGATCAGGCACATGGCCAGGAACGCCGTCAGCCGTTTCACCGCAGCCGAGCCGCACACGAGCAGGTAGGCGGCCATGAGCAGGCTCGGCACCAGCCACGGGAAGAACTTGACCCGGAACAGGTACCAGAGCGGGCTGCCATGATGGCCTTCGAGCGCATTGGCATAACGGCCGCCGAGGTCGTTGGCCTGGACCGCCGCGAAATAGCCCGGATCGATCTCGTTCCGGATCCAGTAATAGGAAACACACGCGGCGGCCGCCAGGATGCATCCGATATAAAAATATGGCTTGCGCAATATCGCGCCAATCTGACGGGTGAACAGTGCGTAAAGGAAAATACCAGGAAGGAAAATCATCCCCTGGATGGTTTTCGTATAGAAGGCGAGGACGACGGCGATGGTCGTCAAGGCGAAGTACATCCGCTTGTTGCGGGTCTGTTCCTGCAGGAAGATGAAAGCGCACAGGATGTAGACGGTCGTCAGCAGCGTGAGCAGCGAATCGTAGTTGCCCGAACGCGCGCCATGGATCTGGATATACCCCGGCGTGGCAAGAATGATGAGGACGGCCAGGAATGCCTGGACGGGGCGGCGCAGATAATGGCCGACAAACCAGTACACCAGCATGGCGGTGCCCAGCGCTGCCAGCACCGAAGGCAGGCGTACCCCCAGTTCATTGACACCGACCAGGTTGATGGCAATGGCCATCAGCCAGATCAGCAATGGCGGCTTGGTATTCCAGTGATCGGGCTGCCATTCGAATGTGGTGATGAGCGACAGGCCGGTCTTCGACATTTCCAGCGCATTGTTTGCCAGGCGCGATTCATCCCACAGTTCGATCGGAATGTCGGTGAGGCGATAGAACAGCACCACCGCGGACGCGGCAAATGCCAGCAGCAACAGGAACAGATTGCGCCGCTGGTTGTCCTGGCTGCCGGCATCCGTGGCATGGCTGCCGCCGCCGCTGTCCGACAGCGGGGTGCGCCAATCGGCCCCTTGCTTTCCCGCCTTGCCACTGCTGTAATCCACGAACACCATGGCCTTCGAGCCGATGTAGAACACCAGTGTATAGAACGGCATGGCCAGCACGTGGCACAGGTACGAATTCAGCTCCAGGGCCAGGAAGGCTTGCAGGGCGGCGAGATTGGCCAGGTAGGCGACGGCGCAGACGAGGATGAAGCGCGCTGCCGCCTGCAGGGTATTGCCCTTGTGCGAGAAGGTCCAGAATTTGTTGAGGAAAAAACTGCACAGCATGCCGATTGCATACCCGCTCACATTGGCGGCAACGTCATCGACGCCCAGCCATGCCTTGGCAATGAAGATGACGGCCATGGTCACGGCGGTATTGAAGACGCCAACGGTCAGGAACTTGCCGAGCGTTACGGAGAACAACTTGTTGAGTGAGGGGGCGGCTATCATCATCGGCTTTAGGTAACTGATCGGGTGATGCGTGAAGAGTATGACTCTTCACGGGCAGCGAGCGCTGCGTCGCGGCATTGGCCGTAAGCCGATGCATCCGGTTGAAGAGGCCGGCCCCTGGACAGGTGCCGCCGACCTACTTCAACCGCATTTGCTCGAAGCGGTCGCGTGACCGGCTTCGGTTAGTGTGCTTGGTTCGCTTACTCAGGCACCAGTTCACGATCCTGGACGGGCAGTCCAGTCACCGTGCGCTCGACGAAATAGCGCGGCCGTGATTTGGTTTCACCATAGATCTTGCCGAGATACGCCCCGATGACACCGAGGCACAGCAGCTGAATGCCGCCAAGCAGCGTCAGCGGGAATACCGTGGAGGCCCAGCCCGGCACGGCATTCTTGGTGAACAGTGCTGTCCAGATCACCCAGCCTCCCACCAGCAGCGAGCAGCCGAAGACGATGAATCCCAGCATCGTGATCATCTGCAGCGGCACCGTGGAGAATGACGTGATGGCCTCGCCCGCCAGCTTGAGCATCTTTTTCAGCGGGTACTTGGTCTCGCCGGCGAACCGTTCCTTCCTGACGTACTCGACGGTCGTTGCCTTGAAGCCGATCAGTGGAATGATGCCCCGAAGATAAAGGTTCACTTCGTTGTACTCGCGCAGTGCATCGATGATCTTGCGGCTCATCAGGCGGAAGTCCGCGTGGTTATGGATCAGGTCGACTCCGAACCAGGCCAGCAGCTTGTAGAACGCCACGGCGCTGTTGCGCTTGAAAAGCGAGTCGCTGGAGCGATCGTTCCTGACACCGTAGACGATCTCGCTGCCCTGGGCGTGGTGATCGATCATGGTCTCGATCACGTTGATGTCGTCCTGCAGATCGGCGTCGATGGTGATGACGACATCGGCGTTCGATGCCATCAATCCGGCCAGCACGGCGTTCTGGTGCCCGCGGTTGCGCGACAGCTTGATGCCGGTGACATGCGACCTGCGGCTGGCTTCCTTCTCGATCAGGAGCCAGGTTTTATCCCGGCTGCCGTCGTCGACGAATACGACCTGGCTGGAAGCGTTGATTTTGCCCTTGCCGATGAGTTTCTCGAGCAATTCCACGAACTGGCGGCACGACTCCGCCAGTACAGCCTCTTCGTTATAGCAGGGAACGACGAGGTGCAGCGTCGGCAAGGAATCCCGCTTCCGGACAAATTTTTCGCTAACATTCAAGTCTTGCATATCTACCTTTGAACTATTTAAGATCGGCGAGTCGCTCGTGCGCTGGCGAGCCTTGGGATCTCTCGGATAATGTGATGCGGGCAGCAATTCGTTGCGGTGTGCACTATCCCAGGAATGACGCTATCGCCGTGTGCGTTACTGGACCGGAGCAAATTGTGGAAACTGGACGCTTGCCGCGCGTTGCGATCTCGGTCCCTTCCGCTCGCCACGACTTTCAAAGCCTCCATCGGGGAGCACATGTTGACAGACGTATTTCCACAAAACCAGATTCGGGCTGTTCAACGATCGGTGTTTATCGTAACTAAAGCACAATCTTCCTTGCGGTCGCAACTTTACCATGTTTTTCCATCTTTGCAAGTTTTCCATCTGTGAAAGCACACCGCTTTACGGTGCTTTCATGGCAGCCGGCGGGCAGGCCGCGAGAGGGGAAAATGCCCGATCCACGCGCCGGACAGGCCTTCGCGCGCGAACGGCTGCCGCGCTGCTGCCGTGACCTCGCAGTGCCTCATCCCTGGGCACCGAGCTGGCCGTGATAGCGGGCTGCCAGTTGTTGCGCGAGCACGCGATAGCTGCGCGTGTTCTCGATGAACGCCGGCCCCTTGGCTGCGCGTGCCCGGGCGTATTCCGGATCGTCGAGGACTTCGCATAACGCTTCGGCCAGCGCTTCGACAGTGGTGCGCGTGAGCCAGCCCGCGTCGCTGTTGCGCAGCACCCAGGCCTGGTCCGGAATGTCGTTGCCCACGTTGGGCATCCCCAGCGCCAGGTATTCGAGGATCTTGGTTGGCGAACTGACGTCGTACACCAGTCCACGCGGGATATAGGAAACCGCGACATCGGCGCCGCGCAGCAGCTGCCATGCGTCGCCGGAAGGCAGCCAGCCCGTGATCTTGACCGCATCCTGCAGGCCCAGTTTCGTGGCGTGGGCGACCAGCGATGCGGCATCGGCCGGTTCCCCGCCGCCGATCAGCAGCAATGTGGCGGTGGGGTGGCGCCGCCGTACCAGCTGCAAGGCATCGATCAATTCATCGAGCCGGCGCAGACGGTCCAGCGTACCCAGGTAGGCGATCTGCGGCGCGTTGCCCCGGACCGGTGGCGCCGTATCGGGTGCTGCCAGCAATTCCGTATCCACGCCCATCGGCACCGCCGTGATCTTGCTTGCCGGGACACCTTTGCCCTGGACCATCTCGGCCATCGTGTCGCTCTGCACAAAGACGTGGCGCGCAGCGGGCAGTACCAGGCGGTACAGCAGCCAGTGTTCGATCATGCCCTTGGCCAGGACAATGCGTGCGCGCAGGCCGGCTTGCTCGCGTGCGCGAACGATGCGTGCTTCGCACATGGGGAACGACATCCAGTAGACGAAGGGCAGGCCGCGCAACTTGGCCGCCAGCATCGTCAGCAGGCCGACGGTGACCATGTCGCGCACCTGCAGTGCGGCGTATTCTCCGCGGCGCGCACCGAGTACCTTGCGCACGCACGTGCCGACGAAGCGCAATTCGCTGCGCAGCCTGCCGCCGGCGCCGGAAACGCGGTGCATCGATGCATAACCCTGCGGCGCCGGTGCGGGCTTGCCGTCCGACCGCCCGATCAGGTCGCAGGTGATGCCATGGCGGGGCAGGTATTTGCCGAACAGGGTCGCCACGTCGGCGCGGTGGGTCGGGAGCAACTCAGGAGCAAGGACGAGAAGTTTGAGCGAGGAGGGCTTCGACACGGCACAATTGTTGGAGGAAATAATTGCGATTATAGCAAATGATTGCTGGCTTGCCGGGTAGCGGCTGGAGTGTGGAACCCCTGGCAAACGACCGCCTGCGATGAAATCATCGTGACTTCGCAGCCATGCTGATGGGGCGACCTATGGGACGACTGATGGGACAACAGATGGGGCGACTGATGGGGGGAGGACAGGCTGGGAGGGAGGCAGGGCGACACGGAGAGGATGGCTTCACATGCGCATCCACGCCATGCAGGCTGGTCCCCCCGACTGGAATCGAACCAGTATCCCACGCTTAGGAGGCATGTGCACTATCCATTGTGCTACGGGGAGGACGCGAAGCGAACGCAATTATAGCCGAGGCGAAGGAAATGTTTCGTGATGAATGCGCTCTCTCGGTACAATGCCGGGTTCCCGCATTGAAGAAGCAATCCCATGACTGTCCTTTCCCTTACTTCCGCGCAGCTGGCGTTCGGCCACCATGCGCTCCTCGATCATGCCGAGTTCTCGCTGCAAGCCGGCGAACGCGTCGGCCTCATCGGCCGCAACGGTACGGGCAAGTCGTCGCTGCTGAAGATCATCTCGGGCCGGCAAAAGCTCGATGACGGCTCGCTCGTCATGCAGCAGGGCCTGCGCATCGCCTATGTCGAGCAGGAGCCGGTATTCGATCCGGAAATGTCGGTGTTCGATGCGGTGGCGTCCGGTCTCGGCGACCTGCCGGCGCTGGTCAAGGAATACGATGCGTTGACGGGGCAGTTCGGCCAGGGCAACGACGATGCGCTGATGGAGCGCATGCATGAAATCCAGACGCGCCTGGATGCGGCCGGGGCATGGAGCATCAATAACAAGGTCGAACAGACGCTGGAGCGGCTGAGCCTCAAGCCGGATGCATTGATGAAGACGCTCTCGGGCGGCATGCAGAAGCGCGTGGCGCTGGCGCGCGCCCTGGTCGCCGAACCCGATGTGCTGCTGCTGGACGAGCCGACCAACCATCTCGACTTCACGTCGATCCAGTGGCTCGAGGGCTTGCTGCGCGATTTCCGCGGTAGCGTGCTGTTCATTACCCACGACCGTTCCTTCCTCGACAACGTGTCGACCCGCACGGTCGAGCTCGACCGCGGCAGGCTGATGTCGTATCCGGGCAATTTCAGCGCCTATCAAGTACGCAAGGCGGAACAACTGGCGATCGAGGAAATCGAGAACGCCAAGTTCGACAAGTTCCTCGCCCAGGAAGAAGTGTGGATCCGCAAGGGCGTGCAGGCCCGCCGGACACGCGACGAAGGCCGCGTGCGCAGGCTGGAGCGGCTGCGCGAGCAGCGCGTGGCACGGCGCGAACAGCAGGGGCAGGTCAGGCTGGAAGTGACGTCCGGCGAGCGCTCCGGAAAGATCGTCGCGGAACTGGAGAACGTGCAGAAAGGCTTCGGCGAGAAGGTCATCGTGCGCGACTTCAGCGCCACCATCCTGCGTGGCGACAAGGTCGGCCTGATCGGCGCGAACGGTGCCGGCAAGACCACGCTGCTCAAGCTGATCCTCGGCGAAACGGCGCCCGACAGCGGCACCGTGAAGCAGGGTACCAAGCTGCAGGTGGCGTACTTCGACCAGATGCGGGCGCAGCTGAACGAGGAAGCCAGCCTGGCGGACACGATCTCGCCAGGCAGCGACTGGGTCGAGGTCAACGGCCAGAAAAAGCACGTGATGAGCTACCTGGGCGACTTCCTGTTTGCGCCGGAACGGGCCCGTTCCCCGGTGCGGACCTTGTCCGGCGGCGAGCGCAACCGCCTGTTGCTGGCACGCCTGTTCGCCAAGCCTGCCAACGTGCTGGTGCTGGACGAACCCACCAACGACCTCGATATCGATACGCTGGAACTTCTCGAGGAATTGCTCGAGGATTACAGCGGTACCGTGTTCCTGGTCAGCCACGACCGCACCTTCCTCGATAACGTGGTGACCCAGGTCATCGTGGCGGAAGGCAATGGCCTGTGGCGCGAATACATCGGTGGCTACAGCGACTGGGAGCGCGTGCGCGCCACCGCGCCGGCGGCAACGGTGAAGCCGGCGGCGGAGCCAAAGCAGGCCCCGGCGGCACCCGCGGAACCGGCCGCCGCGGCAGCCAAGCCTCGCAAGCTCAGCTTCAAGGAACAGCGCGCGCTCGACGAATTGCCGCCGTTGATCGAGCGTCTCGAGCAAGAGCAGGTGGCGCTGTCGGCAACCTTGTCGGACCCCGAGTTCTACAAGAAAACGCCGGCCGAGGCGAAGCAGGTGCATGACCGTATCGCGCAAATCGAAACCGAGCTGATGACTGCACTCGAGCGCTGGGAAGAGATCGAATCGCGTAACGGGCGGTAACGGCGGGAGGTGTTGGTCAGCGAATTTCTCTTGCGCATGTTTTGCGCTACATTTGGCGTTAGTGTTGTAAAATCTGCAAACTCTGCAGCCCTCTCGCCGAGAAAGACGATCACGCAAATGACCATGCACCAACGCAAAACTGACGGCCCGGGCATCCCGGCCGTACCGCCGGACAACGGCCCCGACGGGTGGTTTGGCCGGCCATCGACCGCACGCATTCTTCCGTTCGCTATTTATATGGCGTTCGTGGCCGTGGCTGACGTGCTGCAGCGTTTTGGCTGGAGCGCCGACGACTTGCGCTGGCTGTATGCGGTGAAGATCGTTGCCGTGCTGGCCGCCCTGTTCGCCTATCGCCGGAGCTACACCGAACTGGCCTGGCGCCCGATGGGGGCCGTCGCGCTGTGCTCGTCGATCGTGGTCGGCATCGTCGTGCTGGTATTGTGGGTCAACCTGGACGCGGCGTGGATGCTGGCTGGCGAGTCGGCGGGATTCAATCCGACCGATGCCGCGGGCCGCATCGACTGGGTGCTGGTGGCGGTGCGCATCGCGGGCGCCGCGCTGGTGGTCCCGGTGATGGAAGAGCTGTTCTGGCGCTCGTTCCTGCAACGCTGGGTGCATGACCGCCAATTCCTGCAAGTACCGCCGGGCCAGGTGGGCTTCACCGCGCTGATCGTTACCTCGCTCCTGTTTGGTGTCGAACACAACCAGTGGTTCGCCGGCGTTGTCGCGGGCCTGGCCTACGGCGTGCTGTATATGCGGACTGGCACCCTGTGGGCGCCGATCCTGGCGCATGCCGTCACGAACGGGCTGCTTGGCGCCTGGGTGGTTGGTACCGGGGCCTGGACTTACTGGTAATATTGCAATATCGTCAAAAGAGATCATCACAATGTCGAGCATTCCACCATCGCGCCTGCGATTGCTGTCCGCAGCCGTCGCTCTGCTTGCCTGCGCGTGCGCGCGCGCCGAGATCAGCGACACGATCCACCCCTATGTCGCTATCGGCTACACCTACGATGACAACCTGTTGCGCCTGCCGGACAATATCACCGGTATCACGCAGCGCTCGGATACCATCACGCAAGCCCAGGCTGGCCTGATCGTCGATCGGCCGATCGGCCGCCAGCGGCTGACCGGCAGCGCGAAAGTGTCCCGCGTAACGTTCGATCATTACGACGAGCTTGACTACAACGGCAAGGATTTCCGGGGCGACCTCGCTTGGCAGCTGGGCAATCGCTTCTCGGGCAACCTGGGTGGCAACTACCAGCAAACGCTGACACCTTTCACCGACTTCCATACCAGTGATCGCAACCTGCGCGTGCAGCGCCAGGCCTACTTCAACGGTGCGTGGCGGTTCCATCCCAGCTGGCAGCTGCGCGGCGGCCAGACCCGCACGCGGTTCGAATACGAACTGCTGGCCCAGAGCGTCAACAACCGCGAGGAGACGCTGAGCGAGTTCGGCTTCGATTACCTGGCGCCGAGCGGCAGCAGGATCGGCCTGGTGGCGCGACGGTTCGAAGGGGAATACGTCAATCCCTTGCTCTCCAGCGGCATCCGCCGGGATGGCTATACGCAGGACGAATTGAAGGCCAACGTGAACTGGCAGTTCAGCGCGGTAACGCAGGTGCAGGTGCTGGCCGGGTACGTACGGCGCAACTATGAAGTGTTCTCGAATCGCGATTCGAGCGGGCCGAACGGCCGCGTGACCGTGCGCTGGGCGCCATTGAACAAGGTGAAGTTCACGGTCGACGGCTGGCGTAACTTCGCCGCTGTCGAAAGTGCCATCGTCAGCAACAGCCTGAATACGGGTGGCAGCGTGGCCGCTACCTGGTCGATCTCGTCGAAGCTGCAGGCGAATGCGTCGCTGCGCCGGGAGCGCCGGGAATTCGAAGAGTTGCGGACCGAGGTTAACGACCGCGACCTTACCGACCGCACTCGCGGCGCCACCCTTGGCCTGACCTATGCTCCAACGCTGAGTTCGCAGCTCTCGTTGAGCGGCTTCCGCGACAACCGCGATGGCAATTCGGTATTGCGAACCAGTTCCTACCGTGCCAAGGGCCTTTCTTTCAACGCCAGCGTGCAGTTCTGATGGGCAGCAGTTTCAATGACGATCAATGACATTCCCCTAATTTCGTTCTTCCAGCGCATTCTCGATCCAGTGATCATCATGGGCACCCTGTATGGTGTCTCGATGGCGTTTGGCGAGCCCTTCACGGGCTATTCGCTGATCCTGATGATCCTGGCGTTCTTCATTTCGTCGGCCGTTTACCAGCATATCGACCCATACCGCACGTGGCGCAGCGGCCGCATGCTGGCCTATTCGCGCGATATCTTCGGGGGCTGGCTTGTCACGGCGCTGATCCTGGTATTGCTCGGCGCCGTCAGCGGCCTGTCGTATCACTACGACGAGCGTGTCGTGCTGGCCTGGTTCTGTGCCACGCCGTTCATCTTGCTGGCCAGCCACCTGGCGGCGCGCAAGGTGGGCTCCGACCCATCCCAGGCCAGCGAACTGCGCTCGGTGCTGGTGGTCGGCGCCAACGATGTCGGCATCAAGTTCGCCCGCACGATCGAGCGTTATCCGAACCTGTTCATGCAGGTGCGCGGGTTTTTCGATGATCGCGGCGGTGACCGCCAGCCCGAGGACCTGGACTATCCGATCCTGGGCAAGATGTGCGACGTGGCTGCTTTCGTGCGCGAAAACAATATCAAGATGATCTTCATCAGCCAGCCGATCTCCGCGCAGCCGCGCATCCGCAAGCTGCTCGACGACCTGCAGGATACGACCGCGTCGGTGTACTTCCTGCCCGATATCTATGTCTTCGACCTGATGCAGGCACGCTTCGATAACGTTGGCGGCATGCCCGTGATCGCGATCTGCGAAACGCCCTTCACCGGCTTCAACAGCCTGGTCAAGCGCGCCAGCGATATCGTGCTGGCACTGGCCATCCAGCTGATGTTGCTGCCAGTGATGCTGGCGATCGCTGTCGCCGTCAAGCTCAGCTCGCCTGGTCCGGTCATCTTCCGCCAGCGCCGTTACGGCCTGTACGGCGAACAGATCTATGTTTACAAGTTCCGTTCGATGACGGTCACGGAAGATGGCACCAATGTGGTACAGGCCAAGAAGAACGACCAGCGCATTACCCGTGTCGGCGCGTTCCTGCGCAAGACCTCGCTCGATGAGTTGCCGCAATTCCTGAACGTGCTGCAAGGCCGGATGAGCATTGTCGGACCGCGGCCGCACGCGGTGGCGCATAACGAGCAGTACCGGAAGCTGATCAAGGGCTACATGTTGCGTCACAAGGCCAAGCCCGGCATTACCGGCTGGGCGCAAGTGAATGGCTTCCGTGGTGAAACGGAGACACTGGACAAAATGGAGGCGCGCATACGGTACGATCTCGACTATTTGCGCAACTGGTCCCTTTGGCTGGACTTGTGGATCATCGTTCGCACGGTGGCCGTGGTGCTGAAACGCGAGAACGCGCATTGATCCAAGGATATTGAATCTTAAGTAAATTTTCAGCCGCACTGCGCGCGGGCCACGTTACAATAGCTTCTGTTGCAACTTTGTCTAGTATCTGATGAAGTTGCTTTCGCAACAATTAGCTGTATAATTTAATAATTAGTCTTGCCGCAGAGTCATGGCCGGCATCAAGCCGCGGCGCTCATCCATGGAACCGGAGGAATTACCTTGAAAAACAACAAAATTGCAGCCCCCTCGCTTCGCCCGACACGCGTCATGCTGTGCACGGGCCTCATCGCGATGGCTGCCGCGCTGACTGCATGTGGGGACAAGGCCGAGAAAAAACCAGGCCAGGCACTTGCCAGCGTGAACGGGGAAGAAATTACGGTGATGCAGCTGAACGAGGAGCTGGGGCGCGTCAACGTGCCGGCGGCGCAGCAGGAAGCGGCCCGCAAGCAGTTGCTGGAATCGCTGATCGATCGCCAGCTGCTGCAGGGCGAGGCTGCAAAAGAAAAGCTGGACCGCGATCCGAAAGTGGTGCAGGCTGTCGAGCGGGCGAAGTCGCTGATCATTGCCCAGGCCTACCTGCAGAAGCGCATCGGCACGCCAACCCGGCCAACCAAGGAAGAGGTGGCAGCTTACTACAGCCAGAATCCGCAGTTTTTCGCGAACCGCAAGCAGTTCGACATGCGCCAGCTGGTGCTGGCGACGCGCGATGTGAGCGATCCCCTGAAGGAAGTGATCAACTCCGCCAAGTCGATCGACGATGTGGCCGCATGGCTCGACGGACAGAAGGTTCGCTATGCCCGCGCCCAGCTGAGCCGCAGCAGTGCCGAGATGCCGCAGCAATTGAGCTCGCGCCTGCAAACGATGCCGAAAGGGCAGCTGTTCGTCGTGCGTGAAGGCGAACGCAGCATGCTGATTTCGATCGCCGACATGCGCGACGCGCCGGTAACGCTGGAGCAGGCCACGCCACAGATCGAACAGTTCCTCACGAACAAGAAGAACAAGGAAGCTGCCGATGCTGAGCTGAAACGCCTGCGGACGGCGGCCAAGATCGAATACCTGAACAAACCCGCGGATCAGCCTGCCGCTGCCGCAGCGCCTGGCACTGCGGCGCCCGCGGCAGCGCCTGCTGCCGCAACGCCTGCCGCGGCGCCGGCCGATGCGGCAGGTGCCCCACAGGGTCTGAGCAACGAGTCGCACGAGCGCGGCGTGGCCGGAATGCGTTGAGCCCTGGCGCTCGGCTATGTTTAACCGCTGTAGGAATTAAGGAAGAGCTACTTATGAAATCACTGCACAAATGGATGATGGGAGCGTTGCTGAGCTTGGCAATGGGCTGGGCGGGCGCTGCGGACTTCACGCTGGGACCGGGCGATATCGTGAAGATATCGGTGTATGGCAATCCGGATCTCGGCATCGAAACACGGGTCAGTGAATCCGGTTCCATCACGTTCCCCCTGGTGGGGCAGGTGGATGTCAACGGCCTGAATACTCCAGCGGCCGAGCGCAAGATCGCCGGCCTGCTCGAGAGCGGCGGCTTCCTGAAAAAGCCGCAGGTGAACCTGGTCGTCTCGCAGATCCAGAGCCGGCAAGTGTCGGTCCTGGGCCAGGTGAATCGTCCGGGCCGTTTCCCGCTCGAAGGCAAGCGCAGCGTGATGGACCTGCTGGCGCTGGCGGGTGGTTTCAACCCCGATGGCGGCGACACCATCAGCCTGATCCGCAAACGCGATGGCAAGGTCAGCAAGACCGTCATCGACGTGGTGGAGATGGTGCGTACGGGTGAACTGGCCAAGGACCTCGATCTGGAGCCGAACGACATCCTGTACGCCGAGCGTTCGCCGCGGTTCTATATCTACGGCGAGGTGCAGCGTCCAGGCGCCTTCCGCCTCGAGCGCCAGATGACGGTGATCCAGGCATTGGCAGTGGGTGGGGGCCTGTCCCCACGCGGTACCGAGCGTGGCATCCGTGTCAAGCGCCGGGGTGCCGATGGCAAGGAACAGATCGTGCAGGTCAAGCATGACGATTTGCTCCAGGTAGATGACGTTGTATACGTCAAGGAAAGTTGGTTCTGATCGAATGCCGTGTCCGCCGCTGTAGCGGCGGACTGGACCCCGGAGTGAGAGCACTATTATGAATTTCGCGCAATTTTTATTGATCCTTAACGCACGCAAGAAAATTGCGCTGCTGACCCTGGCCGTAACGGTGCTCGCGACCGTCGTCGTCAGCCTGATGTTGCCCAAGAACTATAAGGCAACCAGCACCATCGTCATGAACTACAAGGGCATCGATCCGCTGACGGGCCTTGCCATGCCCGGCGCACTGATGCCAGGCTACATGGCGACGCAGATGGACATCATCGGCAGCAAGAACGTGGCACAGCGCGTGGTGGAGCGCTTGCGCCTGGCCGAGAGCCCGGCGGTACAGCAACAGTTCCAGGAAGCCACCGAAGGCCGTGGCACCGTGCGCGACTGGCTGGCCAATCTGCTGCTGCGCAAGCTCGAGGTCGAGCCATCGCGCGAAAGCAGCGTCGTGGGCATCAGCTTCCAGGGGTCCGACCCGCAGTTCGCGGCGGCCGTGGCGAACGCGTTCGCCGAGGAATACCAGAACATCAGCATCCAGCTGAAGTCGGAACCCATGAAAAAGGCGTCCGGCTACTTCGTGGAGCAGTCCAAGCTGTTGCGCGATAACCTGGAAGTGGCCCAGAGCCGCCTGTCGAAGTACCAGCAGGAGCATGGCATCGTCAGCGTCGACAATCGCCTGGATGTGGAATCGGGGCGCCTGAATGATCTGTCGAGCCAGCTTGTGGCTGCGCAGACGATGGCGATGGAAGCGCGTTCGCGCCAGTCGGTGGCCCAGGGCCGCGGTGGCGAATCGCCGGACGTGAACAACAATCCGCTGATCCAGAGCTCGCGCGCCAACCTGGCGGCGGCCGAGTCGAAGCTGGCCGACCTGGGTCAACGGCTCAGCACCAATCACCCGCAGTACCTGAGTACCCGTGCCGAAGTCGAGAAGCTGCGCGCTTCGCTGAACGAGAACGTGCGCCTGACGCAGAGCACCGTTGGCAACAATGCCTCCGTGCTGTCGCAGCGCGAGGCGGAAATCCGCGCTGCGCTCGACGCGCAGAAGACGAAGGTGCTGGAACTGAACCGGACCCGCGATGAAATGAATGTGCTGGCGAAGGATGTCGAGAATGCGCAGCGCGCCTTCGACATGGCTGCCCAGCGCCTGTCGCAAACCCGGATCGAAGGCCAGTCCGACCAGACCGACGTGTCGATCCTGAATCCGGCCGTGGCACCGCTCGAGCCGTCCGGCCCGAAGGTCACGCTGAACGTGATCCTGTCCGTGTTCCTGGGCACGCTGCTGGGCGTTGGCCTGTGCATGCTGGCTGAAATGTTCGACCGCCGGGTGCGTTCGGAAACCGATCTGTCCGACATGGCCGAACTGCCCGTGCTCGGCGCGATCAACTGGAACCCGCCGAAGCGCAAGCGTTTCAGCTTTGGCAAACCGACGGGCCCGCGCCAGCTGCGCCTGAATTGACAATCCACAAAAAATGGATAACGCCATGAATCATCCACTCCCGATCAATTCTGCTCCCGCCAAACCCAACACCGGCGACTCGAGCATGGGTGCGTTGCTGCTCGAATCGGGCAAGATCACGCCGGAAAGCGCCGAGCGCGTGCTGCGCATGCAGAAGGAACTGGGCATCCGCTTCGGCGAAGCGGCGCAACGCCTGGGCCTGATCACGGAAGCCGATATCCAGCAAGTGCTGGCGCGCCAGTTCGACTATCCGTACCTGACCCCGGGTGAAAGCAAGCTGTCGCAGCATCTGGTGGCGGCGTTCCAGCCATTCAGCGCCCAGGTCGAGATGCTGCGCGCGGTGCGCAGCCAGCTGATGCTGCGCTGGTTCGCCCGCGGCCACAAGTCGCTGACCGTGATGGGCGTCGAGCCGGGGGACGGCGCCAGCCTGTTCGCCGCCAACCTGGCGGTCGTGTTTTCCCAGCTGGGCGAGAACACGCTGCTGGTCGATGCCAACCTGCGCCACCCGTCCCAGCACGAGCACTTCGACATCAAGGGCCGGCAAGGCCTGTCCGACATCCTCGCCGGCCGTGGCGACTATGGCCTGGCCACGCGGATCGAATCGCTGCTGTCGCTGACGGTGCTGCCGGCCGGCACGCTGCCGCCGAATCCGCTCGAGCTGCTCAGCCGCAGTGGCTTCTCCGCACTGAACCTGCAACTGGAAGCGGCGCACGACATCGTGCTGTATGACGCCCCGGCGTTCGCCACTGCGTCCGATGCGCTGCCACTGGCGGCGCGCACGGGCGGTGTGCTGCTGGTCGTGCGCAAGAACCGCACCTCGCTCGACAACGTAGCGCTCGTTACCGAGCAGATGACCCAGGCCGGTGCCAAGGTCGTCGGTTCCGTCCTGGTCGAATTCTGATGAATACCGTAGCCACTCCCTCCATGCGTAACGCCGCCGCGCCGCGCGCAGCACTGTCCGATATGTGGCCAGTGCTGCTCGGGCTGGGGGTACTCTTCGTACCTTCGCTGTATTCGTTGATGACCGGTTTGTGGGCTACTGAAGAACAGGCGCACGGTCCGATCATCCTGGGACTCTCGCTCTGGCTGCTCTATCGCCAGTGGCCCGACATGGAACGCGCCAGCGCCGGCGAAGCCGGTTCGAAGATGGGCTGGCCCTTGTTCGTGCTCGGCCTGCTGCTGTATATCTTTGGCCGCTCGCAAGCCGTGTTCGCGTTCGAGATCGGCTCGATCATCGTCCTGCTGGCGTCGATCATCCTGCTCAAGTTCGGCGTGCGCGCGTTGCGCTACCAATGGTTCCCATTCTTCTTCATGCTGTTCATGATCCCGCTGCCGGGAGGCATCGTCAGCCTGCTGACCATGCCGATGAAGATGGCCGTATCGTGGGCAACCGAGCATATCCTGTATGCGCTGGGCTATCCGATCGCCCGTGCCGGCGTCATCCTGCAGATCGGCCAGTACCAGCTGCTGGTGGCCGATGCGTGCGCGGGTCTGCAAACGCTGTTGACACTCGAAGCGCTCGGGCTCTTCTACCTGAATGTCGTGCGCCACTCGTCCGCATTCCGCAATGTCGTGCTGGCCATCCTGATCATCCCGATCTCCTTCACCGCCAATGTGACCCGCGTGATCACGCTGTCGCTGGTGACGTATTACCTGGGCGACGCCGCAGGGCAGGGGTTCCTGCACGGGTTTGCAGGCATGGTTCTGTTCGTGACGGCGCTCGTGCTCATCCTGGGTGTCGACTCCTTACTTCATTTGTTCGTACGCC
The DNA here is from genome assembly GCF_027856995.1 of Pseudoduganella sp. SL102. Lineage (NCBI taxonomy): Bacteria > Pseudomonadati > Pseudomonadota > Betaproteobacteria > Burkholderiales > Oxalobacteraceae > Pseudoduganella > Pseudoduganella sp. SL102. The sequence goes on from NZ_CP115554.1 coordinate 2,216,796, forward strand.
GCCGCGAGCGGACGGTTGCGGGAGAAAAAGCATGAAGAAGCCTTTGATGATGAGCCTGGTCATGTGCGCCATGATGGTGTCCTCCGCCGCCGTGACGAAAGTGATTACGCCTACCGCCAAGCTGGCGGACCGCCAGGCGCGCTTCGACCTGACGCGCATGGTGCCGGCGCAGTTCGGTGACTGGCACGTGGATGACAGCATCGTGCCGCTGCAGGTCGATCCCGAGACCCAGTCCAAGCTGGACAAGATCTACAACCAGACCCTGTCGCGTACTTATATCAATAGCCAGGGCGAACGCATCATGCTGTCGATCGCCTATGGCGGCGACCAGAGCGATACCCTGGGCGTGCACCGGCCGGAAACTTGCTACACGGCGCAAGGCTTCAATGTCAAAGAGCAAGTCGACGGCATGCTGCCGACGGCTTACGGCGATATCGCGGTGCGCCGCCTGTTTGCCAGCGCGGGCTCGCGCTACGAACCGGTCACTTACTGGATCACGATCGGCGACAAGGTGACCCGGCCGGGTCTCGAACAAAAGATGCAGCAGTTGAAGTATGGCCTGAGCGGATCGGTTCCCGACGGGATGCTGGTGCGCGTGTCCAATATCGCCACCGATACCTCTGCTGCCTATGCTGTGCAGCAGAAATTTGTCGGTGACATGCTTTCCGCGCTCGACACGGCCGGTCGCAAGCGAATGATCGGCGGTTGAGAGGTATTTTCGGAATGCAAATGAAACTGGCGACATATCTCGGCAGGCTGCGGCGCAAGCCGAAGGCGCAAGCGCAGCAGCGCCTCATCGCGCACAAGGGCGTGCCGGTAGCGCTAATCGCCGTGTTCCTCATCATTGCCGTCCTGATCGGCATGGTCGGCGGCCTTGGATCGCTGCCGCTGCTCATGATCATCGGCGGCGGCACGATTGCCACGCTGCTGTTCTTCCTGGTGGACGCCTACGGGCTCTTGCTGAGCTTGTTCCTGATGACCTTCGTGATCCAGGGGAGCCTGCTGTACTTCTTCCGGCTGCGCTCGGCGACCTGGGTCGCCGTCGGCATGGCCATGCTGTTCTTCCTCAGTATCTTGATGAGGCGCACCTTGAGCAACAAACAGGGGATGCCGCGGCCAAGTTCATCCGGCCAGGGCGTTGCGCTGGCCACCGTGATGTTCCTGCTGTGCTTTGTCGTCTCCATCGTGCTGAACAGGCCGGCCGCGCTGCAGATCGTGTCCGGTATCAAGAGCCACCTGCCGATGTTCAGCGTGCTGCTGGCTTTCTACTGGTTTTCCTGGGGCGAGCAAAAAGTCGAGCGTATCTGGAACATGCTGCTGATCGTCGCGGTGCTGCAACTGCCCGTCGTCCTGTACCAGCACTTGTTCATCGCAACGGCTCGCACCTACGATGCGATCGTCGGTACCTTCGGCGGCTCCCAGCTGGGCGGCGGGAACAGCTCGATCATGGTGCTGTTCGCGATCACGATGATGACGTATGCGATTGCACGGTGGAACGTGGGATTGATGACCGCGAAGCGGATGGTCCTGATCGCCTTCGTCAGCGTTGCCGTCATTCTGCTGGGGGAAGTGAAGGCAACCTTCCTCTGGGTGCCGTTCGCACTGTTCTGGGTATTGCGTAAACGTATTATGCGCAACATCTTTGCAATGGTCGGATATATTGTCATCATTGGTGCCTTCATGGCGGCCACGTACTCCGTCTATGCGATGCTGTACTGGGGCAAGGCCGCAGAGAAGGGCACCACGATTTCGGAGAAATTCGAGGCGCGCGGCGGCTATTTCTTTGACCCCGACAATATCGACTATCGGACCGGGGAGGTTGGCCGCGGTGCCTCGCTGGCGATCTGGGCGCAGGATCCCCAGGCTTCGGTGGCGCGTCGCCTGCTGGGCTACGGCCCGGCGGCCAGCAAGAACGGCGCATTCGGCCCTGGCACGATCGCGAAGCGGTATGCGCCGCTCAACGTCGATGCGACGACCGTCTCGGTATTGTTGTGGGAGGTGGGCATCATCGGTGCCGCGGCTTTCGGGTTCATGATCGTGGGAGGTGCATGGTTGAGTCACCGCGCCACCAAGGCCACCAACCTGACGCCGCAGCAATCGGCCATTCTTGAAACCTGTACGCCGATGCTGATCATTCTGACGTCAACATTGCTCTATAACCGATCTGTCGTCGAAGAACCTACTGCTCAGTTGTTACTAATGTTCACATTGGCTTCGGTAGTACAGATTGCACGATTCGGTAGTCTGGAATGGAAACGCCGACCGTTGTTAAAAACCAGTCGTTCACGCTCTGTAAATATGGTAAGTGTTTGATTGGTAAGGAATAATATTAAATTTCCAATCTCATGGACTTATTATCAGCATCATTGAAAATAAGTCCATGACTTCTAATTGTTTAGGCTGGTCTTTGTCTGAAATACGTCACGAATCCTTGGGAAATTGCTGTCTGGAATGCGCGTTGCCGTACGGAATGATGTACACTGGATTCTCTCGCTGCTTTGCCTGCTTTAATTCCCACGCCATCTCTGCCCTCGTCCATCGAAGATGAACAGGAGGCGGCACGAAAGCAGGCTCGCCTCATCTGTCTGGAGATCCCAATGTCTTTTCGTTCCCTCGGTACCCTTCGTTTCGTAGCTTTCGCGCTTGCCGCCGCGTTCGCGATGCCCAGCCATGCCGACTGGGTTCAATCTACTGCAGTGGATGCTGTGCAGCCCGCACCGACGGCTTACGCATTGCAGCCCCAGAATCCGCCCAGCTTCACCTGGTCGCGCCATCCCAAGGCAACCGACAGCACGGTATACACCATCGAGATCCGCAGGGGCTCGGAGGCACCGGCGCGTTATACGACGACGCGCAACTGGTTCCTGCCCACGACCAAGCTGGAACATGGCACCTATGCCTGGCGCGTCGTGGCCAGCAACGCACCGACCGAGTGGTCGACCGAGCGCGGCTTTGTGATCAATCCGACGTCTTCCGTGTTCGAAGTACCCGATAGCGCTACGATGCGTGCGCGCGCCTCGCGCAGCCGTCCGCGCATGCAGGCGGCGGGTTTCCTGCCCTACAGCCAGTGGGATGCCGCGCGTATCGCCGAGCGCGGTGTTGCCTACAAGAACCTGGGTAACGACGTCATCCGCCGTATCCCTAATCCGGCGCCGAAGGATTCGCTCTGGACGCTGACCGCCGCGGGCGGCAATACCGCGGCCTTCGTTGCGCAGCAGGCGTCGATCCACGAGCTGATCAACAAGACCTCCGAGCAGCTCGAGGCAGCGACCTTGATGTACCGGTTGTCCGGCACCCAGACTTATCTCGACGAGGCACTCAAGCGCGGCGATGAATTGGCGGCGCTCAGCCCGTCCGGCCCCACCAGCTTCGTCAACCAGGACCAGGGCACGCGTGCCATCGCCCTGGCGTTGTCGAAAGCCACCGACTTGCTTGACGGTAAGATTGACGGTGCCCGCCGGGCACGCTGGATCGAAGTGGTGCGCCTGCGTGGTATCGACATGTACAACGACCTGTCGGGCAATAACGGCCGCCTGGACCAGTTCCCGTTCGATTCGCACGGCGCCAACAACCTGGGGTTCCTGGCCCTGGTCGCGTCGCTGATGCTGAACGAGTTCCCCGAGGCTGCCGTGTGGTTCGATTTCTCGACCCGTGCCTACATCCATTCGGTCTATGCATGGAGCGGTCCGGAAGGCGGCTACTCGCAGGGTACCTATTACGGCGGCGCAGCGATCGATGGCGCGGTCAGGATCTGGGATCCGTTGACCCAGCTGACGGGTGTCAACCTGTTCGAGAAGCCATGGGCCAAGGGCTTTACCAAGTTCTTCGTGCACTTCGTGCCGCCAGGCCAGCAAACCCACCTCTTTGGCGATGGCCATGAGGCGAAGCCGTACGCGCCGATGTTGAAGGCGCTTGCATCGCGGGTCGCATCGTCGGAGGCGCGCTGGTATTACAACAACCTGACGGCGGCCGAGGCGCAGCTGACGTTGCTGAACGCGCCGTATCCGCTGCCGGTCATGCGTTACACCGGCCCGGTGAATGCGCCGCCGAACGGCGCGGTCTATCCGAGCATCGGCTTTGCCGCGATGCACAGCGACCTGTGGAATCCGGTGCGGACGTCGCTGTACTTCAAGTCCAGCCCGTACGGTGCCTATACGCACTCGCACGCCGACCAGAACGGCATTGTCCTGATGCGCAACAACAAGGTGCTGTTGGCGGAAACCGGCTGGTATGACTACTACGGCTCGCCGCTGTGGAACAACTGGTACCGCACGACCAAGGCGCATAACGCCATCACGTTCGATGGCGGCGTGGGCCAGCCGACCAGCGGCAATACCCTGAACCTGCGGCGCAAGGGCAAGATCACGGCATTCTCGAATACCGCGACGCTGGATTACGTGGAAGGCGACGCAACCGCAGCGTACGACGGCTTGCTGACGGGAGCGACGCGCAAGGTCTGGTACATGCGTGGCAAGGACCAGGTGGTGGTGCTCGACAAGCTGTCGTCCCTGACCGCACGCTCGTTCGAGTGGAACTTCCACGCACCGGTGGCAATCACGAAGAACGCGGATGGCACGTCGACCATCGTCAACGGTACCGAGAGCCTGTGCATCCGTCCGCTGACGTCGGGTACCACGTTCGAGACCCGTGTTGGTGCGACGCCGAAAGCCGGTACCTACGAGGCGCATGCAGCGTACACCCGTCCGTCGGCCACCAGCGCGGAATTCCTGATGCTGCTCGATATCGGTTGCAAGAAGCCGGCGGTATCGCTGACGACGACCAGCACCGGCCGCACCCTGAGCGTCGGCGGCCAGACGATCGTGCTGCCGCGCTAAGCGCAGTCCCCGCGTCTCCCGAGAGCGATTGCTTTTGACGAAGCAATCGCTTTTGTTATAATTAGCTCAATAAAATTTACTGATGAGCTGGTATCAATGACGCGTTCTACCGCACCCGGGTCGCATCAGGCGCGTGGCAGTGTGCCTGCGACGTCCCTGTCGCGCACCGATGCATCCTTCCTCCCGCCCCCTTCTTGCCCCTCCGCCGGCGCCGCAGCATGAGCGATCACCCGTATTCGGGTGCCAACACCAGGCGCAACATCTTTGCATTCCTGGTCGGTAAAGTTCCGACGGCAATCCTGACCGCAACCATTCTTGCAATGCTGGCGCGTAACCTCAGCGCCACCGAATTCGGCCGTTATGTGGTGTGCATGGCGATGCTGGATGTCACGCTTGGTTTTTCCACGATCGGCCTCGATTGGGTCATCCTGCGCTACGCGCCGGTGTACCGGCTGCATTCCACGCGCGCCCGGCTGCTCGGCCTGATCCTGCGGGTGGCGCTGGTACGCGTGTTCGTGCTTGCGGCGGTTGGCGCGCTCATCTTTGCCTTGGCCACGTTCTTCCCGGCGGCGGCAGGCAAGCTGCCGGTGGACCTGGTCTGGTATTTCTGCGTGCTGATGGTGGCGGAGGGGGCCACGCGCATGCTGCGCGACAATGCGCTCGAAGCGCTGTCGCTGCAATCCCGGCTGCAGATCATCATGATCGGCAAGTCGCTGATCCTGATCGCCACGCTCGGCTACATGGGCACGCAGGGCGGCGGGACCGCGCAGTGGATGCTGATCGCTGAAACCGCCGCCTCCTGCATTTGCCTGGTCCTGGCACTGGCCTTCATGCTGACCGGCCTGAAATCGATGGAGCAACCCGATCCCGCCTGGGTGCCGCCCACCTTCAGCCAGATGCGCCAGGTAGCGCTGTTCAATTACAGCAGCGGCATCGTCGAGTATTTATTCTCGACCTCCTTCCTGATGCTCGTGCTCGGCCGTTTCCTGGCGCCGGCGACCGTGGCAGGGGCCGGGTTCGTGGTGCGCCTGATCGAGATGATCCGCAATTACCTGCCGGGCATGCTCGTATTTTCGCTGGTCCGCTCCCGAATGATCGGCAACTACGTGCGCGACCGGAATTTCGACGACTTGCGTACATGGGCGCGCTTCCTGTTCAAGATCAGCCTGCTGACCTTGCTGCCCGTGTGCGGCATCGCCGCCGTCTATGGCCGGGAGATCCTGGAAGTGGCCAGTGCGCACCGCTACGGCGGCTACGGCGTGCTGTTCGCGGCCCTCACGTTCTGGCTGGCCTTGCGCCTGCACCGGCTGATCCTGGGCGTCGTCTTCAACGCCGCCGACATGATGCGCCTGTGGGCCAAGGCTTCCGCGCTTTCCCTGCTGGTCCTGCCACCCCTGTTGCTGATCGGTCCCGCGCGGCTGGACATCTGGTTCCTCCCCGCGGTGCTGATCAGTGGCGAAGTGGTGGCAAACGTGCTGGCCCTGCGGATCATGCGCGGTACCGGACGCGAGTGGGAAACCGGCTGGGACTGGATCATCCGCTCATTCCTGGCGCTTGGGGCAGGCGTTGCCGCGGCCGCATTCCTGCCCCGCCAGGGCCTGGCCTGGCTGGTGGCGGGCATGGCCGTGCTGACGGTGGTCTATTGCATCGGTGCGCTGCTCTTGCGTGTCATCGACCGGACCGACCAGCAACTCATCAATCGCAGCAGCGGACGGACCCTGTTCAAGGGCGTGTGACGGCCGTCCAGGCCGGTCATCGGTGAACGTGTCGAACCTGCCTGGAGCACCGGGCACCCGAGGCCCGCCAGCCAATCGTGCCGGCGGCCTCGGGCCATGCGCCGGCGGCGGGCCGGGCCCGGCGTGCCATTGCGCGCCGGGGAATGCAGGTGCGGGAAGGGGAGTGCGCCCCCAGGCTCGCGCCTCAGGGGCCTGGCAACACCGTCAGGCGGCTGGACGGCGGATGATGAAGCGGTGCTTGCTGTTGGCCTGGGTGACAAACGGCTCGTTGCAGACGAAGCGCAGTTCATCGAATGCCAGCGAGGCAAGGATGCGCTGCCGGTAGGCTTCGCACTGCGCTTCCAGCTGTGCAGCGTGCAGGCTCGCGCCGTGCAGGTTCACGGTCAGCGTGCGGTCGTCGAACACGACCTGGAAGCGTTCGATGCGGGCATCCTCGCGGAACAGGTGCGTGAAGAATTCCGAATGCACCGCATTGCCACGCGGATCCACCACGACGTCGTTCTGGCGGCCCAGGACTTCGGCGATGAGCGGCAGGCCGCGGCCGCACGAGCATGGCTGCTCCGCCATGCGTACCAGATCTCCGGTATCGTGGCGCGGCATGTACATGGCCCTGTTGACCAGGTCGGTGGCGACCAGGCGATTGTCCTCGAGAACTTCGGTATGGCAGCGCATCGACAGCAGGTGGAAGCCTTGCTGGTTCTCGCATTCGAATGCCGATACCCCGGCATCGTTGCAGCCATACTGGCTGTAGCAGGGCACGCCGAACGCGCGCTCGATGTCATTGCGCATGGCCGGCGTCAGCATCTCGGCGGTGCAGACGATGCCGCGCAGGCGGTGCTGGAGCCGGGTCTTCGTGGCGTTCAGGTGGCAGGCGAGGCGGTGCACGGCGGAAGCGTAGCCATAGATCAGGCGGTAGCCGCCGCTCTGGATGGACTCGGCGTACTGCGTCATGGCGGCGGTGGACATGTCGAATGCCGAGAAAATGCGCACATTCAGCAGCGCGTAGTAGGCCTGCTGTTTCATGCCGGTGCCGGACAGTGACGAGCCGCTGATGAAGGCGACCGGATCGCCCAGGCGATAACCCGCCACTTCCCAGGAGAGCAGGAGGCCGGCCCACAGGTATGACTGGGTATCCGATGACGTATAGTAAACTAGCGGCTCGCCTGTCGAGCCGCCGGTCTTCTTGCGTACGACCTTTCCCTTGTAGTGCGGGTTGCGCAGTTCTTCCCGGTGGGCATTGATGAACTTCTTGTTCGTGACCGGGAGTTCGTCGAACGAGCGCACCGCGGAAAACATCGGCAGGGTGCGCAATTCCTCCAGATAACGTGTGCGGGCCAGTCCGGCCTGGGCTTCCAGCTTTTCGGGGCTTTCATATTGCTGGCGCCGGAGCGTGTCGAGAAGTTCGAGTGTATTGGTGCCGCGCACCAGGTCGATCAGCCGGAACCGCAGCGTTGCAAGCAGCGATGGAGCAGGTGCGGGGGATATCGCGTTGGGGGCGTTCATGGCGGGAGAGACGTTAGCGAAGTGACAAAATAGTTTCAATCATACCTGAAATGCCTTTCAGCATGGGAAGCTGTACGGTTCCTTCCCCGTACGCCATTTAATGCGTTGTATAGCTGGAAAGTATTGTATAATAGTCACTATATGCATCGTGAGGAGCAAGCCGGCAGGGGGAAGAGCGAACTTGAGCGGCTGGGTTCCAGGCGCCGCGATGTGATCTGGTCGGTATGACGATTTTTGTGAAAGAGGTTATGAAGGCGCCAAAGTTCCTGATGATGGGTACCAGTGCGACCGGCAAGGGCGGTATCGCCACCGTGGTAGCAGTGTTGCAGCGAGAAGGCTTTTTCGAGCGGAATGGCGGCCGGTATGTGGTGACACATCTGCAAGGCTCGCCGGTGCAGAAAATCGGCGCGGCGATGAACGCCGTGTTCCAGTTGCTCGGTGTTCGCCTGCGTGGTGCCCGCCCCTGCGTGCACGTGCACTCGGCGTCGCGGGCCAGCTTTTTCCGCAAATCGGCCTTGCTGTGGGTGGCCCGGGTGCTTGGATGCAAGACCGTTTTCCACTTGCACGGCGCGGAATTCCGCCAGTTCGCCACCGTGGAGTCGGGCCCGCTCGTCAGCCGCTGGATCCGCCACACGCTGCGCCGCAGTTCCGCCGTGGTCACCCTGTCGGAAAGCTGGGCGCGCTTCCTGCGCGAATTCGCGCCGGGTGCCAACGTGGTCGTGATTCCGAACTCGGTGCAGTTGCCTGCCGTGACGGTCCGTCCCGATGTGGCGCCGAACATCCTGTTCCTGGGGCGTGCCGAACAGCGCAAGGGCATCTTCGACCTGCTGCGGGCGGTCCGCGACCTGGCGGCCGTCATCCCGGAGGTCAAGCTTGTGATCGGCGGCGACGGCGATCTGGATGCGGTAGTTCGCGCAGCCGAGGAGCTCGGCATCCGGCAGCATGTTGACATCGCCGGCTGGATGGGCGGCGAGGAAAAGGCGCGCCGGCTGGAGGAGGCGATGGTGTTTTGCCTGCCGTCCCACGATGAAGGCTTGCCGATGGCGATGCTGGAGGCCATGGCGGCCGGCCTGCCGGTCGTCGTTACGCCGGTCGGCGGCATTCCGGAAGCGATCGTCCATGGCGACAACGGCATGCTCGTGCCGCCGGGGCAGCCCGCCGAGCTGGCGGCCGTATTGGGCGAAGTGCTCCGCAACAAGGAGCTGCGCAACCGGCTCGGCGCACGCGCGCGCCAGACTATCGAGACCAGGTTCGGTACGGCCGTGGTGCTCGATCAGCTGAGTCATCTCTATGATGAGCTGGCGCGGAAATGAAACCAGAATTTATCTGAAACTTATTGAAGGTGATCCAATCATGACAATAGCGGTTATCGGCTTGGGATACGTTGGCCTGCCCCTGGTTGTGGAATTTGGCAAACTCGGCCGTACTATCGGTTTTGATATCGCTGCTGCCAAGGTAGCATCCTGCCAGCGCAATGTGGATCCGTCGCGCGAGCTGTCGGATGCGCAGATGGCGGAAGCCATCCATGCGGAGTACAGCTCCGACCCGGCAGTACTGGCCGAGGCCGACATCATCATCGTCGCCGTGCCGACCCCGGTCGACGAAGCCCACACGCCCGATTTCGGTCCGCTGATCGGCGCCAGCCGCACGATCGGACCGCACCTGAAGCAGGGTGCCATCGTCGTGTACGAATCCACGGTGTATCCGGGCGCTACCGAGGAAGTCTGCATTCCGGTGCTGGAGCAGACCTCGGGCAAGCAATGGAAAGTCGATTTCAACGTCGGCTACTCGCCGGAACGCATCAATCCGGGCGACAAGGAACATACCCTGACCACGATCCTGAAAGTGGTGTCCGGCGATACCCCGGAGACCCTGGAAAAAGTCGCCAGGATGTATGAATCGATCGTCAAGCCCGGCGTGCACCGCTGCTCGAGCATCAAGGCGGCGGAAGCCTGCAAGGTGATCGAAAACACCCAGCGCGACCTGAACATCGCGCTGATGAACGAACTGGCGATCATCTTCGAGAAGATCGGCATCGACACGACCGAGGTGCTGCGCGCCGCCGGCACCAAGTGGAACTTCCTGAATTTCCGCCCTGGCCTGGTGGGCGGCCACTGCATCGGCGTGGATCCTTACTACCTGACCTACAAGGCCGAGATGCTGGGTTATCACCCGCAAGTGATCCTGGCCGGCCGGCGCATCAACGATGGCATGGCCAAGTATATTGCCGAGCAGACCATCAAGCAGATGATCGCCAGCGGCAGCTACATCAAGGGCGCGCGCGTCAACGTGCTGGGCCTGACCTTCAAGGAAGATTGCGCCGACCTGCGCAATTCGAAGGTGGGCGACGTGGTCAATGAACTGAAGAGCTTCGGCGTCGAAGTCTTCGTGCATGACCCGTATGCCGATCCGGAAGAAGCACTGCATGAATACGGCGTGCGCCTGCTGGGCTGGAACGAACTGCCGCGCGCCGATGCCATCGTCGCCGCCGTCGCACACCGCGAACTGAAGGCGCTGACCGCCGAAGACCTGTGCAAGAAGCTGGTCAAGGGCGGCTGCTTCATCGACGTCAAGTCGTGCTACGACCAGGCGGAACTCGAGCAGGCCGGGCTGCAGGTCTGGCGCCTGTAGGAGACCGCATGCGCATCTGGTTCGAACTGACGAACTCCCCGCACATCAACATGTTCGCGGCAATGATCCGCGAACTGCAGCGCGAGGGGCATGAAGTCATCATCACTTGCCGCCCGCTGGCCAACACGATCGATCTGCTGGACCTGCACGGGTTCAAGTACGAAGTGGTGGGCCAGCATTACGGCGGCAAGTTTTCCGCCAAGGTCTTCGGCTTTCCCGTGCGTGTCGCGCAGCTTTGCAAGTACATCGGCAGCCGGAAGGTCGACATGGCGATCTCGCAAAGCTCGTTCCACTCGCCGGTGGTGGCGCGCCTGCTCGGCATCCGCTCGATCTACATGAACGACAACGAACATGCCATGGGCAATATTCCATCGTTCATCTGCGCCAGCACCATCATGGTGCCGGAATTCCTCAGCATCGAAAAACTGAAGAAGCAGTGGGCCAACCCGAAGAAGGTGAAGCACTACCCCGGCGTGAAGGAAGGCCTGTACCTGTGGGAACTCGATCAGCGCCTGGCGCAGCGGCAGGGCGGCACGGTGTCGAAACCGCGGCGGAAGATCTATATCCGCCCGGAGCCCTGGACGGCGCAGTATTACAAGGGCAGCCGCAACTTCCTGGACGACCTGGTGCTTGGCCTGAAGGATCACGTCGACGTGATCCTGCTGCCGCGCGGAAAAGACCAGGGCGTGCACTACCAGGATCCGAAATTCGCCGGCGTGCGCGTGGTGACGACCGCGCTGGACATCGCCGACATCGCTCCCGATTGCGACCTGTTCATCGGTGCCGGCGGCACGATGACGCGCGAGATGGCGGTGCTGGGCATCCCCACGATCTCGGTATACCAGGATGAGTTGCTGGACGTCGACCAGCATTTGCTGGAAACGGGCGCATTCCGCCATGAGCCGCAGCTGACCGCGCAACATGCGCTGGATTACCTCGCCATTGCCACGGCGCGCCCACCCGATCGGCGCCTGCTGGAAAAAGGCAAGGCGGCATACAACATGGTCAAGCAACATATTTTGAATGGCTAATAGCATAAAGGACACAACACGATGATTCGGCTGGCAGTAGTAGGTTTGGGGAAGATGGGTCTGTCCCACCATGCGATGATCAATGCGCACCCCCGTGTCAAGGTAGCTGCCGTGTGCGACGCGGCGGGCTATGTGCTCGACATTCTGAACAAATACACCGGTGTGCAGACGTACACCGATTTCGACACGATGCTGCGCGAGGTCGAACTCGACGCCATCATCATCGCCACGCCATCGAGCATGCACGGCAAGATGGTCAAGGCGGCGCTGGAAAAGAAGCTGCACGTCTTCTGCGAAAAGCCGTTCGTGCTCGATACGGCCGAAGGCGAGGAAGTCACCCGCCTGGCCAAGGAATACAAGCTGGTGAACCAGGTGGGCTATCACTGCCGCTTCGTGGGCGCGTTCCAGGAAGTCAAGCGCCTGCTGGAAGCGGACGTGATCGGCGAGATGACGCACCTGATGGCCGAGACCTATGGCCCCGTGGTGCTGAAACCAAAGGGTTCCACGTGGCGTACCCAGCGCTCGGAAGGCGGCGGCTGCCTGTACGATTACGCGGCTCACCCGCTGAACCTGCTGACCTGGTACTTCGGCATGCCGCGCGGCGTTGGCGGCTCGGTGCTGAACAACGTGTTCTCTTCCGATACGGATGACGAAGTGTTCTCCACGCTGTACTTCGACAACGGCCGCAGCGGCCAGCTGTCGGTGAACTGGAGCGACGAGTCGTACCGCAAGATGAGCACCAAGATCACCATCTGGGGCAAGAACGGCCGCATCTATGCCGACCGCCAGGAAGTGCAGGTCTACCTGCGCGACGCATCGAATGCGCCGGAAGGCTACCAGAACGGCTGGAACGTGCGCTATACCACCGACCTGACCGAGCCGGTCGACTTCTACCTGCGCGGGGAAGAGTACTCGGCGCAGCTGGATTACTTCGTGCGCTGCATCGAGGAAGGCCGCGCGGACGACAACGTCAACTCGTTCTCGGAAGCGCTGGCGACGGACCAGGTGATTTCGATGCTGATCGCCGACGCTGCCAAGGGCCCGTCCGTGATGAACGGCGACGCACTTCCCGAACAGCCGAAGAGCCGCAAGAAAGGCTTCTTCTTTGGCAGCCGCGTTTAACAAGAATTGAACACTGGAGCAGGTTAAATGGATCGTTTGTTATTTGGTGATAACCAGTTTTTCGGCGTCAATCACATGTCCGAAGAAAAGGCGCGTGCGCAGGCCATGCGTTTTCAGGATATCAACGCCATCATCGAAGTGCTGGACAATGCCTACGACGAAGGCATTCAGAGCTTCATGTGCACCACGCACGACCGCATCGCGCAAGTGTGCGACCACATGCGTGCCGACCCGCAGCGCTACAAGGACTTCAAGTTCATGCCCTGCATGCCGTACGCGCACAAGTACGCGAACGCGGTAACCGAGGATGGCATGCTGGGCGCGCTGAAGCGCTTCATGCCCGATGAAGGCTTCCTGAACGCCGCCATGCGCGGCGGCATGTCGCTGGCCCGCAAGGACATCGAAGGCATCACCACGCTGCTGATCGACGCCGAGATGAAGATGTTCCAGGGCCTGAACACGCCCGTCATCTTCCTGCAGAACGTGGTGGTCGACCTGCTGCTGGGACTGGGCTTCAAGGAAGCGTTCCGCATCTTCGCCGACCACGTGAAGAAGCGTTATAACGCCGAACCGGGCTTCATCACGATGAACCTGCCGCGCCTGCTGGACGTGCTGGACGAGCTGGGCATCGAAAACCCGATCGTCTGCTCGAACATCAACAAGATCGGCTTCCGCATGAGCGGCGGTTTCGAAGCCTACGAAAAGGCGCTGCGCGACCGCAAGTTCCGCGCGATCGCGATGTCCGTGTTCGCTTCCGGCGCGATCCCTCCCGCGGAGGCGATCGAATGGGTGTGCGAGCAGCCCAACATCGAGTCCATCGTGTTCGGTGCATCGAGCCGCGGCAACATCCGCAACACGCGCGACCTGGTGCGGCGCCATTGGCCGGAAGCGAAACAGGAGAACGCTGCGTGAAAACCGTCTATCTCGTGGCCGGTGCACGGCCCAACTTCATGAAGATCGCGCCGATCGTGCGCGCGATGACCAATCACCCGCGGCTGGCCTACCGGATCATCCACACGGGGCAGCACTACGACCGCGAGATGAATGACGTGTTCTTCGAGGAACTCGGCATCCCGGCGCCGGACGTGTTCATGGGCGCCGGCGGCGGCAGCCATGCGGACCAGACAGCCAAGATCATGCTGGGTTTCGAGAAGCTGTGCCTGGAGCAGCGCCCCGACGCGGTACTGGTCGTCGGCGACGTGAACTCCACGCTGGCGTGCTCGATCGTCGCCAAGAAGCTCAACATTCCCGTCGCGCACGTGGAAGCGGGCCTGCGCAGCGGCGACATGACGATGCCGGAGGAAATCAACCGCCTGGTCACCGACAGCATCAGCGACTGGTTCTTCGCCACCGAGCCGAGCGCTGTCGAACACCTGCGGCGCGAAGGCAAGGCCGAGTCAAGCGTGCACTATGTTGGCCACGTGATGGTGGATAATGTGCTGTACCAGGCCGGCAAGCTGGCCGAGGGCGGTTTTGAAAGCCAGCCATTGAAGCGCGAGCTGGCCGGCCGGCGTTACGGCGTGGTCACGCTGCACCGTCCAAGCAATGTCGACGACGCGGCGATGATGGCGCAGATCGGCTCGGCCCTGACCGAGATCGCACGCGAACTGCCGCTGGTGTTCCCGGTCCACCCGCGCACCCGCGGAAACCTGGAACGCTTCGGCATCGACCTGGGCCCGAACGTGACCCTGGTCGGGCCGCAGGCTTACATGGCGTTCCTCGACCTGTGGAAGGATGCGGCTGTCGTGCTGACCGACAGCGGCGGCCTGCAGGAAGAAACCACGGCGCTGGGCGTGCCCTGCATCACGATCCGTGAAAACACCGAGCGACCCGTCACCGTCGAGGAAGGCACCAATGTCCTGGTTGGCACCGATCCGGTGCGTATCGTCGACGAGGCGCGCAAGGTATTGCGTGGCGACGGCAAGCAGGGCAGGCGGCCCCATCTGTGGGATGGGCAGGCTGCGCAGCGCATTGTGGCCGTGCTCGATCAGGCCCTGATTTGACCAAGGGGCAGCCATCAGGCTGCCTTTTTTTGCAAAGGATGAAGTGTGAAAATACTCGTTACTGGTGGCATGGGGTACATTGGTTCGCATACGGTCGTCGAGCTGGCGCATGCCGGCCACGAAGTCGTGGTGCTGGACAACCTGGCCAACGCCAGCCGCGCCGTACAGGAGCGCGTGCAGCGCATCACCGGCAAGCCTTTCGAATTCATCGAAGCTGACATCCGCGACCGCGCCGCGCTCGAGCGCGTCTTTGCTACCCGGCAGTTCGATTCCGTGATCCATTTCGCCGGCCTGAAGGCTGTCGGCGAATCGGTGGCGCAGCCGCTGCGCTACTACGACAACAACGTGTCCGGCAGCGTGGCGTTGCTGGAAACGATGGCGAAGTTCAACGTCAAGTCGATCGTCTTCAGCTCCTCGGCCACCGTCTATGGCGATCCGGCAACCGTGCCGATCACCGAGGATTTCCCGCTGTCGGCGACCAATCCTTACGGTCGCAGCAAGCTGATGATCGAAGAGATCCTGCGCGACCTGCACAAATCCGACAACAGCTGGCGCATCGCCTTGCTGCGCTACTTCAACCCGGTGGGCGCGCATGAAAGTGGCCTGATCGGTGAAGAACCGAGCGGCATCCCGAACAACCTGATGCCCTATGTGGCGCAGGTAGCGGAAGGCAAGCGCGAGTTCCTGTCCGTCTTCGGCGGCGATTACCCGACGCCGGACGGCACCGGCGTGCGCGATTACATCCACGTGGTCGATCTGGCGATCGGTCACGTCAAGACGCTGGACAAACTGGCGACAGGTCCAGGCGTATATACCTACAATCTAGGGACCGGCCGCGGCAATAGCGTGCTCGAGATGGTACGCGCGTTCGAAGCCGCCAGCGGCCGGCAAGTTCCGTACAAGATCGTCGACCGACGACCCGGAGATATCGCCGCCTGCTATGCGGATACGGCGACGGCCGAGCGAGAGCTCGGCTGGAAAGCACAGTTCGACATTGCCCGCATGTGTATCGACACGTGGCGCTGGCAATCCTCATCGCGATAAATTTCCCAGGGAGTCTTCACATGAAAGCAATGATCCTCGCGGCCGGCAAAGGCACGCGCGTGCGGCCATTGACGTACGAACTACCGAAGCCGATGATCCCGATCCTCGGCAAGCCCGTCATGGCCTACCTGGTGGAACACCTGGCCCGGTACGGCGTGACCGAAATCATGGTCAACGTCAGCTATCTGCATGAAAAGATCGAGGAGTACTTCGGCGAAGGACACCAGTTCGGCGTGCAGATCGGCTACTCGTTCGAGGGCTATACCAACGACAATGGCGAAGTGGTGCCGGAGCCGCTCGGTTCGGCAGGCGGCATCAAGAAGATCCAGGAATTCGGCGGCTTCTTCGATGAAACCACGATCGTGCTGTGCGGCGACGCGCTGATCGACCTGGACCTGAAATCCGCCCTGTTCGAACACCGTCGCAAAGGCGCGCTGGCAACCGTCATCACGCGCGAAGTGCCGTGGGACAAGGTGTCCAGCTATGGCGTCGTGGTCAGCGACGAAGATGGCCGAATCCGGGAATTCCAGGAAAAACCGGATCCGTCGCAGGCGAAATCGAACTGCGCCAGTACCGGTATCTACATCTTCGAACCCGAAGTGATCGACCTGATTCCTTCGGACCGTCCGTTCGACATCGGCTCGGAACTGTTCCCGCTGCTGGCCGAAAAGGGCCTGCCGTTCTATAACCAGACCCGCAAGTTCAACTGGATCGACATCGGCAGCGTCAAGGATTACTGGGAAGTGCTGCAAGGCGTGTTGCTGGGCGAAGTGGCCAACATGGCCGTGCCGGGCATCCAGGTCGATGAAGGCCTGTGGGTGGGCCTGAACACCAGCATCGACTGGAGCAACGGCACCAAGATCGAAGGCCCGGTCTACATCGGTTCCGGCGTCAAGGTCGATGCCGGTGCGCGCATCGTCGGCCCGACGTGGATCGGCCATGGCAGCCACATTTGCTCAGGTGCGACGGTGCTGCGCAGCGTGCTGTTCGAATATACGCGTGTGTTACCGGATGTTACGCTGGACGAATTGATTGTCTTTAAAGACTATAGTGTCGACCGTGCTGGCGAGATGAAACACGTTTCGCAGTATGAATCCGACGAATGGGCCAACGCACGCGACCGCCGCGCGGCCCGCCGCCGGGAAGGCGAACCAGAAGTCCCCCATTTGGAACAGAAGAAAGCATGAAGATATATCCCGTCATCCTGTCCGGCGGCGCCGGCACCCGCCTGTGGCCACTGTCCCGGGCGGCACTGCCGAAGCAGTTGTTGCCCGTGGTTGCCGACAAGACGATGTTGCAAGACACGGCATTGCGCCTGAATGGTCGGCCTGGACTGATGCAGCCGTTGATCGTTTGCGGCAACGAGCACCGTTTCCTCGTCGCCGAACAGCTGCGCGAGATCAACGTCAAGCCACTCGGCATCCTGCTCGAGCCGGAAGGTCGCAATACGGCACCGGCAATCGCCGCCGCCGCGCATTACCTGAAGGCGATCGATGCCGAAGCAGTGATGCTGGTCTTGCCGGCCGATCACGTGATCAGCGACACCGAAGCGTTCTATGGCGCGATCCTGCGCGCGGCCGCACTGGTCGAGCATGGCGCCCTGGCCACGTTCGGCATCGTGCCGACGGCACCGGAGACGGGATATGGTTACATCAAGGGCGGCGAACCGCTGCCGGTCGGCGATAATTGCCTGAAGGTGGATCGCTTTGTCGAGAAGCCCGATCGCGCTACCGCCGAAGAATTCGTCAATGCCGGCACATATTTCTGGAACAGCGGCATGTTCCTGTTCCGGGCCGGCGACTACTTGAAAGAGTTGCAGCAGTTCCAGCCGGCGATCGCCAGCGCTACCGCCGAAGCGGTGGAAAAGGGCTATCGCGACCTGGACTTCTGCCGTCTCGACGAGGCAGCCTTTGCCGCCAGCCCGTCCGATTCCATCGACTATGCGGTCATGGAACATACGCGCCATGCCGTCGTCGTGCCCGCCGCGATCGGCTGGAACGATGTCGGTTCGTGGTCGGCGTTGTGGGAAGTGCAGCAGCACGACAGCAACGGCAATGTCTCCCGTGGCGACGTCTACCTGGATGGCGTGAAGAATTCGCTGGTGCGCGCGGAAAACCGCTGCGTGGCCGTCATTGGCCTTGAAGATGTCGTGGTCGTCGAGACCAACGACGCGGTACTGGTCGCACGCAAGGACCAGGTGCAGCGAGTCAAGCAGGTGGTCGACCACCTGAAGTGCCAGGATCGTACCGAACACCTGCATCATACAAAGGTCTACCGTCCTTGGGGCTGCTACGAGGGCATCGACGTGGGCGACCGCTTCCAGGTCAAGCGCATCACCGTCAACCCGGGTGGCAAGCTGTCGCTGCAGATGCACCACCATCGCGCCGAGCATTGGATCGTGGTGTCGGGAACCGCCCGGGTCACGTGCGGCGACAAGGTCGAACTGCTGACCGAAAACGAATCCACCTACATCCCCATCGGCATGAGCCATCGCCTGGAAAATCCCGGCAAGCTGCCGCTGCACCTGATCGAAGTGCAGTCGGGCAGCTACCTGGGCGAAGACGATATCGTGCGCTTCGAGGACGTCTACCAGCGCACCTGACGCCCGATATCCCTGGCATGGCGCGGATCTCGTTGCCACACAACACGCAAGTGTTGTGTGGCAATTTTTTTATTATGATTGTGAAACTTACGTTGCAGTTCTGATATACTGCCGATAAGAATTAGTTTTTTACTGACAGATACTTATCTCCGGCAGGAATTTCGCATGAAACGCACTCTTTTCGTTACCGCGGCGCTCGTATTGATGGCCGGCGCGCACGCGGCAAATGTCAGCTCGCCCGTTGAAACGCTGACGGTCCAGACCGGCAAGAATTCTCTGGCATTCGACAACAACTTCAGCAATACGCTGGCAGGCGATACGTTCGCCGACCGCTTCGACTTCACGCTGGGCGGCAAGGCCAGCGTGCGCTTCGTGGCGACGTCGACGGCCGCCGGCCGGAACGAAAGCCTGGACTTGACCGGCTTCGGTATCTACGACGCATTGACGAACCTGGCCGTGGCGCCGGGCAAGCTGTCGTTCCTGAACGCCGATGGCGTGTTCGACAAGTGGACCCTGAGCGCCAGCAACCTGGCCGCCGGCGCTTACTACTTCCAGGTATCGGGCACGATGCTGGCGCCAGGCGGCTCGTATGCCGCCAATGGCACGCTCACCGTCTCTCCGGTGCCGGAACCGGCCATGCCCGCCATGCTGCTGGGCGGCCTCGCCGTGCTGGCGTTTGCCGCGCGCCGCAACGCCAAGTAAACCGAACAGGAAACCTTCATGAAAAAGCTGCATCCACTGTGCCTGGCCGTCTTGCTGGCATTCGGCACCCACGCCCACGCTGCCTATATCGACCAGAGCCGGATCGTCGACATGTCGACCACGCTGACCGCCAGCGGCTCGTTTGCATTCTCCCGCACCGTTGAAACGGCCGCCGCCGCGCTGGGCGAGGAGTTCAACGGCTTCAGCGATCGCTACACCTTCAAGCTGAACACCGCATCGGCCGTCACCGGCCTGATGACCTCGGTACCATACGATGACGAGACCGGCCTGGGCATCACCGGCTTCAACCTGTACCAGGAAGGCGTCACCGAAGCCGTGTATTACGGCACGCTGCACGATCCCTTCGACCAGACCTGGCTCTTCAAAGGTACCGATATGCTCAAGGCCGGCAACTACTTCCTGGAAGTGAACGGCTTCGCCACAGCCACGAATGCCAGCTACAGCGGCACGCTCTCGGTATCTCCGGTGCCGGAGCCCGGTACGCTGGCCCTGATGCTGGGCGGCCTGGGCGTGCTGGGCGTTGCGCTGCGCCGCCGCGGCTGAGACCACGCGTTATAATGAAAACGGAAGCTTTGGCTTCCGTTTTTTTTCGTCCTCGTGGCAACCGTCGCTGTCTTGTCATCACTTGCAGCGTTGTCTCATGCGCAGTCCTGTCCCTACCACATGGAGCCCGGCCATTTTGCGATCCGCTTTTCTCCTGCCAGTCCTGATGGCCGCCGCCATCGTCCATGCGGCGCCGGCGCTGCAGCCGGCCCAGCTGGCGGTCGTCATCAATGACGACGAGCCGAACAGCGTAGAGCTCGGTGAGTATTACCGCACCGCCCGCGGCATCCCGGACGCGAACATCGTCCATGTCCGCATCCCGGGCAAGCCCCGCAAGCTGACGGCGGAGCAGTTCGCCGCCCTCAAGGCGGAGATCGATGGCAAGCTGAAACCGGATGTGCAGGCCGTGCTGATGGTGTGGACGGCGCCGTATGCCGTCGAATGCAACGGCATCACCGCGGCCTACGCGCTGGGCTACGACGCCGCGCAATGCATCCGCACATGCGCACCCGGAAAAGCCAGCCCGTATTTCAATGCGTCCACATTGCCGGGCCGGGTCCAGCCAGGCATGCGGCTGGCGATGCTGCTGCCCACCGAGTCCGTCGAGGAAGGCAAGGCCCTCATCGACCGCGGCAAGGCCAGCGGATTCCGTGTTTCGGAGGCGGGCGCCTACTATCTTGTCACCAGCGAGCAGGCACGCAACAGCCGTGCGCGGTTCTTCCCGAAGCCCGGCGCCATCCCGCAACGCAAGCTGACGATCCACACGCTGGGCGCGGATGCACTGGAAGGCAAGCGCGACATCATGATCTACCAGACCGGCAAGGCGCGGGTACCGAAACTGGAGACCCTCCAGTTCATGCCCGGCGCACTAGCCGACCATTTGACGTCGACTGGTGGCGACCTGCTGGGAGGAGGGCAGATGAGCAGCCTGCAGTGGTTGCAGGCCGGGGCGACGGCGAGCTACGGTACCGTGAGCGAGCCGTGCAATTTCTGGCAAAAATTCCCCAATCCCGCCGTACTGCTGCGCCACTACGCCAACGGCAGCACGGCGATCGAAGCCTACTGGCGCAGCGTTGCCTGGCCGGCACAGGGCGTCTTCATCGGCGAACCGCTCGCCGCGCCTTATCGCAGGTAGCCCACAAGCCGGCCCCCCCCGCGCCGGCAACTCCCGCTCCGGCCAGCATCGCCCAACCCGCGCGGTGCGCCGACACAACCCAACTCTCCCACCTTCATCGTTGCTGGCGTGCTGCAAGGCACCGCCACCCAGGCCATTCCCCGCGCTGTTCGATGGCCAGGCGATCATTTAAAGGCCATGTCTTTTAGTTATTAGTTTATTCTTGTCCCTGCCATTCCCGTTTCCAACGACACCGCACTGTCATTAAGAGGTCATATCGTTTAGCTAATATGCATTAGGCAATATTCGATTCACTTATTCAAGATTGCAGGGATACCATGACACCACACGCTCCGACTCCGGGCCGCAAGACCGCGCTGGCCACGGCCCTGGCCGCTGCCCTGGCCACCTCGCTGGCCGGCCTGGCCACGCCGGCCTTCGCCGCTTCCGATATCGTCATCAGCCAGGTCTATGGCGGCGGCGGCAATAGCGGCGCCACGCTGAAGTCCGATTTCATCGAACTGTTCAACCGGAGCGATGCGGCCGTCACGCTGACGAACTGGAGCGTGCAATATGCCAGCACGGCGGGCAGCAGCTGGCAAGTGACGCGCTTGCCCACCGTCACGCTGGAGCCCGGCAAGTATTACCTGGTACAGCAGGCTTCCGGCAATGGCGGCAGCGTGGCGCTGGACCCGGACACGACCGGTACGATCCCGATGAGCGGCAGTGGCGGCAAAGTGGCGCTGGTCAGTTCCACTGCCGCCCTGGCTGGCGCGGCGCCGACCGGCGGGGCACTGGTCGACCTGGTCGGCTGGGGCAGCGCCGGGCACTTCGAGGGCACCGCGCCGGCCGGTGGCACGGGCAACGCCACCGCAGTGCTGCGCAATGAAGCCGGCTGCATCGACACCGACGACAACCGCGCCGACTTCGCCGTGGCCGAACCGGTGCCGCGCAACGCCGCCGCGCCGGCCCATTCATGCGATGTCCCGGCAGTCAAGCCGATCGTGCTGCGCTGCCCGTCCAGCCTCGGTATCGCGCAAGGCTATGCCGGCGGCACCCTGCTGGCGGCCAGCGATGCCGACAGCATCGTCAACGCGGCGTCGATCACGTCCGCCGCGGTGCCGGGCATCGGCCTGGCGTTCACGTCCGCCAGCGCCGAAGGTGGCAGCGCGTCCGGGCGCATCGAAGTGGCGGCGGATGCCCCGCTGGGCGATTTCCCCGTCACGGTACGCTTCGCCAACGACGAAGGGCAGGAAGCCAGTTGCACGGTCAGCGTTTCGGTACGCCCGCTGGCACCGGTCACGCACACCATCCCGCAGATCCAGGGCAGCGGTGCCACCAGCCAGTTCGCGAACACCGAGCAGACCACGGAAGGCATCGTCACCGCCAAGGTGGCGGGCGGCTTCTTCCTGCAGGATGGTAACGGCGACGGCGATCCGGCCACGTCCGACGGGCTGTTCGTCTACAACGCGGCCGCCGCCGACGGCGTGGCGGTCGGCCAGCGCGTGCGCGTCACCGGCAAGATCACCGAATACACGCCGGGCGGCGCCAACCGCTCGTACACGGAAATGACGGATGTGACGTTCGCTCCCGTGCTGTCGTCCGGCCACAGCGTGGCGCCGACCAATATCGCACTGCCGAACGCGCGCCTCGACCAGGTCGAGGGCATGCTGGTGCGCTTCACGGACCCGCTGACGATCTCGCAGACCGACTACCTGGGCACGCGTGGCGAACTGTCGCTGTCGTCCGGCCGCCTGGAAATCCCGACCAATCGCCACGCGCCGCGCAGCGCCGAGGCCGCGGCGCTGGCCGCAGCCAATGCCGCCAACCTGATCGTGCTGGACGACGGCATCTTCACGACGCCGGCAACCGTGCCGTACATCGGCGAAGGCCGCACCGTGCGCGCCGGCGACCTGGTGCATGACCTGACCGGCGTCGTCGATTACGGCGCGCTGGGCGCGGGCGGTGCCGGCTTCAAGCTGCAGCCGACCGTGCCGCCGGCCATCACGCGGGACAATCCGCGCGAGGCCGCACCGGCGCTGCCGGCCGGGAACGTCAAGGTGGCCAGCGCGAACGTGCTGAATTTCTTCACGACGTTCACCGACGGCACCACCGCCACGGGCCAGACGAACCAGGGCTGCACGGTGGGCTCGACCACCAGCCAGGGCAATTGCCGTGGCGCCGACAACCTGGCCGAGTACGTGCGCCAGCGCGACAAGATCGTCAACCAGCTGAAGAGCGTCGATGCCGACGTGGTCGGCCTGATGGAAATCCAGAACAATGGCGACACCGCCGTCGGCCTGCTGGTGGACAGCCTGAACGCGGCCTACGGTTCGCCGGTCTACGCGGTGGTGCCGAAACCGGCCGCCACGGGCACGGATGCGATCCGCGTGGCGATGATCTACAAGCCGGCCGCCGTCACGCTGGTGGGTAGTTCGCTGTCCGACGCGAACAGCGTCAACAACCGCCCGCCGATGGCGCAGGCGTTCCGCGCCGCCAATGGCGAGAAGTTCTCGGTGGTCGTCAACCACCTGAAGTCGAAGGGCAGCTGCCCGTCCGGCTCGGGGGCGGAAGCCGACAACGGCGATGGCCAGAGCTGCTGGAACGCCACCCGCGTCGCGCAGGCGCAGCGCCTGGTCGATGCGTTCGTGCCGCAAGTGCAGGCCGCCGCCGGCGACCCCGACGTGCTGCTGATCGGCGACATGAATTCGTACGGCATGGAAGACCCGATCGCCGCGATCATCGCGCGGGGTTACGTCAACCAGCTGGAACGCTTCGTGCGCCCCGTCGGCCTGCCGTACTCGTACGTGTTCGGCCACCAGGCCGGCTATCTCGACCATGCGCTGGCCAGTGCTTCGCTCAGCCCGCAGGTGGTCGGCGCGGCCGAGTGGCACGCCAACGCGGACGAGCCGGAAGTCATCGACTACAACACCAATGGCAAGCCGCAGGATCTGTACGATGCCCAGCCTTACCGCGCTTCCGACCACGATCCGGTCGTCATCAGCCTGGCGCTGGCACCGGCATACAGCGATGTCACGGCCAGCGTGCAAGTCAACGCCACGGGCCTGGGCTTCAACCGCGTCACGCAACTGTTCACCGGTTCGGTTACGCTGGTGAACCGGTCCGATGCGGCGCTGGCCGGTCCGCTGTCACTGCGGTTCGACGGCTTGCCCGCCGGTGTCACGGTCGTCAACGGGACCGGCACGCATGATGGCGCGCCCTACATCCGTATCGCCGGCGGCCTGGCACCGGGCGCCTCCGTCACGGTGCCGCTGACGCTGCGCAACCCGGCCAAGGTCAACGCCACGTACACGGCACGAATCTTCAGCGGTAACTTCTAAGTCAAGGAAAAGCACATGCACGCGAACAAACTCACACTGCGTACCGCCATTGCCGCGCTGGCGCTGGCCTTCGGCAGCAGCGCCGCGCTGGCCGACACCACGCTGGCCGTCAGCATCGATACCTCGATGTTCGGCAATACCGGCTGGCTCGACTTCCAGTACAACCCGGCCAACCCGGGCATATCGCCGGCCACTACCGTCACGCTGAGCGGCTTCCAGGGCTTCGACGAAGGCGCGGTGGTGGAAACCATCGGCCAGGTGACGGGTTCGCAGGCCACCGGCTACGTGATCGGCAATGGCGACAGCCTCAACAGCCTGTTCCGTGCCGTCGACTACGGTCAAGTGCTGAGCTTCAACGTCACGTTCAGCGGCGATAACGTCGACCTGTCGGGTGGTGCCTACGGTTCCACCTTCGCGATCTGGGCCTACGATGCCGGCGTCACCACGGCGCTGGGCAGTTCGTCCGCCGCCGATGGCAGGCTGGCCGACATCACGTGGGCTCCCGCCACCACGGTAGGCGGCAGCGGGTCGTTCGCCTCGGCCAGCTACTCGGACGCCGCCGCGATTTCGCCGGTACCGGAACCGTCGTCATGGCTGATGCTGGGCATCGGCGCGATGCTGGTCGCCGGCGCCGCCCGCCGCCGCGCCTGACCTGCGCGCATCGAATCGCCAGCCGCGCTCCCCGGAGCGCGGCTGTTTTTTTTGGGCGCTGGACAGGCAGGGTTGGGAGCGCCGCCGGGCAGGCGATTGTGTCGGACTGAACGGTATCCGCCACATGGGAAAGGCGCCAGCGTCGTCACCGGCTGGCGGGAGAGGAAGCGGCGAATGTTTGCGGGCACGTAGCGGCAATGCCGGAAGCGGCGATACGCCGGGTTGCCGGGCGCAGGGCACCAGCGCCGGGTAACAGCGCCGGCGCTGCGCTGGCGAGAGGTCAGTAAGTGCCGGTAGTCGGTTCGCGCGTTGCGGTTGCTGCCTGCGCCTTCGCGTCGCTCCGGTCGGAGAAGCGGTTGCGGATCGCCTTCTGCACGCGCGTCACGAAGTGTTCCTGGACCAGGACGCAAGCCGTCACCAGCAGGATCAGATAGACCGGATAGAAGAACAGGGACTGCTTGACATGGCTTGCCGTGGCAAGCGCCGTGCTCAGGCTGCCGTTCGACGATGGCCATACCAGGATGACCTGCTCGATCTTGCGGAAGACGGAGAACAGCGGCAGGTGCAGCAGGAATACCGGCAGCGACACGGCACCCAGGCGGTCACCCCAGTAGCGCACCTTGTCGTGCAGGGTGGGCTTCATGTCCGCGCACAGCCAGATGATCGCAACGCTGGCCGGCAAGTACAGCCCGTTCTCGATGATGTGCAGGCGGCTGTCGTGGTAGCGCAAGACCGTGGCGAGCACGGTGGTCGCCACGACGAGCGAACCCAGCATGAACGTTTGCGCGGGGGAAGATCCCGGCGTCTTGCGCGTGAACATCACGCACAGGACGATGCCGGCAATGAACAATGGCAGCCGGACGATGGGATTCCTGTGCAGCAAGCCGGTTGTCAGCGCGTCCGAGCGATGCATCAGGTCGGCAACCAGGCCAGGCAGCAGGAACAGTACCGCCAGCACCACGAGCGCCGTCTTGAGCGACTTCATCCGATAAATGCGCAGCGCGACGGCCGGGAACAGCAGGTAATAGAAGCCCAGGGCCGACAGCGACCACGATGGCCCGTTGAACACCAGGTAAAGGGGATTCCAGGCATTCGTCAGGGTGATGCTCATGAGCAGTGCCACGCCCACTTCCCACTGTTCCAGGAACCTCGTCGCCGTGGCGGAGTTGTCGACATAGACCGGAATGCCGCCATATGCAAAGAGCTTGCCCCCCACGGCAACGATGGCAAGCACCAGGCAGGCGAGATGCAAGGGATAAAGCGTGGAAAACCGCGCAATGAGGAAGTTGCGCTTGTTGATGTCACGGCCGTTTTTCTTGACCACGTAGGCATGCGTCAGCAGGAAGCCGGACAGGACGAAGAATACGCTGGTGGCCATATTGCCCAGGCCCAGGCTGGCCGCCAGCCAGTTGTCGGCCACCGGCGCATAGTTGAACCGCAAGGTATGGAACAGGACCAGGTACATCGCCAGCAGGAAGCGAAGCCAGTTCAGCGCCCAGAAGCCCTTGTCCCTTGCCGGCGGAGCCACATGTCCAGCGCCATCCGCACCAGGTTCCGGTTTTGCCATATTCATTACTCACTCTTGCTTGGGATTACGCGCGGCCGCCGGTCCGTGCGAGCCGCTGGCCCATGGTTTTTGAAAAATCACGCCTGGAACGCTCGAACACCAGTATTGGAGAGGCTGACGACAGCCAGCACGGCTTTCAGCCGTTCGCTTTCTTCAGCCGTTCGCTTTCGCATTCCGGTGCGCTGGCGGCTGCGCCAACGAGCAGGATTGCGAGCAGATTCACGACAGATTCACGAGCAGATTCACCAGCAGATTCACGAGCAAATTCACGAGCAAAATCGCGCTGGAACCCTGCTGGAATCGCCATTGTCACCGGGCCGCTTCCGCGGAGCGACAATCGGCGTGCCGTGGTGTCGGCGGGAAACGCCGCTACGGCTATTGTCGTTATTATAATCTTATAGTCAACAGTCTGTATAGCGCGATCAGCCGGCATACGGGTGCTCGCGCGCAGCGAGGGTGCCGATTGTCGGCATGCGACAACGATTCCGCAAGCTTCCAGGCGGCCGGCGGGTGTTGCCGATCGCCGTGCCTGCGATCGATGAGCTAATCGAATTGTATAGCCGGGTTGCCGAAACCGTGCATGTATTCTCCTGCGGCAACAGGGCATGTGGCGCGCCAGGTACACCGGCGACACATCATGGATGACGCCGGGGCAGGTACCAGCGGTTGCTCCCGTGGGCGGCGAGCCTGGCCAGGCAGGACACCGCTCGGCAAGCCGGCGTCGCGCAGGGGGCAATCCTTGCAATCCCTCGGCGTAGCACGGCCAAAAAATACTTTACAAGGTATGGCATAGAAAATATCATAATAGAATGATAACTTCTTCTCCATCGCGCGTCAGTGGCGCAGCAGTCGATGAGCCCGTGACGCTGCAGCGAAACGTGTCGATCGACGTCCTGAAACTGGCACTAGCGTTCATGGTGGTCGGTCTGCACGTGGGATTGCTGCAGGACTTCAGCCCCACGCTGGGGTACCTGACGAGCAATGGCTTGTTCCGTATCGCCGTGCCGATCTTCCTGATCATCAACGGCTTTTATTTTTATCCGGTCTTGCAGCGTAACGAAGCGCGCCGCTGGTTCGGCCGTGCACTTGGCCTTTACCTGTTCTGGACGGCGGTCTACGGCCTGCTGTGGATTCCCGCGCTCAGCCCGGGCCTGTCGGGCCTGGCCAAGGCTGTGCACACCCTCGTCTTCGGCTATTTCCATCTCTGGTACCTGTGCGGCATGATCGGTGCCGCCCTGCTGATGCTCATCTTGCAGCACCGGCCGCCACGAACCGTCCTGATCGTCGCGGCGCTGCTGTATTGCGGCGGCGTGGCGATCCAGTATGCGGGGAACTACCATCTCTTTGCCCACCCCTTGCTTGACCGGGTCAGCAATACCAACTGGACGCACCGCAATTTCCTCTTCCTTGCCTTCCCGTTTTTCTACGTCGGCTTCGCCATCCATCGATACCAGCTGCACAAGCGGATCGCCATGCCGTATCTGTGCTGGGGCGCCGCTGCGGGCCTGGTACTGCTGCTGCTCGAGTCTTACTGGAACTACACCAATCCCCGCAATGATGGCGGATACGACAATTTCGCTTCAGCGATCCTGATCTGCCCGCTCGTCTTCCTGATTGCGTGCAACGTGAAGCTGTATAGCAGCAACAAGCGCATCGCGCTGTATTCCAGCGGCATTTTCCTGGTCCACATCTTCGTGCTGCGCACATTGCAGCCGTACATCGACGTGGGCATGTCGGCGATGACCTTCGTGGTCATGGCGATTTCACTCGCGATCACGGCCGCACTGATTCCCCTCAGCCGGAAGGTCCGCTTCATCCTTTAAGACGGCGTGCCGAGGCGTGGCGGTAGCGGTCTTTTCCGGCCATCTCATGCTCCCGCAGGGCGGGGCAGGCCATGCCGGAGCGGCTCCCGCCGCTCCGGCTTTGCATGTCGCGAATAAAAAATTGTCTAACCCGCAAATGACGTGGTAGCCTTCACCGTCAACTCGGCAATCGGAGGTTGTTTCGGATGTGCGCAGCAATGTCGAAAACGCAGTGCAAGAAGCAGTGCAAAAAGCAGTCTGGTCAGCGGCATGCTCGCGGTTTCACGCTGCTCGAGCTGCTGGTGGTGATCGTCATCATCGGCCTGCTGGCGGCCTATGTCGGTCCCAAGTATTTCTCGCAACTGGGCAAGTCGGAAGTCACGGTGGCAAAGGCGCAGATCGAGGCATTTGAAAAGTCCCTCGACACATACCGGCTCGATGTCGGCCGTTACCCGACCACGGAAGAAGGCCTGGCGGCGCTGCTCGCGGCGCCGGCCACAGCGGGCGCGAAATGGAACGGCCCGTACCTGAAGAAAGGCGTGCCGCCCGATCCGTGGGGGCAGCCTTACCAGTACAAGGCACCCGGCACGCGCGGCGACTACGAAATCACTTCCCTGGGCAAGGACGGCCAACCGGGCGGCACTGCCGACAACGCCGACATCACCTCGCAATAACCCGTTCCCGGCAGCGATCCCATGCAGTTCGACGTCCGCACCCTGTCGCCGGAAATGGTGATCGGCCACCTCGTGGTCGATGGCCGCGACGAGGCCGACGCGCGGCGCCAGGTCGAGGCGCGCGGCCTGTTCGTCAGCGCGATCCATCCGGTGCGCGGCGCGCTGCGGCGCGGTCAGGCAAAAGCGCTCTCGCTGGTGCTGTTCAGCCAGGAGCTGCTGGCGCTGTTGAGAGCGGGCCTGGGGATCGTCGAGGCACTCGAGGCCTTGCTGGAAAAGGAAGCCAGCCCCGCCACGCGGGGCGTGCTGGAACGCCTGCTGGGCGGCCTGCGCGAAGGCCAGCGTTTTTCTACGGTGCTGGCCGAACAGCCCCAGTTGTTCCCGCCGCTGTATGTCGGCATCGTGCGCGCCGCCGAAGGCACCAGCGACCTGCCGCGCTCCCTGGAGCGCTACATCGACTATCAGCAGCGCATCGATATCGTCCGGGCGAAGATCGTCAGCGCCGCCATCTACCCGTGTATCCTGCTGCTGGTGGGCGGCGGCGTGTCGATGTTCCTGATCGGCTACGTGGTGCCGCGCTTCGCCGAGGTCTACCAGGGCGCCGGCCGCAACCTGCCGTGGCTTTCCCAAGTGATGCTGTCGTGGGGCCAGTTCGCCGGAGCGCATACTGGCGCGCTGGTGGCGGGCCTGGTGCTCCTGGTGGTCGCGCTCGTCGCGATAGCGCGCCGGCTGATGGCGAATGGCGGCCTGGTGCGCCTGCTGGGCAAGCTGCCCGGCATCGGCGAGCGGGTCAAGATCTATGAGCTGTCGCGGCTGTACCTGACGCTCGGCATGCTGAACGAAGGAGGCATCACGATCGTGCAGGCCATTGAAACAGTGCAGGGCATGGTGTCGGCCAATGTGAAGAGCGGCCTGCAACTGGCGAAGAGCGCGGTGGAGTCGGGCTTGCCGCTCTCGACCGCGTTCGAGGCCAACGGATTGACCACGCCTATTTCGCTGCGCATGTTGCGGGTGGGCGAGCGCACCGGCGACCTGGGCCCCATGCTGACCCAGTCGGCCGCTTTCTACGACGGCGAAATCACCCGCTGGATCGACCGTTTCACGCGCACTTTCGAGCCGTTGCTGATGGCCGGCATCGGCCTGATCGTGGGCGCCATCGTGGTACTGCTGTACATGCCCATCTTTGACCTTGCCGGAGAAATGTCGTGAACGATCCGGCCCTGCAAACCGCCATCGCTTCCCTCGACCATGCGCTGCTGGCGCGCGCGCGCGCCGCCCAGGCCGCGTCGAAACGCACGCTGGTGGAGGAACTGGAAACCCTGAGCGGCATGGAGCCGCGCCTGGTGGTGCGCGCACTGGCGCTGCCGTTCGGGCTGGCCGTGCTGGAAACCGTCGAGATGCTGGCGTTCACGCCGGCGTTCGACCTGCTGCCGCTGTCGCAGGCGATGGCGAAGAAATGCGTGCTGCTGCGTACCCATGAGGGTGTGGTGGTCGGCGTGATCGCCGATCCGTTCGACCTCGACCTGCAGACATGGCTGTCGGCGCAGGCACGTGCCACGCCCCATGCGCCGCTGCAGATGCGCCTCGCGCTGCAAGCCGATATCGCCGCCTACCTGTCGAAGCAGGAGGAGGGCGCGCGGGCCACCGATTCGCTGTTGCCGGGCACCGAGAACGGCCGCCGTGATGGCAGGACGGCCGCCGTGCTGTCGTTTGCCTCGGTGTCCGAGGCGGCCAGTCCGGCCGTGCGGCTGGTCAATTCCACGCTGTACGATGCGCTGAAGGTCGGTGCGTCCGACATCCACCTGGAAAGCACGGCGGGCGGTTTGGCCGTCAAGTACCGGGTCGACGGCGTGCTCGATCACGCCACCGCGGTCGGCGGCATCGAGGTCGCCGAACAGATCATCTCGCGGCTCAAGGTGCTCGCCGAGCTCGACATCGCCGAGCGCCGCGTGCCGCAGGATGGCAGCTTCCGCGTCGAGTCGAACGGGCGCGAGATCGACCTGCGCGTGTCGATCATGCCCAGCATTCATGGCGAGGATGCCGTCATTCGCGTGCTGGACAAGCGCGCCATGATCGAATCGTATGGTTCGCTGTCGCTGGAATCGCTGGGCTTCGACGCGCCATCGCTTGCCACGCTGCGCACCCTGGCGCAGGAAGCCTACGGCATGCTGCTCGTTACCGGGCCGACCGGTTCCGGCAAGACCACCACGCTGTATGCGGCACTGACCGAGATCCACAACGGCCGCGAGAAGATCATCACGATCGAAGACCCGGTCGAATACCAGCTGCCCGGCATCCTGCAGATTCCCGTCAACGAGAAGAAGGGCCTGACCTTCGCCAAGGGCCTGCGCTCGATCCTGCGGCACGACCCGGACAAGATCATGGTCGGCGAGATCCGCGATCGCGAAACGGCGGAAATCGCCGTGCAGTCGGCACTGACCGGCCACCTGGTGTTGACGACGGTGCACGCGAACAATGTGTTCGACGTGTTCGGCCGCTTCACCCACATGGGCATCGACCCGTATGCGTTCGTGTCCGCGCTGAACGGCATCTGGGCGCAGCGGCTGGTCCGCATCAACTGCCCGCATTGCGCGGCCGACTACACGCCGGACGACGCCGAACTGGCCAGCGTGGGCCTGGCCCGCGCCGACGTGTTCGACTACCGGTTCATGGCCGGCAAGGGCTGCGGCGACTGCCGCGGCACCGGCTACAAGGGGCGCCGCTCGATCGCCGAGATCCTCACCCTGAACGACGAGATCCGCGAGCTGATCGTCGAGAAGCGGCCGATCCGCCAGGTCAAGCAGGCCGCCTACGCGAACGGCACGCGCAGCCTGCGCCATGCGGCGCTGGAAGTCGTCAAGCGGGGCGGCACCACGCTGGCCGAGATCAAGCGGGTGACCCTGCATGCGTAGGGCTTTCGGACAGGTCGTGCGCCTCGGCGTCGCCACGGGAGCGGTCAGCCTGCTGGCGGCGTCGCGCTGGCGCGCCGGCAAGGTGCGGGTGCTGGCTGAACAGCCCGTGGCCGGCCCCGGCGGCGAGGCACTGGGTGCCGCACTGCGGGCGCTGCTTGGCGGGCAGGACGTCGCTGGCTGGCCGCTCACGGTGGTGCTGGCGGACGAGCTGTGCCGCCTGTGGCAGGTCGCGCCGCCGCCGGGCGCCGCGCGCTTGCCGGACATCGAAGCCGCCGCCGCGCTGCGCTTCCACGCCCTGTATGGCGAGGGGCCCGCGGCATGGCAGGTCACGGCCGACTGGCATTCCACCGAACCGTTCTTTGCGGCCGCGGTGCCGCGCGCGCTGCTGGCGCTGATCGATGCGGTGGCGCTCGAGCACCGGCTGCACGTGGTGCAGGTGGTGCCGCATTTCGTCACCGCGTGGAACCGCTGGTGCCGCGCGATCCGTCCCGGCGCGTGGTTCGGCCAGCTGCACGACAATCTGCTGACCGTGGCCGCGATCGAGGGAAGGCAATTGCGCGCGGTGCGCGCACTGCAGGTGCCGCCGGCCGCCGACCATTACTGGCTCACGCAGATGATGGGGCGCGAAGCGCTGCTGCTGGGGCTCGACACGCCCGTCCAGGTACAACTGTGCGGCGCCCTGCCGGCCGGGCTGGCCAGGCCGGCAGGCGCGGGGCAGGTGGGCGTGGTACGGCTCGGCACGGGGCAGGGCGACGAGCTGTCCACCGCCGGCCGCCTGGCGTACCCGGGGAGCGCACCATGAAGCCGATGCAGATCGACTTCGCGCCGCCGACCTGGCGGCGCGCCCTGTACCGGCTGCATCCGGCCCTGCTGGCGGCCGGTATCGCCGGCATCGTGCTGTGCGCCGGCGGCATCTGGTTCGCCATGCAGATGGCCGACCAGCGCGCCGCGCGCGAGCAGCAGATCGAGCGCCTGCGCGCCAGCCAGGCGGCGCTGTCGAAGCGTCCGGCACGCGTGGCCGAGGTGGCGATCCCGGAAGCGCAGGCCGCCGCCGTGAATGCCGCCATCCTGCGCCTGAACGTGCCGTGGCGCCAGCTCGAGGATGCGGTCGGCAATGCCACGCCGGCCAATATCGCTTTGCTGGCGCTCGATCCGGACCCCAGGAAACAGCTGCTGAAGATCACCGCCGAGGCGCGCAACAGCGACGACATGGTGGGCTATGTGCAAGTGCTCAAGCAGCAGGATTTCTTCACCGGGGCGGCGCTGGTGCGCCATGAGATCGGCGAGCAGGATCCGAACCATCCGATCCGCTTCCAGGTCGAAGTGCAATGGAGGGCGCAATGAAGGCGCAGTCGGACATCCAGCTGGCACCGTTGATGCTGGCGCTGCGCCTGTTCGCAATGCGGGCCGGCGGCGCGGCGTGCCTGGCGGTGGCACTGCTGGCGGCCGGCCTGGCCACGTGGGCCTGGCTGCTGCCGCAACGGGCCGCGCTGCAGCAGGAGCTGGCACGGCCGCTGCCGAGCGCATCGGCACTGGTGGAGGCACCGCCGCCGCCGACCGCCAACGAAAACCTGTCGCTGTTCTATGCCACGCTGGGCGAGAAGCGTCACGCCGAGCAGCAGGTCAAGACCCTGTTCGACCTGGCCGGCAAGGCCGGCCTGGCGCTGAACCAGGGCGAATACAAGTTCGGCTACGACAAGGCCAGCACGGTGGCCACCTACCAGATCGTGCTGCCGGTGAAGGGCAGCTACCGCAACATCTGGCAGTTCGCGCTGGAAGCGCTGGCCGCGGTGCCGTTCGCCGCGCTCGATGAAGTGAGCTTCCGGGGCGACACGATCGCCGACCCGGGGGTCGAGGCAAGGCTGCGCATCACGCTGTACCTGAAGGAGGCGCCGTGAAACCCCGGCACCTGCTGATGGGCGCCGCGCTGGCGATCGCGGCCGGGCTCGTGCTGTTCGGCGACAACGCGCCTGACGATGGCGTGGCCGAACCGGTCGAACGGGCGCAGGTGGCCGTGGCAGAGCCGCGCGCCACCACGCGTGCGCCGGCCGAAGCCGCGGCCGCATCCGCGGGGAACGGCACCATCCTCCGGCTGATTCCGCGCGCCGAGCTGATCGGTGCCACGGGGGAGGATGCGTTCAAGGGCAGTGCCGGGGTGTTCGCCGGCCAGGACCTGAATCCGCCGCCCCCGCCTGCCGCGGCGCCCAGCGGTCCGCCGCCGGAGCCGCCCGCGCCGACCGCACCGCCGCTGCCGTTCACGGTGCTGGGCAAGGGCGTGGCCGATGGCGCCTGGGAAGTCTACCTGGCCCGTCCCGACCGCACTTACGTGGCCCGCGCGGGCACCGTGATCGACGGCATGTACCGTATCGATACCATCGCGCCGCCGACGCTGACGGTCACTTACCTGCCCCTGAACCAGGTGCAAAAGCTAAATATTGGAGTCATGGATTGAACACGCACGCTCATGGAGGCTGGATACGTGGTGGCCGGGTGCGCCGGATGGTGGCGCTGTCCGCAATGGCGCTGGCGCTGGCCGGCTGCGCCGGCCAGATGGCGTATCGCGACGGCACCACGCTGATCGAAAAAGACCAGGTGGAAGCCGGCCTGCTGAAGCTGCAGGAAGCGATCGCGCAGGATCCGGGCAATGCGCAGTACCGCGCCTCCTACCTGCAGGCGCGCGACCGCGCGGTCATGCGCTACCTCGACCAGGCCGAGCGGCAGACCATCGAAGGCCAGCGCGAACTGGCCTTGCAGAACATCCAGCGGGTGCTGGCGCTCAATCCGCAGAACGAACGCGCGCGCATGGCGCTGCGCGCACTGGACATGGCCGAGCGCCATGACCGGCTGCTGGCCGATGCCGCCGCACTGGTCGAGAAAAAGGAGTTCGAGGGCGCCACGGCCAAGCTCGACGCGGTGCTGGCCGAAAAGCCCGACCAGCCGCGCGCCCGGCAGCTGCAGCGCGAGATCGCCGAGCGGAATCCACCGAGCGGCGGCGAGACCGCGCTGGCCAAGAGCTACAAGCAGCCGATCACGATCGAGTTCCGCGAAGCGCCCCTGAAGCAGGTGTTCGACGTGATTTCACGCCGCTCGGGCTTGAACTTCGTGTTCGACAAGGATGTGAAGACCGATACCCGCACCACCATCATGCTGAGGAACAGCACCGTCGAGTCGGCGGTCTACTATCTGCTGATGACGAACCAGCTGGAACAGCAGGTGATGGATGCGAACACGATCCTGATCTACCCGAATATCGCGGCCAAGCTGAAGGAATACCAGGAAACCGTCGTCAAGACCTTCTACCTGGCCAACGCGGAAGCCAAGCTGGTCGCCAATACGCTGAAGACCATCCTGAAATCGCGCGACGTGGTGGCCGATGAAAAGCTCAACCTCGTGATCATGCGCGACAACGCCGATGCGATCCGCCTGGCCGAGAAGATCGTGGCGGTGCAGGACATGGCCGAACCGGAAGTGATGCTCGAAGTGGAGATCCTCGAAGTCAAGCGCAGCAGCCTGCTGCAGCTGGGCGTCGCCTGGCCCACCAGCGTGACGCTGGCCCCGCTGGTGACGGGCGAGGGCGCCAAGGTCACCCTCCACGACCTGGACAACCTGAACCGCCGCAACCTCAGCATCACCGGCATCAGCGCCACGGCCACGGCGAACCGCAACGCCTCGGATTCGAACCTGCTGGCCAATCCCCGCATCCGCGTGCGCAACAAGGAAAAGGCCAAGATCCTGATCGGCGACAAGGTGCCCGTCATCACCACCACGGTTTCGCCGGGTACCGCCGGCTTCGCGCAGGAAAGCGTCAGCTACATCGACGTGGGCCTGACACTGAACGCGGAGCCGACGATCTACCTGAACAACGAAGTGGCGATCCGCATCTCGCTCGAGGTGTCGAACCTGGTCAACACCATCGAAACCAAGTCCGGCACGACGGCTTACCAGATCGGCACGCGCCAGGCCTCGACGATGCTGCAGTTGAAGGATGGCGAGAACCAGGTGCTGGCCGGCTTGATCAACAACGAGGAGCGCACGGGCGGCAACCGCGTGCCGGGGCTGGGCGACCTGCCGATCGTGGGGCGCCTGTTCGGCTCGCAGCGCGACGACACGCAAAAGACCGAGATCGTGCTGTCGATCACGCCGCACCTGGTGCGCAACCTGCAGCGGCCGCCGGCGGAGGCCACCGAATTCTCGGCCGGCACCGAGGCGAACTTCCGCCGCAAGCCGGAATTGTCGGTGCGTGCGCCGGTGCTGTTGCCGCAGCGCGGCGCACCCGCCAGCGGAACCCAGGGAACACAGGGCGTACCCGCGGCGCAGCCGACACCGCAGGAAACCGGCACGCCGGCCGGCGTGCCGCTGTCGACATCGCAGCCGGGCCCGGCGTCGAGCGTGACCCAGTCGCCGGTGCAGGTGCTGCCGGTCGCACCGCCGCCGCCGACCACCGTGCCGCCGCCCGCCACCACGGCCCAGCCACCCGCGCAAGAGCAGTGATGAAGGCCATGCCCCGCCAGCGGCACGGCTTCACGCTGATCGAGCTGCTCGTGACCGTGGCCATCCTCGGCCTGCTGGCGGCGCTGGCGGTGCCGACGGTGCAGGTCACCGTGCA
Source organism: Pseudoduganella sp. SL102 (assembly GCF_027856995.1). Classification (NCBI taxonomy): domain Bacteria; kingdom Pseudomonadati; phylum Pseudomonadota; class Betaproteobacteria; order Burkholderiales; family Oxalobacteraceae; genus Pseudoduganella; species Pseudoduganella sp. SL102. Next base: position 2,253,233 of record NZ_CP115554.1, read on the forward strand.
GCGCCGCAATGAAGCGGAACTGCGCACGGCCCTGTACCAGATCCGCAAGGCCATCGACGAGTACAAGCAGGCCTATGACGATGGGCGCATCACCAAGACGCTCGGCAGCACCGGCTATCCGAAGAACCTGGAGACGCTGGCCGAGGGCGTGGCCGACCTGCGCGATCCGAAACGTGGCAAGATCTTTTTCCTGCGCCGCGTGCCGCGCGATCCGTTCGCCTTCGACAGCGAGCTGTCGGCCGCGCAGACCTGGGGCAAGCGCAGTTACGCCAGCGAGGCCGACGAGCCGCGCGAGGGCGAGGACGTCTACGACGTGTATTCGAATTCCGACAGGGTGGGCCTGAACGGCATCCCCTATCGCAAATGGTAGGCAATGGCAGGCACATGGTGAACGAGGCTGGAAAACATGCCAGGGGTTTTACGCTGATCGAGCTGCTGGTGGTGCTGGGCATCGTCGCGCTGCTGCTGACGCTGGCCGTGCCCCGCTATTTCCCCAGTGTCGACAAGACCAAGGAAACCATCCTCGCCGACAACCTGCGCACGACGCGCATGGTCATCGACCAGTTCTATGGCGACACCGGCCGCTATCCGGAATCGCTGGACCAGCTGGTCGAGAAGAAATACCTGCGCGCGCTGCCGGTCGACCCGATCACGGAGACCACCGACAGCTGGCAACTGCTGCCGCCGGAAGATCCGGCGCAGGGCGGCATCGCCGACATCAAGAGCGGCGCTCCAGGCAATGACCGCAGCGGCAAGCCGTATGCGGAATGGTGAGCGGCGGCACCGCGGCGGCGGCTTTACCTATGTCGGCCTGGTCATCCTGGTGGCCATCATCGGGCTGGTGGCGGCGACCACCGTGCGGGTCGGCGTCACGCTGCAGCGCGCGCAGGCCGAGCGCGACCTGCTGCACATCGGCGAACAGTTCAGCGACGCGCTGAAAAGCTATGCGGCCGCCACGCCGGCCGGGCAGCCGCGGCTGCCGCCCACGCTGAAGGAACTGTTGAAGGACCCGCGCTTTCCCGGCACGCGCCGGCACCTGCGCAAGGTGTTCGTCGACCCGATGACCGGCAAGGCCGAGTGGGGCATCCTCTACCTGGCCGACAACAGGGGCATCCTGGGTATCCACAGCCTGTCGGCGGCCCCGGCGATCAAGATCGCCAATTTCCCGGCGCGCTTCCAGGGGTTCAGCGGCAAGCAAAAGATTTCCGAATGGGTGTTCACGTTCGATGGACAGGAGCCGCTGCCGCCGGGCCAGGTCAAGCCCGGACAGCCGGGCCAGCCCACGCCCGGGCAGCAAGGCCAGCCCGCGTCCGGGCAGCCAGGCCAGCCCGCGTTCGGGCAGCCAGGCCAGCCCGCGTTCGGGCAGCCGGGCCAGCCCACGCCGCGCCCGGGCAGCGTAGCGCCGGCCGGCCCTGGTGTGCCTACTCCGCCGAAAGCACTGGAACCCGGCACTGCGCCGGAACCCGTGGCCGAACCGCCCGCCGAACCGGCGGCGCCGCCCGAATCGCCCAGCGAGCCGGCCGAACCGGCGGAGCCGGAACCTGTCGAACCGGCCGAACCTTCGGAGCCGGCCGAACCCGGCGAACCGGCCGAGTCGGCGGGTTCTTCCGCATAGCCCGGGCGGCAAGCCGCCGGAGCCGGAACTCCTGGCTGTCGCGCCGGGGGGCGTGCCGGCACGCCGGGCGACTCAGCGGCGCCACGTCCATCTGCCTGTTGCCTGGCGATTCGCCGGCACCCGTCCGCTTGCCTGACACGTACCGCTTTCATCGGCACCGTTGCAGAGCGATCCGGCGATGCGCTCAAATGTTTCTTCTAAGACAATATCTGTTGTAAGAACAATAGTTGTAGTGAGAAATTTACAATTTTCTCTTGTAATTTTCTGATGCCAATATGTTATGATCTATCTCAGCAGTTCTGCAATGTACGGATCTGACCAGCGATGTACTACTACTACTCTCACAAGGATAACTTCATGAAACTGAAATTCGCCGTAGCTTCCCTGCTCGCCGCCGTATCGATGAGCTCGTTCGCAGCTGACCAGACGATCGTCCTGGACGCCGATGGCACCGCGTCGTTCTTCGGCACCCCGACCCTGCTGGAAGGCGGCTCCGACGTCCTGACCTTCACCGGCCTGGCAGCCGGCACGTACGAAGTCCTGATCACCCTGAGCGGCCAGTACCTGTCGTTCAACCAGGATGCAACCACCCTGAACGGCGTCAACGCTGGCGTGTGGACCGCGACCTCCGGTTCGATCAAGAAGACTGTGTCCTTCGGTTCCGTCGATGCAACCACCACGTCGCCGTTCGTGCTGAACCTGGCAGGCGCCCTGACCGATGCCAAGCTGGCCAACTACTCGGGCGAAATCTCGGTGTCGCCAGTACCGGAACCAGCAACCTACGGCATGCTGCTGGGCGGCCTGGGCATCATGGGCTTCCTGGCCCGTCGCAAGTCCAAGCAAGCGTAATTCCAGCTTCCTGTAAAAAACCCGCTGCCACGGCAGCGGGTTTTTTTTCGCCGGTACAGCGGATTATTTTCGCCGGTATGCGATGCGCCCGGCGTCAGGGGCACGGCGTCGCCGCCTCCGCGGCTACTTGCCGGTACGCCGGAAGTCGTTCACGCGGAAGCCAAGTCCCAGCAGTGCCGCGAAATACACCGCGCCGCAAACGCCGATAACGAGGAACAGGGCGCCGGCCCGCAGGAACGGCGTGGCACGCATGGCCAGCCAGTCGAACTGCTGGCTGCCGAACCACGCCACGGCGCCCATCACCGCTACCGCGATCACCAGCTTCGCAAGGAACTTGCCCCATCCGGGCAGTGGCCGGTAGATGTCGCGCTTGCGCAGCCCCGTGTACAGGAAGGTGGCGTTGACGCAGGCCGCCAGGCCGATCGACAGTGCCAGTCCGGCCACTTCGAGGTAGGGCACGAACGCCAGGTTCATCAGCTGGGTCACGAACAGCACGCCCACGGCGATCTTCACCGGCGTGCGGGTATCCTGCTTGGCATAGAATGCCGGCGCCAGTGTCTTGACGAGGATGATGCCGGTCAGGCCGACCGCGTAGGCCATCAATGGCCGCGCCGACATGCGCGCCGCTTCGTCGCTGAAATGGCCGTAATGGAACAGTGTGGCAATCAGCGGCAAGGCCAGCACGGCCATCCCGACGGCGGCGGGAATCGCCAGGAGACAGGTCAGGCGCAGGCCCCAGTCGAGCAGCGCGGAATACTCTTGCGGGTCGCTGTCCAGGCTGGCTTTCGACAGGCTCGGCAGCAGGATCGTGCCCAGTGCCACGCCCAGCAGGGCAGTAGGGAACTCCATCAGCCGGTCGGCGTAGGTGAGCCACGAGATACTGCCTTCGCGCAGGTGCGAGGCGATCCCCGTATTGATCATCAGGCTGATCTGGGCAGCGCCCACGGCGAAAATGGCCGGGCCCATTTTCCTCAGCACGCGGCGCACGCCGGCATCGCCCAGGCCCGCGAGCGGATTGATCGACAGCCGGGGCAGCATGCCGATCTTGACCAGCGCCGGGATCTGGATTGCGACCTGCAGCAGGCCGCCGACCATCACGCCGATGGCCTGCGCATACACCGGCTGCTCCAGGTAGGGGGCCAGGAACAGCGAGCCGGAAATCATCGACAGGTTCAGCAGCACCGGCGTGACGGCCGGGATCTTGAACTGGCGCCAGGTATTCAGGATGCCGCCGGCCATGGCCACGAACGACATGCACGCTATATAAGGGAACATCAGCCGGGTCATCCAGATGGCGGCATCGAAGGCGCCGGGGTCCTGCCGCAGGCCGCCGGCGATCCCCGCCAGCAGCAACGGTGCGCCGACGATGCCGGCGGCGCTGACGAGCAGCGTGGCCCATACCAGGCAGTTGGCCACGTGATCGGACAGCGTCCTGCTGGCCTCGGCGCCCTCGCGGCTCTTGTACTCGGCGAGGATCGGCACGAACGCCTGCGAAAACGCGCCTTCGGCGAACAGCCGGCGCAGCAGGTTGGGAATGCGGAAGGCGACGTTGAAGGCATCGGTATAGGCGCCGGCACCGAAAGCCCGGGCAAACAGGCTTTCGCGCAGCAGCCCAGTAACGCGCGACAGCATGGTCATGCTGGAGACGGCGGCGAGGGTTCTGAGCAGGTTCATGGGGCGTGATTATAGCGGTGCTGCCTGGATGCAAGTCTTACAATTTTATGAAGGGCAACGTGTGTGGTTTTGGCAAGTTTTCGCCATGAACCCGCTTTTTGAATTGCTCCGGCATCAAAAGCTCGTTATAATTTAAGGCTGTACAGAATTCAGTGACGCAGACATCGATGTTGACCAGCTCTGCGTTGGCCTGCTTGGTCGACTGAACGCACCGGTTTGGCAAACGCTGTTGTTTGCAAACGAACTTTGACAACGATTTAGGAAATTCCATGGCAAATACCGCACAAGCGCGCAAACGCGCTCGTCAAGCAGTCAAGCAAAACGCACACAACTCGGCTCAGCGTTCGACCCTGCGCACCGCGATCAAGGCCGTTCGCAAGGCAATCCAGGCCGGCGACAAGGCTGCTGCAACGCAGATCTTCCAGTCGTCCGTGTCGACCATCGACTCGATCGCCGACAAGAAAATCATCCACAAGAACAAGGCCGCTCGCCACAAGAGCCGCCTGGCAGCTGCCCTGAAGGCACTGTCCGCCTAAGTTCGCGTGCGGCGGCAATGGCCGCCAGACAGGTGTGCACACAAGACCCGCATGGCGCAGCCATCGCGGGTTTTTCGCTTTGTGCGTGAAGCGCGGTGTGAAGCTTGATATGAGGCCTGGCATGGCGCGCGCGTAACCGTTCCAAGCCCGGTCGCGGCCGCACCGGGCAGCATGTCCCCGGTTACGGTTGTGCCGGCAGGTTGCCGATCTTCATCCCCGGCTTGATGTGCTTTTGCTGGAACCAGCCAAGGTTCATCTCCAGCGCGTACTTGACCGGCACGCCTTTCGTCGAGCAGTGGCTGTCGAGCGTATGCGGCTGCATGTCGCGGATGTTGACGATCTTGCCGCCGGCATCGATGAATGCCACGGACAGCGGCAGCGGCGTATTCTTCATCCACATGCATTGCGTGGCCGGCGCATCGAACACGAACACCATGCCGGCGTTGGCCGGCATGGTCTCGCGGAACATCAGGCCCTGCGCGCGCTGGGCATCGGTGGCCGCGACTTCGGCCTTGATCAGGTGCATACCGGCGGTCAGCGTGGTGGTGGCGAAGCGCCCGTTCTGGGCGGCAGCGCCGCTGGCGGCGCACAGGGCAGTAGAGGAAACGAGGGCAACGAGGGCAACGAGGGCGGTCTTCATCGTATCGAAGGCAGGTGAAAGAGTGGCAAGGAAGGCGCGATGCGCATGGCGCGCGGTGGCATCCGCGCGGCTACGGTGATGTGTTCTTTTCGAGGCATGTTCAAGGCTTCAGTTCCGCAGGATCGATTTCCATCCATTCGCCAGGCATCAGCGGATGGGTCGCCAGCGATACCGCGCCGATGGCGCTGCGCACCAGCCGCAGCGTGGGCAGCCCCACCGCGGCCGTCATGCGCCGCACCTGGCGGTTCTTGCCTTCCTGGAGCGTGATCGCCAGCCACGACGTGGGCTTGTCGGCACGCACGCGGATCGGCGGATTGCGCGGCCAAAGCCATTCCGGCTCGGCGATGCGCACGGCCTGGCAAGGCCTGGTCACGAAGTCGCCCAGGTCCAGCGGCGCCTGCAGGCGCGCCAGCGCGGCGCCATCGGCAAGACCATCGACCTGCACCAGGTAGGTTTTCGGTTCCTTGCGGTCCGGGTGGGCGATATCGTGCTGCAGCTTGCCATCATCGGTCAGCAACAGCAGGCCTTCGCTGTCGGCGTCGAGGCGCCCGGCCGGATAGACGTTCGGCACGGGCACGCAATCGGCCAGCGTCAGGCGCTCGGGTTGCGGGGAAAACTGGCACAATACTCCGAATGGCTTATTAAGTAAGATCAGCATTGCGGGATTGTACCGACTAAACCGTGGCAGGTATCGGCATACTGATGCATAATCGGCAGTGGTGATAGTTGTCTTATATCTTATAGAAGACGCCTGTACCTGCCTGTACCTGGCTTGTACCTTGCTGGCTTGTACCTTGTTTTGCGGCTGTGGCCGTCGAGTTATTGCAATGCATATTGCGGCTTGGCGTTGCAGCCGGTCTTCATGGCTGGTCGTTATAGCTGGTCGGTAGAGCCGGATTTGCAGCCGGCACGTCCAAGGCGCCCGCCAGCGTCGCTTCATTTCGGAGAATTCGATGTACCAACATATCAAAGTGCCGGTCGATGGCGAGAAGATCACCGTCAACGCCGATTTTTCGCTGACCGTGCCGAACCAGCCGATCATCCCGTTCATCGAGGGCGACGGTACCGGCGTCGACGTCACGCCCGTCATGCTGAAGGTGGTCGACGCGGCCGTGGCGAAGGCCTATGGCGGCGCGCGGCGCATCAGCTGGATGGAAATCTATGCCGGGGAGAAATCCACCAAGGTGTACGGCCCCGACGTCTGGCTGCCCGAGGAAACGCTGGCGGCGGTCAAGGATTACGTGGTGTCGATCAAGGGCCCGCTGACGACGCCGGTCGGCGGCGGCATCCGTTCGCTGAACGTGGCGCTGCGCCAGGAGCTGGACCTGTATGTCTGCCTGCGCCCGGTGCGCTGGTTCAAGGGCGTGCCGTCGCCCGTCAAGGAGCCGCACAAGACCGACATGGTGATCTTCCGTGAAAACTCGGAAGACATCTATGCCGGCATCGAATATGCCGAGGGGTCGGAAGGCGCGAAAAAGCTGATCCGCTTCCTGCAGGAAGAACTGGGCGTGCGCAAGATCCGCTTCCCCGAGACCTCGGGCCTCGGCATCAAGCCGGTGTCGCGCGAAGGCACCGAGCGCCTGATGCGCAAGGCGGTCCAGTATGCGATCGACAATGACAAGCCGTCCGTCACGATCGTCCACAAGGGCAACATCATGAAGTACACCGAAGGCGGCTTCCGCGACTGGGCCTATGCGCTGGCGCAGAAGGAATTCGGCGGCGAACTGATCGACGGCGGCCCGTGGTGCAAGGTGAAGAACCCGAAGACGGGCAAGGACATCGTCGTCAAGGATTCGATCGCCGACGCCTTCCTGCAGCAGATCCTGCTGCGCCCGGCCGAGTACAGCGTGATCGCCACGCTGAACCTGAACGGCGATTACATCTCCGACGCGCTGGCGGCGCAGGTGGGCGGCATCGGCATCGCGCCGGGCGCCAACATGTCCGACTCGGTGGCGATGTTCGAGGCCACCCACGGCACCGCGCCCAAGTATGCCGGCAAGGATTACGTGAATCCGGGCTCGCTGATCCTGTCGGCCGAAATGATGCTGCGCCATATGGGCTGGACCGAGGCGGCCGACCTGATCATCGCGTCGATGGAGAAGGCCATCACGTCGAAGCGCGTCACCTACGACTTTGCCCGCCTGATGGAAGGGGCGACCCAGGTGTCGTGTTCCGGTTTCGGCGAAGTGATGATTGAAAACATGTAATTGTCTTGCAATGTTTTAAAGAAAAACCCGCATGCATGGCGGGTTTTTTCTTGTTTCCTTGCAGAGGACGCAAGGACGAGTTGCAAGAGAGGTAAGCGAGGACGAAAAAAAACCCCGCTTCAGCAGGGCTTTTTTAGTCGAGGAAGCTGATCAGCTAGCCTGGATGTTGGAAGCTTGCTTGCCTTTCGGGCCCTGCGTGACTTCGAACTGCACCTTTTGACCTTCTTTCAGGGTCTTGAAGCCGTTCATGTTGATTGCGGAGAAGTGCGCGAACAAATCTTCGCCACCATCATCAGGGGTGATGAAGCCGAAACCTTTGGAGTCATTGAACCACTTAACGGTACCAGTTGCCATAATAAAAAGAACTTTCAAATAATAACGAATCACACGAGCCATAAAAGCAAGAAGCTTCCTGCCCCCTCCTCGACAACTCACTTCTTACCAACATGTACATTTCTGCACCAGTCGATATGGCATTGTTGGCGGAACAATTTTCTATGTCAAGCGCTTTGTCGTGGCAATAGTAAGTTTTTTGCAACAGGAGAAATGATGAAAGGACTTGATTTTGCGCCGGGGGGCGCCATCTGCGCGCAGTTGGGAAAGCGCGTAAGATTGAGGACAAATGGAAACGTCCAGTTAAACGGGCGTTGCATCGACCACGAAAGCATTAGAATATAAGCGTATGGCAACCAAGCATGACACCGAGACCGTCCTGGAGCGGCAGACGCTGAAGCCGCCCCCCATGTACCAGGTGGCGTTGTTGAACGACGACTACACTCCGATGGAATTTGTGGTCGCGATCATTCAGGAATATTTCAACAAGGATCGCGAAACGGCTACGCAAATTATGCTGAGTGTGCATCGCTACGGCAAAGGCGTGTGCGGTGTGTTCTCAAAAGATATTGCATCAACCAAGGTGGAGTTCGTTTTAACGCATGCGCGCAAGGCGGGGCACCCCCTGCAGTGCGTGATGGAGGAAGTATGATTGCGCAGGAATTGGAAGTAAGTTTGCACATGGCGTTTGTCGAGGCTCGGCAGGCACGGCATGAATTCATCACGGTTGAGCATCTGTTGCTGGCGCTGCTGGACAATCCTTCGGCAGCCGAAGTGTTGCGTGCCTGCGCGGTCAATATCGAAGACCTGCGCAAGACACTCACCAACTTCATCGGCGACAACACCCCCACCGTGCCTGGAACCGGCGAAGTGGACACGCAGCCAACGCTGGGCTTCCAGCGCGTGATCCAGCGCGCCATCATGCATGTGCAGTCGGCCTCGAACGGCAAGAAGGAAGTCACGGGCGCGAACGTGCTGGTGGCCATCTTCGGCGAAAAGGATTCCCATGCCGTGTACTACCTGCACCAGCAGGGCGTAACGCGCCTGGACGTCGTCAACTTCATTTCGCATGGCGTTCGCAAGGACCAGTCCGGCGAAGCGGCCAAGGCATCGGAAGGCGTCGAGGAAGGCGCGCAGGCCGAAGGCCAGGCGAAGGAAAGCCCGCTGGACCAGTTCACGCAAAACCTCAACAAGTCGGCCGCGGAAGGCAAGATCGATCCGCTGATCGGCCGCGAAGAGGAAGTCGACCGCGTGATCCAGATCCTGTGCCGCCGCCGCAAGAACAACCCGCTGCTGGTGGGCGAGGCCGGCGTGGGCAAGACCGCCATCGCCGAAGGCCTGGCATACCGCATCACGCAGGGCGACGTGCCGGAAATCCTGTCGAATGCCGTGGTGTATTCGCTGGACATGGGCGCGCTGCTGGCCGGCACCAAGTACCGCGGCGACTTCGAGCAGCGCCTGAAGGCGGTGCTCAAGCAGCTGAAGGATAATCCGAACGGCATCCTGTTCATCGACGAGATCCACACGATCATCGGCGCCGGTTCCGCATCGGGCGGCACGCTGGACGCGTCGAACCTGCTGAAGCCGGCACTGGCCAACGGCCAGCTGAAGTGCGTCGGCGCGACCACGTTCACGGAATTCCGCGGCGTGTTCGAGAAAGACCATGCGCTGTCGCGCCGCTTCCAGAAAGTGGACGTCAACGAGCCGACCGTCGAGCAGACCGTGCAGATCCTGCGTGGCCTGAAGTCGCGCTTCGAAGAGCACCACGGCGTGAAGTATTCGTCGTCGGCGCTGTCGACGGCGGCCGAGCTGGCGGCCCGCTTCATCAACGACCGCCACCTGCCGGACAAGGCCATCGACGTGATCGACGAAGCCGGTGCCGCCCAGCGCATCCTGCCGAAATCGAAGCAGAAGAAGACCATCGGCAAGACGGAGATCGAAGAGATCATCTCGAAGATCGCGCGCATTCCACCGCAAACCGTCAACCAGGACGACCGCAGCAAGCTGCAGACCATCGACCGCGACCTGCGCAACGTCGTGTTCGGCCAGGATCCGGCGATCGAAGCGCTGGCCTCGGCGATCAAGATGTCACGTGCCGGCCTCGGCAAGCAGGACAAGCCGATCGGCTCGTTCCTGTTCTCCGGCCCGACCGGCGTGGGCAAGACGGAAGTGGCGAAGCAGCTGGCCTTCATCCTCGGCATCGAACTGATCCGGTTCGACATGTCCGAGTACATGGAGCGCCACGCGGTATCGCGGCTGATCGGCGCACCGCCGGGCTATGTCGGGTTCGACCAGGGCGGCCTGCTGACCGAAGCGATCACGAAGAAGCCGCACGCCGTGCTGCTGCTCGACGAGATCGAGAAGGCGCATCCGGACATCTTCAACATCCTGCTGCAGGTGATGGACCATGGCACGCTGACGGACAACAACGGCCGCAAGGCGGACTTCCGCAACGTGATCATCGTCATGACCACCAACGCGGGTGCGGAAGCGCTCCAGAAGGCGCCGATCGGTTTCACGAACACCAAGGAAACCGGCGACGAAATGGCCGACCTGAAGCGCATGTTCACGCCGGAATTCCGCAACCGGATCGATGCGATCATCAGCTTCCGCGCGCTGGACGAGGAAATCATCCTGCGCGTCGTGGACAAGTTCCTGATGCAGCTGGAAGAACAGCTGCACGAGAAGAAGGTGGAAGCGATCTTCACGGAAAACCTGCGCAAGTTCCTGTCGAAGAAAGGCTTCGATCCGCTGATGGGCGCGCGGCCGATGTCCCGCCTGATCCAGGACATGATCCGCAAGGCGCTGGCCGACGAACTGCTGTTCGGCCGCCTCGTCACCGGCGGTCGGGTGACGGTGGACCTGGACGAGAAGGACCAGATCAAGCTGGACTTCCCGGAACCGGATGCGGCACCGCTGCCGCCGCCGGAAACGGTCGAAGTGGAGTAATCCACGCCAGTCAAGAACCCGCTCGCGAGAGCGGGTTTTTTTTCGCCCTGAACCGTCGGGCGGGTTCTCCGGTCCGAGATCGTCAGCGGCGGCGCCGTGCCGCCACGCCCGCGATGGCCAGCCCGGCCAGCAGCATCGCATAGGTGCCCGGCTCGGGCACGGCAGGCACGGTCGACAGCGTCAATGCCAGGTACGGCTCGTTGCGGATGCCACCCAGGTAAACGCCCTGGTCGCCGGCCTCGACCGGCACGGCGTTCAATGTCTGGTTGGTGAAGCCGATCACGAAGTACGCGCCGGCCAGCGCATTGATGTCGGCCAGTGCCGCACCGTTCAGCGAGATGTCGACAGGGCTGTCGTGCAGGGTGGCCGCGGCGTACCGGGTTCCGCTGCCCAGGTCGGCAAAAACACCGGTGCCCGGTTCGAAGGTGTTCAGCAGCGGCTGCAGGCCGCCTTCGACGTCGAACAGCCCGATCACGCTCGGCGGCGCGTTCCCATACACGGAAGGCGACAGCGACAGCGTGGCCGATGCCCACGTGGTGCCGGCCGGGATGAAGAATGCCGCCCAGCTGTTGAAGCGCATGCCGGTCTCGTTGCCGGTGAAGGTATTGCCGAGCGGCGTGGCTTCGTTACTGCCGCCGTTGCTGTTGACCCAGCCCTGCACCTGCGCGATGGCGGAAATGGACTCGGCGTGGGCAGGCAGGGCTGCGGCGAGGGTGAAGAGGCAGGCGGCGAAGATGCCAGCGGTAAACTTGCCGACAGTGCGGCGGGCAACCGGGCGGGCAAACGTGACAGGGGGCGTGCGCTTCATGGGCGATTCTCCTTGCGGTGGTGGGGATGGGAACCATCGTAGAAGTCGGCCGGACAGCCCAACAATGCTCGTTACATTTGTTGCAATTCCCCGTCGTCGTCTGCCAACGCCGCACGGATGTGGTAACCGCCCGCGCGCGCGGTCAGTCGCCGCGCCGCCGACCGGCACGCCGGATCAATGCCAGCAGCAGCGCGCCGGTCATCAGCATGCCGAGCCGCCCCGGCTCCGGCACAGGCGCCAGCGGCACGCCGTCGAGCGTGATGGCATCGAACGCCAGCCCGGTATCGGCGCCACGGTCGACCCAGTTGACCACGCCGAATTCCAGCGTGTACTCGCCCGCTGCCGCGATCGTGTACGCGGCACCGATCCAGCCGGTCTGGCCGCAATTGTCAGGGATATAGCAAGTGCCGGAATCGTCTCCCAGCGGGCTCCAGGTCGGAGCCAGGCCTTCGACACCCGAGAAGGGCGGGTCCAGCGTGGCCGCGCCCGCCGGCATGCCGAAGCCGGGCACCGCTCCCCCGCCCGGCGAAGTACGCGCCGTCGCCAGCAGCGCCGCCTGGCTGCCGTCTCCGTTCAGCAGGCGCACCCAGGCATAGTCGCTGAAGTCGCCGCCGTCGGTTGTCACGTAGTTGAACGCGAACCGCAGCGCATCGCCGGCCTGCGCCGTGAACAGGTGCGAACGCAAGGTACTGCCGGCAAACGAATCAGCCGGCGCGCTGACACCGGGCAGCAGCACGCCCGCCGCGCCATTCGCCGTCGATACCCAGCCGTATCGCTGGCCACCGCCGGACGCCAATGTGATATTGCCGTCTTCCGGGGCGGTACCGCAGTCGCCGGTACATTGCCACCCCGACGGAAGACCGCCATCGAACACCTGCGCGTGGCTGCTGCCCGCCATACCGAGAAGGATTGCCACCGCGGCGGCAAGGGGACGCATCGGGATTTTCATGACCGGTCTCCATCGGGTTGAGATAACTCAAACCACCTGCATTTCCCATGCCTGCGTCATCCACCGGATGAAGGGGACAGCAAGGCGCCCGCGCATGTAAAGGATTCCGACATCCTTGCCGCGTTCCAGGAACAGCGTATCGGGGAGCATCACAGCCCGAGGCTGCGCACCTGTGCCGCCCGCCGCCGCGATACTTCCACGGTCATGTCCCCTGGAAGCAGCAGGTCGAAGCCACCCGCGTCGTTGGCGCTCATCCGTTCGACGAACGCCAGGTTGACGATATGGCGCCGGCTGGCGCGCAGGAAGCGCTGCGGATCGAGGCGCTCCTCCAGCTGCGTGAGCGAGCGCAATACCAGTGGCCGGACATCGTCGAAGTACACGCGCGTGTAGTTGCCTTCGGATTCGAACAGGCGAACGCTGTCCAGCGCCACGAACCAGCAGCGCTCGCCATCGCGGACGAACAGCTTGCGTGGCGTGGCCGGCGTGCCCGCCACCGGCAGGTTGAGCCGCAGCGCGGCGCGTTGCAGGGCGGCCGCCAGCCGGGTCGCCTGGATCGGCTTTTGCAGGTAGTCGAGCGCATTCACCTCGAACGCCTGCAAGGCGTACTGGTCGAACGCGGTCGTGAAGATCACTTCAGGCGTCGTGTCGAGCGCCTGCAGCAGGTCGAACCCGCTGGCGCCGGGCATCTGCACGTCGAGCAGCAAGAGATCAGGCTGCAAGGCCGCCACCTGGGCGATCGCCTGTTCGGCATGCGCCGCCTCGCCCACGATCTCGATGCCCGGGTGGGCGGCCAGCAGGCGCCGCAACTCGGCACGGGCCAGGCGTTCGTCATCGACGATCAGGACGCGCAGCGGCACCTGCGCCGCGCTGCCGTTGCCAGGCGCCGCTACCTGGCTCATGCGGCCACCGGCAACTGCAGCGTGGCGCGCACCCAGCCGTCGCATTCCGCCAGGTCAAGGCTGGCGCCGCCACCCACCGCCAGCGCGAGGCGCTTGCGGGCATTCGTCAGGCCCACCTGCGTGGAATCGCCAGGGAGACGGAGCGCGCCGGCGTTGGCGATCTCGATCAGCGTGCCGCCAGCGCCGCGCCAGGCGCGGATGCGGATGTCGCTGCCCGTCGTGCTCAGTTCGACGCCGTACTTCACGGCGTTTTCCACCAGGGTCTGCAGCGACATGGGCGGCACCATCACATGTTCCAGTCCGGGCTCGATGTCCACCCGCACGCGCAAGCGCTCCTCGAAACGGATTTTCTCGATCGCCAGGTAGGCTTCCACCGCCTCCAGCTCGGCCGCCAGCGGCACCGTCTCCACGTGGCCCGATTGCAGCGCATAGCGCATCAGGCCGGCGAGCTGGTCGATCATCCGCGCCGCGCTCTCCGGGTCCTCGTAGATCAGCGCGCGCACGCTGTTCAGGCTGTTGAAGAAGAAGTGCGGGTTGACCTGCGCCTGCAGCGCGCGCAGCTCGATGTCCTTGGCGTGCAGTTCGAGCCGCAGCGCCTCGGCTTCGGCATGCCGGGCACGGCGCATCGACAGCGCGGCGAGGTACATCACGGTCCACACCGTGTGGACGCCGCACCAGAACAGCACCGCATACGGCAGCCACGCATAGCCGCGCACCTCGCCGAACGGCTTGAAGACAAGGAAGGCGAGGTAGACCAGGAAGGTGCTCGCGCAGCCCAGCACGAATACCGCGGCTGCCATGCGGCCCATGCGGTGCCAGGCCGGGCGCCCCTTCAGCAGCCGGTGCCAGCCGTCGGACAGCAGCAGCCCCGCTGCGACGGCGGCAATGGAGACGGCGATCACGCCAGGGTCGCCGGCGCGGTCCATCGCCTGCGCCAGGTCGAACAGCCCCAGCACGCTCCAGCCGCCCAGCTGCAGCGGCCAGTACCAGTTCAGGCGCGCCAGCAGCGGCGGTGTGGAGGTCATCGGGCTGTCACTTTCACTTCAGGAAACGGTCGATGCGATCATACATCCAGGCCGGATCGTCGTACATGATGAAGTGGCGCGCCGTTTCCGCCATCTCGATGCGCACGCCCGGCAGCTTGCCATACTGGCTCGTGTACACCGCCTCGATCGCGGGGCGCGGCGCGAAGTCCTTGTAGGCGGCCCATGCGCCCAGCACCAGCGTCGGCGCCTTGATCTTCGCCACGTCGTCGCGCAGGTCCGTTTCGATCAGCTCGGCCATCGCGCCGGCCACCGTGTTGCGGTCCGAACCCCGGCCCATCTGCATGATGCGGTCCACGTCCTCGGCGCGCGTCACCATCATTGCCACGTTGCGGCGCTGGGCCTGGGCGTAGCTCGCTTCGTCGGCGGCGAGCATCCCCTGGCGGACGCCTGCCGCCATCTGCCGGAGCTGCTCGGGCGTGGCCTGGGGCGCCTGCATCGCACCTAGCGCCGGGAGCGAATCGACGATCACCAGGCGATCCACCTGGCCGGGATGGTCGATCGCGAAGCGCAGTGCCACGAAACCGCCCAGGCTGTGGCCGATGATGACGGGCTTGCCCAGCTTGTTCGCGGCGATGTATGCGGACAGTTGCTGTGCCACCTGGGGCAGCAGCGGGCCCTCGATTGCAGGTTGACCGGCAAAACCGGCCAGGGTCAGCACGTGGCACTGGCGCGGTCCGCACAGGTGCTGCGTGGTGCCTTGCCATACTTCGCTGGACGAGGCGAGGCCTGGAATCAGGATCACGGCGGGCCCGGTACCGGTGACTTCGGCCTTGAAGGCGGGAGCAGCGCAGGCGGGCAGGGCGGCAAACAGGGCTGCGGCTGCGGCGGCGATGAGTCGATGACGTTTCATGGTGTTCCTCCTTGAAACGCATCCTCGCACCCTTGCCGTGCGCTGCCAGCCGCTGTATGACGAGCGGCGCAAAACAAGGACGAACGGCGAACGCCGAACGGCGCGATGAGCGACGATTCAGCCGCCCGCTTCCTCGCGCAGCCGGCGCCACAGCGTGGTGCGGCTGATGCCGAGGTAGGCCGCGGCGGCATCGCGCCGGCCATCGAAACGGCGCAGCACGTCGGTGACGCGTTCCGCGGCGGTCGGCGCGGCGGCGCCTGCTCCGGCCGCCAGCTCGGGCCCCACGGCGAGCACGAACGCGGGCGTCAGCGCCTGCAGCGGTTCGGCGGCCACGAACAGCGCGAGCCGTTCGCACAGGTTGCGCAGCTCGCGCACATTGCCGGGCCAGGCATGTCCGGCCAGCAGCGGCGCGCAGGCCTGCAGCTCGGCTTGCAGGTTGGGCTGGGCGCGCGCACCCAGCGAGGCCAGCGCATTGCGCAGCAGCCATTCGGCCAGCGGCACGATATCGGCGGTGCGCTCGCGCAGCGGCGGCAACGCCAGCCGCAATACCGCGAGCCGGTAGAACAGGTCGGCACGGAAGCGCCCGTCGCGCACCCGCTGCGCCAGGTCGCAGTGCGTGGCGCTGATGATCCGCACGTCCACCGGCACCGGGCGCGTGCCGCCCACCCGCACCACCTCCCGCTCTTCCAGCACGCGCAGCAACCGCGTTTGCAGCGCCAGCGGCATCTCGCCGATCTCGTCGAGGAACAGCGTGCCGCCATTGGCCGCCTCGAACAGGCCGGCGCGGCCGCCGCGCCGCGCGCCGGTAAACGCGCCTTCCTCATGGCCGAACAGTTCCGCTTCCAGCAGCGATTCGGCGATGGCACCGCAATTCACCGCCAGGAACGGGCGGCGCGCCTCGTCGACCCTGCCGTGCGGCGCGGCGCGGTGGATCGCCTGCGCCGCCAGTTCCTTGCCGCTGCCGGTCTCGCCCTGGATCAGCACCGTGGCGTTCGACCGCGCATACAGCACCACCATCTGCCGCACCTGTTCCATCGCCGGCGATTCGCCGCGCAGGTCGGCCAGGCCGTGCCGGGCACGCGGCGGGTCCTGCACGGCGCCACCGCGGCCGCGGCGCCGGCCCATCCATCCCGTTTCCAGCTGCGCCAGCCGGGCCATTTCCAGCGCATCGTCGAAGGCTTGCCGGATCGAGGCCGCCGAGTAGAGGAACACGCCGGTCATGCCGGCATCCTCGGCCAGGTCGGTGATCAGGCCGGCGCCGACGATGGCGCGGATCCCGGCCGCCTTCAGTTCATGCACCTGGGCCAGCGCATCTTCCCGCGTGACATAGGTGCGCTGCGCCACGTCGAAGCCGAAGGTGGCCGCGAACTCGGCCAGTTCCGGCATCGGCTGCTGGTAGGTGACCACGGCGATCCGCTCCGAGACCCGGCGCGCCCGCGCCAGCGCGCGCATCATGTCCGTGCCGCTGGCCTTGGCGACCACCAGCGGGACCGGCAGGCGTCCCTTCAGGTAAGCCGCGTTCGAGCCGGCGGAGATGACGGCATCGCAACGCTCCGTGGCCAGCCGCTCGCGGATATGGCGCACCGCCTCGTCGAAGCCGAGGTGGATCGGTTCGATGGTGGCCAGCGCATCGTATTCGGGCGTGATGTCGCGGAACAGGTCGGACAGGCGCGACATGGACACCGTCCAGATAACGGGCTTGTCCGGGTCGGCGTGGAGGAGATCGGTCATGTTTCAATTATAGTTCAACGACGTTTCATATGTTTCATCTGAAACGCCGTAGAGAGTGCCGCACTACTTGCAAGCCGTTGATTTCACGCACTTCCCACCCTTCCGGAGATGCTGGCATGCTCCTTGCGAAACTGCTGCCATCCATCGTCATTCCGAAAGGCCATCATGAGTATCCGTTCCGCCGGAGCCGCGTTCCGCCAGGCCGTGCGCGAAGAGTCGCCGCTGCAAGTCGTGGGCGCCATCAATGCCAACCATGCGCTGCTGGCGCAACGCGCCGGGTTCCGCGCCATCTACCTGTCCGGCGGCGGCGTCGCGGCCGGTTCGCTGGGCTTGCCCGACCTGGGCATCTCGAACCTGGACGACGTGCTGACCGACGTGCGCCGCATTACCGACGTGTGCGACCTGCCGCTGCTGGTCGACATCGATACCGGTTTCGGCGCTTCGGCCTTCAACGTGGCCCGCACCGTGAAGTCGATGATCAAGTTCGGAGCCGCCGCCGTCCATATCGAGGACCAGGTGGGCGCCAAGCGCTGCGGCCACCGGCCCGGCAAGGAAATCGTCAGCCAGGGTGAGATGGTCGACCGCGTCAAGGCCGCCGTGGATGCCCGCACCGACGAGGACTTCGTCATCATGGCGCGCACCGATGCGCTGGCCGTGGAAGGCTTCGATGCCGCCATCGAGCGCGCCGTGGCCTGCGTCGAGGCGGGCGCCGACATGATCTTTGCCGAGGCATTGACGGAACTGTCGATGTACAAGCGCTTCGCCGAGGCGGTGAAGGTGCCGGTGCTGGCCAACATTACCGAATACGGTTCCACGCCTCTGTTCACGCTGGAAGAGCTGCGGTCGGTCGACGTGGACATCGTGCTGTATCCGCTGTCGGCGTTCCGCGCCATGAACCGCGCGGCCGAGAACGTGTATGGCGCGATCCGGCGCGACGGCACGCAGCAGAACGTGCTCGGCACGATGCAGACCCGCGAGGAACTTTACGAGAGCATCGGCTACCATGTCTTCGAACAGAAGCTCGATGCATTGTTCGCGGCACAGAAAAAATAAAGGAGACAGGCATGACCGAGACCACGTTCAAACCGAAGAAATCCGTTGCGCTGTCCGGCGTCACCGCCGGCAATACGGCGCTGTGCTCCGTCGGCAAGACCGGCAACGACCTGCACTACCGCGGCTACGATATCCTGGACGTCGCCGATACCTGCGAATTCGAGGAGATCGCCTACCTGCTGGTGCACGGCAAGCTGCCGACCGCCGGTGAACTGAAGGGCTACAAGGCCAAGCTGAAATCGCTGCGCGGCCTGCCGCAGGCCGTGAAGCTGGCGCTGGAAGCGCTGCCGGCCGGTGCGCACCCGATGGACGTGATGCGCACCGGCGCTTCCGTGCTGGGCTGCGTGCTGCCGGAAAAGGATGACCACAACCTGGCCGGCGCGCGCGACATCGCCGACCGCCTGATGGCGTCGTTCGGTTCGATCCTGCTGTACTGGTACCACTACAGCCATGCCGGCCGCCGCATCGACGTGGAGACCGACGATGATTCGATCGGCGGCCACTTCCTGCACCTGCTGCACGGCGCGCCGCCGCCGGAAAGCTGGGTGAAGGCGATGCACACGTCGCTGATCCTGTATGCCGAGCACGAGTTCAATGCCTCCACCTTCACGGCACGCGTGGTCGCCGGCACCGGGTCCGACATCTACTCGGCCATCACCGGCGCGATCGGCGCGCTGCGCGGCCCCAAGCATGGCGGTGCCAACGAGGTGGCGCTGGATATCCAGAAGCGCTACGAGAATGCCGACGAAGCGGAAAGCGACATCCGCGCGCGCGTGGCCAACAAGGAAGTGGTGATCGGCTTCGGCCACCCGGTCTACACGGTATCGGACCCGCGCAACAAGGTGATCAAGGAAGTAGCACGCCAGCTGTCGAAGGAAGCGGGTTCGATGAAGATGTTCGACATCGCCGAACGCCTCGAATCGGTGATGTGGGAAGTGAAGAACATGTTCCCGAACCTGGACTGGTTCTCGGCCGTGTCGTACCACATGATGGGCGTGCCCACCGCGATGTTCACGCCGCTGTTCGTCATCTCCCGCACCTCGGGCTGGGCGGCGCACATCATCGAGCAGCGCATCGACAACAAGATCATCCGCCCGAGCGCCAATTACGTGGGCCCGGAAGACCTGCGCTTCGTGCCGATCGCCGAGCGCAAGTAAGTCGGCAAATAAGCCCGCAAACAAGCCGGCAAACAAGCCGGCAAACAAGCCGGCAAACAAGCAGCAAGCCAGAACGAACGTGAAGGAAGCAAATTGAACACGCCCATGAACACCGCGTACCGGAAGAACCTGCCCGGTACCACGCTGGATTACTTCGACGCGCGCGCCGCCGTCGAAGCGATCGAAGCGGGTGCCTACGACAGGCTGCCGTACACCTCCCGCGTGCTGGCGGAAAACCTGTGCCGCCGCTGCGACGCCACCCAGCTCACGGCATCGCTGCAGCAGCTGGTCTACCGCAAGCGCGACCTGGACTTCCCGTGGTTCCCGGCCCGCGTCGTGTGCCACGACATCCTGGGCCAGACCGCGCTGGTCGACCTGGCCGGCCTGCGCGATGCGATCGCCGAACAGGGCGGCGACCCGGCGCTCGTCAACCCGGTGGTGCCCACGCAGCTGGTGGTCGACCACTCGCTGGCGGTCGAATGTGGCGGCTTCGATCCCGATGCGTTCGCGAAAAACCGCGCCATCGAGGATCGCCGCAACGAAGACCGCTTTCACTTCATCGAATGGACCAGGCGGGCGTTCCATAACGTCGACGTGATCCCGCCGGGGAACGGCATCCTGCACCAGATCAACCTGGAGCGCATGTCGCCGGTGATCCAGGTGAGCGGCGGCGTCGCCTATCCGGACACGCTGGTGGGCACCGATTCGCACACGCCGATGGTCGATGCGCTGGGCGTCATCGCGGTCGGCGTCGGCGGGCTGGAAGCGGAAACCGTGATGCTGGGCCGCGCCTCGTGGATGCGGCTGCCGGACATCGTCGGCGTCGAACTGCTGGGCCGGCCGCAGGCGGGCATCACGGCCACCGACATCGTGCTGGCGCTGACCGAATTCCTGCGCAAGGAAAAAGTGGTGTCGGCCTACCTCGAGTTCCACGGCGCAGGCGCCGCCGCGCTGACGCTGGGCGACCGCGCCACCATCTCCAACATGGCGCCGGAATTCGGCGCCACCGCGGCCATGTTCGCCATCGACGAGCAGACCATCCAGTACCTGCGGCTGACCGGCCGCGAGGACGAGCAGGTGGCGCTGGTGGAGCTGTATGCGAAGCAGGCCGGCCTGTGGGCGGCCAGCCTGGCCGGCGCCGAGTACGAGCGCGTGCTGCGCTTCGACCTGTCGACGGTGGTGCGCAATATCGCCGGCCCGTCGAATCCGCACAAGCGCGTTCCCACGTCGGAACTGGCCGCACGCGGCATCGCGGGTATCGTCGAGAACGAGCCGGGCCGCATGCCGGACGGCGCCGTCATCATCGCGGCGATCACCAGCTGCACCAACACGAACAACCCGCGCAACATGATCGCCGCCGGCCTGCTGGCGCGGAATGCCAACCGGTTCGGCCTGTTGCGCAAGCCCTGGGTGAAAAGCTCGCTGGCGCCGGGTTCGAAGGCCGTCACCCTGTACCTGGAGGAAGCCGGCCTGCTGCCCGAGCTGGAACAGCTGGGCTTCGGCGTCGTCGCCTATGCCTGCACCTCGTGCAATGGCATGTCCGGCGCGCTCGATCCGGCGATCCAGCAGGAGATCGTCGAGCGAAACCTGTATGCGACGGCGGTCCTCTCCGGCAACCGCAATTTCGACGGGCGCATCCACCCGTATGCGCAGCAGGCCTTCCTGGCCTCGCCCCCGCTGGTGGTGGCGTATGCGATCGCCGGCACGATCCGCTTCGACATCGAGAAGGATGTGCTGGGCCACGATGCGCAGGGCAATCCGGTCCGGTTGCAGGACCTGTGGCCGGACGACGCGGAGATCGATGCGATCGTGGCGGCCAGCGTGAAGCCGGAACACTTCCGCAAGGTGTATATCCCCATGTTCGCGCGCCAGGAAGAGGCTGGCGGCAGCGTCAGCCCGCTGTATGACTGGCGGCCGCAGAGTACCTACATCCGCCGCCCGCCGTACTGGGAAGGCGCGCTGGCCGGCGAGCGCACGCTGGCGGGCATGCGGCCGCTGGCGGTCCTGGGCGACAACATCACCACCGACCACCTGTCGCCGTCGAATGCGATCATGCTCGACAGTGCGGCCGGCGAGTACCTGGCGAAGATGGGCTTGCCCGAAGAAGACTTCAATTCCTACGCCACGCACCGGGGCGACCACCTGACCGCGCAGCGGGCGACCTTCGCCAACCCCACGCTGAAGAACGAGATGGTGGTGGTCGACGGCCAGGTCAGGGCGGGCTCGCTGGCACGGGTCGAGCCGGAAGGCACGATCACGCGCATGTGGGAAGCGATCGAAACCTACATGGCGCGCCGGCAGCCGCTGATCGTGATCGCCGGCGCCGACTATGGCCAGGGCTCGTCGCGCGACTGGGCCGCGAAAGGCGTGCGCCTGGCGGGCGTGGAAGCCATCGTGGCCGAAGGTTTCGAGCGCATCCACCGCACCAACCTGGTCGGCATGGGCGTGCTGCCGCTGGAATTCATCGGTGGCGTCAACCGGCTCACGCTGGGGATCGACGGCACCGAGACGTTCGACGTGGTGGGCGAACGCCAGCCGCGCGCCATGCTGACGCTGGTGATTCATCGGAACAATGGCGAAAACGTCACGGTGCCGGTGCAGTGCCGGCTCGACACGGCCGAGGAGGTGGCGATCTACGAGGCGGGCGGGGTGCTGCAGCGCTTCGCGCAGGACTTCCTGGCATCCACCGGCCGGACCGCCGCCAGCGAGGCCGCATGATGGCGCATCCTCCCCAAGTGAAAATCCCGGCCACCTACATGCGTGGCGGTACCAGCAAAGGCGTGTTCTTCCGTCTCGACGACCTGCCCGAGGCGGCCAGGGTACCGGGACCGGCGCGCGATGCGCTGCTGCTGCGGGTGATCGGCAGCCCCGATCCCTATGGCAAGCAGATCGATGGCATGGGCGGCGCCACGTCGAGCACCAGCAAGGCGGTAATCCTGTCGCCCAGCACGCGGCCCGGCCACGATGTCGATTACCTGTTCGGCCAGGTGTCGATCGACAGGCCGTTCGTCGACTGGAGCGGCAACTGCGGCAACCTGTCGGCCGCTGTGGGCCCGTTCGCGATCGCCAACGGCATGGTCGAGCCGGGCCGCGTGCCGCATAACGGCCTGGCCGTGGTGCGCATCTGGCAAGCCAACATCGGCAAGACCATCATCGCCCACGTGCCAGTGTCCGATGGCGCGGTCCAGGAAACCGGCGATTTCGAGCTCGACGGCGTCACCTTCCCGGCGGCCGAGGTGCAGCTGGAATTCATGGACCCGGCGGCCGACGAGGAGGGCGCCGGCGGCGCGATGTTCCCGACCGGCAGCGTGGTCGACGAGCTCGAGGTCCCTGGCGTGGGCACGCTGCGCGCGACGATGATCAATGCCGGCATTCCGACCATCTTCGTCGATGCCGCCAGCATCGGCTACACGGGCAGCGAGCTGCAGGACGCCATCAATGGCGATGCGAAGGCGCTGGCGATGTTCGAGACGATCCGCGCCCACGGTGCCGTGCGCATGGGCCTGGTCGCCCACGTCGACGAGGCGGCGCGGCGCCAGCACACGCCCAAGGTGGCGTTCGTGGCGCCACCCGCCACGTATACCGCCTCCTCCGGCAAGCCGGTGCATGCCGGAGAGATCGACCTGCTGGTGCGCGCCCTGTCGATGGGCAAGCTGCATCACGCCATGATGGGCACCGCCGCCGTGGCGATCGGCACCGCCGCGGCGGTCCCCGGCACGCTGGTCAACCTTGCCGCCGGCGGCGGCGTGCGCACCGCGGTGCGGTTCGGCCATCCGTCCGGCACGCTGCGCGTGGGCGCCGAAGCGCTGGAAGTGGACGGGCAATGGCAGGTCAGCAAGGCGGTCATGAGCCGCAGTGCCCGCGTGTTGATGGAAGGTTACGTGCGCGTTCCACCGCAGCAATAGGGTGAAAGCCGGCGCGCGGGTGGTTTTAAAACCATTCCTGTAACCATCTGTTGTATCGAAGCCCGGCGCCGCCGGGCTTCGTGCATTGTGCATGGCTATTGCGGGACGGCTGGTTTATGATTTGCCGTTGAGTTGCCTCGATGCAGCTATTATTGCGTGTAATAATGCCATGAACGATGCCCTCACCATTGTCGCCCCGATAGCCGACCCCATCGCCGATGCCTTGCAGCTGATCGGCATGCCTGCCTGCGCATGCGATGGCGACGGCGTGGTGGTCGCATCGAACACGGAATTCGATGTGCTGCTGGCGCACGATCCGCGCGGGCTGCCAATGGCGGACCTGTTCGCGCGGCATGTGCGCGCGGAGAGTGGCGCGGCGCTGGCAGCGGCGCTGGCCGGTGGCGACACCGCGGCGTGGGACAGCTGCCTGGCAGCCGCCGGCGGCCGGTACGCGGCCGTGCAAGTCACCGTCAAGCCTTTCCCTGCCGCGTCGGCGCGGCGCGGCGGCACGATCCTGTTCCATGACATCGGCGCGGTCCAGCGCGACCAGCGCGCGCTGCGCAAGGCCCTGCTGGAACAGCGCGCGATCCTCGAGAACGCCGCCGTCGGCATCATCTTCAGCAAGCTCGATCACGTCCATGAATGCAATATGCGCGCGGCCGAGATGTTCGGCTATGCGCGCCACGACATGGAAGGCCTGGCGAGCCGCCAGCTGTACCCGGACATGGAGCACTTCGACCGCTTGCGCCGGCAGTGGATGCCGGTGCTGCACCAGGGAAGCTCGGTCACGCTGGAAACGCCGATGAAGCGGGGCGACGGCACGCTGTTCTGGTGCCGCGCCCACGGCCGCGCGGTCGATCCGTCCGACGAGCAGGCCGGCATGGTGTGGATCGTCGAGGACATCAGCGAGCAGCGCGCCGCCAGCGAAGCCACCCGCAAGATCCTGCTGGAGCAGAAGGCGATCCTCGACAACGCATCGGTCGGCATCCTGTTCACGAAGAACCAGCGCATGTTGAGCTGCAACCCGCGCATTGCCGCCATGTTCGGCTATGCGCCGGACGAGATGATCGGCATGCATTCGGGCGACGTGTTTCCTTCGGAACAGGTGTACCGCGAGTTCGGCGGCGAGGCGGGACCGGTGCTGGCCAGTGGCCTGCCGTTCGAGAAAAAAGAATTCCAGTTCCAGCGCAAGGATGGCTCGCTGTTCTGGTGCCGCGTGCGTGCCAAGGCCGTGGACGAGGAACACAACGATGGCGGCACGATCTGGATCCTGGAGGACGTGACGCAGTCGCGGCAGAACCAGATGGAAACCGAGGCGCTGATGAACAACGCCTCGATCAGCATCCTCTTCACGCGCCAGCGCACCATCACTCGCCACAACCGGGGTTTTGCCGAGATGTTCCGCTATGGCGCCGACGAGGCGATCGGCATGGCATGCGAAGCGCTGTACCCGTCGCTGGCGGCGTACGAGGCGCTCAGTGCGCAAGCCGGCCCGCTGCTGGCGGCAGCCCGGCCGTTCCAGACCGAGATCGAGTTGCGGCGCAAGGACGGCACCACGTTCTGGGCCCAGCTGATCGCCTATGTGGTGAACGCCGAGTCGCCGGCGCAGGGAACCATCTGGATCGCCGAGGACCGCACCGAACACAAGGCCGCCGAGGAATCGCTGCGCCAGGCGGCGGACTCGGTACGCCGCGCGCGCGACGACCTGGAAATCCGCGTGCTGGAGCGTACCGCCGAGCTGGCGGGCGCCAACGCGATGCTGCAGGGCGAGATCGTCGAGCGCCGCCAGGCCGAAGCGCGGGTCCACCACATGGCTTACCATGACAGCCTGACCGGCTTGCCGAACCGGGCACTGCTGACCGACCGCATCGAGCGTGCCGTGCTCAATGCCCAGCGCACCGAACGGCTGCTGGCGGTGATGTTCCTCGACCTGGACCGCTTCAAGACGATCAACGATTCGCTGGGCCACGTGACCGGCGACGCGCTGCTCAAGGAAGTGGCGGGGCGCCTGTGCCGGGCGGTGCGGGCCAGCGACACGGTGGCGCGGCTGGGCGGCGACGAATTCGTCGTGCTGGCGCCGCACATCCGCGACAGCGAGGAAGCGGCCCACGTGGCCGAGAAGATCATCGACGCGCTGGCGGAGCCGTTCCCCATCGACGGACACACGCTGCACGTCACGCCGTCGATCGGCATCTGCGTCTGCCCGGACGACGGGCAGGACGTGGAAACGCTGATGCGCCACGCCGATGCGGCGATGTACCACGCCAAGGCGGCCGGCCGCAACACGTACCAGTTCTTCACGCAGAAGATGAATGCCTCCGCCGCGCATTTCGAGCTGGAGAGCAGCCTGCGCGTGGCGCTGGCGCAGAGCCAGTTCGAGCTGCACTTCCAGCCGATCATCGACACCGGCACGCGGCGCCTGCATTCGCTCGAAGTGCTGCTGCGCTGGCAGCGGCCGGGCACCGGCCTGGTGGGACCGGACAAGTTCATTCCGATCCTGGAAGAGAACGGCCTGATCGTCCCGGTCGGCGAATGGGTGATCCGCCGCGCCTGCGAGCAAAGCATGGAGTGGAAGCGGCAGGGCCTGCAGCCGGTACCGCTGGCCGTGAATCTGTCGCCACGCCAGTTCATGCACCGCGGGCTGGTGCCGGCGATCCGGCGCATCCTCGACGACACCGGCATCGACCCGGCATTGCTGGAATTCGAGATCACCGAAACCGCGCTGATGCAGCACGGCGAGCAGACGCTGGATATTCTTGGCCAGATCAACGCGATGGGCATCCGCCTGTCGATCGACGATTTCGGCACGGGCTACTCGAGCCTGGCCTACCTGAAGCGCTTCCCCGTCAAGAAGATCAAGATCGACCGGGCCTTCATCAAGGACCTGGAAAAGAGCGCGGAAGACCGGGCCATCGTGGCCGCGATCGTCGCGCTGTCGGACAGCCTGCAGCTGTCGGTGGTGGCCGAAGGCGTCGAGACGGAAGGGCATTATTCCCTGCTGCAGGAGCAGGGCTGCCAGTTCGCCCAGGGTTACCTGTTCTCGCCGCCGGTACCGCGTGCCAATGCCGCGAACATGCTGGAGCGGCTCGGCCCGGACGCCTGGGTCCGAACCTAAGCCAGCGTGGCGATCACCGGCGTGTGATCGGAGGGCTGCTTCCACTTGCGCGGCGTGCGGTCGATCGTGCAGCCGGTACAGCGCGCCGCCAGCGGGGCGGACAGCAGGATATGGTCGATCCGCAAGCCCTGGTTCTTCTGGAAACGCAGCATCCGGTAATCCCACCAGCTGTACGTCTTTTCCGGTTGCGCGAAGAGGCGGTACGAATCCACGAGGCCGACGTCGAGCAAGGCCTGGAAGGCGGCGCGTTCCCGCGGCGATACATGCACTTCGCCTTCCCATACGGCCGGATCGTGCACGTCGCGGTCTTCCGGCGCCACGTTGTAGTCGCCCAGCACCGCCAGGTTCGGGTGGCGCGACAGTTCATCGGCCAGCCAGTCGCGCATGGCCGCCATCCAGCCCAGCTTGTAGACATACTTGTCCGAATCCACCGCCTGGCCGTTCGGCACATAGGCACAGACGACGCGGATGCCATCGATCGTCGCCGCGAGGATGCGCTGCTGTTCGTCGGGGTACAGGGGATTGTTGCGGACGATATCGGTCATCGGCAGGCGCGACAGGATCGCCACGCCGTTATACGTCTTTTGCCCCGAAAACTGCACCTGGTAGCCGGCCGCTTCGATGGCCGCCACTGGAAATTTGTCATCCGTAAGTTTCGTTTCCTGAATGCAGAGGATGTCGACGGGATTTGTTTCCAGCCACTGCAAAAGGTGTGGCAGGCGGACATTCAGGGAATTGACGTTCCAGGTGACCAGTTGCATAGTATTCCTCGTGGGTGTTTCATTTCGGGCCGCATATTACCGCAATGAGTACTCCACGAGTTGCAAAAACCTAATACAATGTACGGAAGTTCAATTGCGCTGCGTCAGCAATTGGAAATAATAAGACTACTCTCAGACGCAACTTCGTTGCAAAATGCGACCATTTTGAAAATTTATTGCATTTTTTGCCTCACAGTTATCAAAATAGTACTAGAATTCGTTCGCGTCGCCTGAAAAGGGCAATATACTGAGTTTGTTCACCATGAACTGCTTGCGCCCCGGCTACCGGACCATCGTCAGCGGCAACACAAAATTGCTTCATCTCTAGTGTTGTCGTGCGTCAATAGATGGTACTATTGAGAACTATTTGGTTTAACGTGCAAAGCATTTGTAAAGGAAGAAAATGCGATCTGCATTCGAAGCATGGGCTCAGAAGGACGGTCACATCGTCCGTCGCCGCGAAGACAAGCCAGAAGAATATCTGGTGTATGAAACGCAGCGCCGCTGGCTGATCTGGCAGGCAGCGCTGGAACACGGCAAGACCCCTGGCGGCCGCAAGACCGCGAAGGACGCCGTGGACAAGGGTAGTGCCCGTAGCGCAACCGCGACCGCCACCGCAACACGTCCGCAAGTGATTGCTTCGGACGAGGCCGCCGTGCGCAACCAGGTGCTGAACGAAGTGCTGGATGCTTTCTCGGCACTGAAGAGCAGGGACAACACGGCGATGGATGACATCATGCATGTCATCCAGGGCTTGAAGCAGAAGCAGCAGGCCGCCAAGAACGGCGACTGACCGCTCGATGCCAACCCGGCAGATGATTACGGCCGGCATGACGCTTGCGCGCCATGCCGGATCGGTCCCGGCCGGGCTGCTCGGATTGTCGGGAGCCACGCTGGCGATCGTGCTGGCGGGTTGCGCCACGCTGACCGAATCGACCGAACAGTATGTGATGGTACAAACCGTGCTCGACCACCAACAGGTGGCCGGGATCGGTTGCGTCCTCACCAACGATGCCGGTCGCTGGTTCGTCACCTCGCCCGGCCGTGTGCGCATCCGCAAAAGCACCAAGCCCCTGGCGGTCGATTGCCGGCTCAATGACGTGTATGCGGTCGACCAGATCGGTCCGAAGCAGAACAGTTCACGCTGGGGCAATATCCTGCTCACGGCGGGCACCGGCCAGTTCGTCGATCGCCAGACCGGCGCCGGGTTCGATTATCCGGCCACCCTGACCGTCTTGCTGAAACGGGTTGCGCCGCCCCCGGCGCCGGCCCCGGCCGCGCCTGCCCCGGCTCCAGCTCCGCCACCCCCGCCTCCGCCAACCCCGCAACCGCCGGGCGGCTCCGCCATTTACTGAGGATTTCTTCCACAACGCGTCTGCGCCAGCGCATGATGCGGCAGTCTCATCTGCCTAACATAACCGTTTCTTCTGAGAATCGGAAATGGAGGCACGATGGAGCTTTTGGTAATCATCGGAGCGGGAATCCTCATTCCTCCCGTTATCCTGTTGTTCTCGGTAATCGGCGCCTATTCCAGGATTCGCAGCCTGGAAGATATAACGGCGCAGCTGCGCCGGAATATCGATACGCTGGTACAGCAGCATCGGAATGGGTCGCAGGAAGCTCCCGTAGCGCCGCAGTCCGAAGCGGCATCGCATGCCCCGCCTGCCGGCTCCGCGTCGGACACCGACCACCACGCCGCCAGCGTTGCCGCGCCAGCCATGGCATCGCCGCCCAGTTCACCGGCGGTCGTCCCGCAGGTCACCGTTCCACCAGTCGGCACATCACCTGCAACCAGCCCGCCTGAGGCAACGCCACCCGCTGCCAACCCACTTGCGGCAGGTCATTCACCACACTTGCAGCCGCCAGTAACGGTCCCGCCACCGGTATCGCCAGGCCCGCTCCAGCGCACGTTCGCGGCGGCGATCCGCTGGCTCGTCACCGGCAACCTGGTCGCCAAGCTGGGACTGGTCATCCTGTTCCTCGGCATCAGCTTCCTGTTGAAGTATGTCGCCGTGCGGCTCGTCATTCCGGTCGAGTTGCGCATTGCCGCGATTGCCGCCGCCGATATTGCGCTGCTGGCATGGGGATGGCGCATCAGGGCAGGGCGCCGCAGCATCGGCTTGCCGGTTCAGGGAGCCGCCATCGCCATCCTGATGCTGCTGGTATTCGCCTCCTACCGCATGTATGCGCTGATTCCCGGTGGAGCGGCATTCGCGCTGCTGTTCCTGCTGACGGTGTTCACTTGCCTGCTGGCGGTGATGCAGAATGCCGCGTGGCTGGCGCTGTTCGGCATTGCCGGTGGTTTCCTGGCACCGATCCTGACCTCCTCCGGTACCGGCAATCACATCGCGCTGTTCTCTTACTATGCGGTACTCAATGCCGGCATCCTGGCCATCGCGCTGCAACGTTCCTGGCGCGCGCTGAACCTGATCGGACTGGGGTTCACTTCGGTGATCGGCATCGCCTGGGCAATGCAACGCTACACGCCCGACGACTATCTGTCGGCGCAATGCTTCCTGCTGCTGTTCTTCCTGTTCTTCACGGCCATCTCCCTGGTCTACGCTTTCCGACAATCCACCAGCATGAAGAACCCGGTCGACGGCATGCTGGTGTTCGGCGTGCCGCTGGTCGGTGCTGCGCTGCAATGGGCGCTCGTGCGTGACATCCCGTACGCGGTCGCGTTTTCCGCGCTGGGTGGCGGGATGCTCTACACGGGGCTGGCACTGGCCTTGTGGCGCCGGCATGGCGAAAACATGCGTCTCCTGGTGGAGTCGTTCCTTGCCATGGGTGTGGTGCTCGGCACCGTTGTCATACCGCTTGCGCTGGACGCGCGCTGGACTTCGGCCGCCTGGGCCGTGGAAGGCGCGGTACTCGCATGGATCGGCTTGCGTCACGGTAGCGCGCGAACCTGGGGCTTTGGCGTGCTGGTGCAATTGGCCGGCTGGTGCGCATTCCTGCTGGCGGTCAGCAACCTGACGCCAGGAACGGTGGCCGAAGCGCGGCTGTGGCTCGGTTTCCTGATCCTGGCCGCCAGCAGTGGCGTGATGTCCCGCTTGTTCAGCCGCGCCGACCGGACCGCGCCGGGCACGGCGTTCGATACGCTGGGGGTGATCCTGCTGTGTTTTGCCACGGCCTGGCTACTGGCTGGCACCTGGACCGAGACCGCGCTGCGCACGGAAGGGGCGATGCGCAGCGATGTGCAGGCCGCCACGGGACTGCTGCTGAGCGCAGCGCTGTCGGTCATGGCGGTGCGCGCGGGCTGGCACGGCGCACGCGGCCTGGGGCTGGCGGTTCAGCTGCTCGCGGGCGTGACCCTGCTCATACAGATTGCCGGCCACTGGCAATGGTCCTGGCAAGCCGCGCAGGGCGGGCGTCCTGTCATTGGCGTGTTGCTGGTCACGGCAGCCGCATTCTTCACCGCCTGGCGGCTGGCCCGTGCACGGCAACTCGTGGCACGGCGTGGCGCACCCAGCATGTTCGCCTGGGCGGCACTGTGGTGGTTCGGTCCCTTGCTGGACACTTGCGCTGGCTATGCGGCGGACTGGACCGGCATCGTGCCTTTGCCACGCTTCCTGCCATTCATGGACCTTTGGCCCGCGCATGCGCTTTGCCTCGCTGCCTCGTCCGTGCTGCTGGCATGGCTTGGCCCGCGCCTGCGCTGGCGTTCGCTGCGCTGGCTGACGGCCGCTGGCTGGGTCGGGCTGGCAATGGCAATCCTCGAATTGCTGCTGGAACTGTATGCCGGCCATTTGCCGCCGGCCCAGGACTGGATCGCGCTGGGCGCACTGCTCGTGGCGGGCGAGTACCTGCTTCATCGCTGGCCCAGCAATGGCTGGCGGCTTGGCCGCGAGCTCCTGCTGATATTGCACACACTCCGTAGCGCGGGGCCGTGGCTCATGATCTGGCCGCTGGGTTTCCTGCTGATCGGCGACTGGCTGGCGATACAGCCTGGCCAACGCGACGTGCTCGCCGAGGCGGGATGGGAAACCACCGGCTCGTGGGCACGTTTCATGCCATTGTGGGCGCAGATGGGAGTAGCCGGCTGGCTGCTGCACCGGGCGCGCATGGGTGGCTGGCCGGCGCGGCCGGTACCGGAATGGTATGGCGGGGTGTTGCTGCCGCTGGCTGCGGCATGGACCGTGTTCAACGTACTGGCATGGAACCTGACGCAGGATGGTGCGATGGCGCCGCTGCCCTACCTGCCGCTGGCCAATCCGCTCGATCTTTCGACCGGGTTCGCGACCGTGCTGGTACTGATACTGTGCCGCGGCGAGCCGGGCATCAGGTTGCCGCGTGCATGGCAATCCGGGCTGCCCTGGTTTGCCGTGGCAGCGGCATTTGCCTGGCTTAACCTGATCGTGTTGCGCAGCGCATCGCACTGGCTGGACCTGCCTTACCGGGCCGATGCGCTGTTCGCGTCGCGGACGGTGCAGGCGGCCTTGTCGCTGCTCTGGAGCATGGCTGCGCTGGTGCTGATGCGCCGCGCCGTCAGCCGCCTGCAGCGTCAGCCTTGGCTGGCCGGCGCCGCAATGCTCGGCCTGGTGGTCGCCAAGCTTTTCCTCGTCGACCTGGCTGCCAGTGGCAGCATGGCCCGTATCGTTTCGTTCGTGGGCGTCGGGCTGCTCATGCTGGCGATCGGCTACCTGGCGCCTTACCCGGCGTCGCCCCGACAAGAGCTGGAGAAACGCAAAGGGGACCCGGCATGATGCAGGCATTCGCTCACCTGGCCACCGCCGTGGCGGCGCTGGCCCTGGCGTTGGCCAGCCTGCCCGCCGCCGCGGCTGACACCCCGGCGCACTATGCGTACCAGCAGCAGTTGACAGTCAGCGGGCGCGAGGCGGTCGTGCAATACCGTCTGCCCCGCGGCGTCTACCTGCACGCGCTCTCGGCCGAGCTGCACGACCTGCGCGTGTTCGATGCGGACGGCACACGCCTGCCATTCGCCTTGCGTGCGCCAGCCGGTGCGGCGCAGGCCAGCCGGCAAGGTGTCGCGGTACGCATATTCCCGGTGTTCGCCCAGCCTGACCAGCATGGCATCGATGCCGGCGTCGAGATCCGCCGGGCCGGCGACGGTACGGTGATCTCCGTGGAAGCACGTACCGTCGGCACGCAGGCGACCGCGCCGGCCCTGTCGGCGCTCGTTCTCGACATGGGGGCGGAGAGCGGCGGTGGCGCATTCGATGCGCTGCAGTTCACGCTGCCCGCGGGAACCGGGCGGTATGAAGCGCGCCTGGGCATCGAGACCAGCGACGACCTGCAGCAATGGCATGGCATCGCCGACAGCAGCGTGAGCTGGATGGTGAGTGGTGATGGCCAGGCGCTGGCCAGCGACCGCATCGCCTTCGAGCCGCGGCAGTTCCGCTATGCGCGCATCCACTGGCTGGCCGGCAAGCCCTTGCAATTTGCCGGGATCCGCGCCGAAGCGGTGCGCTACAAGGAGATACCGGCTCCGCTGGACACCTTGCTGGTACAGCCGGTGCCCGGCAAGGCCGGTACCGACCTGATGTACCCCTCCGCCATCGCGATTCCCGTGCAGCGGGTCGGCCTGCAGTTTTCCGAGCGCAACGTCAGCCTTCCAGCCGAGCTGGGGCGCTACCGGGAACTGCCATCGCTGCGCGAGGCGAGGCGTACCACGTGGCAGTTCGAACCATTGGTGAGCGCCACGTTCTACCGTTTCGGACAGGGCGGCCGCGAGCGCCTCTCCGGCGATGTGCCGATCACGCCGCTGCACAGCGACCATTGGGTGCTGCGGCCGCTCGCGACAAGCGGCAGCCAGCCGGCATTGCGACTGGGCTGGTCGCCGGCGACGCTGGTATTCCTGGCGAATGGCCGTGCGCCCTACACGCTGGCCTACGGCCGCCGCGACGCCAAGCCGGCCGCATGGGCCATCGGGCAAGTAGCGCCGGGCCTGTCCGAAACGGAGCTGGGCAACCTGGAACGTGCCACCGCCGCAGCCGAGCGGTTCATGGCCCGGCCGGCGGCACCGGCGCCGGGCGTTGCCGCGCAGGCATCGGCGTCGGCTGCCTCCCGCAAGGGTATCCTGTGGGGCACGCTGGCGCTGGGTTTATGCGTGCTCGCGGCAATGGCATGGCAGCTGGTCCGGCAAATGAAATGACAACGCCGCCCGGCTTGCGCCGGGCGGCGTTCATGTGCAGTGCGCTGCGCCCCGTGGGTAGCGTCTCGCGCCCTGCCGTTATGCCCCGTTTCTATGCCCTGCTATTACGCCCTGCGGTCATACCCTGTTGATCAGGAAATTCGTCAGCAGCGGCACCGGCCGGCCGGTGGCACCCTTGGCGGCGCCCGATTTCCAGGCGGTGCCGGCGATGTCCACGTGGGCCCATGGATACTTGCGGGTGAAGTTTTCCAGGAACGCGGCGGCCGTGCACGACGCGCCGCCCGGCGTGCCGATATTGGCCAGGTCGGCGAAGTTCGATTTCAGCTGGTCGTTGTACTGTTCGCCGATCGGCAGGCGCCACACGGTATCGCCGGTGGCGCGGCCGGCGGCGGCGATTTCCTCGGCCAGCGCATTGTGCTGGTCGTCGTCGCGCGTGAACAGGCCGCTGTGGTGATGGCCCAGCGCCACGATGCAGGCACCGGTCAGCGTGGCCACGTCGATCACGGCGGCCGGGTTGAAGCGCTCGGCGTAGGTCAGCGCGTCGCACAGGATCAGGCGGCCTTCGGCGTCCGTGTTCAGTACCTCGATGGTCAGGCCGTTCATCGACGTGACGATGTCGCCCGGCTTGGTGGCGCGGCCCGACGGCATGTTCTCGCAGGCCGGCACGATGCCGATCACGTTCAGCTTCAGGCCCATTTCGCCGATC
This sequence comes from Pseudoduganella sp. SL102, assembly GCF_027856995.1. NCBI lineage: Bacteria > Pseudomonadati > Pseudomonadota > Betaproteobacteria > Burkholderiales > Oxalobacteraceae > Pseudoduganella > Pseudoduganella sp. SL102. Next base: position 2,287,131 of record NZ_CP115554.1, read on the forward strand.
GCGCGGAAGGTGCCCAGTACGGACGCGGCGCCGCCCATGTCGTATTTCATCTCATCCATGCCAGGGCCCGGCTTGATCGAAATGCCGCCCGTATCGAACGTGATGCCCTTGCCGACCAGCACCACCGGCGCATCCTTCGGCTTGCCGCCCATGTGCTTCATGACGATGAACTTCGGCGGCTGCTCGCTGCCGTTGGTCACCGACAGGAAGCTGCCCATCTTCAGCGCCTCGAGCTGCTTGCGCTCCAGTACTTCGACGTTGAACTTGTATTCCTTGCCCAGGCTCTTGGCGGTCTCGGCGAGGTAGGTCGGCGTGCACACGTTGGCCGACAGGTTGGCCAGGTCCTTGGTGAGCTGCATGCCGTTGGCTACGGCGATCGCCTGCGCCAGCGCCAGCTTGGTGGCGGCGCTGTTCGGCACGGCCAGCGCCAGCTTCTTCACGCCCGCCGGCGCCGGATCCTTCTTGGATTTCTGCGCGTCGGTGCGGTAGATGCTGTCGCGCGCGGCCACCACCACGGTGCGGATCGCCCAGTTCACGTCGCGGTCCTTCAGTTCGGCCAGCGGCAGTGCGAGAATGGCGTCCGGCGCGCCCAGCGTGGCAAACGCCTTCAGGGTGGCCTGCACGCCGCCCGTGAAGGCTTTCTCGGTCACGCCGTCGGCATTGCCCAGTCCCACCAGCAGCACGCGCTCGGCCGCCACGCCATCCACGCCGCGCAGCAGCAGGGTGGTGCCGGGCTTGCCGGTGATGTCGCCGGACTTCAGCGCCGCCGTGATCTGGCCGGCGCCATCGAGCGCCTGGGCAGCCTGCGACAGCTTCCTGTTTTCGAATACGCCCACTGCGACACAGCCGGTCTTGGCCGACGCGATGGTGTTCTTGGTGTCGAATGCTTTTATGCTAAAGTCCATTTTTGTTCTCCGTTGGTGCGCGTTTGTTCGTCTGTCCGTCTGTTCGTCAGTCCGTCTATTCGGCTATTCGCCATTCGGCTATTCGTCTCGTGGACAAACACCAAAGCGCGGTAGCTTAACCCAGTTACGCGAATCGGCCGAATCGGCCGGCAAGAACGCCGGCTTCATGCGCCGCCCGCATGACTCACTTATCGAATTATAAGCTTCGAATGATTTTTCAACGCGCCCTCCGGCGTGAGCTGCTCGGCTCCGCCGGGGCTACCTTCACGGTGCTGTTCACCATCATCCTCACGTGGACCCTGATCAGGATCCTTGGCCAGGCCGCCGGCGGCAAGGTCGCATCGGGCGATGTCATCGCGCTGATCGCCTTCACGTCGCTGAATTACCTGCCCCTGATCCTCGCGCTGACCAGCTTCATCGCCGTGCTGCTGGTGGTCACCCGCACCTACCGGGAATCCGAAATGGTGGTCTGGTTCGCTTCCGGCCAGAGCCTGACAGCGTGGATCCGGCCCGTGCTCACGTTCGGCTTTCCCATCATCGTGGTCACCGCGGTGCTGTCGTTCTACGCCGGGCCATGGGCCAAGCTGCAGTATGCCGAGTACGTCGAGCGCTTCGCCAAGCGCGAGGACCTGCAGAAGGTGTCGCCCGGCCAGTTCAAGGAATCGGGTTCCAGGAACGCGATCTTCTTCGCCGAAGGCGCGTCGGGCCAGACAGCTTCGGTGCAGAACGTGTTCGTCAACCAGGTCGATGCGCGCGGCACTACCGTCATCGTGGCAAAGGACGCCGTGGTCGAAACGGCCGATAACGGCCAGCGCTACCTGGTGATGAAGAACGGCCGCCGCTACCAGGGCCAGCCGGGCCAGGCCGATTTCCAGACGATGGAATTCGACACCTACAGGTTGCAGGTGGCGCAGCAGGCCACCCGGCTCGATCCGATCCAGGACGTGAAGGCGATCCCGACGGCGACCCTGGTCAAGATTCCCACCAACCAGGCGCGCTCCGAACTGCTGTGGCGCATTTCCGCGCCGATCACCTGCTTCGTGCTGCTGTTGCTGGCGATTCCGCTCGGCTTCGTCAATCCCCGCGCCGGCAGTTCCACCAACCTGATCATCGCGATCCTCATCTTCTTCACGTACTACAACATGAACGAACTGTTCAGGAAGGGTGTCGAGCAGGGCCGTTTCAGCTTCACGCTGGGCTGGTGGCCGCTGCACCTGGTGGCGCTGCTGACGGTGCTGGCCCTGTTCCTGTGGCGCCTGAACGTGAACAGCCGCTGGCATCCGCGCGCACTGTTCGCGTCGCGCAAGCGCGGGCAGGGGGCGGCATGACGGTCCTGCAGCGCTACTTCACAGTTTCCATCACCAAGGCCGTGGGCCTGGTATTGCTGGCATTCCTGGGCCTGACGGCTTTCATGGACCTCACCAACGAGCTGTCCTCCGTGGGCCGCAACGGCTACCGCTTCCAGGATGCGCTGCTGTATGTGCTGGTGATGGTGCCGCAGCACGTCTACGAGGTGATGCCCGTCGCCGCGCTGATCGGCACCATCTACACGATGGCGCAGTTCGCGTCGTCGTCCGAGTTCACCATCATGCGCGCCGCCGGGATGTCGACGCGCATGGCGGGCTGGATGCTGTTCAAGACCGGCATCGCCTTCGTCGTCGTCACCTTTATCTTCGGCGAGCTGATCGCGCCGCGCACGGCGCTGATGGCCGAGCGCCTGCACCTGACCGGACGCGGCGCCACGGTCTCTTCCGATTTCCGTTCCGGCCTGTGGACCAAGGACATCGTCAAGAGCGGGGGGCTGTCCGGCACCGTGCAGGGCTCGCGCTTCTTCAACGTGCGCCAGGTGCGCCCGGACGGCACGCTGGTGGACGTGAAGCTCTACGAATTCGACAACAGCTACCGGCTGCGCACGCTCACGGTCGCCAAGAGCGGCACCTACCAGGGCAACAACGTCTGGCGCCTGCAGGAGGTGACGGAAAACCACTTCACCAACCCGGCGCTGCTGACGGGCGAGGCCACGCCGCAAAACAATTTCGCCCAGGAGACCAGCGCGATCGAGACCCGGCAGCACGCCACCAAGGATCTGGTGTCGGAAATCACGCCGAAGATCCTGTCGGTCGCCTCGTCCGACCCGGAGCGCATGTCGGCCAACGAACTGGCCGTGTACACCCGCCACCTGCAGGAAAACCGGCAGGGCACCGAGCGCTTCAAGATCGCCTTCTGGAAAAAGCTATTCGACCCCCTGGCCGTGTTCGTGCTGATGGCGCTGGCGCTGCCGTTCGCCTACCTGCACACGCGCAGCGGGGGTGTGAGCCTCAAGATTTTCATCGGCATCATGATCGGCGTGAGCTTCCTGCTGGTGAACACGCTGTTCGCGCACGTGGGCGCATTGTCCTCGCTCCCCGCCTATCTGGTGGCGGTGATGCCGAGCGTGATTTTCCTTGCCCTCGCCATGGGGGCACTCTACTGGGTGGAACGACATTGAAACAAGCATTGATCCTGTTTGCCCATGGCGCCCGCGCCGCCAGCTGGGCCGCGCCATTCGAGCGCCTGCGCGACCTGGTGGCCGCGCGCGAGCCCGGCGTCGATGTCTCGCTGGCCTTCCTGGAACTGATGTCGCCGCGCCTGCCCGAGCGGGCCGCCGAACTGCTGGCGCAAGGCGTCACGGACCTCACCGTGGTACCGGTGTTCCTGGGGCAGGGCGGCCACGTGCTGCGCGACCTGCCTGAAATGATCGACCAGCTGCGCGCCGATCATCCGCAACTGGCCATCCGCGTCGCCGAAGCGGCCGGGGAAAACGCGGCCGTACTGCAGGCGATCGCCGATTACTGCGTGGGATCGCTGCTTGAGCCTCGCTGAGATCGCGCCGTTCGCGATTGCCCAGCCGGTCGTCGTCAAGGGCGATATCGCCGCCAACGTCGCGCGCCACGTGGTACAGACGGAAGTCGCGGCCGGCGAAGGCGCGCGGCTGGTCTTGTTCCCCGAACTGGCATTGACGGGCTACGAGCCGGCGCTGGCCGCCGGGCTGGCACTGACCGCCGACGATATGCACCTGGCGCCACTGCGGGAAGCCGCCATGCGGCTTGGCGTCGTGCTCGTCACGGGTGCTCCCTTGAGAACGGCCGGCCTGCCACGCATCGCCGCGCTGTCGTTCCTGCCCGATGGCACGGTACAGGTCTACACGAAGCAGTACCTGCATCCGGGCGAGGAAACCGCCTTCGCGGTGGGTAGTGGGGGCGCTGGCCTGCAACTGGATGGCGCGCGTGTCGCGCTGGCGGTGTGTGCCGAGATCGCGCATCCGGAACATGCGGCCGCTGCCGCGCGGGGCGGTGCCGCTCTGTACGCGGCCAGCGTGCTGATCTCGGAAAATGGTTACGCGCACGATGCGGCGCTGCTGCGCGGCCATGCGCGCGAACACCGGATGCCGGTGGCGATGGCGAACCATGGCGGCCCGACCGGTGGCTGGCAGATCGCCGGGCGCAGCGCGCTGTGGGATGAGAACGGCGAGCTCGTGATCGTGGCCGACGGCGGCGGCGAATGCCTGCTGCTGGCCCGGCGCGGTCGCGATGGATGGCAGGCTCGCGCCATCGCGCCAGGCGCGTGACCTTTATGCCGGCGACGGCGGCAGCGATGCCTGGTGCGTGGCCACCAGTTGGCTGATCGCGCCGGGGGCGACCAGCTCTTTTTCCGCCAGCGCGCGCAGTTCCTCCGATTCGATGCCTGCCAGCCCGGCCATGCGCAATGCGCCAGCTTCGGCATGGCGGCCCAGTCCGTGGAGGATCGCGCCACGCAACCGCAATGCCTGGACGTAACCCGACAGCAGTGCTGAAAGATGGGGCGGCCTGAAATCGGCCGGCAGCAACGGCGCCCAGCGGGCGGTCGCATTCAGTTCGCCCAGCTGCGACAGCGGCTCCGGCAGGTAACGTTCACCCAGCGCATAGTCGCCCTGCTCGACGATCGCGGGCAGGGCGCGGGACGAATAACGTGCCGCCACCTCGGGCGTCGTGCGCAGCAGGTGCAGGAAGACTTCGTATGTCGACCGGGAGTCGCCGAGCGTGTCGTTGAACCAGGCAATATCCCAGAATCGCGAATGCGTTCTTCCGCCGAATGCTTCCTCCGCGCTGTCGGTATCGCCATCCAGCAGCCGCCGCACGTGCTCGTCCCGCAAGGCCGCCAGGGCATCGCGCGCAGGCGAATGGACTTCGATCAGCTGGCCCCACTCGAACAGCACGATGAATGGCAAGGGCGGCAGCGCCGGATCGTCGCGGCGCAGGTCATCGGTGATGCCGGTCAGCACGCGCAACGCCCCGTCGTAGTCGCCGGCCTGGCGGGCCATGATCGCCTGCCGCACCGGCTCCATCAGTGTTCCGTCACGTTGGCGCGCGCATGCGCCACCATCGCCTGGATCGTCGCGCCCGGGCTGTCGAATTCGCGCTCGACGGCATCGCGCAGCGCATCCGATTTCAGCTCGTCCAGGGCGGCGCGCGATACCTGCTCGGCCAGCGCTTCGTCGTCCTGGCGCCGCAGCACTTCCACCACCAGGCGCACTTCCTTGGTGTAGTTCAGCACGAACGACAGCAGGGCAGGGGCGGACGACGTGCCGGCCGTCTTCACCAGCTCCTCCGTGTAGGCGTTCAGGCTGGCCGCCAGCCCCCGCACGCGCTCGGCCGGATCGCCCAGGTAGCGGCGCGCCAGCGTGAAGTCCTCGGCCGCCACCAGGGCGGGCAGCGCGAAGTCGGCGCATTGCCGGGCAAGCAGCGGCATCTGGATATCCATCCGCACGAACAGGTCGTGGGTCGCCCGATCCTCGCCCAGGGCGCTGTTGATGGCGACGATGTCGCGGAACAGTTCGCGCAGTCCCGGACCAGTGCCTTCGCCGCCGTTGAGCATGCGTTCCGTATCGCGGTCGCGCAGGCCCTGCAGGGCGCGGCGCGCCAGCGGGAATTGCTCGGCGAGGTAGATCCAGTCGCGCAGCGCGAACGACAGGCGCACGCCCGCCAGGCCCGGCTCCACCGCCAGCGCGTTTTCGTGGAACCACAGGTGGTCGCGCAGCGCATCCTCGTACCGGCCTTCCAGCCGCGCGGCGCGCGCCCGTTCCAGTACGTCGTGTGCTTGTCCCATGCTGCCTCCCAGTCTGTGCAAAAGGCGGTATTTTAGCAGCGGCGGCGGTACTAGATCCGCTTGTTGCGCTTGAGCCAGAGCGGCAGCAGCCACCATACGGAAGCGACGATCGCGCCGATCGCGACGGCGACGATCAGGCCGACCTGGTTGCCGAAGACTTCGGAAACGACGAGATTGGTACCCAGCACGAGGGCGATGCCCAGTGCCACCGAACCAGCCACGATCTGCCGCGTCGCGACGCGCTTGAAGCGCTCGCGGTCCATCAGCGGGCGCATCACGCGATGCTGCACCGCGGGCCCCGACAGCAGGATCAGGCTGGAAAGGGCAAAGAACAGCGTGGCCAGGAACACGTATTTTTCCGATTGCACGATGTGCCGGAACCCGCCATTGAAGGGCAGGATGATCAGGAAGGCCGCCAGTGTCTGCGCGCCGGGCAGGACGATGCGCATCTCGCTGAGCATGTCGGAGAAGTCGCCGTCTTCGGGCAGGTCGGCGTCGTCGGGGACGCCTTTGTTGGGTTGTTGTGGGTCGACTTTCATATCGTGGGATTTTTCCCCATTATAGGGAGAACCCCACGGAAGGGGCGCCCGCTACCCAGCCGTAACCAGCGGCACGGCGCGATGGAGGAGAAGGGCGGGGAGCATCGGCGCGACACAGGGCCAGAGCGATACAGGCTCAGAGCAATACAGGATCAGAGCGATACAAGGATCAGAGCGGTACAAGGATCAGAGCGGTACAAGGATCAGAGCGGTACAAGGATCAGAGCGATAGCGGTACAGCGCGATAGCGGTATCAGCGTGGCTGCAGCGGCCGGGCTTCCATCGCGTCGCCCACCATCACCAGCACGGGTCCGTGCGGCGAACCGAGGCCGTGGGCCAGCTTGTCCAGTGTGATGCGCTCGATGCGCTGGTCGTGCCGGCTGACGTTTTCCAGTACCAGTACCGGCGTATCGGGCCGGCGGCCCTGCTGCAGCAGGCGCTGGGCGGTGGCGATGGCTTCGCGGCCACCCATGTACTGCACCAGCGTATCGGTCGACGGGATGCCGGACAGGTCGTCCTCGTCCGGCGCGGTGCTCGACGTGAAGAAGGCCACGCTGCGGGCCACGCCCCGTTTCGTCAGCGGCTGCTTGGCCGCCGCCGCCGCCGCAACGGCCGTGGTAATGCCGGGCACCACCTCGACCTCGATGCCTTCCGCTTCCAGCGCCGTCAACTCCTCGTCGGCGCGGCCGAACAGCATCGGGTCGCCGCCTTTCAGGCGCACCACGCGCGCATACTTGCGCGCGCAGTCGATGAGCTGCTGGTTGATGGATTCCTGCGCCGCCGAGCGCTGGCCGGCGCGCTTGCCGACCGACACCAGGTCGGCTTGCGGGCACAGCGCCAGCATTTCAGGCGTGACCAGCGCGTCGTAGAGCACGACGTCCGCATCGGCCAGCAGGCGGGCGCCGCGTACCGTGATCAGGTCAGCGGCGCCGGGACCGGCGCCCACGAGATAAACTTTTCCGACTGCTGGCAAACCGGGCTCCCTGCTGGCGTTGATGATGACGTTATTCGCCGTGGCGCGACTGCGAGTCGACTCGCAGCCGACTCAAGGCCGACTCAGAGCCGGATCATGCCGGCTGCCACGGTCTGGTGCGTGACTTCATCGATCAGGATGAAGGCGCCGGTGGCGCGGATGTCGGCATAGGCATCGGCGGCCAGCGGCTGCTGCACGGTCAGGCCGATACGGGCCACGTCGTTCAGCTTCAGCGCCTCGGCATCGTGACGCTGCTGCGTGTTGATGTCAAGGATCGAGTCGATCTTCGTGATCTTCGCGGCGGTCTGCTTGGTGCCGTGCTTCAGCCAGTACTTGCGGCGCAGGTCCAGCGGTTCCTCGGACAGCCAGCATACATCGGCGCTCACCTGCTTGAGCAGCGTGGCCGGCTGTTCGGCGGAGGCCAGCACGTCGCCGCGCGACACGTCCACGTATTCGTTCAGCACGATCGTCACCGACTGGCCGGCCGTCGCCGACTGCAGCGCGCCGTCGAACGTGACGATTTCCTTCACGGTGGCGCTGTGGCCGGAAGGCTGCACCACCAGCTTGTCGCCCACGGATACTTTACCGGCTTCGATGCGGCCCATGTAGCCGCGGAAGTCGTTGGCTTCGTGGCCGTTGTGGCGCGCCACCAGCTGCACCGGGAAGCGGAACGGCGAAGCGTGCGACTCGTCGTACACGGACAGCGATTCGAGCAGCTCGATCAGGGTCGGGCCCTGGTACCACGCCATGTTGGCGCTCTTCTCGACCACGTTGTCGCCGGTCAGGGCGGACAGCGGGATCGGCGTGATGTCCTTCAGGCCCAGCGTCTGCGCGAATTCGCCGTAGGCCTTGACGATGCGGTCGTAGACGTCCTGGTCGTAGTTCACCAGGTCCATCTTGTTGACGGCCACCACCACGTGCTCGATCTGCAGCAGGTGGGCGATGGTCGAGTGGCGCTTGGTCTGGATCAGCAAGTCAACGCCGCCATCCTCGCGCAGTTTCACCTTCGACACGTCGATCAGGATGATCACCGCGTCGGCCGTCGAGGCGCCGGTGACCATGTTGCGGGTGTACTGCTCGTGGCCGGGCGTGTCGGCGATGATGAACTTGCGCTTGGGTGTGGCGAAGTAGCGGTAGGCCACGTCGATCGTGATGCCTTGCTCGCGTTCCGCTTCCAGGCCATCGGTCAGCAGCGACAGGTCGATGGTGTCGCCCACGGTGCGCTTGTGCTTGGCGCGGGACACGGCGGCCAGCTGGTCGGCGAAGATGCCCTTGCTGTCGAACAGCAGGCGGCCGATCAGCGTGCTCTTGCCATCGTCGACGGAGCCGGCGGTAATGAAGCGCAGCAAAGATGATTGGGACAGGTTTTCGTTCATGGCGTTCATCAGAAGTATCCGGCTTTCTTGCGTTTTTCCATCGAGGCTTCGGAGGTCTGGTCGTCCATCCGCGTGGCGCCCCGTTCAGTCACTTGCGTCACGGCCGTCTCGGCGATGATCGCATCGACATCGGCGGCATCGGACGATACCGGGCAGGTGCACGAGATGTCGCCCACGGTACGGAAGCGCACCACCTGCGTCTCGACGGTTTCGCCTTCGCGCGGCGGCGTGAGGTCGGTCAGCGGCACCAGCAGGCCGTTGCGCGGAATGACCTGGCGCTCGTGCGCGAAATAGATCGACGGCAGCGCCAGCTTCTCGCGGGCGATGTACTGCCACACGTCCAGCTCCGTCCAGTTCGAGATCGGGAACACGCGCATGTTCTCGCCCGGGTGGACGCGGGTGTTATACAGGTCCCACAGTTCCGGGCGCTGCGCCTTCGGATCCCATTGGCCGAATTCGTCGCGGAACGAGAAGATCCGCTCTTTCGCGCGGGCCTTTTCCTCGTCGCGGCGGGCACCGCCGATGCAGGCGTCGAAGCCGTGTTCGGCGATCGTTTCCAGCAGCGTCACGGCTTGCGCGGCATTGCGCGAATCCGTTTGCGGATTGCGCAGACGCACCGTGCCCTTGCGGATCGATTCCTCGACGGAGCCCACGATCAGGCGCTCGCCCAGTTCGGCCACGCGGCGGTCGCGGAACTCGATCACTTCCGGGAAGTTGTGGCCGGTATCGACGTGTACCAGCGGGAACGGGAATTTACCGGGGCGGAAGGCCTTTTCGGCCAGGCGCAGCAGGACAACCGAGTCTTTGCCGCCCGAGAACAGCAGCGCGGGATTGGAGCATTCCGCCGCGACTTCGCGCAGGATGTGGATCGCTTCCGATTCGAGGGCGTCCAGGTGGCGCGCGTTCACGTCCTCCAGCCCGGTAATCTGATTTTCTGCCAGTGCGTTCATGTAGATTCTCTTGTTATGGCGAGCAAAAATAGTGAATTAAGCCGCCACGGATTTGATTCGAATGAGCTTGCCGTCGACGACGTGCAGCCCGCATTCCTTCGATTCGGGGTTTTCCCACCACCAGCGGCCGGCGCGCACATCCTCGCCCGGCTGGACCGCGCGGGTGCACGGTTCGCAGCCGATCGACGGGAAGCCCTGGTCGTGCAGCGCGTTGGTCGGCACATTGTTGGCGCGCAGGTAGTCCCACACGTCTTCCTCGGACCAGTCGGCCAGCGGGTTGAACTTGTCCATCAGGTGCCCGGGATCGTCCTCGTGTACCTGCAGCGTGGTGCGGGTGTTCGACTGCGCGCGGCGCTGGCCCGTGATCCAGGCCTTGTTGCCGGCCAGCGCGCGGCCCAGCGGCTCCACCTTGCGGATGCGGCAGCATTCCTTGCGCATGTCCACGCTGTCGTAGAAAGCGTTCAGGCCATTCTGCGCCACGTACTGGTCCACCGCATCCTGCTGCGGGCGGTACAGGGCGATCTCGTAGCCGTAGTGCTCCCTCACGCGATCCAGCATGGCCAGCGTTTCCTTGTGCAGGCGGCCGGTTTCCAGCGAGAAGATGCCGATCGGCAGCTGCGCCTTCAGGATCAGGTCCGTCAGCACCATGTCTTCGGCCGCCAGGCTGGAGGCGAACACGGCTGGCGTGTACTCGCGTGCGATCAGTTCCAGGGTCTGCCTGGTGGATGCAACGAGAGAATCGAGCTTGCTCATGTGTGTTCCCCAGCCGTTCAGATGCCGGAGCCGATGTCGTTGTGCTCGCGCGCGCCGGCCGTGCGGGCATGGCGGCGGAACAGTGGCAGCTTGTCGTCGACCGACGCCTGGTAGGTTTCGGAGAACACGGTCAGGCCTTTCAGCGCATCCTCGATGCTGCGGTCCGGGCGCGGCGCATACGCGTCGAAGCCGGTGCGCTTCATCTGGAACAGCTGGTCGCGCAGCACGTCGCCGATGGCGCGCAGCTCACCGGTATAGCCGAGGCGCATGCGCAGGTTGTAGGCGATCGAGTAGCCGCGGCCGTCGGTGAACTTCGGGAAGTTCACGGCCACGACCGAGAACTTGTCCAGTTCGCCCTTCAGCTCTTCGGGGCGCTCGTCGGACTGCAGCCACACGCCGATTTCAGGGCGGGCGGCCAGCGCTTCCTTCTGCGCCTGCCACACTTTCAGCGGCACGATGACCTTGCCGGCGGCGACTTCCACCGTGGCCGGTTCCTGGCCTTCTTCGAGGCGCAATACGGTCCAGTCGTCGGCGACGATCTGTTGACCTTTGATGACGCGGTTGGCAAATTCGTTAGGCATATTCGTCCTCTCCCACCAGGCGACCCGGTTCGTTGATTGGCGTGGCGTACACATGTTCCTTGAACGGGGCGATCCCGATGCGCTGCACCGTGTCGACGAATTTCTCGTCCGGCGTGCGTTCGCGCAGGTACACCTGCAGCAGGCGGTCGATCACTTCCGGCATCTGGTGCGCCGAGAACGACGGGCCGATGATCTTGCCGATCGCGGTGGCGTTACCCTGCGCGCCGCCGATCGACACCTGATACCATTCGCTGCCATCCTTGTCGACGCCCAGCACGCCGATATTGCCGACGTGGTGGTGGCCGCAGGCGTTGATGCAGCCGCTGATGTTCAGTTCGATATCGCCGATGTCGTGCAGGAAGTCGAGGTGGTCGAAGCGTTCCGCGATGGCGGCCGAGATCGGGATCGATTTCGCGTTGGCCAGCGAGCAGAAGTCGCCGCCCGGGCAGCAGATGATGTCGGTCAGCAGGCCGATGTTCGGCGTGGCCAGGCCATGCGCCTTGATCTCTTTCCACAGGTCGAACAGCTGCGACTGCTTCACGTCCGCCAGCACGATGTTCTGCTCGTGCGTCACGCGCAGTTCGCCGAAGCTGTAGCGGTCCGCCAGGTCGGCCATGAAGTCCATCTGTTCCGCGGTGGCGTCGCCCGGCGGCACGCCGGTTTTCTTCAGCGACAGGATCACGGCGGCGTAGCCAGCCTGCTTGTGCGGCTTGACGTTGCGGCCCAGCCAGTTAGCGAAGGCCTTGTTGTCCTCGTGGCCGGCACGCGGGTCGATCGCTTCGAGCGATTCGTACGGGTGCGGCTGGAAGTAGGCGATCACGCGCTCCATTTCTTCCAGCGTCAGCGTTTCCTCAGTGCCTTTCAGGTCGGCCCATTCCTCTTCGACCTGGCGGGCGAATTCCTCGGCGCCGATGGCCTTCAGCAGGATCTTGATGCGCGCCTTGTACTTGTTGTCGCGGCGGCCGTACTGGTTGTACACGCGCATGATCGCTTCCGTGTACGTCAGCAGGTGTTCGCGCGGCAGGAATTCACGGATCGTGGTGCCGATGATCGGGGTGCGGCCCATGCCGCCGCCGACCATGACCTTGAAGCCGATCTCGCCGGCTTCGTTCTTCACGACCGTCAGGCCGATGTCGTGGATGGCGATCGCGGCGCGGTCTTCCAGGGCGCCGTTGATCGCCACCTTGAACTTGCGCGGCAGGGCGATGAACTCGGGGTGGAAGGTGGACCACTGGCGCAGCACTTCGGCATACGGGCGCGGATCGATGATCTCGTCGGCGGCCACGCCGGCGAATTCGTCCGACGTCACGTTGCGGATGCAGTTGCCGGAAGTCTGGATCGCGTGCATCTCGACAGAGGCCAGGTCGGCCAGGATGTCCGGCGTGTGTTCCAGCTCGATCCAGTTGAACTGGATGTTCTGGCGCGTGGTGAAGTGGCCATAGCCGCGGTCGTACTTGCGGGCGATATGGGCGAACATGCGCATCTGCTTCGAGGACAGCAAGCCATAGGGCACGGCGATCCGCAGCATGTAGGCATGACGCTGCATGTACAGGCCGTTCTGCAGGCGCAGCGGCAGGAATTCTTCTTCGGTCAACTCACCGGACAGGCGGCGCTGCACCTGGTCGCGGTACTGCGCGATGCGCTCCCGCACGATGAGATGGTCGTATTGATCGTATTGGTACATAGCGTTCCTATAATCGCAAAGCATGGAGCTGACCGGCGGCTTGCCGACGGGCTCTCCCGGCAGGTTGTCCCCAAGATAGGCGTTATCGTAATAAACTCACGCTTTATTCCAAACGACTTAGTCTTTATTTGCTTATATGCGTGGGCGGTATAAGCTTCAGCGTAAAATAGCGGACTTACCGCCAGGAACTACATGAATCTTCATCAACTTCGTTTCGTACGGGAAGCCGTCCGCCAGAATTACAACCTGACCGATGCCGCCAAGGCGCTGTTCACGTCGCAGCCGGGCGTGTCCAAGGCCATCATCGAGCTGGAAGAAGAGCTGGGTGTGGATATCTTCACCCGCCATGGCAAGCGCATCCGCGGCTTGACCGAGCCGGGCCGGCTGGTCCTGGAGTCGGTCGAGCTGATCATGCAGGAGATCGACAGCCTGAAGCGGATCGGCAAGGAATACGCGGCGCAGGACAGTGGCAGTTTCACGATCGCCACCACGCATACGCAGGCCCGCTACACGCTGCCGAAGGTGGTGCAGGCCTTCATGCTGAAGTTTCCCAAGGTAAGGTTGTCCCTTTTGCAAGGTAATCCACGGCAGATCGCCGAGATGGTACAGCGCGACCAGGCCGACCTGGCCATCGCCACCGAGTCCATCGCCGGTGTCGACAACCTGATCACGCTGCCGTGCTACCAGTGGGAACACGTGGTGGTGGTCCCGCCCGAGCATCCGTTGCTGAAAGGTAAGTCCGTCACCCTGGAAGATATCGCCGCCTACCCGGTCATCACGTATGACAGCGCGTTCGCCGGCCGCAGCAAGATCGACCATGCTTTCTCGCTGCGCGGCCTGAAGCCGGATGTGCTGCTGGAAGCGATCGATGCGGACGTGATCAAGACCTATGTGGAACTGGGCATGGGCATTGGCATCATCGCGGGCATGGCGTTCGACGCCGAGCGGGACCGCAACCTGCGGGCGATTTCAGTCGGCCACCTGTTCGGCATGAATGTCTCGCGCGTGGCGGTGAAGCAGGGCGCTTATCTGCGCTCCTATATTTATACGTTCATCGAGCTGCTCGCTCCCACGCTGAACCGCAAGCTGGTGGAGCAGGCCATGCGCGGTGAGCACGAAAACTACGAATTATGAATCATGAAACATTGCAGCGGTATTACGCGCTGAACGCGGCCGCCATCGAAGATACCTACGACAAAACGGAACGGCAGGCCGACCTGGCCTTGCTGCGCCAGAGACTGCCCGAGCTGCTGCGCGGCCACAAGGTGCTGGAAATCGCCTGCGGCACCGGTTACTGGACTCGGCTGATCGGGGCGAGCGCCGCCTCGGTGCATGCCATCGACGTCAATGAGGAAGCGCTGGCGCTGGCACGCACGCGCCAGCCGGAAGGCAACGTCACCTTTGCGCAGGCCGATGCATTCGACCTGCCGCCGGCACCGGGCGAATACACGGCGGTGTTTGCCGGTTTCTGGTGGTCGCATGTGAAGCGCGAAGAGCAGGAACGTTTCGTGGCGCAATTGCGCGCGAAGCTGGGCAAGGATGTGCTGCTGGTATTGCTGGATAACGTGTACGTGGATGGCAGCAGCACCGTCATCGCCCGGACGGACCAGGAAGGCAACACCTACCAGTTCCGTACGCTGCCATCCGGCGAGCGCCTTGAAATCGTCAAGAATTTCCCGACCGACAGCTACCTGCGCAAGAAACTGGCGGCATCTACGAAGGAAATCCGCATCGAACGGTGGCAATATTATTGGCTGCTGACAGCGCGGCTGAAGTAAACGCAATACCTGTTGTGTTTTGGTAACAAGTTATTGATGTCATATTGTTGAAGTATTTGGAAGGCATGATACGCCGCGTCAGACCCAGAGCGGTCTCACAGTCCGACCAACTTCAACAAGAGAACATCAAAGTGAAAAAACTTACCCTGGCCGTACTCATCGCCGGCAGCTTCGCAGCCACCGCTTCCGCCCAGTCGAACGTCACCATCTACGGTATCGTGGATGCGGGTATCGTCCGTGAGACCGGCGGCGCGGCCGGTGACGTCACCAAGGTGACGAGCGGCATCGGCAGCCAGTCGCGGATCGGTTTCCGCGGCACCGAAGACCTGGGCAATGGCCTGTCCGCGATCTTCACGCTGGAATCGGGCTACAAGATCGACGACGGCGCCATCGACAGCTCGGGCGCGCTGTTCAACCGCCAGGCCTTCGTGGGCCTGTCCAGCAAGACGCTGGGTACGCTGACGCTGGGCCGCCAGTACAACCCGCTGTACAACGCGCTGTCGAAGATTGCCGACCCGTTCGGCGCCGGCTACGCTGGCAGCGCCAAGAACCTGTTCCCGACCGGCGGCGTCAACACCCGCGTGTCGAACGCGATCGTGTACACCACGCCGAAGTGGGCCGGCTTCTCGGTGGAAGGCCTGTATGCGCTGGGCGAGCAGGCTGGCGACAGCGAAGCCGGCCGCGTCTTCTCGATCGGCTTCAACTACACGTCGGGCGGCCTGAACGCGGCCCTGGTGTACAACAACCGTAACAACGACACCGTTGCTTCCGGCACCACCCCGGCCGCCGAGCGCGAAGACGGCAAGAACACGCTGCTGGCCGTCAACTACGACTTCAAGGTCGTCAAGGTGTTCGCCGCCTTCGAGCGCGACAAGGGCCTGAACAGCTCGCCGATCCCGGTCGCCAACGCGTTCGGCTACGCCGTCGCGCCGCGCGCCTCGCTGGAAGCGGACGACGCGCTGGTGGGTGTGCAGGTGCCGGTCGGCTCCGGCAAGATCATCGCTTCGTGGATGAACAAGAACGACAAGACCGCCAACAACCAGGATGCGCGCCAGTGGGCCGTGGGCTACTCGCACGACCTGTCGAAGCGCACCAGCGCCTACGTTGCCTACGCAAAGATCGACAACAAGAACGGTGCCGGCTACACCGTGGGTAACAACAACGAAACCGGCAGCGGCGACACCGGCTTCAACCTGGGCATTCGCCACACGTTCTGATGCCTGACCGCGGTACCCGATGAAAACGCCCGGCACGCGCCGGGCGTTTTTTCATGTACGCAGGTCATTCCGGCAGCGGTTCAGTTGGCGCGGTGGGCATTGGGCAGTTTGCCGATGTCGAGGGCCTCACCCGGCAGCGGCAGGTGTATCTCGATCCGCGTGCCGCGGTGGCTGCCGGTGATCGCGATATCGCCGCGGATCGCCCACACCCGTTCGCGCATGCCGAGCAGGCCGAACGACGTGGGTTTTTCCATGTCCGCCTGGGCAATGCCGCGGCCATCGTCCTCGATCGTCAGGTACAGCGTGGCCCGGTGCCGGCGCAGCGCGATGCGCACATGGCGGGCCTGCGCGTGGCGGGCGATGTTGGTCAGGGATTCCTGCACGATGCGGAAGAGCGCCGTGCTGTAACGGTCGTTCAAGACCAGCTCGTCTTCGCGTGCGGCGAGTTCGCACACGATGCCATGGCGCTCCGCGAATTCATGGCGCAGCGATTGCAGCGCGAAGTACAGGCCGCCTTCATCGAGCGCATGCGGGCGCAGGTTGCTGGCGATGCGCCGCAGCGACGTGATCGCCGACAGCAGCCGCCCGTCCATGCCGGCCAGCAGGTCGCGCGTGGCATCGTCGGCAACCGGTTGCCGCATCAGCAGGCTCATGTCGACACGCAGCGTGGCCAGCAGCTGGCCCAGGTCGTCATGCAGTTCGCGCGCGATATGGGCGCGTTCTTCTTCACGGATATTCTCCAGCGCGGAGTCGGTCGCGCGGCGCCCGGCCATGCGGGCGCGGGCGTCGGCCTCGCGCTGTTCGGCAAGGGTGGTCGGCCGCGCGTCGAGCCGCCAGGCAAAACGCGCTGCGAGGATCAGTGCAGCCACCAGCAATGGTCGTGACATGGACATCGGTGCTCCCTTCGGCTGATGCGGGCAGCCGCTCGAAAACCCTAATACAGATGGGTTCGGAAGGATTGATGTGGCACAACTGCGCCGGCGGACTTACATCTGCTTGAACAGGTGCAGGAAGCTGCGGCTCACTTCCAGCTTCTCGGGCCGGCCCTTGACCATCACCAGGTGCCGGCCCCGGATATCGCGCGTCACCCCTTCGATCGCGTTCACATTGACCAGCGTGGCGCGGTGGATCTGCCAGAACAGCGAAGGATCGAGTTCGTCGGCCAGGTCGCGCACCGGCTTGCGGATCAGGGCTTCGAACTTGTCGGTCTGCACGCAGGTGTATTTTTCATCCGAGCGGAAGAACAGGATTTCCTCGACGGGAATCATGCGCAGGTCCTGGCCGATGCTGGCCTGGATCCATTGCAGGAACTTCGGCTTCGGCGCGGCGATCTTTTCCGCCAGTTGCGACAGCATGGCGGTCACGCTGGCATTGACGTCGCCGGCCGGCTTGTTCAGCCGTTCCTTCAGGCGCTCCGCGGTGATCTTCAGCCGTTCCTGCTCCGGCGGCTTGAGCACGTAATCGACGGCGCCGCGCTCGAAGGCTTCCACGGCATACGCGTCGTAGGCCGTCACGAACACGACATGGCTCTTGTTGCCGATGATGGCCGCGGCTTCCATGCCGGTCTTGCCGGGCATGCGGATGTCGAGGAAGGTGAAGTCGGGCTTCAGCTGGTCGACCAGCTCGATCGCCTCGTCGCCGTTCTTGGCTTCGCCCACGATCTCCAGTTCAGGCCATACCTGGCCCAGGCGCATGCGCAGCTGGTCGCGCATCAAACGTTCATCGTCGGCTAAAATCGCGGTAGGCATGGCTGGCAGGAATAAGGGGCAATGGGTGCCAATTATTCAATGAATCGGGGCACCGCGCAATGGCCGTGGCGCCGCCGCCGGGTTTTGTGCTATTTGCGCGCCGCCTCGGACAACTGATAGGGCACTTCGATCGTGGCGATCACGCCGCTCGGCTGGTTCGGTTCGATGCGCAACTGGCCGGCATCGCCATGCAGCAGTTTCAGGCGCTCGCGGATCGTCATCAAGCCCAGGCCGGTGCCGTCGCTGGGCTTGGCGCCGAAGCCGAGGCCATTGTCGGCGACGATCACGCGCAGCTTGCTGTGCGCCACATCCGCGCGCACCTTCAGCGTTCCGCCTTCGGGCTTGCCTTCCAGGCCGTGCTTGATGGCGTTCTCCACCATCGACTGCAGCATCATCGGCGGAAATGCCGCGCTGCGCAGGCCATCGGGAATGTCGAAGTCGATCGTCAGCCGTTCTTCCATCCGCATCTTCAGCAGCGCCAGGTAGGCCAGCACCATGTCCGCTTCGCGGCCCAGGTTGGTGATCAGCGTGTTGTCGCGCATCTGCGGCAGCACCGCCCGCAAGTACTTGATCAGGCTGCGCTGCATGGCTGATGCCCGCGGTGGATCGGTCTCGATCAGGTGTTCCACGGAGGCCAGCGTGTTGAACAGGAAGTGCGGCTCGACCTGGGCCTGCATCATCTGCATCTTTGCTTCCGACAGCTGGCGCTGCATGGCGGCGCGCTCGGCGGCCGCATTGGCGGTCTGGGTTTCCGCTTCCGCCTTCTTCTTCCCGCCCATCAGGGCCTTCATGCCGAACAGCGTCAGCACCAGCAGGAAAACAAAACTCTGGAACCACGTGGACGCCTGCTCGTGATACCGGGACACCTTTTCCTCGGCCGCGTTGTCGACCGCTTCTTCCAGCGCATTGGACAGCTCTTCGCCGATCTGCGGCGGCAGTTCGATGTGCACTTCTTCGCCAGGAAGGGCAGTGACGACCGGGGTCGAGCGGCCCTTGACGAGCGGGGGGCAGGGGCGGCAGGCGCTGCGGCGGCGGCAGGAGCAGCGGGAGCGGCAGGGGCAGCGGGAGCAGCGGGAGCAGCGGGAGCAGCGGGAGCAGCGGGAGCGGCATCGCCTGCTTCGGCGGCGCTGGACGCTTCCGGAGCTTCGGCAGCTTCAGGTGCGTCGGCGGCATCACCCGCCTCTGACGGTGCCGGGTTGCGCAGCTTGCCGCCGCGCGGATTGAAATGGATGCCGCTGTCGTCGATGACGATACTGGTGTCGCTGCCCGTGCTGGGGCGCTTGTGCGAGCGGATAACGACGTCTTCATCGATATTCGGCGAAAACAGCTCATCCTGCAGGATCGACGCCGCGATCAGCGCCAATGCGGCAAACAGGAAGAACTTCCACCACGACAATTGCGTGACCCAGGTGGCAGTCCGGTCGAAGCCCGTATGCAGCGAAGCCAGGAGGGTCTTCAGGGTTTCTTGTAGTTTCGGCGTGGGGAACATCGACGGCGTCCGTTCTCTATATAGGGCAGCAAGTGTAGATAACGTAACGCAAAACTGTCCACCGGGCGAGGGCCGTGCGACAGTCTGCGCAATCGCGGGACTGGAACGGGAAAGTGCGCGATGGCCGGATGGCGCGAAAAAGTGCTTGCGCGGCAGCGGATGGGTTGCTATAGTTCTGTCCCTCGCAGCAACGCAGCTGTCACGAAAGTGAAACAGGCAAGTTGAAGCGGGGCAAAAAGAAGCTTGACGAATCGCACGAAACACTCGATAATCTTGCCTCTCTGCTGCTGACAAACACAACGATTTGTCGCCGGATGGAACGAAAGTTCACGAATCCGCAGCAAGCCCGAAGTTGAAATGCTTGGGCAGAATTCTTTAACAATCAACAGTCGATAAGTGTGGGCGTTTGATGTGGTGTGCCCTGAACTTCGGTTCAGACAGCTCAAAATATATAGCATCAAACGCTTACACAAGTAATAAACGTGACTATCTAACGATAGTTCGTCAGTTATTTGAGTAAGTGACCTCCGATAGCAGTATCGGAAAAACAGAGATTAAACTGAAGAGTTTGATCCTGGCTCAGATTGAACGCTGGCGGCATGCTTTACACATGCAAGTCGAACGGCAGCGCGGGCTTCGGCCTGGCGGCGAGTGGCGAACGGGTGAGTAATATATCGGAACGTGCCCAAGAGTGGGGGATAACGTAGCGAAAGTTACGCTAATACCGCATACGATCCAAGGATGAAAGCAGGGGACCGCAAGGCCTTGTGCTCCTGGAGCGGCCGATATCTGATTAGCTAGTTGGTGAGGTAAAGGCTCACCAAGGCGACGATCAGTAGCTGGTCTGAGAGGACGACCAGCCACACTGGAACTGAGACACGGTCCAGACTCCTACGGGAGGCAGCAGTGGGGAATTTTGGACAATGGGGGCAACCCTGATCCAGCAATGCCGCGTGAGTGAAGAAGGCCTTCGGGTTGTAAAGCTCTTTTGTCAGGGAAGAAAAGGGTACGGCTAATATCCGTGCCTCATGACGGTACCTGAAGAATAAGCACCGGCTAACTACGTGCCAGCAGCCGCGGTAATACGTAGGGTGCAAGCGTTAATCGGAATTACTGGGCGTAAAGCGTGCGCAGGCGGTTTTGTAAGTCTGTCGTGAAATCCCCGGGCTTAACCTGGGAATGGCGATGGAGACTGCAAGGCTAGAGTTTGGCAGAGGGGGGTAGAATTCCACGTGTAGCAGTGAAATGCGTAGAGATGTGGAGGAACACCGATGGCGAAGGCAGCCCCCTGGGTCAAGACTGACGCTCATGCACGAAAGCGTGGGGAGCAAACAGGATTAGATACCCTGGTAGTCCACGCCCTAAACGATGTCTACTAGTTGTTGGGTCTTAATTGACTTAGTAACGCAGCTAACGCGTGAAGTAGACCGCCTGGGGAGTACGGTCGCAAGATTAAAACTCAAAGGAATTGACGGGGACCCGCACAAGCGGTGGATGATGTGGATTAATTCGATGCAACGCGAAAAACCTTACCTACCCTTGACATGTCAGGAATCCTGGAGAGATCTAGGAGTGCCCGAAAGGGAACCTGAACACAGGTGCTGCATGGCTGTCGTCAGCTCGTGTCGTGAGATGTTGGGTTAAGTCCCGCAACGAGCGCAACCCTTGTCATTAGTTGCTACGAAAGGGCACTCTAATGAGACTGCCGGTGACAAACCGGAGGAAGGTGGGGATGACGTCAAGTCCTCATGGCCCTTATGGGTAGGGCTTCACACGTCATACAATGGTACATACAGAGGGCCGCCAACCCGCGAGGGGGAGCTAATCCCAGAAAGTGTATCGTAGTCCGGATTGTAGTCTGCAACTCGACTGCATGAAGTTGGAATCGCTAGTAATCGCGGATCAGCATGTCGCGGTGAATACGTTCCCGGGTCTTGTACACACCGCCCGTCACACCATGGGAGCGGGTTTTACCAGAAGTAGGTAGCTTAACCGCAAGGAGGGCGCTTACCACGGTAGGATTCGTGACTGGGGTGAAGTCGTAACAAGGTAGCCGTATCGGAAGGTGCGGCTGGATCACCTCCTTTCTAGAGTCGGCACTGACCGCAAGGTCGTGCATCAAACGCTCACACTTATCGACTGTCGAATGAAGAAGAAACAGTAGCACCGCTAGTATGAATGCGGGTCTGTAGCTCAGCTGGTTAGAGCACCGTGTTGATAACGCGGGGGTCGTTGGTTCGAGCCCAACCAGACCCACCACGTATCAAGCGCATGTAATTCCCTGGGGGATTAGCTCAGCTGGGAGAGCACCTGCTTTGCAAGCAGGGGGTCGTCGGTTCGATCCCGTCATCCTCCACCAAAAAGTCCAAACGTAAGTCGTCAGATTTAGGTTTGATCTTTTAGAGATCACTGCTGTTTCGTTCTTTAACAATCTGGAAGAAGTAAAGTTTTATTAAGCGTATTCAGCAATGAATACACTTAGGGTAGTGTTCCGAAAGGAACGCATACAAAAACTCATCAAACACAGTAGTAAATGCTTGCGCTATAGCCGTCAAGGTTATGGGGACAAGTGAATAAGTGCACATGGTGGATGCCTTGGCGATTACAGGCGATGAAGGACGTAGAAGTCTGCGATAAGCTTCGGGGAGTTGACAAACGAGCATTGATCCGAAGATTTCCGAATGGGGAAACCCGGCCTTATAGGTCATCACTCACTGAATACATAGGTGTGTGAAGCGAACGCGGCGAACTGAAACATCTAAGTAGCTGCAGGAAAAGAAATCAACCGAGATTCCCAAAGTAGTGGCGAGCGAAATGGGAAGAGCCTGCATATGATAGTCGGACTGGTAGTGGAAGCCTCTGGAAATAGGCGCCATAGTGGGTGATAGCCCCGTACGCGAAATCAGACCGGTGGTACTAAGTATGCGACAAGTAGGGCGGGACACGAGAAATCCTGTCTGAATATGGGGGGACCATCCTCCAAGGCTAAATACTCGTAATCGACCGATAGTGAACCAGTACCGTGAGGGAAAGGCGAAAAGAACCCCGGGAGGGGAGTGAAATAGATCCTGAAACCGTGTGCATACAAACAGTCGGAGCGGACTTGTTCCGTGACGGCGTACCTTTTGTATAATGGGTCAGCGACTTACATTCAGTAGCGAGGTTAACCGAATAGGGGAGCCGCAGAGAAATCGAGTCCGAACAGGGCGCTAGTTGCTGGGTGTAGACCCGAAACCAAGTGATCTATCCATGGCCAGGTTGAAGGTGCGGTAACACGCACTGGAGGACCGAACCCACTAATGTTGAAAAATTAGGGGATGAGCTGTGGATAGGGGTGAAAGGCTAAACAAACTTGGAAATAGCTGGTTCTCTCCGAAAACTATTTAGGTAGTGCCTCAAGTATCACCATCGGGGGTAGAGCACTGTTATGGCTAGGGGGTCATCGCGACTTACCAAACCATTGCAAACTCCGAATACCGATGAGTGCGAGCTTGGGAGACAGACATCGGGTGCTAACGTCCGGTGTCAAGAGGGAAACAACCCAGACCGCCAGCTAAGGTCCCAAAGATTGGCTAAGTGGAAAACGAAGTGGGAAGGCTAAAACAGTCAGGATGTTGGCTTAGAAGCAGCCATCATTTAAAGAAAGCGTAATAGCTCACTGATCGAGTCGTCCTGCGCGGAAGATGTAACGGGGCTAAGCCAGTCACCGAAGCTGCGGATATGCATTTATGCATATGGTAGGAGAGCGTTCTGTAAGCCTGCGAAGGTGTCTTGTAAAGGATGCTGGAGGTATCAGAAGTGCGAATGCTGACATGAGTAGCGATAATGCGGGTGAAAAGCCCGCACGCCGTAAGCCCAAGGTTTCCTGTTCAACGTTCATCGGAGCAGGGTGAGTCGGCCCCTAAGGCGAGGCAGAGATGCGTAGCTGATGGGAAGCAGGTTAATATTCCTGCACCGTCGTATGATGCGATGGGGGGACGGATCGCGGAAGGTTGTCTGACTGTTGGAATAGTCAGTTTCTGGTTCATAGAAGGTGCTTAGGCAAATCCGGGCACATAATTCAAGGGACTGGGACGAGCGCCCATGTGGTGCGAAGCAATCGGAAGTGGTTCCAAGAAAAGCCTCTAAGCTTCAGTCATACGAGACCGTACCGCAAACCGACACAGGTGGGCGAGATGAGTATTCTAAGGCGCTTGAGAGAACTCGGGAGAAGGAACTCGGCAAATTGGTACCGTAACTTCGGGAAAAGGTACGCCCCAGTAGCTTGACCACTTTACTGTGGAAGGGTGACAGGGTTGCAATAAAATGGTGGCTGCGACTGTTTAATAAAAACACAGCACTCTGCAAACACGAAAGTGGACGTATAGGGTGTGACGCCTGCCCGGTGCTGGAAGATTAAATGATGGGGTGCAAGCTCTTGATTGAAGTCCCAGTAAACGGCGGCCGTAACTATAACGGTCCTAAGGTAGCGAAATTCCTTGTCGGGTAAGTTCCGACCTGCACGAATGGCGTAACGATGGCCACACTGTCTCCTCCCGAGACTCAGCGAAGTTGAAGTGTTTGTGATGATGCAATCTACCCGCGGCTAGACGGAAAGACCCCATGAACCTTTACTGTAGCTTTGCATTGGACTTTGAACCAATCTGTGTAGGATAGGTGGGAGGCTTTGAAGCGGGGACGCCAGTTCTCGTGGAGCCAACCTTGAAATACCACCCTGGTTTGTTTGAGGTTCTAACCTTGGTCCGTTATCCGGATCGGGGACAGTGCATGGTAGGCAGTTTGACTGGGGCGGTCTCCTCCTAAAGTGTAACGGAGGAGTTCGAAGGTACGCTAGGTACGGTCGGACATCGTGCTAATAGTGCAATGGCATAAGCGTGCTTAACTGCGAGACCGACAAGTCGAGCAGGTACGAAAGTAGGACATAGTGATCCGGTGGTTCTGTATGGAAGGGCCATCGCTCAACGGATAAAAGGTACTCTGGGGATAACAGGCTGATTCCTCCCAAGAGTTCATATCGACGGGGGAGTTTGGCACCTCGATGTCGGCTCATCACATCCTGGGGCTGTAGCCGGTCCCAAGGGTATGGCTGTTCGCCATTTAAAGTGGTACGTGAGCTGGGTTTAAAACGTCGTGAGACAGTTTGGTCCCTATCTGCCGTGGGCGTTGGAAATTTGAAGGGGGCTGCTCCTAGTACGAGAGGACCGGAGTGGACGAACCTCTGGTGTACCGGTTGTCACGCCAGTGGCATTGCCGGGTAGCTAAGTTCGGAAGAGATAACCGCTGAAAGCATCTAAGCGGGAAACTTGCCTTGAGATGAGATTTCCCGGAGCCTTGAGCTCCTTGAAGGGTCGTTCGAGACCAGGACGTTGATAGGTCAGGTGTGGAAGTGCAGTAATGCATTAAGCTAACTGATACTAATTGCCCGTACGGCTTGTCCCTATAACCTTGACGGTTATGAATCAATGATGATTCCTCGCATTTACTCTGTGATGAGAGTTACCCTCGCTTTACTTCTTCCGGATTGAGCAGTGACGTTGCCCTATAGGGGATGGCGCTGCATACAAGTCATGCCTGATGACCATAGCAAGTCGGTCCCACCCCTTCCCATCCCGAACAGGACCGTGAAACGACTTTGCGCCGATGATAGTGCTGCAACCAGTGTGAAAGTAGGTTATCGTCAGGCTGTTATACCGAGAAAAGCCCACCAGTGATCTGGTGGGCTTTTTCCATTTGTGCTTCGTGTTTTGTAATGCGCCGCGGACTTGGCTCGGCGTCTCGGGTTTTTTTGCTCCGCCGGGCACTGCCCGACGTCGCTCCACTCACAGGACCGTGAAACGACTTTGCGCCGATGATAGTGCTGCAACCAGTGTGAAAGTAGGTTATCGTCAGGCTGTGATAGTGTCCCCAGGAGTGGTGTATGAGAAGTGATTCTCAAGGGGCTGGGTCCCCGATCAGTTAATCACGGCGGAGAGCCGTGCGGGCTGATTGTCGCTCAAGGACAATAATCCTTCAAGCTGCATGTATCGGCGCTGCAAGGACCACTCGTCATTCTGTTCGAGCATCATGGCCCCGACCAAGCGGATGATGGCGGCATCGTTAGGGAATATACCGATGACGTTGGTTCTACGCTTCACCTCGGCGTTCAATCTTTCAAGCGGATTGGTGCTGTGAATTTGGGTCCGATGCGCTTTCGGGAAGGTCATAAACGTCAGTACCTCGTGCTCAGCATCGTCCATCATCGCAGCCAGTTTCGGAAATTTGGCCCGCAGCTGATCGGCAACGATGCGCCACTGTGCACTGGCCGCTTCCGCAGTTTCCTGCACGAAGATCGTGTTGATCATGGCGAGTACGGCTTGTCGCTGGCCCTTTCCAGCATGGGCCAGGGCATTGCGGATGAAGTGGACGCGGCAGCGCTGCCAGCTCGTTTTGAGTACTTTGCTGGCAGCGGCTTTGAGGCCTTCGTGGGCGTCGGAAATGACCAGCTTCACGCCACGTAGGCCGCGACGCGTCAGACCGCGCAGGAAGTCGGTCCAGAAAGGCTCTGCCTCCGAAGGCCCAGTTGCTACGCCAAGAATCTCACGCACACCATCGGTATTGACGGCCACGGCGATTATCACGGCCACGGAAACGACCCGCCCGGCCTGGCGCGACTTCACGTATGTCGCGTCGATCCACAGGTAGGGCCAATCGCCTTCGATCGGCCGATTCAAGAACGTTTGTACGCGCTCGTCGATCTCTTCGCACAGCCGGGAAACCTGACTTTTCGATACCCCGCTCATGCCCATTGCCTTGACCAGCTCATCGACTGAGCGCGTCGAGATCCCCTGGATGTAGGCTTCTTGGATGACTGCAGTGAGCGCCTTTTCGGCAGTGCGCCTTGGCTCGAGAAAGCCGGGGAAGTAGCTGCCACTGCGCAGCTTCGGGATTTTCAGATCAACCTTGCCGGCCCGGGTTTCGTAAGCCCGGTCGCGGTAGCCGTTGCGGCTCTTAATGCGCTCATCGCTGCGTTGGCCGTATGCAGCTTGGCAGAGCGCTTCGACATCCATCTCCATAAGCCGCTGCAGGGCGTGCTGCAGCGTTTGACGGATGAAATCTGCTTCTGCCCCCTTTTCGGCAAGCTCGGATAATGCGATAGTGGCGTCGGTCATTGTGGCTCCTACTGTGGTTTTGTTAAGGTCTTCGCAAACCCAACATTACCTCAAGAATCACAATGGCCGCCCTCAAGCTGCCTTCCTAAACGCCAACTCTGGCGAAGTCTTCATACACCACGCTGCGGGACACAATCCAGGCTGTTATATAGAGAAACCCCCGTCCAGTGATCTGGCGGGGGTTTTTTGCTTTTGGCCACCCAAATTGTTACCGAAAAACCGGGGACAGGCTCCGATTTCGTCGCGAAACCTGCAACGAAACCAGTGACAGGCTCCAATTTCGTCGCGAAAGTTGCAGGGAAACGGTGACGGGCTCCAACTGCGAAGAGCCTTTCGAAAACAATCGGAGCCTGTCACCGGTTTTCCGGAAACCTTTCGAAAAAATCGGAGCCTGTCACCGGTTTTTCAGGCTTCCTGGGCCGTTTGCGGATATTGGGAGCATGGGCTCGCCGCTTGAAGTTCGTTGCGCCGCGTCCGACAATGGACTGGCAACCTCCTGGTTGCAGAGGAGATGTCCATGAGGCACCAGCACGTATTGCGAGCCCTGCTGGTTATGGCCAGCATCCACGTGCCTGTCCTGGCGCGTGCCGGGCAAGTGCCTGAGCGCCCGGCGCCCACGCCATTCGAGCAGGCGGTGACTGCGAAAATGAAGCAGGCCAGCATGCCTGGACCGGGCCACCGGAAGCTCGAACCCCTCGCGGGCAAGTTCAGCGTATCGCTGAAAATGTGGACGGAACCGTCCAGAGTGCCGCCGCAGGCGCCGGCGCCGGAACCGGAACTGGGCACCAGTGAACGCCAGTGGGTTCTCGACAAGCGCTTCCTGGAAGAGACCTACCACGGCACCTACGCTGGCGAGCCCTTCGATGGGAAGGCAACCATGGGCTACGACAATGTGACGAACAAGTATGCGGCGACCTGGATCGATACCTCGACCTCGAGCCTGAGCACGTCGCAAGGGGCGCTGAAGGGCAATGTGCTGACGTTGAGAGGCATGACATCCGATGCGATGGAAGCCAAGGCAGTGCCCTACATCATGAAGTTCATCATCGCCGATAACGACCATCACACGATGGAGTGGTGGGCGCCGGGGCCGAAAGGCAAGTATGTGAAATGCATGGAAATGCAGTACACCCGCATCAAGTAGCCGGACGGATATCGCCGCTCGCGATCCTGGCGCTCCCGTCAGCGTTCCCGTCAGCGCCAGCAGCGTGGCGCTTGCATTGCTCGGCCAATTTCCCGGTGTACTCAAGCTATCGCGCGCCGCTCTACGGATCAATATTAATGTGATCCGGCGGTGATGATAGCCGGCGCCCTGCCGGATATATGGCCTAGTATGAAACGAGACATATCACTCACGATGGGAGGTGGCGCGCATGGGCGCTCGAAGTGTGCACGACAGTGCGGGACTCAACACTAGGGAGGCGACATGAAAGCGAAACAGCAAAAAGGGGCGGCCGCGGCAATGGCCGATGATTGCGGCTGCAGCGAACCGAACGCAGCGAAAGGCGACGGGGCGGCCAGCGGCAATGGTATCGCGCATTTCCAGATGGCTGGCGAACAACCGCTCGGCCTGGCCGATGGCGACGATCGCGGCATGCCCGGCGTATCGAAACGGGGCAGCCTGGACGGCATGCCTGCGGGAAGCATGACGGAGCGGGCAGACAGCCGCAACAATGCCATGCCAGGCGGACCAATGAACGGCGGCGGCGCCGGCCAGGGTGGCACCGGCGGCACGGGAGGCATGGGCGGTTCGGGCGGCTCGGGCGGCAGCGGCGGCGGCAACAGCCAGCCGCGGGTCAGGCGTTGCGCCACGATGGATGTGCATCGCCGCCTGTTGTCGACCAATCCCGCCTACGCACGGGCGCGTGACCAGATCGAAATCCGCGCGCAGCGTTATGAAGCGGGCAGCGCCAGCGCGCAACGCACCGGCGTGACACGCATTCCGGTGGTGGTCCATGTCGTGTGGAACACCGCTGCGCAAAACATTTCCGATGCACAGATTGCCAGCCAGATCGAGGTGCTGAACCGCGACTTCCGCCGCACCAATCCGGATGTCGCCACCACGCCGCCGCCATTCCTGCCGCTGGCCGCCGACGCCCGCATCGAATTCGTGCTCGCGACGTCCGATCCGAACGGCGCGCCCACCACGGGCATCGAGCGCCGGCAAACCACGGTCGCGGCATTCAGCGACAACGACGCCGTCAAGTCGGCCGCCAGCGGCGGGCTGGACGCCTGGCCGGCAGAGCGATACCTCAATATCTGGGTGTGCCAGCTGGGTGGCGGCCTGCTGGGCTACGCGCAGTTCCCCGGCGGCCCGGCCGAGACCGATGGCGTGGTCTGCCTGCAATCGGCGTTCGGCACCATCGGTACCGCGGCGGCCCCATTCGACCTGGGCCGCACCACGACGCACGAGATCGGCCACTGGCTGGATCTCTTCCACATCTGGGGCGATGACGGCACCGGCTGCTCCGGCTCCGACAACGTGGCCGATACGCCGAACCAGGGCGGCGGCAACGTCGGCGTCCCCACCTTCCCCCATATCTCGTGCAACAACGGCCCGGATGGCGACATGTTCATGAACTACATGGACTATGTCGACGACCGCGCGATGGTGATGTTCTCCGCCGGCCAGGTGGCACGCATGCAGGCCTGCCTCGACGGCGTGCGCGCCAGCATCGGCATCGACTCCACGGCCACGCGGCCCAGCTCGGAGCCCGTGGTGGCATGGGGCCCGAACCGGCTCGACACCTTCGTGCTCGGCACGGACCGCGCGCTGTACCACAAATGGTGGGACGGCTCGGGCTGGGGGCCATCGGTCACCGGCTACGAACAGATGGGGGGCACCTGCACCAGCGTGCCGCAGGCCGTCGCATGGGGACCGAACCGCCTCGACGTGTTCGTCACCGGCACCGACAGCGCGCTGTATCACAAGTGGTGGGATGGCGCCGCCTGGGGGCCTTCCGTCACGGATTACGAGTACATGGGCGGCATCTGCTCCGGCGACCCGCGCATCGTGTCATGGGGTCCGAACCGGCTCGATGTCTTCGTGCTGGGCACCAACCGGGCACTGTTCCACAAGTGGTGGGATGGCGCCGCGTGGGGGCCGTCCGTCACCGGCTATGAAGACATGGGCGGCACCTGCATCGGCCAGCCGGAAATCGTGTCGTGGGGCCCGAACCGGCTTGACGTGTTCGTTATCGGCACCGACCGTGCGCTGTACCACAAGTGGTTCGACGGCGTCGGCTGGGGCCCGTCGCTGACCGGTTATGAACGGCTGGGGGGCATCTGCACTTCCGCTCCGCGCGCCGTGGCATGGGGTCCGGACCGTCTCGATGTCTTCGTCACCGGTACCGATGGCGCGCTGTACCACAAGTGGTGGGATGGCTCGGCCTGGGGACCGTCCGCCGATGGCTTCGAACGGATGGGCGGAATCTGCGTCGGTGCGCCGCAAGCGGTCGCGTGGGGGCCGAACCGCCTCGACCTGTTCGTGCTCGGCACCGACAGCGCGCTGTACCACAAGTGGTGGGATGGCGCCGCCTGGGGGCCGTCGCTCACCGGCTATGAATACATGGGCGGCACCTGCACCTCCACGCCCCGCGTCGCGTCGTGGGGTCCGAACCGGCTCGATGTCTTCGTCACCGGCACCGATAGCGCGCTGTATCACAAGTGGTGGGATGGCGCCGCGTGGGGGCCGTCCGTCACGGACTACGAGTTCATGGGAGGCGTGATCTCGGCATTCCGCACCGGCTCGCAGGAGGCGGGCGGCCTGGCGGTACCGGCAGCGGCACAGGTACAGGCACCCCAGGCGCCGGCGATCGCCACCACCGCCAGGGACCTGTTGCACCGGTCGCTGACGATGCATGCCTGACGGAGCGGCGATGGCACCGCAACCGTCCGGCCCGCACGCGGCCATCACCTGGGCCCACTCGTTCGAGGAGGACGAGGGGGAGATCCAGGTGTACCGTCCGCGCGATACGTTTCCTTTCCCGCCCAGCCGGCGGGGGCGGGAAACCCTGGTCTTCGATCCGGGCGGCCGCGCCAGTGCCGGCATGCCCGGCCCGGATGACCGCATGAAGGCACCACAAGCGGCGCCACCGTTCGACATCGTCGATGCCGGCACCGATCGCCTGAAAATCAGGATGCGCTGATGCGGGATTGCCGGCCACCGCAAGGGTGGCCGGTTCCCGAACCGTTCAGAAGCTGTACCGCATCTGTGCCGTGTACCGCGGGCCCGTGACGAACCACGCGTGCCGCTGCTGGCCCACATGCTGCGTGACTTCCTGCTTGAAGATCGTATTGGTCAGGTTCTGCGCCTCGATCCCCAGAGAGAGGTTGTCGGTCAGCTTGTAGAAGAACGAGCCGTCGAGCTGGCCATACCCCGCCGACCACAGCGGCAGGCCCCAGCCCAGATTGGTGGCGCCGAAGGTGCTGCTGGCCGGATTGGTGTCTTTCGCATCGAAGCCCCGTGCGCCATACACCGACAGCCCTTGGAGGCTGCGCGAGCGCCAGTTGTAGGCCAGCCGGGCCGATACCGGCCCCTGGTCGAACATCAGGGCCAGGTTGACGGTCCGGCGCGACAGCCCGGTCAACGGCAGGTTGCCGAACGAGCGGGCATCCGTGTCGCAGCCGTTGATGTACATGTTCAGGTTCGAGACGCTGTCGCTGCCCTGGCACCATGCGCTGAAGACGGGGTTGTACAGCTTGCGCTTGCTGTCGACGAACGTGAAGCTGCTCTGCACGCCGAGTCCCCTGGCCCACGCCGGCAGGAAATCGAAATACTGCTGGTAGGCGATTTCAAATCCGCGTGCCGTTCCCTTGGCGCCGTTGACCGGCGACGTGACCCCGAAGGCATGCATCTTCCCGCTGGCGTCCGGCAGGTTGTAGGTCGACATCTGGTCGACCACGATATCCTTGAGCCGCTTGTTGAAGACCGCGAGGGTGATGGAATTGCCGGGCGCGAAATAATACTCGGCCGTCACGTCGATCTGGTTGGCGGTGGTGGGGCGCAGCATCGGGTTGCCGCTGGCGGTACCGGACAGGTCGACATTGGTCACCCGCACCACGCCCGTCTCCGCATCGGTCGTGCTCGTGATGTTCTGCGTCAGCGTGGTCCTGCCCTGCATCTTGCTGAAGTCCGGGCGCGCCATGGCCCTGCCCAGCGCCAGGCGGAACTGCAGCTTGTCGCTGGCTTTCAGGCGCAGGTTCAGCGTCGGCAACAGCTTGCTGTAGGAATTCTCGTAGCTCTGGTGCGCGGCATAGGCGGGGATATCCGGTATCGGTACGCCGGTCACCGGACCGCCATCCGATCCGGACGGCACCGACGGCGTGAAGACCGTATAGCCGCTGGCCTTCAGATCGGTTTTCACATAGCGCACGCCGAGACTGCCATCGACCGGGAAGCGCCATTGATCGAAACCGAAGCGCAGCTGCGTGTAGAAGCTTTTGGTCTTTTCCGTGACGAGGTTGGTATCTTCGGGCTTGTCGGTGAGCGACTTGCCCTGCCATGGCGCGCATCCGCCCCAGCCCTGCGCGATCCGCTGTTCCTCGCACAGGATCTGGTGGAAATCATGCAGTTTCTGGTAGGTGCCGGGAAAGCCGCGCGCCAGGCTGGTATCCGGGAAGATGACGCCGGGGACCGTGGCATCGCCAAGGAAGAAGTTCGGATAGCTGTTTACGCTGTAAGGCGCGGCGAAGCGCGGATCGTTGAGGCGCGCCACATGCGGGATTTGCCAGCCCACCATCCACGGCTGCGTGACGCCTTCCCAGTGATACCCGGTGTCCTCGGTGCGCGACTCGCGCTCGGCGGCACGCACGCCGAAGCGGACGTCGCGCAGCACAGGGTGGTCGAAGGTGTGCACCGCGTCGAGCTTGAGCGCATCGTTCTCGCCATGCGAGCGGTCGAGGTGCTCCATCGTGTAGGCCCAGTAGTAATTGGCGGGATTCGCCAGGTACTTGCGGTCGTCATCGGTGAAGTGGATGACCGGCAGCTTGCCGCTGAGGTCGAGATGCTGCGATGGCAGCTGCACGCCGGTGGCGACATCGGATGCGAAGCCGGCGGTATTGGCACGCACGCGCTGGACGTCCGCCTCGATGGTCCATGCCGGGCTGACGCGCCATTGCGCATTGAAGGCGATATCGGTGGTATCGGAGTTGCGGTCATACACCTGGCGGTCGGGGTTGACGTTGATGCCGCCGGCCTTCGGGTCGGACAGGATGCCGCTGACGAATGCGCCGGCCGCGTCGTACACGCCGTTGGCCACCTTGATATCGAAGGGCGTGGTGTGCTGCATCAGCATCGCCGCTTCCGACCACGTCATCTCGTAATCCGAGCGGAAGTAGGTCAGCGAAGTGCTCAACTGTCGATTCGGACGCCACTGGAAGGCCGCGTACTTGCCCTTGCGTTCGCGCTGGTATTCCATCGAGCGCCACATTGCCGCCTTCGGTACCCAGACCGTGCGGCCAGGCTCGATCTCGTCATGCGGATACAGCGGATCGATGACGAAATTGTCGGTGCGCGTATTGCTCTTCGAGTGGGCCAGGTCCACCAGTGCGCCGAATTCGCCGAGCCCGGTCTTCCAGCGGTTCGACAGCAGGAGCGAGTAGGAAGGCTGCGCCTTGCCGCCATACAGCCGCGAATGCGTGGCCTGTACCGAAATCGCGCCCCTGAAGCCGGCCTGGTCGAACGGCATCGCGGTGCGCAGGTTGACCAGGCCGCTGATGCCGCCTTCGATCTGCTCGGCCGAGGGATTCTTGTAGACATCGACACCGGCCATCAGCTCGGGTGGCACATCCTCGAAATTGAGCGAGCGGCCGCCATTGGCCGAGAACGACTCGCGTCCGTTCAGCTCGGAACGCACATAGGTCAGGCCCCGGATGGCGATGGCCGAACCTTCGATGGCGAAGCGCTGCGGATCGCCCTGCATGGCCCGGTCCATCGTCACCCCGACCACCCTCTGCAGCACTTCGGTCACCGAGCGGTCCGGCAGCTTGCCGATATCGTCGGCGACAATCGAGTCGACGATCTCGTCGGCATCCTGCTTGATTTTCTGTGCCGATTGCAGGGCGGCGCGCTGCCCGGTGACGACGACCGTGGCCGTTTCAGTGCCGGCCGCGGCTTCCTGGCCCGCGGCAGGGGCGCAACACAGCATGGCGAATTGCGCCGCAGCCACGGCGATCGCGGTTTTCTCGATGGTTTTCATTATTGTCTCCAGTTGGGGTACGGGCCGCTCTCCACGCGCCTTGACAGTCCGGATGTGGATCAGCCGTTTTTCCGGTACATCCCTTTTCAAGCCGGCAGTGCGATGACCGGCAATATCGCGCCGCCTGCCGAAAGTGATGTCCAAAATTTATTAGGTACAATCGAGTCTTATCAAAAGCGCGGCGGGCGTCAACATCAGTGCCAGCGGACCCCGCGTGTTTAGCGAAATTCACTAAATAGAAAAACACGGACACGTTCAACTGTTGTATTCCAGTCAAATCTTGGAAAGCCGGCGGGAAAGAAGCGGGAAAGAAGGCGGAAAGAAGCGGGAAACAATGCACAATATCAATTTTTCGGGAAAATGCTCTTGGTAAGCTCGGCTCTTTACCAGAGCGAGACCAGCATGCCCAAAATTCTTTTTGCTGCGATCGCAGCTGCGTTTGCCATGTTTGCCACTGCCGCGGAAACTTCCGTGAATACATCGCCCGCCGGCTTGAAAGGCGCACTGGAACGGGAATCCATCGGCTTGCTGTCCGCCGACGGCATGCGGCTCGGTACAGGAAAATGCGGCGATTGCACGGTGCCGAAACAAGGCCTGTGGTATTTCGAAAATGAAGTGATCGCCGTGCCCGGACCGGGCGTGGCGGTGTCCGGCTTCACTCCGGGAGCCGACAGGCGCAGCGATGTCGCCGCATGGGCCGCCGGATCATCGGCCACGAAGCTGGCCCATCCATCCCTCGTGTGGATCGGTGCTCCCAGCATTCTCGAAGGCGCGGTGATGCTGCCAGGCGGCCAGCGCGTGCGCACTTCCGCCGGGAGTGAACTCGACATCGAACTGGTGCCGAAGATCGCCACCAACCTGTCCTATGCCAACGCTGGCACTGCCGCTTATTTCGCCGGGCGCGAGGTGCGGATGCGCGGCACGTTCGGCGGCGCCGGTGCTGAAGAGGTGTTTGTCGCCCGCACCATCTGGCCCAGCGATTTCTCTTTCGAACCGGCCCGTCTGCACAGCGCGCCGCTGCAAAAACCCTCCGACCTGGCGGCATTCGTCCGCGCGCCGATGAAAGAGGGCGGCGGAATGGAAACACGCCTGTTATGGGAGCGGCATCCCGGCCAGCAGCGCGACTGGCGGCAAAAGCCGGTATTGGGATTCGTGCTGAATGGCGCCCAGGGCGACGACGATGAAGCGATGGGCGGGCATTTCGCCATTGCCACCGGCCGCATCGGCGAACGCGGGCAATGGGCCGACTGGGCCGTGAATAATTTCTACAATCTGGATTCGTTCAGCGAAAAAGGCATCGTGGCGGCGACCGTCCCGATGGATAACTACCTGATGGATTTGAATAGCGGCCAGCAATACTATCGCCCGTCTTATATGCTGGTCGCGGTATTGAAAAACGAGCGCACCGCGGCGGCATTCCAGGGT
This sequence comes from Pseudoduganella sp. SL102, assembly GCF_027856995.1. Lineage (NCBI taxonomy): Bacteria > Pseudomonadati > Pseudomonadota > Betaproteobacteria > Burkholderiales > Oxalobacteraceae > Pseudoduganella > Pseudoduganella sp. SL102. The sequence continues at coordinate 2,322,020 of NZ_CP115554.1, forward strand.
GGCGTGCAACGCGTGTTCAACCAGCTTTACCGGCATGATTTCCAGTATCGCCACGCCAGCGCGAATTGCGCCGGCATCAGTGTCGACGTATTCGATTCGCTCGGCTGGCATATTCCCGGGCGCGGCCCGACCGCGCCAGTGAAATCGCTGGCCGCGTATGCCTTCATTGCCGCCAAGGATCGCAGCTTGCAGGCCGGCCGCAAGATCTACGACTACCTGAATGAAGAGCAGACCCGGCTGCTGCCGGCGGTGGCGTTCGAAGCTGCGGGGCTGGACCTGCTGGAGATCGTCGGCGCCAAGGGGAGCAGCCGCACCTTGACCGCCTACGAACAACAGCTTCGGGACGATGTGGAAGCGATCTTCCTGGTGCGCATTCCGCAGGTGCCGTCGAGCCGCGCGACAGGGTCGGCACCGGTGTTCTCGTTCGATGAATTCCGCGCGCGCGTGCCGGAAAACCAGGCCGACTGGAAGATCGTGCCGGTGGCGGCGCGGCCTTTCCCGGCGGCGCTGCGCGATCCTTCCACCGTGCTGGAGCGCGAGCCGGCGCCTGTTCCGCTGCCGGTGGCCGGCATCGGCGGCGCCCTCCTGGGGGCGTTGGCCTTCTACCTCTGGCGGCGCAGGAAAGCCAGGGCCGCCGGCAAGCGATCCGTTTCACGGCCGGAAGAGCTGGTGCACTGAGTCTTCTCCCGGGTAAGGCATGTCCTACAAGCCCGCACAGGCTGCGCCGATACAGCCATGCATGCCGCGGGCGCATGATCGCCCTGTTGACGCCCCGCTGGCGTCGCCACAGGAGGAGGACATCATGTCGAAAAAAGGCAGTCCGGACGATAAACGCGTCCGCTCGCAAACCACCAAGGACCAGAACACCGTCGCCGAAGGCAGCCTGCAGGGCGTGGCCCCTGGCGCCGTCGCGCAGGGTGGTGCAAACGTGCAATCCGCATCGGAAGAGCAGCAGGGCACCTCGCTTCGCGACCGTGGTTCGATGCAGGGCATGCCCGACGAAGAGGTGGGCAGCAGCCGGGGCGGCGAGGGCGCCCAGCAGGCAGGCTGGAGCGCCCGCCAGAAAGCCATGCGCGAGGAAGCCCGGGCCGATGAAGACCGCGCAGCGGCACCGCGCCAGTCCGGCCATGGCGGCCTGGAACAGAAACAGCGGGCCGGTTCGCAGGAATCGCCGACCGGCCCTTCCGGCAACCGGCAATCCGGCGATGCCAACAACCAGCAGCGCCAGGGCAATCCGGGCGAGGCGCCATCCGACGCCGGCAGCCGCCCGACCGACAAGATCCAGCAGCGCTGACCAGGGCCCCGTGCGCGGTGTGCGCTGGCACCGGTCCATCGGCCGAACCTGTGCCAGTGAATCTGTGCCAGTGAATCTGTGCCAGTGAATTTGTGCAAGTACTACCCCGCGCACGGTGCGCTCCAGCCCGGCCCTGGTCGGCAGACCTGGCCGGGCCACGCCACGCCCGGCGCATGCGGCGCAAAGCAGTAACGATGACGGCCAGTAACGATGGCGGCCGCCTGACGCGCGCACTATCGCCACCGTCCGCCCAGACCGGCGCCAGCGTCCTGCCCATGGCGCCGCCATCCAGAGCAGACAGGATCCAATCGCCGCGTCAAAGCGGCTAAGATTTCTTCGCGTTCAAGCGCCCGCGGGTACCTGAACGGTTGCCGCGCGCCCGGAGCGTTACAATCCGGATTCAACAATAGAGGAAGCCCATGAACGAAGAGCTGGCTCGCAGCGTGGTCCTGGTGCGCGCGATCGAGACCACCGACCAGAAGCGCGAAATCCTCAGCGACGACGATCGCCGCTACGCCAACCGCACCGCCCGCGAACTGGCCCAGTGGCAGGCGTCGGAAACCAGGGGGCCGGCCACTTCCGAGCATTTCCTGCAGCAGCGTTCCGAACAGGTCATCAAGAAGCTGTCCCAGCGCCATCCGGCGTTCGCGGCGTTCGCGAAGCGCGCGCCCGGCCTGCACGCCACCGCCTGGCTGCTGCCCTTGCTGGCCCTGGTGCTCGGCGGAGCGCTGGACCGGATCACCGATCCGCACCGGGTCGACCTGCTGTCCGCACCGCTGCTGGCGATCGTCGGCTGGAACCTGCTCGTGTACCTGGTGATGCTGGTGTGGCTGTGCATACCGAAAGCCGGCACCACGCGGGTGCGTGCCGCATGGATTCGCCACCTGTCGGTGGGCAAGGGCGCGATGCCGCGCAAGATGCCGCACGCGCTGTCGTCCGGCCTGTATGCGTTCATGGCCGACTGGACCCTGCTGAGCGCGCGGCTGAACGGGGCGCGCCTGTCGCGCACGATGCACCTCTCCGCCGCGCTGTTCGCCGTGGGGGCGCTGGCATCGCTGTATGCGCGCGGCATGCTGTCGCAATACGGCGCCGGCTGGGAAAGCACGTTTTTGAACGCCGCACAGGTCCATGACATACTGGCGATCCTGTTCTGGCCGGCGATCACCGTGTTCGGCCTGCAGGGCTTCACGCTGGCCGATGTGCAGGCGCTGCATTTCGCGGCGGGCAGGCCTGCCGCGGCGGTGGATGGCGCCCGCTGGGTGCACCTGTATGCCGCGACCTTGGTGCTGCTGGTCGTCCTGCCCCGTCTCGTGTTTGCCGGGTTCGCGGCCGCCAGGGCGGCGATGCTGAAGCGCCGCTTCCCGCTCGATCTCGACCAGCCCTATTTCCGCCAGTTGAACGATGCCGCCGGCGGCGAGGCGGGCATGCTGCGCGTGCTGCCCTACAGCTTCACGGTGGACGAAGCGCGCAGCCGCGGCCTGGAAGCGGTGGCGGCGCAGCTGCTGGGCGAGCGCGCCCGCGTGCGCCTGCTGCCACCGGTTGCCTACGGTGCCGACCCCGCGGCCATCCTGCGCACTATCGATCACCCCCGCGATCCCGGCGTCACGTCGACGGCCCTGCTGTTCAGCCTGGCCGCCACGCCCGAGAAGGAAGCCCATGGGGCGTTCATCGTCCAGGCCGCGGGGGCGCTGGCGCAGCGGGTCGTCGTGCTGCTCGACGAATCCGCCTTCAGCAGCCGCACGCCCGATCCGCAACGCGTGCGCGACCGGGTGGAACTGTGGCGCGAGTTCTGCGTGTTCCACGGCGCCGAGCCCACCGTCGTCAACCTGCTTGCGCCGCAGGCGCCGGCCAAGGGGGAGGGCGCATGAGCACGACGATCCAGCTGGCCCTGATCTCGCATACGAACAATGGCAAGACCACGCTGGCCCGTACGCTGCTGGGCATGGACGTGGGCGAAGTGCGCGATGCGGCGCATGTGACGGTGCTGAACGAAGCGCACACCCTGCAGGCCACCGAAGGGGGCGACCGCCTGGTGCTGTGGGATACCCCCGGCTTCGGCGACTCGGTGCGGCTGATGAAGCGCCTGGCGATGGCCGGCAACCCGATCGGCTGGTTCCTGCGCGAAGTGATCGACCGCTACCGGGACCGGCCGTTCTGGCTCAGCCAGCAGGCGCTGCGCGCCGCGCGCGACGACGCCGACATCGTGCTGTACCTGGTCAACTCCGCCGAGCGGCCGGAGGATGCCGGCTACCTGCCATCGGAAATGCGCATCCTCGAGTGGCTGGACAAGCCGGTGCTGGTCTTGCTCAACCAGATGGGGCCACCGCGGCCGGCACCGGAAGAGGCGGCCGAACAGCTGCGCTGGCGCGAGCACATGCGCCAGTACGGCGCGGTGCGCGATGTGCTGGCGCTCGATGCGTTTGCCCGCTGCTGGGTGCACGAGCACGTGTTCTACGAAGCGCTGGGCCGGCTCGTGCCGGAGGAGAAGCGCCCCGCGCACGGCCGCCTGCTGGCCGCCTGGGAAGCGCAGAATGCGCAGCGCTTCCACCAGTCGATGGCCGTGATTGCGCAGCAGCTGCACGATGCGGCGCGCGACCGCCAGCTGGTCGAAACGGCCGACAAGAGCATGCTCGGTTCCGCCCTCAAGCTGGTCGGCATCGGCAAGGGCGACGACCGCAAGCGGCAGGAGCGGGCCATGAACACGCTGGTGGCGCGCCTCAACCTGGGCATCGGCCAGGCCACCGTGGGCCTGCTGTCGCTGCACCGGCTCGACGCCAGCGCGGCCACCACGATCAATGCCCGCGTCAGCAACAACTTCGTCGTCAAGGCGCCCGTCGAAAAGGGCCAGGCCGCACTGCTGGGGGCGATCGTGTCCGGTGCCGCGACCGGCCTGTCCGCCGACCTGGCCGCCGGCGGCCTCACGCTGGGCACGGGCGCGCTGCTGGGCGGCGTGATCGGCGCGCTCACGTTCGCCGGCGCCGCCTGGGGCTTCAATGCCGGCACCGACCGCAACACGCCATCGATCGCGCTGTCCGACGACTTCCTGCGCACGCTGCTGGTCACCAACGTGCTGCGCTACCTGGCCGTGGCGCACTTCGGGCGCGGGCGCGGCAACTTCGTCGAAAGCGAGGCGCCGGCGTTCTGGCAGGACGAGGTGGAGCAGGCCGTGGCGCTGCGCGAGAGCGAGGTGGCCGACCTGTGGCGTGCCCTGCGCGAGCAGGAGGAGCCGGATATCACCGCCGCCACGGCATTGCTGGTCGCGATCGCCCGGCAGGTGCTGGCGCGCCTGTATCCTGGCGCGCCGGTTTCGGGCTGAACCGCCCAGCCTCCGCGCCGCTACAGCTTCCCTTCGCGCACGTAGCCATCGGCGAAGATCAGCGCCGGATCGCCATCGCCCGAGTGGGTGCCGGGGCCGTTGACCAGGCCGCCGGCCAGCCAGCCGCCGTTCCACGCCGCCAGCGAGCGCACCTGGTTCTGGCGGGCGCCCGCGGTGAAGGGCAGGCGCTGCTGCACGGCCCCATTCGCATCGAGCACGGCCAGCAGCGGCTGCGACGTTTCCGAAATGCTCGCGCCGCCCGGATTCTGCGTGTAGCCCGTGGTACCTGCCGCCAGCATGCGCCCGTCCGCCAGCGGCAGCACGTCGAACACGATGTCGCAGCGGTCCACGTCGACCAGCTGCACGCGCGGTGCGTGGCCGGGCTCGAGCAGCGCCACGTAGGCATCCCAGCCGGCATGGTCGGCCGGCGTCGACGTGCGCTGCCGGCCGGTCACCGCCACCGTGTCGCCGACCCAGCGCACGCCGTGCACTTCGGGGCGCACCGCCATCGGCACCACGCGCGTGCCGAGGCGCGTGCCCGCGGCATCGAGTTCGGTGACGAACAGGCCATACGCCATCCCGGCCGGCAGCGTTTCATGGAAGTGGCGCGCGTGGCCGTCGATCAGGTTGGTCCGGTCGCTCTGTACCGCGATGGCGATGCGCCCGGTCGCGCTCACGTCCAGCCGGACATGGGCCGGATTGGCGAGCGACTGGAACGGATCGAAGCCGCCGCCGATGATCGCGCTCAGGCCGAGCTGCACGCCCGGTTCCACCAGCGTGCGCCAGCGCTGGGTGAAGCCGGCCGGGCCGTAGCCGAACCGGTAGGCGACTACCGCGTCCTTGCCGGTGCGCAGCGCGAGCACGGCCTCTTCGCCGAGCGATGCCAGGCGTGCCGCGTCGCGTGTCACGTAAGGCAGCATCGCGTCCGGATCGCGCACGTAGATCGGGTCGTCCATGTACGGATCGTGCCGCACCGCGGGGTCGGCGAACGCCTGCTCGCGCAGCAGGGTGCCGCGGCTGTCGAAGCGCAGCAGGCGCGCTTCGGTATCGGTGCCCAGGATCGCCGACACCTCCAGCGAAGGGTGCTGGGTGAAGTCGAGCAGCGACCAGCCGGCCGGCGGCGCATAGGTGGCCGGCGTGCCGGCGCCCCGGGCGAACAGCAGGCGGCGTTCAGGCCGGGTCTGCGTTTCCACCTTCTGGGTTTCGGCCAGCGCCGCCCAAGCGCCACCGGCCGCACGGACCTTGACAATGGCAGCGCCGGAGAGTGCGTACTGCACCGGCACGGGTGGCGGTGGGGGCGGTGGTGGAGGCGGCGGCGGTTGGTCGCCCTGGCGCGGCCCGGGTTCGGAAGAACCGCCGCCGCACGCGGCCAGCAGCGCCACGGCGAACATGGACAACATGGCGCGCCGGCGCGGGAGGGGAGGGAGCATGGAGTGTTCCTGTCGTGATGGAACAGCCCATTCTAGGCAGCGAGTGTCGTGAAAATTACCGCGAAGTGTCGCAATTTGTCCGCCAGCTTGTTACAGGACGTAAGAACTGAAACGGCGCGGACCTCGCGGACCGCGCCGTCTCGACCAGCGGGAAAAACAGCTTACGCCGCCTGGGCTTCCTCGCGTTCCGGCAGCGCGATGGCGTTGTCGGTGCTGAACTGGTAGTCGCGGAACACGTGTTCGGCGGTGAGCAGCTGGTAGTCGCCATTGGCCAGCTTGTGCGTGGTGTCCTTCAGACGGTACGTGTAGTGGCCGCAAGTCCAGCAATTGAAGTTGCGCATGTGCGTGCACAGGCAGGTCTTGTCCATCACCTTCACGCCCTTGTCGCTGCCGCCGTTGGCCATCACTTCGCGGTTGTACGAATTGATGTACGAGCAGTTGCCGTTGGCGTCCAGCAGGTAGCCGTAGGATTCGCAGCCCGGGCGCGTGTTGGCGCCGATCGCCGGCGTGTTGCGCAGCATGCGCATCGGGTAGCCGGTCGGGGAGACGCCGTTGACGATCACGTCTTCCTCGGAAGCCTTGGCGTATTCCTGCTTCACCTTGTCCGGCAGGCCGCATTCCTTGGTGATGGTGAAGCGCGTGGCGACCTGCACGCCGGCCGCGCCCATCTCGAGGAACGACACGGCGTCGCTGCCGGTGAAGATGCCGCCGGCGGCGATCACGGGGATCTCCAGGTTCTCGCCCTTCAGGTACGCCAGCACCTCGGCGGTGATGGTGTGCAGGTCGTAGTCCTGCCAGTCTTCCAGGCCGAAGCCGAGGTGTCCGCCGGCCAGCGGGCCTTCGACGATGACGAAATCGGGCAGGCGGTCCAGCTTGGCGTTCTTGCGCAGGAAGATCTGCAGCGCGCGCACCGACGATACGATGATGCCCAGCTTGGCTTCGCGGAAGCGCGGGTGGTCCGCCATCAGGCCGAACGAGTTGAAGTGCAGGCCGGCGGACAGCGTGATGCCGTCGATGCCGGCGTCCAGCGCCGCGTTCAGGCGCACGCGCAGCGTTTCGCGCGGCCCGTTCATCGTCAGCTTTTCCATGCAGTTTACAAAGATCAGGCCGGGGCCCTTCTTCGCCTCCATGGTCCTGCCGATGTGCAGGCGCTGCGCTTCGGCCAGGCGTTCCAGGTCGAACTGCACCACCGCCTTGTCCATGTTATTGATGTTGAACTTGTACAGCTTGGTCTTTTCCTTGACGAAGCTGGTATCGAAGCGGCGGTCGGAAACGTCTTCGACCATCGCATCGGAAATATGACCGATGCCGCCCAGGCGGGCAGCCTCCAGCGCCAGCCCGGCCGTGGAAATGTCCACGCCCATGCCGCCGATCATGATGGGTACATACTCTTTGTCGCCGAACCGCAGGCGAAAATCATCGACACGTTTCATTGCTTTCCTCAGGGACTGCCGGCAGGCGCCGCGTCAATCGCGGAAGTTGTTGAACTCGAGCGGCGTATCGGCCACTTCCTTGCGCAGCAGCGCCATCGCGGCCTGCAGGTCGTCGCGCTTGGCGCCCGTGACGCGCACCGATTCGCCCTGGATACTGGCCTGTACCTTCATCTTGGCTTCCTTGATCACCTTGGTGATCTTCTTGGCCGTCTCGGTATCGAGGCCGTTCTTCACCTTGATCACCTGCTTGACCTTGTCGCCGCCGATCTTCTCGATCTTGCCTTCGTCCAGGAAGCGCACGTCGACCTTGCGCTTGGCCAGCTTGTTGGTCAGCACGTCCTTCACCTGGTTCAGCTGGAAGTCGGAATCGGCGAACGCGGTCAGGTCGTTTTCCTTCTGTTCCACGCGTGCGTCGCTGCCCTTGAAGTCGAAGCGGGTGGTGATCTCCTTGTTGGACTGGTCGACGGCATTGCGTACCTCGATCATGTCCGCTTCGGAGACGACGTCAAACGATGGCATGATGTTTCCTTTCGAATTTTTGTTGCTCGCGACTACGTCGCGCGAAGATTGCGACATTTTAACGGACGCGCGCTGCGAACGGTCGGTCGTTTTTATCGTGCCCCTCTATAATCGCGCAAGATTTGAGAAACCGAGCCAGCCACCCATGCATTCCGAACCCGCCCTGCAGCACGATTTTTCCCTGCGCCACCTGAACACTTTCGGCATCGATGCGCGCGCCCGGCATTATGTGCGCATCACGGCGGCGGACCAGTTGGCGGCGCTGCTGGGCGAGCCGCGCCTGGCCGCGCTGCCCCGGCTGGTGCTGGGCGGCGGCAGCAACCTGCTGCTGACGGGCGACTTCGATGGACTGGTGCTGCACATGGCCAGCACCGGGCGCGAGGTCGTCGGCGAAACCGCGGACCATGTGCTGGTGCGCGCGCAGGCTGGCGAAAACTGGCACGCGTTCGTGGAATGGACGCTGGCGCAGGGCTTCGGCGGCCTGGAAAACCTGGCGCTGATTCCCGGTACCGTGGGCGCCGCGCCGATCCAGAACATCGGCGCCTACGGCCTGGAAACAAAAGACGTGTTCCACAGCCTCACGGCCTTCGATCCCGCCACCGGCGCGCTGGCCACGCTGGATGGCCCGGCGTGCCGCTTCGCCTACCGCGACAGCATCTTCAAGCACGAGGCCGGCCGCGGCCTGATCATCGTCGATGTCACGTTCGCGCTGCCGCGCGCGTGGCGTCCGAACCTGCGCTACGCCGAGCTGGCCAATGAGCTGGCCAATGAGCAGAGCAGTGAGCGGAGTGGTGCGGAGAACAATGGGGCGGGGCAGGGCGGCGCGCAACCCACCCCGCGGCAGGTGGCCGATGCTGTCATCGCGATCCGGCGCCGCAAGCTGCCGGACCCGGCGGTGATCGGCAATGCCGGCAGTTTCTTCAAGAATCCCGTGGTCAGCGCGGAACAGTGCGCCGCCCTGCTGGAGCGCCACCCCGCGCTGGTACACCACCGGCAAGAGGATGGCACCGTGAAGCTGGCCGCGGGCTGGCTGATCGACCAGTGCGGCTGGAAGGGAAAGCAGCTGGGCGCGGCCGGCGTTTACCCGAAGCAGGCGCTGGTACTGGTCAACCATGGTGGCGCCAGCGGGGCCGACGTGCAGCGCCTGGCCCGGGCCATCCAGGCCGACGTGCAGGCGCGCTATGGCGTGTTGCTGGAGCCGGAACCCGTGTTCGTCTGAACCACCCGCGCGACGGCGCTGGTGGCACGGTTGCGCCCGCCATCCTTGGCGGCGTACAGCGCGCGGTCGGCGCCCTCCACCAGTTCGGCCGGCAACTTGCCGGCGGCCGGCACCAGCGTGGCCACGCCGATCGACATCGTCACGATGCGGTGCGACGCCTGGGGATTCTCGATGTTCAGTTCGGCCAGCGCGCGCAGGCATTCCTCGGCCACGGTGCGTGCGCCCGCTGCATCCGTATCGGGCAGCACCAGCGCGAATTCCTCGCCGCCGTAGCGGGCCGCCAGGTCGGCCGGGCGTTTCAGGCAGGCCGTCATCACGGCGGCCGCCTTCTTCAGGCACAGGTCGCCCGCCAGGTGGCCGAAGGTGTCGTTGTACATCTTGAAGCAGTCGATATCGCACAGCAGCAGCGACAGCGGGCGCCGTTCGCGCTGGCCGCGCTGCCATTCGTTGTGCAGCATTTCATCGAAACGGCGGCGGTTGGCGATGCCGGTCAGGCTGTCCAGCGCCGCCAGCTTCTGCAGCTCGATGTTGGCCTCGGCCAGGTGTTTCTGGCTCTCGCGCAGGAAGCGGAACGCTTCGTCGCGCTGCAGGCGGCTGATATGGGCACTCGAGTGATAGCGCACGCGGGCCAGCAGTTCCAGACGGTCCGGCAGCTTCACCAGGTAGTCGTTGGCGCCGACCGCGAAGCCATGCGCCTTCGAGGCGGCCTCTTCGCGGGACGACAGCACGATCACCGGCACGTGCTCGAGCTGGGGGCAGGCGCGGTAGCGCTGGATCAGGTCGAAGCCGTCCCAGCCCGGCATCACCAGGTCTTGCAGGATCACGGTCGGTTGCAGGCGCTTGGCGCAGTCCACGGCGGTGGCCGGGTCGGTCACGAAATGAAATTCGATGTCGGCCTGCTCGGCCAGCATGCGGCGCACCGCTTCCACGACCAGCAACTGGTCATCGACGAGCAGCACGCGCACCCTGAAATTGGTGAGGGCAAATTCCGGTTCCGCGCCAGCGGTGGAGGCCTGGGACATCGGGCATTCCTAAGAGTAAAAAACAACGGTTGAACGCTGGCGGCGTTCAGGGCTTGCTTCCCTAGGGTTTGCCTCCAGTGGTATTGCGTAAAAACGGGCCGATTTTATCCAGCGGCAGCACCAGCTGCGCCGCATCGAGTTCGGCGGCCGCGCGCGGCATGCCGTACACGGCGCTGGTCGCCTGGTCCTGCGCGACCGTGGTCTTGCCGGCGCGGCGCATGGCCAGCAAGCCTTCGCCACCGTCGCGGCCCATGCCAGTCAGCAGGATGCCCACCGCATCCTCGCGCCAGTGTTGCGCCACGCATCGGAAGAATACATCGACCGAGGGCCGGTAGGCATAATCTTTCGGTACAGCATCGTAACCGAGTTGGTGATTTTGATCCAGTACCAGATGGTCATTGCTTTTAGCTATCATCACGGTGCCGCCCAACAGGGCGTCGCCATGTTCGATCGGCCGTACCGGCATGGTCAGCTGGTCGCCCAGCCATTTGGCGAAGTGATCGGCGAAGTTTTCATCGATGTGCTGCACCACCACGATCGAGCATTCCGGCGGGGCTAGCCAGCCGGCCAGGATGCGCGCCACGGCCACCGGGCCGCCGGTCGAGGCACCGATCGCCACCAGCGAGCGCACGCCCGGCGCCACCCGCTCGCCATTGCCGTTGGCCGGGCGCGGCTGCAGGCCGTGCATGCCGCCGCTGTGCCGGATCAGCTTTTCCATCGTGCGCAGCTTGGCCAGCAACTGGGCCGCGCCCTGGTCGTGGCCGGGGATCAGGATCGGCGTGGCCGTCACGTCCAGCGCGCCGGCGCCGAGCGCGCGAAACACCTGGTTGACACTGTCTTGCGGGCGGCCGGTGACCACCAGGATCGCGCACGGCGATTCGGCCATGATGCGCCGGGTGGCTTCCACGCCATCGAGTTCCGGCATGTTCAAGTCCATCAGCACCAGGTCGGGCCGGTTCTCGGCGCACATGCGCACCGCTTCCAGGCCGGTGCGGGCGATCCACAGCACCTGGTGCAGCTTGGTGCCGGCAATCACGCGGCGCAGCGCTTCCGCCGCCATCGCGACATCGTTGGCGATGCCGATCTTCATCGGAACGCATCCCCGATCAGGTCGGCCACCGCTTCCAGCAGGGTCTCGTCGTGGAAACTGCCTTTCGTGAGGTAGTAGTCGGCGCCGGCGGCCAGGCCGCGCGCCCGGTCTTCCGGGCGGTCCTTGTAGGACACGATCATCACGGGCAGTGTGTGCAAGTGCAGGTCCTTCTTGATCAGGTTGACGAGTTCGATGCCGTCCATGCGCGGCATGTCGACGTCGGTGATGACCAGGTCGTAGTCGCCGGAGCGGGCCGCGTTCCAGCCATCCATGCCATCGACGGCGATGTCGACTTCGAAGCCGCGGCCGGTCAACAGCTTGCGCTCCATTTCGCGCACGGTCAGCGAATCGTCGACGACGAGGATGCGTTTCATTCTACGCCTTGCCGTGCTGCCTGCGCGCGCCAATTGATGCAGGCCGCCTTCGGCCAGCAATTTGTCGATCGACATCAGCAGGTCGGGAACATCCAGGATCAGCACCGGTTCGCCATCATTGAGCAAAGCCGCCGCGGCGATATCGCGCAGTTTGCCGAACACCGGATCGATGCTGTGCACCGCCAGGCTATGCTCGCCGCGGATCGCGTCGACCACCAGCCCGTAACGGTGGGCGCCGCTGCCAAGCACGATCACGGGCAGCAGTTCCTGGTGCGTCATCTCGCCCAGGTCGAGCGCCTGCGCGGCCGAGACCAGTCCCACGTGCTCGCCCTCGTATTCAAAGAACTGCTTGCTCTCGAGCGTGTGGATCGCCGCGCGCGGCACCTGCAGCACCCGCTCCACCTTCACGATCGGCAGCGCGTAGGCCTCGCCGCCCACGTCGACTACCAGCGAGCGCACGATCGACTGCGTCAGCGGCAGCGTGATGTGGGTGTGGAAGCCCTGGCCCGGCACCGAGTCCAGCCGCACCGTGCCGTTCTGCTCGCGGATCGTGTCGTGCACGATATCGAGGCCCACGCCGCGGCCGGAAATCTCCGTTACTTCGCTCTTCAGGCTGAACGCCGGCAGGAACAGGAACTGCATCAGTTCCGCGTGCGACATCGTGTCGGCCATGGCCTGCGTGGCCATGCGGCGCGCCACCACGGCGCTGCGGATGCGTTCCGGGTCGACGCCGCCGCCGTCGTCATGGATCTCGACGTTCAGCATGCCGGCCCGGTGGCGCGCCTCGAGCACGATGGTGCCGTGCGGCGGCTTGCCGGCGCGGGCCCGCGCGTCGGCGCTCTCGATGCCGTGGTCCACGGCATTGCGCAGCATGTGGTTCAGCGGGCTTTCGATGCGCGCCAGGATATCGCGGTCGACCAGCGTTTCCTCGCCGCGGATCTCCAGGCGGACATCCTTGCCGAGGCTGCGGGCCAGGTCGCGCACCATGCGCGGGAAGTGATGCACCCCATCGCGGAACGGGCGCATGCGCAGCGCCAGCACTTCGTCGACCATGCCTTGCGCCACGGTGAGCAGGCGCCTTTCATACTGCTCCATATCGCCCATGTGGCCCAGGATGAATTGCCGCAGCGGCTGGCCGCGGTGCAGCACCTGCGCCGCCTTCTCGCGCAGCACCGGGTCGCCGGTCCGGCCGATCGCTTCGTTCAGGTCGTCGAGCGCCGCGAACAGCGCGGCCTGGTGGCGCTTGTGGCGCTGCATCGCCTGGATCAGCGGCTGCATCTGGTGCGCGGCGATGCGCGCCTCGCCAGCCAGCGACAGCAGCCGGTCCGACTGCACCGCGGGCCTGGCGCCGCGCGGTACCGGCGTTTCGGCAGGAACGGCCGGTAGGGCCGGAAGGGCCGGAAGGGCCGGTTCAGGCGCGGGATCGGGCGCCGCTGCAAAATGTGCCGCGGGCGGCGGCGGCGCGGCAGGTGGAGGAGGCTGGGCGGGCGCAAGCGGTGCGGGACTGGCAACCGGCGCGGGCGCCGGCGCTGCGGATGGCACCGGCGCCACCGGCTCCGGCAGGAATGCGATGCCGCGGATCGCCTCCATGGTGCGCCGGATCGTGTCGCCCTGCGTGGCCAGCCAGCCCTGCAAGCCGCTTTCCTGCAGGTGCGAGCATTGCACGATCAGGTCCACGCCGGCCAGCAGCACGTCGACGCGGTTCGGGCTCAGTTTCAGCAGGCCGTGCTGGGCCGCGATGAACGCGTCCTCCATGCCGTGCGCCAGCTGCACGATCACGTCCAGCCCCACGATCGCGGCGGCGCCCTTGATCGAATGGGCCGCCCGCATCATCGCTTCCAGCGTGGCCGGCTCGGCATGGCGTTCCACCGACAGCAGGCAATCGGTCAGCGCCTGGGTCTGGCTCTCCGCCTCCATGCGGAACAGTTCCAGCATTGAAAACTGCGACAGGTCGCCGTCGGGCGTGCGCGGTCCGCTCATCGCAGGGCCCCCGCCAGCTGTGGCCCCAGCAGCGCCGCATCGAGCAGGCCGATGCGCAGCTCGCCCTCGGCGATCACGCCGGACAGGTAGCGCTGCACGCCCTTGTTGATGGTGGCCGCCGGCGCCTGCACGCGCTTGCCGGCATAGCGCACGATGCCGTGCAGGTCGGCCACCGGCAGCGCGTAGGCGCGCTCTTCCCACCGCACCAGCAGCAGCCGCGCGAAGGTGTGGCGTCCGGCGCGGGCACTGCCGCCATCGGCATCGATGCCGAGCAGGTCGGCCAGCGCGATGCACGGGTACAGCTGGCCGCCCACGTTGACGATGCCGCGCAAGCCGCGCCCATGGCGGTGCGGTACCCGGTGCGGCAGCACGTGGGGAGCGACGCGCAGCAGCATCGGCGTGGGCAGCGCCAGCCATTCGGCGCCGATGCGAAATGCCACCGCCGAGGCGTCGGCGGCTTCGCCGCTGGCCAGCGGCGCGCGGAAGTGTTCGGCCCACTCCTGCAGATAGGCATCGTCGACCGCGACGTCCGTGCCGCGCTGGCGTTGTTCCGGTGTTTGCGTTGTATTCATGGTTTGCCGCTATTCATGGTTCGGCCTTTTCGCCGCTCTTGCCGGTCTTGCCGCCCTGGCCCGGGCCGCGCCGCCAGACGCGCGCCGCTCGCTGGCGCAAGGTATCCTGGGCCGCCGTGTCGCCGCGCTGACCCGCCAGCAGCGCCAGGTGGCACAGCGCGTCATAGTGATCGGGCGCCAGATAGATGCAGCGCCGCAGGTGCGCCTGGGCCTCGTCCGGTGCCGCATCCTCCGTGAGCAGGCCGAGCAGGAACCAGGCGCCGGCATTGTCCGGCTCGCGCGCCGCCAGGGCGCGGCAAAGCGCTTCCGCTTCACGGGGCCGGCCCAGGTCCGCCAGGCGGCGTGCTTCCTCCAGCGTACCGGCCGGGGCGGGCGCAACCGGGGCTGGCGGTTCCGCGGGTGGCCGGGGCGCAGGGCGCGGCGCGGCACGCACCGGCGCCGCAGGGGCGGCGGGCGGCGGGCGCGGCACGGCGGCGCGGGGTGTCGCCCGCCGCTCGCGCGGCTGGACCGCCGGCTGCGGGCGCGTGCGCCGCTCGGCGACCACCTCGTTGACTGGCAGCGGCAAGCCGGCGTAAGGGCCATCGTCCGGCGCGGCATCCTTGCGCAGCGCGAAGGCCTGGCGGTAGGGCAGCGGCGTGAAACCGTTCTGCACGAACGACGGCACCTCGGCATAACCGGCCAGCAGGATGCCGTCGTCGGCCAGCAAGGCGGCCAGCCGGGCGATCGCGGCGGCCGTGGTGGGGACATCGAAATAGATCAGCAGGTTGCGGCAGAAGATCACGTCGTAGCTGCGCGCCGGCGCCAGTTCGGTCGTCAGCAGGTTCCCCTGGCGGAAGCGCACGCGCCGCCGCAGGCCCGCGTCGATCCGGTACAGGTCGTCGCCTTCGTGGGTGAAGTGCCGGTCGCGAAACGACACGTCCTTGCCGCGGAACGCATTGCGGCCGTACAGGCCTTCCTGCGCGCGGGCGATGCACCCGGTGGACAGGTCGACGGCATCGATCGCGAACGCCTCGGGCGGCACGCCGGCATCGGCCAGTGCCATCGCCAGCGTGTAGGGTTCCTCGCCGCCGGCGCAGGGGATCGACAGCATGCGCACCAGGCGCCGCTCGCCGGCTGCCAGGCGCCGCTGGGTGTAAGCCGCCGCCAGCACGAAGGCCTGCGGGTCGCGGAACAGCCACGATTCCGGCACCACCACCAGTTCCACCAGCGCCGCCAGTTCGGTATCGCCGATGCCGGCGTCGTACTGCTGGCGGTCGGCGATGCCGGTGGCGGCCATGCGGCCCAGCACCGCCCGTTCCACGGTCTCCTCGCTCAGGTTCAATCCCGTGGCCGCGCGCAGCCGCTGCAGCGTGTTCATCGCGGCTCGCCCTGGAACAGCAGGGCGCGCAGCGCGTCGGGCAGCATGCGGTCCGGCTCCACCAGCTGCACGATGCCTTGCGCGTCGCCGGCCACGCGGTCGAGGAAGGGCGCGGCCAGCACGCCGGCCGGGGCCAGCGCGCCGTCGTCGACCTGCTGCACGCCCTGCACGCGTTCGGCCACCAGGCCCAGCGCGTGCGCCACGCCGTCCGGCCCGGTATAGTCGACCAGCACGATGCGCGTGTCGACGCGGCGCGCCGCGGCGGCATGGCCGGCCAGCGCGCTGAGATCGATGACCGGCACGCCGGCTCCGTGCAGGTTCATCAGCCCGGCCACCACGGGCGGCGCGCCGGGCAGGGCCTTCAGCGCCATCAGCGGCAGCACGCGCCGGATCGCCGCCAGGGGCAGCCCGTAGCGGTCGGCGCCGATGTGGAAGACCAGTACCTTCATGCCTGGAATCAGACGTTGACCGCGAACGTGGCCACCGATGTCTGCAGGTCGCTGGCCGCGTACTGCAACTGGTGCACGGCTTCGCTGGTGGCCTTCAGCGACTCGACGGTCTGCTGGGTGGCATCGTTCAGCTGCATCATCGTTTCCGAGATCTGCTGCGCGCCCACCGCCTGCGCCTGCATGCCCTGCAGCACGGCGTCGAACTGGGGCGCCAGCTTGCGCACCTGGTCCATCATGCCGGACAGGTGGTCGGTCACGGCGCGCACCTCGCCCACGTTGCGGCGGATCTCCTCGGAGAACTTGTCCATGCCCATCACGCTGGCCGACACGGCGGACTGCATCTCCTTGAGCATCTGCTCGATGTCCCAGGTGGAGACCGACGTCTGGTCGGCCAGCCGGCGGATCTCGGTGGCCACCACCGCGAAGCCGCGGCCCGCCTCGCCGGCCTTCTCGGCCTCGATCGCGGCGTTCAGCGACAGGATGTTGGTCTGGTCCGCCACCTTCGTGATCGTCGTCAGCACGCTGTTGATGTTCGAGGCCTTTTCCGACAGCGCGGCCAGCTTGGCGTTGATCGAATCCGTGGCCGAGACCATGTTCTGCATCGTCGCATCCATGCGGCGCAGGTTTTCCTGGGCCTCGGCGGTGGCCGTCGTCGTGTAGTCGGCCACGGCGGTGGCGTCTTCCATCGTCTTCAGCAGCTGCGACGTGTTCGATGAAATTTCCTTGGTGGTCGACAGCACCTCGACGCTGGTCTGCGCCTGCTCGACGCCGGTGGCTTCCTGCTGCTTGGCCGAGGCGGCGATCTCGGTGGCCGAGGTGGTGACCTGGATGCCGGCCTTCTGCACGTTGTTGAGCAGCAGGCGCAGGTTGTCGAACATGCGCGCCAGGCCATGGCCGAGCTGGCCGATGGCGTCGTTGCCGGTGACTTCCACCTTGCCGGTCAGGTCGCCGGATGCCGCGCGCGATACCACGGCCAGCAGCGAATCGACCTTGGCACGCAGCTCGTCGGTGGTGGCGCGTTCGCGCTGCTGGTTGTCCTGGATCGATTGCGCCATGCGGTTCAGTTCCTGGCCCACCTGGCCCAGTTCGTCACGCGTGACCACTTCGACGCGGGCGCCCTGGTCGCCGCCGGCGATGCGGCCCACCACGCTGGTCAGGTTGGTCAGCGGGCCCATGATGGCACGCGTCAGTATCCAGACGATCAGCATGCCCAGCAGGACCGAGGCCGCGCCGCCGGCCAGCAGCACGAGGTTCATGTCGCGCCGCAGCTCGGCGGCCGCCTCGGAGCGCTGCGCCAGCAATGCGTTCTCTTCCTTGCGCGCTTCGTCCAGCAGTGCGTGCACGCCCGCAACGGCCGGACTGGCTTGCTGGAACTGGGGCAGGCGGCCGATCGTGTCGGCGGCGCCCAGTGTGTTGCCCAGCTGCTGGCGCTGTGCTGTCTGCGGCTCGATCACATCGCGAACCCAGCCGAGCGTCAGGCTTTCCAGCCGGGCCGCGCGGCTCGCCTGCGTCGGGTTGTCCACCACCAGTTTCTGCAGCGTGGTGATGGTCGCGGGCAGATGCGTAACCCCTTCGCGCACCTTGGCCAGGCGCGCCGGCGAGCCCGTCAGGTAGTAGCCGCGCGCTTCGACCTGGACTTCCATCACCGCCAGGCTGACCCTGTCGATGGCGGTCACCACCTTCATGGTGTGCCGGTCCCACTCGTTGGCTTCGCGCAGTTCCGCGAAGTTGTTGTAGGCGATCGCCAGCAGGATCAGGATGATGGCGAGGATGGCGCCGAATCCGGCGTACAGCTTGTTCTTGATGCTCATGTTCTGGATCATCTCGGTCGCATCCGAAGAGTTCGTGTCGTGGGCAATGTATCACTTTCCGCGCGCGGCGGAAATGAAAAGGGCTGCCGTGCGGCAGCCCTTGTTTCCCAAAGGGACTTTCTTTAACGGTAGTGCTTACTGGTGGTGCTTACTGGCCGCGCTTATTGACCACGCTTACTGACCACGCTTGAGGCGGGCGTTCGCCGCGATGCGCATGCGCAGCGCATTCAGCTTGATGAAGCCGCCGGCGTCGGCCTGGTTGTAGGCGCCGCCATCCTCGTCGAACGTGGCGATGGTCTGGTCGAACAGCGAGTCGGTCTTCGAATCGCGGGCGACGACGATGACATTGCCCTTGTACAGCTTGACGCGTACCCAGCCGTTCACGGTCTGCTGCGTGTGGTCGATCAGCGTCTGCAGCGCCACGCGCTCCGGTGCCCACCAGTAGCCGTTATAGATCAGCGAGGCATAGCGCGGCATCAGGTCGTCCTTCAGGTGCGCCACTTCGCGGTCCAGCGTGATCGATTCGATGGCGCGGTGCGCCTTCAGCATGATCGTGCCGCCCGGCGTTTCATAGCAGCCGCGCGACTTCATGCCCACGTAGCGGTTCTCGACCAGGTCGAGGCGGCCGATGCCGTGCTTGCCGCCCACGCGGTTCAGTTCCGTCAGCACCTCGGCGGCGCTCATGCGCTTGCCGTTCAGGGCCACGATGTCGCCCCGTTCGTATTCGATGTCGAGGTACTCGGCCTGGTCCGGTGCCGCTTCCGGCGACACGGTCCAGCGCCACATCGATTCCTCGGCTTCGGCGCTCGGGTTTTCCAGGTGGCGGCCTTCGAACGAGATGTGCAGCAGGTTGGCATCCATCGAATAGGGCGCGCCGCCGTTCTTGTGCTTCATGTCGACGGCGATGCCGGCATCTTCCGCGTATTTCAGCAGCTTCTCGCGCGACAGCAGGTCCCATTCGCGCCATGGCGCGATCACCTTCACGCCCGGCTTGAGCGCATAGGCGCCCAGCTCGAAACGCACCTGGTCGTTACCCTTGCCGGTGGCGCCGTGCGAGATCGCGTCGGCGCTGGTTTCGTTGGCGATCTCGATCAGGCGCTTGGCGATCAGCGGACGGGCGATGGAGGTACCCAGCAGGTACTCGCCTTCGTACACGGTATTGGCGCGGAACATGGGGAACACGAAATCGCGCACGAATTCCTCGCGCACGTCGTCGATGTAGATGTTTTCCGGCTTGATGCCGAACTTGAGCGCCTTGGCGCGCGCCGGTTCCAGTTCCTCGCCCTGGCCCAGGTCGGCCGTGAAGGTGACGATTTCGCAGTGGTAGTTATCCTGCAGCCACTTCAGGATCACGGAGGTGTCCAGGCCGCCGGAATAGGCGAGGACTACTTTTTTAATGTCGCTCATTGCAGTTCCAATCTACATTCAAACAGGATCGTGGCAGACCGCTTCGATGTTGTGCCCGTCCGGGTCCAGCACGAAGGCGCCATAATAATTGGGGTGGTAGTGGGCGCGGATGCCCGGTGCGCCGTTGTCGCGCCCGCCGGCTTGCAGTGCCGCCGCGTGGAACGCGTCGACCTGTGCACGGCTGGTCACGCGCAGCGCGACGTGGACCGTATTGCCGGCGGTCTTGCCCGGCGCTGCTTCGGAAATCCAGAAGTCGGGCTTCTGGGCTTCGCCGAAACCCGCCACGCGGACGGTACCCGTGATCTCCGGGCCCAGTTCCATCAGCATGGCGTAGCCGACCGGTGCCAGTGCCTTCTCGTAGAAGGCGCGGCTGGCGGGAAAATCGGTGACGATGATTCCGATGTGGTCGATCATGGCAGTCTTTCGCGGTGTCTTCGTGTGCTTTCTTATTGGCCGTCGAGGCGGCCCAGCAGCAGGTATTCGATCAGCGCCTTCTGGATGTGCAGGCGGTTTTCCGCCTCGTCCCACACCACCGATTGCGGGCCGTCGATGACCTCGGCCGCGACTTCCTCGCCGCGGTGCGCCGGCAGGCAGTGCATGAACAGCGCGTCCGGCGCGGCGCGCGCCATCTTGGCGCTGTCGACGATCCAGCCATCGAAGGCTTTCAGGCGCGCGGCGTTTTCTTCTTCGTAGCCCATGCTGGTCCACACGTCGGTGTTGACCAGGTGGGCGCCCTGGCACGCGTCCGACGGGTTGTCGAACAGCGTGAAGCGGTTGGTGGAGACCAGCGACATGTCCATGTCGTAGCCCTTCGGCGTGGACACGTTCACGTGGAAGCCGAAGATCTCGGCCGCCTGCAGCCAGGAATACAGCATGTTGTTGGCGTCGCCCACCCAGGCCACGGTCTTGCCGGCGATCGGGCCGCGGTGCTCGTAGTAGGTGAAGATGTCGGCAAACACCTGGCACGGGTGGTGCTCGTTGGTCAGGCCGTTGATCACCGGCACGCGCGAATTGGCGGCGAAGCGCTCGATGATGTCCTGGCCGAAGGTGCGCACCATGATGATGTCGCACATGCGGGACATGACCTGGCCGGCGTCTTCCACCGGCTCGCCGCGGCCCAGCTGCGAATCGCGCGTGTTCAGGTAGATCGCGGCGCCGCCCAGCTGGTGCATGCCGGCCTCGAACGACAGCCGCGTGCGGGTGGAATTCTTTTCGAACACCATCACCAGCGTACGGTCGATCAGCGGATGGTAGATCTCGTAGTTCTTGAACTTGCGCTTGATGATGTGCGCGCGTTCGATCACGTATTCGTATTCTTCGAGGGTGAAGTCGGAAAACTGGAGATAATGCTTGATCGGTTTTGTAGACATATTCACAACGGATTGGGCGGCGCGGTAATGCTGCACACTTGAATCGGCTCGCCGGATGGCCGGGCCTTCGCGGCAAGTTGGCAAATCATTATAAGGGGTTTTGCCAGTGACTAATAGCCACGACTAATAGGCCGCCGGCCCGGGCTCGCTGGCGGGGGCCGGCGCCACTAGCGGCAGTTCCACGGTAAACGCCGTGCCGGCACTGCTGCTGGCGACGCTGATCTGCCCGCCCAGCAGCCCGGTCACGATGTTGTAGCTGATCGACAACCCCAGGCCGCTGCCGCCCCGGCCCAGCTTGGTGGTGAAGAAGGGATCGAAGATGCGCGACAGGTGCTCCGGGGCGATGCCGCCGCCGTCGTCCTCGAACACGACGGTGACCTTGCCGTCCGCTCCGGTACTGGCCGTCAGCCGCATGGTGCCGCCGGCGCGGCCGTCGAACGCATGCAGCAGCGCGTTGTTGATGAAGTTCGTGATCACCTGGCCGAACGGGCCGGGGTAGCTGTCCAGCTCGATCCCTTCCGGTACCTCGAAGCCGATCCGGTGGTTCGACGAGCGGATGCGGTTCATCATCGTGGCCGCGATTTCGTGGGTGACCTGGTGCAGCTGGAAGCGGCGGCGCTGTTCGGTGGTGCGGTCCACCGCCACCTGCTTGAAACTGGCGACGAGGTCGGCGGCGCTGTGCAGGCCGCGCATCACCAGCTCGGTGGCCTTGCGCGCATCGTCGATGTAGGCGGCCAGTTCGGAACGGCGCAGCCCCGGCCCGTTCAGCGCATTGTCCAGGTCCTGGGTCTTCTGTTCCAGCGTGCTGGCGATCAGCAGGCTGTTGCCGATCGGCGTATTCAGCTCGTGCGCCACGCCGGCCATCAGCGCGCCCAATGCCGCCAGCTTTTCCTGCGCGGCCAGCTGCGACTGCGCTTCCTGCAGCTGGCGGTAGGCCTGCGCATTGTCGAGCGCAATGGCGCCGTAGGCGCACAGCGTACGGAAGATCAGCCGCTCCCGTTCGCCGTAAGCGGCGCGCTGGCGTGCCTGCACGGTCATCGCCCCCAGCATGCGCTCGCCCAGCAGCAGCGGCGCGAACAGCGCGCTGGCGCAGTGCGCGCACCCGTCCACGGCCGGCGCATGCCGCGCCAGGTCGTCCACCGCGATCTCGTGCCGCTCGCGCACGCAGCGCAGGCTCCACGCGGTGCCGTCATCGGGCGCGATGGTGAACGGCGCCAGCGGCGCGCCCGCTTCGCTGCCGAACGCCAGTGCCAGCGAGGCCCCGTCCGGCGCCCGCAGCACGATGGCGAAGGCGTAGGCCGGCAGCAGCGCATGCACGTAGCGGTCCAGCACCTCGTAGATGGCCTCGGCTTCCAGGTGCATGGTGATTTCCTGGCCGATCGCGGACAGGCGCTGCAGGATGGCACTGGTCTGCTGCTGGAGCTCGGCGCGCTCCGCCTCGGACACCGCCAGCGCGCGGTGGTGCCGTTCCTCGGCGCGTGCTTTCTCGGTCTGCCGGTGCAGCTGCATGGCGATCGCGCGCCGCGTGGCATCCTGGCTGTGGGTCTTTTCGCGCGCCGCGCTGGCCGCGCGCGCCGTCATGTAGGCCTCGCAGTAGTCGCCCACGCGGGCATACTGTTCGGCCAGGGCGTCGTACAGGTCGCCGGGCACGATATAGCCTTCGATCGTGGCGGCCACCTGGAGGGCCTGGCGCAGGTAATGCAGCGCGGGGCTGGCTTCGCGCATGTCGGCCGGGCCGGGCAGGGCATGTGTGCCGTGGATCAGCGCCAGCACGCGCAGCCCGGCCACCTGGTTGTAGACGTTGTGGTGGCCGGCGGCCAGCCCGATCGCTTCCTGCGCCAGCACCAGCGCGTCGGCCGGCCGGTCGAGGAAGCACAGTGCATGGGCGCAGCCGCGCCGCGCCACCATGCGGAAGTCGGCCTGGTCCAGCGCATCGGCGCGCAGCGACAGTTGCTCGAACGCCGCCAGCGCGCCCTGGTAGTCGCGCTGCGCCAGGCACAGGTCGCCCGTGTACTGCAGCGCGATCGCATACAGGCGGCTGTTCGCATACGGTTGCAGCAGGTCCAGCGCCTCGCGCAGCAGTTCGCCGGCGGCATCCACGCGGCCCAGCCGGCGCAGCGTGTCGCCAGTGTGCAGCAGCGCCGCCGCGGTGCTGCGCGGCCAGCCTTTCGGCCGCGCCATGTCCAGCGCGCGCTGCATCCATTCGAGCGCCGCGTGGTGGTCGTTCAGGTTGGAGAACTTTTCGCCGATGTTGGTGGCGGCGATGATGGCCGTGCGCACCTGGCCCGTCGCCAGCGCCGCCTCGTAGGTGCGCAGGTAGTGCCGCGCGGCGGCGCCGAAATCGCTGGACTGGCTGGCGGCCATGCCGAGGAAGTCGTGGATCCAGCAGTCCAGCGCCACCGGCCGCGCCGGGTCGGGCGCGAAATGCTCGCCCCAGCGCTCGCGCGCCGTTTCCAGGTCGCGCAGCACGGCCCAGCGGGCACTGGCCGCCTCCGCGATCGCCGCCCGCTCGGTACTGCCCGCGCCATGCGCGGCCGCGGCGCAGCGTTCCAGTTCACGGTCCCGGCAGGCATGGTCGCCGCGGTCCACGGCGATCCAGGCGCACAGCCAGTGCGCATCGGCGCAGCCGGCCATGTCGCCGATGGCGCCGAACGCGTCGCGCGCCGCATCGGCCAGCGATTGCGCCCGATCCAGTTCGCCCATCAGCCAGCGCACTTCGGCACGCAGCAGTTGCAGCCGGGCGGCGGGCGCGCCGCGCATGGCGGCCGGCAGCGCCGGCAGCAGGGCTTGCGCTTCGTCGGCCAGCGCGTCGGCGCGCCCCGTGTCGCGCTGGCGCAGGTGCCAGGCCAGCGGCACCAGCACCGGCAGGCGCGCCACGCCGGACAGCCCGGGCAAGGCCAGCTCCCACTGCGCAATCGCGTCGTCGCCGGCGAACAGGTCCATGGTCAGTAGAGTGTCTGCGCCGATTCGTGCAGCAGCTGCCCGTACAGCTCATGCCGCATCTTGGCGATCTTGCCGGCCCGTACAGCATCCAGCACGCCGCACTGCGGTTCGATCAGGTGCCGGCAGTTGTAGAACTTGCAGCCGCCCAGGTAAGGCTGGAAGTCGCGGAAGGCCCGCTCCAGCATCCCTTCGGAAAGGTGGTACAGGCCGAATTCCTGGAAGCCGGGGGAATCGATCACCGTCGCATGGCTGTCCAGGTGGTACAGGCGCGTGAACGTGGTGGTGTGCTTGCCGGTATCGAGCGCCGCCGAGATTTCGCGGGTGGCGATATCGGCGCCCGGCACGAGCAGGTTGATCAGGGAAGACTTGCCCATGCCGGACTGGCCGATCAGGATCGTCGACTGGTCGCCCAGCAGCGGCGCCAGTTCGTCGATGGTTTCCTGCGGCCGGCCCTTGGCCGAGACCTCGTGGACCGGATAGCCCATGGCGGTGTACATCTCGAGCCGGGCGCGGGTGCGTTCCAGGTTTTCCGTGACATCCACCTTGTTCAGGATCAGCCGCGCGGCGATGCCGGCCGCTTCCGACGCGACCAGGGCGCGCGACACCAGGTCGTCGGTGTAGCCCGGTTCGGTGGCGACCACGATGAACAGCTGCGTTACATTGGCCGCCAGCAGCTTCGACTTGTACTGGTCGGAGCGGTACAGCAGCGTCTTGCGCTCCTGGATCCTGTCGATGACGGCCTGGTCGGGGGAGGTGAGCGTGAGGTCGACGATGTCGCCCACCGCCACGTTGGTCTTCTTGCCGCGCGTGACGCATTGCAGCCGCGTGCCTTCCGATTCGGCCAGGTAGTGGCGGCCATGCGCCGCGATGACGATGCCGGTGCGCTGTGCCTTCTTCATGGGCCGGCCACCCGTACCAGCAGGTCCGCCTTGGCGGCGCAGATGAAATCGTTCAGGGAAAGTCCTTTCACGGAATGGGTATCGAAGCGCACCACGCAATTCTTGTAGCCCACCACCAGTTCCGGGTGATGGTCTTCGCAGTGGGCGATGTAGGCGATGGCATTCACGAACGCCATCGTCTGGTAGTAATCCTTGAAGCCGTAGGCCCGCGTCAGGCGGCCGGCATCGATGGCCCAGCCGTCGAGCAGGGACAGCAGGCGTGCCGCCTCGGCCCCGTCCAGCTGGTCGGTGGCGTGGGCGCAGCGCAGCGTGCGCAACTGGTCGGCGTGCGTGATCATGCGGCGGCCGAATTCAGGTGCTGGATGCGCACCGATGCCGGCGGGTGCGAATCGTAGAAGGCCGAATGCAGCGGGTCCGGCGTCAGGGTCGATGCGTTGTCCTCGTACATCTTGACCAGTGCCGACACGAGGTCGCGCGCATCGGTGTGCTGCGCGGCGAATGCATCGGCCTCGAACTCGTGCTTGCGCGAGCTGAGCGAAGCCAGGGGGCCGAACAGGAAGGTAAACACCGGCAAGGCCAGCATGAACAGGATCAGCGCCAGCGCATCGTTGCCCTGGCCGGGAGCGATCAGCGGCGACACGCCCAGGCCCGTATAGAACCAAACCTGGTTTTTCAGCCATCCCAGCAGCGCCAGGAACGCCAGCGACAGCGCGAACATCAGCCCGATGCGCTTGACGATGTGCTTCAGCTTGAAGTGGCCCAGTTCATGGGCCAGCACCGCCTCGATTTCCTGCGGCGCCAGGCGCGCCAGCAGCGTATCGAAGAACACGATGCGCTTGGCCGCGCCGAAGCCGGAGAAGTAGGCGTTGCCGTGCGCGCTGCGCTTCGAGCCATCCATCACGAACAGGCCCTTGGAGGCGAAGCCCACGCGCCGCATCAGCCCTTCGATGCGCGCCTTGAGCGTCTCGTCGGCCAGCGGCGTGAACTTGTTGAACAGCGGCGCGATCACGGTGGGGAACAGCACCATCATCAGCAGCTGGAAACCGCTCCAGACCAGCCAGGTGTACAGCCACCACAGGTCGCCGGCGCTGGCCATCAGTTCGAGCACGATCCACGCCAGCGGCAGGCCGAGCACGGCGGCCAGCCCCAGGCCCTTGAGCATGTCCGCCAGGAACAGGCCGGGCGTCATCTTGTTGAAGCCGAAGCGTTCCTCGAGGCGGAACTGGCGGTACCAGTCGATCGGCACGTCGATCAGCCCGGAGATCGCGGCGAATGCCACCAGCAGGCCGATCTGGTAAGCCATGCCGCCGCCGGTCAGGCCGAACACCTGCACCGACAGCCATTGCAGGCCGCCCAGCAGGGTGAACCCCACCAGCACGGCGGCATTGATGAACATGGTGACGATGCCGAACTTGGTGCGCGCCACTGTGTAGTCGGCCGCTTTCTGGTGCGCGGCGAGCGGAATCGTGGCGGCGAATTCGGCGGGCACGGCGCCGCGATTGGCCAGTACGTGCCGCAGCTGGCGCGACGCCAGCCAGAAGCGGACGGCCAGCGTGAGCAGCAAAAAGGCGACAAACAACATTGAAAACGCGTGTGAATACATTCTGTGCCTGTGAGAAAATGGCGGTTTAGTCTGGCCAAGAGAGAATTATGTCACAAGCGAACGATACTTCCGTTACCACTCCGGTCGCCCCCCAGCAGCAGCGTCCCAACGAGATGAACCTGGTCTGGGTCGACATGGAAATGACGGGCCTGGAGCCCGATACCGACCGCATCATCGAAGTGGCGATGGTGGTCACCGACATGCACCTGAACGTGCTGGCCGAAGGGCCCGTGCTGGCGATCCACCAGTCCGACGCCACGCTCGATGCGATGGATTCCTGGAACAAGGGCACGCATGGCCGCTCCGGACTGATCGACCGCGTCAAGGCTTCCACGATCTCGGAAGAACAGGCCGAGGCGGAATTCATCGCCTTCATGAAGCAGTGGGTGCCGAACGGCAAATCGCCAATGTGCGGCAACACCATCGGCCAGGACCGCCGCTTCATGGTGCGCTACATGCCGAAGCTGGAAGCCTTCTTCCACTACCGGAACGTGGACGTGTCGACCCTGAAGGAACTGTGCCGTCGCTGGAAGCCGGAAGTGGTGTCCGGCTTCAAGAAAGCGCAGAAGCATACCGCGCTGGCCGACATCCTCGAGTCGATCGAGGAATTGAAGTACTACCGCGAGCACTTCATTAAGCTGTAATGCGCAAGCTGTAGTGCGCAAGCTGTAGGGCGCAAGCTGCAGGGCGCCGGCCGTGAAGCCGGAGCGGTGCGTTCCCGACGTACCGCACCGGACGCCATATCACCGCCGTGGCGGCGCGCGACGATTGCCGTGCGCCACGTTGCGTTGAGTCAGCTCAAGCATGCCGGCGAACGGCCGGAGTGCCCGCCAGCGCGGCACTACCATGTCCTGATGACCACGACATGGAGCTGCGATGAACCGTCCGTTCCGCTATCGCCTGATCGATGCGCTGCGCGGCACTGCCGCGCTGGACCTGCTGGACGATTTGCGCGAGCAGCAATACTGGCCGGCCAGCCGGCTGCTGGCCGGCGCCGAAGCGCGCCGCGCCGAATACTTCGCCGCGCTGCGCCGCGACATTCCCCTGTTCCGCGACGCCAGGCACTTCGATGACTTGCCGGTCATCGACAAGCGCTTTATCAACACCCACCACGAAGCCTTGCGCAACCGGCAGTACCGGGGCCGGGTACTGCGCAAGAAAACCAGTGGTTCCACCGGCGAGCCGACGGTCTATTACACCGGCACGCCATCGCAGTCCTACCTGTGGGCCGGCCTGTTCCTCGCCTGGGAAACGGCGGGGTTCCGGCTGGGCGAGAAGGTGGTGTACCTGGCCGGTTCCGCGCTGTTCCGCCAGGGCTGGCAACTGGGCGCATTCTACCGGCTGATGCGGGTGGAGATCATGTCGGCCTTCGACATGTCCAGCGCACGCATGGACGACTACGCGCTGGCGTTGCGGCAGCGCGGATACCGTTTGCTGTATGGCTATTCCTCGGCGATCCACCGGCTGGCGATCCACGTGCTGCAGCGAAGGGGCGGGGCGCGCACGTCGCTGCGCGGCATCGTCTGCACGGCCGAAACGCTGACCGAACGGATGCGGAACGACATCGAACGGGCGTTCGGCGTGCCGTGCTTCGGCCAGTATGGCTGCAACGATGCCGGCGTTTCCGCGTTCGAGTGCGAAGCGCGGCAGGGTTACCACCTGATCTCGCCGCGCTGCCACGCCGAAGTGCTGGGCGACGGGCGCCTGGTGTCCACCGACCTGTCCAACCAGGCCATGTACCTGCCGCGGCACGACACCGGCGACCTGGTCCGCATGTCCGGCCGGGCATGCCGTTGCGGCCGCGGTTTTCCGCTGATCGAGGAAGTGCTGGGGCGGCAGTACGATTTCCTGGTCGACGCGGCCGGCAATCCGATGCACTACCAGTTCTTCATGTTCCTGCTGCGCGAGGATCGCCGCGTCCATTCCTTCCAGGTCGTGTACGACGACGAGACGCTGGTGCTGAACCTGCACACGGTTCCCCTGAGCGGGGCCGAGCAGGCGGCGATGGCCAGGCCTTACCGGGACCGCATCGCCGCGTCGCTGGTGTTCGGCGACATCCGCTGCGTGTTCAACCAGCCGTATATCGTGCAGGCCAACGGCAAGCACCGCTTCCTGCTGCGCCGCAGTACCAGTGTCATGACGGGTTGACCAAGCATCGGGGTTGACCACGCACCGGGTTGATCACGCACCGGGTTGACCGCACGCTACCGCGGCGCAATCGCCGCGCGCGGACAGTACCGGCCGGGCGTTCGCTGTTGTCAGGCGTCCGGCGTGGCGCCGCAGCACTTCTTGTATTTCTTGCCGCTGCCGCAAGGGCAGTCGTCGTTGCGGCCCACCTTCGGGTCTTCGCGCTTGACGGTGGTCACCGGCGCCTTGCGGCGCGGGATCCAGAACTTGTGGATCGCCGGCAGGTTCGCCTCGATCTCCAGCGCCAGCTTGTGCGCCTTCAGCGGATCTTCCACCTCGGGCAATTCCTCTTCCTCGATCTCGTCGGCGCCCAGCAGGTAGATCGGGCGCATCAGGTCACCGATCTCGGAATCCCAGATCTCGTCCCACGAGCCGGGGCGCAGCTCCATGCCTTCCCAGAAGCCCCAGCACCACGCTTCGGCATTCATCAGCGGCTTGCCGTCTTCCTCGTATTCGACGAACAGGGGCTCGAATTCCTTCGGCGCCACCTCGAACGTGATCGTCACTTCGTTATAGAAGCGCATGATCAGGTTGAAGATGCGGTCCGCTTCCTTCTCGTTCTTGTATTTCGGCGCCTGCTTGCCGTCGTCGCCCCAGATACGCGGGATCCACTCGGACGGCATGATGGTTTCCGGGCCGATCGCGATGGCGGTCATGTAGCCGTGCAGGTGGTCGAGCGTCATCGCATCTTCCGGAGTGCGCTCGCCCAGCAGGAACTGGTCCAGGTCGTCGAGTTCTTTTTCGGAGAGGGGCTGGTCGAGTTGCATGGTGGTTTCTTTCAAAGGTAATCCGACAGTATACGCTGGTCGCCGCGCCGTGGCGAGGCGCGCCGCCGTACAATGGCGGCATGACCACTGCATCCACACATCCATTTGCCGCCCTCGGCCCCGACTGCGTGCTCGATGCGCTGGCCGCCGTCGGGCTGTACGGCGACGGCCGCCTGCTGGCGCTGAACAGCTACGAAAACCGGGTTTACCAGGTGGGCATCGAGGATGGCAAGCCCGTCGTCGTCAAATTCTATCGGCCGGGGCGCTGGAGCGACGCCGCGATCCTCGAGGAACACGCTTTCCTGGCCGAGTTGCACGGGCAGGAAATTCCCGTGGTGCCGCCGCTGGCGATCGATGGCCGCACGCTGCACGGCTTCGGCGGGTTCCGCTTCGCCGTCTTCGAGCGGCATGGGGGCAGGGCGCCCGAGCTGTCCGATCCCGGTGTGCTGGAATGGACCGGCCGCTTCATCGGCCGCATCCATGCCGTGGGCGCGATCCGGCCGTTCGCCGAGCGGCCCGCGCTGGACATCGACACGTTCGGTATCGCCTCGCGCGATTACCTGCTGGCCAATGATTTCCTGCCTGCGGAACTGGTGGATGCTTACCGCAGCGTTGCCGCCCAGGCGCTGGACGGCATCCATCGCTGTTACGAGCGGGCCGGCAGCGTTCCGCAGCTGCGCCTGCACGGCGATTGCCATGGCGGCAACGTGCTGTGGACGGACGCCGGGCCGCACTTCGTCGATTTCGACGACGCCCGCATGGGGCCGGCGGTGCAGGACCTCTGGATGATGCTGTCCGGCGAGCGGCCGGAGATGGTGCGGCAATTGTCCGACATCCTGGCCGGCTACGAGGATTTCGCCGAATTCGATCCGCGCCAGCTGTACCTGGTCGAAGCCCTGCGCACGCTGCGGCTGATGCATTACGCCGCCTGGCTGGCGCGCCGCTGGGACGACCCGGCATTTCCCGCGGCATTCCCCTGGTTTAACACGCAACGCTACTGGCAAGACCGGATCCTGGAATTGCGCGAGCAGGTGGCGCTGATGGACGAACCGCCGCTGTGGCCGGTCTGAGCCGCGGCAAGCGGCGAATTGGCGGGGAAAACCCGCTCTGCTCCAGCCCTGGCCGTGGCTGAACGGCCGGGATAATGACAGCTCGGAAATCCCGTAACCCTCGAGCGAGACTGTCATGCAAGCACAATTGGCCCACACCCTGCACGTCGCCTACTCCGCCGATGACGCCGACCACGACCTGGCCGAACCGGCCGAAGCGGCCAGCGTAGTCAAGCCGGACCGTGCCGACGCGGAAATGCGCGCCATCCAGCAGGCGATCGCGCGGGTGGAAGCGGAAGCCAAGGCCGCGTGCGCCGCGGAGAGCCGGGCCCATGCCGAGGCCCGAGCCCGCTCACTGGCCGAGGACCGGGCCGCGATGGATACCGCCGCGGCCGCCGTCGCGCTGCAGAATGCCCAGGCTGCCGAGGATGTGATCGCCGCCAACCGCGAGCGGCTGGAAAGCCTGCGTGCCGCGGCCCAGGCCAGCGTGGCCAAGCTGGAAGCCGTCAAGCAGGAAACAGCCGAACTGCGTGCCCGCGTGGAAGCGGACAACCAGATCCGCCAGGCCGCCGAGGTGCGCGCCCGTGCCGAAGAGGAATCGCGCCGCCGCGCCGCCGAGCAGATGGAGGCGGAGGCGCACCTGGCCGAACAGGCCAACCAGGCCGCAGAGGAATTGCAAAAGCACACGCAGCACGCGCGCCTGCAAGCCGCCGAGCGCGTCGCCGCCGTGCAGGCCGCGAAAGAAGAAGTGATCGGCATCGCCACCGCCGATGCGCGCATGGCCACGCTGGCACGTGAACGCGAGCGCCACGCTTTTTCCGCCCGCCAGACCGCGCAGCAGCTGGCCGAGGCCGAAGCCGAGGCGCTGGACGCGACCCGCCAGCGCGAGCGTGCCGATCACGTGGCGCTGGAATCGGCGTTCGCCCGCGCCGCTGCCGAAGTACATGCCGCCGAAGAGGCCCGGGCCCTGGCCCACCTGGAACAGGAACGCGAAGCGATCGCGCTGGCGAAGGCCGAGTCGGACCGCAGCGCCGCCATGTCGCTGCACCTGCGCCTGCAGACCGAAAAGGAAATCCGCGACGCCGCCCAGCACCGCGAGCGCCTGGAAGCGATGGCCGCCACCACGGCGCAAGCGCGCCGCGATGCCGATGCCCGCATCATCGCCGCCACCGAAGCGCGCATCGCTGCCGACCGCGAACTGCATGCCGTGGCGCTGGGCCGCGCGGAAGCGGAACAGCAGGCCGAATTCGATGCGCGCGGCAAGCTCGAGGCCGAGCGCCACGCCACGGACCAGGCAAGGCTGCGCCAGCAGGCCGAACAGGCCGCCGCCGAGGCCGCCCGCGCCGAAGCGGAAGAGCAGGCGCGTGCCGCCCGGCTCGCCGAGGAGCGCGCCGAACTGTCGCGTGCCGCCGCCGCGCTGGCGCAGGCAAGGAACGATGCCGAAAGCGCCGAGGTGGCCACGCTGGCCGAGCACGCGGCCGCGCTGGATGCCGCCAGCGAACTGGCGCGCCAGAAGGCCGATGACGCGGCCCGCCTGCTGGCGGCGGAGCAGGCCCGCGCCGCTGCCGAGCAGGAAGCGATTGCCGCGTTGAAGGCGCGGCTGGTCGAGGAAGAGCGCGCCACTGCCGCCGCCGAGGCACGTGCCGCGGCCGAACGCGAGCAGGCCGAAGCCGCAGCCCGCCATGCCGCCGCGGAAGCGCGCCGTGCCGAGGCGGTTCGCGAAGAGGCGGCCGCGCTGGCGATGATGGCCGAACAGTGCGAAGTGGAAGTGCAGCAGAAGGAAGAAGCGGCCCGCGCCGCTGCGGCGCAAGCCCGCCTCGGCGCCGAGCTGTCCGAGGTGCACCGTGAGCGGGCCCGCGCCGAACTGGCCAAGGCGGCCGCCGTGCAGGCGCAGATCGAGGCGGAACGCGCATTCATCGCCCGTGAGGAAGCCGCGCTGGCGCTGCTGGAGCAGCAGACGGCGCAACAGCGCGCCGCCGCCGTGGCCGAGGAAGAGACGGCGCGTGCGATCGAAAACCGGATGGGTTCGGAAATCGCGATCGCCACCACCGCCCGGGAACGCGCCGATGCCGAGCTGGCCGCCGCGGCCATGCTGCGCGAACGGGAAATGCTGGAATCGGCCGCCGCGGCGGCCGCCCGCGACAAGGCGGCACACCAGCAATCGCTGCTCGAAGCGGCCCGGGCCCACGCCGCGATGCAGCGCAAGGCCGCCGACACGACCGCCGCGCTGGCCGCCGCGAAACAGGCGCTGCTGGAACAGGAAACCGCCCGCTACGAAGCCGCCCAGCGCTCGCTGAACGCCGTGCAGCGCAAGCTGCAAGCCTGAAACAGGGGCGCGAAAGCAGGACAAGAACAGGGACGGACCCGAAAACAGGTACGACCCTGTTTTCAAGGAAACGTGGCTATGGTCGAGTGCACGACGGTTCCAGGAGCAGCCAGTCGCCAACTCGCCCCTGCCCCAGCCGGCACCATCCGTAAAAAAGGCTGCCGAGAAACTGGGCAGCCTTTTTTGTTTCCTGGAAAACAGGGTCTGTCCCTGTTGGTTGACTTCCTTACTGCACCTGCACCTTCTCGATGAAGTACTCGGTATTGCCGAAGCAGGTGGTCGGCACGGCCTTGTGCTGCTCATAGCTCAGCGTGACGCGCTTGCCGACGGCGGCCGTCAGCTGGGCGGCCACGGCATCGTCGCGCACGCTGAAGTGGAATTTCTCCGGGATCGCGCCCGGCATCGAGGTCAGCAGCATTTCGCCTTCCCAGGTCTTGCAGAACCAGCCCACCTTCGAGAATTTCTGCAGGAAGCCGTTGCGCTCGCCCTCGGAATACGAGAAGTTGAGCGTGGCCATGGCCCAGCCCCAGAACAGCAGGGCTGCCACGACAAGGATGCCGATGAGGATCAGGAGGGGAGAGCGTCGGGTGCGTTGGATCATGGTGGGCTGGTCAAGGTTGAAATGCTGCGATCTTACTGCATGCGCATCTGTTTACGGTACTTCACCGACGAGTACAGCGACACCACGATGAAGGCCACGCCGGACAACCCGGTGAACCACTCCGGCACGTGGTACCGCACGCTGGCCAGCATGATCACCGCCAGGATGCCGATGGCGTAGTGGGCACCATGCTCCAGGTAGATGAATTCGTCCAGCGTGCCCTTGTGCACCAGGTAGACGGTCAGCGAACGCACGTACATCGCCCCGATCGCCAGCCCCAGCATGATGATGACGACGTCGCTGGTGATGGCGAAGGCGCCGATCACGCCATCGAAGCTGAACGAGGCATCCAGCACTTCCAGGTACAGGAAGCCGCCGATGCTGCCACGCTGCACCACCTTGGCCAGGTCGCCGTTGCCTTCGCCTTCATGCTCTTTCTCTTCCAGCAGACCCGACAGCCAGCTGACGCCCAGGTAGATGGCGATGCCCGTGATGCCCGCGTACAGCACGGCGAAGCGGTGGGTTTCCTCGACCAGCTCGACACAGACCAGGATCGCCAGCAGCGCCAGCAGTACCGACAGGCTGCCCGTGCCGATCTTCACCGCCGCTTTCTCGATCCAGTCCAGCCAGTGCACTTCCTTTTCCTCGTCGAAGATGAAGTTCAGGAAAACCAGCAGCAGGAACGCGCCGCCGAACGCCGCCACTTCGGCATGCACGCTCATCAGGTGGCGCGAGTACTCGGCCGGCTCGGTGGTGGCCATGGTCCAGACCTGGACCAGGTCCAGCCCGGTGGCCACGGCCACGATGGCCAGTGGAAAGACCAGCCGCATGCCGAACACGGCGATCAGGATGCCGACCGTGAGGAACAGCTTTTGCCAGAACGCGTTCCAGTCCTTCAGCACGGAGGCGTTGACCACCGCGTTATCGAACGACAGGGAAACTTCCATGATGCCGAGCACGCCGGTGATCCACAGCGCCGTGAACAGGCCGGCCATGCCGCGCTGGCTGTAGCCCCACCAGCCGGCCAATATCATTAATGCCACGGTGACGATGATTGAAATCCTGAAATGCTTCATGCCCCATCCTTCATCAAGAGTTATTAGTTATGAAGAAACTGCGTGAACCAAAACTGCGTGAACGAAAACTGCGTGGAAGAAAACAGCGCGGAAGAAAGCAGCGGAAATAAACCAGCATGCCCGGCGATTCTACTTGAGCCGCTTCCTTCGGGGAGCCAGCTTCTGCGATAATGAAGAATTGCCAAAAAGGAATTCGAAAGTCACTCATGGATATCGCCTATCTCGTTACACCGCTGCTCACCTGGATTACCGTTGGTCCCATCAAATTCCTGATCAACAGTATCCGCGCCCGCAAATGGGCGTTCAATCTGGTGGGTAACGGTGGTTTCCCCAGCAATCACAGTGCCGTGGTGTCCAGCATGGCCACGCTGATCGCGCTGCGAGAGGGGATCGGCCATCCGGCATTCGGCGTGGCGGTCACGCTGTGCTTCATCGTGATCATCGATGCCAATAGCCTGCGCCAGCACGTGGGCCGGCAAGCCGCCGCGATCAACCGGCTGGCGGACGGTCGCCCGGATCACAAGTGGCTGCGCGAACGGATGGGCCACACGGTGGTGGAGATCTGCGGCGGCCTGGCAACCGGCATCGCCATCGGGCACCTGGTCCACGCCCTGTTCGGCCGGGGCTGACCGGGCAGGCGGATTCGGCCAGGCGTCCTGCCCGTCCCGCCTCATGTCCGATTCCGAGGTCATCCTGAAGCCCGCATCTTCCAATCCCTGCCGGTCCGGACATGGCCAATCACCGGGTGAAATGACGTGGCGGACAATGCCGGACGTCCGCCGCAATATCGTCCGGCTTCCCGGTCGTCCGGCCGTCCGGCAAGGTCTCTGCAGTCTGTCCATGCTTTTCAGCAGTCCAGCCACATTTTCCCGCAGTCTGGCCCCGGGTGAATTGACACTGCCTGCCGCACTGGACATACTCGGCGCTCCCGGTCATACAAAAAACATAACGCAGTCCATCAGCTGTACTTAATAAGCTCAGCAGTCCAAAACTCTCGGAGATCTTCATGTTGCGAAATACCTTGATCGCTCTCGCCGTCGCCACGAGCCTCGTCGCCTGCGGAAAACCACCCGGTGCCGATGGGGCCGCGAAAGGGGAGGAAAAGAAGACAGCCAGGCTGCTGGTCGCACCGGAAGATCTGCTGACCGTGCACAGCAACGCGCTGGCTTCCGGCCCCGTGATTACCGGCTCGATCCAGCCGGAACGCCGCGCCGACCTGCGCGCCGAAGTGTCGGCCATCGTGCTCCAGGTCCTCAAGGAGAATGGCGAACCCGTGAAGAAGGGCGACCTGCTGGTCAGGCTGGACGATACGTCGATTCGCGACAGCCTGTCGTCCAGCGAGGAGGGCGTTCGCAACGCCAAGCAGGTGGTCGACCAGGCCCAGCGCATGCTGGAGCGTAACAAGACGCTGCGCGCCTCCGGCATGACGTCGATGCAGGCGCTGGAAGATGCCGAGGTGCGCCTGAATACCGCGCAAAGCGAGCTGGCCGCTGCCAGGGCGCGGGCCGTGCAGGCCCGCCAGCAGCTGGACCGCACGCTGGTGCGCGCGCCGTTCGATGGCATCGTCAGCGACCGCAAGGTGTCGAGCGGCGATACCGCCCAGATCGGCAAGGAACTGATCAAGGTGATCGACCCGAACAGCATGCGCTTCGAAGGTCTGGTGTCGGCCGACAAGATCGGTGTCGTCAAGGTGGGCCAGCCGGTGCTGTTCCGTGTCAATGGCTATCCGGGCCAGAATTTCCAGGGCAAGATCCGGCGCGTGGATCCCGCTGCAAACGCTGTCACGCGCCAGGTCGAGGTGCTGGTCGACTTCGCCGGCACGTCGCAGCCGCGCGTGGCCGGCCTGTATGCGGAGGGCCGCGTCGAGAGTGAAACGTCGGATACGCTGATGGTGCCGGAATCGGCAATGGTGCAGGCCGGCGACGACCGCTACGTGTGGCGCGTGAAGGATAACAAGCTGACCAAGGTGACCCTGGCGATCGGCTCGCGCGACGAGCGCACCGGGCAGTGGCAAGTCACCAAGGGCCTGGCGGCCGGCGACACGGTGCTGCGCGCACCCGGCTCGACCGTGCAGGACGGCCAGCCCGTGCAGATGACCGCGGCGAAGAACGTTGCCTCCGCCAGCGGCAATGCCGCCAACAAAGGCAACTGAGCCTGACCAGGATACGTCACCATGTTCCTTTCCAATTTCAGTATCAAGCGCCCTGTCGCGACGGTCGTGCTGATCGTCACGCTGATGTGCGTCGGCCTGCTCGCCCTGAGCAAGTTGCGCGTCAACCAGGATCCGGACGTCGAGATTCCGTTCATCGTCGTCGCCATTCCCTACCCGGGCGCCTCGCCCGAGACGGTCGAGCGGGAAGTGCTGAACCGCATCGAGAAATCGCTGCAGAGCATCACCGGCGTTACCGAGATCAACGGTACCGCCGCCGAAGGTTCGGCAACCATCCTCATCAAGTTCACCTTCGAGCGTAACCTGATCGAAGCGTCGGACGATATCCGCAACGCGATCGCTTCGGTGCGCTACAAGCTGCCGAAGGAGATGCGCGAGCCGATATTGCAGCGCATCGACACGTCGGCCCAGCCGATCATGCAGCTGTCGCTGTCGTCCACGGCGCAGAGCCATGCCGAGATCTCGCGCCTGGCCGAGGACGTACTGGCCGAGAAGTTCCGCGGCATCGATGGCGTGGCCACGGTCAACGTGGATGGCGCACTGCGGCGCGAGCTGTCGGTGCTGCTGAAGGCCGAGAAGCTGCGTGAATACAATGTGTCGATCACCGACGTGGTCAATGCGCTGGACAAGCAGAACACCAATGCGCCGGTCGGCAAGCTGCGCGGCGCGCTGGACGAAAAGAGTATCCGCCTGGTCGGCCGCATCGAACGGCCGGAAGAGTTCCAGCAGGTCGTGGTCCGGCGCAATGGCGACGAAGTGGTGCGGCTCGGACAGGTCGCGACGATCGAGGATGCCTTTGCCGAGGTCAACGGCCTGTCGATGCGTTCCAACCAGCCCAACGTGGGGATCTCGATCATCCGCTCGCGCGACGCTTCCACGGTCTCGGTCTCCAAGCTGATCCATGCGATGGTCAAGGAAATCGAGCCCACGCTGCCCAAGGGCACCACGCTGGAGATCACCAACGACGGGGGCGAGGATGCCCAGAGCAGTCTCAACAACGTTATCGAGGCACTGGTGCTGGGTGCCGGGCTGACCATCTTCGTGGTCTACGCCTTCCTCAATTCCTGGCGCTCCACGCTGATCACGGCGCTGTCGCTGCCTACGTCCGTCATCGCCGCCTTCATCGGCGTCTGGCTGTGCGGTTTCACGCTGAACTTCATGACGCTGCTGGGCCTGTCGCTGGCCATCGGCGTGCTGATCGACGATGCGATCGTGGTGCGGGAAAACATCGTGCGCCACATGCAGATGGGCTCCGACCGCCGCACCGCCGCCATCAACGGCACCAACGAGATCGGGCTGGCGGTGGCCGCCACCACGTTCTCGATCATGGCCGTGTTCATTCCGGTGGCGTTCATGCCGGGCATCACGGGCGAATGGTTCCGGCCGTTCGCGCTGACGGTCACTGCATCCGTCGCCGTCTCGCTGCTCATCTCGTTCACGCTGGACCCGATGCTGTCGGCGTACTGGGGCGATCCGCCCGGCCACCACGATGCGCCGCGCAAGGGCGTCGAGAAGGTGCTGCAGCGCTTCAACCACTGGTTCGACCACCAGGCCGACCGCTACGGCAACGTGATCGCGTGGGCACTGCATCACCGGCGCTGGATGGCCGCGATCGCGGTGGCCAGCTTCGTCGCCGCCATCGGGCTGCAGATGAAATTCGGCGGCGGCTCGTTCCTGCCGACCACCGACTTCGGCACCATCATGATCGACGTGCGCACGCCGTCGTCCTCGAGCCTGGAGTACTCGAAGCTGAAGATGGTCAAGGCGGCCGAGATGGCGCATTCGATCAAGGAAACCAAGGCGACCAGCACCTACGTGAACCTGACGGGCGGCCGCATCTACGTGGACATCGGCAAGAAGAAGGAGCGCGACCGTTCCGCCACCGAGGTGGCAACGGAACTGCGTGAGAAGCTTGCGCAACTGGTGGGCGCCGAATACACGGTGCTGGAAGACTTGAACAACGGTGCGCGCAAGCCGGTGCAGATCGAGTTCATGGGCGAGGATTCGCGCAAGCTGATGGAAATCACCAGCCGCTTCATGGATGAGCTGAAGAAGGTGCCGGGCGCGGTCGATGTCAGCCTGTCCGAGCAGGATCCGAAGGATGAGCTGCAGATCGAACTGAACCGCGGCCTGGCGAACTCGATGGGCATTGGTGCCGGCGACGCCGCCACCGCGCTGCGCGTGGCCTTTGCCGGCATCGAAGTGGGCGACTGGGTCGATCCCACGGGCGAAACCCGCGACGTGGCCGTGCGCCTGGCGCCGGAAGACCGCACCAACGCGGAAAACATCGAGCGGCTGCCGATCGCCGTGTCCGGCACGAACCAGATGGTGCCGCTGGACCAGATCGCCACCGTCACGATGGGCAAGGGCCCGGCCAAGATCCAGCACAAGGATGGCAAGCGGGTGATTTCCGTGTCCGCCAATGTGCAGGGCCGCTCGCCGGGCGAGGTGACGGCCGATGCGATGAAGCTGGCGAAGTCGATGGACTTCCCGCCGGGTTACGGCCTGGCCGTGGCCGGTTCGGGCAAGGACATGCAGGAAGTGTTCACGCAGATGGGGATCGCGCTGGTCGCCGGCATCGGCCTGATGTACCTGATCCTGGTCATCCAGTTCGGTTCGTTCACGGCGCCGGTGGCGGTGATGCTGTCGCTGCCGCTGTCGCTGATCGGCGTGGTCGTCGCGCTGCTGCTGACCAAGGGCACCATCAACCTGATGAGCCTGATCGGCGTGATCATGCTGATGGGGCTGGTGGCGAAAAACGCGATCCTGCTGCTGGATGCGGCGCGCAAGCGTGAAGAAGAGGGCTATGGCCGCGAAGATGCGCTGATGTACGCGGGCCGCATGCGCCTGCGTCCGATCCTGATGACGACGTTCGCGCTGATCGCCGGCATGCTGCCGGTGGCGATCGGCCACGGCGAGGGCGGCGAGTTCTACCGTCCGCTGGCCGTGTCGATCATCGGCGGCACGATCACGTCGACCGTGCTGACCTTGCTGATGGTGCCCACGTTCTACGACAGCATCGAGATCACCCGCGACCGCATGTTCGCCAAGTTCAACCGCCGCGCCGAGCGCTGGAACGTGGCCGTCGCCGGCGTGATGACCTTCGTCGAAGCCATCCTGGCGCTGACGTTCGTGCGGCTCATCTATCGCCTGATCATGAAGGGCGTGCACAAGATCACCGGCCGCGGCACCAAGACGCCGCCGCCGATGGCCGAAGCCGCCTGATCACTACCGTCTTTCTCCGTTGGGGCCGCCACTCGCGGCCCCTTTTTTTGGGGTACTGCAGGCAGGAGCAGGGGGGACGTCGCGAGTGTTGTAAAAATCCTGGGGACTGTCCCTGCAGGAGGGACTGTCCCCATGTGGTTTCCCCATATGGTCCGTGTTGTTTTGCAACCAGCTGAGCGGTGGAAAACCTGCAGATTGGCGATGCAATTAAAACCAAAAAGTGCGCATTGTCTAGCGGATTGATCAAGCAAATTGTTACGAGAGTTGTTTTGACACATGTTGCAGTGCGAAAAACGTACGCTCGTATCAAAATTTCTGATGGTGTAGTATGCTCGCCCCGCAGCCCCAGCCGTTAGAGGGGAGCAATTATTCGAATGGCAAGAATAGACAGCGAGACTACCTTGGATAAAAAATACCTGACCCTGATCATCACGGCCGCGCTGGCGACCGTGTCCGTAACTGCCGGCGCTTCCGGCTACCGCTTCGGCTCGCAAAGCGTGTCGTCGCAAGGCACGGCCGAGGCCAACGGTGCCGAGGCGGCTGACGCTTCCACCATCTTCGCCAACCCGGCCGGCCTGTCGCGCCTGGAAGGCCGGCAACTGATGACCGGCGTGACCGGCCTGGTGCCGCACTCCACGTACTCGGACAGCGGCTCGACCCGCTTTGCCAATCGCGCCGGCACCCGCAGCACTGGCGGCCAGGCGCTGCAGGACGAATACGCGCCGACCGCGGTGGCGGCGCCCTCGCTGTACTTCAGCCAGAAACTCAACGACCAGTGGACCGCCGGCTTCGGCATGTTCGTGCCGTACGGCGCCAACCTGGCGTATGACTGGGACTGGTCCGGCCGCTACGCGCTGACGGACATGAAGCTGACCGCGATCGCGCTGAACCCGTCGGTGGCATTCAAGATCAACGAGCGCCATTCGCTCGGCTTCGGCATTACGGCCGAATTCATGAAGGCCAGCCTGGGCCAGATGGTCGACGTGCCGGGTTCCGTGGCGGCATCGCAGGCGGCCGGCACCGGCGCCGCGCTGGTCCGCCAGATCGTCGCACTGGGCGGCAACCCCGCTGCGCTGGCCTCGATCAGCGACGGCCGCGCCGAAGTCGAGGGCAAGGACTGGGGCTACGGCTTCAATGTCGGCTACCTGTACCAGCCGGCGCCGGGCACCCGCTTCGGCATCGCCTACCGCTCGCACATCGACCACAAGCTGGGCGGCGGCGCCGACTGGGATTTCTCCACCGTGACCAGCGACCGTGTCGTCAATGGCGTCATCGAGGCGGCATCGCACCATGAGGATTCCGCCGCGCGCGTGAAGCTGCGCACCCCGGAAACCCTGTCGGTGAACGGCTACCATGAGTTCAACGATCGCCTGGCAGGCGTGTTCGACGTGACCTGGACGCGCCACTCGCGCATGCAGAACATCAACATCGAATTCCTCGGCACCGACAACGGCGACGAAGTGATCCGCCAGCAGTGGAAGAACACCGTGCGTGTCGCCCTGGGCGCGAACTACAAGCTGAACGACCGCGTGCTGCTGCGCGCCGGTATTGCCCACGACGACTCGCCAGTGCGCAGCGACGAGCTGCGCCACGCCGCGCTGCCCGATTCGGACCGCAACCAGCTGTCGTTCGGCGCCAACTGGAAGCTGTCGGCCAACTCGTCGATCGACGTGGCGTACTCGTACCTCGATTTCAAGCAGGCCAATGGCAACTACACGAACGATTGCCGTCCGGGCCTGCTCGCCTGCACGGGCAATGGCGAGACCACCAAAGGCAGCTGGAACACGCACATGAACCTGCTGGGCGTGGCGTACAACTACAAGTTCTGATCGCGCCGCCTCGGCGGCATGCGCAGGAAATGCCGCCACGGCGGCACGAAAAAAAAGCCGGCACCTCGCGAGAGGTGCCGGCTTTTTACCTGGGTGCCGATCAGCGGTTCGGCGTGGTGCCGGTGCCCGAGGTGCCCGTATCGCCGGTGGTGCCCGACGTGCCGGACGTGCCGGTGCCCGAGGTGCCGGTGCCGGTCGTGCCGGTCGCCGGCGTGGTGGCGCCGTCCGCCGGCGGCGTCGTCGTGGTGGCGTCGGCCGGTGGCGTGGTGGTGCCGCCGGTAGTGCCCATGTCGCCGCTGGTGCCGCTGGCCGGCGGGGTGGCCGGTGCGGCCGGGGTGGTGCTCGTATCCGGCGTTACCGCCGGTGCCGTATCGGTTGCCGCCGGCTGGTCCGCATCGCGGTTCTTGCAGCCGGTCAGTGCGGCGGTGCCCAGCACTGCTGCCAGGATCAGGGCGGACGATTTACTCAGCTTAATCATGTCGACTCCTCATAAAGTGGGTGGGGTGCAACCACCGCCGGCGGTGGGACCGCCGGAATGGTTGCAGGTTCGAGATGTGCCTGATGTTAATAGCCGCTATCCCCCTCAGGCTGGGGCAAGCGTACGCAACAGGGCCGGTATTTCGGCCGAAATCTCCCGTGCCAGGTAACCCAGCACGCCGTACCGGATCGACAGCTGTTCGCCGGCGGACGCATGCAGCGCGATCCCCCATGCGGCAGCCTGCTCCAGCGTGGCGCCACGCGCCACGAGGCCGGCGATGATGCCTGCCAGCGTGTCGCCCGAGCCGGAAATGGCCAGGCCGACATTGCCGCCCTGGTGTTGCCACTGCTGGCCGTCGGGCGTGGCGATCACGGTGGTGGCGCCCTTCAGCGCCACGATCGCGTTCCAGCGCCGCGCGGCCTCCTGCGCCGCCTCGAGCGGGGCGTCGCAGATCCGTTCCTTGTCGCGCCGCGTCAGGTGCGCCAGTTCGCCGGCGTGCGGCGTCATCAGCACCGCTTCGCGGAAGCGGAAATGTTCCATGTCCTTCGGCTCTTCCAGCAGGTGCGGCTCGCCCTGTGCCCGCACCGCGCCCATCGCCGCCGCATCCAGGATCAGCGGCGTGCCGGCGAAGCGCGGCAGCAGGGCATGCACCAGTTCCGCCGTGGCGGCGTCGTCCTGCATGCCCGGGCCGACCAGCATGGCGCCGGGCTTGCTGCCGGCCTTGCCACTGGTGTTGCCGAACATGTCGCCGAGGCGGCGTGCCGCTTCCACCGTGAAACCGCCGCTGTTCGTTTCGGCCAGGCCGATCACCCGGGCCTCGGGGATCGCCGTCGCCACCAGCGGCGCCACGCTGGCGGCCGTGGCCATCGTCAGCTTGCCGGCGCCGGCCCGCAGCGCGGCCGTCGCCGCCAGCATCACGGCACCCGGCATTTCGCGCGAGCCGCCCACGATCAGCACATGGCCGCGGCCCTCCTTGTCGTCGTCGAACGAGGGTTCGGGCAGTGCCCATTCCCGTAACGTGGCGGCGGTGATCTCGGTTGTCATCGATGCTCCTGTCGTCATGCTTTCGGCGCGGCCGGCTGGTCCTTGCTTTTCGTGACCGGGGTACCGGTGGACGTCAGCGGGGCAACGAAGTTTTCCAGGTCGAGCACGAGCTTGCCGCGCTTGCCGGCGGCCGGGTCGAACCGGTAGGAAGTGACGCTGCAGTTCGGCACATCGGCGGCGCGGTCGATGGCCAGGATCGCATCCTCGTCCATTCGTTCCAGCAGGTAACGGAAGCAGTTGACGATCACCTGGTGCCCCACGATCAATACGCGTTCGCCGCGGTATTCGCGGGTGATGGTATCGAGCACGCTGCGCAGGCGCAGGATCACGTCGCACCAGCTTTCGCCACCCGGTGGCCGGAAGTAGAACTTGCCCACGTGGCGGCGCTGTTCATGCAGTTCGGGGAACTTGTCGGCAATGCCCAGCGGCGTCAGGCGGTCGACGATGCCGAATTCCTTCTCGCGCAGCCGCTCGTCGGTCGCCACTGTCAGCAGCTCGTCGCGATCGAGGCAGTCGACCACCGCCAGCGCCGTTTCGCGCGCCCGCACGTAAGGCGAGAACAGCACCACGTTGGGCCGCTGCTCCGGCGGCAGCGCACCGAACCATTGCCCCAGCGCGGCCGCCTGGCGCTCGCCCAGTTGCGACAGCGGCACGTCCATGTCCCGTTCGGCGATGTCGATCAGAAACTGCGAGGCCGCTTCCGCCGCTTCACGCGCGACGTTGCCGGCACTTTGTCCGTGCCGCACGATCCAGATCTGTTGAGGCCACTTTTGTTCCATCGCCGTCCGTCTCGATAATTCGGTTTGCGAATACTAGACGAAACTGCAAAACGGTGGCGCGAGATGGCGGCCCAACCGCGCGCGGCGGCGCGGCTTCCTCAGGCGGGGGTGGTTTCCGATTCGATATCCGCATCGGCATCGTCATCGCGCTCGAACACGGCGACATCCGTCTCGCCCATCACGCGCGAGGTCAGCGTGCCGGCCGTGATCGCGCCGGAAACGTTCAGCGCCGTGCGGCCCATGTCGATCAGCGGTTCGATCGAGATCAGCAGGCCGGCCAGCGCCACCGGCAGGTTCATCGAGGAAAGCACGATCAGCGCGGCGAAGGTGGCGCCGCCCCCCACGCCGGCCACGCCGACCGAGCCGATCGTGACCACGGCCAGCAGCGGCAGCAGGAACGACACGGTAAACGGATCGATGCCGACAGTGGGGGCGATCATCACGGCCAGCATTGCCGGATAAATGCCCGCGCAGCCGTTCTGGCCGATGGTGGCGCCGAACGATGCCGAAAAATTGGCGATGCCTTCCGGCGTGCCGAGCCGCTGCACCTGCGTCTGCACGTTCATCGGGATCGCGCCGGCGCTGCTGCGCGACGTGAACGCGAATGTCAGCACGGGCAGGATCTTTTTCGCGAAGCGCAGCGGGTTCAGCCCGGTGCCCGCGACGATGGCGAGATGAACGCCGAACATCAGCAGCAGCGCGCAGTAGGAAGCGGCCACGAAGCCGATCAGGTCCAGGATGTCGGCATAGCTGGAGGTGGCGACCACCTGGGCCATCAGCGCGAAGATGCCGTAGGGCGTCAGCCGCAGCACCAGCGTCACGATACGCATCACGATCGCGTGCGCCACCTTCACCGCATGCTCGAACGACACGAACAACTCCGGCTTCTTGTCGGCAATGCCGATCGCGGCAATGCCGACGAACACGGAAAAGATGACGACGGCGATGGTCGATGTCTTGCGCCCGCCCGTCATGTCGAGGAACGGGTTGGCCGGGATGAACGACAGGATCATGTTCGGCAGCGAGATCGCCTGCGCGTCGGCCAGCCGGCCCTCGAGGTAGGCACCGCGGGCAACTTCGGCCGCGCTGGAGGTCAGCCCGGCCGCCGACAGCCCGAACAGCTTGGCCA
This sequence comes from Pseudoduganella sp. SL102, assembly GCF_027856995.1. NCBI lineage: Bacteria > Pseudomonadati > Pseudomonadota > Betaproteobacteria > Burkholderiales > Oxalobacteraceae > Pseudoduganella > Pseudoduganella sp. SL102. Next base: position 2,366,768 of record NZ_CP115554.1, read on the forward strand.
TCAGGATGCCGATCGCGGCGGCCACCGCCGTGGTGGCCATCAGCGTGCCGATCGTCAGCGCGCTGATCTTGCCCAGCGACTTCGCATCGCGCAGCTTCAGGATCGCCGCCACGATCGAGACCATGATCAGCGGCATCACGATCATCTGCAGCAGCTTCACATAGCCGGTGCCGACGATATCGAGGTATTCGCCGGTGGTCTTGATGGTGGCGCTGTCGGCGCCGTACAGCGCCTGCAGCGCCGCGCCGAGCACCACGCCGAGGCCGATCGCCGTGAAGACCCGCACCGTGAAGGTGGCATGCCGGCGCTGCTGGTGGTAGAGGAACCCCAGCAGGAGCAGGGCGGCGGCGAGGTTGAGCAGAACGGGAAACGTCATCGTGATCCTGACCGGTTGAGGAGGCAATAAAGGAGTCGAAAAGATACTGGCCGCACTGGTGGGTGCGGGGAAATCGGGTAATAAAGTTTGGCAGCCATCGGAAACTGGCTGGCGAAATCAATGGATTGGCGTGGCTTCGACGAATTTTACCGCTGTAGCGCCGCTCGCGTGCGACTGCCCTGCCGTGCCCATGCGAATATTGCCTCATATCCTTATAAGTGAAATAACATGAAAGTCCTGCAAAAACTGTTTGGTGCCGGTTATATCGCCGTCGCGGTGTTCTTCCTCGTCTGCGGCATCGCGCTGGTCGGCATGGCGGCGTGGGAAATCTGGGAGGCACTGACGGCCGCGGTCGACGCCGAAACGCCGCCCCGCTTCGTCCGCATCCTCGAGTGCATCGGCCTGTTGACGATCGCGGTCGCCTCGTTCGAACTGGGGCAGACCGTGCTGGAAGAGGAAGTGCAGCGCGAAGCCAGCATCAGCACGCCGACCCGGGTGCGGCGCTTCCTGTCGCGCTTCCTGGTCGTGGTGGTCGTTTCGCTATCGATCGAGTGCCTGGTGTCCGCCTTCCAGTCCCTGCACGGCCATCCGGAACTGTTGCCGCACGCCGGCGTGATCGGACTGTGCGCCGCCGGACTGCTGGTGGCATGGGGCATCTTTGTCCGGCTCAACATCCCCGCCGAACACCTCGAGCCGCAAGCCATGCAGGAGGCCCAGGAAGAGGACAAGCACATCTCCACCTGAGTCCCCTGCGCGCCGCGCTGCACGGCGTTGCCGATTGGTCTTGCCTTCTCCGCTACAAACGGTCGCTGTAAGGTGACTGCAACAAAAAAAGCCGTGTATCCCGTAAAGGTCCGCCGCATCGCGCCGTAATCCAACCATGTATGTTACATTTCCGTGTGGAAATTAATTTTTCGGGTGGAGAGCCATGACGGTCAAGATTCAGGGTCCTGTTGTTTTCGGCAGCATGATGGACGATGTGCAAGAAGGAACGGATTGGGGCGATGTCTTCACCGGCGGCTTCGGCTGGACCGGCGATTACGGCGACGATGCCGTGTTCGGCCATGGCGGAAACGACACGATCAATGGTTCCGATGGCTACGACACGCTGAACGGCGGCGCGGGCAGCGACCTGGTCGACTACAGCGGGGCGTCCGGCGCCGTCACGGTGCACCTGGGCGACGGCACCGCAGCCCTCCAGCTGGAAACCCACAACTGGCGCAACGAACTGCTTGAAATGGACACGCTCGTCTCGATCGAGCGCGTGCAGGGTTCCGCCTTCGACGACCATCTCGTCGGCGATGGCGCCGACAACGTGCTGGCCGGCGGCGCGGGCAACAACACGCTCGACGGTGGCCTGGGGATCGACACGGCCAGCTATGCCGGCATGGCGGGCCCCGTGACGGCCAACCTGTACACCCGCCAGTCGAGCACCGGCGAGGGTACCGACACGCTGCGCAGTATCGAAAACCTGACCGGCAGCGATTTCGCCGACATGCTGATCGGCGATACCGCGGCCAACCGGCTCGATGGCGGCGCCGGCAACGACGTGCTGCACGCCGGCGCCGGCAACGACGACCTGGTCGGCGGCCTGGGCGACGACACGGCCGTGTTCACCGGCCAGCGCTCCGAGTACGCGATCGTCACGCTGCCCGATGGCCGGGTCACCGTGAGCGACCTTCAGGCCGGGCGCGACGGCAGCGATACGCTGGCCGGCATCCGCCACCTGAAATTCACCGACGGCACGTTCGACCTGGCCGGCGTCGATCGCCTGGTGGCCACAGGCGGGCAGGCAACGTCCGTGACGACCCTCGCCGATGGCACCTATGTGATCGCCTGGCAGGCGACCGATGGCAGCGGCAGCGGCGTGTTCTTCCGCCATTTCGACGCGAACGGCTTGCCGATCGGCGACGTCACCCGGATCAACGACGCGGCCGATGGCGACCAGGCCGCCCCGACGATCGCCGCGCTGTACGACGGCGGCTGGGTTGCCACCTACGCCAGCGGTTCGGACATCGCGCTGCAGCGTTTCAGCGCCGATGGCAGCAAGAACGGTGCGGAAATCGTGCTGGGCGGCGCCACCGGCAAGCTGGCGCCGAAAGTCACCGCGACCATCGACGGCGGTTTCGCCGTGACCGGGCATGCCGCGGCGGCCGGCGGGGGCAGCGATGTGCGGATCAGCCGCTTCGACGCCGATGGCGCCTCGCGCAGCGACCTCGTCGCCGGCACGTCGGTGGCCGCCGCCCACAGTGCGGTCGCTGAGCAGGACAATGGCTACATGGTGGCCTGGCAGGCGGCCGACGGCATCCTGGTGCAGCAGTACCGCTGGGACAACGAAGCGACCGCGGCCGAAGTCAAGCTGGCCACCAGCGGCGTCGTCGGCAGCATCGGCATTGCCACGCTGTACGGCAACGGCGGGCTGGAAGTGGCCGGCACGGTGGTCAGCTGGATCCAGGATGACGGCAACCCCGCCACGGCGGACGATGCGGTGATGGTGCAGCGCTTCGACGCGGCCGGCGCACGGATGGGCGGACCGGTCACGGTAGCGGCGGCCGATTTCCAGCAAGACGCGGCCGCCACCGGCTTGCGCGACGGCGGCTTCATCGTCGTCTGGAGCAACGTGGCCGCCGACGGTACCGCGTCCGTGATGGGGCGCCATTACCACCCCAACGGCACCGCCGCCGGCGCCGCATGGCAAGTCAACCAGGTGAAGCTGACCGGGCAGGTCGGCGCGCCCGCCGTGGCCGAAACGGCCGACGGCAGCGTGATCGTCAGCTGGACCACGACCACGGCCGATGGCGGCAGCCTGGTCTGGCAGCAGATGGTCGACCATGACGGCGCCGCCGAATTTGCCGCGTCGAGCAGTTCCGGCCAGCCGCCGGCCGCGCCCCAGTTCACGGTGCAGGAGGCCGATGCGCCGGGTACCACCCAGGCATCCGCCCTGGCCGGCCCGGTGGCGAACGACCTGCAGATCATCGACGAGGGCAGTTTCAACACCGGCAACCTGCTGGTCACCGGCACCGGTGCCGCCGGCGCGACGATCACGCTGTTCGATGCGGGCGCGCAGGTGGCCCGTGTGACGGCGGACGCGGCGGGCCGCTGGCGCGTCGAACTGAGCAGCCTGAAGGCCGGCGCGCACAGCTTCAGCGCCGTCGCCGTCGACGCCCTCGGCCAGACCAGCCAGGCCAGCAAGACGGTCGTGCTGGTCGTGCTGGGCACGCTGGAAGGCACCGCCGGGAACGACGGCGCCGATTACTTCACCGCGCTGGGCGCGAACGACACCGCCCAGGCACTGGACGGGAAGGAAGGCAACGACACGATCCATGGCGGCGGTGGCGCCGATACGCTGGCCGGCGGCGCCGGCGACGACACATTCCTCGTCGATAACAGCGGCGTGACCATCGTGGAGCAGGCTGCCGGCGGTACCGATACCGTGCGCGCCAGCGTGGACGCGACCCTGGCGGCCAACGTCGAGAACCTGGTCTTTACCGGTACCGGCGGGCGCGTGGGTACGGGCAATGCGGGCAATAATGCACTGGCCGGCAGCAGCGGCAATGACAAGCTGGACGGCGGTGCGGGCAATGACACCCTGGACGGTGGCGCCGGCAACGACACGCTCGATGGCGGCAGCGGCGCCGACGCGCTTGCGGGCGGCGATGGCAATGACCAGTATGTGGTCGACGATGCCGGCGATGTCGTTACCGAGAATACCGCGGCGGCGGGCGGCACCGATACCGTTGCCACCACGCTGGCCAGCTACACGCTCGGCGCCGGCGTCGAGAAACTGGTGCGCACCGGCACGGCGGCGTTTACCGGCATCGGCAACGCGCTGGACAACGACATGACCGGCAGCGCCGGCAATGACCGGCTCGAAGGCGGCGCCGGCAATGACACGCTGCGCGGCAATGGCGGCAGCGACGTGCTGGCCGGTGGCATCGGCAACGATGCGCTGTACCTCGGCACCGGCAGCGCCACCGTCGATGGCGGCGAGGGCACCGACACCCTGTACCTGGCGCGCGCGATCGGCGAGTACAGCCGTGCCAGCAGCGGCAGCGGACTGACGCTGACGGGCCCGGATGGCGAAGTGGTACGGGCCAGCAACGTGGAACGCTTTTCCTTTGCCGGCGGCACGCCGGTCGACCTGGCAACGCTCACGGTCAGTGCGTCCCCGGTCAGCCAGCAGCTGACGGGCACGGCCCAGGCCGACCAGCTCAATGGCGGGACGGGCAACGACACGCTCGACGGCGGCGCCGGCATCGACACGCTGGCCGGCGGTACCGGCAACGATACCTACGTGATCGACGTGGCGGGTGACCGGATCAACGAACTGGCCGACCAGGGCATCGACACGGTGCATGCCAACCTCACGGTACGCGGCACGACGTACGTCCTGGCGGACAACGTCGAGCATGCGACCGTCACGTCCACTGCTGCCGTGAACCTCACGGGCAACGGGCTGGCCAACCAGCTGACCGGCAACGCCGCGGCCAATACGCTGATCGGCGGCGCGGGCGACGATACGCTCGATGGTGCCGCCGGTTCCGACCGGCTCGATGGCGGCGCAGGCGACGACACCTACACGGTCGACACCTCGGGCGACAAGGTCATCGAGCTGGTGGACGGCGGGCGCGATACCGTGCTGTCCAAGTCCGCCGTGCTGACGCTGGCGGTGAACGTGGAAAACCTGCGGTACACCGGTACCCAGAAGGCAACGCTGACCGGCAATGCCAGCGCCAACGAGATCGTCAACGGCAATGGCGGCGGCCGGCTTTCCGGGATGGCCGGCGACGATACGCTGGTCGGCGGTACCGGTGCCGACAGCCTGGTCGGCGCCGACGGCGACGACGTGCTGCAGGCCGGCGGTGGTGCCGACACGCTCGATGGCGGAGCTGGCGACGATACCGCCGTGCTGGACGGCGCGCGCGGCGCGTGGACGATCACCCGCACCGCCGACCGGACCCTGGAGTTGAGCAGCGGCGGGGTCAAGGTGCTGGCGCGCGACGTCGAGAACCTCACGTTCGCCGATGGCACGCTGGCCTTCGGTGCGCTGATCGTCTCGGGCACCGCCACCAGCTGGAGCGACGCACTGGCAGGTACGGACGGCGCCGACGTGATGAACGGCCTGGCGGGCGCGGACACGATGACCGGCCTGGCCGGCGACGATACCTACCTGGTCGACAACAAGGACGACAAGGTCGTCGAAGCAGCCAGCGGCGGCGTCGACACCGTGGAAATCGCGATTGCCGCCGCGAATGTCACGTACGTGCTGGCAGAGAACGTCGAGCATGCCACGGTGACGTCGAAGTCGGCCGTGAGCGTGACCGGCAACGGCGCAGCGAACAAGCTGACCGGCAATGCCGGGATCAATACGCTGTCGGGCCAGGACGGCAACGACACGCTGGACGGTGCCGCCGGTAACGATGTGCTGAACGGTGGCGAAGGCAACGACAGCCTGCTGGGCGGCGCCGGCAACGACAAGCTCGATGGCGGTGCGGGCAACGACATGATCGATGGCGGTGCCGGCACCGATGTGATGAGCGGCGGCGCGGGCGACGATGTGTACATCGTCGATATCGCCGGGGACCGCGTGACGGAGCTGGCCGGCCAGGGCAATGACACGGTGCGCACGGCGCTCGCCACGTATGTGATGGGGGCCGAGCTCGAACAGCTGGTCTACACCGGCAGTACCGTGTTTACCGGCACCGGCAACGCGCTGGCCAACCGGATCGAAGGCGGCATCCGCAACGACAAGCTGGCGGGCGGCGCGGGCAATGACACGCTGGTCGGCAATGGCGGCAACGACACCCTCGATGGTGGCGACGGCAACGATACCGTGGTACTGGACGGCCTGCGTTCCACCTACACCATCGAAGCCACCGCCAGTGAAACGCTGCTGTCGTCCGGCACCGTGAAGATCGTGCTGAAAGGCGTGGAAACGGTGGTGTTCTCCGACCGCACGCTGACGGTGGCCGACCTGCTGGTGGGCGCCGCCACGGCCGGCGGCGACTCGATCACCGGCACCAGCGGCGACGACACGCTCGATGGCAAGGTGGGCGCCGATACCATGGCCGGCCTGAGCGGCGACGATACTTACCTGGTCGATGCGGTGGGCGACAACGTGGTGGAAAACGCCGAGCAGGGCACCGACACGGTGCGCATCGCCTTTGCGCAGGCCAGCCAGACCTACGTGCTGGCGGCCAACGTGGAGAACGCGATCGTCGCCAATACGGTGGTCACGCATGTCACCGGCAATGCCGGCGACAATGCGCTGACGGGCAACGCCGGCATCAACACGCTGTCCGGCGGCGAGGGCGACGACAGCCTGTACGGCATGGCCGGCAACGACAAGCTCGATGGCGACGCCGGCAACGACCTGCTCGACGGCGGCGCCGGCAGCGACGTGCTGGCCGGCGGGGTCGGCGACGATATCTATGTCGTCGACAGCAAGGGCGACAAGGTGATCGAGCTGGACGGCGAAGGCTACGACATCGTCCAGACAGCGTACTCGTCGCACACGCTGGCGGCCAACGTGGAAGACCTGGTCTATACCGGGACCAGCACCGCGGCCTTCTCGGGCACCGGCAACGACCTGGACAACCTGATTTCGGGCGGCCGCGGCAAGGACCGCCTGTCCGGCGGCGCCGGCAGCGATACGCTGTCCGGCGGCGCGGGCGACGATGCGCTGACCGGCGGTGCCGGCGACGACGTGTTCCGCCTGGACCTGGGCTCGAACGACACGGTGGCCGACTACAAGGCCGGCGAAGATACCGTATGGTTCGATGTGACGGGCCTGAAGCTGGGCGCCGGCGGCGCCGTGCAATCGGCATCGACGGGCGGCTTCTCCGCCGAAGCCAGCGTGGTGGTCTTCGAAGTGAACGCCAAGAAGCTCGACGTGGCCAGCGCCGCGGCGGCGATCGGCAGCGCCGGCGGGGCCTATGCGAACGGCGACGTGGCCTTCTTCGCGATCGACAACGGCACGGCGACCGGCCTGTATAAATTCGTGTCGAATGGCGCCGACGCTGTCGTATCGGCCGGCGAACTGACCCAGGTCGCCACGCTGACCGGCGTGAAGGATGCGTCGCTGGTGGAGTTCGACCTGTTCTTCGGCTGATCGCAAGCCTTCGTTAAAGATCGCATAGCCTGCGTTAAAAAAAGCCGCCCGGCACGAGCCGGGCGGCTTTTTTGTTTATCGGCCAGTGGCGCAGGACAGCGCGGTGGCGTGGCGCCGGTACGGCCATGGCAGGCAGCGCAGCGCGCGGCCGGCGAACAGGCCGTTGAACACGCCGTACAAGGCGCAGGCGGCGGTGGCGAACACGGTATTCCCGGCCAGCGCAGGGGCGATCGCGCAACTGGCCGCCACCGCGTATTTCGTCGCGAACGTGGCCAGCATCAGTGCCAGCGGCAGCCAGCTGCCGCGCTGCAGGACGGTAGCGGCCGTGGCGCCCGGCGCGATTACCCGCGGTGCCTGCGCCGTGAAGCGCCACGCCAGCATGGCCGCGGCCAGCGTGCCGGCCAGCCAGCTGGCCGCCGGCACCCCGTCGAAGCCGAAGCGGTTGGCCATGTCCTGTACCGACAGCGCCAGCAGCACGACAGGCAGGACCAGCGCCTGGCGCAGCGTCACCGCGCGGTCGCGGCTGGCGGCGAGGCCGCGCCAGACCAGCACGCCCAGCAGCAGCCAGATATGGAACGGGGTGTGGGTGACGATCTGCTGCAGCATGGCTTGCTCCTCGTGTGGTGACCGGTGGTCGATGAGGAGAGCATGCCTGGGCGCGCCGGCCGAAGCGAGGCGCCTGCGACGGAACCGCGCCGCCAGGCCGCGAAACGGGCCTGGGGCGGCGCGAAAAAACTGGCGAAGCGCCGTCGTCTCTAGAAGCCCGCCGGGCGCTCGCCGGCCACGCCGGAAAGCCGTTCGAGGGCCATGCCGGCACGGGCCAGCGTGCCTTCGTCGAACAGCCGGCCGATCAGCGTCACGCCATGCGGCACGCGCCGCGGCGGCGCGAACTTCGGTACCGGGCGCGAAGGGTGGGGCGCCCAGTCGCTGCGCGCCTCGCTCACCTGCACGAAGCCGGTGCGCAGGGTCAGCGACGGGTGGCCGGTGTGGTTCGAGATCGTCAGCATTTCATCGCGCAGCGACGGCACCAGCAGCACGTCGATCTGCGCGAACACCTTGGCCATATGCTCCGCGACCATGCGGCGCATGCGGTCGGCCTGCACGAAATCGACGGCCGACAGGAAACGCGCCTCGCGCAGCAGGTTCGGCCAGGCGTCCGGTGTCTGCTGGGACAGCAGCTCCATCTTGCCGGAGAAGGTCCATTCCTCGAACGCGGCGGCCGCTTCCGCGAACAGGATGGTGTTCAGCGAACCGTAGGGCCAGTCCGGCAGCGCCACCGGCACCGGCTTCATGCCGGCCTTCTTCGCCAGTCCCAGCGCGGCCCGGTCGACCTCGGTGCCTTCCTTCATCCATTCGGGCAGGTAGCCCACGCGCAAGCCGCGCACCGGCGCGGCGGGATCGAAATCGAGCCTGGCCGGCACGCTGGCAACGTCGCCGGCATCCGGGCCGCTGATCGCCTGCAGCACCAGCATCGCATCTTCCACCGAGCGTGTCATCGGGCCCAGCTTGTCGAGCGACCAGCACAGCGTCATCGCGCCCGTGCGCGGCACGCGGCCGAACGTGGGGCGCAAGCCGGTCACGCCGCAGCGCGTGCTGGGGCTGACGATCGAGCCGCCCGTTTCGCTGCCGATGGCGAAGGCTACCAGCGCCGCCGCCATGGCCGCGCCGGGGCCGGCGCTGGACCCGGAAGCGCCTTCCTCGGGCAGCCAGGGATTCATGGTCTGGCCGCCGAACCAGATGTCGTTCATCGCCAGCGCACCCAGCGACAGCTTGGCCAGCAGCACGGCGCCCGCCTCGCGCAGGCGAGTGATGACGGTGGCGTCGGTCACGGGCGTGCGTTCCCTGAGCGGTTCGGCGCCCCAGGTGGTGGCGATGCCGGCCGTGTCCAGCAAGTCCTTCACGCCATAGGGAATGCCGTGCAGCGGCCCGCGGTAGCGCCCGGCGGCGATCTCGCGGTCGGCCGCGCGCGCCTGTTCCAGCGCCTGCTCCGGCAGCAGCGTGATGATCGAGCGCAGCCGTGGATCGAACTGGCGGCAGCGCGCCAGGTAGATCTGCGTGAGCCGCTCGGAAGTCAATTTGCCGGCTTCGATCCAGCGCGACAGCTGGGCCACGCTGGCGTAGGCGATGTCGGCATCGCTGGCCGGCAGCGCGCCGGCATCGGCGTAGCCGCGCACGAAGCGGGCCCGCGCCGGGCCGGCCTTCATGCCGGGCAGCAGCGGATCGAAGCGTGACATCGGTACCACGCTGTCGTCGATGGCGAGCTTCTTCGGGCCGGCGCGGCGCGCCGTCAGGCCGGCCAGCGTGGTGGGCCAGGCCTGCGCGGCCATCTGGCGCTGGGCCGGCGTCAGTGTCACCTGGAGCAGCTTTTCCGCCTCCGCGAAGGTGGCGGGCGTCACTTGCGGCCCGGCCGGCGGCAGTGCGCCGAAGGTGGGCGGCGCTCCGGCGGTGGCGGCCGGCGGCTCGGCCGCGGCGGCCGTGGCGGTGGTGGTGGCGGTAGTGGCGGCCAGCAGGCCGAGCGGGGCATTGATCAGGAAGCGGCGGCGGTCGGTCATCTCATACGGAAGTTTGATTGGCGAGAAAATGAAAAATTCGCAGTCAAGTCTATCATCGGGGCGACATGGCAGCGCCCGTTGCCCTATAGTTTCACGTTTGTACCATTAACATCAAGAAGGAGCCCGCATGCCCACCCTCAACATCAACGGCACCGACACAGCGCTCGACGTGCCGGACGACATGCCCATCCTGTGGGCCTTGCGCGACGTGGCCGGCCTGACCGGCACCAAGTTCGGTTGCGGCGTGGCGCTGTGCGGCGCCTGCACCGTGCACCTGGACGGGCAGGCGATCCGTTCGTGCGTCACGCCCGTCTCGGCGGCCGCGGGCAAGAAGATCGTCACGATCGAGGCGATCGGCAACGACCCGGTCGGTGCCAAGGTCCAGGACGCGTGGCGCAAGATCGATGTCGTGCAGTGCGGCTACTGCCAGTCCGGCCAGGTGATGGCCGCCACCGCGCTGCTGGCGGCGACGCCGAAGCCGAGCGATGCCGACATCGACAACGCCATGTCCGGCAATATCTGCCGCTGCGGCACCTATGGCCGCATCCGCGCCGCGATCAAGATCGCGGCCGGCACGGTCACCGTCAAATGAAGGGGCACGCCATGGGAAACATGCTTGAAACAGTCAACGAACAGCTGGACGAGCGCGCCCGGGGCCGCCGCCGCTTCCTGCGCGTGGGCGCCGCCGCCGGAGGCGGCTTGCTGGTCGGCTTCGTGCTGCCCGGCTGCAATCGCAAGGAGAGCGACCGCCAGGAAGCACCGCCGGAAAAAGCGGTAGGCCATGCCGCCACCAAGGTGTCGGAAGCAGCGGGGCTGGCGCCGAACGCCTTCATCCGCATCGACCGCGAGGGCCTCGTCACGCTGATCATGCACAAGGTGGAAATGGGGCAGGGTACCTATACGTCGATCCCCATGCTGATCGCCGAGGAACTGGGCGTGGACCTGGCGAAGGTGAAGCTCGAACATGCGCCCGCCGACAACAACCTGTACAGCGATCCGCTGCTGGGCGGCCAGGTGACGGGCGGCTCGACGTCGATCCGCGGCGCGTGGAAGCCGCTGCGCGAAGCGGGCGCCGCCGCCCGCGCGGTGCTGGTGCAGGCCGCCGCGCAGACGTGGAACGTGGCACCGGATACGCTGCGGGTGGCCAATGGCGCCGTCACGAACGGGGCCGGCAAGACGCTGCATTACGGCGAGCTGGTGGATGCCGCCGCGAAGCTGGAACCGCCCAAGACGGTGACGCTGAAGGATCCGGGCGCCTACACGCTGATCGGCAAGAAGCATGCGCGGCTCGATTCGCCGCCGAAGGTCGATGGCAGCGCGCAGTTCGGCATCGACGTGAAGCTGCCGAACATGGGCATTGCCGCCGTGTCCGCCTGCCCGGTGATCGGCGGCAAGCTGATCGCGTCGAACGACCCGAAGGCGCTGGCCGTGCCGGGCGTGCGCGAAGTGCTCAAGATCGGCAATGCGGTGGCGGTCGTCGCCACCAATATGTGGGCCGCGAAGCAGGGCCTGGCCGCGCTCGCGCCGCAATGGGATTTCGGTGGCAACGCCGGCGTGACCACGGCGGGCATCGTGGCCGACATGATGGAAAAATCCAAGGCCGGCGGCGCCGTGGCGACCGACGAAGGCAACGCGCTGAAGGAACTGGACGGCGATGCCAAGGGCGGCCGCAAGATCGAGGCGATCTACGAAGCGCCGTTCCTCGCCCACGCGACGATGGAACCGATGAACTGCGCGGTCGACCTGCGCGCCGATGGCTGCGACCTGTACTGCGGCACCCAGGTGCCCAGCCTGGCGCAGGGCGCCGCCGCCAAGCTGACCGGCCTGCCGCTGGAAAAAGTGAAGGTGCATAACTTCTACCTGGGCGGCGGCTTCGGCCGCCGGCTCGAGGTCGACTACGTGACGCAGGCGGTGGCGTTCGCCAAGGTGCAGGCCAGGCCGGGGCCCGTGAAGTTCGTCTGGACCCGCGAGGAGGATATCCAGCACGACATGTACCGGCCGTACTACGTCGACCGCCTGGCCGCGAAACTGGACGACAAGGGCATGCCGCAGGCGTGGTTCCATCGCGTCACGGGTTCGTCGATCATGGCGCGCTTCGCGCCGCCGGCGGTGAAGAACGGCATCGACCCGGACGCCGTCGAGGGCGCGGCCGACCTGCAGTACACGATCCCGGCGCTGCGTGTGGAATACCTGCGCCATGAGCCGCCGATCCCGACCGCGTTCTGGCGCGGCGTGGGGCCGACCCACAATGTGTTCGTCGTCGAGAGCTTCATCGACGAACTGGCGCACGCCGCGAAGCAGGATCCGGTGGCGTACCGCCGCGCGCTGCTCGACAAGTCGCCGCGCCTGCTGGGCGTGCTGAACCTGGCGGCGCTGAAGGCGGGCTGGGGCAAGCCGATGAAGGCCGTGGCGGGCCGCAAGGTGGGCCGCGGCATCTCCGTGCAGTTCGCGTTCGGCAGCTACATGGCGCAGATCGCCGAGGTATCGGTGGGGCCGGAAGGCGACGTGACCGTGCATCGCGTGGTCTGCGCGCTCGATTGCGGCCAGCCGGTCAACCCGGACGGCATCGTGGCGCAGATGGAAGGCGGCATCGTGTTCGGGCTGACCGCCGCGCTGTGGGGCGAGATCACGCTGGAGGCCGGCCGCGTGGTGCAGACCAATTTCGGCGACTACCGGATGATGCGGATGAACGAGGCGCCGAAGGTGGAAGTGCACATCGTCGCCAGCAAGGATGAACCGGGCGGCATCGGCGAACCGGGGACCTCGGGGATCGCGCCGGCGCTGTGCAACGCGATCTTCGCCGCCACCGGCCAGCGCATCCGGAAACTGCCGGTGGCCACGGCGCTGAAGAAAGCCTAGCCGCCTTCAACCGCCACCAGCCGGGCTTACCCGCGCTGGTGGCGCCGCTGCCGGCAAGGCAGGGAGTCGATCAGTTCCAGCAGGCTGTCCGGCCGCACCGGCTTGACGAGGTACTCGTCGAAGCCGGCGGCCAGCGCGTTGGCGCGGTCCTGGGCCTGGCCGTAGCCGGACAGCGCCACTGCGAACACCTGGTCGCCGCCGGCGCGCAGCCGGCGGATCACTTCCAGGCCATCGAGCCCCGGCAGGCCGATATCGCAGATCAGCACGTCGAAGCCGCCGCCCTGCGCCAGCGCCAGGCCCGCGCTGCCGTCGTAGGCCGCCGTGACGTCGTGCGCGTCGAGCATCAGGAAGCCCTTCAGCGTATCGCAGACATCCACGTTATCCTCGACCAGCAGCACGCGGCATGCCTCGTGCTGCACGGCCGATGCCGCCGGATGTTCCGGCGTGGCCGGCATCGGCTCGCCGGCCGGCAGGTCCACCGTGAAGACGCTGCCCCGGCCGGGGCCGGCACTGTCGCCCTGCACGGTGCCGCCGTGCATGTGCACCAGGTTGCGCACCACGTTCAATCCGACGCCGAGGCCACCCTCGGAACGGGCCAGCGAACGGGGGCCCTGCGTGAACAGGTCGAAGATATGGGGCAGCACGTCGGCGGCGATGCCGGTGCCGTTGTCGCTTACCGTCACCCGCACGCCCGCCGCGCCGGCGCCCGCTTCCAGCACCAGCTGGCCGCCATCCTGGGTGTACTTCGAGGCATTGCCGAGCAGGTTGGAAAATACCTGCGTGAGGCGCACGCGGTCGCCGTTCAGTGTGAGTTCCGGCGCCGTCACCCGCACTTCCAGCCGCTGGGCCCGCTCGACGATGCGCGGCTGCACGGTTTCCACGGCGCGTTCGATCACGTCCGCCAGCGTGACGGGCGCCACGTCCAGCGTGATGCGGCCGCTGCTGATGCGCGCCGCGTCGAGCAGGTCGTCCAGCAGGCGGGCCATGTGCTCGGTCTGGCGGCTGATCACATTGCGCAGCGTGGCCAGTTCCGGCGTCAGGTCGGGCATGCGCTCCAGCATGGCGGCGGCCATGCTGATCGGGGCCAGGGGATTGCGCAACTCATGGGCCAGCATGGCCAGGAACTCGTTCTGGCTGCGGTTGGTCGCTTCCGCCTCGTCCTGCAGCGTTTGCGCCGTGACGGTGGCCTGCACCAGGTAGCTGTTGGCCTCGCGCAGCAGGTCGTTTTCAAAGCGGGCCTGGCGCAGCGCGAGCCGCAGCTCGGCCACGTGCTGCGAATCGTTGTGCTGCGGCTGGTCCAGGTCCGCCATCACGTCAGCCGCCGTCGCGTTGCGCGGAAGGGTGGCCGGACAGCATGCCGTCGAAGCGCACCTTGCTTTCCTCGATCTCGATGCCGGCGTCGGTGATGCGGAAGGAGCGCAGCGCGCTGCTGTGCGAACAGCCTCGCAGCTTGACGACCGAAATCACTTTCGTCAGCTCGCCCTGCATTTCCACGTAGCGGGTGGCGATGATGCCGTCCGTCAGGAACGACACCTCGGCATCGGAGAAGCGCAGCTCGGTGAAGCGGTCTTCCAGGCCCATCGTGACCATCACCGTCACGCCCCGCTTGGCCAGGTGCGACAGGATGCGGAACACGGTCACGCGGAATTCGCGGCGGAACTCGGGCGCCAGGTACAGCAGGAACTCGGACAGCGAATCGATGACGACGCGCTGCGCGCCGGTCTCGTCGATCGCCGCCAGCAGGTCTTGCAGCAGTTCGTCAGCGGTCAGGTCGAGGGCCTGGGTCTCGACGATGCGAACGTGGCCGCCCTGCACCATCTCCGCCAGCGCGGCATTGCGCAGGCGCGACGTACCCTTCTCGAAATAACAGGCCACGCCTTTCTCGCCCTGCCGGGCGCCTTCGGCGAGGAATTGCGTGCCGAGGATGGTCTTGCCGGAACCCGAGGGGCCGGCCACGAGGATCGAGTGGCCTTGCGGGATGCCGCCGTGCAGCAGCACGTCCAGCGTCGGCACGCCGCTGGAAATGCGGCGCGGATCGCGGTCCACCGGCACGCCGGGCAGCCGGTCGGAGGCCAGCGGCGGCAACAGGCGCGGGAAGATGCGCACGCCGTCGTCGCCCATGCGGAAGGTGTGCATGCCGCCCATGTGGGCCTGCCCGCGCATCTTGACGACGCGGATCTTGCGCACGATCGAATTGTCCTGCTGCGACTGCGACAGCGCCAGCACGCCGTCCGCCACGGTCATGATCGGGTTGGCTTCGGCTTCCACGTGCACGTATTCGCCGATCAGGAACGTGGTGGCTTGCCAGCTGGTCATCCGCGTTCCCAGTTCCTGGATGAAGTGCTGCAGGTCGGCGATGCCTTCGCTGCCGTTTTTCGCCGTCTGCGCCACGGAGCGGAACGAGTCGACGAACACCAGGCTGGGCGAGAATGCCTCGACTTCGCGCATGATGCGCTCCAGCACGCCGGAGAAATCACCGCTGCGCAAGTCATCGGCCAGGTTGACGTAGCGGATCGCGCTGCCGACCTTGTCGAGTTCGAAGAAATCGTATTGCTGCTGGTAGCGCAGCATCTTCATCGGCGGTTCGCCCAGCACGGTGAAGAACAGCGCGCGCCGCTCGGGCGTGGCCAGCGCGAACATCATCTGGTGCGCCAGCGTCGTCTTGCCGCTGCCGAGTGCCCCGGCGATCAGATTGAACGAATACTCGCCCAGTCCGCCGCCGAGCAGGGTGTCCAGCCCCGGTACACCGGTCTCCAGCAATCCCAGACTTACTTTTCCGCTCATTTACTTCTGCTCCCCTGCATTGTTTGGTGCCTGTACGCCGTTCCACGCGGTATCGATCAACTTGGTCGTCAAGCCTTCGCCGATCAACTCGGTCAGCAACCGTGCAAACGTGGCCAGCAGGGCTTCGTTCGCCTGCGCCGCCTGCGCCGGCTCCGCCCTGGCAAGGTCTTCCAGCAGTGTCCGGAACAAGGCATCGAGTGGCTGCGACGATGGACCCGTGGTGAGCCAGCCATGCTGTGCCGCCAGCAGCCGCCCGGTGCGCCCGTACAGTGCGCTGAAGCCGTTTTCCCCGATCAGGGGGCTCAAGTGCAACGCCAGCGAGCGCCAGGGCAGCAGGTGCCGCTCCGCCGCATCCGCACCGCCGGGCTGTGCCAGCATCGCGCGAATCAGTTGCGTGCGCTTGTCGTCTTTGTTATCCATGCATGCTGATCAGTGTGTAGGTGCTCGAGCGGAAATGCGCAGCCGCCGTGTAGCGCCATTATAAACGTTGCCCGATGAGCACGAATGGCACGTCGCCGATCGTGCCGGGGCATTGTCGCATGCGGCCTGAAAAGAAGGGGCGCGGGGCGCCCCTTGGGGCGAGTTTACGCACGCGCTTGACCGAGCACCTAATAAACCTGCATGGCCGCGTTGCAGCGTCGCGCCATGGGATACCGCCCTTGACGCCACTCCTGCCGTGGGGGTTTCGTCAGGTGCTCTAGGGCCGGGGGGCAGGCTGAGTGTCTAGCGGCAGGAGTGGTCTCGTCATAATCCGTATGTCGACGCGGCGGTTCGGCGCCTCACAGGCGATTCGCTGTGGGTGGTTTTTGCATGAGGTGATGACAGGCTCGCTGGAGCCTTTCGACTCGACGGCGATCATCAGTTCCATTCTGAGCTTTCGCGCTTCCCTGATCAGGTACAGTTGCACCTCTTCTGCTCGGCGTAGCGCGAGCCATTTGTTATGGGCGAGCGTCCCGACTGAGTCAGCATGTCCTGTAACCCGGATTTGTTCGACCCTTGGCGCCGAGGCGCTGATGGACCGGAGCAATTCGGCAAGTTGCTGCTTCCCTTCGTCACTCAACGTGAAACCATTGAAACCAAAGGATGAGTCGGCCTGGAGCGAGAGCAGCATGACCGGGCAGGACGAGCTCCGCTTTGCCAGCCGCTTGTCGACTTGGTCGAGGCGCAGTGCGCGAAACAAAAAGTCGACTTCCATTCCCTCTATCGCGGCGGTTGGAATTAGTACGGCCTTGATGTGGTACCCGCTCGCTTTGTCCTGTTCGCGGGAAGCGATACGCAGATAGCTCTCGCTGCCAACGCGCGACATGACGTGAACGTTACATACGTCGAACGCTTTTTCGCCGATCTCTTTGCAATCGAGCTCCAGATAGGGGGACAGCAATGGGCATGCCTTTCCTGACATCACGATCCGATTTGCACTGAAGTTGCCCAGTTTGGTAACGTGCGCGACACTCATCGGTAACACGCCCGGTGCGTGTGCCAGGATACTGGCGACCGGCGGAAGCGCGAATACCATCAGCGCGCATAGAATCCAGGCGCGGCGCCACCTAGGAGAATAGACAAGGTGAATGGCGAAGTAACCGACGATAGCGACCACCGCACCGGTCCAGAAGATGGCTTGCGCTGCAGCCTCCAAGTCGTCGTTCTGAAGGTCCGACGCGCCGCTCAGCAGCAGGAAGACAAAGCTAAGGGGGGAAGCGGTTAACAGGCCCACAAATATGGTGTTGCCGAAGCGGGTGATCCAGATGCCGCGCACGCGCCGCCATGCGCACAGCCGGTGATAGCGCAGAGCATTTTCCGGCGTGTAAATTTTGCTGTGCCGACGGCGGTGGCGCGACCGGACTGCGGTAAAGTACAGGCAGAAGATTAGTAACAGGAAGCTCAGGTACAGGAGCAGGACCCAATCCATGTCCCAATTCATGTAGGCGTAGCCAAGCAGGGCAAAACCGAAGAATATGAAGCAAGCTGCTGCTGTCACGACAAACCACAACAGCTCCATATTGAAATGTGCGTCACCATGGCGACGCGGCCTTGCCCGGATCCAAACGCCGATCATAACGTACGGCGATAGCAGCACAGCGGAAAACAATGCACATAGGGGCAGGACGACGAACGACAGGGAAAGCAGCAGACCGCCTATTGCTGCGGGGTCGAATGGTGGAAAATACGTGATATACACGAAATAGCCAAGCAGGCATGTCGTGCCTAACGCCGTCACCGTGGAAGCCACGAGTTTCAGCACACTCTCGTTGAACCAAGCCGGGCCTTTATCTTCTCGTAGAGGTTTTTCGGGTTCCGTGGTCACGTGTCAACAGCTCCTGGCGTCGAGGATGGTTTCTCCAACGACCGAGTATAGCCCGACGTTACTTGTGGGGCGAGTGCTTGCCGCCCGCTCCGTATCCCGACGTGCCTGGCGAAAAGCTACTTGCCCCGTGCCGCCCGCCAGCATTAGTTCGGCGCGTACGCCGGCCAGTTCCGGCTGCGCGGCAAGTTTCGTTACCTCGGCAATGTACTCGCCTTGCTGCAAGGCGATAATGGTGAGGTGGCGGGTCTTGCGCAGCGGGTCGCCATGCGAGCTGATGCATAGCGACTCCAAGGTCCGCTCGGCGACCACGGTTCCGCCGCGCGACGCGCGTACCACGATGCGCAGCGGCATCGGGCGTCCGAGACAATCACGTGCAAACGACGGTACCTGCGCATAGGGCCGGCCGTCGCAGTACGTGTTGTGGCGGTTGCCGATCGTCACGTTCCGGCGCATGGTATCGTCATCGGCGAACCTGAACGTGAACAACAACTGATACGACTTGTCGACAGGCGCCTTGAAGCGGGCTGTGGCGGTCGCGTCCGCCTGGTCCATCCGAATCGGCACGCCGTCGAAGAGTGGCGAGATGGCGCACTGCCACGTCACGACATGACCAGGCCGATTACCGGGTTGGCACAACGCGAATAGGCGATCGGTCCTATCGGCACTTCCTTTCTCATAAATATTGCCGTTATTGCACCGGTCACCTGTGCCGGCGGGGTGCAAGCAAACTATCACCGGCCGTGCTATCCTGCCCGGCTTTGTTTTGTCGTCGAACTAATTCATGCAACAAGTAGCACTGTCCGATACCACTCCCACCATCATCGCGCCGCGCGGCGCCGGCATGGCCGAGCTGGCGCTGGCCATCGGCGGCCTCGCCATCGGCACCGGCGAGTTCGCGTCGATGAGCATCCTGCCACTGGTCGCCCAGGATCTCGGCACCACGCTGCCCGACATGGGCCACATGATCAGCGCCTATGCGCTGGGCGTGGTGGTGGGCGCGCCACTGATCACGATCTTCATGGCGCGCATGCCGCGCCGGATGATGCTGATGTGCCTGATGCTGATGTATGCCGTCGGCAATATCCTCGGCGCGCTGGCGCCCACGCCGGGGCTGCTGATCCTGGCCCGCTTCGTGGCTGGCATTCCGCACGGCGCCTATTTCGGCGTGGCCGCGCTCGTGGCGGCGGCGCTCGTCACGCCCGACAAGCGGGCCCAGGCCGTTGGCCGCGTGATGCTGGGGCTGACCGTCGCCAACATCTTCGGCGTGCCGCTGGCCACGTGGCTGGGGCAGGCGATGGGCTGGCGTTCGGCATTTGCCATCGTCGGCGCGCTGGCACTGCTGACCGTGGCGATGGTGTTTGTCTTCCTGCCGTTCATCGCCGCCGGCAATGCCAGCATCCGCGGCGAACTGGGCGTGTTCCGCCGCTTGCAGGTGTGGCTGACCCTGCTGATGGTGGCGATCGGCTTCGGCGGCATGTTCGCCATGTACACCTATGTGACGCCGACCCTGCAGCAGATCACGCACGCGTCGCCGCTGGAGATTTCCGTGCTGCTGGGCCTGATCGGCGTGGGCATGACGGTGGGCAGCCTGGCCGGCGGCTGGCTGGCCGACCGCAATCAGACAGCGACGATCTTCGGCGTGCTGGTCTGGGAAGCGCTCGTGCTGGCCGCGTTTGCCTACACGAGTGCCAACCTGTGGCTTACCGGCCTGAACCTGTTCCTGATCGGCACCGGCATCGCCGTGGTGCCGGCGGTGCAGACGCGCCTGATGGACGTGGCCGGCGATGCGCAGACGGTGGCCGCGGCACTGAACCATTCCGCCTTCAACATCGCCAACGCCCTGGGCGCCTGGGCCGGCGGCATGACCATCGCGGCGGGCTACGGCCTGCAGTCGACCGCGCTGGTCGGCGCGATCCTGCCCTTGGGCGGCATCGCCGTGCTCGCCATATCGCTGGCCGTGGAGCGCAACAGCGGCCGCCGCGCCGCGGTTCCCGCAGCGTAGACACTTCCCGCATGCCGGCGTCATTAAAAAAAAACCGGTGACAGGCTCCGTTTTTTTGAAAACCGGTGACAGGCTCCATTTTTGAAGAAACATTGCAAATTAATCGGAGCCTGTCACCGGTTTTCTGGACGGTGCCGGAAGCCTTTGCGCCTGGTGGCGCACCTGTGCAACGGCGCGCCGGGCTGCGAGCTATACTCGTGGCCCGATATGAAACAGTGCGGCAATGACGGAAGAATTCGACGACGATCGGCTGAGCAGTGATCTCGGCCTGGCGCAGCGCGGCATCGCGCTGATGAAACTGGAGGGCAGGGTGTTCCTGCGCTTCGACGGCACCGCCGAGGCGGCCGGGCTGCGCGTGCCCTACGCCCTGGTGCCGGCACAGGGCGTGCTGGCCAAGCCATCGAAATGGCGCAAGCTCGATGCCGAGGCGCGCGCCGCGCTGGTCCGCGAACGCTCGACCGAGCGGGCACTGCGCGAACTGCACGACAGTGTCGACGCCTTCGTCGCGGAACTGGCGGGTGAATGCGACGAGTTCGGCCTGGCGCCGATGGATTTCCTGCATTCGCTGGCCGATGTACAGACATCCGAACCGGCTTCCGTGGTGTTCGACCGCATCCGCCAGCGGCTGGGCCATGCGGTGGAGCGGCAGCGCGAGGAGCAGCATGCCGAGCGCACCCGCCAGAGCATCAACCTGGCCGAATATCCCGCCTCGTTCGAGGTGGCACGGCGCCTGCCGCGCAAGTTCGTCGCGCTGCTGGGCCCTACCAATTCCGGCAAGACCCACAAGGCCATGGAAGCGCTGGCCAAGGCCGCCAGCGGCGTGTACCTGGCGCCATTGCGGCTGCTGGCGCTGGAGAACTACGAGCGCCTGCTGGAAGTCACGCGGCACGGCAAGCCGCTGGCCGTCAGCCTCGTCACGGGCGAAGAGCGCCGGATCGCGGAAGATGCCACCCATGTCGCCAGCACGGTCGAGATGCTGGATACCCGTACGCCGGTCGACGTGGCCGTGATCGATGAAATCCAGATGCTGGCGGACCGCGACCGCGGCGCGGCCTGGACCGCGGCCGTGTGCGGCGCGCCGGCCCGCACCGTGTACCTGGTGGGGGCGCCGGAGGCACGCCGCGCGGTGGAAGCGCTGGCCGAGCGCCTCGAATGCCCGATCGAAGTGCACGTGATGAAGCGCAAGGGGCCGCTGTCGATGGAGCCGGGCCCGGTGCGCAAGGTGAAGAACCTGCGCCCGGGCGACGCGTTGATCGCCTTTTCGCGGCGCGACGTGCTGATGTGGCGCGACATGGTGGCCGAGATGGGCCATTCGGTGGCCACCGTGTATGGCAACCTGTCGCCCGAGGTGCGGCGCGCGCAGGCCCAGCGCTTCCGGGACGGCGAAGCCGACATCGTGGTCGGCACCGATGCCATTGCGATGGGCTTGAACATGCCGATCCAGCGCATCGTGATGACTTCCACCGTCAAGTTCAACGGCGTCGAGGAAGAGGAAATCCCGGCACCGCTGGCGCGCCAGATCGCCGGCCGGGCGGGGCGCTACGGCATCCACGAGGAAGGCCTGGTGGCCGGCTACGACCCGGACAGCCACGAGGTGATGCGCTCGCTGCTGAAGGAAAAGCCGGTGCCCCTCAACACCAGCGGCTTCGCGGTGGCGCCCACCCTGGAACACCTGCACCGCATCGCCGCCGTGACGCAGGAAACCTCGCTGGCCAAGCTGCTGAAGCGCTTCATCCACAACATCGACGTGCCGGACGGTTTCTTCTATCCGCGCATCACCGAAGACCAGATGGAGCGCGCCCAGTGGCTCGACACGCTGCCGCTGTCGGTGGCCGACAAGTTCGCGCTGTCGCTGGTACCCGTGTCGACCAAGGTGCTCGCGCTGCAGCGCGCCTGGGAACACTGGTGCGTGGCGCTGTCGAAGAAGCGCATCACGCGGCTCCAGCCGGACGACCACCAGCTGCACTACATGACCCTGCAGGAAGTGGAAGATACCTGCCGGCTGTATTCCGCCTATGCATGGCTGGGCTACCGCCTGCCGGAACATTTCCCGGACATCGAACTGGCGCTGGAACTGTCGCGCTCGGCGTCCGAGCGGGTCGATGCGATGCTGCAGGACCAGAACACGTCGTCACGGCGCCGGCACCACCGCCGCCGCTGAGCGCCCGGCAACGCCGGCGCGGAAAAACGGTGACAGGCACCAATTACTTGGAAATGTTTCTCCAAAAATGGTGCCTGTCACCGTTTTTTTAATCGGAGCCTGTCACCGGTTTTCGGCGTTTGAAGCGTGCAAGTGGATGAGCAGCGGATGCTGGTAATTGGTAACGTTTTCATCCACAATGGCCGGCACGTTCATTTCCGACAGGATTGCGATGCCGCCAACTTCCTCCCGCCTCGATCTCGTCGATGCCCTGCGTGGCTTCGCCATCGTGTCGATCATGCTGCTGCATAACCTCGAGCATTTCGACCTCTACCACAAGCCGGCCGGGCAGCCGGACTGGCTGGTGGCGCTGGACCAGAATGTCTGGGACGGCATGTTCTTCCTGTTCGCCGGCAAGGCTTATCTGATCTTCGCACTGCTGTTCGGCGTGACTTTCCACCTGCAGTTCTCGCGCCGCGCCGCGGCCGGGGAAGACTTCCGGCCCCGTTTCGCCTGGCGCATGGTCCTGCTGCTGGGTTTCGGCATGCTGAATTCGCTGTTCTACCAGGGCGACATCCTGTCGTTCTACGCCGTGATGTCGTTCACGCTGCTGCCGGTGGCCAGGCTGGGCAGTCGCACGGTGCTGGCAATCGCCGCAGTCCTGCTGCTGCAACCGTACCTGTGGGCCCAGGTCCTGCAGGCGCTGCCCCAGCCGGATGCGAAGTTGCCGGACCCGGCGTCCTGGGCCTGGTTCGCCCGCACGACCGAGTACATGACAGGCGGCACGATGCTGCAGACCTACCTGGGCAACGTTACCATCGGCAAGACGGCGGCGGTGCTGTGGAGCTGGGAAAACGGCCGCTTCTTCCAGATCCCGGCGCTGTTCATGCTCGGCATGCTGGCCGGCCGCGCCGGCGTCTTCGCGCTGTCCGACGCCAACCGCGCCTTGTGGCGCCGGCTGCTGGTGGCCGCCGTGGTGTGCTTCGCGGTGCTGTATGCCGCCACCAGGGGGCTCGATGCCGCCGTGACCGGGCAGGCGCTGCAACGGCCGTTGATGGCGATCGTCAAGTCATGGTCGAACTTCGCGCTGATGGGCGTCATCGTTGCCGGGTTCGCGCTGCTGTACCAGCGCGGCACCCTGCTGCGGGTACTGGATGCGTTCGCGCCGCTCGGCCGGATGAGCCTGACCAGTTACGTGAGCCAGTCGATGGTGGGCACGGCGCTGTATTACGGTTTCGGTTTCGGCCTGTACAAGATCACGGGCGCCACCGCATGCCTGCTGATCGGTGCCGTGCTGGCGGTACTGCAGGGCCTGTTCTCGGCATGGTGGCTGAAACGCCACAGGCAGGGGCCGCTGGAG
This sequence comes from Pseudoduganella sp. SL102, assembly GCF_027856995.1. NCBI lineage: Bacteria > Pseudomonadati > Pseudomonadota > Betaproteobacteria > Burkholderiales > Oxalobacteraceae > Pseudoduganella > Pseudoduganella sp. SL102. Next base: position 2,390,257 of record NZ_CP115554.1, read on the forward strand.
GCGCTGTGGCATCGCCTCACCTGGCTCGGCGCACCCGCTACGGCACTGGGTCGTCCAGCCAGCTGAGCCGCCCGTGGCCCGCCTCGTTCAGGCGCGCCACGAGTGCCTCGGCGGCATTGTCCGGCAGGCTGAAATGGAAGACCACGGCGTCGCCATGCGCCGCGTCCAGCAACGTGGCACCGGCGGCATCCAGCTCGCGCCGCAGCATGCCTTCCAGCGCATACGGCACGGCGCAGCGCAGTTCGCGCGACTTGACGATGGCGACACGCTCGGCCTGCAGCAGTGCCTGCGCCACGCCATCCGTGTAGGCACGCACGAGGCCGCCCGCACCCAGTTTGACTCCGCCGAAATAGCGCACCACGGTGGCCAGCACGCCTTCCAGGTCCTGGTGGCGCAGCACGTCGAGCATCGGCCGGCCTGCCGTGCCGCTGGGTTCGCCATCGTCGACCGCGGCTGACTGTCCGCCGGCCAGCAATGCCCAGCAGACGTGGGCAGCGCCGGGATGCTCGGCCTTCAGGCGCGCCACGACGGCCTGCGCGGCGGCGCGGTCGGCCATCGGCTGCACGCAGGCGATGAAGCGGCTTTTCTTGATCAGCAGTTCGGCGGAGCAGGGGGCGGCGAGGGTGTGCGGCATCGGTGCGGAAAGAAGGGAGGGCCGCCGATTGTAACCGGCGGCCCGGCCGCGCCGGAAGATGGGCGGTCACCCGGCATCGGCGGCCGCGTCAGGCGTAGCTGCGCAGGCGCGCCGCGAACTCGCGCAGCGCGCCGATGCCGGACAGCTCGGCGCGTTCGCACCATTCGCGCAGGTGCGCCAGCAATTCCTCCGGCGCGGCATGCTGGCGCTGCCACAGTTCGGCCAGTTCGGCACGCAGTTGCTGCATCGTCAGCAGGGCGCCGCGGTGGCGCAGGAACAATGCCAGCGAGGCCGCCTGTTCGCCTGTCACGAAGCCGGGATCGCGGCGCAGCAGCCGGTCGACCTGGGCCAGGAAGCGCTTGTCGAACTTCACCTCGTGCGCTTGTCTTGCATCTTGCCGGAACGCGCGCCGCAACATGCGCGCGTAGCGGGCCATCACTTCGTGCCGGTTGGCGATGATCGCGTGCAGCGTGTGCAGGTCCGCTTCCGGCTTGGGCGCCGCGCGGAGCGGCCGCGGTGCCACGCGCGCCACGCGGGCGAGCCGGCAGGCCTGCAGCAGGCGGATATACAGCCAGCCGACGTCGAACTCGAACCAGCGCGACGACAGGCGGGCCGATGTCGGGTAGGTGTGGTGGTTGTTGTGCAGTTCCTCGCCGCCGATCAGCAGGCCCAGCGGCCCGATATTGGTGGCGGCATGGGGACCGTCATAGTTGCGGTAGCCCCACCAATGGCCCAGGCCGTTGATGATGCCGGCCGCCGTGACGGGAATCCACAACATCTGTACCGCCCACACGGTGAGGCCGATGGCGCCGAACAGCACCACGTCGAGTACCAGCATGAGTCCGACCCCTTGCCACACGAAGCGGGAATACACGTGGCGTTCGACCCAGTCGTCCGGGGTGCCGGCGCCGTATTGTTCCACCGTGACGGGGTTGGCCGCCTCGGTCCGGTACAGTTCCGAGCCTTGCGTGAGCACGCGGCGAATGCCGAATACGGCGGGACTGTGCGGGTCGCCGTCGACCTCGCAGCGGGCATGGTGCTTGCGGTGCACGGCCACCCATTCGCGCGTGACCATGCCCGTGGTGAGCCATAGCCAGAAGCGGAAGACATGGCTGGCCGCCGGATGCAGTGTCAGCGCCCGGTGCGCCTGGCAGCGGTGCAGGTAGATGGTGACGGCGGCGATGGTGACGTGCGTCAGCGCCAGTGTCGCGGCCACGATCGCCCATGCGCTCCAGTCGAGTACGCCATGGTCGAGGAATGCGAGCAAGGCGGAAATGGCATCCATGCTGTTCTTTCCGTGACGGCAGGTGACCAGCATAGTCCCTTTTGGCGGGACCGTCGATGCATGCGCACCACACGGCTTCGCGCCGGTGCGATGGAAATGCCGGGCTGCGCGCGCAGCCCGGCATCAGGCGCCGGTCAGGCGCGCGCCAGCTGGCGGCGGCGCAGCGCGGCCACGCCGATCAGGCCAACGCCCAGCATCAGGTAGGTGGACGGTTCCGGCACGGCCAGCACCTGTACCGTGGCGGTGCCCAGCGTGGTGTCGATGTCGAGCTGGCCGCTGTCGAGCAGCAGCGTGTCGAAGAAGCTCACCGTCGAATTGCCGGCGCCGACAGCCTGGAACGAAATCGTGCCGAGGCTGCCCGTGCCGGACACGCCGGGAATGGCGCCGAGCAGCGAGCTGAACACGTAGGAAACCGTGCCGGCCGCGTTGTCGAAGCTGCCCGTGGAATTGAACGTGCCGCCGAGGAAGTCGCCCAGTTCCACGCTGCTCACTTGCAGTACGGTCGGATCGAACTGCAGGGAAAACTGGTAGCTGTACAGGTCGGTGACATCGACCAGTTGCACATCCAGTTCGACCGTCTGCCCAACGGTCGACGGGTTGGGCGCCGCAACGGGCGTCAGCGTGGCCGCATAGGCCTGCATGCTCGCCGCGCTCAGCAGCGCCGCGCCCAGGTATTTCTTCCATCCACTCATCTTGTTTCTCCTTATGCCGGGTGGGCAATATTCAGTACGTGATCGGGTACCTGATCGGGTACCTGAGCCGGTACGTGATTCATCGGAATTCGCTCGGTCAATATTCGCTTCATCGAAATGCGATGGTCATCCGTGCCGGGGCGAGCCCCGGCCGGTAGTGCCTCGTGACGCAGCAAGCTGCGTCACGAGCTCGACAACGGTCAGTTGCAGGACGTTCCCTCCGGCACGAGACGTGCCACGTAAGTCAGGTCCCGCACGTTGATGACGCCATCCTGGACGACGTCGGCCCGTGGATCGAAACCGGGCTGGCCGGTGCGCGTGCCGAAGGCGGCGCGGATGACACCCAGATCCCCACAGTTTACGACGCCGTCGGCGTTGACGTCGCCCGGCAGGTTGATCGTGAAGTTGGCGTTCGACACGTCGAAGAACACGTTGCCGAGTGCCTCCACCTTGAGGCGGGCGGTCTTCGAGGCCACGGCGGGCAGGGTGACCGTGGCGCTGCCGTCGTTCGGCGTGCTGGCGGCCAGCGTGTGCGGCCACGTCTTGCCGCCATCCGTCGACAGCGAGATCTTCACGTTGTCGACGCCGACCGGCGCCGTGTCGGTGTTGGCCACGCTCCACGTCACGGTCTGGGTCGCACCCGCTTGCAGCGTGCCGGCCGCGTTATGCGACGTGACCAGGAATGGCCCGGCACCGTGGGCCAGCACGAGCTTCGTATCGGCGCTGTTGACGCCGCCACGGCCGTCGCGCGCGGTCACCCGGAAGTTCAGTGCCGCCGGATTGGCGTTGCCTTCGTAACCTACGTAGGCCACGGTCGGCAGGAACTCGGCATAGCACTCGATATGGGCGGCGGTCGGCGCGCCGGAAGGCGTGGGGCAGGCGCCGCTTTCCGCATTGGTGTTGTTCGCCAGGATCTGGTCGATGTCCGGGAAGACGCGCGTCGGGTCGGTCGTTACCTGGTTTTCGCCAGGCGAGTTGTACTTGATCGTGTCCTGGCTGCTGACGAGGGCGCGCTTGCCGAACTGGCTGAACAGCGGGCCGTTCGTTTTCACGTTATCGGTCAGCGCCGTGCCGTCGAAGCTGCCCTGGTCGTTCTGCTCCCACAGGTAGGTGACGGTGTCACCGTCCGGATCGGTGGCACTGCCGGTCAGTGCGAATGGCGTGCGCACCGGGATCGTGTAGGCCGCCGGCGCGCTGACCTGCGGGGCGCTGTTGCCGCTCGACGTCACGCTGCCGCCGCGCATGGTCAGGCCGCCGGCGACGATCTCGCCGGTGAAGCCGGTCACGCCGGCGGAGAGGTTCGCCAGCCCCAGTTGTGGCACATTGGTGTCGGCCAGGGTGCCGCCGAATGTGACCGTGAAGCCGGTATTGCTCACGGCGCTGACAACGGCGGTGGCGCCGGCCGGCCAGCCGGCGATGGCCTGGATTGCCGCACGGATGCCGCCGGCCGTGTAGTTCGTGCCGCGCACGATCGGCGCGGACAGGTTGCCGTTCCAGCTGATCTGGAATTGCTGCCCGTTCGTGGTGAAGTTGCGCAGCACGCCCGCCTGCACTTCGTTGTTGGTGGATTCGGCGCCCGACGTGTAGGCGACGATTTCATCGAAGCTGCGTTGCGACCAGTACGGGTCGCTGTGCGGCTGGATGTCGTCCGTATCGCAAATGCCGGCGTAGGCCATGATCGACGTGCCGCTGCCGACTTCGACGGAAGTGTCCGGATTGCGGTTGCCGCCGGCGCAACTGCCGTTCACGCCGTTGAAGGTGTGGTTGCCCGAGAACTGGTGGCCGATTTCATGGGCCACGTAGTCGACGGCGAACACGTCGCCCACGGGGGTCGGCACGCCCGTGCAACCCTGCGCCTTGAACGCGCCGCCGACCACGCCGAGGCTGGCGATGCCGCCGCCATTCAGGCCGAAGCCGATGTGGCCGATGTCGAAGTTGCTGGCGCCGACCAGCAGGCCGGTCACGATGCGGTTGCGCCCCAGCGTGCTGCCGCCGCAGCCTTCGGCTTGCGAGGGCGTGTAGCAGGCCGCACCGCCGCACGGGCCGTTGGCGCCGGTCATCTGCGCGTCGGTATCCAGGTTCAGCGCATCGGTGGCGTCGACCAGTACCAGGCGGATCGACGTTTCATCTTCGTAGATCTGCGTGACGCGGTTGATCAGCGTGACCTTGGCAGCCGTGACGTTGGCCGAGCCACCGAAGTAGTTGGCGTAGGTGGGATCGGTTACCAGTGCCAGGCGATACGTGCGCAGCTGGTTGCCGACGGTGGCACTGGCGGCCGCGCCGGCATTGACCACGTGGTAGCCGGCGGTGGTGGTGGCGCGGCCATCGCTGGCCACGACTTCGAACGCGCCGGTGGAGCCGGCCGGCAGCGTCAATGCCACGACGCCGTTGCTGTCCGCGGTGGCGGTGGCGGTCTGCAGTGCCACGGTTTCACCTTCGGCGCGCACGGTGATGCTGACGCTGGCGCCCGGCGTGAAGTTCAGCCCGCGCACTTCCAGGTTGTCGCCTTCCTTGTAGAAGCCGCGCGACAGCGTCAGCTGCGCTTCGCCCAGCGCGGCTTCCACCAGCGGACCATGCTGGTTGGCCAGGTCGCGGCCGTAATAGCTGGCATACAGGCTGTCGTCGAGATGGTAGTACGGATCGACGTACCAGCCGCCCTTCGGCGAGCGCACCGAGGCGTGCAGGCCCAGCTTGGTGATGTCCATCCGCAGCGTGGCGGACGGGTCGTCGATGCCCTTGCCGCGGTAGGTCTTGATGTCGGGGTGCTTGGCCGCCAGGCCCGGTTCCATGATCGGCGATTCGACCAGGGCGAAGCGCTGGAAGCCGCCGTCCGGGTGGGGCAGGGAAATCGTCAGGGAATCGGGAACTTCGCCGAGGCCGCGTTCCAGCGGCGCCGCAGCCGTCACGCCCTTCATGCCATTCTTGTCGAGCGTGGCCGCGTGGTATTTCTTCAGTTTCAGCGCGGGCTTTCGGGCGCCGCCGGTGCTCAGCCCATCGGCCGGCTTGGCCACGCTTTGCCAATGCGGCGCGGCGCGCTGGGTGGACACTGCGGAAGTCGCCGTCTGTGCAGCGTGCGCGATCGGCGCGGCGGCAGTGAAGGCGAGGGCGATACAGAGGGCCAGGGAGGATCGCACGCCCGGTGCGGCGCGCATCATCTGGTTCCCGCCGTGGTGCGGCGGGGTCGACGGCTTGATTCTCATGCAATGTCCTTTCGCGACTGGTTTGCTCTACTCGGTGGTCTTGTTGTGTTGCCTCTTTGGTGCCTGTTCTAGTGCCTAGTGCCTGTTTCAGTGCCTGTTCTAGTGCCTGTTTTAGTACCTCATCCATGCCTCTGCGGTGCTTTTTGCTGCGTCCTGGTGCCGGCATCCCTGTGCATCCGCCGTCTGTGCGGCGGTGGTCCTGGTGCCTGATGCAAATAAGGCAATAGAACTCAACCATACTATTGCCGGCTTGTTACATAACTCAAGCACAATCTTTGGCGGCGTTGTAAAGACGTTGAAAAGCTTGCATTTCGCACTGGCCAAGGTGCCTTGAAAGGTCTTTGTTGCCGGGAATGGCCGGGTTTTCCGGCCGGCGTTTTCGGCCTGCTTTTTTGGCTTGCGTTTTCGGTCGGCATTCACGGCCGCGATATCGCCAGATCGCGAACAATGGTTGCGCCGCGATACAATGGCCGGTTTCTTTTTCGGGCGCGCGCTTGCGGCCGCTCCAGCAACCGTCTTGAACAGTAACCACTATCCACTTGAAAGCCGTCCCGATGCCGGGCTGGTCCGCGACCGGCAGCTGGTCGGCGCCACGGCGCTCGCCGCCCGGATCGCGGATGGCGCAGTGGCATCGCGGTGGCGCGTTGTCGAAGCCGGTTGCGGCACGGCGCACCGCTTCGCCGCGGCGCACATCCCCGGCGCGGCTTACCTGGATACCGCCGAGATCGAAGGTGGCTCCTTGTGGAACAGGGTGGCGGATGACGCGTTGCTGCGGGTGCTCCTCGCACATGGCATCCGGCACGATACGACGGTGATCCTGTATGGCCGCAACAACCTGGCGGCGGCGCGCGTGGCGCACCTGCTGCTGTACGCGGGCGTGGCCGACGTGCGGCTGCTCGATGGCGGATTCGCCGCCTGGCTGGCCGGCGGGTACCCTTGCGAAAGGGGGCCGGCGCGGCCATCCGGCGCCGCAACCGACTTCGGCGCGCCGTTCCCCGCCCATCCGGAATATGTCGTCGACATGGCGGCGGCGCGCGCCTTGCTGGCGCGGCCGGACGCGGCGCTGGCCAGCATCCGCAGCGAAGCCGAATTCCTCGGCAAGGTCTCGGGCTACAGCTACATCGCCGCGCGGGGCGACATCCCCGGCGCGCGGTGGGGCAGGGCGGGCGACGACGGCGACGTCAACAGCATGAGCGCGTACCACCTTGCCGATGGCACCATGCGGCCGGCCGGCGAGATCGCCGCGATGTGGGCTCGGAACGGCATCACGCCCGACAAGCGGATCGCCTTCTATTGCGGCACCGGCTGGCGCGCATCGATGGCGTTCTTCTACGCGTGGCTGATGGGGTGGGACGATATCGCCGTGTATGACGGCGGGTGGCTGGAGTGGAGTAATGAAGCGGCTGGCGGGAAACGGTGTATGGCGGGAATGGGCTGACCTGCACCCGGGTCAATTGGATGAAACGCCAGCTCAGCGTCGGCGCCTGCGCCGGCACTCCCTGCAGCCATTCAGACAGGTCTGGCTTCGATCCGGAAATGCCGCGAAAACTTGAGTTTCCGGGATACCCCAGTCGGATCGGAAACGAAGGGAAAAGCAAATTCCGGGCTTTTAAGTAGTACAAGACGCCATTCGGTGTCGGCGAAAAAATGAAACGTCACGGCATCGGGCAAGTGCAGGCGCAAGTCGGCAAATACGCCGGTGGAGTAGATCACACCGAGCTCGGCGGCATCGACCAGCACCATGTCGGCACTGAGCATATAGATGCGCAGCGTATCTTCGAAGGCAATGTCATCGGTGAAGAACGCTATGCGGAAGCCGTTCCATCCGATGGCCGCTTGCAGGATCGCTCCAGTCATGATCACGCCGGTGGGCTGACCGTTCAACACCAGTTCAGAAGATGCCAGCGCCGACTCCGTGTACGGAGATGCCAGCCGTGCTGAAAATTCGCGAGGTTGGAGTAATCTCACAGGCGCGCCTTACCAGATGAAGCCCGCACCGAAGGCCGCCAGGGCGCCTCCGACGAACGCGCCTGCAGTCATGCAACGGCGTTATCGAATACTTCTTCGTCGGATCGCGGCATCGTAAACTCCCGTCAAAGGTGTTCAACGAGACTACCTGGGTTCACGCGGAATGAGCGCAAGATGTGAAAAGTCCGTTGACCATGAGAGCGGGGAAGCGGCGGAAGGTCTTCCGAACCGGGCACAGGGGGCCGGAAAACAAAAAAGCCCACGAACCGGAATTCGTGGGCTTCTTCGAGGATTCTTGGTAGGCCGTGCGGGATTCGAACCTGCGACCAACGGATTAAAAGTCCGCTGCTCTACCAGCTGAGCTAACGACCCAAGGTAAAACCGAATTCAACAACACAACGCAAACAACGCAACATCCTGCAAGTGGTAGGCCGTGCGGGATTCGAACCTGCGACCAACGGATTAAAAGTCCGCTGCTCTACCAGCTGAGCTAACGACCCCCTGCAAGACTGACGATGCTGCTGTTTCCTTCGAGTGGTAGGCCGTGCGGGATTCGAACCTGCGACCAACGGATTAAAAGTCCGCTGCTCTACCAGCTGAGCTAACGACCCTCCGAAAGAAGCGGGATTATAGGATGGCCCGGCTGTTCCTGTCAAATGCTTAGGAGCATCGAATTATGCTGCGAACGGCCGGCCCCCCATCGGGGGAAGCGGGCCCGGCCAGGCGAAGGCTTACTTGGCGCCCAGGCGCTCCTTGGCGGTCCGCGCGGCGGCCGAGTTGGGGTAGGCCTTGATCAGCTCGTTCAGCGTCTTCTTGGCGTTGTTGACGGCTTTCAGCTCGGCCTGGCAGCTGGCGATGTTCAGCATCGCGTCGGCCGCCTTCGGGCTGTCCGGGTAGTTCTTCACCACGGCCTGCTGGGCCACGATGGCGGCCTTGCAGTCGCGCTGCAGGTAGTAGGCGCTGCCCAGCATGTACTGCGCGTTGGCCGCGTACGGCGAGCCGGGGAAGCGGCGTACGAAGTTCTGCAGCGCCGTGGCCGCGCCTTCGTAGTTTTCTTCCTTGAACAGCTGCATGGCCGCGTCATGGGCATTCTGCTCGGCCTGGTCGACCGATGCCGTCTGGCCGTCGATTTCCACCTGGCGCGGCTCCAGCGCGCGCAGGCGCTTGTCGATGTCGGCGTACAGGTCCTTCTGGCGCTTCGCGGTGACTTCGATCTCGTTCTGCAGGACTTCGACCTGGCCGCGGAGGCGGGCGATCTCCTGCATCGTCTGGTCATGCTGGGCGATCAGGTCCAGCGTCGACGTCTTGTCCGCCTTCGTGTCGAGTCGGCTGTTGAGTTCTTTCGTCAGCGCTTCCACCTTGGCGCGCAGGTCGAGGATCGCGCGGCGTGCTTCGTCGTCATCGAAGACGCCGGCGGAAGCGTGCAGGGACAGCGTGGCAACGGCCAGCGCAACGGCCGTCTTGGCGAATTTGATCATGTTCTAAACGCTTTCAATGAAAAAAACGGGGCAGCGCGCAGTATAACCCTGCGCGCTGCCCCGTCCACACGTGAGCCGGCTCGTGGCTCAGGTATCGCTTCCGCTATTACTTGTACACGATGTCGGCGCGGCGGTTCTGTGCCCACGCTTCTTCGTTGCTGCCGGTGGCTTTCGGCTTTTCCTTGCCCAGCGAAACGGCTTCGATCTGGCCGTCGGACACGCCCAGCGCGACCATCGAGCGCTTCACGGCTTCGGCACGCTTCTGGCCCAGGGCCAGGTTGTATTCGGCGCCGCCGCGTTCGTCGGTGTTGCCCTGGATCAGGATGTTGCGGCCGGTGTTCTTGGTCAGGTAGTCGGAGTGGTTCGTCACGACGGCCTTGCCATCTTCACGCACGGCGTAGCTGTCGAAGTCGAAGTACACGCTGCGCTGGGCCAGCACGCCTTGCGGATCGTCCAGCGGGTCGATCGACTTGGTTTCGACCGGTGCCACGGCGCGGGTATCCTGGGCTGCGGCAGGCGCTTCGGCCGGCTTGCTTTCCACTACGGGTGCCGGCTCGGAAACCTTGACGGGGCTCGAGCAAGCTGCCAGCAGGGCGGCGCTGCTGATGATGAAGGCGATGCTTTTTACGTTACGCATGTTGATTCTCCTGGTCATTGTGAAAGGTCTTTACTGCCTGTTTTACTTCATGAAAGGACCCCAGGTGGGTTCCTTTATTGCGCCGGCCTGAATGGTCAGGCGTTGCTTGACCCGGCCGTCCACCGACACCACCGCCAGGGCCTTGCGCCCGCCCGATTCGGTCGAGTACAGGATGTACTTGCCGTTCGGAGCGAAGCTGGGGGCCTGGTCGTTGGTGTTATCCGACAAACGTTGCTCCTGGCCGCTTGCCAGATCCAATACATAGAGCTGGAAGTTGCCGTTGCGCCGGGAAATATAAGCCAGCGTCTTTCCATCGGAGGAAATGCGCGGGCTGATGTTGTAGCTGCCGTTGAAGGTCACGCGCTGCGCTTCGCCGCCGTTTACGCTCATCCGGTAGATCTGCGGGCCGCCGCTGCGGTCGCTGGTGAAGTAGATCTGCTGGCCATCGGCGGAGAACTGCGGTTCGGTATCGATGCCGCTGCTGTTGGAGATGCGGCGGATGCCGCCGCCGCTGCTGTTGGCGATGTATACCTGCGTGTTGCCGGTCTTCGACAAGGCCAGGGCGATGCGGCTGCCATCGGGCGACCAGGAAGGGGCCGAATTGCTGCCGCGTTCGTTGGCGATCACGGTGCGCTGGCGCGTGATCAGGTTTTGCACGTAGATGACGGGCTTTTTCTGTTCGAACGACACGTAGGCCACCCTGGTGCCGTCGGGCGACCACGACGGCGAAATGATGGGCTCGTTCGACGACAGGGCCAGCTGCACGTTTTCGCCATCCGCGTCGGCCACTTCCAGGCGGTACGAGCGGCCCTGCTGGGTCACATAGGCGATGCGGGTGGCGAAGATGCCGCGCACGCCGGTCAGTTTCTCGTAGACGTCGTCGGCGATCTTGTGGGCCGACAGGCGGGTGAATTGCGCCGGGGCCTGCTGGTCCAGTTGCGAGATCTTCGTGTTCTGGATGGTCGACATGAGCTTGTAGCGCACGTCGTACGTGCCGTTCGGCTGCTTCTGCACGGTGCCCACCACCAGCGCATCGGCGCCGCGCGCCTTGTATGACGAGGCGTCGACGCTGTTCACGTCGGTAATCGTGCCGGCATCGATCACCTTGAAGGCGCCGCTGCGTTCCAGGTCGGTCTTGATGACCTTGGAAATCTGCGTCGGCGACTGGCCTTCGTCGACGAAGGCGGCCACGGCCACGGGGATCTGGTTGCTGCCGACGCCGGAGATTTCCACGCGCAACTGCGCCTGGGCGCCCAGGCTGGCCAGCATGCCAGCGGTGAGGAACAAGGTAGGTAGTTTTTTCATGTCAAGGCAAGTCTTTCAAATTAAACGTCGCGTTGATATCCCGCTCGACCGTGCCGTCTTTCTTTTTCGGCAGAGGCGACGATTTGGAAATCGCGTTCTCCACGGCGGCATCGTAGGCGGGAATTCCGCTGCTCTTGATCTTTCGGACCGAAACGATTTCCCCAGTCGGCAATTGCGTGATCTTGAACTCGGCGCGCGGATTGCCGGGAACGTCCTGGCTGCCCGCGTAGCTGATGTTGCTCTTGATCTTGGCCGTGATCGCGGCCACGTAGCCACTGTCCAGGCGCGGCGCGGTCGATTTCTCGGCCGTGCCCGAACTGCCGCCCGCCGCGCCCGTGATGCGCCGCATTTCCTCGGCGCGCAGCTTGGCGATGCGGTCGGCATCTTTCCTTTCCGCGGCCTTCTTGTCGGCCAGTTGCTTCTTCTTGGCGTCGTCTTCTTTTTTCTTCTCGGCTTTTTCCTCGGCGAGGCGGCGTTCCTTTTCTTCTTCCTCGCGTTTTTTCCTGTCGTCTTCCTTCTTCTTCTGCTCGGCGAGCTTGCGATCATCGGCGAGCTTCTGCTTGCGCAGCTCTTCCTTTTCCTCGGCGATGCGCTTTTCCTCTTCCTTCTTTTTCTTCTCGCGTTCCTTCCGCAGCGCGATCTCGGGATCGGGCTTCGGTGGCGTTACTTCACGCGGCGGCGGCGGGGCAGGGGCGGGCGGCGGCGGCGCCGGTTCCGGCTCGGGCCGCGGCTCCGGTTCCGGCTCCGGTGCCTCGGCGGGCGGCGGCGGCGGAGCGGCCTGCTGCGTCGTCAAGTCCCACACTTCCGCTTCCACGGCCACCGGTTCCGAACTCTGCCAGTTGATGCCACCCCACAGGAACAGGAACAGCAGCGCGTGCGTGGCCAGCGCGAGACCGAACGCGCGCCAGCCGCTGTCATGCCGGGGGACCCGGTACGGGCCACCCTTGTTTGCTTCACTCGTCGCCATGCCTTACTTCGTCGCCAGACCGACGCGGTTGATGCCCATCTTTTTCGCTTCGGAAATCAGCTGTATCACGTCGTCGTACTTGCTTTCCTTGTCGCCCGCGATCAGGACCGGATAGTCGGGATTTTCCTCGTGCAGCGCCGCCAGCTTGCGCACCAGCGCATCGCGGTTCGGCGCCGTCTCGGGCGCATCGGCATTCTTGCCCGCGATGCCGATCGACAGCGCACCATTGGGCTTGATCGTGACCTGGATGTACGCATCCGGCGGGCGCACCGATTTTTCCGCATGCGGCAGGTCGATCGAACTGGGGTTGTTCGAGCTCGGCATCACCATGAAGATGATCAGCAGGCAGAGCATCACGTCGATGTACGGCACGACGTTGATCTCGGACTTCAGCTTGCGGCCGCGGCCGCCACGCATGCTGCCACTGTTGAAGGAAGACGCCATGATGGACCCCTATCGCGACTGGCGCTGCAGGATGTTGGAGAATTCCTCGACGAAGCTTTCAAAGCGGATCGCCAGGCGGTCGATGTCGTGCGAAAAACGGTTGTAGGCCACCACGGCCGGGATTGCCGCGAACAGGCCGATCGCGGTGGCGATCAGTGCTTCGGCGATGCCGGGCGCCACGGCCGACAGCGTGGCCTGCTGCACGTTGGCCAGGCCGCGGAAGGCGTTCATGATGCCCCACACGGTGCCCAGCAGGCCGATATACGGCGAGACGGAACCGACCGACGCCAGGAACGCCAGGTGCGATTCGAGCACATCCATCTCGCGCTGGAACGCGGCGCGCATCGCGCGGCGAGCGCCGTCGAGCAGCGCGCCGCCATCGAACGTTTCACGGTTGGCCGCCACGGCCTGCTTGCCCTTGATGAACTCGCCCATGCCCGCTTCGAAGATGCGCGACAGCGCGCCATTGTTGGCGCGGTTGCTGCCGGCGGCCTGGTACAGCTGGTGCAGGTTGCCGCCGGCCCAGAAGGTTTTCTCGAAGTCGATCGTCAGGCGGCGCGCGGCGCGCACGTCGAACCATTTCTTGAAAATGTAGGTCCAGCTGACGATCGAGAGGCCGAGCAGCAACGCCATGATCAGCTGGACGATCAGGTGGGCGTTGGAGATGAGGGCGATGAAGGAAAGATCTTGGGAACCGTTCATTTATGAATTAGTTAGAATGTAAGTACGGCAAAGGGTCATGCTGGCGGTGGCATCCGCCTGCCCATCGGTGACGCTGCCCGGCTGGCGCTACGCTACATAGGCACGCATGCGCTCGGCCACTTCGTCGGGCACGGCGCGGGGACGCAGCGCGGAATCGACGCAGCCGATCTTGACCAGCGCCGTGTTGAGCAAGGTCGTGCCACGCCATGCCTGCTGCCGGAACACGATGGAGGCACGGCCAAGCTTCTCGATAACTAGTGTTAATTCTAGGGCATCGTCCAGTTTGGCCGGCGCATGATAGTCCGCGCTCACGTTCTTCACCACGAACATCGCATCATGGGCTTCCAGCAGCGCCTGCTGGCCAACGCCGATCGCACGCAGCCATTCGGTACGCGCACGTTCGAAGAACTTCAGGTAATTCGCGTAATAAACGATGCCGCCCGCGTCCGTATCCTCGTAATAGACACGGACTTCCCAGGTGAACTCTGATGGCATGATCATTTGTTACAAGTGTTATTAGGCAACATTCTACGTCATTTAGCACACAACGTTGCCAAAAGTTTGCTGACAGCATGTCAAGCTGGGCAGTTAAACAAATCCCCTGCAAACGACCAATACTTGTAACAATCGCTTACGAATGATTCGCCTGGGCAATGCACGGCGGAGCAACCGTCAGCCGGCGCGCTTGACCGCCAGCGGTCCCGCCGCCTGGCAGGTCGGCATCAGCTCGATCATGTTGATGTTGACATGCGGCGGCAGGGTGGCGATCCAGTACGCGGTGGCGGCGATGTCTTCCGCCGTCAACGGCGTGGTGCCTTCGTACACTTTCGCCGCCGCGGCATCGTCGCCCTTCAGGCGCACGTTCGAGAATTCGGTGCCGCCGCACAGGCCCGGCGCGATATTGGTGGCGCGCACGCCGGTGCCCACCAGGTCCGAGCGCAGGTTCAGCGTGAACTGGTCGACGAAGGCCTTGGTAGCGCCATAGACATTGCCGCCGGGGTAGGGGAAGCGGCCGGCCACCGAGCCCAGGTTGATGACCAGCCCGCTATTGCGTTCCACCATGCCCGGCAGGACGGCACGGGTCATCGTGACCAGGCCGGTGCAGTTGGTGGCGATCATGGTTTCCCAGTCTTCCAGCGCTGCTTCGTGCGCCGGACGGATGCCCAGCGCCAGCCCGGCATTGTTGATCAGCACGTCGATGTCGCGCCAATCGGCCGGCAGCGCCGCCAGTGCCGCGTGGATGGCCGCCTTGTCGGTCACGTCCAGCGGCACGGCGCGCACGTTCGGCCCCAGTTCGCCGGCCAGCGCTTCCAGCCGGTCTTCGCGGCGGCCGGAAATCAGCACGCGGTGGCCGTTGGTGGCAAAGATGCGCGCCATCGCGGCGCCGAAACCGGCGGTAGCGCCGGTGATGAAGACGATCATGTGCTTTCCTCGAGGTTGCGATTGTTGGCGGGATTTGGTCAAAACGGTCCGGCGAAGCCGGTCAACCCCCGATTGTAGCCGAAGCGACAGCATTGTGGTCGCGCTACCAATGGCGCGGGACGCCTGGCGCGGCACGCTTCCTTGCTCTTGCACAGTACATCACATACAATCTTGGCTCCATTTATGTCTCACGTAACTGGCGAAAAGCCAGCGGCGCCACCGGCACCGCGGGCGAAAGGTGGGGATCCACCGGGGAACGTGAGATGTCACAACGCCGTTCGCCTGGGCAGCCACGATGGAATCGCGCGAGTGTACGTGCGACCGGGCTGCCTTCGCTTACCCGGCCTTCGTCATTCGATCCTATCTGCCAGTCCTAATCGGAGTAATTTCATGTTCGCAAAAGATCACACCCTCGCCGCCATCGACCCGGAACTGTTCGGCGCCATCCAGAACGAGAACAAGCGCCAGCACGACCACATCGAACTGATCGCATCGGAGAACTACACGTCGCCGGCGGTGATGGAAGCGCAGGGCTCGCAGCTGACGAACAAGTATGCGGAAGGCTACCCGGGCAAACGCTACTACGGCGGCTGCGAATACGTCGACGTCGTCGAGCAACTGGCGATCGACCGCGTGAAGCAGCTGTTCGGCGCCGAAGCGGCCAACGTGCAGCCGAATTCCGGCTCGCAGGCGAACCAGGGCGTGTTCTTCGCCGTGCTGAAGCCGGGCGACACGATCATGGGCATGTCGCTGGCCGAAGGCGGCCACCTGACGCACGGCATGGGCCTGAACATGTCCGGCAAATGGTTCAACGTGGTGTCGTACGGCCTGACCGCCGAGGAAGACATCGACTACGCAGCCATGGAAAAGCTGGCCCACGAGCACAAGCCGAAGCTGATCATCGCCGGCGCGTCGGCCTTCTCGAAGAAGATCGACTTCGAACGCTTCGCCGCCGTGGCCAAGGCGGTCGGTGCCTACTTCATGGTGGACATGGCCCACTACGCCGGCCTGATCGCCGCCGGCCTGTACCCGAACCCGGTGCCGCACGCCGACTTCGTCACATCCACCACGCACAAGTCGCTGCGCGGCCCGCGCGGCGGCATCATCCTGATGAAGGCCGAACACGAGAAGATCATCAACTCGGCGATCTTCCCCGGCATCCAGGGCGGCCCGCTGATGCACGTCATCGCTGGCAAGGCCGTGGCCTTCAAGGAAGCCCAGTCCGAAGAATTCAAGGCCTACCAGCAGCAGGTGGTGAAGAACGCCGACGTGCTGGCGAAAACGCTGATCAAGCGCGGCCTGCGCATCGTTTCCGGCGGTACCGAGTCGCACGTGTTCCTGGTGGACCTGCGCGCCAAGAACCTGACCGGCAAGGAAGCCGAGGCGATCCTGGGTTCGGCCCACATCACCTGCAACAAGAACGGCATCCCGAACGACCCGCAAAAGCCGTTCGTCACGTCCGGCATCCGCCTGGGCAGCCCGGCCATGACCACGCGCGGCTTCAAGGAAGCGGAAGCGGAAGAAGTGGGCAACCTGATCGCCGACGTGCTGGACAATCCGCAGGATGCCGCCACGATCGAGCGCGTGAAAGCCGCCGTCAAGGTGCTGGCTGACAAGTACCCGGTTTACGCGTAATCGACACGTTGTTACTATCGGGGCGCCGGGCTGCGAGGCCCGGCGCTTTTTTTGATTCCACCCGGTCCCGCCATGAAATGTCCGTTCTGCCAGCACGATGAAATCCACGTCCTCGATACCCGCGTATCGGAGGAAGGGGATGCGATCAAGCGCCGGCGGCGCTGCGGCAAGTGCGACAAGCGCTTCACGACCTACGAGCGGATTGAACTTTCCATGCCGTTCGTGGTCAAGAAGAATGGCAGCCGCACCGAATACGCGGAAGCCAAGTTGCGCGGCAGCCTGATGCTCGCGCTGCGCAAGCGCCCGGTGGCCGCCGCCGCGGTGGACGACGCGGTCAAGGCCATCGCCGAAAAACTGCTGACGAGCGGCAAGCGCGAAGTCGATTCGAACCATATCGGCGAACTGGTGATGGCCGAGCTGAAGCGGCTCGACAAGGTGGCGTATATCCGTTTCGCGTCCGTCTACAAGAATTTCGAGGATCTCGCGGAATTCCAGGATGCGATCGAAGAGGCCGGGCAAGAGCGCAAGCGGCAGGAATAAGTAGCTGGGGCAGTAGCTGGGGCGGCGGGGGCTCGCATCGTTTCGCCAGCGCTTTGACCAGTATCGTTTCACCAGCGCTTTTACCAGTATCGCTTCACAGCATCGCTTCCCCGGCACCGTTTCATCGGCGTGGCCCACGCTATCCCTCCGGTTTCACCGTCCCGCGCTGGCGCTTGCCGTCACGAGCAATCCACCGCGGCGCCATGACAACGGCTTGCAAACGCTTGCAAGTCCTTTGCGCAACATTCCTCCAGATATTCTTCACCTGACCGGCCTGTTCTTGCGGGCGCTCAACCGCTTCAGTTCGCTACCGCCTAACTTGTACGGCAGAGCTGAAGGAGGTCGTGATGCGCCAGGTTGCCGGGTTCACCTTGCTGGAAGTGCTGATCGCGGTCCTGGTGCTCGCACTGGGCCTGATCGGCGGCACCGCCATGCAGTTGCATGCGATGCGCACGCGGCACGAATCGGCGCTGCTGTCGGCTTCGGTCCAGATGGCCACCGCGATGGCCGACCGCATCCGTGCCAATGCCGGGCTGGTACCCGCCATCTACCTCGGCGTTGATGTCAACGCCCATGCCGGACCGGTACCGGCCGCGCCGGACAATACCTGCCGGGACCAGCCATGCGATGCCGCGCAGATAGCCCGGCTGGATGTCTACGAACTGTCGCGGCAGGTGCGTGCCGCGTTGCCGGCGGGCCGGGCCCGCGTTTGCCGCGATGCGCAGCCGTATGTGGCGGGAAGGCTGCGCTGGGCGTGCAGCGGCGCGGCGGGTGACCCGGTCGTCGTCAAGGTCGGCTGGCGCGGCAAGCGGCCGGATGGCACGCCCGAACAAGACGGGGGCACCGTGCCCGGGGTGGCGATCGCGGTGGCGGGAGTCCGGCCATGAAGGGGCGGCAAGCCGGCATCGGCCTGCCGGAAATGCTGGTGTCGATGGCGCTCGGCCTGTTCGTCGCGCTGGCGGCGTCTGCGATGCTGCTGCTGGCGAACCGCGATTTCACCCACCAGGCAGCCGGCACGCGGCTCGACGACGGCGGCCGTTACGCGCTCGAATCGATCGGCCTGGCGCTGCGGCAGGCCGCCTGGAGCGACCTCGACAGCGGAGTGCCGCCGGCGGACGGCGACGCCGGCATCGGCGGCCTGGATGCCCGCACGCTGCCACGCATGGCGCCCGGCCTCGATGGCGCGCTGGTGGCCGGCAACGTGCAGGGCAGCGACGTGCTGGCCGTGCACTTCGGCGGGCTTGGCGCCGGCGGCGGCGACGGTTCCATGGTCGATTGCGCCGGCTTCGCGATCGGTGCCGGGGAAGCGGGCTGGAGCATCTTTTATGTCGGCGTCGCCGACGATGGCGAAACGGAATTGCGCTGCAAGTACCGCGCGCAGTCGGGCAACTGGAATGCCGACGCGATCGTGCGCGGTGTCGATTCGTTCCAGGTCTTGTACGGGCTCGACACGGACCAGCCGGCGGACGGCGTTCCCAACCGCTACCTGAACGCCAGCGGCATCCGCGCGCTCGACGCGGCCCTGGTGCTGGCCGGTGCGACGCCGCAGCAACGGGCGCAGGACCTGCGCCGCAAGACGCACTGGAAACGCGTCACCGTGGTGCGGGTGGCCTTGCTGTTGCATGGCGACGCTCATTCGCACACTGGCGCGCCGCCGGTGCGCTACCACCTGTTCGGCATTCCGGCCGGGCTGGACGACCCGGGCACCGTGATCGACGAAAGCACGCTGCCCGGACCATGGCGATGGCGTGCCCGGCGCCTGTTCGAACAGGCGGTACTGCTGCGCAACCGGGGCCCTTGACGATGCGCCGGCGGCAAGGGGGCGTCGCGCTGGTGGTCACCCTGGTGATGCTGGTGGCTGTGCTGATGCTGGCGGCAACGGCGGCGGGCATGGCATTGATGGGCGAAAAGGCGGCACGCGCCGGGCGGGACCGGCAGGTGGCGCTGCAAGCTGCGGAGGATGCGCTGATGGATGCGGAACGCGATATCGAAGAGGCCGGCCCCGAGCGGGCGGCATTGTTGGCGGCACCCGGCGATTTCGGGCCGGGCTGCGGCAGCGGCGCGGCGCTCGGCCTGTGCGGGCCTGCCGGGCCGGATGAAGCGCCGGCCTGGCAAGCCGTCGACCTGGCGGCCGATGGTGCCGAAGGTGCGGCGGTCGCCCTGGGTCACTTCACGGGCGCGGCGATGCAGACCGGCCAGGGCGCGCTGCCGATGCGGCGGCCGCGCTACATCATCGAACGGCGGCCCGACCATCGCCCGGGCGAGGAAGCCGGCGCCGCGGCGCGCTATTACTACCGCGTGACGGCCATCGGCTTCGCCAATCGCGAAGGGGTGCAGGTGGTGCTGCAGTCCGCCTGGCGCCGGCCCGGCGACTGAACGGGAGGATCCGATGGGCAGCTCCAGCAGCGTTGCCATGCCATCGCGCGGTGGACCTGGTGCGCCATCCCGGCGCCACCTCCGCGGCTGTATTTCACCGCGCCTGGCGCCGAACCTGGCGCTGGCCGTGGCCGCCGGCCTCGCGCTGTGCTGCGCGGTGGGCCTGCCGATGGGCAGCGCGCACCCGCCGCCCGTCGCGCTCGATGACCAGCCGGCCGCCCTGGCGTGCAAGCTTCATCGCACGGTGCAGGGCCCGCCCGTGGCCATCCCTACGGCACCGCCACCGCCATCAGGAACAGGCACGGACGGCGCGCCATCGGATGCAGGCATCTTCCGCGTCACGTACGACCTGGCGGCCGGCAGTGGCACGCTGCACCGTTTGCCGCTCGTCCAGGGCGAGGATGGCGATGCCCGGTTGCTGGCGCCACTGTGGGATGCCGCGGCGGTGCTGGCGACCACGCCGCCGGCCGCGCGCCGGATCTTCACGAGCCACGGCGACGGCCCGCGCGCCGGCACGACGGTACCGTTCGATTGGGCGTGGTTGTCGCCCTCGCAACAGGAGGCGCTCGACCGGCCGCCCGGCGGCACCGCGGGCGATGGCCTCGGCCCGGACCGCGTGGCGTGGCTGCGCGTCGACCGGACACTCGAGGGCGGCACGTTCCGCGCCAGGGCCGGCCTGCTGGGCGACGCGGTGCACGCCACGCCGCTGTATCTCGCCGCCGGCGCGAACCTGCATGGCGATGCCGCCTATGCGGCGTTCCAGGCGGGCACGTTGCGGCGTCCACCCGCCGTCTACCTGGGCGCGAACGATGGCATGCTGCACGCGTTCGATGCCGGCACCGGCGCTGAACTTTTCGCCTATGTGCCGGCGAAGCTGGTGCCGGTGCTGAACCAGCTGCCGGCGCCCGGCTACACGCATCGCGCATACGTCGATGGCCCGCTGGCGGCTGGCGAAGCCCTCGTCCGCGGGGCGTGGCGCAGCGTGCTGGTGGGTGCGCCCGGTGCCGGCGGCCGGGGACTGTTCGCGCTCGACGTCACCGACCCCGCCGCCTTCGATCCTGCTTCCAGTGCGAGCCTGGGCGCCCTGTGGGAGTTCACGGAGCGCGACGATGCCGCCATCGGCCACGTGATGCAGCCGGCGCAGGTGACGCGGCTCCAGCTGCGCACGCGCCATGGCAAGCCCGAGTACCGCCACTTCGCCGTGGCCGGCAATGGCATGAATGGCCGTGGTGCCGCCGGCGCGCTGTTCCTGCTGGCGCTGGACAAGCAGCCTGCCGAACGCTGGCGCCTGGGCGGCAATTATCATCGCCTCGACACGCCGCCCGGCGATCCGGCGCTGCCCGCCGGCCTTGGCGCGGCGGCGCCCGTCACCGACGCACACCACGTGCTGCGCCATGCGTATGCGGGCGACCTGCAGGGCAGGCTGTGGCGCTTCGATTTCACCCGCAACGCGCCGTGGCGTACCGACCCGGCAATGCAGCCGGTCTTCGTGGCCCGCGACGCGGACGGGCGCCCGCAGCCGATCACGCAGCCGCCGCGCATCGTGCACGCGGAAGGCGGCGGCTACCTGGTGCTGTTCGGCACCGGCAGCCTGTATGGCAGGGAAGAGCGCGATCCGGCACGCTTCGCGCCGCAGTCGTATTACGCGGTGTACGACGATCCCGCCGCCACGCCAGGCAGGCCGCTGGACCGTGCCGACCTGCTGGAGCGGCGCGCCGAGGGCGTGGCCGGCGGCGCCCACGTCATCCTGTCCGGCCGCGCCGCTTCGGTCGGCCCCGGGGACCGGGCCAGGGGCTGGTACTTCGACTTCGCCGACGGCGCCACCTCCGGCGAACGCAGCGTGGCGCCCGGCACGATCGCCGACGGCAAGCTGGTCTTCGCCACCGTGGTGCCCGGCGGCGATCCCTGCGCGGACAGCGCCAGCCGCACCTACGTGCTCGATGCGCTGGCTGGCTGGCCGGCGGACGCCAGCGGCGCGCCGCTGCCGCGTGGCGTGACGGGCGTGCTGGTGTCCGACCTGATCCACGGACCGCCCATGCTGCTGCCAGGGCGCCGCACGCTTGCGCCGCGCGATCCGACGGGGCGCATCCAGGTCGCGCGCGACACGGCGGTCGTGCGGTTCGGTACGCAAGGCGGGCCGGTCGCCGGTGGCACCAGCAGCGCCGGCTGGCCGGCGGGGCGCCTGGCGTGGCGCGAAGTGGCGAACTGGCGGCAGTTGCATCGCAAGGCAACGCAGGGGGAGCGGCCATGACGGCGCGCGGGCATCGGGCAGGCTTCACGCTGATCGAACTGATGGTCGTGGTAGCGGTCGCCGGCATCCTGGCCGCGATGGCCTATCCCGGCTACCAGCAGCATGTCACCCGCACCCGGCGCACCGAAGGGCAGGTTGCACTGCAGGCGCTGATGCAGCAGCAGGAGCGCTACTTCACGCAGAACAACCGCTACCTTGCCTTCAGTGCCGGCAGCACCGACGCGGCCGAGGCGCAGCTGTTCCGCTGGTGGTCCGGCGCCAGCGCCGCCAGCAGCGCCTACGAAATCGAAGGCCGGGCCTGCGATGGCGAAGCCATCGCCGACTGCGTGCAACTCATCGCCACGCCCGGCACCGCGCGCGTGGACACCAGCCATCGGGACCCCTCATGCGAACAGTTGATCCTCACCAGCACCGGGCTGCACCTGGCCACCGGCCCGGCCACCCGCTGCTGGCGCTGACACCGCCGGCCCGCCGGCCATCGCGCCCGGCCGCGTTCACGCTGGTCGAAATGCTGGCCGCCGCCGCCGTCGCCGCCATCCTGCTGGGCGCGGCGGTCCCGGGCTTTCGCGCGATGCTGGAACGCCATGCCGTGCGCGCCGCCGCCGCCGACCTGCTGGCGGCCCTGCACCTGGCCCGCTCGCTGGCGATCGGCCGCGGCGAAAACGTCGTCGTCGCGCCCGCCGATCCGGCCGGCACGGCCTGGCGCGACGGCTGGACCGTGTTCGCCGATACCGATGGCGATGCGCGGCCCGGGCCGGGCGAAACGGTGCTGTTCCAGCACGGGCCGGCGCCCGACGGGCTGCGCATCTGGTCGCGGCTGACGCACGCTGCGCCACCCTGGTATGTCGCCTATAATAGTGCGGGCCGTTCCTGCCGCGCGGGCAACAGCCTGGCCGCCAACTGGGGCACGCTGTCGCTGCAGCTCGGCCGTACACGGCGCAACATCAAGATCAACATGCTGGGCCGCGCGCGGCTGTGCGACCCGGGTGTGGAAACCGGCTGCGGCATGGCTGGCGAATGATGGCAGCATACTATTTTTCGGACCATGGAAAGCAACGACGCTCACAACGCGGCCCCCGCCGTGGACGATCCGGCCGGCCAGCACATCACCGATGATCTGGCCGGCATGCGCCTTGCGCTGCAATGGGCGGAGCGGGGTCTGTACACCACCTCGCCGAATCCGCACATCGGCTGCGTCATCGTGAAGGATGGCCTCGTCATCGGCGCCGGCGTCACCCAGCCGGCCGGCCAGGACCACGCGGAAATCCAGGCGCTCAAGGATGCGCAGCGCCGCGGTTTCGACGTGCGCGGCGCCACCGCCTACGTGACGCTGGAACCGTGCAG
Organism: Pseudoduganella sp. SL102; assembly: GCF_027856995.1. Taxonomy (NCBI): domain Bacteria; kingdom Pseudomonadati; phylum Pseudomonadota; class Betaproteobacteria; order Burkholderiales; family Oxalobacteraceae; genus Pseudoduganella; species Pseudoduganella sp. SL102. The sequence continues at coordinate 2,413,137 of NZ_CP115554.1, forward strand.
CCACTATGGCCGCACACCGCCGTGCTGCGACGCGCTGGTGCGCTCCGGTCTCGGCCGCGTGGTGGCGGCGATGGAAGATCCGAATCCCCTGGTGGCCGGGCAGGGCATGGCGCGGCTGGCGCAGGCCGGCATCGCGGTATCGTCCGGCCTGCTGGCCGACGAAGCCCGTGAGCTGAATATCGGCTTCTTCTCGCGCATGACGCGGCAACTGCCCTGGGTGCGCATGAAAAGCGCTGCCAGCCTGGACGGCATGACGGCGCTGCACAACGGCGCCAGCCAGTGGATCACCGGCCCGGCCGCGCGCGACGATGGCCATGCCTGGCGGGCCCGCGCCTGCGCGATCCTCACCGGTATCGGCACCGTGAAGGCGGACGATCCGCAACTGAACGTGCGGGCCGTGGAGACGCCGCGCCAGCCGCGCCGCATCGTCGTCGACAGCCGGCTCGACATCGACCCCGGCGCCCGCGTGCTGCAGGGCGGCGGCACATGGATCGTCTCGGCCGTGACCGACCACGAACGCGAAGCACGGCTGCGCGACACGGGGGCGGAAATCCTCACGCTGCCGAATGCCGGCGGCAAGGTCGACTTGCCCGAGCTGATGCGCGAGCTGGCCCGGCGGCAGGTCAACGAGCTGCATGTCGAGGCGGGCACCAAGCTCAATGGCTCGCTGGTGCGCGAAGGCTGCGTCGACGAACTGCTGTTGTACCTGGCGCCGGCGCTGCTGGGCGATGCGCAGGGCATGTTCGCGCTGCCGGCGCTGGCCGACCTGGCCGGGAAATACCCGTTGAAATTCCACGATGCGAAGATGGTGGGAGACGACCTGCGCATCCTGGCCCGCTTCGTCGACAAGGCCGGCAGCCCCGGCAAGCCACACTAGAACACTCATTGGAAAGAGAAGAGCACCCATGTTTACTGGAATCGTCGCCGCTGTCGGCAACATTGCATCCGTAACCCCGCTGCCCGGCGGCCATGACGCCGGCGTGCGCCTCGTGATCGATGCCGGCGGCCTGCCGCTGGCCGACGTGGCGCTGGGCGACTCGATCGCCATCAACGGCGCCTGCATGACCGTGGTGGAAAAAACGCCGGACAGCTTCGCCGTCGACGTGTCGCGCGAAAGCCTGAACTGCACCGCGGGCCTGGACAGCGTGGGCGAGGTCAACCTGGAAAAGGCGCTGACCCTGCATGAACGCCTGGGCGGCCACCTGGTGTCCGGCCACGTCGATGGCCTGGGCATCGTGCGCAAGTTCGAGCCGGTCGGCGAATCGTGGGAGCTGGTCGTCGAAGCCCCGGCCGCGCTGGGCAAGTACCTGGCGTTCAAGGGGTCGATCGTCGTCAACGGAGTGTCGCTGACCGTCAACCGGGTGGAGGATGTCGCCGGCGGCTGCCGCTTCTCGATCAACCTGATCCCGCACACGATCCAGGTCACCACGCTGAAGCACCTGAAGGTGGACAGCAAGGTGAACCTGGAGATCGACCTGATCGCCCGCTATGTCGAGCGCATGCTGTCGGTCGGTAAAGACGTCCAGGGCTGACCTGCCGATGAAGACGCTGGCCGGCCTGCTGTTCGCTGCATGCTGCGCCGGCACGGCGCAGGTCGGCATGGCGACCGGCCACATGCCGGTCGTGTTCGAACCGGCCGGCCCGCAGAAGATGCCCGGCCGCGAAGTCTGCAAGGACGATCCCGCCCAGGCCCCGGGCAACGACACGGCGGCCATGGCGGCCCTGCTGGCAGCGCCCGAATACGCCTCGGTGCGGCCGCTGTTCAACGCGGCCCAGCCGCAGGTGATGTGGTGGATCCGCAATGCCGCCTCGATGGACCTGCAGGCGCTGCTGACGGCGTTCCACGAAGCGAACCACATGCTCGACTTCGCGCTGTCCGCCTGCCACGGCAATCGCGCAGTCTTTCATTTCCGCGGCGAGATCCACGTGACCGACTACGTGCGTGGCCAGGCGCCCGGCTTCGTGCTGGCGGACAGTGAAATCCCGGCCGACATCAAGGCCCAGCCGAATGGCCGCTATGCCGTCTACTTCGGCAACCGCAACGTCAACCGGGGCGATTTCTTCCCCCTCATCGATGAACTCAATGCCCACGTGGCCGGCGCCGAGTTCGAGGTGGCCCTTGCCGACACGCCCGTGTACCGCGCCATGGCGGCGCGGGCCAATTCGATCAACGGCAATATCGGCGGCATGGCCGACTTCATGCTCTACACGGCCGCCTACCTGAAGGCATTGCGCGCCGCCGATCCGGATGCATGGAAGCGGCTCGTCGCCCGCAAGAAGATGATGGCCCATGTGCAGCGGCTGTGGACCGCCGCCGAAGCCGTGCTGGCCAGGGCGGCGCCGCTGGCGCCGGAGCACGGCGGCTTGTACCAGTATCCCGCGGCCGCGCTGAACGCGGCCTACGCGCCGGCGCTGCTGGCGGAACTGGAGGCCGCCGGCATCCGCCACGGCGGCCGCGCCCCGCAGCCGAAGGCCGTGCAGGCGCCGGTCAGCGCGCCTTCCGCGGAGCGATGAAGTCCTGCATCACCGCCGCCTTCAGCAGGTCCGGCGGCAGGATGCCCTGGGCGATGACGAAGTCGTTGAATTCCTTTTGCCGGAACCTGTCGCCCAGTTCGATCTCGGCCAGCGTGCGCAGCGCGCGCAGCTTCACATACCCGTAGTAGTACGAGGTGGCCTGGCCCGGCGAGCGGTAGGAGTAGCGGTCCACCTCCGACTGCGCGAACGGTTCCGACAGCACCACTTCGCGCATCAGGAAGGCCTTGGCCTGTTCCGGCGTCATGCGGCCCAGGTTGACCGCCGGATCGAGCATCGCCCGCGCCATCCGCAGCAGCCGCATCTGCAGCGACACCAGCTGGCTTTCCGGCGGCATGTGGGGCAGCATCAGCGCTTCCGAATACAGGCCCCAGCCTTCCACGTTGGTGCTGTTGAAGGCGAAGTTGGCGCGCGCGATCGACATGCCCTGTTCCACCATCGAGGCGAACTGCAGTTCGTGGCCGGGGCGCGCCTCGTGGGCCGACAGCGTCCACGCCATCGCCTCGTAATCGAAGTCGTCCATCTTGCCCTTCGATTTCGGGTTCGACAGCGGGATCACGAACTCGCCGTATTCGCCGGTATTGCCGATCAGGCGGGGAGGGCTCATGAACGGCGCCGGCGTGGCGGCCGCCTCGGCATTGGTGGCGGTGCGGATGTTCGGCGCCCGCTCGGGCAATGCCACGATGTCGTGCTTGCGGATGATTTCCTCGATTTCGTGCACGCGCTTGCGGTAATAGGGCAGCAGCTGGTCGGCCGGGATCGAGGTCTTCTTCAATTCCCGGATCACGTCGCGGTAGTCGGCGGACGGCAGCTTGCGCTGCGCGGCGACGGTGGCGGCGACCACCTGCATCTGGTCGCGCAATTCCTGGAAATCGAAGCTGGCGCGCTCGATCATCTGTTCCGGCGCGATATCCACGCCCACGTTGACGAGGCGGTCCGTGTACAGCGCCGCCGGCAGCCTTACCTCCTTGCGGGCGCGGGGCAGGACGCTGGCGCGGGTCCAGTCGTCATAGGCTTTCACCTGCTGTTTCAGCGTGGCGAAATCGGCCTCCCAGCCAGTCAGTTTCGCGGCCTTGAACAGCTCGGCGATGCCGTCGAGGTAAGTGGGGTTGTTGTTCAGGCCATCCTCGATCTCGGCCACGTACGGGCCGATCAGTCCCTTGCGCGCCAGTTGTTCCTCGCCGCGCTGGCGCGCCAGCGTGGCCAGCGGGGTGTAGCCCTGTTCACTGCCGGCATAGCGTTTCAGGCGCACCAGCGCGGCCTTTTGCCGCTCCGGCTTGTTGCGCGGGTCGAGCAGCGCCTGCAGGCCGCCGTACATCAGCTCCGCCACGTTCACGTGGGTCAGCAGGTACTGGCGCTCCAGCTTCATCGTGGCGATCTTCTTGGTGCGCGAGTCGATCAGGATGTCGAGGTCCTGGCGCACCTTCGGGTCCGTTTCGGCGGTGCGCAGCTGGCGCAGCGATACCAGGCGTTTTTGCGCATCCGCCAGCTCGCGTTCATAGTTGCGCGGCTTGAAATCGGCGACATCGGCATCGAATTCCTCGCTGCCCAGCGACGACGCGTTCTCGGGCAGGTACCTGCCGGCATCCTGCAGCACGGGTTGCGCAAGGGCGTCGCTCTTCGCGACCCAGGCGGGAGCGGCGGTGGCAAGCGCGCTGCACAGGAGCAGGGCGGTCAGGGTGGCAAGGCGGCCGGTGCTTGGCATGAAGCTTCCTTTCTGGTGAGGACCCGGATGGGCGAAGGCCCGATTGTATGCCGTGGCGCGGCCCGGTTGACGTAAACTTCAGGCATGACGATCTCCGACCTTCGCGAAGCCCTGCTGTTCCTGCTGCTGGCCGGGCTGGCCGTGCCCCTGCTGCAGCGCCTGCGCATCAGCCAGATGCCGGGCTTCCTGCTGGTGGGGCTGTGCTTCGGCCCCCATGGCCTGGGCACCTGGGCCGCCGGCCTGCCGTGGCTGGCCGACATCACCTTCCACGACGTCGAGGGCGTCAAGATGTTCGGCGAGCTGGGCATCCTGTTCCTGATGTTCATGATCGGCCTGGAACTGTCGCCGGCCCGCATCTGGGCGCTGCGGCGCGACGTGTTCGGCAGCGGCGTGCTGCAGCTGGTGCTGACGGCGGTGGCGATCGGCGCGATCGCTTTCGCCTTCGGCAACCCCGCCGCGCCGGCGCTGACGATCGGCATCACGCTGGCGATGTCGTCCACCGCGGTCGTCATGCAGCTGCTGGGCCGCGCCGGTACGCTGGCCACGCCGCTGGGGCAGGCCTGCTTCGGCATCCTGATGCTGCAGGACCTGGCCGTGGTGCCGGTGCTGATCCTCGTCGAGGGCCTGGCCGGCAGCACCGGCGGGGCATTGTGGTGGACCCTGCTGCTTGCGGTAGCCAAGGCCGCCGCCACCATTGCGCTGGTCTACGTGGCGGGGCGCCGCCTGGCGCGCCCGCTGTTCACCGCATTCGCCGTGCAGCGCCAGCCCGAAGTGTTCGTGGCGCTGATCCTTCTGCTGACGCTGGGCGTGGCGGCAGCCACCGCGGCGGCCGGGCTGTCGATGGCGCTGGGCGCGCTGCTGGCCGGGCTGCTGCTGGCGGATACGGAATTCCAGTACGAAGTCGAGATCATCGTCGAACCGTTCCGCGGCCTGTTGATGGGCATGTTCTTCATGGCGGTGGGCATGGAACTGGACTTGCGCACCGTGGCGCAGTATCCGCTGCTGCTGCCGCTGTCGGTGATCGGCCTGGTGTGCGTGAAGGGGGGCGTGGTGGCGCTGGTGCTGCGCCGGCTCGGCTGGCGCCAGGCCGCGCAGGCCGGCCTGCTGATGGGACAGGGCGGCGAGTTCGCCTTCATCATCCTCGGCTATGCGGTCGGTGCCGGGCTGCTGGCCGGACCGACCGGCCAGTTCATGCTGGTGCTGGTGACCGCCAGCATGCTCGTCGCGCCCGGTGCCGCCGCGCTGGGAGCGCGCATCGGGCGCAACGCGGCGAACGCCGGTGGTGCCGTCCCCGATCCGGCGGAGCATGCGCACCGTGCCGGCCACGTCATCATCGGCGGCTACGGCAGGGTGGGGCGGCTGGTGGCGGACGTGCTGGCGCGGCAGGGCATCGCCTGCGTGGCGGTGGAGCGCGACCACCAGCTGGCGGCGGCCGGCAGGGAGGGCGCATCGAACGTGTTCTCGGGCGACGCGTCGATGCCGGACATGATGGCGCGGCTCGGCGTCGGCCGTTCCGCCGGCGTGGTACTGACCATGGACGACCCGAAGGCGGCTTTGCAGGCAACGCACGCGCTGCGCCGGCAGTATCCGTCGATCCCCATCTTCGCCCGCGCGCGCGATGAAAAGCATGCCCGCCTGCTGAAGGATGCCGGCGCCAGCGGGGTGATTTCGGAAACGGTGGAGTCGGGCCTGCAGCTGGCCCATTTCGCCCTTGGCGCGGCCGGCATGCCGGAGGGCGCGGCCAGCTTCCACATCGGCGTGGAGCGTTCGGAACGGTTGGCCAGGCTGGCGCCCGAAGATCGCGAGGCGCCACGGGCGGGAGAGTGAAGGCCGCCACGTGAGGAACGGTGACGGGCTCCAATGCCGTTCAGTTAGGCGCTGCCGACACTTTGGAAGCGCATGCATTCACCCCAACAGCGAAGGGCAGGGGTCAGACCCGCCGGGTCTGACCCCGGAATTTGCACTTGGGGTGGGCGGATCCAAGCAGCAGCAAGAAAGGCGCGCGCCGCGCACCGCCTTACAGCAGCGTGGCTTCCAGCGTGATGTCCGCCTTCAGCAATTTCGACACGGGGCAGCCGGCCTTCGCCTTGGCCGCCAGTTCCTGGAATTTGGCCTCGTCGGCACCGGGGATCTTCGCCTGCAAGGTCAGGTGCACGGCGGTGATGGCGAAGCCGTCGTCCTGCTTTTCCAGCGTGACATCGGCCCTGGTCTCCATCTTCTCGGCCGTCAGGCCCGCTTCGCCGAGGATCAGCGACAGCGCCATCGTGAAGCAGCCGGCATGGGCCGCGCCGATCAGTTCCTCGGGGTTGGTACCCGGCTTGCCTTCGAAACGGCTGGCAAAGCCGTACGGGTACTCCTTCAATGCGCCGCTCTGGCTGCTGATGGCGCCCTTGCCATCCTTGATGCCGCCGGACCAGACAGCCGAACCGTTCGTCTTCATCGCGATCTCCTCCACAGGGTTGGTTGGTATAGCCCCCGTATCTTATGCCGGCCGGCCCGGCGCGACGTCTTGCTTGTGGTAGAGGCGCCGGCCGGCCGGATCGTTCAGATGAAACCCGGCCGAAATGCAGCCGAATTTCAGCCGAAGCGGGCCACCGGCACGCCGGCCACGTCGAGCTGCACGGAGAACAGCGCACCCGCCTGCGGATCGGCGTCCCGCGCGGCCGCATCGAAGCCCTGCCAGGCGCTGGTGATGTACAGCGTCTTCAGGTCCGCGCCGCCGAACGCCACGGACGATGGCTGGTTGACCGGCATGGGGATGGTTGCCAGCAGTTCGCCCGAGGGGCTGTAGCGGCATACGCGCGCGCCGCCCCACTGGGCGATCCACACGCAATCCTCGCTGTCCACCGTCATGCCATCCGGCGAGCCTTCGCCTTCGCCGAACTGGCGCCACAGCGCCGGCGCGCCCAGGCTGCCGTCGGCGTTCACCGCGTAGGCGTAGGTGCGGTTCAGGAAGCTGTCGTTGTGGTACATGGTGCGGCCGTCCAGGCTGAACGTCGGGCCGTTGCAGATGTGGTACTCGGGCAGCGCAACGTGCAGGCTGCCATCCGGGTCGAGCCGGAACAGCTTGCCGTCCGCGCGGCTCACGTCGCGTGCGTTCATCGAGCCGGCCCAGATGCGGCCCGCCGCGTCGGCCTTCGCATCGTTCAGGCGGATGCCGGTATCGGCGCCGGGCAGCCGGTGCAGGTATTCGAAACGCGGGGTGGCCGAGGCGGTATCCAGCCAGAGCCGCACGAAGCCGTCGCGCAGGCCGGCCATGTAGCCGTCGCCATCCTTGCGGGGAATCAGCCAGCACACATAGTCAGGCAGCGGCCAGGCGTGGCGCGTGCCGCCGGCATCGAGCGCGTGCAGCGTGTTGCCGACCAGGTTGACGAAATACAGGCGGTTCTGTTCGGGAATCCAGACCGGGCCTTCGCCCAGTTCGGCGCCCAGCGGCCACAGGTTTTGCGGTGTCATGGTAGTCCGGTAAGTTGAATGAAAGCTGAACGGGGAGCGCTCATCCACCGGAATTTACCCGAAAACGCCGGGCGCGTGGGCCGGCCGCGCGGGCCTGCGCGAAATTGTGATCGCAGCGCTTGCGCGGGTTATCGGTCGGCCGTGCCCACCGGTACCACGGGGTGTTGCGCCTGCGCCAGGTCGAACGCTTCGCGCACCGCCGCGCGCAGCTCGGTGTCGTCCCAGGGCTTGCCGAGGAACTTGTGGATCGCGCCCCGGTCGATGGCCTGCTGGATGCTGGCCACGTCCGCATAGCCCGACAGGATCATCCGCACCGTATGCGGATGCAGCTCGCGCACCCGCGCCAGGAGTTCCGTGCCGTCCATGTGCGGCATGCGCTGGTCCGACAGCACCACCTGCACGTCGTTGCTGGCCAACAGCTCCAGCGCCTGGCGCCCGCTGCTGCCCAGCAGCACCCGGTAGCCTTCGCGCCGGAATGCCCGCTCCAGCGCATGCAGCACGCCCGGTTCGTCGTCGACCAGCAGCAGCGTGCGCGCAGCCGGCGGCGGCAGCGCCACGGTCGCCAGCATCCGTTGTTCGAGCAGCAGCACGGACAGCTCGTCCACCGGCAGCGGGCGGCTGAACAGGTAGCCCTGGATCTTGTCGCAGCCCATGTCGCGCAGGAACGCCAGCTGGCCTTCCGTCTCGACCCCTTCGGCCACCACCACCAGGTTCAGGCCATGCGCCAGCGCCGTGGTGGCGCGCGCGATGGCGGCGCTGCGCGGATCGGTCGTGATGTTCTTCACGAAGGTCTGGTCGATCTTCAGCTTGTCGAGCCGGAAGCGCGACAGGTAGCCGAGCGACGAGTAACCGGTGCCGAAATCGTCGAGCGAGATCGACACGCCCATCGCCGACAGCTCGTTCAGCTGCATCTGCGTGTGCTCGCTGTCGTGCATCATCACGCTTTCCGTCAGCTCCACTTCCAGCCAGCGGGGCGCCACGCCGTTGTCCCGCAATGCCTTGCTGACCACGGCGGGCACCGTACCGGTGGCGAACTGGCGGGCCGACACGTTGACGGCCACCGTCATCGCCGGCAATCCCTTCGCATGCCATGCCTTCATCTGCCGGCACGCTTCCTCGATCACCCAGGTGCCGATGTCGAGGATCAGGCCGCTGTCCTCGGCCAGGGGGATGAAGTCGCCGGGCGGGATCATGCCCAGTTCCGCGCTTTGCCAGCGCAGCAGCGCCTCGACCCCGGTGACCCGGCCGTCCGCCAGCGACACCTGCGGCTGGAAATACAGGCGCAATTCGTTGCGCTCGACGGCATGGCGCAGGTGCACCTCGAGCGACATCCAGCGCAGCGCGTGCGCGTTCATTTCGCCCGTGTAGAAGTGGAAGTTGTTGCGGCCGGCTTCCTTCACGTGGGACAGCGCCACGTCCGCGCCCGTCAGCAGCGCCCCTGGCGTGACGCCGTCGCGCGGATAGATGCTGATGCCCACCGAGGCCGTCACATACAGGTCCTGGTCCGCCAGCCGCACCGGCTCGGCCACCTGGTCCATCAGCCTGCGCACGGTGACGATGATGTCGTCCACGGCCTGGAAGCGGATCAGCACGAGCGCGAATTCGTCCCCCCCCAGGTGCGCCAGCGTATCGCCGGGCGGCACGATGGCGGCTACGCGGCGGGCGATTTCCTGCAGCAGCGCGTCGCCGGTGGCGTGGCCGAGCGCGTCGTTCACGCGCTGCAGCCGGTCGATATCGAACAGCAGCAGCGCCACCTCGTTGCCGCCATGCTGCGCCGCCGTCAATGCCAGCTGCAGCCGGTCGTTCAGCAGGTTCCGGTTCGGCAGCAGCGTCAGCGGGTCGTGGTTGCTGACGAAGTCGAGCTGCGTGTGTGCTTCCTTCAGCGCGCTGATGTCGCTGGCCACGGACACATACGCCACGATCTCTTCACGCTGGTTGCGCACCGCGTTCATGCGCACGCGTTCCGGATAGACCTGGCCGTTCTTGCGGCGGTTCCAGACCTCGCCGGACCACTGGCCCTGGGTTTCCAGGCTGTGCCAGATGGCGCGGTAGAACGCGCTGTCGTGCCGGCCGGAGTCCAGCAGCCGCGGATGCTGGCCGAGCACCTCGCGCTCGCTGTAGCCGGTGGCCTGCTCGAAGGCGGGATTGACGGCGATGATGGTGGCGTCGGCCTTCATCATCATGATGCTGTCCTGCGCACTGTCGAATGCCTGGGCCGACAGCCGCAGGCGTTCCTCCAGTGCGCGGCGCGCGGTGATGTCGCGCAGGATGCTGGTGAAGATCGCTTCGCCGTTCACGCTGACCGCCGACAGCGCCAGCTCGCCGGTGAACTCTTCGCCACCCTTGCGCTTGAGCGTCAGTTCGACGATGCGGTTGCTGTACAGGCGCTCGCCGTGCTTGCGGTAGCGCTGCACGCGCTCGCGGTGCTCGGCCAGCGAGCATTCGGCGATCAGCAGCGTGATCGGCTGGCCCAGCATTTCCTGTTCCTTGTAGCCGAACATCGCCTCGGCGGCGCGGTTGAAGTGCAGGATGCGCTCGTCCTGGTCGGAACCGATGATCGCATCCGGCGCCGACTGTGTCATGGCCCGGTAGCGCGCTTCGCTGGTGCGCAGCGCCGCATCGGCGCTGCGCCGCGCCGACGCTTCCATCTGCAGCTGTGCCGCGTGGCGCTGCACCACCTCGTACAGGTTCATGTTCTCGTAGGCGACCGCCAGCTGCGCGGCCAGCATGCGGATGAACTGTTCGTCGGTATCGTCGAAGCAGGGCGCGCCGCGGCGGTTCGCCGCATACAGCCAGCCGTACAGGTGGAACTGGTCGCGCACGGCGAGGCCCAGCAGGTTGGCCACTTCAGGATGGCCACCCGGCAGCGCCGGCATGTCGCCATCGGCCCGGCAGCGGCGCAGCCCCTCGTGCTGGTCCATCATCGAGCCGGGGAACGCGCCGCGCTCGACCAGCACCGGCCGCACCAGGCCCACGTCGATGCCGACCGCTTCCACGTGCTGCACGCCGCTTTCATGCGCATCGAGCAGGCACAGGACCACGATGTCGGCATGCAGGATCGTGCTGGCGGCCGTGCAGAAGCGGCGCGCCATCGCACCGGCGTCGCGTTCGCCATTCAGGCGCAGCGACAGTTCGTGCAGCGCCGCCATCCGCTGCACGGTGTTGTCGGGCGATGCCGGCGCGCTTGGCATGGCGTTGGTCGATCCGGCAGCTGGCGTGGCATCGGAGGGCGCCGGGGCCGGTGGAGAATCGAAGAAAGCCGTGGCCGGTGGCGAATTGAAGAACCCCGCGGCAGCCGGCGCGGCGGCGCGGGCGACTTCGGCGGTCGACTTGGAGTACGCTTCATCCAGCCCCAGTTCCAGGTTCATGGCATCCAGGATCGCTAGCGGCTCGGCGGGTTTCGGCAGCACCGTGCGCACACCGCATGCCGCGCCCATCGCCCGCATTTCGGGCAGCGAGTACGTGGCGGAGAAAAAGATGACCGGCGTGGCGGCCAGTTCCGGCGTGGCGCGCAGGCGCTGCACGAACTCGTAGCCGTCCATCGTGGGCATCAGGATGTCGGTGATGACCAGGTCCGGGCGGTGGCGGTGGCACAGGTCCAGCGCCTGGGCGCCATCGGCCGCTTCGAGCACGTTATGCGGAGTGAAACCGAGCAGTGTCAGCAGGTAGTCGCGGTTGGTAGGGCGGTCATCGACGATCAGAATGGTGGGCATGATACCTTTTCGACAAGTCGATCCTGTAATTTCATGCTACTCCGCCATTCCCGTGGCGGGCGCACGACTGTTGTCTTTGGTAGCCCGAGCGGCAGGAAACGCACCCTGTACCGTACGGTCTGCCGGCCGATCATAGCCAGTACCGCAGAGGTTGCAAATGGTTTTGTTGGTTTTCAGATAAGCATGACAGATTGTTCCATTGGAATGCGGCGCATTCTCCGGCCCACTGGATAGTCGGGTGAAAGTGCGCCAAATCCATTAAAATAGCGGGTTGCGAAACACGCCAAGGATTTATTACATGACTATCTCCAGCACCGAAGAAATCGTCGCCGAGCTGCGCGCCGGGCGCATGGTGATCCTGGTCGATGAAGAAGACCGCGAGAACGAGGGCGACCTGGTGCTGGCGGCGGATTTCGTCACGCCGGAAGCCATCAACTTCATGATCCGCTATGCGCGCGGGCTGGTTTGCCTGACGCTGGCCGAAGAAATCGTCGACCGCCTGGAACTGCCGCTGATGGCCACCCGCAACGGCACTTCGTTCGGCACCAATTTCACCGTGTCGATCGAAGCCGCCGAAGGCGTGACCACCGGGATCTCGGCGGCCGACCGTGCGCGCACCATCCAGGTGGCCGTCGCCAAGGGCGCGCAGCCCTCCGATCTCGTGCAGCCGGGCCACATCTTCCCGCTGCGCGCCGTCAAGGGTGGCGTACTGATGCGCGCTGGCCACACCGAGGCGGGTTGCGACCTGACCGCGATGGCCGGCCTGACCCCGGCCTCGGTGATCTGCGAGATCGTCAAGGACGACGGCACGATGGCGCGCCTGCCGGACCTGCTGGAATTCGGCAAGGAGCACGGCCTCAAGATCGGCACCATCGCCGACCTGATCCATTACCGCAGCGCCAAGGAATGCATGGTCGAGCGGGTGGCCGAACGCGAACTGCGTACGGCGCACGGCGATTTCCGGATGATCGCGTTCCGCGACACGCCGAGCGGCAGTGCCCACCTGGCGCTGGTGCATGGCGACATCTCGGCCGACGATGAGGCGCTGGTGCGCGTGCACCAGCCGGTGTCGATCCTGGACTTGCTGGAAACCGACGCGACCACCCACTCGTGGAACGTGTCCGCTTCGCTGAAGGCCATCAAGGGCGCGAAGCAGGGCGTGATGGTGCTGCTGAACTGCGGCGAGACGGCCGAGCAGCTGTTCGGCCAGCTGGCCGCGCTGAACAAGGATGCCAAACCGCAGGGCCGCGCCGCCAGCATGGATTTGCGCACCTACGGCATCGGCGCCCAGATCCTGCGCGCGATCGGCGTGCGCCGCATGAAACTGCTGGCGAGCCCGCGCAAGATGCCGTCGATGACGGGCTTCGACCTGGAAGTGACCGGCTACCTGGCCAAACCCGAAGCTTGATTCTTCCCCACACTATATAAGAGGCCCATCATGACCGTAGGAACCTACGAAACCAATTTGAACGGCGAAGGCCTGCGCATCGGCATCGTCCAGGCCCGCTTCAATGAAGACGTGTGCCACGGCCTGCTGTCGGCGTGCCTCGCCGAACTGAAGCACCTTGGCGTGGCGGATGAAGACGTGCTGCACGTGACCGTGCCGGGCGCCCTGGAAATCCCGCTGGTGCTGCAGAAGATGGCCGAATCCGGCCAGTTCGATGCGCTGGTGGCGCTGGGTGCCGTGATCCGTGGCGAAACCTACCACTTCGAGCTGGTGTCGAACGAATCCGGCGCCGGCATCACCCGCATCGGCCTGGATTTCAGCATTCCGATCGCCAATGCCGTGCTGACCACCGAGAATGACGAGCAGGCCGAAGTGCGCATGGCCACCAAGGGTGCCGATGCGGCGCGCGTGGCCGTCGAGATGGCGAACCTGGCGATCGCGCTGGAAGAGCTGCAGCCGGACGTCGCGGACGACGAATAAGCTGCAACGAGAAATACAAAGGAATAACCATGAACGATAAAGCTGTGCACGCCAACCCCAGCAAGAACCGCACGCCGCGTCACCGCGCGCGCGAGTTCGCGCTGCAGGGTCTGTATCAATGGCTGCTGAACAATGAGCCGGCGAAGACGGTCGTCAACAACATCCGCGGCGCCCACGGCTTCGAGAAGGCCGACGGCGATTTCTTCGCGGCGCTGCTGTATGGCGCGATCGAGCAATCGGTCGAGCTGCGCGAAGGCTTCGCACCGCTGGTCGACCGGGGCATCGGCGAGCTGTCGCCGATCGAACACGCGGTGCTGCTGCTGGGCGCGTTCGAACTGAAGAACCACCCGGAAATCCCGTACCGCGTCGTCATCAACGAAGCGGTCGAACTGACCAAGTCGTTCGGCGGCATCGACGGCCACAAGTACGTCAACGGCGTGCTCGACAAACTGGCGCCGAAACTGCGCGCCGACGAAGTGGCGGCGGACAAGAAGCGCTGATCCACCGTCTTCGCACTCAAGCCACCTGCAGATGGCTTTTTTGTTGCCTGAAAAATGGACGGACCCTATTTTCCAGGCAATGTTTCCTGGAGCTGAATCGCATCCATTCACCCAAGTGCAAATTCCGGGGTCAGACCCGGCGGGTGTTTTGTCGGGACACATGGGTAACATCTGTCGGGAGACATAGGTAACACCTTTTATGATCATTGCACATCCATTAACGGGAGCGTGCAATGCCTTGGAAGGAGTCCACCTCTATGTCATCCCGACTGGAATTCGTGCTGCTCGTACTGAGCGCTTCGGCAAACATCGCTGAGCTTTGCCGCCGATTTGGCATCAGCCGCAAGACTGCTTACAAGTGGTTGGAGCGTTATCATGCTGAAGGCGAAGGGGGCCTGCAGGATCGCTCACGGCAGCCGCATTGTTCGCCCTGCACCGCTGACGGTGAGCTTGAGATGCAAGTTCTGGCGTTGCATTTTGAGTACCCGTACTGGGGAGCTCGCAAGCTTTGCGCGCTACTGCCGGATACGGTCAAGCGGCCCCATCACAGCACCGTTCATGCGATCTTGCAGCGCCATGAGTGCCAGGTTCTTGGCGTGCCGATTAGTCAGAGCGTCGTGTTCAAGCGCTTTGAGCATGAGTTGCCCAATGACCTTTGGCAGATGGACTTCAAAGGACACTTTGCACTGACAGACACAGCTGCGGGTCGGTGTCATCCGCTGACAATTTTAGATGACCACTCGCGATTTAGCCTATGTATCGCTGCTTGCGGTAACGAACGCTACGCCACTGTGCGCACGGCATTGCAGTCGACATTTGAGCGTTACGGAATGCCTGCTCGCTTCACCGCCGACAACGGCCCGCCATGGGGCAGCACAGGTCTCATCGGACTGACAAAGCTTGAGGTATGGCTGGCACGGCTGGGTATTGCTGTGGGCCACAGCAGGCCAAACCATCCGCAGACTCAAGGTAAGGATGAGCGTTTCCATCGAACCTTGAAACTTGAGGTAATAGGGCGAAGAGGCTACGGCTCGCTTGCTCAGTGTCAGAGCGCGTTCGATGCTTGGCGCGAGATCTATAACGCTGTACGACCTCACCAATCGCTCAATCAGCAGCCACCGATTAGCAGGTACCGGTGTAGCGGCAGGTCCTTTCCATCGGTCCTGCCACCTGTCGAATACCTCCCCGATGACCAGATCAGGAAGGTCGACAAGAACGGCTACCTCTCCTACGGCCATCACCGCTACTTCGTCGGCGAAGGCCTGCATGCTGAATCTGTGGCGATCCGTCCAACTTGCACCGACGGTCTACTGGAGGTCTTCTTCTGCAAACATAAAGTTCGGGAGATAGACCTCCAGAATCCGTCGTAACATAGGTCCATGATGTGTAACCCATGTCTCCCGACATGTGTTACCTATGTCCCCCGACCATACACCCGGCGGGTCTGACCCCAGCCCTTCGCTGTTGGGGTGAACGCACGCGCTTTCAATGCGCCGGGTAACCTTCAACTCAACGGCGATTGGCGTCCAACCCCGTTTTCGACAACACTTCCGCTAAATCCGGCGCCTGTAGCTAATGCCGTTAAGTTAAGGCGACATGACTATTTGAGTTGGCGTTGGGGTGCTTGGTGTCGGACATTTTTTCCGAGCGCTTCATCCGGAAAATCTGTCGGACACTGGTTTTTGCTCAGGAATCGGCAAGCTCATGCGAAGACCGGTCGGTCCGCCGCAGCGGTCCGGAGGAGGATGACTGCAAGCCATCACCGCGTGACAGGCGCGAAGCATGCTTCGCGAAACCCCTGCCAAGCCACCAATACGCCATCGCCCCGAACTACGTCGAATTCCGCTAACTGAACGGCATTAGGGACTGTCCCCGAACTCAGGAAACATTGCGGCGCAAGCCGGAGCCGGTGACGAATTTCCAGGCAATAAAAAAGCCACCGCAAGGTGGCTTGGATGCGATGACTGGGGCGGTTACAGGCCGGCCAGTTGCTCCGCTTCGGTTTTTTCCGTGGTAGCAGGCTCGGCGGGCTGCGGCTCGCGGCTCGCGGTCACCGTGACCGGGGCGGGGGCAGGGGCGGGAGGCCGCGTGAAGGTCGGTACTTTCTTGCCGGCGGAAACCTGCTTGAGGCGCTTCCATTCGGCCAGTACGCGCGAGCCGTAGCCGTCGTCCGTTTCAAAGGCGGCGGCGCCGACGTAATACTTCAGGCCAGCCTCGACCGAGCCGCCGCGCTTCACGTAATCCTTCAGGATCAGCGAGCCGACGCGGATGTTGGCCACCGGATTCAGCGCGGCCTGTACGCCGCCCATTTCCTGGAACTTGTCGTGGTGGACCTTCGACATCACCTGCATCAGCCCTTGCGCGCCCATCGGGCTTTCGGCAAACGGGTTCAGGCCGGATTCGATCGCCATCACGGCCAGGATCAGCAGCGGGTCGATCTTGATTTCACGGGCCGTCATGTAGGCGGTCGAGACCAGCATGTTGGCCGCGTCGTTGGCCACGCGGTAGCGCTTGGACAGCCAGTCCGTTACCCACTGCTGTTGCTTGCGGGTGCCCATCAGCGCCTTTTCATCGGCGGCGCTGAGCGGCTTGCCGCTGTCCGCGGCGGCGGTGATGGCTGGTGCTTCCATCAGTTCGTGCAGCGGCGGCGCGGTCACCGTGCTGGCGGCGGCTACCGGTGCGGGCATGGCGGACTCTTGTGGAGCCAGCGATTTCGTCAGCATGTGCGCCAGGTCGGGGCGAGCCCACAGTACGGCCAGGATGACGATGGCGGTCACGCCGAAGATCGTGAAGGCGTGTTGCGCAGTCGTGAAGACGCTGCGCAGGGTGATGCGCTGCGCGCCGAAGCGCGCGGCCGGTCCGGAGACCAGCGAGCGGCCGGCGGTAGCCAGCCCAGTGAAACGATTGATCATAGAACTCCCTGCAATGTCCGTAAAAGCATGCCCCCGCCGCGCGTGGTCGCGCGACACCGTTGCTGTGCAATTGCCGTGCATCAGATGTGTTATCGTCCGTCGCCGCCGTGGAGGCGCGCGAGCCGGAACGTCTTCATTGCTTGCCTGAGCTGGGATCCGAGCGGATGTGGTCGGTCACCAGTCGCAATACAACTTTTTTCGGGGAGCAGGTTTTCAACTCCGGCTTCGAACTCTGTAGTCGAAACATGCCGGTGAAACCGTTGAGGCAGACGCCTCGAGAAAAACACTCCTTAAAATGTCATGTGGAGCCCCGACTCCGTGAATGAATGAGCGACACGTAGTTGGCATTTTTGCCATGTCCTCTTCAAGTAGGTCGAATTGTAGAAGCCGTTTTATATCACGTCAATACTAACGAACGCGTTCTTTATAACTTTTGGATATGGTATTGTCGAGCAAGGGTAGGCAAATGCTAATAGAATCAACCACTTGTCCGGATGACTTGCAGCCGGCCGTCGAACGAGAAAAAAACGTAAAATTTGTATGAAATATTCAGATCTGCGGGATTTTATTGCCCAGTTGCAAAAAATTGGTGAATTAAAGTCAATTTCATTGCCAGTTTCGCCACATTTGGAGATGACCGAGGTCTGCGACCGCACCTTGCGGGCCGGCGGACCTGCTCTGCTGTTTCAAAATCCTACAAATTTCACCATGCCCGTGCTGGGCAACCTGTTCGGTACCACGCGCCGCGTGGCGCTGGGCATGGGCGCCGAGAACATGCAGGAACTGCGCCGCATCGGACACGTGCTGGCGCGCCTGAAAGAGCCGGAACCGCCCAAGGGGTTCAAGGACATCATGGACATGGGCTCGCTGGTGAAAGCCGTGTGGGACATGGCGCCGAAGGAACTGCGCGGCGCGCCGTGCCAGGAAATCGTCTGGGAAGGCAACGACGTCGACCTCGGGCGGCTGCCGATCCAGCATTGCTGGCCGGGCGACGTGGCGCCGCTGATCACGTGGGGCCTGGTCATTACCAAGGGCCCGAACAAGAAACGCCAGAACCTGGGCATCTACCGCCAGCAGGTGCTGGGCCGCAACAAGGTAATCATGCGCTGGCTGGCGCACCGGGGCGGCGCGCTGGACTTCCGCGAACACTGCATCCGGCACCCCGGCCAGCCTTACCCGGTGGCCGTGGCGCTGGGAGCCGATCCGGCCACGATCCTCGGCGCGGTCACGCCGGTGCCCGACACGCTGTCCGAATACCAGTTCGCGGGATTGCTGCGCGGCAGCCGCACGGAACTGGTCAAGGCGATCGGCAGCGAGTTGCGCGTGCCGGCCTCGGCCGAGATCGTGCTGGAAGGGCATATCTATCCGGACGAGAACCACCCGTCCGGCTATGAACATGCGCTGGAAGGGCCGTATGGCGACCATACCGGCTACTACAATGAGCAGGACTGGTTCCCCGTCTTCACGATCGACCGCATCACGATGCGCCGCGACCCGATCTATCACTCCACGTATACAGGCAAGCCGCCGGACGAACCGGCGGTGCTGGGCCTGGCCCTGAACGAAGTGTTCGTGCCGCTGCTGCAAAAGCAGTTCAGCGAGATCACCGACTTCTACCTGCCGCCGGAAGGCTGCAGCTACCGGATGGCCGTGGTGCAGATACGCAAGCAGTACGCGGGCCATGCGAAGCGGGTGATGTTCGGCGTGTGGAGTTTCCTGCGCCAGTTCATGTATACCAAGTTCATCGTGGTGGTCGACGAGGATGTCGACATCCGCGACTGGAAAGAGGTGATCTGGGCGATCACGACCCGCGTCGACCCGACGCGCGATACCACGCTGGTCGACCATACGCCGATCGACTACCTCGACTTCGCTTCGCCGGTCAGCGGCCTGGGCAGCAAGATGGGCATCGACGCCACCAACAAGTGGCCCGGCGAAACCACCCGCGAGTGGGGCACCACGATCCAGATGACGCCCGAGGTGAAGCGCAAGGTGGACGAGATCTGGCAGCAGCTGGGCCTGTAATGCCGGTAATTTCCTGTTTTGCGCCAGACCCGCTATAATGAGGTCTGGCGGGCCCCTGCGCATTGCGGCATGGTTTACCTGGTCAGGTCGGGAACGAAGCAGCCAAAGCCGTTCACCGCAAGTGCCGCAGATCAGGCTCGCCTCCCGATCATTGAAAGAAGCTGCCCCGGCAGCTTTTTTTACGCCTGCCTTTATTTCCCCGTTTTTTTCGTCCGCATCCTTATTCCCCGTATCACTACAGTACCGTTCACTACAGTACCGTTCACTACAGTACCGTTCGGCCGGCCATGGCGCGCGGGCTATTGTTGGCCTCACCGGCCCTGGTCTGCGGTAAAATCCCGGCATGTCCTATCAAGTCCTCGCTCGCAAGTACCGTCCCCGCAACTTTGAAACGCTCGTCGGCCAGGAGCACGTCGTGCGTGCGCTGACGCATGCGCTGGGCACGGGCCGGCTGCACCACGCCTACCTGTTTACCGGCACGCGCGGCGTCGGCAAGACCACGCTGTCCCGCATCCTGGCGAAATCGCTGAACTGCACCGGGCCGGACGGCAACGGCGGCATCACCGCCACGCCATGCGGCGCCTGCGAGGCATGCCGGGCCATCGACGGCGGGCGCTTCGTCGACTATATAGAGATGGATGCCGCGTCGAACCGCGGCGTGGACGAGATGGCGCAGCTGCTCGAGCAGGCCGTCTACGCGCCCAGCAACGCACGCTTCAAGGTCTACATGATCGACGAGGTGCACATGCTCACCAACCACGCGTTCAACGCCATGCTGAAAACGCTGGAAGAACCGCCCGAGCACGTGAAGTTCATCCTGGCGACGACCGATCCGCAAAAGATCCCCGTCACCGTCCTGTCGCGCTGCCTGCAGTTCAACCTGAAGCAGATGCCGCCCGGGCACATCGTCGGCCACCTGGAAAACATCCTGGGCCAGGAAGGCGTGTCGTTCGAACAGCCGGCCCTGCGCCTGCTGGCGCAGGGCGCGCATGGCTCGATGCGCGATGCGCTGTCGCTGGCCGACCAGGCGATCGCCTATGCCGCCGGCGCCGTCACGCTGGAAGCGGTGCAGGGCATGCTGGGCGCGCTGGACCAGTCGTACCTGGTGCGCCTGCTCGACGCGCTGGCCAGCCGCGATGGCGCCGACCTGATGGCGGTGGCCGACGAGATGGCCAGCCGCAGCCTGTCGTACAACGGCGCGCTGCAAGACCTTGGCACGCTGCTGCACCGCATCGCGCTGGCGCAGACGGTGCCTGCGGCCGTGCCGGAAGACTTGCCGGAATACGCGGACATCATCCGCCTTGCCGGCGAATTCGATGCGGAAGAGGTGCAGCTGTATTACCAGATCGCCGTCCATGGCCGCAACGAGCTGGGCCTGGCGCCGGACGAATATGCCGGTTTCTCGATGACGCTGCTGCGCATGCTGGCCTTTCGCCCCGGCGTCGGTGGCGCCGAAGCCGCACCTGGCGGCGCCCCGGCCAACACGCCGCTGATGTCGCGCCCGGCGCCGGGCAGTTCGCCGGCCCGCGCGGCCGCCGCCGCGGCGGCACCAGCCGTGGCATCGGCTGCGCCGCAGGCGCCACGCGCCGCTGGCCCCGCGGCCGCCAGCCAGCCCGCGGCCAGCCATGCCGCCGCGCCGCAGCCCGCCGTTGCGCCACAACCCGCCGCGGCACCGCGCGCCGCCGTCTTCACGCCGCCGCCCTCACCGGCACCCGCGGCACCCGCGGCACCCGCCGCGGCAGCCCGCCCATCCGGCCCCGTGAGCCCGGCGCGCGCCGCCATCAACGCGGCGCTGGAGGCGGCCCGCGCGGCGACGATGGCACGTACCGGCGCGCGTCCGCCGATGCGCCCATCCGCTCCGGAAGAGCCTGCGCAACAGGCACCCGCCATTCAGGCGCCGGCACCGCAGGCAGCCGCGCCGGCCAAGCCATTGCCGTGGGAAGAGGCGCGGCCGCAGGGCGATGCCGCGGTGCTCGAAGCGCCGCCCGCCGTGCAGGTCCGCCCGGCACCGCCGGAAGAGGACGACCTGCCGCCATGGGTCACCGAATTCTCGGATGACAGCGCGGTGGCTGCCCCGTCGCAGCGCGCGCCGAACCGGGCCGAAGCCCCGGCACAGCAGCGTGCCGATGTCCGCGCCGAAGCGCCTGCCCAGCATCGCGCCGAAGCACCCGCGCCAGCGGCGCCGGTGGCGGCGGCGCGCCAGCCGGCCCCCGCCCAGGCGCCCTATGCCTACGTGATCACGCCGGTCCCCGAACTGGAGTGGGACGGCAACTGGCCGCTGCTGGCGGCGCACCTGCCGCTGCGGGGCGTGGCGCAGCAGCTGGCCACGCAGGCCGAACTCATCCAATGCACCATCGACGGCAATGCCGTCGTATTCCGCCTGCGCTGCCCGATCGACACCTGGCGCACGCCGCCGAACGTGGAGAAACTGACGGCGGCGCTGGCCGAGCGCTTCAACCGCCCCGCGCGGGTGGAAACGGAACTGGGCCCGGTGTGGTACACCACCGCCGCCGAGCAGCAGGCGCACCGCGAAGCATGCCAGCGCCAGGCCGAAGACACGGTGCACAACGACGCGTTCGTGCAGGCGATGGTGCGCGAGTTCGGCGCCTTCGTCGTGCCCGGCTCGATCGTGGCCCCGATCACACCGGCTCACTGAAGCCCGCCCACAATCACTTAACCGCTACGGAGAAACACATCATGATGAAGAACCAGCTCGCCGGCCTGATGAAGCAGGCCCAGGCAATGCAGGACAATATGAAGAAGGCGCAGGACTCGCTGGCTTCCATCGAGGTGGAAGGCCAGTCCGGCGCCGGCCTGGTGAAGGTCGTCATGACCTGCAAGAACGACGTCAAGCGCGTGTCGATCGACCCGTCGCTGCTGGCCGACGACAAGGACATGCTGGAAGACCTGGTCGCCGCCGCCTTCAACGACGCGGTCCGCAAGGCCGAAGCCACCGCCGCCGAGAAAATGAGCGGCCTGACCGCCGGCATGAACCTGCCGGCCGGCTTCAAGATGCCGTTCTGACGGCGGCACGGGGCGCGCCATGTTCATCATCACGCTGACCTACCTGAAGCCCAACGAGGAGATCGATGGTCTCCTCGCCGCCCACCGCGCCTTCCTGCGCGAGCAGTATGCCAACGGCATGTTCGTGCTGTCGGGCCGGATGGTGCCGCGCACCGGCGGCATCATCATCGCCGATGCCGACAGCCGCGCGGACGTGGAAGCAGTGATCGAACTGGACCCGTTCAAGCAGGCCGGCGCGGCCAGCTATGCGATCACCGAATTCGTGCCGACCATGGCGGCCGATGGGCTGGAAGCCTGGCTGCCCGATCACCAGGCGTGAACATGGCGAAGCACCTGGCAACCCGGTTGGTGTCCTAGCACATGGCGAAATCGCTGGAATTCCTGACCGAGGCATTGCGCCGGCTGCCCGGCGTGGGGCCGAAGTCGGCGCAGCGCATGGCCTTCCACCTGCTGCAGCACGACCGCGAAGGCGCGGCCATGCTGTCGCGCGCGCTGTACCAGGCGGTGGAATCGGTCAACCATTGCGCGCTCTGCAATACCTTCACCGAGGCGGACGTCTGCGACATGTGCGCCGACGACACGCGCGACCGCCGCCTGCTGTGCGTCGTCGAAACGCCGGCCGACCAGGCGATGATCGAGCAGACGCTGACCTACAAGGGCCTGTACTTCGTGCTGATGGGCCGCCTGTCGCCGCTCGACGGCATCGGCCCGAAGGACATCCACCTGGAAAAGCTGCTGGCCCGCGCCGCCGATGGCGTCGTCGGCGAAGTGGTGCTGGCCACCAATTTCACCAACGAAGGCGAAGCCACCGCGCACTACATCAGCGAGATGCTGAAGGCGCGCGGCCTTGCCGTGAGCCGCCTGGCCCGCGGCGTACCGGTCGGCGGCGAACTCGAATACGTGGATGCCGGCACCATCGCCCGGGCCATGCTGGACCGGCGCAGCACGTAGGAGAAGGCGTTGTTGACACTGATGCCGTTTGGCTAAGCGTTACACAGCAACTTGAAAGTGCATGCATTCACCCCAACAGCGAAGGGCTGGGGTCAGATACCGTCTTGTTTTGCAAGGCCCGAATTCAAAAAATTCGGGTCGAATGGCTTGCCAGAGCAAACCACGCCGTAAATCAGATGAACCAGCTTGCGCATGACGGCGCCGGTGACGGCCTTGGGAGCCATGCCATTGGCGCTCAGGCGCTCGGCAAAGGTCTTCAGCAAGGTGTTGTACCGCTTGGCGACCATGCCAGGCATGTACAGTGCACT
This sequence comes from Pseudoduganella sp. SL102, assembly GCF_027856995.1. Classification (NCBI taxonomy): domain Bacteria; kingdom Pseudomonadati; phylum Pseudomonadota; class Betaproteobacteria; order Burkholderiales; family Oxalobacteraceae; genus Pseudoduganella; species Pseudoduganella sp. SL102. The sequence goes on from NZ_CP115554.1 coordinate 2,436,190, forward strand.
ACGCAGATCATTGTTGCCGATCTTGCTCATGCTTGTCCGACCGCGCACTGATGTTCCAGAGCTTTTTTGCTTTGGACTGACTCCAATAAATGCCGCAAGTGCCTTGGCCGATCCGAAGCGCCTAATGTCACCAATGTGGCCCAGGACCTTAGCTATCGTAGTGCTGCCAATGCCCGGAATACTGCGCATCAGATCGGCGTCATGTTTCAGGCCAGGATGCCTGTCGATGTGATCGTCGATCTCCTTTTCCAGCTCGGTGATCTTTTGATCGAGCCATTGCACGTGCTCATCGACGTTTTTCACCAAGTCGGCCTGACCGGCAAAATCATGAGCTTCCATCCGGTTCTTTTCCTGTTGCCTGATGTCCTTGAGCGCAAGCAGCCGATCGCTCAAACCCTTGAGTTCACGCTGTTCCTTTGGAGGTGGCACCCAAACTGGCGGCCTCTTCGCAGCACAGAATCGGGCGATCAGCCCGGCGTCAATTTGATCGTTTTTGTTGCGGATGTTTTCGGACTGCCCAAAACCTTTGATGCAGCCTGGATTGATGACGCTCACCATAATGCCCGCATCGTGCAACCACAGAGCAAGCGGCTCGCTATAGACACCGGTCGCTTCCAGACACACGTGAGCGCTGTCTGGAGAGACCTTCTGCTTGACCAACCATTGAACCAGTTCCTGGTAACCCTCCGGCGTATTGCTGAGCGTCTTCGATTTCGCTTTGCCACTGACCAGCAGAACAATATCGAGCTTCTTCTTACTCACATCAACGCCAACTACCGGGGTTACTGCCATTTCCATCATTTCCTCTCTCGTATGCGGGCTTAGCGTAAGAACGCCGTCCCAAGATACCGTACGGACTTCAATGAAAGAAACAGGCAAGGCCACCTATCTGACCCACAGGCTCGAAGCCTTAATCCCGAGCGGTGTGACCTTGCCTGGCCGGAACTGCAGCGGAAGTATCCACTGAATTGTCGGTACGCTCAAGATACGAGACCCGCCGGGTCTGACCCCGGAATTTGCACTTGGGGTGGGCTTAACTAAGCGGCGTTACTGTCCGACCCCAGCACATCGCGTCTCAGGAACGAACGCCGTCCCCACCAGCATCTCCCCGATCGCTTCCCCCGAGGCGGGCCTGCCCAGCAGGTAACCCTGCGCCATGTCGCAGCGGTATTCCTCCAGCAGCGCCAGCTGTTCGCGGGTTTCCACGCCCTCGGCCACCACGGCCAGCTTGAGCCCGTGCGCCATGGCGATGATGGCGCGCGTGATCGCGGCGTTTTCCGAATCTTCCGGCAGTCCGTTGATGAAGCTGCGGTCGATCTTCAGCGCGCGCACGTCGAAGCGCTTCAGGTAGTTCATCGACGAATAGCCGGTGCCGAAATCGTCGATCGACAGGTACACGCCGATCGTCCGCAACTGTTCCAGCGTGGCCAGCGTGGCCACCGCATCGTCCATCAGCGTGCCTTCGGTCAGCTCCAGCTCCAGCAGGCACGGGTCGAGACCCGTATCGGTCAATACCGACAGCACCGTCTGCGCCAGGTTCTCGTCCTTGAACTGGCGCGCCGACAGGTTCACCGCCACCCGCACCGGGCGGCCGGCCTGTTCCTGCCATTCGCGCGCCTGGCTGCACGCGGTGCGCAGGACCCAGGCGCCGATCGGCACGATCAGGCCGGTCTCCTCGGCCAGCGGGATGAAATCGTTCGGCGCGATGATGCCATGCTCCGGGTGGCGCCACCGCACCAGCGCCTCGGCGCCCACCAGCCGCGCGCTGCGCACGTCGATCTGCGGCTGGTACTGCAGGTATAGTTCATTGTTCTGCAGCGCGCGGCGCAGGCCGATCTCCAGCTTCACATGGCTCATCATCTGCGTCGTCAGCGCGGAGCTGTACAGCTTCGCGTTGTTCCGGCCGCAGTTCTTCGCATGGTACATCGCCGTGTCGGCATACTTCAGCAGCGAGCTGGAATCGTCGCCGTCCTCCGGGTACAGCGAGATGCCGATGCTGGCGGTGACGAAGATCTCGTGCCCGTCCAGGTGGAACGGCCGGCGCATCGCATCCTTGACGCGGTGGGCCACGTTCAGCGCATCCTCCACGCGTTCCAGGTCGGGGATCAGGATGGTGAATTCGTCGCCGCCCAGCCGCGCCAGGTTGTTGCCGCGCCGTTCCGGCATGCCGCGCGACGGCACTTCGCCGAGTCCCTGGTGCGCCACCACGTCGCCGGGGCGGATGGTTTCATGCAGCCGCTCCGACACCACCTTGAGCAGCAGGTCGCCCACGTCGTGGCCCAGCGTGTCGTTGATGCGCTTGAACGAATCGAGGTCCATGAACAGGATGGCGAACTTGCGGCCATGCTGGCGCGAGCGCTCCAGTTCGCGTTCCAGCATCTCCAGGAACGCCTGCCGGTTCGGAATGCCGGTCAGGCTGTCGCAATAGGCCAGCCGGCGGATCTGTTCCTCGGTGCGCTTGCGCTCGCTGATGTCGCGCACCAGCCCCAGGACTTCGCCGGCGCCGGTGCTGACGAGGCGGGCCTCGAAGTGATGCACGGTGTCGTCCCGTTCCAGGGCATAGTCGACCGAACGGATCGAGTGGGTGTCGAGCACCGTCGCGAGCTGCTCCAGCAGGCGCTCGGCGATGGCGCGCGGCAGCACGTCGCGCACGTGCCGGCCAACGCACTGCTGCTCGGTGAACGCGGCGCCGGGATCGTGGCCCTGTTCGTAGTCGAGGTAGTAACCGTCGGGGCTCATGCGGAAGAAGGTATCCGGGATCGCCGCCAGCACGGCGCGGTTGTGCGCATCGGCGATGCGCAGGCGGGCGATGGCGTCGCTGGCGCGCAGCACGTACAGCACCCGGTGGCCGAGGATCGGCCAGTTGATCGGCTTCGACACGAAGTCGGTGGCACCGGCTTCGTAAGCCTGCGTCACGGCCTTCAGGTCGTCGTCGCCGGTCACCATCACGATCGGCACCGCGGTGGCATGGCCGCGGCCCTGTTCGCGGGCGCGGATGGCGCGGCATACTTCGAAGCCGTCCATGCGCGGCATTTCCACGTCGAGCAGCACGAGGTCGGGCGCCAGCCGGTCGAAGCAGGCCAGGGCCTGGTCGCCGTCTTCGGCCTCGATCGTGTCCAGCCCGACCTGGGCCAGCATTTCCAGCATCAGGAGACGCATCACGGGATCGTCGTCGGCCACCAGCACGGTACCGCGATGAGAGGGGAGGGGTGCTGCCATTCTAGGTCTCCTTGGCGAACATGGATGAGAGCGTGTCGCGTACCGTCGTGTATTCCCGCTCCATCGACGAGAGCAGGACGGCGGCGTCGCCGTTGATATCGTTGCGGCCCAGCTGTTCCATGTCCTTGCTCAGCTGGGCCAGCGTTTCGGCGCCGATATTGGCGCTCGAGGATTTCAGGCTGTGGGCCACCTTGCGCAGCGACCCGGCATTGCCGGCCGCGATCGCCTCGTGCAGCGAGGCCAGGCGCCCGGGCGTGTCGTCGATGAAGGCGTGCAGCACGCGCCGCAGCAGGACCTCGCCCTTGTCCGCACTGAGCGCGCGGATGGCGTCCAGCGCATGGCGGTTGATCGCACCGCGTACCGATGCATGGCGGTTGAGCGCGCCGAATGCCGGCGCAGATTGCGGCGCTGTGCCGCCGGATACCGTCCTGCGCGCTTCATCGTGGTGTACCAGCGCCGCGCGCGGCAGGGCGATCCAGCGCGACAGCGTCTCGGACAGCATGGCTTTCGTGAAGGGCTTCGACAGGTAGTCGTCCATGCCGGCGGCCAGGCAGGTTTCGCGGTCGCCCTGCAATGCGTTGGCGGTGATCGCGATGACCGGCAACTGGCGCGCGCGGCCTTGCTGCTGCTCGTGGCGGCGGATTTCGGCGGTGGCCGCGATGCCATCCATCACCGGCATCTGGCAATCCATCAGCACCAGGTCGAAGTCGCCTTCCTTCACGGCCGCCAGCGCCTCTTCGCCGTTGCAGGCGCGGTGCACGTGCAGGCCGAGGGCTTCGAGCATCGCGCTGGCCACTTCCACGTTGACGGGGTTGTCTTCCGCCAGCAGGACCGTGTGGCTTTGCCGCGCCGCTGCCTGCGGCGCCGTTCCCGCCTGCGCCATGGGCCCGGGCGGCAGTTGCGTCAGGCGGGCCGGCGCTGGCGGCGAGGCCACGCGCATGCCTTCGCTGGCCCGCAGCGGCGTCACGATGCACTCGTACAGGTCGCTCTCGCGGGCCGGCTTGATCAGCTGGAAAGCCACGCCCGCTTCGCGCCGCTGCACCGTGTCGGCCGCATTGCGCTCGGTCGACAGCAGCAGCAGGCGCACCGGCGCCAGCACCGGATCGGCCTTGATGTCCGCCGCCAGCACCAGGCCGCCCACCTTCGGCACCTCCATGTCCAGCAGCGCCACATCGTAGGGCTGGCCGCTGGCGAGCGCCGCGCGCAGCAGGCGCGTGGCTTCCTCGGCGCTGTCGGCGCCGTCGCATTTCAGGTGCCAGCGCGCCAGCGACCCTTCCAGCGCGGCGCGCGATTCGTCGCTCGCATCGACCACGAGGGCACGCAGGCCCCTGGTCGTCTTCTGGTTGAACGAGGCGTCGTCGGCGTCCACGCGGCGCTTGTCGAAGCGCACGGTGAACCAGAAGATCGAACCGCGGATCAGCGCGTTCTCGACACCGATCGTGCCGCCCATCAGTTCCACCAGTTGCTTGGAAATCGCCAGCCCCAGCCCGGTGCCGCCATGCTTGCGGGTGGTGGAGCCATCGGCCTGCGAGAACGAGTCGAAGATGCGCGTGCGCGCATCGCGCGACACGCCCACGCCGGTATCGTGCACTTCGACGCGCAGGCCGACCGACTGGGCATCCTCGCTGATGACGGCGATCCTGACCGTGATGCGGCCCGCATCGGTGAACTTGATGGCATTGCCCAGCAGGTTCACGACCACCTGGCGCAGCCGGTTCGGATCGCCGATGACGGCCACCGGGATGTCGTGGGCGATCTCGAAATCCAGCGCCAGGCCTTTCGCCTGCGCCTGCGGCGAGAACACGTAGTCGATGTCGTCCAGCAGTTCGCGGAAATTGAAGTGGATGTATTCGACTGTCAGCTTGCCCGCTTCCACCTTGGAAAAATCGAGGATGTCGTTGATGATCACCAGCAGGTGTTCGCCGGAGCGCTGCACCATGCTGGTGTAGTGCCGCTGCAGTTCCGAGAGCTCGGTGGCCAGCAGCAGTTCCGTCATGCCCAGCACGCCGTTCATCGGCGTGCGGATCTCGTGGCTCATGGTGGCCAGGAAGGCACTCTTGGCCTGGCTGGCCGCTTCCGCCGCGTTCTTGGCCTTTTCCAGCTGCTCGGTGCGCACGCTGACCTGGCGTTCCAGCTGGTCGCGGTACTGGGCCAGCTTGCCGTCGCGGCATTCGATCTGGGCCAGCATTTCATTGAAGCTGTCGATCAGCGTGCCCAGCTCGTCGGTGCGCTGGTGCTGCACCTGCGCGTAGGTCTGGCTGGACGTGACGCGCTGCGCCGCGGCGATCAGTTCGCCGATCGGCTGCGCGATGCAGACCGTGAAGCGCCTGGCCAGCCCCAGCGCCACCACGAACGAGATGGCCGCCGCGGCCGCCGTGATGCCCACGCTCTCCAGCATGCCGAGCCACATGCGCGCGGCGGCGGCCTCGATCATCACCGCGCCCACCAGGTGCCCGGCTACGTACACGGGCCGCACCACCCGCAGCGTGCCTGGGACCCAGCCTTGTATCGCGCTGTCCATCGCGCTGTCCATCGCGCTGCCCACCGTGTCGCGCGGCGTGCCCGCTGTTGTCTCCGTTGCAGTACCGGTGATTGGATCCGCTATTGGCGACGGCGCCATGTCGGTTGTCATGCCTGTTCTTGCGACCGCTGGCGTACCCGCCGTCGTGCTCATTCGCGCGCCCGCCGCCGCGCGCGCCAGCGTCTTCGCCGGTGGCGTCGTGGCACGCGCCGTCTTCAGGGCCGCCAGCCATTCCGGGGGGAGGGCCGGCGCCGGCTCCTCGCTGTCGGCCGGGAAGGTGGCGAAAGGCTTGCCGCTGCCGTCATACAGCACCGCCTGCGTGATCTCGCCCTGCACCGCGAGCGCCGCAAGCGCCTGTTCGGCCGTTGCGGCCTCGGCACGCAGCAAGGACGCCAGGGTGCCGACGGCGATGACGTCCGCCAGCGCAGTGATGTGCCGGGTCTGGTTTTTCGACTGGTTAAGTACACAGGTCAGGGCGAACGCGGCAAAGACCAGCAGCAGCGCGCTGCCAGTGGACAGCACGGCGATGAGGGTCAGTTTCCTGCTCAGGCCCGAACGTTCGAAGTCAAGCATGTTCGCCGCCGCTCAAGGATTCCATTCGGAAAACTTTATCTGTTCAGAAAGGCGACACCTTGAGCTTTATCTACGTTTCCAGAGGTAAATTTCCCGTTGTAAATATAATAATTGTCGAGTTACACTCGGTTTTTCATTCGGAAAGGGCAGATCATGAGTGACAACGGCATCGACGCGGCCTTCTGGGAACGGGCGGACGCGATTATCCACCTGGCAAACGAACAGGGCACGAAGGTGCCAAACAGCAACGTCAGCGCATCGCTGCTGTATGCCGCCGCCCGCTTCAACGCCTTCATCGTCGCCAGCGGCGCCACCAGCGCCGAAGCGATGGAAAAGGACAAGGAAGAAGCGATCCGCTACTTCACCGATGAGTATCGGAAAATGCTGAGCCAGAACCTGGACGACCACATCGCCAACTTCAACACCTACATGCCACGCACCCCCCAGCAGTAATGTTGCAAAAAAACCGGTGACAGGCACCGATTATTTATTTTAAAACCGGTGACAGGCTCCGATTATTTTCGAAATCGGAGCCTGTCACCGGTTTGAGGCAACGCCTGTTGCAGAATAATCGGAGCCTGTCACCGGTTTTCGGGAAATATTTCCGGTATGGACGGGGTTACGGTGCGGCGGGGGCGCCCAGTGCCTTCAGCCGCTCGACGGCGTTGGCATTCTTCGGGTTCAGCGACAGCGAGCGCCGGTAGTTGTCGATCGCCGCCTCGCGCTGCCCGGCCTTGGCCTGCGCCTCGCCCAAGCTGTCGTACAGGTTGGCGTCCTTGGCATGGAGCTGCGTGCCGAAGCGGAAGATGGCCACCGAGTCGTCGAGCATGTCGTCGCGCAGCAGGGCATAGCTCCAGCTGTTGAGGTCATGCGGTTCGAGCTTGAACGTGGGGCCCTGCGCCAGCAGCTCCTGGTGGATCGCCGCCGCCTGGTCGAAGCCGCGGGCCGCCAGTTGACCGGCGAAGTGCTCCAGCGTGGGCGGCACGCCGCTGCCGGGCCGCGCATCGAGCGATACCATGTGCCGCGGCACGCCGTTCGCCACCGGCTTGTTGGCCATGAAGGCGCGCGCCGCCGCGTCGTCCTTCAGGTAGCCGTCGTATGTGTCGGCATAGGTCATGCGGTTCAGCAGGCTGAAATCCGTGCTCTTCTCGCGCTGGTTCGATTGTTCGATCGAGTTCGGCCGCTGCGCCATGTACAGCATCGGCACCGCCAGCCGCGCCGGCGTCACATAGCCTATTGCCGACTTGCCGCCATCGACCATCTGCGGGAAGTAGCGCACCGAGCCATCCAGGCTGACGAGCGCCTTGATGCGGTCATCCTTCGCGGCGGCCACCACGTTGGCCAGTCCTCCCCAGCTGAAGCCGGCCACCGCCAGCCGCCCGGCGTCCGCATGGGGCAGCGTGCCGGCCTGGGCGATCAGCCAGCCGATGTCGGCGGCCTGGGTTTCCACGCCTTCGATATCGGCAGTCATCGAGCGCTGGCGGGCTCCCTGCGAAACGCTGGAGAGCACGATGTAGCCATGGCTTGCCAGGTATTCGCACAGGTCGGCATTTTCCGTCGCCCGGGCACTGAAGCTGGGCGCATAGATCACCACGGGGAATTTGCCCGCCTGCGCGGGCGCGTCGCGCACTGCCCGCATCGGGCGCGCCACCCCGGCCCGCCCCATGCAAAACGGCCCGGCCGCTTGCGCGACCGGGCCGTCCCTGGCAGGTGTTTCACGAAACGGGGAACCGCGTCAGCAGCAGCCGCCCCGCTTGCCGGCACCGCCGTAGCGCGCTTCCTGGCGTTCCTTGAAGAACTCCTCGTAGCTCATGATCGGCTGGTCCGGATGGGTAGCCTCGCAGTGCGCCACGTAGGTGTCGTACTCCGGCAGGCCCACCATCAGCCGCATGCTCTGGCCGAGGTAGCGGCCGGCCTTGACGATTTCATCGAACATCTCTGCCTCGCGACGTTTACTGCGCGGCCGGCATCAGCTGCGCCGGCGTTTCCTTGTGGCTCGGGTGGGCCGCGGCGTGGGCGCGCAGCGCCATGCGCACGCCGAACACCAGCACCGACAGCACCACCACCATGAAGAAGGCAGCGAGGCCAGCATTGATGTAGTCGTTGAAGATCACCTGGCTCATCTGCTCGAGCGACTTGGCCGGGGCCAGCACTTCGCCCTTGTCCAGCGCGTCCGAGTACTTGTCGGCGTGCGAAAGGAAGCCGATCTTCGGATTCGCGTCGAACACTTTCAGCCAGCCGGCATACAGGGTGCAGATCAGCAGCCAGATCGTCGGCACGATGGTCACCCAAGCATAGCGGGCGCGCTTCATCTTGAACAGCACCACGGTGGCAAGGATCAGCGCGATACCGGCCAGCATCTGGTTGGCGATGCCGAACAGTGGCCACAGCGTGTTGATGCCGCCCAGCGGGTCGACCACGCCCTGGTACAGGAAGTAGCCCCACGCCGCCACGCACAATGCCGTGGCCACCAGGCTGGCGAACAGGTTGTCGGTTTCCTTCATGGCCGGAGCGAAGGCGCCCAGCAGGTCCTGCAGCATGAAGCGGCCGGCGCGCGTGCCCGCGTCCACCGCGGTCAGGATGAACAGCGCCTCGAACAAGATCGCGAAGTGGTACCAGAAGGCCATCATGGCCTGGCCGCCGATCACGTTGGACAGGATGTGCGCCATGCCCACCGCCAGCGTCGGTGCGCCGCCGGCGCGCGAGATGATGGTGTGCTCGCCCACGTCCTTGGCCATCTGCGTCAGCATTTCCGGGGTCACGTAGAAGCCCCACTGCGAGATCGCCGCGGCGGCCGATTCCGGCGTGGTGCCGATCAGCGCGGCCGGGCTGTTCATGGCGAAGTAGATGCCCGGCTCGATGGTGGATGCGGCGATCAGCGCCATGATGGCGACGAACGATTCCATCAGCATTGCGCCGTAGCCGATGAAGCGGGCGTGCGTTTCGTTCTCGATCATCTTCGGCGTGGTGCCGGAGGAGATCAGCGCGTGGAAGCCGGACACGGCGCCGCAGGCGATGGTGATGAACAGGAACGGGAACAGGTTGCCGGACCAGACCGGGCCGGTACCGTCGATGAACTTCGTGATCGACGGCATCTGCAGCGTGGGTGCCACGATGATGATGCCCAGCGCCAGCGCGACGATGGTGCCGATCTTCAGGAACGTCGACAGGTAATCGCGCGGCGCCAGCAGCAGCCACACGGGCAGCACGGAGGCGATGAAGCCGTAGCCGATCAGCATCCACGTCAGTTCGGTGCCGGTGAACATGAACATCGGCGCCAGCGCCTCGTGTTCCTGCACGTACTGGCCACCGACGATGGCCAGCATCAGCAGCACGAAGCCGATGATCGACACTTCGCCGATGCGCCCCACGCGGATATAGCGCGAGTAGATGCCCATGAAGATGGCGATCGGGATGGTGGCCATCACGGTGAACGAACCCCACGGCGAACCGGTGAGGGCCTTCACGACGATCAGCGCCAGCACGGCCAGGATGATCACCATGATCATGAAGGTGCCCAGCAGGGCGATGTTGCCGGGGATCGGCCCCAGCTCGGACTTGATCAGGTCACCCAGCGAGCGGCCATCGCGGCGCATCGACAGGAACAGCACCATGAAGTCCTGCACGGCGCCCGCGAACACCACGCCGGCCAGGATCCACAGCATGCCGGGCAGGTAGCCCATCTGCGCGGCCAGCACGGGGCCGACCAGCGGGCCGGCGCCGGCGATCGCGGCGAAGTGGTGCCCGAACAACACGTTCTTGTTGGTGGGGACGTAATCGAGGCCGTCGTTGTGCTTGTAGGCCGGTGTCATGCGCCGCGCGTCGAGCTGCATCACGTCGCGCGCGATGAACAGGCTGTAGAAGCGGTAGGCGATCAGGTACACGCACACGGCGGCGATGACGATCCAGATCGCGCTGATCGGTTCACCGCGCTTCAGGGCCACCACGCCCAATGCGCTCGCGCCGGCCAGCGATAGCGCTGCCCAGCCGAATTTCTTCATTACGGGGTTCATGTTTCCTCCAGTTGTTTGCCGCGTTGCGCATGAGCGGGTTCACGCGCAGCCCATCACGGCTTTTATATATAGCAAGTATTCATGACCTGTATATCTCCCACAAGCGCACTTCTACGCAGATGTGCTGCGTAGTATTACGTAGAAAGCCACCCCGGCGCGCAACGTACAATCGCGCCATGAAACTCCGGCAAAAAGTCATCTTCCTCGCCATCACGCCCTTGATCCTGGCGCTGTGCGCGATCGCGCTGGCGGTGTGGCACCAGTCGGCCTTGCTGGCCACGCAGCAGAAGGCCGCCATCGAGCAGGCCTACCTGGCCAGCAAGGAAGCGGAACTGAAGCATTACGTGGCGCTGGCCGCGCACTCGGTGGCGCACCTGTACGACTCCGGCCGCACCGACCCGGCCGCGCAGGAGGAGGCCAAGCGCATCCTGGCTTCTCTCAGCTTCGGCGACGATGGCTACTTCTTCGTCTACGACATGCAGGGCAACAGCCTGATGCACCCGCGCCAGCCGGAACTGGTGGGCCGCAACCTGTATGCGATGCGCGACAACGCCGGCAACCCCACCATCGTGCGGCTGCTGGCGCGGGCGCGCGAGGGCGGCGGCCTGGAACGCTACCAGTGGGTCAAGCCGTCGACGCGGCAGGAAGTGGCCAAGCTGGGCTACGTCATCCCGATGCGGCGGTGGGGCTGGATGATGGGCACCGGCATCTACCTGGACGACGTGGAGCGCGCGCTGGCGAAGATCGACACGCAGCAGCGCGGCAACATCCAGAACACCATGCTGTGGATCGCGGCGATCGCGATCCTGTCGGCGCTCGCGGTCGGCTTTTCCGGGCTGGCGCTGAACATCAGCGAGTCGCGCGTGGCGGACGCGAAGCTGAAGGCGCTGGCCCAGCGCGTGGTCGAATCGCAGGAAGAGGAACGGGCGCGCCTGTCGCGCGACCTGCACGACGGCATCAGCCAGTGGCTGGTCTCGATCAAGCTGCAGATCGAGGCCGGCATCGAGCGGCTGTCCGGCCAGCCCTCGCAAACGGACAAGGCGCTGGCCGTGTTCGAGCACACGGCCGGGCAGCTGAACAAGGTGCTGGGCGAAGTACGCCGCATCTCGCACAACCTGCGCCCGGCTGTGCTGGACGATATCGGCCTGGCCCCCGCGCTGGCCCATCTGGCCGAGGAATTCCAGCACGACAGCGGCATGCCGGTGCGGTTCAGCGCCGCGGGCAGCACCGAGCGGCTGCCGGAAACGGCCAACACGGTGCTGTTCCGCATAGCCCAGGAAGCGCTGACGAACATCGAACGGCATGCGCGCGCCAGCCGGATCGCCGTCGCCCTGGCGGGCACCGCGCACGGCGTCACGCTGTCGATCGGCGACGATGGCGTGGGCTTCGACCCGGCCGATATCGCCCAGCACCCGAAGCGGGGCATCGGCCTGCGCAACATGATGGAACGGCTGGAAGCCATCGGCGGCCGCCTGGAACTGGACTCTTCCCCGGCCGGCACCACGGTGCGGGCCCATATCGATTACGGAACGTGACATGACGATCAGGATACTGCTGGTGGACGACCACCCGCTGGTGCGGGATGGCTTGCGGGCGCGGCTCGAAGCCGTGCCGGGATTCGAGGTGGTGGCCGAAGCCGGCAGCGCCGCCGAGGCGCTGGAAGCGGCCAGCGTGCACGCGCCGGGCCTGGTGCTCATGGATATCAATATGCGCGGCACGAATGGTATCGAAGCAACGGCGGCCTTCCGCGCGCGGTTCCCGGATATCGCCGTGCTGATCCTGTCGATGCACGACAAGCAGGAATACGTGTCGCAGGCGATGGCCGCCGGCGCCCGCGGCTACGTGCTGAAGGATGCGCCGGGCAAGGATATCGTGGTGGCCATCGAAACCGTGATGTCCGGCGGGATCTATTACAGCGCGGCGCTGGCCCGGCAGCTGGTGCGCGCACCGGCGCAGGAAGAATTGACTTCGCGCGAGCAGGAAGTGCTGCGCCACATCGCCAACGGCGAATCGAACAAGCAGATCGCCCGCGAACTCGACCTGTCGGTGCGCACCGTGGAAACGCACCGCCTGAACATCAAGCGCAAGCTCGGCATCGAAGGGCAGGCCGAGCTGATCAAGTTTGCCGTGCAGCGGGCACGCGACCTGTAGGCGCCCGGGGTCGGCAGTGGTCGGCGGTCGTCGGAAGGTGGTAGAAATGACAACTGTAGCAGGGAGTTACCGGAAGTAAGCGATTTTCTGTTGCTCGAATTGAACAGGGACCGGTGCATTTTGCGACTCCGTACCGTGCATGACCGTCTGGCGGTGGTTTTCTGATATATTCCCAAATGCATCTTTTTGCTTAATTGAAATATTCAGATAGCAATAGCCGATAGGTTTTGCCCTGCGCAGGGGGCGTGCTGTCCGTTCCAGCTTGCATGACCATTGCGCCCAACCGCAACGAGAAAACGATGTTCCAATCCGACCTGTTCCCCGTGCTGGGACTGGAAGCCGTAGCCGATACCCGGTATCAATGGACCGCGCTGGCCGTCCACCCGCATTCCGCCAGCGCACAAGGCGCCACACTGCTGGCATTGCTGAGCCAGCCCGACGCGCAAGCCGCCTTCGCTCCCCTCGACTGCATCGTTCCGCTCGCCGATCCGCTTTCCATCGACGCGCCGCAGGCCGCGCTGCTGCCCGCCGCCCGATTCGTGCTGCAGGTACCGGCCGCCGCGCTGCAGGATGCCGCCGTGCGCAAGCATTGCGCCGTGCTCGCCGAGCAGGGTTTCCGGCTGCTGGTGGAAGGGGAGGCGGGCGTGCATGCGCCGCAGGCCGGCATCCGCGGCATCGCGCATGGCGGCAAGGGCCTGCCGTCCGCGCTGTCGCTCCTCAGCCTGCCGGGCCCGCACTGGGCGCACGACGTGGAAGATACCGCCCGTTTCGCCGCCTGCCGCGATGCCGGCATGGGCTGGTTCAGCGGACCTTATTCGCGCCGCCGCGTCGCGGAAGCCGGCGACGGCACCTCGCGCAAGCGCCTGCTGTCGCTGCTTGGCCTGCTGGCGCAGGATGCCGATTCGCGCGAGCTGGAAATGCTGCTGAAGCAGGATCCGGCGCTGTCGTACCACCTGCTCAAGCTGGTCAACTCGGCGGCCTTCGGCTTCACGAACCCGATCCACAACTTCGGCCAAGCGATCAATGTGTTGGGCCGGCGCCAGCTACAGCGCTGGCTGCAACTGCTGCTGTACGCCCGCCCGCAACAGGATGGCATGCCGAACCTGCTGTTGCCGGAAGCGGCGCGGCGCGCCGCGCAGATGGAAGCGCTGTGCAAGGCCCAGGGCGGCGACCGCGACCGGCAAGACCTGGCCTTCGTGGTTGGCGTCTTCGCGCTGCTCGATGAACTGCTGGCGATGCCGATGAGCGAGATCGTTGCGGCACTGACGCTGGACCTGGACGTGGTGGGCGCGCTGCTGGACCGCGCGGGCCCGTTCGGCGCCATGCTGGCACTGGCGGAACAGCAAGTGCCCGATCCCGCCGCCATCGCCGCGCTGGGCCTGACGCCCGCGCAGTTCTGGGACAGCCAGCTGCAGGGCTGGCGCTGGGCGATCCAGGTCAGCAGGACCATCTGATGTCGCTGCACCCGCCGCCGGCACTCCCCTCCCGGACTCCATTGCCAGCAGCGCCGCGTTATGCGACGCGGTCCTGCGCCTGCGCGGCCCGGCCCTGGCCGCCGAACTGGGACGCATCGCCGGCGAAGTGACGCACAGCCCGTGGGCCCGCTACGTACCCGCTGACACGGCACCCGCCAGCGCGCCGCCGCCGGACGCGCTGGTGCAGGACATCGCGCACGACGATTGCCGCCTGGGCCGCTTCGAAGTCGCCGGCGGCCCAGGCGGCCCCGCCGAGCGCCGCAGCCTGGAAAACCTGGCCCGCCTGGCGGCCGGCGTGCTGCACGTGCACTCGCTGGCGCAGCGCTCCACCCACGCCTACGCGCAGGTGGAAGCGATGCTGCAGCACCAGGCGCAGATCCTCGACCAGATCCACGAATCGGTCGTCACGATGGACCAGCATGGCTTCATCACGAGCTGGAACAAGGGCGCCGAGCGCCTGTTCGGCTACACGCCGGTGGAAGCGATCGGCCGCAACATCCTGTTCCTGTACGACGACGAAGACCCCACTTTCCACGACCCGTTCCTGATGCAGGGCGGGCGCCTGATGGAAGTGCGGCGCAAGAAGAAGTCCGGCGAAGTGTTCTGGGCCAGCCTGTCGCTGTCGCCGCTGGTCGACGCGAACGACCGCTCGACCGGCCTGATCGCCTACCTGACCGACATCACCGAGCGCAAGCAGGCCGAGGAACGCATCCACCACCTGGCGTACTACGACGCCCTGACCGGCCTGCCGAACCGCACGCTGCTCACCAAGCTGGTGGACCAGGCCCTCTCCGTGGCGCAGCGCACGAAGTCGCACGGCTGCGTGCTGTTCATCGACCTGAACCGGTTCAAGCTGATCAACGACACGCTTGGCCGCGTGGCCGGCGACCAGCTGCTGCGTGAAGTGGCCCAGCGCTTCCGCATGGCGCTGCGCGAACAGGACGTGGTGGCGCGCCTGAACGGCGACGAATTCGCGGTGGGCCTGTTCGAACTCACCCAGCACTACGAAGCGGGCACGGTGGCGCAAAAGCTGATGGCCGCGCTGTCGCAACCGTTCCTGATCGATGGCCACGACCTGCGCGTGGGCGCCGCGATCGGCATCAGCGTCTACCCGGAGGATGGCCAGGACGCCGAAACCCTGCTGCGCCAGGCCGACATCGCCATGTACCGCGCCAAGCAGGGTGCCGAAGTGGATGGCGTGGCGTTCTACAGTGCGGACATGAACCAGGGCATGCATGAGCGCATGCGCATCGAATCCGGCCTGCGCCACGCGCTGGGCAGCAACCAGCTGCTGCTGCACTATCAGCCCAAGTTCTCGATCGGCGACGGCAGCATCATCGGCGCCGAAGCCCTGGTGCGCTGGCAGCACCCGGAACGCGGCATGGTGCCGCCCGGCGAATTCATCCCGCTGGCCGAAGCCACCGGCCTGGTAGTACAAGTGGGCGAGTGGGTGCTGGAAGCCGTGTGCGCCCAGGCGCAAGCGTGGAAGCGCGCCGGCATGCGGCCGATCCGGCTGGCCGTCAACGTCTCCGCCCGCGAATTCACCGCCACGCTGCCCGACCGCGTGCAGAACACGTTGCGGCGCTACGAGCTGGAACCGGAGTGGCTGGAACTGGAAATCACCGAGAGCACGCTGATGCACAACATCGACCGCGTGATCGCCATCATGGACCGCATCTCCGCGCTGGGCGTCACGCTCTCGCTGGACGATTTCGGCACCGGCTACTCGAGCCTTTCCTACCTGAAGCGCTTCCCCATCGACACCCTGAAGATCGACCGTTCCTTCACCACCGGCATCCCGCACGACAGCAGCGACTGCGCCATTGCCAGCACCATCGTCAGCATCTCCCGGCAGCTCTCGCTGCGGGTGATCGCCGAAGGGGTGGAGACTGTCGACCAGCTAACCTTCCTGGAGCGCGCAGGTTGCGACGAGGTGCAGGGCTACCTGTACTCCCGGCCCTTGCCGCCTTTGGAGTTCGAGCGGGCGCTTGTCGAGAAGGGCTGGGCGCCTTCCGCTGCGCACTCTGGCGGTGGGGAATGATTTCTGTATAATGCGGGGCACTTCGGGTTGGCTTGCTGTTGCCCGAGTCAAAAGGAAGCGTGGCCGAGTGGTTGAAGGCAGCAGTCTTGAAAACTGCCGACGGGGAGACCCGTTCGTGAGTTCGAATCTCACCGCTTCCGCCATTAAAATCCAATAAGTTGTTGAATTTAATGGGATTTTCAGAATTTACCGTAGGGTTACCCCCGTTTCTACCCACAGTTGCGTGCGAGCTTCATGCTTTCAGCGAAGGAGTTGACTTCGTTAAGCGACCATCGTGTGCATTTCCGTGACAGGCGGATAGGAGCAGGGAAGCCTGCCTTAGTAGTGCACCACAGCCATGCAGTGCTAACGCCAATCCCAAGAATGGTTGCCACATTGGTTACGGGGATAAGACGGTCAGTGTGAGTCATGTAAAACCTCCTTCAAAAAGTTAAAGCCGAAGCCTCCTATGTGTGTGTTTGCAATAGGCGTGCAGGATCGCCAGTAGTTCGCTACCATTCGCGAATTATCACACTGCTTCATCGTTTCTGCAATTAAAATCTTATGGTGCTGTAGCATCGGATGTCGGGCATGGTTCCCGTTAAAAACGAGGAATGCCCGTATAACCATCGCTTGTGTTAACACATTTCCAACAGGTGCAACCCTGATGTTGTCTAAATTGAAATATCGTGGTGTGGTTCTGGAGTTGCGATGAACCCCGCTAGCTTGGCTGCCAGGGTCGCGAAACTGGATGCCCACGCATCACGTCTGTTGGATGCATTCCTGATCTTGCGAGAGCGTTACGCGATGTTGCATCCGATGTTGTTTGATGAGCGGGTGCCTGCGGGGTATGGGTCGGGTCAGCGAACATGGGGTTACCAAATCCTTCGACATTCGCTCTTCTTGTCATGCTGCCAGGACATTGCAAAGCTCGTCATGGACGACTACGAGCGGACGCCTAGCATTAGGAAGTTGGTAGCGTCACTGGTGAACGATGATGTCCGTTCAACGCTAAAGGCGCAGTTCTGCGATGTTTCGCCAGCAGTAATGAGACAAGAGCCTGATGAGGGGCTTGCCGCACTACTACGTGACATGGATGCAAGGGAAGCTCTTGAGCGGGGCGTGGAATTTGACCGGCATTATTCGGACTTGGTGAGTGCGTGGGACCGTCTGTCCGTCTCTGCCACTGTCAAAGGTTTTGTGACTATCCGCGACAAGGTGTCGGCTCACAATGAGATTCAGTATCGGGACGACGCGTACGTGTTTTTCGACGTTGCGTCAGCCGGGATTGCTTGGGGTGACCTGAACAGAACCATTCGTGAAATGCAGCACGTAGTCGAGTTACTAGGTTTGGTTATCCGTGGTGCAGGTTTCGCCTGGGAGGCGCTAGATGGTCAGTTGCAACGGGCTGCTGCGGGTTTCTGGTGCACTGAGGGGTGACTATGGTCGTTGCGCCGGTCTTGATCGCGGGTCATAGCAGCCGGGTCACGTTATCATTAATATCTTAGCCAAGTCATCAATACCCTATGCAAAGATATAGCAGTACGTTGGCGGTCCCGAAGATGGACTGCCCATCCGAAGAGCGGTTAATCAGGATGGCGCTCGATGGAAAGCCTATGGTGCAAGAGCTTTCCTTTGATCTGTCCAGTCGCGAACTGCGAGTAGTGCATACCGGCGACGTAGCTACAGTAGTCGGGATTCTGGAACCTTTAAAGCTCGGGGCTAGGGTCAAGGACTCGGTGCCTCTGGCGGCAGACGCAACTGATCGTGCATTCAAGAGCATCTTTTCCGTTCCGAAAATGGATTGCCCATCCGAAGAGCGGTTAATCAGGATGGCATTGGAGGATCGTCAAGATATTCGCTCGTTGTCCTTCGATCTAGCTCAGCGAGAGTTGACCGTGATTCACCTGGATGATGTCGAAGGTATCCTTGGCCGGTTACAGCCGCTTGGCTTGGGGGCGGTGCTCAGCGGTTCTTCGCTGATTGCCGGGGAAGAAGCGATCCAGCAGGGGCAGTCGGACGATGTAGGTGAGGCTAAGGCATTGCGCTTGCTGCTGGCAATTAACGCCGTAATGTTCGTCTTTGAACTGGCTCTTGGTCTGTGGGCGCAATCTGCGGGTCTGTTGGCCGATTCTCTGGATATGTTCGCTGATGCTGCCGTGTACGGACTTGCTTTGTATGCGGTCGGTAAGGCAGCTAGCATGAAAACCCGTGCAGCGCATCTGGCAGGTTGGCTTCAGCTTTTGCTGGCGCTCGGTGCTCTCGCGGAAGTTGTTCGACGGTTTGTCTTTGGCAGTGATCCCGAGTCGGCTCTAATGATGGGCGTGGGGATGGTGGCCTTGGTCGCGAACGTAGCCTGTTTGATGCTAATCGCAAAGAAGCGGGATAGCGGGGTGCACATGAGAGCCAGCTACATCTTCTCGGCCAATGATGTCATTGCCAATCTTGGCGTCATCGTTGCTGGTGTGTTGGTGGCTTGGACCGGTTCCTCATACCCCGACTTGATTATCGGCACCGTCATTGCCGTAGTCGTCCTCAACGGTGCACGCCGAATTCTGCGGCTCAGATAGTTAATGCGGAGTGGTGGAGGGGATGCCAATCACTCCGTTATCGTTATGCTAACGCTATCCTTGGTTGTGCTTGGGATAGCTGATAAATGTGCTGCATCTTGCCGATCATGGCATCAAGCAGGTTATCGCCGGTCTTAATCTTGATCGGTACATCGCCGTTTACGACGGGTTTGCTACTTGTAATGGCAGCGACCGTCTTGTTTCGCTTTGGCCGGGAAGCGGAGAAAATCTGGCCTTCGTTCTCCCACTCTTCGTCGTGTTTGTCTCGGGCCTTGTAAATGTAACTGAGCCATTCCATAGCGTTTGCCAGTCGATCCGTTGCCTTTTCGGTAGCTCGATTGGTTGGGCCTAGGTACGGAAGTTGGGCGTAATGATTCTCGCCATGAATCTCGTTCTTCGGTGCTGCAATGAAGGGATTGTTAAGTCCTTTCTTGCTACATTCAATTGCTAGCCAGCAATCCTCGTACGTATTCAGCAGAGCTTGTGGAGGTGATCCGTCAGCGTCCACCAAAACGAAGATGTGGAGGTGTTCACCTCGCTCGCTGTTGCATTCTCGGGCAGAGAACCATTCGTGTTCGACCTTAGCGCGAGTAAGTCGTTGGCATAGTGCTGTCAGTACCTTCTTGTGCTGGCGATATGTATTACCAGACAAGATCAAATGGTACAGCCGGGGTTCCCGGTAATAGGTTAGGCACTGAATGATTCGAGTCTTGGCGGCTCGATATGCACGCTTACCTTTCGGGTGCCATCCTGCGTTCTTGCGTTTCTTTCCATGTACTACGTTATCGGGGTACGTGATTGTTGCCTTTGGCATGGGATTGTTCCTTTCGTTTAGTCGATAGTCCTCCTTGGCCTGATCCGGAGAGCAGACGCATTGATTCCTTTGATTTCGATGTTGGTTAATGGGTAGTCGGAAGACTGCCCCGTACTGACTGTCCCTGTTATTTTGGTGGACAATAGATAGGCTTGAGTAGAAGCCAGCTAGGGCTTACTTCTCAGCTACTACTACTACGACACTAAGGTAACGGGGATTTCCTCCTATGAAGGAGGCATTGCTCGGAGGATGCAGGGAGCGGCTAAAACGTAGAGCCTATGCGGCTTGCAGCGATGGCCGTGCACTGAAATGACGATGAATGTAAAACGTTCATAGCGAGCATTGTCAACCAGATACTTTAACACGGTTCTTTGCAAATTGCAATCGCTAATTGCAGGCCGGTTTAAACGGCCTTGGTGGCGTTTGTGCCGTTCAGGCTGGATTGGGTGCCTGAATGTATTGGGGCGCCTTCTTGGTGCCTTAGAAGGCCCCCTATTCGATTCATGGTGCGTGGGAGGGGGCGTACTTGCACTGTTACCCCATCTTGGGTACGGCTGGTGCCAGGAATTGAATAATGAACAAGGCTATCACATGCAGAACGGTACGAAATGCTTAATACTGCGTTGCCATCTCTGTCTGCGCAACAGAGCTTGGTTTTTCTTCGGTGCAATACACTGCCCAGTCATTCATTAATTCACGTCGCTTGTCAAACAGGTCGGACCGGAAGTACGCTGCCTCTGTTTTGTCTTTCATCGTATGAGCCAGGGCGGCTTCACAGACAGCATGGGGGTAGCTCGTTTGTTCCGCTGCCCAGTCCCGGAACGAGGATCGGAACCCGTGGACTGTGAACTCGTAACCAAGCCTGCGCAAAGTGGCCGTAAATGCCATATCCGAGTACGGCTTGCCCTTGTTGTTCGGGAAGATGAGCTTCGGGTGTTTCCCTCTTTGCGCTTCCAGAATTTCCAGTGCCCGTGGGGACAGAGGGACGCGGTGTTCATTACCTGACTTCATGCGTTCGCCTGGAATGATCCGGCGTTTTCCATCAAAATCAATCTCAGACCATTCTGCAAGACGTACCTCGCCAGTACGGGCGCCTGTCAGCACAATGAATTCCAGCGCCAACTTTGCCGAATCATCGCTGCCAGAGGTGCGAATCGCTGAAAGAGTAGATGCGACATCCTTGTAAGCGCACGCAGCGAAGTTGCCCCTGTTGCCTCTGCCAGCCGGCAATGCCCTTGTAATCTGTGCCCAAATCCCTGCGTCATGGTTGTGCCTATAGTCCTTGGCAGCCGCCCAGTCGAGTACTGCATGGATGCGTTGCTTTACCCTTGCCGCTGTCGCTGATTTCGTCGTCCAGATCGGAGTCAGGGCAGCAAGGATGTCTGCCTTCGACACGTCAGAGACGGCTTTCGTGCCGAATATCGGATACGCGTACGTTTTCAAGGTGTTCGTCCACTGGGAAGCGTGTTTCTCATTTCTCCACGTGTGCTGGTGTATCTGATGGTATTCCTCTGCACATTCAGCAAAGGTACGTTGCTGTTGCAAAGCGTTTCGTTCGTTATCCCTTGCGGTGATTGGGTCAATACCACTCTTCGCTAGTAGACGGCTAGCCGTCGCCAATTCCCGAGCTTTTGCTAGTGGTACGTCAGGGTAGGAGCCTAGCCCCATCTGACGCTCTTTCTTGTTGAGCGTGAACCGGTAAATCCATGACTTAGAGCCGGTAGGGGATATCTGTAGGTACAAGCCACCGCCATCCGGGAGGTATCCAACAGTCGTCGCCTTCTTTACCGCCACCGCACTGAGTCGTTCCACCTGTCGCTTACCCACGTTTCTACCCCCGTTTGTGTTGTAGATTCCAGTGTATCCGAATGGATGAGCTTAGACAAATACATGGCGTAATTCATAGGGAAGTCAGAGAGAGGCGGGATGGTAATGGATGGACTTGGATTAATAGTTAGACGGACACCGCTTCCGCCAGAGAACAAAGCAAAAAGACCGCCGCGGCGGTCTTTTTGCTTTTCTGGCGCAAGCGAGGAGAGCGCCTGCGCGCTCTCCGCGTGAGATTCGAAGGGCGCACGCCTGCTGGCGCAGCCCTATCCGAATCGCCCATCTGTCGTAGAGAAGTGATTTCCGCCCTGCGGAAATCACTTCTCTACGGCTTCGCGCGCCCTGCGCGCGCTCGTTCACACCGTTCAATGCGGCGTACGCGCCGGCTTGCCGGCGGCGTACGCCGCTCCAGCGACTCGGCGGAGCCGCGTCGCGCTTCGCTTTGCGACCTCGACTGTAGTGGTCGTGCTGCTAGCTTGCCTGGATTGTGCAGGCCTTCCAGGCGCCAGTCGCCGCATTGCGAAAGGGATGCCGCCGCTAGCGCGGACGCCTTCCCGTACTCGCAGGCGCTCATCAGCATATCGTCCAGTTGCATGGAAACCTCCCATCCGACGCTTTGACCGCGTCTTGACCAAATTGACGCGTGGCTTGGCATTGCCGCGTCGAAAACGCTGCCGAGGAACCGTTCGCCTATGAATATGCGGAAACCCAATGTTCATTCAACAAGTTCCTGCGAGTAAGATCGCAATCTTCGCTCTCAGGGAGTTGACAGAGCAATCCCCGAGCTTGCTGAGCATTATTACATCAATTGTAGAGGTTTCTCATCCTGTATTGGTATCATGGAAATATTTGTTATACACTGACCTGGCGTCGATAAATATCTCAATCAAGAAACTAATGGACGCCCAAGATGCCGACCGACATTGCCGAACTTCGCTCTCCATATGTACAGGTGCTCTCCTGTTGCGAAAATACGCTTGATACCTTAAGACGCGTGGAGCAGTTGCGTGACTGCATGCTGCCGGCGAAAGCCTCGCTGATTGTACGGATCGTCGTTACCAACGATGAGCCAACACTGGTGATGGGGGCCGAGAGAGCACGGGAGCTCGATGACTTGGCCGACCTCCTGTTAATTTATACCAGTATGCCTTGCTCTGAACTGGCCAGGCGAGTACAGCATGCCTTGTTGTTGCCGCTTACTTCATGGCAGCCGGTTAGCTGCGACATTACGGACGTTATATCCACTGTTCAAAGCGGCGCGAGTGGCCGCATGTTCTTTGCAACCGGAAAAGCGATGGGAGAAAATAGGACGATAACTGCAATGAGGCACGCAGTGGAAGATTTGAAAAGACAGCGTGGAAGCTTGCCCGAAGCGAGCGGCACCGTTATTGTCGTACGCAGCCCTGTGGGCGGTATTCCTCCGCTTGACCTGAAGCTCACATATACCGAGTTTAGAAGCACATTCAAAGCGCCGTGGCATATCCAGGGGTTGGCATACGATGGTGCTGCAGACACAGTCGAGGTGGACATACTGCTTATGATCTAAAATCTGATTGCAATGGTCTCTGTCACTAATGATGGCGTCATGGGATTAATGTATTGGATGAGTAGGTAGTCGAGTCTTGATTTTATTGATGAGGTAATTCATGCAAGAAACAGATAAATATCGCCTTAAGATATTGAAGACTTATTCAATAATGGTCGAATTTGACGGTGCTCCGCATCGTAGCAATGTACCAGGGCCTATAAAAGATGAGACTTTTGCTCAGTGGAAAAAACGAGTCTTGGGGCCGGGCGTTTCGAACGTCAGCGTTCTGGCGCCCTGGGAGCCAGCATCTCAAACGCGGATGCATACCGTCCAAGGATGGTCGGATCTTGAATGGCCGAAATTGATTGCCAGAGAGGTTACAGCAAAAAAGAACCAGGAACGCGATCGGCTTGTCAGTAAGGAGACTGACAAGGTCAGGAAGTCCTACGATCGATTCTCGGCAGAGACACTCCATGACCTCGTATCGACCATGGAAACCGACCTTCATCCAGCTGCAAAGGAATTTATTGGCAATAGGCTCGCGCAGCATAAAGATCTTGATACCCGGGAACTGGTCGGTTCACTCATTCGCGCCTACAATAGCGCGCTCTGCGAATTGCGTACGCAGCGTCATGCAAATCAATCCAAACAGAGAATTGCCATGGATGATCATGACCTTTCGGGGCCATCTGTCAAATGAAGCAATGGACGGAAAGAATCTCTGCGTTAACGGAGTTATGTAAATGCGGTTGATGTAAGCTTTCCCGAAGGCAGGACCAGTGGGCCTTGATCTCCAGTGTCCGTTCTGATTAATTGTATCGATCTATAAAGAGATTCATATGCTCAATGCGGAAATGTTTCAGAGGTTTGTAAGCGATCCAAGGCTCGGGGAGGCGATCGAATCTCTTAAAAGATCAAACGACATCTTCGACATCATCCGTCCATCGGAAAATCAGCATTCCGAGATCCTGAAGTGGTTGTTCAACCCTCGGGAAGGACATGGGCAGGGCGATATGCTACTCAAGGACTTCTTGACTGCGGCATATGGGGCTGCCAAAGATTGCACCTATTCGAACAAAATATTCTTCGAACACTGGACTCCTAGCCGCATAGCGAGTACGGGATTCCACTCGATATTCCTAATTCGCGAATACCGGCTTCGGAGCGATAAGCGACTTGACCTGTTGATGGTTGATGCGGACAACGAGTTATTCATCGTCGTCGAGAACAAGCACGGCGCACGATTTGGCGCAACCCAACTTGAAGAGTACTACACGGAAGTTGCAGCCGAATTGCGTCGGCGGCCCGCGTTTGCCAGCTTCAAAACCGCATATATTGCACTGAACCGGAACTATGTTAAGCAAGAAGGCGATTTTGAAAGCAGTGATAACCTGTCCAGCAGATGGGCACATGTGGATTACCAGTGGCTAGAGAACGGAGCAAAGAGAGCCGAAATGCAGATGCGTAGAGGGAATCAATCAGCCTCGTTGGTGGTTGCTTACTGTCAGATGCAGACCGATTATGCACCCAAAGAAGAAGAAAAACTTGCTGATACGCTGGCAATTCTCGTCCAGGAATACCGGCAGATACTTGGGGATTTCGCCGAGGTTCGGAAAAAAGCACTATCCGAGCTCACTCCAAAGGAATTGCAGGGGGATATGTGGATATATGTTAACCATCATTCCGAAATTATAGATCGAATGCTTGAAATGAAGTCGCTCGCATTCGTAGAGACTGGAATGAAAGGGAAACTTCCGCAGTGCGCTTTAATTTCGGAATACGGGGCACACTATCTGAGTATTTTCGAAAAGTCCTGGCAAAAGCTGATGAATTCGGATGGCATGTGGCCATTGTATTTGCATGTCCGGCGTATGAAGAATGCGAAATCTTCCGGTGTCAGTTATAGCATATCAACCGTTTATTGCGCCAGTGCGGCGGATGAGGCTTTGGAGCTGCAATTGAGGGATGCGCTTACGCAAGAGTTTCCTGAACTGGCAAAAGGGAAACTCGTTGCAAATTATCGCACGCTGGGTCGTCAGATTAACCTCACTGAAAAAGATGTCGAACCAAAGCTTCTGAAGCTTTTCGAACGCACGGCCAAAGTCATTGGCGAGGTGTTGGGTTAGCTGTGATGTAATGAGGCTGGCGGCGACATTCTGCTGAAATCTGTTGGCTTCGACATTGACACTCCGCTGTTCGACTGGACGTCGGAGCTTAGCCAGCGAATGCGACAGGGGCCATGATTGCCTGTCGCATCGGTCGGGCCACGGGGTTCGAACACTTCGCCATAACCACCCTTGCCGAGACTGCGCAGCACCGTGTAGGACGGCGAAGGCGCCTGCCGCGATGGTATGGCGAGTGTGGAGGCGGTGAGATCCATGTCGACGATATGGGCCGTGAGCGCGACTGGCCCGGCGGCCAGGCAAGCGGATGTTCGGTTCTAGCATAGCAGTGAACAGGGGAGGGGAACACCGGTGGCTTTCCGCGCGCACCAGCTAGCATTACGCTACTCGCCGCGCCGCATGGCAAGGTTGGCGGCAAGGATGGCGAGTGATTCAGCTGGCGCAGCCATTGGCCAGCTCCGGACAGGCATATTCGGGCGCGAACCGCGTGCAATCTGGGGATGCGCCGATTTGCCTTCATCTGCTGGGTTTTCCGATCAGTCGGAATCCGGATATGAATACTCCTCAAAGCCTCGTGATAGCCGCCATCCTCGTGGCGGGTTATCCCTTCCTGCATTCGATCATCGAGCGAATCCTGTATCCCATCCGGCCGGTGGCCATTCCCAAGACGCTCGCGCTTCCCGTTCTGGTCGAAGGTAGCGCAGTTCCAAGGCAGGACGCCGTCGACGCGATATCGATGCCCTCGTTCGTGCACCCTTCGCTGCGTGCGCCGTGCCAGGTATCGCGCAGAGCACGCACTTCCATGCCGGGCTGGTTGGCTGACTCCGCTTCCCAGCGGCGTGTTCACTATCTTCTCGCTTCTGCCAACTAGCTCGAGACGGTGCACAGCCAACGCTTACTGTCGTTACGCAGGGATAGTCATTGATCTCGCTCGCTCGTATTTCTGTTGCAAACCAACTTCTGTCTGTTGCGCCGGATCAAGAATCGCTATCTGATCCACCCCTGACCAAGGAGACAGAAATGGCAACCGATGCATATTTGAAGATAGATGGGATCAACGGAGAATCTGGAGACGAACGACATCGAAACTGGATCGAAGTGCAAAGCGTTGTCTATGCAGTTCACCAGCCAAGAGCTACGGTCCTGTCGACGGCAGGCGGGCATACAACAGGCAGGGCTAACCTCTATCCCATCACGTTTCAGAAACTGGCCGACCTGGCTTCCCCTATCCTTTTGCAAACCTGCGCCGTTGGGAAGACCCTATCCAACGCAGTATTCGAGTTCATAAGGGCTGACGGGGACGGCAAGCCGATTACGTACTTCAAGATCGAACTCGAAAACTTGATTATCGCAAGCATTACTCCGGATAGCGGCGATGGGGGAATTATTACTGAGCGGGTCCAGTTCGCGTACGCCAAAATCAAGTGGAATTACATACGCCAATCGATAAAGGGCGGAATGCAAGGTAATACGCAGGGCGGTTGGGATTGCTCCACTCATAAAGTATGCTGATCGGAGGAGCTATGTCTAAGCCCTATGACGGAGCCCGAATGATCATATGCCCTCTTGAGGAGGCAGACTTCAGACATGCCTGTGCGGTTATTGTGTCTGGCGACAGCTTCAACCCTTGTGGTCATGCGTTACTGCACGTCGGGAGTAACTGGAGTTGGTATGCGCATATTTCGGGCCCTTACGACATGCCTAAATTTATGCACGAGAGTGAATTCACGCGGTACCTGAACGAAAACGGCAAGCGGGAGATTCGTCGTTGGCCTATCGTTCTTAAGAACCCTAAAGGCGCGCATGATAAACTGCACGAACTGATGGAAAAGCCGTGGCTATGGGGAGGCTTGATTCACAATTGCGCTTCCTTTGTAGAGGAAGTGGTGCAGGCAGGCGGTAGTGAGGCTGGGATCTATCTGAATTGCCCTAGGGCGGAGTCATTTTCATGAAAACCCTACTCATTTCGATTGGCATTGCTTTTCTGGTAGCTGGAATTGTATATGTCTCGATAATTTTGTTCTATCCGAAAATGAATCTCGATTATGCGTTTGGTCTCCTTCTTTATTCTTTCGTCGGCTCAGCGTTCGTAACAGCGCTGGTGTTAATTTTTCGGAATCGTCGTCGTTAGTTGCGGGAGATGACCACATTTCTCGGGAAAGCAAAAGGCCGCTGCGGCGGACTTTTGCTTTAGGGGCTAATGTAATTGGAACAATTGCGTCCTACTGCACCGTCGGGAATTTCGGATAAGCACTCTGAACTCTACTCTTTGAATAGCATCGAATAACCGAAGCCAGCTCACTACTTCAATATCAAACTCGAATGGCTTTGTGGCGTTGTTCATGATAATTGCGCATCCTTCATCGAGGAGGTCGTGCAGGCAGGCGGCAGTGAGGCTGGGATTTATCTGAATTGCCCTATAGCGGAGTCATTCTCATGAAAAGCACATTCATTTCGATTGGTGTTGCTCTTCTGGTAGCTGTAGTTGTGTACTTATCGATAATCTTCTTCGATCCGCGAATGAGTATCGATATAGCGTTCGGCCTCATTCTTTATTCTTTCGTTGGCACAGCGGTCCTGACGCCACTGGTGCTATGGTTGCGGCGTCGTGGCCGCTAGGTAGTTCCGTCAGATCGAAAGTGCCCAGTTTTAACCCACCATCGCTAGCACATGACTTCCCATAGGCATTCTTCAGGTTGAAACCATTGGGCACGTTACGTAAAAAAAGCAAAAGACCGCCGCAGCGGTCTTTTCCATTTCAGCGAACGGGACGAAAAGACCTGCATCCCGGGGCACCATTCGGCAGCGCTAAGTGCCCGCCACCCGGATCAGTGGCTACGCGCCTCCTCATCAATCTTCGAACTGGCCGCGGTATCCCGCATGAACCAGCAAACCACCAGCGTGCACGCAATCACCCCAGTCACATACCAGTAGAACCCACTCTCCAGGTTGATCGACTTGAACCACAGCCCCAGGTATTCCGCCGTGCCGCCGAACACCGACACCGCGACGGCATAGGGCACGCCCACGCCGGTAGCGCGGATGGAAGCGGGGAACAGCTCGGCCTTGACCAGCGCATTGATCGACGTGTAGCCCGAGACGATGATCCAGGCACAAGCGATGAGCGCAAACGCTTCCCACGGGCCGCTGGCGTTGCGGATGGCGGTCAGCAAAGGCACCGTGAAGATCGTGCCGAGCAGGGCGAACGCCACGAGCAGCGGACGGCGGCCGATCCGGTCCGACAGCGCGCCATACAGCGGCTGCAGGCACATGGCGAACAGCAGCGAGGCGGCCGAGACAGCCGTGGTCTGCGCATCGGTCAGGCCCACGGAAAGGCGCAGGAACTTCTGCATGTACACGGTGTAGACATAGAAGGCCAGGGTGCCGCCCATCGTCAGGCCGATCACCAGCAGCACTTCCTTCGGATGCTGGGCCAGCTGCTTCAGGCCGCCCATCGGCTTGGCCTTCTTGCGCGCTGCCTCGAAGGACTGCGTCTCGGGCATGTCATGGCGCATCATCAGCGCGACCAGCGCCAGCAGCGCGCCAATCACGAACGGGATACGCCAGCCCCATTCGCGCAGTTGCTGGTCATCCAGGAAGTAGTTCTGCAGGACCAGCAGCAGCACCAGTGCCAGCAGCTGGCCGCCGATCAGCGTGACGTACTGGAAGCTGGCGTAGAAGCCGCGCCGTTTCGAGTCCGCCATTTCCGAGAGATAGGTGGCGCTGGCGCCGTATTCGCCGCCCAGGCTGAGGCCTTGCAGCAGGCGCGCCAGCAGCAGGATGCACGGCGACAGGATGCCGGCCGTGGCGTACGTCGGCGCACAGGCAATCAGCAGCGAGCCCACGCACATCAGCAGTACGGAAGCCATCAGCGCGACCTTGCGGCCATGCCGGTCGCCCAGGTGGCCGAACAGGATGCCGCCGAGTGGTCGCACGAAGAAGCCCAACGCGAAGATGCCTGCCGTCGACATCATCTGCGCGGTGGGGTCCTGGGAAGGGAAGAACGAGCTGGCGAAATACAGCGCGAACGCCGCATAGCAGTAGAAGTCGAACCATTCGACCAGGTTGCCCGCCGAGCCGACGAAGATCGCACGCAGCCGCGCGCCGGAGATGCGTTCGCTGGTGTCGGGGCGAGCGCCGCCGATCGCCTTGCCTGTGACTGTATTCATGGGTTGTCTCCTTTATCAGAAGACTCATTGTCGCCATCGGCACGGCGGCGGACATCCGCAACTTCCGGCGCTGCCGTCTCCGTAGAATTACGGAGGCGGTGCCGCGCCGGCCGTGCAACTGTTATCGTTCGCTGCTCAGAGTCACATGGATTGCGATGGCCACCTGGTTCAACCGACGCCGAATGCTGGCCCTTGCCGCCGCCGCGGGAGCGATCGTCCTGATCGTCGCTGCGGGGAACTGGGCCGAGCGGTTCGAGCTGCAAGTCAAGACGGACGCCCTGCGCCAGGCCGCGGCGGCGCACGCACTGGGTCTCCGGGGGCTGGTCGAGAAACATGACTTCCTGCCCCACGCCGCCGCGCGCCACCCGGATGTGCAGGATTTACTTCGCGTGCCCGGGGATCCGGCCCTGCGGGCACGCGTCAACGCCTACTTCGCCGACCTGCAGGTAACGACCGGCGCCGCCGCGCTGTTCCTGGTCGACCGCGCGGGCATGACGCTCGCCACCAGCAACTGGAACCTGCCAACGAGTTTCATGGGGCAGTCCTACCACCAGCGGCCGTATTTCGAGGATGCCATCCGCGGCAAGCGGGGGATTTTCTATGGACTCGGCCTTACGACGGGCCAATCGGGCCTGTTCATCGCCGAACCGGTCGGCGCGGCCGGCAAGATCCTCGGCGTGGTGGTCGTCAAGATCAGCCTGGAGCCGCTGCAGGCGACCTGGATGCGCGGCAGCGAGCCGGTGGTGCTGCGCGACAGCCGCGGCATCGTCTTCCTGAGCAGCGTGCCCGCCTGGCTGTTCCACGGCGTTCGCCCGGTCTCCGCTGCCGATGCGCGCTGGATCGCCGAGCATGTCCAATACGGCAACCGGCGGCGCTTCGATGTCCTGCCGTGGACTGTCAGCGCGCCCCAAGGCGTGGACGGTTTCATCCTGCGCACCACGCTGGACGGGCAGCGCGCCAGGCTGCTCGCGCTGGATACCCCGCTGCCGGAACTGGGGTGGACGCTGACCGTCACCTCCGACATGAAGGAAGTGGTCCAGGCTCGCCAGGCGGCACTGGCCCTGACCGCGCTCGCCGTGGCACTCGTCTTCGTCGGCGCGCTGTACTGGCGCCTGCGCGAGAAGCGCTATGCCGAGCAGCAGTCGGCACGGCTGGAACTGGAACGGCGTGTCGAGGAGCGCACCCGCGATTTACAGAAGGCGCACGCGTTCCAGAAGGCCATGGAAGACTCGCTGCTGGTCGGCATGCGCGCGCGCGATCCCGAAGGCAAGATCATCTACGTTAATCCGTCGCTGTGCGCGATGGTGGGATACAGCGCGGAAGAGTTGCTAGGGTGCCGGCCGCCGTATCCGTACTGGCATCCGGACGACCTGGAAAAGCAGGCCCGCGAGAGCGACGCGGCGCTGCAGGGAAGGGCGGCGCCGCACGGCTTCGAGTCGCGCATCCGGCACAAGGACGGCCACGATGTGATCACGATGGTCTACACGGCGCCGCTGGTCGATGCGCAAGGGCAGCACTGCGGGTGGATGAGTTCCGTGGTCGACATCACGGCGCAGAAACAGGCCGAAGCCCGGCAGCGCGAGCAGGAACTGCGGCTCCAGCGCAGTGCCAGGCTGGCCAGCGTGGGCGAGATGGCGTCCACGCTGGCACATGAACTCAACCAGCCATTGATGGCGCTGTCGAACTTCGCCGTCGCGGCGCGCGCGCTTGCCGCGCAAGGGCCATCCGACATGATTGCCGGGGCCCTCGATGAAATCGTCGACCAGTCGAAGCGCGCCAGTGAGATCGTCAAGCGGGTGCGGTCCTTCATCAACCCGCAACGCGCGCTGTATGAAAGGGTGCCGGTGGCCACCGTGATCGCCCATGCCGAGGCGCTGCTGCGGCCGGAGCTGCAACGCCATGGTGTCACCTTGCGCCTGTCGCTACGCGATGGCGGCGCTTCGATACGGGGAGACCAGGTCCTGCTGCAACAGGTACTCGTCAACCTGATCCACAACGCCGTGCAGGCGGTGCAGGATCTTCCCGCGCCACGGCGCTGCATCGACCTGGCCAGCGACCCGGCCGGGCCAGCGGTCAGCATCCAGGTGGCCGATCGTGGCCCGGGCATTCCGGCCGGACAGCTGGACCAGGTTTTCACGCCTTTCCACACCAGCAAGCCGGACGGCCTGGGGCTGGGATTGAGCATTTGCCGTACCATCGTGGAGGCGCATGGCGGTGCCATCGCCGTCGAGAACCGCGCCGGCGGCGGCGCCGCCTTCACCTTTACACTGCCCACCGTGCCATGAAAGATTTTCCCCTGACCTTATATGTCGTCGACGACGACGAGGCGCTGCGCCGTTCCCTGCTGCTCCTGCTGTTTTCGCAGGGCCTGGCGGTCCAGGCGTTCGACTCCGGCGAAGCCTTCCTCGAGGCGGTCGACATGCGCCAGCCGGGATGCGTGATCCTCGATTTGCGGATGGGCGGGATGAGCGGCCTGGCCGTCTTCGAGCGGCTGCTCGCTGCACACAGTCCGCTCGTTACGCTGTTCCTGTCGGCCCACGGCGATATCGCGACCGCCCTCGAAGCGGTACGGCGCGGCGCCTACGACTGGGTGGAAAAGCCGGATACCCGGCAACTGCTCGACAAGCTTCCCTCCGCCATCGCGCTGGCCCGCTCCCGCGCCCAGGCGCTGTGGCAATGGGCGCAGTTGACGCCGCGCGAGCGCGAGGTCGCCCGCCTCGTCGGCGTCGGCCAGCAAAACAAGGAGATCGCCCGCACGCTGGTGCCGCCATGCGGGCCACGGTCGGTGGAAACGCACCGTGCCAACATCTTCAGCAAGCTGCAATGCGCCAACGATAACGAACTGGGGCGCTGGCTGTCGGCGCATCCGTGGCTGGATTGATGTTGCGCCGCGAACGGGCGGCCTCGATTACAACCAATACTGGTCTTGCGCGCCTGTCTCGGATATCCCGATGACCGCCGCTGCTCCAGCATCTGGTCGAACGTCGGCGGCCGCCACGGGTCGTGCACTCACCAGGGAGGCAACCGCTTCACCAACTTCGTCCTGGTAAGCAAGGACGTTGGTTGTACTCTCGACGCCCTCCAGCAGATCACGTACCAGCGTGGCGGCTGCGGTGCCCGCATAACTGCCGGCCTTTGCCGGCGTATCCAGGCTGAGAGAGAAGTTCGTGGCCACGTCGATCTTCTTGTCGATCAGGGTCGCATCGAGCCTTCCTTGCGCGCTGTCGTTCGCCAGCGCGCCGGACATGATCGATATCGAAGCGTTGGCCCGACTCAATGCGCCCGAGTCGATTGCGCCGGTCCAGAATGCCAATCCCTCGGCATCGGGAGCCCGATCGAGGATGTTCGTGTAGATCGCGTTAACGAAGCTCGTCGTGTCACCGGAGTAAAGTTCTTTGGATTCAAGGCTGGTACCGAACGAATCAACCAGTGCTTTCACGGATGGGTCCGAGTTGTATCGGGCCGCGAAATCGATCACGTTGGTGGGCGCCTCCAGCGCGGACAACTGCAGCTGGAAGCTGGCCAGGGCACCAGGATCGGCCGCCCGGCCGAAATAGCCGATGTACAGGGCTTGCGTGACGTCACTGTATTCCAGATTGACAGTCGTATCGGAAAATTGAATATTCTCCACGGACTCCAGCGTGTCGGCAGATAGTGTGCCCATCTTTGGCGCGACGATGACTTCCGCGCCATTCTTCATTATCCGATAATCGCTGCCTGGCTTGAGGTAGCGAATGGTGTCGATACCGTCTCCGCCGCTGACACGATCTTCCAGAGCGGTCGCCAGGAATGTGTCGTTGCCGCTTCCGCCTTTGAGAACGTTCGCGGTCGGTGGAACCGGCACGGGTGGCGTTACCGGCGGGGTGCCCGGTGAAATCGCGACGATGGAGTCCACATTTTCATAGACCCCGACCGACACGGCGCGATAATACGAGCCTTGGTCCCACCCGGCAGAAAAATAGTAGGTTCCGGAGTAGGGAGCGACAAAGTCGAATACCATGTCGATGCCGTACGTGATATCGGGTCCATTGACAGCAACGACATTACCTGCGGAGTCGTAGACTTGAATCAGGAACGGATCGAAATAGCTATAGCTGAAAATGTCGTAAGTAGCACCTTCCCTGGCGGTAAACGAGAATGTCGAGTTGAGAATGGCATATTTCTCGGAAGTGTAATAGCTGGCACTATTGTCCCATCCAACACTATTATCTTCAGCTTTAGAAAGTTCCAGCCGGATGGCTGACTTCATTTCCGGGGAACTCAAGTCTGGTAAAAAGTCTAAGGTTTTGTATGTCGGCATTTTCTGACCTCCCTGTCAGTAGTGTGGCGTGCTGTTACGCCTTTTAGTTTTCTGTTAGATGACCATGGAATCTCTGGCGGTCGTCCAGCCAGGCGTCGCAGCGAGCGATACGTCGGCTCTGTCCAGGAATGATCGCTGCGGTGGCTATCGATATGAATGCCCGCGCCATGCTTCGTTAAATATGACCGGCATCGCGGTCAAGCTGAAGCCAGTCGCAAGGAAGCAGGCGTGAGCAAAAGGACCCCGTCGATAATTTTTGATTTCTCGTCTCCAGGCTGCCGGCGACTCGCATGTATCGTTACCGGAGCGCCTCGCCGCCCTTGACCTCACGGGAGATGGAGATGCCGGCGGCACGCGGGCGACATTGGTCGCAATTAATGCCGCATAGCAACCAAAGTAATTTGCGATTTCGTAATTAAGATTGAATAGTGGAAATTGTACAGGATTGTCTGGTAAGTAATTCTCACCAATACTCACGGCCATCCGCAATCGGTGAAGAGGTGGCTTCATTTTTTTGACCGCATGCCGCAGCGATCCTGCATCGCCGGCCTGCCTCGTCACTCTCAGTGGAAGAGAGGCTCGATGAAGTGTTGGGGTATGAAGTCATTTGACGGCATCTCCTCCGGGGGTCCCAGTGCTCATCCGCCCGATTCGTGGTTCATCCCGCGCCACCGTACCTCGTCGCATTCCTTTTGCACCCACGCTTTCCCAACGCCATACTCGCCCACACATCAACACACAGGGAGCGTGAATGGTCACCGAAAACAAACTGGGTCGCCTGGTCGGCCTCATGATGCTGCTGTCCATGGCCACCGGCATAGTTGGCTTCTTCGTCGTGCTGCCGCCGGCCTTCGACGACCCGGGCTATCTGGTGAACGCAGCCGCCAATGCCGGCAGCGTCAGGGCGGGCGCGATGCTGGTGCTGGTGCCGGCGGCCCTGATGCTGTGCATCGTGCTCGCGGGCTGGCCCGTGTGGCGCCGGAACGGCGAATGCCTGCCGCTGGCGCTGCTGGCCCTGGCGGCGACGGGACTGGCGGTAACGGTGATCGAGCAGGGCATGCTGCTGGCAATGTTATCCTTGAGCCAGGCCCACGCAGCGGCCAGCGCGCCACAGCAGGCCTTGTTCGATGCCGCCCAGGTGTTCGCCGGCAGCGCGCGCTACTGGATTCACTATCTTACCCTGTTTCTCAGCGGAGTCGCCAGCTTGACCCTGTATGCCCTGTTGTTCCGTTCACGCCTGCTGCCCCGTGCATTGCCCGCCTTCGGCATGGCGGCGGTAGCGCTGCATCTGGTGGCGATCCTGCTCCACGTAGCGGGACAGCCATTCAACTTCACCCTCGTGGCGCCGGCCGGTGCGAGCCAGCTTGCCACCGGCTGCCTGCTGCTGGCGCTGGGCTTCCGCGCGCGGCAAGGTGGCGCACAGCGCACCGTGGCACAGGCCTGACCCTTGCCGGCTGCCGTCACCTCCATCACGCGATTCGACGCTGCGGTGCTGCTGCGGCGCATCGCTGTCGCGGCCGCGGTGGCCATGGCGGCATGCGGGCCACTTGGCCTGCTGTTCGACGTGCCGTTGCCCGCGCTGTGGCTGCGTGCCGCCACGGTCGGGCTGGCAGGGGTGCTGGCGTTTTCCATCCTGGAGCGCTGGCCGCGGCGGTTGCCGAAGCGCGTGGCCCGCTGGGCGTTGCAGGT
Source organism: Pseudoduganella sp. SL102 (assembly GCF_027856995.1). NCBI lineage: Bacteria > Pseudomonadati > Pseudomonadota > Betaproteobacteria > Burkholderiales > Oxalobacteraceae > Pseudoduganella > Pseudoduganella sp. SL102. The sequence goes on from NZ_CP115554.1 coordinate 2,471,182, forward strand.
CGGCGGCGTGGCGCTGGCCGTGCCGTTCACCACGCTGTCGATCTATCTCTTCTCGACCGAGGCCGGCGCGCCGCCATTCTGGGCGGTTCCGGAGCGGCTCTCCGGGGTGGCGCTGCTCACCATGGCGGGCTTGCTGCTGGGGCCATGGACGGCGGTGGCCGCGCTGGTACGCCAGAAGGATGCGCTGGCGCGCCACCAGGCGCTGGCCTTCGACCTGGAACGCAGCGAACTGGCGCGCCAGGCCCTCGATGCGCGCCTGAAGCTGATGCAGGCGCAGGTCGCGCCGCACTTCCTGTTCAACACCTTGGCCAATGTGCAGGCGCTGGTCGACGTGGGCTCGCCCCAGGCACCGGCGGTCCTGCGCAGCCTCACGGCCTACCTGCGCGCAGCCGTACCGCAACTGCATGACGGCGGCGACACGCTCGGGCAGGAAGTGCGCCTGGTGGAAGCCTACCTGGCGCTGATGCACATGCGCATGCCGGACCGGCTGCGCTATACGCTGCAAGTGGACGCATCGCTCGAATCCGTCCTCTGCCCGGCGATGACCTTGCTGACGCTGGTCGAGAATGCCGTCCGCCACGGCATCGATCCGGGCGAGGAGGGCGGCAGCATCGATATCGGCATCGAGCGCCGCGGCATGCGCTGCCTGATCCGCGTTGCCGATAGCGGCGTCGGCTTCAGCCAATCGGGCCTGCCTGGCACCGGCCTCGCCACGCTGCGCGAACGCCTCGCCCTGACGTTCGGCGGCGACGCGCAACTGCGCCTGATGGCGCGCCAGCCCCAGGGCGTGTGCGCAGAGGTGGAAATCCCCGCACTGGAAAGCACGCCATGAACCATCCCACCGCCCTGATCGCCGACGACGAGCCGCTGCTGCGCGATGCGCTGGCGCGGCAGCTGGCCCAGGCCTGGCCCGAGCTGCGCGTGGTGGCACAGGCCCGAAACGGCCGCGAGGCCATCGAACAGTTCGAGGCGATGGCGCCGGACATCTGCTTCCTCGACGTGCACATGCCGGGCATCTCCGGTGTCGAGGCGGCCAGCCGCATCGGCCGGCGCGCGCATCTCGTCTTCGTGACGGCGCACGACCACTATGCGGTGCAGGCCTTCGCACAGGGCGCGCTCGATTATCTGGTCAAGCCGGTCGAGATGGCGCGCCTGGCCGACACGGTGTCCCGCCTGCAGGAGCGCCGCGCGGCCGCGCTGCCCGTCACGCAAACGGACGCGCTCCTGCGGCAACTGGCCTCGCAACTGGGGCGCGCCGCGCCGCCACGGCCGCTGAGCTGGATCTACGCCCAGGTGGGCCAGGCCCTGCGCCTGATCCCGGCCGACCAGATCGACTACCTGCGCTCGGACACCAAGTACACGGCGGTGGCCTGGCGCGACAACGGCCAGCCGGCCGAGGCGCTGGTGCGCACGCCGCTGAAGGAACTGCTGGCGCAGCTCGATGGCGACCACTTCGTGCAGGTGCACCGCGCCGTCGCCGTCAACCTGCGCGCCGTCAGCCACATCACGCGCGGCAGCGAGACCGCCACCATCCACCTGAAGCATCGCACCGAGTCGCTGCCGGTCAGCCGTACTTTCGTGCACCAGTTCCGGCAGATGTGAGCCAGGGAAATCGGCTGCAACGCCCGCGATCTCGCGGCCGGCCTTTCATTTTCGCGCGCCTTGATTATGGGCTGCCGGCATCGGTCGCCAGGCAATGCCGGAACTTGCCGGGCTATTGATCGGAGAGCAACACGGGATGTACACTGAAGAGCAGGTTCGCTGTCAGCCAGGAACCGTCCTTCGACCCGAACGCTGGTCCGCCTGCCCTGTGCCTGACTTCGATGGAGCTGAATCATGAGTCGTCCACAGCAAGAAATCCTGTTCGATATCGACCGGTTCGAGCCTGGCCCGGCAGACGATTGGCGTGGGCTGGACAGGCTCTTGATCGAGCTTTGGCAAACGAATGTGTCCGCAGCGTGCCTGCCGGTCCTGTTCCGCGTTTTCGAGCGATTCCCGGATGACCCCAGCGCAGGTGTCTGCTGGGGTATCGTGCATGGACTTGAATCGGCTGATCTCGACTATGCAGGAGCGTTGCGGGAATCGCTGGCGAGACAACCATCGGAGCTCGGCCAGATCATGCTCCGCCGTCTTGAAAAAAATAAGAACGAAGTATGAAAAAGGAAGCGAGATGCGCCAGGCCATCCTGACCGGCATCGCAGCCCTGGCGATCGCCACGCCTGGCCTGGCATGGTCCGCGCCCGTTCTTGTGCAGGCTGCGGCAATGCCGGTCGGCGCGGCCCGGGCGGTGGCGGTCACCATCGACAGCGCCTCGATCAAGGCCGTGGGCTGACGACCGGCGCGCAGGTCAGCTACGAGGACATCTATGCGCTGGGCTTCTACGGCCATGAAGCGCTGTATGCGCTGGGCTACGTGATGGCCCGCGCCATCGTTGCCGAGGAGGGCAAGGACGCCATTGCGGAACTGACAGGGCGGCCCGGCGCACTGTTCGTGGAGCGCTACCGCAAAGTGAAAGCCTATGGCCAGTCGGACGCCGTGCCCGCGCTGCATGCCGGGACATTGCGCTCCGCCGGCCAGCTTGCGGCTTGCGCGGCTGGCACGGAAGGCGCCCGCTTGCGCGCCGTTCCGCCCGCAGCGAACCACGAAGCGGCGCCTCGCTGACGCAGCGGGGCTGGCCAGCCGCTCACGGCTTCAGCGTGACCTTGTAGATCGCGGTATCGGTATTGTTGGGGATACTGTCCTTGTCGCCCGCGGCATCGCTGTTCGTCATCCACAGGTTCCCGTCGATCGTCGGTTCCACGGTGCGCAACCGGTCATAGGTACCGACGAAGAATTGCCGGACATTGACCAGCCTGTCGCCGCTGATCTCGCTGCGATACAGGCGCTTGCCCAGCAGGCAGGCCACGTACAGTGAATTGCGGACGACCGCGATGCCGCTGCACGACGCTTCGGTGTTGCGATACGTGTACTTGGGAGCGATATAGCCGGTCGTCGCGCAGCCCGTGCCCGAGCGGGAGATGACGCCTTCGCAGTTGGGCCATCCATAGTTTCCGCCTTTGACGATCAGGTTGGTCTCATCCTGGGAATCGCCGAACTCCTGTTCCCACAAACGGCCCAGCGAGTCGAAGGCGAGTCCCTGGGGATTGCGGTGGCCATAGCTCCAGACATAGTTGCCGAACGGATTATCGGGCGGCGGCGTGCCGTTGGCATTGAGCCGCAGGACCTTGCCCGACAGGTGGTTGATGTCCTGCGCATACGCGCCGTTCTGGGCATCGCCGGTGGTGGCGTACAGTTTGCCGTCCGGGCCGAAGCGCAGGCGCCCGCCGTTGTGGTACTTGTTACGGCCGATCCCTTTCAGCAGTACCTCGAGCGATGCCATGTCCAGCGTACCGTTCACGTACCGGACGCGGACGATGCGGTTGTCCGTCGGGCTGGTGTGGTAGATGTACAGCCACGGATTGCTGGCCGGGAATCCCGGCGCGATGGCCAGTCCCAGCAAGCCGCCTTCGCCATCGGTACCCTGCACGTTCGGGATGACCCCCAGGTTTTTCTTTGCGCCGGTGGCGGGATTGAGCGCGATGATGTCCTTCGCGTCGCGGCGGCTGTACAGCACCGTGCCGTCCGGGAGGGCCACCAGGCCCCAGGGAATATCCGTGTCCTGGGCCACCCTGGCCGTCGAGCAGATCACGTCGGTGCAGGCATTGCCCGAGGTGAGGGACACTGCGGCGCTGCGCGGCGAGACATTGCCCTGCGCATCCCGCGCGGCGACCGCGTACTGGTACGTCGTGTTGGCGGACAGTCCTGTGTCCGTGTACCCGAGCGTGCCGGATGCGCCGACCGCGATGTTGTTGCGGTAGATGTCATAGGCCGTCACGGCCACGTTGTCGGTGGAAGCGGTCCAGTTCAGGGTCACCGTGGTTCCGGCAACCGTGCCCCGCAAGCCCGTGGGAACGGAGGGAGGCTGGGTGTCCGCCTGGCACTGCGGCACTTGTACCTGGAGCGAGGTACTGGCCTGCGAAACGTTGCCCGCCGCATCGCGGGCGTTGACGTAGATGCCCCAGCTGGCCCCCGCTGTCAGCACCAGCTGGGCGGTGAGCGTGCTGGCGTTGACCGTGCCGAGGGCTTGCCCGTCCCGGTAGATGTCGTAGTAGGCCACGCCGACATTGTCGGTGGCGGCTTCCCACTTCAGCGTGGCCGAGCGGCAGGTGAGGGCGCTGATGGCCAGGCCGGACGGCGGCGTCGGCGCTTCCGTGTCATCCGGTGGCGGCTCCGTGTCGCCGACGATCCATTGCTGGTGGGCGGTGGCTTCGCAGCGCCATGTGTCGATGCCGGTGGCATTGGCGGTCTCGCCGCCTTTCACGGTCAGGCACAGCCCCGATGCCGGATTGACGATGGTCCGGTCCGCCCGCAGCGTCCATTTCTGGTTGGCGCCGCCATGGCATGGATACGATTGAACGACCGCCTGGGGCTGGGTGCTGGCACCGCGGATATCCAGGCAGCGGGCGCCGTCGAACGTGCGCAGTTCACCTGCCGCGGTGAATTCCCATTGCTGGTTGGCGCCGCCGTGGCAGTCGAAGATGATGGCTGGCGTACGCGGCTCCTGGCTGCCCCGGGCGATGTCCAGGCAGCGCTGCGAGTCGGCGCTGATCAGCGTCGCCGATTCGCCCGCGTACGCTGGCGCGGCGCCCAGTATTCCCATGGCGACGGTGGCCTGCACCGCCACACGGCAATTGGCCTGGAGCCGCGGCGCAAAGCGGCGGCGCGTCCCGGCGAACGCAGGCTTCACCCGCGGCCCGAGTGAAGTTGAACCATTCGGAAAATGTCGCATTGCATCGATCCTCATGAATACTCGGGGCCCGGCGGGCCAGCCAAGGGCAGCATAATCCAAGCCCGGTACGGCCTCCGCACCGTTAGACACCGCCAGGGAAGCGAACCGCGCTTGCGTAACAATCGTTGCGCAACAATACTTACGTAACAAACGCAGTTGCATGATGCTGATTTTGCGTTATCATGTAACTCCATAAAGTACATAAGGAGCGATCATGTTCGATGCGATCATCGTTGGCGGCAGCTTCGCCGGCCTGTCCGCCGCACTCCAGCTGGCACGGGCGCGCCGCAGCGTGCTGCTGGTCGATGCCGGCCAGCCGCGCAACCGGTTCGCCGCCACCGCGCACGGATTCCTGGGCCATGACGGCAAACCCCCGCAACAGATCCGGGCCGAAGCGCGCGAGCAGCTTGCGCGCTATCCCACCGTGACGTTCGCGGACGGATCGGCCACGGCCGCCACCCGGGCCGGCGACGGCTTTGTCGTCGAGATCGAGGGCACCGGCGGCCAGCGCCAGGAGCACGGCCGCCGCCTCGTGCTGTCGACCGGCGTGCGCGATGAACTGCCCGACTTGCCCGGCCTGGCCGAGCGCTGGGGCAGTACCGTCATCCACTGCCCGTACTGCCACGGCTACGAGGTTGCCGGCAGCACGCTGGGCATCCTGGGCGGCGACGCGATGGCCGCGCACAAGGCTGCACTGATTGCCGACTGGGGGCCGGCGATCCTGTTCACGCAGGGCGGCGAGGAGCCGGCAACGGAGCAGGCCGCGCTGCTGGCGGCACGGGGTGTGGCGATCGAGCGCGTGCCGGTGGCCGCGCTGCTGGGTAACACGCCGGACCTCGACGGCGTGCGCCTCGCCGATGGCCGCGTCGTCACGCTGGGCGCGCTGTTCGTGTCGCCAGGGGCAAAGCCGGCCAGCCCGCTGGCCGGGCAACTGGGCTGCGCATTCGACGAGGGCCCGTTCGGACCGTACGTGCGCGTCGATGAGCGCAAGCAGACCACCGTGCCCGGCGTGTTCGCGGCCGGCGACGCGGCGACGCCGATGCACAGCGCGACCCTGGCATCGGCCGCCGGCGTGCTGGCCGGCGTGCATGCGCACCAGTCGCTGGTGTTCGGCTAGCGCGGAGGGCCGCGAGGAGCGTGGCTGGCGCGCGGATGCCAGCCGCTGGGCTGCTCGTACCGAAGACCAGCCAAGCGAGCATGGCCGCTTGGCGCAGTCACTTCTTCATCAGTAAGGCGTCGCAGGCTTCAAGGCGTCGCAGGCTTCACAGCCGAACAGTTGCACGCTGCCATCCGGAAAAGTCATCCTTGCCGTGTTGCCAGCGCGAATTTCCCATTCCACTTGTCCCCGTGGCGACCGCGCGGCGCCGCGCACCCAGCATGGCAATGAATCGAACGCATCATGCAGCCGTTGTGGCGGCAATGTCCTGGCGCGGCCAAAGAATTCCTCGACCTGGCGGGGAGTCAGCCTGAAATCCTTGCAAAACTCCCCGCCTTGATCCGCGCCGCTGGCGCGTATTTCAACATGAGACAACGCGACAGCACGTTCGTCCGGCACCGCGCTCGAACAGCCGGTAGCCAGTACCAATGCCAGCAGAGTGCCCAGGTTGCACCCGGAGGACATCATGGGTTGGTCCAGTTTGCGGTGCTGCCTTCGCTGGCTTGCTTGTAAGCTATCGAGCCGTGGCGATAAATATCGTCTGCGTCCAATACAAGCTTTGTTTCCAATACGCCGACGAGCCACGACAAGGAAGTGTTCTGGTTCTTGTTGACAGTCGCATAGGTCTGCGATTTGGCGGAGAACTCGCCGACAATCTCGATCCCGAGTGAATCTTCGTTGATCGGATACCGGACAGGGTAAGCCTTGCCGGCTTCGTGCTGGCTCAGGCTCTTGATTCGTGCACTGTAGGATTCGCCTTTCTTGAACAGGAGGGCATTCACGGCTTTCAACGCATCGGTATCGCAGGCCTTCATTTCATTGCACCGCGAGCGGATGTTGCCGACGTGCCAGCACTTCTGGTCAATCCTTGCCGTTTGATAGATCGCGCCATCGGTATCGATCAAAAAATGTGCGCCATTCAATCCCGCATCGTAGCTGCTGAACGATGACTGCGCCGTCGCAGCGCCAGTCTGATGCACTACGATGGCGTTGACCCCAGCGAGAGTTCCCTTCTCGATTTTGCTGTTGACCTTGTCGGTCACCCTCGCGTGAATCAGTTTTCCACCCGACCAGACTATCTCGTCCGCCATGGACAGCTCCCTGTTCAATGATTCGTGGATCGGGGCCGGATGCGAGGCAACGTGCCACGCTCGCGCAATTCAAGATAGGCACACGGGAAGGCTTGCGCAAGAAAAAACCTGACGCCTGCCGTTATCGCGACAGCCGCCGCAGGTGATTGCAAAAGCAGCCGCGGTGAGCTGGCGCTCGGCATCGCCATATAATCGATGGCATGACAATTTCCTGTGTGCCGCCATGACCGGATTGCGCCGCCTGCCGCCCGCCGCCGCACTTGCCGCGCTCTTCTTCTGCATCCCCGCATCGGCCGGCGATACGATCGACGACCTGGCGGGCGACTACGGCCTGGCATCGTCGACCACCGTACCGGCCAGCAACTGGGGATATTCGAAAGGCCGCATCTCGATCCGGAAGCTGGACGACCGGCATGTGCTGATCCTGCTGGCCTGCGAGTGGAAGCGCGACCCGAAGGCCGTGTGCGGCGACCATTATTTTGCCCAGCAGCGCGATGGCGGCATCTATCTGCAGGACATGAATACCGGCTGGCTGCGGCTTTACTTCGATCCGGCGACACGCAGCCTGGCCATCATTTCACGGGGTGCCGATGCCCGGGAAAGCGTGCGCCGCGACATCTTCACGCCGACCTCGGCACCGCTCGGCGACCGTGCGCTGATCCGCCGCATGCAGCGCGAACAGCGCAGTGCCGGGCACCAGGAAAACCTGCGCGTGTTCGGCCATCACAGCCGGCGCGCCTACCTGAATCACCGCATCGAATTCCAGAGCACGCCGTGAGCCCGGCGTGCGTGTGGCCCGGTAAGCCGGACAGGCGCCGCCGCAGGGTTGCCCGTCAGCGGGGATACACGAACCCCGTTCGGATATCCATCGGCACCAGCCGCTGGCCATCGCGCACCGTCAGGCGCTGCGGCGGCTCATCCCCGGCCAGCGCGCGTGGCGCGACAGGCAGGCCTTCGCCCTTGCGCAGCAGCGCATCGCAGCGCTCGTAGACATTCGGGCAGCCGGTGGCGCTCAGCAGCGCCTGCACCACCGCCACTTTCCACAGGTCGACGCCACCAGCGTTGAACTGGCACACCAGATATCCGGCAGTGCCGCCATAACCCTGCACCACGAGCCCCGGCAAGCCATCCTTGTCGCCATCGACCAGCAGCACCAGCGCCTGGGGATCCGCGTTGCGCACGGCGGCGGCGCGGCGCGCCACGGCGGCCTGCACGCGCCGCTTCATCATCGCGTGGTCGACCGGTTCATCCTCGCGCAGGGTCCACACGCGGGCGGCGATCTGCGACTTGGCGTTATAGGCGGCCCGGGCCAGGAACTGGCGTGCCGACGATTGCACGATGGCCGTGGCGCCCGGCTTGTTCCGTTCCTGCGGCTTGCCGTCGACCTTCTCGATGGCGGAGGCATAGATGAACGGGTCGCCCGCCAGGAGGCTTTTTTCCTTGCCCTGCTTGATGGTGATGATGAGCATATGCGGCTTTCGTATAAGGGGCGGGATGATACAGCATGCCGCGCGGACAGAAGCGGGATTGTCGGGCTGAAGCGAGAGTTCCCGTGAATGCGTACACACCGGTTCATTGCATTTCGCTAGCCACAATCCCTGCGAACTTGCCCTGATTTGCCGAAATACTCCCCACGTCCAGCCATAAAAGTCGAGCATTTTCCAGCGTTTTATTTAGTTAAACGACTACAGTAAACTTATTTACAACATCGATGCCGATTCAGTACCAATCGTGCCGACATGCTTGGAAAAAACGTGGCACGCTGTGCGTTATCGAACGATGCCAGACACTTTGCCGCCACGCGCCAAGGCAGCAAAGCGAAGCTAGTCATGCTGAACGACCCATGCGCCCGGCCTGGGCCGTTATGCGATACCTGTCTCCTAACGCCGGGAATCAACCTGAGGAGCAAGAATCCCATGTATGTAGAAGACCAAACCACCGTGTCTGCCGAGCTGGCGGAAGCGTCGTCCGAAGTGTTCAGCGAATCGACGATCGAGAGCATCCTTGCCCTGATCAGCACGACGGAAGATCCCGAAATCACCATCGATAACCTCAGCGCGGCCAATAACGCCGTCATCAATCCGGACGATGAAACCGAACTGCTCTTCGTGGACCTCACTGGCACCACGCCAACGACGGTCACCGTCACCGGCGATACGGAAGTGATCGTGTTCCAGGGCGGCGGCGGCGTGGAGGCAACCTTCAATTCGGTCGCCCCGGCGGCTGCGCGAGTGGAAGGCGAGATCATCCTTGGCGCAGGGCCGCAGGCGGCCGAGGGCGACGAGATGTTCGAGCGGGTCATCGTGGGAACGGCGCAGGCGGACGAAATCACGATCCTGGATGACGTGGCCACCAAGGTCATCGCCGGCGATGGCGACACGATATTGGCGGGCGACGGACACACGGTGGTGGTCGCGGCGCAGGGCAGCAGCACGGTATTCGGCGGTGCCGACACGATGCTGCAGGCGGTCGGGCAGGATACCGACTTCACTGTCACGGCGGGAGACGGGTCCGTGATGATCGCCAATGCGACAACCGGGGTCGAGGTCGAGATATCGAATGCGCAGTACGTGATGCTCGACGATGGCGATGCCCTGATCTTCGCGGCGAACGAGGCGGAAGCGGCTGTGGCGAACCTGTACCAGGCGGTGCTGGGTCGAGCGGCGGACGCGGAAGGGCTTGATTTCTGGTTCGGCGCGCTACAGCAGGATCAGACCGTCGACGCGATCGCGCAAGGGTTCCTTAACTCCACGGAGTATGGCAACCCGGATCTGGACAACACCGAGTTCATCGCCGAGCTGTACCAGAACGCGCTGGGCCGAACGGCGGACACGTCAGGCGCGGCGTTCTGGGTGGCGGCGCTGGAGAGCGGGGCCTCGCGGGCCGGGGTGGTGGCCGAGTTTGCGAGAGTGGCGGCCAACCATGAAGAGTTGAACGAGCCAGGCGTGGTGGGTTCTGTCACCATCGTCGACAACATCATCAGTTGACGGTCGCTCGGCGCAGATGAAAGGGGGCTTCGGCCCCCTTTTTTTTGCTGGCCGAGACCCGTGAACACGGTCGGTGGACGGCGCGGCACAGGCCCGCTGAAGCGGCAAGGTCTTCGCGAACGTCCGCCCGGCATGTACCGGCGGATGGTCCAGTACAGTAAGGCATGCCGCTGTACTGCCCGGGCGCGCGCGATTGCCCTACGATGGCGCTTCCACCAGGAGCCCACATGAAAACCATCGGCCTGATAGGCGGCATGAGCTGGCAATCGACGGTGCCGTACTACCGTGAAATCAACCAGGCGATACAGCGGCGCCTCGGCGGCCGGCATTCGGCAAGGATCGTGCTGTACAGCGTGGACTTCCACGAGATCGCGGCCTTGCAGCACGCCGGCGACTGGGCTGCCGCGGGCGCCGCGCTGGCGGACGCGGCCACGGCGCTCGAGCGCGCCGGCGCGGACTTCATCGTGCTGTGCACGAACACCATGCATGCGGTCAGCGATGCCATCACCGCCGCGGTCGGCATCCCGTTGCTGCATATCGCCGACCCGACAGCCGATGCCGTGGTGCGCGCCGGTGCGGGAACGGTTGGCCTGCTGGGTACGCGCTTCACGATGGAGCAACCGTTCTATCGGGAGCGGCTGGTCCGGCGCGGCCTGGAGGTAATGGTGCCGCCAGCCGATGAGCGCGAGCTGGTGCATCGCATCATCTACGAAGAACTCTGCCAGGGGCGCATCGAACCGGCTTCGCGCGAACTCTACCGCCGCGTAATGGCGGGCCTGGCGGCGCGCGGCGCGCAGGCGATCATCCTGGGCTGTACCGAGATTTCCCTTCTCGTCAATGGAGACGATGCGGCCGTGCCGCTGTTCGATACCACCGCGCTGCACGGCATCGCGGCCGCGGAGCGGGCCCTGCGGGAAGGGGACTGAAGAGCGTGTTCAAGAGCGGCCGATAAAGGGCAGCTGCTGAAGGGCAGTTGTCGAAGGGGCACTGCTGAAGGGGATCTGCTGAAGTACAGCTGCTGAAGGACAGCCGATCAAGGCCAGCCGGTCAAGGACAGTCGATCAAGGCCAGCCGATCAAGGTCAGCTGCTGAAGGGCAAGCAACCAAAGGCCGCGACCGATGCACCCGCCATCGGTCGCAGCGCCGTGAGGCGGGCAGAGCGAGTTATGCGCCCCGCCTGGTACCGCGCCGCTGCGCGGGTTCGTCCAGCACGCGCCGGATCACCGGTGTCGGCACGCCATCGCGCGCCATCACCAGGGCGGCCTGGTAGCGGCTGATGTTCGGCATCAGGTCCACGGTGGCATCGACGGCTTCGGCCACCGGTTCGTTCGGCTGGGTGCGGCGTTCGTTTTGCATGGTTACCTCCGGTTGCCAGCTTACACTCGTCCAGCGCGGGCGGCCAGGAGGTTACCGCTGTTTTCGCTGGCGCCGCGCCGCCAGCACGGCCAGCGGCAAGCCCGCCAGCAGCAGCGCCCATGTGCCTGGTTCGGGCGCGGGAGAAATGGCAAACGTCGTTTGCGCTGTCCAGTGGTATTCCCACTCCTCGGAATGTTCGGGCCGGAACGAATAGCGGTACTCGCGTTCGCCGGAAAAGTAGAAATGGCCGTCACGGATCCAGCCTTCCGGATCGCTGCTGTACTGGCCGGCGGTGAAGGACAATGCGCCGTCCCGGTAAGCGAAAGCTTCCGCGCCACAATGCCAGTACTCGTTGCTCTGGCTTTCGCACGCAACGAAATCGAAGCCGTCGACGATGAGCGAGGTGATTTCCGAGCGGACCAGCACACCGTCGGCATCGGCATCCCGGCCATCGAAGCTGCCCGTCATCTTGCGGTCGGGCAGGAACTTCCCGGCCATCAAGTCATGGAAGCCCTGGTACTCGAAATGCCAGGTTTCGGCCTGGCCGGGAATGGCGCAGGCCGCCAGGACAACACAGAGGAATGTTCTCGACATGGCGGCCTCCCGAAATATCGCAAGGCTTCCAGTCTACGAGCAAGTGCGGTGCGATGGTCCCGGCAGTAGCAGCGATTTGTGGAGTTCCAGGCGCTGTCCGCGTTAAGTAGCTTTGCCGTTGAGCACGAAACTTCTTCGCATGCCGAGCGCGACAAAAGAACTGATCAGCTAGTCTGACGCACGGCAATGCGCAGCCATTGCCGCGGTGCCGTCAGCTCGGCGGCATCGAGCACACGTAGCCAGCCGGTGTAATTGGCCAGGTAGCGGCTGGCCACACCGTTGAATCGCCGCGGCCAGGTCTTGAAGCGGCCATGCCATCCGTTGACACCCTGGATATGGAGTGCGCCGCGTGCCCGCATGCCGGCACGCACATTGATCGCTTCGTGCGTGATGCCAGCCTGCTTCGCAAATGCCTGGTATGCCTTGGCGGCATCGGTCACCAGCAGCACATCGGGCGCCAGCACGGGCTTCAGGTGTTGCATCAGCTGGCCGGCGCTGACCGGACCGCGGCCCGTGACGAAGTCACACGTTTGCCGGTTGCGGTCACGAGCGACGAGGATGCAGTCCAGCTCGCTGCCGATGCCGCGCCGGCTGGCCTTGCCGCCGCGTTTGCGGGGCGGGCGGTTCAGGTGGCGCGAGCCCTTCTGTGATTCGAGATGATAAGGCGTAGTAGGGGTTTCGGCGAGCACCGCTCGTCGCCTACGCAGCGGTGCTCGCTTGCAAGCGAGCACTCCTCCTTCGTCAATCAACAATGCCGGACAACTGCGGACGGGGTGCCCGGAGGATGGCGGCCACAAAACGGTGGCGCCATCGAAAGCTGGTCGACTTGGCCACCGCCACGCGCCTAGCCGCTGAACGCACGGGGATCGACTCGATCAGGCACTGAAGATAATGCAGCCATTTGTCGCGCAGGCGCAGACGGGCAAGGGGTGTGCCGGTCAAGGCGTTGAAGCTGCGCCGGCACATCACGCAGCGATAGCGCTGCAAGCCACTGGCTTGTCCACAACGGTGGGACCGCTGGCAAGCGCAATGTGGACACGGCGGCCTTCCAGCGGCCTCCTCGATCAGGCGAAGACACTGCCCTGGTTGCTCGACGTTGGCCAGAAAACACTGCAACAACGCGACCTGATCTTCTGAAAGCTGTTGCCGGATCAACGCTTCGATCAATACCTGAACATCCGCTGCACCCATGTTGCCTCCCGATATACATGAAGTAGCTCAACAGGAGGTCAGATCATCATTCCGGCAGGAAGTTCCCATAATTACCGCTCACAGCGCCAAGTTCAATGTCCCGGTCAGGGATGCAGCAGGCCGGCGGTGCTGGGTGCGGGGCCCAATGGTCCAGAGCGCAGCTGCGTCAGTTCCGGCAGGTGATCGGTCACGAAGCGCGCCAGCGGTTCGCCCAGCAGCAGGCCGCACAGCCCGACCGCGGCGATGACGCCCATCGCCAGCGCGATCGACATCACGAAGCGGCGGTTCGGTACCCGCAGCACGAAAGGCAGGTTGATCGCCACGCTCGCCAGCGAAGCGAGAATCGCGCCGGTGGCGGCCACGTCCAGCTCGAGCTTGCCTTCGGCCGCCAGGCTCGCCGCCGCCGCCACCGCGCTGGCACTCGACACGGTGCCGCCCAGCGCACTGACGACATAGAAGCCCACGTTGCCGAAGTATTTTTGCGTCAGCACGCCGACGATATGCAACAGCAGGAAAACCAGGCCGTACTTCAGTGCGCTCCACAGCGAAAACGGCAGCACGATCTGGTTTTCCTGGCCGTCGGCGGGCAGCTGGACGTCCGGCGTCGCCGGGTGGCGCCGCACGAACACGAAAAAGGCCGTGGCCGCCAGCATGCCCGCGAAGGCACCGATCCCCGCCACGGCCACGGCCGGGGCCAGCAAGGCAAGGATCACGGCATTGCGCATCACCATCGCCACGGTCGCCAGCAGGATGCCGCGGTAGGCCGCCGCCGCCACGGCGCCCACCGCGCCGCCGCTGACGCGCGAGGCCAGTTCGTTGACGGTCACGCTGCTGTTAACCAGGCCGCCGAGGAAGCCGGCGATCGCCACGCCGCGCGCGCCGAAGGCCTTCCACAGCACGTAGTTGACGAAGCCGATGCCGGCGATCAGGATCACGGTCGCCCAGGCGGCGCGCGGCTGGATCAGGCCCATGGGCCCGATGCTGCCGGTCGGCAGCGCCGGATAGATGACGATCGCCAGGATCGCCAGCAGCAGCGCCGAGCGCAGTTCGCGCTCGGTGAGCCCGATCGAGAAGCCTTGCAGGATATCCTTCCACGCCAGCAGCGCGGTGGAGGACACCATGATGGCCGCGGGCGTCAACGTGTGGCCCTTGCCGCACATGATGCCGGCGATGCAGGTCACCAGCATGGCGGCGGACGTCGTCAGCTCGGTGCCTTCGTGGGTGCGCATGTCCTGCAGGTTCAGGAAGATCGTCAGCAGACCGGTCAGGCACAGCACGATGTAGGCGTACATATCGCCGAGCGAGGCGCCCACCGCGCCCAGCACGGCGATAAAGCCGAAGGTGCGCAAGCCCGCTTCCTTCTTGCGGCGTTCGCGTTCCAGGCCGATCAGCAGGCCGAGCGCCAGCGCCAGCGCGAAGCGCGTCAGCATTTCGAGGTAAGGCCAATCGGTGACAGGGTGAATGACCCCTGGCGCGGCCGGCAACGCGGAAATCAAACTCATGAGCCGACTGTACCGCCGAACGCGGCGCACCGCCCACACATTTTGGAGCGCGGCAATGCTGTGCGGCGAAAAAACGCGTTGGGCTAAGATGAATATTCGGATAACACAGGAGGCATCATGCAAAACGACGACAAGGAACGGCTCCAGCAGCCGCCGATCCATACGCACCTGCCGGACACGGTGCCGCCCGAGGACGTGAAGAAAATCGTCGGCGACGCGGTACCGCACGGCGCCGACTACAACCTGCCGCCGCCAGCGGGCGCCGGCAAATCGATGGGCAGCGGTCTCGATGACTCGGTGGGCGGCCCGACAATGGGCGCCGACCCGGCACCGCGCGGCCAGGCAGCCACCACGCGCGACCAGGACAGCCGCGCCGTCGACCAGCACATGGGCAACCTGCAACAGGGCAGCCAGCAGCAGGGCAGCCAGCAGCAGGGGAATCAGCAGCAAGGCAACCCGCAGCAGGGCAATCAGCAGCAGGGCAATCAGCAGCAAGGCAACCCGCAGCAGGGCGGCCAAGGTAGTAGCGCGGGGGGCCGTTCGGACAGCGCGTCCGGAGGCAGCCAGTCGGGGTCGCCCGGCAATACCCAGCGCGCAACGGAGCAAGCCGGAGCGCGTTCCGAAGGCTTGCTGCCTGCCGGCGGCGAGGCTGACGGGCGGTTCGAGGTGGGCGAGGAAGTCAGCTTCGACCAGCAATCCGACCAGGCGCGCAAGGTCGGCAGCATGGACGAGACGGCGAAAGGACCGCACGGCGAGAAGCTGTCCGATGCGGTGGCCGGTACGCTGGGCAAGGACAGAGACAAGACCTGATCATTGGCCGATCGTTGAAATTCCAATGCGTGGGGCAATCGGCTGGCTGAAACGCCGGCCGATTGCCCGCACGCGCATTGCGAAAAACACATTGCGCACATTTTTCGCCGCGACTTTTAAGCTGTATCAAATCTCCTGCTGAGCATTCCCTCAAGTCCCCTGCCTATACTGCGGAGTATTGCGCAACGCAACGTGTGTTGCCTAAGAAAAAGGAGACTTTCCATGCATCAGGATCCGCTGTTAGCCAGCATTGGTGGCATGCTGCGCCGCTTCAGGCGCGCCGAGGCGTGGTTACGCAAGGCCGGGCTGCCGGTGCTGCTGGCGCGCTTGCCCGTATGGCTGCTGTGCCTGCAATATTGCATCATGATGCGCGGCAAGACGGTGCGTATCACCCGCGTTTCCCAGCGCATCGGGCGCTGGCTTGAAACGATCACCGATCTGTCCTGGCATGAAACCGCGCGGACCGAGCTGCTCGACATGGATGGCGGCATGCGCAACGATATCGAGTCGACCAAGCGAACCCTGCTGCTGCTGCGCGATCTGTGCGTGGACATGGGCGGCATGTTCGACAGCATCGGCTTCCAATCCAGGGTCCTGGACCGCACGCAGGAAACCTTCCTCGCCATCGTCGACGAATCCTGCCTCACCGCCACGACGCTGCAGCGCGCGCTGGTCATGCACGATACGCGCGCACTCGCGCTGCTGCGCGAAATGCATGAGGCGGAACACGGACCCGGTGCGATTGGCGCCGATAGGGATGGCGCCGATAGGGATGGAGCCAACAGGGATGGCGCCAACAGGGATGGCGCCAACAGGGATGGAGCCGATAGGGATGGAGCCGATAAGGATGGGACCGATGCAGGTGCCGATGCAGGTGCGCCGCCGCAAGCGGGGCCGTACCGGGATATCGGCGTGGCGGCCAAGGCCTGATGCACGGTGATGGCAACCCGGCCATCATGCCAGGCACGATGTCCGGGCAGGACTTCCAGGAGCGGTGCCCGGCTGCATCCGCCGCCCAGCCAAGGCCGTATTTCAGCCTGCACCGCCTGTCCAGCCAGCCCGCGCCGCTTTCCCAGCCAATACGCTTTCCCAGCCAATACCGCTTGTCCAGCCTGCATCGCCTTCATGGCTGCACGCCTTCAGTCTGCATTGCCATCAGCCCGCACTGCCTTCGAGCCCGCATTGCCTTCAGCCCGCATTGCCTTCAGCCCGCATTGCCTTCGAGTCCGCATTGCCTTCAGACCGCATTGCCTTCCACCCGGTATCCGCCGCCCAGTTCCTCTGGCGTCCCACTTTTCTCACAGCCACCGTCAAGTCACGCCGGGACGTGGCCACCGGCACGGCTGCCGGCTGCGCTGCGGCACATGGAACGCGGCGGGTGAAGAGGTGCCGCCGCATGCCCCAGTGCGCTGGCCACGTCCGCCGTGAGCGGTTATCGCCGCACAGTCGTGGCCACTGTGCGACACTGCACAGATCGATTACTGTGCTTTGGACAAGATCAACAGCCAGCGGCCGAACAACAGGATCTCGATATGGCCCGGTTGCACGCCGGTATCGCATTCGATGATCGGGTTGACCGCATAGAAGCGCTTGCGGAAGTCGCGGCAGACCAGCATCTCGCGCTTGCCGAAGCGCACCAGGAAAGACGTTGGAGCGTACTCGAGGCCGAAACGCGATTCGAAACGCGAAGGGAGACGGCGAGGGTCGTAGTCGATGGTTGCCATGACAGTGTTCCTTATCGAAAAAGGATCAAACAAGAAGTTCGCAGTGCCAGCCGCACGCCAGGGGATACCAGGTAGGCGCCTCCAAGCTGCTGTGAAGCCGCTGCAGGGAAGCTGCCTGGACGCCTGGACACCGTACGCTGGCGGTGCCTGGCGCACTCCTGGAAGCATCCTGGGCCAGGTCCGCGAAGATTTGCCGGACCGGTCCTGGAGGCGCTTCCCGAGTGCTGCCTACTGGATAGAAGCTTAACATAACTACTGTACAAAAACACAGGGCTGTATGAAAAAACAGGTTTTTTGTCCACCCGTTGCAAAAGTGCGAAACCGATGAACCAGACCATGTACTCAAGGCTGCTGCGCTTCCTCGCAGCGCGTCTCACGCCCGGCGGCGAATTCGGCCTGCACATGACGGCCGGGCTGGCGCTGCTGGTCTCGGCCGTGGCGATATTCCGCGAAATCGCCGAAGCCGTCGGCGAGCAGGACGACGTCGCCCGCTTCGATGTCCACCTGGCCGAGTGGTTCAATACCCACGCGTTCGAACCGCTGACCACCATCATGCTGGCCATCACGCACTCCCACGGTATCGTCGGCATGTCGATCGCGTCGAGCCTGCTGGCACTGTGGTTCTGGCGCAGGAAGGCACAGTACTGGCTGCTGTGCGTCGTCATCGCGGCACCCGGCGGCATGCTGATCAACGTGCTGCTGAAGAACGTGTATGCGCGGCCGCGCCCCATGTTCGAGGAACCGCTGCTCACGCTGGCCACCTACAGTTTCCCCAGCGGCCACACGGCGGCCTCCACGCTGTTCTACGGCCTCGTCGCCAGCTATATCGTCACCACGTCGCCCAGCTGGCGGCGGCGCTTCACGGCGATGGTGGCCGCCGCCATCATGGTGCTGCTGGTGGCGTTCAGCCGCGTCTACCTGGGCGCGCATTATGTCTCCGACGTGCTGGGCGCGATGGCCTACAGCGCGGGCTGGCTGGCGGTCTGCATTGCCGCCGTGTCCACGCTGCGCCGCCGCCGGCTGGCACGCAGGGACGAGTGATGGCCCGGGCCATCGTGATCGTCAACGAGGGGGCGGGGCAGGGCCATGACGGCGAACGGGTCGCGGCGCTGCGCGACAAGTTCGCGGCCGTGGAGATCGAAGCCGACGTGACGCTGGCCGGCAGCGGCGAGGAGATGACCGGCGCGGCGCGCGCGGCGCTCGACAGCGGCATCGGCCTGGTGGTGGCCGGGGGTGGCGACGGCACCATGAATGCCGTGGCCTCGGTGCTGGCCGGCAGCGGCGCCACCTTCGGCGTGCTGCCGATGGGTACGCTGAACCATTTCGCCAGGGACCTGAACATTCCGCTGGCGCTGGACGATGCCATCGCCAACATCGCCCAGGGCCGGCCGATGGCCGTCGACGTGGGCGAGGTCAACGGCCGCATCTTCCTGAACAATTCCAGCCTGGGCCTGTATCCGGACATCGTGCGCGACCGCGTCAAGCAGCAGCGCCGGCTCGGCCGCGGCAAGTGGCTGGCGTTCTGCTGGGCCAGCCTGGCAGCCCTGCACCGCTACCCGTTCCTCAGCCTGCGGCTGCACGTGCACGGTGACGAACATGCGCGGCGCACCCCTTTTGTCTTCATCGGCAATAATGCCTACACGATGCAGGGCTTCAATATCGGCGAGCGTACGCGGCTCGACTGCGGCCAACTGAGCCTGTACGTGGCGCAGCGGCCCACGCGCTTTGGCCTAGTGCGCCTGGCGTGCCACGCGCTGGCCGGCAAGCTGGCGCAGGCCCGCGATTTCGACGTGCTGCTGGCCGACCAGCTCACCATCGATACCCGGCGCAAACTGGTGCGCGTCGCCACCGATGGCGAAGTGACGCTGATGGCGCCCCCGCTCAATTACCGTTCGCGCCCCGGCGCGCTGACGGTCATGGTACCCCGCTAGGAGAAAGCATGCGAATCATCGTGCACCTGTCCGACATTCATTTTGGCCGCGTCGACGAGCGGCTGCTCGCGCCGCTGCGCGCCACGGTCGAGGCGGTGCAGCCGCATGTCGTGGTGGTCTCGGGCGACCTCACGCAGCGCGCCCGCAGCGAACAGTTCAAGCAGGCCAGGGCCTGGCTCGACACGCTGCCGCAACCGCAGATCGTGGTGCCCGGCAACCACGACATCCCGCTGTACAACGTGGCGGCACGCTTCCTGGCGCCGCTGACGAAGTACCGCCGCTACATCACGCCGAACCTCGCGCCCGAATACGTCGACGAGGAGATCGCCGTGATGGGCCTGAACACCGCGCGCTCGCTGACGATCAAGGATGGCCGCATCAACCGCGAGCAGGTGGAACGGCTGCAGGAAAGGATGGCGAAGGTGGCTGCGAACGTGACGCGCGTCGTCGTCACGCACCACCCGTTCGACCTGCCCGAATCGTTCAACGAGGACGACCTGGTCGACCGGGCGCCGATGGCGATGGAAGCGTTCTCGAAATGCGGCGTGGACCTGCTGCTGGCCGGGCACCTGCACGCCAGCCATTCCGGCAACAGCGCGCGGCGCTACAAGATCGCCGGCTATTCCGCGCTGGTGGTGCAGGCCGGCACGGCCACGTCCACGCGGGGCAGGGGAGAAACCAACTCGTTCAACGTGCTGCGCATCGAGGGCGATGAAATCCAGGTCGAGCGCTACGGCTGGAAGGATGAAACGGCCGCGTTCGAGGTGGCCACGATCGAGATCTTCCGCCGCGACGGCAATACCTGGCAACCGCTGGGCACCGCCCCGGACATGCCGGAAGCGATCACCAGCGATGAAACCGTGGCGCCGCAGACTGTCAGCGGCTGAGGGCGGGGATGTGCTGCCGGCTGGTGTCCGATCCCGCTCAGAAAGGCCTACCCCAAGTGCAGACTGCGGGGTCAGACCCGGCGGGTCTGACCCCAGCACTTCGCCGTTGGGGTAGATGCATGCACTAGTAGGGCTACAGCCAGTAATCCCACACCTTCGAGGCGAACTCCTTCATCCGGTTGAGCAGGGGCCGGGCACGCCACGCGGTCAGCGTGACCTCGGTGGAATTCTTGACGTCGTCGCGGAAGGCCGCTTCCATTTCCTTGCCGAAGGCGTCGCCCAGCACGATCACGTTCACCTCGGCGTTGTGCTGGAAGCTGCGGCGGTCGATATTGGCCGAGCCCACGGTGGACCACACGCCGTCGATCACCATGGTCTTGGCATGGAGCACGGCCAGCTTCAGTTCATAAATCTGCACGCCCGCCGCCAGCAGCCGGTCATAGAACGCGCGGCCGGCGTGGAACACCATGCCGCTGTCGGAAACGCTCGGCAGCACGATGCGCACTTTCACGCCCCGTTTCGCGGCATCGACCAGCGCCTGCACCGTCTGCTCGTCCGGCACGAAATAGGCGCAGGTGATGTGAATCGACTTCTTCGATTCCTGGATCGCCAGCAGCATCGCCTTGTAGATCTCGTACTGTCCGCCCGGCTCGCTGCCGAGCACGCGCATCAGCTTGTCCCCGGCGATCACCGGGGTGGGGAAGTAGTCGGCCTCGCGCAGGTCGTCCGCATCCTGCCCGGTCCAGTGCTGGATGAACAACCACTGCATCGCCTGCACGGCGGGGCCCTCGATGCGCACGTGCGTATCGCGCCAGCCCACATCCTTTGCGTTGCGCGGCCGGCTCTTCGAGCGGAACGGCGAGCTCTTCGAATAGGTATCGCTGATGTTGATGCCACCCGTAAAGCCGATCTTGCCATCCACGATGAGCATCTTGCGGTGGTCGCGGTTGTTCACCTTCCAGCCGTTGCCGCGCACCTTGGCCGGGTTGACGGGGTTGTAGGCGATCAGGTGGACACCGGCGGCGCGCATGCGGTCGAAGAAGGCCTGGGGCACCATCAGCGTGCCCACGCTGTCGTAGATGATGTTGACCGTCACGCCCGACTTCTGCTTGGCGATCAGCAGGTCGGCGAACTTGTCGCCCATCTCGTCCTGGTCGAAGATGTAGGTCTCGAAGTTGATGTGGTTCTTCGCCCCCTCGATGGCCTTCATCATCTCGGCCATCGTCACGGGGCCGTCGAACAGCAGTTTCACCTGGTTGCCGGCGATCAGCGGCACGCCGGTGGCGGCTTCCTCGAGGGCGGCCTGGGCTTTCAGGTCGAGCGTGTTCTTCGACCAGCGCTTGGCCAGCAGTGCCTTGGCGCGGGCCGGCGACAGCTCGCCGTTGGCGGACTTGACGACCGGTACCGCCGAAGCGGCTTCCTTGGTCTTGTCGGGATCGACGGCCGGCAGCGACGCGCAGGCCGCCAGGCACCATCCGGCCAGGAGCACCGCCAGCGAGCGGCGCGGATTCCAGTGTTTCATTTCAACTCCTTGGTGCCAAAGAAAAAGTCCACCGGCGACTTCCACAGCCGGCTGCCCAGCGCCCGCAGCAGCAGGAAGCCGTGCTCGAAGGGGATGCGGCGCGCGCGCAGCGCCACCCACAGCGCAAGACCGAAACTGACCAGCAGGTTCACGGCCCCGATCGCCAGGAAACCGGTAACGGATGTCACGACCAGTTGCCAGCTCACATTGTGATCCAGCGCGACCAGGGCTGTCGCGAAATTGGCCGAGGAGAAAGTAACGTGGCGGATATCGATCGGCAGCCCCAGCAGCAGGCCCAGGGCGCTGGCCATGCCCAGCATGATGCCGAAGAAGAAATTGCCCATCAGGCTGCCCAGGTTGTTTTCCAGGTAGCGGCCCAGCCGGATCGTGCGCTCGGGGCCCAATATGTCGTTCAAACCGCGCAACTGGGCGATCCGGCGGCCCCAGCGGGTGTACAGGGCCTGGTTGTCGTAATAGCCGGACACCAGCCCCGCCAGGAACAGGCACACGCCGGCGATCGCCGCATAGAACAGGGCCGGCGTATGGATGGGATCGATGTCGTGCAGCAGGTGCATCGCCTTGCCCTGGCTGACCAGGTGCTCGCCGCTCAGTTGCAGCCAGCCCCAGGCGATCACCCAGGCGGTCGGCAGACAGGTGGCGATGTTGCCCAGCACGGCCGTGACCTGGGTGCGGAATACCTTGGTGATCAGCTCGGCCAGGCTGTCAGGGTCGATGTGGCGGCCGTCGCGGCTTTGCAGGCTGGCGGCGATGTGCGACGCCGTCATCGCCGGCTGCTTGGTCGCTACCGTGAAGTGCAGCAGGTGGATCAGCACGAAGCCCAGCGAGTAATTCATCGAGAACAGGAACGCTTCCACCAGCGGTGCCGCGCGCAGCGTGCCCAGCAGGATCTTGAACAGGGCCATGAAGCCGACGATCACGCCGGCGCCCGCCGCGGACAGGAACATGCCGCCCAGCGCGCGCCGGTTCTCGGCGATGTAGTGCTCGCCCGTGCGGCTGGCGTTTTCCGTCACGTTGCGGGCCAGCAGGTGGATATTGTCGCGGAACAGGTCGCGCACCGTGTACTTGTTGTTGTGCGCCTCGATCAGTTCCAGCGCCAGCGCCAGCGTGGCGGCACGGCGCTGGGCCTGCCGGGTGACGGGCACGCGCTGCGGCTGGATGCCCACCGTGCCCGTCACCAGGTTGACGGACGGCTCGGCACGCAGTTCTCCGGATACGTCGACCAGGAACAGCAGCTTGCGCAGCCGGTCGATGCTCTGGGTGAGTGTCACCAGCAGGTAGGTGAGGGCGATGGTGGTGCCCTGCACCAGGGCCTTGCGGCGGATGCGGGCGATCACGCTGTCGCACTGGTCCAGCATCACCAGCAGGTGCTTCGGATCGTCGAGCTCGATGTCCTCGCCCGCCATCAGGCGCGCGTAGCCGTCCAGGTAGTGCAGCACTTCGCGGTTCTGCACCAGGAACGGCGATTCGAACTCTTCCATCTCCGTGTGGAAATTGGTCAGCTTCGGTTCCAGCCCCACCGCCGCCACGCGGTACGACAGGGTGCGGATCGCTTCCAGCATCCCCGGCAGCATCACCTTGCGGTCGCGCCGGTGGAACACCAACTCGAACAGGTCGAGCCAGTCCAGCGAGGGTACCGCGCTGATCCATTGCCAGTCGCTCTGCTTGTAGAACACCTGGTCGAGCAGATCCGCCAGGTATTCGTCGCCCAGCGCGGGCGGCAGCATGCGGTAGGCGATACGCCGCTTCAGTTCGGTGAAGAAGCCGTCGTTCGACAGCACGCCCACTTCCGTGTACAGGCTGGCGTGGCGG
The DNA here is from genome assembly GCF_027856995.1 of Pseudoduganella sp. SL102. Classification (NCBI taxonomy): domain Bacteria; kingdom Pseudomonadati; phylum Pseudomonadota; class Betaproteobacteria; order Burkholderiales; family Oxalobacteraceae; genus Pseudoduganella; species Pseudoduganella sp. SL102. Next base: position 2,494,591 of record NZ_CP115554.1, read on the forward strand.
CGCGCCTGCAACAGGCGCAGCACATAGGCGCGCAACTGGCGGGCGTGTTCCGGGTTACCGCGGAGCAGTTGCGTCAGGGTGCGGACATTGGCGGCGGCACGGATGTAGTTGCCGCGGCGGCGCGGGCGCAACTCGGCAACGAGCGCGACCAGTGCGGCCACCCCCGTGGTGTGTTCATCGATGCTGTCGAGGATGGCAAGCATGGGGCACTTGGTGAGGAAAGTCCGCAGTATACCGCTCAGCCATATCTCGTCTGTACGCTAGCGAACCCAAGCCCCGGCCGTGGTTTCCCGGGCGTGGCGCGGGTGAGTCATTTCCTTGTAACAACTTCATGTGCTCTGCAGTTTTTGATTCACTTTCACCGTGCAGGGGTATATGGTTGAACTACGAGTCCTAGTTTGTGAACCTCCGCACAGAGAGGCGGTGCAGGTCGGCGATAAACTTGCATCAAGCTTTAGGTACAAAGCACGCAAGGTGGCGGGGCCGAGCCAATCGGTCGTTGGACTTGACCTAGAGACGAATCATGAATACCAAGCTGATGGCGCTGGCCTGCCTGTTCCCGATGGCGGCGTTGGCGCAGGAATCCTCTTCGATCCGCGTGTATGGCGTGCTCGATGCCGGTGCCGTGTCCGAACACGATTGCCCGAACGGCGACTGCCCCAGCACGAAGATCTCCCCGGGTGTCTCCACTGGCTCGGTGCTCGGTTTCTCCGGCCAGGAAGACCTCGGCAACAACACGCGCGCCATCTTCACGCTGGAAGCGGGCGTGCGCAACGATACCGGCCAGTCCGACCAGGGCGGCCGCCTGTTCGGCAGCCAGGCCTACGTGGGCCTGGCCAACCGCTGGGGCGCGCTGACAGTGGGGCGGCAATACGACGTCGGCTATGAAACGCTGGTCGAAGTGGCCGACCCGTTCCGCACCGGCACCGCCGGCACGGCGACGAACCTGATCGGCAACGGCACGAAGCGTTCCGACAATTCCATCAAATACCGTTCCAGCAAGTTCCGCGGCTTCTCCGCCAGCGCGATCTACAGTTTCGGCGAATCTGCGTTCAGCACTTCGCGCAACCGCGCTTATGGCGCCACCATCGGCTACGAAGGCGGCCTGTTCACGCTGCGCGCGGCGCACCAGCGCAAGAACAACTTCCTGCAGGGCGCCGGCGCCACGACGCCGGTGGACCTGTCGGCGCGCAATTCGATCATCGCGGCCAACATGCACATCTCGAAGGCGGCAACGCTCTACACGGCCTACGCCGTCAACAAGGGTGTCGGCAGCTCGCCGTGGGACCAGGACAACCCGTATGGCGCGCTGGTGCTGGCATCGCCGTCCACGCGCAGCAACGACGCGCTGGCCGGCGTGTCGTACTCGGCCGGTCCCGCCACGTTCATGGTGTCGTACATCCGCAAGGACGACCGCACGCTGGCCAACCAGGATGCCAACCAGGTGGCTGTCGGCATGACGTATTCGATGTCGAAGCGCACCGCGTTCTATGCCGCCTACGCGAAGATCAAGGATGAGAACAACGCGCCTTACCGGGTCGGCAACTTCAGCGAACAGGGCAAGGGGCGCAGCGCCTTCAACGTGGGGTTGCGGCACGCGTTCTGACGGATGGGGAGGACACTGGTGTCGGACACCGATCTCACCCCAAGTGCAAATTCAGGGGTCAGACCCGGCGGGTCTGACCCCAGCCCTTCGCTGTTGGGGTGAGTGCATGCGCTTTCAATCTGCCGTATGAGACGCAACTCAACGGCAACAGTGTCCGACACCATGAGTGTCTGACACCATTTCTGGATGAAGCGCCCGAAAAGAGTGTCAGACACCAGTGCTCATGCGGAGAGGCGTGAGTTGGAGCTGACAGGAGGCAGACAACGGCGGCCAGTGCGCCGCCGCGATCTCACTGCACCGGCGGGGTACTTCCGCACTCCGCGGACAGCCAGCGCCCGGCGCTTTCCACCGTCATCTGCTGCGCCTGGCCCTGCACGGTGCTGTCCACGTTCATGCGCATCGAATAGCCGCTGTCGCCTTCGAAGATCACCTGGCCGGTGCCGGACGAGGGCGGCCGGCTGCACTTGAACGCGATGTTCAAGCCGCCGGGCACGGGCGTCTGCGTGGTGCTGCACTGGCCAGGCTGGCCCGATGGCAGCCGTGGATTGGCGGCCTGTTCCTTCGACAGGCAGAAGTTTACCTTGACGCCACCGCCCTCGGCCAGCTGCATCGTCACGCCGTGCTGGGCCAGCATCTGGTCGATGGCGCGGCGCTGCTCGGGTGGCAGCCCGGCCATCTGCTGCTGCGCCATTGCCAGCGCCTGCATCGTCTCGGGCGAGGCGGCGGCGACCTTGCTGGTCATTTCCCACAGCCCCGGTTTCAGCGCGGCGCCATGGGCCGCCTGCGCGCAGGCGGCGGCGAACACCACGGCAAGCAGGCGTGACGATGTCATCGTGGCCTCCGGGGTCAGGAACGCGGTGCAGGTTCGGCCACGTAGATTTCCACGCGGCGGTTGCGGGCACGGCCGCTGTTGTCGTCGTTCGACGCGATCGGTTCGCGCGCACCGCGGCCTTCGACCACCACGCGCGTCGGCGATACGCCGCGCGAGGCGAGGTAGTCGCGCGTGTGCGAGGCGCGTTCGACGGACAGGGGCTGGTTGACCGAATCGGAACCCGTGCTGTCGGTATGGCCGATGATCGTCACCGTGGTCGCCGGGTTTTCCTTCAGCGTGGTGGCGAAGCGGTCCAGGATCGGGCGGAAGTTGTCCTTGATGTCGGCACGGTTGGTGTCGAACGAAATATCGCTCGGGATCTCCATGCGCAGGCGGTTGTCGGCGGTCTGCGAGACTTGCACGCCGGTGCCGGCGGTCGCCTGTTCCATCGCCTGCTTCTGGCTTTCCATCCGTTTCGACCAGATGTTGCCGACCACCGCGCCAGCGGCCGCGCCCAGCACGGCGCCGCCCGCGGCACGGCCGCCGCCACCGCCACCGGTGGTGGCACCCAGGATGGCACCCAGCCCGGCACCGACGCCGGCACCCGTGGCGGTGCCGCGATCCGTCGAATCCATGTTGGCGCAACCCGTGGCGCCAACGGTCATCGCGGCGGCCACGGCGACAGCCACGGCCTTGCGCATTGCATAGGGAATGTTCATGATGTTCTGTCCTCCTTGTCAGTGCATTCTAGCCCCATCGAGCCGGGCCATAAAAACAAGGCGGCGCTGCAGTCGAATGCAGCGCCGCCGCGGTGCCCGTCAACGCTACAGGCCTCGTCCGCTGATCAGGCGCAGCAGGATCATGATGACCGCGACTACCAGCAGGATATGGATGAAGCCGCCGATGGTGTAGGAGGTCACCAGGCCCAGCAGCCAAAGGATAATAAGTACTACAGCAATGGTATAAAGCATGATCGTATCCTCTCGTCTCGGGTTATATGTCCGGCCTGTTGCCGTCATGGATTTCAGTATGCGACCGGCTGCCGCGCCTTTCTGTACGGTGCCGAACAAACTTTGTCATTTTTTCATTGCGCCGGGCGGCGCCACCCAGCCCAGCAGGCCAAGCAGGCCGGTCACGCCGAGCAGGCCGGCCAGCAGCCCGCCCGTCAGCAGGACCAGCGCCAGGACTTCGGGTGCGCCGCCTTCCACCACCTGTCTCCCGGCATCCAGTTCCAGGTACGCGATCCGCGCCAGCAGCAAGCCCGCGGCGATCAGCCAGCCCCACAGCATCCTGTTCATGTGTCCTCCGCGCGCCCCATGGCGCATGACTTATTGTCGGGTTCACTCATCAGGAGGCTCTGTTCGCTGGCAGATAGAACGAAAAAAAGCCCCGCGCGGTGGCGGGGCTGCAACAGGACAGGAACGGATCAGCGCGACTGCAGCTGGCCCTCGACCACCTTGACCTGGTCGCCGCCACGCCACACGGGCGAATCGGTGTAGAAGGTGCGCAGTTCGCCATCCTGCATGCGCACCACGACTTCGTAATTGCGCTTGCCTTTCAGGTTGCCTTCGACCTGGTTGCCGATCACGGCGCCACCCACGGCGCCGGCCACCGTGGCCAGGTCGCGGCCACGGCCATCGCCCACCTGGCGGCCCAGCAGCCCGCCGACCACGGCGCCGCCGGCGGCACCGAGGCCACTGCCTTCGCCGCGGGTCTTGCCGTCCTTGACCGATTCCACCGTGCCGCATTCCCGGCATGCCGTTGCCGCGCGCTGCGGTTCCTGTGCCTTGTCCTCGGCGCGCTCGCGTTCACGTTCGCGCTGCAACGCCTTGTCGCGCACCGGGGCCGCGACGCGCTCTTCCTGCGCAGGCACCACCGGCGCCGGCACCGAACCGCCGCTGCTGCCGCTGGCCGAATTGCCGGAGGTCGACACGTCACCCGCGGGGGCGCCGTTGATGGTGCCCGCACCGGCCGCATAGTGGCTCGACTGGGTGGCTGGCGTGGCCGGCGCGACTGGCGCCGTGGCCAGCTGTTCGGCAGGCGGCGTCATCAGTTCGCCGGGCCGGCCGGCGTGCTTGTTCGACGGCAGCCAGCCCATCAGGGCGGCGATGCCGACACCGGCGAACAGGATCAGCACGATGGCCACGATGATGGCGAAGGCAGGCTTGTTCTGCTTGGTGGGAGGGGTGCTGGGGTGATTCATGTCGAGTCCTTTTTTGTGTGTGTGGCGGCCATTGCTGGCACGGTGAAACGATTGTCCTGCCGCACCGGCGGGTGTTCCGTGCGTCACCGTACATACACCCCTGTAAGGAATCGTTAACCTCGTTACAAGATGTGCACATGCCAACCGATCAGACCAACATGAACCTGAATTTTGACACCGCGCACAGCAATCCCGCACTGCCCCCACCGGTGAGCAATCGCCTGCTGGCGAGCCTGCCGGAAGAAGACCTGGCGCAGATCGAGGCCCTGTGCGAAACGGTGGAAGCCGACGTGGGCGAAGTGCTGTACGAGCCGGGACGCCCGATCTCCTCCATTTACTTTCCCATCGATGCGCTGGTCTCGCTGCTGGCCGTCGCGGAAGGCCGCATGACGCTCGAAGTGGGCTCGGTGGGCCGCGAGGGCATGCTCGGCGCCTCGGTGGCGCTGGGCCACCGGCAGGCGCAGGTACGCGCCGTGGTGCAGCGCGCCGGTACCGTGCTGCGCATGCGCGCCGAGGACTTCCGCGCCGAATTCGCCCGTATGGAATCGCTGCAGCACCTGCTGCACCGCTATACCGATACGCTGCTGGCGCAGGCGATCCAGATCGCCGTGTGCAGCCGCTTCCACGTGCTGGAAGCACGGCTGGCGCGCTCGCTGCTGATCACGCGCGACCGCCTGCAGTCGGAGAAATTCCACCTCACGCACGAGTTCCTCGCCCATGCGCTCGGCGTGCGGCGCGTCGGCGTCACCAAGGCCGCCAGCGCGCTGCAGAACCAGAAGCTGATCACCTACAGCCGCGGCAATATCGAGATCCTCGATTCCACCGGGCTGGAAGCCGTGTCCTGCCGCTGCTATGAACTGGTGAAGGAAAACGGCGCGATCGGCATGGGCACGGTATTCGTCTAGAACGCCAGCGTTGGAACGCCAGGCGCCTAGAACTCCAGGTCGCGCGCCGTGAACAGGCGTGGCGGCACGCCTTGCAGGATCACGCCCATGACCGTGTTCATCGTCACCGGATCGTTGTCGAAGCCGCCGTGCGTATTGCTCTGCGTGCCCATGCCGGACGGTGACACGTTCCCCGCCACGAACACGCCTGGCAGCATGGCGCCAGCGTCGCCGTGCGGCCGGGGCGCCCGCAACGGCGCCAGCGCCGCATCGGCATCGAGGAATTTCTGCATGCCCAGCAGCGGTATCGCGCGCGACGGTTCGAACGCGTTGCTGACCAGGTACAGCAGCGACTTGCCATACGGGCCCACGTCGTCGTCGAGTTCGCCCACATCGCTCAGTACGTACAGCTGCGGCAGCGGGCAGCGCTCGCCCACGGCCGGCTCGAAGAGGCTGCGGTAGTCGGCCACCGTGATGGCCGGCGCCAGCAGCTGGGTGGTTTTCCATGGCACCCCGGCTTCCATCAGGAGCGGCGCCGCCGACGCGGCGAAGATCGAGCCGGCGCTATGCCCGACCACGTGCAGTTCCCATGCCTGCAGCCCGGCCGGCGGCAGCGCGGCGGTGGCCTGGCGCACCGCATTCGCAACGATGCGCATCGCGCCTTGCGCGCCTTCCGATGCCAGGCGGGCGTTTTCCTTCATCTCCTGCCACAGGGCGCCGCCGGGCTTGGCCAGCGTCAGCTCGAACATGCGGTCGCGCGCTTCGCGCACCCAGTCCTTGAACGACCAGCCGGCGCGCTGGTCCTGGCTGGTGAACAGGTCTTCGAGCATGCCGACGGTGGAGCGGAACCAGTCGCTTTCCCACATGATGTGCAGCGGGTAGATCTCGTTTTGCAGGCACACGTCGCGGAACGCCACGACGCGCTTGGCCACGGCCTTCTCGTCGTTCAGGCCACCGTGCAGGAACAGCATCACGCGGCGCTTGCGCCAGCCCGCGGTCTGCCGGGGAATCGTTTCCGTGAACAGGCGGGCCACGTCTTCTTCCGAGGTCCAGTAGTCGCCGCTTTTCGACAGCAGGCCGTTGTTGCCGATGTTGATGACATACGGCCGGATATCGCCGAGCGGGATCACTTCGCCGGCGCGGTGGCGGCCGCTGAGCACGTCGGCCGCGCCGCGTTCCCACAGGTCCGCGGTGACCGGCACGCCCAGCTGCGCCACCCACACGTCGGTGGCATGCATCATGAAGTCCTCGTAGGGCAGCAGGGCGTAGCCGCCATTGCCCCAGCCGCGGCCCCACGAATTCTGGATGATGAAGCCGCGCGCGGTATAGCCCACGATGGCCACCGCGTGGCCGGCATCGGCGCGCCCCTTGCGCATGATGACGGGCAGCGCCATGGCGGTGGCGCCGTCCACGTCCACGTCCACGGTGGGTTCGTCGCCTTCCAGGCCCCAGCCCTCGTGCACCATCAGCGTGGCGAAGGCGATGCCCGCTTCGTTCAGCGCGGCATGCAGGTGTCGTACCTGGCGGAAGTCGACCCGGTAGTAGGCGCCGCCCGGCACCTTGCGGGACAGGATGCCCAGTTCGTCGGACAGGTGGCCCGGCCCGTGCAGCTCGTCCGGCCAGCGCTCGCGGTCGCACACGCCGTGGCGCTGCCAGCCCTTCATGGCGCCCCGCGCGGACGAGCCTTCGTATTCCTCGCCGGGCCATTCATCGTAGCGCCGCGCCATCTCGTACAGCATGCGCGGGCTGACCCGCGTGGCGCAGCCCCGTTGCGCCTGCAGGTAGTTGATCACGGCGGCCAGCGCGAAACCGGTGCAGGCGCCTTCGCGTCCCTGGTCCAGCACTACCGGCACCGCGCCGATGTTGACCAGCTGGTCGGGCAGGGCGCGCAGCGTCGGCCGGTAGGGCCAGTCGCCCGCATCGAAGCGGTCCGGAAAGGCGTCGAACGTGCGGCTCAGCGGTATTTCGACGGATTCGTTTTCCGCGTCGTCGCGCCGCGACGGTGCCTCGGGGCGGGTGGTCTTCGGCGCGGATTCGCGGGCTACGCCGGCGGGCGTGGTCGCGGTGCTGTCATCGGTATGGGTGGTCATCTCGGTCCTCCAGAATGGGCGTCAGGATGCGCGGCGCGCGCCTGCCCGGGGCGCCGTCGCCGATCGCTTGCGCGAATCCGCGGCCAGGAAGAGTGACTTGTATTTGTAGACTGACAGTATGCGAGCCACCCGCCAGGCGGGCGCTGCGGTGTTGCGGACTCGAGCGATATTTCTGGTGCCGCGAGAATTGGATGGATTTGCGCTATCCATCGGCGGACAATGGGGAGGGGGTAGGAATAGTCTGAACACTTTCCGATGCACAGCGCCCACAAAAAGGCGCTGTTAGCGTTAAGTAGCCTTGCCCTTGGTCACGGAACTTTCTTGCATGCCGAGCGCGACAAAGAGCCGACGATCCTCGGCTGGCACCACGGCAATGCGCAACCATTGCCGTGGTGTCGTCAACGCGGCGCCATCGAGCAGACGCTGCCAGCCGGTGTAATTGGCCAGGTAGCGGCTGGCAACACCATTGAACCGGCGCAACCAGGTCTTGAAGCGGCTATGCCATGCATTGACACCCTGGATATGGATTGCGCCGTGCGCGCGGATGCCGGCGCGCACATTGATCGCTTCGTGCGTGATGCCGGCCTGTGTCGCGAATGCTCGGTACGCCTTGGCGGCATCGCTCACGAGCAGCACATCGGGCGCCAGCACGGGCTTCAGGTGTTTCATCAGCTGGCCGGCGCTGACCGGGCCGCGGCCCGTGACGAAGTCGCAGGTTTGCCGGTTGCGGTCACGGGCAACGAGGATGCAGTCCAGCTCGCTGCTGGTGCCGCGCCGGCTGGCCTTGCCGCCACGCTTTCGGGGCGGGCGGTTCAAATGCCGCGAGCCTTTTTGTGATTCGAGACGATACGTCTCATCCGCCTCGACGATGCCGGACAATTGCGGGCGTGGCGCCCGGAGAATGGGCGATGAAACGGTGGTGCCATCGAAAGCTGGTCGACCTGGCTACCGCCACGCGGCTAGCCGCCAGACGCACGGGGATCGACTCGATCACGCACTGAAGATATTGCAGCCACTTGTCGCGCAGGCGCAGGCGGGCAAGCGGTGTGCCGGTCAAGGCGTTGAAGCTGCGCCGGCAAGCCACGCAGCGGTAGCGCTGCAAGCCACTGGCCTGTCCGCAACGGTGAAACTTCTCGCGGCCGCAATGCGGACACGGCGGCTTTCCGGCGGCTTCCTCGATCAGGCGAAGGCACTGGCCTGGTTGCTCGACGCTGGCAAGAAAGCCCTGCAGCAACGCGACCCGATCTTCTGAAAGCGGTTGCTGCATCAACGCTTCGCTCAGTACTCGAACCTCCGCCGTGCCCATGTCGCCTCCTGATATACATGAAGTATCTCAACAGGAAGTCAGACCGTGGTTCCGGCAGGAAGTTCCCCCAATTAGCGCGCACAGCGCCCACAAAAAACGGAGCACGCGGCTCCGTTGTTGTCAGGGGTTCAGCGGGCTCAGCGGGTCGGCTTGCTGACCTGGTTGCCGATCACGCCGCCGACAGCGGCGCCGCCCACGGTGCCCAGCGCGGAACCGCCGGACAGGGCGGAACCTGCCACTGCCCCGACACCGGCGCCGATGGCGGTATTGCGGTCCTGGGCGGACATGTTGGCGCAGGCCGACAGGCCCAGCACAGACGCCACGAGGGTGGCGCGCATTGCGATTTGCTTGATGTTCATGATGCACTCCTTCATAAGTTGCCCAGCGGGTTTGCCGGAGCGGCCGGTCATGCCGGCGTGGCCGTTACTTCACCTTCATGTCGTTCCTGACGACCTTCACGCCGGTGATGCTGCGCGCCGCCGCCACCGCCTTCTCCGCCTCTTCGGGGCTGGCGGCAAAGCCGGACAGGCGCACTTCACCGTCGTACGCTTCCACCATGATGTCGGCGGGATTCAGGCCGGGCTGGTTGGCCAGGCTGGAGCGCACGTTGGTGGTCAGCGTGCTGTCGCTCATCTCCACGCTGGCCGGCGGCGCCACGTCCACGGACGCGCACGCCACCAGCATCGCCAGCACCAGGCCGGACAGCACAGTAGTCGGGGAAGTCAGGTTGTTCATGGCTCGCTCCTCTTTTGGAAACGGGTGCCATGGCGGCACCGATGGAACCAGCTTATGAAAACGGTATAAACCGAACTGTTCGCGAACGCACGCAGTAACGCTTTGTTACGTTTGTGTTCCAGGGTTTAACGTTGCAAGCCAGCTGCCCAGCCAGCCCGGCCACGGAGGAGCGGGCCGTTTCGCCACGCCAGCGTGCGCCAGCGCACCCTGGCACCGCTGCCATGTCCCCGTTGCCGCAACGATATCGGCTTATGTGCGGCACCGTACCGAAGCCATGTTGTCCATTCGGCTATAACTTCACTACGTTCCGCAAACCCAGTCGGATTCACCCATTGAGGAGAAAAAGAATGAGCCCTCGTTATACCCTGCCGATGCTGTGCGCCGTCGCGGCCCTGCTGTCGGCATGCGCCACCGAAAAAGCCCCGGCCACCGCCGACGTTGCCGTGTCGCGCGCCGCCGTTGAAAATGCCGCCCAGGCGGGTGCCGCCGAACTGGCGCCTGCCGAGCTGCTGGCTGCCCGCGAGAAGGTGCAGCAGGCCAGCCGCGCGCTGGCCGACAAGGACTACAAGCTGGCGCGCGACCTGGCCCAGCAAGCCGAGGCGGATGCCAAGCTGGCCCAGAGCAAGGCCACGTCCGCCAAGGCCACCGATGCCGCCAACGCGGTGCAGGACAACGTTCGCGTGCTGCGCGAAGAACTCGACCGCGCCAACAGCGCCAACCAGTAAAGGAGGAGCACCATGAGCACAAGCCCAATGACGCGCAAGCTGACGCCCCTGCTGGTGTCGCTGGCCATCGCCCTGTCCGCCTGCAGCTCCACGCCGCTGACCACCAGCACGCTGGACCAGGCCCGCAGCGATTACGTGGCGGCGCAAAGCAACAGCGCGGTGTCGCAATACGCGGTGCGCGAGTTCAACGACGCCACCGCGGCGCTGACTGCCGCCAACAATGCCGCTTCCGAGCGCGAAAGCATCGAGAAGGTCGACCAGCTGGCCTATGTGGCCAAGCAGAAGATCGCCACCGCGCAGGAAGTGGCGCGCGCCCGCAAGGCCGAAGTGGACCTGAAGCAGTCGGCCCAGGAGCGCGAGCAGGTGCGCCTGCAGGCCCGCACCGCCGAGGCCGAAGCGGCCAAGCGCTCGGCCGAACAGGCACAGGCCGAAGCGGAAGCGGCGCGTGCCCGCGCCGAGCAGGCCAACGCCGCCACCCAGAGTGCCCAGGCACAGAACCAGGCCCTGGCGGCGCAACTGGCCGAACTGCAAGCCAAGCAAACCGAGCGCGGCACCATCATCACGCTGGGCGACGTGCTGTTCAATGTCGACCAGGCCGTGCTCACGTCCGGCGGCCAGGCCACCGTGCAGAAGCTCGCCACGGTGCTGCGCGAGAACACCGACCGTACCGTGCTGATCGAAGGTTTCACGGACAGCACCGGCTCCACCGCCCACAACCTGGAACTGTCGCAGCGCCGCGCCGAAGCGGTGCGCAGCGCGCTGTCGCAAGCGGGCATCGACCGTTCGCGCGTGGAAGTGCGCGGCTATGGCGAAGCCTACCCGGTGGCCGGCAATGAAACGGCGGGCGACCGCCAGCTGAACCGCCGTGTCGAGATCGTGCTGTCCGAACCGGGCAAGCCGATCCAGGCACGTCGCTGATTACACCGAAAGGAACACCATGTCCGAAACGACCCCCACCCAGGCCAGCGGTATCGATACCGCGGCCATCCGCGCCGCCGCACAGAACCTGTCGGACGGCGCGGTCACGGCAGGCTACAAGGGCGACCGCGAAGCCGTGCTGAAGATGCTGAACGACGCGCTCGCAACCGAGCTCGTCTGCATCAACCGCTACAAGCGGCATTACTACACCGTCAGCGGCAAGAACAATTCGGCGGTCAAGGCCGAGTTCCTCGAACACGCCGGCGAAGAAGAAAAGCATGCCGACTGGCTGGCCGAGCGCATCGTGCAGCTGAACGGCGCGCCCGACTACAACCCGGCCACGCTGCACGAACGCAGCCATGCCGAATATGACGATTCGCTCGAGGTGCAATCGATGGTCCGCGCCAACCTGATCGCCGAGCGCGTGGCCATCGAAGCCTACCGGCAGATGATCGAAAAGATCGGCGACACCGATCCCGTCACCACGCAGCTGCTGGTCAAGATCATGGCCGAGGAAGAAGAGCACGCGGATGACATGCGGGATCTGCTCGAGTGAGCATGTCGCGCGATTTGCTCGAATGAGCATGCCGTTGTAAAGTTGATACTCAACACTGTGAAAAGGAGCTTTAATCATGCTGGAAAATAACATCAGTACCGTCAACAACGACGTGAAAACCCTGGTCAAAGACGCGCAAGCCCTGTTCACTGCCGCCACCGCACTGACTGGCGAAAAGGCGGAAGAACTGCGCGGCCGCGGCATGCGCGCGCTGGATTCGGCGCTGGCCAAGGCCCAGGATGCACAGGTGAAGGCGGTTGAAACCGGCAAGCAGGTCGCCGCCAGCACCGATGTGTATGTGAAGGAAAACCCATGGCGTTCGATCGCCGTGGCGGCCGGCGTCGGCCTGCTGGTCGGTGTGATCCTGGGTCGTAAATAAACCCCCGGAACTGGGAGACGCCATGGAGCACTCCGAGCATACCGAACCGCGCGCTCCCGGCCTGATCGGTTCGTTGTCGGGATTGGTCAAGAACGCCTTGCGTCTTGTCCTGTCCCGCCTCGAACTGGCACTGGCGGAACTGTCGGAAGTCCGCGATCATCTCATCCGGCTGGCGGTGCTGTTCGCGCTGTCGATCCTGGCGGCCTGGTTTGCGATCGCTTTCGGCACCGCGACACTGGTCTTCCTGCTGTGGGATGCGCTGGGCTGGAAGATCCTGCTGATCCTTGCCGTGGTCTTCGTGGTGATTGCCTACCTTCTCGTGAAGGCGGCGATGGCCAAGGTCCGCAACGGCTCGCTGGCGCTGCCGGCGACGATGGCGGAACTGAAGGCCGACCGCGACATGCTGTTGTGAAAGGAAAGCGATGAGCGACAACGAACAACGCAAGGCCGCGCTCGATGCCACCAAGGCCCGGCTGATCAAGGAAGGTGAGCTGTACCGCATCGGCGTACTGGCCGGCAAGCACCACATGGCCCAGGCACTGCACCCCGAGGTGCTGCTGCATGGCGCCGTCGACCTGGCGGTCGGCACGGTGCAAACGCGGCTCGCCGGCGTGATCGGCGGTACCGCGGCCGCGGCGGGCGCCGGTGGACTGCTCGCCAACTACAAGACGATCATGCCGATCGCCATGTCGGTGGGCTCGTTCATCTCGCGCAAGCGTCTTGTGAAGCCGGCGATCGGCGTCGGTGCCGTGCTGGCCGCGGTCGGCGCGTGGCTCTACAAGCGCAAGCAGAGCGGCTCGCTGTAAGGCACGCATGCGTCGCCCCGAACGCCGCGGACTTCCGCGGCGTTTTTTTTCACCGTACGGCAGAGCTCGTGTCATGGTGCCTGCAATGCGGTGCGGTGCACCGCGAATTAGATGCAATGGAAGGAGTGATCCCTTGCAAGGGATCACCGCATTGCAGGCGCGGTGCGGTGCACCGCGAATTAGATGCAATGGAAGGAGTGATCCCTTGCAAGGGATCACCGCATTGCAGGCGCGGTGCGGTGCACCGCGAATTAGATGCAATGGAAGGAGTGACCCCTTGCAAGGGATCACCGCATTGCAGGCGCGGTGCGGTGCACCGCGAATTAGATGCAATGGAAGGAGTGATCCCTTGCAAGGGATCACCGCATTGCAGGCGCGGTGCGGTGCACCGCGAATTCCCTGCAATGCCACCCTGACACGGCCATAGCCATTTCAGCCCCAGGCCCGGCGCGCGTGACGGTGGCGCGCTACAATCCCTGCCAGTGCTTTTCTTTCAACGAGGAGGTGTGCCTTGAGCGATGCGGATTCCCATCCACTGAACCCGAACGGCATGCGCGTCGTGCTCGTGCTGCAGGGTGGCGGCGCCCTGGGCGCCTACCAGGCCGGGGTGTACCAGGCGCTGCACGAACACGGGCTGGCGCCGGACTGGGTCGTGGGCACCTCGATCGGCGCGATCAATGCCGCGCTCCTGGCCGGCAACCGGCAGGAAGACAGGCTGCAGCGCATCCGGGAATTCTGGGACCGCATGTCCCAGCGCGATCCCTACAATCCCCAGTGGATGACCGAGGCGCAGCGGCGCCAGAATATCCGGCTGTCGACGCTGCACGCGATGGTGTCCGGCATCCGCGGCTTCTTCCGGCCGCGGCCGTTCAGTCCATTCGGCCTCGGCTTGCAGGTGCCCGCCGAGCAGGCCAGTTTCTATGACACCGAGGAGCTGGCGGCCACGCTGAACGAACTGGTCGATTTCGATGTGCTGAACAGCCCGGAGGGCATGCGCCTCACCGTCAATGCGCTGCGCGTATCGACTGGCGGCCTGGTCAGCTTCGACAGCCTCGATCCCGGGCGCATCACCGCCGACCACATCCGCGCCAGCGGGGCGCTGCCGCCCGGTTTCGCGGCGGTGCGCATCGATGGCGAGCTGTACTGGGATGGCGGCCTGTATTCGAACACGCCGCTGCAGACCGTGCTGGACGACACGCACCGGCCGGTCGATACGCTGTGCTTCATGGTCGACCTGTGGAGCGCGCAAGGGCCGGAGCCCGACACGTTCGAGGAAGTACAGACGCGGCAGAAGGACGTGACCTTCGCCTCCCGCTCGCAGCGCCATCTCGACGACTATGTCAAGGTGCGCCGCCTGCAGCAAAAGCTGCGCGAGCTGTACGCTTCGATGCCGCCGGCGCAGCGCACTGCGCAGCACGCGCGCGACCTCGCCAATCTGGGCTGCGACACGACGCTGCACGTGGTGCGTATTCCCTACGCCGGCCACGACTGGCACATGCCGCTGAAGGACATCAATTTCTCGCGAGGGTCCGTGGAGTGGCGCTGGAGCCAGGGCTATGCGGATGCACAGCGTGCCATCGGGGCGGCGGGCTGGCTGGCCTTCGTCTCGGAAGATACGCCGCTGGTGGTGCACGAGCTGCCGCCGCTGCCGGATTCGCCGGCCGCGGGCGCGCAGCAGCTGCCGCTCGGTCCCGAGGAAGCGGCGCGCTGAGCGGCAGCCCCGGTCCACGGTCCGCAATCGACGTTCCGTAACCAGCAGCCTGCCGCCAGCAAACCGCATCCGCAGTCAGCAGCCCAGTCCGCAACCCGCAGTCCGCGCCCCGCAGTCCTCAACCTTATTCCGACGGCCCGGCGGTGTCGTACACGCCGCCCATCTGGTTCGACTGCGCCACCAGTTCCTTCACATTGGCCATGTCGCGCTGGTAGGTTGCGCGGGCCTCCCGCATGCAGGCCTGGCGTTCGGCGCGGCCGGCTTTCTTGCAGTCGTTCATCGCCTCATTGAGCGCCGCGCCGATTTCCTTGCGCTTGGTGGCGATCTGCGCCTGCACCGAGCCGTCGGCCTTCATCCAGCGCGCCGGCTCGCCGCGGGCGAGTTCCCGTTCCTGGTGCTGCGCCATGGCCGGCGATGTGCTTTGCGCCCATGCCGTGCTGCCCAATCCGGCAAGGCCGGCGGCGAGCGCGGCACCGATGATGATCCGTTTCATGATGTACCCCCATCAAGTGAGCGGGGCGCCGCAGCGCCCCGTGTTTTCCGTTACAGCCTGCCTGTCAGCAGCATGATCAGCAGCACGACGACGATCAGGCCGGCGATGCCGCTGGGCGCGTAGCCCCAGTTCCTGCTGTGCGGCCAGGTCGGCAGTGCGCCGATCAGAACGAGTACCAGAATGATCAAGAGAATGGTGCCCATGGTTGCTCCTTTATGTGTTGGTGTGATTCCTGGGACTCTGTCGCAACGCGCCACGCGGGACGCGCGATGGGGACGCGCGCCTGCCGATCACGGCGCGCTTCCGTTGGTCCGCAGCGGTGTCGGCAGCGTGCCGCCTTGCCGTGGTCAATAGCGGTAGACGCGGCCGTCGACCATCCGCACGCGGCTGCCCACGCGCAGGTCGTAGGCGTTGTCCTGGTTCACGGTGCGGTAGTCGCCGTTATCCAGGCGGATGCTGATCTGGTACATGTCGTGCGGGGCATTGCGGTTCGATTCGATCTGGTTGCCCACGACGGCCCCGCCGATCGCGCCGGCCGCCGTGGCCGCGGTGCGGCCGCCGCCCGATCCGATCTGGTTGCCCACGAGGGCCCCGACCAGGCCGCCCGCGACCGCCCCTGCACCACTGGTGGCGGGATCCACGCGTACGACCTGGATATTCTCGATCGTGCCGTAGGTGGATGCGTCGGCCTGGGTCGAGTAGTTGGTGCTGGTCGGTTGATTACTGGCGCAACCCGCGGTCAGCAGAGTGACCGCGACCATCGCTGCGCTCAAGGCGTGAGTTGGTTTCATTTCGATCCTCCTTGATGATGTGGCGCCAGATTAGTCCCGCGATGCGGCCGGGGTCTGTGCGATGCCGCACCCTGTCCTGCCGAGCCGCGGCCGGCAGGGCAGGGCACTCAAGTTGTTGTAAAACTTGCACTGAATGTACGCCAGCGTACAGAAAGGCCGGCCCGGTTAGCGGACACTGTCGTCATGGAGAACAGGCATGGAGCGATCGGCATGAAGGCGGCACCTGTCGTAACAGAGCGCGCATTGAAGTGCCCGACTGAGCGCCCGGCAGAGGGTGCTGCAAATGGCGTGGCAAACATGGCAGGACGAAGCGCGATGCGTGCGCTGTTGACGCACGCGGCCAGCATCGTATTGTTTGCATGCGCTACTGCGGCCAGTGCCGCCACGCCGGAAGCGAAAGCGCTGTTCGAGCAGGCCAGGTCGGCCGCGGCCGCGGAATACAAGGCGGTGCGCGAGCGCTGCAACAGCCTGGCAGGCAATCCAAAGGATGTCTGCATTGCCGAGGCCAAGGCCGCGCGGGTACGCGCCGAAGCCGATGCCACGGCGCAGTTCCGCAACACGCTGCGGGCCTATACCAAGGCGCGCATCGACATCGCCAATGCCGACTTCGCGCTGGACCGCACCCGCTGCGCCGCGCTGGCGGGCAACGAACGCGATGTCTGCGTGGAACGGGCCAAGGCCAGCCGCACGGCGGCGCTGGCCGATGCGCGGGCGGACAAGAAAGTCATCGAGGCGCGCAGCGATGCGCGCGAGGACAAGAGAATCGCCGAGTACAAGGTGGCCGCGGAAAAATGCGACGCCTTGTCCGGCACGGCCAAAGACCAGTGTGTCGCGGCTGCGAAATCCCAGTTCGGCTATTGAGGTCGGCCGCTGGTCAGAAGCTCGTTTCCGGGCATTTTTACAACACGAAGAAGGAGTACTACCATGATCGCTAAAAAATTCGTCGCTCAAAAAATCGCCACTGCCGTCTTCACCGCCGCCACCGTGTTCACCGTTGTCGGCTGCGCCGGCTCGGCCACCAAGGAAGGCACCGGCGAATACATCGACGACGCCGTCATCACCACCAAGGTGAAGTCGTCGATCTTCAACGAGCCGACCCTGAAAGCCACCGAGATCAACGTGGAAACGTTCAAGGGCACCGTGCAGCTGTCCGGCTTCGTGGCCCAGCCGGGTGACATCACCAAGGCCGGCGAGATCGCCCGCGGCGTGAAGGGTGTGCAGTCGGTGAAGAACGACATCCGCGTCAAGTAATCGGGACGCGGCCGGACCGTCCAGCGAGCCCCATCGAGGCGCGCGGGCGGCACCGGTCGCGATGCATTGGATGGACCGTCCGCACATCGTTTCCCAGGAGCCGGCCGCACCGGCCGAGCAAGCATCGGAAGGCGGCGAGCACGCGTCCAAGCTGCAGTTACCCCTGCATGTGCATGCCAAGGGGCTGGCGCTGGGCATCATCGCCACCGTCGCCTTCCTGTATGCGCTGCAGTGGGGCAGGAACTTCCTGGTTCCCCTGTTACTGGGGATCTTCATCGCATACACCCTCAATCCCCTCGTCAACTGGCTCGAACGCCTGCACGTCAAGCGCATCATCGGCGCCACGCTGGTGACCGGCGCGATCTTCGGCGGCTCCGTCGTCGTCATCGACAAGGTGCATGGCGAATTCCAGAACATCGTCGAGGAATTGCCGACCATTACCCATAAGCTTTCCCGCCTGCTCGCCTCCACCACGGGGTCCAGCACCAGCACCATCTCGCGCATCCAGGCCGTGGCCAACGAAATCGAGCAGGTCACCGCGGGCAGCAGCGCGCGCCGCGCCGCCAAGCGGCAGCAGGAGGCCACCGCGACAGCCGCCACCGCCAATACCGGCGGGATCCGCGTCATGGACTGGGTTTGGGTCAGCGCGCGCGGGCTGGTCGGTTTCCTCTCGCAGGCAACGATGGTGATCTTCCTGGTGTTCTTCCTGCTGCTGTCGGGTGATACGTTCAAGCGCAAGCTCGTCAAGCTGACCGGGCCTTCGCTGACGAAGAAGAAGATCACCGTGCACATCCTGGAAGACATCAACACGTCGATCCAGGCCTACATGTTCATGCTGCTGGTGACCAATGTGCTGCTGGCGCTGCTGATGTGGATCGCGCTGCGCGCCATCGGCCTGGAGAACGCCGGCGCCTGGGCCATCGTGGCCGGGCTGCTGCACATCATGCCGTACTTCGGGCCGCTGCTGATCACCAGCGCCACCGGCCTGGTCGCCTTCCTGCAATTCGAATCGCTGCAGATGGTGCTGCTCGTGACCGGCGCGTCGCTCGGCATCGCCACGCTGGTCGGCACCTTCGTCACCACCTGGATGACGGGCCGCATCGCCCGCATGAACGCCGCCGCCGTCTTCGTCAGCCTGCTGTTCTGGGGCTGGCTGTGGGGCGTGTGGGGGCTGCTGCTGGGCGTGCCCGTGATCGTGATCGTCAAGGTCGTCGCCGAGCGGGTGGAAGGGATGGAGATCGTCGCCGAACTGCTGGGCGAGTAGGGCGCTCACGGCTTGCTCGCCTGCCGGTAGCCAGTCCCTCGCGGCCCGGCCGGCGCCAACGTAAAACCCGTGACAGGCTCCGATTCTTTCGGATTCCCTGGCAACACTCGAGAGATCCGCTCAGATAAGCCCACCCAAGTGCAGATTCCGGGGTCAGATACCGTCTTGTTTTGCAAGGCCCGAATTCAAAAAATTCGGGTCGAATGGCTTGCCAGAGCAAACCACGCCGTAAATCAGATGAACCAGCTTGCGCATGACGGCGCCGGTGACGGCCTTGGGAGCCATGCCATTGGCGCTCAGGCGCTCGGCAAAGGTCTTCAGCAAGGTGTTGTACCGCTTGGCGACCATGCCAGGCATGTACAGTGCACTACGCAGATCATTGTTGCCGATCTTGCTCATGCTTGTCCGACCGCGCACTGATGTTCCAGAGCTTTTTTGCTTTGGACTGACTTCAATAAATGCCGTAAGTGCCTTGGCCGATCCGAAGCGCCTAATGTCACCAATGTGGCCCAGGACCTTAGCTATCGTAGTGCTGCCAATGCCCGGAATATTGCGGATCAGATCGGCGTCATGTTTCAGGCCAGGATGCCTGTCGATGTGATCGTCGATCTCCTTTTCCAGCTCGGTGATCTTTTGATCGAGCCATTTTACGTGCTCATCGACGTTTTTCACCAAGTCGGCCTGACCGGCAAAATCATGAGCTTCCATCCGGTTCTTTTCCTGTTGCCTGATGTCCTTGAGCGCAAGCAGCCGATCGCTCAAACCCTTGAGTTCACGCTGTTCCTTTGGAGGTGGCACCCAAACTGGTGGCCTCTTCGCAGCACAGAATCGGGCGATCAGCCCGGCGTCAATTTGATCGTTTTTGTTGCGGATGTTTTCGGACTGCCCAAAACCTTTGATGCAGCCTGGATTGATGACGCTCACCATGATGCCCGCATCGTGCAACCACAGAGCAAGCGGCTCGCTATAGACACCGGTCGCTTCCAGACACACGTGAGCGCTGTCTGGAGAGACCTTCTGCTTGACCAACCATTGAACCAGTTTCTGGTAACCCTCCGGCGTATTGCTGAGCGTCTTCGATTTCGCTTTGCCACTGACCAGCAGAACAATATCGAGCTTCTTCTTACTCACATCAACGCCAACTACCGGGGTTACTGCCATTTCCATCATTTCCTCTCTCGTATGCGGGCTTAGCGTAAGAACGCCGTCCCAAGATACCGTACGGACTTCAATGAAAAAACAGGCAAGGCCACCTATCTGACCCACAGGCTCGAAGCCTTAATCCCGAGCGGTGTGACCTTGCCTGGCCGGAACTGCAGCGGAAGTATCCACTGAATTGTCGGTACGCTCAAGATACGAGACCCGGCGGGGCGTAGCCGGGGTTTCGAGGAGCATCGCTCCTTGCCGGCGTAGCAGTGCTCGCCTACCGGCGAGCACTCCTCCCTGACCCCAGCCCTTCGCTGTTGGGGTGAATGCATGCGCTTTGCCACCGCTCTTGCCGGTGCGTTTTACTTCGCCTTCACCTTCAACTGGCCGTTTTCATCGCGCGGATGATGCTTCAGGCTGCCGATCTGCAGCGCGTACTGGCGGGCGAACTCGGCACCGAGGAAGAAGATCTGCGCCGAGTAATACACCCACAGCAGCAGCGCGATCGTGGAGCCGGCGGCACCGAAGCTGCTGGCCACGCCGCTGTTGCCGATATAGGCGCCGATGCCGAACTTGCCGATCATGAACATGATGGCGGTGCCGA
This sequence comes from Pseudoduganella sp. SL102, assembly GCF_027856995.1. Classification (NCBI taxonomy): domain Bacteria; kingdom Pseudomonadati; phylum Pseudomonadota; class Betaproteobacteria; order Burkholderiales; family Oxalobacteraceae; genus Pseudoduganella; species Pseudoduganella sp. SL102. The sequence goes on from NZ_CP115554.1 coordinate 2,514,870, forward strand.
TCGCGCCGATGATCACGTCTTGCCAGGCCAGCTGGATGCGCGGCAGCAGCTTGTAGATCACGCCGAACATGGTGGCGATCACGAGGAAGCTGATGGTGTGGTTCAGCACGGTGATCAGCACCGTCGCGTCCGGCCAGTAGCGGTTCCAGAAACGCTGGAAGATTTCCAGCGCGGCGCTGACCACGAGCGACGTCAGCAGCAGGAAACCCAAAGCCAGCACCAGCCCGAACGACAGCAGCCGCGTGCGGATCGTGTCCCACACGGTATTGTCGGTCACCGGCGGCAGTTGCCAGACTTCGTCCAGGCTTGCCTTCAGCTCGGCGAACACGCTGGTGGCGCCGAACAGCAGCAGGGCGCCGGCGATCAGCGTGGCGATCTTGCCTTCTTCCTCGTTGTGCGCGCCGGCCAGGATCAGCTGGATCGCTTCCGCGCCCTGTGCGCCGACCATGCCGCGCAGTTGCGCGAACAGCTCGCCCTGGGCGGCTTCCTTGCCATAGAAAATGCCGGCGATCGCGATCACGAGCACCAGGATCGGAGCGAGCGAGAACAGCGTATAGAACGCCAGCGCCGCACCCTTGCTGCTGCCGCGGTGGTCGAACCATTCCATCAGCGCGCAATACAGCAGGTTGGGGACCTTCTTGGCGATATGGGGGAACTTTCTCCAGTTCATTATCTGCTCCGTTTAAACAAAAAGGGGCCGAAGCCCCTTTTTTGTACAGCGATCGTCGTGGACCGCAGCGGTGAGCTGGCCTGGCCAGTCATCGCTGCGGCAACCCGCCAGACGGCAGGTCGTTCCATTACGCCGATCAGTTCACGCGACGTTCGATCGTGATCTGCTCGACTTCGACGCGGCGGTTCGGTTCCAGGCACTTGATCAGGTCCGAGCGCTTCTTGTCGTTGCACTGGACGATCGGCTGGGATTCGCCCTTGCCTTCGGTGGTCAGGCGGTCGGCGGCGATGCCCTTGCCGACCAGGTATTCCTTGGCGGCGGCGGCGCGTTTTTCCGACAGCGTCTGGTTGTACTTCTCGGAACCGATACGGTCGGTGTGGCCGGAGATCGTAATGCCCGTCAGGCTCGGGTTCTCGGTCAGCACGCGCGCGATGTCATCGAGCTTCGGCTGGTCGCCGCGCAGCTTGGCGCTGTCGAACTCGAACAGTTCGGTGGCCGACATCGTGACCTTCTCGAAGCGTGCTGGTGGCGGCGGCGGCGGCGGAGGAGCGACCGGTGCCGGTTCAGCCGCGGCTACTGGCGGCGGTGCCGGCGGTGCCGATGGCTGCGGCGACGGGCCCAGCGCGTAGTTGAAGCCCACCGTGGCGTAGACGTTGTTCGAGCGGTCGTGACGGAAGTCGTCGCTGCCGATGAAGCCGTACACGCTGCGCACATCCGCCTGGAACGACCAGCGGTCGTTGATGACGGACTGGAAGCCCAGGCCGGCCGACACGTACGGTGAGGTACGGTGCGGTTCGGCGAGGCTGCGGAACGGGTTTTCCTTGTCGCGCTGGGCACCGAGGCCGACCAGCACGAACGGGCGGAAGGTCTTGCGCGAGAACAGGTACAGGAAGTCGACACCCAGCGTTTCTTGCTGGTAGCGCGCGCCGTTCTCGCTGGAGCGGGCGTAGGTGTAACCCAACTGGATATCCCAGTTTTCCGACAGCGGCTTACCGAACTTCAGGCCGCCACCATAGCCGGTCTTGTCGGTCGCCCAGTCGGAATCTGGTTTCATGGCGTTGACGCTGGGCTGGATGTACCAGTTCGGATTGATGACGGCATCCTGCGCCGAGGCGGCGAAGGAAGCGCACAGCAGGGCTGCGGCGATTGCGATCTTGTTGGATTTATTCACTGATAACTCCTGATGCGTTGGAAGAAATTTTTATCAACAGCAATATTGAGAGAAGTCGCTGTGGCTGTTCTTGGCCAGCTCTGCTTTCAATTGCAGCTTTTGCATTGCTGTTGCGTCAAGTTTATGGTGCTGGCAACCCCACCTTCGGTGCGGTACCGCACAATAAGCTTGCGTTATATCAAATGTGTGGCGATATTACAACGGGAACTGAAACATTGTCCTTCCGTCCAACGGGAGGGAAGCCGAAAAAAACGCGCCATCTCGGCGCGTTTCATGGGCATGTCGTCTGCGATCTCGTTGTCGTGAGCAACTCATGTCGTGAGTAACTCATTGTCGTGAGTAACCCATGTCGTGAGTAACCCATGTCGTGAGCAATCGCACCCCAGCCTGAACCCCGCTTGACACCTCCGGCTGGGGCAAAGCCCTTTGCTGGATCACGCCTTGTTGCTGTCCTGCTGCGAAGGAATGCCTTCGCAAAACCAGGCTTCCCTGAGGAAGCCCGCTACCGCGAAGGCGCTTACTGGGTCGTGGTGCCGCCAGCTGGCGGCGTGGTGCCGGCCGGCGTGGTGCCGGTGCCTGCCGGAGCCGTGGTGTCGGCTGGCGGGGTGGTGGTATCGGCCGGTGGCGGCGTCATGGTGTCGGCCGGTGCGGCGGCCGGGGCTGCCGGCTCGGTTGCGGCTGGCGCCGTTGCCGGTGCCGTGGTGTCGGTGGCCGGCACGTTGTTTTCCGACTTGTTGCAGGCCGACAGGCTCAGGGCGGTGATGGCCGCCAGCAGGATGGAGTATTTCATGGTGTGTCCTCTCTTTAAGGTTGGTCCGGGATGCACTTTAAACAACAAGAACCAGGCGTTCTGTTCGCGAGCGCACATTCAGGGCCGAACGTGGCGGTTTGAATACATCGCGAATTCCATGCAATTACGGCGCGAAGACATCGCGATGGCGCCAGCAGTGCGCCGAAGTGGCTTTAACTTTTGAACCATTTTATGTTCGTTGCCGCACAGACTTGTACAACGCATAACGGCAATCTGGAGCCCAATGAAGGAATGAATGCGCAGTGACCCCGCACCGCGCTAACCGGCTACCGTTATAAGGAGTGTTCAAATGCACGCAATCAGAGATTCTCACGACCTGTCGAACAGCGATGTGATGGCCTCCCAGCCCGCCGCGAAGCCGCGCCTGGCGCTGGTGGAGCGCCCGGGTCCGGGGACCGAGCGCAAGGCATTGTCGCTGGCGCCGATCGAGCGCGTACGGTCCACCTCGGCCACGCTGCGCCGTATCGAAAACATGCAGAAACTGATCGGCGAGCTGCAGCAACATGAAATGCTGGCCGACGAAATCGCCTGGTTCCTCAAGTTTTCCCCGTCCGGCGCCCGCAAGTACATCCGCGACCTGCGCGAAGCGGGCGTGATCGAACTGGCCCGTTACATCGAGGGCACCGCCACCTACCTGGGCAAGGCCGTCTACCGGCTGACCCCGGATGCCGAGCGCGTGCAAGCCTTCCTGGCCGCGATCGCCCAGCCGAAACGCGAAGGCTCGCCGCCGCGCAAGGAACGCCCGAGCCTGCGCGAGCAGAGCATGGCCGGCAGCGGCCGCCACTTCCATATCCTGGCGGACGATACGCATTACGCGATCCGCGTGAACCGCGGCCCCGTGACGCGCGACCCGCTGGTGGCCGCCCTGTTCGGCGCCCCGCAATCGTTGCAGAAGGCCCAGCAGTAAGGACGACCGGCGGCGCGGCGTCGCCAGCGCTCGCGCGGCGACCCGGCCGGCCTGCCGCGCCGAACCGTGTTTCGGACCGCTTCCGTACCGGGTTCCGTACCGGGCCGCGCACCTTGTAATATGTTCATCGCGCATTGATTGAATTGCCGGCAACGCTCCCCATCTGTGGCGACATATATCGTTATGGACGGCCACTATGGACGCATTGCTTGGTTTGACGGTCGTGGCGCTGGCAGTGGCCACGCCATTCCTGTACCCCCGCCTGACCTTGCGCCGGGCATTGGCCCGGCCACTGCCGCCAGCCGCGCTTGCCGCGCTGCGCCGCTACGTTCCCATCCATGATCGCCTCGCACCGGAGCTGCAGGAACAACTGCACCGGCTCGTCAAGCAATTCCTCCACCAGAAAAAGTTTGTCGGCTGTGCGGGGCTCGACGTCACGGACGAGATGCGCGTGGCCATTGCCGGCCAGGCTTGCCTGCTCCTGCTGAACCGCGCCACCGGCGTCTTTCCTTCGCTGCGCACGATCCTTTTGTATCCGGGCGCCTTTGCCGCGGCGCGGCAGGACGTGGGGCCGGGCGGTGTCGTCACGCATTTCCGCCAGACCATGCTGGGCGAGTCGTGGCAGGATGGCCGCGTGGTGCTGTCCTGGGACGATACCGAGCGTGGCGCGCTGGCCTGGGATGGCCATAACGTGGTGCTGCACGAATTCGCCCACCAGCTCGACAGCGAATCGGGTGCCACCAATGGCGCACCGTACCTGGGCAGTAGCGAAAATTACCGCAACTGGTCCGAGGTCCTGTCCCGCGATTATGCGCACCTGCGGCGCGCCGCATGGATGGGCAGCCAGGACAGCGTGCTCGATCATTATGGCGCCACCAGCCCGGCCGAGTTCTTCGCCGTCGCCACCGAGACATTCTTCGGCAAGCCATGGCAGCTGGCGCAGCGCCACCCGGCGCTGTACGACGAGCTGGCGAAGTATTACCGTGTCGATCCGCGCGCGTGGCTGGACGAACCGCCGGCCGCGTTCGAGCCGGACCATCCGGCATCGCTGGGGCCGGCCGTGTCGCCGGCGCTGCCCGCCAACCGCTCGTTTGCCTGGGCCAGCTGGTAATGCACTTCGAAGAGTTCGATGCCTCGCCACCATCCGCCACACCTTCTGGCGCGGCGCGCTCCGATCCCGCGCCAGCCGGCGCCGTGCCTTCCGATCCCGCGCTGCCCACCCGCCTGCAATACCTGATCGACAACACCCCGGCGCTGATCTACTCCACGGTGCCGAGCGGCGACTTCAGGATGACGTTCGTCAGCAATAACGCCTTCAACATGCTGGGCTACCGGCCTGCCGACATGCTGGCGGACCCGAATTTCTGGTTCGACCATATCCATCCCGACGACAAGCCGCGCATCGTTGCCAGCCTGGCGGAAGTGTTCACCGAAGGGCAGCGGGTATACGAATACCGTTTCCGCACGGCGGACGGGCGCTACCTGTGGATGCACGATACCCTGCGGCTGATCCGCGACGCGGCTGGCCGGCCGCTGGAAGTGATCGGCGCGCTGACCGACATCACCGACCGCAAGGCAATGGAGGACGCGCTGCTGGCGAAAGGCATCGAACAGCAGCAGCTGATCGGCAAGCTGCGCGAAGCCCATGAGCAGTTGCTGCAGGCCGAAAAGCTGGCCTCCATCGGGCAACTGGCGGCCGGCATCGCGCACGAGATCAATAACCCGATCGGCTTCGTCAATTCCAACATGAGTTCGCTGCAAGGCTACGTGGGCGCGCTGCTGCGGCTGGTCGACGAGTACCACGGCGCCATTGCCGGGTACCCTGAGCTGATCGGCCACATGGCGCCGCTGCGGCGGCATGCCGACCTGGACTTCCTGCGCGACGACGCCACCGCGCTCATCGGCGAATCCATCGACGGCTTGCGGCGCGTGAAGGAAATCGTGCAATCGCTGCGCGAGTTCTCGCACGTCGGTGAAACGGAATGGCAATTCGCCGACCTGCACCGTGGGCTGGACAGCACGCTGAACATCGTCGCCAACGAATTGAAGTTCAAGGTCACCGTGGTCAAGGAATACGGCAACCTGCCCCTGGTGGAGTGCCGAGCGTCGCAATTGAACCAGGTCTTCATGAACCTGCTCGTCAATGCCGGCCAGGCGATCGCCGAACGGGGCGTGATCCGTATCCGTACCGGCGTGCAGGGCGACTGGGTGTGGGTGGAAATCGCCGATACCGGCGCCGGCATCGCGCCGGAGCACCTGACCCGCATCTTCGAGCCATTCTTCACCACCAAGCCGGTGGGCAGCGGCACCGGCCTGGGGCTGTCGCTGTCGTATGGCATCGTCAACCGGCATGGCGGGCGCATCGAGGTCCAGTCCCAGCCGGGCCAGGGCACCGCGTTCACCGTCTGGCTGCCGCAGCGCCCGCCGCATCGGGAAGCCGGCGCCGCTGGCTGACGCATCGCTCCGCACCACCCCTGATTCCGCTATCACGATGCCGGCCGGCGAACTTGCGCCAGGCTATGTGCGTCAACGTACGGAAACACACTGGAGCGCGCGGCAAGCTGAGTGCGTCCAATTCATGCAGGAGATAACAATCATGACAACCATCATCGCCGGCCATTTCCAGCTGCAGGAACAAATCGACGGCGCACGCCAGGCCCTGCTGGAAGCGGGCTACCCGGAAGACCGCATCAGCTCGTTTTATGTGAACCAGCCCGGCCAGCATGACATGCATGCCCTGGGCGGCGACCGCACGCTGTCGCCTGGCGCCAAGGATTCCCCGGAAGGCCTGGCGAAGGGGGCCGCCACCGGCGGCGCGATCGGCGCGGCCATCGGTGCCGCGACGGTGCCGCTGACCGGCCCCGCCGGCCCGGTGGTCGGCGGCCTGCTGGGCGCGCACGTGGGCTCGCTATACAGCTTCTCGCACATGAAGGAGAAGGGTGAACCGGAGGCGGGCGGCGAAAACACGGTTGCGCCCCGCAAGTCCGGCATGCTGGTCGCGGTCGCCTTGCCGGACGGTGACGAGGACCGCGTCGTGCAACTGCTGCGCAGGCTCGGCGCCAACGACATCGAGCGTGCCGACGGCACCATCGCCGGTGGCGACTGGAAAGACTTCGATCCACTGTCGCTGCCGCGGCGCATCGCCTGATCGCCGATCGGGCCCGGCACCGTCGCGCCACGTTACTTCTGGAGGGGCGTGCATGACACACGCATGGGTAGAGCTCACGGGGCCGGATGGCCACAACGTGCAGGCACCGACCGAGGCGCAACTGGCTGCCGCGCTGTCGGAAATCTACGAGGGTGATGGCGCCGGCGCCGATGGCATCCCGCCCTCGGCGGTGCTGCGCTTCGGCTATGACGATGGGCTGATGTACCAGATGGAAGTGGTGCGCGGCGATACGGGCGGGGGCGCGATCCGCTTCGAGGAGTGGTCGGACCGCGATTGCGAGATCGCGCTGGCCAGTCCGCGCCGCATGTCGGCCGGCAAGGAAGACGCGCTGCAGTTATGGAAATGGATGGCCCAGCGCCAGGTGGCGAAGATCCGCGACCAGGACTGGCAGGAATAAAGCGGAGCGTGCCGTGTGCACGCATTCGAAATGCCGCTTATTTCCTTATCTCATTGCGATCTCAGTGCGCCATCAGCACCGGCATCGTCATGGCTTCCAGCACGGTGCGCGTGACGCCGCCCAGCAGGGTTTCGCGGAAGCGCGAGTGGCCGTACGCGCCCAGCACGACGAGATCGCAGCCGGTTTCACCGGCCAGCATCAGCAATGCCTCGCCGACATCGCCCGGACGCTTCAGCAAGCCCTGACGGGCGGTCTGGCGCACCTGCGTATCGGCCGAGATGCCGTGGCGCGCCAGCCATGCCAGCACGTCGGCGCCCGGCGTGTCGCCGAATGCCGCCGGGCGCAGGTCGGCATCGATCATCGCCAGCGTTACCTTGTCGGCCCGCGCCAGCAGCGGCAGCGCCTCGCGCACGGCGCGTGCGGCTTCCTTGCTGGCATTCCACGCAACCAGGATGTGGCGGCCGGGCGAGGGCGCGCCCGGGCTTGCCACGCCGGCCGGGGTGACGGAAATCGAACCGCGCGGCCGTGCCGTGAAGGGCACCACCATGACCGGGCAGCCGGACTCGGTGAGCACCTCGGCCGGGAAGGCCGCCGGAGACCCGCTGCGACCATCCGGCGGCGCCTGGCCGACGATGGCCAGGTCCGCATGCCGTGCCACCAGCGCCAGGCCGGCGCCGGGTTCGTCGTCGAGCACCCGTTCCTCGACACTGTGCACGCCCAGCGCATGCAACTGCGGCGCGAAGCCGGCCAGCGCGCGGCGGGCGCGCTCGCGCAGCACGTCGAGATGCAGCGCGAGGTTGGGGTCCTCGTCGTCGACCATCTCGTTCTGGTACAGGAAGCGGGAGACGCCGGTCAGCGCCACGCCGATCACGTGCGCGCCGTGCTGCAGCGCCAGGTCGGCCGCCATCAGCACCCGCGCCGCGGAGTGGGGTGCCTCGTCCACGTGTACCACGATCGTCTTGTAGCCCATGGGGGAATTATAGGACGGGTGGGCGGGTTGGCTGCGCACATCACGGCGTCGGTTGCCACCCGTGCTCAACGCCGGTGCTGCTCCAGCCGGGTCTGGCAAGCGATGCAGAAGCGCGCCTCGGGGCGGGCTTCCAGCCGGGAATAGCCGATCGGCTCGCCGCAGTTTTCGCAATCGCCATAGTCGCCGGCCTCGCCGCCACCGCCACCATGGCCGCCATCGCCATGCGGGCCGTCATCGTCGCCGTCGAATTTGGCCAGTGCGTGGCGGATCGACGACAGTTGCGCCAGCCGAAGTTCGTCCGCCTCCGCTTCCAGCTGGTTCAGCGTGCGGTTGCTGGCGCTGTCGGCGGGGGAGGTTTCCACTTCCTCGACAGCCTGGGCACGGTTGGACTCGCCCGCCGGCCGGGCCGCAAGCTGCCGCAGCAGCGCGAGCTTGCGCTGCTCGAGCGAGGCATGCAGCGCCGCGCGCTGGACCGGGGTCAGGGCATTCATGTCTCCATTGTATGCCCGTCCCCGGCGGGGAGGGAGGCCTTCTTGGCAGTGTCCGGTAATGCGGCGAGGTGTTCCTTCAGGTCTTCCAGCGCGGGCACCAGGGCTTCCGGCTTCAATGCCGCGATCGCGGCGGCCGCGTTCAGCAGCGCCGAGGCAATCCCGGCCAGTTCCTTCGCGCGGTCGATGCGCCGGATGTGCTCGCGGGCACGCGCCGCCAGGTCGAGCAGTTCGCGGGCCGGCAGGGCCAGCCCCCGGGCGGCGTATCCGGTCGCGTCCGCATACAGGGCGTTGGCTTGCTGGCGCAGGGCGATTTCCTGCTCGAACAGCGCCTGCGCCTCGCCATGCGATATCGACTGGCCGGAGGTGGCGGCATTCTTGCGGATTGCCGCCATAATGCTTTTGTGCAACGCATGCGCGCTGTCGGACAGGCTGTCGGCCAGTGCTTCGATGTCCGCGGCAGACATGGCAACAGCCGCGCCGGCAGCGCCGCCGGCACCGCTGGTGTCGTCGGTGCGATTGGTGTCGCCGGTGCCGCCGGTTCCGTCGGCGCCTGTGGCGCCCGTGCTGGTGGTCTGGTTCATGGCGTGCCTCCTGCCTGGTTGGCGGCGACGCGTGCCGCCGGTTGCGGATCGGCCGGCGCCGGGGCCAGGCCGCGGTACAGCGCTTCATGGCGGTCGCGGATCGCCTGCAAGTGCTGCCGGGCCAGCGTGTGGCGCCGGCCCAGCAGCCGGTATTCATCGAGCTTGTCCTGCCGGTGGGCTTTCGCCAGGGCCGCCAGCAGCCGCTCCTGCGGACTGTCGGCAAACGGGATCTCCGTTTCCAGCATGCCGATCACGATGGCCTGCTCGTTGTCGTGGTTCTTGTCGTAATAGCGCAGCACGGTGCTCATCGCGTCGAGCGAGTCACGGAGTGGCTCGTAGCCGTCGCGCAGCATGTCCTGCACGGCCTGGTCCTGGGCGCGCCCGGTGCCGATGCGCGCCAGCAGCCGTGCCAGGCCGGACACCGCATTCACGTGGCGGTCCGTCAGGCCCGTGTCGGGCCAGGCCTTGATGCCTTTCGCCACATCCTTGATCTGGTCGCCCGGGTCGAACTGGTCGCCGCCGGCCAGCTTGCCCAGCGTGCGCAGGTAGGCGACGACCGCCTCGTGGATCGCCACCAGGTCCGGGTAGGCGGCGCGGCGCTGGGCGTCGATGGCTTGCTCGCGGCGATCGGCGGCCGGGCTCAGGTACGGTTGTTCACGCTGGTAGGTATCGCGGTAACGCTGGCTCAATTCCGCATAACCGTTCAGCTTGGGCGCTTCGGCGGCAAAGGCGCGCACTTCCTTCAGGCGCGCGTTGCCGGCGCACCCGGCCAGCAGGGCGGCCAGCAGCAACAGGATCGTCAAGCGAAGGATCGGGGAACGAAGGATCGGGGAACGAAGGATCGAACAGCGGGGGATGGAACGGCCGGCGGGCGGCAGGAACCGTGGCAGGAAGGAAGGGCGCATGATGTTCCCGTTTCGTGAGCGGAATTAACATCTTGCGCCTGCAAGAGCGTCACTGTTTGCGGCAACGCAAACAGCGGGAGCCGGGCGGCAAAGTCAGGCGGCGGGATTCAGGCAGGCAACGGCTGGCAGCGCCGCGGCGGACGCACCGCTGCGCCACTGCAAGCCGGCCACCGTGTCGCCGAGGGGCTGGTATTCGCAGCCGATCCAGCCGTCATAGCCCAGTTCGTCCAGCAGGGCGAATACCCCGTCGAAGTCGATCACGCCGGTACCGGGCTCGTGGCGGCCCGGTGCATCGGCCAGTTGCACGTGGCGGATATGCGGCAAGGCGCGCCGCAGCATCGCCGGCACGTCTTCGCCCATGCTGTGCATGTGATAGATGTCGGATTGCAGGAATACGTTGCTGCTGTCGCAGGCGGCGATGATGTCCAGCGCCTGCTCGGTGCGCGACAGGAAATAGCCGGGCATGTCCACCGTGTTGATCGGTTCGATCAGCAGGCGGATACCGCGCGGGCCGCACAGGTTCGCGGCGTATTCGACATTGAACAGGTAGGTTTCGCGGGCGCGGCGCAAGTCCATGCCTGGCGGAATCACGCCGGCCAGGCAATGCAGCTGGGGCACACCGAGCAGCGTGGCGTATTCCAGCGCGCGGTGCACGCTGTTGCGGAAGTCCTTGTGGCGGCGGGGATCGCAGGCCAGGCCGCGATCGCCGGCCGCCCAGTTGCCTGCCGGCAGGTTGAGCAACACCATGCGCAAGCCGCTATCGTCGAGCCGGCGCCGGATCGCCGCCGGCTCGTGCTCGTAGGGGAACTGGCATTCGACGGCATCGAAACCGGCCGCGCGCGCGGCAGCAAACCGGTCCAGGAAAGGCAGTTCCGTGAACAGCACGGTCAGGTTGGCGGCAAATTTAGGCATGTGCGTTGGTCATGTGCGGCTAGTTATCTGAAAGCCACTATGGTATCAACCGCGGGCGGGGTTAGCAATTATGCACGGTTTCCCATCTGGCCACCAACACGGCAGCCAGCCAAGCCTGAATCTGCGCCAGGTGAGGCGGAATCAGCGCCCGCGGCCGCCACTGCCGCCACGGTTGCCGCCCCCGCCACCGCCGCCACCGCCGGAACGGGAGGGGGCGTTGCCGGCCGGGCGCTGGCCACCGCGGGGGGCGGCGCTGCGTGCGCCCGGAGCCGCTGCCGGCCGGGCGCCACCGCTGTTGCCACCGCCGCTGCCGTTGCTCGCACGCGACACGCCAGGCTTGCCGCGGCCGCCGCCGGGGTTGTTGCCGCCGGCGCGCGGATTGCGGTGCGGGCCGTTGCCGCTGCGCAGCTGGATCGGCTGCGGGCGAGCGGTCGGGTCCGGCTCGAAGCCGGCGATCACTTCGCGGGGCAGGGTTTGCTTGATCAGCTTTTCGATGTCTTTCAACATGTCATGCTCATCCACGCACACCAGCGACACGGCCTCGCCCTTGGCGCCGGCGCGGCCGGTGCGGCCGATGCGGTGCACGTAGTCTTCCGGCACGTTCGGCAAGTCGTAGTTCACCACGTGCGGCAGCTGGTCGATATCGATGCCGCGCGCGGCGATGTCGGTCGCCACCAGCACCTGCAGCGTGTTGTCCTTGAACTCGGCCAGGGCGCGGGTGCGCGCCGACTGGCTCTTGTTGCCGTGGATCGCCATCGCCTTGATGCCATCCGCGCCCAGCTGGTCGACCAGCTTGTTGGCGCCGTGCTTGGTGCGGGTAAATACCAGCACCTGCGTCCACTTGTGCGTGCGGATCAGGTGCGACAGCATCGGGTGTTTCTTGTCGCGGTCGACCGGGTGGATCTTTTGCGCGATGATTTCCACCGTCGAATTGCGCCGCGCGACTTCGATCGTGGCCGGCTTGTCCAGCAGGCCATCGGCCAGCGCCTTGATCTCGTCGGAGAAGGTGGCCGAGAACAGCAGGTTCTGGCGCTTGGCCGGCAACGCGGCCAGCACCTTGCGGATATCGCGGATGAAGCCCATGTCCAGCATCCGGTCGGCTTCGTCCAGCACCAGGATCTCGACCTTGTCCAGGTTCACGGTGCCTTGCTGCATGTGGTCGAGCAGGCGGCCCGGCGTGGCGACGAGGATGTCGACGCCATGCTTGAGCTGCTTGATCTGCGGATTGATCGACACGCCGCCGAAGATCACGGCCGAGTTCAGTTTGGTGTATTTGCCGTACACGCGCACGCTTTCCTCGACCTGGGCGGCCAGTTCGCGGGTGGGCGTCAGAATCAGCGCACGGATCGACCGGGTCGAGGTGTTGTTCGCCAGCTTGGCGCCGACCGCGTCGGTAGACAGGCGATGCAGCAGGGGCAGCGTGAAGCCGGCGGTCTTGCCGGTGCCGGTCTGGGCGCCGGCCAGCAGGTCGCCACCGTTCAGCACGGCGGGAATGGCTTGGGTCTGGATGGGCGTCGGCGCGGTATAACCCGTTTCGGTCACGGCACGGACGATCGCATCGGACAAGCCGAGTTGGGAGAAGGACATAGTTGCTCTGGAAGAATACAGCCCCATGCCAGTCGCAGGCAGGGAAAATGTTGAATGAGGCCGGACTGGTCGGCAATTTCTCTCAGGCAGTATATCAGTATTGAGGGAAACTGAATTTCGTAATAGAAATAAAAAAGGCCCCGAAGGGCCTTTTTTGTATCAAAGCTACACGAAATGTTGATCTCAGGCAAATTCAGCAAGTAAACCGACCATCTGGCCAAACACGCGCGGGCTGCCGGCGATCACGTGGCCGGTCCGCATGTAGTTCGATTCGCCATTGAATTCGCCGGCGATACCGCCCGCCTCGGTCACCAGCAGCGTGCCGGCGGCGATATCCCACGGCTGCAGGCTCTTTTCGTAATAGCCATCCAGGCGGCCGCTGGCCACGTAGGCCAGGTCCAGCGCGGCGGAGCCGGCACGGCGCACGCCGTGGCAGCGCTCGGCCATGATGCCGTACATCTTCAGGTATTCATCCAGCGCCTTCGGGCTGCCGTTCTTGTAGCCGGTGCCCAGCAGCGCGCCGGCGATGCGGTCCAGCTTGCGCACGCGGATACGCTTGTCGTTCAGGAACGCGCCGGCGCCTTTTTCAGCCGTGAACAGTTCGTTGCGCACCGGGTCGTAGACGACGCCCAGCGTGATCACGCCGCGCTGCTGCAGCGCGATCGATACCGCGTACTGGGGAAAACCATGGATGAAGTTGGTGGTGCCGTCCAGCGGATCGATGATCCACACGAATTCGCTCTCGTCGTTCACGTTGCCGGTGGTGCCTGATTCCTCGCCCAGGAAGGCGTGGGAAGGGTAGGCCTTCTGCAGCACCTCGATGACGGCCTCCTCGGCGGCGCGATCCACGTCGGTGACGAAATCGTTCGGATTCTTTTCGGCGAAGCTGACCCGGTCGAGGTCGAACGAAGCGCGGTTGATGACGGCGGCGGCGCGGCGCGCGGCCTTCACGGCCGTGTTGAGCATTGGATGCATGGCAATTCCGTAGAAAAATGACAGGCCGCCATGGCAGTCGGATGCCTGCGCGGCGGTGGCTGTGTGAACAGGAGCGAATTAAAAGAGCGGCGCAAAACGAAAGGCACAACAACGAAGCAGACCACGTTGCGCACATCGGCAAACATCACGCCGATGGCGGCAAAACGCAGCGCAAACCCCGGGCGTTGTAAAATCTTCCGTTTCGCGAAAACCGCTATTCTAAATGATGCCGCAGGAAATGACACTGAGCACGCCGCCTTCGCAGCCTCCGCAGCCGCTTTTCCAGCGCCTGAGGGTCGTGCTGGTCGAAACCAGCCGCCCCGGCAATATCGGTTCGGTCGCCCGGGCCATGAAGACGATGGGCTTTGCCGAGCTGGTGCTGGTCAATCCCCGTGTCGAGGGCGCCCTGCAGCACGAGGAAGCGGTGGCCTTCGCCAGCGGCGCGCAGGATGTGCTGGCCAGTGCCCGCATCGTCGCCACGATGGCCGAGGCGCTGGAGGGCATCAACTTCGCCGCCGCCGTGTCGGCCCGGCTGCGCGAGTTCTCGCCACCCGTGCACACGCCGCGCGAAGTGGCGGTGCAGGTGGCCGCGGCTGCCGAGCTGTACCCCGCGCTCATCCTGGGCAACGAGCGCTTCGGCCTGCCGAACGAGATCGTCGAACGCTGCAACGTATTGATCAATATCCCCGCCAATCCCGCGTATTCGTCGCTGAACCTGGCCCCGGCCGCGCAGGTGCTGCTGTACGAGTGCCGCATGGCGGCCCTGGACGGCGCGGTACCGGCCGCCTCGCCGGTCGGCTTTTGCGGCGACGCGGCCAGCCAGGCGCAGATCGAAGGCATGTACGCGCACCTCGAGCAGGCGCTGGTGGCGATCGGCTTCCTCGACGCGGACAATCCCCGCAAGCTGATGCCGCGCCTGAAGCGGCTGTTCGCCCGCACCGGCCTGGAGACGGAAGAAGTCAACATCCTGCGCGGCATCGCCCGGCAGATGATGGCGCACGGGCGCAAGCCGGAGGAGTGAATTCGGCTGGCACGGGAGGCTCTGGTGTCGCATGCCGTTTTCCGTGAGAATGGTGCCTGATAATGTTGCTTGATACCGGTGCTTGATACCGATGCTTGATACCGGTGCCTGATACCGGTGCTTGATACCGGTGCTTGATACCGGTGCCTGACAACGGTGCTTGATACCGGTTGCCGGATTCCGTTCGGGTACGCCGTCCCATTCACGGCTGGCGAATCGGCTGGCGAATCGGCTGGCGAATTGGCTGGCGAATTGGCTAACGAAATGGCTGGGGAAATGAAATGGTAGTCCGCATCCTGCTGGCAATCATGGTGGTGCAGATCGCGGCGGCGCTGGCGATCTGGTATGCCGCCGCGCGCTATGTGCCGCTCGACCTGGCCTTGCTGCTGGCGCTGCTGTCGGTGGTGCTGGTACGCGGCGCGATCAGTGCCAACAATTTCCGCATGGCGCGCAAGTTTTCCAGCGACGTGCCGGCCGAGCACCAGCTCGACCTGGCGGCCCGGCTGTGCCTGTTCTGTGGCGAATTCCGCGCCTCGATGCTCACCTCGTCCTGGACCATGCTGCGCCACCGGCCCGCCCCCTTCTTCGCCCCCGAGGCCAGGGCGCTGCCCGTGCTGCTGGTGCACGGCTATGGCTGCAACGGCGGCTTCTGGGCGGCCCTGCGCGCCCGGCTGCGGTGCGAACGCATGAGCCACGATACCGTCGACCTCGAACCGGTCACCGCGCCGCTGGACGATTACGTGGAACACGTCGAACGCGCCGTGCAGCGGCTGCTCGCCGCCACCGGCGCGCCGCGCGTGGTGATCGTCGGCCACAGCATGGGCGGGCTGGTGGTGCGCGCCTGGCTGCGCCGCCACGGCGCGGCGCACGTGGCGCGCATCGTCACCGTCGGCACGCCGCACCACGGCACCGGCCTGGCCGCGCTGGGCATCGGCGCCAACGCGCGGCAGATGCGCCAGGATGCCGAATGGCTGGCGCAGCTGGCGCAGGACGACGCGGCGCACCGCGCGCTGGTCACGTCGATCTGGTCGTGGCACGACAATATCGTGGCGCCGCAGACGTCCTGCCGCCTGGCGGGCGCGAAGAATATCGCCTTCGGCGGCATCGGCCACGTGGCGCTGGGCAGCGATCCGCGCGTGCTGTGCCGCATCCTCGATGAAATTCTCACCGCCGGCCCTTTGACGCGGCCGCTTTCCCCCGCTACAATCTGTTGACGTACGGCAATACTTACTTATGTCGGGACAATAACCGCCAAGGGAGGACGGGCACGCCTGCCGTGCATCGCGTCCGTACGGAATAAGGGATACTGACAGGACGGGGAGGGCTGCTGCCCGGCAACTACAATGTAAAACAAGAGGGAGGGACACGTGTCTGCACGCATCCTCATCATCGAAGACAATCCCACCAACATGGAGTTGATGGTGTACCTGCTGCGCGCCTTCGGCTACACGCCGCTCACCGCGAGCGACGGCGAAGAAGGCGTGGCGGCAGCCCGGCGCGAGCTGCCGGACCTGATCATCTGCGACGTGCACCTGCCCAAGCTCGACGGCTACGGCGTCGTCACCACGCTGAAGGCCGATCCGGCCACCCGGCGCATTCCCGCACTGGCGGTCACCGCGCTGGCCATGGTGGGCGACCGCGAACGCCTGCTCGGTGCCGGGTTCGACGGCTATATCGGCAAGCCGATCGAGCCGGACAGTTTCGTCACGCAACTCGAGTCTTTTTTGCCAGGGGAGATGTCGCCCCGTAAAACAGACGACATCGCAACGATCCTGATCGTCGACGATCATGTGCTGAACCGGCAGTTCCTGATGACCCTGCTGGGCTTTTCCGGCCACCGCCTGATGGAGGCGGCCAGCGGCATCGAAGCGCTCAGGCTGATGGAGCGCGACCGGCCCGACCTGATCATCTCCGACATCCTGATGCCGAACATGGATGGCTACGAATTCGTGGCCCGCGTGCGCGACAATCCGGAAACGGCCAACGTGCCGATCATCTTCTATACCGCCACCTACCGCGAGCGCGAAGCGGTGGCCGTGGCACAGTCGTGCGGCGTGCGCTGGGTGCTGCCGAAGCCCTCCGATCCGGACGTGATCATGGCCACCGTGCAGGAAGCGCTGGGCGTGCCCGCCGGCCAGGCCGACGTGCCGGACTTTTCCGCCGGGCTGGCCGCCGGCCTGGGCGATTCGCCGGGCGATGACAGCAAGCTGGGCGGCATTGGCCACAAGATGGCCGAGTACCTGGACGAAGTGGAATCGTCGACCCAGGTGATTTCCGAACTGGCCCACCATGAAACGCCGGACGGCGAAACCGAGCGGCTGCGCTCGATGACGCAGAGGCTGTCGAACAGCCTGTCCAGCCTGCAGGCGGTGAGCCTGCGGCTGACGGCGCTGATCGAACTGGGCATCGACCTGTCCGCCGAGCGCGAGCCGCAGGCGCTGGTCGATATCGGCTGCAAGGTCGCGCAGAACATCTGCGTGGCGAAATACGCCTGCATCGGCGTGCTCAATAGCGAGGGCGAGGGCGAGGGCGGCGGGCTGGGCTGGTTCAGCCACTGCGGTACCGCCGAGGGCGTCCAGGCGGTGTGCGCCACGCCGAAGGCCGGCATCCTCAACCGCATCCTGCAGGAACGCCAGCCGGTGCGCCAGCACGCGCTGCCGGGCGACCCGGCGCACCTGGGCCTGCCGGAAGGGCACCCGGCCGTGCATTCCTTCCTCGGCGTGCCGATCGCATCCGGCACGCGCGTGCATGGCTGGCTGTACCTGGCGGACAAGCTGGGCGACGCCGGCTTTTCCGAAGTCGATGAACGCATCGCCGTCACCGTCGCCGCGCAGATCGCCGTATCGTATGAAAACCTGCAGCTGTACGAGGAAGTACGCCGCAGCCACGCGCAGCTGCAGCAGGACATGGCGGCGCGCAACCGGCTCACCGAAGACCTGCGCCGCTTCCGCCTGGCGATGGATGCCACGGCGGACGCCATCTTCCTGGTCGACCGCGCGAATACCTGTTTTGTCGACGTCAACGTGACCGCGTGCCGCATGCTGGGTTTCGAGCGCGAGGATTTTCTGCTGGTGGGCCAGCGCGAGCGGGGCAGCGCGCCGATGCAGCTGGTCGACCTGTACGACAAGCTGCTGGCCGGCGACCAGGGCGGCGCCATGGCCGAGCTGATGCTGCACCGGCGCGACGGCTCGCTGATGTCGGTCGAGGTGCAGCGCCGCACGCTGCGCTCCGGGCAGAACTGGATCCTGGTGGCCGTGGCGCGCGACATCACGGAACGCAAGGAAGCCGAACGCCGCCTGCTGAAACTGGCCCATTTCGACACGCTGACGAACTTGCCGAACCGCAGCCAGCTGTATGAATCGCTGACCCATTCGCTGAAGCAGGCCGCCGAGCACCGCTGGGCGCTGGCCGTGCTGTTCCTCGACATGGACCGCTTCAAGAACATCAACGATACGCTGGGCCACACCATCGGCGACGAATTGCTGAAGCAGTTCTCCAGCCGCCTGGTCGACTGCCTGCGCGTGCGCGATACGATCGGCCGCTTCGGCGGCGACGAGTTCGCCGCCATCCTGATGCTGCCGGAAGGGGTGCAGGGCGCGCTGCCCGTGCTCGAGAAGCTGCGCGAGGCCATGCGCAAGCCGTTCGACCTGCAGGGGCATGAAGTCACCGTCACCGCCTCGATCGGCATTTCGGTCTACCCGGACGACGGGCAGGATGCCGATACGCTGATCAAGTATGCCGACACGGCGATGTACCGTGCCAAGGAAGCGGGGCGCGACGCCTACCGCTTCTTCACGGCCGAGATGAACGCCCAGTCGCTGGCCCGGCTGGACCTGGAAAACGCGCTGCGGCGCGCCATCGACAACCGCGAGTTCGTGCTGTATTTCCAGCCGAAGATCGACATCGGCACGGGCCGCATCAGCGGCGCCGAGGCGCTGCTTCGCTGGAACCGGCCCGGCCACGGCATGGTGTCGCCGGCCCTGTTCATCCCCTTGCTGGAAGAGACCGGCCTGATCGTGCGGGTGGGCGCCTGGGTGATCGATGAAGCGTGCCGCCAGATCGCGCAGTGGATCAAGAGCGGCGCGGGCGCGGTACAGATTTCCGTGAACGTGTCGGGTATCCAGTTCTTCGTCGGCGGGCTGGAGGAAGAAGTGCTGCGCGCACTGCGCGAGCACGATATTCCGCCCGAGCTGCTGGAGCTGGAGCTGACGGAAAGCTCGCTGATGAGCAATGCCGAGGAAACCATCACGATGCTGCAGAACCTGAAGGAACTGGGCATCAAGATCTCGATCGACGACTTCGGCACCGGCTATTCGTCGCTGGCCTACCTGAAGCGCTTCCCGATCGACAAGCTGAAGATCGACATCGCCTTCGTGCGCGAAGTGACCTCGAACCCGGACGACGCGGCGATCGTGCTGGCCATCATCAACATGGCGCACAGCATGAAGCTGAAGGTGATCGCCGAAGGCGTGGAGAAGGACGCCCAGCTGGCCTACCTGCGCCGGCACGACTGCGACGAGATGCAGGGCTATTTCTTTTCGCGGCCGGTGCCGGCCGACGATTTCGAACTGATGCTGCGCGAGAAGCGCCACCTGGCCGCGCCGGCCGACGATGTGCCCGACGATGGCAGGCCGACCCTGCTGATCGTCGACGACGACGCCTTCATGCTCGACGTGCTGTCGGACTTCCTGGCCCAGGACGGCTACCGGATCCTCACGGCGCAAACGGCGCTGGAAGGCTTCGACATCCTGGCGCGCCACAACGTGCAGGTGATCCTGTGCGACCAGTGCATGCCGACGATGAGCGGCACCGAGTTCATGCAGCGCGTCAAGAACCTGGCGCCCGACACCTTCCGCATCATGCTGTCGGCCTACGCGGACCTGACGCCCATCATGGCCGCCATCAACCAGGGCGCGATCGACCGCTTCTATACCAAGCCGTGGAAGGGCGCGGTCCTGCGCGAAAACATCCGCGAGGGCTTCCGGCTGTATTCGCAGTCGAGGAGGGCCCAGGCGGCCTAGGAGAGCACATCATGGTGAAGAAACGCATCCAGGCAATCTGGCAGGCCGGGCTCGAAGACTTCGCGGCGCGCCGCGAACACGCCGAAGCCCTGCGCGCCGCCGTGCGGCATGAATCGGCCGCGTCGCCGAAGCGGCAGTTGCGCGACCGGGCGATGGAAGAGCAGGTCCAGCGCGCCGTGATCGCCGCCACCGCGCCACTGCGGCAGGAAGTGGAGGCCCTGAAGCAGCAGGTCGATGGCTTGCGGGCCCAGGTGGGCAAGCTGAAGAAGGACCGCTAGCGCTCCCCTGGCCCGCCGCGGCCCGCGCGGCCGGGACAACTCCGCACGGCCGTGCCATCGGTGTTATGCTGGCGACCAAAACAACAGCACCTCCGGCCATGTTACAGAAAGCTCCCAGAAGAACACGCGAACGCATCCAGGAATTGTCGCTGCGCCTGTTCAACGAATTCGGCGAACCGAACATCACCACGACCGTGATCGCCGAAGAACTGAGCATCTCGCCGGGTAACCTGTACTACCACTTCCGCAACAAGGACGACATCGTCAACTCGATCTTCGTCCAGTTCGAGCAGGAAATCGAACGCATCCTCCACGTACCGGCCGGGCGCCGCTCCAACATCGAAGACGTGTGGCAGTACCTGCACCTGATGTTCGAGCTGATCTGGCGCTACCGCTTCTTCTACCGCGACCTGAACGACCTGCTGTCGCGCAACCGCAAGCTGGAACTGCACTTCAAGCAGATCCTGGCGCACAAGATCAAGGTGGCCAGGCAGCTGTGCGAAGACTTGCGCAGCGAAGGCGCGCTGGAAGCGAACGACGTGACGATCGATGCGATGGCAACCAATATGGTGGTGGTGGCCACCTACTGGCTGTCGTATGAATACGTGCGCAACCCGCGCAAGTACACCGAGCAGCAGTCGATGGCCGACGCATTGGCGCGCGGCTGCTACCAGGTGCTGATCCAGGTCGAACCCTACCTGCGCGGCGAAACGCTGGCGCGCTTCCAGAAACTGTCCGACGACTACCTCAAGAAACTGAACAAGTGAAATCTGTCTGTGTGTACTGTGGCGCCAATGCCGGCGCCAGCCCGCTGTATGCGGAACGTGCGCGTGCCCTGGCGGCCGCGCTGGTCGATGCCAACCTGGCGCTGGTCTATGGCGGCGGCAACGTGGGGCTGATGGGCGTGATCGCCGACGAAGTGCTGCGCCTGGGCGGCGAGGTGACGGGCGTGATCCCCACCGCGCTGGTCGAGCGCGAAGTGGGCCACACGGGGCTGACGCGGCAATTCATCGTCAAGGACATGCACGAGCGCAAGGCCATGATGGCCC
The DNA here is from genome assembly GCF_027856995.1 of Pseudoduganella sp. SL102. Taxonomy (NCBI): domain Bacteria; kingdom Pseudomonadati; phylum Pseudomonadota; class Betaproteobacteria; order Burkholderiales; family Oxalobacteraceae; genus Pseudoduganella; species Pseudoduganella sp. SL102. Next base: position 2,535,785 of record NZ_CP115554.1, read on the forward strand.
AGCTGTCCGACGGCTTCATCGCCATGCCCGGCGGGCTGGGCACGCTGGAAGAACTGTTCGAGATGCTGACCTGGTCGCAGCTGGGCATCCACGACAAGCCGATCGCGCTGTACAACGTGGATGGCTTCTACGACCGGCTGATCGATTTCGTCGCGCACGCGCGCGAAGAAGGCTTCATCCACCCGCGCAACGCGGAGCGGATGCTGGTCGAGGCCGAGCCGGCGGCGCTGGTGGCGCTGCTGAAGGGGCAGCGGGGCGGGTGATGGTATGAAGATCGACCGCCTGACACACGCCGACACGCGCAATGAAATCATCTGCGATGCCTTTCTCCTGACCGGCATCGAGACCTTCGCGCAACTGGTAGCGGTCCATGATGACCATGCGCGCAGGTTTCCCGGCCAGTCACTGCTTTTCTCGCTCGATGATTTTGGCCAGGCTGCATACACTTGCAGCCATGCAATCATGACGCATGACTTGGACGATACTGATGGCCATGACCTGTCGCTGGTCGACCCCGCCGCGTTCGAGGATGGCGAACACCTCGGCTACCTCTCGACTCCCTCGGAATTTTTTATCCGGCGCGATAACTTCATTGCAAAGTCGGCCAATGCAGGCTTCGAGGATGCCTGTGCCAGGGGTCTGCGCCTGGACGACGAGGAGCTCGACGAAATCCTTGGTGTCAATGCCGCGCCCGAACTGGTACTGGACGACCGCATCGTCATGTGGGTGGTGCCGGTAAGCAAGCAGCCGCTGGCGCTGTGCGCCTTCCCGAACGGCTATTTCAGCGCCGACCTGAACCCTTTTGAAAATTACGCGTTGGCGGTGCGCCTGCAGGAACGATACGGTTACGCTTTGTTCGGTATCGGCGCGTCGTGGATCGGTTTCCGGCGCCATGCACCGCTGGACCGGCAAGCTGCCTTGGCACTGGCGGACGATATCGGACGGCTCTACCACCTTGAAGGCAGAGGTGAAAGCGCCGCGAAAATCATGGATATCCTGGAGCACCGTGACTGGCTGTTCCTCCGCTATACGGAGTAGTCTTGCCTGCTGGGCAGCATTCCGTCCAGCCAGGACCAAACGGCAAGCGCTACGGGCTGGAACGGTGAGCCGGGGCCGAACCAGAAGCCCGCGCGATCAGGCAAAGTCCGCGTGCAAGCCATCGCGGATCGGCACGAAGTCGGCACTGGGCACCACCAACCGGTCCGGATGGGCAACATTCAGCGCGGTGAGCGCGGTGCCGGCATCCGCCACCTGTGACATGGTGGCGGCCGGCTTGGCGGTGGTCGGCTTCATGGGCCGCCGCCGCGACCAAGCTTGATCGACTGGCATCGCGGCCTGACGCTACGCCGTATTCCGTGGCGCCAAGCCAACCGTGCGATGATCACGCCTGGTGTCGCGCGCTATGGCGGCGCCGTTGACTGGAATGCAGACAGGGAGCAATGCCGATGCGATGTAGCCGCCTGGGACTGGGGTTGACCGGCATCAACGCTGCCGGAACCGCCGCGGCGCTCGTCGCAGCGCTATGCTGGGCGGAGCCCGGCGATCCCAAGGGGAGCTATGTCTTGCTGCAATTGCCGATCGCCCTGCAATTGGCGGCGTTGCCTGACAGCCTGTTGCAGCGGATGGGCGGCATGTCGTGGACGATGGCCTACCTCGCCATCTGGCCGCCGACCGTGCTTGCACTGTATGCGCTCGGCCACTGTGCCGGCTATCCGTTCAGGCGGCGCCGGTAACGCGATGCCGCCAGCCAGTGCGGCGGGTGTCCCGATCGCAATTCGTCGATCTTGCTCAACGATCCTGCAAGCCGGGACACCGGGAAAGCGCTGGCTGGGGCGCCGATTACTTGGCGGCGGTGGCCAGCGGGCTGTTCTTGACGGCCGAGTTGAACTGGTTCACCGCGGCGTTCACGTTGGCTTCGATGGTGTCCGAAGCCTGCTTTGCCGAACGGGTGAGCTGTTCGTAGCCGGCGTCGGCGTTGCCCAGTGCGGACTTGAACAGGGCGACGGCGTTTTCGCTGCCGGCCGGCGCGTGCTTGCTGGCTTCGTTCACCAGCGAAATCACCTTGCGGCTGTTTTCCGTGATTTGCGCCTTGGCCGCTTTCGAGAACTCGGCAGCCGTTTCGGCAGCGATCGACGACACCTGACGGCCGTACGCCAGGGCTTTTTCAGCAGCCGGCTGGGCCTGGGCGGTGCTCAGCGAGAAGAACTCTTGCGGGTTGCTGGCCGACAGCAGCTGCCTGGCGGTGACGGAAGAACCCTCCAGCGATGCCTTGGCAGTGGCCATGTTCAGTGCAGCCAGTTTCTGGAAACCTTCCAGCGCCGTGTTGGTCAGGGCCGAGAAGCTGGCGAACTGGTTGTCGAAGCTGGCCTTGGCGGCGTTGGAAAATTGCTCGGGAATCGTGGACATGGTGTTCTCCATTGAAATCGCATTGATGAGGGGTCGTGATTGACCACTCAAGCTAATCTATTGTGCAGCGCAACAAAGTCCAGTGTACAGGGATGAGGGTGGAAGTCAAGCGAAGTTTTGTGCAGTGCACAATGCAGCGACCGTCGAGCTGGGGTGATCGGCGATCAAGGCCGGACGGGGCCGTGCCCACGGCAAGTGCTGGTCGATGCGCCAGCCGGGGGAGTTCGCGCCGGAGCGACGCAGTCCGGCGCTGCGCGTGGCGCCACATTTTCTTGATTACGTTGTCGATTTAACCCATCATCGTTCGTCGTCAGAATGCCAGACCCGTTATTCCACCCACCTTTATCAGCTGAGGATGTCATGAATAAACAGATCTTCGTCAACCTGCCGGTCAGCGACCTCGACAAATCCAAGGAGTTTTTCCAGGCGCTCGGTTACACGTTCAATGCGCAATTCACCAACGAGAGCGGTGCCTGCCTGGTCATCGCCGAGGGCAGCATCCATGCCATGCTGCTGACGCACGCGTTCTTCAAGACCTTCATCGACAAGCCCATCGCGCAGGCGAAGGAGGCGACCGGGGTGCTGATCTGCCTGAGCTGCGAAAGCCGGGAGGAAGTCGACGGGATCGTGGCCAAGGCGATCGCCGCCGGCGGCCGGGCGCCGCGTGCGCCGCAAGACCATGGCTTCATGTACAGCCATGCCTTCGAAGACCTGGATGGCCATGTGTGGGAACTGGTGTGGATGGCACAGCAGGAGTGAGGACGACGAAACATTCCCGTTGACCCCAGGGGTATCATCCACGGGCCAGCCATCCCAGGTCTCCGTGGCGGACCAGGCGATGTGATTTCCTGTGCCGATGCAGCATTCATTGCTACTATTGCCGGAATAACAAAACGGATCCGGCCGACATGGATGCATCCATTCAGCGTTCTTCCCCTGAACCGGCGGCACGCATCGTGTCCGCCGACCCCTTCCTGGTGCCGATCCCAGGGTTGGCCAGCGTGTCGCGCGCGTCGGTCGGCGGCAAGGCGCTTTCATTGGCGCGCCTGGCATCGGCCGGCTTCCAGGTACCCCCGGCCCTGGTCTTGACCGCCGATTTCTTCTCCCCATGGATGGCCAGGATTCGTGCCACACCTGCCTGGCAGGCACTGGTTCGCGCCGCGCCGCGCGACTGGGCCTCGCACTGCGCCGAACTGCAGCGGCATGCGCGTTCGCTCGACTGGGAGCCTGTGCAGCGCGAGACGCTCGACAGGCTGGCGCTGCGCTGTGCCGCCGACCACTACGATGCCGGCTATGCGGTGCGCTCTTCGTCGCCGGATGAAGACATGGACCGCGTCGTTCGCGGGCGTGTACCGGACTTGCCTGGGCGTGCCCGCCAGCGATCTCGAACAGGCTGTGCGCACCTGCTTCGCCTCCTGCCTCGGCGTCCCGGCCTTCGCGTACAAGGCCAAACGCGAATTGCCGGTGTTCGAACCCTCCATTGCCGTCATTGTCCAGCGACAGCTCGATAGCGATGTCTCCGGCGTGGGTTTTTCCATCAATCCGCTGAACAACGACCATGACGAGGTGGTGATCAGCGCCAACTGGGGGCTGGGCGATCCGGTGGTCGATGGACGCAGCATGGCTGACCAGTTCGTGCTGGAGAAAGCCGGCGGCCGCCTGGTCGGCAGCGTGCTGGGCGACAAGCGCATCGTTAGCGCAGTGGCGCCGGCGGGAGGCACGCAAGGCCGTGAACCGGGCCCGCGCGGCCAGCTTTGCCTGGCGCCCTGGCAACTGGATGAACTGGTGCCCACGCTCGAGCGCATCGAATGCCTGTTCGGCGTACCGGTCGACGTGGAATTCGCCTATGCCGGCCAGATCCTGCATATCCTGCAGGCCCGTCCGATCACGACCCACGTCCCGCTGAGTCCGGCCATGGTCTCGCAGCCCGGTGCGCCGCGCACGCTGTACATGGATATCGCGCTGGCAAAGGGACTGACCATCAATGCGCCCGTCTCGGCGATGGGACAGGACTGGCTGAAGCGCACCATTCGCAGCATGGTCGGCCACGCCGCGGGCCGCGTCGACCTTCCCATGGACCAGCCCGACGGCTGGCTCTACATTGGCAGCGGGCGCATGTACCTGAACCTGTCGCGCGTGCTGTGGCTGGCCACGCCACGGCAGCTTGCACGCAGCAATGCGCCCACGGACGCACTGCTCGGCGAGGCATTGGCCACCGTCGACGTCACGCGCTACCGGTCGCCGGCGCGGCCATCGCTGTGGCCCATGCTGCGCCTGTTGCCGCGCATGGCGTGGAAACTGCGAAGGCCGCTGTGGCGCAGCCTCGCAGCGTTCCTCGCACCGCGCCATGCGCACAGTCAGTTCCTTGCGCGGCTGGGCAAGGCCGAGCAGCTGCTGTGCGCCGCCCCGGCCGAGGGAACCACCCTGTCCGGGCTGCAGCAGCGGCTCGGCGCGGTGGCTGCCGAGGCGATCGTCGACGTGGCCATGCCGGCGATGGTGGCCGGCGTGGGCGCAATGACGGCGATGATGCGCCTGGCCCGCACCGATTGCGCCATCGAACAGCGGCTGGCCGCGCAGCTCGTGCGTGGACTGGACGGGAATCCGGTGGTCGAGATGAACATCGCCATGTTCCGCCTGGCGCACATGCTCGCGCCTGGCGATTTCGCCGATCCCGAAGCACTTGCCGCACGCATCGAGCAGCGCGACATACCCGAGCCGTTCCTGGCCGAGTGGCAGCGGTTCATGGCGGCATATGGCTGCCGCGGTCCGGGCGAAATGGACCTGGCGAATCCGGCGTATCGGGACGATCCCCGCCTGCTGCTGCGCCAGATGTCCTTCATGGCATCCTCGCCCGAGGAATACGATCCGGCGCTGGCGCATCGGCAGCTGGCGAAGCAGCGACACGACGCCTGCCAGGCCTTGCTGGCCCGCTTCGGTCCACTGCGGCGGCCGTTGCTGAAGCGCCTGTATGCGATGACGGTGCTGTTTGCCGGAACACGCGACACGCCGAAACACCTCAATCTGCTGTTCCGCCACCAGGTGCGCAAGCTGGCACTGGCGGCCGGCACCGAACTGGCGGCCGCCGGCAAGCTGGACGCGGCCCACCACGTCTTCGACTTGTCCTGCGCGGACCTGGAAGCGGCGGGCGGCGGCCACGGCGCCTCCCTGCGTGACCGGCGGGCGAGCGGCAACCAGTTCGGTGAGCTGCTGGCGCGGCGGGTCGAAAGCTTCCCGGCGCTCATCGTCTCGCGGGGACGGATCCTGCGCGCACCGCCGCGTGCCGAAGCACCCGGCCAGCTTTGCGGGATGGCGCTGTCGCCCGGGGTGGCCAGGGGCCGGGTGAAATGCCTGCGCAACGCCCACGGCCAGTCGATCGAGCCGGGCGATATCCTGGTGGCCTACACCACCGATCCGGGCTGGACGCCGCTGTTCGTCAATGCCGCGGCGATCGTGCTGGAGATCGGCGGCATGCTGCAGCACGGCGCACTGGTCGCCCGCGAATTCAACAAGCCCTGCGTGGCCGGGATCGCCGACGTGTTCACGCGGCTGTGCGACGGCCAGCTCGTCGAGGTGGATGGCGCCCGGGGCACGGTGACCGTGATCGATGAACCGCCCGTGGCGGCGCGCGGCCCCGCAATGGCCGCGTCGCAGGACGCGTCCATGATCCCTCCCTGAACGATCGGCTGCGAAAGCGGCACCCGGTCGCCTCGCTCCCGGCGCAGCGCGGCGCGAATCGATGGATGCCGTTTTCGGTATCGGAGCCGGTCATTTCGTGATCGCAGAAGGGGCCGCCGCGCCGGATTGCCGAGTTATCATCATGGGCGCTCGATCCGGGGGAGAAGACCGTCCGACGATTCCGCAGCCGCTGGCTCGAGGATCGGCGGGCGCCGGATCGAAGACGACGACAACGCGGAACCTGCCCCTGTCGACACTTGAAGGCGGCGGTCCATCCGATCATCCAATTCCTGGCAGAGCATGAACCCACACCGCAGAAACCTTCTTACCGCCTCCATCCTCACCGGCCTGGCCAGCGTGGCCCCTGCTGTGACCCCCACCATCGCCAGCGCGGCAACGGCCACCCCGGTGCGCAAGGCCAGGGAGCTGGCGCCGACCCCGCCGATGGGCTGGAACAGCTGGAACTCCTTCGCCACCACGATCACCGAAGCGCAGGCGCTGGAAAATGCCCGCATCATGGCCGATAAACTGCTGCCGTCCGGATATGACGTGTTCACCGTCGACATCCAGTGGTACGAGCCGAACGCCAACAGCTATGAATACCGCAAGGGCGCGGAACTGACGATGGATGCCAACGGCCGCCTGCTGCCGGCACCCAACCGTTTCCCCAGCGCGGCCGGCGGCGGCGGCTTCAAGGCCCTGGCCGACCAGGTCCACAAGCTGGGCATGAAGTTCGGCATCCACGTGATGCGGGGCATTCCGCGCCAGGCCGTGCGCGCCAACACGCCGGTGCTGGGCACGCAGTATCGCGCGCAGGACATCGCCAACACCAATTCGATCTGCGCGTGGAATCCCGACATGTACGGCGTGGACATGAGCAAGCCCGGTGCCCAGGCCTACTACGATTCGATCTTCGCGCTGTACGCGTCATGGGGCGTGGACTTCGTCAAGATGGACGACATGTCGCGCCCCTACGATGCCAACTGGCCGGAAATCGAGGCGGCGCGCAAGGCGATCCAGAAGACGGGCCGGCCGATCACCCTCAGCCTGTCACCGGGGGAGACGGACCTGAAGTGGGCCCTGCACGTGCCGCACTATGCGCAGATGTGGCGCATCTCGGACGACTTCTGGGACGAATGGAAGCTGCTGCACGAGCAGTTCACGCGGCTGGAAAACTGGAATCCGTACATGGCCGCCAACGCCTGGCCGGATGCCGACATGCTGCCGCTGGGCCGCCTGGCACTGGGCGAGCGCGACACCAAGTTCACGCCGGACGAGCAGCGGACGCTGATGACGCTGTGGTCGATCGCCCGCTCGCCGCTGATCATGGGCGGCGACCTGCGCCACCTGGATGAGCGCACGCTGGCGCTGCTGACCAACCCGGAAGTGCTGGCCGTGAACCAGCGCAGCACGGCGAACCGGCCGCACCGGGCCGATGCCGGCACGCGCATCTGGAGCGCCCAGCCGGCCGGCCAGGGCAGCGTCCATTATCTCGCCCTGTTCAATACCGGCGACAGCGCCACCGAACTGGTGTTCGACCTGTCGCGCCTGAACCTGGGCGGGCGGCAGGTGAAGTGCCGCGACCTGTGGGCGCGGCGCGACATGGCGCCCGTCACGGGCAGCGTCAGGCAGGCACTGGCGCCGCACGCTTCCGTGCTGCTGCAGCTGACCGCGTAGGTTCCTTAACGCTCGCGCACCAGCCCGAACTGCCTGGCCTGCCGGTTGTAGGTGTCGGCGGTGCGCCGGACGTAGGCGGTCAGCGCCTCGCCCGTCAGCGTGAACGGATACAGCCCGGCCTGCGTGCGCATCTGCGCGAAGCCGGGCGCCGTTTCGATGCCGGCGAAGGCCGCCACCCAGCGGCGGTAGTCGGCCTCGGGCACGTCGGGCCCCATCCACACGCCGCGGATCACGGGCCAGACCACGTCATAGCCCTGTTCGCGCGCCGTCGGCACGCCGGCCAGCAGGCCGGGCAGGCGCCGTTCGGCCAGCACGGCCAGCACCCGCACCTTGCCGGGGCCGGCGTTCAGCAGCGCTTCGGAGGTATCGCCCGACACGGCCTGCACATGGTTGGCCTGCATGGCGACGAACTGCTCGCCGCCGCCTTCCAGCGCCACGAAGCGCAGCTTGCGCGGGTCGATGCCAGCCAGGCGCGCCAGCAGCGCCATCTTGATCCAGTCCTGGCTGCCCACCGTGCCGGACATGCCGATCAGCACCTGGCGCGGATCGCGCTTCAAGGCGCCGACCAGGTCGCCCAGCGTGCGATACGGTGAATCTGCGCGCACGGCAACCATGCCGTAGTCGGCGCCGAACGCCGCCACCCAGCGCACGTCGTTGACATCGGCCTTGCCGAACTTGCCCAGGGCCAGGTTCAGGATGGACCCGCTGGAAAAGGTGACCAGCGTGTTCGGTTCCGCGCGGCGCTGCGATACCAGCGTGTGCCACGCTACCGCGCCCACGCCGCCGGGCAGGTAGCTCAGCTTGAGCTGCGGCGCGGCCGGGGTCTGCTGCAGGGCTTGCCGGGCCAGCTTGCAGGTCAGGTCCATCGCACCGCCCGGCTTGGAGGGGATCAGGCATTCCGCCTCGGGCGGCGCGGCCCGGGCCTGCCCCAGGCAGAGCAGGGCAAGCCACGGCAGCAGGCGCGCGGGGAAGTTGCGAGGCAGGAGATTCATGTGCCCATCATAGCGCGCCGCGCGGGCGCGCCCGGGATCAATTAAACGATGGTCAGAAGCGGTGCTGGATGCCGGCCGTAATGCCGCTCTGCGTGGTGCCGGTGCCCGCGTCGTCGCGCGACAGCCCGACCAGCCGGCCTTCGTCGGCCTTGGCATGCGCGGCCGACACGTACAGCGTGGTGCGCTTGGACAGCGCCAGCATGGCGCGCGCCACGAACATCGTCGGATCGGCATCCTGGCCGGCCGGCAGGTTGCGCGTGTCGATGTGGTAGACGGCGCCGGTCAGCGTCACGTCGTCGATCACGCGGGTGATGCCGCCCCAGTAGGTATTGCCGCGCAGGTCGGCGGTCGCGGCGGCGCCATGGCGCAGCTTGTACGCGCGCATGCCGGCCGTGTAGCGCCAGTCGCCCGTCGTGTAGTCGCTCGCCAGGTGGCAGCCGTTGGTCCGGTCGCGCCGGATGGCCGGGGCGACCGTGGTCCCGTTGACCTGTTCGCAGGCCGCCATCAGGCCGAGTCCCTTGCCGAACCACGAACCGCCCAGCGCGATCTTGCGGCCTTCGTCCGCATTGCCGGCCCGTTCGCCCAGCCCGATCGAGGCGCCATAGGTAAAGCCGCCGCTCTTGCCGGTGTATTTGACCATGTTGTCGAACGACGTCGTCATGCCGTACTTCGACGGCCCGGTGGCGCCGCCGGTGGTGGCCCACGAGTAATTGGGCGCGAAGCCCAGCGGATCGAACTTGATCACCAGGTCGTACGTGGTGGTGAACGAGCGGCCGATGATGAGCCGGCCATACTTGCCGTCCAGGCCCACGTAGGCCTGGCGCTTGAACAGCGCGCCATCGGCGGCACCGGTGTCCATCAGGATGCCGCCTTCCAGGTTGTACACGGCCTTCAGGCCGCCACCCAGGTCTTCGCTGCCGCGGATGCCCCAGCGCGAGGTGTTCTTGCCGCCCGAGATCACGCGCGCCAGGCTGCCGCCGTCGTCGCCGGCATGGTTGACGTATTCGACGCCGACGTCGAGCAGGCCGTAGAGCTCCACGCTGCTCTGGGCGAAGGCCGAATGGTTCAGGGAAAACGCCGCCAGGATGGCGAGCGCGAGTGCTGGTTGCTTCATGGTGTCTCCTGATCTGTCATTGTTGTGTGCCGCTTGTCCACGGGGCGGGGCGGACGGCTTTGAGCGGACTATATGCGCAGCGAGCTTTCAATTCCCTTTCAGTGCACGCAAGCCCCTGCCGGTACGCTCATCGCATTGCAGTGCAGTCGTTCTGGTGTCGGACACCGGTTTTCGCCGGATATTGCCCACGCGGGTAGAAAAACCGGTGTCGGACACCAGGGTGTCCGACACCAGGCATTTGCGCGGACCGCCAGCCTTTCCGCGGCGGGCGGTTTGCGCTTACACTGGCGCGATGAGAATCCTGTTAGTCGAAGACCACGTCGAGCTGGCCCATTGGGTATCGAAGGCTTTGCGCGATGCCAACCTCACCGTCGAGTGCGCCGCCACCGGCGCGGACGCGGACACGCTGCTGCATACCCAGGACTACGCGCTGGTGATCCTCGACCTGACCCTGCCGCGGATGGACGGGATGGAAGTGCTGCGCCGCCTGCGCGCCCGCGGCGGCAGCCGCGGCGGCACGCCCGTGCTGATCCTGACGGCGCGGGGCGGGCTGGAAGACCGGGTGCAGGGCCTGAACGAAGGCGCCGACGATTACCTGGCCAAGCCATTCGAGCTGGCCGAGCTGGAGGCGCGCGTGAAGGCGCTGCTGCGGCGCCGCAGCGGCAACGAGGCCCTGGTGCACCGCTGCGGCCAGCTGAGTTTCGATACGGTGTCGCGCATGTTTTCCTACTGTGGCGAACCGCTTGCGCTCACGCCGCGCGAGCATGCCGTGCTGGAGGCGCTGATCGCCCGGCCGGGCCGCGCCCTGTCGAAGGAGAAGCTGTTCCAGGAAGTCTTCGCGCTGGAAGACGACGTCAACCTCGACGCCATCGAGCTGTATGTCCACCGCATCCGCAAGAAACTGGAACGCCGCCCGGATGGCGGCGCGTCGATCGTCACGCTGCGCGGCATCGGCTACATCATGCAGGAACGCCCGGCCTGACGCCGGCGCCGCCATGTCCTGGTTCGCCGCACCGTCCGGCCGCAACGGCGCCGCCACGCCGCTGGGCAGCCTGCGCAACCAGCTGCTGCGCTGGCTGATCCTGCCCCTCGTGGCGCTGGTGGCGCTGAACGCCGTGTCGGTGTACCGCGACGCGCTGGAAACCGCCGACATCGCCTACGACCGCTCGCTGCTGTCCTCCACGCGCGCGCTGGCGGAACGGGTTTCCGTGCGCGACGGCAAGGTCGTCGCCAATGTGCCCTACGTGGCGCTGGACAGTTTCGAGACGGATACGCTGGGCCGCATCTATTACAAGGTGACCGGGCTGCACGGCGAAACCGTGTCCGGCTACGGCGACCTGCCGGCGGTGCCGGCCAGGGAACCCCGCTCGGACCTGTATCCGGCGCTGGTGCGCTTCTACCATGCCGACTACAACGGCGAGCCGGTGCGCATCGCGGCGCTGCTGCAGCCGGTCTACGACGATACGATGCGCGGCATCGCCCTGATACAGGTGGGGGAAACGCTCGATGCGCGCCGCGCCCTGTCGCGGCGCATCCTGGTCAACACGCTGCTGCGCCAGGCCCTGCTGGTGCTGGCGGTGGCCACGCTGGTGTGGTTCGCCGTGCGCCTGGTGCTGCGCCCGCTGATGCGGCTGAAGAACGAGTTCGAGACGCGGCCGCTGTCGGACCTGTCGAACATCGACCAGGCACTGGTGCACCGGGAAGTGCGGCCGCTGGTGGCGGCCATGAACGGCACCATGGCGCGCATGCAGGCCCTGGTCGCCAGCCAGCGCCGCTTCATCGCCGACGCATCGCACCAGTTGCGCACGCCGCTGGCGGTGCTCAAGACGCAGGCCGAGATCGCCCTGCGCGAAGACGACCCGGCGGCCATGCGCGCCATCGTGCGCTCGATCGCCGGCACCACCGATTCGGCCATCCACCTGGCCAACCGGCTGCTCACGCTGGCGCGCATCGAACATGGCGGCGGCAGCACGCCCGCCGGGCCGGTCGCGCTGGCGGCCGTGGCGGCCCAGGTGGGGCTGGAGCTGGCCGTGCCGGCCGTGCAGAAAGGCATCGACCTGGCGCTGGAGGCGGAGGAGGGCGCCGATACCACGGTGCACGGCCAGGAACTGCTGCTGCATGAGCTGGTCGCCAACCTGGTCGACAACGCGATCCGCTACACGCCGGCGGGCGGCAGCGTGCTGCTGCGGGTTGCCCGGCGCGAAGCCGGCGTACTGCTGGAAGTGGTGGACAGCGGTCCCGGCATCCCGGCCGGGGAACACGACAAGGTGCTGATGCCGTTCTACCGCGCCCAGGCCACGCTGGAAGCCAATCCCGGCGGCACCGGCCTCGGGCTGGCCATCGTGCGCGACATCGCCGGCCTGCATGGCGCCACCGTGGCGCTCGGCAGCGGGGAAGGTGGCCGCGGCCTGAAGGTCAGCGTGGTGTTCGAGGCCGATCCGGGCCACTGAAAGCCAGTTGAAAGCAACGCAAGCTTATAGTCGTTATAAGCAAGCGCAATAACGCGTGGCACAACGCGCCGACAACGACTGGAGACACGATGAACAAACCACTTTCGCGCGCGCCGTCCTGGCGCCGCCGATCCCGACGATTCCGGCATTGCCCCTGAATCCTGGCCCACGCGGCGTCGTTGCCTGAACCCGGCAGCATTCGCAGCGCTTCCCGACCCCACAGCAAGAACGCAGGTTTGCACCTGCAAGGAGATCCATAATGTTGACCACCCTGGCCTATTCGATGGTCGTAGTGTTCATGTTCCTGATCATGACCAAGCGCCTGCCGGCGCTGGTCGCGCTGATCATCGTGCCGATCGCGTTCGGCATCATCGGCGGCTTCGGCCCCGAACTCGGGCCGATGATGCTCGACGGGATCAAGAAGCTGGCGCCCACCGGCGTCATGCTGATGTTCGCCATCCTGTACTTCGGCATCATGATCGATGCCGGCCTGTTCGACCCGGTGGTGCGCCGCATCCTCAAGATCGTCGACGGCGATCCGATGAAGATCGTGGTCGGCACGGCGGCGCTGGCGATGTTCATCTCGCTCGATGGCGACGGCGCCACCACCTACATGATCACCGTGTCGGCCATGCTGCCGCTGTACAAGCGCATGGGCATGAGCCGGCTGGTGCTGGCCTGCGTGATCATGCTGGCGGGCGGCGTGTTCAATATCCTGCCGTGGGGCGGGCCGACCGCCCGCGCCGCGAGCGCGCTGGGCGTGGATGTCAGCGAGATCTTCGTGCCGATGATCCTGCCGATGGCCGTCACCGCGCTGTGGGTGCTGTTCGTGGCCTACATGCTCGGCATGAAGGAGCGCAAGCGCATCGGCTTCGCGGCATTGCCGGCCAGCGGCGCCGAGCGCAAGGCCGCGCCCGCGGCCGGTTTCCCGCAGCCTGCCCTGGCCGGCATGCCGCCGACCGCCGAGCTGAATGCGATCGCCGACCAGTGGGTTGCCCATGGCGGCAGCGCCGACGCGGCCGGCGTCCAGGCCGCCGCGGCTGGCAGCGGCCCATCCGCCCCGGCAGCGTCGTCGCCGGAGATCACGCTGTCCGGCACGGGCATCGCACGGCCCAGGCTGATCTGGATTAACTTCCTGCTGACGGCGGCCCTGATGGTGCTGCTGATCATGGGCGCGCTGCCACTGCCGGCACTGTTCATGATCTTCTTCGCCATCGCCATCATGGTCAACTACCCGGGCCTGCAGGAACAAAAGGAGCGCATCGCTTCCCATGCCAGCAACGCCGTGCCCGTGGTGTCGCTGATCTTCGCGGCCGGCATCTTCGTCGGCATCCTGCAAGGCACCAAGATGGTCGATGCCATCGCCAACAGCGTCATCGCCGGCGTGCCGGAATGGATGGGGCCTTACCTGGCCGTGGTCACGGGCATCCTCAGCATCCCGTTCACGTTCTTCATCTCGAACGACGCGTTCTACTTCGGCATCGTGCCGGTGCTGGCCAAGGCGGCCGAGGTGTACGGCATCACCGCCGCCGAGATCGGCCGCGCATCGATCGTCGGCCAGCCGGTCCACCTGCTCAGCCCGCTCGTGGCCTCCACCTACCTGCTGGTCGGCATGTCGGAAGTGGAATTCGGCGACCACCAGCGCTACACGCTGCTGTGGTCGATCTCGGCAACCCTGGTGATGCTGGTCGCGGCGATCCTGTTCGGCGTGATCCCGCTGATGGGTAATGCATGAGCTGACTCATCCAATGCCGCCTGGTTAAGCCAACCCCAGGCGCAAAAATCCGGGGTCGGACCCGTCGGGTCCGACCCCAGCAGTTCGCTTTTGGAGTGGAGGCAGGCGTCGGTAACATGCTGGAAATTCTAAGGAACTGGCATTAGCGTTACACCCTAGCCGCTCACCGGCTTGAGCGGTAAAGCCATAGATTTGTATCGTATATATGAAGTACACTGGGGCCCTCCCGTTCATGAAAGGGCACCATGAAAGCTGTCGTTTGCGAATCCCCCGGCGAGCTGCGGCTGGTCGACCGGCCCATGCCGCAGGCTGGCCCGGGCGAAGTGCTGCTGCGGGTCCGCCGCATCGGCCTGTGCGGCACGGACATGCACATCTTCCGCGGCACCCAGCCCTACCTGGAATATCCCCGCGTGATGGGCCACGAACTGTCCGGCGAGGTGGTCACGGCGCCGGAGGACAGCGGCCTGCGGGCCGGCGACCAAGTCTACGTGATGCCTTACCTGTCGTGCGGCCACTGCGTGGCCTGCCGCAAGGGCAAGACCAACTGCTGCACCCATCTGCAGGTACTGGGCGTTCACCGCGATGGCGGCATGGCCGAGTACCTGGCGCTGCCCGCGCAATTCGTTTTCAGGACCGGCGGGATCTCGCTGGACGACGCGGCGATGCTGGAATTCCTCGCCATCGGCGCCCATGCCGTCCGGCGTGGCGACGTCAAGCCCGGCCAGAACGTGCTGGTGGCGGGCGCCGGGCCGATCGGCATCGCGGTGGCCCTGTTCGCCGGGCTGCAAGGTGCCACGGTCAGCGTGCTCGATACGCGTGAAGACCGGCTGGCGTTCTGCCGCCAGGCGCTGGGCATCGAGCGCACGGTGACGGTGGGCGAACATGACAAGGCCGCGCTGGCGGCAATCACGGGCGGCGAATTCTTCGACGCCGTGTTCGACGCCACCGGCAATGTGCGGGCGATGGAGCGCGGGCTCGAATTCGTCGCGCATGGCGGCAGCTACGTACTGGTGTCGATCGTGCGCGACCGCATCTCGTTCGACGACCCGGAATTCCACAAGCGCGAGACCACCCTGCTGGGCAGCCGCAACGCCACCGCCGCCGATTTCCAGGCAGTGCTCGCGGCCATGCAGGCCGGCCGGGTGCCGACGGCGCTGATGAACACGCACCGCGCCACGCTGGCCGGCTTCGTCGACGTGCTGCCGCAATGGATGGACCCGGCCGCCGGCGTCATCAAGGCCATCGTCGAAGTGTGATGGCGCCGGGAAGCCGATGCGCGCATGAGGGGGTAGAAGAGTGGGCATATAAGTGGGCAAACAAGCGAGCAAATAAGTGGGCAAATAAGCGGGCAAATAAGCGGGCAAATAAGCGGGCAAACAAGCGGGCAGGTAAATGGCCGGCCAGGCGGGCAGGTAGAATGCCGGATCATTCATCTTGCGCCGCCAGCGCGGCCCGTTGCCCGCCCCATGTCCAAGCTGCCCACCACTTCGCGACGCTGCACCAACCTGCTGCTGCAGTACATCGACGACCATGTGGCGGTCGGCGAGCCGCTGCCCACCGAGGTGAGGATGACGGAGCTGGGGCAGGGCAGCCGCACCGCGATCCGCAGCACGCTGGCGTATTTCATCGAGCGCGGGCTGATCGCCGGCATGAAGGAGCGCCAGTTGCTGCGCAAGCCGCGCGAGGACGACTGGTTCGACGTCGCCGAACTGCACAGCGGCACCGAGCGGCTGCAGCAGGTGCTGATGGAACGCATCTACCAGCGCGACCTGCCGCCGGGCGCCGAGTTTTCCGAGGCGGAGCTGGCCCGCGCGTCCGGCGTCAGCACGATCGCCGTGCGCGAATTCCTGATCGGTTTTTCCCGTCACGGCCTGATCGAAAAGAAGCCGCGCGGCGGCTGGCGCCTGTGCGCCTTCGATCCATCGTTCGCGCACGAGCTGGGCGAAGTGCGCGAAATGTTCGAGCTGAAGGCCATCGAACGGGTAGCCGCGCTGCCGGCCGGCGATCCGGCTTTCGAGCGCCTGGCCGAGCTGCTGGCGCGGCACGAGGCGCTGGGCGCCGCGCCGGCGGCCAGCCATGCGGAATTCCCGCCGCTCGACCGGGAATTCCATACCTTCCTCATCGGCCTGCTGGGCAACCGCTTCGCGAACAGCCTGAACGACGCGGTCTCGCTGGTCTTCCACTACCACTACCAATGGGACAAGCGCGACGAGCTGCCGCGCAACCAGTACGCGGTGCAGGAGCACGTGGCGATCCTGCGGGCGCTGGTGGCGCGCGACGTGCCGGCTGCGCTGGCCGCCATGCGCACGCACCTGCAATCGTCGCGCAGCACGATGCTGCGCGCCCTGCGCAACCGCGAGAAGGCGTTGCGGGAAGCGTGATCGCGGAGGGTGATGCCATCCTGCCGCGCCGTCCCGGCATCCCGTCAATTTTCCAGGACAGCCAATGACCGACTTCCGCATTACCGCCGCCCTGTGCGCGTTCGCAATGATGGCCAATGCCGCCGCGGTGCCCGCCGATGGCCTCGTGCTCCACTACGACAAGCCCGCCGCGGCGTGGACCGAAGCGCTCCCGGTCGGCAATGGCCGGCTCGGCGCCATGGTGTTCGGCCGCCCCGGCGAGGAACTGCTGCAGCTGAATGAAGCCACGCTGTGGAGCGGCGGCCCGGTGGCCAGGGACCTCAACCCGGGCGCCTTCGATGCGCTGGGCAAGGCACGCGCGGCCCTGGCCCGCGGCGACTACGCGGCCGGCAGCGACTGGGCGCGCCGGATGCAGGGGCCGTACACGGAAAGCTACCTGCCGCTGGGCGACCTTGCCATCCGGCAGGACTACCAGGGCGAAGCCACCGGCTACCGCCGTGCGCTGGACATCCGCGACGGCATCGCCACCACGTCGTTCACGGCCGGCGGCGTGCGTTACCAGCGCGAGGTGTTCGCTTCGGCGCCGGACCAGGTGATCGTCGTGCGGCTGACGTCCGACCGGCCGGGCCGCCTGAACCTGGACGTGGCGACGGCAAGCCAGCTGCGTGCGCGGACCGCGGCCAGCGGCACGGCGCTCGTCATGGCGGGCAAGGCGCCCGCCCACGTGGACCCGAACTACGTGAACGACAACGCCGAACCGGTGGTGTGGAACGATCCGGCCGGTTGCCGGGGCATGCGCTTCGAACTGATCGTGCAGCCCGTCGTCAGGGATGGCACGGTCGAGGCCAGCGGTGGCCGTATCGCCATCCGCGGTGCCTCCGAAGTGGTGCTGCTGCTGTCGGCCGCGACCAGCTTTGCCGGCTTCGACCAATGCCCGGACAGCGCCGGCCGGGACCAGCACGCGCTGGCCCTGGCGCACCTCGAACGTGCCGCGAAGCGCGACTATGCGGCGCTGCGCGCGGCGCACGTGGCCGACGTGCGCCAGCTGTTCGACCGCGTGGCGTTGACACTCAACCCCGATGAACCGGACCGCGCCGGGCTGCCCACCGACCGCCGCCTCGCCGAGTTCACGGGCGGCCAGCCTGACGCGGCGCTGGAAGCGCTGTACGTGCAGTTCGGCCGCTACCTGCTGATCGCGTCGTCGCGCACGCGTGGCGCGCCGGCCAACCTGCAGGGCATCTGGAACAATGCGGTGCGGCCGCCGTGGAGCAGCAACTACACCACCAACATCAACGTGCAGATGAATTACTGGCCGGTGGAAAGCGCCAACCTGCCGGAACTGTTCACGCCGATGGATGACCTGATCCGCAACCTGGCCGTCACCGGGACCGGCACAGCGGCCTCGTACTACCGCGCGCCCGGCTGGGCGGTGCACCACAATGCCGATATCTGGGCCGCCAGCAATCCGGTCGGCGATTTCGGCAAGGGCGACCCGAAATGGGCCAACTGGTCGATGGGCAGCGCGTGGCTGAGCCGCCACCTGTGGGAGCATTACCAGTTCACGGGCGACCGGGCCTACCTGCGCGAGGCCTACCCGCTGATGAGGGAAGCGGCGCGCTTCACGCTGGCCTGGCTGCACCCGGATGCGGAAGGCTACTTGGTCACGTCGCCCTCCACCTCGCCGGAGAACGATTTCTACTACGGCGGCGGCAGGCAGGGCACCGTCAGCGTCGGCTCGACGATGGACCTGGCCATCGCCCGCGACCTGTTCGAGAACGTCGGCGCGGCGGCGCAAGTGTTGGGCATCGATAGCGCGTTCCGCGACGAGCTGGAGGCCGCGACAGCTCGCCTGCTGCCGTTCCGCATCGGCGCGCGCGGCCAGTTGCAGGAGTGGTACCGGGATTTCGAGGAAGTCGATCCGCACCACCGGCACGTGTCGCACCTCTACGCGCTGCATCCGGCGCGCACCATCTCGCCGCTGGCCACCCCCGACCTGGCCGCCGCCGCGCGCCGCACGCTGGAATTGCGCGGCGACGACGGCACCGGCTGGGCGCTGGCCTGGAAAGTCAACTTCTGGGCGCGGCTGCTCGACGGCGACCGTGCCCACAAGCTGTTCCGCAACCTGCTGCGGCTGACGAAACCGGGCGACAAGCACGGCGGCGCCTACGCCAACCTGTTCGACGCCCATCCGCCATTCCAGATCGACGGCAACTTCGCCGGCACGGCCGGCGGGATCGAGATGCTGCTGCAAAGCCAGCACGGCGAACTGCACCTGCTGCCGGCGCTGCCCGCCGCCTGGCGCGACGGATCGGTGAAAGGCATCGTCGGGCGCGGCAATTATGTCGTCGATATCGCGTGGCAGGGCGGCCGGCTGCGCAATGCGCGCATCGAAGCGCGCCAGGACGGCCAGTGCGTGCTGCGCAGCGCCGTACCGGTCACGGTGGACGGCGTGCGCAGCCAGCCCGCCGCGATGGGCCATACGGTGGCGTTCAAGGCGGAGAAAGGCAAGGTGTACGAGGTGCGGCCGCAGTGATGCGGGGCTGGCCGGTTGACATGCGTGAATGTGGAATCGATAATTATCGTAATAATAATCGTTCTCATTCTCATTGGATCCAACTCCTTATGTCGACCGCCCCGCAACGCCGGCTGGCCAGCCTGCTCGTGCTCTCCGCCTTCGCCCCAACCGCCTGGACCCAGGAAACGGCTGCCGCCGATCCCGCGCAGGTGATCGTCAGCGGCACCAGCTACCGCACCACCGGCACCAAGTCGGACCTGAAGCCGATCGAAGCGCCGATGAGCTACGAGGTGTACGGCAACGAACAGCTGGCCGCGCGCCAGGCCGACAGCGTGAACGAGGCGCTGCGCTATGTGCCGGGTGTCACCCCCGAAAGCCGGCCCACCGTGACCATCTTCGACCAGTACACGATCCGCGGTTTCGAAAGCTACCGCAACTACTATGACGGGCTGCCGCTGCAGTACAACGGCTTGTGGAACCTGGCGCCCCAGGTCGACGTATTCGCCACCGACAGCGTGGAGATCCTGAAAGGGCCCGCCTCGGTGCTGTATGGCTCGGCGCCGCCGGGCGGCATGGTCAACCAGACGGCCAAGCTGCCGCGCTCGCGGCAGGAAACCGCCATCCGCGCGCGCGCGGGCACCAATGACCTGCGCGAACTGGGCGTGGACAGCACCGGCCCGCTGTCGAAGGATATCGATTACCGCCTGGTGGCGCTGGTGCGCGAACGCGACGGCCAGCAAGCCACGACGAACGAAGAGCGCCGCCTCGTCGCGCCCTCGGTCACGTGGCGGATCGGCCCGGCCACGCGGCTGCACGCCAACCTGTATTACCAGGACGACCCGGCGCTGATCCCGTCGACGCCGCTGCCGGCGCTCGGCACGCTGCGCCAGGCGCCGTACGGCCTGCTCGCACCGGACACCTTTGCCGGCGACGCGGGCTGGTCGGGCATGACGCGCGAAACGACGATGGCGGGCTGGAAGTTCGAGCATGCCTTCAACGACAGCGTGAAGTTCCTGCAGAACTTCCGCTACACGAAGGCGCGCGGCCTGCAGCGCAACACCTACAACAACGGCCTGCTCGAGGATGACCGCACGCTGACCCGCTCGGCCTATTTCACCGACGAGCGCCAGCACGGCTACGTGGTCGACAACCAGCTGGCGTTCCGGCTGGCCACGGGCGCGCTGGTGCATCGCCTGCTGGCCGGCGCCGACTACCAGAAGCTGCGCTCGACCGTGGGCTATGGCGACACGCTGGGCACCGATACGCCGTCGATCGATCTCGGCAACCCGGACCACTTCCTGTTCGACCCCGCCGCGCTGCCATTCGGCTTCTATACCGAACGGCATGCCATCCGCCAGTCGCAGCTCGGCCTGTACGTGCAGGATGAAATATGTGTCGGCGCGCTGACGCTGGTCGGCGGCCTGCGCCGCGACCGCTACCGCAGCGAGGACGTCAACGCGTCGAGCTATGCCGGCGCGCCATCGGCCGCCACCACCGCCATCGCCCAGGAAAAGACCAGCGGCCGCGCCGCCGCGATCTACCGCTTTGGCAATGGCATGGCACCCTACCTGAATTACTCGACATCGTTCGAGCCCGCATCCGGCGTCGATTCGCTGACCGGCCAGGGGTTCAAGCCGACCACCGCGAAACAGATCGA
Source organism: Pseudoduganella sp. SL102 (assembly GCF_027856995.1). Taxonomy (NCBI): domain Bacteria; kingdom Pseudomonadati; phylum Pseudomonadota; class Betaproteobacteria; order Burkholderiales; family Oxalobacteraceae; genus Pseudoduganella; species Pseudoduganella sp. SL102. The sequence continues at coordinate 2,556,366 of NZ_CP115554.1, forward strand.
GGCCGGCATCAAGTACAAGTCGCCGGACAGCCGCACCGAGCTGACCGCCGCGTGGTTCGACATCCGCAAGCAGAACGTGGTCGTCAACACGCCGACCTTCAACCAGTACACGCAAAACGGCGAGGTGCGTTCGACAGGCATCGAGCTGTCGTGGAACCAGGCGCTGACCGAGCGCCTGGACTTCACGCTCGGCCTGACGCACCTGGACATGGAGGTGACGAAGAACGCGCTCGATCCCGCGCTGGTCGGCAAGACGCCGGTCTGGGTGGCCGACAAGGGCGCATCCCTGTGGCTCACCTACACCCCGCTCGACACGCTCGACCTGAGCGCGGGGATCCGCCATGTCGGCGCCAGCCAGATGGATGAAGCCAATACGGCGCAGGTGCCGTCGTACACGCTGTTCGACGCGGCCGCCATGTTCCGGGTGAACAGGACGTGGAGCGTCGGCCTGACCGCCAGCAACCTGGGCGACAAGCGCTACGTGGGCGCCTGCCACAGTGCGCAGAACTGCTGGATGGGCGCCGAACGCAGCGTCGAGCTGACCGTTCACGCACGGTTCTGACGAAGCGCTTGCCGGCCTCGGGGGCCATCCACCGGCGGACCAGCGTCGCAGCTGTGCCGTTCACCTCATCAGCGCACGCGCCGCGGCGGCCAGGTGCGAGTCGCCGGCCGCCAGCACATCGAGGATCTCGAAGTGGTTCACGTCCTGCAGGACGAAGGTGCCGGCGAGCCGGCCGGCCGTGCGCAGCGTGGAAGCCATCACGCTGCCCTGGCGCCTGAATTCCGGGCTGTCGCCGCTGCCCCACGCGACGATGACGGGGCAGGGCACGTCGCGCAGTTTGTGGACCGGGCTGAACTCGGTGCGTTCCTGCGGCGTGAGCTGCAGGTGCCGGTTGCCCGCGGCCAGCACCACCGGCTCGAGATCGCACAGGCCGCTGAGTACCAGGCCACCTTTCAGCAGGTCCGGCGGCATGCCGAAACGGGGCCAGTCGGTGGTCAGCATCATCGCGGCCAGGTGTCCGCCGGCGGAATGCCCGCCCACGTAGAGGCGCGCGGGATCGATGCCGAACTGCGCCGCGTGCCTGCCGGTCCACGCGATCGCGCGGCGGCACTGGTCGACCATGCCGGGCAGCGTATTGTCCGGAATGCTGGCGAATTCGGGAGCGATGAACACCATGCCGTGCTCCGTGAAGGCGGGCGCCAGGAACGACACCGTTTCCTTCGAGCCGAAGCGCCAGTTGCCGCCGTGGATGAAGATCATCGCCGCGCGGCCGGCCGCCGTGCCTGGCGGAGCAAAGATGTCCAGCTGTTCCCGCGATGCCGCCCCGTAGCCGGTTGTCCTGGGCGGCAGGCGTGCCCGCAGCCTGGCACTGGCTGCCGCCTGCCCGGCAAGCAGTTGCCGCATGTTCGGCGCCCACTTGGCATCCGAGTACGCGTCGTCCAGTTCCTGCCGGGTGTAGTGGAGATAGATCTTGTCTTGCGCGGTTTGCCCGGCCGCGGGCCCGCCGAGCCACAGGGGGCCGGCCGCCAGCGCGGCACTACCCGACAGGAACCTGCGTCGCTCCATGGTATCTCCTTGCCAGACCAGGGTTATCGCGGCAGCCGGCCAGCCATCGCCGCCCGATCGAGCGTAACGCATTTTTCACGCGGGGCGGGAAGCGCGGGGGATGCGCAGCCTGACTGTTGTGAAAAAACACCCGGCCGCGCCGGTGCCGCAAGCGTGTCAGGCCGAAGGCGGCTCGCCGCTGTTTGCGGCCAGCAGCGCGGCGCCGTCGCCCAGCGCCAGCGGCATGCCCCGCGCCCAGCGGTTCGACGACAGCGAGAACGTCAGCGCACGCACCTGGTGGAACCAGCCGGCCGGCACGTACAGCATGTCGCCGGGGCCGACGATGCACTCGATCGTGCTGGCCTGGCGCGCCAGCGGGAACCGGTCGAAATCGGGACATTCGGGATCGAACGGGGAGCCGAACAGGATGGCGTTGGCTTCGTTCGGGTACAGGAACTCGTCGTGGTGCGGCGGCGCCAGCATGATCCGCTTGCTGCCCCAGACCTGCGCGAAGACATTGTCGTCGTAGTCGCAGTGCAGCGGCGTGACCGTGCCGGCGGGGCCCAGCCAGAAGCGCGGCGGCCCCACCTTGTCGAAGTAGGCGGGCCAGTGGCACAGCCGGTTCAGTTCGCGCAGCTCCAGGTTGCCCAGGTAAGGGGGCAGGCCCTCGGTGCCGGCAGCCACCAGGTCCAGGTACTCGAGCATCCCCATGTCGCGCATCGCCCGGTCGGCCGCGAAGGCCGTGCTGACATAGTCGCCGACGCGGGCGCGCACGGGCAGGTGGCTGTAGTGCTCGCGCAGCGACTGTACCGTCAGCGCGGCCAGGGGCCAGCGGTCGGTGACGCCCATCATCAGGAAGGGCAGGCCCTGGGCGGCGCGGGCGCGGAACGCCGCCTTGTCGAGCGCCTCGATGCGCGGTACTTCGGCAATGGCCGGCAGGGTGCGCGCGGCCGCCTTGATGGCCTCGCGCATGGCCGCGATCGATGGCACGCCACGCACCTGGGCATCCCTGCGCTCGCGTGCCGCGCGGTGGGCGGCGCGGTCGGCGGCCGCCGCTTCGGATTCTTCACGGGTCGGCGGCAGGCGCGGCGCCTTGCGCACCGGGGTCTCGTTCACCACAGCTTCTGCCCCGAATGGTCCAGCTCCGTCAGGTACAGGCGCACGTCGAACTCGTACTGGTGGTAATGGGGCTCCATGTAGGCGCACAGTTTGTAGAACGCCTTGTCGTGCTGCTTTTCCTTCACGTGCGCCAGTTCGTGCACGGCGATCATGCGCAGGAACTCGATCGGGCAGTCGCGGAACATGGTGGCCACGCGGATTTCATGCTTGGCCTTCAGCTTGCCGCCCTGGATGCGCGAGATCGACGTGTGCAGCCCGAGCGCGTGGTTGATCACATGGATCTTGCTGTCGAAGAGAACCTTGTCGATCGGCGCGGCGTTGCGCAGGAATTCGTCGCGCAAGTCCTGTACATAGTCGTACAGCGCCTTGTCGTTGCGCACTTCGTGGGCTTTCGGATAACGTTTCTTCAGCACGTCGCCGAGGCGGTTCTGGTTCAGCAGGGCTTGCACCTGGTGGCGCGTGTCGTCGGAGTAGGCGCCGAGATATTTCAGTGTGGCTGTCATGGCGGCGAGACTGTACCACAGCACTACCTTACAGCCCTACCTTACAGTCGCATCTTACAGCGTCGTATTTCGATCTTGCCTGGCCACGTTGCCCCGCCGTATCATGGCGGGATGCGCACCCATGTCAATTCAGTGGGACTGCTGATCCGCGCCGATCCCGCACTCCTGTTCAACTATCCATCGCACATCCCGCGCGACTGCATCGATGTCCTGCCGCAGCAGCCGGGCATCTACATCTTCCGCGACGAAGCCGCCACGCCGATCTATATCGGCAAGAGCGTCAACCTGCGCCACCGCGTGCTGTCGCACCTGCGCACGCCCGAGGAAGCGCAGATGCTGGCGCGCACCCGCCACATCGACTTCGAACGCACCGGCGGCGAACTGGGCGCGCTGCTGCGCGAGGCGATGCTGATCCGCGAGCACCAGCCCGTGTTCAACGTCAAGCTGCGCCAGCAGCGCGACATGTGCTCGATCGCGCTGCGCGAGCACCGGCCGGAGATCGTCTTCGCGAAAGAGGTGGATTTCGGTGGCACCGACGGCCTGTATGGCCTGTTCGGCACCAGGAAGGCGGCGCAGGAAACGCTGAAGAACGTGGCGCAGGCGGCCAGCCTGTGCTCGGTGCTGACGGGACTGGAAAAGGGCAGCCCCGGCCGGCCCTGCTTCGCGCGGCAGATCGCGCGCTGCCGCGGCGGCTGCACCGGCGAGGAAAGCCTGGCCGAGCACGGCGCGCGGCTGCAGGCGGCGCTGGGGCACATGCTGGTCCAGCGCTGGCCGTACGACGGGCCGATCGCGATCGTCGAGGAATCGGACGGCTTGCGGCAGCGGCAGCTGGTCGATAACTGGTGCTACCTCGGTACCGGCAAGCTGAAGAAGAAGCGCGGCGCTGCCCGCTTCGATGCGGCGGTCTATCACATCCTCCGGCGGCCATTGCTGGAGGGCGCCCTGGCCATCGAAATGGCGTAGCGCCATTGCCACGCCGCGCGCTGGATGCGGCTGATGGCCGGGTGATGGCAGGCCGAAAACCGGCCGATGGCAGGCTCGATTATCCGGCGCCACGATGCCGGCGTATGGCGTCAGCAGTATATCCGGCGCTATATATTCAGCTATATTACGGTTTTCCGTTTTCCGTCCCCGACGAGGTTCCATGCGCCAGCCAGCTTTGTTCCCGCTTTTCGCCAGCGCGCCGCCCTGATGGCCGATGCCTGGATCGCCCTCGGCCTGTCGCTGAAGGTGGCGCTGTGCGCCACGCTGATCGACCTGGTGCTCGGCGTGGCCATTGGCTGGGTGCTGGCGCGGCGGCGCTTTCCCGGCCGCGAACTCCTCGATGCGCTGCTGACCTTGCCGATGGTGCTGCCGCCCACGGTGCTGGGCTATTACCTGCTGGTCGTGATCGGCCGCAACGGTCCGCTGGGCGGCTGGCTGCACGCCACGTTCGGCATCAACCTGATCTTTACCTGGCAGGCGGCCGTGATCGCCGCGGCCGTGGTCGCCTTCCCGCTGGTGCTGAAGGGGGCCCGGTCCGCCTTCGAGACGGTCGATCCGCAACTGGAGCAGGCCGCCCGCGTGCTGGGCGTCTCCGGCCCCGGCGTGTTCCTGCGCGTGACGCTGCCGCTGGCCTGGCGCGGCGTGCTGGCCGGAACCCTGCTGGCATTCGCCCGTTCGATGGGCGAGTTCGGTGCCACGCTGATGGTGGCCGGCAGCATTCCAGGCCAGACGCAAACCCTGTCGATCGCCGTCTACGAAGCCGTGCAGGCGGGCCAGGACGATACCGCCAACCTGCTGGTGCTGGTCACCTCGGTAGCGTGCGTGGCCGTGCTGTTGCTGGCCAGCCGGCTGGCGCCACCGCGGAAGGCGCTGCCATGATCCGCGTGCACATCGATGCCACGCTGCGTGCCGGCACCCGGACGTTCCGGCTCGACGCCCGTTTTACCTCGGACAGCCAGCGCGTGGTCATTTATGGCGCTTCCGGCGCGGGCAAAAGCCAGATGCTGAAGGCCGTGGCCGGGCTGGTCCGGCCCGATGCCGGCCATGTCGAGCTGGCGGGCCGCGTGCTGTTCGACAGCGCCAACGGCATCGACGTGCCGCCGCAGCGGCGCAATGTGGGATACCTGTTCCAGGATTACGCACTGTTTCCCCACCTGAACGTGCGGCAGAACATCGCGTTCGGCTTGCGCCGCGGCCTGCTCAATCCGCCCCGCAATGCCGACGGCGCGGCGATCGCCTACTGGCTGGAGGCATTCGGGCTCGCGCCGGTGGCGCTGCAGTTGCCGGACCAGTTGTCCGGCGGCCAGCGGCAGCGCGTGGCGCTGGCCAGGGCCTTGATCGCCGAGCCGGCCGCGCTGCTGCTCGACGAGCCGTTCGCCGCGCTCGATCCTGCGCTGCGCGTACGCATGCGCGCCGAGCTCGACGCCCTGCAGCGCCGGCTGGACATCCCCATGCTGATGATCACGCACGACCCGGACGATGCCGTCGCGTTCGGCGGCCATGTCCTGACGATGGCCGATGGCGCCATCCTGCCGGAAGTCCCGGCAAACATCACGATGAAGGAAGCGCCATGACGGATCCGGTGACACCCGGCCCCCTGGAATTGCACGGCAAGCTTTGGCTGAGCGCCGGGGGCGCCACCTGGGCGGGCCGGACCGCATCGCGCTGCTGGCCGCGATCGCCCGGCACGGCTCGATCACGCAGGCAGCCAAGGCGGTGGGCATGAGCTACAAGGGCGCATGGGATGCGGTGGATGCCATGAACAACCTGGCCGGCACGCCGCTGGTCGAGCGGCTGGCCGGCGGCAAGGGCGGCGGCGGCACGCGGCTGACGGAAAGGGGCGGGCAACTGGTGGCACAGTTCCGAAGGCTGGAAGACGCGCATCGCCGCTTCATCGAACAGCTGGGCCGCAACCAGGATGCGGAAGGCTTGCCCGACATCGATCTCCTACAGGTGATGAACATGAAAACCAGCGCGCGCAACCAGTTCCTGGGTACCGTCGAAAAGGTGACGCGCGGCGCCGTCAACGATGAAGTCGTGCTGCGCATCGTCGGCGACCAGCGCATCGTGGCGGTGGTCACACATGAAAGCGCGGCGAGCCTGGGCCTGGCGCCGGGCACGCAGGCCTTCGCGCTGGTGAAGGCGTCGTCGGTGATCGTCGCGGCCGGGCTGGAGGGCGCGAAGCTGTCGGCGCGCAACCAGCTGGCCGGTACCGTGGCGCGCGTGGTGCCGGGCGCCGTGAATGCGGAGGTGACGATCGCGCTGCCGGGGGGCGGCACGATCGCGGCGACCGTGACGCGCGACAGCGCGGAAGGCCTGGAACTGGTTGCCGGCATGCCGGCGACCGCGCTGTTCAAGGCCTCCAGCGTGATCATCGGCGTGTTGTAGCGGCAGCCGGGGAGATGAAACAAGCCTAGGGGGCTCGGTCGACGGGAAGGGAAAAGCGGTGCCGGCCCGCGGGCCGGCGGCTTGCCATCAGGCGGTACGGGTCGATTCGAACAGGAACCAGATGCGCTGTTCCGCTTCGTCGATCCAGTTTTCCAGCAGGCTCGCCGTGGCGATATCCTGGTCTTCGTCGCACACGTCGTGGACTTCGCGCATGGATTTCACCAGCGCCTGGTTGTCGTTGCGCAGCTCGTCGAGCATGGCGATCGCGTCGACGAATGGCGCGTCGTTGTCCTTGATGCGTTGCAGTTCCGAGATATGCCTGATCGAGCGGATCGTGGTACCGCCCAGCTTGCGCACGCGCTCGGCGATCGGGTCCAGCATCGCGTAGATCGCGGTGGCCTGCTCGTCGAGCAGCAGGTGGTAGGAGCGGAAGTGCGGACCGCTCACGTGCCAGTGGAAGTTCTTGCATTTGATGTACAGCGCGAAGGTGTCCGCCAGCAGCGCGTTCAAGCCTTCAGCCACTTCCTTGCGGGCTTTGTTGCCGAGGTCGGTTGGCGTTTTCAGTGCGTCCTGTTGTGCCTGGTCGTTCATGTCTGCCTCTTCTGAATGTGGAAATTCATTGTATCGCAGACAATGAAATGGCGTGATGAACCGTGCGGGCAGGGTCCACCACTCCCGGAAGGGGGAGACGCCCCGCGCGCAGGCGGATTCCGCGCACGAACACCTGCGGCGCATGCGTGGACCGCGGCAAATATAAACGGGGCAATCGCGGGACATGCCAGGGAGGACATGTTGGTGGGGCCGGGGGACGTCATTTCGATGGATGACCGGATGACGCGGGCGGCGGCGAAAGAATGGCGGGCACCGGGAAGATGACCCGGCCCCGCCGTGATGTGGATGCGCCGGTGGCGCGGCTGTTGACCGGTCAGCGCTTTTCTTCCTTGGCCCCCTGGCGCGCCAGCCGGCTGGCCGACTGGCGGCTTTCACCGCCCTTGCGGCCGATTTCCGCCATGTGCTCGCGATCCCTGCTGACCGCCTCGCCGCCTTTCTGGCCGGCGCGGCGCGCTTCCTCGGAATCGAATTCGTGCGCCGTGCCTTTCTGGTGGGCGGCCTGCCCCCCCTTGCTGGCGATCATCCGCTGGGTTGCCTCGTCCATTGCGGCAAAGCCCCGTTTGCTGGCAGTTTTTCCGCCGCCCGGCGCCTCCGCCCGCTGGCTGTTCCCCTTGTCCGGTTCGGACCGCTGTTCGGTTCCCGCTTCGTTGCCGTTATGTGTAGCCATGTGTCACCTCTCTCTCTCTAAGAATCGAATCCAAGGATCGAATCGATCCAGTCGATCAATCAGTCGATCAAGCCACTCGAATCGCACCGGCCGAATCGCACCGGTCGAATCGCACCGGTCGAATCGCACCGGTCGAATCGCACCGGTCGAATCGCACCGGTCGAATCGCACCGGTCGAATCGCACCATTCGACTCATGCCGGTCGACCCGAATGAACCGGATGAATCGTAAGGATCAACGAGTCAGATGGATCAATGACCCGAAAGGCTCGAAGTATCGATAAGGCTCGAAGTATCGATAAGGCTCGAAGTATCGATAAGGCTCGAAGTATCGATAAGGCTCGAAGTATCGATACGGCTCGAAGTATCGATATGGCTCGAAGTATCGATAAGGCTCGAAGTATCGATATGGCTCGAAGTATCGATCGATCGAATGAATCGAAACCGGGCCGTGGCCCGGACGCCGAAGCGGCAAGGTCGGCCGCTTCGTGTGGTTAGAGGAGGAGGTCGTCGCGTAAGTTCCGGCGTCAGGTCAGGAATCGGCCTTGCCGATGGCGGAGCGTTCGCCGACGGCTTCCCGGGTGCCGCTGCGCAACGGGCGCGCACCCATATCGTGTTCCAGCTGCTCCTTGCGGTCGGCCAGCTGTTCGCATAGCGCCGTGAGGTCCGCGCCACCCTGGCGCGCCTGCGGGAACATTTCCTGCTCCTCTTCCTGCACATGGTGTTCGATCGCCTTGCGCAGCATGGCCACGGTGCTGTCGAGGTCTGGATCGTCGCCGGACATGCCCTGGATATGGGCGATCAGCTCCTTCGCCTCGGCGTGTTCCTGGATGGCATCGCGCACCATGTCCTCGTCGCCGGTTTCGGCGCGCACGGCAGGGTAGAAGATTTCCTCTTCGATCATCGTGTGGATTTCCAGTTCCATGCAGATCTGCAAGGCCAGGTCGGCCTTCAGGCTGATGTCGCCGATGTTCTGCAGCCGCTCGTATTCGCGGAACAGTTGCTTGACCTTGTCATGGTCGGCGGTGAGCAGGGCGACGGCATCCTTGGACTGCGCGCCCTGGCTGCTGCGCGGCATGCCGATCGGCGGGTGGTTGCCGCTGCTCGGCATCGGGACGGGATCTTTGCTGTTGGTGGTCATGGGTGGCTCTCCTGTTGTGTGTTGAGATGCCGCGCAGGTTTTCGGTCCAACGCATTGTTGTCCATGCATCCCGGCCCGGTACATCCTGGGCCGATGCATTTTCGTCAACGCGCCGCGCGGCGGCTGCCTGTTACCTGCGTTCGAGTATAGGCCTGGCGCCATAATGCAGGCGCGCCCTTGCCATATTGGTATGCTCTGCCGTTCGTGCGACAATAGCGCCCTTCGCCGGCGCATCCGGCCGACTTTTAGCTCACCTGACCATGCATCCCGAATACATCCTCACGCTTTCCTGCCCGGACCAGCGCGGCATCGTCCACCGCGTCTCCGGCTTTCTTGCCGAGCACGGCTGCAACATCATCGATTCGGCGCAGTTCGGCGACCAGGAAACCTGCCGCTTCTTCATGCGCGTGCACTTCGCCGCCGAGGATGCCGCGGTAGCCGACAGCGTGCTGCGCGCCGACTTCGCCGAACTGGCCACCGCGCTGCGCCTGGAATGGATGCTGCACGACGCGCACCGCAAGCCGCGCGTGCTGCTGATGGTGTCGAAGATCGGCCATTGCCTGAACGACCTGCTGTTCCGCTACAAGAGCGGCCTGCTGCCGGTCGAGATCCCGGCCATCGTGTCGAACCACATGGATTTCTACCAGCTGGCGGCCAGCTACAACATCCCGTTCCACCACCTGCCGCTGGCCGCGGGGGCGCCGGAAAGCGCCAAGCTGGCGCAGGAAGCGCGCATCGTCGACCTGGTGGAATCGCACAACATCGACCTGGTCGTGCTGGCGCGCTACATGCAGATCCTGTCGCCGTCGCTGTGCGCGAAGCTCAAGGGCAAGGCGATCAACATCCACCATTCCTTCCTGCCCAGCTTCAAGGGCGCCCGGCCCTACGCGCAGGCGCACCAGCGCGGCGTGAAACTGATCGGCGCCACCGCCCACTTCGTCACGGGCGACCTGGATGAAGGCCCGATCATCGAGCAGGACGTGGAACGCGTGGACCATTCGATGGATGCGGAAACGCTGTCCGCCATCGGCCGCGACGTGGAATGCGTGGTGCTGGCGCGCGCCGTCAAATGGTTCGTCGAGCACCGCGTGCTGCAGAACGAACACCGCACCGTGATCTTCAAATAAGACTGTACCAATGGCACTCAAGGCAACAATCTACAAGGCGGAACTGTCGATCGCCGACATGGACCGCAATTACTACGGCACCCACACGCTGACGCTGGCGCGCCACCCGTCGGAAACCGACGAACGCATGATGGTGCGCCTGCTGGCGTTCGCGATCCACGCCAACGAGGCGCTCAGCTTCACCAAGGGCATGTTCGACGTCGAGGAACCGGACCTGTGGCAGAAGGACCTGACCGACGCGATCGAACTGTGGATCGAGGTGGGCCAGCCGGAAGAGCGCCGCATCCTGAAAGGTGCCGGGCGTGCCGGGCACGTGATCGTGTACAGCTACAGCACGGCCAGCCCGATCTGGTGGAAGAACATCGCCAACAAGATCGAGCGCGCCAGGAACGTGTCGGTCGTCAACCTGCCGTCGGAGACCACGGCGGCACTGGAAAAGATGGCGCAGCGGAACATGCAGCTGCAATGCACGATCCAGGATGGCCAGATCTGGCTGACCGACGGTACCGATACCGTGCTGGTCGAGCGCGAGGTGTGGAAGGCCGAGCGTTAAGCTTCCCTAGATAAAATCCTTGTACGCGGCGTTGCGCACGTCGCGCGGGAAGGCGCCCGCCATCCCTTCGAACGTGGTGTTGGTGAGCTGCACCACGACCAGGTCCGCGAGCGGATCGAAGAACCAGTAATGGCCATACGCGCCGCCCCACTGCAGCGTGCCGGCCGATTGCGGCGAATGGGCCTCCTTCGGGTGGCCCAGCACCGCGCCCAGGTAGCCGAAGCCCCAGCCGGGGCCCTGCGTCATCGCGCCGGTGCCGGTGCGGTCCACTTCGGCGGCGCGCAGGATCGCCCGGTTCGCTGTCCTCAGGCTGAGCAGGAAACGCATGACATCGTCCGCCGTGCCGGCCATGCCGGAGCCGCCGGACGGATACGCCGCGGCATCGAAGATCCGGCCCGGCGTGAAGCGGGCGATCCCCTCCATGAACGGCACTTCTTCTTCGCTTCCCATGCGGATGGGCGGGGCGGGCTTGGCATCCCGGTAGGGGACGGCCAGGCGGTCCGCGTCGATGACGTGGAACGCCGTGTCGCGCATGCGCAGCGGGCCCGTCACCTCGCGCTGCACGATCGCCGGCAAGGGCATGCCGGTGGCTTCCTGCAGCACGGCGCCCAGCACGTCCGTGGCCACCGAATAGCGCCAGCCCGTGCCCGGTGGATACGCCAGCGGACAGGAGGCGATGCGCGCCAGGTTTTCCGCCAGCGACAGGCCCGGCTGGTCCAGCCCATCGGAAACCCCCGCCCGGCGATACGGGCCGTCGGCCGCTTCCAGGAAACCATACGACAGGCCGGCCGTGTGCGTCAGCAGGTGCTGCAGCGTGATGGTGGCTGCGCCGCCGTCCGGAAGGCGCGGGCGGAAGTCCGGCAGCCATTCCGTGACCGGTGCCGACAGGTCGATGGTTTCCTCGTCGGCCAGCTTCAGCGCGGCGGTGGCGACCAGCGGCTTGGTGATGGAAGCCAGGCGGAACAGGGCATCCTCGCGCAGCGCGATGCCCTGTTCGCGGTCCGCGCTGCCGGCCGCGCGGCGGTAGACGATCTCGCCGTCGCGCGCGGCCAGCACGACGGCGCCGACGATGCGCTGGCGCGCGATGGCGCCGTCGATCACTTTATCGAGGTGGGAAGCGGTCATGGTGGCCTTTCTGGACAGGGCGCCATCTTAATCGACAATGCCCGCGGCCGTGAACGCGCGCCGCTGCGGCGCGGGCTATAATCGGTGCCGATGAAAACCCCGTCCAACCGGCTGCTGCGAAGTGTGCAGGCATGGCTCGCGTGCTGCGCGATCCTGCTGAACGCGCTCGCGCCGGCGGTGTCGCATGCGCTGGCCGCCCAGCACTCGCAGCGGCAGGCGTGGGAAATCTGCCTGAACGATGGCACCACGCTGGCCGGCTTCGGCGAGCTGGACGAAGCCATGTTCGCCGCGCTGACCGATCGCGCCAGGCCGGTGCCGCCCGCATTCGCCGGCCATGGCATCGGCGACGCCATGCCGATGGCCGATTGCGGCTACTGCCTGCCGCATGCCGGCACGGTGGGCCTGCCGCCACCCGCGGGCCTGGTATTGCCAGCCGTCGCAGCCGGCGCGGAGCGCCCCTACCTGTACTACCATGCGCCGCGCCCGCTGCAAGCCTGGTCAAGCGCACAGCCCCGCGGGCCCCCTTTCGTCTCCTGAACCGTCGTTGCAAAGTCTTTCAACCCATTCAGGAGTCACCATGAAACACCTCGTTAGCGCCGCCTTGCTGGCGCTTGCTTCCCTGTCCGCCATTTCCGCCAACGCCCAGGTCACCGTCAAGGACGCGTGGGCGCGTGCCACCGTGCCTGCCGCCAAGGCGTCCGGCGCCTTCCTGCGGATCGAATCGAAGACCGATGCCCGCCTGGTCGGCGTCAGCAGCCCGGTCGGGATGGCCGAGCTGCACCAGATGTCGATGCAGGACAACCGCATGTCGATGGCCCATGTCGACGCCATCGACCTGCCGGCCGGCAAGGCCGTGCAGCTGGCTCCCGGCGGCTACCATGTGATGCTGATGGGCCTGAAGCGCCAGCTGAAGGAAGGCGAGACCGTGCCGCTGACCCTGGTCGTCGAGCAGAAGGGCGGCAAGCGCGACAGCGTCGAGGTGCAGGTGGCCGTGCGGCCGCTGACGTATGCGCCGCCGCAGCACACCCCGCCGCGCCACTAGGAGGCGCCATGACCCACCCCCCGAAACGACCGCTGGCAGCGATGCTGGCGGCGCTGGGCCTGTGCGCCCAGGCGCAGGGTGCCGGGCAGGCCGGGCTGGACGTCGTGACGATCCACGGCGGCAGGCCAACCTCGCTGCCCGCGCAGATTCCCACCACCATCGAAGGCATCGGCGCCGCGCAGATCGCCGAGCGCATCAATGCCTTCGACAGCGAGGATGCGCTGAAGTATTTCCCCAGCCTGAACGTGCGCAAGCGCTACATCGGCGACTACGACCACGCCGTGCTGGCCAGCCGCGCTTCCGGCACCGGCAACAGCGCCCGCTCGCTGGTGTATGCGGACGGCATCCTGCTGTCGAACCTGCTCGGCAACGGCGCCACCTACACGCCGCGCTGGGGCCTGGTCACGCCGGACGAGATCGAGCGCGTCGATGTGCTGTACGGCCCGTTCTCGGCCGCCTATCCCGGCAACTCGGTGGGCGCCGTGGTCGACTTCCAGACGCGCATGCCGGCGAAGCTGGAGGGCCACGTGCGGCTGGCCGGCTTCACCCAGCGCTTCGCCGAATACGGCATGCGCGACCGTTACAACGGCAAGCAGGGCAGCGCGGCGCTGGGCGACCGCCGCGGCGCGCTGTCGTGGTGGCTGCACCTGTCGCGGCAGGACAGCGACGGCCAGCCGATGGGCTACGCCAACCGGCTGGTGGCGAACGGCGTTGCCGATGGCGGCGGCGTGCCCGTGACCGGCGCGGTGGCCGGGCGCAATCCGTCGAACCGCGACTGGCTGATCCTCGGCGCCAACAACCAGGTGCACACCGTGCAGGACCACGCGAAAGTCAAGCTGGCCTACGATCTTTCGCCGGTGCTGCGCGCCAGCTACACGCTGGGCTGGTGGCGCAACGACGCCGAACGGCGCAGCGATTCCTGGCTGCGCGACGGGGCCGGCAACCCGGTGCGCGGCGGCGACATCGCGGTCGACGGCCGCCGCTACACGCTGCTGGCTTCCGACTTCGCGCCGCAGCGGGGCGACCTGGCGCACCTGATGCACGGCCTGTCCTTGAAGCGCCATGCGCGCGGCACGTTCGATTGGGAAATCGCCGCCAGCAAGTACGACTACCGCAAGGACCTGGTACGGGTGCCTACGGTGGTGCTGGCCGACCAGGAAGGCACGGGGCAGGGCAACGTGACCGACATGGCGGGCAGCGGCTGGCATACGCTGGCGCTGAAGGGCACGTGGCGGCCGGATGCCGCCCATGTCGTCGATGTCGGCGTGCAGCGCGACAGCGCGCAATTGCGCACGCGTGTGTTCGCGACGCCGGACTGGCTGGGCGGCACCGCCGGCCGCCATGTGTCGACCTTCAACGGCGCCACGCGCCTGACCAGCCTTTACGCGCAGGATACGTGGCGCATCGACCCGCGCTGGAAAGCCACGCTGGGCGCGCGCTGGGAACGCTGGCAAGCCCATGGTGGCGAGGTGTCCAGCGCCGGCAGCGCGCTGCTGCGCTTCGGCGAACGGCGCGAGGAGGCCTGGTCGCCGAAGGCCGCGCTGGCGTGGCGCTTCACCGAGGCGTGGACGCTGAAGGCATCGGCCGGCCGCGCGATCCGCAATCCCACCGCCGCCGAGCTGTTCCAGGGTTCCGTCGTCGATGGCCGCATCGTCAATACCGATCCCGGCCTGCGCGCCGAACGGTCATGGACGGAAGAGCTGACGGCAGAGCACCTGGCGGCGAACGGCAGCGTGCGCGCGACGCTGTTCCATGAGCGCACGCGCGACGCGCTGTACTCGCAGCCGCTGACGCCCACCGTGTCGACGGTGCAGAACGTGGGCCGCATCCGCACCGCCGGCCTGGAACTGGCGCAGCAGGCCGACGGCGTGCTGTTCCAGGCGCTGTCGCTGCAATCGAGCCTCACCTATGCCGACTCGCGGATCCGGGACAATGCCGCCTTGCCCGCCTCGGTGGGCAAGCGGCAGCCCCGCGTGCCGCGCTGGCGGGCCACGGCGCTGGCCACCTGGCGCGCCTCCGACCGGCTCTCGGCCAGCGCGGGCCTGCGCTACAGCGGTACCCAGTACGGCACGCTGGACAACTCCGACCCGAACGGTGCCGCCTACATGGGCGTGTCGCGCTATCTCGTGGCCGACCTGCGGCTGCGCTACCGCTTCGACCGGCACTGGTCCGGCGCGCTGGGTGTCGACAACCTGGGCAACGAGAAGTACTGGGCGTTCCACCCTTACACGCAGCGCACGCTGGTGGCGGAAGTGAAGTTCGACTTGTGACCGCGCCCCCCTGTCGATGAAGGGCGGGAAATGATGACAGCCCCGGCGGGTTGGACCTGCCGGGGCTGGCAAAGGGATGAAGGCCTGGCGCCGCCGCTGGTCTAGCGGGCGGACGTACCCAGGCGCTGGACGGTGCCGGAACCGGCCACCGCCTTCGTCAATTGCGCATCGCCGTAGTAGCCGACGTTGCCGGAACCGGTGACGTTGGCGGTGATGGCGTTGCGGGCCGACAGCAGCGACTGGCCGGAGCCGCTGACGCTCACGGTGGCGTGCTGCACGTTCAGGCGGGTGGTATCGGCCTTGCCGGAGCCGGCGATCGAGATGTCGGCGCGCGCCGCCTGGCCGGCCGCTTCGACCTTGCCGCTGCCCGCCACGCCCACTTCCACCGATTTCGCGTCGATGCCGTCGATATCGAGCACGCCGGAGCCGGCCACTTCGAGCGACAGCTTGTCGGCGCGCACGCGCTTCGCTTCCAGCCTGCCCGCGCCGGCCACGCCGAGGCTGTCCACGGCGCGCGCCCGCACCACGATGCGCACGCGGCGGCCATCGATCTGCATGTTCTTTTTCACCGGGCGGATCGTCAGCACGCCTTCGCGCACCACCGTTTCCACCAGCGGGACGATGTTGTCGTCGCCTTCGATCGTCAGCGTATCGTCGCCACCGGTGACGACTTCCACGTGCGCGCCGGTATTGAGCTCGACGCCGCGGAAGGGGCCCGGCTGGCGTGCCTGCGACACGATCTTGCCGCTGCCCTGCACGCGCTCGCCACCCAGCCACGCCAGCGACAATCCATCCGCCGCAGCCGGGAGGGCGGTCGCCAGCGTGGCGGCAGCGGCGATGGCGGTGGCGATCAGGGCAAGTTTGCTGGTGTTCATGGTGGCTTCTCCGGGATTGCTTTGTCGATGGGGGGATCGTACGCAAACCCGGCGCGCCGGTCGCCGTGCGTGCGATGGAATGCATGAGGAGGGGAATGGAATGCAGGGAAGCGGTGACAGCCAAGAGCAATGGCAAAAAAAAACGGTGACAGGCACCATTTCTTTTGAAATGTTTCAAATTAAATGGTGACTGTCACCGCTTTTTCGGAAACAGTTGGTATCGATGCTGACACCCAGGTGCAGAGACTGGGGTCAGACCCGGCGGGTCTGACCCCGGCAGTTCGCCCTTGGGGTGGATGCAGGCGCTAATGGCATGCCGAAGTAGCCTAGAGATGACACCTTAGTTGGTGCCTGTCGCCGTTCTTCCAGTCAGCGTTTTTCGGTGTGCGCCGCCGCGTCAATCCAGCGGCACGGCCCGGTACCGGTTGACGTCCACGCTGGACACCGGCGGCGCATTGTTGCCCCAGGCGCTGCGCAGGTACGACACCACCTGGGCCACCTCGGCATCGTCGAGCGCGTGGCTGAAGGGCGGCATGCCGTAGGGGCGGGGATTGCCGCGCGTGCCGGGCGGGAAGCCGCCATTGAGCACGATACGGATCGCGTTGGTGGCATCCGGCATGGTCAGCGTGCGGTTGCCGGCCAGCGGCGGGTAATGCGGTGGGGCTCCCGCGCCGGTGGCGCCGTGGCATTCGGCGCAGTGCTTGTCGTACAGCTTCGCGCCGGCTTGCAGCACGGCCGCCGCCTCGGGCGCCTTCGAGCGTTCGTAGGGCTGGTGGCCGTTGCCGGTGGCGGGCAGCGATTTCAGGTACACCGCCATGGCCCGCACGTCCGCCGCGGACAGGTGCTGCAGGCTTTCGCGGACCACTTCCGCCATCGGCCCTGCCACCGCCGCGCGCGGTGCGACACCGGTGTGCAGCAGTTGCGCGATCTCGTCGACCGGCCAGCTCCCCAGCCCCGCTTCCGCGTCGGACGCCAGCGACGGCGCATACCAGCCCAGCACCGGCAGCAGGCCGCCGGACAGTTCGCCGCCGCTGCCGCCGAGCGCATTGCGGGCACTGTGGCACGCGCTGCAGTGGCCGGGGCCTTCGACGAGGTAGGCGCCGCGGTTCCACTCGGCCGGCCGGTCCTTGCGTTCCTGGTAGACGCCGGGGCGGAAGTACAGCGCGCGCCAGGCCGCCAGCGCCGCCTGCGTGTTGTAGGGGAAGCGCAGCTGGTGCGGCTGGTTCCTGCGCGAGACGGCGGGAATGGTGCGGAAATAGGCATATAGCGCATCGGCATCGTCGCGCGTGATGGCCGTGTAGTTCGTGTATGGGAAAGCCGGGTACAGCAGCCGGCCGTCGCGCGCGCGGCCATTGTGCAGGGCGTTCCAGAAGTCGTCGGCGGTCCAGCTGCCGATGCCGGTTTCGGCATCCTGGGTGATGTTCGGCGCGACGATGGCGCCGAACGGCGTTTGCAGCGCGCGGCCGCCGGCATACTGCTCGCCGCCGCGCACCGTGTGGCAGGCCATGCAGTCGGCCGCGCGGGCCAGGTAGGCGCCGCGCGCGATCTTCTCGCCGGCCGGCAGCGCGGCAAAGGCGGCGCTGGGCGGCGGGCCGGCATCGTGGCGCGGCCACAGCAGGCCGGCCGCCACGGTCAGTACCATCGCCGTGCCGGCCGCGATCCAGCGCGCGCGCCGGCTCATGGCGCGGCTCCATGGTCCGGCACGCCGCCGCAGCGCATCGGCAGCGGGGTGTCGGGCGCCGCGGCGGGCCGCGCCGCCTGGTCGACCGGCTGGCTGGCCAGCCAGCCGGAAACGGCCGCCACGTCGGCCTCGGTGAGGCGGGCGGCGATGTCGGCCATGCAGTCCGGTGCCTGCGCGCGCCGCGCCTTGTTCTTCCACGCGCCGAACTGCGCATTGATGTAGTCGCGCGGCAGCCCGGCCAGGCCCGGAATCGCCGGCGCCACGCCAGCCAGCTGCTGGCCGTGGCAGGCCACGCAGGCGGGAATCCGGCGCGCCGCATCGCCCTGGCGCACCAGCACGCGGCCCCGTTCCAGCATCTGCGCCGTGGCGGTAACGGGCGGCGCGGGCGGGTAGGGCGGATGCTGGCTGGCGAAGAACTGCGCGATCTCGCGCAGGTAGGGCTCAGGCAGGTTGCCGACCATGTACGTCATCATCGGGAACTGGCGCCGGCCGTCGCGGAAATTGAGCAGCTGGTTGTACAGGTAGCCTTCCGGCTTGCCGGCGATGCGGGGGAAGAACGCATCGTTGCGGCCCTGCGGCTGGTGGCACGCCAGGCAGGGCGCCAGGCGCTGCGCCAGCGTGTCCGGCGCGGCCGCCGGAGCGGACCATGCGTGGTTGCACAGCAGCAGGGGCAAGGCCAGCGCGGCGAGCAGGCGTGCGCTCATGGCAGGCGCGGGCAGCGGATATCTGGGATTGGGCATGCCGTTCCTGGGCGGATGTCGACCGCCCAAGCATACCCCCGCGCGCGGCGGAAGAACAGGGGCGCGCGGTTCAGCCGCCGGCCGGGGTGTCCGGTGCGGGGCGGCGCGGGCGCGGCGCCTTCGGCTGCGGCAGCGTGTTGCCGAGCGCGAGCCAGTGGCGGTACACGCGCAGCGCCACCTGGGCATCGTCGGCGGCGTACTGCAGCTGCTTGTCCGTCAGCCGGGGCGACGCCCAGTTGGTGGTGGAGATCTTTTTCGACTTCTGCAGCTTCAGGCCGAAGTAATGCGCCACCGCGCTCTTCGCGCCCAGGTCGTGTTTCTGGCCGGGCACGCGCAATGCCTTCGACAGGTCAGCCACGCGGGCCGGCTCGATCGCCAGCTTGGCGCGCAGCCGCTTGACGTCGTCGGCCAGGCCGAAGCCCACCTTCAGCGTGTGTGTCGATTCGAGGATGGCCTTCAGCACCGGCAGCAGCGGCGCCACCTCCGGCCCGACCGGGAACAGCCAGGCCGCGTGCTCGTCGGCGAACTGCACCAGGTGCGGTCCGTCCGAGCTCTGGCCCTTGACGAAGGTGGGTTTCGATTCGGTGTCGAAGCCGATAACATCGTGCGCCAGCAGCGCGGCCTGGGCGGCCCGGGCTTGCTCGACGGTGCGCACGACATGGATATCGGCCAGCGCGATGCCCTGGTAGGGCGGCAGGTCGGGCTCGCGCGGCGGTGCTTCGGTATGGAACGCCATCAGCCCTTGCGGGAGAATTTCGCGGTCAGCTGTTCCAGCTTTTCCTGGCGGCGCTTGGTTGCTTCCTCGGCGGCCTGTGCCTCGCGCTCGGCCTTCTTGCGTTCCGCTTCCTTGCGGAAGCGTTCGCCCAGCGTATCCTTGGCGTGCTTGCGGTGCACGTCCGTGACTTCGGCGCCGGTCGAGCCATCCAGGTTATAGCGGATGGTGGCTTTTTCCATCGCGCGCAGGTAGCGCTGCGAACCGGTGTGGATGCCCAGCGCGGCACGCATCAGCTTGCGGTCGATGCCCGGCACCTGCGCGAGGATCTGCTTGTCGATGCCGATTGCCAGCGGCAGGAAATCGCGGAATGGCGGGAATTGCTGCGAAAGCTGCTTCAACAGCGCACGGGCGCTGGGCGCCTGGCCGGTTGCCGCGGTGGGTGCAGTGTGCTGTCCCGCGCTTTGCGCCGTGCTCTTTTCCGCACTGTCTTCCGCGCTCGGCTCCGCATTCTTTTCCGCGTTCACTTCCGCGCTTTTTTCCGTGTTCTTTTCCGACTCTGCAGGCGCGGCAGCCACCGTTTCGGTGGAAGCGGCGGCGTTGTTGGTGGATTCAGCGGATTCGGCAGATTCGTCGGCGGCGGACGTCTCGGGGGTAAGGCTGGTATTCATCGACTTCGTAGGTTGATCAGGAGGCGCCAGCATACCACGCCGCGCCCCGCGCGCGCGTTGCATTTTTCTTCATCATGCCGGCTTGTCCACACGTCTTTCGCGGCTCGCGGCGCGCCGATTCGCAGGAACCTTGCCGCAGCCGCGTGCCAGGCTGTGACAAAGCGTGCATAATGGCCGACGCACCAAAAGCAGGGCGGTGCAGATTCAGTCTGTTAAGGAGTTGTCCGCGGTCCCCTGAACAGGGCTTTCCGCATGCCGGCGTCCCGTTGTCCAGAATGCGTTGTCCAGGCAGGTTCACGATGAACATGCCGGGCCGGTTCAGGGACCACGACGGCGCGCCAGGGCCGAGCCCCCTCTTCTGTTCGCACTGAGTATTCACGGAATAACAACGGAATAACACGGAACTACCCCGGAATCCCAAGAATGGAGTCCGCGAAGCGAACCGGCATGGTTCGCGTTGCGCGGGCTTTTTTCATTCCGGATGATCCCCATATACGTACCGGCACGGCCTTTGCGAAGGCCGCGCTGGATTGTTCAATTTTTTTCACTTGCGTCGTGCCCGGCCAGGCACTGAAGAGATATTTGATGACGACGAAAACGCCGAAGACCCTAACGCTGTCCACCAAGAAGCCGCGCGCCGAAGCTGCGCCGCTGACGGTGCCGAAGACCACCTTATCCTATGTGATCGACAATGCGCAAGAGGCCGCCGGTAAAGTGACCGTTGTGAAGAAGAAGACGTCCCGCCTGGCCGTGCTGCCGGGCGACGAGGCGCTGGCCGCCGATGCGTCCGTGGCCGAGTCCGCCGACACCGCGGCGCCTGCCGGCGACGAGCCGAAGAAGGCCGTGCGCAAGGCCGCGGCAGGTGCCGACGAAGCGCCGAAGGCGCCCGTGGTGCGCGTGCGCAAGGCCAAGCTGGAAGCGCCCGCGCCGTCCCCATCGGCCCCGGCCGCCGTCAGCCAGGTGACCGATGCCGCCACGCTGGCCTCGATCGACACGTCCGGCTACCTGCTGCCTTCCGTGAAGGTGCCGGGCCGGCGCGGCCGCAAGCCGAGCGAATTCACGCCCGAGAACGATGAAGTGGCGGCACTGAACGCCGTCGAGCGCGCCGAACTGAAGGCCGCCTCGAAGGCGCGCGAGCGCAAGGCCAAGGGCCTGGACCCGTTCGGCGGCGAAGCCGGCATGTCCGGCGAGGACCTGGAGAAGCGCCGCCAGCAGTTCAAGAACCTGATCAACATGGGCAAGGACCGCGGCTTCCTCACCTATGCCGAGATCAACGACCAGCTGCCCGAGAACATCGTCGATCCGGAAGCCATCGAAGGCATCATCGCCACGTTCAACGACATGGGCATCGCCGTCTACGAGCGCGCCCCGGATGCCGAGGCGCTGCTGCTGTCCGACAACGTGCCGACCGCCACTTCCGACGACGAAGTGGAAGCTGCCGCCGCGACGGCGCTGTCCACCGTCGACTCCGACTTCGGCCGTACCACCGACCCGGTGCGCATGTACATGCGTGAAATGGGCGCCGTGGCGCTGCTGACGCGCGAAGGCGAGATCGAAATCGCCAAGCGCATCGAGGAAGGCCTGCGCGACATGATCCAGGCCATCTCCGCCTGCCCGACCACGATCAACGAGATCGTCGACCTGGCCGCGAAGATCGAGAACGACGAGCTGAAGGTCGATGACGTGGTCGACGGTTTCGTCGATCCCGACGAGAGCTCGGCACCGGCACCGGCGCGCGCGCCGGCCGCCGCCGCGTCCGACGACGAGGACGAGGACGAGGAAGAAGAGCTGGAAGAGGAAAGCGACGGCGACGCCAACGGCGGCGCGGCCGGCTTCTCCACCGAGCAGCTGGCGCAGCTGAAGGTCGATGCGCTGGAGCGCTTCGCCGTGATCTCCGCGCAGTTCGACAAGATGCGCAAGGCCACCTATGGCTCGGCGGTCTACCAGAAGGCGCAGGCCACCATTTCCGCCGAGCTGCTGGGCATCCGCTTCACGGCCAAGGTGGTGGAAAAGCTGTGCGATACGCTGCGCGGCCAGATGGAACAGGTGCGCAGCATCGAACGCGCCGTGCTGGAGCTGTGCGTGAACCGCTGCGGCATGCCGCGCGCCCACTTCATCAAGGTCTTCCCGGGCAATGAAACGAACCTGGACTGGGTCGACGGCGAAGTCGACGCGCGCCATCCGTACAGCGCGGTGCTGGGCCGTAACGTGCCGGCCATCAAGGAACTGCAGAACAAGATGATCGACCTGCAGGAACGCGTGGCGCTGCCGCTGGCCGACCTGCGCAAGATTAACAAGCAGATGGCGGCCGGCGAGAAGCGCGCCCGCCACGCCAAGCGTGAAATGACGGTGGCCAACCTGCGCCTGGTGATCTCGATCGCCAAGAAGTACATCAACCGCGGCCTGCAGTTCCTCGACCTGATCCAGGAAGGCAATATCGGCCTGCTCAAGGCGGTCGACAAGTTCGAATACCGCCGCGGCTACAAGTTCTCCACGTATGCCACGTGGTGGATCCGCCAGGCGATCACGCGTTCGATCGCGGACATGGCGCGCACCATCCGCGTGCCGGTGCACATGATCGAAACGATCAACAAGATGAACCGCATCAGCCGCCAGATCATGCAGGAAACCGGCAACGAGCCGGACATGGCGACGCTGGCCGCCAAGATGGAGATGCCGGAATCGAAGGTCCGCGAGATCATGAAGATCGCCAAGGAACCGATTTCGATGGAAACGCCGATGGGCGAGGATGGCGATTCGCAGCTGGGCGACTTCATCGAGGACAACACCACGCTGGCCCCGCTGGACGCCGCGCTGCATGCGTCGATGCGCAACGTGATCAAGGAAGTGCTCGATTCACTGACCCCGCGCGAAGCCAAGGTGCTGCGCATGCGCTATGGCGTGGAAATGTCGAACGACCACACGCTCGAAGAAGTGGGCAAGCAGTTCGACGTGACGCGCGAGCGTATCCGCCAGATCGAAGCGAAGGCCATGAGCAAGCTGCGCCAGCCGTCGCGCTCGGACAAGCTGAAGACGTTCCTGACGCAGAACTGATCCACGTTCCGGGTCGCATGAAAAGGAAGCTTCGGCTTCCTTTTTTTTCGATCGCGCCTTCCGGCGCACGAATGCCGAAATCACTGGCTGAACGGGGCGCCGGCCTGTATGCTCTGCCTTGGGCAGCATCCAGTCGTGATGCTGCCGCTGCACCTGATCTCCCGTCTCGCTTTCCCGCGGCCCTGCCGGTTAGCTACCCGCCGCATGGCTGCATGAGGGCTTTTATCATGCTGGCTCACTGACTGGAGAACTCCCATGGAAGACATGGATAATTGCGACACCGAAATGGTCGTGGCTGTACTGGAAGCGCTGCGCGAAGAAATGGCGGCCGACCTCGATGACATGGAACGCCGCATCCGCGGCATGCCCGAAGCCAGCCAGATCGACCCGCCACCCGGCGGCGAACTCGATGAATTGCGCACCGCGCGGGTTGCCCTGCACAGCGGCCTGGCCAGTATTCGCGAAGTGCTGGGCTGGATCGAGTGGATCACCGAAAAGGACCCCGAAGGCGAAACCGCGGTCGCGGCGCAGCCACTGCCGACGGTGCTCGGCTATCCGATCCACTGATGAACGTGCCAAGGGTCGAACCGTCCTGATGGTGAATCGCACCGATGGTCGAGCAGTACCGATCATCGAGTCATGCCAATGGTCGAGTCATGCCAATGGTCGAGTCATGTCGATGGTCGAGTCATGTCGATGGCCGGGTCATGCCAATGGTCGAGCCGTGCTAGGATGCCATTTTACAAGGCATCCTTCCGCACCATGAAACACCGGCTGTTCCTCTTCGACCTCGACGACACGCTGCTCGACTTCAAGGCTTCCGAACATCTCTCCTTTGCGCGCACGCTCGGCGCGCTGGGTTTCCACGCCCCGCTCGAAGGGCTGTTCGCGCAGTACCAGGCCATCAACACGGCGCTGTGGCGGCAGTTCGAGGCGGGTACCGTGGCCAAGGAATTTCTCAAGGTGGACCGCTTTCGCCAGACCTTCGCGGCGAACGGCCTCGACCTCGATCCGGAGGCGGCCAGCCGGCTGTTCGTGGAATCGCTGTCCGATACCGTGGTGCTGATCGACGGCGCGGCGCGCCTGTGCGAGGAACTGGCCGGGGTGGGCGAAGTCGGCATCGTCACCAACGGCGCCGAGCAGATCCAGCAGCTGCGCATCGCCAGCTCCGGGCTGGGCAAGCATATCTCGTTCGTCTGCACGTCCGAAGCATGCGGCTTCGCCAAGCCGGACGTGCGTTTCTTCGAGCACGCCGGCAAGCTGGCGCGGGCCTTTGCCCGGCACGAGGCGGTCATCGTCGGCGACCGGCTGGACGCCGACATCCTCGGCGCCAACCGCTACGGCATCGAAAGCTGCTGGTTCAATCCCGACGGCGCAGCCAACGATTCGCAAGCCGTGCCCACTTTCGAAGTGGCCAGCCTGCATGACGTGGTGCGGGCCCTCACGCCGGTCAGCTAGCCTGCCTGCGCCGGGCCGCGGCGGACCCGCGCCGCGACAGCAGCGCAACGCCGGCCGCGCCACCGACGATCAGCAGCACGGCGACTGCTTCCGCTTGCGTGCAATGGAACACGCCGAAATCAAGCACCGGGTTGTGGCGGATCTGCTCGATCAGCAGCCGCTCGATGCCCGCGCAGACCAGGTACACCGCAAACAGCCAGCCCGCCTGGAAGCCATGCCGGCGCAGTGCCCACAGCAGGCCGAAACCGGCCATGCACATCGCCGCTTCGTACAGCGGCGTCGGATAGACGCCAGGCGCCGCAATGACCACGCCGACGATATTGTTGTCATAGGTCTGCGCCCACAGCCACGCGGGCAGCCAGTCCGGCTTCAGCGCCATGTCGGCGGCGATGCCCCAGTCGCCGTCGCCGGACAGCTGGCAGCCGATCCGGCCCAGCGCATAGCCCAGCATCAGCGCGGGCGCCGCGGCGTCCAGCACGGTCAGCGCCGGCAGCTTCCAGCGCCGGACGCACACCAGGCCCGCCACCGTGCCGAAAATCAGGCCGCCGAAAATGCTCAGGCCCGAACGGGTGAAGATCATGGCGGCGGGATCGGCCAGGAACTGGTCGGTGTGCTCGAGGATGTGGAATACCCGGGCACCGGCGATCCCGGCCAGCAGCGTCACCAGCGTCAGGTCGGAAACGATGTGCGCCGGATCGACCGCGTGGTAGGCCGGCGCGCCGTGTGCCTTCCTGCCGCGCACCTGGGCGAACCCCAGGATACCGGCGGCGTGCAGCCTGGCCAGCTCGCGGCGCAGGAAGGCGCCGGCCACGAACATCGCCGCCACGACCGAAAGGCCGAACACGGGGATCGGCAGGGGAACATCGGCGCCGGTCAGCGCCCTGACGATGTCGCCCAGGTAGGGATATGCCATGTAACTCCTCAATAAATGGACGGCTTGCCCAGCACGCCATGGCGCCAGTGCTGGTAGCCCTTCCGCACGCACCAGCCCACCATCAGCACCAGCAGCGCCAGCAGCACGTAGTCCGACGACTTCGTCTTGTACGACAGGTCGATGGTCGACGGCATCGCGAACGCCTGGTAGCGGTGGCCCGTGTAATGGGCGCCAACCACCTTGCCGTCGTCGGTGATCTTGGCGGTCTCGTACAGGCCGTTGCGGTTCGGGTGGATGCGCATCCGGCCATCCTTGTAGACGAAGGTCAGCGGCGCGTTGTCGCGGAAGCGGATCGTGCCGGCCACGTCGCCGGCCGCGTTGATGCCGGTGGCATAGCTCTGGCCCTGCGCGATCATGGCGCCCAGGTCGATCATCTTCGTGCCATCGTGCAGGAAGGCATGCCACTGCCGGTCGGCCGTTTCCGACGCGCCCACCACCATCCCGGTGTCGTTGATCGCCGTGGCGACGCTGACCCGGCCGCCCAGCGTGCCCAGGTCGCGCATGCCGCCCGTTGGCGTCCACACGAAGGCGCGCCGGTAGCCGTTCTCCAGCTGTGCCGCGCCCACCACCGTGCCGCTGTTGTTGATGCCCGTGGCGTAGCTGGTGAGGCCGCCGAGCGTGCCCAGGTCCTTCATCCGCGCGCCATCGTGCACGAAGGCGTGGAAGCTGCCATCCTCGACGTCGGCATAGCCGGCGATCTGGCCGGCCTGGTTGATCGCGATGCCCAGGCTGCCTTCGCCGCCCAGCGTGCCGAGGTCCTGCATGCCTTCCTGCCGGCTCGCGGTGGCCGGCTGCCAGCGGAAGGCGCGCCAGCGGTTGTTACCGTTGCGTGCGCCGCCGGTGACCGTGCCGGCACTGTTGATGCCGGTCGCGTAGCTGTCGGTACCGCCCAGCGTGCCCAGGTCGGTAACCTGGCCGCGGTGGTAGACCACCGCGCGGCGCTGGCCATCCTCGGTGCGGATTTCGCCGGCCGTCAGGCCGGCGGGGTTGATGTCGGCGGCCAGGCTCTGTTCCACGCGGCGCTCGCCAAAGCCCGCCTGGGCCATGGCTGCGCCGTGCATCACGAGTACCGCGAGCAGGAAGCTGATGTTACGCATGCAGATCTCCTTCCGGTTGGATTCACTACATACTTCTACCCGCCGCGGCCGCGGCGGACCTTCAATAAGGCTTGCCGGTGACGTCGAGCGCGATGCGCCACAGTGCGCGGTCGCCCGTGATGAAGAGGGTGCGGCCATCGGCACCGCCGAAGGCCGCGTTGGTGACGTTGGCATCGACGCGGATGGTCGCCAGTTCCTTGCCCTGTGGCGAGAACACGCGCACGCGGCGCGCGCCATGCTCGGTCACGTACAGGTTGCCGTGGCAGTCGAGGGCCATGCCGTCGCCGCCGTCGATGCCCTGGATGAGCGTGCGGCCCGCGCCAGGCACGCCATCGGCGATCGGATAGGCCTTCACTTCGCCGTCGCCCGCGTTCACGTACAGCAGGTCGCCGGCGGGGGACAGGGCGATGCCGTTCGGGTTGCGCCGCGTGCCATCGACCAGCGTCACCTTGCCGTCGGTGCCCACGCGGTAGATACCGGTGACGGGTTGCCCGCCGGGCGCGGCGGCCTTCTGGTAATCCGGATCGGTGAAGTACAGCGTGCCGTCGGCGGCGATGGCGATGTCGTTGGGGGAATTGAACACCTTGCCGTCGAACCCTTCGGCGATGGCGCTGCGCGCCTTGCCCGGCATCGCGTAGCGCGACAGCGCCTTGTATTTGTGGGTGGCGGCGACCAGGTTGCCCTGCGCATCGACCGCCAGGCCATTGCTGCCGCTATCGTCGAGGAAGGTGCTGACGGTACCGTCGGCGGCCAGCTTGCGGATGCGCGAAGGGAAGGCGCCGGCATGGCTGAAGTCCGAGAAGTACAGCGCATCCTTGATCCACACGGGGCCTTCGTACAGCTGGGGGCCGGTGTGGGTCGGCTGCACGGCGGCCACTCGCTGCGCGGCCAGTTCGCCGGAAGGGGCCTTGCCGCAGGCAGCGGCCAGGGCCGCGCCGCAGGGCAGTGCGGCCAGCGCGGTGGCCAGGGCGACGGTCCGGGTGACGGAGCGGAAGGTGGGGCGGAAGGTGAAGCCGGAGCCGAAATTGGAGCTCGATCCGGTGCAGCCAGGTGCGGTGAATGCCATACATTGCCTCGAGTGGGAACCTCGGCGATTGTAGGCAGGTATTATTCTTGTGGCAATCGTTTTCGCGTGGCCGCGCCGGCAACGGCGCCGGCGCTTGTCTGCCCCGGCACTGGCCCGCCTTACACCTTGCGCACGAACTCCGATTTCAGGCTCATCGCGCCGAAGCCGTCGATCTTGCAGTCGATGTCGTGGTCGCTGTCGACCAGGCGGATATTCTTCACCTTGGTGCCCTGCTTGATCACGCCGCCGGAACCCTTCGGCTTCAGGTCCTTGATGACGGTGACGGTATCGCCGTCCTGCAGCACGTTGCCGGCCGCATCGCGGTACACGCGGGCAGCGGACGAAGAGGCAGCGTCGGCCGCGTCGGCCGCGGGCGACCACTCATGCGCGCATTCCGGGCAGACGAGGTTGGCGCCGTCCTGGTAGGTGAATTCGGAACTGCATTGCGGGCAGGGAGGCAGGGCGCTCATCGTGGATTCTTTGCGAAAAAGCGGGCAGTATACTCCCTCGATCGCGACGGAGAGACGAAGGAGACGACGATGGAAAGGCTGGCCAATCCGGTCTGGGCCGCGCTGACGGGCGGCCAGCGCCACCTGGCGCGCGAGCTTGGCGCCATGCTGCGCTACGAGCCCGACGTGGCGCCGTTCTGCGCGGTGCCGGAGCATGGCATGTTCGTGCCGGCCCGCGATCTCGTGCAGCTGGCCGAAGACGTGTACTTCGTCGGCGCGATCCCCGAGGTGCCGGACGGCTGGCGGCTGGCGGAGCTGGGCGGCGTGCTGCAGATGGTCTACCGGGGCGGCCCGGTCACGCCGCCACCGGCCGGCGGCATCGTCGAACTCGATGCCCTCGATCCGGCCATGGAAGCGCTCACCGCGATCGCCTTTCCCGGCTACTTCCGCGCCCGCACCGGCACCATGGGCCGCTACTTCGGCATCCGCGACGCCGGCCGGCTGGTCGCATTGTCCGGCGAGCGGATGGATCTCGGCACGCTGCGCGAAGTGAGCGCCGTCTGCACGCATCCCGGCCACACGGGGCGCGGCCATGCCAGGCAGCTGGTGCGGCACGTCATGCACGGCATGCTGGCGGAGGGCGTGACGCCGATGCTGCACGTGGGCGCGCGCAATGAGCGCGCCATTGCCCTGTATGAATCGCTCGGCTTCGAGCGCAACGGCGTACTGCGGCACGCCAGGCTGGTGATCAATCCCTGAGCGCCTTGCGGCTCAGTCGCCGGCCGTGACGTTGCCGATTCCGGACACCGACTTGTTCAGCGACTTCGGCTTGCCGAAGTAGGTCAGGCTGCCCATGCCGCGCACCACGGCGTTCAGCGTCTGGCTGGCGTGCACCTTCACGTCGCCGATGCCTTCGAAGTTCACGTCGGCGCGCTCGGCCTTCAGGTGCTCGGTGGTCACCTCTCCCACGCCGCGCGCCTTCAGCCGCAGCCACTTCGCGGTGCCCTTGGCCTCCATGCGGCCGGCGCCCTCGAACTGCAGGTCGAGCCGCTCTTCCTTCACGTTGTCGATGACCACCTGCCCGGCCCCCTCGACGACGCATTTCACCAGCGACGGCACGGTGATCACGATCTTGTCGCCGTCCTTGACCGATGCATTGTTCTTCTCTGCGTAGTCGATCTTCAGTTCGTCCGCCTTCACGCTGGTGAGCACCTTGCCGATGAACTCGGGCCGGCCGACCACCTTCACCGACTGCGCCTGGCCGGCACGGACCTCGATGTTGATCGGGCCGCGGATGGCGATGGCGCGGAAGGCGCCCAGCTGGCGCGCATCCTCGGCGCCGTGGGCCGGGGCGGCGAACAGGGTGGAGAACAGCAGGGAGCAGGCGAGCGTATGGGACAGGGCAGGGCGCATGGCAGGAACCTTTTGTTGTGTTGTATGGTGATGCGATTCTAGTGCCGCGGCTGGCCGGATCGGTGGCGATTGCGACAAAACGCCATTTTTCGGTGCCGGATTGCATGAAACGCGACAAATACCTTTACGTGAACTTACCTGCCTTGACGGCATTTCGCGGCGGCCCGCCGCACAATCGGCACTCCATGAAGGAGTAACGATGAAGCGATTGATCCTGGGGGCCGTCCTCGGCTACAGCCTGGCAACCCTGCCATGCCGCGCGGACGAACCCGTGCAGATACCAAAGCAAGAATTCGAGCAGATGCTCGACACTTACCGGCTCGTGCTGGAGGATTACGTTGATCCGGCCGACCGCAAGAAACTGTTCACGGAAGCGATCCGCGGCATGCTGTCGGCGCTGGACCCGCACTCGCGCTACCTGGACAAGGACGACCTGGAAGACCTGGAGCGCATCCATTCGGGCCAGTACGTGGGCATCGGCATCGGCGTGGAGATGCTCAACGGGCAGATCCTGGTCCGCGACGTTGCCGAAGACAGTCCGGCGGACCGGGCCGGCGTGCGGGCCGGCGATTCGGTCGTCGCGATCGATGGCGCGCCGCTGTTCGGCCTGCGCGACAGCCAGGTCGCCAGCCGCGTGCACGGCGAGCCGGGAACCACCGTGGAACTGACGCTGGCCCGGCGCGGCGCCACGCCGCTGCGCACCGTCGCCGTGGCGCGCGCCACATTGCGGGATCACACCGTCACCGTGCAGCGCCTGGACGGCGATATCGCGCGCATCCGCATCAGCGAATTCGGCGGCGGTACCGTGGCTGAGCTGATCGCGGCGTTGCGGCAGCTGGATGGCCCGCAGCCCGTGAAAGGCATCGTGCTGGACTTGCGTAACAATCCGGGCGGCCTGCTGCCGGCGGCGGTCGGCGTGGCCGGCGCCTTCCTGCCGCAGGGCGCGGTGGTGTTCACGTCCACCGGGCGGCTCCCGGAAAGCAACAGCACCATCGCCGTGTCGCCCCGCTTCTTCGGCAAGCCGGGCACCGCCGATGCGTATGACCAGCTGCCGGCCTTCGCGCAGGCCATCCCGCTGGCGGTGCTCGTCAACGGCTCCTCCGCATCGGCGGCGGAGCTGGTGGCGGGTGCGCTCCAGGACCATGGCCGCGGCAAGGTGATCGGCGCGCGCACCTACGGCAAGGGCTCGATCCAGACGGTGTTCCCGCTGACCGATGAATCGGCCATCAAGCTGACCATCGCACGCTATTACACGCCCAACGGCCGCGAGGTGCAGGCGCAGGGCATCGTGCCGGACGTGCAGGTCGCGCCGGCAGCCGCGAAGGATGGCGACGACACCCTGCTGTTCCGCGAGGCCGACATGGCCAATCACCTGCCCGCCAGCTCGGCCTCGCCGGACGCCGCGCCAGCGGGCCGGCCGGTCGTCGAGGACAGCAAGTCCTTCGGGTCGGCCAGCGACCGCGCGCTGCAGGCCGCCATGGTGCAGCTGCATCCCGCGCCGCCGTCCGGCCAGGCGCTGGGATCGGCATGGCGTGGCATCTCCGCCATGTTCCGGCGCTCGCGCAGCTGATCGAAAGCCTGTTGCGGGCAGGGTGGCGACACGGTCGTGCCGGTATCGCTACAGTTGAGCGAAACAGTCGCCATCCACTCAACAAGGAGCCCGTACCAATGAACATCCGCAGCCTGCTTCCCTCCATCCTGATCGGCGCCGTCGCCAGCGCCCGGTCGATGACGCCCATGGCCACCATCGCCACGGCACGCCTGGTCGGCCGCCACACGCCAGGCCACCTGGTGCTGCTGGATAATCCGTTATTCAAATATGGTGCGCTGGCGATGGGGGCCGGGGAGCTGGTCGGCGACAAGATGAAATCCGCGCCCGACCGCACCGTGCCCCTTGGGCTGCTGGCAAGGGTCATGAGCGCGGGGATCGCCGGGGCGGCGCTGGCACCGAAGGGGCAGGAAGCACAGGGCGCAGTGGCCGCGGTGGCAACCGCCGTGCCGCTCGCCTACCTGACACTGGCCGCCCGCAAGCAGGCGATCGCGGAAATCGGCCAGACCCGCAGTGGCTTGATCGAGGATGCGCTGATCGTCGCGGCCGGTGCCGCGATCGTGGCGCTGTCGGCACGCCAGTAAGCCGGCACGCCAGTAAGCCGGCACGCCGCGTGCGCCGCCGCGCGTCCCGGCCGAAGCGGCAGGCAAAGCAAATCAGGGTTTGGCAGGCGCATGCCGCTCGCCTAGAATGAGAGCGTTCCTTGGTATCGCGGGCAGTCGTCCAACCGATTCAGGCCAGGAGGCGCACCATGAAAGCGCGAAAAATCTACACCGCATTGCTCACCGCGGACCTTGCCGCGGCCGAGCGCTGGTACACCAAGCTGCTGGGCCGCAAAGCCGATCACCGGCCCATGGACACGCTGGTCCAATGGGAACTGTTCGACGACGCGGGGCTGATGCTGTCCAGCAGCGGCGAGATCGCCGGCAAGGGTTTGCTGTTCCTGTACGTCGACGATCTTGCCGCCGAGCGCCTGCGGCTGCAAGGCCTGGGGCTGGTGCTCGGGGAAGACATTCCCGGCGACTATTCGACACTGGCGCAGTTGCGCGATCCGGACGGTAACATCGTCACGCTGGCCACGCCGCCTGCCCGGCCGTTCCCGGCGGCGTGAGCGCGGCCGCGAGGGGCGGTGACATGCCGGGGCGTAGCCGCAAAAAGGGCGGTTAACTCCCTCGGAGCCCATCCAAGTACAAATTCCGGGTCAGACAATCGTGCCATGAAGTTAAGCGTTACCGGACATATTGAAAGCGCATGCATTCACCCCAACAGCGAAGGGCTGGGGTCAGACCCGGCGGGTCTGACCCCGGAATCTGCCCTTGGGGTGGGCTTGATTCAACGGCATCAGAGTCGGACAGGGCTGACGCAAGCCTTCGCTGCTGGGGTGAATGCATGCGCTTCCACGTTCAGGTGCCCAAAACGAAAAAAAAGCGGGCCAGCGGCCCGCTCCGGGTGAGGCTGGACAACTCACCCCGTATTGCGCAAGCCCGCAGCCACGCCATTGATCGACAGGTGGATTCCCCGGTGCACGCGGGGATCGGTCTTGTCGGCCAGCGCGCGGCGCCGCTTGATCAGCTCCACCTGCAGGTGGTTCAGCGGATCGAGGTAGGGGAAGCGGTTCTGGATCGAGCGCGCCAGCAGCGGGTTGCCGGCCAGGCGTTCGGACACGCCGGTCACGGTATCGAGCACGTCGAGCGTCTGCCGGTATTCATCGCCGATGCGCTTGAAGATCCGCTCGCGCAGTTCCTTGTCCGGCACCAGTTCCGCATAGCGCGAAGCGATCGCCAGGTCGGTCTTGGCAAACACCATGTCCATGTTGGACAGCAGCGTGGCGAAGAACGGCCAGTGCGCCGCCATGTCGCGCAACTGGCCGATGCGCTCGTCGCGGTTGCCGTCGGCGATCCAGCCAGCGACGGCGCTGCCGAAGCCATACCAGCCCGGCAGCAGCAGCCGGCACTGGCCCCACGAGAAGCCCCACGGAATCGCGCGCAGGTCTTCGATGCGCTTGGTCGACTTGCGCGAGGCGGGGCGCGAACCGATGTTCAGCTCCGCGATCTCGGCGATTGGCGTGGCGGCGAAGAAGTAGTCCGTGAAGCCCGGCGTTTCGTACACGAGGTTGCGATACGCCTTGTACGCGCGGTCCGACAGTTCCGCCATCACGGCCTCGAAGCCGGCCAGCTGCTCGCTGTGCTCGGGGTGCGCGGCGGGCATCAGGCTGGCCTCCAGCGTGGCCGCCACCAGGCGCTCCAGGTTGCGGCGGCCGATCTCCGCGTTCGAGAATTTCGACGCGATGATCTCGCCCTGTTCGGTCAGGCGGATCTGGCCGTTGACGGTGCCTTTCGGCTGCGCCAGGATGGCTTCGTAGCTGGGGCCGCCGCCGCGGCCGACCGTGCCGCCGCGGCCGTGGAACAGGCGCAGCTTCACGCCGGCCTTGCCGAACACCTCGATCAGCGCGATCTCGGCCTTGTACAGTTCCCAGTTCGACGTAAGGAAGCCGCCATCCTTGTTCGAGTCCGAATACCCCAGCATCACTTCCTGGATCTGGCCCCGTTTCGCGATCAGGTCCTTCACCAGCGGCAGCGCCATCACCGCTTCCATGATGCCGGCGGCACGCTGCAGGTCGGGGATCGTCTCGAACAGCGGGATCACCATCAGGTCCGCCGTCGTGTCGCCCGCGGCGTTCGTGCGCAGCAATCCCGTTTCCTGTTGCAGCACCAGCACTTCCAGCAGGTCGGACACGGTTTCCGTGTGCGAGATGATGTAGTTGCTGATGGCCCGCTCGCCATAGCGGCGGCGGATTTCGCACGCGGCGCGGAAGATCGACAGCTCGGTCCGCGTCTCTTCCGAATAGTCGAGGTACGGCGAGTACAGAAGGCGCGGCTGGGCCAGCTCTTCCAGCAGCAGCTTGACCTTGGCGTCTTCGTCGAGCTCCGCATAGTTCGGCAGGGCGCCCGCGCGCGCGAACAGTTCGGTCAGCACGCGCTCGTGCACGTCGGAGCTCTGGCGCATGTCCAGCGATGCCAGGTGGAAGCCGAAGATGTCGGCGGCACGTTTCAGCGTCGTCAGGCGCGGGCGCGCCAGCATGCCGCCGTGGTTGGCTTCCAGCGAATCGATCAGCACCTGCAGGTCGGCGGAAAACCCGGCGGCGTCCTCGTAAGGCTCGGCATGGCCCACTTCCTTGCGCAGGATGTTGGTCGCGCCCAGCTTGCGGGCGGTACTGGCCAGGCGGGCGTAGATACCGATCAGCGCGCGGCGGTAAGGCTCGTCCGCACGGTGGTCGGACTGGTCGGGCGACCCATCGGCCAGTGCCTGCAGCGCTGGGCTGCAGGGCACCATCAGCGTGGAGATCGACAGGTCCGCGCCCAGCGCATGCGCCTCGTCGAGGTAGAAGTCGAGGATCGTCGTGGCCTGGCGGGCCAGCGCGTGCTGCATCGTGTCGGCGTTCACGTTCGGGTTGCCGTCGCGGTCGCCGCCGATCCAGCTGCCCATCTGCAGGTAGGGCGCGTCGATGCGCGTAACTTCCTCCGGCGCGTCGCCGCTGCCGTACTGCTCGGCGATATCGGCTTCGATGTCGTCGTACAGGCCCGGCACCTCGGTCAGGAAGGTGATGCGGTAGTACGACAGCGCGTTCTCGATCTCGTCCGCCACCGTCAGTTTCGTGTAGCGCAGCATGCGCGTCTGCCACAGGGTGGCGATGCGCACGCGCAGCATGTGCAGGTTGGCGGCGCGTTCGCGCGGCGTCAGCGGCAGGTCGCGTTCGGCCAGCAGGCGCGCGATGTCGTGCTCCGCATCGAGGATCGACTTGCGCTGCACCTCGGTCGGGTGGGCGGTCAGGACCGGCGCGATCAGCGCACCCTGGAAGAAGTCCTGCACGGTGGCCTGGTCGACGCCGGCCTCTTTCAGTTTGGCCAGCGCATAACGTGTGCTGCCGCGCCGAGGTTGCGAGTGCGCCAGCAGGTGGGCGCGGCGGCGGCGGATGTGGTGCTGGTCTTCGGCGATATTGGCCAGGTGCGAGAAATACGAGAAGGCGCGCACCACCGAGATGGTCTGCTCCTTGGTCAGGATCTTCAGCATGCCGTCCAGCTCTTTCGCGGCCCCGGCATCGGCCTCCCGGCGGAAGCGCACGGCGGTCTGGCGGATGGTTTCCACCACGGCGAAGACTTCCTCGCCTTCCTGTTCGCGCAGCACGTCGCCGAGCAGGCGGCCGAGCAGGCGGATATCCTCTTTCAGTGGGGCGTCCTTGTCGACGGCGCCCGCGTCGTTGCCTTGTCCATTGTTCGACTCGGCTGCTTGGGTCACACTTGCTTGGGTCACACTTGCTTGATTAACCATGGAATGATCGCTACGAAGTGGCAAAGTTGAGGTTCGGTGCATTGGGCTCGTGGCCGCGGCTGCAAGGAAAGCGCGTGCTAGAATTTGAGGTCCATTTTGTGGACCATTCACACGCGCGGCTTACTGATGCACGGCGGTCAGCAGGCAGCAGTGAAAATTATGGCGAAATGATTTACGACGAAATGCGGTTACGACGAAATGCGGTTACGACGAAATGCGGTTGCAGCGAAACGCAGTCAAGCTAATTGCAGTTAAGCTAAGTACATCGAAAGTACAGGAAAGAAGCGGCTTTGAATACCTCTGAAACAGTCCAGTCTGAAGTGAGTTTGCAGGTTCCATCCAGGCTGGTGATCGCTTCGCGCGAGAGCCGGCTGGCCATGTGGCAGGCCGAACACGTGCGCGCACGCTTGTCTTTATTATATCCCCAGTGTTCCGTCGAGATCCTCGGCATGACCACGCGCGGCGACCAGATCCTCGACCGCACGCTGTCGAAAGTGGGCGGCAAGGGCCTGTTCGTCAAGGAGCTGGAAGTGGCGATGGCCGAAGGCCGCGCCGACCTGGCCGTGCACTCGCTGAAGGATGTGCCGATGGAGCTGCCGGAAGGCTTTGCGCTGGCGGCCGTGCTCGAACGTGAAGATCCGCGCGATGCCTTCGTCTCGAACGACTATGCGTCGCTGGCGGACCTGCCGGCCGGCGCCGTCGTCGGCACCAGCAGCCTGCGCCGCCAGGCCCTGATCGCGGCGCGCTATCCGCACCTGGTGATCAAGCCGCTGCGCGGCAACCTCGATACGCGACTGGGCAAGCTGGACCGTGGCGATTACGCGGCCATCATCCTGGCCGCCGCCGGCCTGAAGCGCCTGGGCCTGCCGCAGCGCATCCGCGCCGTGCTGGATCCGGAAGACAGCCTGCCGGCGGCCGGGCAGGGCGCGATGGCGATCGAGATCGCCGACCGAACCGACGGCGTCGACATGGTGGCGCTGCTGGCCCCGCTGAACCACGTGCCGACCGCGCAAGCCGTGACGGCCGAGCGCCGCGTGTCGAAGGTATTCGGCGGCAGCTGCCAGGTGCCGCTGGCCGCCCACGCCACCTTGGCCGGCAACCAGATGCACCTGCGCGCGATGGTCGCCACGCCGGACGGCAAGCGCATCGCCAGCGCCGAGGTGCACGGCCCGGCCACCGACGCGGCCCAGCTGGGCGACCAGGTCGCCGAGAAGCTGCGCGAACAGGATGCCGTGGCGATCCTGGCCTCCTGCCTCGCCGAGGCGGACGGCAGCGGCGCCTGACGGATGCCCGGCGCCGTCGTCATCACCCGTCCGCTCGCTCAGGCCCTGCCGCTTGCCGAGCGCGTGGCGGCGCTGGGGCGGCGTGCCGAAGTCCTGCCGCTGCTCGACATCGCACCGTTGCCGGACACGGGGCCGCTGCGCGCCGTGCTGGCGCGGCTGCACGAATTCGCGCTGGTGGCGTTCGTGTCGCCGAACGCGATCGACGCGGCGTTCGCCCACATACCGGCATGGCCGGCCGGCGTCACGCTGGCCGTGGTGGGCGAAGGCAGCCGCGCCGCGCTGGCGGCCCATGGCGTCACGGAGGCCAACGCCACCATCGTCAGCCCGCTCGATCCGGTCCACAGCGATTCCGAGCACCTGCTGCAGGCGCTCGACCTTCCCGCGCTGCGCGGCAGGCAGGTGCTGATCGTGCGCGGCGAAGCGGGCCGCGAACTGATGGGCGACGGTTTCCGTGCCGCCGGTGCGCATGTGACGGCGATCCCCGCCTACCGCCGCAGCGTGCCGCAACTGACGCCGGAGTTCGCCGCGCGCCTGCGGGCACTGCTGGCCGAAGAGAACGACTGGATCGTTACCAGCTCGGAAGCGCTGCGCGGCCTGTTCGTACTGCTCGAAGAACTGGCCTGTTCGGCCGGTGGCGATGATATTGTGGCAAAGATGCAACAACAGCACCTCATTGTCCCGCATGCCCGGATTGCCGAAACGGCGCGCCTGCTGGGTTTGTCCCGTCTGACGCTCACAGGATCCGGCGACGAGCGCCTGCTCGCCGCGTTACAATCACGGCCATGAACGAATTGCCTACCTTACCCGACCCGGCCGCACCGCAAGGCGGGGCCGCTTCGCAAGCTGGTTCCGTGGGCGGCGCGGCCGTTCCCACGGCCCCCGCCAGCCCGCCGCCCTCCGCTCCCGCCTCCGGCATGTCGAACCGCAACCTGACGATCGCCGTCGCCGTGCTGGCCGTGCTGCTGGCCGCGCAGGCGGTGAACACGCACACGCAGCTGCGGAAGGTGCGTTCCGAACTGGCGCTGCGGCTGCAGAAGGGCGATGCGCTCAACGCGGAGTCGAACCAGCTGGTGAAGACGGTGCAGGAAGCCACGCGCGACTTGCAGGTGAAGGTGGGCGTGCTGGAAAACCGCCAGCAGGAAGCGCAGGCCCAGCAACTGGCCCTGGAACAGCTGTACAACGACATGTCGCGCAACCGCGACGAGTGGGCGCTGGCCGAGATCGAGCAGGTGCTGTCGACGGCCAGCCAGCAGCTGCAACTGGCCGGCAACGTGCCGGGCGCGCTGATCGCGCTGCAGAACGCCGACCGCAGCCTGTCGCGCTCCGACACGCCGCAGTTCATCACGATCCGCCGCGCCATCGCGCGCGATACCGAAAAGCTGAAGGCGCTGCCGAGCGTGGATTCGGTGGGCCTGGCGGTGCGGCTCGATAACGTGATCGCCCAGGTCGACACGCTGCCGATGCTGGCCGATGCGACCACCGCGCCGGTGCTCACGGCGAAGCGGGGCAGGTCCGGCAAAGTGGAAAGCCCGGCGCCGCAGATGGAACCGGTGGTGCCGCAGGATACCTGGGTGACGCGCCTGCAGGCCGCCTGGAACGGCTGGAGCAGCGAGATGTGGACCGACGTCCGGCAACTGGTCCGCGTGCGCACCGTGGACAATCCCGAATCGATGATGCTGGCGCCCGAGCATGCGTACTTCCTGCGCGAGAACCTCAAGCTGCGCCTGCTGAATGCCCGCATGGCGCTGTTGTCGCGCAACGAAGCGGCCTTCCGCACCGACCTGCTGGCGGCACAGGAAACCCTGGCCCGCCACTTCGACACCCGGGCGCGCCAGACGCAGACGGTGCAGACCCTGCTGCGCCAGGTCCAGGGCAGCAACCTGTCGATCGAGATGCCCACGCTGTCGGACAGCCTGAACGCCGTGCGCAACTACAAGGCGAAGCCCTGACATGCGTGTATTCCTCTGGCTACTCGCGCTGATGGCGGCCGCCATCGGCATCGCCGTGACGGCCCGCTACAACCCCGGCAACGTGGTGCTGTTCTATCCGCCGTACCGGATGGACCTGTCGCTGAACTTCTTCGTGGTGCTGCAGGTCCTGCTGTTCGTGCTGCTGTATGCGGTGGTGCGCGCCGTGCGCGCCACGGCGAAGATGCCGGCGCGCGTGGCTGAATACCGCCAGCGCAAGCGCGAGCGCGACGGCAACAAGGGCTTGCGCGATGCGCTGAAGGCGCTGTTCGAAGGCCGCTTCGGCCATGCCGAGAAGGCTGCGCTGCGTGCCGCCGACCTGCCGGAAAACGCCGGCGTGGCTGCGCTGATCGGCGCCCGCGCCGCGCACCGCATGCGGCAGAACGCCCGCCGCGACCAGTGGCTGGCCCGCGTGGCGGACGATCCCGCCATGAAGACGGCGCGCCTGATGACGATGACCGAACTGCTGGTCGACGACCACCAGCCGGAAGCGGCACTGGCCGCCGTGCGCGAGCTGAACGCCAGCGGCACGCGCCACATCCACGCGCTGCAATGGTCGCTGAAGGCCGAGCAGCAGGCCAAGAACTGGCCCGAAGTGCTGCGCCTGGTCCGTTCGCTGGACAAGCACCGCGCGCTGCACCCGGCACTGTCGGCCCGGCTGCGCGAGCTGGCCTATGAAGACCTGCTGTCGGACAAGGCGCACGATGCCGAGTCGATCATGCGTGTCTGGTCCACCATCCCCACGGTGGACCGCGTGAAACCGTTCGTGGCGTGCCGTGCATCCAGCGCGCTGAACGCCCGCGGCCTGCACGATGAAGCGCGGCAGGTGGCCGAGGAAGCGCTGAAGGCCAACTGGGACGAGCGCGTGGTGCGCGCCTACCGCGATGCCGCCGCCCCCGCCGGCTCGGCCGCGCTGCTGGCCCAGATCGAGCATTGCGAAGCATGGCTGCTGGAACGCCCCAACGACGCCGAACTGGCCCTCACGCTGGGCTCCCTGTGCCTGAAGCAGAAACTGTGGGGCAAGGCGCAGCGCTACCTGGAACAGGCGCTGTCCGACGCCACCGACCCCGCCATGGTGCGCGAAGCCCACCTGAAGCTCGCCCAGCTGCACGAAGCGCTGCAGCAGCCCGAGGAAGCCGCCAGCCACTACCGGCAGTGCGCGCTGGCCACGATCCTGTAGCGGTGCAGAGGAACCGGTGTCAGACACCTTTTCGGATGAATCGTCCCGAAAAGGTGTCTGACACCAGGCTCACATGCTGCGCCGCACCAGCTTGCATTTGGCTATAATTGCGCGGTTTAGCCAATTGACAAAGCTGTATTACCGAGGAAAAACATGAGTCTGAATAAAGTATCCGCCGGCCGCGACGTGCCGAACGACTTCAACGTGATCATCGAAATTCCGATGAACGCCGATCCGATCAAGTACGAAGTGGACAAGGAATCGGGCGCGATCTTCGTCGACCGCTTCATGGGCACCGCGATGCACTACCCGTGCAACTACGGCTATGTGCCGAACACGCTGTCCGCCGACGGCGACCCGGTCGACGTGCTGGTCATCACGCCATTCCCGCTGATCCCTGGCGTGGTGGTGCGCTGCCGCGCGATCGGCGTGCTGAAGATGACGGACGAAGCCGGCCAGGATGCGAAAGTGCTGGCCGTGCCGGTCGACAAGGTGCTGCCGATCTACAAGCACTGGCAAAAGCCGGAAGACCTGCAAGACCTGCGCCTGCAGCAGATCCAGCACTTCTTCGAGCACTACAAGGACCTGGAGCCGGGCAAGTGGGTCAAGGTCGACGGCTGGGCCGGTCCGGAAGAAGCCAAGCAGGAAATCCTGTCGGGCGTGGCCGCCTACCAGAACGGCGAATCGAAGTAATCGTTTCGCGCACCAATATGAAAGGCAGCTTCGGCTGCCTTTTTTGCTTCTATGCCGTCTGGATGAGCCTACCCCAGGTGTAAATACCGGGGTCAGACCCGGCGGGTCTGACCCCAGCCCTTCGCTGTTGGGGGTAATGCATGCGTATTCAAAGCGTCGGGTAACGATTAACTAAGCGTCACAGCCTCCGGCCACCGCAGCCACTTCGATATCGCAGCCCGGTCCCCGCCTGGCAAGTTCCATCTTGTTCAGGCATTGTCCCTGTGCCCACGCCTCCTGCAGGCGTTCCCTGGCGTCGAGCAGGGCCTGGCGCTGGTTGGCCAGCGTGGCCATCAGGCCGTCGATCTCGCCGAGCCGCGCGTCGAGGCCCTGCAGCAGGCCATCCTGCAACGCCGCGCCCTGCAGGCCAAGCACGGTGCGGATGGCATCCAGCGAAAAGCCCAGCTTCTGCCCCACGTCGATCAGGTTGAGCTGCTCCAGCGTCGATTCCTGGTAGGTCCGGTAGCCATTCGCGCCGCGGCTGGCCTTGGGCAGCAGGCCTTCCTGCTCGTAATAGCGGATCGTCGATGCCGCCATGCCGCTGCGGGCGGCCAGTTCACCGATCTTCATGTTCGTCCCCATGCTCGCGCTGGTGCCCATGTTCGTGCTCCTATTCGTATCCATTTACCGCTTGACCTTCAAGTTGACTTGAAGCTTAGGATACCTCATCCCTTCACCCATTCCGAGGTTTCCATGATGTTTACCCCGCTCGTGTTGCCGAACGGCGCCACTGTTCCAAACCGCCTGGCCAAGGCCGCCATCGAAGAAAACATGGCGGAGGCGGGCCAGCTGCCGGGCGCCGCGATCCATCGCCTCTACGAGCGCTGGGCCGAAGGGGGCGCCGGCCTGATCATCACCGGCAACGTGATGGTCGACGGCCGCGCGCTGACCGGTCCCGCCACGCTGGTGCTGGAAGCGCACACGCCGCTCGAACCGTTCCGGCGCTGGGCGCAGGCGATACGGCAGCACGGCGCGCAGGCGTGGATGCAGATCAACCACCCGGGACGCCAGGTGATGGCGAACATGGGCGGCAGGGCACTGGCGCCATCGGCCATCGCGCTCGACATGGGCAAGCACAGCAAGCTGTTCGCGCAACCGGTGGCCATGACGGCCGCCGATATCGACGACGTGGTGGCCCGCTTCGCCGCCACGGCCCATGCCGCCGAAGCCGCCGGCTTCACGGGCGTGCAGATCCACGCCGCGCATGGCTACCTGATTTCGCAGTTCCTGTCGCCGCTGGCGAACCGGCGCACCGATGCGTGGGGCGGCAGCCTTGCCGGGCGCGCCAGGCTGTTGCTGGACGTGGTGCGCGCCGTGCGTGCCCGTGTGTCGCCCGGCTTCTGTGTGTCGGTCAAGCTCAATTCGGCCGACTTCCAGCGCGGCGGCTTTTCCGAAGCCGACGCCAGGGAAGTAGTGCTCATGCTGAACGAACTGGCGGTGGACCTGGTGGAACTGTCCGGCGGAAGCTATG
Source organism: Pseudoduganella sp. SL102 (assembly GCF_027856995.1). NCBI lineage: Bacteria > Pseudomonadati > Pseudomonadota > Betaproteobacteria > Burkholderiales > Oxalobacteraceae > Pseudoduganella > Pseudoduganella sp. SL102. Next base: position 2,598,103 of record NZ_CP115554.1, read on the forward strand.
AAAGCCCGGCGATGCAGGGCGTGACCGCCGATGGCCGCACGCTGGCGCGGGAAGCGTATTTCCTCGATTTCGCCCGCGAGCTGGCGGCGGTGGCACGCATGCCGGTAATGACCACCGGCGGAATCGCCCGCCGCGCCGTCGCCGAACAGGTGCTGGCCAGTGGTGTCGCCATGGCCGGTATCGCCACGGCGCTTGCCGCCATGCCGGACTTGCCACGGCAATGGCAAGCCGGCCACGATGCGGTGGCACACATGCCGGCCGTCAGGTGGAAAGACAAGACCCTGGCCGGCCTGGCGCGGCTGGCGCTGGTACGCCGCCGTATCCGCCTGCTGGGCGCCGGTCGCAATGGCACGCTCCGCTACCAGCCCATGTGGACACTGCTCGTCGATCAACTGCGTTCAGCCTGGATGGCGAAGCGCTACCGCGCCTGGCTCGCAGGCCAGCCCGTCCCCTGAACGCCGCATATCGGTATGCGGTGGCGTCTCATAACATTATGCAAAGTTATTCGTAGCCGGCCACATAACCCCTCCTTATGATGAGCTTACTTATCTATAGCCATCTCATCTAAAGGAGGTTTTCATGGCAGCATCAGCCCGGCTGGCAATCCATCCGCTGACACGTTCTCTCATTCGTTCATCCAGCCGCGCCGCCGTGGCGCTGGCCGTGTGCGCCGCCAGTGCCGGCAGCGCTCTGGCCAACCCGGTCGCCGCCGCCGTCGCCGCCGCGCCTTCGGGCATCGCGCTGACTGTCGCCGCAAGCGAAACTTCCGCCGGTGCCGGCGCCGTTCGCGAGGAGGAGGCCAAGTGAGCACCGACCGCCCATTCAATCCGAAACGCCGCGCCGTCGTCGGCGGACTGTCCGCCCTGGCGGCCTTGCCGGCCATCGCTCTCGGCCAGGCAGCGCGCGGCGGCCACGGGGGCAGGCCGAATGCGAAGCCGAATATCATCTTCATCCTGGCCGACGACCTGGGCTGGGCCGACCTGTCTGTGTACGGCAACACCGAATTCAGGACGCCGAACCTGGACAAGCTGGCCGCGCAGGGCCTGCGCCTGACGCAGCATTACTCGAACTCCGCGGTGTGCTCGGCCACGCGCTTCGGCCTGATCACGGGCCGCTACCAGTACCGGCTGCGCGGCGGCCTGGAAGAACCGCTCGCCGGCGCCTCGGACACCATCGGCCTGCCGCCGAACCACCCCACCTTGCCATCGCTGCTGAAGGCTGCCGGCTACCGCACCGCGCTGTTCGGCAAGTGGCACCTGGGTTCTCTGCCGAACTTCGGCCCCTTGAAGAGCGGCTATGAAACCTTCTACGGCAACTACGGCGGCGCGATCGACTACTTCACGCACAAGCCAGGTGTGGGCCCGAACGTGAAGGAAGACCTGTACGAAGGCGAGACGCCCGTTTCCGAAGTGGGTTACTACACCGACCTGCTGGGCGACCGCGCCTCCGCGTACATCAAGAAGCATTCGTCCGACAAGCCCTTCTTCCTGTCTCTGCACTACACCGCGCCACACTGGCCGTGGGAAGGCCCGAAGGACGAGGAAGTGTCGCAGCAGATCACGAACATCTTCCACTACGACGGCGGCGACCTGGCCACCTACGCGAAGATGGTGGTGGCGCTGGATGCCTCGATTGGCCGCGTGCTGAAGACGCTGGAGCGCAAGGGCCTGGCCGACAACACGATCGTGATCTTCACCAGCGATAACGGCGGCGAGCGCTTCTCGAAAACCTGGCCGTTCTCCGGCCAGAAGACCGAACTGCTGGAAGGCGGCATCCGCGTGCCTGGCATCGTGCGCTGGCCCGACAGGATCCGGCCAGGGCAGGTCAGCGACCAGGTGGCGATCAGCATGGACTGGCTGCCCACCCTGCTGGCCGCCGCCGGCACTGAACCGGCCGCGTCACATCCGCCCGACGGCACGAATCTGCTGCCGGTGCTGGTGGGCGAAGAAAAGCCGGCCGAGCGCACGCTGTTCTGGCGCTACAAGGCCAACTCCCAGCGCGCCGTGCGGGCGGGGGATTGGAAGTACCTGAAGTTGAACGGCAATGAATTCCTGTTCGACCTGTCGAACGACCCGCGCGAACGCGCCAACCTGGCCGGCAAGCACCCGGACAAACTGGCCGACCTGAAGGAACAGTGGGAGCAATGGGATGCCGAGATGCTGCCGATCACGCCGGAGGTGAGTACGCATGGCGTGACCGGGAAGGTGCAGGCGGATAAGTATGCGCCGGAGGGGACGGATTGAGTCGGTCCCGCGGCTGTCTTCGATAGCGTTTGCTTGGCGGTATGGGGTGGGCGCTTCGTGTGCCCGCTCTGCGTGTGCGTTCACCTGCACCTTTGCACGGCCGCCGCTTGGAATCGAAGCACCTCGGGCGGTCGCCATGCGCTCTTCCGGCTATTCCTCTTCGATCAAATCATCGAGATCGAGCTCTCGCGGGTGGATTTGCCCCATGATGATCTGGCGGAGGAGGCCGTGCTTCTTTCGGAGCCATAGTGCACGCATCGCAAACAGCGGGGAAAACTCGAGGTCCTTCATCGGTGCGTGTCCGATGATGACCGGCAAGTTGTAATACACGTTCCTGGGATCATCCAGCGGAAGGTGCCAACGCCCGTTGTACTCGATCCTGACAATTTCGCCGATGAGCCGTCCAAAGGAAATGATCAGGCTCTCCCGATCATCCTCGCTGGCGTCCCTGGTCAGCTTGAAGAACAGAAGCTCTATTTTCTCCAGGCTATCCATCGTGTGGGTCAAGTGAAGACCATGCTTTTCGGCTTCGGCCTCGATCGCCTCGATGCGGTCATCCATCTCGAAAATGAAATTGTCGAAAATTTCCAGGGCTTCATCGATGTTGAGCATATGTGCAGTCTTTCGTTGTTTTTGTTCTTGATTCTTGAATGGTTCTTACACCATTAACTACCGGGTAGTCCATAGCGTAGCGCCACGTTGGCAGCGCAGCCTGCTGTCGTGCTTCCGTCAGCTAGAGACGCAGCTCGCCCCTTCAATCGACGAAGTCAATCGGATCGACTTTGCTGGGCGTACTTTGGGTAAGGCTTCGTCAACACGAGATGAACCAGTACATCGCTGTTGTGAGTGCAAGTGAATCCCTCGACAACCCTGCCAGATTTCCGCACTTTGGCAGAGTAATAATGGCAGTTGTCACTCTCCGTAACTGCGATTTTATTGGAGGCTTCGCGTCTGAGAACCGCCTTCCATCGTTCTGATAACCAGGGGCGTCCCGCATTAGGCATGATCACCCAGGCCTGACCGATTGGCAATTTCTTTTTCGACGCCCACGATGCTGCCACGTTGTCAAACTCTGCGATCAGAATCACGAAATCGGTAGGCCCAGGGACACCCCCGGCCTCGGGAATTTGGAATATCTCCCACTTGCCAGAAGTGGAGGGGATATCCAAATCGATCTGCGTGCGGATTTCTTCAATGTTCGAAGAGAACTTGCCGGCAGATCCGGGGCACCCTGCGAGGAATAGCGGGAAAGCAAAAAAAGAAGACGCCATCGAAAGTGGCGGGAAATTTTCGAAGGTATCATTGTAAAATTCATCATGCAACGTTGGTTATTAGAAGTGCATGTATCTCGCTCGGCCCAGTCATGAACTTTCTACTTTTCCAAGCCTCTATCGCTATTCTCCACATGTTCTACGGCATCTGCAGCCATGATTCGGAGCTTTGCGGCGCTATGAAAAGGTACGAGCGGACGGTCTCCATTTACTTGAATATCCGCCGCTGGTACGACTTCTGCAGTCAGGTCGACTTGTTCCGGGCTGAGCGCAAGGATGGTATGCTGAGATATGATCGCATCCAGAGCAATAGAATCACCAGGCTTGATGATCGTGAACTCTTCAAGTAGACGACGTGGTGCAAGGTTGGTTCTGAGTGGCCGTTCTTTCCCGCTTTTGTTATCGATTAATTTAATTGATGGGCCGCGTTGCGTTACAAACTCCAACGGGTAACCGATATCTTCCGTACTTGTATTTTTTATGATAATGTCTATTGTTAAATTTTCCCCGGAGAATACGCACAACCGGTTGTTCCGGCAGGTCGCTGTGACGCTTAGATATGTAGATCCCAAATGGGGGGCATTTTGTTCTCAGATGCGAGAATCCCAGAGGATAAGAGAAAAATAATAAACCCAAGCATTGTAACTCCTCTCAATAATTCTTTGATTGGTTTCAGGTCGTCATATTCGCCGACTAGACTACCGTGTTGGTGGCGACCTTAGTTATCTCTCAAATTTAAATGAGTAAATTCGATTTCTGAAATTTGCGATAGCAAAACCAAGTGTGGCACTATTTTCTCTTTAGTTAAATTTCCGAGCTTAGCGGCCCCGCCTAAACCGAGTGCCGGTGTGAACCCATACATTTCATCGCTTTTGCGTGGGCCAAGCTTTTTCAAGGCACGTCGAAAAAGTGGTTTATCTTTAATGTCTTCACAATCAAAGTCGTCTTTGGCACTTGAAAGAAAAAAACCGGAAATCTGGGCGTCTGCTGAAACATTTTTGAAATTGCTCTCTACCGTTGTAATGGAAGAAAAGTGGGGATCAATAATTAAGCTCATTCCACTTTCTTTTCCCCATAAAAAAAGCTTCCCGAAAGCGCTGCGTGCTACGACGCTATACAGATCATGTTTTAAAAGAGCGGAGTCGCCCAACCAGGCCTCGACAACTGGCGAAAATTCGGCAGGATCGGTGCTCCAGAATATCCCTTCAGCATAGCCCGACCATCCCGCCTTGGCCCAGAAATCGATAAGTGCCGTCGGTATATTACCTTTAAAATCCTTAAGTCGGGTTTGGGGAGGAAGTATAGGATCAAGCTGCGGCGAAAAATATTCTAAAAATTCTGCGAAATGTACGTTCATATTTTAGAAAATTGGCAGTTTAACACTCATCATTGTGGTCCCTTGCGTGTTCGCCGGAATCCTTTTTGTTTCGGTATCAATCGATTCCACGCGATTGCGCCACTGCGCCCTGATAGACGAGTTGATGCCGCGATCACCCATATTATTAACGATATCCTTTCCGCCAGCATAGCCAAGCGCGCAGATCAGCATGAACATCGTCGCTAGCACCCACAGCGGAAAGTCAATGCGCAGCTTGTTGACGATCTGGTCGGGCCGGTCTGCATGGGGGGGGGCAAAGCCGCCGCGTTTACCTGTGGGCGATCCCCATTGCCGTTCTCGCAAAGGAGATCTCAATGTATTAATGAACTGGAATTTTCTTCATCTTACGCGTCATTTTTCTTGCTCATTGCTCCGGCTCGAAGTGAAAATCTCTTGGTTTAATATCAGCCATTATTATTCTCCGAAGTAGTCCTTGCTTCTTTCGCAGCCAAACGACTCTCATTGTATGTATGGGGGAAAACGCCAGTCCATCTATTGGGGTATGGCCAATTAATACAGGATAGTTATAGTAAATGTTTTTCGGATCCGCTAGCGATAAATGCCATTTTCCGTTGTAAGTGATTCGCACGATTTCTCCAACATATCGGGCAAACGAGACTATCAAACTGTTTCGTTCATCCTCGGTAATATTTTCAGATAACTTAAAGAAAAGTAGTTCCAGTTTTTCCAAGCTATCCATTGTCGGTTCTAGTGAAATGCCATGCTTTTCCCCTTCAGCCTCTATGGCCTCTAACCGATCTTCCATAATGAATAGAAAATTGTCGAAAGCCTCTTTTGCTCTATTGATATCTAACATTCAATATTTACCTAAAGCTTGGGTTTAGTAACCTAGTCAATTCCGACTTCCTCTAAAGCTTCCAAATAAGGCTTGGAAGCGCTTCTTTCCAAAATCTACTCAACCGTCCATCCCCGGTACAGGGTGCAGATCGGGCGCGTGGCCAGTTCCTGCGTGACGTCGAACTCGAAACGCAGTTGCGGATAGTCGGCGAACAGTTCGGTGACGATGTCCTGGGCGTTCTTGTCCTGGAAGATGTAGCTGGACTAATTCGTTATGTAAGTGCTGCCATCGGATACATGCGGGAATACAAAGTACGAGCACAGGAAACCGAGAACAAGTCGTGGTTATCAAATCGTTAGCCGACGTTGCGATGGCGTTGATCTGTCTCAAACGCTGAGTGGTCGCGAACGTCTCAATAAAAATAACTATTCCCGTTTATTCCGGGAATTGCTTCTCACGGATATGGAAAAACTGCAGTCTTTTGCGTTGAATCACTCGTAAGCATTAGCGAAACGGTTTTAATTTTGCCCGTCGCTTATCCCACGATCCTTGAGGAAACAGGGTTAAAGCTTTTTGGGAAATGTCGTCGTCGTGAAAACCCGTCATTGTAATGCCAATTTTAAGCAAAACAACAAACCCGAGGTAAATGTAAGGATCCCCATCTTCTTGTATGAGCTTATCCAAAACCACTTCGCTGTCATCTAAGAATATTTTCAGGCCTCTAAATTCAACCCCTTCCATCTGGCGGCCAAATCCAATATGAGTTAAACCTTCGCTAAGATCTGCGGCGTAGCCCACTTTCATGTTCGAACGGAATTCGACACGCTGTTTGAGGTGATTCAGTGTGACACTATCGGCTACGCCGTAAATTTTCTCAACTTCTTGGGGGCTCATTCGGAAACGGACTCTTCCGGCTCCAATATAGGGAACAATTTCAAATGGCTCATTGTGCTTCATTTTTAGCTTCCGTTAGTAGTCCGTGCTTTTCGAGGCACTTGAAATACTCCAGCATCTCTAACATTGCCTCATTATACTTTCTGGCGTTGCCGATATCCTTCGCGACTCGTCTGACGTCTTGAATTCCATTCGCATCACCTCCCTCCACTTGTTCTCTGACAGCAGCATTCCCAATTCTTCGGGGTATTCGATAGAGCCTGCCATCTGACCGTTACTGGATGTTTTGGCCTGGTCATGCTCGAAACGCCACGACAGGCCTTCGGAAGCCATCAGGCGTACGAAGAAGTCGTAGTCGCTTTCGCGGTATTGCGTGCAGATCGGGCGCGTGGCCAGTTCCTGGGTGACGTCGAACTCGAAGCGCAGTTGCGGATAGTCGGCGAACAGTTCGGTGACGATATCCTGCGCGTTCTTTTCCTGGAAGATGTAGCTGTCGCGGCGCAGGCGCAGCAGGGCCAGCGCCGGTTCCAGGTGCAGGCGGTAGCGCGCCACGCCGCCATCGGCACCGAGCCAGTCGGCGCGGGTGCAGATGCCGTGCCAGGCGCGGCGCGAGTCGTCCGGCTGCAGCAGCGTGACGGTCAGCTCTTCGCCGATGAAGGCGTCCAGCGGGAGGTCGGTCGATGTGCTGAGGGCGTCGACGTCGAACGCATACAGCTCGTTGACCGCTTCGCGGCCGGCGAAGCGCTCGGCCATCAGCGATTCGGGCAGGCTGCGGTCCTGCGCGCTGGCGAGCGTGATCAGCCGGGCATGCTGCGACAAGCCGGTACCGAAGCGCCCCAGCGCCGAAATAACGGACTGCAGGTCCATCAGGGCAGGGTGATGGTCAGGTTGGCCGCGCGCGGCGCCATCTTGACGACATCGTTGTAGGCCGCCATCCGCTGTTCGGTGTTCTTGCCGATCATGGTGCGCAGGCCGATGTAGCCGAGCGCGCAGATCAGCATGAACATCGTCGCCAGCACCCACAGCGGGAAGTCGCTGCGCAGCTTGTTGACGATGTCGTCGCCTCAGTGCGAAGTGAGGCAGTTTCGTCCGAAATCACTTAGTTGGATTACCTTCGTACCCGTCACCTGCACGACCACCATTTCCCCGGTGGCAAAGTTTCGCCCTGAAACTGTATCGTCTGATCTGCGAAGTGGTCTTCATCGCTGAATGCGTGATCCTTAGCAAATTGGACTGAGTCTCTTCTCAAGCGTTAAAAACGTGATTCTTTCATGGATGCTATCACTAGGCGCCTTTTAAACTAATCGGCTATTGGATTGCTTCTGTGATTGACTCGTGTCCAAGTTGTTCCGTCGAAATATGCGATCTCCTTCGGGCTAAACGACCACAGCATATCCGGAACTGAATCCAGCTTGTAGGTCATCAGACCAGATGGAAATTCCGTCTCTGGCTGGATTGATGAGCCGTCGTATACGAAAAGTTGTTCGCCGGCCGTTGAGGTATAAATTTTTCCTTGGAATTTGGTCAGCGACCAGAAGGTTTCATTATCATCGATACTGCTGACGTCAGTGAAGCCGTCCCGAAAGTTCCCCGTCAAAAGGGTTCCGTTATAACCGCAAGCCCATACTTCGTCTGGTGAGATACAACGGACACAATTTAAATTCTCATCGGTTGTGAGATGCAGGCGGGACCAAGCGGTACCGTTGAAATGGTAGAGGCGCCCTTCATCGCCGCACGTATAGATATCGTTCTCGCCAGAGCCATCGATACTCGTTAGAAATCCGACATCGTCGTCCAATGCGTTTCGGATTTGAAGCGGTGCAGACGTGATCAACGTCCATGTTCCATCATCTTGACGTCGGTAGACTTGATCGGCAAACCCGCATACGTAAAGGCTGTTTCCGATCTCACGTATTTGAGTCACGTATCCTCTGGAACCGAGACCAACGCCTGCCTCAGGTATTTTCTCCGATATAGTACTGCCATCCTTATTCGAATAGATTTCGACTTCGCCTTCCCTCGACAGCGACACGAATCTGCGACCAATTGTGGGGGTAGCCTTTTTAACGCATACAGAAACAACGTCCTGCTGAACTGCGCGGTAAAACCATTTTTCGCCTTCTACGCGCCCTATCCAAGATAGCAGATAGCTAAACGCATATTCCTCCGGATCTACATTGTCGGCATATGCAGCCACATATATATAGTCGGCTTCAGCTGCGCAGCCTGCCACAAAGGTGATTTGATCATCGTAGTCGGTTTCCAAAACATTCTCCAAAAATTATTCGATGCCGGTGTGGCCGCGATTACCGCGGGGCGTAGCTTTGGATCAGGATTCGTTCCGTTGCCTAGTAGATCCGCGCGTACTACCGTATCAGGCGGAAGCCCTTTTGATTGATGATATTCGCGCGATTGTCGCGGGAGACACTTTTTGTCACAGCCAGTAACCTTCGCGACCGACCGCGCGCCAGTCCTCCCCGATTGCATGGAGCGGTGCCGTACCTTTGGGATCGCCAATCGCGCCTGCCGAGCATGGTGCGCAGGCCGATATAGCTCAGCGCGCAGAACACACACAGCTCGTTGACCTCTTCACGGTCATAGACGCGTTCAGCCATCAGGGCGTTGGGAAGGGTACGGTCCTGCGTGCTGACGAGGGTGATCAGCCGGACGTGCTGCGGCGAATCCGGTGCCGAAGCTGCCCAGTGCCCAAATGACGGGATGCAGGTGCATCAGGGCAGCGTGATGGTGAGATTACCCGCGCGCGGCGCAATCTTGACGACATAGTGATGGCCGGCCAGGCGCAGGTCGGTATTCTTGCCCAGCATGATGCGCTGCCAATGCATCCGAGGGCTTAGCTCAGCATGAAGGTGGTGGACAGCACCCACAGCGGGAAATCGCTGCGCAGCTTGTGCACGATCTGGTTGGCCGGTCCGCATGGGGGAGAAGCCGCCGCGTTTGCCCTTCAACGAGTGTGCCTTCGCCGTCAATCCGCAACGGGAGGGGTTCAGGTATTTGAAGCAGGCGAGAACGCGCAAACGGCTCTGGAGTAGGCCCAACTCAGAAAAGGGAGGCGGCGAATAGGAAGATGGCTAAACGAAGCTAAACAGATCTTCTCCCAAGAATAATTCGACGCTATCACCTTAAAACTTAAGCAGCAACCGCGCGCACGCTTTGACTTGCATCCCCTCTAGGACCAGTGAATAATACATTGATCGCTGTCCATTAATCATTATTGCAGTAGGTTCTTGAAGATGCCTATTATGAAAAGTTAGTGCCTTACGAAAGCGGACTGATCTCTAAAAATTTCACGACTTTCAGAAAGGCTTATTTTGCCGTCTGAGATCAGGTGATACGATAGCCATAAAAGTACTTTTCACCGTGAGCCCACTGCATCGAAGAAATTTGTGAAACGAAGCTCATGACCTCCTCAAATTTTTCATCGCTAATAAGATCATCATAAAATACAGGACATTGCACGCCACTCCACATTGATAACAATGTTGGAATATCAGCAAGCGGGAAGGACGTTTTCTTTTGCCGGGCTATGGCAGTAGCTTCAATAAGGGTTCTGGTTAAAGTCCCTGCAAACGCCTCTATGCCACTGTAATAATATTTCTTCAATTCACATTTTTTTGCAAACTCGGTGAAGCTAGCACTTAATTCATTAATATCCGCATTTTCGCTATCAGATTTTAACGGAAGAATTTTTCCAATTGATGTAAGAACGGTTTCTTCAATTGAGGTGCCATCGTATTCCTCAAGCAAAGCAAAGAGATATGGCACGATCTGCAGGGAGAGAGTATGAGGAGCATAAAGTGCTACCGAGAATACCTCATCATGATCGCCACGAGCTAATAAATTTCCGAGGAAATCAACGTCTTCATGCCTCGCAATATAACAATACAGCCTTATAGCTTGCCGCCGAATAGCAGGCTCAGAGCATGTAAGAATGAAGCCCTCGAGTGAAGATCTTGCCGAGAAATCACCGTATTTCAATCGCGAACATAATTCCAGTAGTTTTGTCTTCGCGTCTTCATTCGATCGTTTCTCAATAAGGTCCATTGAATCAGTTTTTGGTCCAAACCAAGGCCCAGGATGTAAAATATCAAATTCTTTCATTGGCATACTCCAAAATTAACGAAGACCTTGTGCGCGCTGCCATTTTAATACTTGATTTTGAAACACGGTTGCTTCCGTATGTCGTGGATTTAAGCCAAACTTGAATATTCCACCAGGTGTTTCCTGGTAGATTTTCAATATCTTAGCGTTTTCTTTTCCATGGCCAGCTGCGCTATAAAAAGATAAGTCCAGTCCGTTAAGTGTCGACGCAGGTATGGTTGATTCACCTGTAAAGGTTATATTTTCCGGAGTATTCTTTCCGCCAAGAGCAAGCCCTTGGACATGATGTCCTTTCGGTAATACTCCTTGTTGTACTGCTACTTGATATTCGCGACGTGCCTCCTGAAGACTAGCGCCAGAGACCACAGATGTGCCTGGAGTATCTGGATGAGGAAAGAATTCAGGGTTTTGGTCATGCAGCTTTTTAGCTCTTTCATAATGAGGTCCATAAACTTGTTGGCCGATAGTTGTTTTGCTTTGGCCATGTAGCGCCTTCTCATTACTGCTATTTCCAGTGCCACAATTCTCACAGTCGTTGTCTTTTCCTGCCTTGGCGGCGCCGTTCTGACCATCAGCTGTCTGCTTAGCAGATTTCTCCAATGCTGCTTCGCTAGCCTCCTTGGCAATCTTAGCCTCTTTCGCGGCCGCTTCAGCAGCCTCAGCCTGCTTTTCAGCCTTCTTCAGCTCCGCCAGTTTAGCGGTCATCTTCGCCAGCGTCTCGCGCAGCGCATTGATCTTCTTCGCCGCGCGCACCGCCTTGGCCGGCTTGGCCAGCGCATCGCCAACGTACGGCACCATGCTGGCAACGCTCATCCCTGCGCCAAACCAGTCGCCTTTACGTACCGCAAGACCCGCTCCGATCAGGTCGGAAGTCGGGGTCGGATCGACCATCCCCGCCACGTCAGCCGCGCTGGCGGCCAGTTCCCATTTCAGTTCAGTGTCAGCCTTGGCCAGCGCCTCGGTAGCTTCCGCGATCTGCTTGCGGATATCCGCCAAATTCATCATTGTCATCGTTATCCCTTCGCTCAGGCCAGGGCCGATGGTTGATGTTCGAACAGCGCGTCATAGCGTTTGTTCTGAGCGATCTGGTCCCACACCGCTTCATCAAGATCGTCGATGACACGCTCCAGGCGTTCATCCGGCGGGATGGATTCGTCGCGCAAGCCGCGTCGCACCGAGGGATGGTCGTCGAACGATGGAGAGACCGACATCATCAGACCTGCGAACAGAACCTGGTCATCGGCAGTGTGGATGCCATAGCTGGAGCAGCGGGCAACGGCCGCGATGGCGATCTCGCGGACCATGGCGTGCTCCATGCCATCGAGAGACTCCGGGCAGGTCTCGACCCAGTGCTGCACGATGCGGTCGTACAGCACTTCCTTGTCGTAGTACATCAGCTGCTCGCGCTGTGCGTCGGTCAGGGGCATCGGCATCGCGACATAGCGCGACACGGGAGCTGCATCGTGTGGCGCAGTGATCGTGTAGTACTGCCGGCGTCGTGGTTCCCATGCCGTCCATTCGCGCACGGGCGCGAAGAAGTGCCGCCGTTGTTCGGCGTCGAGGGCGGAGGGCAGTCCCAGCAGGATGCGCGGGTCCCAGAAACGCAGCACCACGAGGTCATCGTCGTTGATCACGCAGGGCATGCGGCTGGTGAGCATCGAGCCCAGTACCGGCAGGCTGAGGTGGCTGTCGATCCAGGTGACGCTCGGCGTCCTGCGCTCGTACGGCAGCAGCCATTCGTGCAAGGCGCTGCGTGTATCGTCGGCCGGGACTTCGATGAGAATCGGCGAGGCCGACAACAGGTCTTCTTCAGGCGTGTCTTCGAACAGCGAATACCAGCGGACACTTGCGAACCGGCTGGTCAGTTCTCTGAAAGCGTCGTCATGGACGGCGCAATCGACGAGTGCGTAGCGCTGGATGGGGCCTTGGTCTTGATTGAGCATGGATAAAATCGTTGTCACGCGTCAGCGCCGCAGGAAACTGCTGCCCTTCGCGGCAGCATTCTTCAGGCATTCAATGCAAATGGTGGTCTTAGCGGAAGGCAGGGCGGCCAGGTTCGCAGCCTCGTTGCCGCCGCTGTCGAAAATATGCTTCCCACCCTTCACCGTGAAATTCCCCGGGCAGGCAAACGTGATGTTCGATCCCTCCAGCGTCACGGACGACTGCCCGGCCTGCAGCACAATCTTCTGCTTGGCCTTGATCTCGATGCAGTCGTTGACGGAAATGACGATCACTTCCTTGTCCGCCAAAATCTCCAGCTGGTCGGTATGAGCCTGCAATGACACCGGTCCGTTCCCGGCAAACGCCTGTACGCCGCCTTCATACGTGTACAAGCCGGTCGCTTCGGCCGAAACGGAGGACACGGTGTGCGCCGCTGCCATGTGCAGGTCCGACTGGGTCGACCACTGCAACTGCTCGCCGGCGAACAGCACGGTCGATGCGGGAGAAGCCCAGTTGACGGTGGACGTCGAATCCATCACCACCAGCGGCGCCCCGAATTTTTCCACTGGTGCGGAGCCATCGAGCTCGCGCGTGCCGGCCTTCGCCTTCAGCGCATCCTGCCCGTTGACGGCACCTTCGTACTTGCCCTTTTCTTCCGGATCGATCAGCGCCAGCACATCCTTTTGTGCCTGCACCGCGGTCTCGCTGGTCAGCGCCTGCTGTGCCTTGGCCGATTCGAGCACCGCCTCGTCGAGCCTTTGCGCCGCCTTCAGCGAGCCGACGGCTTCCAGCGTGTCCATCTGTGTCGAAGCGACGCCGGAGCCCTGGCCCGGCCGAGAGGCCGTGGTCAGCAGCACGCCTTCACCCCCGCGCACCACGGCCCACGCATCGGTGCGCAATTCAAAGCCGCTGCCGCGATAGCTGCCGCGCTGGGCCGAGCCGGGCGACTGGGCGATCAGGTAGCCGAGGTTGAGCTGCGAAGCGGCCAGCGAAGTGGCCAGGCGCATGCGCAGCTGGCCCTGCGTGTCGTCGAGCTGCCACTGGTTGTAGCCGCCGCCGTCGAAGTTCTGCGTGTGGATGCCGGAAATCGTGCCAGCATGGTTCACGCCCGAGTCGATGCCGGCGGAGAACGGTGGCGTATCGGCGCCGGTGTACAGCTGCGCGACGATGACAGGGCGGTCGATGTCGTTTTCGAGGAAATCGACCAATACCTCGGTGCCGATGCGCGGCGTGAACTGGGAACCCCAGTTCGGGCCGGCCAGCGCTTCGGCCACGCGCACCCAGGTGCCCGAGCGTTCGTCGCCGGGAGCGCTGCCTTCCTCATCGATATCGTGCGCCATGCCGCCGGCATTGGCGGAGGCGCCACGCTGCCATGCGAACTGCACGCGCACCTGATGGTCGCGCACCGTGGTGGCCACCTCGTTGGCGACACCGACGACGAGGGCGGTTTGCGGGCCCAGCGCCGTATGGGCATGGGGCAGGGCGGTGGCGACGGGGACCAGCGACACCGCTTCGCGCACGCAGCAGAAGCGGTTGCGGTAGGTGCCCGGCTCGACCTTCGCGTGCCGGTCGGCCAGTTGCGGTTCGAAGTTGTTGCGCGCTTCGTGCTCGACCCACAGCACCTTGAAGGCATTGTCGCCTTCGTAGCGCTCGTGCTGCGTGAGCGTAAACGCGTGGCCGGCGGCCAGGCGCCGCACCGCGCCTTCGCCCGTAAACAGCTTGTTTTCCAGTTCCAGCGCCTGCAGCATCAGCTGGCTGTGGCTATCGCCATCGTCGCTGGCGATGCGCTCGCCGCTGCCATCGAACACGGGCAGTGGCGGCACTTCGCCGGCGTCGAGCATCGATTGCTGTTCGGCGGCCGGTGCCATTACCTGGGCCGGATCCCAGCTGCTGATCGACACCGCATTGGCGCGCACTTGCCGGCGTGCGCCGAAGGCGTCGATGGCGTCGTCCGTGTCGCTGGCGCGCATGCCGTGGAAGCGGATCGCCGGATTGCCGGGCGTGGCCGGGGCGGCGGCCAGGCTGTCGAAGATCACCAGCTTGTGGCGCGCCTGGCCGTCGCCGGTCGCTTCGGCCTGGTCATGCTCGAAGCGCCACGACAGGCCTTCCGAAGCCATCAGGCGCACGAAGAAGTCGTAGTCGCTTTCGCGGTACTGGGTGCAGATCGGGCGCGTGGCCAGTTCCTGGGTGACGTCGAACTCGAAACGCAGTTGCGGATAGTCGGCGAACAGTTCGGTGACGATGTCCTGCGCGTTCTTGTCCTGGAAGATGTAGCTGTCGCGGCGCAGGCGCAGAAGGGCCAGCGCCGGTTCCAGGTGCAGGCGGTAGCGCGCCACGCCGCCGTCGGCACCGAGCCAGTCGGCGCGGGTGCAGATGCCGTGCCAGGCGCGGCGCGAGTCGTCCGGCTGCAGCAGCGTGACGGTCAGCTCTTCGCCGATGAAGGCGTCGAGCGGCAGGTCGGTCGAGGTGCTGAGGGCGTCGACATCGAACGCATACAGCTCGTTGACCGCTTCGCGGTCGGCGAAGCGCTCGGCCGAGTGCGCGGATCAGTATGAACGTGGTGGCCAGCACTCGCGGCGGAAAGTCACTGCGCAGATTGCGGACGATCTGGTCGGGCCGATTATCTATAAAGTGAGCCGGGATTCAATCCGCTTATCAACGCTCACCTATTTGCTGCCATCAAAAAGTGTGTATGAGGTGCACAAAAATACCGCGCCGAGTTTATCAGTAGTCAAAATTAGCTTCAAATTTCCATGTGTCGTTCGGGCCAAGGCTTATTATATATTGCACCTTCGTCCAAGTTTTACCTTTCTGAGAAAAACACCTCACAAGCTGATAAAGGGCATCGATTAGCTCATGTGTAGCGCTGACTACCTCTCTATGGTCTTCTGGGCTGCTGATTGCAATCGCTAATTTTTCTTTGCCGCCATGCACGCGACGTTCGACAGTCATTACTGCCGAGTTCCAGTGCTCCGGAGTAGCCGCGATTAACTCCTCAACAATTAGTCGATCGATGGGTGCTTGTAGTTCCTGTAGTGTTGGCATACTTTACCTATTAAACACTCTAATAGCTTCGCCGACCTTCCCGTCGAGCGTGATCTAGGTGGAAACAGCGAACGGTCGTGTTCGCCAAAAATCCGCCAAGAGATCAATGACTCTGGATTGTCCGATCGCGAGGCCGCCAAGGTGTTCAATATCATTCGCGCCACCGCGGCCAAATGGATCAAGCGGGACGACGTGCAGGACCGCTCGCATCGTGTTCATACCCTGCATACAACCCTGAGCGTGGTCCAGGAACTCGTTGTGCTGTCATTGCGCCAGACGCTCTACTTGCCGCTGGACGATCTGCTTTACATCACCCGGCAATACATCAATCTGGAAGTATCTCGTTCGGGTATTGCACGACTGCTCAAACGCGAAAGCATGGCACGGTTGGAGAACGTAATTGCTCAAGCTGAAGGCGAAACAGTCACGTCCAAGAAGACCTTCAAGCACTATGAGCCAGGCTTTCTGCACGTCGACATCAAATACCTGCCGCAGATGCCAGACGAGACTTCACGCCGCTATCTGTTTGTGGCCATCGACCGCGCCACGCGCTGGGTGTTCCTGCACATTTACAGCGATATGACAGAGCGTAGCAGCGTTGATTTTCTACGCCGTTTGAAGCTCGCTTCTCCGATCAAGATTACCAAAATATTGACCGACAACGGCTCGCAATTCACCGACCGCTTTGCCACCAAAGACAAGAAGCCCAGCGGCAACCATGCCTTCGACAAGGTCTGTGTAGGCATGGCGATCGAACATCGCTTGGCGCCGCCACGGCACCCGCAAACCAACTGCATGGTTGAACGTTTCAATGGCCGCATCAGCGAACTCATAGCGCAGACACGCTTCGATAGCAGAGCTGATCTGGAGGCCACCTTGCTAAATTACCTCAAGCTTTACAACCACCATATCCCACAGCGAGCAATCGGCTCGACAACGCCAATCCAATCGCTCAAGGAGTGGCAAAAGCGCAAGCCTGAGCTATTCGTCAAACGCGTCTACGATCAGACGGGACGCGACAGTTACACTTCTTTTGTCGCCATCATCGATGAAGCCACTAATTGCGATACCGAGAACCGGAAATGTGTAAATGCCACCTCTTCCACCACGGAGCCATCCATAGCCACGAGCGCGTCCATTACGGCAGGCATACGAACAGCATACTGACAGCCTACGACCCGGATCCGAAAAGGATACGGACAGATTACGGGGCCGACCCACCCGTCAGTTTTGTGATCTTACGCCAGGTCCTCATGCCGCAATAAGGCGAAATCTTTCGCCCCTTGGTTTATTTTCTCCTGCAAATCCGCCGAACGTGCCGTGTCATTTACATAGAATAAAATTTGATGAGCTGGGAATGATATTTCAGCGGGCTCACCATCAATCGGGTCAACATTTCGTTTCAAGACAAAATGCTCATCATTAGTCTTTCCCCACTGAAAATACTCCCCTCCCTGATAGTCACTTTCTCGAATATTGAATTGGATGCCAAGGGAGGATTCCAAAACATTCTTGGCCCCTTCAATGTCATCCGACACGAAACCGTAAAGGTCGTAGACCGCCATATGCTCATCTCTTTCCAGGTAATATCACGCTCGGCGCTCTCTGAGCAGCCGTCGCCGGATTGTTATAAATCATAAAATTGACTTCCCTGCCAGCTTGCTGCCCCATTTGGCTCGACAGATCTCGTAAGCCAAGTGCCCGCAAATCGCGCGCTGATAGGGGGCCAGTACGAGTTCCACCTGAGCGTAAGCCTATGCCCAAATCTTGCGCTCGGGCCAACAAAGCAGGATCTGCAAGTGCAACATCAAAGTCACTCAAGCGGCCAACATCGAAAGGCTGGCCAGTTTTGAAGCTCTTACCGGTGACAGCACTTCCTTGAAGTAACGGCTCCGCATTCTCGTAACCGGCACGGCCCAGCCCGGTACGCATATTGCTACCGAATTGGGCAAACTCTTCCATGTTGGCGAAGCCATGCGGCACTGTGCTATTTGCCCCCTTTGTGCCGCCATCATTTGCGTTACCCGCTTGCTTGCCACCACCCGAACCGCAATCCTCACAGTCCTTATCTTTTCCTGCCTTGGCTGCGCCCTTCTGACCATCAGCTGTCTGCTTGGCAGATTTCTCCGCAGCCGCTTCACCAGCTTCCTTGGCAATCTTAGCCTCTTTCGCCGCGGCCTCAGCAGCCTCGGCCTGCTTCTCAGCCTTCTTCAGCTCCGCCAGTTTAGCGGTCATCTTCGCCAAGGTCTCGCGCAGCGCGTTGATCTTCTTCGCCGCGCGCACCGCCTTGGCCGGCTTGGCGAGCGCGTCGCCAACGTAAGGCACCATACTGGCAACGCTCATCCCGGCGCCAAACCAGTCGCCCTTGCGTACAGCGAGGCCAGCGCCAATCAGGTCGGAAGTTGGCGTGGGATCGACCATCCCCGCCACGTCCGCCGCACTGGCGGCCAATTCCCATTTCAGTTCAGTGTCAGCCTTGGCCAGCGCCTCGGTAGCTTCCGCGATCTGCTTGCGGATATCCGCCAGGTTCATCATCGTCATCGTTATCCCTTCGCTCAGGCCAGGGCCGATGGTTGATGTTCGAACAGCGCGTCATAGCGCTTGTTCTGAGCGATCTGGTCCCACACCGCTTCATCAAGATCGTCGATGACACGCTCCAGGCGTTCATCCGGCGGGATGGACTCGTCACGCAAGCCGCGTCGCACCGAGGGGTGGTCATCGAACGAAGGAGAGACGGACATCATCAGTCCTGCAAACAGAACCTGGTCATCGGCAGTGTGGATGCCATAGCTGGAGCAGCGGGCAACGGCCGCGATGGCGATTTCGCGGACCATGGCGTGTTCCATGCCATCGAGCGACTCCGGGCAGGTCTCGACCCAGTGCTGCACGATCCGGTCGTACAGCACTTCCTTGTCGTAGTACATCAGCTGCTCTCGTTGCGCGTCGGTCAGCGGCATCGGCATCGCGACATAGCGCGACACGGGTGCCGCATCGGACGGTGCGGTGATCGTGTAGTACTGCCGGCGTCGTGGTTCCCAGGCGGTCCATTCGCGCACCGGTGCGAAGAAGTGCCGCCTTTGTTCCGCGTCGAGGGCGGAGGGCAGTCCCAGCAGGATGCGCGGGTCCCAGAAACGCAGCACCACGAGGTCATCATCGTTGATCACGCAGGGCATGCGGCTGGTGAGCATCGAGCCCAATACCGGCAGGCTGAGGTGGCTATCGATCCAGGTGACGCTCGGCGTCCTGCGCTCGTACGGCAGCAGCCATTCGTGCAAGGCGCTGCGTGTATCGTCGGCCGGGACTTCGATGAGAATCGGCGAGGCCGACAACAGGTCTTCTTCAGGCGTGTCCTGGAACAGCGAATACCAGCGGACACTTGCGAACCGGCTGGTCAGTTCTCTGAAAGCGTCGTCATGGACGGCGCAATCGATGAGTGCGTAGCGCTGGATGGGGCCTTGGTCTTGATTGAGCATGGATAAAATCGTTGTCGCGCGTCAGCGCCGCAGGAAACTGCTGCCCTTCGCGGCAGCATTCTTCAGGCATTCAATGCAAATGGTGGTTTTCGCGGAAGGCAGGGCGGGCAGGCTGGCAGCCTCGTTGCCGCCACTGTCGAAGATATGCTTCCCACCCTTCACCGTGAAATTCCCCGGGCAGGCAAACGTGATGTTCGACCCGTCCAAGGTGACGGAAGACTGCCCCGCCTGCAGCACGATCTTCTGCTTGGCCTTGATCTCGATGCAGTCGTTGACGGAAATGACGATTACTTCCTTGTCCGCCAAAATCTCCAGCTGGTCGGTATGGGCCTGCAGCGACACCGGTCCGTTCCCGGCAAACGCCTGCACGCCACCTTCATACGTGTACAAGCCGGTGGCTTCTGCCGAAACGGAGGACAGGGTGTGCGCGGCCGCCATGTGCAGGTCCGACTGCGTCGACCACTGCAACTGCTCGCCGGCGAACAGCACGGTCGATGCGGGAGAAGCCCAGTTAATGCTGGACGTCGAATCCATCACCACCAGCGGCGCCCCGAATTTTTCGACGGGTGCTGAGCCATCGAGCTCGCGCGTGCCGGCCTTCGCCTTCAACGCATCCTGCCCGTTGACAGCACCTTCGTGCTTGCCTTTTTCTTCCGGATCGATCAGCGCCAGCACATCCTTCTGCGCCTGCACCGCGGGTTCGCTGGTCAGCGCCTGCTGCGCCTTGGCCGATTCGAGCACCGCCTCGTCGAGCCTTTGCGCCGCCTTCAGCGAGCCGACGGCTTCCAGCGTGTCCATCTGCGTCGAGGCGACGCTGGAGCCCTGGCCCGGCCGTGAGGCCGTGGTCAGCAGCACGCCTTCACCCCCGCGCACCACGGCCCAGGCATCGGTGCGCAATTCAAAGCCGCTGCCGCGATAGCTGCCGCGCTGGGCCGAGCCGGGCGACTGGGCGATCAGGTAGCCGAGATTGAGCTGCGAAGCGGCCAGCGAGGTGGCCAGGCGCATGCGCAGCTGGCCTTGCGTGTCGTCGAGCTGCCACTGGTTGTAGCCGCCACCGTCGAAGTTCTGGGTGTGGATGCCGGAAATCGTGCCGGCATGGTTTACGCCCGAGTCGACGCCGGCCGAAAATGGTGGCGTATCGGCGCCCGTGTACAGCTGCGCGACGATGACAGGGCGGTCGATGTCGTTTTCGAGGAAATCTACTAATACCTCGGTGCCGATGCGCGGCGTGAACTGGGAACCCCAGTTGGGGCCGGCCAGCGCTTCGGCCACGCGCACCCAGGTGCCCGAGCGTTCGTCGCCGGGGGCGCTGCCTTCTTCGTCGATATCGTGGGGCATGCCGCCAGCGTTGGCGGAGGCGCCACGCTGCCACGCAAACTGCACGCGCACCTGATGGTCGCGCACCGTGGTAGCCACTTCGTTGGCGACACCGACGACGAGGGCGGTCTGCGGGCCCAGCGCCGTGTGGGCATGGGGCAGGGCGGTGGCGACGGGAACCAGCGGCACGGCTTCGCGCACGCAGCAGAAGCGGTTGCGGTAAGTTCCCGGTTCCACGCGCGACCGGCCATCCTTCAGCTGAGGCTCGAAGTTGTTGCGCGCCTCGTGCTCGACCCACAGCACCTTGAAGGCATTGTCGCCTTCGTAGCGCTCGTGCTGCGTGAGCGTAAACGCGTGGCCGGCAGCCAGGCGGCGCACCGCGCCTTCGCCGGTAAACAGCTTGTTTTCCAGTTCCAGCGCCTGCAGCATCAGCTGGCTGTGGCTATCGCCATCGTCGCTGGCGATGCGCTCGCCGCTGCCGTCGAACACGGGCAGTGGCGGCACTTCACCGGCGTCGAGCATCGATTGCTGCTCGGCGGCCGGTGCCATCACCTGTGCCGGATCCCAGCTGCTGATCGACACCGCATTGGCGCGCACTTGCCGGCGCGCGCCGAAGGCGTCGATGGCGTCGTCCGTGTCGCTGGCGCGCATGCCGTGGAAGCGGATCGCCGGATTGCCGGGCGTGGCCGGGGCGGCGGCCAGGCTGTCGAAGATCACCAGCTTGTGGCGCGCCTGGCCGTCGCCGGTCGCTTCGGCCTGGTCATGCTCGAAGCGCCACGACAGACCTTCCGAAGCCATCAGGCGCACGAAGAAGTCGTAGTCGCTTTCGCGGTACTGCGTGCAGATGGGGCGCGTGGCCAGTTCCTGCGTGACGTCGAACTCGAAGCGTAGTTGCGGATAGTCGGCGAACAGTTCGGTGACGATGTCCTGCGCGTTCTTGTCCTGGAAGATGTAGCTGTCGCGGCGCAGGCGCAGCAGGGCCAGCGCCGGTTCCAGGTGCAGGCGGTAGCGCGCCACGCCGCCATCGGCGCCGAGCCAGTCGGCGCGCGTGCAGATGCCATGCCAGGCGCGGCGCGAGTCGTCCGGCTGCAGCAGCGTGACGGTCAGCTCTTCGCCGATGAAGGCATCGAGCGGCAGGTCGGTCGAGGTGCTGAGGGCGTCGACATCGAACGCATACAGCTCGTTGACGGCTTCGCGGCCGGCGAAGCGTTCGGCCATCAGCGATTCGGGCAGGCTGCGGTCCTGCGCGCTGGCGAGCGTGATCAGCCGGGCATGCTGCGATAACCCGGTACCGAAGCGCCCCAGCGCCGAAATAACGGACTGCAGGTCCATCAGGGCAGGGTGATGGTCAGGTTGGCCGCGCGCGGCGCCATCTTGACGACATCGTTGTAGGCCGCCATCCGCTGTTCGGTGTTCTTGCCGATCATGGTGCGCAGGCCGATGTAGCCGAGCGCGCAGATCAGCATGAACATCGTCGCCAGCACCCACAGCGGGAAGTCGCTGCGCAGCTTGTTGACGATCTGGTCGGGCCGGTCGGCATGGGGAGCGAAGCCGCCGCGCTTGCCCTTCATGTGGGCGATCTCGTCGCCCAGGCGCGAGGTGAAGTAATTGAGCTTCTCGGAGCCTTCGAGCATGTAGCGGCCCTCGAAGCCCAGCAGCAGGCACATATGGAACACTTCCAGCGCCTGCAGGTGCGTGCTGCCGCGCACGCGCAGCGCCTCGAGGCGGTGGTAGAAGTTTTCGCCGGCCAGCTGCTCGCCGAACAGCATCAGCTGCAGCGGTTTCCTGCCCCAGCTGTCGCGGATCGAGAAGTTACTCTTCAGGATGATCTCGTCGACCGCCGCGCAGAACGCGTACTTGGCGGCGTCGATATCGTCGGCCGAGGCGCCGTGCTTCTTGGCGTTGC
The DNA here is from genome assembly GCF_027856995.1 of Pseudoduganella sp. SL102. Lineage (NCBI taxonomy): Bacteria > Pseudomonadati > Pseudomonadota > Betaproteobacteria > Burkholderiales > Oxalobacteraceae > Pseudoduganella > Pseudoduganella sp. SL102. The sequence continues at coordinate 2,620,489 of NZ_CP115554.1, forward strand.
GGCCGAATTCATCGAGGAACTGCGTCATCCGGGTGGCAAAGTCGCTGTCGTTCTGCGGCGCGTTGCCGTTCTTGAGCATGAACAGCGCGTAGAAGCCGTCGTACATCAGGTCGAGCAGGGTCTGCGGCGCTGCGCTGGCATTGGCCGCGGCGGGCGCGGCATCCATCAGGGAAGGAGCTGTCATCGTATTCATCAAACGGGGAATCCTCGGGCGTTCCGGGCAAGTGTCAGGGGAAGTCAGGAAGTTACGGCGACCAGTTCGAGTTTCAGTTCATGCATGCCCATCGGCACGTAGATCGAAATCGACTGGGCCTTGAGCATGCGTTCGTACATTTGCCCCTTGGCCTCCAGCGTGAAGTAGACCGTGTCGGGCCGTACGGGGATCGCGGCGGGCACCTGCGGCGCGTGCTGCAGGCGCACGCCGGGCATGGCCGACAGCACGAACTTGTCCACGTCGTCCGGCGCGCCGACCTTGAAGCGCAGCGGCACCGTGTCGATCAGTTCGATGGCTGGCATCGCCGCCGAAACGGCCAGGTAGAACGCCGTCTTGTCGTCGATCTTGCCCGAATCGAGCTTGCCGAGGTGGAAGGAGGGCCGGGTCTCCTCGAGCGCGATGGCGAAGTAGCGCGACGAGATCACGGTGTCGATCAGCTCGCGGATGATCAGGTGCAGCCGCGCGAAGCCGGGGCCCGGGTCCTGGTGCTGGTAAGCGGGCAGGTCGGCCAGGGTCCAGCTTTTCGAGAACGTCATCAGCGCGCCGGCCAGCCCGAGCAGCTGCTCGAACAGGCGCTCGGGGTGCAGCGCCGGATGATGGAAGTAGTGCGTCAGCGATGCGTAAGCCGAGCTGGCGGTATGCAGCAGCCAGAACGACGACATGTCGCCCGAGCGGTATTCGATCACGTTGCGGCTCGGTTCGCGGTGGTGGCCGTACAGCGCGCTCACCTTGGCCTGCAGCGCGTCGAGCAGGCGGCGCAACTGCTGCGCCAGCACGGGCACGCTTTTTACCGACAGGGCCGGCGGCATGAACTCCGGATCGAGCTCGAAGCCGCCGGTGGCCAAGCGGCGCAGGCGCAGCAGCGGGAAGCTGGTGTACGAATCGCGCGGCTCGAACTCGGAGACCAGCCGCACCGATTTCTTCAGGTAGGCCAGCTGCGCTTGCGCCGCCTGGGTGTACAAGTCCGGTGTATCGCGGTTGTCCTGCACGTAGCGGGCGCTGTCGAGCACCTGGCCCGGCGGGCAGAAGTTGCCGCCGAAGGGCTTGAAGGCGGGCAGGGCGGCGTAGAACGTCACGTTCTGCTGGCTCTGCAGCATGCCCGACAGGTCGACACTGGGCGGCAGCGCATCGGCCGCCGGCGCGTCGACCAGCTCGCCGTCCTGGAAGCGCAGCGACAGCTCGAGCACGCGCAGCACATTGTTGGCCAGCGCATCGGTATCCACGCGCAGGTGATTCACGCCCCATGCGTACGGATGCACCGCACTCAGGCTGTGGTGCAGCCGGTGCTCGTGATACTGGTCCTGCTGCTGGAAGTGCTGCGGGCGCAGGAAAAGGCCCTCACCCCATAAAACTTTGCTCGTCATGCGATCGCTACCCGGTTAATTGCCTATTGACCAAATTCTGAAATTGGCGGAACAATAACACTTTTGTGGGGCTTTCAGGAATAGTGTGAGTATTCAAACGTGCGCGTGTACCAGAAAGTGAGAATGTGTGAGATTCAATTGAGTTCTACAGTCCTAACTTTTCTGTTATTGTGCCGCCTATTCCGAAGTATTGAATTAAATGCAATTACGACTTGTTACAACATCGGGGATTTTGAATGACCATCAGTAAGCATCTCTCGCGTGCCGGCGCTGCCGCCGCATTGGCCGCGGCGTTGTCCGCCTGCAGCACCACGCCGCCAGCCCTGCCACCGGTGCCGACCCTGCAGCAACTGATGTCGGATGCCAGCAAGGCCGCCGACAGCGGCAACAAGGAACAGGCCGTTACGCTGTGGAAGCAGAGTGCCGTCGCGTTCCCGTCCGAGAAAACGCCGTGGATCCACATCGCCCAGACCCGCTACGAGGCTGGCCAGTACGGCGATGCCATCCAGGCTGCTCTCGAAGTGCTGGTGCGGGATCCCAACGATCAGCTGGCCAACAGCATCATCGCCATCAGCGGCCTGCGCCTGTCGACGCGCGCGCTGAATGACCTGAGCCGGCAGAATGGCCTGTCGGGTTCGGTCAAGAGCGAATCGCAGGACCTCGCCAAGCTGCTGCGCGAAAGCCTGGGCGAGACCGTACTGGTGCCGCCGCCACCACCACCGGCCGTGCGCGAACAGCGTCCGGCCCGTACGGCGAAGAAGGGCAAGACCGCCAAGCCGGCCAGCGGCGCGAGTGCCGGCGCCAATCCGTTCGACGCGCTGAAGTAAGCCTCAATACGACTCATCAACAAAGGAATTCTCATGTCTAAATCAGAAAGTGTGCAAAAGCGCCTGCAGAAAGTCCGGGCCCCTCGGGTGCAGATGACGTATGACGTTGAAATCGGCGATTCCATCGAAAGCAAGGAACTGCCATTCGTGATGGGCGTGGTCGGCGATTTCGGTGGCAATTCGGAAGTGGAACAGAAACGCCTCAAGGAACGCGCCTTCGTGAATGTCGACCGCGATAACTTCGACGAAGTTCTCAAGGGCGTGCAGCCGCGCGCGACTTATCAGGTTGAAAACACCCTGGCCGGCGATGACAGCACGTTCGCGGTGGACCTGAAATTCAATTCGCTGGACGACTTCCGCCCGGAAGCGGTGGTGCAGCAGGTCGAGCCGCTGAGGAAGCTGCTCGAAGCGCGCACCAAGCTGGCCGACCTGCGCAACAAGCTGGCCGGTAACGACAAGCTGGAAGACCTGCTCAACGACGTGTTGAACAGCACCGAGAAACTGGCCGAGCTGGGCCAGCAAGCCAACACCAAGAAAGACTGACCATGTCCGCACAACTGAACACCGAGGGCGCCGCCGCCGCCCCCCAGGAGGTCGCGCTGCTCGACCAGATTGTCGAGGAAAGCCGGGTCGCCCGCTCGAGCACCGAGCATGAGCGCGCCAAGGACCTGATTACCGAACTGGTCCACCAGGTCATGGAAGGCACCGTGGTCGTGTCGGACAACCTGGCCGCCACCATCGATGCCCGCGTGGCCGAGCTGGACGAGATGATCTCGCAGCAGCTGTCGGCCGTGATGCATGCGCCGCAGTTCCAGAAGCTGGAATCGAGCTGGACCGGCCTGAACTACCTGGTCAAGAACAGCGCCACGGGCCAGAACATCAAGATCAAGATGCTCAACGCGACCAAGAAGGAACTGGTCAAGGACTTCCAGAGCGCGATCGAGTTCGACCAGAGCACCATGTTCAAGAAGGTCTACGAAGAAGAATTCGGCACCTTCGGCGGCGCCCCGTTCGGCGCGCTGATCGGCGACTACGAGATCACCCGCCAGCCGGAAGACATGTACTTCATCGAGCAGATGTCGCACGTGGCCGCGGCCGCGCATGCGCCGTTCATCAGCGCCGCCTCGCCGGAACTGTTCGGGCTGGACAGCCACAGTGAACTGGGCCGCCCGCGCGACCTGGCCAAGCTGTTCGACACGATGGAATACTACAAGTGGAAGGCATTCCGTGAGTCCGAGGATTCGCGCTATGTCGGCCTGACGCTGCCGCGCTTCCTGGGCCGCCTGCCGTACAACCCGGCCGATGGCGCCATCACCGAAGGCTTCAACTTCGTCGAGGACGTGGACGGCACCGATCACCAGAAATACCTGTGGTGCAATGCCGCCTATGCGTTCGCCAGCAAGCTGACCGGCGCGTTCGAGAACTATGGCTGGTGCGCGGCGATCCGCGGCGTGGAAGGCGGCGGCCTGGTCGAAGACCTGCCGACCCATACCTTCAAGACCGACGAAGGCGAAGTGGCGCTCAAGTGCCCGACCGAGATCGCCATCACCGACCGCCGCGAGAAGGAACTGTCGGACCTCGGTTTCATCTCGCTGGTCCATTGCAAGAACACCGACTACGCGGCCTTCTTCGGCGCGCAGTCGGCGCAGAAAGCCAAGAAGTACGCCTCCGACGCGGCCAACGCCAACGCGGTGCTGTCGTCGCAGCTGCAATACATCTTTGCCGTGTCGCGCATCGCCCACTACATGAAGGCGATGATGCGCGACAAGATCGGCAGCTTCGCCGCCGCTTCCAATGTCGAGGATTTCCTGAATCGCTGGCTGACCCAATACGTGCTGCTGGACGATAACGCCAGCCAGGAACAGAAGGCCCAGTTCCCGCTGCGCGAAGCCACGGTGCAGGTCTCCGAAGTGCCGGGCCGCCCGGGCGTGTACCGCGCCGTGTCGTTCCTGCGTCCGCACTTCCAGCTCGACGAGCTGTCCGTTTCACTCCGTCTGGTCGCGGAGCTTCCATCGACCAAAGCGTAATTTACAACCACCACCACTGAAAGGAACAACATGGCAATCGACGTATACCTGCAGATCGACGGTATCAAAGGCGAATCGGCTGACTCCAGCCACAAGGACTGGATCGAAGTGAAATCCGTGAACTGGGAAGTGCTGCAGCCGAAATCGGCAACGGCATCGACCGGCGGCGGCCACACTGCCGAGCGTACCGAGCACCGCGACATCGTGATCTCGAAGCTGGCCGACCTGGCAACCCCGCTGCTGCTGCAGAATTGCTCTTCGGGTAAGACGCTGCCAAAGGCAAAGTTCGAATTCCTGCGTGCTGACGGCCAGGGCGAACGCGTCAAGTACTTCGAGATCGAACTGGAAAACGTGCTGATCTCGAGCGTTGCTCCATCGGTCGACCCAGGCGACATCCTGACCGAAGACGTGAAACTGAAGTACTCCAAGGTCAAGTGGAAGTACACCCAGCAGAAGGTCGGCGGCGGCACGGGTGGCAACACCTCGGGCGGCTGGGACCTGTCGACCAACAAGGTCGTCTAAGCGTCGCCCAGCGAGGTGCCAGTGCAAGGTTTCACGCCAGGCCTGTTTGACCGCCTGATGGATGCGCCCGTCAACGGCGCCTCGCACGCAACGGTAACGAGATTGTCGGTCGAGGACCTCAAGGAACTCGTGGCCCGCGATCTCGAAGCGTTGCTCAACACCCGCATAGCACTGCCGGATGAACTGCTCGAGCAGTTCCCGCAGTGCCGTCGTTCGCTGGTGACCTACGGCCTGCAGGATTTCGCGGGCCGTTCGCTGTCGAGCTTCGACGACCGGGCATATATCTGCGCCTGCCTCGAGCAGGCCATCGCGCGCCATGAACCGCGCCTGCGCAACGTACGGGCCACGCTCGAACTGCGCGAGGACGCGGTCAATTGCCTCAATTTCGCCATCACCGCGCTCCTGGTCGTCAATCCGGCCCAGGAACCGGTCAATTTCGACGCCATCCTGCAACCCACCAGCCAGCATTACACGATCAGCAAGGCGCGCCGGCCAGGATCGGCAGGAGCATGAGTTGGAAGAGTTACTCCCGTATTACGAACGCGAGCTGGGATTCCTGCGCCGCTATTCGCGCGAATTCTCCGAGCGTTACCCGAAGATCGCCGGCCGCCTGCTGATCGGCGGCGAGGTCTGCGAAGATCCCCATATCGAACGCATGATCCAGGCGTTCGCGTTGCTCAATTCGCGCATTTCCAAGCGGCTGGACGACGATTACCCGCAGTTCACCGAAGCGCTGTTCGAGGTGCTGTACCCGCACTACCTGCGGCCTTTTCCATCGTGCTCGATCGTGCGCATGGACTACGCCAGCCACGCCGCGCAGTTGACGGGCGTGTCGGAGATCGCGCGCGGTACCCGCCTCACCACCCGCAAGGCCAAGGGCGCCGCGTGCACGTTCCGCACCGCCTATCCGGTGACGATCGCGCCGATCGCGCTGAGCCGCGCCGTGTTCGCGCCGATCATCGATGCGCCCGACATGGTGCGCCTGCCCGCGGGCGTCACGTCCGGCATCAGCATCACGCTGTCGTCCACCGCCAGCCAGGTGCCGCTCGGCCAGCTCAAGCTGGGCAAGCTGCGTGTCTTCCTCGATGGCGAGGCCTCGTTCTGCGCCGCGCTGCGCGATGCGCTGTTCATGCGCACGCAGGCGGCGTACGTGGAAGAGGGTCATAGCGGGCGCTGGATCCCGCTGGGCAGCGTGCCGCTGGCTCCGGCCGGCTTCGGCGAAGACGATGCGCTGATCGATTTCTCGGCGCGCTCGCATACCGCCTACCGCCTGCTCACCGAATATTTCTGCTTCCCGGAGAAGTTCAACTTCGTCGACATCGACGTGGCCGCGCTGACGGCGCTGATCCCGTCGGGCACGCGCGAGCTGACCCTGCACCTGGCCCTGTCGGGCCTGCGCACCGATTCGGATACCTCGCGCATGCTGGGCAGCCTGTCGACCAACAACCTGCTGCTGGGCTGCACCCCGGTGGTCAACCTGTTCAAGAAACGCGGCGAACCGATCCGCCTGACCCACACCAAAGCCAGTTATCCGGTGCTGGCCGATGCGCGCCGGGCCTTTGCCTACGATGTCCACGCGATCGACTCGGTCAAGCTGGTGCGCCAGACGCCGCAGGGCGAATCGGTGATCGAATTCCGCCCGTTCTACTCGCTGCGGCACGGCCAGACGCCCGAGAAGAACGGGCACTACTGGGTGATGCGGCGCGACCAGGATGCGGCCGACAAGCACCCCGGCTACGGCACCGAGGTGTCGATCGTCGACATCGACTTCGATCCGGCGGCGATCGAGACCGATACGCTGAGCCTGGAGCTGACCTGCACCAACGGCAACCTGCCGGCCACGCTGACCTACGGCCTGCCGGGCGGCGACCTGTTCATGGAGGGCGGCGCGCGGGTGTCCGCCATCAGTTTCCTGCGCAAGCCCACCCAGTCGCATCACTTCGCGCGCGGTGCCGGCGCGCACTGGCGCCTGATCTCGCACCTGTCGCTGAACCACCTGTCGCTGGCCGACGGTGGCGTGGAAGCCTTCCGCGAGATGCTGGCCATGTATGATCTGCCCCGTTCGCCGGCCTCGCAGCGCCAGATCGGCGGCATCGCGCAGGTGGCGCACAAGCCGGCCAACGCCTGGTTGCCCGGCAATCCGTTCGCCTGCCTGGTGCGCGGCATGGAAGTGCGCCTCACGGTGGACGAGGAAGCCTTCGTCGGCAGCGGCATCCACGCCTTCGCCCACGTGATCGAATGCTTCCTGGGCCTGTACGTGCATGCCAACAGCTTTACCCAACTCGTCATCGTGTCGTCCAAGACTGGAGAAGAATTATTGAAATGCAGCCCGCGCAGCGGCGATTTGAGCCTGCTGTAATCGAGCGCCTGTTCGCGCAGCCACACCGCTTCGAGTACTTCCAGGCGGTGCGCATGTTCGAGCTCTGGCTCAAGCGCCATGGCCGGGTGCGCGAAGGGGCGGTCGCCAACTTCCTGCGCTTCTCGAACTCCACGTCGCTGGCCTTTCCGGCCAGCGAGCTGGAAGCCATCCAGGCCGAGCCGCGCGAGGCCGGGCTGAAACTCGGCCTGGACCGGCATTCGCTGGGCGCCGCGTTGCGCGATGCCACCCTGCGCTACGTGCGCATCACGCCGGCCTTCATGGGCCTGCTGGGCGGCATGGGCGCGCTGCCGGCGCACTACACGGAACGCATCGCCTCGCACATGATCACCACGCGCGACGACGGCCCGCGCGCGTTCCTGGACACCTTCTCGAACCGCGCGCTGGCGCTGTTCTATGAAGCCTGGCGCAAGTACCGGCTGGAGCTGAAGTACCAGATCGACGGCAAGGACGGCTTCCTGCCGCTGCTGCTGTCGCTGGCCGGCGTTGGCCAGCCCTCGCTGCGGCGCCGTTTCGCCGACGGCGAGCATGGCGAACTGCTGGACGAATCGGTGGCCTATTTCGCCACCGCGATGCGCCACCGGCCCGCGTCGAGCGTGCAGATCGCCCGCGTGCTGTCCGAGTACTTCGGCGTGCCGGTCAAGACCGAGCAGTTCATCGGACGCTGGTACGACATGCCCGCGGCGCAGCAAAGCCGGCTGGGCTTCGGCAACGCCGTGCTGGGCGCGAGCGCCATGGCCGGCGCGCGCGTGTGGCAGCGCGACCTGCGCCTGCGCCTGCTCATCGGCCCGCTCAAGCGCGCCCGCTTCGAAGCCTTCCTCCCCGGCGGCAAGGCGGCGCGCGCGCTGGCCAGCATGCTGTCGATGATGACCGGCGTCTCCCTCGAATACGAGGTGCAGCTGGTGCTGTGCGCAAAGGAAGTGGAGGGCGCCACGCTGTCGGAAACGCGCAGCGGCGGCCGGCTGGGCTGGGATACCTTCCTGGTCACCGGCGACAAGTCGCGCGACCGCGACGATGTGCGCTACGACGTCCATGCGCTGTAGCGCACGTGCACTGGTTCACGCATTTTGCTTCACGTAGTTAGTTTTCAACATCAACACCTGACATGACAAGGGACCACCCGCATGAGCCTGAACCTCAAGACGCTGATCGGTAAGCTGAACGACACCTGCCGCACGGCCGCCACCCGGGCCGCCGGCCTGTGCGTGTCGCTCGGCCAGTTCGAAGTCGACCTGGAACACCTGTTCCTGGCCCTGCTGGAGCAGCCAAAGAGCGACTTCGCCATCATCGCGCGCCAGAGCGGCATCAGTGCCGGCATGCTGGAAGCGGACCTGCAGGCCGAGGTGGCGCGCTTCAAGAACGGCAACGCGCGCACGCCGGTATTTTCCGCGCGCCTGCCCAAGCTGTTCGAGCACGCCTGGCTGATCGCCTCGCTCGACATCCCGAATGGCCGCCCGGCCGAGATCCGCAGCGGCCACCTGCTGCAGGCGCTGCTGACGGACGCCGAGCTGTCGCAGCTGGCCTACCGCGGCTCGAAACTGTTCGACAAGTTCGACGTCGACCAGATCAAGCACAATCTCGACAAGATCGCCGCCGGCTCGCAGGAAGCCGCGCCGCCCCAGGCCCAGGCGGACGCCCGCGCGCAGGCGCACGGCAGCGACCCGGTCGGCGAGATGTCGGCCACCACGCCGTCGAAGACGCCGGCGCTGGACCAGTTCACCACCAACCTCACGCAGCGCGCGCGCGACGGCAAGGTCGATCCGGTGATCGGCCGCGACACCGAAATCCGCCAGGCCATCGACATCCTGATGCGCCGCCGCCAGAACAACCCGATCCTCACCGGCGAGGCCGGCGTGGGCAAGACCGCCGTGGTCGAAGGCCTGGCGCTGCGCATCGCCACCGGCGACGTGCCCGATGTGCTGAAGGGCGTCGAGATCCACACGCTGGACATGGGCCTGCTGCAGGCCGGCGCCTCGGTGAAGGGCGAGTTCGAGAACCGCCTGAAGAACGTCATCGACGAGGTCAAGAAGAGCCCGCACGCGATCATCCTGTTCATCGATGAGGCGCACACGATGATCGGCGCGGGTGGCCAGGCCGGCCAGAACGATGCCGCCAACCTGCTCAAGCCGGCGCTGGCGCGCGGCGAGCTGCGCACCATCGCTGCCACCACGTGGGGCGAATACAAGAAGTACTTTGAAAAGGATGCGGCGCTGGCGCGGCGCTTCCAGGTCATCAAGGTGGAAGAGCCCAGCGAGGAGCTGGCCTGCGCCATGTTGCGCGGCATGGCGCCGCTGATGGAAAAGCATTTCGGCGTGCGCGTGTACGACGAGGCGATCACCGAGGCGGTACGGCTGTCGCACCGCTACATCAGCGGGCGCCAGCTGCCGGACAAGGCCATCAGCGTGCTCGATACCGCCTGCGCCAAGGTGGCGCTGGGGCAGAATGCCACGCCGGCCCTGATCGAGAACCTGGCGCGCCGGCTGGAGCGCATCGATGCCGAAGCGGCCGCGCTGCAGCGCGAGCAGAGTTCGGGCAGCGGCCATGCCACCCGGCTGGCCGAACTGGAAGAAGCCCGCGCGGCCGCATCCGGCGAGCATGCCAGCCTGAGCGAGCGCTGGGAAAAGGAAAAGGCGCTGACCGAACGCATCATGCAGGGCCGCCGCACGCTGGAAGAAGCGGGCGAGGGCAATGCCAGCGCCGGCAACGACGTGCAGGCGCTGGTGGCGGAATTGCGCGCGCTGCAGGGCGAAACGCCGATGGTGCCGGTGCAGGTCGACGGCCATGTGGTCGCCGAGATCGTCGCCGGCTGGACCGGCATCCCGCTCGGCAAGATGGTCAAGGACGAGATCAAGACGGTGCTGAACCTGAAGGACCTGCTGGAAGAACGCGTGCTGGGCCAGCCGCACGCGATCGAAGCGGTGGCGCAGCGCGTGCGCACCGCCCGCGCCAACCTGGACGATCCAAACAAGCCGAAGGGCGTGTTCCTGTTCGTCGGCCCGTCCGGCATCGGCAAGACGGAAACCGCGCTGGCGCTGGCCGACGTGCTGTATGGCGGCGAGCGCAAGCTGGTCACCATCAACATGAGCGAATACCAGGAGGCGCACAGCGTCTCCGGCCTCAAGGGCTCGCCGCCGGGCTACGTGGGCTACGGCGAAGGCGGCGTGCTGACCGAGGCGGTGCGCCGCAACCCGTACAGCGTGGTGCTGCTCGATGAAGTGGAGAAGGCCCACCCGGACGTGCTGGAGCTGTTCTTCCAGGTCTTCGACAAGGGCGTGATGGACGATGCCGAAGGCCGCGAGATCGACTTCCGCAACACCATCATCATCCTCACCTCGAACGTGGCGTCGAGCACCATGATGCAGGCTTGCCTGAACAAGAGCGAAGAAGAGATGCCGGCGCCGGACGCGCTGGAAGAACTGATCCGCCCGCACCTGATGAAGCAGTTCAAGCCGGCGTTCCTGGGCCGCCTGAAGGTGGTGCCGTACTACCCGCTGTCGGACGACGTGCTGGTCGAGATCATCGAGCTGAAGCTGAAGCGCATCGCCAAGCGCATCGCCGTCAACCACAAGGCCGAGTTCTCGTACGACGAGGCGCTGGTCGAAGCCGTGCTGGCGCGCTGCACCGAAGTCGATTCCGGTGCCCGCAACGTGGACAACATCCTCAACGGCACGCTGCTGCCGGAAGTGGCGGAATCGGTGCTGGCGAAGATGGCCGAAGGGGCCAGCATTTCACGCATCGCCGTCACCGCCGACCAGCAGGGGCAGTTCAGCTATGTGATCGAGTAAGCCCGCGGCTTGGGCGCACTGGTGTCGAACAGTTTTTTCGGGCGCTGTATCCGGAAAAAGTGTGCGACACCGGTTTGCCCCGCCGGCACTTGTATCAGCGCCGAGCCAGAACCATCAAGCACGCTCCCACTGCAGGATCACCTTCTCCCTGCCGCCAGCCATCGCATCGAACTCCGGCAGCAGCGCCACCGACTCCCCCCGCACCGCCAGATACCGCCCCAGCCCACGTTGGTAGATCACGGTCGGCTGATCCAGCTTGATGTCTCCCTGTCCGATGACGAAAGTTTCGTCCGTCACCGCGTTCCAGAAGAGTGCGATATCGATCTTCCCGAACTGGTTTGACTTGTGGTTCAGGATCCACCAGTCGCCGTGCCCCTGGCGTACGCCGAGGTTACCGAAGGTGGAGTAGGGCGTGCCACGGGCCATGCCCGAATGGCCGAAGTGCTTCAGCAGGCAGGTATCGTGCGCCATCGTGGCAAAGTCCAGCCGGTGCATGCGCAGGTGCGACTTCGTGCCGGTGAAGAACACCACCGTTTCGCCACCCAGGGCGATCACGCCTTCGGCCAGATCGTAGAGAGGCTTCGGAAGCCGCAGGAAGTCCGCTGCCGTGATGGGCCCTTCCGCAATGGCAATGTGCGCGTCGCCGTCAACGATCACGCAGCGCGCCGCATCGCCGAACGGGAAGACGTGCAGCTCCTTGCGTGAGCCGTACCAGCTTTCCGACGCGCCCGCTGAAAGGCCCAGGACTTCGTATGCCGGCTTGCCATGCGCATCCGTCTTGTCGCACACATGGATCGCCTGGCCGCACATCCATTTCACGCCATCGTCGTGGCCCGGAATACTGGCGCCATCGCAAAGCCAGGCCGGCGTCCAGGCCTGCAGGTCGTCGATCCGTGCCAGCCTGAATGCCGGTGCGCCGCCCCCTTTCGGTTCCATGCAGGTCCAGATGTCGCGTTCCCCATCCCGGTGCAGGTGCCGCCAGCGCCTGGCGAAATCGGCGTTCTCCGCGAAGCCCGGCAGCGGCAGTTTCACCGGCGGCCAGCGGGAGAAATCAAAGAAGGTGCCGTTGTCGGTGTGATCGGAATATGGCGAGCGCAGCAACGAAATGCCGCGATCGATGTCGATGTCTGGTTCTGCGGGGAGGTCGACGATTTCCACGGCGAGCGTTCGCCTTGCGTTCGCTGACCTGGCAGGTGCCGCGTTCGTCGGCTGGATGCGGCGCAGCTGGGGCATGAAATGCCGCGTTTCCTCTGGATCAGCCTGGAAGCCCTCGGTCCAGCTGACTTTGAAGGCTTCGACTCCTTCTGTCGGCACCACCGCCATGTGCACGGTGTCCTCGGCGCAATCGACCTGCCACAGCTCCAGCCCATCCGCGGAAATCAGGTTTGCGAGCGGCTGGAAACTGTGCTTGGCCAGGTCGTTGGTGAATGCGTCGGCCAGGGCCTCGAAAGAGTCCGAATAGAGGCAAGGGTAGTCGAACGCTTCGCGCACCAGCAACAGGAAATAAGAGCCGGTGCTGCTGGCATCAAACGAAATGATAGGCAAAGGCATAGGCATTGATGAATAGATCACGGCGATTGGCGACGTGGCAGGGCTTCACCCAATGAAGCGCCAGACTGTCAGACCATAGACCGATCCCGTATGCGGCATCGCTTGTTGTTCGCTTAGAGTGATTGTTCGTGGCGGCGTGTCCAGCGATTGCCAGTCGCCTCCCTTCGGACACGGGTCGCCAGCTTTAGCGCGCAGTTCTCCTTCCACGGGGCCGGGAAACCCTCTGGGCTCGTATGCTTCTGTACTCTGACGCGCAAAATCAACGAGATCAGCCGGGTAGAACTGCGCGTGCCGATATGGGGTGTCATCAATGTCAAGAGCAATCGTAATGGCTGCCGCTTCCCAGCTCCAGTAGCCCTGGAATACCGATCCTCGCTTATGACTGTCAAAATATGGCTCTCGCCGGCTTGCTTCGTACCAGTCCTCAAGATATTCAGCTACCAGTGCGCTGCGTTCGCTGGCAGGGGCAGTGAAAATCCTGATCGTGTTGTAGTACGGGAGATGGCGGGTACATTCATCTGGCAGATCAGTACGGTCTGCCAGATATCGGGAAAGTATACGCTCGAGCATGCCATCCCTGTCCGGATTATTGTAATCGATTATTTTTGGAATTTTGTAGAGAAGATTCTTCCATCCGAGCAAAATGCCAAACGCCACCAGCCGATTTGCGTAGGAAAAGGGCAGGTCTTTGAGAGGTATATGGGCAGAATGCGATGATTGACCGGTTTCTGTTTCGTTATGCAGGACCGAGTAATGTGCGTAGCGCTCCCAATCTGCAAGAACAGTCGGATAATATGATCGCAGTTCGCTCAGCTCGTGACCGGCACTATATGCTCGGGTCAAGAGTTCCAGACGTGACTGAGCACTTTGATGTGTGGCAGCACGGAAATTGGCAACGGGAATTTTGGCCAGTTCCTCAGGGTCCTTTTTTAACGAAGCTTCCAGAATTTCCAGTCCACGTGTCGTCAGGTCAAAATTGCTCGAATAGACCTTGTAGTCCATCAGTTTCTCTCGCCTCGACGAGAACTCTTCCAAAGATAATTTTTGCATACTAGGAGTGCAGGATATTGTCGGGTAAGGTTAGTGTGATCTGAATATTATGCGTGGCACCCTTGGATTGCTGGTGTATGCGCAGCTGGCGTCCAGTCACGAGGCAAATCCATCGATGGTATGGGGCCGGAGCGTTTGGATTAGCCACCTGCGAGAATCGGTAGAGCGTGATCGCTTCTCTGAGCGCTTCTCCATCTTCGATCAGTTCCTCCTTTTCGAGCCGGCTCTGGATCCAGTCATGGCTCATCTGAGTCGCGAGCCCGGTCGGTGTGCCATGCTTGTCGATGCCTGGCTTGTTGACGCCCTTGCGCACGATTTCTTCCGCTTCGGGTGACGTTCCGACGCCTACGTTCCGATTTGCCAGCTCGTCCCTGCCCGTGCTATCGAAAATATTCGGTTTCCCACTTGACGGAACAGGATTGGCTGCCTCGTCCGCTCTCAATGCGTTGAACTGTGCCGCAAGATCGGCTGGCAAGGCAGCAATCAATGTGAACGAGTCGAAGATGCTGGACTTGGTTTCACCAACGACGAATTTTTTTTCCGTGGCGGTAACGTTCTGCCATAGATGGTCCATGCCATTGTGCGGAGGACTGGTTTCTTCGGTAAGGCGACCATTATTGTTGATTTTTTTATAATTCCGGTGCTTTCTCCTTACACAATAGTCAGTGATATGTTCAGCCGGGATTCCAGTTGACCACTTTTGTTTTTTGGGCTCGGCCTTCTTCTTCGTACTGGTGGATGTCGAGTTCGGCGATGTACGCGGCAGTTTCTCATCTGCGGCGCGCTTGGCTGCGAGCCTTCGCTGCACTCGTTGTGCGGCGGCGCGCTGTTGTTGCAACGTGGGGGCGCGCTGTGGCGCCGCAGTGCGACGAACAGGCGGCGTAACTGCTGCGGTGTTACGTGGTAGCTGATCTCCCATCATCCGCCGGTGCATCGACCTCAGTTCCGCAAAAGCCTGGTCGATCATTTGCGGTCCCCGCCGCCGAACGGCCTGTAGTTCAGCAATCACTTGCGCGACTTCGCGCCGCCCAGCCACGACCTTCACGACCCAGCTGTCGATGCCGTCGATGAACGCATCCACGCTACGCAGGAACAGCGACTTCGACTGGGCCGCCAATGTTGCCCAGTTAATGTTACGCATGTAGCGCTCCACATTTCCCCGAAGCTTTGGCGATACAGCTTCCAGGACCCGCCCGAAGCTTTTCCCCTGCTTCATCAACTTGAAGCCGACCTTCAACGCATCGCCCAGAGCCGGGATGCACCCGATCAAATTGATGGCCAGGTTGACCCACGCACTGACGCTGGCAGGAGACTTGACGACGACGATGATCCCGATGACCAGGTCGCGGGCGTCCATGGCCTGTCCAACGCCAGGGACGACGCCAAGGATGCCAGTCACGATGATGTGCGAGGGCGAGGAGCCCGCGCCGCTTACCAGGTCCATTAGCCAGGTGCCGATACCGTTATTCGCTTGCCTGATGGCGCGTGTGGCGGGCGTGGCTGCACTCATGCCTGATCTCCCGGGCCGGTTTCATTGTCGTGGATGTCCCGGTAACTGCGTTCGTCTGCCTGGGCTGCGTTCGTTACCTCTTCATCATAGACATAGTCGTTCATATGGTAGTCATAGTCGAGTTCACTGGAGCCGTCACCTTCCGTTACGTCCACCCAGTCCGCGTCCATGTCCTCGATCTCGTCCGGGAAGAAATTCGACTTGTAGTACTCTGCTTCCTGGGCCAGGTATCGTTCCAGCAGCCGCTGCGCCTCCTCGTCCGACTTCGGCTTGCTGCCGGCCAGCGCGTTGGGCTTCTGTTTCTTGCGTGGCTGCGCATCGCGCTCGTCCTCGCCGAACGTGACCGACGCGCCGGTGGCCGGCACGTTCTCGAGCCGCGCGAAGCCATTCGCATCGAGCTTGCCGCTGCGGCTGGTGCCGTTATCGAACAGCACCTTGTATGGTGCCCCGACCATCGGCTGCAAGTCGTCCCAGCGATAGTTCAGCTCAAGGAAATTCTCGACCTGGCCCGGTTTCGGCAGCGCCGGCAACGATGGCGCTTCGCTCTTCGGTCCTGCCAGCTCCTTCATGCTTGCCTTGAACGACATCGTTCCCGGCCCATGCACCTCGATATTGCCGCCCGATAGCCTCAGGTAAGCGCCCTGTGCCGTCAGCAGCACGTGATCCTTCGCCGCCACGGTGACGCTGCTGGCCACGCTGGCGACGGTAACGGTCTTGTCCGCGGTCAGCCGTGTCGGGCCGGTCTGGCTCTGGCTGCTCACCTTGCCGCTGGCCGCGTGCAGCCGGATGCCGGTTTCCTGGTTCGGCTTCGTGGCCGCGCTGGCTTTGCCGTAGGTGAACAGGCCGATGCCCGCCTTGACCGCATGGGTGAGGTTGCGCTGCGCGGCCAGGTTGATGTCCTGGCCCGCGCCGACGCTCGACACGGTGCCGGCACCCACCACAGCGGAGGCCGGTGTAAGGGCAGCGATGCCCGCGGGGGACGATAGTTGCAGCTGCGCTTCGCCGTACTCGGCTGCCAAGCCGCCACCGCCCTGGTCGCCGCCGGTACCCGCCGTGGTGGCGCCCAGCGCTTCGCAAGTGGCGGCCAGGGCTGCGACCGCGGGCAGCTCTTCCGGCGTCCTCTCGTCCGGCAATTTCGCGTTGTGCTTTTGCGCCGTGTCCGCCAGCGCGGACAGCAGTTCCTGGCTGTTCGCCACCTGCGATAAAGCCGGGCCCGCCTCCATCGCGGACATCCCGGCGCTGGCGCTGTCCGTGGCCAGCAGCATCCCCCGCGCGGCCCGGAGTGCCACGCTGTGCTCGGTCTTCAGTTCCGCGCCGAAACCGACAGCGTCGAGCCGTGCGTTGTCGGCCTGGTGGCGCAACTGGCCGAGGTTCAGTTCCGCCGTGCCCTGGTGAGGCTCGGCATGTCGCTGCAAGGCTATCCGCGGCTGGCCGGGGCTGTCGTCGAACACCAGCTGACTGTAGGCGCCCGCACCGCCGGCGCTGCTTTGCAATGCCTGGCTCTTGAGTCCGGACAGCACGGCGGCGTGGGCGTGGCCACCGTTTTCGCCCGGGAACCAGACCGCGGCATTGCCGGTCGCCGCACCGGCGCCTTGCGTCACCCGGTTGGCTTGCGCATCGGCCTCGCCCTTGCCGTTGTAGACCGCGCCGATGACGATCGGCCGGTCGATATTGCCGTCAATGAAATCGACCAGCACTTCCTGGCCCACGCGGGGCAGGGCATGGCTGCCCCAGTTGGCCCCGGCCACCGGCGCCAGCGGCGTTGCCACGCGCACCCAGGTGCACGCCCGGTCGTCGGCAGGCGCACCCGAGTGGCCTTCCGGCGCCGGGTGGTCGAGCCGGCCATGGCTGGCGGTGCCGCGCTGCCAGTGGAATTGCACTTTTATGCGGTGGTCGCGGTCGGTATGGACCGGCGTGCCGGGCGGTCCGACCACCACCGCGGTTTGCTGGCCCCGCACGGTCGGGCGCGGATGCAACAGGCGGCCATGTCCATCTGCGTGGCTGCCGCGGTAGGGCACGCTGGCGCGGATGGCATCGAAGCTGTTGCGGTACACGGGCCTTTCGCTGATGCGCTTGCCCGTGGCGTGCAGGCTGTGCGCCAATGCGCGTGCGTTGAGGGCGGCAACCGGATCGCCGCCGAGGCGCTGGGTCAGCTGCGCCGTGATCTCGGCCTCGAGGTTGCTGTGCGCAAGGTGGCGCACCCGCACGATCAGGAAATCGT
The DNA here is from genome assembly GCF_027856995.1 of Pseudoduganella sp. SL102. Classification (NCBI taxonomy): domain Bacteria; kingdom Pseudomonadati; phylum Pseudomonadota; class Betaproteobacteria; order Burkholderiales; family Oxalobacteraceae; genus Pseudoduganella; species Pseudoduganella sp. SL102. The sequence goes on from NZ_CP115554.1 coordinate 2,637,937, forward strand.
CCCGGCCATCGTAGCGGCTGTGCTCCAGCAAGGTAAACGTGGTGCCGGGCGCAAAGCTGCGCACCGTACCGGCGCCCACGTGTACTTCCTTTTGCGCTTCCAGCGCCTGCAGTTGGCGCTCGGCAATGCGTTCGCCGTGTTCCTGCGTGGCATAGGCATAGGCGCCGGGAACATCGCTGCTGCGCAGTTCGATGCCGGTGGCAGCCGAAGCGGAAGCGGTACGTACCGTACGTGTGCGGTAATCCCAGCTGCGCACGTCGATGGCGTTGGACAACAGCCGCGTCTCGGTGCGCCACCGGTCGATGCTGTCCGCTGTCATCACGGCGCCGGGCTGCGTGAAGCGCACCGCCCCCTGAGCATTCGGCGCGAATGCGTCGTTGCTGTCGCCGATCACCAGCGTATGGCTGCCGAGCGAGGGGCTGCCGGCATCGCGACCATGTTCGAAAAAGGTGAACAGGCCTTCCTCGCTCATCAGCCGCTGCACGAATGCCCAGTCGCTTTCCTGGTATTGCGTGACCAGGCTGCGCACCGGGTATTGTTCCCGATCCGCGTCGATGCGCCAGGCGGGAACAAGCATGCCTTTGCCGTTCCAGGCGGCAAATACGGTATCGATAATGTCCAGCACCGATTTGTCCTGGAACACGCGGCTGTCGCGGCCCAGCGCCAGGAACGCCGTCCACGGTTCGATGACCAGCCGGTAGCGCGCCAGCCCGCCATTGGCGCCGCACAGTTCGGCGGCGGTCACATGGCCGTGGAAGTGGCGCGTCGATTGCCCGGGGCCCGCCTGCAGCGCCAGCAATGCCGGCTGGCCGAGCAGGGATCTCAGGCTCAGCGCGGCGTCCGGCGACAGGGCCGACACCTGCAGCCGGAAGCTGCTGTCGAGCCCTTCCTCGCCGTGCAGCGATTCGGCCAGCAGCACGTCCGTGCCCAGGGGAGTATGGAGGTGGAGCAACCGGCTCGACTGGCTCAGTCCGGTCAGCGCAGCCAGGACCGCTTGCGCAAAGGATGGATCGCTGGTTGGATGCATGCGAAGCGCGTCAGCGGGTGCTGACCTGAGGGTTAGGTTGCGGTAAGTGTCGAGCCAACCCCGCCATTACACCCCAGAAGTATTTTTAAGACAACCCCGGTCCGGTTGAAATCACCGTCACTCCGACCCCGGCTGCACCCCCAGCAACTCCTCGATATGCGCCAGCGAGGCCGAGTCCTTGACCACGGAGCGCAGCCACGTGTGCAAGTCCTGTTCGCCGGCCTTGGCAGCTTTCTCGGCATAGTACGAGACCGGGCTGTGCGGCTCGGTGCGCCGGAAGAAGTCGGCGATGGCGCGCAGCTGGGCGATGGCCTGCTGGCGCGTGTGGATCGCACCAGGCGGGCCGCTCTGCGCGGGTGCCGCCATGGCCTGTTCGCCGCCGCCGATGACGATGCCGCTGTCCACGGCCTCCGGCGCGGCTTCCTCGACGGGCGCCGGCACCAGGGACTGGATGTCGCGCAGCGCATCGCGCGCGCCGACGAAGCCCGGCGCGTCATTGCCCAGGCGCTGGTCGGCCACCCGTTCCAGCTCCAGCAGCGCCTCCACGCACGCCTGCGCATCGGCCGCGAAGGCGCGGCGGAAGGCCGGCGAGGTGGCGCGCTTGGCGGCATCCAGTTCGGCGATGCGGCGTTCGTCGCCGCCTTGCCGGCGCGCGCTTTCGAAGTCCACCGCGGACCAGCCGCCGCCATTGCCGTCCGTGAGCGGCATCTCGCGCACCAGCGGCTTGATGCGGCCCAGCAGCCAGCCCAGCGTGCCGATGCGGCGTTCCTGGTCGCCATCTTCCGCTTCCGGATACAGTCCCTGGTCCCAGAAGCGCTCCAGCAGGCCGGCCATCACGCGCAGGCCTTCGGCCAGTCCGCGCAGGCGGTACTGCTTGGCGGCGGCTTCGGTCAGCCAGCCGGCCAGGCGCAGATCCTTGCTCGACTTTTCCAGCAGCCCGGCGCAGCTGCGCACCACGAATTCCCAGTCCGCTTCCTTCAGGTCGGTCACCCATTCGCCCTGGTCGAGCGACGGGTCGTCGAAGGTGCGGGCGTGGGCGATGGCGTCCAGCTCCGGGGAGAAGGACAGGTCGGCGCCGGCCGGCTGGTCCGGGCTGATCGGCTGCAGTAACTGCTCGGCTGAAAACATTGCTTGGTTCCTCATGCGTCGTGACCGCGCTTACTGCGCGATGCGGAATTCGATGCGGCGGTTGCGCGCGCGGCCTTCGGCCGTGTCGTTGCTGGCGATGGGGCGGTCGGCGCCCTGGCCGGAGGCGGTCAGCAGCTCGCCGTTGATGCCGTTGGCCGACAGGTAGGCCTTGACCGCTTCGGCGCGTGCCTGGCTCAGGCCCTGGTTGGTGGTGCGCAGGCCCTGGTTGTCGGTATGGCCGATGATCTCGATCTTGCGCTCCTTCAGCTTCTTCATCGCGGCCAGCATCTCGTCGAGGATCGCGCGCCCGGCCGGCGTCAGCGTCGCCTTGCCGCTCTCGAATTCCACGGTGCGGTTGGCCAGCGTGCTGTCGAGGATGCCCTGGTCGGCGCTGAAAACGCGCAAGCCGTTGTTGACGGTGTAGGTGGGATTCAGGCTGGTCGCCACGTCGCTGGCGATCTTCTGGCGCTGCGCCTCGTTGGCCACCTCGCCGCGCAGGCTGACGGTGGTGCCGTCGATCTTGAGCTGGCCGCGGCTGATCTGCTTCAGGTCCGGCGTGAGCAGCTTTTGCACATAGCCGTTCCAGTTGGCCGGGGTGGCGACCTGGCCGATGTCGATCTGGTCGACGACGCGGTCGGCACCGTAGATTTCGCGCAGGCGCGCCAGCACGGCGGCCTTGGTGGCTTCATCCGGCACGGTGCCGGCGACGGCGACCTGGCCGGGCTGCGGGGCGGCCGTCTGCGCGAGGGCCGGGCCGAAAGCAGCGCCCAGGGCGCAGGCGAGGAAGAGAGGGATCAGTCGTGACATCATCAGGTTCCAATAAAGGCCGTGCACAGCGAATCGAGCGCGGACTTGAGGGACAGGTCGGGCTGGGAAAGATAGGTGGACAGTTTCTTGACGGCGTAATCGTCGTTCACCTGGTCTTCCACCCAGTCCAGTTCATCGAAGGCGATGTGGCGTTCCAGGCCGGCTTGCGGATCCATGATGGCCTGCAGCGTGTGCGCCGAAGCGCCGGAGAAGCCGAGCACCAGGGCCGGGCGGCCGTCCAGGCGGGCGATGAACAGGGCCAGCTCGAAATCGGCGCGCGCCAGGAACGGCGTGACCAGGTGCATCCAGAACGCCGCCACCAGGCTGCGGTACATGGGATCGGCCGGCAGCGGCAGCAGCAGGCTCTTTTCCAGCCGGCTGGAGCTGCTGGCCATCACCGGCTGCAGCAGCATGCCCAGTGCCAGCAGGATCTGCCGCACCGATCCCGCATAGCCGCCGCCGGCCAGCTGCGCCTGCAGCGAACCCACCGTCTGCAGTTCGAGGAAGTCGGCGAACGCCGCGCCATAGGCGGCGGTGCGCAGGTCGAGCTCGATGGCCTGGCCGGCCGCGGCCTGCAGCGGGGCGCTGGGATCTTCCGCGCTGACCACGCTGTGGCTGAGCGCCGCCAGCCGGCTCCACAGCCGGTTCAGCACCAGCGGCGCATCGCTGACGAAGGCGGCCGGCTCGGGCACTTCCATGGTGCTCATCATCAGGAACGGGAAGCGCCGCTGCGACTGGTCGCTGCTGGCCACGATATGGCCGGCAATCGCATGGCGCCGGCGCGGGCCGATGATGGCGAAGTCCAGCGGTGCCACGGCATCGTAGCTGAGCTTCCAGCGCGCGTCGGCGCTCATCAGGTCCATCGCCTTGGCCAGCCAGTCGTCGAGCAGCTTGATCAGGGCAGGGTTGTCGCTGCCCTTGACGAAGTCGCCACGGGTGGGGATCTTGCCGAAGTAGCCGATGGTGGCGGCGGTGGTGGCTGTGCGGCTCATTGTGCTGCTCCTTCCACTGCGCCCGCCGCCGCGGAAACGACCGGGGCGGGGACGATGATGGTTTCCGGCAGGCGCAGGCGCTTGAAGCCCTGGCCCGGCTGCGGCGTGGCCGCGACAGGCGCCGGCTTGGTGGTGCCGATGATCTTCAGGTTGGCCGTCACCGTCACGCCCGCGTTGCTCCAGTTAAGCTCGAACACGCCATTGTCGCGGCGGTTGCGCGAAGCCGTTTCCACCATCTTGCGCAAGCCGTTCGGGCCCTGCTCGTTCAGCAGCACCACGCTGTTGCCCTGCGGCGTGATGGCGGTGATGCGCGCGCCCGGCGTGCCGCGCGCGTTCGGCCACACCATGTGCACCCAGGGCTGGGCCTGGCCGCGCCAGCGCAGCGCCTGGCCATCGATCTCGATGGTGAATTCGCTGGCGCCGATCGCGCGCAGCGCCTGCAGGTCGAACATGGTCTGCTCGACGGACGCTGTCGCCGCGGCGGTGGCAACGCCACCCTCGGACAGCGGTGTGACCTAGGCCGGGAAGCTGGCCAGCACCGCCGGCGACAGGTTGATCCCCATATTGGCCCAGGTGCGGGCGCTGAGCGCGTCGCCGCGCCGCACCACGAGCGGGCCGATGGTGGTGTCGAAGAACTTCGCGATGGAGCCTTGCGGGCCGAACACCTGGCCGATCTCGGCGTTGGTGGCTTCCTGCCGCGATTCGAGCGAGAACGGGTACTTGGCCACCAGGTTCTGGCGGAATGGCGTGAGCACCTGCGCCGCCCACACCTTGTCGATCTCGATCTCGGTCGGCTTGACGATCACGGCGAAGCTTTGCATCAGCGGGCGCACCAGCAGCGCGCGCACGGCCTGCTTCTGGGTGTCGCTCATGCCGGTCAGCATCTGCTCGTCGACGTACTTCAGCGCGTCGGCCAGCTCGGAGCCGTTGCCATCGAGGGTTTGCTGCATCAGCTGCTTGGCGCCCGGGCCCGTGTCGCCCTGGTTCTTGATGGTGTTGAAGCGGCTGCGCAGCTTCGACAGGTGGCCCATGTAGCCGCCCATCAGCGAAGCGTTGTTGTCCTTGGCGACGACCATGCGCGCCACGCCGGCAAACTCTCGGCCCACCGGTCCCAGCGGCAGGTTGGCATTCTTCGCGGTGCCCGATGCCGGGATGTTGATGTTTACGCGCGACGGGGTCTGGCGCAGGATCGTTTCACGGAACCAGGCGGCGATGCCTTTCTGCGCCTGGGCGATGCCGGCATCGGCCAGCGTCGGGTTGTCCCACGACGTCTGTTCGTAGACCACGGTGACCAGCTTGCCGATCGGCGAAATCTGCGGATCGCCCAGCCGGTTCATGGCGGCGGCGGCGGCATCGAATCCGGACAGGTCGCGGATGGTCACGCCCTGCAGGAAGCGCTGCCATTCGCGCGCGTATTCGGTCTTGTACAGGTCCACCAGGCTTTTCTGGATCTGCTCCGGCGAGCCTTCCAGCGTCAGGTCGTCCTTGGCCGAGGTGCGCAGCACCCAGTCGGCGCTTTGCAGTTCGCGGTTGGCGGCATCGCGGAACGCGTCGCGCACGAAGCCTTCCCACGCTTCACGGGTGAAGGTGCCCGGGATGGCATAGCTGCCCAGCACCAGTTCCTTGTCCTGTTCGCCCACGATGCGGGCCACCGTCATCGTCGGGAAGCGGGTCGCGGCGCGCGCCTTCACGTCGGCATACACGCGTTCGCGTGCCGGCATGCCGCGCACTACGCGCTTGAGGCTTTCACGCGTCTGGTCGACCAGGGCCAGCTTCGGTTCCAGGCGCGGCCAGGACACATCCTGGATCTGCGCGAGGTGGAACGTGATGATGCGCTCGGCGCCGCGGATCATCTGCTCGCGCGACATGGCGCCGCGGTTGGCATCGAGCCAGCCGCGCCAGAAGCGCGTCAGCTGGTCGTTCAGGTGCGCGCCTTCGGCACGCGCCGGATCGGCCAGCATCAGGTAGGTTTTCAGCGCGTTGTACGCATCCTCGCTGCTGGTCGGCGAGGAATCCTTGAATTGCTGGGCGGCTGCCTGCACCGTGGGGGCGGCGCCGGCGCCGGCGGCGGCAGTGCCAGCGGCCGCGCGCGTCTCCGGCTGCAGCTGGGCGGCGTTGCGGTTCACTTCCGCCAGGTAGCCTTCCAGTGCTTCGCCGACGGGTTTGAGCATCACCTCGCGCACGCCGCTGAAGTATTCCTCGCGCAGCTTGCGCTCCAGCTTTTCGCCCTGGTACAGGCCCAGGCTGAGCGACAGCGGACGGTTTTCCCGGTAGCTTTCCAGCTGCTCGATGCGGTCCTGCAGGATCTGCAGGGCTTCGAAGCGCGACTGCAGGTCGAGGCGCTTGTCCTGCACGCGCGCGGCCTGGGCCAGGTCGGCCTCGACGTTGGCCACCAGCTGGCGGTTGTTCACGTACGACCAGCTCCAGCCACCCAGCGCCAGGCCGGCGATCGCGGTGGCGGCGAAGAAGGCCGCGTAGCGCATGCGCGTCTTGGCCGGGCTGGCGTACTGCGCGACCAAGTCCTTGTCGGCGAAGATCACCTTGCGGAACAGGTTGAGCAGGAAGTAGCCCTGCTGCTGGTGCGATTCCTCGTGGTGGTCGTTCTTCAGGCGGATATCGAAGCGCTGCGCCACGCGCTTCGACGACGCCGACACCGGCGCGCCTTCCTGCAGCGCGCTGGTGAAGTAGAAGCCGCGGAACACGGGCTTGAACTGGAACGGGTTTTCCTCGAACAGGGTGGCGATGAAGGAGCGCAGCGGCGCCTTGATGGTGGAGAACTCGAGCGGGAACGTGAACACGCCCGGCGGCATGCGCTCGCGGCGCTGCAGCGACATGTTGGCCGCGCTCATGTCCTTCAGGCCTTCGTACAGTTCGTCGAAGCGGGCGTCGAACTGGTCCAGCACGTGCTGGCCGCCGGCGTTCTGGTGGTAGGGCAGGGTGGCGCCCCAGACGCGATCGCGCTCCGTGCGCTCGGCGTCGTGGAAGAATTCGGAGAAGCCGGTGATCAGGTCGGCCTTGGTGAACACCACGTAGACCGGGGCGTGCACTTCCAGCTTCTCGGTCAGCTCCTGCACGCGCTGGCGCAGGTTCTTGGCCAGGTTGATCACGAACTCGGGCCGGTTGCCGGTCAGTTCGGCCACGCTGGCGGCGATGATGACGCCGTTGATGGGCGCCTTCTTGCGGTATTTCTTGAGCAGCGACAGGAAGCCGAACCACTCGGCGCGGTCTTCGTCGGCCACCGAGTAGCGGCCGGCCGTGTCGATCAGGATGCCGTCGGTGGTGAAGAACCAGTCGCAGTTGCGCGTGCCGCCCACGCCCTGCACGATCTGCGAATCGGCAAACGGGAACTGCAGGCCGGAGCTGGCGATCGCCGTGCTCTTGCCCGCCGCCGGGTTGCCGATCACCATGTACCAGGGCAGTTCGTACAGCGCCGCGTCGCCCGACAGGTGGCCCAGCTTGGAACCCTTGATGGTGGCGATCGCATCGAGCATGCGCTGGCGGATCGCTTCCTGTTCCTGGCGCTGGGCGGCGTTGGCCTGCGGCGCGGCGACCACCGCCTGCTGCTCCAGCATTTCACCCAGTTCGGTGGCGGCATTGCGGTCGCGCCACCAGCGCCATGCCCACACGGCCGCGCCGATCGCGAGAGCCAGCACGAACAGCCCCACGGCCCACGCTGTCGGCAGGCCGAGGAGCCGGGTGGAGATCCACAGCAGCGCAGCCAGGGCGAGATAGCCGGTGGTGGCCAGGCTGGCGCGGGTGGTCAGGAATTGCCAGATAGTGTCAATCATCGTAAAACTCGTCAGGGTTCAGCAAAGGGGCTCGGCAACCAAGCTGGGTGGGTCGGTCAGGCAGTGCCGGTCAGGCTGGCTGGACCGGCGGGCGAACCAGCACGGCACTGCGGTAATGCGGGTCTTCGTTGCTCACGCAAAGCACCGGCGCCTGCCGCTCCAGTGCCTGCTGGTGCGCCAGCGCCAGCGCGGTGACGAAGGGTACGGCACCGGCATGGCCGCAGGCGCCGCCGGTGGCCAGCACGTCGGTGCCGGCATCGAGCTGGGCCAGTTCCTGGTTGGCCAGCTCCATCAGTTCCATCACGCGGCTGGTGCGGTGGCCCGTATCGGCCAGCAGCACCGCCACCTTGGCCGGTGCGACGGCGGCCTGCGTGCAGGCTTGCGTGCCCAGGCTGCGCAGCAGCGCCGCATCTGGCTTGCGCGCGACATCGGCCGAATCGTCGCGCCGGGCCGCCACCGTGTGCAGGTGGACCGGCTCGCTGTCGAAGAGGACGGCCTGGGTCGCGTCGGCCAGCAGCAGGCCGGCCGCGCCTTCGCCAGGGATCAGCCCCTGCTGCCGGTTCGCGCCGAACAGCCGGCCCTCGGCCGCCAGCGCGTTCACGCTGGCTTCGCCGATCTGCGAATCGCAGGACAGCAGCATGGCCAGGGTAGGCGTGCCGGCCGCCTGCGCCGTCAGCTGGATCAGCCAGTTCGACACCGCAGCGCCGGGCGCCGGCTGTGCCGCGATGCTGGTGCTGATCCGGCTTGCCGGCCAGCCGCTTTCGGCGACCACGTGGCCGATCCAGGCGCCGGCGGCGCTGCGCTGCGCTTCGTTCCAGGCGCCCGTGAGCGCGAGAAGAATCTGCAAGGTCGGCAGCGGCGATTTGGGGGCGATCTCTTCAGGCAGTGCGTGCGGATGCGCGCCGGCCCGGTGCGCCAGGTCGGCGGCCACGCCGGTGACCATGCCGAGGGCGCGCCAGTGTTCGTCGCCGAACTGCGGGTCGGGCAGGGCCTGCGCGCCGAGCCACAGGGCGATCGCCTCGCGCAGCTCCGGGCCGGCCGGATCCTCGACCCGCACGCTCATGACCGGATAGCCATCGTCGTCCAGCAATTCGGGATCGAGGTCGCTGCGTGCAAGCTGGTCCACGATGGCTTTGGCCAGTTCTTCCGCCGCGGCGCCGTGGGGCGTGGACAGGGCGGCCGCCAGCAATGCCAGCGACGGCCCGGCCACGGCTGGTGCCGGCATTGCCGCGTCGGCGTTGGCGGCGGCGGTTTCGGGCGCGGCCGGCTTGCGCAGGTGCCGCACCAGCAGCAACGCCGCCAGCAATGCCAGCGGCGCGGCGAGCAGCACGGCCGCCAGCTCGGTGTTCGACGGCGAACGGCCGGTGCCCTGCCACCAGGCGATGGCGCCACCCCAGCACAGGCCGAACACGACCAGCGCCGCCAGGCCGCCTTTCATCCAGGTGCCCATCGTCAGACCTGGTCGATGGTGTTCTGCTGTCCCGCGATCAGCGACGCGCCGCAAGCGGTCCTGTCGCCGTGGCGTGCTACCGCCTTGCCATCCACGATGCAGGTCTGGTCGCCGCTGACGATTGGCGGCGTGCCATGGCCGGGAATCGGGCAGACCGTCAGGTCGCCAACGCGCGCGATGCCGATGCCGCCAGTGTCGCTTACGCCCGATGCCCCGATGACCACGCCGCCATGCGTGGTCTTGTCACCCAGTCTGATCACAGGTCCCGCCATGTTCTACTCTCCTGTTTCCTTGTTCATTATGTGCTTCAACGTTTCATCACGCCGGGCACGCGCAGCTCCGTATGCCCCAGGTCCATCATTTTCCAGCGCCCGCCCCAGGTCAGGCCCAGCGATTCCGCCACTTCGCCATACAGCTGGTAGCCGCGCATCGCCCACGGATCCTTTTCCGAAATGACGATGCGGCCATTGCGCACGAAGGCGCAGTCGGCGGCCAGCCCGTACTGGTGCCAGCTCTGGAAGGCCGCCGCATTGGTGACGCCTGGCCCCATCGCCGCCAGCGCATCCTGCCGCTGCGGGCTGCGATAGCCTTCCAGGATCGCCATCTCGTAGCCGTGCTGCTCCTTCATGATGCGAAACACGTGCAGCAGGCGTTGCTGGTAGGCCGCATTGAGCAGCGCCCAGTCGCGGCTTGCCGAAGCAATCATCGGCCGTTCCTTCTGCACTTCCGCGCTGGCGAACGCCAACGGCGGCAGGGCAGGCGGCGGCACCAGCTGTTCGCCTTCGAGCAGCGTCGCCACCTGCGTGTTCACCTCGCGCGACGATTCCTCGAAACCGCTCAGCTGCGCATGCTTGCCACTGGTCAACGCGATCAGCGGCGGCACACCCAGCAGCAGGGCACCGCCCAGGCACAACAGGTAGTGGCGCCGGATGAACGCCCCGGCCTCGCGCAGCGAGGCACCGGACGTATTCCCGATCGCATCCAGCCGTCGGCTCTCCCGTTGCGCGGCCGCCCGCCAGCCGCGCTTGAGCCGGTTCCCCGTGCCGGCGAGCGCCTGGAGCACCAGTGCGCGGCCGGAGGGGAACAGCAGCAGCCAGCTGACCAGGCAAGCGAGCAGAAAATACAGGGTGACAGCGACGAACAGCACGTTAGGCCCGTTTTCTACAGGGTAGCCGATGGTGTTGGAAAAATGATTGCCCCGAAGTATAACTTAATCTAATGATAATCGGTCGCTTATAATATTGTGCGGAACAGGGGACTGCGCGCACGCGCGATTCCTGCTTGCATATTTTGCGCCAGGGGTTATATAAATCGCGTAAAGTTATGCATAAAATAATAAGGGAGTGTATTTTGCCGCAAAACGAAGAACCCGGCCGCACCAGCCGGCCCAGCCTTCTCCCCGAGCAGGCGCAGCAGGCCCCTGCGGGCGAAGACCAGAGCATCCTGAGCAAGCTGGATGGCCGCGCGAGCCCGTCCGGCTCGACGCATGCCCGGCGCAAACAGGGCCGCATGGCCGCCGGCATCGCCGCCGTGGTCGTGCTGGGTGGTGGCGCGCTGGCGTGGGCCATGCAGCAGGACAGTGCCGGCAACGCCGTGCAGGTCGCCGCCGCTCCCGCCGCGCCCGTGCAGAAAGCCGTCCCCGCACCGGTACCCGAAACGAGTTCCGGAGCCTCGGCCGACGAGCCTGTGCAGGAAGCCGCCCCCGAGCAGGCGCCCGTCGCGGCCGATTCCGACGTCAGCGCCGCGACGATCCTCGACGAGGTGCCTGGTGCCGCAGTGGCTGGTACCGCCGCGGGTGCGGCTGTCGCGGCGACCGCTCTGGCGGCGCGTGCGCCAGCCGGCGACAATGGCAAGGATGAGCTGACGGCATTCCTGGAGAAGCCCTCGGCCGCGAAGGACGACGCCGCCAAAGTGACGGACAAGGGCGATGCGACGAAAGCGGCCGACAAGAGCGAAGCAGTGAAAGTAGCCGACAAGGACGATGCGGCGAAAACGGCTGACAAGAGCGATGCGGCGAAAGCGGCGAACAAGGCCGATGCGGTGAAAGTGGCCGACAAGGCCGCCGCCAGCAGGCAGGCTGCCGCGAAGAAGGTCGCTCTCGCCAGGGCCGAGCGCAAGGCCAGGGCCAAGGCCGCCCGGGAAAAGAAAACCGCTATCGCCGCAGCGAAGAAGAAAACGCCGGCAAAGATCACGCCGAAAGTCGACACCGACGCGGCGCTGCTGGCCGCGCTGCTGGCCCATTCGAAAGCTTCGCCGGCGCCGCGCGCAGCCAAGCCTGCCACCGATAGCAAGCGCTGCGCACCGCAAGCTGCGGCCAAATGCCCCCCACAGCCGTGCGAGAGTGCCTCCAAGCCACGAAACGACTGCAAAGGCCCTGCCGTGGCCGAGATATCGGGTTGACCATGGCGGGCGAACTGATCGATGAAGTGCGGGCCGCACTGGCCCAGTTTTCGAGCGTCACGCGGCTGTATGCGCTGGACGTGGGCGACGGTAACCTGGAGCTTGGCGCCGGCGGCCTGCTGGTCGAGGCCTTCGTGGCCGAAGACCTGGTGCAGGGCGTGGGCGCGCGCGATGTAATCGCCGTCTCGACCAGCGCCTTCGTCGAGCTGCCTTCGCTGCTGGGCCAGCCGGCCAGCCTGCAGGTCAGCCTGGCGGACGGCACGCGCACCACCTTCGCGGGCGAGGTCAGCGAATTCGCCCAGCTGGGCAGCGAAGGCGGCCTGGCCCGCTACCGTGTCCGCATCTCCCACTGGATCTGGCGCCTGGCGCACGCGCGCAACAGCCGCGTGTGGCAAGACATGAGCGTGACCGACATCGTCGACGCGGTATTCGGGGAGCATGGCGCGGCCGCGCGCTGGCGCTGGAGCGACGAAGTCATGCCGTTCATGGAGGCAGCGACACCGCGCAGCTACTGCTGCCAGTACCGCGAGACCGACCTGGCCTTCGTCGAGCGCCTGCTGGCCGAGGAAGGCCTGGCCTGGCGCTTCGAGCACGGCGAGGACGGTCCATCGATGGTGCTGTTCGCCGACAGCAGCAGCACCAGCGGCGTGCCGGACGATCCGTCCAGCGCGGGCATGGGCATACGCTTCCACGGCGCCCACTCGCGCGAGCAGAGCGACACCGTGCAGGCGCTGGCCTCGATGCGCAGCGTGGGCCCGTCCAGCAGCACGACGCTGAGCTACGACTACAAGTCGAAGAAGGCCGTGGCGGCCACGTCGCCATCGTGGCTGTCGAACGGCGCCAAGCTGCCGCCGCTCGAATCGTTCGACACGCCGGGCCAGTACGCGCACGCCGATGGCGGCCAGGCGCAACGCTGGGCCGACCTGCAGATGCAGGCGCGCGAGGCGCGCAGCCAGCTGTGGCGGGGCCGCTCGACAGTGCGCACGTTACGCGCCGGCACGAAATTGACCGTTACCGGCGCACCGCTGCAGCGCCTGGGCGAAGCGGCCGGCTACACGATCCTGCGCGTGGTCAGCGTGGGCGTGAACAACCTGCCGTCGAAGGCGACCGAAGCGCTGGCCGAACTGTTCGGCCCCATCCCCGAGCTGTTGCAGGAAATGGCGCGTGACCTGCCATCCGACTTCGACCTGGCCATTGCGCAGGCCCGCAAGGCCGGCTACGCCAACTGCTTCGAAGCGGTGGCCAGCGACGTGATCTGGCGCCCGGTACTGCCGGGCAGCGACGGCCGCGCGCATCCAAAACCGACCGCGCACGGCGCGCAGACCGCGATCGTGGTCGGCGCCGATGGCGGCGAAGCGCTGTCCGGCTCCGACGAACTGTATTGCGACGCGCTGGGCCGTGTGCGCATCCGCTACCACTGGCAGGACAGCGGCGACGCCACCTGCTGGGTGCGCGTGGCGCAGAGATTGGCCGGCGGCGGGATCGGCAGCCAGTTTTTACCGCGCATCGGCCAGGAAGTGGTCGTGCAGTTCATGGAAAACGACATCGACCGGCCGATCATCGTGGGGGCGGTCTACAACGGCCAGGGCGAGGGCGGCGTTGCGCCGACGCCCGGTGGCGAAGCTGCTACCAGTACCGATGGCGCCGCGCTGTTCAAGCCGGCAAATGATCACGGTATTTCCGCGCAGGGCAACCTGGCTGGCGGCAATGCTCCCGTATGGCACGGCGCCTCGGGCGACGACGCCGGCCACCGCAACGCCACGGCGCAGTGGGGCGTACGCACCAAGGAATTCGGCGGCGCGGGCTACAACCAGCTGGTGTTCGATGACACGGATTCCCAGGGCCGGGTGCAGTTGCGCACGACTTCCGCTGCGACCGAACTCAATCTGGGGCACCTGATCCATACTGCCGACAACTACCGTGGCTCGCTGCGCGGCCATGGCGCCGAACTGCGCACCGATGCCTATGGTGCCGTGCGCGGTGGCGCTGGCTTGCTGGTGTCGAGCTACAAGATTGCTCATGGCGCGGCGGCCCGTGATCCCGTAGGCGACAACGCAGCGGGTATCGCGCTGATGAAGCAGGCGGTCAAGCTGGGCGAGACGTTCAGTAAAGCGGCTGTGACGCATGAGACGGTGGGGCTGGCTTCTCATCTTGGGGCGGCGAAGGCTTCGTCCAGCGTGGTCGATGAGAAGGCTGCGCCCTTGGCTGCTCTTCTTACTGCGGTGTCAGGAATGGTTGCTACTGATAGTCTTGATGCCGCGCAGGGTGATGCCGCTTCCAGGAATATCAGTCCTGGGGATGGCAAGGTGCCGCATGCCACGGATGCTGTCATTGCCATTTCCGCCAAGGCTGGATTGGCTGTCGTTGCCGGGCAGGCCATGCAATTGTCGAATGGCGAGACCGTCAACCTGATGAGTGGGCAGGATTCGCAGTTCGTGACGGGTGGGCAGATGCGCTTGCAGACCGGGCAGGCTATCGGCATGCTGGCTGGCGCTGTCAAGCCGGGCGCGGAAGGTGCCGGGCTGAAGGTCATTGCTGCCAAGGATGCGATCGATGTGCAGGCGCAGGCGGATGTTTTAAAAGTGCAGGCGCGGGATGAGGTCAATATCGCCAGTGCCAATGCGCATATTGATTGGGCGGCGGCCAAGAAGATCAGTTTGTCGACGGCGGATGGTGCGAATATCACCATTGAGGGTGGGAATATTACCGTGCAGTGCCCCGGAAAGATCATGGTGCATGCGGCGAAGAAGAGTTTTATAGCGCCCGAAGATTTTTCCTACAAATTGCCAATCATGCCACAATCCGTCTGCGTCGAATGTCTTGCAAAGCGAGCCGCACAGCGTACCGCCTTTATCAATAAAGGGGCTTGAGAATGTCCGCTCGACACTTCATCGAAATCTGCGGCGAGGTAGCAAGTGGCAATTCTCAGCTTTATTGGTACGCGATAGCGGACAGCGCGCAAGACGCTTCGTTGCCGGAAGTGCTCAGTAGGCCGAGCCGTTCATTATTCGACGCGGAACCTGGAAGCCCATTAGCTAGGAAGTCCCCTCATCTGGTGGACTTGGGTCCGCCCGGTAGAGGAATAAAAGCTTGGGAGTGGATTGCGCGAAATTCGTCCAAGACACCAAGCATAACAGTAATCACAAGTTTGTTGTCGTTCAGTCCGTTATTAGCCAAACTTAAGTCGTGCGCAGAAATCATTCTCCCCGATGGCGATATGATGTTCTTCGCCTTTTGGGACCCAGCTATCCTGGGGACGCTGCTCGGCCAGCAAGACGACTTGACACTGCATGTGCCAGGCCCCGTTCTTACCATCGAGCAACGAAGCTATTTTGCAGGCGTAGTTCAACGGTGGTGGTACTGGGACCGGAACGAAACTATTCATGAGATCCAATTTAATTCAGGAGCTGAAATTGTTGAGAGTGCCCCCTTCCAGCTCAGTCAAACACAGATAGATCAATTGGTCGAAGCGAGCCTGCCAGATAATCTGCTATATTTCGTAGATCTGAACCAACCGTATCTGCTATATGGGATGAGTAAACGCGCGCAGTACGAATTCGTAAGGACTAGTTTGTTTAGCGCTCGCGAAATCGGGCTCGAGTCGATGCGAGATTTAGTGAATTACGTATGCTTAATGCTTATATGCAAACGCGATAATGAGCCTAATCCACATATTGCTGTACTTTTAGATAGGGTGCGCGACAAGGAGCTAACTTTTGACGATGCTATGAAAAGTTTACCTTGATACATGTATGCTTACGAAGCTGCCTATTATGTTTTCTCGTCGGATTTTTATTGC
Source organism: Pseudoduganella sp. SL102 (assembly GCF_027856995.1). Classification (NCBI taxonomy): domain Bacteria; kingdom Pseudomonadati; phylum Pseudomonadota; class Betaproteobacteria; order Burkholderiales; family Oxalobacteraceae; genus Pseudoduganella; species Pseudoduganella sp. SL102. The sequence continues at coordinate 2,653,328 of NZ_CP115554.1, forward strand.
TACGACGTTTTTGATATTTTCTTTATCGGCCTGCGGGGCGCCAAAAATGACTGTAACTCTTGATATCGTGTATTTTAACTATTTGGACAGACCCATCTACAACGCGTCCATTGATGGAAAGGCGAGCCGTAGCTTGGATCCTTTCCCAGAAACCGGTGGCAGCACGATCTCAGGCGTTTCATTGAGCATTGGTCCTAAAGTAGTGTCTTGGATCCTTGATGGCCCTGCTGGCGCCCCGCGGAACGGAGAGAAAGTTTCTGCGAAGAATTCGCTTCATTTGAGTGATATTCCAGATGATGCCCAGTACTTGAGTATCCATATATATCCGGACGAAACTGTTGAGCTTATTCCGTCGCGCCATTATCCACGGGCGACTGAAAGAGGTATTTCTTCGGCGTCAAAGCGGAGTAAATAATGTCCGGGGACGACGTTCGTGCTGCAATTTCAGCTAATCGTGATGTTGAGGGAGCGGCGCCTGGTCCTTATCAGGACTGCCGAGATGTAGTTCATATATCCATTTTCTTTGACGGAACTGGAAATAATCTTGATGCAGACGAAGCTACTGCCAGTTGGAGTAACATTGGCCGTATGTTCGATGCTGCTGTCGATGATCCAGCCAAAGGAATTTACTCGATATACATATCGGGTGTCGGTACAAAGTTTAACGGCACCTTGCCAAATTGGTTGGCAGCAAAGTCTGCAATGATTGAGGATGGGTTGCCAGGCATGGGTCTGGGGGCTGGCGGGGACAGGCGCATGGAGTTCGGGTATGCACGAGTCAACGACCGACTGCGCGATTTTCTTATCCTGAACGCGCAAAAGCAAGGAGGCGATCTCGAAAAGTATGCAAATGAAGCGGGAAATAAAAGTTTTTCCGAACTAAACCGTGCACTAGGGCGCCATAGATTAATAAAAACCATAAGCATATCCGTCTTCGGGTTTTCCCGAGGCGCTGCGCTGGCTAGAGCATTCACAAATAGAATAATAAAGCAGTGTACTGATGGGGCGGGGAGTTTGCTTTACTCAGGATATCCGCTCCGGATTAACTTCTTAGGGGTGTTCGATACCGTAGCCTCTTTTGGAGTTCCATCTCAGAATGCGCGAACTCCTTTTACCGAGCGCGAACTCCTAGTATCACCGAAAGTTGAGCGTTGCGTTCATTATGTGGCTGCGCACGAGGTGCGCTTTGCGTTTCCTGTGGATCTAATTCGGAAAAATGGAAAGCTCCAAGGGGGGTGGGTTGAAAAACTTTATCCGGGTGTTCACTCAGACGTTGGAGGCGGATATGAACCAACAGCGCAAGGAATTGATAACAATTATGCGCGCATACCTATGCGTGACATGATGGCTGAGGCCGTTGGAGCCGGAGTGCGCTTGCGAAGTTATGGCGAAATTGCACGTACTAGACGGGAACGTTTCACGGCTCGTTTTGAATGCCGAAACGAAACGGCAGAAAGCTACCGAAGGTACATGGCATACGTGGGTTCTCCCTCCGGGCCAATTGAAGGGCAGATTAAACAGCATATGAAACTGCTCTATAGTGCGTACGGCACAATGCATCGGAGAGGAATGGAAACGCCGGGGCAGCGCAGGCTCAAGGAGGATAAATATAAATACATCGGCCCGAAGGGAATGGCTTGGGAAGTTGGGAAATACCGCTTTGCATCGCGTCTGGGTAAGGCAGTCAGGATCGGTGGGGGAGTAGCTAACAGTTATGCACAGTTTGTGAAGCCTCAGGATTGGCAACTCGAATGCTGGGACTCAAACGCGCCTGATGGGGTGCTTCATTTTGTGGCTCAGTATGTTCACGATTCAAAAGTGGATTTCATTGTAAATTTAGGCGATCCATTTAGCTATTTTTCCGCGCGTGAAGTGCTTGAGTCCACGATTAGCGTTTGGGCAGTGGCTGGTAATTGGTTAGATACTAAGACAATACCAATCCGAAATGCTGTGAACGATGGCATTGAGCGAAGTAAGCAAACTATCACAAAAGCTGTTGATAGTACGACTGCGGCTGTCAGACAGACTACCGAGTCCGTTGCGCAGGCTGCGCGTGAAAAAGCCTTGCTGGCCAAACGGAAGGCCGTTGAGGCTGCAGATGTAGCGCGGCGAGAACTCTTGAATGCCAAGAAATTCGGCTCTGAAGTGATTGATGAGGCTGCAAATACTGCTCAACATGCCGCGGGCGTCGCCCAGCAACGTGCTGAACAGGCGGCTACTTACGCGGAGAAGCTTGCCCGTGACGCCGAAGCTGCTGCTGTTACGGCAGTCAATGATGTTCAACAGCGTGCCAGCAAAACTAGTGAAGCTGCCAGTGTTTTGCTAGCTGAAACTGCAGACGGTGCGGAACGACTCCTTGATTCGGGCATCGTGTGGATCAAGAAAGCTGTCCGCGACTCGACCGACGACGCTGAGTCGAAAAGGCGATAAAGCTAAAATGTGATCGCCGTCTCTACCAGCGCGTTCGTCGAGCTGCCTTCGCTGCTGGGCCAGCCGGCCAGCCTGCAGGTCAGCCTGGCGGATGGCACGCGCACCACCTTCGCGGGCGAGGTCAGCGAATTCGCCCAGCTGGGCAGCGAAGGCGGCCTGGCCCGCTACCGCGTGCGCATCTCCCACTGGATCTGGCGCCTAGCGCACGCGCGCAACAGCCGCGTGTGGCAAGACATGAGCGTGACCGACATCGTCGACGCGGTATTCGGGGAGCATGGCGCGGCCGCGCGCTGGCGCTGGAGCGACGAAGTCATGCCGTTCATGGAGGCAGCGACACCGCGCAGCTACTGCTGCCAGTACCGCGAGACCGACCTGGCCTTCGTCGAGCGCCTGCTGGCCGAGGAAGGCCTGGCCTGGCGCTTCGAGCAGGGCGAGGATGGCCCGTCGATGGTGCTGTTCGCCGACAGCAGCAGCACCAGCGGCGTGCCGGACGATCCGTCCAGCGCGGGCATGGGCGTGCGCTTCCACGGCGCCCACTCGCGCGAGCAGAGCGACACCGTGCAGGCACTGGCCTCGATGCGTAGCGTGGGCCCGTCCAGCAGCACGACGCTGAGCTACGACTACAAGTCGAAGAAGGCCGTGGCGGCCACGTCGCCATCGTGGCTGTCGAACGGCACCAAACTGCCGCCGCTCGAATCCTTCGACACACCGGGCCAGTACGCGCACGCCGATGGTAATCAGGCGCAACGCTGGGCCGACCTGCAGATGCAGGCACGCGAGGCGCGCAGTCAGCTGTGGCGCGGCCGCTCGACGGTGCGCACGCTGCGCGCAGGCACGCGCCTGACCGTCACCGGCGCACCGCTGCAGCGCCTGGGCGAAGCGGCCGGCTACACGATCCTGCGCGTGGTCAGCGTGGGCGTGAACAACCTGCCATCGGAAACCGCCGATTATCATAAACTTCTCGCGTCATTAAGTTCGCATGACTATCCTTAAAATTTTTATCGTCACTGTCTTCGGATTTGGGCTTGGTCAGGCGAAAAGCGCTGATTCAACAGTTTTCTCACCCACTAGGGGCGTTTCAGTCAGTATTACTATCGAAGGACCGCGGGTTGACTACGAAATAAGGAAGGCGGGTAGTGTTGTCTCCCATGAATATGTTACGCGGACTGAAAATCCGCTGAAGCTGGTGTTGGCTGATTATAATTTTGATGGCTATAAGGACTTTTCCGTATTTCATATAGACGACGGCATGGGAACTTATACTGTTCACTATATCTTCGTATATTCTCCGAAAGCCAATACGTTCGTTGAGTTAATCCCTAAATGTGGCCATATGTTTGCCAACTTAGTGCGTAATAAGAAGGGGCATACCCTTACGCATATGTACTACGTCCATAATGTTCCGACGGCTTGCACGAGAAAATATTAGTCACACATAGCTTTTAGTGGGTTAAGGACGGCTTGGCGGTGTACTATTCCCCAGCAGCACTACGGGTCTGACCAAGGCTCTGGCGGTACGCACAGTTCGCTAATTACTGCTCAGACGTAGACCTGACCCGAACGCAGTGGTTTTTACTTGCGAAAAATATTATTTCAGTGCAGGAAGTGCAGAGCGTAGAGCGGCAATATCAAGAGGATATGGATACGATACTGCACTCGGAGCTGTTTAGCTAAAACGGCGACACCGCGCAACTACTGCTGCCAGTACCGTGAGACCGACCTGGCCTTCGTCGAGCGCCTGCTGGCCGAGGAAGGCCTGGCCTGGCGCTTCGAGCAGGGCGAGGACGGTCCATCGATGGTGCTGTTCGCCGACAGCAGCAGCACCAGCGGCGTGCCGGACGATCCGTCCAGCGCGGGCATGGGCATACGCTTCCACGGCGCCCACTCGCGCGAGCAGAGCGACACCGTGCAGGCACTGGCCTCGATGCGCAGCGTGGGCCCGTCCAGCAGCACGACGCTGAGCTACGACTACAAGTCGAAGAAGGCCGTGGCGGCCACGTCGCCGTCGTGGCTGTCGAACGGCACCAAACTGCCGCCGCTCGAATCCTTCGACACACCGGGCCAGTATGCGCACGCCGATGGCGGCCAGGCGCAACGCTGGGCCGACCTGCAGATGCAGGCACGCGAAGCGCGCAGCCAGCTGTGGCGCGGCCGCTCGACGGTGCGCACGCTGCGCGCCGGCACGCGCCTGACCGTCACCGGCGCACCCCTGCTGCGCCTGGGCGAAGCGGCCGGCTACACGATCCTGCGCGTGGTCAGCGTGGGCGTGAACAACCTGCTACCTTGCCCGATTTTCAGAGACTTTTGGGAAACGTAAGGGAGGGTGCAGACTACTCATCCGAAATTGATGCCTTGCCACACACATTCTGGCAGGATGCTCGTGGTTGAACTTTTAAGAAACTATATCGAAGGTAGCGTTTGTGAAATTTTTTTTCATATTTATGATGGCACATTGTCTTAGCGCTTGTGCAATCGCAGAGTCGGCGCAGTTGAACACTTACAATGCGAGCATTGGTATTGTAAACCACACGAATAGATACATTTATGCTACGCGCGTTGGATCAGACGCAGGTGGGCACGCTGCACGCTATAGCGCGGGGATTGCAAATATGTGCTGTGTAACATTACCCTTGCAATGGCACTCGGGACTAAGCTTAATGGTGCAATGGGACATGCCTGAAGGTACTAGGCATATTTGGAAGAAAAAAGAAGTGATAGTGGAAAAATATGGAAAACCCGGTAGTGTATATTTACATTTTTTTCCCAATGACGAAGTCCGCATTGTCGTAACTGATTGGGTCGGAGGCTCATTGAAGCATCCGATTCAGCCTCGAGATGAGCCATCGAACTAACCCTAATCCCTTAACGCTATGATCGAAGCAACTCCGCAGGACGTTCCATTTCCCGTGCTTCGGTCAAGATTCCAAACTTTACCAGAATTTCAAAACTGCTTCGTAATGTGAGGGCAGGGGCGGATTATGCGGCCCAGATTGAGAATGTAACTGACGAATTTTGGGACAAAGCGAGCCTCTAATATTATAAAATTAGATGAAAGCTAACATGAAATATCTCACAGTCTTAGGTGGGGCCATGATTTTAAGTGCGTGTGCGGCCGCTAAGCAGGATCAAGCCGAGATGTATGGCGCAAGTATTGGAGTTGTAAATCATACAGACAAGTACATCTATGCGACACAAGTTGGAAATAATGGCGGTGGACACGCCGGCCGTTATAGCGCAGGCGTTGGAAGTGTTTGTTGCGTGATGTTGCCAGTAACATGGCATGCCGGTTTGCGATTCAATGTGCACTGGGATGTGCCGGAGGGTACCAAGCATATCTGGAAGGAGAAGTTGGTTGATGTAGAGAGGTATGATGAGCCAGGTAGTCTCTATTTACACATCTTCCCCAATGATGAAGTCCGTATCGTCGTAACTAAATGGGCAGGTGGCTCGCAGAAACATCCTATTCAGCCGCCTGTAAAAACACCAGTTCAATGATTCTTACACTAATCTATGATCGAACCTACCGCTAGTAAAAACCCCTATCCTTTATGAAAGTGATTCGTTTCTTTATCGCCATGTGCTTGGGCGTAGTGTCGCAGCATTCAACGGCTCTTGACAATGCAGCTCCTCCCTCAGTCAAGTTCGTCTTAGGTAAAGCAAAAAACCTAGGTGTAAGCCGCCCGACATCAAGTGTATCCGTTGAAACTCTTAAAATTATCGCCATCGAAGGTTTGCAGCCTAAGATTCTTGATAAGATTACTGTACAACTCCTGGAAAAAGAGAAAAATATGCCACGCGAGGTGAAGCTCTGTGGTTCTTGTGCCCAAGGTCATCCTTGGGGTTTTCACCTTGAGTTTAAAAGAATCTTGGTTTCAGAGGATTATATAAGCACTGTTTTCGAAAGGTCTACTGTTTGCGCCGGCTCTCCTGATATCGAGAAGGTTCCCATGGTATTTTCAAGGCTAAACGGAGCATTAATTCCGGCAGAGAATTTGATAAAGAAGTTTGTGTCTGCTGCGGTTATCAAGCCTAGTTATGAAGGTAAGGTAGAGCTTAACGAGGAATCGATAGAGCAAATGATTTCTGACAGTGAGGCGGAAGGCATCAGCAGTAATGAGGAGTGTGAATTTTATCTGAAGAATACGCCTTATTCGGTTTGGGTTGACGGTAAGAGATTAGTGCTTTCTCCCGAATTTACTCAAACCAATTCCAATTGTATGAAAGAGTATATAATTAAAAGGTGAATAATCGGAATTCTGCGCTGTGACCTACTCATCACCGACCCAAACTTCGGCGCGTCAGTCATGTCCCGGTATGCCGGGAAGACGATTCACGCAAAATTAGCCGTTGAAAGATAATCGCCTGACTTGGTGCAGAGAATAGGCGCGCGCGATGTGATCGCCGTCTCCACCAGCGCGTTCGTCGAGCTGCCTTCGCTGCTGGGCCAGCCGGCCAGCCTGCAGGTCAGCCTGGCGGACGGCACGCGCACCACCTTCGCGGGCGAGGTCAGCGAATTCGCCCAGCTGGGCAGCGAAGGCGGCGTGGCCCGCTACCGTGTCCGCATCTCCCACTGGATCTGGCGCCTGGCGCACGCGCGCAACAGTCGCGTGTGGCAAGACATGAGCGTGACCGACATCGTCGACGCGGTATTCGGCGATCACGGCGCGGCCGCGCGCTGGCGCTGGAGCGACGAAGTCATGCCGTTCATGGAGGCAGCGACACCGCGCAGCTACTGCTGCCAGTACCGCGAGACCGTCCTGGCCTTCGTCGAGCGCCTACTGGCCGAGGAAGCCCTGGCCTGGCGCTTCGAGCAGGGCGAGGATGGCCCGTCGATGGTGCTGTTCGCCGACAGCAGCAGCACGAGCGGCGTGCCGGACGATCCGTCCAGCGCGGGCATGGGCATACGCTTCCACGGCGCCCACTCGCGCGAGCAGAGCGACACCGTGCAGGCCTTGGCCTCGATGCGCAGCGTGGGCCCGTCCAGCAGCACGACGCTGAGCTACGACTACATGTCGAAAAAGGCCGTGGCGGCCGCGTCGCCATCGTGGCTGTCGAACGGCACCAAACTGCCGCCGCTCGAATCGTTCGACACACCGGGCCAGTACGCACACGCCGATGGCGGCCAGGCGCAACGCTGGGCCGACCTGCAGATGCAGGCGCGCGAGGCGCGCAGCCAGCTGTGGCGGGGCCGCTCGACAGTGCGCACGTTACGCGCCGGCACGAAATTGACCGTCACCGGCGCACCACTGCAGCGCCTGGGCGACGCGGCCGGCTACACGATCCTGCGCGTGGTCAGCGTGGGCGTGAACAACCTGCCGTCGAAGGCGACCGAAGCGCTGGCCGAACTGTTCGGCCCCATCCCCGAGCTGTTGCAGGAAATGTCGCGTGACCTGCCATCCGACTGGCCATCGCGCAGGCCCGCAAGGCCGGCTACTCCAACTGCTTCGAAGCGGTGGCCAGCGACGTGATCTGGCGCCCGGTACTGCCGGGCAGCGACGGCCGCGCGCATCCGAAGCCGACCGCGCACGGCGCGCAGACCGCGATCGTGGTCGGCGCCGATGGCGGCGAGGCGCTGTCCGGCTCCGACGAACTGTATTGCGACGCGCTGGGCCGCGTGCGCATCCGCTACCACTGGCAAGACAGCGGCGACGCCACTTGCTGGGTGCGCGTGGCGCAGAGATTGGCCGGCGGCGGGATCGGCAGCCAGTTTTTACCGCGCATCGGCCAGGAAGTGGTCGTGCAGTTCATGGAAAACGACATCGACCGGCCGATCATTGTGGGCGCGGTCTACAACGGCCAGAGCGAGGGCGGCGTTGCGCCGACGCCGGGTGGCGAAGCGGCTACCAGTACTGATGGCGCCGCGCTGTTCAAGCCGTCGATCGACCACGGTATTTCCACGCAGGGCAACCTTGCGTTTGATGCATACTAGCGGCTTTAGAAAATTTCCAAAACTGGTAGCTAAGATTAATGTCAAAGATTATTCTGGCGGATGCGATGAGTTCGCTGATATTACTAATGGTGGCACGAAGGGTCCAGTGACGAGGCGAAAATCGGAAATGCAGATGTTTAGGCACAGCGTATATGATTCGACTCACTAAGGTAAGAGAGATGAGAAAGTTTTTCGTTTTATTGCTTGTAAGTAATTTTGTTTTCGGGGCAATGGCACAAGCTGCCTCGGCGAATAGCACTTGGAAATATGTCGGAGCTAAAGAATATTTTGGTGATGCTAATCTTATCGAGCCCTTTCACGTTGGAAGTGTACAAATTATCGATGGGAAGCTTTCCTTATCACCTTCGTGCGCCACAACTGTTAAGGCCGAACCCTATGATTCCTCAAGGATTTTCCAAAGTTTGTTACGTCAGAAGATAAGCTTGGCTGAGGTCAGGAAATACTTTAAGGATCGGTTGCAGTTCGAGCTTGATAGCGTAACTACTGTATACACGGCGGATGTTTCTGATTGCTCAAGAATATTTGCGAAAATATTAATTCAGGGTGATCGCATGGTTGCTGTGCATCAAGCGACTACTTTTTATATGTTTACACGTGAGGTTGCGCCAATACAGAATGTTGGACGCCCAGGAAGTCATTCAACATTGAAGGTAACGCCTCTTCCATTAAACCTAACTAATTATGTCAACTTATGTCAGCCAGCAATTCCAAGAAAGCACGGGATTCCGCAAGTTTCTGCGGTTTGTGCACCTGATTTTTACCCGTATGTAGCAGATGATCATAGTGGTGATGTGTTATCAAAGGTAGTGGGTACCCACAATTACATAAGTTACCGTAACGATGCGAACGGTGACTATGACAACCCATTTTTGAAAAAGTTACACCCAGTTTATCTTGTTTTACCGTCGTTCAATGGTGTATCCATTCTTAGGGTTGATGATATTGAATCTACCGGCGACGAGCGCGACGCGTTTAGTGGCGCGTACTTGACGATTAAGGACGGGAAGGTCGTTGATCAATTAAATGAAGGGTGCAGTATGAATGTTAAGTATGTTTGTAAAGACGACACTGGAAACGAGGTAGCCCGCATACTTCTTTCAGGTAAGTTTCAAAGAAATTAGTGCTATTTGTTAGAATTGCCTAGTCACTGAGTCCATAGCGATTTATTCAGCGTTGAGTGTTACTGCTGTATTCTCTTGGTTCCAGAGTTGGCTGGCTAAGGATATTGCATGTCGTCAGCGTGGGCGTGAACAACCCTGCCGTCGAAGGCAACTGAAGCGCTGGCCGAGCTGCTCGGCCCCATCCCCGAGCTGCTGCAGGAAGTGGCGCGCGACGTGCCGCCCGATTTCGACCTGGCCATCGCGCAGGGCCGCAAGGCCGGCTACGCCAACTGCTTCGAGGCGGTGGCCAGCGACGTGGTCTGGCGCCCGGTGCTGCCGGGCAGCGACGGCCGCGCGCATCCGAAGCAGACCGCGCACGGCGCGCAGACCGCGATCATGGTCGGCGCCGATGGCGGCGAGGCGCTGTCCGGCTCCGACGAACTGTATTGCGACGCGCTGGGCCGCGTGCGTATCCGCTACCACTGGCAAGACAGCGGCGACGCGACCTGCTGGGTGCGCGTTACGCAGAGATTGGCCGGCGGCGGGATCGGCAGCCAGTTTTTACCGCGCATCGGGCAAGAGGTCGTCGTGCAGTTCATGGAAAACGACATCGACCGGCCGATCATCGTGGGCGCGGTCTACAACGGCAGACTACCTAAGCAGTGGTTTCCTGGGATACAGGTTCGGGTACGTGCCACCTATTGGCTTCCAAGGACGCCGACGGCAAGCTGCCAGAGATTACAAAAGTGCATACTGTCGACGTTCCAAAGTACGTTGATGGTGAGGTCGGTGAGCTTTGGGTGTTGCGAACCAAGGAAGGAAACATAGAGGTAGTATCGAGCAATTATCAGCCAAATCATCCTAGTTGGCTTGGCAAGATAAAAGGTTGGCCTGAGCCATCATTGGAATACCAGCGGGAACGTTGGGCTATTATAAGAACACCGCTGAGATGCATGTGCGAAATTATCGAAAACTCCTCGATAAACCAAATTCCTCGCCATTGGAGTATAGATCTAAAATCTTGGAGCTTGGCTGTGAGGTATAATAAGAAGGAAATCGCCAGTTTCAAAGGATCAGATGATCCAGTGTAGCTGGAACACCTAAAGTCTGATTATGCAAAAGGGCTGAAAAGTTCGGAAAAGGAACGCAAAGGAATAATGAAGAGGAAGCCTTTGGAACGATGCTTTGCTTTCTATACAGCCGGCTTTGACTTCTGCCCAACATGCCGAAGTATTCTTCGGGCCATATGTCTGGCGTGAGTTGTCTATCGGATGAATTTTGGAATTCTGCAGGCGGGAAAATTTTATGATTTTCTCGAAACGGAATGATATGATGAAATATATCGCTGCGTTCGTTTTCTTTTCGATAGTGTGTGCATGTGCGGACGCACAAAGTGATTCGACAGGCACCTATGGTGCACAAGTCGGAATCGTAAACCATACTGGACGGTACATTTATGCAACCATGGTCGGTGACAGTGGCGGGGGCATTCTGGTAAATACAATCCTGGGGTAGCAAATATCTGCTGTGTAACGTTACCAGATAAGTGGAATCCGAAACTGGAGTTCCTGGTGCGATGGGACATGCCGGAAGGTACCAAACACGTGTGGAGGGAGAAGCTTGTTAAAGTTGAGCAATATGAAAAGCCCGGAAGTCTTTATCTGCACTTTTTCCAAGATGACGAAGTACGAATTGTTGTAACAAATTGGGCCGGGAGCTCGCCGAAGCATCCTATTGCACCACCTCCTGAAGCAGAGTAAGTACTTTAGCCAGATTAGGATGATACTTGCTACAGTCAGCAAAATTGCTCTTGCTAGAAGCAGTATGTGATCAACGTCGGCAAATAAGGGGATCATATGCGTGCGGCAATAGACGTGTTGCCTTACGCGAGCATAGCGATCCACCATTGGCCTCTCATCCCGCCGCATTGTAGGGATCCCGATCCAGCAGTGTATGTATAACCAGTAGAGTCGACGGGCCGATTTTAGATACGGCTCCGCGGAAAGTTGATGCATACGGAAAAGCTGGGAAAAATGCGTTAGCAGACGTGTAATCGTGGCACTGGGCCGTACGCTGCGCACATCACGCAGATTCTCTCGACAAGCAATAAATATACAGGAGCAGAATGATAAAGCACATTGTTCTCGCTGCCGCCATGTTTGGCGCCACGGCCGCGCGAGCTGAAGTACTGGCCGAAACGGAATGCTACGTCCGCGTAACACCGAGTAATGACGGGAAAATCGTCCGTCTCATATTCCGCCGCTACGTGGACGTGGAGCTGAAAAAGGAGGTAGGCTCATTCGTACAGTACAACCATACGAAAGAGATCATCCCGCTAGTACTTTCCACGCACTTGGATACAGACACCGAATCCCCAGATCTGGGAAATTATGAGGACACCAGGATAGAAATCTTGGGCAATAGAGTGACCGGGGAGTACAAGTTTATTCAGACCGGCGCCGGTCATAGACAAGGACGATACGTACGCTATACAAGCGCGAAGAACGTAAAACCGGTCATCTTCCACCATACGGGCAGTGACGACGACACCTCGTGCAAGTTAACTACTAAGAATTGACCATTCAATCTGTGAGGTTGGTATGGAGTCAATCCGGAGCGTGAAAGGCAAAGCGAAATGGTGATGAGACTATCCTGCTCGACGAGCTTTGATCAAACCGATGTTTTAGAAAAATGAGGTAAGCGTGTCTACTCTGCAGAAAGCGATTTCCATCGCAATAGAAGCGCATGCAGGACAGTTCGATAAGGCAGGTGCGCCTTACATATCGCACCCATTACGGGTCATGCAGCGATGCATGACTGAAAGTGAACAGATTGCAGCCGTGCTGCACGATGTGGTGGAAGACACGAACGTCACGATGTGTGACCTTCAGCGTCATGGCTTTTCCGATGAGATCATTGCCGCATTGCAGTGCCTCACGAAAAAGCATGGGGAGCACTATGAGGACTTTATCTCTCGGGTGATGACCGACCGCCTAGCGCGGCGTGTAAAAATGGCCGATCTGATTGATAATCTGGACTGTTCACGCTTGCGAACGGTAGATGAAAGTGATCTGGCGAGGATAAAGCGATATGTGGTGGCACTGAACCGTTTGCGCGATGAGTGATGCCGCGACGTTTCCTGACGCCACTGCCGTCTTTGGAAAGCTAGGATCTGGCTGAGAGTTGCCACGTACCCCGAAGCAAGGGCATAGCAGCGGCGGAATAGCCTAGGATTCCAATGATGCGAAGACCCATCAGGAATAAATGTCGTCCTGAACAACCGATCGTAATTCGACTTTGCAATCGAACAGACGAAGCACGTCTCCGCTTATTTCTTCCTTAGTTGCCAGGACGGTCGCACATGAAATATCTCATACTTTTAGCTGCAGCCACCTGTCTAAGTGCATGCGCAGCCGCGCCACCGGAAGGGCCTGAAGAATACGGTGCGACGATTGGAATCGTGAATCACACTGACAAATACATCTACGCAACGGAGGTAGGCACCAGTGGTGGTGGACACGCGGCACGCTATAGCGCAGGCATTGCAAATGTTTGTTGCGTAGTGGTGCCCGTCAAATGGCACGCTGGATTGCGAATGAATGTTCAATGGGACATGCCGGAAGGCTCTGAACATGTTTGGAAGGAAAAGATGGTCGAGGTCAAGAAGTACGATGAACCCGGTAGCGTCTATCTCCACTTCTTTGACAATGATGAGATACGTATAGTAGTGACTGATTGGATTGGAGGCGCACCCGAGCATCCGATCCCGCCACCAGTGAAACCGTTAGTCAATGATCCTCCTATGCGATATGATTCTGCCGGAAAAAACAAGTCATCCCTTGCTTTGTCAGCCGCGACTCAGGGATCCGTTCCAAAGCGGTAGGCTTGTGTCGGATGTAGGGGCTCAAGTCGGCATCAGTCATATTGCGTTGGAACTCTTGTGGATTTATTGACTGAACTGATGCCAGATTTGTGATGATGAATGGCTGGAATTCAAAAGGCTGCCCCGTGTGCCGTCACCAATGGACCAGCGGAAAACACCCCCCTGAGCTGGCCGTGAACCTGGCTTTACACGCCAGGCTTCATCGTTGCACAGCCTGCGCGACCTATTGGGAACAAAATGAACGCTACGCCAATGTCGTCGAAGAAGCGTACGTGCGCGAGAACTACCCCGAATGCATACCCCCGCAGAAATGACACGGCACGATCCTAAAAGCCGATCGCGAATGAGAGCGTTCAATGGTTGACGCGGCCGACCGGATACTGCGCGAACTCGCAGCGCATCCCACAGAAAAGGAAGGCTTCGCCAGGGATGATTTCGATGCCCTGACTGACCAGCAGCGGCATTTGCTGGTCGAGCCATTCTTCGCCGATCTGGCGGATGGCGATGCAACAGCAGTGGCCCCCCTTCAATGGCTACTGGGCGAGCAGTATGTGTCCTGCCTTGAGTCACGCCTGAAAAGCTTGCCGGGCGGTGCGCCAGGGCTCGTGTTCATTCCCTACTGGCTGTACGAGGCCACCCGGGATGAATCGTACCTGGCAAGGATGATGGCGGAAATCATGCGGTCCGACGCGTCGTGGGCGCGCCGGCGTCATGCGGTCGGTGGCTATCTGCGGAGAGCGATCGGAAAAAGTCCCGTGTTCTGGGATTTCTGCCGGTACCTGATCCTCCACGATAGCGATCCTTCGATGAAGAAAACAGCGCTGGTCTGGCTGGCCCAGGAAAAAGAATACGGGCTGGTCGAGCTCACGCTGGATCACAGGCTGGCCAACTGCCTCGCGGGCATGACGGGGCCGGACGCCCCAACGGTGGAGGCCATGGAAATCCTGGATGCCGTGCATCCCGACACGGGAGCCTTCGCCGCATCGATGGAACGAGCGAAAAACGATTCCACCACGACTCGCCGTTCCGACTACTCCAACTAAACACACGTAACGCCATGGATGCATACCAGCGATTCCTCGATTTCTTCGAGATGCACAATAAAGAGCGGCTGGATGGCCTGGATGACAGTTATTTTGCCGCGATGTCCCCTGATGAACGAGCCAGGGCATTCGAGTTCTTGCTGGAGAAGGTCGAGGCGGGCGGTTCCGAGGAAAGCGTGCACGGCCTGTTTCGGGCCAATGCAGTTCGGGCCACCGAATCCGTCAAGGCTTTACTCGAAAGCGGGCGGCTGCGTCCGCGGGCGGAGATCGCCGCGGCGTGGAACCTTTGTCGCACCGGTGCCGACGTACCGGTGCTGCCCGTCTTCATCAAAGGCATGTCCAGCGCCGATAGCGAGGCGAGGACGAACGCGGCGTACTACGTGCCCGTCGATCCTTTGACGGATGAAGTCAAGGCGGCATTCGAGAAAATGATTCGTACGGAAACGGAGCAACTGGCGCGGATTCATGCCGTCAACGGGCTGTTGAGCGGGTGTGGCGTCAGCAAGGAGTCGGTCGGCAAAAGCACCTTTCTGGAAATCTACCGGGGCTTGCACAGCGCCGATATGCGGGCCAAGCAAGCGGCGTTCGAACGCCTGGATGCGATCCGCCAGACGATGAACTGAAGCCGCCAGCCTTCGCCAGCGCTGGTGAAGTCCGGACCGCGAACTTGACCGTTACGACTAGCTCGCGCGGCACCGTACGCGCATCTTCCTCCCGCCCACCGCCCTGAACGCGTGCCGTTCGTAAAACTGCAGCGCCCCGGCAAACTCCGGCAGCGGCGGCGTGCACAGTTCCATACACGCCCAGCCACGCTGCGGCGCCAGTGCCAGAGCGGCCTCCAGTAACGCCGAGCCGGCCGATTGGCTGCGGTATTGCGGCAGCACGTAGCATTCCTGGATGATGCCGATCTTCCCTTCGGCATACAGCGCATGGCTCTCGGCGATCGTCACCACGCCTACCGCCTGCTCACCGCTGTACGCAAGCAGCGCGGTATAAATGCCTTCCTCAATCCAGCGCGCGCAGAGCCGCGCGGTCAGCGGTTCGTTGTGGTCGAAGTGGCTCTGGTCGTTGGTACGGTTGCAGATTTCCTGCGTCAGGGCGGTGATCAGCGAGGCGACGACGGTGGCGTCTGCGGAATTGGCGGGGATGACATGAAGACTCAACGTAAACGCTCCAGTTTATGCACTCGCGGCCTGCGATGGCCCGCAAGTGTGCGGTTGTTAAAAACGCACGATGATAGCGTACGGGGCGCCTTCGATCGGGTCCAGGCGGCTGGTAACGACCGCGGTTGCTGTGGAGCGAGGACCTGGGCCACCAGCCGCGGCTCAGGGGGTCGATCGCCCTGAGCAACGTGTGCTTCTTCTAAAAGCGATGTTTCGGTGGGGCTCGGCCGACGGATCAATGGCCCTTGGAATTGCTGACGTGGCAAATTATTCGGACAATTTTCCCTTAATATTGCGACATTGGATTGTGGTCTGCCACGCCTGGTTCGTTGGTGACCGGGCTTGGGAACTGGCGTGAATGGAATGGACATGATGATGCGTTATCTTTTGAGTATTTTCGCTGCTTTATCGTTGGCTATGCTCTGTGCAAGTTCGCAGGCATCCGATAAAGTGCTTGCACCTTCACTTGAATTCTCGATCAAGACCTTCGAGCTCCCCGCGCGGCGCGGCAAGGTTGAAGACGTGTCCATCAAGACATTGAGATTAGTGTCCGTGAAGGGAATGTCGACCAAAGGACTCAAGAGGGTGAATGCCCGACTTCGCTCCTTGGAAAAAGAGATGCTGCGCGAGGCAAAACTCTGCCGCACCTCTGCGGACGGTCATCCGTGGGGCTATGAAATCGCATTCGAGAAAATCGCGGTTTCAAAAAGGTACATCAGCGCCGTCTTCAAGAAATTTATGGTCTGTGCGGGCTCTCCTGATATCGAGAAGGTTGCCCTCGTTTTTGCAAGGTCGAGTGGCCGGTGGGTCCCGGGTGTGAGTCTCGTAAAAGAACTCTTCCCGCCCTCGGTAGACGTCGTGGCCAGTGACTGGAGCGATCCTGAAAGAGTGAAGCTGGACGATCACTTGACGGAAAAAATGATCGATGACAGCAAAACCGCCGGTATCGAGTTAGACGAACGGTGCGATTTCTACCTGAAAACTGCATACTACATGGTATGGGTCGACGGCCAGCGGCTGAAGTTTTTCCCTGAGTTCAATCAGCCGATGTCAATCTGCCAAAAGGAATACATGATCGTGCCAACAGCAGATCAACGGGATTTTTAAAGGTACTCCTATGACCATGGTATTCGACATTGTCCATTTCAACTATACCGACCGGCCCATTTTCGATGCCTTCATTGATGGAAAGGCTGGAGGCACAACCAGTCCGTATCCTGCGACCGGGGGAGGTTCGATTTCCGGTGTGGCGCTGGTGTCGGGGCCGAAGAAGGTGACGTGGCGGCTCGATGGTCCGCCTGGAATGCCGAGAAACGGACACACCGTTTCGGCAAAGAATGTACCGATGCTCACCGGTGTGCCGCCAGATGCCCGGTACCTGGGTGTCCATATTTACCCGGATACGACAGTCGAACTGATACCGTCACGCCACTACCCGCGACCCACGGAAAAGGGCGTTGCGCTTGCGGGAAAAGGAGTATAGCGATGACGGCTACCGGCCTTGGCTGCCGCTGGTGGGTAAAACCCCGTTAACAGTTCTTGAGCGATTCGAACACTATCAACAGGATGTCATGAACCAGCTGAAAATCCTTGCTTTCGCGAGTCTTCTCCTGGCGCTCAGCGAAGCAAGAGCGGCTAACCCGACTGTATTCTCGCCCCGAAACGGTATCTCGGCCAAGGTGCTGATCGACGGAACCGTCGTCAGGTATGAGGTTCGCACTGGGAAAACAGTCAATGGCGATGAGATTGACATCCATACGGAGAATCTGCTGAATGTCGAGCTCGCTGACTACAATTTCGATGGCTATCAGGATTTTGCGATCCACCATATCGATGACGGCAAGGGAACGTACACGCTCTTCTATATCTATGTGTATTCACCGAAAGCCAACACCTTCATCAATTTGAGACCGAAATGCGGCGACGAATTCGTCAACGTAAGAATCAACAGAAAAACGCGTACTCTGACGAACATGCATTGGGTGCACAATGCCGTCACGTCATGCACCAAGAAATACTAGTAGTGTAGTCCGTTGCCGAGTCCGTGCACGCAGCGTGGTGCAATAGACTTGCTGCATGCGGTGGCTAACTCCATCAAAAACGCCAGCCGGGCTCTGGTCGATCCGGTGCGGGACCAGTTGTCCTGTTATCGAAGCGCCGAGGCCTGGCTTCAGCAGCGACAAGTCATCGAAAGGGCAAAATATAAAGTGGGTTATCACGTCACCATCCTGCGCACCGAAGCAGGGATCCGGCAGCCGATCACGGAGGACGAAGTGCGCAGTGCCATCGTGCCCATGACCGGGCGGCTTGAAATCATCCCGGGTGCGAAGGAGTGGTGCCTGGGCCAGCCCGAGTTGGGAGACGACAGCGAGGCGCTATGGCTGGACGATGGCGAATTGTGGACGAAGAATCCCAGCGAGCCTTTCGTCGCGCTGATGATCGAGCTGGCGGGCTACCTTGGCGCGCGCGTGCGCGGTGACGAAGGCGAAACCTATCGTTCGCTCGACGATGTGTACATCCACCCCGACGACAAGGCCGATCTGCATGCGGCTGATGCGCCCGGGCCAGGCAACGCCCGCATTGCATGGGGAACGTGGTGGCGGCGCGGGGTGCTTGGCTTCGTCATCGTCGTGGCGGCGGTCCAGCTGTATCGCCATCTCGCATAAGGCCCTCCCATGAACAGGATCCTCGGCTGCCTCGTGCTCGCGCTCACGGCCAGCATCGCCCGTGCCGCCCCGGCATTCCCGGATGCGCTGGAAGACGCCGTCAACGCAGGCCTGCGCGCCACCGGCGCGCGCGGTCTGGCCCTTGCCGTCATCGAGCCGGGCAAGCCTGCCTTCATCCGCACCTGGGGCGAGCGCAACGCAGCCGGGGCAAAGCTCGAACCGGACACCATCATGTACGGCGCCTCGCTGACGAAGACCGTGTTCGCCTACCTGGTGTCGCAGCTGGCCAGCGAAGGGAAGCTCGACCTGGACCGCCCTCTGGCCGATTACCTGGCAAAGCCGCTGCCCGATTACGGCAACTTGCCGGCCTATGGCAAATGGGGCGACCTGCGCGGCGACGAACGCTGGCGTCGCATCACGGCGCGCATGGTGCTCACCCACTCGACCGGCTTTGCCAATTTCGCCTTCGTGGAACCGGATGGCAAGCTGCGCATCCACTTCGAGCCGGGCAGCCGCTATGCGTACTCCGGCGAAGGCATCATGCTGCTGCAGTTCGCGCTGGAGCAGGGGCTCAAGCTGGACGTGGGCGCCGAACTGCAGCGCCGCTTGTTCGACCGCTTCGGCATGCGCGATACGAGCCTGCGGTGGCGGCCGGACTTCGCGCGGAACCTGGCCGATGGCTGGACCATCGAGGGCAAGCCGGAACCGCACGATGAGCGCAGCCGCGTGCGCGCGGCGGGATCGATGGATACCACCATCACGGACATGGCGCGGTTCGCCGCCGCGCTGGTCGATGGCGAAGGCCTGGGCAAGGCCGCGCACGACGACATGCTGCGCCCGCAACTGCCGATTACCACGCGCTCGCAGTTCCCCACGCTGCAGGCGGAGGCGCCCCAGGCAGCGCGTATCGCCGGGCTGTCCGTGGGGCTCGGACTGGTCACGTTCACGGGGCCGCAAGGGCCGGGCTTCTTCAAGGGTGGCCACAACGAGTCGACCGGCAACATGCTGGTGTGCCTGCGCGTGCAGCGGCGCTGCGTGGTCATCCTGTCGAACGACGTGCGGGCCGAACCGGCGTTCAGCGCCATCGTGCGCGCCGCGCTCGGCGACACGGGCATGCCGTGGCACTGGGAGTATGGCAAGCCGTGACAGGCATCCGCCGTCACGCAACGATCAACTCCTTGATCGAAACGTCGCGCGGAACCGTAGTGGTAACGTGAACACATACCGTAAGTCACTCGTGGCGGCAAGCTGATATTTCAGCTTGTTGCTGCGTGCCGACTGTTCATCCTGTATCACTCAACTCACTGACTGTTTGGCAATACACCGCTCAAATGCCGGTGCTGGTCTTCTAGAATCGAATCGAGAGGCAACTGCCTTTCATATTGATAATAAGATTCCGGAGACCAGAAACATGCCATCGAACCGCTCCACGCGTGACCGTATCCGCCCAACGGTGTGCGCCACCGCTGTCGCCACCGCCCTGTCCCTGCTGGCGTTTGAAACGGCCAGCGCCCAGCAGGCCCCCGCTGCCCAACAGGCTTCCAACGTTGTCGTCGTTTCCGGTACCCGGGCATCGGTGGCGTCGGCGATCGACCGCAAGAAAAACGCTTCCACGATCGTCGATTCGATCGTGGCCGAAGACATCGGCGAATTCCCCGACAAGAACGTGGGCGAGGCGCTGTCGCGCGTGACCGGCGTGCAGCTGTCGCGCGATTTCGGCGAAGGTTCGCAAGTGAACATCCGCGGCGTAGAAGCCAACCTGAATCGGGTGGAGATCAATGGCCTGTCCGTGCTGTCGACGAATGGCACCGCCGGCCGCGGCGCGGAGCTGCGCGAACTGCCGGCGGAACTGATCAAGTCGATCGACGTGGCCAAGGGCGTGACGGCTGACCAGACCGAAGGTGGCATCGGCGGTACGGTGAGCATCAAGACGAACATGCCGCTGGACTTCAAGACGCGCACGCTGGTCACCAAGCTGGAAGCGGAACACAGCACCAACCGCGGCGGCGTCGACCCGCGTGGCAGCATCCTCTTTGCCGACAAGTTCCTGAACGGCCGGCTGGGCGTGATGGCCAACGTGGTGTACGACAAGGTCATGACGCAGAACGACTATGCGCGCAACAGTAACTGGCGCTACTTCCGCGACTGGGATTTGTCGCCCGAGAAAACCAACACCAGCCTGAATCCGGCGGCCGCCGCCGTTGCCGACAAGGCCGGCTGCGCCGCACTCGCCGGCGCCAACAAGTCCGCCTGCGAAAGCCAGTGGAACGATTATTCGCCGGGCGTGCCGCGCTACGGTATCTGGACGCGCGACCACAAGCGCTCCAGCGCGGAGCTGACGGCGCAGTACCGCATCAACAACGGCTTCGATGTCTGGGCGCGCTACAACAAGAACGACCAGAAGCAGATGCTGAACGACCGTAACTACACCACGGACTTCGGCTCGCTGCACCGCTTCTCCACCGGCGGCGTGGCGCCCACCTATGGCGCCGATGGCAACATCCTGGCAGGTTCGCCGACCGCCACGTGCGCCAACCCGGCCGCCGGCGTAACGCCGCCGGGCATGACCTTCGTGAACCACGTCATGACCGAGTTCTCTGCCGGCACGTGCCAGAACGTGCCGGGGCAGGGCGCCTCGTACAACTTCGATACGGCGGCGCGCGACTTCGCGCTGAACATCAAGTCGAACTACAAGTCGGCCGGTTTCAACTGGAAGAACAGCCAGTGGTCGGTCGATGGCCTGGTGGCCAAGTCCGACTCGTTCTACGAGCTGCACACGAACCTGATCTCGATGGCCGGCAACATCCCTGGCCTGAAGGTCAAGCTGGATGACCAGGGCCTGCCGAAGTTCACCTTCCCGGCTGGCTATGATCCGAAGGACAGCAGCACTTATACCCGCATCCGCTCGCAGTACCAGCCGTCGTTCACGGACAACACGGAAGACCAGGTCAAGCTCGACCTGAAATGGCGGCCCGATTTGCCGTTCCTGAAGTCGATCTGGTTCGGTGGCCAGGGCCGCCGCGCCACGGCCGAACAGTATCGCTGGACCGGCTACCTGGTCCCCAACAATCCGGACAGCACCTCCGACGACGTGTACGTGCGCAGCCCCGAAGTGCTGCACGAGATCATCCACGACCCGCGCAACACCAGCGGCGTGCTGCGCAACAATGGCGCCATCATCCCCGGCACGAACCTTACCGCCAACAACACCACGCGCTACGTGACGGCGGGCGAGATGGCTTCGCTGGTCGACGCGATCCGCACCAACACGCCGGGCAGTTTCCTGAACGGCTATAGCGGCCTGTCCGGCTACCCGGACGGCTGGATGGCGCCAAGCTTCGCCCAGTCGACACAGTACTTCGACCTGTCGCGCTACAACCACGACCTGCTGACGCAGTCGATCGGCAACGACGGCAAGAGCTATCCGATGCCGCCGCAGTTCGCCGTCGAGGAGCGCATCCGCGCATTCTACGTGCGGGCCGACTTCGCGCATGAGCTGTTCGGTATCGAGTGGGACGGCAACGTGGGCGTGCGCTATACGGGCACGCGCACCCGCGCCAAGGGCCTGCAATCGTCGCGCGCCTACCGGCTCGATTCGAACGGCGTGCGCGTCGAGGACATCAAGTCGAACCAGATCATCACGGTGGAAAACAAGTACAGCGATGTGCTGCCGAGCTTCAATCTGGCCGGCTGGCTCGTGCCGGACAAGCTGGTGGCCCGCATCGGCTGGGGCAAGGTGATGTCGCGCCCGCCGATCGACAAGCTGACGCCGAACTACAGCTGCATCGCCGGCAGCGGCCAGTCGATCTTCAGCGGCGATGGCGGCACCGACGACTGCACGGCCGGCAACGTGAACCTGGAGCCGTTCCGCGCCACCAACAAGGATGCCAGCGTGGAGTGGTATCCGTCGGTGGACAGCCAGCTGTCGCTGGCCTTCTTCCGCAAGGATATCAATACTTACATCCAGAACGACGTGACGCTGCCGAACGTGAACCTGTTCGGCGACGGCGTGCTGTGGGACGTGAAGACGTCGATCAACAGCCGCGGCACCACCACGAAGGGATGGGAGCTGGCAGGGCGCACGGCGCTGACGATGCTGCCTGGCCTGTTCAGCGGCCTGGGGCTCGATGCCAACTACACCCGCATGAGCTTCAAGTACGCGCCGGGCAACGAGCTGTTCAACCCGCTGGACAACTCGGTGCTGCCGTACCCCGGCCTGTCGCGCAACAGCTACAACGTGGGCGTGTGGTATGACCTCGGCAAGTGGAACGCGCGCCTGGCCTACAACTACCGCGATGGCTATTACACGGGCACGGTGGATGCGAACGCCCAGCTGCCGGTGTATGGCGAAAAGACCGGCTTCCTGGACGCCAAGCTGCAGTTCCGCGCGACCGACAACCTGACGCTGTCGGTCGAAGGCAAGAACCTGACGGACGAGGGCCAGTTCCTGAACGCCGGCTCGACGTCGCGGCGCAACGAGCTGGCCTGGTCGGGACGGCGCTACTTCGTGGGGGCAACCTACAAGTTCTGATGCACCGGTGGCCTTGGCACCCTTCTTGCAACGCAAAGCGGCATCGCTGCGAACAGCACAGGAGGTTGACCATGGCTCACCATTTCAATGCACCGTTGCGCACGCTGCTGGCGCTGGCCTGGTGGTCCGGTGCCGCCAGCGCCATGGCCGCCAACCCGCTTGGTTTCGCCGTTGCCGCCGCCCCGTCGATGTTCGTGCTTGCCGTGGCGGAGGCGGCGCCCGACAGCGCCGATGGCAAGGCCGTGAAGGCGGTGGAGCCACGCCAGCCGCCGCCCGAGACGCCGGCGCCGGATGCGCGGCCCAGCCGGCAAGCCGCCGCGCAGCCCGTGTCCGAAGAACGGGTCGACGACCGCAAGGTCTCGCTGCGCTGAGGCGCGCTGTGCGGCACCGCGCCGGTGCACCAGTGCCTCGCTACAGGGACGCTGCCCCGAATGCGGGCACCGGCGTGGTCCTCACAGCTTGAACGGATTGCGCTCGTTCAGCTCATCCATGTAGGCTTCGATCCCGCCGCTTTCCCGTTCCAGGAAGCGCTCGACGGCATCGGCGAAAGCCGGATGCGCGAGCCAGTGCGCCGACCAGGTGCGCGTCGGCAGGAAGCCGCGCGCCATCTTGTGCTCGCCCTGCGCGCCGCCCTCGAAGGTGGCGATGCCCTGTTCGATGCAGAATTCCAGCGGCTGGTAATAGGCGGTCTCGAAATGCAGGCAGGGCACGTGCTCCAGCGCGCCCCAGTAGCGGCCGTACAGCGTGTCCTCCGTATGGATCAGCAGCGATGACGCGATCGGCCTGCCGTCCCGCTCCGCGATGACCAGCAGGATATTGTGCGGCATGGCCGCGCCGATGCGCTGGAAGAAATCCAGGTTCAGGTAGGGCGACGAGTGGTGCTCCGCGTAGGTGTTGCGGTAGCAGCGGTGGAAGAAACGCCAGTCGGCATCGGTCGCATCCACGCCGCGCACGCGGCGCATCGTCACGCCGGCCTCGCGCACCTTGCGCCGCTCGGCGCGGATGTTCTTGCGCTTCTTGTGCTCCAGCGAGGCCAGGAAGGCATCGAAGTCCGCGTAGTGCTCGTTGAGCCAGTGGAATTGCACGCCGCTGCGCAGCATGAAGCCGGCGTCGCGCAGCGTATCGGCCTGCGCCTGCGGCGGATACAGCACGTGGGTGGACGATACGCCGGAGCCTTCCTGCTGCTCGCTCAGCAGCGCCACGAGCGCCGCCCTGGCTTCCTCGGTGCGCGCCATCAGCCGCGATCCCGTCACGGGCGTGAACGGAATCGCCGACAGCAGCTTGGGGTAGTACTCCACGCCGTTGCGGTGATACGCATCGGCCCAGGCCCAGTCGAACACATATTCGCCATACGAATGGGATTTCACGTACAGCGGCATCGCGGCGGCCAGCTCGTCGCCATCCCACAGCGCCAGGTATTGCGGCTGCCAGCCGGTTTTCTCGCTGGCGCTGCCCGATTCGTGCAGCGCATGGAGGAAGGCGTACGACAGGAAAGGGTTCGGCGCGCGGCCGGGGTCCTGTTGCGCGAGCAGTGCGTTCCAGGCGGCTTCGCCAGCCTGCGAAAGGGAAGAAAGGACGGCGGTTCGAAAGCTCATCGGGGCATTGTACGGGAGTTCTGCGGGCGTTGCCGGCCGCGAGGATGGGTGCAAACCGGCGGACGCGGCATGCCGTTTCCCGTGCCTGGCATGGCGGTCGGGGCAGGGGTGCGGGACCGCGGCGGCATTGCCGAGGGGTCAATGTTAAAATCTTCGGCATTCGACGCGAAGACAAGCCCCATGCCGCAATCCTTCCACAACCTGTACACCCATGATTTCGTCCGCGTAGCCGTGGCCGTGCCGCGCTGCCGCGTGGCCGATCCGCTCTACAACGCCCAGCAGACCATCGCGCTGGCCGAGCAGGTCGCCGCCAGGGGCGCCGTGCTGGCGGCGTTTCCCGAGCTGGGCCTGTCGGCCTATACGTGCGACGACCTGTTCCACCAGCGCGCGCTGCTCGACGCGGTGCAGGTCGCGCTGGGCAAGATCGTCGAGTCATCGATCCGCATCCCGGTAACGATGATCGTCGGCATGCCGCTGCGGGTCGACCACCGGCTGTTCAATTGCGCGGTGGTGGTGCACGGCGGCCGGATCCTCGGCGTGGTGCCGAAGATCTACCTGCCCAACTATAACGAGTTCTACGAGGTGCGGCAGTTCAGCTCCGCGGACGATGCGGTGGCCACCGAAGTCGAGCTGCTGGGCCAGCGCGTGCCGTTCGGCGCCGACCTGCTGTTCCAGGCCGCCAACCTGCCGCTGTTCCGCTTCCACGCCGAGATCTGCGAGGACGTGTGGGTGCCGATCCCGCCATCGTCCTACGCGGCGCTGGCCGGCGCCACGGTGCTGGTGAACCTGTCGGCCTCGAACATCGTGGTGGGCAAATCGGATTACCGCCACCAGCTCGTGGGCCAGCAGTCCGGCCGGTGCATGGCGGCCTACCTGTATTCGTCGGCGGGGCGGGGCGAGTCTAGCACCGACCTGTCGTGGGATGGCCAGGCGCTGATCTACGAGAATGGCGAGCTGCTGGCCGAGTCCGAGCGCTTCCAGGACGACTCGCATACGATCTTCGCGGACGTGGACCTGGAGCGGCTGTCGCGCGACCGCATGCGCACCAATACCTGGGGCGACTCGGTGCGGCGCCATGCGCAGCAGGTCGAGGCGTTCCGCGTCGTCAAGTTCGCCGTGGAGCTGCCGGTGCAGGATGCGCTGCCGCTGCAGCGCACGGTGGCGCGCTATCCGTACGTGCCCGCTAATCCGGCCGTGCGCGACAAGCGCTGCATGGAGGTCTACAGCATCCAGGTGCAGGCGCTGGTGCAGCGGATGGGCGCCATCGGCATGAAGAAAGTCGTGATCGGCGTTTCCGGCGGCCTCGATTCCACGCACGCGCTGCTGGTGTGCGCCAAGGCGATGGACCGGCTGAACCTGCCGCGCACGAATATCCTGGCGTACACGATGCCCGGCTTCGCCACCAGCACGCGCACGCTGGAGCAGGCGCGCAAGCTGATGGATTTCGTGGGCTGCACGGCGCACGAGATCGACATCCGGCCCAGCTGCATCCAGATGCTGAAGGATATCGGCCACCCGTACTCGGAAGGCAAGGAAGAATACGACGTCACGTTCGAGAACGTGCAGGCGGGCGAGCGCACCAACCACCTGTTCCGGCTGGCGAACCACCATAACGGCATCGTGATCGGTACCGGCGACCTGTCCGAGCTGGCGCTGGGCTGGTGCACGTATGGCGTGGGCGACCACATGTCGCACTACAACGTGAACGCCAGCGTGCCGAAGACGCTGATCTCGCACCTGGTGCGCTGGGTGGCCGAGAGCCGCCAGTTCGGCGAAGCGGATTCGCAGGTGCTGCTCGACGTGGTCAATACCGAGATCAGCCCTGAGCTGGTGCCCGGAAAAGCCAACGACGCGGCTCCCGCACAGAGCACGCAGAGCGTGATCGGCCCGTACGAACTGCAGGACTTCAACCTGTACTACACGCTGCGCTTCGGCTTCGCGCCGGCCAAGGTGGCATTCCTGGCGCTGCATGCGTGGAAGGACCGCTCGGCCGGCGCATGGCCGGAAGACGCCCACGTGGTGCGCAACCAGTATGCGCTGAAGGACATCAAGCACAACCTCGGCATCTTCCTGCGCCGCTTCTTCCAGAGCCAGTTCAAGCGCACCTGCGTGCCGAACGCGCCGAAGGTGGGCTCGGGCGGTTCGCTGTCGCCACGGGGCGACTGGCGCGCGCCGAGCGATGCGGAATCGGTGGTGTGGCTGGAGAACCTGAAGACCGTGCCGGATGCGTGATGCGGAACGTGGAATGATGCAAGCGGAATGCCTGGCGCCTGCGCCGGGAGCCGGGTCCGGCGCCTGACCCAACAATTTTTATAAGGAGAATGCCATGAAACAGATTACCGCCATTATCAAGCCCTTCAAGCTCGACGAAGTGCGCGAGGCGCTGGCCGAAGTGAACGTGACGGGCCTGACCGTCACCGAAGTCAAGGGCTTCGGCCGCCAGAAGGGCCATACCGAGCTGTATCGGGGCGCCGAGTACGTGGTCGACTTCCTGCCGAAGGTGAAGGTGGAAGTGGTGGTCGACGACGGCGTGGCCGAGCAGGTGGTCGATGCCGTCATCAAGGCTGCCCGCACCGGCAAGATCGGCGATGGCAAGATCTTCGTGCAGAACGTGGAGCAGGTGGTGCGGATCCGTACCGGCGAGACGGGGCCGGACGCTGTTTGAGGAAAACAGTTTAAGGAAAACCGGTGTCAGACACCAAGGCCGAACCCGGGCCGGACGCGGTGTGATTTAGCTGCCTGTCGTGAAGCGCATGCGTTCACCCCAACAGCGAAGGGCTGGGGTCAGACCCGACGGGTCTGACCCCGGTATTTGCACTTGGGGTGGGCTTATTTGAATGTGTCAGACACCGGTTCTCCCAAGAGTCACCCCGTCAGGGCCGCCCCACCCGCAAGTCGAACTTCCACGTCACCAGTCGCAGCACGGTGATCGTCGCCGCGGACGACCACAGCGCGATATCCTCCGTCACGCCCACCTGCTGCAGCAGGATGTACAGCCAGCAGCCGAAGAATGCGCAGATCGCGTAGGGCTTGCCATCCCTGAACACCATCGGCACTTCGTTGCAGACGATGTCGCGCAGCACGCCGCCGAAGATCCCCGTGATCACGCCCATCATCGCCGCGATGAAGACCGGCATGTCCGCCGCCAGCGCCTGCGACACGCCGGCCACGGCGAACAGGCCGAGGCCCATCGCGTCGGCCACCACGATCAGGCGCTCGGACACGATGTGCCGCAGGTGCTTCATGAACGGCGCCACGGCCAGGGCCAGCACGAACAGCAGGATCGTGTATTCCTGGTGCTGCACCCAGAACAGGGGTCTTTTGTCGAGGAGGATGTCGCGCAGCGTGCCGCCGCCGAACGCGGCGATGAAGGCCACGATGATGACCCCCACGATATCCATCCGCTTGCGCCGCGCCTCGACGAATCCGGAAAACGCCCCGACCAGGATCGCGATGACTTCGATGACGGTGACGAGGGAAACGTGGGGAACGATTTTCATGCGGGCAGGGGAAGTGATGGTGCCCACAGGTTAACAGAATTTGGGGTACTGCATGGGAAATCCGGTGTCCACGTCCCGGACGTTGCACGGGAAAACCGGTGTCTGACACTAATGCAGCCAAGTTAAGCGATATTCGACACCATGGAAGCGGATGCATTCACCCCAACAGCGAAGGGCTGGGGTCAGACCCGCCGGGGTGAAGCAGGGGTTTCGCGAAGCATGCTTCGCGCCTGCGGAACGATGCTGGCATGCATGCCAGCATTCCTCCCTGACCCCGGAATTTGCACCTGGGGTGGGCTTAGCTAAACTGCATTAGTGTCTGACACCGGTTTTCAACGGATCAGCAGCAGCCCGGCGTTACCGTTCCGGCCGCAGGGCGGCCCGCAGCAGCACGATCAGCGCGCCTTCGCCGCCCTCGGCGGCCTGCGCCTGGCAGAAGGCGATCACGCCGTCGGTCTGCACCAGCCAGCTGTGCACCATGGACTTGAGGACGGGTTCGCCGCCGCGCGAGCCGAAGCCGCGGCCGTGGATCACGCACACGCAGCGCTGGTTGCGCTGGACCGCCTTGTGCAGGAAGGAGGCCAGGGTTTCACGGGCGTCGTCACGGCGCAGGCCGTGCAGGTCCAGTTCATCCTGCACCGGCCAGTAGTTCTTGCGCAGGCGCTTCATCACGTCGCTGCCCACGCCGGGGGCGAGGTAGTTCAGCGACGGTTCTTCTTCCATGTAGTGCTCGACGCCGAACAGGTCGGACAGCGATTCGCGCAGCACCGCCGCGTCGTCGTCCTTCTGCTCGGACGCCGTCAGCTTGCGCTTGGGCGGCGCGGGCGGCGTGATGACCGGTTTCGGCAACTGCGGCACGTAGCGGTTCGATTCGGGCAGCTTGTTGACGCCCTTCATCGTGGTGCGGAAGATGCTCGCCTCGGCCACGCGCTGCTTCTCGCGCTCGAGGCGCTCGGCCTCGGCCTTCGCGCGTTCGGCTTCCTGCCTGGCGCGCTCCTCGCCCTTGCCCTTCAGTTGCTGGGCCAGGGCCTTCAGCTCGGCGAAATCCTTCAGGCTGCCTGCCATGGGCATTCTCCTTCTTACTCCTGTGCTTCCAGGTAGCGCTGCGCATCCAGCGCGGCCATGCAGCCGGTGCCGGCGCTGGTGATCGCCTGGCGGTAGACGTGGTCCTGCACGTCGCCGGCGGCGAACACGCCCGGGACGGACGTGGCGGTGGCCATGCCTTCGGTGCCGGCGCGCGTTTTGAGGTAGCCGTTGTGCATCTCCAGCTGGCCTTCGAAGATGCCCGTGTTGGGCTTGTGGCCGATGGCCACGAACAGGCCGTGCACGGTGATCTTCGACTGTTCGCCGTCGTTCGAGCGCAGCGTCAGGCCGGTCACGCCGCTGTCGTCGCCATTCACTTCATGCAGGTTGTTGTTCAGCTTCAGCTCGATCTTGCCTTCGGCGACCTTGGCCATCAGGCGGTCGACCAGGATCGGCTCGGCGCGGAACTTGTCGCGGCGGTGGATCAGCGTGACCTTGCTGGCGATGTTCGACAGGTACAGGGCTTCCTCGACGGCGGTATTGCCGCCGCCGATCACGGCCACTTCCTGGCCACGGTAGAAGAAGCCGTCGCAGGTGGCGCAGGCCGACACGCCGCGGCCCATGTACGCTTCTTCCGACGGCAGGCCCAGGTACTGGGCGGAGGCGCCGGTCGCGATGATCAGCGCGTCGCAGGTATATTCGCCGGCATCGCCGATCAGGCGGAACGGTTTTTCATCCAGCCTGGTCGTATGGATATGGTCGAACACGATCTCGGTATTGAAACGCTCGGCGTGCTGCAGCAGGCGCTGCATCAGCTCCGGACCCTGCACGCCCAGCGGATCGCCGGGCCAGTTTTCCACGTCCGTCGTCGTCATCAATTGGCCGCCCTGTTCGACGCCGGTGATCAGCATCGGCTTCAGGTTGGCACGCGCGGCGTACACCGCGGCGCTGTAGCCGGCGGGACCGGAGCCAAGGATCAGGACGCGGGCGTGTTTGGTAGTGGTCATGGAAGCTTCTCTGCGAAATTAGGAAATAAGGCGATGCATGCAAGCCGGTCAATGTCAGCCGACCGAAGTTAGCCAATCAATGTTAGCCACTCAATGTTAGCCAACGGATAAGCCGACTGTGGACACCAGTCCTGGATAAGGGTACCAACCGTATATGGAGGCCTTGCCGAATCGCACAAGTGGTCCGGTCCAGTCGCCCGGTCGACAAAAGCGAGATTATATGCGAACCCCCACTTTCTTGAATCGGGAGGCCTGAAGAGGCCGGGATGCCTTAAAATAAGCGCAATAGAAACAATTCCCCTGGCGCAACTTCTGACTTGACCGTCCTGCGCCCACTCACCGCACAGCATTCATCGAAGCAGCAATGAGCAAAACCACGCAACAGACGAGCAATTCCTACCGGCGTACGGCAACCGAAAGACAACCGTTGCCGAGCCGGCTGGTGCGCCTGCTTTCGGAGGCACGCTGGCTGGCGCTGGTGTTCGCCTGCCTGTATTTCGTCCTGATCCTGGCGAGCTACCACGAAGGCGATCCGGGCTGGTCGCATGCCAGCGTGGTGCCGGACGTGAAGAACCTGGGCGGCCGCGGCGGCGCCTGGCTGTCCGACCTGATGCTGTACATCTTCGGCTTCTCGGCCTGGTGGTTCTGCGTCTACCTGGTGCGCTTCGTGTGGCGCGGCTATCGCCGGCTGACCAACAAGTTCGTGCTGGAGCAGGAAGAAGACGAAGAGCACAGCCATGAGGGCATCATCCGCCTGATCGGCTTCGTGCTGCTGCTGACGGGCAGCATGGGCCTGGAATACCTGCGCATGTATTCGCTGCCGGCCGACCTGCCGCGTGCGCCCGGCGGCGTGCTTGGCCAGCTGGTCGGCCATGCGGCGCACGTGGGGCTGGGCTTCACAGGTGCCACGCTGATCCTGCTGCTGTTGCTGGGCATGGGCATTTCGCTGTTCTTCCACGTCTCGTGGCTGACTGTGGCCGAGCGCATCGGCGCCGGCATCGAGACGGCGATCGAATGGGTCATGCTGCGCTACGAGGATGCGCAAGACCGCCGGCAGGGCGCGGCGGCCACCATGAAGCGCGAGGAAGTCGTCGTCAAGGAACGCGTCAAGCACGAGGAAAAGCACCCGGAAATCCTGCCGCTGAAGGTGGAGCCCCAAATGGTGGTGGTGCCGAAGGCCGAGCCGGTGGAGAAGCCCGAGCGGGTCTCCAAGGAAAAGCAGCCGTCGCTGTTCACGGAGGCGGAACTGCCGCGCGAAAGGCCGGTGCTGTTCCAGAATATCGACAACACCGACCTGCCGCCGCTGGCGCTGCTGGACGAGCCGCCGCCCGCGCAGGAAACGGTGTCCATCGAAACGCTGGAATTCACCAGCCGCCTGATCGAGAAGAAGCTGTCCGACTTCGGCGTGGAAGCGAAGGTCGTCGCCGCCTACCCCGGCCCGGTGGTCACGCGCTACGAAATCGAACCCGCCACCGGCGTGAAGGGCAGCCAGATCGTCAACCTGGCGCGCGACCTGGCACGCTCGCTTTCGCTGACGTCGATCCGCGTGGTCGAAACGATCCCGGGCAAGAACTACATGGCGCTCGAGCTGCCGAACCTGAAGCGCCAGATCGTGCGGCTGACCGAGATCCTCGGCTCGAAGGTCTACAACGACAGCGCCTCGGCGCTCACCGTCGCACTGGGCAAGGACATCGCCGGCAAGCCGGTGGTGGCCGACCTGGCGAAGATGCCGCACCTGCTGGTGGCCGGTACCACCGGCTCGGGTAAGTCGGTGGGTATCAATGCCACCATCCTGTCGCTGCTGTACAAGGCCGATCCGCACGATGTGCGGATGATCCTGATCGACCCGAAGATGCTGGAAATGTCCGTCTACGAAGGCATCCCGCACCTGCTGGCGCCGGTGGTCACGGACATGCGCCAGGCCGGCCATGCGCTGAACTGGGCCGTCAACGAGATGGAGCGCCGCTACAAGCTGATGTCGAAGCTGGGCGTGCGTAACCTGGCCGGCTACAACGCCAAGATCGCCGATGCAAAGAAAAAGGAACAGCACATCCCGAACCCGTTCTCGCTGACGCCGGATTCGCCGGAACCGCTGGAGAAGCTGCCGACCATCGTCATCATCATCGACGAGCTGGCCGACCTGATGATGGTGGTGGGTAAAAAGGTGGAAGAGCTGATCGCGCGGATCGCGCAAAAGGCGCGTGCCGCCGGCCTGCACTTGATCCTGGCCACGCAGCGCCCATCTGTGGACGTGATCACGGGCCTGATCAAGGCGAACATCCCGACCCGCATCGCGTTCCAGGTGTCGTCGAAGATCGACTCGCGCACGATCCTGGACCAGATGGGCGCCGAAACGCTGCTGGGCATGGGCGACATGCTGTACATGCCGCCCGGGACAGGCTTGCCGGTCCGCGTGCACGGCGCCTTCGTCTCCGACGAGGAAGTGCACCGCGTGGTGGCCCACCTGAAGGAACAGGGCGAGCCGAACTACGTGGATGGCATCCTCGAAGGCGGTACGCTGGAAGGCGAGGGTGGCGGTGCCGATGGCGCCATGGCCGGCGAGGGCGGCGGCGAGGCCGACCCGATGTACGACCAGGCCGTGCAGGTAGTGCTGAAGAACCGCCGCGCTTCGATCTCGCTGGTGCAGCGCCACCTGCGCATCGGCTACAACCGCGCGGCGCGCCTGCTGGAACAGATGGAACAGAGCGGCGTGGTCTCGGCCATGCAATCGAACGGCAACCGGGATATCCTCGTGCCGGCCGCTTCAGCGGAATAAAGGACAAGAATGGCAAACCAGCATATCAATCGTTTCATCGCCGCCGCCGCCCTGGCGGTGTCGTTCGCCGGTGCCGCGCAAGGCGCCGCACTGGACCAGTTCAAATCGTTCGTGGGCTCGACCAAATCGGCGCGCGGCGAGTTCACGCAGACCATGACGAAGAACGTCGACGGCGCGAGGAAGACCTCGGCGCCATCGACCGGCACCTTCGTGTTCGCCCGTCCGGGAAAGTTCATCTGGACTTACCAGAAGCCGTATGAACAGGTGCTGCAGGCCGACGGCGAGCAGCTGTTCATCTACGACCGGGACCTGAACCAGGTCACCGTGAAGAAGCTGGGCGATGCGCTGGGCTCTTCGCCGGCGGCGATCCTGTTCGGCTCCAACGACCTGGAAAAGAACTTCACGCTGAGCGAAGGCGGCACGCGCAATGGCCTGGAATGGCTGAAGGCCGTGCCGAAAGCCAAGGACACCAGTTTCGAGCTGATCGCCATCGGCCTGAAGAACGGCCAGCCGGAAGCGATGGAGCTGACGGATAACTTCGGCCAGGTGTCGACGCTGGCGTTCCGCAAGTTCGAGAAAAACCCTTCGCTGGGCGGCACGGCGTTCAAGTTCGACGTGCCGAAGGGCGCCGACGTCGTCAAGCAGTAACGCCGTCGAACAATCACGTCGTTAACAGTAAATACATGGCCGATCTCTTTTCCACCGAACCCCGGCAGCCGCTGGCCGAGGCGCTGCGCCCGAAAACGCTGGACGAAGTGATCGGCCAGGGCCACCTGCTGGGCGAGGGCAAGCCGCTGCGCCTGGCGTTCCAGGCCGGCAAGCCGCATTCGATGATCCTGTGGGGTCCGCCGGGCGTGGGCAAGACCACGCTGGCGCGGCTCACCGCCAATGCCTTCGACTCGGCCTTCATCGCGCTGTCCGCGGTGTTCGCGGGCGTCAAGGACATCCGCGCCGCGATGGAACAGGCGCAGCAGAACCTGGACCAGTTCGGCCGCCACACGATCCTGTTCGTCGACGAGATCCACCGCTTCAACAAGGCGCAGCAGGATGCGCTGCTGCCGTTCGTCGAATCGGGCCTGGTAACCTTCATCGGCGCGACCACGGAAAACCCCAGCTTCGAGGTCAACTCGGCATTGCTGTCGCGCGCCCAGGTCTACGTGCTGAAATCGCTGACCGATGCGGAGATGCGCCAGCTGCTGGAGAAGGCCCGCTCGACCGCGCTGCCGGGCCTGACCTTCGACGACGTGGCCATCGACACGCTGGTCGGCTTCGCCGACGGCGATGCGCGCCGCTTCCTGAACCTGCTCGAACAGGCCGACACGGCGGCACGCTCGGCGCGCATCACGCATATCGACGCGAAGTTCGTCGAGAACGCGATGACCCTGAACGCGCGCCGTTTCGACAAGGGCGGCGACAATTTCTACGACCAGATCTCGGCGCTGCACAAGTCCGTGCGCGGCTCGCATCCCGACGCGGCGCTGTACTGGTTCTGCCGCATGATCGACGGCGGCGCCGATCCGCGCTACCTGGCGCGCCGCATCATCCGCATGGCCTGGGAAGACATCGGCCTGGCCGATCCCCGCGCGCTGACGATCGTCAACGATGCCGCCGAGACCTACGAGCGGCTGGGCTCACCCGAGGGCGAACTGGCGCTGGGGCAGGCCGTGGTCTACCTGGCCATCGCCGCCAAGAGCAATGCCGGCTACAACGCCTTCAATGCCGCCATGGCCTTCGTGAAGAAGGACAAGTCGCGCGAGGTGCCTGTCCACCTGCGCAACGCGCCGACCAAGCTGATGAAGGAACTGGGCTACGGGCACGAGTACCGCTATGCCCACGACGAGCCGAATGCCTATGCCGCCGGCGAGACCTACCTGCCGGACGGGATTCCCGAGCCGCGCTGGTACAAGCCCGTGCCGCGCGGCGTGGAGTCGAAGATCGCGGAGAAGCTCGCGTGGCTACGCGAGCTGGACCGGCAGGCGGGCGAAGAATAACAACTGTGGAGGGCATGTGGCAGCGACACTCATCGGCAATACCCGAGTCTTCGTCGACGGCACCGGCCCCGACACCATCCTGATGCTCCACGGCTGGCCCGACACGGCCGCCATGTGGGAGCCGCAAGTAGCGGCGCTGAGCCCACATTTCCGCTGCGTGCGCTTCACCTGGCCCGGCTTCGAGACCGGCGCGGCGCGCAAGGAGTACTCGCTCGATGAGCTGCTCGGCCTGTGCGAACGGGCGGTCCGTGAAACCAGCCCGGATCGCCCGGTCACGCTGCTCGTGCACGACTGGGGTTGCGTGTTCGGCTACCAGTTCGCCCAGCGCCACCCGGACCTTGTCGCGCGCGTGATCGGCGTGGACATCGGTGAC
Organism: Pseudoduganella sp. SL102; assembly: GCF_027856995.1. Taxonomy (NCBI): domain Bacteria; kingdom Pseudomonadati; phylum Pseudomonadota; class Betaproteobacteria; order Burkholderiales; family Oxalobacteraceae; genus Pseudoduganella; species Pseudoduganella sp. SL102. The sequence continues at coordinate 2,688,359 of NZ_CP115554.1, forward strand.
GGCGGCTCGAAGGCGCACCTGGACGAGATCGGCCTGAAGGGCAAGCTCGGCATCGTGTCATACCAGCTGTGGCTGGCGGCTGCCTGGAAGATCGGCGGCGGCATCGGCGAATCGATGACGCGCTCGTTCGCGAAGAAGGCCGGCGTGCCGGTAGCGCCCGAGGCGCTCACGCCTGAAAAAAACTACCCCTACTACTCGACCTGGACCGGCAAGTACAAGAGCATGAAGCCGTTCCGGCCGGCGTGCCCGATGCTGTTCATCTACGGCACGCGCAAGCCGTTCATGTTCCACTCGTCGGCCTGGGCCGCCGAGCTGCGCGGCAAGCCCGGCAGCGAGGTAGTGGCGATGGATACCGATCACTGGCCGATGCTGCGCCAGCCTGCGCAGTTCAACGACATCGTGATCGGCTGGCTGCGCGGGAATGCGCTTGCCGGTCTCGCGGCAGCCGCGTCCTGAAGCGCGGGCGGGAGTGGCTGGATGACGCGGTCAGGCTGGCTGCCTGCCTGGCCGCCGGCCGGACTTCCAGCCTATGAATGCAAGGCCGGCGGCAAGCATGGTCCAGGTCGCCGGTTCTGGAACGGCGGCCAGCGGATCGAGGCGGATTGCATAGCAGCCGGTCGTCACGACGCAGCCGGTGCCGATGATCTGGCCGGCGTCGTTGATTCCCGAAAGCGCACTCCACCCCACCCACCAGCGCGGGTCGTCGACCAGCTGCTCGATGCTGTAGGCACTACCGTCGGGGAATCCCAGCATGCCGACCTGATTGGTGCGATGATCGAGCCCGGTCGCCAGTCCGGTGGCGTTCATGTCCGTGATGGCGCTCAGGCGATAGGACGTTTCGACCACGCCGTCGCGGAACACGATTGCCTCGGTATGTGCCACGGTACCCGAAAGACGCACGCCGTAGTATCCGCCATCTGGCGCGAATCCGGTCAGGGCCAGATCGGTGTCGATGACGGTCATCGCGCCGTTTTCATAAACGAAGTTCTTCCACGTGCCGGCGATATCCTGTGCCTTTCCCAGGACGCGCCCGTCCTCGTGGATCGCAGTTACCGCGCTGCCTTCACCGCCCAGCGTGCCGATGACGACCATGCCACCGGCTTCCGTATAGACGAAGCCGCGCTGGGACCGTTCTCCTGTGCCGAGGTGCCCGATCACGGTACCGGCATCATTGATACCGGTAGCTATGCTGCGGGCACCGCCGATTGCCCGCATGACGTTGTCTTTCCATATGAACGCCCGCAGCTGGTTGCTCGCATCTTGGGAGCGTCCAACGACCGTATTGCTGCTGTTGATGTCATGCCCGTAAGTGGCGTGGCCGCCCAGCGTGCCCAGCATCGTTTGCTGCACGCCGTCCGTTACGATGGGGCGGCTGTCGTTCCAGTTCGATTGCGACAGCAGGACCGTGCCATTGTTGCCGATGGCCGCGGTGTACCAGTCTGTAATGCTGAGGATGACGACTTCATATTTCGGCGTGCCGGCCGCCAGGGCGGAAGCGGACAACGTCAACAGTGCAACTGCAGTGGCTATGTTTCGCATTTCCATCTCCCGTTTGCCAGGCCGGCGACCCGGTCAAACCAGCTTAGTCCATCGCCAAGGGAAAGTCGCCCACGGCTTTGGCTTTTCCGTGCCGAGGTAACCGTTACCTGTACCATTCCGCCTGGACGGGCGAGCTGGGCTATGAAGCCGCGAATCGACGGTCGCTGGCCGATCGACAATCCGATGCCCCGCACGTCCGGTGCAAAACCGACCCGTGCCGGACAGGCCGGGTCTTCGACGACAAGGAACCTACTCATGCACTACCTGCTCACTTATGAACTGGCCGGCGACTACCTGCAGCGCCGCGGCGAGTTCCGCGACGAACACCTGAAGCTGGCGTGGGATGCCGTCGAGCGGGGCGAACTGCTGCTGGCCGGGGCGGCCGGCGAGCCGATCGACGTTGCCCAGCTCGTCTTTACCATCGACGCACCGGATATCGCCGAAGCGTTCGCGGCCGCCGATCCATACGTGAAGCACGGCCTCGTCAAGCGCTGGACCGTGCGCAAATGGCACACCGTCGTGGGTGAACTGGCCAGCACGCCGGTCCGGTAACGCCCCTCATCGGCTGGTGAAATCGTTTGCCACCTGATTAATTCCCCAGCAGTAATCCCTTCCTGATTTTTCTCAGTTGCCTCCTTGCGTTCGCGCAATCGGCGGGGCACGTGGCAGCCTAAGCTGTGATCCTGGTCAAGCCAGCTCCGGCACGGTTTTCATGCATCTCATGCCGCGTTTTTCACGCTTCGTCGCACGTCGATGGAGACGCAGAACGCCTTTAGGTACAGTGCAAACATACCGGAACGTCCTGCGGCACGAACCGGAACCCGCCAAAAACCAACCACCATCGGAGCCCATCATGAACGCACTGAAACACATGGAAGCCATCTTCTTCACGGTCGCCGCCGTCGGCGTCAGCTTCGCCATCGCCACCAGCGAAACCCAGCCGCTCGTCGTGGCCGCCGACCGTCCGCTGTTCATCCATCCGGACGTGCAGATGCCGGTCGTGACAGTGGCCGCCAAGCGCCTGAGCGCCGCCGAAAAAGCCGAGCTGATGTAACGCGGCCGGCCCGGCAGGGCCGCGCCGCGAGGGCGTAAAACTCCTGGGAAGCAGCGTCCTCTTGGTACAATTGCGGTTTCGACATTCGCTGCGATTGCCCCATGATTGACATCCAACTTCTCCGTAAAGACATCGACACCGTGGCCGCCCGCCTGGCGGCCCGCAAGTTCCAGCTGGACGTTGCCGGATTCACCGCCCTGGAGTCCGAGCGCAAGGCGATCCAGACGCGTACCGAGGAACTGCAAAGCAAGCGCAATTCGCTGTCCAAGCAGATCGGCATGTTGAAGGGCAAAGGGGAAGATACTTCCGCCGTGATGGCGGAAGTGGCCGGCATCGGCGACGAGTTGAAGAACAACGAAGCCGCGCTGGCCGTCCTGCAGCACAAACTCCAGGCCTTCCTGCACGCTGTGCCGAACGTGCCGCATGAATCGGTGCCCGTCGGTACCGACGAATCGGGCAACGTGGAAGTGCGCAAGGTCGGCACGCCGCGCAGCTTCGACTTCGAGGTGAAAGACCACGTGGACGTCGGCGCCGCGCTGGGCCTGGACTTCGACACCGCGACCAAGCTGACCGGTTCGCGCTTCTCCGTCATGAAGGGTGGCATCGCGCGCCTGCATCGCGCGCTGGCCCAGTTCATGCTCGACACGCATACCGACAAGCACGGCTACACCGAGTGCTACACGCCGTACATGGCCAATGCCGACTCGCTGCTCGGCACCGGGCAGTTGCCGAAATTCGAAGCCGACCTGTTCTCGGTGAAGAAGGGCGGCGCGGAAGGCGAGGGCGAAACCTTCTACCTGATCCCCACGTCGGAAGTGACGCTGACGAACACCGTGCGCGACGAGATCGTGCCGCTGGAGGCGCTGCCGCTGAAGATGACGGCGCACACGCCATGCTTCCGTTCGGAAGCCGGCAGCTACGGCCGCGACACGCGCGGCATGATCCGCCAGCACCAGTTCGACAAGGTCGAGATGGTGCAGATCGTCCACCCGGATGCTTCCTACCAGGTGCTGGACGAGATGGTGGGCCACGCCGAGACGATCCTGCAGGCGCTGGGCCTGCCGTACCGCGTGCTGTCGCTGTGCACCGGCGACATGGGCTTCAGCGCCGCCAAGACGTTCGACCTGGAAGTATGGCTGCCTGCGCAGAACACATACCGCGAGATCTCGTCGCTGTCGAACTGCGAAGCCTTCCAGGCCCGCCGCATGCAGGCCCGCTTCCGCAATGCGCAGGGCAAGCCGGAACTGGTGCACACGCTGAACGGCTCCGGCCTGGCCGTGGGCCGCACGCTGGTGGCCGTGCTGGAGAACTACCAGCAAGCCGATGGCAGCGTGGAAATCCCGGAAGTCCTGCGTGGCTACATGGGCGGCCTGACGCACCTGAAAGCCTCGCAGTAAAGCTTGACCTCGGCTTGTGAAAATAGCCCTTCCATTTTCTTTTTGGGGTGGCTATAATCTTGCCTTCTCGCAGCGATGCGGGAAAGGAGAGGTGGCAGAGTGGTCGAATGTACTTGACTCGAAATCAAGCGATGGGGCAACCCATCCGTGGGTTCGAATCCCACCCTCTCCGCCATGAATAAACGAAAACGGCCTTCCCTGCGGAAGGCCGTTTTTGTTTATTCGGACGGAGAGGGTGGGATTCGAAGACCCGCGCTTACCAGCGCGGGGCTCTCCTAATCGCCCATTTGTCGCTGCTTCGCAGCGGCTTCGCCGGAGCTCCGCGCTGGCGCTCGTTCCTGACTTCTGCACCTCTCCGCCATGAATAAAGAAAAACGGCCACCCCTGCGGGTGGCCGTTTTTTTTATTCGGACGGAGAGGGTGGGATTCGAAGACGACGCGCCTGCAGGCGCTAGGCTCTCCGAATCGCCCATTCTTTGGCGCTCCGCGCCGCCTGCACCATCAAAACGGCCTTCCCTGCGGAAGGCCGTTTTTGTTTATTCGGACGGAGAGGGTGGGATTCGAAGACCCGCGCTTACCAGCGCGGGGCTCTCCGAATCGCCCATGCATACAGCCCCACCAAACAAACCGCCTCCTCATTCGTCTAATGATCAGCTGCCTGCCTGCGCCTACCCGCGCGGCCAGGCAAAGCGCCGTTCCTCCGCCGCCCGAAGGCAAAGCAGGAGGCGAGGGCGCCACACCGGCCGACCAGAGCCGGAGCCATCCGAAGCGCCCGCCATCCGCCAGTAGCGCTCCCGCTCCCATGCGAGCACGCCGGCCGCCCGTTGTGCGCCGGCCTTACCGTCCAGACCGCAGTTGTCCACCATGAAAAAACCAGATCACATCCGCTTCCCATCCCGGCCACGACATTGCGCGAGCCGCCTCGCTGGTCATGCCATGCTTGTTTGCGTATCGCTCTCGGCAACTGGCGCGAACGCGCAAGAGCCACCCGCCGCCGGTAGTCACGAAACGGTCCTGCCCACCGTCTACGTCACCGGCGCCAGTCCTGGCGAAGAGCCGGTACAGGGCTATGTCGCCACGCGAAGCGGCACGGCGACCAAGACGGATACGCCCATCCATGAAACGCCGCAGGCGGTATCGGTGATAACGCGCGAGGAAATGAGCGTGCGGGGCGTCCGCGACATTGGCGAGGCAGTTGCCTATACCGCTGGTGCCTCGGTCGGAGCCACCGGGGAGACCGCGCTCTTCGGCGGCAACAGCGTTCGCGTACGCGGCTTCGGCGGCGGCGGCACGGCCGGCTATTCCTTCAACGAGTACCTTGACGGCATGAAGCTCCAGGGCACCGGCTACGACGGCGGCAACCTCGACCCCTATCTGCTGGAGCGGGTGGAGGTGGTGAAGGGGCCGGCATCCGTCCTGTTTGGCCAGACGCAGCCTGGCGGTATCGTCAACATGGTCAGCAAGCGCCCCGGCCCGGGCGTGGTCAACGAAGTGCGCCTCGGCGCCGGCAGCCGTTCGCGCGCCGAGGGAGCTGTCGACGTCGGTGGCAGCCTGGGTGCGCAGCTCCACTTCCGGGTGACCGGGCTGGCGCTGCGGGAAGACCTGCAGCAGGATCCTAGCGGGCGCAAGCGCCGGGTGCTGGCCCCGGCGCTGTCCTGGTCGAACGGCCGGACGTCACTGACCGCGCTGGCGCACTGGCAGCGCGACGAGATCGACGCCACGCTGCTGAACATCGTTCCCGCCGCCGGGCTGTTCGGCAACCCGCATGGCCGGGTGCGCAGCGATATCCGCGTCGGCGAGCCGGGTTACGAATACTGGGATCGCACGACGATGGCGATCGGCTACCTGTTCAGCCATGCCTGGAGCGACACACTGGTCTTCCGCCAGAACCTCCGCTACAGCCGCAACGAGCTCGATTCGCAATGGGTGTACCGGCGAGCACTGGCTGCCGATGCGCGCACCCTGAACCGCAGCGCCTTCGCAGCTTTCGAGGATGCCCGCACGGCGACGCTCGATAACCAGGTGGAGTGGCGCTTCGACACAGGGGCGGCGCGCCACACCCTGCTCGCCGGCGTGGATTACCAGCGGCGCACGAACGACGCCGTGCGCCACTTCGGTACCAACGCCGTGCCTGCGATCGACCTGTTTGCCCCGGTCCACCACCAGTCCATTCCCGCCCAGCCGGTCTACCAGAGCGAGGAGGTCACGGGACGCCAGCTGGGTCTTTACCTGCAGGACCAGATCCGCTTCGGCGCACTTTCCGTGCTGGTCGGCGGCCGTCGTGACGATGCGCGCAGCCGCTTGCTGAACCGCCTGGCGGGTGCGTGGATGGAGCAGGACGACGACGCGTTCACCGGCCGCGTCGGCGTCATCTACAACCTGGCCAGTGGCTTCGCACCGTATGCCAGCTATGCGGAATCGTTCGAGCCGGTCAGCGGGCGCGCTTTCGATGGCACGCTGTTCGAACCGATGGAAGGCCGGCAGTACGAAATCGGCGTGAAGTACCAGCCCCATGGTGCGGGCTTGCTGGCGACGGTGGCGGCGTTCGACCTGACGCAGCGGAACATGACCACCGGCGACCCCGAACACACGGGCTTCAGCATCCAGACCGGCGAGGTGCGCACGCGCGGCATCGAACTGGAAGCGAAGGCGCAACTCGGCCGCAACCTGGACCTGGCCGCGGCCTATACCTGGCTGGACGACAAGGTCACGCGCAGTAACGGCACCGACCTTGGCAAGCGGCGTGCGCAGATCCCCGCGCATGCCGCATCGGTGTGGGCATTCCATTCGGTGCGCAGCGGCGTGCTCGCCGGACTGGGCATCGGCCTGGGCGCGCGATACACGGGCAAGACGCAGGGCGATGCGGCCAACACGTTCACGGTGCAGGGCCTCGCGCTGTTCGACTTCGCGCTTCGCTACGACCTGCGCGCATTGGCCGGCCACGGCAACTGGGCGCTCGAACTCAATGTGCACAACCTCGCCGACAAGGACTACGTTGCGTCCTGCTTCGCGACGCACAGCTGCTACATCGGCCTGGGGCGTTCGGTGCGCGGCGCATTGAAGTACCGCTGGTAAGGCGAGCGCTGCCGCGGTGCTGCCTCACGCGAGGCCGAGCGCCGTCCTGCAGGATGCGTGCGCGTCGCGCACCAGAAGTTGACGGTCGTAGCCGATACCCCCAGCCGCAAGCCGACATCGCGCTGGCTGAGTCCATCCAGGCGATGCAGCTCGAAGGCGTGCCGGGTCCGTTCAGGCAGCATGTCGAGGGCACCCGTCACGCGGCTCAAGTGCTGCCGCGCCGCGGCGATGCATTCGGGCGTGCCGGCCCCCGCGTGCTCGGCCGGCGTGTCGCCATCGGCCGCGAAGAGCCGCGCTTCCCTGGCCGTGAGCCGGCAGTGGTCGATCGCCAGGTTGCGCACGACCTGGCACGCATATGCCAGCGGCTGCCGTGCCCCGCCGCGTGCCATGCCGAGCGTCCTGATGAACGCTTCGTGGACGATATCGTCGGCCAGCTCCGGCGCTCCCAGGAACCTGGTGGCCACCCGGAGCAGTTGCGCGCGATGCGCAACGAAGACAGCCGACAAGGCGCCAGCCTGCGGTTCGGGGTCCAAGCGTTTCTCCTCGAGCCTGGCTTCGCCCGTGGCGCGCAGGAGTGGCGCCGTTGGCGAGGGCACCGTTGGTTGGTGGCCGTGGCTGGAGCGGGTAGTGGAAGCAGGTGACGGCAGTGTAAACCGCCCTTGTTCAAATAACAATGAGAAGTATTCGCATTGATGGCTGCTGCTTTTGCAGCCGCAGGCACAGGCACTCTCTTTGATTTGACGCAACATCGATGCTGATATAGAATCATGCCTCTCGAGTTGCAGCGAGCGTTGTGCGGCTCAAGAATGTCGAACGCGGAGTCAGCGTTTTGCATGTACCACCCAGGAGAGGTGGCAGAGTGGTCGAATGTACTTGACTCGAAATCAAGCGATGGGGCAACCCATCCGTGGGTTCGAATCCCACCCTCTCCGCCATGAACAAATAAAAACGGCCACCCCTGCGGGTGGCCGTTTTTATTTGTTCGGACGGAGAGGGTGGGATTCGAAGACGACGCGCCTGCAGGCGCTAGGCTCTCCGAATCGCCCATTCTTTGGCGCTCCGCGCTGCCTGCTCCATCAAAACGGCCTTCCCTGCGGAAGGCCGTTTTTGTTTATTCGGACGGAGAGGGTGGGATTCGAAGACGACGCGCCTGCAGGCGCTAGGCTCTCCGAATCGCCCATTTGTCGCTGCTGCGCAGCGGCTTCGCCGGCGCTCCGCGCTGGCGCTCGTTCCCTCACTTCTGCATTTCTCCGCCATGAACAAATAAAAACGCCCCCTGCGGGTGGCCGTTTTTATTTGTTCGGACGGAGAGGGTGGGATTCGAAGACGACGCGCGTGCAGGCGCTAGGCTCTCTGAATCGCCCATTCTTTGGCGCTGCGTGCCGCCTGCTCCATCAAGACGGCCACCCCTGCGGGTTTAATGCCGTTAAGTTAAGCCGACCCCAAAGGCAAATTCCGGGGTCAGACCCGGCGGGTCTGACCCCAGTCCTTCGCCGTTGGGGTGAATGCGTGCGCTTTCAATGTGTCGGGTGACGCTTAACTTAACGGCATTACCCTGCGGGTGGCCGTTTTTATTTGTCCGGATCAGCGCAAAGTCATTCCATATCGTACCCAGATCGCGCAAAAACGCCTTTCGAAATAATCAGACGTCTGACAAGTTAAACTCTGCTGAAACTGGAATTGCCCGGCCCAGCGGCCGGGCCGCCACCCTACGTCCGCGCCGCGTGCGCCTCCAGCGCGCGCCGCAGCCGCTCGCGGCTGTTGTTCAGGTGGGTGTGCATGGCGGCGCGCGCCGATTCGGCGTCCTGGCGCGCGATCGCGCCATAGATATCTTCGTGTTCGCGCCGCACGCGCTCGATGAACACGTCCGGCGTATCGCGCGGCAGGTCGCTGAGCAGGGCCCGTGCGCGCGGCAGCAGCTCCTTGCTCAGGTGGCTCAGCACGTCGTACAGATACGTGTTGCCGGAGGCCTGGGCGATGGAGAGGTGGAACTCGGTATCGTTGGCGGCATTGTTCCTGCCTTCGTCGCATTGGGCCAGGAAGATGTCCAGCGCTGCGCGGATGCGCGCCAGCTGCAGCTCGCTGCGGCGCCGCGCCGCCAGGCCGGCTGACTCGGTCTCCAGGCTGAGGCGCAGTTCCAGGATGGCCAGCACATCGTGCTGGCGCATCTCCGCCGGCACCTGCAGCCCCATCGGCTGAACGCTGCGGTCGAGCACGAAGGTGCCCTTGCCCTGCCGCGTTTCCACCATGCCGGTCGCCTGCAGCTGCGACATGGCTTCCCTTACCACGGACCGGCTCACGCCCAGCGCCTGGATGATCTCCGCCTCCGACGGCACTTTTTCCCCTGGGACGATCCTGCCGTCGCGGATCAGGTCGGTGACATAGCTGATCACGGCGTGGGCCAGGTTGCGGGGTTTGGCGTGGCGGGGTGGCAGGTGGTTGTTCATGGGCGGCATCGGCTTCCAAACATGATTGCGTTTTTTGAATGCCGTAATTATACTTGGCCGTAAGATGTCAGATGACCGACAACCGAGTGAGAACAAAACAAGGCGCACAGCGCCCGCAGGCAGCGCCTGCCGCATGACCAACCATCGTATAACTTTGGAGGAGACACCATGCATCACAGCCATCACCCGGTTCCGCGCCGGCTTGCCTTGAGCGCGATCGCGCTGGCGGTCGCGGCCGTTGCCGGCCAGGCCGCCGCGCAGGAGGCGGTACAGGAAGCCGTACAAGCCACGCAGGAATCAGCGCAAGCCACGCAGCAAGCGACAGAAGCCACGGCGGCACAGCAAGCAGCACCGGCGGCCACGGGCGAAGTCATCAAGGTCGAAGTCACGGGTTCGACCATCAAGCGCGTGGCCGGGGAAATGGCGCTGCCGGTCTCTTCCGTGAAGGCCGACGACATCGCCAGCGCGGCGCTGACCACCGTGGCCGACCTGGCGGTATCGCTGCCCTCGAGCGCCACCAACGCGCCTTCGTCGGCCGGCGCGGGCACCAACATGAACATGCGCGGCATCGGCATCAACCGCACGCTGGTCCTGCTCAACGGCCGGCGCATGGTCAACGAGCCGCTCAGCAATGGCTTCGTCAACGTCGACCTGATCCCCATCAGCGCCCTGAACCGGGTCGAGGTCCTGCGCGATGGCGCGTCGTCCACCTACGGTACCGATGCCATGGGCGGCGTCGTCAACTTCCTGACCCGGCGCAGCTACAAGGGGCTGGAACTGACCGGGCAGGTGGTGCGGCCGGAAGCGTCGGGCGGCGGCCGCGAACACCGTGTCAGCGTGCTGGGCGGCATCGGCGACCTGGCGGCGGACGGCTGGAACGTGTATGCCACGGTGGACGTGCACAAGCGCAGCAAGCTGGAATCGGCCGACCGCCCGGAGCTGACCAACCCGGCGCTGCTGGGCAGCCTGGGCATCGCGCCGAAGGCCGCCAGCGGCACCTATGCCTGGCCCGCCAATGTGTTCTCGCCCAGCACGGGCATCACCGGCAATCCGTACTATGCGAGCGGCTGCCTGCCACCGTACTCCGTGCCGGCCACCCGCAACACGTGCATCCAGGATGCCAATTACGTGCTGGCACTGCCGGCCAACGCGCAGGCCCACTTCTTCGCCAAGGGCAGCATCAAGCTGCCCGGCGACCACCTGGTCACGGCCGAACTGCTGCATGCCAAGGAGCATATCGAAACCCAGAAGCCGCCCACCACCACGGTCGGCTTCAACGGCGCGGTGGCGCGCATCACGCCGGACAGCCCGTACTATCCGGGCGGCAGCGCCGGCGTGCCGGCCATGGCGGGGATCAATGGCTCGCCGCTGAACGTGTCGTGGAGCGTCGCCGAACTGGGCCCCGCCATCGCGAAGGACGAGCAGAAAATCACCCGCGTGGTGGTGACCGGCGAAGGCACCATCGGCCAGTGGGATTACCGGCTGGGCGGCATCTACGGCCGCGGCAAGCGCGATTCGTATTTCGTGCAGGGCTACCTGAACGGCGCCAGGCTGCAGGCGGGCGTCGCGAACGGCGTACTGAATCCGTTCGGCACGCAGAGCGCGGCCGGCCTGGAGTACCTGAAGAGCATCTCGGCGGACGGCGGCCAGATCCGCCATACCACCAACCGCTACTACGGCACAGACCTCACGCTCACGCGCGAGCTGATGCAGCTGGGCGGCGGCGCCATGACCCTGGCGCTGGGTGCCGAATACCACCGCGACGCGAACGACGACCGCGCGCTCGATGGCGTGATCGACGTGCCGTACCAGAACCGCCTGCCCAGCTATGCGGAGGGCAGCCGCGATATCTCGGCGGTGTTCGCCGAACTCGACCTGCCGGTGACGGCGGACCTGAGCTTCAACGTGGCGGCACGCCACGACCGTTATTCCGACTTCGGCGGCACCAGCAATCCCAAGGCCAGCTTCCGCTGGCAGCCCATGAAGCAGCTGATGTTCCGCGGTTCGGCCAGCACGGGCTTCCGCGCGCCGACATTGTTCGACCGGTATGGCTACCGGCTGCCCGGCGCCACCTCGCTCTCCACCAGCAAATGGGACGATCCCGTGCTGTGCCCGGGCACGACGGGCATGGCCGGCACCGGCACGGCGGTCCCCGGCGCCAACCCGCTGCTGGTCTGCAATACGGCCTTGCCGATCCAGCAGGGCAGCAATCCGGAAGTGCAGCCGGAAACCTCGCGCAACCTCACGCTGGGCGTGGTGATCGAGCCGGTGCGCAACCTGATGGTCATGCTGGACTACTACGACATCCACGTGAAGGACAGCATCGGCCAGCTGGCGCAGAACGCCATCTTCACCAACACCGCGAAGTATGCCGACCTGTTCGTGCGCAATCCGGACGGCTCGCTGGCCTACGTGAGGAACACGGTCGACAACCTCGGCGACCTGCGCACCGCCGGCATCGACGTGGGGCTGTCGTATGCGTTCCCGAAGGCGTCGTACGGGCAGTTCAAGGCCGCGCTGGACGGCACCTACGTGACCCGCTTTGAAAACCAGACCGAGAAGGATGGTCCGTGGATCTCCAACCTGGGCCGCTTCGGTTCCGTCGGCTCGGGCAATGTCAGTGCCAGCCCGACGTACACGTTCCGTTGGAAGCACACGCTGCGCCTCTCCTGGGAACGCGGCGACTGGTTCAGCCAGCTGACCCAGTTCTACAACACCGGTTATCACGACCTGAACAACGTGCCGGCGCAATTCCACCGCGATATCGAGCCCTATTCGGTGTGGAACATGACCGTCAACTACAAGGGCATCAAGCACGTCAAGGTATCGCTGGGCATCAGCAACCTGTTCGACGAGAATCCTCCCGTCACCAACTCGAATTCCACCGCGTACGCCAACAATATCGCCAGCCCCATCGGCCGTGCCTACAACGCGCGCGTGACCTATGAGTTCTGAATGTACGAGTTCTGAATGTATGAGTTCTGAACGCAGCAGTTCTGAATGCAGGGGGTCCGAATGGTCGAGTGCTCAAAATATGAGTACCAGGCGTACGAGTGCTCAAAGTACGGGTTCCAGACGTACGAGTCCTGAACAACGAATCCACACTACGAGTTCCCAGAAAGGCAGTCCATGAAAATCGAACGTGTACAAGGCACCGTTTTCCACTATCCGAGCAGGCGCAGTGTCGACAGCGCCGGCCACGCGCATCCCGGTCCCGAAAAGAACGTGCAGATGGCCATGCTGACGATCACCGCCGACAATGGTGCCCGCGGCTACGCGTTCGGCCCGGTCGAGGTGGTCCGTCCCCATGTGCTGGAAGCCTATGTGCGCAAGGTGCTGGTCGGGCAGGATCCGTTCGACCGCGAGCGCCTGTGGCAGGACCTGGTGCACTGGCAGCGCGGCAGCGCGGGGCAGCTGACCGACCGCGCACTGGCGGTGGTGGAACAGGCGCTGTGGGACCTGGCCGGCCGCGCGCTGGGCGTGCCGGTGTACAAGCTGCTGGGCGGCTACCGCGACAAGGTGCCGGCCTACGGCAGCACGATGTGCGGCGACGAACTGGAAGGGGGCTTGTCCACGCCCGAGGAATATGCCGCCTTCGCGGAAAAGCTGGTGGCGCGCGGCTACAAGGCGATCAAGGTGCATACCTGGATGCCACCGGTATCGTTCGCGCCCAGCCCGGCCATGGACATCAAGGCTTGCGCGGCGGTGCGCGAGGCGGTCGGCCCCGATATCGCGCTGATGCTGGACGGCTATCACTGGTACAGCCGCGGCGAAGCGCTGGCCATCGGCCGCGCCCTGGAAAAGCTCGATTACGCCTGGTTCGAGGAAATGATGAACGAGCAGAGCATCGCATCCTACGCCTGGCTGGCCAACCAGCTCGACATACCGATCGTCGGCCCGGAAACCATCTCCGGCAAGCACCACAGCCGCGCCGACTGGGTGCAGGCCGGCGCCTGCGACATCCTGCGCGCCGGCGTGCCGGGAGTAGGGGGCATCACGCCGACCATGAAGGTGGCGGCGCTGGCGGACGCCTTCGGCATGGACTGCGAGGTGCATGGCAACGGCGCGGCCAACCTGACGGTGGTGGCGGCGATCAAGAACTGCCGCTGGTACGAGCGCGGCCTGCTGCATCCCTTCCTCGACTACGATGTGCCGCCGGCCTACCTGCACCGCCTGCCCGATCCGATGGACGCCGACGGCTTCGTGCACCTGTCCCAGGAGCCGGGCCTGGGCGAGGACATCGACTTCGAGTACATCGACGCCAACACCGTGCAATCCTACTAGGGCGCGCCCATGAGCTTTGCACGAATCTCCTCCATGCGCGGCGCCGGACGGCTGGCGGGCATGCTCGCGCTTGTGCCCGTGCTGATGTTCGGGTTGATGCTCGCGCTCCTGCTTGCGCTCCTGTCCTCGCCGCCGGCGCAGGCCGCCACGCCGCGCGACCAGCTGGTGATCGGCATGAACATGAACAACCTGCTGTCGATCGATCCGGCCGGCGCCACCGGCAACGACGTGCTGGGCGTGGTGGCCAACCTGTACGACTACCTGGTCGAACTCGATCCGCGCGACCTGGCCAGCGTGAAGCCTGCACTGGCCGAATCGTGGGCCTTCGGCGACGACCGCCGCAGCCTGACGCTGACGCTGCGCCAGGGTGTGCGCTTCCAGTCCGGCCGCCCGCTGACCGCGGAGGACGCGGCATGGTCGCTGCACCGGGTGCTGAAGCTCAATCTCGCCATGGCCTCGCCATGGAAGAGCTACGGCTTCAGCGCCGCCAATGCGCCGCGCATGATCCGCGCGCTCGATGCGCGCACGCTGCGCATCGACTTCCCCGAGCCGACCGATCCGAAGATGGTGCTGTACACGCTGGCCACCTCGGTCAGCGCGGCCATCCTGGACCGCGATGCGGTGCTGGCGCACGAGCGCAACGGCGACCTGGGTGCGGCCTGGCTGCTCACGCACGCGGCGGGCTCGGGCCCGTTCTCGCTGACGGAATGGCGCGCCAAGGACGCCATGCTGCTGGACCGTTTCAACGGCTACTGGCGCGGGCCGGCCAGGCTGCGCCGGGTGGTCATGCGCCATGTGCCGGAATCGCTGTCGCTGCGCTTCATGATCACGCGCGGCGATGTCGACCTGGCCGCCGGCATGGCCGGGCCGGATATCGAGGCGCTCAAGCACGACGCCAGCGTGGTGGTGCAGCCGGTGCTGCGCGGTACCTCGTACTACGTGGCGCTCAGCATGAAGAACCGCCGTTTCGCCGACCGCCGCGTGCGCCTGGCGCTGCGCAGCCTGATCGACTACGACGGCATCAACAAGGCCATCATGCCGAACTACGGGGTGGCGCACCAGCGCCCGGTGATGATCGGGCTGGCGGCGGCGTTGCCCGACCCCGGCTACCGGCTCGACGTGGCGCGCGCCCGCCGGCTGCTGGCCGAAGCGGGTTACCCGCAAGGCTTCCGCACCACCATCCGGGTGTTGTCCGATCCGCCGCTGATCAACATCGCCACGTCGCTGCAGGCCACGCTGGCCCTGGCCGGCATCGAGGCCGAAATCCTGTCCGGTACCGGCAACCAGGTGTATGGCGCCATGCGCGACCGCAAGTTCGATATCGTGGTCGGGCGCGGCGGCGGCGGCGTGGAGCCGCATCCGCACGCCAACCTGCGCGCCCTGGTGTACAACCCGGACAACAGCGATGCCGCCCGGCTCACCAACTTCCAGGGCTGGCGCACCGGCTTCCACAGCCCGGCCATCAACCGGCTCATCGAGGAAGCCGTGCGCGAACCCGATGAAGCGCGGCAGAATGCGATGTACCGCGAAGTGCAGCAGCTGTACGACAGCGAAGTGGGGGCCATCCAGCCCATCGCGCAGATGCAGGAAACCGTCGTCTTGAGCAAGCGCGTGCACGGCTATGTCGGCCATCCATCCGCCACCACCCACCTGCGCGATGTCTACAAGGACTGAGCGCGGCCCGACAGGAGACACCATGTCCACCTCATTGGCCACCTCGTTGGCCACCTCATTGTCAACTGTATGGGCACGCGCCGGCGCCCAGCGGGCGCGCTTGCTGAGTACCCTGGTCACGCTGTTCGGCCTGCTGGCGCTGACCTTCTTCGTCGGCCGCGTGATGCCGATCGACCCGGTGCTGTCCATCGTCGGCCCGGATGCCGATGCGTCGACCTACCAGCAGGTGGCGGTCCAGCTGGGCCTCGACCAGCCGCTGTGGGTGCAGTTCGGCCGCTACCTCAACGAACTGGCGCACGGCAACCTGGGCACCTCGCTGCTGACCGGGAACGCCGTCAGCGCCGATATCGCGCGCGTGTTCCCGGCCACGCTGGAACTGGCGACCTTCGCCATCGTGCTCGGCACGCTGGCCGGCGTGCCGCTGGGCGTGCTGGCCGCCAGCCACCGCGGCCGCTGGCAGGACAACGCGGTGCGCGTGCTGAGCCTGACCGGCTATTCCACCCCGGTATTCTGGTTCGGCATGATGGGGCTGCTGGTGTTCTACGCCTGGCTGGGCTGGGCCGGCGGTTCGGGGCGCATCGACCTCGAATTCGATGGCGTGCTGCCGCCCGTCACGGGCCTGATGCTGGTCGACAGCGCGCTGGCCGGCAACTGGCAGGCGTTCGGCAACAGCGTGCGCCACCTGATGCTGCCGGCCGGGATCCTCGGCCTGCATTCGATGGCGTACATCAGCCGCATGACGCGCAGCTTCATGCTGGCCCAGCTGTCGCAGGAATACATCCTGACGGCGCGCGTCAAGGGCTTGCCGGAATCGCGCGTCATCTGGGGCCATGCCTTCCGCAATATCCGCGTGCAGCTGCTGACCATCGTGGCGCTGGCCTACGGCGGCCTGCTCGAAGGCGCGGTGCTGATCGAAACCGTGTTCGCGTGGCCCGGCTTCGGCCAGTACCTGACCAACAGCATGCTGCTGGGCGACATGAGCGCGGTGATGGGATGCGTGCTGGTGGTCGGCATCATCTTCGTCGGCCTCAATCTCCTTTCCGACCTCCTGTACCAGGTCTTCGACCCGAGGATGCACTGATGACCACTTCCACCCTGATGCCTTCCGCCGCACTGATGACCGCTCCCATGCCCGCCCGCCGCCAGGCCCTGCGCCGCGCCATGGCCCACCTGCTGCACAACCCCATGACGCTGGCCGGCGTGGTGGTCATCCTGCTGCTGGTGGCGGTGGCCTGCGGCGCGCCGTGGCTGGCCACCCACAACCCCCTGCTGCAGGACCTGTCGCAGGCATTGCAGCCACCCGGCGCCGCGCACTGGTTCGGCACCGACGAGTACGGGCGCGACTGCTTCAGCCGCCTGGTCTACGGCGCCCGCACCACGCTGTACATCGTGGGCCTGGTGACGGTGGTGGTCGGCCCGGTCGGGCTGGCCATCGGCACCGTTTCGGGCTACTTCGGCGGCTGGGTCGATGCGCTGTTCATGCGCGTGACGGACATCTTCATCTCCTTCCCCAGCCTGGTGCTGGCGCTGGCCTTCGTGGCGGCGCTGGGCCCGGGCCTGGAGCATGCGGTGATCGCCATCGCCCTGACTGCCTGGCCGCCGATCGCGCGGCTGGCGCGCGCCGAGACACGCTCGCTGCGCAAGGCCGACTTCGTGGCGGCCGTGCAGCTGCAGGGCGCCTCGCCGCTGCGCATCCTGCTGCGCCATATCGCGCCACTGTGCCTGTCGTCGGTGCTGGTGCGGCTGACCATGAACATGGCCAGCATCATCCTCACCGCCGCCGGCCTGGGTTTCCTGGGCCTCGGCGCGCAGCCGCCGTCGCCGGAGTGGGGCGCCATGATCTCGGCCGGGCGGCGCTACATGATGGAGTGCTGGTGGCTGGTGGCCATGCCGGGTGCGGCGGTGATGCTGGTCAGCCTCGCCTTCAACCTGCTGGGCGATGGCCTGCGCGACATGTTCGATCCCCGCAGCTGAAAGGAACGGCGATGACCGATACCAAACTGGAAGTGGAAGACCTGAGCGTGCGTTTCGCCACGCGCGACGGCCTGGTGGATGCCGTGCGCGGCGTGTCGTTCACACTGGGCAGGGAAAAGCTGGCCATCGTGGGCGAGTCCGGCTCGGGCAAGTCGACCGTGGGCCGCACGCTGCTCAAGCTGCACCCGGCCAGCGCCCGCATCGACGCGCGCGTGCTGCGCTTCGGCGACACCGACCTGCTGCGCGCCGGCGAGAAGGCGATGCATGCGATCCGCGGGCGGCGCATGTCGATGATCATGCAGGACCCGAAGTACTCGCTCAATCCCGTGATGCGCGTGGGCGACCAGATCGCCGAAGCGGTGCTGGCCCACCAGCGGCTGCCGCGCGCACAGGTGCGCGAGATGGCGATCGCCATGCTGGAGAAGGTGCGCATCCGCGAGCCGCAGCGTGTCTACGACCGCTATCCGCACGAGATCTCGGGCGGCATGGGGCAGCGCATCATGATCGCCATGATGCTGATTCCGAACCCGCAGGTGGTCATCGCCGACGAGCCGACGTCGGCGCTGGACGTGTCGGTCCGCTCGCAGGTGCTGTCCGTGCTGGACGACCTGGTGGACGAACGGGGACTGGGGCTGCTGTTCATCAGCCACGACCTGAACCTGGTGCGCAGCTTCTGCGACCGGGTGCTGGTGATGTACGCGGGGCGGGTGGTGGAGTCCATCGCGGCGGCGGACCTGGACCGCGCGCAGCACCCCTACACGCGCAGCCTGCTGGCGGCCTTGCCGGACATCGACCATCGCCGCGCCGTGCTGCCCGTCCTGCAGCGCGATCCGGGCTGGCTTACTCACTAGAATCAGCAGGAGACCGACGCATGATCACGGTAAAAGGTTTGCAAATGGGGTTCGGTAACAGTAGCGGCAGCGGCAGCGGATACCAGCAGGTGCTGCATGACGTGGACTTCACGGTGGCCGAGGGCGAGGCGTTCGGGCTGGTCGGCGAATCGGGCTCCGGCAAGAGCACGGTGCTGCGCTGCCTGGCTGGCCTGTACAGCCACTGGCGGGGCGATATCGCGATCCGGGGCGAGGCGCTGGGCCGCAAGCTCACGCGCGAACGCTGCCGCCTGGTGCAGATGGTGTTCCAGGATCCCTACGGGTCGCTGCATCCGCGCCATACCGTCGGCGCGGCGCTGCTGGAACCCTTGACGATCCACCGGATGGACCGGCCGCACGAGCGTGTTGCACAGATGCTCGCCAAGGTGGGCCTGAACGAATCGTTCCGCCAGCGCTATCCGCACCAGCTGTCGGGCGGCCAGCGGCAGCGGGTGGCCATCGCGCGCGCCCTGATCCTCGAGCCGCGCATCCTGCTGCTGGACGAGCCGACTTCCGCGCTGGACGTGTCGGTGCAGGCGGAAATCCTCAACCTGCTGGCCGAGCTGCGCGCGCGCGAGGGGCTCACCTATATCCTCGTCACCCACGACCTGGGCGTGGTGGTGCACCTGTGCGACCGCCTGGCCGTGATGCAGCAGGGCCGCATCGTCGACACGCTGCCCACCAGCCAGCTCGGCAATGGTGGCGTGGCCTACACGCGCACCCTGGTCGAGGCCACCCGCAGCTACTCGCGCTCGCGGGAACGTCCACGGGAGGCCGCGGCGGGCCACTGACCGGCCATCGCCTCCGATCCCCGCGCAGCGGTTACACTTCGCCCCTGCAAAAGGAGGGGTAAACATGTCGAGCCGTCGTATCGTCCTGCTCGGGCTGGTGATGTTGTGGGAGCTGGCGATGTCGCATGCCGCCATGGCGGCGCCGTCGTTCGAGCGCCGGGTCTGGACGCGCGCCGATGGCGCGCCGCAGTCGGCCTATGCCATCGCCCAGGATGCCGACGGCATGCTGTGGTTCGCCACCGTCACGGGCCTGTACAGCTTCGATGGCGTGCGCTTCGCGCGGCAGGAATCGGTGTACGGCCACGCGCTCCGGTCGAACAATGTGGTGAACCTGCTGGCCACGCGCGACGGCATCGCCGTCGGCTACCAGTTCGGCGGCGTATCCGAATTCACGCGTGCCGGCGCACGCCACTACACCACGGCCGACGGCCTACCCGCCGGTTCCGTTGGCGTGCTGGCGGCCGATGCCGCGCACACGCTCTATGCCGGCACGAGCACGGGCCTGGCACGCCTCGATGCGAAGCGGGGGAAATGGACCGGCATGGCCGGCCTTTCCGCCGCGCGGAGCTACATCCTGTGGGCGGCGTTCGATGGCGAGGGCACGCTGTGGGCGGTGTCGAATTCGATGCTGTACGCGATGGAGAAGGGCGCGGCAAGGTTTCGGCAAGTGGCGCCGCTGCCCCAGAATGCCTTCCCGGCCATCATCGGGGGCAAGCTGGTGGCCTACACGGGCGCCGGCCAGCTCACCCGCTTCGCCGCCACCGGCGCGCCGCAGGTGTGGCCGAATGCCGTCGGTTACAACCGCGACCTGACGCTGTTCGCCGGGCCGGACGCCACCGTGTGGGCCTGGCTCAAGCAGGGAACCACCGTGCTGCGCAGCGGGACCGACGGCGTGCTGCGCGCGGCCCAGGCGTTCGAGGGCGGCGGCCTGCCCGGCCGGATGGTGTCGCGCACGCTGGTCGACCGGGAGAACAACCTGTGGGTCAGCACCCTCGACGGTGTCGAGCGCTACCGCGTGCGGCGCTTGACGGAACTGCCGCTGCCCGCCACCGAGCTGGCATTCCTGGCCGGCCGGGGCCTCGGCGACGACATGCTCGTCGCCAGCGGCGCGGAAGGCCGCGTGTGGCGCAGCGCCGCCGGTGCGATGCAGCCGCTGCCTGGCCCGGCGGGCATCACCGCCATGTACCGTGAACATGCCGGCAGCGTATGGCTTGGCGGTACCGCCGGCCTGTTCCACATGACGCCGGCCGGAACGGCGGCATGGCCGCTGCCTGCCCATGTCGGCAAGGACTTCGACGTGCAGGCCATCACCGTCGACCGCACCGGCAAGACGTGGGTGTCCATCGTCCGGCATGGCCTGTTCCAGTTCTCGAACGGCACGTGGACCAGGCTGCAAAGTGTGCTGGCCGGTGGCGACGAAACGCCCATCTGCATGCTGACCGGCGCTTCAGGGCGCACCTGGCTCGGCTTCACCAACGGCCGGCTGGGCGAATTGACGGATGCGGGCGTCCGTCTCGTCGCCCCCGGCCTGGCCAGCCCGGTCGGCAACATCCTCAGCCTGCTGGAGCACGACGGCGCGCTGCTGGTGGGCGGCGACCGTGGCGTTGTCCTGCTGCGGGACGGCGTGGCGTACCCGCTGGTCCCGGAACGCGCTCCGGCTTTCCTCGGCATATCAGGCATGGGCGTCGACCGGCGCGGCGACCTGTGGCTGCACGGACCGGACGGGCTGCTACACATCGCTGCCGCTGAGCTGCTCCGCTTCCGGGCCGACCCGGCGCACCGCCTGCCGTGGGAAGCGTTCAACTTCGAGGATGGCATGCGCGGCCAGGTCGCTCAGATCCGGCCGCTGCCTTCGCTGGCCATCGCCACGGATGGCAAGGTCTACTACGCCACGGGGTCGCAGGTGGGCCGGATCGATCCAGCCGCGATCCGCCGCAACGCCCGCCCACCGACCGTGCTGGTGCAATCGGTTCGAACCCGCGGCGGCAGCTGGAACGCCTCGCAGGGAATGACGCTGGCACCCGGTACGACGGCCGTGGAGATCGACTACACGGCCACCGCGCTGTCGATCCCGGAACGGGTGCGCTTCCGCTACCGCCTGGCCGGCGTCGACCAGGAGTGGCAGGAGCCGCAGTCCGGGCGCGCGGCCCGCTACACCAACCTGGGACCGGGCGATTACCGCTTCCAGGTGGCCGCGGCCAACGAGGATGGCGTATGGAACGAGTCCGGTGCCACGCTGGATTTCCGTATCGCGCCGACGGTCTGGCAGACCGTGTGGTTTCGCGCCGCGGCCGCCATCGCGCTGGTCTCGCTGCTGTTCGCACTGTACCGCTGGCGCATCGCCGCGGCTGCGCGCCGTGCCGCCGAGAAGACCGCCGCGCGGATCGAAGAGCGCGAACGCATCGCCCGCAACCTGCACGACAACCTGCTGCAGGGTGTCCAGGCGCTGATCCTCAATTGCCACGCCGTGCTGGCGCGGATGCCGAAGGGCAGCCCGGAGGAAAAAACGTTGGGCGACGCGCTGGCGCGGGCCGACCTCGTGATCGAGGATACCCGCGACGAAGTCATGAACTTGCGGCGGGAAGCGGCGCAGGCGCCCCTGGTCGCGCGCCTGGCCCATGCCATCGAAGGGCTCGATCCGGCGGTGCGGGGCCGGGTGGAACTGGCGGTCACCGGCTGCCCGGAGCTGCTCGATGCCGCCGCTGCCGACGAACTGTTCTACGTGCTGCACGAAGCCATCGTCAACAGCGCCCGGCATTCGGGCGCGGCGCGCATCGCCGTGTCGCTGCATGCCACGGCGGCGGGCGTGGAAGCGTCGGTCGCCGACGATGGCTGCGGTATCGAAGCCGGGGTGGCGCAGGCCGGCCGGGCAGGGCACTGGGGGCTGGTCGGCATGCGCGAGCGGATCGCCCGCCTCGGCGGCACGCTGCGGATCGGCGGCGGCCCCGGGCAGGGCTGCGTGGTATCGTTCAGCGTTCCGCTGGCGCCGAAGGCTTGATCGGGGATTGACCGAAACAGGGTAGGCAACAAATGGCTGAACGCGCCTCCGCCGGCTCGCTACTGCGCCCCTCCGGACATCGGCGCGATCGCCTTCATGATCTGGATCATCGATGGCCCCAGCAGCACCACCAGCAGACTGGGGAAGATGAAGAAGATCAGCGGGAACAGCAGCTTCGTGGCGATCTTCGCGGCGCGCTCTTCCACCAGCTGGCGGCGCCGGGTGCGCAGCTGCTCCGACTGGATGCGCAGCGCCACGCCGATGCTGGTGCCGAAGCGGTCGGCCTGGATCAGCATCTTCACCAGCGCGTCCACGTCTTCCACGCCGGTGCGCAGCGCCAGGTTGCGCAAGGCCTTGTCCTTGGCGCTGCCGGCGCGCAGTTCCAGCGTGACCAGTTGCAGTTCTTCCGACAGCACGGCGCTTTTCAGGCCGATCTCCGCGCCCACGCGGGCCAGCGCGGCGTCCATCGCCAGGCCCGCCTCCACGCACACCGTCATCAGGTCGAGCGCGTCGGGAAACGACTCGAAGATCTCGCGCTGGCGATGGGCGATGCGCCGTTTCAGCACGAGGTCCGGCGCATAGTAGCCGCAGGCGGCGGCGATCGCCAGGTACAGGAACGTGGTGCTGCCGGCGCGCTGCGGATCGCTGCCCAACAGCAGCCATGTCGCCAGCGGCAGGCCGATCGTCAGCGCCGTCTTCCCTGCATGGAACAGGCCTGGCGTCGACGGTGCGCGCCAGCCGGCGTTGATGAAGCGCAGGCGCACGGGGGAGTTTTCCCACCCTTCGGCCGGCACCGACAGCCTGGCCAGCGGCTCGGCCAGGCGCGACAGGCGTTGCAGCCAGTCCCGGGCCGGCGGCGCGGCCAGGGTGTCGCGCTCGTCGAGGGTGGACAGGCGGTGTTTCACCGGATCGCGCGTCAGCACGAGCATCGCCAGCGCCGCGGCGCCGAAGATCAGCACGAAGACGGCGGCCAGGATGAGGATCTGTACGTGGTTCATGGTTTGTGCGGGCCGGTCAGATGCGGATGCGGATGATCTTGCGGATGGCCAGTACACCGGTGACCATCATGGCCGCGGCGATGCCTACCAGCTTGCGGCCGCCCGGGTCGGTGGCCAGCACCCCCATCGATTCCGGATTCGCCGCATACATCATGGCGCCGGCGCCGAACGGCAGCAGGCACAGGATCCAGGCCGACATGCGGCCTTCGGCCGACAGCACCTGCACCTGGCCCAGCAGGCGGTGGCGGTCGCGGATGATGGCGCTGATCGAGGACAGCAGTTCGGTCAGGTTGCCGCCCGTCTCGCGCTGGATCAGCACGGCGACGACGAAGTATTGCAGGTCCATGCTGGGCACGCGCTGGGCCAGGTTGTTCAGCGCATCGCCCATGCCGATGCCGAAGTTGACTTCGTCGAAGGCGGCCTTGAATTCCTCGCCGAGCGGAGCGGCCATCTCGTCGCCGACCAGCTTGAGCGCGGTGGGGAAGGCGTGGCCGGCGCGCATCGCGCGGCCCATCATGTCCAGTGCGTCGGGCAGCTGGTGCTCGAAACGCACCAGGCGGCGGTCGCGCGCGCGCGAGAGGTAGAGCAGCGGCAGGCTTGCCGCGGCCGCGCCGGCGAGCGGCCACGCCAGGGCCGGCAATGCCAGCCAGGCGGCCAGCAGCAGGCCGGCCGTGAATCCCGCGGCGCACAACGCCAGCAGGCGGGCCGCCAGGTAGCGCACGCCGGCCTGCATCAGCATGCGGTCGAGCCGGCGAACGCCGGGCAGGTGGCGCAGCAGGGCATCTATGTCGGCGCTTTCGCTGAGCCGGCGTTCCTTGACTATGGTGACTTCCGACTGCCGCGTTTCACCGCCGATGATGCCGCGCAGGCGGCGCGCCACGCGCTCCGCTTCCGGATCGCGGTGCGCCGCCCAGCCCGTGTAGACACCCCATACCAGCAGCATCACGGCGGCGAACAGCAGCACCACGAACAGCGCGAACGTCGTGTTCATCGCGCCGGCTCCATGCGCGGCTCGAACACGCCCGGCGACAGCGCGACGCCGAAGGTGCGCAGCCGTTCGGCGAAGCGGGGCCGCACGCCGCTGGCGCTGAAGTGGCCCTGCACGGTGCCGTCGTCGGCCACGCCGGTCTGCTTGAACGAGAAGATCTCCTGCATCGTGATGACGTCGCCTTCCATCCCCGTCACCTCGGAGATCGACAGCACCTTGCGCTTGCCGTCGGTCAGCCGCGACACCTGCACCACCACGCCGACGGCGGAACTGATCTGCTGGCGCATCGCCCGCGGCGGCAGCGTGGCAGCCGCCATGCTGACCATGTTTTCCAGGCGCGTCAGCGCATCACGCGGCGTGTTGGCGTGGATCGTCGCCATCGAGCCTTCGTGGCCGGTGTTCATCGCGCCCAGCATGTCCAGCGCTTCGGCGCCGCGTACCTCGCCCAGGATGATGCGGTCGGGCCGCATCCGCAGCGCGTTGCGCACCAGCGCGCGCTGCGTGACTTCGCCCTTGCCCTCGATGTTCGGCGGGCGGGTTTCCAGGCGCACCACGTGCGGCTGCTGCAGCTGCAGTTCGGCGGCGTCTTCCACCGTCACGATGCGTTCGGTCTGGTTGATGAAGCCGGAGATCACGTTCAGCATCGTGGTCTTGCCGCTGCCCGTGCCGCCCGAGATCAGGATGTTCACCTTGGCCTTGCCCAGCCCCTGCAACACTTCGGCCATGTCGGCCGTCACGCTGCCGTACGACACCAGGTCGGCCAGGCGCAGCGGGTCGGCCGAGAAGCGCCGGATCGACATCACGGGGCCGTCGATCGCCAGCGGCGGGATGATGGCGTTGACGCGCGAACCGTCCGGCAGGCGCGCGTCGACCATCGGGCTCGACTCGTCGATGCGGCGGCCCACCCGCGAGACGATCTTGTCGATGATCTTCATCAGGTGCGCATCGTCGGTGAACGTCACGTCCGTCAGTTCCAGGCGGCCGCGCCGCTCCACGTACACCTGCTTGTGCGTGTTGACGAGGATGTCGGACACGGTGGGATCTTCCAGCAGCGGTTCCAGCGGGCCGAAGCCCAGCATCTCGTTCTGGATGTCGCGCGTGAGGGTCTTGCGCTCGGCATCGTTGATGACCACCATCTCTTCCTCGAGCAGGCGCTCGACCAGCAGGCGCAGTTCCTGGCGGATCTGGTCCGGCGTCAGGCGCTGCATGCTTTCCAGGTCGATCCGGTCGAGCAGGGCTTCGTGGATGCGGCTCTTCAGCTGGTGATAGGCGCGGTTGTCGATGGGGCCGCGCTGCGCGGTGGGGCGCGGTGCGCCGCTGCCGAGGCGTTCGCGCAGGGAGGAGGAGGGCATGTTCATCGCGTTCTTTCCGTCAATCGTCAATCCGTGATTCCGTCATTCCGTCGTTGGCCGGGGCATGGTTCGGTCGGGGCGCGGTTCAGGCGGCGCGCCGGCTGAACAGGCGCGACATCAGGCCGGCGGCCTGCTTCGGCGCCGCGTCGCCCGTCAGGCCGCGGGCCATGTCGACCAGCGCTTCCGACAGCGGGCTGTCCGGCGCCAGGCGCGTGATCGGCACGCCCTGGTTGACCGATTTCGCCGCCGCGTCGTAATGGTTCGGCATGGTGCGCAGCACGCTGGTCTCGAACGCTTCCTCGAGATCCTTCAGGCGGATATCGCTGTTCTTGTCGTGCCGGTTGACGATCAGCTCGATCTTGTCCTTGCCGTAGTCCAGGTTGCGGAACACGGTGAGCAGCCGCTTGCCGTCGCGGATGTAGGGCAGGGTCATCTGCAGTACCGGGAAGATCGTGTCCGCATGGTCGAGCGCGCGGATGCTGACCGGGTCCAGGCTGCGCCCCACGTCGAGCACGATGAAGTCGTACTGACGGCGCGCCAGCTTGACGATGGCGTCGATGTGCTCGGGCTTCACGTCGCTGGCGTGCGCCGGGTCGGACGGCGCTGCCAGCACGCTGTAGTTCGGCGTCACGCTGACCATGCTCGATGCCAGGAACGAGGGATCGAGGCGGTGGATCTGGCTGGCCACGTCGGACAGCGTGGCGAGCGGCTTGATGTCGGAAACGAACAGCGAAGCGTCGCCGAACTGCAGGTTCATGTCGATCAGCGCCACGCGCCTGGTGCCGCCGGCGGACAGCGCATAGGCCAGGTTGGTGGCCAGGAACGTGGAGCCGCTGCCGCCCTTGCAGGAAATGAAGGCCAGCACCTTGCCGTTGCTGCCGCCCTGGGTGCCCAGCTTCTCGGCGACGCGGTCGAGCGCCTGCTCGAGCGCCGCGGCGGCCGGGCTGGCCGGCAGCACTTCGCGCACGCCGGCGCGCATGGCGCGCAGCAGGAAATCCTGCGACAGGTCGCCCGAGAGCACGACGAAGGCCATGCGCGGGAACAGGTGGCCGAGGCGTTCGAGCTGGTCCAGCTCGCCTTCCTCGGCGCGCGGCTGGTCCACCACCAGCACGTCGGGCACGGCATCGTCGGCCAGCGTGGTCAGGCGCGCCGGCGTGCCGGCGATCATGTCCACTTCATCGGCGCCGGGGCGGTTGCGCAACTGGCGGGCCACCTCGATCAGGTGGCGGTCGTCGCGCGACAGGACTGCGATCTTCATGGGGTCTCCTTACTTGTTGCCGATGCCGGAACCGACCATGGCGCTGTCGCCCTGCGGCGTCGGCGTCACGTAGGAACGCACGTAGTTGGCGTAGCCCGCCACGGCGGTACCGGCATCGGTGCCGCTGGCAGGGCGCGGCTGGGGCGGCACGACCTGGCTGGCCATGATGGCGCGCACGCTGCCGCCGTTGGCCGACGTATCCCGGGCGGCGCAGCCGCCCAGCATGGCGACAATGGTTACCGTCACGGCGGTGAGACGGAGGTGATTCGGTAAGTGGTTCATGGCTGCTCTTTCGGAGTGGGACCTGCCTTGCCTTCGTGCTGGCCGCCGATCAGGAACTGCGCGCGGCTGGGCTGCACGTAGTCGTCCGTCGGCAGGCGTGGCGCCGCCGGCAGCGGCTTGGCCAGGTGCGGCGTGACGATGAACACCAGTTCGGTGCGGTCGTTCTGGAAATCGCTGCTGCGGAACAGCGTGCCCAGCACGGGAACCTCGCCCAGGAACGGGAAACGCTTGATGTTGCTGGTCACGTTGTTGCGGATCAGGCCACCGATCGCGAAGCTCTGGCCATCCTGCAGCTGCACGGTGGTGCTGGCGCGCCGCGTGGTGAACGCGGGCAGGATCGCCGTGGCGTTCGTGGTGCCGCTGCTGATGCCGATGCCTTCGCGGTTGAGCTCCGACACTTCGGGTGCCACGCGCAGGTTGATGCGCCCGCCCGCCAGCACGGTCGGCGTGAACTTGACGGCCACGCCGTATTCCTTTTCTTCCAGCGTGATGGTGCTGCCGCCGATCCCGTTAGCCTGCGCGACGGGGATGAAGATCTTGCCGCCGGCGAGGAAGCTGGCTTCCTGTCCGCTGATCGCCATCACGGTGGGTTCGGCCAGGATCTTCACCAGGCCGTCGCGCTTCTGGCCGTCGATCACCAGCTGCGTGGTGGCGCTCTTCACGGCCCCCAGCACGTTGCCGGTTTCCGCCAGCAGGCTGGAGGCGATGCCGTAGGTCCAGTTGCCGTTGGTCTTGGTGAAGCCCAGGTTGGCGCCCAGCTGGTCGACCAGCGACTTCGACACTTCGGCGATCTTCACTTCCAGCAGCACCTGCTGCGGTGCCGCCACCTGCAGCATGTTCAGCACCTTGGCGGCATTGCCGGCGGGCGCCGCGGCGGGTGCCGCGCTGGCGGCCGCGCTCACGCCGCTGGCGGGCGGAGTGCCCGAGCCGGCGCGTGCGCCGGCCGCGGATGCCTGCGCGCTTTCCTGGTACGCCGTGGCCAGTGCCAGGACCTGGCTGGCCACGGCGGAGTCGCTGACCATGCCGGAGAGCACCAGCGCATTGCCGGTGCTGTCAAGCTGGATGTCCTTCTCCGCCGGGAACAGCGTATCCAACTGCCTGCGCAGCGGCGAGGTATCGATCCCCACGACGAGGTCGAACACGGTGGAACGGCCGTCGCGGCCGGACACGATCAGGTTCGTGGTGCCCACGCTGCGCGCCACGATCACCACTTCGCTGGCGTTCGGCACGACCACGTTGGCGATCTCCGGCGCGCCCACGGTGACCTGGGCGGCCGGCTTGCAGAAGCGCTTGAGCGTCGACTTGCCGCGCACCAGTTGCAGGGTTTGCGCATCGCCGCGGCCATGGAGGTCGATGCAGTCCGGCGCCGCGGCCAGGCTGGTGCCGGCCGCCAGCGCAAGGGCGCCGGCCAGCAGGGTCTTGTTGCGGAAGTTCGGGAGGTGTGTCATGGCGGGCTTCTTACTGGATGGCTTGCGGGGCGGCGTCGAGTCCGCGGATCACGAGTACACCTTCGGTCCGGCGTACGGGAGCGGGGGCGGCGGCGCGCTGCGGTGCCTCGGCGCGCACCGGCGCGGGGGCCGGGGCGGCGGCGCGGGCCGGCTTCAGCGGCGGCAGGCCGAGCACGGATTCGCGCGTGGCGCCGCCCGTGTTGGCGGGCTGCGGGTCCACCTGGTTGCGCAGCACCAGCGACAGCGAACCGACGCTGCGCGCCAGGTCGAGTTTTTCCACCTGGTCCGGCGCCAGTTCCAGCGTCACGGCATTGACCACGCGCGGCTTGGTGTCGTCGCGATTCGATTCCTGCGCCACGGCCAGCACGAGGATGCGTTCCAGCACGATCTTCGAGATCGGCTGTTCGGCATTGCCGTTGTCGCCGGCCGAACCCTGCATGCTGACGAGGATGTCGACATCATTGCCGGGCAGCGCGAAGCCGGCCACGCCCACCACGTCGTTGACGCGCACCGTCATCGCCCGCTTGCCGGTAGCGACCGCGGCGGACAGGCCGCCCGTGGTGCCGGGCGGCGCCAGCTTCGATTCCAGCACCGGTTCGCCCTTGGCGATATCGGTGCGGGTGACGCGTTCGGCCAGCGGCTTCGGGTCGGTCACGGCGCCGGGCGGTACCGAGCCGGAGGGCCAGTCCACCAGCTGCACGCTGGCCGCTTCGAGCCGGGAACCCTGGCCGATGTCGGCGGCGGCCACCGCCACGCGCGTGCCGGCCGGGCCCTGTTCGCCCATCCACTTGGCGGCCACCAGCACCGCGGCCAGCGCCAGGAACAGCGCCACGCCGATGATCAGCAGTGGTCTGGAATTTCGCATCAGTCATTCTCCAATCGGTTGTCCTGCGTGCCGCGGTCGCGGCGCTCGAGCTCCAGCGCGCAGCCCTGCTGGCTGCCCGCGGCAAAGTAGTTGTCCCAGGCCCAGTCCACGGTGTGGCGGCTTAGTTCCGGCGTGCGGTCCTCGTAGCGGGCCAGGTCGCGCAGCTGCCGCACCAGGTCGCGCGGATAGCACGCCAGCAGCGGCACGCCGCGTTGCCGGTGGCATTCCAGCAGGTAGGCGAAGGTGTCGGCGAAGCGCTCGCCATCGGCCTCGATGCCGGCCTGCGCGCAAGCCTGGCGGAACAGCAGCGCGTATTCGTCGCTGGACGCCGGCGGCACTTCGATCTTGTAGCCCAGCCGGCGCAGGAAGGCGCCATCGCTCAGGCGGTGCGGCACGAAGTTCGACGAGAACACCACGATCACGTCGAACGGCACCTGGAAGGTGTGGCCGGTGTGCAGCGTGAGGTAGTCGACGTTGCGGTCCATCGGCACGATCCACCGGTTCATCAGCGCTTCCGGCGAGCAGCGCTGGCGGCCCAGGTCGTCGATGATGAAGATGCCGTTGTTCGATTTCAGGTGCGGCGGCGCCTGGTACAGCCGGGTGTGCGCATCGAAGCGCAGGTCCAGCATGTCCAGCGTCAGTTCGCCGCCGGCCAGTGCCGCCGGGCGGCGCACGCCGCGCACCCAGCGCGCGTCGGGCGCCGTGCCGCGGTCGATGCCCGTGCTGGCGGCCACGGCGTCGGCCGCCGGCAGGTGCTGCACGCTGTCGAAGAACGGGATGGTTTCGCCGTCCACCATCAGCGCGTACGGCACCGCGATGGTGCCGGTCAGCAGGTCGCGCAGGCGTTCGGCCAGGTAGGTCTTGCCGCTGCCGGCCTGCCCGTGCAGGAACAGGGCGCGCCCGGAATTCATGGCCGAACCCAGTTGCGCCAGCACGCGCTGGTTGGCGACGATGCCGTCGAACGCGGCCGCCATGTGGGCACGCGTGACCTGCACGCCGGCCACGCTCTGCGCCTGCACCTGGGTCGTGTAGGCCGCCAGCGTCACGGGTGCCGGGCCGGCATAGGCATTGCGGCCCAGCGCCGCCGCGGCGCGCTGCCGGCCGCCTTCAGTCAGCAGGTAGGAGATGTCGGCATCGGTGCCGCTGTTGCCGTTGCGGGCCACTTCGCACAGCTTTTCGGCGCGCAGGAAATGCATCAGCGGATCGATCACGCCGACGCCCAGCTTCAGGTGCGAGGCCAGTTCCGGCAGGCGCAACTGGCCGCGCTGGTGCAGCACTTTCGCCACCAGCTCGGCGAGGAACAGGAAGGGCAGGCCGGTTTCCTCCACCGTGCGGGGAGCGCGCGCCTCGGCCGGCGCCGGCGGCAGCGCGCTCACAGCGGCAGCTCCCCATGGAGGCGCAGCCACGCCAGGCACGCCACGGTGCCGGTGGCGATCGCCACGGCATATGGCAGGCGGCCGCTCGGCGCGGGCAGGTCCAGGCCATCCGTCATCCGCGACAGGCCGGCCTGCAGCACGGTCTGGTAAGTACTGTCCAGGACCCGGCGCAGGATACCCTGCCGCGCCGCCACGGCCAGCGCGAGCACGCCGCCGGCCAGCAGCGTGGCGATGCCCACCGCCGCGATGTCGCCGGCACCCATGAAGGTGCCGACCATCGCCAGCATCTTCGCATCGCCGGCGCCCATCAGGCCGAACGCGTACATCGGCAGCAGGATGGCCAGGCCAATGGCGAGCCCGCCCAGTGCGGAGGCGATGCCCAGGCCGCCCATCGGCGTGCCGAACAGGCCGGCTCCGGCGGGCAGCAGCGCATGCAGCGCCAGTCCCAGCAGCGCACCCGGGAATACCAGGGCGTTCGGAATGCGGCGCGCGCGCACGTCGTGCCAGACGGCGAGGGCGAGCAGGGCGAGCAGCAGCAGGAGCGGGAGCCAGGATGGGAGCATTGTCGGTCTGATGGTCTGGAAACAGCGCGGTACAAATAAAAATCCGGAACGGGCGACCCGTTCCGGATTTTTCACGGGCACACCGGAATCAGGCGGTGGCGGCCTTCAGCTTGTCGGCGATCGTCGTAAACACGCCGTTGATGCCGTCCTCGAGGAGGCCGAAAGCGGCGGCGATGATGCCGGCCACGACAGCGGCGATCAGTGCGTATTCGATGGCGGTGACGCCGTCTTCTTCCTGGATGAAGTTCTTGATGAATTGCATGGTGTGTCCTTTGATGTAGTGTTGGTCGGTGCCTATGCGCCAGTCCAGGCGGCCAATACCGCAATCAGACCGACGACCGCAACGAGAACCGAGAGCACCACGTAGGGCATGGTGGAATCCTCGGTACGTTCGTAGTGCTGTTCCGGGAATTCTTCCTTGTCGTGCACGTTCGCTCCAGTTCGGTTGCCGTCGCGCCGCTCGAATCAGGCGCAGCGCATGAACAGCATCGTACCGGGCCACTTCCCGCCGCACATCCGTCAAAGCTCCCCTTTTGCATGGGACCTTGCGACACCCCGGCATGGGACATATGTCCTACGCCCCGTGCCGCTGCGCGCCCTCAGCCCAGCCCGTGGCGGGTGGCGTACATGTACAGCTCGAGGCGGTTGGCCACGTTCAGCTTGCCGTAGATGGCCGTCAGGTGATTGCGCAGCGTGCGCTCGGAGATGAAGGCTCGCTCGGCCAGCTCCTTGTTCAGCGCGCCGTTGCCCTGCACGATCATGCCGATCACCTCGCGTTCGCGCGAGGTCAGCGAGGCGATGCGCTGCGCTTCGGGATTGGCGGCCGGTGCCGGCGCCACCAGCTGGCCGAGCAGCGCCTGCATCAGCGGCTGGTCGAGCCACAGCTCGCCGCCATGCACCTTGCGCACCGCGGCCAGCACGTCCTCGGTGGGCGACTCCTTGCTGACCACCCCGCGCGCGCCCAGCTTGACGGCACTGGCCAGCGTGGCGTGGTCGCGGTTGGCGGACAGGATCACCACGCGGGTCGCGCCATTGGCCACCAGCGCGGGCAGGATGTCGAGCGAACTGCTGCCCTTCAGGTCCAGGTCGAGCAGCACGATGTCGGGCGCGTGCAGCGCGCACAGCGCGGCCGCTTCGACCGCGTCGCTGGCGCTGGCCACCAGCGTGAAGGCCGGCGCCTCGGCCTGGATCAGGCGTTCCAGGCCCCACAGCATGGTCTTGTGGTCGTCGACCAGCATGATGCGGATCGTCATGGTTCCTCCGGTATTCTTGTTGGTTCGGATGTCACAGCGGCATGCGCACGCGGATCACGGTGTGGCCCGCGCCGGGCTCCACGGCCAGCCGGCCGCCCAGCGCGTAGACCCGTTCCGCCAGCGACACCGGCAGGAACGGCTGGCATGGCGTGGCGCCATCGGCCGGATTGGCGATATCGATCGCCAGGTGGCCGTCCTCGGTCGCCATGTGCACATGGGCGGTGCGCGCGCGGGTGTGCTTGCAGATATTGCTGATGCCTTCGCTGACGACCTGGAACACTTCGGCGGCCATGCGGTCGCTGATCAGCGGCGCGTGCTGCGCCTCGAGGGTCACGTCCACGTCGAAGAACGAGCGCACCTTGGCCAGGTGCCGCCGCAGCGCGATCAGCAGCTCCGGCTCTTCCTGCCGGCCGTTGCGGAAGCGGTGCGCGAACTGGCGCATGTCGCCGATCACCTCGGTGCACATCGCCAGCAGGTGGTCGAGTTCGGGCGTGACGGCGTTGTCGTCGCCGGCGCCGTTGCGGATCGCGGAGACCGCGTTGCGCAGGCCGATGTACGGCTGGATCGTGCTGTCGTGCAAGTCGCGCGCGATGGTCTGGCGCTCGCGGAACGCGGCTTCCGATGCCAGCCGGTCCAGCAGGTCGATGGTTTCGATGACGGGGAAGGCCTGCTGCAGGATATGGTTCAGGAAGGTCGCATCGGCGCGGCGCAGCGCGTGCGGGGCCGTGACGAAGATGCGCCCGGAGCCCTTGCGCAGGGGCAGCGCGGCACTGATGAAGAACGCCGTATCGAGCAGGTCGGCGATGCCGGCACAGGCATCCGGCGCCAGGTCGCTCCAGCGCTCGCCGGCCGCCAGCTGTCCGGCGCGGGCCGGCGCGGCGCGGAACAGCACCGTGGCGGCATCGCCCAGTGCCAGCAGCGGCTGCACGGCATCTTCTCGCATCGTGCTGCGGCTGACCGCGCGCCCGGCGCTGGGGTGGTGCACCGTGTTCAGCGTCCAGCGGCCCGTGGCGTCCTGCATCAGCAGCACGCAGGTGGTGCCGCCGTAGAAGCGCAGGATCTTCTCCATCAGCGAATCGAGCGTGTGCTGCACGCCGAAGCGGGGATTCGACAGGCGGCTCACGTCGCGCAGCAGCGACAGGCGGCGCCGCTGGTCGACGGCCAGGCCGCCCCAATAGGCGATCATGTAGCCCAGCGCCAGCACGAAGGTGGCGCGCAGCAGCAGCAGCTGGATCGATGCCAGCCCCTGCACGGCAAGGACGGCGAGGGTGGACAGGAAGGCGGCGCCCAGCGTCAGCCGGGCGCCGTCGTCGAAGCCGCGGCGGAACGAGGCGGCCAGGATGGCGAAGAAGAAGAACGAAAAGAACGGGCTGGGCGCGCCGCCCGTGGCGTACACCATCAGGCCATACCAGGCGATGTCGACCCAGTAGATCATGGGGCCGTGCCAGAAGCCGGCCCGTACCCGCGCCACGCCCAGCAGGATCGCGCTGTGCACCACGTAGGCCAGGAAGAACAGCCAGGTCCAGCGGCCCGCCACGATCAGGTCGGCCTGCCCGATATACAGCGTCAGCAGTGCGGAGATGGCCAGCAGCACGCGCATGCCGAACACCATCCATGCTTCGGCATCCGGGGCGGCGGCGCGCGGGCGCGGTTCCTGCGATGCCTGTCCCTGCAAGGCCTGGTCCTGCAATGTCTGGTCGTACATGCTTTTAATTCACTCTTTGTTGTTCTGGCCCGACAGCGGCGTTGCTGATTACTTTCGATCCATATCGGAAGTAAACTTGCATTGTAGAATCGCAAGCTTACTGCATTCAACGCTTCCGATCCGCCAAAATCCCTCATGTCCATCAAAAGTCGTCAATCTGGCGCCACAGTCGTTGAAATGGCGATCGTCATGCCGGTCTTCCTTCTTGTCTTGCTGGCATTGGTCGAGTTCGGCATGATGTTTTTCGTCACGCTGACGATGCAGTACGCGGTGCGCGAGGGCGCTCGCTATGCGATCACGGGGCAGGCCGACCTCGACCCGAACAAGGCCAGCCAGCAGCGCCACGCGGCGGTGATCCAGAAGATCCGCGACAATTCCTTCGGCATGTACGACAGGCTGGCGCCCGTCATCTCCGTCAATGGCACGTCGTACAAGCCGGCCGCCTACGGCAATGCGATGTTCGGCGGCGCCGGCAGCATCATCGTGCTGAAGATCGATTGTTCGTGGACCGTGACGACGCCGTTCGTGTCCCGCGCCTTCACCGACGGCAAATACAAGTTCGCCGTGGCGGCGACCATGCGCAACGAGTTCTTCCAATGACCCGGCCCATGCGGTACGCCACCCGCCAGCGCGGCATCGCCGCCGTCGAATTCGCCCTGATCCTGCCGATCCTGCTGATGCTGTTGTTCGGCATGATCGACGCCGGCCGTGCGTTGCAGGCCAACATCATCATGGTCAATATCGGCCGGGAGGGCGCCAACATGGTCGCCCGCGGCAACACGCCGCTGGAAACGGGCAGCCAGGACATCATCTACTTGCTGATGGCCAGTGCCCCGCCGCTGGACGTCAACAAGCGCGGCATGGTCTACATCACCCGGGTGATGGGCGTGACCAGCGGCGGCGTGTCGCGCAGCGTGGTGCTCGACCAGTACCGCTGGGACGACGCGGCGCGCGGGCTGGGCTACCGCTTCAGCAAGTACGAACCGGCCAGCAAGGTGTATGGCTGCACCGCGTGGAACGCGGCCGCGTGCACCAGCATCAGCAGCAAGACCCGCCCGGCCACCACGATCATGAGCGGCAAGCTGGCCGATGGCGAGGTCGTGCACGTGGTGGAGACGTTCTACGACTTCGACATGCTGGTGGCCGACAAATTCAACGTGTCCGCCTTCGGGCCGGACCTGTACTCGATGACGATCTTCTGATGACTCCATTCCTCAACCGGCAACGCGGCGCCGTTGCCATCATGGTCGCGCTGTCGATGCTCGTGCTGCTTGCCGTGACGGGCCTCGTGGTCGACGCCGGCATGGCTTACCTCGTCAAGGCAAGGCTCAACGCCGCGGTGGACTCGGCGGCGCTGGCCGCGGCGCGCGCCGTGACGTCCGGGAATAACCAGACGGAACAGACGGCCAGCGCGCAGGCCGCGGCAAGGCAGTTCTTCGCGGCGAACATGCCCGCCAGCTACCTGATGTCGAAACCGGCCCTGCTGGGCACCACGGTGACGTTCAATGCCGGCACGGTCACCATCGACGTGAAGGCCCAGGCGCCGATGGCCGTGTCGCTGATGCAGGCGCTGGATACCACGTCGCTGATGCCGACCGCCGCCGCGCAGACGGTGCGCAAGGACCTGGACATGGCGTTCGTGGTCGATACCTCGGGATCGCTGCAGCCTTCGGCCGCGACGGTCAGGACGTCGGCCAAAAGCTTCCTGAACAAGTTCAATGTCACGCAGGACCGGGTCGCGCTGCTGCACTTCGCGTCGGGCGTGGAAGTGGACCAGCCGATCGCCACCTCCGGCCGGGGTTTCAAGCGCGATGCGATGCTGTCGTCGATTTCGGGCTACGCATTCTCGGGCGGCACCTCGTCGTTCGAAGGGATGCGGCGGGCGCGCGACGAGCTCAACGCGATCCCGACCCTGAGCCGCTCCAGCCTGCGCGTGATCGTCTTCTTCTCCGACGGCGCGCCCACGTCGTTCGGTGTCAACCTGCCGTTCGGCGCCTGCGCCAGGCCCGGCGCGCTCGATGCGGTCGGGCAGGGCTTGCTCAGGCTGGACACCGAGTACGAGTTCGTCAGCACCGCCTGCAAGGTGGAAAGCGAAGCGTGGAAGACGATGAAGAAGCTGCCGAAGTTCTATAACGCGGTCGATCCCGCGGCAACCGAATTCCCGATCGTGTCCACGCCGACGGCGACGCTGCCGCGCCCGGTGACCGAGGATATCGGCTCCGAGTCGATGTACAAGCAGAACGTCAGCCGCGCCGCGCGCAACCTTGCCGAAGCCATGGCCGCCAGGGCGCGCAAGGACGGCATCTTCGTCTTCACGCTGGGCATGGGCTCCTCGCTGAAGGAAAAGAACGCCGACAACGAAACCGGCGAATCCATCCTGAAATGCATGGCCAACGTGGCCGACGGCCCATCGCGCTGCTACGACGCCAGCAAGCCGGTCGGCATGTACTGCTACGCGGCCACGGATGCCGACCTGACGCCGTGCTTCTCGAAGCTGGCCTCGGCGATCCTGCGCATTTCCAAATAGATTCCGGCGGCTGCCGCCTGCGCTTGTGTGAACCCGTTCATGTCCGCTATGCTTCGGCTGGTTTTCCTCCAGCCCGCGTGCCCGCCATGACCGTCTCCGCTTCCAGAACCGATCGCTCTTTCGTCATCGTCTCTGGCAAGTCGCCATCGCGCTGGATGATTTCACCATCGTCGGCGAGCGCGAAGTGGCCAGGCTGCCGACTTCGATTTGATACCATGCCTGCCAGGAGTGAACCATGAGCGATGCCGGTGAAGTGGTAAAACCGAAGATCGGCAGCTACCGGCGCCACCTGCTGGTGTGCACGGGCCCGCGCTGCAGCGCGGACGGCGCGTCGCAGGCGCTGTTCGACAGCCTGGGCGACATGCTGAAGGAAGCCGGTCTCACCACCGGCGAGCTGCGCGTCAAGCGCAGCCGCGTGGGCTGCTTCGCCGCCTGCAAGGGCGGCCCGATCGTGTGCGTGCAGCCGGACGGCACGTGGTACTACAACGTCACGCCGGAGAACATGGACCGCATCATCGGCGAGCACCTGTGCAACGGGCGGCGCGTCGACGACCTGGTGTTCCACCAGGCCGGCGAAGACTGATCAGGCCGCGGGAGGCTTTGCCGTCACGCCCCAGGCATTCTCGTACAGGATCTCGCCCAGGTCGCGGCGGCTGTCCCAACGCTCGGCCTGCAGCATCGGTTCCGGATAGAACTCGTCGACATGGCCCACGCACAGCAGCGCGATGGGGCGGCTGCCGTCGGGCATCCCGCACAGCGCGCGCACCTGCTCAGGATCGAACAGCGATACCCAGCCGACGCCGATGCCCTCGGCGCGCGCGGCGAGCCAGAAGTTCTGGATCGCGCAGGACGCTGACGCCAGGTCCATGTCCGGCATGGTGCGCCGGCCGAACACGAATTTTTCGCGGCCTTCCACGAGTCCCACCACGAGCAATTCTCCGCACGCCAGGATGCCTTCCACCTTGAGGCGCATGAATTCCCCGGAGCGCTCGCCCAGTGCCTCGGCGGTGAGCACGCGCTCGGCGTCCACGTGGGCGTGCAGCTGGCGCCGCAACGCGGCATCGGTGATGCGCAGGAAGCGCCATGGCTGCATGTAGCCCACGCTCGGTGCGCTGTGCGCGGCGGCGATGAAGCGCGCCAGCTGCTCCGGGTCGATCGGATCGGGAAGGAAATGGCGCATGTCGCGGCGTTCGCGGATGGCGCGGTAGACCGCGTCGATGGCGTCGCTGTCGTACTGGTGGGGGTTGGTCATGAAGGCACCGGCGCTGGCGGAAATGGCGACTCTATCATGTGCCCGGCGCAGCGGGAAAGGGCGGTGGCGGCGCGAGTCCACCCCAGAAGCAAATTCCGGGGTCAGACCCGCCGGGTCTGACCCCAGCCCTTCGCCGTTGGGGTGAATGCAAGCGCTGTCGACGCGCCGAAAAATGCTTGACTTAACCGCATTGGTGTCCGACACCAAACCCGAGAACCGGTGTCCGACACCAGGCACGCGGCCGCTGTCCGGCACGTTATTTCTTCCCGACCGATTTCGGCAGCTCGCGCACCTGCGGGGCTTTCTCCGCCTCGGCGATCGCCGCCTTGCAGTTCGTGTCCGGCACCTTCGACACGTTCACCAGCGGCAGCACGGCCGCCAGCGGCGATACGGCGCCCAGCGCGATGGCCGCGCCGGCCTTCAGCGCCAGCGGGCCCTTGTACGGCCCCACGTCCGGATCGGCGAACGTGCCTTTCGCATACAGCGGCGTGCGCAGCGAGAAGATGCGGGTGCCCTTGGTTTTCGGGCGCACGTCCAGGTTCAGCTGTTCCTGGGCCAGGTCCACGTAGCCGCTCACGTCGACCACCGCTTCATCCGTGTCGAGCACGAAGCGCTGCACGTTGGCGCGGCCATTGCGCACCGCCGCCTCGGCGGCCAGGCAATTCATGTTGATCTGCTTGTCGCCGAACACCTTCACGAACACCGCATTGGCCACGTTCAGGCCGGCCAGTTCCAGGATGAACTGGCTGACCGAGCCTTCCGTCACCACGGCGTTCAGTTCGCCGTTCGAGGTCGCCAGCATCGAGGCGACCGTGTTGCCCCTGCCGGCCAGCGCGGCGTCGCCATTGATCTCGCCGAAGCTGCCGCGCATGGATTCCAGTTTCGGGAACAGCCGGTTGATCTTCAGGTGCCGCGCCGCCACGCGGGCCTGCGCATCGATGGCCTTGTCGCGCCCGTCGAGCGAGATGTTGGACGTGACCTTGCCGCCCGCCATGCCGAAACTGAGCGGGGTGAGCTTCAGGACCTTGTCCTTCATGTGCAGGTCGGCGACGAGGTTTTCCAGCGGGATGTCGTTGGTGCGCACGATGCGCTTGCCGGTGAATTTCACGTCCGCGTCGAGCGCGCCCCATTTCGCGGTATTGAATTCGTTGACGGGCAGGGCCTTGCCGGCCGGCGGCGCCTTCACCTTGCCGGCCTGTTTCGTGCCGGCGCCGGTGTCGGCGCCCACCGATGGGCCCAGGTCCGCCAGCCGCAGTTGCTGCGACGTCAGCTCGCCGCGCAGCAGCGGGCGCGGCTTGCGCTGCGAATAGGCCAGCGTGCCGGCGATATCGCTGGCGCCCACCTTGCCGGAAAACTTCTGGTACGTGAAGGTCCACGCATTGGCGTCGTTCTTCTCGCCCAGCAGCCGGCCGTGGGTTTCATAGGGTGGGGTCGACGGCAGCAGCACGCCGGTCAGCGGATACAGGTCGGCCATGCTGGGGCCGGCCAGCTTCAGTTGCAGGTCCATGCCGGACAGCGATTTCGGATCGCTCAGCGTGCCTTTCACGGAAATCCGGTTGCCGCCGAGGTCGGCGTTCGCCTCGACCGGGAAGGTGATGTCCGAACCCGTCAGCGTCAGCACCGCGCCGGCCTTGCCGCCGCCGGTCACCGGCGCCTTGTTGTAGCGGCCGCCCAGCGTGAAGGCCAGGCCATACGGCTGGGCCCCAGGCGCGGCGGGCGTGGTATTCCCGTTGATGGATTTCGCTTGCGCGTTCAGGTCGAGGCCGATCGCTTCATCCAGGTAGCGCAGCGTGCCGCTGGCGAAGGCCAGGCGCTGGATGTCGACTTCCCACTCGGACGGCCCGTTATCCTTCAGCGTCCAGGAATTGCTGCCATCCTTGCGGCGCTGCAGCGCCACGTTCGGCTCGGCCAGGCGCAGGTCGGTGATGACGAATTCCTTGCCCAGCAGCGGCAGGATGCGGAAGCCCATGTCCACCTTTTTTGCGCTGGCCATCTGCCTGCCCAC
This sequence comes from Pseudoduganella sp. SL102, assembly GCF_027856995.1. Classification (NCBI taxonomy): domain Bacteria; kingdom Pseudomonadati; phylum Pseudomonadota; class Betaproteobacteria; order Burkholderiales; family Oxalobacteraceae; genus Pseudoduganella; species Pseudoduganella sp. SL102. The sequence continues at coordinate 2,728,333 of NZ_CP115554.1, forward strand.
CGTGCTCCACGCCGGGTTGCTCATGCGGATATCCTCGGCGCTCACATACGGCCGCGGCACATAGCGGCGCCAGCCCGTTTCGCTGTCGAGGCCGCGATGGAATTTCACGTCCAGGTTGCCCTGGATGGCGAATTCGCGCCCCGTGGTCTCGGACACCTTGCGGTTGATGTAGGGCTTGAGCATGTTCCAGTCGAACAAGGCGAACAGGATCAGCAATCCCACGATTGCCGCGAGAATGGCGCCGCCGATCTTGACGGCCCTGGAGTTTTTTTTCATGTCAGTCGCCACCTGGTTGAGCGGCGCCGCCGCGGCCGGAATCCGCTTTGTACGCCAGAAAACACAAGCCTACCGCCAGCCGCATGCCTTGTTTGTTAGACACACAACCAAGTGTGCATATTCGCCATGCCCGCTTGCCAACTGTGTGAGATGCAGCCGACAAACGGGAGTAAAAATACGCGAATTCTCACCAATTGCTGGACACGCTTTTGCAAGTAACGGTACTGTTGCCTTGCGTCACTTCCTATACTAGCGAGCCTGTCATGCGCCACTTATCCATCAAGCAAGCCTTCATCGCAACCTTCCTTCTGACCCTGTTGCTGGCGGCTGCGACGCTGTGGGCGCTGCTGCGCGTTTCCGACAAGCAGGCCTCGGCCACGGCGGCCAGCCAGGCCCGCTACCAGTCCTACCTGCTGGCCGACGAACTGCGGCAAAGCTCCGACGACCTGACGCGCCTGGCGCGCACCTACGTGGTGTCCGGCGACGCGTCGTACGAGCGGCAGTACATGGAGATCCTCGACATCCGCAACGGCAGCAAGCCGCGGCCGGAAAACTACGAGCGCATCTACTGGGACTTCGTGGCCGGCGGCCTGCCGGTGCCGCCGTCTTCCGGGCAGACCGTCTCGCTGCAGGACCTGATGAAGCAGGCCGGCTTCACCGAGCAGGAATTCGCCAAGCTGCGGCAAGCCCAGGCCAATTCCGATGGGCTGGTCAAGACCGAAGTGATCGCGATGAATGCCGTGAAGGGCCGCTTCGACGATGGCAAGGGCGGTTTCACGCGCGAGGGCGAGCCGGACATGGAGATGGCGCGCCGCATCATGCACGACACCGCGTACCACCAGAACAAGGCGCGCATCATGCAGCCCCTGAACGAATTCCTGGCCATGCTCGATGCCCGCACGTCAGCATCGGTGGCCCAGGCGGAAGGCGAAACGCGCACCGCTTTCGCCATGGCGGTGGTGCTGCTGGCCCTGTCGGTGGGCGGCACCGTGCTGTGCCTGCTGCTGGTGTACCGCTATATCGCACGCAACCTGGCCAGCGCCACGGCCACCGCCGCGCGCATCGCCCAGGGCGACCTGACCGAGGACATCCGCGTCGTACACGACGATGAAGTGGGCATCCTGATGCGCGCCATCGCCACCATCAACGGCAACCTGGCCGGCATGATCGGCCAGATCCACGCCAGCACCGATGAAATGGCGGTTGCCACCGACGAGATCGCACGCGGCAATGCCGACCTGTCGGCCCGTACCGAATCGCAGGCCAGCTCGCTGCAGGAAACCGCCAGCTCGATGGAATCGCTGACCCACGCGGTGCAGCGCAACGCCAACGACGCGGGCGAGGCGAACCGGCTGGCCGCCAACGCCTCGGCCATCGCCGCACAGGGTGGCGAGGTGGTGTCGAAGGTGGTCGGCACGATGGGCGCGATCCGCGAAAGCTCCACGCGCATCGGCAACATCACCAGCGTGATCGACGGCATCGCCTTCCAGACCAATATCCTGGCGCTGAATGCGGCGGTGGAAGCGGCCCGCGCGGGCGAGCAGGGCCGCGGCTTCGCCGTGGTGGCCTCCGAAGTGCGCAACCTGGCGCAGCGCAGCGCCGCGGCGGCGCGCGAGATCAAGGAACTGATCGGCGATTCGGCGGGCACGGTGGAGCAGGGCGCGCGCATGGTCGACGAGGCGGGCAAGACGATGGGGCAGGTAGTGGACGCGGTGCGCCAGCTGGAAAGCATCATGGCCGGCATCACCAGCGCCAGCGCCGAGCAGAGCACCGGCATCCAGGAAATCAGCCGCGCCGTCACGATGATGGACGATATCACCCAGCAGAACGCGGCCCTCGTCGAACAGGCCGCGGCGGCCGCCGAAAGCCTGCGCCAGCAGGCGAACGGCCTGTCGCAGGCGGTCGGCAGCTTCCAGCTGCGCGAGATTCCCGCTGCGCGCCCTAGGGGAGCCGCGCAGCGCGACCTGCTCCTGGCGCACTGACCGGAACCGCCCCGCAGCTCAGCGCGCGATACTGCGGTCGAGGAACTCCAGCATGGCCGCGCCGATCTCCGCGCCATGCGTCTCGATGGCGAAGTGGCCCGAATCGACGAAGCGCACCTCGGCTTTATCGTTATCGCGCCGGAATGCTTCGGCGCCGGCCGGCAGGAAGAACGGATCGTTCCTGCCCCAGATCGCCAGCGTGGGCGGCTGGTAGCGCCGCAGGAAAGCGTGCAGCTGCGGGTAGTGCGCGATGTTGCTGCCATAGTCGACCAGCAAGTCCATCTGCGCGTCGACCCCGATGCGTTCGATCGCCGCGTGGGCCAGTTGCCAGGTTTCCGGCGCGACCAGCGACACATCCTTCACTCCCTCCACGTACTGCCAGCGCAGCAGGTCCAGCGTGTTGAAAGCGCGCAGGGCTTCGCGGTTGGCCGGCGTCGGCTCGGCCCAGGCCCGGCGCATGGGCGCCCAGCCCTCGCTCAGTCCCTCCTCATAGCCATTGCCGTTCTGGCTCACGATCGCGGTGATCCGTTCCGGGTTGTTCACGGCCAGGCGCCAGCCGACCGGGGCGCCGTAGTCGAACACGTACATGGCATAGCGCTCCAGTCCCATGGCGCGGGTGAACGCGTCGATCACCGCGGCCAGGTTGTCGAATGTCCAGGCAAATCCCGCTGGCACGCTGGTCTGCCCAAAGCCCGGCAGGTCCGGCGCGATCACGTGGTAGCGGCCGGCCAGTTGCGGGACCAGTGCGCGGAACATGTACGAGGAAGCGCCGAAGCCGTGCAGCAGCAGCACGCCCGGGGCATCCGGCGCGCCGGCCTCGCGGTAGAACAGGTCGACACCGTCGACTTCCATGGTGCGGTAGTGGACTTGCGTGGCGCCTGGCACGGTAGTGACTTCGTCATTGGCGGTCGGGGCATTCATGATTTCTCCTTGTCGGGCAGGGCCGGGTGGGTTGGATAACCTGTATAATTTCATTTATTCGGTTACGTGAAGCGGAGTGTGCTCCGCTTCTGATAACCTGTCAAACGAATTTTAAGAGGTTACTCGATGACGAATGCCGACACCGGCCGCACCGTCGATCCGGCCGGGCCGCCGCTGCTGGCCGATCACCTGGCACTGGACCTGCTCAATACCGAAGCCCGCGTCGATGGCGCAGCCGTCGAGTTCTGGCACACGGGCGACGACGTGCTGCGCTGGCTGGCGCGGCAGGCCATCGTTCCGGCACCGGGCACCGAGGTCGATCCGGCCGCGCTGCTGGCGCAGGCACGCGCGTTGCGCGCGCTGGCGCGCGAACTGGTCGGCCGGCACAAGGAAGGCAAGCCGGCCGACGCCCGCGGCTTGAACGCCTACCTGCACGCCTATCTCAGCGCGCCGCACCTGGGGCAGGACGCCGATGGCCGGCTGGTGCTGGGCCGCGTGCCCCGCGGTGACGCCATCGCGGCCCTGCTGGGCCCCGTGGCCGAGGCGGTGGCGCAACTGCTGGCGGACGGCGATTTCGCCCTGGTCCGGCAATGCGAGCACCCGGACTGCGTGCTGTGGTTCTACGACCGCACCAAGGCGCACAAGCGCCGCTGGTGCAGCATGGCGCTGTGCGGCAACCGCCACAAGGCAGCCCAGTTCAGGAAGAAAGCCAGCCAGGGGGCCGCGGCATGAGCACGGGCATGAGCGCGGACCTGGGCACGCTCGCGCTGGGCCCGCAGGCTTTCTCCACCCACGTGCTGCTGGTATTGCTGGCCATCCTGCTGGCGACCGGCGTGGCGGGCTGGTTCTACCGCCGGCGCGGCGTGGATGCCGGCCCGCTGGTGTGGAAAATGATCATTGCCGGCTTTGTCTGCGCGCGGGTGGTGTTCGTGTTGAAGCACCGCGACATCTATGCCGCCGCGCCATGGACCGCGCTCGACATCCGCGATGGCGGCTTCGAACCGGCGCTCGGCCTGGTCGCCGCCTGCGTCATCGGCGCGGAGGCAGTAAGGCGCAGCGACGCCTTGCGGCGCCCGCTGCTGGCATCGGTGCTGGCCGGGCTGGCGCTGTGGGGCGGCGGCACGCTGGCGCTGCAGGCGATGGCGCCGGCGCATGCGCCGCTGCCCGATGTCACGGTGCGCCAGCTCGACGGCACCGAGATCGCCCTGGCGCGCTTTGCCGGCAAGCCATTGGTGGTGAACCTGTGGGCCACCTGGTGCCCGCCATGCCGGCGCGAAATGCCGGCGCTGCACGCCGCGCAGGCGGCCAATCCGGACATCGCCTTCGTCTTCGTCAACCAGCGCGAATCGGCCGACACGGTGCGGCGTTTCCTGGCGGGCCAGGGTCTGCGCTTGCAGAACGTGGTCACCGATCCGGCCGGGCGGCTGGCCGCCGCCACCGGCTCGGCGGCCTATCCCACCACGCTGTTCTACGACGGCGCCGGGCGGCTGGTGCTGCGCCACGCCGGCGAGCTGTCGGCGGCCACGCTGCGCGACAAGATCGAGCGGATTCGCTGAGCTCTTCCATGGCCGCCGCCGGACCGGTGGCGCGGTCCGCTCCCGTGCGCTTGCGGCTTGCAAGCCGTGCGCGTATCCTTCACCCATCCACAGTCGAGGTTTTAGGCCCGACTGGACCGGGGCGTGCAAGCGAGGCACACGTGCCAACGTGGCAGATGTGCAGATGTGCAGATGTGCAGATGTGGCAGATGTGGCAGATGTGGCAAAACCCGGCATAGCCGGCGCAGGCGGCACAGGCGGAACTAGCGGCACAAGCGGCACAAGCGGCACAGGCGGCAAACGTGCATGGACAGTAGCTCCCACAGGGAGAATGGATGGACGGGTCAAAGAGCATTGCGCTCGCGTCGCGCGCCCTGCGCACGACACGGGCCGCGGCCCTGCCGATTTTCGCCTGGCCCTTCTTCGGGCTGGTCGTTGCCTGCACCTGCTGGATCTACCTCATCCAGGTGCTCGACGCGGAGCGCCTGCAGTTCGAGCGCGGTGCCTACGACGCGGCAAGCCGCGTCGCCGCCAGCCAGGCGGCCCAGCTGTCGCGCGACCTGACGATGATCGACCAGGTCCTGGTGCTGGTGGGCTCGCACTGGCAGGCCGTCGGCGGCAAGGCCGAGCAGGGAGCGCTCGATGAAGTGGTCGGGCCCGACAAGGCCATCCTCAACATTTCCGTGGTCAGTCCCGCAGGGGAAATGCTGTTCACCAACAGTCCGTCGGCCTGGTCGCAGGAAGAGCAGGCCAACCTCGTGCGCCAGCCGTTCTTCGTCGAGCAGAATCGCAATCCGGCGGACACGATGTACATCGGCCCGCCCCGCAGGATGACGGGGCAGGACCGTCCCTTCACCCGCTTTTCGCGCAAGATCCTCGATGCCAGCGGCAGCCTGGCCGGCTTCGTCGTCGTCGCGCTCGACAGCGATGCGCTGATTCCCGCGTACGACAGCAGCGTGCTCGGCAGGCACGGCTTCGTCACGTCGGTCGGGCTCGACGGCCTGGCCAGGGCGTTCCGGGCCGGTGGCGGTGCCCGGCAGTTCGCGCCGTTGCCGCCATCGCTGCGCTTTGCGCTGGATTCGCCGCAAGGCCAGATCCATGTTTCCGGCAAGGAGTTCGGCGATGATGTCAGCCGGTTCGTGTCGTGGACGCGGGTGGATGGCTTTCCGGTCGTGATGGTGGCGGCCGCGGACCAGGCCGATGCGCTGGCGGCCCTGAACGAACGCCGCGCCGCCTCGCTGCGCGTGGCCGCGGGGGCGAACTTCGTGCTGGCCGTGTTCGTGATCATTGCAACGATGATGTCGACCCGTTTCCACCGCGAGCGCCGCCAGCTCGAGCTGTCCCAGGCTGCCTACCGCAAGGCCACGGAAGGCGGCACGGAAGGGTTCTTCATCTGCCAGCCAGTGCGCGGCGAGGGTGGCGCCATCGAGGATTATTGCGTGGTCGATTGCAATGAGCGCGGCGCCGGCTTCCTCGGTTCGTCGCGGCCGGCGATCACGGGCGTGCGGCTCGGCGGCCTGCGCGGCGGCCTGGCCACCGAACCGTTCAAGCAGCTGCTCGACAAGGCTTTCCGGCTGGGTTCGGCGGACGAGGATTTCCTGCTCGAAGCGGTCAACCGGCAGGAGCGCCGGCAGTTGCGCGTGGGCGTGGTCAGGGCGGACGGCGTGCTGGCCATTACCGTGCGCGACGTCACGCTGGAAAAGTCGCACCTGGCGGACCTGGAGCGGCGCGGCAACGAAGATACGCTGACCGGCCTGCCGAACCGCGCCTGGATCCGCGCGCACCTGCCGGCCATGCTGGAGCGGGCCGACAAGGCGGGCGCCAAGGTGGCCGTGCTGTTCGTCGACCTGGATGGCTTCAAGCTCGTCAACGACACCTTCGGGCATGGCGCCGGCGACGAGGTGCTGCAGCACGTGGGCCGGCGCCTGAAGGTATCCGTGCGGCCGATGGACCACGTGGTGCGCCTCGGCGGCGACGAATTCGTCGTCGTGCTGGAACTGGCCGGCAGCCAGGCGGAGGCCGAGCAGGTGGCCGAACGCATCCTGCACGCGTTCCATGCGCCGTTCTCCACGTCGAAGGGAACCGCCTCGGTCGGCACGTCGATCGGCATCAGCCTGTACCCGGTGGATGCGAAGGACATGGAGACCCTGTACCAGCACGCCGACCTGGCGATGTACCAGGCGAAAACCTCGGGCAAGAACCGCTATCACCTGTTCAACCCGGCGTTCTACGAGGCGATGCGCCTGCGCACGCGGCGCGAGAAGGAACTGCGCGCCGCCATCGCGGAAAACCAGTTCGTCATGCATTACCAGGCGCGGGTGGACTGCAAGAGCGGCAAGGTGACGAGCCTGGAAGCGCTGGTGCGGTGGAACCACCCGGCCGAAGGCTTGCTGGGGCCGGACGAATTCATCGGCCTGGCCGAGGAAACCGGGCTGATCCTGAACCTGGGCGAACTGGTGATCGACCTGGTCTGCACCCAGATCGCCCAATGGGAGCATGGCGTCTACGGCGGCGTGCCGGTGTCCGTCAATGTATCGAGCCGGCAGTTCAACGAGCGCGACATCCGCGAAAGCATCGCCAGCGCGCTGGCCCGGCACGCCATCGATGCCTCGTCCGTCGAGATCGAGCTCACCGAGTCGTCGATGGTGGTCGACCCGGTGCGCACGGCCGACAACCTGCAAGCCATCCACGCGCTCGGCGTGAAACTGCTGGTCGACGATTTCGGCACCGGCTACTCGTCGCTGTCCATGCTGCACAACATGTCGTTCGACGTGCTGAAAGTCGACAAGTCGTTTACCAGCCGGCTGGGCGTGGATGAAAACGGCGAAGTGTTCTTCCGCGCCATCATCACGATGGCCCATTCGCTGGGCATGCGCGTGGTGGCCGAGGGTGTCGAAACGGCCGAGCAGGCGCGCATCCTCGAAGCGCTGCAGTGCGATGAACTGCAGGGGTTCTACCTGTTCCGGCCGGTGCCGGCGGAACAGCTGCCCGACAGCCTGGAATTGCAGGCGAGCGCGGTACCGGCAACGTGAAGCCGGCAACCTGAAGCCACCGACCTTAAGTCACCGAGCTTAAGTCACCGAGCTTAAGTCACCGAACGTGCCGCTTGACTTCGAGCGCGCTCGAAGTCTTAGCCTGTGGGCGTGCGTGACCCCACGCACCCGCGCCCGGTGGCGCGGACAACCACGGCTTCGAGGGAAGGGCAACAACCATGGTGAACACGACGACAGCGATCTCGGCGGGATTGATGGTGGCAAGCGCACTGGCCGCAGCGCCGGCCACGGCGGCGGAGAACGATGCGAGACGGGCGCGGGGCGAGGGGGCGCTGGCGAAGATCACCGGCGCGGAAGGGCGCACGGTGGTGGAAACGATCCGGCGCACGTCGCCGGAACTGGGCGACTGGATCGTCGATTTCGCCTATGGCGATGTGTTTTCGCGCCCCGGGGTATCGCTGTGCACGCGGGAGCTGGCCACCGTGGCGGCCCTGACCGCGCTCGGCAATGCCCAGCCGCAGTTGAAGGTGCATGTCGAAGGCGCGCTGAACGTGGGTTGCAAGCCCGATGAGATCGTTGAAATCATCATGCAGATGGCCGTCTACGCGGGCTTTCCCAGTGCCTTGAACGGTATCGCCGCGGCCAGGGATGTGTTCGAGAAGAAGGGTGTGCAGACGTCCGCGATGAAGGCTGCGACGGACGCCTCGCAGCCGGCCGCTGCCCCGGGCCGCTGAGCCGCCGCCTGGGCCGGTGCCTGGGCCGATGCTTCGGCCAATGCTTCGGCCAATGCTTGTGGCGATGCTTTAGCCGATGCTTGTGCCCGCGCTCCACTCGCCATACAGTAGCGGGGCAGCAGCCCATCCACTTTCCCGTGAGCGCGCATGGAACCACACCTCTCCATCGATGAAGTTGCCCAACGCACCGGCCTGACCGCGCACACGCTGCGCTACTACGAACGCATCGGCCTGATCGCCCCCGTGCGCCGGGCCGGCGGCGGCCAGCGGCGCTACGCGGCGGCCGACCTGGCCTGGATCGAATTCCTGCTGCGGCTGCGCACCACGCGCATGCCGATCAGCAAGATGCGCGCGTTCGCCAGGTTGCGCGCCGCCGGTGAATCGACCATCCCGGAGCGCCGCGCGATGCTGGAAGCGCACCTTGCCGAGGTACTCGCCGACATCGACGCGATGCGCGGGGCGGCCGGGGTCTTGCGGGAAAAGATCGGTTTCTACCGGAATGCGGAGGAGGTGGCCGTGGAGCCGGCCTGCGGCGCCAGTGCTGGCGCCAGTGCCAGTGGCAGCGCCGGGCTCGCGGCCGATGCCGGCAGGGTGCTGGCGAAGAACGCCTGACAGTGCTTGAGTTCACCCCAACAGCGAAAGGCTGGGGTCAGAGAGGAGTACTGGCCTGCAGGCCAGTACCGCTACGCCGGCAAGGAGCGATGCTCCTTGAAACCCCGGCTACGCCCCGGCGGGTCTGACCCCGGAATTTGCACTTGGGGTGGGCTTATCCAGGCGGCACCACTGCCTTGTGGAGCCTGCGCCGGCGCTCGCTCCCTTATTTGCGCTTGGCTTCGCCGATCGGGTTGCCGTTCATGCGCACCACGAGCGCGGTGGCGGGGCCGCTGGCATCGGCCTTGAACTCGACCTCGGCATTGTTTTCCTTGACGAGGAAGGTGTGCGGCTTGTCCAGCGGATGCAGCACCAGGTTCTTGCCTTCGAACGCCACGGTCAGGTCGTTGCCCGCGCGCGAGAACGCCAGTGGCGGCATGCCCTGGCCGGTGAACTCGCCGACATAGCGTTCGATCTGTGCCGCGGTCAGCGCGCTCTTGGCGGCCGCGGTGGCCGGCGCCGCGCCGAACGGCTGGTGGTCATAGCTGACCGCGCGCGACAGTTCCCATGTGCCCGGGCTCTTCTGCAGCCACACGTGCGAATAGCGTGCCTTGCCCTCCGTCGCTTCCGCGGCCGTGCCGCGCTTGATGTGGAAAGTATGGGTGCCGCTGACCAGCGCGCCGTACACCTGGGCGCCCTGCTTGAGCAGGAAGACCTGGGATTCGCCGGCCTGGCGGCGCGTCTTCTCCTGCGGATTGCCGCAGATGTTGTTGCGCACGGCCGCGCCCAGGCTGTCCTTGCCCTTCAGCGCGCCACCCATGTCATGGTAGAACTCGACGTCGCCGGCCAGCCGGCTGGCGATCGTGGCGTGGTCGCAGGCGTTATAGGCTTGCCAGAACGCCGCTTCGGCCGCTTCCACCTGGGATTGGGGAGTGGCCTGGGCGTTGGCGAACAGGGGTGCCGCGGCCAGCAGGGAAAACATGAAGGTGCGCGCGGAAGTTTTATACGTCATTGAATTGTCTCCTGGTTTTTGGTCGTTCATCATACCTGCAAGACTGAACTTTTTGGCAACTCCCCGATGTAATTCTCAGCCCGCTGATTCACCCGGCTTATTCACCTGCTTATTCACCTGCTTATTCACCCTGAACTACCGCCAATTGTCTCGGATTGTCATGAAATGTGCCCAGACGTAATGGACATTATTAATATCTTCTCGATAATTGACGATATGACATCGCGTCGGATTTAATCCCTCCCTGCTCGCCAGAGGTCGGCGAGGAAGACACTGCGGAGAACGAATACGCCCCCTTTCATCGATTACGCGAACCATTCGCGTGAACAGGGACAGGGCATGCGCATTCAGCGACGCCACCAGAGATCGATTAATCCTTATTGGCCCGGCCGCCGATCGCTACCGGCGCAGGCCGCATCCAGAACACATCATCAGGGAGATGAATAAACATGACCTCGAATATCACGCCCGGCGCTGCCGCATTGAATCCGGTACCGCTGCTGGCCAGCACGGACGGCAACGATTCGATTCCCGGCAGCATTGGCGCGGACAGCCTGTCCGGCCTGGGCGGCAATGACACCATCCGGGGCCAGATCGGCAACGATACGATACTGGGCGGTACCGGCGCAGACCTGCTGTATGGCGACGCCGACCACGACAGCATCGCTGGCGACAGCGGGAATGACCGGCTGAATGGCGGCACGGGCGACGATGTCATGACGGGCGGCACCGGCGACGACGACCTGTACGGCGAAGCGGGCGCGGACCGGCTCGATGGCGGCGCGGGCAAGGATTATCTGGCGGGCGCCGCGGGCGCGGACGTGTACCTGTTCGGCAAGGGCAGCGGCGTGGACACGGTCTACAACTACGACAGCGATGCCGTCGGCGTGAACGCCGACAAGGTGCTGCTCGGTGCCGGCATCGCCACCACCGGCGTGACACTGCTGCGCTCGTACGGCGACCTGGTGCTGAAGATCAACGGCACCGGCGACCAGCTGACGGTGCAAGGCTATTTCAGCGGCGACGGCGCCACCGCGTCGGCCGTCGAAACCATCCAGTTCGCCGATGGCACCACGTGGGACGTGGCGGCCGTGAAGAGCAGGGTGCTGGCCGCCACGGCCGGTGCCGACACGATCGTCGGCCTTGCCAGCGCCGACAGCGTGGCCGGCCTGGACGGCAGCGACAATATCCAGGGCCAGGGCGGCGACGACACCGTGGCCGGCGGCACCGGGGCCGATACGCTGTACGGCGACGAAGGCAACGACACCCTTGGCGGCGACGCTGGCAATGACCGCGCCCAGGGCGGCGCCGGCGACGATGCCGTGACCGGCGGCAGCGGCGACGATGAACTGTACGGCGACGCGGGCGCGGACCGGCTCGATGGCGGGACCGGCAAGGATTACCTGGCCGGCGGCACGGGCGCCGATGTGTACGTGTTCGGCAAGGGCAGCGGCCAGGATACCGTCTACAACCACGACGGCGACGCGGTGGGCGCCAATGCCGACAAGGTGCTGCTCGGCACCGGCATCACCGCGGCCGGCGTGAAGCTGCTGCGCTCGAACAGCGACCTGGTGCTGAAGCTCAACGGCACGAACGACCAGCTGACGATCCAGAACTATTTCACCACCGACGGTTCCACGGCGTCGGCGGTGGAAACGATCGAGTTCGCCGATGGCACCAGCTGGGACGTGGCCATGGTGAAGAGCAAGGTGCTGGCCGGCACGGCCAGCCACGATGCGATCACCGGCTACGGCACGGCGGACAGCCTGTCCGGCCTGGACGGCAACGACAGCGTCCAGGGCAACGGCGGCAACGATACGGTCGCCGGCGGCAACGGTGCCGACACGGTGTACGGCGACGAAGGCAATGACAGCCTGGGCGGCGACGCCGGCAACGACCGTGGCTGGGGTGGCGGCGGCAACGACACGCTGGCCGGCGGCACCGGCGACGACGAGCTGTACGGTGACGCGGGCGGCGACCGCCTCGATGGCGGCGCGGGCAAGGATTACCTGGCCGGCGGCACGGGGGCCGATGTCTACCTGTTCGGCAAGGGCAGCGGCCAGGATACCGTCTACAACTACGACGCCGATGCGCTGGGCACGGATGCCGACAAGGTACTGCTCGGTACCGGCGTCACCCCGGCCGGCGTCACGCTGGTGCGCTCGTCCAGTGACCTGGTGCTCAAGCTCAACGGCAGCGACGACCAGCTGACGATCCAGGGTTACTTCACCGGCGAAGGCACCACCGCGTCGGCGGTGGAAACGATCCAGTTCGCCGACGGCACCGCCTGGGATGTGGCGGCGGTCAAGGCGCGGCTGACCACGCCGGCCGTCATCCCGCCGAAGACACTCTCCGGCACGGCGGCGGGGGACACCCTGACCGGCGGCGGCGGCAACGACTCGCTGTACAGCTACGCCGGCGGCGACCGCCTCGATGGCGGGGCGGGCAACGACCTCCTGGACGGTGGCACGGGCAGCGATACCTACCTGTTCGGGGTGGGCTCGGGCAGGGATACGATCAGCTCGCACGACCTCACGGCGGGCAAGGTCGACACGATCCAGCTGGGCACCGGCGTGTCGGCCGCGAACCTGACGGCCTCGCGTGACGGCTGGAGCCTGGTCTTGAAGATCAATGGCACGACCGACGAGCTGCGCGTCACCAATTACTTCCACGGCGACGGCGCGGGCGGTTACCAGGTCGAACGGATCAAGTTCGCCGACGGCACCAGCTGGGATGTGGCGACGGTGAAGGCCAGGGTCCAGGTCGCGACGGCCGGGACCGAGGTGCTCTACGGCTATGCGGCCGCCGACGTGCTGGCGGGCCTGGGCGGCAACGACACGCTGTACGGCGCGGCCGGCAGCGACAAGCTCGATGGCGGCGCGGACAACGACACGCTGTACGGCGAGGACGGCGACGACAGCCTGGCCGGCGGCGCCCACGACGACCGCCTGGACGGCGGCATCGGCAACGACACGCTGCAGGGCGGCACCGACCGCGACACGCTGTACGGTAACACCGGCAACGACCAGCTGGACGGCGGCGCTGGCGACGATGCGCCCGACGGCGGCACCGGCAACGACACCTACCTGCTCGGCTGGGGCGCGGGCCGCGATACGATCAGCGCCTACGACGCCACCGCGGGCAAGGTGGATGCGATCCAGCTGGGCACGGGCATCCTCGCGACCAACGTGACGCTCACCCGCGACAATTCGTCGCTGGTGCTGTCGCTGAACGGCACCGGCGACGAGCTGCGCGTCGCCAGCTACTTCAGCGCCGACGCCACGGGTGGCTACCAGGTCGAGCAGATCAGGTTCGCCGACGGCACCATCTGGGATATCGCGGCCGTGAAGGCGAAGGTGCAGGTGGCCACGGCCGGGAACGACGTGCGCCACGGTTACGCGACGGGCGACGCGCTGGCCGGCCTGGGCGGCGCCGACATGCTGTACGGGGCCGCCGGCAACGACAAGCTCGATGGCGGCGCGGACAACGACACGCTGTACGGCGAGGACGGCGACGACAGCCTGGTGGGCGGCGCCCACGACGACCGGCTCGACGGCGGCAACGGCAACGACACGCTGCAGGGCGGAACCGACCGCGACTCGCTGTACGGCTATGCCGGCAACGACCAGCTCGACGGTGGCGCGGGCGACGATGCGCTCGACGGTGGCACGGGCAACGATACCTACCTGTTCGGCTGGGGCGCCGGCAGGGACACGATCTCCTCCTACGACGGCACGGCGGGCAAGATCGACGCGATCCAGTTGGGCGCCGGCATCGCCACCACGAACGTGGCGCTCACGCGCGACGGCACGGCGCTGGTGCTGGCGCTGAACGGCACCGGCGAAGAGCTGCGCGTTGCCAGCTACTTCAGCGCGGACGCCACGGGGGGCTACCAGGTCGAGCAGATCAGGTTCGCCGACGGCACCATCTGGGACGTGGCGACCGTGAAGGCGAAAGTGCAGCTTGCCACGGCCGGGAACGACGTGCGCCACGGTTACGCGACGGACGATGTGCTGTCGGGCCTGGGCGGCGACGACATGCTGTACGGCGGCGCCGGCAACGACAAGCTCGACGGTGGCGCGGACGTCGACACGCTGTACGGCGAAGAGGGCAGCGACACCCTCGATGGCGGCGCCCATGCCGACTACCTCGCCGGCGGCAACGGCGACGACCTGTATCTCGTCGGCGACAGCGCCGACCGGGCAATCGAGTACACCGGCGGCGGCAACGACACGGTGCAGAGCACCGCCAGCTTCGTGCTGGAAGCGAACGTGGAAACCCTGCTGCTGGCCGGCAGCGCGGCGATCAACGGCACCGGCAGCGCGCAAGCCAACACGATCACGGGCAACGCCGCCGCGAACGTGATCACGGGCGGGGGTGGCGCCGACATGCTCAAGGGCGGCGGCGGCAACGATACGTTCGACTTCAATGCGCTGGCCGACACGGGCATCACGGCCAGCACCTGGGACGTCATCGGCGACTTCGTGCGCGGTGCGGACAAGGTCGACCTGGCCACGCTCGATGCCAACACGGCAACCACCGGCAACGACGCGTTCACCGGCTTCATCGCCAGCGCTGCCGCATTTACCCAGGCAGGGCAGCTGCGCTTCGCCGACGGTGTGCTCTACGGGAACACCAATGCCGACAGCGCGGCGGAGTTCGCGATCCGGCTGGTCGGCATCACGGCGTTCAATGCGAGCGACGTGGTGATGTAACAGACCCGGCACCCCGCCAGGCGAGCCGCTCCGCGACGGCTCGCCCGGCGTCCGGCCGATGCCGGACAGTATTTCCGCGCACGGTTGCCGCGCACCGTTGCCGCGACGCTGCATGCCGCATATAATGAGTACACACTCATTCATCCAGCCGATCCGTGGCCCGACCCAAGAGCGAAGAAAAACGCCTTCAACTGCTGCACGCGGCCGCCGAAGCCGTGGCGCAGCGCGGCGTCGGCGCGCCGACGGCCATGATCTCGGCCATGGCCGGCGTGGCCGAAGGCACGCTGTTCCGATATTTCCCGACCAAGGAAGCACTGCTGAACGAGCTGTACCTCCATCTGTTCGGCCACATGTGCGCGGCCCTGGCGGAAGCGCTCGATCCCTCGCAGCCGCTGGTCCAGCGCGCCCGGCAGCAGTGGAACGCCTACATCGACTGGGGCCTGGCCCATCCGTCATGGATCAGGGCCATCAACCAGCTGGCCGTGACCGATATCCTGACGCCGCAGACGCGCGCGGCCGAACTGTCGCTGTTCCCGGACCTGGGCCTGGTGGAAGCCACCAGCATGAACAGCGGACTGTTCCAGGGCCTGCATCCCGCCTTCGACGATGCCATCATCATCGCGATCGCCGATGCCACGCTGGACTTCGCCACGCGCGAACCGGCGCGCGCCGCCGAGTACAAGCTCAGCGGTTTCAACGCCTACGCGCGCATTTTCTTGCCGCCTTCTTGACCCTTTGCCATTTAAATGAGTGAGTAGTCACCAATATAAGGTTCGAAGCCATACAGAATAATGCTCTGCGGTGGAATTGCCGCGGGGCTGGCATGCATACGAAGGGACTGACACATGACTGAACGATCGGCCAGCGCCGGGGACCCGCCGGTGCGCTGCGATTCCCGCGACATGGAAGCCGCCGGGGCCACCGGCCCGCTGCCGGCCCGCCTCCATATGGCCGGGCCGGTGGCCGGCAAGCGCGACACGCTGGTGGTGTTCTTCCACGGCGGCGGCTTCGTCGGCGGCTCGATCGACGAAGCCGACGAGTTCCTGCGCCAGCTCGTCATGGCCGATCCCCGGCAGGTGGCGCTGGCGGCCGGCTACACGCTGGCATGCGCCAGCCCGTTCCCGGCGGCGGTGGAAGACGCCCATGCGGTGCTGCTGTGGGCGAAGAAGAACAAGGCCAAGCTGGCCTGGAACGGCAAGCGGCTCATCGTGGCCGGCATCGAGGCGGGCGCCAACCTGGCCGCCGTGGTGTCGCTGGTGGCGCGCGACCGCGGCGGGCCGGCCCTGGCCGGGCAGGTGCTGATCATGCCGATGCTCGACCCGGGCCTGTCGACCTGCTCGATGCGCACCATGCCGGCCTGCCTTGACAAGGCTACCGTGGTCGACGACGTGGCGCGTACCTGCGCCGAAGGCTACCGCGCCTACCTGCCCAATGCCGCCGACCGTACGCACCCTTACGCATCGCCATTGCAATCGTCGCGCCTGAAGAACCTGCCGCCGGCGCTGATCCTGTCG
Source organism: Pseudoduganella sp. SL102 (assembly GCF_027856995.1). NCBI lineage: Bacteria > Pseudomonadati > Pseudomonadota > Betaproteobacteria > Burkholderiales > Oxalobacteraceae > Pseudoduganella > Pseudoduganella sp. SL102. The sequence continues at coordinate 2,744,606 of NZ_CP115554.1, forward strand.
GCCGACGACGACCCGCTGCGCGACGAGGCCGAACAGTACGGCGCCCGGCTGATCGGCGCCGGCATTCCCACGGCCGTGAAGCGCCTGCCGCCTCCACCCCTCGAAGAACCCGGCGGGCGCAGCGACTGCGTGTGCACGTTCGCGCTGGCGGAGATCGCTGCGTTCATCGACCTGCAGCATTGACGGCCTGATGGCGCCATGAAGGCTGCACCGGCCGGTCACGCGACCGGTCCGGTGCCGCCGGCCTGCCGCGCCTGGCGACGTGCCGTCAGCCAGACCAGCACGGCGGCGCCCAGCAGCATGGCGGCGCTGGCCATGAAGGCACTCCGGTAGCCGCTGCCATCGAACAGCAGGCCCCCGATGGTCGATCCGAGGGCAATCGCCAGCTGGATCACCGCCACCATCAAGCCGCCGCCGGCTTCCGCATCCCGCGGGAAAGTGCGCGGTATCCAGGCCCACCAGCCCACTGGCGCCGCCGTAGCGATCAAGCCCCAGAAGCCCAGCAGTGCAGCGACGATGCCCGCCTGGCTGCCAAAAGCGACCAGGCCAATGGCCGCCGCCGCCATCAGCACGGGGATTGCCGCCAGCGTTCGGTAGAAGCCGCGTTTCAGCACCGTACCGACGAACAGCGTGCCGATGAATCCCGTGAGGCCGATGACAAGCAGGACCAGCGACAGCGTGCCCGGATCGACCCGGGTCACGGTTTCGAGGAACGGCCGCACATACGTGAACAGCGTGAATTGCCCCATGAAGAACAGGCCGACGGCCAGCATGCCGAGGCTGACGACTGGATCGCGCAGCAGCGTGAAGATCGCCAGTGGCCGCCGGGCACCTGCCACCTGCGGCGCGGCCGGCATCGAAGGCAGGCTGATCCACTGCCAGGCCAGCGCGACGAGCGACACCGGCACCAGGCACAGGAAGGCGCCGCGCCAGCCGATGACCGAACCCAGGTAGGCGCCGAGGGGCGCCGCGACGACCGTGGCCAGTGCGTTGCCGCCATTGAAGATCGCCAGCGCACGCGGAACCTGCTGGAGCGGCACCAGGCGCATGGCGGTGGCCGCCGACATGGCCCAGAAGCCGCCGACGACGACGCCGATCAGCGCTCGGCCGGCCATGTAGACGGCATAGTTGGGCGCCAGCGCGACGACGGCGCCGGACAGGCCCATGGCGCCCGTCAGCAGGAGCAGCAGCGTCTTGCGGTCCATGCCGCCGGCCAGCGCGGAAATGCACAGGCTCGTGACGACGGCAAAGGCGCCGGAGACGGCGATGCCCCGTCCCGCCATGCCCTGGGTGACATGCAGGGCCCCGGCGATCGGCGTCAGCAGGCTGACCGGCATGAACTCCGAAGCGATCAGCGCGAAGACGCACAGCGTCATGGCGAAGACGCCGCCCCAGGCGGCGGGACGATCGGTGGAGAGTACGGCGGCTGGACCATGCATGCGGGATTCCCTTCGATATTCACGGGCGTTGGCACGCCGAACAGCGGGGAATGGTAAGGGTGAAGCAGGGCGCGTGACGGCCCTGGAATTGCTTGCCCATATGAACCAGGTTCATGAATACTGCGCCCGATTGCTTAAGCGGCGTCATAAAATACCTGGCTGGCGGGGGGCGTACCCCGCAGACCTGTTTTTCCCCACACCGGCCGGAGTGCGCATGGCACGCGACAATATCAATGACATCATCGTCTTCCTCGCCGTGGCCCGGGAACGCAGCTTTACGCGTGCCGCGGCCAGGCTTGGCGTGACGCAATCCGCACTCAGCCACATCATCCGCGGCCTGGAAGGGCGCCTGGGCGTACGCCTGCTGACCCGGACCACACGCAGCGTCTCGCCGACCGAGGCGGGAGAACGGCTGCTGCAGAACGTCGGCCCCCGCCTCGAAGAGATCGAGGCCGAGATCGCGGCCGTCAGCGACCTGGGCGACAAGCCCGCGGGCACGGTACGCATCACGGCGATCGATCACGTGGTCAGCAGCGTGCTGTGGCCCCGGATCGCGCCCATCCTGCCGCGCTACCCCGACCTGCATGTGGAGATCAGTTCCGACTACCGGCTGGTCGACATCGCCGCCGAACGCTTCGACATCGGCGTGCGCTATGGCGACCAGGTCGAGAAGGACATGATCGCGGTCCGGCTGACCGGCGAGGTGCCGATGGCGATCGTCGGCTCGCCCGGCTATTTCGGCTGGCACCCGAAACCGGCCGTGCCGGCGGACCTGATGAAGCACAACTGCATCACCCTGCGGCTGGCGAGCAGCGGCGGCATCTACGCATGGGAACTGGAGAAGGACGGGCAAAAGCTGGAAATGCGCGTGCGGGGGCAAGTCGTCTGCAACAGTGCCGGCCATATGCTCGACGCGGCCTTGACGGGCTGCGGTCTGGCCTTCGTTCCCGCCGACATGGCCGGCCCGCACGTGAGCATGGGGCGGCTGGTGAGCGTGATGGAAGACTGGTGCCCGCGCTTCCCCGCGCTGCATGCCTACTACCCGAGCCGGCGGAATTCGTCCCGCGCGGTCACGCTCGTGATCGACGCGCTGCGACTGTAGACCTGAGGCCGGACCCGCGGGCGTTCCGGAGCGTCCTGCTTGCCATGTCCATCAGCGGATTCATGACGGAAATTCATGAGCCCATGCAGATTCGCCACGGCTTCGCGCGTTCTTCCCTGGCTATGATTCCTGCTTCGCGATGGACGCCTGTCGAGTCAACCAGGAAGCCTGATGAGAGCATTGTTCGTTTTTCTCGCCCTGTCGATCGGTTCGCCCACCGCGCCGGGAGCCGCCATGCCGGGCGAGCCAGACGCGCAAGTGAACCAGCGATCGGGAATTCAACAAGTGAAAACAGCTTTAAGGATCCAGGTCGACGTGCAGGGGACGCCAGTCTTCGTGACGCTCGACGATAACCAGACGTCGCGGGATTTCATCGCGATGCTGCCGCTCACCCTGACCCTGGAGGACTATGCCGCTACCGAGAAAGTGGCTGACCTGCCTCGACGCCTGTCGACGGCCGGGGCGCCCGCCGCGATGGTCCCGCGCACCGGCGACGTGACCTACTACGCCCCGTGGGGCAACCTGGCGATTTTCTACAAGGATGGCCACCATTCGCCCGGACTCATCAGACTGGGCGGCATCGGCGAGCAGGTCGCCCTGTTCAGGCGCACCGCTCCTCTGCGCGCCACGATCACGCTGGCTGAAGAGTGACCATGACCGCCACCCCTAGAAACGCAGCGTCAGCTTCAGCAGCACGCTGCGCCTGAACATGCTGCGCCCGGGATTGTCGCCGAATTCGGGGTGGGAGCGATGCAGCAGGTTGCGCCCGACCAGCGCCACGTCGAGGTTCGGGCGCGGGCGCCACGTCCACTGTCCATCGAGCTCGTAATACGATGGCACGGCCGGATCCGGCAGCGCTCCCACGTAGCGCAGCGTCAGGTCCAGCGCGCTGTCGTCTGTCAGGTCGTGCGAGGTGCGCAGCAGCCAATGGCGCTTCGGGTCGTTGGTCGTGAGGCCGCTGCTGGCGCTGGTGTCCTGGCTGCCCGGCAGCAGGGAAGTGCGCACATTCTGCAGCACCAGGCCGGCGTTGATCCTCCAAGCTGGCGTTGCCTGCCACTGGCCCCACATCTCGATGCCCCGCGTGGTGCCTTCCCGCAGGTTCTGGAATTCCAGCAGCGCCGGCGCGGTGGGGCTGGCTTGCGGCTCGAGCGTGCGCAACCTGTCGTAGCGGCTGTAGTACGCCGTCGCCGACCAGGACAGCGTGGCGGCGGGCTGCGCACGATAGCCCAGTTCGACGACCCTGGCCACTTCGGACTGGAAATCGGGACCGCCGCCGATCAGGTAGACCGCGCGCCCGCCGGCGTTCATCGGCGCGCTCGGCGAATGCAGGTCGCGGTCGAAGCGCGATGGCGCGCGCACGGTGCGCGCCACGCTGCCCCAGACCAGCTGGTCCGCGCCCGGTGTCCACGCCAGGCGCAGGCTGGGCAGGTATTCGGCGCCCGTGTAGATGTTGTGCTCGACCTTTGCGCCGGCGGTCACTTTCAGCGCCGGCGAGACGGCGTATTCGTTTTGCAGGAACAGGTTGGACCAGCGCAGGTTCAGGTCGCCGGGCAGGAAGCCCAGGCCGGGCGAGTTCGTCACCCTGTCCCAGCTCTGGCGGAAGCCGCCGCCCCATGTCAGCAGGTTGCGTTCGCCGAGGCGCACGTCGTGCTGGGCTTCCAGGTCCAGCGTGGACAGGCGCTCGACGAAAGCCCCCGGCTGGTTCCGCTCGGTGTGGTCCAGGATGACCTGCAGGCGCAGATTGGCGTCGGGCGACAGTCTGCGCGTCAGCCGGCCCAGCAGGTTGGCGCCGGAAATCTGCACGGGCAGGGCGGCCAGCTGGCCCAGCTTGCCCTGGTAGGCGTCGCCGGACACGGTCAGCTCGCTGTCCCGCAGCTTCCAGTCGGCGCGAAAGCCGGCCTGGGTGCGGTGCATGCCGGTGTTGGTGTCGATTCCGGTGGCGGTCAGGGTATTGTCCAGCTGATGGTACTTCCCGTACACGCGGTAGGTGCCGCCGCCGGCCAGCGTGCCGCCGTAGCGCAGCGAGGCATTCTTGTCCTGCGCGCCGCCGGCCGCCGCGAACTGCCCGCCTTGTGTATCGGCCGACGACCGCGTGATGACATTGATGACGCCGTTGACGGCGTTGGCGCCCCAGATCGTCGCGCCGGGCCCGCTGATGACTTCGATGCGCTCGATGTCTTCCATCACCACGTCCTGGGCATCCCAGAACACGCCGGAAAACAGCGGGGTGTAGATGCTGCGGCCGTCGATCAATACCAGCAGCTTGTTCTCGAACGGGGTATTGAAGCCGCGCGCTGTCACGGCCCAGTTGCGCGCATCGACCTGGGCCACCTGCAGGTTCGGCGCCAGGCGCAGCGCCTCGGGCAGCGACTGCGCGCCGCTGCGCCGGATGTCGCCGCCGCTGATGATGAAGACGGATGCGGCCGTGTCGCTGAGCCGTTCCTCCTGCCGCGACACCGACGTTACGACGACATCGCTGAGCTGTTCGAGCGACATGTCGGCGAAGCGGTTGCCGAATGACTCCATGGCGTGGGCCGGCGCCGCACCCACCATCACTGCGACAAGTCCTGCGCGTGAAAAGCTGGCTCTTCTGGTCATATCGTTCCTGCGGCTGCCGTCTTCTCCGCCACCGTCGCCACGGCGGCGACACGGGGGAAAGGCGCGGGCTGATGCGCGTGTCACGAAATTATAGAGCACCCGACACATTTTCCCCTTCAAATTTTTGCTTGTGCGCAACACTCGAGCGTGGATGCCCGCCGGTGGATGGGCTTCGGGAACATCGGCAACGGCGTGTCGCCATCCGGTTCCCAGGCACGATGGCGAAAAGGGTCTTGACGGTACGCAAGGGTGTCACTACAATCATGCCTCTTTCAGGGAGGTTAGCTCAGGGGTAGAGCACTGCATTCACACTGCAGGGGTCGCAAGTTCGAAACTTGCACTTCCCACCAGGATTCTTTTGATCAGTCGGTTTGATCACTCAGTTTGACCGCTGGTTTGACCACTTAAAGGCTTGCAACGTTTGGTTGCAGGCCTTTTTTGTTTGGCGCGATGAAACGCGAAATAAGCCTGGCCGGCTGCTGGGTGGCACCACTGCGGGCTGCCGCTCGCCTCAGGCGCAGCGCGAGCCGGCCGCGACCAGCGCAGCGTCTGCAATGGGCGTTTTGCTCTACACTTCCCACCGCCCTCGTGGATCAACAGCGCCGGCGCATACCTCGCGGCGCGTGGGGAGGGGCGCACGGACGTGAAGTACCCGCCCGGTGCGCATCGGCCTACTTTTCGCCCCTACAACCTGGCATCAATGGAGATCTGGACAACATGAAATCGAGCATGCTCGGCCTCGCCACCACTTTCTCGCTCACCCTGCTCGCGTTCGCCGCCGCGCCGGCCAGTGCATTCGCAGCCGGCCTGCCTTTCGAGGTCAAGCCGGTCGGCACCTTCAAGAACCCATGGGCGATGGCATTCCTGCCCGATGGCAAGATGCTGGTGACGCAAAAGGAGGGGACGATGATCCTGTTCGATCCCGCAACCGGCGCCAGGCGGACGGTGTCCGGCACACCCGCCGTCAGCAGCAGGGGCCAGGGCGCGCTCATGGACATCGTGCCCGCTCCCGATTTCGCGGCCAGCAAGCGGCTCTACTTCAGCTACTCCGAGGCGGGTTCGGGTGCCGGCAGCCGGGTCGTGCTCGCCACCGCGACACTGGACCAGGCAGGCGGCACGCTCAAGGATACAAAGGCCATTTTCCGCGGCCAGGATGCGTCGACCGGCGGGCACTATTCGGGCCGTATCGGCTTCTCGCCGGATGGCAAGCATCTCTTCTTCACCAGCGGCGACCGCCAGCTTTTCGATCCGGCGCAGGACCCCAAATCGACGCTCGGCAAGGTGCTGCGCCTGAACCTCGACGGTACGCCGGCCGCCGGCAATCCGCTCGCGGCCAAGGGCTTCCATGCAGCCGTCTGGTCGTATGGCCACCGCAACCTGCTGGGCATCGCCTTCGACAGGCAGGGGCGCCTGTGGGAAATGGAGATGGGGCCGCGCCATGGCGACGAGATCAACCTGATCAAGCCAGGCCTCAACTATGGCTGGCCGAAGGCATCGAACGGCAGCCACTATGACGGCCGGGACATCCCCGACCATGCCCCTGGCGACGGCTTCGAGGCCCCGAAAGTGTCCTGGGATCCGGCCATCTCACCGGGCGGCCTCGCCTACTACGATGGGGACCTGTTCCCGAGGTGGAAAAATTCCCTCTTCATCACCGGTCTCTCGGGCCAGTCGCTGGACCGCATCGCCCTCGACGGCGAGAACGCGACCAAGGCGGACCATTGGGACATGGGCGAACGCATCCGCGCCGTGCGTACCGGGCCGGATGGCGCGCTATGGCTGCTGGAAGACGGTTCGCGGGGCCGGCTGCTGATGCTGACACCGAAGAGGTAGGCCAGCGGGAAGTGCGTGGCGCAACAAGGGACCAAGGGTCCCTTTTTTTATGTCTCAAGGCTATTGCTTTGGAGCGCTTAACAAATCAGCCGCTTGTCCTTGGAGCAACGACATCGTAGACTAAGCCATTGCGCAAGGCCGCTATCGGCCCAGGCTGTGTAAAAACGCCGGCAGTGTAAACGAAACCAGTTCGGTAAACGTTGGGTGAGTATCTCATCAACCGGGGTGCAAGATGAAGCGTTTCATCGAAGGCGAAGACCGAGGACAGGGGACGTTGCTGCCTGAGCTGCTGGACGACTACGTGGCCGAGAACAATCCGGTTCGCGTGGTCGATGTATTTGTAGAAGAACTCGACTTGGGAAAACTCGGCTTCGGGCGTGTGCAGCCGGCCAGGACCGGACGACCGTCCTACCATCCAGCAGTACTGCTCAAGCTCTACATCTACGGCTACCTCAACCGCATTCAGTCGAGCCGGCGGCTCGAGCGTGAAGCGCAGCGTAATGTGGAACTGATGTGGCTGACGGGGCGGCTGACGCCGGACTTCAAAACGATTGCCAACTTCCGAAAGGACAACGGCAAGGCGATTCGCAATGTCTGCCGGCAGTTCATCGTACTGTGCCAGCAACTGGACCTGTTCGCCGATGCAATGGTCGCAATTGACGGCAGCAAGTTCAAGGCAGTCAACAGCAGTGATCGCAATTTCACGCAGGCCAAGCTCAAGCGCAGGATGGAAGAGATCGAGGCCAACATCGGTCGTTACCTGGCAGACCTGGACACGGCTGACAGGCAAGAACCGGCGACGAAACAAGCGCGCAGCACCCGGCTGAACGATAGAATCGCGGCGATGAAGTCGCAGATGGCTGTCCTTAAGGAAATCGAAGCGAAGCTGGAAGCGACTGGCGAAACGCAGATCTCGCTGACCGATCCGGATGCCCGTTCAATGATGACGCGAGGCTCGGGCATCGTCGGGTACAACGTCCAGACCGCGGTCGACGCCAAGCACCACCTGATCGTCGAGCACGAGGTAACCAATATCGGCAGCGACCGCGATCAACTGTCAGGGATGGCCAAGAAGGCCCGCACTGCAATCGGGACCAACACGCTAACTGCGATCGCTGATCGCGGCTACTTCAAAGGCGAGGAAGTCCTGGCATGCAGCCAAGCCGGCATCACTGCAGTAGTGCCAGCGACAAAGACGTCCAATGCCAAGGCCGACGGGCGATTCGACAAAGCCGATTTCGTCTACGATCGGGAGAAGAACGAGTACCGCTGCCCAGCTGGCCAATCCCTGATCTGGCGATTTTCCGGCGTTGAAAAGGGCATGACGCTTCATCGCTACTGGAGCTCGAACTGTAAGGCTTGCCCGCTCAAGGATAAGTGCACGCCGAGCCAGGAGCGCCGGGTGACGCGCTGGGAACACCAGGACGTGCTTGACGACATGCAGGAGCGTCTTGAACAAAATCCGGACGCCATGCGAATCCGGCGTTGCTCGGTCGAGCATCCCTTCGGGACGATCAAGTCATGGATGGGCGCCACGCATTTCCTGACAAAAGGACTTGAGCGTGTGAAGGCCGAGATGAGCCTGCACGTGCTCGCCTATAACTTGAAGCGCTTGATGACGTTACTTGGTGTCGATGGCATGATCGAAGCAGTCAGGGCATATGCCCTTTTACAGGCATTACAACGTGCGTTTGCAGCGGTTATCCTACTGGTCCAGTCGCCGAGCTCGAAAGATGGGAACAGCTCACGTAGCGCCCCATCAAACCGCAGAAATGCAGTGGCCGGGTGCAAACTGATCACCTCTATCCATTTCTGAGTTTTTACACAGCCTGGGCCAAAAGCGGTCGTTGCTGACCGACCGATAAACTAAATTTTCAGGCACGGCACATGGTTCCGTATGGCTTGACTCAAGCACAATTTCAAGCGATGTATCGGCGCAAGCTTGACGGTCTTTCCAAGCATGCTATCGCCCATATCAGTACGCTTTTATCTATACCGGTATCACCAGACGTCGATGAGGCGCACGTCGAAATTTTCCCTGGAGAGGACGGCGGATCACCAGACGTTTGGATGTACTGGCGTGGTAAAAATAATAAGGTCGATCACGCGGACCTGAGTCTATTTGCCGGCAGATCAATGCATTTGGAACTCGGCCTTGAAATCCTTGCTGAGCTCGACGAGCAATATTTCCTCGATCCGGACCAGTTTCCTGGACTTGAGTTGGCTGTGCCTATCTTGTCCCGCTGGGTGTCTGAATGTTGGTGGAAGGCTGGCGGCTGGCGGTACCCAGTGCCGGTCACGCTAGCAGTTCACGATTTCGGGACTTGCGGCTCAGTGTTGCTTTCCGAAGGCGGTGCCTAACTCAGGTGTTCAATGTCCGGTATGGGGCGGAAGCGGTCGTACACAAAGCGGCAACTGACCAAAGGCAGGCCGAGCTCACCAGACCCACCCTATGATCCAGTCGATTACTCTGAATCTTCCTTATGACTTTCCGATGCTGACTGGGATAAGGTCTCCGCGGTGTATCGATCCATGGATGGGTGGCTTGAAGAGCATTTATCCTGGTTCGGCCCCTGGGGCAGCGAGCGCTTTACTGCGGCTTCCGTCGAGCCAAGCGGCCTGCTGGTTGAGGGAAATGTCGACCCACTGCTTTTCAGGGGATGGATGACCAAACTGTGCGCCAAGCTCACGGCGGCGCTTGGGAAAGAAGTCTACGACGCCGAGTTATAGACGTCCGACGTGCGGGCGGAGGCTCGAGCAATTGCTGGATCTTGAAAACACGTCCATCCTCGGCACCCGCAATGGGCTTCCCACAATTTCACGGTCGGTCTATACCGGTCGAAAGCGATCGATAATCATCTAATTCGCTCTCCTTCACACGTGCTGGCATCGAATATCGTCTAAAAATTCAGCGGCCGGAGTCTGATCCGATCCATATCAAGCATCCCGAAGTCTAAAACAACCTTATTCCCGCGCCTCGGTCCAAGGTATTAGACCCATTCAGAAAGGACCGATCATGGAATACGAGGCGAAGCAACCGGTATATCTTCCCGTTCAGGGTTTTCTGCAGTTGGAACTACATCTCGCCGAGACCCGCCCAGGCGCCAAAGTGGATGCTGTCGTAGTTGAGCTGCTCAGGCGTTGGTTGGCAACGGAGAGTAATCGAAACTTCTTGCGCAAGAATGGCCCGGCCTTGAGGGGCTTTCAATGGAAGACGCTGTTCCTGCCAGAGGGAACGATATTGCGCACCGCTTATGGCCAAACCGCAGGGTTTGCCAAAGTTGGGGGCGACCACATTGTTTCGGATGACGGCGCGACACTGACGCCTTCGCAGTTCGCCAATCGCCACGCCAAGGGGCGGAACGCCTGGCGCTTCATCTGGCTGCGCTTCCCCGGCGATGATGGCTGGGTTCGGGCCGACAACTGCCGGGCGCGTGAGGCGGACCTCCCGCTAAAACGGTCCAATGCGACAGCAAGCCGGTCTAAAACGATCTGGAATAACCATGCTGGGCAGTCTAACCCAGTTCATGCTTCACACGAAAAAGGCGATTCTGGTCTAAAAAATCGAGCGCGGCACTGATTGAAGACCGTTTTAGACTGAAGGGGACGGTTTTAGTGCGATGTAGAGCGCCTGACAAAACCGGTAGCGGGTCCTCGGAGCACCAACATCGTACACTGACGCATTGCGACCAGCCCGGGTTGGCCGGGAGCGTTCTCCACTGCCTGCGCTGAGGCAGCATTGCTGACATTAGCCGACCGACCGTCGCCTTGGCCCACCTCCGCCAAGGCACGCTGATCGCCGAGCTGGCCAGCGGCGCTTCCGACGCGGTGGACTGCCCGGGCTTGCGTACGGATGAGCTCCGTGCACATCCAACCCCTCCGGCGCGTCTGCTACACTGGCCTGTTCATTCACCCAGATAACGCACCAGATTGATCCAGATTCCTGCCCCTGACGGCCTGCCGCCCGTACTTGCCGGTCCCATCCTGCGCCGACTCGAACCGGGCCGCCTGGTGCTGTGGCTGGTCGGCAGCGTGCCGCTCGAGCTGACCCTGCTGCTGGCGCCCAGGGGAGGCGCGTCGTGGCGCCTGCTCCTGGATGGAAGCCACTGCCGCGTGGTGCCTGTCGGCCGGCACGCCTTCGTGCACCTGGTCGATGTGCCGCTGGCCGAGCCGCTGCCGCAAGACACGGTCATCGAGTACGACTTGCTCATCAAGCATGGTGACGGGGATGAGGCCGGCATCGCGCAGTGGGCGCCGCACCTGCTGCATGAAGGGGCGGCGCGGCCGAACATGGTGCTGCGCAGCCGCAGCGACAATATCCTGTACGGCTCGTGCCGCAAGCCGCATTTTCCGGCGCCGGACGGCCTGGCGCGCGGCGATGCCGTGCTGGCCGAGTGCATCGAACGGGCCGACGAGCGGCCCGCCATGCTCATCATGTGCGGCGACCAGGTGTATGCCGACGATGTGGCGGGGCCCACGCTGGTGGCGATCCATGCGCTGATCCGGCGCCTGGGCCTGTTCGCCGAATGCCTCGAAGGCGCCGTGGTCGCCGACAGCGAGGAGCTGTACCGCCATCCGGCCAGTTACTACCGGCGCGAGGAGTTGCTGCCCGCCGCCACCTCCAACGAGGCGCTGCGCGACCGCTTCTTCGGCGGCAAGGAAAAGCCGATCTTCACCACGGCCAATGCGCAAAACCACCTGATGACATTGTCCGAGATGATGGCCATGTACCTGCTGGTCTGGTCGCCCGTGCCTTGGCGGCTGGTGGCGGTTGCGCCGCCGCCCGGGCTGGAACCCAGGCATGCGGAGCGCTGGCGGCGCGAGTCGAAGGCGATGGAGGGTTTTTGCGGCAGCCTGCCTCGGGCCGCGCGGCTGCTCGCGCACGTGCAGACCCTGATGATCTTCGACGACCATGACGTCACCGATGACTGGAACCTGTCGGCCAAGTGGGAAGCCGCCGCCTACGGGCACCCGTTCTCGCGCCGCATCGTGGGCAACGCGCTGATCGCCTACATGTTGTGTCAGGGCTGGGGCAACCGCCCCGATGTGTTCAAGGCGGCGCTGGAGGACATGGCGGTGCTGGTCGCCACGGCGGCGCCGGACGATGGTGCCGTTGCTGACAATCGCCTGGATGCGCCGGTCCAGGACGCGCTGATCGGGCGCCTGCTGGCTTTCCGCCGGTGGGATTTCGTCATACGAACCAAGCCCGCGATCATCGTGCTCGATACCCGCACCCGCCGCTGGCGTAACCGGCGCCGGCCCAGTCATCCGTCGGGCCTGATGGACTGGGAAGCGCTGACCGAACTGCAGCACGAGCTGCTGGATGAATCGGCCGCCGTCATCGTCTCGGCGGCGCCCATGTTCGGGGTCAAGCTGATCGAGGTGGTGCAGCGGATCGCCACCTTCATCGGCCAGGCCCTGATCGTCGACGCCGAGAACTGGATGGCGCACCGCGGCGCGGCCAGCAGCATGCTCAATATCTTCCGGCATTCGCGCACCCCGGGCAATTACGTGGTCCTGTCGGGCGACGTGCACTATTCCTTCGCCTACGATGTCGAGGTGCGCGAATCGGACCGCACGCCGCATATCTGGCAGATCACCAGCAGCGGCATCAAGAACGAATTCCCGCGCGGCCTGCTCAACTGGCTCGACCGGCTCAATCGCTGGCTGTATTCGCCGCGCTCGCCGCTGAACCTGTTCACCCAGCGCCGCGATCTCGCCATCACGCCCCGCCTGCCGGACGCACGCCACCACGGCGAGCGGGTCTGGAACGGCGCCGGCATCGGCCAGGTGTGGCTCGACGCGCAAGGGCGTCCGATGCGGATCGTGCAGCACAATGCCGATGGCCGGCCGTCGACCCGGTTCCTGGCGCCGGGACAGGAGGCTGCCGCCGCAGCGGCTGCCGAGCAGCGGCTGGGAAGCACTGACTGATCCTGGCGGCGATCGCGGCCTGCAAGAAAACAAGCTGCCGGCAAAACAACAAAGCCTGCAACGTCGCGTTGCAGGCTTTGTTGTTTTGCGAAGTGTTGCAATTCGCCAGGCAAGAAAAAGCCGCCATCGCGGCGGCCCTAAAACGGCGCTGGAAGAGCGTTGCCGGATCAGTTCCAGCCGCCGGCGTTCAGGCGGTAGTCCAGCCGGGCTGGCTGGGCGATTTCGGCCTGCTTGCGCAGGACCAGCATGGCGCGGCCGTGGGCGGCGGAGAGCAGGGTGCGCACGGCGGTGGCGATGACGTTTTTCATGATGGACTCCCGGATGACGGTGCAATAAGCGGTTGCTGTGGGGATCGCAACGCGACCCGATGCTACCGTTATATAGGCGACCCGCCCGGAATTCCAATTCTCAAATGCAATACCAGATATGCCGATCGTGAATGTTAAACGAGCTGCCTCCCTAGCCAACTACGTATTCCGTCCAGGGAACGAAATTCCGTGACGGAACGGCAGGCGATCGCGGGGTGGCGCGCCTGCAACATGCGCGACAGCGCGGCACCGGGACCGAGCTCCAGCGCGACTGTAGCGCCGGCTTCCGCGCAGGCGTCCATGCATTCCAGCCAGCGGATCGGTTCGGCGATCTGGCGCGACAGGTGATCCGTCGCCTGCGCGGCATCCCACACGGGTTCGGCAGAAATGCCGGACAGGACCGGAAAGAGCGGAGCGCTCCACTGCTGGCGAGCCAGCAATTCGGCGAACGGTGCCACGGCGCCGGCCAGCAGCGGCGTGTGCGACGCCACCTCGACCGGCAGCACGGTGGCCCGGCCTCCGGCGGCCAGGGCGGCTTCGGCCAGGCCATCGCTTTGCGCGGCAGGCCCGCCGGCGACCAGGGTGTCCTCGCCGGTGACGATGGCGGCATGAAAACCAAGGCGCTGCATCAGTGGAGCGGCCGTACCGTCGGGCATGGCGGAGAGTGCCACCATGGCCTGCGGCGCGCCGCTCGCCACGCAGGCATCCATCAGCGCCGCGCGCTTGAGCGCCAGCTTCACCGCGGCGGCAGGTGCCAGCGCGCCCGCGACAGCATGGGCCGACAGTTCGCCGATGCTGTAGCCGGCCACCAGTGCCGGCTGCGGCAGAGTATCGGCCAGCGCCGTCCACATGGCCAGCGTCGCGGCGACGATCGACGGCTGCGCGATGCGGTTGGCGAAACGCGCGGTGCCATCGGCGGACGCTTGCAGCGGCTCGGCCAGCACCGGATCAGCGAACCAGTCGTCGAGCAGGCGGCCGGCGGCGGGATCGGTGCGCGCCAGGTCGAACATGGCGGGATGCTGGGCGCCCTGGCCAGGGCACAGCACGACGAGCCGGGCCGCCATGTCAGGCGTGCCCGCCGCGTATCGCCTGCCCGCCGCTCTCCGCCTGAGTCGAGCACACCGCCTCAGTCAGGCAGGCCGCCTCAGTCAAGCACGCCGCCTGCACCAGGCAGACGGCGCCGAGCAGGTCGGCCGCGCCACCGGGCGACAGGCGCGCGGCAACGAAGCTGCGGTGGCAGGCCAGTGCGCGCGCTTCCCAATCCGGCGCGGCGGTGCCGCCTCGGGCGACAAAGGCGCGGGCCTGGCGCCGCACGGCCAATGCGCCGCCAGGGCCGCCGCGGTGATAGACGTTGGTGTCGCTGACATGCGCCATCAGCGCGAACAGCGCATCGATCCGTGCGCACCGCGTGTCGCGGCCAGCGGCAAGCGCATGCCGCAAGGCCGGCAAGCCGACGGCGAACACGGAAGGAAAGCCGCGCGCGCCTTCCTCGCGCGCGCCGCTGGCGGCATAGCGCAGCAGTGCCGCCGTGCCATGCGATGGCGTCGCCAGGTCGGCGCTGTGGGCGCCGAGCGCCGCCCCCCAATGCCGCAACAGCGCGGACTGGATCGCGGCCGGCGCCAGCGCGATGCCGCTCGCCCGGCAACGTCCGATGGCGGCGCACAGCAGGCCGAGGCAGAAGATCGCGCCGCGGTGAGTGTTGATGCCGCCGGTGGCGCGCAGCATGCGCGCCTCGGCCTCGATGCCCAGGCGTTTCAAGTCATGGAAGGGCGCATCGGCCATGCCGGCTTCGGCGATGCGCAGGAAATAGCGGCGCAGCGCGAACAGGCTGCGCACGAAGGTGGCCGCCGTCATGTCCTCGTGGCTGCCGTTGTCGACCAGGGAGACCAGGCCGGGCTTGGGATACAGCGCCAGTTCCGCATACAGGCTGCGCACCGCCAGGCGCGCCACGCGCTGGCAGAACGCACGGTCGGCGGCAAGGCGGAGGGCAGGCGGCCGCTGGACGGGCAGCAGCGCCGCGTTCAGTTCAGGCATCGCGCATCCTCCAGCGTGGCCAGCAGGTCGTCCGCCACGGCCAGGGCCACCCGCTCCAGGCTTTTCGCCAGCACGCGCGTGCCGGGCGTGGCAGCGAGGGCCATGCGCAGCTCCTTCCATGCCACCGCGCGCCCATCCGGGAAGACCACTTCGCCATCGAGCGGCAGGCGCGCCGCATGCCGGGCCACCAGCGCCAGGCCGGCCGCCAGTTGCGCGCGGTCCGTGGGGCGCAGCAGCAGGTCGATGTCCGACGACGGCGTGACATAGCGCTGCCCCGTGAGCGCGGCCAGGGCCACCGAGCCATACACGGCCAGGTCGAGCCCCGCGCCGCCAGCCTCGCGTGCCAGCGCCGCCAGCGCCGCGCGCCAGTCGTCGGGCACCGCGCCGAGCGCGTCCGCGAGTGGCAGGGCGGGCGCGCGGCGGACGATATCGGCCGCGTCGACGCAAGCGCCGATGCGCACTTTGCGGCCATCGCCGGGCCGCGGAGGCAGGGCGAAGCCGATCGCCACCTGGCCCGGTGCCGCGCCGGCTTCCGCGCGCCGCACCACGGCGGGCCAGCCAGCCTCGCACCACCTGTCCAGCGCCATCGACACGTCGGGCGCCACGCCGGCGCGCACCTGCCGCCAGCCCCGCTCCGCCAGCCACACGAAATCATGCCGGGCGAACATGGCCACCCGTCCTGACTGCCTCGGCAACGGGCTGCGCCAGCAGGCGCCCGCCCCGGTCCTGGCCCAGCGCCATGCGGCCATCGGCCGGGTCGGCACTGGCCAGAGCCCCGGCCAGCCGGTTGGCCAGGTCGTCCGCCCAGATGGCGTGCAGGCCGCCCATGCGCAGGTAGTTTTCCGGCCCCGGCGCGAACACGGGATTGTCCCGCGCCAGCTCGGTCAGCCGCTCTTCCGGCACCTTGGTGATGCGCGCCATCGCCGGCAGGCCCATCACGCGGATGGTGGCTTGCGGCAGCGCGTAGCAGGCACTGGCGATCAGGCCGCTGGTGATGAAGCCGCCCGACAGAGCCTGGTCGTACACCAGCCCGATCACGGCATGGCCGCGGCGCCGCGCCAGGTCGACGCACTTGCCCAGGTGGGCCATGTAGCTGTTGATGCCCAACATCTCGTCGCGGTGGCGCAGGCGCTGGCCCTGCGTGTCGACCAGGATCAGGATCGGCCGGCCGGGATGCCGCTGCACAATCTGCAGGATCGCCTGGGCCTGGGCCAGGGCGATCTCGATGCCGATCGGGACGTGCTCCGTGGTGCCGATCACGGCCACGGTCTGGCCGTCGACCTGCCCGCTGCCGGACAGGAAGTTGTCGTGCTCGGCGATGTCGTGCCCGCCGGGGAACAGCTGGTTTGCCAGGGTTTGCCAGGTCATCGTGGTCCTCCCGCGCGGTGCGGTGCCGCCAGTTGCATGAAGGCGTCCGTGTCCAGCATCGGCACGCCGGCCGGATCGGGCACGCCCAGTTGCCGCCACACGTCGACCGGGTCGGGCAGGCCGGCGGTGTCGCGCAGGCGGCGCGCCAGCAGGTCCTGTTCTGCCAGCAGGCCTTCCAGGCTCAGGCTGGCGCTGCCGGCGCGGATCTCCGCGATGGCCTGCAACGCGGCGGCGCGGAAGGCGGCGGTGTCGTCCGGCACCAGCACCTGGCAGTCGCCCAGCAGGTAGCGGTGCTTGCCGCCGGTGGTGCGCCACACCAGCGCGCGGTCGCGCGAGTCGAATTCCTCGACGCCGCTGGCGGTCTCGATCACCTCGGGGCCGGACATCGCCAGCCGGCCTTCCTCCGACATGATCACCGTGTTGGCGCAGCGCGCCGAGATGCCCATGCCGCCAAAGCAGCCGTTGGCACCGCCCACCAGGGCTACCACGGGAATGTTCGCCGCGCGCGCATCGAGCATGGCGCGCATCACTTCCGATACCGAGATCAGGCCGGCATTGGCCTCGTGCAGCCGCACGCCGCCCGATTCGAGCAGCAGCAGTACCGCGTGGGCCTGTTCGTCGATGGCGCGGCGCAGCATGCCGACCAGCTTGGCGCCATGCACCTCGCCGACCGAGCCGCCCATGAAGCCGCCTTCCTGGGCCGCGCCGAACACCACCTGGCCGCCCAGCAGGCCGCGCCCGACGATGACGCCGTCGTCGAACGACACGGGGGCGTCGAGCTGCGCCAGGTGCGGGCTGACGATGCGCGCCGACGGCGGCAGGAATTCCTCGAAGCTGCCGGGATCGAACAGGGCGGGGATGCGCTGGCGCGCGGTCAGTTCCAGGTAGCTGCTCATGGCGTGCCTCCCGCCAGCGATTGCGCCGCCTGGTCCAGCCGCAGGCTGACCACGGCCGGCGTGGCGCCCATGTCGTTGATGCAGATGCGCGCGTCGGCCAGGCTCCAGCGTTCGTGGAAGTCCGTCATCACGGCCTGCCATGTCGCGCCGAAGCCCACGGCGGCGGTGCGCACCTCGATTTCGCAGGCGCCGGCCAGCGCCGCCGGCTCGATCAGCACCTCGAGATTGCCCGAGCCGACCACGCCCACCAGCTGGGCCGTGCCGGCCAGCGGGCGGCTGCCCTGCTCGAACCTGAATTGAAGGGTTTCCATGGTGTGTCCTTACCAGTTCCTGAAACGTTTCGGCGGATCGTACAGCCCGCCCGAGGCGCGCACCAGGTCTTTCATGTTCCTGGCCGCCAGCAGGTCGCGCGTGGCCAAGCGCTTGTCGATGCCCAGGTCTTCCGGGCGGCGGATGATGCCGCGGTCGCGCAGGTTCTCCACCATGCGCTTGTCCCGACCCAGGCCCACCGGCGTGTAGCCGGCCACGCCGCGGATGGCCTGTTCGCGTTCCTCGTCGCCGCGGCACAGCAGAAGGTTGGCGATGCCTTCCTCGGTCAGGATATGCGTGACGTCGTCGCCGTAGATCATCACCGGCGGGATCGCCATGCCGGCCTGCTCGGCCAGCTGCCAGGCGTCGAGCCGCTCGACGAAGGCCGGCGCCATGTGCTCGCGGAAGGTCTCGACCATCTGCACCACCAGCTTCTGCCCGCGCGGGATCATGTTGCGGCCGGCGCGGGCCTGTTCGCCCGCCTTCAGCCAGGCCGCGCTGGGGTGGCGCCGCCCGCGCGCATCGGCGCCCATGTTCGGCGCGCCGCCGAAGCCGGCGATACGGCCCAGCGTCGCCGTCGACGAATTGCCCTGCAGGTCGATCTGCAGCGTGGAGCCGATGAACATGTCGCAGGCATAGTGGCCGGCCGCCTGCGAGAAGGCGCGGTTGCTGCGCATCGAGCCGTCCGGGCCCGTGAAGAACACGTCGGGCCGGGCCCGCAGGTAATTCTCCATGCCCAGCTCGGAGCCGAACGAATGGACCGATTCGACGAACCCCGCCTCGATGGCCGGGATCAGTGCCGGGTGCGGATTGAGCGCCCAGTGGCGGGCGATCTTGCCCTTCAGGCCCAGGCTGGCCGCATAGGTCGGCAGCAGCAGCTCGATGGCGGCGGTATCGAAGCCGATGCCGTGGTTCAGGCGCTCGACGCTGTATTCGGCATAGATGCCCTTGATGGCCATCATCGCCATCAGCACCTGGATCTCGGAAATCAGCGCCGGGTCGCGGGTAAACAGCGGCTCGATATAGTAGGGCGTGGGCGACTGCACCACGTAGCCCACCCAGTCCGCGGGAATGTCCACGCGCGGCAGCTTGTCGACGATGCGGTTGACCTGGGCGATCACGATGCCGCTCTTGAAGGCCGTGGCCTCGGCGATGGCCGGCGTGTCCTCGGTATTCGGCCCCGTGTACAGGTTGCCCTCGCGGTCGGCCATCTCGGCCGCCACCAGCGCCACGCGCGGCGTCAGGTCGACGAAGTAGCGCGCGAACAGTTCCAGGTAGGTATGGATGGCGCCGATATTGAGCTTGCCGGCCTGTGCCAGCCGGGCCAGGCGGCTGGCCTGCGGGCCCGAGAACGAAAAGTCCAGCCGCGCGCCGATGCCTTTCTCGAACACGTCGAGATGCTCGGGCAGCGACAGCACCGACAGCAGCATGTGCAGGTTGTTGACGCGCGCCGGATCGAGCCTGGCCAGCGCCTTGCCGAGGAAGTCGGCCTGCTTCTGGTTGTTGCCTTCCAGGCAGACCCGGTCGCCCGGTTCGAGCACCTGGTGCAGCAGCTCGGCGATATGCGAGGCGGCGACGATCTTGCCGTCCAGCGCATCGCCCAGGGCTTCGCGGGCGCGCGCCAGGCGGGCGTCGCGGTTGCGTTGCTGGGTAGTCCAGCGGCCTTCGGGTGAATTCATGGATTATCCCAGGTTAATGTGGCGGTCACGGGGGCGGTCACAGCACCACGAACAGCAGCCAGACCACGACCGGCGCGACCAGCGTCACGATACCGCCATAGATCATCAGCTGGCGCAGGAATACGTCGCGGTCGATATGCTGGGCGCTGGCCAGCACCAGCGCGCCGTTGGTCGAGAACGGGCTGACGTCGACGATGGTGGAGGCCACCGCCATGGCGGCGATGAAGCCGATCGGATCGACGCCGGTGCCGGCCTGCAGGAACGGCACGGCCAGCGGGATCAGGGAACCCAGCACAGCGGTGGACGAGGCGAACGCCGACACGATGGCGCCGACGAACAGCAGCAGCAGCGCCACCACCAGCGGCGAGGTCAGGCTGGCCACGCTGTCGCCCACCCAGCTGATGGTGCCCATCTTCTGCATCACGCCGACATAGGTGCTGACGCCCACGATCAGCATGATCTCCGGCCACGACACCTGGCCGATGGCGCGTTTCTGCACCTGCGGCGACATCAGCGAGATCACCAGGCCGATCGAGATGGCGACGAAGCCGATATCGAGCTTGTACAGCAGCGTCAGCACGGCCAGCGCGACCAGGCCGGCCACGGTGACGATCTGCTGGAAGGTCGCGCCTTCGTTCAGCGCCACGCCGGCGGCAGCGCCGGCGCTCGCACCCGCACCTGCTTCACCCGGCGTGCCGATGGCGCCCACGGCAGCGCTGGAGCGCTCCCGCGTGAGCCGTTCCTCGCTGGCCGCCTCGTTCTCGGCGTCGCCGTAGATCTGCGGTCCCTGCGCCGCCACCGCGACGGTCGCGCCGAACGGCGGCATCGGATCGCTGCGCCCGGCGGCGGCCTTCGGCACCTGCTGGCGCATCAGCTTCATGCCGCCGAACACGAAGAACAGCAGCAGCGAGACGGCGAAGTTGACGCCCAGGCTGACGAAGGCGGTGGTCAGTTCCGAGATCGGCAGCCCGGCTTCGTTGACCACCTTGTTGGTGATGCCGCCGTAGATGCTGATCGGTGAGAAGCCGCCGCCCTGCGCGCCGTGGATCACCATCAGCCCCATCATCAGGGGATTGATGTGGTACTTGGCGGCGAAGCCCAGCGCGATCGGCGCGATGATGGCTACCGCCGCCGGGCTGACGGCGCCGACGGAAGTAAGCAGGGCGGTGACCGCGAACATCACCCAGGGAATGGCGGCGATGCGCCCGCCGACGGCGCGCACCGCCAGCCGCACCAGCCAGTCGATGGTGCCGTTGTTCTGGGCCTGGGCGAACAGGAACGTGATGCCGACGAGGGTGAGAAACAGTTCGGCCGGAAAACCGGCCATGATGCCCTTGGCCTGCATGCCGGCGACCAGCGTACCGACCAGGAAGGCACCGACGAAGGCGATGACGCCCATATTGATGGGCAGCGCGGTGGCGATGACGAACATCAGCGCCAGCACGCAAATGGCAATCAGGTGAGTGGACACGGCATTACTCCTGGGATTGCGGTGCCGGCCGGGGCCGGACCGCGGGTGATATGTCTCCATGCATTCCCCGGCCGGGCAAGTCGTGGCGCGGGCATGCTCTTTTTTTGCTCTTTTAATATCGTGCAGCCAAGGTAACGTGGAAAGGCACCCGGATCAATTACTGCCGCAGGCCGACGTTTACTCTGAGAGGAAATATCGGCGGTCCGGCCGGGCTGGTTTCCGGCGCACGGACAGCATGGAAGAGACAGATTTCAGGCTGCAACCATGTCAAAATGCGCACATGGAAAATCCCCCCGCATTCCGCCCGTCGTTTGCCGGCGAGGGCGTGGTCCGCGCACTGCTACGCGCCCGTGACTGGAGCAACTTTCCCTACGGGCAACCCGAAGCCTGGCCCAGGGAAATCCGCAGCACCATCGAGATGGTGCTGGACGCCGCCGCGCCGACGGCCTTCTACTGGGGGCCGGACTGCCTGTACTTCTACAACGACGCGTACCTGCAGGTCCTCGGCGACAAGCATCCGGCCGCCCTGGCCACGCCGTTCTGGGGCAGCTGGGAAGAATTGCGCGAGGGCTTCGCCCCCATCCTGGCCGAGGCGCTGGCCGGCAAGGCATGCAACCTGAGCGACATCCGCTTCACCGTGGTACGCAATGGCGTGCCCGAGACGGCGTACTTCAGCTATGCGCTGTATCCGGTGTTCGGCGCGCGGGGCGAGGTCGCCGGCATCCTCAATCCCGCGGTCGACAGCACGGCCGCCATGGTGTCGAACCGGCGCCGCGAATTCCAGCTCCGGCTGGGCGACCTGATCCGGGAGCTGACGGATCCGGGCGACGTCGTCGCCGGTGCCAGCGCGCTGCTGGGTGAATACATGGGCGTCGATCGCGTGGTGTACCTGACCGTCGACGACGCGGGCGAGGCGGGCAGCATCGGGCGGGACTGGAGCAACGGCCACCTGCCGTCGATGGCCGGCGTCACGGTGCGCCTGGACGACTACGGCGCCTTCGCGGCGCAGGGCGCGCGGGCAGGCAGGCACCTGATCATCAGCGATGTCGTCGCCGACGAGCGCAGCGCGCCGTTCGCGCACGCCTACGCCGCCCTCGGCGTGCGCGCCGTGCTGGCGATCCCGCTGCTGAAGAATGGCCGGCTGCGCGTGATCCTCAGTGCCCACGACTCGGCGCCGCATGTCTGGACGAAGGCGCAGATCGGCATGGCCGAGGACATGCTGGAGCGCACCTGGTCCGCGGTGGAGAACGTCGGCGCGCAGGCCGAACTGCGCCGCGAGCGCGACCAGAGCGAGTACATCTTCGACAACATGGCCGAAGGCTTCGCCATGCTCGATACGGCGTGGCGCATCGTGCGGATGAACGGCGAAGGCTTGCGCCTGACGCACAAGACGGCGGCCGACGTCATCGGCCGCAGCCACTGGGAAGTGTGGCCCGGCCTGCTGGGAACGCCGCTGGAGGCGCTGTACCGGCAGGTGATGGACGATTGCCGGTCCGGCGTGATCGAGGTGCCGTGCGCCACGCCGCAGGGCGAGATCTGGATGGAAGTGCGCGCCTATCCCGCCCTGGACGGCGGCCTGGCAGTGTTTTTCCGCGACGTCACCGCGCGCAGGAAGTCGGACGAGAAGCTGCGCGAAACGGACCGCCGCAAGGACGAGTTCCTGGCCATGCTGGCCCATGAACTGCGCAATCCGCTGGCACCCATCAGCGCCGCGGCCGAGCTGCTGCAACTGGGCAAGGTCGACGAGGCGCGGGTGCGGCAGACCAGCCAGGTGATCGGCCGGCAGGTGCGCCACATGACCAGCCTGGTGGACGACCTGCTCGACGTGTCGCGCGTCACGCGCGGCCTGGTCGAACTGGACATGCAGCCGATCGACATCCACCGCATCGTCACCGATGCGATCGAACAGGTCACGCCCCTGATCCGCACGCGCCGCCATCACCTGGGACTGGAGCTGACGCCGGACATCCCGCTGGTCTCGGGCGACCGGAACCGGCTCGTGCAGGTCTTCGCGAACCTGCTCAACAATGCCGCCAAGTACACCCCGGAGGGCGGGCATATCGGCCTGCGCACCGAGGTGCGGCCCGATCACGTGCTGTTCCACATCACCGACACCGGCATCGGCATGGCGCCTTCGCTGGCGGCCCGCGCGTTCGACCTGTTCTCGCAGGCCGAGCGCTCGTCCGACCGCTCGCTGGGCGGTCTCGGGCTGGGGCTCGCGCTGGTGAAGAGCCTGGTGCACCTGCATCGCGGCACGGTCACCTGCAGCAGCCCGGGCCTGGGGCAGGGCAGCAGGTTTACCGTGTGCCTGCCGCGGCTGGCCGCGCAGGAAGAACAGGCCGCGGCACCGCCCCAGGAGGCGCCGCGGCCACGCAGCGGCGGCCCGGCGCTGCGCATCATGGTGGTCGACGACAATGCCGACGCGGCCTCGGTCCTGGCCATGCTGCTCGAATCGGCCCGGCACGAAGTCATCGTCGAATACGATGCCAGCGAGGCGCTGGCGCTGAGCGCGGCAAGCGGCTGCGACGTGTTCCTGCTCGATATCGGCCTGCCCGGCATGGACGGCATCGAACTGGCCCGGCGGCTGCGGGCCCAGCCCGAAACGGCCGACGCCGTGCTGGTCGCCATCACCGGCTACGGCTTGCAGAGCGACCGCATCCAGACGGCCGCCGCGGGCTTCGACCATCACCTGGTCAAGCCGGTCGATATCGACGAACTGTTCGCGATCCTGGCGAATGTCGGGCAGCCCGGCGACTGACCGGCCCGGCGGTGGCTAGGGTTGTGGCGATGGCGAGAGCCGTGGCTACTGCCGTTGCTTCGGCTGTGGCGCCTGGTCCGGCTTCGGCTTCGGCTTCGGCTGTGATGCCAGATACGGCGCGATGGCGGGTACTGCCTGTGCCAGTTCCCCGGCCACCATCGCGCCGAACAGGGCGGCGCCCTTCGGCCCCAGGTGCGTCCAGTCGAACTTGCTCTTGCCCTTTTTGCCGTCCGGCGCGGGCGGCGGCGCCGGTTCCTCGGCCAGCGTGTCCGCTTCGGCCTGGCCCATCGCCTGCACGGCCGCTGCGCTGCCGGCATTCAGGTCGAGCACGGCCACGTTCTCCGCCGCGGCGGCCCGGCGGGTGGCCGCGCCCCACGGCGCCAGCGTATCGCGCAGGTACGGTCCCTTGAACGTGCGGCGGGTCAGCGGGGTGACGAGGATGGGCACGCCGCCCAGCGCCCGCACATCGCGCGCATAGCGTGCCATGTTGGCGGGGAACTCGGTTACCAGGTCCGTCGCATGCCGCTTGCCCGGCTGGTCGTTGTGGCCGAACTGCACCAGTACGTATTGCACATGGAAGCTGCCCGCTTCGCGCAGCAATTCCTGCACCTTGTCCCAGCGGCCCTCGGCCCGGAAACTCTTCGAGCTGCGGCCGTTCGCGCCCAGGTTCACGCAGGCCACCTCGGGCACGAAGCGGGCGCACAGCGCGTCGCCATAGCCGTTGCCGGGTGCCACGGTGGAGTCGCCCACCAGGATCACGCGGACCGGCGGCAGGGGAGCGGCGTGGGCGGTGTGCGCCGTGGCGCCGATGGCGGCACCGGCGGTGCATGCGGCCAGCAGGGACAGGCGGCGCCGCATGTCAGCCCGCCAGTTTCCGGTTGACGACCTGGCCGCCGATCTTCACGTTCGCCAGCACCACGTCCTTCGCGTTGTGCAGGAAGACCGGCTCCTTGCCGTTGCGCGGCGTGCCGAAGTCGCAATCGGTGATCGTCACGTTCGACACCGGCACGATCGCCGCGCCGGCCGGCCCGTTGTAGCTGGCGGCGACCGGCCCGAGGATCAGCACCGCCTGCCAGCACGAGTAGGCGCCGTCGGCCATCCTGGCGTTCCCGGCGCGCAGGTTCGAGATGTGGATGTCCGACACCTGTGGCGGCCGGGTACGCACGGCGTCGTCGCCGGCGGCATAGTTGCAGTCGATGGTGACGATGGCGCCGCTGCCGGTGGCCAGGCCCCGGAAGGCATTGGCGGCATCGGGCGGCGCGCTCTTGCGGGCGCGCGCGTCGACACCGTTCGGCACGGTCACGTCGCGCACGTACAGGTGGCGCAGGAAGCCGCCGCGGTTCATGTTGGTCTTCAGGCGGATGGCGCTGCGCAGCGGGTCGGTGGCCCAGTAGGCGTTGCGGAACTCGATGCGCTGCGCGTACACGTGCTCGATGCCGGCGGCCATCTCGCTGCCCAGCGTCACGCCGCCATGGCCGCTGTTCATCACGCAATCCTGGATCACCACGTTGCGCGTGGGGCCCAGCTGCGTGTCGCGGTTCTTGCCGGACTTGATGGCGATGCAGTCGTCGCCCGTGTTGAACGTGCAGTGCTCGACCAGCACGGTATCGCAGGATTCGGGATCGAAGCCGTCGTTGTTCGGCCCTGTGCTTTCCATGTTCACGCTGGCGAAGCGCACGTTGCGGCAGTTCACCGGGTGGTGCAGCCAGAACGGCGACGCCACCACGTGGTAGCGTTCCAGCAGCATGTCGGTGCAGCCGAGCAGTTCGTTCATGCAGGGGCGCAGGAAGTGGCCGATGCCGAAGATGCGCCTGGCCACCGGCACGCCCGCCTCGGACAGTGCCGGCAGGTAGCGCGTATCGCCGTTCCAGCGCGGGTGCGTGCCCTGGATCAGCGCGCGCTGCGCGGCCGGCAGGTCCGGCACCACCTGTTCCAGCGGCAGGTTGCGCGGATTGACGCTGCCGGCGTTGACCTTGCCTTCCTTGCGGTCGATCCAGTCCCACCACGGGCCGGCGCCGGCATCGACGTGCACGCCGGCCTGGCCATTGAGCACGCTGGTGGCGTCCTCGCCGGTCAGTGCGATGTTGGACTGGTTGTACGCGTACACCAGCGGAGAATAATTCAGCACGTCGTTGCCCTGCCAGCGCGACAGCACCAGCTTGCCGGCCTTGCCGCAGTCGATGTCGCCGTATTTCGCGTAATCGGCCGGGTCGGCACCGAAATACACCTGCGCGCTGGCGGCCAGGTGCACGTGCACGTTCGACTTCAGCACGATCGGGCCCTTGCAGTACCAGTTGCCGGCCGGGACCAGCACGCGGCCGCCACCCGCGCGGCTCGCGGCGGCAATGGCGGCGGCGATGGCCGGATAGCAGTCGGGCGAACCGGGCGCCGGCGTCGCCACGTCCAGGATCTCGGTGCGCCACACGGATTTCGCCGGCACCGTGGCGCAGCTTTTCGCGCCGAACGCGGTGATGGGGAAATCCTCGTTGCGGAAGGCGAGGGGTCGCCGGCACCGCTCCACGATCTGCTGGGCGCGCTGCCATGGATCGGCCGCGGCGGCCGTGGTGGCCGCGGTGGCAATCTTCGCCAGGGGCGCGGCGCCGGTGGCCAGCAGGGCGCCGGCGGCGGAGGTGCCGCGCAGGAAGCGGCGGCGCTGGGTATCAAATAAATCAGGCATATCAAGCAAGTCGGTCGGATTCGTCATCTGTTCATCTCGGTTCGTTTCATCCGGGCAGCGGCCGTTCATGGCAGCGGCATGAACCCTTCGGCTTTGACGACCCAGCTGCCGTCGGCCGGGAATCCCGGCGTGGGCCGCGTGGCGCCATCCCAGCCGCCCGCCATCAGCGCCACGGCGGCCAGCAGCGAGCCGTTGCCGGGCAGGTAGACCGGCAGCCGCTTGTTCGGATTGTGGCCGGCCCGCGTGTAGCCATTGTTCGGGCCATCCGATTTCAGCAGCACGCCCACCGCGAGGTCGGGCGCATCCAGGCGCGCCGCCGTCATCGCGATCATGGGGTAATCCCAGCCCCAGATCTTGGTTTGCCAGTCCCAGCTGGCCAGTACCGCGTCGAGCGTGCTGCGCATGACCTTGCGGTCCACGCCATCGCCCGGCAGCTGGCCCAGCGCCATCAGGAACGATGGGTGGTCGTGGCGGCTGTCGACGTTGTCCCAGGTATCCGGGGTCGATTCGATCGCCACGTACTTGCCATCCTTCTGCGGCAGCTTCGACAGTTTCGTCCTGCGCTGTTCCCAGCCGGCGTCGCGCGGCATGCCGAGGCGTTCGCGCCACTGCTGGGCGATCTCCAGGCCGCGCGCCCAGTAGCTCAGTTCATAGGTCGGGTTCATGCTGGTGGCCTGGTCGTAGATTTCCTGGGCGATCCACAGCGGTGGGCCGAGCACGTAGCGCTGGCCCTTGTCGTCCCAGTGCAGCATCGACGCCATGCAATCGGCCGTCTCGAACACCAGTTCGCGATAGCGTTCCAGCGTTTCCCTGGTGGGATCGGCGCGGTACAGCAGTTCGGCCAGGTGGATCGGGTGCGGCTGGTTCCAGATGATCAGCGGGTTGCCGCCCGGGCTTTCGCGCCCGCCCGGCCCCGTCATCTTCATCCAGCGCGCGCCTTTCAGCCCCCGCTCCGCCGCCACGGCGCGGGCCACCGGCAAGGTGCGCTGGAACCAGGTCAGCGTGCGCGCCGTGAATTCGGGACGGCCCCACAGCGCGAAGTGGGCGGTATGCCACCACACCATTTCCGTGTGGTGCTTGCCGTACCAGGTCGATGTCGTCAGCCCGCTTTCCGAGGCCGGCATCTCGTCGCCCAGCTGGATCGCCGCCAGGTACTGCGACAGCACCACCCGGCGTTCCAGCTCGGCCGCGCGGGGATCCTTGCTGCCCGCGAAATCGATGGCGGCGCCGCTGCGCCAGAATTTGTCCCAATGCGCGCCGCTGGCGGCGAACACGGTGGCCACGTCCTGCGCCCCGGCGATGCCATCCTTCGCGAACGACACCGTCAGCTCCAGCGTCTCGCCCGATTGCGGGGCGATCTCGAACACGTGCGCGCCGGCCCTGGTGATCTTCAGGGGCGCGCCGCTGGCCACCGTCATCGCGTAGCGGGCGGTGTCGCGGATGTGCTCGACCACCAGCTTGCGGCCGGACTGTTCCAGCACCTTGCTCTGGTGCCCGGCCGGGTGCGACCAGTCGAGCGGCGGATTGTGGTGGGCGCCCGGCTGGTAGCCGTAGGGCAGGGCGATGCGCACGGCCACGCGGCCGCTGGCCAGCAGCGGCGAACGGATGCGCAGCGCCAGCGTGTCGCTGTCGGGGCTGACGGCGCTGCCGACGCTGACCGGCTGGCCCAGCATGCGCACGCGGCTGTCCAGCTGCCCCTTCCACATGTCCAGCCGCTGGTCGACGGACGTGACGTCGGCAGGGACCAGCGCGCGCGCACCGGCACCGGTCATGATGAAACCGATTTGCGGCAGCGGGTGGATGTGCGGGTTTTCCCGCAGCCACTGGCCGGCCGGGATCTTCGTGTTCATCGGGTAACCCACGGTGCGGCCCCAGGCCGTGTACTCGCGATTCACATCCGACAGCTTGTAGCCGTTCGGGTTGGCGTGTTCGTGCCACGACCAGCGCGCGCCCGTCTCGGTCGGCGTGCCTTCGCGGTGGTAATGGTCGGGCAGGGTCTGCAGGCCGGTCACGTCGGCCGTGAAGGCGAAGCGGCCGTTGCCCACGCTGAGCGGGGACATGAAGTCGATCGCCGCAAGCTGCGGGTTGTGCCGCGCGACGACGGCCTGGCGGTCGATCGGTGCCGCCTGCGCGGCCATGGCGATGAAGGGCAGGCAGGCGAGGATATGGCGTTGAGTCATCGCGGTCAACCTTCCTTCTTCACCGGATCGCGGACCACGAAGGTGCCGGCCGGCAGGCCGTCCACGCGGCTGTCCTTGCCCACTTCCACCGGCGCTTCGGCCGGCAAGGTCAGCTTCGTGTTGGTGAAGCGCCAGTCCTGCGCCTGCTGGATGTAGCCACCGCTTTTCGCTTCGATGTCGATGCCGTCGAACGCGAAGCGCTGCAGCGGCGCCTCGGCGATGCCGGCCACCTCGAACGCGCTCTTCGCGCCGGTGGCCCGGATGTTCCAGATCTTCACGTCGCTGAAGCGGGCAATGCCCTTTTCCTTCGGCACCGGCGTGGCCATCACCTTCCAGTGCGGCGGCACGTCCTTCTCGCCGGGCGGAATGGCGGCGTAGCTGTAGTTCGGATTCCAGTTCATGTTGATGCGCATGACGATCGGCGTGCCCTTCATCGTGATGTCGTGCAGGCGCAGGTTCTCGCCGAAGCCGCCGCGCGTGTGGGCGGACTTGAACAGGATGCCGACCGGCGTGTTCTCGTCGAACGTCATGTTGTAGGCTTCGATATTGCGGAAGCCGCCCGAGGTTTCGCTGCCGAAGGTGATGCCGCCCTTCGAGGCGCGCACGATCACGTCGCGGATCACCACGTCCTCGGTCGGGCGGTTCACGCGCAGGCCATCGGCGTCGCGTCCCGCCTTCAGCACCACGGCATCGTCGTTGACGGAGATGTCGGCGTTCGCCACCAGCACCTTGCGCGACGAATCGATGTCGATGCCGTCCGTGGACGGCCCCTTGCCATC
Organism: Pseudoduganella sp. SL102; assembly: GCF_027856995.1. Lineage (NCBI taxonomy): Bacteria > Pseudomonadati > Pseudomonadota > Betaproteobacteria > Burkholderiales > Oxalobacteraceae > Pseudoduganella > Pseudoduganella sp. SL102. Next base: position 2,773,968 of record NZ_CP115554.1, read on the forward strand.
GTCGTTGTTGCGGATGGTGACGCCATCGACCGTCACGTCGGACGAATAGCACACGTGCACGGTCCAGAACCCGGCGCGGCGCATCAGCAGGCCGCCGCCCACCTTCACGTTCGAAGCTTCGAACACCTGCACCAGGCGCGGGCGGCGCGCGTCGTAGTCGGATGCCCAGCGCAGGCCGCGCGGCTGGTACTCCTTTCGGAGCGCCCAGTAGTAGTCCCAGAACGGCTTGCCGTCGCCATCGATGGTGCCTTCGCCGACGATGGCCGCGTTGTCCTGCCGGTAGATGTTCACGAGCGCCGCGGGCCACGTCATCTCGATGCCGGCGATGCGGGTCGGCATCAGCGGGTAGTCGGCGATACTACGCGAGCCGAGCAGGGTCACGCCCTTGTCGAGTTTCAGGGTGACGCCGGACTTGACGAAGACGGAGCCGGTAAGATACGTCCCGGAGGGGAAGACCACCGTGCCGGCCTCCTTCGCGGCGGCATCGATGGTCTTCTGGATGGCGGCGGTGTTCATCGTCACGCCATCGCCGTTGCCGCCGTAGTCGCGCACGTTGAAATCGGCCGCGCAGGCGCCGGCGGCGAACAGCAGGGAGGTGGCGAGGATGGTCAGTCGCATTGGCGGTCCTTGTCGGCTTGGTTCGGCGGTACTTGATGAATGGCAGTACCTGACACATTGAAGTACATGATGAAGTACATGAACTTGGTAGTACTTAATAAATAACGGACACAGTGTAGCGATGTTTCGGCGTGATGCACGCCGCCGGCGCACTTGCTCAAGAAGGTGACCAGTTCGCCGGCCAGCCTGCGATCGCCGGGCACCAGCCGGGTGACCAACCAGGTAATCACGCGGTAACCGATCCGGTAACCACCCAGGTGACCGGCCGGTTTGCTCCTCCGCCGCACATCCCGGGCTATAATTTATTGAATACCTCTTCGAGACCACATGGCCAGACCACCACTCGTCTTCAAGCGCAGCACCAACGTGCTGCTCCAGCATATCGCCGGTCACGTGGCGATCGGCGAACCGCTGCCGACCGAGCAGCACATGGCCGAACTGGTCGAGGGCAGCCGTACCGCGGTGCGCAGCGTGCTGGCGCACCTGCATGCCCAGGGCCTGATCGGCGACCTGAAGGAACGCCGCCTGCTGCGCAAGCCGCGCCGCAAGGATTATTTCGATATCGCCGAATTGCAGCCGGGCTCGGACCGCATCCGCGAAGTGCTGATGGAGCGCATCTACCAGCGCGACATGCCGCCCGGCGCGGAATTCTCCGAGGCCGAACTGGCCCGTGCCTCCGGCACCGGCACGATCAGCGTGCGCGAGTTCCTCATCGAGTTTTCCCGCTCCGGCCTGATCGAGAAGAAGCCGCGCGGCGGCTGGCGCCTGTGCGCGTTCGACCGCTCGTTCGCGATGGAGCTGGCCGACGTGCGGCAGATGTTCGAGTTCGCCGCCATCGACCAGTTCGCGCTGTTGCCGCCGGACGATCCCGCCTTCGCGCACCTGGCCGACCTGATCGCCCGCCACGAGCAGCTGGGCTCCGTGATGCCGGCCCGGCACAAGGATTTTCCCGCCCTCGACCGCGACTTCCACACGTTCCTCATCGGCCTGCTGCACAACCGCTTCGCGAAGAGCCTGTACGACGTGGTATCGCTGGTGTTCCATTATCACTACCAGTGGGACAAGGACGAGGAACTGGCCCGCAACCAGTACGCGGCGCACGAGCACCTGGACATCCTGCAGGCGCTGGCGCGGCGCGATTTTTCCGGCGCGCGCGAGGCCATGCGCATCCACCTGAATTCGTCCCGCAGCACGCTGCTGCAGGGCATTCGGGCCAGGGAACAGAAGGCCCAGGCCAACAATGGCTGAGCTGGTATCAAAACAACACCGGGGACAGTCCCCAGGGTTTTTACAACACTTGCGGTAATCGATCAGCATTCCAACCAACGATAGCGAGACAAGCCACCCATGAGCGACATCGACCAGCGCCGCCGTACCCTGTGCACGCAACTTCTCGGCGGCCTCGCCGGCATCGCCCTCGGCGGCCCGGCGTGGGCCCGGCCTTCGGTCGATGAAGCCGCCAAGGTGTTCCGGCTCGATGGCGCCGGCGTGACGTACGCGTTCGGTGTCAACCAGGATGGCCAGTTGCAGGCGCTGTACTGGGGCAGCGCGCTGGCACCCGAGGACAAGCTGCCGGCGCCCGTGCCGGTGCCGGAAAACTCGTCCAACGAAATGCCGGTCAACCTCACGCCGTTCGAATACCCGGGCTTCGGCGGCGGGCTGACCGTGGAGCCGGCCCTGAAGGTTACGTTCCCCGATGGCGTGCGCGATCTCGTGCTGCGCCACGTCGATCACCGCGTCGACGGCGAGCGCATCGTCATCCGGCTGAAGGATGTCAGCCGCGCGGTGCACGTCACGCTGACCTATGCGATGGATGCCGCCACCGGCATCCTGGCCCGCTCGGCCGTGGTGGAGAACCGCACCGCCAGCTGGATCCAGGTCGACCAGCTGGCGGCGGCCGCCATCAACCTGCCGTACAGCGACGATTACCGGGTGTCCTACCTCACCGGCCGCTGGGCGGGCGAGTTCGCGTTGCAGACGCGCCCGATCGCGCCCGGCTCGATCGTGATCGAAACCCGCAAGGGCGTGACGTCGCACCAGGCCAACCCGTGGATCGCCATCAGCCGCGGCGCGACGGAGGAGGAGGCGGGCCCGGTCTGGTTCGGCGCGCTGGGCTGGAGCGGCTCGTGGCGCATCCATGTCGACATGGATGCGCTGGGCGGCCTGCGCACGACGGCCGGCTACAACCCGTTCGATTTCGCGTATCGCCTGAAGCCGGGCGAGAAGCTGGCGTCCCCCGTGTTCCACGCCGGCTATTCCGGCGAAGGCTTCGGCGGCGCATCGCGCGTGTTCCACCGCTACCAGCGGGAGAAGATCCTGCCGGGCGCGCCGACCCCGCGCCTGCGGCCGGTCCTCTACAACTCCTGGGAAGCCACGCTGTTCGCCGTCGACGAGGCGGGGCAGACCGCGCTGGCGGAGAAGGCGGCCAGCATCGGCGTGGAACGCTTCGTGATGGACGACGGCTGGTTCGGCTCGCGCAGTAGCGACAAGGCCGGCCTGGGCGACTGGGTGGTCAACCGCAAGAAGTTCCCGAACGGCCTGCAGCCGCTGATCCGGCGCGTGAGGGATCTCGGCATGGAGTTCGGCCTGTGGGTGGAGCCGGAGATGGTCAACCCCGACAGCGACCTGTATCGCGCCCACCCGGACTGGGTGATCCACTTCCCCGGCCGGCCGCGCTCCGAGGCGCGTACCCAGCTGGTGCTGAACCTGGCGCGCAAGGACGTGTACGAGCACCTCCTGACCATGCTGGACCGCCTGCTGAAGGAGCACGACATCGCCTTCCTGAAGTGGGACCACAACCGCGCATGGTCGGAACCGGGCTGGCCGGAGGTGGCGCCGGCCGAGCAGCAGCGGCTGTACGTGGCCTATGTCGACAATTTGTACAAGCTCCTGGGCGAGCTGCGCCGGCGCCACCCGAAGGTGGAAATCGAATCCTGCGCCAGCGGCGGCGGCCGTGTCGACCTGGGCATCATGGCGCTGACCGAGCAGGTGTGGACGTCCGATAACACCGATCCGTTCGACCGCCTGCTGATACAGGACGGTTTTACGCGCGCCTACACGCCAGCCATCATGATGGCCTGGGTGACCGATGCGCCGAACTTCGTCAACCGGCGCGTGACGTCGCTGGAATACCGCTTCCTGTCCGCCATGCAGGGCGGCCTGGGCATCGGCGCCAACCTGAATCACTGGAAGGACGAGGACTTCGCCAAGGCCCGGCAGCTCGTCGCCGAATACAAGACCATCCGCAAGACCGTCCAGCAGGGCAAACTGTACCGGCTGGTGTCGCCGCAAGGCGGCTCGCGCCGCTCTGCCACGCTGTCGGTGGCGCAGGACGGCGGCCAGGCCGTGCTCTTCGCGTTCCTCCATTCGAGCGGCTTGCGCGAGGCACCGCCGCGCATTCAATTGCGCGGTCTCGATCCGAACAAGACCTATGCGCTGCGCGCGATTGCGGGCAAGGCCGCGGCGCAGACGCCGAAGCGGGCCAGCGGCGCCTACTGGATGGGGCACGGGCTGGCGGTGGACATGGCGGGGGATTTCCAGGCCGCGGCGTTCGTGCTGGAAGCCTAGCGCGTGTCCGGCTGGCCGCGGGCCGGACTGTCCGGCAGCGCAACGCGATCCTCAGCGCTGGCGCATGGCTGGCCAGCAGGGCATGAGCGCCGCCTGTTCAGCCGCGCCGCCGCCGGCTCCGCGCCGCCGCACCCATCGTCAGCAAGCCGGCACACAGCATGGCCCACGTTCCCGGTTCGGGAACCGGTGCCAGCGCCAGGATCTCGGACTGGGTGTGCACATACAGGTACACCAGCAAATCCTGGTCGCTGCCGTTCCCATACGTTAGCAGGAAATCCTCGTCCAGCCCGGGCGCGATGATCTCGTCCAGCTGTGTGTAGGAATAGCGATGCAGGAAGGTTGCGACGTGGAGGTTTTCGTCCGCGACCATGACGGAAACCTCGCTGTACGGGTTGTAGGCGAAGTCGTCGTCGATACCAGCGGCCGCGGTGGTGAGGTGGCCGCTGACCGTCAACACCGTGTTGGGCCGCAGCGTCAGCCACACCAGCTGTTCGGAAACCCCGGCGATCACGAAGTCCCAGGCGTTCGCATAGGCCGTAGCATCGGTCGAGAGATCGCCCAGCATGCCGCTGGTGCGCGCTTCGCCGAACGATGAGCCGTGGTCGATGCGCACGCTGGCGGGCTGGTTGGGCTCGGGGGAGATTTCCTGCGTCGATAGCTCCGCTGCCGTGCCGAACACGGCCTGCAGCAAGGCCGATGCTTCACCGATGTCGTATCCGGCGGCGATACCGTCGTCCGGCGTCAGGTCGAGGGTGCCGAGCCGGAGATGGGACAGGCTCGCCGAGGTGCTGGCGGCCGCCAGGGCGGGGCTGCCGTACAGCAGCGGGAGCGCGGCTGCCAGCACGGCAACGAGGAGGAGCGGTGATTTCATGGAATTCTCCGTGAGGTAAGGAACCAACCGAGCGAACCGGGCGAACTAAGTTAATGAAGCGAACCGGGCGAACCAGGTTGTCTAGGCGAACCGGGCGGGCGCGTTGTGGCGCGACAAGGAAACGCTTGCGTCATCTCATCGTATGGTCGGGTCGTTCCAGCCACTTGATCTTGCTCACGGCGGCGGGCGGAACTATTACCGCAGGGGGAGGGCGGCGCTGCGCGCCGGCGCGTTCAGTCGAACAGCGTCAACCCGTCGTAGGGCGCCACGCGCAGCGACGCCAGGCGCGATGCCAGGCTGCCGGCGTGGATCTCCAGCTTGTGCCCGTCCGGGTCGAGGAAATACAGCGAATCGCCTTCGCTGCTGTTTTGCTGCCATGGCGTGACGCCGCGAGCTTCCAGCGCGGCGGCATGGGCCGCGAACCGCGCCTCGTCCACGGTGAAGGCGATATGGGTGTATTCGGCCAGCGGCCCGCTCCGGCATTGCCTGTCGAGCGTGAGGCACAGCCACAGTTCGCCGGCGGACAGGTAGGCGCCGCGCGCCCATTTCGCCCGCGGCCGGAAGCCCAGCGTCCCGGCATAGAAAGCGAACGACGTCTCCAGGTCGGAGACGGACAGCGTGATGTGGTTGAGCGCGGAAATCATGCCGTCCCGCGGTTCAGCCCAGCCAGGTGATGACGGCGTGGCCCCGGGCCGCCGCATCCCGGTAGAACGCGCGCAGGCTTTGCAGGTGCGTGGCGAGGTAGTCCATCGCTTCCTCGCCTTCATCCCAGATGTTGGGATACACCTCGTCCATCGCGGCGGGGTCGAAGCGGGCGCGCAGCTCATCGTCCGTCACCCCGTCGAGCGCCGCCGCGATCGCCGCCACGTCCGCCGCGTCGGTCCCCATCGCCGGGCCATAGCCGAGATCTTCCTCGCCGATGGGGGCCAGCCCGAACACCACGTTGCCCAGGGGGCCGGCGGCGGGGCCGACCTGGCCGGTCAGCAGGAAATGGATGCCATGCCAGGCTTTTTCGATGTCCAGCGCGTCGTCTTCATGGTCGGTGAACAGGACCTGGTCGATCTGCTCCGGATCGGCGCGCAGCGCCTCCAGTTCGGTTTGTGGCACGGCGAGAAAGTGGCCGATCATCGACATGAAAACTCCGTTGGGTAAGGATGCAGGGGCCGCGACCCGGCGCGGCCATTGCATGCCGGGCAGGAGCGAACGAGTGGCGAGCATAGCAAAATGCACGCGGTAGAAATGCACGCATTGTCACGGCATGCCTTGGCAAATGCAACTAACCGAACGAAAGATGGCGGAAGGACTGGACCGTGATCGCCTGTGACGGTGCCGTTGAAGGCTTGCAGAAGGCTCCTGGACTTGCCGAAGCACCGCAAGACGTACGGCATCGCCAGACTGGACGGGGCAGGAACCAATCGAACCGGCCGCTGTCTCACTCACTGCCGAGTAACCCGTGCCGATGAGGAGAATGAACCGTGAACGACAAGAACGAAGTGCCGAATGAACTGCCCGCCGCAAACCGTACCAGGCTCCGGGGGTGGGGCGACGCCGAACAGCAGATGTGCGCGGGCATCGCCGCCCTCGGCCAGCTGGCCGGCGTCGACGTCGGCCTGGGGCGTGGGCCCGCGGACATGGATGCATTGCTGGTCGAGGCGGCCTATCAGTGCTATTTCAACGATCCCGAATTCATGGACGGGCCGTGCTGCTTCGGATTCGTGAAAAGCGCCACCGATATCGATATCCTGAAGCTGCAGGCCGATGCGGTGGTCCAGGGCCTGGTCGCGTACATCCGCAAGCGCGGCGACGGGGCGGCTGTCCGGGAGGCGGAAGTCCACGTGGCCATGATCGATGCAACGTTCGCATGGCTGAAGAAAGCCAGGCGGGAGGCAAAAAGCTGGCCGATGGATGGCAGTGCGCTCATCAGGCGGCGCCCGGTACCGGTCGCCACCCCCGATCGCTGACCGCCGCCGGCGGCATGGGCCGTCAACCGCGCCGCGCCGCCTCGATCGTGGCGATGTCGATCTTGCGCATGCCCATCATCGCCTCGAAGGCGCGCTTGGCCGCGGCCCGGTCGGGATCGGTGAACGCCGCGACCAGCGCGCGCGGCGTGATCTGCCACGACAGGCCCCACCGGTCCTTGCACCAGCCGCACTGGCTTTCCTGGCCGCCGTTGCCGACGATCGCGTTCCACAGGCGGTCGGTTTCCTCCTGGTCGTCGGTGGCGATCTGGAAAGAGAACGCTTCGCTGTGCCTGAATTCCGGCCCGCCATTGAGGCCGATGCAGGGGATGCCGGCCACGGTGAATTCAACGGTCAGCACGTCGCCTTCCTGGCCCGCGGGGTAGTCGCCCGGCGCCCGGTGGACGGCGCCCATCGCGCTGTCGGGGAAGGTTGCCGCGTAAAACCGTGCGGCGTCCAGTGCCGTGCCATCGAACCAGAGACAGATGGTGTTCTTCGCAACCATGGCGTTCCTCCAATGGATAGGTGAGCGGACAGCTTAGTCCACGCCGGTTGCCCGGTCCAGCCCGCTGGCGGGATTTATACGAGGCCGACTACAGGCAGGCCGAATACAAATGGCCGAATACGAGTGGCCGAATACGAGTCGGCCAACTACACAGGCCAACTACACAGGCCAAATACAAGTGGCCGTTCACAGGTGTCCAATCTCCACCGGCGGGGTTTCCCAGTCATCGTTCTTGCCGTCGAGGTAGGTGATGGGCGCGTTGGCCAGTTCCTCGGCGGTGGCGTCGTCCAGGCACGTCACATTCACGCCGTAGAATTCGCCCCACCTGGGCGAACGGCCGATGACGAAAGGACGCACGCCGCAATGGCGGCAGAACAGGTGCTGGTCCCGCTTCGCCAGGAAGCGGTATTCCGTGAGCTCGGCCGCGCCGGCAAGGAGCCTGAAAGCATCCGGCTGCACGATGGCCGGCCAGAAGCGCGCCTTCAGGCAGATCGAACAGTTGCAGCGCAGCGTGCCCCGGGCCAGGTCGATGTCGGCTTCGAAGCGCACCGCGCCGCAATGGCAGCTGCCGTGGTAGGTCTTCATCGAGCTTGTCATTGCCGGGCTCCGGGCAAGCCGTTGCCGATTGCCATCGTTACATAGTCGACAGGAACGCCGCCGTACTGCCTCGTCACGCTGCCGACGGCGACGAAGCCATGCCTTTCATAGAACCGCCGCGCGCCGGCATTGGACTTCGCCACGTTCAGGACGAGCCCCGGAGTACTGGCGAGGACACTGCGCAACAGCGTGGTGCCGACGCCCGTTCCACGCGCATCGCCCAGGACGAACAGCGCCCGCAGCTGTGCGCCGTGGACGGCGGCGAAGCCGACCACCTCGCCGGCCTCGAACACGGACACGGTCGATTCGCGGAATGCCGCGAGGAGGGCCGGGTCCCGGTCCAGTGGCGTGATCTCGACACTGCCCGCCTCGAATTGCAGCTCGGCGCGCCTGGCGTCCTCGTAGATGCGGCAGATTGCCGGAAAGTCGCCGCTGGCATAGCGTCGTACTGTCATGATGGTCCCCTCGATGTGCGGCCCGCCCTTGCGGGAGGCGGATCTGCCGGCGCTTGTCATTTCGCTGATGCAACAGCCGGGAAGCATAGCAAACCGCCACCCGCAAAAAATGCGTGCTTTGTCACAGGGAGCGCCAGCGGCGCGCGCCCCCGGCACGACCCCGCAGCCATCCGCCGTGGTAAAGAATCGGCTCCGCCGGCCTAACGCGTGGTCATCGATCGCCAGGAAACGTTACAGTGTCGACACTTGTTACCTGTTGAGCGACGGGGAGTGATGTGAACGATCCAACCGACAATCCACCGCCATGGCGCCTGCTGCTGGCCACCGACATGACCGCCCGCTGCGACCGCCCGCTGGACCGCGCGAAACAGCTGGCCCTCGAATGGCGCGCCGATCTCACGGTGCTGGTGGTGCAGGAAGGCCCCAGCACGCCCGAGGAAGTTTCCGCCTGGCTGGACGGCGGCAATACCGGCCATGCCTTCGCGCCGGCCGCGCGCGCCGAACTGGCCGAGGAATTCGCCGGCACGGGCCTGCTGCCCGCCCTGCAGGTGCTCGATGGCGACGTGACCGACGGCATCCTCGGCGCCGCGGCCACATTCACCGATGCACTGGTCGTGATCGGCGCCTCGACGCATGCGCCGGTGCAGGAGATCATCCTGGGTTCCACCGCCGCGCGCCTGGCGCAGGCACTGGCCCATCCGCTGCTCGTGGTGCGGCAGCGCACCCGCGGCAGCTATGGCCGCATCCTGGTCGCGAACGATTTTTCAGCCGCGTCGCGCCGGGCGCTCGATACCGCCATCCGCCTGTTCCCCGGCCGTCCGGTCACGCTGGTGCACGTGCTGGAAGAGAGGGCGGACGCGGCGCCGGTCTTGCCTGCCGACGCCATGCGGGAAGTGCAGGAAAAGAGCGAGCGCTTCCTGGAACGCTGCCCGCTGGCCCTGGCCGAGCGCGGGCGCATTCGCATCGCGGCGGGCCACGGGCTGGTCACGGAGGCGCTCACGCGCCATGTCGTCGAAGAGAGGATCGGGCTGGTGGTGCTGGGCGTGCACCGGCAGTCGGCCGTGGCGCGGGTGTTCATTGGCAGCAAGAGCGAAGACCTGATGCAGCAGTTGCCGTGCGATGTGCTGCTGGTGCGCGCGCTCGAGGGCAGTGACGATGGCGGCGACGATGGCTGAGCGGCCGGCGCGCGCCGGCAACGACCGCGTCGCCGGAGGCTGACGATGCTCCTGCTGCTGCTCCTGCTGCCGTTCGCCGCGGCCCTGATGACCGCCTGCATGCCGGGCGGCTCGCGCGACCGTCCCGCCGCCGTGGCGGGCATCGCCAGCCTGGTCGCGCTGGTGCTTGCCGCCAGCCAGTTCGGCGTCATCGCCGGCGGGGCCGTTCCGGCGATGCGCTTTGCCTGGCTGCCCGCGTTCGGGCTCGAGATCATCCTGCGCATGGATGGCCTGGCGTGGGTCTTCACGATGCTGGTGCTGGGCATCGGCCTGCTGGTGCTGCTGTATGCGCGCTACTACCTGTCGCGGCGCGATCCGGCCCACCGCTTCTATGCGTGCGTGATGGCGTTCATGGGCGCCATGCTGGGCGTGGTCCTGTCCGGCAACCTCATCCAGCTGGTGGTGTTCTGGGAATTGACGAGCGCCACCTCGTTCCTGCTGATCGGCTACTGGCAGGAGCGCAACGACGCAAGGCGCGGCGCGCGCATGGCGTTCACCGTCACCACCGCCGGCGGCCTGTGCCTGCTGGCGGGGGTGCTGCTGCTCGGGCACATCGCCGGCAGCTACGAGCTGGAGAAGGTGCTGGCCGCCGGCAACGCGATCCGCGCGCATGCCTGGTACGTGCCCGCCCTGGTGCTGGTGGCGCTCGGCGCGCTGACGAAGAGCGCGCAATTCCCGTTCCACTTCTGGCTGCCCCACGCGATGGCCGCGCCCACGCCCGTCTCGAGCTACCTGCATTCGGCCACGATGGTCAAGGCGGGAATCTTCCTGCTGATCCGGCTGTGGCCCGCGCTGGCCGGCACGGAAGAGTGGACCTGGCTGCTCGGCACGGCCGGCGTGTGCACGCTGCTGCTGGGTTCCTGGTTCGCCATCTTCCAGTGGGACATGAAGGGCCTGCTGGCGTATTCGACGATCAGCCACCTGGGCCTGATCACGGTGCTGCTCAGCATCGGCACGCCGCTGTCGGTCGTGGCGGCCATCTTCCACACGATGAACCATGCCGTGTTCAAGGCCTCGCTGTTCATGGCGGTGGGTATCGTCGACCATGAAACCGGCACACGCGACATGCGTTTGCTGCGCGGCCTGCGGCGGGCGATGCCGCATACGGCGGCGCTGGCGGTGGTGGCCAGCGCCGCCATGGCCGGGGTGCCGCTGATGAACGGTTTCCTGTCCAAGGAAATGTTCTTCGCCGAGACGATGATCGTGGGCGGCAGCGACAACTGGTGGATGTCGGTTGCGGCCGTGCTGATGGGCTTGTTCAGCGTGGTGTATTCGCTGCGTTTCATCAGCGTGTTCTTCGGGCCGCTGGCGCAGGGCTTGCCTGCCGAACCGCACGAACCGGCGCGGTGGATGCGCGCACCGATCGAATTGCTGGTGCTGCTGTGTATCGCCGTGGGCGTGATGCCGGAGCGGGTGGTCGGCGACGTGCTCGCGGTGGCGGCGCGCTCGGTGCTGGGCCCCACGGTACCCGACTACGATCTCGCCATCTGGCACGGCGTCAACCTGCCGCTGCTGATGAGCTTTGTGGCGCTGGCCGGCGGCGTGGCGGTGTACCTGCTGCTGCGCAAGCGTTTCGGCCTGGCCGAGCGCGACCGCGTGCCCGTGCTGCACCGCCTGAAGGGCGCGCAATTCTATGAAAACGTGATGTTCGGGCTGTCGCAGGGCGCAGCGCGGCTGGTGGGCCTGGCCGGCACGCGCCGCCTGCAGCCGCAGTTGCGCGTGCTGCTGGCCGCCTTCGTGGCCGTGCCGCTGCTGCTGGCCTGGCCCATGGCGGCCTTGCCGCTGCCGGCGCCCGGCACGGCCGATCCGCTGCTGGCGCTGCTCTGGCTGATCGGCGCCGGCTGCGCGCTGGCCGCCGCCTGGCAAGCCAAGTACCACCGGCTGGCCGCGCTGGCGCTGGCCGGCGGCACCGGGCTGGTGACCTGCGTGACCTTCCTGTGGCTGTCCGCGCCCGACCTGGCGCTGACCCAGTTGATGGTGGAGACGGTGACCACGGTGCTGGTGCTGCTCGGCCTGCGCTGGCTGCCGCCGCGTCGCCAGCCCGCGCACCTGGCCGGGCGGGCTCCGGCGAAGACGCAGTTGCGGCGTGCGCGCGATGCGGCCATCGCCGTGGCGGGCGGACTGGCGCTGGCCGCGGCCAGCTATGCGGTGCTGACCCGGCCCGGGGTGCCCAGCATCCGCGATTTCTTCGTGCTGCGCGCCCTGCCCGAGGGCGGCGGCGCCAACGTGGTCAACGTGCTGCTGGTCGACTTCCGCGGCTTCGACACGATGGGCGAGATCACCGTGCTGTCGGCGGTGGCGCTGACGGTGTACGCGCTGCTGCGCCGCTTCCGCCCGGCACCGGAAAGCATCGCCATCCCGATGCAGCAGGCCAGCGACGTCGACCCGGCGATCGGCCAGAAACCGGCGCAGCAGGCGCGCGACGGCTACCTGATGGTGCAGGCGGTGTACCTGCGCTTCCTGATGCCCGTGATGGGCGTGGTCGCCGTGTACTTCTTCATGCGCGGCCATAACCTGCCGGGCGGCGGCTTCGTGGCCGGCCTGATCTTCGCCGCCACGCTGATCGTGCAGTACATGGTGGCCGGCACCGACTGGGTGGAATCGCGCCTGCGGCTGCGGCCGAACCGCTGGATCGGCTGGGGCCTGGCGTGCGCCCGCGGCACCGGCCTGGGCGCCTGGCTGTTCGGCTACCCGTTCCTGACCAGCCATACCGCGCATGTCACGCTGCCTGTGCTGGGCGAGCTGCACGTGCCGTCGGCCTTCCTGTTCGACCTGGGCGTGTTCCTGGTGGTGGTCGGCACCACGATGCTGATCCTGGTGGCGCTGGCCCACCAGTCGCTGCGTGCCCGCCGCCCGCAGCCCGGGGCGGTGCGCGGCGCCGACCTTGCCGCCGCCGTCAGCGCCATCCCCCCACCGAAGGAGATCCAGTAATGGAAGCCGTACTCGCCCTCGGCATCGGCATCGTCTTCGGCGCCGGCATCTGGCTGGTGCTGCGCCCGCGCACCTTCCAGGTGTTGACCGGGCTGATGCTGATGTCGTATGCCGTCAACCTGTTCATCTTCGCGATGGGGCGCCTGGCCGTCGACCGGCCGCACTGACACCGGCCGCCGACGTGGCCAAGTCGGTGGTGGACCCCGCGGCGCTGGCCGATCCGGTGCCGCAGGCGCTGGTGCTGACGGCGATCGTGATCGGCTTCGCCACCACGGCGCTGTACCTGGTGGTGATGATCGGCGCGCGCGGCCTGGCCGGTACCGACCATGTCGATGGCGAGGAGCCCGAGGAATGAGCCTGGCATGGACCCAGCACCTGGTCGTGGTGCCGATCCTGCTGCCGCTGCTGTGCGGCGCGGCGCTGGCGCCGCTCACGCAGGGCTGGCACCGCCTGAAGTTCGCCGCCGCCTACGCCAGCGTGCTGGCGCTGCTGGCCAATGCACTGGCGCTGGCCGCGCTGGCCGACGGCGGCTGGCCCGATGGCATCGGCGTCTACCTGGCCGCCAACTGGGCCGCGCCGTTCGGCATCGCGCTGGTGGCGGACCGGCTGTCGGCCGCCATGCTGGTGCTCACGGCCGTGCTGGCGCTGGCCGCGCTGCATTACGCGCAGCCGCGCTGGAGCCGCATCGGCGTGCATTTCCATACGCTGTTCCAGTTCCTGCTGATGGGGATCAACGGCGCCTTCCTGACGCACGACCTGTTCAACCTGTTCGTGTTCTTCGAGGTGATGCTGGCCGCGTCGTACGGGCTGGTGCTGCACGGGTATAACGTGGAACGCCTGCGTGCCAGCCTGCAGTACATCGCCGTCAACCTGGTGGCCGCGCTGTTCTTCCTGGTCGGCACGGCGCTGCTGTATGCCACCACCGGCACGCTGAACATGGCCGACATGGCGCAGCGCATCGCCGCGCTGGCCGCCGGCGGGCAGTCCTCCACTCTCGTCCTGCTGCAAACCGGCGTGGCGGTGCTGGCGCTGGCCTTCCTCGTCAAGGCGGCCATGTGGCCACTGGGCTTCTGGCTGCCCACCACGTATGCGGCCGCCTCGCCGCCGGTGGCCGTGATGCTGGTGCTGATGACGAAGGTGGGCGCCTACGTGATCCTGCGTCTCTGGCTGCTCCTGTTCGGCGATGGCGCCGGCGCGGCGGCGCGCTACGGCTACGAGGCGCTGGCGTGGAGCGGCATGGCGACCATCGTGTTCGGCGCGGCGGGCATGCTGGCCACCGACACGGCCGGCCGCCTGGCGGGCTACGCGGCCATCGTGTCATCCGGCACGCTGCTGGCCGTGATCGGCTACGGGCAGCCATCGCTGGTCACCGCCGCGCTGTACTACTTCATCGCTTCCACCATCGCGATCGCCGCGTTCGTGCTGCTGATCGAGCTGGTCGACCGGATCCGCACGCCGGGCGCGGCGATGCTGGCGCTGACAGCGGAAGCCTTCGCCGTCGAAGACACGCCCGCCGAGCCGAAGGGCAGGGGCGTGCCGGCGGCGATGGCCTTCCTGTCGCTGGCGTTCGCGGCGTGCGCGCTGACCATCGCCGGCCTGCCGCCGCTGTCCGGCTTCGTCGCCAAGTTCGGCATGTTCCACGCGCTGGTCAACCCGGGTCCGGACGCGCCGGCGATCGGCCCCGCCGGCTGGACGCTGATGGCGCTGGTGTTTGTTTCCGGCCTGGCCGCCATCGTTTCGCTGATGCGTTTCGGCGTGCGCACCTTCTGGGCCACGGAGGCGGCGGCACCGCCCGCGCTGCATGCGGCCGAAGTGGTGCCCGTGGCGGCGCTGCTGTTCGTTTCGGTGCTGCTGACGGTGCAGGCACGGCCCGTGTTCGATTACCTGGCGCGTGCCAGCGAGGGCATCCACCGCCCGGCGCTGTACGTCGATCGGGTGCTGGGCACGCTGCCTGTCCCAGCGCCTGTTCCCGCGTCTGCTCCCGCTTCCACTGCGGAGGCGCCATGACACGCTGGCTGCCGCACCCCGTCGCGTCGCTGGCGCTGTGCGCCCTGTGGATGCTGCTCAACCAGGCGCTCGACCCGGCGAACGTGCTGTTCGGCGCGGCGCTCGGCATCGCCGTGCCGCTGCTGACGCGCCGCCTGCAGCCTCTCGGCTATCCGCGGCTGCGCAGGCCGGCCGTGTTCCTGAAGCTGATGGCGATGGCCACGGTGGAGATCGTGCGCTCATGCTTCGGCGTCTGCCGCGTCATCCTGTTCAAGGATTACGCCCGCGTGAACTCGCAATTCATCCGCGTGCCGCTGGCGATGCGCGACCCCTACGGGCTGGCGATGCTGTCCTGCCTGATCAACATGACACCCGGCACCGTGTGGGTGGAAATCCTGCCGGAACGGTACGAACTGGCGCTGCACGTGTTCGACCTGCACGACGAAGCGTGGTGGATCGACACGATCAGGACCCGCTACGAGCGTCCGCTGATGCTGATTTTTGAAACGGAGAACGACCATGGGAACCCTGCTTGAAGTGGCGATCGCCTACGCCGTGGTGTGCGTGCTGGTGGCGATGGCATTGTGCGCGTTGCGGCTGCTGATCGGCCCCGCCGCGCACGACCGCGTGCTGGCGCTCGACACGCTGTGGATGTGCGGCATGCTGCTGGCGATCGTGCTGGGCATCCGCTTCGGCACGCAGGTGTATTTCGAGGTGGCGATCCTGGTCGCGCTGGTGGGCTTCGTGTCGACCATCGCCATGGCCAAGTTCCTGATGCGCGGGGAGATCATCGAATGAGCGGCATCGAACAGCTGCCCGGCTGGGCGGCGCTGCCGGTGGCCCTGCTGCTGGTGCTGGGCGCCACCATCATCCTCGTCGGGGCACTCGGCCTGCTGCGCCTGCGCACCTTCTACCAGCGCATGCACGGCCCCGCCATCACCGTCACGCTGGGCGCCGGCTGCGTGCTGCTCGCGTCGATGCTGTACTTCACGGTCGCGCAATCGCGGCTGGTGATCCACGAACTCATCATCACCGTGTTCATCCTGCTGACGGCCCCCGTGGTGGCCATGACCATCATGCGCGCCGCCGTCTACCGCGACCTGCGCGCCAGGAAGACCGGCTCCGGCGTCACGGCGGGGCAGGTGTACACCCTTCCCGACAACGCCACCGAAGGCCCTGCCGAACCACGCTAGCACCCCCTGCGCGGCCGCTGCCACGGTGTTGTAAAAATCGCAAGAGACTGTTGTAAAAAACCTGGGGACTGTCCCTTCCAGGGGGACAGTCCCCAGGTTTTTTACAACACACGTGAGATCAGCGGTTTACGTGTATCCGGCTATTGCCGAGCTGGTTGTAAAACAACGGTGCTTGCAAGGTTGAGATACCGATACCGGTATCGCACTTAAACAAAAAGCAATTGGATTCGCATCGGCGAGGCGTTCTACCATCGCCGCAGGCCACGCTTTGCCGTGGCGATAACGATAAGTAAAACATCAGGAGATGACCACCATGAACCACCCGTGTCCGGGCCGCGCGAGCGACGCCCGCAGGAACCCCTTTGCCCTCAACATCGTCGCCGCCGCGCTGGCGGGCGCCGGACTGCTGGCCGCCGCGCCGGCGCTGGCGCAGGATGCGCAGGTCGCGGCCGAGAAGGAGCTGGCGGAAGCGCAGAAAGCGCAACCCGTCAACGCCGTCATCGTCACCGGCGTGCGCAAGGCGGCGCAGAGTGCGCAGGCGATCAAGCGCAATTCCGATGAAGTGGTCGATTCGATCGTGGCCGAGGAGGCCGGCAAGTTCCCGGACAAGAACGTGGCCGAGATCCTCGGCCGGGTGACCGGCGTGCAGATCCGCCGCGAGTTCGGCGAGGCCAACAGCGTGATCGTGCGCGGCCTGCCCGGCCTGGCGACGCTGCTCAATGGCCGCGAGGTGTTCACCTCCAGCGGGCGCAACCTGTACCTGGCCGACATCCCCACCACGATGCTGCAGCGGATCGACGTGTACAAGACCCAGGGCGCCGAGATGGTGGAGGGCGGCACGGCGGGCGTGATCGACGTGCGCACCTCGCGCCCGTTCGACTTCAAGGGCTTCACGGCCAACCTGAATGGCCGCCTGGAGCACCGCGACAAGTCCAACACCAACGACCCGCAGGTGTCGGGCATGCTGTCGAACCGCTGGAAGGGCGCGTTCGGCGAGGTGGGCGTGCTGGCGGGCCTGTCGTACCAGAAGGGCAATTACCACGATGAAGTGACGTGGAATTCGGCGCCCGAGCACCCGGTGGCCGGCAACCGCACCGTCACCGGCCCGTTCGACGTGGGCCACGTGAACTACCAGGGCGAGCGGATGCGCTACGCGGGCAACTGGGCGGTGCAATGGCGCCCCGTGCGCGAGGTGGAGCTGTTCGCCGAAGGCTGGTCGACACGCATCGACCACGACGCCGAGCGCCAGTTCTTCACCGGCCACCTGGGCTGGAACGCCCAGCCATGGACGCCGAGCGGCGGCGTGGAGTGGGGTGCCGGGCAGTACACCAACCCCACCTATACGCTGTTCCCGGGCACCAGCCAGATCGACAGCGTGACGGCCACCAGGCCGGCCGGCAACTACCACTTCTTCGCCGCCAGCGGCAGCCAGGCGCCGCGCGACGATTCGGAAGGCCACCAGGGCGCCATCGGTGCGCGCTGGGATGTGACGCCGAAGCTGCGCGTGACGGCGGAACTGGCGCGCACCATCAGCCGCTGGAAGCAGGAAATGCCGATCATGGAACTGCTGGCCGACCCGCAGACCATCACGGCGCGCACCTACGTCAACGGCGGCGCGTGGTTCGATTATCCGGGCACCGACATGATGAACCCGAACAGCTACCGCCTGGGCGCGTTCACCGACAACTGGTCCGGCTCGCGCGGCCAGTCCACCGACTGGCGTGCCGACGCCACCTGGGACAATGGCGAAGACCGCCTGTTCCGCGAATTCTCCACCGGGGTGCGCGTCGCCTCGCGCAAGGCGTCGTACCAGCACGAGAGCAACAACTTCGTGCCGGCGCACGCCAATCTACCGGCCGTATCGGCGCTGCCCGGCGGGGCGGTCTGCCCGTCGATGCCATTGTCCGAGGACTACGGCATGAACCAGTGGCTGACGCTGTGCGGCGACTACATGCACGCCAATATCGACGCGGTCCGCAAGATGTACCTGCGCGACGGCAAGACCGCACCGTGGCCGTACTCGCGCTACAGCAATATGGAAGACACCACGGCCTTCTACGCCAAGACCAAGTTCGGCTTCGCGGTAGGCGGCATCCCCGTGGAGGGCACGGCCGGCGTGCGCTATGTGAAAACCGAGCTGGACGTGAACGGCTTCTCCAACGTGCAGAACAATCCGGTACCGGCGCACCGCAATACCAGCGACAACGACATCCTGCCCAACCTGACCCTGAAGGCGCTGCTGACGCCGGACCTGATCGCCCGCTTCAATGCCGGCAAGGCGATCCAGCGCCCCAACTTCGGCGACTTCAATCCCGGCGAAACGCTGGGTACCGCGCCGAACGGCCAGGGCATCTACGAGGGCAATGGCGGCAACCCGGACCTGAAGCCGGTGGTCGGCAAGAACTACGACGTGGCGCTGGAATGGTATTTCGCGCCCACTGGCAGCCTCACCACCACGCTGTTCAAGCACGATTTCGAGAACTACATCGTGCGCCGCTTCGGCATGGAAACCATCGGCGGCCGCGAATACCGCATGGACCGTCCGCGCAACGTCAACGAGGGCCAGCTGAAGGGTATCGAGATCGGCTACCGGCAGTTCTACGACTTCCTGCCGGGCTGGCTGGGCGGTTTCGGGCTGGAGGCGAACTACACGTACATGAAGGGCCACCTGCTGGAAGGCAGCGTGCGCAATCCGTTCGTCGGCATGTCGAAGAATGCCTACAACCTCGTCGGCCTGTACGAGCGCGGCCCGTGGTCGGCACGGCTGGCCTGGAACTACCGCAGCCAGTTCGTCGACGCCTACAACTACCGTGCCCTGGGCTTCGACCTGATCGTGGAACCGATCAAGACGGCCGATGCGTCGCTGTCGTACCGCTTCAACGAAAACATGGGCGTGACGCTGGACGTGGAAAACATCACCGACCGTACCTACAACGACTACCACGGCATTGCCAGCAACCCGCGCGACGTGCGGCGCTATGACCGCGTGGTCGGGCTGTCGCTGCGCTGGCGGATGTAGGCGGAGGAAGCAAGGAGGGCAGAGGAGGCGGAAAAACAACGTACCGCGGAAGCAGGGGGCTCGCGAGGCAACGTCCTACATCCGCACAGGCATTCAAGCCTGCCGTGTCAGCTGGTCAGCAGGTAAAGTATCAAAAAAAACATGCAGGAGACCCGATACCTCTACAGGAGTCTTCAATGATACAAGCCTTATGTGAACAGTGGACGCGGTTGGCGTTCATGCCCCTGAGCTTTCACGGTGCAACGAACGACCCGGCGCTCATGCCGGGCGACATCGGGGTGGCTTCCAGTGCTGCTGCCAGTGCTCTCGCCAATCCTGTTGCCGGTGTTGTTGCCAATGCGCCCCGCTTCCTCAACAGGACCTTCAACTCCAGCCAGGGATCGCTGGCCTACAAACTGTACATTCCCGCGTCGTACAGCGGCCACGATCCCACCCTGGTCGTGATGCTGCACGGCTATGGCCAGAGCGCCGACGATTTCGCCAACGGCACCGACATGAACCGGCATGCCGAGGAGGCGGGTTGCCTGGTGATGTATCCCGAGCAGACCACGTTCGGCATGGTGGGCGGCTGCTGGAACTGGTTCGACAAGGCGCACCAGCAGCGCGGCCAGGGCGACGCCGCGCTGATCGCCGGCGCCACGCGGGAAGTGATGGAGGCCCATGGCGTGCCGCCCGGCCGGGTGTTCGTCGCCGGCCTGTCGGCCGGGGCCGCCATGGCCGTGGTGCTGGGGTCCGCCTACCCGGACATCTATGCGGCGGTGGGCTGCCATTCCGGCCTGCCGCTCGGCTGCGCCACCGATACCGCCACCGCGATGGAAGCGATGCGCAACGGCGCATCGATCGACCAGGCGGCCGTGCTGGCGCAACAGGCCGTGCCCGTCATCGTTTTCCATGGCGATAACGACCAGACCGTCCACAGCGCCAACGGGCACACGGTGGTCAGGCATACGCTGAGCGCCACCTGCGCCAACGATGCGCAGGGCACCGAGGTGGTCAAGGAAACGGGCATGCTGCACGGACGCGACTTCACCCGGGAAGTGCACCTCGGTCCGGGTGGCGCGGTGCTTGCCGAGCACTGGGTGATCCACGGCGCGGGCCATGCCTGGTCGGGCGGCAGTGCGCGCGGCAGCTATGCCGACGAGAAGGGTCCGTCGGCCAGCGCCGAGATGCTGCGCTTCTTCCGCAAGGTGGGGTACGCGGCGGCGGCCTGACGGCCGCTACCTTATCCGTGTTGGCCTGTCCCCGCGGCGTCGTGTTCCTCCGGCGCGGCGCGCAGGCCGTCCGCGGTGCGCCGCACGAATGGCCGGCAATCGACCGGCACGTCGATCGTGAAGGTGGTGCCGTCCTCGTCGGAACTGTCGACCGACACGCTGCCGCCGTGCGCTTCGGCCACGTCGCGCAGGAAGGGCAGGCCGATGACCCAGCCCACCGTGCCCGGGCCGCCATAGCGGAACAGGTAGCCGAAAATGCGTTCGCGCCGCTCGGCGGGGATGGCCGGCCCGCTGTTGTGGACCGACAGCGACAGCCTGCCCCGGCCGCTTGAAACATCGATCCGGACCGCGCCGCCCGCGCCGTACTTGACGGCATTGGCGACCAGGTTTTCCAGTGCCCGGCGCATGGTCGGCACGCACCAGTGGCCTTCGACGTTTTCGCCGGTGACGGTGAACGGGCCGCCACCCTGCTCGCCGAACTGGCGGGCGACATCCAGCGCCAGGTCGCGCATGTCGAACGACGCCAGCGCGAGCGGCGGCAAGGCTTCGCGCATGACCGTCAGCGCCTCGAGCAGTTCACCCATCATCGATTCGAGCCGCCCGGCGTGGCGCAGGATCTTGTCGGCCGAGCGCCTGGCCACGTCCAGGTCGCCGGTCTGGGCGACCAGCTGCGCGCCGGTGGCGATCACTCCCAGCGGCGCGCGCATGTCGTGCGACAGCGCGGCCGCCACGCGCCGGCGCAGCGCCTCGTGCGTGGCGGCATATTCGCGCAGCGATTCGCAGGCGGCGATCTCGATGGACCGGCTGATGGTGGCCCATACGTCCGCCGGCCAGCGGATGCCGTGCGCCTGGGCGACATCGCGGATGGCATCCCGGAACAGCTGGTACTCGCGCAAGACCTCGTCGGGGCCGAAACAGGTCATGCGTGCACGCTCGCTGCCATGGGACATGGCGGCCGTGGTGTGCTGGGTGGCGGTTTCGCGGGCCTGGCCGGGGCTGATCGCCTCGGCGAGGTTGTCGTAGAGATTGGGCAGGTTGTCGGTCAGCGCCGGGCCGAGCAGCTCGGCGGCGCCCTTGATCTGGGCCCGGACCGAGGCTTCCCAATGGTCGAGCACCGCCTCGCGGATCGACAGCAGCTCGCGCGCTCCCTGATGGGCCGCCTGGTCTGCGTGGTCTGCCGCCTGGGCTGCCGTCACACGAGCCGCCTCATTGGCCACCTCGTTGGCCACCTCATCGGCTGCGCTTGTCACCGGATGTGCCGCCTCATGGGCCAGCTCATTCGCTGCCGCGTTCGCTATCTCATTGGCCACCTCATTGGCTACCTCATTGGCCACCTCATTGGCCACCTCAAGTGCCAGCTGATGTGCCATCGCCTGCGCGTCCTGTTCCGTTCCCTGGTGTGCCTCCCTGTTCGCTCCATCGGACAAGCGCTTGCCATCGTAATCGTGGTCGGTAGCCAGATTCATCGCAGTTCCATGTTTGGCCGGTTCAGCCTCGATAGACCGGCAGGTCGTGTGCCGGCAGGTTGATGGTGAATATTAACCTGAAATCACCACTGCGCGGTGTCCGGCCATGGGCCGTCAGCGCTGGCCGTGGCCGCCGGCCGGAAAGTGCAGCGTGAACCGGACGCGATCCTCCTCGGCATGCACGGTTGCCGTCCCCCCGTGCAGCGCCATGATCGCGCGAACAATCGACAGGCCGAGACCGGTGGAAGCGTCGCCATGGCCGCGTGCCGCGTCGGCACGGTAAAAGCGTTCGAACAGGTGCGGCAGGTGTTCCGGCGCGATCGGCGTGCCGGTGTTTTCAACGCTCAGCGTGGTGCCGCCGGCTGCCGCTTCGGCGCGCAGCACGATCGTGCTGCCCGGGCTGGCATGCCGCACGGCGTTCGACAGCAGGTTGGCCAGCGCGCGCCGCAGCAGGGCGGGATCGGCCTGCACCACGCCGTCGCCGTCGCCCGCGCACGCCAGGCCCAGGCCGCGTTCCTCCGCCATGCCTTCGTAGAAATCGGCCACCTTCGCCAGTTCGTCCAGCGCCCGCAGCGGCTGGCGGGCCGGCGCTACCTCGTCCTGCCCGGCGCGGGCCAGGAACAGCATGCTTTCGATCATGCGGGCGAGCCGCTCCAGTTCTTCGATGTTCGAGGCCAGCAGGCCTTCGTACTCGGCGGTGCCGCGCGGCCGGGCCAGCATGACCTGGCTCTGGCCGAGCAGGTTGGCGACCGGGGTGCGGAATTCATGCGCGAGGTCGGCGGAAAAGGCCGACAGGCGCGCATAGCCTTCCTGCAGCCGCGCCAGCATGGCATTGAGGGCGCCGACCAGCGGCTGCAGTTCGGATGGGGCATCGCCGGCCTCGAGCCGGTGGCCCAGCGTGCCGGGCCGCACCAGCGCCGCGTGGCGGGCCACCACGCGCAACGGCCGCAGACCCCGGTGCAGCATCCACCCGGCGCACAGCGCCGCGGCCAGGGCGCTGATGGCGGCCGCGCCGGCGATGCGGTGGCGGAACCGGGTGAGCATGGCGCTGCGGTCGGCGTAGGCGCGGGCAACGATGACCGTGACGGTGGCCGTGGCGCTGCCGCTGCCCAGCCTGGCTGTGCCCGCCACCACGCGGCCCGGGGCGCCGGCGCGGCTGGTCCAGCTTGCGATAGCCCCGCGCCCGGCGGTGGCACCGGTGGCCGGCGGTACCGGATAGCGCTCGTCGCCGGGGTTGATGTCGGCCAGCACGGTGCCGTCCGGCGCCACGAAGCGCACCAGCGAATTCTCCTGGCCGCTCATGGTGTCGCGGAACAGGTCGGGCTGGGTGCGCAGCAGGTCGGCCGCGCCCGGGCGGCCGAGCAGCAGCTGGATCTGCCGCAGCTTGCCCAGCAGCGCGAGATCGTCGCGCCGTTCGATTTCCGCCACGAAGGACAGGTACAGCCAGGTACCGAGTCCGGCCGCCGCCAGCGCGACGATCAGCACGAACATGGCGGTCACGCGCGCCGCCAGCGAACCGCGCAGGCCCGCCATCACGTGCCGGCCGCCGGTTCCACCTCGCACACATAGCCCATGCCGCGCCGGGTGTGGATCAGCCTTTGCGGGAAGGGATCGTCGATCTTGCGGCGCAGCCGTCGCACCGCCGCGTCGATCACGTTGGTATCGCTGTCGAAATTCATGTCCCACACCTGCGAGGCGATCAGGGAGCGCGACAGCACCTGGCCTTCGCGCCGCGCCAGCAGGTGCAGCAGGGCGAATTCCTGGGCCGTCAGCACGACCGGCGTGCCGTCGCGGCGCACGCGGCGGCGGATCACGTCGATCTCCAGGCCGCCGATGCGGATCAGTTCATCTTCCCGCACCGGCCCGCGCCGCAGCAGCGTGCGCAGCCGCGCCACCAGTTCGACGAACGCGAACGGCTTGACGAGGTAGTCGTCGGCGCCCAGTTCCAGGCCGCGCACGCGGTCGTGCACTTCGTCGCGCGCAGTCAGGAACAGCACGGGGATCTGTTCGGTCGCCGGTGCGCCGCGCAGCGCTGCCAGGACCTGCCAGCCATCCATGCCGGGCAGCATCACGTCGAGCACCACCAGGTCGATGCCGCCTTCGCGCGCGATGGCCAGGCCGTCGCGGCCATTGCGCGCGAGGCGGACGGCAAAGCCGGATTCGGCCAGGCCGCGCTGCAGGTAGTCGCCGGTCTTCGGCTCGTCTTCGATCACGAGGATGGTCATGGGCGCCGCGCAAAGCCCCATTGTATGCCTGCGCGGGCCGGCGCTGGATGACGAAATTGTCATCTGGCGGTCATGCGGCCGTGGCCGGGCGGCAGCCACAATGGCCGCTCAAGTCACGAAAGAACGGCAACGAAAGAACACCATGCAACGAAAGAACGCCATGTCCCGTCTCACTGTCCGCCTGATTGCCCTGCTGGCCACGCTGGCGGCGCTGCCCGCCGCCGGCCAGGTGCGCCAGCAGCCCGACCTGACGCTGCAGACCGCCAGCCGCCTGGTGGCCGGCGCGCTCGACGCGTGCCGGCGGCAGGACCGCGCGATCGTGGCCGCGGTGCTCGACCGCGGCGGCAACCTGCTGGCGCTGCAGCGCGCCGACACCGTGGGCCCGCACAACATCGAGGCGAGCCGGCGCAAGGCCTACACGGCGCTGTCGACCCGCACCGCGACGCTGACCCTGGCGCGCGCCGCGGCGGCCAATCCCGATGCACGCAACCTGGCCGCGCTGCCCGAACTGCTGCTCCTCGGCGGCGGCGTGCCGGTGGCCGCGGCAGGGCAGGTGGTGGGCGCGATCGGCGTCGCGGGCGGCGGCGGGGCGGTCAACGACCATGCCTGCGCCGTGGCGGCGATTCGCGCCATGCCGGAACTCGACCAGCCGGCCACCGACTGACTTTTCACTCATCAAGGAAAACACCATGTACCCGATCAGGCACATCCTCGCCGCCGGCCTGTTTGCCGGCCTGCTGTCCACCGCCCCGGCCATGGCCGCGACGGCGCCCAACCCGCTCAGCGTCCACGTGCTCGACCTGCAGAGCGGCCAGCCCACCGCCGGCATCCGTGTCACGCTGGAGCAGCGTGCCGGCGACGGCTGGCGCGCGCTCGCCGCCGGCGTCACCAATGCGCAAGGCCGCATTCCCGCCCTGTTCCCGGAAGAGCGCGCGATGCCCGCCGGCGACTACCGCATCGTGTTCGAGACGGGCGAGCACTATGCCCGCCTGAAGCAGGACACCTTCTTCCCCCGCATCCCGGTGGAGTTCCGCGTGGACGCGGCGGCACAGCACTACCACGTACCATTGCTGCTGAGCCCATTCGGTTATTCCACCTACCGGGGGAACTGAGCGCCGCCATCTCTCCGGCTTTTCTATACTCGCCGCTCCATGTGATCGCCCGAAACCACACACATAACGGAGCTGGCCGATGCTGAAATCGCCCTGGATGAAATGGAGTTTCGTGCTCGGGATCGCCCTGGGCGGCTTCTTCGACGGGATCCTGCTGCACCAGGTATTGCAGTGGCACCATTTCCTCAGCCTGGTGCCGGGCATGGACGACCTGCGGCTGCAGGTCATGTGGGACGGCTATTTCCACGTGCTCATGTACGTGATCGCGGTGGCCGGCCTCTGGGGCCTGTGGCAGGCCCGCCGGCGTGGCGTCCCGGCGCCCGGCGCGACGGCGCTGGCCGCCGCCGTGCTGCTGGGCTTCGGCGTCTGGAACCTGATCGACGTGGGCCTGGCGCACTGGATCCTGCGCATCCACCGCATCCGCCTCGATACGCCCGACCCGCTGTTCTGGGACGTGCTGTGGCTGGCCGTGTTCGGCCTGGTGCCGCTGGCGCTGGGCTGGTGGCTGCGCGGCCGCCCGTCCGGGCCCGGCAGCGCCACTGCCGCGCTGCTGGTGTTCGCCACGGGCACCGCGCTGGCCGGCGGCTGGGCCTTGCGCGAGCCGCCGGGGCAGAATTTCACGGCCGTCGTCTTCGCGCCGGGCACCACGCCGGCGCAGGTTTTCGATGCGCTCGATGCCAGCGAAGCACGCCTGGTGTGGAGCGACCGCCCAATGGGCGTGGTGCTCGTAGCCGTGCCGAAGGACAAGCGCTGGCGCTTCTACCGCCACGGCGCGGTGCTGGTCGGCGGCACGGGGCTGCCGGCCGGCTGCATCGGGTGGAGCAAGGTGTAGTGCGCACCTCCGGCGATGTTTCCCGGCCCGGTGATTTGCCGGAGAATCTGGCCGGGAAATTCAGCCAGTAAATATGGCTGGGAAACATCGGGGCTGGCCTCGATGCAGTCAATTGAAGCGTTACCCGATACATTGAAAACGCATGCATTCACCCCAACAGCGAAGACCTGGGGTCAGACCCGCCGGGGTGAAGCAGGGGTTTCGCGAAGCATGCTTCGCGCCTGCGCAACGGTGCTGGCCTGCAGGCCAGTATTCCTCCCTGACCCCGGAATTTGCACTTGGGGTGGGCTTATCCAAGCGGCATCAGGGCCGGCCTGGAAATTCCGATGGAGAAAATATCCAAAGGCAGCCGAACCGGGTCATCGAAAATAATCCGAAAATAAGCCAGAAATCACTGGGCATTCCCGGCAATGTGCTGTATCTTTCGTCTCGCACTACATCAAGTCGTTGTTATTGTTGGTTTTTCTCTCCCGCCTCGCCGTATGCCCCAGGGTCATTTGGCGGTCCTGTTTGATTTCCTCCGTTATCCCTCTTGGTCGACCGTGCACCCGGGCGTCTTGCCCATGCAATATTTAAAGGACTGATTAAATGACTACTCAAACCGGCACCGTAAAATGGTTCAACGATTCCAAGGGCTTCGGCTTCATTACGCCTGACGCAGGCGGCGGCGATTTGTTCGCCCATTTCCAGGATATTCAATCGGAAGGTTTCAAGAGCCTTTCCGAGAACCAGCGCGTGTCGTTCGAACGCTCGACCGGCCCGAAAGGCGAAAAAGCCGGCAATATCCGCGCGATCTGACCGATCCCAGCGGCCAGGCTGCGCGCCGGCCCGCACCACGCAGATAGCGTGGGCGCCGCCAGGCGTGCAACCGGCACAGCAAAAGCCCACCCGCAGCATGCCTGCCGGTGGGCTTTTTGCATCCAGGCATCCAAGCATCTACCGCATCCGCCGCGCCTACTGCATCGTGACGGCGCCAGCCGGGCTGGCCGGCATCTGCATCAGCGCATTCTTCATTTCGGCCGCCTCCAGCGCGGGCGTGCGCCCGAAGAACCGCTTGAACTCGCGGCTGAACTGCGAGCTGCTTTCATAGCCCACGCGGTGGCAGGCGGTGGCAGCGGTCAGGCCATCCTGCACCATCAGCAGCCGCGCCTTGTGCAGGCGTGTCGTCTTCAGGTACTGGATCGGCGTGGTTTGCGTGACCGCCTTGAAGTGCGCATGGAACGCCGCCACGCTCATGCCGGCCTCGCTGGCCAGCGTGCCGACGTCGATCGGGCGGTCGTAGTTCGCATGGATGCGCCGCAGCGCCTTGCCGATCTTGCCGAAGTGGCTTTGCTGGGTGAGCGCCGCATGGATCGCGCCGCCCTGCGGGCCCGTGAGCACCCGGTACACCAGTTCGCGCACGATGCCGGGGCCGAGGATGGCCGCATCGGCATCCGTCTGCAGCGCTTCGAGCAGGCGCAGCAGCGTGTCGCTCAAGGCATCGTCGAGCGGTGTCGAGACGATGCCGGCCGGCTGCGCGGCGCGCTGCCGGTGCTTCTGCTCCAGGGCCAGCACCAATTCGGCCGCCACCTTCAGGTCGATCGGCACGGACACCGCCAGCATCGGCTCGGCGGGGCTGGCTTCGGTCTCGGACTCGAACGGCAGCGGCACCGACAGCACCAGGTAGTGGTGCGCATCGTAGACATAGGCCGTGTCGCCGAGGAAGCCGCGCTTGCGGCCCTGGCAGACGACGACGATGCAGGGATCGTACATGACCGGCGTGCGCGGGATGCTGCCATTGGCGCGCATGAATTTCAGGCCGGGCAGGGCCGACAGTGTGTAGCCCTCGTGCGGCGCCAGGCGCTCCAGCAGGCTGACGATGCGGCATTGACGCGAGTCGTTCAAGGGTGCATTCACGGCGGATCCTGGGTCTGGAAAGGGATTGGAGAATCAGGCAACCGGCGAATATTAATGGATATTTTCCACGCCGGTGCGAACGCCCATACTGCTTCCATCGCAACCCACCACGGAGAACACCATGAACGCAGCAGAACGGAAAGTCGTCCTGATCAC
Source organism: Pseudoduganella sp. SL102 (assembly GCF_027856995.1). Taxonomy (NCBI): domain Bacteria; kingdom Pseudomonadati; phylum Pseudomonadota; class Betaproteobacteria; order Burkholderiales; family Oxalobacteraceae; genus Pseudoduganella; species Pseudoduganella sp. SL102. Next base: position 2,801,780 of record NZ_CP115554.1, read on the forward strand.
CGGTGCCAGCAGCGGCATCGGCGAAGCCACCGCCAGCCACCTCGCCGCGCGCGGCATGCATGTCATCCTGGGCGCGCGGCGCACCGACCGGCTGGAGGAACTGGCTGCCCGGATCGCCGCCGAGGGCGGATCGGCGGCCGTGCGCAAGCTCGATGTGACGAGCCTTGAAAGCATGCAGCAGTTCGTCGACTTCGCGCTGGACCGGCATGGCCGCGTCGATGTCATCGTCAACAACGCCGGCGTGATGCCGCTGTCGAAGCTGGAAGCGCTGAAGGTCGACGAATGGAACCGCATGATCGACGTGAACGTGCGCGGCGTGTTGCACGGCATCGCCGCCGCGCTGCCGGTGATGCAGCGCCAGAAGAGCGGGCAGATCATCAACCTGGCCTCGATCGGCGCCTACACCGTCAGCCCGACCGCCGCCGTGTACTGCGCCACCAAGTTCGCCGTCGCGGCGATTTCCGAAGGTTTGCGGCAGGAAGTGGGCGGCGACATCCGCGTCACTGTCGTCTCGCCCGGCGTGGTGGAATCGGAGCTGGCCGAGTCGATCTCCGACCCGGGCGGCCGCGAGGAAATGCGCGGCTTCCGCAAGATCGCCATCAAGCCGGAGGCGATCGCCCGCACCATCCACTTCGCCATCGAACAGCCGGCCGACGTGGATGTCAGCGAGATCATCGTGCGGCCGACCGCCAGCCCGTACTGACGGGAGCACGGGGAACGCTGCGGCAACCGGCAACGCAAAGCGCGGGTGCGGTCCGTCATCCGCTACACTCTCCGGTTCGAGCACAACGTGGATGCACCATGGCGAACCAGCAGACCCATTCCCCGCAATTCCTGCCCGAAGGCAGCCGCGACGAGCAGGTGCCGGCAGTCGCGGCGTCCATCGAACAGCGCCGGCACCAGATCTTCCCGGTGCTGGCCGAGCACGAGGTGCAGCGCCTGCTGCGCTTCGGTACCGTGCGCCACTATGCCGACGGCGTGCGAATCCTGGAAGCCGGTTTCACGCCATTCGGCATGGTGCTGGTGCTGGCCGGCCGCATGGCCTCGCACCGCTACGACGGCCTGGGCAACTCGGCGCTCGTCAAGGAGCACGGGCCGGGCGAGTTCACGGCCGAAGTGTCGCAGCTCGCCGGCCGGCCTTCGCTGGTGAACGTGACGGCGGTCGGCCCGGTCGAGGCGCTGGTGATTCCCGCCGACCAGTTGCGCGCCCTGGTGATCGCCGAGGCCGAGCTGGGCGAACGCATCGTGCGCGCGCTGATCCTGCGCCGCGTGAACCTGATCGAATCCGGTTCCGGCGGCCCGGTCCTGGTGGGCCCGCCGGGCCACCCGAACGTGTTCCACCTGCAAAGCTTCCTGACGGCGAACGGCCATCCGCACACGGTGCTCGAACCGGACGGGGAAGAAGACGCCCGCGCGCTGTGCGAGCACTACCGGCCCACGGCCGGCGACTGGCCGCTCGTCGTGTGCCCGGATGGCAGCGTGCTGATGAACCCATCCTTTGCCGACATGGGCCGCTGCCTGGGCATGCTGCCGGAACTCCCGGCGGACAAGGTATGGGACGTGATCGTGGTCGGTGCCGGCCCGGCTGGCCTGGCCACCGCGGTCTACGCGGGCTCCGAAGGCCTGTCCGTGCTGGCGCTGGAGCAGCGCGCGTTCGGCGGGCAGGCCGCGGCCAGCGCGCGCATCGAGAACTACCTCGGGTTCCCCACCGGGATCTCCGGCGGCGCGCTGGCCGGCCGCGCCTACGTGCAGGCGATGAAGTTCGGCGTCGAGGTGGTCATCCCGATGGCGGCAAGGCATCTGGCCTGTGATGCATCGCCACTGGCGCTGGAACTGGCCGATGGCCGGCGCGTGCTGGGCCGCACGGTGGTGCTGTCCTGCGGTGCCCGCTACCGGCGGCCGTCGCTCGCCAACATCAAGCAGTTCGAAGGCCGCGGCATCTACTACTGGGCTTCGCGCATCGAGGCGAACCTGTGCGCCGGCGCGGAAGTGATCCTGGTCGGCGGCGGCAATTCGGCCGGGCAGGCGGCCGTGTTCCTGTCCGCCCATGCCGCCAGGGTCCACATGCTGGTGCGCGGCGACGGCCTGAAGGCCACCATGTCCACCTACCTGATCGAACGCATCCGCGCCACGCCGAACATCGAACTGCATCCGCACACGGAAATCGTGGCGCTGGAGGGTGACGATGAAGGCTTGCAGGCGGTGCGCTGGCGTAACCACCGCACGCTGGGAGAAAGCGAGTGCAAGGTATGCCGGGTCTTCCTGTTCATCGGCGCCGAGCCGAACACGGACTGGCTGGGCGACTGCGGCGTGGAAGTCGATGCGCAGGGCTTCATACGCACCGGCGACGCGGTCACCGCGCCTGCCGAAGGAGGAGCTGGAAGCACCCGCTCCACGCTGGAAACCAGCGTGCCCGGCGTGTTCGCGATCGGCGACGTGCGCTCCGGTTCGACGAAACGGGTGGCGGCCGGCGTGGGGGAGGGGGCGCAGGTGGTGGCGCAGATCCATGCGTACCTGGCCATGGAACGCTGATTTCTTCGCGCCGGAAGCGCGGCGGCCGCGATTCGGGCTCTCTTCCACCCGCATCCATCGCGGCATGCGTTGCACCCTGGCCAGGCCGGAATAACCAGGTGTGTCGTCCTGGAACCTGCCCCTGCCGGGACAGGTTCTTCATCGCCCTTTATCGGGCGTTCACCTTCAGCCAGTTCAGATTCCACTCCTTCCCGACGGACTTCAGGCGCAGTGTGTGCTCCCCCGCGGTCATGGCGAAGGGAACACTCGTCTGCGTGCTCCAGGTTTGCCAGCCGCCCGTGCCGGGCACAGGCATGGCACCCACGGCTTTCACGCCATCCACCCAGACCTCGAAGCCGGTACTGCCGCTGGCGGTCGCGACACGGTAGTCGATGGTGAAGTTGCCGGCGGTCGCCACGCTGATCTTGTACTCGACGTAGTCGTCGGCTTCGAAGTGGCCGACGTTCCGGCCGCCGCCAGTGTCGCTGCAGGTCTCCGTCTGGACACCGCTCATGGCGGTGAAGTCTTCCGCCTGGAGCGTCGCCGGTACCGGTACGTACTTGATGCTGGTGCTGGCAACATCGCTGTGGAAGCTCTCGTCGGCGGCCGTGAGAGCGGTCACGGCGTAGTAGTACGTGGTGCCGGCCGCGGCAGTGGTGTCGGTATACGTGGGCGTCGCGACCTTGTCGGCCACCTTGGCGTAGCTGCCTGCCACGCTGGTGCTTCGATAGACGTTGTAGCCGGCGACCCTGGCATCCGTGCTGGCGTCCCAGGCGAGCACATTGCCTCCCGCGCCTTCGGTCAGTTTCAGGCCGGCAGGCCGCGCCGGCAGCTTGAATACCTCGGGAGCCGTCGTGCCGGCCATCCATTTGACCAGGCCCGGGTGAGCTTCGTAGGGCTGCGTTGCGTAGCTCTTGAACAGCGTCTCGATCTCGGCCACGGTGGCGGTGGTGAAGTCCACTTTGCCATTCATGTCGATGACGTCCTTGCCTGCAACGGGGGGCTTGTCGAGCAGGTACATCTCGGCCCAGGTACTGGCGCTGCCGTTGTCCTTGAAGACGCCGCTCAAGGTGTACGTCCTGCCGCCTTGCAGCGTGATCGCCTGGTAGACGCCACCATTGATCCCGCCGCTGACACCGGCGGGGCGGGTGACGCGCAACACGGCGCCGCTGCTTCCCGCCGGGGTCTTCCCGGCCGTCCTGTTGCTGAAGTCCAGCGACAGGCTGCCGTCGATGGCCAGCGTGGTCCAGCCGGCATTCGAGCCGAAATCGCCGTTCGTGATGACCTCCGCGCTGGAACCGGTGTCGACGATGCTGATCCTGTCGAAGCTCACATCCGGGTCGCTGCCGGCCAGCGCGCCGGTCTTGATGATGAAGTAGTAGGTCTTCGGGCCGGTACCACCCACCCTGATGGTGGCGGCCTTCTTCGCGCAGGCGTTGGCAAAGCTGGCGTTCCAGCCCGCGCAGTCCCAGGTGCTGGCCTTGGCGACCAGGCCGACGCCCGCGTCGAGGCTGGTATTGACCGCATTGGTCACCATTCCCCACGTGCCATTGCCCGTGCCCCCTGCCGCGCTGACCACCTTGTAGGACCACGAGGTGGATGCCCAGCCGTAGCTGGCATACGTGTCATACGTTGCCCGGCCGATCTGCCCGCCCAGTTCCACGCCGGCGCCTTGCCAGGGCTGGAACTCGCCCATGAGCAGCGGGATCTTCAGGCCGCTCAATTGCTTGTTGTACGCGCACACGCCCGTTGCGCCGGTCGGCCCGCACAGCAGCCAGTCGCGGTGGACCATGTAGGGCGTGTCGCCCGGCCGGTCGCCGAACAGGCCGGGATAGGGGTGAAGCTCGAAGGCCACGTTGGTGAAGCCCTTGGCGGCCGGGTCGCCGTAGGCGTCGATGCTGCCGTAATGGCTGGGCAGCAGCACGATGTGCCTGGAATCGATGGCGCGGATGGTCTTGTACAGGTCCTCGATGCGCGTGACCATGGCGTCGGCCGTCGAGCCCCAGGGCTCGTTGAGCGGGTCGTAGGCTGCGACCACGGGTTCGTCCTTGTACCTGGTCGCGATCTGTTGCCACAGCCAGCGCGTCCGCTCCTGCGCGTTTGCATCGGTCCAGTACTTGTTCTGCCCGGCGCATCCCGTGTGGTCGTTGGGTGTCTGTCCGCCGGGGGCGCCGTGCAGGTCGAGAATGACATACATGCCGCGCTTCCTGGCCTCGGCGATACTCCAGTCCAGGTATTTCCACGCGTCTGCGCGCAAGGTCTTCGGCTTCCTCTCGTCTTCGATGACACTCCACAGGATGGGCAGGCGAACCACGTTGAAGCCGAAGACCTTCAGCTGGTCCCAGTCGCGCTCCGTCATCCAGCTGTCGCGGAACAGTTTGATCAGGCGTTCCTTCTCTTCATAGCCAAAGCGCTCCGTCAGCCTGGCCTCCAGCGTGCACTGGTCCGTCACGCCGTTGCCACCCTGGTCCATCATCCAGAACTCCTGCACCAGCCAGTTACCGAGGTTGGTACCCTTCAGCAGGACCTGCTTGCCGTCGGCGTCCACCCATTTGGTGCCATCGGTCTTCAACATGGCCGGGCCCGGGGATGGCGCAGGTGACGGTGCCGGGGCTGGTGCCGGTGCCGGAGCCGGCGAAGGCGCCGATGAACTGCCGCCACCGCAACCTGCCAACAGCGCTGTTGCCATCAATCCACCCAGCACCGCACCTCGCGCGGCGCTGCCGAATGGTGCGGCCCTGCTGCCAGTCAAGTGCTTCGTTCGCATTCCAGCCATGTCCTGTCTCCGTCTTATGAATTTGGGAATCGTTTTCAATCGAACTTGGAATCGTTTCCACTCAAGTATGTTTTATGTCGTGTCCGATGTCAACCGGGGCTGCACGATGCCCGTCGCGGCGCCCGCAGCTATGGGGGAGGAGGGTCAACAGGAGCCTCGGACCAGGAGGTGAACGTGTATTCACCGGCGTCGGAGATCAGGGGGGCGAGGTGCTTGCCTCGAATGACAAGGCGAGGCTTGCCAGGAATGCCGCTTAGTCAAGCATTTGCCGACACATTGAAAGCGCATGCATTCACCCCAACGGCGAAGGGGCTGGGGTCAGACCCGGCGGGTGTATGGTCGGGGGACATAGGTAACACATGTCGGGAGACATGGGTTACACATCATGGACCTATGTTACGACGGATTCTGGAGGTCTATCTCCCGAACTTTATGTTTGCAGAAGAAGACCTCCAGTAGACCGTCGGTGCAAGTTGGACGGATCGCCACAGATTCAGCATGCAGGCCTTCGCCGACGAAGTAGCGGTGATGGCCGTAGGAGAGGTAGCCGTTCTTGTCGACCTTCCTGATCTGGTCATCGGGGAGGTATTCGACAGGTGGCAGGACCGATGGAAAGGACCTGCCGCTACACCGGTACCTGCTAATCGGTGGCTGCTGATTGAGCGATTGGTGAGGTCGTACAGCGTTATAGATCTCGCGCCAAGCATCGAACGCGCTCTGACACTGAGCAAGCGAGCCGTAGCCTCTTCGCCCTATTACCTCAAGTTTCAAGGTTCGATGGAAACGCTCATCCTTACCTTGAGTCTGCGGATGGTTTGGCCTGCTGTGGCCCACAGCAATACCCAGCCGTGCCAGCCATACCTCAAGCTTTGTCAGTCCGATGAGACCTGTGCTGCCCCATGGCGGGCCGTTGTCGGCGGTGAAGCGAGCAGGCATTCCGTAACGCTCAAATGTCGACTGCAATGCCGTGCGCACAGTGGCGTAGCGTTCGTTACCGCAAGCAGCGATACATAGGCTAAATCGCGAGTGGTCATCTAAAATTGTCAGCGGATGACACCGACCCGCAGCTGTGTCTGTCAGTGCAAAGTGTCCTTTGAAGTCCATCTGCCAAAGGTCATTGGGCAACTCATGCTCAAAGCGCTTGAACACGACGCTCTGACTAATCGGCACGCCAAGAACCTGGCACTCATGGCGCTGCAAGATCGCATGAACGGTGCTGTGATGGGGCCGCTTGACCGTATCCGGCAGTAGCGCGCAAAGCTTGCGAGCTCCCCAGTACGGGTACTCAAAATGCAACGCCAGAACTTGCATCTCAAGCTCACCGTCAGCGGTGCAGGGCGAACAATGCGGCTGCCGTGAGCGATCCTGCAGGCCCCCTTCGCCTTCAGCATGATAACGCTCCAACCACTTGTAAGCAGTCTTGCGGCTGATGCCAAATCGGCGGCAAAGCTCAGCGATGTTTGCCGAAGCGCTCAGTACGAGCAGCACGAATTCCAGTCGGGATGACATAGAGGTGGACTCCTTCCAAGGCATTGCACGCTCCCGTTAATGGATGTGCAATGATCATAAAAGGTGTTACCTATGTCTCCCGACAGATGTTACCCATGTGTCCCGACAAAACACCCGGCGGGTCTGACCCCGGAATTTGCACTTTGGGTGGGTTTATCCGAGCGGCATTGTGGCTTGCCGGCCGATCTCGCGGAACGAAGTGACGCGAGACGTGCGAGAACGACAGGGCCGGCATCGGCCGGCCCTGTCCAGCTATGTCAGAACCGGTAATCCACCGTCACGCCCACGCGCCGGAACGAGTTCTCGCCCAGCCCGTAAGCGAAGCCGGAGCCGGCACCCTTGCCGGGCAGCGGATAGATGATGGCGTTCGGCACCCGCGTGTCGTTCAGGTTGCGGGCGTACAGCTGCGCGCTCCACTTGTTGTCCGGCGCGTTCAGCGACAGGCGCAGCGAGGAGATCGTGTGGCCGCGGAAGCTGCAGTTGTCGTCGATCGAATTGCAGTAGCGCACGCGGCTCTTGTACACCAGGTCGCCGCCCAGGCGCAGTTCGTATTCGCCCGGCAGGTCCCAGCTGTAGTCGGCCGACGCGGTGACCTTCTGCTTCGGCGAATACAGCAGGCGCCTGCCGCCCACGTCCTGGCCATCGAAGATGAAGCCCGCCGGGTAGGCGGTGTCGAGGATCACGGCCATCGACAGGCCCAGTTGCAGCTGCGGCAGCGGGCGGGCACGCAGGTCGGCCTCGAAGCCCTTGCTGGTCACTTCCGGCACGTTCAGCGGGATGCAGCTCAATGCGCCCACCGCGGTCAGCGTGCAGTTCTGTTCCTGGAAGTCCTTGATCTTCGTGTGGAACAGGGCCAGGTCGACATCGAGGCGGCGGTCCAGCAGCGACAGCTTGGTGCCCAGTTCCACGCTGGTCGGCAGTTCCGGGTTCACCAGCTTGCCCGTGTACGTCCCCGCGACGGTGGCGGCGCTGACGGGCGACGAGTTGTCGACCTGCGGACCCTTGTAGCCGCGGCTCAGCGTCGCATAGACATTGGCCTGCTTCGACAGCGTATGCTGCAGGCCCACCTTGCCGGAGACATTGGTCTCGCCCGTCTCGCCGCTGGCGTTCTTGATGGACGTCGGTACGCTGAACGCGGCGAAGTTCACCGTGCTGGCTTCGTGGTAGTCGGCCGATACCGCATCCTTCGTGTAGCGCAGGCCGGCGACCAGGCTGGTGGCCGGCGTGAAGCGCCAGGTGGCCTGGCCGAACACCGCCCTGGTCGTCATCCGCGCGTGCTCGGTCGTGTCGGTGACGATCGAGCGCGGCACGGCGGCGGGCAGGGCGGGGTTGGGCTGGATCGTCGTGATGGTCTGCTTGTCGATCTCCGAGTCCGCGTAGAACAGGCCGGCCACGTACTCCAGCTGCCGGCCGCTCGGCGAGGCGATGCGCAGCTCCTGGGAAAACTGCTTTGCTTCCTGCGCGGGCGTCAGGTTGCGGATCTTGTCGTAGCCGAGCGACATGTCGATGCCGCTCGAGTTCGGGCCCACGTTGCGCTCGCGCCAGGCGGTGATGGAGGTGAGTGTCGACCCGTCGCCGAGGGTCCAGTCGACCTGGCCGGACAGGCCGCGCACCTTGCTGTGCGACAGCTCCAGGGCATCGCTGCAGATCTGGTTGTTGGTGCGCGAGACCGTCACGCCGCAGGCGGCGAATTCGGCCAGCGGCCGGTGGTTTCCGGCGGCGTTGACGTCATTCGCGATCGCCGGCGCGAAGAAGGTCGCGTAGTCGACGCGGGTGTTCGATGCCTCGCCGATCAGGTTGATGGACAGGTCACTGCTCGGGCGCAGCAGGTAGCGCAGGCGGATGCCCGCGTTGTCGGCCACGCTGTCCTTGCCGTTGTGGACATTGTGGTACACGCCCTTGTTGCGTTCGACCAGGCCGGATACGCGCAGCGCCGAGATATCGTTGATCGGCAGGTTGATCGTCGAGCGCACGGCGGCGCCGTAGGTGCCCTTGTATTCCAGCTGCACGTTGCCGCCGGTGTCGCCGATCATCGGCGCCTGGGTCGACATGTTGAGCACCCCGGCCGAAGCGTTCTTGCCGAACAGCGTGCCTTGCGGGCCGCGCAGCACTTCCACGCGCGCCAGGTCGAGCATCAGGCCGCTGGCCGTGGAACCCTGCGGCACGCCATCGACCACCACGCCCACCGAGCCCTCGGCCGACGTGGTCATCACGGCGGTGCCGATACCGCGGATCGAGGCGCTGCCGCCCGGGCCGCTGGTCGAACTCTGGTCGCCGAATTCCAGGGCGGCCGCAGTCTTCGCCAGGTCGCCGATGTCCTTCACGCCGGCGCGTTCCAGCTGCGCCGCGTTGACGACCGTGATCGCCAGCGGCACTTCCTTGATGTTCTGCGTGCGCTTCTGCGCCGTGACGACGACGGTCTCGATGCCGGTATTGCGTTGCGGTGCCGCCGTGGCGGTGGTGGCGGTTTCGGCGGCAGGGGCCGCGGCTTCCTGCGCCAGGGCTGGCTGGATCGCCGCGAGGCTCATGGCGAGGATGGTGAGCTGGCCGATGGCCGGCCGGTAAGCATGGATGCGCATCTTGTCTCCTGGATGTATGCCGGATCTGTGCCGGCTAGATGTCTGCGACAGCTGGTGCTGTCCCGGCCGGGGCCGGTCGATCGGAACCGAGTATAGGTTCGGCATTTCGGCGTTCTGAAGCCGTAATTGCTGATACCAGCTATCGCCGGGCGAAGGTGATGGCTGGCGCCCCGAACGATCGCAAACGCTGATACGTCGTATCGAAACTCAGGCGTTCGGTTTCGCCGGGGCCGCTGCTATCGTTGTCTCCACAACATCCCATAACACTCGGAGACCACCATGCAGAACCCTGTTCAAGGGCGTGCGCCGGAGACCTGGCGCGGCCGCGGCATCCTCATGCTGTGCCATTTCACGGGCATGGTCGACCTGGTCGCGCTGCCGGTCTGGGTCGGCGCGCTGGTCCAGCACTATGGGTTCGGCCTCGAACAGGCCGGCATCACTGTCACGGCATTCCTGGCAGGCGCGGTTGCCGCCAGCCTCTTCACCGCGCCGCGCTTCGGCCGGCTGCCGCGCACGGCCTGCGTGGCCGGTGGCTACGGCGTCGCGGCGCTGGCATTCGCCGGCGCCGCACTGATCACGGATTTCGGCACGCTGGCATTGCTGCACCTGGTAGCCGGCCTGGCCGCGGGGATCGCGCTGTCGGTTACGCACGGCACCATCGGCCGCAGCGCCAACCCGCACCGGCTGTTCGCGCTGGCCGGCACCGCGCTGGGCATCGGCGCCGTGGTGTTCTACGCGGCCGTGCCACCGGCGATCGCCGCGCATGGCGGCGCCACGCTGTTCAAGGTGCTGGCCGGCCTAATGGCAGTGACGGCGCTGGCCGCACTGGCCTTCCCGCGGCCCGCCAGGGTCGGGCACGAACAGGTCACGCATGGCCGGCTGTCCCGCGCCGCCTGGTGCGCCATCTTCGGCGTCGCCGCGATGGCGCTGAACCAGGCGCTCACCTTCAGCATGCTGGACCGGATCGGCATCATGCGCGGCTTCGGCCAGGAGGCCGTCAACCAGCTATTGGTGGTGGTTGGACTGGTGAACCTGCTGCCGGCGGCCATTGCCGGTTTCCTCGACAAGCGCCTGAACCCGGTGCGGGTGGCGCTGGTGGCGGCACCGCTGCAGGCCGCGCTGGCCGTGACGGTATCGCGGGCGGCCGGCTACCCGCTCTACGCGCTGGCGGCCTGCGTCTACCCGGCCGTGCTGATCTTCATGCACACGTTCCTGTTCGGCCTGATCGCCAGGCTCGATCCCAGCGGCCGCGCACTGGCGTCGACGCCGGCCATGATGATGACCGGTTCGGCGATCGGCCCGGCGCTGGCCGGCACGGTGGCCACCCATGCGGGATTCGGCGGGCTGGCCGCGCTGGCGATCGCGGTAGGCGCCTGCGCCACGCTGTGCTTCGCGCTGGTGGCGCGCCAGGCCGGCACGCCCGCCGCGGCCACGGCCTGAGCATTTTATTGTCATAGGAGTACGCAAGTGAACCAAACCCACTCTCCGGTCGAACCCCTGACCCTCGCCGAAGCCAACGGCATCCTGCACGCCGCGCTGGCCGCGGCGCGTGCTGCGAACATGCCGCCGGTCGCGGTGGTCGTGCTGGATGCGGCCGGCCACCTGGTGGCGCTGCAGCGCGAGGATGGTGCCAGCATGCTGCGCACCGACATCGCGCTCGGCAAGGCCTGGGCGGCGGCTGGCATGGGCGTGTCCGGCAGCGTGCTGCACGGCCGCGCGCAAGGCAATCCCGCCTTCTTCAACGCGCTGGCCGCGACCGGCCACGGCAAGTTCATCCCGCAGGCGGGCTCGGTGCCCGTGGTCCGCGGCGGCATCGTGATCGGCGCCGTCGGCGCCAGTGGCGGCAAGGGCGAGGACGACGAGGCGATCTGCGCCGCCGGCGTGCTGGCCGCGGGGCTAGCGACGGCATGAGCATGGTTTTTCATGAGTCCCCGGCCTGCACCTGCGGCATCGATGTGCATGCGCACTTCATCCCGCACGATTTCCCGCACTACCTGGGCAGTGCCGTGCCGGCCGACTGGCCATCGATGGCACCGGCCCATGCGTGCCACCGCCACGTGATGATCGCCGGGAAGGTGTACCGCACCGTGTCGGAGATGGCGTGGAGCCCGAGCCGCCGCATCGCCGACATGGACGAGATGGGGCTGGCGCGCCAGGCCATCTCGCCGATGCCGGAGCTGCTGTCCTACTGGATGGCGCCGGCCGCCGCGGCCCAGCTGCTGCGCTACGTGAACGACCAGATCGCCGCCGCCGTGGACTTGTCCGGTGGCCGGCTGGTCGGCATGGGCGCGGTGCCGCTGCAGGACATGGACCTGGCGCTGGCCGAACTGGAGTACCTCACGGGGCAGCTGGGCTTTCGCGCCATCGAGATCGGCAGCAACGTCAACGGCCGTCCGCCGGGCGCGCCCGAGTTCGCGCCATTCTTCGAAGCTTGTGAAGAAAAGGGCGTCGCCGTGTTCGTCCACGCGCTGAAGCCGGCCGGCGCCGACCGGCTGGTCGGTCCGTCGAACCTGCTGCAGGCGCTGGGCTATCCCACCGAGGTGGGCCTGGCCGCGGCATCCGTGCTGACGTCGAACCTGGTGGAACGCCACCCCGGCCTGCGCATGGCGTTCAGCCATGGCGGCGGCACGCTGGCGATGCTGCTGCCGCGCCTGGAACAGGCCCGCAAGGTGTTTCCGGCGCTGGCCGAGGCCATGCCGGTCGGCCCGTCGGAACAGGCGCGGCGCTTGTTCTACGACACACTGGTGTTCGATGCCCCGACCCTGGACGTGCTGCTGCAGCGCTTCGGCGCCGATGCGCTGATGATCGGCACCGATTATCCCTTTGCATTCCGCGATGCGCGGCCGGTGGCCGGCATCGAAGCCGCCGTCGCCGATCCATCGGTACGCGCGCGGCTCGTCGCCGGCAACGCGGCGCGCTTCCTTGCCCTCGATTTTGCCCTCGACTTTGCCCCCGACTTTGCCCCCGATTCCCAAGGAGTTACTGTATGACCACTTCCCCAGCCGGCCAGCTGCGCAGCATCGCGATCGGCGTGACCGATCTCGAAGCCGCCGAACGGTTCTACACCGGCACCTGGCACCTTGAAACCGTGGCCCGCACCGGCGATGCGGTCTACCTGCGCGGCACCGGCAGTTTCCACCACATCCTGTCGCTGCACCGCGGCGCGCAGCCGGACGTGCGCAACCTGACCTTCAGCGTCGCCGCCCCGGCGGACCTGGTCTCGATCGCCCAGCGCACCGAAAGCGCCGGCGGCAGGGTGATTTCCGGCCCCGCACCGGTGGACGAACCGGGCGGCGGCACGGCTGTCGTCATCGCCGATCCGCAGGGCCGCATCCTGCGCTTCGTGCATGGCGACGAACGCCATGCCGGGAAGGACGCACAGCGCGACGTAAAAAAAGATGCCCCTGTCCGCATCACGCACGCGGTCTTCAACAGCGCCGACGTGGCCGTGGCCCAGAAATTCTTCGAAGACGCGCTGGGTTTCCGCCTGTCCGACCGCACCCGCATCATGGCTTTCATGCGCTGCAACTCGGACCACCACAGCATCGCGCTGGCCGATGCCGATTCGAACACGCTGAACCACATCGCCTTCGTCATGCCGGACCTCGACGCGGTAATGCGCGGCGCTGGCCGCATGAGCGACGCCGGCTGGCCGATCGAGTGGGGTGTCGGCCGCCATGGCCCCGGCAACAACGTGTTCGCGTACTTCGTCGGGCCGGACGATTTCGTCATCGAATACACGGCCGACGTGCTGCAGGTCGACGACAGCTACCAGGCCGGCGCGCCATCCGACTGGACCTGGCCGCCGGGCCGCTTCGACCAGTGGGGCGTGTCGAAGCCGCCGTCGGACCGCATCAAGCAGGCCCAGAAAAAAATCCGCTTCATCGAACACACTCAATAAGCAACTGGAGAAACCCATGAAATTCGTCTCTTACCGCAGCGGCACCGAAGCCCGCCTGGCCATCCTCGACGGCGACAGCGTCATCGACCTGAACCGCCTGGTTCCCGAGGTGCCGTCCGATGCCCGCAAGGCGCTGCAGTCCGGCATCGACCTGCGGGCCGCCGCGCGCCGCGCCATCGAAGTGGCGTCCGCCGCGGACCGCCAGCCGCTGGCCGGTATCACGCTGGCGCCGGCGGTACCGGAGCCGGGCAAGACCGTGTGCCTGGGCTTGAACTACTACGACCACGCCGCCGAGAGCGGCCGCGAAAAACCCGTCTACCCGTGGTTCTTCCTGCGCTCGACCACGTCGCTGCTGGCGCATGGCGAAGCCGCCGAGCGGCCGCGGGTGTCGGAAAAGCTGGACTACGAAGCCGAACTGGCCGTCGTCATCGGCAAGCGCGGCCGCCATATCACGAAGGAAGAGGCGCTGGACTACGTGTTCGGCTACGCGGCCTTCAACGACATTTCCGTGCGCGATTACCAGAAGCGCACGCCGCAATGGACGATCGGCAAGAACTTCGACCGCACCGGCGCGTTCGGCCCGGTGCTGGTCACGGCGGACGAGCTGCCGCCGGGCGGCGCCGGCCTGCGCATCCAGTCGCGCCTGAACGGCACCGTGATGCAGGACGCGAACACGCGCGACATGATCTGGGATGTGGCCGAAACCATTGCGCTGCTGTCGGAATGCGTGACGCTGGAAGCGGGCGACGTGATCGCGATGGGCACGCCGGCCGGCGTGGGCCAGTCGCGCGTGCCGCCGGTGTGGATGAAGGATGGCGACACCATCGAAGTCGAGATCGAAGGCGTCGGCCTGCTGGTCAACACGATCCGGGACGAAGTGCAGGAAAAAGCGCAATCATGAACGCCCCTCCCGACTACGACGTCGCCATCGTCGGTTTCGGGCCATCCGGCGCGGTAGCCGCCGCGCTGCTGGGCCAGGCCGGGCTGCGCACGCTGGTGATCGACCGCACGGACGAGGTGTATCCGAAGCCGCGCGCCATCGCGCTGGACCACGAGATCATGCGCATCTTCCAGAACCTCGGGCTGGCGGAGACCATTGCGCCGTTCTGCGAGCCGTTCACGCCGTCCGAGTACTACGGCGTCGACGGCCAGCTGATCAAGCGGCTGGCCACGGTGGAGCCGCCTTATCCGCTGGGCCACACGCCGTCGATGGTGTTCACGCAACCGCCGGTGGAAGCGGCACTGCGCGCGCACGTGCGGGCGCTGCCCAATGCCGATGTGAAGCTGGGCCTGCGCTTTACCGGCCTGGAACAGGACGACGCCGGCGTCACGCTGTACCTGGAGGACGCCGGCGGCCAGCGCAGCAGCGTGCGGGCCCGCTACGCGATCGGCTGCGACGGTGCCTCCAGCGCGGTGCGCGAAGCGCTCGGCATCGCACTGGAAGACCTGCAGTTCGACGAACCGTGGCTGGTGGTCGACGTGCAGGTCAACGAGCAGGGACTGGCGAAGCTGCCGGCCACCAGCGTGCAGTTCTGCGAACCCGGCCGGCCGTGCACCTACGTGATCGGACCGGGCAACCACCGCCGCTGGGAAATCTCGCTGCTGCCCGGCGAAGACCCGGCATACATGGCGACGGAAGAGGGGGCCTGGAGCGTGCTGCGGCGCTGGATCGGTCCGGACGACGCCACGCTGTGGCGCCAGGCCAGCTACCGCTTCCATGCGCTGGTGGCGAAGGAATGGCGCAACGGCCGCGTGTTCATCGCCGGCGACGCGGCGCACCAGCAGCCGCCGTTCCTGGGGCAGGGGATGTGCCAGGGCGTGCGCGACGTGGCCAACCTGCCGTGGAAGCTGCGCGCCGTGCTGGGTGGCGAAGCTGGTGCGCATTTATCCGATTCCCTGCTGGACACGTATGCGGCCGAGCGCCGCGAGCACGTGCGCCAGCTAACCACGCGCATCAAGGACATCGGCGCGGTGATCTGCGAGCGCGATGCCGGCAAGGCCCGGGCCCGCGATGCGGCGCTGCTCGACGCGGCCGGCGGCCAGGTGAAGACCCAGGCGCGGCAGGACATCATCCCGCCGTTGTCCACCGGTTTCCTCGACATGAACGGTTGCGAAGGTGTCGGCAAGCTGTTCCCGCAGCCCCGCGTGCACGGCCCGGCCGGCCCGGCGCTGCTGGACGATATCGCCGGCGCCGGCTGGCGCATCGTCACCGATTTGCCAATCGACCGGCTGCCGGCCGCTCTGCTGCCCGTGGCGGCCGGGCTGGGCATGCTGGTGTCGCTGCCGCCCGGCGAAGGCGGTTTTGCCAGCGGCCCGCACCGCATGCAGAGCGGCGAAGCCGATGGCGTGGTGGCCGGCTGGCTGGCGCGGCATGGCGTGCGCGCCGCCGTGGTGCGGCCGGATCACTACGTGTACGGCGTGGCGGCCGATGGCGGCAGCCTGCTCGCGCTGGTGGAGAACCTGAAGCAACGCTTGCCGTAGCTTCTTGCAATAACGCTATCACAACAACAATGGAGACAGGCATGACCGACCAGTTCAATCACGGCAATTCCCCGAGTAACCCGCGCCGCCGCACCCTGCTGGGACTCGGCACCGCGCTGGCCGGCGCGGCCATGCTGCCCGGCGCGGCCATGCTGCCCGGCGCGGCCACTGCCGCTGCCGCCACGAAGGCAAAAGGTCCCTTCCCGAAAAACTTCCTGTGGGGCGCGGCGATCGCCGGCCACCAGGCCGAAGGCGACAACGTCAACAGCGATGCCTGGCTGCTGGAGAACGTGCAGCCGACCGAGTTCAAGGAACCGTCCGGCGCCGGCGTCGACCACTACCGCCTGTTCGACCAGGATATCGGCATGCTGGCGCAGGCGGGCCTGAACACGTTCCGCTTTTCCATCGAGTGGGCGCGCGTGGAACCGGTGGAGGGCCTGTTCTCGGTCGCCGCGCTGGAGCATTACCGCGACGTGCTGGAAGCCTGCCGCAAGCGCGGCCTGCGCACCATGGTCAGCTTCAACCACTTCGTCAATCCGCGCTGGTTCGCCGCCCGTGGCGGCTGGGAAGCGGAAGGGGCCGCGGCCCTGTTCGCGCGCTACTGCGAGAAAGTCACGCAGCACCTGGGCCACCTGATCGACTACGCCACCACGTTCAACGAACCGAACCTGGCGCGGCTGCTGTTCGGCATTCCCGGCCCGCTGTCCGGCATGGCCGGCAACCCGCGCATGAAGGCCATGCTGGCCGAGGCCGCGCGCCAGACCGGTTCCGACAAGTTTTCCGCCTGGCTGTTCGGCGATTTCGACAGGATCCAGGCTGGCCAGCTGCAGGGCCATGCGGCGGCGTACCAGGCCGTCAAGGCGGTACGCCCGCAACTGCCGGTCGGCTTCTCGATCGCCATCGCCGATGACCAGGCGGTGGGCGACCCGGCCATGCGCGACCGCAAGCGCGCCATCGCCTACGAACCGTGGTTCAAGGCGATCGGCGAACACGGCGATTTCTTCGGCGTGCAGACCTACACGCGCGAGCTGATCGGGCCGGAAGGCGTGCTGCCGCCGCCCAAGGACGCGGTGATGACATCCGCCCACATGGAGTACTACCCGCAGGCGCTGGAGGCCACGCTGCGCTACACGGCGCAGCATGTGAAGAAGCCGCTCTACGTGACGGAGAACGGCACCTCCACCGACGACGACAGGCAGCGCGTGGCGTACATCCATACCGCGGTGGCCGGCGTGGCGAACTGCCTGAAGGATGGCATCGACGTACGCGGCTATATCCACTGGTCGCTGATCGACAATTTCGAATGGATCTTCGGCTACGGCCCCCGTTTCGGCCTGATCGGCGTGGACCGCAAGACGATGCGGCGCACCGCCAAGCCGAGCCTCGCGGTGCTGGGCAAGATCGCCCGCGCCAACGGGGCGTGACGATGATGCCGCGCCTGAAGACAATCTGCCTGGCCGTGCTGGCCGCGGTTGCGCTGCCCGCCGCAGTGATGCCCGCAAGGGGCGACGAGCTGGCGAAGGGCTTTGCCGACCCGCCCCAATCGGCCCGCCCGCGCGTGTGGTGGCACTGGCTGAACGGCAATGTCACGAAGGAGGGCATCCGCAAGGATATCGAGTGGATGTCGCGCTCGGGCCTGGGCGGCCTGCAGAACTTCGACGCCGAGATGATGACGCCGCCGCTGGTGGACAAGCGCCTGGTGTACATGGACGAGGGCTGGAAGGACGCGTTCCGCTTCGCCACGCAGCTGGCCGAAGAAAAGAACCTGGAATTCGGCATCGCCGCCTCGCCCGGCTGGAGCGAGACGGGCGGGCCATGGGTGCCGGCGCAGGATGGCATGAAGAAGATCACCTGGTCCCAGACGGTGATCGAAGGCGGCAAGCCGGTGGCGGTCAAGCTGGCCCCCGCGCCGCGCACCAGCGGGCCGTTCCAGGACCTGTTCGTGCTGCCCGACATCATGGGTCACGTGCCGGACGCGAAGAAGCTGCCGCAGGCCGGTGGCGAGATCGCCGTCTACGCCTGGCCCGTCGAAGCGGGGGGCGGCGACCTGCCGGCGATACGCCTGGGCGACAAGGCCCTGGACGCGGCCAGGCTGGCGGCTCCGGCAAGCAGCGACGTAGTCGAGATCGCGCCGCCGGCTGCAGGCGAAGCGATCGTCATCGCGCTCGACTACCCGGCACCGCGCACCGTGCGCTCGGCAACGATCTT
This sequence comes from Pseudoduganella sp. SL102, assembly GCF_027856995.1. Taxonomy (NCBI): domain Bacteria; kingdom Pseudomonadati; phylum Pseudomonadota; class Betaproteobacteria; order Burkholderiales; family Oxalobacteraceae; genus Pseudoduganella; species Pseudoduganella sp. SL102. Next base: position 2,819,745 of record NZ_CP115554.1, read on the forward strand.
CACGCCGGGGGCGGGCAATATCTTCGAGGGACCGGCTTACCAGTCCGTGCTGGAAGCCAGCATGGACGGGCAGGCGTTAAAAAAAAAGGTCGCGGACCTGCCGCTGTCGCTGGTACCGGCCACGGCGGGCTTTGCGCCCGTCACGGCGGCCCGCTTCCGGGTCGTCATCAAGGCCAATCCGCCGGCCGTCAACCCAGCCTTCATGCCGGTGGCGGGCGCCGATACGGGGCCGTTCGCGGCGATGGCCAAGCCGAAGAACCTGCGCCTGGGCCAGCTGGCCCTGTCGGCCGAGCCGAAAGTGCACCAGTTCGAGGCCAAGGCGGGCTTCGCGACCGTGGCCGACTACCATGCACTCGATGCCGCCGCCGATCCCGCCGAGGCGGGCATCGCGTCGTCGCGTATCGTCGACCTGACCGGCAAGCTGGCCGCCGACGGCACGCTGCGCTGGACGCCGCCGAAGGGCACCTGGAAGATCCTGCGGCTTGGCTGGTCGCTGACCGGCATCGAGAACCACCCCGCGACGCCGGAAGCCACCGGGCTGGAAGTGGACAAGTACGATGCCGGCGCGGTGCGCCGCTATTTGCAGACTTACCTGGGCAACTATGAAAGCGCGGTCGGCAAGGAACTGATCGGCAAGCGCGGCGTGCGCGCGCTGGTGACCGACAGCACCGAGGTGGGCGCGTCGAACTGGACACCGCGCATGCTCGAGCAGTTCAGCCGCCTGCGCGGCTATGACGCGCGGCCCTGGCTGCCGGCACTGGCGGGCCTCGTCATCGGCAACCGCGCCCGTACCGACGCCTTCCTGTACGACTGGCGCCGCACGCTGGCCGACCTGGCTGCCAGCGAGCACTACGGCACGGTGGCGGCCGTGGCCCGCGAACGGGGCATGAAGGTCTATGGCGAAGCGCTGGAAAGCGCCAGGGTGGCGCTGGGCGACGACATGGCGATGCGCCGCCACGCCGACATCCCGATGGCGGCGATGTGGACCTACCGGCCGGATCTCGGTCCCAACCCGACCGCCATCGCCGACATGCGGGGCGCCGCCTCGGTATCGCACATCTATGGCCAGAACCTGGTCGCCGCCGAATCCATGACCAGCGCGATGGCGCCGTGGGCCTTCGCCCCGGCCGACCTGCGCCCGATGATCGACACGGAATTCGCCAGCGGCGTCAACCTGCCGGTGATCCACACCTCGGTGCACCAGCCGCTCGGCGAGGACAGGAAGCCGGGCCTGTCGCTGGCGATCTTCGGCCAGTACTTCAACCGCAACGAGACCTGGGCCGGCATGGCGCGCCCGTGGGTCGACTACATGGCGCGCAGCGCGTACCTGCTGCAGCAGGGGCGCCACTACGCCGACGTGGCGTACTTCCATGGCGAAGAGGCGCCGCTGGTCACGCTGTACAAGAACGGCCAGCCGGCCGATGCGCCGCGCCGCTACGCCTACGACTTCGTCAACGCCGATGCGCTGGCGCAGGCGCTGTCCGTCGATCGCGGCGACCTGGTGGCGAAGAGCGGGGCGCGCTACCGCGTGCTGTACCTCGGCGGCAGCAGCCGCAAGATGACGCTGGCCACGCTGCGGCGCCTGCACGCGCTGGCCACCCAGGGGGCGACGATCGTCGGCGCGGCGCCGGAGGGCTCGCCGGCGCTGGGCGACGATCCGAAGCAGTTCGCCGCGCTGGTGAAAAGCATGTGGAGCGCGAAGGGAAGCGGGAAGGGCAGCGGCAGCGGCGCCGGCAGGGTCGGCAAGGGCCGCGTGGTCGACAGCGGCGACGTGGAAGCCGTCCTCGGCACGCTCGGCCAGGAGCCGGACATGGACTACGCCGGCAGCGGCAACCCGCTGTCGTTCGTGCACCGCCGCCTGGCGGACGGCGACCTGTATTTCATCGTCAACCGCACGGCGGCGCCGGTCGACACGGAGGCGCTGTTCAACGTGCACGGCAAGGCGCCCGAGTTCTGGCATGCCGACAGCGGGCGAAGCGAACCGGCCGGCTACCGCATGCAGGGCCGCCGCACGGCGGTACCCCTGTCGCTGGGCGCCAACGAGTCGGTGTTCGTGGTGTTCCGCAACGCCGCCGCCAGTGCCTCCGCCGCGCCGCCCGCCAGGCCGGCATGGACGCGGGCGGCGCTCCTGGAGACGGGCTGGCAAGTCGGTTTCGACGGCCTGGGCGCGCCGCCGCCGATCGCCAGTGGCGCGCCGGGTTCCCTGGCGGACAGCACCGACCCGCAGGTGAAGTACTTCTCGGGTATCAGCACGTGGCGGCGCGGCTTCACGCTGCCCGCCGGCGTGGAACCGGGCCGGCCCGTGAAGCTGGACCTGGGCCGGGTGGGCGACGTGGCGGAAGTGATCGTCAACGGCAAGCCGGCCGGCATCGCCTGGAAGCAGCCGTATGAAGTCGACATCGGTCCGCTGGTCGTGGCGGGTGCCAATACGGTGGAAGTGAGGGTTGCCAACCTGTGGGTCAACCGGCTGATCGGCGATGCCCAGCCGGGCGCGCGCAAGGTGACGTTCACTGCCGCGCCGACGTACAAGCCCGATGCGCCGCTGCGCCCCGCGGGGCTGATCGGACCGGTCACGCTGCAGGTGCCGTCGAGGTAGCGGAGGCCCGGCGACACGGGCAGGCGCAGATAGCTGGTATCGCCAAACAAGGCTTTGGCGATATCCGCGGCGCCACTAAAGTTGGGGCATCCATTTCAGGAATACAGGGAGACACAAGTGGCTGGAATCATTTTCAACAACGTACGCATCTTCGACGGAGCCCAGCTGCGCGCGGGCATCGGCGCGGTGCGCGTGGAGGGCAACCGCATCAGCGAGGTGGCCGATGGCGGCCGCCTTATCGCGCCGCAGGCCGGCGACCGCATCATCGACGGGCAGGGCGGCACCTTGATGCCGGGCCTGGTCGAGGCGCATGCGCACCTGTCGTGGCCAAGCTCGGTGGAGCGCTTCGTGCCCGGCATGGCGCTGCCGCCGGAAGACCTGGTGCTGACGACGGCGCGCAACGCGCGCATCCTGCTGGACCACGGTTTCACCAGCGCCTATTCGGCCGGCTCGCTGAGCAAGTCGGTGGAGGTGGTGCTGAACACGTTCATCACGAGCGGCGGCATGCCGGGGCCCCGGCTGGTGGCGTCGTCGATCGAGCGCTCGCCGCCGACCATCGACGAACTGGACCCGGGCCAGGTGGCCGACCACGGCACCGGCCCGGAAGCGGTGCGCGAGTTCGTCAAGCAGTGCGCGTCGATCGGCGCCAAGTCGGTGAAGTTCCTGCTGTCCGGCGAGGATGCGCTGATGCCGGGCGCATCGCAGCAACTGCTGTACACGCAGGAGGAGGCCAGCGCCGCCGGCGAGCAGGCGCGCGAATCGGGCGTGTGGCTGGCCTGCCATGCGCAGGCCAACGAGGCGGTCAAGATGGGCCTGCGCGCCGGTTTCCGCGTGCTGTACCACTGCTCGTATGCGGACAGCGAAGCGCTCGACATGCTGGAAGCGAAGCGCGACGACATCTTCATCGCCCCGGCCGTCGGCATCATCCAGGCCACCCTGGATGCCACGCCGCCACCGCATTTCGACATGGCGCACATGAAGGCCAGCGCGGCCGAAGTGCTGGCGCTGCAGAAGAAGCTGGTGCCGGAACTGAAGCGGCGCGGCCTGAAGGTGCTGCCGGGCGGCGACTACGGCTTCCCGTTCAACCCGAACGGGCGCAACGCGCGCGACCTCGAACTGTTCGTCGAGCACTTCGGCTACAGCCCGGAAGAAGTGCTGTCGGCGGCCACGCTGCTGGGCGGCGAACTGATGGGCATGGGCGATGAACTGGGCCAGGTGAAGCCCGGCTTCCTGGCCGACCTGCTGCTGGTCGATGGCGATCCGGTGGCCGACGTGACCGTGCTGCAGGACCGCAGGCGCCTGCGCGCCATCATGAAGGATGGCCGCTTCCACAAGGATCCGGCGCTGGCCGGGCTGGCGGGGGCGTAAGCATGGATGCGGGTACGCACCTGAACGTCGCCGCGCCGGACATGCGCAAGCTGGAAAAGGCGATCCGCGCCGCCGGGCCGGTGATCGATCCGGCGTTCGCGAAGAACCTGTATGCGCCGCTGCTGGCCAGCGCGCCGCGCGGCGGCGAAATCCTGCGCGACATCGCCTATGGCGGCGACGAGCGGCACCGGCTGGACGTCTACCTGCCGCTCGGCGCGAAGGACCCGGCGCCGGTGGTGGTCTTCCTGCATGGCGGCGGCTTCATCCGCGGCGACAAGGCCGACCGGGAAGCCGTGGGCCACTACTTCTCGCGGCACGGCGTCCTGGCGGTGCTGCCGAACTACCGGCTCGGCCCGCGCCACCGGTGGCCCGCCGGCGCCGAGGACGTATCGTCCGTGCTGGCATGGGCGCGGGCGAACGTGGCGGCGCATGGCGGCAATCCCGATCACATCGTGCTGGCCGGCGAATCGGCCGGCGCGGCGCACGTGGCGGCCGCCACGCTGGTACGGCGCTTCCATCCGGCCGAGGGCCTGAAGATCGCCGGCGCCTTCCTGGCTTCCGGCGTGTACAACGCGGAACTGGAACTGCTGGCGCGCGCGCAGCTGGGCATCGCCACGCCCGATCCGCGCAACGAAGCCTATTTCGGCACCGATTTCGCCGCGTACCGGGCCATGTCGACGGTGGCGCTGGTGGATGCGGCGCCGTTTCCGCTGGCGATCAGCTATGCGGAGCTGGACCCGGTCCAGATGCAGGCGCAGGCCGGCGAGCTGTTCGCCGCTCTGGTGACCCGGCACGGCTTCCAGCCCCGCATCTCGGTGGTGCGCAACCATAACCACCTGACGCAGGTCTACGCCATCAACAGCGGCGACGATGCGCTGGCCGGGCCGCTGCTCGATTTCGTGCGGGCGCCGGGCGATGGCTGCTAGCGTGTGCGGCTCCAACGCTCTCTCGACATCAACCATCGCTATTCCGCGACATTTGGCGGCGCCCCTGTTGCCGCGGCCGCGGGCGACCTCCTCTTTACACCCGTAACAGCCAGCCTTTTCAGATGACAGCAACTCCCAAAACCCCTACAGTGGAAGAAAAACATGCTGCCAAAGAATAATATCAAGGAGACAAAACCATGCGATTCAACCGGCTGGACCTGAACCTGCTGCTCGCCCTCGACGCGCTGCTGGAAGAACAGAACATCACGCGGGCCGCGGCGCGCGTCAACGTCAGCCAGTCCGCCATGAGCGGCATGCTGGCGCGCCTGCGCGAATTCTTCGAGGACGACCTGCTGGCCGCCGTGGGCCGCAACATGGAGCTGACGGTGCTGGGCCGGCAGCTGGTGGGCCCGGTGCGCGACCTGATCCTGCACGTGCATGCCACGGTGGGCATGCGCGTGACGTTCGACCCGGCGCGCGAAACGCGCTGCATGAAGATCATGGTGTCCGACTATGCCACCGAGGTGTTCCTCAACAAGGTGGTGGCGCGCGTGCTGCGCGATGCGCCGAACATGACGCTGGACCTGGTGCCGCTGGCCGACGACGCCGCCGAGAAGCTGCGGCGTGGCGAGAACGACTTCCTCATCATCCCGCGCCACTTCCTCGATCCCGAGCACCCCCAGCGCCTGCTGTTCGAGGACCACTACTGCGCCGTGATCTGGGAAGGCAATACGCAGGTGGGCGACACGCTCGATGCGGCCACCTACGAGCGGCTGCCGCACATCGCGCCGATGCTGGGGCGGCCCCGCTCGCCGACGATGGAGGAGCTGCTGCTGAAGGCGCAGAACGTGAACCGGCGCATCCGCGTGATCACCGCCGATTTCACCAGCATGGCCACCGCGCTGGTGGGCACCGACCTGGTGGCCACGATGCATGCGCGGCTGGCGCTGGCCTGCGCTCGGCGCCTGCCGATCCGCGTGCTGCCGCTGCCGTACGCGCTGCCGCCGATGGCCGAATGCGTGCAATGGCACCGCTTCCAGGAAAACGATCCCTGCCACATCTGGCTGCGCGGCATCATGCTGGAAGTGGGCCGCGGCATGCCCGCGAATGCCGAGCTGGCGATGGCGCCGCACAGTGCCAACGCGCTGGAGACGATGCCCCCGCTGCGGCTGCCGGCGCTGGCCTGAGCCGGCGCCGCGAGCGGCGCCCGGGCAGGCTGGTTGGGGAGCCGCCGCCGCAATGGGCGCCGTCCCCGCGGCCGGCCGGATAGAATCTTCCTGTCGCCATACTCCCGGGGAGATCCATGTCCGCTTCATCCGCCACCGTCGAACAGGGCATCCTGGCAGCAGGGGTCGGCAAGTTCCAGTACCGCCTGTTCGTGATCTTCGGGCTGGTGTGGATGGCCGACGCGATGCAGGTGCTGTCGATCGGCTTTTCCGCGCCGTCCATCGCGAAGACCTTCGGGATCGGCTTGCCGCAGGCGCTGCAGACGGGCACGTTCTTCTTCATCGGCATGCTGATCGGCGCCTTCGTGTTCGGCCGCCTGGCGGACCGGATCGGCCGCCGCCCCGTGCTGATGGCCGCCGTGGTGGTCGATGCCTTGTGCGGCGTGGCCTCGGCGTTCGCGCCCGATTTCACGTGGCTGCTGGCACTGCGCTTCCTGACCGGCATCGGCGTGGGCGGCACGCTGCCGGTCGACTACACGATGATGGCCGAATTCCTGCCCAGCGACCGGCGCGGCCGCTGGCTGGTCTGGCTCGAATCGTTCTGGGCGGTCGGTACCATCCTGCTGGCGATCCTGGCGCTGTTCGCGGCGGGGTGGGGCGACGATGCCTGGCGCGTGATCTTCCTCGTCACGGGCATTCCCGCGCTGGTCGGCGTGGTGCTGCGCCTGTACATCCCCGAGTCGCCCATGTACCTGAACCGCAGCGGCCAGTCCGAGGCGGCGCGCAAGGTGCTGGAACGGGTGGCCGCCGCCAACGGCCGCACCGGGCCGATCGCGCCGCTGCTGCCCGACAACGCGGGCCACCACTCGCTGTTCGCGCTGTTTTCCGCCCGGCTGCGCCGCCGCAGCATCGCCCTGTTCCTGGCCTGGGGACTGATCTCGATCGCCTATTACGGCGTGTTCGTCTACCTGCCCGTCAAGCTGGGCGCCCAGGGCTTCGGCTTCATGCGCGGCCAGGAATTCCTGATCGTGCTGGCGCTGGTGCAGTTGCCCGGCTTCGCGCTGTCGGCCTATGGCGTGGAACGGTGGGGCCGCAAGCCCACGCTGGTGGGCTTCCTGGTGCTGTCCGCCGTCGGCTGCATGGGCTACAGCCTGGGCAGCTCGATGCCGGTGGTGGTGGGCGCCACGCTGCTGATGAGTTTCGCGCTGCTGGGCACCTGGGGCGCGCTGTATGCGTTTACGCCCGAGGTGTATCCAACCGACCTGCGCGCCAGCGGCATGGGCATGGCCGGCGCCGTGGCCCGCTTCGGCGGCCTGTTCGCACCGGCCATCGTGGCGCCGGTGATGGCCACCCACTTCACGCTGGCGCTGGCGATGCTGGCGGCGTTCCTGCTGGCCGGCGCCGTGGCCATCCTGTGCGTGGACGCGGAGACGCGCAACCGGGTGCTGGAGTAGAGCGGGAAGTACTCATCCCGGCATGAGCAGGGGCACGGCACCCTTTTCGCCACCCGGTCCAAAGCGCTCTAGAACGAGCTCGACTAACTTAAGACGGTCCCGAACCAGCGCTGTTCGTCTAACTTCAGGTGGCAGTGGGCTGCGCACACCGGTATACCTTGTTGAGTATCTTTTCGGTGAGAGAAGGATTGTCGCCGCAATCATCGCTTTGACTTCGGGGCGCCGGGGCGTATCGTGAAAGTCACGTGACAACTACAACACGAGTTGCAAAAAAGGGGGGGATGTGAAGATCCTTTTTTTGGGAGCAAATCCAGTCAACGCGGCAGCCCTCGATATCGAAGACGAGGTACGTGCGATTTCCGAGGCGATCCAGTCCTCATTGTTCAGGGATGAGGTGACCTTTATCCATAACGGCGCGGTCGATGCGGCAATGCTGCTGCAAAGCCTGGAAAAGCTGAAGCCGGACGTGGTCCATTTCTCAGGCCACGGAGCCGATGGTCAAATCGCGCTGCGCTATGGCGACGATTACCGCATGGTTAAACCGGAAATGTTGGTGCGGGTTCTGAAGCGCTATGAGGTGAAACTGCTGGTTCTGAACTGCTGCTACTCCATCCAGCAAGAGCAAGCACTGGCTGGTGCCGCGCTCAGCGTGATCGGCACGACGGCGGCGATCAAAGACAAGACCGCCGTGGAATTCGCAAAGAACTTCTATCGCAATCTGTGCGACGGGTATCGCGTCGATCACGCTTATTACAATGCGCAGATCGTCGTCGACTTGAACCAGGGCGAGCACAGCCCATTCCACCGCATTGGCAGCGACACGCTTCGCTTCTTTCATGGCAAACAGGCGGGCACGCCGGAAGATTCCATAGTGCTGCCGCCAGGGATCTCGCGCATGCTGGGGTCGATTCACCTGCATATCGATGGCGGCACCGAACGCAAACTGGTCCGCAGCGCGATGGCGGCCCATCGTACAAAAGGTTATCTCACCGAGCAGAATGCCGTTACCCAGTTCATCGCTGGTGGCCAGCGCAATCTGGACCCGGAGATGTATGCACTGCATACGCCGGGCATCGAGAAGGAAGAGCTCGATTATTTTTCGACGACCTGCCTGCACTCCGGGCCCGATTTGCCGGAACCGGCGCAATGGCAGAAGATCAAGGCGGCTACGCGCGAAGTGCTGGTCCAGCTCGACGATCTCGAAACCCCGGCGAACACCTCCGGCGTGGTGCTGGAACTTGAGCGCGTAGTCGGCACCGTCGACGAGGGCGGCAACGTCGAGCTCGCCGATTCGCTGCGCCTGCGCGACAGTGATGTCAGCGCCATGTTCGATGGCGAGGGCCTGCTGTTCAAGCCAAACTACCGGACGAACTGGGTGGGGGGGACGCCCCTGTATGAACTGCATTTCTCCCTTGATCTCGATCGCAGTCCGGACGACAGGGAGCCGCCGCCGCTAGAGCTGCAGCGTATAAGCAAGATGTCGGAGCAGGCCGCGTTGGCGGTTGGCGGCTGGTTCCTGTTCGACGACAAGCGGCGCTGGGCCTACCGGTCGAACGGCTTCGAGCCGGCAATTTCCAAGGAACTCCTGGCCGGCTGCTACCAGCGGTTCAAGGAAGTGCTGAACAACGCGGGTGTCTCACGCTTGCCGGGCTACAGGTTGCGCCTGATTGCCGAGGAGGCTGTAGCCGTGTGGAAGTCCCCGTTGAGGAAGTTTCCCGATGTTTACACCGTGAGCGACTTGGCCCGCTGGGAGGCCGGCCTCGACCAGTTGGAGGAGTTCTGGGTAGTCGCGCCGAATTTCCTGGGCGACCAGGATGGCCGCGTGTTCGAGGCAATGCACAAGCAGTTGCGCAAAGGTGCCCGCTACATCTATTTTCTGCGATCGAACGCGGATGCGCGGCGCTGGATTTCCTTCCGTGCCGACCTGAAGGAGCGGCTTCAGATGGAGCCGAAGATGGACGCATACGTCTTTGAGTTCGATGATGCGTTCTGGGATACCAACATGACTTTCATCGCCAATCCGCGCTCGAAGAGCCCGTTGGCGATGCGCCTGCTGACCGATCGCCTGACCCAGAAGATCATCGGCGGACTTCTGGACAGCGGCCCGCTGGCGATCCAGCTCGTTGGCCGCCTGCAATCGGCGCTGCGCGATCCGCATATCCGGCGCTGCGAGCGGGTAATCATCGAGCCCCGGCACGACAAGATTGCCGCCGTCTGTCTGCGTTTTCTCCAACATCCTGCCGAACCGGACTGGGAACAAATATTCGACGACTTGTTGGCCAAGCAGGTGAGCGTAAGTCGGGGCGAGATCGTGCGGTACGGCGGGCATACCATCGTTGTGCTGTTTGTCGGTGCCCGTTGCCTGCAGAGCGGTGTCGCCTTTGCGCGCGGGTTTCGCGATCGCCTGCACAACATCGGGCCAGCGTGGCAGGTACGGCTAGGTATCGGCTATGGCGACGGCCAGCAGCGAGCACGTGCGGACGGAATGAGCTGGTGCGCCGATGCGATTCACGATGCAAAGGAAACTACCTGGGCCGCGCTGCCAGGCGAGCCGTCTCTGGCGGTGCTTACCCCGCAGGCATACCAGCGCCTGAAGGCAGTGGGCATGGCCACTTTTCCAGACCTGGATCTGTGTGGCGACGCGGCGTTGTCGTGGATTACGCAGCAAAAGCCAAAACCAGTGGATGGACCTCCGCCGGACCAGGGAGCGCGCAACGCCCCGCTGTCGCTGCACGAAGCTTTCGCGGCCACTGAGCCCGTGGTTCGTACGGTCAATGGAGCCGATACGGTCGTCATTCCAATGACCCGGATCATGGGCGACGGCGGGCGTAACCTGCGGAACAGGCAACAGCCGCAGAGAACGCGCTTCATTGCCCCGTGGCGGGAAGAACCGGTACCGAAGCCGGCTGGTAGTCCTCCAGAAGATGCCGGCGAGCTTGCGAAGGCGCGCCAGCCCGGCAAGATTGCTGACGAATAAGCAGGGTGGCCTTATCATGCCCGACGACGGCAGCCAGCATGTCAACCGAACAGGCGGTGCCTTCATCGTCTGGCCCGCCGATTCCCAAGGCAGGCGCATCGATCCGCCTCGATCGGGGGAAGACGGTTCCCGGCACTTGCCAAATCCAGCGCATCCCGATGCTGTCGAGCTGTTCATCGGGCTGCCGGATGATGCCGGACCGCCACCGAAGGAACAGGTCGAACTGCTGATCGAGATCGAAAAATTGTTACGGGTCGTCCAAAGCCTTTACCGGAGCGGGCCCAGGCCGAGGCCGGAAGCGTTTCGCATCTATTACGTCAAGCTGTTCTACCTGGCGCAACTCGGCCTCGAAGGGCCGAATGCGGTCCCGGATATCGCCAGGTCAGCGCTAGCTGTCACAGCGATGGATCTGATTGACGACGAGGCGGGCAACATCAAGAATGCCTACCTGAAGCGGCTGGGCTTGCATACGGTGATACTGTCCGTGCCGTTCCTGGCGCTGTATTGCGTGGCGTTTGCCTGGCAAGGAGAATGGCTGACCAGCTCGTTCGCGCTGCTGCGTATTGACCGCCCATTGCTGGCCAGCTTTTGCATGCTATGGGTGGGCTGCTTTCACGGCGTCTGGCTGTCCTATGGCATCCGCAAGGCGAAGATCGGTATCGCCGACCTGACTGCCCGAGAGGAGGACCGAATGCAACCATTAGTGCGGTTGCTGTTCGCCGGCCTGCTGACGTTCGCTATCGGCCTGATGGTAACTAGCGGCGTCGTCGATATCGAGATCGGTAGCATCTCCCTGACCCGTATCATCGATACACCGACGTTCGCATACCTTGTCGGCATGTGTTTTGGCATCGCGGAACTTGCCTTGCCTGCGTCGATTGGCAACAAGGCGAATACCGTCGCCGCCGCGATCAGGTAGCACATGTGGCGGGGCGCGGCGAGTCATTCAAAAATGGCGCCGCTGGGTGTCTCGCCGACCTCAGTCGGCGCTATCAACGCCAATCCGCCAGCAATGGCAGTAGCTCCGTAAGCGTCTGCTTAGCGCCGCATTGAGCGCTGAGAGTTACAGCTGGATGATGTTTGCCGCACCGATGGAAAGCGGAGTTCAGCTGGCCAGCTTGGCGGCACCGTTCCAGGGCAGGAAGTCGGCGACACGGCCCACATGATGATCGGCGATATACGCCAGCACATGGCGAAACCACGCTTCGGGATAGATATCGCCGCCCTCCCGACACCTGCCGTATCTTCTCCCGTGACTCTGCCGCAGGTTCCCGCCACCGTAAATTGTATACAATATCCGCATGCAATTTCTTGCGTGTTCGCGCGGACCGGCTGGCGCCTGCTTGCCGGAACCGCGCCATCCGCCGGCGGCCAGGCATCCCAAACGGGGCAGGGCAGCACAGTGCGATGACGGGTGGCCATCGCCACTTTCCCGGTATCGCCCGATATGTCCGCCATCCCTGGACACCCCATGCCCGAACCGGCAAGCAGGCATCATCCACTGAACGAGGACTCCGATGAAATCGAGAATGAAGCTGGCGATAGCGTCATGCGCGGCATTGGCCGTCACCGCAAGTGCGGCGGCGGCTGGCAGCAGCGCCCATTGGGAATACCAGGGAAAGGCCGGCGCCGCGCACTGGGGCGAGCTGGCGCCGGAATTCGCCGCCTGCCAGCAGGGCAAGGCGCAATCGCCGATCGATATCCGCACGTCCAGGACGGGCACGTCGGCACCGATCGGCTTCGGCTACCGCGCCAGCAGCGCAGAGATCGTCAATAACGGCCATACCGTGCAGGTCGACCTGGCCGACGGCGGCAACATCGACGTCGCCGGTGCGAGTTACCGGCTGGTGCAGTTCCACTTCCACACGCCGAGCGAGGAAGCCGTCAACAGCCGGCGCTATCCGCTGGTCGCGCACCTGGTGCACAAGAGCGACGCGGGCGAGCTGGCCGTGGTGGCCGTCCTGTTCCGGCAGGGCAGGGAGAACGCCGCGCTGGCATCCGTGTTCGCCGGCATGCCGGCGACGGCGGGCGAGAAGCGCGCGGCGGGCGCCGGGTTCGATCCCACTTCGCTGCTGCCCACGCGGCGCGGCTACTACGGCTACACGGGTTCGTTGACGACGCCGCCGTGCAGCGAAGGCGTGCGCTGGCACATCCTGAAGCAGCCGGTGGAAGTCTCGGCCGCGCAGCTCGCGGCGTTCCGCAAGCTGTACCGGATGAACGCCCGCCCCGTGCAGCCGCTGAACGGCCGCGTGGTGCTGGTCAACCCTTAGAACGGGTCAGAACACGGCCCGCAGCGTCGCCGATGCGGTGCGCGGGTCGGCGTAGTGCAGGCCTTGATAGAACCCCACGCGGTTGTAGTACGTCTTGTCGAACAGGTTGTTCACGTTGACGCTGGCCGTGAAGTGGTCGTTGATGCGGTAGCTGGCCATCAGGCTGGCCAGCCAGATCGAACCCTGCGAGATGCGTGACGGCGCCGTGATCGGCGCGCCCTTGGCGTTGTAGGAACCGGTCGGCTGCTGCGCGGTGCTCCACAGGCTGCTTTGCCAGTTCACGCCGCCGCCGACCGAATAGCGCCGCTCGGCGCCGAAGCGGTAGCTGGTGAACACCTTCAGCATATTGCGCGGCACCACGGTGCTGAGCGGGTTGCCGCGCGCATCGCGCGAGCGCGTGTGGCTGTAGCCGGCGGACAGGTTCCAGTCGCGCAGGACCTGGCCGGCGACTTCGGCCTCGAAGCCATCCACCCTGGTGCCCTTGCCGGTCGAGCGGTAGGCTTGCACGGCGCCGGGCAGCGAGTTCGGCGGCACGCTGTCGTCGATCTCGCCCACGTTGTCCTTCTCGCTGCGGAACACGGCCGCCGAGAAGTTCACGCGCCGGTCGAACAGTTCGGCCTTGATGCCCGCTTCGATGTTGTTGCCGTCCACCGGATCGAGCAGGTCGTTGTTCCGGTCGCGCAGGTTCTGCGGCTGGAAGATGCTGGTGTACGCGGTGTAGACGGTCCACTGTTCGTCCAGGTCGTAGAGCAGGCCGACGTACGGCGTGTTCACGGAACCCAGCGTGTAGCCGGTGGTGCTGGCCACGGTGCCGTCGGCGTTGAAGTTGCGCGTGGTGGTCTGGTAGTCGCCGTGGCGGATACCGATCACCGCTTTCAGGTCGTCGGCCAGGTTCAGGCGCGTGGCCACGAACATGGCCTTCTGGTCGACGCTGCCGATGCTGGCGGGAACCGCTTCGACCGTGGCCGGGAACTGCGGCACGTCGCCTGTCCAGGTCTGCCAGTTCGGGATCTGGTCGTAGCCGGCCGGCATCGCGCCGAGCGTGACGCGCTGCGAGACCATCCCGCGGTCCGCCTTGCCCCAGCCGAACACCACGTCGTGGCGGCGGCCGAACAGGTTGAACTTGCCGTCCACGTTCACTTCCAGCACGTCCATCGTTTCGTCGACGGGGAAGCGGTTGTAGGCGACAGTGATGCCGCTGCCGTCGGCGCGCGGGTAGCCGCCATAGCCGAAGTACAGGCTGCCGTCCTGCACGCGGTCGGCCTTGGTCCAGCCGGCGCGCAGGCGCCAGTCGGCGCTGATGCGGTGTTCCAGCGTGGCGAAGGTCTTCTTCTCGTCCATGTTCCACGAGCTCCACGGCGTGGACAGGTTCAGGTCGGACGGCAGGTTGGCCAGCGAACCGTCGGCGTTCCAGTAAGGCACGGTGCCCCACGTGGAGCCGCGCGGATCGGATTTCTGCCGCTCGTAGCCCACCGCGACCGTGGTGGCCGGCCCCAGGTCCGCTTCGAGGATGCCGTACAGCGCGCCGAGGTCCTGCTCATACATGGGCCGGAACGACCCGGCCTTCTGCTTCGCGGTGACGAAGCGCCCGCGCAGCTTGCCGTCGAACGCCAGCGGCCCGCCGACATCCAGTTCGGCGCGGCGCAGGTCGTAGCTGCCGATGCGCAGCGCGCCGCTGGCCTGGAACTCGCGGGTCGGCCGCTTGCGCACCTGGTTGATGGTGGCCGAAGGATCGCCGGCGCCGGTGGTCAGCCCGGTGGCGCCGCGCACCACTTCGATGCGGTCGTACACCACGTTGTCGCCATTCGCCTTCAGCGAGCTGCCGAACAGGTTCAGCATGCCATCGACCTGGAAGTTGTTGACCGCATAGCCGCGCGCGTTGTACGTGATGCGTTCGGTGTCGTTGTAGTTCACGTAGATGCCCGTCACCTGCTGCATCGTTTCGGCCAGCGTCTGCAGGCCTTGCTCCTCCATGCGCTCGCGCGTGACGATCGACAGCGATTGCGGCGTTTCGCGCGGCGCCAGGTCCAGGCGCGTGCCGCTGGCCAGCGGGCCGGTCGTCGTGTAGGAGCCGCTGTGTTCGGTGGTGGCATCCTGCTTCGCCGTCACGGCGATTTCCGCCATCGTGGCCGGTGGCGCCTCGGTGGCTGCTGTTGTCACTGCTGTCGTGGTCTCCGTCGCGGTGGTATGAGCCTGCGCGGGCCACGTGGGCAGGATGCCGAGGACGGCGGCGGCGGTGGCGCGCAGCGTCAGGTGGGCAAGGCGGCGGGTGGTGGCTGAAGGGTGGTTCATGTCGATAGGGTTATTGGAAGTGGATGACACGGTGCATGTTTTCTGGCAACAATTGAAAATGATAACACGAATGATTCGCATTTATGATGCGACACATGCCGTGCCGTCCCGTGGCGGAGACTTTCACGCCTATCGCGCTGGAGCGGCGAGCCCCGGCATGCCTGTGGCACGTTTCGTGCTGGTAAGCAGGATGCGATGGCGCGCGCCGCCATCGCATCCTGCTTACCCATCACTGAAAGGACCGCCATGCAACGAACCGACGTCACCGAAATGATCATGACCGCCAAGATCCGCAAGGACATCAAATGGTGCGACGTGGCGGCCCAGGTCGGGCTGTCGAAGGAATGGGTGACGGCCGGCTGCCTGGGCCAGATGACGTTCGACGCGCGCCAGGCGGCCATCGTCGGCGAGGTGTTCGGCCTGCCGGAAGAGGCGGTGCTGCTGCTGCAGCAGGTGCCGTACCGCGGCTCGCTGCCGACGGCCGTGCCGACCGACCCGCTGATCTACCGCTTCTATGAACTGGTCAGCGTCTACGGCACCACGTTCAAGGCGCTGATCCACGAGGAATTTGGCGACGGCATCATGTCGGCGATCGACTTCCGCATGGACATGCAGCGCGAGCCCGATCCGGCCGGCGACCGGGTCAGCATCACGATGTCCGGCAAGTTCCTGCCTTACAAGACCTATTGACGGCAATGCAGTTAAGTTAAGCGTTACCCGATACATCGAAAGCGCATGCATCCACCCCAGAGCGAAGGGCTGGGGTCAGATTGAGATGTCCCGGGTTACGTAGACGCTTCAATTAAGCATCTGATGCTGTTTTTCGATTTCGATCGGGCTGCGGTACCCCAGCGTTTGATGGGGCCGCCGCAGATTGTAGTACAGCTCGATGTAGTCGGATATTTGAGTGATCGCTTCGGCCCGTGTCGTAAAGATGATGTGGCGGGTTTTTTCGTTCTTCACCGTGGAGAAAAAGCTCTCCGCCACAGCGTTGTCATGACAGTTTCCACGTCGGCTCATACTTGGGATTAAGTCGTTCGTCTCGAGTACGTTCCGATACTCCTTTGAGCCATAAACTGAGCCTTGATCGGTATGGCATATTAGTCCTGGTGCCGGCCGGCGCTGCACGATCGCCATCTGGAGCGCGGCAATCGGCAGCATTGCATCTTGACGAGGGCTCATGGCCCAGCCAACGATCCGGCGAGCAAACAGGTCAAGAACAATGGCCAGATGTAGCCAGCCTTCGCGGGTGTGGATGGTAGTGATGTCACTGACCCATGCCTTGTTCGGTAAGGGCACGGTGAAAACTCGGTCGAGCAAGTTAGGGGCCGGTGGCTCTGTGTGCTGATGGGCACGCATGACGCGAAACTTTGCCTTGCGCAGTGCCTCAATGCCCTCAAGTTTGCGTAATCGCGCAACGCGATGCTTGCCACACTCTACGCCATCGCTGTTCAGTTGGTGCCACGTCTTCACCGCTCCCAAAGCCTGGTGACTCGAGTCGTGCAGGCACCGAATTTTCTCACGTAGTGAGAGATCCTCCTGGCTACGTCGGCTAGGTGGCCGGCGGCGCCAGGCATAAAAGCCGCTGCGACTAATCTCCAGCACGCGGCACAGCGCTTTCACAGGGAAGTGATTGCGGAGTTCTTCAATGGCGGCGTACTTCACTGCTTCTGTCGCTTCAAGTACGCGTCGAACTTTTTTAGGATGGCCAGCTCCTCCTGGGCGCGAGCCAACTGATGCTTTAATTGCACGATCTCACTTTCTTCACTCGCCGACTTACGCCCTCGCGAACTGAAGCTGGCCTCCGGCCCCTTTTGCTCTAGGGCCTTGGCCCATTTATAGAGCTGATTGCGCCTGACGCCCAGCTCCAGTGCCAGCGCTTCCGCCGTCTGTTTGCCATCGTTAAGACGAGCAACAGCGGCAAGCTTGAATTGTTTGGTGTAAACAGAACGACGCTGCCGTTCGGCGGCAGCATCTTCAGATGGGGATTTTTCTGGCTTGGTTGTCATGGATTCCTCTGAGACGTATTGTCTCTTGTTTAGGATGTCCACGAAACCCGGTACACCTCAGATACCGTCTTGTTTTGCAAGGCCCGAATTCAAAAAATTCGGGTCGAATGGCTTGCCAGAGCAAACCACGCCGTAAATCAGATGAACCAGCTTGCGCATGACGGCGCCGGTGACGGCCTTGGGAGCCATGCCATTGGCGCTCAGGCGCTCGGCAAAGGTCTTCAGCAAGGTGTTGTACCGCTTGGCGACCATGCCAGGCATGTACAGTGCACTACGCAGATCATTGTTGCCGATCTTGCTCATGCTTGTCCGACCGCGCACTGATGTTCCAGAGCTTTTTTGCTTTGGACTGACTCCAATAAATGCCGCAAGTGCCTTGGCCGATCCGAAGCGCCTAATGTCACCAATGTGGCCCAGGACCTTAGCTATCGTAGTGCTGCCAATGCCTGGAATACTGCGCATCAGATCGGCGTCATGTTTCAGGCCAGGATGCCTGTCGATGTGATCGTCGATCTCCTTTTCCAGCTCGGTGATCTTTTGATCGAGCCATTTTACGTGCTCATCGACGTTTTTCACCAAGTCGGCCTGACCGGCAAAATCATGAGCTTCCATCCGGTTCTTTTCCTGTTGCCTGATGTCCTTGAGCGCAAGCAGCCGATCGCTCAAACCCTTGAGTTCACGCTGTTCCTTTCGAGGTGGCACCCAAACTGGTGGCCTCTTCGCAGCACAGAATCGGGCGATCAGCCCGGCGTCAATTTGATCGTTTTTGTTGCGGATGTTTTCGGACTGCCCAAAACCTTTGATGCAGCCTGGATTGATGACGCTCACCATGATGCCCGCATCGTGCAACCACAGAGCAAGCGGCTCGCTATAGACACCGGTCGCTTCCAGACACACGTGAGCGCTGTCTGGAGAGACCTTCTGCTTGACCAACCATTGAACCAGTTCCTGGTAACCCTCCGGCGTATTGCTGAGCGTCTTCGATTTCGCTTTGCCACTGACCAGCAGAACAATATCGAGCTTCTTCTTACTCACATCAACGCCAACTACCGGGGTTACTGCCATTTCCATCATTTCCTCTCTCGTATGCGGGCTTAGCGTAAGAACGCCGTCCCAAGATACCGTACGGACTTCAATGAAAAAACAGGCAAGGCCACCTATCTGACCCACAGGCTCGAAGCCTTAATCCCGAGCGGTGTGACCTTGCCTGGCCGGAACTGCAGCGGAAGTATCCACTGAATTGTCGGTATGCTCAAGATACGAGACCAGCCGGGTCTGACCCCGGAATTTGCATTTGGGGTGGGCTCAATTAAGTCGCATTACCTACTGACGGGTCGTGCACCAGCGCGGTGCGGATGCCCGCCCCTGGCGCAGGCCTTACTGCGCGGTGGCGCGGGCGTCCAGTTCCTCGACCCGGTGCTCGGCGGCCACCGGCCGCCCGAACAGGTAGCCCTGGAAATGCGAACAGCCTTCCACCTGCAGCTGCCGGAACTGTTCCTCCGTCTCGACCCCCTCGGCGGTGATCTCGATCAGCAGGCTGCTGGACAGGCCGGTGATGGCGCGGATGATGGCCATCGCCTCGCGGCTTTCGCCCATGTCGCGCACGAAGGACTTGTCGATCTTGATCTTGTCGAACGGGAAGGAGCGCAGGTAGCTCAGCGACGAATAGCCGGTGCCGAAATCATCCAGCGAGATGCGCACGCCCAGGTCCTTCAGGGCTTGCAGCGTGCGGATATTGCCTTCGGTATTGGCCAGCAGCACGGACTCGGTGATTTCCAGCTCCAGCCGCCGCGCCGGCAAGCCGGCATCCTCGAGCGCCAGCGCGACCGCCTTCACCAGTTCGCTGTTCTTGAACTGCACGGGCGACAGGTTCACCGCCACGGTCGCGCCATTGGTCCACGTCGCCGCTTCCTGGCAGGCCAGGTTCAGCGCCCGCGCGCCCAGTTCGTGGATCAATCCCGTTTCCTCGGCAAGCGGGATGAATTCCATCGGCGGCACCTGGCCCTTCACGGGATGCTGCCAGCGGATCAGCGCCTCGTAGCCGGAAATGCGGCAGCCTTCCTTTTCGATGATCGGCTGGTAGTGCATCTGCAGCTCGCCCCGGTGCAGCGCGCGGCGCAGGTCGATTTCCATCTGCCGCCGCACGCGCGAGGCGGCCTCCAGGTCGGGGTGGAACAGTTCGTAGCGGTTGCGGCCATTGCGCTTGGCTTCGTACAGCGCCATGTCGCCGAAGCGCAGCAGCTGTTCGGCGCTGCTGCCTTCCTGCGACGACACCGCGATGCCGATCGACAGGCCGACGGTGAAACTGTGGCCGTCGATCGCGAAGGGCGGCGCCACGGCGTCGATCAGCCGCCGCGCCGCGTGCTGCGCCTCGTCGACCCGCCGCACGCGCGGCAGCACCACGGCGAATTCGTCGCCGCCCAGGCGCGCCAGCGTATCGTGTTCGCGCAGGCATTTCTTCAGGCGGCCGGCCAGCATCAGCAGGATCTTGTCGCCGAAGCCGTGCCCGAAGGCGTCGTTGATGTTCTTGAAGTTGTCCAGGTCCAGGCACAGGATGGCCGCGTGGGTGCCGTCCTCGTTGCTGTCGCGGATCGCCGCTTCCAGGCGCTGGTGGAAGAAGGTGCGGTTGGGCAGGTTGGTGAGGCCGTCGTGCTGCGCCATGTGGTGGATCTGCGCATAGGCCGCCAGTTCATCGGTGACGTCCTCGGTGATGACGAGCAGGTAGTCGCCACTGCCATCGGGCCGGCTGCCCAGCGCCGTGCGGCTGCGCAGCGTGCGCGGGCCGAGCGGTGTCTGCACCAGGCTGTCGTCGGACGGCGCATGGCCGTCGGGCGGCATCGCGGCCAGGCGCTCGATGTACTCCGCCACCTCCGCGCCGAGGCAATCGCGTACCAGGCGGCCCTTGATGTCGGCGCCATCGGTGGCGAACAAGTGGCGCGCATGGCCGTTGGCCAGCAGGATTTCATGGCGGTTCGCGCCCGCGCCGTCATCGCCCTTTGCACCGGTGGCCAGTGCCAGCACGCTGTCCGGCATGTTCGAGATCACCGAATCGAGGAAGTGCGACACCGTCGCCATCTGCTGGCTGTACTGCTCGGCCAGTTCCTTGGCTTCGACCAGTCTCAGCTGCTGCTGGTGCCGTTCGGTGATGTCGCGCGTGATCTTGGCGAAGCCGACCAGCTTGCCGTCGTCGTCATGGATGGCGTCGATCACCACGTTGGTCCAGAACCGCGTGCCATCCTTGCGCAGGCGCCAGCCTTCGGCCTCGAAGCGCGATTCGGCGCGGGCCGTGGCCAGCGCCTTCTGCGGCAGCCCCGCCGCGCGGTCCGCTTCGCTGTAGAACACGGCGAAGTTGCGGCCCACGATCTCGTCCGCCCGGTAACCCTTGGCGCGCTCGGCGCCGGCATTCCAGTTGACGACATTGCCGTCGGTATCGAGCAGGTAGATCGCGTAGTCGACCACGCTCTGCACCAGCAGGCGGTAGATCAGATCGGAAGATGGGGCAGTCATCGCGTTCACATGAAGGAGTACATGAGGGAGTACATGAGGAAGTACATGAGTGAGTACATGAGTGAGTACGTGAGGAAGAACAGGCGCGGCCGGCGGCGTGAACGGCACCGGACCGGGCCTGTCCAGTGCAGGCAGACTATACCTTAGTTAATGCTATCAGGAAACAACCAGTTGTCCTCGACAGTTGCAAATTTGCCTGAACAGATTGGCAACGAGAATGATAATGAATTATCATCTTGAGCGATCATCGTGAATGATCGACCGGGTCTTGTCGCCGATGCATCGTCGGTCCCCCTCCGCAATCGAAAGGAACATCGTTTGAATATCGCAAGCATCCACGGCGGCGGCCACGTGCTCGACGCCACGGCGGTCGTCGCAGGCTATGGCGGCAAAACCATCCTGCAGCGGCTCGACCTGCACATCCGCGCCGGCGAAATCTATGCGCTGCTCGGCGCCAACGGCGCCGGCAAGACCACGACACTGAGCCTGTTCCTGGGGTTCGTCACGCCGAGCGCCGGGCGGGTGCGGGTGCACGGCATCGATCCGGTCACGCAACCGGATGAAGCGCGGCGCCACCTGGCCTACATCCCGGAGAACGTGGCGCTGTACGAACACCTCACCGCGCGCGAGAACGTGGCTTACCTGCTCGACCTGGCGGGGCAGGGCGGCGATCCCGGCGCGATCGACGCGGCGCTGGCGGCGGCCGGGCTGGCGGCGGCGGCGTACGACCGCCGCGTGGCGGGCTTTTCAAAGGGCATGCGGCAGAAGGTGGCGATCGCCCTGGCGCTGGCCCGGCGGGTGCCGGCGCTGCTGCTGGACGAGCCCACCTCGGGCCTGGACCCGCAGGCCACGGCCGAGTTCAACCGCCTGCTGGGCGTGCTGCGCGAACAGGGCGTGGCCGTGCTGATGGTGACGCACGACCTGCTCAGCGCCGCCGACGTGGCCGACCGCATCGGCTTCCTCGACGCCGGCTGCCTGCTCGAAGAAGTGGGCGCGGCCGGTGCCGACCGCTTCGACGTGCGCGCGCTGCACCGCCGCTACGGCGGCCAGGCGGCATGAGCGCCGTGCTGGGCGCCGCAACCGGCGCGGCCACGGTTGCGACCCGGAACGTCATCGCACGCATCGCACGCGAGGAATGGCGCGCATTGTTCCGCGACCGGGCCGCGGTGGCCGGCATCGCGCTGCTGACGGTCCTGATGCTGGTGGCGGCGCTGACCGCGCACGAGC
Source organism: Pseudoduganella sp. SL102 (assembly GCF_027856995.1). NCBI lineage: Bacteria > Pseudomonadati > Pseudomonadota > Betaproteobacteria > Burkholderiales > Oxalobacteraceae > Pseudoduganella > Pseudoduganella sp. SL102. The sequence continues at coordinate 2,841,537 of NZ_CP115554.1, forward strand.
ACCGGCGCGCGGCCGATGCGGAGCGCGCCCGCTACCAGGCGCAGGCCAACGATGAATTCGAGGCCCAGCCGGACCGGCACCCGCACCGCATGGTGCATTACGGGCACTTCGTGTTCCGGCCCGTCAATCCGCTGGCCGCGTTCGATCCGGGTATCGACGGCTTCACGGGCAACACGCTGTTCCTCGAAGGGCACCGGCAGAACAGCGCCAATTTCGGCGACGTGCGGCAAACCTCGCTGCTGCTGCGCTTCGGGCAGCTGACGCCGGCGTTCGTGCTGCAGGTGCTGGCGCCGCTGCTGCTGGTGTTCTTCGGGCATGCGGCCGTGGCGCGCGAACGCGAGTCGGGCACCTTGCGCGTGCTGCTCGCGCAGGGCGTGCGCAGCCGGCAACTGGTGCTGGGCAAGCTGCTGGCGCTGGGCGGATTCGCCGGGCTGGTGCTGCTGCCCGCGCTGGCCGCGCTGGTCTGGTTCGCGCTGGACGGCCACGCGCCCTGGCCGCTGGCCGTGGCGCTGGCCGCCGGCTACACCGGCTGGCTGCTGCTGTGGGTCCTCGGCGTGGTGCTGGTGTCGATGTGCGTGGCGCGCGGGCGCGATGCGCTGCTGGTGCTGCTGACGGCATGGGCCGTGATCGTGATCCTGCTGCCGCGCTGGGTGCCCGACATGGCCAACCACGCGGTGGCGCTGCCGACCCGTTTCGAGGACGCCATCCACGTGCAGCGCGAATACCTGGCGCTGGGCGATTCGCACAACCCGAACGATCCGGCATTCACCTCCTTCCGCGACAGGCTGCTGAAGCAATATGGCGTGACGCGCATCGAAGACCTGCCGGTCAACTTCAAGGGCCTGGTGGGCATGGAAGGGGAGCGCAAGTCGAGCGAGCTGTTCGACCGCTACGCCGCGGCCGCGTTCGACCGGCAGGAACGGCAGGGCGAGATCATCGATGCCTTCGGCTGGGCCAGCCCGGCGCTGGCGCTGCGGCGCCTGTCGATGGCGGCGGCCGGGACCGACCTGGCCAGCTACCGTTCGTTCCTGGAGCAGGGCGAGCGCTATCGCTACGCGCTGATCCAGGGCCTGAACCGCATCCAGGTGGAGCGGCTGGCCTATGCCGACGACATCGACCGGAGCAAGGATAACCGCGTGTCGCGAGACCATTGGCGGGAGTTCCCGGAATTCCAGTATGAAGCGGCGCCGGTGGCCACCACGCTGCGGCGCGTGGCTCCGGCGGCCGGCGTGCTGGCCCTGTGGCTGGCCGCACTGGGCACGCTGGCCTGGGTGCTGGCGGGCCGGCTGGGGAGGATCGCGCGATGAACTGGCTTGCCCACGAAATGCGGCTGGTGCTGCGCTCGCGGCTGTCCGCCTGCGCCTTGCTGCTGCTGTTGCTGCTGTCCGCGCTGGCTGTCTGGTCGGGCATGCGGGAAGTCGAACGCCAGCGGCAGACCATCGCCCGCCTGGCGCCGCTGCATGAACAGGACGTGGCCGCGCTGGCGGCGCGCTACCCGGACAGCAAGGATGCCGGCAATCCGGCCTACTACACGTTCTACAACACATGGGATCCGCCATCGGCCGCGGCGTTCCTGGCGCTGGGCCTGCGCGACGTGGCGCCGTACGTCCTGCGCATCCGCGCGCTGGGATTGCAGGCCCAGCTCTACGAAGGCGAGACGTTCAATCCGGAAGTGGCGCTGCCGGGCCGCTTCGACTTCGCCTTCGTGCTGATCTACCTGGCGCCGCTGTTCGCGATCGCGCTGCTGCACGACCTGGTGTCGGGCGAGCGGCAGACGGGCCGGCTGCGGCTCCTGCTGGCGATGCCCGACGCGGGGCGGCTGTGGCGGCGCCGCGCCGGCTTGCGCTATGCGTTGCTGTTCGCCTGCCTGGCCGCGCCGGCGTGCGTGGGCGCGGCATTGTCCGGCACCGGCATCGTGGCGACCGGCATCGTGCTGGCGGTGACGGCGGCCTGCCTGGCCTTCTGGACCGGCCTGTCGCTGCTGGTCGCCTCGCTGCACTGGCGCTCCGTGACCAACGCCACCGTGCTGATGGGAGCCTGGGCCGTGCTCACGCTGGTGCTGCCGGCACTGGCCAACGTGGCGCTGATCCGGGCGATCCCCGTGCACCAGGGCGTCGACCTGATGCTGGCCCAGCGTCAGGTCGTGCATGGCGCCTGGGAACTGCCGCGCGAAGAAACCATGCGCAAGTTCGTTGCCAGCCATCCGGAATGGAAGGACCACACCGCCGTACCGGGCAGGTTCCACTGGAAGTGGTACTTCGCCTTCCACCAGGTGGGCGACGAGAGCGTGGCCGGCGCGGCGCGCGACTATCGCGGCGGACTGCTGGCGCGGCAGGCATGGACGGGCCGGCTCGGCTGGCTGCTGCCGGGCGTGGGCGCGCAGGCCGTGCTGCACCGGCTCGCCGGCACGGACCTGCCGGCGCAACTGGCGTACCAGGACGCGATCGCGGCGTTCCACCGGCAGATCCGCACGTTCTACTATCCCTACCTGTTCAACGACCGCCCGTTCGGCACGGCCGATTTCGCCAGGCAGCCCGGGTTCGTGCCGCGCGTGCCGGACGGGATGCCCGGCCGGGATGGCCTGGCCGCCCTGCTTGCCCTGTTCGTGCTGGCGGGGGCCGTGCAGCTGGCGGGCCTGTGGCGGCTGGGCCGCTTGCGGATGTGACAAAGCGGCAGCCTTGCATGTAGAATCCGGCGCTTGAGCAAACGGTGCCTTCCTGCCAGCCGGCCGGAGGGTGAAACGGGAAGCCGGTGACGCGCGGGATGACCATCCTCCGCCAGTCCGGCGCAGCCCCCGCTGCTGTAAGCCTGACGAACCGGCGCCACCGCCACTGTGTCGAGACACGACACGGGAAGGCACGCACCGGCCAGAATGACGGCAAGCCAGAAGACCGGCCGTTTGCAATGATGTGCCGGATCCCGGGGTGTGGGCCGGCCTGTTGCGTATTCATGGCCGGCCCTCGCGGGCACGGCCGGACCGGTCGGATCAATTGAGCATTTCCCCACTCGTGCGCGCCCTGGCCGCGCTGCTGTGCATCCTGGCCTGCGCGCGCGGCCAGGCCGCCGTGCTGTTCGGCATCGTCACCGAGCGCGCCGCGCCCGTCGCGATCGAGGCGGCGCACCGCCACCTGGCCCTGCATCCGCAAGACCGTATCGACTTGCGCACCCCGGCGCAATGGATGGCGCTGGGCGAGCGCGACATGGCGCGGCTGGTCGGCGGCGCCGATACCATCCTGGCCGTGTCGCTGTTCGGCGATCCGGCCCACCGCCTGAAGACCGCGCTGGCCCGCCATGCGAAACCGCGCACGGCGGTGCTGGCCTTCAACGGCGAGGCCAGCCTCAGCCTGATGACCCGCGATGGCCATGGCGCGCTGCGCGATTTCCCTGCCGATACGCTGCGCGACCTGTCGGCGGAAAAACCGTCGCCCGCCGCGCTGCGGGCCGCGCAGGCGCATCCTGCCGCACCGCATTGGCTGGCCGCGCGCCGGCTTTGGCAGGCCGGCGGTGTCGGCAATACCGCGGCGCTGTTCGGCCACCGGCTGCACCCGGCCACGCCGCTGGCCAGCGCACAGGCGGAACCGACGCTGCGCGTGCGCGTGGGCCGGCGCGAACTGGCCGACGCGGCAGCCTGGGGCCATGGCGCGCAGCTGGGCTTGACGGCACGGCCGGCCGTGGTGGTGCTGGACCTGTCGAACATGGATGCGGCCGTGCCGGCCGCCGTGTGCGCGCGCATCGAGGCCGGCGGCCAGCCGTGCGTGCAGGTGCTCACGCGCTGGGGCGGCGCGTCGCGCGAGGCGCTGGAACGCCTGCCCGAGCTGGTTGCGCCGGCCCGGCCGGCGGCACTGGTGGTGCTGCAGGATTTCGTGGTCGGCGCGGCCGAGGGGCGCGAAGCCGTCGCCGAAGCGCTGAAGCGCCTCGATATTCCCGTGTTCAAGGGGATCCGGCTGTCCGACCGCACGGCGCTGCAGTGGCGCCTGTCGCCGGACGGCCTGCCGCCCGATTCGGTGCAGTACCGCGTGGCGCTGCCGGAATTGCAGGGCATCGGCCAGCCGATCGTGGTGGCCGCCCTGGGCCAGGCGCAGCGCGACCGGCTGACCGGCATCGAGAACCGTCCGCCGGTCATGCTCGATGCCGAGGCGGCGCGGCTGGCGGCGCGCGTCAACCGCTGGCTGGCGCTGCGCGACAAGCCGAACCGCGACAAGCGCGTGGCGCTGATCTACTACAACCACCCGCCGGGCCGCCAGAACATCGGCGCCGACAACCTGGACGTGCCGGCTTCGCTGTTCGACATGCTCCATGCGCTGAAGGACGCCGGCTATACGGTGGGCGAGCTGCCCGCGTCGCCCGAGGCGCTGCTCGACCGGATCATGGCGCAGGGCGTCAACCTGCCGGAAGACCGCGGCGCGCTGCGCGAGCTGGCTGGCACGGTGAACACCGTGAGCGCGGCGGACTATGCGGCATGGTTCGCCACCCTGTCGCCGCGGGTGCAGCGTGAGATGACCAGCGGCCTGCTGGGCCGCCTGCATGCGGACGTACTGGACGCGGAGAAGGCCGGCGAATGGCTGCTGGGCCGCAAGCAGGTCGACGTGATCGTCAAGGAATTGCAGCATCTCGTGGAAGGCGCCGATCACCCGCGGCGCGAGGCGGCGATGCGCGACCTCGAAGCGCTGGGCGAGGGTTACCGCGCCTGCCTCGACGTGCGGGCGGCGCGCCGCTGCGCCGGGCTGGATGCACTCAACCGCAAGGTCGCCGGCTATGGCATCGAGGGCCTGAAAGGGTGGGGCGCCGCGCCCGGCAGGATCATGGTCGACCAGGGCCGGATGCTGGTGCCGGGCCTGGTGTTCGGCAATGTGTTCATCGGCCCGCAGCCGCCGCGCGGCTGGGAAGTGGACGAGGAACTGCTGCATGCGAACACCAGCATCACGCCGCCGCACCAGTACCTCGGCTTCTATCACTGGGTGCGCGACCGTTTCAGGGCCGACGCCCTGGTGCACGTGGGGCGCCATTCCACCTATGAATTCCTGCCCGGGAAAGCGGTCGGCCTGGCCAGCGACGATTACCCGAGCCTGATCGCCGGCGACCTGCCAGGCATCTACCCGTACATCGTCGACGGGGTCGGCGAAGGCACGCAGGCCAAGCGGCGCGGGCTGGCCGTGATCGTCGACCACCTGACGCCGCCACTGGCCAGCACGCCGCTGTACGACGACCTGCTGGCGCTGCGCCAGGTGGTGGAAAGCTACGAGGCGGCCAGCTCGGAATCGCTGAAGATGCAGGCGGCGCGCCTGATGCGCGAACGCGTGGTGGCGCTGAACCTGAAGGCGGAGCTGGAAGCGTCGATGGCGGACGTGCTGGCCGTGCGCGGCATCGGCTACGACGCGGCCGACGACGACCTGCTGGCCCACGAGATCGGCCACTATCTCACCAAGCTTCAGGAAAAGTTCATGCCGCATGGCCTGCACATCTTCGGCCGGCCCTGGAAGCAGGCGTCGATCGACCTGATGCTGGCGTCGATGAGGAAGGGCGGCATCGACGGGCGGGAAGTCCCCGCGGAAGTGGCCGCGAACCTGGTCGAGTCGCCGCGCCTGGAAATGCAGGCGCTGCTGGCGGGGCTGGATGGCCGCTACATCGAGCCGGGCAAGGGCAACGATCCGCTGCGCTCCCCGGAGGCGCTGCCGACGGGGCGCAATTTCCATGCGGTCGATGGCGATATCCTGCCCACGAAGCTGGGCTACCAGCTGGGTGCCGACCTGGCCGGCAAGGCGATCGTCCGGGGCGGCAAGAACGCGACAGCCGGCAGCGAAGGCATCATCCTGTGGGCGTCCGACGCGGTCCGCGACGAAGGCGTGATGGTGGCGTTCGCGCTGGCCATGATGGGCGCGGAACCGGTGTGGAATGCGCGCGGCATCGTCACCGACGTGCGCCTCAGGCCGGGAGCGCCGCGCCGCGATGCGCTGGTGACGACGTCCGGCCTGTTCCGCGACCTGTACCCGAACCTGATCCGGCTGATCGACCGCGCCGGGCGGCTGGCGCTGGCGGCATCGGCCGGCACGCTGGCGGCCGAGGACCCGTCGCTGCGGCCGGCGCTGGAAGCCGCGCTGGCGCCGATGAACGGCGTGGCCTGGGGCGACGAGCCCGTGGCCGGCAACCGCGTGGCCGCCGAGTGGCTGGTGCGGCAGCGGGCGCTGGTGCGCGCCGGCCAGCCCGTGGCCGAGGCGGGCAGGGGTGCCGCGCAGCGCGTGTTCGGCGATGCACCGGGCGCCTACGGCACCGGCGTGAATCGCCTGACCGAGCGTTCCGGCGCGTGGCGCGAGCGCGACGAGATCGGCGCCGCCTACCGCAACCGGATGGGCCACGCGTATGGCCTCGACGGCAGCGGCGAAGCGGAGCATGCGGCGTTCAATGCGGCGCTGGACGGCATCGCCCGCACCTACCACGGCCGCGCCAGCAACCTGTATGGCCTGCTCGATAACAACGACGCGTTCGATTACCTGGGCGGCCTGTCGCTGGCGGTCGAGGGCCGCACCGGCCGCGTGCCCGAGGCGCTGATCCTGCAGCATGCGCAGCCGGGCCGCGCCGATGTCGAGCCCTTGGCGGCCGCGCTGCTGGGCGAGCTGCGCGGCCGCTTCCTGAATCCGGCCTGGCTCAAGCCGCTGATGGGGCATGGCTATGCGGGGGCGCGCACGATGGGCCAGGAATTCCTGGAAAACCTGTGGGGCTGGCAGGTGACGCGGCCCGACCTGGTGAAGGACTGGGCGTGGGACGAAGTGAAGTCGGTGTATTTCGACGACAGGCATGGCCTGGGCCTGCCGCAATTCCTCGGCCAGCGCCACAACGCACACGTCAAGGCGCATATGCTGGCGATCTTCATGGTCGCCGCGGAAAAGGGGTTCTGGAAAACCGATCCCGCCACGCTGCGGCGGATGGGCGGCGAACTGGCGCGGCTGGTGGCCGCCAACGGCCTGCCCGGCAGCGGCCACGCCGCGCCGGACCATCCGATGTGGGACTGGCTGGCGCCGCAGCTGGACGGCGCCGATGCGCGGGCGCTCGGCGTCACCCTGGCCAAGGCACGGGGCGACCTGCCGCCCGCCGCCAGCGAGAGCGACGGTCGAGCCCCTGTCCCGGTGCCTGCGACCGGAACGCGGGCGCTTGCCGGGGCACGGGCCGGACAGCATGCGCCGCCCGCGCAAGCCGACGGCGCCGTCGCGGCTGCCGCCGAGCCCGCGCCGCGCGCCTATGAACTGCATGAACCCGCCGATGCAGCGGAGCCGCCCGGTATCACCGTGGTCTGGCTGCTGGCACTGCTGGCCGCCGTGCTGTCGCTGTTTGCGGCGGGCATGTGGCGCGGCCGCGCCGTACCTCAACCTTCAAGGAGCCTTACATGATCGATCCCCATTCCCTCGGCTGGCTGCATGACGCGGTCAGCTGGCTGCTGGTGCCGTCGCTGGCGGCGCTGCTGCTGGCCTGCGCCATCGCGGTGGTTGAAGCAGGCATCGCCGCCGGCGAACGCTTTCATGGTTTGCGGCGCCTGCGCGACAGCGGCAATGTGGCGCAAGTGCAGGCGATAGCCCGCCATCGCCTGGAGCGCGCCGACCTGCTGGCGCGGATTCCGCCGATGCTGGGCCTGATGGCCACCATCATTCCGCTGGGCCCCGGCCTGGCCGCGCTGGGCGCCGGCGATCCGGCGCAGCTGGCCAGCGCGGTCACCGTGGCGTTCGATGCCACCGTGCTGGGACTGGTGGCCGGCATCGGCGGCCTGGTGATCGGCAAGCTGCGCCGCCGCTGGTATGAGGAAACGCTGGAAGCGATGGAAGACGCGCTGGAGAAGGATGCGGAGAAGGATGCGGAGAAGGTCGCGGAGAAGGCGGCATGAGCGCCAAACCCGCACGCCGGCGCCTGCGCCTGTATTCCCATCTCGATGCGCGCTTCGATGGCGGCGACGAAGACCCGCGCGCCAGTCTCGTCAACCTGGTCGACGTGATGCTGGTCTTCGCCTGTGGCCTGATCGCCGCCATCGCCGGCAGCCAGGGGCAGTTCAAGGCGCCGCGGCCGGTGGAGAAAGGCCGGCAGATCGAACGGCCCGCGGCCGGCATCACGCAGGGCGGCAGCGGCTACGACCGGGTTGGCGAAGTGTACCGGGATCCGAAGACGGGCAAGCTGGTGCTGGTCGAGCCGGGCCGGCAAGCCGGCAAGCCGTGATGTTTCTACCACGGCCGGAAAAGTCCGGCTTCGCTTGGTGAAGCCGCGCACAGTTCGCGCCTTCCGTGCACGGCATACTTGGAACCGCTGGGACATATCATTACAGGGCCGCCCGCCTTGCCGGGGCGGTACACATCCAATTGCTGATACCGGGGAGGCAACATGATCGGCGCGGAACTGTCGAGTTTGAAAACGGTGCAGTACAAGGGCTACGAAATCTGCATGGGCTCGGTCTACAAGGATGGCGAGCCGTTATTCCATTACTACGTGCCGCTGGGGATGAACGACGGCGGCGTCGAGCAGGGCAAGCGCATCATCGACCAGATCGGCCAGGAAGAGACCGAGTAACCGGCCGCGTTGGGACCGCATGACAACGCCCGGCGGCGCCGGCCGGCGCCGCCATCATTCAACCGGTTCAACACCGGTTCGACGTCTTTGCCTGAACTGCTTCTACTCTGCCTGACCCTGCCTGAACCTAATGCCGCTCAGATAAGCCCACCCCAAGTGCAAATTCCGGGGTCAGGGGGAATACTGGCTCGCAGGCCAGTACCGCTACGTCGGCAAGGAGCGATGCTCCTTGAAACCCCGACTACGCCCCGGCGGGGTGAAGCAGGGGTTTCGCGAAGCATGCTTCGCGCCTGCGAAACGGCCCTGGCATGCATGCCAGGGCTTCTTCCTGACCCCAGCCCTTCGCTGTTGGGGTGAATGCATGCGCTTCCAACGTATCGGGTAACGCTTAACTTAGCGGTATCTCTGCCCGAACCCTACTTGAACACGCCCTGCCGTACCCACTTGGTGGCCACCCATTTTTCACCGCGGGTTACCGGCGCGCCACCGTGCAGGCTCGCCTCGTCGAGCTGTCCCGCTTCGTTGACATATTCGAAATACACGGCCGAGCCCTTGCGCGGCACGATCGACAGGCCGAGCTTCGGGAAGATCGTGTCGCCTGATTCTTCCACGTCGTTCAGGTAGATGATCAGCGTGGCCACGCGCTGGCCGCCGCGGCGCAGTGTGGCGGCGAAGCCGGGATTGGCCGGGTCGAAATAGTCGTGGTGAGGCTTGTACTCGGCGCCTACGCCGTAGTGCAGCACGTGCAGCGCTTCGCCATGCGACACCGGCTGGTTCATGACCTCGGCGATGCGCCGGTTCAGGCGCCGCAGCAGCGGCTCGTCGGCATCGTCGAGGAAGGCGCCCAGGCTGGTGCGGTGGTCCTTGACCTGGTTCTCGCCCGTGGTGGGGCTCAGCGTGGCGGAAGGCTGCAGGCGGGCACGCGCCAGCGCCACCACGGCATCGCATTCCTCGGCCGAGAACACGTCGTCCAGCACGGCCACCACCGGCTGCTCGATGCGCATCGCCACGCGCACCATGCGGTCGCTGGTGGCGATCAGGTTGTTATGGTGGCCGATCGTCGGCGTGCCATAGCGGTACGGGCCCGCCGCTGCGCCCGCCGGCTGCGCGCGCTGCGCCTGGCGTTCCTGCACGGTCCGTTCCGCATAGCCGGCATCGTAGTTCGCGGCCACCATCGCGGCCACGATGTCTTGCGTGCGGCAACCCTTCTCCAGGCTGGCGTCGAGCCAGCGCTCCCATTCCTCGGACATGCGCGTGTACTTGTTCATGGCCACGAAGTATACCCAAACCGGCGCGCCTTCCGGGGCAGTGGTGCGAAATTCGCGGCTCCATGCGGCCGGTTGCGCAAATTGCAAGCCCGATGTGCTACTGTGCGCGAGGGGATGCGTCGGCGTGATTATAATTCTTGAAAACAACTCTACCTGCCTGGCGCGGCTTATGAGACCAAACAGATACGGTCCGATGACACGTGGTCCAACCATCCAGCGTCCAGCCAAATTGCGTGGGCCGATCGCGGCCGCCTGCCTGGTCCTGGCGGCCGGATGCGCGGGGGCCGCGTCGCTGCAGGATGACATCGCCGAACTGTCGCTCGAACAGTTGAGCGACATCGTCATCACCTCCGTCTCGCGGCAGGAAGAACGGCTGGGCGACGCCGCGGCGTCGGTCTATATCATTTCCAACAACGAGATCCGCCGCAGCGGCGCGCGCACGCTGCCCGAGGCGCTGCGCCTGGCACCGAACCTGCAGGTGGCGCGGTCCGATGCGCGCAACTACGCGATCACGGCGCGCGGCTTCAACAGCCGCCAGTCGAACAAGCTGCTGGTGCTGGTCGACGGGCGCACGCTGTATACGCCGCTGTTCTCCGGTGTCTCCTGGGATGCCCAGGATGTGCTGCTGGAGGACGTGGAACGGATCGAGGTGATCAGCGGGCCCGGCGCCACGATCTGGGGCGCCAACGCCGTCAATGGCGTGATCAACGTGATCACCCGCTCGGCCAAGGATACCCAGGGCGGCCTGCTGGCCGGTGCCGCCGGCGCGGATGACCGCGATGCCAGTGTCCGCTACGGCGGCACGCTGCGCAACGGCGGGCATTATCGCGTCTATGCGCGCTACGCCGAAGCGGACGACGCGGCGCGCGACACCGGCGAAGCCGCCACCGGCTACCTGCGGCGCCAGGCCGGCTTCCGCGCCGACTGGGACCGCGCACGCGGCGGCCTGATGCTGTCCGGCGATATCTACGAAGCCGACCTCGCGCAGCGCACCGCGGGACCGGTGCTGCTGTCGGGAGCGAACGTCGTGGCGCGGCTGACGCGCCGGCTGGCGGACGATTCGAACGTGCGCCTGCAACTGGTGCTCGATCACACGGAACGCAACCATCCGAACACGATGTACGAACGGCTCGACACGATCGAACTCGATGCGCAGCACAGCGTGCGGCTGGCGGCAGGTTCGTCGATGCCGCACAATGTCACGTGGGGCGCCAGCTACCGCTATTCGCGCGACCGCATCGCCAACGGGCGCGCCCAGGCCTACCTGCCGAACGACCTGTCGATGCACTGGGGCAGCCTGTTCGTGCAGGATGAAGTGGCGCTGCGCGACGACCTGCGGCTGACCGGCGGCGTGAAGGTGGAGCACAACCACTATACGGGGGCGGAAGTGCTGCCCACCGTGCGGCTGGCGTGGGCACCGGACAGCCGCCAGCTGCTGTGGGGCAGCCTGGCGCGCACGGTGCGCGCGCCGTCGCGCGTCGACCGCGATTTCTACCGGCCGGTGACACCGGTGCTGGTGAACGGCGTGCCGCGTTATATCTTCGGCGGCGGCCCCGATTTCCAGTCGGAGACGGCGAAGACGGTGGAACTGGGCTACCGCATCCAGCCATCGCCGCGCTGGTCGTATTCGGCCACGGCGTTCATCGCCAAGTACGACCGGCTGCGCACCTCGGAACCGAACGAGGACGGGCCGGCATACAGCGGCCTGGCGGAGTTTCGCAACATGGCCCATGGGCACACGCGCGGCATCGAAATGTGGATGAGCGGACAGCCGCTCGATGGCTGGCGCCTGAACGGCGGCCTGGTGGTGCAGCGCGTGCACACGGCGCTGTATCCGGGCAGCCGGGATACCGGCGCCAGGGAAGGCGTGGCCACGGCCGACCCGAGCCATTACTGGCAACTGCGCTCGTCGCACGACCTGCCGGCCGACATGCAGCTGGACTGGACATGGCGCCGGGTCGGCGCGCTGCGCCTCCCGGCCGTGCCGTCCTATCATGAACTGGACCTGCAATGGACATGGAAAGCAACGCGCAGGCTCGACGTGGCGTTGATCGGCCAGAACCTGCTGCACAAGTCCCACCCCGAGTTCGGAGCGGCGCCGAACCGCAGCGTGTTCGAGCGTACCGCCGTGCTCAGGCTTACTTACCGTTTCTGACATGACGTCATTTTCCACCGCATCCCAACGGCCGGTTCCGGCATTGCCCTGCTGGCCTGCCTGGCCGGGCTGGTGTTCCGCGCTGCTGGCGCTGGTACTGCTGTGCGTGGCACTGAGCGGCCCGGCCATCGGCCAGCCGGCGGCGCCGGCCGCACCGAACCTGGAACGCAGCGTGAAAGCCGCCTACCTGTTCAAGTTCCTCGGCTACGTGGAATTCCTGGCGCCGAAGGACAGCGGCGAGGAAGGCAGCCCGCTGGCCGTGGGCGTGCTGGGCGCCGACGACGTGGCGGCCGAACTGGCGCGCATCACGGCCGGGCGCACCGTCAACGGCCGCCCGATCGCCGTGCGCACCCTGCGCGAGGGCGAGCCGGTGGCCGGCCTGCGGATGGTGTTCGCCGGCTCGGCCAACGACCTGCCGAAGGTGCTGCGCAGCGCCGCGCAGAACGGCGCGCTCGGCGTGGCCGACGACGAGAACGGGCTGCAGCAGGGCGCCGTGATCAACTTCCGCATCGTCGACGAACGGGTGCGCTTCGAGGTATCGCTGCCGGCCGCCGAACGCAGCAACCTGAAACTCAGTTCGCGCCTGCTGTCGGTGGCCTGGCACGTGCAAAAGGGGAACTAGTGCTGTCCCGCCTGCGTCCCGATACCGTGCGCGCGAAGCTGGTGGCGATGGCCCTGGCCACCACGTTCGCCGCGCTGGTCACCACCTCCGTCAGCATGCTGGTCTACGACCTGACGAGCTTCCAGCAGAACTGGATCGACGATCTCACCACCCAGGCGGAGATCGTGGCCACCGTGTCGGCACCGGCGGTGAGCTTCAACGATCCCGCCGCCGCGCGCCAGAACCTGGCGCTGCTGCGCGTGCGCCCGCAGATCCAGCAGGGCGCCATCTATGGTGTCAACGATGTCGTCTTTGCCGCCTACGCGCAGGCCGGTGCCGACGTGCCGCCGCTGCCGGCGCACCCGGGCCGGGCCGGCCATGCGATCGAGGGCGGCCGCATGGTGGTCTACCATCCGATCGTCGACAACGGCGAGCGGGTCGGCACCGTGTACCTGAGCGCGCGCTACCGCCTGCTGGAACGACTGGCCAGCTACGCGATGATCCTCGGCGTGGTGATGCTGGCCAGCCTGCTGCTGGCCGCCCTGGTGGCCAGCCGGCTGCAGCAGGCGATCACGCGGCCGCTGCGCGCCGTGACCGACGTGGCGCGCGAGGTCATGCAGCGGCGCGACTTCTCGCTGCGCGTGGCCTACGACGACGATCATCACGGCAAGCACGGCGGCGAGATCGGCACGCTGGTCGACGCCTTCAACGACATGCTGGCCGAGATCGGCCGGCGCGCCAATGCGCTGCAGGAAGCCAACCTGACGCTGGAGCGCGAGATGGCCGTGCGGCAGGGCGCCGAACGGGCGCTGTTGCTGGCCGACCGCCGCAAGGACGAGTTCCTGGCCACGCTGGCGCACGAGTTGCGCAACCCGCTGGCGCCCCTGCGCACCGGGCTCGACATCATGCGCCTGAACGGCGGCGACCCGGGCGCCAGCCTGCGCGCGCGGGGCGTGATGGAGCGCCAGCTGAAGCAGATGGTGCGCCTGGTCGACGACCTGCTGGACGTCTCGCGCATCAACACCGGCAAGCTGACGATCCGGCGCGAGAGCCTGGAATTGCACGCGGTGGTGACGAACGCGCTGGAAATCGCCCGCCCGTTCGTCGACGCGCAGGGCCATGAGCTGGCGGTCAGCCTGCCGCCCGAGCCGGTGTACCTGATGGGCGACACGACGCGCCTGGCGCAGGTGCTGTCGAACCTGCTGAACAATGCCGCCCGCTACACGCCGCGCGGCGGCCATGTCACGCTGTCGGCGGACGTGGGCGGCGACGGCCGGCTGCACATCCGCGTGGCCGACGACGGCATCGGCATCGCGCCGGACATGCTGGGCGCGATCTTCGAGATGTTCGTGCAGGCCGACGCGTCGCTGGAGCGCACCAACCAGGGCCTGGGCGTGGGCCTGTCGCTGGCGCGCCGCCTGGTCGAGCTGCACGAGGGCACGCTGGAAGCGGCCAGCGGCGGGCCGGGGCAGGGCAGCACGTTCACCGTCACGCTGCCGGTGCTGGCCGACGTGCCGGCGCCCGTGGCGCGGCCCTCGCTGGGGCACGGCGATGGCCGCCAGTTCCGTATCCTGCTGGTCGACGACAACGAGGATTTCGTCAATGCGATCGGCGGCCTGCTGCGCACGATGGGGCACACGGTGCAGGTCTGCCACGACGGCCCGCAGGCGCTGGCCGCGGCCGAAGGCTTCGCGCCCGACTTCGCCTTCCTCGACATCGGCCTGCCGGGCCTGAACGGCTACGACCTGGCCCGCGCGCTGCGTGCGATGCCCGTGCTGGGGCGCACCGTGATGGTGGCCGTCACCGGCTGGGGGCAGCAGAAGGACCGCGACCTGGCATTCGAGGCGGGCTTCGAGGAGCACCTCGTGAAACCGGTCAGCGTCGAGCAGATCCTCGCCATCCTGGCCGGGCGCCGGGAAGGCGTGGCCGTGGCGGACCGGGGCTAGCACACCCGGCGCCGGGCTAGCCGCCGTAGCGCTCGGTGCGGATCGCGCGCGGCGCGATGCCGGCGGCCACCAGCAGCTGGGCGGCCGTTTCCACGAACCCGTTGGCGCCGCACACGTAGCAGGTTCCGGGAACATCGGCCAGGCGGGCGAGAGCTTCGGCGATCATCGCGCGGTCGATGCGGCGGGTGTGATCCGCCGCCGCGCCGCCGTCGCGGGTCACGGTGGTGAGGTAGCTGAAATTCCCGTACGCGGTGGCGATTCCGCGCAATTCTTCGCGGTACGCCAGGCCGTCCCACGAGCGCGCCGAGTGCAGCAGCAGTGCCGGTACGGGCGCGCCGGCATCCCGCCACGCGCGTGCGATCGATACCAGCGGCACCACGCCGGAACCGCCGGCCACCAGCAGGATGGACCCGGGTTGCTCCGCCGGCCAGACGAAATGGCCGCCGAGCGGGCCGCGCACGCCGATCGAGTCGCCGGCTTGCGCCACCTCGTGGAACCAGGCGGAGACTTCGCCTTCATCGAGCATCTCGATGGCCAGCTCGATGGCATCGGCGCCGGGGGCGGAGGCGATCGAATAGCTGCGGCGCGCCTGGTAGCCGTCGGGCGCCGTCAGCCGCACGTCGACATGCTGGCCGGCCGCGTGGCGCGCCAGCGGCGCCCGCAGGTAATAGCTGCGCATCCGCGCCGTGCGCGGTTCGATGCGGCTGATGACGGCCGTTTGCCAGCCGGCGGAATCGACCCCGCCGGTATTGTTTGCGTTCATGTCGTCGGCGCCCGTGTCGCCGGCGCTCATGTCATCGCCTTCATTCATCACTTCATTCATCGTCCAGGTAGCGCTGCTCGCGCCACGGATCGCCGCGCATGTGGTAGCCGCGCAATTCCCAGAAGCCGGCTTCATCCCGTTCGGTGAATTTCAGGCCCTTGATCCACTTGGCGCTTTTCCAGAAGTACAGGTGCGGCACCAGCAGCCGCGCCGGGCCACCGTGCTCCGCCGCCAGCGGTGCGCCGTTGAAGTGCGTGGCGACCATGGCCCGGCCGTCCAGCAGGTCGGCGACGGGAACGTTGGTGTCGTACTCGTCCCAGGATTGCGCCAGCAGGAACGGGGTGGGCGCCACGATGTCGGCCGCGGCGAGCAGGTCGTCGACCGTCACGCCTTCCCACACGGTGTCGAACTTGCTCCACGTGGTGACGCAGTGGATGTCGCCGCGCCACGTGGTGCGGGGCAGGGCCTGGAATTGCTCCCAGCTCCAGCTGGCCAGGGGGCGCGCACCATGGCGCAGCGTAAAGCGCCAGGCCGCCAGGTCGATCGCCGGCGCGGGGCCGAGCGACAGGACGGGAAAATCACCGGTCTCGTGCTGGCCGGGCGGCAGGCGCCGCGCCGCGGCGGCATCGGGCCGGCGGCCCGTGAATCCTCGTGTACTCATCGATCGGCTCCCATGTGAAGCGACAGTGTAAACCGTCATGAGTGTAGATCGCCGTGCGGCTTGCCGGCATCCGCCATTCTGGATGGAACCATGCGGGCGCCATGAATGAAACGGTAGTGCTAAGCTTTTTAGCAATATTTAATAAGGAGCATCGCCATGAGTGGAGACCTGGAGCGCCTGCCGGAAATGCCTGTACCGCTGTCCGCACACATCACCCCGGACCCCGATAGCCCGCCGCCGGAACAGGACCCGCCCAACCAGCCGCCGCCGGGTGAAAAGCCCCCCACCGAGATCCCCCCGGTGGAAGAACCGAGTGCACCGCCGCCGCCGATCCGCATGGATTGAACGCCGGACGGCCCGGTTCGGCCGGTGGCCGATGGCTTATTACCGCTGGCTTACTGCCAGTGACTCAATGCATTATTACTACATCAACCAGCCTTCGGCGGCTCGGGCGTGCGTTGCGGGATCTGGCGGATCTGCTCGTCGGTTTCCTTCTCGCCCGGCGATTTCTCGCCACTGCCGATATCCGGCTCGTTCATCATGTGGCCGCCTTTTTCGGAATCATCCGCGGATTGCTTGTTTTGCTGGTCGTTCTTCTGCATGGCGCTCATGGCCTTCTCCTGTGAGTGGGAAATGGGAAATTGGTCCCATCCTAGCAAGGCGGCGTTTGCTGCGGCGCCATATTGACGAGACGAACACACCTGTTGCTTGCTTCATACACGCTGTGCTTATTTGTGGTGGCTGTCACAAACGCGTCACTGAACTGTTCCTATAATTGAGTCAGTAAATCGATTAGTAATAAATGATTCATCTGGAGATTGTCATGGGTAACTCTTTACACAACAAAATTTATCTCGGCCGCCGCAGCCGGACGGACCGGATCCGCATGCTGCTGGCTGGCGTGGCCGCGGGATTAGGCGTATTCCTGCTGGCTTTCAAGAGTTTCAAGTAAGCGTTGCTTGCAGGGGCCGTTCGGCCCGCGTACCATGACGGCCGCATCCGCCATCATGGAACAGGTTCAATGAAAGACGAAAAACTCACCACCGACGAATACAACGCGCTGGACGAAGTGCGCCGCGGCATCCAGGGCAGGCCCAGCGCATGCGTGGCCCGCAACACGAAGCGCCTGTCCGGCCTGAAGATGTTGTCGTTCGCCCGCAATGGCCACTTGTCGCTGACCGACAAGGGCAAGGAAAAACTGTTCCTGCGCCGTTGCATCCTCGGCCTGCGCGCGCTGGCGGACGACGCTTCCGCCAAGGTCGACGACGAAGTGCTGGCCTTCCTCGGCAAGAAATCCCACATCACGCCGGCCGATAACGGCTTCGCCGTGACCGACAAGGGCCGCGAAACCCTGGCCGATATCGAGGCGCAGGGCCTGTAGGCCTGCTTGCGGTCGCCGGCGCAACGCTTGCGGTATCGCAGCAGCCGTGTGCCGGATAACCCTGATCGGCTCAACGGGCGCCGCGCCGCGCAAGTTGGCGCATCGTCGGCCCGTTACCGGGCCGCGGCCGGCTTGAACCCGTCGGCGCTGATCTCCAGTTCCGTCACGTCGCCGTACTTGGCGGCCACCTTGCGGATGTCGTCGGCCTTGCCGACCAGGACCATCTGCAGGTTGGTGCGCGGGAAGTGCTTGTCCACCAGCTGCTTGGCCTTCGCCGGCGTCAGGCCATCCACGTCGCGCATGAAGTTGTCGATCTGGGCACGGTCGACGTCCAGCGCGTACATGTCGCCCAGCAGGCTGGCCAGCTGCTCGCCCGTTTCAAAGCGCGGCGGGAACTGGCCTTTCACATAAGCCTTGGCCGAATCGAGCGTGGCCTTGTCGATGCCGCCTTCCTTGCCTTGCGCCCACAGGCGCTGGTAGGTCTTCAGCGCCAGGTCCAGCGCTGCCTCGGTCTTGGCCGACGCGGTAAAGCTCGACATGGTGAAGATGCCAGATTGCGCCAGCGGTGCGAACGCGCTGTTGGCGCCGTAGGTGAGGCCGGAGTTCACGCGCAGCTCGTCGTTCAGCCAGGACGTGAAGCGGCCACCCAGCACCGTGTTCAGCACCTGCAGCGGCACGTAGTCGGGATCGTTGCGGGCGATGCCGGGGCCGCCGATGACGAAGGTGGTCTCGATGGCGTCGGGCTTGTCGACGAGCCAGACGCGCGGCTTGTCCGCCAGCGGCTTGCCATAGTCGGCACGCTGCGGCGCCGCACCGTCGGCGCGCCACTGGCCGAACAGCGTTTCGATCTGCGCGCGCATGGCGGCCGGGTCGAAATCACCCACCACGATCACGGCCGCGTTGTCCGGCCTGAAGTAGCGGCCGTGGAAGCCCCGCACATCGTCGCGCTTCAGCGCGGACAGGCTGTTCACCGTGCCGCCGGCCGGGCTGGCATAGGGCGCATCGCCGTACAGCATGCTGCGGTAATACGTGCCGGCCACCTGGCGCGGGCTTTCCTTGGCCTGTTTCAGGCCGCTGACCTTGCGGTTCTTCAGCTTGTCCAGTTCGGCCGCCTCGAAGCTGGGCTGCTGCACGATCTCCGCGAACAGCGGCAGCAGCGCCGCGGCGTCGGCCTTGGCGAAGTTGGCCTGCACGGTGGTCTGCTCGGTGGCGCTGCCGCCGGACAGCAGGGCGCCGCGGAAGTCGAACGCTTCGTCGATGGCGGCCTTGTCGTGCTTCGTGCTGCCCAGCAGGATCGCGTCGCCGGTCAGGTTGGCCAGGCCGGCCTGCGCGCCATCGTTGACGGCGCCGGCCTTGACGACGGCGCGCACCGAGATCAGCGGCACTTCGCGCCGCTCCATCAGCATCACGGTCAGGCCATTCGGCAGCTTCGTCGTCTCGAAACGGGGCAGCTTGAATGTGGCTGACTGCGCGGCTGACTGCGCCGCGGTGGCGGGCTGCGGGGCCGCCGCGGCCAGGCCGGAGACGCCGAGCAGGGCGGTGGTGAACACCAGTTTCTTCATCATTCCTCCTTCGCGGCCAGCATGCCGATGGTGCGCTGCGATTTCTTCAGGTAGCGGGTGGCCACGGCCTGGATGTCGGCCGGCGTCAGCTTTTCATATTCGGCGGGCGCGTCGAACAGCTTGCGCCAGTCGCCGAAGAAGGTTTCGTAGTTGCCCAGCTGCTGGGCCTTGCCGTTGATGGTCTCCTGCGCGCGGTACAGGTTGACGAGCTTCTTGTTCTTCACGGCCTGCAGTTCCTGCGCGCTGATGCCGTGCTTGACCACGTTGTCGATCTCGTCGAGCAGCGCCTTTTCCACCTTCGCGCCCTCGACGCCGCTGGCGGCCACCGCGAACACGTACAGCAGGCCCGGGTCGAAGCCGTCGGTGGCATCGGCGCCGACCGAGGTGGCCAGCTGCTTTTCCACCAGCGCCTTGTAGAGGCGCGAAGTCTTGCCTTCGGTGAGCACGCTTTGCAGCACGCTCAGCGCGTAGTAATCCGGGCTGTCCGCGCGCGGCGCCTTCCAGGCCACCATCAGGTTGGCCGACGTGGCCGACGGCTTGGCGACGAACAGGCGCCGCTCGCCTTTCTGCTCCGGTTCCACGGTCTTCACGGCGGGCGGCATGGCGCGCTTGGGGATCGCGCCGAAGTAGCGGGTGGCCAGCGCCTTCACCTGGTCGGCCTTCACGTCGCCGACGATCACCGCCACCGCGTTGTTGGGCGCGTAGTAGGTGCGGAAGTAGTCGACGAGATCCTGCTGCGTCCAGGCCTTGATGTCCGACTCGAAGCCGATCACCGGCCAGGAGTACGGGTGGGCGCTGAAGGCCACGCTGTTCAGGTCTTCCATCAGCATGCGGATGTTCGAGTTTTCCAGCCCGGTGCTGCGCTCGGACAGCACCACGCCGCGCTCGCTCTCGACCATCTTCGGGTCGATCGTCAGGTGCGCGATGCGGTCGCTTTCCAGCTTGAAGATGGTTTCCAGCGAGGTGGCCGGAAACCAGTCCTGGTACACGGTCACGTCGCTGCTGGTGTAGGCGTTGTTGCTGCCGCCACTGGCTTCCATCGTGCGGTCGAACATCTTCGGGCCGTAGTGCTTCGAACCGTTGAACATCATGTGTTCGAAGAAGTGCGACAGGCCGGTGGTGCCGGGCGCCTCGTTGCGCGAGCCCACCTTCCAGAAGGTGTACATGTTCGCGTTGGGGATCGTGCTGCTTTCCAGGACGATGAACTTCATGCCGTTCGCCAGCGTGAAGGTCCTCACCTGGTCGGCCGTGAACGCGGCGTGGGCCGGGCCGGCCAGTACTGAAGCGGCCGCCGTGACGGCGATGGCGGCGGCGAATTTCACGAGCTTGCCATGCATATGGTCGGCCCCTTCATTGTCGAAAATTGATGATGCGCAAGCATACGACATTGCCGTTAGAATGTGTAGGACCCTCATTCACTGGAAATCACGATGGAAAGCGCAATGCACTGGTCGGCACACGAGCTGACGATGACAGTCCTGATGACACCCGACATGGCCAACTTCTCGGGCAATGTGCACGGTGGCACGATCCTGAAGTTCCTCGACAGCGTGGCCTACGCGTGCGCCAGCCGCTACTCGGGCAGCTATGTCGTGACGCTGTCGGTGGACCAGGTCATGTTCCTGCAGCCGATCCACGTGGGCGAGCTGGTGACGTTCCTGGCCTCGGTGAACTACACGGGCCGCACGTCGATGGAAGTGGGCATACGCGTGGTGACGGAAAACATCCAGCAGCGGCTGGTGCGGCACGCCAACAGCTGCTACTTCACGATGGTCGCGGTGGACAAGGACAGGAAACCCGTGGCCGTGCCGCCGCTGATGCCGGAAACGCCCGAGCAGGGCGCGCGCTACGAGCAGGCCGAAGCGCGCAAGGCCGCGCGGCTGGCGCTGCACGGGGCGAAGAACAGGGCAAAAGGGCAGTAGCGCAGGAGCAGGCGACCACGTAGGCGCCGTTTTTGAATATTCCCACCCCAAGTGCAAATTCCGGGGTCAGACCCGGCGGGTCTGACCCCAGCCTTTCGCCGTTGGGGTGAATGCATGCGCTCTCAATGTGAACTGATGTTCCAAAAAAATGGTGACTGTCACCGATTATTAAAAAATGGTGACTGTCACCGATTATTCTTGAACAGTCAGCGCTGCCGGCCGTACGAAGGCGGTTTGACGGCGCGGCGCCGTTTCGGGTAGACCAGGGCCCGCACCGCCACTTCGAGCGGCACGCGCATCGAGGCGAGGAACTGGGCGGATTTGCGGATGCCCACTTCGGGCAGCGCCGTCACGGCCTGGTCGACCAGGTCGCGCATCTTGTGGTTGGTGCGCGCATGTTGCGGCTTCAGCAGAAATTCTTTCTTGGCTCGAGCATTCATTATTGTCATCCCCGTTCTGACGCGTTTTTCCGTACCGGCCGGCGATCATGCGGACAGGGGCAATGGCTCGGGCTCCTGCTCCGGCGCGCACGCGTGGCCGCTCCTGATCATCCGCTCGAATTCCTCGGCCGGCACCGGCCGGCTGAAATGATAGCCTTGCATTTCATCGCAGCCATGGGCGCGCAGGAAGTCGAGCTGAGCCGTTGATTCTACCCCTTCGGCGATGACCCGCAACTTGAGGTTGCGGGCCAGCGCGATGATCGACACGACGATCGCCGCCTCGTCGGCATCGCTGGCGATGTCGGCCACGAACGAGCGGTCGATCTTCAGCACGTCGATCGGGAAGGTGCGCAGGTACGAGAAGCTCGAGTAGCCGGTGCCGAAGTCGTCGATCGACAGCGCCACGCCCAGCGCCTTCAGCGCGTGCAGCAGGTCGACGGCCTGCGCCACGTCGTCCACGAACAGGCTTTCCGTCAGCTCCAGGTCCAGGCAGGCCGGCGGCAGGCCGGTGCCGTCCAGCACCGCGGCGATCGATGCCACCAGGTCCGGCTGCGCGAACTGGCGTGCCGACAGGTTGACGGCCACGCGCAGCGGCGCCAGCCCGTCCGCTTCGCGCATGGTGTTCCAGGCCCTGGCCTGCGCGCACGCGGTACGCAGCACCCAGGCGCCGATCGGCACGATCAGCCCGGTCTCCTCGGCCAGCCCGCTCCACCCCTCCGGCGGCACCCCGCCCAGCCCCCGGTGCCGCCAGCGCAGCAGTGCTTCCATGCCGACGATGTGCCCGCTGGCCAGGTCGACCTGCGGCTGGTAGTGCAATACGAGCTCGCCGCGCTCCAGCGCGTTGCGCAGCGCGCCCTCGATGCGCAGCCGCTCGCGGGTTTCCTCGTTCATCGCGCCATGGTAGAACTGCCAGCGGTTGCGGCCCAGCTTCTTGGCCGCATACATGGCGATGTCGGCATGCTCGATCAGGTGCTCGGCCGGCGTGCCGTCCGCCGCGTAGGCGGCCACGCCGATACTGCAGGTGACGCAGAATTCCTTGCCTTCCAGCGTCATCGGCTGGGCCAGGGCGGCCATGATGCGGTCGATCACGTCCGGCGCCAGCGCCTCGTCCGCGTGCTCGGACAGGATCGCCACGAACTCGTCGCCGGACAGCCGTGCCACGGTGTCCGTTTCCCGCACCGAGGCGCGCAGGCGCCCGGCGATGGTGCGCAGCAGCTGGTCGCCGGCCTTGTGGCCCAGCGTGTCGTTGACGAACTTGAAGCGGTCCAGGTCGATCAGCAGCACCCACATGCGGCGCCCGCCGCGGTTGGCGTAGGCGATGGCTTGCGCCAGCCGGTCCTGCAGCAGGATACGGTTCGGCAGGCCGGTCAGCGCGTCGTGGTGGGCGATGTGCCGGATGCGCTGTTCGGTGAGCTTGCGTTCCGTGATGTCGCTGCCGGTGCCGCGGTAGCCGCGGAAATCGCCCTGCGCGTCGTAGACCGGTTCGCCGGTGGACTGGAACCAGCGTGTCAGGCCATCCTCGCCGGTGATCTCGTGTTCCAGGCCGGCGAACGGCAACCGGGCCTGCAGCAGCGCGTGGTGCTCGCGCCCCGTCTTCGATTCGAGGAAGTCGGGCCGGATCTGCCAGCGCGTGCGGCCGATGTAATCCTTGCGCTGCACGTGCGCCTTCTCGAAGAAGCCGTCCGTGATGTGGGTGAAGCAGAAATTGGCGTCCTGCTCCCAGTACCAGTCGGAAGACAGGGCAAGCAGGCGGCGGAAGCGGTGCTCGCTTTCCTGCAGCGCGCGCTCGGTGCGCTTGCGCGCGGCCACGTCGTCGTTCAGCCGCGCGTTGCTGCGCTGCAGGTCGGCGGTGCGCTCGTCGACCAGCCATTGCACGCGCCGCGAGCGCTGCTCCAGCGTGTGCACCAGGGCGGCCGCCAGCAGCGAGAACAGCAGGCCGCCCACCAGCGCGATCAGGGAGCCAGCGTGATCGGCCAGGAACGGGCGGGGCAGGGCATCCACGCGCACCTGCCAGCTCTGGCCCAGCAGGTCGAAGCGTTTCGCCACGTGCTGCGGGTGGTGGAACGCCAGCCAGGGCGGCGCCTCGAACCAGCGCCGGTCGTCGGCATCGGCTTCGGCGCCGGTCGTGTACACCAGGTCCGCGTCGTCGCCGGCGTACACCCGCAGCAGCAAGTTCGGGTCGTCCAGCAGGCCGCCATCCTGCAGGATCGTGTGGACCAGGTGCGGGGCGCGCACCAGGGCGGCCGTGTCGCCGATCCAGGCGGCGCGGCGCTGTTGCGGCGTGTCGGCCGGCATGCCGGGCCGGTACAGCGGCACCAGCAGCACGAAGCTGTCGCGCCGCGCCGGCTGCAGCACGCTGACGAGCGGGGTCGCGGCGGGCTTGCCGGTGTGTAGCATGCGCTCGGCCGTCGGCGGCGTGGCGGACAGTGGCCACACGTCCAGCCCGAGGCTGCCGTGGTGCGCCGAGAGGGGGGCGAACATTTCCGTGACGAGGTAGCGCTCGCGCACGGGCGCGGGGACCACCCGGCCGGCACGCAAGTCGGTGACCGTGAAGCCGGGGCGGCCGGGCGCCATGCGCGCCTCGAAGGCCAGCCGCTCCTCGTGCGTCATCCAGTGCTGGTGGCTCAGCGACATGATGAAAGGGTGGCGTTGCAGCAGAGGCTTGGCAAAGTCGCCGAACTGCTGCTGCGTCACGTCGGGCATGGTGCGGAACAGCTGGTTGGCCACCGTGAGCGCTTCCACGGCGTCGTCCAGGCCGCGCCGGATCGCCGCCACGCGCAGGCTGGCGCGCTGCTGGAAGCTTTCCGTCAGCTTGCCGTATTCGAGCGCGGCGACGGCCAGGAACAGGGCGCCGGTCACGCACAGGCCGGCCGCGAGCGTGACTGCCGCCGCCAGCGATACCGGGGTAAACCTGCGTGCCATGGAACTCCTGTCGTTTCAACTCAACCGTCGGGCAAAACGAGCCCGGCTGTCAGTGTGTCACAAAACCCGGCAGTTGCCGACAGGAATGTAGTGAATAGGAACTATGTGTTGTCGCTTTGCACCACTGACTGCGCCAGTTCGTTGCACCGGTTCCATGCATCTCTTCCATGCATCTCTTCCATGCATCAGCGGGAGCCACGGCGGCGCAGGCGCGCGACCACCCAGTGCGCCAGCAGCCGGTTCAGCGGCGCCAGCCCGGGCCACAGCGCGCCGCACAGCGCGACCCGTTGCACCAGCCGGTGCGCGCGGCTGGCGGGGCGGGGCCGCGCCGCTGCGGCCGGCCTGAGCGCGAACAGGATGTGATTGTTGCCGGCAATGCCGCGGAACTGGCAGACGTTGTCGCTGAAGGCCTGGCGCAGCCGGTGCTCCATCGCGCCGTAATGCGGGTCGTAGCTGAACATGTTGGCCACCAGCAGCCCGTCGGGTTTCAGCGCGCGGCGGCAATCGGCGTAGAAGCGCGCACTGCCCAGGGCGGGCGGCAGGCCGGCGGCATCGAAGCCATCGACCAGCAGCACGTCCGCGCTGCCGGCCAGCAGGGGCATGTGGCGCGCCGCGTCGGCGTGGATCACGCGGAAGCGTGCGCTGTCCGGCGGCACGGCGAAATGCTCGCGCAGGGCGATCACGTCGGCCGACAGTTCCAGCACCGTGATGCGGGCCGCGGGCAGGTAGCGGTGGCAGAACTTGGCCAGCGAGCCGCCGCCCAGGCCCACCATCACGATGTGCGCCGGGCGCGGCTTGAACAGCACGAAGCACATCATGGCCCGCGCATAGGCCAGCACCAGGCGGTCCGGATCGGCCAGGTCCATCTGGCTCTGCACTTCGCCCGGCACGAATTCCAGCGTCAGGCGGCCCTTGCGGCGGCTGAGGACAGGCGCGGCGGGCGCCACGGGCGCCCGGCCGGAGGCGGGATCGAAGGACTGGCTCATGGAAATGGCATCCGGACCTGCTGGCATGGTTGGTGTCGGGAACGCTTTCTGCTAAGCTCTCGGGCTCGCCGAAAGTGTAACCCTGGCGGCCGGGTTTGCATCACAATACGCGAAAACGTTTTATCGGTACACCAGCGGGCCGCGGCGGCCCACGGCTCTCGATGGAGAATTCTGATGTTCCTGGATCACCCGACCATTACCGCGACCAACAGCTTCACGGAGCCCGACCGCATCGAGCGCCTGAACCGCGTCTACGGCTATGCGGCCGCGCTGGCCGATGCGGCCGGCCGGCAAAACTTCATCGAGAAATGCAGCCAGCTGCATGACCACAAGGGCACGCTGATCGTGTTCTGGCACGAGGCGCCCAGCGAGGAAGAGAAGCGGTTCTTCGCGCTGGCCTGGGCATCCAAAGTGGGCGACGGTACCGACAACGTCGAGCACGAGATCTGACGTGGACGTCAGGACCCTCGTTCTCACTCTCGCACTCGGCAACCTGGCGCTGTGCGCAGCGCTGTTCTTCCACGATACCGACAACCGCCAGCGCGGCGGGCTGGCCAGCTTCGCGCTGGCGCGGCAATTCCAGTCGGTGGCCTGGCTGCTCCTGTATTTCCGTGGCGTGATTCCCGAACCCCTGGCCGGCCCGATCGCCAACCTGCTGCTGTTTACCGGCGTGGCCTTCGATGCCGGCGCGCTGTGGGAGCGCGCCGGCTACCCGGGCTGGCGGCGCGCCGTGCTGCCGGCGCTGGGCGTGGCCGCGGCGGCCTGGCTGGCCTGCTACGTGGGCGGGGTGGATGCCGGCGTGCGGGTGGCGGCCGGGTCGGCCATCGTCGGCGCGTTCTACCTTGCCGGCGCGGCGGCCCTGGTGTCCGGCTGGCGCCAGGCCTCGATGCTGCGGCGCTTCATGGCGGTGGCCCTGGCCGTGCTGGGGCTGGCGATCGCCGGCCGCGGCCTGCTGGCCATGGCGATGGCGCTGTCCCTGGTGCGGGGCTGGGCCGGTGTCGAGGCGGTGCACCTGCAGGGCGTGGGCTACGTGGCCTTCTACCTGGCGATGCTGATCGGCGGCGTCGGCTACCTGTTGCTGGCGCGCGAGACGCTGCAAGGCGAGCTGGCGCGCCTGGAAGTGGTGGATGCGCTGACGGACGTGCCGAACCGGCGCGGCTTCTACGGCGCGCTGGCGCCCTGGCTGGCGCTGGCCCGTCGCCCCGGCACGCCGACCGCGCTGCTGATCCTGAACCTGGACGGCTTCAAGCGCGTCAACGACCACTACGGCCATGCCGTGGGCGACAAGGTGCTGAAGGCCATGGTCGAGGCATGCCGGCGCCAGTTGCGCGACAGCGACATGATGGGCCGGCTGGGCGGCGCCGAGTTCGCGGTCCAGCTGCCGCGCACCACGCTGGCCGACGCCGTCCTCGTGGCCGAGCGCATCCGCGCCTCGATCGAGGCGAATCCTGTCAAGGCCGAGCGGGCCGTGATCTCGCTGACCGCCAGCCTGGGCGTGACGACGATGCGCGCCGACGATTCCACCGTCAGCCTGTTCAAGCGCGCCGACGAGGCGCTGCAGGCGGCCAAGCTGCGCGGCCGCAACCGCGTGGTGGCGGCGCCGCCGCCGGGGAAGCCGAGGGTACCGGCACCTGACGCCGCCCGGTTGCGGGGGGGCGGGAAGGGGGCACGGCACGCGATCCTGTCATCAGGCTGTCATGCGAGCGGTCTAATGTGATAGGATTTTCTATATAAACAATATAAATGGATTCCCCGATGTATGCAGCGGTCGATCTCGGATCGAACAGTTTCCGCCTGTCGATAGGCAAACACGATGGCGACACGATCCGCGTGCTGAAGAGCATGCGCGAACCGATCCGGCTGGCCGCCGGGCTCGATGCCGCCGGCAACCTCACCGAAGCGGCCCAGCAGCGCGCCATCGCCTGCCTGCAGAACTTCGCCATCACCCTGTCGGCCTACCAGCTCGACGCGGTGCGCGTAGTGGCCACCTCGACCATGCGCCAGGCGCAGAACATCGCCACCTTCCTGCCGCAGTGCGAGGCCGCGATCGGCTTTCCGATCGAGATCATTTCCGGCGAGGAAGAAGGCCGGCTGATCTACATGGGCGTGGCCAGCGCGCTGGCCCAGCCGAGCGAGCGGCGCCTGGTGGTCGACATCGGCGGCGGCTCGACCGAGCTGATCCTCGGGCGCGGCTTCGACATCGAGCGGGTCGAGTCGTTCAGCGTGGGCAGCGTGAAGCAGAGCCTGGCGTTCTTCGTCAACGGCTATGTCGACGCGCCGTCGTACGAGGCGGCGATCCTGTCGGCGCGCAGCCATTTCGAGGATGGCGCGCCGCCGTACATGCCGCAGTACTGGAAGCGCGCCTACGGTTCGTCCGGCACGATCCGGTCGATCGCCGAGGTGATCGAGAAGAACGGCCTGGGCAAGGGCATCACGCCGGACAGCCTGGATGCGCTGAAGAAGCGCTTCATCGCGCTGGGCCATGTCAACCGCATCGACCTGCCGGGCCTGCGCCCGGACCGGGCATCGACGGTGGTCGGCGGCCTGGCCATCCTGATCGGCGTGATGCACGAACTCGATATCGAGGAACTGACCCCCATCGAAGCGGGCCTGCGGATGGGCGTGATGTGGGACCTGACCATGCGCGAGATGCGGCGCGACCGCCGCGACCAGTCGGTGCGCGACTTCGCCCGCAAGTTCCATGTCGACGAGGCCCGCGCGGCCCGCGTGGCGGACGATGCGCAGGCGCTGCTGGACCAGCTCAAGCCATCCGGCGAGGCCACCGGCCGGCTGCTCTACTGGAGCGCCCTGCTGCATGAAACGGGGCAGGCCGTGTCGCAGACCGGCCACCACAAGCATGCCGCCTACCTGATCGAGAACGCCGACCTGCCGGGCTTCACCACCCGCGAGCAGCGCACCATGAGCCGGCTGGTGCTGGCGCAGAAGGGCAACCTGCGCAAGGTCGAGGAATTCCTGGCCGACGGCGACTTCGCCCGTGCCGTGGTGGCGCTGCGGCTGGCGATCGTCTTCATGCATGCCCGCATCGCCGTGGCCGACGCGCAGCCGAAGCTGCGGATGAAGAACCGCATCGAACTGGAATTGCCGCGTGCGCTCGTCAGCGGGCATCCGACGCTGTCGTTCTGGATCGAGAAGGAGCAGGAACACTGGGACGAGGTGGGCGTGGACCTGGGGCTGCGGACGGGAACCTGAAGACGGCACAGGCCACCCTGATCGCCGTGACCGGCTATGGCCAGGAACAGGATCGGCTGGCGGCGCTGCGCGCCGGTTTCGACCAGCACTTCGCCAAGCCGATCGACAGCGCGAGGCTGGCGGCGGTGCTGGCGGAGTCGGCGACGGCCCCGTGACGGGCATGCGCAGAAGGTGCGTGCGGTGCACGCACTTTTAACTGCTTGACAATTTTTCGCTATACTATGGCGCCGCCCGCCGCGGCGGGCGCACGGTAATACGCGCGCATTGACGCTCATTCGCTAAAATCAGCGTACATCGGCGCATATCAGCGCATAACAGCAAACAAGCACGAAAGAATCCTATGCACGGTGAAAGCATTTCACAACGAATCCGCACGCTGGTCCGCTCGCTGCCGCGTACCGGCATCACGCTGAGCGAACTGGTCCACCGAGTCGGCAACGACGGCCTGCTGCTGCTGACCGCCCTGCTCACGCTGGTGTTCCTGATTCCCGTCTCGATTCCCGGGGTCAGCACGGTATTCGGCGGCGCGATCCTGCTGATCGGCCTGTCGCGCCTGTTCGGCCGCGACCTGTGGCTGCCCGCGCGCATGAAGGACAAGGTCATCGGCACCAAGAAACTGCGCCCGGTACTGCGCAAGGCGCTGCCGTGGCTGCAGAAGATCGAACGCGTCAGCCGCCCGAACCGGATCGGCTGGCTGGTGGCCGAGGGCACCGCGGACCGCATGAACAACGCCTCGATGATCCTGGGCGCCGTGCTGTTGATGATGCCGTTCGGGATGATCCCGTTCAGCAATACCTTGCCGGCCGTCGCACTGCTGTTCTTCGCCATCGGCCTGCTGCAGCGCGACGGCGTGTGCGTGCTGCTGGGCTACCTGGCCAACCTGGCCACGATTGCCTATTTCGGCGTGCTCATCACCGGCGGCGGCCTGGCGGCGCGCGAAGCGTTCGATCGTCTGAGCGCCTGAAAGCCTGATCGACCGTCTCCGTCGCGGGCGCCTGCCCGCCACGGAGACGCCTGGCCTTTGCGCCCGCCGCGGCCCTGCCTCCCGGGAGGGGTGCGCCGCGCGCCGGCCGGGGATACTGCCCGGGCGGCTGCAACGGAAGCCACCTCCCGCCAGGGCGGGCAGGGCGCCTTAAGGATTTCCTCATCTTGCCTTAACTAAATATTAGCGGTCTCTTCGCTAACGTTGCCGCTGCGCGAACTGCGTGGCCACTGGGTCCGCGCGTTCGCTGCACCATGCACCTTCAACGAACGGGATCATCATGAAAAAGACACTGGTAATGCTGGCGGCCGCACTGGCTGCCATGGGCGGCGCGCACGCGGCGGACAAGGCCGCGGCGCACTGGGAATACACGGGCAAGGCCGGTACCGCCCATTGGGGCGAACTGGAGCAGGATTTCTCCGCCTGCAAGCTGGGCAAGGCACAGTCGCCGATCGACATCCGCCATGAAAAGGCCGGTGCGCCGGCACCGATCGGTTTCAACTACGCCGCCAGCGCGGCCGATATCGTCAACACCGGCCACACCGTGCAGGTCAACCTGGCGCAGGGCGGCGCGGTTCACCTGGCCAGCGGCGACTACCAGCTGGTGCAGGTCCACTTCCACACCCCGAGCGAGGAAAAGATCCACGGCAAGCGCTATCCGCTGGTGGCCCACATGGTGCACCGGAATGCTGCCGGCGAACTGGCGGTGGTGGCCGTGCTGTTCAGGCAGGGCAAGGAAAATGCCGCGCTCAAGCCGGTGTTCGCGGAGCTGCCCGCGCATGCGGGGGACAGGCACCCCATCGACGGCGCGTTCGATGCGGCCGCGCTGTTGCCGGCGCAGCATGCCTACTATGCCTACATGGGATCGCTGACGACGCCGCCGTGCAGCGAAGGGGTGCACTGGCAGGTGCTGAAGCAGCCGGTGGAAGTATCGAAGGCGCAGCTGGCGGCGTTCCGGAAGCTGTACCGGATGAATGCGCGCCCCGTGCAGCCGCTGAATGGCCGCACCGTCGAACTGACCGGCTGAGCACGGCCGTCTTTGCTGGACGGCAAGCGAGCGCTGCCGTCCAGGACAGCGTGCGAGGATGCCTCCCTTCATCCAGAAAGGAGGTCATTGCATGAACCGAGAGCAGCCGCCGCGCCGCGATTTCCTGCGCTACGTGGGCACCCTGGCCGCCCTGTCCACGCCCGCGCTGCAGGCCGGCGCCAGCGAGAAGGACAAGGTGGAATTTCCGCCCATCTATGACAAGTCCGAGAAGCCGGAGAAGACCGAGCCGCCGGCCGATCCCTGGAACGAGCGGGTCGGCATCGCCCTCGTCGGGCTGGGGCGCATCACCGTCAACGAAATGCTGCCCGCGCTGGCGCAGTGCAAGCACGCCAGGCCCGTGGCGCTCGTTACCGGCGACCGCGCCAAGGGCCTGAAGATCGCCCACCAGTACAACATTCCCGAGAGCGCCGTGCTCGACTACAAGGACTACGACCGGCTGGCGCAGATGCCGGACGTGCAGGGTGTCTACATCGGCCTGCCCAACAACATGCACCTGGAGTACACCGTGCGCGCCGCCCGCGCCGGCAAGCACGTGCTGTGCGAAAAGCCGATGGCCAACAGCGTGGCCGAGTGCCGCCAGATGATCGATGCCTGCCGCAAGGCCGGGCGCAAGCTGATGATCGCCTACCGCAGCCAGTACGAACCGATGGACCGCGCGCTGGTGGCGATGGTGCGCGAGAAGAAGCTGGGCGCGCTGAAGGAATTCGTCTCGGTCAATTCGCAGAACATGGGCGATCCGCAGCACTGGCGCCTGAAGCGCGCGCTGGCCGGCGGCGGCGCCTTGCCGGACATCGGCCTGTACTGCATCAATGCCGCACGCTTCCTCAGCGGCGAGGAGCCCAGCGAGGTGATCGGCAACGTCTGGTCGACGCCGGGCGATGCGCGCTTTCGCGAAGTGGAGGAATCGTGCCAGTTCATCCTGCGCTTCCCCAGCGGCTTCATCGCCAGCTGCTCGACCAGCTACGCGGCGCACAAGTCGCAGCACTTCCGCCTGAACGGCGCCCAGGGATGGGCCGAGATGAACCCGGCGTATGCCTACCGCGGCCTGCAGCTGAAAGTGTCGCGCGTGGTGGACGGCAAGGAGCAGGCCACCGACGTCCGGATCGAGGAAAAGAACCAGTTCGCGCTGGAGATGGACCACTTCGCCCGCTGCATCCAGCAGGACAGGGAAGTGCACACGCCGGGCGAGGAAGGCTTGCAGGACCAGCGCATCGTCGAGGCGATCTACCAGTCGGCACGCACGGGCAAGGCCGTGAAGCTGTCTCCGCCAGGGCGCACGCGGGGACCGGAGCCGCAGACAGAGGGCAGCTGACAGAGGGGCGCTGAAAGACGGTGGCTGACGCGGGCGGCGGCAACCGCCAGCGTACGACTGGAAATATTGTCAAAGAGAATGTACCCCTGCCTTGTAGTTTTGCTTACACTATAGGCTTGTGAGCATGGAGGCGGGGATGGCGGTCGGGAGCGCGTGGCGCAGGAAGCTGTTGGTGAATGTGCTGGGCATCGGCGCCGGGCTGGCCGCCGTGTCCGCGCATGCCCTGCAGGCCGGCGCGCCGCCGGCCATCACGCTGTGCTACGAACGGGCCAACGTGCAGCCGTGGCGCACCGAGGATGGCCGCGGCCTGAACTTCGAGCTGCTCAAGCTGGTCGGCCAGCGAGAAGGGATCCGCTTCGATTTCCAGAGCATGCCGTGGAAGCGCTGCCTGGCCCAGCTGAAGGCCAACGCGGTCGATGGCGCGTTCGCCGTCAGCTTCAAGACCGACCGCCGCGAGATCGGCGAATACCCGGGCGGTGCCACGCCGGACGTGGCCAAGCGCATGCACATCGACCGCTACATCCTGATCCGCCGCAAGGGCAGCAGCGTGGCATGGGATGGCAAGGCGCTGCACAACGTGGATGGCGCCATCGGCGCCCAGCTGGGCTATTCCGTGACCGACCTGCTGCGCAGCCTGAACGTCACCGTCGACGAAGGCAGCCAGCGTTCCGATGAGCTGGTGCGCAAGCTGCTGGCCGGGCGGCTGGCCGCGGCGGCCGTGGGCGGCAGCGATGCGCACACGCTGTTGACCGGACCGTATGGTCCGCAGATCGAAGCGCTGCCGCTGCCGCTGGTCGAGAAACCGTATTTCCTGCTGCTGTCGCACCGGCTGGTCGAGCGCCAGCCGCAGCTGGCACGGCGCATCTGGGATGCCGTGGAAGCCGTGCGCAACGGCGAGCAATACCGCAAGCTCGAGAAATCCGCAGTGCCGGCGGCCGGCAAGGGCAAGCAGCCTTGATACCACCCCTGTCGAGCGCCTTGCGCAAGCTGCGCGACACCTGGCGGCGCGACATCGTGCTGCGCCTGGCCGTGTCGATCTTCCTGGCGGTGGCGCTGTCCACCGCCGCCTACACCACCTATGCCGTGCGCACGCTGCATGCCGAGGCCGAGCTGCAGTTGCAGGAGCGTTCCGAGCGGCTCGTGACGGTGCTGTCGCAGGCACTGGCGCGGCCGCTGTTCGACATCAACGGCGCGGCCATCACCAGCGTGGTCGATGCCATGCGCGCCACCCCGGAAGTCCTGACGCTGCGCGTGCTGGCGCCGAACGGCGCGGAGCTGGCCAGCTTCGGCACCGGCAAGTTCGATGCCGCCAGCGCGATCACCGTGCACCGCGACATCAGCTTCCAGGACGGCGCCCGCAACTACATGGTGGGAGCGATCGACCTGACGTATTCGCGGCGCGAAACCGACCAGGCCCTGCAGCGGCAACTGCTGAACGCGCTGATGGTCAACCTGCTGCTGGCGCTGACGATCGTCGGCTCCGTGTTCGTGGTGGCGCGCAAGACCGTGCGGCCGTTCGGCGATATCCAGAAGTCGCTGGAAAAGCTCGCCCAGGGCAAGACCGACATCCAGCTTTCCGGCATCGGCCGCGCCGACCAGGTGGGCCGCCTGTCGATCGCCGTGCGCAGCTTCCGCGACACGCTGACCCGGCTGCGCTACGCCGAGAGCGAACTGCGCGAGCTCAATGGCGACCTGGAACAGAAGATCGATACACGCACCCAGGAACTGAAGCGCACCATCGCCGCCGCCCGCGACAGCGAACGGAAATTGCGCGCAATCGTCGACACGGCGCTCGACGCCGTCGTCAACATGGACCGCAACGGCCGCGTGGTGGGCTGGAACCGCCAGGCCGAAGTCATTTTCGGCTACGCGCGCGACGAAGCGCTGGGCCAGCAGCTCGATACGCTGATCATTCCGCCGCGCTACCGGGGCGAACACCGCAAGGGCATGGCGCGCTACCTGGACGGTGAAAGCCCCGGCGTGGTGC
Source organism: Pseudoduganella sp. SL102 (assembly GCF_027856995.1). Taxonomy (NCBI): domain Bacteria; kingdom Pseudomonadati; phylum Pseudomonadota; class Betaproteobacteria; order Burkholderiales; family Oxalobacteraceae; genus Pseudoduganella; species Pseudoduganella sp. SL102. Next base: position 2,875,227 of record NZ_CP115554.1, read on the forward strand.
TGGACCGGCGCATCGAAGTCGAGGCGCTGCGCGCGGACGGCAGCGAATTTCCCATCGAGCTGTCGATCACGCGCATCGACCTCGATGCAGACCAGTTCGAATTCTGCGGCTTCCTGCGCGACATCTCCGAGCGCAGGGAACGCGAACAGAAGCTGGTGGCCGCCAACGTGCGGGCGGAAGCGGCCAATATCGCCAAGTCGGAATTCCTGGCCAACATGAGCCACGAGATCCGCACGCCGATGAGCGCCATCATCGGCATGGCCTACCTGGCCCTGCGCACCGACCTGAACACCAAGCAGCACGATTACGTGAGCAAGATCCACCGCGCCGCGCTGGCGCTGCTGGGCATCATCAACGATATCCTCGACTTTTCCAAGATCGAGGCGGGCCGCCTGGAGGTGGAGCAGATCCCGTTCTTCCTGGATGAAGTGCTGGCCAACGTGGCCAGCGTGACGAGCCAGCGGGCGGCGGAAAAGCAGCTGGAATACCTGTTCAACGTGCCGCCGGCGATCCCGCGCCACCTGGTGGGCGACCCGCTGCGGCTGGGGCAGGTGCTGATCAACCTCGTCAACAACGCCGTCAAGTTCACGCCGCAGGGCGAGCTGGAACTGTCCTGCACACAGCTGCCGGCGCGCGCGCCGGGGCCGGACCACAACCGGGTGACGCTGCGTTTTTCCGTGCGCGACACGGGCATCGGCATGCCGGAAGAGCAGATGGGCAAGCTGTTCCGCGCCTTCAACCAGGCCGACGGTTCCACCTCGCGCCAGTTCGGCGGCACCGGGCTCGGGCTGTCGATCTCGCAGCAGCTGGTGCGCCTGATGGGCGGCACGATCCGCGTGGCCAGCGAGCAGGGGCGCGGCTCGGTATTCTCGTTCGAGCTGGAATTCGGCCTGTCCGGCCAGCCGGAGCGCGCGCCCGTGGTGCCGGCCGCGCTGAACAATGCGCGCGTGCTGCTGGTGGACGACAGCCCGGTGGCGCTCGAGGTGCTGGGCGAGGCGGCGCGCGCTGCCGCTGCGCGTGCAGACGGCGTCCTCCGGCGCGGAGGCGCTGGCCGGCGTGCTGGCGGCCGATGCGGCCGCCGATCCGTACGCGCTGGTGCTGACCGACTGGCAGATGCCCGGCATGGATGGCATCGAGCTGGCGCGCCGGGTGGGCGCCGCGCCACTGCAGCAGCGGCCGGGCATGGTGCTGCTGACGGCGTTCGGCCGCGAGGAAGTGCAGCGCGAGGCGGAAGACGCGGGCTTCATCGGCTACCTGTTCAAGCCGATCGGGCAATCGGTCCTGGTCGATACGCTGGTGTCGCTGTTCGCGCCGCCGCGCCGGCGCGGCCTGCCGATCGATGCCGGCCGGCCCGGCATGACGGGCCGTGTGCTGCTGGTGGAAGACAATCCCGTCAACCAGCAGATCGCCGCCGAGCTGATGGCGATCCAGGGCATCGCGGTGGAATTCGCCGGCAACGGCCGCGAGGCGCTGGACCGGCTGGCGCAGGTGGGCCCCGGCCACTACGACCTGATGCTGATGGACCTGGAGATGCCGCTGCTCGATGGGCACCAGGCCACGCTGGAGCTGCGCCGTGACCGCCGCTTCGACGGCCTGCCGGTGATCGCGATGACGGCCCATGCGCTGGCCGACGTGCGCGAGCGCTGCCTGGCCGAGGGCATGCAGGATTACGTGACCAAGCCGATCGATCCGGACCTGCTGTATGCCACGCTGGCGCGCTGGCTGGGCCGGGCCATGCCGCCGGTGGCGCCGCGGCCGCCGCGCGCGCCGGGGCAGGATGGCCTGCCGCTGCTGCCGGGGATCGACACGGCGCGCGGCCTGCGCCACGTGGCCGGCAACGAGGCGCTGTACCTGCAATTGCTGGACCGCTTCCGCCATTCGCAGCGCGAGGCCGCCGGCGACGTGGCGACCGGCCTGCTGCGCTGCGAGCGCGACAGCGCCCGCCAGCGTGCCCACACGCTGCGCGGCGTGGCCGGCAACGTGGGTGCCAATGCCGTAGAGGCGGCGGCACGCGCCATCGAGGAATTGCTCGACCGGGACGAGGCGCCGGCCGCCCCGCTGGTCGAGGAACTGACCACGGCGCTGCGCACCGCCGTCGACGGACTCGATGCCCATTTCGCCGCCGCGCCGGACGCCGGCGAGGCGGCCGGAGCCCGAGACCGGGCCGGCGTCGAGGATGCGGCGGCAAACGGGGACGCGAACAACGCGGAAGACGGGGAAGTAACGGCATCCCCGGCCGGCGCCGGTGGCGCGGCCCTGGCGCATCTGCGCGAACTGCTGGGCGCCTACAGCGGCGACAGCAACGAGTACTTTGCCGGCGCGCGCACCGCGCTGGCCGCGGTGCTGCCGCCCGCGGCGCTTGAGCGCGTTGCCGCACACATCGCCGGTTACGAATTCGACGCAGCGCGCGAGGTGCTCGATGCCGCCGCCGGGGAGACACCATGAATGCCGACCGCCCCACCATCCTGGTCGTCGACGATACGCCGGACAACATCATGCTGCTGACGGCGCTGCTGAAGGACCGGTACCGGACCAAGGTGGCCACCAACGGCGCCACGGCCCTGCAGATCCTGGCGGCCGGCGGAGTCGACCTGGTGCTGCTGGATGTGATGATGCCGGACATGGATGGCCATGAAGCGTGCCGGCGCATCGTGCGGGACCCGCGCAGCGCCGACGTGCCGGTGATCCTGCTGACGGCGAAGAGCCAGCCGGAAGACGAGGCGCGCGGCCTGGGGGCGGGCGCCGTCGACTACATCACGAGGCCGATCAGCCCGCCCATCCTGTTCGCGCGCGTCGCCACCCACCTGGCGTTGCGCGCGGCGCGCCGCGAACTGGCGAGCCGCAACGCGGAACTCGAGGCCCTGCTGGCCCGGCGCCCCGCGAGTACCGACGGGAGTGCAAGCGGGTAACTTGAGATTCCACAAGAAATGAAGGGGCAGGTGCTCTTTCCCTGAAAATAGTATATATTATTTATATAGTTCAACTTTTCCAGGAGCATCCATGAATGCCAAGACCGACGTGATCAAGACTTCCGCCGATACCGCCACCAAGCCCGCCGCACCCGCGGCCGCCGACAAGCCGGCCACCCGGCCGGCGGCGCGCAAGGGCGCCGTGAAGGAAGCCGCCGTGAAGGACGCCTCCGTTATCGAGTCGCAGCCTGCCGCACCGGCCAAGGCGAAAGCGCCGAAAGCCGCGCCGAAGGCGGAAGCGGCCGTTCCCGCCAAGCCGAAAGCGGCCAAGCCAGCGGCCGCGCCGGATGCCAAGCCGGCCGCAAAGCCGGTAGCCAAGGCGGAAGCGGAAGTGCCCGCCAAGCCGGCCGCCGCCAAGCCCGCCAAGGCCAAGGCAGCGCCGGCCCAGGCACCGCAGAAGGCCGTGAAGGCGGCACCGGCGGCGGCCGAAGCAAAACCGGCCAAGGCCACCAAGGCGGCCGCCAAGCCGGCCAAGGCAGCGAAGGCCGTGGCCAAGCCGGCCGAGAAGGCCGCGGCGCCGCGCAAGGAACGCCTGGTGCGCGACAGCTTCACGATGCCGGAAGCGGAATACGCGGTGCTCGGCGACGTGAAGAAGGCGTGCCTGAAAGCCGGCTTCGAGATCAAGAAAAGCGAACTGCTGCGTATCGGCGTGGCGCTGATCAGCCAGATCGACATGGCCACGCTGCAGAGCGTGCTCGCCTCGCTGCCGCAACTGAAGACGGGCCGCCCGAAGAAGGACTGACGGCCCGGAGAAACCCGGCCGCGCCGGCGGGGCGGCCGGCGCACTGGCTTCCAGCCTGGAAGCTGATGCGCCGGCGCCACGGTCACCGAACCGACACGCCGCTGTCATGTTGTTGAAGTAATCCATCGCTACGCTGTGCTTCGTCTCCACTTCACCGAGAGGACGAAGCATGCAGCAGACGACCATCGCCACCGGCGCGCGCGCCCCGCGCCCCCGCCTCATCACGAGCATCGCCGCCAGCCCCGAGGAATTGCGCGAGGCGCAGCGCCTGCGCTACCGCGTCTTCATCGAAGGCATGGACCTGGCGGCGCTGGCGCGGCCGGACGGCCTCGATTGCGACGAGTTCGACGAACACTGCGACCACCTGCTGGTGCGCGACGCCATCACGCAGGAAGTGGTGGGTACCTATCGCGTGCTGGCGCCGGCCGGCGCGCGCCGGCTGGGCCGGCTTTATTCCGAGGGCGAGTTCGACATGGGCCGCCTGAACCCGCTGCGCAGCCGCATCATCGAAGCCGGACGCGCCTGCATCCACCCCAGCTATCGCGGCGGCAGCGTCATCATGCTGCTGTGGGCTGCGCTGGCCGAGTACATGCACCGGCATGGCTGCGACTACCTGGCCGGCTGCGCCAGCATCAGCCTGGCCGACGGCGGCCATAACGCCGTCGCCGTGTTCCGCGAACTGCGCGAAACGCGCATGGGTCCCGCCGAATACCGCGTCACGCCGCACCTGCCATTCCCGCACAGCCGGATCGAACCCGCCGCCAGCGCCATCCTGCCGCCGCTGCTGAAAGGCTACATGCGCTCGGGCGCCTGGGTCTGCGGCGATCCGGCCTGGGACCCCGACTTCGACAGCGCCGACCTGTTCCTGCTGATGCCGCTGGCGAACCTGGACTCGCGGTATGCGAAGCACTACGGGGTGGATGGGACGGTGGAGATGGCGATCGCGGCGTGATCGCGCTGTTCGGCCGGCGGCAGTGGCGTACTGGCGTGGGGTAATGGTCCCTGACGCCGCCTGGATAAGCCACCCCAAGTGCAAATTCCGGGGTCAGGGAGGAGTCCTAGCCTGCAGGCCAGTACCGCTACGCCGGCAAGGAGCGATGCTCCTTGAAACCCCGGCTACGCCCCGCCGGGGTGAAGCAGGGGTTTCGCGAAGCATGCTTCGCGCCTGCGGAACGGTGCTGGCATGCAGGCCAGCATTCCTTCCTGACCCCTTCGCCGTTGAGGTGAATGCATGCGCTTTCAATATGCGGTGTTCTGCCCCCGCGACATCCAGCGTTACTTCACGACCCCACCCAGCCCCGTGTCCGCATGGTGCCGCTTGTGCGGCGCGCTGCCGGAGATGCGCAGCGCGAAGGTGCGCAGCAGCACGTAGAACAGCGGCGTGAGGAACAGGCCGAAGAAGGTCACCCCCAGCATGCCGGCGAACACGGCGACGCCCATGGCGTGCCGCATCTCGGCGCCGGCGCCGCTGGAAAACACCAGCGGCAGCACGCCCATGATGAAGGCGATCGACGTCATCAGGATCGGCCGCAGCCGCAGCCGGCAGGCTTCCAGCGCGGCCTGTACCACGCTGCGGCCATGGTCTTCCAGCTCGCGGGCAAATTCCACGATCAGGATCGCGTTCTTCGACGCCAGCCCGACCAGCACGAACAGGGCGATCTGCGTGAACACATTGTTGTCGCCGCCGGTGAGCTTCACGCCGACCAGCGCGCACAGGATCGACATCGGCACGATCAGGATCACGGCCAGCGGCAGGGTCCAGCTTTCATACTGCGCGGCCAGCACGAGGAAGACCAGCAGCACGCACAGCGGGAAGACGAACACCATCGTGTTCCCGGACAAAATTTCCTGGTACGTCAGTTCGGTCCATTCATACGTGATCCCCTTGGGCAACGTGTCGCGCGCCAGGGCCGTCATGGCTTCCTGCGCCTGGCCCGACGACACGCCGGGCGCCGGGCCGCCGCTGATGTCGGCCGCCAGGTAGGCGTTGTAGCGGTTCACCATGTCCGGCCCGTACGTGTCGCTGAGGCGCATCAGCGACGACAGCGGAATCATCTCGCCCTTGTCGCTGCGCACCTTCAGCTGGGCGATCTGCTCGCGCTGCGAGCGGAATGGCGCATCGGCCTGCACCACCACCTGGTAGGTGCGGCCGAACTGGTTGAAGTCGTTCACGTACAGCGAGCCGAGGTTGATCTGCAAGGCCTGGTACACCGATTGCAGCGGCACGCCGAGCTGCTTGGCGCGCGTGCGGTCGACATCGGCGAACAGTTGCGGCACGTTGATCTGGTAGCTGGAGAACACGCCGGCCAGCTGCGGGTTCTGCCACGCCTTGGCCTGCAGCGCCTGCACCGCGCCGTACAGCGCGTCGTAGCCGAGATTGCCGCGGTCCTCGACCATCATCTTGAAGCCGCCGATGGAGCCCAGGCCGTTCACGGGCGGCGGCGGGAAGACCATGATGAAGGCATCCTCGATCGCCCCCAGCCGCTTGTTGACCTCGGCCGCGATGGCGTCGCCCGACAGGTCGCCCGAGGTTCGCTGGTCGAACGGCTTCAGGCCGATGAACACGATGCCCGTGTTCGGCGCGTTGATGAAGCCGTTGATCGACAGGCCCGGAAAGGCCACCGAGTCCATCACGCCCGGTACATCCTTGGCGATCGCCGACATGCGGCGGATCACCGCGTCGGTGCGGTCCAGCGTGGCCGCGTCGGGCAATTGCGCGAAGCCGACCAGGTACTGCTTGTCCTGCTGCGGCACGAAGCCGGCCGGCACGGCGCGGAACACGAACACGGCGGCCACGGTCAGCACCAGGTAGACGCCGATGCCCAGGCTCTTGCGCGCCATCACGCCCTGCACGCCGCGGCCGTAGGAGGCGGAGGCGCGGCCGAAGAAACGGTTGAACCAGCCGAAGAACGGCCCCAGTACCTTGTCCATCGCGCGCGTCAGGCGATCCTTCGGCGCATCGTGCGCGCGCAGCAAGGCTGCCGACAAGGCCGGCGCCAGCGTCAGCGAACACAGTGCCGAGATCACGGTGGAGATCGCGATGGTCAGCGCGAACTGGCGGTAGAATTGGCCCGTCAGCCCCGCCACGAAGGCGATCGGCACGAACACGGCGCACAGCACCAGGGCGATCGCGATGATCGGGCCGGACACTTCCTTCATCGCCTGGATCGTCGCATCGTGCGGCGTCAGCCCGGCGGCGATGTTGCGCTCGACGTTTTCGACCACCACGATGGCGTCGTCGACCACGATGCCGATGGCCAGCACGAGGCCGAACAGCGACAGCGTGTTGATCGAAAAGCCGAACAGCAGCATCACGGCGAAGGTGCCCACGATCGATACGGGCACCGCCAGCAGCGGGATGATCGAGGCGCGCCACGTCTGCAGGAACACGATCACCACCAGCACCACCAGCGCCACCGCTTCGAGCAGCGTATGGATGACGGCGCGGATCGATTCGCGCACGAACTGCGTGGGGTCGTAGACGACCTGCCATTCCACGTCCTCGGGGAAGTCCGCTTCCAGCCGTTTCAGCGTGGCGCGCACGTCCTCGGAAAGCTGCAGCGCATTCGCGCCGGGCGCCTCGAAGATGCCGATCGCGGCCGCCGACTTGTTGTTCAGCAGCGAGCGCAGCGAATACGAGTTCGAGCCCAGTTCGATGCGGGCCACGTCGCGCAGCAGCGTGACGGCGCCGTCGTCGCCGGTGCGCACGATGATGGCGCCGAATTCGTCGACCGTCTTCAGGCGCCCGGTCGTGTTGACGGTGAGCTGGAACTGCGAACCCTTGGTGGGCGAGGCGCCCACCACGCCGGCCGCCACCTGCACGTTCTGCTCGCGGATCGCGTCCGTCACGTCGGCCGCGGTCATGCTCCGCGCGGCCAGCTTCTGCGGGTCGATCCATACGCGCATCGCGTAGTCGCCGGCGCCGAACAGGATCACCTCGCCCATGCCGGGGATGCGCGACAGCTGGTCCTTCACGTTCAGCACCGCGTAGTTGCGCAGGTAGACGTCGTCGTAGCGGCCCTTCGGCGACACCAGGTGGGCCACCAGCGTCAGGTTGGGCGACGACTTGGCCGTCGTCACGCCGATCTGCCGCACTTCCTCGGGCAGGCGGGGCAGGGCGCGCTGCACGCGATTCTGCACCTGGGTTTCGGCCTGCTCGACATTGGTACCCACCTTGAACGTGACGGTCAGCGCCAGCGCGCCATCGGAGGTGCCCTTGGAGTCCATGTACAGCATGTGCTCGACGCCGTTGATCTGCTCTTCCAGCGGCGCGGCCACCGTTTCGGCGATCACCTTCGGGTTCGCGCCGGGATACTGGGCGCGCACCACTACCGAAGGCGGCACCACTTCCGGGTACTCGGAAATGGGCAGCGAGACGATGGACATGAGGCCGGCCACGAAGATCAGGATCGACAGCACGGCCGCGAAGATCGGCTTGTCGACGAAGAAGCGGGGAAAGTTCATGGTCAGCTCGCTTTCGCCTGTGCCGCCGTGTCGCTGCCCGCGCGCGCCGGCGCATCGGGATCGGTATCCATCGGTACCAGCTTGGCCTGCACGGGCGCGCCTGGCCGCACCCGCTGCAGGCCGCCCACCACGATCTGCTCGCCGGGCGCCAGGCCCTTGCGCACCACGCGCAAGCCGTCCGCCGCAGGGCCCAGCACCACCGGCCGGTACTCGGCCTTGCCGTTCTTCACGACGTAGACGAACTTGCGGTCCTGGTCCGTGTTCACGGCGCGGTCGTGGATCAGCAGCGCCCGCGCGGCGCCGCCGCCCTCGCCATGGTTGCCGCCGGCGATCTGCACGCGCGCGAACAGTCCGGGCACCAGCGTGCCATCCTCGTTGGCGAAGGTGGCGCGCATGCGCACGCTGCCGGTGGCCGGATCGAGGCGGTTGTCGACGAATTCCAGCTTGCCTTCGTGCGGAAAGCCGGTTTCGTTGGCCAGGCCGATCCGCACGGCCACCGGCGCCTGCCGGCCCTGCCCGGTCCGCGAACGCACGCGCAGGTAGGTATCCTCGTCGCCGTCGAAGCTGGCGTAGATGCGGTCGGTGGAAACGACGGAGGTGAGCACGGCGCTCTGGTCGACCAGGTTGCCGACGGTAATCTCAGCCTTGCTGACCCGGCCGTCGATCGGCGCCGTCACGCGCGTGTAGGCCACGTTCAGGCGTGCCGTCTCGACCTCGGCCCGCGCCGAGCGGGCGGCTGCCTCCAGGTCCTTTTGCGACGCGGCGCGCTCGTCGAATTCGCGGGCCGCGATGGCGCGGTCGGCCAGCAGCCGTTCGGCACGCGCCAGTTCCACCTTGGCCAGTTCGGCGCGGGCGCGGGCTGAACTCGCGTTGGCCTCGGCCCGACCGAGTTCGGCCTGGTAGGGCCGCGCGTCGATGGTGAACAGCGCCTGGCCCTTCTTCACCATGGTGCCGGGCGTGAATTGCACGGCGGTGATGTAGCCGGGCACGCGCGGGCGGATCTCGACCCGTTCGACCGCTTCGAGGCGGCCGGAAAATTCCTGTGTCTCGACGATGTCCCGTTCCACCACGACGGCGGCCGAAACCGGCGACGGCGGCGGGGCGGCGGCAGCGGCGGGCTGGCCGCCGGCCCGGTCGCAACCGATGAGCAGCAGGGGGATGGACAGCGTCAAAACCAGCGCGGCGGCCGCGCACTGTGGACGATGGAAACGCAGGCGTAACGGCTCGGTCATCGCTTTCCTCCAGAGGTGGCAGGCATGCCATGCACCAGTCTAGGGCGGACAGCAGAGGGCGGCTTCTCCCGAAGGTGAGAAGTCGGGCATGCAGTTTATTCGGGAAGCGTGACGGGAAGCGGGGCCGGAGAATCAAGCCGGAGAATCAGGCCGGAGAATCAAGCCGGAGCACAGGATACAGCGGGGAGTTACTGCGGAAGGAAGAAGAAGGGCGCCGGGAAAGCGATGCCGGCGCCAGGCATTGCACCGTCAGTGCACGGACGCATTGGTGAGTTCTTTGAGTTCCCTGATGCTCAGTTCGGATTTCTCGTGCATGCGCAACAGGATCGTGGCACCAACGGCCAGCTTGCGATGCCGGATCTTGCTGATGATCGGCGGCTGCACCTCGAGCACCCGGCACAACTCGGCGTCGTTCTTGAGGTTCATCCGTTCGATCAGCGTATCCAGCAACTTGTTCGGCACGAAGCTGGAAGGTTCCAGCGCCCGCGCCCGGTTCATTGCTTCGATGAGTTCCATTTTCTTTTGCCTTACGCTCATTTGCTCCTCCCTCAGTATGAATTGCGTGAAAAGGCGTGGCGGCTTGTTGGAGGTCTAAATATATTAATAACCAAGCAAGTTATCTAAATCATACTACGGTTGCGAAAAAAAGCGCGCGTGCTATACAAAAAATATGACGTGTTAATGACTAAACGGCTTGACACTACCGGTTCACTAGGTAGTGGCGTGAGCTTGAAAGTCAAGCGGGAAGTCAAGCGCTTGGTTCGGGCGAGCGAAACGGGCCCCATGCCAGGTGGGGAGCGTGGCATGCAAGCCGTGCCGTGCTGCCGCGATCAGTTGCCTGGCGGACTCGCCGCGTCGTGCAGGCCGGCGCGCGTCAGGATCAGCGTGCGATCGGCCATGGCCGCAGCCGCTTCGGAGTGGGTGACCATGATCGTGCAGGCGCCGCTGGCGCGGATCTCGGTGCGCAGCACAGCCAGCACCGCATGCGCGGTGTCGGGGTCGAGGTTGCCGGTGGGCTCGTCGGCCAGCACGAGCGCGGGGCGGTGCACGAGCGCGCGGGCGATCGCCACCCGCTGCATTTCGCCACCGGACAATTCATGCGGATAACCATGCTCGCGGCCCGCCAGGCCGACGGCGGCCAGCATCTCGGCGGCGCGCCCTTGCGGCATGCCGTTGAGTAACAGCGGCAGCGCCACGTTCTGCAACAATGTCAGGTGGGGCAGGACGTGGAAGGCCTGGAAGATGAAGCCCATGCGCTGGCGGCGCAGGCGCGTGGCGGCGTCGTCGTCGAGCGAGGCCATGGCGATGCCGTCGACGAGGATCGGCGCCGCAGCGCCGGGATCGGGATGGTCGAGCCCGGCGATCAGGTTCAGCAATGTCGATTTGCCGACCCCCGAATCGCCCATGATCGCCACGAACTCGCCGGCCTGGAAGCGGTAGGACAGTTTCGACAGCACCGGGCGGTTGCCCCCGTACGATTTGCTCAGCTCGCGCAATTCCAGCATGTTGTCCCGTCATCGAAGATGTTGAAAGCTTGTTTGGCCAATCAGCCGGCCACTGGCCCGGCCGATTACCTGGTCAGGATGCGGCGCAGCCAGAAGCTGGCGCCGTCCACCAGCGCCACCAGCAGCAGCATCGCCAGGATCACCGTGGCGGCCTTCTGCATCTGGAACAGCGACAGGTGGTATTTCAGCATCTGGCCCAGGCCGCCCGCGCCGACCACTCCGAGGATGGCGGCGGCGCGGATATTGTTTTCCCAGCGGTACAGCGTGTAGGACAGCATTTGCGGCAGGGTCTGCGGCAGCGTGGCATAGAGGAACGCCGCCATCGGCGTGGCGCCGTTGGTCCGCAGGCTTTGCTCGGGCAGCGGGGTGGCGTTTTCCAGGGCGTCGGCGAACAGCCGGCCCAGCACGCCGGCCGTGTGCGCGCCCAGCGCCAGGGCGCCGGGGAACGGCCCCAGGCCCGCGGCGATGAGCAGCACCGAGGCCCACACCAGTTCGGGAATCGAGCGCAGCACGTTCAGCACCGCGCGCACCGCGCCCCGCAATGGGCGGCCGAAGCGCCCGGCGGCGGGAATCGCCAGCAGCACCCCGGCCACCACGGCCAGCAGCGTGCCGACGGCGGACATCGCCAGCGTTTCGGCGGTGGCGACCGCCGTCTTCGCCAGGAAGCCGCTGCCCGTTTCGGGCGGCGCGAAGCCGGCGATGAATTCGGCCACGCTCGATACCGCCTCGGCCGTGAAAAAGGCGGCGAACTGCAGCGGCAGGCTGGCGAAGCTGGCGACCACCAGCGCGGCCAGCAGCAGCGCCATGACGGCACCGGACCAGCGGCGCGGCGGACGGGAAGGCATGCGGGGAGTCGTCATGGCCGGTTCATCCGAGGCGGCTGCGCAGCTGTTTCGAGACCAGGTCGGCGCAGGCGACGAGCAGCACGAACACCAGCAGCATCGCCGACACTTCGCCGCCGGCCAGCATCTTCATCGATTCATCCATGCGCTGGCCAAGGCCGCCGGCGCCGACGAAGCCCATCACGACCGAGCCGCGGATCGCGCATTCCCAGCGGTACACGGTATACGACACCAGTTCGGACGCCGATTCCGGCAGGGCGCCGTACAGCAGCGCCGCCATGCGCGATCCGCCATTGGCCAGCAGCGTGTCGCTGGCATGCCGCTCGGACGATTCGAGGATCTCGGCATATACCTTGCCCAGCATGCCGCAATAGGTGAGGGCGATGGCCAGCACGCCGGCGGTGGGGCCGAGGCCGATGATGCGCACGAACAGCAGCGCCCACACCAGTTCCGGCACGCTGCGCAGCAGCACCAGCAGCCAGCGCACGGCTTGCCGCACGGCGCGCGACAGCGGCGCCATGCGGCCGGTGCCCAGGCGTGAAATCGACAGCCGCTCGGTGATCAGCAGCGTGGCGGGAATGGCGCCCAGCAGGGCCAGCGTGAGGCCGGCCGTAGCGATGGCCACCGTCTGCCAGGTTTCGCGCAAAAGCAGCCACAGGAATTCGGGCGAGTGCGCCGGCGGCAGGAAATCGGCGAGGAAGCGCAGCGTGGCGGCCAGGCTGTCGCCTTCGAACAGGATGGCCGGCTTGAATTCGCTGGCCACCAGCATCGGCCACAGGATCAGCAGTGCGACGATGGTGTACGTGACACGGCCGCGCCACGCGGGATCGGGGTGGCGCTCGGCATAGGAAGCGGCGGGAATGCTCTGCATTGGATGGCGTACGGCGGCGGGAGACCGGGGCTACAGGCAGGCGCCCACGGCGAGTTTCGCCGGCAGGTCGTCCGGATGGGGCGTGTTGGCGGGCGGTTGTTCGTTCAGGTAGAGCTCGTCGATCATGGCCTGGGTGACCTGGTCGCGCGGCAGGTCGAACACGATGCGGCCTTCCTTCAATGCCACGATGCGGGGGAAATGCGCCAGCGCCAGGTCGACCTGGTGCAGGCTGCACACGAGGGCGGCATTGCGCGCCGCCGCTTCCTGCTGCAGCGTGGCCAGGGTGAGTTGCGACAGGGCCGGGTCGAGCGCCGACAGGGGTTCGTCGACCAGCAAGGCCTGCGCCGACGACAGCAGCAGCCGCGCCAGGCCGCAGCGCTGCCGCTCGCCGCCGGACAGGCGGTCGACGCGCGCATACAGCTTGTCGCCCAGGTTGAAGCGGGACAGGGCGCGCCATGCCGCCTCGGGGTCGGACGGCCTGACCAGCGAGACCAGCGCCTGCCACAGGTTCCACTGCGGCAGCCGCGCGGCCAGGACGGCGGTGACCACGCGCTGGCGCGGCGGCAGCGGCGGCGTTTGCGGCGCCAGGAACAGCCGGGCGCGCAGCTGGTGCCGCTGGCGGTCGGACAGCAGCCATGGCTGGACGCCGAACGCCTCGAAGCTGCCGCTGTCCGGCATGTGGCCCACCGACAGCGTGGCCAGCAGCGTGGTCTTGCCGGCGCCGGAAGGGCCGATCAATGCCAGCTGCTCGCCGGGCTGCACGGACAGCGTGATGTCCTGCAGCGCATGGGCGCGCGTGCCGCCCGCATGGCGGGCGGACAGCCTGTCGAGCCGGTACACCGGCGTGCCGGCGGACACGGTGGTGCCCGTCACGCTATCGCCCATTACTTCTTCAGCAGGCCGGCGTTCTTTGCCGCTGCTTCGATGGCCACGTAGTTTTCAGCCTTGGTGGGAATGAATTTCGTGGCGCGCTGCAGTGCCAGGATTTCCTTGCCTTCCGGCGTGGCGGGATCGAGCGCCAGGAAGGCATCCGCGATCTTCTTCTTCAGGTCGGCCGGCATGTCGGCACGCACGGTCCAGTTGTAGTCATAGTAGGTGGGCGTGGTGTAGAACACGCGCACCTTGGCGGGATCGACCTTCTTCTCGCTCACCAGCTTTTCCCAGACCGAGATGTTCAGCGCGCCCGCATCGACCTTGCCCCCGGCGACCGCGGCCACGGTGGCGTCGTGCGCGCCGGAGAAGGCAATGCGCTTCAGGTCGCTGTCCGGATCGACCTGCGCGGCCAGCAGGAAGGAGCGGGGCATCAGGTGGCCGGACGTCGACGATTCGGAACCGAACGACAGCGTCTTGCCCTTCAGGTCGGCCAGCCTGGTGATGGCGGGCGAGGTGGTGATGAACACGGAGCGGAATTTTTCATCTTCCACGCGCTGCACCAGGGGCACCACCTGGCCCTTGCTGCGGTCCTTGGCCTGCACGAACGTGAAGCCGCCGAACCAGACCATGTCGAGCTTGTTGTTGACCAGGCCTTCCACCGAGGCGGCATAGTCCGTCACCGGCGTAAACTCGACCTTCAGGCCGGTTTTCTTGGACAGGTACTCGCCCAGCGGCTTGAACTTGCGCTGCAGCTCGGTCGGCGCTTCATCGGGAATGGCCGAGACGCGCAGCACCTGCTGGGCGTGCGCGGACAGGGAGAGCAGGGTGCCGAGGGCCAGTGCGCCGAGCGCACGTTTGAAGGTTGGTTTCATGATCAGGAAATAATTATGTTATTCAATGCGGCTGGCCAGGGGCTGCCCGACCGGGACGCTCTGCTTTTTGTAATTGAGTATCATAGCAAAACTGCCCTTGCCGCCCCGACAGTGTGTAACAGCCGGCCGGAACAAGCCGAAAGCACAGCCGAAAAGCACGACTGAACAGCACGACCGACAAGAACACTACCGAAAAGAACAGGAAGAGCGCCATGCCAATGACCAGAACCGCCGCCGCGCTGCGCGCGTTGCCGATCGACTCGTCCGGAGACCAGGACGGGCCGCATGGCGACCGTGCCACGATCGCCGAAATCCAGGCCGGGCTGCTTGCCCCGCAGGCGCGCACTTCGCCGAAGTACCTGTACGACAGCCTCGGATCGCGCCTGTTCGAAGCCATTTGCGAACTGCCCGAGTATTATCCCACACGTACCGAAGCGGCGATCTTCGCCGCGCATGGCGCCGACATCGCGCGCCGCATCGGCACCGGCAGCACGCTGATCGACCTGGGCGCGGGCAATTGCGCCAAGGCGGCCAGCCTGTTTCCCTTGCTGCAGCCGCAACAGTACGTGCCGATCGATATCTCGCGCGATTTCCTCAACGAGGCGGTCAGCCGCCTGCAGCAGCGCTTCCCGTCGATCGCGATGACGGCGCTGGCGCTCGACCTGTCGGGCCCGTTCGCGCTGCCGGCGGCGGTCCGTGCCGAGCGGCGCGTGTTCTTCTATCCCGGTTCGTCGATCGGCAATTTCGCGCCGCACGAAGCCATCGCCTTCCTGCGCCGCGTGCGCGAGAATACCCGTGGCGATGGCGGCCTGCTGATCGGCGTGGACCTGGCCAAGGATGCCGCCGTGCTCGATGCCGCCTACGACGACGCGATCGGCGTGACGGCCGCCTTCAACCTGAACATGCTGCGCCACGTGAACCACCTGACCGGCGCCGATTTCGACGTGCGCCAGTGGCGGCACGTGGCCTTCTTCAACGCCGAGGAAAGCCGCATCGAAATGCACCTGGAGGCGCGCACCGCGCTGACCGTGCACTGGCCCGGCGGCGAGCGCCGCTTCGCACGGGGCGAGCGCATCCACACCGAGGACAGCTACAAGTACACGCCGGACAGCTTCGCCGCGTTGCTGGCGCAAGCCGGCTTCACGGCCGACGCGGTATGGACCGACGACGCCGGCTGGTTCGCCGTGATGCACGCGCGCGCCGCGGAGGCCTGACCATGCAGCTGAACGACCCGGCCGTGTGGACGGCCCGCTACCGCGCCGTGCGCGAACATTCGCTGGCGCTGGCGGCGCCGCTGTCCGACGAGGATTGCGGCGCCCAGTCGATGCCGGACGCCAGTCCGATCAAGTGGCACCTGGCGCACACCACCTGGTTCTTCGAGACCTTCATCCTCGAAGCGCTGGAACCGGGTTTCCAGCCGTTCCACCCGGCGTTCCGCGTGCTGTTCAATTCCTATTACAACGGCGTGGGCCAGAAGCATCCGCGCCCGCAGCGCGGCTTGCTGACGCGCCCGCCGATGGCGCAGGTGCGCGCCTACCGGGCCGATGTCGACGCCCGCATCGCCGCGCTGATCGGCGGCGGCCTCGATGCCGCCGGCCGTTCGCGGCTCGCCGGGCTGCTGGTACTGGGCCTGCAGCACGAGCAGCAGCACCAGGAACTGATGCTGACGGACGTGAAGCACCTGCTGGCGCAGAACGGCCTGTACCCGGAATACCTGGCGCAGCCCTTGCCGGCCGCCGCGCCGGCGGGCGAGGCGGCCTGGCTGGCGTTCGACGGCGGCGTGACGGAAGTCGGCTACGATGGCGACGGCTTCTGCTTCGACAACGAACTGCCGCGCCACCGCCAGTTCGTGGAGCCGTTCGAACTGGCCTCGCGGCTCGTGACGAACGGTGAATACCTGGCCTTCATCGAGGCCGGCGGCTACCGCGATGCGGGCCTGTGGCTGGCCGAAGGCTGGGACTGGGTTGGCAGCCAGGGCCTGGACAAGCCGCTGTACTGGCACAAGGACGACGAGGGCAGGTGGTGCGAATTCACGCTGATGGGTTTGCAGCCGCTGGACCCGGAACGGCCGCCGGCGCACATCTCGCTGTTCGTGGAGGATGCCTATGCCCACTGGGCCGGCGCGCGCCTGCCGACCGAGGCCGAGTGGGAACATGCGGCGCGGCAGTCCGGCGCGGCACCGGGGGTGCCGCCCGCGCTGCCGCATCCGGGCGGCGCGGGCGGATCGGGCGTATTGCGCGACATGTTCGACCATTGCTGGCAGTGGACCAGCAGCAGCTACGCGCCATACCCCGGCTTCAAGCCCGCCGCAGGGGCGATCGGCGAGTACAACGGCAAGTTCATGGTGAACCAGTATGTGCTGCGCGGCTCGTCGTGCGCCACGCCGGCCGGGCATGCGCGGGCCAGCTACCGGAATTTCTTCCCTGCGGGGGCGAGGTGGCAGTTTACGGGGATCCGGCTGGCCAGGTGACTTGTATGCGCACTCCAAGACCAGAAGCAGGGGTCAGACCCGCCGGGGTGAAGCAGGGGTTT
Source organism: Pseudoduganella sp. SL102 (assembly GCF_027856995.1). NCBI lineage: Bacteria > Pseudomonadati > Pseudomonadota > Betaproteobacteria > Burkholderiales > Oxalobacteraceae > Pseudoduganella > Pseudoduganella sp. SL102. The sequence continues at coordinate 2,892,129 of NZ_CP115554.1, forward strand.
CGCGAAGCATGCATCGCGCCTGCGTAACGGTCCTGGCATGCATGCCAGGACTCCCTCCTGACCCCAGGGTTACGCCGTTGGGGTAACGGCCCGGTCAGCTGATCAAGCCGCGGCGTCGCTCGCCGCCGCCGGCACTTCTTCCTTCTGCCGCAGCTGGCGGTTCACCGCCGACAGCACGGCCTTGAACGACGCCGTGACGATATTGCTGTCGATGCCGGCACCGAACAGGGTGGGGCCGTTGTCGAGGCGCAGTTCGACATAGCAGGCCGCCTTGGCGTTGGCGCCGTGGCCGATCGCGTGCTCGTGGTAGTCCATCAGCTTGATGTCCAGGCCCAGCGCGTCGACGAACGCGTCGATCGGGCCGTTGCCGCCACCCTGCAGGGCCAGCGAGCCGCCGCGGTGCAGCAGGCCGATGTCGATCTGCACCGATTCATCGGCGCTGCTGTCTTCCACCATCTTGTGCGACACGTAGGCATACGGCGAGGTTTGCGCCAGGTACTCGCGTTCGAAGATCTCGTGGATGCCGTCGGAGGTGATTTCCAGGCCTGTCTGGTCGGCCACGGCCTGCACGGCGCGCGAGAATTCGATCTGCAGGCGGCGCGGCAGCACCAGGCCGTAATCCTGTTCCAGCAGGTAGCTCATGCCGCCCTTGCCGGACTGGCTGTTCACGCGGATCACCGCGTCGTAGCTGCGGCCCAGGTCTTGCGGGTCGATCGGCAGGTAGGGGATTTCCCATTCCGCGCCCGGCTGCTGTTTTGCAAAACCTTTCTTGATCGCGTCCTGGTGCGAACCGGAGAACGCGGTGAACACCAGGTCGCCCACGTACGGGTGGCGCGGGTGCACCGGCAGCTGGTTGCATTCCTCGACGACCTTGCGCACCGAATCGATGTCCGAGAAGTCCAGGCCCGGGTGCACGCCCTGGGTATACAGGTTCAGTGCCAGCGTGACCAGGTCGACGTTGCCGGTGCGTTCGCCGTTGCCGAACAGGCAGCCTTCGACGCGCTCGGCGCCGGCCAGCACGGCCAGTTCGGCGGAAGCGACGGCGGTGCCGCGGTCATTGTGCGGGTGGACGCTGATGATGACGGCGTCGCGGCGCTCGATGTTCCGGCACATCCATTCGATCTGGTCGGCATACACGTTCGGCATGCTGCATTCGACCGTCGTCGGCAGGTTGACGATCATCTTCTTTTCCGGCGTGGGCTGCCAGATGGCGGTCACCGCGTCGACGATCTGCTTGGAGAAGTCCAGTTCGGTCGTCGAGAACGATTCCGGCGTGTATTCGAACGTCCAGTTGGTTTCCGGGTGGTTGGCCAGCAATTCCTTCACCAGCGTGGTGCCGGTGGTGGCGATGTTCACGATCTCTTCGCGCGACATGTTGAACACGACTTTGCGGAACACCGGCGCCACCGAGTTATACAGGTGGACGATGGCGTTCTTCGCGCCGGCCGCGGCCTGCACGGTGCGGCGGATCAGTTCGTCGCGCGACTGGGTCAGCACGATGATGGTCACGTCGTCCGGGATGCGGTTCTCGTCGATCAGCTTGCGCACGAAGTCGAAATCCGTCTGCGATGCCGAGGGGAAGCCCACTTCGATTTCCTTCAGGCCCGTCTTGATCAGCAGGTCGAAGAAGCGCAGCTTCTTTTCCACGCTCATCGGCTCGATCAGCGCCTGGTTACCGTCGCGCAGGTCGGTGCTCATCCAGATCGGCGGGGTGGCGATGGTCTTGTTCGGCCAGGTGCGGTCGGCCAGTTGGACGGGCGGGAAGGCGCGGTATTTCGCGGCAGGGTTCTGCAACATCATGGTGTACTCCTGGGTTCTCGAATTTTGTCGGGCGGACCGGCGCTGTCGGTAGCGTTAGATCGGTGGCTTGTTACGTCGGTCGCATGCATGTGGCGGAGGGCTGCCTGGTGGGCCACGGGGCGCTAGACCAGGCAACCGGTCGCTAGCGATAGCGAGGCCGACAGCGGCGGCGTCGGCGACTGCGCGCGTGCGACGAATGCGGCGGTAAGGCAATGGATGGCGGGCATCGGTGCATCTTTCCTGGCTGTGAGACTTTGCGGCTTATGGCCGGCTTGGGAGGTACAGCGGTTGTGCAGCGCGCACAGTGGGTGAAACGATCAGGCGCGTGCTAGTAGGCGCGTTGCCAGCGGTAGGCTGGCAAGCGATAGCAGGAAAGCGGATAGTTGCGGATGCGTGAACATGGCATCAATGTAAGAGAACATGTTTGCTATTGTCAAGACAATTCGCCCGCGAATGTGGTATCGGGACCAGCGCGAAAACAGGTGACAGGTCTGATGCCATTGAGTTAAGCGTTTCCTGACACATTGAAAGCGCATGCATTCACCCCAACGGCGAAAGGCCGGGGTCAGACCGACGGGGTGAAGCAGGGGTTTCGCGAAGCATGCTTCGCGCCTGCGCAACGGTGCTGGCATGCCTGCCAGCACTCCCTTCTGACCCCGGAATTTGCACTTGGGGTGGGCTTAGAGCTGGAGCGCAGGCGCTGAGCGATGCTCCTGCTAGGCCACCGCTCTCGGAGCCGCTGTCCGACGCCGGCCCTCAGGCGGCGACTTGCACCCGCGGGTCGCCGGCCGCCATTTCACCGATGACGGCGGCGGCTTCGAAGCCGTTGCCGCGGAAGATGGCCAGCACGGCGTCGACGGCCGACGGATCGCACGACACCAGCAGCCCGCCCGAGGTTTGCGGGTCGGTCAGCAGCGTGTGCTGGGCCGGCGTGATGTTCGGCGACAGGGTCACGTCCTTGCCGTAGCCTTCCCAGTTGCGGCCGGAGGCACCGGTGAAGTAGCCGTCGTGCGCAAGCTGCTCGACGCCCGGCAGCAGCGGAATCTGCGACATCGCCAGCTTCGCGGTCAGCCCCGCGCCGCGCGCCAGTTCCAGCAGGTGGCCCAGCAGGCCGAAGCCGGTAACGTCGGTCAGCGCATGCACGCCGGGCAGTTCGGACAGCGCCTTGCCCGGCTTGTTCAGCTTCGTGGTGTTGGCGATCATGGCCGCGTAGCCTTCCTCGCCCAGCACGTTCTTCTTCAGCGCGGCCGACAGCACGCCCACGCCCAGCGGCTTGCCCAGCACCAGCACGTCGCCGGCCTTCGCATCGGCATTGCGCTTGATCTTCGACGGGTGCACCAGGCCCAGGACCACCAGGCCGTAGATCGGTTCCACGGAATCGATCGTGTGGCCGCCGGCGATCGGGATGCCCGCTTCGGCGCAGATCGATTCGCCGCCCTTGATGATGCGGCCGATGGTTTCCACCGGCAGCTTGTTGATCGGCATGCCGACCAGCGCCAGCGCCATGATCGGCGTGCCGCCCATTGCATACACGTCGGAAATCGCGTTGGTGGCGGCGATGCGGCCGAAGTCGAACGGATCGTCGACGATTGGCATGAAGAAGTCGGTGGTGGCGATCAGCGCCTGTTCGTCATTGAGCTTGTACACAGCCGCGTCGTCGGCCGTTTCGATACCCACCAGCAGTTCCTTCGGCACGGGGAAGCCGCTGGAATTCTTGAGGATCTCGGACAGCACGCCGGGCGCGATCTTGCAGCCGCAGCCGCCGCCGTGCGAGAACGAGGTAAGTTTGATCGGTTCGGTAGTCATGTTCTTTTGCCAATTGAAGGTATTAAGTGAAACAGATTATCCACCAGGCGCAGCAATGCTGCCAGCTCCGCTTCGGGCGCGAACAGCGGGGCGCGGGCGGCGCACTGGGCACGCAGCGTGGCGATGAAGGCGTCGTCCTGCACGCTGCGGTCGATGAGGCGGGCCAGGGCGGCCGCGTCGCCGACCGGGAAGAATCCCGCGTAATCGTCGCCCAGCATGCCGCGGTTGCCGCTGATGTCGCTGGCCAGCACGGGCACGCTGCTGGTGATGGCCTCGACGATCACGTTGGCGCCGCCTTCCATCGTCGAGCAGACGGCCAGCGCGTGGCTGCGCCGGATGGCGTCGCGGGCGTACTCGCGCGGCGCGCCGCCCTGCCACGCGTAGTGCTCCACGGTGTCGTTCGTGCGTTCGGCCAGCCGTTCGAGGTCCGCGTCGAGCGCTGCGCCGATCTGCTGCAGGAAGACGCCGGGCGCCGTCACCAGCGCGGCGGCGCGCATGAACGTGGCCGGATCCTTCACCTCGCGCAGGTGGCCGACCATCGTGATGTCCTTGCGGCCGGGCACCCCCGGCAGCGTCGGCAGCGCGTCGGCGGATTGGTAGATCACGTGGGTGTTCGGCCGGACGATGTCGGGCAGTTCGCCGATCGCCGCCGGCTGCAGCACCACGAGCGCATCGGCCAGCAACACCGCGCATTCCGCGTCGGAGTCGCGATGGATGTCGTGGTACACGTCCGTCCCGGTCAGCACCAGGATGGCGGGGCGGTCGTCGTGGTACTCGCGGAACTCGCCCAGCGACCGGGCGGAGCGGCGCGCATGAAGCACGACCAGCAAGTCCGGCGCGGGCCACCGCGCCGACCAGCGCTCCTGCACCACCACGTCGTAGTCGTCGCGCAGGAAACGGGCCCAGCGGTCGGCCGTGTGCCAGTTGCCATTGTTGTCGCGCGCCGTGCCGGGGCTCACGATACAGATCGTCCGTTTGCTTGAAGCTGCCATTGGTTACAATCCCTCAATGAATTCCATTACCGCCTCTTTTCGCACCGCGCGTACGCAGCAGCTGGCCGAGGCCATGCAGGATGCGCGGCATTATACGCTGGCGCTGTTCGACTGCTTCGCCGCCGCCGGCATGGACGTGCCGCGCAATGTGCCGCAGATCCGCATCGTCAATCCGCCGTTGTGGGAGCTTGGCCATACCGCCTGGTTCGCCGAATGGTTCATCCTGCGCGAGGCGCTGTCGAGCCATCCGGCCGACGCGCAGTTCGCCTCGCTGCTGACCAAGGGCGACGACTGGTTCGATTCCGCCAACGTGCCGCACCGCAGCCGCTGGACGCTGGACCTGCCGAGCACCGGCGGCGTGAAGACGTATTGCCATGAAGTGCTGGACCGGGTGCTCGACAAATTGTCGCGCGAGCCGAACACCGACGAGGCGCTGTACCCGTATCGCCTGGCGCTGGCTCACGAGGACATGCACGGCGAAGCCTACCTGTACACGCTGCAGACACTCGGCCTGCAGGCGCCCGCGCACCTGGCGCATGGCGAGCCCGCGCCGGCCGGCGGCGCGGGTATCCGTTTCCCGGGCGGCACGCTGCAACTGGGCTGCGCGGCGGATACCGCCGGCTTCATGTTCGACAATGAAAAGTTCGCCCATCCCGTCTACGTGGCGCCGTTCCACATGGACGCGGGGCTGGTGACCAACGCCAGCTACATGGACTTCATCGCCGACGGCGGCTACGACAACCGGCAGTTCTGGAGCACGGGCGGCGCCGCGTGGCTGATGCGGCAGGAGCGTTCCGCGCCGCGCTATTGGGAACGCGAGGGCGGCGGCTGGCGCACCGTGCGCTTCGGCCGCGCGGCCACGCTGAACCCGGACGAACCGGTGCGGCACGTCAGCCTCTACGAGGCGCAGGCCTACTGCGCCTGGGCCGGCCGCCGGCTGCCGACCGAGGCGGAGTGGGAATACGCGGCGCTGCATGGCCACCCCGCGTTCCGGTGGGGGCAGTTGTGGGAATGGACCGCGTCGCCGTTCGAACCTTATCCCGGCTTCAGCGCGGACCGCTACCGCGAGTATTCCGAACCCTGGTTCGCCACGCACCAGGTGCTGCGCGGCGCGTCGTTCGCGACGCCTTCGCGCTTCGGCGCGGCGAAGTTCCGCAACTTCTTCATGCCGGAGCGGGACGATATCTTCTGCGGCTTCAGGACCTGCGGCCGGGACTAGGCTTATCCCCGGGCAGCTTCAATCTTCGGGAGGCTTCAATCTTCGTAGAGTTCGAGCGGCAAGCCGTCCGGATCGGCGAAGAACGTGAAGCGCCGTCCGGTATGCTCGTCGACCCGTACCGGTTCGACAGCGACGCCTTGCTCTTCCAGGCGCGCCTTGCAGGCCCCGATATCGTCGACCGCGAAGGCCAGGTGGCGCAGGCCGCGCGCCTCGGGATACGAAGGCCGCGGCGGCGCATCCGGAAACGAGAACAGCTCGATTTGCGCACCGTCCGCCAGTTGCAGGTCGAGCTTGTACGACCGCCGTGCCGCGCGGTAGTTTTCCGCGATGACGCGCAAGCCCAGCACCTCCGTGTAGAAGCGCTTCGAGCGCTCGTAGTCGGAGCAGATGATGGCGGCGTGATGGATTCGTTTGAGCATCTGTAGTAACGCAATCGATGGATGAGCCATGCAGGACCGGCTGCGATGGCATGCACGGCATTATATGCGGGCGAATCATGCGAGGAAAATCCGATGCGCGTATCGGGCGGCCGGGCCGCATGGTTGAACAGGTCTTATAGAGGACCTAAGTATTATCCCGAATAGGTGACCTTCTCCCTCCCGGCCTAAGATTCGTTCGCCCCAACCGGGCCTTGTCTCTTCAATGGACGCCGGAACGATCACGTGCCTTCCGCATGCCGGAACCGGCACGCCGTCGTTTGCCGCGTGATCCTGTCACGCCAGATTGATCCAGCTCCTGTATCGCACAGTGATGCTGCTTCTGTTGCGCGTCGCGTGCCCCGACCTTCGTGGCCGCACGCTCCTTACGGAATTTTTTTGTCCGGCCCGCCCGGCCCGCCGGAAATATTTCGCAAGGAACCATTGAAGATTTTTTTCAATCGGATGATGGCGATGGCAGCATCGCGATCATCGTTCAGGTAATGCCATCATGCGTAAGTCCGTTGTCAGCAAGACGCTTGTCGTCCTGTTCTCCTGTTTCATCCTTTCCTCCTGCACCAAGTCGCCGCCGCCATCCGCCGATAAACCGGTGGACGTGGTGCTGGTTGGCGCCGGTGTCATGAGCGCCACGCTTGGCACCATGCTCCACGAGCTGCAGCCCGGCCTGACCATGCAGATGTTCGAGCGCCTCGATTCGGTTTCGGCCGAAAGCTCCGACGCGATGAACAACGCCGGCACCGGCCACTCCGGTTTCGCCGAATTGAACTACACGCCGGAGATGCCGGACGGCAGTGTCGAAACGAAGAAGGCCGTCGACATCAACGAACAGTTCGAAGTCTCCAAGCAGTTCTGGGCCTACCAGGTGCGGAAGGGCTACCTGGGCGACCCGCGCACCTTCATCAACAACGTGCCGCACATGTCGTTCGTGTGGGGCGATGAAAACATCGCCTTCCTGAAGAAGCGCTACGCCGCCCTGCAAAAGGAAAACCTGTTCAAGGGCATGGTCTATACCGAAGACCAGGAACAGCTGCGCCAGTGGATTCCGCTGGTGATGAATGGCCGCGACAAGAACCAGAAGGTGGCCGCGACGCGGATGGAAATCGGCACGGATGTGAACTACGGCACGCTGACGCGCAGCATGGTGAAGCACCTGACGGAGAAGGGCGGCATGACGCTGTCGCTGCGCCACCAGGTGGAGGACATCAAGCGCGGCACCGATGGCAACTGGAATGTCACCGTCAAGAACCTGGCCGACAACACGGTGAAGACGGTGCGCGCGAAGTTCGTCTTCATCGGCGCCGGCGGCGGTTCGCTGCCGCTGCTGGAAAAGAGCGGCATCCCGGAGGCGAAGGGCTTCGGCGGCGTGCCCGTCGGCGGCCAGTGGCTGGTCACGAGCAATCCCGAACTGATCAAGCAGCACAATGCGAAAGTGTACGGCAAGGCTTCCGTCGGCTCGCCGCCGATGTCGGTGCCGCACCTGGATACCCGCATCATCGATGGCAAGCAGGCGCTGCTGTTCGGCCCGTTCGCCACGTTCTCGACGAAGTTCCTGAAGAACGGTTCGTGGATCGACCTGCCGGCCTCCATCGGCGGCGACAACGTCAAGCCGATGTTCGAGGCGGGCTACGACAACATCCCGCTGACGAAATACCTCGTGCAGCAGGTGATGCAGTCGCCGGAAGACCGCCTGGCGACGCTGCGTGACTACCTGCCGGAAGCAAAGCTGGAAGACTGGACGCTGGTCAACGCCGGCCAGCGCGTGCAGATCGTCAAGGACGACCCGAAGAAGGGCGGCCTGCTGCAGTTCGGCACTGAAGTCGTGAGCTCCGCCGATGGCACGATGAGCGCGCTGCTGGGCGCATCGCCGGGTGCCTCGACGGCCGCGCCGATCATGCTGAAAGTACTCGAGAAGTCGTCGTTCAAGGGCCAGCTGGCCACGCCGGAATGGCAGGCCAGGATGAAGGAGATGGTGCCGTCGTATGGCCGCAAGCTCAATCCCGACGCGGCCTACGCCAACCAGATCCGCCAGCAGAGCAGCGCGGTGCTGGGCCTGAAGGCGATCACGCTGGACGTGCCGGCCGCTGTGCAGCAGTGAGGCAGTAAAGCAGTAAAGCAGTAATGCAGTAACGCAGTAACGCAGTAACGCAGATGCCGGCCCGGGCGCGACCGCGAGCCCGGGCATGAAAAAATCCCCCTCCGTGTCTTGCACGGAGGGGGATTTTCTTTGATACCTGTGGCGCGGAATGACGCGGGCTTACTTCTTGGGACTCGTATCTTGAGCATACCGACAATTCAGTGGATACTTCCGCTGCAGTTCCGGCCAGGCAAGGTCACACCGCTCGGGATTAAGGCTTCGAGCCTGTGGGTCAGATAGGTGGCCTTGCCTGTTTTTTCATTGAAGTCCGTACGGTATCTTGGGACGGCGTTCTTACGCTAAGCCCGCATACGAGAGAGGAAATGATGGAAATGGCAGTAACCCCGGTAGTTGGCGTTGATGTGAGTAAGAAGAAGCTCGATATTGTTCTGCTGGTCAGTGGCAAAGCGAAATCGAAGACGCTCAGCAATACGCCGGAGGGTTACCAGGAACTGGTTCAATGGTTGGTCAAGCAGAAGGTCTCTCCAGACAGCGCTCACGTGTGTCTGGAAGCGACCGGTGTCTATAGCGAGCCGCTTGCTCTGTGGTTGCACGATGCGGGCATCATGGTGAGCGTCATCAATCCAGGCTGCATCAAAGGTTTTGGGCAGTCCGAAAACATCCGCAACAAAAACGATCAAATTGACGCCGGGCTGATCGCCCGATTCTGTGCTGCGAAGAGGCCGCCAGTTTGGGTGCCACCTCCAAAGGAACAGCGTGAACTCAAGGGTTTGAGCGATCGGCTGCTTGCGCTCAAGGACATCAGGCAACAGGAAAAGAACCGGATGGAAGCTCATGATTTTGCCGGTCAGGGCGACTTGGTGAAAAACGTCGATGAGCACGTAAAATGGCTCGATCAAAAGATCACCGAGCTGGAAAAGGAGATCGACGATCACATCGACAGGCATCCTGGCCTGAAACGTGACGCCGATCTGATGCGCAGTATTCCGGGCATTGGCAGCACTACGATAGCTAAGGTCCTGGGCCACATTGGTGACATTAGGCGCTTCGGATCGGCCAAGGCACTTGCGGCATTTATTGGAGTCAGTCCAAAGCAAAAAAGCTCTGGAACATCAGTGCGCGGTCGGACAAGCATGAGCAAGATCGGCAACAATGATCTGCGTAGTGCACTGTACATGCCTGGCATGGTCGCCAAGCGGTACAACACCTTGCTGAAGACCTTTGCCGAGCGCCTGAGCGCCAATGGCATGGCTCCCAAGGCCGTCACCGGCGCCGTCATGCGCAAGCTGGTTCATCTGATTTACGGCGTGGTTTGCTCTGGCAAGCCATTCGACCCGAATTTTTTGAATTCGGGCCTTGCAAAACAAGACGGTATCTGACCCCGCCTTTTATGGAAAATGCCATCGAAATGCTGGCAAAAACCGGGGTCAGTCCCCTTGATCATGGCCGGCGACTCGGATAGCACCAACGACTGGCGGGGACAGACTCCTGCTGCTCTGGCGCCTACTTCTTCAGGTGCTCATCCAGCCAGCCGAACACCGTGTGGTGCCACTGGATCGAGTTGGCCGGCTTCAGTACCCAGTGGTTCTCGTCCGGGAATACCAGCAGCTTCGACTTGATGCCCTGCCGCTGCAGCGCGGTGAAGGTGGCCAGCGCCTGGGCGGTGGGGATGCGGAAGTCCAGGTCGCCCTGGATCACCAGCATCGGCGTCTTCCATTTCGTCACATGGTGCACCGGGTTGAACTTTTCATAGCCTTCCGGGTTCGCGTACGGCGTGCCGCCGTTTTCCCATTCGGTGAACCACAGTTCCTCGGTCGAGTAACCCATGCCGCGCTGGTCGAACACGCCGTCGTGGTTGACGATGCACTTGAAGGCGTCGCTCCAGTTGCCTTCGATCCAGTTCATCATGTAGCCGCCGTACGAAGCGCCCAGCGCGCAGGCATTCGACGTGTCGAGCCACGGATATTTCTGGCCGGCCGCGGCCAGGCCCTTCTTCAGGTCTTCCAGCGGCTTGCCGCCCCAGTCGCCGCTGATCGAATCCGTGAAGGCCTGGCCGTAGCCGGTGGAGCCGTGGAAGTCGATGAACACGGTGGCGTAGCCGGCGCCGGCATAGACCTGCGGGTTCCAGCGGTAGCTCCACGAGTTGCCGAAGCTGCCCTGCGGGCCGCCGTGCACGAGGAAGGCCACCGGATACTTCTTGCCCGGTTCTGCGTTCCACGGCTTCATCACGTAGCCATGCACTGTGTCGCCGTTGGCGCCGGCAAACGAGAACTGCTCGTACTCGCCCATCTTCACGTCCGCCAGGCGGTCGCGGTTCACCTGGGTGAGCTGGGTGGCCTTCGTGCCGGCCAGCCGGTACAGCTGGGCGCCATCGCGCAGGCTGTTCTGCGTCATGACGACGGTATCGCGCTTCGCGTCGAATTCGGCGACATAGCCCTTGTCCGTCAGCGCGCTGGCCTTGCCGCTGGCGACGTCGAGCGAGAACAGGCGGTGGTTGCCGATGTCGTCGGCATTGGCCAGCAGCGCCTTGCCGTCCGGGCGCCAGCGGTAGTCGGCGATCGAACGGTCCCAGCTTTCAGCCAGCACGCGCTTCCTGCCGGTGGCGACGTCCTGCAGGATCATGTGGAAACGGTCGGCCTCGAAGCCGGGGCGTTTCATGGCCAGGTACGCCAGCGTCTTCCCGTCCGGGGAGAATTGCGGCTTGGTGTCCCAGGCGGGATTGTCAGCCGTCAGGTTGCGCGGCGCCGCGCCGCCGGCCGCCGGCACGTCGTACAGGTCGAAGTTGGTCGACCAGGCTTCGCTCTTGCCCGCCACCCGCACCGAGAAGACGATGCGCTGGCCGTCCGGGCTGAACGTGTATTCGCCGCGGTCGCCGAACGGCTTGCTGGTAATGTCGCCATCCAGGGCACCGGACAGGCTGACGGCGCTGGAGGAGGGGGAGGCGGGGGAAGAACTGAGCGGCACCGAGTACAGCACGTTGCGCCTGCCGTCGGCCCAGGTATCCCAGTGGCGCACGAACAGCTGGTCATACAGCTTGCCGGTGGCCTTGCCGGCAGCCCGCTCGTCGTTGCGTTTCTTGCTGCAGGCCAGGTCGGCGCAGTCGCGGAACACGGCCATCGTCACCGCCAGGCGGTCGCCCTTCGGCGAGACGTGGAAGCTGTCGACGTCGAGCGGCAAGTCGGTCACCCTGGCCGCTTCGCCGCCGCCGGCCGGCAGGCGCCATACCTGCGCCGAGCCGGAGCGGCTGGACAGGAAGTACACGGCGTCACCGCTCGCCGACCATTCCGGGTCGAAGCTGCTGGTCTCGTGCGAGGTGAGCTGTTGCGGCGCAGGCTTGGCGGCACGCAGGTCGATCATCCACAGCTGGGTGGTGCCGCGGTTTTTCTCCAGGTTCGTGCTGCGCACGGTATAGACGACGCGCGAGGCGTCGGGCGACAGCACGGGGCTGCCGATGCGCTCCATGCTCGCGAGGTCTTCGATGGTCAGGCCGCGTGGCGCCGCCATCGCGCTGGGGGTGGCCACGAGGGCGCCCGTCGCAAGGGCCGCGCCGGTTACCAGCAGGCGTAAGGTCATCCGGTATTCTCCGATCTTCAAAAAGGGAGGCCGGCACGCGCCGGCCAAGGCGCGCATGATAGCAAAGTGGATTCGCGGCGGGAGGATCAGGTAGTGGCGTCAGTACTGGTGTCGGACATCTTTTCCGGGTGACTCTTCCGGAAAAGGTGTCGGACACCGGTTCGCGTCTGATGCAAAGCCCTGCGTGGCATCGACCGGCAACCGGTGTCCGAGACTTTTTCCAAAACCCATGGAAAAAATGTCCGACACCAGCGCTTGCACCGGTGCTTCAGTGCCCCGCGAGATCGAAGGGCAGGCCGTCCAGCGACGCAGGTTCGACGATCGGCGCGCCGCGCCGCCGGCCGCGCAGTTTCGACGACATCTCGTAGGCCGCCTTGCGCACGCGGTTGACGGACCCCAGCGGCCGGTGCGCGGCGAGGCCGTGCCATGGGGAGAAACTCATGCCTTCGTCGATCGCCGCGGACAAGGCCTCGCTCCAGCCGATCTGGGGCGGCGCGACCACCCTCGCCACGGTCACGTAGGGGCTCAGCGCTTCCGGCCATTCGGCCGATGCATCCTCGATCGGCATCTCTTCGATATTGGTGCACAGCTGCACGCGCAAGTCCCATTCGCCACCCTGCTGGGCAAAATAGTCGACCACGGCCTGGCGCAGCACGTCCGGATCGGCGCCGTAGTCGACTGGGGCGCCTTGCAGCCGGGTCAGCCCCACGGCGGTCGGCACCAGCGCCACCTTGGCCATGTAGGGCCCGAACAGGATCGGTACCTGGCTGTAGTAGCTGTCGCCGAGCGGATGCGTGGCCGGATGGCCGCCCATGCCTTTCAGGGCCGCGCTGTCGGTGCCGGTCTTCTCGATGGCCCGCTCGACCTGCTGGAGAGCGGCCGACAGCATCTTCTTCAGTGCCGGCGCCTTGTCGGTGGTGGCGGCCAGCATCGACAGCCCGGCAAGGAACGCCTTCGGGCCGGCGTTGAGGAAGGTGGTGGCGTTGACGAGCACGAAGTCTTGCGTGGCATCGTTTTCACTGCCGGGCAGGCGGGGGCCTTGCGCGCCGATCACCTTCAGCGCCATGCCGCGCGGCGTGGAAACGCTGTCCGCCAGCACGTCGCCCGGCGTGGTTGACAGCCGCATCACGACGGGAAGATTCGCTGGCTCGGCGAACAGGCCCTGCGCCAGCACGGATGGCAGGTCGGGCAGCACGCGCAACTCGGCGCGCAGCAAGCCGTGGCTCTTGGCGTGCACGCTGCGCAGCGGCTGGCCGGTGTCGCGGAAAGTCGTGTCGGCGATCGCGTGCAGTACGTCGAGCAGGTCGGCCTGCGTGTCGGCTTCGTCGGCCTCCAGCACTTCGTAGCGGGAGTCGTACTCGATGGGTGGGCGCATGGCGGGTCTCCGTTGTGGTCCTGGATACCATGCGATTCTGGCGCGGCGGCGGGCCGGCTGTCTGTGGGCCAGCAAACAAATACGTGCCCGTCGAAACGAAAAAGCGCCGCCTCGCGGCAGCGCTCTCCGGGGTTTCCCCATGTCTCCCCCGCATCTCTGTCGGATTGGTCGGGACCCTTTACTACAGCAATCTTTACTACAGCAATCTTTACTACGGCAGGCTTTACTAGGACAAGCTTTACTGCGTCGACCTTACGGGTACAGTCCGCGCACTTCGCGCGCCTGCAGCACCCTGGTGCACGCCAGGATGAAGGTGGCCGTGCGCAGCGTGACCTTCTTCTCCTGCGCCACTTCCCACACCGCGCTGAACGCATCCTGCATGATGCGGGTCAGGCGCGCATTGATCTCGTCCTCGCTCCAGAAGAAGCTGGAGAAGTCCTGCACCCACTCGAAGTAGGAGACGGTCACGCCGCCCGCATTGGCCAGCACGTCCGGCACGATCAGCACGTCGCGCTCGGTGAGGATGTCATCCGCTTCCGGCGTGGTCGGGCCATTGGCGCCCTCGAGGATGATCTTGGTGCGGATGCGCGGCGCGTTTGCCGCCGTGATCTGCTGTTCCAGCGCCGCCGGAATCAGGATGTCGGAGGCCACGTCCCAGAACGCATCGCGGTCCAGGAAGGCATCGGCGCCGGGGAAGCCGTTCACGCCGCCCGTCTCGGCCACGTGGCGGTGCAGGCCGGCGACATCCAGGCCGCCTTCGTTGACGATGGTGCCGGTATGGTCCTGCACGGCGACGATCTTCGCGCCGGCCTCGGCGAACATGGTAGCGGCCACGCCGCCCACGTTGCCGAAGCCTTGCACGGCAACCCGCGCCCCGGCAATCGCCACGCCACGCTGGCGTGCCGCTTCGCGGCCGACGACGAACACGCCGCGCCCGGTGGCTTCGCGCCGGCCCAGCGAACCGCCCAGCGAGATCGGCTTGCCGGTCACCACGCCGGTCGACAGGTTACCTTCGATCATGGCGTAGGAATCCATCATCCACGCCATCACCTGTTCGTTGGTGTTCACGTCCGGCGCAGGGATGTCCTTGGTCGGGCCGATGATCAGGCTGATCTCGCTCGTGTAGCGGCGCGTCAGGCGCTGCAGTTCGCCTTTCGACAGCGTCTTCGGATCGACGCGGATGCCGCCCTTGGCACCGCCGTACGGCACGTTGACCGCGGCGTTCTTCACCGTCATCCATGCCGAGAGGGCCATCACTTCGGACAGGGTCACGTCCTGGTGAAAGCGCACGCCGCCCTTGCCCGGACCGCGCGACATATTGTGCTGCACGCGGTAGCCCTCGAAGTGGGCGATGCTGCCGTCGTCGCGTTCGATCGGCACGTCGACGGTGAGGATGCGTTTCGGGCGCTTCAGCGTTTCGACCCAGCGGGACAGGGCGCCCAGGTGCGGCGTGACGCGGTCGATCTGCTGCAGGTACTGGCCCCATGGTCCGAGATCGTCGGCATTGAGGTAGGAAGGCAGTGCGTGCGTTACTGGGTGATTCGTCACGGGATGCTGTACGGCGTTCGTCATTGTTTGACTCCTGTCTCGCTTGTTGTGCGCTTTTCGTGCGCAGTTTCTTGGTCGGCAGCGGGTACTGCCAGCGAGGCGAATCATAGGATGCGGTGCCGTTTCCGGGCCAATGCCGCTTGCGCATCCGGCTATGCAAAAAATGCATAACGTGGTTTTTGTCCCGGCGCGCGCGCCCTCGGCGTCAGCGCTCGGACGCCGCCAGGCGGCGTTTCGCCTTTGCCGGCTGGAGCCGTTCTTCGAGGAAGTCCCACAGTTCGGTGACCAGGCGCTTGCCTGGCCGCGCCGGCGACGGGCGTTCGCGGTACAGCCGGATCTCCATCTCGATCTCCCAGCTGCCGCCGGCATCGGCGGGGGCCAGCAGCTTCTGCTTCACTTCGCGCGTGACGGCCGATTCGGGCAGGAACGCGATGCCGCGCCCTTCCAGCGCCATCATCTTCAGGCCTTCCGCCATATCGGTCTCGTAGCGTTTGTCGAGGTGCAGCGCGGGCCGGGCATCGGCCAGGATCAGGTCGACCATCCGGCCCAGGTAGGCGTTGGTGGTGTACGACAGGAAGGGCAGCGGCGCGGCCTTGCGGCCGGGCAGGGTGAACATCGGCTGCCTGGCCCGGTCGCAGCGGGCATAGGCGCGCAGCGCTTCGCGGCCCATCACCAGCATGTCGTAGCGGCCCGGATCGAGCTGCACCGGCTGGCGCGGGTGGTGGTAGCACAGCAGCAGGTCGCAGCCGCCTTCGACCAGCTGCAGCACGGCGTCGTGCACGTTCAATGCCATCAGCCTGCTGTGGATGGGGCCAAAATCCTCTTCGAGCTGCGTGATCCACTTCGGCACGAACGTCAGCGACAGCGTGTGCGGCACGGCGAGGTCGATCGTCGTCTGCGCGGCCACCCGCTTATGGCGCAGCAGCTCTCGCACGCCGTTGATCTGGCCCAGCATTTCCAGCGCCTGCTCGTAGAACACGTGCCCGGCCGGCGTGAGCCGGGTAGGGAAGGTGGTGCGGTCGATCAGATCCGTACCGAGCCAGTTCTCCAGTGACTGGATGCGGCGCGAGAAGGCCGGCTGCGTGACGTGCCGCAGCTGTGCCGACCGGCTGAAGTTATTGGTCTCGACCAGCGAGATGAAGTCTTCCAGCCATTTGGTTTCCATCGTGCCTGCCCGGGTTGCGTTGATGCGCGCATTGTAGCGGTGTCAGGCCGGCGCCGCGGCGATCTTGCGGATCGGCGTGAACAGCCAGGCATTGACGGCGCAGCACAGCAGCAGCGCGCCGCAGGCGAAGTACAGCGTGGCCAGCGACACGTGCTGCAGGAGCGCGCCGGTGATGGCGGCCGACAGCGGTGCCAGGCCCAGGAAGATGAACAGGAAGATGCTCATCGCGCGGCCCAGCATCTGCGGCGCCACGCGCCGCCCGATCCACGTGAAGATCGCCACCTGCAGCAGGCCGCCGATGAAGCCCAGTCCGGCCAGCAGCGCGGTAGCCTGCCATATCGACTCGATGCCGCCCAGCGGCGCCAGCAGCAGCCCGGCAAGGCCATCGCCGATCAGCAGCAGCGCGCCGAAGGGCAGGGCGAGCCGCGCGGCCAGCGGCGCGAGCGCCATGCCGAGCAGGGTGCCGGCGCCGTGCGCCCCCATCAGGATGCCCAGGCTTGCCGCGCCTTGTAGTACATCATCGGCCAGCACATCATCGGCCAGCAGCGGCAGTGCCACCTGCATCGCGCCGCCGACCAGCAAGGCGACCAGGCCCCAGTACAGGAAGCAGGCGCGCAGCGCGGTGTCGCGCCACACCATCGCCAGGCCTGCGCCCACGGAACGCAGTACGCCTTCCTCGTTCGCGCGCGGCACCGTGCCGGTGGGGCGCACCCGCGCCAGCGTGAAGGCGGAGAGGATGAAGGTGGCGCAGTCGACCGCGAACGCCAGGCCGAGGGCGCGCATCTCGCCCACGCTCGCGGCGGCGGCGCCTGCCGCGTCCGGCGTGCCACCAGCCAGCGCCAGCAACAGCGCGGCCAGCAGCGGGCCGGCCAGCATCGCCAGCTGGCGCATGCCCATCATCGCCGCGTTGGCCTGCTGGAGCAGCGCCGGCGGCACCGATCGCGGCAGCATCGCGGTGCCGGACGGTATGCCGAAGGCTTGCGCCAGGCCGATGGCCAGCGCCAGCCCGTACACCACAGGCAGCGTGGCCTGGCCCGCCAGCGTCAGTGCGGCAAGTAGACCCAGCAGCACGGCGCTGGCATGCTTCGACCACATCATCACGCGCTGCGGCGAATGGCGGTCGACCACGGCGCCGCCGATGAGGATGAAGACCGCGCGGGGGATCCCCATCAGCGCAATCACGAAGCCCAGCGCCAGCGGATCGCCGCTCAGTGCCAGAACGAGCCAGGGCAGGGCGATCAGCGTGAACTGGTCGCCTGTCATCGACATCATGCCTCCCGCCATCAGCCAGCGGAAGTTGCGGTCGGCCCAGGGAGAGGCGCGGTGAGGCGCGACAGCCTTCCCGCTCATGCGCCCGGCCCCAGGATGTTGCCGAGCACGGCCGTGAGCGTATCTAGCTGGTCCTGCGGAGCATGCTTGAGCAGTTCCGTGCAGGTCTCGCGGGCGGTCAGCAGCGCGTTGTCGAGCAGATTGTGGCCGGCGGGCGTGATGGCCGCGAAACCCACGCGTGCGTCGCGCTCGTCCGCCATGCGTGCCACCAGGCCGGTTTTTTCCATCGGCAGCAGGGTGCGGGTGACGCCGGACGCCGTCAGGCCCTGCCGCTCGGCGAGGTCGACGCGGCGCAGCCGGCCGCCCGGCGCTTTCGACAGGTGGTGCAGCAGCATGAAGTCGCCGAAGGACAGGCCGTGATGGCCGCCCAGCACCGCGTCCAGGCGGCGCACGACGGTGGCTTGCACGCGCGCCAGGCGCAGGCAGAAGTCGAGGGCAGCGGCGGCACGGTCATCGTCGCGGCGGGTGTCGGGATGTGTATTCATTCTGATATCCTTGAGTTAAGCTTGAAATGTACTTGAGTAGTCAAGTATATGCCAAAGAGTTGCAGCGCGCCATAAAAAACAGCAGGAAGCGAACAGGAGTATCATTCACCCATGAACCAACGCAGATCATTCCTCAAGAAATCGGTAGCCGTCGCGTCCGCATTGAGCATGCCCGCGCTGGCCCGGGCTGCCGTCGCCGCGCCGCACGAACGCATCCTGCGCTTCCACAATACGCACACGGGCGAATCGCTCAAGAGCGTGTTCTGGGCCGAGGGGCAGTTCATTCCGGATGCGCTACAGGACATCAACAAGCTGCTGCGCGACCACCGCAGCAACACGATCGCCACGATCGATCCAGCGCTGCTGTTGCTGGTCGAAAAGGTTTCTGCGCAGTTCGGCAGCAACAACGTGGTGCACATCATTTCCGGCTACCGCTCGCCGGAAACCAACCGCAAGCTGGCCGCCGCCAGCGGCGGTGTCGCCCGGCACAGCATGCACCTGGAAGGCAAGGCGATCGACTTGCGCATTCCCGGCAAGGATCTGAAACAGGTGCACAAGGCCGCGCTGGCGCTCAAGTCCGGCGGGGTGGGCTATTACCACGACTCGCAGTTCGTGCACATGGATACGGGGCGGGTGCGGCACTGGTAGTCGAAGGTGTGGCCTGTCGGTCATCCCTTTGAGTTAAGCGTTACGCGACACATCGAAAGCGCTTGCATTCACCCCAAAAGCAAAGGGCTGGGGTCAGGCCCGGGCCTGACCCCGGAATTTGCACTTGGGGTAGGCTTATCCAAGCAGCAATATGGTCTGCCATCGCTTTTGCCAAGGCTATTGCCGACACCGGTTTACGACGCGTTGTGTGCGTCTCTTTCCATCTCTTCCGAAGCTTGTACCTTCTCTCCTGCTGGAGACAAGCTAGCCGGCACTTCCCCTACGGGAAAGTGCCGGGCGCCCTTTATTTCGCGGTGCCCGCCAGGTACGGATAAGGGTTGATTGGCGTGCCTTCCCACCATTTCTTGTCCGCCTTCAGCTCGAAGATCGCGAAGTGCAGGTGGGGGGCGTTCGGATCGGAATTGCCCGTCACGCCCACGTAGCCGATCATCTGGCCGCGCCGGATGGTATTGCCTTCCTTGAGATCCGGCGCATAGCTGTCCAGGTGGGCGTAGTAGTACGCGTATTTTTCCGATGGATCGAACTGGTACACGGTCAGGCCGCCCGGCTTGCTGGTGAACAGCTTGACGATCTTGCCATCCGCCACCGCGAGTACCGGCGTGCCTTTCGGCGCAGGGATGTCGAGGGCCTGGTGTTGCCGCTCGGTGCCGCGCGGCTGGTTGAACGTGTCGGTCACCTCGCGCGGGCTGACGCCGGCCACGGGCAAGAGCAGTGGCCCGATCGACGGTTTCACGTCCATGTCGAAACTGGTGGTTGCCGGATTGACCGGCGCGGGCGGTTGCACTTCCGGCAAGTCCTTGGCCGGTAACGGCACGCCGGCTGGAGCGGCTGCCGGTGCATCGGCGGCTGGCGCAGGTGCGGGCGCCGCGGCCGGCGGTGCCGCAGGCGCCGGAGCGGGCGCTGGCGCTGGCTCCGTTGCAATGGTCGGCGGCACATCGCGCCCCAGCCACAACACCGCACCCACCACGCCGAGTACGGCGCCCAACAGCAAGGTCAGCAGCCATTTCATGATGTGCCTCCGTGTTTAGTCTTGCAGGATGACCTCGAAGCCGGCCGACACGACATTGGCCACCTTGGCGGCGTCCCAGTTCGTCAGGCGAATGCAGCCGTGCGATTCCGTCTTGCCGATCTTCGACGGCACCGGTGTGCCGTGGATGCCGTAGTGTTCCTTGGACAGGTCGATCCACACCACGCCCACCGGGTTGTTCGGGCCGGGCTTGATCAGTGCCTTGCCTTCGCCGGGCTTGGCATCCCAGAACAGTTTCGGGTTGTAGCGGTAGTCCGGATTGCGGCCGACGCCATTGATCTTCCACGTGCCGACGGGCAGGGGATCGTGTTCGCTGCCCGTGCTGGCCGGGAACTGGGCGATGACCTTGCCGCTGTCATCGAGCAGCGACAGCGTGCGGTCCGATTCGTCGACCACCAGCCTGGCGGCAGCCGGCAGCGGACCGGTCGCGCCTGTGTTCGGCACGAGGATGGTTTCGCCCGGCCGCATGAAGTTCTTGCCGGGGTTCATTTGCTTGAGCAATTCCGGGCTGGCATGGAAGCGTTCGCCCAGGGCTTCCTCGATCGTTTCATAGTGCAGCGACGCCAGCTTGGCCTTGTCCGCCATCGATTCCGGTACGGGACCGAACGGGCCCTGCACGTCGACATCCGTGATCGTGTACGTGCCGAGGATCGGCTGGCGGTCGTCCAGCGCATTCCAGGTGGCCTGGTCCATCGTGCCCGTGACCGGCAGGCCGCGCGCTTTCTGGAAGCCGGCGATGGCCTGGCGCATGTTGCTGCCGACCTTGCCGTCGATCTCGCCGGGCGAGAAGTGCGCGCGGTCCAGCAGGACTTGCGCGCGCAGGTCGGCGGGGACCTGGTCCGGCGTAATGGGGGACTGGGCCGCCTGCTGGCCCGCAGGCGGGGGCGCGGACTGGCCCGGCTGGGCTGGCTGCGCAGCCTGGGCGGGCGACGCCGGCTGGGCTGGCGGCACATTCTGGGCATGCGCCAGCGGCGCAGCGAGGAGCAGGGTGAGCATGAGATTTTTCATGGCTCCAGTGTGCCGCGCCGCCGGACGTCGTTCTGTACGGTAGCGTACGCGTGCGCGGCGCAACGCGGCAGTAACGTGTGGCTGGGTCAAAAGGCGCTGTTCGCGTTGAATAGCCTTGCCGGTGGACACGAAACTTTTTTGCGTGCCGAGCGCGGCACGAGCGGACGACCCTAGGCTGGCGCCACGGCAATGCGTAACCATTGCCGCGGTGCCGTCAGCTCGGCGGCATCGAGCACGCGCTGCCAGCCGGTGTAATTGGCCAGGTAGCGGCTGGCGACACCGTTGAATCGCCGCAGCCAGGTCTTGAAGCGGCCATGCCATCCGTTGACACCCTGGATATGCAGTGCGCCGCGCGCTCGGATTCCGGCACGCACATTGATTGCTTCGTGCGTGATGCCGGCCTGCTTCGCGAAAGCCTGGTACGCCTTGGCGGCATCGGTCACGAGCAGCACATCGGGCGCCAGCACGGGCTTCAGGTGTTTCATCAGCTGGCCAGCACTGACCGGGCCGCGACCTGTGACGAAGTCACACGTTTGCCGGTTGCGGTCACGGGCCACGAGGATGCAGTCCAACTCGCTGCTGATGCCGCGCCGGCTGGCCTTGCCGCCGCGCTTTCGGGGCGGGCGGTCCAGGTGTCGCGAGCCCTTCTGTGATTCCAACAGATAAGTTTCGTCGGCTTCGACGATGCCGGACAACTGCGGACGGGGCGCCCGGCGAATGGCGGCGATAAAACGGTGGCGCCATCGAAAGCTGGTCGACTTGGCTACCGCCACGCGGCTGGCCGCCGAACGCACGGGGGTCGACTCGATAAGGCATTGCAAGTATTGCAGCCACTTGTCGCGCAGGCGCAGACGGGCAAGGGGTGTGCCGGTCAAGGCATTGAAGCTGCGCCGGCACATCACGCAGCGATAGCGCTGCAAGCCGCTGGCCTGTCCGCAACGGTGGGAACGCTGGCATCCGCAATGGGGACATGGCGGCCTTCCGGCAGCTTCCTCGATCAGGCGATGGCACTGGCCTGGCTGCTCGACGCTGGCCAGAAAACCCTGCAGCAACGTGACCTGATCTTCCGAAAGCGGTTGCCGCATCAACGCTTCGATCAGTACTCCAACCTCCGCCGTGCCCATGCCGCCTCCTGATATACATGAAGTATCTCAACAGGAAGTCAGACCGTGATTCCGGCGGGAAGTTCCCCGAATTACCGCGCACAGCGCCCAAAAAAAAGCCGCCGGGCGAACCCGGCGGCTTTCATGCTACTTGACTACGCTGGCGATCAGCGCTCGCCCCACGGACGGCGCGGTGCGTCGGAACGCGGTGCGCTGTCGCGACGGAAACCGCCGCCTTCCTTGCGGGCCGGCGCGCCTTCGCGGCGGAAACCGCCTTCAGGACGGGGTGCGCCGTCGGCACGGAACGGCGTGCCTTCGCTGCGGTAGTGGCTGCTGTCGCGGGCGAAACCGCCTTCACGCGGTGCGCCATCGCGCGGGTACGCCGGCTTCGAGAAGCTGCGCTGGCCCGGCTTGCCGCCACGGCCTTCGCCCGGCTTCCAGCCCGGACGCGCGGCGGAACGCGGTGCCGCGGCCTTCTTCGGCTCGAAACCTTCCACCACGTTCACCGGGATCGACTGCTTGGTGAAGCGTTCGATGCGGCGCACGTTCATGTTTTCCGAATGGTTCACCAGCGAGATCGCCAGGCCATTGCGGCCGGCGCGGCCGGTGCGGCCGATGCGGTGCACGTAGTCTTCGGCGAACTTCGGCAGGTCGTAGTTGAACACGTGCGTGATCGTCGGCACGTCGATGCCGCGCGCGGCCACGTCGGTGGCGACCAGCACCTTCACGGTGCCGCGGCGCATGCTGTCCAGCGTGCGGTTACGGGCGCCCTGGTGCATGTCGCCATGCAGTGCGGCGGCCGAGAAACCGGCGATGTTCAGGCGGTCGGCGATCGTGTCGGCATCGCGCTTGGTGGCCGTGAACACCACGGCCTGGTCCAGCGTCTCGTCGCGCAGCAGGTGATCGAGCAGGCGGTTCTTGTGCGACAGGTCGTCCACGAAGTGCACGCGCTGCGTGATGTTTTCATGCTTGTTGGCAGCCTGCTTGATCTCGATGGTCATCGGATCCTTGGTGATGCGGCGTGCCATGTTGCCGACCGTGCCTTCCAGCGTGGCCGAGAACAGCATGGTCTGGCGCGTGGCCGGCGTGGCGGCGACGATCTTTTCGATGTCGTCGATGAAGCCCATGTCCAGCATGCGGTCGGCTTCGTCCAGCACCAGGATTTCCAGCTGGGAAAAGTCGATCTTGCCCGATTCCATGTGGTCGATCAGGCGGCCCGGCGTTGCCACGATGATTTCAGGATTGCGCGACAGCAGTTGCATCTGCTTCGGGTAAGGCATGCCGCCCAGGATCGCCACGGCTTTCAGGCGACGCAGGTTGACGGCGTACTTGTCGGTATTGGTGGTGACCTGCAAGGCCAGCTCGCGGGTCGGCGTCAGCACCAGCATCTTCGGCTGGGCTGCCTTGAAACGTGGACGCTCGCCGCGCGCTTGCGCAGCCTGCTTTTCCTGGTTCGGGGTGCGGCCGGTCGCTTCCGCCGGGGCCATTTCGGCCAGGCGGTGCAGCGAAGGCAGCATGAAGGCCGCGGTCTTGCCGGAGCCCGTTTGCGAGGAGACCAGCAGATCCTTGCCGGCCATCGCGGCGGGCAGAGCTTGTTCCTGGACCGGGGTCGGCGTGGTGTAGCCGGAATCGGTCAGGGCTTTGAGGATCGATGCGTGGAGTCCAAGTGCTTCAAAAGTCATGTATATCTTTCGTAAAATTGCGCGTTCCTGCACAAACGCAGAACGCAACATAGCTACGCCAACCGAACGAAATGACTCTATACGACATGAATAGAAATTTCGGCACAAAAGCTTTGCGCCGGGACGGTGTCATGCTGCGCGATTACGCAGCGACACGCTGAGGCGGGGGGCTTTTTATAAGCGTCATCCGGACGATGCACCGGCTGCATTTGACATGCGGCACGGACAGGGAAACCGGGATACGCGAAGGCTTGCGAAGCTGATTAAGGAGCTAAATAAGAGCTAGATGATTCTCGTGTTCTTCTTCTTCGTGCGCAGTCTGTTGCAACGCACAAAGAACATCATACCCGATTTCTTTCATTCCTGCACGAATATCTAAATCGTGCGGACGGGTCGGGCGGATGCCGGCGCCCGCGTTGCGGGGGCGCCGTTCAGGACATGCGGATTACTGGTAATCGCTGGCGTTCAGGCCCATCACGTGGGAGAAGCCGCCGTCGACATAGACGATGTCGCCGGTGATGCCGGACGACAGGTCGGACAGCAGGAAGGCGGCCGTGTTGCCCACTTCCTCGATCGTGACGTTGCGGCGCAGCGGGGCGTGGCTGGCGGCAAAGCCCAGCAGCTTCGAGAAATCCTTGATGCCGGACGCGGCCAGCGTCTTGATCGGGCCGGCCGAGATGCCGTTCGAGCGGATGCCCTTCTGGCCCAGGTTCTCGGCCAGGTAGCGCACCGAGGCTTCCAGCGAGGCCTTGGCCAGGCCCATCGTGTTGTAGTACGGGATCGCGCGCATGGCGCCCAGGTAGGACAGCGTCAGCACCGACGAACCTTCCTTCAGCAGCGGCAGGGCGGCTTTCACCATGGCCGGGAAGCTGTAGGCGGAGATGTCATGGGCAATGCGGAAGTTCTCGCGGGAGAAGCCGTCGAGGAATTCGCCGGCGATCGCCTCGCGCGGCGCGAAGCCGATCGCGTGCACGAAGCCATCCAGGCTTTCCCAGCTCTGGCCCAGGTCGCGGAACAATGCCTCGATCTGCTCATCGCTGGCCACGTCGCAATCGAACACCAGTTTGCTGCCGAACTCGGCGGCGAAATCCGTGATGCGGTCCTTGAAGCGTTCGCCGACATAGGTGAAGGCCAGCTCGGCGCCTTCGCGGTGGCAGGCTTGCGCGATGCCATAGGCGATCGAGCGGTTGGACAGCAAGCCGGTGATGAGGATTTTTTTGCCTTGCAAGAAAGCCATGATTACTCCAATTGCCTGTTGCGCGCAGCCGGCGCAAGCATGGGTTGTTATTCTAGTTGGTGACGGACCAATCGATGACGGGTACGCATTACCGCAAGATCGAGATTGTATGGCTTGGGGGCGGCGGCTGCAAGCTTGGCGGAATGCTATGGCGCGCGCGGCCGCGGCGTGGTTCGGCGCGGTTCGGCGTGAATCCGGCGCGGCGCGAAAACGGCAAAGGCTGCGGGACATCGGTCGCGCAGCCTTGATGGAGTGAAGGGCGGCCGGCCCGGCCGCGCTTCCGGCACTCAGTTGCGGCGTTTCTTGCCGGCCTGCTCGCGCGAGACGCGTGCCTTCACCAGCTTGATGCGCGACTTGGACTTGTTGCCCGATGCCTTCGCCTTGCGGTAATTACTGCGCTTGGCCACCGCTTCCTCGGCCACGTTGACGGTGGCGTTGTCGGCGATCTCGACCGGGATGTCGAGGTGCGCGCTGGTGGAGATCTTCGGCACCAGGATCGTCGAACCGGCCGTCAGCACGCCGCGCGACGGCAGGTTGTTGGCCTTGCGGATCACGTCCGGCGTGGTGCGGAATTTCGACGCCAGCGAAGCGATGCTTTCACGCGCGCTGCTGACGCGGTGCGTGGTCCAGGTGGACAGCGCCTGGCCCCACTGCGCCAGGTTCAGGTGGAACTTTTCCGCGTTTTCCTTCGGCAGCAGGATCTGGGTCTGCTCGCCGCCGGTGATCACCGGGCGCTTGAACTGGGGATTGAGGGCCTTGAACTCGTCCACCGACAATTCGGCCAGCTGGGCGGCGATGGCCAGGTCGATATCGCTGGTCTTGTCGACGGCGGTGAAGTACGGCTCGTTGCGGATCAAGGGCAGCGACAGGCCGAAGCGGGCCGGGTTGGCCACGATATTCTTCACGGCCTGCAGCTTGGGCACGTAATTGCGGGTTTCCGCCGGCATCAGGTGGGACAGGCTGTCGAAGTCGATCGGCTTGCCGGCCGCGCGGTTCTTCGCGATGGCCTTCTGCACCGAGCCTTCGCCCCAGTTGTATGCGGCCAGCGCCAGTTGCCAGTCGCCGAACATGTCGTACAGCTTTTGCAGGTAGGTCAGCGCGGCATCGGTGGAGGCCAGCACCGAGCGGCGGTCATCCTTGAAGGCGTTCTGCTTCAGGTTGAAGTCGCGGCCGGTGCCGGGCATGAACTGCCACATGCCGCCGGCGTTCGCGCTCGACACGGCCACCGGGTTGAAAGCCGATTCGATGAACGGCAGCAGGGCCAGTTCGGTCGGCATGTTGCGCTTCTCCAGTTCCGTCACCACGTGGAACAGGTACAGCGATGCGCGCGCGGACGTGCGGGCCATGTGGTCCGGGCGTTCGGCGTACCAGCTGGCGTGCTTCGACACCAGGGAATTGTTCAGGTCGGGGATCGAAAAGCCGGTGCGGATGCGGTTCCACACATCCGTTTCCCGGAACGGGTCTTCGGAAGGGGCTTTGACGGTATGGGAAGGAGTAGCGAGGTTCGGTGCAGGGGCCTTGGCGGCGGCGGTCAGGGGCATCAGCGGAAGACTGTCGGCGCTGTCGGCTGCCTGAGTCATCGCCGGTGCCGCGGCAAGGATCGCTGCCAGCAGGGGAATGTACTTAATTCGCATAGTGCTCCATTGTGTTGTCGTCAGGTTAACCAGGGCAAGCCCAGGGGCGGGACGGACTACCAATTTAAAGGCCGAGTTTAAGGAGGTTGTCAGGTCGCCGTCAAGCAATATGTCGGCGCCGTTACAAAAAACTTGAGCTACGGCATCGAGAAAAATAATGGCAAGATCCCTGGGGATCACATCAAAATGGCAGCAAATGGCGTAAACGTCATCCGGTGCGTACAATGTCCGACCGGTATTTCACACCCAGGAAGTTTATTATGAGCAATACCAACAGCAATGGCGGCAGCCAGCCCGCCGTGGACCACGCGAGTGCGATCGCGGCAACCGAGCAGTGGCTGGAAAAGGCCGTGATCGGCCTGAACCTGTGCCCCTTCGCCAAGGCCGTCCACGTCAAGAAGCAGATCCGCTACGTGGTGTCCGATGCCACCACGCCCGAGGAGCTGCTGGAAACCCTGATGGATGAGCTGCAAACGCTGTCCGACACGCCAGCCGAGCAAGTCGACACCACGCTGATCATCCATCCCCATGTATTGAATGACTTCGAAGACTACAACGAGTTCCTCGATGTGGCCGATGCCGCGCTCGAAGACATGGGCCTGGTCGGCGAGTTGCAGGTGGCGAGCTTCCACCCCGACTACCAGTTCGCCGACACGGACCGGAACGATATCGGCAATTACACGAACCGTTCGCCATACCCCACGCTGCACCTGCTGCGCGAAGACAGCGTGGAGCGCGCCGTCGAAGCCTTCCCCGAAGCGGAAGCCATTTTCGAGAAGAATATCGAGACGATGGAAAACCTGGGCCATGAAGGCTGGGACAAGCTGTTCCCGCGGGAACAGCAATGACGGACGAGAAACTTCCCGAGCGCCCGGACACGCCGTGCGTGGCCGTGTGCTCGACCACCTTCGACGATGTGTGCCGCGGTTGCGGCCGCACGTATATCGAGGTGGCGCACTGGGTGTCGATGTCGGCCGAGCAAAAGGAACTGGTGTGGCAGCGCATCCTCGCGCAAGGCTACCCGCGGCGGAATGGCTGATATCGCACGGCTCACGGCCGGTGCCGGGCTACATGCATGATGAAAAACGGTGACAGGGACTAATGCCGCCAAGCTAAGCGTTACCCGACACGGTGCAAGCGCATGCATTCCCCCCAACAGCGAAGGGCTGGGGTCAGGAAGGAATGCTGGCCTGCATGCCAGCACCGTTCCGCAGGCGCGAAGCATGCTTCGCGAACCCCCCCTTCACCCCGGCGGGGCGTAGTCGGGGTTTCAAGGAGCATCGCTCCTTGCCGACGTAGCGATACTGGCTTACAAGCCAGTATTCCTCCCTGACCCCGGAATTTGCACTTGGGGTGGACTTAACTTAACGGCATTAGTGACAGGCACCACTTTTTTTGCAAATATCGAGTGATCGTTGTCGAGCACCGCCACGCGAACGCCAGCATGGCTACGCTGCGGGGCAGCGTAGCCAACAGAAACATTGCAAATCAAATGGTGCCTGTCACCGTTTTTTAGCTGGCGCTATTGCGGGATCGTGCCGATGAAATCCTTCTTGCCGATCTCGATGCCGTTGTGCCGCAGGATGTCGTAGGCGGTGGTGGCGTGGAAGAAGAAGTGCGGCAGGGCGTAGTGCATCAGGTAAGCCTGGCCGGTGAAGTGGCGCGTCTTCTCGCCACTGCCGGTGGTGATGGCGCGCTCGGCACTGACTTCGATCTCGTGGCGCGGCAGGCTGTCCAGGAAGGTCAGCGTTTTCTTGATGCGCAGCTTCAGGTCGGCAAAACTCTTTTCCGTGTCTTCATAGGATGGCACTTCCTGGCCGGCCAGCCGGGCGCCGGCGCCCTTGGCGAAATCGGCGGCGATCTGGATCTGGCGGGTGAATGGCAGCATGTCCGGGAACAGCCTGTACTGAAGCAGGGCGTTCGGGTCGATGCGCGCGGCTTCGACATGCCGGTCGGCCTTGTCGAGGATCTCGAGCAGGCTGTTCAGGATCTGCTGAAACACCGGCACCGAAGCGGAATACATTGAAAAACTCATGGCAACTCCTGTCGTTAATCCCGTTTTGGAGTGGGCATCATAACAAGTTCGCCAACGTTGCAACGTTTGCGTTGTCAGCACGCTTCGTTACTGAACGGCATTCGTGACTTGCTTATCGCTTTGCAGCATAATTGCACCACGATAATTATGCACTGTGCAAGATGCTCCTGATTTTCCAGCCAGACCTTTCTGCATGACCAAGCCGCCGACCAGTGGCTTGCGTGCCTGGCTCGGCGCGCTCTTTGGCCAATCGCTCTACGGTTCCCTGCTGCTCGTCGTCCTGGGCGGGCTGATCGTGCCGGCCATCGTCGGCAGCTACCTGATGGTGGGGGTGCGCGAACAGCAGTCGGCCCGCACCGCGCTGGATGAAGCGCTGCAGCGCAATGCGGATATCCTGGCGCTGGGCATGCAGGAAGCGCTGTGGAACATGAACGCCGAATCTGCGCAGTCGCTGGTGCAGTCGGTGATGCGCGACCGCTCGGTGGTGCAGGTGCAGGTCACCGGCCAGGCCGAAACCCAGTTCATCCACGAGAAATCGCCGGCGC
Organism: Pseudoduganella sp. SL102; assembly: GCF_027856995.1. Taxonomy (NCBI): domain Bacteria; kingdom Pseudomonadati; phylum Pseudomonadota; class Betaproteobacteria; order Burkholderiales; family Oxalobacteraceae; genus Pseudoduganella; species Pseudoduganella sp. SL102. The sequence continues at coordinate 2,920,893 of NZ_CP115554.1, forward strand.
GGCCGCTGGGCAATGTGGTGCGCGCCGAGCGCGACGTGACGGTGCGCGGCGAACGGATCGGCCACGTGATGGTGGAGATGGACGATGCGCGCAGCCGCCAGGAATTGCAGGACAAGCGCCGCTCCTATATCTTCGTGCTGGCCGCGCAGCTCACCGTGTCGCTGCTGCTGATCGTGCTGTTCCTGAACAAGCGCGTGATCGCGCCGCTGCGCCGCCTGATGCGCGTTTCCGACCGCCTGGCGCAGGGCGACTTCGATACCCCGCTGGAAGTGCGCGGCAACGATGAGCTGGGCCGCCTCGGCGCGCGGCTGGAGCAGACCCGCGAAGCGCTGCGCCGGCTGTTCGAGGATGTGCGCCAGCGCGAGGAACGCTTCCGTACCATCGTCACGCAGGTGCCCGGCGCCGTGTTCCGCTACCGGCCGGACGGGCCGATCGAATTCGTCAGCGACGCCATCGAATCGATCTCCGGCTATACCGCCGCCCAGCTGATGCGCGGCACCACGCATTCGTGGGTCAACCTGATCACGCCGGAAGACCGCCGCATGCAGCGCCGCGCGCTGAAGTGCGCGATCGAGGAAGGGCGCGCGTATGAGACCGAGTACCGCATCGTCGATGCCAGCGGCGTCGAACGCTGGGTGCTGGAAACCGGCCAGCCGCAGGTGTCGCCCGACGGCGGCGCGCCATGGGTCGATGGCATCCTGTCCGATATCAGCGAGCGCAAGCACAACGAGATGCGCATCGAAGCGCTGCTGGCCGAGCAGGGCGCGATCCTGGACAACGTGATGTTCGGCGTGATGTTCGTACGCCACCGCACCATCCTGTCGGTGAACCGCCGCTGCGAGGAACTGTTCGGCTACGAGCCGGGCGACATGGTCGGCAAGTCGACCTCCATCGTGTTCCCCACCGCCTTCGATTTCGAAGCGGCCGGCGCGCGCCAGTACCCCACGCTGGGCCAGGGCGAGTACTTCAGCGAGGAGCGCAGCTACCGCCGGCGCGACGGCACGCTGTTCTGGTGCATGGTCAGCGGCTGCGCGATCGACCAGAACCGCCCGAACGATGGCAGCATCTGGGTGTATGCCGATATCACGGCGCGCAAGGAGGCCGAAGAGAAGCTGCGCCTGTCGGCCACCGTGCTCGAACATATCGCCGATGGCGTGGTGGTGATCGGCGGGGACGGCCGCATCGTCGCCGTCAATCCCGCTTTCACGCAGATCACCGGCTTTACCGAAGCCGAGGCGCTGGGCCGCGACCTGAGCCTGACCCGGTCGGCGCGCCACGACGCGGCATTCCACCAGCAACTGTGGGCGGAGCTGGTCGACACGGGGTGCTGGCAGGGCGAGCTGTGGGCGCTGCGCAAGGGCGGCGAGCAATTCCTGCAATCGCTGACCATCACCGCGGTGCGCGACGCGCAGGGCGTGGCCACGCATTACGCGGGGGTGTTCAGCGATATCACGCTGGTCAAGGAAAACGAGGAAAAGCTCGATCACCTGGCCCACCACGATTCGCTCACCGAACTGCCGAACCGCCTGCTGTTCAACGACCGGCTCCAGCACGCCCTGGACCGAGCACAGCGCTCGGCCGAGCAGCTGGCGCTGCTGTTCATCGACCTGGACCGCTTCAAGAACGTCAACGACACGCTGGGCCACCACATCGGCGACGAACTGCTCAAGCAGGTGGCCGCCGCGCTGTCGCACCGCCTGCGCGACGGCGACACGCTGGCGCGCCTGGGCGGCGATGAATTCGTGGTGCTGCTCGAAGGGGTCGCCGGAGAGTATGCCGTCACGCTGGTGGCGGAAAAGCTGGTGGCGATGTTCGAGCAGCCATTCCTGGTGGCCGGCCACGAGCTGTTCGTCACGTGCAGCATCGGCATCAGCCTGTATCCGCACGACAGCACCGACCGGAATGTGCTGATCAGGAATGCCGACGTGGCGATGTACCAGGCCAAGGCGCGCGGCCGCAACGGCTACCGCTTCTATGCGCCGTCGATGACGGGCGAGGGCGTCGAGCGCCTGCGCCTGGAAACCTGGCTGCGCCGCTCGCTGGAAAAGGACGAGATGTTCCTGAACTACCAGCCGCAGGTGGAAATCGACACCGGCCGGCTGATCGGCGTGGAAGCGCTGGTGCGTTGGAACCACCCGGAACTGGGCCTGGTGCCGCCGGTGCGCTTCATTCCCCTGGCCGAGGATTCCGGCTTCATCAGCCAGCTGGGCGAGTGGGTGCTGGCGCAGGCCTGCCGGCAGATGGTGCGCTGGGAAGCCGCCGGCCTGGTGGTGCCGAAGATCGCCGTTAACCTGTCGGTGCGCCAGTTCGAGCGGGGCACGATCGTGCGCACCGTCGGCGACATCCTGCGTGAGACGGGCCTGGCGCCGCACCGGCTGCAGCTGGAAGTGACGGAGTCGTTGATCATGAACACGGGCGACGCGCTGCAGTACATCAACGGCCTGCACGCGCTCGGCGTGAGCCTGGCGATCGACGACTTCGGCACCGGCTATTCGTCGCTGGCGTACCTGAAGCAGATGCCGGTGCAGACGCTGAAGATCGACCGCTCGTTCATCAAGGATATCCACGAAGATGCCAACGACGAAGCGATCGCGATCGCCATCATCCAGCTCGGCAAGAGCATGAACCTGTCGGTGATCGCCGAAGGCGTCGAGACGGACGAGCAGGCCGCCTTCCTGCTGCGCCACGGCTGCAAGCAGGCGCAGGGTTATTTCTACAGCCGGCCGGTGATGCCGGACGACCTGCTGCACCGCTGGCTGCCCTAGCGAACTGCGGATTCATTCATGACGGCAGGCTCCCGCGCGGCGGCAAGCCAGAACAGCAGCGCCGCGACACTGACGCCGGCGCCGAGCAGGCACACCAGCCGCCAGCCGCCGGCCGCATGCGTGGCGGTGGCGGCCAGCGCGCCGGCGCCGCTGCCGGCCGCATAGAACAGCATGTAGCAGCCGATCATCCGGCTGGGCGCCACGCCGGTGCGCAGGATCAGGCTCTGGTTGGTCACGTGCAGCGCCTGCACCGCCAGGTCGAGCGCGACGATGCCGGCAGCCAGCGCCACCAGCGATGCGGGCGTGAAGGCCAGCGGCAGCCATGCCGCGCACAGCAGCAAGAGCGCCGCGCCGGTGGTGCGGTCGCCGTGGCCGCGATCGGCCAGGCGGCCCGCGCGCATGGCGCCCAGCGCACCGATCAATCCCACCAGCCCGAACGCGCCGATCGCGGTGTGGGGCAGCGCGTGGGGCGGGCCGGCCAGTTCCAGTGCCAGGGCGCTCCAGAAGATGTTGAACACCGCGAACATCAGCAGCGCGATGATGCCGCGCTGGCGCAGGACCCGGTCGCTGCGCAACAGCGCCGCCATCGAGCCGATCAGCTGCCGGTATGGCAATGGCCGGGATGGCGGCGGCACGGCCGGCAGCGCGCGCCACAGCACGGCGGCCAGCAGCACCGTCGCCGCGGCGGATACCGCATACACGGTGCGCCAGCCCGCCAGGTCGGCGATCGCGCCGGCCACCACGCGCGCGCCCAGCAGCCCGAGTACCACGCCACCCTGTACGGCACCGACGACGCGGCCACGCTCGGCGTCCGCCGCGCTGGCCGCCACGCAGGCGATCAGGCCCTGCGTCATGGCCGTGCCCAGCAAGCCCGCCAGCAGCATCGCCGCCAGCAGCGGCCCGGGGCGCTGCGCCGCCCAGATGCCGGCCAGCGCGAGGGCCAGCGCGCCGAGCTGCGCCATCAACAGGCGGCGCCGGTCGAAGCGGTCGCCCAGCGGCACGAGGAACAGCAGCGCGAGCACGCTGCCCGCCTGCGTGGCCGTGACGATGGCGCCGGCCGCCGCGCGGTCGAGCGCCAGGTCGGCGGCGATCAGGTCGAGCAGCGGTTGCGCGTAGTAGACATTGGCGACGCACAGGGCGGCCGATGCCGCGAGCAGCGCCAGGCGGGCGGTGGAAAAAGACATGGCACCTCCAAAGTGGTTGCAAAATAAAACTGGTTGAAGCGTACGCGTTGTAGTTTTAAAATGCAACCACTGGAGGGGGTGGCAATGGCGAGGAAGCACAATGAGCGGGCGGAGCCGTGCCCCGTGGCACGCGGCGTGGACCTGGTCGGCGACCGGTGGGCATTGCTGATCGTGCGGGACGCGTTCGACGGCGTGCGCCGCTTCGGCGATTTCCAGCGCGGCCTCGGCGTGGCGCGCAATATCCTGGCCGACCGGCTGCGCATGCTGGTGGAGGAAGGTATCCTCGCCAGCCAGCCGGCATCGGATGGTTCGGCATACCAGGAATATGTGCTGACCGCGAAGGGCCAGGACCTGTTTCCCGTGATCGTCGCGCTGCGCCGGTGGGGCGAGCGCCACCTGTTCGCGCCCGGCGAGCCGCATTCCGTGCTGGTGCGGCGCGATACCGGCGAGCCGGTGGGGGAGCTGGCACTGCGCGCGGCGGACGGCGTGGCATTGTCGGCGACCGACACGTACGTCAGGAAAGTGGCGCCCGGGGCGTGAAGCCGGCGGAACACGCCTGCTCATGCGCGGCGCTTGCCCTGACAGCGCGTGCGGCAAGGCAGCGTGTGTCGAATTTCTTTACATCCGCGTCGCGTTTCAGCGATAGGTCTTTGAAATCAATCAAGCTGAAATGCTGGCATGCGTGTTGCTCGTTCTTTCCCTTGTCCAATCTCAAGGGGAATCCCATGCATGTATTCACGAAGCTGTCCCGCGCCGCCCGGCTGCTGGCATTCGCTGCCCTGATCGGCACCTCGGCCGGCACTGCCCAGGCGTCCGTGATCTGGACACTGAACAATTTCAACTTTACGGATGGTGCCACGGCCTCGGGGACGTTCACCTGGGAGGAGACCACGAACCGGGTCACCGCCTGGAACATCGCCACGACGACGGGCCTGTTCTTCGGCAATACCTACACCAGCGACGATCCCTTGGGATTGACGACGGTCGACACGAATTTTCAGATGATCACCTTCTGGACAGGCAACTGGAACCTGCGCCTGGGCCTTGCCAGCCTAGATGCGCTCGACACGCCGGCGGCGCACCAGGAACTGTTTTCGCAGGAACCGCTCTTTACCGGACAGCACGGCTACCTCGAGTGCGCGAACTGTGCGCCGTACCGCTTCGGCGAGGCGGGCGCCTGGCTGTCGGCCGCCGTGGTGCAGGTTCCCGAACCGTCCGCGCTGGCGTTGAGCGCGCTGGCGCTGGTCATCATGGTGGCGGTGCGTCGCAGGAGGTCATGACGGAAAGCGGCAGTGCCTCGGCCGGAGCCGGCCGCGGGTGCCGGCTGGTGCCCGGCAGGCAATGCGTCGCGCCCGGGAGGCACTGCGTCAGCCGGTGCCCATCAGCTGGCGCAGGTTGCAGGTCTTCTGCCACTGGCGGCGCTCGGCGGTGCTGCCGGCCTGGCGGTCCAGTTCCGCGTCGCTGGTGGCGGCGATCGTGTCGATCAGCCGGCTGGCCACGTTCGGGTCGGGCAGCATCGTGCCGAAGAACGCCACCGTTTCATGGTGCTGGATCAGCAGGGTAGGAAAGTTTTCCACATCGAGGTCGCCCACCAGGTCGGCGTGGTCTTCGATGTCGACCCACAGGAAATATTTTCCGGGATGGCGCGCGGCCAGTTCCTCGAAGGCGGCGCGGTAGCTGGAGCAGGTGCCGCACCAGGCGGCGCACAGGCAGGCCACGACCAGGCGGTCCTGCGCCAGCGCGGCGGCCACCTCGGCGCGGTTGTCGGCGTGTAGGGTTGTGCTGTGCATGGCCGCATTGTACAGCGTCGGCCGGGCGGCTGCCGTGCCTGCGATGGCTGGGCCGCCGCCGCCGCGCAAGGTAAAATACCGCCCATGTCCAAGTCTTCCCCCACCATCCTTGCCCTTGAAACATCCTCCGAACTGGCTTCCTGCGCGCTGCTGCACGGCGGCCGCCTGAGCTCGCGCAGCTCGGACGGCGTGCGCACGCACTCGGCCTCGCTGCTGCCCATGGTGCAGCAATTATTGGCCGAGGCAGGCATCGCCCTGGCCGATTGCGACGCGATCGCCTACGGCGCCGGGCCCGGTTCGTTTACCGGTGTGCGCACCGCCTGCGGCATTGCCCAGGGCCTCGGCTTCGGCGCCAGCCTGCCGCTGGTGCCGGTGGTGACGCTCGACGCCATGGCGCTGGCCTGCCACGAGCGCCACGGCGCCGCCGATGTGCTGGCGGTGCTCGATGCGCGGATGAACGAGGTGTACTGGGCGCAATACCGGTTCGGCGACGCGCTGCCTGGCGCCGCGGGCACGCGGTTGCCTGTGCCTGTCGTGCCGGCCACATTGTCGGCCCCGGCGGGCGTGGCGCCGCACGGTGCGCCGCTTGCCTGCGGCAACGGCTTCACGGCCTACGCGGAAGCCTTCGCCGGCCGGCCGTTTGCATCCGGTGCCGATACGGCCGTGCTGCCGCACGCCGAACAGGTGGCCCGCCTGGGAGCCGCCGCCTTCGCGGCCGGGCGGGGCGTGCCGGCCGCCGAAGCGCAGCCGCTTTACCTGCGCAACAAGGTGGCGTACACGAAGGCCGAACGGGCGGTCATCAACGAGGCGCAGGGCGGGGTGAAGGCATGACGCGGCAGCCCACGTGGGACCTGGCGCGGCTGGTCTACGAACCGATGCGGCCGGCGGACCTGGACGATGTGGTGGCGGTCGAGCACGACGTGTACCCGCATCCGTGGACACGCACCAATTTCGCCGATTCGTTGAAGAACGGCTACCACGCGTGGGTGCTGCGCGACCCGCTGCGCGAACTGATCGGCTACTTCCTCGTGATGGCCGTCGTCGACGAGGCGCACCTGCTGAACGTGGCGGTGGCGGCGCGCTGGCAGGGCAAGGGCCTGGGGCGCTTCCTGCTGAACCAGTCCGCCGCCTGCGCGCGCGGCCTCGGCATGGAATCGATGCTGCTGGAAGTGCGCCCGTCGAACGTGCGCGCGCTCGACATCTACCGCCGCTACGGCTTCGCCGAGATCGGCCGCCGCAAAGGGTATTACCCGGCCGCCGACGGCAAGCGCGAGGATGCCATCGTGATGCGGATCGTGCTATGAGCCTGACACAGCGCAGCAGCGCATTCCTCCAGGAGATGGGCGTCGGGCCGCGCTGGCTGTTGCGCGACCGCGTGCATGATGTTGCCGAAGCCGTGGCCGAAGCAGCGCCGGTGCCGGCCATCGAGGAACAGCCGGCAGCCGTCGAAGCGCCGGTCGCCGCCATCCCGTTCGCTCATGAACCGGCCGCGCCGGCGCCGGTGGTCCGTGAAACGGTGGCCCGTGCGGATACCACGCCTGCCCCCGTCGCGCCGGCCGTACCGGATTCGCCGCCGCCGCGCCCGGCCGCGCCGCCCGCCGCAACGAGCGACGGCGATACCGCCTGGTTCGACAACGCGCCGGCACCGCCGCCGAAAGCGCCGACGCTGAAGCAGCCGGCGCCGCCGCGCGCGAAGGCCGAGGCGCCGCAAAGCGGAGAAGACACCTCGTGGTTCGATGCCGTGCCGGCCGTACCGGAGTCTTCAGCCAGACCGCGGCGTGCGCCCCAGCGCGGCGCCGCCACCGACGAGGAAATCGCCGCGATGGACTGGCCGGAACTGCAGGCCGCCGTGCGCGGCTGCACGCGCTGCCGGCTGTGCGAGACGCGCCGCGCAGCCGTGCCGGGCCATGGCGACGAACGCGCGCGCTGGCTCGTGCTGGGCCTCGCGCCCACGCCCGCCGACGAGAAGGCGGAGCAGCCGTTCGCCGGGCCGCCTGGCCAGCTGCTGCACAACATGCTGCGCGCCGTGGACCTGTCGGTGGTGCGGGGCGCCTATGTGACCACGCTGGTGAAATGCCGCCCGGTGGCCGATGATGGCGCCGACCGCCTGCCCGCGGCCGACGAACTGGCCGCCTGCCGCCCGTACCTGCAGCGCGAGCTGGCGCTGACGGGCGCGGGCCTGGCGCTCACCCTGGGCGGCGTGACGGCCAAGGGCCTGCTCGGCATGGCCGCGCGCGGCAAGGTGCTGCGCTACGACCACCCGGGTGGCGAACTGCCTGTCGTCGCCACGTTCCACCCGGCCGACCTGCTGAAGAAGCCGGAAGACAAGGCCAGGGCGTGGGCCGACCTGTGCCTGGCGCGTTCCGCCCATGCCGGTCGCCGCTGAGTCCGCCACAGGAGCGACGTACCAGGCGCGCTTCGAGCGCCGCTGGCGGCACCTGACGCGCCCGCACGTGCGGGCGCTGGCGTGGCTGCTCGACGCCCCCGACCTGCTGGACGCGAACGCGCCGTACTGGCACGGCCGCATCGCCGCGCCCGGGCCGGTCGCGCCGGATGTCGAGGCCTGGCTGGCGGCCCTCGAAGCCGACCCCGCGCCGCTCGAGGCGGCGCTGGGCGGCCGCTTTTATTCTCGCCTCGGCCTGTATGCCGAAAAGCTGATGGCCTTTTATTTTGCGCAGCGGGGCACGCTGGCCACACACGGCCTGCAGGTGCGCACCAACCATCACGGCAGCAAGGGCAACGGCGGCAAGGAAACGGTGGGCGAGTTCGATTTCCTGCTCGACGAAGCTGGCGGCGGCCTGCGCCACATCGAGTTCGCCACCAAGTTCTACCTGCTGGACAGCGACGTGGCCACCACCGACTTCGACCTGCTGGTGGGCCCGAACCTGGGCGACACGCTGGGACGCAAGATGCGCAAGATCTTCGACCAGCAGCTCGCGCTGGCGCAGCATCCGGCCGCGCAGCAGGTGCTGCCGCGGCCGGTGACGGCGGTGCAGGCGCTCGTCAAGGGCTGGCTGTTCTATCCACCCGGAGCGGTGGATGGCGAGGTACCCGTCATCCCCGGCATCACGGCCGATCATTGCCGGGGGCGCTGGCTCACGCTGGCCGGCCTTGCCGGCGAAGCGGGGCATGCGCAGGAACGCTTCGTGGTGATGCCGCGCCTGCAGTGGCTGGCGCCGCTCAAGGCGCGCGCCGGCGATGCGCTGCCGGCGGTGCCTGCACCCTTGGCGCGAGGCGAGCTGGCGGCGCTGCTGGCGACGAAGTTCGAGGCGGATGCGTCACCGGTAATGGTGGCAGCGATCCGCGAGGAGGATGGCTGGCTGCTTGAGGAGTCGCGCGCGTTCGTGGTGCGCGACGACTGGCCGGCGCGGGCCGCGATCAGGCGGGCGACGGTGCAGAACCTGGGGCAGAACCTGGGGCAAAACCTGGGGCAGAAACCGGCGGCTTAGGTACTGGTGCCGGGCATCTCTTTCGGCCACGTCACCCAGTGAAAATGCCGGGGACGGACATTGCCGGGATGCGCGCGAAAACCGGCGTCCGACAATTCTTCCGCAGGCGGAAAAAATGTCCGACACCAGCCGGTTGCGGCATGGCCGCGGTCAGTGTTTGTGCTCGCCGATCAGCGCCAGCGAATCGTGCTCGCGCTGGTTGGCCACGTGCAGCCGCTTGATGGCGATCATGGTCCCCGACAGGAACAGGCCGAACAGCACGATGATCGTGTTCAGTGCCAGGTCCATGCGCAGCATCAGCGAATACATGGCCAGCATGGTCAGGATCGACAGGTTCTCGTTGAAGTTCTGCACGGCGATCGAGTGCCCGGCACTCATCAGCACGTGGCCGCGGTGCTGCAGCAGGGCGTTCATGGGCACCACGAAGAAGCCGGCCAGGCCGCCCACCAGGATCAGCAGCGGGTAAGCCAGCCACGGCGTGTGGATGAAGGCCATCGTCATCACGATGAAGCCCATGGCGATGCCGAGCGGGATCACGGAGAGCGACTGGCGCAGCGAAATCATCCTGGCCGACATGATCGCGCCCACCGTCACGCCCAGTCCCACCAGGCCGACCATCGTGGTGGCCTTTTCATAACTCATGCCCATCGACTGCTTGGCCCATTCCAGCACGATGAACTGCAAGGTGGCACCGGTGCCCCAGAACAGCGTGGTCACCGCCAGCGAAATCTGGCCCAGCTTGTCGCGCCACAGGATCATGCAGCAGTTGGCGAAGTCCTCGATCAGGCGCACCGGATTGCGTTCCTGGTGCGGGTACACGCAGCCGGTCAGCGGAATGCGCAGGTTAAACAGCGCGGCGCAGATATACAGGATGCCGACGATCATCAGCGCGCCATAGGCGGGATTGTTCATGCCGATGTCCCAGCCGACCATGATCGACTCGGCGCGGTCGCTGACCAGGGCACCGCCCATCACGGTGCCGAGGATGATCGAGGAAATCGTCAGGCCTTCGATCCAGCCATTGGCGGCCACCAGCTTTTCCGGCGGCAGCAGCTCGGTCAGGATGCCGTACTTGGCGGGCGAGTAGATGGCGGCGCCGATGCCCACGATCGCATAGGCGGCCAGCGGGTGCACTTCATAGAACAGCAATGCGCAGCCGAAGATCTTGACCAGGTTCGCGATGAACATGACGCGGCCTTTCGGCAATGCGTCGGCGAAAGCGCCCACGAATGCGGCCAGCAGTACATAGAACAGCACGAAGAGGAACTTCAGCAGCGGCGTGATCCATGCCGGCGACTTCATCGTGATCAGCAGGTCGATCGCGACGAACAGCAACGCATTGTCCGCCAGCGACGAAAAGAACTGCGCCGCCATGATGGTGTAGAAACCACGATTCATTGTGGGAGGGCCTTAAAACCGATATCGGCTTGCTTTATACCATGAAAGATATGCTTTCCAAAGAAAACGGCTGGGCAATCTGAATGGTCGTTCGATTGCCGGGAAGGCGCTTCCGCATTGGCTGGCGCGGCCGCCGGGCATGCCGGTCTTAAGCTCCGCCTAAGGGAGGGTGTGCGGTAAAATGCCCGCTTCACTTTCTGACGCGAATGCGCCCACTCCGCCATGCCAAGGCCGATCGTTGCCACCATCCACGTCGCTGCGATGCAGCATAACCTGGCTCGCGCCCGTGCCTGCGCGCCCGCCTCGAAGGCCTGGGCCGTGGTCAAGGCCAATGCCTACGGCCACGGCCTGCAGCGCGCGCTGCGCGGCTTTGCCGATGCCGACGGCCTGGCGCTGATCGAGTTCGATAACGCGGTACGCCTGCGCGAGATGGGCTGGACCAAGCCGGTGCTGCTGCTCGAAGGCTGGTTCGACGCGGCCGACCTGCATGCGATGGCGGAGCATGGCTTGAACGGCACGGCCCATTGCATGGAGCAGATCGCGCTGCTGGAACGCACGCCGCTGGCCCGGCCGGTCGACGTGCACCTGAAAATGAACACCGGCATGAACCGCCTGGGTTTCCAGCCCGGCGAATTCGCCGCCGCCTATGCGCGGCTGCGCGCCATCCCGCACGTGGGCCGCATCACGCTGATGACGCACTTCGCCAACGCCGATGAAGCGGCGCACGAGTGCCTGCCGATCCGCGAGCAGATCCGCCGCTTCGAGGCGGGGGCGGCGGGGCTGGATGCGCCGCGCAGCCTGGCCAATTCGGCCGGCGTCCTGCGCATGCCGGAGTTGCGCGAGGAACTGGTCAGCGACTGGATCCGTCCCGGCATCATGCTGTATGGCGGCACGCCGGGCGGCGGCAGCGCGGCGGACTATGGCTTGCGGCCGGCAATGACGCTGGCAAGTGAACTGATCGGCATCCAGCACATCGCGGCGGGCGATTTCGTCGGCTACGGCAGCCGCTTCGAAGCGGACCGCGACATGCGTATCGGCACCGTGGCCTGCGGCTATGCCGACGGCTATCCGCGCCATGCGCCGACCGGCACGCCGGTGCTGGTGGATGGCTTCCGGACCCGTACGGTGGGCCGCGTGTCGATGGACATGATGGCGGTCGACCTGACCGGCATCGACCAGGCGCGCGTGGGCAGCCGCGTGGTGCTGTGGGGCGAGGATCTGCCGATCGACGATGTCGCCGCGTCCGCCGGCACGATCGGCTATGAACTGATGTGCGCCGTGGCGCCGCGCGTGCAGGTGAAGGAAGACTGATGGCCAAGGCAAAGACCCAATACGTGTGCAGCGAATGCGGCGGCACGAGCAGCAAATGGACCGGGCAGTGCCCGGCCTGCCGGCAATGGAACACGATGGTGGAATCGGTGATCGAGACCGGCGGCGTGAACCGCATGTCGCAATCGCACCAGGCCCTGGCGCAGACCGCGCCCGTGCTGTCGCTCAGCGAGATCGAAGCGCTCGACGTGCCGCGCTTCGGCACCGGCATCGAGGAATTCGACCGCGTGCTGGGCGGCGGCCTGGTGGCCGGCGGCGTGGTGCTGATCGGCGGCGACCCGGGCATCGGCAAGTCGACGCTGCTGCTGCAGGCCCTGGCCAACCTGTCGCGCGTGAAAAGCGTGCTGTATGTCTCCGGCGAGGAATCGGGCGCGCAGATCGCCCTGCGCGCCAAGCGGCTGGCCATCGATGCCAAGGAATTCAAGCTGCAGGCCGAGATCCAGCTGGAGAAGATCCTGCAGACGCTGGACAGCGTGAAGCCCCAGGTGGCCGTGATCGATTCGATCCAGACCCTGTATTCGGACGCGCTGACCTCCGCGCCCGGCTCGGTGGCGCAGGTGCGCGAGTGCGCGGCGCAGCTTACGCGCGTGGCCAAGCAGACCGGCGTGACGATCATCCTGGTCGGCCACGTCACCAAGGAAGGCGCGCTGGCCGGCCCGCGCGTGCTCGAACACATCGTCGATTCGGTGCTGTACTTCGAGGGCGATACCCACTCCAGCTTCCGGCTGGTGCGGGCCATCAAGAACCGCTTCGGCGCCGTCAATGAGCTGGGTGTGTTCGCCATGACGGAGAAGGGCCTGAAAGGCGTGTCGAATCCTTCCGCGCTGTTCCTGTCCCAGCATGACAACCAGGTGCCCGGCTCCTGCGTGATGGTGACGCAGGAAGGCACGCGGCCGCTGCTGGTGGAAATCCAGGCGCTGGTCGATGCGAGCCACCTGCCCAATGCGCGCCGGCTGTCCGTGGGCCTGGAGCAGAACCGGCTGGCCATGCTGCTGGCGGTGCTGCACCGGCACGCCGGCATTGCCGCCTTCGACCAGGACGTGTTCATCAACGCGGTCGGCGGCGTGAAGATCACCGAACCGGCGGCCGACCTGGCCGTGCTGCTGGCGATCAATTCGTCGATGCGCAACAAGGCGCTGCCGCGCGGCTTCGTGGTGTTCGGCGAAGTGGGCCTGGCCGGCGAGATCCGCCCGGCGCCGCGCGGCCAGGAGCGGCTGCGCGAGGCGGCCAAGCTGGGCTTCTCGATTGCCATGATCCCCAAGGCCAACGCGCCGAAGCAGCCGATCGAGGGCATGACGATCATCGGCGTGGACCGCATCGACGATGCGTTCAACCGGCTGCGCGAACTGCAATGAAGCCGGCGAGAAGGGCGCAGTGACACCAATGCAAGATTGGTGCTTGCGCAGTAGAATATGCGGCCGGCCTTGCCGGCCGCCGTCATTTTCAACGAGGAAGAGTAATTGTTAGTCGATCAAAGGCAGGGCGTGCGCAAGATCCTGCGCGTGAGGGCAATGGTGGTCATCGATGGCGCCGCGCCGGTTCCCGCGCGCACCTTCGATCTCAGCCTGGGCGGCATGTCCGTGACATCGGGCAGCAAGGTCGAACCGGGCCAGACGGGGCAGGTGGTGTTCGAGATGCTCGTCGATGGCAAGCCGCAGATCATCACATGCCGCGCCAAGGTCAGCCACTGCATTTTCTCCGGCAACGAGTTCAAGGTGGGCTTCGTGTTCCTGCCGCTGAACGCGGATGCCACGGCCGCGATCACGAAGTTCATGCGCTGAATCGATCCGGTGATTCCGCTACCTCGATTCGATGCGGATGAGTCGTGCCCCGTGGCGTGACGGCATTCGGAGCGCGGATTCCCGTCTTGCAGGCTTAACCGGAAGACAACGGGGCATGTCCCGTTCTGTTCGTCTCTTTTGATTCCCGGGTCCGATGGGATCATAATAGTCCGACATCGGAGGTCACCCCATGGTTACAAACGCCAGCGCCATCCTCGCCGCCCAATACGGCACCAACCCGTTCGCCACGGTGTTCGGTACCAACCCCGGTACCAACTCCGGCATCAACTCCGGCACGCTCACCGGCATGACCGGCGGCAGCGCGACGCTGTCGCCGACGGTCGCGGCCCGCGTGCAGCAGGCGCTGGCGGGCCAGCGGGGCAATATCGACTTGCTCAATGCCAGCCTGACGAGCACGCAGACCCGCCTGTCCGGGCTGGGCCAGCTGCAGAGCGCCCTCGATACCTTCGAGGCGCTGGCCGAGAGCCTGGCGGGTGCCGGGCTGTCGACCGCCGCCTCCACCTCCAGCCGCGGCATCCTGACGGCCGTCACCAGCGCCGCCGCCAAGCCGGGCCGGTATGTCGTCGATGTCAGCCAGCTGGCCCAGGGCCAGGTGCTCAACAGCGGCACCCAGCCGACGGCGGGGTCGATGATCGGCAGCGGCATGGCCGCCACTGTCAAGCTCGAATGGGGCACCCTGGGCGAGGAGGGCTTCCAGGCCAGCGCCGGTTCCGCGCGCACGATCACGATCGACAGCAATAACAATACGCTGGATGGCATTGCCGCCGCGCTGAAGGAAGCCGGCGTCAACGCCACCGTGGTGCGTTCCAATGGCGGCTATGCGCTGCAGGTGAACGGCAAGGAAGGCGCCACGCAGACGCTGTCGATCAGCGTCAGCGGCGATGCCGCGCTGGCGGCCGCCATCGGCTTCGATCCCGAACGGCCCCAGGCGGGCGGCATGACGCAGGCGCAGGCCGCGCAGGATGCGATCGTGACCATCTCGGGCAAGGAGTACCGGAACAGCACCAACACGATCGACGACGCCATCGAAGGCGTGACGATCACGCTGACCGGGAAGGGCGAAACACGGCTGGCGATTACCCAGGACAGCAGCCAGATCGCGAAGAACGTGGCCGCGTTCGTGGACGGCTACAACAAGATGTCGGACACGCTGGCCGTGCTGCAGGATGGCGCGCTGAGCGGCGACCAGGCACTGTCCCGCGTGTCCTCGCAACTGGGCGCGCTGATGCGGATCGGCGGCGCCGGCGCATCGTCGCAGGCGCTGGCCGATATCGGCCTGTCGCGCGATGCGGACGGCAAGCTGGTGCTGGTCGAGATCAAGCTGAAGGCCGCCATCGCCGACGATCCGGAAGCCGTCGCCCGGCTGTTCACCGACGAGGGCACCGGCCTGGCCGACCGCATCGACCAGCGCCTGGGCGCGCTGACGGCCGAGAACGGCCTGATCCGCCGCGCCCAGGACCGCACCACGCGCGACCTCGACCTGCTGACCGACCGGCGCGAGCGGCTGGCGCAGTCGCTGACCGCCCAGGCGCAGGCGCTGGCGCAGATGTACACGATCCAGGAACAGATGGGCGGGACGGGGACGCTGCTGGACTTGCTGGGGTAAGGACCGGATGCTTCGATCAATATGCCTCGGGATAGCTGGAGCCTGCTGAGCAAGCGTGGAAAATGGCTGGAAAAACCGAAGGCCCCGGCCGCAGACCGTATCGCTACGGGCTGCCGCGGGGCCTTGATGCTTGCTAATGCAGCGTGCGCTATTCGTCGTGATAGCGGTCGGTCAGTTTGCCGTTGCCACCCCGGCTTTCCGAAATGATTTCATAGACGATCAGCCCCACGGTGGCTATGAAGATGCCGATCGTCAGTAGAGTGGGCATGATAAACCAGCCATCCTTTCGGAAGGCTGCTCCTTGATAAAGCACTACAAACGCAGAATGAGACTCACCCGGGTACTACATTTGTAATCTAGCAGACGCTTCGTGCTTTGCAAGGTACCTGTTGGTCACCTTATTTGTTGACCATGTCGGCCGCCATCACCGCCTTCAGGTAGAGGCTCGCCGGGTCTTCCGGGTCGCGCTGCACGAACCACCAGGCGGCCGCTTTCTTCATTTCGAAGTCCAGCGCTTCGCCCGTCAGCAGCAGCGCGGCGACCTGGCCCAGCGTGGGCTGGTGGCCGATGATCACCACGGTTTCCCTGGCGGCAGGCCAGTTGGCCGCCTGCAGGATCGCTTCCGGCGCCGCGCCCGGCACCAGCTCGGCATGGGTCTTGTACTTGCGGCCCAGGCCTTCGGCCGTCTGCACCGTGCGCACGGCGGGGCTGGCGAGGATGCGGCAGTTTTCCGGCAGCTGGGAATCGAGCCACTTGCCCATGCGCCGAGCCTGCTTCACGCCTTTCGGCGTCAGCGCGCGCTCCAGGTCCGGCAAGCCTTCATGGCCCGGCTCGGCCTCGGCGTGGCGCCACAAGATCAGGTCCATCGTTTCTCCATCATTCACGAACGTTCACGAATCGTATCATTCGTCATGCATCACTCGTCATGCATCACTCGTCATGCATCACTCGTCATGTATCACTCGTCATGCATCACGCAGCACGCAGCACGCATCATTCGGCCGCGGTGCCGAGGGTCTTCATCAGGTATTGCTGGGCGCCGAAAGGCTGCTGCTTGCCGCGCGGCTTGCGGCGCTGGTAGTGGCCGTCCGGTTCCAGTTCCCACGCATTCGTGTTGTCCTTCAGGTAGGGGTTCAGCCCCTCGGCCATCACGCGCCGCTTCAGCGCGCGGTCGAGCACCGGGAAGGCCACTTCGATGCGGCGGAACAGGTTGCGGCTCATCCAGTCGGCACTGGCAAGATACACGTCGTGCGCGAGGTCGTTGCGGAAGTAATAGATGCGGCTGTGCTCGAGGAAGCGGCCGATGATCGAGCGCACCTTGATGTTTTCCGACAGTCCCGGCACGCCCGGGCGCAAGGTGCACGCGCCGCGCACGATCAGGTCGATCTTCACGCCGTCCTGCGAGGCGGCGTACAGCGCGCGGATCACCGATTCGTCCACCATCGCGTTGACTTTCACGATGATGCGCCCCGGCTTGCCGGACTTGGCGATCTTGGCTTCGTTGCGGATCGCCTTGATGATCTCGCTCTGCAGGGCGAACGGCGCCAGCCAGACGTGGTTCAGCTTGTGGGGCTTGGCCAGGCTGGTTAGGTGCATGAACACTTCGTTGACGTCGCGGCCCAGGTTCGGCTCGCAGGTCAGCAGGCCGAAGTCCGTATAGAACTTGGTCGTGGTCGGGTGGTAATTGCCGGTGCCGAGGTGGGCGTAGTAGCGCAGTTCGGCGTTGTCGGCGGCGCCTTCGCGGCGGATCACCAGTGCGATCTTGGCGTGGGTCTTCAGGCCGACCACGCCGTAGACGACCTGCGCGCCGGCCTGTTCCAGCTTGTCGGCCCAGTTGATGTTGGCTTCCTCGTCGAAGCGTGCCATCAGCTCCACGATCACCGTGACTTCCTTGCCCAGCCGGGCCGCCAGGATCAGCGCCTCCATCAGGTCGGAATTCATCCCGGTGCGGTACACGGTCTGCTTGATCGCCACCACGCAAGGGTCGGTCGCGGCCTGCCGGATGAAGTCGATGACGGTCTGGAACGACTGGAACGGGTGGTGCAGCAGGATATCCTGCTTGCGCAGCGTGGCAAAGATGTCGCCGCCGGTCGGATGCAGGCCCGGCACGAATGGCGTGAAACGCAGCTCGGGCATTTTCGTGTGCTCGATCATCTCGTTCAGGCGCACCATGTTGACCGGCCCATCCACCTGGTACAGGCGCGAGCGGTCCAGGTCGAACTGGTCGAGCAGGAACTGTGAAAGCTCCGGCGGGCAGTTCTTCGCCACCTCGAGGCGTACCGAGCGGCCGAACTGGCGGCCCTGCAATTCGCCCTTCAGCGCCTGGCGCAGGTTCTTTACTTCATCCTCGTCGACCCACAGGTCGGAATCGCGGGTGACGCGGAATTGCGAATAGGCCATCACTTCGCGGCCGGCGAACAATTCGGAAATATGCGCGTGGATGATCGACGACAGCAGGCAGAAGCAGGTGCCCGGCTTGTCCGACAGCTCGTCCGGCAGCTTGATCACGCGCGGCAGCACGCGCGGTGCCTTGATGATGGCGATCGCCGTGCCGCGGCCGAAGGCATCCTTGCCGGACAGCGCGACGATGAAGTTCAGGCTCTTGTTGATGACCTGCGGGAACGGATGGGCCGGGTCGAGGCCGATCGGCGTCAGCAGCGGGCGTACTTCGCGCTCGAAATAATCCTTGATCCAGGCGCGCTGGGCCTCGTTGCGCTCGTTGTTGCGCAGCAGGTGCACGCCGTGTTCCTTCAGCAGCGGCAGGATCTGGCTGTTCAGGATGTCATATTGCCGCGCCACCAGCGCGTGGCACTCGGCCGATACGCGGTTCAGGTTGGCAGTGAGGGCAGGGTGCTCGGACAGCTTGCCGTCGACGGTGGCGGCGGCCAGCAGGCTGGCCACGCGCACTTCGAAGAATTCATCCAGGTTGCTGGAGGTGATGCACAGGTAACGCAGCCGCTCCAGCACGGGAATGGACGCATCCTCGGCTTGCGCCATGACACGGCGGTTGAAGGCCAACTGGGAAAGCTCACGGTCGAGGAACTGCGTATGACGCGTGACTTCCGCGCGGATCTCGGGTTTCATCGTCTTATCGTTTTTTCTATTCATTAGTACAAGATTCTAGCGCTCCCCATGGCAGCGCTGGCGCTCATGACAGTGTAGATAGGAAATATGACAACAACATGACATCCAAAAGTGGCTTGCAAACAATTATGACACGGATTAAAACCTATAAATTTCAATGACTTGCGGGCATTGTGACCGGACCTATGCCGGTATATGACATGCGATTCCGTCAAATATTTCAATCCGCGTCATTCATGTCATAAAGGGGTCATATTCGGCCACTACACTGCGCACCATTCAATACCCCAACCCCGAAAGAGGAACTTTGATATGCGTATGAAACAGTTGATGGCCTCCCTCATCGTAGGCGCTTCCGCAGCAGTGGCCTTCACTACCGCCGCCGCAGCGGACATGACCGGCGCCGGTGCTACCTTCCCGTATCCGATCTATGCCAAGTGGGCCGAGCAGTACAAGGCATCGACCGGCAACGGCCTGAACTATGCTTCCGTCGGTTCCGGTGCAGGTATCAAGCAAATCAAGGCAAAGACCGTGGACTTCGGCGCGTCCGACATGCCGCTGAAAGCGGAAGACCTGGATGAAGCCGGCCTGATGCAGTTCCCCGCCATCATGGGCGGCGTGGTGACCGTGGTGAACCTGCCAGGGATTACCCCGGGCCAGCTGAAGCTGACCGGCCAGGTGGTCGGCGACATCTTCCTGGGCAAGATCACCAAGTGGAACGATCCGGCCATCGCCACGCTGAACGCGGGCGTGAAGCTGCCTGACGACGACATCACCGTCGTGCACCGTGCCGACAGCTCGGGCACCTCGTTCCTGTTCACGGACTTCCTGTCCAAGACCAACCCGGAATTCAAGTCGAAAGTGGGCGCCAACAGCGCCGTGAAATGGCCGACCGGCGTGGGCGGCAAGGGCAACGAAGGCGTGGCCGCCAACGTGCAGCGCATCAAGGGCGCGATCGGCTATGTCGAGTGGGCGTACGCGAAGAAGAGCAAGATGCAGCACACCCAGCTGCGCAACAAGGATGGCGTGTTCCTGCAGCCGGACGACGAGAACTTCAAGGCCGCCGCCGCCAATGCCGAGTGGACCAAGACCCCGGGCTTCGGCGTGGTGCTGACCGACCAGGCCGGCAAGCAGTCGTGGCCGATCACGGGCGTGTCGTTCATCCTGATGTACAAGCAGCAGGCTGACGCGGCCAAGGGCAAGGAAGTCGTCAAGTTCTTCGACTGGGCCTTCACCAACGGCGACAAGGCCGCCGTGGAACTGGACTACGTGCCGCTGCCGGACACCGTGGTCAAGCAAGTCCAGGCCGCCTGGAAGCAGAACCTGAAGGACGCTTCCGGCAAGGCCCTGTACTGATCGAACCATCCCGCTCCCTCGGTTGACCCCGAGGGGGTTAACCGGGGGAGCTCGGCTGGTAACCCAGCGGGATCTCCCGGCTAGCCATTTTGAGAAAAACATCTAAAACTATGTCCATGAGTGCTGAAATGACTTCCGTCCCCGCGACGGAGACGCAGGCGATGTCCACCGTGTCGCAAGCGGCAATGCAATCCGTGATGCGCCGCCAGCGGATCCAGGACTGGATCTTCCACAAGGTAACGATGACGTTTGCCTTGTCGGTGCTGTTCGTGCTGATCGGTATCATCATCTCGCTGGCCATGGGTGCCTGGCCGGCGCTGAAGGAATTCGGTCCCGGCTTCGTCACCCGTGTCGAGTGGGACCCGATCAATGACCAGTATGGCGCGCTGATCGCCATCGTGGGTACGCTGGCCACCGCCGGCATCGCACTCCTGATCGCCTTTCCCGTCAGCTTCGGCATCGCGCTGTTCCTGACCGAGATCTGCCCCGTGTGGCTGAAGCGCCCGCTCGGTACCGCGATCGAACTGCTGGCTGGCGTGCCGTCGATCATCTACGGCATGTGGGGCCTGTTCGTGTTCGTGCCGCTGTTCGGCGACTACGTCCAGCCGTTCCTCAAGGCCACGCTGGGCCAGCTGCCGTTCATCGGCGTGCTGTTCTCTGGCCCGACGATGGGCATCGGCATCCTGACCGCCGCGCTGATCCTGGCCATCATGATCATCCCCTTCATCTCCTCCGTGATGCGCGATGTGTTCGAGATCGTGCCGGCGGTGCTGAAGGAATCCGCTTACGGCCTGGGCTGCACCCGCTGGGAAGTGGTGCGCAAGATCGTGCTGCCGTACACCAAGACCGGCGTGGTCGGTGGCGTGATGCTCGGCCTGGGCCGCGCGCTCGGTGAAACCATGGCCGTGACCTTCGTGATCGGTAACGCCAACAAGCTGTCCGCGTCGCTGTTCGCGCCGGGTAACTCGATCGCTTCCACGCTGGCCAACGAATTCGGCGAAGCCGCCACGACGCTGCACGTGTCGTCGCTGTTCGCACTGGCGCTGATCCTGTTCGTGATCACGTTCATCGTCCTGACCGCCGCCAAGCTGATGCTGGCCGGAATGTCCCGTAAAGAAGGTGTCAAATAATGTCGACCGCCGCAGTCAAAGCCCCCATGAATCCTCGCATGAATCCCGTGTACCGCCGGCGCCTGTGGACGCACCGCATCGGCATCGCCATGTCGGTTGCCGCCATGTCGGTCGGCGTCATCGTGCTGCTGTGGATCCTCGCCACGCTGCTGATCAACGGACTCGCCGCGCTGACGCCGGCGCTGTTTACCGAGACCACCCCCGCGCCCGGCAGTGAAGGAGGCGGCCTGATGAACGCCATCGTCGGCAGCCTGCTGATGGTGGGCCTGTCGACGCTGGTATCGACGCCGATCGGCATCCTGGCCGGCATTTACCTGGCCGAGTATGGCGAGGAAAACAAGGTGGCTGCCGTAACCCGTTTCGTCACCGACATCATGCTGTCGGCACCGTCGATCGTGATCGGCCTGTTCGTCTACGCACTGTATGTGGCCAACGTGAACCACTTCTCCGGTTATGCGGGTTCGCTGGCGCTGACGCTGATCGCCGTGCCGGTCGTCGTGCGCACCACCGACAACATGCTGCGCCTGGTGCCGAACAGCCTGCTCGAAGCCGCCTTCGCACTGGGTGCGCCGCGCTGGAAAGTGGCCACCCTGGTGCGCCTGCGCGCCGTGAAGGCGGGCGTGGTCACAGGCGTGCTGCTGGCCGTGGCTCGCGTCACTGGCGAGACGGCGCCGCTGCTGTTCACCGCGCTGTCGAACCAGTTCTTCAATGCCGACATGAACAAGCCGATGGCCAACCTGCCATATGTGATCTACCAGTTCGCCATGAGCCCGTATGACAACTGGCGTGACCTCGCCTGGGCCGGTGCACTGCTGGTCACCTTCAGCGTGCTGGCACTGAACATCCTGTCGCGCACGGTCTTCTCGCAAAAGATCCCGAACTGATCGCCGACGCACAACCACCACATTACAGACAAGAGAACGCACATGAACGCTCAAGCGACCGCATCCGCGAAGGCAGCATCGAAGATCATCGAGATCAAGAACCTCAATTTCTTCTACGGCAAGACGCGCAGCCTGCACAACGTCAACCTGGATATCCATGAACGCCAGGTAACGGCCTTCATCGGCCCGTCCGGCTGCGGCAAGTCGACCCTGCTGCGCACGCTGAACCGCATGTACGACCTGTACCCCGGCCAGCGCGCCGAAGGCACGATCGCCTACCGCGGCACCAACATCCTCGAAGGCAGCCAGGACGTGAACATGCTGCGCGCCAAGGTCGGCATGGTGTTCCAGAAGCCGACGCCGTTCCCGATGTCGATCTACGACAACATCGCCTTCGGCGTGCGCCTGTACGAAAACCTGTCGAAGGGTGAAATGGACGAGCGCGTGGAATGGGCGCTGAAGAAGGCGGCCCTGTGGACCGAAGTGAAGGACAAGCTGGGCAAGAGCGGCCTGTCGCTGTCCGGCGGCCAGCAGCAGCGCCTGTGCATCGCCCGCGGCGTGGCGGTGAAGCCGGACGTGCTGCTGCTCGACGAGCCCACCTCCGCGCTGGACCCGATTTCCACCTCGAAAGTGGAAGAACTGATCAGCGAGCTGAAGCAGGATTACACGATCGCCATCGTGACCCACAACATGCAGCAGGCCGCCCGCTGCTCCGACTACACGGCCTACATGTACCTGGGCGAGCTGGTCGAGTTCGGCGAGACCGACCAGATCTTCATGAACCCGGCCCGCAAGGAAACCCAGGACTACATCACCGGTCGCTTCGGTTAAATAGAAAGGCAGCAAATCATGATTGGTGAACATTCCTCGAAGGCCTACGACCACGACCTGGAAGCGATCCGCTCGAAGGTGCTCCTGATGGGCGGCATGGTCGAGACGCAATTCCTCGATGCGATGACGTGCTTCCGCATCGGCAACCAGGAACGCGCCGAGCGCGTGATCCGCGAAGACGACGCCGTGAACCAGCTGGAAGTGCAGCTGGACGACCAGTGCAGCCACCTGATCGTGCGCCGCCAGCCGGCTGCCAACGACCTGCGCACCATCATGGCCACCATCAAGGTGATCACGGACCTGGAGCGCATCGGCGACGAAGCCACCAAGATCGCGCGCACGGCGAAGAGCCTGCACAGCCGCGGCGCCGTGACCGTCAACCATTATGAAATGGTGCGCAATATCGCCACCGCCACCAGCGACATGCTGCACGACGCGCTGGACGCGTTTGCCCGCAACGACCATAGCCAGGCCGTGCAGCTGATCGCGCAGGATGCCGTGATCGATCACGAGTTCCGCACGATCATGCGCAACCTGATTACGTTCATGATGGAAGATCCGCGTACAATTTCGGCTGCGCTCGACACGATGTGGGTGGCCAAGGCCATCGAGCGCATCGGCGACCATGCAAAGAACATCGCCGAATACGTGATCTACGTGGTGGAAGGTGTCGACATCCGCCATAGCCGCTCGCCACTGGTGAGCGAAGGAACCAGGGAAGACTGAACGACAGATGGCAGCGGATAAAACCACAGTATTGATTGTTGAAGACGAACCGGCGATTGTCGAACTGGTCACGTTCTCGCTGCGCGAGTCCGGCTGGAACGTGAGCTCGGTGCAGAGTACCCAGGAAGCATGGGATTTCATCCATGAACGCAAGCCGCAACTGATCCTGCTCGACTGGATGCTGCCGGACCAGACCGGCCTGCGCCTGCTGGCCCGCATCCGCGGCGACCGGCATTTCGCCGACATTCCCATCATCATGCTCACGGCAAAGAGCATGGAGGAAGACAAGCTGGCCGGCCTGAACAATGGCGCCGACGACTACATCACCAAGCCATTCTCGCCGCGCGAACTGCTGGCCCGCTCGCGCGCGCTGCTGCGCCGCAAGAGCCCGGAACATGCCGACAGCGCCATGCGCGCCGGCCCGATCACGCTGGACCCGATCAGCTGCACCGTGTCGCTGGGGCAGGCCAAGATCGATATCGGTCATGCCGAATACAAGCTGCTGAAGTTCTTCCTGGCGCATCCGGAGCGCGTGTTCTCGCGCAGCCAGCTGCTCGACAAGGTGTGGGGCGACCACGTGGTGATCGAGGAACGTACGGTCGACGTGCACGTGCTGCGCCTGCGCAAGGCGCTGAAGGAAGCGGAGCACCTGATCAAGACGGTGCGCAGCGTCGGCTACATGCTGTCCGAGAAGACATGAATCCCAAGTTCGTGTTTTGGGTACCGGTGGCCATCCAGATGAGCGCCGGTGCCTTCGGCATCGGCCTGTTGTGGTGGTGGTTCGGCATGCTGCCGGCGCTGCTGACGGCGCTGGCCGCCCTGGGCACGATGGTGCTGGTGCAGCTGCATTACCTGTACCAGCTGTCCGGCTGGCTCGATGAACCGAACAGTGCCAAGCTGCCCGATGGCTGGGGCGAATGGACGCCCGTGTTTTCCCGCCTGTACCGGCTGCGCCGCGACGACGAGAAAAACCAGGCCGAGCTGACCGAGTGGCTGGCCCGCTTCCGCCAGGCCATGCACTTGCTGCCCGATGGCGTGGTGATCATGGACGACGTGCTGTTCCTCGAATGGTGCAATCCTGCCGCCGAAGAACACCTGGGCCTGCGGCATGACCGCGACAAGGGCATGCGCGTGACGAACCTGGTGCGCAGCCCGGACTTCATGGATTACCTGATCCTGGGCCGCTACGACCAGCCGCTGGTGCTGTCGTTCCGCGGGCGCAAGCTGATCACGCACATCATCCCGTTCGAGAACCGCCGGCAGATCCTCGTCACGCACGATGTCACGGAAACCGAGCGCACCGACATGATGCGCCGCGACTTCGTGGCCAATGCCTCGCACGAACTGCGCACGCCGCTGACAGTGGTGCTGGGCTTCCTGGAAATCGCCGCCGCCGAGCAGCTCGACGAGGGCACCCGCCAGGCCCACCTGAAGCTGATGATGGACCAGGCCTACCGGATGCAGCACCTGATCGAGGACATGCTGACGCTGTCGCGCCTGGAATCGATCGACCACCCGGTGCGCGCGGAGCGCGTCGATATCGGCAGCCTGCTGGACAAGGTGCGCCGCGATGCGCTGGCGCTGTCCGCCGGCAAGCACGAGATCGTGCTCGAAGTGAACGGCGGCGACGTGATGGGCAGCACGGATGAGCTGTACAGCGCGTTCGGCAACCTGGCCGCCAACGCGGTGCGCTACACGCCGGCCGGCGGCACCGTGTCGCTGACATGGGAAGACACGGCCGCCGGGGTGCGCTTCACGGTGCGCGACACGGGCATCGGCATCAGCCCGGAGCACATCTCCCGCCTTACCGAACGTTTCTACCGGGTCGACAAGAGCCGTTCCCGGGAGACCCAGGGCACCGGCCTGGGCCTGGCGATCGTCAAGCACGTGCTGCTGCGCCACAACGCCACGCTGTCGATCACCTCGGAGCCGGGCAAGGGCAGTACCTTCACCGTGAACCTGCCGAAATCGCTGTCGGCGGCGCCGCAGCCGGCCGCCGCCCTCGCACTGAACTGATACAATCTGCCGTTTTGCCGCGCACCCGCGGGCGCTTCTCGCGTCCGCCGGGGCGGCGCCAACCAGATTGACAGCGATGTTCCTGAAACGATTGACCGCGTATGCGCTGCCCGCGGCCCTCCTGGCCGCCGCCTTGACCGGTTGCGGCAGCGCTCCCGTCAGCACCCCGCCCGGCGGCGCGGCCGTGCCACCGCCGGCGGGCGCCGTTGCCGCACAGCCGGGCGTCATCCCGCCCGCGCTCGGCGATCCCACGCCCACCCTCAACCATCCCGCCGCGCCGCCGCTGCGCAAGGTGAAGATCGGCCTGGCACTGGGCGGCGGCGCCGCGCGCGGCTTCGCGCACATCGGCGTGATCAAGGCACTGGAAGCGAACGGCATCCTGGCCGATGTCGTCGTCGGCACGAGTGCCGGCAGCGTGGTCGGCGCCCTGTATGCCGCGGGGAACAATGCCGGCGCGCTGCAGAAGATGGCGTACGCCATGGACGAGGCGGCCATCTCCGACTGGGCGCTGCCCCTGTTCGGCACCAAGTCCGGCGTGCTGAAAGGCGTGGCGCTGCAAAGCTACATCAACAAGGCCGTGAACCAGCGCCCGATCGAAAAACTGAAGCTGCCGTTCGGCGCCGTCGCGTCCGACCTGAAGACGGGCCAGCCGATCCTCTTCACGCGAGGCAATACGGGACAAGCCGTGCGCGCCAGCTCGGCCGTGCCGGGCGTCTTCCAGCCGGTGACCATCGGTACCCGCACCTATGTCGATGGCGGCCTGGTGGCGCCGGTGCCGGTGCGCTTCACGAAGGAAATGGGCGCCGAGTTCATCATCGCCGTCAACATCAGCACGCAGACGGAAGCGCAGGCGGCCGTGTCATCGCTCGAAGTGATCATGCAGACCTTCTCGATCATGGGCCAGCGCATCAACCAGTACGAACTGCGCGATGCCGACGTGGTCATCCAGCCGCCGCTGGGCAATATGGCCGGCAACGACTTCGCCAGCCGCGCGCGGGCGATGCAGGCCGGCGAGAAGGCCACGCTGGCGCTGATGCCGCAGATCAAGCAGAAATTGAAGGCCCGGCGGGAAACGCCCGCCGTGGCCGTGAAGTGAAGTGAAGTGAAGTGAAGGACAGGCAGTTCCAAGCCGGTCCAGGCAGCAACTCAAGTTGCCGATCAAGCAGCCGCAAATCAATCAGCAAATCAAGCAGCAGACCAAGCAGCAAATTCATCAACCGAAGGAAAACCATGCAAAGCAAGCCTTACCTGACTCTCGCCGATGTGAAGAAAATCGCCGCCGCCGCCGAAGCGGAAGCCCTGGCGAACAACTGGGCGGTGTCGATCGCGATCGTCGACGACGGCGGCCACCTGCTGTGGCAGCAGCGCCTGGACGGCGCCGCGCCCCTGACGGCGCACATCGCGCCGGCCAAGGCCAAGACGTCGGCACTGGGCCGCCGCGAAACCAAGGTCTACGAAGACGTCATCAACAATGGCCGCTACGCGTTCCTGACGGCACCGGAAGTGGAAGGCTTGCTGGAAGGCGGCGTCAACATCGTCGTCGACGGCCATTCGATCGGCGCCGTCGGTGTCTCCGGCGTGAAGTCCGACCAGGATGCGCAGATCGCCAGGGTCGGCATCGCCGCGCTGGGCTGATATCCAGCCAACCTCCGCCTGGACTCTCGCGCGACGGCTGCTAATCTGTAAGCCGGCACAGCCGAAGCGGCGGCGCCCGCCGCCATGCCATGATGTTCACGCAGTCTGACGTTTCTCCAGCGGAGGTTTCCATGAAACGTGCAATGGCCGGGCTCGCGCTCGGCATGCTGTTGTGTTCTCCCGTAATGGCCGCGACCAGCATCGATACGCCGGCATTCACCATCACCTACATCGACGGTCCACAGCCGGAAGACTGGAGCATCACCCAGGTCAGCCTGTTCCCGGATACCTACAGCTTTTCACTCGATACGCTGAACCAGCACCTGGACCGTGCCGAGGCCCAGGACTTCACCGGCGCCGGCGCGTTCGCCGAACGATCGTCGTGGAGCGCGCTGCGGCTCGACATCGATGCCGGCTACCGCGTGTCGCGCGTGATGCTCACCGGTATCGCCTTCGGCGAGCTTTCGCCGGGGCAGTTGCCGGATTTTCCTCCCGGGTTCGTCCACAATGAAGCCAGTCTCTTCCTGACCGTCCCCTCGGCACCCACGGAGAGTTCGCTGAACGGCGACTTTCAGGCGGAAAACATCATCGAGCTGTCCACCATCCCCCTGAACCTGACAGGCACGGTCGAGCTGGGCATTTCCGGTAATTTGCTGGTGCAGGCATGGGGTGTCGAAGGCGGCGGAGCGTTTGCCGATTCGCTTGCCGCGGCGTCGCTGCGCGACCTGGTGCTGCATGTCGAGGTGTCGGCAATCCCCGAACCGTCCACGTACGCCATGCTGCTGGGCGGCCTGGGCCTGCTCGCGGGAGCCGCTCGTTACAAGAAACAGTAGATTTAAAGACAATCCATGACACGGCCGCATGGATGAGCCCACTAGACTCTCTGGACCTTCAACAACCATAGAGGCTAGTCATGCGACCTTTGTTCCGCACCTTGTGCGCCACCTTCCTGCTGGGCGCCGTGGGCGCTTTCGCACCCGTTCACGCCGCGGTGCCCGTGATCGACACGGCAGGGTTTTCACTCAGTGGCGTGGACGAGCTGCCGTACCTCGGCCTAGACCTGGTTTCCGACTTGCCTGGCTACGCCACGTTCTCGTTGTGGGGCGTGGGGCAGGCCGCCCACGCCAGCGCCGACTCGCGAGGTTTCCCGGAAATCACCACCATCAATCATTGGCAGAGCGGGTATGGCATTACCGTCAAGGACGGCTACCGGATCACCGGCATCACGCTGACGGGGGAATTCTATGCCGCACAGCGGCCTGCCCAGTATTCGATCCCCGGCGCGGCAAACAGCGACACGGGCATGGTCGTCACGGTCGAGCGCCCCGGCGAACTGCCCGCTACCGAGGCCCAGTACACCGAAGGGCTCGACGGCCGGAAAGCCTTCCGGTACGACCTGGCGCCCGCCGGGCTGACGGGCGACATGACGCTGTCGCTGCAGGGCTATACGATCGCCTGGGCCCAGAGTGCCTGGTACCAGGAGGATCCGGCGGAGGGCTTCTGGCTGGGATCGTATGCCGACGCCGGCATCGCCAACCTGCGGATGATGGTCGCGGTGTCGCCGGTGCCCGAGCCGCAG
The DNA here is from genome assembly GCF_027856995.1 of Pseudoduganella sp. SL102. Taxonomy (NCBI): domain Bacteria; kingdom Pseudomonadati; phylum Pseudomonadota; class Betaproteobacteria; order Burkholderiales; family Oxalobacteraceae; genus Pseudoduganella; species Pseudoduganella sp. SL102. The sequence continues at coordinate 2,949,457 of NZ_CP115554.1, forward strand.
GCTTGCCTGATGCTGCTGGGCGGACTCGGCGTCGTGGCGGCGGCCGCGCGGCGGCGCAGGCGTCCAGTCTGAAACGCCGCCAAGGGTGCATGGCCGTACCTGAGGCCAGCCGGTGCGGGCTATGGCCCCGGACGGTGGGCGCCCTCGATGGCGCCAGCGACACAGGAATTACAATTTCGTACAGGTTTTAAGATAATTTTCCGCAAAATATTGCGAACTTGTTAATTAAACTGCGTGGCTTCATCGACACCACTGGAGAAGCCATGCAGTTCCTCTCTCGCGCCCTGTGCGCCGCCATCCTCTTGCAGTCCGCAGCCGCCTACGCGAGCATCTACCCCATCTACGAGGGCAAGGCCTTCACGCTCGACCGTTCGGAATTCGAGCCGGAAGTGCCGGTCTCGCTGGAGTCGGAAACCGCGACATCGGTCACGTTTTCGCTGTGGGGCATCGAAGAGAACCTCAGCACGTCGACCGACTCGTCGTACAAGCCCTGGTCCAACGACTACAGGAACACCCAGAACGCCTTTGAATTCGCGGTAAACGAGGGTTACCGGATCACCAGCATCGAGGTGACCGGCACCTTCGCGGGTGAGCTGTATCCGGCGCAATGGACGATGCCGGGCGATGCCAACAACACGATGAGCTTCGGCTTGCATGTCGGCCTGGAGCCGGATTTCACCACCGAATACGACGTCCACGGGACGAAAACATTCAAGGTGTCCAGCGGTCCCACGTCGCTGGACGGCGAGTTCGGCGTGATGCTGCATGGTTCGGCCGAATCTTCCGCGGCCAGCGTCTGGTATCTCGACGAATTGACCGGCGAGGAGTACTGGCTGGGATCGCAGGCGGCGGCCCGCATTACCGGACTGTCGATGACCGTCAACGTTTCGCCGGTGCCGGAACCGGGTACCTGGGCGATGCTGCTGGGCGGCCTGGCCGTGACGGGCGTGGCGGTACGCCGCCGGCGCGGCACCGGCAAGTAAAAACAGCCCCGGGCGGCCCGCATGGGCCGCCCATCGGCGGACAGGCAGGGCGCCGCCGCTTCCGTCACATCGCATCCCCAGCATGACTCATCCAGCCGCGCCCGGCGAAGCACTGCCGCGGCAGCCGCGCTTGCCGCGTGCGCGGCCCGCCCCGGCGCCGAACGATCAATCGCGCGATTATCCCCGTTCACGGGCCGCCGCCCCGTTGACCCGTCCGCCCCGGCAGTGTCCAATCCCTTGCGTGCGTGACAACGATTCCCTGTCGAATCCGGCCGACGGATCCGGCGGCGCGTCTCCTCCCGCACGGCGCCGACACCGCTGCCAAATGCCGGGTCATGACAACAGGAGACATGCATGCAGGTTTCATTTCACCGTTCTTTCCGGTGCCAGGCTTCGCCAGCCCTGGCCCGTGTCCTTGCCGCCGCGCTGCTGGCAACCAGCATGGGCGCGAGCCTGGCGGACCCGGGCTCCAACGGGCAACGTCCTTACCGTTTCGATTTTGGCGATGGGCCTGCCGAGCCCAGCTATATCGGCGTGCGCGCCGGGGATGCCTACACGCCGGAGAAGCGCTACGGTTTCAACACGCCGGAACACATGGCCAACGTGGCTGCCGGCGGCACCGGCGTGGGCAGCGACGCGGTGCGCTTCCTGCAGTTCGGTACCAAGAGCGCCAATACCTTCAACGTGGACCTGGAACCGGGCCTGTACAGGGTATCGGTCACCCTCGGCAATACCGCGCGGGCCAGCGTGGCGGCGGAGGGCGTGTACCAGGTGATGAACATGACGGGCAACGGCGCCACCGACGCCTTCGAGATCCCTGTGACGGATGGGCAACTGAACCTGCTCGTCACCGAAGGCAAGGCCGGCACGGCGTTCACGCTGAGTGCGCTCGAGATCAAGCGGATTTCACGTCATCCGGTGCTGAGCCCCACCATCTGGGTCGGCGGCGACTCCACGGTCGCCAGCTATTATCCCCTGGCGACCAGCGTGCAGGGCGGCTGGGGGCAGCTGCTGCCGGACCATGTCAATCCGCATGCCTTCCAGGTCCGCAATATCGCCACGGGCGGCCAGATCGCGCGGGGCTTCCGCGATGGCGGCCAGCTGGAAACCATCCTGCAGTACAGCAAGGAAGGTGACCTGTTCCTGCTGGAAATGGGGATCAACGACACCAACCCCAAGAACGAGACCACCGAGGCCCAATTCAAGGAAATCATGCGCGACATGGTCCGCCAGGTTGCCGCGACGGGGGCCCGGCCGGTACTGGTCACGCCGCAAGGCCGCGCGACGGATTTCAATGCCGAAGGCGTGCACAGCTCGGTGAACCGCTGGTATCGCCACGCCACGCTGGCGGTGGCCACCGAGGAGGGCGTGCCGGTGGTGGACCTGAATGTGCTCGCGTCGGCCTATTTCACGCGGATCGGCCCCGCCGCAACGCTGGCGCTGTACATGGCGGGCGACACCCTCCACCCGAACCGTGCCGGCGCGGCGGAGCTGGCACGGCTGGTGGCCGATGACCTGGAGCGGCAAGGGATCGTGCCGGCGGCGGCGCGATAGGCGATCGGGCGACTGCGTGGATGGCCCTGCAGCCGGTGGCGCGAACCGGAGCACAGCAGGGCCAAGGAGGCGCCACGTGCAGGCGGCACGGCCTAGAATGATGCCGCCGAATGCCCGCACGGCATTGCCGAATGGACTCCTTTGAGTTATAATTCAAAGGTTTAGCCAATACTTATCTACCGTAGCGCCTACCACATCATCCCATTCTCATCTGACCCGCAGCCAGGCCTAGCCCGGCTCATTTTTTATGCGGGTCGCTGACGTGGCGCGGCTACGGTAACTTTACAGGAGTTGCCCTTGCCGCCATTTTTTTCTGGCCCCGCCGTTCCAGCCATCCTGGCCCTCGCCGACGGTACCATCTTCAAAGGTTATTCGATCGGCGCCGCCGGTCATACGACGGGTGAAGTCGTCTTCAACACGTCCATCACCGGATACCAGGAAATCCTGACCGACCCCAGCTATTCGCGCCAGATCGTCACGCTGACCTACCCGCACATCGGCAACTACGGCATCAATGCCGAAGACGTCGAAGCGGCGAAAGTCCATGCCGCCGGCCTGATCATCCGCGACCTGCCGCTGCTGGCGTCGAACTTCCGCTCCACGCAGTCGCTGGGCGACTACCTGAAGGCCGAGAACGTGGTGGCCATCGCCGGCATCGATACCCGCAAGCTGACGCGCCTGCTGCGCGAAAAAGGCGCGCAGGCCGGCGCCATCCTGACGGGCACGCTGGGCAATGAACCTTCCGTGGCGCAGGCCGTCGAACTGGCCCGCTCGTTCCCGGGCCTGGCCGGCATGGACCTGGCCAAGGTCGTTACCACGCAGGCCGCCTATGAATTCACCGAGACGGAATGGACGCTGGGCGAAGGCTACGGCAAGGTCGAGAACCCGCGCTTCCACGTGGTGGCGTTCGACTACGGCGTGAAGCGCAACATCCTGCGCATGCTGGCCCAGCGCGGCTGCAAGGTGACCGTGCTGCCGGCGCAATCGACCGCGGCCGACGCGCTGGCCCTGAATCCGGACGGCATCTTCCTGGCCAACGGCCCGGGCGACCCGGAACCGTGCGACTACGCGATCCGCGCGACGCGCGAACTGATGGAAAAGAAGATCCCCACGTTCGGCATCTGCCTGGGCCACCAGATCATGGCGCTGGCTTCCGGCGCGAAGACGCTGAAGATGAAGTTCGGCCACCACGGCGCCAACCACCCGGTGCAGGACCTGGATTCGAAGCAGGTGCTGATCACGTCGCAGAACCACGGTTTCGCCGTGGATGCCGCGACCCTGCCCGACAACTGCCGCGTCACCCACGTGTCGCTGTTCGACGGTTCGCTGCAGGGCTTCGCCCGCACCGACACCCCCGCGTTCTGCTTCCAGGGCCACCCCGAAGCATCGCCTGGCCCGACCGACGTATCGTATCTGTTTGACCGCTTCATCTCGATGATGGAAGCAGCGGAGAAGAAATAAAAATGCCAAAACGTTCTGACATTAAAAGCATCCTGATTATCGGCTCCGGCCCGATCGTGATCGGCCAGGCCTGCGAATTCGACTACTCCGGCGCGCAAGCCTGCAAGGCGCTGCGCGAAGAGGGTTACAAGGTCATCCTGGTGAACAGCAACCCGGCGACGATCATGACCGACCCCGAAATGGCGGACGTCACGTACATCGAGCCGATCACCTGGCAAGTGGTGGAGCGCATCCTGGCGAAGGAACGCCCGGACGCGATCCTGCCGACCATGGGCGGCCAGACCGCGCTGAACTGCGCGCTCGACCTGCACAACAACGGCGTGCTGGCCAAGTACAACGTGGAGCTGATCGGCGCCACGCCGGAAGCGATCGACAAGGCCGAGGACCGTTCCAAGTTCAAGGACGCGATGACCAAGATCGGCCTGGGTTCGGCCCGTTCCGGCATCGCCCACTCGATGGAAGAAGCCTGGAAAGTGCAGCGCGAGATGGGCTTCCCGACCATCATCCGGCCATCGTTCACGATGGGCGGCAGCGGCGGCGGCATCGCCTATAACGAGGAAGAGTTCGAGCAGATCTGCAAGCGCGGCCTGGAAGCCTCGCCGACCAGCGAGCTGCTGATCGAAGAGTCGCTGCTGGGCTGGAAAGAGTACGAGATGGAAGTGGTGCGCGACAAGGCGGACAACTGCATCATCATCTGCTCGATCGAGAACCTGGACCCGATGGGCGTGCACACCGGCGACTCGATCACCGTGGCGCCGGCGCAGACGCTGACCGACAAGGAATACCAGATCATGCGCAACGCCTCGCTGGCGGTGCTGCGCGAGATCGGCGTGGATACGGGCGGCTCGAACGTGCAGTTCTCGATCAACCCGAAGGACGGCCGCATGATCGTCATCGAGATGAATCCGCGCGTATCGCGTTCTTCCGCGCTGGCCTCGAAGGCGACCGGCTTCCCGATCGCCAAGGTGGCCGCGAAACTGGCGGTGGGCTTCACGCTCGACGAGCTGCGCAACGAGATCACCGGCGGCGCGACCCCGGCGTCGTTCGAGCCGTCGATCGACTACGTCGTGACGAAGATCCCGCGCTTTGCGTTTGAAAAATTCCCGACCGCCGACGACCATCTCACCACGCAGATGAAATCGGTGGGCGAGGTGATGGCGATGGGCCGCACCTTCCAGGAATCGTTCCAGAAGGCGCTGCGCGGCCTGGAAGTGGGCGTCGATGGCCTGAACCAGAAGACGGTGGACCGCGAGAAGCTGGAAGAGGAACTGGGCGAGCCGGGTCCGGAACGCATCTGGTACGTGGGCGACGCGTTCGCCCAGGGCTTCACGATGGAAGAAGTGCACAACCTGACCAAGATCGATCCGTGGTTCCTCGTGCAGATCAAGGAAATCGTCGACCTGGAACTGTGGCTGGACACGCAGAAGCTGGAAAACCTGGACAAGAACACGCTGTACCGCCTGAAGCAGAAGGGCTTCTCGGACCGCCGCCTGGCCTACCTGCTGCAGACCACCGATACCGCCGTGCGTGAACAGCGCCGCGCGCTGGGCATCCGCCCGGTGTACAAGCGCGTGGACACCTGCGCCGCCGAGTTCGCCACCAACACCGCGTACATGTATTCCACGTACGACGAGGAATGCGAATCGAACCCGACCGACAAGAAGAAGATCATGGTGCTGGGCGGCGGCCCGAACCGGATCGGCCAGGGCATCGAGTTCGACTACTGCTGCGTGCACGCCGCGCTGGCGATGCGCGAAGATGGCTACGAGACCATCATGGTCAACTGCAACCCGGAAACCGTGTCGACCGACTACGACACGTCGGACCGCCTGTACTTCGAATCGCTGACGCTGGAAGACGTGCTGGAAATCGTCGACCTGGAAAAGCCGGTCGGCGTGATCGTGCAGTACGGCGGCCAGACGCCGCTGAAGCTGGCCCTCGACCTGGAAAGGAACGGCGTGCCGATCGTCGGCACCTCGCCGGACATGATCGACGCGGCCGAAGACCGCGAGCGCTTCCAGAAGCTGTTGCAGGACCTGGAACTGCGCCAGCCGCCGAACCGCACCGCGCGCACGGAAGAAGAAGCCCTCAAGCTGGCCCAGGAAATCGGCTACCCGCTGGTGGTGCGTCCTTCGTACGTGCTGGGCGGCCGCGCGATGGAAATCGTGCACGAGCAGCGCGACCTGGAGCGCTACATGCGCGAAGCGGTGAAGGTGTCGAACGATTCGCCGGTGCTGCTGGACCGCTTCCTGAACGACGCGATCGAGTGCGACGTGGATTGCATCTCCGATGGCGAGACCACCTTCATCGGCGGCGTGATGGAACACATCGAACAGGCCGGCGTGCACTCGGGCGACTCGGCATGCTCGCTGCCGCCATACTCGCTGTCGCAGGAAACCATCGATGAACTGAAGCGGCAGACCGCGCTGATGGCCAAGGGCCTGAACGTGGTCGGCCTGATGAACGTGCAGTTCGCGATCCAGAAGCAGGAGATCGATGGCGTCGAGAAGGATGTCGTGTTCGTTCTGGAAGTGAATCCGCGCGCCTCGCGCACGGTGCCGTTCGTGTCGAAGGCGACCGGCCTGCAGCTGGCGAAGATCGCCGCGCGCTGCATGGTGGGCCAGACCCTGTCGTCGCAAGGCATCACGACCGAAGTCGTGCCGCCGTACTACAGCGTCAAGGAAGCCGTGTTCCCGTTCGTGAAATTCCCGGGCGTGGACACCATCCTCGGCCCGGAGATGAAGTCGACCGGCGAAGTGATGGGCGTGGGCCAGACGTTCGCGGAAGCGTTCGTGAAATCCCAGCTTGGCGCCGGCGTGAAGCTGCCGAAGTCCGGCAAGGTGTTCCTGTCGGTGAAGGCATCGGACAAGCCGCGCGCCGTGAAAGTGGCACGCGACCTGGTCGAGGCGGGCTTCTCGCTGGTGGCCACGAAGGGCACCGCGGCGGTGATCTCGGCTGCGGGCATTCCCGTCACGCCGGTCAACAAGGTGGTCGAGGGCCGTCCGCACGTGGTCGACATGATCAAGAACCACGAGATCGCGCTGGTCATCAACACGGTCGAGGAAAAGCGCAGCGCCATCGTCGATTCGCGGGCGATCCGCACGTCGGCACTGCAGTCGCGCGTGACGACGTACACGACGATCGCGGGCGCCGAGGCCGCGGTGGCCGGTATCCGCCACCTGGACGAGTTGCAGGTGTACGATTTACAAGGGCTGCATAAAACCTTAAACTAAGCCCTGACCGCGGGCCTTCGACGGCCCGCCGCATGGAAGTTAGGCTGAAGGCCCAGTTTGAAATCTCGGCTTACAAGCTCAGGTTGCAAGCCTTCGCAGTAATGTAAATCACACGTAAACCTACAGAGCCCGCGCTCCCTGGCGCGGGCTCTGTGCTTTTTCAATTACCCAAGAGACGAGACATGAATTCTGTTCCACTCACCAAGTACGGCGCCGAACTCCTGAAGGAAGAACTGCACCAGTTGAAGACCAAGGAACGCCGTATCGTCATCGACGCGATCGCCGAGGCGCGTTCGCATGGCGACCTGTCCGAAAACGCCGAATACGATGCCGCCAAGGAGCGCCAGGCGTTCGTCGAAGGCCGCATCGCCGAGCTCGAAGGCAAGCTGTCGAGCGCCCAGATCATCGACCCGGCCACCCTCGATGCGGAAGGCCGCGTGGTGTTCGGTGCCACCGTCGACCTGGAAGACCTCGAATCGGGCCAGAAGGTCAGCTACCAGATCGTCGGCACCGATGAAGCCGACATCAAGGTCAACAAGGTGTCGGTGACGTCGCCGATCGCCCGCGCGCTGATCGGCAAGTCGGCCGGCGACGTGGTCGAGGTGCAGGCGCCGAGCGGCCCGCGCGAATACGAAATCCTCGAAGTCCACTACGTGTGATGCTGCTGGCCAGGGTACGGCTGCTGGTCGCGGTGGCGTGGGCCGGCAGCCTGTGGACTGTCGGCTACCTCGTCGCGCCGACGCTGTTCGCGACGCTGCCGGACCGCGCGCTGGCGGGCACGCTGGCCGGCGCGATGTTCCATGCCGAGGCGATGCTGTCGCTGGGTTGCGCGCTGGCGCTGCTGGTGCTGCTGAAGTTCGCGACGCCGGACTGGACGCCCGCGCGCCGCCGCACCATGCTGGCGCTGGTGGCCGCGATGGCGCTGTGCACCGTGGTGAGCCACTTCGGCCTGCAGCCGATGATGGCGGAACTGCGCGCCGCGGCCGGCCCCGGCGGCGTGATGGAATCGGCCGCCAGGTCACGCTTCGGCATGCTGCACGGGATCTCCAGCGTGATCTACCTCGTCCAGAGCTTCCTGGCGGGCTGGCTGATCCTGAAGCAGTAGTTTCCAAAAAAATGGGGACGTACCCCATTTTTCAAGAAACATTGCCTATCAAAGCTGGTCCATCTTCCGTCGTCGGGCGCCCCCTGAAAATAGGGACGGACCCTGTTTTCCAGGCACTGTTTACTCACGGCTTCGGACAAAAAAAAGCGGGCATTGCCCGCTTTGGTGGTGGTCAGGCAGCTCAGCCGACGTTTTTCTTGGTACTGGTCTGGCGCTTCTTGGCACGCTTGATGGTGCCGCCTTCGGTGACGCGCTCGTTGCCCTTCAGCATGACCTTGCTGACGGAGGGCTTCTTGGTGCCGCTGGCGCTGGGCTTGACGATGGTGACCATGCGCATGCCCTTGCCGGTTTTCGCGGTACGGGTCTTCTCGGCTTCCTTCTTTGGACGGTACAGCACCAGCAGTTTGCCGATGTGCTGCACGGGAGCCGCTTCCAGCTGTGCGCAAATGGTTTCGTACATTTCGATGCGGGCTTCGCGGTCGTCGCCAAAGACACGGACCTTGATCAGGCCGTGGGAATCCAGTCCCAGCTCGATTTCCTTCATCACGGCCTCGGTCAGGCCGGCTTCCCCAATGAGGACGATGGGCTTGAGCGCGTGGGCTTCTGCGCGCAGGGCGCTGCGCTCAACAGGGGTCAGATTCAACATAATGGTTTATAGGTAGTTCTCTTAAAGGCAGTATTCTACGCGAATGGCAAAGAACAAATTAAACAAAAACTGGTTGCACGACCATATTAACGACCCTTACGTGAAGGCGGCCCAGAAGGATGGCTACCGGGCGCGCGCCGCCTACAAGCTCAAGGAGATCGACGAGGACGAGAAGCTGGTCAGGCCGGGCCAGGTGATCGTCGACCTGGGCTGCACGCCCGGCAGCTGGGGCCAGTACGTGCGGCGCAAGCTGGCCGGCAAGGAGGGTGGCGGCATCAACGGCACCATCATCGGCCTCGATATCCTGCCGATGGAACCGATTGCCGACATGCACTTCATCCAGGGCGATTTCCGCGAGCAGGACAGCGTCGACCAGCTGGCCGAACTGCTGCAGGGCCGGAAGGTCGACCTGGTATTGTCGGACATGGCACCCAACCTTTCCGGTATCGCCTCGGCGGATGCGGCGAGGATGGAAGACCTGATCGACCTGGCCATCGAATTCTCGCAATTGCACCTGAAACCCGGCGGGGCATTGCTGGTGAAATGCTTCAAGGACATGGGTTTCTCGCAGATCGTCGAAAAATTCCGCCACGAGTTCAAGACCGTCGCGCAGAAAAAGCCGAAAGCCAGCCGCGTTAAATCCTCGGAAATCTTTCTGCTCGGCCGCGGCTTGAAGCATCCGGCGCAAAACTGACCGGTGGCGATTTGCGGAAGTCCTGCCGGCAAGCGCCGAAAATGCGCGAAATATTGCGCGATGGGCTTGTAATTGGCGCCGAAAGCCGCACATCGAGCGCGGGCGTCATGATTTGTGTGTCGTCCGGGCCGTGGCCCCCGCCGATTCCGGGCCGGCTTCGATGTTTTGATACGTGCGCGGCTCGTTTCGCGCACCTTTAGGCCGCCTTGTAGCACGCTTTGGCCTAATGCGGGTAAAATCGAATTTCTGCTACAGGTAACAGGTGCGCGAGCATCCAAGGAGTTTTCGTGAATAACATGTTTTCCAAATCCGCCATCTGGGTTGTCGTAGCCCTGTTGTTGTTCATGCTGTTCAAGCAATTCGACAACCACAGCATCTCCGGCGGCAGCAAGACCATCGCGTATTCCGACCTGCTGGATGAGATCAAGGCGAAGCGCATCAAGGACCTCGTCATCGAGGGCAGCACCATCACCGCGACGAAAACGGACGATACGCGCGTGCGCACCACGTCCACCTACCTCGATCGCGGCCTGATCGGCGACCTGCGCGACAACGGCGTGCGTTTCGACGTGCGTCCGCCGGAAGAACCGTCGTTCCTGCAGCAAGTGTTCGTATCGTGGTTCCCGATGCTGCTGCTGATCGGTGTGTGGATCTTCTTCATGCGCCAGATGCAGGGCGGCGGCAAGGGCGGGGCATTCTCGTTCGGCAAGTCGAAGGCCCGCATGCTCGATGAAACCAACAACACCGTCACGTTCTCCGACGTGGCCGGCTGCGACGAAGCCAAGGAAGAAGTGACGGAGATCGTCGACTTCCTGCGCGATCCGACCAAGTTCCAGAAACTGGGCGGCCGCATTCCCCGCGGCGTGCTGATGGTGGGCCCTCCGGGTACCGGTAAAACGCTGCTGGCCCGTGCGATCGCCGGCGAAGCGAAAGTGCCGTTCTTCTCGATTTCCGGTTCCGACTTCGTGGAAATGTTCGTCGGCGTGGGCGCGTCCCGCGTGCGCGACATGTTCGAGAATGCCAAGAAACACTCGCCGTGCATCATCTTCATCGACGAGATCGATGCGGTCGGCCGTCACCGCGGCGCCGGCATGGGCGGCGGCAACGACGAGCGCGAACAGACGCTGAACCAGCTGCTGGTCGAGATGGATGGCTTCGAGGCATCGTCCGGTGTCATCGTGATCGCCGCCACCAACCGTGCCGACGTGCTCGACAAGGCGCTGCTGCGTCCGGGCCGTTTCGACCGCCAGGTCTCGGTGGGCTTGCCGGACATCCGCGGCCGCGAGCAGATCTTGAACGTGCACATGCGCAAGGTGCCGATCAGCACCGACGTGAAGGCCGACATCCTGGCCCGCGGCACCCCGGGCTTCTCCGGCGCCGACCTGGCCAACCTGGTTAACGAAGCAGCGCTGTTCGCCGCACGCCGCAGCAAGCGCCTGGTGGACATGGCCGATTTCGAGGATGCCAAGGACAAGATCTTCATGGGTCCGGAACGCAAGTCGATGGTGATCCGCGAAGAGGAACGCCGCAACACGGCCTACCACGAGTCCGGCCATGCCGTCGTCGCGAAGCTGCTGCCGAAGGCCGATCCGGTGCACAAGGTCACCATCATGCCGCGCGGCTGGGCCCTGGGCCTGACCTGGCAGCTGCCTGAACACGACCGGATTTCGGGCTACAAGGACAAGATGCTGGAAGAAATCTCGATCCTGTTCGGCGGCCGTATCGCCGAGGAACTGTTCGTCGGCCAGATGTCCACCGGCGCGTCGAACGACTTCCAGCGCGCCACCAAGCTGGCCCGCTCGATGGTCACCAAGTTCGGCATGTCCGACTCGCTGGGCGTGATGGTCTACGAGGACGAGGCGAACGAAGGCTTCCTGGGCGGCAGCAACAAGACGATTTCGGAAGCCACGCAGCAGAAGGTCGATGCCGAGATCCGCGCGATCCTCGACACGCAGTACGCGCTGGCGCGCAAGCTGCTGGATGAAAACCGCGACAAGGTCGAGGCGATGACGAAGGCGCTGCTCGACTGGGAAACCATCGACGCGGACCAGATCAACGACATCATGGCCGGCAACGAGCCACGCCCGCCGAAGGCCGGCGTCACGATCCGCAAGCAGCCGAACGGCGACGGTCCGTCGTCGCCTTCGCCGAACGCCACCGCGCCGGCGTAATACCGCCGCCGATGCCGTGACCAAAGGGTGAGGAGCGATCCTCGCCCTTTGTTTTTCCGCTTTGCCTTGTCATCTGTACTGTTTCAACCGTACTTCCCGGTCGCCCACCTGTACCGCCGCCTCTTACCTGCGTATGACTCATATCCCCTTTGGCCATCATCGCCTGCCCGCCGGCAGGGCCCTCGTGATGGGCATCCTGAACGTCACCCCCGATTCGTTTTCCGATGGCGGCAAGTTTGCCGCGCTCGACTATGCCCTGTCGCATGCCGAGCAGATGGTCCGCGATGGCGTCGACATCATCGATGTCGGCGGCGAATCGACGCGCCCCGGTGCGCCCGTGGTGCCGGCGGAAGAAGAGATGCGCCGCGTGCTGCCGGTGCTGTATGCGCTGCGCGACTGCGGAACCCCGGTCTCGCTCGACACCTGCAAGCCGGCGCTGATGAAGGAAGCCGTGCTGGCCGGCGTGGACATGATCAACGACATCAATGCCTTCCGCGCGCCGGGCGCGATCGAGGCCGTGCGCGACAGCGACTGCGCGCTCTGTATCATGCACATGCTTGACAAACCTGCAACAATGCAGGATAAACCTGCCTATGAGGATGTCGTCCTGGAAGTGACCGCATTCCTGCGTGAACGGATCGGCGCGCTGACGGCCGCCGGTATTGACCGGCGTCGACTTTGGATCGATCCAGGGTTTGGTTTCGGCAAGACCGTCGAGCATAATTATGCCTTGCTCAAGGCTGGCAGGCGCCTCATCGGCGAACTCGGCGTCCCGCTGCTGGCGGGTCTGTCCCGCAAATCGATGATCGGTGCCGTGACCGGCAAACCCGTCGAAGGGCGTCTGGCCGGCAGCATCGGCGGCGCGCTGGCCGCCGTGGCCCACGGTGCCGGCATCGTCCGCGTGCACGACGTCGCCGAGACGGTCGACGCATTGAAGGTATGGTACGCAGCGCATGGCAACTGAACGCCAGCTAAATGAACACTAACTGAAGAGAACAACATGGCACGTAAATATTTCGGGACCGATGGTGTCCGTGGCCTGGTCGGCGAAGCGCCGATCACGCCGGATTTCGTGATGCGCCTGGGCTATGCCGCAGGCAAGGTGCTGGCGCGCACGGTGACCGGCGGCGCCGCCCGCCCCACCGTCCTGATCGGCAAGGACACGCGCATTTCCGGCTATATGCTGGAAGCGGCGCTGGAAGCAGGCTTCGCGGCCGCAGGCGTGGACGTGATGCTGGCCGGTCCGATGCCTACCCCCGCCATCGCCTACCTGACGCGCGCCCTGCGGCTGTCGGCCGGTGTCGTGATCTCGGCGTCGCACAATCCGTTCCAGGACAACGGCATCAAGTTCTTTTCCGAGCAGGGCACAAAGCTGCCCGATTCCGTCGAACTGGCCATCGAGGCGCAGCTCGACCAGCCGATGGCTTGCGTCCCGTCCGAAAAACTGGGCCGCGCCAAGCGCCTGGAAGATGCCCAGGGCCGCTATATCGAATTCTGCAAGAGCACCTTCCCGAACGAGCTGGACCTGCGCGGCCTGAAGATCGTCGTCGACAGCGCCCACGGCGCCGCCTACAACATCGCGCCGCACGTGTTCCATGAACTGGGCGCCGAGGTGATTTCGATCGGTAACAAGCCGGACGGCTTCAACATCAACGAAGGCCATGGCGCCACGGCACCGAAGGCGATGGCCGCCGCCGTGCTGGCGCACGATGCCGACCTGGGCATCGCCCTGGACGGCGATGCGGACCGCCTGATCATGTGCGACGCCAACGGCCGCCTGTACAACGGCGACGAGCTGCTGTACGTGATGGTGATGGACCGCCTGGCAACCGGCGAAGTGAAGGGCGCGGTCGGCACGCTGATGACGAACATGGCCCTCGAAGTGACGTTCAAGGAAAAAGGCATCGGCTTTGCCCGCGCCAAGGTGGGCGACCGCTACGTGCTCGAAGTGATGCAGGAAAAAGGCTGGATCCTGGGCGGCGAGGGCAGTGGCCACCTGCTGGCGCTGGACAAGCACACCACGGGCGACGGCATCATCTCGGCGCTGCAGGTGCTGTCCGCGCTGAAGCGCAGCGGCCAGACGCTGGCGCAGATCGCCGGCCAGATCGAACTGTTCCCGCAAACGCTGATCAACGTGCGCGTGCCAGCCGGCTTCGACTGGCAAAAGAATCCCGCGATGGTGGCCGAGAAAGAGCTCGTGGAGCGTGAACTGGGCGACAGCGGCCGCGTGCTGATCCGCGCATCCGGTACCGAGCCCCTGATCCGCGTGATGGTCGAAGCGCGCGATGCGACCCAGGCGCAAAATTTCGCCCGCCGCATCGCCGACAAGGTCGAGGTGCCGCAGGCCAACGCCGCCTGATTTCCGGCTGATTCCCCGCAGGGACCGCGGCCGTCGATTGACGCTCGCGGTGCCGAGCGGTTATCATTTTGCTCCGACAGCGGGCGGCAGCCCGCTTTTCCTTGCCGGTGGCCGGTTCCGATCATGCGGCCGGCGGTCATTCGCCAGTCAGTAACAATCCCGTACCGGCAACCCTTCCGGAATTCCCGCGGAATCCCTTTCTGCCCATAGCTCAGCTGGATAGAGCAACGGCCTTCTAAGCCGTAGGTCGCTGGTTCGAACCCAGCTGGGCAGGCCAGTCACCCCGTCCCCGCCAGTATCCGCCTTGTTTTCCGGCCGGTCGTTCACATTTGCTCACCATCGAAACACCGCCGTTGCGCGTGCAGGATATGTCCGGCGCCATGCTGGAATTGCCGGTGCGCGCCGGCCATCAACGAGGTATGCAATGCACGACGAACACGCGGAGCGCGAACAGGTTTCGCGCAGCGACGCGGCCACCGCCGCCATCATCGAGGAAGCGCTGCGCCTGTGCGACAGCGAAGGCATCGACGGCGCCATCCGGTACATGGAACAGCGCCAGCTCGACCGCACGACCATCCTGCGGGTGCTGTGCTCGCCAAGATTCCATCGCTGATGGAGTATCACTGCTACAACAATACTTACCCATAAATAGTTGTCGTCGTTATAATGACACGCTTCTGTTTCGGAGGTGTCATGTCGGAAATCCGGTTTTCCAGCAATTACCAGGACCTGAGCCAGTCGTCCGGCGTCGATGCCGGTTTCCAGTTCGAGTTTTATTGCGAACGCTGCAGCGACCGCTGGCGTACCCATTACAAGCCCTATCGCAGCGGCCAGGCATCCGGCTGGATCCAGAAGGGCGCCAGCATCTTCGGCGGCCTGCTGGGCAATGCCAGCACGGTCGTCAGCGGCATGGCGCAGGCCGGCTGGCACAGCGCCCGCGACGATGCCTTCAAGGAAGCGATCGCCGACGCCAAGGCGCACTTCAACCGCTGCGGCAATTGCCATGATTATGTGTGCGCGCCATGCTTCGACGGCGCCGCTGGCCTGTGCTTCAATTGCGCGCCGAACGTGCAGGTGGCGATCACCAGGGCCCGGGCCCAAGGGGAAGTGCGCAGCGCGGCCGAGCGCGCGGATACGGAAGGCGAAAGCCGCGGCACGCGCCACGACGTCCGGCAGGACATGCAACTGGTCTGCCCCCAGTGCCGGGCCGAAACGCATGGCGCCAAGTTTTGCCCGGAATGCGGCTACAAGATGGCGCAGCAGGTGGCGTGTATCGCCTGTTCGACGCTGCTGCAACCGGGTACCAAGTTCTGCACGGAGTGCGGCCACCGGCAAAGCTAGCCGATTCGCGGCTGGTGGCGCGCTCCGGATGCCTGGCGCCCGCGTTGGCACCTGGCGAGCAAGCCACCTTACAGCGCCGCCAGGCCGTCCGCGACGAGACTGCCGGCCAGCAGCAGCATCACCGCACCCGTCAGCGCTTCGATACACTTCCATGCCGCCGGACGGGCCAGCACGCCGGCGAAGCGGGCGGCGCAAAAGCCCAGCACGCTGAACCAGAGCAGCGACGCCGTCATCGCACCGGCCGAGAACGCGGTGCGTTCCAGCGCCGGATAGCGCCCGCCGATCGAGCCCAGCAGCACAACGGTATCCAGGTACACATGCGGATTGAGCAGCGACATCGCCAGCACGCTGGCCAGCGCGGCGGTGGCTGTGCGCGGCGTGGCGGCAGCACCGATGTCCAGCCGGTTTGCCGACAGCATCTGCCGCCAGCTGCGCAAGCCGTACCATGCCAGGAACGCCGCGCCACCCCAGCGCGCCAGCGCCATCAGCCATGGCGAGCCCTCGATCAATGCTCCCGCGCCGGCCACGCCAGCGCCGATCAATGCCATGTCGATCACGATGCAGGCGGCCACCGTCAATGCCACATGGCTGCGTTGCACGCCCATGCGCAGCACATGGGCGTTTTGCGCACCGATCGCCATGATCAGGCTGGCGCCCAGGCCCAAGCCACTCAAGAATACCTGTGTCGTCATCTCGTCCTCCGTGAAGGTGGCCATTGTCACGAAAGTCCGGGTAAAACTGAAGCTCAGTTAATATAATTCAGGTTTCATTAATAAAACTAAGGATGCGATGGATACGCGGCATTGCGAAGCATTCCTGGCTGCAGCCGAAACCGGCAGTTTCGATGCGGCGGCGGCCCAGCTGAACGTCACGCCATCGGCAGTGTCGCAGCGCATCGCGGCGCTGGAATCGGCGCTCGGCTCGCCGCTGCTGATCCGCAGCCGGCCCTGCCGTACCACCGCCGCCGGCCAGCGCCTGCTGGTGCACCTGCGCCGCAGCAGGTTGCTGGAAGAAGAGTTTCTTGCCGGCCTGCGCGACGAGTCGGCGGCCTCGCTGCGGATTCCGATCGCCGTCAATAACGATACCCTGGCAACCTGGCTATTGCCGGGAATCGCCGATTTCCTGCAGCGCGAGCGTGTCACGCTCGATATCGTGCTGGACGAGCAGAACTATACGTATGGATTGCTGGAGAAGGGGGAAGCGGTCGCCGGCGTTTCCAGCGAGCCCACGGCGATGCGCGGATGCACCGTCCAGCCGCTGGGCATCATTCGCTACCGCATGCTGGCGTCGCCCGCGTTCGCCGCGCGCTGGTTTCCGGATGGCTTCGAACGCAACGCCGCCCGGCAGGCGCCGGTGGTGGTGTTCTCCCGCAAGGACCGCCTGCAGGCGGACTTCATCCAGGCTGAACTGGGTTTGTTACCCGGCAGTTATCCGGTCCACCATGTGCCGGCCAGCGATCCGTTCCTGGATGCCGTGAAACTGGGACTCGGCTATGGGATGCTGCCGTCGCAGCAGGTGGGCGATGCGGTGGCGGCGGGAGCGTTGCTCGACCTGGCGCCGGGAAAGCATACCGACGTGCCGCTGTACTGGCACGCCTGGCGCGTGCAATCCCCGGCGCTCGAGCGGCTGGGCGAGGCGGTCGTGGCGGCCGCCCGCGCATCGCTCCTGGCGCCTTGAGATGGCTGCAACGGCCGGCATCGACGCATCTGCCGGTGCCGGCCAGTGACCATCAGTAGGTGTAGAACATGCGCTGGATGTCAGCGGTGTTGCTGGTCTTCGTCAGGGCCAGCATCAGCAGGATGCGCGCTTTCTGCGGGCTCAGCGTATCGGCGGCCACGAAGTCGAGTTCGTCGTCGTTCGCTTCGCCATTGCGGGCCAGGATGCCCTGGCCGACACGGCTGGCGCGCACGATCAGGGTGCCTTTCTTGCGCGCGGCGATCAGCGCGGGTTTCACGCGAGCAGCCAGGCTGCCGTCGCCGACGCCCGCATGGATGATGCCCTTCGCGCCCGCGGCAATGAAGGCATCCAGTGCCACCGGATTCATGTTGGCATAGCCGTACACGATATCGACCTGGGGCAGCGTGGCGATGTTCGAAATGTCGAACTCGCTCTCGAACGTGTGCTTGCGGGTCGAGGCGCGGTAGAAGAAGGCCTTGCCGCCCTGCAGGTAGCCGAGCAAGCCCAGTTCCGGCGTCTTGAAGCTGTCGGGGGTCGAGGTATTCGTCTTGGTCACGTCGCGCGCCGAGTGGATCTGGTCGTTGAGCGCCACCAGCACACCTTTGCCAACCGCTTCACGGCTGCCGGCAACGATCACCGCGTTGTACAGGTTCAGCGGGCCATCGGCCGACAGTGCCGTCGAAGGGCGCATGGCGCCGACCAGCACGACCGGCTTGCGGCTCTTCACCACCAGGTCGAGGAAGTAGGCGGTTTCTTCCATCGTATCGGTACCGTGGGTGATGACGATGCCATCGACGTCGGACTGGGCGAGCAGGGCGTTGACACGCTTGCCCAGCGTCAGCCAGTGTTCGTTGGTCATGCTTTCGCTGGCGATCTGGAATACCTGCTCGCCCTTGACGTTGGCCACTTTCGCCAGTTCCGGCACTGCGGCGATCAGTTGCTGCACGCCGACGGTAGCGGCGGTGTAGCCGACCGTGGTGGTGCTCGTGGCGCCCGTGCCGGCGATCGTGCCGCCGGTGGCAAGGATCATCACGTTCGGCTTCGTTTGCGCGTGGACGCCCGTGATCACGAACAGCAGCGCCACCATCGCCATGAAGAAGTGCGAATAGTGCGCGGTCTTTTGTCTCGACATGCGATTTCCTTTTTTTGATTGGTAAAACGCGAATCTTATACGAACCGATAACGAATACAAGCCCGGCCGGTCATTTGTGGTTGTAAAAAAACACAAGGCGCCAATTCGTCCAAAAACTTGGACGCCGGCGTGCGCCTTTTCCAATTTATTGGTTTTTCACGACGGGGACACACAACACCTCGCCGATATAATCGCGCACCAGGGCCGGAGATTGATCGGCGCCGCCAGCGCGTCGCCGGCTTGCGCATGCCGCGCTGCCGCGTACCACGGGAGGGCGTGCCTTCCGGATACTGGTGGATGGGCCCACGCTGCGTTCGGCGCCGAATGGCATCGGCACGGCGCGCAGTTGAATCGGCCGTTTCGGGGAAAATACGCAGATAGCGGTGCAGCCAGAAACGATGTAATTGCGATGCCGAACCCGAATGATATTCGACTGGATAGACAAGACGCGGTCAATGATTCATTAACCTGAACAATTCATTCAATCGCCGTCAGAGACGGATTCTTATCGCGCTCGATTAATCGACGTTGGTGGGTAGTTGAATAGCCGGGTCGCCGAATAAACGAAAAAGGCCGGAATCCATGTTTCCATTGGATTCCGGCCTTGTTTGCAAAGCAAAATCAACCGTCGTTTTTATTCACCCGACCGACGCGGTGATAGCCCAGGCCGAAAGATCGACGCGGTTGTGCTTTCGTGCCGGGCGGATCAGCCCAGCTTGTCGTCGGTCTTGCGGCGGGCCGAGAAGGCCAGCAGGCCGATGCCGACGCCCAGCATCGCAAAGGTGGTGGGCTCCGGGACCGGGGCCAGGTTCAGGGTGCCGGCGTAAGCGCCACCCATGTTCGCTACCAGCGTGTTACCGGTGACTGTAAACCCGTACATGCCGGCATCCAGCGATGCCACTGGATAGAATTCGATGCCTCCATCGGTGGTGAAGACAGTGTCCAGGTCGGTACGGGTTCCATCGCCGGCTTGCCAGAAGAACTGGATGCCGGTGATGGCGTAGTTTGCCTGGCGGGCGCCATTGATCGCCGTGCGTCCCACCACGGCGGTGCCGGAAGCCCAGGAAGTCGTGTCGACTTCGAACAGATACGTGTCGATATTGCTGGCGGCGGACCATGTATGCAAGGCGGAGAAGTCCGCGTTGCCGTCGGCGTTGAAAGTGAGTGTTTGAGCGGACGCAGCGCCAGAGGCAAGCAGACCTGCGGTGAGCAGCAGGGAACCTGCCACCTTGCTGAATAAAGCTTTCTTCATCGATATACCCCTTGACTCGTTGGTTGTTGCGAAGTGATAGCTCTTGTCGGCAGCGTTGCACCCTCGTTGCAACTTCCATTTGCAACTTCCATTCGTAACTTCCATTCCTGAAAAAAATATAAGTTTGCAATGTTGCCAACATTGTCAATATAGCCCCGCTACCCGGCTGGTTCCTTCATCTATGAAATGTGCAGGTACCGGCCTGGCAGGCAGCGCGCCCATGACAAGGGCAGAGCTGACGCTTGACGGAAGGTCAAGGAAAATTTTTAATTGCCGAGTTGTTTCCGCGGCACGGCAACCGCCTTCCCCACTGTTCGCGCCTGTTCCCCGCCTGTTCCTAGCCTGTTCCTTGCCTGTTTCTTATAATCGCGTGCATGGACATCAACTCGGACGACCTGCTGACTTTCGTGGCCGTGATCGACAGCGGTTCGCTGAGTGCCGCCGCGGTCCACCTGGGACAGACCACTTCGGGCGTCAGCCGTGCGCTGGCCCGCCTCGAGGACAAGCTGCAGACTTCGCTGCTGACGCGCACCACGCGCCGCATGGAGTTGACCGAGGAGGGCCAGCTGTTCCTGGACCGGGCACGCCGCATCCTGGCCTCGCTGGAAGAAGTCGAAGAGTGCATCCGCATACGCCGCCAGCAACCGGCCGGCCGCCTGTGCGTCGATGCGGCCTCGCCGTTCATGCTGCATGGCATCGTCCCGCATGTTGCCGAATTTCGCGCGCTGTATCCGGAAATCCGGCTCGAGCTCACCTCGAACGACCGCATTGCCGACCTCATCGAGCACCGTACCGACATTGCCATCCGCATCGGCACGTTGAACGATTCCACGCTGCATGCGCGGCCACTGACTTCCAGTCCCCTGCACGTGCTTGCCAGTCCGGCCTACCTGGCCAGGCATGGCACGCCGGTAACGCCAGGCGACCTGGCCGGTCACGCGCTGCTCGGCTTCGTCCAGTACGAGCAGGGCAATGTCTGGCCCCTGCGGCACGACGCCGGCGACAGCCTCGCCATCACGCCCGCGCTGGCCGCATCGTCCGGCGAAACGCTGCGCCACCTTGCACTGGCTGGCGACGGCATCGCGTGCCTGGCCGACTTCATGACGCGCGCCGACATCGCCAGCGGCCGGCTCGTGCCGCTGCTCGCCGAGTTCAATTCTGGCTACCGCCAGCAGATCCACGCGGTCTACTACCGCAACACGCAGCTGGCCCAGCGCATCAGCTGCTTCCTCGAATTCCTCCAGCAAAAACTGTAGGCATCGCCGCAGGAAAAAACTGCGCGGAAATCGGCAGTGAAGCCGCGCTTATGCGTCGCCGATGAAGACGCACATGAAGACGCACATGAAGACGCACATGAAGACGCCCAGGAATACCCACATGAAGACGCACATGAAGCGCCATGAACAGCCGCAGGCAAACGCCGCATCGTGCCGGGATGGGACTGTAGGCGCGTTCCCACATGCACGCGCGCGAAAGCGCCAGAGGAATTGTTCGCTGGCGCACGGTCGTTTCAAAAGGGCGTATCTAAGATGGAGTTGCGTGACTAAGTTGTGTAACTGGAGCGCGACGCAACGAACAGGATAACGAAGCAGGTCGCTCGTCCGCAGGCAAGCCGGTCGCCTCAAGCGCCGGCACCAGATTTCGAACCAGGCAGCGACGCACCCACCGCCAGCAACGACGGGGCCGGACAGGCCCGGACCGGGCCGCGAGCGCAAACATACAGGAGGTCATCATGATGACGATGCAAACCAGCCAGCCCTCGAAGGAAGCGGTGCGGGAATACCTGGAACGCAGGACCAATGACGTGGAACCGCCGCCGACGCCGGAAGAAATCCGGCGCCAGCTGGGATGGGGGCTCGTCATGTATGACCAGAAGCATGACGGCAGATTCTGAAGTTCTGATAACAAGGAGAAGACATGACGCACCGTATCGGCAACAAGGACATCGCGCAAATGCGCGGCAAGGAAGAAAAGAAGCGCACGCGCGCCTTCAACAAGGCAATGGAAGCTGAAAAGCAGGCCATCGCCCGCGCCAAGTACCGCAACCAGGTCAAGGGGCAGGCCGCGCCCGCCGCGTAAGCGGCTTCGTCCAGAAAGCTTACCCCCCCACGCCCACGGCATGCCGTGGGCTTTTTTTATGGCGAGGCGGCCCACCAGCCTTCCCTGCGCTGTTCTCTGTCCTTCTGCTCCGCATCCCGCCTGCCGGTCGCCCGCCCTTCACCGAACATGCCGTCATTCACCGGCCGCCAGCCGCCATTCACCGAAAAGCGGTTTCGCCTTCGGCCGGCGCGGCGTATCGTTCCGTCATCGAACCGGGGGAGGAACCCATGCAAACCGAAGTGGACAGGGCGCGGCTGAAACTGCGCCGGCAAGTGACCTGGGGCTTGACGCTGGTGGCGTTCGGCGTGGCCTACCTGGTCAACCGCGACGACCATGAAGCGGTGATCGGCCTGTGGCGCTACTGGCCGCTGGTGCTGATCGCCTTTGGCATCGGCAACATGCTGCCGCCGGTAGAGGGACGCCGCTTCGTCGACGGCCTGTCGCAAGTGCTGTTCGGCGCCTGGTTCTTTGCCATCTACGAGGGCCTGTTCGGCCTGACCTTCCGTAACAGCTGGCCTTTGCTTATCATCGTGGCGGGCGCGGGCATGGTGCTGCAGCCGCTCGCCACGCGCTACCTTGACCGCAAACCGGGAGAAGAAGCATGAACACGGGACGACAACACAATCCAGCCGCGCAAATCGTGATCGGCATCGGCGTCATCGCGGTGGGGCTGATGTTCCTGCTCGATAACCTGGGCTGGCTGGAGCTGGACATGAGCGTGCAGTTCTGGCCCGTGGTGCTGATCGTGGCGGGCGTGCTGAAACTGACGGTCGCGCGCTCGCCGAACGGCACCATCATCGGCGGCGCCCTGCTGCTGTTCGGCGTGCTGACGCTGCTGAAGGGACTCGGTATCCTGGCGATCGGCTGGAACGTGCTGGCGCCGCTGGCGATGATCGGCGGCGGCCTGTTCGTGGTGTTCCGGTCCACCAGGCTGGCGCGCACCGGCCCGGCGTCCGTATCGCTGGCGAAGGATGGCAGCGAGAAGCTGGTCTATGCCACCGCGATCCTCGGCGCCTACAAACGCCGCATCACGTCGCCGCAATTCGGCGGCGGCGAAATCACCGCCATCATGGGCGGCTGCGAGCTGGACCTGCGTGAAGCGGGGCTGTCCGGCGACGCCGTGGTGAACATCTTCGCGCTGATGGGCGGCATCACGATCCAGGTGCCCGCCGACTGGAGCGTGCAGCTGGAAGGCGCGCCGATCCTGGGCGGCATCGAGGAATCGACGCTGCGGCCGAAGGATGCCAGCAAGCGCCTGGTGGTGCGCGGCTACGCGATCATGGGCGGCGTGGAAATCCGCAACTGATGGCCGTGCCGCTGTGAGCTGGCTGACCCGGGCGCGGCGCGGCGCGCTGCTGTACCTGCTGGCGTGGCTGATCGTCGGCGCCGTGCTGGGCGGGATGTGCGCCATCGTGACGTCGGCACCGCCCGCCAACGCGCTGCTGTTCGCCGTTCCCGGCACGCTGGTGTACGGCGTGGCGGCGGGTTTTTCCGCCTACTACCTGTGCCGCGCCAATCCGCTGGGCGCCCGTCCGCTGGCGCTGGTGGTACTGGCGCTGTGCACGGCGGCCGTGCTGGCGGCGTTCATGTGGCTCGCGGTACTGGGTGGCTGGAACGAGCTGTGCCTCGCGGCCGGTGTGCGGTGGGCCGGCATCGTGCAGACGCCATTGTTGTCGGCCCTGCTGTTCGCGCTCGGTACGCTGCTGTACGGCCTGCTGGCGGCGATCAACTACCTGGCGATCGAATCGGGCCGGGCGCGCAATGCCGAACGCCGCGAACTGGAATCGAAGCTGATGGCGCAGGATGCCGAACTGCGCATGCTGCGCACCCAGGTCGACCCGCACTTCCTGTTCAACAGCCTGAACTCGGTCAGCGCGCTGACGTCGCAGGATCCGAAGGGTGCACGCGAAATGACGCTGCGGCTGGCCGGTTTCTTCCGCCGCAGCATGGGCATGGCCGGCCATCCGCGCATCACGCTGGCACAGGAGATGGACCTGGTGCGCGATTTCCTCGCCATCGAGAAAGTGCGTTTCGGCGAGCGGCTGGTGACCGAGGAAGCATTGGAGAAGGGCGCGCTCGATTGCCTGGTGCCGCCGATGATCATCCAGCCGCTGGTCGAAAACGCCATCAAGCATGGCATCGGCCAGCTCACCGATGGCGGCCTGGTACTGGTGGCGGCGTGGCGCGACGGCGCGCGGCTGTCGATCACCGTCAGCAACGCGATCGACCCGGAGATGCCGGAAACGCGGCGCAGCGGCACCGGCCTGGCCAATGTGCGCCAGCGGCTGGCCTGCGCGTATCCGAACGAATCCACGCTGGAATGGAAGCGGGAAGGGGAGACGTTCAGCGTCGAGATCCGCCTGCCGGCGCAGGCCGCCACGACCAAGGCAAATGACTCTGGAGCATAGGATGGAAAAACACATGCGGCTGATCGTGGTGGACGACGAACCGCTGGCGCGCGGCGTGGCGCGCGAATACCTGGCGGCGCATCCGGACATCGAGCTCGTGGCCGAATGCGCCAATGGCTTCGAGGCCGTGAAGGCGATCACCGAACTGGCGCCGGACCTGGTGCTGCTCGATATCCAGATGCCGAAACTCGATGGCTTCGAGGTGGCCGAACTGGTCGGCGGCAAGACCCGCCTCATCTTCGCCACCGCGTTCGACCAGTACGCCATCCGCGCCTTCGAGATCCACGCGCTCGACTACCTGCTCAAGCCCTTCAGCCAGGAACGCTTCGACCGGGCGCTGGCGCATGCCCGGGCCAGCCTGGCGAGCGCGCTGCCGCGGCAGGAAGCAGCGGTGCGCGAAGCGGCCGCCGCGCGCGACCGGCCGCTCGGCCGCGTGCTGATCCGCGACGGCGCGAAGGTGCACGTGATCCGTGCCGAGACGATCGCCTGGATCGAAGCGCAGGACGACTATGTGCAGATCCACGCCGACGGCAAGGCTTACCTGAAGAACGGCGCGCTGGGCGAGCTCGAAGCGCAGCTCGACCCCGGCCGCTTCCTGCGCATCCACCGCTCGTACCTCGTGAACGTCGAGCACGTGGCGCGCATCGAACCGGCCGGCAGGGACAGCCACGCCGCCATCCTGGCCGACGGCACCCGGCTGCCCATCAGCCGCAGCGGCTACCAGAAGATCCGCGGCGCCATGCAGTAGCGGCGCTCAGTAGCGCCATGCAGTCGCGCCACTCAGCGCCACTCAGTGGCACCACTCGATAGCGCCCTTCATTAGCGCTGAGCGGGCACGTGCCACCAGGCCGGCAGCAGCGCGCGGATCTCGGGCCGGGCGAAGCGGTCGTCGATCAGGTGCACGGTGCCTGTATCGCTGGTGGTGCGGATCACGCGGCCGGCGGCCTGCACCACTTTCTGCAAGCCCGGATACAGGTAGGTGTAATCGTAGCCGGCGCCGAAGATGGCCTGCATCCGTTCGCGGATCCGCTCGTTGACGGGATTCAGCTGCGGCAGCCCCAGTGTGGCGATGAACGCGCCGATCAGCCGCGCGCCGGGCAGGTCGATGCCTTCGCCGAATGCGCCGCCCAGCACGGCGAACCCGATGCCCTGGCCGGTTTCGGTGAAGCGGGCCAGGAAGGCTTCGCGTTCCGCCTCGCCCATCCGGCGCGGCTGGCGCCATACCGTCACGTGCGGATGCTCGCGCTGGAACAGGTCGGCCGCCTTGTCCAGGTAGTCGAAGCTGCTGAAGAAGGCCAGGTAGTTGCCGGGCTGGCGGCCGTACTGTTCGCCCATCAGCTGCGCGATCGGCGCCAGCGAGCGGTCGCGGTGCTGGTAGCGGGTGGAGATGTGTCCGGCGATATGCACCGTCAGCTGCGCGGCCTGGAAGGGCGAGGCCACGTCGACCCACGCGGTGTCGGCCGGCATGCCCAGCGTATCGCTGTAGTAGTTCCACGGGCTGAGCGTGGCGGAGAACAGCGCCGTGGTGCGCGCCGCCGCGAAGCGCGGCTGCAGGAATGGCGCCGGCACGATATTGCGCAGGCACAGCACCGAGTCGGCACGGGTGCCGCCGCCATGGTTCTTGCCGCCTGTCGATATCGTCACGTCGAACACGGAATGCTCGCCGAAGTTCTCGGCCAGCCGGGCGAAGTGCAGCACCGAAAAGTAAAAATCCAGTACCTCCGCATCGAACCATGCGGGATTCTCCGCCATGTAGTCGCCGATCTCGGTGGCCGCCGTCTGCAGCGCATTGACCAGCTTTTCCGGCAGCGCCTCGTAGGCCCGGTACTCGCCGCCATGCTCCGCCATCTGTTCCTTTTCCAGCGCCGACCATTGGCGGTGCACGCGGTCCAGCGCCTTCTTGATCGCGGCCGGCGCGGTCTTGCGCAGCAGCCGCAGGCCGCCGTGCTCGAGCTCCGCCGAATACATCTTGCGGGCGCGCGAGACCATGTTGTGCGCCTCGTCGGCCAGGATGGCGATGCGCCAGTCGTTCATCACCGTCAGCGAATACAGCATGGCGGTCACGTCGAAATAATAGTTGTAGTCGCCGACGATCACGTCGGCCCAGCGTACCAGCTCGCTTTGCAGGTAGTACGGGCATACGTCGTGCGCCAGCGCCACCGCGCGCACGCCGGCGCGGTCGAGCATCGGCTGTTGCACCGCCGCGGCACGCGCGGCCGGCAAGCGGTCATAGAAACCCTTCGCCAGCGGGCAGGAGTCGCCATGGCAGGACTTGTCCGGGTGTTCGCAAGCCGTGTTGCGGGCCGCCAGTTCCAGCGTGCGCAAGGGCAGCAGCGGGGCGCCTTCCTTGATGTTCTCGACCGCATCGAGGGCCATGCGCCGCCCGGATGTCTTCGCGGCCAGGAAGAAGATCTTGTCGTGGCCATGCGCGGCGGCCGCCTTCAGCATCGGGAACAGGCTGCCGATGCTCTTGCCGATGCCGGTCGGCGCCTGCGCCAGCAGCGCGCACGAGCGGGTGCTGGCCTTGTACATCGCTTCGGCCAGTTCGCGCTGGCCGGGCCGGAAATCGGCATGCGGAAAGCGCAGGGCCTGCAACTGCTCGTCGCGCGCGGCGCGATGCGCCAGTTCGGCTTCGGCCCAGGCCAGGAACCGGCCGCACTGTTCTTCGAAATACGCCTGCAGCGCCGCGGCGCCGTGTTCCTCGACGAGATGGGTTTCCTTCTGCGAACCGATATCGTAGTAGACCAGCGCCAGGCGCAGCGATGGCAGGCCACGCGCCGCGCACAGCAGGTGGCCGTACACCTTCAGCTGCGCCCAGTGCAAGGCGCGATGGTTGCCGGGCATGCGTTCCAGCTCGCCGCGGAAGGTCTTGATTTCTTCCAGCTGGTTGCGCTTCGGGTCGTAGCCGTCGGCGCGGCCGCGCACGTGCAGCGGGCCGAAATCGCCCGTCAAGGCGATCTCGCGCTGGTAGTCGTCGTCGCGCCGGGAAGTCACCACGCCATGTCCGGCGATGCCTTCCTGCGCGGTGGGCGAGGGCGTGAAGCGCAGGTCCAGGTCGCCGGCCTTGGCGGTGAATTCGCACAGCGCGCGCACGGCAACCGTGTACTGCGCCACGGGACCCGGTGCCGCATCCGTCATTGCGGCGCCCATTGCAGGTAGCAGACGGTGACGGGCATGCGGTGCTGCGCGCAGTAATCGATCCAGCGCAGCTGGTTGTCCTGCAGCCGGTCGCCGGGGCCCTTCACTTCGATCATGTTGTAGCGGCGCTCGGCCGGCCAGAACTGGATCAGGTCCGGGAAGCCGGTGCGGTTGGCCTTCACATCCTGCAGGATGCGCAGGAATGCCTGCTTCAGGTGCGCGGCCGGGATGCAGTGCAGCGCCAGGTCGAGCAGCGCGCCATCGAGCGCGCCCCAGAACACGAACGGCGACGAGATGCCCCGCTTGGCGTCCAGGTTGCGCCGGATCGTGGCGGGGTAGCTGCCGTCATCGAGCTGCGCCAGGCAGGCATCGAACTGGGCGGCACGGCGGCGGTGGAAGTCGGCGCTGTGCAAGTCCGCCGGACCGTGGTGGAACGGGTGGAAGAACGCGCCGGGAATGGCGGCGAACACGGCATCCCAGCACAGCAGCCCGAACAGGGAATTGATCAGCGCATTCTCGACGTAGAAGACGGGCGCTTCATCGCGGTTCAGGTGGTCGCGCACCACGCCTTCGACCCACCACTGGCCGTCGGGCTGGGGCAGCGCAAGGTCCAGGCGCGCCGGCGGCACCGGCTTGCCGGCCGTGCCGCGCGGGTGGCCGAGGCGGCGCGCCAGCCGCGGCGCCATGCGCAGCAGGTGCTGGCGTTCCGCCTCGCTTTCCGGCGCGGCCGTGGCCACCTGCAGCCGTTCCCAGGCGGCGCCGAACTGCTCATCCTTCTCCAGCACGCGGATGGCCCGTGCCCGCGCGCCGGGATAGGCGCAATCGTCGTAGACGGCGCAGGCGCCGGCCCAGTCGCGCAGCTTTTCCAGCTGCTGGCCCATCTGGAACAGCAGCTTGTGGCGGCGGCTGGCCAGCCATTCGTTATCCGTGCCGGGCGGCGGCACGTCCCGCAGCACGTCCAGCGGTGCCTCGCCGTTGCCGAAGCGTTCGCGGCAGGCGTGCAGGCGCAGGTAATCGTCGATGTCGCGGCGCGTGCGGAAACCCCGCGCCGCGTCGGAGATCTCCACTTGCTCGAAGCGGAACACGCCGAGGTCGGACAGCACGAACTCGGTCCAGTCCTGGTGGTAGTTGCCGAAGAAGATCAGCCGCAGCCGGTCGCACAGCGGTTTCGCGACGATGCGGTAGGCTTCATCCAGCGCCGCGGCATTCCGGCACCAGGCCGAGAATAGCCGCTCGTCAGCATGTTCGGCGCGCAGCGCTTCCAGCTGCGCTTCCTTGCGCGCCGAGCGCAGCGCGCCAGCCAGCCCGAATGCCTGGCACAGCTCCGGCTTTTGCAGCAGGTCGAACAGTTCGTCGAGCGACACGGCGGGATCGACGACGATCCAGCCGGTTTCCGCCAGCGGCGCGGCGGCGGCGCGGGGGCAGCCGATTTCCTCGTAGACCAGCTTGGAGGCGCGGAACAGCTGGCCCTTGCGCATGACCATGCGGACGAACAGCGCGCGCGAAGCCTGGGGCAGGGCGGGGAAGCGGTCGATGAAGTCGCGTTCCTCGCCGTCCAGCAGGTCGGCGTAGCGTTCGCCGATCCATTCAAGCACCCGGTGGAAATTATCCAGGTAATAAAAAAGGTTTTCCAGGACGGGTTTCATCGAACAGCGGGAGGGAAACAGAAAAAGGCGAAGGCGAAAAGGCGGAACAAGGAACAAATGACGACGAACAGTGCGCGGCATGGCGCACAGGCAGCTAATACAGGACACAACGATGCAGTAACAACAACGACGCAGTAAAAGCAACGACGCAGTAAAAGCAACGATGCAGTTAAGCACGGCAACGAAAAACGGCGGGAGTAGCGATGAACTGTATTTATATACAGTCTATCGCTTCTCCCGCCGCTTGCACAGCCCTGTGTGGCGCAAATACCGTTACGCCGGGAACCAGAGTCAGTGTTTGGTCTGGTCAGCTTTCTGCTGTTCGGCGAGCGCCGCCGCTTTCGCCAGCTGTTCCTCGAACGCCGCTACCGCCTGGCGCGTGGCCTTGGTGACCTGCTCATAGCCGGCGAAGGCGTTGTCGATGGCCGTCTTGACGATTTGTACCGCGTTCTCGGAACCGGGCCGCACGTTTTTCGTCACGTCATGGATCAGCGCCGTGAGGTTGCTGCGCGCTTCGGCCAGGTGGGCTTCGGCTGCCGTGGTGAATTCGCTATGGATTTCCGCCAGGATCTGGCCGACCTGCTGGTTGTATTCGGCGACATTGGTGAGGTTCTGCATCCTGGCGCTGGCCGCCGCCATCGCCGCCTTCGGATCGGCGGCCTGGCTCATCTCGCGACCGGCCGCCAGGTTCTTTTCGACGCTGCTCCTGGCGGTATCGATATTCAGTTGCAGTACCTGCTCGAGGCCTTGCACCGCCTTGCTGGTCAGGGTGTTGAAGGTGTCGAGCTGGAACTCGAACAGGGTTTTCGTCGCTTGGGCGAACTGCTCGGGATTCTGAAACATGTCTCCTCCATCGGTGTGAAAAAGCTTGTCGGGCCATTATTGAACACGAATCAACTTCTCGCAACGAGAATCCTTGTACGGACCCAGCAACTTGCGCCAGCCGGGGCCGAGCGGTGTCTGCGAACAGACCTTGGCGCCGCTGCCGCCCACGCTTTCCCATAGCCACCAGGGCGCGGGCGCGGCGGTGGCCGCCATGCCGAGCAGCAGGACGCCGGCAAACACGAATCGTTTCAGGAGAGTGGGCAAGGGCACCATGGAGAAAACCGGGTAGACAAGGCAGGTTGACGGGCCGGCAATCAGCGGGGAGCGACCACGGGCAGCGTCATCGTGAACGTGGTTCCGCTGCCTGGCGCACTGTCCAAGGCGATCCGGCCGCCCAGCACGCCGGTGACGATATTGTGCGTCACGTGCAGGCCGAGGCCCGAGCCGCCGGCACCGGGCCGGGTAGTAAAGAACGGATCATACACCCGGGAAAGAATGTCGGCAGCGATGCCTGCGCCGTTGTCGGCCACCGACAACGCAATCATGCCATCGCCCAGCGCACGGGCGGACAAGGTGACAGCACCGCCGTCGCGGCCATCCAGCCCGTGGATGACGGCATTTTCAAACAGCGCCGACACGGCTTGCCCGAGCGGGCCGGGATAACTGTCCATCGCCAGCCCGGGCGCGATGTCCTGCACCACGCGCGGGCGGGGCGCCGCCGTGCCGGCCGTCAGGGGCAGGACCAGTTCGGCGATGAATTCGTCCAGCCGGAACTGGCGGCGCTGCGAGCTGGCGGTATCGACGGCCACCTGCCGGAAGCTGGCGATCAGGGCGGCGGCCCGGCGCAGGTTGCGCACCACCACCTCGTCGGCCTCGGCGGCCTGGGCGAGATACTGTTCCAGGTCGGAGCGGCGCAGCCCGGCTGTCATGCCGGCGCGCAGCGCCCCCAGCCGCTCGCTCATCGCGCTGGCGATCGTCAGCGTGTTGCCGATCGGCGTATTGAGTTCATGGGCCACGCCGGCCACCAGGCCGCCCAGCGCGGCCAGCTTGTCGCGGCGCACCAGTTCATCCTGGGTCTTGTGCAGGTCGTCCAGCGTGGCGGCCAGTTTGGCGCTGGCCAGTTCGGCGCGCTCCTTCGCGCTGCGCAGTTCGGCGGTGCGCGCCGCCACCAGTTCTTCCAGGTGATTGCGGTGCCGCGCCAGTTCGGCCTCGCGCCGGGTACGCTCGATGGCGATGCCGGCGAGGTGCACGGCCACGCCGATCAGCCGCTCGTCGTCCGCGCGGGGCAGGCGCACGTCGCGATAGTAGATCGCAAACGATCCCAGCACGGTCTGGCGGTCGGTCAGGATCGGCATGGCCCAGCAGGCATGCAGGCCGTACTGCGCGGCCAGTTCCTGCCAGCCGTGCCAGCGCCGGTCGCGGGCGATGTCCGCCACCACCACGGGTTCGCGGCGGAACATGGCACTGCCGCACGAGCCGACATCCGGGCCGATCAGCAAGCCGTCGAAGACACGCAGGAATTCCGGCGGCATGCTCGGTGCCGAGCCGCCGCGCACGGTCACGCCATCCTCGTCCAGCAACAGCACCGTACAGACGAGGCCGGGGGCCTGGCCTTCGATCAGGCGCAGCAGGCTGGCCAGGATGTCATGCAGCGGGGCGCCGCGCGCGATCATTTCCAGCAGCCGGTTCTGGCCCGTGCGCAGTGCCTCGGCGATGCGCTGGCCCGTCACGTCCGCCACGCGCATGTGCAGCAGGCGCAAGCCGCTTTTTTCCAGTACCACGAGGCGCAATTCGCCATCGATGTGGCGCCCGCTGCTGTGCTGGAAGGTCAGCGGGAAGATGCGGATATCGCCGGCCAGCCCGCGGGCCACCAGCGCATCGACCGCATCGGCCGATGGCGTCCCGTCAGGCTGCCGGGCAGGGCACAGGTCCGCCAGGCGCATGCGCATCAGTTCCGAGCCGCTGCGGCCGAACATCCGCTCGGCGTTGCGGTTGACGTCCACCGGCAGGCCGCGCGCCGCGTCGAACAGGATGATCGCATCGGGCGATCCGGCCAGCAGCGCGTGGTAGTTGACTTCGAGGGTGCCGGTATCGAGCGGGCCGCTGACCGGCAACCAGGCCAGGCGCGCCCGGAGTTCGACCGCCACCTTTTCCACCAGGTCTTCCGGCGCGCAAGGCAGCCGCACGTAGCCGGCCGCGCCGGCCTGCAAGGCCTGTTCCTGTTCCTCGTCCGACGGCGCGGCCGACATCACCAGCACCGGTACGGCGCCCGCCAGGCGCGCGCACAATTCCATCCGGGCACTGCCGGCCAGGGCCGCGTCGAGCAATACCAGCGCCACCTGGCCATCGGGCGGTGCCGCTTCCATGGCGGCCAGTGCGCTGTCGCCCCGGTTGACGACGCCGACGTGGAAGCCGGCGCGCTCCAGCGCCCGCTCCAGCGCGGGAAAGCCGGCCGCACTGGCGACCAGGATGGTATTCGGCGTATCGGTGGGGGGCGTGCTGGCCATGGGCAAAGTGTAGACCATGTGGACGATGATGGTGGGCAAAGAAAAACGCCGCCGGTTCTTGCGAACCGACGGCGTTTCAGGGTTTCTTCAACCCGGTATCCGGTAGAGTGGTGCCCACGGAGGGACTCGAACCCCCACACCTTGCGGCACATGGACCTGAACCATGCGCGTCTACCAATTCCGCCACGTGGGCACTGATGCTGCTCATTGCTGCCTACTGCTGCTGCTGCTGCCCGATGTCTCGAAAAGCCTATCGAACAAGCTGTCGAAAACAGGACTTGGTGCCCACGGAGGGACTCGAACCCCCACACCTTGCGGCACATGGACCTGAACCATGCGCGTCTACCAATTCCGCCACGTGGGCCCTGTTTTCCTTGCTTCGTTGCGGTGTTCAGCAACAGAAGGCACGCATCTTAAAGGCCGCCACCCGATCCGTCAACCATCATTTTTGTTTTTACGAAATATTTTTCGATTTCCTGGCCAGTTTGCGTGCGCGGCCACCCAGCAGCAGCAGGCCGGCGCCCAGCATCGCGTAGGTCGATGGTTCCGGTACCGGCGACACGTTCCAGCCGATCACGTCCATCGCCAGCACGTCTTCCTGCGAAATGGCCAGCACTTCGCCCAGGCCGGCGGTCGGGTCCATCAGGCCGATGTACAGGTCGTCTTTCCAATGGCTGTTCTGGCGGCCGTCGCCGTGCTCGACGCCGGTGGAGAAGCCAGCCAGGTCGGTCACGCCGCCATCGATCGAGAAGTATTTGTCGCGGTTGTCCGCGGACCAGTCGATGACGCCTTCTTCCGCGCTTTCCGACGAATAGCGGAACAGGTCCAGGCTGGACACAAAGACGAATTCGTCGTCGTTGTAGAAGTCCGGCGCGGTGGAGTTGAAGTCCAGCACGTCGACGCCGCTGGTGAAGCCCAGCGTGTGGCCGATCTCGTGCGCGGCCACGCCGACGAAGTCGTAGGCACCGGAGCTGACGCCATCGTTCGGGTTGAAGTCGAAGGTGAACTGGCTGTTGAACTGGATGAAGCCATCGCAATTGCCGATGCAGCCTTGCAGCGTTTGCCCCGACGTCGCCAGGCCGATCGCCTTGGCCGATGCCGAGGTGACGTTCACGACGGCGTTGTTGGCGTCGCCGTCATTGTCGACATAGGTGGTGGCGCTACCCGTGCCGTTCGGGTTGTTGGCGGTGCGGTTCAGCAGCATGCCGAACGAATTGCCGCTGGACAGGCTGCCGGTGGCCGTGACGTCATTGGCCGACGAGATATCGCCGACCAGTCCGTCGCGGAACTCCGAGTACGAATACGATTCGCGGGCCGACTGCGCCTGGCCCAGGATGTTCGGCGCCAGCGGATTGAAGCCGACCGTGAGGTTGATCACCACATTGTCGGTCAGCACGCTGGACCAGCGGTTCGCAGCTTCGATGAAGCCCTGTTGCGCCTGGAGCGAAGTGCCGGCGACGAACTGGAAATTGAACGTCGGAGCGGCAGTGGCGGAGCCGGCGGCGAGGAAGGCGCTGGCCAGTGCAAGGACGGATGCGAGCTTTTTCATGTCTTGTTCCCT
Organism: Pseudoduganella sp. SL102; assembly: GCF_027856995.1. Classification (NCBI taxonomy): domain Bacteria; kingdom Pseudomonadati; phylum Pseudomonadota; class Betaproteobacteria; order Burkholderiales; family Oxalobacteraceae; genus Pseudoduganella; species Pseudoduganella sp. SL102. The sequence continues at coordinate 2,983,250 of NZ_CP115554.1, forward strand.
GAAATGTTGTTGGACAAATTTATATAGGCAAGAAGCGTGCGCAGCTTTCTGCCCGACGGGACATGCAGGTGCTGACGGCGCGAATGCGCCGGCATGTCAAAACGGCCGACGGGATAAGAAAAGAGCCGCGGACTCCCAGATCCCGGCTCTTCCTGTACCTGTGGTGCCCACGGAGGGACTCGAACCCCCACACCTTGCGGCACATGGACCTGAACCATGCGCGTCTACCAATTCCGCCACGTGGGCACAGCGTGAAACCGCTGCGCTATCAATGCACCGCGATGCTCTGCTGCGCACTGGAATAATATCGATGCATTACAAACTCAGCAATAAAAATATTTGTTTTTTTATAAAGTTTGATCTTGCGGCGGGAGGTGCGGATTTCGCCGACATAATGACGGCGCGAATCATCGAAAAGCGTATTTTGTGCGGCAAGGGAGGGGTGGGTGTCATGGGCTGAAGCGGAAAGTCTTCCCGCCGCCGAGCGCGCCAATGAAAAAAGCCGTGAATCTCGCGATTCACGGCTTTTTCCTGTATCCGGTAGAGTGGTGCCCACGGAGGGACTCGAACCCCCACACCTTGCGGCACATGGACCTGAACCATGCGCGTCTACCAATTCCGCCACGTGGGCACTGCTGACTCATTCGCTGCGATGTACTGCAACGAGGCACGCATCATAGCGGCTGGAGCGCTGTTGAGCAAGAGGAATTTGTACTCTTTGCAAACATTGCCGGCGACGAGGCGCACGGGTCTCCTCGAGGCACCAAGCTACCGTCCTGGTGGGGCATTCGAAGCCAATGACCTGCTAGCAGGTCATTGGCTTCTTCCGTGCCGATTTGCGTACCGCCCGGCCACCAAGCAGCATCAGGCCGGCACCGAGCATTGCATAGCTCGATGGTTCAGGAACAGGCGACACGTCCCACCCGATCGCGTCCAGCGCCAGCAGGTCTTCACCGGAAATGACCAGTACCTCGCCCATGCCGCCAGTGGGATCCATCAGGCCGATGTACTTGCCATCCTCCCAGTGGCTGGCCTGGTGGCCGTCGCCGTGTGCCTGGCCAGTGGAGAGGGTCGCGATGCCCGTGGCGCCGCCATCGATCGAAAAGTATTTCTCGCGATCGTCCGCGGTCCAGTCGATCACGCCCGCGGCGGCGCTTTGCTCCGAATAACGGAACAGGTCCAGTCCGGAAACCAACGGGAGCGCGTCCGCCGGGTGCAGCTCAGGGGGCGTGGAAAAGTATTCCAGCGCGTCGACGCCGCTGGTGAAGCCCAGTGTGTGGCCGATTTCATGCGCGGCGGCGCCGACGAAGTCGAACGCATCGGCCTGCACGCCGTCATGCGGATTGAAGTCGAAGGCAAAGTTGCTGTTGAACTGGATGAAGCCGTCGCAGGTGCCGATGCATCCGCTTAATGTCTCCTCGATCGGCACCAGGCCGACCGCCTTGGCCTCGGCGCTGGTGATGGCCACGACGGAGTTGTTGAGACTGTGATTATTGTCGAGGTAGGGGATGGCGCTGCCGGCGCCGTTCGGATTGTCCGATGTACGGTTCAGCAGCATGCCGAACGTGCCGCCGCCGGGAAGGCTGCTGGTGGCCATCGCGTCGAAGCGGGAACTGGCGTCCTCGATCAACGCTCCGCGGAAGCCCGAATAGTAGAACAGCGAGCGCGAAGAGAGGGCCTGTGCGATCGTCCCGCCAGCCAGTGGATTGAAGCCGACCGTCAGATTGATTGTCACATCGTCGGCCAGCAGGTTGGACCAGCGCGAGGCCGCGGTGATGAACCCTTGTTGTGCCTGCGCCGAAGTGCCGGCCGTGAACTGGAAATTGAATACCGGCGCTGCGCTGGCGGTCGTGGCCGCGCCGATCGCCAGGGCGAGCGCTATCATTTTTGCAATCGTTTTCATGCATCTCCTTGTTTTCTTGAACATCTAATTGTTGGTCGGACTGGAAGAACTGGTCGGGAAAGGGCGCGAATGGCCTTTCTGCCGGGCTGGATGAGCACGCGGATGGCGTTACCGGGGAGTCGGAAAGTCGAGGTCTTTTGCAATCCGCCCGGATCGTCCATGCGGCAGCGGTATGCCGCGGACGAGAAAGATTATCGGGGAAATACAAGCTCGGCAATAAGAAAATGTTTTTTTTGTAATTTACTTATTGATAACGAACTGCTATTTCCGGACGAGATGGCGAGAGCGGGCTGTAAACGAAAAAAGCCGTGAATCTTTCGATTCACGGCTTTTTCACGGAGGCTGCTTGCAGTGCATACTCAGCACTGCCATCAAGGTTTGCCTCGGGGCTGAAACAGCCCGGTATCCGGTAGAGTGGTGCCCACGGAGGGACTCGAACCCCCACACCTTGCGGCACATGGACCTGAACCATGCGCGTCTACCAATTCCGCCACGTGGGCACTGCATGAAACTCTTTGCAACTACTGCTATGATAGCGCTTTGGAGAGTTTTGCGCCAGATGAACTTTCATTCCACACTGCACATCGACTCTTTACAGCATCCCCGCATTGCTGCGAGAGCCAGGATTATAGAGCAATCTTTTCGAATGTCAAAGGGGCGATGACAGTGCGCCGGGAGCACGTTCCAGTTCGCGCGCGTTAGGCATTCTCGCGCGCCTCCGGTACACTATGCTGCCACCTTTCCCTCAAGATCATCCTAATAAGACCAAAGAACAGTTTTGAACCAGACGACCCATACCATTCCCAGCCGCGAGGAAATCCTCGGCATCTTCCGTAGCGCCAACGCGCCGCTCGACCTGCGTACGCTTTCCATGTCGCTCGACGTGAAATCCGAATCCCAGGATGTGCTGACGCGCCGCCTGAACGCGATGGAACGCGACGGACAGATCCGGTCCGATGGCAGCGGTTTCTATGTACTGGCCGACCATTCCGGCTTCGTTTCCGGCCGCGTCAGCGCGCACCGCGACGGCTTCGGCTTCGTGATCCCCGACGAACCGGGCGACGACCTGTTCCTCACCGAACGCGAGATGCAGAAGGTACTGCATGGCGACAAGGTGCTGGCCAAGGTTACCGGCTACGACCGCCGCGGCCGCCCGGAAGGCAGCATCGTCGAAGTGGTCGAGCGGGGCAATACGCACATCATCGGCAGGCTGCTCAAGGATAACGGCGTGTGGATCGTCGCGCCGGAAGACAAGCGTATCGGCCAGGATATCCTGGTGGCCGGTTCGCCCGGCAAGGCCAAGAGCGGCCAGATCGTCAGCGTCGAACTCACCGAGCAGCCGGGCCGCTTCAAGCAGCCGGTCGGCCGGATCGTCGAGGTGCTGGGCGACATGGACGACCCGGGCATGGAGATCGAGATCGCGGTGCGCAAGTTCGGCGTGCCGCACGTGTTTTCCGATGCGGCCCTGAAGCAGGCCGCCCGGCTGCCGGATGTGGTGCACGAGAAGGATTGGGGCGATCGCGTCGACCTGCGCGACGTGCCGCTCGTGACGATCGACGGCGAGGATGCGCGCGATTTCGACGACGCGGTGTACTGCGAGCCCGTGAAGATCGGCCGTACCAATGCGTTCCGTCTGATCGTGGCCATCGCCGACGTCTCCCATTACGTGAAGCCGAACGATGCCCTCGATACCGATGCGATCGAGCGCAGCACGTCGGTGTATTTCCCGCGCCGGGTGATCCCGATGCTGCCGGAAAAGCTGTCGAACGGCCTGTGCTCGCTGAACCCGGCCGTCGACCGCCTGACGCTGGTCTGCGATGCCGTCGTCACCGCGCAGGGCGAGATCAAGGCTTACCAGTTCTACCCGGCCGTGATCCACTCGGCGGCCCGCTTCACGTACACCGAAGTCGCGGCCATCCTGTCGAACACGAAAGGGCCGGAAGCGGCCAAGCGCGCCCACCTGGTGCCGCACCTGCAGGACCTGTATGCCGTCTACCACGCGCTGCTGAAGGCCCGGCTGGAGCGTGGCGCGATCGATTTCGAGACTACCGAGACCTATATCGTCTGCAACCCGGCCGGCAAGATCGAGAAGATCATCCCGCGCACCCGCAACGATGCGCACAAGCTGATCGAAGAATGCATGCTGGCCGCGAACGTGTGCGCGGCCGACCTGCTGCTGCGCCACAAGCATCCGGGCACGTACCGGATCCACGCCGCGCCGACCAAGGAAAAGCTCACGCAGGTGCGTGAATTCCTCAAGCAGGTGGGGCTGGGGCTGGGCGGCGGCGATACGCCGGTGGCCGGCGACTACGCCGAGCTGATGCGCAAGATCAAGGAGCGCCCCGATGCGAACCTGCTGCAGACAATGCTGCTGCGCTCCATGCAGCAAGCCGTCTACAGCCCGGAAAACATCGGCCACTTCGGTCTTGCGTACGAAGCGTATGCGCACTTCACGAGCCCGATCCGCCGCTATCCGGATTTGCTGACGCACCGCGCCATCAAGGCCATCCTGCAGGGCAAGAAGTACGAGCCGAAGATCGGCGACACGAGCGTTCTGAACACCACGGTATCGAACGCCACGCGCCGCCAGCAGCTGAAGGACAAGGCCGCCGGCAAGGAACCGAAGGCGGCGCGCGACCTCACCGTGTGGGATGCGCTGGGTGTGCACTGCTCGGCCAACGAGCGCCGCGCCGACGAGGCATCGCGCGATGTGGAAGCCTGGCTGAAGTGCTACTTCATGCAGGACAAGCTGGGCGAGGAGTTCAGCGGCATCATCACCGGCGTGACCACCTTCGGCATCTTCGTGCAGCTCGACCAGCTGTTCGTCGAAGGCCTGGTGCACGTGACGGACCTGGGCGCCGATTTCTTCCAGTACGACGATGCGCGCCATGAATTGCGCGGCGAACGCACCGGCAAGCGCTACCAGCTGACCGACCGCGTGATGGTGCAGGTGGTGCGCGTGGACCTGGAGTCGCGCAAGATCGACCTGCGCCTGGCGCCGAGCGAAACCGAAGGCATGGCGCCGCCACCGCCGCGTGGCGGCCGCAAGGGGCAGGCATTCGACGATGACGGCTTTGGCGACGAAGGCGGCAAGCCGCGCCGCGGCAACTCCCGTGGCGATCGTCGCGCGGTGGTGCCGGCAAGGGCGCCGGTGCCGGCAATGGTGGCAATGGCGGCGGACGCGGCGCCGCTCCCGCCTTCGCCCAGGAAGATGCGCCGCGCGCCCCGCGCAAGGTGGCCGACGAGGCGGGTGCGCCACGCAAGGGCAAACCGAAACGCGGAGAAGACGCCGACGCGGCCGCCCCGGCACCGGCCCCCTCGATCACGCTGCTGCCGCAATTCGACTTCGAAGCGAAGCCGAAGGGCCGTGGCAAACCGGCCGCTCCCGCCAAGCGCGGCAAGACCCAGGCCGCCGGAAAGCCGGCCACCGCTTCCAGTGGCAAGGCACGGAAGAAACATTGATCCCAGCGCCGCGGCACCCGCCGCGGCGCATCCCCGGCGAACCCGTTCGCCACACAAGAACTACGTACCATGTCCAAGAACAAAATGATTTTCGGCTTCCACGCCGTCACCTCGCGCCTGCGCCATGAAGCCTCGTCCGTCGAAGAGATCTTCGTCGACGCCGGCCGCGACGACCGCCGCATGAAGGACCTGATCGCCAACGCGAAAGCGGCCGGCGTGCGCGTGATGCCGGTCGATTCCGCCCGCCTCGACAAGATCGTCGGCACCCGCCGCCACCAGGGCGTGATCGCCTTCGCATCGCAACTGGCGCTGGCGCGCAACCTCGACGAACTGCTCGACGCGATCGACGGCCCGCCACTGCTGCTGGTACTCGACGGCATTACCGACCCGCACAACCTGGGCGCCTGCCTGCGCGTGGCCGATGGCGTCGGCGCACACGCGGTGATCGTGCCGAAGGACCGCGCGGTGGGCCTGAACGCCACGGCCGCCAAGGTGGCCAGCGGCGCGGCCGAGACCGTGCCCTACATCACCGTCACGAACCTGGCGCGCACGCTGCGCGAACTGAAGGAGCGCGACATCTGGCTGATCGGCACCTCGGACGACGGCGAGAAGGGCCTGTACGAAGCCGACTTCACCGGCCCGACCGCGCTGGTGATGGGTTCCGAAGGCGAGGGCATGCGCCGCCTGACGCGCGAGACCTGCGACGTACTGGTGAGCATTCCCATGTTCGGCTCCGTCGAGAGCCTGAACGTGTCGGTGGCTTCCGGCGTGTGCCTGTACGAAGCGCGCCGCCAGCGGATGGCCAAGGAAGTCTGAAAGACTTCCGGCTGAAAGGCTTCCGCCCGAAGGGCTTCCAGTCGGAAGACTTCCGGCTGAACGACTTCCGGGCCGAACGGGTTTCGGCCGAAAGACTTCCGCCTGAACGTTTCCCCCGGCGTGCACGCGACAGCAGGGCTGGTCGCGTGCGGGCGCCAGCCTGCAATGCGCCTGCCGATGCGCTACCATCGTGGTTCGACCGTCCTCCCGAGCACCCATGTTTCGCCACCTGCGCCAAGACATCCGCAGCATCATCGAACGCGATCCCGCCGCACGCAACGCCTGGGAGGTGCTGACGTGTTACCCCGGCCTGCATGCGATCGTCGCGCACCGCCTGGCGCACTGGTGCTGGACCCACGGCCTGAAATGGCCGGGCCGCTTCATCAGCGCGCTGGCGCGCATCGCCACGGGCATCGAGATCCATCCCGGCGCCACGATCGGCCGGCGTGTCTTCATCGATCACGGCTTCGGCGTGGTAGTGGGCGAGACGGCGGTCATCGGCGATGACTGCACGATCTACCAGGGCGTCACGCTGGGCGGTACGTCGCTGGCGCCGGGAGAGAAGCGGCATCCCACGCTGGAGCGTGGCGTGATCGTTGGCGCCGGCGCCAAGGTGCTGGGCGGTTTCACGGTGGGCGAGTACGCCAAGGTGGGCTCGAACGCCGTGCTGCTGAAACCGGTGCCGCCAGGGGCGACGGCGGTCGGCAATCCGGCCCAGATCGTCCAGAAGCACGAGCCGGACACGCAGCGCCATGCGCAGCGCCTGTTCGCGGCTTACGGCGTCACGCCGAATGGCGACGACCCCATGTCGAAAGCGCTGCATGGCCTGATCAGCCATGCGGCCGCGCAGGAACGGCAGATCGAGCGCATCATCGCGCTGCTGAAGGAAAGCGGTTTGCAATGCGGGGATATCGAGGCTGTCGGCAAGCCCGATCCCGCCCAACTGAACAAGCTGGTCGATTGAGGAACAGACATGACAGATGCAGGAAACACCCCGGCGGATGCCTCCGCAGCGAATGCCTCGGGCGATACGCTGGACCCGTTCGAGATCCGCGTGCTGGCCGTGCTGGCCGAAAAGGAAGCGCTGACGCCGGATAACTATCCGATGTCGCTGAACGCGCTGACCAACGGCTGCAACCAGCTGTCCAGCCGCGATCCGGTGATGCAGATTTCTGAAGATACGGTAGCCGACGTGCTGGCCCGCCTGGGCGAGCGCCGCCTCGTCAATGCCGTGACGGCGGCCGGCGCCCGCGTCACGAAATACGAGCACCGCATGCGCATCAAGTGGTCGCTCGAGCAGGACAAGCTGGCCGTGCTGACGATCCTCATGCTGCGCGGCCACCAGACCGCCGGCGAGATCCGCACGCGCACGGGCCGGCTGCATGAATTCAAGACGGTGGCGGACGTCGAACAGGCGTTGCAGTTCCTGATCGACAAATATCCGCCGGTAGTGGCGAAGCTGGCGCTGGCGCCGGGCACCAAGGAGCCGCGCTACGGGCAATTGCTGGGCGGGGAAATCCAGCTGGCACGGGAAGAGGCGGGTTATGGAACGGCGGCGGTGGCGCCGGGCGGTGCCTCGCGCGCCGACCGTGTGGCGCAGCTGGAGCTGGAAGTGCAGCAGTTACGTGCCGACTACGCGGCGCTGGCGGAACAGTTCGAGCAATTCAAGCGGCAGTTCGAATAAACCACCGCGGCGACAGCGGTTGCCGCTGGCGCCCGGCCGTGCTATCGCTGGCGCGGCGGTGCGGGAAACCGGCAGCAGTGCGGGTAATCCAGCGGCGATCCGGGCGACCAGGGCAGCAACCCGGCCAGTTCAGGCGGCAATGCGGATGGACGGCTGCGACGGCGCGCCCGCCGCGGCAATGCCGCGCAGCTCGGCCAGGCCGTCGGCCAGTGGATACGGCTGCCCGGCCAGCAGGGCGGCGACCAGTTCGGTCGCCAGCTTGAGTGCCGCGTTGGCCACGGTGCCGCAGCGGAAGGGCAGGATCAGCCGGTAGCGCCCCGGCATCTTCGGCACGCCACCGACAAACCCCATCATCACCTCGTCGCCGGTCAGGCGGTGCAGCTCGATCGCCACGCTCTGGATCAGGCGTGCCAGCTGCAGGCCGCGGCCCGGCGCGTCCACGTCGTCGCCCACCACGCCGATCAAACTGCGGCCCTGGCGCAAGCCCGGCAACACGGTCTTCAGGCGCGCTCGCAACTGCTGCATGTCGCTCGCGGAATACGGGGCAGGGTGGCCGAGATCGAGAATGCTCAGCAGGCAAGGCTCGGTGCAGTAGCGGTTGGCGCCGTCGAGGTAACGCTGGTCGATAATTTTCATGGTGAACCATCCTTTAAAGCAACAGCCAACGCGAGACCGGGAGGTCTGGCGCTGGCGGAATGGTTGCCATTATCCCAACCATCGCCCGCGACCGGCATCGGTGCGGGTCTGGTAACGCTGTAAGACACCGCTTACAGCTGAGCTGCGATGCATCAATCTCCGTATCAACCCTCTTCGCGGCGGCGGCGCAGCCAGATGGCGGCGGCAATCATGCAGGCACCGGCGAGGGCACCCAGCAGCATCTCGGGTGTCGCCACGGCGGTCCAGGAAGCCTCGTACAGCGTGTCGGAGATCGCCGCCGGTCCCTGGCCAGCCCTGTCGCGCACCCGCGCCGCCAGGCCGTCGACCATCAGCCACGTGCCCGGCATCACGCTGACCAGCAGGCGGATGATGAACTTCTCGACCAGCCAGCCGGCATTGAGTGCCAGGCCCAGGCTCTTTTCAGCCCAGAACAGCACGACCATCGCCAGTGCCGGTACGCCGACCGCCCACAGGAACACTTTCGACCGTGCCCAGGCCGACACCAGCAGGAGCCAGCCGACCGCCGGCAGGGCCCACAGCGCATACACCGGTACCAGCGACGGTAATTTCAATAATCCCAGCCAGAACTGTGGATGCGAGAGTACCGGCCCGGCCAGGTTGAGCCCCTTGCTGGCCGTCATCACCAGCATGATGGCCAGGATGACCAGCGAGGTCGCCAGCTCCACCACCACTACCAGCAGCGGAATCACGAGCAGGGCAATCGCGGCTTTCGACAGCACGGTGGCGCTGTCCGACACGGGCAGCGATTTCCAGAACAGGATGCTGCGGTCGCGGCGCTCGTCGTACAGCGCGCCGAGGCTGTAGAAGAACACCATGAACGCCAGCGACAGGTACAGCGGCGCCGCCCCGACCGGATAGACGGTGGCCGCCGTTTCGACCGCCGCCTGCTTCTGGCGGTCGCCGAGCTGGATGACCATGTCCTTGCCGCCGATTGTGTTGCCATCGAAGTGGATCGTGCCGCCGTGCCCCATTACGGCGGCGGCCAGCACGAAGGCGATCAGCAGCGCCGAGATCGCCAGCGGCACCCAGGTGAGCATGCCCTTGTGTTCCCAGATCTCGCGGCGGATCAGCCATGGCATGGTCGTGCGCAGCCAGGCCGCCGGGCGGACTGGCGCTGGAGCCGGGCTCGCATCCGGCATCATTTTCGGCATCGTGTTCATTCGTAGCTCCCCTTCATGCTGGCGACAAACAGGTCCGCCACACTGGGCGTGCGCAGTTCGCCAAGGTTTTCCAGTTGCTGCCTGGGCACGCCATCGAACAGCATCACGCTCTTGCCGAACACCGTGCGCTGCGTCAGCGGCTGCAGCGCCGCGGCCGCGGCCGTGTGCTGCGGGTGGACCATGACTTCCGTGTAGCGCTCGCCGATCTCTTCCATCGAAGCGGCCAGCGCGATGCGGCCTTCGCGGATGAACAGCACGTCCGACAGGATGTGTTCCACTTCCTCGATCTGGTGCGTGGTGATGACGATCGTCTTGTGCTCGTCGAAGTAGTCTTCCAGCAGGTTCTGGTAGAAGCCCTTGCGGTACAGGATGTCCAGGCCCAGCGTCGGCTCGTCCAGCACCAGCAGCTTCGCGTCGATCGCCATCACGAGGGCCAGGTGCAGCTGCACGATCATGCCCTTCGACATGGCCTTCACGCGCATCTCCGGTGCCAGCTTCGTGCCGGCGAGGTAGCGCTCGGCCTTGGCGCGATCGAAGCGCGGGTGGATGCCGGCCACGAAATCGATCGCATCCTTCACCTTCAGCCAGCGCGGCAGGATCGCCACGTCGGCGATGAAGCATACGTCGTTCATCAACTCGTCGCGCTGCGTGCGCGGATCCAGGCCCAGCACGGACAACTCGCCCTCGAACTGGCACAGGCCCAGCGCGGCCTTCAGCGTGGTCGTCTTGCCGGAGCCGTTCGGGCCGATCAGCCCGACGATGCGGCCCGGCTGGATGTCGAAACTCACGCCATCGAGCGCGGCCTGCTTGCCGTAGCGCTTGACCAGGTTGCGGGCGGAGATGACGGCGCTCATGTGGTGCTCCCCGGTTGGTTGTTCGGTGAAGCGCGCAGCAGCTGGTCCAGGTCCAGGCCGAGCCGGCGGATACGCTCCACCATCGCCGGCCATTCTTCGCGCAGGAAGCGCTCGCGTTCCGATGCCAGCAGTTTTTGCACGGCGCCTTCGGTTACATACATACCCACCCCCCTTCGTTTTTCCACCAAGGTTTCATCGACCAGCTCCTGGTACGCCCGCGACACGGTAATCGGGTTCAGCTGGTAGTCGGCCGCCACCTGCCGCACCGAGGGCAGCGCGTCGCCGGGCTTGAGCAAGCCGTCGAGCATCATGCCGATCACCCGCTCCTTGAGCTGGCGGTAGATCGGCGCATTGTCATTCCACATACATGGTTCCTCCTGCGCGGTGGATGGTGAGTGTGTGTTGCATGGCTGGTGTTGTAGTGAACTATAACACCGAATCGGCGCGACGCAACCCCGCGCCGCGAAAAATCCGGCCGGGTGGCGTGTCACGACGGACCGGCATGGATGCCGGGGTGCGCCCTGCATGCCATCGCGGCGCACCATGAAACATCTTTATTCGGCCAAAACAAAGATATTTCCCAATCCAATAACTGTTATTTGCGGGCCTTATCTGACCTGCCAGGCCGCATATTGACTCGATCCGATATTTCAACGATTACAATGAATATATCCTGAATAAAAATATAACTTTCCGGAAATACGTAGTTATACGGACCGCGGAAAATAGCCGATTGCGCGGTGCAAAAAACGCGGTTATATTGTTTCCCCAGAAGGGGCACGTTTGACATTTCCGGGCAATGACAGGAAATGCGGCGGCTTCGCTATTCATTGCCGGTGCAGTGACTCCGTCAGTCGGGAGCATTGCCGCCCACGATTATTCGATAATCGTCGTTTCTTATTACAGATTCGTGGGATGTGGGGCTGGCGCGTACGGCTGATAATGAAATCGAACGCGTATTCCCATGAATATCCATCACTTGAAGCAAGATATCCCGGCAGGGATCGTCGTATTTCTCGTCGCCCTGCCATTATGCCTCGGCATTGCCCTGGCCTCCGGTGCGCCCTTATTTTCCGGGATTATCTCGGGCATCATCGGAGGCATTATCGTCGGGCTGATCAGCGGCTCGCATACCAGCGTCAGCGGGCCTGCGGCGGGCCTCGCGGCCGTCGTGCTGGCGTCCATCACGAAGCTCGGCGCCTTTGAAATCCTGCTGGCCTCGATCGTCGTCGCTGGCGTCCTGCAACTGGCGATGGGCATCTTCCGCGCCGGTTTCATCGCCAACTACGTGCCCTCCAACGTGATCAAGGGCTTGCTGGCGGCCATCGGCATCCTGCTGATCCTGAAGCAGATCCCCCATGCGATCGGCTACGACGCCAACAACGCCGACGAGTACTCGTTCTTCCAGGCCAACGGCGAAAACACGTTCTCGGCCCTGGCCAGCGCCTTCGGCAGCATCACGCCCGGCGCGGTGGTGATCGCCGCACTGTCGATGCTGGTACTGCTGTTCTGGGACCGCACGCCGCTGAAGAACGTCAAGCTGCTGCCGGCGCCGCTGTTCGTGGTGGTGCTGGGCGTCGCGCTGCACGCGCTGTTCAGCCGCTATGTGCCGGGCCTGAGCCTGGCGCAGTCCCACCTGGTCGAGATCCCGCCGGTGGACGTGGCCAACCTGGGGGCCTACCTGAACTTCCCGGAACTGCGCCACTTCGCCAACCCGGATGTCTGGTTCGTCGGCGCCACGATCGCCATCGTGGCTTCGCTGGAAACGCTGCTGAACCTGGAGGCGGTGGACAAGCTCGACCCGCACAAGCGCGAATCGCCACCGAACCGCGAACTGGTCGCCCAGGGCGTCGGCAATATCTGCGCCGGCCTGCTGGGTGGCTTGCCGGTCACGTCCGTGATCGTGCGCAGTTCTGTCAACATCCAGACCGGTAACGCAACCAAGGTGTCCGCCGTGTTCCATGGCGTGCTGCTGCTGGCCGCCGTGCTGGTGCTGAGCCCGCTGCTGAACCAGATTCCGCTGGCCGCGCTGGCCGCGATCCTGATCATGACGGGCTACAAGCTGGCCAAGCTCACGCTGTTCCGCGACATGTACGCCAGGGGCGCCTCGCAGTTCGTGCCGTTCGCGGTCACCGTGGGCGCCATCGTGCTGACCGACCTGCTGATGGGCGTGCTGATCGGCCTGGCCGCCAGTCTGTTCTATCTGCTGCGCAGCAACTTCCGCAATCCCTTCGCGATCGAGCAATACCGCCTGCACATCGGCGAGGTGATCAAGATGGAACTGCCGAACCAGGTATCGTTCCTGAACAAGGCCACCATCAAGGCGGCGCTGTGGGAAGTGCCGTCCGGCTCGAAGGTGCTGATCGATGCCAGCAACGCCGACTACATCGACAGCGACGTGCTGGAAACGATCCAGGATTACCAGGTGGTGGCTTCCGAGCGCGACGTGCAGCTGAACGTGATCGGCCTGCGCGACGAATACAGCCTGGCCGACCCGATCCAGTTCGTGCCCGCGCTGGACAAGGAAACCCAGACCCGGCTGCAGCCTGCCGAAGTGCTGCAACTGCTGAAGGATGGCAACGAGCGCTTCCAGGCCGGCCGGTGGATCAAGAAATACTACCTGCACCAGGTGGATGCCACCGCCGGCGGCCAGCACCCGATGGCGGTGGTGGTCAACTGCATCGATTCGCGCACGTCGCCCGAAATCATCTTCGATGCCGGGCTGGGCGACCTGCTGACGATCCGCATCGCCGGCAACGTGATCAGCGATGAAATCATCGGCAGCCTGGAAATCGCCCACAAGCTGGGTGCCAAGCTGATCGTCGTGAAGGGCCACTCCAGCTGCGGCGCGGTCGGCCTGGCGCTGAAGAACGAGCATGCGCACAGCATCGGCACGATCACGGGCAAGATCCAGGCATCGATCTGGCAGTGCCAGTGCGCCAGCCATGGCGCGCCGGCTGGCCAGGCTCCGACCGGCAAGGAATTGCTGGAACGGGTCACGCGCCAGAACATCGAGAATTCGCTGGCCGAGATCATCAATGGCAGCGAATACCTGCGCGGGTGCATCGAGCGGGGCGAGATGGGGCTGGTCGGCGCCTACCACGACATCGCCACGCGGGCCGTGCAGTTCGGCGAGCTGGTCACGCCGGACCGCTTCGACGACTACCGTTCCGACCGTTCCGGGCTGGCCGCGTGATCCGGTAGTTCCAGGCCCAGCAACTCCAGTGCATTCGCCGTGGCCGCGCCGCTCGCGGTGTTGTCCAGGATGCACCACGAGGCGGGGTGCCGCGCCAGCCAGGCGCGCACCTCGTCCATCCGTTCCGGTGTATAGCGCGAGTAGTAAATGCGTGGATTGCCGTGCAGCCGAACGTACGCCGGCGCGGCCGTCGGCTCGAACGGCCCCGTATAGCCGACCACCGGGTCGGCCAGCACGCGCGTCACGCCAGCTTGCCGCAGCAGGCCCGTGGCCGCGGGCGTAAAACCAGCTGGCATGGCGCGCTTCGCAGGCGATCAGGCAGCTGAACCGCTCGTGCAGCGCATCGAACAGTGCGCCCGCCGCGGGCGCGTCCAGCGCCAGGCTGGGCGGCAATTGCACCAGCACCGCGCCCAGCCGGTCGCCGAGCGCGCCGGCTTCTCCGGCAAATCGGGCCAGCAATTCATCGATACCCTGCAGTTTCGCCTCGTGCGTGATGGTGCGCGGCAGCTTCACCGAGAAGCGGAAGTGCGCCGGCGTCGAAGCGGCCCAGCGTTCGTACGTCTTGGGCTGGTGGGGCCGGTAGAAGCTGGTATTGATCTCGACCGCGTTGAACACGGCCGCGTAGCGTGCCAGGTGGCTGCCCTCCGGTGGGAAGGCTTCCCACGTCTCGCGCGGCAGGCTCCAGCCGGCGGTGCCGACATAGGTCGAGAAGCCAGCGGAAGAGTCAGCGAACAAGTCAGCGAACAAGTCAGCGGAAATCGGTTGCATGGATGAACGGTACGCGGCCGGCTCCGGCGCGACCGTACGCTCCCGCACACGGGCGCACCGTTACCTTTTTTTACACACCCGCCACCCCGATCGGCTATCATCCGCACTCTTTGCCATGAGGGTTGTATGCAGACGATTTCCAGGCCGCGACGCGGATTGTTACTCGTGCCGCTGGTTGCGGCCGCATTGCTGGCAGGCTGTGCCGGCCTGACGGGGCCACGCGAAGTCGAGGTGCCGCTCGAGCGCCTGCAGCGCGGGCTGGAGGAACGCTTCCCGCTGGAGCAGCGCGCACTCGGCGTGTTCGAGCTGCAGCTGTCCCGGCCGCGGCTGGCCATCCTGCGCGACAACGACCGGCTGGGCTTGTCCGCCGATGTCGCCGTCACGTCGCCATTGCTGCGCTCCGGCTTGCAGGGCAGCGTGGTGCTGTCCGGCCGCCTGCAAGTGGACAACGTGCGCAACGCGGTCGTGCTGAGCGATGCCCGGATCGACGACTTCTCGGTCGCCGGCGCCGCCGCGCCCATCCAGGGCCAGCTCACCGCGGCGGCCAACGTCGTCGTCGACCGCCTCGTGCGCGACGTGCCGGTCTACCATTTCCGGCCAGATGAGTTGCGCTACCTCGGCGTGCAGTACGTGCCGACGACGATCCACACCACGCGCAATGGCCTGAACGTACGCTTCGAACCGGTCAAGTGATCGCCGGATCGGCTGGCAAGCGTCAAGCCATTGCCTTGCACCTGATAAGTTGTACGGAGGAATCGAAATCCCTACAATGAGCGCACGTCGAACAGTGGAGGGGTGATGTCGATCCTGGTAATCGGGCTGCACGTGCTCATCGCGATTTTCTTCGCCGTGCATGCGATCCGCAGCCGGCAACAGGTGCCATGGCTGCTGATCCTGTTCATGATCCCGCTGCTGGGCGCGTTGTTGTACTACGTCGGCGTCTACCTGCCGAGCTGGCGGCGCGAACAGCGCGACCGTAAGTCCGCCGCAGGGGCCGCGCAGGCCTTCGATCCCGTCCGCGCGTTACACGACGCCCAGGCCGCCTTCGATTTCGCCCCTACCGCGCATAACCAGATGCGCCTGGCCAACGCGCAACTGCAGGCCGGCGACGCCGAGGCCGCCGCTGCCACGTTCGGCGCATTCCTGCAAGGCGCCTTCGCCAACGATCCGGACATTCGCCTCGGCGCAGCGCGCGCCACGCTGGCCTGCGGGCGGCATGCCGAAGCGATCGCGCACCTGGAGGACTTGCGGCGCGCCGATCCCGACTATCGCCCCGAACAGACGACGTTACTGCTGGCGCGCGCCCTTGCCGGCGTGGGGCGCCCCGCCGATGCGCGCGCCGAGTTCGAAGCCGCCGTGAAACGCCACGGCAGTTTCGAGGCCAAGGCCGAATTCGCGATCTGGGCGGCGCAGGCCCGCGAATTCCAGCTGGCCCACCGCCTGCAGAATCAACTGCATTCGACCATGGACCGCTGGGATCGCCACACGCATGCGATGAACCTGCCGCTGATCCGCCGGCTCGAGGCGGCGTTTGCCGAGGTGCCGCGGCATCGGTAGTGAAGAAGGGCCGGTGGGGCAAGCGTGCGCGGCCGTGACTGCCGCGCCTCCGGTTACGCCATGCTGTCGCGCAGCCGCTTGTAGGCCGCCAGCCTTTCCTTCAGCCCCACGGTACCGCCATTGATACGGCGCGTGATTTCCACGAAGTCTTCCAGGTCGCCATCGGGCTTGTCGTGGTCGGCCAGTGCGTTCAGGCCGCGGCTGTCCCAGAACCACGCCGCCGACAGCGCCGCCACTTCCTTCGATACCAGCCTGTCCGGCACACCCACCAGGTCGAGCCCGAGCGCGTCACCGGCCTGGTGGTAATTGCTGCGGCCGGTCAGCTGGATCAGGCCGCGGCCGCGGAAACGGAAGCCGTCGCCGCTGGCTTCGTCGCCATTGCCCATCCGCCGCGCATAGACGAAGTTCGCCAGGCGCTCCGGATTCTGCACGAACGGCGTGGCGCTGGCTTCGTTGGGAAAGCGCTTCGGCCAGACAGCCATCAGCCGCGCCGGCGTGCGGTAGGACAAGGATTCCTCGAGCCGGTTGAAGTGGCCCGATTCATGGCTCGTCTGCGCGAGAAAGGCGCAGACGCGGTCGCGCGTGGTGATGTGAAAACGATTCAATGCGCTATCGAGCGCGGCGGCCCAGTCGTCCGCATCCCTGCAGTCGGGGAATGCCCGCCGCAAGGTTTCTCCATTCAGCATGATGGCTCCTCAGGACCGGACACGGCTGTGCCCGGGTTGTCATGGCTGCTCCATCATCCAGCTTATTTCGCCTTGCGTCTTTTTCAAGTAACCTCGCTATCTTTTCGCGAGGAGTGCCACATGCCGACCCATCCGTTTTCGCGGTACCTGCTGGCCCAGGCCTACAACAATGCGTGGGCCGACCACCGGCTGCTGCGTGCCTGCGGCGCCCTCACGCAAGCCGAGTTCGAGGCCACGGGCCGCACGAGCTTCTTCCCCGGCATCCGCCATACGCTGAACCACAACCTGACCGTGCAGCGCTTATATCTCGATGCGCTGTGGCGCGACTGGCATGGCGAACCGCCGCACCCGGACTACCAGAGCTTCTTCGAGCCCGAACAGCCTTACGCCACCTGCGCGGCGCTCTGGCAGGCACAGCGGGAAAGCAATGACTCCCTGATCGCATATTGCGCCGGACTGAGCGACGACGAGCTGGACGCCCAAGTCGTCATCGACCGTGGCGACGAGCTGCAGATCGATACCCGCCAGCGTCTGTTGGCGCATCTGTTCCAGCACCAGATCCACCACCGCGGCCAAGTGCACGCCATGCTGGCCGGCACCCCGGTCGCACCGCCGCAACTGGATGAGTTCTACTCGTCGGGCGAAGCCGGCCTGCGCGCCCGCGACTTCGCCGAACTGGGCTGGACCGAAGAGCAGGTGTGGGGCGAGCAAACGCCGTAATAAAAAAACCGGTGACAGGCTCCGATTAAAAAACGGTGACAGGCTCCGATTAAAAGCTTGGCAGGAACAAGTTCCGCTTGGGCTTCGATAAGGCAACCCCCGGAAGTTCGCACTTGGGGTACTTGGGGTAGTAGCGGGGCGCTCAAAAATCGGAGCCTGTCACTAATGCCGTTAAGTTAAGCGATACTTGATATACGAAAGCGCATGCATTCCCCCCCAACAGCGAAGGGCTGGGGTCAGACCCGTCGGGTGTTTTGTCGGGACACATGGGTAACATCTGTCGGGAGACATAGGTAACACCTTTTATGATCATTGCACATCCATTAACGGGAGCGTGCAATGCCTTGGAAGGAGTCCACCTCTATGTCATCCCGACTGGAATTCGTGCTGCTCGTACTGAGCGCTTCGGCAAACATCGCTGAGCTTTGCCGCCGATTTGGCATCAGCCGCAAGACTGCTTACAAGTGGTTGGAGCGTTATCATGCTGAAGGCGAAGGGGGCCTGCAGGATCGCTCACGGCAGCCGCATTGTTCGCCCTGCACCGCTGACGGTGAGCTTGAGATGCAAGTTCTGGCGTTGCATTTTGAGTACCCGTACTGGGGAGCTCGCAAGCTTTGCGCGCTACTGCCGGATACGGTCAAGCGGCCCCATCACAGCACCGTTCATGCGATCTTGCAGCGCCATGAGTGCCAGGTTCTTGGCGTGCCGATTAGTCAGAGCGTCGTGTTCAAGCGCTTTGAGCATGAGTTGCCCAATGACCTTTGGCAGATGGACTTCAAAGGACACTTTGCACTGACAGACACAGCTGCGGGTCGGTGTCATCCGCTGACAATTTTAGATGACCACTCGCGATTTAGCCTATGTATCGCTGCTTGCGGTAACGAACGCTACGCCACTGTGCGCACGGCATTGCAGTCGACATTTGAGCGTTACGGAATGCCTGCTCGCTTCACCGCCGACAACGGCCCGCCATGGGGCAGCACAGGTCTCATCGGACTGACAAAGCTTGAGGTATGGCTGGCACGGCTGGGTATTGCTGTGGGCCACAGCAGGCCAAACCATCCGCAGACTCAAGGTAAGGATGAGCGTTTCCATCGAACCTTGAAACTTGAGGTAATAGGGCGAAGAGGCTACGGCTCGCTTGCTCAGTGTCAGAGCGCGTTCGATGCTTGGCGCGAGATCTATAACGCTGTACGACCTCACCAATCGCTCAATCAGCAGCCACCGATTAGCAGGTACCGGTGTAGCGGCAGGTCCTTTCCATCGGTCCTGCCACCTGTCGAATACCTCCCCGATGACCAGATCAGGAAGGTCGACAAGAACGGCTACCTCTCCTACGGCCATCACCGCTACTTCGTCGGCGAAGGCCTGCATGCTGAATCTGTGGCGATCCGTCCAACTTGCACCGACGGTCTACTGGAGGTCTTCTTCTGCAAACATAAAGTTCGGGAGATAGACCTCCAGAATCCGTCGTAACATAGGTCCATGATGTGTAACCCATGTCTCCCGACATGTGTTACCTATGTCCCCCGACCATACACCCGGCGGGTCTGACCCCGGAATTTGCACTTGGGGTGGCTTATCTAAGCGGCATTAGAGCCTGTCACCGGTTTTCCACGCTGCCGTCCAGCGCGTGCCGCGTGATCGCGCCATCGTCGCCGATCGCGATCCAGCCGCCGCGCGGCGGCAAGGATTCCGGCTCCCAATCCGGCAGCACGTAGCGCAGCTTGCCGCCGCGGCTGTGCAGGGCAGGGCGGTGCGTGTGGCCGTGGATCATCACGTCGGCGCCGGTTTGCGCGAAGACGTCGTCGATGGCCTGCGGCGTCACGTCCATGATCTCGTAGGATTTTTCGCCCTGGTCCTTGCGGCTGTTGTCGCGCAGGCCGGCGATGATCGCCTTGCGCTGCGCCAGCGGCATGGCCAGGAATTGCTGCTGCCAGCCGGGCTGGCGCACTTGCGCGCGGAAGGCCATGTACTTGACGTCGTCGGTGCATTGCGCGTCGCCATGCACGAGCACGATGCGGCGGCCATGGTCTTCGATGAGCCAGGTTTCCGGCAGCAGGGTCAGGCCGGCGGCGGCGGCGAAACGTTCGCCGACGAGGAAATCGCGATTGCCGGCGATCCAGAAGACCTCGACACCGCCATCGGCCAGCGTGCGCAGCATGGCCGCGATACGGGCGTGGAAGGGATCGTCCAGGTCGTCGTCGCCGGCCCAGTATTCGAAGAGGTCGCCCAGCAGGTAAAGCCGCTGGGCGAAGCGGGCCCGCTCATCGACGAAGCGCACGAAGGCTTCGGTCAGCGCGGGCCGGTCGACCTGCAGGTGCAGGTCGGAGATAAACAAGATCAAGGCAAAAACAAAGCTTGAAGCAAAGGTCGACGCAATTAAGCCGCTTCGACTTTTTCGATGATCACGTCTTCCACCGGCACGTCGGCGAACATGCCGCTGCGCGTGGTCTTCACCTTGCGGATTTCATCGACGACTTCCTTGCCTTCGGTGACCACGCCGAACACGGCATAGCCCCAGCCGTCCTGGCCCGGGTAGTCGAGGAAGCTGTTGTTCTTCACGTTGATGAAGAACTGCGCCGAGGCGGAGTGCGGGGCCGAGGTACGGGCCATCGCCAGCGTGTACGGCTCGTTCTTCAGGCCATTCTTGGCTTCGTTTTCCACGGTCTGGTCGGCCGGCTTCTGCTTCATGCCCGGCTCGAAACCGCCGCCCTGGATCATGAAGCCATCGATCACGCGGTGGAAGATGGTGTTGTCGTAGTGGCCGGCCTTCGCATAGTTCAGGAAGTTCTCGACAGTCTTCGGCGCTTTTTCAGCGTCCAGCTCGGCAACGATCTTGCCCTTGTTCGTGGTGATGGTAATGGTGGTCATGGTCTTTTCCGTTGATTTGCAAGAGTATTCAGAAGAGGGCCGCGATATTACAGCAGCCCATGGCAAAACGCTATTTTACTGTGCCGGCGCCGGCGCTGCTCCGGACGCCGCGTCCGGCGCGGCCGCCGGCTGCGGTTCCGGCTGCGGCTGGGGTTCGGCCTGCGGCTGCGCGGCCTGGCCCGGCGGCTGCTTCGGTTCGATCGGCTTCTTCAGCACGGTGGCCGACTTGACGATGATCGGCGTGACCGGCACGTTCTGGAACACGAAGCTCTTGTCGTCCACCAGCACGCCCTTGATCTTGTCCACCACTTCGTAGCCGGAAATCACGCGGCCGAACACGGTATAGCCCACGCCGTCGAAGTTCGGATAGTCCAGCGCCATGTTGTCGGCCACGTTGATGAAGAATTGCGACGTGGCCGAGTTCGGGTTATCCATGCGCGCCATCGCCACCGAGTACATCACGTTGTTCAGGCCATTCTTCGATTCGCTGGGAACCGGCGGGCGCGTGGGCTTGCCCTTCAGGTCCTTCGTGTAGCCGCCGCCCTGGATCATGAAGCCGTCGATCACGCGGTGGAAGATGGTGTCCTTGTAGAAGCCGCTCTTCACATACGCCAGGAAATTCGCCACCGACTTCGGCGCTTTTTCCTGGTTCAGCTCCAGCACGATCTCGCCGGCGGTGGTTTTCAGCGATACCTGCGGGTTGGCGGCGAACACCGAACCGGACAGCAGCAGCCCGGCAATCATGGTTCTGTAGTGCAGCTTATTGTTGTGCATGTTCCTGTCTTTCTTGCAGGGTGGATATTGAGCCCAGGTCATTTTATCAATGCTATACTTGGCGACGGCTTCCATTCTAGACCGTTCAGAGTGGGAAGCAGAACATGAGAACAGCCAGGCACCCTGCAGCGTCGTTTGCGGGGCGCCGGCGAAGAACTACGGCGGGTCTGTCCGACCCCAGGCGATCGAGAAAACCCGGTGCGGCACGTGCGATGCCGGCACCCGGTTTTCTCTTTGTGCGTTGGGGCAGGGCGCCGAAGAAAACAAGAGTCCGATGAGCAACTTAAAGATCTATAACACGCTGGCGCGCGACAAGCAGACGTTCACTCCAATGGAAGCGGGCAAGGTCCGCATGTATGTCTGCGGCATCACGGTCTACGATTACTGCCACGTGGGCCACGCGCGCATGATGATGGCGTTCGACGTCATCTACCGCTGGTTGAAGAAATCGGGCTACGACGTGCAATACGTGCGCAACGTCACGGACATCGAAGACAAGATCATCCGCCGCGCGGTCGACAACAACGAGTCGATCCATTCGCTGACGTCGCGCTTCGAACGCTACATGGACGAGGATACCGAGGCGCTCGGCATCCTGCCGCCGACCGACGTGCCGCACGCCACCGAGTACGTGCCGCAGATGCTGTCGATCATCGAGAAGCTCGAGGCGAAGGGCCTGGCCTACCGTGGCGAGGACGGCGACGTGAACTATGCCGTGCGCGGCTTCGAAGGCTACGGCAAGCTGTCCGGCAAGTCGCTCGACGACCTGCGCGCCGGCGAGCGCGTGGACGTCAACACCGGCAAGCGCGACCCGCTCGACTTCGTGCTGTGGAAGGCATCGAAGGAAAGCGAACCGGCCGAAGTGAAATGGGACTCCAAATGGGGCAGTGGCCGCCCGGGCTGGCACATCGAATGCTCGGCAATGTCCTGCGCGCTGCTCGGCGAACAGTTCGACATCCATGGCGGGGGCCAGGACCTCCAATTCCCGCACCATGAAAACGAGATCGCCCAATCCGAGGGTGCGTTCGGCAAGCCGCTGGCGAACTACTGGATCCACAACGGCTTCGTGCGCGTCGATAACGAGAAGATGTCCAAGTCCCTCGGCAATTTCTTCACGATCCGCGACGTGCTGAAGAAATTCGATGCCGAAGTGGTGCGCTTCTTCATCGTGCGCGCCCACTACCGCAGCCCGCTGAATTATTCCGATGCGCATATCGAGGATGCCCGCGGTGCGCTGACCCGTCTCTACACGGCTCTCGACGGCGTGCAGGGCGACGGTGCGGAACTGGACTGGAACGAGCCGCACGCGCAACGCTTCGCGGAAGCGATGGACGACGACTTCAACACGCCGATGGCGGTCGCCGTGCTGTTCGACCTGGCCTCGGAAGTGAACCGGTCGAAGTCGCCGGAAGCGGTGCGCCAGCTGAAAGGCCTGGCCGCCGTGCTGGGCCTGCTGGAGCGCAACCCGCAGGAATTCCTGCAGGCCGGCGTGGCCGACGGCTTCGGCGAAGTGGCCATCCTGGAAGCGATCGCTGCCCGCGCGGCGGCGAAGAAGGCGCGCGACTTCGCGCAGGCGGACAAGATCCGCGCCGACCTGCTGGCTGCCGGCGTCGTCCTCGAGGACAAGCCCGACGGCACGACGAACTGGCGCCGCGCATAATGGTCCTCCAGTCCAGGGATAAATCGGGCGGCGCGGGCCGCCAGGTGGCCGTGCCGCCATACTGGGAAGAGGCCAAGGCCGAGCTGATGCGGCGCGACCGCATCATGAACAAGCTCATTCCCCAGTTCGGCGACCTGCACCTGGTGGGGCACGACGACCCGTTCACCACCCTGGCGCGCTCCATCGTCAACCAGCAGGTCACGCCCAAGGCCGCCAGCGCGGCATGGCAGAAGCTGCTGGTGGCGATCCCCAAATTCACGCCCGCGCTCGTCATCAAGGCCGGCGCGGAAGAACTGGCCGCGTGCGGCCTCTCCAAGCGCAAGACGGAATACATCCTCGACCTGGCCGACAACTTCAAGGCAAAGAAGGTGCATGCCGGCGAGTGGCACCAGATGGAAGATGAAGCCGTGATTGCGGAGCTGGTCCAGATTCGCGGCATCACGCGCTGGACAGCGGAAATGTTCCTGATCTTTAACCTGCTGCGGCCCAACGTGCTGCCGCTGGACGACCCGCGCCTGATCGCGGGCATCAGCCACAACTATTTTTCCGGCGAGCCTGTTTCCCGCAGCGATGCGCGCGAGGTGGCGGCCAACTGGGAACCGTATCGCACCGTCGCCACCTGGTATTTATGGCGTAGCCTCGATCCTGTTCCGGTAGAATAGCCAAAAAAATTTTGAAGCCTCGCCCGCTCCGCCTGCGCGAGCGCGCCCTGGGTTCATACTCTCGGAGGACCAATGACCAAAACTACTTTCCTCAATTTTGAGCAGCCCATCGCGGAGCTCGATTCCAAGATTGAAGAGCTGCGCTTCGTGCAGGATGATTCCGCCGTCGACATTTCGGAAGAAATCGACCGCCTGGCCAAGAAGAGCCAGCAACTGACCAAGGATATCTACGCCAAGCTCACGCCGTGGCAGGTATCGCAGATCGCCCGCCACCCGCAGCGGCCCTACACGATGGATTACGTGAACGAGATCTTCACGGACTTCCACGAACTGCATGGCGACCGCACGTATGCCGACGACCAGTCGATCGTCGGCGGCCTGGCCCGCTTCAATGGCCAGCCCTGCATGGTGATCGGCCACCAGAAGGGTCGCGACACGAAGGAACGCGCGCTGCGCAACTTCGGCATGCCCAAGCCCGAAGGCTACCGCAAGGCCATGCGCCTGATGAAGGTGGCCGAGAAATTCAACCTGCCGATCTTCACCTTCGTCGACACGCCCGGCGCCTTCCCCGGCATCGATGCCGAAGAACGCGGCCAGTCCGAAGCGATCGGCCACAACCTGTACGTGATGGCCGAACTGAAGGTGCCGCTGATCGCCACCATCATCGGCGAAGGCGGCTCCGGCGGCGCGCTGGCGATCGCCGTCGGCGACTCCGTGCTGATGCTGCAATACGCCACGTATTCCGTGATCTCTCCGGAAGGCTGCGCATCGATCCTGTGGAAGACGGCCGAACGCGCCTCCGAAGCGGCCGAAGCGCTGGGCCTGACCGCGCATCGCCTGAAGGCCATGGGCCTGGTCGACAAGATCGTTTCCGAACCGCTGGGCGGCGCCCACCGCGACCCGAAGGAAATGGCGCGCCTGCTGAAGCGCGCGCTGGCCGATTCGCTGCGCCAGTTCCAGGGCGTCAAGACCAAGGACCTGCTCGAACAGCGCCACCAGAAGCTGATGAGCTACGGCAAGTTCAAGGAAACCACGTCGCCGGAATAATCCGCGACAACGTTGCTTCAAAATGGGAACGGACCGCCGATGGGGTCCGGCCCTGTTCTCCCGCTAGTGCGCCATCACGCATCCTTTCACCCCCATGGCAAACCCTAGGGTCAGACCCGACGGGTCTGACCCTGGCACCTGCCTTTGGGTTCCGCATGAAGTCCCGACACACAAGCCTCCCGCAAGTCTTTGCCGGCGAGGTCTCCAGGCTTCCCCGCGAAGCCGGCCAGCCCATCGCCATCGCCTACAGCGGCGGCCTCGATTCCTCGGTCCTGCTGCACCTGGCGCGTGCCACCCTCGACGATGCGCCGCTGATCGCCTTCCACATCCACCACGGCCTGAGCCCGAACGCGGATGCCTGGGAAGCCCACTGCGCCGCCGAATGCGAAAAGCTCGGCATCACCTTCGCCGCGCGCCGGGTCACGCTGGCGGATCGCAAATCCGGCACCGAAGCCTCGGCGCGCCAGGCACGCTACGCGGCGCTGGGAGAACTGTGCCGCGAACATGGCGTGGCACTGCTGCTGACGGCGCATCACCTCGATGATCAAGCCGAGACGATCCTGCTGCAACTCGCACGGGGCGCCGGCCCGGCCGGCTTGTCCGGCATGGATGCCTTCAACACGGCACCGGGCCTGCTGGGCAGCACCGACATCCTGCTGGCGCGCCCGCTGCTGGAAGCCTCGCGCGCCCAGCTCGAAGCCCACGCGGACGCGCACGGCATCGCGCACATCGACGACGAATCGAACAGCGACACCCGCTACGCCCGCAACGCGCTGCGCCACACGGTGATGCCGGCACTGGCCGTGGCGTTCCCCGGCTACCAGGAGCGCTTTGCCCGCAGCGCCGCGCATGCCCGCTCGGCCCAGCGCCTGCTGACGGAGCTGGCCGAGCAGGACCTGCAGGCCGGGCTGGCGGAGGGCAGCATCGCCGTCGACCACCTGCGCGCGCTGGGCGAAGACCGCCGCAACAACCTGCTGCGCCACTGGTTCGGCGTGCGCGGCATCCGCATTCCTTCCGCCGCGTGGCTGGCCGAGATGATCGCCCAGTTGCTGGAAGCCCGCGATGGCGCGGAGCTGCTCGTCACGCACCCCGACTGCGAAGTGCGCCGCCACCGCGGCCGGGTGCACCTGGTGCCGAAACCGAAGGAACTGGCGGGCGCCGAGGAAGACGAGTACGACGAACGCCCCGTCCAGCACTTCCGCTGGAACGGCGAAGCTTCGATCGCGTTCCCCGACTATGGCGGCACGCTGCATTTCGAGCCGGCGGAGGAGGGCATCGCCGCCGGCTGGCTGCAACAGCAGCAACTGACGATCTCGTTCCGCCGCGGCGGCGAGCGCGTCAAGCTCGCACCGAACCGGCCCACGCGCGGCCTGAAGCAGCACCACCAGTCGCTGGGCACGCCGGCCTGGGAGCGTTCGCGCCTGCCGGTGGTCGGCATTCCGGGCCGACTGTTGTATGCGGCAGGCATCGGCATGGATTGCCATTATGTTGCCACTGACGCGAATTTCCGGGTAGCACTGCGCTGGCAGGCCGAATAAAATTCGGCGACCCATCCATATTCTTATGAGCTTATGCCCTAAGTGTATGACTTCATTACTTTTTTGACTTGTCCTTTTGCATTGCAGCAGGTACAGTAAAAGGCTCTTTACTTCAACCGATTGAAAAACGCAATGGCTTTAATCGTTCATAAATACGGCGGTACGTCGATGGGTTCGACGGACCGTATCAAGAACGTCGCGCGCCGTGTCGCCAAATGGCACGATGCGGGACACCAGGTGGTGGTGGTGCCGTCGGCAATGTCCGGCGAGACCAATCGCCTGATCGCGCTGGCCAAGGAAATCCAGAATCCGCCCGACCCGCGCGAACTGGACATGATCGCCTCGACCGGCGAACAGGTATCCGTCGGCCTGCTGTCGATGGCCCTGCAGGCGATCGGCAAGGCCGCCGTGTCGTACGCCGGCTGGCAGGTCGGCATCAAGACCGACTCCGCGTTCACCAAGGCGCGCATCCAGTCGATCGACGACAAGCGCGTGCGCGCCGACCTGGACCAGAACAAGATCGTGATCATCACGGGCTTCCAGGGCGTGGACGAGAACAGCAACATCGCCACGCTGGGCCGCGGCGGTTCCGATACTTCCGCCGTGGCGATCGCCGCCGCGCTGAAGGCGGACGAATGCCTGATCTACACCGACGTGGATGGCGTCTACACGACCGATCCGCGCGTGGTATCGGAAGCGCGCCGCCTGAAGCACATCACCTTCGAAGAGATGCTGGAAATGGCATCGCTGGGTTCGAAAGTACTGCAGACGCGCTCGGTGGAATTCGCCGGCAACTACCGCGTGCCGACGCGCGTGCTGTCGTCGCTGACCGACCCGCTGATGGACCTGGCCGAGGAAGCCAAGTCCGGTACCCTGATTTCGTTTGAGGAAGACAATATGGAACAAGCAGTCATCTCCGGCATCGCCTTCAACCGCGATGAAGCCAAAATCACCGTGATGGGCGTGCCCGACCGTCCGGGCGTGGCTTACCACATCCTGGGCCCGGTGGCCGACGCCAATATCGAAGTGGACATGATCATCCAGAACCAGTCCGTCGAAGGCAAGACCGACTTCACGTTCACCGTCTCCCGCAACGACTACAACAAGGCGCTGGAAGTACTGGAAGGCCAGAAGGGCGAACTCGGCTTCGCTTCGCTGATCGGCGACGCGAAAGTGTCGAAGATCTCGGTGGTCGGCGTGGGCATGCGCAGCCACGTCGGCGTGGCCTCGCAGATGTTCCGCACCCTGGCCGACGAAAGCATCAACATCATGATGATCTCGACCTCCGAGATCAAGATTTCCGTGCTGATCGACGAGAAATACATGGAGCTGGCCGTGCGCGCGCTGCACAAGGCATTTGAACTCGAAAAAGAGTGAATATTTCAGAAAAAAACCGCCGATTTCCTTGACCAAACAGGTCGCGGCAATTACTATGGCGGGCATCTGATCTGACGCAGAAATGTTGCAGAAAAGATGATAGGTGAGTAATCATCTAGGAGACGTGGCCGAGTGGCCGAAGGCACTTCCCTGCTAAGGAAGCATATGGCTTATACCCGTATCGTGGGTTCGAATCCCACCGTCTCCGCCAGAACAAAGTAAAACGGCCTCCCCTGCGGGAGGCCGTTTTGCTTTGTCTGGACGGAAGACGGTGGGATTCGAAGACCAGGCCCTGCCGGGCCTGGGCTCTCCGAATCGTCCATTCTGCTGGCGCTTGGCGCCAGTTGCGTCTCCGCCAGAACAAAGTAAAACGGCCTCCCCTGCGGGAGGCCGTTTTGCTTTGTCTGGACGGAAGACGGTGGGATTCGAAGACCAGGCCCTGCCGGGCCTGGGCTCTCCGAATCGCCCATTCTGCTGGCGCTTGGCGCCAGTTGCGTCTCCGCCAGAACAAAAGAAAACAGCCTCCCCTGCGGGAGGCCGTTTTGCTTTGTCTGGACGGAAGACGGTGGGATTCGAAGACCAGGCCCTGCCGGGCCTGGGCTCTCCGAATCGTCCATTCTGCTGGCGCTTGGCGCCAGTCGCGTCTCCGCCAGAACAAAGCAAAACGGCCTCCCTTGCGAGAGGCCGTTTTACTTTGTCTGGACGGAGGAGGGTGGGCTTCGAAGACCACGCGCCCGCAGGCGCCGCCGCCTCCGATCGCGCGCTGGGCGCAACCCAGGCGCGGCGGCAACGGCGCTACTCCACTGGGCCGTCGATCCGTGACGCCGGAATCGCGAACGCCCCGGAAAGGGGCGTGCCGGAGGCATGCATCGGCGAGTGATCAGCGGGCGGCGAGCAAGGTGCCGGATGCTTCGCCGAAGCCGATGCGCGGCAAGCCCGGCCGCGTGGCACGGCCGCGCAGCACGACACGATCGCCATCGTCGAGGAAGACGCGCTGCTCGCCATTCGGCAGCGTCAGCGGCTGCTTGCCACCGGCGCTCAGTTCCAGCAGCGATCCGGCTTCCGCCGCTTTCGGGCCGGACTGGGTCCCCGATCCCAGCAAGTCGCCGGGGCGCAGCGCGCAGCCGTTGACGGTATGGTGGGCCACCAGCTGGGCCACGGTCCAGTAGGAGTGCCGGAAGTTCGAGGTCGCAATGACGGCCGGCGCCTGGTCTTCGTGGCGCATGGTTTCCGTTTGCAGCAGCACGTCCAGTTCGATGTCGAAGCCTCCGCTGTCGCGCAGTGCCGGATAGTCCAGGTAAGGCAGCGGCTGCGGATCGGCGGCATCGCGCTGCCAGGCCGCGCGGTAGGGCGCAAGCGCCTCGGTCGTCACGATCCAGGGCGAGATCGTGGTGGCGAAATTCTTCGACAGGAACGGGCCCAGTGGCTGGTATTCCCAGGCCTGCAGGTCGCGCGCCGACCAGTCGTTCAGCAGGCACAGGCCGAAGACGTGCGCCTCGGCGTCGTCAACGGCGATCGGCTCGCCCGCGGCATTGCCGCCGCCGATGAAGATGCCGACTTCCAGTTCGAAATCCATCCGCCTGGCGGGGCCGAACACCGGTTCGGTCTCGGTGGCGCCGCGGGTCTGGCCGCGTGGGCGATGGAACGCCTGGCCGGACACGCCGATCGTGGACGAGCGCCCGTGGTAGCCGATCGGCACCCACTTGTAGTTCGGCAGCAGGGGATTATCGGGCCGGAACAGCTTGCCAACGGCCGTGGCGTGGTGGATCGACGTATAAAAGTCCGTGTAGTCGCCGATGGTGGCCGGCACGGTAAACTCGGCATCGGCCTGCGCGACCAGCAGCTCGGGACGTGGCGGCGCGTCGCTGCGCAGCAGGCGCGACAGGGCAAGGCGCAACGCCGACCAGGCCTGCGGGCCTGCGGCCATCAGTGCGTTCAGGCTGTCGCGGGAGCCTAGCGCTGCAGCCTCGCGGGCGGCCGGATCCGCGCCGGCCAGCGCTTCGCCCAGCGCGGCCAGGTCGACGATCTGGTCACCGATCGCGACGCCACCGCGGTAGGCTTCGCCGCTGCCGGCACGGCGGAACACGGCGAAGGGCAGGTTCTGAATGGGAAAATCAGCACCGGCTTCATTGGCCGATTTGACCCAGCTGGTCAGTGCTGCGTCGTGGGTTTCGTTGAGTTGGATGGTCATGCGCGTGGATCCTTGAAATGCTTGTGGAAGCCCTGCCAGCACTGGTAATAGTCCGGCTGCAACTGGGGCGAGGCGAGGGCGGCGGCGGTGGGGCGAATCACGTCGCGAGTCTCGAACATGAAGGCCATCGTGGCATCGACCTTGTGCGGCCGGGTCGTGTCGGCGACGCTGGCTTTCTCGAACGTGGGGGCATCCGGGCCGTGGCCGCTCATGCAATTGTGCAGGCTCGCGCCGCCCGGGCGGAAGCCCTCCGACTTGGCGTCGTACTGGCCATCGATCAGGCCCATGAATTCGCTGGCCACGTTCCGGTGGAACCAGGGCGGCCGGAACGTGTTCTCCGCGGCCAGCCAGCGCGGCGGGAAGATCACGAAGTCCAGCGTGTCCACACCCGGCGTGTCGCTAGGCGACTGCAGTACCAGGAAGATCGACGGATCGGGGTGGTCATAGCTGATCGAGCCGATCGTGTTGAAGTGGCGCAGGTCGTACTTGTAGGGCGCGTAGTTGCCGTGCCAGGCGACCACGTCGAGCGGCGAATGGCCGATCGCTGCGCGCCACAGGTTGCCGGCGAACTTGGCCACCAGCTCGAAGTCGCCTTCGCGGTCTTCGAAGGCCGCCTGCGGCGTCAGGAAGTCGCGCGGGTTGGCCAGGCCGTTGGAGCCGATCACGCCCAGGTCGGGCAGCCGCAGCAGGGCGCCGAAGTTCTCGCAGACATAGCCGCGCGCCTGGCCATCGGGCAGCATGACCTGGAAGCGCAGGCCGCGCGGGATCACGGCGATCTCCTGGGGTTCCACGTCGACGATGCCCAGTTCGGTGGCGATGTGCAGCCGGCCCTGTTGCGGCACGATCAGCAGCTCGCCGTCCGCGTCATAGAAATAGCGGCCCTCCATCGGCTCGTTCGCGGCGTACAGGTGGATGCCCACGCCCGCGTTGCCGGCCATCGTCACCCAGCCATCGATGAAGTCGGTCGGGGTGTCCGGCATCGGCAGCGGGTCCCAGCGCAACTGGTTCGGCGGCGCCTCCAGCGCACTGAAATCGCTGACGATGCCGCCGTTGTCCAGCCGGGTGAACGGCTGGTGCATGGCCCCGGGCCTGATGCGGTACAGCCAGCTGCGCCGGTTATGCGCGCGCGGCGCGGTGAAGGCGGTGCCGGACAGCTGCTCCGTGTACAGGCCGTAGGGCGCCCGCTGCGGCGAGTTCCGGTGCCGTGGCAAGGCGCCAGGCAATGCTTCGGTGGCGAACTCGTTGCCAAAGCCGGACAGGTAGCCCGGATTCAGGTCGGTCTTGTTCACATCGTCTCCTGGATGAAAGCGTGATGCCACTGTAGACCATTAGCGTGCTGAATGCGAAAATGTCGACTATTCATACTCTAAATAGACGCGACATGGAACTGCGCGACCTGGATCTGAACCTCCTCCTGGTGTTCCAGGAGGTGTTTCGCGAGCGGCAGATTTCCGCCGCGGCGCGCCGGCTGCGCCTCACGCAATCGGCCGTCAGCAACGCCCTCGCGAGGTTGCGCCGCGCCACCGGAGACGACCTGTTCGTGCGCGTTGCCGCCGGCATGCAGCCGACGCCGTATGCGGAGCGCATGGCCGAGCCGGTAGCGACGGCGCTGGCGCACCTGGAACAGGCTTTGGCGCCGGTCCAGGCGTTCGAGCCGGCAACGAGCCGGAGACGCTTCACGATCGCCATGACCGACGTGGGCGAGGTGTATTTCATGCCGCGCCTGGTCGAGCTGTGCGGCGCGGCGGCGCCCGGCGTGCAGATCGCCTCGATACGGGTCGGCACGCCGGGCCTGCGCGAGGAGATGGAAGCGGGCCGCGTCGATCTTGCGATCGGCGCATTCGACGATGCGCCCGAGGCGCTGTACCAGCGCCGCCTGTTCCGGCAAGACCATGTATGCCTGTTCCGGGCAGGGCACCCGCTTGCCGCCGGACCGCTGACGGTCAAGCGCCTGGTCGGCGTGCGGCACCTGGTGGTGGCCGCGCTCGAGAGCCCGTATGACGGCATCAACACGGCATTGCAAAAAGCCGGCATCCTCGGCGCCGCCAGTTTCTCGGTGCCGCATTTCTCGGCCGCCCCGTATATCGTCAGTACCACCGACCTGGTGGTGACGGTGCCGCAGAAACTGGCCGAGCGGGTCGCCGCGCCATTCGGCCTGGTGTACGTGAAATCGCCGTTACCCCTCGCCGCGCTGCAGACGAACGTGTTCTGGCACCGGCGCTACAACCAGGACGAAGGCAACCGCTGGCTGCGCACCCTTGTCGTGGAGGCGTTCGGCGAATAGTGCTATCCGGGGACGGTGTCGAACGTCGCCCTGGCGCTTGTCTTCTCGAACGTTCAGGCGGCTTTTTGCGTCGCTGCGAGCGCCTCCGCGTCCTCGCCAGCCGGCATCCTGAGCGGTGCCGCCGGCTCCGTGACCACCCGCCAAACCGCACGCGCCACATCTTCGGGAAGCGTAACCGGGCCGGGGGCCTGCATCCCGGCGAATACGGTGTCCACGAAGGGCCGGTAGGCCTGCGGCACGTCGCCCTGCATTCGACTGAGCGCCCCCGCGCCGAATCGGGTATCGGGCGCGCGGCCAGGCAGCACCAGGTGGGCGCGAATACCGAGCGGTGCCAGTTCGAGCGCCAGCGATTCGGTAAACGCGTTCACGGCAGCCTTGCTGGCCGTGTAGACGGACAGCAGGGGACGAGGCGCCAGCGTCACTGTCGAGGTGACGTTGACGATCACACCGGCGCCCCGCGCCCGGAACGCAGGCAATACCGCCTGTGTCATCGCGATCGTTCCCAGCGTATTGGTCTCGAACACTTCGCGCGCCGATGCCATCGTGATCGCTTCGAGCGGATTGAGCATCCCGATGCCGGCGTTATTGACCAGGACGTCGACGGCGCCCGCGGCGTCGATGGCGGCGCGGATGCTGGCGGCATCGGTCACGTCCAGCGCCACGATGCGCAACCGGTCCGACTGCGGCAGGAGCGTGGCGTCGGGCGTGCGCATGGTAGCGACGACCTTCCAGTCGCGTTCGAGGAAGTGGCGGGCAATCTCCAGCCCGAAGCCGGACGAGCAGCCAGTGATCAGCACAGTTTTCATGAAGGACTCCAGAAATGGTTGGGATTCCTGAAGGATAGGGAAGATCTCGTAGACCGGCTACAATCCAAAGTCCAGAAAAAGTTTGCAGGAGTCCAGATGGCCGATCCATTGGCGGAAGTAGTCAGCTTGCTGCAGCTTGCTCCGCGTTATGCCAAGGTGGTCGATGCCGCCGGCGCCTGGCGCGTGCAGCGGACGGAAACCGGCCAAGCCTCGTTCTGCGTGATCCTCGACGGTAGCTGCCGCCTGACGGTTGGCGACAGCGACCCGCTGCTGCTGTCGCCCGGAGACTTCGTCCTCATCCCGGCGACTTACGAGTTCGGCATGTCGAGCCTGGTACCGCCGCCCCATCGACACGCCGTGATGCTGCCGGTGCAGCTTGGGCCCGGCGAGTTCCGCCTCGGCGAGCAGCACGGCCCGCCAGAGGTGCGCTACATCGTCGGCTATTGCGAATTCGGCTCCCCGGATGCGGCGCTGCTGGTCTCGCTGCTGCCGAAGTTCATTCACGTGTGCGGCGAGCGCAGGCTGGCCACACTGGCGGAACTGCTGCGCGAAGAGTCGCTCGCCCGGCGCCCGGCGCGCGAGGTCATCATGACCCGCTTGCTCGAGGTGCTGCTGATCGAGGCCTTGCGCTCGGCGCAGGGCACGATGGCATCGCCCGGGCTGTTGCGGGGATTGGCCGACGCGCGGCTGGCGGTCGCGCTTCGCCTCATCCACGCCACCCCGGCACGCGCGTGGACCGTGGCGGCGCTGGCGCAGGAAGCGGCCTTGTCCCGCTCGGGATTTTTCGAACGGTTCAATCAAGCGGTAGGTGTCGCGCCGATGGAATACGTCCTTACGTGGCGGATGGCGCTGGCAAAAGACCTGCTTCGGCGCGGCGACTGCCGGATAGCCCAGGTGGCCGAGCAGGTCGGCTACAGTTCGGCAAGCACCTTCAACGTCGCCTTCACGCGCCATGCCGGCATCACGCCAGCGCGTTATGCCCGTCAAGCTGGCCTGGCGACTGCGCCAGCCAGGTCCGTCTCGTCACACCCGGTCGAGACTCTGGCACATCAATACCCGTCATCGCATCGTCATGCTCATGTCGTAGAGTGACGTGCGGCCGCAATCCGGGCCGGGGAGGGCGCGATACCGCGCCTTTGGGCATGCCGACCTCACCGAATAGCACATGAGCGAACACCTGTCTGCGCCAGTGAACCAGAACGATGCCGTTATCGACAACGCGGTCCCGGAGGATTTTCCCATTCCCGTGGCCGTGCTCGACATGCTGGACGAAGGGCCGGCAAACGCCGGCGACGAAACCGATGCGCGGCGCAACGCCATCGACAACGTCCAGAAAGCGTATGCCGGGCGCTTCGAGGCCTGCCAGGATCTCGCATTGCGGCTGTGCACATTGATCGTCGAACGTGGCCAAGCATCGGCCCTGCCGGCCGCACGGCACCGGCTGCTGGAGCGCTACCGGAGCGCGCTGGCGGCCGCGAAATGGACGTCGGAAGAAGAGGCCACCTGGATCGCCCAGCGGATCGCCTTCCTGCTGAAGTGGGACAAGGTGCCGCTGTTCCGGCATCCGTGGCGTCGTTACTCCTGACTGCCGGCAGGGAGAAATACGCGGCGTATCCAGCCACGCTTTCACGGCTCGGGCATCCCGGCAGGCGGTGGATGCGGATCCTGCCGATGCGCGAACCGCCGCGTTCGATGCAGCCGAGCCGGCGGCACCGAACCGGCTCGACAGCCGGCCGCGGGAAAACGAGGTCCGCCCTGCGTGCTGAGCCGTTGTTTTCGCGCCAATCCCTACTAAGCACAGGAAAAATACCCTAAAGTCACCTTGTCGACGTTCGTCGCGGTCACGCGTGCACGTGCGGCCACGGCAGCGCCGCTGTCCACCTGGAGGGGAGAGAACGATGCGTCATCTGGTTCACGTGATCTCGGATTTGCACCTCGGGGGCGCGGCCGCCGCTGCCGATGGCGCGCCATCGTTCCAGATGTGTCCGCCCACGACGCATGCATTGCTGGCCGCATTCATCGACCGCGTGCCGAAAGCCACGCCAGACGAGGACAGTCACCTCGTCGTCGCCGGCGACATCGTCGATTTTCTTGCTGAAGTGCCCTTTGCGCCCTTTACGCCGGATCCCGCCGACGCCTGCGAAAAACTGGCGCGCATCCTCGCCGGCACGGCGGTCGTGTGGGAGGCGCTGGCCCGTTTTACGACGGTGCGAGGCGGTGCCTTGACGCTCATGCTGGGCAACCACGATATCGAACTGTCCCTGCCCGGGGTGCGCGAGATGCTCCTGGCACGCCTGCCCGGGCCCCGCGTGCGCTTCATCTACGACAACGAGGCGTTCACGCTGGGTCCGCTGCTGGTCGAACACGGCAACCGCTTCGATCCATGGAACGCCGTGCCGCACGATGCGCTGCGCCGGGTGCGTTCGCAGCTGTCGCGTCACGCCGTCGTCACCCCGGCGTTTCCGGCGCTGCCGGGCAGCCGCATGGTCATCGATGTCATCAACCCGCTGAAGCAGCAATATCCATTCATCGATCTGCTCAAGCCTGAAACAGCGGCCGCGCTGCCGATCGCCGCCGCGCTGGGCGGCGTGGGACTGCAGCAGGCATGGGGCGCCTTCGGGCAGTTCCGTGCCAGCCAGGCGGTCGATTATGACGAGGACAGCGCCGAGCCGCTGGCGAACAATTTCATCAACGCGAACCGCAACGACGACGGCGCGCTGTGGCTGGCGGCGCAGCAGATCGCCCAGGGCGGGGACACGGGCCGGATCGCCGCGCCGGGCGACTTGCTGGGCAAGGGCATTGCCGCGGTAACGGAGCGGGTACGGGCCGCCCGCCTCGATGCCGTATTCGCCGCGTTCCGCTCGCTGGCGCGGCTGCGCCGGATGCACCGGGAAGCGTTCGCGGTGGACAGCGAAACGGAAAGCTACCTGAAGCCCGCAAGGCATGCCGCCCGGGCCGGCTTCAAGGCAATCGTCTATGGCCACACCCATCTGGCCAAGCGTGTGCTCCTGGAACGCGGCGCGCTGTACCTGAACACGGGCACCTGGGCCGACGTGATGTGCATCCCGGAAGGCATATGGGATGAGGACGAAGCGGCTGGCCGCAGCCTGTTTCGCGCCTTCGCGGCCGATCTCGGCGCCAGCGACCTGGCCAAATGGCGCCGCGCCATTCCCACTTATGGGCGCATCCGTCTCGACGGCGCGGACGTCATCAGCGCCGATGTGCTGTTCGCGGAAGGCGATGCGCCGGTCACGACCGAGGGACTGATGGCACGGCTGGCTGGCGGGGTGCCGGCATGAGCGGCCCGGACGTGGCCGAACGCCTGAAGCAGACGTGCGTGCTGTTCCAGGGCGACGATGGCAGCATCGGCAGCGGATACCTGGTCGCGCCCGGCCAGGCCGCCACCGCTGCCCATGTGCTGTCGTCCCGCACGGTGGGCGAAAGCTTCGAGGTGCTGGTGGGCTGGCCGCCATACCGCCGCCCGGCCACGGCCACGCTGCTGGGTGTCGACAAGGTGGCCGATGCCGCGGTGCTGGCTGTCACGGGCTGTGGCGACATCGAACCCTTGCCCGTGGGCCGGGCGAGAGGAGAGGATGCATGGCGCAGTTTCGGCTTTCCCGTCGCCATGTCCGCGGATCGCGCCAAAGTCAACGGCGTGTACCTCGCCGGCGAGATCATCGACATGTGCTATGCGGACTTCGACGGCACGCCGCAGATCGCCCTCTACAACCGCGAGGCGCTCACGAAAATGGACATGCGCGGCGCCTCCGGCGCACCGCTGGTGGTGGGCGGCGGCATCGTCGGCCACCTGGCGCAGCAGTACAGCGACCTCGACAACCTGGCCCAGTCGGTCGGTGGCCAGCTGAAGGCCTGTCCGATCGAGCCCGTACTGGCGCTGCTCCCGCCCGGCGTGCATGCGCGCCGCCTTCCCGCCGAGAAACCGGCGGCGGACGTCGATCTCGGCGAACTCGTGTCATGGTGCGACCGCGTGGAAGTGATGGACCAGCTGGATCCCTGGCTGCGCACGAAACAGGGCGGCGCGCGGCTGATGTGCATGGCCGGCCATGCCGACCACCGCTACGTCGAGCTGCTGACCCGTGTCGCCAGGCAGGTCAGCGAGCATCCGGTCCATCCAGTGCCGGCGGAAGCCTGCCATGTGTTCGAGGCCGTGGCGCTGGGAAGGCAGGCGCAATTCTGCCGAGGCGTGGAAGCTGCCATGAGTGCCCCGTACGAAAGCATGCATGAGTCTCCCAGTTTCAAGGGGAGCACCGGGCTGGTACTCCTGAGCCAATGCTGCGACTGGCCCGCGGGCCCTGCGCGGGAACTGGAAAAGCACCTGATGCTGATCGCCGGATGGCTGGCCGGGATGCAGCTGGAGCAGCGCCGGTTCGTCATGGTGCTGTCGCTGCGCTTCGAGGACCGCGCACTGCATGGCGAGGCCGCGGCCACGCTGGAAAAAACGGTGGCGCGGCTGAGGCGCAAGCATGCCGCACTGGACGCCGCGCTGCTGGGCGAGCCCGTCATCCTTGGCGATTACCGCGCCGGCCACGTGCGCAACTGGATCCGGCTGCCCTTCGTGAGGACGCGGCTGGGCCGCAATGCCGACCGCATCGAGGACGCGCTCGACGAGCAATTTCCGAACGAGACGTGGAACCCGTGGAAGCTGCAGCGCCTCGTGAAAAAATCGCTGGAAGGGGAGCGCAATGCCTGACCGTGAACTGGCCGAAGACTGGTACCTGCCCTCGAAGGAACTGGCCGCCGCGGCGGAAGTGGCGCTGGAGCTGGGCCAGCCACTGCTGCTCACGGGGGAGCCGGGCACGGGCAAGAGCACCTTTGCGCGCTACCTGGCCGGTCACCTCGCGCCGAAGTATCTCAGGCTGGCAGGCGTGGAAACGCCGGCGCGGCTGCCGCTGTACACGTTTGAAACCAAGTCGACCAGCGTGGCCACTGACCTGTTCTATCACTTCGACAGCCTGCGCCGCTTCCACGCCGTGCACGACAGCCGGATGAGCCCCGACAATCTCGACTACCTCACATTTGGCGCCCTGGGCCGCGCCATCCTCGAGTCGCTGCCGTGGGACGATGTGGCCGACCTTGTCGCCGATGCGGGTGAACACCACGGGCCGCGCCGCGCCGTCGTGCTGATCGACGAGGTGGACAAGGCGCCGCGCGATTTCCCGAACGATCTGCTCAACGAGATCGATGGCATGTTCTTCCGCATCCCTGAGCTGTCGCGCGGCGGCGCGCGGCAGGTGCGCAGCCTGTCCGCTCCCCGGCACCTGCGGCCCGTCGTCGTCCTCACCAGTAACAGCGAGAAGAACCTGCCGGCACCGTTCCTGCGCCGCTGCGTGTTCCACCACATTACCTTTCCCGACAAGGTCAACGATCCGGGCCGCCTGGCCGATATCGTCTACCGCAACCTGGCCATGTACCCGAGCCGCCTGGCCGACAGCGCGGTGCGCTTCTTCTACGACGTACGCGGGCTGGCGCTGGAGAAGAAGCCGACCACGGCGGAACTGGTGGACTGGATCCGCATCCTGCATGCGCGGGCCCGCTTTGCCGGCGGCATCGACGTGGATGCGCGCACGGTGTCCTCGCTGCCGCCGGGCTACCTCGGGGCCACGCTGGGCGTGATCGCCAAGACCGCCGCGGATCTTGCCGCGATCGAGGAGTTTGCGAAAAGCTGGCGCGATGAACAGGCCGCGACTCACTGAGCCAGTGTGCAGCCAGCGGGCGCGCGGACCGGTGTGATGGGCGCCGCCGCCACGCCACTAGTGCTGGGGCCGGGCGATCTCGCCGATCTCGCCTACAGGCTGCGCGCGGCCGGCATGCCGGTGCATGCCGGCCAGGTCATCGCCGCCACGCGCATGCTGGGCAGCGCGCAGCGGCTGCCGGCCATCGCCGACCTGGCGCCCTGGCTCGCACCGATTTTCTGTACCAATGCGCTGGAGCAGGAACAGTTCGCCAAGCATTACCGGAGCTGGCTGGAAAGCCTTGGCGTGGCGCCAATGGATGGCGCTGGGATTGGAACGAAAGACGACACGCCTCCCCCGAGACCAGAGCCGCCCTGGCGCAAGCGCTGGTGGCTGGCAGGCGTTCCACTGGCCTTGTTGCTGCTGGGCGCGCTCCTGCTTTGGCCTGATGAGGGCGAGCGGGACTCAGAAGGGACCCATCCGCCAGCAATCACCGAGCGGATCGGCCGCGCGCCACCCAGCATGCCGAGCACGATGCTGCCGCTCGACCTGCTGCCGGCCCAGTCCGCTCTCGCAGTAGGCCCGTCGCCCGATCCGGCGACCGCTCCCTGGAACCTGCTGCCGCGCATCGCCGCCAGCCTGGTCCTGCTCGGTGCGCTGTGCTGGTGGCTGTATAGCGCCGCGCGGCGCCGCGGGTTCCTGGAGCGGATGCCGGTGGACGACAGCAAGACGCGGCACGCGCTGGCAGCCAGCGGCACGCCGGCGCTGGCGGCCTACGCCAGCGCCTTGCGCTACCTGGGCCGCGAAATGCGCCGCCGCCGCGCCATGCCTTCACGCCAGCTCGATATCCACGCCACGCTGGCCGCCACGGTACGTGCCGGGGGGCTGCCAGCGCCTGTCTTCGGCAGCCTGGCCGAACCGGTGTATCTCGTGCTCGTCGAGCGCGCCGGCAAGGCCGATCACCAGGCCGCGCTGGGCGACGAGATTGCGCGGCTGTTGCACGGGCAGGGCGTGGCGGTGGAGCACTACGAATACGGCGGCGACCCCCGGTTCAGCCGGCACGTGCCGCTGGAAGGCACGTCGCCCCATCCGGGTACGCAAACGCTGGACGCACTGCAGGCGCGCCATCCGGATGCCCGGCTGATCGTTTTTTCGGACGGGAACGGGCTGATCGACCGCTACACGGGGGCGCCCGCGGCTTGGCTGCCCTGCCTGCTGGACTGGCCAACGGCGGTGCTGGTGACGCCACAGCCGGCCCGGCTGTGGGCGCGGCGCGAGTGGGCGCTGGCCCAGTCCGGCCTGGCGATCCTGCCCCTCGACGAGGAGGGCCTGCGCCAGCTCGGGCAGGTGCTGCAGGGGCACTCCCCGGTGGGTATCGCCCGCGCCGCCCGGCAGCGCCTGCGTCCCGCCTATTTGCGCGACATCGACCAGCTGCTGGACCGCCGGCCGCCGGACCAGGACATGCTGTACGAGGTGTTGCAAGACCTGGCACGGGACCTGGACAACGACGCCATGCAGTGGCTGGCGGCGTGCGCCGTGTATCCGGACATCCGCTGGGCCGTCACGCTCGCCGTGGGCGACAGCATCGCCGGGAATGCAGGGCGCGACGAGCGGTATGCGCAGCGCCTGGCGCAACTGGCCCGGTTGCCATGGCTGCGCAGGGGTTTCATGCCGGACTGGCTGCGTATCGCGCTGCTGGCGCGCCTGGGCCCTGTCACCGAGGAGACAGTGCGCGCCGCGCTGGACGAGTTCCTCACGTCCGTGAGGGCGGCCGGAGAACAGCACGCTTCCGTGCTGGAAATCGCCATCGACCCGCGCCGGCGTGCCTGGGATGACGTGCTGGCAGGCTTGCGGGCGTGGCGCCGCCTGCGCCGCCGGGATGAACGCCGCGTCGATGCAATCTTTTTGCACTTCATGGACGGGCCCCGTAAGGCCTTGGCGGTCGATGCCGCAACGGCGCTGATGCGCCTGCTTTACAAAGATGGACTGCCGCTGCGCGGTCCCCGCCCGTGGCTGCCATTGGCGGCGCTGGGGCTGGTTGCCGCCGCATTTTTCGCGCCTGCCGCGGACTGGTGGCCGCGGCAGGATGGCTTGCAGCGATTGCCCGCAGTGCCTGCGCTGATCGCTCTGGACGCTAACGCAAGACTGATGGCGGTAGCGGACAGCTTCGGGGGAGTAACTGTCAGAACGCTTCCTGAACGCATGGGCAGGCCTGCGGGAGCCTCGTGCGGTTACGGATTCATCGGCGGCCCTCTGGCGCTCGCCGCCGACAAGGTCGTCAGCTACGTGCATACCGAGACAGGGCGCCCGACCATCTCGTGGCTCGACGAGGATTGCAAGAAGATGTCGGTCGGCCCCGCATTCAATACCCATCTCGTCAGGGCGAATCCTTCCGGACTGGCGGTCATCCAACTGCTGGAGAGCGGCGCTTCCTTGCCGGGCCCGGCTCTGTGCCGGAAGATCGTGCGGCATTTTCATCTCGTTGCCGTGCCAAGCCTGGTCAATCGCCTCTTGCCTGAACCTGCCGGGCCGGCCGTGGCGTGCACGTTCGCGGACGACGGCACGCTGCTGATCGCTACCCGATCCGGCAGGCTGTACGAGTTCCCGATCGCCGACAAACCCGTGGAGGGCACCGAGCGCGGTGCCCTGCCGGACAGCGTGGCGACGGGCGGCACGCTCGCGATCAGCCGGCTGGGCGGGCCGATAGCCGTGGTGTCCACGGACGGCAAGGTATGGATCCAGAGTACGGACGGCGACTGGGCCGCGCTTGCCGTCACCGATGCCCGCCCGCCCATCGCCATCGGCCCGGCAGGCGAAACGGTCGCCTTCGGCAACGCGCGCAGAGAAGTAGAGGTATGGCGGGTTCCAGAACGCATCGATGCGCCGGTCGACAGAGATACCGGGCGCAGGCGCGCCCTGGATGCGGCAAGCACCGCAGTTCTCGCGCGGGCGCCCGCGGCGGTCAACAAACCGCCGGCGTTGGGGCCGGCCACGCCGCCGGCAGCGCCCGCCACGACGGCACCGGCGGAACAGGAACCGCCGGCGATCGCCGATCGGAACCCTGACCGTATCGTGGAACAGTCGGAAGCCGGGTCAAGAGTCGTACGCCTGAGCGTGTCGGTCTACTTCGAACCCGACAGCCTCCAGGTGACCGATACGAAGCCAATCGACTTGCTGCTGGCCCGGCTCAAGGACCTGCAAGTGCGGGAAATCACCCTCGCCGGGCATACCTGGAACCCAGGCTCGTCTGACTATCAGGCAATTGTGTCCGAGCGACTGGCAGCTTCCGTGATGAAATACCTGGTCGCCAACGGCGTCGACGCCTCGGTGATCACCACAGCGGGCAAGGGAGACAGCGAACCTGCCACCTCCGGCAAGACAGCGTCGCAACAGGCACTGAACCGGCGTGTTTCGATCGAGGTCACCGCCGTGCGGCGTGAACCGGCACAAGGCAATGCCATACCGTCGGCAACGCCACCGCAGCAACAGCAGCAACAACAACAACAGCAACAACAGTAACAGCAGCAAGCCCCGCAGCCACCGCCGCAGCAACAGGCGCCGGAACAACAGCAACAACAGCAGAAGGTCCCCTCCGCGCGAGCCTACTGAACTGGTCGCCAACGCCCACGGCAAAGATGCCGCCTGTGACGACCAGACGCCCGGTGGATCTCAATTACTCACTGCGCGTGGCGGTTCTCAGGACTTCACTCATTCATCAGCGGTGAACAGGCGCCTCTAAAGAATATGCAGGCGGTTAAATCCAGGAACCAGGCCGGTGTCCAGGCCGGCATCGAGGGCGGCCAATTCGTCCTCGGTGTAGTGACGCTCGTCCAGATAGCCAGGATCATCGCCCCGGGATTGCACACCTCGCGCTAGATGGCCGGCGGCTGGCAGCGGATCCGCCAGTGCCAGATGATCCGCCAGTGCGCCGCGTGAACTGATGGGCAGTTTCATCTGCTCTCCGTTCAGCCAGCGGAACACATCTTCATGAACGGCCGGGATCGACGGCAGAGCACCATGCTCGCCGCGGACGTAGCGGGTCTGCGCAACATACGGCAACTGTGCTGACGCCAGGGGAACGCGGCCGTCGCCATCGCGATGAGGATCGTCCGGTACGCGCTGGGTGATCTTTCTCGATCCAGCCAACGACTGCGGCCAGCCAGGCGTTTCGAGCCGAAACACGGTCTTGAAGCCGACGCCGGCGATGACCGCCATCCGGTCGCGGAATGCCTGGTCCAGCGCCACGTGTGCCGACCACAGGTCACGGTGGAACGTCGCGCTGCCATCGAGGACGCCCTGCAGCTTCGCGGTCTCATCCTGGCCGAGGGCGAGTTCCAGGTCTGTTGCGCGATAAGTGTCGAAGTCTAGGCAGGGATGCTGGTAGCGGTCAGCGGCGTTGGCCGGAATCCACCGATCGGCGCTTTCCGGCCGAGTACCGGGATAGATACCGCATGGCGCCGGCAGCAGCTCCAGCACGCCGCGCAGCGACCGGAACGCTGCTGGACTCAGGTAGCGCCCCAAGAGTGCCATGCCTTCCCAGCCCCAGAAGTGATGGCGTAAATACGAGGCAATCGCCGGTGCGCCGAAGTGGGGCGTACCGATAAACGCAATGCGTCCGATCTTCGGCCAAAGTTCCGCGCCATGCGCCATCAGCGTAGCGCGGATCAGCAACCCACCCATGCTGTGGGCGACCAGGTGCACCTTGCGCTGTCCATTGGACGCATGCATGCCCAGGATGGCATCACGCAGGCCGTCCGCCGCTCGCGACAATGACATGCGCCAGTCATATGGATACACGATGTGGCAGAAGTCGCCCCGCTCGAGAACAGCCGCGCGAAACGGTTCATAGCTCGGATCGGTGGTGACCGGCACCAGCGCATGACGTGGATTGCTGCTTTGTGTGCCTGCCGCATTCAGGCGAAGGTGTTCTATATGCTGCCGCGTGCGGACGTCGACC
This sequence comes from Pseudoduganella sp. SL102, assembly GCF_027856995.1. Taxonomy (NCBI): domain Bacteria; kingdom Pseudomonadati; phylum Pseudomonadota; class Betaproteobacteria; order Burkholderiales; family Oxalobacteraceae; genus Pseudoduganella; species Pseudoduganella sp. SL102. Next base: position 3,026,597 of record NZ_CP115554.1, read on the forward strand.
CACCATATGCCGCCCAGTTGTGTCGACATGAGCTGGCTTCCCATCACGCCGGGAATGAAGATCAGGTTGGGGGGCGGTCCTGCAAGATGGTCGCGTGCCGCCTTCACCACGCGGTGTGCGATCTGCTCATATTCCACGAACGCGTCTTCGCCGAGATGCGCGCGGATGGTGGCCGCGGAATCCTGCCCCAAAGCGAGGCGAGCGCGTTCCTCGATGGATCCGGTCTGGAATGCATGGGTGAAAGAATTTGCCATCGCATGATGCCTTGTTAATGGAAGGTCCAGACTTCGCGTTCGTCGGCCATGTAGATGTCGTGCTTGTTCACAAGGCAGTACAACAGTCCGCCCACGTTGCGATAGTGCGTCCACAGGAACATGCGTGCTTGCGCGACCGCCTCGCCGGCCGACACGGGCGCGTTGTCAACCTGGCGGAAAAAGAAGTGGAAGAAGACGGCGGCGAAGCGGCTGGCCAGCACGATCGGCACGTTTGCTTCGGTGCCGAGGAACGCGCGGCAGCCGCGTTGCTTGATGAAGGCCATTTCCAGCAAGTTCGCGATATAGGGATCGGCGGCCGACGTGGAGCAGGCATTGGCGAATACCAGGGGCCGGCCCGCAAACGGATGCTGGCCGATTTCAGTTTGCCTCAGCTCGTTCTCCTTGCCCGGCGTGTTGCTGAAACGAAGGACCAGTTCATCATTGCGCGCCCCGACGGTGCTGCGGCAGTAGAAATACAGGACCGCGACCGGATCCCGTTGGTCCGTGCCGAGCAGACGCGCGAGGCACGTTTTGGCTGCTTCATCCGCGCCGTCGGCAGGTACGAACAGCTGATTCGGCCATTGGCTCCAATGCTTGCGCTGCCAGCTCGACTCGGTGCCGGCAGAGTCGCCGCTTCCCCAATAGAGGCAGCGCGCGGCCTGCACGTCATGGGGGCGGCCCAAGGCTCCGGTGCTCGTTTCGGTTTCGTACGCTACATAGCCAATCCGGCAGTGCAGGCCAAGAAATTTCAGGGGATCGACCGGCTGGCCGGACACGGGCGCTTCCCGGTACATCAGCCCCCATGGCACATGCGCAGCCCATGATGAACCGCCACGGTCAAGCCAGTTGAAATTGACGCTGGCACCGGGTTCGAGCGCGTCCAGATTGATACGCAGTTCCGAACCCCGTGGAAAGAACAACTGGTACAGCGCGTGGCCGTGATAAGCCATGTCGAAAAGCCTGTCGTCCGTCGCGACCGCGTTCCATGCGGCGTCATGCGAAGGCGACGCCGTGTTGACGATGCCGTGCCAGTCCGCCATCAGACTACCGTCGGAGGCGTTCAGCGCACTCAGGCGTGATGCGAAATCCTCCGCAGGGAGATCGTCGAGATAACCGGAGTGTTCTTCGCGGAAGGCTTCCGCCGCGTTGCGCACCAGGTTCGCCAATGGCGCTACCTGCGCGTGCGCCGGCCAGCCGCAGACCATATTGGGTTCCCACAGCCTGCCTCCACTCGGCACACGGCCTTTCACATGGCATTCGCCATTGCCCAGCACCGTGATATCGAGAGTGCCCGGCGCAGTCATCCAGGCGGGCATGGGCTGCCGGAACAGCTCTGCGGAACGCCGATAGGTCATCTCGCTGCGGATGTGTGCCGCTGGTACCGGTGCTGTCGCTATGTTGATGTCATCGGCGAACAGGACGACTTGCAGTTGCCGATACAAAGAATCGTGCGCGTAAATCAGTATGTCGACGGTATGCTCTCCCTCACCGAGAAAGTTGCATTTCAGCTGGAAGACATGGCTGTTGCCTTGTTTTGGGATCACCAGCGAAAACCTGGCTTCACTCAGGTCCTTGCCACTCACGGTCAACCGCTGCGTCATCGCTCCCGGCGTCCAGGCCGTCAGCAGCACGGTGGCCGAGGTAATCACCCAATCCGTGGCCAGCCCCTCGATGGGAATATCGGTCGCTGGAATATGGACATTGTCACCCGCGGCGATGCTCGCCGGGTGCGCTTCGCCAACCATGAAATTCAGCACGAACTGCGACACGGGCGAGCCGTCCGTCCACACATTGATCCGTTTGTCCTCCGGGGGCGTATCCATCACCGGTGATGGAGCGGCCTTCGGGCCACCGCCATCTCCCTGCCCGCCCTCGAAGATGCTCGCCCCAGCTGACAGCGCCCGTAACGGGTGGCCGCCATCAGCCGCCGAGAGGGCGAACAGGTCGTGGTCGTCCTGCGTCCTGGAGAGGGCCGGAGGCCCTGCCAGACCGCCCCTATTGACGAAGAGCCGGGCAGGTTCCGGCAGTATGTACAGCTCTGGCGAGACCGCTGACCGGTGTAGGGGTAAATCCGGCGCCTCGCTTCGCCGGAGCAAGTGCCGGTTCAGGCCCGGCAGGCTCGCCCATGTCGACGCGCGTTTCGCAGAATTCCTGTTGTCGTCGACGAGCAGTGCGCACGCAAGCGATGCCGCGGCTTGCAGCGCCAGGCGAGGCGCTTCGGCGGCATCGATCACGCCCATTTCCAGCAGGTCGCCATACTGCCGGGTTCGCACGTTGTAGCCGAAGTTGCCGGTACCATGGACTACGCGCGCAAGTACCTGGGAAGGATCGGCGCCGGCATTCACAGCCAGCTGCGACAGCGGTGCCTCGAGGGCACGCATGACGATGTTGAAAGCTGCCTCCTGTTGCCAATTGCCGCGATGGCCCTGGACGCTCTGTCGCGCGCGTAACAATGCTGTTCCTCCACCGGGTACCACTCCTTCTGCCGAGGCCGCCCGCACGGCACGCAGTACGTTACGAAGGCGATCGAGGCGCAAGCCGGCATCGGCGTCGCCATGACTGCCGACCCTCAGCATGGCCACCTTGCCAGTCAACATGGCCGTGCGCCGTTTCCAAATTTCCCAGTCAAGGTGCGGGCCGGCCGACATGAGCCCTGCAAAAATTTCCCTGAGGTGCTGGTTGATCCGGTCGGAATTTCCGCCACCACCGATGATGACGGTCTGGTGCTCGTTGACTTCGACCAGCCGAGCCTGCCCCAAGTCATCGATGGTCAGCGTATCGAGCGTTACCGGGCCATCAGCCGTCGCCACTTTGCCACCAGTTGCGATCGCGATATCCTCGAGCCAGGTCTTGCGCCTTTCACTATCGGAGGGGACAGCGATTGCGCAGATCCTCTCAAAATCGGCAGGACGGTGGTCGGTCAGGCCGGCAAGCGCCTGATCGCCTAACTCTGCGGCAACGATCAGCAGGGAACACCGGACTGTTCGAACCTGGACCAGCAGCGCGTGCAACTGCTGCGGATCGGCGATGCGCCCGTTATATAGCAGCACTCGAGGGTGTTCCAGGGAAACGATACGCCGCCGACGGTCTTCAATGAAGCGTGCGGACAGATAACCATGCTCCAGCAGGGATCCCGGGACGATGAGCATTTCGTCGTGCTGCCAGGTACCATCGTCGTCGATGGCGATACCGAACGGACCCTTTGGCTCGCGCATCTGTTCGAGCGCACGGGAGACAAGCCTGCCGAGTGCATCGTCGCTTCCCGCCGACGTGATGGCGACTTTGGCCATCTCGCCGATCGTGGGATGGATGGAGGCGATACGTTTCAGCTCCGCCACGATCGCCTGGGTGGCCAGTTCGATCCCTTGCCGCACTTCGCGTGGATGTGCGCCCGCGGCAAGCAACCGCATGCCTTCCTGGACGATGGCTTGCGCCAGCAGCGACGTGGTGGTTGCCCCATCGCCAACGGCATGCTGGACGCGGGTCGCGGAAGCGCGCAACAGCGCCGCGCCAACGGATTCGAAAGGATCGGCAGGCCGAACGCTCCGTGCGGCTGTCATGCCGTCGTTCGTCAGCGTGGACGCACCGGAGGGCAGGGTAGTCGGGACGGGTTCTCCCTCCGGGCCGAGGGTGCGCTTGATGGCGTCGACGACGGCCTGGACACCGCGGGCAATCTTCTTGCGCACTTCCGCGCTGATGTTCGAATGCGCCATGCACGCTCCCTGTTCCTGGACACTGCGGAATGCTGGTCATTCCCGGCCTGTAACGGATGAATCGTCCCGCTAGTATGCCCACCTTGCGCCACTTTCATCAATGGGGGTCTCGCGAAAAATGTGTGCCGTTACCATCGCCGGATTCGTCCCGCGGCTGCAATCGTGCCTGAGCTGCCTCGCGGAGCCGGGCGGCAACGCCTGGTGCACGCATCCGGCCGCGACCTGTCGCATGCGGAAATTGCCGAACGGATGCCGGTTCCTCCCGGCAGCGCCAAGCCATGGATACGGCGCGGGCTGCGCAAGCTGCGCCATTGCCTGGAGCAGGGGAAGTGCACCGGCACGCCTGACCGTGCCTGATACGCCACGCAAGGCCCCCGCGTCGCGGCGTGGCGCGACAAACTCATAACGACTTTCGAAACTATCGCAATAGCCATCAGGCTACGGCCGGATCAGTATTGCCATGCCTCTTCGCGGCAGTGCCGGATCCCTCCGCGCTTCCGGCCGCGTCCTCTGCGCAATCCATCCATCGAAAGGAATTTCATGAAACAAAGCAGCGTGTCCCTGGCGATTTCCCTGCTGTGCGGCCTGGCCGGTGCCTGCCAGCCAGCGCTGGCCTGGCAGGCGGGCAGCAGCGAGCCCGTCAATGTAGAACTCCCCGGTAGCGAATCCCCCAGCGGAGAGCCCTACAACGTGGCCGTGCGCAGCTATCCTGGTCCGCACCAGGCCTATCTCGCCTGGTCTAGCGATGCGGCGGACACCACGGGCTTCCGCATCGAACGCCGCGTGGCCGGCGAGATCGACTGGCAGCCGGTGGCCAGCATCGGCGCCGCCGCGCGCACCCATGTCGATACCGACCTGCGCCGCGAGACCGCCTTCCAGTACCGCATCGTCGGGCTGGGTGCGGAGGCGGCTGCCGGTGCGGCTTCCGCCCAGGTCGAGCTGGTCACGCCGGGCAGGTCCGCCACGAAACGCGACTACGACCGCGCCGCAGCGCCCCGCCGGCTGGCCGCGCAGCCGATGAACAGCCAGGAAATCATGCTGGAATGGCGCGATGTCACGCCCGACGAAAGCGGCTTCCGGATCGAGCGCCAGGAGGCCGGCACCGACTGGCGGGAGATCGCCGTGGTGGCGGCGGATACGCAGCTCTACCGGGACAGCGGCCTGCAGTCCGGCACGGCCTACCGGTACCGGATCAGCGCGCTGCGCGACAGCGGTGGCGTGATCCGTTCCGAAGTGGCGGCGACCACGCCTCCGCTCGATGTCCAGCAGGTGTTCTACGTGGATGCGCAATACGGCAACAATGCCAATCCCGGCACCGAGGACCGGCCGTTCGCCAGCATCCAGAAGGCCCATGACGTGATGGTGCCCGGCCAGACCGTCCTGGTGCGCCAGGGTACGTACGCCAATCCATGGAACTACACGGTGGTGATGATCAGGAATTCGGGCACCGAAGGGGCACCCATCACGTACCGCAATTATCCGGGCGAGCGGCCGCTGGTGAAGACCACCAAGGGCAAGAACCACCATGGCATCGAGGTGCGCGACGCGGCCCATATCGTCATCGACGGCTTCGAGGTGGAGGGCCACGTCAAGCAGGTGACCTACCAGGAGGCCAAGGAACAGAACGACCTGGCGCGCGCGTACGCGGCGATGACCCCGCCGAAATACATCGGCGCGATCGTCGATTCGAACGGCATCAGCCTGACCGGCAAGACGCTGAACAAGACCCACCACATCGTCATCCGCAACAACGTCGTGCGCGACACGCCAGGCGGCGGCATCGCGGCCAACTTCACCGATTACGTCACGATCGACAGCAACCGTGTGTCAGGCACCAGCGCGTATTCGCCGTACGGTACCTCTGGCATCAGCTTCCTCACGCCGTACAACTTCGACGGGAACACCAGCGGCTACAAGCTGGTCGCCACGGGCAACGTGGTCTCCGGCGCCAGCAACCTTTTCCCGTGCAACTGTTTCGGCTTCCGGCAGCCCACCGACGGCAACGGCATCATCATCGACTCGTTCCTGAAGTACGCCTATGCCGGCCGCACGCTGGTCGCCAACAACATCGTCTTCGACAACGGCGGACGCGGCATCCACTCGCTCAATGTCCAGCACCTGGACGTGTTCAACAACACCACGTTCCAGAACAGCACCATCGAGATCACGGGCGAAGGCGAGATCTCGATGCAGAAGACGCGCTTCGCCCGCATCTGGAACAACATCATGGTGGCGCGCCCGGACCGTCCGGCCAACCGGTACTTCCAGTCGAGCGACATCGATTTCAGCCATAACATCGTCTACGGCGGCAACGGCTGGATCGAGACCGGCGGCGGCAACAACCGCGTCGGCGTCGATCCGCGCTTCGCGGCCACCGCCGGCCCGTCGGCGTTCCAGCTGGCTGCCGACAGCCCGGCGGTCGACACCGCCCATGCGGCCGGCGTACCGGCGACGGACGCGTACGGCGCGCCCCGGCCGCGCGGCGCGGCGGCGGATGTGGGGGCGGTGGAAAGCTTCTGAGCCGGTAAATCGCGTGCCGTCCGACGTGATGGGCGGCACGCAACCATCGGGCAGCCATGCGCCGCGTTGCCGTTCCTGCGGGGGAGCGGCGCTACCTCGACGCCCAACCTTCGCGTCGCTGTGGAATTCAGCGTGCCTCGTCCGTGAGGCGGGCAGGTGCCGCGCGCCAGTCACATGGTGCGGGTGCTGACTTGCTTTCCAATGATTGTCGCTCCAGTGCCTCCAGCGCGGCGGCATAGCGGCGCCCCATCTCGCGCTGCGAAGCCGCGTCGAAGTGAACGACGTCGCGCGTCGAATTGCCCGACAGGCCGTGGCTGCCGACGCAGGCACTGTGCGCCAGCGTGGCGGGAAGCTCGCGATTGACGTCGGCAATCCGCTGCAGGAAACGATCGGCCGCCAGGTGGGCCGGCACATACTGGCCGACGATGAAGGGCGTCGACGGGCCGGCGCCATCGATATGGCTGCGCAGGTAGGTGGCCAGCGCGACCAGTTCTGTGGCATAGGCCTCGGGGGCCATGCGGTTGCCGCCGTCCGTTTCACCCTGGTGCCACAGGATGGCGGCGAAACGCGCCGGCGCACCGCGGGCGCGTGCCGCCCGCATCGCGGCATTCGCGCGCGCCACCGCCTCGGCCGCCAGCGGCGAAACCGCCGCACCGGTGACGCGCCAGCTGCCGGCGTTGTCGCTGAAGCCCGTGCCGCCATAGGCCGCTGGCACGAGCACCAATTGCCGGCCAGTGCTGCCGCGCGCGAGGTAGGCCTGGCCGAACGAGATGCCCGGCCCGATCCGGACGGGGCGTTCGCCACGGTCTTGGTGCGGCAGCGGGTCGCTCGCCAGACGCAAGGTATTGGCCCGCGCATCCCACGCAAGCAGGCGTGGATCGGCCGGCGTGTCCGCCATCGGATCGGCGCCCAGGCCGCGGCCCGACATGTTCGACTGCCCGGCGAGCAGCACCACGTCGTACCCGGTGCCGGCGAACCGCGGAGGTGCTTCAGTGCAGCCCGTTGCAAGCAAGGTCAAGGGCAGGAGGAGGGCGTGCGGAAGGGGCGGGCGCAAACGCTGGCGCATGGCGGGCGGAATGGGTTGGCGACCGCATGATGATGCCAAGCGTGCGCCTGGCGCGCAATGCCTTTTCCAGCGCTGGGCGCAAGACATTTCACGGCGCCGCACGCCGCGCCGGTGAAACCGTCGGTTCGTGTTGCCGAGGATATCGGCAAGCTGCCCGACCGCTCGGTCACCGAGGTGCTGCAGTGCGTGGTCGGCGTCATGAAAGACCGCCGCATGGCGGGCGATCCGGCGCAGTTCACGGTCGAATGTTCGGGCTTGAAGATCCGCGGCCAGACCTATGTGCGTTCGGAATTGAATGTACGCGACTCTCTTTCTGCTAACGGAGGCCGTTCGTTGAAGTCGGCATGATCGGCCTGCCGCTCGCGGGCCAGGTCCGGTTGCGGACCATCCTGCCGTCGCCATTGCGCGCAGGCTGGCGGCGACGCGGGGCCGGGGTACGCTCAGGCAGGCTGAACGCAAGCGCCGCCCGGCACGGCGTGGCAGCGCGCCTTCGTGGGACAGCGAGCAGAACCAGGCATCCACTCGCAGCGCGAAGTAGTGCTTGGCGTCGCGTGCCGGGAACCGGGTGCATCAGGAGATGCGCCTGCCACTGCCTTCTTTTGACAAGACCCTCTCGATGACATCGCTCCCGAGTCCTTCCCGGCGCAGCATGCGTTCGGCCCGTTCGCGGCCCAACTCCTGCGCGAGCGCGATCGCAGCCTGCACGACCGCTGCGGCAACCAGGTCCTGTCGGCGACCTGCATGGCAATAGAACAGGCTGATGTCCGCATCGAACGGTATCTCCGCGGCTATCGACGGCGCCGACCGTGGCAACGTCGGGACGCGGCCCGGATGCCCATCGACAAGGCGTTCGATCACGCTCTCGGGAATGTTCGCCGCACGCCAGTAGGCGCGAGCGTCGTCGACCCCCAGCATTTCCATGAAAATCAATCCTGTTTCGACCTGCCGCGACACCAGCGCATTCCTGCGAAACTCCTGCGTCGTCCGCTTCCCTGGATGACTCTCGTGCGAAGGATGTGCGCATGGGGCCTGGCAGGGATCTGCCGGGACCGGCAAGACCGCGGTGCCCGCGTTCGCCATGGTGCCCATATGCTCGTGCAGGCCCGGCGCGGGTTCGATAGCCGAGCGGCAAGACGAATCGTTCACGCGCCGGCCCGTTGGCTGTTGCGCAAACAGGCTGGTGCGCATTCTTCAGACCAAACCTTGCGCGCCGAGGGCAGCGGTGCAGGGCGCCACCTCGTCGGGACGCTGCATAATCGCCCGTAGCGCCCCGATGGAGCCATTGACCAGGAACGGCCCGGGAAGAGCGACAAGGCTGCGGACATGTGATTGACGTTTTGATACTGTATGAATATACAGTATAGACGAAGTTGCTCCTTGTTTCCAGGTACTGGCTTCATCTAGCGTCGTTTCGTTCCCGCCACGTTGCAGGCGAGGACAAGCATACTGAAGCTAGCGTGGACCGCGGCTTCGCGGCCGCCTATACCGTCTCGCGGCAGTGCGTAGTGAAGAGCTGGGGGTACGTTTCGACGACGGCCTGGCACTGTCCCCCGTTCCGTCCCTCCAATGCGACGCCATCTCTCACCAAGAGCAGCTTGTCGGAACGAGCGCACTCGTGCTTTGCCACAGTTCGCCAGACATTATTTTGCAGTTATCATGGCTGCACTACTGGATGAGAAGCAACTCTTTGTCCAGGACGGCGATGAGGACAGCGAAATGAGCGATTACGCACGCCCCCCGCGACCCGATGACGAGGAAGAACGCCTGAGCGCCTTGAGCGCGGCGCAATTGCTCGACACGCAGCCCGAGGAAGTATTCGACCGGGTGACCCGCATGGCCTGCGCCGTGCTGGGTGTTCCGGTCAGCCTGATTTCACTGGTCGACAAGGACCGGCAATGGTTCAAGTCCAGCTGCGGCCTGGACGCCCGCGAGACCGGCAGGGACGTGTCGTTTTGCGGACATGCCATTCTTTCCGACGCGCCCTTCATCGTCGACGACACCAGCGAGGACGCCAGGTTCGCGGCCAATCCGCTCGTCACGGGTCCACCGGGGATACGCTTCTATGCAGGGATTCCCATCCATGCGGGCCCCAGCCGGATCGGCACGCTGTGCATCATCGATACCGCCCCGCGGACACTCGTCGCGCGTGACATCACGCTGTTGAAGAGCATGGCACGAACAGTGGAGGATCTGCTGTATGTCAGGCAAGCAACGCTGGAGTCGGTCCACTCCCTGAACGACTGGATGCGGCATTACGGGGATGCGTCACGCAGCCGCGTTCAGGCATTGCGAAACCTGGTCCTGCGCGACCATCTGACCGGCCTGCCCAGCCGCGTGGCGATCGACAGCGCCATCAGGGATGGCCTCGGGGAGAGTGAACACAAAGGATCAGGGCTGCTGGCGGTGATCGACATCGATAACCTGTCCGCGGTGAATGAGCGGCTGGGGCACGATGCCGGCGACAGCCTGATCGCCTTGACCGCTGAACGCCTGCTCCAGGCGTCCGGGCCGGCTGACGTGGCAGCACGCATCGGTGGCGGCATGTTTGCTTTCCTGATGCGCGACGCACCCGATTATCGTTCGGCGGTTGCGCGGCTGGCGGAAATCCATGAACTGCTGAATCGGGCGTTCGAAGGCACCCACGGCTCGATACGGTGCAGCCTTACCACGGGGTACGTAGCAGTGGGGCGGCAGGAAGCCGATCCCGAAGCCTTGCTCGATACGGCGCATGAGGCCGTGCGGCAGGCGAAAGCGCTTGGCCACGGCCTGATGAGTGCCTATAACCATGCGCTGGGCCGTCTCGGCCATCGGGCACTGGAACATGACCTGCGCGCGGCGATTGCAACGGACCAGCTTTACCTGGTGTATCAACCCAAGATCGATTTCGACAGCGGCGACCTGGTCGGATGCGAAGCCTTGCTGCGCTGGCGGCATCCGTCGCTCGGGCTGGTCGCACCGTGCGACTTCATTCCGGTAGCCGAGGAAAGCGGCATCATCGTGCAACTCGGCCGGTGGACGCTCGACGAAGCGTGTCGCCAGATCCGGCGGTGGCTCGATGCGGGAGAAGTGGCACCCAGCGTCGCGGTCAACTTGTCGCCGCGACAGTTCCTGCACGGCGATATCGTGGAAGGCGTGCGGGCGTCGCTGGCGGCCCACGGCGTGCCGGCCGGCTTGCTGGAACTGGAGCTGACCGAAACGGTCGCGGTCCGCGACATCGACCGTGTCATCGCCATCATGCATGAGCTGAAACGGCTGCACGTCAGTCTCAGCATCGACGATTTCGGCACAGGTTTTTCCAGCCTTTCCTACCTGATGCGGCTCCCGGTCGACCAGCTCAAGATCGATCGCTCGTTCATCAGTCATCTCGTCACGGACCAACGTGCGCAGGCGCTCGTGAAAGGGGTGATCGACATCGGCGATGGATTGGGAATGCGCGTCATTGCGGAAGGCGTCGAGACGGCCGCCCAGGCGTCGCTGCTGTCGGTGCTCGGGTGTTCGGTCATGCAGGGGTATTTTTTCGGCCGGCCGATGTCCCCGGACCAGCTCGAGGAAGTGCTGCGGGTACCTGCCGGCAAGAGGCGAACAGGAGCGCTCATGCGCAGTGCCGATGGGGCCTGACCAGGCGGTCGGCCCGTGCGCAAGCGCGTTCGTGCGGCAGTGGCGCGTCGTGGGCATCGGCAATGGACGCAGGACGATCTGCCCGCGACGACCGTGCCTGGTGATCTGCGCGCCAACGTCTGATCAAGGGGCGGTAAGCTGGCGATCGTCACCCTCGAGACATGAAGGACATGATTGACTGACTACCTGAAAACCGATCGGCTCCTCGGGATGCTCCTTGTGATCCTCGGGTTCAACACCATGCTCGGCTGGCTTCTGCGGGTACCTGCCATGGTGGAGATCGTTCCAGGTCTCGTCCCCATGGTCTTCAATACAGGGTTGGGATTCGCGCTCGCGGGCACCGCGCTGATCGCTGGTGACCGCCGTGCGGGCACGGTACGTGCGCTCATCGGTTGGGCCATGCTGCTGCTGTACAGCATCACGCTGGCCGAACATGTCCTGGATGCCACCCTTGGCGTGGACATGGCGTGGGTCCATCAGTGGTATGACTACGGCAACACCCGCCCTGGCCGGATGGCGCCCAACAGCGCATTGGGTTTCATGCTCATCGGCGCTGTCAATGCCGCATCGAGGTGCGTGCATTCGCGTGCCAGGGCGCGCATCGTGGTCATCCTGACCCTGTGTATCCTGACCATCGGCCTGACAGGGCTGGGCGGGTACCTGCTGGCGCCCGACCTGCTGTTCGGCTGGTCGCGCTCCGCCAGGATGGCCGTGCATACCGCCAGCGGCATGATCGTGGCAGCGATCGGGATCTGGGCCGGTTGGTCCGCCAGTACCTGGTACGCCGACACCCGGTTCTTCACGGAGGCGGGCAAGGTGCGCCTGCTGGGAACCGCCATCCTGATCGTTGTCACGACCACGGTCGGCCTGGCCGGCTTCGTGCTCATGCAGGAATCGCTGGAAAAGGCCATCGAAGGGCGCCTGCTGTCCGTCGTGCAAAGCCGCGGACCCTGGCTGGCAACGATCACCCGTGAAACGGTCCAGCATGCACGCAGCGAACTGCGAATGGTGGAAGCCGTCGAAGCCGCCATGCCCCTGTTGCGCCCGTCGCCGGCCGGCCGCCCGCCGCTTGCCTTCGACCGCGCGGCCCGGCGCCTGCTGGCGGAAGGTTATCCGCACGTCGCTGTCGAGGATGCAAACCGGCATGTCGTCAGGGAAGCCGGCGAATTCGAAGCGCCTGCGCAGTTCGTCGCCGTGCTGGACAAGGACGGCACTGAACTAGTCTGGAATGGCATGCCCATGCTGCGGGTCCGCGCCCCCGTGATCGAGGGCGGCCAGCTCATCGGCTACCTCCGGCTCGACAGGTCGTTGCAGTCATTCAATTGGGTGCTGTTCAATGTCGCGACACTGGGCGAGACCGCGGAGGTGTCCGCCTGCGTGCGGCAAGGCGGGCAGATGGTCTGCTTGCCGAACCGGCAGCATTCGCGCCCGTACCGGCTTGGTCTGGCGGAAGGAGATCGCCATCGCGACTTGCCGATGGAATACGCCCTTCGCGGCAAGGCCGGCGTCATGTATACGCTCGACTACCGCGGCCACAATGTGGTGGCGGCCTACGGCGCAATCGTCCCCGGCATGGGGTTTGTCGCCAGGCAAGATACCGTCGAGGCGTATGCGGTCATCCGCCGGGCGCTGGCAGTCGGCGTCCCGATCGTCCTGCTGATTGCCCTCGGCGGCGCTTACGTCCTGTACGCGCAGACCAATCCGCTGGTGACGCGCATGCATGATTCGGAGCGCCGCGCGGACCAGTCCGCCGCGGAGATCCGCACCCTGATGAACGCCGTAGCCGACGGCATCATGACCGTTGGGGGCGATGGCAGGGTGCATTCGGCCAATCCCGCGGCATGCACGCTGTTCGGCTACGCCGACGAAGGGCTCGCGGGGCGCCATGTCGAGGGCTTCATTCATTGTGCCGTGGCGGATGGGCGCAGCTCGGGCGACGGTCACGCGGCGAAGCATCGACTCGCACAGCTGGTCGGCCGGGCCAACGTACAAGTGGAGGGGCAACGCAGCGATGGCATGCGATTTCCGCTTGAACTGGCGGTGACCGCGGTCAACGTCGAGGCGGACAAGCGTCTCGTGGTAATCATGCGCGACATCACCGAGCGCCAGGCCCTCGAGCGCAAGCTCGAGCGGATGGCGCAGTACGATGCGCTGACAGGGTTGGCCAACCGCACCCTGTTCGTCGACCGGCTGCGTATCGCACTGGCCCGCAGCCAGCGCCTGCAATCGTCGCTGGCGCTGCTGTATATCGATCTCGATGGCTTCAAGCAGGTGAACGACACGAAGGGACATCACGCGGGGGACGAGCTGCTGCTTGCCGTGGCGCAGCGCATCACGGCAATGGTCCGGCGTACCGATACGGTCGCCCGGTTGGGCGGCGACGAATTCACCGTCCTGCTGGAGGACGTGAACGAAGCGGGCCGGAATGCTCTCGCGGTGGCGGAAAAGATTCTCGCCGAGCTGCAGGTGCCGTTCCCGCTTGGTGCGGCCAGTGTCCGGGTCGGTGCCAGCATCGGCGTGGTCGTGCAGAACGGCGCCGGGCCCGCGACCGATATCGAGCGCATCGTGCAGTTGGCGGATTCCCGCATGTACCTGGCCAAGCAGGGTGGCAAGAATCGGGTCATTGGTCCGTGACCTCCCGGCAAGAGACTATTTTCAACTTGTTAGCTTCCTTCCATCGGGTTCGTGGCGTCGTATCCGTTAAGTCTTTCAAATACCTGGGATGTGTTTGCTAAAAACTTGAAAGGCTACAGCGTGAGAGTCAAAGATTTGTCGATTGCCAAGAGACTGGGCATGGGATTCGGCGTCGTGAGCGTCTTGCTCGTTTTCCAGATCGTGATGAGTAACATCATGCTTGGGCGCATGGATGCGAGCACCGATGCGATCGTGCATGACCGGATGCCAAAGATCCTGGCGACCAAGGACATGCTTCTGGAAGTGAACGATATCGCCATCGCTTTGCGCAATATGATACTGACGCCCGTCGCAGCCGACCGGACGGCGCAGATGGACGAAGTCAAGGCGTCGAGAACCGCGATCGTCGCCATCCTGGGCTCGCTGGATGGATCGATCAAGCGACCCGAGGCACGGGCACTGCTGGAACAGGTCAGGAAGGATATGGATACCTACGTCGCTGGCCAGGATCGGCTGATCCAGCTCGTCAACGACGGAAATGCGGACGCGGCGCGAGCGCTGTTGAGCACGGAGCTCCGGCCCTTGCTGGCGCGCCTCAAGGGTGAGGCAAATGACCTGGTCAGCTTCCAGAGGGGGTTGAGCGATGAGGCGGCCGCAGCCGCCGCGGCAACGCACACCGAGTCGAGATTAGTTTCCATCGTCATCGGTGTGCTCGCCGTCGCCTTCGCTGGCGGCGTGGCCTGGTGGATCACGTCGTCGATCGTGCGACCCGTACGCCGCGCCCTGGAAGTCGCCAATACTGTCGCTGCTGGCGACTTGACCAGCCAGATCGACGTCGAGACGGCGGATGAAATGGGGCAGTTGCTGCAGGCGATGAAAGCGATGAACGACAGCCTGGCGCAGACGGTTGCGACGGTTCGGTCGGGTACCGACACGATCGCGACCGCGGCGGCGGAGGTGGCTACCGGCAGCCAGGACCTGTCGGCGCGCACGGAGCAGCAGGCCAGCTCCCTCGAAGAGACGGCGTCGTCGATGGAAGAGCTGACGTCGACCGTGAAGCAGAGCGCCGACAATGCCCGCCAGGCAAACTCGCTCGCGGAGAGTGCTTCCACCATCGCTACCAGGGGCGGCGACGTGATTGGACAGGTCGTCACGACCATGGACGATATCCGTGCCTCGGCGGCGAAGATCGGCGACATCACCAGCGTCATCGACAGCATCGCGTTCCAGACCAATATCCTTGCGCTCAACGCGGCTGTCGAAGCTGCTCGCGCCGGCGAGCAGGGGCGGGGCTTCGCCGTGGTGGCAAGCGAGGTGCGGAACCTGGCGCAGCGTTCCGCGGCAGCCGCCAGGGAAATCAAGCAGCTGATCGGCGATTCGACGGAAAAGGTCGCCAACGGTGCCGCGCTGGTAGCGCAGGCCGGCGCCACAATGGCGGAAATCGTCTCGAGCGTGAATCGTGTCACTGGCATCATGGGCGAGATCACCACGGCCAGCGCCGAGCAGACTGCGGGGATCGAACAGATCAACCAGGCGGTGGGAGAGATGGATTCGATGACCCAGCAAAACGCCGCACTGGTCGAGCAGGCCGCGGCGGCATCCGAAACCATGAGCGAGCAGGCTGGCAAGCTGGCGGAGGCGGTGTCGGTATTCCGCTTGCACTCGGCTCACGCGCCGCTGCGCAGCGATGCCGGACGCCCTTCGTCACCGGCGAGGCATCCACGACTGGCAATGAGCTGACGAGAAGCGTTTGATGATTGCGGCCTGCAACACTCCACAAGAGTTCGCCGCGAAAAAGGTTCGGCTTCGACACGCAGATCGCTCGTCACCCGCTCCCGGCCGGATCCCGGCTCAGGAATGGGTCAGCACGGCCCGGTCTGCCCGGCCCGGCAGGAAGCAGGCGACCGCGCAGGCGGCGATGGCGGCGGCGGCCAGACCGAGGCTCGCATAGCCCGACAGCTTCACCACCGTGCCGCCGAGGATGGGGCCGATCGCCGCGCCGGTCATCAGCATGGCCGGTGTCGCGCCCACCGCGCGGCCGCTCGGGTCGAGCGCCGCCAGCAGCCCGAACGCGAAGGTGTGGGTAAAGATCATCACGGCGGCGAAGCACGCCGCGCCGGCGGCATAGGGCAGGAAGGTCTGGCTCTGCGTCATCAGCAAGGCCAGCACTGCCTGGACGACGGGACCGCACACCAGCACCACGCGTGGATTGACGCGCTGTTGCAGGAACGCGGCAAGCGGTGCGGGAAGCAGGTTGACGAAGCCCAGTGCGATCAGCACGCCCGCCACGGCAGCGGCGTCGAAACCCCGCTCGGCGCCGATGCGCTCTACGAAGGCGAAGATCATCGCCTGGACGAGGGCCATGCAACTGACGCCGATCGCCGCCAGCCATACCGCGCGCGGCAATTTGCCCGCCATGCGCTGCGCCTCCGTGCTCGCGGCGCGGGACGTGGGGAAGGCCAGGGCGGCGACGCAGGCGGCAAAGGCCATGATGCCGCAGAAGCTCCAGAACAGCGCCGGCGCGCCAAAGGCCGCCACCAGCTTCGGCACGCCGCCCATGAACAGGATGCCGAAGACGCCCAGTGAGAAGCCGACGATGGCGAACAGCCGGTGCGGGTTGCCGCTGCCGCCGATGGTCGCATGCGTCACGCTCAACGCGGTCGCGGCAGCCAGTCCGGCCACCACGTGCAGCACGGCCATCGCCGCATAACCGTCGACCAGCCCGACAGCGCCGAAGGCCAGCGCCGCCACGGCGAAGCCGCCGGCCGCGGTGGCGCGTGCGGGCATGCGGACCGAGCGGGGAGCGACAAACAGGCTTGCGCACACGGCGCCCACCAGGAACAGGGTGGCCAATCCGCCCGCCTGCTGCGGGTCCAGGCCGTAGCCGCTGATCAGCACACCGACCCAGACCGGCAGTGCGACCAGGTCGACCATCCCGGCACAATGCGCCACCATCAGGCAGGCGCGGCCAGCCCGGCTTTCACTGGTTGTTTTCATTCTTGTCTCCTGTATTTTTGGGCCGTTCGTGCGAACGCACCGGCAGGCCGCGCCGATGCGCCTGCCCGCGGCGATTCACTCACCGTTCACGCGGCATGGGACGCCGCGAGACGAGTGCCCTTGTATTTGTGTGTGCTTGCAACGGCTCCTCAATGTAGCGGTGGCATGTCACCGTCACAAGTCGGACCTTTCGATTGCAGGTATCGGCCAGGACGATGGATACCGTCCACCGATAGCGCCGGCGTGCCGGAAAGCGGGCGTGCGTTCCGGCGCAGAGCCGGCGTTTCCCCTGCTAGGAGGTGGCGGACTGCAGGATGACTTCCACCCGATCGCGCCCGCCCGACTTGGCAAGGTACAGGGCGGCGTCGGCGCGCTTGATGGCTTCGCCGAAGTCTTCGCGGGGAGCCAGGGCGGTGACGCCGAACGAGGCGGTCACTTTCAGGCCGCATGGCCAGTCATGCCGGGACATGGCCAGGCGAAGCTTCTCCGCGATCCCCGCAGCCAGCTCCGCAGTCGTGCCGGGGCAGATGATCAGGAATTCCTCGCCGCCCCAGCGCACCAGTTTGTCGCTGGAGCGGATCGCCTGCGTGACCACCTCGGCAAAGGCGCGCAGCACGTCGTCGCCGGCGGCGTGGCCGAAGGTATCGTTGATCGACTTGAAGTGGTCCAGGTCCATGAAGATGATCGACACGCCCTGGGTCATGTCGCCGGACCGGTTCCATTGCTTGAGAAGGAGTTCGCGAAGGCCTTGCCGGTTTAGCGCGCCTGTCAGCGGATCCAGGAAAGCCTGGCCGGCCAGTTCGCGTGTTTCCAGTTGCAGCGTTTCGTTCAACGCACTCAGTGCGGCCAGCCGGGCCTCCCTGTTTCGCAATGTCGAGCGCAAGTGCAGGGCACCGAGCAGGGGCCAGACGATGCCGCAGCAAAACCATGCGGCGGTCAAACCCATCAGCAAATGATTCTGGCTGATCCACTTGCCGTGGAACCGGATCGAACGAAGGTCGATCTCGTGCTGGCCGACCTCGTTGGCCACGCCGCTCGACAGCTCGACGGTCGTGACGTTGTCCAGCCGTACGCGCGATTCCTGCAGTGAACGGTTCTGCAGCTTGACCCACCATGTGGCGGTATGCAGGAGGTCGTAGGGAACGGACAGCGCGCCGTTTTCCGGCACGTCGAATTCGATCTCGTTGACTTTCTGGGAATTGAGTTCAGCGAGATTGGATATGCCCTGCTCGAAATTGCGCAGGTACAGGCGCAACCGACGCGGTCCGGGTCCCCGGTGCCTGACGTCGAGGCTGATGCTGTCGAAATCGGACATGTCCATCCCATGCGATGCGTGGCCCAGGGTGAACCGGATACTGCAATACGGCCACTCGAACTTGCGGACCAGCGTGCAGCGCATCTTGATCACATTGCCTTCCACGACATGCGAAACGATGCTCCCGCCGTGATCCTTGGCATCGTCGAGGACCTGGTAGCTGAAATCACCGTTGGCGGACAGTTCCACCACCCGTTCCATGCCGTAGTGCTGCCATGCCAGCAGGCCGACCGTCAGACAGGTGAGCACGCCCACGAGGTAGTGCATCCATTTCAAGGCTCGGGCTGACAGTTCCATCGTTGTTCCATTGTTGTGCTGCACTGGCAGGCCGGATACGGCGCGGCAACGCATTGGCCATCACGGCCGGGCATGCCACATGCGGAGTGCTGGCAATTTCCCAAGGGCAACAGTTTGCCTCAGCCTTTGCCGGTAGTAAATCGATTCGCGACGCCTATGGCCACGCAACAACGAAATCGGTCGCTAGTTGCTGGAACATTGCCGATTCCGCCTCGACGGCAGTGGGCTGGGCAAGTTCTTCCGAAAGTGGGAGTCTTCGCTCCCCAAATGCGAATGATTCGTATTATTTGCGAACCGTCTATAATGATGCACCATTTTTTCTCACTGCCTTCCATGATCCCGTCCGCGTTTCCCATGACTTCCTTCACGCCCATCGCCTGCGCCGTGGCACTGCTTGCCGCGGGTACCGCGCATGCACAGGAAAGCGGAGCCCCGGCGCCGCAAACCATGCAGACCGTCGTGATCAGCGCCTCGGCGGACGCGTCGGCCGAGGGGCTGACGAAGGCCTATTCGGGCGGCCAGGTCGCCCGGGGAGGGCGGGTCGGCCTGCTGGGCAACGTGGACATGATGGATACGCCGTTCAACGCCACCAGCTACACCCAGCAGCTGCTGCAGGACCAGCAGACCCACAGTGTGGCGGATGTCCTGCAGAACGACCCTGGCGTGCGGGTCACGCGCGGCTTCGGCAACTACCAGGAGATGTACGTGATCCGTGGTTTCGCGGCCAACTCCGACGACCTGGCCTACAACGGTTTGTACGGCATCCTGCCGCGCCAGTATGTGGCGACCGAGCTGCTGGAACGTGTGGAAGTCTTCCGCGGCGCCAGCGCTTTCCTGAACGGCGCCGCGCCCGGTGGCGGCGGCATCGGCGGTTCGATCAACCTGCTGCCGAAGCGTGCCGGCAATGCGGCACTGACCTCCGTCACGGCCGGTATCGAATCCGGTGGACAAGGCTATGCGGCGGCCGATATCGGCCGGCGTTTCGGGCCCGATGGCCGCGCCGGCATCCGCGTCAATGCCGTGCGCCGCGATGGCGACACCGCCGTGGACCGGGAACAGCGCGAGCTGTCGCTGGCTTCCGTGGGGCTGGACTGGAATGGCGGGCACTACCGCCTGTCCGCCGACGTCGGATACCAGGATCACCAGCTGACGGCTGCCCGCCCCAGCGTCAATGTCAACGCCGGCGTGCCGGTTCCCGTCGTGCCGGATGGCCGCAGCAACTACGCGCAGCCATGGACCCATTCGAACGAGCGCGACACGTTCGGCACGCTGCGCGGCGAGCTCGATCTTGCCAGGGACACGGTTACCTGGGCGGCGTTCGGCGCACGGTCGGGGCGCGAGTCGAACATCCTGGCCGCGCCGCGTGTCGCCGCGGCCGACGGCACCGCCGCGATGTACCGCTTCGACAACGAGCGCAAGGATACGGTGCGTACCGGCGAAGTGGGTGTTCGTACGAGGCTGCGCACCGGTGCCGTCGGCCATGCCATCAGCGCCACGGCGACAGGTTTCTGGAGCGATTCGCGCAACGCGTACGCGATGAGCAATTCCACCAGTGCCGGCATGTTCCGCACCAGCCTGTACGCGCCGGTGGACAACATCGCGCCGGCGGCCACCTACCTGGTCGGCGGCCGCCTGGATGCGCCCCTAACCACCAGCAAGACCATCCTGTCGAGCTATGCGATCGCCGATACCCTGTCGCTCCTGGACGAGAAGGTGCTGGTCACCGTGGGGCTGCGCCACCAGCGGATCAAGGATTACAGCTACAACTACAACACGGGTGCGGAAACGTCCGCGTATGACCAGAGCCGCAACACGCCCGTCGCCGCCGTCGTGTTCAAGCCCGCGAAGAACGTCTCGGTCTATGCGAACTATATCGAAGGCCTGCAGAAAGGCATGACCGCTTCCGGCACCGGCGTGATCAACCTGGGCGAGACCTTCGCGCCGACGGTGTCGCGGCAAAAGGAAGCCGGCGCCAAGTACGACGCCGGCACCATCGGCTTCACGGCCGCCGCCTTCGTCACGGCGCAGCCGCAGGCGTACGTCGTGAACAACGTGTATGGGCTCAATGGCGAGCAGCGCAATCGCGGCGTGGAGATGACGGTCTTCGGCCAGCCCGTGCGCGGCCTGCGCCTGCTGGGCGGGCTGACGCTGATCGATGCCGAACAGCGCCGCACCAATGGCGGCCTGCGCGACGGCAACGATGCGGTCGGCGTGCCGGACCGGCAACTGAACCTGAACGCCGACTGGGACGTGCCCGCCGTGCGGGGCCTGGCCCTGAATGGCCGCGTGGCCTACACGTCGAACCAGTACCTCGATGGCGCCAACCTGCAGCGGGTGCCATCGTGGACCCGGACCGACGTGGGCGTGCGTTACCTGGCCAGCCTGGGCGAGCGGACGGTGACCTTGCGCGCGCGCATCGACAACCTGTTCGACCGCGACTACTGGGCCTCCGCCGGTGGCGCGTCGGGTGCCGGCTATCTCGTGCAGGGCACGCCCCGCACGGTGGCAGTGACGGCCGCGATCGAGTTCTGAGGCGCCGCGTCGCGGCCCGGCAAGTCGCGTCGCGGGTTGTCAGGGCGGCGCCGGCGGCGCCGCTTGACCCGGTCGAGGCAACGAAGCCGTGGTGGAAAGTGGCCTCACCCAGATATTCCGGAAGCTGACTGGATCGCCATGATCCTGCAGCTTGATTGGCGCGGCACCATGCTGGCGATAGGACGGCTTGCCGGCATAGACCGTCTCTCCCTGGAGCGCGACATGATGCTGTACCAGCACGCCGTTGTGCAGGGCGGTGACATACGCGGGTGACAGCAAGGCGCCATCGCTGGCAAAGCGCGGCGCGGTCCATAGCACGTCATAGGTCTGCCATTCCCCGGCCGCGGCGCAGGCGTTCGCCAGCGGGATGTGCTGCTTGTAGATGCTGGCCGCCTGGCCGTTCGCGTACGTACGGTTGTCGGCGCAGTCGAGGATCTGGATCTCGTAGCCGCTGTCGATGCCGGTCGAGGCCAGGAACAGGCCGCTGTTTCCCTTGCCCTGGCCGCTGCCCGTGGCCGATGCCGGCACACGCCACTCGAGATGGATCTGGTAGTCCGTGAACAGCCGCCTGGTCTGGATGTTGCCGCTCCCGGCGCGCACGGTGAACACGCCGTCCTTCACGGTCCAGCTGGCCGGTTGGCCGGGCGATGCGGTCGACACCCATTCGCGAAGATCCTGCCCGCCGAACAGCACGATCGCATCCGACGGGGCGGCGGTCGGGGAGCCCGGAGCGACGCGCGCGGGTTCCGGTGCCCATGCTTCCGTGTCCTTCGGGTCCGGCTGGGGAGGCGCCTGGTGTTGCGCGGTGGCGGAAACCATCGCCGAGAATGCGATCCATGCCACGGCCGTCCTTGCAATCATCATTGATCCTGTCATTGTTTTGCCCGGCACGCCCGGGTCGGCGATGCATCCATGCCGCTTGCTTGGCGCTTCCTTGGCTTGGC
Organism: Pseudoduganella sp. SL102; assembly: GCF_027856995.1. Classification (NCBI taxonomy): domain Bacteria; kingdom Pseudomonadati; phylum Pseudomonadota; class Betaproteobacteria; order Burkholderiales; family Oxalobacteraceae; genus Pseudoduganella; species Pseudoduganella sp. SL102. The sequence continues at coordinate 3,048,487 of NZ_CP115554.1, forward strand.
ACTAGCACATGCATCTACCCAAGACCCAACTGCTGGGGTCAGACCCGACGGGTCTGACCCCGGAACTTGCATCGGGGTTGGCTTAACCAAGCGGTATGTTGGCCAGGCTCGATTATGCGATATGCAACGCAGGCCGGCTAGCCGGAGGCACCCGGCGGCGGCCTGGCAGCATTGCAGCATGACAGTGCCCGCGCGCCATCGGCGCACACCGGCGACTATACTTGCAGTCAACGGGCCAGGCATCGGCTCATCGATCGCGAGTCAATTCATGAAGCAGCGCGCGGTATTTGTCGCAACGTCACTGGCGATCCTTGTCGCGCTCACGGTGCCCCCATGGCTTGCATTGCGTGAAGCCCGGCAGCAGGCCTACCGGGCGGAAGCCGACCTGGCGCTCGGCTACGCCAGCGATATCGTGCGGCGGGCCGACGATACCGAGAAACAGGCGCTGGCTGGCATCGACCAGCTGGCGCGATCGGGCCATGCTCCCTGTTCCGCCGCGTCGCAGGCGCTGATGCGGCATATCGACCTGACCTCGATCTACCTGCAGGCCATCGGCCATGTCAGGGATGGTGTCCTGGTCTGCTCATCGATGGGCAACGAGCCGGTCCCGCTGGGGGCGCAGGTGTTTCGTTCGTCGACCGGGCTAGCGCTGTACGCGAGCGTTCCGCTGGACGATGGCCTGAAGAGTCCACTTCTCGGCTTCCAGAAGGGCGACTTCGCGGCGCTGATCCACCGCGACCTGCCGCTCGACGCCTGGACGGCGGTGCCGGGCGTTTCGCTGGCGATGATGCACCTGGAATTTTCGCGCAACGGTCCGCCGGTCACCCATCGGGGGCATATCGAACGGAGCTGGCTGGCGCGGCTGGGAGAGCGCCGCGAGGCGACGATCGTGATGGACGGCCATCTCGTCGCGCTGGTGCGTTCGCGGCAGTTTCCCACGGCGGGTATCGCCGCGGTACCGGTTTCCTACCTGGACCGCCGCACCAGCGCCCTGGCAAAGCGCTTCGTGCCCGCCGGGGTGATCGCCGGCCTGGCTTTGGCGGCGGCGATCTGCATGCTGGCGCGCCGCCAGCTGTCGCTGGCCAGCGCCTTGCGCCAGGGGCTGCGGCGCAACGAGTTCTTCCTGGCCTACCAGCCGATCGTCGAACTGGCGACGGGCCGCTGGGTGGGAGCGGAAGCGTTGCTGCGCTGGCGCCGCTCGAATGGAGAACTGATCGGGCCCGATCTCTTCATTCCGGTCGCGGAGCGCACCGGAACGATCACGAAGCTGACCGAACGGGTGCTGGAACTGGTGGCGCGCGACGTCGGCGATTTCCTCGCCAGGCACCCGACGTTCCATATCGCCGTGAACCTGTCCGCGGCCGACCTGAACTTGCCGGTCACCAGGACCTTGCTCGACAAATTGCTGGCCGACGCGGGCGCCACGCCGTCCAACCTGATCGTGGAGATGACCGAACGCGCGCTGCTGGACATCGCGACGGCGAAACCGGTCATTGCCGGCCTGCGTTCCGGGGGCATCGAGGTGGCCGTGGACGACTTCGGCACGGGCTACTCGAGCCTGTCGTACCTGGAGTCGTTCGAGCTCGATTTCCTGAAGATCGACCGGGCCTTCACCGAGGCCATCGGCACGCGCTCGCCCACCGACCAGGTGGTGCACCACATCATCGCCATGGCCCAGACCATGAGACTGCGCATCATCGCCGAAGGGGTCGAAACCGAGGCGCAGGCCGAGTACCTGCTTGCGCGCGGCGTGCAGTTCGCCCAGGGCTGGCGCTTCGCCAGGGCCATGCCCTGGAACGAGCTGCGGGCCGCCTTCGAGCAGCATAATTCGGGCAGCTGGCGGACCGCGGCGAACGACGTGGCGGACGTGCGGTAACGCGGCCGGCCGCTTGCCGCATGGCGAGCCCGGCGCCGGATCGTCTTCAGCCGGATCGTCTTCAGCCGGATTATCTCCAGCCGGATCAACTTCAGCCGGAGAATGTGCTGGCGGACGCGGTGTCCGCTTCCTGTGCCAGGAACGCCTCCAGCTCGGCCATCGGCATCGGCCGGGCAAACAGGTAGCCCTGGCCTTCATCGCACGCGGCGTCGCGCAGGGCCTCCATGGCCACGGTGGTCTCGATCCCCTCGGCCACCACGGACAGGTTGAGCACGTGCGCCATGTCGATCAGCGCCCGCACGAAGCCGTCGCCGGCGGGATTCTCCGCGACGAAGGAGCGGTCCAGCTTCAGCACGTCGATCGGCAGGCGTTTCAGGTAGGACAGGCTGGAATAGCCGGTGCCGAAATCGTCGATCGACAGGCGCACGCCCAGCGCCTTCAGGCCTTGCATCACTTGCACGGACTGGCCCAGGTCCTCGATCAGCGCGCTTTCCGTCAGTTCCAGTTCCAGGGCCTCCGCCGGCAAGCCCGATTCGGCCAGTGCGGTGCGCACCTGGCCGATCAGGTCGGGCGAGCGCAACTGGCGGGCCGAGATATTGACCGACACATGCAGGGCCAGGCCGAAGCGGTCGTTGACGTGCTGCACGTCGCGGCATGCCGCTTCCAGCACCCAGCAGCCGATGGTGCCGATCTGGCCACGTTCCTCGGCCAGCGGAATGAACTCCAGCGGCGGCACGCGGCCGAACTCGGGATGCTGCCAGCGCAACAGCGCTTCCACGCCCAGCGTGCGCAGCGAGCGCAGGTCCACGCGCGGCTGGTAGTGCACCGAGAACTGCCGCTGCTCCAGCGCGCGGTGCAGCGCCGCCTCGAGTTGCAGGCGGCGCCGGGCGGCCAGGCTCATTTCCGGCTCGAAGAACTGGAACGAACCATCGCCGAGCGCCTTGGCCTTGTACATTGCCGTGTCCGCTTTCTGGAACAGCTCGTCGGTCGACGTGACATCGGTGCCGGCGTGGCTGATACCGATCGACGCGCCGACCCGCATTTCCATGCCGTCCGCGACGAACGGCGTCTCCATCGTCGCCAGCAGGCGCCCGGCGATGGCGACCGCCGCCTCGCGGCCCACGCAGCTGGCCGCGACCACGAACTCGTCGCCGCCCAGCCGCGCCACCACGTCGCCCGGCCGCATGCACGCCTGCAGGCGCTGGCCCACCTGGCGCAGCAGCCGGTCGCCGGTGGCGTGGCCCATCGAATCGTTGACTTCCTTGAACCGGTTCAGGTCGATGAAGAACACCGTCGTCTCGCCGCGGCACTGGGCCAGCATGTCCGACACGCGCCGGTTGATCCAGGCGCGGTTCGGCAAGCCCGTCAGCGTGTCGCGGGTGGCCAGCTCCTCCATCCGGGCCTCGGCGCGCTTGCGCTCCGTGATATCGGTGACGAACGCCGTCAGCGACCGTGCCTGGCCTTGCGCATCGAGTTCGATGGTCTGGTTCACCAGGGCCACCACGTGGTGGCCCTGGCGGTGCAGCAGCACCGTCTCGAGTGCATGTTCGCGCGGGCCAGTGTGGCGGACATCGAGCGCTGCGCCGGCGTGGCCACCCACCAGGATCTGCGCCACCGGCCTGCCGAGCAGCTCCTCGCGCGAATACCCGGACAGCTGGCACAGCGCGGGATTGATGTCGTCGACGATGCCGTCGCCGTTGACCAGCACATAGCCGGCCGGCGTGATGCGGATCGTTTCGCGGAAGCGCCGCTCGCTGACCCAGACCCCCGCCGGTTCGTAGAAAGCCTCGAAGCTGATGCTTTCGCGGCGTGCCATGGCGATGCGCAAGTGCTCCCCGACCACCGATTCGCTCAAGCCGCCGGCCACGTCCCACACCACCTTGCCGATCGCCGCATCGCGGTCGATGCCGGCGAATGCCGCCGCGCGATGATTCGCATACACGATTTCCCATTGCGCGTTGACCGAGAAGAAGCCATCGGTGATGCTCTCGATCAGGGTACGGTTTTGCTCGGCCATGCATTCGAGGCGCTGCAGCATCTCCTTTTCGCGCGCGATATGGCGCGAGACGAACACGGCGCCCAGGCAGTCGCCCGTGACCGGATCGGTGACCATGCGTGTCTTCGATGCCAGCGCCAGATAACGGCCTTCGGTGTCGCGCTTGCGGATCTCGATCGCGTCCGGCCGGGTCTCGCCGGCCAGGATGCGCCCCATGTCATCGTTGGCGTGGGCATGGTCGTCCGGGTGGACGAAGTCGATCGCGGGTTGCCCGATCAACTGTTCCCTTGTCCAGCCGAGGCTGCGCGTGAACGACGCTGAAATGTCGATGTAGCGCCCGTCCAGGCCACAGTAGGCCACCAGGTCGGTCGCGTTGTCGACCATCAGCCGCAGCGTCGCCGCGTCCCGGACCGCGGCCTCGAGCGCATCGCGCCGCTCCGTCATGTCGACCAGCGTGCCCGCATGGCCGCCGCCCTGTTGCCGCGGCAGTCCGGTGACCAGCACATGCCGCCGCTGGCCATCGCTGCAGGCGACCTCCAGCTCGCATTCAAAGGGCTGGCGCCGGGCCAGCACGCCATCGAGTTCGCGCGCCACGGCGGCGCCGTCCACGGTGGCGACCGCTGCCATCCAGTCCGCCAGCGGCATGCCGGCCATTTGCGGCAGCAGCCCGGGACACCACTCCAGCGGCGCTCCGCAGACACCGTCCGCATCGGTGGACCATGCCAGGTGAAGGAACTGTTCTCGGGGCGAGCTGCGTTCGCGAATCATGGTGGGACGGCCTCGTGTGATGAGCAGGGCGGGGCGCCTTGCTCGCATGCTGGATGTTCGATCGGAAGAGTGCCCAAGCCAGTCAATCGGCGGGGGCGAGAGCTCGCGAACCGCATGGCGGTGGGCAGGATGGCCGCAGTGGGAGCTGAATCGACACGGTACCACGAATAATTCCGTGCGGCAATATTCCTGCACGGATGCCGGCCGTTTGTGGCGTCCCGGCAACTTCGCCTGTCTGGCCCTCTAGCGGCCTTTACTGGGCAGGCAATGGTTGCGGCCAATGACACGACGTGTCATACTGGATTTGTCGTGTCATCGGCCGTATCGGAAAGGCCGGCGCGCGGCGGCACGCATTTTTTCCTTCATTTTTCCTTCATTTTCCCTTCACGCAGGAGCCAGGATGACCAACACACTTTCGATGACCAAGCAGGAACTCGTTTCCATCGCCCAGGAGCGCCTGGACCGGGAAGCCACCGACAACGGCTGGTCGGCGCGGCAACGGCTAGCCCTGGCTTGCCGCATCCTGTTCGACGGCGGGCATGATTCCGGCCTCGCCGGCCAGATCACCTGCCGCGCCGGAGAACCCGGCACTTTCCTTACCCAGCAACTGGGCCTGGGCTTCGACGAGATCACCAGCACGAACCTGATCCAGGTGGACCGGGACTTGCAGGTACTGGCCGGAAGCGGCATTCCCAATCCGGCGAACCGCTTTCACACGTGGATCTATCGGGAGCGCCCGGATGTCAACTGCATCATCCATACGCACCCCACGCACGTGGCGGCGCTGTCGATGCTGGAAGTGCCGCTGGAGGTGTCGCACATGGACACCACGCCGCTCCATGACGACTGTGCCTTCCTGAAGACCTGGCCCGGCGTCCCGGTCGGCAACGAGGAGGGCGTCATCATCGCCGGCGCGCTGGGCGGCAAGCGGGCCATCCTGCTGGCCCACCACGGCATGCTGGTGGCGGGCAGTTCGATCGAAGAGGCTTGCGTGCTGGCGCTGCTGATGGAACGCGCCGCGCGCCTGCAGCTGCTGGCGATGGGCGCCGGCACGATCCAGCCGATTCCTACTGCGCTGGCAAGCGAGGCGCACGACTGGATCTCGACCGCCAGGCGCGACAGCGTCACTTTCAATTATTTCGCCCGGCGCGCGCTCCGCCAGCACGCCGATTGCCTTCTCTGACACAGGAACCGTTCACATGACAACTCCATTCAAGGGCATCATCGCCTATCCGGTCACCCCGTTCCGGGCCGATGGCAGCATCGATGCCGCCATGCTCACGCGCCTGGTCGAGCGCATGATCGATGCCGGCGTGCACGCGATCGCGCCACTGGGCAGCACCGGCGAGAGCGCCTACCTGGACGACGACGAATGGCGCCTCGCCGCCGAGACATCGATCGCCGCCGTGGCCAGGCGCGTGCCGACCGTCATCGGCATCTCCGAGCTGACCACGCAGGGCGCCATCCGGCGTGCCCGGTTTGCCGAACGCCTCGGCGCCGACGCGGTGATGGTCTTGCCGGTGTCGTACTGGAAGCTGACCGAGGCGGAAATCATGGCCCACTACCGCGCCATCGGCGACGCCGTCGGCCTGCCGATCATGCTCTACAACAATCCGGCGACGAGCGGCATCGACATGTCCCCCGAGTTCATCGCGCGCATCTGCCGCGAAGTGCCCAGCGTTACGATGGTCAAGGAAAGCACCGGCGACCTGCAGCGCATGCACCGTCTCGACCAGCTGACGGAGGGCCGGGTGCCGTTCTACAACGGCAGCAACCCACTGGCTTTCGCGGCATTGAATGCCGGCGCCGCCGGCTGGTGCACGGCCGCGCCGAACCTGAATGCCGCCCTGCCGCTGGCCCTGTACGAGGCGATCACCGCCGGCGACCTGGCACGCGCGCGCGCCGTCTTCAGGCGGCAGCTGCCGCTGTTGCAGTTCATCGTGAAGATCGGCCTGCCGACCTCCGTCAAGGCCGGTTTGCGCCTGCAGGGCATCGACGCGGGCGACCCGCGCCTGCCCCTGCGGGGGCTGGACGCGGAGCACGAGGCCACGCTCGCGGCCATCCTGGCGGCGCTGGAAGAGTAGGGGAAAAGGGGGAGAAAGCGGCGGGAAAAAAGCGGCGAGTTGCGGCGCTGATGAAGGCCGCGTGGCCGCCCGCCCTTACTCGCCGTCGTGGCTGACGACGACCAGCACTTCCGCCTGCTCCTCGCCGATGCTGCGCGTCCGGTGCGGGATCAGCGCGTTGAAGTACAGCGAGTCGCCGGCGGCCAGTTCCACGGTATGGGTGGGGAACGCCACTTCGATACGGCCCTTGTGCACGAACAGCAGCTCTTCGCCCTCGTGCTCCTTGAAGGCGGACGTCGTGAATTCGCGCGGCGGAAAGACCACGAACGGCAGCATCCGTTTCGACACCGCGCCCGAGGCGATGCTCTGCACCTCGTGCCGGTCCGCATGCTGGTTGCCGAGCGATGTGCGCTCGCTGGCGCGGGTGACGGTGATGTCGTTCGCGGCGTGGCTGTTCGAGATGAGCTGCTCGATATCGACTTCCAGCGCCCGCGCCAGCTTGATCGCGACAGCGATCGACGGCACGCTCAAGCCCCGCTCGACCTTGGAAAGATAGCTCTTCGTCAGTTCCGCCCGCTCGGCAAGCTCTTCCAGCGACCAGGATTTCTGCTTCCTCAGTAGTTTGAGTCGTAACGTCATGGTACTTCTGGCGAGGTGAAAGGCGCATTATAGGTGACGAGGCGGGTGCGTTCGCTGGTATTGCCGGCGATGACGCAAAGCCGCCGACCGTTGCGTGGCACAGACGCCATGGCGCGGTCCAGCCGATCCAGTTGCGTTATGGCGCCGCTGGCACTAGCATGGATCGCAGGACAGGGGCCTGCCTTGAGCCAACGCCTGTGGCGGATCGCGCTGTCATCAGCTATTCCTGACAGCTATTCCTGACTGAATCGGCAGGCCGTTCGAGGACAGCTTGCCGGACCGAACGACCAACCCTGCAAGGACTGCGCATGCCCCCCACATCTGGCAGCCAATCGTCGTCACAGGAAAACCTTGCAGGCACCGGGCCGTACGATGCCGGCACCACCGCGCCTGCCGGCCTGCAGGAAATCTATGAAGCTCTGGAGCGGAAGGCCACCGAAGCGATGGCGTGGTATGCATCGCGACAGCGGGCCAAGAAGCGCGGGGCGCGTTACATCCGCACGGCGGCGATCCTGCTCGGCGCGTTGACCGCGATTATTCCTTCGGTGATCGCGATGATGCCGGAACGGATTTTCATCATGGGAGCGGAAATGGCGGTGGTGCGCTTCAACCCCGTGGCCACCATCACCGGTGTCGCGGCCGCCACCGCCGTCCTGTTCGACCGGTTCTACGGCTTCTCCGCCAGTTGGGGGCGTTATATCGTCACCTATCAGCGCATCCAGCAAGACCTGGACGACTTCCGGATCGGATGGCGCAAGCAGATGCTCAAGTTGAACAGCAACATGCCGCCCACGGATGAGCAGATCCTGGCGGTGTACGATTTCCTTGCCGCGTTTCTGCGATCCGTGAACGACGCGGTACGAGCGGAAACGGAAGCCTGGCTGACCGATTTCAAGAGCTCGGTCGCGGACATCGACAAGACAGTCGACGGCCAGCGGGCCGCCGCCGCGAACATCGCGGCCGGCGGTGCCAAGGGCGCGCTCTCGGTGGTGCTCGCCGATGCGGAGGAACTCGACGGTGCACGGTGGACGCTGCAGATCGACAACCGCAAGGAGGAAGTGAAGACCGGTCAATCGACGGCAACCGTGCCGATGCTGGACCCCGGCATCTACAAGCTGCGCGTGGCGGGTATCCGCAGGGGCCGGCCGGTCGCGGCGGAGTACCCGGTCTGCGTGACTCCCGGCGATGTGACCACCCTGAAGGTGGACAGGCTTGGCTGACCTGGCCGACTTGTGCCCCAACTGCGGGCATGACTACGCGCCGCACGTGGATCGCTGCGAGAACTGCCACCACGACCTCGGTGCACCCAACGTGCGTGCAGCCATGGCAGCCGGCGAACGAGCGGCACTCGAGAAACGCTGCCGCGATGCGCTGGAATACGCGGCAAGCCATGGCTATCGGCACGTCGTCGAAAAATTCAAGCAACATGCCGCGCGCTCCCGTGCCGTGATCTGCAAGAACATCGGTGCAGTCTTCGGTATCGCCGCGCAGGCAAAGGGCAGCTGGCTGATTTCCAGCTATCACGCGCAAGTCGCTGGCGGAGGCCGTGCGCCGGATGGCGACGATTGGGACTTCGCCAGGGCGCACGAGCGCCGCTGGTTCCCGAACTACTCCGACAAAATCCAGTACGGGGCTCTTTCGCTGACTGACACGGGCCTGTCTGGCTGGGGCGAGGTGTCGCTGGTACTGAACGAAACCGCGATCCGCGGCCGCGCATCGGTGGGGGAAGAGAATGCCGTGCATTTCGCGCAGCGGCTTTCCTCGGCGGAGCCGTTCCCCAAGGGCTTCCGGGCGACATGGGACGAACGCGGTGAACTGTGCGTCGCCAAGCTCTTCAAGAAAGTGGACGCCACGACCGGCGAAGCGGATTTCGCCGGCATCCTGATGTCGACACCAAGCGATCGCGACGAGGCCAACTTCGTCGAAGTCCATATCTATGGCACGCTGTTGCTGGAAGGCGTGGAATGCGTGCGTGTCGCACGGGGGTACGAAAAGGATTTCGCCAGCTTGTGGGCGACGCTGGACGACCGGGACATCCGGGTCGAGTTCTTCGACGATGAGAAGGTACAGGCATGAATGCCGTGATTTCCGGCGCATCCGGGATGGCGCTGCTGGTGGATGCCGGATCGTTCCATTCGTTTCACCTGAAAAGCCCGGACACCCGGCGGCTGCGCCAGCCGGAAGAGTATGCGCTGCTGTTCGGCGGCGATCCCAGTGTCGAGTTCCTGGAAAATGTGACGGAGGAAGAGGTACTGTCCCGGCTTCGGGATGCGGTGGAAATTGAACGCGCCACGCGCTTCATGTTGCTGCTGCTGGACGGCGCCTGGCCCACCGACGTACGTGTCGAAGCGGCAAAAAAACTCGAGGACATGCTGGACACGGACAAGGAGCAGCGCATCAAGGACCTGCTCTTCTCGCTGCCACTGCCACCCGGGGAATCCGTGCAGAGCGCATTGCTGCTGTGCCGCGGTCCGCGCGTGAAAGTGCTGCTGGCGGAATTGGTGCTGTCGCAGGAGGCAATCGCTGAAACGCGCGCCGCCTGGGACGCAGCCGTCATGCAGTCGCCGGCAAGCGAGCCCGATCTGCTTCACGCCCGCGCACTGGCGGTGCGCAGCGGCTTGTTCCGCGAGATGGTCGCCTTCACGCTCCAGCGCGCCAGGTTCGACGAGGTACGGGTGCACGCGCGCGCTACCGGCTTCAAGGAGATTCCCGGGTGGGATGCCTTGTTGAACAGCTGGGCTGCGCCGATGCATTCGCGATGGCAAGTCGCTGGCGAAATCATCGCTGCCACCTGGGGCCACCTGCGGCACCTGCACCTTGCCCGGCCCAGCAACCCGCTGCCAGGCATCGCGCCGGCCATGCAGTGGCCGCGTGCCGAATCGGCCGCGCATGGCCCCGATGCCATGGACGATGCAGCAGGCGCCGGGATGCGACGCGTCCGGCGCCTGCGCGACGGCCCGCATTGGTCATCCCTGCTGGGCATTGGCTTCGTGCTGGTTTTGTACATGCTGCAACAGGTGGCCCCTTTCGCCGTGGACGCTCAGCTGCTCCCGCAACTGGCGGGCTACCTGGTCATCATCTTCCTGCTGCTCCAGCGCGCGGGATTCCATTCCGGTGCCGCGACGTATGTGCCGCCATACGTGCCGGCCGGTGACATACAGGCGGACCACGACAAAGCCAGCGTCAGCCAGGCGCTGCTCCGTGCACAGGTCGACGCATTGAATGCGAGGATCGATGCCACCGCCGACGAGGCCCGGCGCATCCGCCGCTGGCGCAACCTGCCTTCCTGGCTGTACCTGGTGCTGGCCGTGGGTTCGCTGCTGGTCTGGTACGTCTTGCCAAACGTGATCGCCTTCGCCGTGGAGCTGCAGTGGTTCTTGATCCAGGTAGCCATCCTTGCGGCGGCCATCGTGGTCTTCCAGCTCTTGAACCACGCCTTTGGCGCATCGCGGGAGTCGCTGCGGCGCGCATTCGCGCAATCCATCGGGGCGCAGGCCGTCCGCGAGGAAGCCAGCCTTGCGCTGGCAGTCGCGCTATCGCCTGCCGGTCCTGCCCGGGAAGCCAGCGCGGGCGGGGCAGGCTGGCTGCATGTGCGCATCCCGGAAATCGACGCATTCGCGGATCGCTCGGTCGACATCATCATCGATGGCAAGGCGCAGCACCATGAAGGCACGAACAGCGTGGTACTGCGGTTGGCAACCGGATCCCATGCACTGGAGTTTGCGGGGCGGAGCAACGCTGGCCACGAGGTCCGGAAGAAGAAGCTGTTCGTCGCGGACAGCGGCACGGTGCGGGAAGCCACGCTGAGGATGTCGGCTGGCGGGCCCGGGCAGGCGGACGACATCGTGCTTTCCATGTGAATCATGGCAGGGAAGCGATGCGGTGTTCAGCGCCACGTGATCACCGGCATTCCATCCCCTACAGCGCCTCCGGCACATACGCGATGTGCCGCTCCTCGTAGATCTCGTAGATGATCGCCAGCATGTCCGCCAGTTCCTGCGAACGGTCCATCGCCCGCGCGCTGAAGATGATGGGCGAGACGGCCTGCCGGTCGTCGATCGGCCGGTAGGCCACGTCGGTGCGGATCATGCCCTGCAGGCTGTCCGGCACGATCGCGATGCCCTGGCCGGCGCCCACCAGGCCGATGGCGATCTGCAGTTCGCGCACTTCGATCACCTGGCGCGGCACCAGCATCCGTTCGCGGAACGTGGCCAGCACCTGGTCGGCAAAACTGGGGCGTGGCGTTTTCGGGTAGACGATCAGTGGGTCGTCCATCAGCTCGGACATCTTCAGCGGCCCCGGCAGCCGCGTCAGCCGGTGGCCGACCGGCAGCGCCACGATCAGCGGCTCCTCGCGCAGCACGATGCGGCGGATCGCCGCGTCTTCTCCCTTCAGCCGGCCGAAGCCGACGTCGATGGTGCCCTCCTTGAGCGCCTTCAGCTGGTCGATGGTGGTCAGTTCGTGGAAGCTGATCTCCACCGTCTGGTACCGGTCGCGAAAGCGCCGCACGATTTCGGGCAGCAGGCCGTACAGCGTCGAGGCCACGAAGCCGATCGACAGCTTGCGCTCGATCTTGCCGACCCGGCGCGTCATCGCCTTCAGGTCCTGCGCCTTGTCGAGCAGTTCCTGGGCATGGGCATGGAAGAACTGGCCCGCCTCGGTCAGCCGCAGCGGCCGCGAACCCTTTTCGATCAGCACCACGCCCAGCTCTTCTTCCAGCTGCTGGATCTGGCGGCTCAGCGGCGGCTGTGCGATGTTGAGCCGCTCGGCGGCCCGGGTGAAGTTCTTCTCGTCCGCGACAGCGACGAAATAGCGCAAGTGGCGCAGTTCCATGACTATACCTTCCAGGTATGGAAAACATACCAAATCAGTGTTGGACGGGGGCTCGTACGGGGCATATTGTACTCATACCGCCCCATACCATACTGACTGAATATGATCTCCAACATCACAACCTATCTCGTGGACGTGCCGACCATCCGGCCGCACAAGCTGTCCGTGGCCACCATGCGTACGCAGACGCTGGTGCTGGTGCGCATCCGCTGCGCCGACGGCATCGAAGGCTGGGGCGAGGGCACCACGATCGGCGGCCTGGCCTACGGCGAGGAAAGCCCGGAAAGCATCAAGGCCAACATCGACACGCACATCGCGCCGCTGCTGGTCGGCATGGACGCCGGCGCGGTCGCGAAAGCGATGGCGAAGGTGCGCAAGGCGATCCAGGGCAACCGCTTCGCCAAGTGCGCCATCGAGACCGCGCTGCTCGATGCGCAGGGCCGCCGCCTGGGCGTCCCGGTCAGCGAACTGCTGGGCGGCCGCGTGCGCGACACCCTGCCGGTGGCGTGGACCCTGGCTTCCGGCGATACCGCGAAGGACATCGCCGAAGCCGAGAAGATGCTGGAACTGCGCCGCCACCGCATCTTCAAGCTGAAGATCGGCGCCCGCAGCGTCAACGACGACGTGGCCCACGTGCTGGCCATCAAGCGCGCGCTCGGCGATGCCGCCAGCGTGCGGGTCGATGTCAACCAGGCATGGAGCGAATTGCAGGCGGTGCGCGGCATCGCCGCCCTGCAGGATGGCGGCGTGGACCTGGTCGAGCAGCCGGTGCGCGCCGAGAACCGCGAAGCGATGCGCCGCCTGGCGCGCCGCTTCGACGTCGCGCTGATGGCCGACGAGGCACTGCATGGCCCGGTCGACGCCTTCAATATCGCGCGCAGCGAAGGCGCCGACGTCTTCGCCGTGAAGATCGCGCAGTCGGGCGGCCTGGTGCCGGCCCAGCAGGTTGCCGCGGTGGCGCAGCTGGCTGGCATTGGCCTGTACGGCGGCACGATGCTGGAAGGCGGCATCGGCACCGCGGCCACTGCCCAGCTGTGCGCCACGTTCGCCGACCTGTCGTGGGATACCGAGCTGTTCGGCCCGCTGCTGCTGACCGAGGAAGTGCTGCGCGAGCCGCTGGTGTACCGCGACTTCATGCTGGAAGTGCCGTCCGGGCCCGGCCTGGGCGTGACCATCGATACCGACAAGCTGCATCGGCTGTCGCGCAAATAAGGAGAACACCATGCTGTTCCATGTCCGGATGGATGTCCAGCTGCCGGCCGCGATGCCGGCCGGGCAGGCCGCGCAATTGAAGGCCGACGAGAAGGCGCTGGCGCAGCGCCTGCAGGAAGAGGGCAAGTGGCGCCACCTGTGGCGCATCGCCGGCCAGTACGCCAACGTCAGCATCTTCGATGTCGGCGGCAACGAAGAGCTGCATGCGCTGCTGATGTCGCTGCCGCTGTTCCCCTACATGAAAATCGAAGTCACGCCGCTGTGCCGGCACCCGTCCTCGATCCGCACCAACGACTTTTGACCAGAACACAAGGAGACAATCATGACCCATACAAATATGACGCACGCCGACATCGACCAGCTCGTGCACAGCTGGATCGTGGCATCGGCGATCCGCCCGGCCAATCCCCGCGTGCAGCAGATCGTGGTGCGCCTGGTGGGCGACCTGTGCAAGGCGATCGAGGACCTGGACATCACGCCGAACGAATTCTGGAAAGGCCTCGAGTACTTCTCGGCCGCCGGCGCGAACAATGAACTGGGGCTGCTGACGCCGGGCCTGGGCCTGGAACGCTTCATGGACATCCGCGCCGACCAGGCCGATGCGAAAGCGGGCCTGGAAGGCGGCACGCCGCGCACCATCGAAGGCCCGCTGTACGTGGCCGGCGCGCCGGTCTGCCAGGGCTGCGCGCGGCTCGACGACGGTACCGAAAGCGAGCGGGCCGAGGTGCTGTTCATGCAGGGCACCGTCTACGGCGAGAACGGCCAGCCGGTCCCGGGCGCGCAGGTGGAAGTGTGGCATGCGAACCTGCTGGGCAATTACTCGCACTTCGACCAGTCGCAGTCGCCGTTCAACCTGCGCCGCACGATCATCGCCGACGACCAGGGACGCTACCAGTTCCGCACCATCATGCCGAAGGGCTATGGCTGTCCTCCGGGCGGCAGCACGCAGCAGCTGCTCGACCTGCTGGGCCGCCACGGCCAGCGCCCGGCGCACATCCACTTCTTTGTGTCCGCCGACGGCCACCGCAAGCTGACCACGCAGATCAACATCGATGGCGATGAATACCTGTGGGACGACTTCGCGTTCGCCAGCCGCGAAGGCCTGGTGCCGCCGGTGGTGCGCGTGGAAGATCCTGCCGCCATCGCGGCGAAGGACCTGAAGCAGCCGTTCGCATCGATCGACTTCGACTTCCGCCTGCATGCCGACAGCGCGGCCGCACCGGCCACCGATGTCGAACGCGCCCGCGCCGCCGCCTGAGGAGCATTGCCATGAATTCGCGAACCATCCCGATCCATCCCGCAAAGCCATCCGCGCAAGCGTTCATCGACGGCCTGCTGGTCGAAGACGAAGCAAAGGGCGATTACCGCCTGCACCGCAGCGCCTTCACCGATGCCGACCTGTTCGAATTGGAGATGAAGCACATCTTCGAAGGCAACTGGATCTACCTGGCCCACGAGAGCCAGATCCCGAACAACAACGATTACTACACCACGCACATCGGGCGCCAGCCGGTGTTCATCGCCCGCAACAAGCAGGGCGAGCTCAATGCGTTCATCAACGCGTGCAGCCATCGGGGCGCGCAGCTGTGCCGCCACAAGCGCGGCAACAAGGCCACCTATACGTGTCCGTTCCACGGCTGGACGTTCAACAACAGCGGCAAGCTGCTGAAGGTGAAGGACCCGGAAGGCGCCGGCTATCCGGAATGCTTCAACAAGGAAGGCTCGCACGACCTGAAGAAAGTGCCGAAGTTCGCCAGCTACCGGGGCTTCCTGTTCGGCAGCATCAACCCGGACGTGGTGCCGCTGGAAGAATTCCTGGGCGGCGCCGGCAAGATCATCGACATGATCGTCGACCAGTCGGCCGATGGCCTGGAAGTGCTGCGCGGCGCGTCCACCTACACCTTCGACGGCAACTGGAAGCTGCAGGCCGAGAACGGCGCGGACGGCTACCACGTCTCGGCCGTGCACTGGAACTACGCGGCCACGACGAACCGCCGCAAGGAACAGGAAGCGCAACCGGGCCGCGAAGACAAGATCCGCGCGATGGATGCGGGCACCTGGGGCCGGCAGGGCGGCGGCTTCTACGCGTTCGAGTACGGCCACATGCTGCTGTGGACGCAGTGGTCGAACCCGCAGGACCGGCCGAACTACCCGCGCCACGCCGAGTACGCCGAACAGTTCGGCGAAGCCACGGCGAACTGGATGATCCAGCGCTCGCGCAACCTGTGCCTGTATCCGAACGTGTACCTGATGGACCAGTTCGGGTCGCAGATCCGCCTGCTGCGCCCGATCTCGGTCGACAAGACCGAGGTGACGATCTACTGCATCGCGCCGAAGGGCGAACCGGACGAAGCGCGGGCCCGCCGCATCCGCCAGTACGAGGACTTCTTCAACGTCAGCGGCATGGCCACGCCGGACGACCTGGAAGAGTTCCGCGCCTGCCAGGCCGGCTATGCCGGCACGGCGATGGCATGGAACGACATGTGCCGCGGCGCCACGCACTGGATCAAGGGGCCGGACGAAGCGGCCAGCGAGATCGGCCTGCAGCCGGTGATGTCCGGCGTGCGTACCGAGGATGAAGGGCTGTACACGGTGCAGCACCGCTACTGGCTGGACGTGATGCGGAAAGCTGTAATGCAAGACGCTCCGAAGGAGGTCCAGCCATGAGCACCGTGACGATCGACACCATCGCCGCCTTCCTGTACCGCGAAGCGCGCCTGCTGGACGACGAGCAGTGGGACGACTGGCTCGAATGCTATCACCCGGATGCGCGGTTCTGGATGCCGTCCTGGGACGACGACGGCACGCTGGTGACGGATCCGCAGCGCGAGATCTCGCTGATCTACTACCCGACCCGCCAGGGGCTGGAAGACCGGGTGTTCCGCATCAAGACGGAACGTTCGAGCGCGACGATTCCCGATACGCGCACCAGCCACAACATCGCCAACATCGAAGTGGTGGCGCAGGAAGGCGAGGAGGGGAAACGCGTCACGGTGCGCTTCAACTGGAACACGCTGAGCCACCGCTACAAGACCGACTTCGCGTACTTCGGCATGTCGCGCTACGTGATCGATTTCGGCGGCGACCGGCCGCGCATCCTCGACAAATATGTCGTGCTGAAGAACGACTACATCAACCAGGTCATCGACGTGTATCACATCTAGTCGATCACGAAGCCACCAGGAGACAGATGATGAACACCCATCGCATCGCCCTGCAGTTCGAAGACGGGATCACCCGCTTCATCACCTGCAACGACAACGAGAAACTGGCCGACGCGGCCTATCGCCAGAAGGTCAACATTCCGCTGGACTGCCGCGACGGCGCATGCGGCACCTGCCGCGGTTTCTGCGAGTCGGGCAGCTACGACATGCCCGAGTCGAGCTACATCGAGGATGCGCTGGAGGCGGAGGATGCCGCCAGGGGATTCATCCTCGCCTGCCAGTGCAAGCCGACCTCCGACTGTGTCGTGAAGATTCCCGCCACGTCGGAGTCGTGCAAGTCCGGGGCCCACACCTTCACCGGCAGGATCGCCGCCGTCGATCACCTGTCGGCGTCGACGATCACGTTCGCCATCGATCTCGACGGCGCCGGGCCGGATTTCCTGCCGGGCCAGTACGTCAATGTCGCCATTCCGGGTACCACGCTGACCCGCTCGTACTCGTTCAGTTCTCCGCCCGGCGCCACGCGGGCGCGCTTCGTGGTGCGCAACGTGCCGGGCGGCCGGATGAGCGGCTTCCTGTCGAACGAGGCGGCGCCGGGCCAGGCCATCACCTTTACGGGATCGTATGGCAGCTTCTACCTGCGGCCGGTCGCGCGGCCCGTGCTGCTGCTGGCCGGCGGTACGGGCATCGCACCGTTCCTGTCGATGCTCGACGTGCTGGCGGCCAGGGGCTTCGCGCAGCCTGTGCGGCTGGTCTACGCGGTGACCAACGACCACGACCTGGTCGGGCTGGAACAGCTGGACCGCATCGCCGCGGCGCATCCGGATTTTACTTACGTGACGACCGTGGCGGCGGCGGACAGCCAGCACCGGCGCAAGGGCTACGCCACGGCGCACGTGGAGCCGGGCTGGATGAACGGCGGCGATGTCGACGTCTACCTGTGCGGCCCGGTGCCGATGGTGGACGCCGTGCGCGGCTGGTTTGCCGAGACGGGTGTCGCCCCCGCCAGTTTCCACTACGAGAAATTCTCGTCGACAGGAGCATGAGATGACGGATCAAGCAAAGACGCCGCGTGAACGTTTCCGCGGCAAGGTCGTGATCGTGACCGGGGCCGCGCAAGGGATTGGCCGCGGCGTGGCGCTGGCCGCCGCGCGCGAGGGAGCGCAACTGGTGCTGGCCGACCGCGCCGGGCTGGTGACGGAGGTGGCCGCCGAGTGCGCCGAGCTCGGGGCGCAGGTATCGGTCGTGCGGTCGGACCTGGAAACCTATGCGGGCGCGGTGGCCGTGGTCGACCAGGCGCTGGCGGACTTTGGCCGTGTCGATGTGTTGATCAACAATGTCGGCGGCACCATCTGGGCCAAGCCCTACCAGGAATACGCCGAAGAACAGATCGAGGCGGAGATCCGGCGCTCGCTGTTCCCCACGCTGTGGTGCTGCCGGGCCGTGCTGCCGGCCATGATCGAACAGCGCGGCGGCGCCATCGTCAACATCTCGTCGATCGCCACGCGCGGCATCTACCGGATTCCCTATTCGGCGGCCAAGGGCGGCGTCAACGCGCTGACCGCCAGCCTGGCGCTGGAACATGCGCAAGATGGCATCCGCGTCAACGCGGTGGCCACCGGCGGCACGGCGGCACCGCCGCGCGTGGTGCCGCGCAATCCGGCCCCGCTCAGCGCGCAGGAGCAGGCGTGGTACCAGGGCATCGTCGACCAGACCCTCGCCAGCAGCCCGATGCACCGCTACGGCACCATCGACGAGCAGGTAGGCGCCATCCTGTTCCTGGCCTCCGAGGAAGCGTCTTATATCACGGGCAGCGTGCTGCCGGTAGGCGGCGGGGACCAGGGATGAACACCATTGAACTCAACGGCGCGGCCTGCCGCTACCGGACCGACGGCGACCCGCGCAATCCCGCCGTACTGATGTGCAATTCGCTGGGCACCGACCACACGATGTGGGATGCGCAGGTCGATGCGCTGTCGCGCTGTTTCTACGTGGTGCGCTACGACACGCGCGGCCATGGCGCATCCGCCGCGCCGCCGGGCCCGTACAGCCTGGAGTTGCTGGCCAACGACGCGCTGGGCTTGCTGGATCACCTGGCCATCAGCAGTGCCCACGTGGTCGGCCTGTCGATGGGCGGGCTGGTCGCGCAATGCCTGGGGCTCTATGCGCCGCACCGCGTGAACCGGCTGGTGCTGGCCAACACGGCGGCGCGCATCGGCACGGCGGCAGGCTGGCGCAGCCGCGCCGAAACGGTGCGCGAGGATGGCCTGGCGACGATCGCCTCCACCTCGCCCGCGCGCTGGTTCACGCCGGCGTTCGCGGCGGAAGACCGCGCCACCATCGAGCCGCTGCAGCGCACCTTGCGCAGCCAATCGCCGGAAGGATATGCGGCCTGCTGCGATGCGCTGGCCGACGCCGACCTGGGCGACGACATCCGCGCCATCACGGCACCGGTGCTGGTGATCGCCGGCGAAGCCGATCCGGTGACTACCGTCGCCGAGGGCGTCGCGCTGTGCACGCGCATCCGCGACGCCAGGCTCGTCACGCTGCCGGCATCGCACCTGTCGAGCATCGAAGTACCCGCCGTCTTCACGCGGGAAATCCAGTCCTTCCTTCACTCCTGAGGCCACCATGAGCGAGACGGTTCGGCCGGACGCCCCGGCCGGCGTGGCGGCGCGCGCGCTGCCGCTGCCGGCGATCGTGGCGGGCTTCCTCGCGGTGCTGGTGTCGTTCGCCGGCCCGCTGGCGATCTTCTACCAGGCGGCCCAGGCCGCGCAGGTGGATGCCGCCACGTTTGCCTCGTGGGTGTGGGGCATCTCGATCGGTGCCGGCGTGACCGGCATCTTCCTCAGCCTCCGCTACCGGGTGCCTGTCATCACCGCCTGGTCGGCGCCCGGCACGGCCCTGCTGATCACGCTGTTCCCGGCGCTTTCCGTGGCCGAGGCGATCGGAGCGTACATCACGGCGGCCGCGATCCTGCTGCTGCTCGGATTGACCGGCAGCGTCGACCGCATCATGCGCCATATTCCGCACGGCGTGGCGGCCGGCATGATGGCCGGCATCCTGCTGCCGTTTGGACTGAGTGCATTCCGCAGCGTGGGCAGCCTGCCGGTCGTGGCGATCGGCATGATCGCAGCTTACCTGCTGTGCCGGCGCATGCTGCCCCGCTATACCGTGGTCGCCGTGTTGGCGGTTGGCGTGGCCCTGGCGCTCGCGGCGGGCCGGGCGGACTTCAGCCACGTCGGCCTGGCGCTCGTCGTGCCGGTGCTGGTCGCACCGGAATGGTCGCTGGGCGGCACCTTCAGCCTCGCGCTGCCGCTGGTCCTCGTCACGCTGACGGGGCAATACCTGCCCGGCATGGCGCTGCTGAAGACTTCCGGCTATGACTTGCCCGCCAGGCCGGTGATGGTGGCCAACAGCGTGGTTTCCCTGCTGGTCGCCGCTACGGGCGGCATCACGATCGCCATCGCCGCGATCACGGCGGCGATGTGCACCGGCCCCGATGCGCACGAAGACCCGCGCAAGCGCTACATCGCCGGGGTGGCAAACGGCGTGTTCTACCTGCTGGCGGGATTGTGCGCCGGGTCGATCGTCACGCTGTTCGCGGCGCTGCCGAAGGAACTGGTCGCCACCGTCGCGGGGCTCGCCCTGCTGGGGCCGATCGCCGCGAATGCCGGCGCCATGATGGCCGCGCGCGACCGCGACGCGGGCCTGGTCACGTTCGTCGCCACCGCTTCGGGCATGACGTTCCTCGGCCTGGGCGCCGCGTTCTGGGGCATCGCGATCGGCATCGCCGCGCATCTCCTCCTGACCCGCGAATAAGGAGAAGCGCACCAGCCTCCAAACAACGCCCATACAGCGATTCAGAACGACGACTATCCAAACATCAGAGGAGACACGAATCATGCGGCAAATCGACCTTCAGCAACTGGCGGACAAGGCCCGCTTCAACCGCTACCACGGCGGCATCCTGGCGTGGTGCGCCATCATCATCATCTGCGACGGCTACGACCTGGCGGTGGCCGGCATCGCGCTCCCGTCGATCATGAAGGACATGGGCGTGACGGCGCAAAGCGCCGGCTTCATGGTCAGCTCGGCACTGTTCGGCATGATGTTCGGCGCCATCTTCCTCGGCACTATCGCCGACCGGATCGGCCGCCGCGCCGCCATCGCCATCTGCCTGGCGCTGTTTTCCGTGTTCACGGCAGCAGCGGGCCTGACGAACGATCCGTACGTGTTCAGCGCGATGCGTTTCCTGGCCGGCCTCGGCATCGGCGGCGTGATGCCGAACGTGGTGGCGCAGATGACCGAGTACTCGCCGAAGAAAATCCGCGCGACGCTCGTCACGCTGATGTTCTCCGGCTACGCGGTGGGTGGCATGCTGGCGGCCTTGCTGGGCAAGGGCATGCTGGAAGCGTGGGGCTGGCAATCCGTGTTCCTGGCCGCCGGAGTGCCCGTCGTCCTGATTCCCTTCGTGCTGAAGGCGCTGCCGGAATCGATGGCGTTCCTGGTCCGCCAGGGCCGCATCGCCGAAGTGCAGGAGATCGCGCGCCGGCTGGAGCCGTCGTTCGTGCCGCAGCAGGGCGACTCGTATGCGCTGGCTTCCGATGGTGCCGCGGCGGGCACGCCGATCAGCCAGCTGTTCAGGGATGGCCGCGGCTTTTCCACCGTGATGTTCTGGATCGCCTTTTTCATGTGCCTGTTCATGGTGTACGCGCTGAGCTCGTGGCTGACGAAGCTGATGGCGGGCGCCGGCTACAGCCTCGGCTCGGCGTTGACCTTCATGCTGGTGCTGAACTTCGGCGCCGTGATCGGCGCGGTCGGCGGCGGCTGGCTGGCCGACCGCTGCCATATCAAGTACGTGCTGATGGGGATGTATGCGCTGGCAGCCGTGTCGATCACGTTGCTGGGCTACCCGGTATCCACGCCCGTGCTGTTCCTGCTGGTCGGGCTGGCCGGCGCGTCGACCATCGGTACGCAGATCGTCACCTATGCGTATGCGGGCCAGTTCTACCCGGCGGCGGTGCGGGCTACCGGCATCGGCTGGGCCTCCGGCGTCGGGCGCAGCGGCGCCATCCTCGCACCGATCGTGATCGGCACGCTGGTCGGCATGGCGCTGCCGCTGCAGCAGAACTTCGCCGCGATCGCCGTGCCTGCCGTGGTTGCGACGATCGCGGTCTCGCTGATCCGGCATGGGCGGTCGGCTTCGGCGGTGGAGCGTGTCGTCGGGGTCTCCGCGTGACTGGCAGCCGGGACCGCACTTGCACTATGATCGCGCCATGGCTGACAACTCTACTTTGCACGGCAATCGACAGATCCTGCGTGGCGAAATCTACTGGGTGGCGCCCGAGGAAGATCGTGGCTCTGTTCCTCCCATTGAGCACCCCGGGAAGTCGAGTCATCTTTCGTACTGCTGCCGCCCACTGAAGCTATTTTCCCGGCAGTGCAAGGTGCAATAGCGGATACGGCTGCCCGAAGGGATCCTTCTCGGAGCGCCCGACCATCCGGAAGCCCATCCTTGCGTAGAACCCGACGGCCTGGTGATTCTGTTCGTTGACATCCACCTTTGTTGCGTTCAGATGGCTGACGGCGAAATGAATCAATGTGCGCCCTGCGCCGCCGCCGCGATGCGCGGGATGCACGAACAGCATCTCGATATTGCCGTCCGCTACACCGATAAACGCGAATGGCTGGTTTGCGGTATCGCGCAGGCAGTACAGCGGCGCGAACGTTTGCAGAATCCGACGTACCAGGGGTATCAGATCGCGGATACCCTCTTCGCTGAGGAAATCATGCGTTGCACGCACGGATTGTTCCCAGACATCGAAAAGACGCGGCAGATCGTTTTCATTTACTTTATCGACAGGCATTCCTTATCCTTGCATTCAGCCAGCGCTATCCTGGAGCGCCGGAAAATTACCATCACATGTGAAAATAAGATCCAGGCCGTGCACGGAAGTGCGACATCTGCCTGGCCACCGGTCAACCAACCCGGTGCGTCGACTGGGCATGCGGCATTTGTTTGCGTCATGCTGCCATTGCGGTGGACCGGTGCGGGAAATGGGAAATGGGAAATGGGAAGTGCAAGAACTATCGTCATGGACGGTGCACTTCGAACCATTCACAAATCAACTCCGTCCTGTCATCGAATTCCACGCCATGGGAAGCTGCGTCCAGCCTGTACCATGCGCCGATGTGGGAGCGGAACCAGTCCAGCGAACGATCGCCCTCGCCATAGTCGAATGCGAACGCCTTGCCAATGTCGCCGAACGCCGTGACGGCGATGCGCTTCGTCTCGAGGATTGCCAGCGGTCTTCCATCGCCATCGATGAGCGCACTGAGTGCGCCCACGAAGGGTACGTCGCCATCGGCATAGTGCCACGCGGCCGACGACGTGGCTGTTTTCACGCCTGACAGGACAAGCTGTGCGCCCCTGTCGGCTTCCGCGCGCGTGCTGCCGATCTTGACAGGGTAGTAGAAGCGGGTTTCCTCGCCAGCGAAGTGGCTCGCGAGGTAGGCCGCGATACCGGGATCGAGGTTCACGGGCAGGCGATTTTGTTTGCTCATAAGATGCTTTCGTTTTTATCGGCATTCCGCTCCGCTTGCGCCAGCCGGCATGCTTTTGGCGCGCAAGGTATCCGCTTTATGGCGTCCGTGCGCCGCATCGATCGCGGGATCGCATCCGTGCCGAAGGTAAAAAGACGCCTCCAGGGCGGCTGCCGAATGTCGTGAGCGTTATGCTCTGAGGGCGTTCCATGGGGCCTACTCAGCCAGTGTCTTGCGCATGACGGCATTGCGCAGCGCTACGCCTCTCACGACTGGAGTCCGCTGTTCCTCTATCAGAAAGCCGAAACGGGCAAAGAACGGCTGCGCAGTCAGGCTGACGCAGGAGAACAGTGCTGGCAGCCGGCGAGCCGACGCAATATCGAGCAGGTGGCGCATCAGGGCAGTCCCAACGCCTTTTCCGGCAAAATCCGGTGCCACGAAAAACTGGTCGATATAACCCGTGTGCTGCAAGTCGGCGAAGGCCACCGGCCGGCCATCGATCTCGACTGCCCACGGACGATTGGCGTCGATCCGGCGATCCCACGACCGCCGGGATTCGGCATCGAGTACACGGGGAGCCCAGGCCGCGATCTGCTCGGCCGTATAGTCACGGCTGGCCAGGCCATGGACGGACGATTGAAAGATGGCGAGAAGAGCGCCTTGCTCTCCTTCGGTATAAGGACGGATGCGCATGCTGTGCAGCGGAAAAAGCGCCAGTATGCCGTCCAGCCTCTTTTAAGTCTGTCAACAATTGTAATCAGATGTCGGCAATCGTGCGGGATCGGCCGTTCACTGAACGGCCGAGTTCGGTAAATGGCGGTAATAAGCCGAAAAGCGAAGCCTCCGCAGGCAAGGGGGTATCGGTTCAGGGTGAAGTAGGCGCTTCGGAAAACCGTGCAGCAATGGCGTCGAGCTCGTTACCGGTCGCTTCGCCGATCCGGCTGTAGAGCGCAGGCCGGCGGCCACGTATCCATCTGCGGCCCGTGCAGCGGTCGAGCAGCGACAGGTCAAGCTGGCCGCAAACCATTTCGTCGCCGGCCTTCCATGTTTCGTTGATGATGCGCCCATAGCAGTCGATCAGCATCGCGTTGCCCGTGCGGACTTCGCCATGATCCTCGCCGACGCCGTTGGAAAATACCAGGAACATGCCGTTGTCGTGCGCCCTCGCGGGCAGCCAGCGCATCAGCCAGCCGCGCCCCTTGTCACCGCGAAACTCGGCCTCGATTGCTCCCGGATCGTTCTTGCGGTTGCGCCACAGGGCTGGATCGATCACGCCCATCGCATGCGGGCTCCTGGATGCGGTGCCGCCTGTCTGGTGCGGCGCGAGCAGGATGTCTGCGCCCAGCAGAGCCGTCATGCGCGCGTTCTCGACCAGATTGTTATCCCAACAGATCAGGATGCCCAGTTTGCAACCCAGCGTCGAGTCGAACACCGTGTAACGGTCGCCGGAAGCGATGTGTTCGCTTTCGAACGCATGGAGTTTCCTGTGCACGTGCCAGCTTCCGTCAGGCTCCGCCACGACATAGCTGTTGTACAGTGTTCCCCGATCATTTTCGATGAGCCCGGCCCCGATGACCATATGGTGTTGCCTGGCAAGTGCCAGCAGGTGCCGGGTACTCGGCCCATCCGGAACTTCTTCGGCCAGCTGTTCGATGCTGTCGCGCGGCATGCCGATGACATGCCAGTACCCGGTGATGCACATTTCGGGAAAGACCGCGAGCTGTACCTTTCGGGATGCCGCTTGCGCGGCAAAATCCGCTATCAATGTCAAGTTGGCTTGCTTGTCTCCCGGGATGTGCTGGAACTGGATGGATGCCGCCTGGATAATCATTTGCCGTGAGCCTTTCGATCTGAATATGGCGTGTGGAGATACTCATCCTGATAATCGTATGGTCAAATGGCCGGCCAGATGTCGGGAAATTGTCGATACGACCGCACGCCCAGCAGACGGCCTCGAGCGACAGCGAGGGCAATTGCTCATCCGTGCAGGGGTGGCGGTCTTTCCGGGCATGCTATCTCCCATATCAGTACTCTTCTGTCGTGCGACCTCTCTTGCTGTCTTCGCCAGCACCCGCTTTGATCGTCGGCACGTTGACCGCGCCTACAGCACCGCGGAGTATATGGCAGGTGCTTGGGCGGCTGCCCGGCATCAAGCCTGACCGGACATTGGCCACTGTCGGCGCCCGCGCAGCGCGGTGCCCCGCGATCGCGCTACCTCTCTCGCTGCCCTGGCCAGTGCCGTACACGGTGGCATTCGACGCGGCGAAAGGACGCTCGTACGACGTGCGGCCTTTGTGATCCTGATGCGAAGCTGCCCGGACGAGCGTTGACTTGCCCGGCCGTGGCGTAGATCATGGAAGAGGTCGAACCCCGGGAACAGGAGAGCACATCAGATGGGCACCCACACGCAAAGCGTCATGGACCGAGCGACATCCGATACGGAGAAGGCGAAGCGCCTTGGCGAATGCATCGTCGCCTGGCTGGTCGAGCAGGAGATCATCCAGCACCGGTTGACCGACTGCTGCTACAAGCCCGGTTATCCTCCCGGGCCGCATTACAGGCGGGCTTGCGGGGGCATTCCCGAGAGCGAGCGGGAAGCCGATTATGCCGATTTCCTGAAATACAACCCCAACGGCATGGAACTGTCGACGACGCGGAATGCCTTCTTCAATGGCCAGGGCGACTACGGCCCCGCGCGTTGCCCCCACTGCGCAGCGGAGCACGATATCCACCGGTTCTATGCGGCTGCCGACGTATGGCTGAAAGGAGGCGAGGGCGAACTGGCGTGCATGCAATGTGGCCAGGACGCGCCGGTGACGGCGTGGGAACACGACGATCTCCTGTTCGGCACGCTGGGCCTGCAGTTCTGGGAATGGCCGGACCTGTCACCTGAGTTCCTGCTGGAGCTCGAGCGGCGCACCGGACATCGGTGGACCTACATGTTCGGGAAGCTCTAGTGTTCCAGATCAGAATTCGCTGGATGAACCCAACGCAACGGTGCTTGTCGGAGCCGATGCTGTGTTGACATACCAAAAGCCGTGGAAGGCACAGCCCGTCACGGCCCACCAAAAGACTTTGGCATGTCCCTTCAGGAAGAAAAACATCTTTCCATTGAAAGCCTCGCGTTGCCCGGCTTTCCTCGCGCCAGGACGATCGGCCGGTATTGTCTGCCAGCCAACGCTGTACGAGTTCCCTCACCAACATGTCGGGCGTCACCCCGGGGTGCGTACCAGTGCCCGACTCAATCGCCGGCACGTTGACGACGCCAGCAGCACTCCGGAGGATCGGGCGTGCGCCCGGGCGGCAGCGTGGCGCCAGGCTGGACCGGACGATAGCAGTTGCCGGTGGTGTAATTTTCTAAATAGACGCGACGTTTTGGAAATTGCTGCGATTACCGGCGTAAGGTAGCAAGGCCCACCGCTTCTTGCTGAGTTACACTTGTCGCAATGAATTCCGCTATCGGCCCAGGCTGTGTAAAAACTCAGAAATGGATAGAGGTGATCAGTTTGCACCCGGCCACTGCATTTCTGCGGTTTGATGGGGCGCTACGTGAGCTGTTCCCATCTTTCGAGCTCGGCGACTGGACCAGTAGGATAACCGCTGCAAACGCACGTTGTAATGCCTGTAAAAGGGCATATGCCCTGACTGCTTCGATCATGCCATCGACACCAAGTAACGTCATCAAGCGCTTCAAGTTATAGGCGAGCACGTGCAGGCTCATCTCGGCCTTCACACGCTCAAGTCCTTTTGTCAGGAAATGCGTGGCGCCCATCCATGACTTGATCGTCCCGAAGGGATGCTCGACCGAGCAACGCCGGATTCGCATGGCGTCCGGATTTTGTTCAAGACGCTCCTGCATGTCGTCAAGCACGTCCTGGTGTTCCCAGCGCGTCACCCGGCGCTCCTGGCTCGGCGTGCACTTATCCTTGAGCGGGCAAGCCTTACAGTTCGAGCTCCAGTAGCGATGAAGCGTCATGCCCTTTTCAACGCCGGAAAATCGCCAGATCAGGGATTGGCCAGCTGGGCAGCGGTACTCGTTCTTCTCCCGATCGTAGACGAAATCGGCTTTGTCGAATCGCCCGTCGGCCTTGGCATTGGACGTCTTTGTCGCTGGCACTACTGCAGTGATGCCGGCTTGGCTGCATGCCAGGACTTCCTCGCCTTTGAAGTAGCCGCGATCAGCGATCGCAGTTAGCGTGTTGGTCCCGATTGCAGTGCGGGCCTTCTTGGCCATCCCTGACAGTTGATCGCGGTCGCTGCCGATATTGGTTACCTCGTGCTCGACGATCAGGTGGTGCTTGGCGTCGACCGCGGTCTGGACGTTGTACCCGACGATGCCCGAGCCTCGCGTCATCATTGAACGGGCATCCGGATCGGTCAGCGAGATCTGCGTTTCGCCAGTCGCTTCCAGCTTCGCTTCGATTTCCTTAAGGACAGCCATCTGCGACTTCATCGCCGCGATTCTATCGTTCAGCCGGGTGCTGCGCGCTTGTTTCGTCGCCGGTTCTTGCCTGTCAGCCGTGTCCAGGTCTGCCAGGTAACGACCGATGTTGGCCTCGATCTCTTCCATCCTGCGCTTGAGCTTGGCCTGCGTGAAATTGCGATCACTGCTGTTGACTGCCTTGAACTTGCTGCCGTCAATTGCGACCATTGCATCGGCGAACAGGTCCAGTTGCTGGCACAGTACGATGAACTGCCGGCAGACATTGCGAATCGCCTTGCCGTTGTCCTTTCGGAAGTTGGCAATCGTTTTGAAGTCCGGCGTCAGCCGCCCCGTCAGCCACATCAGTTCCACATTACGCTGCGCTTCACGCTCGAGCCGCCGGCTCGACTGAATGCGGTTGAGGTAGCCGTAGATGTAGAGCTTGAGCAGTACTGCTGGATGGTAGGACGGTCGTCCGGTCCTGGCCGGCTGCACACGCCCGAAGCCGAGTTTTCCCAAGTCGAGTTCTTCTACAAATACATCGACCACGCGAACCGGATTGTTCTCGGCCACGTAGTCGTCCAGCAGCTCAGGCAGCAACGTCCCCTGTCCTCGGTCTTCGCCTTCGATGAAACGCTTCATCTTGCACCCCGGTTGATGAGATACTCACCCAACGTTTACCGAACTGGTTTCGTTTACACTGCCGGCGTTTTTACACAGCCTGGGCCAGGAGCGGACCTTCACTAACTCTACATAAATTATACGTGTCCTCAGGTTGAGAAATTTTCATGAACAGTGAATTGCATAAACTCCTAAAATCATGCGATGTCCTCGGCGCTTGGGAGTTTCCCCCTGGCGCGAATTGGGATCAATCCATTGACGAGATTAGAAGCCTGAAAATGGAAGTCGACCGTGTACTTGGCGTTCCTACTCGGCTGGATGACCAAGTACAGGACGCGTCTTTTTTTGCGGATCTAGGTGTATTGAAGCAACTGCCTTCGCCCGACAAGACATTGGTTTTATCATATGATTTTTGCTTAAGGTTCTCATGGTTCTCAAGGCTCTTCACCGTATTTGGGGACCGGTGGACAGAATATGACGTGAGCCGAATTTTTGAAGTCCTCGACAAGAATGGCTTCGTTTACGTTCCGTCAAGTGAGCTTGATGAGCTATATGACGGGATCAACGAGCCATTTGAGACTGGCCTCACCTGGTGGACACGGTACTTCGATTATTTATAGACTGGGTTAGCTGCGGCCTGACATGGCGAGCTAAAGACACAGTCCCATTTGAACTTCTACCAAGTACTATGTTGGCGAGTCCGAGTCTAAAGGCAAAGGGTCTGCTTCGGGACGAAACCGGCCATTGGCGAAAGCCCGCGATCAGCCCGTCTATCGACGCCAAGCGGCCTGGCGTTTTGCCAACGGTTTATTCCCTTCGTCCCACTCGACAACCATCCGCCGGCCCCTGACGGCCCACTGCGCAAGTGCGGCGGATTCGCAAAATCGAAGTGCCAGGGCGCGGCCTCGATCGGGTCAGGCGGCGGAAGATAGCGCCGCCAGCGGCTCAGGCATCTGGTCCGATACCGGGCTGGAGTGCGCAGCGATCCAGTCGCTCAGGTCACGCCCGAGAACGCGCAGGCGCGCTGTCTCGACCTGGCGGCGCTTGTACGCGTCGTGGCTGGACGGCCCGGTCATGCTGCGCCGGTGGCTTTCCTTGTCCATCAACTGCAGTTCATAGTCGAAGAAAAAGCCGACGTCATAGTCCTGGCCCGCCGTTTCAGGATAGCCTTGCCCGGCCTGCAGATGGATCATCTTGCGCACCGTGACCTGGATGCTGCTGAAATCGGCCCCGCTGTGGGGATTGTCGGCGCGCGTCTGGCGCTTGGCGACGGCCAGGAGCTCCGCGTCCATCTTTTGCAGCAGCTCGGCCGGATACTCGTGGCTACGCTCCAGCATGCAGCGGTATTTCACGAAGATTTCCTTGGCCGCTTCCAGGTCGAGCAAGGTATTGCGGGTGCGATTGGGTTCAATATTGGTAATGGACAGGATGTGCGCGCGCTGCAGCGTCTCCAGCGCCAGCAGGCATTCGAAGCGGGTGCCGAAGACGAGGCGCACGCCCAGGTGGTCGTAAATGTCCTGCGCGAGATAAGCCGCCTTTTGCAGCAGCTTGAGCAGGATGCTGTTGCGCCCCTTGTTGCGCTTGCGTTCGTGGTGGTGCAGGGGTAGGCACAGCTCGCCGTTGGACAGGAAAAATTGTCCCTCGTCGTCTTCGTGGATGACTTCGTCGAGCGTGGCGAACACCTGGTCGCGGATCGTATTGAAGTGCCTCAGCTCCAGGTTGTTGTCGATGTAGAAAATCGCATGCATCACCTTGAGGATGGCACAGGACCACATGCGCTGCTCGCTATGTTGCTGCGCCTGGTGGGACGCGTAGACCAGCAGCTGGACCGGATCACCGGGCTCCAGCACTTCGCGCGGAATGAGCTTTTCCTGGCCCGGCTGCAGGAACGTGCCGATGATGAAATCGACCGCCTCGCGGTGGCCGTTGCGGATGATTTCTCGCGCGGCCGGCTGGTCCAGGTCGTAGCCGTATTCGCGCACGAATTCGCGCGCATCGTGCAGGTTGCGCAGGGCAAGCGCGCCGAGGTCGATTGCCGAGCGTCCGCTGGCGATGGCCCCGAGGTAGCCCCAATTTAACGAGAATTTGCGCTTGGTCTCGAGCGTGGGCCGGAATTCACTCATATCTGCTGCCTTGATTTGCTTCGCTCGATCAAGTATCCGGTCGTTCGGAATTGAGGTCAATCAATATCCGATGCTGTGGTGCATCAATTCTCCTTCCGGCCACAACGTTGCGTGCCGTGTCGCCAGGAATACATGGACGGGTACCCGGCACCTCCCTTGGTCATGGACATCCCTGCAACGTTACAAGAATCCCGCTGTAGGGTGAAACCTCCTAGTCGCGGCGTTCCGTCAGTTTTCGCTACACTCCGGTATTGGCGAAAAGGCATCTCGCGCCCGATCTAGTGTGCAGCTGTCGCCGGTCAGCCCTGGCTGAGCCATCTGGTGCGCCCCCGCCGAGCTAGCGTGCATGATTTAAACTCCATGCTTATTTCTGCACTTCGCCGTTTAGTTGCAGAACATTGGTCTGATAGTCGAACTCATAATTGTCCTCCCCGTTACCTTCAGTAGCCGATATGGAGGCGCGAATTTTTTGTCCAACTAGGCTGGTTTTTAGTTCCGCTTCATGATGGCAGCTGATCGAGCTCGACAGCGCCGATTCGCCGCCTTTCATCGTGAGGAAGTAGTAGGCTACGGGGCAAGTACCATTAGCCCCCGTGCCTATGCTCAGCACTGCTACCTCAGTGTTGCCGATACTATACTTCGCCAGTATGTCGAGATCCATTACGTCTTCTAAAAGAACTTTATCATTAAGCATAACGTTTCCGTAGATGCTGTCCTTTTTTGACAAGATGAGTACGCCGCCATTCGTTTGAAACGGCTCTAAAGAGGGTTTCGTCCCTGGTTGACCCGGCGACTCTTCAGCGCGGGAAAGGTCGCCCGCCCCCTGTTGCGTGTCGCCTCGTGCCTTTGCACCAGTTGGACGCAGTTCTACGACGCCTGCAGAGTCAACGGGTTGAAATTCAAGATTGTCCAGACCGTCCAGCAGGCGCCATCCTTTTTCGGACTTGATTAGGGAGCCAGTACCCTTTACATCGTATTCCTTAGCGCGGCTAGGCTTACCATTTTGGGCAAAAAGCAGGAGAGGGATCCATTTCGAACACGCCATCAGTTGCTCAGCGGTCTCGGGCGTCGGTGCTGCGAAAAACTCATCAAACTGCTGATCCGATACGGTTACCCGCAGTTTCCCTTTAAACTCAACAATATATTGTCCTTCGCGCGGAATTCCATCCGTTTTGACAACGTCACTCACTTTCCATAAAGGGCACGAAAGCTCTTCAATAACAAATGGTGTAATATCTGCAGCCCCTGGCTTCGACGGCGAGCAAGCACCTATCGAAAACGATAACCCTATTGCAAGGAGCGGACTGATTAAGTTTTTCATCTCACGCGAATATAAATTTGTTGAGGTACGAGGGTGACATGCACGGCTGCGTCTCGCGCGATGCTGGCGCCCGGCCACGATGCTGGGAAATTGTCTCACGGCAATTGGCTGGGATACCGGGTTCGTTCCGATTTCTCGTTTGCCGGTTGCATAGCTGCAACGGCGAAGGCGTGGTAGCTATTCCTGAAGTCGTAACAACGACGCTTTCAGAATCGCGTCAGCAGCGGTAACAAACTGCTCGTAAGTCTAAGAGTATTCGACGACGAAATGCGCGCCCGGCTGCGCGCGGAAGACCGCCTGGTTCGCTGGGGTGGCGAAGAATTCCTGGTGCTGCGCCGCGGCGCCTCCGTCGATGAAACGCTGGCGCTGGCCGAGCGCTTGCGTGGCGCGATGGCCGATATCGCCTGGCCGTCCGGCCTGCGCGTCACCGCATCGTTCGGTGTCACCGGCACGCACGAGGGCGAAGACATCGGCGTGGCGCTGCGCCGGGCCGACCACGCGCTGTACATCCCCAAGAAGAACGGCAGGAACCGCGCCGAGTGCGCACGGGATGCGCAGCGGGCAGTCGATCATGGTGTCGCATCGTAGCCGTTATCGCAGGTGGAGCGCCGCCCGATGCCGCCCAGCGCGGCGCGTGGCTCATCCATGCAACACTCCGCCCCATTTTGGTAGCGCTAATCCAGTCTCCGCGTTAAAATTTCTTCTGGGTAAATAAAGTAACCCAAAACCCAACATCCGGCCGTAACGCCGTGAAGTTAGGCCGACCCCAAGGGCAACTTCCGGGGTCAGACCCGGCGGGTCTGACCCCAGCCCCTCGCCGTTGGGGTGCTTGCATGCGCTTTCAATGTGTCAGGTAACGCTTAACTTAACGGCATTAACATCCGGCCGCTAATGCCGAGACCCTTTCGCCTCCGGCGAACATTTCCGGAGCAGGGCGTGATCCATACCGATTCCCGTATTTCCAGGCCATCACCGTCGGGCTCGATCCCGGGCGGCAGCCGTGCGAGCGCCGCGGCAGTGGCAGCCTGACTCCGCAACCCGATCGCCGCCACACCATGGTCCTGTATCCCCGCACGCTGAAGTCGCGCATCGCCATCCTGGTGGGCGTGCTCGCGCTCGCGTCGGCGGTGCTGGCGTCGCTGGCCGTGCTGCATCCGATGCGCCAGCAGATGCGCGCCGTCGTCGGCAACCAGCAGGCGGCGCTGCTCGCGAGCACGGCGGCCGCGCTCGACCAGCAGATCAGCGACCGGCGCACCCTGCTGCGTGCCGTGGCGGAAAGCGCCGCGAGGGAGGGCGGGCTGCGGCCCGCTGGCCTCCAGTCGCTGCTGGAACAGCATCCGGTACTGCGCGACGAATTCGACAACGTCGTGGTGCTCGATGCGTCGGGGACGCTGATCGCCAACCTGGCCGACCGGCGGGCCACCGGTGACCGGGGCGCCGCGAAGGCCAGGACGTTCCGGGAAACCATCGCTACCCGCGAGGGCGTGATCTCGCCGCCGTATCGCAGCCCGTTCACGGGCAAGCCGACCATCGTGCTCCTCGAGCCGGTGATCGGCGAGGACGGTTCGGTCGCCTATGTCCTCGGCGGCGCCCTCAGCCTCGTCAACGCCCGCTTCATGGGGCAGTTCCTGGCATCCCGGCCCGGCTCGTCGGCGTATTTCTTCCTGATCGACCAGCAGGGCACCATCCTCTATCATCCCGATGCATCGCGCGTGCTGCGCAATGTCTGGCGCGAGGAGGGCGGCATCACCGACACCACGCGGCAAGCCCTGGCAGGGTTCGAAGGGTGGACCGAGGGCATTACCAAGGAAGGCCAGCGCGCGCTCCTCGCCGCCACGCACCTGCGGCGCACCGGGTGGACGCTCACGGTCGTCTATCCCGCGGCCGAAGCCTTCGCGCCATTGCAGCAAGGCGAGGATGCTGCCTGGCTGTCGGCGGCAGCGGTCACGTTGCTGGCCGCAGGCGCCGGCCTGTGGCTGGTGTCCCGTTTCCTCCGGCCGCTCAGGCGCCTGCACCGGCAAGTCGACATGCTGGCCGCCGGCACGGCGGACATCGGCGTGCTGGATTCGGCACGGGCCGACGAAATCGGCAGCCTCAGCCGGGCGTTCTTCGGCCTGTCGCAGCAGCGGCGTGCCGCCGAGGAGCGGCTTGCCCTGCTGAGCCGGACGGATGTGCTGACGGGATTGAACAACCGGCGCATGTTCGAGGCGGAGCTCCCGGCGGCGATCGCGCGCGCCCGCCGCCAGCACCAGGGGCTGGTACTGGCGTTCCTCGATATCGACCGCTTCAAGGACATCAACGACACGTTCGGGCATGCCATCGGCGACCGGGTGCTCGGCGAGTTCGCCGACCGCCTGCGCCGGAGCGTCCGCGAAGTCGACACGATCGCGCGCCTGGCGGGCGACGAATTCGTCATCATCTTCGAGACCATCGACACGCAGGCGCGCATCGCACCGATCGTGGACAAGCTGCTCGCGGCCATCCGTGAGCCGTTCGCGTGCGGCGGCATGATGCTGGACGTGACGGCGACGGTCGGGGTGGCGTACAGCACCGGCAAGGTCGCGCCCGACAAGCTGCTCAAGATCGCCGACGATGCCCTGTACGAAGCCAAGGCCGCCGGCCGGAACACCTGGGCGCTGCGCCACGTGGATGTCGCCGCGGATCCGCTGAAGGATGCCGGGCCGCCGGCGTCCTGACCATCAGGGCCGGGGCGCCGGTCTGCCGCACGGGAGCGGCGCGCGCGGATGACGGGGGCACCTGCTATACAATCCGGTCTTCAAGACAACGATTGTCATGTTTACCCGCGATGGCGTTACCGATATGTCGATAGCAGTGCTCCCGGATCCGGGCTTTGACGATGCGCGGCAGGGCGACGATGGCCTGTTCGACTACCGCGGCCCGATGGCCAGGAAGATGCGCGAGCTTGACTGGCGCGCCACGCCGCTGGGACCGGTGCACGCCTGGCCCGCCAGCCTGAAGACCGCGGTCAGGATCCTGCTGCAGTGCCAGCTGCCGATGTACATCGCCTGGGGCCGCGAATTCGTCCAGCTGTACAACGATGCCTACTTGCCGATCCTCGGCGCCAAGCATGCCGGCGCGCTGGGTGGCGCCGCGCCGGAGACATGGCACGAGATCTGGCATGTCATCGGCCCCATGTGGCAAGAGGTGTGGGAGGGCAAATCGTTCGGCTTCGACGACTTCAAGCTCACCATCGACCGCTTCGGCTACAGCGAAGACTGCTACTTCAACTATTCGTACAGCGCCGTGCCGGACGACGCCGGCAACGTCGGTGGCGTCCTTGTCACGTTCACCGAGACCACCCAGAAAGTCCTGTCGCAGCGCCG
Source organism: Pseudoduganella sp. SL102 (assembly GCF_027856995.1). Classification (NCBI taxonomy): domain Bacteria; kingdom Pseudomonadati; phylum Pseudomonadota; class Betaproteobacteria; order Burkholderiales; family Oxalobacteraceae; genus Pseudoduganella; species Pseudoduganella sp. SL102. Next base: position 3,083,416 of record NZ_CP115554.1, read on the forward strand.
CCAGAGCTTCCTGCTGTCGACCGCGCACAGTTTCCGCGAGCTGACCGACCCCTTCGACATCATGCGCGCCGCCAGCGAGCTGCTGGGAACGCACCTGGGCGTCGCGCGGGCCGGCTATGGCGAGATCGATGCGGCGGGCGAAACCGTGTCCGTCAAGGACGACTGGACCGCGCCAGGCATGGCCAGCCTGGCCGGCGAACAGCGGCCGCTGGCCAGTTTCGGCCCGGCGATCATCGACGTGCTGCGCCGCGGCGAGGTACTGCGGCTGGACGATATCGCCACGGATGCCCGCTCCGCCCCGTATGCGGCGGGCTATGCCAGCATCGGCACGCAGGCGCTGCTGGTGGTGCCGATCATCCGCGACGGGCGCTTCGCGGCGATCCTGTACCTGCACCAGCCGGCGCCGTGCCAGTGGCGCGACGAAGACGCGGCGCTCGCGCGCGACGTGGCCGACCAGACCTGGGAAGCCGTGGCGCGCGCCCGCGTGGAACTGGACCTGCGCGAAAGCGAGGATCATTTCCGCCACACCGTCGCACTCAATCCCGATGTGCAGTGGACCGCCGACGCGCAAGGCATCGTCGATCCGCTGCCGCCGCGCTGGCAGGAGTGGACCGGGCAGCAGGCCGGCGATGGCGACTGGATGCTGGCCGTGCATCCGGACGACCGGCCCAGGGCAGCGCATGCCTGGGCGCATGCCGTGCTGGCAGGGCAGCCCTTCGACGTGCAGGCGCGCATCCGCCTGGCCGATGGCCGCCATCACTGGATGCACGCGCGCGCCACGCCGCGCCGCGACAGCGCGGGAAGCATCGTCAAGTGGTACGGCATCACGCAGGATATCCAGGCGTACCGGGATGCCATCGACGACCAGGAACGGCACCGCCAGGATTTTCGCAAGCTGGCCGAGACCATGCCGAACCATGCGTGGGTGATGGACGGCGCGGCCCGCCTTTCCTGGTGCAATAACGAGTTCCTGGCCTATGCGGGCATGGGCGAGGACGCGCTGCATGGTACCGGCTGGACCGCCATCGTGCATCCGGACGACCTTGGCCATGCGCTCGACGCCTGGCGCGAGTGCACGGCGACCGGCGCCGCCTACGACAACGAACTGCGCCTGCGCCATGGCGGCAGCGGCGCCTACCGCTGGTTCATCGCCCGGGCCCTGCCCGCGCACGATCCGGTGACGGGCGAGCTGCGCTGGATCGGCACCAGCACCGATGTGCACGCGCAAAAGTCCCTGGCCGATTCGCTCGCCACCATCAACCATGGGCTGGAAGAAGAAGTGGCGCGCCGGACGGCCGACCGTGACCGCATGTGGCGCCTGTCCACGGACGTGATGCTGGTGGCCCGCTTCGATGCGACCATCGTCGCCGTCAATCCGGCGTGGACGGAGCTGCTCGGCTGGACCGAACAGGACCTGCTGGGCCAGCGCTTCCTCGACCTGGTGCATCCCGACGACGTGGCGGCGACCGTGGCGGAGTCCGGGCGCCTCGCCGACGGTATCAAGACCATGCGCTTCGAGAATCGCTACCGGCATCGCGACGGCTCGTACCGCTGGCTATCCTGGACGGCGGTGCCGGACGAGTCGTTCATCCATGCGGTGGCGCGCGACGTCACCCAGGAAAAGGAGCAGCGCCTGGCCCTGCAGCACGCCGAGATGGCGCTCCGCCAGGCGCAAAAGCTGGAGTCGATCGGTAAGCTGACGGGCGGCGTGGCGCACGATTTCAACAATATCCTGCAGGTGCTGCAGGGCAGCCTGCAACTGCTGCAGGGGCATGTCCGCGGCAACGCGGCGGCCGGGCAGCGCATCGCCACGGCGCTGCGCGCGGTGGAGCGGGGCGGGCGGCTGTCCGCGCAGCTGCTGGCGTTCGCGCGGCGCCAGCCGCTGCAGCCCACCGTCCTCGATCCCCGCCTGGTCCTGGAAAGCATGGACGAACTGCTGCGCCGGGCGGTGGGCGACGAAATCGCGTTCCAGGTGGTGTGCGGCACGGCGCCATGGCCGGTATCGGTCGACAAGGACCAGCTGGAAAACGTGCTGCTGAACCTCGTCATCAATGCGCGCGACGCCATGCCCGGCGGCGGCACGCTCGCCGTGGAAATCGCCAACGTGGCGCGGGTCGACGGCGACCTGGCCAGCCACGCCGGATCGATCGCGGGCGAGCACGTCATGTTCGCGGTGGTGGACACGGGCACCGGCATGACGCGCGAAGTCCTCGAGCAGGCCTGCGAGCCGTTCTTCACCACCAAGCCGGTGGGCGAGGGCACCGGCCTCGGCCTGAGCATGGCCTACGGCTTCGTGCAGCAGAGCGGTGGCCATTTCCGCATTGCCAGCGAGCCGGGCAAGGGCACGGCCGTGCGCCTGTATTTCCCGCGCTGCACGGAGGCCGGCGCGCCCGTGTCGCCGGCAGCGCCGCCGCGCTGCGAAGGGGGCAGCGAGACCATCCTGGTGGTCGAGGACGATCCCGACGTGCAGGCTACCGTGGTGGGCATCCTGAAGGACCTCGGCTATCACGTGGTGTGCGCAAGCTGCGCCGAGGCCGGGCTGGAACTCATCCGGAGCGGCACGCCGGTCGACCTGCTGTTCACCGACGTCATCATGCCCGGCGCGATGCGCAGTCCCGAGATGGTCCGCCATGCCAGGGCGCTCCTGCCGGGGCTGGCCGTGCTGTACACCTCGGGGTATGCGCAGGACGCCATCGTCCACGACGGGCGGCTCGACCCGGGCGTGCAGCTGCTCTCGAAGCCGTACAGCCGGGAGCAGCTGGCCGGCCGTATCCGCCGGATGCTGGGCAACGGCAACACGGGCCGCTGATCCCGCGCGCCGGCGCAGGGCCGCCGGCCCGGCGCCAATCGGGCGCGACTTGTGTTGCGATTACATTACCATTGCATGCTTGCAGCATAGAAGGATGTCCGTGGGCGCTTCGCCCGGCAAGGCGCGGCGCCACGGACGATGCCACGATGATCAACCGGACCGGCACGTGCGCGGAGGCTCGCCGGTCATTGCGGGAGCATGCCCATGAAACACACCCAGACTCCGCCGCCGGATCGATCCGAGATCGATATCGACAGCATCGTGCCGGCCGATTTCCCCGTGCCGGACGACGTGCTCGACATGATCGACGATGCGGTAGCGGCGCCCGATGCCGCGTTCGACGAACACGCCATCGCGCTGCAATATTGCGGCACCGCCTATCACGCCCGTTTCGCCACTTGCCAGGCCCTGGCGCAGCAGCTGTGTGCGCTCATCAGGGAACGCGGCGAAGGCTCCCCTTCGCAGGCGGAACAACGCCATGTGCTGGTCCGCTACCGGAGCGCGCTGGCGCTTTCCGGCTGGACGTCGCTCGAGGAAGCCTACTGGGTAACGCACCGGATGGCGCTCTGGCTCGGCTGGCACGGCGCCGTGGCGCGCACGCGCGGGCCGGTGCACTGACGCGGCGAATGGATTGATTTCCCGCGCCCGGCCGGCAGTTCGCCGGTTTCGCGGTCCGCAGCGTGATCAGCGTGATATCGGAAGGCCTGCCCAGCCGGATCGGGAAGCCCGGCCACAGCCCGGCGCCATTGCTCACGTAGAGCATCCCCCGGCCCACCGCATAGCGCCCGGATACAAAACCCCTGTTGAAGCGCGCGATGATCCAGTCCAGGCCGACGGCGTGCCCGCCATGGGTGTGGCCGGACAGTTGCAGGTCGACGCCCAGCGGCTGGTTGTGCAGCACGTTGGCCGGCCGGTGATCGAGCAGCACCACGGGCAGGCCAGCCGGCTTGCCGGCCAGGGCGGCGGCGGTGTCGGGAACGCGCTGCCCGTGGCGGGCGGCCATCAGGTCGGGAACGCCGGCCAGCACGAAGCCCTGGCGGATCACCACGTGGCGGTTCTCCAGCATGGCGATGCCGAGTTCGTCGAACTTGCGCATCCACGCCACGTAGTCGGCATAGTATTCATGGTTGCCCGCCACCGCGTACACGCCGTCCCTGGCCGACAGGCCGGCCAGTGGCGCCACGTCGGCGGCCCGCGCGGCGGGCGTGCCGTCGACCAGGTCGCCCGAAATGACGATCAGGTCCGCCCCCGCGGCATTGGTGGCCGCGACGGTCGCCGCGGCCCACGGCGCCTGCAACAGGCGGCTCAGGTGCAGGTCGGTCAGGTGCGCGACCTGGTAGCCGTCGAGTTCCGCCGGCAGGCCGGCCAGCGCGACGTCCATCCGCTTGACGGCCGGCACCCTGATGGCCTGCGCCACACCGATGCTGGCCAGGACCAGGCTGGCGACCAGGAAGGCATGGGGTGCCGCCCGGTTGCCCAGGATGGCCCGCCCGGCCGCGCGCGACGGCAGCCACGCCGCCAGGCCGGCCAGGTCGCGGAGCAGGAGCAGCGCCGCCGTCGTGGCCAGCGTGCCATACGCCACGCTGACGCCGATCAGCGCGGCCCGGGGGATTTCCGGCGACGCGATGGTGCCGCCGAAGACGCGGGCGACCAGCCAGTGATGTTCGATCAGCGCCATGAGCAGGGCCGCCAGCGCGGCCTTGCCGGCCACGCCGAGGCGCAAGGTCCAGACGTACCGCCAGATCAGGTACGCGCCGAGGACGAGGTTTACGATGGGCAGCACGGGAAAATCCTTGGAGTCGTTCGATGACCCTGCACCGCTGTGGGCAGGGCCGTTCGGGATGAGTGGAAAACGCGGGCGACAGCGTAGCACGGATGGGCTTTTCATGGCTGAGCACTGCGCGCTTCCGACCGCGGTCAGCCAGGCGACGCCGGTCGTGGAGCCCGCCATGCGCGGCGAAGGGACGCCAGGGGATGTGAGGCAGGGCAAGCAGTGACAACAAGTCCGTGCGATGCGTCCTTGCCGGCTGCAATGCGGTACTCTCTTGTTTACTTTCAGTTGCATTCCCTGGTGACGGCGCGCTGTTGCGCTGGCCAGATGAATGACGGTTCATACATGAAGTGCATACGCTTCGCCAAGCTGGCATGGCCACTGTTTCCTTCCTCGTCCGCGTGCTGCTGGCGATCGGCCTCTGCCTGTCCACGGCGGCCTTCGCCGCGCCCCTGCGCGTGGTGCTGGAACGGAACTACCCGCCGTTTGCCTTCCGCAATGCCGACGGCAAGCTGGAAGGCTATTCGGTCGACCTGTGGCGCCTGTGGGAGCAGCAGACGGGCATAAAGGTCGAACTGCATCCGGTCGACTGGCCCGATGTGCAGCGGCTGCTGCGCGAAGGCCGGGTCGACGTGGCCGACACCATTTTCCACACCGAAGGGCGCACCGCGTACCTGGATTTCTCCGCGCCCTATGCGGACGTGACGACGTCGATCTATGCGCACCGGGCCATCACCGGCATCCATGATTTCGCCAGCCTGAAAGGATTCGCGGTCACGGTGCAGGTCGACGATGCCTGCGTGGAGCGGCTGCAACGCCGCCGCGTGGATGTGCGGACCATGTCGTACCAGGCGCTGCTTGCCGGGCTTGCCGATCGCAGCGTCAAGCTACTGTGCATGGACGACAACGCAGCCAACTACGATTTCTTCCGGCTCGGCGTGCATGACGAGTACATGAAAACGGTCGAAGTCGCGCAAACGCAGGTGCGCCGGGCGGTCAGGAAGGGCGACGCGGCGACGCTGGCGCTGGTCGAGGGCGGCATGGCCCGCATCAGCCCCGACGATATCGCCGCCCTGCACGACAAATGGATGGGACGCCCGCTGGGCTTCGCCAGCTACGGGCGCCCGCTGCTGCAGGCGCTGGCCGTGCTGGGCGGGCTGGTCCTGCTGCTGGGTGCGTGGCTGGTGTCGGTGCGCAAGGCGGTGCGCACCCGCACCGGCGAACTGGAGTACGAGAAGGCGCAATTGCGCACGCTGATCGAGAGCAGCACGGACCTGATCTGGCTGAAGGATGCCGCAGGCATCTACCAGGCCTGCAACCGGCAATTGACGGCACTGCTCGACCGGCCCAAGGAAGAGATCATCGGCAAGGACGATGTCGCGCTGTTCGGCGCGCAGGCGGGGGAACGCTTCCGGCGCGACGACATCGCCGCGCTGCTGGCCGGCCGCGCGCTCACGGCGGAAGACCACGTGGCGCTGCCGGGCCAGGCCGGCGAGCGCGTGTTCGAAACCATCAAGACCCCGATCCGGAACGCCGACGGCACGGTGCTCGGCGTGCTGGGCGTGGCGCGCGACATCACCGAGCGGCGCGAGCGCGAACGCCTGCTGTTCGAGCAGGACAGGCTGCTCCAGGAAATGAGCGCGCTGGCCCGCATCGGCGCCTGGGAGCTCGACCCGGCCGATGGACAATTGCGCTGGACCGACGAGGTGGCGCGCATCTGCCAGGCCGTGACGGCCCGGCCGCTGACGCTGGAACTCTTCCTGGGCTGCTGCAAGGTGAGCGACCGGAAAGTGGCCGAGCAAGCCTGCGCGGCGGCCATCGCGCGCGGCGAGCCGTTCGACCTGGAACTGGAGTTCGAGACGTCGGGTCCGCGCACCTGGGTGCGCATGCTGTGCAGCCCCGTGCTCGACGGCGACCGGGTGGTCAAGCTGCGCGGCACGGTGCAGGACGTGACCGAGCGCCGCGCGCTGGAAGAGTCGATGCGCATGGCGAACCTGATCTACCAGACCAGCCCGGAAGCCATCGTCGTCACCGATGCCGACAACCGCATCGTCGACGTCAATCCCGCGTTCACGGCACAAACCGGCATGTCGCTGGCCTCGGCCCGTGGCACGCGCCCGGGACTGTTCGAATCGGCCATGCACGACAGCGGCTTCTATGCGCACCTGTGGCAGCACCTGGTGGCCGATGGCCAGTGGCAGGGCGAAGTGCTGGACCGCGATGCCAACGGCACCGAGACCACCATGTGCGTCGATATCCGCATGATCCGCCAGCCGGACGGCGGCATCTTCCGCCACGTGATCCAGTTCCACGACATCAGTGCCCAGAAACAAAAGGACGAGCTGATCTGGCGCCAGACCAACTTCGACGCGCTGACCGGGCTGCCGAACCGCCGGCTGTTCCTCGACCGTCTCGAACAGGACATCCGCAAGGCGCACGGCGCCGGCGAGGCGCTGGCCGTGCTGCAGCTCGATTTCGACCGCTTCCGCGACATCAACGACAGCTTCGGCGCCGCCCAGGGCGACCGGGCGCTGATCGAGCTGACCGGGCGCATCGCCGGCTGCCTGCCCGACGATGCGACGATGGGCCGCCTCGGGGGCGATGCGTTCGCGCTCGTGATCCACGAAGTCGAGGGGCAGTTGCATCCGGAGCCGCTGGCCCAGGCCGTGATCGAGGCCGTGGCGGCGCCGCTGCACCTCGACCCGGACGGCGTGGCCTACGCGTCCGCCAGCGTGGGCATCAGCGTCTATCCGGAAAACGGCAGCGATGCCATCCAGCTCGTCAGGCATGCCGAGCACGCGGTAAGGCTGTCCAAGGAAGCCGGACGCGGGCAATTCCAGTATTTCATGCCGGAGCTGCACGAGCGGGCGCATGTGAACTTCTTGCTGACCAACGACTTGCGCGAGGCATTGGCCCGCCATGAGCTGGCCGTGCACTACCAGCCCATCGTCGAAGTTGCCACGGGCAATATCCGCAAGGCCGAGACGCTGCTGCGCTGGCGCCATCCGGAACGCGGCATGGTCAGCCCGGCGCTGTTCATCCCGCTGGCGGAAGAGGCGGGGCTGATCCGGGAGATCAGCGAATGGGTGGTGGAGGAAGCCATCGCCAGCGTGTTGCGGTGGAACCGGATGTACGGCCGCGTGATCGAACTGAGCGTCAACATATCCGCATCGCAATTCGAGCAGCGCGGCCCGCTGTCCTGGCTCGACCGCGTGGTCCAGGCGAACTTGCCCCACCACAGCATTACCGTGGAAATCACCGAAGGGGTGCTGGTCCACGATGCCGAGCAGGTGAACCGGTGCCTCGGCACGCTGCATGCCGCCGGGGCAAAGGTGTCGATCGACGACTTCGGCACCGGCTTTTCGGCGCTGTCCTACCTGAAGCGCTTCGAGATCGATTACCTGAAGATCGACAAGTCGTTCATCGACAACCTGCCCGGCGACAGCGGCGACAAGGCGCTCACCGAAGCCATCGTCGACCTGGCGCACCGGCTCGGCATCGAGGCCATTGCCGAAGGCGTCGAGACGGGCGCGCAGCGCGATGCCCTGGCCGCCATCGGCTGCGACTACATCCAGGGCTATTTCTATTCGAAGGCGGTGACCCGCGAAGTCTTCGAGCGGCTGCTGGAAGGGCAGGTGGCCCATTGAGGCTGGTGCTGTTTGGCCAGTTGAAGGCGCCACATATCTCAAGCGCGCCGGCATGCCACCAGCCGTTCGCCGTTGGGGTGTATGCATGCGCTTTCAATGTGTCGGGTAATGCTTAACTTGACGGCATCAACCACGGCGCAGACTCAGGCGCGGCCATGCCAAGAACACCCCCTGTCATTCTTGCCAAAACACCCATATAATTGAATGATAATGAGAACGATTTGCGTTTAATGGGGATGCACGCATGGTTCATGATTCAACAGTGTCACGTTCCTTCGCATGGGTGGCCCCGTGACCGCCGCCATCATCGGCTTCGTGCTGCTGGCCGCCGGCACGCTGGCCATCTACCTCGCTTCGCCGCACCAGAGCTGGCTTGCCAGGCCCTTGCCGGCCCGCCCGGCGCGCGTGGCGGGATCGCTGGCGCTGCTGGCGGCCCTGGCGGCCATGCTGCAGGCATGGCGCCCGCTGGCCGCCGTGTTCCTGTTCTGCACGTGGACCATGCTGCTGTTCGTCGCGTGGCCGTACCTGGGCGCCTGGCGGCGCGCACGGCCATGAGCGCGCGCGAGCGCACGCCCGCCACGTGGTGGGCGCAGACCCTGGCCGGCATCGCCTGCGGCTTCGTGCTGGCGCTGCTGGCCAGCGCGCTGTTCGTCCGGCTGGGCCAGTCCATCGCGCCGCCGACGCGCACCCAGCTGGCGATGTGGCTGATGCCGCCGGTATGGCTCGGCGTGGCCGGCGGCGTGTATTTCTTCCCCACCGGCCGGCATGCGTGGGCCTGGCTCGGCGGCGCATCGCTGCTGGGCATCCTGCTGTACTCCCTGACCCGACCGTGACGCCATGCGCAGTGAACTGATCCGCACCTACAAATCCCTGCATACCTGGACCGGCATCGTGGCCGGCATGGCGCTGTTCATCGCCTTCTATGCCGGCGCGCTGACGGTCTTCAAGGAGCCGCTGTCGCGCTGGGCCACGCCGCCGGGCATCCACGGCGCGGCGGTACCGCTGGGAGACGCGCCGGCACTGATTGCCGCCACGCTGGCGGCGCGGCCGGCCACCGCGGATCGCTTCCGGCTCGACCTGGTCGACGAGGGCACCGGGGCCGGCGGCGTGCGCCTGAGCTGGGATGAAGCCGGCGACATCGCGGACGACCACGACCGCAGCAACGACCGCCATTTCAGCGCCACGCTGGCACCCGACGGCAGTGTCCGGGTAGCGGAACAGCGGCCGGCAAAGCTGGCCGAATTCCTCGACGTGCTGCACCGCGTGGTCGGCCTGCCGTACGACACCGATCCGAACCGCTGGGTGATGGGCGTGGTGGCCGCGCTGTATGCGCTGGCGCTGATATCGGGGGTGGTGGTGCTGCTGCCCACGCTGGCCAAGGATTTCTTCGCACTGCGGCTGGGCCGCAACCTGAAGCGCATGTGGCTCGATGCGCACAACGTGATCGGCATCGTCAGCCTGCCGTTCCACGTGATCATGGCACTCACGGCCACCGTTTTTGCTTTCCACGACGGGCTGTATGCCGCGCAGGATACTGCCCTGTACGACGGCAAGATCGACGCGCTGTGGCGCGCGGGCACGCCGAAGCCGCCGCGCGTGGCGCCGGATCCGGCCAGGTTGCTGGCGCCTGCGGAACTGGTGGCGCGCGCCCGTGCCGCGGCGCCCGGCTTCGAGCCCGTCGCGCTGCACTATGCGCGGGTGGGCAAGCCCGGCGCGAATATGCGCGTGTGGGGGCGCGCGCCCACCGATATCGCCCGGACGCCGGAGGGCGGTTTCATCCTGATGGATCCCTATACGGGCCGCATCGGCGGCACCGACTACACGCCGGGACTGCAACCAGGATCGGCGGCCACGCTGACCAGTTTCTTCGCGCTGCATTTCGCCAGCTTCGGCGGGCCAACGGTGGCGTGGGCGTATTTCGTGCTGGGCCTGGCCGGCGCCTTCCTGTTCTACACGGGCAACCTGCTGTGGGTCGAAAGCCGGCGGCGCAGCGAGCGGGCCGGCCATGGCCCCGTCGAGCAGCGCCGCGCCACCCGGTGGATGGCGGCGGCCACGGTCGGCGTCTGCCTGGGCTGCATCTGCGCCGTGTCGCTGGCGATCGCCGCGGCCAAGGGCCTGCACGGCGTCGTCGCCGATCCGGGCGAATGGCACCGCGTGGTCTACTACACGGTGTTCCTGGGCGCGGTGGCGTGGTCATTCGTGGCGGGCGCGGCGCGCGCCGGCGTGCACCTGCTTTGGGGCGCCGCCATCGCCACTGCGTTCATCCCCGCGCTGTCGCTGGCCGCCTGGCTCGTGCCGGGAACCTGGTGGGTGTCGGCCGACACGGCAACGCTGGCCGTCGACCTGGTGGCCGGTGGCGGCGCGCTGGCGTTCGCGGCGATGGCGCGGCGTACCGGCCGCAGGGTTGCGGCGGGCCGCAGCGACAGCGTCTGGGCAGCGTCCCGGCCCGGGATGGCCGCCTGACGGCCATCTTTTCGTCCGCCTACCGGTACCGGATGGTCCAGCTGACCACCAGCGGTTCGCGCATGGCGAAGGCGCCGGCGCGGCACCGCACCACCGATTTCATCGGGCCATACGGGGCGCGGTACAGCGCGCTGTCGCCCGCCGGTTGCACGGTGCAGTTAGCGGGGCCGCGCACTTCGAAGGCATGCACGGCGCCTTCCTTGAAGCGCACCGTGCCGCCTTCCAGCGCGGCGCCGGCCGAGAACGACGCGAACTCCAGGCTGAGATCGGCCACGTCGAGCGGTGCCGCAGGGATGTAGCGGTCGGTGCGCGTGATGGCGCCCGGCTGCAGCGTGTATTCGGTTTCGACGCGGATGCGGGCATCCTGCTGCGGCAGGTTCTTGCCGAGGCGGGTCAGCTCGTCCTGCCGGTACGTCACGGCATGGCCAGCGCCCCGCGCGCTGCTCTGGATATCCTTCATGAACGCTGTGGCCATCAGCTCGCTGCCGTCCGCCAGCGTGAACTTGGGCAGCAGTTGCGGATGGGCGTAGCCGCTGTCGGCGATACCGGCCACGACGTTGTCGGCGAAGGGCAGGGGATAGTACGGGCTGTTGGCATGCTGGCCCTGGCCGCCGTTGATCAGCGACAGGCTGAAGACATGCCCGCTGTCGCGCCAGATCGCCAGTGCGCGGTCGTACTCGCCGCGCGCGAAACGGGTGAGGCTGAACTTCGGGCGCGTGCGGTCGAGCCATTCCGCGAGATCCTTGCGCGGCGCCACGCCCTTCATGCCGGCGCGGTCCCACATCTCGCTGGTGGCGATCAGCTGGTGCAGCAGCGAGAAGTTCTCGCCCAGGATACGGTGCTTGCCGCGGTACGTGTCGGTGCGCCGCCCCTGGTTCCACAGGTCGACGGAGCCGATGCGCGGGTCGTACCAGAAATCCATGTAGCGCTCGGCGATGCGTGCCGAGTAGGCATAGGCGTACTCCTTTTCCTCGGGGCTCAACACGCCGAGGTAGGCCGCTGTGGACAGGATCTCCAGCATGGCGGTCTCGCCGTAGGGCCCCAGGCTGCGGCCCATGGTGAAGCCGCTGCCGTTGGCGGTGGCGCTGTTCAGGGCCACCTCGGCCGACTTGCGCAGCAGCGCCCTCAGTTCCGGCGTCACCGTCATGCCGGTCTCGATGAAGCGTTCGCAGATCTCGGCGCTCAGGAGGATGCTGTAGCGGTCGAAGCGGCCTTGGCCATCGGTCTCGTCGCTGAAGCCGTACTCGCCGGAGTAGGCGGCATAGTGCCTGAGCATCTTGTCGAGCAGGACTTCGCTGGCGCCCTGGTCTTCCCAGCCCATCAGCATGCGCAGCCGGGCGATGCTGAAGGCCACCCCGTAGTAATTGGTCGGCAGGTCGACCAGTTCGAAGCCGGGCTGGCGGACGAAGGTGCGCCAGTCGAGGCGATCGCGCAGTTTCGCCAGCGTGGCGGGGCGCACGGCGCGCTCCAGCAGGCCGACCTGCTTCAGGCGGTACAGCGCGCCGATGTAGTAGTAGATGCCCCAGGTCTCGTTCTCCATGCCGATCGTCAGGTCGGCCAGGCCGGCATAGTCGCGCAGCATGCCGGGCAGGCGCGGATCCGCTGGGTCGAGGTGGACCAGCAGGTCGGCCAGGCCGGTGGCGATCTTGCCGGGCAAGAACTTGTCCTTGCTTTTCAGGGCGGCCTGGCCGTCGATCGTGATGGCCTCCCGTTCCTTCACCAGTTTCTGGAACAGCGTTTCAAGTTGCGGGTAGGCCTTCGCGACGCTGTGCTGCAGCGGTTGCTGGGCGAGGGCGGGCGCGGCGAACAGGCTCGCGGCCGCCAGCAGGGGGAAAACAAGGCGCATCGTGTCTCCATTTTGTTAAACGTTTTCTAAAAATATAGGATATGACGTTGGGAAAGTAAAGTCTGCATGATTAATAGCCACCCCAAGAGCGAATTCCGGGGTCAGACCCGCTGGGTCTGACCCCAGCACTTCGCCGCTGGGGTGAATGCTTGTGCCTCCGATACGCCGAGTAGCACGTGGCCGGGGGGGCGGATCGGCTAGTTAACACCATTGACCCGCTACACGCTTCAGTTATACTCGGCGGAATTAAGTTAAACGTTTTCCTTCACCACGGAGCCAACCCATGAGCCACGAACCCTCCTCCAAACCCTTCCAACGCCTGCTGCTGACCGGTGCCGGCGGCGGCCTCGGCACCCTGCTGCGCGAGCGCATCAAGCCGTGGGCGGAGGTGATCCGCGTCAGCGACGTACGCGACATCCCCGCCGCGCAGGCCGGCGAGGAAGTCGTGCGCTGCGACCTGGCCGACCGCGACGCCGTGCTGGCGCTGCTCGACGGCGTGGACGCCGTGCTTCACTTCGGCGGCGTGTCCGTCGAAGAAGAGGCCAGCAAGATCGTGCAGGCCAATATCGTCGGCCTGCACAACCTGTATGAAGCGGTCCACAAGCACGGCATCAGGCGCGTGATCTACGCCAGCTCCAGCCACGTGGTCGGCTTCTATCCCACCACCGAGGTGGTCGACGCCAGCGCGCCGCTGCGCCCCGACTGCCTGTATGGCGTGTCGAAGTGCTTCGGCGAAGCCCTGTCGCGCTACTACTACGACCGTTTCGGCATCGAGACCGTCTGCCTGCGCATCGGCTCTTCGTTCGAGGAACCGCGCAACGCGCGCATGATGGTCACCTTCCTTGCCCACGAAGACCTGGTGGAGCTGGTGCGCTGCGCGCTGTTCACACCCCGCGTCGGCCACACGATCACGTTCGGCGTGTCCGACAACACCGTGCGCTGGTGGGACAACCGGCAGGCCGCGCACCTGGGATTCGTGCCGAAGCACAGCTCGCGGCCCTATGCCGAACGCTTCCCGCAAGCCGGCGCCTGGCCGCCGGCGGACGACATCGCCGCCACGTTCCAGGGCGGCCCGTTCGTGCTGGCCGGGCCGATCTACAAAGATTGACGGCGCCGCAGTGACGTCGCAGCATTGACGTCCCGCTTTGCGGCGCCCCCCTTGCGGGACGGCGCCGCGGCCGCGGAGCGAAACGGTCAGAACTTCACATCCAGCTTGGCGCTGAAGTAGCGGAACACATCGCGCGGCGGCACCCAGCTGTCGACCGTGATGTTCGGCGACGTGGACGTGGGCCCGGCCCGGAAGCTCGGCCCGCTGGCGTTCGCGTTGGGGATGTAGAACCGGTCGAACAGGTTGTTGACGCGGAAGCTCAGGCGCCAGCGGTCGCCCGCTTCGCGGATGCCGAAGCCCAGGTCGGCGATCGTGTAGCCGGCGTTGACCGACCGCGGATCGTTGTTGATGTTGGTCTGGTAATCCCCCTGGTAGCGCACATTGCCGTTGACGAAGGCGCGGAAGGGCAGCGACGTGAAGCGCATGTCGTAGTTGCTGCCGATATTGACCTTGATCTTCGGCGTGCCCGGGAACACACCGCCGGACAGGTCCTGGATGCCGGTGGTGGCGCCGGCGCGGATCGGGAAGCACTGGCGGTTCCAGCCGCCCAGCGAACCGCCTTCGCCCAGCCCCGTGCCGCCGATCGCGGGATTGGTGTTGTCCTGGTAGCAGGGGCCGTTCTTCCAGTCGACGATGCCGGGCCGCGTGTAGGCCAGCGCGGCGTTGACCGACCAGTTGGCCGACAGCAGCATGTTGGCGTCGAGCTCGAAACCCTTGGTGCGGATTTTCGGGATCGAGTGGAGCTGGGTGTAGATGGTCGGGTCGTCCGGCAGCACGAACGAGGTGTTCTGCTGGTAGTGCTCGAAGTCGGTCTTGTAGACCGTCGCGGCGATCGACAGGCGGTTGTTGAACAGGTTGGCCTTCGCGCCCAGCTCGTAGGTGCGGCTGGTTTCCGGATCCACCGGGAAGGCGGCCGATGCGCGCAGGCCGCTGGTCACATCGTAGGCCTTGCCCTTGTGGCCGGTGGCCGTCATCGCGTACACCATCCAGTCGGCGTTGAGCTGCTTCTGAAGGCTCAGCTTGCCGGTGGTGGCCCAGTCCTCGTTGCCGCTGCTGCTGAACACGTCCACGCCCACCGGGCCGGGCACGAAGGTGGAGCGGTCCAGCTGGTCGGTGTAGAAGCTGCGCTCGTAGTTGAAGCCCGATTCCTCGAGGTTGCGGCGCACGCCGGCGACCAGGGTCCAGGTGGGCGCGAAGTCCCAGGTGCCCTGGCCGAACACGGCCTTGTTCACGTTGTAGATGTCGGTGTAATAGTTGGTGGGGCTCGATGGCGAGTTGGCCGCGCAGCGTACCGGCGCCACGCAGAAGCCGCGGATGAAGTGGCGGTCGATCTCGTTGCGGGCCCACCACAGGCCGGCCACGTAGCGCAGGGCGCCGCCGTCCGGCGAGACGAGGCGCAATTCCTGGGTCTTCGAGCGGATGTCGTAGGAGCCGAACTGGCTGTTGCCGACGGTGAAGCGGGTCTCGCCGGGGCGGGCGATGGTCGGCACGTCCGTGAAGTCCTGGTCGCGCGAGTCGTTCGCCTTGTAGCGCTGCCAGGACGAGATCGACATCAGCACCGCGTCGTTGGGCAGGGTGTACGACAGCTTCAGGCCCGTTCCGGTCGTGCGGGAACTGATCCCGGTTGGGAAGTCGCGCCGCACCGACCGGTTGTCCGGATTGGTGGGATCGATGCCGGCCAGGACCAGCGTGGCCGGCAATTGCGGATTGCCGTTCATGTAGGCGGTGGACAGGTCGACCGGCACGCGCGCCAGGTCGCCGTTGGCGGCCGAGCCGGTGGTGCGGTAGAACGCGTTCACGGCGGTGACGCCGCGCGTGTTCGACTGCTCGTTATATTGCGGCATGAAGTCGATGTCCAGGTTCGGTATCGGCGTCCACGTGAACTTCGCCATCATGGTCTTGCCGGACGATCCATTGACCTTCTCGCCGGTGGTCAGGTTGGTGAAGTTGCCCGGCATGTCGCTCTTGTTGACGGCGATGCGCATGCCGAAGGTGTCCGTCATCCGCCCGCCCACCGAAGCGGCCAGGCGCCATTCGTGGTCGTTGGTATAGTAGGCGCTGCCCCGGTACACGACCGGCCCGCTGATCGGCTTGGTGACGATGTTGATCGCGCCGGCCACGGCCGACTTGCCGAAGAGGGTGCTCTGCGGGCCTTTCAACACTTCCACGCGCGACACGTCGGCCAGGTCGCGGAAGGCCTGGAACTGCACGGCGATGGGGATATCGTCGATGATCACCGAAACATCCGATTCCACGCCGATGCCGACCGACACGGTGCCGATGCCGCGCATGAACAGCGCGTTGTTGGCGGCGGTGGTGCCGGAAGCCTGGGTCAGCGATGGCGTGAGCGCGACGACATCCTCGATCTCGCGCACGTTATTGCGCTGCAGGGTTTCCTCCGACAGCACGGAAATGGCCATCGGCACGCTCTCGAGTTTTTCGACGCGCTTGTTGGCCGTGACGACCACCGACTGCAGCCGGTTCGGATCGGGCTGGGCTTCGGTTTCCGTGGCTAGCCTGGCTTGCGATGCCTGTGCGGTTTGCGTGGCTGGTGCAGCCTGCGTGGCGTCCCTGGCTTCCTGGGCCAGTGCGGGCGACGCCCACTGCGCGACGGCGAGCGCGACTACCGCGGCCACGCGCTTGCGCGCCGGCAGGGTTCGGGCTGCGGCCGGGCCTTCTCCTGCGGTGCGGGCTCCTTCTGGTTCCATGGCCATGCCGGCCCCTGCGATTTCGCTCTTGTTCAATCTGGTCTCCTCCAATTGTTCAAAAAACAGCCGGGCCCGGGTAGCGGCCGCCGCGGTCCATCCCGCGGCGCCGATCCCGATGCTCCGGCCCCTTGTTTCAGCTGCCGCCCGGCGCCGCCTTCAGGCGCAGCAATGCTTCAAGAAAGCCGTCGTCGGCTCGATTGAGCGGCACCGCGGCCTGCTTGCGCGCGGGCCGGTGGCCGGCGGCATGCCTGAGGAGGAGGCCGCCGTGTTCTCCCAGCGATGGGGGAAGTAATGAGGGAAGGATGAAGGGTGCAAGATGATCGTCTCCTGATATATTAGCTACGTCGATCGTAGGCAGGAGAAAGCTTGAAGTCAACAAAATCAGGAAAACGATTAACTTCGACTTGCAAAAGTGTTGCGGGGAGTGTTCAGGGGTGTGGGAAAGGAGGAAAGCCTGCACGCACTGGCATTCTTGCGGCAGTTTGAGAAAACGTTTGCACTGATGCGACCCGCTACATCGCCGTCGCATCAAGGAAGGTGGCCCGGGAGATCGGGATCAGGGATGCCGTTCAGATTAGTCCACCCCAACTGCAAATTCCGGGGTCAGACCCGGCGGGTCTGACCCCAGCCGTTCGCCGTTGGGGTGAATGCGTGCTCTTCCGATGTGCGGGGTTAACGCTTGACCGGACGGCGCTACATCCAAGCCCCGTCACCGCACCCGGCGGCAAAGCGCCAGCCCGAGCACGCCGATGCCCAGCATCAGCCACGATGCCGGCTCGGGCACCAGCGAAATTGCGCCCGGCCCGGTGATGGTCACGCTGTACGCGCCGAACTGCTCGTTGTTGAACCCGGCCATGACGAGTACATATTCTTCGCCGCCGATCAACTCGTCCGCGAAGCCTGAGGAATTAGCGCTGAACAAGTCATCGCTGGCGGCCAGTCCTCCCATCAGCGGGGTCGCGGGATCGAAACCATAGTAGAGAAAGAGAAAAGTGTCGAAGAGTCCCGTGCCGTAGAACGCATACTCGCCACTCTCCGCGACTGTGAATTCGATGATGTCGTAGTGCGAACCGATGCCGTTCGTCGACAGGGCGGTGAAATCGGCAAGCGGGCGGTCGAAGGTCGGGCTGCCGGTGGTATCGCCGGTGACGGTCACGATATCGGCACGGGCCGATTGGGCCAGTCCGGCAAGGAGGAAGACAATCGCTAGGACGGGGCGGAACAGTGCGGATGGTTTCATGGCGTGCTCTCCGTGGATGGTGGGTTGCCTGACGATAGGCAAACCAAGTATCACGCCGCCATGGCGACCGGAGGTTGCTGCGCGGGGACAGCTGCAAAAAGTTCCTCGCACCGCCTCCTCGCTGGGCAAGCTGGACAGCGCGGAGGTCCGCACCTCTCCCTTAAGGCATGGGCGCCGCGCCGATGCCCGGCCTAGAATGGGATTTTCCGACCAGGGAGTGCCCCATGACGACCCCTCGACAGCACCAGCCGGCGAAACGCCCGGTTCCCGCCGACGCCAGACCGGCCAGCGTGCCAGATGACGAACTGGACGAGGCGCTGGACGAATCGTTCCCCGCCAGCGATCCCGTGGCGGTGTCGATCACCCACGTCGACATGTCCCCGACCCGGCCCGCGCCCGCGGTCAAACCCCGGTCCAGGCCGCGCTGACGCTTCGCGCGCAGCCCGCGCCGGTCACGCTCACAGCAGGACGCTCACAACAAAAATTTCCGGCTTCCATCCACCGCCAGCGCCGCGGGGGCGCCGCTCTCGTCCTTCAACCCCACCCCGGTCAGCTGCCGCCGGCGCGCTTCGGCCAGCAGGTAATGCAGCCGGGCCGCCGCCTCGCCATAGGTTTGCCCGGCGGGCCGCACGTTCGAGATGCAGTTGCGCCGCTCGTCGGTCAGGCCCACGGCCGGCATCCACGTGATGTACAGGCCCATGCTGTCCGGCGAGCTCAGGCCCGGCCGCTCGCCGATCAGCACCACCACAAGCTCCGCACCCAGCAGTTCGCCGACCTCGTCGCCGACCGCCACGCGCCCCTGCCGCACCACCGACAGCGGGGCCACCGACCAGGGCTCGCCCTGCACCCGTTCGCGCAGCAGCGCGAGGAACGGAGCGGCGTGCTGCGCGACGGCGAGCGACGAGAGACCGTCCGCCACCACGAAGGCGACGTCGAACGGCCGTGTATCGGCGATGGACGGATCGCGCCGGGCCAGCGCACGCGACGCCGCGTCCAGCCTGCGGCCCAGGTCCGGCCGCTGCAGGTAGACGTGGCGGTTTTCCGCGGCGCTGTGCAGCGCCAGGCAGGGGCCCGCTTCCGGCCACGCCGCCTGCAGCTCGCGTGCCAGCGCTTCGGCATCGAGCGCGAGGTGGACGGCGTCGCGGGCGCGCGCATGGGCCAGCTGGAAGTCGAGCTGGGCGGCGGTAGGCTGGCTGACGCCCGTGTGGCCGAGCGCGATGCGCGCGGCGGTGAACTGGCGCAGCCCCTGCCAGGGGTCGGGTTTGCCGAGGGGATCCGGCATGGCGGGCTCCTTCAGGAAAGCTGCAGCAAAGCATGCTGGAACGGCGCGGGCAGCGTGCGGCCCAGGGTCGCTTCGCCGTCGGCGGTGAAGATGCCCAGGTCGCGCAGCCACCTTTCGAACTCCGGCGCCGGCCGCAGCCCCAGCGCGCGGCGCACGTACAGCGCATCGTGGAACGACGTGGTCTGGTAGTTCAGCATGATGTCGTCCGAACCGGGAATGCCCATCACGAAGGTGCAGCCGGCGGTGGCCAGCATTGTCAGCAGCACGTCCATGTCGTCCTGGTCGGCCTCGGCATGGTTCGTGTAGCACACGTCGCAGCCCATCGGCAGGCCCAGCAGCTTGCCGCAGAAATGGTCTTCCAGCCCGGCGCGCGTGATCTGCTTGCCGTCGTACAGGTATTCCGGGCCCATGAAGCCGACCACGGTGTTCACCAGCAGGGGCTCGAAGCGGCGCGCCACGGCATAGGCGCGCGCTTCGCAGGTCTGCTGGTCGACCCCGTGGTTGGCATTGGCCGACAGGGCGCTGCCCTGGCCCGTCTCGAAGTACATCACGTTGTTGCCCACGGTGCCGCGCCCGAGCGACAGGGCGGCGGCGCGCGCCTCGCCCAGCAGGGCCAGGTCGATGCCGAAGCTGGCATTGGCCGCCTGCGTGCCGGCGATCGACTGGAACACCAGGTCCACCGGTGCGCCCCGTTCGATGGCGGCGATGGTGTTCGTCACGTGCGTGAGCACGCACGACTGGGTGGGAATGGCGTAGCGGGCGATGATCTCGTCGAGCATGCCGACGATGTGGATCACCTGGGCCACGTTGTCGGTGGCCGGATTGATGCCGATCACCGCATCGCCGCTGCCGTACAGCAGGCCGTCGAACAGGCTGGCGGCAATGCCGGACGCATCGTCCGTGGGATGGTTCGGCTGCAGCCGCGTCGACAGCGTGCCGGGCAGCCCGATCGTGTTGCGAAAGCGCGTCACGGGCCGGCACTTGCGCGCCACCAGCACCAGGTCCTGGATGCGCATGATCTTCGACACGGCGGCCGCCATCTCCGGCGTGATGCCGGGTGCGAGCCGCGCCAGCGCGGCCGTATCGGCTTCGTCGCCCAGCAGCCAGTCGCGGAAGTCGCCTACCGTCAAATGGCGCACGGGGGCGAAGGCGGCGGCGTCGTGCCCGTCGACGATCAGCCGCGTGACCTCGTCCGTTTCATAGGGCACCACCGCTTCGTTGAGGAAGGTGGTGACGGGCAGGGCGGCCAGCGCCATCTGCGCCGCCACGCGCTCCTCGGCGCTGCCGGCCGCCACCCCGGCCAGGTAATCGCCCGAGCGCGCCGGCGTGGCCTTTGCCAGCAGCTCGCGCAAGCCGGCGAAGGTATAGGTCCGGGCGCCGACGGTATGGGAGTATTGCGGCATTGCTGTCGAGCTCCACTGTTGAGATGACGGTCAGAACGTCTGCGACGCGCTGACCACCAGTGCCGATCCTGCCACGTGCTTGCCGGTGCCATCCGCATCGAAGAATGTCCACAGCGGGACGGCGCCGCGCGCCGCCTCGCCATCGTTGTGCATGGCGGCCACGCTGAACGACCAGGCCTTGTACTGCTTCGTCACGCCGATCTTCACGTCCGTGAAATCATAATCGCCCAGGTGCCGCAAGTGCTGCCGGCCAGCGTGCAGGTTGAGCACGAGGCCGGGCGCCAGCTCCGGCGACCAGTTGACTTCCAGGTAGCTGGTACCCCGGGTCGCCACTGGCTGGCCGCTGAAAGGATCGGCGGAGAAACCGAACCAGTGCTTGCTCAGGCCCACCCAGCCCGTCACATTGACGCTGCCCAGGTTGACGGCCAGCTTGGCTTCCTGCGTATCGTAGTCGATATGCCGGCCGCCCGATTGAAAGCCCGCGCCGGGGAACCAGTAGGTCACGATGCCGGCATCGATATTGTTGCCGTCGCCCCAGGCGAAGCGGTAGCCGCCATACACGTCGATCTCGGTACCGCTGCCGTTGTTGTAGGCCGCCTGCGAGACGCTGGAGGCGAACAGCCCGAGGTACAGGCCGCTGGAGTGCACGCCATCGAACGTGCCCTGCACCACGGGCCGTTTCTGGGTCTGCGTCAGGCCGCGGAAGCGGTAGTCGGATGCCAGCGTGAGGTTGCCGGACAGCGTCCACGGGGCATCCTGGGCGGCCGCGCCGGCGGCCCAGGAGGCGATGGCGAGGGAAACAAGCAGGTGGGCAAAGGTGCGGGGCATCAGATGGTCTCCACGGTGGGGGCGGCGGGGTGCCTGTCGCGGCCGAGCAGGAATACGGCATAGCCGGCGGCCAGCAAGCCGAGATAGACGCAGAAGATCAGGAAGTTGTAGTACACCATGGTGACCAGGCACACCAGCGCCGCGGCGACGGCGAAGCCCGGCACCCACGGATAGCCGGGCGCGCGCCACGGGCGCACCATGTCGGGTTCCGTGCGGCGCAGCTTGAACAGGCTGAGCATGCTGACGATGTACATCGTGATGGCGCCGAACACGGACATGGTGACGATATTGGCTGTCAGCGTCTGGCCGCCGAAGCTCACCCACTGGTCGCTGAAGATGGCGGCGATGCCGATCACGCCGCCGGCCAGCACGGCCAGGTGGGGCGTATGCAGGCGCGGATGGATGGTCGCCAGCCGGCGCGGCAGGAAGCCTTCGCGCGCCAGGGCGAAGATCTGCCGCGAGTAGCCCAGGATGATGGCGTGGAAGGAAGCGACCAGGCCGAAGAGGCCGAGCCAGACCAGCATGTGGAGCCAGCCGCTGTCCGCGCCGACGATGGTCTTCATCGCCTGCGGCAGCGGATCGTTGATGTTCGACAGCTTGGTCCAGTCGCCCACGCCGCCGGCGAACACCATCACGCCGATGGCCAGCGCCACCAGCGTGAGGATGCCGGCGATATAGGCGATCGGGATCGAGCGCTGCGGGTCCTTGGCTTCCTCGGCCGCCATCGCCACGCCTTCGATCGCCAGGAAGAACCAGATCGCGAACGGGATCGCCGCGAGCATGCCGGGAACCGCCGCCATGCTGAAGCCATCCTGTCCGGCCCAGCCGCCGCGCACGAAGTTGGCCATCGAGAAGCCGGGCGAGACGACGCCCATGAAGACCAGCAGCTCGCCGATGGCCAGCACGGTGATCAGCAGCTCGAAGGTGGCCGCCAGCTGCACGCCGGCGATGTTGAGCGTCATGAACACGAGGTAGGCGCCCACCGCGATCCATTTCGGATCCAGGTCGGGGAATTGCACGTTCAGGTAGGAGCCGATCGCCAGCGCGATTGCCGGCGGCGCGAAGACGAACTCGATCAGCGTGGCCGCGCCGGCCAGATAGCCGCCGGTGGCGCCGAACGCCCGCTTGCTGTAGGCGAAGGGGCCGCCGGCCCGCGGGATGGCGGTGGTCAGTTCCGTGAAGCTGAAGATGAAGCAGGTGTACATCAGCGCGACGAAGATCGCCGTCACCGTGAAGCCCAGCGTGCCCGCCGAAGCCCATCCATAGCTCCAGCCGAAATACTCGCCGGAGATCACCAGCCCGACGGCGATTCCCCAAAGCTGGACAGTGCCCAGCGTTTGCCTGAGCGCCGGCGCGCCCGGTTTGCCTGCCATGTTCATGCTGTTCTCCTGTTGGCTCATGCATTGACATGCCCCACGCGGGAAGCATCGTGGAACGCAAATTGCTAAATCGAGTGTAGGAAAGCTTCGCTCGACAACGTTAGTGGAAATCGGCAAAGTTCCCGTCAGTGCGGCGCATTTACCACGGCGGCGGCCACCCGCACCGCCGCCGGCAACCCCGTCCCAAGGTGAACCAGTCATGCACCAGATTGAAACCACGTCCGCACCTTCCTGCCGCTCGGTGGAACCCGGCTTGCTGCGGCGCGTCACGGCCGACGATGCCGATGACCTGGCACGCCATCTCACCGGCTGGGAACAGGTCTACGACCAGATCACGTGCGGCGCCTTCGTCGGCGCGCTGGATGAATGGCAGCTGCCCGGCGTGCAGGTGTTCCGCGAGCGCATCAACCAGTCGGTCCACCAGGCGTGCCGCGTACGCGAGGATGCGCTGTGGTTCGGCCTGCCGCTGGAGCTGGAGGCCAGCCGCATCAACGGCCGCAAGGCGGGCGCCGCCACGGTGATGGCCCGGCCGGGCGGCAAGGCCTTCGAACTGGTCACCCCGCGCGACCACGATATCTATGGCATCGTGGTCAGCCGCGGCCTGTGCGAGGACAGGGCGCGGCAGCTGGGCTGCGAGGAAGGACTGGCGGGGCTCGACGGCGCTGAAATCCTGCGCGTCGACCCGGCCGCCCGCGCCGCCTGCCTGCGCATGCTGTCCGCCTTGCTGGACGGTGCCCGCGACGGCGACGGCTGCGACGAAGCATCGGCCGGGGCCACCCGGCATCGCGTGGTGGACACGCTGCTGCGCATGCTCGGTGCGACCAGCATCGAAGCGGCCGCGCTGAAGAGCCAGCAGCGGCGCCGCGGCATCGTGGCCAAATGCCGCGACTACCTGTACCTGCACCGCGACCGGGCGGTCAGTATTCCCGAGCTGTGCGAACACGCCTGCGTCAGCCGCCGCACGCTGCAATACTGCTTCGAGGATGTATTGGGCGTCAGCCCGGTGGTGTACCTGCGCAGGCTGCGGCTCAACGCCATCCGCCGCATGCTGCGCGACGAGCCGCCGCATGCCCGCGGCATCGGCCGGCTGGCGGCGGACTGGGGCATCGATAACTTCAGCCAGTTTTCCAGCGACTACAAGAAGCTGTTCGGGAAAACGCCGTCGGCCTGCGCCAGGGGGACCGCGCGCGCGGGTTGACGAATGGCGCCCGTTCGTTGTCCTCGCGCGATGCCTTACTTGCGCCCGGCCGCCGAGCGGATGGCGCGGCTCACTTCGAACGATGCCTGGCGCGCCAGGCGGCCCAGGATCTGCGTGCCGTCGGCGCCGAGCTTGCGTGGTTTGGTATCGATGACGCACAGCGAGCCGAGCGCAAAGCCCCGGTCGTCCACGATCGGCGCACCGGCGTAATAGCGGAAATGCGGCGCACCCGCGACGGCGGGGTTGTCCGCGAAACGGGGATCGGTGTCCAGTTCGCAGATTTCCTGGACACCGGACTGCAGCAGCGTGTGGTTGCAGAAAGCCCAGTCGCGCGGCGTTTCCTGCAGCTCGAGCCCTACCCGTGCCTTGAACCATTGCTTGTCCTCGCTGATGATGCTGATCAGGGCGACCGGCATCGCCAGGCTCAGGGCAGCCAGTTCGGCGATATTGTCCATCGTTGCTTCGCGCGCGCTGTACAGGAGCCCCGAGCGGTGCACCGCCGCCAGGCGCGCGGCTTCGTTGGCGCCCACCGGGAACGGCGCATCCAGCAGCGCCGGGGGCAGGGGCATCGGGATGCCCGGCTTCAGCGGCGAATGCTTCGCCAGTTCCTCGGTCAGGTGCTCCGGCATCGTGTGCAGGGGGATCAGCGTATAGCGCAGGTCGGGACCCACCATGGCGGCGATCCGCGCGCGCGGCAGGCCGGTCGCGATCACCAGCCGCAGGCGGTTCAGCAGCGGTACGTCCTGCAGCGCCGCCAGGAAGTCCGGCAGCAGGTCGTCCGCCGTTTCAACCTGCACCACCAGCATGTCCGGCACGGTGGCGCCGAGCATCACCGCGGCGGCAACCGGATTGTCGAGGCAGGATATGCCTGCCGCCCGCAGCGATGTGAACGCCCCGTACCAGTTCGCATGGTGGCGTGCCGGCGCCAGCACCAGCACTTCCCAGCCGGGCGCCTTGACGTCGCCACCCTGTGCCAGCGTTGCCAGCACATCGGACTCGTACATGCGCCGGTGGCCGCCGGGCGTCTTCCACGACGGGATCACGCCGCTCTCGATCCAGAGCTGCGCCGTGCGCGCCGAGACGCCGAGGATTTTCGCTGCCTGGGCCGTCGTGATGATGGAGCTGTTCATGGCCGGCAGTATAGCCGAGGCGCTGCTTGCAGGCGGGCGCGCGCCGTCACTGCGGCACCGCGTCGAGCACGCCCTCGCCGGCCAACCGCGCGGCCTCGTCGACCAGCGCGCGCAGCTTCGGCTGGTTCTGGCTGCGCATCGGGAAGTACAGGTACAGGCCGGACGTTTCCGGGACATGGCGCCCCAGCGTGCGCACCAGGCTCCCGCTGGCCAGGTCGCCGGCGATCTCGATGTCGGGCAGGCAGGCGATGCCGAGGCCCTGGCGCGCCAGCTCGGCGATCAACCGCGTATCGTTCGCGCACAGGGCGGCTGGGGTATCGATCTGGATCTCGCCCTCGCTGCCGGTGAAGCGCCAGGGCGGCAGGACGCCTGCGGTGGCGAAGCGATAGCGGATGGCCGCGTGCTCCAGCAGGTCGCGCGGCGCGGCTGGCTCGCCGTGCCGGGCGAAGTAGCCGGGCGATGCCACCATGGACCAGGGCAGCGGGCGGCTGAGCCGGATGGCCACCATATCCTGCGCGATCGCCTGGCCCAGCCGCACGCCGGCATCGTAGCCGGCCGCCACCAGGTCGACGAGCCCGTCGTCGAGCGACAGGTCGAACGTGATATCCGGGTACTTCGCCCGCATGCGCGGCACCAGGTGGCGCGCCAGCAGGAAACCGAATGCGCGCGGCGCCGTGACACGCAGATGGCCGGACGGCCGGGCCTGGAACCGGGCCAGTTCGGCGAACGCGCCATCGATCTGGTCCACCGCGGGTTTCAGCTCGCCCAGCAGGGCGGTGCCGGCATCGGTCAGCGAGACGCTGCGGGTGTTTCGCGTGAACAGCGTGACGCCATGCCGGTTTTCCAGGGCCCGGACGCCCTTGCTCACGGCGGTCGGGCTGACATTGAGGCGCCTGGCCGCCAGCGTGAAGCTGCGGTGTTCGGCGACGGCCAGGAACAGCCGGATCAATTCTAGCGAGCTCATCGTATTCATTATGAACCACAGGTTCATCGAGCATCCCTGTACCGCTAGTTTTTCGCCATGGTGAGCGGCCCTACACTGGGTAAAACACTCAAGGAGAACACCATGAACAAGAAGCCTTCCACCTTGCCGCCTTCCCCCGTGCTGCCATCCGCCGTGGCGGCTTATATCCAGGCAGCGAATGACCAGGACGCCGCAGGCGTCGCCGCCTGTTTCGTTGCCGATGGCACGGTGCGTGACGAGGGAGCGACCCGGCGCGGCAGCGCGGAAATCGCCGCCTGGGTGCGTGACACCGCCACGCGCTATCAGTCCACCATCGAGCCGCTTGCCATGGTGGGCGACGATGCGCAGTGCGAACTCAGCGCTGTCGTGTCGGGGAATTTCCCCGGCAGTCCCGTCACCCTCAAGTTCCATTTCGTGCTGGTGCCAGGCGGCATCGCCTCGCTGGCGATCGGCGCGTGAAGCTCGACTGCGCGCTATCCCAACGTAAAATAAATTCGATAGAATCGGAAAAATCGATATAATCGGCACTGCATTCAAAAAATGCAACAGCCCGCCGGGGCCTGTCGTGGCTCCTGGCGCCCTCCTTTTATCGAAAGCATGCACATGACCAGTACGAACTCAACGGAACCCGGCTTCGCGGAAGCGGTCCGCGCCAACCAGCTGCACCTGTCCACGTCACAGAACACCCGCTTCGACTTCATCGTGTGCGGCGCCGGCTCGGCGGGGTCCGTCGTCGCGGCGCGGCTCGCCGAGAATCCCGAAGTGCGGGTGCTGCTCCTCGAAGCGGGGGGCAGCGACGAGGTCGCCAGCGTCACCGATCCCGCGCAGTGGCCCCTGAACCTGGGCTCGGAACGCGACTGGGGTTTCATGGCCGAGCCGAACGAACACCTGGGTGGCCGCGCCATCCCCATGAACATGGGCAAGGTGCTGGGCGGCGGCTCCAGCATCAACGTGATGGTGTGGGCCCGGGGCCACCGCGCCGACTGGAACCACTTCGCCGCCGAGGCGGGCGACGATGCGTGGGACTACCAGTCCGTGCTGGGCATCTACCGGCGCATCGAGGACTGGCATGGCCCGGCGGACCCGGAGCGCCGTGGCCGGGGAGGGCCGGTCCACGTCGCACCCGCCGCGGATCCCAAGCCCGCCGCGACCCTGATGCTGGAAGCGGCCCGTTCGCTCGGCGTGCCGACCTTCGACAGCCCGAACGGCGCGATGATGGAGGGCGACGGTGGCGCGGCCCTGAACGACCTGCGCATCGCCGGCGGCAAGCGCCTGTCGATCTTCCGTTCCTATACGTATCCGCGCATGGCCGCGCCGAACCTGACCGTCCTCACCGGCGCGCTGGTGTCCCGGCTGGTCTTCGAGGGCAACCGGGTCACCGGTGTCGACGTCATCGTCGATGGCCGCCTGCGGTCGTTTACCGCGGAGCGCGAAGTCGTGCTGTCGCTGGGCGCGGTCAACACGCCGAAGGTTCTGATGCAGTCGGGCATCGGGCCGGAACAGGAATTGCGGCGGCATGGCATCGGCGTGCGCCAGCACCTGCCCGGGGTCGGCCAGAACCACCAGGACCATGTGTCGTTCGGCTGCATCTGGGAATACGCCGAACCGCAGGAAGTGGGCAATGGCGGCTCGGAAGCCACGCTGTACTGGAAGAGCGATCCCGCCCTCGACGCGCCGGACATGCTGCACTGCCAGGTCGAGTTCCCCGTGCCCAGCGCCGAGAATGCGGCGCTCGGCGTTCCCGCGCATGGATGGACGATGTTCGCGGGGCTGGCGCACCCCAAAAGCCGCGGCCAGCTGCTGCTCTCCGGGCCCCGCGCCGGCGATGCGATGATCATCCGGGCCAACACGCTGGCCGATCCGGACGACATGGAGGCGGCGCTGGCCAGCGTACGCATGTGCCGGGAGCTGGGCAACGCGGCGGCCTTCAAGGGCTTCGTCACCCGCGAGAGCATGCCGGGCAACCTTCACGGCGAAGACATGCGGCGCTACCTGCGCAATGGCGCCGTCACCTACTGGCACCAGTCGTGCACGGCGAAGATGGGGCGCGACGCCATGTCGGTGGTCAACGGGAGCCTGGAAGTGTATGGCGTGGCGGGCCTGCGCATCGCCGATGCATCGATCATGCCGCGCATCACCACCGGCAATACGATGGCGCCCTGTGTCGTCATCGGCGAGCGCGCCGCCGATGCCATCAAGGCGAAGTACGGGATCTGACCGCAGTGCCGTCAAGTCAAGGCAAGGCAATTGGTTGAGTTGGCGTTGGCGTGCCTGGTGTCGGACATTTTTTCCGGGCGATTCATCCGGGAAAATTGTCGGACACCGGTGTTCGCCGGTTGCCATGCCCGCGCCCGCGACTGGCCTGTCATTCCAGGTCCCTCACGCCCCGGCCCGCACCAGCACGCGGGCCGGCGAGCCACTGACGCCGGTGAGCCGCAAAGGCAGGGCGATGATGTCGCCAGTGGACGCCAGTTCGCCGATGTCTTCCAGCGTATCCTCGGCGAGGAATTTTCCCGCCTGCGCCACGCGGCGGTGGAACCACAGCGGGTCGTCGTGCGCCGGCGTCACGCAACCGACCATGACGATCATCCGGGGCGGCAGCGCCAGCAGGGCGTCGATGGCCGGCGTGGCGGCCCGGTGCGGCGCGCGCGCATCCAGCAGGAGGTGCGATTCGCCGGCCCACTCAGGGCGGAAGTCCGGGTCGGCGAGGTGTCCGGCCATGACCAGGCGATAGGTGCCGACGCATGCGGCGGCGGGCAAGGTGTCCAGCGTGGCGCCACCATCGGCGAAGTGGCAGGGCGCATCGATATGCGTGCCCGTCTGCGTGCCCAGCGCCAGGCGCCAGACCTCGAAGCCCGCCCTGCCCCGTTCGGCCCATCGCTCGACGACCAGCGGCGGGTCGGCATAGCCGTCTTCCTGGTAGATCCACAGGTCGTCGTCCAGCTTGCGCGTCAGGTCGATCCATTCGCTCATCGGGTTGCCTCCGTGGCCAGTCAGTGCCAATGGTATCGCGGCTGCGCATTGTCGTCGCGGCAATGCCGACCGCGGCGATTTTGCTTGTCCAATGGTGACCACTGTTGTACACGGGCGTCAGGAAGCAGCGGCGCTGCGACCTACCGCATAGTTTCCTTGGGGAAAGTTCGCCATTCAGCCATAATCATCAGTATCCCACTACCAGCCGGCTCGCGTTTCCGGAGCAGCCCATCCGATGCCGTCCATCGCCCGCGTTTTAATTCCTGTCATGTTCGCCGCCTCACTGTCTGGCGCCCTTGTCGCGCGGGCTGAGGGTGGCAATGCGGAACAGGCCAAGCTGAAGACCGTTCACGCCCTGGCGGAACGGTCGACCACGGAAGCACTCACCCTGTTGCAATCCTTGCAGGCCGCACTCAGGGACGATGCGCCCTATGCGCTACGGCAGCAGCTGTTGCGCACCGAAGTCGACTTGCGCACGGATGCGGGGCAGATGGACGAAGCATACGCTGCGGAACGCAAATCTCTGGCACTGGCGATTGCACACAACGACCGTCCAGCTACCGTGCGCGCGCGGCTCGGCGAAGTGCGCCAGCTCCTCGACAAAAACCGCCTGGATGCGGCGCAGGCTGCGATGGACCGGATACTGGCCGGACTGCCTGCGGACTTGCCGGTAACCGTCAAGGCGGCCGTCGAGAGCGTCCAAGGCGATATCGCCAACAACAAGGGCAAGTTCGATGCGGCGCTTGCCGCTTTCCTGCGCGCCTTGCAGCTGTTGCAGGGTGTACCGGACGCCGGTGCGCAGCGGGCTGCGTTGCTCGGACGGATCGCCCAGATCCATATCAATACCGACAATCCGCGAAAAGCCGTCGAGACCACCCGCCTGGGACTGGCCGAAAGCGGCCTGTCCGCCGCCGCCGCCGGGCCGCTGGAGTACACCGAGGGCATGGCCCTGATCAGGCTGGACCGTGGCGCGGAGGGCATCGATGCGCTGCAGCGGGCGCTCGCCGCCGCCAGGGGCGCTGGACTGGTCAGGCTGGAGGCGACCGTACGGGGCAATATTGCCGATTACTACTTGCGGCAGCATGACTACGCGCGCGCCGAGCGCGAAGCGCGGCTGGCCATGGCTGCCTCCGGCAAAGCCAACGATGCGAACCTGGCCATGATGGCCAGTGCCAACCTGGGCTTTGCGTTGATGGGACAGGGCAGGATGGCCGAGGGCGCGACGTACACGGATGCCGTGATTGCCGAGATGCGCCAGGCGGGTATCGACGCGGACCTGGAAGCAATGCTGGACGAAAAGGGCCGCGCGCTGGAGAGAGCCGGGCTCTACAAGAGCGCCCTGGCGGTCGTGCGCGAACAGCAGCAGGTACAGCAAGGTACCGCTCGCATTGCGCGCGACCAGGCGATCGCCAGGCTCCAGGAAGAATTCGATGCCAGCCGGCGCAGCCAGAAGATCGCGCTCCTGGAACGGGAAAACCACCTCAAGGATGCGGAACTGGGCAGCCGGCGCATGGCACAGCTGGCTACCACCTTTGCCGCCGTACTGACAGTGCTGGCCGGAACGGCCATCTTCCTGTTGTACCGCCGCACGGCCAGGAACAATGCGCACCTGCAGCAGCTCAACGCCCAGCTGGAATTCCATTCCACGCGCGATGCGCTGACGGGCTTGCTCAACCGGCGCTCCTTCCTCGACCGGATGCAGGCACGCGCCGGGCACGGCGAGGACGACCGCCGTGCCGGCCCGGAGCAAGGTGTCGACTGCTTCGTGCTGCTCGACATCGATCACTTCAAGAGCATCAACGACACCTGGGGCCATGGCGTGGGCGATGCCGTACTGGTCGACGTGGCACGCCGCTTGGCCAGTGCCGTTCGCGATACCGACATGGTGTTGCGCTGGGGCGGCGAGGAATTCCTCGTCTTTGCCCCGGCCATCGATCCGGCGCGCATCGCCGGCATGGTAAAGCGGGTGCTGGAGGCGATCGGATCGGCGCCGGTCGCGGCCGGTGCCAGCACGGTGCCGGTTTCCGTCACGGCGGGCGTCGTCGCGCTGCCGTTCGCCGGCGCCGCGGATAGCCGCGCTGACTGGCAGGCCGCCATCCGTATCGCGGACTGGGCGCTCTACCAGGGCAAGGCGCAGGGGCGCAACCAGGCACGCATCGTCACCCACCTTGCCGCCCCCGTGGCCACGGTGCTCACGGCACTCGACGGGACCGCGGGCGCCGCGCCGGTGGACGGCATGATCGGCATGGAGCGGGTCGACGGGCCGTGAGCGGTCGCTGAACCTGACCGGCGATATGGCCGCCAGCGTGGCATCTACCGGTAATCGTCCGCCACCAGCCCGTACTTCTGCATCTTGTGGTACATGGTCTGCTTGGGCAGCGTGAGCGCGGTGCAGGCTGAGCCCACGTTGCCGCCGGCGCTGCGCAAGGCCTGTTCGATGAGGGCGCGCTCGAACGCGCCCACCTGGTCCGCCAGCGAGGCCGCCGGCGTCTCGGCCGCCGCCGGGCCGGTGGCCATGCCGGGCAGGGCGCCGCCCAGGCCCAGCACGTAGCGGTCGGCGGCGTTGCGCAGCTCGCGCACATTGCCGGGCCAGTCGTGCCGCAGCAGCGCCTGCATGTGCGCGGCGGGCACGGACGGTACGTCGCGCCGGTAGCGGCGGGCCGCATCCAGCATGAAGTGCTCGAACAGCAGCGGGATATCGTCGCGCCGCTCGCGCAGCGGCGGGATATGCAGCACGATCAGGTTCAGGCGGTAGTACAGGTCGGC
The DNA here is from genome assembly GCF_027856995.1 of Pseudoduganella sp. SL102. Taxonomy (NCBI): domain Bacteria; kingdom Pseudomonadati; phylum Pseudomonadota; class Betaproteobacteria; order Burkholderiales; family Oxalobacteraceae; genus Pseudoduganella; species Pseudoduganella sp. SL102. The sequence continues at coordinate 3,114,931 of NZ_CP115554.1, forward strand.
GCGGAACTGGCCGGCCTTGACCAGCTCCTGGAGGTCGTCCTTCGAGGCGGCGATCACGCGCACGTCCACCGGCAGCGGCTGGACCGAGCCGAGGCGCTCGACATGGCGTTCCTGCAGCACCCGCAGCAGCTTGACCTGCATGGCCAGCGGCAGGCTCTCGATCTCGTCCAGGAACAGCGTGCCGCCCGACGCATGCTCGATCTTGCCCACCTGGCGCTTGCCCGCACCCGTAAACGCGCCGGCCTCGTGGCCGAACAGTTCACTCTCGAAGATGGTTTCCGGGATGGCGCCGCAATTGATGGCCACGTACTGGTGGCGCGCGCGCTCGCTGAATTCATGCAGGCAGCGCGCCACCAGTTCCTTGCCGGTTCCCGTCTCGCCATACACCAGCACATCGGCGGGCTGGCTGGCCACCTCCAGGATCAGGCGACGCAGTTCGCGCATGGCGGGCGCGTTGCCGAGCAGCGCGGCATCGATGCCCTGGCTGTGCGCCAGGCGCTGGCGCAGCTCGTGCACTTCCAGCTGCAGGCGGCGCTTGTCGGCCGCGCGCCGCACCACGTCGGCCAGCTGGACGGACGAGTAAGGTTTTTCAATGAAATCGTAGGCGCCGTCGTGCATGGCCTGGACCGCCATGGCGATATCGCCATGGCCCGTCACCAGGATGACCGGCAGGTCGGGATCGACTGCGCGGACCGCCGCCAGCAGCTCCAGCCCGCTCATGCCGGGCAGCCGCACGTCGCTTACCAGCACGGCGCGGCTTTGGCTTGCCAGCAGCTCGCGCGCCGGTTCGGCGCTGTCGAAGGCACGCACGGTGAAACCGGCCAGGTCGAGCGCCTGGGCGCTGCCTTCGCGCACGGCGGGGTCATCCTCCACCAGGATGACTTCGATCGCATTCACATCCATTGCAATGGCTCCTCTCTGTTGCATCACGGCCCCGCGGAGGCCGGCCGGAGTTCGATGATAAAGCAGGCGCCGGTGGCGGCGCCCTCGGCGCGCAGGGTACCGCCGAAGTCGCGGATGATCTGTTCGGAAATGGCCAGGCCGAGCCCCAGGCCTTCGCCTTGCGGCTTGGTGGTGAAGAAGGGTTCGAACAGGCGGGCGCGCGCTTCGTCCGACAACCCCGGGCCGCTGTCGGCGACGCGGATCAGCACCGATCCCGGCTTTTCCCAGACGCTTACCGACAGTTCGCGGCGCGCGCCCCGCTCCAGCGTGCCCAGCGCGTCGAGCGCATTGCTCAGCAGGTTCAGCAGCACCTGTTCCAGCCGGTTGCTGTCGCATAGCGCATAGATGTCGCCCTGGCTGATGTCGAGCGTGAAGGCCACGTTGTCCAGCTGCAGGCGGCGCTCCACCAGCACCAGCGCATTCGACACGGCGGTGTGCACCGAGACCGGCGCCAGGTCGGCGTTGGACTTGCGCGCGAAGCTCTTCAGCTTGCCCGTGATGCCGCCCATGCGCGCCACGATCTGCGAGATCTTGGCCAGGTTGTCGCGCGCTTCGGCCATGCGGCCGCGATCGAACAGCAGCACGGCATTGTCGGACATGGTGCGCAGCGCCGTCAGCGGCTGGTTCAGTTCATGCGTGATGCTGGCCGACATCTGGCCCAGCACGGCCATCTTGCCGGCCTGGTACAGCTCGTTCTGGGTGCGATGCAACTGCTGCTCGGCCTGGCGGCGCACGGCCATTTCATCGATCAGGCTTTGCGTCGTCTGTTCCAGCCGGGACGTGCGTTCGGCCACCATCAATTCCAGGTTGTTGTAGGCCGCCAGCAGTTGCTCCCGCGCTTGCAGGCGCTGGCGGTTGCCGCGCCGGCGCTGGCGCAGGTACAGGAACAGCACCACCAGGAAGCCGTAGGCCATGCAGGTGAACAGCACGGCCGCGCGGGCGTTGGCGCGGGCCTGGCTCAGGTCGGACAGGTAGATGAAGGTCCACTGGCGCGGTGCCAGCGAACGGGTTTGCGCCAGCAGGGGCGGCGCGGTGCCGCTCCGGGTGACGCCGGGCGTATCGATGACGAGTACGCGGGTACCGTCGGCGCGTGCCTCCTCGTGGCGGATGGGCAGCGGCGGCAGCGGCAGGCGGTGGTACTGGCGCGTTTGCGACAGGCTGGCGCGCACGCTGGCGGGCAGCGGGCGCAGCGCATGGTACTTCCACGCCGGCAGCGACGACAGGAACACCACGCCGTTGGCATCGGCCAGCATCACCTTGTCCGCGCCCTGGATCCAGCCCCGTTCCAGCGCTTCGATATTGACCTTCACCACGGCCACGCCCAGCATGCGCCCGTCGCGGTACACGCCGCGCGCATAGAAATATCCCGGTTCGCCGCTGGTGGTGCCCACGCCGTAGAAGCCGCTGGGGCGGCCGCGCAGCGCGTTCTGCAGGTAGGGGCGGAAACCGATGTCGTCGCCGACGAAGCTGTCCTTCTGGCGCCAGTTGCTGGCCGCCAGCGTGCGGCCGCGCAGGTCGACGATGTAGATGATGCGGGAGCCGGCCTGCCGGGACAGGCGCTCCAGGTAGCTGTTGACTTCATGGCGGCGCGCCGCATCGCCGGGGTGTTCCAGCAGTGCCAGCACGTCCTTGTCCAGCTCCAGCATGTGCGGCAGGAAGTCGTATTTGTCGAGCAGGTTTTCCAGGCTGGCCGCGTAGGTTTCCAGGCGTTGCGCACCGGCCGCGCGCAGCCGGTCCGTGCTCACTTCCCCGGTCCACCAGTAGGCGGCCCAGGCCAGCGCCACGCCGCCGGCCAGCGCCAGGCACCATGCCAGACGCACCGGCTCGAACCAATGCCGACGCGGCGGCCGCCCGGGTGGGGCGGCCGCCGCGTCGGAGGGATCGGCAATGGTGTCGGGCAGGGCGGGCATCCCGGCAACTATAGCAAATGCGGCGTGCCGCGCCGCTTAGAACTTGTGGCGGATGCCGAGGTTCAGGGCGGCGTTGCCGGTACCGTCGTCGCTGGCGTTGCCGACCTTGTAGCTGGCGCCGTTGTCGTTGTCGATATGGCCGTAGGCGGTGTACAGGTCGGTACGGGGCGACAGGCCGTACAGGTAGCCGATACCGAACTGGCGCGCATCGCGCTTGGCGGCCGAGCTGTCGTCGCTCTGGACGGCGGAGAACAGCACGCCGTGCGGACCGGTCACGTACGTCAGGCCGAGCAGCACGTCGCGGCTGTCGTCGCCCAGGCCGCGGTTGCGCGCGAAGGCGGCATGGCCGATCAGGTCGCCCAGCTTGTAGCGCACTACCACCGCCGAGTTGCTGGCGTGCTGCGGCAGCAGCGGGTCTTCGCGGCGATGGTGGGTGAGGATCAGGGTCAGGTCGCCCGGTGCGTAGGTCAGCGCACCGCCCATTTCGCGCCTGCGGGTGGCGTCGCCCGCCACTTCGCCCGCGCCGTATGCCACCTCGGCCGAGAAGCCGGCCATGACAGGAGTGCCGTACACCACCGAGTTGTCCATGCGGCGGTTGGCCGCGATGATGTTCATGGCCTGGCCGGCCAGGCCATCCTCGAACGGGTCGGCGATGTCGCCCAGCGCCTTGTAGTACGGCGAGTACTGGCGGCCGGCCGTCAGGCTGCCGAACTTGCCGGCCAGGCCCACGAAGGCCTGGCGGCCGAACAGGCGGCCGCCCTGGCCGGACGTGCCGGTATCGATATTGATGCCGCTCTCCAGCGTGAAGATGGCGGACAGGCCGCCACCCAGGTCTTCCTTGCCCTTGAAGCCCAGCCGCGAGCCGTAGGCCACGCCACCGGTGAGGTTGGCGCTGCTGCCGTTCGGCGTGCCGTATTCCTTGACCAGGCCGGCGTCCATGACGCCGTAGACCTTGACTTCTGATTGTGCGTGGGCGGTGGCGCAGGCCATTGCCAGCGCGGCGGTGATTGCATATTTCATGGCATCTCCTTGTGGTTATAAATGTTGGGAATGATTGATGTGAGGGGTGAAAAACTCGTGTGCTTCATGCTGCCTGGATGTCGCGCGGCTTGTCGCGCGCCGGGGCCTCGTCGTCGAGCGCGCCTTCCCATTTCGCCACGACGGCCGTGGCCACCGCGTTGCCCACGGCGTTGGTGGCCGAGCGGCCCATGTCGAGGAACTGGTCGACGCCCATCAGCAGCAGCAGGCCCGCTTCGGGGATGTTGAACTGCGTCAGCGTAGCGGCGATCACCACCAGCGATGCGCGCGGTACGCCGGCCATCCCCTTGGAGGTCAGCATCAGCAGCAGCAGCATGGTGATCTGCGTGCCGACCGACAGGTCGATACCGTAGGCCTGGGCGATGAACAGCACGGCGAAGGTGCAGTACATCATCGAGCCATCCAGGTTGAACGAGTAGCCCATCGGCAGCACGAAACTGGAGATGCGGCGCTCCACGCCGAACTTGTCGAGTGCCACCAGCAGCTTCGGATATGCCGCTTCCGAGCTGGCGGTCGAGAAAGCCAGCAGGAACGGTTCGCGGATCAGCCCGACCAGGCGGAACACGCGCGGGCCCAGCACCGCGAAACCGGCACCGATCAGCAGCAGCCACAGGCAGAGCAGGCCCAGGTAGAAGCCGCCCATGAATTTGGCGAAGGTGGCCAGGATGCCCAGGCCGTTGGTGGTGACCACGGAGGCCATCGCGGCAAACACGGCCAGCGGTGCCATGACCATGATGGCGCCGGTAATGCGCAGCATCACCTGCGCCAGTTCGTCCACCACGGCCACCAGCCGCTTGCCGGACTCGCCCAGCGCACCCAGCGCGGAACCGAAGAAGATCGAGAACACCAGCACCTGCAGGATCTCGTTGTTGGCCATCGCCTCGATGGGCGACTTCGGCACCACGTGCGTGATGAAATCCTTCAGCGTGAACGCCGCCGTCTTCAGGCCGGTGGTCGCGTCGGTGGGGGGCAGCGGCAAGCCCAGGTTGGTGCCCAGTTGGAGCAGGTTGGACAGCCCCATGCCCAGCGCCAGCGACACCAGCGAGGCCAGCACGAACCAGGCGAAGGCCTTGGCGCCGATGCGGCCGGCAGCCTTGCCGTCCGCCAGGTTGGCGATGCCGATGGTCAGCGTGGAGAACACCAGCAGCGCGATGATCATCTTGATCAGGCGCAGGAAGATATCCGTCACCAGCGAAATGTGGCCGGATATCTCCGTGGTGACGGCCTTGTCGGGGAAGATCGTATGGCAGGCATAGCCCACCGCGATGCCGAGCAGCATCGCGATCAGGATATACAGGGTGAGAGGGCGCCTTTTTTGCATTGCAGTCTCCGTTTTATAGAAACCGCGGTGGGCCACCGCGGCGGTGGGTCGTAGATAGCAAATGCCATGCCACTCTTGTCGGATTGTCCAAGTTATTGTTTTTATTGGAATTGATGCCGGCGACGGTGGCTGGGCGTATGAAAAATTGGACGGGATTCCGCCCGGTGGTCCAATACTCAGGACGGTCCGGTGGCGAGCGGGCCGCCGGGGGCATGGCCCGGTGCGGGTGGTGCGTGGTATCTTAAAAAAACAACCATATCGAGACACCGCCACACATGAAGATCGACCCGATGCCACCCCTGAACAGCCTGGTGGCGTTCGAGGCAGCCGCCCGTCACCTCAGCTTTACCGTGGCCGCCACGGAGCTGAACGTCACCCAGGGCGCGATCAGCCGGCAGGTGCGGCTGCTGGAGGATTACCTTGGCACGCCGCTGTTCGAGCGCACCACCCGCCGGATTGTCCTCAGCAGCAAGGGCGAGCAGTACTACCGCGATATCCACGATGTGCTGACCCGGCTGGCGCGCGCCACCGGTGCGGTGCGGCAGTGGCAGGGCACGCAGCAGCTCACGGTGTTCACCAGCACGGCGCTGGCATCCATGTGGCTGCTGCCGCGCGTGGCCGAATTCCAGCGGCAGAACGACGAGATCGAACTGCGCATCATCGCCAACGACCAGGTGAAGGATTTCAGCCGCCTCGATTGCGACCTGGCCGTGTTCTACAGCGGCCAGCAACCCGAGGGCATCCACGCGACGCCGCTGTTCGCCGAAGAGGTCTTCCCCGTGTGCAGCCCGGAATACCTGGCGAAGCATCCCGGCCTGGCGGAGCCGGAACAACTGCGCGACTGTACCTGGCTGTGGCTGGAAGATCCGCAAAGCGGCTGGATCGGCTGGCCGGAGTGGTATCGCCGCATCGGCCACCAGCCGGTGGAGCCGCGGCGCCGCGTCAACATCAACAGCTACGCGATGCTGATCCAGTCCGCCGTCGCCGGCCAGGGCGTGGCGCTGGCGTGGGCCAACCTGGTCGACCGGCACCTGGAAACGGGCGCGCTGGTGCGGCCGATCGACGCGGCCCTGCGCACCAGCGGCATGTTCTACCTGCTGGAACCGGAAGACCGGGGCGCCTGGCGCCACAGCGTGCGGCGCTTCCGCACCTGGCTGCTGGAGCAAGTCGCCGGCGATAATTCATGAGAAAAACTCACAAATAGCCGTGTAAAACTCGTTTGTCGATCGTCCCCCCGCCGCCCGAAACTAGGTGCCACAACACCTGGGCCTTCGGACCCGCAGACAGAGGAGATCGACATGAGCCACACCCCTTCCCAGCGCATCGCCTTCCACCAGCTCGAAGACGTGCTGCGCCCCATCCACCAGGCCAGCGGGCTGGGCAACGAGTTCTACACCGAGCCATCCGCGTTCGCCCTGGAGCGGGACAACGTGATGGGCAAGACCTGGGCCTGCGTGGGCTTTGCCAGCGACCTGCCGAACAAGGGCATGGTCAATCCGGTCGACTTCATGGGCCTGCCGCTGCTCCTGATGCGCAACCGCGACGGCGTGCTGCAGGTCTTCCACAACGTGTGCAGCCACCGCGGCATGAAGCTGGTGGACCAGCCGGGGGAAGTGCAGGGCGTGATCCGCTGCCCTTACCACTCCTGGACGTACGACCTGAACGGCAGCCTGAAAGGTACGCCCCACATCGGCGGCATCAACCAGCACAAGGACGAGCGCTTCGCCTGCGAAAAACACGGCCTGAAGCCGATCCGCAGCCAGGTCTGGATGGACATGGTGTTCGTCAACCTGTCCGGCGACGCGGCCCCGCTGGAGGACATGCTGGCGCCCCTTACCGAACGGTGGTCGCAGTTCCTCGGCCGCGACGGCATGGGCCTGCTGCGCCGCAAGGGTAGCGGCGACGCCACCAGCATCGAGGTGAACTGCAACTGGAAACTCGCGGTGGAGAACTACTGCGAGGCCTACCACCTGCCCTGGGTGCACCCGGCGCTGAACAGCTACTCGCGCCTGGAAGACCACTACAACATCCTGTTCGCCGGGCACTTCGCCGGCCAGGGCAGCTACGCCTACAACCTGTCCGACGTCGCCGGCACCAACCTGCCGACCTTCCCGGCATGGCCGAAGGACCGGCTGCGCAACGCCGAGTATGTCGCCTTCTTCCCCAACGTGCTGCTGGGGATCCAGGCCGACCATGCGTTCGCCATGCAGCTGCAGCCGATCGCGCCGGGCAAGACCATCGAACACCTGCGGCTGTTCTACGTGGGCGACGAGGCGCTGGACGACAAGTACGCCGCCTGCCATGCCGCGGTGCTGGAAGCCTGGCGCGTGGTGTTCGCCGAAGACGTGGCCTCGGTCGAGGGCATGCAGAAGGGCCGCGCCTCGCCGGGCTACCAGGGCGGCGTATTCTCGCCCGAAATGGACGTGCCCACGCATTATTTCCACCAGTGGGGCGCGCGCCAGCTGCTGGCGGCGGCCCGGTCCGGCGCGGCCGCGGCCTGAGGAGCGGCCATGTTCCCGATCAAGCCGCACTGGCTGAACTACATCGATGGCGAATGGTGCGACAGCGCGCGTTCGCTGACTGTCCACGATCCCGCCACCGGCGAGCCGCTGGCCACCATCGCGGAAGCCGGCAGCGACGATGCCGAGCGTGCGCTGGCCGCGGCGCGCCGCTGCGCCGACCGCGCCGAACTGACCCGCGTGCGCCCCGCGCAACGCGTGACCTGGCTGCTCCGCATCGCCGAGGAAATCCGCGCGGTGGCCGACGAAGGCGCATGGGTGCTGTGCCACGAGAACGGCAAGAGCCTGCGCGATGCCCGGGATGAATTCACCGAGGCGGCCCGCTATTTCGAGTACTACGCCGGCATGGCGGACAAGATCGAGGGCACCTCGATCCCTCTGGGCAACGGCTACATGGACTTCACGGTCTACGATCCGATGGGCGTGTCCGCCCAGATCGTGCCGTGGAACTTCCCCGTGTCGATCTGCGCCCGTTCGCTGGCGCCGGCACTGGCCGCGGGCAACGCGGTGGTCGTCAAGTCGCCCGAACTGTCGCCGCTGGGCATCTGCGTGCTGTTCCAGGCCATCGCGAAAGCGGGCTTGCCGAAAGGCGCCGTGAACCTGCTGTGCGGCCCCGGGCGGCAGGTCGGCGCACACCTGGTAGCGCACCGGCACGTCGACCAGATCGTGTTCACCGGCTCGGTGGCCACCGGCCAGTCGATCCTGCGCAGCGCGGCGGCGCGCGCCATCCCCAGCGTGATGGAACTGGGCGGCAAATCGGCCGCGCTGGTGTTTGCCGACGCCGATCGCCGGCAGCTGCTCGACAGTGTGAAGAGCGGCATCTTCTTCAACGCCGGCCAGGTATGTTCCGCACTGTCGCGCCTGCTGGTGCAGCGCGCCGTGTACGACGAGGTGGCCGATGCCGTGGCCGCGCTTGCGGAAGGCCTGCGCATCGGCCCCGGCCGCGACGATCCCGACCTCACGCCGGTGATCAGCGCCGGCCAGCTCGAACAGGTCGAGGCGATGTGCCGCCAGGCCGTCGACGAAGGTGCGCGCCTGGCCACCGGTGGCGGCGCGTGCCGCGAGCGGGCCGGCTGGTTCATGCAGCCGACCGTGTTCCGCGACGTGACCCCGGCCATGTCCATCGCCCGGGAAGAAGTCTTCGGCCCCGTGCTGGCCGTCATCCCGTTCGATACGGAAGAGGAAGCGCTGGCGATCGCCAACGGTACCGAATTCGGCCTGGTGGCCGGCGTCTTCACGCAGGACATCAGCCGCGCCATGCGCTGCGCGCGCCGGCTGAAGGCGGGCCAGGTATTCGTCAACGAGTGGTATGCGGGCGGCATCGAGACCCCGTTCGGCGGCGTGGGCCTGTCCGGCTTCGGCCGGGAGAAGGGGCAGGAAGCGCTGTACAGCTATGTGCGCACCAAGAACGTCGGCATCCGCGTGGCCGGCGAATGAAACAGCAGCAGGAGGAGACGACCATGAAGACATGGCTTTGCATCATCTGTGGCCTGGTCTACGACGAGGCGAAAGGCTGGCCGGAAGACGGCATCGCGCCCGGCACGCGGTGGGAGGACGTGCCGGACGACTGGCTGTGCCCCGACTGCAAGGTGGGCAAGGGCGACTTCGAGATGCTCGATGTCAGCGTGCCGGTGGCCGCCGTGGCGGCGGCGCCAATGCAGCAGACCGTCGTCGCGGCGGCGCTGCCGCGCCAGCCGATCGTCATCGTCGGCAGCGGCCATGCCGGCTACGGCCTGGCCGCCGCGCTGCGCAAGAACGATCCGGCGGCCGAGATCCGCGTGGTGACGGCCGATGACGGCTTCGTGTACTCGAAGCCGGCACTGTCGATCGGCGTGGCGCAGGGCAGGGACCCGGCCGCCATGGCGACCGAGTCGCCGCTGGCGATCGAACAGCGCCTCGGCATCCGCGTGCATCCGCATTGCCGCGTGGAGCGGATCGATGCCGGGGCGCGGCGCCTGCATACCAGCCTGGGCGAGATGGCATACGGCCAGCTGGTACTGGCCTGCGGTGCCCGGCCCGTCCGTCCCGCCATCGACGGCGCGGTTGACGCGGTGCTGAGCGTGAACAACCTGCAGGAGTACCGCCGGTTCCGCGAGCGGCTTGCTGGCGCGCGGCGCGTCGCCATCCTGGGCGATGGCCTGATCGGCTGCGAATTCGCCAACGACCTGGCTGCCGCCGGCATCGAAGTCACCGTGGTGGGACTGGGCCGCTGGCCGATGGAGCGCCTGCTGCCGGCGCCCGCCGGGCAGCGGCTGCAGGCGGCGCTGGCCGGCCTCGGCGTCCAGTGGCGCCTGGACACTACGGTGCGGCGCATCGACCGCACGGCCGACGGCTATCGGCTGGCGCTGGCCGACGGCCAGCACGTCGAGGCGGACCTGGTCCTGTCCGCGATCGGCCTGCGCGCCGACGTGTCGCTGGCGGCGGGGGCCGGCATCGCCACCGGTGCCGGCATCCAGGTCGACGCGCACCTGCGGACGTCGCAGCCCGGCATCTACGCGCTGGGCGACTGCATCGAGATCGAAGGCCAGTGCCTGCCCTACCTGGTACCCAACAACCACGGCATCCAGGCTCTCGCCCGCACGCTGCTCGGCCAGCCCACGGCGGTGGCGTATCCGCCGATGCCGGTCACGGTCAAGACGCCGGCAATGCCGCTGTGCCTGCTGGCGCCCATGGCCGGTGCGGCCGGCGCATGGCAGTGCATGCCCACCAGCGATGGCCTGCAGTGCGTCTTCCACGATACACAGGGCGCGCTGCGCGGCTTCGTATTGCTGGGTGCCGCGGCGCAGGCCCAACGCAACGCCTTCCTGCAAACCTGCCAGCAAGATCAACGCGCCGCTGCCTGAAAGCACATCATGACCAAGCACATCAATCTTCCCTTCGACGACGGCGGTTGCGGCTGGTATGCGGCCCTCGCCCCACGCCCGGACGTGCGGCGCCTCCAGAGCCGGCAGCGCGCCGACTATGCGGTGATCGGTGCCGGCTTCGCCGGCCTGGCCGCCGCGCGCCGGCTGGCCGAACGCCTGCCGGAAGCGCGCATCCTGCTCGTCGATGCCCAGCGCGCCGGCTTCGGCGCTTCGGGGCGCAATTCCGGCTTCGTGATCGACCTGCCCCACAAATTCGCGCTGGAGCATCCCGATCCGGCCCACAAGCAGCGCCTGCTGCGGCTGAACCGGGCGGCCATCGCCCAACTGCGGGGCCTGATCGAGCAGCACGGCATCGACTGCCAGTGGTCGCATGCCGGCAAGTACCAGGGCGCGGTCGGGCCGCGCGGCCAGGCCTACCTGGACCACTTCGAACGCCTGCTGGGCGAGCTGGGCGAGCCGTTCCGCCGGGCCGGGCGGCAGGAGCTGAAGGCCGTGCTCGGCACCGAACACTACAGCGATGCGATCTTTACGCCAGGCTGCTACCTGATGCAGCCGGCCGCGCTCGTCGCCGGGCTGGCGCGCTCGCTGCCGCCCAATGTCGAGCTGCTGGAAGAGTCGCCGATCCGCCGACTCGAGCGCGACGGGCAGGGCGGCTGGACGCTGCATGGCGACGACGGCAGCATCGCCACGCCGACGCTGCTGCTGGGCACCAGCATCTTCACGCAGGAATTCGGCTACCTGCGCAACCGCCTGCTGCCGGTCATGACGTTCGCCAGCTGGACGCGGCCGCTGACGGATGCCGAACTGGCCCGCCATGGCGGGCAGCTCGACTGGGGGCTGACGCCGGCCGACCACGCCGGTACCACCGTGCGCATGACGCAGGACCGCCGGCTGATCATCCGCAACACCTACAAGCACGTGCCCCGCTACGGCCGCAGCACCAGCGATGCGATGCGCGAACAGGTGCGCGCCAAGCACCGCGCCGCCTTCCTGGCCCGCTTCCCGCAACTGGCCGACGTGCCCTTCAGCCACACCTGGGGCGGGGTGTATGCCATCTCGCGCAACTTCACCAATTTCTTCGGTGAGCTGGACCAGGGCGTCTACGCCACGGCCTGCGACAACGGCGTCGGCGCGGCCTGGGGCACGATCTCCGGCACGCTGCTGGCCGACCGGGCGATCGGCGCCGGTTCGGAACAGCTGCGCGACATCGAGGCCGTCACCGGCATGCCCTCGCGCAATCCGCCGGAACCGTTCCTCGGCATCGGCGTGCGCTCGCGCATCCAGCTGGCCGCGTGGTCGAGCAGGAGCGAGCTGTGAGCGCGGGTGTCAGAGACGGCGCGGCGGGCAGGCGCCCCGTGGTGCTGGTCGATCACGCTTCGCTCGACTACACGCGGCGCGGCGGGCCGCCGGATGCCGCCTGGGTGGCGCGCGCGGTGTCCAACGAGGTGTCGCCTCACATCGGCTTCGGCTTCGCCCGCTGGGAAGGCGCCGAGGTGGCGTGGACCGTGCTGTACGACGAGCTCATCTTCGTGATCGAAGGTACCCTCGAGCTCGAGGCCAATGGCGAGCCCTTGCGCATCACGCCGGGACAGCTGGTCTGGATACCCGAGGGCAGCGAGCTGGTATATGGAGGGCACGCGCTGTTCGGCTACGTGGTGCGACCGGCGAACTGGAAAGAGCTGCATGGGCTCGCTTGATGGCGTCCGGCGTGCCGGCGACGCCGGGGGAGGCTGAGCCATGTCCGTCATCGGCAAGAGCTTTGGCGCGCTGTTCCTGGCGGCCGCGGTTCTGCAGTTCGGCGCCACGCTGCTGATCTCCCACCTTGCCCTGCGCCTCGGCGCCGATGGCGCATCCGAATTCCGGATCGGCGCACTGATGGCGGCCAACGCGCTGGGCATGGCGATCGGCGCGGGCGCGGGCCGGGTGTCGATCGAGCGGATCGGCCACGTGCGGGCATTCGCGGCCAGCACCGGCATCATGGTGGCTGCCGTGCTGGCCCACGAGCTGGGCGCGGCGCTGTCGTTCTGGATCGTTCTTCGCGTCATCGCCGGCATCGCGCTGATGACCCAGGTGATGGTGCTGGAAAGCTGGCTGAACGAGCGCGCCGACGGGCCGCAACGGGGGCAGGTACTGGCGGGTTACATGGCCGCGACCTATGGCGGCATGATGCTGGGGCAGCTCGGCGTCGCGGCGGGTGGCGGTGGCGGTGGTGCCGTCATCGTGGTGGGCGTCGCGTTCGCCTGTTGCGTGCTGCCGGTGGCGATGATGCGTACCGCACCGCCGGCCGTGTCGCCGCAGGCGGGGATCACGTTCGGACAGATCATGCGCCGCGTGCCGCGGCCGCTCGCCGTCGTCCTCGTGTCGGGCATGCTCAACAGCAGCTTCTTCGGGCTGGCGGCGATCTATGCGGCGCAGCATGGCATGAGCGCCGCCGCGACGGCGGTGTACCTGGCGTGCCCCGTGGTGGCCGGGCTGCTCGCGCAGTTCCCGCTGGGGGTACTGTCCGACCGGCTCCCGCGTCCCGCGCTGGTGCGCGGCGTGGCGCTGGCGCTGGCGCTGGCCAGTGCGGCCCTCGGCACGGGGCAGTCCATGCCTGTCGCGTTACTGCTGGCGCTCGCCTGCTGCGCGGGGGCGCTGCAGTTCTGCCTGTATCCGCTGGGTGTCGCATGGGCCAACGACCTGGTCGAGCCGGCCATGCGCGTGGGCCTGGCCGGTGTGCTGCTGACCACCTTCGCCGCCGGCTCCTGCGTCGGGCCGCTGCTGGCTGGCGCCTGGATGAGCGGAGCGGGCGCCTCGAGCCTGTATTACTTTTTCGCGGCCTGCGCCGTTGCGCTGGCCGTTGCGGCCGGCAGGGAAGGGTGGCCGGCAGCGCCATCGGCCTTGCCGATTCATGACAAAAGCTGATGACACGACGATTTTTCATGATTTGTCGTTGATGCAACGCGGTCCGAAGATGGCAGCCAGCCACCGGCTTTCGCAGCGCTGAATTCCCGCACCAGACGGGAAGCGCGCCGCGACCTATAGTGAACACAATGGAGACAATATGAAGCAGATCGCCTCAGGCCTTCCCGCGGCCGCCCGCGTGGCCACCCACGCATCCCTGGATGTCAATATCGAAGTGCTCGGGCTGAAAGTACACCGTGTCATCTTCCCCCTGTCGATCCTTATCGTACTGGCGCTCGTGCTCGGCGCGCTGTTCGATCCCCCGGCCGCCGCCGCGGCGCTGGAGGGCATCAGGACGGCAACCCTGAAGCACCTGGACTGGCTGATCATGATCGGCGGGAACGTGATGGTGCTGTTCTGTGCCGTGCTGGCGGTATCGCCGTACGGGAAAATCCGGCTGGGCGGCAAGGAGGCGCGGCCCGAGTTCCGTACCTTGTCCTGGTTTTGCATGATGTTCGCCGCGGGCATGGGGGTCGGCCTGCTGTACTGGGGCGTCGCGGAACCGGTCGCACACTATACCGCCTGGTTCAAGACGCCGTTCGACGTGGCCGCCCGTACCCCCGAGGCCGCGCACGCGGCGATGGGCGCGACGATCTTCCACTGGGGCTTCCACCCGTGGGCCATCTACCTCACGGTGGCCATCGTGGTCGGCTACTTCTCGTACAACAAGGGCCTGCCGTTCTCGCTCAGCTCGGGCCTGCAACCCCTGCTCGGCAGGGCGCACAAGGGCGCCATCGGCCATGCCGTGGACATTTTCACGGTGGTGCTGACCGTGTTCGGCTTGGCGACCTCGATCGGGCTGGGCGCCATGCAGGCAACCGCCGGCATCACCCACGTGCTCGGTTTGCCGAACACGATCATGTACCAGATGCTGTTCATCGCCGTCGTCACGCTGCTGGCCGCCGTGTCGCTGTGGCGCGGCCTCGATTCGGGGCTCAAGCTGCTCAGCAACGTCAATATGCTGCTGGCCCTGCTGCTCTTCGCGATCGTGGTGGCCGGCGTGGGCGTGATGGCGTTTTCGTCGGGCGTGCTGCACACGGCGGTCGACTTCGGCCGCTACTTCCTTCCGCTGAGCAACTGGATCGACCGGACGGACCAGGACTGGTACCACGGCTGGACCGTGTTCTACTGGGCATGGTGGTGCACCTGGGGCCCGCTGGTCGGCGTGTTCGTGGCGCGCGTGTCGAAAGGCCGCACGCTGCGCCAGCTGGTCGGCGTGGTGCTGGTGGCGCCCACCGTCGTGGCCATCTTCTGGTTCACCGCCTTCGGCGGCGGCGCCATCGGCAACGTGGCCACGGGAACCGGCGCGCTGGCCAGCGGCACGATGAACGTCGACATGGCGATCTTCCATTTCCTGGAAACGCTGCCGATGTCCGGTGCCACGTCGATGCTCGTCGTCGTGCTGCTGGTGATCTTCATGGTCACCTCCGTCAACTCGGGCGCCATGGTGGTCGACAGCCTGGCTGCCGGTGGCGACCCGGACACGCCGGCGGTGCAGCGCGTGATCTGGCTGCTGATGATCGCATTCGTGACGGTGATCCTGTTCGTCATCGGCGACAATACCGCCCTCAAGGCCATCCAGGCCGGCGCGGTCGCCATGGGGCCGCCCTTCATCGCGCTCATGCTGCTGCTCATCGCCGGCTTCGTCAAGGCCATCGCCAAAGAGCCGCGCTGATCGTTTCGCGGAGCGGAGTACCGCTCCGCGCGACAGCCATCGGGACCATCAACGCTACCGGAAGACCGGTGCCCTGGCGCACCGGGAAGGAACAACATGATCAGCATTCAACTCCGGCGTGCCTGCGCCGCCGCCATGCTGGGCCCCGCCGTGCTGGCGGCCGGCCATGCGCATGCGGAAGAGCCGGCATCGCCGCTCACCATCGGCGGCGCGATCCGCTTCAATTACGTGCACAAGGGCTGGCAGGCGGAAAAACCGCGCGGCTTCGTCGGCCTCGATACCGTGCGCCTGGAAGTCAAGTACGACGACGGCACCCGCATCGCCTCGGCCCAGTACCGCTACAACCGCTTCCCGGAAGGGCAGGGCGGCTACTGGCAGCATTTCTTCCATCACGGCTGGGTCGGCCTGCGCCTGGCCGACCGCAGCACCGTGCACGTCGGCCTGGACAAGGTGCCGTTCGGACTGCTGCCTTTCGCGTCCAACAATTTCTACGAGTCCATCGCCTTCTATGCGGGCTTCGAAGACAAGTACGACGCCGGCCTAACGTATGCCAGCGCCCCCGGCAAGCTGGAGTGGCAGCTTGCCTTCTTCCCGCGCGACGGTGGTTCCTACGGCGGCGGCGACAATACCGCACCGGCGTCGAACCGCTACTCCTACAACATCGTCCGCGACGACGATGAACACGGCTACGGCACGGGCCAGCGCGACAGCGAGCGCAACACGCTGGTCGCGCGCGTCGCCTGGCACGCCGATACCGCGATCAAGCAGGAATTCGGCGCCTCGGTGCTGGGCGGCGAGATCCGCAACGGCGCCGGCAAGGACACCCGCCGCAACGCCATCGCCATCCACTACCGTGCCACGCCAGGGCCGGTGACCGTGATGCTGCAGGCAATGCGCTACCGGTACAGGACCAGCCACGCCCCCACCCAGACCTACGGCGGCCTGGACGCCAACAGTTTCGTGATGGTCGGCGGCTTCGGCTATCCGTACCCGGTCGCGACGAAAGGCGACATCTATATCGCCAACGTCAGCCATGACATCCCGGGCACGCTGGGCCCGTTCAGTGGCTTCAAGGTCTACAACGACTACAGCGCACTGCACAAGCGCGTCGGCAGCTACGGCCCGTCCAGGCAGAACGTGGCGGGGGTTTCCTTCTCGGCCGGAAAATGGTTCTTCTACGCCGATCTCATGATGGGCAAGCATCATCCCTACATGTCGCCGGACTTCGGCGGGCTGGCCTCGACAGCGGGCCAGCATGACCGGTGGGCGCGGCGGATCAACTTGCAGGCGGGATATTACTTCTAGGAGGCCAACGACGGTTGGCGGGATATAAACCAAGGTCTGCCCTTGAAATGCCGGCACGGCGATCTATACTGTATGGATATACAGCAATTTGATCTCGGCCAAGGCTGATAATGGAACCGGAACCGGACTCGGCATCGAAACCGGAACCGGAACCGGCGAAGGCTCGACGGACGCGCATGGCCGGCTGGGCAAGGGAATCAGTGCCCGGATTGCGATCAATCGCAGCACCTGCACCATGAGGAGAGCACAGGCTTTCCCGCGAGTAGGGGTATATCGTTGTTTTTCGCTTGTTTCTGCTTGTTTCCGTTTCCTTCCCGCCTGTTGTCCAACCTGAGGAGATACGCCATGATCCACGAACTGTTTGCCTACCTGTGCGTGCGCGACGCCAATGCGGCGATCGATTTCTACGGCAAGGCATTCGGCGCGGCCGAGAAGTTCCGGCTGACCGAACCCGGCGGCCGTATCGGACACGCCGAGCTCGATTTCGGCGGCGTCACGCTGATGCTGTCGGACGAGTATCCGGAATACGGCATCAGCGGCCCGCGCGGCGTCGAGAGCCCGCCCGTCACGATCCACTTGCACGTCGACGATGCGGATGCGGTGGTGGCCCGCGCGCTGGAGGCGGGCGCCAGCCTGGAGCGCGAGGTCCAGGATGAATTCTATGGCGAGCGCGGCGGCGTCGTGCGCGATCCGTTCGGGCACCGCTGGAACATCGGTCACAGCATCGAGGAGTTGAGCGCGGAAGAAATGCAGCGCCGCTATACCGCCTACATGCAGCAGCCGGCGGGATAGGACCGGCAGTTCCGAGGTGGCGCCCGGTGCGCGCAGCGCACGGCCAGGGGGGCCGGCTCCTCCGGCATGCCGGGCCTGTCGTATTCCCGTAACAAAAGCCTCCTAAGATGGGACGCAGGATGCGCGGCAGTTCGGGGTCATCCCGCTGCCGCCGGTCCGGCGCGCGCTGGCGACATGATTTCGTTGCATCGTCCGGTTCGACTATGTTAACGTTAACGCTCATCGTCTCGCCGGCGCCGCGCAAGGCCGAGGCACGGCCCACCCACCCATCACGGAGGATGCATGACCCGACTTTCCCGCCGCCGCTTCCTGGGCGGCACGGCCGCCGCCGGCGTGCTCGGCGCCATGTCGCCGCTGCTGCGCGAGGCGCTGGCGGTACCGGCGCGCCGCGCCACCGGCACGCTGGCCGATGTGCGCCATGTCGTCATCCTGATGCAGGAAAACCGTTCGTTCGACCACTATTTCGGCACGCTCGCCGGGGTGCGCGGCTTCGGCGACCGCATGGCGATTCCGCTGCGCGACGGCCGCACCGTCTGGCAGCAGCACAATGGCCGCCGCATCGTGATGCCGTACCGGCTCGACGCCCGCGCCGGCAATGCCCAGCCGGCGCTCGACCTGCCGCATACCTGGCCGGACGCGCAGGCGGCATGGGACGACGGCCGGCTGAACGCCTGGCCGCGTTCCAAGACCGATGCGTCGATGGCGTACTACACCCGCGCCGAACTGCCGATCCAGTTCGCGCTGGCCGAAGCGTTCACGCTGTGCGATGCCTATCACTGCTCGCTGCAGGGCGGCACGAATCCCAACCGGCTGTTCCTGATGACCGGTACCAACGATCCGTCCGGCCGGCATGGCGGCCCGGCGATCGACAACCGCATGGAAGGCTTCGGCCCGCCCGAACAGGGTTTTACCTGGGCCACCTACCCGGAGCGGCTGGAGGCGGCCGGCGTCAGCTGGAAGGTCTACACCGACATGGCGGACAACTACGACTGCAACATGCTGACGACGTTCCGTACCTTTCGCGAAGCCCACGCATCACGCCACAATGATGCGCGACCGAACGCGCTGGCGGACAAGGGCATCAGCAGCACGCTGGCCAATGCGACGCTGGACGGCTTGCGCGACGATGTCGTCAACGGCCGCCTGCCGCAGGTGAGCTGGGTGATCTCGCCGCGCCTGTATTCCGAGCACCCGGGGCCGTCGACGCCGGTGCAGGGCGGCGCCTACACGCTGCAGGTGCTGGAAGCGCTGCTGGCCGATCCCGAGGTGTGGAGCGGTACCGTGTTCCTGCAGATGTACGACGAGAACGACGCCTTCTTCGACCATGTGCCGCCGCCGGCACCGCCGGCACTGCTGCGCGACCGCACGCGCTCGGGCAAGTCGACCGTGGCCTTCGGCGACGAGTGCCACGGCGACGGCCTGCTGTACGGGCTGGGGCCGCGCGTGCCGATGGTGGTGATGTCGCCATGGAGCAAGGGCGGCTGGGTCAATTCGGAGGTGTTCGACCACACGTCCGTGCTGCGTTTCCTGGAGCGCCGTTTCGGTGTGGCCGAACCGAACATCAGTGCCTGGCGCCGCGCCGTGTGTGGCGACCTGACGAGCTGCTTCGACTTTGCTTCGCCGGATGCCGCCACGCCGCGCCTGCCGGTATTCGGCACGGCGCAGGCCGATGCGGAACGGGCGCGCCAGCGCGCCACGCCCGCCATCGACGTGCCGGTGGAAGGCGCGCAGGCGGCGCCCCGGCAGGAACCGGGCACGCGGCCCTCGCGCGCGCTGCCGTATCGGCTGGAAGCGCGGCTGGATGCGCGGCCGGATGCGCGGCTGGAAGCGCCGGCCGTACCGGGCGCCAGCGGCGTGCCGCTCACCTTCGTCAACAGCGGCACGGCGGGCGCCGTGTTCCACGTCTACGACCGGCTGCGGCTGGGCCGTCCGCCGCGCCGCTACACGGTCGAAGCGGGCAAGGAGCTGGCCGAGCTGTGGACTCCGCCCGGGGAGGAGGGCGCCATTCCGCCCGAGGCGTACGACCTGTGGATCCTCGGGCCGAACGGCTTCCATCGCGCCCTGCGCGGCAGTGGCCCGCAGGATCTCGCTGTGCACGGCGTGCGCGAGGGCGACCGTCTCGCACTGGAGCTGCGCAATACCGGCACCGTGGCACGCCAGGCCACGCTGACCATGCTGGCCTATGCCGATGCGGCACCGCGCACGGTCGTTGTGGCGCCGGGCGGCGTCGAGCGCATCCGGCTGCCCGGCCCGTGGTACGACGCGCAGGTGGAGAGCAACGGCGCGGCATGGCGCTTCGCCGGCCGTGTCGAGACGGGCTTCGATGGCACCAGCGATCCGGCCATGGCCGCTGGCCTGTGAGGTGTCCAGTGGCCCCGTCGTCCGGACTGGCGGGCCGTGGAATGCGGCGTGGAAGGGCAGGCCGGACGCCGCGCCGGTAGTTTTACCGAAGCCGTTGCAAAAAGAACTTTCTAAGCACGACAAGAAATGATAACGTTAACGTTATCAACCTGAATGAAGATGCAAGAGCGCATGAAAACACCTCCCGTAACATTGATCACCATCGCCGAGCAAGCCGGCGTCTCCGTGATGACCGTCTCCCGCGCCCTGAACGACGAAGGCTCGGTCGCCGCGAAAACGCGCGAGAAGGTGCGCAGGATCGCCGCCGAGCTGGGCTACTCGCCCAACCTGTCGGCCAAGATGATGAAGGGCAGCCGCACCAACGTGATCGGCATCCTCGTCAACGACCTGCAGTCGGCGGTGATCAACGAGATCATCGGCGCCGTCAGCAGCGCGGTGCGCAAGCTCGAGATGGACCTGGTGATCTACAACTCGATCGGCGACAGCGACAACGCGCCCAGCCGCGGCCTGGGCAGCATGCTGCAGGGACTGTGCGACGGGCTGCTCCTGATCCTGCCCCGCATCAGCGACATGCACCTGCGCCAGCTGGAGCAGCGCGGCCTGCCAGTGGTGCTGGTGAACTACTGGCGTCCGACGGATCTGCCGGTGGTCCGTGGCGGCAACAGCGACGCGGCGGCCGCGGCCACGCGCCACCTGCTGCAGCTGGGCCATCGCCGCATCGGCTTCATCGCCGGTTCCGCGTTCACCGGCCAGAGCCAGGAACGCCAGGATGGTTACGAATCGGCCTTGCGCGGTGCCGGCGTCGAGGTCGATCCGAAGCTGATCGCGGCAGGGGACTTCGGCCGGCGTTCCGGGTACGAAGCGGCCAGCGCGCTGCTGACTGCCGAGGATGCGCCGACGGCGATCTTCGCGGCCAACGATGAAATGGCGTTCGGTGCGATCGACGCCGTGCGCGCCTGCGGCCTGCAGATGCCGCAGGACGTTTCCGTGGTCGGCTTCGACGATATCCCCGCGGCCGCCCACGTGCACCCGGCGCTGACGACGGTGCGCCAGCCGCTGGCCGCCATCAGCGAGGCGGCGGTGCGCGAACTGCTGGTGCGGATCACCGGGGCCGGCGGCGAACGGCAGCGCGTGGAGTTTCCTTCCGAACTGGTGCTGCGCGATTCCACCGCCAAGGCGCCTGGACGCGCCGGTTCCAATCCTGCGCCTGGACGCGCCGGTTCCAATCCTGCGCCTGGACGCGCCGGTTCCAATCCTGCGCCTGGACGCGCCGGTGCCAATCCGGCCCCACGCCGCGCCGGCGCGTCGAAGTCCGCATCCCGCACCGCCGCAGCAACGACAACGACGACAACGACAACGACGGCAACGACGGCAAAGACTCCCGTCGCTGCTGGCACGGCCGGCAAGCGCGCCCCGAAGAAGGCCTGAGCGATGACCACGCCATCCACCCGCGCGCCGGCCGGCTACCTGTCGCGCCTCGGCCGCGACCTGGCGCGCAACCGTGTCGCCTACCTGCTGCTGCTGCCGGTGGTCGCGTACTTTGCCGTGTTCCACTACGTGCCGATGTATGGCACGCTGATCGCGTTCAAGGACTTCAACCCGGCCGCCGGCATCGCCGGCAGCGAGTGGGTGGGCCTCGACTGGTTCCGCCAGTTCTTCAACGGCCTGTTCGTCGAGCGGCTGATCGCCAACACGCTGCTGCTCAACATCTACGACGTGCTGTTCGGCTTCCCCGCGCCGATCATCCTGGCCCTGCTGCTGAACGAGCTGACCAGCGAGCGCTTCCGGCGCTTCGTGCAGACCATCACCTACCTGCCGCACTTCATCTCCGTGGTGGTGGTGGCGGGCATGCTGCTCGACTTCGCCGCCCGCGACGGCATCCTGACCCAGGTCGCGGTGGCGCTGGGCGGCACGCCGGACCCGCTGATCAACGACCCGTCGTGGTTCCGCACGCTGTTCGTCGGCTCGGAGATCTGGCAAAGCGTGGGGTGGGGCTCGATCATCTACCTGGCCACGCTGTCGGCCATCAATCCGTCGCTGTACGAGGCGGCGCGGATCGACGGCGCCAACCGCTGGCAGCGCATGGTGCACGTCACGCTGCCCGGCCTGCTGCCCATCGTCAGCACGCTGCTGGTGCTGCGGCTGGGGCAACTGATGACGGTCGGCTTCGAAAAGGTGATCCTGCTGTACAACCCGGGCACCTATGAAACGGCGGACGTGATTTCCACCTACGTCTACCGCCACGGCATCCTGGATGCGAACTACAGCTACGCGGCCGCCGTCGGCCTGTGCAACTCCGCGGTGGCGCTGCTGCTGCTCGTCGCCGCCAACCGCCTCAGCCGCAAGCTGACCGGCAACAGCATCTGGTAGGAGAAACCATGCAAACCCGTGCCATGCCCGATACCCCCGTACTGCCGCGCCCGGGCACCAGCCTGCGCACGTTCCGGCCCCGCCAGGGCTGGGGCGGCGCCATCTTCGACACGCTGAACATCACCGTGCTGTCGCTGCTGTGCTTCATAACGTTCTACCCGTTCTACTACGTGCTGATCGCCTCGCTCAGCGATCCGCTGGCGCTGGCCACGCACCGGGGCCTGATGCTGCTGCCGCAGGGCCTGTCCTTCGAGGCCTTCGAGCGGGTCTGGCAAAACCCGATGGTGCGCAGCGGCTTCGTCAACACCCTCGTCATCGTGGTGGGCGGCACGGCGCTGAACCTCGTGCTGACCTGCTGCGGCGCGTATGCGCTGTCGCGGCGCCGGCTGATGCTGGAAAAGCCGGTCATGCTGATGATCATCTTCACGATGTTCTTCACGGGCGGGCTGGTGCCGAACTACCTGCTGGTGCGTGACCTGGGCCTGCTGGACAGCCGCTGGGCCGTGATCCTGCCGTTCGCCGTCAGCGCGTGGAACCTGATCATCCTGCGCTCGGCCTTCAACGCGGTACCCAAGGATTACGAGGAAGCGGCCCGCATCGACGGCGCCGGCGACTTCACCATCCTTGCGCAGGTCTACATACCGCTGTGCATGCCCACGCTGGCGGTGGTGGCGATGTTCTACGCGGTGGCACACTGGAACGGCTACTTCTACTCGATGATCTACCTGTCCGACCGCGAACTGTTCCCGCTGCAGCTGGTGCTGCGCGAGATCCTCGTTTCCAGCAGCACCGATTCGATGATGACCGGCGAGGCGGCGGGGCGCGAAGCGCTCAGCACCACGATCAAGTACGCCACCGTGATCGTGGCCACGCTGCCGGTACTGGCCGTGTACCCGTTCCTGCAGCGCTTCTTCGCCAAGGGCGTGCTGGTGGGAGGGATCAAGGAATGACGATGTTTTTTTCGGCTCCGCGAATGTTAACGTTATCTAAACTCTTCGTGGCCGCGCTGGCGCTGCCGCTGCCAGCCCTCGCGGCCCCCGCGGCGCCTGCGCTGCCGATCGTCGACAAGCCGCTCACGCTGACGTGGTTCGTCAACTTCAACGCCAAGGCCGCGGTATCGATGAACAGCTATGCCGAGCAGACCGCCTACCAGGTGCTGGCCGAGCGCACCGGGATCCACGTGCGCTTCGACCATCCGCCGCTCGGCGCGGAAAAGGAGCGCTTCAACCTGCTGGCCGTGTCGGGCAAGTACCCGGACGTCATCGAGGCCGACTGGTTCGGCTATCCGGGCGGCTCCGAGAAGGCGCTGCGCGACGGCGTCATCATCCCCCTGAATGACCTGATCCGCCGCCATGCGCCGAACTTCCAGGCGCTGCTCGATGCCAATCCCGAAGTGTTCCGGCAAGTGTCGACGGCCGATGGCCGCATCTACGCGTTTCCCATGCTGCGCCTCGACCCGGAAGTGCGCAATGTGCGGGGGCCGCAGATCCGCGCGGACTGGCTGCACAAGCTGGGCCTGGAAGCGCCGCGCAGCATCGACGACTGGTACCGCGTGCTGAAGGCGTTCCGCACGCGCGATCCGAACGGCAACGGCAAGGCCGACGAGATCCCGTTTTCCGTGATGACGATCAACGGCGACCGCGCCGTGCCCGGCCTGCCGGCGCCGATGTGGGTCTTCCTCGGCGGCTTCGGGCTGGCCCCGGAGTTCTTCCACAAGGATGGCCAGGTGCGCTACAGCCCCGCCGAGCCGGCGTACCGCGACTTCCTGGTCACCATGCGCCGCTGGTATGCCGAAGGGTTGATCGACCCGGACTACGTGTCCCAGACCGAGCGCCAGTTCGATGCGCGCATGACCAACAACCTGGTGGGTGCCTACGCCGGCTTCAATGGTGGCGGGCTGGCCCGCTTCACCAGCATGAACCGCCAGCGCTTCCCCGGTTTTCGCCTGGTAGCGGTGCCGTATCCGAGCGGCCCGGGCAGCGGTGGAAAGCACTACCTGACGTGGCCCGAGGCGGGGCAGGTCTACTCCGGCCTGGGCGCGGCGGTCAGCAGCCAGAACCGGCACGTGGTGGAAACCATCCGCTACCTCGACTACGGCTATTCGAAGGCGGGCGGCCGCGTGCTGTCCTATGGCCGGGAAGGGCTCAGCTACACGATGGTGGACGGCCTGCCGCGCTATACGGCGCAGGTGATGCGCCATCCGAAGCTGTCGGTGGCCGAGGCGATCTACGTGCATGCCCGCGTGCAGAGCGCGCCGCTGGTGCAGGAGGCGAACTACCTGCAGCAGTTCTACACGATGCCGGAACAGCGCGAAGCCGTGTCGATCTGGGCCAGCGCCGCGCCGGACCTGCTGCTGCCCGCGCTGGAAGTCGATCCGGCCGACTCGCGCAAGTTCAACGCCATCATGAGCGACCTGAAGCTGTATATCGCCGAGATGACGACACGCTTCATCACCGGCCGCGAGCCGATGGAAAACTTCGACCTGTACCTGAAGAAGCTCGACCAGGCCGGCGTGCGGCGCGCCACCGCCTACATGCAGAAGGCCTACGACCGCTACCAGTCGAAATCTCCCGCCGGACCCGCTCCGGCCCAACGCTGACCAGAACGGACGAGAACGACATGCCACCACTTACTCACCACCTGTGGGCCGGAGCCGCCGCATACCAACGCGCGGCCAGAAATGTGAACGTTAACAGTGGCGTACCTGCCGCTGAAATCCAATGACCAACGACATGACTGTACCCATGCATTCTTCCCCGCCGACCGGCGACGACGTGCTGGAAGGCGCGCTGGACCTGGCCCTGGGCCAGCTGGCGGCCAACCTGCGGCGCTTCACGGAACGCTTCCCCGACGACACCACCACCGCCAACCACTACACGCTGCGCCGCTACGAAGACCATCCCGCCGGCGTGAATGCCGGCTGGACCAGCGGCTTCTGGACCGGCATGCTGTGGATGGCCTATGAACTGACGGGCGCCATGGCGTTCCGCCAGGCCGCGGCCAGCCAGCTGCCCAGTTTCGCCTGGCGCCTGGAGCAGGATATCCAAGTCGACCATCACGACCTGGGCTTCCTGTACATGCCTTCCGCGGTGGCCGCGTGGCGCATCACCGGCGAGACGGCGCCGCACCGGATGGCGCTCCAGGCGGCCGACCGGCTGATGCGGCGCTACCTGCCGGGCGCCGGCATCATCCAGGCGTGGGGCGACCTGGACGACCCGGCACAGCGGGGCCGGATCATCATCGACTGCCTGATGAACCTGCCCCTGCTGCACTGGGCCAGCGCGCAGAGCGGCGACGGGCGCTATCGCCAGGCCGCGCTGTCGCACCTGCGCCAGTCGCGCAAGTACCTGGTGCGCCCGGATCACTCCAGCTTCCACACCTACCACTTCGATCCGGTGACCGGCGACGCGCTGGGCGGCAGCACGGCGCAGGGCGCGTCGGACGATTCGTGCTGGGCGCGCGGCCAGGCCTGGGGGATCTACGGCTTCGCGCTGAACCACCGCCACGCGCCGGAGCTGGGCCTGCTCGACATCGCCTGTGCCCAGGCCGACTACTTCCTGGCCCGGCTGCCGGAACACGGCATCGCCTACTGGGACCTGGCCTACGGCGACGGCAGCGGCGAGCCGTGGGACAGCTCGGCCTCCGCCATCGCGGCATGCGGGCTGCTGGAAGTGTGCGCGCTGTTGCCGGAGGGCGCACTCCACGCACGCTACCGCGCCGCGGCGCTGCACCTGCTGGGCAGCCTGGCGCGGCGCTGCGCCGCGCGCCAGCCGGACAGCGACGCGCTGCTGCTGCATGGCGTGTACAGCAAGCCGCACGGGCAGGGCATCGACGAAGCCAGCCTGTGGGGCGACTTCTTCTACCTGGAAGCGCTGGCGCGGGTCACGCGCGGCTGGACCAGCTACTGGTAGCGGGGAGGCGGAGGAGACAGACAACGACGGCACGCAAAATCGGCCAGAAAAAAATCGGCATCCAAGGATCGGCTTAAAACCGGGTAGTCAATAACACAGCAGTTCTCATCAGGAGAGAAACATGATTGCGCACTTCAGCACTTCCATCAGCCTGCCGCCGCTGCGGCCCCTGACCGCGGCCATCGCCCTGGCGATGCTGGGCGCCGTGCCGGCCCAGGCCCAGCAGGCCGACAGCGGCAAGCTCGAACAGGTGGTGGTCACCGCCAACAAGCGGGCACAGAACCTGCAAGACGTACCGGCGGCCATCTCGGTGATCAACGACGCCACGCTGCAGCGCGCCAACGTGCGCGACATCGACGACCTGCCGTCGCTGTCGCCGGCGCTGACGATTTCCTATGGCTCGCAACCCGGCAACAACAGCATCAACATGCGCGGCATCGGCACCTTCTCGCTGGGCATCGGCACCGAGTCCGACGTCGCCGTGATCGTCGACGACATCCCGATGGGCCTGCAGGCCGGCGCCTTCAAGGACATGACGGACATCTTCCGCGTGGAAGTGCTGAAGGGCCCGCAAAGCACGCTGTTCGGCAAGTCTTCCATTGCCGGCGCGCTGAACATCACCACCAAGCCGATCGCCGGCACGCGCAAGGCCAGCACCAGCTTCCTGCTGACGGACGACAAGGAGTGGCGCGCCAGTGCCAGCGTGTCCGGCCCGCTGACCGACACCCTGCGCGGCCGCGTCACCGTCAGCAAGACCGGTTTCGGCGGCGTCGTCGACAACCTGTACGACGGTTCGAAGCTCAATGGCAGCCGCGGCGAAACCATCATGGGCAAGTTCGAATGGAACCCATCCGACCAGTTCCAGGCCGTGTTCTCGCCGCATTACAACCGCACCAACCGCAACGGCTGCGTGAATCCGTACACGTCGATCACGCCGGGCGGCTACTACCAGAACGTGCCCCAGTTGCCGGCCACCGAACTGAATGCCGGCATTCCGATCGGCCCCGGCAACACGGCCGTCAGCAACGATTACCCGGCCGGCGGCAAGTTCCGCGATGCCGGTGCCGGCCTGCGCCTGAACTGGCAGTTCGGCGACGACTCCGTGCTGGCCGGCCATAACCTGACCTCCATCACGTCATTCGGCAATTACCACATGGACGATTTCCAGGACGGCGACGGCACCAGCAGCGACATCCTGCGCTACCTGCCCGTCAATGGCCGGCCCACCGGCCTCTCCGGTGGCCTGTACAGCTTCGGCACGTTCGACGTGAAATCGATCACGCAGGAAGTGCGCCTCACGTCCCCCGATACCGGCAAGTTCCGCTACGTGACCGGATTCTGGTATGGCCGCAACATGCTCAACCGCCTGCTGGTGCGGGCGCCGGTGAGCAGCTACGTCACCGCCTACGAGGCGCAGGCCTGGAACACCAACTACGCACTGTTCGGCCAGGCCAGCTATGCGTTCGCGGCGAAGACCAGCCTGATCGCGGGGCTGCGCCTGAACCGCGAGGATTCGGGCTACGGCTTCACCCGCTACACGCCGCCGCCCGCCGCGCGCGTGCCGACCGAGTTCTATACGGACGACCACTCCGACAACGCCGTCACCGGCAAGGTGGGCCTGGAACACCATGTGAGCCGCGACACGATGGCCTACGCGACATTCTCCACCGGCTACAAGGGTGTCGCCTACGATCTCACCAGCGGCTTCAACGCCGCCGTGGCGCGCAAGCAGCCGGTCGATCCGGAAAAGGCGAAGAACTTCGAACTGGGCCTGAAGACCGCGCTGCTGGACAACCGCGCCACGCTCGACATCGCCCTGTTCAACACGAACTTCCGCGGCTTCCAGCAGGCGGCCGGTTTCGTCGACGACGACAATGTCTTCCGGACCACGCTGCACAGCATCGGCGGCCTGCGCACGCGCGGCCTCGAAGTGGATGGCACGCTGCGCGCCAGCCGCGCGCTGCTGCTGAACGCCAGCTTCGCCTGGACCCAGGCCACCATCACGGAATTCGAGAACGGCCCGTGCCACTGGGTGCTCAACGCGGCCGGCACGGCGGCCATCGTGGGCGGCAATTGCGCGCCGAACCCGAAATACGCAAACGCCAATGTGCAGAACCTGAAGGGGGCCACGCTGCCGAACGCGCCGAAGATCAAGGTCAACCTGGGCGGCCAGTACGACGTGCCGCTGCAGGCCGCCGGCTTCGACCTGTTCGTCACGGGCGCCTGGCGCTGGCAAAGCCGCACCCAGTTTGCGCTGAACCAGGACCCGGTGACGGTGCAGGGCGGCTACGGCGTGGCCAACCTGGGCTTCGGCATGAAGGACAAGCGCGACCGCTACAAGCTCTCGTTCTTCGTCAACAACCTGTTCGACAAGACGTACGCGATCGGCCTGGGCAACTCGGTGGCCACCGGCACGTGGAGCGCGAAGGCACCGAACCCGGTCGCCGTGGTCAGCACCACCTCGTGGCTGCCGCCGCGCGATTACACCCGCTACGTCGGCGCCCGGCTCGACCTGAATTTTTGATTGGTCCGTGGGTCATCCGCACCGGCTCCCCCTGAGGCGGATGGCTCTTTCGAAGGGACGCGGCTTCCGGCCTGCGTTCCCTTTTTTTTCGTTCGCATCCTTGTTCATCCACCATGCAAAACTCTCCTTCCTTCACGATCTCCGGCGACCGTTTCCTGCTCGACGGCGCACCGCTGCGCGTGCTGTCCGGCGCGCTGCATTACTTCCGCGTGGTGCCCGGCCAGTGGCGCGACCGGCTGCTGAAACTGCGCGCCATGGGCCTGAACACCGTGGAAACCTACGTGGCCTGGAACCTGCACGAGCCGCGGCCCGGCGAGTTCCGCTTCGACGGCGGGCTCGATCTCGCCGTGTTCGTGCGGCTGGCGCAGGAACTGGGCCTGTACGTGATCGTGCGGCCCGGACCCTACATCTGCGCCGAATGGGAGTTCGGCGGCCTGCCGGCCTGGCTGCTGGCCGATCCGGCCATGGAAGTGCGCTGCTGCTATCCGCCCTACCTGGACGCGGTGCGGCGTTTCTACGCGGCGCTGCTGCCGCAACTGCTGCCGCTGCAGGTCGGGCACGGCGGGCCGATCCTCGCCATGCAGGTGGAAAATGAATACGGCAGCTACGGCAGCGACAGCCGGTATGTGGAATGGGTGCGCGCGCTGATGGTGGAACTGGGCGTTGAAACGCTGCTGTTCACGTCCGACGGTGCCACCGACCACATGCTGACCCACGGCACGCTCCCCGCCGTGTACAGGACGGCGAATTTCGGCTCGCGCGCGGCCGGCGAGTTCGCCAAGCTGCGTGAGTACCAGCCGGACGGCCCGCTGATGTGCATGGAGTTCTGGAACGGCTGGTTCGATCACTGGGGCGAGCCGCACCATACGCGCGACGCGGCCGATGCGGCACAGGCGCTCGACGAGATCCTGGCCAGCGGCGCATCCGTCAATGTCTACATGTTCCATGGCGGGACCAATTTTGGCTTCATGAACGGCGCCAACACCGATCTCGACACGCGCGCCTACCAGCCCACCGTCAACAGCTATGACTACGACGCGCCGCTGAGCGAGGCGGGCGAGCCGACCGCCAAGTTTTACGCCTTCCGCGAGGTGATCGCGAAATATGTCGACCTGCCGCCGCTGTCGCTGCCTGCACCCGCGCCGATCCTGGCGCCAACCGCGGCGCGCTTTGCCGGATCGGCCGCGCTGGCCGATGCGCTGCCCGTGCTGGCGACGGCGCACCGCGATATCGTGCCGCGCGCCATGGAAAGCCTGGGGCAGGACTATGGCTTCCTGCTGTATCGCACCACGGTCGAGCATCCGCCGGGCAAGGTCACCTTGTCCGTCGAATGCGTGCACGACCGCGCCCAGGTGTTCGTCAACGGCGTCGAGGCGGGCGTCCTGGCGCGCGATGGCGGCGGCAAGCTCGAGATCGACCTGCCCGCCGGCCCGGTGACGCTGGACCTGCTGGTCGAGAACATGGGGCGGGTGAACTACGGGCCGGACCTGCAGGACCGCAAGGGCCTGCTGGGCTGGGTGCGGCTGGGCATCAACAAGCTGTATCACTGGACCATGTTCCCGCTGCCGCTGGCCGACCTGTCGCGGCTGGAATTCGGCGCCGCCGCGACGGCCGGCCCGGCATTCCACCGCGCCGTGTTCGACGTGGCGGCGCCGGGCGACAGCTTCCTGTCGCTGCCCGGCTGGAGCAAGGGCGTGGCCTGGGTGAACGGCTTCAACCTGGGCCGTTACTGGGAGAGGGGACCGCAGCAGGCGCTGTACGTACCGGCGCCGCTGTTGCGGCAAGGCGAGAACGAGCTGATCGTGTTCGAGCTGCACGGCGTGCGCGGTGGCGACGCCGTGCTGGGCTGGCCGTTGGCGCGCTGAGGAAGCGCTGATTCATCGCTGATGGATGAGATTAGTCTCGAAAAACGTGTCCAGCAAGACGCAAATGTCCCGTCATACCGGGCATGACGGCAATGCCGCTTGGATAAGCCCACCCCAAGTGCAAATTCCGGGGTCAGACCCGCCGGGTCTGACCCCAGCCCTTCGCTGTTGGGGTGAATGGATGCGCTTTCAACGTATCGGGTAGTGCTTAACTTAGCGGCATTAGGGTATCGCGGGGCATTTGTGGCGCAGCTAGGGGCGTTTTCTCAGGGCTAAGATCGCCGCCATGAATTGATCAGCTGTTCCCTAGCGGACCTCGGCAGGCGCCAGCCGGAAGCTGGCGCTGAACGAGCGGCCCGCCGCGCCGGTCACGTCGACCGCCAGGCGGATCGCCGGCCGCAGTTGCAGGATCGCGATGCCGGGCGAGGTCGCCACGATCTCGCCGGCCGCGCGCGCGATATCGATCGTGACCGGCGCCGTGCCGGCCTGGGTGGGATCGGCCACGGCCACATGCAGCAAGCCGTCATCTTCCCGCACGATGACGGCCGCCTTGCGGTCGCTGGCCAGGTAGGGCGCGTCGTTCATCTTCACGACCGCGGCGCCGTCCGCCCAGAAGGTCGCGCCGACCAGGCCGAGCGCCGTGTCGCGCACGGCGGCGACCGCGGCCGAGCGCTCCAGTACCGTGACGGTGGGCGCGGCCGCATAGGCGGCCGCCTGCGCCGCGCTGCGGCCGGGCAGGATCACATACGCATAGCCGGCGTCGCGCGGATTGCTGCCATGCGGCAGGGCCAGGCTGTGGAAATGGTTCGTCACCACGTTCGTGCCACCACTGGCAGACATCGTGCGCCATGTCGCGCTGCGTGTCTCGCGCAGGCTGTCCAGCGCAGGCTTGTCGGGGAAATACCACGCCACGTCGGAACCCGGCACGTTGCCAGCCAGGTGGGCCCACCGCACGGCGCGCAGGCTTGCGACGCTGCCGGACACCGGGCGCTGCACGGCGCCGTCGACGGTCAGCACGTTGCCGCCGTGCGCAGCAAGCTTGCGGTTCTCGACGATCGTCTCGACCGGCACGCCATCCCTGCTGGCGATCCCGCTGCCGACGGCCACGATCCGGTCGCCGAACAGGAACCAGGACTTGCGCCCCGTGAGCGTGCTCCCGGTCACGCCCGCCGTCGCGAACGCCATGCCGGCCACGCCGTACTTGCCGGCCAGCGTGGCGCCGCCGGCCCAGCCGCCCGTGTTGGGATATTTTTTCCAGTCCACCGGCACGCCCCTGCCGGAACGGTCCGTGGTCGTGCCGGGCAACCGCCGCTTGTCGATGGTAGGCCAGTAGCCGCCCAGGTAGCGGGCCTGGTCGGCGTCGTACAGCGCGAGCATGCCCATGCCGGTCCACCAGCCGGCCAGGTTCTCGCCGTTGCCGTATTCGAAGGCCGAGATCCGGTCCGAGAACAGCGCCAGGCTGGCGGCGAAGCCGGGGCCGCGCTGGACCACGCGGTCCATCGATGCGAAGACGCGCACGCCTCCCGGCTCGGCCGCGGCGGCCACGCGCGAATCGGCCATCAGCGCCTTGATCGCGGCGATGTCGTCGACCGGCAGCGGTGCCGGGACGAAGGCATCGGTTCCCGTTTTTGCGGTGGCAAGCGGCGCGGCATAGCTGCCGCCGAAGGTCGTGTCGCGCGCGATCCAGCCCTTGGCGGCGGCCGCGATGGCGGCGCTTTGCCGCGGATACGCCGTGCTGCCGGCCCGCGCCAGCCGCACCAGTGCCGCGATGGTGCTGCGCCCGGCCGTGTGGTCGGTCGAATTGTGGCGCGCGATGGCGCGCCCCCGCACCGCGTCCATCATCGCGCCGTCGTGGATAAATGGAGCATAGGCGGTAGTAGCCCAGTCGAATACGTTGGCCACGTTCGGATCCGTCAAGGCCCACCGCGAACCTTCCAGCAGGAACAGCAGGCGGGACATGTCGTCGATCACGGCGGGGCCGTACGCGCCCGTGTAGGGCACGTAGTCGTGCTGGATGAAGGAACCGTCGCGGTAGAAGCCGTCACCCTGCGTCACGTACAGCAGCGCGGGGCCGATGGCGGCGCGGCCCTGCGCGATCTTCGCCGCCGACTGGCCCAGCACGCCGCGCAGGATCACGGCAAGCGACTTGTCGAGCAGGTTGGCGCCCGTCTCGGCGGCCAGCACGGTGCCGTCAGGTTTCAGCCGCACCGCCGGGTCGGGCACAAAGCGGTCGATGGCGGCCAGCCACGCGGCGCGCTGGGCCGCGCTTAGCCGCTCATGCATCAGCGTCATCGTGTTGACCAGCGCCAGCGGCGTGCCGATATGCCAGTCCCACCAGTTGCCGTACCAGGTGACGGTGGCGTTGTAGCGGTGCGCGTGCAGCCAGTCGAGACCCGCCACGATATCGGCCGCCAGCGCCGCATCGCCCCGCAATGGCGAGCCGGCGGTGGACCAGGCCAGCGCCATCGCCTGCAGGCGAACGTAGCTGTTCGTGATATTGGCCGAATTCTCCGGCGCGGCCAGGTCCGGCCACAGCGCGCCGCGTTCCGGGCGCTTGTCCATCGCATCCCAGTGGCGCCGCGCGTTGGCGGCCAGGGTCGCGACGGCCCGGGCGATGTCCGGATCGCGTGTGTCGATGGCTTCGCCGCCGGTCAGGCGCGCATGCCACCTGGTCCGCAACTGGTCGAACTCACTGGCCTCCATGGCCAGGACGGCCTGGGGGGCGCACGCCAGCAAGGCGGCATACAGGATGGGTATTGCACGGTGGCGGGTGCGCGGGGCAGGGCGGATCGGCATAGGTCTCCATTGTCGATGCGCTGGCGGCAGGCTGCAAGCTAGCGCCAGGGAGGAATAGATAACGTTATCAGTTTTCGTCGGCCAGGGAGTGCTTGAAGCATTGCACTGCCAAGACACAAGGGCTAATATACACGGAACAATAGTTAACGTTAACATTCTGAGGGGGTAAACCACCATGGCGGCGATCTCGTTACAACAGGTGCGCAAGTTCTACGACAACGGTTTCCACGCCGTGCGCGATTTCAGCCTCGATATCGGCGATGGCGAATTCGTCGTCTTCGTCGGCCCGTCCGGCTGCGGCAAGTCGACCACGCTGCGCATGATCGCCGGCCTGGAAGACATCTCCGACGGCACGCTGCGCATCGGCGGCACGGTCGTCAACGACCTGCAGCCGAAGGAGCGCGATATCGCCATGGTCTTCCAGAGCTACGCGCTGTATCCGCACATGACGGTGCGGCAGAACATGGGTTTCGCGCTGAAGCTGGACGGCGTGCCGAAGGCGGCGGCCACGCAGCGGGTGGACGAGGCGGCGCGCATGCTGCAGCTCGATCACCTGCTGGAACGCCGGCCGAAGGAACTGTCCGGCGGCCAGCGGCAGCGGGTGGCGCTGGGCCGTGCCATCGTGCGCAAGCCGCAGGCGTTCCTGATGGACGAGCCCTTGTCCAACCTCGACGCCAAGCTGCGCGTGGAGATGCGCGCCTCGATCCTGAAGCTGCACCGCCAGCTTGGCGTGACCACGGTCTATGTCACGCACGACCAGGTGGAGGCAATGACGATGGGCGACCGCATCGTCGTCATGAAGGGCGGCGAGATCCAGCAGGTGGCCAGCCCGATGGAGCTGTACGAGCGGCCCGTCAACGTGTTCGTCGGCGGCTTCATCGGCTCGCCGGCGATGAGTTTCCTTGACGGGGAATTGCGCGATGGCTGCGTGGTCGGCGACGGCTACGCCTTGCGCCTGCCGGCGGCGATGGCGGACCGCGTGGCGGCCGGCCTGGCGATGACCGGGGGCCGCGCCGTGAAACTGGGCCTGCGCCCGGAAATCCTGTCGCTCGACCCGGCGGCCGGCGCACCGCTGGCCGCCGTGGTGGACGTGGTGGAACCGCTCGGCGCCGAGACCATCGTCACCTTGCGTGTGGGCGGCGGGACCGTGGTGGCGCGGCTCGTCGGCCACGCGAGGCTGGCGCCGGAACAGGCGCTGACGCTGTACCTGGACACGGCCCGCGTGCACGTGTTCGACGCGGCCAGCGAGGCGAACATCGGCCTCGGCCCGCGGGAGGCCGCATCATGCCCGCGCTGACCCTGCTGGCGATCGACGAAGGCCGCCAGCGGCTGCACCTGGTCGATACGGGCGATGCGCGCGCCGGCTGGCAGTGCGACCTGGCCGACTTTCCGCTGGCGCGCGACCTGCAGCGCATCGGCCGCGACCGCACGCTGGTGGGCTTCGAGCGCGGCTTCGTCGAACTCGACATCGCCACCGGAGCCGTGCTGCGCGCCTGCGACCGCTGGACCGGCGTGACCGCCGCGCGCCGCCTGCCCGACGGCCGCACGCTGGTGACCGGCATGAACCTGGACGGCGGCGTCGACGGCATCCACGTGCTGACCCTGGATGCGGACTTGCGGCAGGTCGCCGCGGTGCGCCGCGACGGCGACTACGTTCGCCTGATGCGGCCCGCCGGGGACGGCTACCTGCTGTGCACCAACGACCATATCCTCGAGACGGATGCGCGGTTGCGGCCCGTGCGCAAGCTGGCGGCGCCGGGCTTCGAGCACGCCTGGAAGGCCGAGCGGCTGCCCTGCGGCGGCACGCTGGTGTCGGCCGGCTATGGCGGGTTCATGGCCCGCTTCGACGAGGAGGGCGCGCTGGTGCATACCTTCGGCAGGGCAGGGCAGGTCCCGGACGACGTGGCGCCGCATTTCTATGCGACGTTCCAGGTGCTGGACGACGGCCGCGTCATCGTCGCCAACTGGCAGGGGCATGGCCCGGACAACGGCCACAAGGGCCGCCAGCTGCTGTCCTTCGGCGCCGATGGAACACTGCTGGACACGTGGTCGGACCCGGCGCGCATCTCGTCGCTGCAGGGGATCCTCGTGCTGTGACGTGAAGCCTGACCGCGACCCGCCGCGCCCATGGCGCCGCACGCCGCCTATTGCGCCCTGGCGCCGCCGCCTGCCGGGGCCGCGCCCGCCAACTGTTCGCCCGCGCCGGCCGCCCGGTACTGCTCCACCTGTGCGGGCGGCACGGGACGCCCGAAGTAGTAGCCCTGCATTTCCACGCAGCCGAGTTCCCTGAGCGGGGATGCCTGGGCGCCGTTTTCCACGCCCTCGGCGATGACGTGGATGCCCAGGCCACGGCTGATATCGATGACGCCCTTGACGATGGCGCGCGAGCGCGCGCTTTCCTGCAGGCCGCCGATGAAGGAGCGGTCGATCTTCAGCTTGTCGACAGGCAGTCGCATCAGGTATGACAGGCTGGAAAACCCGGTGCCGAAATCGTCGAGGCTGAGTGTGACGCCCAGTTCCTTCAGCTGGTACATGATGCTGATCGCGCGGTCGACGTCGTGCACCGCCACCGATTCCGTCAGTTCCAGTTCCAGCAGGTGCCCGGGCAGGCGATGGGCGGCCAGGGCTTCGCGCACCGAACCGGCGATGTCGCCATGCAGGAACTGGCGCGGCGACAGGTTCACGGCGACGGGCAACGGCATGCCGCCCGCATCGGCCCAGGCGCGCAGCTGCCGGCATGCTTCGCCCAGCGTCCATCGCCCGATGTCCACGATCAGGGCGCTTTCCTCGGCGACGGGAATGAAGTCGGCCGGCGAAATCAGGCCCAGTGCCGGGTGCTGCCAGCGGATCAGGGCCTCCACGCCGGCCATCCGGCCGCTCTCGACGTTGCGTTTTTCCTGGTAAAGCAGGAACAGCTGGCCACCCGCCACCGCACCCCGCAAGTCGTGTTCGAGGGAGCGATGATTGAGCCGGTACAGGGCCTGGTTGAAAGCGCTCATCAGTCCGTGGCCCAGGGCCTTGGCTTGCCGGACCGCTTCATGTGCGGTATTCAGCCACGCCCCGGCATCGGCCCAGCTGTCGCGCAGCGGCGCGTACCCGGTGGTCAGGCTGCAGTGGATGACCAGGTCGTCGCTGAGGACCAGCTGGTTCAGCGCTTCGTGCACGGCGCCGAGGCGGCCGGTTGCCGCGGCCAGTGTCGTGTCGCCTTGTACCAGCAGCGCGAACATGCCGCCGCCGATCCGGGCACAGGTATCGCGTGCGCCGGCGAGCTCCTTGAGCCGCTCCGCCACCACGGCGATCAGGCGGTCGCCGATCCGGTGGCCCAGCCGTTCGTTGATGCCGGCCAGGTTGTCGATGTCGATGAGCGCCAGCAGCGCCGTGCCGCTGCGCCGTGGCGCGAGCGCCAGCATTTCCTCGATCTTGCGGTCGATCGCGAAACGGTTGGGCAGGCCTGTCAGCGGGTCGCGCAGCACCTGGTTCTTCAGCGAATGGACCCGCAAGTGCGGGTCCGGGCCTTGTTGCTGCGTGGTCCAGGCGTCCACCAGTGCCAGCGATTCCAGCGCCGTCTGCCGGAAGTACAGCAAGTCTTCGATGGTGCGGGCCAATGCCTGCAGCAGCACGATTTCCTGCGGCGCGGGACTGCGCGGCACCGTATCGATCACGCACAGGGTGCCGATCCGCCTGCCGGCCGAATGAATGGGGATGCCCGCATAGAAGCGGATGCCAGGGGCGCCCGTGACGAGGGGATTGCCGGCAAACCGGCCATCGCGGGTGGCGTCTTCCACGATGAAGGGCTGGTCGGCGAGGATCGCGTGGCCGCAGAACGACACGTCGCGCGGCGTTTCGCGGGCATCGAGGCCGCAGCTCGACTTGAACCACTGCCGCTCGTCGTCGACCAGCGAGATCAGGCTGACGGGCACCGACAGCGAGGCGCAGGCGACACGGGTCAGCCGGTCGAACAATTCCTCGGGCTCGGAGTCGAGCAGCTACGTGGCGCCCAGGGCGATCAGCCGTTCGGCCTCGTCGGCAGGACAGGGCGGCGGCAGGTAGGCCAGCCCAGGGGACTCGCCGAAGCCTTCCCCGATTCCTTCGCCGCCCCCGGCAAGGTGCGCAGTATCGTTCCCGGCATTGTCGTTCCCGGCATTGCCGTTCCCAACATTCTCGTTCCCAGTCTTGTCGATCATCTTCAGCATCGGCGTGCGCCGCCCGGTTGCCGTCGGCCGGTCGGGTCCGCGTGCGGGGGCGGGGCAGCGGTTGGCGGACCGGTCGGCTACATGGTTGGAAAGGCTACCATTCTGCCATGTTTGCCGCGCACTGGATGACCATCTTTGCGACACCCGGGACGGTGGCGACGGCCGGTCGCAGGCACTTGCCGCCC
Organism: Pseudoduganella sp. SL102; assembly: GCF_027856995.1. Lineage (NCBI taxonomy): Bacteria > Pseudomonadati > Pseudomonadota > Betaproteobacteria > Burkholderiales > Oxalobacteraceae > Pseudoduganella > Pseudoduganella sp. SL102. The sequence goes on from NZ_CP115554.1 coordinate 3,152,445, forward strand.
CAGCCTGCCCGCCGGTTCAGCGCATCAAACCGCCGCCGCCCGGACAAAACCTTCGATGACCCGGTTGAACGCCGCCGGATGCGAGACGTTCATGCCGTGCGACGCCCCGGCGATGGTGCGCTTTTCCGCGCCCGCATGCCACGCCAGCAGTTGCGCGGCGTTGTCGCGATACATGCGGGGGCTGCGCTCTCCTTCGACGAGAAGCAGCTTGCAGCGCAGGCCGGCGGTGTCCGCCTGCGTGTAGGCCGGCAGCGGATCGCGGAACTGCTTGGGCAGGGTGGCAGCGTTGTCGATCGCCATGCGGCGAAAGCCCGCGGGGCTCTTGCCCCAGGCCCCCGGCATGCTGACCGAATCGACGAACAGTTCGAGCCCGGCGTCGACGTCGCCTTCCTCGATCAGCGCGGCTGCCCGGGCGCGCAGGGCCACGGTCGCCGCCGGCAATTGCGCTTCGGCCATGCCGGCAACCTGCAAGGGGCCACCCGGGTCGGCCAGCGTCAGCGTCTTCACCAGGTGCGGATATTCACGCGCCAGGTGGAAGGCCACGCAGCCGCCGCGCGAATGGCCCACCAGGTGCACCGGCCCCACTTGCATCATGGCGATGAAGTCGGCCAGTTCCTCGACATGGGTGCGCCAGCCGAACTCGCCCGGCATGCGGTCCTGGTCGTCCGGCCAGTAGTGGCTCAGGCTGACCGACATGCAGAAGAACTGTTTCGACAGCGCGCTGGCCTGGCTGCCCCAGTAGCGGTAATCGCACAGCGAGCCGTGGATGAACAGCAGCGGTTCGCCATAGCCGCTGGCCACGTAGGGCACCCGGGTGCCGGAGGGCAGCGTGGCAAAGTACACCTCGGGGAGGGCAAGGCTGGACAGGTCGGTTCGTGCGTTCATGGGTGGGCTCCTTTCCGCTACTATGCATGACCCACTCGTTCAAGAAAATCGCATAATATTGATCGTTGCTATCAGATTTATTGATAGCGATGCATTCGAAATAATACGGGACCCCCATGAAAGCACTCGACCTGGATGTCCTCGCGATGATCGTCGCGGTGGCCGACACCGGCAACATCAGCCGCGCGGCCGAAGTCGTGCACCGCTCGCAATCGGCGGTCAGCATGCAGATCAAGACGCTCGAGGCGGCGCTGGGCAAGCCGCTGTTCGTGCGCAAACCGCGCAGCGTGACGCCGACCCAGGACGGCGAAGTATTGCTGACCTATGCGCGGCGCATGCTCGCCCTGCGCGAAGAGGCATGGGCCGCCGTGGTGCGGCCCGACGTCACCGGCCGCGTCGTCATCGGCGTGCCGGACGACTATGCCTCGTCGCTGCTGCCGGCGATCCTGAAGAAGTTTTCCGCCACCTACCCGAGGGTGGAAATCCAGGTGGTCGGCCTGCCCAGCGTGGCGCTGGCGCCGATGGTGAAGGATGGCTCGGTCGACCTGGTCTGCGCCACGCGAGTCAAAGGCCTGTCGGGCGAATTCATCCGCTTCGAACCGATGGTGTGGGCGGCGTCGCCTGGCGCGGCCGGCATCTGGCGCGAGCGGCCGTTACCGATCGCCGTGTTCCTGCCCGGCAGCGTGGCGCGGGAAAACGCCATCCGCAGCCTGGAGCGGGCGAGGATCACGTACCGGACGTCGTTCGAGAGTCCCAGCCTGATGGGGCTTCTCAGCATGGTCGAGGCCGGGCTTGCCGTCGCCCCGCTGGCGCAGTGCGCGGTGCCGCGCCACCTGACCTTGCTGGGGCAGGCGCAGGGCTTGCCGGAGATCGATGCGCTGGAAGTCATCCTGGCGCGCAGTGCCAAGTCGCGGCGCCCGCCGTGCGATTTCCTGGCGGAGCGGATCATGGCGGAGTTGCGGCGCTGAAAAATGGTGAGTAAAGAGCTGGTGAACAAAGAGCTGGTGAACAAAGGCCGCGCACGCAGGCTTCGCGTGCGCGGGCCGAGGCACGCGGGCGACTGGCGTCACCCGCGGCTCACAGATTCAACTCAGGCCGACTTGCCCTGTTTCGAACCGTGCTGGTTGCCCTGCGCGGCCTGGCCACCCTGCAGGTTGCCCTGGGTCGATGCCTCGCCATCCACCTTGAACTGGGCGGAGCCGGCTTCGCCGCGGACTTCCGCCTGCATGCTGCCGTGGTGGGTGCTGCCGTTGCCGCGCTGCGCGCCGTCCTGGGCGAACGGATCGCGGAAGTTCTTCAGCGATTCTTCCTGGTGGCGCAGCGAGCGGTCGGTTTCTTCGGCGGCGGTGCGCGCCACCTGGTCAGCCAGCGCGCGTGCCGTGCGCGAGGTTTCCTGCACGTGCTGTTCGGCGACCTGGGCGAAATCGACCTGGCTGTCGGCGGCCACGCGCGAGATGTGCTGCTGGTAGGCGCGCAGCTTTTCCGTGGCAGGCTGGGCGCGTGCGGCGGTCACGGAGATCAGGTCGGAAGGACGGTCGGTGGTCAACAGCTGGTGGCCGACGATGGTGCTTTCCTCCAGCATGGTCTGGCCCAGCTGGATGTTCAGCTGGCACAGTTCCTGGAACGAACGGGTCAGCGATTTCGACACGTCGTTCAGGAAAGCTGCCTGGGCATTCAGGTGCGTACGGACTGCGGGCGTAACGGCTTGCGAGAACGGGAACATGGCATACCTCATGAAGTGAAGTTCATCAACTGGCGAACACGGCAGTTGCAGGATGCGCATCTGGCGGGTGGCCGGAAAGGGCAACGTCATTGCTGAGTTGCGTGCAGCGCGCCAGGTGGCCTGGTGCGTGCTGCCTACCTTATGGGCCATTTGTGACAGGCGTTTGACGTGCCGGGTCGGATTATTCTGAATCGAGCCGGTGGCGCCGCGAGCCCTGCGCGAGCCCTGCGTCACTAGCAAACGGGCGCCCGGGCTTGCTTTCATCTGGCATGATTTCCCTGCCGGCCGCCCATGTCCCACAAGAACGGCGGCCAACCCGCGCAGCTTGTCAAGCGTTGTTCCAGCCCGTGCTGGTGCCCGTGCAACAGCTCACTTCAACAGCTCACTTGCGGATGAAAATAATGTCTGGTCCCATGGTATAGTGCCAAAAATCAACTAGTTTCCTGGCCGTTGCCATGGCCAGGCCGTTGATGACCCGGGCATGGAGGAGGGATGAGCGGCCACCCGGCCGTGGCCAGCCATCCATGTTGACTTGCACGAGCGGCAATGGACCATCGCACCAGACCTTGAAGCCACCAGTCTCCACCCCAGCACATCGCCAGGTTCCAGAGCAGGCAGCACATCTACCGCGGTACGGCAAGGCGCGGTCCCGTAGCGGATGGCCCTCCACCGTCCGTCGTTCGTGGGGCGATGCCCTTTCCACCAGCCCGGAAGGCCATCGTGGATGCCATTGAAGCGGGCAAGGCGGCCCGGCCCCTGATGACACGCGCGGCGCAGCGCATCGGCGATCTCGTCCTCTCGGCCGACTTCAAGCAGCGCCGCCGGGCGATCGTCGCCCTGATGACGGCGGGCGTGTACGCGATCTGCATCGTCATCCTGTTCTACGGCGGCGAGCGGGGCATCTTCGATCCCGGCTGGACCGGCGTGCTGGCGCTGGCTTGCGGCTCCGTCGTCACGGCGTTCTATGCCGCCATCCGCAGCGGCTTCAACCTCCGTTTCAGCGCGCCGTCGCTGGCGCTGCCGCAGGCCATCTGTGCGCAGACACTGGTCGCGGCGGCCTACATGATCGCCGGGCCGGCCCATCCCTCCATGCTGGCGCTGGCGGCGATGGTGATCGTGTTCGGCATGTTCGAGATGCGTACCCGCTACGTGTGGCTGCTGATGCGCTATACGCTGGTGCTGATGGGCGCCGTGATGGTCTGGTGCGCGCTGCACGATCCGCTCACGTATCCGCCCGAGGTCGAGGTGATCCACTACGCGATCCTGGCCACCGTGCTGCCCGCGATCTCGTCCCTGTCCGCCCAGCTGCGGGCGATGCGCGAGCGCCTGCAGAAGCAGAAGGCGGAACTGGAAACCGCGCTGGAAAAAATCCGCCGCGTCGCCACCCTCGATGAACTGACCGGCTTGCCGAACCGGCGCCACATGCGCGAGCTGCTGGCCGAGCACATCGCGCGCTTCGACCGCGGCGGCCCGGCGTTCGCGGTGGCGCTGGCCGACCTCGATCATTTCAAGAGCATCAACGACCGCTTCGGCCATGCCGTCGGCGACGACGTGCTGACCGGCTTTGCCGACCGGGCCCGCGCCCACCTGCGCACGACCGACATCGTCGGCCGCTGGGGCGGCGAGGAATTCGTCATCATCCTGGCCGGCTCGCCCCCGGCCGACCTGGATTCCGGCATGGAGCGCATGCGCCGCTCGCTGCGCGACACGCCGGTCTGCGCGGACGTGCCGGAAATCCGGCTCACGTTCTCGGCGGGCGTTACGCCGTACCGGAAAGGAGAATCGATCGACGACGTGATCGAGCGCGCCGACAAGGCCCTGTACGACGCCAAGCATGCGGGGCGGGATCGCTCGGTGAGCCGGTAGCTCCAGTCACCTGGAGGTCTGGGAAAGGCAGTGCAGCGCCAGCAGAGTTGTCTGAACGCTACAACATAATTGGTCCGGACGATTGCTAAACCGGCCTGACCAATCTAAAATGGGCCGGACCGAAAGTGCTGTTTTCATTGTAACTTCGGCTTGACCGTCCGCGCGCAAGGCCATCCTCCTCCGGCCGCCCCCGCAACGGCGCGGGACACGCGAGGTGTTCCACGGCGACCGCTCCCCGCGGCGCTTCCGACATCACAATAACCAGATCGGAGACACGTTTGAACACCCAAGACCTTCTCAAGGCCCTGGCGCTTGCCGCCATGGGTACCGCCCTCGGCATGGGCAGCGCGCACGCGGGCATGCTGCCGCTGCAAGGCGCCATCGTCACGGCCACCTACAACGGCGATGCGGCGGGCATGCTCGGCCTCGACCATGGCTTCGCCGCCGAACCGGGCGCCAACACCACCGCGCTGGATACTACCGGCACGGGCGTCGAATTCCTGACGGCCGATTTCCTGTTCGGGATCGATATTTCCGCCAGCGGCGCGCTGACCGTGATCGCCAACGGCACGATCCCGACCGGCGCCTACAGCATGCGCTTCGACTTCGGCAACAGCCTGGCCAGCCCGATCGGCGCCTTCACGTTCACCGGCACGGATGGCGCCAGCGGCGTGCCGGGCCTGTCGCTCGTCGATCCGCACACCATCGCGCTGGAACTGGGCGGCGTCGAATGGAACGAGTTCGGCGCGATCACCGCGCAGATCGACGCCGTGGCGGCGGTTCCCGAGCCGTCCAGCGCCGCGCTGCTGCTGGCGGGACTGGGCTGCCTGGCCGCCGTCCACCGCGCGCGCAGCGGCTACCGATCCGCCGCGCACGACGCACACCAGCGCCGCGGCTGACCGCATACACGACGCGCTCCACGACGCAAAACACGACGCAAAACACGAAGGGCACTTCCGCCAGGGCGGAGGCAGCCCCACGCCAATTCGTTCCTCCACCAGGAGCATCACATGCGACTTCTTGCATTCAAGGCGGCGCTGTGCGCCGCATTCGTCTTCGGCGCCGCGCCCGGTCATGGCGCCGATCCGGTCGACCCGGCCCGCCAGGGCGCACCGCTGGACGGCTGGGCCAGCCAGGGCGGCGGCACGCGGGGCGGTGCCGCCGCGCCGTCCGAACAGATTTACTCGGTTACCAACCGCGCGCAGCTACTGGCGGCCATCCATAACGGCGGCGTCAATGCCAAGATCATCAAGCTGGCCGGCACCATCGACATGAGCGAAGGCCTGCCGTTCACCAGCAGCGCCGACCAGGCGGCACGGGGCGCCATCCGCCTCAAGAGCAATACCACGCTGATCGGCGCCGGTCCCGGTACCGGCATCGTCAATGGCCATATCGTGCTGTCGGGCGTGTCGCAGGTCATCATCCGCAACCTCAAGCTGGTCAATCCCTGCGACGTGGGCCCCGTGTGGGATCCCACCGACGGCTCCACCGGCAACTGGAATTCCGCCTTCGACGCGATCGGCATCTCGGGGTCCGACCATGTGTGGGTCGACCATGTCAGCTTCACGGATGCGCCGGTGACGGACGACCTGCTGCCGGTCGAGAATGACCACGTGAAGCAGTGCCACGACGGCGCGCTCGACATCACCAACGGCTCCGACTACGTGACCGTGTCGTACAACGTGTTCGAGCAGCACAACAAGAACAACCTGGTCGGCGGCAGCGACAGCGCCACGGGCGACGAAGGCAAGCTGCGCGTCACCTTCAGCAACAACGTGTTCCGCGACGTGGCCAGCCGCGCGCCGCGGGTGCGCTTCGGCCAGGTCCACCTGTTCAACAATTACTACGCCGGTGCGAAGTCGCACCCCGTGTACCCGGTCAGCTATGCGGTGGGCGTGGGCACGGCGGCGAAGATCCTGTCCAACAACAATGTGTTCGAGGTGGCCGGTGCGCGCGTTTGCGCCGACGTGGTCCGCGACTTTTCCGGCGCCATCGCCGGCGCCTTCCAGGACAAGGGCTCCCTGCTGAACGCGGCGGCGCTGGGCAGCTGCGGTGTCGCCGCCAGCGCCGGCTGGACGCCGCCGTATGCGTACAGCGTGCGCCCGGTGGCGCTGGTCAAGGCCAACGCGCTGGCGCAGGCCGGCGGCGGCAAGCTGGCGACGGCCGTCACCGGCACGGGCAGCACCACCATCGACACCGGCCCGGCCCTGGCCTGCCCGCCGTCCGGCCTGTACTTCTGCGATGACTTCCAGGGCGGCGGCGCGGCGAAATGGGATCTGCTCCCGGTGCCCGGCCCGAACGGCAGCTTCCGCGTGCAGGACGAAGTGGGCGGCAGCGCCAACAAGGTGCTGCAGTACACGGCCGCCTCCACCGGCGGCGTGCTGGCGCTGATCAAGCCGGCGGCGCTGGACAAGGTGCCCTCGGGCGACTACTTCGTCGAAGCGCGCATCCGGCCGATGACCAACGGCACCACGGGCAACAAGCAGCTGTACCTGGTGACGCGCTATGTCGATGCGGGCAACTGGTATGGCGGCGGCCTGAATGTTCAGAACAGCACCGCCAGCACGCAGGTCGAGATCGCGAAGATGTTCGCCGGGTCGCTGAGCCGGCCGAAGCAGGTGCGCAAGCCGGTCTCGATGGATGGGCCGTTCTACACGGTGCGCTTCGAGATGATCGGCAGCACGCTGACGGTCTACCTCGACGGCGAAAACCTGGGTTCCGTCACCGACAGCGCGTTCGCCGCGCGTGGGCTGGTCGGCCTGTACACGGCCAACAAGTCGTTCCAGGTCGACGATGTGCGCATCGGCGACCCGGCCCTGAAGCCCGCCCAGCTGACGCTCGATCCGGCGGTGACGAGCTTCGCCGCCGAAGCGGGCGACGCGCCGTTGCAGGTCACGGTCAATGCGCGCGCTCCCGACAGCACGCCGGACAGCTACACGGCGGTATCGAGCAATCCGGCGGTGGCCGCGGTGACCATGGAAGGCAATGTCGCCACCATCACCCCGGTCGGCGGCGGCACGGCGAAGATCGTCTTCACCTCCGGCTCGGATCCGCTGCTGACGCGCACCATCGAGGCCACCATCGCGCCGCGCTTCGTGCAGCCCACGCAAACCTACCCGCTCGACAACGCCACCTGGCCGGCCGCGCAGGCGGACAGCGAGCCGGTCGACCTGTCGCTCAAGCTGGTGTTCGACAGGCCGCCGGTGCTGGGCAGCGGCGGCACCATCCGCGTGTTCCGCAAGGCCGACGACGCGCTGGTCGACGTGGTGCGGCTGACCGGCGAAACCGACATGCTGGGCTACCCCGGCCAGGCCCAGGTGCGCAAGGTGAATACGGTGCCGGTCACGATCGACGGCAACGCGGCGACCATCCGGCTGCACGGCAACAAGCTCGAACCGGGCACCGAATACTACGTGGCGATCTCGGATGGCGTGTTCACCGGCACCTCGCTGGGCGGCGTGCCGTTCGCCGGCATCGGCCGGCTGGGCGGCTGGTCGTTCACCACCCGCGCCGCCATGCCGTCGGGCGACAGCGTAACGGTCGACGACGATGGCGCCGCGGACTTCCGCACGGTGCAGGGTGCGCTGAACTACGCGATGCAGTATTTCGGCAAGGCCGATCCCGTCACCATCCGCGTGAAGAACGGCGCCTACCGGGAGCTGCTGTTCTTGCGCGGCAAGGACAACGTCAGCATCGTCGGCGAGAGCCGCGACGGCGTGGTGATCCGCTACACCAATAACGATTCGCTCAATTCGGGCACCGGCGCCAGCCAGGGCGCCAGCACGAGTGGCGCGCGGGGCGGGCGTGCCATCATGCTGGTCGAGGCGGCCGACATGCTGAGCCTGGAGTCGCTGACGTTCAACAACACGACCCTGCGTTCACCGGCCATCTCGGCCCAGGCCGAAACGCTGTACTTCAACAGCGATGGCGGCCGCCTGGTGGCGAAGAACGCCGCCTTCCTCAGCGAGCAGGACACGCTGAACCTGAAGGGCTGGTCATGGTTCTACCGCACGCTGGTGGCGGGCAACGTGGACTTCATCTGGGGCAGCAGCCGCGCCGCCCTGTTCGAGGAAAGCGAGATCCGCTCGGTGGGCGATTCCAGCAATGCCGCCAACGGCGGCTACGTGCTGCAGGCGCGCGTGCCGACCGCCGCCGACAAGGGTTTCGTCTTCCTCAACAGCGCGCTGACGCACGGCCCCGGCCCGGGACCGCTGCACGGCGACGTGCCGAACGGCGCCACCTACCTGGCGCGCAGCCCGGGCGGTACCGACAGCTGGGACAACATCGCCTTCATCAACTGCCGCATGGACCGGCACGTGGCCGCCGCGGGCTGGGCCGGCCTTGGCGTCAACAACCAGCCGGCGCCGAATCCCGTGACACCCGATGCCATGTCGGGCTGGCGCGAATACGGCACCACCGACCTGGCCGGCACCCCGCTCGACCTGGGTGCGCGGGTGGGCGGTTTCCAGCTGAGCGCCAGCGACGTGGCGGCGGGGTTCTCTTCGCGTGCGCAGGTGTTTGCCGGTTTCGGCGGCGGGGCGGGGTGGGAACCGCAGCCGTGACGTTTATCGAGGTGTCCGATGCCTGGACACCGGCGCCGGCGGCCCGGACGACGGGCGCTGGCTGAACGCAATAAAGGGGGCGAAAATCGGGGCGAAGGTCGGGGCGCGGGGCGGGAGGCCTCGCTCCGCGCCACCGGTGGCATTGCGTCAGGCGCAACGATGAATTGACCGCTACATCGTTCCGCCATGCGCGCCCGGCTCCTACCATTGGCTTGCCGCTGTGGCCTTCACCGACAAGCCAAGGAGAAACACCATGCAAGCTCCCGTCCTCTTCCGCCCCGCCTTCCACCTCGCATTCCAGGCCATTTCCGCGCTCGGCCTGGCCGCCGCCTTCCACGGCGCGCTGGCCGCGCCGGCCACGCCCGCCGCCACCACGACCGCCAATGCGCCGGCCAACGCCGTCAGCTACCGCACCGTGAACATCGATGGCGTCAACGTGTTCTACCGGGAAGCCGGCCCGGCGAACGCGCCCACGCTGTTGCTGCTGCATGGCTTCCCCACGTCGTCGCAGATGTTCCGCAACCTGATCCCGCAGCTGGCCGACCGCTACCGCGTGATCGCGCCGGACTACCCCGGCTACGGCCAGAGCGACATGCCGCCGATGGGAGAATTCACCTACAGCTTCGACAACCTGGCGAAAGTGATCGACAAGTTCACCGTGGCCGTGGGAGCCAGGCGCTATGCGCTGTATGTGCAGGACTATGGCGCGCCGGTCGGCTTCCGGCTGGCGGCGGCGCATCCGGAACGGGTAACGGCCATCATCGTCCAGAACGGCAACGCGTATGACGAAGGCCTCGACAACGAGTTCTGGAAGCCGATCAAGGTGTGGTGGACGGACAAGTCGGCGGCGAACACGGCGAAGCAGCGGCCGATCCTGGAACTGGCCGCGACGAAATGGCAGTACACGGAGGGCGTGCGCGACGTGCGGCGCATCAGCCCCGACGCCTGGATGCTCGACCAGGCTTACCTGGACCGGCCGGGCAACAAGGAGATCCAGCTGGCGCTGCTCCACGACTACGGTTCCAATCCGCCGCACTACCCGGCGTGGCAAGCCTACTTCCGCAAGCACCAGCCGCCGATGCTGATCGCGTGGGGCAAGAACGACAAGATCTTCCCGGCGGCCGGGGCCCATCCCTACTTGCGCGATCTGCCGAAAGCGGAACTGCACCTGCTCGACACGGGCCACTTCGCCCTCGAGGAGGAGAGCGCCACGATCGGCGCGCTGATGCGCGACTTCCTGGGCCGCACGCTGAAGCCCGGCATGTAGCGCGGGCTCCGGCGCGCGAGACCTACTGTGCCGCTTTCTTCTCCACCTTGCCCGGCAGCGTCAGCTTGCCGGACGCCACCTTGAACACGTCGGCCACGCACACCAGCGGGTTGTGCACGCTTTCGTTGACGCGCAGCGCGGCGGTCACGCCATCGAAGCCGGCAGCATCGACCACGCCGATATCGTCGAACGGTACGCGCACTTCCAGCGTGTCGCCCTTGAACACCGGGCTGTAGGCGGGACTGTCGATCAGGATCGGCAGGCCCGGCCAGGTTTTCGGCAGCCGGGGTTTCGCGCCCGCGGGGATGTCGACGATCTTCAGCGCACCCTTGCCGCAGGCGTCGTCGGGTTGCAGCACCACCCAGTGCGAGTGCCACAGGTCGCCGTCGTTCCCCAGGTCGCCATCGCCATTCTCATCGTACAGCGGGGTATCGTCGAAGTCCGGGTGGGCCGTCACGGCGAACGCCAGGATGCCCGTTCCCTTGTCGAAGCCGGCAACGTAGGGATCGATCGTGGTGGGCCATACATACGAAAAGATCTTGCTGCCGGCCAGCTTGCCGGTTTTTCCCGGCCGCGATGCGCCGGCCTTGCCCGAGACGGCAACATGGAACACGGCGAGATTGCCCTCCGTGGTGATCTTCGTGTGCACGATGTCGAACGCCGGCGTGACGGCTTTCGCGCCGGCGCTGTGGATGCCGCCGGTATGGGCCTGCGCGGCGATGGATGCGGCGAGCAGCGCGATGGCGAGGAATGGCTTGAAGCGTTTCATGGTGTTTTCCTTGTTAGGATTTAGTCGGTTGTCAGGTCACGGTGGACAGTGGAATGCGGCAGCCGCCCTCGTCGCATTGCGGCTCGTCCGCCTCCTCATGGACCAGGCCCGCCACCAGGGCGCCGACCTGCATGTCGTCGGCCATGCCGAAGACCTGCTGGCGCAGCATGCCCTGGCGGTCGATCAGCAGCAGCGTCGGCGTTCCCCGCATCCGGTAGCGCGCCATCGTGCGCGGCACCGGGCCGCTGTCCGATGGCTGGTCGATGCCGACCGGGAAATCGATGCGGTATTCGTGGAGGAAGGCGTCCAGCGCATCACGGCCCATCACCGCGTGATGCTCGAATACCGTATGCAGGCCCAGTACCTCGACGTCGCCGCGGTCGAACGTGGCGGCGATCTTCTTTGCCTGCGGTATGCCATGCGAGACGCAGCCCGGGCACAGCATCTGGAACGCGTAGACCACCACCACCTTGCCGCGCAGGGCGGCAAGGCTGGGCGAGCCGTGGGCATTCAGCCAGGCCGCCACCTCCAGTTCGGGGGCGGCCGTCACGGTGGCGGGCCTCATTTGGCGCGCAGCTTCACTTGCGGGAAGTCGACCGGCACCGCCAGCGCCACGTTCACGTAGTTCGTGAACAGGTTCAGCGCCACGTGGGCCACGATTTCCACCACCTGGCCATCGTCGAAGCCGGCCTCGCGCAGTGCATCGACATCGCCGGCACCGATCCTGGCGCGGTTGCGCACCACGCTCGTGGCGAACTTCAGCGCGGCGGCCGTCTTCGGATCCTGCGACTGGCCGGCCTGGGCGGCGGCCATCTCGTCGCTCGTGGCGCCGGCCTTGCGGCCCAGGGCCGTGTGCGCGGCCAGGCAGTACTCGCAATCGTTGATGTCGGCGATCGCCACGGCGAGCTGCTCGCCCAGCCTGGCACCGAGCGTGCCGTTGCCGAGGGCGCCGAACGCGCCCCACATGCTGGCCAGCGCGGCAGGGGAGTTGGCGACGGCCTTGAACATGTTCGGCGTAACGCCGAATGCGCCATGGATTTGTTCGAGCAGCGGTTGCGAAGCGCCCGTCGCGGTGTCGCGGGTGAGGAGGGCAACGCGGGCGGTGTTGGCATTCTGGGACATGATGTTTCCTTTCGTGGTTGGCCGTAGGGGGAATGGAAATGCTGGCCTCGGCATTTACATTAGGACTCCTAACTATGGTTCTCGAACTGAAAACCGGACTGGCGTTGCCTTGTCAGTGGTTGCCGCGCCGTCCATGTGAAGCATCTTAGCACGGTCAAGAATAATAGCAAGGAGTCCTAAGCAAATAAATTCGGGGCCCGCGGTAGGCCAGGGCTCGGCGAGGAGCCCGGCTGGGCGTTGTGTCAGTGGAGGTTGAACGCCACCAGCGTGCCGCCACCGGCGATGTAGAGGACACCCGGTTGGACAGCGACAGTTCTCCATCAGGCAGGCGCCTGCGGGCCTTTCCGTGAGTGGTTCGGTCGATGGGCTGTCGACTGCTACCGCTGCTGTCCAGCCTGGACATGCGGGCTGGCTAGGCGTGACTGCAGGCGCCGTGCGATGGCGTGGCGGTATTGTCGCTTTGGCGCGACCCCTCGCAGGCCGGTCCCGCAAATGGCAACGCCTGCCCCGTCTTGCCATGCCGGCAATGTGCAGCGATGACGGGCAGGATCGCCGCCAGGCTCGATGGCTTGGCCAGGTGCCGGTCGAAGCCGGCCGCGGCAACGCGGGCCCGGGTAGTGGCATCGTCCCAAGCTGTCAGCGCGACGATATACGCCGCCGACCGCAGTTCGCTGCGGAGGGCGCGGATCACCGCGAATCCATCCATGACAGGCATGCCGAGATCTAGGAAGATCACTTGCGGATCGAACGTGGCAGCCAGTTCGATGGCTTGCCTGCCGCCGAAAGCGGGGCGCGCGTCGATGCCGTTCAGGCAAAGCAGCTGGGCCAGCATGTCGGCCGCGTCGCGATCGTCGTCGATGACGAGCACACGCGGTTGGGGCGTAAAGGAATGCGAAGCGGAATGCGGAAGATCGATAGTCATGGCCAATGTCCGTGAGTGCCGCCGTGGGGCGGTGGTGCAAACGGCATTGGCTTGGCCGTGGAGAAGAACAGGAAGCGGCATGGCTTTCCTCCCGGTAATTCTAGCACGGCGTACGGCAGGGATCGCCATGAAATTTCATGGTGTTGCAACGGCACCGCCGGGCAGGGTTTGCCGCCCTGGACCCGGTCAGCGGGCGGCGGGCGCCGGCACCCGCCGAAGCACGTCGTCGTAGGCGGGCAGGTCGAGGAAGGCGGAGGCTTCGATGACGCGCCCGCCGCGCATCCGGAAGATCCACGCGTAGCTGTTCCGGTAAGCCTGGCCATCGCCCGCGGTGCCTTCGCCTTTCCAGCGCACGATCACGTGGTCGGCGTCGGCCCAGACCTGGCGCGACACCGGCCTGACGGGGGTGGCCATGCGCGCGGCGAACGGTGCCACGGCGCGGTCCATGAACGCCTTGCGGCCGCGGTAGGTGCCGGCGGAAGGGCCGCTTCCCTCGATGGTCCACACCACATCCTCGTGCAGCAGCTCGTTGAAGAAGCCGTTGCCGCCCGCCGCCCAGCGCTGGAACGCCGCGTCGACGATCCGGCGGTTGCCGGCCGCTTCGGCCTGTGAGGTGCCGGCGGCGGCGCAGGCGCCGGCCGCGGCCAGCATCACGATGGCGATGGCGCACCGGGCGCGCAAAACAGGGTTTGTCGCGACGCCGGCGGCCGGCCGGTCAATTCGTGCAATCGTGGTCGGCATGCGGTCCTCCATGGGTTGACAGTACAGCCCACATGATGCCGCCCGCCTGTCGCCCGCGCACAGGCCGGAAAGTCCGGATTGATTGCCCGATCCTCTGGGGAACGGCCGCCAACCGGACGGCCGGCCATCGCCCTTACACCTTGGCTTCCAGGCCCGGCGTGGCGGACCGCACCAGGAAGGCTTGCGTCAGTTGCGGCAGGTGCTCCAGCAGCCAGGCGGCCATGGCCTTTTCCTGCACGATGATGCGCTCGCACGCGGCCTGCGTGGTGGTATCGCCGGCCTGCTGCGCGGCGGCGATCAGCGCGGTGTAGCTGGCGATTTCCAGGTTCTCGAACACATAGCCGGCCATTGCGCCCTTGACCACTTCATCGCTGACGGTCATGCCGCCGACCGCCTGGCCGAACGCCATCAGCTTGCCGCCCAGGTCCTTCAATATCGAATTGCTGACGCCGCGGCGCGCCATGCATTCGTCGAGCAGGCCCTGCTGCCCGCGCGTTTCCTCGATGTGCTGGACGATGCGCGCCTTCAGCTCGGGATAGTGTTCCAGCCGCTCGGCCTGCGCCGTCAGCATCTTTTCCGCCTGCTGCTCCATCGCGTGCGCGTCGCGCAGCCAGTCGTTCAGGTTCTCGTTCACGTCGGTCGTCATCGCTTCCTCCTTTGGCTGTCAGTAGGGGCGATGGGGAGCCATCGCCGCCGGGAGAACGCATGGTAGCCGCATGGCCCGATCCGATCTGTCGGGGCGACCCTTCAGCGGCTGTAGGAATGCGCCGCACCTGCTTGGCGAGGCGCCGGCAGGGCGGCCGGCCGGCAATTCGTAAGGATTTGTGAGGGCGCCGCCGCCGGGCTCCGTGCCGCGAACACGCTTTTACGGGCTTGCCGGCCACGCGCCATGGGCCTCTGTAAAGAAATGTAAGCCCCACCTGTAGGTGCTCACGGCAATACCGTTTGAAATCAATGACTTGCATTTTATGGACGATGGCTGGGCGGACCGTTGCCGGCGCCGCCGGCCCGTGTTACGGTCGGGACCGTTACGCCCGGAAACCGTTCTCCAGCCGACGCCATGCCAGCCCAGCCGACCACACTTTCGCCCGCACCGCCTTCACCCGCACCGCTGACCGCGCAATCGCCCGGCCTGCCGCGCCAGCGCATCGCTTCGATCGATGCGCTGCGCGGCCTCACGTTCTTCACCATGCTGTTCGTCAACGCGCTGTCCGGCGCCGAAGGCGTGCCGGCCGGGCTGCAGCACCTGCCCGCCAGCGCCGATGGCATGAGCCTGGCCGATGTCGTGTTTCCCGCCTTCCTGTACGTGGTCGGCATGTCGATCCCGTTCGGCCTGGACCGGCAGGCGGCCGGGCAGGGCGCCTGGACCGCGCTGCGCCGCGCGGCACTGCGGGCCTTCGGCCTGATCGTGCTGGGCCTGTTCATGGTCAACGCGGAGGAGAGCGACGGGGCATCGATGGCCATCCCCATCCACCTGTGGATCCTGGTCTTCTACGGGGCCGCGTTCCTCGTGTGGGGCGCGTGGCGTTTCGCCAATCCCTGGCACGCGCGCCTGCTGCGCGGCGCCGGCGTGGCCATCATCGTGGTGCTGGCGCTGCTGTATCGCGGCCAGGACGGCGGCTGGATGAACACCTCGTGGTGGGGCATCCTCGGCTGCATCGGCTGGGCCTACCTGGCGGCCAGCGCCGTCTACCTGTGCTGCCGCGGCCAGGGCCCGCGCACGCTGGCCGCGCTGGCGGCCGCCACGGCCGGCTGCGTGCTGTGGTTCATGGCCAGCCGGGCCTGCAACGGCAATGGCGTGATCGCCATGCATGCCACCCATGCCTCGCTCGTCCTGTGCGGCATGGCTTGCGTGCTGCTGTTCTTCGGCGCCGGCACGGGCGGCCAGGGCTTGCGGACGGTGGCCGCCGGTGCCGCGCTGGCGGCGCTGCTGGCGGCCTGCGCATGGCTGCTGCACCGCTGGTATCCGATCTCCAAGATCGGCGCCACGCCGCCCTGGGCCCTGTATTGCGCGGCACTGTGCACGGCGCTGTACACACTGCTGTACTGGCTGGTCGAGCTGCGCGGCGCCGTGCGCTGGACCGCGCTGGTCGAGCCGGCCGCCACCAATCCGCTGGTGACGTACCTGCTGCCCATGATCCTGGTGTCGCTGATGCACCTGCTGGGCCTGCGCTGGTGGCCGGCCCTGATGCAGGGTGCCGGCGCCATCGCGTTTTCCCTGCTGTTCGCCGCCGCCACGCTGGTGGTGGTGGCCTTCCTCAACCGCTATCACGTCAGGCTGAAACTGTGAACACGCCATCTTCCCCTCCCTCGCGCAACCTGGCCCTGGACGTGCTGCGCGGCCTCACGCTGGCCCTGATGATCATCGTGAACACCCCCGGCAGCTGGAGCACACTCTATGCCCCGCTGGCGCACGCCGCATGGCACGGCTTCACGCCGACCGACCTGGTATTTCCCACCTTCCTGTTCGTGGTCGGCGGCGCGCTGCGGCTGAACATGAAGAAGCTGGCCGCCCTGGACAACGCGGCGTTCCTGCGCACGGTGGCGCGGCGCGGCGCGCTGATCTTCCTGTGCGGTTTCCTGCTGTACTGGTTCCCGTTCTTCACGGCCGACTTCACGCCGGAACCGATCGGCACCACGCGCATCATGGGCGTGCTGCAGCGCATCGGCATCTGTTACTTCTGCGCCGCCGTGATCGTGCGCCTCGGCGGCATCCGGGGCGCGCTCGGCTTCGGCGCCGCGGCCTTGCTTGGCTACTGGTGGCTGCTGTGGCAATTCGGCGACTACACGCTGGCCGGCAACGCCGTGCGCGCGCTCGACCTGGCCGTGCTGGGTGCGCCGCACATGTATGGCGGCGACGGCATCCCGTTCGACCCGGAAGGCATCCTCAGCACCTTGCCGGCCATCGTCAACGTGCTGGCGGGCTACCTGGCCGTGGCGTGGCTCGGTCACCGCGGCCGCACGATGGCGGCGGTCGGTGGTCTGGCCGCGGCCGGCGCCGCATGCCTGCTGCTGGCGTACGGGTGGGACACGCTCCTGCCGATCAACAAGAAGCTGTGGACCAGCTCCTACGTACTGTGCACCGTCGGCTGGGACCTGCTGGTGCTGGCCGTCCTGGTCTGGGCGGTCGACATCGGCGGGCTGCGCGCCGGCCTGCCGTTCTTCGAAGCGTTCGGCAAGAACACGCTGTTCATCTACCTGCTGTCGAGCGTGGGCGCGACCGTGCTGGCGCTGGTGCGCGTGGGCGGCACGTCACTGCACGGATGGCTGTACGAAAAGGTCTTCCTGTCCTGGGCCGACCCTTACTTCGCATCGCTGTGCTTCGCTGTCGCCTACATGCTGGCCTGCTGGCTGGCGGCCTGGGCGCTGGACCGGCGGCGCATCTACATCAAACTCTGACACGGGAACACCATGCGCATGTCTTCGTCCATTCCGCTTCGCCGGCTGTCCATCTTCTGTGCCGCCGCCATGCTCGTGGCCAGTGCCGCGCCTTCCGCCGCCGGCTCTGACAAGAATTACCAGGTGGGCTCGTACTACACCGGCTGGAGCGTCGACAAGGGCTTCCGCCTGAAGCAATTCGACCGCTCCCCGGCGGCCGACGGGTTCACCTTCCTGGTCTATGCGTTCGAGAATATCTACCCGATGCCCGATGGCAGCCACCGCTGCGACAGCGGCCGCGACGTGCCGGACCGCGACGGCGCCGGCATGCGCGCCACACTCGACTACGCGCGCCGCTTCGGCGCCGGCGAATCGGTCGACGGCAGTGCCGACAAGCCGGGCCAGCCGCTGGCCGGCAATTTCCACCAGCTGGCCCAGCTGAAGGCGCGCCGCCCGAACCTGAAGGTGCTGGTGGCGCTGGGCGGCGGCGAGTGGTCGCGCTGGTTCGCGCCGGGTGCCGCCACCGAGGAGGGCCGCCGCGCGCTGGTCAGCTCCTGCATCGACCTGTACCTGCGCGGCAACCTGCCGCACCTCGACGGCCACGGCGGCCCCGGCGCAGCGGCGGGCGTGTTCGACGGCATCGACCTCGACTGGGAACACCCCGGCCCGGCCGACAAGGGCAACTTCACGCTGCTGGTGCAGGAACTGCGGCGCCAGCTCGATGCGCTCGGCAAGGAAACCGGCAAGCGCTACCTGCTGACGGCGGCCGTCAACAGCACCGATGAAAAGATGCGGCACACCGAACCGGCCGTCTACAGCCGTTCGCTGGACTGGATCAACCTGATGACCTATGACTTCAATGGCGCGTGGAACGCCCAGGGGCCGACCGGTTTCCAGTCGAACCTGTATCCCGATCCGGCCAGCAAGGACGCCAGCCCGCGCAGCGTCGATACCGGCGTGAAGCGCTTCCTGGCCGCCGGCGTGCCGCCCGAGAAAATCGTCGTCGGCGTGCCGTTCTATGCGCGCGGCTGGCGCGGCGTGGCTCCCGCCAACAATGGCCTGTACCAGCCGGCGCAAGGCGCCGCGCGCGGCTTCGAGGAGGGCGCGGAAGAGTATGCGCGGATCGCCGCGCGCAAGCTGCCCGGCCAGTACCACCCCGTCACGCGGCAATGGTGGACCTACGCGGACGGCACGTTCTGGACCTATGACGATCCGCGCGTGATCGAGGAAAAGGCCGGCTATGTCCGCACGCGGCGCCTGGGCGGCCTGATGTCGTGGGCGCTGGACCAGGACGACGCGGCGTTCTCGCTGTCGCGGGCGATGACGACGCTGCGCCGCGCGCCGTGAACGGCCGCTGTGGCATCGACGGCACACCGCTCTGTAATGATTTGTAAGCTTTTGAATCGGAATCTGCGGCCAGGGCAGGCGCGCCGCGGGGTTTCCGGCGATGCGTGCCGCGCTTCGTAAGGAAGTGTAAGCACAATCGCCCTTGGGAATCGGAAAATCGTTTGGAATCAAGCATGTAGCAACTATTTTTGGCGGAAAGGGTGGAGGGTTGGCCGGTGCCGGGCGCGCTGTTACTGTCGAATCACCGCAGCACAGGACACAAAGGCAGGCGGTGGAACACTCGAGCAGGTGGACCAGATGACGACCCAGCCGTCACGCTACTAAAAAGGAAAGAGCATGTTTGATTCGAACCGCAGCAAGACCCTGATCAGCTCCGCGGTGGCCGGAGCGCTGGCGCTGCTGGCCGCGCCGGGCACCTTCGCACAGGAAGCGCCGGCGCTGTCCGGCGATGCGATCCAGGAAGTCATGGTGACGGCCACGCGCTACAGCACCTCGCTGCTGAAGACACCCGTCGCCGTGTCCGCACTGACGCAGGACGACCTGACGCGCAAGGGGGCGCTGAACATCAAGGCGCTGACCGGCGACATCCCCAACCTGCAGCTGGGCGGGGCGGTCGATGGCAGCTCGGGCGTGCAGATCGCCATCCGCGGCGTGTCCAATTCCGACTTCACCGAGATCGGCAATCCGGCCGTCGGCCTGCACGTGGCCGGCATCTACTCGCCGAGGCCGCAGGGCGCGCTGGCGCTGCTGTTCGACCTGGACCGGCTGGAAGTGCTGCGCGGCCCGCAGGGCACGCTGTTTGGCCGCAACTCCACCGGCGGCAGCATCAACATCATCCCCAACAAGCCCGTCTTCGGCAGCAGTGCCGGCAGCGCGGAACTCGACCTGGGCAACTTCAATCACCGCCAGCTGTCGGTGGTGCAGAACATCCCCGTCAACGACCGCTTCGCGCTGCGCGTCACGGCCAGCGGCGTCAAGCGCGACGGCTGGGTCGACCAGGCGCAGGACCTGTACGACGTGAACATGCCGTCGAAAGGCTTCGTCGCCGACGGCATCCCCGATGTCGACCAGCGCCGCAACCGCAAGGTCGGCAAGGGCGACTTCTACACCAACCGCGACCAGTGGGCGGTGCGCCTGTCCGGCCTGTGGAAGGTGACGGACCGGCTGCAATGGCTGCTCGCGTTCGAGAATTACCAGAACAACGATGCCGGCGACATCGCCCTGAAGGATTGCGAGCAGGCGGCCGGCACGCCGTATGCCTGCCAGGGCGGCAAGTACGACGTGGCGATCAACGTGCCGGGCGTGACCGACATGTCGATCCGCACGCTGCGCTCGAACCTGGTGTGGAACGTGAATGCGCAGACCGACATCGAGTACAGCTACGCGCATGCGATCCAGCGCCGCTTCCAGCAGCAGGACAGCGACGCCGGCTATCACCGCATCGAAGCGGACGTGAACGCCACGGCGGCCGCCGGCGGCGCGCGCTGGCCCGTCGAGGACAATGCCACGTACACGCTGGGCTCGAAGTTCGAATCGGACGTGCACGAGCTGCAGCTGCGCCAGAACTTCGGCAAGCTGCGCTATGTGGCCGGCCTGTTCTACATGAAGGAACGCAACAGCATCGACTTCGGCCAGGACTTCCTCGCCAACGACAGCAACGGCTACCCGTACGCCAACTTCTACCACCAGCCGGACCGGGTATCCGAATCGAAGGCCGTCTTCGCCCAGGCCGACTGGCAATTCCTGCCGGCGTGGACCTTCACCGCGGGCGTGCGCTACAGCCGCGACGGCCGCGCCGACCGCAACGGCCAGTTCTGGGAAGCCTACGGCACCGATTACTTCAATGGCCTGCTGGTGCCCGGCGCCCCCGGCACGCCCGGCTACACGGGCATCAACGCCGGCATGCTGCTGCCCGGCATGGGCGCCTTCTACGGCGGCGGCGCCTTCCCGGCGGCTTCCACCATCAGCGACAATGCGGATTCCTGGAGCAAGACCACGGGCCGGCTGGGCCTGACCTGGCAAGTCGATCCGCGCAACATGCTGTACACGTCGCTGTCGACCGGCTACAAGGCGGGCGGCTTCAACGACCGCTTCAACCTGTGCGGCAACGACATCAATCCCGCCACGGGCACGCCGTACGATTGCGCCACCGGTCCCGCCGGCCCGCAGTACTCGTTCCTGCCGTACAGCCCCGAGACCGTCACCAGCCTGGAACTGGGCTACAAGGGCAAGATGCTGGAAGACCGCCTGACGCTGTCGGCCACGCTGTTCTACAGCCGCTACAAGGACATGCAGGTGACGGGCCAGCACACGGTGGGCCGCACCAAGCGCGTCTGCGAACCGGACAACCCGGGCTGCGACGCCGTCATCAGCTGGTGGTCGACGCAGAACGTGGGCCGCGCCAACATCAAGGGGCTGGAGCTGGAAGGGCAGTACCGGCCGTGGCGCGATGCGCGCATCACGTACTCGGCATCGCTGCTGAGCGCCAAGATCGCCGACTACCCGACCTACAGCGACGACATCGGTTGCGCGGCGCGCGAAGCGCAGGGCATCACGCCATGCCCGCCATACTACTCGGGCACCGACCCGTCGCTGGCCCAGCTGCGGCCGTACGACGTGACCGGCAACACGCTGCCGTACTCGCCGCGCCGCACGATGAACCTGAGCTTCTCGCAGGACTTCCGCTTCGACAACGGCTGGTCGCTGACGCCGTGGCTGTCGGCACGCTGGCAGGACAAGGTGTACTTCAACCTGCGCAATCTCGACGAGGCGCACCTGTCCGGCGTGCAGAAGGCCTACAGCATGTTCGATGCATCGCTGCGGCTGGACGGGCCGTCGGCGGGGCGCTTCCCGTGGCATGCGGAACTGTACGTGCGCAATATCGCCGACAAGCGCGTCAAGACCTGGGCCGGCGCCGGTGGCCCCGAGTCGAGCTTCACGCTGGCGTCGTACAACGACCCGCGCATGTTCGGCCTGCGCGTCGGAACCGAGTGGTAAGCGTGCCGGTCAAGGCGAGGAACATGGCACCGCTGCTGCTGGCGGCCTGGCTGGGGGCGATGCTCCCGGCGGGCGCCACGGAACTGTTCGTCGCCACGCCCCTGACGGCGCCGCGCGGCTTCACGGCCGGCATCGAAGGCCCGGCGGTCGATGCGGCCGGCAACATCCATGCCGCCAATTTCGCGCGCCAGCAGACCATCGGCATCGTCGCGCCGGATGGCACGGCCCGCGTGCTGCTCGCCATGCCGGGCAAGGCGGTGGCCAATGGCCTGCGCTTCGGCCGCGACGGCACGCTGTACGTGGCCGATTACGTGGGCCATGCGATCTACCGCGTCGCCCCGGGCACCACGACCGCCGTGCGGTTCGCGCACGAGCCGTCGATGAGCCAGCCGAACGACATCGCCATCACGGCCGATGGCGTGCTGTATGCCAGCGATCCCGACTGGCGGCGCGGCAGCGGGCGGATCTGGCGCATCGATACCGCCGGCCGCGCCACCCTGGCCGCGGACGGCCTGGGCACGACCAACGGCATCGAGGTGAGTCCGGACGGCCGCACGCTGTACGTCAACGAAAGCGAGCAGCGCGCCATCTGGGCATTCACGATCGGCGGCGGCGGCGCGCTGGAAGACAAGCGCCTGGTCGCGCGCTTCCCGGACTTCGGGCTGGACGGCATGCGCGCCGACGTGGACGGCAACCTGTACGTGACGCGGCATGGCAAGGGGACGGTGGTGAAGCTGGCGCCGGACGGCACGCTGCTGCGGGAGATCACGCTACCCGGTGCACGCCCCAGCAATATCTGCTTCGGCGGCCCGGATGGCCGCACCGCCTATGTCACGGAAGTGGAGCATGGCCGCCTGCTGCAGTTCCGCGTCGACCGCCCGGGCCTGGAGTGGCAGCGGCTGCACGGGCCGCCCTAGGCGGCGCCGGCGGTCCGGCCGCTCATCGTCATCGTCATCGTCGAGTCTCAACAAGGTAAAGAGTACAAGGTCAAGAATGTCGATACAGCAAACGCAACGCATGCACCAGTATTTCCTCACCGCCGTGTGCGGCCTCGGCGGCCTGCTGTACGGGATCGATATCGGCATCATCGATCCGGCGCTGCCCTACCTGCATCGCGCCACCAGCCTGCCGGAAAGCCAACTGTCGCTGGTGGTCGCCGCCGTGATGGCGGGTTCGATCCTCGGCTCGGTGGTGGCCGGCATGCTGGCCGACTGGCTGGGGCGGCGGCCGATGATGGTGGTCAGCGCGCTGCTGTTCGTCGGCAGCGTCACCGTGATCTGGCTGTCGCAGTCCTTCGTGCCGCTGCTGCTGGGGCGCCTGCTGCAGGGACTGAGCGGCGGGGTGATCGCCGTGGTGGTGCCGCTGTACCTGGCCGAATGCCTGCCGGCCGACCAGCGCGGCCGCGGCGTGGCGCTGTTCCAGTTCATGCTCACCGCCGGCATCGTGCTGGCCGCGTTCATCGGCAACCATTACCTGGGCAACGCGGAACTGGCGATCCAGGCCGCCGGCAGCGACACGCGCGCCGCGGTGGCCGCCGCCGACCATGCCTGGCGCAGCATGTTCCTGACGGTGGTCTATCCAGGCGTGCTGTTCCTGCTGGGCTGCTGCTGCGTGCCCGAATCGCCGCGCTGGCTGATGCGGCACCGCGGGCCCGAGCGGGCGCGCGCCGTGCTGGCGCGGCTGCGTTCGCCGGCCACCTGCGAACAGGAACTGGCGGGTATCGGCGCCGCGCTGGACGAGGAACGCGCGCGGCCCCGGCTGTCGCGCGGCGCCGCGCTGGTCGAGATGCTGACACAGCGGCGCTACGTGGTGCCGTTCGTGCTGGCCTGCGTGATCCTCGGCTGCAACCAGGCCACCGGCATCAATTCGCTGCTGCAGTTCATGTCGACCATCCTGCAGCATGCGGGGCTCGACCCGGTCAGCGCGGCCAGCCACGGCACGGCGATCAAGATCCTCAACTCGGTGATGACGGTGGCCGCCATCGTGCTGGTCGAACGCAAGGGCCGGGTCTACCTGCTGAAGCTGGGCACGGCCGGCATCATGGTGTCGCTGTGCCTGCTGGCGCTGCTGTTCCACCGCTTCGAATCGCAGCGCATCGACGTGCGCGAGCAGGTCGCGGCACTGGTGCGCGGCAATGCCCTGCAACTGAACCTTGCCGACGCGGGGCTCATCGCTGCCAGCCCGGCCGGCGCGCCGGGAGCGGGGCCGATGCAGCTGACCATCCTGTACCAGTATGGCGACCGCCAGCAGGTCGCCGAGGCCTACACGCCCACCGCCGAGGCGCGCGAGGTGCTGGTCCGCGAGGCGGCACTGGTGCGGGCGCTGCCGGCGGAACAGCGCGCGCTGCTGGAGGCGGCCCACGCCGCGTGGAGCGGCCGGGCCGACGCGGGTGCCGCGGCGGCCGCGCAGCCACTGATCGCCAGCCTGCCGGCGCCGTCGCGCGCCACGATCGACGCGGCGCGGCGCATCTACCAGGCGCAGCACGTGCAGGTACGGGCACCGGATGGCGTGCCGGCCGGTGCACAGCTGACGATCGTCCGCGCCAGCCTGGGGCCCACGCCCGGCAAGGACAGCGGCGTGCTGGCCGCGCTGTGCATTGCCGCCTTCATCGCCTCGTTCTCGATCGGCCCCGGCGTGTGTGTCTGGCTGGCGCTGTCCGAGCTGATGCCGACGCGCATCCGCTCGGTCGGCATGGGAGTCGCGCTGCTGGTCAACCAGGGCGTCGGCACGCTGATCGCCGGGGCCTTCCTGCCCATCGTGGGCAACCTGGGCTACCACGCGATGTTCCTGTCCTGGGCGGCCTGCACGGCGGTCTACTTCATCACCGCCACGTTCTTCCTGCCCGAGACGAAGGGCAAGTCGCTGGAAGAGATCGAACGGCATTTCGCCGGGGCGGCGGGGCGGTGATCCGATGGCATCCTGGCCAATGAGAAAGCTTGCGGGGCGCGTGATGCGGCGGATGGGCGGCGCGGGGCTGGCCGCTTGCCTGGCCTGCGGCATGGCGCCGGCCGGCGCCGGCACGCTGGTGATCGAAAGCTGGCGCGTC
Source organism: Pseudoduganella sp. SL102 (assembly GCF_027856995.1). Taxonomy (NCBI): domain Bacteria; kingdom Pseudomonadati; phylum Pseudomonadota; class Betaproteobacteria; order Burkholderiales; family Oxalobacteraceae; genus Pseudoduganella; species Pseudoduganella sp. SL102. The sequence continues at coordinate 3,177,070 of NZ_CP115554.1, forward strand.
GACGACCGGGCGCTGTGGGAGAACGTGCTGCTCCCCGCGTTCGCGCGCCAACACCCGGACGTCGCCGTGAAGTTCGCGCCCACCGCGCCGACCGCCTACGACGCGGCGCTGGCCAGCCGCCTGGCCGACGGAACGGCCGGCGACGTGATCGCCTGCCGGCCGTTCGACGCCTCGCTGGCGCTGTACCGCAAGGGATACCTGGAACGCCTGAACGGCAGGCCCGGGCTGCAGAACTTCGCGCCGCCAGCCCTGGTGGCCTGGCAGACGGATGACGGAAAGGAGACGTTCTGCATGCCGGTGGCGTCGGTGATCCACGGCTTCTTCTACAACAAGGACATGTTCCGCCAGCTGGACCTGCAGCCGCCCGGCACGGTCGACGAATTCTTCCGGGTGCTGGACGTGCTGAAAAACGCGGGCATCGCGCCGCTGGCGCTGGGCACCGCCGAGCAATGGGAAGCCAGCCAGGTGGTGTACACCAGCATCGGGCCGAATTTCTGGCGCGGGGAAGAGGGCAGGAAGGCGCTGATCGAGGGGCGCGCCAGGCTGACCGACGCGCCCTTCGTCGAGGCGCTGCAGTTCACGGCGCGGCTGGGCCGCTACCTGCCGCGCGATGCCGCCGCGCTCACGTACCGCGACAGCCAGGCCATGTTCGCGGCGGGCCGCGCGGCGATCTACCCGGCCGGCTCGTGGGACATCGCCCAGCTGGGGCGCGTGCCGCGGCTGTCGCTGGGCGTGTTCGCGCCGCCGGTGCGCAAGCGCGGGGACGCCTGCTACATCTCCGATCACATGGACCTGGGCATCGGCATCAACCGCAACGCACGCAACAAGGAAGATGCGTGGAAGTTCCTGGCCTGGGTGGGGTCGCAGGAATTCGCCGACCTGTACACCAACCGGCTGACCGGCTTCTTCACGCTGTCGCACCACCTGATCGCGGTGCGCGACCCGGTCGCCAAGCAGATGGCCGAATGGCGCCAGCGCTGCGCCTCGACGATCCGCTTCAACGCCCAGGTGCTCAATCGCGGCCAGCCCGGCATGGAAAGCGAACTGTGGAACATCAACACGCGGGTTCTGGAGGGGAGCCTGGCACCGCGCGATGCTGCCGCCAGGCTGCAGGAAGGTTTTGCCGGGTGGCTCACGCCGCGGCAAAAGTAGTATCGCACCGGTTAGTCCCCCTTATCGGTGCGATTCCTTGGGCCGGCGCCGGCGGCGCCGGCCATTTTTTGAATCGGGAGAGCTCTTGCGTACTTGGACATTGAATTCGGCACTGTATTCGACATTGAACCTCCATGGCAGCCGCGCCGCGGCGGGGCTGAGGATGCCGCCGCTGCGGTTGGTCGCTGTGCTCGTGGCGGCGATGGTGGCGGCAGGCGCGCCGGCCGCGGCACACCAGCACGGGCAGGGTGCACCTGCCGCCGCGGCAATGCGGGGCGACCGGCAGGCCGAACCGCCGGGCGTGGCCAGCGGTGCCAGGCTGCGCCTGCGCTGGGAACTGCAGCGCAGCGTGGCCGAGGCGGCGCCCGGCCGCACGCAGGGGCGCTTCATCCTGACCAATGACGACAGCCAGCCCCTGCCGCCAGCCGGCTGGTCGCTGTACTTCAATTCGATGGACAGCCTGGCGACCGGCGAACTGGCCGGCAGGCTGGTGCTGGAACAGGTGGCCGGCGGCCTGTGGCGCCTGCGCCCGGCGCCCGGGTTCGCGGGCCTGGCGGCGGGCCGGACGCTGGAGATCCCCTACCTGCACAACCAGGTCATGATCAAGCTGGCGCACGCGCCGGTCGGCCCCTACCTGGTGTACGACGCGGCGCCGGATACCGCCGTGGCCATCACGGATTTCCAGCACCTGCCGGTGACGCGGCCGGAGCAGCTCGACCGGCGCAGCGCCCCCGGGCATGCGCTGGTGACGCCGGCCGATACCTACCGGCGCAACCAGCGGGCCGACCTGCTGCCGGCAGCGGCGGTGCCGCCGGTGCTGCCGACCCCATTGCAGCTGCAGCCGGGCGGAGGCACGCTGGCGCTGGCCGGCCAGCCGGCGGTGACGGCGCCGGCTGCACTGGCCACCGAGGCGGTGCTGGCCCGGTCGCTGTTTCCGGCCAGCCTGCCGGCTGCCGGCGGCCCCGCCTTGCGGCTGTCGGTCGGCAGCGTGCCCGGCCAGTCGTCGCCGGAAGCGTATCGCCTGGCGATCGCCGCCGGCAGCGGCATCGACATCGTCGGCAACAGCGCGGCCGGCGTGGCCCATGGCCTGCAGACGCTGCGCGAGCTGCTGCCGCTGCCCGGTGCGGGCGCGCCGGCGCTGCCGGAGCTGACGATCGTCGATGCGCCCCGGTTCGGCTACCGCGGCTTCATGCTCGACGTGTCGCGCAACTTCCACGGCAAGGAAACCGTGTTCAAGTGGCTGGACCTGATGGCGCGCTTCAAGCTGAACAAGTTCCACTTCCACCTGACCGAGGATGAAGGCTGGCGCCTGGAAATCGCCGGCCTGCCGGAGCTGACGTCGATCGGCGCGGTGCGCGGCCACAGCGCGAAGCCGGGCGTGCGGCTGCAGCCGGCCTACGGCTCCGGTCCCGATCCGAAGGATGCCGGCGGCAGCGGCTTCTACAGCCGCGCCGACTACATCGAGATCCTGCGCTACGCGGCGGCGCGGCACATCGAGGTGATCCCGGAAATCGAGATGCCGGGCCATGCCCGCGCCGCCGTGCAGGCCATGGAGGCACGCTACCACCGCCTCAAGGCGGCCGGTGGCAGGGATGCGGCGAAGTACCTGCTGAAGGACTTCGCCGACCGCTCGGTGTACAAGTCGCCGCAGATGTACAACGACCATGTGATGGATCCGGGCCTGGAGTCGACGTACACCTTCATCGAGCACGTGGTGGCCGAGGTCGTGAAGCTGCACCGCGCCGCCGGCGTGCCGCTGCGAACGATCTACATGGGTGGCGACGAAGTGCCGGACGGCGCGTGGGAACGCTCGCCCGCCAGCCAGGCGCGCATGCGCAAGGCCGGGCTGGAAAGCACCGTCGACCTGTGGGACGATTTCTACGAGCGGGTCGACGGCATCCTCAAGAAGCACGGCCTGTTCACCTCCGGCTGGGAAGAGATCGCCGCCCGCAAGACCCTGCTCGATGGCAAGCCGAAGCTGGTTCCCAACCCGCGCTTCACGCGCCACGGCTTCACCGCCTACGTGTGGAACAACACCACCGGCGCCGAGGACCTGGCCTACCGGCTGGCCAACGCCGGCTACGACATCGTGCTGGCGCCGGTGACGAAGATGTACATGGACATGGCGCACAACGCCAATCCGGAAGAGCCGGGCGTGAACTGGGGCGCCTACGTGGAGCTCGACGACGTGTATGGCTTCATTCCGTTCGATTACCTGAAGAACGCCCCGGACGGAGCGGGCGCCGGGAAGGACCGCCTGACCGATGCCGGCAAGCGCCACGTGCGCGGCATCCAGGCCACGCTGTTCACGGAAACGGTGCGCGACCCGGCGCTGATCGATTACCTGGTGATGCCGCGCCTGGTAGCGGTGGCCGAACGGGCCTGGGCACCCGATCCGGCGTGGGCCACCGGCAGCGACGCCGCCCGGAACGAAGCGCTGTACCGCACCGCGTGGTCGGGCTTCGTCAACGCGCTGGGCCAGCGCGTGCTGCCGCGCCTCGACCTGGAAGGACGCGGCATCGCCTACCGGATCGCGCCGCCCGGCCTGCTGGTGGAGGGCGGCCGGGTGCTGGCCAACCACGTGCTGCCCGGGCTGGCGCTGCGCTATACGAGCGACGGCAGCGTTCCCACCGCGGCCAGCCGCATGGTGGCCGGCCCGATCGCGGAGCGGGGCACGATCCGCGTGGCCGCCTTCGACCGTAACGGCCGGGCCGGCGCCGTGGCCAGCGTCGACAATCCTTGAGCGCCGGCCGCGATGGGGTCCCCGCCGCGGAGTTCTTCGCTATAATCGATTTTTTCTGCGGGATAATGAGTGACAGCCTCGCGAGTGATAGCGTCGAACGAAACAGCTGCCGGCCGCCATGTCGATCGCTCGTCGCCGCGTCTTCGCACCCGCCGCGCGTTGCTTGCCGGCTTGCTGGCCACGGGCGCCGCACGCGCCATCGGCGCACCGTCTCCTTCCATCGGCGCTCCATCCCCTTCCACCGGCGCGCCGGCGCCTTCGGCCACGCCACCGTCCGGCCTGCAGGTACTGCACTGGTGGACCTCGGCCAGCGAGCGCAAGGCGGCCGACCTGCTGGCCGCGCGCGTGGCCGAGGAGCAGATCGGCTGGCGCGACGTGGCCATTCCCGGCGGTGCCGGGCTGGGCGCCGGCAAGGTGCTGAAGGGCAGGGTGCTGGCCGGCGATGCGCCCGAAGTCACGCAGATCATCGGTGTCTCGATCGCCGAATGGGCCGACATGGGCCTGCTGCTCGAACTCGACAACGTGGCCGCGGCCGGCGCCTGGCGCGGCGCGCTGTTCCCCACCGTGGCCGACCTGATCCAGCATCGCCAGCACGTGGTCGCCGCGCCGCTGGGCATCCACCGTGTCAATACGCTGTTCTACCACCGCGCGCTGTTTGCCCGGCTCGGGCTGGCGCCGCCGCGCACCTGGCGCGAGTTCGAGGCGGCGGCGCAGCGCCTGCGCGCGGCCGGCGTGGCGCCCCTGGCCCAGAGCAGCGAGGCGTGGCAGGTGGCGGCGCTGTTTGAAAACCTGGTGCTGGCCGCAAGCGGCCCGGCGTTCTACCGCGACCTGTTCGTGCAGCGCAGCCCCGTTGCGGCGGCGGACCGGCGCACGGCCGAGGCGCTGCTGCGCCTGCGCGCGGTGAAAGGCTGGCTGCGCGGCCGGCTCGACGAACGGCCGTGGACCGACGTGGTGCGCCAGTTCGCGCGCGGCCAGGCCGGCATGATGATCATGGGCGACTGGGCCAAGGCCGAGCTGGCGGTGCACGATGCCGCGCTGGAGCGCGACTATGGCTGCGCGGCGGCACCCGGCACGGGCGGCTACCACCTGTACAGCGTCGATACGCTGGCCATGTTCGCCGGCGACTACCGCCACATGGCGGCCCAGGAAAAGATGGCGCGCCTGCTGATGACGCCCGCGCTGCAGCTGGACTTCAATGCGCTGAAGGGCGGCGTGCCGGTGCGCAGCGATGCCAACCCGGCGCGCATGGACAGCTGCGCGCGCGCCTCGTGGACCACGTTCGCGCGCGGCGCCGCGGTGCAGGCGCCCAGCCTGGTGCACCGCATGGCCACCGACGAGGCCAGCCGCGACGCCATCATCGCCGAGGTGCACCGTTTCTTCCTCGACGACCGGGTGCCGCCGGCGCAGGCCCAGCGCCGCCTGGCCGCCCTGTTCAGACTGTTCAACCTCAAACCTCACGGAGTGGCTGGTGCGCAAGATCCTGATCGTGGACGATGACCAGAAAACCCGGGTCCTGCTGAAAGCGTACCTGGAAAAGAACCAGTATGAAGTGCTGCTGGCGCACGATGGCGAAAGCTTCCTGGCCGAGCTGCAGGCGCATGTGGACACGCTGTCGCTGGTGATCCTGGACGTGATGCTGCCGGACACCGATGGCTTCGTGCTGTGCCGGCAGGTGCGCCAGCGCTCCAACGTGCCGATCATCATGCTGACGGCCAGTTCCGACGAGACCGACCGGATCGTCGGCCTGGAACTGGGCGCCGACGACTACATCGCCAAGCCGTACAGCCCGCGCGAACTGCTGGCGCGCATCAAGGCGATCCTGCGCCGCACCGCGCTGGAAGCGCCGGCGGCGCGCTACTACCGCTTCGTCGGCTTCACGCTCGACCTCATGGAGCGCAAGGTCACTGACAGCGAGGGTACCCAGGTGGCGCTGACGGGACTCGACTTCCAGCTCCTCAAGTACTTCGTCGAGCACCCCGGCATCATCCTCGACCGCAGCCTGCTGTGCGAGGAAACCCGCGGCCGCGATGCGGGGCCGCTGGACCGCTCGCTGGACGTGCAGATCAGCCGCCTGCGCCTGCGCCTGAACGACGACGGCAAGCAGCCGGCGCTGATCAAGACCGTGCGCGGGGCCGGCTATGTGTTCTCCGCCGACGTCAGCGTGTCGAGTGCGTAGCGGCTGGCCTGCCCGCCTGTGGCCGGCCTCGCTGCTGGGCCGCCTGACGCTGGTGATGGTGGCAGGGCGGCTGGTGACCCAGCTGGCGGCCAGCGCCATCTGGGACAGCCAGCTGCGCGCCAAGGCGCAGGTGGAAGCCCAGTCGGCGGCGCGCTACGTGGCGCACGGCGCGGCCGGCGCGATCCGCTTCTTCCGCAGCCTGCCGCCGGCCTACCGCCTGCTGATCATCCAGCAGCTGCGCGAGATGGGCGGCACGCGCTTCTTCGTCAACCTGAACCATGCCTACGTGCCGGTCGAGGCGATCGCCGGCCAGCCGCTGGCGGACAGCGTGATCGCCACGGTCGGCGCCCCGCTGCGCCAGGACTTGCCGAACTCGCCGGGCTTCCGGCTGGCGTTCGCGTGGCCGGACCGGCTGGCCGTGGCGGAACACGACGTGCGGCTGGACGACCTGCCGAACGCCTGGGTGCAGCACGTGCTGCTGCTGCAGCCCGACCCGGCGCCGATCCTCGTGATCCAGACCGAGATCGAGCCGGGCAACTGGCTCTACATGGCCGCGCTGATGCCGAATCCGTACTTCCTGAACACCAGCGATCCGTTCGCGTGGGACCGGCTGATGCCGCAGGCGCTGTCGCTGGCCGTGGTGCTGCTGCTTTGCCTGCTGGTGGTGCGCTCGATCACGCGGCCGCTGGCGGCCCTGTCCGACGCCGCCGCCGCGCTGGGCCAGGGCCACGACGAGGAAGCCAGGCCGCTGCCGGAGACGGGCAGCCGGGAATTCATCAATACCGCGCGGGCCTTCAGCGCGATGCGCGAACGGATCGGCCGCTACATCGACGACCGTGAACGGCTGTTCATCTCCATCTCGCACGACCTGCGCACGCCGATCACGCGGCTCAAGCTGCGCTCCGAACTGCTCGACGACGAAGCGCTGCGCAATGAATTCGAGGAAGACCTCGACGAGCTGGACATGATGGTCAAGGGTGCGCTGCAGTGCGTGAAGGATAGCGATATCCATGAAAACCCCGCCGAGATCCGGCTCGATGCGCTGCTGGGCCGGCTGGTGCGAAGCGCGCAGCTGGCCGGCCACGCGGTGGCCTTTTCTCCGGCCGGCATCACGGTGCGGGGCAAGCCGCTGGCGCTCAAGCGCGCGCTCGGCAACTTGCTGGACAACGCGCTGTTCTATGGTGCGCGCGCCGAGATCGGCGTGGCCGAGGAGCCGGGCAGCGTGGTGATTTCCGTGCGCGACCACGGGCCCGGGGTGCCGGAAGACGCGCTGCCCCGGCTGTTCGACCCGTACGTGCGGCTGGCCCACGGCCGCGAGCAGAACGACGGCGGCATGGGGTTAGGGCTGGGCATCGCGCGCGGCATCATCGAGGCGCACGGCGGGCGGCTGGAACTGGCCAACCATCCGGAGGGCGGACTGGATGCGCGCGTGCGGCTGCCTGCGTCCGGGTGACGGCGCCGGCGCAATGGCGTCGATGCAATGGCGTCGATGCATTGGCGCCGACATAGCGGCAGCGACACGGCGGCCGGCCTTGCTCAGCGCCCCCGCACCACCTGCAGCTTGACCTTGCGCCCCTGACGGTAGGTGAACATCGTCATCGCCGCATTGCGCAGGTCGCCCCTGGCGTCGAATGCGATCGACCCCGTGACGCCTTCATGGCGCACCTTCGCCAGCGCGGGCAGGTAGCGGGCCGGCGCGGTCGATTGCGCCGCCTGCATGGCGGCGGCCAGCACCATCACGGCGTCGTAGGCGTACGGCGCATAGCTTTCCACGGGCAGGGCGAAGCGCGCACGGTAGCGCTCCGTGAAGGCCGCATGGCTGGCTTCCTGCGGGCCGTCGATGCCGCCGGCCACCACGCAGATCACCTTGCCGTCGCCCAGCGCGTCGCCGGCCAGCAGCGGCAGGCGTTCCGAGCAGATCCCGTCGCCGGACACCAGCCGCGCATCGATGCCCAGCGTCTTCATCTGCTTGAGCATCGGGCCGGCCACCGCTTCCATGCCGCCATAGAAGATCACGTCCGGCTTCTTCGCGCGGATCTGCGTGAGGATCGCGCTGAAGTCCACCGCCTTGTCGTTGGTGAACTGCCGGCTGACGATCGCCTCGTTGCCGGCGATGGCGCGCACGCCCCTGGCGAATTCGTCCGCCAGGCCCTGGCCGAACGCCGTGCGGTCGTCGATGATGGCGATCCGCTGCGCCTTCAGCGCCTTCGCCGTGTACGTGGCCAGCGTGCGCCCGATCAGCCGGTCGTTGGCGACCACGCGGAACGCGGTCTTGAAACCCTGCTGCGTGTAGCCCGGCGTGGTGGCCGCGGGTGAAATCTGCGGGATGCCTGCGGCGGCATAGATTTTCGACGCCGGCACGGTGGTGCCGGAATTGAGATGCCCGACCACGCCGGCCACGCGCGCATCGACCAGCTTCTGCGCGACGGCCGTACCGGACTTCGGGTCGGCGGCATCGTCTTCGGCCAGCAGCTGCCACTGCACTTTCTGGCCGCCGATGACGATGCCTTTCGCGTTCAGGTCGTCGATCGCCAGCTGCGCGCCGTTCTCGATATCCTTGCCCTGGTGCGCGCCGGGGCCGGACAGCGGCGACGCGCTGCCGATCTTCACGACGGTTTGGGCGGAAGCGCTGGCGCCGAGCAGCAGGGCGGCGGCGGCGATGGCGGCACGGGGCGGCATACGGGCTCTCGATAGGGAAAGCGCCGATTGTAATGTCGAGCCGGCGGGCGTGGCGCGCGCCAACGCCGCCCGGGGCGCCGGGGTTACGCGGCGCGCTATTTCGCGGGGCGGCCGTCGGGACTGGGTCGAAGGCCGGCGGCCACCCTGGCTCGCGCCGGGCCCGCCGGCGAAATGCCGAACAGCGGCCGCAGGGCCGGCACTGGCCGCACGGCCTCGAAGGCGGCGAGGCTGCCGGCAAAGGTGAGGATGACGACGACGACCGCTTCCGTGAACGGCGCGATGTGCAACGGTTTCAGCGCCGTCGCCACGACCACGATCAGGGTCTGGTGGACGAGGTAGACACAGAACACCGCTTCAGTGAGGTAGCGGCGCGCGCCGGCATCGACGTTCAGGTGCCGGTAGCCGAAACCGCATACGGCCATGATGGCGCACCATTGCAGCGTGCTGCGCACGGCCGCCGTCACGAGCGCGAGGTGTTGGCCGGGCTGCTCGTGTCCCGGCACCGCGTGCAGGCACACGAGCAGGGCCCAGCTGCCCAGCGCCAGGGCCAGCGCATGGAAGCGCAGGCGTGCCACCTCGGCCCAGAATCGGTGCTGCCGCGCCAGCAGCAAGCCGGCCAGGAACATCGGAAAGTACACGGCGTGGTTGTACCAGTCGTCGACCAGCGCGTAAGTGGTGGGGAAGCGCGGACTCAGGACCGCGCGCGCCACCGCCAGGGCAGCCACCGGCAGCAGTATCGCGCGCCAACCCGCCAGCAGGCCGGTCAGCCAGTCGGCGGCGCCGGCCAGGCGCCGCCGGCCGGCGATCGCAAGGACGAACGACAGCACCAGCGTATAAACCCACAGGTAGGCGACGAACCACAGGTGGTTCCAGGCCGGCAGCACCAGGCAATGCCCGCCAGCGCAGAAGCCGGGGTCGCCCGACAGGTAGCGCTGCAGGAACGCCCCGTAGCTTTCCTGGTAGCCCATCTTTTCGGCCACCTCGCAGAACGCCTGTGGCGGAACGATGACCAGCATGCCGAATGCCAGCGGCACCAGCAGGCGCATGCTGCGCTCGCGCAGGAATCCCGTGTCGGACGCCTTGCCCAGCAAAAGGGCCGACGCCGCGCCGCTGACCAGGAACAGCAGCGACATGCGCCACGGTGACGTCAGCAGCAGCAGCGGCTCGACCGCCGCGCCGGCATGCACGCTTTTCACGTGCCATTCCCAGGGGCCGTAGTACAGCCCCATATGGAAGCAGACCAGTACGCAGACCGCGCCGATGCGGATCCAGTCGAGGAAATACAGCCGCTGGCTGGCGGCGGGGCCGGCCGGTTCCGGCAGGCTGGCGTGCATCGGGTAGCCCATCGCGCCTCCATCGTGCAATGGTTGGTGTGTTCCCCAGCTTAATCGCGTGACCCGCCAGTGCAAGGCACGAGAAGAACTTGCGACAAGTGGTGACACTTCGAGATACGCGGTGCAGCGCAGGTGTTGGTACGGCACAGGTGCTGGGACGGCGCAGGTGTTGGCACGGCGCCGGCCTCCCTGTATGCTGCGGCGGCATCATGTACAACCCATCACGAAAGAATCCATGAAACAGCTGCTTTCCTCCTGCGCCCTCGGCCTGGCACTGGCCTTCACGCTTGCCGCCTGCGACCGTGCCAAGACCCCGCCGCCGGCCGCCGCCGCCCCTGTCGCGTTCCAGAAGATCGATCACCCGGCCGGCACCGGCAAGGAAGCGGTCGCCGGCAGCACGGCCGTCGTCAACTACACGGGCTGGCTGCACGTGCCGGGCGCACCCGAGCAGCGCGGCGAGCAGTTCGATTCCTCGGTCGGGCGCGACCCGTTCAGCTTCCGGCTGGGCGCCGGCCAGGTGATCCAGGGCTGGGACGAAGGCGTGCAGGGCATGAAGGTGGGCGGCAAGCGCACCCTGATCGTGCCGGCCGCCATGGGCTACGGCGCGGGAGGCGCCGGCCCGATCCCGCCGAACGCCAACCTGATCTTCGAAGTGGAATTGCTGGACGTGCGCTGAAGCGTTCAGCGGGCCGCGGCATTGGCGGCGGCCGCACCGGTGCCCGCTGCACTACTTCCCGACTCTCCGCGCACCTGGTTGCGGCCGGCCTGCTTGGCGTCATACAGGTGCCGGTCCGCGCTGCCGATCAGCTCTGACGCCGCGGCGGCACCGGTGGCGTTGCCGCCCTTGCCCGGGTAGAGCGTTGCCACGCCCAGGCTTGCGGTGACGACGTGCCCTGGTGAATGCTCGTGCGGGATGCCCAGCGCCATGATGCCGGCCCGGACCTGTTCGGCGACGGCCATTGCGCCGTCCTCGCCGGTGTTCGGCATGATTACGGCGAATTCCTCACCGCCGTAGCGCGCGGCGACGTCGCCGGCGCGAAGGATCCGGTCCGACAGCACGCCGGCCGCGCGCTGCAGGCACTCGTCGCCCGCCAGGTGGCCATAGCGGTCGTTGAACTGCTTGAAGAAGTCCAGGTCCAGCATGATCAGCGACAGGGGCGTGCGGCCGCGCTGCGCCCGCCGCAGTTCCTTGTCGAGCACTTCGTCGAAGCGGCGCCGGTTTGCCAGCTGGGTGAGCTGGTCCGTGTGAGCCAGCATGCGCAGGTCGACGTTGCGCTTTTCCAGTTCGCCGGAGTACAGCCGCAGCTGCGCATCGAGCCGGTCGCGGATGGCGATCTGGCGCACCAGCTTCGTCGCGAACGTGGCCAGCATCGCACTGATGAGCAGGACCGCCACGCCGATCAGCATGCTGGAGCGCTTCCAGTCGCCCAGCAGTTCGGCCTTGGTCTGGCCGACCGACACGAGGAATGGGAAGTTTTGCAGGCGCCGGTAGCTGTACAGCCGTTCCACCTTGTCCACCTTGGCGACGAGGAAGGTGGACCCGACCGGCCTTTTCCGCAATTCCTTGAAGATGTTGCCGTTCGATAGGTCCGTGCCGATCAGCTTTTCGTCGAACGGCCGGCGGTAGATCACCGTGCCGTCGTACAGCATCAGCAGCACGACACCGGTCCGGCCGATGTCCAGCTCATCGTAGATGCGTTCGAAGAAGTTCAGCCGCAGCGTGACGAGCGCCACGCCCATGAAGGTGCCGTCGGCGGCGTAGATGCCGCGCGACACGGGGATGATCCAGACCCCCGTCGACTTGCTCTTGACGGGCGCGGCGATATGGATTCCCTCGTCCTGGTGGGTGCGGTGATACTGGAAGTAGGCGCGGTCGGCGTTGTTGCCCTGGACCTCGCGGCCCAGCGACGTGGCCAGCCAGGAGCCGTCCGGCCCATACAGGAACATGCCGTACAGCTCGGGCGTGACCTTGGCCAGCTCGCCGAGGTGGGTCCTCAGCCGCTCGCGCGCCGCCTCGCCGGTGCCTTCGTGCTTGGCGCGTTCGGCCATGTCGGACAGCGCCATGCTGGCCGTCTTCATCGCCGATTCCACCTGGGCGCCGACCATCCGTGCCACGTTCGACGTGGCGACCCGGGTCTGCTGGATCTGCGCCTGCCTGGCGCTCCACATGAACCAGGCGGAAAAGCCGGCGAGGGCGAGGCAGGCCAGCACCGTCACCACGATCACGAGGCGAATGACGGGGTGGCGCCACAGGGCGGGCAGGCTGGCATGGCTGTCCGCGTCGAAAGGCGCTGCCGGGTTATCCGGGGTAGGACTCAAGAGTGGCTTCCCTTGGTGAAGTGAGAGCTTGCTGGCTTGGCGAATTGTGCCATCGCGCGGGCGGGACTGTCGCAACGTGCGGAGAAACGTGCGGAGAAACGCCGGGCAGTGCCATGTGCGAAAAAAAACGCCCGGCAGGCCGGGCGCTTTCGGGACGGGAACGCGGATCAGATCGCGCGGCGGACCATCAGTTCCTTGATCTTGCCGATCGCCTTGTTCGGGTTCAGGCCCTTCGGGCAGACGTCGACGCAATTCATGATCGAGTGGCAGCGGAACAGGCGGTACGGGTCTTCCAGGTTGTCCAGGCGCTGGCCGGTCGCTTCGTCGCGCGAATCGGCGATGAAGCGGTAAGCCTGCAGCAGGCCGGCCGGGCCGACGAACTTGTCCGGGTTCCACCAGAACGACGGGCACGACGTCGAGCAGCACGCGCACAGGATGCATTCGTACAGGCCGTCGAGCTCTTCGCGCTCGGCCGGGGTCTGCAGGCGCTCCTTCTCCGGCGGGATCGAATCGTTGATCAGGAATGGCTTGATCGATTCATACTGCTTGAAGAACTGCGTCATGTCGACGATCAGGTCGCGGATCACCGGCAGGCCCGGCAGCGGGCGCAGGATGATCGGTTCGGACAGTTCGTTCAGGTTCGTCGTGCAGGCCAGGCGGTTCTTGCCGTTGACGTTCATCGCGTCCGAACCGCACACGCCTTCGCGGCACGAGCGGCGCAGGGCCAGCGAATCGTCCACGTCGGACTTGATGCGCTGCAGCGCGTCCAGCAGCATCTTGTCGGTATCCTTCAGCTCGACCGTCAGGTCTTGCATGTAGGGCTTCTCGTCCTTGTCCGGATCGTAGCGGTAGATCTTGAATTTCAGGGTGCGTGCCATGTTTGTCGAGGCCTTAGAAAGTGCGTGCTTTGGGCTTGAAGGTTTCCACCGTCAGCGGCTTGGTGACGACCGGCTTGTACTCCAGGCGGTTGCCTTCGGAGAACCACAGCGTGTGCTTCATCCAGTTGTCGTCGTCGCGGTTCGGGAAGTCGCTGTGCGCATGCGCGCCGCGCGATTCCTTGCGGGCCACCGCCGAGGTAATGGTCGCCTTGGCCGTTTCGATCAGGTTGTCCAGTTCCAGCGCTTCCACGCGGGCGGTGTTGAAGACCTTCGACTTGTCCTTGAACGAGACGTGCTTGCGGCGCTCGTCGAGCTTCATGATCTCGTCGAAGCCGGCCTTCAGCAGGTCGTCGGTACGGAACACGCCGCAGTACTTTTGCATCGTGGCGCGGATGTCGTTGGCCACGCCCTGCACCTTCTCGGAACCGGTCGAGGTTTCCAGGCGGTTCAGGCGGTCCATGGCGTAATCCGATGCATCCTTCGGCAGGTCCTTGTGTTCCTTGGCCTTCAGGTTCGACGCCACCACATGGTTGCCGGCCGCGCGGCCGAACACCACCAGGTCGAGCAGCGAGTTGGTGCCCAGGCGGTTCGCGCCGTGCACGGACACGCAGGCGCATTCGCCGATCGCATACAAACCGTTGACGATTTTTTGCGAACCGTCGGCGGTCGGCGCCACGACCTGGCCGTGGATGTTGGTCGGGATGCCGCCCATCTGGTAGTGGATCGTCGGCACGACCGGGATCGGTTCCTTGGTCGCGTCCACGTTGGCGAACTTGTGGCCGATTTCCAGGATCGACGGCAGGCGCTTCTCGATGGTTTCCTTGCCGATGTGGCGCAGATCGAGCAGCACGTGGTCCTTGTTCGGGCCCACGCCGCGGCCTTCCTTGATTTCCTGGTCCATCGAGCGCGACACGAAGTCGCGCGGCGCCAGGTCCTTCAAGGTCGGCGCATAGCGTTCCATGAAGCGCTCGCCCTGCGAGTTGATCAGGATGCCGCCTTCGCCGCGCACGCCTTCGGTGATCAGGACGCCCGCGCCGGCCACGCCGGTCGGGTGGAACTGCCAGAATTCCATGTCCTGCAGCGGCAGGCCGGCGCGTGCCGCCATGCCCATGCCGTCGCCGGTGTTGATGAACGCGTTGGTCGACGCGGCGAAGATCCGGCCGGCACCGCCGGTGGCGAAGATCGTCGTCTTCGCCTGCAGGATCATCACGTCGCCGGTTTCCATTTCCAGCGCGACCACGCCGATCACGTCGCCTTCGCTGTCGCGGATCAGGTCCAGCGCCATCCATTCGACGAAGAAGTGGGTGCGGGCACGGACGTTACGCTGGTACAGCGTGTGGAGCAGCGCGTGGCCGGTACGGTCGGCCGCGGCGCAGGCGCGCTGCACGGCCTTCTCGCCGAAGTTGGCGGTATGGCCGCCGAACGGGCGCTGGTAGATCGTGCCGTCGGGATTGCGGTCGAACGGCATGCCGAAGTGTTCCAGCTCGTACACGACCTTCGGCGCCTCGCGGCACATGAATTCGATGGCATCCTGGTCACCCAGGTAGTCGCCGCCCTTGACGGTGTCGAACATGTGCCAGAACCAGTTGTCTTCGGCCATGTTGCCCAGCGAAGCGCCGATGCCGCCCTGTGCCGCGACGGTGTGCGAGCGGGTCGGGAACACTTTCGACAGCACGGCCACGTTCAGGCCCGCTTCAGCCAGTTGCAGGGAGGCGCGCATGCCGGAACCGCCGGCGCCAACGATCACCGCGTCGAAGCGGCGTACGGGAATGGAGGATTTGATTGCTGCCACGATTTACACACTCCAGAGAATCTGCACCGACCACACGGCGCACGCGATCAGCCACATGGCCGACGCGGTTTGAATGAGGAAGCGAACACCGACGTTCTTGATGTAGTCCTGGTAGACGGAAACGACGCCGACCCAGGCGTGATAGAACAGGCCGATCAGGGTGGCCAGCGTGAACAGCTTGAACCAGGTCTGCGCGAACAGGCCGGCCCAGCCTTCATACGAGAAGTTGTTCCCGGTGAGGAAAGCGGCCAGCAGCACGACGGTGTACACCACCATCACGATGGCGGTGGCGCGCTGCGCGAGGAACTCGCCCAGGCCGTAATGGGCGCCGACGACGAGGCGCTTCGGTCCGATATTGTTTTTCATCTCAGAACACTCCGAACAGTTTCAGGGCGACCAGGAAGGTCACCGCCAGGCTGATGACCAGCACGGCCACCGACGTCTTGCGGGCCGAATCCTTGTCCAGGCCGATGTGGGTATCCATCACCAGGTGGCGGATGCCGGCGCAGAAGTGGTGCATGTAGCCCCACACCAGGCCCAGGATCACGAGCTTGCTGAACGGGTGCTGGGCGATGCCCTGGAAGTGCGCGAACGAAATCTCGGAGCGGATGGATTCCTGCAGCAGGTACAGGATGAAGGGGAGCAGCACGAACAGCAGCATGCCGCTGATACGGTGCAGGATCGATACGATTGCCGAGAACGGCATCCGGTAATTCGACAGCTCTGTCACGTGGATGTTGCGGAACTCTCGTCGCGCTTTTCTCTGGGTTTCTTGTACAGCCATTGGAGACCTCTCACCTGGTTATTAATCCCGCGCGTGACCATGCCCATGGTCAACGCAGGTTGCAAGGCGTGGATTATCGTGAAATGCCGCTATACTGTCCAATATATGAAACGTTTAGAATCCAGATGATAGTCAGATACCGGATCGGAAAATTGTCATGGAATTAAGACGACTCCGCTACTTCGTGGCCGTGGCCGAGGAGGGTAACGTGACCCGGGCCGCGGAACGCCTGGGCATCGGCCAACCCCCGCTGAGCCAGCAGATCCTCACGCTGGAGCGGGAACTGGACGTGCCGCTGTTCCATCGCACCGGCCATGGCATGTCGCTCACCGAAGCCGGCAAGGCCCTGATGGCCGACGCGAAACGGCTGCTGAACGATGCGCAAAGTGCTGTTGCAAATGCGCAACGCGCGGGCCGGGGCGAAACGGGCCACGTTCACCTTGGCTTGACGGCGTCCGCGGCGTTTCACCCGATCGTACGCGCGCTGATCCGGGCCTTCCGGGCCACCTATCCCGGCGTCGCGCTGACCTTGA
The DNA here is from genome assembly GCF_027856995.1 of Pseudoduganella sp. SL102. Taxonomy (NCBI): domain Bacteria; kingdom Pseudomonadati; phylum Pseudomonadota; class Betaproteobacteria; order Burkholderiales; family Oxalobacteraceae; genus Pseudoduganella; species Pseudoduganella sp. SL102. Next base: position 3,193,460 of record NZ_CP115554.1, read on the forward strand.
CCGAAGGCACCACGACCCAGTTGCTGGCCTTGCTGGAAGAGGGCCGGCTCGACCTGGCACTGATGCGCCCCGGCACCCACTCGTTCGCCGGCATCGCGCTGTACCAGATCGCCAGCGAACCCATGAAGGTGGTGCTGCCGGCGGGCCACCGGCTGGCGAAGAGCCGCCGCATTCCGCTGACGGCGCTGGCCGGCGAAGCCTTCGTACTGATTCCCCGCGAGGAAAGCCCGATGCTGCACGACGAAATCCTGAATGCCTGCCGGCTGGCCGGCTTCGAGCCGGTGCCGGGCCAGCAGGCGCCGCAGCTGTCGTCGGTCGTCAACCTGGTCTCCGCCGAATTCGGCGTCTCGATCGTGCCTGCTTCCGTGAGCCAGATCCGTGCCGAAGGCGTGGTCTATGTGGACATCGCCGACGTGAAGGTCGTGACCAACCTCGCCCTGGCCTCGCGCGATGCCGAACCATCGGCGAAGGTGGCCAATTTCCTCGCGCTGGCCGACCAGGCGAGGTCGGCCGCGTCGGCGGGGGCGGGCAGCCATGCGGGGAAACGGCGCGGCAAGGCGACCAACGGAGGGCCGGCATGATCGACATCGGACAAGTGGCGCGCGCGTTGTGCGTGGCCCTGGTATGCGCGGCATTGCCCGCCGGCGCCGCGCCGGCCCAGGGAAAACTGCAAACCGGTACCATCGGCACGGTGACCTATGCCAGCGGCGGGAGCTCGGTGGACGAACGCGCCGCGCTGGAAACGATGCGGGCCGCGTTCAACCTGCGGCTGGCCTTCGCCGTGCACGACACCGGCGCCAAGCTGGGCAATGTCGCGCTGGTGGTCGAGGACGTGCGGCAGGGTCCTGTCTTCAAGCTGGCCGGCAGTGGGCCGCTGGTGTACCTCAAGCTGCCGCCAGGCACCTATACGGTGTCCGCCACGTCGAAGGGCGTCGAGCAGCGGCGCCGGGTCACGCTGGACCGTTTTGGCGACGCGCGCGAATTGTTCATTTATTGGGTGCCGTGACGGAAGTACTGTCGCGGGATCAGGACATTTCGTGCGGCGCGATCGTTCAGCGTGCTGGTGCGTGGAATGATGGCGTATCAGCGGTTCAGAATCACCGTGGAGCCATGATGGTCTGCCACGCCACTTCAGATATCCTCAGGCCGCAAGTCACCTTAATATCAGATCATGGAAGTTAAAATATCGCGCGACAGGTATGACGGGAGCCCTGCAATATCCTGTCTGGTGGCCGCTAACGTTATGACCCTCGAAGGTAGCCCTTGTATTCAGGTACCTCTGGCGCACGACGGCGAGTTTGTGATCTATTTCGCGGGCGACGCGATGAAAGTCGATGAGTCTGTGCTGCAGTCGGCAAGAAGCCTGCTGCAGGCGCTGGGTGATCTCGACAATAAGGTGCAGGAGGCTTGTGCTGCTGAATGTAGAAAATCTGGGCTGCATCCACGGTACTTCGAAGGTGAGCTGGCTTATATTACGATGTCCGGCGGATCCGCTTTACTTCATTACTTTGGTATCAAGGTCAACTCCGAATGGGATGAACGTGTGAAACTGGAGAGCGATGAATGGAGGCATGTAGCGACGACTGTGGAGTAATAGTATTTGCGTACTTCGTGGCGCAAACGGCCCTCATGCTGGACTAGTATCGAAAATGCTGATGAAACGGATTCTTCCACACATTGACATCGGATTGGGCGAAGGCAACCGATGCGTCCTCGTCATCGAGGACTATGAACTGTTCGATGTCATTTCCGATTATCTCGGCGATGAATGTGACTTGCCGCATGAGTATCAATCGTCGGAACAGCGACCGGGCGGTGAGATTATCACGATGTATTTTCCTGAGTCGGTCGAAGCCGCAGCCGTCGAAGAGTGCCTGTCTAGGCTGTCTCCCGCCGACATCGAGCGGATTTACCGCCTCAACAATTAGATCCTGTGGCTGGCCGTCCGCAACGGAGCGGCAACGGCCGGCCGTGACAAGCGCCTGATGGCCCAGGCCATATCCAGGCTGAAAGGTATTTCAGCCGCCTCCCGTGCAATGCTGTGGTACTTCTTTCGCCAGTTTCATGATGTCCAGCGCCACCCATGCGCCGCCGACTTTCTGCTCGAACTTGTCGAAGCTGTAGACAAACATGGAATCTCCGTTCGCAAAGAACGCCGGGCAACCGTAACGGTCACGCGCGATATGGCCTTCAATCATCTTGTCCGGCCATTCCTTGTCGGGATATTTCGGGTGGGCGCGCGCTTCGACCCGAGCCTGCCCGAATACGGGATCGTCAGGGCTGGAGGATGTCGATTTGCCGGAGTTCCCGAAACCCGGAGCCCGCAGGCCGGCGATCGCACCAGCCGCCTTGCCCAGGTTGGAAAGGCCTTCGGTCAGGCTTTGTGCTTGTACTGCATGTTGGGTGGCGCCGGTAATAATCAGTGCCACCAAAAGCGATTTCGTCATTTTCATCGATACCTTCGAGAGATTCCAGATCACGCGGAGCAGAAGCCGCGGGCCGGACGTACGGCAGCTTGGCCGCAGTCTGCTCAGGCGTGTAGCGCTGTCGAGTATGCCGTCCTGTCCGCGCACTGTCTGTCAAACTTTGTATTCAGATGTCTGGAATTTTCGATGTCGACGGACGATTCCAGATCGTCGACGATGCGCGACAACATGCCGGCGGCAATGAACGCAATGAACGCAATGAACGCAATGAAGGCAATGAAGGCAATGTAACGGGCTGCGGCCAGCTCCAGGGATCAGGGCCGGCGACCACCTGCCGCCTTGTCCGCCACGGGTTCGCCGAAATCGGGCGTGCCATCCGCACGCCACGCGATCGCCTGCGCGCGGGTATGCCGGTTCGGATCGTTCAGCGAATCGCCGGGAATATGCTCGTAGTCGCGCGCGTGATAAACCAGGATGTCGGTCTTGCCATCCGGCGTAGTGGTGAACGAATTGTGGCCGGGGCCATACTGGCCGGTGGCCTTGCTGCTGGCGAAGACCGGGCGCGGCGACTTGGTCCATGAGGCGGCGTCGAGGAGATTGGCGCCGGCATCGGCCGTCAGCATGCCCAGCGCGTAATTCGCATCGGTCGCGCTGGCCGAATAGGTGACGAACACGCGGCCATTCTTCACCAGCACGGCCGGCGCTTCGTTGACGTCGAACTTCACCTTTTCCCACGCGTATTCGGGCGTGGTCAGCAGGGTCGCCGGGCCCTTGATCGACAGCGGCGTATCCATTTCGGCGATATACACGGCCGTCATGTGCTTGTCGGCCGTGGGCGGGCGCTGGGTCCACAGCAGGTAGCGCCGGCCGTCGAGGGCGAAGGTGGTGGCGTCGAGCGCGAACACTTCCCAGCCCGTCTTCAGCTGCCCGCGCTCCCTCCAGGTTCCCTCGAGCGGATTGGCCGCGTCGTTTTCCAGTACGTACAGGCGGATATCCAGCGGCGCATCGTCGCGCCCGGCCGTGAAATAGATATACCACTTGCCATCGATCCGGTGCATTTCCGGCGCCCAGATGTTCCGGCTCATGGGGCCGGTGGCGTGGCTGCGCCAGACGACCTTGCTCTCGCTCTTGCCGATGCCGTTCAGGTCGCGCGCGCGGCGCACCTCGATGCGGTCGTACTCGGGGGCGGTCGCCGTCAGGTAGTAATAGCCGTCGGCCTGCAGCGTCACGTGCGGATCGGCGCGCTGCGGCACGAGCGGATTGTCGAAAACGGGCGCGGCGCCGGCCGGCAACGAGAAGACCAGGGCGGCAATCAGGGGCAGGGAACGGTATGGCATGGGACGGTATGGCATGGAAGCGGGAGAGTAGACAGGAGCGGCGAGTGTGCCATCGCCGTCGCTGCCCGCGCCAATCACATTTGCCTGCGAAGGGATGCCCGAATCGGTATCTCCACGCCCGCGCCGACGCTGCAAAAGTTATGATTGCGCTATCTTTGTCGCCTGCTTTATGCGAACATTCAGTGTACGGTATATGCACTGTTTGCGCTACCGGCGGTGACCGGAATGGCCCGGCAGGGCCACGTCCGTCATCGTGGTAATCACCGTGAGCATCGCCGGCAAGCGCCATCCCGGCATTGCCGTAACCTGGAGAGGAGATCGAATGCAAGCCCAGATTTGCATGGAAAAAAACCGCCGTTCCATTCGTCCGCTGACGGCCGGACTGCTTGCCGGCGCATTGGCGCTGGCGTGTGCCTTCGCGCCCCCCGCGATGGCGCAGGACGACAAGATGACGCCGATCGCGGCACCGGCGCAGCCCGACGCGATCGTGCTGGACACCGGGGCGCTGCCGGGTGCGACGGTGCAGGAATCGTGGCACCGGCAGTACGGCAGCGTGTTCGCCCGCAACGTGACCGTGGCCACCCTGACGCCGTTCCTGCCGCCCAAGGGCAAGGCGACCGGTGCGGCCGTGATCGTCGCGCCGGGCGGCGGCTTCCGCACGCTGTCGATGAACAATGAAGGCTGGGACGTGGCGCGTGCGCTGGCCGACAAGGGCGTGGCGGCGTTCGTGCTGAAGTACCGCCTGAACCAGACCCCGGCCGACATGCCCGCCTTCGAGCGCGCCATGGCCGAGATGTTCTCGGGCGCCGCCAAGCCGCGGCCGCAGCAGGATCCCGCCGTCGAACTGGCGCCGCAGATCGCCGATGCACGCGCCGCGTTCGCGCTGGTGCGCGCGCGCGGCGGAGTGGGGCGTGGACCGCGACCGCATCGGCATGGCCGGCTTCTCGGCCGGTGCCATGCTGACGCTGTCCACCGCGCTGTACGGGCAGGATGCCAAGCCGGCCTTCATCGCCAACATCTATGGCCCGCTGTCGCCGGTGACGCCGCCGGCCGGCGCGCCGCCGCTGTTCGTGGCGCTGGCCGCGGACGATCCGTTCTTCGCCAACGCCGGCTATGGCCTGGTCGACAGCTGGCGCGCGGCCAGGCGTCCCGTGGAATTCCACCCGTACGAGCAGGGCGGGCACGGCTTCGGCATGTATCCGAAGACGACCGCCAGCACCGGGTGGTTCGACGGCTTCACGCGCTGGCTTGGCATGCACGGCTACCTTCAGCGCAAGAGCTAGCCCGTACCAACCACGGCGGCACCGCTCAAGTTCCTGAGTGAATGGGGCGTGCCGCTGGCCCGCCGCGGCGGCCGGCTCTACCATGCCATGGTCCAGTCCATGAGAGAGCCGGCATGTCCCACCACTCCAGCCACCGCCGTCACTTCGCCCTGTCGCTGCTCGCCGCGCCGTTCCTCGCATTGCCGGCTTGCGCGACACTTGGCGATGCCAGGCGCTTCCCGATCACCGGCTTCGGCGCCGTCGCCGACGATCGCACCGTCAACACCGCCGCGATCCAGCAAGCCATCGACCACGCCGCGGGGCAGGGCGGCGGCACGGTGGTGGTGCCGGCCGGCGTGTTCGTCAGCGGCGCGCTGTTCCTGAAGCCGGGCGTGCACCTGCACCTGGAGCAGGGCGCCGTGCTGAAATGCTCGACGGACCTGAGCCATTTCCCGGCGCGGCGCACGCGCATCGAAGGGCACTTCGCGCCGAACTTCAACCCGGCCCTGATCAATGCCAGCGGCTGCGATGGCCTGAAGATCACCGGCAAGGGCACGCTCGATGGCGCCGGCCGGCCCATCTGGGACCTGTTCTGGAAACTGCGCAACGCGGCGCCCGACCCGCACAACTTCGCCAACATCAGTGTGCCGCGCGCCCGGCTGGCCCTGATCGAACGCTCGCGCAACGTGACCGTCGAAGGCGTCACGTTCAAGGATTCGCAATTCTGGAACCTGCACCTGTACCGCTGCCAGGACGTGACGGTGCGCGGCGCGCGCTTCGAGGTGCCGGACGACTACAAGCAGGCGCCCAGCACCGATGGCATCGACCTGGACAGCTGCCAGCGCGTGACGGTCGACGGCTGCTATTTCTCGGTGACGGATGACTGCATCGCCGCCAAGGGCTCGAAGGGCCCGCACGCGCTCCAGGACCAGGACAGCCCGCCCGTCGAACATATCCGCGTGCGCAACTGCGAGTTCCGCCGCGGCCACGGCGTGATGACCTTGGGCAGCGAGGCCACGCTGGTGCGCGACGTGCTGGTCGAAAACTGCAAGGTGGGGCCCGGCGTCTCCAACGTGGCCGTGCTGAAGCTGCGCGCCGACACGCCGCAGCATTACGAAAACATCCACTTCCGCGGCCTGGTGCTCGATTCCAGCCGCGGCCTGATCGTCGCGATCCGGCCATGGACGCAGTACTTCGACCTGAAAGGCGCGCCGCCGCCGAAGTCGGTGGTGCGCAACGTCAGCCTGGTGGACATCAAGGGGCGCTTCGGCGCCTTCGTCAAGATCGCGCCGAACCCGGGCCAGACCGAGATCGCCGGCATCCTGCTGAAGGATATCGACGTGCAGCTGGACAAGGCCGCGCTCGACGCGACGGGCATCGCCGGCCTCCAGCTGGAAAACGTGCGGGTCAACGGCCAGCCGGTCACGCTGTAGCCGGCGCCGGCGGGCCGCGCCAGCGCGGTAAGGAACACTGTTGTATCGGCGTCGCACGGCGCCGAAAAATGCGTGGATAGAAGGGCACGTTTCGGCGACTTGCATCTTGACAGGCGCTATTATTGCCGCACGGCTACATTCTTCCCGCATTTCCTCCTTCCTTACCGACCCATCACATGAACCAGCGTCCCACCTGGAGCCGTGCGCTCCTGCCCGTGCTTTGCCTCGCCGCGTGCGCAGGCGCCGCGCAGGCATCCGGCACCGAAACCGGCACCGACACCGACACCAGCATCCGCGTCGACTCCACCACGCAGGCGGCGCAATGGACCGCGACCGCAGGCGTCGTGTCGCAGTACGTCTCGCGCGGCATCCGCCAGACCTGGGGCAAGCCGGCCGTGCAGGGCGGCGTCGACTACGTGCGCGCGGATGGCTGGTCGGCCGGCACCTGGGCATCCACGGTGAGCGACCGCTTCATGGAAGAAGGGCGCGTCGAGTGGGACCTGTACGGCGGCTATAGCGGCAGCGCGGGCGCCATCGGCTACAGCGTGATGGCTTATCTCTATGAATACCCGGGGGCCCGCATGAGCGCCACCGGCGACAAGTTCGACTACGCCGAACTGGCGCTGGGCGTCACCTGGCGGGCCGCGTATGCCAAGTACTACCGCACCGTCAGCCCCATGTTCTTCGGGATTCCCGATTCACGGGGCACCGTCTACCTCGACGTGGGCGCCAACCCGGCGCTCGGCGAAGGCTGGACGCTGAACCTGCACGCCGGCGATGGCCGCGTGGCCGGCGCCGGCAACGACATCTGGAACTGGCGCGACGCCAAGGTGGGCGTCACCAGGGACCTGGGCGGCGGCTGGAGCGCTTCCGTGGCGCTGACGCGCGCCTGGGGCCGGACCAACATCTACCAGACCTACACCACCGGCATGCCCGATGCGGCCGGGAACATCCGCCACGCGAACGTGGCCAAGGCAACCGCCATCGTCGGCGTGAGCCGCACCTTCTGACGGAGCGCAGCATGAAGCTATTTCGCAACTTGTCCCTGAATGCCCGCATCGGCATCGCCGCCAGCGGCCTGCTGGTGGCCAGCCTGGCGCTGGTCGCCGGCGTCACCGGTGTCCGCAACAGCAACAGCGCGGAAGCAGCCGCCATGCAGCTCGCGCATACCTCCGCCGCCGCCGCCGCGGCCACGCTGGCGGGACGCATCGAGACCAATTTTGCCGCCACGTCGACACTGGCCGGAACGGTCGGCGCCACGCTCGGCGCCGGCCACCACCTGTCGCGCGACCAGGTGGACGACGCCGTCCAGGCCGTGCTGCGCAATGCGGAAGACCTGATGGGGTCTTCCGTGACGATGGAACCGAATGCCCTCGATGGCAGGGATGCCGAATTCGCCGGGCAAGAACCCCGTTTCGACGCCTCCGGCCGCTACATGCCGTACTACACGCGCAAGGCCGATGGCGGCATCCATGTCGAACCGATCACCTTCAGCAGTGCCCCCGGGGCGAACGACTGGTATGACGTGCCGATGAAGACCGGCAAGCGCATGCTCACCAAACCGGTGGCCTATCCGGTCAACGGCAAGGATGTGCTGATGGCGTCGCTGATGGCGCCGGTGCTGGTCGGCGGCCAGGTCAAGGGCGTCGTCAGCGGCGACCTGTTGCTGACGAAGCTCGGTGAAATCCTGGCCGGCATGCGGACGGTGGAACAGGGCAGGCTGGCGCTGGTGTCGAACCAGGGCCTGTACGCCAGCCATCCGGACATCGCGCGCAACGGCAAGAAGGCCGACGACATGCCGGCGGCGGCGCTGGCCGCGGTGCGCGCCGGCCAGCCGTACGAATATGAAGTGGACGGCATCGTCAACCTGGTGCAGCCGCTGCGCCTGGTCGGCGGCGTGGCGCCGTGGGCCGTGCGCCTGGCGTTTCCGAAAAGCGTGGCCACCGCGCCGGCGCGCGAGCTGATGATGTACACGGTGATCGCCTCCGCGCTGTGCGCCGCCATCGCGGCCGCCGTGATGCTGTTTACGCTGCGCCGCCTGACCCGGCCGCTGCGCGAACTGGCCCGCACCATGACGCAGCTGGCCGGCGGCAACGCCGACCTGACCAGGCGCCTGGCCGTGGCGGGCAACGACGAGCTGGCGGTGATCGGCAACGGCTTCAACGCCTTCGTGGCCAAGATCGAGGCGGTGCTGGCGCGCGTGCGCGACAGTTCGGCCAGCGTGGCCACGGCCAGCGCCGAGATCAGCCTGGGCAACGCCGACCTGTCGGCACGCACCGAGCAGCAGGCCAGCGCGCTGGAGGAAACCGCCGCGTCGATGGAAGAACTGACCAGCACCGTGCGGCAGAATTCGGACAATGCCGCGCAGGCGCGCGAGCTGGCCGCCAACGCGTCCGGCGTGGCTGTGCGCGGTGGCGCCGTGGTGGCTGAGGTGGTCGAGACGATGGCGGCGATCAATGCCTCGTCGCACAAGGTGGTCGACATCATCTCCGTGATCGACGGCATCGCGTTCCAGACCAATATCCTGGCCCTGAACGCGGCCGTCGAAGCGGCCCGTGCCGGCGAGCAGGGCCGCGGCTTCGCCGTGGTGGCCAGCGAGGTGCGTAACCTGGCCCAGCGCAGCGCCAGCGCGGCCAAGGAAATCAAGGCGCTGATCGGCGAATCGGTCGCCCAGGTGGAACGCGGCAGCGCGCTGGTGCAGGGCGCCGGCGCCACGATGGACGAGGTGGTGACGAGCGTGCGCGGCGTGGCAGGCATCATCGCCGAGATCGCGGCCGCCAGCGTGGAGCAGAGCGGCGGCATCGGCCAGGTCACGCAGGCGGTCGGCCAGATGGATGGCGTGACGCAGCAGAACGCCGCGCTGGTCGAGGAAGCCGCCGCCGCGGCCGAAAGCCTGCAGCAGCAGGCTGCCACGCTGGTCGCGCTGGTCGGGGAGTTCCGCATCGGCAACTGATTGTGGACGGGGGGCCGCGTATGAAGGAGAATACCGCCGACATGCGCAACCAGGAGAAATCATCGTTCCACTACCGGAAATGCCACGCGGGCCCGCCTCGTGCGACGGCGGCGACGGACATCGTGCGACGGGCGTGACCGGCAAGCCGGGGCCGATGTCCGCCGGATCCGCCCCGGCGAAGTAGGCGGGAATCGCATGGCGCCCCTTCGCTCCAGTATTCTGCCGTCGCTGCTGGCCCTGGTGACGGCATCGGCGCCGGCATCCGCACCGGCCGCGCCGCGCCAGCCCGAACCTCGGGTAGCCAATGAGGCGGCCCGGAACTCGTCCCAAGACGTGGCCGCGCCTGCGCCCGCACGCGCCACGCTCCAGAGCACGAGCTGGACTCGCAAGGATGGCGCGCCCGCCAATGTGTTTTCCATGGCCCAGGATGGCAACGGCCTGCTGTGGTTTGCCGCGACCGACGGCCTGTACAGCTTCGACGGCGCGCGCTTCCTGCCCCAGCGCGCGGTGTATGGCCATCCCCTGCATGTGCAGGCAACCACCGCGGTGACGGCGGTGGGCGAGACGATCTCGGTCGGCTACCAGTTCGGCGGCATCAGCCGCTTCGAGCATGGCGCGGTGCGGCACTACGCCGGCAAGGACGGACCGCAGGGCGCGATCTACCATTTCATCCAGCTCCCCGACGGCAGCCTGTGGGCCACCGGCTCGCGCGACCTGCACCGCTTCGACGGCGAAGGCTGGCGGCTGGTCACGCCGGCCGACGGCCTGTCGGAAGGCCTGGTCATGTTCCATACCGTGTTGCCCGACGGCAGCATGCTGGTCTACGCCCCCGATGGGATCTACCAGAGCGCGCGCAAGGCTGGTTCCGGCGGGTACACGTTCACCAGGGTGCTGGACGAACCCGGCGTGGACGGGGGCGACGTGTGGAAAGACGGCCAGGTGCTGATCAACAGCCGTGCGCACGGCCTGCGGCTGTTCGATCCCGCCAGCGGCAGGCTGGCGCCATTCGCGCTGCGCAACGGCGGCCTGCCGATGCATACCTATACCGTCGACCATCGCGGCCGACTGTGGGTCAACACGGGCGATGCACTCCAGCTGCTGGATGAAGCGCGCAGGCCGCTGCAGCAGTTCATGCCGGCCAACGGTTTCTCGGGCAAGACCATGACTACGGCGCTGACCGACCGTGAAGGCAATCTGTGGTTCGCGACCGAGAACGGCGTCGATCGCGTGCGCGAACCGCGGCTGGCGACGATCGCGCTGCCCACCGGGCTGACCGGTCCTCCCGGGGTCGTCGCGGGCGATGATGGCGCGGTATGGGTCATCAACTTTCATCATGAGAATGCGTTCAGGGTACCCACCTTCATCGTCGATGCCGATGGCACGCGCCGCGACACCGGCATCCACCGGGTCAGCGCCACGCACCGCCAGGCCGACGGCACTCTGTGGTTTGCCGGCGACGGCGGCCTGTGGCGCGTGCGCAAGGGCGAGACGACGCGGGTCCCGTTGCCGGGCGAGCTGGCGGGCCGGACCGTCCAGGCCATCGCCATGGGAGCGGACGGTGGCCTCTGGCTGTCGGTGGTGGGCCAGGGCATCCATGCCTTGCGGCGGGGCGCGTGGAGCGCCGGCGGCGGCCATCCCGAACTGGCGATGCCGACCGCAATTTCACTGAGCGCCGACCGGGCCGGGCGAATCTGGCTCGGCTACCCGGATAACCGGACCGCCATGCTGGAGAACGGCGTGGTGCGGCAGTTCGACGGCAAGGACGGTCTCGCCGTCGGCAATACCCTGGCGATGGTGCAGGGGCATGACCGCTTCTGGATCGGCGGCGACCGTGGCCTGGCCTGGTTGGATGGCAGGGGCTTCGTCGGCGTTGGCGAGCGCGGGCGGGGATCCTTCTATGGCGTCTCGGGCATCGTCGAGCGTGGCAATGGCGGGCTGTGGCTGCGCGAAACCAGCGGCCTGGCGCGCCTGGATGCCGCGGCGCTTTCCACCGCGGCGGACCGGCGTCTGCCCGACGTCGCCGCCGAGCGCTTCGACCACCTCGATGGCCACCGGGGCATGCCGGCCCAGATCAGGCCCTTGCCTTCGCTGGTCCAGGCCACCGATGGCCGCCTGTGGTATGCGACGTCCAGCAGCGTGGGATATATCGATCCCGCCGCGATTCCCCGCAACCCGCGCCCGCCGACGGTACTGATCGGCGCCGTCCGCACGGACGAACGCGCCTATCCGGCCGGCGCGGCGCTGGCACTGCCGGCGCGCGTGCCGCGGCTGGAGATCGACTTCACCGCCACGGCGCTGTCGATGCCCGAGCGGGTGCGCTTCCGCTATCGCCTGGTCGGCCAGGACGGCGCCTGGCGCGATGCCGGCGGCCCGCGCCAGGCGGTCTATACGAACCTCGCGCCGGGCACCTACACATTCGAAGTGATTGCCGCCAACGAGGATGGCGTGTGGAGCCCGCGCCCGGCGAGCGTGGCCCTGTCCATCGAGGCCGCCTTTACCCAGACCCTGTGGTTCAAGCTGGCCTGCGCGCTCGCTGCGGTGGTGGCGGTATGGCTGCTGCACCGCTGGCGCCTGGCCCGGGTCGCCACGCGGCTGCACAACGACCTGAAAGTGCGCATGCTGGAACGCGAGCGGATCGCCCGCACCCTGCACGATACCTTCCTGCAGAGCGTGCAGTCGCTGGTCCTGCGCATGCATGTGCTGATGCACAAGCTGCCGGACCATAGTGCCGTGCGGGCGGAAGCCGAGGAGGTGCTGGCGCGCGCCGAGCGCGTGATGGACGAAGGCCGCGACCGGGTCCGGCAGTTGCGGGGGCCTGCCGTGCGCGAGGGAAGCCTGGCGCAGGCGTTGACGGAAGCGGGGCGCGAGTTCGCGGCATCGGTTAGCACCCGCTTCGTCGCGCACGTCGACGGGCGCGCGCCGGAACTGGCACCCGAGGTCGAGGACGAGTTGTTCACCATCGGCCGCGAAGCGCTCGCCAACGCCTTCCGCCACGCCGCCGCCACCAAGGTGGCCTTGCAGCTCGACTACCGCGGCGGCATGTTGCGCCTGGCCGTGGTCGACGACGGTCGCGGCATCCCGCGCGACATTCTTGCGCGCGGCGCGCGGGCAGGGCACTGGGGCTTGCCCGGCATGCGCGAACGTGCCCACCTGGCCGGCGCCGCCCTGGAGATCGACAGCACGCCGCGCGGCACGACGATCCGCGTGACCATGCCGATCGCGGCGGGCACGCCCGTGCGCGACCTGCATACCGCGTGATGGACCGGGCCCCGACCATGCATACCACTTGCCACTGGTCTTGAAGCGGTATCACTGCTAGCATGTCCCAACGATAACGAAGGGGACAGGCATGCAGCAGATGAGCATCGACAACCTCGGCGCGCCGGTGCGCCATTCGACACGGGAGGTGGTGGCCGGCATGCTGTTCGTGGGGCTGCTGTTCTTCATCCTCGGCTTCGTCACCTGGCTCAATGGCTCGCTCGTGCCGTTCCTGAAGATCGTCTGCGACCTGAACAACTTCCAGGCCCTGTGGGTGACCTTCGCCTTCTACATCGCCTACACCGTGATGGCGCTGCCGTCCGCCGCGGTGCTGCGCCGCACCGGCTACAAGAACGGCATGACGATCGGCCTGGGCATCATGGGCGTGGGCGCGCTGCTGTTCATCCCGGCCGCGCACAGCACGCGCTATGAACTGTTCCTGGCCGCGCTGTTCACGCTGGCCACCGGCATGACGCTGATGCAGACGGCCATCAATCCCTACATCGTCTGCCTCGGCCCGCGCGACAGCGCCGCCATGCGCATCAGCATCATGGGCCTGTTCAACAAGGGCGCCGGCGTGGTGGTGCCGCTGATCTTCACGTCGCTGATGCTGGCCGACATCGACCGGTTTTCCCATACCGCGCTGGCCACGCTGGAGCCGGCCGCGCGCGAGGCGATGCGCGCCGCGCTGGCGCAGCGGCTGGTGTTCCCGTATGCATGCATGGCGGCGCTGCTGTTCGCGATCATGGTGTTCATCCATTTCTCCAGCCTGCGCGATATCGCCCCGGAGGAAGATGAACCGGCCGCGCCGGCGGAGGAGGCGGCACGGCCCGGGTATGTGGAAGCAAAGGGCGGCGTGCTGCAATTTCCCCAGCTGGTGCTGGGCGCGCTGGCGCTGTTCGCCTACGTGGGCGTGGAAGTCATCGCCGGCGACACCATCGGCCTGTACGGCCATGAGCTGGGCGTCGCCAACTTCGGCGTGCTGACGTCGTACACGATGGTGTGCATGGTGCTCGGCTACCTGGTCGGCGTGGTGGCGATCCCGCGCTGGCTGTCGCAGCAGCGCGCGCTGCTGCTGTCGGCGGTGGCCGGCATCGTGTTCACGATCGGCGTGGTCACCGGCTCCACCCAGCCCGGCGGCATTGCCGAAGTGCTGCTCGGCTGGACCGGCATCGCGCCCGTGCCGGACACCGTGATGTGCCTGGCCCTGCTGGGCATGGCCAATGCGATGGTGTGGCCGGCCATCTGGCCGCTGGCCCTGCAGGGCCTGGGGCGCCACACCGCCAGCGGCTCGGCGGTACTGATCATGGCCATCTGCGGCGGCGCGGTGTTGCCGCTGCTGTATGGCTACCTGTCCGACCTGGCCACGCCGCGTGCCGGCTACTGGCTGCTGCTGCCGTGCTACCTGCTGATCCTGTGGTATGCCGCGAGCGGCCACAAGCTGCGCAGCTGGCGCTGAACCGAACAACAATGCACTGGGAGACACGCTTGGGTAATCGAACGAAGGCCTGGGGCAGCGCCCTGGCCACACCGCACTGGCTGGCGATGCTGGCACTGCTGGCATCCTCATCTGCAACCTCATCTACAAATTCGGCAACCGTGGCGGCAGCGCCCGCACCGGCCGCGTCCGCGGCGGCGCCGGACGGCGCGGCCAGTGCCGCCAGGCTGCAGGTGCGCTGGGAACTGCAGCGCAACGTGTTCACGGAACAGGCGCCACGCGGGCGCACGCAGGCGCGGCTGATCCTCACCAACAACGACAGCCGGCCGTTGCCGGCGCGCGGCTGGACGCTGTACTTCAACAGCATGGATGCGCTGGAGACCGGCGCCGTGGGCGGCGGCCTGCTGCTGGAGCAGGTCGCCGGCGGCTACTTCCGCCTGCTGCCCGGCGACGGCTTCGCCGGCCTGGCGCCGGGCCAGTCGCTGGAAGCAGGCCTGCTGTACCCGTACCGCATCGTCAAGCTGGACAAGGCGCCGACCGGGCCGTACCTCGTGTACGACACCGCGCCCGACGTGGGCATGCCCATTGCCGACGATGCGCTGTTGCCGGTCACGCGGCCGGAGCAGGTCAGTACGGGCAACGACAATACCACCGGAACCACCGGCCCCAAACCGCTGGTCGCGCCGGCCGACACGTATCGCCGCAATGCCCGTGCCGACCTGCTGCCCGCGGCCGCCGTGCCGCCGGTGCTGCCGACGCCGTTGCACCTGCAGCCCGGCACCGGCAAGCTGCGCCTGGCGGGCAAGTCGGCCGTGAGCGCGCCGGCCGCGCTGCGCGCCGAAGCGGCGCTGGCGCACGATCTGTTCGGCGCGGGCGGCGCTCCCTGAAACTCGCGGTGGGCAAGGTGGAAGGGCAGACCTCGCCCGAAGCCTACCGCCTGGTCATCGATGCCAGGAACGGCATCGCCATCACCGGCAACAGCCCGGCCGGCGTGTTCTACGGCCTGCAGACGCTGCGCGACCTGATGCCGCTGCCCGGCACCGCCGATCCGGCACTGCCCGAAGTGGCGATCACGGATGCGCCGCGCTTCGGCCACCGCGGCCTCATGCTGGACGTGGCGCGCAATTTCCATGGCAAGTCCACGGTGTTCAAGTGGCTCGACCTGATGGCCCGCTACAAGCTCAATACCCTGCATTTCCACCTGACGGACGACGAGGGCTGGCGCCTGGAAATCGCCGGCCTGCCGGAGCTGACGGCGATCGGCGCGGTGCGCGGCCACAGCACGAAACCGGGCGTGCGGCTGCAGCCGGCCTACGGCTCCGGCCCCGATCCGCGCGATGCAGCCGGCAGCGGCCATTTCAGCCGCGCCGACTACCTCGAGATCCTGCGCTATGCGAAGGCGCGGCACATCGACGTGATCCCGGAGATCGAGATGCCCGGCCATGCGCGCGCCGCCGTGCAGGCAATGGAAGCGCGCTACCACCGGCGGAAGGCCGCGGGCGGCAAGGATGCGGCGAAATACCTGCTGCACGACTTCGACGACCGCTCCGTCTACAAGTCGCCGCAGCTGTACAACGACCACGTCATCAATCCCGGGCTGGAATCGAGCTACACCTTCATCGCCCACGTGGTGGCGGAAGTCGTCAAGCTGCACCGCGCGGCCGGCGTGCCGCTGCGCACGATCCACATGGGCGGCGACGAGCTGCCCGACGGGGCGTGGGAAAAGTCGCCCGCCAGCCTGGCACTGATGCGCAGGGAAAAGCTGGAGACCAGCGCCGACCTGTGGGACTACTTCTACGACCGTGTCGACGGCATCCTGAAGCGGCACGGGCTGTTTGCTTCCGGCTGGGAGGAAATGGCCGCGCGCAAGACCACGCTGGCCGGGCGCCACAAGCTGATCCCGAATCCCCGGTTCACGCAACGGGGCTTTTCCGCCTATGTCTGGAACAACAAGGAGGGCGCCGAGGACCTGGCATACCGCCTGGCCAACGCCGGCTACGATATCGTGCTGGCGCCGGTGACGAAGATGTACATGGACATGGCGCACAACCAGAATCCCGAGGAGCCCGGCGTCAACTGGGGCGCCTATGTGGAACTGGACGACGTGCATGACTTCATCCCCTTCGATTACCTGAAGAACGCGCCGGACAAGGCGCGCATCGGCAAGGATGGCTTGACGGACTACGGCAGGCGGCGCGTGCGCGGCATCGAGGCCACGCTGTTTACGGAAACGGTGCGCGACCCGGCGCGCATCGACTACCTCGTGATGCCGCGCCTGCTGGCGGTGGCCGAGCGGGCCTGGGCGCCGGATCCGGCCTGGGCCACCGAGGCCGATCCGGCCCGGGCCGCGGCATTGCACCGTACCGCGTGGTCCGGCTTCGTCAATGCGCTGGGCCAGCGCGTGCTGCCACGCCTCGACCTGGAACGGGCCGGCGTCGACTACCGTATCGCGCCGCCCGGCCTGCTGGTCGAGAATGGCCGGGTGCTGGCCAACCACGTGCTGCCCGGGCTGACGCTGCGCTACACGAGCGACGGCAGCCCGCCCGCGGCCACCAGCCGGCCCGTGACCGGGCCGATCGCCGAACGGCGCCTCATCAAGGTGGCGGCGTTCGACCGGAACGGCCGGCCAGGGCTGGTGGCCAGCGTAGAGAACCGCTGACCGCCAGCCGGACGATCCTCAGCGGGGCGGCGGCACCGTGATGCCGGCCTCGGTCTGCACCACCGTCTTCATCGTGCCGTCCGGGTTGTACTGCAGGTGCTCGACGGTGACGGCACGCCGGCCGATGGCGCCGTTCATGTCGCCGATCGCCAGCGTGGCGTTGTGCAGGAACAGGTACCAGTTGTCCTTGAACTGCACGATGCCCGGATGGATCGTGAAGCTGTACTTGCCCGAGCCGGTGAGCAGGCCGCGGTGGGTCCACGGACCCTCGATGCTGGGCGCCGTCGAGTAGGAAACATGTTCGTCGCGCTGCGTGGTGCGGTCCAGCGACGCGTACGTCAGGTAGTACATCTTGCCGCGCTTGTGCAGCCACGGGCCTTCCTCGAAATGGGGCGGCGTGATCTCGCGGATCGGGCCGTCGATCTCGGTCATGTTGGGCTTCAGCTTGGCGATATAGCACTGCCGGTTGCCCCAGGCCAGCCAGGTGGTGCCGTCGTCGTCGGTAAACACGGTGGGGTCGATGTCTTCCCAGCTGTGCGTGCCCTTCGGCGTCATCGCGTTGGTGACGAGGGCCGAGCCGCGCGCATCGCGGAACGGGCCGGTCGGCTTGTCCGACACCGCCACGGCGATGGCCTTGCCGGGATGCGTGCCATCGTGCTCGACGGCCGCGTAGAAGTAGAACTTGCCGTTCTTCTCGATCGCCTGCGATGCCCAGGCATCCGCCTTGGCCCACTTGAAGTCCTTGACGTGCATGATGGGACCGTGATCGGTCCAGGTCCTCATGTCCTTCGTCGAATACACCAGCCATTCGCGCATGTTGAACATCTCGTCGCGCTGCGCCTCGTCGTGGCCCACGTACAGGTACAGCGTGTCGCCGACTACCAGCGGCGCGGGATCGGCCGTGAACTTGTCGCGGATGATCGGGTTCGACCCGGGCGCGGCCTTGGCTTGCGTGTTCTTAGCCTGGGCCGGCTTGCCTTGCGTCGTCTTCACCTGCGCCGCCGCCGGCGCGGCCAATGCCGCCGCGCACACGGCAACGGCGGCCAGGCGCAGTGCCCGGCCGGATTCGCGTTTCGTGACTGCTTTCATGGTGCCTCCTGTTGTTTATTGATTTTTACCTGGTGATGTTCGCCTGCACGAACGGACCGACCACGACGCCGACGAAGCCCTTGGCCTTCTGGGTGGACAGGAACGTCACGTCCACCCCCGTCTTCAGCGTCTTCAGCTGCCCGCCCTGGTCTTTGCCATTCCTGTAGCGGTAGGCCGACTGGCCGCCGCGCATTTCCATGGCCAGCTCGACGCGGCCGTCCGGTGCCGGTGCCGTGCCGAGCAGGGTCTCCCTGCCGCCTTCGGATTTGTACAGCGCCACCACCCGCTTGCCATTCACCCGCGCCAGGCCGAGGAACATCCATGCGCCGTCGTTCTGCATCGCCAGCAGGCCGGCGCGGTCGCCATCGTGCTGCGGGGCGTAGTCGACGACCGTCGAGACGGTGGCGTCATGGTGCTGCTGGCGCCGGCCGATGAAGCCCGGCACGCCCGCCAGGTCGCCCAGCGGCTGGCCCGCGTGCAGCACCAGCGCGCCACCTTTCAGATCGTACACGCTGGCGCGCGGCGTGCGCAGACCCATCCAGCCCGGCGACAGCGGCCCGTCGAACTCGTCGACATAGGCGAAGTCGCCGTTCATCGGCACGGCGGGCGCGGGCTGCGCCGGCAGGTTTGGTTTCGCATGCGTGTAGGGAACCGGCTTGCCCTGTTCCAGGATCATCGGCCAGCCATCCTTCCACGTGACCGGCAGCAGGAACGTGTCGCGGCCGATGTTGTAGAAGTTGCCGGGATAGGGGCGCGTGGCCAGGAACGCGGCCCACCATTCGCCGTTCTGCGTCTGCACGAACTTGGCGTGGCCGGCCGTCGTTACCGGATTGGCGCGCTGCGGGTCCAGGTCGCGCTGGGTCAGGATCGGGTTCACCGGTCCCGGCACGTACGGGCCCATCACGTCCTTCGAGCGGAATACCACTTCGGAGTGGTTGTCGGCGGTGCCGCCCTCGGCGCAGATCAGGTAGTACCAGCCGTCCTTCCTGAAGATGTGCGGCGCCTCGATCCAGATCGGGTTCTTCTTCGGGTCCACGCCGCCGTCGACCAGCACCTTCGGCTTGCCGATGCGCTGCAGCGAAGCGGGGTCCAGTTCGGTGATCCAGATGGCGCGGTGGCCGTCATAGCGGGGCGTGCCTTCGGGGGCGTCGTTGTGGACCACGTACATCTTCCCGCCATCCCGGAAGATCGACGGGTCGATGCCGTTCAGCCCCTGCACGGTGACGGGCTTCGACCACGGTCCGGCCGGATTGGTGGCCGTGACGATGAAGTTGCCCACGCCGCCGGGGCAGCTGGCGCAGGTGGTGATGATGTAGTAGCGGCCGTCATGGTACGAGATGTCCGGCGCGAAGATGCCCTGCGAGCCGCGCACGCCGGTGAAGTCGATCTGGCCGGGGCGGTCCAGCGCATTGCCGACCTGCGTCCACGTGACCAGGTCCTTCGAATGCATCACCGGCAGGCCGGGGAAATTCGTGAACGACGACGCCACCATGTAGTAGTCGTCGCCGGCGCGCACGATCGACGGGTCCGGGTAGTAGCCGGCCAGGACCGGGTTGACGAATTCGCCTGGCCGCGGCCTGGCCCGCTCCTGTGTCTGGCCGCTGTAGCTGAAGCGCTCGAAGCGCGCGCTGGCGGCCGGGTTGTCCGCGCCGTGCGCCGGGCCGGCCAGGAGAAGCGCTGCGAGGGATGCTGTTGGAAGTCTCATCGATGTAAACCCGAAAAAAAACGCGGCCCCGTGATGGCAGGGGCCGCCAACTCGCCGGAGCGAGACCATGAATCGTTACAGTGAAACTTGAAACTTGAAACTTGAAACGTGAAACTAGAACGCCGTGCGCAGCGACATCGTGTAGCTGCGGCCCGGCTTGTACTCGTCGTAGATCGCGTTGCTGAACTGCGTGTAGGTCTGGCTGATCGCGTTGTTCAGGTTCCAGGCCGACAGCGTCACGTCGGTGTTGTAGGCGAAATTGAACATGCGCTTCAGGTTCATGCTCAGCGACAGGTCGACCTGTTTGCGTTCCGTCGTGTAGGCATAGGCGCCACCCGGCACGGTGATACCCGTGCTGGTGTTGACCACGTGCGCGGCGGTGTGCTGGCGCGACACGCGGGCCGACAGGCCGTTGCGCTCGTAGTACAGCGTGAAGTTGTTGGTACGTGGCGGCACGCCGGCCACCGGCGGCGCATCCGCTGCCTCGTCCGTCTGCTTGGTATAGGTGAAGTTACCGGTAAAGCCGAAGCCTTTCACGGGCAGCATGTCCAGCGGCTGCTGCCACGTCAGTTCCACGCCGCGCACCTTCAGCTTGGTGTCGATGTTGTAGGGTTCCGTGACCTCGACCAGGTGGTTGGCCCGGCCGCCGCTGGCGGTGACGGCCTGCTGCTGCGCATCCGTCAGGCCGATTTCGCCATACAGCGCATCGAGCTCGGACAGCGTGTACTGCAGCACGCGCCTGCCGGGGCGGCTAGTGATGTCCTTGGCGAAGGCGCTGGCCGCCACGTAGGCCTCGCGGCTGAAGTAGTACTCGATGCCGGCATCGAGGTTGTTGGCGGCGAAGGGTTTCAGGTTCGGGTTGGTGAGGTTGCCCTGGCGCGCGCCCTGGTCGCCGATCGACAGGCGGGTCTGGCGCAGGTCGGCCGGGTTGGCGCGCGTCAGCGATTTCGAACCGGACAGCCGGAAGATCGTGTTCGGCGTGATGTTGTAGGCCAGCGTGGCCGACGGCAGCGTGTTGCTGTAGCGCGTCGTTTCATAGGCCCACGAGTCCAGGTTGGGATACAGGCCGCCATTCTGCAGGCCGGCGTTGCGCGGGTCCGCCACGAACGACAGGTCGCCGATGGTCTGTTTGGTGCGCGCGTGCCGCAGGCCGGCGTTGTAGCGCAGCGTACGGCCGAACACCTCGGCGCGGCCATTGATCTCGGCGAAGGCCGACGTCACCACCTCGCGGATATAGCCGCCGCTGCCGCTGTTGAAGCCCTGGTAGATATTGTCGCGGAAGAACTGGTAATCCGTGTCCTTGGCGAACTTGGGCCAGTCGACAGTAATGAAGCCGTGGTTGCTGGGGTGCGCGTACTGGGGCACGGCGGCATTCGGCACCACCGATCCCAGGTAAGCCAGCGGCGCGCCGCCCGCCGTGACGCCGGTACCGTAGCCGGGGTAGGCCGTGGCGGCATCGGCGATCGCCCCGGGCGTGCTGCGGCCGTCGCAGCCTGGGGTGCGCAGCTGGGTGTTCGGCGCGAACAGGCGTGCGTTGACGTTGTTGCCGCAGGCGACGTTCATCCACGCGTCAGCCACGCTGTAGCCGCGGTAGCGGCGCTCGATGTCGTCCCATGCGCCGCCCACTTTCAGCGCGAAGTCGCTGTCGCCCCAGTTCACGTTCAGGCGCGAACCCTTGGTGGTGTTGGTGCGCTCGTACAGGTCCATGCGCAGGCCGGACAAGCCCTGGCCGGCCTGGTACCAGCCGAAGTTGGCGGCGTCGTTCACGTCCAGGTTGCCCGTGTAGGTCGGCGTCTGTCCCGCCGTCGTGTTGTCGTAGGTGATGACGGAATTGGCCGACGGGGTGGCCAGCAGCACGGTCGGCATGTCGCGCCAGAACGTGCTCTTGGTGTAGTTGACGTGGCCGTCGATCGTCCACTTGTCCGCCGGGCGCCATTCGAAGCCGGGGTTGAAGCTGCGGAACACGGTTTTTTCTTCCATCGGCCGGAATTCCAGCGACCAGAACGTGTTGGCGAAGGTGCCCTTGGTGATCACGCAGCCCACGGTGCAATCGCTGCGGTCGAATTCCAGCCCGATCGGGATCGGCGTGTTGGCGCGGGTGCCCACGTTCATGCCTTCGGACAGCATGCTGTTTTCCTTTTGCGCGAACAGCGTGTCCAGGTAGATATCCCACTGGTCGTTCGGCTGCCACTGCACGCTGATGACTTCACCGGCGCGCTTGCGTTCGCCCTGGTAGACGATGTGGCGGCCCAGGCGGCCCATCAGCCCGTTGTCGATCTGCTGGAGCGTGGCGCCGGGGTTCAGCGCCAGCAGCATGTTGCGGTCGATCTGCTTGCCCGGCACCAGCAGCGATTGCGCATACGAGGGCAGGGAGGCCAGCGGCAGGCCTGACGGCACCGTGTCCGGCGTCGACTGCGAGCCGCCGCCGGTGCTGTTCGGCTTGTCCGCGGCGGTGGCCTGGAAGCCTTTCAATTGCAGGTTGCGCATGTCCACGGTCTGGAACGCGTCGGTCTTGTACTTGGTGTTCCCCCAGGCCACGCCGCCGAGGATGCCGAAGCGGCCGAAGGTGCTGCTTTTCCACGTGTTGCTGATCAGGGCCGAGCCGGTATTGCCCCATTTGCCATCCTGGTCGCGGTAATTGCCCGACAGCGTGAAGGCCGAGCGCAAGCCCGCCTTGTCGAACGGGCGCACGCTGCGCATGTTGACGGTGCCGGCGATGCCGCCTTCGATCACGCTGGCCTGCTGGCTCTTGTAGACGGTGGCGCTGCGGAACAGTTCGGACGGCAGGAAGTCCATGTCCACTTCGCGGTTGGCGCTGATGTTGCCGCCCCAGCTGCCGGCCGACGCCGACGCCATCGGCGCGCCATTGAGCAGCACGCGGGTGAACGCCGGGCCCATGCCGCGGATCGAGATGTTCATGCCTTCGCCGTCGATCGACGCGCGGGTGACCTGCACGCCGGGAATGCGCGACAGCGCGTCGGCGATGTTCGGATCGGGGAACTTGCCCATGTCCTCGGAGAACACGGTATCGGACAGGCCGATGTTGTCGCGCTTTTCAGCGGCCGACAGGCCCAGGGAGCTGCGGTAGCCGCTGACGGTCACTGTCGGCACGACCGGGGCCGTCGCGCTGCCCGCCACGCTTTGCGCTGCCGCGCTGGCACTGGTGCCGGCCGTGGTGGTCGCAGTGGTGCTAGCGGTGGCACTGGTACTGGCGGTGCCTTCCGCGCCAACCGGACCCGGCAACGTGCCAGCCTGCGACTGGGCATACACACTGCCGACGATGGTCGAGATAACGCTCAGCACGAGCGCGTCGCGGCCCAAGCGGCGCCGGGCGGCGCCTGCAACTTTTTTGTTCATCCATGTCTCCGTTATTGTGTGCCTCGAGGGCGCTGTCGGCCGGTGGTACCGTGCCGCATGTTTTTACTGGATTTCTATTGCTGGATTAACAACATCTTTGTCCGATAGTGCTGGTGTTCTTGTGTGGTTCCTTTCGTTTCGAATACGAGGGGTGATAGCGTTGATCAAAAAATGATATGCGCAACCATCAATCATCCGTGTGAGCGGTTGGCTTCCGTGGAGAAGGATTTTCAGCACACTGAAATATTTGCTGGCCGTGGAAGCGAATCTAGACCTTGTTTTATCGCTAATCCAATAACTTATAACGCCGGATCGATATTGAAATCGATATCAGCCTGCCTGATTCGCTGGTATCGTGGCGTAAGTCCATGGATTCAAATGAATAGCGCAATCATCACTTTTGGTAGCGCTTCCAAATTCTTTTTGCGCGACGAGTGTTAGATGACGTGTTTTTGCAACATCGTGCATGCTGTAAGCTCATGCTTTTGCACCAATATCATTGCAAGCCACCCATGCTGATCAACTGCGTCGCCTACCAGGAAGGCAAGAAACTGACCGATGTCCCCGTGGTGGACATCAGCGAGTACCTGAAAGAACCCGAGACCTTCGTATGGGTCGCCCTGCGCGATCCGGGTGTCGATGAAATCGCCGTCATGCAGGATGAGTTCAGCCTGCACGAACTGGCCATCGAAGACGCCGCGCGCGGCCACCAGCGGCCCAAGATGGAAGAGTACGGAGCGAGCATCTTCGTGGTGGTGCACATCGTGGAAATGGACCGCGACGAATTGACGGTCGGCCAGCTGGCCGTGTTCGCGGGTCCGAACTATGTGCTGTCGGTGCGGCGCGATTCGCACCAGGATTTCCTCGGCGTGCGTTCCCGGGCCGAGCGCGAACCGCACCAGCTGAACAAGGGCGCCGGCTTCGTGCTGTACGCGCTGGTCGATGCCGTGGTCGACCGCTACTTCCCCATCGTCGACATGCTCGAATCGGAGCTCGAATCGATCGAGGACCACATCTTCAGCCAGAAGGACGAGCAGCGCGCCAACGTCGAGCGCCTGTATGCGCTCAAGCGCAAGGCACTGGTGTTGCGCCACGCCGTAATGCCGCTGATGGATGCGGTGGGCCGGCTGCACGGCGGCCGGGTGCCGGCCGTGGTGGCGGAAACGCAGGACTACTTCCGTGACGTGCACGACCACCTGTTCCGCATCGCCGGCCGGCTCGACGCGGTGCGCGACACCATCAACACGGCGATCCAGGTGACGCTGTCGATGGTGGCCATCGAAGAAAACGACATCAGCAAGAAGCTGGCGGCGTATGCCGCGATCTTCGCCGCATTCACGGCCTTTGCCGGTGTCTGGGGCATGAACTTCGAGTACATGCCGGAGCTCAAATGGAAGTACGGCTACCCGTTCGCGCTGTGCACGATGGCCGTCGTGTGCGGCTACCTGTTCCGCCGCTTCAGGAAGGCCGGCTGGCTGTGATCGGCCGGTAGCGTACCCATTTGGTCGGAAAAAACCCTTTATGATGTAAGGAAATATTTACTATTTGTCATAAATCCGTCATACTTCGAACCCTCCAAGCAATGCTCCAGACGCAGCACTGATAACGCTAGCAGCACCGGTCATCGGAGCAGGTAGCCGTTCGGAAGATCCCCGCAGGCGCGACTCCCCACACCTCGTGTGGCCGCGCCGGGGCGCTCGCTGAGGAGGTCGAAGATGAGAACAATGGTATTGGAAGTGGTAGTAGCCGACGCGCCGGTGGACGAGGCGTGCCGGCGTGTCATGCAAAAACTGGTGGCGGCGGGCTGTGTGCAGGCCGACGTGCCATATTCCCTGGAACCCTTCCAGGTGGCGGAGCCGGACCTGCGCTACCTGTTGAACCACGGTGAAGTCTACGAGCCCGGCACCTCGCTGGTGATGCCGGTGCTGCGCTCGGTCTCGGTGGAGAAGAAGGGCGCCGACGTGGGAAAGGTCGCTTTTGTGCTGGCGGTCAATTTAAGCTGAACTAAGCTGGCTGACCCGAGCTGAGCCGAGCCGAACTGCGCTCAGCCGCAACGCGCCGCGCAGCTCCCTTCCTGGAACATCAATCCTTCGACGCAAGCCCGAACCGGGCCGGCCATCTCACGCCGCAGCGCGGCCGATGTCGGTCACGTGCTGGTGGATGGCGTTCTTCTCCAGCATGTGCAGCGGCAGGCTCACGAAGATGCCCATGCGCGCGCGGATCTGGTGGAATGCCCGGTGATAGGCGGCACGCCTGTGCTCTTCGGTACCCGTCGCCGCGGCGGGATCCTCGACATCCCAGTGCGCCGTGATCGGATGGCCCGGCCAGTACGGGCAAGCCTCGCCGGCCGCATCGTCGCAGACGGTGAAGATGAAATCCATCTCCGGCGCGCCCGGCTCGGCGAATTCGTCCCAGCTCTTGCTGCGCAGCTGGTCGAGCGGATAGCCGGTCGGCCGGATCTGCTCGAGTGCCAGCGGATCGACGCTGCCGGCCGGGTGGCTGCCCGCGGAAAAGCCGCGGAAGCGGCCGTTGCCCATTGTCGCGACGAGCGCTTCGGCCATGATGCTGCGCACCGCATTGCCGGTGCAGAGGAACAGAACGTTATAAACCTTTTCTTCCATCGGGATTCCTTCGGGATTGCGCTGCGCGGCAACGGGCGGTGCTCCGCCTCGTCATGCCGGCAACGGATTGCCAAAGGTAACCCGCGATCTTGACCGCGTGATGACATGCGCCACGCCTGCCCGCAGTCTGGCCGGGCCACGCTGGTGGCGTCAGATGCGCAGGTCGGGGTAGCGACGGAAGATGCGCCGGTACCACGGCAGTTGCCAGAACAGGCACCCGGCAGCGCGCAGCGCCTCGCGCTCGGGCATGCCGGCCGCGATCAGGCTGTCCGCGGCGCGCAGGTGGGCGACCAGCCGCAGCCCGTCGCGCAGCAGCCAGGCCGCCGCGGCCGATACCATGCCGAGCGCGATCCAGGCCATGCCGCCCGCGGCGGCGAGTTCGAGTCCGATCCGGTCCATGCTGGGCTGCCTTGTCGGTGTGGAGCAACCATGCCAGCGTAGGCGACGAATATGACGGCCGGATGACATGGCGGCGGCGCCCCGGCATCCGGTGTGCTCTGCTGATAGCGTTCGCCACAGATGAATCAAGTCCGCCATGAACCTACAAAGTCTGACGCAATAACTGAGGTCGAGGTCTCCGTCGCTGCTCCGCATTTCTGGCCTGAAGTGATGTCCGAATATGTCCCAATCGAGGACGTGACTGGACAGTGGTGCTGCGTTATCGTTCCTTCGGTACCGATCAACGTAGGAGGAAACCATGACGAAGCAGATGAAGGCAGGCACGGGCAAAGCAGCAGTGGGCAACATACCGATGACGCAGGATCGCGCCTCCGCTATCCAGAGCCGCACGATGAAAGACAAGGGCACGGTGTCAAAAGACGATTTCGCGGCCCGCGCTGCGCGCGCGGCGGTCCGCAATGGCAAGGCCAGTGGCGGACGATGAGGGGGCGAGAACGAGACGATGCCGAAAGACACTATCCAGCTGAATTCAGACAAGGTCCGCCTGCGGATCGCCATGGCCGGCGGGCCGATCAAGGCTCACGCCGTCGGAATGAGTGAAAAGACCATCCACCGCATCATGAAAGGGGCACGCACCAGCTTGGCTACGGCGCACCGGCTGGCAGCGAACCTCGGCACGACCGTCGAGGATCTGCAACTGCTGCCCGCACGTGACGAGGTGGAACGGCAGTTGCCACGTAACTGGCTATACGAGAGCGTCGCGCCGTTTGGGGACGTGCGCCGGCATATCCCAGCGCAGCTCGCCATCGGCGGCGACCACGATGGCTACATCGTCAACCGACCGCCGTCGGGCTGGCTAGACCCGCTCGACGCGTTGCTGAAGTGGCGCCCGCAAGGCGGCAGGAAGATCATCTTGCGCCGTGCGGCACATGCCTACGTGGTGGAGCTGCACTATTTCGAGTACACGACAGACCGCGAACAGAAACTCGAATATTACGGGGCGAGCGCCTGTCGATTCTTTGCGCTGGCGCGCGCTGGCGACGAGTTCAGGAAAGCGGCGTTAGATGACTTCAATGCCGACTGGATCTGGAGCGACCTGCAGCGCCTGGCGTTGGAGAGGGCCGATGTCGTCGATGTGGAGGGTTGCGTCGCCCCCGCGCACCCGCGCGACTACGTGCCGGTTGCACGCTTCTACGGTGGCCTGATCGTACGGCGCAGGATGGAAGGCGTGCGTGTGTTCGGCCAGTTGCATCGTGACTTCCGCCGGGCGCTGATCGAGTATCTAAAAGGACAGGATCCGCGCCGGGTACACGTGTCGACGTGCGGCTTGGGCATCCAGATCCGTATCACCCCCGTTCGGCCGGCGGAGTACGACCGGCATTGGCAGGACGCCGAATTGTGCATCGAGGTCGACCTCGCGTGGTGGACCCCGGATGGCCGCCTGGCACCCGCGCCTTGGCGCCGGGAACACCGCGAAAGCATCGCCGCCGCGCTCGGCGAGCGTAATTGGGCGTCTGTCTACTCCCCTGGCATTCCGCTGGCGTACCCGACGGAAAGTCCAGCCGACGACGAGGATCCACCGCTAGCGCCCGACCCGCACGTCCCGGTGCGAGTGGTCGAGGCGGTGAGGGCCTTGTACTGCCCGACGTCCGAACAGTAGGAGGTGTCCGTTGCTGCCGCGGCAGCGCTGCCAGAATCTTGTCCGCTACAACTGCCCTGCAACTTGTTCTGGTAGCAACGAGCTTCTATATGGGATTCTTCATCATTCAAATCTCATATCGTAAGCACCGGTCAATCCATCAGATCCTGCTTCGCCAAATATTTACAAGGTTCTGCTATGCAGCTGTCAAGGAAGGAAGAATTTGTCGAATAGCAGCGGTTACAACTGGAGCGCTGCCATTTCGCATTGCCCTGACCACCCACTGCTCGAACTTATCTTTGGTTGTCCCTTTTGCTTTCGCAGCGATCGCTAATAGCCCTTTGTTGTCGTACCACTTTAAAAGCTCGACCGCATCGCGATTATTGATGGCTTCAGCCAATGAGGTGTTGATCTCTCTAGCTAAGGAAGAAATGTTCAGCTCAGACGTTTTCTGAAGATAGATAACCTCCAGAGCGGCGATATCTTGAACATCGCTCAGGTCAATTTTTTTCAGGGCTCTGTCGATCCGACGTCTGCAATAGCGCATGACGCTGTCAAGCTGGTTTTTTGGCAGTGTTGCATGCGTGAACAACTCGTCGAGCATTCTGCTAATCAATTCCTCTAGGCTGCCCCCAGTATATCCCTCCGTCATTGCTATAGCCTCTAATACATTTGGCAGGAGGAACAGGTTCTCGATTTCGGAAACAGGCAGTGTCGCAATACCCTTGCTAATTAAAAATTGCTTATCGCCTTCGCTATAGTCGTCGGCATCAACAATGCCTGCACAGGTGACGCGCGTCAGTGAGCGGTTTGCTCGCATCGTAATTACGGCATGCATTACCTCTTCGCAAGATGCACGAGGAACGACGGTCCAGCCTGGATAACATGCTCGGTAAATAGCGCTGTCGAGACTACCTTCGGTGCCCTCAACGAATAAAATTGGCCTACGGCTTCCTAGAATTAGTGTCGCAACCTCTTCGGAAAAACCTGTTTGCTCAGGTACCTCTTCAATCTTCCACCCCGACTGAGGGCTGAATTCACGTAGAACATATTTCTGACCCGAGCGAGATGCAACGAACTCCAGATCGTGAGAAATCATAAGCAATGCACAGTCTTGGCGCGTAGCCTCCAATTCATCCCAAAGGCGAGACATTACAGCACGATGGATATGCAGTTCTGGCTCGTCAAAAATAATTAACGTATCGGCCGGCGCAGTAAGTGTTTGCCCAAGCAAGTAGAATATTGCGCGTTCACCATCGCTCATTTGGGAGCCGGAATAGTCTCCATGCCCCCCTGGTGCCTCAACCAAAACGTCGTCGCCGGTAATATTTAACTTTCGATGAGGTAGGATCTTGTCCCAAATCTCCGTCAGTTGTTCAAACTTGGTGCTTTTGGGGGTGGAATTATCCCCAGCCCTGGCATTTTTGTGTGTAATCAGAGAAGTATTTGCTTGATCGGCAAATAACGCTTGAAGCATAAAATCATAGTCATTCAGTAGGGCAACGGTTGGCCTGTTTCCCCAGCGATTTCCCTGTCGAAAGTGCACTGCTGATTGCTCTTCGGCGTATCCGTACCGAAGGCCGCGTAAAGCTCGCTGTTCGCTCACCTTTGGAATATCTGGATTCAAAGTTAAGGCACGATGAGCCGAAATTCTATGGCATCGCTCACCGAGAATTTCTTCGATCCTCACGGCGAGCCTGGTTTTTCCGCCACCATTTGCTCCTACGAAGTATACCGATGTCCCTGGATCAATAGAAAATTGTTTATCGCCTGCCGCGGTTTGTATTGAGAATTGAAAGGGCATATGCTTACAAAAGATTACGCTTTTAAGTATTAAATAGAGAAAATGCAGAATACATTATAGGAACATAACAAATTCCGTTAGTCCCATAGTTTCTTGATGTACTGTTTAAGTGGCCGAGAAGGACTGGAATCGTAAAAAGATTGCTTTAGAAAAAATTCTCCTACTCAGCAATGTCCGGTTCGAGCGGTGGCAGACTTTCACGAACCGCACGTGTCCACCAAGCTGTCGCAAACCTCATGTTGCAAGCTGCCGATCGAGACCGGTACTCCGAGCATCCGTAGCAAACATCAGCTGCGCAAAGAAACTGGCAAAAGCGGCCCGCCTCAAAGGGGACCTCGTGGCAAACCATATCGTCTGCCTACATCTGGGCCGTGCTTCACACTTCACACTTCACACCTCACACCTCACACTTCCCACTGCATCTTGACGGTCAGCGAGCCGTTGACCGCATTGCCCTCGCTGGCGCGGTCCCGAGAGTAGCCGACCGACAGCGAGCGGCCATGCCGCCACAGGTGCCGGTACAGCAGCGAGCGGTGCGAGCCCCGGTCGGCCGACGGCGCCAGCCCTGACACGCCATCATCGCGCCGCGACGACGAGGTGTTCTGCGCCAGCAGCCGCAGCGAGTCGCTGGCGGTGAAATGCAGCATGCCAAGCCAGCGCCAGCCGTTATCGGCGAAGGCGGGGCGGCCCTGCGTGCCGTCGATCCATGCGCGATTGACGCGCACATCCGATTCGATCGCCCAGGCGCGCCCGGCCGGGGCGAGCGGGAAGGGAAAGCGGAAGCCCGCATCGACGACGACGTTGCCGCCATGGCCCACCCGGTCGGCATCCACGTCGAGCTGCCGGCCCAGCGTGACCTCGGCCTTGAGGACCGGCATCCACGGCAGCGGCGACGACGCGAAGCCGAAGTGCAGGGCGCGCGTATCGTGCAGCTGGCGCCGCCGCGCGCGCGCTGCCGGTCGAAGCCCAGGTTGGCCCACAGGTCCGTCTGGCGACCGGAGCGGAACCAGATCCCGGGCTGGATTTTGCGTTCGACGATCTCGTTGGCCTGCTGCTCCAGCGTGGCATCGGACAGCGTGCGGATCTCGTGCAGGCCGAGGTGCGCCTCGAACTCGTACAGCTTCAGCGGCATGGCGCCGAACGGCACCTCGTGCTCGCCGAGGCGGCGATTCAGGTTGATGTCGGTCTTGACGACGCCGGCCTGCGGCACGAAACCGTTGTCGTTGACGAAGCCGGGCCCGATCGCCTCGATCTTCGCCTCGTTCCACCAGTTGTCGTTGATCTGCACCACCCGGCCTTGCGCGTAGCTGCCGTGCCGCACCGGCACCCTGACGGTGCGGGCGTGCGGCTCCTCGACAAAGCCGGCGCTGTTCTGCGAATGCATCAGCAGCCACGACGCCTGGTGGCCGTTGCCGCGCCACTGGCCGTCGAAGCCGGCCACCTCGTTGCTGCCGCCATCGCCATAGCCGCGCTGCGACACGAACGCGCCCAGCAGCATGCCGTCGCCATGCCAGCGCGCCCGCGCCATGCTGGCCAGCGTGCGCCGCGTCTGCGTATACTCGGCCGTTTCATACACGCGCCCGCGCATCACCACGCCGCCTTCCTCGTCGCGCAGGCTCACCGCCGTCGCATCCGCCTGCGCATTGCGCCACGTGGCGCGCAAGCCCCATTGCGGGCTGGCGATCGTGCGCGAGTAGAACGCCGACAGGGTCAGGCCCAGCACGTCGGCGCTCTCCAGGAAGAAGCCGCGCTTTTCCGGCAGCGACAGCGCGATGCGGCTGGCGCCGGTGGGCATCGGCTCGTCGATCTCCACCTGGGAAAAATCGGGATTGAGCGTGGCGTTGAAGACCCAGTCGGCGCGTGGCCGCGCGTTGATTTCCAGCCCCGCGCTGGCCTTGTTCGCATGCCGGCGGCCGGTGTCGTCGCGGTCGCGGTTGGCGCGCACGGTCAGTTCGGGCTTCAGTTCGAGGAACGACCGGTCGCGCACGGCCTGCACGGTGCCGGCCATGCCGCCGATTTCCTGCAGCGCGTCGATGTAGCTGAGCGAGCCGGTCTTCAGCGGCGTGCTGGTGAGCCGCAGCCCGCCCGCATGCGGCACGCTGCGCTCGACCATCAGGCGCCACGTCTTGCCGTCTTCGTACGGAAAGCGCAGGTTCGACATGGGCCAGCGGATTTCCATGCTGTAGCCGTCCGGCAGGCGCCGCACCGCCGCATCGATGGGGAAGTCCGGACCCAGGTCATCCTCGTCCTCGTCGGCGCGGTACATGCCGTCGCTGAGCACACCGTCGATATTGACGCGCACGAACTGGGCGGCGCGGCCATGGCCGGTGGGATCTAGCCAGATGCCGATGAAGTCCTGGTCCTGCGCCACCTTGTCGCGCCGCGCCAGCGAGCTGCGCATGCTGGCCGGCGTGCCGTCCCATGCGCGGATCCCGAAGATCAGCGCATCGCCATCGATCAGCAGGCGCACGGTGGTGCGCAGCCCCGGAGGCAGCGGCTTGCCGTTCTCCGGCAGGAACTGGTGGAAGGTGCCGAACTCGGGTGCGTCCTGCCACACGGTCTCCTGCAGGTCGCCATCCACGGTGACGAGCTGGTGGCGGTCGAGCAGCAGGGCGGGCAGCGACGCCAGCACCGCGCCGTCCTCGGCATGGACGGCGAGCGGCAGGGCGAGGAAGCAGGCGAACGAAGTGGCTTTCTGGATGAAATTCATGAACTGGAATGAGTGCGTACCGTCGGGCTGACGCGGCGCGGCAGTCTAGCATTAACTTTTTCATCATTCCATGTATAAATTGTCGCCAGGTGTCGGCGGTTCGAGCATGGCGTCCCGCTGGCCTATACTCGCGGTTCACCACCCAGCAAGGAAATGCCATGGCCAGCAGTGCACCGATCCGCATGCGCAAGGTCCTCGCGGCCGCTGATGGCGCGGCACCGCCGGGATTTCCGGATGGCGTGCGCGTCGTGCCGTTCCTTCCCGGGCTGCACGCTCGGCCCGCCCATGCGCTGCTGGCCGCCGCACACACGGACCGCGGCGAAAGCTTCGACGAGTGGTGGACGGCGTTGCGCGGCGACGCCGAGTTCGACGCCGACACCGTCTTCATCGCCATCGATGCGCAGGATTGCGTGGCAGGGGTCGCGATCTGCTGGAACGTGCCGTTCGTGAAGGACGTAGTGGTGGCGCCCGCATGGCGGCGCCGCGGCCTCGGCGCGGCACTGATGCAACACGCGTTCGCCTGGTTCGCGCGGCGCGGCCATCCGCATGTCGACCTGAAGGTCGACGGCGGCAATGTGGATGCACGGGGCTTGTACCGCCGCCTCGGCATGCGCGAGATGCCGGCGTGAGCGTGGACGGCTCAGTCCAACGATAGGCGCACCCGCAGCGTCGGCGGTAAAACGCGCGATGCCTTCAGCGTGGCCACGAAGGCATGTCCAAAACCTGGAATGTCTTAAATTTATACAGTACAATCGATCCACGACCATCGAAGAACCACGCGACATTCACCACAAGAGCGGAGACGCGCCAATGCCCATGAGCACCCCGATCCTGCAATTCGGTACCAGCCGCTTCCTGCAGGCGCACGTCGACCTGTTCGTCGACGAAGCGCTGGAACGGGGCGAGGCACTGGGCCGCATCGCGGTGGTGCAGACCACCGGTAACGCTCAAAGCCTGCGCCGCATCGCCGCGCTGGCGGCACCGGGCGGCTATCCCGTGCGCATCCGCGGCCGGGCCGCCGGGCAGGTGGTCGACGATGAGCGCCGCGTCACCGCCATCGCGGCGGGCTACGATGCCGCCACCGACTGGGCCGCCATCCGCACGCTGGTGGAGAGCACGGTCCAGGTGATCGTGTCGAATACCGGCGACCGCGGCTACGAGCTGTCGGCCGGGGATGGCCCGCACCTGATCGAAGGCGACACGCCGCCGCGCAGCTTCCCCGCCAAGCTGCTGGTGCTGCTGCACTGGCGCTGGCGTCACGGCGGCGCGCCCATCACGCTGTACCCGTGCGAGCTGGTGGCCCACAACGGCAGCGTGCTGCGCGAAGTGGTGGCCAGGCTGGCCCGCGCCTGGCGGCTGGACGAAGCGTTCACCGGCTGGCTGGGCAGCCGCTGCATCTGGGTGGATTCGCTGGTGGACCGCATCGTCTCCGAGGCGCTCGAACCGGCCGGCGCGGTGGCCGAACCGTATGCGCTGT
Organism: Pseudoduganella sp. SL102; assembly: GCF_027856995.1. Lineage (NCBI taxonomy): Bacteria > Pseudomonadati > Pseudomonadota > Betaproteobacteria > Burkholderiales > Oxalobacteraceae > Pseudoduganella > Pseudoduganella sp. SL102. The sequence continues at coordinate 3,227,027 of NZ_CP115554.1, forward strand.
GGGCGATCGAGGCGCAGCCGGGCATGGTGCTGCCGTGCCGCCATCCGCGCGTCGTCGTCACGGACCGGCTGGCAACCTATGAACGGCGCAAGCTGTACCTGCTCAATGCGGCGCACACCTTCCTGGCCGAGCGGTGGCTGGCGGAAGACCGCGCGGCCGATGAAACCGTGGCGCAGGCGATGGGCGATCCTGCCCTGCGGGGCGAGCTGGAAGCGCTGTGGGAAGGCGAGATCCTGCCTGTGTTCGACGGCCTGGGCGAAGGTGCCGAGGCGCGCGCCTACGTAGCGGACGTGCGCGAGCGCTTCATCAATCCTTTCCTGGCGCACCGCCTGGCCGACATCGCCCAGAACCACGCCGAGAAGAAGCGCCGCCGGCTGCTGCCGCTGGTCACGCTGGCCAGCGAACTGGAACTGGGCCTGCCGCAACCGCGCCTGTATGCCGCGCTGCACATGGAGGCCGCATGAGGATCGATGCGCACCAGCACTTCTGGCGCCTGGCCGCGCGCAACGGCGGATGGCCGCCGCCGGAGCTGGCCGCCATCCACCGCGATGTCGAGCCGGCCGACCTGCAGCCGCTGCTGCGCGCGCACGGCATCGACGCCACCGTGCTGGTGCAGTCGCTGCCCGACGAAGCCGATACCCGCTACATGCTCGGCCTGGCCGACCGCTTCGATTTCATCGCCGCGGTGGTGGGGTGGACGGACCTGAAGGCGCCCGATGCGCCGCGCCGCATCGCCGCGCTGGCGGCGCACGAGCGGCTGCGCGGCTTGCGGCCGATGCTGCAGGACCTGGAGGACGAGCGGTGGATCGACGACCCCGCACTGGGCCCGGCCGTGGATGCCATGCAACGCCACGGCCTGGCCTTCGACGCGCTGGTCCTGCCGCGGCATCTGCAGGCGCTGCTGGCCTTTGCCCGGCGCTTTCCAGAGTTGCCGATCGTCGTCGACCACCTCGCCAAGCCGGCCATTGCGGCCGGTGCCACGGCCGGGTGGCGCGACGATATCGCCGCGCTGGCCGCGCTGCCGCAGGTGCACTGCAAGCTGTCGGGCATGGTGACCGAGGCGGGGCGCGACTGGACCGTCGAGCAGCTGCGCCCCTGGGCGCGCCACGTGCTGGAGGTATTCGGCGCCGGCCGCGTGCTGTGGGGCAGCGACTGGCCGGTGCTCGACCTGGCGGCCGACTACGGCCGCTGGCTGTCGGCCAGCGAGGCGCTGCTGGGGCACCTCGACGAGACCGGCCGGCGCGCGGTCTTCGGTGGCAACGCCGCGCGGTTCTACCGTATTGCCGGGCCAGGGGCGGTCTGCTGATCCTTGTTGCAACCGGATAGCGACAATGAAGCTACAATTCCGCTGAACTTCCAGGACGCTTCCCGTGCCATCCTCGGCCGCATTTGCAGCGATGCACTTGCAGTGACGAGAGGGAGGGAACGATGATCCAGTTCAAGGGCGCCCAGGCGCGGGATGGTGCGGCGGGCGGCGCGCGGGCGGGTGCGCATGCAGGTACGCAGGCAAATACTCATACAAGGACGCACGCAAGTACGCGGCAGCCGGACCGCCGGCAAATCCTGGCGGGCGATATCGTCACGATGGAAGCGGGGCGGGCGGTGGTGCGGCAAGGCCGCGTATGCATCGACGGCGCCGCGATTGCCGCGATCCTCGCCGCGGGCGAGCCGCCGCCGGCCGGCTTCGGCAACGTCGCGGTGGTAGACACGGGCGGCACGATCTTCCCTGGCCTGATCGACCTGCACAACCACCTCACCTACAACATGCTGCCGTTGTGGCAGGTGCCGAAGCGGTACACCAACCGCAACCAGTGGCGCACGGAGGAAGCCAGCTACCAGTCCGACGTGGCGCGGCCCGCCAGCCTGCTGGCCCGGCATCCGGACGTCGACTACACGCGTGCGATCATCCGCTTTGCCGAATGCCGCAGCCTGTTCGGCGGCGTGACCACCGCGCAGGGCATGTCGCTGTCGTCGACGAACGGCATGCGCAAGCTGTTCGAGGGGCTCGTGCGCAATGTCGAACAGCCGGGTGAACACGGCTGGCCCACGGCCGGTTGCCAGACCCTGGATTACCGCCCCGATGAAATCGCCAGCAAGCTGGTCCCGGCGCTGGCGACCGGCATGCCGTTCCTGTACCACCTGAGCGAAGGCACCGACCGCGTGGCGCGCCAGCGCTTCCGCGACCTGCGCCTGGCCGATGGCAGCTGGGCCGTCGGCAAGACGATGATCTGCATCCATTGCGTGGGCCTGAAGTCGCGCGACTTCAACGTGATGGCGCGCACCGCCGGCATGGTGTGGTCGCCCACCAGCAACCTGCTGCTGTATGGCAGGACCGCCGACGTGGCCGCGGCCAAGCAGCGCGGCGTGCCCATCGCGCTGGGCGCGGACTGGAGCCCCAGCGGCTGCAAGAACCTGCTCGGCGAGCTGAAAGTGGCGCGCGCCGTCAGTACCAAACGGGGCGGCCTGTTCACCCCGCGCGAGCTGGTCGGCATGGTGACGTCGGTACCGGCGGCCATGCTGGGGTGGGGCAGTCACGTCGGCACGCTGGCCGCCGGCCTGCGCGCCGACCTGCTGGTCATCGAAGGCACGCACGCCGATCCGTACACCGCGCTGATCGACGCCGGGGAAACCGCGATCCGCGCCATCCTCATCGATGGCCGCATCCGCGTCGGCGAGGCGGAGGCGATGACCGTCGGCGATCCGCTGACCAGCGAGACTTTCGCCATCGGCGGCAAGCAATACCACATCGACCTGGTGGAAGAGGGCGACGACGCGATGGGCGGCATGACGCTGGCCGCCGCCGTGGACAAGCTGGCCTACGGGCTGGCGCACTTGCCGGAACTGGCGCAGGAGTCGGTGCAATCGCCTCCTGCACCACCACCACCGGCACCGGCACCGGCACGGCATGCCGCGTTCATGGCACGCGACGCGGCCCCGGAAGCGCGGCCGGAGTGGCGGCTGGACCTTGAAATGGAAGACGGCGGCCATGGCCATGGACATGGGCAGGGAAATGAGCAGGGAAGCGGGCATGGCCACGACGACGAACATGGCCACGGGCACGACCTGGCACCCGGCTTCGGACCTGCCCGATCCGCCGGGCTCGCCGGGCCGTTTTCCGCGCCGGCTTCCGCACCGTTTGCCGCGCCGTTCGCGGAAACCGTGCCGCGTGCGGAGGCGCCGGTCCGTCCGATGGCACTCGACCCGCTCACCGCGGTGGACGACGAGCGCTTCATCGAACGGCTGCTGGGCAATCCCAACCTGCCGGGGTATGTGAGGAAAAGCCTGCGGCAGTAGGCTGCCGAGCCAGGTCGTCGACCATCTCCACCGGCACTGTTTCAAAATTCGGGGACAGCCCCCTTTTTTTGGAAACATTTTGCGTTATTCCGGCGGCGCAGCGCGGCATCGGCGCATCACAGCCGACGGTGGTACGGGTCGCTGAGGTGGCCGCGCACGACTTCGCGGAAATGCGGCTCATCGAGGCCGAGCAGTTCCACGCAGGACCGCTCGCCAAGATGGCCGGACGATGCATGGTTGTTCTTCAGGTCGGTGAGCTTTTCCCGGTAGGACAGCAGCAGCGACTTGCGGATATGGTTGCCGGCAAACGGCAGCGGATGCTGGGTGGTATCGAGCACGTAGATGCCGACCTGGCTGGACAGCACGCAGGTGGGCATTCCCAATGGCAGCGCCGGCTTGAACAGCAGCACTGACTGGTGCCGGGCCGGTACGGGCAAGCTGGTGGCAAGCCATTGCGCCATCCTGCCCAGCACCTTGTCGAGGTCGGGAGGGTAGCCGCCGTGCGCGTGCTGCCAGTGCCGCAGCAACGCCTGTTCGGAAACAAAATACGTGAACGGATAGCCGGACGAGGCATACAGCCGCAACTGGAACATGGCATAGCAGCGGCCAAGCACATGCGCCGACTGCGGGCTGAGGTTGCGTTCGTCACGCTCGAGCAGGTCGGGCAACAGCAGCGAGGGCGCGTAGCTCAGCACGAGCACCTGTGCCTGCTCGCGCTCAGCCGCGCTCATGCCGTGTTCCGCCATTTCCAGCCGCGAACGGCGATACAGGTCGCCGATGAATTTCGTCACGCACGCGCCGGATGGAAACCCGCCGCTGTCATCGGACAGGCGGCGCACCCGTTCCCATGGGTGGACGAACGGCAAGCCGAGGAAATACAGGGCCAGCCAGGCCGCCGTCAAGCCTTCCATGAACATTTCGTTGCTGCGTGCCGCGAGGCAGTCGTCCGGATAGTCCAGCTTCGCCAGGCCGCGCTGCTGCCGTTCGTGATCGCAGCAGCGCCGTGTCTCGAGCAGCCAGGCGACCAGCTGGTCCGACGGCGCCTTGCTGTCTTCGCCCGTCAGTTCCATGGCAGTCAGGCGTGCCGTACAGGCAAGCATACGCTGCACCAGGGCGGCCGGGTTCGCCTTCAGCAGGGTCAGTTTCTTCCAGACATCCGGCAGGAACTGGGTACAGGCTGGTCCCGGGTCGCGCTGGATGACGTCGAGGACGGCCGTGCTGACGAGGCACACATCGTGCCAGAAGTCGGCCGTGTCCCGGTCCGCGTGGAGGCTGAAGAGGTTATCCACGATGGCGGCTCACAGCGATTCGTAGGCAAGATCGCACAGATGCGGGCCACTCTGGGAACGCGAGGCGAGCAGGGTGCCTGCGCGCGCCGCCACGCGACGGTGCACCAGTTCGGTAAACACCTCGACGCACAGTTTCCGGGCGATGTTCGAGTCCAGTACGGTCGGCCGGTGTGCGGCGTCGCCGGCTCCTTCGGCAAGACCGGGCTCGCGATGGGGGTTGACGCGAGCGTTAAGCAGGAAATCGGGCTTCGGCATTTCGATGAATTCCTGCAGCCCCAGCCCGTTCAGCAGGCGCTCCAGCGCAAGCGGATCGATCGATTGATGTTCGACGAATCCGTCATCGAGACACAGCGCCGCGTGGCGCAGCGTGCTGAACACGTATTCCTCGGCGCTGCTGCCGCGGTGGGCGAAGTGGCGGACATTGCTTCTCGCCCAGCCGCTCAGCGTGCGGCGGGCTTTCGGATCGCGCATGCTACGGGTAAGTTCGCGCACCGTCGAGTTGCCGTCCGAGCCACGCTCGATGACCTGGAAGACGTTCCGGTCGATCACGTGCATCCAGCTGGCCGCCTGGGCGATGCGCACGCGCAGATAGCGCGGCCGCGCGGTGGCGGGGGCGGGATCGCAGGTATCGTCAAGGCCTGGCGAGTCGGCAAGTCCGCCCGGAGACGAGGCACGGCGTTCGCGCACCATGTCGAACACCACGAGCTGCCAGGCGAGCCCGAGGAAATTGCGGAAAAACACGCCTTTCTGGTTGACCGACGTTGCGTTGCCATCGAACAGTGGCAATGGCATATGGCCGATGAACTGCACCTTTGCCTGGCACGCCATTAGCGCACTCAGCAGCGTGCCGGTCCCGCTCGCGGCGATGGCACCATACTGGGCCCATGGCTTCTGGCCGCGGCCGCATTGCCACCACTCCGGATCGATGTCGAAGTAGCGAATCACCGCATCGACGCGCCGCGTAGCCCGGCTGTACATTTCATAGACTTCGGTGCGCCACGAGGCCAGGCCGTCGGCATCGAGCACCCTGCCGACCAGCTCACTGAGATCACTCGCCCGGTTGCGCAAGTCCTCGCCGGTGGCGTCGAGCTTGTTTTCGGTCGCCACCAGCCCGCCGTAATGCTCCGCGGCGATGTAGATGGCGACCAGGGCCATGACGAAGACCGCCGGTTCGTAAACATCGCTCATCGCGAAAGTGAAGATCACCAAGGGGATGAGGGCGGGTACGCCCAGCACGTATTTCATGGACTCGGCAGGAATGCGCCAGCGGGCGGCGCCCGGCCCGGTATCGGGCGGTGCGGCATCGGACGCATCCCGGGACCGCGCAGCGTGCCGCTTGCATTCTTCCCGCCAGAAGCCATAGGCGCTCGCCGCGGAAAACGCGCTGAACCATAATACCGCCAGGCTGCCGACCAGCATCATCTTCAGCGTGACGGCATCGATGTCGTGCTTGCCATGAGTGCCGTGTTCCAGCAATGCCTCGATGCGCGCGAGCCGGGCATTGATATCGGCTGGCGGGGCGGGCGGCATGGCATGTGGATCGGGCGGGAAGAAGAAGGCCAGGGCCAGCAGCAGCGCCGTGACGAACGATGCCGCGTAGATGGTCAGCAAGCGCCAGAACTGCCGCCATTTTTCGTCGACCCGCGCGACTGGAACCGAAGACTCGTACATGATTCGACCCTTTCGCACTTGGGTACGGACGAGGGCGCGGACGAGCGCGCGGACGAAAGGCGCGCGAGGCGCACGCGCGTTCGATCAGGCGGCATCGAAAGGGCGCATACCAATCAGGCTACCATCCCGGCCGGACGGCGAGCGACTTTTTATCGCGGTGTTGCGGAAATTGAACTCGGCAACAGGAACCGTGGCCCGCGGCGCTGTTTCTCATCGTGGGTCAGGGCCGCCACGTTGGCGCCGGCGCGCAGCACAAGTGACCGTCCTCATGCGCGCGGCCGCGATCCAGTAGAATCGGGCCTCTCCAGCTAACGGCCAGCCACGTGACAGACCAGGACCAGCTTCTCGCCTTTACCCTCAACGGCGGTGCCACCGGCGCCCGTATCCGCGCGCGCGACTGGTCCGGCCACCCGCTGGGGCCATTGCCGCACTGGCCTTCGGCACTGCGCACCACGCTGGGCATCGTGCTCGGCTCGTCGTTCCCCACCTTCCTGGCGTGGGGCGACGCGAACTACCTGTTCCATAACGACGCCTACCTGCCGATGCTCGGCAAGCGGGCCGACAGCACGCTGGGCCTGCCCTACCAGGAAGTCTGGAGCGAGGTATGGTCCGACCTCGGCCCCTATGTGGCGCGGGTGATGGCCGGCGAATCGTTCTTCTTCGAGAACTACGCCACCACCCTGTACCGCAACGGCGTGCCGGAGCAGACCTGGTTCACCTTCTCGTTCAGCCCCGTGCGCGACGAGACGGGCATCGTGCGGGGCCTGCTGTGCACCGTGATCGAGGTCACCGACAAGGTGCTGGCGCTGGCCCGGCACAAGGAGGCCGAAGAGCGGCTCGCGCTGTCGCTGGAAGCGTCGGGCAATATCGGTACCTGGTCGGTCGACCTGGACACGTCGCTCACCTACGTCGACGAACGCTTCGCGCGGCTGTTCCAGGTCGATGCCGCCGCGGCGCGCTCGGGCACCGACCTGGCGCGGTTTACCGGCATGATCCACCCCGACGATCGCCCGGCGGTGCTGGCCGCCATCGAACACGCGATCGCTACCGGCACGCTGTACGACATCGAATACCGCATTCCGCAGCGTTCCGGCGCCGACGTATGGGTCAATGCGCGCGGCAAGCTGTTCGGCCCGGCTACCTCGACCGGGACGGAGCGGCGCAGCTTCGCCGGCATCGCCGTCGACATCACCGAGCGCAAGGTCGCGGAGCAGCGGCGCATCGCCAGCGAACGGCTGGCGGCCGAGGCTTCCGAGCGCGCAGCCGAAACCATGCGCCGGCTCGACGTGCTGCTCGACGCCGCGCCGGTCGGCATCGCCTACGTGGACATGGGCGGGCGGCTGCTGGTGGCCAACAGCTACAACCGCGTGATCTGGGGCGACCATCCGATGCCGGCCGACGTGGACGGGTACGGCGGCTGGCGCGGCTGGTGGCCGGAAGATTCGGCCCATGCGGGCCGCCGCGTGGCCGTGACGGAGTGGCCGGTTTCCCGCGTGCTGGATGGCGAGGAAGCCGCCGGCGGTGTCTTCGAGATCGAGGCATTCGGCGCACCCGGCTCGCGCAAGACCATCCTGGTGCGCGCCGCCGTCATTCGCAACGACGCCGGCGTGGCGGTAGGCGCCGTCGCGGCCAACATGGATATCTCGGCCCAGGTGGCGGCCGAGCGGGCGATGAAGGACAGCGAGACGCGCTTCCGGCTGATGGCCGACGACATACCGCAGATCGTCTGGGCCGCCAATGCCGACGGTGACAACGATTACGTGAACACGCGGTGGTTCGAATACACCGGCGAAGCGCTGCCGCGCCGGCAGGACTGGGACTGGCGCCCGCACATCCATCCGGACGACCTGCCGCTGCTCGAGGAAACCTGGCGCACCAGCCTTGCGACCGGCCGGCGCTTCGAGATCGAGCACCGGCTGCGGCACCATTCCGGCCAGTTCCGCTGGGTGCTGAACCGCGCGGTGCCGTCGACCGACGCCATCGGACCGGATACCCGCTGGCTCGGCACGCTGACCGACATCCACGACAAGAAGACCGGCGAGGAGGAATTGCGCACGCAGTCGCGGCGCAAGGACGAGTTCCTGGCCATGCTGGCGCATGAGCTGCGCAATCCGCTGGCGCCGATCAGCACCGCCGCGCACCTGCTGTCGCTGGGGCGGCTCGATGCGGCGAGTGCGCAAAGGACGAGCGAAGTGATCGTGCGGCAGGTGCGGCACATGACCAGCCTGGTCGACGACCTGCTCGACGTATCGCGCGTCACGCGCGGGCTGGTCGAACTGGACCTGGGAACGGTCGACCTGCCTTCCGTGCTGGCCAGCGCCATCGAACAGGTCAGGCCGCTGGTCGATGCGCGCGGCCATGCCCTGGCCGTGGACGCGGACAGCGCGCTGCCGCTGGTGAAGGGCGACCGCGTGCGCCTCGTGCAGATCGTCACCAACCTGTTGAACAATGCCGCCAAGTACACGCCGCCGGGCGGCAGCATCGGCGTGTCGGTCGCGGCGGCGGCGGGCAGCGTGACGATCGCCGTGCGCGACAACGGCGTCGGCATTGCCGCCCATGTGCTGCCCCACGTGTTCGAGCTGTTTACCCAGGCCGAGCGCACGCCGGACCGTTCGCAGGGCGGCCTGGGCATCGGCCTCGCGCTGGTGCAGAGCCTGGTGCAGCTGCACGGCGGCACGGTGGCCGCATCCAGCGCCGGGCTGGGGCAGGGCAGCACCTTCACGGTGACGCTGCCGGCCATCGGCGCCGATCATGCGCGCGCCGCATGAGCATTTCCCGAGAGATATCTGATTTCGTGATAATTGGTATGGCCAATATAAATTGGCCTGACCGGAGCGCCGGGTGGCATGATGCACCTGTCTCCTCCAATTTCCCAAGAATTGGAATTTTGCCGGCCTCAGCGCCGGCATTTTTTTTGGCGCTGTGCGCGATAATCAGGGGAACTTCCCGCCGGAATCACCGTCTGACTTCCTGTTGAGATACTTCATGTATATCAGGAGGCGACATCGGCACGGCGGAGGTTGGAGTACTGATCGAAGCGTTGATGCGGCAACCGCTTTCGGAAGATCAGGTCACGTTGCTGCAGGGTTTTCTGGCCAGCGTCGAGCAGCCAGGCCAGTGCCATCACTTGATCGAGGAAGCCGCCGGGAGGCCGCCATGTCCCCATTGCGGAGGCCAGCGGTCCCACCGTTGCGGACAGGCCAGCGGCTTGCAGCGCTATCGCTGCGTGATGTGCCGGCGCAGCTTCAATGCCTTGACCGGCACACCCCTTGCCCGTCTGCGCCTGCGCGACAAATGGCTGCGATACCTGCAATGCCTGATCGAGTCGACCCCTGTGCGCTCGGCAGCCAAGCGCGTGGCGGTGGCCAAGTCGACCAGCTTTCGATGGCGCCACCGTTTTGTGGCCGCCATTCTCCGGGCGCCCCGTCCGCAGCTGTCTGGCATCGTCGAGGCCGATGAAACCTACCATCTGGAATCACAGAAGGGCTCGCGCCACCTGGACCGCCCGCCCCGCAAACGCGGCGGGAAGGCCAGCCGGCGCGGCATCAGCAGCGAGCTGGACTGCATCCTCGTGGCTCGTGACCGCAACCGGCAAACGTGTGACTTCGTCACGGGCCGCGGCCCGGTCAGCGCCGGCCAGTTGATGAAGCACCTGAAGCCTGTGCTGGCGCCCGATGTGCTGCTCGTGACCGATGCCGCCAAGGCATACCAGGCATTCGCGAAGCAGGCCGGCATCACGCACGAAGCGATCAATGTGCGTGCCGGCATTCGTGCGCGCGGCGCACTGCATATCCAGGGTGTCAACGGATGGCATGGCCGCTTCAAGACCTGGCTGCGGCGGTTCAATGGCGTGGCGAGCCGCTACCTGGCCAATTACACCGGCTGGCTACGTGTGCTCGATGCCGCCGTGTTGACGACACCGCGGCAATGGTTACGCATTGCCGTGGCGCCAGCCTAGGGTCGTCGGCTCATTGTCGCGCCCGGCATGCAAGAAAGTTCCGTGACCAACGGCAAGGCTATGCAACGCGAACAGCGCCTTTTTTGGCGCTGTGCGCGATAATCAGGGGAACTTCCCGCCGGAATCACCGTCTGACTTCCTGTTGAGATACTTCATGTATATCAGGAGGCGACATGGGCACGGCGGAGGTTGGAGTACTGATCGAAGCGTTGATGCGGCAACCGCTTTCGGAAGATCAGGTCACGTTGCTGCAGGGTTTTCTGGCCAGCGTCGAGCAGCCAGGCCAGTGCCATCACTTGATCGAGGAAGCCGCCGGGAGGCCGCCATGTCCCCATTGCGGATGCCAGCGGTCCCACCGTTGTGGACAAGCCAGTAGCTTGCAGCGCTATCGCTGCGTGGCGTGCCGACGCAGCTTCAACGCCTTGACCGGCACACCGCTTGCCCGGCTGCGCCTGCGCGACAAGTGGCTGCACTACCTGCAATGCATGATCGAGTCGATCCCCGTGCGTTCTGCGGCCAGCCGAGTGGCGGTGGCCAAGTCGACCAGCTTTCGATGGCGCCACCGTTTTATCGCCGCTTTGCTCCGTGCACCCCGTCCGCAGCTGTCCGGCATCGTCGAAGCCGATGAGACTTATCATCTCGAATCACAAAAAGGCTCGCGCCACCTGGACCGCCTGCCGCGCAAACGCGGCGGCATGGCCAGCCGGCGCGGCATCAGCAGCGAGCTGGACTGCATCCTCGTGGCTCGTGACCGCAACCGGCAAACGTGTGACTTCGTCACGGGCCGCGGCCCGGTCAGCGCCGGCCAGTTGATGAAGCACCTGAAGCCTGTGCTGGCGCCCGATGTGCTGCTCGTGACCGATGCCGCCAAGGCATACCAGGCATTCGCGAAGCAGGCCGGCATCACGCACGAAGCGATCAATGTGCGTGCCGGCATTCGTGCGCGCGGCGCACTGCATATCCAGGGTGTCAACGGATGGCATGGCCGCTTCAAGACCTGGCTGCGGCGGTTCAATGGCGTGGCGAGCCGCTACCTGGCCAATTACACCGGCTGGCTACGTGTGCTCGATGCCGCCGTGTTGACGACACCGCGGCAATGGTTACGCATTGCCGTGGCGCCAGCCTAGGGTCGTCGGCTCATTGTCGCGCCCGGCATGCAAGAAAGTTCCGTGACCAACGGCAAGGCTATGCAACGTGAACAGCGCCCCTTTTTTTGCCCGCGAGCGCGGCGCTACAACACCGACAGCGGATCATTGATGGGGGAGACGATCAGCCAGGTGCGGCCGGGATGGCGAAACGAGGTGGCAACAAATGCGAACGCTTCGCATTTCCCGAACCAACGTTCAAATTAGTTCGACTTATATATTCCAGGCAGACGTTCTACACTTGCCGTGGCGAGACAGCTCGCACAGTGTTTCGACAGCGCCTGCCCCATGGCGCGCTTCCCTTCGCGGTGGTCCGGTTTCCCGGCCGCCGCTTTTTTTTGGGCGCTGCGGCTGCGTGGCATGTCGCCCGCAACCCAGAAACACTGAGCGAACCGCATTTTCGCCTGCTTTTGCGAACTGCGCCAGCCCCGCTGAGCAGTACGGGCCATCGGCACGTGGCGAACGGCGATTCCGCTCAGCCGCCGGGCTGTTCCCAGCCGCCGCCCAGGGCCAGGAACAGCGCCACCTGGTCGGCGGCGACCTGCGCATCGGAGGCGGCCAGCGCGCTGTCGCCGGCGGCCAGCGTGCGGTCGGCGTCCAGCACGGCCAGGAAATCGATCTTGCCGGCCTCGTACAGCCGGTGCGACTGCCACGCCGCCAGCGCGCTTTGCTCCTGCGCGGCCCGCAGCGCGGCATTGCGATCGAGCTCGCGGGCATACACGGTCATCGCGGTTTCCGTTTCGCGCAGCGCGTTCAGCACCAGGCCGTCGAAGCGCGCCAGCGCGGCCGCCGTCGCACTTTCCGCTTCGGCCACCCGGGCATGGCCGGCACGCGTCGGCAGCGTCCACGACACCAGCGGGCCCAGGCTCCAGCGCAGGGCATTGCCGGCGCCGAGCCGGTCCAGTGCGCCGGTGCTGCCGGCCGACAGCCCCAGGCTCACGCTGGGATACAGCTCGCTGGCGGCAACGCCGATACGTGCCGTGGCGGCGGCCAGGCTGCGTTCGGCACCGCGCAGGTCCGGGCGGCGGCGCAGCAGGGCGGCGCCATCGCCCACCGGTACCGGCTGCGCCAGCCGTGGCACGGCGGCGCAGGCGATCTCGCTGTCCGCCATCTCGGTGGGCGCGCGGCCGGTCAGCGCGGCCAGCGGAACCGCGCGGTACGGCCTTGCGCCAGCAGCGGCGGGATCGCCGCGCGCAATTGTTCCAGCTGGGCGCGGGCGTCGTCGAGCGCGGTGCCGCGCCCGGCACGGATGCGCCGCCCGGTCATTTCCACGAAACGCTGCTGCAGTTCGACGGACCGGCGCGCCACGTCGAGCTGGTGGCGCGCGCCGCAGGCATCGACATAGGCGCGGGCCGTGTCCGCCGCCACGGTGACGCGCGCCAGGTCGAGCGCCGCTTCGGCCGCCGCGCTGTCCGCGCCGGCCGCTTCGACGCCGCGCCGGATCTTGCCGAACAAATCGAGCTGGTACGACACGCTGATGCCCGCGTCGTGGCTGTAGCCATCCGCCAGCGGCTGCGGCAGGCCCTTTGCCGCCGCCGAGGCGCGGCCATAGGCCGGCGCGCCGGTCGCACCGATGACCGGGTCGGCGGCACCTGCTGCCTCCTGCTGCACCGCGCGGGCACGCGCCAGGTTCGCGGCCGCCACGCGCAGCTCGGTATTGGCGGCGAACGCCTTGCCCACCAGCGCATCGAGCGAAGCGTCTCGATACAGCCGCCACCAGTGGGGCGGCAGCGGTTCGCTGCGCAATGCCGGTTCATCGGCGCTGGCGAACGGCGCGGCGGCCGCGGGCCGCTGTATCGCCGCCTCTTCGGGGACACGGTAGTCGGGGCCAACGGTGCCGCAAGCGGCGAGCACGGCCAGCGACGCGTACAGCGGCAGGCGGATCAATCGGCGCATGGCGGCCTCCTCACGAACGCCTGGCGGGATTGCCGCCGGCGACAGCCGGCCGCGCCGTGGCGGGCGCTGGAACCGGGACGGCGGCATGGGCTGCTCGAACATCGACCGTCACGGCCTGCCCGGCCACCAGGCGGACGCCGGCCGGCAGCGCATCGAGCTTCACGCGCACGGGGATGCGCTGCGCCAGGCGCACCCAGTTGAACGTGGGGTTCACGTTCGAGAGCAGGTTGGCCGACGTGCTGCGCTCGCGGTCCGCGATTCCGCCGGCGAAACTCTCCACATGGCCGTGCAAGACCTGTGCCGCTCCCATCGGCGTCACCAGCACCGGGTCGCCGATGCCGATCGCGTCCAGCTTGGTTTCCTCGAAATAGCCTTCCACGTAGTACGAATCGCGGTCGATCAGCGCCATCACGGCGTGGCCGGCCGTTACGTAGCCGCCGGCCTGCAAGTCCAGGTTCGTGACGGTGCCGTTCACGGTGGAGACCACGCGGGTGCGTTCCAGGTTCAGTTTCGCCACGTCGCGGCCGACGATGGCCTGGCCCAGGGCGGCGCGCAATTCGTCGACCCTGGCCGATGACTGCTCGCGCACTTCCTGCGCCACCAGGTCGCCCAGCCCGGCGTTGCGCCGTGCATCCCTGGCTGCCTGGTCGAGGGCCACCCGCTGCGCCTGCACCGCGGCCTCGGCCTGCCGCAGGGCCAGCGCGAAGCGCGCGCCGTCGATCTCGAACAGCACGTCGCCCGCCTTCACCTGCTGGTTGTCGCGCACCAGCACTTTCGTGACCTGGCCGGTGACGTCCGGCGCCACCTGCACCACGTCGGCCTTCACGCGGCCATCGCGCGTCCAGGGTTCCACCTCGTAGTGCTGCCACAGGCGCCAGCCGAGGGCGCCGGCGGCCGCCAGCGCGGCCAGTGTCACGAGAAAGCGCGCCACGGCCAGCGCCGGGGCTTTGAAGGTCGAGTCAGTTGCCATGATCAGGGTGTTTCAATAGCCGAAGCGGGTTGCCAGGATGGATAGGCCGCCCAGGAGAATGCCGAACAGCGCGCAGTCGAACAGGGCGGGATGCCACACCAGCCGGTAGAAGCCCAGCCGCAGCAGCAGCTTGCCGAGCACGCGGGTGCCGGCCAGCGCGGCCAGCGCCAGCAGGAGCAGGGTGGGCACGTACAGGCCGTGCAGGCTGATTTCAGCGCTCATCGGGAGATCTCGGGAGTGGGTTCGTAAGGTGCGGCGCGCGGGAACAGGTCGCGCCGCATGCTGGCCAGCGCCGCCGCCGCCGTGGCCCAGTCCTTGCCGCCGTCGCCACCGGCCGACCGGCAGACGCCGCGTAGCGTGCCATCGAGCTGCGCCAGCAAGCCCTGGCCGGAAGGCGACGCGGGACTGTTCGAGAGCTCCGCCGCGCGCACGCCGCTGAAATGAGCGGCCAGCCGCTCCAGCAGCGCGGCCAGCGGCACGCCGCGCGGTTCCAGCTGCGGCGCCAGGCCACGCAACTGGGCGATGTGCAGGCCCACGCGCAGTTCGCGGATGTTTTCCAGCGCGGCGGCACGCACTTCCGGCGCCGCTTTCGCCAGCGCCAGGCGGGGCATCAGCAGCGCCACCCGGTCGACCACGCGCGCCGAGACTTCCAGCAGCGCCGGCGCGCGCGGTGCCCGGGCCATCTGCACCAGCTCCGCGCGGGCGCGGGCCAGCATGCGGCGTGCCATCCACGGCGCATCCACGGTGCGGATCGCGCGCGTGACCACCGCCGCGGCGATGTAGCCGGCCAGTTGCGCCAGCAAGCCGTTGGCGAACGATGCCATGTCGAGCTGGTTGGTGTCCTGCAGCGCCAGGGTGCTGGCGATGCCGATCACGAATGTCAGCGCATTGCCGTAGGTGGCAGGGCGCGCCATGTACACGCCCAGCAGCAGGAAAGCGGGCGCCAGCGCCAGTACCAGCATTTCATAGCTGTGCACCGCCGGCAGCACGACAAGGATGTAGAACGCCGATACCGGCACCGACCACAGCGTGTACTTGACGAAGCCGGTGATGGCCGGGACCGGGTCGTCCATCGTCGCGAAGAAGCAGCAGGCCACGCCGGCCAGCATCGGGGCGGCGGCGCCGGCCGGCCAGCCGGTCATGATCCAGAAGGCGCAGCAGGCCAGGATCGCGATCGCCGCCGCCAGCGCCGAGCGCAGCGCCATGCCGTGGTCGCGATGCAGCAACGAAGGTTTCAGGTGCGGCGGGCTGGCCGGCGCCGCGCCATGCATCACGGCGTCGATGCTGTCGCGCAGTTCCAGGCTTTCCTCGCAGGCCGTGACGAGCGCCGCCAGCCGCTGCGCCAGGTTCAGCTGGAGGATCGTGCGCCACGCGGCATCGGGCCCGAGTTGCGGCGCCAGCGCATCGAGCCGCGCCCGCAAGGCCGCCGCGCGCGCCGGGTTTGCGCTCCGGCCTTCGGCGATCCATTCGGCCACGTCGTCCAGCATCGCCTGCCACACCGGTTCCACCGGTCCGGTCGCCGCCAGCGCCTGCAGCCGGTCCTCGACGGCCAGCAGCAGCGGCACCATCACAGCCAGGCGGTCATGCAGCGCATGCACCATCGCGCCGGTCCAGCGCAGGTGCGAGGTATCGAACGGCAGGTGGGTGGACATCACGCGCATGTCGCTGATCTCGGCCGCCAGCGCCAGGCGCACATGGGTATCCCGGTTGCCGGCGGAGCTCGGAGAATTGGCCGGCAACGATCCGGCGGGCGGCATGCCGGACTGGATTGCATCAGCGTAGAGCACGTCGAGCGTCCAGCGCCGGGCATCGCCGATCGCGCGGTCCAGGCGGGCCAGCAGCGCGGGGCCGACACCCTGCGGGAATACCAGCGAGTGGACCAGCGTGGCGGACAGGATGCCGACGCCGATTTCCTCGACGCGGGCCAGCGCCGTATCGAACACGGTGGCGGGATCGGCCACCGAGGGAAAGCCGATCAGGCCGGCCGTGTAGCCGGCCAGCATGAAGATGTAGGAACGCGGCGTGCGGTCGAGCAGCGACACGTACAGGCACGCCGCCACCCAGCACGCCAGCGCCAGCGACAGCAGCTCCGGCGCATTGGCCAGGTTCGGCACCAGGGCCACCGTTGCCGCCGAGCCGACCAGCGTGCCGCACACGCGGAACAGCGCCTTCGAGCGCACGGCGCCTGCCAGCGGGCTGGCGACGATGTAGGCCGTCATCATGGCCCAGAACGGGCGGGGCAGGCCGGCCGCCATCGACACGTACAGCGCCAGCATCGACGCCGTGAAGCACTTGGCGGAGAACAGCAGCTCGCGCGGCTGTGCCAGTTTCAGCAGCATCGGCGTTCAGCCCTTCGCGCGGACCGCCAGGGCGGAATCGAGGTGCGCCAGCACGCGCACGCAGGCTTCGACGTCGGCTTGCGGCAATCCGTCGAACAGCTCGCGGCGGAACGGCAGCAGCAATTCCTCCAGCTGCGCGGCGCAGTGGCGGCCCTCGGCCGTGAGGTGCAGCGTTTTCGCGCGCCGGTCGGCCGGATCGTCCTGCCGCGTGACGAGGCCGGCTGCGACCAGCTGGTCGATGATGCGGACCAGCGACGGCGGTTCGACGCCGAGCGCCTCGGCCACCGTACCCGGCCGCACGCCATCGCCGAGGCGGGCGATCATCACCACCGGCCAGCCGCTGGCGTGCGACAGCGCGAAGGTGCCGGCCACCCGGTCCGCGGCCGCCTTGTAGGCGCGCGCCGCGTGGATCAGCGTATGGGTGAGGGACATCAGGGTCTTGTCGAGTTGCGTCATGGCGGCGGCGTTCGATTAGGATGCGAAAGTTTAGCATCCTAAGTATATCGACGCAAGCCGGCCGGGCGGCGGTGCGCCACCGCGGCCGGCAGTGGCATAGGCGGGAGCCTTCGCTAGCGGCTGCCTGCGCCGTCCAGCAGTGCGCCGACGCTGTGCACCACCCGCTCCAGCAACGCTTCGTCATACGGCAGCCAGGGGACGGCGCCGAGCCGTTTCTTCGCCGGTTTCACCGACAGCTCGACCTGCGCGCCGTCGCGCCAGACCTTGCCGGTGCGCAGGCTGACCCTGGCATCGCCCACGTGCACATGAAAACCCTGCACCGACACCGTGCCCGCCGCCACCTGGGCGGACAGCACGCGCTCCAGCACCTGCCGCCGCATGCCATCGATGCCGGCCTGGTCGCGCAGCAGGAACAGGCGCCGGGTGCGCTCGTCCCAGGTCGACTGGCCGTCGTCCGTCTCCAGCGCGATGGCGGAGACGCTGACCAGCAGGTCGACGGCGCGGCAGGTTTCCGAATACACGCGGGGCGGTACGTCGCGGGCCGCCACCTGCTGCGCACCGCGCAGGAAAGCGATCGGTCCGCTGGGGACGATGCCAGCATAGCCCGGGTACAGCCGGCCGATGCCGAACACTGCCCGGATGTCGCCGAACTGGCGCACCATGCCCTCATATTCCAGGCGCCAGCCATCGCGCCCTGCCATGCCGATCAAGCGCCGGCCGTCCAGTTCATAGCCGCGAAAGACATCGCCCGGATCGGCGTCCGGCGGCGGCACGTAGCATTCCCTGAACACCTGGCGCAACGGCTGGCGCAGTTCGCGCCGCAGCAGGTGCGTGCGCCACGCATCGCGCTCTTCGGCGGCTGCTTCCACGGGATGCCAGAGCACGACGCCGGCATCCCCGGCGATCCGAACGGCCTGGCCCAGCACATCGACCGGCTGGTCGTTCTCGTCGAGCATGAAGGATGCGGCAGTGCGCCAGACCAGTGTCCTGGCGAAGGCTGCCGCGGCGTCGGTGCCGAGCAGGCGTTCGCGCCACTCGCGATATGGCAGCTCGACCGGGCGGCTGAAACATGCTTCCAGCAGCGCGGCCAGCATGGCACGCTGCTGCTTCGGTTCCAGCCCGGTCAGCCGCAGCGCGATTTCCGGCCTGGTCGCCAGCCGGCGTTCCGCCGGTTTCAGGTGGCGCGCCAGTTTTTTTTCCAGCCCGGCATGGCGCACCACTTTCAGGGCCGCGCGCAGGGCAGCCACGCCTTCGGGCGTCGGCACCGCCTCGGTCAGGTAACCCAATGCGATGGTCAAGGCCTGCGAGGGCGCGCTGCGCGCGGCCGTGGGGGCCACGCAGGCGAGCGGCAGCAGCCGGCCGATGACGGCGCGGTACCAGGGCTCGTCGCCCAGCGCGCCCACCCGCGCGGCGAGGGCCAGCACGTGGCCGTCGTCCGAATCGTAGTAGTCGGCCTTGTAGGGGAGTTCGCCGGCGTGCATCCGTTCCAGCACCTGTGCCGCTTCTTCCAGCACCGCGCGCGCGAATGCCGCATAGGCCGGATCGCCAACCATGGCTTCCGACGGGTGGGCCCGGCCTTCCTCGTCGCCACCGCGATACCAGAACGGGCCGCCGCCTGCCAGTGTCATCAGGGCCGCGGGTGCCGCCCGGGCCAGCACGGCCAGTTCCCGGGCCGGCAGGCCATCGTTGTAATGCTCGCGCATGCTGTCCAGCAGGCGGGCGGCGAGACGGCGCGCTCCGGCAACGCGCGCCATCGCCAGGATGCCATAGCGCAGGCGAGGCCAGTATTCGACAGGCGGCAGCATGTGCGCAAGCTGCGCCTCCAGCATGGCCGCTTCCTCGGCGGACGCGGGTGCAACGGCAAGGTAACCCGCCTGCATGACGAGCCAGTGGAAATCGGTGTCGCAGGTCGCTGGCGTGCTCCTGTCGCGCGGCGGGATGACGCGCAGCGTGGCGCACAGCAGGGCGGTGTCCAGGTGCGGCACCAGGCCAAGCTTGCGTGCCCGCTCCAGTATGTCCAGCGCCTGCTGGCGGCGGGCCGGATCGCCGTCCCGCACCTGCACGGCCTGCTGCAGCAGGGGCCAAAGCCTGCCCAGTTCATCCGGCGTCAATCCTTCCAGGTCGAGCGGCGGGCCGGTGAAGCGTTCATGGTCGGGGGCGGGGCCGGCAAGGCGGGCGTGCAGTTCGGCGAACGTGGTCATCGGCGGATCCGGTCGGGTGGACCCGTGATTGTGGCGGATGCGGGCCGCGCACATTCTCGCGGATTGTCACGGGGACCTTCTTTCGCTGGCCGGTTGGCGGGAACAACGCGCGTCGCGCGCATGCGCCCAAAGGCAAGCGGCGGCTGGCCTCATCATGAGGCCAGCCGCCGCCATCGATCGAAACGGCTGGATTGTCAGCCCGGTCTTCAGCCCGGTCGTCAGCCCGGTCGTCAGCCCAGCGGATTGATGACGAACGCCGGCATCTGCGCCTTGTCGGACGCGCATTCGAGGAACTTGTCGGCTGTCTTCAGCGCCTCGTCGATCGTCACGTCCATGTCGAGGTAGCGGTAGGTGCCCAGGCGGCCGATGAAGGTCACGTTGGGTTCCTCGTTCGCCAGCCGCACGTACTTCTCCAGCTGCACCTTGTCGCGCGCCAGGCGGATCGGGTAGTACGGCGTATCCTTTTCCTCGCACTGCCGGCTGTACTCGAAGTAGCAGACGGTTCCTTCGTGCTGTTCCCACGGCGAGAAATGCTTGTGCTCCGTGATGCGCGTGTAGCGCTGGGCATTGTCGCAATAGTTGATCACCGCGTTGCCCTGGTAGTCGCCCTTGTCGCGGTGCACTTCGAAGTCCAGCGTGCGGTAGGGCAGGCGGCCTTCGCGATGGCCGAACCAGGCGTCGATCGGGCCGCTGTAGAACACGTGGTCGTAGTCGCCTTTCTGGTCCGGGTTGAAGGCCGTGTTCAGGTGCATGGTGATGCCCGGCACGTCGAGGATCTTTTCAACGATGGCCGTGTAGCCATCCTTCGGCATGCCCTGGTACTTGTGGCTGAAATAGTTGTCGTCGTAGTTGAAGCGTACCGGCAGCCGCTTCAGGATGCTGGCCGGCAGCTCGGTCGGCTGCAGGCCCCACTGCTTGACGGTATAGGTCTTGAAGAACGCTTCATACAGTTCCCTGCCCACGAAGCGCAGCGCCTGGTCTTCGAAGGTGACCGGGTTCTCGATGGTCTTGTCGCCCAGCGAGGCCAGGAATTCCTGCGCTTCGGCCGGCCGGAACGTCTTGTCGAAGAACTGGTTGATCGTCAGCAGGTTGATCGGCAGCGTGAAGACACGGTTGTTCGTGATCGCCTTCACGCGGTTCACGTATGGCATGAACTGGGAAAACTCGTTGACGAATTTCCACACCCGCTCGTTATCGGTGTGGAAGATATGCGGCCCGTACACGTGGACCAGCACATTGGTTTCTGCATCGCGCTCGGAATGGCAATTGCCCGCGATATGGGATCGTGATTCGAACACTTCGACTTGGTAGCCCGCTTTCGCGAGCTGGTGCGCGATTACCGCGCCGGAGAAGCCTGCCCCGACAATAGCTACGTTCTTTGTCATCACGCTCACTCGAATTATTTAATGAATTATTGAAGGAATCAACCAGGAAACTGAAAATCATGCAGGTCGCCCTGCGTTGTCGCTTGCGACTCCGGATGCCGCCCGACGTGGAAAGATTACCATGTAAAAAAAACAAGCGTTGCACGGTTAACTTGGCAAATTCATCAGTACCCGCCGGGTGCCGTTGCCCGGCGTCTCCTCCCGTGTGTCCCGCCGGTGTGTCCTGTTTGTACGCGGCCGCACATCCGGCGCCGCGGCGCTCGCCTATCATCGGCCCCGTCTGGGAAAAGGGGGCAGAGTGGCTGGAGACGTATTGATCATCGGCGGTGGGCTGGCCGGGCTGGCGTGCGGCGTCGCGCTGGCCGACCATGGCTTGCGCTGCCATGTGTTCGAGGCGGCCGGACGGCTGGGCGGGCGCGCATCGAGCTGGCAGGACGAAACCACCGGCGACACGGTGGACATCGGCCCGCACATCGTCCATTCCGAGTACCACAACATGCTGGCGTTCCTGCGGCGCCTCGGCACCGAGCACCTGGTCACCTGGCAACCGGGCAAGGTGCTGGCACTGTCCAGCAAGCCGCGGCCCGTGCACCTGCGGCACGCGCCGCTGCCGCCGCCACTGAGCCTGGTGCCCAGCGCGCTGCCGGCGCCCGGCCTCACGATGCTGGACAACCTGTCGATGGCGCGGGTGGGCTGGAGCGGCATGCTGTTCCACGAGGCCGACGTGGCGCGGCTCGACGGCATCAGCGCCGAGCACTACCTGAGGGACAAGGGTGTCAGCGAGCGCATGATCGACTGGTGGTGGCGCTTCGCCGCGATGGTGGTGACCAACGTGCCGCTGGAACGCTGTTCGGCCGCATCGCTGATGCGCATCCACGCGCTCCTGAGCAATGCCCGTGGCTTGCACTTCGGCTTTGGCGCCGTGGGCCTGGCCGAGCTGTACGCCGAACAGGCCACGCGGATCATCACGGCCGCCGGCGGTTCGGTGTCCGTCGGTGCCCCGGTGGCCGGCTTCACCGGCGGCGAGCGCGTCGACGGCATCGTGCTGGCCGATGGCACGCGCCTGGCGGGCGACGTGGTCAGCGCGCTGCCGCCGACGGCGCTGAAGGACATCGTGCCGCCCGCGTGGCGCACGCTGGCGCCGTTCGGCCAGCTGCCCGCGTTCGAACCGAGCCCGTACATCTGCGTCTACCTGTGGTTCGACCGCGCCTTCGGCGTCGAGCGCTTCTGGTCGCACCTGTACTCTCCGCAGCGCCTGAACTACGATTTCTACGACCTGCGCCAGATCCGCGCGGGCTGGCAGGGCCGGCCGACGGTGATCTGCTCGAACATCATCCACAGCCACCGCGCGCACCACCTGGGCGACGACGAGATCGTGCAGGCCACGCTGCGCGAGCTGGCCGAGGGCGCTCCCGCTGCGGCGCAGGCACGGCTGGTGCATGCGCGTGTGCACCGCGTGCCGATGGCGATTCCCTGCCCGGTCACGGGCTTCGAGGCGGCGCGGCCGGCGACCGGCAGCCCGGTGCCGGGGCTGGTGCTGGCCGGCGACTGGGTGCGCACGCACCTGCCATGCACGATGGAAAGCGCCGTGAAGTCCGGCTTCATGGCCGCCGAGCGCGTGCTGGCCGGGCGCGGCGTACAGGCGCGGCTGGCCATCCCGGTGCGCCCGTTCGATGGCTTGACGTGGCTGCTGCGCAAGCTGGCCCGTGTACCCGCCAGCCCCGATCCCGCGGCGCGGCCGTGATGCTCAGGGCACGATGGTGATGCTCAGGGCACGATGGTGATGAACAGGTAGACGGCGAAGATCACCACGTGCACCATGCCCTGCATGATGGTGGTGCGGCCATTGCCGAGCGACAGCGTGGCCACGATGATCGACAGCAGCAGCAGCACGGTGGACTTGGTGTCGATGCCCAGCGACAGGGTCCAGCCGTTCACCAGCGACACGATCGCCACCGCCGGAATCGTCAGGCCGATACTGGCGAGGGCCGAACCGAGCGCCAGGTTCAGGCTCGTTTGCAGCCGGTTCGCGCGCGCCGCCTGGAATGCGGCGATCCCTTCGGGCAGCAGCACCACCGCGGCGATGATGATGCCGACCAGCGCCTTCGGCGCGCCCAGCGCCAGCACGGCCGCTTCCAGCGGCGGCGACAGCGACTTGGCCAGCAGCACCACGCTGCCCAGGCAGGCCAGCAGCAGCGCGCCGCTCCACCAGGTGACCTTCAGCGGCGGCGGCGGCGCATGCACCGCTTCGTCGCCGGCGGCCAGTTCGGGCAGGAAGTAATCGCGGTGCCGCACGGTCTGCACCAGCACGAAGGTGCCGTACAACACCAGCGAAATGACGGCGATGAACACCAGCTGGCTGCTGCTGTAGACGGGGCCCGGCGTGCTGGTGGTGTAGTTCGGCAGCACCATCGTCAGCACGGCGATCGCCGACAGCGTGGCCAGCGCCGCGGACACCCCGGTCTGGGTGAAGCGCTGCTCGCCATGGCGCCGCGCGCCCGCCAGCAGGCAGATGCCGACCATGCCGTTCAGGATCAGCATCACCGCGGCATACACGGTATCGCGCGCCAGCCCCGTGGTCGATTCGCCGCCGGCGATCATCAGCGACACGATCAGCGCGACCTCGATCGAGGTCACCGCCACCGCCAGCACCAGCGTGCCGTACGGTTCGCCGATCCGGTGCGCCACCACTTCCGCGTGGAACACGGCGGCCAGCACGCCGGCGAACAGGCCGGCGGCCAGCAGCACGATGTAGGTACCGCCCAGCATGTCGCCGAGGCCGGCGGCCTTGCCGGCCAGCAGCAGCCACGCGGCGGCGGGCGCGGCGATCGTCCACGCGGGCAGGGAGTTGGATATTTTCATGGCGCTCTCTCGGTCGTTGACGTCGGTCACCGCCCCTGGCGATGCAGGGCCGGTCCGGGCGCAGTGTACACGCCCGGCCGCAGTGACCGGCACGCGCCATCGCCGTCGCGCCGGCCGGTTCGCCGCCGCGCCTTGTGCCTACAGCGTCCGGAACGACACGCCGACCATGATGCGGCGGCCGGCATAGGCGTAGTCCAGCAGGTTCGGCACGCCATCGCCGAGCGGTGCGTAGTGTGCCTGGCTGTTCGACGTGGTGGCATTGCCGATATTGCGGCCTTCCAGGAAGAACTCCACGTCCGGGCGCCACTTCCAGCCGATCTTGGCATCGATGAAGCGCGTGGCATCCTTGAAGTTCGGCGAGCCGGGCGAATAGATCTTCGGCGTCGAGTTGTTCACGTTCACGCCCTGCGCCGGGTAGTTGATCAGTTCGCGCGGGGTCTGGCCGCACGGTGAGATGCAGGTGAACCAGGCCGCGGCACCCTGCAGCGCCACGCGGGCCGACAGCCGGCCATCGTCGTACCACAGCGCCACGTTGTACTGCGATTCCGATTCGCGCGCCGGCGGCAGCGGCGTGCCGGTCAGCAGGTCGACGATGGCGGCATTCACGTGCTTCGACTTCACCTTCGTGTAGTTGGCATCGAAGCCGGTGTTGGCCAGGAAGCCGGGCAGGAACGTGAACGCCGTCTTGGTGCTGAATTCCGCGCCCTTGCGGGTCGACACGGGGCCGTTCACATAGGTCGAGTAGCTGAACGGCAGGTCGGACAGCTTCACCCCCGTCTGCGGGTCCACCAGGTCGGAGCCGGCGAACAGCTGGCCGCCGCTGACGCCCTCGGTGATGAACTGGCCCACCTTGCCCTTCTGCGTGAAGTAGGCCAGGCTGAACATCGTGTCGCGGTTCGGGTAGTACTCCAGCGACAGGTTCTGGTTGACGTTCTTGCGCGCCTTCAGCGCCGGATTGCCGATCGTGCCGTTGCAGCGCTGCGTGCCGTCCGCATCCAGGTCGGCCGCGCGCTCGTCGTAGATGCAGGTACTGGCCGGCAGCAACTGCTGGATCGGCGGCCGCGCCACCGTCTTCGCCACGCTGTAGCGCAGCACCAGTTCGTCCGGGCGCAGCCACGTGGCCAGGTTCAGGCTGGGCAGCACGTCCGTGGTGGAGGCGTCGACCGAGGTATTCTGCACGATCGACGATTGCACGTAGCCGGCCGAATTGCTCGGGTCTTCCGGGTCGTACAGCGCCGTCTTCGAATACGAGGTGAACGTCATCGTGCCGGTGCCGTTGACGCGGCTGCGCACGTAGCGCACGCCCACGTTGCCGTCCAGTTCCAGGCCGAACGGCAGCTCGCGACCGGTGAACGGCACATGGTCCAGGCCGAAGTCGGTCATCAGGTAGAACGCGTCGATGCGTTCCTTGAGCTTGTTGACAGGCTGTTCGTACACCTTGCCGTCGGTCGCCGTGCACGTCTTCACGCAATCCCAGTTGCGGTTGGCGAAGTTGGTCAGCTCGACCGCCCTGGCGATGTCGATGCCCATCCAGTTCTGCGGCAGGATCGCCGGCCGGTCCTTCGCACCGTGGAAGAACGAGGTGCCGGTCGCCGGCTTGGTCAGCGTTTGCGCGATGATGTTCTGGAATTCCTGTGGCGTCAGCACCAGCGTGCCGTCGCGGCCCGAGCGCGGGTCGCCCGGTGGATTCATGCCGTACTGGCAGGCGTCGCCGCCCGGCGCCAGCGAGGCGCCGGTGTTCTGGCAGCCTTCGAAACGGTTGTCGACGCGCGCCTGCGGCAGGTAGATGCCGGGCACGTAGCCTGGGGTGCCGTAGGTGCCCTGGGCCGCCCGGACCGTCCGGTCGCCGGCGCCGCCTTCCCATGAGTTGCTGTAGCTGTCGCGCAGGTTGAAGCCGGCCTTGATGCGCTTGAAGAACGGGATGCTGTCCGGCGTCATGTACGTCACGTCCAGCTTGGCCGTGCGCTCGCCCGTTTCGCGGATCTGCGGCAGCCACAGGATGCCGGTCGCCGTGGTGCGCAGCGGCTGCACGGTGGCCGGATAGTTCGGCCGGTAGATCGTGTTGGTGTTGCCCAGCTTGGCCTCGCCGACGGTGCGCGGGAACAGCGCCGCATAACCGGCCGGGTCGGCCTGGTTGACGCCGGCCGGGAAATCGAAGCCCCACAGGCCGCTGGGATCGAGCTGGAACGTGGTGGGCCCCGTATTCAGCGTGTAGCTCATGCGCTGCTGCACGCGGCGGAAGTCCGAGCGGGCGTCAGCGAAGAAGAATTCGGCGGTCAGGCCGTTGTTGCGGTACGTGCCGCCGGTCTGCAGGTAGCGGCTGATGGTGCGGGCGAATTCCAGCGTCTGGTCCGGGATCGCCTGGCCATCGGAGACCGTGAAGCGCGTCAGGTGGTGGCTGGAGTCGACCAGCACCGAGGCGGGATCGATATTGGTGACGGCACCCGGGATCGGATAGTTGTTGGAACGCGTGGAATAGCCGCCCGGGTACTGGAAGAACCCGGAGCCGGGTACCGCGTTGCGGATATTGTTGGCGGCATCGTCGGCGAACACCACGCCCGTGTAGCCCGGCGTGATCAGCGGGTTGGGCAGCTGGTTCGGATTCTTCACGAGGCCGAGCTGGTAGGTCATCTGCTCGATGCGCGTTTCGCGGCGGTTGAAGCTGCCCTTGGCGTACACGGTGAGCCGGTTGTTCACCTTGAAGTCGCCACGCAGGTCCAGGTTGTCCTTGCGGTCGTGTTCCTTCTTGATGAAGTAGCGCACGTTCGATGGCGTGTAGTCGTTCCACTGGTTCAGGCAGGTAAGCAGCTCGTTGCCGCGCTGCGCCCGCGCCGGGCCCTGGCTGTTGGTGGGTATCAGCGCCAGCTGCGCGGGCGACAGGTCGGGGAACAGGTTATGGCAATCCTGTTTCGTCTGCGCGCCGGCCGACTTGGTGACCAGCGAGAGGGGCGATTCGGAGTTCAGGCAATTGCTGCCGCCCATCGGCGTGCGCAGGATCGGCGTGGTGGCCGTCATGTCGTCGCTGGCCACGGTGCTGGGCAGGAAGGCATAGGTCTTTTCCGGCGAGCCGTCGAAGTCAAGCAGGCGGTAGTAGCCCTGCTGGGCCGTCTGCGACACCTGCATCGAGTGGGCCTCGTTGTTCAGCGTGCTGTGCGAGGCGTTCAGCATCAGGCCGAGCCGGCCGTCCAGGTACTTGTTCGCCAGGATCAGGTTGGCGTCCGGCTTCCATTTCTTGTCGAGCGAATTCTGGCTGCCGCCCAGGCGCAGCGAGGCGAACGGCTTCTTGAAGTCCAGGCCGGTACGCGTCTTGATGACGATGCCGCCGCCCAGCGCGCCTTCCGTCATGTCCGCCGTCGAGCCTTTCACCACGTCGACGCTCTTGATGAGGTCAGCGGACAGCTGGCGGAACTCGGTGCCGCGGCTGTTCGGGCCACCGGTGGCGCCGGCATCGGTACCGCCGGCCGATTGCACGCTCTGGCCATCGAGTTCCACGCGGGTCAGGTCGGCGCCGTTGCCGCGCACCGAGACCGTCACGCCTTCGCCGTAATCGCCGCGATCCAGCACGATGCCCGCCATGCGGGAGATGGCTTCCCCCACGTTCCGGTCGGGCAGCGAGCCCACGTCTTCGGCGACGATCGAATCCATCGAGGTGGCGGCGTTTTTCTTGCGCTCGATGCCGGACTGCTGCGAAGCCCGAGTGGCCACGACCTCGACCCGGTGAACCGGGCCGTTGTCGGCCGCCGCACCGGACCCGGCCGGCGATTGCTGGGCCAGCGCGGCCTGGCTGGCGGCCAGCGACAGGAGAGCCAGCGAGACGGCGTGGGTTGATCGCTTGACTTCGAACTTGGTCTTGCTGGGACGGCTGGCGGTACGATTCATGGTCTCCTCCGGTTGGTATTGGTACCCCGCACGGGCGTGCCGGGGCCGGCGGCCTGGCGGGCCGCTATTGTCTGGAATGGATACGGAACGGCCCGGTGGTCCGGGTCGGGAAGTGACTACCGCGCCGCCAGTCGCGGCGCGTGGCGCACTAGAGCGTGCGCACTACAGGGGCCGCCACCCGTCGCTGCCGCCGAGGATGTTCGCCACCGTGTACTGGCGCGCTTCGGTCTCGCTCAGCTGCCGCGACCAGGCGACCCGCTTGCCCGGGTTGGCGCCGTCGCCGCGGCTGTTGTACTCCACGTAGCGCGCGGTTTTCTCGTTGTCGGGCTTGCCCCAGTTGTGCCAGCCCTCGGGCCGGATGTGGGCGCCCATCGTGGTATTGATGAAGGCCACGGCGCCGTGCGGGCGCCACGGCCGGCCCAGGAAGGCCAGCGGGGTAGGGGCCCTGGCGTCGATCTTGCCGGCCGGGTCCACCCACGGCGCCGGATCGCTGGTCAGTGTGCTGTCAAGGAAGACGAAGCCGTGCGGCCGCTCCGCCGGCGTGCTGGCGGCCGTCACGTAGCCGCCGTTCCTGCTCTTGATCTCGCACCGGTCGAAGACCGCCGTGGCGCTGCCGTAGATGAAATCCACGCGGCCCTCGATATGGGTGTCGCGGAAGTAGTGCCGCCCGTTGTTCAGCATGACCGTGTCCTGCCAGCCCATCAGGCGGCTGTTCGTGACGACGGCGCGGTCGCCATCGATGCGCAGCGCCAGCGCCTGGCCATGGTCGCCGGAGGTGTTCCGGAAGGTCAGCCTGTCGGCGCGGAAGTCGTCGGCCAGCACGACCAGGGCCGTGCCCTTGTGCCGCGAGTCGGTGCCAGGTGGCTGCTCCTCGTTCGTGTTGGCGTGCCAGGTCAGGATGGTGGTAGCCGCTGCCTCGCCTTGCAGGGTAACGTTTTTCTTTTCCTTGCGCAGGATCTTCTGGCCATCGTACACGCCCGGTTTCACCAGGATCACGGTGCGTTCCGGGCTGTTGTCCGGCACGGCCGCGAAGGCTTCCTGCACCGTGCGGACATCGCCGCTGCCGTCGGGCGCCACGACGATGGTGCGGTCCTTCGCGAGGGCACCGGTGGCGCCGCACAGCATTGCCAGGATGGCGCAGGCGAGGGCGTGCGGGATGGGTCTGGTCATGTCTCCTCCGTGGTATTTTTCATAATTGGTTTCAAGGAATCGTACCAATAAGGCCGTATGAAAATGCGTTTCTGGTAAAACGTTTTTTCTCAACGATCACGACAGTGTCGTAAAAATGGTTACGCAAACAATCACGTCGATGAGCGCTGTAACCATCCGCAAAAAAGCCGTTGACGGTATTGAATATATTTAATACATTGGATGGTGTCCGTGTTGATGGAGATGGCCGCGATGGTCCAGGATCCGGCGCCGGTGGCGCCCCCCCAGTTTTCCCAGCTGTTGCTGATGTCCGCCGAGGACAATTGCCTGATCGCCCGCATGCAGCTGGCCGCCGGCGACGTGGTCGACATCGACGGTATCCCCGTCACCCTGCCGGAAGCCGTCCCGCTGGGCTACAAGGTGGCGCGCGTGGCGCTGGCCCCGGGCGCCAAGGTGCTGCGCTACGGCGCGCTGATCGGCACCGTCACGGCACCGGTCGCGCAGGGCGCGATCCTGCACACGCACAACCTCGCCAGCGACAACATTCCGACCTATACCCTGGCCGACGACAGCAAGTCCTTCATCGGGAGTACCCACTGATCATGAACGATCCCGTTTCGCCGCCGGCGCTGGCCGGCTACCTGCGCGACGATGGCCGCAAGGGCATCCGCAACGTCGTGGCCGTGATCTACACGGTCGAATGCGCGCACCACGTGGCGCGGCTGGTGGTGAATGCCTTCCACGGCCAGCCGGTGCACCTGATCGGCTTCCCCGGCTGCTATCCGAACGACTACGCCGACCGCATGATGAAGCGCCTGGCCACGCATCCGAACGTGGGTGCCGCGCTGATCGTGGCGCTGGGCTGCGAAAGCTTCAACCGCCGCGGCCTGGAGGAAACCGTGGCGGCCAGCGGCCGGCCGGTGCACACCATCACGATCCAGGAAAACCGCGGCACGCGCACCAGCGTGGCCGACGGCGTGGAATGGGTGCGCTGGGCGCTCGAAGCGCTGGCCGCGCAGCCGCGCGTGCCGATGCGGATGGATGAACTGGTGGTCGCCACGATCTGCGGCGGCTCCGACAGCACCAGCGGCATCACCGCCAACCCCGCCGTCGGCGTGGCGTTCGACCAGCTGGTGGGCGCCGGCGCCACCTGCATCTTCGAGGAGACGGGTGAGCTGGTGGGCTGCGAATTCCACATGAAGCGGCGCGCCGCCACGCCCGAACTGGGCGACGCGATCGTGCGCTGCGTGGACAAGGCGGCGCGCTACTACACGGTGCTGGGCCACGGCAGCTTCGCCCCCGGCAACGCCGACGGCGGCCTGACGACGCAGGAAGAGAAGTCGCTCGGCGCCTACGCGAAAAGCGGCGCGTCGCCGATCGCCGGCATCCTGAAGCCGGGCGACCAGCCGGCAACGGGCGGCCTGTACCTGCTCGACGTGGTGCCGGACGGCGAAGTGCGCTTTGGCTTCCCGAATATCTCGGATAATGCCGAGATCGTGGAATTGCTGTCGTGCGGCGCGCACATCACCTTGTTCACCACCGGCCGCGGTTCGGTGGTCGGCTCGGCCATCGCCCCCGTCATCAAGGTGTGCGCCAATCCCGCCACCTATGAACGGCTGGCCGAAGACATGGATGTCAACGCCGGCCGCATCCTGGCCGGCCAGGCCTCGCTGCAGCAGGTGGGCGGCGAGATCGTCGAGCTGGTGGCGCGGGTGGCGAACGGCGAGGAGACCTGTTCCGAGGCACTGGGCCACCAGGAATTCATCCTCACCTATAAACAGTTCGAGCCTTCCGGGCCGGGCTGCTATCCGCTGAAGGCCGCCTGATGCATATTCATGCTACGCGCGGCATCGGGCGCGCTTCGGGCGGTGCCATCCCGGCGACTTGCATGGGCCTCGGCTGCGCCCAGCTGGGCGGCCTGTACGAGGCGATCGACGACGCCGCCGCGCAGGCGATCGTCGATACCGCCTGGGAGCTGGGCATCCGCTATTTCGATACGGCCCCGTATTACGGTTTCACGCTGTCCGAACATCGCCTGGGCGCGGCGTTGCGGGGGCGGCCCCGCGGCGACTACGTGATCAGCACCAAGGTCGGGCGGCTGATGGACCCCGACCGCTCGGTGCGGCCCGGCGACTGCGGCTGGGCCGCGCCGCTGCCGTTCCGGCCCCGTTTCGACTATACCTACGACGGCATCCTGCGCTCGCACGAACACAGCCTGCAGCGCCTGGGCCTGGACCGCGTGGACATCCTGTACGTGCACGACATCGGCCGGGTCACGCACGGCGCCCGGCATGGCTTCCACTGGGACCAGCTGACGAACGGCGGCGGTTTCCGCGCGCTGGTGAAGCTGCGCGACGAGGGCGCCATCCACGCGTTCGGCCTCGGCGTCAACGAATGGGAAGCCGTGGCCGATGCGATGGCGGTGTGCGACCTGGACTGCGCGCTGCTGGCGGGCCGCTATACGCTGCTCGAACAGGCGTCGCTGGCACCGCTGCTGGACCGCTGCGTGGAGCGGGGCGTGGGGATCGTGATCGGCGGACCGTTCAATTCCGGCATCCTGGCCGGCAACCGAAAATTCAATTACGAGGACGCGCCGGCCGGCATCCTGGCCCGGGTCGAGGCGATCGGTGCCGTCTGCCGCGAGGCCGGCGTGCCGGTGCAGGCCGCCGCGCTGCAATTCCCGATGGCCCATCCGGCCGTGGTCTCGTGCATTCCCGGCGCGCAAAGCCCGGCGCAGCTGCGCCAGAACGCCGCCTGGTTCGCGCAGGCGATTCCAGCCGGGCTGTGGGCCACGCTGGCCCGCGAAGGCTTGATCGACCCGCGCGCGCCCGTGCCGCTGCCTGCCTGACCCTTCATATGAATTCTCCTGTTCAACGACCACCCGAGTAATCTGCAAAGGAAACCCATGAAATTGCTGCGCCACGGCCCGAAGGGCGACGAGAAACCCGGCCTGCTCGATCCGGAAGGCCGGATCCGCGACCTGTCTGGCCACATCGCCGACCTGACGTCGGCCCACCTGGGCAAGGAAACGCTGGCTCGCCTGAAAGCGCTCGACTGGCGCACGCTGCCCGCCGTGGCGACAGCCGGTGCGCCGGCGCGCCTGGCGCCGATCGTCGCCGATACGGGCAAGCTCATTTGCGTGGGCCTGAACTACTCCGACCATGCGGCCGAATCGGGCATGGCGGTGCCCAGCGAACCGGTGCTGTTCATGAAGGCCACCAGCGCGATCGTCGGCGCCAACGACGCGGTGGTGCTGCCGCGCGATTCGGCCAAGAGCGACTGGGAAGTGGAACTGGGCGTCGTCATCGGCACCCGCGCGCGCTACGTGGAAGAAAGCGAGGCGCTCGACTACGTGGCCGGCTATTGCGTGGTGAAT
Organism: Pseudoduganella sp. SL102; assembly: GCF_027856995.1. Taxonomy (NCBI): domain Bacteria; kingdom Pseudomonadati; phylum Pseudomonadota; class Betaproteobacteria; order Burkholderiales; family Oxalobacteraceae; genus Pseudoduganella; species Pseudoduganella sp. SL102. The sequence goes on from NZ_CP115554.1 coordinate 3,258,897, forward strand.
GACTTGTCCGAACGCGAATACCAGCTGGAGCGGGGCGGCCAGTGGGACAAGGGCAAGGGCTGCGATACTTTCGGCCCCGTCGGCCCGTGGCTGGTCACCGCCGACGAAGTGCCGGACCCGCAAAATCTCGACCTGTGGCTGGAAGTGAACGGCAAGCGCTACCAGCAGGGCAGCACCCGCACGATGGTGTTCACGGTGGCCCAGCTGGTCAGCTACATCAGCCGCTTCATGACCCTGCATCCGGGCGACATCATCAGCACCGGCACGCCGCCCGGCGTGGGCCTGGGCCAGAAACCCGATCCCGTGTACCTGAAGCCCGGCGACGTGATGCGCCTGGGGATCAGCGGCCTGGGCGAGCAGCAGCAGACCGTGCATGCGTGGAACGAGGAACTGATCGACGCGTGAGCGCGCTCCTTTCCGATTGAAGGTAGTTGTTCTGACCCGAACAGGGCCGCGCAATGTACGCGGCCCCCACTGGAGACGTTAGACATGACCGTACCGGCCGCCCGGCGTTCCTACAAGTTCGCCTTCATGATGCTGACCACGCTGTTCTTCCTGTGGGGCTTCGTGCATAACCTCGATCCGATCCTGATCCCGCACCTGCGGCGTTCGTTCAGCCTGACGGTGCTGCAGGCCGCGCTGGTCGATTCGGCCGTCTACATCGCCTACTTCGTGATGGCGCTGCCGGCCGGCCTGCTGATCCGCCGGGCCGGCTACCGGTGCACGATCATCGCCGGCCTGGTGCTGTTCGGCATCGGCTCGCTGCTGTTCCTGCCGGCGGCCGACACGCACCGCTACGTGGTCTTCCTGGCGGCGCTGTTCATCATCGCGTGCGGCCTGACCTTGCTGGAAACGGCGGCCAATCCCTATGCCGCCCTGCTGGGCCGCCCCGAGCGGTCCACCCAGCGCCTGAACCTGGCGCAATCGTTCAACGGCCTGGCCGCGGCGGTGGCGCCGATCGTCGGCGCGCGGCTGATCCTGGTCGAGGGGGCGACCGACCAGCAGCTGCAGGCGATGACGGAAGGCGCCCGGCAAGCCGCGCTGGCGGCCGAAGCGGCCAGCGTCAAGGGACCCTACCTGGTGCTGGGCTTGGTGATCTTCGCCATCGCCGTGGTGTTCTACTTCATCCGGCTGCCGGAACCGGAGCGCAAGGCGGCCGATCCGGACGAGCGCGTGGCCGGCGCCATCGGCCAGGCATGGCAGCACGGGCCGATCCGGCGCGCCGTCATCGCCCAGTTCTTCTACGTGGGCGCGCAAGTGTGCGTGTTCAGCTTCTTCATCCTGTTCGCCGCCAGCGCGGCCGGCCTGTCGCAGATCGCCGCGGCCGATTACCTGGGCTGGGGGTGCGGCGTGGCGTTCGTGGCCGGGCGCTTCGCCGGCACGTGCGCGATGAAATACGTGGCGCCGGCCCGGCTGTTGCTGGTGTATGCGCTGATCTGCTCGGGGCTGTGCGTGGTCACGATGTTCGCCAGCGGCATGGCCTGCGTGGCGGCGGTGATCGGCATCGTGTTCTTCATGTCGATCATGTTTCCCACCATCTTCGCGCTCGGCATCAAGGATGCGGGTGCCGGCACGGAAATGGGCAGCAGCCTGATCATCATGGCCATCGTCGGCGGCGCGCTGCTGCCGCTGGCATTCGGCTTCATCAGCGACGTCACGCACAGCATCCAGCTGGGCTATGCGGTGCCGCTGGTGTGCTTCCTCGTCGTCGCCTGGTTCGCCCGCACGGTGCTGGCCCACGAACGCAGCGCGGCGCCGGTTCCTCCCCTTACGAACGGAGCGTTGAAACGTGTTTGAACTGAACGACAAGAAAGCCGTCATCACGGGCGCCGGCAGCGGCATCGGCAAAGCCATCGCCAGGCTGTTCGCGGCGCGGGGCGCAACGGTCCACGTGCTCGATGTCGCCGAGGACGCGGCCCGCGAGGTGGTGCAGGAGATCCGCCGCGATGGCGGTTCGGCCACCGCGCACGCCTGCAACGTGGCCGCGCAGGCCGACGTGCTGGCCACCTTCGCCGCCATCGGCCCGCTCGACATCCTCGTCAACAACGCCGGCATCGCCCATATCGGCAAGGCCGACACCACCGCCGAGGCGGACTTCGACCGCGTGATGGCCGTGAACGTGAAGGGCGTCTACAACTGCCTGCACGCGGCCATCCCTCGGCTGCGCGAGAACGGCGGCGGCGTGATCCTCAACATGGCCTCGGTGGCCGCGTGGGTGGCCGTGGCCGACCGCTTCGCCTATTCGACCGGCAAGGGCGCCGTGATGGCGATGACGCTGTCGGTGGCGAAGGATTACCTGGCCGACCGCATCCGCTGCAACTCGATCTCGCCGGGCCGCGTGCACACGCCGTTCGTCGATGGCTTCCTGGCGAAGAACTACCCGGGCCGGGAAGCGGAAATGTTCGAGAAGCTGTCTAAGACGCAGCCGATCGGGCGCATGGCCCGGCCCGACGAGGTGGCGGCCCTGGCGCTGTACCTGTGCAGCGACGAAGCATCGTTCATCACGGGCACCGATTACCCGATCGATGGCGGGTTCATCACGCTCAATACCTGAGGCCCGGGATTGACTGAAAAGCATCGCCAGCGGTAAGATCGCCGATCCAGCCAGCCTTCAGCAACAGCGCCAGCCGACAATCGCCTTCCTGGCCTCGTACCGCTGAAAGATCCGCATGCAGTCAATCCTCCCGCCGCGCCGGCGTTTCGCCGCGATGCTCGCGGCACTCGCCGCACAGGGCGCTTTCGCCCAGCCGGCACCGGAATCCGAAACCGAAACCGTTGTCGTCTCGGCCACGCGCTCGCACCTGACCGCCGACGACGCGCCGCAAACGGTGCTCGTCATCGGCAAGGAAGACATCGCGCGGCAGCTGGCGATTTCCGGCAATTCCTCCGACGTGCTGGCCAGCCTGCTGCCATCGTTCGCGCCCAGCCGCGGCAAGATGACGGGCAGTGCCGAAACGCTGCGCGGGCGCACGCCGCTGATCCTGGTCGACGGCGTGCCGCAATCGAACCCGCTACGGCCGACCGGGCGCGAAGCGCACACCATCGACTACGCGCTGGTCGAGCGCATCGAGGTGATCCAGGGCGCCAATGCCGTCAATGGCCTGGGCGCCACGGGCGGCACCATCAACATCGTCACGCGCCGGCCCGGCCGGGGCACGCTGAGCCAGTCCGTCGACGTGCAGGCCACCTTGCCGACGTCCGATATCGGCGCCGACACGACAAACTACAAGGTGGCCTACCGGCTGGAAGGGCGCGGCGAAGCGTTCGACTACCTGTTCGCGCTCAGCTACGAAGACCAGGGCCTGCACCTGGACGGGCAGGGCCGGCCGCTCGGCACCGACAATACCCAGGGCGACCTGATGGATTCGCGCGCCTACGACGTGCTGGCCAAGCTGGGCTACGACATCGATGCGGACCAGCGCCTGCAGCTGTCCGTCAACCGCTACCGGCTGAAATCGAAGGCCGGCTACCTGGCGGTGGCGGGCGACCGCGCGCGCGGCATTCCAACGCTTTCGGTGGAAGGAGAGCCGCCGGGCACGCCGCCATGGAACGATGTCTGGACCACGGCGCTGACCTACCGGCACGGCGACCTTGCGGGCATGGAATTGTCGGCGATGGTGTTCAACCAGGAATTCGAAGGGCTGTTCGGTGCCGACAACTCGGCAACCTTCCAGGATCCGCTGATCGCGCCGGCCGGCACGCTGTACGACCAGTCGCGCATCACGGCGTCGAAATACGGCAGCAAGGTGGGGCTGACGAAGGCCGGCCTGCTCGATGGACGGCTGAAGCTGACCGGCGGTGTCGACACGCTGTACGACGAGGGCGAGCAGGACCTGTACGGCACCGGGCGCACCTACGTGCCGCCCTCGACATTTTGCAACGTGTCGCTGTTCCTGCAGGGCGAGGCGCAGCTTACCGGTGCGCTGGCGCTGCATGCGGGCGTGCGCCGGGAGCGCTCCGACGTGCGCATCGACAGCTATACGACGCTGGCCTCGTTCCGCCGCGTGGCCGTCGAGGGCGGCAAGCTCGATTTCAACGAAACGCTGAGGAACGCCGGCCTGGTGTTCAAGCCGCTACGCCAGGTCAGCCTGTTTTCCAGTTATTCGGAAGGCTTCGGCATGCCCGATATCGGCCGCGTGCTCCGCTCGATCAATACGCCGGGTGTCGGCGTGGCGCGCATGCGCGACCTGCAGCCGATCCTGACCCGCAGCGCGGAAGCCGGCGTGCGGGTGCGCGAAGGCGCGTGGGACCTGGACGCCAGCTGGTTCCGCTCCCGTTCGGACCTGGGCGCCCGGGTCGCCACCGTCAACGGCGCGTTCGTGATGGCGCGCGAGAAGACCCGCATCGACGGCTTCGACGCCGCCGCGGCCTACCGTTTCGACAAGGCGCACCGGGCGCGGATCGCCTATGCGCGCACCAACGGCCGCTACGACAGCAACGCCGACGGCACGCTCGACGCCAGGCTCGATGGCCTGAACGTGGCGCCGGACCGCGTGATCGCCAGCTGGACGGCCGACTGGAACGGCCGGCTGTCGTCGTTCGTGCAGGCGCAGCACGCGTTCAGCGCGAGCTTCGACGATCCGGCCATGAAGTTCAACGGCTACACGCTGCTCGACGCCAGCGCGAACTGGAAGCTGCCGAAGGGCGAGTTGCGCTTCGCCGTGGCCAACGTCTTCGACCGGATGTACATCACGTACTTCTCGCAAAGCGCGCTGGTCGAGCCGAAGCGCTATTTCGCCGGCCGGGGCCGGACGGTGAGCCTGGGGTATGCGCTCCGTTTCTGACGGCCCGCTTGCCGTGGCGCGCATTGCGCTGCGGGCCGCCGCCATCGTTGGCGGCGGCTACGCCTGCACTGCCCTGGCCGTGACGCTGGGCGCGGCGCTGCTGGCCAGGGCCGGCATGGCGCGGTCCGAGGCGGTGGTGCTGATGGCGATGCTGGGCTTTCCGCTCTACCTTGGCCTGCTGCTGTGGGGCTTTTCGCTGCGGCGGGTGAGCACCTGGTGGCTGGTATCCGGTGCCGCTGCCGCGACGTTCGCACTGTTGCGCATCACCCTCGGCTGACCATGGAGACGACGTTCCGCAAGTCGATGGCGCCGCTGCATACCTGGGCCGGCATGCTGCTCGGCGCGGTGCTGTTCGCCGTGCTCTGGACCGGCACGCTGATCCTGTTCCGCGGCGAGATCGACCAGTGGATGATGCCGCAAACGCGCCTTGCCGCGGGGCCGGCACCCTTGTCGCTGGACCGCGCGGCCCGGCTGGTGCTGCCCCTGGTGCCGGCCGGCGCCACGCAATGGCGCATCGACCTGCCGACCGCCCGTACGCCGGTGGCGGTGTTCAGCTACCGGCTGCCCGATGGCGAGGAGCATACCCGGCTGTTCGACCCCGTGCGCTACCGGCTGTTGCCGCAGCCGGGCACGGACGGCGCCTCCGGCTTCCTGGTGCCGCTGCATTACAGCCTGCACCTGGCATGGGCCGACACCGGCAAGTGGCTGGTAGGCCTGGCCGGCATGGCGATGCTGGTGCTGCTGGTCTCGGGTGTCGTCATCCACGCCAGGCTGGTTGCGCAGCTGTTCACGTTCCGCCCGCGCAAGGGGCTGCCGCGCAGCGCGCTGGACCTGCACAACCTCTCCGGCGTACTGCTGCTGCCGTTCCACTTCATGCTCGCCCTGTCCGGGCTGGCGATCTTCATCACGGTGTTCTTCCCCCAGGCACACGTGGCCACCTATGGCGCCAAGCCGAAGGCCAAGTCCGCGTTCATGGCCGAGGCCTACGGGCGGCATGCCGGCAGGAAGACCGGCGAGCCGGGCACGCTGGCTTCGCTGGACGCGATGCGGCGCGAGGCCGAACGTCTGTGGGGTGGCGAACAGCCATACTTCGTGCGCGCCTGGCAGCCGGGCGATGCGGTCGGTGTGATCGAGTTCCGCCGCTCGTATGCGCGCGAGGTGACGATGAACCTGGACCAGCTGTACTTCGACGCCGCCACCGGCCGCCTGGTGCGCCGCTTCGAAGCCGGCCCGGTGATGACGGCGCAGCGCGTGCTCTCCGGCGTGCATTTCGCCCGCTTCGACCACGGCATGCTGCGCGCGCTGTACTTCGCCGGCGGGCTGGGAGGATGCGTGCTGGTCGCCACCGGCTTCCTGTTCTGGCTGGAGTCACGCCGCAAGCGGCATGCGCGCCATGGCCTGGGCGGCGTGCGGCTGGTGGAGATGCTGGCGGTCGGCGGGATGACGGGTCTCGTGCTGGCCACGCTGGCTTACCTGGTCGCGAACCGGCTGCTGCCGGCGGATGCCGGTTTGCCGGAGTGGGACCGCGCCGCGCTGGAACGTGCCGCGTTCTACGCTACCTGGTCGATCGCCTTCCTGCATGCCTGGCTGCGGCGCACGGCCGCCTGGCGCGAACAGTTGCTGGGCATCGCGGCGCTGGCGCTGGTGGCCATGCTGCTGAACTGGCTGACGACGGGCGAGCACCTGTTGCATACGCTGGCGAACGGCCGGTACGCGGTGGCCGGTGTCGACCTCGCGCTGCTCGCGTTTGCCGGCGCCGCATGGCATGCGGCGCGCCGCATCGGTGCCGGCCGGGGCAGCGGCACGGATCGCAGCAAGAGTACTGGTGGCAGCGACGGCGCGACGGGCACCAACGGTACCCGTGATACCAGCGGTGCGCGGGCCGGGGAGGGGACCAGTGCCTGAACTGCTGGCGACTCTCGCAGCCTTCGCCATGTGCGCCCTGGGCTGCGCCGTGCTGGCCCTGTCGCAGCGCGAGCACTGGCACGCGACGGGCAAGCTGCCGCCGTATCTCGGCCCGCGCGCGTTGCGCAGGCTGCGCGTGGCCGCCTCGCTCCTCCTGGCCGGCGCGCTGGCTCCTTGCGTTGCCGCACATGGCGCCGGCTTCGGCACGCTGCTGTGGGCGCTGCTGGTGTCCGCCGGCGGGGGCGCCGTGGCGTTCGTGCTGGCGTGGCGGCCGCGCTGGCTGGCGCCGCTGGCGATTTTGGCGGCGACCCTGTTTGCCTAGACAGGTTGCCGCCTGGCGCGCTGCATGTGCTGTGCAGTTGAGCCGTAAGCGGCCCGGTTGCCGGTCCGTTAAGGGTCCTTTAAAGCCTTGCTCCCATAATGCCTATTGTTGTAATGAGAATTATTCGCATTTAATATGGTATTTGGCGTTCGAGCCAGGCTTCAGAAAAGGATCACAGATGCATGCAACCGCCGACAACTTCGACCAGCTGCTACAGGAACACGCCGCATTGTTGCGGACCCATGGCGAGGTACAGGCGCGCTGCTCGGAATTGATCCGGGCGCAGGCGCTGGAAATCGCCCGGCTCGATGCGCAGGCGATGCGGCTCCGCGCCGAACTGGTCAAGCGGGACACCGCGCTGGCATGGGCGAAGGATGACCAGGCCGCGCTGGAACACGCCATCCCAGGCTTGCCGAAGCGCGCGGCGCTGGCCCGGCACGTCGAAGCGCTGCAGGCGCGCGTGCGCGAGCTGTCGGACGAACTGCAGCAGCGCGACGTACGGCAGGCATTCGCGCCCGTACTGGCCTCGCACGCCGACGACCTGGCCGGCCTCGAAGAAGACCTGGCCGCCGCCGACCTGGTGATCTGCCAGACCGGGTGCATGAGCCACGGCGCCTACTGGCGCGTGCAGGACCATTGCAAGCGCACCGGCAAGGCCTGCGTGCTGGTCGAGAATGCCGACGCGCTGCACATCGTGCGCATCCAGCGCAGCGGCGAGGGGGAGGGCGCCGCGCTGGTGGCGTCGCAGCAGGGTTGATGCGCGATGGATCAGCGCCGCTGCCGCCGCAACGAAGCGCCCAGTAGCGCCAGACCGCCCAGCATCATCGCCCAAGTGTGCGGTTCCGGTACCACGGTCACCGGGAAGCTTTCCAGCAGGGTCGCATCGTTGAACTGCATTCGCAGCGTGTGCGACGAATCGACGGTGCCGCCGCAGCACACGTTCGCATCGAGCATCGCGCCCACATAAAAGCTCTGGCCGGGCATGAGGATGGTCGAGAGCGACACGGTCAGCGTGCCCGTGTCATACAGGAACTGCTGGTCGCGGGCGAGGATATCGGGCAGCGTCGCGCAACCCCATCTGGGTACCGTGGCGATCATCGGGCAGCCGCTGAAGGTCGCTGCCGCCTGGTCGTAGTCGAAGACATAGTTCGCCGTGTCGAACAGGCTGATGGCCATCATCGAGTGGTTTTGCGTTCCGCCGCCGGCACCACCCGAGAATTGCGAATCGAGCGTGGCGGTCAGCGTCAGGTTGAACGGTGTCGACCCCGTGTAGCGGTAGCCTTGCACTCCCCAGATCGTGCCGTCGACCGTGGACGTGCCGCCGTACGGTCCCGCGCTCTCGTAGGCGGGATTGCTCGACGCATAGGCTTTCAGCACGGGTAGATAGGAGCCCGTATCGGCTTCGGCCCGCGTCCATGCCGAACCGCGGGCATCCTCGATCGAGGCGCTGGCGCCGGTCGACCAGTGCGCCCGGGTGCCTTCATGGAAGTCGCTCCGGTCACCGCATGCGGTGCCCGAGGCGTCATAAGCGCAGTTGGCAGTGAAAGTGAAGCTGTCTGCGGCAAAGCTTGTTTGCGTCAGTACGGCATGGGCGGCGCCGGCAACGAGGCAGCTCGACAGTGCCATGGCAAGAAGTGGAATCCGCATGATTGGTTTCCCATGAATGTTGAGGTGTGGTTACAGCAGAGGCCGATTCTAGCAGCGCCGCCGTCACTCCTTATATGCACGCGAATATGCACATGACAAAAAAACATGGGCGCCGCAACGCTATCGCCATGCAAGCAACCCATGGTCCTGGTCCCACGCAAGGTCGTGCCAGGGAAAAAGTATCTGTAGTAAGCTCCCCGCTTCACACAACGGATACGACATGCAGGACCAGACCCCCACATTCGAAGAGGTTGCAGCGGCCGCGGGCGCCCTGCACAACGATGGCAATCCAGTGACGGTCGAGGCGGTTCGCGACGCCCTCGGCAGCGGTTCGCCATCGGTCATCCACAAGCATCTTGCCGCCTGGCGTGCCGACAACGCGCCGCCACCGGAGCCTCCCAAGGCGGAGATTCCCGAACCCCTGGTCGCCGCGCTCGCCGATTGGGCCCGGCAGTTCGCCGAGCAGTCCGGTGCCGGCAACCGCGACCGGCTCGCGCAGGCCGAGAGCGACCTGGAAGCGCTGGCCCGCTCGGGCGAAATGCTCGAGGCCGAGCGCGACGATCTGCTGTCGCAGCTGTCCACGGCGAATGCGCTGGCGGCCGAGCGTGCCGAGCAGATCGAGCGGCTGACGATCGAATTGCGCGATGCCCGCGAAGTGGCCACCAATGCGCTGGTCGGCAAGGCCAAGGATCAGCTGGCGATCGATGGCAAGGACCGCCAGCTGGCGGACCTGCGTGCGCAGCTGGAGCGCAGCGTTGCGTCCGCCGCGTCGGATTCGGATGCCCGGCTGACCGCGGAGATGGAACTCGTCGGTGCCGTGACGGCGCGCGACAACTACGCCTCCGAGCTGAAGGCCTTGCGCGCGCAGCTGGAATCGCTGAACGCGGACCGCACGGCCCTGCGCGCCGAGGTGGATGGCTTGCGGACCCGCCGGGCGTAATTTGCCGGGAGGGGCTTGCGGAGGGGCAGGCAGTTTGCTATAGTTCTGTCCCTCGCAGCAACGTGCCTACACGAAAGTGACGACGGCAAGTTGATGTGGGATAAAAAGAGAGGTTGACGAGCTGCACGAAACACCGCATAATCTCATCTCTCTGCTGCTGACAAACACAACGATTTGTCGCCGGATGGAACGAAAGTTCACGAATCCGCAGCAAGCCCGAAGTTGAAATACTTGGGCAGAATTCTTTAACAATCAACAGTCGATAAGTGTGGGCGTTTGATGTGATGTGCCCTGAACTTCGGTTCAGACAGCTCAAAATATATAGCATCAAACGCTTACACAAGTAATAAACGTGACTATCTAACGATAGTTCGTCAGTTATTTGAGTGAGTGAATTTCTCCCAGTGGGAGGAATTCAAGACTCCGACCAATTGGTCGGTAAACAGAGATTAAACTGAAGAGTTTGATCCTGGCTCAGATTGAACGCTGGCGGCATGCTTTACACATGCAAGTCGAACGGCAGCACGGGCTTCGGCCTGGTGGCGAGTGGCGAACGGGTGAGTAATATATCGGAACGTGCCCAAGAGTGGGGGATAACGTAGCGAAAGTTACGCTAATACCGCATACGATCCAAGGATGAAAGCAGGGGACCGCAAGGCCTTGTGCTCCTGGAGCGGCCGATATCTGATTAGCTAGTTGGTGAGGTAAAGGCTCACCAAGGCGACGATCAGTAGCTGGTCTGAGAGGACGACCAGCCACACTGGAACTGAGACACGGTCCAGACTCCTACGGGAGGCAGCAGTGGGGAATTTTGGACAATGGGGGCAACCCTGATCCAGCAATGCCGCGTGAGTGAAGAAGGCCTTCGGGTTGTAAAGCTCTTTTGTCAGGGAAGAAAAGGGTACGGCTAATATCCGTGCCTCATGACGGTACCTGAAGAATAAGCACCGGCTAACTACGTGCCAGCAGCCGCGGTAATACGTAGGGTGCAAGCGTTAATCGGAATTACTGGGCGTAAAGCGTGCGCAGGCGGTTTTGTAAGTCTGTCGTGAAATCCCCGGGCTTAACCTGGGAATGGCGATGGAGACTGCAAGGCTAGAGTTTGGCAGAGGGGGGTAGAATTCCACGTGTAGCAGTGAAATGCGTAGAGATGTGGAGGAACACCGATGGCGAAGGCAGCCCCCTGGGTCAAGACTGACGCTCATGCACGAAAGCGTGGGGAGCAAACAGGATTAGATACCCTGGTAGTCCACGCCCTAAACGATGTCTACTAGTTGTTGGGTCTTAATTGACTTAGTAACGCAGCTAACGCGTGAAGTAGACCGCCTGGGGAGTACGGTCGCAAGATTAAAACTCAAAGGAATTGACGGGGACCCGCACAAGCGGTGGATGATGTGGATTAATTCGATGCAACGCGAAAAACCTTACCTACCCTTGACATGTCAGGAACCTTGGAGAGATCTGAGGGTGCCCGAAAGGGAACCTGAACACAGGTGCTGCATGGCTGTCGTCAGCTCGTGTCGTGAGATGTTGGGTTAAGTCCCGCAACGAGCGCAACCCTTGTCATTAGTTGCTACGAAAGGGCACTCTAATGAGACTGCCGGTGACAAACCGGAGGAAGGTGGGGATGACGTCAAGTCCTCATGGCCCTTATGGGTAGGGCTTCACACGTCATACAATGGTACATACAGAGGGCCGCCAACCCGCGAGGGGGAGCTAATCCCAGAAAGTGTATCGTAGTCCGGATTGTAGTCTGCAACTCGACTGCATGAAGTTGGAATCGCTAGTAATCGCGGATCAGCATGTCGCGGTGAATACGTTCCCGGGTCTTGTACACACCGCCCGTCACACCATGGGAGCGGGTTTTACCAGAAGTAGGTAGCTTAACCGCAAGGAGGGCGCTTACCACGGTAGGATTCGTGACTGGGGTGAAGTCGTAACAAGGTAGCCGTATCGGAAGGTGCGGCTGGATCACCTCCTTTCTAGAGTCGGCACTGATCAGAAATGATCGTGCATCAAACGCTCACACTTATCGACTGTCGAATGAAGAAGAAACAGTAGCACCGCTAGTATGAATGCGGGTCTGTAGCTCAGCTGGTTAGAGCACCGTGTTGATAACGCGGGGGTCGTTGGTTCGAGCCCAACCAGACCCACCAAGTATCAAGCGCATGTAATTCCCTGGGGGATTAGCTCAGCTGGGAGAGCACCTGCTTTGCAAGCAGGGGGTCGTCGGTTCGATCCCGTCATCCTCCACCACGCATTACTCGAGATATTAAACATAAGCGTGACGAGTTCACTTTTATGTTTAGTCTTTTAGAGACTACTGCTGTTTCGTTCTTTAACAATCTGGAAGAAGTAAAGTTTTATTAAGCGTATTCAGCAATGAATACACTTAGGGTAGTGTTCCGAAAGGAACGCATACAAAAACTCATCAAACACAGTAGTAAATGCTTGAAGCTATAGCCGTCAAGGTTATAGGGACAAGTGAATAAGTGCACATGGTGGATGCCTTGGCGATTACAGGCGATGAAGGACGTAGAAGTCTGCGATAAGCTTCGGGGAGTTGACAAACGAGCATTGATCCGAAGATTTCCGAATGGGGAAACCCGGCCTTATAGGTCATCACTCACTGAATACATAGGTGTGTGAAGCGAACGCGGCGAACTGAAACATCTAAGTAGCTGCAGGAAAAGAAATCAACCGAGATTCCCAAAGTAGTGGCGAGCGAAATGGGAAGAGCCTGCATATGATAGTCGGACTGGTAGTGGAAGCCTCTGGAAATAGGCGCCATAGTGGGTGATAGCCCCGTACGCGAAATCAGACCGGTGGTACTAAGTATGCGACAAGTAGGGCGGGACACGAGAAATCCTGTCTGAATATGGGGGGACCATCCTCCAAGGCTAAATACTCGTAATCGACCGATAGTGAACCAGTACCGTGAGGGAAAGGCGAAAAGAACCCCGGGAGGGGAGTGAAATAGATCCTGAAACCGTGTGCATACAAACAGTCGGAGCGGACTTGTTCCGTGACGGCGTACCTTTTGTATAATGGGTCAGCGACTTACATTCAGTAGCGAGGTTAACCGAATAGGGGAGCCGCAGAGAAATCGAGTCCGAACAGGGCGCTAGTTGCTGGGTGTAGACCCGAAACCAAGTGATCTATCCATGGCCAGGTTGAAGGTGCGGTAACACGCACTGGAGGACCGAACCCACTAATGTTGAAAAATTAGGGGATGAGCTGTGGATAGGGGTGAAAGGCTAAACAAACTTGGAAATAGCTGGTTCTCTCCGAAAACTATTTAGGTAGTGCCTCAAGTATCACCATCGGGGGTAGAGCACTGTTATGGCTAGGGGGTCATCGCGACTTACCAAACCATTGCAAACTCCGAATACCGATGAGTGCGAGCTTGGGAGACAGACATCGGGTGCTAACGTCCGGTGTCAAGAGGGAAACAACCCAGACCGCCAGCTAAGGTCCCAAAGATTGGCTAAGTGGAAAACGAAGTGGGAAGGCTAAAACAGTCAGGATGTTGGCTTAGAAGCAGCCATCATTTAAAGAAAGCGTAATAGCTCACTGATCGAGTCGTCCTGCGCGGAAGATGTAACGGGGCTAAGCCAGTCACCGAAGCTGCGGATATCCGCAAGGATATGGTAGGAGAGCGTTCTGTAAGCCTGCGAAGGTGTCTTGTAAAGGATGCTGGAGGTATCAGAAGTGCGAATGCTGACATGAGTAGCGATAATGCGGGTGAAAAGCCCGCACGCCGTAAGCCCAAGGTTTCCTGTTCAACGTTCATCGGAGCAGGGTGAGTCGGCCCCTAAGGCGAGGCAGAGATGCGTAGCTGATGGGAAGCAGGTTAATATTCCTGCACCGTCGTATGATGCGATGGGGGGACGGATCGCGGAAGGTTGTCTGACTGTTGGAATAGTCAGTTTCTGGTTCATAGAAGGTGCTTAGGCAAATCCGGGCACGTAATTCAAGGGACTGGGACGAGCGCCCACGTGGTGCGAAGCAATCGGAAGTGGTTCCAAGAAAAGCCTCTAAGCTTCAGTCATACGAGACCGTACCGCAAACCGACACAGGTGGGCGAGATGAGTATTCTAAGGCGCTTGAGAGAACTCGGGAGAAGGAACTCGGCAAATTGGTACCGTAACTTCGGGAAAAGGTACGCCCCAGTAGCTTGACTGCTTTACTGCAGAAGGGTGACAGGGTTGCAATAAAATGGTGGCTGCGACTGTTTAATAAAAACACAGCACTCTGCAAACACGAAAGTGGACGTATAGGGTGTGACGCCTGCCCGGTGCTGGAAGATTAAATGATGGGGTGCAAGCTCTTGATTGAAGTCCCAGTAAACGGCGGCCGTAACTATAACGGTCCTAAGGTAGCGAAATTCCTTGTCGGGTAAGTTCCGACCTGCACGAATGGCGTAACGATGGCCACACTGTCTCCTCCCGAGACTCAGCGAAGTTGAAGTGTTTGTGATGATGCAATCTACCCGCGGCTAGACGGAAAGACCCCATGAACCTTTACTGTAGCTTTGCATTGGACTTTGAACCAATCTGTGTAGGATAGGTGGGAGGCTTTGAAGCGGGGACGCCAGTTCTCGTGGAGCCAACCTTGAAATACCACCCTGGTTTGTTTGAGGTTCTAACCTTGGTCCGTTATCCGGATCGGGGACAGTGCATGGTAGGCAGTTTGACTGGGGCGGTCTCCTCCTAAAGTGTAACGGAGGAGTTCGAAGGTACGCTAGGTACGGTCGGACATCGTGCTAATAGTGCAATGGCATAAGCGTGCTTAACTGCGAGACCGACAAGTCGAGCAGGTACGAAAGTAGGACATAGTGATCCGGTGGTTCTGTATGGAAGGGCCATCGCTCAACGGATAAAAGGTACTCTGGGGATAACAGGCTGATTCCTCCCAAGAGTTCATATCGACGGGGGAGTTTGGCACCTCGATGTCGGCTCATCACATCCTGGGGCTGTAGCCGGTCCCAAGGGTATGGCTGTTCGCCATTTAAAGTGGTACGTGAGCTGGGTTTAAAACGTCGTGAGACAGTTTGGTCCCTATCTGCCGTGGGCGTTGGAAATTTGAAGGGGGCTGCTCCTAGTACGAGAGGACCGGAGTGGACGAACCTCTGGTGTACCGGTTGTCACGCCAGTGGCATTGCCGGGTAGCTAAGTTCGGAAGAGATAACCGCTGAAAGCATCTAAGCGGGAAACTTGCCTTGAGATGAGATTTCCCGGAGCCTTGAGCTCCTTGAAGGGTCGTTCGAGACCAGGACGTTGATAGGTCAGGTGTGGAAGTGCAGTAATGCATTAAGCTAACTGATACTAATTGCCCGTACGGCTTGTCCCTATAACCTTGACGGTTATGAATCAATGATGATTCCTCGCATTTACTCTGTGATGAGAGTTACCCTCGCTTTACTTCTTCCGGATTGAGCAGTGACGTTGCCCCATAGGGGACGGCACTGCGTACAAGTCATGCCTGATGACCATAGCAAGTCGGTCCCACCCCTTCCCATCCCGAACAGGACCGTGAAACGACTTTGCGCCGATGATAGTGCTGCAACCAGTGTGAAAGTAGGTTATCGTCAGGCTGTTATATAGAAAAACCCCCGCCCAGTGATCTGGCGGGGGTTTTTTGCTTTTGGCCACCCAGATTGTTACCAAAAAAACCGGGGACAGGCTCCGATTTCGAAAAAAACCGGGGACAGGCTCCGATTTCGCCGCGAAACCTGCAACGAAACCGGGGACAGGCTCCGATTTCGCCGCGAAACCTTTAGCGAAACCGGGGACAGGCTCCGGTTTCGAGAACCTTTCGAACATAATCGGAGCCTGTCACCGGTTTGCAGGAAGCTTTCGAAAGGAATCGGAGCCTGTCACCGGTTTGATGCTCTTCGGGGACAGGCTCCGCTCTCGCCGCGAAACCTGTAGCGAAACCGGGCACTGCCCGACCTCGCTTCATGAACACGATGCCGGCGTCAATGCCGCCACCATCCCCAGGCGGTCACGTAGCTGGTTCTACGGCCCGCTCCCGCGGCGGCGCGAGTTCGCATTCGTGCGGAATACGATCGGCTGGACCTGCTGCTGCAGCGTCGCTTCCTGTGCCCGTTGGGCCTCCATGACGATGGCATGTACGTCGGCGTGTTGCGGCGACCGTGAGCATACCGGGTCGGCATTTGCGGCGTCCCCGGTCAGTGCGTAGGCCTGGCAGCGGCAGCCACCGAAATCCTTGTCTTTCTCGGGGCAGGCGCGGCAGGGTGACTTCATCCAGGCATCGCCGCGGTAGCGATTGAAGGCGCCGCTGGCGTACCAGATGTCCTTCAGGCTGTATTCACGAACGTTGGGAAAAGCGATGCCCGGCAGCGAGCGGGCGGCGTGGCAGGGCAGGGCGGTGCCGTCCGGGGCAATGCCGAGGAAGACCGAACCCCAGCCGTTCATGCATGCCTTGGGGCGCTCCTCGAAATAGTCGGGCACGACGAACAGGATCCGCACCTTGCTGCCGATCCGGGCGCGATAGTCGTTGACCACGGCCTCGGCACGCCGCAGCTGCTCGCGCGTGGGCATCAACTGTGCCCGGTTGACCAGGCCCCAGCCGTAATACTGCGTGTTCGCCAGTTCCAGGTAGTCGACGCCCATCTCCAGCGCCATGTCGATGATGCGGTCGACGTGGTCGAGGTTGAAGCGGTGCAGCACGACATTGAGCACCATCGGATAGTCGTACTGCTTGATCAGCCTGGCTACCCGCGCTTTCAGCTCGAAGGTCCGGGTGCTGGACAGGAAATCGTTCATTTCGCGGGTCGAGTCCTGGAACGACAACTGGATATGGTCCAGCCCGAGCTCCTTCATGCGGGCCAGCCGCGTTTCGGTCAGGCCAACGCCGGAGGTGATGAGGTTGGTGTAGAACCCGAGCCGGCGGCCTTCGCCGACCAGTTGTTCGAGGTCGTCGCGCACCAGCGGCTCGCCGCCCGAAAACCCGAGCTGGGCCGCACCCAACTGGCGTGCCTGGCGCATCACGTCGAACCATTGTTCGGTGGAGAGTTCGGCGCGGTCCCTGGCGTAATCGACAGGGTTGTAGCAGAAGGCGCAGTGGAGCGGGCAGCGATACGTCAGCTCCGCCAGCAGCCAGAGTGGCGCCGCGATGGCCTGGCGAGGTCCGGGGGCGTTCACTGCCGCGGGCTCAGGCCAGCCAGCCACGTGCGCAGGCGGAGCGCAGGAATTCATCGACATCGGCCCCCAGGCCGCTGGCCTTGAACGCCTGTTCCAGTTCGTCGACGATGGCCGGTACGCTGCGCTGGCCGTCGCAGCGTTTCAGGATCTCGGCCGCGCTCTGGTTGAGCTTGACCATGCCTTCCGGGTACAGCAGAACATACGCGCCTTGCGTTTCCTCCCACTGCATGCGGAACAGGCGGGAAAGAAACGGCTTGTCGGGAATCGTCGTCATCGTGGCACCTGAGGTCATGGGTAGGCTTTTTCGATCGCATCGAGCATGGACCACAGGATGTCGAGCTTGAACTGCAGGATCTCGAGCGCACGCTCCTGCTGGGCGCGCGTCGTGAAATGATCGAGCGTGACCTGCAGGCCGTGCTCGACGTCGCGTTCGGCCAGCGAAATACGGCCGCGGAAATACTGCAGGCCCACCGGGTCGATCCAGCCATAGTGGGCAGGCCAGTTGGCCAGGCGGTCCTTGTGGATCTGCGGGGCGAACATTTCCGTCAGTGACGAGCAGACCGCCTCCTGCCAGGGCGCCCGGCGCGCAAAATTGACGTAGGCATCGACAGCGAAACGGACACCGGGCACCACGTGGCGTTGCGACCACAACACCCCGTCTTCGATGCCGACCGCCGCGCCGAGCCGCAGCCAGGCTTCGATGCCCCCATCGTTGCCGTCCCAGCCGTCATGGTCGAGGATGCGGCGCACCCATTTGCGGCGGGTTTCCCGATCGGGGCAGTTGGCGATGATCGCGCCGTCCTTTTGCGGGATGCTGACCTGGTAATAAAAGCGGTTGGCAACCCAGCCGCGGATCTGGTCCTCGCGCAGCAGGCCGCTGTTCATCCTGACGTTGAACGGATGATTGATGTGGTAGCCGGCGCCACGCGCGCGCAACTGCGCTTCGAACTCGGTTCGGCTCCAGGCCGGTGCGCCCGTCACAGGACGATCTCCATGCCGTCGAAGGCGACTTCGATGCCGTGGCGCGCCAGCAGCGCACGCTGCGCCGAGCCGTCGTCCAGGATCGGGTTGGTGTTATTGATGTGAATGAGGATCTTGCGCCGTTCCGCCTGGCGCCGCGCATCCGCGTGCGCATCCAGGCTATCGAGCACCGCGATCATCCCGGCCTCGCCCGACTGCGGCAAATGGCCCATGTCGGCCGCGCTTTTGCTGGAAAAGCCCAGTTCGATCATCTCGTCGGCGCGCCAGAACGTGCCATCGACCAGCACGCAGTCGGCCTGGCGCATCGCGGCATCGACCTGCGGCTCGATCATGCCCAGCCCCGGCGCGTAGAACAGCGACCTGCCGCTGCCGGTATCCTCGATCAGCAGGCCGATATTGTCGCCGATGCCCGGCTGCGTGCGGTGCGGCGAATACGGCGGCGCCTTGCTGGACAGGACCAGCGGCATGAAACGGATGCCGTCGATGCCCGGCACCTGCACCGCCTGCATGCCGGGCCCGTCGCCGATGGTGTGCAACGCATGCCAATGCACACCGCAGTAGTGCGACAGCACCGGCGCCAGGGGCAGGCTGGTGTTGAGATCGTTCCATACCGATGCGGTGCAGTAGAGTGGCAGCGGCGTTCCCTCGCGCAGCATCAACAGACCGGTGATATGGTCGATCTGCGCATCCATCAGCATCACGGCGGCGATGCGGGAATCGCGCTTTGCCCGCGACGGCTGCAGCGCCGGCGTCGCGCGGATCTGCGCCAGGATGTCGGGAGACGCGTTGATCAGCACCCAGTCGTTGCCATCGCCCGAGACCGCGATCGACGATTGGGTACGGGCCGTGGCGGCAAGCGTGCCGTTGCGCACGCCCGCGCAATTGCGGCAGTTGCAGTTCCACTGCGGGAAGCCGCCGCCGGCTGCCGAGCCCAATACGATGATTTTCATGGTGTCGTTCAGTGGACGGAAATCCGTGCCCGGCTCACCCTGCGGCACGGTTTCCCGAGCCAGGCCCTAGCGGTTTGCGATATACATCGTGATTTCGAATCCGAACCGCAGGTCGGTAAATTCCGGTTTGCTCCAGGTCATGACAGGTCTCCTCCAGGTTGGTGTGATGAGCAGGCCGGTTACGCGGACGGACGGCTCAAGGGCTTACCGCACGGTTCGTGCAGTCACGGGCATAAAGCGAGAATCGTGCCAAAGAGGGCGAGGCAGGCGAGGCAGGACCTGGCGCGCAGCGGGCACAGGTGGGAAGCCCATTGCGCCACCGGATGCGGAAGGGCTGTGACGCAGGTCGGCGCAACAGTGTGTCAAAACCGAACAGTGTGTCAGCCCCGATGACGCACTGTGCCAGTCGAAGGCCGGAAGGTCTGCACCACCGATGTATCGCCGGCCGGTTTGCAGGTGGAAGAGCCCTTCCTGCCGGCTTGTCACAGCAAGGGCAGCTTGACGATCACCTCCAGGCCGTGCGGATCGACATCTTCCAGCGCCACGCT
The DNA here is from genome assembly GCF_027856995.1 of Pseudoduganella sp. SL102. Classification (NCBI taxonomy): domain Bacteria; kingdom Pseudomonadati; phylum Pseudomonadota; class Betaproteobacteria; order Burkholderiales; family Oxalobacteraceae; genus Pseudoduganella; species Pseudoduganella sp. SL102. The sequence continues at coordinate 3,278,143 of NZ_CP115554.1, forward strand.
GCCGCCATGCTGCATGACGATCTCCTGCACGATCGCCAGGCCCAGCCCGCAGCCCAGGCCCTGGTCCGTGGCACGCACGAACCGGTCGAACACGCGAGCATGGTCGGCGCGGGCGATGCCGGGGCCGTTGTCGCTGACGCTGATGCGGGCATGGCCGCCATCGCGCCACAGGGCCACGGTGATCTCGCTGCCCGAGCCGGCATATTCGATGGCGTTGTCGAGGATGTTGACGAGCGCCTCGGCCAGCAGCATCGGATTGGCCAGCACCTGCAGGCCAGCCGGATCATCCGCCGCGCCCTGGTCGGCGATGCCGAGATCGGCGCCGGCACGCAGCGCCTTCGGCACCATGTCCGCGACCACCTGCTCGACCAGCGCGCCAAGTTCGACGGGCGAGCGCTCCCGCACCATGGCCGCCTCGGGCTCGGCGCGCGCCAGCATCAGCATGCGGGAAATGAGGTGGGCGCTGCGCGTGGCGCTCTGGTGCAGCATGGTCAGGCGGGCCACCAGGGCCTTGTCGTTGGTCGCGCCCAGTGCCAGTTCGGCGTGGCTGATCAGGCCCGCCAGCGGCGTGCGCAACTGGTGGGCGGCATCGGCGATGAAGCGCTTCTGAGCATCGACATTCTGGCGCACCGCGGCCAGCAGCGCGTTCAGCGCGCGCACCAGCGAGCGCAGTTCGCGCGGGGCCGCTTCGGCGCGCAGCGGGGTGAGGTCGTTCGGCGAGCGGCCTTCCACTTCGCGGCGCAGGCGCAGCAGCGGCGCGAGCCCGGCGCCGGTGCCGGCCCAGACGATCACGGTCATCAGCATGATCAGTGCCGACAGCGGCAGCAGGGTGTCGAGCAGGATCCGCTTCCAGATGGATTCTCGCGCCGCTACGCCGCGCGCCACCTGTACCAGCATCCATTGCTGGCGGCCATTCACTTCGCCATTCTTCAGGTACAGCGCCGCTACCCGCACCTTGGCCGGGCCGGGCGTGGCACCCGAATCGTCCGGCTCCATTTCACCGTCGTAGAAATAGGGATCGTTCGGGCGCGGCAGCATGTGGGCGGGCGGCAGCGGGATGGCGTTGTTACCGAGGATGAACCGGCCGGGTGGCGTGCTGACGGTGTACAGGAAGCGGTCGTTCGGATCGGCTTCCAGGATGTTCTGCGCCGCGCGCGGCAGGTCGATCAACAGCCCGTTGCCGATCGGCTTGACCTGGCGTGCCAGCGTGCGCGCGGCCTGCGAAAGGGTGGCGTCGGCCGCTTCGTTGACGTAGTTCACCGCCAGGCGATAGGTGGCGGCACCGCCGGCGACCCACAGCACCAGTTGCGGCAGCAGCACCCAGGCCACCAGCTGCGAACGCAGCGACCAGTCGACCGCGGGCCTCGGGCGCCTTGGCCAGGGCATCAGCCGCGCGTGCCTGCCGGGTCGGCTTCCAGCAGGTAGCCCAGGCCGCGGATGGTGCGGATCGCCACGCCGGAACTATCGAGCTTGCGGCGCAGCCGGTAGATGTGGACTTCCGCCGAATTGCCGCTGCCGTCGTCGTTCCACAAGGCGGCGATCTGGTCCTTGCGGACCACCTTGCCCGTGTTGGCGAGCAGCAGGTCGAGCAGGATCGCTTCGCGCGGGCTCAGGTCGACCAGGTCGGAATTGACCATGGCGCGGCGCGTTTCGCGGTCGAAGCGCAGCGCGCCCGCGGTCAGCTCGGCGAAGGGAGCGGCGCCGCTGCCGGCATGGCGCGAGCGGCGCAATACCGCGCGCAGCCGCGCTTCCAGTTCGGAAAAGATGAATGGCTTGGTGATGAAGTCGTCCGCGCCGCCGTTCAGGCTGGCCAGCCGCGCATCGAGCTTGTCCAGCGCCGTCAGGATCACCACCGGCAACTCCGGGCGCACCGCGCGCACCGTCTTCAAGACGCTCAAGCCGTCGACCATCGGCAGGCCGAGGTCGATGATCGCGATATCGTAGGGCTGGCTGGTCAGCAGGTATTCGGCGACCGGGCCATTCGGCGCATGCTGCACCGCGAATCCGGCCTGTGCCAGCTGGGCGCCCAGGCCGGCTGCGAGTATCTGGTCGTCTTCGGCGAGTAATAGTTGCATTGCGCGATATTAACGGGTTATGGCAGGCGCTTCAACGCCGGCGCATCCCCGCCGCGGCTTTCCCCCGGAGCCCTTTGCATGATAATGTCCGGCTCTTCCGTTACGAAGGAACCGATCTTGACGCCACCCCGGAATCCGCTTCGTTCATGCACACGCGCGGCGATCCTGCTCGCCATGCTGGCGTGCGGCGGCGTCCGGACGGGGATGGCCGCCGAGCTCGAGGTCCTGCACTACTGGACCGGTGGCGAATATGCCGGGGCGCTGACGCTGCTGCATGGCCGCATGGCGGAACAGGGCCACGACTGGCGCGATGTCGGTGGCGGCGACGCCCAGGCCGACGCCATCACCCTGCTGCGCAAGCGGATCGCGGGCGGGGACCCGCCGGCCGCCGCGCAAATGATGCCGGTGGATGCCATCGGCCAGTGGGGACGCCAGGGCGCGCTGGGCGGCATCGACCGGCTGGCCAGGGACGAAGGATGGGACAAGCTGCTGCCGGCGGCGGTCGCCGCCACGCTCAAGTACCGCGGCAGCTATGTCGCGGTGCCGGTCCACGTGCACCGCAATAACTGGCTGTGGATGAATGCCGCCGTGCTGGCGCGTGCAGGGGTGCGCGCGCCTGGCACGTGGCAGGAATTCTTCGCGGCCGCCGAGGCGATCCGGCGCATAGGCGTCGTGCCGCTGGCGCACGGCGCGCAGCCCTGGCAGAACCTGCACCTGCTCGAAACCGTGGTGCTGGGCAGCGCCGGGCCGGCGTTCTATCGCCGGGCGCTGGTGGAGCTCGATCCGGCCGCGCTGGCGAGTCCCGACATGGAGCGCGCCCTGCAGACCTTCCGGCGGTTGAAACAGTACACGGACACGCGCCGGCCGGAGCGCGACTGGACCACCGCTTCGCAGGAGGTGATCCGCGGCGTGGCGGGCATGCAGCTGATGGGCGAGTGGGCCGGTCCCGTGTTTGCCGATGCGCAGGCGACGGGCAGGCTGGACTATGCCTGCGCCGCCGCGCCGGCCAGCGCGCCAGGCTATATCTTCGCCCTGGACTCTGTCGTGACGTTCAAGGTCGCGGCGGCCAAGGCTCCGGCACAGCGCGATTTTGCCTCGGCGCTGATGTCGCCACCGGTGCAGCGGCAGCTGAACCTGGCCAAGGGCGCGTTGCCGGTGCGCCTGGACGCCGACCTGGCGCCGTTCGGGCGCTGTGCCCAGGCATCGGGCGCGGCGTACCGTCTGGCTGCCCGCGGCGGCACGCTGGTGCCCAGCATGGGCGTGGCGGTGGCGCCGGCCGTGGTGGAAGCGCTGCAAGCGATCGTCACCGACTACTGGCGCGACGACCGGATGGCGCCGCGCACGGTCATGGCGCGCATGATTGCCGCGACCGGACGCAGGCCATGACAGCGCGCGCACGCATGCTGCTGGTGCCGGCCCTGGCGCTGGTCCTGGCCGGCGGCGCCGTCCCTGGCAGCGCGGCGGTCCTGGAAGTGCTCAACCATCTTGAAACAGGCCCCGACCAGCAGGCCGCCCGGGTACTGCAGGCGGCGCTGCAAGCGCGCGGGCACGAGTGGGTCGATTTCGCGGTGGCCAATGGCGCCGAGGGGCTGGCCGCGGCGCTGCTGGATTCGCGCGTGCGGCTGCGCAATCCGCCCGCCGTGGCGCAGATCAAGGGCCCCGTCATCGCCACGATGGCCCGGCGCGGTCTCGTGATGCCGCTCGACGACGTGGCGCGCGCCGAACGCTGGGACGAGGCGCTGCCCGGCGTGGTGGCCGACGCCATGAAGCACCAGGGCCGCTATGTCGGCGTGCCGCTCAATATCCACCGCATCAACTGGCTGTGGATCAACCAGCGCATCCTGAAGCAATCGGGCGCGCGGGTGCCGGCCAGCTGGGACGAATTCTTCGCCACGGCCGAGGCCATGAAGCGTGCCGGCCATACCGCGCTGGCCTATGGCGGCCATGCGTGGGAAGAGCAGCTGCTGTTCGAAAGCGTCGCGCTGGGCGTGGGCGGGCCGGCGTTCTACCGGCAGGCGCTGGTGGCGCACGATCCGGCCCAGCTGGCCGGGCCCACCATGGCGCGGGTGCTGCGTACCTTCCGCCGCATCCGTGCCTACACCGGCGCCGGGCAGCCGGCGTCGCCACAGCGGGAGGCCGCCGTGGCGCTGGCCAGCGGCGGCGCCGGCATGCTGCTGATGGGCGACTGGGCCAACCCGCAGCTGTATCCGGAAGCGCGGCGGCTGGGCGACAGTTTCGCCTGTGTTCCGTCGCCCGGATCGGCCGGCAGCTTTTCCTTCGTGGTCGATTCGTTCGCCATGTTCAAGGGGCCCGCCGCGCAGCGCCGCGGCCAGCTCGATCTCGCGGCGCTGGTCATGTCGCCCGCCATCCAGCACGACTTCAACCTGCGCAAGGGATCGATCCCGGCCCGCGCGGGCGTGGCCCTGGATGGCTACGGGCCGTGCGCGCGCCAGGCCGCCGGCGCGTTCCAGGCTGCTGCGCGCGACGGCACGCTGGTGCCCGCACTGGCCATGGCGTTGCCGCCGGACCTCGAACAAGCCTTCCGCAACGTGCTCAGCGAATTCTGGAACGACGAGCGCATCGCGCCGGAAACCACCATGCGCCGGCTTGTCGCGCTGACGCGCAAGCCGCCGGCATCGGTCGCCGCATCGCGCCCGGCCAGTGTTCCCTGAACGCGCATCCGGCCCAGCCAGCGTGCTCGGTCGGCGTGCTCAGTCAGCGTGCTCAGTGCCGTGCTCAGTGCCGTGCTCAGTCAGCGCGTTCATGCAAAGTTCATCCAGCTGAATGGGAGGCCGCCACCGCATGGCTGGCGATCCACTTGTTCCAGCATTTTCTCTGCGTCCGAAGGCAAGTGTTGCCGCCCCGGGGCGCTTGTTTAGTAAGCAGCGCGAAATAACTCCCGTTATGGACGGCGCCCTTGACGCTGCCGATGCCATGATTCATCGTTCCGCTTGAAATATTTCGTATATCTTCCGTTCAGGTTGATGGCGAAAACAGGAACGGCATGCACGGGCACGCCGTAAAAAAACAGACCAGGCGCACCATCGCTCGGCGCCTGGCCCATCAGGAGGGGACAACATGAATCGAACCAGCAGGACCGCCATTGCCCTGGCGGTAGCCCAGCTCGCGTGGACGGCCGGCGCCGCGCATGCGCAGGAAGCCGACGCCGGCGCGGTGGTGGTGGTCACCGGCCAGCGCGCCGCGCTCAATTCGGCCCAGAAGATCAAGCAGGATTCCGACGAGATCGTCGATTCGGTGGTTGCCGACGACATCGGCAAGCTGCCCGACCGCTCGGTCACCGAGGTGCTGCAGCGCGTGGTCGGCGTGAGCATCAACCGGCAGGCCGGCGACAACGAACGCTTCTCGGTGGAAGGCGCCGGCGTGAACATCCGCGGCCTGAACTATGTGCGCTCGGAACTGAATGGCCGCGAGGCCTTCGCCGCCAACGGCGGGCGCTCGCTCAGCTGGGGCGACATTCCGCCCGAACTGATGTCGGGCGTGGACGTCTACAAGAATCCTTCGGCCGAGCAGACCGAAGGCGGCATTTCCGGCCTGGTCAACCTGCGCACCGCGCTGCCGTTCGACTTCAAGGCGCAGCGCGTCGGCGGTTCGCTGGAAGTCACCCATTCGACACTGCGCAAGGGCAAGCCGGACCTGTCGGGGTCCCTGCTGTATTCGAACCGGTGGAAGAGCAGCCTGGGCGAGTGGGGCGTGCTGTTCGACGTGGCCTCGTCGGACAGCTCGACCCGCACCGACACCTTCCAGTTCGAGCCGTTCTACCCGCGCACCGGCATCGAGCCGGGACGCACCGTATGGATCCCGAAGGGCGCGCAGTGGCGCACCTACGAGTACGACCGCAAGCGCCAGGGCGCCTACGGTGCCCTGCAATGGCGCATGAAGGACGTGCGCAGCCACCTGACCCTGTTCCAGTCGCGCTACAAGGACAATGCGCTGGAACAGTCGATCTTCTCGTCGGCCGCCCCGTACGACCTTCAGGTGTCCGACGCCACGTACGACGACCGGGGCGCGCTGCTGACCGGCACCATCAGCGACCGGACCAACGGCGGCATCCCGTTCAGCAATGCGGGCGGCTTCAACAAGGGCAACTCGAAAACCACCGACATCGGCTGGAACGTGCAGTGGAAGGTATCGGAAGACTGGACCCTGTCCAGCGACCTGCAGCGCACCACCTCGAAGGCGGATGCCTTTTCGTCGGCGGTAGGCCTGGGCATGCTGATGCCGAGCCAGCGCCTCGACTACCGCGGCAAGCTGCCGAGCATCGAGTTCACCGACGCGCAGCGCACCTTCCTGGCCGACCCCGCGAACTACTACTGGGGCAGCACGATGGAGCACATGCACCGCAATACCGGCGAGCTGAAGGCGTGGAAGGGCGATGCACGCTATACCTTCGACCATCCGGTGCTGCGCGACCTGCGCTTCGGCGTGCGCCTGACCGACCGCGAGGCGCTGACGGTCAACTCCGATCCCAGCTACAACTGGAAGGGCGTGACGCAGCCGTGGATGGTGGACTGGGACATCGGCAAGCTGGCCTACCTCAGCGACCCGCGCTTCAACGCGCCGACGGTGACAAACAGCTTCCCGAACTTCTTCGGTGGCGACATCAGCGTGCCGGCGGTGGTGTTCCCGGCGCCCAGCGTGGCCGCCGGCTATCCCGACTCGTACCAGCTGCTGCACTCCTACCACATGCTGCTTTGCCAGGAGCAGAGGGTGGTCCTCGGCGGCGGCACCTGCGAGGCGTGGACGCCCGCGCGCTTCGGCGGCGACAACCCGGCCGGCACCAACGACCAGCGCGAGAAGACGCGCGCCTTCTACACCCAGCTGCGCTTCGGCTTCGACAACCTGGCCTATCCGGTCGACGGCAACCTCGGCGTGCGCTATGTGCAGACCCGTTCGCGCTCGCGCGGCTACACCTCGTTCCGGCCCGGCGCGGCGCCACCCCAGGGTGCCCAGGTCACCGGCCTGCCGGTGCCGATCATCCCCGCGTTCGAAGAGCGGCGCGACGTGAAGAACGACTACAACAACGTGCTGCCCACCTTGAACCTGCGCCTGAAGGCCAGTGACAAGCTGCAGTTCCGCGCCGCGTTCGGCACCTCGATGTCGCGCCCGGACTTCGACGACCTGCAGGCCTACACCAGGATGTCGCAGGACGTCGACTCCGTGCTCAACGAAGCCACCGGCGTCACCACTGTGACCGCGGTGCGCCGCACCGGCACCGCGGAAGGCAATCCTTCCCTGAAGCCGATCACCTCGCGCCAGCTCGACCTCACTGCCGAATGGTACTTCGCCAATTCCGGCTCGCTGACGCTGGCCGTGTTCGGCAAGCGCCTGAAGGATGTGATCATCGACCAGACGGTGTCGATCGGCCTGCCGGACGTGCAGGGCAACCTGCAGCAGTTCCTGGTAACGTCACCGGTCAACGGTGCGCGCGGCACCGTGCGCGGCGCCGAGATCGCCTACCAGCAGTACTTCGACGGGCTGCCCGACTGGCTGAAGGGGCTCGGCCTGCAAGCCAACTACACCTATGTCGACAGCCATCGCAAGCTGTACAACCCGGTGCGCAGCGAGTTCTGCTCGGGCAGCGAAGGCGGGGCCGCCAACATCAACCTGAACATGAACGGCTGCGATATCGATGGCCGGACCTTCGGCGACCTGCCACTGGCGCAGATGTCGAAGAACGCCTACAACGTGGCGATCCTGTTCGACCGGGGACCGTGGTCGGCACGCCTGGCCTTCAACTGGCGCTCGCGCTACTTCCTCAGCACGAACACCAACGGCACGCGCGGTTCGGACGGCACCGACACCAACCCGGCCAGCCCGGACTTCGGCGAGCGCAACGTGGCCTGGGGCCTGCCGCTGTGGGCCGACGATTACGGCCAGCTCGATGGCGGCGTGTCGTACAAGTTCAGCGAGAACTTCAAGATCGACTTCCAGGCGCAGAACCTGAGCGACGCGCGCTACGGACAGACCATGCACCAGGGGATCGGCGACAAGCGCCGCGCCCACTTCGTCTCGGGGCCGCGCTACAGCCTGCGCGCCGGATATTCGTTCTGAACCCACTTACCAACCCAAAGAGCCATGATGAAAGCACGACTGCCACAACTGATGCTCGGCGCACTGTTCGCCGCCCCCTTTGCCGTTTCCCTTGTTGCCACCGAGGCCCATGCCCAGGCCAGCGTCAAGCCCGCGGCGGCCGCCCCGGCCAAGTTCACCGAACTGGCCAAGACCCCGCAGATGGGCTGGAACACCTGGAACACCTTCGCCTGCGACATCAACGAGCAGCTGATCCGCGAATCGGCCGACGCGCTGGTCTCGTCCGGCATGCGCGAGGCCGGCTATGTATACGTCAACATCGACGACTGCTGGCACGGCAAGCGCGACGAGAATGGCTTCATCCAGCCCGATCCGCAGCGCTTCCCGTCCGGCATGAAGGCGCTGGCCGACTATGTGCACGCCCGCGGGCTCAAGCTGGGCATCTACTCGGATGCCGGCGCGCACACCTGCGCCGGCAAGCCGGGCAGCCGCGGCCACGAATACCAGGACGCGCAGACCTACGCGCGCTGGGGCATCGACTACCTCAAGTACGACTGGTGCGACACCGAGGGATTGAACTCGAAGGGTGCCTACACCACCATGCGCGACGCCCTGCGCGCCGCCGGCCGGCCAATCCTGTTCGCCATCTGCGAGTGGGGCGACACCAAGCCGTGGGACTGGGCGGCGGACGTGGGCCATTCGTGGCGCACGACGGGCGACATCTATCCATGCTGGGACTGCGACTTCAACCGCGGCACCTGGTCGTCGTGGGGCGTGCTGCCGATCCTCGACAAGCAGGCCGGCCTGCGCAAGTTCTCCGGCCCGGGGCGCTGGAACGACATGGACATGATGGAAGTCGGCAAGGGCATGACGGAGGACGAGGACAAGGCGCACTTCTCGATCTGGGCGATGATGAATTCGCCGCTGATCGCCGGGAACGACATCCGCAAGATGTCGGCCACCACCCGCAAGATCCTCACCAACCGCCGCGTCATCGCCCTCAACCAGGACGAGCGGGGCATCCAGGCATGGCGCTTCATGAACGACGGCCAGCTGGACATGTATGCCAAGCCGCTGGCCAACGGCGAGTGGGCGCTGATGTTCCTGAACCGCGCCGACAAGGCGCGCAGCTACCGGTTCGACTGGAACGAGCATGAACTGAAGGATGAATTCACCCACAACCAGGTCCACTTCGGCAAGGTGCGGCACAGCTTCACCGAGCTGTGGAGCGGCGACACCGGCGATACCGGCAAGCCGTATGCCATGAATGTGCCGGCGCACGGCGTGGTGGTGCTGCACCTGCGGCCCCAGAGCCCCCGTTAGGACCCGGCTCGTACCGTGTCTCCTCTTCGGCGCCCCGCAGTGTAATGCTGTTCAGATAAATCAACCCCAGGTGCAAACCCCGGGGTCAGAGAGGAGTGCTGGCATGCATGCCAGCACCGTTCCGCAGGCGCGAAGCATGCTTCGCGAAACCCCTGCTTCACCCCGGCGGGTCTGACCCGAGCCTCTCGCTTCTGGGGTGAACGCATGCGTATTGGATCGCTGCGTACCAACTGAACGGCGCTACCCTCGGGGCGCTATTTTTAGCGAGGCCCGGCATATTCACCGATCCACTCATCCACGGAGACCGCATGTGGCATTCGTTCAAACGCGCCTTGCTGGCGCTGTCGCTATTTGCCTGGCTGCTGCCGGCCGGCGCCCAGGCGCCGCGCGAGCGCATCAATCTCGACCGGGACTGGCGCTTCGCCCACGGCCACGCCCATGACGCCCGCCAGGACTTCGGCCATGGCCTGCGGGCGTTCTTCTTCGCCAAGGCGGGCTATGGCGACGGCCCGGCGGCACCCGGCTTCAAGGATGCCGGCTGGCGCAGGCTCGACCTGCCGCACGACTGGGCGGTGGAACTGCCGTTCGATGCGCGCGGCGATACCAACCACGGCTCGAAGGCGATCGGCCGCGCCTTCCCGGAAAACAGCGTGGGCTGGTACCGCAAGACCATCGAGATCCCGGCCAGCGATCGGGGGCGTCGTATTGCGCTGGAATTCGACGGCGCCTACCGCGACAGCGTGGTCTGGGTCAACGGCCACTATCTCGGCAGGGAGCCCAGCGGCTATTCGGGCTTCCGCCACGACATCACCGATTACCTCGACTACGGCGGCACCAACACGATCGCCGTGCGGGTCGACGCCACGATGGAAGAGGGCTGGTTCTATGAAGGCGCCGGCATCTACCGGCACGTGTGGCTGACCAAGACCGCGCCGCTGCACGTGGCGCAATGGGGCACGTTCGTGAAGACCGCCGTGGCCGATGGGCGTGCCGCGATCGAGGTGGACCTGAGCGTGCGCAACGATGCCCGGCAGGCCGCACGCTTCACGGTCGAACACCGCATCCTCGGCCCGGATGGTGGCACGCTGGCGCACACCCGTGCCGCCGGCCTGGCCGCGGGCGCCTCCGCGACGGCCGCCTCCCGCCAGCGCCTGGTGCTGGCCAAGCCGCGCCTGTGGTCACTCGACGACCCGCACCTTTACGTACTGCGCACCACGCTGCTGCAGGACGGCCGCACAGTCGACAGCTACGAAACCCGCTTCGGCATCCGCACCGTATCCTTCGACCCGGACAAGGGCTTTTCCCTGAACGGCAAGCGCATCAAGCTGCAGGGCACCAACAACCACCAGGACCATGCCGGCGTGGGCGTGGCGCTGCCGGATGGCTTGCAGGACTGGCGCCTGAAGCAGCTCAAGTCGTTCGGCGTCAATGCCTACCGCACGGCGCACCATCCTCCCACGCCGGAGCTGCTGGATGCCGCCGACCGTCTCGGCATGCTGGTGATCGACGAGCACCGCATGATGGGCACCTCGCCGGAGATCGTCTCGCAGCTCGAGCGGCTGGTGCGGCGCGACCGCAACCATCCGAGCGTGATCCTGTGGTCGGTCGGGAACGAGGAATGGGCCCTGGAGGGCAAGCCGCTCGGCACCCACCTGGCGCGGGAAATGCATGCCATCGTCAAGCGGCTGGACCCGACCCGGCGCACCTCGGTGGCCACCAGTTCGTCCGGCCGGGGTACCTCGCTGGGGGCCGACGTGATCGGCTTCAACTACGGCGCCCAGCACGATGTCGACGCCTTCCACCGCGCCCATCCCGGCAAGCCGGCCACCATGAGCGAAGAGGGCTCCACGCTGACCACGCGCGGCATCTATCTCGACGACCGCGCCAGAGTGCACCTGAATGCCTATGACCGGCAGGGGCGCCCGGGCAACAGCCTCAGCATCGAGGAAGGCTGGCGGCGCGTGCAGGAACGCGACTGGATGTCCGGCATGTTCATCTGGACCGGCTTCGACTACCGCGGCGAAACCACCCCGTTCGGCTGGCCGGCCATCTCGTCGCAGTTCGGCATGACCGACACCACTGGCGTGCTGAAGGACACCGCCTACTACCTGAAGGCGTGGTGGCGGCCGGAGGCCATGGTCCACATCCTGCCGCACTGGAACTGGCCGGGCCGGGAAGGGCAGCCCGTCGACGTGCGCGTGTACAGCAACGGCGACGAGGTCGAACTGCTGCAGGATGGACGCTCGCTGGGCCGCCAGCCGATGCCGCGCGATTCGCACCTGCGCTGGAGCGTGCCGTATGCGCCCGGCCGGCTGGAAGCCGTGGCGTACCGGCGCGGCGTGCGCATTGCCGATACCGCGGTGGCGACCACCGGCACGCCGGCGACCGTGCATCTTTCCGGGGACACGGAGCGGCTTGCGGCGGACGGCCGCGCCATCGCCGTCGTGTGGGTCAATGTCCGGGACCGCGAAGGACGGCTGGTGCCGACCGCGTCGGACCGCATGGACTTCGCGGTGACCGGGCCGCCGCGCATCATCGGTGTCGGCAACGGCGATCCCGGATCCCATGAAGCCGACCGGCCGGCCGAACGCCACGCATTCATCCCGCTGTCGGGCTGGCGCACGCTGGCGCTGGAGGGAGCGGATGCGGCTTCGGCGCCGGCCGCGCCGGATGTCGTTTCCGCGCTGGCGCCTGATGCCGACCTCGCGCGGTGGCGCGATCCGGCGCAATGGCTGCCACCCGAGCGGCAGCCGGCACGTACGCCGTACCTGGTGCTGCGCGGGCAGTTCGACCGTCCCCGCCTGGCCCCCGGCCAGGGTGCCAGGCTGTTCGTCGACCAGCTCGACCCGGGGCAGCAGGTGCATGTCAACGGCGTGCCGGTGAAGCCCGAAATCGTCGACGGCAGCCCGGCGGTCCTGCTGGACCCGGCGCTGCTGCGCGACCGGAACAGCGTGGCATACGTGCTGCCGACGCCGCCCGATGGCGTGGCGGGGATGTTCGACCGCTCGGCCGGCACCAGCCGCTGGGGCAGCGTGCGCGTGACCACGCCCGCCGCGCCGTGGCGGCGCAGCCTGTTCAATGGCTGGGCCCAGGTGATCGTGCAGTCGACCGGGGAACCGGGCACCGGCACGCTGACGGCGACCGCGCCAGGCCTGCCGCCGGCAACGCTGCAGCTGGACGTGCGCTGACTCGGGCGGGGCCGGAATGCAGTGCGAGCCGCGTCATCTCACTCCGGCTTCGCCTGCCCCGGCAACGTCAGCACCATCGAGAAAAACATCTCGTTCGTATCGTTCCACAGCTTGAGGAAAATCCTGTTGCGGCCCTTCTTGAAACGCACCAGCATCCGCCGCTCGGTGCGATTGAAACCGGCATCGTATCCCCGCCGGTTTCGATACACGGAATCGAAGAACCAGCCCTTGTTGCTGTCGTCGCTCTTCCACATGATCCTGTCGTTCAGGTACACCGTGGCGTCGTCGTCCACGCCCAGCCAGACCATCAGCTCGCGTTCCTCGTCCATCAGCACTTCGGTGTAGCCGTAATAGACGGCGTCCTCGACTGGCTCCCGCGGGATCAGCGGATAGGCCATGCCAGGCACGTATTCCCACCGGAGCAGCTGCTGGTCCTTGCCGCGATACACCGCATCGAGCAGCACGGCCTGCTCCGGCGGGTAGACCGGCGTCTTGGCAGTACCGCGATCCCGGCGGCCCGGGAAAGGCCCGATAAGATACCAGCTGTTGAGGTGGATGCGGTCGGCGTACTGGCCGCCGGCGCCCAGCATGCGGCCTTCGCCCTTGGTGACAGGGCCGGTACCCACCCCGGGAATCCGGCCGCTGCCGTATCTGATCAGGCGGCCGACCGTGCTGCGGTGACGCGGGGCGCGCGTGGCATCCACGCCCTGGCCCAGGAAATCATCGATCCTGTCGGCCGCATGGGTCCCGGCACCCGCCCGATCCTGGCCTGCCTGCCCGGACTGGCGATCGTGTCCATTTGCGCCGCTTCGCTCATCGGCTCCGTCCAGTCCCGTTGCAGGGCCGGTGGCGGCGCGTGCTTCGGCATTGCCGGATCCACCTTCGGCACCAACGGGCAACGGGGCGTTGGGCGCTTCGCCGTGCGGGCCGCTGGCGCTGACCGCTACGCCTTCCTGCTTGCGCCGCAGGTCGTCGGCGCGCCGGGCCAGCAGCTCGCGCGCGTGTTCTTCCAGTCCAGCGATTTCATCGGCCGGGTTGCCGGCCTCCGGTGGCGCAGGCGTTGTCGATGGCATTTCCGCATCGACCTCGGCGCGCGCCGCTTCCTTGCTCATCCCGGTCAGGCGCGCCAGTTCCTCGGCCCTGATATCCCGATGGATATCGTCGATGGCTTTCGACAGCACCCGGGCCCGGGCGAGCTGCTCGCGCGGATCGTCCGATACGGGCGGGAGAGCGGTCAAGGCTGCATCGGGTCCAGGCTCGGACCTGGTGGACTGCGCCATGAGCTCCTTGATCTTCTGCAGGTCGTCGACCCGGCGCACGGTGCGCGCGCGGTAGGTGGCCTGTGCGCTGTCGGCGACCTGCGTATCCTGGCGGCGCTGCTCCACCTGATACGCGCCGAACCAGTACAGGGTCCCTCCCAGGGCCGCATGCAGGGCCAGCGATACGGCCACGTAAGTGCGGAAAGGCGCCCTGCGAAGCGCGAGCGGGGTATCGCCGAAGTTCATTGGCGGGTATGCATGGAGATCCGGGTGAAACCCTCGAACTGGCACAGGTCGAGCACGTGCACGATGTCCTGGTAGCGCGCGTCCTCGTCGCCGTCGATACGGATCGGGCGCTGCGGGTTCTTTGCCGCTTCGGCCTTCAGCCGGTCGTGCAGCTCCTGTACCCCGACCTTGCTGCCGTCGAGGTAAAACTTGCCGCGCTTGTCGACGCCGATCGCCAGCGGGCTCGGGGCCGCGGCCGCGCGCGTCAGGCTCATCTGCGCGGCGGGCAGCACCACCGGCAGCTCCTTCTGCGGTTTCTCCTCCTTCTCCGGGGTCTTGAAGCTGGAGGCGACCATGAAGAACATCAGCAGGAAAAAGATACAGTCGATCAGCGCGATCAGGCCAATTTCCGGCGCTTCGTCCTCGCCCAGGTCAATGCGCATTCAGCACCTGGAGATGTGGCTGGACGGGCACCGGCACGAACCATTCGTTGAGCAGGGCATTGACCTGCTTTTCCAGCGCGAGGCTGAAGAACATCATGCGGTTCTTGAAGAAGTGGTGCATGCCCAGGGCCGGCAGCGCCACCGCCAGGCCGGCCGCCGTATTGATCAGGGCTTTCGAGATGCCGCTGGCCAGCAAGGCCGGATTGCCCATGCCCTCGGAATACGCGATCACGTGGAACGCCTCGATCATGCCGACGACGGTGCCCAGCAAGCCGACGATGGGTGCGACGGTGGCGATGATCGCCAGCGCGTAGAACTTCTGCTGGTGGTGGCGCAGCTCCATCGACGCGATGTCGCCGGCGCCGCCGCTGACGAAGGCGTGCGGCTGGTCGCGGTAGCGCGACATGAAGGCGATGATGCGCGCCAGCGTGCTGTCGTCCTGCTCGAGCAGGTTCGCCAGCGCGGCGTGATTGCGCGCCGCCCACAGGGGCCGGGCCTGCGCCACCAGCCCCGCGGGCAGTATCGCCCTGGCGCGGAAATGCACCAGCCGCTCGGCGGTGACGGCCACGAACAGGATCGACAGGGCGAGCGTCACCAGGATCGCCGCGCCGCCTTCCCGCAGCTGTTCCACCAGGTTGATTTCAGCGGCGCGGGTGCCGGTCGCACAGCACAACAGCGCCAGAAGCAGGACTGACCGATTGAATGTAAGCATTGGATGGCAGGTTTTCCAGGGATAGCGGTATGCAGCGATTGGCTTGCCACAGGATAGCAGCTTGCCGAGCGGGAAAATCCTCGGATTGTCACGAGTGGTCTCGTGTGACGACACCGACGCGCCGTGGCCTGCCGTCGGCAACCCTGCAATTCGACATGCGCTGGCCAGGGAGGCGGTGCAGCAGTTTCCAGCCCTCAAGCGTGCACCGCATCTTTGCCAGCTCCTTATAGTGGTGGCCTTCTTTTGATGTCATCACAGGAGAAGACCATGTCACAGCCATCGCAACAGCAATCGCAACAGCAATCGCAACAGCAATCGCAGCAAAAGGCACAGCAGGAAGGGAAGCAGGAGGCGCAACAGCAGCAGCCCCCTGGCACCGAGGACCAAATGCGCCCGGCCGCCGACCATGGCGAGGCCACCTATCGCGGCATGGGCAAGCTGCTGGACAAGGCCACCGTGATCACCGGCGGCGACAGCGGCATCGGCCGCGCGGTGGCCATCGCCTTCGCCCGCGAAGGCGCGGACGTGCTGATCTCCTACCTGAACGAAGACGAGGACGCCCGGGAAACGGCCAGGTGGGTCGAGGAGGCGGGCCGCAAGGCCGTGCTGGTGCGCGGCGACCTGGCCGACCCGGCGCACTGCCGCGCCGTCATCGCCAGGGCGGTGGAGGCGTTCGGCCGCATCGACGTGCTGGTCAACAATGCCGCCTTCCAGATGACCCGCGATTCGCTGGACGAGATTCCGGACGAGGAGTGGGACTATACCTTCCAGACCAACATCACCGCCATGTTCCACTTGTGCAAAGCCGCCGTGCCGCACATGCGGCCCGGGTCGTCGATCATCAACACAGCCTCGGTCAATTCGGATACGCCCAAGCCCAAGCTGCTCGCCTATTCCGCCACCAAGGGCGCCATCGTGAACTTCAGCGGCGGGCTGGCGCAACTGCTGGCGGAGAAGGGCATCCGCGTCAATTCCGTCGCCCCCGGCCCGATCTGGACCCCGCTGATCCCGTCCACCATGCCACCGGAACAGGTGGAAAGCTTCGGCCAGCAAGTGCCGCTGAAGCGCCCCGGCCAGCCTGCCGAGCTGGCGCCGACTTATGTGCTGCTGGCATCGAACGACGGCAGCTACATTTCCGGCGCGCGGATTGCCGTTACCGGCGGCGTGCCGGTGATCTGATCCAACGTGCCGAACGCTGGGGGATGCGTGATGCTGCCGGGCCGCGCCATGGAACAGAGATGCGCGGTATTACTACGCGGTTCCTGGCTGCCGACGGGCGTTTCAGGACGGCGCCCGTCCACCCCCGCATGGAGTTTTTGGATTGGCTGTTGTTTCTTTGCGCCAGGAGCGAACTGGCACCGGACCATTCAAAAGACTTTTGTCCCAGCTGCGCCGGTGTCGATGAAGAACTCCACCCTCACCGTGACTCAAGCGGTGCGGCGCATACCTCGACCGACCACGAGAAGTCGTATATATCTTGCTCGACTATCGCCGCATAGCCGTTCTCTGCGCAAAAACGCGCATACCCTTGAGCTTCCATCTGGGAAAGACAGAACTCTATATGCCCGACCGTGGGCGCCTGTTGGCTCGGCCGAGACAGCAATACTGTCCTGGCAACGGTCACGGATGGCGACTTTTCACCGCGCCCCCGGATAATGGTACGGAAACCCGCTAGCAGGCTTGCCAGAAAAAGCATAGCCCGGCGCTGCAGTACGGCAGCCGTTGCAGGGGGAAGTTCAACCGGATTGCTTTGCATAAGTTTCTCCTGAGCAGGATGCATGTAGGAATAGTACTACACGAAAATTGCATTATGCAAATAATAATTTTGAAGTGGAACAAAATATTTCCAGAATGGGCTGCTGTGTTGTTTATTATGTGTCGACGAAAAGCAAAGCTTGACACAATTTCTCAGTGGAAATATCAAGCGAATCCAGTAACGGCAAGACAATTAATATGCCGGCAGAATCCCGCGCGGATGATTTCCATTCATGCAGTTATTCATCAGCTTCGTGAAATAAATACTCGTTAAAGTTGTCGGGGTGACGCGCCGCCTGGCCTGGCAAGAAGGTCCGATCCCATGGCGTTTAACCGCGATATAGCGTGGCGAGCCCCGCCCCTTACAATCAGCTGACAAGCGGTGCCCGAGGCGGTGAAAGATTTTCACTTCAGGCGTCAATTCATTTCAACGCCCGGCGGCGGTTTTGACGCCGGGGCCGGCCATACACTTTCCTCCGACATAACATAAAACCAATCGTCTGGAGGAGCACACCATGCAGGTCTGGAACCAAGTCTATGCACCGCTCGGCAGCCTGGGGCTGTCCGCCCTGGCGGCCGCCGTTCCCATCATCTTCTTCTTCCTGGCCCTGGCGGTCATGCGGATGAAGGGCCACGTGGCGGGCGCCGTCACGCTGGGCCTCGCGCTGCTCGTGGCGGTGTTCGCCTACGGCATGCCGGTGCCGCAGGCGCTGGCGTCGGCCGGCTATGGCTTCGCCTACGGCCTGTGGCCGATCGCGTGGATCATCATCACCGCCGTGTTCCTGTACAAGGTGGTCGACCGGACCGGCCAGCTGGCGGTCATCCGCGCATCGATCCTGTCGATCACCGACGACCAGCGCCTGCAGGTGCTGCTGATCGGCTTTTCGTTCGGCGCGTTCCTGGAAGGGGCGGCCGGTTTCGGCGCGCCGGTGGCGATCACCGCGGCGCTGCTGGTGGGGCTGGGCTTCAACCCGCTGTACGCGGCCGGCATGTGCCTGATCGCCAACACGGCGCCGGTGGCCTTCGGCGCGATGGGCATCCCCATCATCGTCGCGGGGCAGGTGACGGGCATCGACCCGATGCACATCGGCGCCATGGCGGGCCGCCAGCTGCCGCTGCTGTCGCTGTTCGTGCCGTTCTGGCTGGTCTTCATGATGGACGGGCTGCGTGGCGTGAAGGAAGTGTGGCCAGGCGCGCTGGTGGCGGGCGGCAGCTTCGCCGTCACGCAATACCTCACCTCCAACTTCATCGGCCCGGAACTGCCGGACATCACGTCGGCGCTGGTCAGCCTCGTGTCGCTGACGCTGCTGTTGAAGGTCTGGCAGCCGGCCACCGCCAAGAATACCGCCCGCGGCGTGGTGGCGGCGGGTGGCGCGGCCGCGCTGTCCGGCATCGGTGGCTTCGGCGGCAGTGCGGGCGGCGCGCCGCTGGCCGGCCGTACCCGCTCGCCGTACACGCTGGCGCAGACGGTGCGCGCCTGGGCGCCGTTCGGCATCCTGACCGCCATCGTCACGGTGTGGAGCCTGCCGTTCTTCAAGGCGCTGTTCGCCAAGGGTCCGCTGGCCTGGACGGTGATCAAGGTGCACGTGCCGTACCTCGACGGGATGGTCATCAAGACCGCGCCGATCGTCACCGTGCCCAAGGCGTATGAAGCGGTGTACAAGCTCGATATCCTGTCCGCGGTGGGCACGCCGATCCTGATCACCGGCATCATCTCGATGATCCTGCTGGGCATGAAGCCGGCCGACGGCCTGCGCGCCTTCCGGGATACGCTGGTCGAACTGCGCCGGCCCGTGCTGTCGATCGGGCTGGTGCTGGCCTTCGCCTTCGTCGCCAATTACTCCGGCATGTCGTCCACGCTGGCCCTGGTACTGGCCGGCACCGGCGTGGCGTTCCCGTTCTTCTCGCCGTTCCTCGGCTGGCTGGGCGTTTTCCTCACCGGCTCCGACACGTCGTCGAACGCGCTGTTCTGCTCCCTGCAGAGCACCACCGCGCACCAGATCGGCGTGTCGGACACGCTGATGGTGGCCGCCAACACTACCGGCGGCGTGACGGGCAAGATGATCTCGCCGCAGTCGATCGCCGTGGCCTGCGCGGCCACCGGCCTGGTGGGCCGCGAATCGGAACTGTTCCGTTTCACTCTCAAGCACAGCCTGTTCTTCGCCGTCATCGTCGGCATCATGACGGTGCTGCAGGCCTACGTGTTCACGGGGATGATTCCCCATTAGAATGGCTGGCCGGACGCCCGACGCCCGTGCCGGCAAGGACGGGCGTTGCGGCGTTCCTGAAGAACGCACCTATTCCGGACCGCCATGCAAAAACGTTTCCCTCCTGTCCACGCGCTGGTCGCCTTCGAAGCCGCGGCGCGCTCCAGCTCATTTGCGGTGGCCGCCAACCAGCTGTGCATCACCCCCTCCGCGCTGTCGCACCGCATCCGCCTGCTCGAAGAGTTCGTGGGCGACCGCCTGTTCATCCGCGACGGCCGGGCGCCGGCGCTGACACCGTTCGGCCGCAGCTACCTGGAGGTGGTCTGCACCGCACTGCAGACGCTGACCGATTTCCCCATGCCGGGCCGCGCCTCGCCGGTGCAGCCGCGCATCAAGATCACCGTGCCGCCCACCTTTGCCCGCTACCTGCTGCTGCCGCGCCTGGCCAGCTTCACCAGCGCGCATCCGGAGATCGCGGTCGACGTGTTCCTGTCCGTGCCGCTGTACGACCTGGCCCTGTCGGAATCGGACCTGGAAGTGCGCTTCGGCGCCGGCAAGTATCCCGACCTGGAAACCCTGAAGCTGATGGAAGAGCCGGCCTTCCCGGTGGCCAGCCCGGCCTACCTGGAGCGTATCGGCGGCATCGCCAGCCCGGCCGAGCTGGCGAAGGCCACTCTGCTGCGCTCCGCGCTGGAACCGTGGAAGTGCTGGTTCGAGGTGGCCGGGCTAAACTGGCCGGAGCCCGCCACCGGCGTGCGCATCGACGATCTCGGCCTGCTGCTGGAAGCGGTGCGGCTGGGGCAGGGGGTCGGCCTCACGCGGCAGCACTTTTGCCAGGAGATGATCGCCAGGGGCGAAGTGGTCGAGCTGTTCGACATCCGGCTGGCCTCGCCGCCGCATGCGTATTACGTGGTGTACGACCAGGGCACGAAGCTGCGGCCCGAAGTGCAGCTGTTCGTCGACTGGCTGCTGGCGTCCTACGCCGGCGCTGAATAATATCGGATGCAGCGGTGAATACTTTTCACCGCGTGCACCGGCGCTCTGCCGCTACACTGGTTCCAGTGAAAAAAAGCCAGCAGGAGACGCCACATGAACGCCCCCCATCACGCCGGTGAAATCGACGCCGTGAGCGTAAAAAGCAAGAACGGCAAGAACGGCAAGAACGACACGATCCGCACGCTCGGCGCCACCGGCCAGCTCGCCGCGGAGCGCCAGCGCACCAGGGTTGCCGCGCTGCGCACCGCCTTGCACGCCGTACTCCCCCCGCGCTGCCTGCTGTTCGACGAAGAAGACACCCGGCCATACGAGTGCGACGGCCTGACCGCCTACCGCCAGTTGCCGCTGGCGGTGGCCCTGCCGGAAAACGAGGCGCAGGTGATCGCCGTGCTGCGCGCCTGCCGCGCACTGGGCGTGCCGATCGTGCCGCGCGGCGCGGGCACCGGCCTGTCCGGCGGCGCGATGCCGGTCGCCGAAGCCATCGTGCTGTCCACCGCGAAGATGAGCCGCATCGTCGCCATCGATGCGCAGGCCCGCACGGCCACCGTGCAGCCCGGCGTGCGCAACCTGGCGATTTCCGAAGCGGCCGCCGCCCACGCGCTGTACTACGCGCCCGATCCGTCGTCGCAGATCGCCTGCACCATCGGCGGCAATATCGCCGAGAATTCCGGCGGCGTGCATTGCCTGAAGTACGGCCTCACCCTGCACAACGTGCTGCGCGTGCGCATGGTGACCGCGGATGGCGAGATCGTCGAACTGGGCGGCTGCGCGCCCGACGCGCCCGGGCTGGACCTGCTGGCCGTGTTCATCGGTTCCGAGGGCATGCTGGGCGTGGTGACGGAAGCCACCGTGAAGCTGGTGCCGAAGCCGCCGCTGGCCCGGGTCATCATGGCCTCGTTCGACAGCGTGGTGCAGGGCGCGGACGCAGTGGCCGAGGTGATCTCGGCCGGCATCATCCCGGCCGGGCTGGAAATGATGGACCGCACCAGCGCGCGCATGGTCGAGCCGTTCGTGCGCGCCGGCTACGACACCGACGCGGCCGCGATCCTGCTGTGCGAATCGGATGGCCTGCCGGAAGAGGTGGAAGAAGAGATCGGCCGCATGAGCGCCGTGCTGGCGCGGTCCGGCGCCACCGCCATCGCCGTCTCGCGCGACGAAGCCGAGCGGCTGCGCTTCTGGTCCGGCCGCAAGAACGCGTTTCCCGCCGCCGGCCGCATCTCGCCCGACTACTACTGCATGGATGGCACCATCCCGCGCCGCAAGCTGGCCGAGGTGCTGACGGGGATCGATGCGCTGGCCGCCGAGTACGGGCTGCGCTGCGCCAACGTGTTCCACGCCGGCGACGGCAACCTGCATCCGCTGATCCTGTTCGACGCCAACGCGCCCGGCGAATTCTCCCGCGCCGAAGCCTTCGGCGAGGCGATCCTGGCGCTGTGCGTGGCGGCCGGCGGCACCATCACCGGCGAACATGGGGTGGGGATCGAGAAGCTCGATTCGATGTGCGAGCAATTCACCGTCGAGGAGATCGCCGCGTTCATCGCCGTCAAGGGCGCCTTCGATCCGGCGCGGCAACTCAATCCGGACAAGGCGATCCCCACGCTGGACCGCTGCGCGCAATACGGCCGGCGCAAGGTGGAAGCGGGCCTGTTCCGGTTCGCGCAAGCGCCGCTGGTCCGCCACGCCAAAGGAGAACAGGATGAATGACATGCTCGAGACCTTCCGCGCACGGGTGCTGCACGCCACGCGGGACAAGCTGCCGCTGCGTATCCGCGGGGGCGGCAGCAAGGACTGGTATGGCAGGCCGCCGGAAGGGGCGCTGCTGGAAACGGCGCTGCACCGCGGCATCACCAGCTACGAGCCGACCGAACTGGTCATCACTGCTCGCTGCGGCACGCCGCTGCGCGAGATCGAGGCCGCGCTGGCCGCGCAGGGGCAGATGCTGGCCTTCGAGCCGCCGCACTTCGGCGACGCCGCCACCGTCGGCGGGGTCGTGGCAAGCGGCCTGGCCGGGCCGCGCCGCCAGGCTGCCGGCGCGGTGCGCGACTTCGTGCTGGGCGCCACCTTGCTGAACGGGCAGGGCGAGGTGCTGCGCTTCGGCGGGCAGGTCATGAAGAACGTGGCGGGCTATGACGTGTCGCGCCTGCTGGCCGGATCGCTCGGCATGCTGGGACTGATCCTGGATGTCTCGCTGAAGGTGCTGCCCCGGCCGGCCATGGAAGCCAGCCTGCGCCTCGCGTGCGACGAGGAAGCCGCGCTGCGCCATGTGAATGCCTGGGCCGGCCAGCCCTTGCCCGTGTCGGCGACCGCCTGGCACGCCGGCGAGCTGACGGTGCGGCTGTCCGGCGCGGCCGCCGCGGTCGATGCCGCCGCACGCCGCATCGGTGGCGACGCATTGCCCGCAGCGGCCGCGGAGTCGTTCTGGCACGACGTGCGCGAGCAGCGCCACGGCTTCTTCACGGGCGAACCCGCCATGCCGCTGTGGCGGTTGTCGGTGCCAACCGTGGCGCCCCTGCTGGCGTCCGGCACGGAACAATTGATCGAATGGGGCGGCGGCCAGCGCTGGCTGCGCTCGAACGATGCGCCGGACAGCATCCGCGCGCTGGCGGCGCGGCTCGGCGGCCACGCCACGCTGTACCGCGGCGCGGCCCGGCACGACGTGTTCCATCCGCTGGCGCCCGCCGTCCACGCCATCCACCGCAACCTGAAGAACGCTTTCGACCCGGCCGGCATCTTCAACCCGGGCCGCATGTACGGAGACCTGTGACCATGCAAACCAATCTCGCTCCCCAATACCAGGGCACGCCGGAAGGGCAGGAAGCGGAAGCCATCCTGCGCAGCTGCGTTCACTGCGGCTTTTGCACGGCCACCTGTCCCACCTACCAGTTGCTGGGCGATGAACTCGACGGCCCGCGCGGGCGCATCTACCTGATCAAGCAGGTACTGGAAGGCACCCCCGCCGGGCCGGGCACGCAGCTGCACCTGGACCGCTGCCTCACGTGCCGCAACTGCGAAACCACCTGTCCCTCCGGCGTGGAGTACGGCCGGCTGCTCGATATCGGGCGCGGCATCGTCGAGCAGCAGGTGCCGCGGCCAGCCATGCAGCGCGCCGCCCGCACGCTGCTGCGCGAAGTGCTGCCGCGCGGGTGGATCTTCAAGCCGGCCATGAAGGCCGGGCAGTGGCTGCGGCCGGCGTTGCCCGCCGCGCTGCGCGCCAAGGTGGCGCGGCCGGCATCGCCTGGCCAGTGGCCGGCGGCGCGGCACGCGCGCACGATGCTCCTGCTCGACGGCTGCGTGCAGCCGGCCATGGCGCCGAACATCAATGCCGCCACCGCACGCGTGCTCGATGCCCTCGGGATCGGCTTGGCCGTCGCGCCGAAAGCCGGCTGCTGCGGCGCGATCCGCTACCACCTGAACGACCAGGCCGGCGGGCTGGACGACATGCGCCGCAATATCGACGCGTGGTGGCCGCTGGTGGAAGCGGGCGCCGAGGCGATCGTGATGACATCTTCCGGCTGCGGCGTCACCGTCAAGGAATACGGGCACCTGCTGCGCCACGACGCCGCCTATGCGGCCAAGGCGGCCCGCATCTCGGCGCTGACCAGGGATGTCAGCGAAGTCCTGTGCGACCTGCAGGCCGAACTGGTCGACAGGGTCGGCGAGCGCAACGCTGCCGGGCCGGGGCACAAGGTCGCGTTCCATCCGCCCTGCACCCTGCAGCACGGCCAGCAGATTCGCGGCAAGGTGGAAGGCTTGCTGCGCGCGATGGGTGTCGACGTGCGGCTGTGCGCCGACAGCCACCTGTGCTGCGGCTCGTCCGGCACCTACTCGCTGCTGCAGCCGGAACTGTCCACCCAGCTGCGCGACCGCAAGCTTGCGGCGCTGCAGGCCACGGGGGCCGGCGAGATCGTGTCTGCCAACATCGGCTGCCAGAGCCACCTGCAGGGCGGTACCGCCACGCCGGTCGGGCACTGGATCGAGTTGCTGGACCGCTTGCTGCGGCAGCCGCGGCAGGCGCGGCAGGAGCGGAAGCCGGCGGCGCAAGCCGCGGCCTGACATCGCCACGCGAATGACGGAGACCACCATGCAACCCCGCCCGTATCCGGCGACGCCGCCGTCCCACGTCTACCTGTTCGGCACCTGCGTCATCGACCTGTTCATGCCGCAGGCCGGCCTCGATGCCGTGCGGCTGCTCGAACGCGAAGGCGTCACGGTGCATTTCCCCCGTGGCCAGAGCTGCTGCGGCCAGCCCGCCTGGAGCAGCGGCAATCCGCAGCAGGCGCGCGACGTGGCGCTGGCGCAGATGGCGCTGTTCCCGCATGACTGGCCGATCGTGGTGCCGTCCGGCTCCTGCGCCGGCATGATGCGCCACCACTGGCCCGAACTGTTCGCCGGCGATGCGGACCTCGGCGCGCAGGCGCGCCGGCTATCGGGACGCATCTATGAACTGAGTGAATTCCTGCTGAACGTGCTGCACGTGCGCTACCCGGCCGGCCGGCTGGACGACGAGGACGTGGTGCTGCACACCTCGTGCGGCGCACGGCGCGAGATGGGAACGCGGGGGCATGGCGTGGCGCTGGTCGACGGCCTGCCGGGCGTGCGCCGGCTGGAACATGCGCGCGAATCCGAGTGCTGCGGCTTCGGGGGCACGTTCTGCCTGAAGCATCCCGATATTTCCGGCGCGATGGTGGCGGACAAGATCGCCGCCGCCTGCGCCACCGGCGTGCGGCGCGTCGTCTCCGCCGATTGTGGCTGCCTGCTCAACATCGGCCATGCGGCCCGGGCGAAAAACGCACCGCTGGAGGTGGAGCACATGGCCAGCTTCCTGTGGCGGCGCGCCAGTGGCATTGCGCCCGGCGGGGAGGGCGCATGATGAATCGACACGCATCCCATCGAAGCCAACCCCATGCACGCGAACCCCATGCACTTGAACCCCATGCACTTGAACCGGATTCCCGCGAGCGCATGCTGGGCCGCCTGCGCGCCGCCGCGCCGGTGCCTTCCGAGCACGATGCCTTCGCGCTGGATGATCGCATTGCCGCGCACTATGCGGCTGTTGAGCCGGACCCGGCGCAGGATCAACTGCCCGATGCGCTGGTGGAGGCGATGGAAGCCGCCCTGCGCGCTTCGCGTGCCGACGTGTGGCGTGCCACGGCCGATGAATGGCCGGCGCAGCTCGCCGGAAGGCTGGCACGGCATGGCGTCAGCCGGCTGCTGCTCGACCCCGCCAGCGCCGAGGGCGCGGCGCTGGCCGCCGCGCTGCCGGGGGACATCGAAGCGCTGCCGTTCCGGGCGCCGCTGGAAGAGTGGAAGGACGAGCTGTTCGCCACGGTCGATGCCGGTTTCACGGTGGCCCGGTCAGGTATCGCCGCCACCGGCACGCTGGTCCTGGCGCCGGATGCGGGCACGCCGCGCACCGTGTCGCTGGTGCCGCCGCTGCATGTGGCGCTGGTGTATGCCGATACGCTGCATGCCACGCTGTTCGACGCCGCTCGCGCCGAACGCTGGCGCGACGGCATGCCGGCCAACCTCGTGCTGGCCTCCGGGCCGTCGAAAACCTCGGACATCCAGCAGACCCTGGCCTTCGGCGCGCACGGGCCGCGCTGGATGTGGGTGGTGATCGTCACGCCAGGGAGGCAGCCATGAGCACGCAGGCCATGCATTTCGTGGCGCCGCAAGATTTCCATGCGCGCGCCCGCATTGCGCTGGACGATCCCAAGCTGCGCGCCAGCTTCCGCGGCGCGATGGACTTCCTTCAAGCCAAACGCGGCGCCCAGTTCCCCGATGCGCTGGAACTGGAACGCCTGCGCGACCTGGGCGAGGCGATCCGCCGGCATGCGCTGGCCAACCTGCCGGAACTGCTGCTGCGGCTGGAAGAGAAACTGACCGCCGCCGGCGTGCAGGTGCACTGGGCCGAAACGGGCGACGAAGCCAATGCGATCATTGCCCGCATCGCCGGGCGGCGCGGCGCGCGCAAGGTCATCAAGGGCAAGTCGATGGCCAGCGAGGAAATCGAGCTGAATCATTACCTGGCCGAGCGGGGCGTCGAGTGCATCGAATCGGACATGGGCGAATACATCGTGCAGATGGCCGGCGAAAAGCCGTCGCACATCGTCATGCCGGCGATCCACAAGACGCGCGAGGATATCGGTGCCCTGTTCGAACGGCACATTCCCGGCACGGCGTACAGCACGGACGTCGACACGCTGATCCAGACCGGCCGGCGCGCCTTGCGCGCCGCGTTTGCCGAGGCGGACATCGGCCTGTCCGGCGTGAACTTCGCCGCCGCCGATACCGGCACGCTGTGGCTGGTGGAAAACGAGGGCAATGGCCGGCTGTCGACTACCGTGCCGGACGTGCACATCGCCATCATGGGCATGGAAAAGGTGGTGGCGAAACTGGAGCACATCGTGCCCCTGGCCAGCCTGCTGACGCGCTCCGCCACCGGCCAGCCGATCACCACCTATTTCAACCTGATTTCCGGCCCGCGCCGCGCCGGCGAACGCGATGGCCCCCGTGAAATGCACCTGGTCCTGCTGGACAATGGCCGCACGCAGGCTTATGCGGACGAGCAGTTGCGCGCCACGCTGCAGTGCATCCGCTGCGGCGCATGCATGAATCACTGCCCCGTGTACGGGCGCATCGGCGGCCATGCCTACGGCACCACATATCCGGGGCCGATCGGCAAGATCATCTCGCCGCACCTGCTGGGGCTGGAGGCGACGGCCGACCTGGCCACCGCGTCCAGCCTGTGCGGCGCCTGCGGGGAAGTCTGCCCCGTGCGCATTCCCATCCCGGCCCTGCTGGTGCGCCTGCGCACCGAAGCGAACCGGGATCCGCGCGAGCGTGTGGCGCATCCGCTAAAGGGGCAGGGCGCGAAGTTCAGCCGTGGCGACAAGCTGGTGTGGCGCTTCTGGAGCGGCGCATTCTCGCACCCGTCGGTCTACGGACTGTTCCGGAAGGCGGCAACCCGCCTGCGCACGCTGACGCCCTCCGCGCAGCTGGGCTGGACGCAGCACCGCGCACCGCTGGAGCCGGCGCCGCGCAGCCTGGCCGACATGATGCGGGAACGGAACCAGCCTGAATGATTTCCGCTGGCGCCGGCTTCAGCGCAGGTGCGCCTCGATCCACTCGCGCGCCGCCTTGATCACCGGGAAGTCGTTGTGGTGCGTCGCCACTCGGTCCAGCTGCGCGATGGGAACCAGGTGCACGGCCTGGGTTTCCCAGCCCATGGCGGCAGGGGTGCCGCCGATACGGCGGGCGATGTAGTAGCGCGTATAGGTCAGCGTGCGGCGGCAGTCGGCAAGGAATGCGACCAGTTGCACCTGGAGGCCCGCTTCCTCGAAGGTTTCGCGGATCGCCGTGCAATGCAGGGTGGCGCCGGAATCGGTGCGTCCTTTCGGGAAGGTGGCGCTGTAGCCGCCGAAGCGGTTCGACGGGGCGACCAGCCATACGCGCCCGTCGTCCTCCACGATCACCGCGCCGGCCGCGGCGGACATGCCGGCCGGCGGCACGAACGGCGGCTCCTCGAGCAGGGCCCGGTCGGCCAGCGCCGCCCATCCCGCCGGGCTGTCCGGTACCGTGCTCCACGGCGCAAGCGGAATGCCGTTGATGGCATCCGGCAGGGCGCCGCCGGGGACTACCGTGGCGAGGCGGGCGCTTTCCTGCCATGCGGCGAGCGCGGTCGGCGTGGAAGGCATGCGGATGACGACGGGATTGCCAGCGTCATCGGGGCAGGGGTGCAGTTGTGGCATCGGATCGCGCGCTCGGGTAAAAGGTTTGTCCAAGCGCCAGATAGTAGCAAAAACGGTTAACTAGCGGAAAATTTTGCTGCCGAAAGCGAAAGTTGCCCGGAAAATGGGGCAGGCACATTGGAAGCACATGCATTCACCCCAACAGCGAAGGGCTGGGGTCGGACCCGCCGGGTCTGACCCCGGAATTTGCCCTTGGGGGTAGGCTTGATTTACCGGCATCAGAGTGCGATGTGCGCTGCCGGCCCCGACTATTCTTTCCGCGCCGGCCCCGCCGCCGCCTGCCCCTTGCCCGTGACCGCCCAGTAGATCCCGCCCATCAGGTGCCCCAGGTACTGCGGATCCCGGTACATCTCGCCGTTGTGCCCCAGCGTGGTGACGAACACGCGGCCCTTTTCCACCTGGTGGTGCCACGCGATGGGATGGTCTTTGCCCATGCCCTGGACGGACTGGCCGGGCCAGATCTTGGTCGGGTCGTAGCTGCTTTCGTCCACGCCCAGCACCGTGTCGATCTTCACGTTGTAGGGATTGGTGGTCACGTAGAACTCGTCGCTCCAGATCCACCGGTCGGGCAGCCCGAAGGTGGCCGGGAAAGCCTTGTCGACGACGGTGACGACACCGGTCTGCAGCATCGGATGGGGCCCCACGCTGCGGCCTACCAGCTTTTCGTACCACACCCACCCGTTCGGCGGCGTGATCGCCGCGCGGTGCACCACGACCGCGTTGCCGCCGCCGCGCATGTAGGCCTCGAAGTTGGCGCGCTGCGCCGCGTTCAGTTCCTCGCCCGGGGTGTTCAGGAACATCACCGCGCCATACTGTTTCAGGTCGCCGTCGAACACGGCGGGCTTGTTCGTGTACGTGAACTCGAACGAATGCAGCTTCGCCAGCCGTTCCAGGCTGTCGCGGGCGATCGGGATGTATTCATAGTGGTACTTGCCGGGCATCGCCAGCACCAGCAGCTTGAACTGGCTGTCGGCGTGGCTGGCGCCGGCGGCGAGCAGCGTGCAGGCGGCGGCAATGGTCGTCAATACGGATTTCATGAAAAAACCTTCAAGGGAGGATTCGCTGGGCAACTCACGGCGCCGGCACGCCTTCCGGCGCCCGGCCGCCACGTGGGACCAGCCAGCCGCCGTCGGCCAGCCAGTCGGACAGCCGGTCGGGCCAGTGCTGCAGCGAGATGCGCTCGCCGCGCTGGCCCACGTTGAATGCATGGTCGGTATCGGCATACAGGTGCAGCTCGGCGGAGACGCCGGCCGCCACCAGTTGCTGGTACAGCGCGATGGTCGGCGGCATGCAGCAGGTGTCGCGCGAGCCGGCCACCAGGAAGGCCGGCGGCGCGCCCTTGACGGCCTTCGCGGGCACGCCCAGCGGGCCGGGGTAGACCAGCACCTGGAAATCCGGCCGGGCGCTGGCGCGGTCGACGGCGTCGCGCGCCACGAAGCCGGGCGGTTCCGGATTGTCGGCCACCAGCGAAACCAGTTCGCCGCCCGCCGAAAAACCCATCACGCCGACGCGGGCCGGATCGACGCCGTATTCGGCCGCATGCGTGCGCACCCAGCGCACGGCGCGCCGCAGGTCGGCTGCGCCGTCGCCTTCGATCGTGTAGCCGGAATCGCCGTCGCGCGCCAGCCGGTACTTCAGCACGAACGCGGTGACGCCGGCGCGGTTCAGGTTCTTCGCCGCGGCCACGCCTTCGTTCTGGAACACCAGCATGCGGTGCCCGCCGCCGGGAACCACGATGACGGCCGCGCCGTTGGCATGGCGCGGATCGGCGCGCAGCACCGTCAGCGACGGGTTGTGCACGTTGCTGAAGTAGACGCCGTCCTTCACGGTTTCAGGCTCGCCGCGGCGTTGTTCGGCGCCCGGTGCGCCGTTCGGCCACAAGGGGAAAGAGCCCTGCTGGGCCAGCGCGCCGGTGCACGCGAAGGCCAGCAGGAGGGCAGGGAAGCGCTTCAGTGGCATGGCTCAGATCCGCGTCGAGTACAGGCTGTGGTGCGTGAGGATGTACAGCGTGCGCCTGTCCGCGCCGCCGAAGATAAGCTGCAGCGGGCGTTCCGGCACGTCGATGCGGCCGGTCTGTTTGCCATCCTTCCCGTAGATGAAGACCTGGCCGTTCGCCACGTATACATTGCCGGCGCCATCCACCGCCGCGCTCTCGCCACCGCGGTCGGCCACCTGCTTCAGGTCCGTCAGCGCGCCACCGGCGCCCAGCACGCCGCTGAACGTGCGGTTCTCGGAACCGTTCGTGAACACCACCCGTTCACCGATCCGGCCGCTGACGAAGCCATGCGTGTTGAGCGCATCCGACCAGCGCCAGCCCAGGTGGTCCGGCGGACCCTGGCGCAGCACGCGGTAGGCCGGCAGGGCCAGCGAACCGTCCGGCGACACGTACTCCTGCGCCTTCGGGAGGGCAACGTCGCGCGCGAACATCTCGGCCAGCGTGGTGAACTCGTACGTCTCCGGATCCAGCTGGTCGCGGAATTCGCCGTTCTGCCAGAAATTGACGGGCACCGCCACGCGGGCCTTCGACCCGGCTTTTACCTGCGTCGGCTTGAGCATCGTGACCTCGGTACCCGGCGTTCCCGGCTTGAACGCATAGACGGATGCCTGCGGGCCGAACGACGATTGCACGATCACGTTGCCGCTGGCGTCGATCGCCAGGTTGACCGGGTCGAGCGGGGCGTCGCGCACCACTTCCAGGCCCCGTTCCGGGCTGTAGGCATGGATGCGGCGCCAGTGGCGGTCGACGAAGTACAGCTTGCCCGCCGCATCGACGGCCGCGCCGGCGATCGACCAGAAGCCCGTTTCCAGCTTCTCGACCTTGCCCTGTGCCGGCGGCGCATCCTTCTGGCGGCCCGTGTAGTCGAACACGGCGAATTCGCGCTCGCGCACCTCGAGCCGGTTCGTCACGTCGCGGATGGCGTTCTCGTACGGGTATTTGGAAGCGCGCAGGTACGTCGTGCAGCCGTTGTCGTCGCAAGTGGAAAAGCCGCTCTCGCCGTTCACGTGCACGTTGCGGAAGCGGATGTCGGACGAGTTGGCGATCGTTACCGCGGCCGGCATGGGCTTCAGCGACCGCGTCACGCGGTAGCCATGGTAGTTGGCGAACAGGATGTTCTTCGAGTTGCGGATTTCCAGCGACACGGCATCCATGCCGTCGCGTACTTCCTCCTCGGTCTGCGGCGCGAGGAATTCCCAGTTTTCCACGCCATCGAGCACGATCTCGGCGCGCACATGGTGCTCGGCCGACAGTTCGTACACATGGCCCGGCGTCTTCGTGTTGGACACATGGAAGCCGGACTGTGCGTAGCCGCTGGGCGACCAGATGCCGGAGAACGTGCCGCCGCCACCGTCGGTCACCCACACGCTGGGATACTGGCGGTCCCAGTGGGCCGTGGTGTCGAACCTGGCGTCCTTCTTGTACGGGTCGGCGCGGCTGCCATCGTACAGGCGGGTGCCGTGGCCACCCTGGATGCGCACGTCGTCGACCAGCGACTGTTCGCCGGCGCGCCACAGCAGTGCCACGGCGCGCGGGTTCACTTCGCCCGTCGCCAGGCCGATGCCGGACACGATGGCGTCGCCGCCGCGCGCGCTTTCCAGCAGTGCCCTGGGCGCATCGACGCCCTGGTACTTCGGCGAGCCGTTCGGGATCAGCAGCTGCGTCAGGCCCGGGTGCAGGCCCACCAGCACGGTGTCCGGCTTCAGGCGGATCGTGTCGTTGACCACGTAGAAGCCCAGCGGCAGGTACACCACGCGGTGCGTGTCGATGGCTTTCTGGAGCGCCGCGGTATCGTCGGTGGTGCCGTTGCCGGCGGCGCCCAGGGTCTTCGCGTTCACCCATTCCTTCGATGGTGGCAGCAGGCGCAGTGCCCGGTTGCGCGCCGGAGCGGCGGCGGGCAGCGTCGACGTCTTGTAGTTGGTCGCGAACTTGCCCGGTTCGCCCAGCTTGTCCAGCGTCAGCCCGTAGTTGAATTCATCGATGCGGTAGTCGCGGCCCTTGCCGTCCAGCGCCTTGCCGCTGTCGCGGAAGCGGGCGAACACGGGCACGTTGCGGGCCATGGCGTTTTCAAAGCCGACCTGCGTGTAGACGTTGTTCTCGTTGCTGACGATGAGCGCGGCCTTCGAGACGTTCTCGAAGCGCACGTCCTTGCCCCACAGCCAGTCGCCATACCCGCGGTCGATCTCGACGCCGACCGGCGTGTTGCGGATGTCGACGTTGACCATCGTCAGGCCGGCCTCGTGCTCGCGGATCGCCGCGTCGCGCTGGCCTTCGAAGGTGGAATCGAGCAGCGTGAACTGCCATGCCGGCGAGGTCTTCTCGGCCAGGATGCCGTAGCGGCCGCCGTAGAAGCGCAGGTTGTAGGCGACATTGCCGACGTGGTAGACGCCGGCCAGGCCGGAACCGATGTGGAAGTCGATGTGCGACAGGTTCGAGTGCTGCGCCGTGTGCATGCGCACCGCCGCGGCGGCCGGGTTGCCGTCGCCGATCTCGAAGTCCACGTTCGACAGCGCCGAATAGAAGGTCGACGAATTGGCGTCGCGCACCGGCTTGTTCTTCGGATCGAACGGCACCGCGCTCGGCACCGGCATCGGCACCTTGCCGACCCGGTACTGGTCGCCGCCGGTGAAGATCACCATGTTCGCCACGCCCTTCTGGAAGCCGGGCGTCTTCGGTGCCAGCACCAAGACCGGGCGGGTGGGGCCCACGCCATACAGGCGCACCGCCAGCGGGATCGTCAGCGTGCGCGTCAGCCGGTAGCGCCCGGACGGCAGGAAGACCACGCCGCCCTGTTCGTCGTTGGACGCCTTGTCGAGCGCCGCCTGGATCGCCGCGGTGTCATCGGTGGTGCCGTCGCCCTTGGCCTTGGCGATGACGGCACGCCCATCCTCGGGCATGGTCTGGTAAGCGGAAGTGGAAGCCGCCTGCGCCGCCGATACCGCCAGGGTGGCGGCCAGGGTGGCGGCCTGTAAGAGCTGGGTGTTCAATGCCTGTCTCCTTTTTATAGTGCCATTCAGATCTCAACCCCGATGCAAAATCCAGGGTCAGACCCGGCGGGTCTGACCCTGGGCTCTGCCGTTGGGGTATGCCTTCGATACGGCGAGGCCGATATTGCTCGGTTCGGCTTCCTGGTGCCGGCCACCGGTTCTCCTGCGCGGACGTCAACCGTTGTTAGCGAAAACCGGTGTCCGACACCAGCGACATCATGCTTGCTGTCGTCATTCCATCAACCCACCGCCGCCGACAGCAGCAGCACGAACAGCAGCCCGAAGGTGCCGACCAGCGTTTCCATCAGCGTCCACGAGCGGAACGTGTCGCGCAGCGACAGCCCGAAATATTCCTTGAACATCCAGAAGCCGGAATCGTTGACGTGGCTGCACATCAGGCTGCCGGCGCCGACGGCCAGGACCATCAGGTTCGGGTCCACGCCGGTGCTCTGCACCAGCGGTTCGACGATGCCGGCCGCCGTTACGCCCGCCACCGTGGCGGAGCCGAGGCAGATGCGGATCAGCGTGGCCACCAGCCAGCCCAGCACCAGCGGCGGCACCGGCGTGTCGGCCAGCAGGGCGCCCAGCTGCGCGCCGACGCCGGTCTCCACCAGCACCTGCTTGAGCGCACCGGCGCCGGCGATGATCAGCAGGATCGGGGCGATCTCCCGCATCGCCTCGGCCGGCCCCTGCATCACCCGCGCCAGGTTCCAGCCGCGCGCCAGCCCGAGCGTGACGATGGCGACGGCATACGACAGCAGCATCACGATCAGCGGGTTCGACAGCACCGCCAGCGCCGGCGCCAGCGCCGGCTGCGCCATCGTCAGCAGCGTCGTCGCGCCCAGCAGCACCACCGGCAGCAGCGCCGTGGCGAAGCTGTTGAAGACGCCGGGCAGCTCGCTTTCCGGCACCTCGGCGCTGCGGAAGATCTGCGCCGGTTCGCCGCGGATGTGCTTCAGCGTGGTGGCGAACACGGGGCCGGACAGGATCAGCGTGGGAATCGCCACGATCAATCCGTACAGCAGCGTGGTGCCCATGTCCGCATGCACCGCCGCCACCAGCGCCACCGGCGAAGGATGCGGCGGCAGGAAACCATGCGCGATCGACAGGCCCGCCAGCACCGGGATCGCCAGCGCCACCGCCGGCCGCCCCGACTGGTACACCAGCGAGAAGATCAGCGGCACCAGCAGCACGAAGCCGACGTTGTAGTACAGCGGGATGCCGACCACGAAGCCGGTGATCGTCAGCGCCGCCGGCAGCCGGCGCGGCCCCAGCGATGCGATCAGGCAGGTGGCGATGCGCCGCGCGGCGCCGCTGTCGGCGATCAGCTTGCCGAACACGGCGCCCAGGCAGATGATCACCACCAGGGAGCCGAGCAGGTCGCCGATGCCCTTTTCGATCATCGCCGGGATGCGCGCCGGCGGCACGCCCAGCAGCAGGGCGGCGGTGAGCGCCGCCACCACGAACGCCAGCAGCGGCTGCACCTTGCCCCAGGCGATCAGCACCGTCAGCAGGCCGACCGCGAACAGCACGGAGAGCAGGTTCCACACTGTGACGGTACCCGTCAGTACGTGCCGCGCAGGCCGATGCGGTAGGTGCGGCCGACCACGTCATACAGCGTGGGGTTGATCGCGAAGCTGGCGTTGGCCTGCGGCGCCGGTTCCGGATCGCGGTCGGCCAGGTTGTCGATCTTGAAGTACGCCTGCAGCTGCTTGGTGAAGTTGTAGCTGCCGCCGAAGTCGACGTAGGTCGCGCCCTTCATCTTGTTGTCGAAGATGGTCGGATGGATGATCGTCGAGGTCGGGCAGTTGGTCTGGCATTCGATGAACTCGTTGTTGTACACGCCATCGGAGAACCAGCGCTCGCTGAGCGTGAAGCTCATCTTGTCGTTTTCCCAGGTCTGCTGCGCCAGCAGCTTCCATTTCGGCGTGCCGCCCAGGTTGACGCCCGCGCCCTCGGCCGGAATGGTGCCGACCACGCCGGTGTTGGTGATGAAGTTCAGCGTGCGCGTGGCCAGGCCGCGCACCGTGAAGCGGCCCGGCAGGTTCAGCTTCGCGAGGCTGGTGCGGTAGGCCGCTTCCACGTCCACGCCCTTGGTTTCCAGCGATGCCAGGTTGAAGTTCTGCAGCGTGACCGAGTTGTTGCCCGGGCTGTTCAGCACGAGCGCGCCGCAGATTTCCTGGTTGCCGGCCACGCACAGGTCCACTTCCTGCTGCGCGGTCAGTGCCGAGATCACGTCCGTCACCTTGATGTCGAAGTAGTCCACCGACGCCGAGAAGCCGGGCGCCCACGACGGTTGCGACAGGATGATGCCGAATGAGCTGTTGCGCGCCACTTCCGGCCGCAGGTTGGTGTTGCCCACGGTGCGCTGCTGCACGGAGATCGTGTCGCCCTGGTACTGCACCACGTTGTTGATGACCACCGGCGCCGCGAACAGCTCCGAGAGGTTGGGCGCGCGCACATCCTTCGACGTGACGGCGCGCAGCCGCAGGCCGTCGACCGGGGTCTGCCAGGTAGCGCCGGCCTTCCAGGTGTTCACGCTGCCCGCCGTGCTGTACTTCATCGGGCGATCGGCCAGGTTCAGGTTGATCTCGCCCCAGCGGTCCGATTTCAGCAGTGGCATGTTCAGTTCCAGGTAGGCTTCGCGCACGCTGTAGCTGCCGTCGCCGTTGTGGTAATTGCCCGCATACCAGTTGTTGCCGACGGTACTGTTCAGGATCGGGTCGGCCGGGTACCGCGCGCTGCTCGGCGACAGGTCGTCGACACCGGCGCCATACGGATCGCCGCGCACCTGGTACTTCTCGCGGCGGTACTCGGCGCCGAACGCCATCAGCACCGGCCCGGCCCAGCCCTCGAAGGCTTCGCCGTTCATGTTCAGGCTGGCCACGTCCTGGCTTTGCGTGGTGTGCTGGCGCGGGCCGTTCAGCGGCGCGATGTAGGCCCATGCACCCGGCGAGATCGGGTTGTTGCCGATGATGTTGACGGGTATGCACCCGGATGCCGCGGCCACCGGGTTGCGGCAGGCGATGCTGCCGTTCGGCAGGCGCACGGCGTCGATCGCCGCGTTGTAGCGCGCGTTCAGCGTGATGTCGTGGACGTTGATGGTGGTGGTGTTTTCGCCGCGCGTCACGTAGGCGTCGTACGACCATTCCTTGCCGAACAGCGGCACCTTGCCGTCCGCGCCGACCACGAAGCGGCGCTGGGTACGGGTCGGGTGCACGTTGATGTTGGCCGGGAAGTTGGCGTTCGCCGTGCCGTACTGGAAACTGGTGATGTTGTTTGCGGCGCAGGCGGCCTGGATCGATGCGGGCACGAACGGGTTGTCGCACTGGATCGTCAGGTTGGCGTTCTTGGCCGCGCCGGGATTGGGCGAGAAGTGCGACTTGACCTGCGCCCAGTTGGCCGTGAAGTAGATCTCGTTGTCCGCATCGAGGTCCCAGGAAACGCGCGTGTACGCCACCTTGCGCTTCAGGTCCATCGCCAGGTTGGTGCCGGCGCCCACGCTGCCGGACAGGTCGCCGCCGATGCAGAACGGGTTGACGCAATTGGTCACGGCGCCGGTACCGGTCGGCACGCCGCCCGAACCGTACTGGAAGCGGTAGGGCGCGCCGCCTTCGCCGAACGCGGTGCCCTGCAGCGGGCCGTTGGTGATCAGGCCGTACTTCGCGTACTGGTACTGCTGCGCGTGGTGGATCACCGTGTACTGCGGGCGGCCATCGGTGGTCTGGGCCAGCGGGCGGATCTGGTAGGCCGAGTTCTGGAACCACGTGCGCCCGTTCGGCCCGACTTCGCCGAAGCCCGGCGAGTCGATGCCGTTTTCCTTCATGAATTCGCCGGACAGCGTGACGTGCAGGCGGTCGTCCATGAAGCTCTTGCCCCACGCGGCCTGCAGCGTGCCATGTTCGTCGTCGTGGTATTTCGTCTGGCCGCCCTCGACGTTGAACTTGAAGCCCTTGAACTTCTTGTCGGTGATGAAGTTGACGGCACCGCCGATCGCGTCCGAACCGTACGAGGCGGAGGCACCGCCCGTCACCACGTCCACGCGCTTGACCAGCAGCTGCGGGAACTGCGAGACGTCGGTCACGCCGGTGACGTTGGCGCCGACCACGCGCTGGCCGTCGAGCAGGGTCAGCGTCCGGATCGTGCCCAGGCCGCGCAGGCTCAGGGACGACAGGCCCTGGATGCCGCTGCTGGTGCTGTTGGTGCTGGTGGTGCGGCCCGTGCTGCCCTGCAGGGCGGGCAGTTCGGCCAGCGTGTTGAACAGGTTGGGCTTGGCCGCCCGTTCCAGGTCCGCCGTGGACAGGCTGGTGGTCGGCGTGGGCTGCGAGAAGCCGCGCGCGGCGATGCGGGTGCCGGACACCTGCACCACCTGGGTCGGCGTGCCGGCCGGGGGCCGCCTTGCTCGGTTCCTGGCGCCGTGCTCTGGCCCGAGGTTTGTGCCGCGGTGGCCGGCGCAACGTCCTGCTGCGCGGCAGCGGTGCCTTCCTGTGCCGGCTCGGGCGTAGCCGCAGCCGCCTCGCCTGCAGGGGATGCGGGAGTGGCGGGAGTGGCGGGGCTGGCGGTGTTGCCCGCTGTATCGGCGGCGCCGGTGGCCTGCCGCGCATGGCCCGGTGCCGCCAGCAGTGCGCAGGCGCCGATGACGGCCAGGTTGATCAGGGTCCTCTGGGTAGGTGTACGCATGTCTGTCTCCATTCTTTTGATGATCGGTGCGCTGCCCCGGACGGAGGGCGCGGCACGCTCGCTTGCGACGACTGTGATGTGAAACCTGTTCCGTCCGTTCAGCCTTGGTCGATGATGCGTTCCACCAGCAGGGAAGGCGCCAGCGCGATATCGAGGCGCAGGCCTCCCTCATCGTCCTGCAGCGGTTCCAGGTCGCGCAGCTGGCTGTCCAGCAGCGCCGGTGGCATGTAGTGGTCGGCGCGCCTGCCGAGGCGATCGGCGACCAGTTCGCGCGGGCCGTGCAGGTGGGCGAAGCGCAGCCCGGGGTCGGCCTGCCGCAGCAGGTCGCGGTAGCGCCGTTTCAGCGCCGAGCAGGACATCACCAGCCCCGCGTCGTGCTCGCGCGCCGTGCGGATCTCGTCGGCCAGCGCCTGCAGCCAGCCGGCGCGGTCGGCATCGTCGAGCGGAATACCGGCGGACATCTTGGCCACGTTCTCGGCCGGATGGAAGCGGTCGCCTTCGATGAACGGCGTGCCCAGCCGGTGGGCCAGGGCCGCGCCGACGGTGCTCTTGCCACAGCCGCAGACACCCATCACGACCCAGCGGGCAGTGCGGGCAGGCAGGGGATGTGGCGAGGTACTTGCTGGGGTCATCGACGTCTCCGTATTGGTTAAATGACTAGTTAGCGCTATCATCGCGCTGCTTTCGGCGCACGTAAAGCGCTTATTTGTGCTGCAGTGCAGCATGGAATCGCGATGCTCTGCGACCGCTGGCAGTTTTCGCCCGGGGATTTTCCCTCTATCGGACGTCAGGAAAGCTGATAGCGCTATCAGTTTGTGCGGAGCGGAAATCGTGGGTTTGCTGTGGGGTTTTTTACAACGGGTCGAGGCGCCGCAATGCTCACGATGTCGTTCACTGGGGGCTTTGCCGGCAAAATGCCAGCGCATGCCTGTACCCCAATGGCGAACTGCCGGGGTCAGACCCGCCGGGTCTGACCCCAGAATTTGCACCTGGGGTGGGCTTATCCCAGCGGCACCAGGGCCTTACCCTGGAATTCGCACCTGAATGGGTTCAGCTTGGGGACACTGTGGACGTCCCCGATCTCCCTACTGGATCGTCAGCACGGCCGGGCAATGATCCGGAAACTTGTACCGGACCGCGGTGTCGCCATCGAACGTGATGCGCGCATACGAGAGGTGGCCCAGCGCGGCCAGCGAGCGGCTGGCGAGGATGTTGTCGATCGCGGCTGGCGGGTGGCGGTCGAGCGGGGAGCAGCGCACGTGCGCCTGGCCGGCGGTGGCGCGCAGCAGCATGGCGCCTTTCGGCTGCTCGTCGCTGAGGGCCTGGAACATGGCGTCGGGCTTTGCTTCATCCGGGCCGGCGGGAAGCCCGGCATCGAGTTCGAGCCGCCGGTTGAAGTCGCCCAGCACGGCGAAGCGCGCGTTCTCGGCGGCGCGGGCATCGATCCACCGTTCCAGCACCGGGATCTGCTTGCGCAGCGCGCCGCAGGGCGTGCCTGGCGCGGCATCGGCCAGGGAGCCGGTGAAGCAGCCGCTCTTCAGGTGGATCGACAGCAGCCGCACGGCGCGCGGCGTGCCCGGGTGGAGCGTGATGTCGGCGCCGGAGCGCGTGGCGCCATCGATGTCGAGCGCTTTCACTTCCTCGTTGCAGGCGAACGGGATGCCGGCGCGCACGGCGAATCCCACTTTCTGCGGATGGGCGCGCGAGGTGAAGCAGGCCAGCTGCCAGCCGTCGCGGAACACCGTGGCAGCCGCTTCCGGCCCGTCGACCTCCTGCAGCGCCACCACGTCCGCGGGAATGCGGCGTGCCACCTCGGCCAGCGCATCGAAGTCGGCGGCCACGCGGCGAGGCAGGGGCGGGCGGTCCTTGTTGCACGGGATCGCCCGCGCATGCGAGGGCGGCGAGCCGGCCGTGCAGGTCGCCTTCAGCGCGTCGTAGGTGGCCGTGGTCATCAGCCATTCCATGTTCCAGGTGGCCAGCGCGATGCGCTCCGCGGCGGGCAGCGCGGCGGTGTCCAGCGCCGCGTACTGGCCATCCAGGGCGCCCAGGCGTTCCATCCACGAACCGTACATGGGATTCGGGATGACGAACCAGCGGCGGCCGATTTCCGCTTCGGCCAGCCTGGTCAGCTCGCGGTCGCGCGCATGCAGCGCGTGCGCCTGGGCCGGGGACACGAAGTCGCGCATGTCGTCGCCGACCAGCATCACGATGCGGTGGGTGGCCGCCACGTGCCGGCGGCGGCTGGTCTTGTCGGTGCGCCAGTCCGGCCGTTCGCCCTTGAGCAGGAAGGCTTCCGGGTCGTCCGCGCGGGGGAAACCCAGCTTCGCCATGTTCGCCATCGTGTCAGCCTTGGCCTTGCACGGGTTCTCGCCGGCGAAGCATTCGCGGTTCGTCACGTAGAACATGCGCGCGCCAGCCTTGTCGGCGGCCTTCGCGAACTCCAGCGCGCCGGGGACCGGGACGGCGCTGCGCATGCCGATCCAGCGCGCCCACGCCGCCTCGTCGAACGCCGCGCCGTTACGCACCATGTAGGCTTCGAAGGGGCTGTTGTCGAGCATCGTTTCATCGACGTCGACGATGACGGCGGTCGGCACGGTGGCGGCGGCTTGCTGGCCGCGCTGTTCGATGGCCGCGCTGTCCGGCGCGGCGATCGCCTTCTTCAGCATGCCGGTGGCGTTGCGGTAGATGGACAGCGTGGCCAGCCGCGCTTCGGGCGCCTGCTGCAGCCACAGCACGCCGCCCAGCAGTTCGCGCTGTTCGACCGGCGGCGGGGCGGCACTGGCGGCCAGTGGCAGCCAGGCCGCCAGCAAGAAGTTGAAAGGCATGAAGGGTCGCATCGGTTCTCCCGTTGTTCTTGAACAGGGAGGATGCTGGGGGCAGCCTGCGGAAATGTCCAGTATCGATGTGGCAGGCCCGGAACGTGTGGCCCATGCCGGATGACCCGACGTTCCCGCAATGCTCCCCGCGGTGCTACCCGCAGTGCTACCATGATGGTTCGACACCACCGCCCGGGAGGCCACCATGCACAGCGCGACCGACAGCC
Source organism: Pseudoduganella sp. SL102 (assembly GCF_027856995.1). Classification (NCBI taxonomy): domain Bacteria; kingdom Pseudomonadati; phylum Pseudomonadota; class Betaproteobacteria; order Burkholderiales; family Oxalobacteraceae; genus Pseudoduganella; species Pseudoduganella sp. SL102. The sequence goes on from NZ_CP115554.1 coordinate 3,318,834, forward strand.
AGGCAAGCAAGCCATTTACCAGCCGCAATGTCCTGCGCGTGCTGCTCGTCACCGGCGCGTTGTTGCTGGTGCCCGCCGTTTCGATGCTGCTGGGCGGCGGATTCGACTGGGGCCCCGGCGATTTCGTCGCCGCCGCCATCCTGCTGGCCGCGACCGGGCTGGCGCTGGAACTGGCGCGGGCGACACTCCGCAGCCGCACGTCGCGCCTGGCCGTGGCCGGCGCCATCGTGCTGGCCCTGCTGACGCTCTGGGCGGAGCTGGCGGTCGGCATTTTCCACTAAACCAGCGCAGCAAATTCATACAAGAACGCGGGGCCCGGCTTGTCATCCGCAAGCCGGGCCCGCGCTTCCTGTGCGCGCAGGAAGGCGGGGAATCGTTAGCATGGCGGCTTGCCAACCCGACAATAGCCGCCATGTCTTTCCTGATCGTCCTCGCCGCACTGGCATTCCTGATGTTCGCCGCCTACCGCGGCTACAGTGTCATCCTGTTCGCTCCCGTTGCCGCGCTGGGCGCCGTGCTGCTCACGGAACCCGGCGCCGTCGCTCCTGTCTTTTCCGGCATCTTCATGGAAAAGATGGTGGGCTTCGTCAAGCTGTACTTCCCCGTGTTCCTGCTCGGCGCCGTGTTCGGCAAGCTGGTCGAGATGGCCGGCTTCTCGCAGTCGATCGTGCATGCGGCGATCCGCTACATCGGCAGCACCCGCGCCAACGCCGTGATCGTGGCCGTGTGCGCGCTGCTGACGTATGGCGGCGTGTCGCTGTTCGTGGTGGTGTTCGCCGTGTATCCGTTCGCGGCGGAGCTGTACCGCCAGAGCGGCATCCCGAAGCGGCTGATGCCCGGCGCGATCGCGCTGGGCGCGTTCTCGTTCACGATGGACACGCTGCCCGGCACGCCGCAAATCCAGAACATCATCCCGACCACCTTTTTCCAGACCACCGGCTGGGCCGCGCCATCGCTCAGCATCGTCGGCGCGATCGCCACGGTGATCGCCGGCCTGGCCTACCTCGAATGGCGCCGCCGCACCGTGATGGCGACCGGGGAGGGCTATGGCGCCGACGACGGAAAGGATGCGGGCAAGGCCGGCGGGCCGGCCGCCGCCGACCTGCCGCATCCGCTGCTGTCGTTGGCGCCGCTGGTGCTGGTGGGCGTGGCCAACTTCGTGCTCACGGCCGCCATCGCCAACTGGTACGGCACCAGCTACACGCTGACGTCCGACCTGCTGCCGGGCCTCAAGACGCCGGTCGAAACACCGATCAAGACCGTGGTCGGCATCTGGGCCGTGGAGGGGGCGCTGCTGCTGGGCATCCTGCTGGTGTGCGTGACCGCGTTCCGGCGCATCAAGGCCTCGTTCGCCGAAGGCACCAAGGCCGCCGTCGGCGGCGCGCTGCTGGCGGCGATGAATACCGCCTCCGAATACGGCTTCGGCGGCGTGATCGCCGCGCTGCCCGGCTTCATCGCCGTCAGCGAAGCGCTGCGCAAGATCCCCGACCCGCTGGTGAACGCGGCCATCTCGGTGACCACGCTGTCGGGCATCACCGGTTCCGCATCCGGCGGCATGAGCATCGCGCTGGCGGCCATGGCGGACAGCTTCATCGCCGGCTGCAACGCCGCCGGCATCCCGCTCGAAGTGCTGCACCGCGTGGTGGCGATGGCCAGCGGCGGCATGGACACGCTGCCGCACAACGGCGCCGTGATCACGCTGCTGGCGGTCACCGGGCTGACGCACAAGCAGTCGTACAAGGACATCTTCGGCATCACGATCATCAAGACGGCGGCGGTGTTCTTCGTGATCGCCGTGTATTACTTGACCGGACTGGTGTAGGTCGACAGGGCGCGGCTGGACGCGCGCGGGCTTGCCTCGGATAGTGCTTCCGGGGCGGTTGGCGTGAAGCGTTTTCCGGCGTCCGCCATATTGACGGAAACATTTCAAGTGAAACACCGCCCGCGTTGAGATAGAATTCCCGGCAGCCTGAAATCGTTGTCATAACAACTGGAGAGGAGCTGGGCATGACTGTGGATCTGGATCGACGTGGTTTCGTTCTCGCCGCCGGCGGCGCCATCGCGGCGTCTGCAATGGGGTCGTCCGCGCTGGCGCAAACGCCGGCGCGCAAGCTGGGGTATGCGATCGTGGGCCTGGGCGGTTACGGGCTGGGGCAGATCATCCCCCAATTCAAGAACTGCGAACACAGCCGGCTGGTGGCGCTGGTGTCCGGCGACCCGGCCAAGGCCAAACGCGTGGCGGCGCAGTACGGGGTGCCGGAAAAGAATATCTACAGCTACGAGAGCTACGACAGCATCCGCGACAATCCGGACATCGACATCGTCTACGTCTGCCTGCCCGTGTCGATGCATGCCGAGTACACGATCCGCGCGGCCAAGGCGGGCAAGCACGTGATGTGCGAGAAGCCGATGGCGCTGTCGTCGAAGGAATGCGAGGCGATGATCGCCGCCTGCCGGCAAGCCGGCAAGAAGCTGATGATCGGCTACCGCTGCCATTTCGAGCCGTACAACCTGGAGGCGATCCGCCGCGCGCGGGCCGGCGAGATCGGCAAGCTGCGCTACTTCCGCTCCGAACACGGCTACACGGCCGGCGACCCGACCGCATGGCGGCTGAAGAAGGCCATGTCCGGCGGCGGTTCGATCATGGACATCGGCATCTACGCGCTGCAGGCGGCCCGCTACATGACCGGCGAGGAGCCGGTGGCCGTGTACGCGAAGGAGACCACCGACCGCAACGACCCGCGCTTCCGCGAAGTGGAAGACATGATCGAGTTCCAGCTCGAATTCCCGTCCGGCGTGATCGGCTCGTGCATGTCGATGTACAGCGCCAACCGCAACCAGATCCTGCTGATGGGCGACAAGGGCCGCATCGAGCTGGAGCCGGCCACCAACTATACCGGCCAGCGGATGTGGGTGGGCAAGGGCCGAGAGAACGAGATCACGCCGCCGCCGGGGCCGGGCAAGAACCAGTTCGCCGGCCAGCTCGATCACCTGTCGCAGTGCATCCGCGAGAACCGCGAACCGATCGTGGCGGGCGAGGAGGGCTTGCGCGACATCCGCATCATCGAAGCCGTCTACCAGTCGGCACGGGAAAAGCGGCGCATCGTGCTGAAGGCCTGACGAACGTCGGCGGGAAGCGAGCGCCAAACCGAAACCGGAGCGAAACCGGTGACAGGCTCCGATTATGAACGAAACCCGTGACAGCCTCCGATCGTGAAATCGAAAGGTGTGACAGGCTTCGATCACGGAATCGAAAGCCGTGGCGTGCCGGTGTTTTGAGGAGGCTCGCTCGTCGCCTGCCTCACGGAGCTTGCCAGCAGGGGAGCGCTCCCCCGGGCCCGGTGTCGGGTACAACCTGTGAAAAATGGTGCCTGTCACCGTTTTTCGAGAAACATTTCTTTGTAATCGGAGCCTGTCACCGGTTTTCGCGAAACATTTCCGCGGAATTGGAGCCTGTCACCGGTTTTTTTGCAAAGTTTCCGTTAAGCTAACGTCTCCGACAACGATAACAGTGGGAGACCATGCTGAAACGTACGACCCTGTCCGCTGCCATTGCGGTAGCGCTAGCATTTTCGGCCGCCGCGGCGGAGAAAACCAGAGCCGAGTGGGAGCTGCCGGAAGTGGTGGCCGTGAACCGCGAGCCGATGAAGGCCACGTTCTTCAACTTCGAATCGCCGGAGAAGGCGCTGGCGGGCGAGAAGGCGGATTCGGCCCGTTTCCGTTCGCTGGACGGCACCTGGTGGTTCGCCTACTCGCCGAATCCGGCGGCGCGGCCGAAGAACTTCTACAAGCCTTCGTTCGACATCGGCAAGTGGGCCACCGTGCAGGTGCCCGGCATGATGCAGGCGCAGGGCTACGGCAAGCCGATCTTCACCAACATCAAGTATCCGTTCCCGGCCAACGAGCCGCTGATCCCGCACGAGCTCAATGAAGTGGGATCGTACCGGCGCGATATCGACGTGCCGGCCGACTGGAATGGCCAGGACGTGTTCCTGCATATCGGCGCTGCCGGCGCGGCCTACTACGTGTGGGTCAACGGCGAGCGGGTGGGCTACTCGGAGGACTCCAAGCTGCCGTCCGAATTCGACGTGACGCGCTTCGTGCGCCCGGGCCGCAACACCGTGGCGATCGAGGTCTATCGCTGGGCCGACGCGTCGTACCTGGAAGACCAGGATTTCTGGCGCGTGTCCGGCATCGAGCGCAGCGTCTACCTGTACGCGGAACCGAAGACGCGCCTGCGCGACTTCAAGGTCACGGCCCTGCTCGACAAGTCCAACTACCGCGACGGCGTCTTCGAACTGGCGGCCGAAGTGGCCGGCCAGCCGGGCGCGGTCGAGGTGCGCGCCCAGGTGCTCGACGGCACGCAGCCGGTGCTGGGCCTGAAAGGCACGCCGGGCGCCGACCGCAAGGCAGTCCTGTCCGGCGCCATCCCCAACGTGAAGCCGTGGTCGGCCGAGACGCCGAACCTGCACACGCTGCTGGTCGAACTGTATGACGGGCAGGGCAAGCTGCTGTCGGCCACCTCGCGCCGCATCGGCTTCCGCACCGTGGAAATCGCCGATGGCGAAGTGCGCGTGAACGGCAAGCGCGTGATGATCCGCGGCGTCAACCGGCACGAGCACGATCCGGTCACCTACCGCGTGATGTCGATGGAATCGATGCGCCGCGACGTCGAGCTGATGAAGCAGGCCAACGTCAACGCCGTGCGCACTTCGCATTACCCGAACGATCCGCGCTGGTACGACCTGGCCGACGAGTACGGCCTGTACGTGATGGACGAGGCGAACATCGAATCGCACGAGTACATGGAAAAGGGCGACCAGGCCGGCAGCCCGGAAGCGCGGGAGAAGATCCAGCTGGGCTACAAGCCGCACTGGCGCGCGGCCCACCTCGACCGCGTCAGCCGCATGGTGGAGCGCGACAAGAACCACCCGTCGATCATCTTCTGGTCGCTGGGGAACGAGGCCGGCACGGGCCCGAACTTCGAGGCCGCCGCCGCATGGATCCGCCAGGCCGACCCGAACCGGCTGATCAGCTACCTGGGCCACGGCACCCTGATCGAACGGCACGCGCCGAACGACTACGTGGACATCTACGCGCCGATGTACGACGACATCACCAAGATGATCGACTACGCGCAGGATCCCGCCTTCAAGCAGCCGATGATCCAGTGCGAATATGCGCACGCGATGGGCAATTCGCTGGGCAACCTGGAAGATTACTGGGAAACCATCCGCGCCCACCGCAAGCTGCAGGGCGGCTTCATCTGGGACTGGGTCGACCAGAGCGTGTACGCACGGGATGCGCAGGGCCGGCAATACTGGGCTTCCGGCTTCGACCTGAACCCGGCGCGCGGCGACAACAGCGTGATCGGCGACGGCGTGGTGCGCGGCGACCGCACGCCCGACCCGGAATACTACGAGCTGCAGAAGGTGTACTCGCCGGTGGTCTTCGAAGGCAATCCGGAAAAGGGCCGCGTCACGGTCGTCAACCGCTACGACCTGCGCGACCTGGACCACCTGGACTTCGAGTGGGAACTGCTGCATGACGGCATCGCCGTGGCGCAGGGCCGGCTCGACGGCGTGAAGGCGGCCGCCGGCGCCAGGAAGGATGTCAGGCTGGCGCTGCCGGCACGCACGCACGGCGAAGGCGAATACGTGCTGACGGTCCAGGCCCGGCAGCGCGCCGCCGAGCCGGGCGTGGCGGCCGGCTCGGTGGTCGGCTGGTCGCAGTTCATCGTGCCGCCGGCGGGCAGGGCGGCCGCCGCGCGAGGCGCCGCCGTCAAGCCGCAGCGCGACGGCGATGCGATCGTGCTGGCCTCGCCGGCCGCGCGCCTGGAACTCGATGCGCGCACCGGCACCGTCAGCTACAGCGTCGATGGCCAGCCACTGCTGACCGGCGGCACGCCGAACTTCTGGCGCGGCCTGACGGACAACGACGAAGGCACCGGCACCATGAAGAGCCACCAGGTCTGGGGCGACTTCACGCGCGAGCGCAAGGTGCGCGACGTGTCGGTCGACGGCAACGCGGTGAAGGTGCTGTACTCGTTCGGGGCGGGTGCCGTGCACTGGGAGAACGTGTACCGGATGCGGGCCGACGGCAGCGTCGACGTGCAGGCCACGTTCACGCCGCTGCGCGACGACCTGCCCGATCCGCTGCGCCTGGGCCTGCGCTTCGACAGTGCGCCGCGGCTGGACACGGTGAGCTGGTACGGCCGCGGGACGCACGAATCGTATGTCGACCGCAAGACCGGCGCGGCGCTGGGGGCCTGGACCGGCAAGGTGGCCGACCAGTACCACGGCTACATGCGGCCGCAGGAGAGCGGCAACAAGACCGACGTGCGCCGCTTCGAACTGCGCGGCGACGGCGTGCCCGGCGTGGTCGTACGGGGCAGCAAGCCGCTGGCGTTCACCGCGCTGGCCTTCCCGTACGAAGACCTGTACCTGCGCCCGCGCGGCACGTGGAAGAGTTCCGAGATCCGGCCCCACGGCAATGGCAGCGTGCTGGTCGACCTGGCCCAGGCCGGCGTGGGCGGCGACGACGGCTGGAGCAGCAACGGCCGGCCACTGGTCAAGTACCGCATCCCGCTGGCGCCGGCCAGCTACGGCTTCACGCTGTCGCCGAAGCCGCCGACGCCGTTGCAGACGCAAGCGCAGGCTCCCGCGCAGCAGTAGGTGCGGGCGGCACCTCGGTCCCGCTTCGGCGGGCGCGTGGTGCCGGGCCGGTCAGGCAAGCGAAAGCAGCGCCTGGCCGGTGCTCCGGAAGGTGCCGCCGGCATCCAGTATTACCTGCGCCAGCTTGCCCTGGTAGCGCAGCGCCACCGCATCGCCAGGCTTGCCGCCGATGCGCAGCGCCGTCAGCCGGCCCCGTTCCCAGCTCATGTCGACCGTCAGCCCGCCCCGGGCGCGGATGCCCCCGACACGCCCCGTCGGCCAGGCGGCGGGCAGCGCCGGCAACAGCAGCACCTCGCCACCCCACGATTGCAGCAGCATTTCCATGATGCCCGCCGCGCCGCCGAAATTGCCGTCGATCTGGAAAGGGGGATGGGCATCGAACATGTTCGGGTAGGTGCGCCGCGGTCCGGTCAACCCCTTCAGCACCGAATACGCATGTTCGGCGTCGCCCATCCGCGCCCACAGGCACAGGCGCCACGCGGTGCCCCAGCCGGTAGCCAGGTCGCCCCGGTCGACCAGGGTCTGGCGCACCGCCCGTGCCAGGTCGGGCGTGTCGCGCACGTTGATCTGCGCGCTCGGGTACAGGGCGTACAGGTGCGACACGTGGCGGTGCTTGCGGTCCGGCGCGCGCGCATCCCAGTCTTCCAGCCATTCCTGCAACTGGCCCTGCTGGCCGATGCGGTCCGGCGCCAGCCGGCCGCGCGCCCCGGCGATGCGTTCCAGCAGGGCGGCATCCTGCCCGAGCAGGCGGCCCGCTTCCAGCGTGTGGCCGAACAGGTCGCGCACGATCTGGCGGTCCATCGCCGGGCCGGCGGCAAGCGACGAACCGTACGGGTGGCTGTTCTCGGGCGACATCGACGGCGACGTGACCAGCCCGCGGCCCTGCGGGTCCTCGACCAGCGTGTCGAGGAAGAACTCGGACGCGCCGCGCAGCAGCGGATACAGCCGCCGCAGGACCTGGGCATCGCGGCTGTAGTCATAGTGGTCCCACAGTGAATTGCATAGCCAGGCGCCGCCGCATGGCCACATGCCGTACTTGGCCGCGTCGATCGGCGCGGCGGCGCGCCACAGGTCGGTGTTGTGGTGCGTTACCCAGCCGCGCGCGCCATACATCGTCTTCGCGGTTTTCGCGCCGCTCTGCGCCAGGTCTTCCACCATGCGCAGCAGCGGTTCCACGCACGCGCCCAGGCCGGCCGGATCGGCGGGCCAGTAATTCATCTGCGTATTGATGTTGATGGTGTACTTGCCGCCCCACGGCGGGTTGGTGCCCTCGTTCCAGATGCCCTGCAGGTTGGCCGGCTGTGTACCGGGCCGCGACGAGGCGATGAGCAGGTAGCGCGCATATTGCAGGTACAGCGCGTCGAGCGCGGGGTCGTCCTGCTGGCCGACGGCGGCGATGCGCTCGTCGGTGGGGCGGGCGGCCGCCGGGGTGGTGCCCAGGTCGACCGACATCGTGCCGAACAGCCGGCCGTGCTCCTCGACATGGCGGCGCTTCAGCGTGGCGTAGGGCGTGTTCGCCACGGCGGCCATCTGGCGGCGCACGATGGCCACCGGATCGCCGCTCACGTCCCGATAGTTGACATGGCTGGTGGCGGCGGCGACGAGTACCGTGGCCGTGGAAGCGCCGGCCAGCGTCAACTGCCCGTCGGCGTAGCGCAGCTTGCCGTCGCCGAGCACCTGGATGCGCAACGCATAGCGCAGGCCGGCCGGAATGCCGTGCATCGCCTCGTTGCGGCCCGTGATGAGGATCGCGTCCGGGCCGTCCGCGGCGATGGCGGCATCGGGCGGCAGCGGGCCCGCTTCCTCGACCTGCAGCCAGTCGGTGGGCGAGGCGTTCGCCAGGTCCGTGGCCAGCCCCGGGTAGTTCGATGCGATGGATTTCACCTTGCGCGGACCGCGCCAGCCCAGCGTGAAACCCAGTGTGCCGCGCGGTGCCTGCAGGCGCATGGCGATCACCTGGTCCGGCGCCGAGACGAAGCTTTCGCGCGTATGCTGGCCAAGCGAGGTGCGGTAGCGCGTGGTGGTCACGGCGCTGGCCAGGTCGAGCGAGCGCTCGTAGTCGGCGGGCGCCTGGGCGTCGCGCATCGTCAGCAGCACGTCGCCCAGGGTGCCGTACGACATCTGGCGGACCGGCTTGCCCATCATGGCGGCGCCCACTTCTTCCGTCGCTTCGGCGTACTTCCCCTGCGCGAGCAATTGCCGCACTTTCGGCAGCGCCGCCAGCGCGGCGGGGTTGTCGGGCGTGTACGGCGCGCCGGCCCACAACGTGTCTTCGTTCAACTGCAGGCGGTCCTGCGCCACGCAGCCGAACACCATCGCCCCCAGCCGGCCATTCCCCAGCGGCAGCGCCTCTTCCCAGCGCGCGGCGCTCTGGCGGTACCACAGCGTGTTCGCACGATTGTCCGCGCGGGAAGCGGGGGCATGTGCCGGCGCTGCCAGCGCCACGCCCGGCGCCGCCGCCAGCGCACCCATGCCCAGTACCAGTTGCCGCCGCAGGCGGTCGGGCGAGGCCGGTTTGTTCATCTTGTCTCCAGTTGGTCTGATGTGTTGTACGGATGTTCGCGGTGGCGACGCTTCGGCACGGAACGACTTGCATTGAATTGTATTTGAATATATAAAAAACACAAAGTAATTCGTTTACCAAAAACACCGCCGCCGGCATCCGTCGCCGGCATGTCGATCGTCGGGAGTGCCATGGCGACAGGGATCTGTCACGGATGGAGGTCATGCTTGCCACCCGTATCAGCCAGGTAAGCCCTTCATCGCCTGACAATTGGACTGACCAGTTCGTGATCAGAGATGGTCGCGCTACCACAGCGTAAGGCCCGCCAACGACGTATCAAACAGCCGACACCATAAAAACTGTTTGCGTAAACATGATTTATAAGCCACTCTAAAAAAGAAAATTGGTCAGGCCAAACAATCATCGGCCTGACCAATGTGATCAGCGTTCTATTGTCGCGCGCTTGAGGGAAATCGTTTACCACAAACACGCACCACGGGTGCCCGCATGCCGGCGCCCGGCCAGGATGAAAGTGCGGCTTCGACCAGCACTCGCCACCACAACCATCACCAATCTGTGAGAGGAGACACCTCATGAACCATTTCCTTGCCCCTTCGCCACGCCGCAAACGGGTCAGTGCCGCCGTGTCGGTGGCGATGGCGTCATTGCTGGCGGCGCACCAGGCCAGCGCCCAGCAAGCTACCCCGGCACCATCGGCCGGCGACATCAGCCGGGTCGTCATCTCCGGCGCGCGTGCTTCGCAGCAGTCGAGTATCGACCGCAAGAAAAACGCCGCCACGGCCATCGACTCGATCGTGGCCGAGGATGTCGGTTCTCTCCCGGACCGCAACATCGGCGAGGCGATTTCGCGGATGGCCGGCATCGCGCTGGACCGGGGCGAGTATGGCGAGGGGGTCAGCGTGGCGGTGCGCGGCAACTCGGCCGACCTGACGCGGGTGGAGCTCGATGGCCAGGGCGTGCAATCAGCCGGCGGGGCGGACATGGGCGCCAGCAGCGGCGCCAGCGGCAGGGCGGTGGAATTCCGGCAGCTGTCGGCGGACCTGATCAAGAGCGTCGACGTGGTCAAGGGTTCCACCGCCGACCAGACCGAGGGCTCGCTGGGCGGCGGCATCATCATCAAGACCCGCTCCGGCCTGGACTTCAAGAAGCCGTATGCGTCCGTGCGCATCGGCGCTTCGCAGGGATCGCTGAACAAGAAGTGGAAGCCGGACACCAACGTGGTGCTGGCCAACAAATTCCTCGATGGCCGCCTGGGGCTGGTGCTGAACGCGTCGAGCACCACGCTGGCCAACGAATCCCATTCGGTGCAGACGGCATTCTCGGCGCTGCAGGGTTATTACCGGACGGCCGATTTCGACGGGTCGCCGGACAAGACCTTCGCCTTCCTGCCCGGCACCCTGAACATGGCCGATTCCAGCGTGCGGACACCGCTGCTTCAATCCCCGCTGATCGGCGGCGGCATGTTCGACGCCGCCACGCCGCTGGAAATGCTGACGCGCGCGGCGGCGGCGCAGACCAAGGCCGACTGCCACAATGCGTTTCCCGCGCTAAGCGCGGCGCAACTGAATGCGCTGGAATCGTCGGCGCGCGGCGCCGCGCAGTCGCAGCGCGGCAATGAACTGATCACCTGCCTGAACCAGTGGAACGACTACACGCCATCGGGCCCGCGCTACTTCGTGCGCCGCGAACTGGACCGGCGCGACAACCTCGACCTGCGGGCCGACTTCAAGGTAAACAACCAGCTTACCGTGTTCGCCAAGGGCAGCTACAACCGCCGCAAGGTCGATACCGAGCAGCTGACTTACGCGCTGGGCAATATCTCGACCAATCCCGGCGCGACGATCAGCCCGAACTTCGTGGGCCGCCCGTATGTCGACGACAACACCGCCGGGGTGCGCAATGCGGTGCCCGGCTCCGGCTACTGGCTGTACGACATGCCGACGCCGCGCGGCAATGCGTATCCGTATCCCGGCATGGTCATCAACATCGATCCGGCCTCGGTCGTCACCGATGCCAACCACCACCTGACGAAATACACGATCAGCGATGGCGCGGCGACCACCGACCAGTTGCGCGACCATGGCACCGTCAACGCCAGGTACCTGCAGCTGGGCGGCACCTACAAGAACGGCGGGCTGAACGCCGACTTCTTCCTGGCCAATGCCGGCTCGGACTTCCGCCGCGCCCAGCAGCGCATCAGCTTCACCACCTTCTACGGTCCGGCCACCATGCAGGTGCTGCCGAATGGGTTGTGGGGCTACTCCTTCCCCGAATCGAGCCGCTTCAACCAGTCCGACCCGTCGCAGTACGCCAGCCTGTATCCGGCAACCGGCAACAGCGGTGCGGTGGCGCTCGGCCCGCTGAACAATGTCGCAACGCCGGCCTACACGATTGCCCAGCAACCCCTGCTGACACCGGGTTCGCCGCGCACCGAGGCATTCTGGAATCCGCAGATCCGCGAAACCTTCGAACACACCGCGAAGCTCGACCTGAGCTACGCGATGCCCGAGTCGGTGCCGTTCCTGAGCCGCCTGAAGGCCGGCTTCAACCTGCGCAAGAACGGGCTGGATAACTGGAACCCCGGCGACGGCAACAGCGGCGGCATCATCCGCCAGGCCGCGGTCGGCACCTATGGCCAGCCGGGCTACCAGGCGCCGATCGTGATCCCCACGCCGATCGCCCGCACCATCATCCAGGGTTGCCAGGACACGCCCGGTTCGCTGGGACCGGGCGGCAAGCCCTGCGCGTACGGCTATACCATCAGCCCCGATCCGCGCCTGGCCAACAACGGCACCCTGCTGCTCGATCCGCGGCAGTGGCAGGACCTGGTGGCGCTGGGCCTGTCCGGCCAGGCCACGTCGACGCGCTTCTTCGACGGCGCCAAGGGCCGCCCGGCGGGCATGCTGGACAACTGGACCCAGCTCGATGTGGAAAGACTGTTCGGCGCGATCGGCGCGCGCAACAACAACTACGATTGCGTGAAGACGTGCACCGCCAGCGATGGCCAGGTGTACGACCAGCCGAAGCAGGAACTGCGCGAACGCACCGACGCGTTCTACCTGATGGGCGACTTCAGCATCGACCGGCTGCCGTTCACCGGCATGGCGCTGCCGTTCGGCCTGACCGTCGACGGCAACCTGGGCGTGCGCTACGTGCGCACCCGCGTCAGCGGCAGCGGCATGATGACGCTGATCTCGATCGCCAAGACGGCGGCGTTCGACCCGCTGAATCCTAACGCGGAAGGCGGCACGGTCACCAACACCTTCGTGCGCAACACCGCGGTCGACGCCAAGGCCGACGACGTGCTGCCCAGCCTGAACGTGGCGGCCTGGCTGGTGCCGGACCAGCTGGTGCTGCGCTACAGCGCGGCGCGCACGGTGGCCCGGCCGCCGGCCGCCAACCTGCTGCCATCGGGCACCTGCACCTATGACGAACGCACCCAGGACGGCGACCAGCCGGGCACGCAGCGCTGCTCGGGCACGCTCGGCAATCCGGAACTGCAGGCGCAGCAGAACTTCAACCAGAACCTCAGCGTGGAGTACTACCCGAACCGCGACACGATGGTGACGGCGGCCGTCTTCAACCAGAAGGGCAAGGTCGGTCCCGGCATCAGCCAGGGCGCCAGCAGCATTCCGCTGTTCGCCGGTTCCAGCCTGGTCGATCCGGCCACCGGCGTGGACCTGGGCAGCCTGCCGTTCGATTACTCGATGTGGGTGAACGGCGCCGCCACCACGCGCAAAGGCATGGAATTCGGTACCAAGACGGCGTTCACGTTCCTGCCCGGCGTACTGCGCAACCTCGGCATGGATGCCAATGCCACGCGGCTGCGCTCGGTGGTGACGACGCAGAACGCGGTGGACCTGCTGACCGGTGCCGCGCTGCCGCCGCAACGCGAGTCGAAGTACTCGTACAACTGGGCGCTGTGGTATGACGACGGGCGCCTGTCGGCGCGGGTGGCGGTGCAGGCCGTGGCGATGAATTTCAGCTGCATCGCCGGCTGCCAGCAGCAGGGCGCCATCCAGAACTACCCGGCGGTGGGCGTGCAGCTGACCAAGTTCCCCTACAACCCGGGTTCGCCGAATTTCAAGGACACCACCCGCTTCGTCGATGCCAAGATCTCGTACAAGGTCTTGCCGAACCTGGAGGTGTTTGTGGAAGGGCGCAACCTGGGCAACGCCACCACGTCGAACAGCCAGGGCAGCTACGCGCCGTTCGCCGATGGCACGCCGAACATCCTGGATTATTCGTATGCGGGGCGGCGCCTGATGGTGGGCCTGAACTTCCGTACCTTGTAAGAGGGCTTTCGCCGGGCCGCGCCGCGCGACTCTAGCGGCCCGGTAGCACGCGGGCTGCTCAACTTGTTGAGCATTTGCATGTTGATGCAATTTCACAACGATGATGCATGTTACCCGTGACTTCGGCCGGGCTGTGAGCGCATACTCGTGACAACTGGTCCGGCCAATCCTGGGACTGGTCTACCAGTACGAGCAAGTGATCTAGCCAATTTAAAATAAGACCGGCGGAGGAGACACATGAAGTACGCACCACACCTGGCCAAGCGCCAACCCGCGCTGCGGCGCGCAACGATGGCGCTGGCCGTCGCTGTCGCCGTCTGCGAGATGAGCGGACTGGCCCATGCCCAGAGCAGTACCCAGGACGCGCCGCAAGCGGAAGCGGTGCAATCGGTCGTGGTGACCGGTTCGCTGATCCGGCGCGTGGCCACCGAGGGGGCCACGCCGGTGACCACCATCAAGGCCACCGAACTGGAATCGCGCGGCCACACCGAACTGAAGGACCTGGTGCTGGAACAGCCGCAATCGCTGTCGCTGGGCACCAACTCGGGCGCCGCCGGCCCGATGACGAACCTGCGCGGCCTCGGCCCGATGCGCACGCTGACGCTGCTGAACGGCCGCCGCCTGGCCAACGAACCGCTGCAGGACCAGTACGTGTCCGTCAACGTGATCCCGCGCATGGCGCTGGACCGTGTCGAGACGCTCTCCGGCGGCGCCGCCTCCACCTATGGCGCGGATGCGATCGGCGGCGTGCAGAACTACTGGACCAAGCGCGGCTACGAAGGCGTGACGCTGAAGGGCGAATACGCGCGGCCGGAAGAAAGCGGCGGCGGCAAGACCACCAGCTTCGGCGCCATCGCCGGTATCGGCAACCTGGCCCGCGATGGCTGGAATGCCTACATCGCCGTCGACCACCAGAAGAAAACCCCGCTGTTCCAGGGCGAACGCGCCGAACAGCACGATCCCGACGTGCTGCGCTCGCTGGGCCTGGGCCTGCTGCCGGACGCCCGCAATCCCAGCCCCACGGCCAACTTCGGCTTTGCCCGCAACGCCAACTCGAACTACAACCCCACGTACGCGAACGGCTGCGTGGACCCGTATTCCCGCCCGACGCTGGGCAACCAGAGCGCCAACACGCCGGCCGTGTACGCGCCGGGCTGCTACCGCAACCCGCTGTTCTACAACGCCGTCACCGACGGAAGCGAGATCCAGACCATCGCGGCGCGCTCCAGCTTCAATATCCCGGGCGGCCACAAGATCGACATCGACGTGCTGCATTCGAAGTTCACCGTGCAGAAATTCCGCGGCATGCAGGTCCCCGGCGGCACCAATCCGTTCACGACCTACTCGCTGCCATCGTCGAGCCGCTTCTACCCGGGCAATGGCATCACCCCGGCGGTGCAGGTGGTCGGCAACAACGACGGCACCAATGCGCCGGCGATGTACATCGACCCCACGCGCACGCCCGGCGCGGTCAGCAACCTGAACATGAATGGCCGCACGCTGTACTTCCAGTGGGGCCCGGCCGAACTGGGCTCGGCTTACCGCAACGACGAGCAGACCAACGACCGCGTGGTGCTGACAGCCGAAGGCGAAGTGCTGGGCTGGGACTACCGCGCCGGCGTGAACTGGGGCATGAGCAAGCGCGACACGAAGGTGGGCGGCGGCTACATCCTGTATTCGAAGGCGCAGGAAGGCTTCAACAACGGCACGTTGAACCCGTTCGGCCTGCAGGACGAGGCGGGCGCGGAATACCTGCGCAGCATCGAGGCGAACAACTACACGTACCGCCTGAACAAGGCCTACAACAAGAGCGTCGACGTGACGCTGTCGAAAGCCCTGATGTCCCTGAAGGGCGGCGACCTGACGCTGGCGCTGGCCGCCGAGCTGCGCCGCGACGCCGCGCGCACCTACGATGCGCCGCTCGATTTCGTCTACAAGAAGGCCGATGGCAGCTATAACCTGGATACCGCCGGCAACGTGCTGCAGCACGACCTGGTCGGCGAAACGCCGCAGGGCGTGGGCAAACGCCTGTCGCGCGACATCTCCTCGCTGCTGGCCGAGGTGGAAGCGCCGATCACCGAGACCATCTCGATCAACGGCGCCGTGCGGGCCGACCATTACGACGACCTGAAACAGACCACCGTCAATCCGCGCCTGGCGGGCAGCTGGCGCCCGACGGAAAGCCTGCTGCTGCGCAGTTCCCTGTCGACCGGCTTCCGCGCGCCGTCGATCATGGACATCCAGAACCCCACGGCCGAAGTGCGCACGATCGACATGGATGACCCGGTGCTGTGCCCGAGCGCGCAGCCGACGGTGGCCGGCAGCGGCACGCCGGTGGCGGGTTACACGGCCGACCAGGTCTGCAACGTGAGCACCGAGTACTGGACCAAGTCGCCCAACAACAGCTTCCTGAAACCGGAAAAGTCGCGCGGCTTCTCGTTCGGCTTCGCCTACGAGCCGATCAGGAACCTGTCCGTCACGGTCGACTACTGGGGCCTGAAGATCAAGGACGTGCTGGGCGCGGTGACGATCGCCGAAGTGCAGCAGGACCCGGCCAAGTACGAGGAATTCATCCTGCGCCGCGCCGATGGCACGATCGACCATATCGTGGCCAGCCAGGCCAACCGGGGCATGAGCCGCATCCGCGGCGCCGACGTCTCGGCCAGCTACCGGTTCCCTGTCACCAGCTACGGCACCTTCGACGCGAAACTGGACGGCACCTGGTACCACAAGTACGAGTTCCAGTCCGAGAAGGATGGCCCGTGGCACACCAACATCGGCATCATCACCAACGATGGCCGCTTCGGCGGCGCGGGCCCGAACGCCGGCCTGGCCGGCATGCCGCAGATCAATCCGCGCTGGAAGCACACGGCGTCGTTCAGCTGGGGGCAGGGCCCGTGGCGCGCCACGCTGTCGCAGCGCTACCAGCGCGGCGTGACGGACCTGACGCCGCGCGTGGGATCGACGCTGACCAAGGTGGACGACTACAGCCAGTTCAACGTGAACCTGCGCTATACGGGCATCAAGAACACCACCGTCAGCCTGGGCGTGAACAACATCACGGAAGAATGGCCACCGCTCACCGCCAACAGCGTCTACAGCGGCGGCTACGTGACGAGCATGGCCGACATGCTGGGCCGCGTGTTCCGCCTCTCGGTGGAGTACAAGTTCTGATGCACCGGGTGTGAGGTAGTTTCATCCGCGACGAAGCCGGCCATGGGCCGGCTTCGTCGCGTTGTTCGACATGCGGAGCGATCTGCGACAACCATGGAATCGCCATGACAGACAAGACCTTCCTGCAGCGCCGCCAGTGGATCAAGGGGACCGCCGCGCTGGGTACCGTGTCCTTCCTGGGCCTGCCCGCGCCGGGCCGCGCCCAGGCCGCGGATCCGTGGGCGCGCGCCCGGCAGATCGCCGGCGTGTTCGCCAGGCCGCTGCCGTTCCCGAAACGCGACTTCGTGGTCACGGCCTACGGCGGCAAGCCGTGCAAGGTGCACAAGGTGACCGGCTATCCGACCATTCGCGCCCGGGGGCAGGTGACGACGCCCGTGCCGGGTTCGCACGACAGCCATCCCGCGCTGCGCGCCGCGATCGCCGCCGCGCACAAGGCGGGCGGCGGCCGCGTGCTGGTGCCGGCCGGCTACTGGTACCTGAAGGGACCGATCGTGCTGCTGTCCAACGTGCACGTGAACCTGGCGAAAGGGGCGCACGTGTACTTCAGCGCCAACCCGGCCGACTACGCGCGCGATTATCCGGAAGCGCGGACGGTCGACTGCGGCGCCAACGGCAGGCTGGTGCTGTCGCGCTGGCAGGGCAACGACTGCTTCAACTTCGCGCCGCTGGTGTATGCGCGCGGCCAGAAGAACATCGCCATCACGGGCGAGGACTGGACCAGCATCCTGGATGGCCAGGCCGGCGTGCCGTACGAGGATGGCAGCGGGCCGGGCTGGTGGAGAATGAACCAGAAGGGCGCCGAGAAGGGCGCGCTGCACCAGGGCGTGGACAACCCCGCCAATCCGCCGCTGGCAACGGTGGCGCCGCACCTGGACGCGGCCACGCTGGCGCGCATCGCCGGCGACCGGCCGCACGGGCGCTCCGATGAAAAATACCTGCCGGCGCTGTCCGAGGCCGGTGTGCCCGTCGACAGGCGCATCTTCGGCCTGGGCCACTACCTGCGGCCCTGCCTCGTCGAGTTCATGGATTGCGAGGACGTACTGATGCAGGGCTACCAGGCGGTCAACGCGCCGTTCTGGATCCACCATCCGGTCAAGTGCCGCAACGTGCACTTTTCAAAGGTGAAGATGGAATCGATCGGGCCGAATTCGGACGGCTTCGATCCGGAATCGTGCGACACCGTGCTGGTCGACGGCTGCTGGTTCAACACGGGCGACGACTGCATCGCCATCAAGGCGGGCAAGAATGCCGACGTGGGCTACGGCCCCACGCGCAACGTAGTGATCCAGAACTCGGTGATGAACAGCGGCCATGGCGGCATCACGCTGGGCAGCGAGATGTCGGCCGGGATCGAGCACGTGTATGCGCAAAACATCGACGTGCGCAACATTCACTACGCCACCGATCCGATCAACACCGTGGTGCGGCTGAAAACCAATATGAACCGGGGCGGCTACCTGCGCCATTTCTACGTGCGCGACCTGACGCTGCCGAACGGCGTGCGGCTCAAGCCCGGCTTCTACACGCCGATCCCGGGCGGGCCGGTGCCGGCGAAAACCGTGCCCACCGGCGGCGGCGCGGTGATCACCTTCGATTGCGACTACACGCCATCGTTCGACCTGGTGCGCAGCCGGCCGCCGGAGGTGTCGGACGTGCATATTTCCGGCATCAGGGTGAGCAACGTGGACACGCCGGAAGGGCGCTTCGGCTGCTACCAGGCGTTCGTCGTGCTCGGCCCGGTGGCGCACAGCTACAACGGCGCGCCGGACAGGCCGGTGCTCCCGGTGCTGCCGGTACAAAGGGTGACGATCAGCGACTGCGACTTCGGCAACGCGGTGCGCGCCGCCGCCCCGTGGTTCCTGCACAATGCGCGCGATGTCACCCTGCGCAACGTGACGATCGGCGGCAAGCGGTACGACGAAAAACTGGCGGGATAAGCCGCCACGCAATACCCATGGAGGAGACATGCAGATGAAGAAAACCGCGCTCGCGCTGGCGCTGGCACTGGCGGCGGGCTGGGGCCTGCCGGCGGCGCAGGCAACGGTGATCGGCACGATGACGCGTGCGCAGCCGGTCACGGAAGCGCGCATCGCCACGCTGGGCGAGACGGAGCGGGCGGCATGGCGCGCCTACCTGGAACGCTCGCGCGCGCTGATGGAACGCGACAAGGCCACGCTGGCGGCGGAACGGGCCAGCGGGACGGCGCCGCCGGAAGCACAGGCGCGGCTGCACGGCGATTCCGGCATGCCGCTGAAGCAGCCGGCCGCATGGTACGCCTCGGCCGAGGCGCGGCACGTGGCCGATAACATCGTCAGCTTCCAGACCCCGGCGGGCGGCTGGGGCAAGAACGTCAACCGCACCGGCCACCTGCGGCAGAAGGGCGAGCACTATGCGCCGATCGACGACGACCCGTCCGGCGGCGTGATCGTCGCGACCAAGGGCTGGAACTACGTGGGCACGATCGACAACGATGCCACCACCACCGAGCTGGCGTTCCTGGCCCGCGTGCAGGCGGCGCTGCCCGGTGCGCCCGGCGCCGTGTATCGGCAGGCCTTCGAGCGGGGCGTGAATTACCTGCTCGACGCCCAGTACCCGAACGGCGGTTTCCCGCAGGTGTATCCGCTGCAGGGCGGCTATCACGACGCGATCACCTTCAACGACAATGCGTTCGCCCAGGTGGCCGACCTGCTGGCCATGGTGGCCGCGCGGGGCGGCGACTATGCCTTCGTGCCGCCCGAGCTGGCGGCCCGGGCCGGGGCCGCGCATGGCCGGGCGATCAAGGTGCTGGTGGCCAGCCAGATCCGTGTCGATGGCCAGCTGACGGGCTGGTGCCAGCAGCACGATGCGCTGACCCTGGCGCCGGTGGGGGCGCGCAATTTCGAGCCGGTGGCACTGTCCAGCTCGGAAACGTCGCGGCTGCTCAGGCTGCTGATGGAGCAGCCGCGGCCGTCGCCGGAAGCCGTCGCGGCCATCGATGCGGCCGCCGCGTGGCTGAAGCGGGTCGCCGTGCGCGACGTGGGCTGGACCACGAAGGGCGAGAACGGCCGCTTCCTCGAAGCCCGGCCCGGCGCCGGCCCGATGTGGGCGCGCATGTACGACATCGCCACGATGAAGCCGATCTTCGGCGACCGCGACGGCACCATCCACACCGACGTCAACGAGCTCAGCAAGGAGCGCCGCGACGGCTATGGCTGGTATGGCAACGGTCCCGCCTCGGCGCTCGCCGCCTACGACAAGTGGTCGAAGAAGCGCTGACCAGCCCAGCCCGGCACTAAGCAGTTGCCGCAAAAACGGTGACAGGCTCCAATTCTTCTGCAACGGGTGTTGCCTGGAAAATGGTGCCTGTCACCGGTTTCGTCGTGCCGCCAGCTTAAGCAAACCCAGAGGCAGAATCCGGGGTCAGACCCGTCGGGTGTTTTGTCGGGACACATGGGTAACATCTGTCGGGAGACATAGGTAACACCTTTTATGATCATTGCACATCCATTAACGGGAGCGTGCAATGCCTTGGAAGGAGTCCACCTCTATGTCATCCCGACTGGAATTCGTGCTGCTCGTACTGAGCGCTTCGGCAAACATCGCTGAGCTTTGCCGCCGATTTGGCATCAGCCGCAAGACTGCTTACAAGTGGTTGGAGCGTTATCATGCTGAAGGCGAAGGGGGCCTGCAGGATCGCTCACGGCAGCCGCATTGTTCGCCCTGCACCGCTGACGGTGAGCTTGAGATGCAAGTTCTGGCGTTGCATTTTGAGTACCCGTACTGGGGAGCTCGCAAGCTTTGCGCGCTACTGCCGGATACGGTCAAGCGGCCCCATCACAGCACCGTTCATGCGATCTTGCAGCGCCATGAGTGCCAGGTTCTTGGCGTGCCGATTAGTCAGAGCGTCGTGTTCAAGCGCTTTGAGCATGAGTTGCCCAATGACCTTTGGCAGATGGACTTCAAAGGACACTTTGCACTGACAGACACAGCTGCGGGTCGGTGTCATCCGCTGACAATTTTAGATGACCACTCGCGATTTAGCCTATGTATCGCTGCTTGCGGTAACGAACGCTACGCCACTGTGCGCACGGCATTGCAGTCGACATTTGAGCGTTACGGAATGCCTGCTCGCTTCACCGCCGACAACGGCCCGCCATGGGGCAGCACAGGTCTCATCGGACTGACAAAGGATTGTGTCCCGCAGCGTGGTGTATGAAGACTTCGCCAGAGTTGGCGTTTAGGAAGGCAGCTTGAGGGCGGCCATTGTGATTCTTGAGGTAATGTTGGGTTTGCGAAGACCTTAACAAAACCACAGTAGGAGCCACAATGACCGACGCCACTATCGCATTATCCGAGCTCGCCGAAAAGGGGGCAGAAGCAGATTTCATCCGTCAAACGCTGCAGCACGCCCTGCAGCGGCTTATGGAGATGGATGTCGAAGCGCTCTGCCAAGCTGCATACGGCCAACGCAGCGATGAGCGCATTAACAGCCGCAACGGCTACCGTGACCGGGCTTACGAAACCCGGGCCGGCAAGGTTGATCTGAAAATCCCGAAGCTGCGCAGTGGCAGCTACTTCCCCGGCTTTCTCGAGCCAAGGCGCACTGCCGAAAAGGCGCTCACTGCAGTCATCCAAGAAGCCTACATCCAGGGGATCTCGACGCGCTCAGTCGATGAGCTGGTCAAGGCAATGGGCATGAGCGGGGTATCGAAAAGTCAGGTTTCCCGGCTGTGCGAAGAGATCGACGAGCGCGTACAAACGTTCTTGAATCGGCCGATCGAAGGCGATTGGCCTTACCTGTGGATCGACGCGACATACGTGAAGTCGCGCCAGGCCGGGCGGGTCGTTTCCGTGGCCGTGATAATCGCCGTGGCCGTCAATACCGATGGTGTGCGTGAGATTCTTGGCGTAGCAACTGGGCCTTCGGAGGCAGAGCCTTTCTGGACCGACTTCCTGCGCGGTCTGACGCGTCGCGGCCTACGTGGCGTGAAGCTGGTCATTTCCGACGCCCACGAAGGCCTCAAAGCCGCTGCCAGCAAAGTACTCAAAACGAGCTGGCAGCGCTGCCGCGTCCACTTCATCCGCAATGCCCTGGCCCATGCTGGAAAGGGCCAGCGACAAGCCGTACTCGCCATGATCAACACGATCTTCGTGCAGGAAACTGCGGAAGCGGCCAGTGCACAGTGGCGCATCGTTGCCGATCAGCTGCGGGCCAAATTTCCGAAACTGGCTGCGATGATGGACGATGCTGAGCACGAGGTACTGACGTTTATGACCTTCCCGAAAGCGCATCGGACCCAAATTCACAGCACCAATCCGCTTGAAAGATTGAACGCCGAGGTGAAGCGTAGAACCAACGTCATCGGTATATTCCCTAACGATGCCGCCATCATCCGCTTGGTCGGGGCCATGATGCTCGAACAGAATGACGAGTGGTCCTTGCAGCGCCGATACATGCAGCTTGAAGGATTATTGTCCTTGAGCGACAATCAGCCCGCACGGCTCTCCGCCGTGATTAACTGATCGGGGACCCAGCCCCTTGAGAATCACTTCTCATACACCACTCCTGGGGACACTATCCTGACAAAGCTTGAGGTATGGCTGGCACGGCTGGGTATTGCTGTGGGCCACAGCAGGCCAAACCATCCGCAGACTCAAGGTAAGGATGAGCGTTTCCATCGAACCTTGAAACTTGAGGTAATAGGGCGAAGAGGCTACGGCTCGCTTGCTCAGTGTCAGAGCGCGTTCGATGCTTGGCGCGAGATCTATAACGCTGTACGACCTCACCAATCGCTCAATCAGCAGCCACCGATTAGCAGGTACCGGTGTAGCGGCAGGTCCTTTCCATCGGTCCTGCCACCTGTCGAATACCTCCCCGATGACCAGATCAGGAAGGTCGACAAGAACGGCTACCTCTCCTACGGCCATCACCGCTACTTCGTCGGCGAAGGCCTGCATGCTGAATCTGTGGCGATCCGTCCAACTTGCACCGACGGTCTACTGGAGGTCTTCTTCTGCAAACATAAAGTTCGGGAGATAGACCTCCAGAATCCGTCGTAACATAGGTCCATGATGTGTAACCCATGTCTCCCGACATGTGTTACCTATGTCCCCCGACCATACACCCGTCGGGTCTGACCCCAGCCCTTCGCCCTTGGGGTGCATGCATGCGCGCTTAAAAACGGTGACAGGCTCCGATTCTGTTGCAACGGGTGTTGCCTGAAAATGGAGCCTGTCACCGGTTTTCGGGAAATGGAGCCTGTCACCGGTTTTTTGCCGAAGGTGTTCAGCTGGTGACGGGTGGGAGGTGCTTGCGGGCCTCGCGCACGGTCAGCGGCGAGAAGCGGGCGCCGTGGGTGGCGAGGAAGG
This sequence comes from Pseudoduganella sp. SL102, assembly GCF_027856995.1. Classification (NCBI taxonomy): domain Bacteria; kingdom Pseudomonadati; phylum Pseudomonadota; class Betaproteobacteria; order Burkholderiales; family Oxalobacteraceae; genus Pseudoduganella; species Pseudoduganella sp. SL102. The sequence goes on from NZ_CP115554.1 coordinate 3,341,849, forward strand.
CGGTCACCGCGGGCGGATTCCAGCGCCCGTAGTCGCGCAGCGCCCAGCCGATGGCCTTGCGGATGAAGAAGTCGGGCTCGCCGGCCAGCGCCAGCGCATAGCGGAACAGCCGCGCCTCGTCCGTGTCCAGCCGCCAGCCGCGCTGGTGGATCATGGCGATACGCCGCACCCACGGTGATGGATGCGCCGATGCCGCATCCATCGCTTCGCACACGCCGGGTTCCACGCCGCGCCGGCGGCGCACCACCGTGCCGATGACGGTGGCGAGCGGGTCGACCGTGTCCCACCAGGGTTCGCGCTGCGCCAGGTCGAGCAGCGGGTCCAGCGCTGTGCCATCGAGGCGGCCGGCCGCCTGGAGCAGCACATCGGCCGCCGTGTATTTGTACTCGCGCCCGGGCAAGTCCCACAAGCGGGCCGCCACCTGCAGGGCTTCCTCACCGCTCAGGCCACTCCCGGGCTTGCCCACCGCCGCGCGCCGCGGCACTGCGGGAATGCCGAGGAAGGCGAATTGCCCGCGCTGGTAGGCACTCATCTCGCTAGCTAAGCCTTCGTCGGCCAGCGGCGCCAGCCCGTCGATGACATCCCTGACCGTTGCCCAAACCTTTGCCGTCATGACCGCATTCCTGTGTGGTTGGCCATGCGCGCGGCGCAGGCGGGACGCTGATTTTGCCACCTGCCGGCCTGTCTGGACATGCACCGTCGCGCTGCTTGGCGTCGTTATATGTTTCGTATATAGTTCGTTTACGTTGCGTATATCAAGGAGTGAGCATGGAAATGGCGAGACTGTCGAAAAAGGATGGGCGACCCCACCTGCGCGGAAGCCAGGGACCCGCCGGGAGCGCCGCATGACGAAGACATCTCACGAAGTGGCGCTGCTCGCCGAATCGGGCCGCCTGCTGGTGTCCGTGTTCAGCCTGCTGGACCGCACGCCGCTGGCCGGCAAGTCGACCCTGGAGATCGATGCCATGGTCGAGCGCTTCATCGTCGACGACCTGGCGGCGCGTCCCGCCAGCAAGGGGCAGTACGGCTTTGCCTTCGTGCTGAATTCATCCGTCAACCACGTCGTGTGCCATGGCGTGCCGTCGGCGGCGGACGCGCTGAAGGACGGCGATATCGTCAACTTCGACATCACGCTGGAAAAGAACGGCTACATCGCCGATTCCAGCAAGACCTACCTGGTCGGGGAAGTCGCTCCCGCTGCCAGGCGCCTGGTGCAGGCCACGTACGAAGCGATGTGGAAGGGTATCCGCGCGGTGCGGCCCGGCGCCCGGCTCGGCGATATCGGCTGGGCCATCGAACGCCACGCGAAGCGCAACGGCTGTTCGGTGGTGCGCGAATATTGCGGGCACGGCATCGGCCGGCAGATGCACGAGGCGCCGCAGGTGCGGCACTTCGGCGAGCGCGGCACCGGCATGGAACTGCGCGAAGGCATGGTGTTCACCATCGAACCGATGCTGAACCGGGGCGGGCGCAGCGTGAAGACGCTCGGCGATGGCTGGACGGTGGTGACGCGCGACGGCTCGCTGTCCGCGCAGTTCGAGCACACGGTGGCCGTGACGGCCACCGGCGTGGCGGTGCTGACCCTGCGGCCGGAAGAACGTGGCATGGTCGCCAACCCGGCAGCGGGGGCGGCTGCCGGGCCGGCCATCACGGCAGCTTCTGGAACCCCTCGGCCTTGACGACCCACTTGCCATTGTCCGGGAACCCCGGCGCGGGCCGCTCCGGGCCGCCATCCCAGCCGCCCGCCATCATGCCCACGGCGGCCAGCAGGGCGCCGTTGCCGGGCAGGTAGACGGGCAGGCCGGTGTTGGGGTTATGGCCGGCCGCCGTGTAGGCATTGTTCGGGCCATCCGTTTTCAGCAGCACGTCCACCGCCAGCTCCGGCGCTTCCAGGCGGGCCGCGGTCATCGCCACCATCGGGTAATCCCAGCCCCAGATCTTGGTGGCCCAGTCCCAGCTGGCCAGGGTGGCGTCCAGCGTGCGGCGCATCACGGCGCGGTCGACGCCATCGCCCGGCAACTGGCCCAGCGCCATCAGGAACGAGGGATGGTCATGGCGGCTGGCGATGTTGTCCCAGGTGTCCGGCGTGCTTTCGATGGCGACGTACTTGCCATCCTTCTGCGGCAGCGCCGACAGGTGGGTGCGGCGGTGTTCCCAGTCCGCGTCGCGCGGCAGGCCGAGGCGCTCGCGCCATTGCTGGGCGATCTCCAGGCCGCGTGCCCAGTAGCTCAGTTCATAGGTGGGATTCATGCTGGTGGCCTGGTCGTAGATCTCCTGCGCGATCCACATCGGCGGCCCCAGTACATAGCGCTCTCGCGCCGCCTCCCAGTGCAGCATCGAGGCCATGCCGGCCGCGGTTTCCATCACCAGTTCGCGATAGCGTTCCAGCGTGGCCTTCGACGGATCGGCGCGGTACATCAGTTCCGCCAGGTGGATCGGGTGCGGCTGGTTCCATACGATCAGCGGATTGCCGCCCGGGCTTTCGCGGCCCTCGGGACCGGTCATCTTCATCCAGCGGGCGCCTTTCAGGCCCCGTTCGGCCGCCACGGCGCGTGCCGCGGGAAGGGTGCGCTGGAACCAGGTCAGGGTACGGGCCGTGTATTCCGGCCGTCCCCACAGCGCGAAGTGCGCCGTGTGCCACCACACCATTTCCGTGTGGTGCTTGCCGTACCAGGTGGAGGTCGTGAGGCCGCTTTCCTGCGCGGGCAAGGTGTCGCCCAGCTGGATGCCGGCCAGGTACTGCGACAGCACTACGCGGCGTTCCAGTTCGGCGGCGCGCGGGTCGGTGCTGCCGGCGAAATCGATCGCCGCGCCGCTTTCCCAGTAGCGCTTCCAGTGCGCCGCGCTGGCCGCGAACACGTCGGCACTGCGCGGCGCGGGGGCGCGGCCCTGCTGCGCGAACGACACCGTGATGTCCAGCATATCGCCGCGCGCAGGGGCGATCAAGAAGGCGTGCGCGTCGGCCCGGGTGATCGTCAGCGGCGCCGCGCTGGCCACCGTCATCGCATAGCGCGATGAATTGTCCAATCCTTCGCGCACGTGTTCCACGGCCAGCAGCGTGGACTTCTGTTCGAGCACGCTGGTGCGATGCGCCGCCGGCTGCGTCCAGTCCAGCGGCGGGTTGTGCTTGACCTTCAGGTCATAGCCCAGCGGCAGCGCGATGCGTACCGCCAGCGTGCCGCGCGCCAGCAGCGGGGAGCGGATGCGCAGTGCCACCGTATCGGTCTTCGGATCGGCCGCGCTGGTGACCGACACGGGCTGGCCTACCAGTTTCAGGCGGCTGGCCAGCTCGCCTTTCCACAGGTCGAGCCGCTGGTCGACGTCCGTCGCATCGGCGGGGACCAGCGGCCGCGCGCCGGCACCGGCCAGCACGAAGGCGATGCGCGGCAGCGGCTGCGTATGGGGATTTTCACGCAGCCACTGGCCGGCCGGCGAGCCCTGGTTGGTCGGGTAGCCCAGCGTGCGGCCATGCGCCGTGAACGGACGGTTGGCGTCGGCCAGCTTGTAGTTGTGCGGGTTGGCATTGGTGTGCCAGCTCCAGCGCGCCTGCGTCTCGGTGGCCGTGCCGTGCCGCCAGTAATGGTCGGCGAAGGTCTGCAGGCCCGTCACGTCGGCCGTGAAGGCGAAGCGGCCATTGCCGACCGACAGGGGCGACCAGGCGTCGACCTGTGTCAGGTGCGGGTTGTGGCGCGCGACGACGGCCTGGCGGTCGATCGGCGCGGCATGCGCCGGATTGACCAGTACCACTGTGGCCAGTACGAGATGAGCCAGAACGAAATCGGCCAGCACGGCGGCGCGGAGAGGAAGGGCGGTGCGGTTTGACGGCATGGGTGTCCCCGGTATTGGTATCGGGCCATGGTAAGTCGCAAAACGGAACGCTGCCAACGCCGCCCGCCATTCGCTCAACAGGATGAGCGGTGCTGGCCAGCGGCGCGGCGTTCGGCGTACACTGGCAGCCCGCCGTCATCGTCATCGTTATCGCCATGAAAAAATACCTGCTGCTCGCCTGTGCCCTGCCATTGCCCGCGCTGGCCGCTTCCTGCCTGCCCGCCGAGGCGCTGGTCGAGCGCGACCGCCAGTACGAGGCGGCCCTCGCCACCGGCAACGCGGCGTTCCTGCGCGAGGCGCTGGCCGACGATTACGTGTGGGTGCACACGCTGGGCTCGGAGATCGAGACCAAGCCGGTGCTGCTGGCGCGCATGGACAAGCCGGCGCGGTTCAAGTCGCGCACCACCACCGGCGTGCAGGCCCGGGCGCTGGGCGATACAGCGGTGCTGCACGGCGTGTCGATCGTCGAGCAGTGGAACGCCGATGGCCAGGGCTTCAAGACCAACCGCTACCAGTTCATGCGTACTTATGTGAACGTGGATGGCCAGTGCAAGCTGCTGGCGGTACAGACCATGAACCTGTCGTCGAAGTAGGGAGGGAATCGCGATGCTGAGAGGAAGCTGCCTGTGTGGCGGCGTGGCGTACCGGGCCGACGGGCCGGTCCACCATGCCAGCCATTGTTACTGCACGATGTGCCAGAAGCAGCATGGCGCGGCGGCGGGATCGTATGCGAACGTGCGCGCGGACGGCTTCGTGGTCGAGCGCGGGCAGGAACTGGTGGTGGAATATGCATCGTCCGAGCACGGCCGGCGCGGCTTCTGCCGCGTCTGCGGTTCGACGCTGACCTGGCGCAGCACGCAATCGCCGGACACGATCGCGGTCACGCTGGGCACGCTGGAGCCGCCGTACGACGGCCCTGTCGAGCGTGAGTTGTATAGTGAAACAAAACCGGCGTGGCTGCCGGTGAGGGAAACGTAAGAAGCACGGCTGCCGGTGAATTGCCGGCAGCGGCAAGCCATCAGCAGCAAGCCATCAGCAGCAAGCCATCAGCGATAGAACGCTTCGACCTTGCCCTTCAGCTTGATCAGCATCGGCTGGCCCTTGCGGTCCAGCGACTTGCCGGCCGGGACCTTGATCCAGCCTTCGCTGATGCAGTATTCGGAGACGTCGAAACGTTCCTTGTCGTTGAAACGGATGCCGATGTCGTGTTCGAACACGGCAGGCACGTGGAAGGAGCTGCGCGGGTCCGTGGACAGGTGGTCCGGCAGTTCTGGGCGTTGAGTGGTATCGTTCATGGGCGCCAATTATCCTTCAGATGGCGGCGCACGACAACACCATACCGCTGGAGAACCACCCCTTGGCTCATCAGGCTATCCTGGAATTTACCCTGTCCGGCCGCGGCACGCGCGACATCACGGACGCCGTCGGCAAGGTCGTGCGCGAGTCCGGCATCGCATGCGGCGTGGCGCACGTGTTCGTCCAGCACACCAGCTGCTCGCTGACCATTACCGAGAACGCCGACCCGGACGTGCGGCGCGACCTGGAAACCATCGTGGCGCGGCTGGCGCCGGACGGCGACCCCGCATATCGCCACGACACCGAAGGGCCGGACGACATGGCGGCGCATGCCCGCGCGATGCTGACCGATACGGCGGTGACGGTGCCGGTGGGCGGCGGGCGGCTGCTGCTCGGCACGTGGCAGGGCATCTACCTGTGGGAGCACCGCACGGCGCCGCACCGGCGCAGCGTGGTCGTCACGGTGCTGGGCTGACGCTCGCGCCTCTCCCGAATGGGCCGCTGACCCGGCGCGGGCGCGGGGGTATGCTGGCGCTTCGTTGAACGGAGAATGCGATGAGCGACCAGTGCGAACATTTCAGCCAGATCCATACCCACGCGCCGCGCACGGACGGTTGCGAGGAATGCCTGAAGACGGGCGACACGTGGGTGCACCTTCGCACCTGCCTGGTGTGCGGCCATGTCGGCTGCTGCGACCAGTCGAAGAACCGGCACGCGACGAAGCATTTCCACGCGACCCGGCACGCCATGATGCGCTCGCAGCAGCCGGGCGAAACGTGGGGATGGTGCTACGTGGACCAGCGCATGTTCGACCCGATCTGACGGCCGCGCTCAGGCTGTCCAGCGGCTGAACTGTTCGGCGTCGACGCCGTTCGGCACATACCACTTCTTGCGCGTGGGATCCCACCGCGCGCCCAGGCGTTTGGCTTCGTCCTTTTCCGCGAACGGCACGTTCAGGAAGACCTGCGCCTTGGCCGACGCGCCGCCGCCACCGCCATTGCCGCCGCGTGGTGCGTTGTCCACGCGCGTGCCGGGCGGCGGCAACGTGGTGGCCGGCGGCGTGGTGTCGACCTGGCTGCCGTCGGCCAGCACTTCGACCCAGCGTTTGCCTTGCGGCGTGTCGAGGGCGAGCTTGTACGGTGGATCGAAGGGCAGGTCGGTGGTCATGGCGGCAGGTGCGTTGTCGAGGGCACGCATTATAGCAACGGCGGCATGCCCATCGATCGGATTCGCGTTGTCAAAAAAACATTTCATACTTAGAATGCGCGTACCTTCAATTCGTTCCGGGATCATCATGCGCCTCAACCGACTCTCCGCTCTCTTCCTGTGCGCCGTCGTCGCACCCGCCGTCCACGCCCAGTTGAAGGGCGGCGATGCTGTCAAGAACGGCGCGGACCATCCGCTGCTGTCCAGGTTCGAGGGTTCGAAGATGGTGGCCTACGATGTGCGGCAGTACGAGGAGGCGCTGCTCCCTACCGGCAAGGTGTACTACAAGAACAGCGAGATGGTCATGGACGCTTCGCTGAAGCTGGAAGGAAAGTACACGCGCATCGGCTATGTCTACGAAAAGGACCGGTCGTCGCTGGAAGTTTTCCGGAATTACCAGTCCGCACTGGAAAAGGCCGGCCTGAAAACCCTCTACAGTTGCGCGCTGCAGACCTGCGGCGAGTACCTGGACAGCTTCATGATGCGGAACCATATCGACAAGAGCGGCTTCGTGCAGGGGGGCTACCGCAACTCGCTGTATTACGGTGGCAAAGATGCGCGTTACCTGGTGGCCAAGGGCACTCAGGCGGATGGCACTACCGTCCATGTGGCGATCTACGTCGTGCCACCGGCAGGCAGCTATTTCGGTGGCGTGCTGCTGCACATCGTGGAGGGCAAGCCGATGGAAACCGGCAAGGTGACCACGGCGCTGAGCGCCGGCGACATGGCGAAGAGCCTGGCCGCGGAAGGCAAGGTGGCCGTGTATGGCGTGTACTTCGATACCGACAAGACCGCCGTCAAGCCCGAATCGAAGGAAGCGCTGGCCGAGATGGCCAAGCTGCTGCAGGCGGACCGCGACCTGAAGGTGCACATCGTCGGCCACACCGACAACCAGGGTTCGCCCGCGCACAACATGGACCTGTCGCAGAAGCGCGCCGAATCCGTGGTGAAGACGCTGGCCACGGACTACCGGATCGACGCGAAACGGCTGAGCGCCAAGGGCGTCGGTGCGTATGCGCCGGTGGCGTCGAACGATGCCGAGCCGGGCCGCGAAAAGAACCGGCGCGTGGAGCTGGTGAAGCAATAGGTGAGGGACGGTTCAAACGCCGCGCCTGCAGGGAATCGCCGATAATCGGCCATCGGCGACCCAGGCATTCCATGGAACTGCAATTTCTCGGCACCTCATCGGGCACTCCCACCAGGACGCGCAACGTGGCGGGCGTGGCGCTGCGCACGGCGGGCGGCTGGGTGCTGGTCGATTGCGGGGAGGGCACGCAGCACCGCATCCTGCGCACGCCGCTGTCGCCGCACGACTTGCGAGCGATCTTCATCACGCACCTGCATGGCGACCATTGCTATGGCTTGCCAGGGTTGCTGGCCAGCGCAGGCCTGCTGAACCGCACGGCGCCGCTGGCGATCGTGGGCCCGGCGCCGCTGGAGCGCTACGTGCGCGGCGTGATGGAGACCACCGCCCTGCAGCTGCCGTATCCGGTCGAGTTTATCGACGTGGCCGGCGCGGCCCGCGGCCTGCTGGATGCCGGCCTGCTGTCCGACCTGGCGGTCGATACCGCCGCGCTGTCGCACCGCATCCCGTCGTATGCCTATGGTTTCACCGAAAAAACCGTCGAACGCCGGCTCGATGCGGCAAGGCTGGCGGCGGCCGGCGTGCCGCGCGGGCCGCTGTGGGGCGTGCTGCAGGCCGGGGACGACGTGACGCTCCCGGATGGCCGGCCGGTGCGCTCGGCCGATGTGCTGCAGCCGCCGCGCCGCCCGCGCCGCATCGTGATCGCCGGCGACAACGACACGCCCGGCCTGCTGGCCGATGCCGTGCGCGATGCCGATGTGCTGGTGCATGAAGCCACGTACACCCAGGCCATCCTGGAAAAGGTGGGGCCCGGCCCGCAGCACAGTTCGGCGCGGATGGTGGCGCGGTTTGCCCGCGAGGCGGCCGTTCCGAACCTGGTGCTGACCCATTTCAGCCCCCGCTACCAGGACCCGGAAAGCGTGCGCCCCGGTGCGCTGGCGCTGGCCGACGTGGAGGCCGAAGCCCGCGCCGAGTATGCGGGACACCTGTTCATGGCGCGCGACCTGGCACGCCTTGCGCTGGACAAGCAAGGAATGTTGTCGGATGTGCGTGGCCCTGGTGCATAATGCCGGCTCAACCGCCCACGCCACCATGCCGCCCAACCTCCAGACCCGCTACAGCGTCATCGCTTCCTACCTGCTCATCGCCCTGTTGCTGCTGCTCGTGCTGAAGAACGGCTTGCTGGGCGCACTATTCGCCGGCTTGCTGATGTTTTCGCTGATCCATGCGATCGCGCCCGCGCTGGGCCGGCGCATCAGCGATGTCCGGGCGCGGATGGTGGCCGCGGCCGTCATCGGCGCGCTGATCGTCGGCCTGCTCGGGCTGGCCACCTGGGGGCTGGTGGTGCTGCTGCGCCTCGATTCGCACAGCATCACGCACCTGTTCGTGCGCCTGGCCGACATCATCGATGCATCGCGCGACCAGATCCCGCCGTGGATCAGCGAACACCTGCCGGTCGATGCCTATTCCTGGCGCGAGGCGGTCACCGCGTGGCTGCGCGAGCATGCCGGCGCGGCACAGGCGGCCGGCGCGGAAGTGGGCAAGACGCTGACGCGCATCCTGCTCGGCATGGTGATCGGCCTGATGGCATCGCTGCACGATGCGAACGAGGATGGCGCGCCGCACCGGCCGTTCGCGGAAGCGCTGCTGCAGCGCGCCCGTTTCCTGTCGCACGCCTTCCGCAACATCGTCTTCGCACAGGTGTGGATCTCGGGGATCAACACCATCATCACGGCGATCTTCGTGTTCATCGTGCTGCCGATGGCCGGCGTGCACCTGCCGCTGTCGAAGACGGTGGTGGCGATCACGTTCCTGGCTGGCCTGCTGCCCGTGATCGGCAACCTGATCTCGAACACGGTGCTGGTCGTGGTCAGCCTGTCGCATTCGCTGCACGTGGCCATTGCCGGGCTGGCGTTCATGGTGGTGGTGCACAAGCTCGAATATTTCCTGAACGCGCGCATCATCGGTTCGCACATCAACGCGCGCGCCTGGGAATTGCTGGCCGCGATGCTGTTCGCCGAAGCCGTGTTCGGCGTGCCGGGCGTGATCGCCGCGCCCGTGTTTTACGCGTACGTCAAGGATGAGCTGCGGGCACGCGAGCTGATCTGAACGCTACAATAGCGGGATGACCAAGTTCATCCCCATCGTTCCCCAGGTAAGCAGGCCGGGCGACAGCCAGCCCGGCAATATCGAACCAGGCCAGGACAAGCCATACAGGATCGCGCAAAGGATCACGCAACAGCGCATCGAGCCATACAACAAGCCGGCGGGCGGCTTCGGCTCGCTGCACGGTACGGCCAAGGCGCTGATCGGCAATCCCGGCGCCCAGGCGCTGGCCACGCTGCCCCGGCTGAACCAGCCGCGCGGCGTCGACTGCCCCGGCTGCGCCTATCCCGACTCGCCGGACAGCAAGTCGGTCGACTTCTGCGAACAGGGTGCCTGGGCGATTGCCCATGAATCCGGCAAGGCGCGGGCCACCCCCGCCTTCTTTGCTGCCAATACTGTTACCGCGCTGCGCGCGCTGGAGCACGTCGAGCTGGAAGCGGCGGGACGCCTGACCGCGCCGCTGCTGTACGACGCCGCCAGCGACACCTACCGCGAGATCGGCTGGGATGCCGCGTTCGCGCTGGCCGGCGCGGAACTGCGCGCGCTGGGCGATCCGGACCGGGCAGCGTTCTACACGTCCGGCCGCAGCAGCAACGAGGCGGCCTTCGCATACCAGCTGTTCGCGCGCGCCTTCGGCACCAACAACCTGCCGGATTCGTCGAACCTGTGCCACGAATCGTCCGGCCAGGCGCTGACGGATTCGATCGGCGTGGGCAAGTCCACCGTCACGCGCGCCGATTTCGCGCACACGCAGCTGATCATGAGCTTCGGCCACAACCCGGGATCGAATCACCCGCGCATGCTGGCCGACCTGCGCGAGGCGAAGAAACGCGGTTGCCGCATCATCGTCTTCAACCCGCTGCGCGAGCGCGGGCTGGAAGCGTTCGCCGACCCGCAATCGCCCGGCGAACTGCTGGGCGGCACGGGCACGCAACTGGCCGACGCCTATTACCGCGTGCGTATCGGCGGCGACCTGGCCGCCATCACGGGCATCGCCAAGGCGGTGATGGAAGGCGGCGCCGTCGACGCAGACTTCATCGACACGCATACCGACGGCTTCGCGGCGTTCCGCGACCTGGTCACCGGCCAGGCCTGGCCGGACATCGAGGATGCCAGCGGGCTGACCCGTGCGCAGATGGAGGAGGCGGCCGGGTTCTATATTGCCTCGCCGGCCACCATCGCCGCCTGGTGCATGGGGCTGACGCAGAACGAATTCGCCATCGAAACGATCCAGACCCTGGTCAATCTGATGCTGTTGCGCGGCAATGTCGGCAAACCGGGCGCCGGCCTGATGCCGGTGCGGGGCCATTCCAACGTGCAGGGCGACCGCACGGTAGGCATTACTAGCCGGCCCAAGCCGGCCTGGCTGGCCGGCCTGCAGCGGGTGTTCGGCTTCACGCCGCCGGCGGCGCCCGGGCGCGATGCGGTCGGCACGATCGACGGGCTGCTGGACGGCAGCGTGCTAGCCTTCCTGGCGCTGGGCGGCAACTTCGCCGTCGCCGCGCCGGACACGCCGCGCGTGCTGGACGCGCTGTCGCAAACCCGGCTCACGGTGCACATCGCCACCAAGCTGAACCGCACGCACCTGTATCCGGGCCGCACCGGGCTGCTGTTGCCTTGCCTGGGCCGTACCGAGCTCGACGTTCAACCGTCCGGCCCGCAGTGCGTCAGCGTCGAGGATACCGCGTCGATGGTGCACGCTTCGATGGGCACCAACCGCCCGGCCGGCGAACTGCTGCGCTCCGAGCCCTACATCGTCAGCCAGCTGGCGCGGCATACGCTGGCGGCCTCGCCGATCGACTGGGACACCATCGGCACCGACTACGATGCCACGCGCACGCTGATCGAGCGCGTGGCCGACGGCGCCGTCGACGGCTTCGCGGGCTATAACGAGCGTATCCGCCACGACAAGGGCTTCCACCTGCCCAACAGCGCGGGGCGGCGCGAATGGCACACGGCCGTGCACAAGGCCCGCTTCGTCGCGCATGCGCTGCCACGCGACACGGCCATGGCGCGCGCCCGGGCGCAATACGGCGACCGGGTGCTGTGCCTGGCCACGATCCGCGCGCACCGGCAGTACAACACGACCGTCTACCGCGACCCGAAAGGGGAGGTGGACCGCTATCGAGGCGTGCACGGTACGCGGCACCTGCTGTTCGTCGGGAGCGGCACGCTGGCCAGGCTGGGCTTCGCCGACGGCGACGTGGTGCGGGTCCGCGCCGCGTCGCCGGACGGTATCGAGCGCCACGTGGATGGCATCCGGCTGGTGGCCACCGGCCAGGCGGGCGACGATGTGTTCGGCTATTTCCCGGAACTGACGCCGCTGCTGTCGCCGGCGCTGGTGGCGCGCGGCGCCAACACGCCCGCGTTCAAGCAGATTCCCGTGCTGCTGGAGCGGGCCGGCGTGGCCGTCCAGGCAAGCCAGGGTTAGCCACGAAAGACAGGTAAAGACAGGGCAGGACAGGGCAGGACAGGGCAAGACAGGGCAGGAAAAGACGAGGCAGGGCAGGCCAGGGCGGGCCTGGCCAGGCGGCAGAAGGCCAGGTCAGCTCAGGCGGCGCAGCCGCCGCGCCTCGAAGGCCTTGTCGAAGAACGTGGCCAGCATCTGCTCCAGGCGCTCGGCGGTCAGCTGGGCGCAGGGAATCGTGCCGCCTTCCTTGCCGGAGCCATCGCGGGCGTGCCGGTCGAAGGCGCTTTCCCATTCCAGCAGGCAGGTGCTCTCCAGCGCGGTGAAGGTCAGCGTGCAGGCATCGCGCCCCGCGTGCGCGGCCAGGCGGTTCTTGTCGGGCACGAAGGTGAGGCGCACGAAATCGTTCCAGCCGTCGTTGCCTTCCTCGATCTTGCCATCGTAGTCGTGCTCGTACATCTGCTTGCGCATCGCGGCAAGCTGCGGGCGGATCACGTTCTCGAGCGTGTTGCGGTATTGTTCGCGAAAGTCGAGCCGGGCCTGGCGCGCAGCCTGTTCCTGCTCGGCCTGCTGGGCGGCGGCCACGTCGGCCTCGTGCTTGATCGCGGCTTTGGAAAAGATGGACATCGGTGACATGGTCTGAAAAACATCAGTGTACACGGGCCGCCACGCATGCGATGCACGACCGCGCCCGTACTGGGAAATCAACCGCCCGTGTGCTATAATGTTGACATGGAGCATTAGTTTTGGCAACTGCTTCATGCTTCATGCTTCATGCTTCATGCTTCATGCTTCATGCTTCATGCTTCATGCTTCATGCTTCATGCTTCATGCTTCATGCTTCATGCTTCATGCTTCATGCTTCATGCTTCATGCTTCATGCTTCGTCAAGAATCGTCAAACGTCCGTCAACAGTTCGTCGAAACTTCGTCAACCCCGCCCGTTCTTGAGAATTCTCTTGAGACTGCCTCTTGCGACTTCCCCGGTCGCTCATTCTTCCCTGGCTCCCACACCATGAAATTCGCTGACCTGAAAATAGGCGTTCGCCTGGCCCTGCTTGCCGCCTTCTTCCTGCTGACCTTGCTTGCGGTCGGGCTCACCGGCTGGCGTGCCCTGGGCGACATGAACGCGCGAAATGCCGCCGGTTTCGCCGAGGCCGGCGGCCTGATGCGTGCGGTCGATGGCGCCCGCTCGGCGCAGGTCGACTTCAAGATCCAGGTGCAGGAATGGAAGAACATCCTGTTGCGCGGCCACGATCCGGCACAGCGGGACAAGTACACCCGCGCCTTCACCGACAGTGCCGCAGCCACCGCGGCCAAGTTGACGGAACTGAAAGGCACGCTCGGCACGCTGGGGATGGCGACCACGGCGGTCGATGAAGCCCTGCGCCTGCATGGCGAACTGGGCAAGCGATACCTCGATGCGCTGGGCCGCTTCGACGGTGCCGATCCCACCGGCGCGCAGCAGGTCGATGCGCTGGTGCGCGGCATGGACCGCGGCGCCACCGAACATATCGATGCCATCGTCGACTCGATCCGCAAGGATGCGGCGAGCCGCGTGGCGGCCGTGGCGGCGCGCAACGACGAGGTGTACCGCAATTCCGTGACGACGCTGCTGGTGCTGCTGGTGGCCGCCGTGGCGATCGGCGCGCTGATCGTGCTGATGCTGGTGCGCGGCATTATCAGGCCCTTGTCGCATGCCCTCGGCATCGCCAGGGAAGTGGCGGCCGGAGACCTGCGCAGCGACGTGCAGACTACCCGCGGCGATGAAATCGGCGACCTGCTGCGTGCGCTGGGCACGATGAGCGGCAACCTGTCGCGCATCGTGGCCCAGGTGCGCAGCGGCACCCAGTCCATCGCCGTGGCATCGGCCGAGATCGCCGCCGGCAATGCCGACCTGTCCGCCCGCACCGAGGCGCAGGCCGGCGCGCTGGAGGAAACCGCCGCGTCGATGAGCGAACTGACCGGCACGGTGCGGCAAAACCGCGACAATGCCGATGCGGCCGCCGGCCTGGCCGGCAAGGCCACCGACGTGTCCGCCCGCAGCAGCGCCACGGTGGCCGAAGTGGTGCGCACGATGGGCAGGATCGATGGCACGTCGGCGCAGATCGCCGACATCATCGGCGTCATCGACAGCATTGCCTTCCAGACCAATATCCTGGCGCTCAATGCCGCGGTGGAGGCGGCACGTGCGGGCGAGCAGGGCCGCGGCTTCGCGGTCGTCGCCAGCGAAGTGCGCAGCCTGGCACAGCGCTCGTCGGTGGCCGCCAAGGAGATCCGCGAGCTCATCACCGCCTCCGTGTCGGAAGTGGCGGCGGGCCGGGCGCTGGTCGACCGCGCCGGTTCCACCATGCGCGAAGTGCTGGACAGCGTGCAGCAGGTGGCGGCCGTGGTGCAGCAGATATCGCTGGCAAGCGGCGAGCAGCAGCAGGGCATCGAGCAGGTGGACGAGGCGATCGCCCACATCGACAGCACCACCCAGCAAAACGCGGCACTGGTCGAACAGGCGGCCGCCGCTGCCGCGTCGCTGCGCCAGCAGGCGCGCCAGCTCGACGAATCGGTGGCCGTGTTCAAGTTGCGCGCCGCGTAGCGCCTCCCTGTTCCCTGGCCGGGGTGGCCGTGCGACCCCGGCCTCCCCATCTACGCCTCCCACCCTTTCCGGGTTCCCGACTGGCTCCTCCGGTCTTACAGCATCCGTCATGCTCCCACGCGGCGGCATCCGACGTTCACGGGAACTTTTATGTTGCGCTGCAGCGCGCCGCTGCTGCGACATTTTCCGCATTTGCTTTCATTATTCCGATTAGCTAAAGTATCGGAGTTGACCCATCGATAATAAATAAAAGCCTGCCAGCGTCACCGCGGCGGCACTGCGCTGCGGCGTACTGGAAAACTACACATGAAAGTATCGGGACAAGACGCCGCGGTGACCGGCGCCGCCGGCGCACCTGGCCTGGCCTCGGGCAAGGTGCCGCGCTGATGCCCTCGCTCGCGATGATCGTGGCCGCCGCCGGCCTTGCCGTGCCCGCCCTGGCCGGCGGGCTGGCGCTGTTCACGCGGCAGGTCGAGCGCAAGGTCGAGGCGGCGCTTCCGCCGGAAGGCATCTTCATCGACGTGGCCGGCGCCCGGCTGCACGTGCGCGAGCAGGGGGAGGGGCCGGCACTGCTGATGATCCACGGGCTGGGCGGGCACATGGCGCACTTCACCTACGAAGTAGCCCGGCAACTGTCGCACCATCACCGCGTGATCACGGTCGACCGGCCCGGTTCCGGCTATTCGAACAGCAGGCTGGGCACCGCGGGCGGCCTGCGCGAACAGGCCGCCGCGCTTGCCGAGCTGATCGACCGGATGGAACTGGAGTATCCGCTCGTCGTCGGGCACTCGTTCGGCGGTGCCGTGGCGCTGGCGCTGGCGCTGGATTACCCGGAACGGGTGGCCGGCCTGTCGCTGCTGGCGCCGCTCACGCACCTGCCCGACGACACGCCGCCGGCGTTTCGCGTGCTGGCCATGCGGTCGCCGCTGCTGCGCCGGCTGGCCGCGTGGACGGTGGCCACGCCGGGCGCCATCGCGCGGGGCGGCGCGGTGCTGGAGCAGGTGTTCGGTCCGGATCCGGTGCCGCATGATTTCTCGACACGGGGCGGCGGCCTGCTGGGCCTGCGGCCGGGCCAGTTCCTGGCGGCGGCGGAGGACATGCAGGCGCTGGCCGGGCAATTGCCCGCCTACAGCAGCCGCTACGGCGAATTGCGCATGCCGGTGGCGGTGCTGTTCGGGCGCGATGACCGCATCCTGCCGTGGCGTGAACATGGCGAGGCGCTGGCCTGCAAGGTGCCGCATGCGGTGCTGGAAGTGGTCGAGGGCGGACACATGCTGCCCATTGCCCAGCCGGACTTGACGGTGCAGTTCATCCGGGCGGCCGCGGCGCGATAGGAAAGCAACCCGGCCGGAAGCGCCGGCGTAAAAGGCGCTGTTCGCGTTGAATAGCCTTGCCGGTGGTCACGGAACTTTTTTGCATGCCGAGCGCGACAATGAGCCGACGCCCCTAGGCTGGCGCCACGGCATTGCGCAACCATTGGCTCGGTGCCGTCAGCTCGGCGGCGTCGAGCACACGTAGCCAGCCGGTGTAATTGGCCAGGTAGCGGCTGGCGACACCGTTGAATCGCCGCAGCCAGGTCTTGAAGCGGCCATGCCATCCGTTGACACCCTGGATATGCAGTGCGCCGCGCGCTCGGATTCCGGCACGCACATTGATTGCTTCGTGCGTGATGCCGGCCTGCTTCGCGAAAGCCTGGTACGCCTTGGCGGCATCGGTGACGAGCAGGACATCGGGCGCCAGCACGGGCTTCAGGTGTTTCATCAACTGGCCGGCGCTGACCGGGCCGCGGCCCGTGACGAGGTCACACGTTTGCCGGTTGCGGTCACGGGCAACGACGATGCAGTCCAGCTCGCTGCTGATGCCGCGCCGGCTGGCCTTGCCGCCGCGTTTGCGGGGCGGGCGGTTCAGGTGGCGCGAGCCTTTTTGTGATTCCAAATGGTACGTCTCATCGGCTTCGACGATGCCGGACAACTGCGGACGGGGCGCCCGGAGCAAGGCGGCGATGAACCGGTGACGCCATCGAAAGCTGGTCGACTTGGCTACCGCCACGCGGCTGGCTGCCGAGCGCACGGGTGTCGACTCGATCAGGCATTGCAGGTATTGCAGCCACTTGTCGCGCATGCGCAGACGGGCCAGCGGTGTACCGGTCACGGCGTTGAAGCTGCGCCGGCACAGCACGCAGCGATAGCGCTGCAAGCCACTGGCCTGCCCGCAACGGTGGGAACGCTGGCACCCGCAATGCGGACATGGCGGTCTTCCGCCGGCTTCCTCGATCAGGCGATGGCACTGGCCTGGTTGCTCGACGCTGGCCAGAAAGCGCTGCAACAACGTTACCTGATCTTCTGAAAGCGGTTGCCGCATCAACGCTTCGATCAGTACTCCAACCTCCGCCGTGCCCATGCCGCCTCCTGATATACATGAAGTAACTCAACAGAAAGTCAGACAGTGATTCCGGCAGGAAGTTCCCCTGATTACCGCGCACAGCGCCGCGTAAAAAAAGCCGGGCAAAGCCCGGCTCAGTGTAAAGATTTCCGACAGCGCGGCCGGAACAGCCGCCGGCAGGTGCCGGCGGCCGGTCCATCAACGCTGCTTGCGGCGGCGCAGTGCCGCCAGCGTCAGCATGCCGGCGCCCATCATCAGGTACGTGCTTGGTTCCGGAACCGGCGAGGTCAGGCCATAGAAGTTGCCGGTGCCGACGACGTGGTTCATGTCGCCAGGATACGGCTGCGTGAAGCTGGTCGAGAACGACATGTCGGCGCCGTCGATCTGCGCGTTGGTGTCGAAGTATTGCGCAGCGACGCCGCCCACCACGTCCAGCTGGCCCAGGCCGCTCAGGTTCGGCGGCATTTGCGAGTTCAGCGTGCCTTGCAGCGTGGCGCCGTTGTACTCGTGGCCTTCCAGGGACAGCCACAGGGTGCCCAGGCCGACGTTGCCGTCGTTCATGGTCAGCGGATCGTACGGGTTGATCGTCGACGGGCCGTCGTTCATGAAGATGTTGACGAAGCCACCGGTGTACTTGGTGATCGCGCCATCCATCGACACGGGCGTGTAGCCGCCGAAGACGATCGTCAGTTCGCAGTTGGGGCAGAACTGGGCCTGGCCGGTGCCGTTCATCGTCGAGATGATGCCGTAGCCGCGGGCCGTGCCATCTTCCTCGAAGATCTGGTGCATCTGCACCGACGACGACGAGAAGTCGATGCCGTAGTCGGGATCCCAGGTTACGCCACCGACGGTTTGCGGCGCGGCGGATGCGGCACCGATCGACGAAATTGCTACTGCCAATCCCAGCAGTGTAGTTTTCATTTTGCTCACGTATGGCTCCAAGTTGATTAGTTTAACTACGAACATTTTTTTATTTTTTGTATAAGCTTATGCAAAGTTCATGCCTTCGCTCAGCCGCAGTAAGCTAAACCTTTGATTCTACGTAAGACGCTTTCTTATAAATTCATTAAGAAAATTGAAGGGTTGGCTGTGCTGTAAAGTTTGTCGACAGCTATCCAGCCCAGCCCTGCGACCGGTCGGACGGCCGGTAGCGCGATCCCTGCTCATCAATAAAATGGATGGGCTGAAATCGCTGTAAAATTTTTCGACACGGGTCAGCGCCGGCAGGCATTGGCGGCCAGGTCCGCCAGCGTCACCTGGCCGAAACGTTCCAGCAGCAGCGCTTCTGCGGCGCGCATCGCGTCGCCCAGGGTGGCGTTGACGGCACGCTCGATGAGGCAATCGGCATGTTCGTCCGTGGTGCCCAGGGCAAATACGGGCGGGTCGCCCAGCGCGTGGTGGATGTCGCGCAGCGTGATGGCGTGCAGCGGCCGGGCCAGCACCCAGCCCCCGCCATGCCCCTTGCCTGACTGCACATATCCCTGCTCGCGCAAGCCGGCCATCGTGCGGCGCACCACGACGGGATTGGTGTTCAGCATGGCGGCGATCGTGTCGGAGGTGGCGGGGGCGTCCAGGCTGTCCATATGGATCAGCACATGGAGCATGCGGGAAAGGCGGCTGTCGTGTCTCATGCCGCGATGATACCAGCGGTGCAGGGGAGCAAAGGCCTGGCGGGGTGGCGGCCCGCTCCTATACAGCCTTGCCGGCTTCCCGCTAGTTGGGCAGCGCCGGCCAGCAAGCCTGCGCACGGGGGCCGGCGTGGCGCCCCGCATTGAGCGACAGGTCGTGCGCCGCGCGTTGGCGCGGAGCCGGAATGGCGGCGCTTGCCGGCGGCGGTGGCAAATCCGGGGCCTTCGGCGGGGCCGCCGATGGTGTCGATGATGCCGATCGTGCCGGTGCCGTGACAAGCGCTGTCCCGGCCCGCGAGGCTGCCGCCATTCCATGCGCTGCCGTGTATCCCGCCGCCCCGGCTTGGCCATCCATCGCAACCCGCCCGGCTGCCGGGCCGCCGTCGTCGAGCATGCCGCTGGCTGTCCAGCGAGCCGCCTGGCCGGTGCGGAACAGGCGCCCGCCCGGTACCAGCGGGTGCGTGGCGAAGCGTGCGGCCGTCAGGTCGGGGCGGTGCAGGTAGCCTCGTGCCAGCCCGGCGCCGCCCACGTGCAACTGGCCCATGACGCCGAGCGGTGCGGGCTGGCCGTGGGCATCGAGCACGTAGGCGGCCATGTCCGGCAGCGGCTGCCCGATCGTGCCCGCAGCCTGCGCCGCGCCAGCCGGACAGGATGCGCGGCATGCCAGGTACACGCCGCTTTCGGCGCTTCCGCGCATCGCCAGCAGCCGCGGCCCGCCGCCCGGCGCCGCGTGCGGGGCGCTGGAAGGCCCGGCCGCCGCTTCGCCACGCACGATCACGTAGCGCAGCCATGGCGAATCGATGCCGTCGAACGCATGGCCTTCCCGGGTCAGGATGGTCACCCGTTCGTCGCGCACGAGGCGGGCGATTGCGGCCGGCATGCGTTCCCGCGCGGGCACGATGACGGCGCGGGCCCCCGACACCAGCGCACCCCACAGCTCCCACAGGAACAGGTCGGCGGCCGGCGACGCGCACACCGCCCAGGCATCGGCCGGGCCGGCATCGATCCAGCGCGCCGCGGCATCGAACAGCCGGGTGAGGTTACGGTGCTCCAACGCCACGCTGGCGCCGCCGTCGCCACGGACGATCCAGGCCAGGTGCGCCGGCCCCACCGCCGACGCCGGATTGGCGCGCGGCATCGATTGCCACGGACCCGGCCCGTCCAGCCGCAGCACGGTGGCGATGCTGGCCGGGGCGGGCACCTCCCGCACCGTCAGCAGGATGGCCGCGCGGGTATCGGCCAGCACCGCGCCGATGTGCGCGGCACCGGCCGCGGCATCGATCGGCACGCAGGCGCCGCCGGCTTTCAGCACGCCCAGCGCAGCCACCACCAGGGCGGTGCCCGCCGGCATGCACAGCGCCACGGGCACGTCCGGCCCCACGCCCAGCGCCTGCAGGTGGTGGGCCAGCCGGTTGGCTTCGTCGTTCAGCGCGGCATATGTGATGGCGGCACCATCGCCGGACAGCGCCACGGCGCCAGGCGCCCGCGCGGCTGCAGCCTCGACCAGGCGATGCAGGCAGCCGCGGTCCGGGAAGTCGACCGTACCGGCCCAGCGCAGCAGTTGCGCGCGTTCCGCCGGCGGCAGCACGTCGAGTGCCGTCACCGGGGTGGCGGGTGCGTGCTCCAGCGCGTCGGCCAGGGCCGCCAGCGCGCACAGCATGAAGTCGCAGATGCGTGCCGGGCCGGCGCTGGCGGCGCACCGCGCGGTCAGCCGGAAGCCGTCGCCCAGGTCGTCCACCGCCAGCGCCAGCGGGTAGCCGGGTTGCGGCGGCGCCTCGGCACCGGCATGCCGGTAATGGAGCAGGGCCGCCGCGCCGGTCGCCGCGGCGTGGGGCGCGTGGCGGTGGTCGACCAGCGTGGCGACAAACTGGTGCATCCGGTGCAGCGCATCGGCCGCGCCGGTGCCATCCAGCATGACCCGCAGCGGCAGCATGCACTCGCCGATGCCGGTGGCGGTATGGCAGGCCGGCAGCGCGGTCGTGAACACGACATCGCGCTGGCCGGTGCCGCGCGCCAGCACGCATGCCCATGCCAGGTGGAACAGGCTGGCCGGCATCAGGCCGCGCTGCCGCGCCGCGGCGCGCAGGCGCAGCGCCAGCGCCGGATCGACGTGGCGCCGCGACAGTTCCGGCGCGCCGGCGCCATCGAGGCCGAACGGCGCGGGCGGCGCGGTCCAGCCGTCGAGCAAGGCATGGAAGAAGTCGTGGCCGGTGGCGGCGGCATGTGGGCCGGGGGATGGCGAGGTAGCGGCGGGCAGCGCGGCCAGCGCTGAGGAAGAGGCGGGCAGCGCGGCCACCGCTGCCAGCGTCGGCCGGTGGCAGAAGGTGCGCATGTCGATGGCGTGGCCGCGGTCGCGCAGCAGTTCCACCAGCCCCAGCGCGGTGGGCGCGTCGCCGCCCAGCGCGAAGAAATCCTCGTGCCGGCCCACGCGGGGCAGTTTCAGCAGCGCGCACCACAGCGCCGCCAGTTCGCGCTCGGCCTCGCCCTGCGGCGCGTCGTAGTCCTGTGCCGGAAAGGCCGCGGCATCGGGCGCCGGCAGCGCATTCCGGTCGAGCTTGCCGTTTGCCGTGAGCGGCAGGGTTTCCAGCCGCACGTACGCCGCCGGCACCATGTACGGCGGCAGCGCGGCGCGCGCCAGCGACCGCAGCTCGGCGGGATCCGGCGCGGTCGCGCCATCGGCCGGCGTGACGTAGGCCAGCAGCTGGCCCAGCGCTTCATCCGCCACCACCAGTGCGGCGCCCACGCCGGGGTGGCGCACCAGGCAGGCTTCCACGTCGCCTGGTTCGACCCGCTGCCCATGCACCTTCAGCTGGCCGTCGATGCGGCCGAGGAAGTCCAGGCTGCCATCGGGCAGTTGCGCGGCCAGGTCGCCGGTGCGGTACAGCCGCTCGCCATCCACGTGCACGAAGCGTTCGGCGGTCAGGTCCGGCCGGTTCAGGTAGCCGCGTGCCAGGCGCGCGCCGCCGATATGCAGTTCGCCCGGTTCGCCCGGCGCCACCGGCTTGCCGGCGGCATCGAGCAGGCGCACGGTGGTGCCGGCCAGCGGCCGGCCGATCGGCACGCGCGCGGCGCCGGGCGGCAGCATCGGCAACTGTTCGGCCGTGGCGGTGACGGTCGCTTCGACGGGCCCGTAGGCATTCGCGATGGCTACCCGCATGCCGAAGCGGGCCTGCCATGCCCGCACGCTGCCCGGCTGCACGACTTCGCTGCCGACCACCAGCTGGCGCAGTGCCGGCAGCCGCACGTCGCCGCCGGCCGCCAGCACGTGGTCGCACCACGGGTGCCAGAACGAGGCGGGCAGGTTCAGCACCGTGATGCGGCGTGCCTCGACCTGCCGCGTGAAGGCGGCCAGCGCGTCGGCCGGGCCGGGGTCGCGCAGCACCAGCGTGGCGCCATGCAGGAGCGTGGGCCAGACTTCCTCGGCCAGCACGTCGAACGCGGGCGGCGCGAACTGCAGCACCCGGTCGCGCGGCGACAGGCCGGCCAGCGCGGCGAAGGCGTCGACGTGGCTGGCCAGCTGGCGGTGTTCGACCAGCACGCCCTTCGGTTGCCCGGTGGAGCCGGACGTGTAGATCACATAGGCCAGGCTGCCGGCATCGACGTCGCGCGGCAGGTTCGCGTCGTCTTCCGCTGCCCACGGCGCGCTGTCGAGCCACAGCGCGGCAACCCGCGGGCACAGCATGCCGGCGCAATCCTGGCGTGTCACAGTGACTGCCGGATCGGCGTCGGCCAGCATGAAGGCGATACGCGCTGCCGGGTAGGCCGGGTCGACGGGCAGGTAAGCGGCGCCCGTCTTCAGCACCGCCAGCATCGCCGTCACCAGGGCCGCGCCGCGCTCCAGACACAGTGCCACCAGCGCGCCGGGACGCGCGCCGCGCCGCTGCAGGTGCCGCGCCAGCCGGTTCGCTGCCGCGTTCAGGTCCGCATACGTCACGCTGCCGTCGGGTCCCTGCAGCGCGATGGCATGCGGCGCCAGCGCGGCCTGGCGCTCGAAACGGCGATGGATGCACGGCGAAAGGGATGAGGTCATCGGCCTGGCTTGTCGAGTACTTATATGCAAGGGGCGTATATTGCCTTCCATTTAAGTCGCATATGTGAAGAAATTGTAAGAAAGTGTCATTAGGAAACTGAACGCTGGCAACTGACCGGAGGTATGGGTGGGCTCTTCCGGGTCGAGCAGTCGCCACGCCTTGGCGGCGATCCACTAGAATGGCCAATCGTTCACTCATGAATCAATTCAGATGAAACCGGAAATCCTCGTGATGGCGGCCAGTCCGTCGGCGTCCGTCATGGCGCAGCTGGAACAGCATTTCGTTTGCCACCACGTGTGGCAGGTGGCACCTGAAGCGCGCGCCGCCTTCATCGCCGGCGTGGGGCCGAACGTGCGGGGCGTGGCCACCACCGGCATGGCGGGCATTGGCGCGGCGCTGGCGGCGCAGCTGCCGCGCCTCGAGATCGTGGCGGTCAACGGCATCGGCGTCGATGCGGTGGATTTCGCCGCGCTGCGGCCGCGCGGCATCCGGGTGACGAACACGCCCGGCGTGCTGACGGACGACGTGGCGGACCTGGCGGTGGCGCTGTTGCTGGCGGCTGCGCGCCGCATCCCTTCGCTGGACCGCTATGTTCGCGCCGGCCAGTGGCAGGCCGGCATGCCGGTCAAGCCGGCGCGCGCGCTGCGCGGCAAGGTCGCCGGCATCTATGGTTTCGGGCGCATTGGCCAGGCGGTCGCCGCGCGGCTGGCGGCATTCGGCCTGCAACTGCGCTACTGGCAGCCGAACGTGAAGAAGGGCGTGACGGTGCCGCGCGCCGCGTCGCTGCTCGACCTGGCGCGCGACAGCGATTACCTGGTGGTCTGTGCCCCGGGCGGCGCGGCCACGCGGGCCACCGTGGATGCGGCGGTGCTGGAGGCGCTGGGGCCGGAGGGCACCCTGGTCAACATCGCGCGCGGCTCGCTGGTCGACGAACCGGCGCTGGCCGACGCGCTGGCCGACGGCCGGCTGGGCGCGGCCGCGCTGGACGTGTTTGCCGACGAGCCGTCGGTCCCCGCCGCGCTGATTGCGCTGCCGAACGTGGTGCTGACGCCGCACGTGGGCAGCCTGACCGTGGAAACGCGGCATGCGATGGGACAGCTCGTCGTCGACAACCTGCTCGCGCATTTCGGCGGGGAGCCGCTGCTGACGCCTGTTGCCTGAGCTGCTGCAAAGCTGGGGTATGGCCGTAATACTCGTTTTCGCATGACGTTGCCGATGTCCTGAGCAAAGAACCGGTCGGTCCGCCGCAGCGGTCCGACACATTTTCCGGATGAAGCACCCGGAAAAAATGTCCGACACCAAGCCCCTGACGCCAACTCAAATAGTCAAGTCGCCTTGACTTACCGGCATCGAGCTATCTCCCGAGTGTTTTCGGGTGGACTTACTGCTTGCCCGGGTCCTTCATATTCGGGAACTTGTCGAACTCGATGTTGTAAACCTCGTTCCCCACCTTCTTCACTTCGCGCACGTACACGGTCTGCACGATGTCGCGCGTGGCGGGATCGATGGCGATCGGGCCGCGCGGGCTGTTCAGCTTCATGGTCTTCAGCACGGCCATCGCCTTGTCGCCGTCGATCGTGCCATTCAGCTTGCGCGACACTTCATAGACCGCCGCCATGCCGTCGTACGCGGCGACGGCCATGAAGTTCGGCCGGCCGCCCTGCGGGTTGGCGGCGGCGAAGCTCTTCAGGAATGCCTTGTTCTCGGGGGAGTCGTGCGCGGCCGAGTAGTGGAAGGTGGTGATGACGCCCAGCGTGGCATCGCCCATCGCCGGCAGCACGTGGTCGTCGGTCAGGTCGCCGGTGGCGATCACCTTGATGCCGGCGGCGGCCAGCCCCCGTTCGCGGTAGCCCTTCATGAAAGCGATGCTCTGTTCGCCGGCCGGCACGAACACGAAGATCGCATCCGGCCTGGCATCCTTGATGCGCTGGATGAACGGCGCGAACTCCGGATTGCGCAGCGGCACCCGGATCGATTCGGTCACCTTGCCGCCGGCACCTTCCAGCGTCTTCTTGAATGCCGCCTCGGCATCGAGGCCGGGGCCGTAGTCCGCCACCAGCGTCACCACCTTGTTCAACTTGTTCTTCGCCGCCCAGGTGCCCATCGGCGCCGAGATCTGCGGCAGGGTCATCGAGAAGCGCGCGATGTAGTTCGACTTGGTCGTGATGGCCGAGGTGGCCGCGTTCATGATGATCATCGGCTTTTTCGCCTGCTGCGCGATGGGAGCCACGGCCAGCGCCTCCGGTGTCAGGCCGAAGCCCGCCAGGAAGTCCACCTTGTCGCGCACCACCAGTTCCTGGGCGAGCCGCTTGGCGATCTCCGGCGACGGGCCGGTGGTGTCCTTGAGGATCAGCTGGATCTTCTTGCCGGCCACCGTGTCGCCGTGCTGCGCCATGTAGGCCTTGATGCCGCCTTCCATCTGCTTGCCGTAGTCGGCGAACGGGCCGGAAAACGCGGCGATCACGCCGACCTTGATGGTGTCCTGCGCGTGGGCCGCTGGCAGGGCGAACAGGTGTGCGCCGGCCAGCACGGCGGCGATCGTGAATTTCATGCTTGTCTCCTTTTTGTCGTGGGTACCGCGCCAATCATCAGGTTCCTTGAGATTCTTGACAAGGCCCGGTATCGGTCATAGTATCGGCTCAGCGTTCGATAGGCAATCGATTGTTCGCTGATCGAACAGGCGCGATGAACAAGCGCGATGAGCGAGCACTACGGACGACCATAACACTACACAGGAGACAGCATGAACCGAAACACTGGCGAACGGGCGCGTGCCCCCGGCATGGGCAAGGGCGGGCGCGGCGCAATGGCAACGGCGATGGCGCTGCTGGCCGCGGGCGCGGCGCACGCGCAAAGCAACGTCACCATCTACGGCATCATCGATACGGCGGTGGCGCATGTCGACAACACGAACGCCGCCGGCGATTCGGTCACGAAGGTGGCATCGCTGACGGGCTCCTTCCCGTCGCGCATCGGTTTCCGCGGTACCGAAGACCTGGGCGGCGGCCTGTCCGCCATCTTCACGCTGGAAAGCGGCTTCGGTCCCGATACCGGCACGATGGGGCAGGGTAACCGCCTGTTCGGCCGCGCCGCCAACGTGGGCCTGAAGGGCAAGTGGGGCACGCTGACCCTGGGCCGCCAGGTCAACATGACCTATATCGCCGGCCTGAAGGCGGACGTGCTGGGCCCGAACCTGTTCGCCATCGGCAGCATCGACCCCTACCTGCCGAACGCGCGCAGCGACAACGCCATCGGCTACCTGGGCAACTTCGACGGCATCGTGGCCGGCGCCACGTACAGCTTCGGGCGCGACACATCGTCGTCCGGCGGCCCCGCCGCCACCGGCTGCGCGGGCGAATCGCCGGCCGACTCGAAAGCCTGCCGCCAGGTCACCGCGCTGCTGGGCTACGAAGTCAAGGCGTATGGCATCAATGCCTCGTTCGACAAGCTGTACGGGAATACCGGCGCGGCCGGCGGGCTGACCAGCAGCAGCAACTTCGACCGGCGCGTGACCGTCAACGGCTACTGGATGTTCGGCGGCACCAAGCTGGGCGCCGGCCTCATCGACCGCAAGACCAACGCCGTCACCGGCGTCACCGAATCTACGCTGGCCTACCTGGGCGTGAGCCACCCCGTCACGCCGTTGCTGACGTTCGATGCGCAGGTGGCGCGCAAGAACGTCAAGCACAGCGGCGACGATACCGACATGGCGGTGGCGCGGCTGACGTATTTCCTGTCGACGCGCACCGCCGTCTATGGCGCGCTGGGGCTGATGAACAACGACGGCGCCGCCGCCATCGCGCTCGATGCGGGTGGCAGCGTCGGCGTCGGCAAGCCGCAACGGGGTCTCATGGCGGGCTTGCGGCACCACTTCTGAACAAGCCAGCAATGGCCGAGCCCGTGTCAGCGTGCCTGGAGGGAGTGATGCCTTGCAAGGCATCACCGCATCGCAGGCAAGGAGCAGTGCTCCTTGAAGGCGCCGCCCTGCATGGCGGCGCCGCTCGGCAGGCGCGAAGCTGTGCTTCACGAATTCCCTGCGTCGCCCCCTGCAATGCCACCATGACACGGGCTCGGCTGGATGGCGTCAGGGCAGCAGCACCGCCAGGTCCCGCGCGCCCTGCTGCAGCACGGGCAGGAATTGCTCTTCCATCTGCCGTGCGCTGACGCGGCCGGCCTGGGCGCCGACGTTCAGGGCCGCATGCACGATGCCGGATGCGCCGCGCACCGGGACCGCGATGGAGCGCAGGCCCACTTCGAGCTCCTCGTTGTTGATGGCGAAGCCCTGCTCGCGCACCTGGGCCAGCACGGCGCGCAACTGCTTCTGGGTGGTGACCGTGTGCTCGGTGAGGGGCTTCAGGCGCACCTTGTCGAGGTAGGCCTGCAGGTCCGGCTCCGGCAGGTGGGCCAGCATCACGCGGCCCAGCGACGTGCAGTACGCGGGCAGCCGGCTGCCGGTGTTGAGCGCCACGGACATCACGCGGGACGTTGCCGAACGGGCCACGTACAGCACCTCGTTATCGTCCAGCACCGCCAGCGAGCACGATTCGTTCAGCGTGCGGCTGATCTGGTTGAGGTAGGGCTGGGCGGACACGGTCAGCGGCGTCGACGACAGGTAGGAATAGCCGAGCGTCAGCACCTTCGGCCGCAGCGAGTAATTGTTGACGTCGGAATCGGCATAGCCGAGCTGCTTCAGCGTGTACAGGCAGCGGCTGACGGCGGCGCGGGGGATGCCGGTCTTCTGGCTGATCTGCGCGATCGTCAGGCTGCGGCGCGAATCGGAAAACGCCTGCAGCACGGCGAGCCCGCGCGCCAGCGACGTCATGAAGCTGGGATCGGCCAGCGCATCGATCTGTTCGGCGATCGTCGGTTCGCGCTCGGCCGGGGCGTTGTTGGTGGTGGTTGTCGTCATCGGTCTCTTTCGAAGTGGACGGATTTTACTGGAACAGCCCGCGCCGCCGACGGTTTTTCTTGACCTTCGCCGGCGCCGGTGCGACACTGGGGCTGTTCGATTAACAGATTATAGTTCGATTATCGAACATTCGGAATCTAATTGAAGGCAGGAGGAAACACCCGTGATCGACAAGACTATCGAGACGATGGCGCAGGCCGTCGCCGGCATCCATGACGGCGCGACCGTCATGATCGGCGGCTTCGGCAATGCCGGCATGCCGGCCGCGCTGATCGACGCGCTCATCGAGCAAGGCGCGCGCGATCTCACCATCGTCAACAACAATGCCGGCAACGGCGAGACCGGCCTGGCCGCGCTGCTCAAGGCGAAACGGGTCAGGAAGATCATCTGCTCGTTCCCGCGCCAGGCGGACTCGCAGGTGTTCGACGCGCTGTACCGCGCCGGCGAGATCGAGCTGGAACTGACCCCGCAGGGCAACCTGGCCGAGCGTATCCGCGCCGCCGGCGCCGGCATCGGCGGCTTTTTCTCGCCCACCGGCTACGGCACGCTGCTGGCCGAAGGCAAGGAAACGCGCACCATCAACGGCAAGCACTACGTGCTGGAATCGCCGATCCACGCCGACTTCGCGCTGATCAAGGCGCTGCACGGCGACCGCTGGGGCAACCTGGTGTACCGGAAGACAGCGCGCAACTTCGGCCCGATCATGGCCACCGCCGCCAAGGTCACCATCGCACAGGTCACGCGCATCGTCGAACTGGGCGAGCTGGACCCCGAACACATCGTCACCCCGGGCATCTTCGTGCAACGCGTGGTGCAGGAAGAAGCACAGGGAGGCAAGCAATGACCATCCAGAAAATGAGCCGGGACGCTATGGCGAAACGCGTCGCGCAGGACATCCATGAAGGCGCCTACGTCAACCTGGGCATCGGCCTGCCGACGATGGTGGCGAACTACCTGCCGGCCGACCGCGAGATCTTCCTGCACAGCGAGAACGGCCTGCTGGGCATGGGCCCGGCGCCCGCGCCCGGCGAGGAAGACGAAGACCTGATCAACGCCGGCAAGCAGCCGGTCACGCTGCTGACGGGCGGCGCCTACTTTCACCATGGCGACTCGTTCGCGATGATGCGCGGCGGCCACCTCGATATCTGCGTGCTGGGCGCGTTCCAGGTCTCCGCCACCGGCGATCTGGCCAACTGGCATACCGGCGCGCCGGATGCGATCCCTGCCGTGGGCGGCGCGATGGATCTCGCCATCGGCGCGCGCCAGGTGTTCGTGATGACGGACCACCAGACCAAGTCCGGCGAAAGCAAGATCGTCGCGCAGTGCACCTATCCGCTGACCGGCATCGGCTGCGTCAACCGAGATCTACACGGACCTGGCCGTGATCGACGTGACGTCCGACGGCCTCGTCGTGCGTGAAATGGTCGACGGCCTGACCTTCGAGGAACTGCAACAGCGCACCGCCGCGCCGCTCATCGCCGGCCTCGCCGGCACAGCAACGGAGAACACGAAATGACCGAAGCCTTCATCTGCGACGCGATCCGCACCCCGATCGGCCGCTACGGCGGTGCCCTGAAGGACCTGCGCGCCGACGACCTGGGCGCGCTGCCGCTGGCCGAGCTGGTGCGCCGCAATCCCACCGTCGACTGGGAAGCCATCGACGACGTGATCTACGGCTGCGCCAACCAGGCCGGCGAAGACAACCGCAACGTGGCGCGCATGTCGGCGCTGCTGGCGGGCCTGCCGCAGGGCGTGCCCGGCACCACCGTCAACCGCCTGTGCGGCTCCGGCATGGATGCCGTGGGCCTCGCCGCGCGCTCGATCCGTTCCGGCGACACGGCGCTGATGCTGGCCGGCGGCGTGGAATCGATGACGCGCGCGCCGTTCGTGATGGGCAAGGCCGACAGCGCCTTCTCGCGCAACGCTGCCATCTACGACACCACGATCGGCTGGCGCTTCCCGAACCCGCTGATGAAGAAGCTGTACGGCACCGACTCGATGCCGGAAACAGCGGAAAACGTCGCCACGGACTTCGCCATCAGCCGCGAAGACCAGGACCGCTTCGCGCTCGCCAGCCAGCAGCGCGTGGTGGCGGCGCAGGAAGCGGGCTGTTTCGATGCCGAGATCATGGCGGTGACGATCCCCGTCAAGAGGGGCGAGCCGGTCGTGTTCTCCCGCAACGAGCATCCGCGTGCCACCACGCTGGAAGCGCTGGCCAGGCTGAAAGGCGTGGTCCAGCCGGATGGCACGGTCACGGCGGGTAACGCATCCGGCGTCAACGATGGCGCCTGCGCGCTGCTGCTGGCCAACGAGAAATCCGCCGCCGCGCACGGCCTGGTGCCGAAGGCGCGCATCGTCGGCATGGCCACGGCCGGCGTGGCGCCCCGCGTGATGGGCATCGGCCCGGCGCCTGCCACGAAGAAGCTGCTGGCCAACCTGGGCATGACGCTGGACCAGTTCGACATCATCGAACTGAACGAAGCCTTCGCGTCGCAGGGCATCGCCGTGCTGCGCGAACTGGGCCTGTCGCAGGACGATCCGCGCGTCAACCCGTGGGGCGGCGCGATCGCGCTGGGCCACCCGCTGGGCATGAGCGGCGCGCGCCTGGTGACCACGGCGATGAACCAGCTGCACCGTGGCGGCGGGCGCTTTGCATTGTGTACCATGTGCATCGGCGTGGGGCAGGGCATCGCCATCGTCATCGAGCGGGTTTGAGGGGGCACGAGTCAATACGGATGTAATGCGCAGGTGAGCAAGCAGCGGTATCAGTAGCGTGGCCAGCCGACAGAGAGCGGCGGCCATGCGAGCGATCTTGGAGAATCGAGGAGACAACTATGCATATCCTTTACGGAGGCCGGCGATGATCGGCGTCCTGTTCGACGGCGTGGCGTACGGCAGCCTGCTGTTCATGATCAGTGTCGGCCTGTCGGTCACGATGGGCATGATGAATTTCATTAACCTGGCCCACGGCGCGTTCGCGATGCTGGGCGGCTATGTCTGCGTGATGCTGCTCGATCGCGCCGGCGTGCCATTCCTGGCCACCTTGCCGCTGGCGTTCCTGTCCGCGGCATTTGTCGGCTTCCTTCTCGAGCGCACGCTGTACCGCCGGCTGTACAAGGCCAGCCACCTGGACCAGGTGCTGTTCTCGATCGGCCTGACCTTCATGGCGGTGGCCGGGGCCACCTACTTCTTCGGCCCCACGCAGCAACCCGTCACGCTGCCGGAGTGGCTGCGCGGGCAGGTCTCGCTGTTCGGCCTGGACGTGGGCAGCTACCGGCTGTTCCTGATCGGCGTCGTCATCGTCGTCACCGCCCTGCTCGGGCTCCTGATCGAGCGCACCCGCTTCGGCGCGCAGATCCGCGCATCGGTCGACAACCACACCGCTTCCGAGGGCCTGGGCATCAATGTCAGCCGCGTGTTCAGCCTGACGTTCGCGCTGGGTTCCGGCCTGGCCGGCCTGGGCGGCGGCCTGGGCATCGACGTGCTGGGACTGGACCCCAGCTTCCCCGTCAAGTACATGGTGTACTTCCTGCTGGTCGTCGCCGTGGGCGGCGCGGGCACCATCACCGGCCCGCTGCTGGCCGCCATCGTGCTGGGCGTGTTCGACGTGGCCGGCAAGTACTACGTGCCGGAAATCGGCGCGTTCGTCATCTATGCGCTGATGGTGGTGCTGCTGCTGGCCTTCCCGGCTGGCCTGATCAGGAGGAAAGCATGAACGCTCTCTCAAAGGTGGAAGTCGCCGGGGATGCGGCGCCACGCGCCGCGGCGGTGGTTCGTCCCCCGCGGTTGCCCGATGGCCGCTGGCATCCGCTGGAAATCGTCTTCTGGCTGCTGCCGGTGGCAAGCTGGTTCCTGTTCCCGCAATACCTGGTGCTGACCAGCCAGATCATGATCGTCGGCCTGTTCGCGCTGTCGCTGGACCTGATCCTCGGCTACGCGGGCATCGTGTCGCTGGGCCACGCGGCGTTCTTCGGCCTGGGCGCCTACACGGCCGGGCTGCTGGCGGTGCATGGCTGGGGCGAGCCGGTCACCGGCTTGCTGGCCGGCGCCGTTGTCGCCGGACTGTTCGGCTGGATCGTCAGCTTCCTCGTCGTGCGCGGCCAGGACCTGACGCGGCTGATGGTCACGCTGGGCATCGGCCTGATGCTGTTCGAAGCGGCCAACAAGGCGTCGTGGCTGACCGGCGGCGTCGATGGCCTGTCCGGCATGATGGTGAGTAACCTCCTGGGCACGTTCGAATTCGACCTGGAAGGGAAGACCGGCTTCGTGTACAGCTACGTGGTGCTGTTCCTCGTGTTCCTGGTGCTGCGCCGGCTGGTGAATTCGCCGTTCGGCCTGGGCCTGCGGGGCATCCGCGAAGGCGGGCGCCGCATGCCGGCCATCGGCGCGGACGTCAACTCGCGGCTGCGTGCGATCTTCACGGTGGTCGCCGTGGTTGCCGGCATCGCCGGTGCGCTGCTGGCGCAGACCACGCAGTTCGTCGGCCTCGACATGCTGGGCTTCCCCCGCTCGGCGGAGCTGCTGATCATGCTCGTGCTGGGCTGCACGGGCCGGCTGTACGGCGCGCTGATCGGCGCGGCCGTGTTCATGATCGCGCAGGACAAGATCGCCGGCATCAATCCCACCTACTGGCAATTCTGGATCGGCCTGCTGCTGGTGTGCATCGTGATGTTCGCCAAGGGCGGCATCGTCGGCGGCTTCGCCAACCTGCTGGAACGCATGCGCGAACGGAAGGAGAACAAATGAACGGCATGGATACCACCTTGCGCACCGAAGGCCTGTCGAAGAGCTGGGGTGCCTTCAAGGCCAACAGCGACGTGTCGCTGACCTTCACGCCCGGCGCCCGCCATGCGCTGATCGGCCCGAACGGCGCCGGCAAGACCACCTTCATCAACCTGCTGACGGGCGGCTTCGCGCCGACCGCCGGCAAGGTGTTCCTGGGCGGCGAGGACATCACCGGGCTGGCCCAGCACCAGCGCGTGAAACGCGGCATGACCCGCACCTTCCAGATCAACACGCTGTTCGCCGGATTGACCGTGCTGGAATCGGTGGTGCTGGCCATCGGCGAGCGGCGCGGCTTGCAGAACGTATGGTGGAAAACCGTGGCGCGGCACCACGACATGGTCGATGAAGCGATGGTGCTGCTGCACTCGCTGCGCCTGGCCGACCAGGCCAACAGCATCACGCGCAGCATGGCCTACGGCAAGCAGCGGCTGGTGGAAATCGCGCTGGCGCTGGCCACGCAGCCGAAGATTCTGCTCCTCGACGAACCGGCGGCCGGCATCCCGCAGGCGGAAAGCCGCGAGCTGTTCGAGGTGATCGCCGGCCTGCCGCGCGACGTGACGATCCTGTTCATCGAGCACGACATGGGGCTGGTCTTCAAGTTCGCCGAGCGCATCACGGTGCTGGTGGGCGGCAAGGTGTTGACGGAAGGGACGCCGGCCGAAATCGCCGCCGACCCGCGCGTGAAGGAAGTGTACCTGGGGGAGGGTGGCCATGACTGAACTGCTGGCGGTGGACCGCGTGACGGCCGGCTACGGCGAATCCATCGTGCTGGAAGACGTGTCGTTCGCGCTGAACGAGGGCGACAGCCTGGCCCTGCTGGGCCGCAACGGCGTCGGCAAGACCAGCCTGCTCACCACGCTGATGGGCCTGACCCGCCTGCACAAGGGCGCGATCCGGTGGGCCGGCAAGGACATCGCCCGCGTGGCGCCCTACAAGCGGGCGCGCGCCGGTCTCGGGTGGGTGCCTCAGGAACGGCACATGTACCCGTCGCTGACGGTCGAGGAGCACCTGACGGTGGTGGCGCGGCCGGGGCGGTGGGACGTGAAGAAGATCTACGAGGTCTTCCCGCGCCTGCAGGAGCGGCGCACCAACATGGGCAACCAGCTGTCCGGCGGCGAACAGCAGATGGTCGCCATCGCCCGCGCCCTGATGACCAACCCGCGCATGCTGCTGCTCGACGAGCCCATGGAGGGCCTGGCGCCGATCATCGTGCAGGAACTGCTGGCCGTCATCCGCAAGCTGGTGCGCGACGAAGGCCTGTCGGTGATCGTCGTCGAACAGCACGCCCGGCTGGCCCTGTCGCTGACGCAGCGTGCCATCGTGCTGGACCGGGGGTGCATCGTGCACGACTCGGACAGCCGCGAACTGCTCGACGATGGCGCGAAGCTGGACCGGCTGGTGGCGGTGGCCTAGCACTTTTTAGCGGGCCATTGCGGCCGAGAACAACCCCACGGCAAACCCTGGGGTCGGACCCGGCGGGGTGGAGCAGGGGTTTCGCGAAGCATGCGTCGCGCCTGCGGAACGGTACTGGCATGCAGGCCGGCACTCCTTTCTGACCCCGGCTCTGCTGTCGGGGTTGGACCTGCAGGGCAGCATGCCAGCCTTCGATTCAAACCGCCTCAGGCGGCGTCGGGCCGGGCCAGCGGGGCGCGGCTTTGCGCGTTGTTCTCGATGACGAGCTTGTCCAGCAGGCGCATGAACTGCACCTGTTCGCGCTCGGTGAGCGGGGCGAGCAGGCGTTCGCGCAAGCGGTGGACGGCGGGATCGAGGCGCTTCAGCAGGGCGGTGCCGCTGGCGGTGATCGTCAGCGCCCGCTGGCGGCGGTTGTGCGGCAGGACCTTGCGCTGCAGGAGTCCCTTTTCTTCCAGCCGCGCGCACACGCTGGCGCCGGTCGAGGTGTCGATCGCCACCAGCCCGGCCAGCGTCACCTGGTCGATACCCGGGCTGGCCGCGAGGGTGCGCAGCAGTGCATACTGCACGGGCGTCAGCTCGCCCTGGATTTCATCGTGGAAGATCGATACCGAGATCTGCTGCGCGCGGCGCAGCAGGTGGCCCGGATGTTCGTGCAGGTCGAGCAGGTCGTGGTTGTCGTTGTCCATGGAGATCGATAAATATTTGTCGTGCCTAGTTTACTTCGGACGCCGTGTGCGCGAATATTCAGTGTACTGAATATCGAAGTTCAGCACCACAAAAAGGAGACAGCATGAACGCCCCCGTACCTTCCACCATCTACCCGAAGAACGCCTGGTATGTCGCCGCGACGCCGGAAGAGATCGCCGACAAGCCCTTGGGCCGCCAGATCTGCGGCGAAAAGATCGTGTTCTACCGCGCCGCGCAGGGCGTCGCCGCCGTCGAGGATTTCTGCCCGCACCGCGGCGCGCCCCTGTCGCTGGGTTTCGTGCGCGACGGCACGCTGGTATGCGGCTACCACGGCCTGCAGATGGGTTGCGACGGCAAGCCGGTCGCCATGCCGGGCCAGCGCGTGCGTGGCTTCCCGTGCATCCGCAGCTATCCGGTCGCCGAACGCTATGGCTTCATCTGGGTCTGGCCCGGCGATCCTGCGCTGGCCGACCCGGCCACCATTCCGCACCTGCACTGGGCGGTGGACGAGGGCTGGGCCTACGGCGGCGGCCTGTATCACATCGGCTGCGAATACCGGCTGATGATCGACAACCTGATGGACCTGACCCACGAGACCTACGTGCACGCGTCGTCGATCGGCCAGAAGGAGATCGACGAGGCGCCCGTCACCACGAAGACCGTGGGCGACGAAGTGATCACCAGCCGCTTCATGGAAAACGTGATGCCGCCGCCGTTCTGGCAGGCGGCGCTGCGCGGCAACGGCCTGCCCGACGACGTGCCGGTCGACCGCTGGCAGATCTGCCACTTCACGCCGCCCAGCCACGTGCTGATCGAGGTCGGCGTGGCGCTGGCGGGCAAGGGCGGCTACGATGCCCCGGCCGAGTTCAAGGCGTCGTCGATCGTGGTCGACTTCATCACGCCGGAAACCGATACCACGCACTGGTATTTCTGGGGCATGGCGCGCAACTTCAGGGCCGGCGACCAGGCCCTCACCGACACGATCCGCACCGGCCAGGGCAAGATCTTCAGCGAGGACCGCGCGATGCTGGAGCAGCAGCAGGCCAACATCCTGCGCCATCCGGAGCGGCGCCTGCTGATGCTCAACATCGATGCCGGCGGCGTGCAGTCGCGCAAGGTGATCGACCGCTGGCTGGCCCGCGAAGCGCCGGCTGGCCCGGCAGAACAGGCGGCACCGGCTTCGGCGCAGGTGGCGGCATGAGCACCCTGCGCTTGAAGGTTGCGCGCCGGGCCTGCGAGGCCGACGGTATCTGCAGCTACGAGCTGGTGTCCGCCGATGGCGCGGCGCTGCCGCCCTTCACGGCGGGCGCGCACGTCGACGTGCATGTGGGCGAAGGCATCGTGCGCCAGTACTCGCTGTGCAACGCGCCGCATGAAACGCACCGCTACCTGATCGGCGTGCTGCGCGAACCGGCGTCGCGCGGCGGCTCCAGCGCGATGCACGAGCGGATCGCCGAGGGCGCGGAACTGGACGTCAGCGTGCCGCGCAACCATTTCAGCCTGGCCGACGGGCCGCATCATAGCGTGCTGTTCGCCGGCGGCATCGGCATCACGCCGCTGCTGGCGATGGCCGAACACCTGCACGCGAAAGGGCTGCCGTTCACGCTGCACTACAGCGTGCGCAGCGCGGCACGCGCCGCTTTCCGCGGCCGGCTGGAGCAGGCGCCGTTCGCATCCCGCGTGCGCCTGCACATCGACGAGGAAGGCACGGGGCTCGACGTGGCGGCCGCGCTGTCGGACTGTCCAGCGGGCACGCATGTGTACGTATGCGGGCCGGGCGGCTACATCGATCACGTGCTGGCCACGGCGCGCTCGCTGGGCTGGAGCGACGACCGCCTGCACCGCGAATACTTCGGCGCGGCACCCGCCGTGGCGGAAGAGGGCGGGGCGTTCGATGTGCGCATCGCCAGCAGCGGCACGACGTACACGATACCGGCTGGGCGCACGGTGGTGCAGGTGCTGGCCGATCACGGTATCGACGTGCCGGTGTCGTGCGAGCAGGGCGTGTGCGGCACATGCCTGACGCGGGTGCTCGAAGGCATTCCCGAGCACCGCGACCTGTACCAGACGGAGGAGGAGCAGGCTGCCAACGACCACTTCACGCCATGCTGCTCGCGCGCGAAAAGCGCGCTGCTGGTGCTTGATCTATAACCCGGCCTGCAAGCCGACCTGTAGTCCGTAGTTCCGTAGCTCACAACAACAAGGAGGAGACATGACTTGTCAACCGAAACGCCGTACCCTGCTGGCCGGCATGGCCGCCGCCGCGGCGACTGGTTCGCTGCCATCGTTCGCATTCGCCGCCGAGCCGCTGAAGTTGGGGTTGATCGTGCCGATGTCCGGACCGTTCGCTTCGACCGGCCGGCAGATCGAGGCCGCCGTCAAGCTGTACCAGCAGAAGCATGGCGACAGCGCGGCCGGGCGCAAGATCGAGATCGTGCTGAAGGATGACGGTGGCGTGTCGCCGGACGTGACGAAGCGCATCGCGCAGGAGCTGGTGGCGCGCGACAAGGTGCGCGTGCTGGCCGGTTTCGGGCTGACGCCGCTGGCGCTGGCCGCCGCGCCGATCGCCACGCAGGCCAAGGTGCCGATGATCGTGATGGCGGCCGCCACGTCGATCATCCCGCAGCGCTCGCCGTTCATCGTGCGCACCGGCTTCACGCTGGCGCAGGTGACGGCGCCGCTGGCCGACTGGGCGGCGAAAAACAGGATCGGCCGCGTGATGACCTTCGTGGCCGACTACGGGCCAGGGCTCGATGCCGAGAAGGTGTTCGTGAAACGCTTCGGCGCCGGTGGCGGCAAGGTGATCGATTCGCTGCGCGTGCCGCTGCGTAATCCCGACTATGCGCCGTTCCTGGCCCGGGTCAAGGATGCCAGGCCCGATGCGCTGTTCGTGTTCGTGCCATCCGGCGAGGGCGCGGCCGTGCTGAAGCAGTTCAACGACCGCGGCCTGGCCGCCGCCGGCATCCGCCTGATCTGCACCGGCGACGTGCTGGACGACGACCTGATGACCGGCATCGGCAGCGCCGCCAACGGCGTCGTCAGCAGCCACCATTACTCGGCCGCGCATCCGTCGGCGGACAACCAGGCCTATGTGCGCGCCTTCATGGCCGCCAACAAGGGCATGCGCCCGAACTTCCATTCGGTCGGCGCTTACGATGGCATGCACCTGCTGTACCAGGCGCTGGCGAAGACCGGCGGCGACGCCGACGGTGCGAAGCTGCTCGCGGCGATGAAGGGACTGGCATGGAACAGCGTGCGCGGGCCGGTCAGGATCGATGCCGCCAGCCGTGACATCGTGCAGACCGTGTACATCCGCAAGGCGCAGCAGGCCGACGGCGGCATGTTCAACGTGGAGTTCGACCAGGTCGCCAACTTCGCCGACCCGGGGGTGTAATCAAGGGGCCGTCGGCTCCATTTACCCCAACAGCAGATGCCGGGGTCAGAGAGGAGTACTGGCTTCCAGGCCAGTACCGCTACGCCGGCAAGGAGCGATGCTCCTTGAAACCCCGGCTACGCCCCGGCGGGTCTGACCCCAGAATTTGCCCTTGGGTGGCCTTAACTTAAAAGCACCGGAGCCTGTCACCGGTTTTCGAGGAACTCCTGCACCGCCCGGGCAAACGCGGCGGGTTGCTCGATGGCGGCGATGTGCGAGGCGTCCGCCAGCACGACCAGCCGTGCGCCGGGGATGGCGCCAGCGATGGTTTGCGACATCGCCACCGGGGCGCCCTGGTCGAGCTCACCGGCGATCACCAGCGTGGGTACCGCGATCGACGACAAGCGCGCGGTCGTGTCGACGTTGCCGACCGCATGGCAGCAGCCCGCATAGCCTACCGGGTCGGTGCTGGTCAGCCGCCGCCGCCAGCGGGCGACGGTGCCGCCGTGCGTGGCGCGGAACGCGTCGTGGAAGAAGCGGCCCATCACGGTATCGGCGATCGCCTCGATGCCCTGTTCGCGCACGGTGGCGATGCGCTGCTTCCAGGCGTCGCGCGCCGCTTCCGGGTAGCCGGACGACGAGTTGGCGATGACCAGCGCCTGCACCAGTGCCGGGTGGCGCAGCGCCAGTTCCTGGCCCACCATGCCGCCCATCGACAGGCCGATCCACGTGACCGGGCCGGTGCCCAGTTCCAGCAGCAGCCGTGCCGCGTCGTCGGCCAGGGCGGCCATGTCGTACGCGCCTTCCGGCGCCTCGGAGCCGCCGTGGCCGCGGTGGTCGTAGGCGATCACGCGGCTGTCCTCGGCCAGCAGCGTGGCCAGCCCGTCCCACATCGACAGGTCCATGCCCAGCGCGTGGCTGAGCACCACGGTGCGGCGCGGCGGCTCACCGTTTCGCGGCTCGCGGATCGTGTAGTGCAGCGCAGGGCGGCTGGCGGTGCGGTGTTCGTGGCCCACGCCTGGATGCGGCACCGCGGCCGGCTGGGTCAGCGGCAGTGGATGATTCATCTCGCGCAGGATCGCCTGCGTGTGCGCGAACGCCGTGTTCGCGGCCGGCACGCCGGCGTAGATCGCCGACTGCATCAGCACTTCCTTGAGTTCGTCCGGGCTCATACCGCCGTCGGCGCCGGGGCGCAGCGCGGCGCGCACGTGCAGCTCGAATTCTTCCCAGCGGCCCAAGGCGATGGTGATCGACAGCACGATGGCGCGGCGCGTCTTGTACTCGAGGCCCGGGCGGCCCCAGATCTCGTTCCACGCGAAGCGCGTGATCAGGTTCTGGAAGTCGGCGTTGAAGGCGTTGGCGTTGTTCAGCGAACGGTCCACCCATTCGTCGCCGAGGATGGTGCGGCGGTTTTGCAGGCCGCGTTCGAAAGCGTGGTCGAAAGGATCGTAGGTCATGCGTTGGTGTCCATGTTCAGTGGTCCTTGGTCAATGAGGCGGCCTGCTCGCGGAGCTGGGGCAGCCGGCGCGTGGCCAGCCGCCTGGCGGCGCCGGCGGCGGCAACGCAATCGAACAGCGCCTGCAGGGATGCCAGGGCGGACGCGTCGCAGTGTTCGCGCAGCGTGTCGTGCGCGCGCACCGCCTCGGGCAGCAAGTCGGCCAGGTGCCGGCCTTCCGCCACCGCGCGGCGCGTCAGGCCTTCGACGAACTCGTGGGCGGCCGGGCGGCCGATGAATCCGGCCAGCCGGATCGACAGCGCCTCGGCAAAGATCAGCCCCTGCAGCGCATCGATGTTGCGGCCCATGCGCCCGGTATCGACGGCCAGTCCACCGAACGCGTCGTTCAGCGCCTGCAGCGCGCCGTGCGCGCTGATGAACAGCTGCGGCCACTCGGCCAGTTCGGCCTGCCAGTTGCCCAAACCCCGTTCATGCTGCTGGCCCATCGTGTTCAGCAGCGACGCGGCATGCTGCGGCGTGCGCGCGGCGGCGGCCAGCGCGATCATCGCCGAGACGGGATTGCGCTTGTGCGGCATGGCCGACGAACCGCCGCGGCCATTGCCGGACGGTTCGGCCAGTTCGCCGATCTCGCCCTGCGCCATCAGGGACAGGTCGGTGGCGATCTTGCCCAGGCTGCCCGTGAGCACGGCGACCTCGAGGCCCAGGCGCACCCACTCGTCGCGCTGGGTATGCCACGGCGCATCGGCCACCTTCAGGCCCAGGTCGTCGGCGAGCCGGCGCGCCACGGCGTCGGCGTCGTCGCCCATCACGGCCAGCGTGCCGACCGCGCCGCCCAACTGCAGCTGCAATGCGCGGCCGGCGGCCTCGCGCAGCCGCTCGCGGGCACGCAGCAGCGGCGCGGTCCAGCCCAGTACCTTCCAGCCGAAACTCGTCACCTGGGCCGGCTGCATCAGCGTGCGCGCCAGCACGGGCGTATCGACGTGCGTTTCGGCCAGCGCCAGCAGCGTGTCCGCCAGCCGTGCCAGCCCGGCGTCGATCAGGTGCAGCGCCTCGCGCGTGGCCAGCACCAGCGCGGTGTCGACCACGTCCTGGCTGGTACTGCCCCAGTGGACGAAGGCGGCGCTGTCCTTGTCGTACAGCGCGACGGTTCTGGTGAGTTCCTTGACCAGCGGGATGGCCAGGCTGCCGGCGCGGCGGCTGGCCGCGATCAGCGCCGGGATGTCATACAGCTGCGCGTTGCAGACGCCGGCGATGGCGCGCGCAGCCGCAGCCGGGATCAGGCCTTCCTCCGCCTGCGCGGCAGCCAGCGCCTGCTCGAAGCGGAACATGCCCTGGACGATCGCGGCATCGTCGAAGACCGCGATCATGTCGGTCGTCGTGAGGAAGCTGTCGAAGATCGATACGCTCATCCGTTTCTTCTCCCGTTTTTCCCGTTTATCACGTGTAGTCGAAGAACACGGTTTCGCTCTCGCCCTGCATGCGGATATCCCAGCGGTAGGTGCCGTCCGGCTGGCGGCGTGCCAGCAGCGTGCCGCGGCGCTCTTCCGGCACCTGTGCCAGCAGCGGCGACGGTCGCGCATCGTCCAGGAACACGGCGGTGAACTGGTGCTTCACCAGGCCGCGCGCAAAGATGGTGACGAAAGCGGCGGGCGCATCGGCCGGCGCATCGGCGGGGCGGGAAAGCCGGAACTGGAATTCGCCCGCCTCGCCGCTGGGAATGCGGCGGAAGCCGGGAATGGCCTGCTGCGCCTCGGCCTGGGCCGCGTGCGGGGTCCACGCTTCCAGCTGGGCGTCGTTGATCGGTGTGCCGTCGCCATCGTAGATCACGCCGCGCACGGTCACGGTGGGCGCCGTCGTCTCGACGTTGGCGGTGGCGTCGACGCTCCATTGCCACGCTTCGTGGGAGAACGGGCCGATGGTCTGCGAGGTCGTGATGTAGCTTGATTCGTTGCTTGATTCGTTGCTCGAATTGGTCGTCATGGTGCTCTCCTTACAGGCCCATCGGGGTGGCGTCGCGTCCGCGCAGGACGATGTCGAATTCATAGCCCAGCAGGTGTTCGTGCATGGTTTCCTCGATGCTGAAACGGGACACCAGGCGCTGGCGCGCCGCCGCGTCGGGCACGCTGTTGAAGATCGGATCGTAGTCGAACAGCGGGTCGTTCGGGAAATACATCTGCGTGACGAGGCGCTGCGCATACACGTTGCCGAACAGCGAGAAGTGGATGTGCGCGGGGCGGAACGCCTTGTGGTGGTTGCCCCACGGGTAAGGCCCCGGGCGGACCGTCACGAAGCGGTAGCGGCCTTCGTCGTCCGTCAGCATCTTGCCCCAGCCGTTGAAGTTCGGGTCGAGCGGCGCGTTGTGCTGGTCCTTCTTGTGGCGGTAGCGGCCCGCCGCGTTGCATTGCCAGACTTCGATGAGCGAGTTGCGCACGGGCTTGCCGTCTTCGTCCGTCACGCGGCCGGTGACGACGATGCGTTCGCCGATGGCTTCGCCGGCGCAGCCTTCCGGCCTGGTCAGGTCGATCTCGCCCGGCAATACCAGGCCCGACGGGGTGGCGATGTTGTCGCTGACGGGCAGCGCCGCGTCGAGGCGCAGCAGCGGCTGCAGCGGGCCGCGCTTGACGGTGGATTTGTATTCGGGATGGACGAGTTCCGGATACACGCCGGATGGGACGGAATCGAATTTCACTGGAGTCTCCTGGTGCGCCGGGCGCGGTGTTGTCGGATGCAGGCCATGGTAGGCGCACGGGCCGGCCC
This sequence comes from Pseudoduganella sp. SL102, assembly GCF_027856995.1. Taxonomy (NCBI): domain Bacteria; kingdom Pseudomonadati; phylum Pseudomonadota; class Betaproteobacteria; order Burkholderiales; family Oxalobacteraceae; genus Pseudoduganella; species Pseudoduganella sp. SL102. The sequence continues at coordinate 3,383,786 of NZ_CP115554.1, forward strand.
CCTCAACGGGGCAATGTCGAGCTGCATCCGCAATGCGCACGCTTTGTGCGATACTCGCACAAACGAGGAGATTTCGCATGGAACAGGGTGTACCGTCCAACGAGCCGCATCCGCGCGACCTGGTCGCCGGGCTGGAAAAAGGCTTGCAGGTGATCGAGGCATTCGACCAGGAACGTGCGCGCCTGACGATCGCGGAAGTGGCCGTGCGCACCGGCCTGAGCCGCGCGGCGGCGCGGCGCTACCTGATCACGCTGACGCACCTGGGCTACATGCGCCATGAAAACAAACTGTTCTCGCTGACGCCCGCCGTGCTGCGGCTGGGCCAGTCCTACCTGCACTCGGCGCGCCTGCCGCGCATCGCCCAGCCGCTGCTGTACCGGCTGGCCTATTCGCTGGGCGAGGCGGCATCGTGCGGCGTGCTGGACGACCGGGAACTGGTCTGCGTGGCCGCCGTCAGCGCCGGGCGGCTGGTCTCGACCACGCTGCAGCCGGGCACGCGGGTGCCGGCCTACTGCACCGCGAACGGCCGCGTGCTGCTGGCGCACCTGCCCACGGACGAAGTGGAAAAATACCTGGCCAGCGTTGAGCCGGAACGCATCACGGCGCACACGATCGTGCACCGCGAAAGGCTGGCGCTGGAAATCGCCCGCACGCGCGAGCAGGGGTACGCGCTGGTCGACCAGGAGCTGGAGCTGGGCTTGCGGGCCATCGCCGTGCCGCTGCGTAATTTCCGCGGCGAGATCGTGGCCGCGCTGAACGTCAGCGTGCACGAGGGACGCATGCCGCTCGAGGCGATGGTGGAGCGCTGCCTGCCGGCGATGGTGAAGATCCAGGCGGAATTGTCGGCATTGCTGTGACCGGATCATGCCCTGGCAATGGACGCGGCATATTAAAAAAATCGCGGATAATTATTTATATCGCGGCGTCATCGCCGATAGGCTTCTCGATTTCAAATAGCGGCAGATAATCGTCACGCGCTGGCATCTTATTACCCGCCTAGTGTCCGAATATTGTAGAACCTTGACCCGGCAATGGACAGCTGGCCGCATATTCCAGGACAAAGTCGCGACATTTTTCGACATCTTTCCCCCCTTGCCGCCGCGCCGGCGTGGCCGGCCGCGCTGCGCAGGAAAACCGCCCGGCAGACCGGTCAATACCGCCGATGCAAAAGCCGCTTGTATTCGCGCAGGCCTTGTCTATGGTGAATTGCCATGACAGCGCCGACCGTCCTTATTCTCCATCGATAAAGCCAGATCGATATTCAGCCGGTTTCGGCAGTCATGTCGCCAGTCCCGGCCGGATAACCGGCCGGGTAATCAGGGTATGTCCAAGGAGATAATCGATGACCACCAATCTCATTCACCGCCCCGGCATGGCCGGGGCCGGCCAGGAGGGCGACACGATGCCCGCTTCCCCGGCCAGGTCCGGCCCGTATGCCGAGGCGATCCAGGAAGCGGACGGGCGCTCGGTCCGGCAGCTGTTCGGTGCCGCCGTGGAAGGCGGCGGGCCGCGCGCGGATGCCGGTTCCGGCAGCGGCCGCGGCGCCGCGTTTTCCATCAGCGAGCAGGATGTCGACAGGGAAGCGGTGCGCCAGGTGATGGCATCCGGGGCGCCGGAGCCGGAACTGAGCGGCACCGGCTTCACGTACCGCCACAACTGGGGACCGCGGCGCGGCCAGTGGACGCTGCGCCTGAACTGGGGCGCCGTCAACCCGCGCTCGCGCATCCTCGTCTCGATCGGCGAAGGCACCGCGGCCGGGCCGGACGCCGGCAAGTTCCTGGGATCGGCCCGCTACACGCTGCATAACGTGGCCCCGCGCGCGGGTGGCGTCGACATCTGGGTCAACGTCGAGTGGGGTGCGGACATCCTGCTGTTCGTCGACTACATGGTGGTCAATCCATAAGCATAACCATGCACGCTTGTGCAAAGGAGATTATCCATGTCGTCAGATAACGTGATTGAAAACGACCCGGTCGAGGGAAGCGCCGGGTTGCGCAGCGAGAAGGCGGGTGTCCACCCGAACCGGGTCGCGGAAAGGCAGGTCAATGAGCTGCCTGCCGGGCAGGGCGCGCCGTCGCCCGCCTTGAGCGGCACCGGCTTTACCTACCGCCACGACTGGGGCCCCCGCCGCGGCCAGTGGACGCTGCGGCTCAACTGGCCGGCCGTCGGCCCGCAGTCCCACGTGTTCGTGTCGATCGGGGAGGGCGCGGCCGGCGGGCCGGATGCCGGCAAGTTCCTCGGCGCGGCGCGCTACACGCTGCACAACGTGGCGCCCCGTCCCGGCGGCGTCGACATCTGGGTCAACGTCGAGTGGGGTGCCGACATTCCGCTGTATGTCGACTACCTGGTGGTCAATCCACCCACGCTGGGTACCCGGACGGTGAGCGTGACGGTGCACCGCCACAGCGCCGTCGCGCTGACCGATGCCGAGGCGGACCGTATCCTGCGCGACATGGGCACCGTGCTGCAGGGCGCCGACACGGGCGCCGATATCGCGACGCGGGTGCAGTTCGTCCGTAACGGACCGGTGCGGCTGCTGCCCGCCACCGTGCCGGCCACCATCCAGACGCAGGCCGAATGGAACACGCTGATGGGGGCCGGCACCGGCATCAAGGTGGTGCAGGCGATCCGCTGGTGCGGCGGGCCAGGCGGCTCGATCATCGGCTGCGCGCCGGTCGGCAGCGCGGTCACGAACCTGGCCGTGGTGCGCTTTACCGCCAACCAGGAAGGCATCCTGTGGGTGCACGAATACGGCCACAACGCGGGCAATGGCCACCGCTCGGATGATACGAGGGCCGTCATGTTCCCCAGCATCGGTGCCGATCACAATGTCGTCGATGCCACCGAGTCCGGCCGCTACCTGGCCGGTCCGCTGGCCGGCACCGGCGCGGTCATGGCCGCCGGCGGCTGTTCCTGCCAGGGGCCCGTGGCCAGGCCGCCGGCCGACGTGCGCGCCTTCGTCTCGCAGCACTGGATCGAAGGCATTCCCTATGGCGCCGCGTCGCAATACCAGGCGGACGATGCGCGCAAGCTGCTCGAATGGCTGGTCGACGAACCCGAGCAGCACGAGGAATTCCTGCCCGAGATCGTCACCACGCTGTGCTTCATCGGCAGCGAGATCGCCGTGCGGCCGCTGATCGACTTCGTCGAAAGCCGGCGCGCGGGCCAGGCCGTGTTCAACGCCAAGAACGCCGCGCTGATCCACCTCGGCGACCTGGTCAACGCCTCCGGCAGCAGGGCGGCGCTCGACTTCCTGATGGGCGTGGCGAGCGACATGGAAAAGGCGAAATCCCTGGCATCGCCACAGGCGGCGATGGCGGCCGTCGATGCCACCATTGCCGGCGCTGCGGTGCCCACCGTCGAGGCGCTGGGCGCCGAACTGGCCGTGTCGGCCACGTTCGGCCTGTCGCTGGCGGGCCAGCCGGAGGCGGAGCAGGCGCTCGGCCGCCTCAGGAGCCATCCGGATGCCTATGCTTCCGTCAGCCTCGCCGCGGTCGAGGCGGCCGAGCTGGCCAGGACGGTGCGCGCCCGCGGCCAGAAGGAGTACTACCGGATGAAGGCCGAACACGGTAGCGCGCGCTAGCCCCTGGCGGCTAACTGCCCGGCAGCGTCGCCAGGTCGGGATGCTGCCGGGTGCTGTTGCGTGTCTGCTCGCGGTACTGCTTCGGTGTCAGTCCCAGGCGCTTGCGGAACAGCCGGCTGAAGTAGGCCGGGTCTTGGAAGCCCAGTTCGTAGCCGATCGTGGCGACCGAGGTGGGCACGTAGGTGAGCTTGCGGCAGGCTTCCAGCATCAGGCGGTCCTGCGCCATTTCAAAGGCCGACTTGCCGGCCAGTTTCACGCACAGGCGATTCAGCCGCGCCGCCGTCACGCGCAGCGCGTCCGCATAGCGGCCCACCAGCCACTGTTCGCGGAAATGCTCCTCGACGAGCGCGCGGAAGCGGCTGAACAGTTCGAATTCCACGTGGCCCGACTGGTCGGCCATGCGCCGCTCCGTTTCCAGCCGCACCAGCAACAGCAGCACGCTGCGCGCCAGCCACTCGACCATCAGCGCCTGGCCATAGCGGGGCCCGGCCGCTTCCTGCATCAGCTGGTGCAGCAGCGCGGCGAGGCGATCCTGCACCACGGCGTTCTCGTGCAGCCGCATGGCCTGCGGGCGCAGGAACAGCGGCGCGAACAGGTCGACCGACAGCACCACGTTCTGGTCCATCGTCAGCACGTAGCCCTGCGCCGCCGTGGAAAAGTCGAACGCATGCACCACGCTCGGGTGGATCGTGATGACGGTCGGGCCATCGCATTCCCACAGCATGTTTTCCACCTGTGCGCTGACGTGTCCGCCCATCAGGAACAGCACCTGGAACAGGCCGCGGTGGGTGTGCGGGCCGATGTGCCAGTCGTGCAGGCGGCTGCGCGTCTCGATCAGCTCGATATGCACGAACTCGGCATTGTCGATCGGCGTATTCTCGCCATACAGCGCGAACTGGGGAATCTCGTTGGGGAGGATGTTCATGGCGAATCAACCTGTTCAGGACAAGGCATTTGCAAAATAGTACAAGTTTTTGCGTGCTTCATCCATTTTTTTATTGCAAGCGCGGCATTACGATCCGTCCATCGTTCAAATTAATACCAGACGGAGACTCATCATGCGTACCCAGGCAGCCATCATCGGCGCCGGCCCCGCGGGCCTGCTGCTATCCCACCTGCTGCACCTGCAGGGCATTGAATCGGTCGTGCTCGAGAGCCGCAGCCGCGAAGACATCGAATCGACGATCCGCGCCGGCGTGCTCGAACAGGGCACGATGGATATCCTGAACGATGCCGGCGTCGGCGAGCGGATGCGCCAGCTCGGCGCGCTCCACCACGGCATCGAACTGGCGTTCGGCGGGCGCCGCCACCGCATCGACCTGGCCGACCTGACGGGCAAGGCGATCACCGTCTACCCGCAGCACGAGGTCATCAAGGACCTGGTCGCGGCGCGCCTGGCCGCGCAGGGGCAGATCCTGTTCAAGGTGTCGGACGTACGGCTGGACGGCATCGACGGCGCCGCGCCGTCGGTATCGTTCACGCACCGCGGCGAGCCAGGCCGCATCGACGCCGACTTCGTGATCGGCTGCGACGGCTTCCATGGCGTGTCGAGGAAGGCTCTGCCGGAAGCGTCGCGCAGCGAATTCCAGCGCACCTACCCGTTCGGCTGGTTCGGCATCCTGGTCGAATCGGCGCCGTCGTCGGAAGAACTGATCTATGCACGGCACGAGCAGGGCTTCGCGCTGGTCTCGACGCGCACGCCGGAAGTGCAGCGCCTGTATTTCCAGTGCGATCCGGCGGACCACGTGGATAACTGGTCGGACGACCGTATCTGGGCCGAGCTGCACGCCCGCGTGGAAACCAGCGATGGCTGGAAGATCAACGAGGGCCGCATCTTCCAGAAGGGCATCATCGGCATGCGCAGCTTCGTCTGCACGACGATGCGGCACCACCGGCTGTTCCTGGCCGGCGACGCGGCCCACATCGTGCCGCCGACCGGCGCGAAGGGCATGAACCTGGCCATCTCGGACGTGAAGTTCCTGGCCGAGGGGCTCGACGCGTTCTACAGGAAGGGCAGCGGCGAGCTGCTGGACGGCTATGCGGAGCGTGCCCTGAAACGCATCTGGCGTGCCGAGTACTTCTCGTGGTGGATGACGCGCATGCTGCACACCTTCGCCGAAGCCACGCCGTTCGAGCGGGAAATGCAGCGGGCCGAACTGGAGAACGTGGTGGGATCGCGCGCGCTGGCGCAGGCGCTGGCGGAAAACTACGTCGGCGCGTTCTGAGGCAAGCCCCGGTCGCCGCGCCGAAGGCGCGACGGGAAGCGTCCGGCAACCGGCCGGACCGGTCAGAACTTGTGCACCACGCCCGCCTGCAGGCCGGTGAGCCGGCGGCCGTTGACATCGTCGCCGGCCAGGTTGGCCGACGGTGCGCCCGAGCCGCCGAAGCGGAAGCCGGCGTTCGGCGCGTTCTTCATCCGGGCGGCGATGCCGTACAGCAGGGTACGCCGCGACAGGTCGTAGAAGCCGCCGATGCTGGCGCCGCGTGCCCCGGCAACGCCGCCCGACGTGTCGCGGATCACGCCATACAGCGCTCCCACGCGCAGGTTGGCGGCGATGCGGTAGTCGGCCGACAGCTGCCACATGTTGTAGTAGCGACCGGCGTTGGGGTCCGTGCCGGCGAAATGGTTGTCGGGGCTGGCCACGTTGCTGAGGATGGACCCGGCGGTGTTGCCGTTGGCATGCGCCGTCGCATTGTTGGTGCGCACGAACACCGCGTAGAGCGTCCCTTTGCCGTACCGGTAGTTGGCGTATACGTTGTGGTAGCGTATCTTCTCGCGGACGGTGGCAGTCACGTCGTTGGGGCTGGCCTGCAGGCCGGCGTAGCCGAAGCGCCATTGTTCGCGCGTGTAGTCCACCGCGAATTGCACGAGCGCGCGGTTGCCGCGCGGTGTCTGGTTCGCGGCCCCGTTTTCCGGCAGCGCATAGTGCAGCACCACGGACGCGCCACCGATGCGGGGGCTGCGGTACGAAATATCGTTGTCGAAGCGCGATGGCACGCCGAAATTGTTGATCACGGAGCCGAAGGTGGTGCGGTCCGTGTAGTCGATGGCGTTGCCGATCAAGAAGATCTCGGTGTTCTGGCGGCCCACGCGCCATTCGCCGGCTTTCGTGGCGATGCCGATCCAGGCCTGCCGGTCGAACAGCCGCTTGCCGTCGGCGGCGCTGCCACTGTCGGCATTGAGCCCCGCTTCCAGGTTGAACTTCAGTTCCATGCCGTCGCCCAGTGCTTCGGTGCCGCGCACGCCGAGGCGGCTGCGCAGGAGCGCGCCGTCGTTCAGCCCCGTGATGTGGGCACCGCTGCTGCTGCGGATGTGGCCGACGTATTGGTCGAAATTGCCGTACAGCGTCACCCCTTGCGCCCAGGCGAGGGCAGGGCACGCGAGGATGGGGCACGCAATGGCCCGGGCGGAAAGCCGCTTCCCTTTCATCGTATCTCCATCGAATCGTTACTCGTCGTTGGCGGCGGCTGGCCGCGCAACCTGGCAGGGCTGGCCTGCTGCAGCCAGTCGTGGCCGGGTACCGAGTATAGGAATTCGGCGTGAGCAAAAAAACACCATTGCGCGCCTGTTAATGCGACAATCGCGCATCCTGCGCGATTAGCGCGCAAAAATGGAAATATTTTGCAATGAAGGACCTACCGCAGACCATTGACGTCGCCAGGCGCGACATCATCGAGGGCCTCGTCACCGGCATCGCCGTGATCGGCGCGTTCGACGACGACACGGCGCGCCTGACGCCCAGCCTGCTTTCCGAGCGCATCGGCATCAGCCGCAGCGCGGCACGCCGCTACCTGCTCACGCTCGTCCATACCGGCATGGCGGCCACGGACGGGCGGCAGTTCTGGCTCACGCCGAAGGTACTGACGCTGGGCCATGCGTACCTGGATTCGGCGCGCATGCCGCGCGCGATCGTCCCGTACCTGCAGCACCTGACGGCACAGCTGCAGGAATCCACCAACTACTCGGTGCTCGACGGCGACGATGTGGTGTATGTCAGCCGGGTCAACGCGCCGCGCCACCTGATACCGGGGCGCGAGCCGGGCACCCGCCAGCCCGCCTATGCGTCGACGGCGGGCAGGGTGCTGCTGGCCTGCCTGCCCGAGGCGGCGCTGGGCGATTACCTGGCGCGCGTGGAACTGGTGCCCTACACGCACGTGACAGTGCAGGACAAGGGAGCCCTGCGGCGCGAGCTGGAGACCATCCGCGAACAGGGTTTCGGCATGACGGAAGACCAGTACGAGATCGGCCTGCGCGGCATCTCCGTGCCGCTGAAGAACCGGCACGGCATGGCGACCGGGGCGTTGTCCGTCCTGATGAGGACGTCGGGCAGTCCGGCGCCCGACGCCGCTGCGCGCTGCGTGCCGGCCCTGCAGGCTTGCGCCAACACGCTGATGCTGTGGGTGTGACGGCGCGCCACGCCGGCCGGCGCCGCGCTAGACTGGCCGCAACGGGGGTTTCATGGCGACGATCGATGGTCACGATTCATGGTGACGATTCATGGTGACGATTCATGGCGACGATCGATGGTGACGATTCATGGCGACGATCCACGGCGGTTCCCCTGCCCGCGGCCTCTTGACGATACTGACATGGATGGAACGATGCGACAGCTGCTGATCATTCTCGGTGCCATCCTGCTGCTGGCCGGCCTGGCCTGGCCCTGGCTGAGCAAGCTGCCGCTGGGCCGGCTCCCTGGCGACGTGCATGTCGTGCGCGAGGGCTTCAGTTTCCACTTTCCGGTCATGACCTGCATCGTCGTGTCCATCGTGGTATCGCTGCTGATCTGGTGGTTCCGGCGCTGACGGAGATCGGTGGTTCCGTGGGTGACCGGGGGAAATATTTTCAATTTGCTTGGGGCAGTTCCGACTGCCGCACGGCGTGTACTCCTACGCGCCATGCCTGTCGACGGTGCCAGAATGGCAATTCACCGATTGCACCCACAAGCAAAAAGGAGATATGACATGAAGAGCAAACTCGCGGTCATCCTTGCAGCATTGTTCGTCAGCGCGGGCGTCGCGGCCCAGTCCACCAGTTCGTCGACCAGCACGGGCACGGACCAGCAGAAATCCAGCGACACCAAGAAGCACAAGTCCACCAAGTCCAAGCAGCACAGCACCGGCAGCCAGGACTCCACTACCTCCGGCGCCAGCGGCACGGCCGGCTCCAGCTCGACCGAAATGCGCTCCAGCAGCGGCACCAGCGGCACCAGCGGCAGCGCCACTGGTGGAACCAGCACCAGCACCGGCACCGATACGTGGCGCGGCCCGAGCGGCACCGCCGGCATGAATAGCACAACGCCGAGCACAACGCCGAGCACAACGCCGAGCACGACGCCAGGCGCGACCAGCGGTTCGTCCACCTCGGGCACCAGCGGCTCGTCGATGGACAGCAGCGGTTCGTCCACGTCGGGCACGTCGGGCAGCAGCGCCTCCGGCACGTCGTCCGGCACTTCGTCCGGCACCTCGGGCACGGGCATGACGCGCTCCGGCGCGGGCGCGACCGGCACCGGTACCACCGGCACCACCGGTTCCGGCACCACCGGCACGACCACGCCGCCGCTGCCGACCCGCTGATCCGTTTCACGCCAGCCGCCCGCGGGCGGCTTTTTTACGCTCGTCCCCTCTGGCTCGGCCATGAGGTCCATCCCGCGGCCCGCAGGGATGAGGCGATTTCGACCTGGAACATGCCGGCGCCCTGTCGCGGGGCGCCACGGCCCTACAACAACAGGAGTCACCATGCTGGCAATGAATTACCGCGGACCGTTCCGTGTCCGCGCCGACCACAAGCCCGATCCCGTCATCGAACACCCCGGCGACGCCATCGTGCGCGTCACCCGTTCCTGCATCTGCGGATCCGACCTGCACCTGTACCACGGCCTGGTGCCCGATACGCGCGTGGGCACCACCTTCGGCCACGAGTTCGTCGGCATCGTCGAGGAAGTGGGCTCGCAGGTCACGAAGCTGAAGGTGGGCGACCATGTGCTGGTGCCGTTCAATGTGTTTTGCGGTTCCTGCTTCTTTTGCCAGAAAGAACTGTACGGCAATTGCCACAACACGAACCCGCAGGCATCCGCCGTGGGCGGCATCTATGGCTACTCGCACACGGCCGGCGGCTTCGACGGCGGCCAGGCCGAGTTCGTGCGCGTGCCGATGGCCGACGTGGGCCCGACCGTGATCCCGGCCGACATGGACGAGGATGACGCGGTGCTGCTGACCGACGCGCTGCCCACCGGCTACCAGGCCGCCGAGATGGGCGATATCTCGGAAGGCGATACGGTGGTCGTGTTCGGCGCCGGCCCGGTGGGCATCTTCGCCGCCAAGTCCGCGTGGCTGTTCGGTGCCGGCCGCGTGATCGTGGTCGACCATGTCGACTACCGGCTCGACTTCGTGCGCCGCTATGCCCAATGCGAGGTGGTCAACTTCCGCGAAGTGGACGACATGGCGCTGCACATCAAGAAGATGACCGACTGGCTGGGCGCCGACGTGTGCATCGACGCGGTAGGCTGCGAAGCGGCCGGCAGCGCGGCGCAGACCATCACCGGCGTCTACACGATGATGCAGGCCGGTTCGGCCACCGCGCTGCACTGGTGCATCAACTCGGTGCGCAAGGGCGGCAATGTGTCGATCGTGGGCGTGTACGGCCCCACCTTCAACGCGATCCCGATCGGCAATGCGCTGAACAAGGGCCTGACCATGCGCATGAACCAGGCCAGCGTGAAGCGCCACCTGCCGCGGCTGATCGAGCATATCCAGGCCGGCCGCATCGATCCCAAGCAGATCATCACGCACCGCGTGCCGCTCGAGGAAGTATCGGATGCGTACCACCTGTTCTCGTCGAAGCTGGACAACTGCATCAAGACGGTGCTGATCCCTCCATCGGCGAACCAGGTGCGCGCCGTTGCGTCCACCGCGAACCATTGAGGAGAACAGCATGGCACACGACAACGAACATACCGGACATACGCACCAGCACGACGCCCACGGCAACCACACCGGCGACCTCGCGGTGTTCCAGCATGGCCGCCCGCCGGTGGACCGCTCGGCGATCCAGGGCTGGGGCGCGGACCTCGACCGCAAGAACCGCCCCGGCGTGCCGATGGAGCGCACGCCGCCGCGCATCGATGCCCCGCTGACCCAGCCGGAGCAGCAGCGGCAGGACGTGGAAGTGCTGGTCTCGCTGGAGCGCCCGCACATGACGCCGCTGTTCGGCAGCCCGAATCCGCCGCGCGGCGTGTCGGGCATGGTGCGGCGCGCCGCCTTCAAGGAAACGGAAAACGATATCCGGCACTGGCTGCTGCTGATGCTGGCCGACCGCATCGACGTGGTCGAAGGGCTGGTCGAGGACCTGGCGCGCGGCCACGTGCCGAACATCCTCGGCGAGATGGGCATCAAGGCCGAATGGCAGCACAACAAGAAGGGACTGGCGCAGAAGGTGGTGATCGGCGCGGCGGTGGCCGGCATCGCCTGCTACCTGCTGAAGCGCCGCGACCACCGGTACTGACGGGACCTTGCCATGCGGACCAATGCCGCCACCGTTTCACTGTGGACGGACACCGCCCAGGTGCCGTCGTTCGCACCATTGGCCGGCGACACGACGGCCGATGTGTGCGTGGTCGGTGGCGGCATTGCCGGCCTTACCTCGGCCTACCTGCTGCTGAAGGAGGGCAGGTCGGTGGTGCTGGTCGACGCGCTGCAGCCGGGCGCCGGCGAAACCGGCCGCACCACGGCGCATTTCTTCCCGCCCGACGAGCGCTATGCGGGGATCGCGAAACGCTTCGGCGACGCCCGCGCCCACCTGCTGCACGACAGCTACGAGCGGGCCACCAGCCTGGTCGAATCGATCGTGCACGACGAGCGGATCGCCTGCGATTTCCGCCGGCTGGACGGTTACCTGGTGCCGGCCGCCACGGGTGGCGGCGCGGAGGGCGTTGCAATCATCGAGCGCGAGCATGCATGCACCCAGCGCCTCGGCATCGCGACTACCCGGCTGCCGCGCGTGCCCGGCCTGGCCTGGGATACCGGGCCGGCGCTGTGCTTCCACAACCAGGCGCAGTTCCATCCGGTGAAGTACCTGGCCGGGCTGGTGCGCGCCATCGAGCGGCTCGGCGGCCGCATTTACGGCGACACGCGGGCGCGCGATGTCGACGGCACCAGCGTCGTCACCGAGAAAGGCACGGTGCATGCCGCGGCGGTGGTGGTGGCCACCAACACGCCGTTCAACAACCGCTTCGTGCTGCACACCAAGGTGGCGCCGTACCACAGCTACGTGGTCGGCCTGACAGTGCCGCGCGGCGCCATCGAACCGTTCCTGCTGTGGGATACCGGCGACCCGTACTACTACGTGCGCCTCGACGACGCCCGGGCGGCCCGGCCGTACGACATCCTCGTGGTGGGCGGGCAGGACCACAAGACGGGCCAGGAGGGCATGCCCCAGCACCGCTGGGACGAGATCGAGGCCTGGACGCGCGCGCGCTTCCCGCAGGCCGGCGAAGCGATGTACCGCTGGTCCGGCGAGGTGATGGAGCCGGCCGATGGCGTGGCCTACCTGGGGCGCAACCCCGTCGACCGGGGCAATGTGTTCGTCATCACCGGCGATTCCGGCAACGGCATGACGCATTGCACGGCCGGCGCCATCCTCGTCACCGACCTGATCGCCGGCCGCGCCAATCCATGGGAGGCGCTGTACGATCCGGGCCGGATGCCGCTGCACGGCCTGGGTGAATTCACCAGGGAACAGGCCAATGTGGCGGCGCAGTACACCGACTGGCTGCAGGGCGGCGAAGTCGGGTCGCCGGACCGCATACCGCCCGGCGAGGGCGCGCTGATCCGCGAGGGCCTGAAGCTGATGGCGGTGCACCGGGCCGAGGACGGCAAGCTGACTTTCCTGTCCGCGGCATGCCCGCACATGGGCTGCGCGGTGCACTGGAACTCGGCCGAGAAATCATGGGACTGCCCCTGCCACGGCTCGCGTTTCGACATCGCCGGCCAGGTGCTGCACGGGCCGTCGAACGCGCCGCTGCCGCCGGCCGATCCGGGCGGGAAGGGACGCCGCTAGGGGGACGACGTTGCCGACCAGCGCCTCGCGCCTACCAGTCCAGCGCCAGCAGGCGCTGGGCCATCCTGGGCCAGCACAGCGTGCGTACCTCGTCGCGCGTGGCCCAGCGGAACCCGTCGGCCTCCGGGGTGGGCTCGCCGGTCACGTGGTGCGGGAAAAAGCTCGTGCAGGCCAGGTGGTCGAGCGTGCACAGCTCGTCGCCCGCCGCCACGCGGAACAGGTGCAGCCGCTTGTCGCGGCGATAGTCGAACACGCCAAGGTCGGTGAACCGGCCGGCATCGATGCGCAGGCCGGCTTCCTCGAACAGCTCGCGCCGCGCCGCCTCGAGCGGCGACTCGCCGGCGTCCTGCACACCCTTCGGGATATCCCAATGCTTCGTTCCGGTCACGTGGCACAGCAGCAGGCGGCCTGCCGCGTCGACGATCAGGGTGCCACAAGATGTATCCATCGGTTTCCCATCGCCTTCCCCTCTATCGAAACAGTCGATGCAACGGCGTGGCCAGCTTGCCTGGCGGCGCGCCATCGCGATGGCATGCGCCTTTCACAGCAGCGGGCCGCCGGGGCCGACCTGCTGCGGCGCGCCGCCGGCCACGCAGTCGGCCACGTACTGGGTGCGGCCCTGGCCATCGACGACGCGGCCGGTGACCACGGCCACGCCCTGCGCCGCCATTTCCGCCTGCAGCTCGCCATCGCAGAAGCGCCGCTGCCACGCCGCCTGGCGCGCGGCATTGGCGGCGTCGCCGGCGGCCCTGGCCAGTTGCGGATCGGCGGTGCTGAACGTGACCTGGTATCCCTGGCCCGGCCGCGCCAGCGACGGCTCCGTGCCCACGTAGCGCATGCCGCGCGCGTCGCCGGCCAGGGCGCGGCCGTGCCCGGCGATGCGCTCTGCGGCCGGTGCCGCCGTGGCGTCACTGGCGGCCGGGCGCGGCGCATCGGCGCTGAACGGCGGACCGAACAGCGCCCATCCGGCCAGTGCCGTCAGCACCACGGCCGCGGCGGCCATGGCGCCCGCGACATAGGGTTTCATCGCGCGTCCCTCCGGTTCATGCGTCCTCCTCGTTCATTGGTGTTCCTTCCATGCGTTCTGCCACTCGGCTGCATTGTAGCCGCCGGCACGCGCACGATACGAATGGGTGATACGATAAATATTGCATCTTGTTAAAATATCCGGACCGTCCGAGCGGTCGTACTACTATAAGAAAGATAGCGAAAGATGAACTTTCAGCAAAACTTCGCGGAGGCACCTTCCATGTCGCACAGCGTGTCGAAACGGATCGCAACGGCCCGGCCGCTGGCCACCACCGCGATGCACGAGCGCGTCGACCTGCTGAAGCAGCGCGGCGAGGCGGTGATCGACTTTTCGATCGCGATCTCGCACTTCCCGGCGCCGGCTCCGGTGCGCGACGCCGTGCGCGCCGCGCTCGACGAGCCGCTGCTGCCCTATACCGCCGTCGGCGGCCTGCCGGCACTGCGCGACGGGCTGGCTCGCAAGCTGCGCGCCGAGAACGGCATCGATGCGCAGGCGCAGCATGTGATTGTCACCAACGGCGCCAAGCAGGCGCTGTACCAGACGCTGTACGTGATGACGGATCCGGGCGACGCGGTGATCGTGATGCGGCCGCACTGGCCGGCCTACGTGGCCACGGCGCAGTTGCTGGGGCTGCGCATCGAGCTGGTGGACCAGCCGGACGTGATCGATGCGGCGTTCCTGGACGCCTTGCCCCGGGCGAAAGTCCTGGTGGTCAACAATCCGCACAACCCCACGGGAAGGGTGTACACGCCGGCGGAACTCGATGCCATCCGTGCCTGGCTGCGCGCGCGCGGCACCGCCTGCATCGTCGACGAGAGTTATGAAAAGCTGGTGTTCGATGGCGCGCACCACAGCCTGGCGGCCTGCCCGGACTGGCAGGCGCTGGGCATCGCCACGATCTTCTCGGCCTCGCAGAGCTACGCGATGATGGGCTGGCGCGCCGGCTTCGCGTGCGCGCCCGCGGCCTGGATCAGGGCCATGGAAGCGCTGCAGGGGCCGATCACGGCGGCCGTGCCGGCGCTGACGCAGGCCGCCGCCGCGGCGGCATTCGCGATCGGCGCCGTGCCCGACCTGCTGGCCGACTACCGCGCGCGGCGCGACCTGGTGGTGGACCTGTTCGCGCCGGTGCCGTGGATCGCGGTGGCATCGCCAGCCTCCGGTCCCTACCTGTGGGGCGACATTTCCGCGCTGACGCTCGACACCACGGCTTTCGCCGAACAGCTCATCGAGGAATACCGCGTGGCGATCATGCCGGGCGAAGCGCTCGGCTGCCCCGGCTTCATCCGGCTCGGCTACATCGCCGACGACGAGGCCACGCTGCGGCGCGGCGTGGCGGCCATTATCGCGCTGGGCGACCGGATGGCGGCCGCCGGCGCCGCGGGCCGGGAGGCCGACCCGTGCCGCGCCTGAGCAGCCTGCGGGCCCGCCTGATCCTGCTGGTCGGACTGGCGATCACGCCGATGGCGGCGATGACGGTGCTGACTGGCGTGCGCGAGCGCGAGCATGCGATCGACGTGGCGCGCGAGAACCTGCAGCGCGTCGCCAACCTGGCCGCGGCCAACGAAGCCCAGTCGCTGGAAGGCGCGCGGCAGATCCTGCGCGACCTGTCCAGCATTCCCGACCTGCTGGACAACCAGGACGATTGCAGCGTGCTGCTGTCGGACATCCTGTCGAAGAATACCGATTACGTCAATTTCGGGCTGATCCAGATGAACGGCGACGTGACCTGCAGCGCCGTCGCGTCGGTGGGCCTGGTCAACCTGGGCGACCGGCCGCATTTCCGCCGCGCCATCGCGGAACGCCGCTTCATCGCCGGCAACTACGTCTTCGGCCGCGTGATCGGCAAGCACACCGTCAACCTGACCTTCCCCGTCATCAAGAACGGCGATGTCAGGGCGGTGCTGTTCGCCGCCCTGGACTTGACCGAGCTGGACAAGTTCGTGCTCGACGTGAAGCTGTCGCCCGGCTCGCTGATGTGGACCATCGATGGCCAGGGCACGACGATCTCGCGCCGGCCCGACCCGGCCAGCTGGTTCGGCAAGCCGATCCCGCAGCACTTGCGGCAAGCGCTGGCGACGCGGCCGGCGGTGCCGGTGCTGCTCACCGATGGCGACGGGGTCGAACGCCTGTACGCGTTCGCGCGCGTCGGCAAGGCCGATATCTCCGACTACACGGTGATCATCGGCATGCCCTATGACGAGATCGTGGCGGCCGCCACGCGCGACCAGCTGATCGCCGTTGCCGGGCTGGCGATGACGATCACGCTGGCACTGCTGGCGGCCTGGTTCGGCGGCGATATCCTGATCGTGCGCCGCGTGCAGGCGCTGGTACGCACCGCCAACCGCATCGCCACCGGTTCGCTCGACACGCGCACCGGCCTGCGCTACGAGGACGAGGAAATCGGCGCGCTGGCGCGCTCGCTGGACGAGATGGCGCACGCCTTGCAGAAAAAGGAACTGGAGCGCGACGCGGCGGCCGCCTCGCTGCAGGCGGCGGACCGGCGCAAGGATGAATTCCTGGCGATGCTGGCGCACGAGCTGCGCAATCCGCTGGCGCCGATCAGCTCCGGCGCCCAGGTGCTGAAGATGGCGCATGCCGACAACCCGGCGGTGGCGCGCACGGCGGAGATCATCGCGCGCCAGGTCGAGCACATGACACGGCTGATCGACGACCTGCTCGACGTGTCGCGCGTCACCCGCGGGCTGGTCAAGCTGAACCGGCAGCCGCTGGACTTGCGCACCGTGGTGGAAGACGCGGTGGAGCAGGCCTATCCGCTGTTCAAGTCGAAGCGCCAGCAGCTCGAACTGGACATTCCGCACGCGCCGATGGGCATCAACGCCGACCACAAGCGGATGGTGCAGGTGATCGTCAACCTGCTCAACAACGCGGCCAAGTACACCCAGGAATACGGCCATATCCGCGTGCGGATCGAGCGCGACGGCGCGCTGGTGCGCGTGGAGGTGGCGGACGACGGCATCGGCATGGCGCCCGAACTGGTGGCGCGCGTGTTCGAACTGTTCACGCAGGCCGAGCGCACGTCCGACCGCTCGCAGGGCGGGCTGGGGCTGGGGCTGGCGCTGGCGCGCACGCTGGTCACGCTGCACGGCGGCACGGTGCGCGCCGCCAGCGCCGGGGCGAACCAGGGCAGCACCTTCACGGTGGAGCTGCCGTATGCAGAACCGCCGCCGCAGGCACAGCCGGGCAGCGCGCCGGCGCCCGGCGCCCATGCGGCCCGGGCAGGTGGGCTGCGCTGCCTCGTCGTCGACGACAACGTCGATGCGGCGCAGACGCTGGCGCTGTTCCTCGAAGCGGCCGGCCACGTGGTGCACGTGGCGCACCGCGCCACCGAGGCGCTGGAACTGGCGCGCCGCCATGCGCCCCAACTGTGCTTCCTCGACATCGGCCTGCCCGATATCGATGGCAACCAGCTGGCCCGGCAACTGCGCGTGCTGCCCCAGACGGCCGCCGCGCAACTGGTGGCGGTGACCGGCTACGGCCGCAAGGAAGACCAGGAAAAATCGATTGCCGCCGGCTTCGACCAGTATTTCGTCAAGCCGATGGATACCGCCAAGCTGGTGCAGCTGCTGGCCATGGTGCGGCCCGAGGCGGTGAAGTAGACGGCTCGGAAGAGGGAAGAGCAGGACAGCACAGCGCCTGGCGGTGGCGCGCTGCCGTGCGCACCGCCGTTACGCCGCGCGCTAGACTGGCGCCATGAAACGCTATCGCAATCTCGAAGGCCATTCCGGCGTGGTTGCCTACGACATCCTGCCGGAAGCGATCGCCGTGAAATTCAGCGGCGGCGACGTGTACGACTACACGTACCGCGCCACCGGGCGCGCCCGCGTGGAAACCATGAAGGCGCTGGCCGAGGCGGGCAGGGGGCTGTCGACGTTCATCTCGCGCTACGTGCGCGACGACTACGAACGCAAGCACGAGGGCAGGCACTAGCTTTCCCCGGCCGCCGCGGCACGGCAGGCGCGCCACCGCTATAATGGCGGTGCCGCTTCGCCCCCATGCCATGAGACTGACCACTTTCACCGACTACACGCTGCGTTCCCTGATGTACCTGGGCATGCACCGCGACCGCCTGGCCACCATCCAGGACATCGCGGACCTGCACGGCATCTCGAAGAACCACCTGACCAAGGTGATCCACCAGCTGGGCATGTCCGGCCTGGTCGAGACGGTGCGCGGCCGCAACGGCGGCCTGCGACTGAAGGGCGATCCGGCCGACGTCAATATCGGCGCCGTGGTGCGCGCCAGCGAATCGGACTTCCACATGGCCGAATGCTTCGATCCGGCCGGCGGCGGCTGCGCCTTCGCCGGCGCCTGCGGCCTGCAGGGCAAGCTGCGCGAAGCCACCGAGGCCTTCCTGGCGGTGCTCGACGGCGTCACGCTGGCCGACCTGCTGCCCGGCGCGCGCCGGCAGGAACACGCGATCCTGCTGCACCTGCCCGAGCGCCGGCCCGCGCCCTGATCTGTTCCTGGCCGGCTCCCTGACCGGCTCCCGTTGCTTGCATGACAGGTGGGACATTTTGTCCAATTCTTCCGCCGGCCTTTAAGATGCAAAATAAATGCATCTTTTAAACGAACACCGAAGCCAAGGGAGAACACCATGCTGTCCGCCGAACACCGTGCCATCGTTACCGCCACCGTCCCCATCCTGGAAGTGGGCGGCGAGGCGCTGACCCGCCATTTCTACCCGATCCTGTTCCGCGACTACCCGCAGGTGAAGCCGTACTTCAACCAGGCGCACCAGGCCGACGGCGCGCAGCCGCGCGCACTTGCCAACGCCGTGCTGATGTATGCGAAGAACATCGACCGGCTCGAAGCGCTGGGGCCGCTGGTGGGCCAGATCGTCGCCAAGCACGTGGCGCTGAACATCCTGCCGGAACACTATCCGATGGTGGGCGCCAGCCTGCTGCAGGCGATCCGCGAAGTGCTGGGCGCGGAAGTGGCGACCGACGCCGTGATCGACGCCTGGGGCGCCGCCTACGGCCAGCTGGCCGACCTGCTGATCGGCGCCGAAGGGCAGACCTACGCGGCGATGAAGGCGGCACCGGGCGGCTGGAACGGCCTGCGCTGCTTCGTGGTGGCCAGCAAGCGCCGCGAGAGCGACGAGATCACGACGTTCGTGTTCCGTCCCGAGGATGGCGGCGCGGTGCTCGATTTCCAGCCGGGCCAGTACATCGGCCTGCGCGCCGTGGTGGACGGGGTCGACCAGCGCCGCAACTACTCGCTGTCGGCCGCGCCGAACGGCAAGACCTACCAGATCAGCGTGAAGCGCGAGCAGGGCGGAGCGATGTCGAACCACCTGCACGATGCGGTGGGCGAGGGCGACGTGGTGGAACTGCTGCCGCCGTCCGGCGTGTTCACGCTGGCACGGGCCGGCAGCCGGCCGATCGTCTTCATCAGCGGCGGCGTCGGCATCACGCCCACGCTGGCCATGCTGCCGGCGGCGCTGGCGAGCGGGCGCGAGGTGCACTTCATCCATGCCGCGCGCCACGGCGGCGTGCATGCGTTCCGCACGCATGTCGATGAACTGGCCAGCCGCCACCCGCAACTGCGCCGGCGCTACGTGTATGCGGAACACGCCGGCCAGCAGCCCGGCCATCCCGCGCCGGATGCCGTGGGCCTGCTCGACAGCGAGCGCCTGGCGGCCTGGCTGCCGGCAACGCGCGACGTGGATGCGTACTTCCTCGGCCCGCAGCCGTTCATGAAGGTGGTGAAGCGTTCGCTGCGCGAACTGGGCGTGCCGGAAAACCAGATGTACTACGAGTTCTTCGGCCCGGCCGCCGCGCTGGAATAAGCGCCCGCGGGCGCCGGCACGGTCAGACGAGCAATGCCGCCGTCATGGCCGTGGCATCGCGCTCGGCCTCGTCGAGCATGCCGGCGGCCATTTCCTCGTCGATGAACAGGTCGACCACGGAATCGGATTGCGGCAGCTCTTCGCGCGGCTGCGCCAGCGGCGAATCGACCGGGGCGAAGTGGTTCGCCAGCAGCAGCGTGTCGAGCAGGCTTTCCGGCGGCACGCCGAGGAAGCCGTCGCGCAGGCCTTCGATGGCGGCGGCCACTTCTTCCGGGATGGCCAGCTTGTTCATCACCTCGCGCGTGATGATTTCCTCGCTGGCGGGTTGCCAGTTGTCCGGGTCGGGATCGAGCAGGCCGGGGAATTCGTCGGCGCGCGACAACAGGTAGAAGCCGCCCACCTCGTGCACGATGCCGGCGAACAGCGCGGTGTCTCCGTTCACCTCGGTCACGTCGCGCGCGATGATGCGTGCCAGGCACGCCACATAGACGCAGTGCTGCCACAGCTGTTCAGCCTTGGCGCGCACGGCGGGATCGACGATCTTGGCGCCGAACTGGCGCACCACCATGGCGGCGGCCAGCGCATACAGGTTATGGTAGCCCACGCGCGTGATCGCGGCGCGCACATTGGCGACCGTGCTGCCCGAGCGGTTGAACATGGCCGAATTGGCGAGCGCGACGGTGCGAGCCGCCAGCTGCGGCTCGGCCAGCACGAGGCGGATCGCCTCGTCGATGGGGGTTTCCGGGTCTTCGAGTGCCAGCTGCACCCGCAACGCTGCGTTGACGCTCGTGGGGAACACCAGGTCTCCCCTGATCGCCAGCGCGGCGATATGCCCGAAGGCTTCCAGTTTATTCATGGCGGAATTATACGCACGCGCTACATCCCGCACAATCGAGCCCGGGAGTGTCGCGCGCCGGCATCCCGCCGCGCGGTACGGGCGTGGCGTGCCGGCGATCGCCCGGCTGGCGTGTCAGGCGCCGGCCAGCTGCGGCTGGCGCATGCCGCCGGCGCGCTGGTAGCGCTCCACCGACAGGTCGTCGGCGCGGATCGCCGGGCGCCGGGCGGACATGATATCGGCCAGCAGTTGCGCCGAACCGCACGACATGGTCCAGCCCAGCGTGCCATGGCCGGTGTTGACGAACAGGTTGGCCAGGGGCGTGCGGCCGACCACCGGCGTGCCGTCCGGCGTCATCGGGCGCAGGCCGGTCCAGAACGACGCCCGGGCGGTGTCGCCGGCGCCGGGGAACAGGTCGTTGACCACCATCTCCAGCGTGGCGCGGCGGCGCGGGTTCAGGCGCTTGTCGTAGCCCGCGATCTCGGCCATGCCGCCGACGCGGATCCGGTCGTCGAAGCGCGTCACGGCGATCTTGTACGTCTCGTCCAGGATCGTCGAGGCCGGTGCCCGCTGCGCATTCACGATCGGTACCGTGATCGAGTAGCCCTTCAGCGGATAGACGGGCAGGTCGAGGATGCCGCGCAGCAGCGGCGTCGAGTAGGCGCCCAGGGCCACCACGAACGAATCGGCGGTGACCAGTTCGCCGGCGCATTGCACGCCGCGTACTTCGCCGCCGGCGACGTCGAGGCCTTCGATATCGACGTTGTAGCGGAACTGCACGCCCAGTTCCTGCGCCATGGCGGTCAGGCGGGTGGTGAACAGCTGGCAGTCGCCCGTCTCGTCGTTCGGCAGGCGCAGACCGCCCACCAGGCGCTCGCTGGCGATGCCCGGCTCGGCCGACAGCAGCTCGCGCGCGCCCAGCAGTTCGTAGGGCACGCCCGTTTCCTCCAGCACCGCGATATCCTTGGCCGCGTCATCCATCTGCTTCTGCGTGCGGAACAGCTGGGTGGTGCCCTGCTGGCGGCCTTCGTAGGCGATGCCGGTGGCGGCGCGCAGCGCCTTGAAGCAGTCGCGGCTGTATTCGGCCAGCCGCACCATGCGTTCCTTGTTGACGGCATAACTGTCGGCGTTGCAGTTGCGCAGCATCTGCCACATCCATTGCAGCTGGAACAGCGTGCCGTCGGGCGAGATCGACAGCGGCGCGTGGCGCTGCATCATCCATTTCACGGCTTTCAGCGGGATGCCGGGCGCGGCCCACGGCGACGCGTAGCCGGGCGAAATCTGGCCCGCGTTGGCGAAACTGGTTTCCAGGGCAGGCCCCGGCTGGCGGTCCAGCACGGTCACGGAATGGCCGGCGCGGGCCAGGTAATACGCCGTGGTGACGCCGATAACGCCGCTGCCCAGGATGACTACGCGCATGGATGCCTCGAATATAAGAATTGGTATGGAAAATTGCGTGGGTGTTTCGCCTATGGTAAGTTTTGTTCGGTAGTGGTTGTTACTATATATCGCGTTAAAAACAGGAAAAAATCATGCGTACCCAAATACAGTCCGTGCGTGCCCTGGACAAGCTCGACCGCAAGATCCTGCGCATCCTGCAAGACGATGGCCGCATCTCGATGAAGGACCTGTCGGAACAGGTGGGCCTGTCGGTCACGCCGGCGATCGAGCGGGTCAAGCGCATGGAGCGCGATGGCGTGATCACCGGCTACCATGCGCGACTGAATCCGGCCGCCATCGGCGCCACGCTGCTGGTGTTCGTGGAAATCACGCTGAACCAGAAATCGGCCAGCCACTTCGAGCAGTTCCGCCGCGAGGTGCTGCGCATTCCCGAAGTGCAGGAATGCCACCTGGTCTCGGGCGATTTCGATTACCTGATCAAGGCGCGCATCCACGAAATGGCCGAGTACCGCAAGCTGCTGGGCGACATGCTGCTGAACCTGCCGGGCGCCGCCCAGTCGAAAAGCTACGTGGTGATGGAGGAGATCAAGGAAACGCTGGTGCTGGCCACCGAAGTTTCCTGAGCGGGGCTGGCCTTTCAATAGAACGTGTCGGGCCGCAGCGTGACCTTCACGTGGTGGTGGTGGTTCACCTGCGGGAAGTAGCTGTCGTTGTCCCAGTTGCCGGCGCCCAGGTCGAACGGGATGCCGGCGACCGTCACGCGGCCCGTGGTCAACAGCCGGGCGCCCCAGTCGGCGCCGGCAATGCCCGCCGAGTCCGGCCCACCCAGGATGTAGCCCACCGCGGCGACCTTCGCCCGCGACAGGCGGTCGATGCCGGCGCGGCTGGCCACGATCCACGCCTTCACTTCCGCCGCCGCGGCCTTGCCGGTGGCGACTTCCGTGGCGTTCGCGCTGCGCTGCAGGGGCAGTTCGCGCAGGCGCGCGACCAGCTGGCGGTAGTTCGATGCGCCGCTTTCGGCATCCGCGCGGGCGAACTGGTGGAAATGGTACATGTGGAACTCCATGCCGTCGGCGTAGCCGGCGTGGCCCAGGTCCTGTCCGTGTTCGCCGGAGAAATCGTCCACCCGGGTCAGCAGGCCTTCGTTCAGCTCCAGCCAGCGCAGCGTGCGGTCGGCCGCCCAGTCGTCGCCGCCCGGTTCGCGCATGCCGTAGCGGGGCAGGTGGGCGGGGGCGCGCCACAGGGGCCACCTGGCCGTTTCGATGCGCTCGGCTGTCAGCGCGGTGCCGTCTTCGGCCGTGGCCGCCACGGTGACCCGGTACTGCGTCGGCCGCGGGTTACGGTACGCGTGCAGGTCCTGGTCCGGTTCGGCACGGTAGGTGAGGACGCTGTCGATCAGGTCGCCATGGAGCAGGGGGCCATGCATCAGGGCACCATCCACGCGCACGCCGGCGCCGGGCGCCTGGTCCAGCACCGTGACGGGATCCCAGCCGTCACCCCAGTCGAGCTGGACCTTCACATTGCCGAGCACCGCACCGGCCGGCTTGCCGGTGACGATGCGCATCGGCCGCTGGAACAGGTTGGCCGTGCCGGTATCCGGCAGGCTGACCTGCCGGTTCGCGGCCGGGCCGGCGGCGGACACGTCGGCGAGCGCCAGCGCCTCGATCGTCAGCGCCGCGCCGCTGCGCAGCGATGCCGCGATGCGCATGGGCTGGTACCAGCGATTGTCCTGCACGCCATAAGCCTGCAGCGTCAGTTCGATGTCGCCGTCGCGCGCCAGGTCGGCCACGTCGAGCTGGCGCTCGATCCAGCCGGTCGTGGTGCTGGAATTGGTGCTGATGAATTCGTGCCACTGCGCGCCGACCTGGCGGTGCAGGTCGAACAGCGGCTTGCCCGCCGGGCCGGCCAGCACGCGCACGCCCCATCCGTTGGCGGCAAGGCCGCCAAACTCCCTGACCATCGGCATGTAGCCCAGCGTTACCCTGGCGGTTCCCTGCCGGACCAGCAGCGCCGCGGTCTGCGACGCGCCATCGCCATCGGCGGCTTCGACATCGAGCTCCACCGCGGATGCGGCCGGGTCCGCGGCGACATGTTCCGGCGCCTGGCCCAGGTCGAACGCGCTGGTCAGCTTCAGGGTCACGGGCTGGGACTCCGATTCGGGGGCTGCGGCGGCGGCCAGGTAGTGCCGGCCATTGCGCTGCGCCTCGGCCGAGACTTCGAACTGGCCGAAGGAAGCGGCCGGGAAGGTGAAGCTGCCGTCGGCATTCGTCACCGTGGTAAGGATCGCGCTGTAGGTGCCGAGCAGGGACAGGCGGCCGACGACGGTGATGCCGGCCAGGTCGAGTCCCGGATCGGACGGGGGCGCGACCAGCTTGCCCGTCCTGGCGGCCAGCGCGGTGCGCAAGGCAAGCCGCGCCCGGTAGGCGTTGCCGGCCGCGTCGAAGCCGGTCACGATGATGGCCGTGGAAAGCCGCCCGATGGCGAAGCGAAGCGTGCGCAGGTCGGTACAGCGGATCGTGCCATCCGGGTTGAGCGCGAAATACTCGCTGAGCGGAAAAGCGCGGCCGCCGCCCGGAACGTGCACAGCGTCGACGCTTGCCAGTTGCGTGAGGCGGACCGTGCTCCCGTTCTGGGCAATGAAACGGCCGGTCAGCTTTGCAGCGCCGGCCGGGAGGATCGATTGCACCGTCTCGTCGAAGCGGAAGGCCGCCTCGGCGTAGACTTCGCCTTCCTCGGCCAGTATCACGTCGGCGCTGTTGGCGCTGCCAGCGACCAGGCCGAGATGGGCGATGCCGGTACTGGTCGGCGCCTGGCGCGCGGCGACCGCCTGCTGGCCCAGCGGCACCAGCACGGTGGCCTGGCTGTCCGCGTCGGTCACGGCGCGGACCACGCCATCGACGACGATGCCCACGCCCGCACCGGCGGCGACGCCGCGCGGATTGGCCGAGTCCCCGGAGAAGCGCCAGGCGGTGACGGTCAGGGGCACGCTGTTTTCAGGCGTCAGCAGCGTGCCCGAGGCCGTCACCTGGTAGGTGAAGGGCAGGCGGCGCGGGTTCGTGAAACGGACGGGCACGGCAATGGCGGCACCGGGCGCCAGGATGCCTTGCGGCAGTGCCACGTCGATGTCGACTTCCAGCGTGCGGTGCACCCTGGCCGGATGGGTGACGGCGACCCCGGGGGCGGAGAGCTTGCCGACCGTGAGCGTGAACGGGGCGGCGATCGGATGGGGCGAGGCATTGGTGATCGTGACAAGGCTGTCCGACACGGTGGCGGTGGCGTTCGGCACCGGGACGCTGGCGTCGATGGCGACATGCGGGGCCAGGTCGTGCGCATGGGCCGCGCCCAGCAGGCCGGCCAGGGCGAAGGCGCCCAGCAGGCGGGCAGCCGAACGGCGGGCGCCGGCGATTAGTTCGAGCATGTGATTCTCCGGAAGGAATTGGCGAGAGGTTCATAAGATTGCCGTACGGCATCAGTGCTTTAAGGAAACTCAACAGCGGGCCGGACGCAGCGCAAGCGTGCCGGGCGTGGCTGGCTTCCGCTAGAATGTTCAACAGGCATCGCAGACCACCAGGGGACCGCCGTGAACCACACCGCAACGTCGCAAGTCACGCCCGCCGCGCCGGAATACACACTGAAAATGCGCACCCTCGACGAGCACCTGTGCACCGACCAGAGCTTTGCCTCGGCGCTGGCGCGCCTGCTCGGTGCGCTGGCGGTGGGCGAGGATGGCGCGATGACGCTGGCGCAGTTCGCCGCGGTGGGCGATCTGTCCGTCGAAGGCAAGGCGTCGGCCGTGTTCACCGCACTGGTGCTGAACGCGATCGAGTCGGGCGTGACGGTCGACTGGGCCGCCAATGCGCTGTCGCGCAGCAGCGGTTCGGTGGAGCCGTCGGCGCGGGAAGCGGCGTTCGCGATGATGAAACCGCTGCTGGCGCTGCAGGGCCGGCGTGCCCGCCCGCTGGCCGTGAAGGCGGCGCGCGCGCTCGGCATCCGCCTGGTGCCGGACCATTACTACGGCTTGCCGCCGGAAGAAGAGCGCCGGCTGCTGAACAACCTGGGCACGCAGGCGCGCAAGCTGGTCAGGGGCAGGGGACTGGTCGACGCGGTGGCCGATTTCGGCCGCAGCACGGGCCATGTCGAGCTGCTCGACCATGCGCGCGGCTTCAACGGCGGCATGATGACCCAGGAACAGTTGCGCGACGTGGTGCAGGGCGCCGTCGACACGATCGCGCAGGGCATCGCCACCTACCAGGAAAAGGCGGCGCTGCCGCTGCAGGGCGACGCGGAAGCCAGCGCCCTGTCGTCCACCGCGGACCAGCTGCGCCAGCAGGTGCTGCAGCGGCTGGCGCTGGTGGATGCGCGCATCGCCTACGAACGCCGCATGCTGTGGCAGGACATCGACGACGCCGTTCACGATGCCGGCAACGCGATCGAGGTAGCGATCGCCGAGCGGCTCGACAGCGAGCCATGGAAGGATGAACAGGTGTGGTCCGGCATTGCGCGCGACCAGTTCGCCCGCGAGATGGAACACCGGCTCGACCGCGTGGCGCGCCGCAAGCAGGAAGCGCTGGACCTGCTGCATCACGATTTGAAACTGTTCCAGGCGGACATGCGGATCACCCAGGCCGATGCGTTCAAGCGCCAGCACCACGCCGCGCTGGCCCGGCTCATGCCGCGGCTGCGCATCGGCACGCGGCTCGTCAACAGCGTCGACACGGCGGCCAACCTCACACTGATGGGCAGCGCCGTGGCGGCCGCCGGCACCAGCACCGCCGCCTACCTGTTCGGCGTGGCCGTGGTGGTGCCGGTGGTGGCGCCGGTGGTGCCGTTCGTCGGCGGCGCCGTGCTGCTGGCGTCCGCGTTCAAGTGGGCCACCGATACGAACAAGCGCAAGCGCGAGGAAATCCGCGACAAGCGCCGCGTGTTCGAGGAAGAATTGCGGCGCCGCCTGAAGGAAGCCGAACAGGGCTTCGTGGCGCAGCTGGACCGCATCGGCGGCGCCTTCTACGAATCGGCCAGCGCCCTGCTGACACCGCTGATGCTGGAAGCCGAGGCGGCCGCCCGCATCGCCGGCGTGCGCAAGCGCATCGCCGACAAGGTGATCGCGCAGGCGCAGGGCGCCATCGGGCAGTTGCAGGCCGCGCTGGCGGCCGCAGCGCCGCTGGGATAACGCCATCCCTCGTCTCGTGGCGGGGCAGCCCGCGCTCTCCAACGGTTAAGTTCGCCTGCGCACCAACGCGCGATTGGCATCCCGCATACAATGGCAAGCGATGTCTTCCATTTACATTGCGAGGAGAGCCGTTTGCAGAGCAAATACGTGATCGTCGGAGGCGGAGCGGGCGGCCTGGAACTGGCCTGCAAGCTGGGCCGCAAGCTGGGGCCGGGCAAGGTGACGCTGGTGGACAGCCGGCTGTACCACATCTGGAAACCGTCGCTGCACGAGGTGGCGGCCGGCACGCTGGACATCCACGCCGAAGGCCTGTCGTACCAGATGCTGGCGCATGACAACGGCTTTACCTACGTGTACGGCGCGCTGGAAGCCCTCGATGCCCAGGCGTGCACCATCACGGTTTCGCCGATCGAGACGCCGGCCGGGGAAACCGTGCTGCCGGCACGCACCATCGGGTATGCCTCGCTGGTGCTCGCGGTGGGCAGCACATCGAACTACTTCGGCGTGCCGGGCGCCGCCGAACATACCATTTCATTGAACGGTACCGAGGATGCGGAACGCTTCCGCCTCACGCTGCTGAAACTGCTGGCCAAGGCGGCCACGGAAAAGGCCGGGCAGGGCGTCGACATCGTCATCATCGGCGGCGGCGCCACCGGCGTGGAGCTGGCGGCCGAACTGCGCGAGGCCAGCGGCGTGTATGCCGCGTACGGCTTCGGCGACCTGAAGCCGCTGCGCGACGTGCGCATCACCATCATCGAAGGCGCGCCGCGCATCCTGGCGCCGCTGCCGGAGCGCGTGTCCGCCGCCGCCGCGGGCCTGCTGGCCGAGCGGGGCGTGCGCGTGCTGACCGATACGCGCGTGACACTGATCGACGCGGACCAGGTCACCGTGCAGAAGGGCGACGTCTATCCTTCCGACATCGTGGTATGGGCGGCGGGCATCAAGGCGCCGGACCTGCTGAAGAACCTGGGCTTGCCGACCGTAAAGGGCGGCCAGCTCGATGTAACCGGCGAACTGGTGGTGAAGGGTTTTCCCGACATCTACGCGCTGGGCGATTGCGCGCTGTGCATCGGTGCCGATGGCAAGCCCGTGCCGCCGCGCGCCCAGGCCGCGCACCAGCAGGCCGATTACCTGCTCGATGCGCTGCTGCGGCGCGAGCGCGGCCAGCCGCCGCTGGGCAAGCCCTACGCGTACCGCGATTACGGCTCGCTGGTGTCGTTCGGCCAGCAGACCTCCGTCGGCAGCCTGATGGGTTCGCTGCAGGGCAGGAACTGGTTCGTCGAGGGCTTCTTCGCGCGGATGATGTATGCCAGCCTGCACCTGATGCACCACCAGGCGATCATGGGCACGCTGCGCACCGGCGTGCTGGCGCTGGCGCGCTTCCTGATCAAGCGCAGCACGCCGATGGTCAAGCTGCATTGAGGCCGGGGCATGGCGCGGCGCTGCCCGCCGCGCCCGTGCCCATGCTCTACAATCGGCCCGTCAGCCATTACGCCACGAGTTTCCCTTGATCGAGCCGGTCGCCGCATCAGACACCGCATCAGACGCCGCAAACAGTGCCGCAAACAGTGCCGCAACCTCCGCCGCACACCCCGCCGCGGCGCCGGCCAGGCGCAAGACGCCCCAGGCCGGCGACCTGCTGGCCGCGGCCTGCCGCATCGTCGCCGCCGAGGGACTGGCCGGGCTCACGTTGCGGCCCCTGGCGAAAGCGCTGGGGGTGTCGGTCACGGTGCTGACCAATCACTACGGCGGGCGCGCCGACATCCTGGCGGCCATCTGCCGGGCGGCGGCCGAACGCGATGCGGCGCTGCTCGACGGCTGGCGCACCACGCTGGCCGCGCTGGGCGCCTTGCCGCCGGGCGTCGCCGCCAGCCTGGCCGAGGCGATCCTGGACGACCTGTCGGCCAGCGGGCGCGCGTTGTCGGTGCTGTACCTGGAATGCCTGCACGCGTGCACCTGGGACGCTGCGCTGCGCCCGGGGTTCGCCGGGTGGGCCGGCCTGCGGCGCGCGTTCTGGGATGATTTCGCCGGCCGGGCGGGGCTGCCGGCGACGCTGCTGGCATGCGGCTGGTGGAATGGCTATGCGATCGCGGAGCTGGCCTACGGCATGGCGCTCGATGGCGATGCCGCCTACCGGTTGTTGCGCCGGCTGGGCGTGCAGCGCCTGTTTGCCGGCGCGGTGGCGGGGCCGGATGCCGCCGATGGCATCCTGTTCGGCATGCTGCGCGAACGGCTGTGCCGCGACGACATCGGCCACGACCTCGGCGGCGATCCGGGCAAGCTGGACGAGGCAGGCGGGCCCGCCTGGGCGGCCCAGGCCGCACGCGCCTGCGGCGTGCAACTGGCGGAGCGGGGCGTCGATGGCTTGACGCACCGGGCCGTCGCCGCCGCAATCGGCATCGCGCATACCACCCTCAGCTACCGGTTTCCCACCCAGCGCGACCTGGTCATCGCGGGGCTGGCGTACATCGCCCGGCATATCCGCGCCGCGGTGGAAGCCGACAGCCTGGCGGAATTGCAGCGGCGGCGCACCGCGGCGGACGGCCCCCGGCTCGACCTGGCGCGCGCCAGCTTCGCCGTGGCCCTTGCCGCCGCCCGCCTGCCGGAGCTGGCGCGCCATACCGGCACCATGCGCGGCCGGCGCGGCGCCAACCTGGCGACCGTGTTCGCCAGGTACCTGCCGGAAGCGCGCGGCATCGATCCGCTGTGCGCCCAGGTGATTTCGCTGGGCCTGACAGGGCTGACGAACACCCTGCCGCCCGGCACCGGGGCCGACGAAGCCGTTGCCGCGGCCTATCGCGCCGCCGGCGAATGGCTGCGCGGCAGGGGCTGACACCGTCGGGCGGGCGGGAAGCCTATTCCCGGAACGCCCACAAATCGACCGGCGCCGACTTGCCGGGCGCGACCAGGCGGAAGGCGGCCGGCGCATGGTCCGTGTCGGCCACCAGGTAACCGTCCGACTGCGCCGGCAAGTCGCCGCAGCCCGCCGTGGCGAGCGTCAGCTTCAACGCGTTCGGCAGCACCGAAGGCGCGACCTTGCCGGTCAGCCTGCAGGCGGTGCCGCCCGCCACGAGATCGCCGCCGGCGGTCACGCTGAACAGCGCCACCGTCCGGTCGGCGAGGCGCACGGCATAGCTGCCGGCGAACGGCGCGACGGCCAGCGCGGCCGCCGGGATGGCGCTGCTGTTCAGCAGATCCACCGTGGTGCCCGCGGCGCTGCCCGGTGCGCCCTGCCAGCCGCCGTTGCCGTCGCGCCGGTACATGGCGCTGGCCTGGCCGGCGCTGTCGTCGAGCACGAGCAGGCGGCTGCCGTCCGCGCTGCGGTAGTACGTGCCGCTGGATGGATTGGCCGCGTCGCCGGTGGCCACGGCATAGGCGCCCGGCGCCAGTTCGGTCACCCTGAGCGCGGGCGGGGCGGGTTCGCCGGGCTGGTCATCGCTGCTCCCGCATGCGCTGAGCAACAGTAGCGGGAGCAGTGGCAGCAGCAGTGTCGAGCGCGCGGCGGGCAGCAGGCGGGCGGCGCCGGTCCGGCCGATGGAGGCGTGGGGGATGGCATGGATCATGGCGCGGCTCACTGGGCAAACAGGTCGCGCAGGCGCAGGCGCAGCCACTGCTGGGCGGCGGGACGCTGCTCGTAGCCCACCTGCATCGCGGTCACGGCCACCTTGCTCTTGTACACCAGTGCTTCATCTTCGGCCTGTTCGGCGGTCGGCGCACCCGGCGCGGCGCCGGACAGCCCCCACGGTGCCCCCGTGTTGAATTTCAGGCGGTAGGTATCGTAGCTGCCCTGCCGCGCGAATGCCCAGCCCGTGCCGGCGGATGGCGCGTCCGGGAAATTGACATTCAGCGCGATGCCGGCGGGCAGCAGCGGGGCACTGCCGGCCTTGGCCTGCAACGCGGCGATCAGCTTGCCGGTCAGCTGGGCGACGGTGCGCGACACCGGGTTGGCCAGGCCGGCGTTATCGGCGGTATTGGCGCCCGCGCTGAGGGCGATCGCCGGGATGCCCCGGCCGGCGGCGAACTGCGTATTGCCGATCGTGCCGGAATTGATCACCAGCTTGCCGACGTTCTGGCCCTCGTTCGGGCCGGACAGCACCAGGTCCGGCGCCTTGCCCCAGCGTGCCGGCGCCAGTACATCGAGGCCGTACATCAGCGCCATGACGGGCGTGCCGTGCACGTAGTGGTAGTCGCCGCCCGTGAAGCCGGCCTTGGTGAACGTGCCCACCGCCGGCGCGCCCAGCGGTGCGGCGCCGTTGTGGCAGCCGCCTTCCGCATCGACCTGCGTCCTGTCGTTGTCGGCCACGATGGTGGTCGTGCTGTACATGACGATGGCGGAACTGCGGCCGCTCTGGCCGGTGCACGGCACCGAAACGATCACGGAGTGCCCGGCCGCGCGGAGTTCTTCATACAGCGCCTTCACGTTGCTGGTCAGTCCATCGTCGTTGGCGAGCACGATATTGATGGCCAGGGCGGGGCTGGCGCACAGGGCCAGGGCGGCGCCGATTGTCACACGGTTCATAACTTCCTTTCCAGGATTGGCTGATGTCTTGAGCCGCGATGTTAGCCAGCGTTTATGACCCGGTAATGACACATGTACGAGTCCTGCTCGGTTTATCTGCCGATATATCGGTACAAGAGGGAGATGGTCGATCCAATAAATACACTTGTACGAATCCGTGCGGTTCGCCGGGAGGCGCGGCGAGGCATTGCGCGGCCGGCCACTGGCGCGCGCCGGCCGCCGGGCAGGCAGCCAGGAAAGGGGATGTCGTACAGGGATGTCGTACAGGGGATGTCGTACAGGGGATGTCGTACAGGGGATGTCGTGCAGGAAGGCGCGCCGCGGGCGCGGCGCGGGAAAGGTCAGGCCGCCGGTGGTTTGGGCAACACGACGGACAGCACGGCGCCGCCGTCCGGGTGGGTCGACAGGGTCAGCGCGCCACCCAGCAGGCGGGCCCGTTCGCGCAGCAGGCGCAGGCCGTACTGGCCGGTGCCGGCCGGCGTGTTGGGCGCCAGGCCGCGGCCGCCACCCTTGCCATTGTCCCGTACCGTCAGCATGATCTCGTCCTCGTTGTCGTCGAGCACGACGTCGACCTCGGTGGCGCCGGAATGCGCGGTCACGTTCGACAAGCCCTGTTCCAGCACGCGCAGCAGCACCACGCCGTATTCGCGCGGGCACACCGGCTCTTCCTCGGGCAGGCTGCAGCGGGCCGTCAGCGCATATTGCTGGGCGAACTGGCTGACCAGTTCCGAGAAAGCGACCTTCATGCCGAGGAATTCCAGCTTGTCGTTCCACAGCTTGTGCTGCATCTGCCGGTTGTTCTCGATGATCGTGTGCAGCAGGTTCTTCATCTGCGCCGCGCGGTCGCGCAGCGGCTGGTCCGGCGGCAGCTTGGCCGTCAGCAGGCCCAGGTGCATCGTCAGCGCCGTCAGCGAGGAACCCAGGCTGTCGTGCAACTGCCGCGCCAGCGCGCGGCGGTCGTTGTCCCAGCTGTTGACCACGTGGCCCAGCAGGTCGGAGAGTTCGGTGGCGCGCTCGCCGGCGTCGTTCAGTTCATCAGGCATGATTGATCTTGGTATGGGGGCCGATATGACAGGGCGGATGATACCTGAGGTTTTTCTAATGTGTCGCACCGGCATTATCGTGTGTTGTCGCACAGTCAGCGTCGGCAGCCGGGCGCACACTGCCTGCACGTTGTCAAACCATTACAAGGAGCAGCCATGAGTGCCACAGCCAAGCCGCGTGATGCCGTCGCCCTGTTGAAACAGGATCATGACGAAGTGAAAGCGATGTTCAAGCAGTATGAAGAGCTGGGCGACCGCGCGTTCGCCAGCAAGCAGAAGCTGGCCGAGAAAATCTGCCTGGAACTGACGAAGCACGCGATCGCCGAGGAAGAGATCTTCTACCCGGCCATGCGCGCCGGGGCAGAGGATGCCGACGACATGATCGACGAGGCAACCGTCGAGCACGCTTCGGCGAAGGACCTGATCGCGCAGATCCACGCGATGGACCCGCACGACGACCTGTACGACGCCAAGGTGAAGGTGCTGGGCGAGTACATCGAGCACCACGTCAAGGAAGAAGAGCAGGAAATGTTCAAGGCCGCCAAGGAAGCGGCCAATGGCAAGCAGCTGGACCTCGTTGCGCTGGGCGAACAGATCCAGGCGCGCAAGGACGAGATCGAGGAAATTCCCGCCATGCCCGTGCCGGGCAAGGTGGTGTATTCCAACCAGCCGGCGGCCTGACCCCGCGGCCCCGGGCCCGCCCCGGGGCGCCGGCCGCTACGACCGCAGCGCGGCCGGGGCGGCCGGGGCTGCTTGTTCGGCAGCGGCGGCCTCGCCGCTGGTCAGGCTGGCGATGGCCTTCATCAGGCTGTCGATGTCGACCGGTTTCACGAGGTGCATGTCGAAGCCGGCGTCCAGCACGCGGCGCTGGTCTTCCGCCAGCCCGTAGCCGGTCAGCGCGATGAGCCGGATGTGCCGCATGTCCGGATCGGCGCGCAGGCGGCGTGCCACCTCGTAGCCGTCGATGCCCGGCAAGCCGATATCGACCAGCGCCACGCCGGGGCGATAGTCGCGCGCCACGTCGAGGCCCTGCAAGCCGTCGGCCGCATGGCGTACCTCGTAGCCATAGCAGGAAAGCATCATCGCCATCATCTCGCGGCCGTCGTCGTTATCTTCGATCAACAGCACGGTGGGCTTGGCCTGTTCGTTTGTTTCCATGATTTGCAAGGTTGGTTCAGTGATTCGTTCGGTGCGCGGGAGGCGGATCAGGAAGGTGCTGCCCTCGCCGGGGCCGGCGCTGTCGGCTTCCACGCCGCCGCCATGGAGTTCGACCAGGCGGCGCACCAGTGCCAGGCCGATGCCGAGCCCGCCCTGGGCCCGGTCCAGTGTGCTCGTGCCCTGCACGAACACGTCGAACACGTGCGGCAGCAGCTCGGCATTGATGCCCACCCCGGTGTCGTGCACCGTGAGCACGACGTCTTCCTCATCCACTTCCAGCAGCACGTCGATGGCGCCGCCGGGCGGGGTGTACTTCAATGCGTTGTCGAGCAAATTCGAGAAGATCTGTTCCAGCCGTGTCACGTCGCCGTCGACCCAGCCGCTCTCCAGTTCCACGTGCACCTCGTAGTCGGCCGTGCGGCCCGTGGTGCGGTAGGTTTCCAGGCAGTTGCGGACCAGCGCGGCCACGTCGACCGGCGCCCGGTTCAGCAGGATCTTGCCGGACATCGCGCGCGACAGGTCGAGCAGGTCGTCGACGATGCGGCCCAGGTGCTGGCTCTGGCGCTGGATGATCTTCTTGGCGCGGACCGCCGCGTCGCCCGTCACCGCCGGCAGCCCGAGCAGCGAGGCGGCGCTGCTGATCGCCGACAGGGGATTGCGCAGCTCGTGGCCCAGCATGGCCAGGAACTCGTCCTTGGCGTGGTTCTGCCGCTCGGCCACCTTGCGCTCCTCGATTTCCTGCAGGAGCCGCCGGTTGCTGCTGATGAGATCGGTGGTGCGCTGGTTCAGCTGGCGCGCCTGCCGCTTCAATTCCTCGTTCTTCATGGCCAGCGCCACGAAGACGGAAATCTTGGCGTGCAGGATCTGCGGGATCACGGGGGTGAACAGGAAGTCGGCCGCGCCTTTCTGGTAGGCCTTCAGGCGATCGAGTTCGTCGGCCACGAAGGCGGTGATGAAGATGATCGGGATATTGGCCGAGCGGGCGCGCTGGTGGATCGCCTCGGCCGTCTCGAAACCATCCATGCCGGGCATGTTCACGTCGAGCAGGATGACGGCGAAATCATGCATCAGCACTTGCCGCAACGCTTCTTCGCCGCTGCGCGCGGCAATGACTTCGTACGATTCCTGGTCGGCCCATTGTGCCAGCAAGCTTGTCAGTGCAAACAGGCTGTTGGCGTCGTCATTCACGACGAGGATCTTTGGTTTGTCTACTTTGGCCACGGCACGGTTCGGTGAAATGCACTCGGTGAAATGCACTGGTTGGATGCACTGATGAAATTGATTCTGTTAGACAAACATTTGGTCGATCATAACAACAGCCCCTCGCGCTGTCAAAAGTCCTGCAGGCAACAGGACGGACGACGAATTGTTCGATTGCGCACATACATGGCCGGGATGGCATGCAATAGTGAAAGCATTGAACGAGCAATCAAAAAACGAAAGGATACGATCATGAATATCGATACCGTCGTCGGTAAAGATTATCTGGGCAAATGCTTCCGCGAACTGGCCGATGCGCCAATCAGCGCACTGAACGGTGTCGGTGACGAGGGCGCCCAGGCCCTGCAGCAAGCCTTCGGTGTGACCACCGTGCGCGAGCTGGCCAACCTGAATTTCATCAAGTGGGCGTCGGCCATCGCCACCCTGGCGGCCGAGGAGCAGATGCTGCCGCAGGAAAAAGCCAAGGAAGAACTGCTCGACGACGCTGTCGAAATGACGTTCCCCGCCAGCGATCCGATCTCGGTCGATGCCGGCATCACCCGCATCGAGGTCTCGCCGGACAAGGTCGATGCGCATTCCGATCACCAGCACGCCAACAAGGTCGAGGAATGCACGGCCACCGGCCGGGAAAAGGAAATCGCCCAGTAAATTCCGCTCGGCCCGCCAATTGCGGGCCGCTATCCCGGCTTGTTTCGCCATGCCCGGACGCCAGCCGCCTGTCTCCGTTCTCGGAAGCAGGCGGCTATTTGCGCTTGGCTGTTTTCGTTTGGAGGGCTTGCGGCCGGGTCGGAATACTGCCGTGTACTGCCGAAACGGCTTGATGCCAGAGGCGTTTACCGCCGATCAGCCGCGCCGTCCGGGCGGCTTAGACCGTCGTCGCCACGACCTTGTGCTGGTGCGGCGGCGCGGCGGCGGCGGCCAGCGCCGTGCTGCCCGGCGCCGAGCATACGCGGTTCTTGCCGGAACGCTTGGCATCGTACAGGGCATTGTCGGCCGCGTGGATCAGGTCGCCCACCGATTCCGCATCGTCCGGGAACAGCGCGATGCCGATCGACGTGGACAGCCGCAGCGTGACGCCGTTCACCTGGTAGGGCTCGGACACGACGTCGATCAGTTTCGATGCCGGCTCGCGCGCGTCGTTCAGGCCGCTCACGTCGCCCAGCACGATGACGAATTCGTCGCCGCCCACCCGTGCCACGGTGTCTTCCTTGCGCGAGGAGCCGACCAGCCGCTGGGCGACCAGTTTCAGGATCTCGTCGCCGTAGGCGTGGCCGTGGGTATCGTTGATGGGCTTGAAACCGTCCAGGTCCAGGTACATCACGGCAGCCTTGCGCTGGTGGCGCAGGGCGTGCTGGACGGTCGTTTCGATACGGTCTTCCAGCAGGCGGCGGTTCGGCAGGCCCGTCAGCGGGTCGTGCAGTGCCAGTTCCTGCTGGCGCTTGCTGTACTGCGCCAGTTCCTTGTAGAGCAGGCGCACTTCCAGCATGTTGTGGATGCGCTTGTGCACTTCGAGCAGGTCGAACGGCTTGCTGATGAAGTCGCGCGCACCCGCTTCCAGCGCGGCGATCTTGAAGCTCGGCTGTGCCGTCAGGGCCAGCACGGGCAGGTAGCCTTCCTGTTCGATTTCCTTCAGGCCCTTCATGACCTGGAAGCCGTTCAGCCCCGGCATCTGCAGGTCCAGCAGGATCAGATCGTAGTTGTGTTGCCGGTGCAGGGCGCACACCTGGTCGGGCAACATGGTGGCCGTGACGTTGGCGTAGCCGGCTTCGCGGAGGATCTCGAGCATGAGATCGACGTTATCCGCGCAGTCATCTACGACCAGTATCTTGGCATTCAGGATCTCATCCGGGCTGGGCATAATTGTCTCGCAATACTGGGCTCCGGCAATTTTTCGGCCGGCGCAGAAAACTCAGTGTAGCGCCGAAGAATTTGCTGCGGCGCACGTAAAGGAAAATTCTTATCCTGAGGAAGAATTTTCACCCTTCGCAGTGTAGCAAACCCCCGACATGTTTCTTGTAGGAATTTGCCGCGTCATGCGGTAGGACACATTTTCTGGATTATAAATTACTTAATACATATCGAGTATTTTCTTGAGCAAACGTGTGGCATGCGCACACTTCCGTTGTACATATGCGAAAAGTGCATATGGATCAGGAGGACGGGCCGCGGCGCCGGGCAGCCGCCAGCGCCACCGCCGCCACGAGTTCCGGCGGCTCCACCGGCTTGGCGATGTGGTCGGTGAAACCTGCTGCGAGCGTGCGCAGCCGGTCTTCGGAACGGGCGAAGGCGGTCAGGGCGATGGCGGGCACGTTGCCGCCCGCATCCGGGCCCAGGGCGCGGACCCGGGCCAGCAGTTCGAAGCCATCCATTTCCGGCATGCCGATATCGGACAGCAGCAGGTCGGGAATCCAGCGCGGCAGCAGCGACAGGGCCGCCGACGCGCTGTCGGCGGTGACGACATCGGCATTGCAGTCCGACAGCACGCGCTTGATCAGCTCGCGCGTGTCCGGTTCATCGTCGACGATCAGCACGGGCAGGCCGCCCAGGTCGCGCAAGTCGTCGGCAACGGAGTCGCGCGGTTCGCCATCGGGCAGGCCGCTGGGCGGCGCGTGGCGGGCAGGGCGCTCGGCGCCAGGCACGCGCGCCGCCAGCGGCAGCCGCACGGTGAAGGTGGCGCCGCGGCCTTCGCCGGCGCTGTCCGCCGCCACGGTGCCGCCATGCTGTTCGACCAGGTGCTTGACGATCGACAGGCCCAGCCCGAGCCCGCCGTGGCGCCGCGTGGACGACGCATCGGCCTGGCGGAAATGCTCGAACACGTGGGCCAGGAAACCGGCACCGATGCCGATGCCGGTGTCGGCCACCACCAGTTCGGCCTGGCCATCCACCTCGCGCACGCCGATCCGCACCGTGCCATCCTGGGGCGTGAACTTGATCGCGTTCGACAGCAGGTTCCAGATCACCTGCTGCAGGCGGCCGGCATCCGCCGCCACCAGGCCGCAGGGCTGGAAGTCCCGCTCGATGCGGACATTCCTGGCCGCCGCCGCCGGGCGCACGGTTTCGATCGCGGCTTCGGCGACGGCGGCGGGAGGGATGGCCTCGATGTCCAGCAGCACCTTGCCGGACATGATGCGGCTCATGTCCAGCAAGTCCTCGATCAGCTGTGCCTGGGCGCGGGCATTGCGCTCGATGGTCTGCAAGCCTTTCTGCAGGTCCGCCTCGCCGCGCCCGCCGCGCCGCAACACCTGCGACCAGCCGAGGATCGCCGTCAGCGGCGTGCGCAGTTCGTGCGACAGCGTGGCCAGGAATTCATCCTTCATCTGGCTGGTGCGCTCGGCCTCGGCGCGGGCGCTGCGCTCGCTGTCGAGCAAGGCGATGCGTTCCTCGGCGGCCCGGCGCGCGGCTTCGTTCAGGCGTGCATTGTCGATCGCCACGCCGGCCTGGGCGGCGATGCCGCCGATGATGCGCTCGGTGCGCTCGCTGAACATGGCCGGTTCGGGGTGGCCGAACAGCAGCGTGCCGATGACGCTGCCGTCACGCGACATCACGGGCGCCGCCAGGTAGCTGCGCAGCAGCGCCGCGAGTTCGGCCGGCAGCGCCGGCGCGCATTCCGGGTGGCGCAGCAAATCGCCGCAGCGGGTGATTGCCGTGCCGCGCAGCGTCTCGCCGAACAGCGCAGCCGCATGGGTCCGGGTCAGGTTGTCGAACAGCGGCGGCACCCGGCCGGACAGGGTAAACGGCGTGAGCGCATCGCTGCCGTGGCCTTCGTCCTCCGTTTCCCCGGCCGCGGCATCGCGCGCGCCCTTGTAGATGAAGGCGCCGAAGCGCGCGCCGCTGATCCGCGTGGCGGCATCGGTGACTTCCTGCAGCAGCGGCTGGAGGTCGCGGTGCCGGGCCAGCGCGTTGCCGGTACTGTTCAGCAGTTCCAGCACGGCCGTTTCATCGCGCAGCGCTTCCTGCGCGCGCTTCACCTGGTCGACGTCGGTGCTGGTGCCGAACCAGCGCAGCGTGCGGCCGTCGGCGCCGCGCACCGGGTTGGCACGGGTCAGGAACCAGCGGTACTCGCCGTCCACGCCGCGGATCGGGAATTCCATCTCGAACGGCCGGCCCGATTCGATGGCCCGCTTCCAGTGCTGCGTCATCGCGGGGATGCACTCGGGGTCGTAGACCTGGCTCCAGGCGTCGCCGCGCAAGGCGTCGCTCGTCAGGCCCGTGTACTCGAACCAGCGGCGGTTGTACCAGGTCATGCGGCCATCGTGGTGGGCGATCCAGGCCAGTTGCGGGATCGAGTCGGCCAGCGCGCGCAACTGCTCTTCGCTGTCCTTCAGGGCCTCTTCGGCGGCGCGGCGTGCCGTGATGTCCTGCACCATGCCGGTCATGCCGAGCAGGCGGTCGCCCTCGCCGTAGTTGCCGTGGCCGACCACGGACAGCCAGCGCGGCGTGCCGCCCGTGCCGTTACCGGCCTCGATGCGGCATTCGATATCGAAGTCGCGCTGTGCCAGGTAGGCCTCGACGAACACCTGCCGCGCGGCGTCGCGGTCCGCCGGCACGATGCGTTCCTGCAGCGCATGCCAGCTGATCGGCGTGCCCTCCGGCACTTCGAAGATCTCGGCGGCGCGGCGGCCCAGCGTGACGATGTCGGTGGCGGCATCCCAGGTCCAGTCGCCCAGCCGGCCGGCGGCCATGGCCACCTGCAGGCGGTTGCTGCTTTCGCGCAGCGCCCGTTCATCGCGCTTGCGTCCGTCGATATCGAGCAGCGTGCACGTCAGACCCTGCGGCGATGGCGATACCCGCACCTCCAGCCAGCGGCGGCAGGGCGCGTAGAACAGCTCGCAGGCGGCGGCAGTGCGGTCGGCCATGGCCTGGCGCAGCCAGGTCTCCAGCGCGGTGCCGGGCAAGCCGGGGAAGGCCTGCCACAGGTCGCGGCCGGCAAGGCTGGCGGTGCGCTCAGTGGTACCTTCATTGGTACCTTCAGTGGTACCCACGGCGGGACCCTCGGCAGTACCCAGCAATCCCGCGGCGCGGGCGTTGATGTAGGTGATCGTCCAGTCCCGGTCGACGATGGCCAGGCCGTCGGCAATGCTGTCCAGCACGTCGCTTGTCCAGGCGCGGGTGCGGCGCAACTCTTCCTGCGCATCCAGCATGGCGCGCAGGAGATCGGCTTCGGAAGGGGCAGCGCCGTTGGCGAGGATCATCGTGGATGGTTCAGGAGGATTGGTTTTGCCGGCCGCCCGTGCGGGCGCCGCTGCGGATTGTAGCGCTGCGCCCCGCGTTGTGCCCGCACCGTTGGCCCATCGGCGCGGCGCCGGTCAGGTCCGTGGGATGCGTTCAAGGATGGCTTGCAGCTGTTCGATATCGTACGGTTTCTGGATCGCGTCGGCGGGGAAGTCGAGTTGCTGCGTCAGCGTACCGCTGTAGCCGGAAGCAAAGATCACATGCAGGCCCGGCCGCAGCGCCACGGCACGGCGGGCAGCCTCGACCCCGGAGATGCCGGGCAGGCTGACATCGGTAAACAGCACGTCGTACTCATGCTCGTCGATGTATTGCAGCGCGCGCTCGCCATCGGCCACCGCGTCGACTTCGTGGCCGATGGCGCGCAGCATTTCGCAAACCAGGTATTGCGCATCGAGATTGTCTTCCACGACCAGCATCTTCAGCGCGCGCGACGCAGCCGGCGCGGCCGCCGCGCTGGGCGGCGCCAGCGTGCACAGCACACCGAGCACGGCGCCGTCGGCATCGCGCAGCGGCGTGTAGTACAGGTCGAAGCGCTGCTCGCTGACACCATCGGCGCGCCACATCTGGAGAGCCTGGCCGGGAAAGGCCAGCGACTCGCCCTGCCAGGCCTGTTCCAGCGCACCCGGGTTCCAGCTCCAGGCGGATGGCTGCATCGCCGGGATGCGGCCACCGGGCGGCTGCGTGGGCAGGCCGGACAACGCCGTGTAGGCGCCATTGAGCAGCATGACCTGCTGCCGTCCCCACATCACCAGCGTGGGCAGCGGCGAGTTCAGCATGAGGTCGGCCGCCACGCGCAGTGTCACCGGCCAGCCGTCCGGATGGCCCACGTCGGTACGGGACCAGTCGACTTCCAGCGAGGACAGGTTGTTCGTGGCGCAGGCAATCATGCAGGGGTCTCCATGGTTGTGTGGTGAAGTGGAGGCATGCTACACCAAACCGCCGCCGGGGGCGGCCCTGCCTGGCGCTGGACAAATGGAAAACTTCTCCCTATAATCCTGCCTCCTTCGCAACGAACGCTGCGAAGGGCGGCGGAAGACCAGGCCATTGCGGCACGTGGAAAGCGATCGTCGTACGAGTTTGCACTGTACGAAAAATCAAGCTTTCCCAACCGTAATGAGTTGTGTAAAATGCCGGTGCAGCAAATTGCGGCTGTAGCTCAGCTGGATAGAGTACTTGGCTACGAACCAAGGGGTCGTGGGTTCGATTCCTGCCAGCCGCACCAGATTTTTGTACCGTCGGCCGAAAGGCCGGCGGGAGAAGTAAAGATCACAGCAGGCGTGCGCTTGGCGTTGCGCCGGTTGTTATAATGCAGTAAGCATATGCATTGTCGAAGTTGAAGCGTTTTTTGCGGCTGTAGCTCAGCTGGATAGAGTACTTGGCTACGAACCAAGGGGTCGTGGGTTCGATTCCTGCCAGCCGCACCAGTTTTACCGATGGATGGAAGTCCGTCGTTTCGCAAGGGTCGCCTTGCGGAAGTAGTTTAGTGAGAAGTTTTGCGGCTGTAGCTCAGCTGGATAGAGTACTTGGCTACGAACCAAGGGGTCGTGGGTTCGATTCCTGCCAGCCGCACCAGTTTTGCCGATGGATGAAAGTCCGTCACGCCGCAAGGGTCGCCTTGCGGGAAGTAACACGTTTTAGTTGGAAGTTTTTGCGGCTGTAGCTCAGCTGGATAGAGTACTTGGCTACGAACCAAGGGGTCGTGGGTTCGATTCCTGCCAGCCGCACCAGATGTGAAGAAGGGACCGGAGCAATCCGGTCCCTTTTTTTCGTCGGTACCCCTGGTTTCCGGATTCCGTGCTCGACTGTGCCATCCCGGCCGATGCCGCTCTCTCGCGCGGTGGCTGCGGCAGCGTGCGTACGCTCAGCCGCGCACCTGGATGGCCACTTCGAACGACCATCGGCGCTGGTCCGGCTCGG
This sequence comes from Pseudoduganella sp. SL102, assembly GCF_027856995.1. Taxonomy (NCBI): domain Bacteria; kingdom Pseudomonadati; phylum Pseudomonadota; class Betaproteobacteria; order Burkholderiales; family Oxalobacteraceae; genus Pseudoduganella; species Pseudoduganella sp. SL102. The sequence continues at coordinate 3,425,759 of NZ_CP115554.1, forward strand.
CTTCGGTATCGGTCAGGAAGGTTTCGTACCTCGCCTGGAACACCTCGCCTTTCTCCGATGCGTGGGCGTTGGGCTGCTCTCCCTGCGCGGCGATCCAGTCGAGGAGCTGCGTGTTGGCCTCCACGCCGTTCTCCACCCCTGTGTACTCCATCGCGGCGTAACGACCAGCGGGCAGCAGGTGGCTTTCCACCTGGCCCGCGGCGTCCTGCGCCTGCTCCGTCGGCATGCCGAGCTCCACATCCATGCGTTCCGGCATGTCGATGACGTGGAAGCGCAGGAATGGCCGGCCCGCAGGGCGCACATGGTGGGCGTCCAGCCATTCGGACACGATGGCCAGCATCGCGGGGATTTCCCGGTCGAAGTCGCGCATGGCCATGACCTGCCGGGTTCCTACATAGTGCCGCTCTTGGCGCTGCTCGATTCTGGGTCGCTTGTCCATGTGTGTTCTCCTTTCAGCCGCCGGCGCGGCGGCATGCGTGTTGAAGGTGTTCGTGAAAATCGGGATGTCCGCCCCGCATCAGGTCGAAGCGGTCACAGGACGCGTCGAGTGTGCCATTTGCGCGAGTGGCCACGGCATCGGTCAGCGGGTCGTTCGCCGAACCCACGGCAGATCGCATCGGGCCAGTCCGCTGGCATCCGTTCACTATAGGAAGACTATTTACGGTGGCAAGGCAAAGTCGCTCATGGGTGCGAGATGTCTGAGACGCGTTTTCAGGTTGGCCTCGCATTGTGGCCACGATTGTTCTGCGCTAGCCGGGCATTCGCATTTTCCGATTGCCGATCCTATCAAAGGATTGCATTCGCCGCAAAGCAGAGCGATGAGCACTTGATTCACGAGTGGACGATTGCTTGTGCGATATTCGTTCAATTTTGCCGGTTGTCTGACTGATGGGAAACGCAACTGCGCTAGTTTTATTTCAGAAATCCAGCGGCGAACATAAAACTTAAGGAAATTTTTTCCTTGCACATTCAAATGCATATTTCCATGGCAATAGTTCATCAGAAATTTTTACTCCAGTGAGTTGCAGCCGAGATTGCTCGCCCAAATCTTGCGTGTGGCCGGCGAAGGTTTTAGCGCTACTTCTATGCGATGTCCGCTCGAGTTGTGAATTATTTATGCCAATCGCAGTTCCTTGCCGCGAAAGTATATTTAACGCGTATGAATAGATCAGCCTTCCAGTTCGCCTATCTAGAGATACTGAAATACTTGTCCATTCAGCATGTGGTTTTTGTTCGGTGTCACGGGATTGCCCATTTATGATAATCCCATCAAGATCCTGATCGAAGTGCTCCACGGTGTAACGTTTATTGTTATTTCGGCCGATAAAATATCCAACCCACGTACCGTGCAGGTAGGAACCTCCAAAGATCCACTTCCGCATCCAAACAACGTTATGAATGACCATCGCCGCTATTTGGCTTATGATACGATATACGCCAATCGAGCTTAGGATTGCGACAAGGCTACCGAGAGCTTTGCTCGAGGGCGATAGGTCGACAATAAGAGGGACGATCAGCGTAATCGACAAAAACATTATTGCGATAGTCGTTGCTGTTACAAGAGAATAAAACTTCTCGGCAGGATGCATGTGATTTCCTTATATAACAATTTGGCTGTGTGCGAGCTCTCACTAAAATTTACGAGGCTTAAAGTTAGTGGCCTGCACAGGCTGACGGTATCGATCAATCCTTCAAAATCCGCCAGTATCAGTAAATTCGATCGGGATAGCGACAAGACTCAAGACTACTCCGTAAACACGTCGAAAGTCCCTTTTACCTGCTTCAGCGAGCAGATAACGCTCGCCACCGCGCGCTGATGCTGATGTACTTGCTGAGGTACACGCTGCCATTGCTGATCTCTATAGACAATTCTGTGACCAGGCTAACGGCATTGGTAGTTGGAGCGCCAACCCATTCTTATGTGTAGTCGAGTTTAGACCCGTTGACATGGCGGTGAAGGTGGCGCTCGCGGATCGTAAGGTCCGGATCGAGCTCAACTACTGAGCAAAAAAGAAAACCACAAAGCGAGCCGCTTACAACAGATCACTGCTGCTTTCGTCTCGTACATTGCTCTATTGCCGCTTCCCGCGCTGCCCGCGTCGGAAACCCGATTCCCGACAAGCCTCGCTACCGCGCGCTGTCCAGCATCATCCGTCGGGATCTGGGATTTACCCACCCACCTTACTCGCGGCTAAGAGCGCCTAACAAAACCTGCCGCTTGTCCTGAGGGCAACAACCACGTACACTTTAGCAATACGACAGGCCGCTATCGGCTAGTAGCGGACTGTCGGAAATGACATGCCGCCACGTCGGCTTTGCTTGCTTCAGCTCACTTGTGCCATCGGATACCGGCGGCCTATGAACAACTTCATTCAAGACCGCACTAACGCTGCCTTAACACTTTGTGCAGTCGCGTCCGCGATGCTGTACGAGGCGCATTACGTCGATGTCGCTAAAAAGTTGAACGAGATACGGAAAGAGCTTGACTGTAACAATTTACAAAATGCCTTCGATCTCTATCGCTTTTTGCCAAGGGGTGATATCGCTGGGTTTTGGGAGGACTGGGACTGGATGGAAGAGGAGGCTCAGAGAACGCCACTCGAACAGAAAGCTCTTTTTGCCGCCTATTACCAGCGTACGCTAGAGGCACTCGGTGATTTGCGAGTTACCGTTTTGTATGGACGCAATCGAGCTATTGTCTATGCCTCAAGCGAAAGCATTTTAAAACTCGCCAAAAAAATGGTGGAGGAAATATCGTCTGGTGGGAAAGCGTAGTGATACTTGGTTGATAATATTGCGACCCTAAATCGATGTATCGCTCCTCCAAAGTCCGCTTTGGGGCGGAAGCAGTCGTTGCCTCGACTAACTTTATTGTTAGCGCTGCGGGCCCCTGCCCGATCGGGCATACCCCGACGAACTACCACGCCGTATCCGCCGCCGGCGGCGCCTCGCGCCTTACTTCACCATGCCCAGTTGCTTGAACATGTTGATGTCTTCCAGGTGCCAGTTGTCAGTGATCTTGCCGTCGACGACCTGGTAAAGGTCCATGGCCTGGAAATCGATCTTCTGGCCTTTGCCCTGCACCTTGCCCATTTTGCCCGTGAACGTGCCCGTGAAATGCAGTCGCACGACAACACGGTTTCCGGCGGCGACGACTTCCTCCAAGTCGGCGCGCAGGTCCGGCACGGCGGCGCGAAACGCCTGCGACGCCTTGATCGGACCTTGCGGGCCTTGGGGGCGGCCCGCCGGCAGCGTGCGGTCTGTGAAATTCGGGGCCAGCGCGGCCTCGGCGAATTCTGGCTTGCCGGTGTTCCAGAACGCGGCATAGCGGCGGGCGGCCAGGATGTTAGCGGCGGTGGCCGGGCTCTCGCCGTTGATCACGCGGGGCGTCGGCAAGTCGGCGTCCGTGGCGGCGTGGGCGGCGGGCACTGCCAGAGAGTAGACTGCTATGGCGGCGAGCAGGGAAAAGCAGTGCGGGCGGAAGCGGAAAATGGTCATGGGATCGATCCTTCAGCTGTGGATGAAATGGCGGGTGCCATCTGAATGATAGCGCTATCAAGCCACGTGATCAATGATCCGTGAGGAACGCCGCGTGCCGGTTGCGCGGCAGGCGGATAATGCCCGAGATCTTCCGCCAGACGACCATCCGGGGCATCGCCGTAGCACCGCGCACTTCGTTCGACCGAATGACTCGTTCCTCGACAAGCACGGCATCAAGCATGACATCGACAAGGTCTATGCATTCGACGAAGCCGAGCAAGCCTATGAGCATCTGGCGCCTGGACCATTCGGCAAAGTGGTGATCAAGGTTGCCGATCAATCTCGACCGCTAGCCTGCCAGAAGTAGACCCTGCGGAAGACAAGGCTAACGATAAGGACGCTGTGATTTAACGTCTGCAATAGGGTGGAACCTGACGGTCGTGACAGTTCCCGACCATTTCGGCGCGGCAAGCTGCTATGCTGCGTCTAGCGGCCGAGATCGGCCAAGAGCGGTCGTAACAAACGACGACACATCGTCGCCAAAATCACAACGGATGCGGCGAATGGGGCTTGAGAATATAAGTGTAGTGGACGCTGTTGGTACCGAAACCACATCGGACTGCGTTGTCCTGTCGATCGTCGACTCGTGGGACTGGTCCGATGAGCATGGCCATCTGCTTGCGTTGCAAAGCAAGCTGAACGCCTACTTCGGTTTTGTCGAGAGCGGTCAAATCCACGAGGCATATCCCGCCGCAGAAGGAAAGTCCCTGCGTATTGACCTTATCAGCCGTTATCCGTTGCCGACAACCGCTGTAGATTTTCTGAAAAATGCGAAGGCTGTAGCAGAGGAGTTGGCTATTTCTCTGCGATGGAATACGCTTCCTGGCGGTTCGGCTGTCTAGTTCCTCAACGTCTGCAATGGGGCCAGGCTGTGTAAAAACTCAGAAATGGATAGAGGTGATCAGTTTGCACCCGGCCACTGCATTTCTGCGGTTTGATGGGGCGCTACGTGAGCTGTTCCCATCTTTCGAGCTCGGCGACTGGACCAGTAGGATAACCGCTGCAAACGCACGTTGTAATGCCTGTAAAAGGGCATATGCCCTGACTGCTTCGATCATGCCATCGACACCAAGTAACGTCATCAAGCGCTTCAAGTTATAGGCGAGCACGTGCAGGCTCATCTCGGCCTTCACACGCTCAAGTCCTTTTGTCAGGAAATGCGTGGCGCCCATCCATGACTTGATCGTCCCGAAGGGATGCTCGACCGAGCAACGCCGGATTCGCATGGCGTCCGGATTTTGTTCAAGACGCTCCTGCATGTCGTCAAGCACGTCCTGGTGTTCCCAGCGCGTCACCCGGCGCTCCTGGCTCGGCGTGCACTTATCCTTGAGCGGGCAAGCCTTACAGTTCGAGCTCCAGTAGCGATGAAGCGTCATGCCCTTTTCAACGCCGGAAAATCGCCAGATCAGGGATTGGCCAGCTGGGCAGCGGTACTCGTTCTTCTCCCGATCGTAGACGAAATCGGCTTTGTCGAATCGCCCGTCGGCCTTGGCATTGGACGTCTTTGTCGCTGGCACTACTGCAGTGATGCCGGCTTGGCTGCATGCCAGGACTTCCTCGCCTTTGAAGTAGCCGCGATCAGCGATCGCAGTTAGCGTGTTGGTCCCGATTGCAGTGCGGGCCTTCTTGGCCATCCCTGACAGTTGATCGCGGTCGCTGCCGATATTGGTTACCTCGTGCTCGACGATCAGGTGGTGCTTGGCGTCGACCGCGGTCTGGACGTTGTACCCGACGATGCCCGAGCCTCGCGTCATCATTGAACGGGCATCCGGATCGGTCAGCGAGATCTGCGTTTCGCCAGTCGCTTCCAGCTTCGCTTCGATTTCCTTAAGGACAGCCATCTGCGACTTCATCGCCGCGATTCTATCGTTCAGCCGGGTGCTGCGCGCTTGTTTCGTCGCCGGTTCTTGCCTGTCAGCCGTGTCCAGGTCTGCCAGGTAACGACCGATGTTGGCCTCGATCTCTTCCATCCTGCGCTTGAGCTTGGCCTGCGTGAAATTGCGATCACTGCTGTTGACTGCCTTGAACTTGCTGCCGTCAATTGCGACCATTGCATCGGCGAACAGGTCCAGTTGCTGGCACAGTACGATGAACTGCCGGCAGACATTGCGAATCGCCTTGCCGTTGTCCTTTCGGAAGTTGGCAATCGTTTTGAAGTCCGGCGTCAGCCGCCCCGTCAGCCACATCAGTTCCACATTACGCTGCGCTTCACGCTCGAGCCGCCGGCTCGACTGAATGCGGTTGAGGTAGCCGTAGATGTAGAGCTTGAGCAGTACTGCTGGATGGTAGGACGGTCGTCCGGTCCTGGCCGGCTGCACACGCCCGAAGCCGAGTTTTCCCAAGTCGAGTTCTTCTACAAATACATCGACCACGCGAACCGGATTGTTCTCGGCCACGTAGTCGTCCAGCAGCTCAGGCAGCAACGTCCCCTGTCCTCGGTCTTCGCCTTCGATGAAACGCTTCATCTTGCACCCCGGTTGATGAGATACTCACCCAACGTTTACCGAACTGGTTTCGTTTACACTGCCGGCGTTTTTACACAGCCTGGGGCGGAAGCGGACGCACATGGCAGCAGTCCGGGCATAAGATGACGGCCGTTTTTACCGGCGGACTGCTACCATGGCCCAAGCACTTCTCCCCGACGGACTTTGGTCGCTTATAGAAGCTTATCTTCCTGCTCACAGTCGCTCGCCGAAGGTGGGCGACCGCGGATCAACGATCGTGCAGCCCTGACGGGCATTCTGTTTGTTCTCAAAACTGGAATACCTTGGGAATACCTGCCGCGTGAGCTTAGGTGCGGCAGCGGCATGACGTGCTGGCGTCGCCTTCACCAATGGATGCAAGCCGGTGTATGGCAGCGTGTCCACGAGGCAGTCCTGCGGCGCGTTCGAGAGTATGATTAGATCATGTGGGATCGAGCTTGCATTGATGCAGCGAGCATACCGGCACTGGCTGGTGGTGAGCATACTGGCCGGAATCCGACCGATCGCGGCAAGCTCGGCTGCAAACACCATTTACTAGTCGATCAGCGTGGCCTGCCCTTGGTAGCTCAAATCACGGGCGCTCAGGTCCATGACTCGCGCCTACTCATCCCTCTCGTAGAATCGATCCCAGCTGTTAAAGGGCTGTCGGGCCGGGCGAGGAAACGGCCAGGTCAGCTACATGCTGATCGCGCGTACGCTTCGAGGGCGCATCGGGCCTGGCTGCGCCGGCAAGGAATCTCCGCTCGGGTTGCACGTTACTGCGTCGAGTCACGCGAAAGGCTAGGCCAATGGCGTTGGGTCGTTGAACGCACACTCGGATGGCTCCATCGTTTTCGCAGACTGCGCATCCGTTATGAACGGCGGGCCGACATTCACCAGGCCTTTCTTTCGCTTGCGTGCTCACTCATCTGTTGGAGATTAGTTCCGGATTCAACCGGTTGCAATGGCTCAGCCCACCATCTTGTAGCGCTCACAACACGAGAGAGGGTTTGTCAGCGCACTAACCCTCAGGCCCCCAGGCCCAGCGCCCCCCGCGCGGCGGCAACCACGATATCCTCGCGGTTATCGCCATCCTTCTCCGCCAAGTGCGTGAAAATCACGACCACCAGCGGCGCGCGGCCGGGCGGATAGACGATGCCGATATCGTTCGTGACGCCATATGAGCCCGTGCCGGTCTTGTCGCCCACCTGCCAGCCGGCCGGCACCGCGGCGCGGATGCGCTTGCCGCCGGTGGTATTGCCCAGCAGCCAGTCCTTCAGCTGCTGCCGCTGCGGCGCGGGCAGGGCGTTGCCGATCACCAGTTTTTCCAGCGTGCGCGCCATCGCCCACGGCGTCGTCGTGTCGCGGTCATCGCCCGGGATGGCGGTATTGAGTTCGGTTTCCCACCGGTCCAGGCGGAAGTGCGTGTCGCCAAGGCCGCGCATGAACGCCGTCAGGCCGGCCGGGCCACCCAGTTCCTTCATCAGCGCATTGGCGGCGGTGTTGTCGCTGTATTGCACGGTGGCCGCGCACAGGTCGGCCACCGTCATGCCGGTGTCGACATGCTTGCCGGTGATGGGCGAATGGGCTACCAGGTCGGCCTTTGCATAACGCAGGCGGCGGGCGAGGAAGCCCGGTTCGCGGGCCTCGCGCGCCAGCGCCTGGGCGGCCAGCACCGACTTGAACGTGCTGCACATGGGGAAGCGTTCACCCAGGCGGTGGCCGGTGGTCTTGCCGGTGGCGGTGTCGATGACGGCCACGCCGAGGCGGCCGCGCAGGTCGCGCTCGACGTCGAGAAAGCCGGTGGGGGCGGAGAACGCGAGCGAAGGCGCGAAAGGGGCGGCGGCGGCCGCGAGCAACAGGGTACGGCGGGTGAAGGTCATGGGGCTCCCGAGGGTGATTGGTTCGGGAACGATTGTAGGCGCGGCACCCGGGCCGCACCATGGCCGCCGAACCCGCCGGCCGGGCATTTCATCCCATCATCGACCCCGCGGGCCGGCGCCGGCATGGCACGCTGGCGCGCACGGTGCCGTCATGCCACCCGGTTGACCGGTTCGCCCCGCGCGAACGCTTCGATATTGCCGGTCAGCTGGTCCGCCAGCCCCTGCATCGCCTCGTGGCTGGCCCAGGCGTTGTGCGGCGTGAGGATGAAGTTGGGCAGCCGCAGGCGCAGCAACGGGTTGTCGGGCACGGGCGGTTCCTGCGTCAGCACGTCGAAGCCGGCACCGGCGATCACGCCGCGCGCCAGTGCATCGGCCAGCGCCGCTTCGTCGACCAGGCCGCCGCGGGCGGTATTGATCAGCAGCGACGTCGGCTTCATGCGCGCCAGTTCCGCGGCGCCGAGCATGTTGCGGGTGGCATCGGTGAGCGGCGCATGCAGCGACAGCACGTCCGACGTCGCCAGCAGTTCGTCGAAGTCCACGTTGACCACGTCCGCATCCTGCACCGGCGTGCGCGTGTGCACGGCGATTTCCATGCCGAACGCGCGGCCGATCTGCGCGACCTGCCTGCCAAGGGCGCCGTAGCCGAACAGGCCAAGACGGCTGCCATGCAGGTCGCGGATCGGGTGGTCGAACAGGCAGAAGCGCGGCGCCGCCTCCCATTTGCCCGCTTCCACGTCGGCGCGATAGGCAACCAGGTTGCGGCGCAGCGCCAGGATCAGCGCGAAGGTGTGCTCGGGCACCGCCGCGAAGGCGTAGCCGCGGATGTTCGACACCACGATGCCCCGTTCGCGCGCGGCGGCCAGGTCGACGATGTCGGTGCCCGTGGCGGCCACCGCGATCATTCGCAGCTTCGGCAGCCGCGCCAGCGTGTCCGCGCGCAGCGGCACCTTGTTCGTGATGGCGATCGTCGCATCGGCCAGCCGTTCGGCCGCCTCGGCCCCGGTGCTGGCGGGGTATTCGGCCCAGGCATGGTCGAAGGCGGGGCGGCGCACGTCCGCGATCACGCTGTCGCGGTCGAGGAAAACGATGGAATGGGATGCAACGGAATTCAAGCGGCCTCCTGTAATGGATGGGCGGGACTGCGCACGCGCATGCCCGGGTGGTTGGCAAACAGTTCAGCGACCCACTCGACGAATACGCGCACCTTGGCGGACAGGTGGCGGTTCTGCGGATACACGATGTGGACCGGCAGCGGGTCGGTCGTCCAGTCGGACAGCAGTTGCACCATGCGCCCGGTGCGCACGTGCTCCAGCAGCAGGTAATCGGTCATCTGGATCACACCCAGGCCGGCCAGGCCCGCCTGGATATACGCGTTCGAGTCATTCAGCGCGATCACGCCGGGCATCGGGATCTGGATGCGTTCGCCGTCCTTGGTGAAGTCCCAGTCATAGATCTTGCCCGTCTTGGCCGAAAAATAGTTCACGCAGCGATGCCGTTCCAGCTCGCGCGGGTGCTGCGGCGCACCGTACTTCGCCAGGTACGCCGGCGCGGCGCAGGTGACGAAGTGGATGATGCCGATGCGCCGCGCGATCAGCGTGGAGTCGCCCAGCGCGCCGCCGCGCACCGCGCAGTCGACGCCTTCCTCGATCAGATCCACCGGGCGGTCCGAGCTGCCCAGTTCCAGCTGGATGTCCGGGTAGCGCTCGAAGAACGCGGGCAGGGCGGGCACCAGGATCTCGCTGGCCAGCCCGGTCGGCGACTCCACCCGCAGCCGGCCGCTGGGCGAGAGGCGGGTGCGCGACAGCGATTCCTCCGCATCCTTCACGTCGGACAGGATGCGCAGGCAGCGTTCGTAATAGGCGGCGCCGTCGGCTGTCACGCTTACCTGGCGCGTGGTCCGGTGCAGCAACTTGACTGAAAGTGATGTTTCCAGTTGCTGGATCAGGGTGGAGACAGTGGCCTTGGGCAACTGCATGAGGTCGGCCGCGCGCGAAAACCCGCCCGCGTCCACGACCTGCACGAACACTTCCATCGCCTGTAATTTGTTCACGTTTCCCCTCCAAGGACGCCAATTCCATTGCAAGGCAAGTATCGGGGTGCGCACCCGTCACGAAACTGTCATTGTTCGGATCCATGAACAATCAATTCGTCAATGCCGTATTTATCAGATTGTAGTTCAAGCCTATCATTACTGCACTGCATCAAAGAAACATCCGCCGCGCACCCGCGGTGGCAAGTTCAACGAAAGGCTCATCATGGAACTCCGGAACATCCTCGTCATCGTGGCAATCGCCCTGTATGCGCTGGCCATGGCCGGCATCGTCAGCACGGACGCCTACTCGCAGGCGGCGAGCGCCGAGGCGCGCGGCCTGCATGCGCTGATGGCCGAGGTGCGTTCCGGCGCCGGCACCGGCGCCATGCTGGCCGATGCGCCGCAGGCGGTGGCGCGATGAGCAACATGCAGGGCATCGTGCCGGTGGCCGCCGATCTGGTGCGGCGCGACATGGAAGTGGCCGGCGCCGCAGGCCCGCTGCCGGCGCGCCTTTACCTGGCCGGAGCGCCGGCCACGAAGCGCGACACGCTGGTGGTGTTCTTCCATGGCGGCGGCTTCGTGGGCGGCTCGATCGACGAGGCGGACGATTTCCTGGCGCACCTGGTCAGCGCGGACCGCGCCCAGGTGGCGCTGTCGGCCGGCTACACGCTGGCGTCCGTGAAACCCTTCCCTGCCGCCGTGGAAGATGCCCATGCCCTGCTGCTGTGGGCCAAGAAGAACAAGTCGAAACTGTCGTGGAACGGCAAGCGCCTGGTGGTGGCCGGCATCGAGGCGGGTGCCAACCTGGCCGCCGTGGTCTCGCTGATGTCGCGCGACCGGGGCGGGCCGCCGCTGGCCGGGCAGGTGCTGATCATGCCGATGCTCGATCCGGCGCTGTCCACCTGCTCGATGCGGGAAATGCCGGTTTGCCGCGACAAGGCGGCGATCGCCGACAAGGTGGCCGACAGTTGCGCCGCCGGCTACCGCGGCTACCTGCCGAACGCCGCCGATCGCAGCCACCCGTATGCGTCGCCCCTGCAGTCGTCGCGGCTGAAGAACCTGCCGCCGGCACTGATCCTGTCCGCCGAGGACGATCCATTGCGCGACGAGGCTGAACAATACGGGGCAAAACTGATCAAGTGCGGCATCACCACCACCGTCAAACGGTTGCCGCCGCCACCGCTCGAACAGCCGGGCGGGCGAAACGACTGCGCCTGTGTCTTTGCGTTGACTGAAATTGCCGCGTTCATTCGCGGTGTCGATGGGACGGAGACCCCACCAGCCTGAAGTATATGTAAATAAAAGCGTTTACTTATCGTCGGGCTGGCGATATAGTGAAACGATCAATTTCCAGTAACTAACAGTAAAAATTCAGTAAAAATTCAGTAAAAACGCGCTGAAGAGCGTGGTGGGCCCGCTTTTGCTCCAATTTTGGCGAGCGAACGGCGGTGACGCTAGGTTATTACTATTTTTCATACAAAAAGGGGTTAACAATGAAAAACACGAAACCATTGTCCGCATTTGCGCGACCGATCGTGCTGGCGCTGGCAGCTGCCGGCCTGGCGATCACGCTGGCCGGTTGCGAAGATGCCACCGGCAAGACGGCGGAAGCACCCGCGGCTGCCGGCGGCCCGCCCATCTCCGCAGCGCTGGTGATCGAAAAGCCGGTGGCGGAAACCCAGGAATTCTCCGGCCGCCTGGAAGCCATCGACCGGGTGGAAATCCGCTCGCGCGTTTCCGGCTTCATCACCGCCGTGAACTTCAAGCCGGGCAGCGAAGTGAAGAAGGGCGACGTGCTGTTCGTGATCGATCCCCGCCCGTACCAGGCGGAAGCCGATCGTGCCGCCGCCGCCGCCGCATCGGCCCGCGCCCGCGCCGAGCTGGCCCGCCTGGAACTGACCCGCGCCGAGCGCCTGCTAGCCGACAAGGCCATCGCGCAGCGCGAATTCGACGAACGCGCATCAAGCCAGAAGGAACTGGAAGCCAGCGCCCGCGCCGCGCAGGCCCAGTCCGAAGCGGCCAAGCTGAACCTGTCGTACACCCGCGTGACGTCGCCGATCGATGGCCGCGTGTCGAAGGCCGAGATCACGCTGGGCAACCTGGTCGATGCCTCCGCCGTGCTGACGTCCGTCGTGTCGATGGACAAGATCTACGCCAGCTTCGATGGCGACGAAGACACCTACCTGCGTGTGGGCGCGCAAAACCACAAGGGCGAGCCGGTGCTCGTGAAAGTGGGCCTGGCCAACGAGGAAGGCTTCCCGCACGAAGGCAAGCTGGAATTCGTCGACAACCAGCTCGATACGCAGACCGGTTCCGTGCGCATGCGCGCCACCTTCGACAACAAGGACCGCGCCCTGGTGCCGGGCCTGTTCGCCCGCGTGCAGCTGGGCGGCGGCAGCGCCATCCGCAATGCGGTGCTGATCAACGACCGCGCCGTGGGCACCGACCAGAACCGCAAGTTCGTGTTCGTGGTGGGCGCCGACAACAAGGCCGAATACCGCGCCGTGAAACTGGGCCCCACCGTCGATGGCCTGCGTGTCGTGAAGGAAGGCCTGAAGGTCAACGAGAAGATCGTCGTCAACGGCCTGCAGCGCGTGCGCCCCGGCGCGCCCGTCACCCCGCAACTCGTGCCGATGGATGCGGAAGTGGCCAAGGCGCAGGACAACAAGAAGGATGCCAAGGTGGCCGCGCTGTAAGGCGCCGCCTGGCTAAAACCAAGGAACAACCATGAACTTTTCACGATTCTTTGTCGACAAACCGATCTTCGCGGCCGTGCTGTCGATCCTCGTGTTCGTCGCGGGCCTGATCTCGATCTTCAAGCTGCCCATCTCCGAGTACCCGGACGTGGTGCCGCCATCGGTGGTGGTGCGAGCCCAGTACCCGGGCGCCGACCCGAAGATCATCGCCGAAACCGTTGCCGCGCCGCTCGAGGAACAGATCAACGGCGTCGAGAACATGCTGTACATGTCGTCGCAGAACACCTCCGACGGCGCGCTGCAGCTGACCGTCACGTTCGCGATCGGCACCAACGTCGAGCAGGCCGAAACGGCCGTGCAGAACCGCGTGCAGCGTGCGCTGCCGCGCCTGCCGGAAGAAGTGCGCCAGATCGGTGTGACGACCGTGAAGTCGTCGCCGAACCTGACGATGGTGGTCCACCTGAATTCTCCGGACGGCCGCTACGACGACCTGTACCTGCGCAATTACGCGGTGCTCAACATCAAGGACCAGCTGGCCCGTATCCATGGCATGGGCGAAGTGCAGCTGTTCGGCTCCGGCGACTATGCGATGCGCGTCTGGCTCGATCCGCAGAAGGTGGCGGCACGCGGCCTGACATCGGGTGAAGTGGTCGATGCGATCCGCGAGCAGAACGTGCAGGTCGCGGCCGGCGTGATCGGCCAGGGCCCGTCGAAGGATGCCGACTTCCAGCTCACCGTGAAGACGCAGGGCCGTCTGTCGACCATCGAGGAATTCGGCGACATCGTCGTCAAGGCCGGTGCCGATGGCGCGGTCACGCGCCTGAGAGACCTGGCACGCTTGGAAATGGGCTCCAATTCCTACGCGCTGCGCTCGCTGCTGAACAACAAGTCGGCGGTGGCGATCCCCATCTTCGAGGCGCCGAACGCCAACGCGCTGCAGCTGTCGACCGACGTGCGGGCGACGATGGAGCGGCTGTCGAAGGATTTCCCGCAAGGCGTGGAATACAGCATCGTCTACGACCCCACCCAGTTCGTGCGTGAATCGATCGATTCCGTGATCCATACGCTGGTCGAGGCGGTGATCCTGGTCGCCCTGGTGGTGATCATCTTCCTGCAGACCTGGCGCGCTTCGATCATTCCGCTGCTGGCCGTGCCGGTCTCGGTGGTCGGCACCTTCGCCGTGATGATGATGTTCGGCTTCTCGATCAACACGCTGTCGCTGTTCGGCCTCGTGCTGGCGATCGGTATCGTGGTCGACGATGCGATCGTGGTAGTGGAAAACGTCGAGCGCAACATCGAGAACGGCCTGACCCCGCGCGATGCGACGATCCAGGCCATGAAGGAAGTGTCCGGCCCGATCATCGCCATCGCGCTGGTGCTGTGCGCCGTGTTCGTGCCGATCGCGTTCGTGTCGGGCCTGACTGGCCAGTTCTATCGCCAGTTCGCGCTGACCATCGCCATCTCCACCGTGATCTCGGCCTTCTCGTCGCTGACGCTGGCACCGGCACTGTCCGCCGCGCTGCTGAAGGGCCACCACGAACCGAAGGACGCGCTGACGCGCGGCATGGACAAGGTGTTCGGCGGCTTCTTCCGCATGTTCAACAAGTTCTTCAACCGCTCGGCCCACAAGTACGAGAACGGCGTGAAGGGCGTGCTGGCCCACAAGGGTGCATCGCTGGTGATCTATGCGCTGCTGGGTGCCGCCGGCCTGTTCATGTTCAAGGCCGTGCCGCCGGGCTTCGTGCCGGCGCAGGACAAGCAGTACCTGATCGGCTTCGCGCAGCTGCCGGATGCCGCCTCGCTGGACCGTACCGATGAAGTGATCCGCAAGATGTCGACGATCGCCGAAAGCATCCCGGGCGTCGAGAACTCGATCTCGTTCCCGGGCCTGTCGATCAACGGCTTCACCAACGCGCCGAACGCCGGCATCGTGTTCCTGGGCCTGGCGCCGTTCGACCAGCGCAAGGACAAGAGCAAGTCGGCCGAGGCGATCGCCGCCGAGATGAACAAGCGCATGGGCGCCGTGCAGGATGCGTTCGTGATGGTGCTGCCGCCACCGCCGGTGAACGGCCTGGGTACCACGGGCGGCTTCAAGCTGATGATCGAAGACCGGGGCAACCTGGGCTACGACGAACTGTTCAAGGCGGTGCAGGCGGTGCAGGCCAAGGCCTGGCAGGAGCCGCGTCTGCAGGGCGTGTTCTCCGGCTACCAGATCAACGTGCCGCAACTGTTCGCCGACGTCGATCGCGTGAAGGCGAAGCAGCTGGGCGTGCCGCTGCAGACCATCTACCAGACCTTGCAGATCAACCTGGGCTCGCTGTACGTGAACGACTTCAACCAGTTCGGCCGTACTTACCAGGTGCGCGTGCAGGCCGATGCGCAGTTCCGCTCGCAGCCCGAGCAGATCGCGCAGCTGAAGGTGAAGAACGACAAGGGCGAGATGATTCCGCTGTCGTCGCTGATGCGCGTCAAGGATACGTATGGCCCGGACCGCGTGCAGCGCTACAACAACTACGTGGCGGCGGACCTGAACGGCGGCCCGGCACCCGGCATTTCGTCCGGCCAGGCGCAGGCGATCATGGACCAGATCCTGCGCGACACGCTGCCGAAAGGGATCACGTATGAGTGGACCGACCTGACGTACCAGGACATCCTGGCCGGCAACACGATGATCTTCGTGTTCCCGCTGTGCGTGCTGCTGGTGTTCCTGGTGCTGGCCGCGCAGTACGAAAGCTGGACCCTGCCGCTGGCGGTGATCCTGATCGTGCCGATGTCGATCCTGTGCGCGCTGATCGGCGTGAAGCTGACCGGTGGCGACAACAACATCTTTACCCAGATCGCACTGTTCGTGCTGGTCGGGCTGGCGTCGAAGAACGCCATCCTGATCGTCGAATTTGCTCGCGAACTGGAAGATCACGGGCGCAGCGTCGTCGACGCCGCACTGGAGGCTTGCCGCCTGCGTCTGCGCCCCATTTTGATGACGTCGATCGCATTCATCATGGGCGTGCTGCCGCTGGTGTTCTCCAGTGGCGCGGGTGCCGAGATGCGCCATGCGATGGGCGTCGCCGTGTTTGCCGGCATGCTGGGCGTGACGTTCTTCGGCCTGTTCCTGACGCCGGTGTTCTACGTCCTGCTGCGCACGCTGGCCAAGCGCATGGAACAGAAAAAACAGCCGGTGCACGAAGAAGTGTCGCTGGTGAAAATGGAAGGAACCCACGGATGAACCACGTAATTGCCAGGGGCCGCGCCCCCGTCCTGTCGCTGCTCGCCGCGCTGGTGCTGAGCGCCTGCGCCGCGCCGGAGTTCAAGCAGCCCGCCGTCGAGGTGCCGGCGGCCTTCAAGGAAAACCAGTCGGCCGCGCAGCCTGCCGACCCTGTGAAGGTGGCCGCCGACGGCACGCGCTGGAAGGAAGCGCAGCCGGCCGAGCAGCAGCCGCGCGGCGAATGGTGGCTGGCGTTCAACGACCCGGCCCTGAACGAGCTGATGGCCGAGGCGATCCGCAACAACGCCAACCTCACCGTCGCCGCCGCGCGGGTGAAGCAGGCACGCGCCATCGCCGGCATCGCCGAGGCGGACCGCATTCCGCAGATCGGCGTGGGCGTCGGCGCCAACCGCTCGCAGCAGGCCCCGCAGGAAGCGGGCCTGCCGCAAGGCACGCGCATGTCGCCGGTCACCAGCTACAACGCCCGGCTGACTGCCAGCTATGAAGTGGACCTGTTCGGCCGCGTGTCGTCGAACGTGGCGGCCGCGCGCAACGACGCGGCGACGGTGGAAGCGAATTACCGCTCCGTGCTGCTGTCGCTGCAGGCCGACGTGGCCCAGACCTGGTTCCGCCTGCGGGCCACGGACGCCGAACTGGCGACCGTGGCGCAGACGGTCCGGCTGCGCGAGGAAAACGTCAAGGTCAACCAGCGCCGCTTCGACCTGGGCGATATCGGCGAATTCGACCTGTCCCGTGCCAGGACGGAACTGGCGACGTCGCGCGCCGAGGCCATCGGCCTGCAGCGGCAGCGCACCACCGCCGAGCATTCGCTGGCAGTGCTGCTGGGGAAACCGGCGGCTTCCTTCAACGCCAGCGAGAACCCGCTGGCCGAAGGCGGCGTGCTGCCGGCGATCCCAGGCGGCCTGCCATCGTCGCTGCTGGAACGCCGGCCGGACATCGCCGCCGCCCAGCGCGCGATGGAAGCCTCCAACGCCCGCATCGGCGTGGCCCGTTCGGCGATGTTCCCGGCGCTGACCATCAGCGCCGACGGCGGCGGCGTCGGCCCGGCGTTTTCCGACGTGTTCCGCTGGAGCAGCCGCTCCTGGCTGCTGGGCGCGCTGCTGTCGATGCCCGTCATCGACGGCGGCCGCAACCGGGCCAACATCACCCGCAGCGAAGCGGTGCTGGAGGAATCCGTGGGCCAGTACCGCCAGACGGTCTTGACCGCATTTGCGGAGGTCGAGGACAACCTGGCCGGACTGCGCATCCTGTCCGGCCAGACGGCGCAGATCGACGAGGCGGTGGTCGCCGCCCGGCGCTCCGCCGACCTGGCGCAGAAGCTGTACGACGCCGGCCGTTCCAGCTACCTCGAACTGCTGGACGCGCAGCGCAACCTCGCCGCCGTCGAACGCACCGCGGTGCAACTGCGCGGCGACCGGGCCATCACCACCGTCGCGCTGATCCGCTCGCTCGGCGGCGGCTGGGACGCCCCTGTCAGCACCGCCCAGGCCAGCAACTGAACGTGCCATCGAGAAGCAACTGAGTAACCCCGCGTAGTCCCTTGCGGCGGCTCCCCCCGGAGCCGCCGTTTTTTTTGTACAGCCCAGCTGGTCTCAAAACCACACCAGGGACAGTCCCCCAGACGGGGGACAGTCCCCACGGGAGGGACAGTCCCCATGTTTTTTATTTTTTGTACAGCCCAGCTGGTCTCAAAACCACACCAGGGACAGACGGGGGACAGTCCCCACGGGAGGGACAGTCCCCATGTTTTTTACAACACTTTCGTAAAATCCGGTACTGCGCCTGTATTGCCGAAATATTTCTTCGCTATCATGCGGCCGTCGATATCCAGGGGAAGCTCGTGATTACCAGCGCATTGCTCAGCAGTATTCCAAATGTCATCCATGGCTTCGGGACGGAGGCCGAACTGGTGCCGCACGTGCTGCAGACCGTGTGGGAAGCGCGGCCGCAGAAGACGCAGGTGCACGGCACGCGGGCCGTGCGGATCGAGGTGGAACGCCAGCGGGTAGGGGAGGCCGATGCTTTCCACACGCAGCGGCGGGGCATCCCGGTCTCCATCATCACCGCCGATTGCGTGCCACTGCTGCTGGCGCGGCGCGATGGCGCGTACGTGGCGGCGGTGCACGCGGGGTGGCGCGGCCTGGCCGATGGCATCATCCCCGGCGTGCTGGCCGAGGTGGGAGGCGGGACGGACTGGGTCGCGGCGATCGGGCCGACGATCTGCGCGGCGTGCTATGAAGTCAGCGAAGAGCTGGCGCAGCAGTTCGCGCGGCGCTTCGTGAGCATACCCCCGGCCGAGCTGTTGCCGCGCCCGCGCCACCTGAACCTGCGTGCCGTCGCGCATGAGCAGCTGCGCCAGGCTGGCGTGGCGGCGATCGATCATGTCGGCGGCTGCACGTGCTGTGCGCGCGACGCGGCGGGCAACAGGCTGTTTCGCAGCTACCGGCGCGGCGACCGGAATTCGCAGCAGCATGCCGGCTTGTACATCGCAAGTTGAATGGCTCCGGCGGCGCCCGCGTTCGGCTTTCCGGGTCGTGCATGGCCCGGTCCGTGCCGGTGCGTTGTGTGGATGTTTCAACGGCCGTCACGCGCTTGAACAAAATCCATCGCCCATGCGAAGATCGACGCACGTGCACCGGCGCAGGCATCGGTCACCAACGTGCCGGTCTGCATGGAAGCGAGGGATGCCCGTCAGGCGAACCAGCGTCTGCCCGGCATCCCGCCCCCTGTCGCCAACCTCGCACCGGAGCCATTAACCAGTTTGCCGGCGCGCCATCGCAAGGAGAACACATGACTCAGCATATGACTTTCGCCGCTCCCGGCAGACGAGCCTGGTGGATCATCGCCGGTGTGATGGGCGGGCTCGCCGGACTGGCCCTCGACTTGTCCGCCGCGGGAGCATTTTCCGGTGAAGCCGCCAGATGGGGCGGCATCGGCGCGCTGTTCGGCGTGACCGTCGGCGTCACGTCGCTGCTGCGCAACGCGTTGCAGCGCGAGTAAGCCTCGGCCGCGGCGGCGCGGCGGCTACCCGATCTTCCATGCGGTGGGATGAAAGGTCCCTTCGATGGGGCCACCGCCGTGGCCATCGGCCCATCCGGTCCCTAGAATGGCATGGTCCATTCAACCCGACCGGAAAACATGAAACACACACTGATCGCCATCGCCTGCCTCGGCATGACAACCCTCGCCCATGGCGGCGACTGGGACGAGCCGCAAGCCCCGTTCACCCTTTACGGCAATACCCACTACGTCGGCCCGAAAGGCGTCGGCGCCGTGCTGGTGACGTCGCCCGCCGGCCATATCCTGATCGATGCGGGCACGACGAAGTCCCCGGACGCCATCGCCGCCAGCATTCGCCAGCTGGGCTTCAAGGTGGAAGACGTCAAGTACATCCTGACGTCGCACGAGCACGGCGACCACGTGGGCGGCGCGGCCCGCTTGCAGGAAATGACGGGGGCCACCGTCATCGGCAGCGCCGTCAGCACGGCGGTCATGAAGACGGGCAAGCCCAACCCTGCCGACCCGCAGTTCGGCAGCCTGTCCGGCATGTCACCCGTCGCGAACACCCGCGCAGTGCGGGATGGCGATACCGTCACCGTCGGTCCGCTGTCGATCACCGCACACTACACGCCGGGTCACACGCCGGGCGGCGTGTCGTGGACGTGGCAATCGACAGAGAACGGCCGCACCGCGAACATGGTCTACGCGGACAGCCTGAACGCCTTCGGCTCGAATGGCTTCCGCTACGGCGGCGATGCGCGCTGGCCGGATGCGCGCCGGCAGCTGGAAGCGTCGATCGCGACGATCGCGGGCTTGAAGTGCGACGTGCTGGTCTCCGCCCACCCGGAATTCGCCGGGCTATGGGAGCGCAAGGCACAGGTGGCGCAGCGCGGCAACGCGGCGTTCATCGATACCGGCGCCTGCCGGCAGTATGCGGAACGGGCCCGCCAGCGCCTGGACAAGCAACTGGCGGAAGAACAGAAACGGTAACGGACTGCGGCAGCGTCCGTCTTCCAGAGAACATTGCAGCAGAATCGGAGCCTGTCACCGGTTTTTCCGGAATCGGAGCCTGTCACCGGTTCTTCCGATGGCGCGCCAGCGAGCAGGGCAAGCGGACACCGCATGCGCCCAGCGAGCGGAACGCACAACGAAAAAAGCCCGTGCGCGAGGCACGGGCAAGGGAGCCGTTGTAGTTTGTGTGGTCCGCTCGTGTTGCCGTTATATGCTCTGAGAGTAGCTACGGTTTACTGTTATTTCGTCTGCGGCGCGTGCGTCAGGTTGGCGTGGGCATCTTCCTTGGCTTCGGCCTTCTCCTTGGCGGTCTTTTCCTGTGCCTTGGCCTTCTTCACCTTGGCATCGGCCTTGGCTTCGGCGACATCCTTGTTCGCCTCGGCCTTTTCCTTGGCGACCTTGGCATCGGCCTTGGCGACTTCCTTGGACTCCTTGGCCTCGGCCTTGGCGACATCCTTCTGCTCTTTCGCCACTTCCTTCGCGTGTGCTGCTTCGGCATGCGCCGCGGCGGCCGGCGCCGTGGCAGGGGCCGTGGACTGGGCGAACGCCGCGCCGGCGAACAGGGTGGCGATCAGGGTGGCGGCTGCTTTGGATACGAGTACTTTTTTCATGGTGAAGTCCTTGTCTGCTGGGTTGTCCTGCTCATCGGTGCAACACGCGTCATCGGTGTCACTGGGCAGAAAACGCCACCCGATTGCACCACGTTGACGGGCTTTACATCTGTTACAAATCCGTACTCTCTACGCCTTTTCTGTTACCTGACGTACCGATTGAGCGGTGCGCGCGGGCCTACAGTATCGCCATGACCGACGCCCTCAAACTCTACAAGGCCAAGCGCAACTTCTCGATCACGCCGGAACCCGCGGAAGGCGGCGAGGAAGGACAGGAAGCGCTGACGTTCGTGATCCAGAAGCACTGGGCCACGCGGCTGCACTACGATTTCCGCCTCGAACTCGACGGCACGATGAAGAGCTGGGCCGTGCCGAAGGGCCCCAGCTACGACAGCCACGACAAGCGCATGGCCGTGCACGTGGAAGACCATCCGATCTCGTACAACGATTTCGAAGGGGTGATCCCCGAAAAGCAGTACGGCGCGGGCAAGGTGATCATCTGGGACAAGGGCACCTGGCATCCCATCGGCGATCCCCGCAAGGGCTACCGCGACGGCAACCTGAAGTTCGAACTGCGCGGCCACAAGATGCATGGCCGCTGGGTGCTGGTGCGCATGCGGCGCTCCGGCGAAAAGCAGGAACCGTGGCTGCTCATCAAGGAAAACGACGAGTACGTGCGGCCCGCCGCCGAGTTCTCCGTCATCGATGAAATGCCCGACAGCGTGAAGGCGCTCGGCATGCCCACCGCGGAACGCCTGACGCCGGAAGCGGAAGAAGCCGAGAGTACCGCCGAGGAGCACCAGGGCAAGCCTGGGCGCAAGCGCGCGGCCGGCAAGACTGCTGCGAAGAAGGCGGTGGCGAAGAAGGCCGAGGCGAAGGCCGCGCCGGCCAAGACCAAGGCAAAGGGCAAGGCCGCCGATCCGCTGGGGACTGTGCAACTGCCGGCCACCCTGTCGCCCGAGCTGGCGACGCTGGTCGATGCGCCGCCAGCCGACCCGGAAAACTGGATCTTCGAACTGAAGTTCGACGGCTACCGGCTGCTGGCCCGCGTCGAGGGGACGTCGATCGAGCTGTGGACCCGCAACGGCAACAACTGGACGCACAAGCTGGAACCGCTGCGCGCCACGCTGGAAAAAATGCGGCTGCCCGATGGCTGGTACGACGGCGAGATCGTGGTGCACGATACCAATGGCCGGCCCAATTTCGGCCTGCTGCAGCAGGCCTTCGATGGCGAGAAGACCAGGAACATCGTGTACTTCATCTTCGATGCACCCTACCTGGATGGCCACGACCTGCGCGACGTGCCGCTGGCCCAGCGCCGCGAGCTGCTGCAGACGGTGCTCGGCGATGCCCAGGGCCAGGTGCGCTTCTCCGCCGAACTGGCCGCGCCGCCCGAGGAAATCGTCGCCGCGGCATGCCGGATGGGCCTGGAGGGCATCATCGGCAAGCGGCGCGACGCACTGTACACGTCGCGCCGCTCGGGCGACTGGATCAAGCTGAAGTGCGCCCAGCGGCAGGAATTCGTGATCGGCGGCTATACCGATCCGAAGGGCTCGCGGGTGGGCATCGGCTCGCTGCTGCTGGGCTACTACGACGACGCCGGCAAGCTGCACTATGCCGGCAATGTCGGCGCCGGCTTCAACGACACCTCGCTGCGCGACATCATCGCCAAACTGAAGAAGGTGGCCAGCGATACCAATCCCTTCGCGCCCACCAAGGCCATCGAAAAGCGGGCGCACTGGGTGAAGCCCACCCTGGTGGCCGAAGTGACGTTCGGCGAATGGACCGGCAGCGGCTCGATTCGCCATTCCGTATTCCACGGCCTGCGCACGGACAAGAAGGCGGCGAGCATTCGCCGCGAGCAGGCCGTCCACGTGGAGGATGTGATGCAAACCCAAGCAGAAAGCAAGACTGGCGCGGGAAGGAAGACCAATGCAAAGCCCGGTGCCAGGGCCAAGCCGGACCCGGTGAGCGAATCGGACGTGGACAGCAAGCTTCCCGCCACGCTGAAGGTGACCAACGCCGACCGCCTGATCGATCCGGTCAGCGGCATGACCAAGATCGGCCTGGTGCGCTACTACGCGCTGGTGTCGGAACTGATGCTGGAGCATCTGAAGGGCCGGCCGCTGGCGCTGGTGCGCGCCCCGGCCGGCGTCGGCGGCGAGCTGTTCTTCCAGAAGCATTCCGAGGTAGGCAAGCTTCCCGGCGTGAAGCAGCTGCCGCAGGAGCTGGACCCGGATCATCCGACGATGCTCGAGGTGCCCAGCGTGCAGGGCCTGCTGTCGTGCGCGCAGTGGAACGTCGTCGAGTTCCACACCCAGAACGCGTTCGCGAAGACCTATGAAAAGCCGAACCGGATGGTGTTCGACCTCGACCCCGGCCAGGGCGTGTCGTGGCAGCAGATCCAGGAAGCGGCGCAGCTGATGCGCGCCTTCCTCGAGCAACTGGGCTTGCCGGCCTTCCTGAAGACCAGCGGCGGCAAGGGCCTGCACGTGGTCGTGCCGCTGAAGCCCCAGCACGGGTGGGATGCGGTGAAGGGCTTTTCCAGCTTCATCGTCGAACACATGTCGCGCACGCTGCCGGACCGTTTCGCCTTCAAGAGCGGGCCGAAGAACCGGGTCGGCAAGATCTTCATCGATTACCTGCGCAACGGCCGCGGCGCCACCACGGCCGCCGCATGGTCGGCCCGCGCGCGGCCCGGCATGGGCATCTCGGTGCCCGTCGCCTGGAGCGAGCTGGAACACCTGAAGAGCGGCGACCAGTGGACCGTGGCCACCGTCCATACCCGCCTGGACCACGGCAACGAGCCGTGGGCCGACTACGCGAAGAGTGCCGTCACGCTGACCAAGGCGATGAAGCAGATGGGCTACAAGCCCGCCTGATCCGGTGCCGGCAGCAGGGCGTTGACGGTGCCGTAGGCCTCTGCTTTGTCCACCAGTGCCTGCGAGCCGCCGTGCGTAGCGAACTCCCGCGCCAGGCGCGCGGCGTGCGCCCACATCGCCTGCGGCAGCCACGAGCCGGTGCTGACGCGCCGCACCCCCAGCGCCGCCAGTTGCGCCACCGGCGGCAGGCCGGGCCAGGCGATCACGTTCAACAGCAGATCGGTGCCCGCGGCCAGCGCCGCGATCTCGGCCGGGTCGGCCACGGCCAGCGGGAACAGCCCGTCCGCGCCGGCTTCGCGGTACAGGCGGGCCCGCTGCAGCGTCTCGCCGACCCGCGCGGCGGCCGGGGCCAGCTGCCGCGCGAACACGTCGCAGCGGATATTGATGTACAGGTCCACGCCGGCGCCCAGCGCGGCGGCGCGCGCCGCGGCGATCTTCCGGCACAGCAGGGCCGGCGGCGCCGAACCATCCTGCAGGTTGATGCCCACCGCGCCCGCATCGACGAAGCGCGCCACCGCGGCGCCCACGGCCGCCGGGTCCTCCGAATAGCCGCTCTCGATGTCGACGCTGAGTGGCACGTCGATCACGCGGCGGATGCGGCGCACGCAGGCCACGTGCTCGTCGAGCGGCAGCAGGTCGCCATCCCGGTAGCCCAGCGACCACGCCACGCCGGCGCTGGTGGTGGCGATGGCCGCCGCGCCCTGGCTGGCGACCAGCCGCGCACTGCCCGCATCCCAGGCGTTGGTGAGCACCAGCGGCCGGGGCTGGCGGTGCAGCGCCCGGAAGCGGGCATCCATCGGCAGCGCGGCGATCTCCGGATCTCCCATCGGCGGCGCATCCATCTTCAGCGTATCCATCGGCTCTCCTTGGCAAAACGCCTATTTTATGGATGGCGCCGCGCAGCGATAATAGCGGGAAATCACATAGATTCATTCCTGGGGAGACGTAATGCAACGGGTGCCCTTCAACCTGGTGGAAGCCTTCAGCGCGGTGGTGGAACAGGGTGGCTTCGCGCGCGCGGCCACGGTATTGGACATGACGCCATCGTCCGTCAGCCGGCTGGTCAAGGCACTGGAAGGGGAGCTTGGGGTGCGCCTGCTGAACCGCACCACCCGCGCCATGTCGCTGACGGAGGCGGGGCAGCGCTTCCATGCCGACAGCGCCGCCGCCCTGGCGCAACTGCACGGCGCCTGCGAACGCGCGGCCCAGCAGGCGGCCGAGCCACAAGGCACGCTGCGCGTGAGTGCACCGGTGGCCTTCGGGCGCAGCCACGTGGTGCCGCACCTGGCGGCGTTCCTGGGCCGCTTTCCGCAGGTGCGCCTGGACCTGCTGATCACCGACCGGCTGGTCGATATCGTGGCCGAGCGCGTCCACGTGGCGATCCGCATCGGCCGGCTGGACGATTCCACGCTGGTGGCCCGCAAGCTGCTGCCGAACCGGCGCATCCTGGCCGCGTCGCCGGACTACCTGGCGCGGCGCGGCACGCCGGCCGGCGTGGCGGAACTGGAAGCGCACGAATGCCTCGTGTCGACCGTCAACCACGACGGCGAAGTGTGGAAGCTGCAGGGCGCCGGCGGCGAACGGGCGGTGCGTCCGCGCGGGCGCGTGCGCTCGGACAACGGCGATGCTGTGCACCGGCTGGCCGTCGATGGCATGGGCATCTGCTTCCGCTCCGCCGTCAGCCTGGAGGAAGACCTGCGCGCCGGCCGCCTCGTGCAGGTGCTGCCCGGATGGACCGGCAAGGAAAGCGGCGTGTACGCGATGGCGCCGTCGCGGCCGATGGGGCCCGCCGCGCGGGCGCTGACGGATTTCCTGGTCGAGCGATGGGTGGCACGCGGGGGCGCGGGCTAGACAAGGCCCAGCGCCAGCGCTTTCAGCATCGCGGCCGGGCGCGATGCACAGCCCAGCGTGCCGTAGATAGTGTCGAGATGCGTGCGCACGGCGCCGGTGCTGATGCGCAGCGCGCGCGCGACGTTCGCGAGGCTGTCACCGGTGCCGAAGCGCCGCAGCACATCCGCTTCGCGTTCGGA
Source organism: Pseudoduganella sp. SL102 (assembly GCF_027856995.1). Classification (NCBI taxonomy): domain Bacteria; kingdom Pseudomonadati; phylum Pseudomonadota; class Betaproteobacteria; order Burkholderiales; family Oxalobacteraceae; genus Pseudoduganella; species Pseudoduganella sp. SL102. The sequence continues at coordinate 3,451,129 of NZ_CP115554.1, forward strand.
CAGGGGGCCGGCGCGCCGCGTGGCGGGCAGCCTGGCCGCGGCGGCGATCACCGCTTCGACGGCGCGCCTGTCGAAGCGTCCGGCCTGTGCCGCCAGCAGCGCGGTGGCGGCGGCCGGTTCGTACGGCGCGCGCCAGGGCCGCGGCGCGCGCAGGGCCGTCCACGCGGCCGCGGCGGCCAGCAACCGGTGGGCGGGCGTCAGCGCCTGCGCCGTCAGGCCGCGGAAATAGCCGCTGCCGTCCAGGCGTTCATAGGCATGGGCGGCGAGGTGCGCTTCGTCGGCCAAGGCCGGCACCCGGTCCGCCAAGCGCACGGTCCAGTAGGGCACGCGGCGCACCTGTTCCCGTTCGGCCTTGCGCAGCAGGCCGGGGCGGTTCCACACCATGCAGGGAATGGCCGCGCGGCCGGCGCCGTGGAGCAGTGCGGCGCGCTCCAGGGAACGCTGCTCCGCCGCGGGCAGGCCGGATAGCGCCGCGGCGTCGCGCGCGATGGCGGCCACGCGGCGCGCATGGCCCGCCAGCCACGGCAGCTTCAGTTCCAGCACGTCCGCCACCAGCGCAAGCGATACGTTGCCGTCGACCGGGAACAGTGGTGCGGGGGCATCGACCGAATCGAGCCAGTCGCGCGCATGCGGCGTCATGATTTGTACCAGGTGCGCCGGATATTTGCGGCCGGCCAGCCGGCCGGTCACACGCAAGGCCGCGGGAAGCCCATGCGCGCGGGTCAGGACATCGAGGTCGCCGGCCAGCGCCACGTGGAAGACGGTGGCGGGCACCGCGTCGCCGTGCAGCCGTGCCGGCAGGCCGTTGCCGCTGGCGTGTTCGAACAGGTGCCGCAGCGCTCCCTCGGCGGCGAAGGACAAGCCCAGCGTACGGGCGATGTCGCCTGCCACCTCGCAGTGCACGCGTGCCAGCGGCAGCGCATTGAGGAACGTCAGCCGGTGGCCGGCCGGCAGCATGCGGGCCAGCATCGCGCCGCGGCCGCCCACGTCGTCGCCCAGCAGCGCGGCGAAGCCGGGGGCGGTGGCGGTGCTGCCCGACCAGCGCAGCAGCGCCACCAGCCGTGCCGTCGCGATGGCGTCCGGCGCCGCGCCATCCGCTTCGGCCACGCGTCCGGCCAGCTGCGCCACGCGCACCGAATGACCGGGCGGCTGGCCCATCGCCAGGTCGCCGATCGTGGCCAGCGCCGCCACCGCATCGGCCGCGGTCACCATGTCATGTTGCATCATGGCCGGTACTGTAGCGGCGCCGGGCAAGGCCGGCAAGGGCGGCTGGAACGGCTGGAACGGCCGCCTTGCTTACATGCCCGGCGGCGGGTTGACGGGGATCGGGCTGCGCAGCGACAGGTTGATCACGTTCCAGCCGCGGATCACGGCGATCGCGTAACCCAGTTCGGCGACCTGCGTTTCATTGAAATGCTCGCGCAGCTCGCCGTAGGCGGCATCGGTGTCGTCGCGGTGGGGCAGGGCGTTCAGCGCGTCCGCCCAGCGCAGCGCGGCCCGTTCGCGGGCATCGAAGAACGGCGATTCGCGCCACGCGGCCACGGTGTTCAGGTGGCGCGGATCGGCGCCCTGGCGCACCAGGTCGCGCCAGTGCATGTCGACGCAGACGCCGCAGCCGTTGACCTGCGAGACGCGCAGGTTGACCAGTTCGACGATGCGCTCGCCCAGCGAGCTGGCCTTGGCGGCCTGGGACAGCGCGATCATCGCCTGCAAGCCTTGCGGGGCGAGTGAATAGAAGGGAATACGTGCCTTGGACATGATGGTGATCTCCTGGTTGGCGGCACACGGTGCGCCGCTTTCAGTCATAAGACGGCGCTGCGCCGAGGGTTGTGACAGGCTGGCCGATTTTTTCGCACGCAGGTGACAAGGACATTGACACGCCTTGCGACGCCCGCCCGGACGGCGCCCGATTTCAGGAAGGCAATGCTTCGCCGGCTGCTGGTCGACCAGGGGCCGCCGTGGTAGCATTGCCACAGAGAAAGCCCAAGGCGTGCAATCCTCCGGCAATCCTGTTATATTGCCGAAAAGCACTATCATGGTGCAATCCTTCGGCCCCCACCCCTGCCCGAATCGCGCGACCGCCGGTCGCTGTCCACGTTTTCATTGCTCATTCAATGTCCAACCGATTCGCGCGGCTGTGCGCCGCCATGTCCCTTTTGTTGTTGCCGCCGGCCGTGCAGGCCGGGCGCCCGCTCGTGACCGACGATGCCGCCGTGCTGGCGCCGGGCGATTGTCAGATCGAGGCATCGGCCAGCCGCGGGCCTGGCCAGCGCTGGCTTGCACCGACCTGCAACGTGGCCGAGAACTGGGAGGCCGGCGTCGGTGTCGGCAATGTGCGCAGCGGCGACGCGTACCACCGTGCCATCGTCATCGGTGCGAAGACCGTATTCCGGCCGCTGTCGGACGACGGCGTCGGCGTCGGCGCTTCGCTGTCGGAACAGCGCATCGCCGGGCCGGAAACGTCCAGGGACCAGACCGTCAACCTCATAGTCAGCGTGCCGCTGGCAGCGTGGGCACATGCGCATGTGAATGCCGGCGTCATCCGGCATGGCATGTCGCACCAGCGTGCGGGCACCTGGGCCGCGGCAATCGAAGCCTCGCATGGGCGCGGCGGCTTGTCGGTTGAGACCTTCGGCGAACGGGGAGCGAGCCGCGGCTGGCAGGCGGGCACGCGCTGGACGCTGGTGGACGACGTGCTCGATCTCGATGCCGGCTACGGGGAGCTGCACGATAGCGCCGGCCGCCGCCGGTTCGCGACGGTCGGCCTGACGTACGTGTTCCAGCGCTAGTACGCATTTCAACGTTGGTACGTATTCCAGCGCTGGAACGTGCAGCAGCGCCAGGCCGGCAGGGAACCGGTCACGCCTGGCGGGTCATGCCGCCTTGCGGCGCGGCGCGGCGCCGGACTTCGCCGCCGTTTTCTTCGGTGCCGCCGGCTTCGACGCGGCAGCCTTGGCGGCGCCGGACTTCACCGCCGCCGGTTTCGCCGCCGCGGACTTCGCTGCCGCGCCCGAACGGGCGCTGGACGAACGCGGCGCGGATTTCTTGGCCGGTTTGGCCGGAGCCGCTTCCTCGTCGTCCTGCTCCTCGACAGTGTCGTCCTCGTCGTCGTCGGCCGCCGCGGCCTTGCCCTTGCCGGGCCGGTTGCCCAGCGATTGCTTGAGCAGGGCCACCAGGTCGATGACGTTGGTGGACGGTTTCACTTCGGTTTCCTTCGACGGCATCGTGATCGACTTGGTCTGGCCGGCCTTGACCTTCTTCTCGACCAGCGCCAGCACGTCTTCCTTGTACGTGTCGTGGTACAGGCTGGGGTCCCATTCCTCGCTCATGCCTTCCACCAGCGACAGGGCCATCTTGAGTTCCTTGTCCGAGATGCCCACCCCCTTCAGGCCCTTGGCGGGCAGGTCGAGGCCCTCGGTATCGCGGATCTCGTCGGCATAGCGCAGCGTGTTCATGATGATGCCGTCCTCGCTGGCCACCAGCGCGCACAGGTGCTGCTTGGTGCGGATCACCACCGTGGCGATGCCGATGCGGCCGGCGCGGCGCAAGGTTTCGCGCAGCAGCGCATACACCTTGGCGCCGCCGCGGCCCGGCGCCAGGTAGTAGGGCGTTTCGTAGTACGTCAGCGGTACGTCCTCGGCGTTGACGAAGGCGAGGATGTCGATCGTCTGCGTGGCCTTCACGTTGGCGCGCTTCAGGTCTTCGTCGGACAGCACCACGTATTCGCCGGACGTGTATTCATAGCCCTTGATGATGTTGTCCCACGCGACTTCCTTGTTGTTGCCCTTGTTGTAGCGCTTGAAGCCGATGGGCGAGAAGTCGCGCTTGTCGAGCATGGTCAGGTCCAGCTCGTTCTGCTTCACGGCCGAATACAAGTCGACCGGGATGTGGACCAGGCCGAAGCTGATGGCGCCTTTCCAGAGCGAGCGGGCCATGGCGGTGCTCCTAGCCGACGCTGCCGGTGACCGGCAGCACGATGCCGCTGATGTAGCTGGCGGTGGCTGGCGACGCCAGGAACACGTAGGCGGGCGACAGTTCCTCGGGTTGGGCGGGGCGTTTCATGTCGGTACTGGCGCCGAATTCCTTGATCTTGTCCGGCGTCTGGTCGGCCGGGTTCAGCGGCGTCCACACCGGGCCCGGCGCCACCGCGTTGACGCGGATGCCTTTCTCGATCAGGTTCGACGCCAGCGACATCGTGAAGGCGTGGATCGCACCCTTGGTCGATGAATAGTCGAGCAGCTTGGAGGAACCGCGCAGGCCCACCACGGAGCCGGTGTTGATGATCGACGCGCCTTGCTTCAGGTGCGGCAGCGCCGCCTTGGCCATGTGGAAGTAGCCGTAGATATTGGTCTTCATCGTCAGGTCGAAGCGCTCTTCGGTGATGTCTTCGAGCGAGTCGGCATGTTCCTGGAAGGCGGCATTGTTGACGAGGATATCGAGCTTGCCGAATGCCTTCACGGTCTCTTCCACCGCGCGGCGGCAGAAATCGAATTCGCGCACATCGCCGGGGATCAGCAGCGCGCGCTTGCCTTCGGCCTCGATGTGGCGCTGCGTTTCCTCGGCATCCTGCTGCTCGTCGGGCAGGTAGACCAGCGCCACGTCGGCGCCTTCGCGTGCATACAGCACGGCCACCGCGCGGCCGATGCCCGAATCGCCGCCCGTCACGATCGCGCTCATGCCTTCCAGCTTGCCGCTGCCCTTGTAGCCTGGGGCCAGGAATTGCGGCTTCAGTTCCATCTCGGCTTCGATGCCCGGCTTGTCGAGGTGCTGGTCGGGCAGCGGGGTTTCCGGGAACTCGTGGGTTCCCGCCTGCACCGCCTGTTCTTCCTTCTGTTCGCTGCCGCCCTGCGACTTCGCCGCATCCTTGCTGTCCTGCTGCTGCTGGATCTCGCGCTGCAGGTTGCCGACGTCCTGCGCCTTGTTTTCCGAATTGCTCATTTGACTGTTCTCCCGAAGTTCGAGCGAACAGTATTGGCGCCTCCGGTGCCGCCCTCAGTGCGCTTGCGCACAGATGCGGGCACCGGCATCCTGCGGCGCACCGGAAAAGGCCCCGGAAAAACGGCGACAGTCACCATTTATCCAGCAATGTTTCCGCAAAAACGGTGACTGGCACCGTTTGTTTTGCAATGTTTCCCGAAAAACGGTGACAGGCTCCGATAATTCCGAGATGTTTCCCGAGAGCGCGAGGGGCGCCGGCCGCCTGCCCATGGTGGACACCAGCTCTGCCATGATAGGCTTGCGCCTTTACACGATATGACAGGTTTCCTCGCCATGCTGGACTGGCTCAGACATTACCGCCGTGCGGCGCTGCCCGGGGATATCGGCGCGGGGATCGTCGTGGCCATGATGCTGGTGCCGCAGGGGATGGCGTATGCGCTGGTGGCGGGCCTGCCGCCGGTGGCGGGGCTGTATGCGAGCATCTTGCCGCCGGTGGTCTATGCGCTGTTCGGCAGCAGCATGACGCAATCGGTGGGACCGACGGCGATCGTGTCGCTGATGACGGGCGCCGCGATCGCACCGCTGGCGGGCGGCGCGCCCGGCCTGCATGCGGTGCTGGCGGCGCAGCTGGCGCTGGTGGCCGGCGCGGTCCTGCTGCTGTGCGGCCTGCTGCGGCTGGGCTTTCTCGCCAATTTCTTTTCGCGGCCCGTGATGAGCGGCTTCACGGTCGGCTCGTCGCTGGTGATCGCGTGGGGCCAGGTCAAGCCGCTGCTGGGCGGCCCCATGCAGCACCCGCACGTGCCGAGCGCCATCCTCGGCGTGGCATCGCTGGTGCTCCTGTTACTGGCGCGCAGCCACCTGGCCAGGCTGCTCAAGCGCATCGGCGTGCCGTCCGGCGCGGCGGACGTGCTGTCGAAACTGGCGCCGATGGTGGTGGTGCTGGCCGCCACCGCCGCCGTGGCGGGCTACGGCGCCCATGGCATCCGCCTGACCGGGCCGGTGCCATCGGGCCTGCCGCAGCTCAACCTGGCCGTGTCGCCATCGCACTGGCGCGAGCTGCTGCAGCCGGGACTGCTGATCGGCTTCGTGGTTTTCCTGATGAGCATGAGCGCGGCGCAGACGCTGGCGTTGAAGCGCGGCGAAAAGCTTGTGTCGAACCGCGAGCTGGTGGGCCTCGGCGCCGCCAATGTGGCCGGCATGGTGTCCGGCGCGTTTCCCGTCACGGGCAGCCTGTCGCGCTCCGCCGTCAATTTCGCCGCCGGCGCCAACACACCGCTGGCCAGCGTCATCTCGGCGATCCTGCTGGCCACCGCGCTGATGCTGCCGACCGGGTGGCTGGCGCTGCTGCCGTTGCCCACCCTGGCGGCCACCATCATCGTGGCCGTGCTCGGCCTGCTCGAACTCGATACCCTGAAGACCGCCTGGCATTACGACCGCGGCGATGCGCTGGCCTGGCTGGTCACGTGCGTGGGCGTGCTGGCACTCGGCGTGGAGGCGGGCGTCATCGTCGGCGTGGTGCTGTCGATGGGCACGCTGATATGGCGCGCCAGCCGGCCCCACATCGCCGTGCTGGGGCGCATTCCCGGCACCGAGCATTTCCGCAATGTCGACCGCTACGCCGCGACCCGTTCCGAATCGGTGCTGATCCTGCGCATCGATGCCAACCTGTTTTTCGGCAACGTGGAAGCCGTCAACGAACGGATCGAGGACGAACTGCGCGCCCATCCCGCCACCCGCCACCTGGTGCTGACGATGCTGGCGGTCAGCTCGATCGATACCACGGCGCTGTTCGCGCTGGCCGAACTCAATGCCAGCCTGAAGGCGCGCGGCATCGGCCTGCACCTGGCCGAGGTGAAGGGCCCCGTGATGGACCGGCTGCGCGCCAGCACGCTGCTCGACAACCTGAACGGCAAGCTGTTCCTCAGCACGGCCATGGCCAGCGACCACCTGAATGCAACCGACAAGGACCACCCATGATGAAGCCCGGCGCGGCGCTTGCCGCCTGCCTGTTCGCCACCACGCCCGTGACTTTCGCACAAGCGATCGCCGCAGCATCGACTGCCGCTCCGACTGCTGCACCGACTGCCGCACCATCGACCGCCCCCGCAACGGCCGATGCCCGCCTGCGCGCCATCTATACCGATGAATGGCAATGGCGCCTGCAGCAGCGGCTGGAAAACGAGGAAGACGACACGAGCGGGATCCGTGCCGACCTGCCGAAGGTGGACGCGGCCACGCAGCAGATGCGCCGGGCGCACTGGGAGGGCGTGCTGAAACGGCTCGATGGCGTGGCCGAAGCCAGCCTGTCCGAGGCCGAGCGCGTGAACCATGCCGTGTACCGCGCGCAGGTCGCGGCGCTGGTGGCGAACGTGCGCTTCCGCGAATATGAAAAGCCGCTGAACGCGGATTCCTCTTTCTGGTTCAACATGACGTACGAGGCGCGCAAGCCCTTCCGCACGAAGCAGGACTACGTCAACTACGTGGCCCAGCTGGACGACGTGCCGCGCTACTTCCGCGAACAGGTCGCCAACATGCGTGCCGGCCTGGCGCGCGGCTTCACGCCGCCGAAGGTCACGCTGGCCGGGCGCGACGCCACCATCGCGGCCATCGCCCAGGCGCAGCCGGCCGACACGCCGTTCTACCTGCCGTTCAAGGACATGCCGGCCACCATCCCGGCGGCCGAGCAGGCCAGCCTGCGTGCCGCGGCGATGAAAGCTATCACGGAGCGGGTGATCCCGGCCCATGCCGAGCTGCTGGCCTTCATGCGCACCGAGTACCTGCCGCGCGCCACGGAAACGCTGGCGGCCGAGCGCCTGCCGGACGGCAAGGCGTACTACCAGTCGAAGATCGTCGAGTACACCACCACGCAGCTGTCCGCCGACGAGATCCACCGCATCGGCCTGGCCGAGATGGCGAAGATCCGCGCCGAGATGGCCGAGGTGATGAAACAGGTGAATTTCACCGGCGACCTGCCGGCCTTCCTGCAATTCCTGCGCACCGATCCGCGCTTCTATGCGAAGACACCGGAAGAACTGCTGATGCGCGCCGCCTGGATCGCCAAGAAATTCGACGGCAAGGCCGAGCGCTACTTCGGCCGCCTGCCGCGCAGCCGCTTCGCCATCATTCCCGTGCCGCCGGACCAGGCACCGTATTACACGTCCGGCCGCGGCGGTCCGGGCGTGTACCTCGTCAACACGTACGACCTGCCGTCGCGCGCGCTGTACAGCCTGCCGGCGCTGACCCTGCACGAATCGGCACCCGGCCATGCGTTCCAGATGCCGGTGGCGATGGAGCAGGCGGGCCGGCCGCCGTTCCGCAACGCGTACATCTCGGCCTACGGCGAGGGCTGGGCGCTGTACTCGGAGCGGCTCGGCACGGAAATGGGCATCTATGAAACGCCGTACGAAGTGTTCGGCATGCTGAGCTACCAGGCCTGGCGCGCCTCGCGGCTGGTCGTCGATACCGGCATCCATGCGAAAGGCTGGAGCCGCGACCAGGCGCTGAGCTACCTGATGGACAATACCGCGCTGTCCCGGCACGAGGTCGCCACCGAAGTGGACCGCTATATTTCCTGGCCGGGGCAGGCGCTGTCGTATTACCTGGGCCAGATGGCGATCATCGGGGCGCGGCGCAAGGCCGAGGCGGCGCTGGGCGAAAAATTCGACATCCGCGCCTTCCACGACACCGTGCTGGAACTGGGCTCGGTGCCGCTGCCCGTGCTGAAGGACAGGATCGACCGGTTCATCCGGGAGGGTGGCAAGGGGCCGTACGGGTGAGGGCGGCGCAGCGGGCGCCGGGTATGGTCAGCACATACCCGGGGCGCCTTGCCAGGATGCGCCGGGCCATGGAAAGTGGACGGCTGCACCAACACGTTGCATGAATGCTTCGTTAATGAATCTTCGTGCGCAACATTGCCGGATTATCGTCATAATGGTGCAGAATTCTCAACAGCATCTTTCTCAACTTCACTGGAATCCCCGCCATGCCGCTCTACCAGATCTGGTACAACGACGCCGACCAACCGCTGGTCGTGAACACGCCTTACCGCCTGCGCGATATTGAAATCGCCGGCGAAATCATCCGCAACGAACACCGGCAGAACCGCCAGAGCGCCGACCCGGCCGGCCTGACCGTGCGCGAACTGCTGCGCGTGAATGGCTTGCGCAACGTGCGCTACACGCTCGATGAAAGCGAACCGGTCGAGCTTCGGTGACAATTGCCGTGTAAATTGCACCACGGCGGTGCGCTTGCTCTGCCGTGGTGCATCACGGGGCCGCCAGGCCCTGGAAATGCTGGCACGCAACTTGCTGTTAGTGCAGGGTCATCGTTGAACAACGCCTCATGCCCGACTGTACGGAACGCCTGCCTCTCCCGCCTCACCACGCCCACCCTGCGGCGTGGCAGGCCCGGCTCATGCTGGGCTTTACCCGAGATAGCGATACCACCCGCCTGACCCGCCGCGAACACAGCGGCCCGCTGCGGGTGCAGAAACCCCTTTATCCGGAACATCCGTCGGTCTGCCATGCCATCGTCGTGCACCCGCCCGGCGGCGTGGTCGGCGGCGACGAGCTGTCGGTCACCGCCCACCTGAGGCAGGATACCCATGCCTTGCTCACGTCGCCCGGTGCCGCCAAGTGGTACCGCGCCAATGGCCGCGTCTCGCGCCAGCGCATCGAACTGGCGGTGGATGGCGGCGCTTCGCTGGAATGGCTGCCGCAGGAAACCATCTTCTTCAACGATGCCCATGTCGAGCTCGACCACCATGTGGCGCTGGCCGCGGACGCCAGTTATATCGGCTGCGAGATCCTGTGCCTGGGCCGCCGCGCTTCCGGCGAGTCGTTCAGCCAGGGCCGTGTGGCCCAGCGGACGTCGGTGCGCCGCGGCGGACGGCTGCTGTGGTGGGAACAAGGCGCGCTGACGCCCGGCACGCTGGCCAGCCCGCTGGGCCTGCGGGCCACACCGTATCGGCCATGCTGCTGGCGGTGGGCAAGCCGGTCACGGCCGATACCGTGGCCGCGCTGCGCGCGCTGGCCGATCACCCATGCTGGGGCGTCACCCAAATGAAACATGTGCTGTGCGTGCGCTGGCTGGGCCACGACAGCGAAGCCGCGCGGGAACTGATGCTGACCGCCTGGCGCATCGTGCGCCCCGCGGTCCTCGGCCGCGCCGCCATCGACCTGCGCAGCTGGCGCACCTGACCGGCGCACTGACAAGGATACCCATGGACCTGACACCCCGCGAAAAAGACAAGCTGCTCATTTTTACCGCCGGCCTGCTGGCCGAACGCCGCCTGGCACGCGGCCTGAAACTCAATTACCCCGAAGCGGTGGCGCTGATCACGGCAGCCATCATGGAAGGCGCGCGCGACGGCAAAACCGTCGCGCAGCTGATGTCCGAGGGCACACAGATACTGACCCGCGACCAGGTGATGGAAGGCATCCCCGAGATGATCCCCGATATCCAGGTCGAAGCGACTTTCCCGGACGGCAGCAAGCTGGTGACCGTCCACAACCCGATACCGTGAGGTGAAACATGATCCCGGGCGAATACCAATTGCAGGACGGCGAACTGCCGATCAACGATGGCCGCGAGACGGTGACCATCGTCGTGTCCAACGTGGGCGACCGCCCGATCCAGGTCGGCTCCCATTTCCACTTCTTCGAAGCGAACAATGCGCTGTCGTTCGAGCGCTGGAAGGCGTATGGCAAGCGGCTCAACATCGCGGCCGGCACGGCGGTGCGCTTCGAGCCGGGCCAGCAGCGCACCGTGGAACTCGTGGCGGTGGAGGGCAACCGCGAGATCTACGGCTTCGCCGGGCAGGTGATGGGCAAGCTGAAGGACAAGCCGGATGGCGAGCCTGACCCGACATAACAATTAAAGGAGATCCGATGGCGACTCGCACTGCAACCATTTCCCGCCGCGCCTACGCGGAGATGTACGGGCCCACCACGGGCGACCGCATCCGCCTCGCGGACACGGAGCTGTTCATCGAGATCGAGAAGGATTACGCCATCTATGGCGAAGAAGTGAAGTTCGGCGGCGGCAAGGTGATCCGCGACGGCATGGGCCAGTCGCAGCGCGTGCACGCCGACGTGATGGATACCGTGATCACGAACGCCGTGATCGTCGACCACTGGGGCATCGTAAAAGCCGATATCGGCCTGAAGGATGGCCGCATCGCCGGCATCGGCAAGGCCGGCAATCCGGATATCCAGCCGGGCGTGACGCTGGCCATCGGCGGCGCCACCGAGATCATCGCCGGCGAAGGCATGATCGTCACGGCGGGCGGCATCGACAGCCACATCCACTTCATCTGCCCGCAGCAGATCGAGGAAGCGCTGATGAGCGGCGTGACGACCATGCTGGGCGGCGGCACCGGCCCGGCCGTCGGTACCGCCGCCACCACGTGCACGCCGGGGCCCTGGCACATCCACTCGATGCTGCAGGCGGCCGATGCATTCCCGATGAACCTGGGCTTCCTCGGCAAGGGCAACGTGTCGCTGCCGCGCCCCCTGGAAGAGCAGGTGGAAGCGGGCGCCATCGGCATGAAACTGCACGAGGACTGGGGCAGCACGCCGGCGGCGATCGACAATTGCCTGTCGGTGGCGGAGCGCATGGACGTGCAGGTGGCGCTGCACAGCGACACGCTGAACGAGGGCGGCTTCCTGGAACACACGCTGGCCGCGTTCAAGGACCGCACCATCCACACCTTCCACACGGAAGGCGCGGGCGGCGGCCATGCGCCGGACATCATCGCCGCCGTCGGCGAATCGAACGTGCTGCCGTCGTCGACCAATCCGACCCGGCCGTTCACCGTCAACACGCTGGACGAACACCTGGACATGCTGATGGTGTGCCACCACCTCGACCCTGCCATCGCCGAAGACGTGGCGTTCGCCGAATCGCGCATCCGCCGCGAGACCATCGCCGCCGAGGATATCCTGCACGACATCGGTGCGATCTCGATGATGTCGTCCGATTCGCAGGCCATGGGGCGGGTCGGCGAAGTGGTGCTGCGCACCTGGCAGACGGCGCACAAGATGAAGGTGCAGCGCGGTTCGCTGCCGGAGGATTCGTCCCGCAACGACAACTTCCGGGTCAAGCGCTACATCGCCAAGTACACGATCAACCCGGCCATCACGCATGGCGTGTCGCACGTGGTGGGTTCGCTGGAAGTGGGCAAGATCGCCGACATCGTGCTGTGGAAGCCGGCGTTCTTCGGCGTGAAGCCGTCGATGATCCTGAAGGGCGGCATGATCGCGGCGGCCCAGATGGGCGATCCGAACGCCTCGATCCCCACGCCGCAGCCGGTGCACTACCGGATGATGTTCGGCGCCTTCGGCGGCGGCCTGAAGAAGTCGTTCACCTTTGTTTCGCAGGCGGCCTTCGATGCCGGCATCGGCGCGCGGCTGCAGTTGAACAAGCCGCTCATCGCCGTGAAGAACACGCGGAACATCCGCAAGCGCGACATGATCCACAACGGCGCCACGCCGGTGATGGAAGTCGATCCCGAAACCTATGAAGTGCGCGCCGACGGGCGGCTGCTGGTGTGCGAACCGGCGGACATCCTGCCGATGGCGCAGCGTTATTTCCTTTTTTAACCGAAGCCGATCCCATGCTGACACTGCATACGAAACTGAGCCACGCCGGGCGCGTCGACGCAACGCTCGTGCTGCCATACGAACTGCGTGAAAAATGCCGGCTGCGCGCCGCGCTGGACAGCGGCGAGGAAGTCGCCATCTTCACCGTGCGCGGCACCGTGCTGCGCGACGGCGACCTGCTGACGGGCGAGGACGGCCGCGTGGTACGCGTGGTCGCGGCACCGGAAGCGACCTACCGCGTCACGGCGCCCGACGCGCTGGCGCTGCTGCGCTGCGCTTTCCACCTGGGCAACCGGCACACGCAGGCGCAAGTCGCCGACGGCTTCCTGCGCATCCGCGCGGATGCGGTGCTGAAGGACATGCTGCATGGCCTGGGCGCGACGGTGATCGAGGAGCAGGCGCCGTTCGAGCCGGAGTCTGGGGCGTATTCGGCTGGATTCGGTGGCGGCCATCATCACCACGACCACGGCCAGGGCCCGCTGGCGCCGATTCCGCTGCGCCAGAAGATCCATCGGCCGGGCGATCCGAAGGAGGCCGCGTCATGATCGCCGCCGCCCAGCTGCTGCACCTGCTGCAGTTCGCCAGCCCGCAATTGCCGATCGGCGCCTACAGCTATTCGCAAGGCCTGGAAGCGGCGCTGGAGCAGGGCCTCGTCAAGGATGCCGCCGGCGCGCACGGCTGGATCGCGCGCCAGCTGCACGAAGTGGTGGCGCGCTGGGAAGCGCCGATGTGCTGGCGCCTCATGCAGGCGTTCACCCAGCGCGACTCGCAGCGCGTGGCCGAGCTGACGGAACGGGCCATCGCGTCGCGCGATACGGCGGAATTCCGTGCCGAGACCGTGCAGATGGGGTATTCGCTGGCGCGGCTGATCGAGGAGCTGGGCATCGCCGACGAGGGCGCGCTGGCCATGCTGAAGGAGGGCGGCGAAGTGCCGCTGGTCTCGGCCTATGCCTGCGCCGTGGCGGCGCTGGGCATTCCCCATGAAGAGGCGCTGCTGGCGCTGTTGTTCTCGTGGGTCGAGAACCAGGTGCTGGTGTGCGTGAAATCGGTGCCGCTGGGGCAGGTGGCGGGACAGCGGCTGCTGCTGTCGCTGCGCCCGGAAATCGAGGCGGCGGCGCTGTGCGCGCAATCGCTGGCCGAGCATGAACTGTGCAACTGGACACCGGGGCTGTCGCTGCTGTCGATGCGGCACGAGGTGCAGTACAGCCGAGTTTATCGTTCCTGATAGCCGGTCATGAATACATTAGGAGAAGAAATGGTGGTTCAATCCAACCCGCTGCGCGTGGGCATCGGCGGGCCGGTCGGCTCGGGCAAGACCGCGCTGTGCGAGATGCTGTGCAAGGGCATGCGCGACTCGGTCGACATGGCCGTCATCACGAACGATATCTATACCCGTGAAGACATGGAAATCCTGCTGCGCGCCGAGGCCTTGCCGGCGGAGCGCCTGATGGGCGTGGAAACGGGCGGCTGCCCGCATACCGCGATCCGCGAGGATGCGTCGATCAACCTGGAAGCGATCGCGCGGATGCAGGCCGACTTCCCGGACCTCGAACTGATCCTGGTCGAATCGGGCGGCGACAACCTGGCCGCCACGTTCAGCCCGGAGCTGTCCGACCTGACGATCTACGTGATCGACGTGGCCGGCGGCGAAAAGATCCCGCGCAAGGGCGGCCCGGGCATCACGCGCTCGGACCTGCTGATCATCAACAAGACCGACCTGGCGCCGCACGTGGGCGCCAACCTGGACGTGATGGCGGCCGACGCGAAACGCATGCGCGGCAGCCGCCCGTTCGTGTTCACCAACCTGCGCAGCGGGGACGGGGTGGGAAAAGTCATCGCATTCATCCGCGAGCAGGGCCTGCTGGGACAGGCACCGACGCCAGCCCGCTAACCTACAGGAGACTCCATGAAAAAATTGTTCAGCGCCGCCATCCTTCTGGCCGCCAGCGTGCCTGCGCTGGCCCACCCGGGCCATGCCGAGATGGGTATCGTCGACGGCTTGCTGCACCCGCTGACCGGCATCGACCACCTGCTGGCATTGCTGGCGGCCGGCATCTGGAGTGTGCGCCAGGGGCGCAGGGAAGGGCTGAACCTGCGCTCCGGCGGCACGCACCCGCTTATATTGCCGGCCGTGTTCGTGGCGGCGATGGGCGCCGGCGCGGCCGCCGGCATGGCCGGGCTGCACATCCCGGGCCTGGAAAGCGGCATCGCGCTGACGGTCATGCTGACCGGCGTGCTGGTCGCCGCCGCCGTCCGGCTGCCGGCCTGGGCCGGTGCCATGCTGCTGGGCAGCTTCGCCATCCTGCACGGGAATGCGCACGGCCTGGAGTTGCCGCACGCGGCCAGCGCCGCCGGCTATCTCGGCATGAGCGCGCTGCTGCTGGGCGCCGGACGCCTGGCGGGCAGGCTGCCGCTGGCCCGCATCGCCGGCGGCGCCATCGCCGCCGCCGGGCTGGGCATGCTGGCTCTCAACTAGTTGCCAAAAAAATGGGGACAGACCCTGTTTTTCAGGAAATATCGTAGCAGCCGACGTTTTCGTCAACCGGCCCGGATCCCGCCACTGTGCGGAATTGCGCTGAAAACAGGGCCCGTCCCTGATTTCAGAAGTTGCCTATAAAACAGGGTCCGTCCCTGTTTTTATGGTTCCTGGCGGGGTTCCTTGCGCCGTTCGCCGAGTTCGATCGGCGCGGCGTTTTCCGGGTGCTTGCCCATGCAGCCGGCGTAGGCGGCGCGGATCGCCGCCAGGTCCTGCTCCCGGTCGCCCGTCAGCCACAGGTGCTGCGTGAAGTCGAGCACCTTGTTCGGGTAATCGAGGCTGACCAGCACGAGCGGTACCCTGGCTTCCAGCGCCAGGTGGTAGAAGCCGCTCTTCCAGTTCGGGCGATAGCCCCGCGTGCCCTCGGGCGTGATGACCAGCCAGTACCAGCTGGCCGCATGCATCCGTTCGGCCTGCGCGCGGATCATGCCCTGCGGCGCGCTGCGGTCCACCGGCTGGCCGCCAAGCCAGCGGAACCAGCTTCCCAGCACCGGCATCCGGAACATCGAGTCCTTGGCCAGCCAGCGGTAGGGCAGGTTCATGGCCCACTTGGCCACCAGGCCGATCACGAAATCCCAGTTTGACGTGTGCGGATACACGACGACGATGCCGCGCGGACCGGGCAACGGCCGGAAGTGCATTTGCCAGCCGAAGAAATGCAGAACTCGCAAGGCCAGGCGCTGTCCAACCGTTGGCAGCCGGGCGGGGTCGAGCCGGTAGTCGGGTGCCGCGCTGGTATTGGCGGTGCCGGCGGCGCCGGTGGCGCTGGTGGTGGAGTCGGTGGTGCTTGAGGACGAGCCACCGCCGTCCGCGTCGCCGCGGTTCGTATCGCCACGGTTAGCGTCGCGCATGTTCGCGTCCCCACGGTTCGTATCGCCATGGCTCGCGTCCCCACGATTCGTATCGCCGCGGTTGGTGTCGTTTCGATTCGTATCGCCGCGGTTCGTGTCGCCACGGTTCGCGTCGCCACGGTTCGTGTCCCTGCTGTTCGTGTCCATGCAATGAATACCTTGTCCTGACATTGGCGGTGGCCCGACATCCGCCGGAGCTGGCGATTTTTCACTTCATGAAACCGCGGACGGCATTCTATCCGCGCCCACCCGGCGCGGCAAGGCGGCCGTGGGGCGGTAGCCACGCCAGCCGAAACGCAGGATGCATGCGCCTCGCGCCGGGGCAGCCGCTTGTCCTCATGAAAATGACGATATAACAATGCTAACAAAACAATTGCTGTGCGTTCCCGCCCCCGACCCGGACACGGCGGCCATCCTGGTTGCCGCCGCCCCCGGATTCGCGATTCGCCATGCACACGACGCGGCCGGGGCACATGCGCTGCTGCGTGCGCACCCGCTGCCGGTCGGTCTTGCCATGCTCGCCATGCCATCCGCCGCCGGGCCGCTCGAGCAACTGCTGCGCGAACATTGCCGCACGCGGTGGATCGCGCTGTGCACCGACGCCGCGCTGGACGATGCCGCGTGCCGCAGGCTGGTCGCCGGCCACTGCCTCGATTTTCACACGCTCCCGGTGGACGTGGCGCGGCTGAGGCAAACCCTCGGCCACGCCTTCGGCATGGCGAAACTGGATGTGGCGCCGGGCCAGGCGCCGCACGCCGCGGAATCGCCTGCTTCGCGCCTGACCGGCAGCAGCGAGGCGATCGCACGCCTGCGCCGGCAACTGCGCAAGGTGGCGGCGGCCGATGCGCCGGTCCTGATCTGGGGCGAGAGCGGCACCGGCAAGGAACTGGCGGCGCGCGCCGTCCATGAAGGGTCGGCGCGCGCCGCCGGGCCATTCGTGCCGATCAATTGCGGCGCGATCCCGGCCAGCCTGGTGCAGTCCGAGCTGTTCGGCCACGAGCGGGGCGCCTTCACCGGCGCGGGCCGGGCGCGTGCCGGCCTGATCGAATCGGCCGCCGGCGGCTCGGTGTTCCTCGACGAGATCGGCGACCTGCCGCTCGACATGCAGGTCAACCTGCTGCGCTTCCTCCAGGAAAAGACCATCTACCGGCTGGGCGCCACGCGGTCGCAGCCGGTGGACGTGCGCGTGATCGCGGCGTCGCACGTCCGGCTGGACGACGCGGTGGCCCGCGGCACATTCCGCGAAGACCTCTACTACCGCCTCAACGTGCTGACGCTGGACATGCCGCCCCTGCGCGAGCGCCGCGAGGATGTGCCCGCGCTGGCGGAAACCTTCTTCCGCGACCATGCGCGTGAGCGCCCTGCGCACGTGCGCGGCTTTTCCCACGGTGCGCTGGAGGCGATGCACGCGCACCACTGGCCTGGCAACGTGCGCGAACTGCATAACCGCGTGCGCCGCGCGGCCGTGATGGCGGAAGGCCGGCTCATCATGCCGCATGACCTGGGCCTCGATACCACCGGGATGCCCGCGCTGGCGCTGCACGGCGCCCGGGTGCAGGCCGAACGGCGCGCCATCGAAGCCGGCCTGGGTGCCGGCAAGAGCATCACGCTCGTGGCGCGGGAACTGGGCGTATCGCGCATGACGGTCTACCGGCTGATGGCCAAGCACAGTATCGCGCCCCCGGCACGCAAGCGCGAACCGTGAGATGGGCGGGCTGCGCCGGCGCCCAGGCAGCCCCGAGGCTTGCAGGCTTGCAGCCGCGTTCGCCGCACCGTCCGCTGTCACACACATGTGACAGCGCCTGCCTCGCGGTACTGCAGGGTGACCCCAGCAGGAATGGCCGCCGGAGAGCCCGGTCCGCTTGTTACGCCCGAGTGACACCGGTCGCCCCGGACCGCCTTGCCGCGGTGTGTAATTCCAGCGATTTCAATCACTTGGCGTCTTCGCGACGGCATGGCACCAAGCTTGCGACAAGTCGTTGGCGCGGGAGCCGTCCATGCGGCCGGCGCCTGCCCGGCGAGCGCCATAAGCAAAAGCCGGAGCAAAAGCCGGAGCAAAAACCGGAGCAAAAACCGGAGCAGAAGCCGGCGCAGAAGCCGGCTTGAAACCCGGCGCAAACCCGGGGCAACCCCTGGCGCACTACCCAGCGAAGTACCCAGCGATGTACCCAGCGATGTACCCAGCGAAATACCAGCGAACTTTATCGCGGCCAACCACCCAGTGAGGAAATCAAATGAAGAGAACATTGCTTGCCACGGCAATCGCACTAGCCTGCAGCGGGGCATACGCCCAGACCACCGAGCCACCGGCGGTCACGCAAAGCGGTGCGGGTGCCCATTCCAACGGCGGTTCCACGGCAACGGTCGACCACAGCGTCAGCGATGCCAGCAATAACAGCGACAACAGCGACAGCAGCGACAACCGCCAGGCGAACAACAACAACAACAGCACGGGCTACGCCGACGCGGCGGCGGTCGGCGCGGCCGCCGCCAACAACGGCGCCACGGCAACGTCGAACCTCGACAATGCATTCAATACCTCGACCGCCACCGCGACCAGCGCGCTGACGGGCACCGTCACCGGCAACTCCGTGAATCACATCGGCAACGTCGCCACCAGTGGCGGCGGGGCCAACGGCGGGACGGGCACCGGCGGCGTGGGCGGCGCCGCCACGGGTGGTGGCTCGGCAGCCACGGCGGGCACCGGCGGCAGTGGCACTGGCGCGGCGGGTGCGGCCGGTGGCATCGGCGGTGTCGCCACCGTCGGCAATGCGAGCGGGGGCGCGGGAGCCGGCGGAACGGGAACCGGTGGGGCGGCTACCAACGGTCCGGTTACGGGCGGCGCCGGCGGCTCTGGCGGTTACGCGTCCGGAGCAACGACGGGTGCCGGCGGTGCCGGCGGCAGCGGGGGCAACGGCGGCGCGGGTGGCGGCAGCTCGGATGGCTATGGCGGCGCCGGCGGCAGCGGCGCGGCGGCCGGCGCAGGCACGGGCGGTGCGGGCGGCCTTGCCGGCCCGGCCACCGGCGGTGCGGGCGGTACCAGCGGCAACACCGGTGGTGCGGCCGGCGGCGGTGGTGGCACGACGGGCGCGGCAACAGGCGGTGCCGGCGGTAGCGGCGCGCTGGGTGGCCTGGGCGGCGCCGGTGGCGCTGGCGGCGGCGGTGCGGCGGGCGGCTATGCCAACTCCGGCGGGGCGGACGTAGGCACCACGGCCACTTCCGGTGCCGGCACCGGTGGCGCGGGCGCTGGCGGCGATGGTACGGCCAGCGCGGGTGCCGGCGGCGCGGGCACCACCGGGGGCGCCACGGCCAGCACCACGAGTGGCACGCCATCCGGCGAGCCGCCGCCCAGCACGGGTGACCAGACGGCCAGCGCCACGAGCGGCGGGGCGGGTGGCGGCGCCGGCGGCGGCGCGGGCGGCACGGGCGGTGCCGGCACGGGTGCCACCGGCAGCGGCGGTGCGGCAACCACTGGCAACAGCAGCGCCAGCGCGGGCACGCAGACCGGCGGCGCGGGCGGCGCCGGTGCCGCGGGTGGCGCAGGTGCCGCTGGCGGCGCTGGCGGTGCCGGCGGTGCCGGTGCGGCGGGCACCAACACGGCGGGCGCCGGCGCGGCTGGCGGGACCAGCACCTCCGGCGGTGGCGGTGCGGGTGCCACGGCCAGCGCGGCCGGCGGCGCCGGCGCGGCAGGCACCGGTGGCGCGGGTGGTGCCGGTGCGTCCGGTGGCAACGGCAGCAGCAATGCCGGCGCCGGGGCAGCCGGTGCGGCTGGCGGCGCCGGTGCGGCCAGCGGTGGCGCATCGAACACGGCGGGTGCGGGCGCGGCCGGCGGTTCGGGTACGGGCGGCACGGCGACGGCGGGTGCCGGCACCGGTGGCGCGGGCACTGGCGGCAGTGCGACCAATGGCAACGCTTCGGCCGGTAGCGGCGGCGCGGGCGGGGCCGGCGCGGGCGGCACGGGTGGCGCCGGCGGGACCAACTCGGTCAATGCCGGCACCTTCAACATGTCCAACACCATGAGCGGCGTGGCGCAGTCGGCGGCGGGCATTTCCGTGATCAGCCAGAACAGCGGCATCAGCTCGCTCGTGCAACAGAGCGTCAACGTGCAGGCCAACCTGAGCCTGGGCAGGTAAGCCATGCGTGCGCGGGCGGCCGGCATGCGCTGGCCGCCCGCGTCTTGATGCGGAACCGTGGAGGCAACATGCGCGATCGAATCACCCGGACGAAGAAAGGGAAGGTGCGCTGGCGTTGCTGCGCACCGGTGGTGGCAGCAACGTTGTTCATGGCCGACGTGCCGGCGGCCGCGCCACCGGGCGCGGAAGCGCTCGCATTGCCGGCATTCGCCGTGGCGGCGGTGCCGGTGCCGCTGCCCGCCGCCGTGCGCGGCTTGCCGGCCGATTGGCCGTTGGCCCCGCAAGACACGGCGCGACCAGCCTCGCCATCGGGCAGCGCGGCAGGTGCGCTCGGGGATGCCAGCCTGGCGGAGCTGCGTGGCGGCACCGAAACGCCGTGGAGCGACATGCGCCTGGGCGGCACCGTCGGCGGCAACAGCGCCAGCCATGTCGTGACCGGGGCGAACCACATCACCGATGGCGCGTTCAGCAATGCATCGGGTTTGCCGATGGTGATCCAGAACTCGGGCGCCAACGTGCTGATCCAGAACGCCACCATCGTCAACGTGCAATTCCGATGAGCCCGGCGAATCGGAGGCCGGCCCGCCCTGGGCTGGCCGCACGGGCGCGGGGTTGGCCACCCATATCCCTGCCGGAGCGCCGTGCCGTGCCGGCATTGCTGCTGGCCTTGCTGTCGTGCCTGGCTTTCGCCGCGCCGGCATCGGCCGTCGACCTGCCATTCGCCGGCGGCGGTCCCGTTTCCGTGCAGGTCACGAGCCTGAAGGAAGCGCGCTACCGGTCCACCGTGCGCCAGCAATTCGATTTCAGTTGCGGCTCGGCGGCGCTGGCCACGCTGCTGACGCACCACTATGGCTATCCCGTCAGCGAACAGCAGGCGTTTGCGGACATGTTCAGCGGCGGCGACCAGCAGCGTATCCGCCGGGAAGGTTTTTCGCTGCTGGACATGAAGCGCTTCCTCGCGGCGCATGGCTTCACCGCGGACGGCTTCCAGCAACCGCTGGACAGCCTCGCCAGGGCGGGCTTTCCCGCCATCGTGCTGGTGGCCGAGCACGGCTACCGGCATTTCGTCGTCGTCAAGGGCGTGCGCGACGGGCGGGTGCTGTTCGGCGATCCGTCCGGCGGCACGCGCGCGATGTCGCGCGCCGCGTTCGAGGCCATCTGGCTGAACCAACTCTTGTTCGTGATCCATGACCAGGCCGCCAAACCGCGCTTCAATGAAAGATCCGATTGGGCCGTGGTGCCGCGCATGTCCCCCGGCGATGCGCTGGGCCGCGACGGCCTGGGCCGTGTGACGCTGCCGAAGCTCGACGCCGGCGATTTCTGACAGGAGGATCACGATGAAAACGCCATGCTTGCCACTGTGCCGTGGGGTCACCATGAAAAGCCCACGCTTGCCACTGCGCCGTGGGATAAAAATGAAAAGCCGTGCACTGCTCGCTACCGTGAGCCTCGCTATGCTGGTCTCGGCTGGCGGGACCGCAGGCACCGCGGCCGCAGACACAGGCGCCGCGGATGCGACCAGCGGCTGGGTGCCGGTTCCCAGCCACGTGCTGGCCGATGCCCGCGGCGGCTTCGAGACCGGCGGCGGCTTGCTGGTGTCGCTGTCCGTCGACCGGGTGCTGAGCCTGAACGGCAACGTCATCGCCAGCGGCCAGCTGTCGCTCGATGCGCCCGCGCTGGCTGCGGGCATCTCCCCGCTGTCGACGTTCCAGATTGCCCGCGTCGGTGAGGGCAGCGCGCTGGTGGGCGCCGCGCAGCCGCTGGCCGGGCTGGTGCTGCAAAACAGCGCCAACGACCAGCTGATCCGCAGCCAGACCACGATCGACGCCACCGTCAACAGCCTGACGATGCTGAAGCAGGCGCACTTCGGCGACAGCCTGCGCGAGTCGCTGTCCACCGCCATCCTGCCGCGCTGAGCGGCATTCCCGTCCGTTCACGGACTTCCACTCGACCAAGGAGTCACGCATGCGGTTCGCCCAGACCCTGCGCGCCGGTTCGGCCGGCCTGTCCCTGTTCATGCTGAGCGCGCTGGCGCAGGGCGAACCGCCACCCTCGGTCCCCGTCGCGGGGCCGACGAACGCCGAGCTTTCCGCCGAGCTGCAGCGCTTGCGCCAGGAAGTGGCCGCGCAGCGCGCGCTGCTGCAGGAATTGCGCGAGGCGTTGGCGGTGCGGCACGGCCCTGCCGCCGGCACGGCGCCGCCGGATCCCGACATCGACGGATGGGAGCAGGCATCGGCGGCAGCGGGCGCCATGCCGGCGCCGCATCCGCTGCATCCCGCCGTGCTGGGCGCGATGCGCGGGGCAGGGCCGGCTGCGCAGTCGCAGCCGCAGCCGGCGCTGCCGCCACCGGGCGCAACCGGAGCGGCAGCGCCCCGGCCCGACATGTCGATGTCGCCGGCACCGGCACAGGCGGCGGCCAGCGCCCCACCAGGACCGGCGGGGGCGCCGGCACGCACGGTAGGCCAGGCGCCCGCACGGGATACCCGCCCGCCCGAGGTGGCACCGCTGTTCGAGGCGCCCGGCGTGCTGACGGCGCGCGGCCGCACCGTGCTGGAGCCGTCGTTCCAGTTCGGCTATTCGTCCAGCAACCGCGTGGCACTGGTCGGCTACACGATCATTCCGGCGCTGCTGATCGGCTTGATCGATGTGCGCGAAGTGAAGCGCAACACTTTCACGGCGGCGCTGGCGGCGCGGCGCGGCTTGACCAATCGCACCGAGCTCGAAGTGCGGGTGCCGTACGTGTACCGCTCGGATTCCACCGTCAGCCGCGAGCTGTTTACCGGCAGCGCCGTCGAACGCGTGTTCGAGACGAGCGGCCGCGCCATCGGCGACATCGAAGTGTCGATGCGCCACCAGTTGAACGACGGCGGCATCGACCGGCCGTACTACGTTGCCGGCCTGCGGGTCAAGACGCGTATCGGCCGCGACCCGTTCGAGGTCGTCACCGATTGCACCAGGCGCTGCCTGGGCGAGAATGCCACCGGCACCGGGCTGCCGCTGGACTTGCCCACGGGGTCCGGCTTCTACGGCGTCCAGCCGAGCATCACGTGGCTGTTCCCCAGCGATCCGGCGATTTTCTTCGGCAACATCAGCTACCTGCACACGCTCAAGCGCGGCAACGTATCGCGCCGCGTGCTCAACGGCGAAACCGAAGTGCTGGGCGAAGTGGCGCCCGGCGCGGTGATCGGCTTCAACTTCGGCATCGGCCTGGCGCTGAACGACAAGGCGTCGCTCAGCCTGGGCTACGACCACAGCTCGATGGGGCGCACGAAGCAGAACGGGCAAAACGTGCCGGGATCGGTGCGCACGCAGCTGGGGACGCTGCTGACGGGTTTTTCCTACCGCCTGAACAGCCGGCGTACCGTGAACGTGACGGTGGGCGCCGGGCTGACGCGGGATACGCCGGATGTGTCGCTGTCGGTGCGCGTGCCGTTCAATTTGTGACGCGGCCAGCGGCGGTTCCCGGCAGACTGGTCGTGTTTCGGTTAATCTGGCAATCCCGCAACATTCGACAAGATAGCCATGACTATTTTCACCCGCACCCTGGCCGCCACGGCGCTGCTTGGCATTGCCAGTTCCGCTTTCGCCGCCGCACCGATGGCCAAGAGCCAGGCGCCCGGTTTCTACCGCATGACCGTCGGCGACTTCGAAGTGACTGCGCTGTCCGACGGTACCGCCGACCTGCCGATGGACAAGCTGCTGCATGAAAAGCCGGCCAGGCTGCAGGGCGCGCTGTCGAAGCACTTCCTGAAGGCGCCGGTGGAGACGTCGTTCAATGCGTTCCTGGTCAATACCGGCAGCAAGCTGGTACTGGTGGACACGGGCGCCGGCAGCCTGTTCGGCCCAACGCTGGGCCGGCTGGTGGCTAGCCTGCAGGCCGCCGGCTACCAGCCCGAGCAGGTCGATGAAATCTACATCACGCACCTGCATCCGGACCACGTGGGCGGGCTGGGCAGCGCCGAGAAAGCCGCATTCCCGCAAGCCGTAGTGCGCGCGGACAAGCACGATGCGGACTTCTGGCTGAGCAAGGAAAAACAGGCCGCGGCGCCGGAACAGGCCAAGGGCTTCTTCGACGGCGCGCGCGCATCGCTGGCGCCGTATTCGGGCAGCAACCGGTTCAAGCCCTTCGATGGCGATACGGAACTGGTGCCGGGCATTCGCGCCACGTCCAGCTATGGCCATACGCCGGGCCACACCAGCTATGTCATCGAAAGCCGCGGCGAGAAGCTGGTGCTGATCGGCGACCTGATGCACGCGCACTTCATCCAGTTCGATGACCCGTCGGTCACGATCGATTTCGACAGCGACAAGAAAGCGGCGCTGGCGGCGCGCAAGGCGGCGTTCGCGAATGCCGCGAAAGGCGGCTACCTGATCGGTGCCGCCCACCTGCCGTTCCCGGGCGTGGGGCACCTGCGCAGCAATGGCAAGGGTTACCAGTTCGTGCCGGTCACCTATAGCGTGCCGCGGTAAGGGAAGGAAGGGGGCCGGCGCCGGCCTCGACGGGAGGTGGCGCCGGGCATGAAGTTTCAGTACCGGTATGGCGCGGCGTCCGATTAGGGCTGCGGTGCCGGGGAGGACCGGTGTCCGACAGTAATGCCGCATAGATAAGCCCACCCCAAGTGCAGATTCCGGGGTCAGACCCGGCGGGTCTGACCCCAGCCCTTCGCTGTTGGGGTGAATGTATGCGCCTCCAATGCGCCGGGTAACGCTTAACTAAGCGGCATTAGTGCCAGACAGCCATTTCCGGCGGAATGGCGTCCGAGCCAGGCCGCGGTGGATACAAGAACCGGCGCCCGTCACCGGGCAAAAGTACCAGGCAGCGGTATCAGGCACCGCTGCCAGGCCAGCCTCAGGCCATGGCCGGGTAATCGATATAACCCTCGGCGCCCGGCGCGTAGAACAGCTCCGGCCGTTGCGGGTTCAGCGGTGCGCCGGCGCGCAGGCGGTCGGGCAAGTCGGGGTTGGCGATGAAGTCCTTGCCCCAGGCGATCGCGTCGGCCGTGCCATTGTTCAGCGCTTCCTGCGCCAACTCCAGGCTGAATTGCTCGTT
This sequence comes from Pseudoduganella sp. SL102, assembly GCF_027856995.1. NCBI lineage: Bacteria > Pseudomonadati > Pseudomonadota > Betaproteobacteria > Burkholderiales > Oxalobacteraceae > Pseudoduganella > Pseudoduganella sp. SL102. The sequence continues at coordinate 3,476,238 of NZ_CP115554.1, forward strand.
GGCGATGTACACGCCGCCGAATTCCTTCTTCAGCAGCGGGCCCAGGCTGTCTTCGCCGACGGCTTCGCGGGCGCAGATGAAGGCGATCTTGCGCTTGCCCAGTTCGCGCGCCACGTAGCCGAAGGTGCCGGCCGGGTCGGAGTCGCCCATGTCGTGCGAATCGCGGCGCGGCGCCAGGTGCATGCCCACGCGATCGGCGCCCCACACCTCGATGGCCGCATCGGTCACTTCCAGCAGCAGGCGGGCGCGGTTTTCGATCGGACCGCCGTAGGCATCGGTGCGCTGGTTGGTGCTGTCCTGCAAGAACTGGTCGAGCAGGTAGCCGTTGGCGCCGTGGATTTCCACGCCGTCGAAACCGGCCCGTTTGGCGTTCTCGGCGCCCAGGCGGTAAGCCGCGATCACACCCGGGATTTCCCCGGTGTCCAGGGCGCGCGGCACGGCATACGGGCGCATCGGGCGCAGCAGGCTCACGTGGCCCTTCGCGGCGATCGGGCTCGGTGCCACCGGCGCCGCGCCGTCCAGCAGGCTCGGGTCCGAAATGCGGCCCACGTGCCACAGCTGCAGGAAGATCTTGCCGCCTTTCGCATGCACCGCTTCGGTGACCAGTTTCCAGCCTTCCACCTGCTCGTCCGACCAGATGCCCGGCGTGTTGTCATAACCGACACCCTGCGGGGTGACCGAGGTCGCTTCCGACAGGATCAGTCCGGCACCGGCGCGCTGCGCATAGTACTCGGCCATCAGCGCGTTCGGTACGCGGCCAGGGCCGACGGCACGGGCGCGGGTGAGGGGAGCCATGACGACGCGGTTTTTCAGCGTCAGGTTGCCGATGGAGATGGGATCGAACAGAGTAGTCATCTTGTTTCCTGTAGAGAGTGCGGCCTGCCGGGTGAATGCGCTTACAGGCCGGCGTTGATGTGATCGAGGAAAGCCGCGACGACCTCTTCATTCCGCTTGAACATATTCCACTGTCCAAGGCGCGTCACCGTGACGAGGCCAGCTTTTTGCAGGATCGCCAGGTGGCCCGAGACAGTCGACTGCGACAGGCCGCAGCGCTCGTCGATCTTGCCCGCGCACACGCCCAGGCTGAGCGGGTGCAGCTGATCGGCGAAATAGGCTTCCGGTTCCTTCAGCCAGGCGAGGACGTCGCGCCGGACCGGGTTGGCCAGTGCCTTGTGGATGGCGTCGATGTCGAGTTCGGTCATGAATGAGTGGTCATGAATGATTAGGTCAATCGGTTTTCTTCGATATTAGTATCGCTTGAATCCGATACGCATATCGGGATCATACGATATAAGTTCAACCCCTGCAGGAAGCGCGCCGTTCAGGGTGCTCTACAAATGAAATATTGCAATGATATACTGCGCCCTGCCTGAGGGGACGACCCCTTTCCGCCCGGCGCACCGGCGGCGGCAGGTTTCATTACTGGCGGGGACGACCTTGCCAAGTTCCGGAGAAATTCCATGTCGTGGATCGTCCTGTTCGTGGCCGGCCTGCTCGAAGTGGGCTGGGCCGTCGGCCTCAAATACACCGCCGGCTTCACCCGGCTGGTGCCCAGCGTGCTGACCCTGACGGCGATGGCCGGCAGCGTCGGCCTGCTCGGGCTGGCACTGCGCGACTTGCCGCTCGGTACCGCCTACGCGGTCTGGACCGGCATCGGCACCGTCGGCACCGCCATCTACGGGATCGTCGTGCTGGGCGAGCCGTCCGAAGCGGCGCGCCTGGTCTGTATCGCGCTGATCGTGGCCGGCATCCTGGGGCTCAAGATCCTGTCGCCGCAGTAAGAGAGGGGCGCCGGCCGGTCCGGCGGAACAGCGCCATCAAAAATCGCTGTTTTCCCGCGCCAGGTAATACCATTCGCTGCCGGCCCTGGCGGCGCTGTCCGGGAACAGCATCACCGCATCGGCTGCGGCCAGCACCGGCGTCCCATCGGCCCGGCGGCCGATTTCCTCGCCCTGGCGCACGCGGTCGAAGCTGGTCCATGGCCGGCTGAACGTATCGCCGTCGTTGCGCTTGTCGTGCACCTCGCTCATCGACAGCACTTCCATTTGTTCGCGCGGGATGGGTTCGGGCCGCGGCGCATCGACCAGGCCCAGGTGCGCCAGCGAGTTCAGGATGGCGCGGTGTGCCACGTCCGGCGCCTGCGGGTCGTCGTGCTGGCCGCATTCGAGCGTCAGCGCATAGCCGCCCGTGGTGCGCATGTACTCGGTCGTGCCGACGCCGTAGCGCAGCACCGTCTCCAGCTGGCTATCGTCGCGCAGGCGCCGCTGCACGCCCGCGCCGTAGGTGCGCAGCCAGCCATCGACGAAGCGCCGCACGCCCAGCACCCGCGCCAGCGCCCGTTCTTCCAGTTCGCGGCGGAACGGTTCCAGCGGGCCATCGTTGTCGCGCGGGCCCACCATCACGAACGGTTCGCCCGGCGACAGGAAGGAATGCAGGTCCAGCAGCACGTCGTGCGCCGCCAGCAGCGGGCACAGCCAGTTGGCCACGCGGTCTTCGAAATCCCGCGGGTCGGCCTTGGGGAACAGGTTGCGGTTCAGGTTGCGATCGCCGGCCCGCTGGCCCCGCCCATAGGCGAGGGGATTGACGACCGGCACGAAGGTGACGCTGCCGTTGACGATGGCCAGCTCGCCACTGTCGAGCTGCGCCAACACCCGCTCGATGCCGCGCGTGCCGGCCGTTTCATTGCCGTGCACCGCACCGGTGACGATCAGCCGGGGGCCGGGACCCTGGCCCGCGTAATGAAGCGATCGGAAATGCAGTGTGCGGTCCATGCCGGTCCCTGGAAAATGATGGTGGCCGCCATTTTAGCGCTGGCACGGGCACGGCAGTACAATGCCGGCCATGCAATCCTCCACCCGCCAGCCCGGCCTGGACACGCTGCGCGCCCTCGCGATCGTGCTCGTGTTCGCCAATCACTACATGAGCTTCGTGACGGACGAGCCCACGTTCGGCGTCGCCAGCAAGATCGGCTGGACAGGCGTGGACCTGTTCTTCGCACTGTCCGGCTACCTGATCGGCAACCAGATCCTTGCCGGACTGCGCGCCGGCCACTTCTCGATGGCCCGCTTCGCCGCGCGCCGCCTGCTGCGCACGCTGCCGAACTACTACGTGGTGCTGGCGCTGTATGCGTTCTGGCCACCCTTTATCGATGGCACCCGCCACGCGCCGTGGTGGGAATACCTGACGTTCACGCTCAATCTCGGCCTGGTGCCGGGCACCCGGTTCTCGCATTCCTGGTCGCTGTGCGTGGAAGAACAGTTTTATTTCGTGCTGCCGGCAGTGGCCCTGTTGATCGCGCGCTGCCGCGGCGCGGTGGCGCTGGGCTGGTTCGCGCTGGCGTGCGGGGTGGCGGCGGGCATGCTGTTCCGCGAGATGGGCTGGCAGGCGGCTCGGCCGCCGCAGTGGGGCAATAGCGCGTTCTATACAGAGGTGTACTACGCCACGCTGTGCCGCTTCGACGAGTTGCTGGCCGGCGTGGCGCTGGCGATGATCCGGCAATGCCACGCGCCGCTGTGGGCACGCATCACGTCGTTCGGAAACTGGACGCTGGCGGCCGGCCTCCTGGTCACGGCGCTGGCCATGAAACTGTTCCTCGACGATCACTTCGGCCACGCGGTCACCGTGTTCGGCTATCCGCTGCTGGCGCTGGGCTTTGCCTTGCTGGTGCTGGCGGCGCTGAGCCCCGCCTCGCTGCTGGCGCGGGTATCCGTGCCGGGCGCCGGCAGCGTGGCCGTGTGGTCGTATGCGATCTACCTGACGCACAAGCAGCTGTGCGTGGTGCTGGCCAAGGCCTTGCGCCCGGCGGGCATCGACCCGGGCGGACCGGCCGGCATCGCGATCCTGGCGGTGGCCAGCCTGGCTGCCGGCTGGCTGCTGTACAAGGTGGTGGAAACCCCATTCATGCTGCTGCGCGAGAAGTACGTGCCGGCGGCGACCCGGCAACCGCTGCCGGCCGGCGCATCGGTATGAAGGCAGCGCAATCGTCAGTGCATGTCGATCACGTCGAACGGTGCGTCACGCTGCGCCATGAACTCCAGCACGGCGCGGATGCGCGCCGGTGCCTCATCGTGCACCGTGGCGGCGATCGCGGCCTTCAGCCCCGGCATCGCTTCCACGATATGGGGGCTGCGGTAGGCCTGGATCAGCAGGGCGGCCAGTTGCGCCGCCTCGCGTTCGTGGCGCAGCCGCAGCCGCTGTTCCAGCACGCCGAACAGCGCGCGCTGCATGCGCGGCGTGGGATTGGTGATGTGGGCGAACACCAGCGGCGTGTTGGCAATGGCCTCGCAGATGCGGCGCTCCATGTCGTCGGGCTTGACGTCGGAGGCAATGTCGAAATAGGCCGCGTTCCAGCGCGTGCGCGCGTGGACGTGGCCGGGCGGGAAGGAATCGGCCGTGTCGAGCCCGAGGGCCCGGCTCAGCCGTTTGAACAGGTCGATCAGCGTGGTCATGCCGGCATTCTAGCGCGACGGCGGTGCCATGGGGCAGCGACCGGCGGCTCGGCGACTCGGTGAGCCGCCGAGCCGCCGGCCGCCGAGCGGTCGAGCCAGTATTGCGCCGAGCCGCCGGGTTGCCGGGCCGCTGAGTTGCCGCGCCAGCGAGTCAGTACCTCAGCGGGCGCCGTGCGCTTCCTCGCCCAGCAGGCCGGCGCGGAAGTCCTGCACCGCCTGGTGGATTTCCTGCTGCGTGTTCATCACGAACGGTCCGTACTGGGCGATGGGCTCGTTCAGCGGCCGGCCGGCGATCAGGATGAAGCGCGCCGCCGCGGTCGCCGTGACTGTCACGCCGTCGGCCTCCGCGTCGTTCGCCAGGATCGCCATGCTGCGTTCCGCCACCGCCTTGCCGGCCACCGTCACGCTGCCGCGGTACGGGTACAGGAAGGCATTGTGGCCTGCCGGCAGCCGCTGGCTGAACGTGGTGCCCGCCGGCAGTTCGACATCCAGGTAGAGCGGTTCCGTCACGTCGCGCGTCACGGCGCCGGTCACGCCGTGGCTGGTCCCGGCGATCACGCGCACCGTGGCGCCTTCCGGCGTCGTGAACGCGGGGATCTCGGCCGCCTTGAAGTCCCGGTACCAGGGCTGCATCAGCTTGTCCTTCGCGGGCAGGTTCAGCCACAGCTGGAAGCCTTCCATCAAGCCTGCTTCCTGCTCCGGCATTTCGGAGTGGATCACGCCGCGGCCGGCCGTCATCCACTGCACGCCGCCATTCTCCAGCAAGCCTTCGTTGCCGGCGCTGTCGCGGTGGCGCATGCGGCCTTCCAGCATGTACGTCACCGTCTCGAAGCCGCGGTGCGGGTGGTCGGGGAAGCCGGCCAGGTAGTCGCTGGCTTCTTCCGAGCCGAAATTGTCCAGCATCAGGAACGGGTCCAGGCGGCGCTGCAGCGGCTGCGTCAGCACGCGGTTGATCTTCACGCCGGCGCCATCCATGACGGCCTGGCCCTGGATCACGCGTTCGACGCTGCGTGGACGGCTGACGGTGTCTGCGATCTTGCTCATGGTGTTCTCCTGGTGTCAGTCGGCCGCATTACGCGAGCACGGCGTTGATCTGGTCTTCCGCGTCGGCGCGGGCCCGCGCCACGGCGTCGGCACCGAGGCCATGGCCTTCCGAAAACACGAACTGAACATCGGTCAATCCCACGAAGGCCAGGAAGGTCCTCAGGTGCGGCAGCTGGGTATCCGACGGCGCATCCTTGTGCAGGCCGCCGCGCGTCACCGCCACGTACACCTTCTTGCCCGTCAACAGGCCGACCGGGCCGGTAGGGCCATACTTGAACGTCACGCCGGCGCGGGCGATGGCGTCGAACCAGCTTTTCAGTTGCACGGTGATGCCGAAGTTGTACATCGGCGCGCCGATCACGATCACGTCGGCCGCCTGTGCCTGGGCGATCAGCGCGTCATCCAGCGCCACGCGGGCCGCTTGTGCCGGCGTACGCTGGTCGGCCGGCGTGAACAGCGCCTGCAGCGCGGCTTCGTCCAGTACCGGGTGCGGGTCGGCGGCCAGGTCGCGGCGCACGATGTCGGCGTTGCCTTCGGCCGCCAGCCGGGCGACGATCGCGTCGGCCAGGCGGGTGGATTCGGAACCGTTGCTGCGGGCGCTGGAATTGATTTGCAGGATGTTCATCGTGTGCTCCTTTATTGGGTTGATTGCTGCGATGGGTGAACTTTACGCGTTCCATCCGTGGCGATAAAGCCGGTAAAATGGATAACATTCATCCACCAGTGGAACAATCATGATCGACCTCCATGGACATTGATCCGGGCGACCTGCTGCTGTTCGCGCGCATCGTCGAAACGGGCAGCTTCAGCCAGGCGGCCGAGCGGACCGGCATGCCGAAATCGACCGTGTCGCGCCGGCTGTCGCTGCTGGAAGCGCGCCTGGGCGAACGCCTGCTCCAGCGCACCACGCGCCGGCTCGTGCTGACCGAATTCGGCACGAGCCTGCTCGAGCATGCGCGCAAGGTGGCGGAAGAAACGGCGGCGGCGGGTGCGCTGGCGCAGCACCGGCAGGGTGCGCCGAACGGCTTGCTGAAAGTGTCGATGCCGGCCGACTTCGCCAATGAAGCGATGGGCAGCCTGCTGCCGGCGTTCATGGCGAAGTACCCGGCGATTTCGCTGCAGTTCGATCTGTCGCCCCGGCGCGTCGACCTGGTGGCCGAAGGCTTCGATCTCGCCGTGCGCATGGGCGAGCTGCCGGACGACGCCACCCTGGCCGCCCGGCCCGTGGTGCTCAGCACCTGGTCGCTATACGCGTCGCCGTCGTACACGGTGCTGCGCGGCTTGCCCTCGCATCCGGACGAGCTGTTCCGGCACGACCTGCTGGGGCTGTCGCGCACCGCTTCCGGCATGGCGCTGTGGCGGCTGTTGCGGGGCAAGGCGCAGTGGGAGCGGGAAGTGCCGGTGCGCATGACCGGCAACTCGCCGGAATTGCTGGCCCGGCTGGCCGCGGCCGGCGCCGGCATCGCCAGCTGTACCGACCGCTATGCCGCGCCGCTGGTGGCCGCCGGCGCGCTGGTGAAGGTATTGCCCGAGTGGGCTTTCCCGGCCGTGACGGGCTACGCCGTGTTTCCCGGCCGCCGGCTGATGCCCGCCAAGACCCGTGCCTTCCTCGACATGCTGGAAGCGCACTACGAAAAACGGTGACAGGCACCATTTTCCAGGAAACGTTTCTAAAAAAACGGTGACAGGCACCATTTTTCAGCAAACGCTGCAGGACCGGCCGTTCTGCCACTGCTGCGGCCCGTGACCGCTCTTCCGGAAGAATCGGAGCCTGTCCCCGTTATTGCGGAAACATTTCCAAGAAAATGGTGACTGTCACCGTTTTTGCAGAAACATTTCCGGATAAATGGTGACTGTCACCGTTTTTCGGGGAACGTTGCAGAGGGGGCGGGCCGCCGGAGTGGCGGCCGCGAAAGTCAGGTGGGCAGGGTGGCCATCGGTTCGCCCAGCCGCACGGCGCCGGCCGGTTGCCAGGCGGGGTTGAAGGCCAGGGTGTCCTTGGGGAACAGCATGACGACGGTAGAGCCGAGCAGGAAGCGGCCCAGTTCCGCGCCTTTCCGCAGCAGGATGTGCTGGTCCAGGTAAGTCCATTCGCGGATCTCCGCCTGGCGCGGCGGATTGACGACGCCATGCCACACGGTGGCCATGCTGCCGACGATCGTCGCGCCCACCAGCGTCATCACGAACGGGCCGTGCGCCGTGTCGAACACGCAGACCACGCGCTCGTTGCGGGCGAACAGGCCGGGGATGCCGCGCGCGGTGGTGGGGTTCACGGAGAACAGGCTGCCCGGGATGTAGATCATGCGCGTCAGCTTGCCGTCGCACGGCATGTGGATGCGGTGGTAATCGCGCGGCGACAGGTACAGGTTGGCAAAGCTGCCGTGCTGGAACAGGTCGGCCAGCGCGCGGTCGCCGCCGACCAGCGCCGTGGTGGTGAAACTGTGGCCCTTGGCCTGGAAGATCTGGTCGTCCTCGATCGCGCCGAACTGGCTGATGCGGCCATCGACGGGGCACACGAATGGCGCGTCCGCGATCGGCCGCACACCCGGCTTCAATGCGCGCGTAAAGAATTCATTGAAGCTGTGATAGCTGGCGATATCGGAGTTTTCCGCCTCGGCCATATTCACATCGTATTTACCGACGAACCACCGAATCAGCCGCGTCGTCATCGCGCCGCCTTTCGCACCGGCCACGCGGCCGGCGAAATTGGTCAATGCCCCTTTCGGGAGCAGGTATTGCGGGAGGACGGCGAGGCGGTCGGACACGATATCGATTTCCTGGAATGCGGATGGGATCAGCGCGCATTATAGCCGCGCATGCCCGGGCAATGGCGCGGGAATGATCCGGAAATATTTCTTCCAGGGTAACCCATACGATGGAAACTCCGGCAAAATAGCGCTACCAAAGCGCGATTATGCTCATTCTTTCGTTCATTCGCCCGTTCATTCACCCTACTAAAACGTTTTCCCATGCGTTCGTCCCATTCCCTTCTCCCATTCAGGCTCGCTGCGCTGACGGCGGCCATCCTGGCTTCATTGCCCGCCTTTGCCGATCGTCTGCAGACCTTGCCGGAAGCCGCAGAACAGCGCACGCAAGGCGAAGCGGCCAAGCCGGAAGAGCCCATGCAGAAAGTGGAAATCAAGGGATCCGCGGCGGCTTACGATCCGCGCCGCGACGATACCGCCAGCAAGGTCGTGGTATCCGATGAAGAAATCAAACGCTATGGCGATACGGCCATTACCGATGTCTTCAAGCGCATTCCCGGCGTGACGGTCGGCGGTTCCGGCCGGGGCGGCGGCGATATCCGCATGCGCGGCCTGGGCAGCGGCTATACGCAGATCCTGCTCAACGGCGAACGGGCGCCGGCCGGGTTTTCGATCGACACGCTGTCGCCGGACGTGATCGAGCGGATCGAGATCGTGCGCGCCGCCAGCGCCGAGTTTTCCACCCAGTCGATCGCCGGCACCATCAATATCGTGCTGAAGCGCGCGGTAAAGACGGCCCAGCGCGAGCTCAAGCTCAGCGCGGCGAAAAGCGCGGACCAGAACAGCCCGAGCGGCAGCCTGCAAGTGTCCGACAGGGATGGCGCGCTGTCCTATTCGCTGAGCGGCAACTTCTGGCGCGGCACCTATGACCGCGTGTCGCCGGTGGAGGAGACGCAGGTCGATCCGGCCGGCCAGTTGCGCATGGTGCGCCATACCCGCCAGCAGGATGGCGGCCGCTGGGAAGGCCTGAACCTGGCCCCGCGCCTCAACTGGGCCCTGGGCGGCGGCGACACGCTGACCTCGCAAACCTTCGTCAACTTCAACCGCAACCGCTACCACGGCTACCAGGAAATTGAGACCGAGCTGGGCACGCCACCCCGTTTCGACGTGCGCGACATGTACAACTTCAACCGCAGCCTGTTCGCCCGCACCGACCTGAACTGGGTGAAAAGGCTGGGCGAGGGCGGCAAGCTCGATGCCAAGGCCGGCATCAGCGGCATGCGCTCGGAAGGGGAGTGGCACGAGCTCGACTATCGCGCCGCCGCGCTGGGGCGCGATGCGACCGTGCTCAGCGAGACGACCGAACGGGGCTTTTCCACGCAGGGCAAGTATTCGGCGCCATGGCTGGAAGATCACGCGCTGTCGATGGGCTGGGATGCCGGCGTGACGCTGCGCGACGATACCCGCAACGAGGACGAGGCCGACCTGCCGGGCTATGTCCCGGTCGATTCGGACGAGGGCTACGAGGCGAAAGTCACGCGGCTCGCGCTGTACGCGCAGGATGAATGGAACCTCACGCCGCGCTGGTCGGTCTATGCCGGCCTGCGCTGGGAAGGCATCGAGACCACCAGCGACGGCGACAGTTTCGACACGGTCAGCCAGACCAACAGCGTGTGGAGTCCGCTCGCGCAAACACTGTACAAGCTGCCGGACAGCCGCGACCAGGTGCGCCTGGCGCTGACCCGCACCTACAAGGCGCCGAGCCCGAACAACCTGGTGCCGCGCCGGTTTACGTCCACCAACAATAGCCAGACCGAGCCGGACCGCCGGGGCAATCCGGACCTGCAGCCGGAGCTGGCATCCGGCATCGACGCATCGTACGAGCACTACTGGGGCGACAACGCGCTGCTGTCGGCGGCCGCATCGATGCGGCGCATCAGCGGCTACACGCGGCAGGGCCTGTTCCTGGAAAACGGCCGGTGGATCGCCACGCCCGTCAACGACGGCAACGCCGTCACGCGCAGCATCGAGCTGGAGGCCAAGTTCCCGCTGGCCGCCGTGCTCGACGACGCGCCCGGCGTGGACCTGCGTGCCAGCGTGGCGCGCAACTGGTCGCGGGTGGACGTCGTGCCGGGGCCGGACAACCGCCTCGACCAGCAGACGCCGCTGTCGGCCACGTTCGGCGCCGACTACCGCTCGCGCGACGGCAAGCTGACCACGGGCGCCAGCTTCGCCTTCCGCGATGGCGGGCCGGTGCGCATCGACGTCAACCAGACCGGCTACCAGAGCGTGCGGCGCGACCTCGACGTCTATGCACTGTGGAAGTTCAACCCGCAATACCAGCTGCGCGTGGCCGTTTCAAACGTGCTCGGCCAGGATTCGGTGGGCGATTCGGCTTACCTCGACGACAACGGCACGCTGCGCCGCACCAGTATCTATCCCGGCTATGCGCAGGGCCGGGCAACGCTGGAAATGCGCTTCTGAATCCCGCGGCGGAGTCCGTGGACCGGGCTCCGCTGACGATCGCCGTTTCAATACGGCGAACCATCCTTGTGCGTGAAGCGCCAGTTGCCATGCTCGAATACGGCAGCCACGTCGTCGCGCGGATAAATCGCCGTATCGCCCGCTGAACGGTCGCCGATCTCCAGGAATACCGCCTCGGCCGTTGAACGGTTTTCCAGCCGGTGCGCGCGGCCGCCCGCCTTGAACCCGGCGCACATGCCCGGCGTCAGTACCATTTCCCCTTCATCGGTAACCAGTACCGCTTCGCCGGCGAGCAGATAAATGAATTCATCCTGCGTGGTATGCCGGTGCAGCAGTGCGGAGATACTCCCCGGCGCCAGCGTGCAACGGTTCACGCCGAAATTCCCGAGTCCGAATATATCGCCGAGCGGCTGCTTGACGCGGCCGGCAGTCATTTCAGCGAACGGCGATGGCAGCAATGATGGCCTGGTGCGCGGCGCCGCGTCCGGCGCATTGATAGCCAGTGGAATGGTATTCATGGCAGTGAGTTAAAGTATGTGGTTTTTATTCTCGCGTAAGTTTACACGACATTTAGTGTGCATCAGTGTGAATATATGTGGAAAGCGGCTGCGGTCTTATGGTAAATTGACGGAACATTGAATTCTCACAGATTGTCACGCGCACTTTTGCACGTACTTATGTGCGATCTTATGTGCAGTCTTCGTGTGCACTTGCGTGCGTAGTTGTGTGCGTAGTTGTGTGCGCCCTTATGAACGTGCTTATGTGTGTCCATATCTGCGTCCATATGTGCGTTCATATGTACGGACATAGGTACGGACTTATGTGCGCAGGTTTCACAGGCAATCTCCATGGGGCAATCCCCGTGGGCACTCTTGATGGGCACCCTTGATGTGCACTCTGGATGTGTACTCTGGATGTGTACTCTTACATGCGCGCTCATTCACGCGCATTTTCACTTACAAAGGATTTGAGATGACGACTTACCAGGAATACCAGGCCAAGATCGCTGAATTGCAGAAGCAGGCTGAATTGGCCCGTCGGAACGAGATCTCCGAAGCGAAGGAGCGCATTGCCACGATCATGCGTGAACATAACCTGACGCTGGCCGACCTGGGCCCTGCCGTCAAGACGGCAAAGCCCGTCAAGCCGCGCGCACCGGTGCCGATGAAATACCGTGACGATGCAACCGGCCAGACCTGGACCGGCCGCGGCCGTGCACCGAAATGGCTGGATGGCCGCAAGAAGGAAGATTTCCTGATCAAGCAATAATACCGATGGCGGGGCCGGTCATTCGGTAGTGCCTGCGCGGCTGATGCCGCGGACCGGTGCGCCGATATTCTCCGAGCCCGTAAGCCAGCCCATAAGCGAGCCCGGCGGCAATCAGTGCCCCCGCGGCGCTGTTGCAATGCCCGGTACCGCGCCGGTCCGGGCGGATCGGCTGGCGAGAACCGTTCGGGAATTCGTTGAAGCGCTGATTCGACACTGGTTCAAGAACCGGTTCGGCAACTTGTCGAGTTTGTTGAGGGCAGTCGAACAACCGGTTGCTGAATCGGGCTGGCGAAACGGCCTGGTGAATCGGCCGGGCGAATCAGATTGTCGAATCAGCCTGGCGAACCAGCCCGGCAATGTTTCGTCCACATGCTGATGGCGAGCCCGCAGTTGCCGCGTGCGATGCCGCGCGGCGATAGCCGGAAATAATCCAGCCGGCGTGGCGTATTGTCCTGTCCGCGCCCGTGCGGTACGTTGGCTGGTCTGTACAGGCTGACACGCGCATTCGCCCGCCCGTATCGGCAGCGTTTTCCCCGCCATTTTCGGCGCATTTCGACAAGCTTTTAGTGGCGCAATGCCGACGAAATGCCAACGCAATGCCAACGCAATGCCAACACAATCGCTGCGCAATGCCGGCGCAACCCCTTCATTATTCGAAGCAATGCCTGTTATTGGGCGAGCGCCGCGCGCTCATCATGCGCGCATTGTGTGGCGGACGCCGCCGATCATCGCACGCCGCCAGGGCGCACAAGCGGACCAGGCGCTAAAGCAGGCGGGCGCCGAGATAAAGTGTGGTGAAGCGCGATAAAGCGCGTGGCGGCATGTCGCCCTGATTCAGGTGCCGGCGATACTCAGGATATTACCGTCGGGGTCTTTCAACCACGCGACCTTCATCTGTTCGCCGACATGGATATCCCCCTCCAGTCGCAAGCCGGGCATCTCGTAATGCACGAATGCCACGCCTTTCGCCTTCAGTGCCGCGACGATTTCCTCGATCTCGTCCCCAACTGTCCAGGTCGCCGCGGTGGCCTGGTTGGTGCCGGCAAATTCCGAGCGGTACACCATGAGCCGCGAACTGCCGCTCAGATAAGACAGCACCTCGCCGTCCGCTGCGTCGCCGACAGGGTTTTCCTGCAATCCCAGCACGTCGCCGTAGAATGCGCGCGCCGCCGCGAGATCGCGCACCGCGATCGTGGCCATCATTTCGGTATTTGCCAGCATGGTGCCTCCTTGGTCGATCCCGGCAGGGTAGCGCGCCCGCGGCCGTGGCAGCGCGCCGTTGACCGGGCGGCGGCGCCGGGGCTTGCCCGGGTAAGGCTGCGCGCGTAATCCTGCGCGTAATCCTGCATGTAACAGGCGTTGACCCATGGATGCCAGGTGAGCGCCGTACCGGCCCGATGTATGCAAAGATGCCGCATGATTCCATTATTTCCCCTTAATACGGTATTGTTTCCGGATGGCCGCCTTGCCCTGCAGGTGTTCGAGGTGCGCTATCTCGACATGATCAAGCGCTGTATCGCCGGATCGGAGGAGTTCGGCGTGGTGGCGCTGGCCGAAGGGGAAGAGGTGCGCAAGCCGGGCCAGCATGAGACGCTGGCGCCGATCGGCACGCTGGCGCGCGTCGTCGACTGGACGGCGCCATTGCCCGCGCTGATGCACATCACCTGCCTCGGCACGCAGCGCTTCCGCGTGCTGGCCACCGAACAGCTCAAGCACGGCTTGTGGATGGCCGACATCGAACGCCTGCCGGACGACATGGCCGTGCCCGTGCCGGCCGAGCAGCAGGACGTGGCAAACGCGCTGGGGTCGCTGATCCGTTCGCTGCAACAGCGCGGCGTGACGCCGGCGCAGATGCCGATGGGGCCACCGTACCGGCTCGACGAGAGCGGCTGGGTGGCCAACCGCTGGTGCGAACTGCTCGATCTCGAGCTGCCGCAAAAACAGCTGCTGCTGGCCCAGGACAATCCCGTGCTGCGGATCGAGCTGGTGCAGGATGCGCTGGCCGACAGCGGCTACATGGACTGACCGCTCCGGTCCCCACCCGGCGCCGGTTCGCCGCCAGGCAACGCCGTGGCCCCACCGTGGCGCCGCCGCGTGGCCCTGTGAGGGAGCCAGGCGCGCCGCTACACTGGCGGGACACCTCTAGGAGTCCGCCACCGTGTACAACCCCGCCTCGTTCGCCGAAGACCGCCTTGCCGTCCAGCATGCGCTGATCCGCGCCCATCCGCTGGCCACGCTGATCGTGGCCGGCAGCATGGAGCTGACCGCCGACTTCGTGCCGTTCATCCTGTATCCCGACGAAGGCGCCCGCGGCGTGCTGCGCGCCCACGTGGCGCGCGCCAATCCGCTGTGGCGCGAACTGGAGCAGGGCGCCGAATGCCTGCTGCTGTTCCAGGGCCCGCAGGCGTACGTGAGCCCGGGCTGGTATGCCAGCAAGGCCGAGACGCACAAGGTGGTGCCCACCTGGAACTACACGATGGTGCAGGTGCGCGGCACCGCGCGCGTGACGGATGACGGGGCGTGGCTGCAGCGCCAGATGCGCGACCTGACCGCCGGGCAGGAAGGCGCGATGGCGCGGCCATGGAGCCTCGACGATGCGCCGGCCGATTTCGTGGCCGCGCTGACGCGCGCCGTGGTCGGCATCGAAATCCCGATCGCGCACATCGCGGCGAAGTGGAAGATCAGCCAGAACCGCAGCGCCGCCGACCGGGCCGGCGTGGCGGACGGACTGGCCGAACGCGCCCCCGCCATGGCGGATCTGGTGCGTGGCCTCGGCGGGCAGTAGCTACGGCGGCGTGATGGTTTCCTCGGCCGCGTGCAGGCGCACCGACCACATCACGCCGACCGCCAGCAGCACGATGGCGGTCATCTCCAGCGGCCGCGGCCAGGCCTGCCGATAGAGGAATCCATACAGCAGCGCGAACAGCGTCTCGAACAGGATCAGCTGGCCGGACAGCGTGACAGGCACGCGCCGGCTGGCGATGTTCCACAGCTGGTTGCCGATCACCGAGGCGCCCAGCGCCAGCAAGGCATTACAGGTCCAGAACAATCCCCAATCGCGCCCGCTGGCGGCGCCGGCCGCGCCGGTCACGTCGCCCTCATGCAGCAGGAACGCCGGGAGGGCAATGGCAAGCGCGATGATGCCGGTCGACAGGCCGTACAGCGCCGACCATTCGGCACTGCTGAAATGCGCGTTGGCCTTCAGGTAGCGCGCATTGTCGACGGTATACCAGCTCCAGCACAGCAGGGCGCCGGCCGCGCAGGCCAGTCCGGCGGCCGTTTGCCACGGCGGGCGCCCGGCAGCGTGCGCATGGGTGAAGACATCGACATTGATGCAGGCGATGCCGGCCGCCACCACGGCCAGCGGCAGGGCCAGCCGGGCCAGCGGCACGGCGCCATGATCGTGCCGCCCCAGCAGCGTGACGGTGATCGGCAGCAGGCCGATGATCAGCGAGGTGGGCGCCACGCCGGCCAGCTTCACGCCGGTGGCCAGCAGCATGTAGTAGACGATGTTCCCGGCCAGCGCATGCCGCAGCAGCGCCGCGCAATCGTTGCGGTCGAGCCGGTGCGCGAGCCCGGAAAGCTTGGGCAGCAGCAGCGCGAACGCCATCGCGCCATATGCCATGTAGCGGCCCAGGGCCAGTTCCAGCGGCGAGAACGCCGCCAGCAGCGCCGGCGCGATGAACACCATGCCCCACATCGCGCCCGCCAGCAGGGCGCACAGCACACCGATCCACATCCATTGTTTCCTGTTTTTTACGCTGCGACAGTGTCGCACAGAGTGCGATAAGGTGGCCAGGTCAGCTTCCAGTACCGCAGGAGACCATCATGACCGACAAGAAAATCATCCAAGCCTTGCAAGGCGAAGCGCGGCCCCTCTCGGCCGCGGAGGATTTCGACTACCTGCTCGAATCGATCGGCGACGCATCGATCGTGCTGCTCGGCGAGGCCACCCATGGCACGCGCGAGTTCTACCGCCTGCGCGCGGAAATCAGCAAGCGGCTGATCGTGGAAAAGGGCTTCGACGCCATCGCCGTCGAGGCGGACTGGCCGGACGCGCTGCGCGTGTCGCGCTATGTGCAGCACGGCGGCGACGACATGACCGCCGAGGGTGCGCTGGCCGGCTTCCAGCGCTTTCCGCAATGGATGTGGCGCAACCATGAAATCGTCGACCTCGTGAACTGGCTGCGCCTGCATAACGCGCACGTGGCGAGCAGCGTGCGGCGCGTGGGTTTCTACGGGCTCGATCTGTACAGCCTGCGCCAGTCGATGCACGCCGTGATCGCCTACCTGGACGAGGAAGACCCGGAAGCGGCCGAGCGCGCCCGCCAGCGCTATGGCTGCATCGACCACATGGCCGAAGACCCGCAGCAGTACGGCTATGCCACCACGTTTGGCATGAAGCCGCACTGCGAGCAGGAAGTGATGCGCCAGCTGGTCGAACTGACGCGCCAGGCCAGCCTGCACGTGCGGGAGACGGGCGGGCAGGTGCCGGACGAACTGTTTTACGCGCAGCAGAATGCGCGCGTGGCGCGCAACGCGGAAACCTATTACCGCTCGATGTTCCAGAGCCGCGACGAGTCGTGGAACGTGCGCGATTCGCACATGGCCGAAACGCTGGAAGCGCTGCGCGAGCATATCAGCCAGCGCACCGGGCGGCCGGGCAAGATCGTCGTGTGGGCACATAACTCGCACCTGGGCGATGCCCGCGCCACCGAGATGGGCGAGCACGGCCAGCTGAACCTGGGCCAGCTGGTGCGCGAACGCTACCGCCCCGACGACATCTTCCTGCTCGGCTTCACGACCCACACCGGTACGGTGACGGCGGCCACCGACTGGGATGGCCCGGCGGAACTGAAGCCGGTGGTGCCATCGCGCCCGGACAGCGTGGAGCGCCTGATGCATGAAACGGCGATCGCCACCGGCCTGCCGCAATTCCTGCTGCCGATCCGCGGCCACGACAGCATGCTGGCGCGCCTGCCGTCGCGCTACCTGGAACGGGCAATCGGCGTGATCTATCGCCCCGATACGGAGCGCTACAGCCATTACTTCCATGCCGACGCGGCCAGGCAATTCGACGCGCTGGTGCACGTCGACCGCAGCACCGCGCTGCGGCCGCTGGAGCGGTCGGCATTGTGGAAACAGGACGAGGTGCCGGAGACGTATCCGAGCGGGTTGTAGGTCAAGTAGGTGGGGAGATACATCGGCGGAAAACCGTCCGATACATCAAGGCCAACCCAGATGCAAATTCCGGGGTCAGACCCGCTGGGTCTGACCCCAGCCCTTCGCTGTTGGGGTGAATGAATGCGCATCCAATGTGTCGGATAACGCTTGCCGAAGCGGCATGAAGGTCAGATATCGGTTTTCCAACCGAAACGCCGCCTGGAAGAAGGAGTCGTTCTAACTCCCCGCCGCGCCGCTGTTCAGCAGCGAAAGCGCCACGACAATAGCGACGTTGAGCGCGACGGTCCACCAGTGCTTCGCCAGGAACGCCGCCTTCGACGACTTGTGCCGCACCAGCCGCTGCGCCAGCAGGGCGCCGGGCCAGCCGCCGGCCAGCCCGAGCAGCAGCAGCGTGCGCTCGGGCGTGCGGCGCCGGCCCAGGCGGGCGGCGCGCTTGTCGATGGCGTAGGCGATGAAGGTGGCCAGGCTGGCCAGCGCATACCAGCCGGCCAGCGCGATGGCGGGGGCCGTGTTCAGGAGCGCGCGATCAGAAGTAGTTCAGGCCCAGCGCGGCCTTCACTTCGTCGGCGGTCTTCGCCGCCACTTCGCGGGCGCGCGCGGTGCCTTCCTTGAGCATCTGCATGACCTGGCCCTTGTCCTTCGCGAACTCTTCGCGGCGGGCGCGGATCGGCGCCAGCATTTCCTGCAGCACGGCTTCCAGGCGTTTCTTGACGATCGAATCGCCCAGGCCGCCGCGCACATAGTGCGCCTTCATTTCTTCCAGCGCCGCCTTGTCGGTGTCGAACGCGTCCAGGTAGATGAAGGCTACGTTGCCTTCCAGGTGGCCCGGGTCCTGCACGCGCAGGTGCAGCGGATCGGTGTAGACCTTCTTGACGGCGGCGGTGATCTCGTCGGCCGAGGCGCCCAGGTTGATCGTGTTGCCCAGCGACTTGCTCATCTTCGCCTTGCCGTCGATGCCCGGCAGGCGGCCGATTTCCGGCACCAGCGCCTTGCACTCGACGAGGATGTCGCGGTTGGCGATCCGGTTGAAGCGGCGCACGATCTCGTTGGTCTGCTCGATCATCGGGATCTGGTCTTCGCCGACCGGCACGATCGACGCCTTGAACGCCGAGATGTCGGCGGCCTGCGAGGCAGGATAGGTGAGGAAGCCGGCCGGAATGTCGCGCTCGAAGCCGCGCAGCACGATTTCCGCCTTCACCGTGGGGTTGCGCTCCAGGCGCGCCACGGTGACCATGTTCAGGTAATAGAACGTCAGCTCGGCCAGTTCCGGGATCTGCGACTGGATCAGGATCGTCGACTTGGCCGGGTCGATGCCGACCGCCAGGTAGTCCAGCGCCACTTCGACGACGTTGCGGCGCACCTTGTCGATGTCATCCATGTTGTCCGTCAGCGCCTGCGAGTCGGCCAGCATGATGAACTGCTGGTAGTCGTGCTGATAGCCGACGCGGCTGCGCAGGCTGCCCACATAGTGGCCCAGGTGCAGCGGGCCGGTCGGGCGGTCGCCGGTGAGGATCACGGCAGGCGTGGCCGAAGCGGGAGACGGCGTGGTCGAAGTCTCGGCGGAAGATGCGGTGGACGTTGCAGAGGTTTCAGGCTGGCTCATTGGCTTCTTTCGGGGTTGGCCCCTGCCACGATGCGCCATGAAAAACGCCACCCTGGCAGAGGCGGCGTCATATTGAAATCACATCACTTCAAACGGGGGCCGCACGGCATCGAGCGGCGCCACCAGCAAGTATCGGACAGATGCGATTGGAAAAAAATCATCCCGCTATGGTTGCAGGTTCAACCCGGCCTGTCAAGACAGGCCGGGCGGTCCCGCCTCAGTAGCGGCGCGGATTGTCGGGGCGGTCGTCGTGGCGGTTCGGCACGCCGTCGTTGTCGCGGTCGCGGTCGCGGCGGTTGGCGACGCCATCGTTGTCGCGGTCACGGTCGTACCGGTTCGGCAAGCCATCGCGATCGTTGTCCCGGCCGCGGTCGCCGCGCTGCCACTCGCCGCGCGCGAACTGCCAGCGGCCATCGCGTTCCTGCCAGCTCGGTGCCGACCAGTGGTAGCCGGCGCGCGCCTTCACGTACTTGCCGCGCACCCACGCGTAGCGGTGGCCGGTCCAGTTCCAGTAACCAGGCGTCCACACATAGCCGTGCCGGGCAGCGGGCATCGCTTCATGGCGGGGCGGCGGTGGCGCCTTGCGCACGACGATGATTTCCGTGGCGGCCATGGCGGGTGCGGCGACCGAACCCAGCGAGGCGGCGAACATGGCGGCAATCAGCAGTTTCTTCATGATGTACTCCTTGTGGTGAACGTATGGCTTCATTCTGGCGGCAAGGTGTTACAGCAGTGTGCCCGCTGCCAATTTCTCTGTAAGCAAACGTTTCGTTGCCTGCAAGGAAATCACACGCTACCATCGGGGTCCTGTCTTCCTGGAGAACCCGATGCAGCGCCGCCTTGTCCCTGGCTTGTTCCCGCTTTTGTCCCTGATCACGTTCGGCGCGCTGGCGCAGACACCGCCGATGACGCCCGACATCGGCAAGGCCTTCGTGGCGACCGTGCCGGAGGCCGACTACACCAAGCGCACGGTGATGATCCCGATGCGCGACGGTGTGAAACTGTTCACTGTGATCGTCGTGCCGAAGGGGGCACGCCAGGCGCCGGTGCTGCTGACCCGCACGCCGTACAACGCCTTCGGCCGCGCGCAGCGCAACAAGAGCCCGCGCATGCTGGCCACGCTGCCGCACGGCGACGACACGCTGGTCCAGGCGGGCTACATCCGCGTGTTCCAGGACGTGCGCGGCAAGCATGGCTCGGAAGGCGACTACGTGATGACACGTCCGCTGCGCGGCCCGCTGAACGGCACGAAGACCGATCACGCCACCGACGCGTGGGACACCATCGACTGGCTGGTGAAGAACCTGCCGGAATCGAATGGCAAGGTGGGCATGCTGGGGTCGTCGTACGAGGGCTTCACGGTGCTGATGGCGCTGGCCGATCCGCACCCGGCGCTGAAGGCGGCCGTGCCGATGAGCCCCATGGTCGACGGCTGGCGCGGCGACGACTGGTTCCACAATGGCGCCTTCCGCATGCCGTCGCTGGCCTTCATCAATGCGCAGACCACCGTGCGCGGCCGCGCCGAAGCGCTGGCCACCGGCATCCACGACGAGTACGAAGGCCACCTGCGCGCCGGTTCGGCCGCCGGCTACGCGCGCCAGTTCGGCCTCGACAAGCTGCCGTACACGAAAAAACTGTTCGAACACCCGGCCTACGACAGCTACTGGCAGCACCAGGCGGTGGACCGGCTGCTCGGCGCGCGCCCGCTGAAGGTGCCGACCATGACGGTCACGGGCCAGTGGGACCAGGAAGACAGCTACGGCGCCTTTGCCGTCTACGCCGCGCTGGAGCCGAAGGACAAGGCCAACGACCTGAATTACCTGGTGGTCGGGCCGTGGCGGCACAGCGGCGTCAATTACGACGGCTCGTCGCTGGGCGCGCTGGCATTCAACGGCGACACCGCGCTGGAATTCCGGCGCGACGTGATGCAGCCGTTCCTCGACCAGCACCTGAAGGATGGCGCGCCGAAGGCGGACACGCCGCCGGTGCTGTCGTACCAGACGGGCACCAACCGCTGGCAGCGGCTGCAGGGCTGGCCGCTGGCCTGCGCCACCGGCTGTCCCGCCGCCACGCAGGCGGTCTACCTGCAGGATGGTTTCCGGCTGTCGTTTACAGTGCCGGTGAATGGCGCGTCCGAGGCCGCCGGCTTCGACGAATACGTGGCCGATCCCGCGAAACCCGTACCGTTCGTGCCGCGGCCGGTGCGCATGGGCGATCCGGACGTATGGCGGCCCTGGCTGGTCAGCGACCAGCGCTTCGTGGCCGACCGGCCGGACGTGCTGGCCTATGTTTCGGAACCGCTGGCGGCGCCGCTGCAACTGTCCGGCGCGCCTGTGGTGAACCTGTTCGCGTCGACATCCGGCACGGATGCCGACTGGGTCGTGAAGGTGATCGACGTCTATCCGGACGAAGTGCCGTCGCAGCCCGGCCTGGGTGGCTACCAGCTGCCGGTGGCGATGGAGATCTTCCGCGGCCGCTACCGCGACAGCCTGGAAAATCCTGCCGCCATCGTGCCCGGCAAGCCGGAACGCTACCGGTTCGCGCTGCCGAACGTGAACCACGTGATCCGGCCCGGCCACCGGCTGATGGTGCAGATCCAGTCCAGCTGGTTCCCGCTGTACGACCGCAATCCGCAGCGCTTCGTGCCGAACATCTTCCATGCCCAGCCGGGCGACTACATGAAGGCCACGCAGCGCATCTGGCACACGCCGGCGCTGCCCAGCGCCATCGAGCTGCCGGTCGTGCCCGCGGCAGGCGCTACGGCGCGCTGACGTAGGGGGAAGGGCGGCTGCCCGGCGCCTGGGCCAGCAGGCTGCGCATCTCGCGCGCTTCCTCGACCGGCGTGCGGCCGAAGAAGCGCTTGAACTCGCGCGAGAATTGCGAGGTGCTTTCATAGCCGACCCGCCCGCAAGCGGTGGCCGCGGTCACGCCATCCTGCACCATCAGCAGGCGCGCCTTGTGCAGCCGCGTGGTCTTCAGGTACTGGATCGGCGACGTCATCGTCACCGCCTTGAAGCCGGCGTGGAATGCGGCCTGGCTCATGCCCGCCTCGCGCGCCAGCGTCGCCACGTCGATCTGCCGGTGGTAGTCGGCGTGGATCCGCCGCAGCGCCTTGCCGATCTTGGCGAACTGCGTCTGGTGGGCCAGGCCGGCGCGCAGCGCGCCACCCTGTTCGCCGGTCAGCACGCGGAACAGGATCTCGCGCAGGATGCCGGGACCGAGGAGGCGCGTTTCCACCGGGGACACCAGCGCGTGCAGCAGGCGCAGCACGGCGTCGCCCAGCGCGTCGTCCAGTTTCGAGGCCATCATGCCGCGCGGGGCGGCGGGCGGGGCGACGCCCGTTTGTGCGTCGTCGACGGCGAGTGCCAGTTCGGCCGCCAGCTGCAGGTCGATCGGGATCGAGATCGCCAGCAGCGGTTCGGCGACGGTGGCATGCACCGTCTCGCCCTCGAATGGCAGCGGCACCGACAGCACCAGGAACTGCTGGGCGTGGTAGTCGAACGCTTCGCCGCCCAGGTAGCCGCGCTTGTGGCCCTGGCAGACGATGACGATGCATGGTTCGTACAGCGCCTTGCCGCGCGGGCGCACCGAGTTCGCGCGCATGAATTTCACGCCCGGCAGGCCGCACAGCGTGTAGCCCTCGTCCGGCGCGAGCACGCCCATCAGTTCCACCATCCGCGCCTGCCGTTCCGACACCATCATCGCCACCTCCGGTTGTTTTCGGCATCCATATTGTTTTCGGCATCCACATAGTTTTCAGCATCCATTATGCCGCTGGCGCGTGCGAAAAACAGCCCGGCTGGAGGATCAGGCAATGATTTGAAACCTTCGCGCAACCCGGCGCGGGCCCGCGCCCGTAGACTTCACACTGTTCCGGGTACTGTCCCTGGATACCATCGCAATCGACCATTGAAGGAGCGCAG
Source organism: Pseudoduganella sp. SL102 (assembly GCF_027856995.1). Classification (NCBI taxonomy): domain Bacteria; kingdom Pseudomonadati; phylum Pseudomonadota; class Betaproteobacteria; order Burkholderiales; family Oxalobacteraceae; genus Pseudoduganella; species Pseudoduganella sp. SL102. Next base: position 3,498,898 of record NZ_CP115554.1, read on the forward strand.
GCATGGCCGAACACCATTTCATCCCCGTCACCACTGACCGCACCGGGGCGCCCACGCCGGACACGGAGGCCGCGCGGCAGGTCGTGCTGGTCACCGGCGCCACCGGCCGCATCGGCGCCGCCACCGCGCGCGAGCTGGCCGCGCAGGGCCACCATGTGGTGCTGGGCGCGCGGCGCATCGAGCGGCTGGTGCTGCTGGCCGCGGAGATCCGCGCCGCCGGCGGCAGCGTCGAGTGCCACGTGCTCGACGTCACCGACGCCGACGATGCGCAGACCTTCGCGCTGGCGGCATTCCACCGCCACGGCCGTGTCGACGCGCTGGTCAACGCCGCTGGCGTGGCGGCACCGTCGCGGCTGGACGCGCTGAAACTGCTGGAGTGGGACCGCATGCTCGACGTGAACGTGCGCGGCGCGCTGTACGCGATCGCGGCGGTGCTGCCGCTGATGCAGCGGGCCGGTGGCGGCCATGTCGTCAGCCTGGCATCCGGCGCCGGCATCGGCCCCGCGCAGGCCGTGCAGGGCGCGTCGGCGCGGGCGCTGCTGGCGATCGCCGAGGCGCTGCGGCAGGAAGAGCGCGATATCGAGGTGTCCGTCATCGCGCCGGACATGCCGGGCGGCGCGCAGGCCGTGGCCGAAGCCATCGGCACCGTGCTGGCGGGCGAGGCGCACGCCTGCGCGTAGGGAAAAATCAGCGCTTCGATAGCGCAGGGAAGCAGCCCGCTACAAAGTCTTGTGGTGGTCGCGGAACCAGCGCCACGCCACCACGATCGCCGCCAGCTGCATCGCCGCGCTGACGAAGAACGTCACGCCGATACGCCAGTCGGAAGGCGGCAGGTGGCTCACCTTGGCCAGCAGGAAGCCGCCGATCAGCGGCATGATGACGATGCCGACGCTGTTGATCGCGTGCAGTGATCCCATCAGTTCTCCCTGTTCCGTGGCGGGTGTCGCCTTCGAGATGATGCCCTGCAGCGCCGGCCCGGCGGCGAATGCCAGCAGGTTGCACAGGATCAGCACATACATCATCCAGCCCTGCGTGGCCAGGCCGTACAGCAGGTACGTCACGGCGCCGGAACCGAGCCCCAGCAGCGAAAGCCGCACTTCGCCGAAGCGCTTCATGAACACGCCCAGCAGGCCGGCCTGCACGATCACGGACGCCACGCCCACGCAGAACAGCGCGATGCCGTTCTGCGTGGTCGACCAGCCATAGCGGAACGTGGTGTACAGCACCCACGTCGTGTGCAGCATGGTTTGCGCCAGCGCCACCAGCGCGAACACGGTCACCAGCCCCCGCGTGGCGGGGCGTTGCCACAGCCTGGCCAGGCCACCCAGCGGGTTGAGCTTGTGCAAGGGGAACGGGCCGCGCCGTTCGGGCGGCAGCGATTCGGGCAGGAAGAACCAGCCATAGACGAAGTTCGCCGCCGACATGCCGGCCGCCACGTAGAACGGCAGGTGCAGGTCGATGCCGCCCAGGATGCCGCCCAGCATCGGCCCGGCAATGAAGCCCATGCCGAACGCGGCGCCGATCTTGCCGAAACTCCTGGCCCGGTTGTCCGGCGTCGACACGTCCGACGCGTAGGCCGAGGCGACCGACATGCTGGCGGCGGACATGCCGCCGATCACGCGCCCGGCCAGCAGCCAGCCCAGGCTGGGCGCCAGCGCCGTGACCAGGAAATTGAGCGACATGCCCACCATCGAATACAGCAGCACGGGGCGGCGGCCCACCTTGTCGCTGAACGCGCCCAGCATCGGCATGAACAGGAACTGCATCAGGCCGAACGTGGCGCCCATCACGCCGTACCACAGCGACTGCTGCTCGCGCGCGCCGACGAACTCGCCCACCAGCACGGGCAGCACGGGAATGATCAGGCCCACGCCCAGCATGTCGATGAAGACGCACAGCAGCGCGAAGTTGAGGTTCACCGGCTTGCCCGGCGCCGCGCCGGCCGCCGCGGAATCGGCCGCGGGCCCCGCGGCTGGCGTGGTGTCGTCCTTCATGGCGCCACCGTGGCCGCGGCCACGTCGGTATCGTTCAGCACGAACACCAGCCGGCCGTGCATGGCGCGGCTGATGCGGTTCATGGCCGGGCGCAGCGCCTGGTATTCCTGCGGCGTGCACCAGCCGCGCTGGTTGCCGGCCACCACGCGGCGCGCCAGGTGGTAGCGCATGCCGTCGCGCGAATAGGTGGCCTGGTAATCCAGGCCATCCTGGCGGATCGACAGGTTCTTCGGCACGTACAGCACCTGCATGGCGGCCGGCAGTTCGATGGTCATGCTGTCCTCCACGGCGAACGGTTCGCAGCGCGCGTCGTACCGGCGTTCGCGGTCGGTGAAGCGGCCGGCGAAACCGGCCAGCGGCACCGGGCCGTTCATCCCCGGCAGGAACGACAGCACGCCCGCTTCCGGCTGGCTGACATAGTTGCGGATCCGTTCCGTATAGCGCACGCCCAGCATGTCCGGGTGCGCCTGCGCCAGCGTCTCCACGCTGCCGTCGCCTTCGTAGCCGTTCGACGCCATCGTGCGCCGCACCCAGTCGGCCGTGCCGGCGGCGGCCACGCCGTCGATGAACTCGCGCACCGCCACCGCGCTGCGGCCATGCCCGACGATTTCTGTGACGCGCTCGGCCGAACCGTCCAGCGCCACCTTCAGCGCGACCTTGCGCTCGACCCGGAAGCTGTGCGGGTCCGGCAGCGGCGTGCGGCGCAACGCCGGCGCCAGCCGCGTGGCCAGTACCGGCTTGCCCGCGTCGTTGTCGGGCAGCAGGCCGAACGGCATGGCGTCGTCGGTGGCATCCATGAACAGGTCCAGCGCGGGCAGGTAGCTGATGGCGTGGTCGAACCACATCACGGGAATCTCCGGCAGCGTGAAGTTCTCGCCGTCGGCGCGCAGCAGCACGGGCGACGCGGCGATGCCCCGTGCCGCCAGCAGGGCCTCGAGCAGGGCTACGTGATCCTTGCAGTCGCCATAGCGGCGCTGCAGCACGGTGCCGGCGTCGTTGGGCACCCAGCCGCCGTCGCCGACATAGCTGGCCACGTAGCGCACGTTGGCGCGCACCCAGTCGTACAGCAGACGCGCCGCCTCGCGCTGGCCGGCGGCGCGGCCGGCCACGTCCTCGGCCAGCGCGCGGATCGCCGGCGTCACGGCCGATTTCGGCGCTGCGCCCCGTTCATAGGCGGCGGCGATGGCCTGCCAGTCGGCGAAGGTGGACAGCATCAGGTGCGGCGTGCGGCGCCAGCCGTTGGCGGCGTTCGGTTCCGGCGTGCCGGTGTCCATGCTGTGGTAGCGCCAGCGCAGCACACTGTCGGTGCTGGCCGCGGCGGCCGGCTGCTGCGCCAGGCCGTACTGGGCCACCTTCAGCGGCAGCGAGCTTGGATAGCGCACGGTGATCTCGCTGTCGTCGCGGATCACGTCGTCCTGCAGGAACATCACGTGCGACATGCCGCCCGGCAGTTCGGGCACCTTCTGCACCAGCCGGTAGCGCAGGCGGATGGCGTCGCCGGCGGCCAGCCGGGGGAACGTCACCTGCAGCAGGCGCTTGTCGGGAAACGATACGCCGCCCAGGATGCCGTCCTGTACCTGGATCGCGGAAGGATCGACCGGGATCGGTGCGCCGCTGGCGGGGATCGTTTCGGCAGCCAGCAGTTCCAGCGTCTGGCGGCGCGCATCCCAGTTCACGTATTGCTGGCCCAGCGAACCGGCGCCGGTGGCATCGACGGCACGCCAGGTGTAGTCGACCGTCTGTTCCATCGTGTGGTCGGCCCGGATCACGATGTCGGTGCGTTCGCGCAGCGCCCGCACGTGGCCTTCGCCATCGGCGTGCGCCGCCTGCGCGGCCAGGCAGAGCAGGGCGGCCAGGCCGGCCCGGACAGCCGCGGGGCGAAGGAGGGAAAAGATCATCGGATCAGGCCGGCGCCGACCATTCGGCGACGAAGTCGTCGCGAAACGCCGTCAGCGCGCGCAGCCGTTCCTCGCCGAGCCGGCGGCCGGCCGCCGTCTGCATCGTGCCGGGCAGCGTGGCCAGCTTGACGGCGATGTGGTCGAGCGAATAGGCCTTGTCGTCGAGCGCGCGGTGACCGGCGCCCGGGTCGGTGGGGTGCGCCAGCGCGGAGCCCATGCGGCCGGCGGTGTAGAACATGCGCGCCAGCCCGACGGCGCCCAGCGCGTCGAGCCGGTCGGCATCCTGCACGATCTTCGCTTCGATCGTGGTGGGCACCAGGCTGGCGGAAAAACTGTGCGTTTCAACCGCGTGCGCCACGCCCGGCAGCAGCCCGGCCGGAAAGTCCGCCGCGGCCAGCAGGCGCACCGCTTCCCTTGCCGCCTGGCGCGACGCCAGGTGCCGCTCCGGGTGGTTCTTCGGCAGGTTGACGATATCGTGCAGGTAGCACGCCGCCATCACCACCAGCGCATCGGCTTCGGGGTGATCGGGCAGCAGCAGGGTGGCGTTGCGCCAGACGCGGTGCAGGTGGCTGGTGTCGTGGGCGCCATCGTCTCCGGGGATGGCGGCCGCGAGCGCGGCCAGTTTCGGGTGCCAGCTGGCCAGCGGCGAAATCGTTGTTGTCATGTTCAGGTCAATGCGGCGGTCGCCACATTGTGCCACGAATGAAACGCTTTTACTGCAATTTGAACAATTTTCCGGGCGGTTCTGCGTTGTCGCACGGAATTTTTAATGCGTCAAATCTTGGCTTGCGGTAACATTTCGCATCGTTAGCCGTCGCCAATCAACAGGAAAAAACAGGAAAAACAATGACCGATACCGCCACCGCCACCAATCCTGCCGAATACCTCGCCTTCACCCTGGGCAGGGAAGAATACGGCATCGACATCCAGAAAGTCAGCGAGATCCGCAACTATGAAAACCCGACGCGGCTCGCCAGCGCACCGGACTTCGTCAAGGGCGTGATCAACCTGCGCGGCACCATCGTGCCGATCGTCGACATGCGCATCCGCTTTGCGCTGGGCACGCCGGAGTACGGCCCGTTCACCGTCGTCATCATCCTGAACATCGGCAACCGCACGGTCGGCATGGTGGTCGACGCGGTGTCCGACGTGACGACGCTGGCACCGGAGCAGATCAAGCCGGCGCCGGACCTGGGCTCCACGCTGAACACCGAGCATATCGTCGGCCTCGGTACCGTGGATGACCGGATGCTGATCCTCGTGGACATCGACCGCATGATGTCGAGCGAGGAAATGGGCCTCGTCGAACGCATGGCTGCCTGAGCGGAGAGGCCATGAATATCCTGCGCAACCTTCCCATCGGTAAACGCCTCGGACTGGGCTTTGCCGTCACGATCGCCCTGGCGATCGTCATCGCCGCCATCGCGCTGTGGCGGCTCAACGACGTGGCCCGCGCCACGCACGAGATGATGGCTTCGCCGCTGGCGAAGGAGCGCATGATCAGCGACTGGTACAGCAATATCGACAGTGCCATCCGCCGCACGTCGGCGATCGCCAAGTCCACCGACACGTCGCTGGCCGCCTACTTTGCCGACGAGAGCAAGCGTTCGTCGGCATCGTCGTCGGAGCTGCAGAAGAATATCGAGGTGCTGCTCGTCACGGACGAGGAAAAGGCGCTGTTCGCGAAGATCATGGCGCAGCGCAAGATCTACCTCAGCTCGCGCGACGAGGTCGCCAAACTGAAGGCGGCCGGGCAAGTGGACGAGGCGGCGCGCGTGTTCGATTCGGTGTTCGTGCCGGGCGCCGCCACCTACCAGCAACTGGTGAAGGACCTGCTCAAGCTCGAGCGCATCCGCATCGACCAGACGGCGGCCGATATCGCCGGCATCAATGAACGCAGCCGCACGCTGGTGATCGCCCTGGCGCTGGCCGCGCTGGCATTCGGTTCCGCCAGCGCCTGGTGGCTCACGGTGGGCATCACGCGCCCGCTGCGCCAGGCGGTCGACGCGGCGACACGGGTTGCTTCCGGCGACCTGACGGGCCGCATCGACGCCACCGGTAGCGACGAAACGGGCACGCTGCTGCGCGCGCTGGCCGACATGAACCAGTCGCTGTTCAACATCGTCACCGAGGTACGTGGCGGCACCGAGAACATCAAGGTCGCTTCCGCCGAGATCGCCACCGGCAACCACGACCTGTCGGCCCGCACCGAGCAGCAGGCGGGCGCGCTGGAAGAGACCGCGTCGACGATGGAACAACTGACGTCCACGGTGCGCACCAACGCCGACAACGCTCGCCAGGCCAACAGCATGGCCGCGGCCGCGGCCAGCGCCGCGGCCAAGGGCGGCGACGTGGTGCAGCAGGTGGTGGGGCGGATGAATTCGATCGATGCGTCGTCGAAGAAGATCGTCGACATCATCGGCACGATCGACGGGATCGCCTTCCAGACCAATATCCTGGCCCTGAACGCGGCGGTGGAGGCGGCCCGCGCGGGCGAACAGGGGCGCGGCTTCGCGGTGGTGGCCGGCGAGGTGCGCAACCTGGCGCAGCGCAGCGCCACGGCCGCGCGCGAAATCAAGGAACTGATCGGCGCCTCGGTCGCCGAAGTGGCGGAAGGCAGCCGGCTCGTCGCGCAGGCCGGCACCACGATGGACGAGATCACGGCCAGCGTGCGGCGCGTGTCCGACGTGATCGGCGAGATCGCCGCCGCCGGGGTCGAGCAGAGCACCGGCATCGAGGAAGTCAATGGTGCGATCGTGCAGATGGATGCGGTGACGCAGCAGAACGCCGCGCTCGTCGAGGAATCGGCCGCCGCCGCGGAATCGATGCAGCGGCAGGCCAGCGCGCTTGCCGAGGTGGTCGGCGTGTTCCGGACCGGCCAGGCGCCAGCCGTGGCGGCGCAGCCGAAGGCGGTCGCCCGGCCGGCACTGGCCGCGCGCAAGCCGGCGCCGGCGAAGACGTCCGGCAGCGACTGGGAAGAGTTCTAGGCCGTCAGCCGCCGGCCGCCGCGCGCTGCGACAGCGCGTCGGCGGCGCCATTGCGGTGGCGCGGCACCCAGCGCAGCGCCATTCCCTCCAGCCTTGCCATCAGCGCGACGGCGCGGGCGCGGTGTTCTTCCAGGCCCTTGGCGCCCGGCATCCCGCTCATCAGCACATCCTGCACCACCACCTGGCTGTCGCCATACACGGCCAGCTCGCATGCTCCCGCCGCCACGGCCGCTTCCAGCAGCGCGATCAGCGCCAGGTATTCGGCATCGCCGCTGGTCCCGGTGCCGGCCGGCCGGCTGATCTCGATCCGTTCGCCGGCTGGCCCCAGCAACAGTGCGCCGATGCCGATCCGGCCGGGGTTGGGCGTGGCCGAGCCGTCGAACCAGCCGCGCCATGCGGACGGGGAGGACGGCACCGGCCGGCGCGCCAGCCTTTCGGCGGCAGCGCGGGCCTGGGCCAGGGCGCGGGGAGTGGACGGCGTGGTGGTCATCGGCTTGCGGGAAAAAGCGGCGATTCTACCGTGGCGGGAGCGCCGGATAAAAAAATGCCATCCGGACGGATGGCATTTTTGTATTGATCAACGGCGATACGGATTTTCCGGCCGGTGATCGTAGCGGTTCGGCACGCCGTCGCCATCGCGGTCGCGGTCGTGGCGGTTCGGGATGCCATCGCGGTCCTGGTCGCGGCGCGTCGCGTGGCCGTAATAGGCCTGGCCGTGGCGATGGTCGCGGTCATGGCCGCGGTGGTAATCCCGATCGTAGCCGCGGTCCCGGTAGCCACGGTTGTAGTGATTGGGATCGCGGTCCGCCCAGTTCGGCTTGCCGTCGCCGTCGCGGTCGCGGTCGAAGCGGTTCGCCACGCCGTCGCGATCGAGGTCGCCGCGCGGGCCGTGGCGGTTCCAGCGCGCCTGCTCGTAGCGCCAGCCGCCGCCGTATTCCACCCAGCGCGGCGCCGCATACGCGTAGCCGGGGCGTTCCGCCAGCCACTGGCCGCTCACCCACACGTGGCGATGGCCATTCCAGTCCCAGTAGCCGGGCGCCCAGACATGACCGTGGCGCGGCGGCGGCTGCGCTTCCCAGCGCAGCGGCGGAGGCGCCGAGCCGATGACGATGCTGACCCCCTGCGCCATGGCCTGGGTCGGCGCGAACGCGGCGGCGCCGATGGCGATGGCGGCTGCTGCGATGAATGAAGTCTTGATCATGGTATTTCTCCGCGTGGTATTGGTGGTCTTTCCGGCGGAAGCGCCTGGCGCCCCGTTGAAAACACTATAGCGCGCGCGCTTTCCGCCACGAAAAGCGATTTCAGTTTCTTACAAATGGCGCAGGGTTTGCTACCGCATGTTTCGCCCATGTATCAGCGGTGTAACGGCGGGTGTCGCAGAGGTGTTTCCGCTTCCCTCCGCTAGCGGCAGGCATGGCCCAACTGTTAACCGAATTCGTCGAACGACGCCACCGTGCCTGGCGGCGCGGCAGGAACCTGGCCGGGCCGCGCACGGTGCCGTGGGTGCCGCTCGCCGCGGCGGCCTGCGTGCTGCTGGGGGGAGCGCTGCTGGGCGCGAATGTGCTGCGCCTGCGAGACGCCGCGCCGGCTGCCGCGGCCGATACCGATGCGCTGCGTGCGGCCCGGCTGCAGCCGGTCGTGCCGGGCGCCCGGTTCACCGTGGACGACACGCCGGGCGTGGCCATGCTGCCGCAGCCCGGCGGCGCCATCGCCGTGGCCAGCCGGATGCGGTCATCGACGCCGCAACGGATCGACCTGTGCCGCCAGATGGCCGACGCGGCAGGCCACTTGCTCCCGCTGCGGCTGGGCCAGCGCTTCGCCGATGTCGAAGCGGCGGTGCGCGGTGCCGGGGGCACGGCCGGGATGCGCGGTGCGCTGCTGGTGGCGGACGCGTCGCACGCGACGGCCGCGATGCCGCGGCTGCGCCTCGCCGGCCAGGCCGGCCTGCCGCTGCAGCTGACATGGAGCGGCGCGGCGGCGCGCTGGCTGGGCAACGGCGGCGAAGGCATCGTGCGCGGCGCGGCGGGCCGGGTAACATTGCGCGACGAAGGCTGGCTGGCATGGGAAGGCGGCGCCCTGCACCTGGTGCGCCGCCCGGCCGCCGCCTGCCCGCGGGCCGGTGAACTGGTGGCGCGCCTGTACCGGCCCGACGCCGCGCAGCGTGGCAGGGCCCAGGTCACCGCGTTCGCGGCGGGTGGCGCCAGTGCGACGGCATGGCTGGCGCCAGGCGAGCATGTGCTGGCCACGGCCGCGGCGCCCGCGCTGGAAGACGAAACCCTGTTCGCGGCCTTGCAGGAACGCGGCCTGGTGCGGCTGGCGGACGATGGCGCCATCGTGCTGGCACCGCGGGATTTGGCGGCATGGCGCGCCGCGCCGGCCCACCAGCGCGCGGCCGACCTGGGCGCCTGGCGCCACGTCCACGTCGACGACGCCGCCGCCGCACTGCTGCGCCGCCTGTACCGCCAGGCCGACGGCAGCTACGTGCGCCAGCAGGTGGCGCTGTACAACAGCGAGCGCGCGCTGCTGGCGTGGCGCGTACGGAGCGGCGATGCCTCGCGCTGGCATGCCGACGGCCCGGTGACGGCGGCCATGGCGCCGCAGGCGGCACGGCTGTTCGCCATGCTGCCGCAGGGCTGGCAACCCTGGACCCGCCTCGCGGCGCTGTCATCGACTGCCCCGGTTGGCCGCCTGTCGCTCGACCTGCCGCGTCCCGCCACGGGCGGCGAACCGCTGGCGCTGCTGCTGGCCGGGCGCGTGCTGCGGGTCGACGGCGCGACAATGGCCTCGCGCGCCGCGTGCGACGGGCGCGCCTGCACCGCGCCGGACGATGTCAGCCGGCTGGACCTGCGCGCGTTGCCCGGTGCGCGCCGCATCGTGCTGACCGTGGCGCCGCTCGATGCCCGCGCGCTGGAGCGGCCGGGCGAGCGCCAGTACCGGCACCTGCGCGTGGTGGCGAACCGGATCGTCTGGCAGCCCCTGGCTGCGCCGGCGACGCATGCGCTGTCCGGCCAGGGCGGCGGCCATGCCGCCGGTCCGGTACTGCTGGCGGACCGCAACGGCACGCCGCTATGGGCCGATGGCGCGGCCACGGCCGCCGCCGGCGGGGCCGGGCTGGCACCGCTGCTGGGCCTCGCACCCGAACACGATGCCGGCATCGCAGGCATGCTGGCGCGGCCCGATGCGGGCGGCACCCGTGCGCGCCTGTCGATCGACCTGCCGCTGCAGGCGCTGGCGCAGCGCGTGCTCGACTGCGTGGCGCTGCGGCGCGGCCGCTGGACGGGCGAGCGCTGCACCGGTGCCACCGCGCCGCCGCCGCAACGCCGGGCCGGTTTCGTCGTGCTCGATGCCGAGAATGGCGACATCCTGGCCGCGGCCGGCGCCGGCCAGCCTTCCGTGGATGCCGGCAACTGGCTCGAAGCGCGCGCGCTGGACCGCGCCAATCCGGCCGGCAGCCCGCTGCGCCTGCCGGCGCTGCAGCACGATGGCGGCGCCCACCACAGTCCCGGCTCCACCTTCAAGGTCATCAGCGCGCTGGGCCTGGAACTGGCCGCGCGCCGCGCAGGCGGGGAGGCGCGCCAGCTGGACGCGTTGCTGAGCGGGCTGCCATTGCCGGCCATCAACGCCCTGGCGCGCGAACGGGGCTTCGACTTCGCCACCGGCGCGCCCGCCTATCCGGCCAGCGCGCGCGGCGCCCACGTGACCAATTACCGCGAGCAGGGCATCGACGGCCGCGCGCGCGAAGGGCGGCTCGGCCTGGCGCAGGCATTGACGTACAGCCTGAATACCTGGTTCGCCTGGGCCGGCGAACTGTCCGACCGCACGCTGGGTGGCCGTGCCGAGGGCGGCATGCCCGATGCGCAGCCGCTCGAAGCGGGCGCGCTCGATGGCGCCCGCCCGATCCTGGCCGCGGCGCGCCGGCTCGGCTTCGACCGCCCGCTGCGGCTCGACGGCGGGCTGCTGCCGCCCGCGTTCCGGTGGAACGACTACGATGCGCTGCAAGCCACGCCCGCGCGCATCGATCCCGTGCACACCCGCCACGAGCTGCGCCAGATGAGCATCGGCCTGCGCATGCAGGCCACGCCGCTGCAGATGGCGCTGGCCGCCGCGGCGATCGGGCAGGGTGCCACCGTTGCGCCGCGCCTGCTGCTGGAACTCGATGGCCGGCCGGCCGCGAACCCCGCGCCGGAAAAACTGGACGTGCGCCTCGACCGCATCCGCGCCGGCATGAAAGGCGTGATCGATGCCGGCACGGCGGCGGGCGCGTTCCATGCCCTGCCGCGCGGCGTGCGGGCCGGCCTGCATGGCAAGACCGGCACCGCGCCGACCAGCGATAGCGGCGCCACCGTCTGGTTTACCGGCTGGCTGGAGCCGGGCAGCCTGCCGGGCCAGCGCCACCGGCTGGCGTTTGCCGTCCACGCCAGCCATTCGGAGGGCACCGGCGGCGACCATGCGGCGCCCGCCGTGGCGGCAGTGCTGGCCGCGCTGGCCGGCCAGGGGCGCGGCAATAACACTGAACAACAGGGTAAATGACGCGCACCACGCGCGAATGGGCGGCACCCGGCCATGGCATGATGCGGGCTGTCTTTACCATTTCCTTTCCTATTTCTAATCTCATGAGGCTGCCAGGAACGCGCTACCAGGAACCCGGCTGGGAAGCGGTGAGGAAGCTGCTCGGCCAGGTATCGCTCGCCGCCTACCGGCAGTGCGACCTGGCGCAACTGGCCGATCCGGCGCGGCAGTAGGCCATGCTGGACTGGTACACGGACGCCGTGGCGGCCGGCCTGCGCAGCGCCAGCCGGTCGCCGCGCGGCACCGTACCCGGCAACAGCTATGGCGACAGCGCCGGCGACCTGGCGCTGGCCCTGCTGTTCGAACTGCAGGCGCAGCCCGCGTACTTCGCCGCTTTTGCGACCGCGCTTGCCGCGGCCATCCCCGCCGGGCAGGCCGATGATGCGCCGGCGTGGCAGCACGCGGCCGGCGAGGGACTGTTGCGCAAGAAGGTCAACGACATGTTCGCCACGCTGCGCGACAAGGTCGACGCCGACCAATACCAGGCCGCCACCGGCCAGCCCTGCACGCCGAACCGCATCTACACGTACCGCATGCTGGACATGGCGTATGCGGCGATCGCCCAGGTGTTCGCCGGCTGGCCCGGCACCGCGCAGCAGGTGGCGGCGATCCTCGGACGGGAGGCGGAAGGCATGCCGATCGAGGTGCGGCGCATGAAGTCGATCGCGCAGTGCCAGGCGGCGTGGGTCATCAACTGGAGCGCGACCCTGGAACGCTTCACCGGCGCGCCCGGTCCCTTGCACACGAAGTCGAAGCGTTTCGCCAGCCTGCGCAACAGCGCGGACAAGATCGGCGCCATGCTGGCCGAGATCGGCGACTACGAGGAACTGTCCGCCAACCGCGACGACGATGGCTGGCGCCGGGACGGCGACGATGCCGCCGCCTGGCTGGACGAGCTCGATCGGGTCGCCGCCGCGGCCTGCCCGCACGGCGAGGCCGACCGCATCCTGGCGCCGATGGATGCGGACGACAATTCCGGGGACGAACAGGCGGCCGTTTCCACTGCCCCCGGCTATGATGGCATGCCTGGCCACGCGGCCGCGCTGGCGGCATTGAACGACGAAGCCATGCCGGTGCGGCTGGCGGTCTACCTGAAACTGCTGGGGCCCGCGGACGACAGCTATCCCGACGACTGGCGCGATGCCGGCACGGGCGAACTGCCGACACTGCAGCGGCTGGCGCTGCAGGGCGGCATGTCCGTGCCCACGCTGCGCAAGCGGCGCAACGCGGTACTCGAACGCCTCACCGGCCTGACTGGAGAACACCATGAACCTTGATGCCCGGCTGCGCGAGCGGCTGCTGCTGGCCCGCGCGGTCCCCGGCGACCGCCTGCTGCTGGCCGACGCCACGCTGCTGGCGGCGCTGGACGGCACGCGGCCCCTCAGCCCCGGCGAACTGGCCGCGCTGAACGGCTCGCCGGCTACCTTGCGCCGCTTCCGCCACCTGGCGCTGGCACGGCGGCGCGGCGCCTGGCAATCGTCCACCGGCATGCTGCGCGCGGCCGACAGCGGCGGCCCGACGGCGCTGGCGACCGACGACGGCCTGTGGACCCTGCACTTCCTCGACGGGGAGAGTGGCTGGCGGATCGTGCTGGTGCTCGACGCGGCGGCGCCGGTGGCCGCCGGCCTGCTGCGCGAGCGCACCTTGCTGCGCGTGAGCGACGGCGCCGGCGCGACCCTGCTGCAGGGCCGACTCGACGCCGATGGCGAATGCGAACAGGCCTGGCCCTTCGCCGCGCCGCCGGGCGAGCACCTGCAGCGCCATGGCGCCACGTTCGCCGTGACGGCACTGGCCGCGCCATGAACGAACGCCGCGAACCGTCGCTGGATGGGTACCCTGGCGACGATCGGGCCGAAGATCACGGCGCCGGCACGACGGTCGCGGCGCGTTGCGATACCTTGCCGGCGCCGCCAGGCGCGACCATCGTCGTGTTCGGCGCGGATGGCCAGGCGCGCCGGCCGGCGCCCTCCGCGGGCAAGGCGCCCCTTGCCGGCAAGGGGGAAATCGCATGGTGGTTCGTGGCCGGCCCCCACGGCGTGGCGCTGGTGCCGTTCGCCGCCGCGCCCGAACTGGGCCTGCGGCTGGCCTTCGTCATCGACACCGCCGACCCCCGGCTGGCGCGCCAGCGCTTCGACCTGTTCCTGTCCAGCGAAGTGGCGGGGCAGGCCGGCAGCCTGTCGCTGGTCGATCTCGCCGGACGCCTCGAAGCGGCGCTGCGTGCCGCGCTGGCGGGCGGTACGCTCGACCTGCCTCCCTGCACGTCGCTGGAGGAATGGCAGGCGTTTCGCGCCGGCCTGGACGAGCTGCTGTACATGCGGTTCGGGGTCACCGTCGACGATTGCGTGCCCGTCGAGCTGGACGACGTGGATTTCGCCGGGGTGCTGCGCCGCCGTGCCGCCGCGCTGGCGCCGACACCGGTCGAGGCGGCACCCTCCGCGGCTGTGGCGGCGTCCGCGGCGGAGCCGGCTGCGCCGGTGGCCGGTCCGGACGACGCCGCCGCGCTGCGCCGCCTGTTCCTGGAGCTGCCCGAAGCGTCGCGCGTGCTGCGGCTGCTGCCGGCGCCGGCGTTCGCGGCGCGGCAGGCGCAGCTCCAGCGGCTCGCGCTGGCCGCACTGGACGTGAACACGATGCCGGCGCTGGCGTGGGCGGCACCGGGCCGGCGCCGCGCCTTCGATGAGCAGCGCAACCTGGCCGCCGCGAGTGCGCAGGCCGTGCGCGCGCTCGATGAGCTGTGGAGTGCGCTGGCGCAGATGAAGGTGGCGGGAGGCGGCGACGATGAGCTGGACCGCATCCTCGCGAACTGCGAATGCCACCTGGCCGTGCGCCGCGGTAATGCCGGCGGCGCATCCATTCACACCGATTCCGCGAGCCCCCATCCATGATCCAGCCGGCATCGAACTCCCCCGCCATCTGCCGCACCATGCTGCGCGACGGCCGCGTGCTGTCGGTGGCCGCCACCGTGCGCCCGCGCGCCAACCGGGCCGATGTCAAGTGCGTGGCGCCGGGAGCGCCCGCGCTGGGCGAGCGGATCGCCGAAGTGGTGCGCCTGGCGCGCCTCACCGAAGCGCGCCTGGACAGCCGGCTGCAGCTGGTGCTCGGCTTCGACGCCGCCCCGCAGGACGGCGAGCGCAATTGGGAACTGGCGGCCGTGCTGGCGGACCGGATGGCGCGCGGCGCGTGGCAGCCGCCGCACGGCACGGCGGACCTGATCGCGCTCGGCTGGTCGGATGCCTGGCAGCTGGGCCGCGTCGATGGCTACGACGCGCCACCCGCGCTGCCGGAGGCGCATTCGGCCGGCACCGAACTGCTGCTCGGCGGTGCCGGCCTGCCGCACCTGGGCGCCTTGACCGGGCACGCCGACCCGGGCGCATCGGTGTCGTCGGTCCGCACCTGGTTCCCGCTGCACAGCGGCGGCATCAACGACACGCTGGCGTGGGTGGAAGTCAGCGTCAGCCCGCTGGCCGCTGCGGACGTCGATGCCGCTGGCGAGGAAGAGGACACGATCGCCGTGCCGGGTGTCGATGCCGCGGCGCAGCTGGCAGTGCGCCAGGCGCTGGCGGGAGCCCGCCATGGCGACGCCCGCGGCCTGGGGCGCTGGCGCACGGTCGTGCGGTTCAGCGAGCCGCGCTTCACCGGCACCTCGTACCAGTTCGCGCTGGTGATGGCCGACCGTCTGGCGCGGGGCCGCGAATTCGTGCCGCGCGGCCGGCTGATCGCCACCGGTACCTCGGCGGCCTGGCATGCCGGGCTGGTGGACACGGTGGCCGGTGGCGAAGCGAAACTGGCGCTGATCCTGGCCGAGGCGGCGGCCGGCGACCGGGTGCTGCTGCCGGGTGCGTGGCGCGATGCCATGCCGCCGGGTTGGCGCGAGGCGCTGCGGGCCAAGGGCGCGTCGTGCGCCTGCGTCGACCGTATCGGGATGATCTGATTGGGTTGACGAGGGCCATGGGAATCGACAATGGTGGCGTGCCTGTTAAAATCGGCGGGGGCGCATGGTGAAACTGGGAGGGACTGACATGTTCAAGATGTTCGGTATCGGCGGTGTCAAATGCCCGCGCTGTGGACAACGCAACGGGGCGGCCGGCTATTGCGAGGCATGCGGCCTGTCGCAGGGCGCGCCGCGCAGCGAGCCGGTGCTGCTGGATAACCGCTGGGTACCCGCCGCCGACGAACTGGCGGTGTACTTCGGCGTGCGCGAACTGTCGGGCATCTTCACGAAGACGCTGCGCGTGCCCCCCACCACCCGCGCCTACATCCTGCAGGGCACGACGGCCACCGAGGTGCCGCAGGGCGAACACGAGCTGGAAGGCTTTTTCCAGCGCCTCAACAACCTGCTGCGCGACCAGCACGCCGAAATCCTCATCACCCGCACGCTGCCGCTGCCGGTGACATTCGACCTGGCCGACCTGGAAACCGCCGAGCACCTGAAGGTCAGCGCCAGTTTCACTGTGGGTATCAAGGTGGAGCACGTGGCCGCGTTCGCCCAGCATTTCATGACGGCGCCGGGCACCGTCACGACGAAACACCTGCGCGAGCTGCTGCAGCAATCCGTGTGGCAGATCGCCGCCGAATTCATCGGCGCGCGGTCCATCCGCGAAATGCACGCCAACCCCGACCTGCGCCAGCAGCTCGACGAGCGGCTGCAATCGGCACTGAAGCTGCGCCTCGCGGAGTTCGGACTGGCCGCCGTTCAGGTGGAAACGCTGCAGCTGCGCCACGATAAATACGATGCCAACCGCGAACGCGTCGGCAGCCTGTGGCTGGTGGCCGACGAGCGCCACGTGCAGCTGGAACACGCCCGGCACCTCGACGAACTGTATGGCGAGGAAGAATGGCTGGCACTGGCGCGCGTGGAACAGCAGGCCCGCAACGATTACCGCCGCGCCGAGCTGCAGCAGGACGCGGCGATCGACAAGGCCGAGCTGTCGCTGCGCGAGAACGAGCGGATGCAGGCGATCCGGGCGCGCGAGATCGACCTGTATGCGCGCATCGTCGAATCGCGCACGCGCAAGGCGGCGGTCGAGCGGGGCGCCGGTGCCACGGCGGCCGAGCTGGAACATGAGCTAGCGAAGCTGGCAAGCCAGCAGGCGGGTGCCGCGGCGGACTGGGAACATGTGCGGCAGCTGGCGCAGTTCCGCATGCGTACCGAACTCGAGGTGGCCCAGCAGGAAGCGGTGGAACAGCGCGCGCTGGCCCGGCAGCGCTTCGCGCACCAGCTGCACGTGCAGCAGATCCGCAATCGCATGGACCAGGCGCTGGCGATCGAGGACGAAGCGGCGCGCCGCGCCGAGTCGCAGCGGCTGCAGCAGGCGCACCTGGCGGCCCAGCGCCGCGAAGCCGAGATCGAGGCGGAACACCACCGGGGCCGGCTGCAGGCGGCGGAGCTGGCCAACCTGGCGCGCCGGCGCGAGGCCGAGCGCATCCGCGACTGGGAAGAGGAGCTGCACGTGGCGAAGCGCCGCGACCTGTCGCGCGGCGAGGCCGTGAAGGACGCATCGTCGCAGGTGGAAGTAGCGGGCATCACGGCGCGGCTCGACGAGCTGCGGCGCAGCGGCGCCAGCGCCGAGTCGCTGGCCCAGCATGAGAGGCTGCTGCGCACCATCGAGGCGGACGGCATCGCCCAGCGCCAGGCCAGCGCCATCGCGCACGAAGCGGAAGAAAACCGCCTGGCCCTGAAGCTGCGCGAGCATGAGGCGCAGTGGCAGCAGGAGCTGCGCCGCATGGAACTGGAGCGCGAGGAACGCTACGCGCGGGCCCGCAGCGCCTATGAAACGCTGGTGGCGCAGCAAAACCATGCCGCCGAGCTGGCGCGCATCGAGATCGAGCGCATCGGCACGATCGGCAACCTGTCGGACACGGGCAAGGTGGCGCTGGCGCCGACCGCCAATGCGCAGGCGCTGGCCCAGCTGCTGAAAGTGCGCACCCAGTCGGAAATGGGGGCCGACCAGCTGCAGGCGCTGGCGCTGGTGGTGGGCGCGGAAAACAGCGTCACCCCGCTGGAGGCGATGCGCATGGCTCAGCAGGCCCTGGCCGACGAACGGATTCAGGCCGATGCCCGGCAGGACAAGGACCGCCAGCACCAGCTGGAGCTGCTGAAACTGCAGAACGCCACGAACGCCAATGCGCTGGCGTCGCAGATGCAGCTCGGCGTCGGCGTGGCGCAGGCCGGCGCGCCGGTGCATCACCATCACGCGCCGGCACAGCAGGGCGCCACCGCGTGCGTCAATGGCCACCCGATTCCGGCCGAGCGGTCGGATGCGAAATTCTGTGCGGAATGCGGCGTGCCGCTGCGGCGCTGAGGGAACGGCAGCGTATCGATGCAGACGGCAAGGGACAAGATCCGTGAATTGCGCGCCCTCCACGACGACGGGCTGCTGTCGGCGGACGAATTCGAGCGGCGCAAGAACGCGATCCTTGACGCCGAGTACACGCCCGGCGGCACGGCGCCGCCGCCGGCCCGGCAGGGCACCGAACTGGGGCTGATGGCCGGCCAGGAAATCGGTCCGCAGCACCGCCGCTACCGCCTGGAACGCCTGATCGGCATGGGTGGCATGGGCCAGGTGTGGCAAGCCACCGACCTGGCCACCCACGCCGAACTAGGGCACAGCGAGCAGGTGGCCGTCAAGATCCTGCCGCCGCAGCTGACGCAAAGCCCGGTACATGCCCGCCTGCTGGTCGAGGAAGCGACCCAGGCGCGCCGGCTGGCCCACGACAACATCGTGCGCGTCTACGAATGGGCGCAGGATCCGGCCACGGCGAGCTACTTCATCATCATGGAATGCCTCGACGGGCAAGACCTCGATGCGTGGCTGGCCAGCCACGGCCCGGTGCCGTTCGGCGAGGTGGAGCGCATCCTGCGGCCGGTGGCCAGCGCGCTGCAATACGCGTGGGAGCGGCACCGCCTGGTGCACCGCGACCTCAAGCCGGGCAATGTGTTCCTCACCGCGCAGGGCGACATCAAGCTGCTCGACTTCGGCATCGCCGCCCGCTCGCGCGACGCCACGGCCGGCCTGCCGCAGGTGCCCAACGCCGGCACGGCCGGGTATCGCGCGCCGGAGATCGGTACCGAACAGGGCCGGCCCGCGCCGGGGCTGGATGTCTACGCGGTGGCCGTGATGATCTACCAGATGCTGGCTGGCGCCATGCCGTTCGACGAAAGCCGTTCCGCCCAGGTGCAGGTGGCGCCCCCGCCGGGCCTCAATGACGCGCAATGGAACGTGCTGCAAAAGGGCTTCGCGTTCGACCACGAGGAACGCTTCGACAGCGTGACCGCGCTGCTCGACGCGCTGCGGCGTGCCGCCGGGCCGTCGCCGGAAGAGCTGGCGGCCCAGGCGGCAGCGGCGCAGCTGGCCGCGGAACGGCGCGAGCACGAACGCCAGCGCGCGCAGTTGAAGGAAGCCCAGGAGCGCCTGCATGCCGAACAGCGCGCGATGGAACAGGCGCGCGCCGCCGAGGCGGAAGCGCAGCGCCGGCAGGACCAGCAGCGCGATGTCGAGCTGGCGGCGCGGCGCCGCGCCGAGGCGCAGGCGGCCGCCGTGAAGAAGCTGCGCGAGGAACAGGCCCGCCGCGAGCTGGACAAGCAGCGCCGCCTGGAAGCGGAAGCGGCGGCGCAGGCGCGCAAGGAACAGCTGCGCCAGCAATTGCTGGCCCGGCGCGAAGCCGATGCGGCCAAGGCCCGCGCCATCGAGGAAGAGAAGCAGCGCAAGGCGGCGCTGCTGAAAGCGCAGGCCGCCTATAAGGCCGAACAGGAACGGGCGCGTCGCGACCAGGCGGCCCGCAACGCGGCCGAGCTGGCGGCGCTGATGCCCACCGCGGCCAGCCCGGTGGCCGATGCCAGCGGCGTGCTGCGCGACCGCTTCCTGGACGGTACCGCCGTCGGCCCGGACCTGGTCCTGATCCCCACCGGGCGCTTCCAGATGGGCGGCACCGAGCATGAGCACGCGCTGGCGCGCAAGGCCGGCTCGCAGCCTTCCTGGCTGGCGCGCGAGCTGCCCGCGCACTGGGTCGCCATCGAGCGCTCGTTCGCGCTGGGGCGCTATCCGGTCACGGTGGGCGAGTGGCGCCGCTTCGTGCGCGCCACGGCGTGGGAATCCCGGCTGGACGTCGACTGGAGCCGGCCCGGCTTCGAGCAGGACGACTGGCACCCTGTCGTCAATGTCAGCTGGCACGATGCCCAGCAGTACGTGCGCTGGCTGTCGGTGATGACCGGCGCCCTGTACCGCCTGCCCAGCGAGGCCGAGTGGGAATACGCGTGCCGCGCCGGCACCCGCACGGCGTTCGCGTTCGGCGACGAGATCGGTACCGACTATGCGAACTACGACGGCCACTTCACCTACGGCGACGGGGTGCGCGGCGAATTCCGCGGCGGCACCACCAAGGTCGGCAGTTTCCAGCCGAACGGCTGGGGCCTGTACGACATGCACGGCAACGTCTGGGAATGGACGCAGGACGAGGCGCACGACCATTACGAGGGCGCCCCGCTCGACGGCAGCGCCTGGGAAGACGGTAGTGCCTCCGGCGGCGACCCGGACCGGCGCATGGTGCGCGGCGGCGCCTGGCTGTATCCGCCCCGCTATGTGCGCTCGGCTGCGCGCAACGGCTTTTCCGCGCTGCTGTCCAACGACGTCGTGGGCTTCAGGGTGGCGCGCCGGCTGGGGTGAGGGCACCGGGTGATCGGAACAGCCGCATTTCTCCAGCGAGATCGCACTGCTGGACGACTTCGCGGCGGCCTGGCTGGAACCGGCGAAGACTCTCCATTCCGGGAGTAGGCACGCCCGGCAGACTTGTGTAAATTCCGTTAAGCTTGTGCCACCATGGCTTGACCACTTTGCAAGGAAACCCGATGCCCGTTACCGTCCGCCGCGATTCGACCCAGCCGATGCGCCATATCGTCCATGTGCGCAACCACCTGATCCCGGCGGACGTGTCGCCGGAAGAAGGCGGCGCCGATGCCGGCCCGTCGCCGCACGATCTGTATGACGCGGCGCTGTCGTCCTGCAAGGCCCTCACGGTGCTGTGGTACGCGAAGCGCAAGAACATCCCCGTCGACGACATCCATGTCACCACCACGCGCGACGACAGCGAAGAGCGGAAAGGCGTGTACCGCCTGGCCGTCACGCTGCACCTGGCCGGCGACCTGTCCGAGGCGCAGCGCGCCGAGCTGCTGTCCGTCGCGGAAAAGTGCCCGGTGCACAAGCTGATGACGGCCGTGACTACCGAAGTCAGCACCACGCTGGAGCCGGCATGAATATCGCGCACCTGATCAAGGGCCACGACAAGGACCTGGGCGGCGGCTTCATCGTGCGCCGCTACCTGCCATCGGTGATCAAGCAGGCGGTCGGCCCGTTCATCTTCTTCGACCACTTCGGCCCGCTGGATGTGCCGCTCGACGCCAACCACGACGTGCGGCCCCACCCGCACATCGGGCTGGCCACCGTCACGTACCTGTTCGAGGGCGCGATGGACCACCGCGACAGCATCGGCACGTACCAGCGCATCGAGCCCGGCGCGATCAACTGGATGACGGCCGGCCGCGGCATCGTGCATTCCGAGCGGGCGCCCGTCGACCTGAAAGGCCACCCGCACCGCATGCACGGCCTGCAGCTGTGGGCCGCGCTGCCGAAGGCGAACGAGGAAGACGAGCCGAATTTCTCGCACACGCCCGCGTCCAGCATTCCCGAGCTCACCGTCGATGGCGCCGCCGTGCGTGTGCTGATCGGCTCCGCCTTCGGCTGCACGTCGCCGGTACCGACCTACATGGAAACGCTGTACCTGGACGTGGTGCTGGCGCAGGGCGGCGAGCTGGTGCTGCATGCCTTGCCGGCCGAGGCGGCGATCTATCCGGTGCAGGGCAGCGTGGAAGTCGATGGCATCGCCGTCGCCGCGAACGCGATGGCGCTGCTCGACACGTCGACCGCGCCACGCGTCACGGCCACGGCCGATGCCCGCTTCGTCGTCATCGGCGGCGCGCCGCTGGACGGGCACCGCTTCATGTTCTGGAATTTCGTGTCGTCGTCGAAGGAGCGGCTGTCGCAGGCGGCGGAAGACTGGGAAGCGGACCGGTTCCCGCAGGTGCCCGGCGAAAGCGAACGGATACCGCTGCCGAACCGGCCGAAGCCGCAGGGCACTTACCTGTAGGGCATCCGCCGGCCGCGCATCGCCATCGACGATTCCTGCATCGACGATTCACCACCACCGGGAGGACCCGATGATCATCGCCATGACCGCATTCAAGTTGCCGCAACCGATCACCACGGCAGAGGCGCGCCGCGTCTTCCTGGGCACGGCGCCGACCTACCAGGGCGTGCCGGGGCTGTTCAAGAAGCACTACGTCTTGTCGGAGGATGGCGGCACCGCCGGCGGCGTTTACCTGTGGAACTCGCGCGAGGAAGCCGAAGCGCTGTACACGAACGCATGGCGCGCCTTCGTCGCCGAAAAATACGGTACCGAGCCCACGGTGACATTCTTCGACAGTCCGGTGACCGTCGATAATCTCGCGCACCAGGTGCTGGCCGACGAGGCGTGACGCCGCCGCCGCCGCCGCGGCTCTCGACAGGCAGCGCGGCCTTCCTTTACTACCTTGTCGTCTTCAGGCGGTATGCATGGCCCCGGCCACGGTGTCGCGCACGGCGTCGCCGGTGCGGATGATGTAGCTCTCGGGATAGGGATCGGCGGCGAAGCGGGTATGCCCCGGCACCCGGCTCAGCTTGTCGAGCTGGGCCTGCGGCCCCAGCGCGGTTTCCTTGCCGGTCAGGGCATCGAGGTGCCAGAAGCCGCCGTCGTGGTGGAACAGCAGCGGCAGCGCGGCGGCGACCGGCGCGGCCTGCATGCGGCGCAGCGGGTAGCCCGGATGCGTGTCCGGCGCCAGCACGATGAAGCATTCGGCGCGCGCGCCTTCGTCGATGCGGTGCAGGATCACACCGTGCGGCATCAGGGCCGTCACTTCCAGCACGACGATGCCCTTGATGCTGGCGGACAGTTCGATCCGCATGCCCAGGCGCAGCTGCACGGGCTTGTGCTTGCCGGGCCAGACACCGTCGAGCAGCAGGCCGTAGCGCGACACATCCTCGATTTCAAAGCCCAGCGTGCCGCGGCGGATCACGGCGTGGCGGCCGGACAGCCGGCGCGTCAGGCCGGCGGTATCGATGCCGTCCGGGCCGAAGTGGTTCAGCAGCACGTCCGCCTCGGGATCGACGATCTCCATCCGGCCGAACACGCATTCGCCCAGCGCGAACAGGCGCACATGGCGCTGCGCGCCCGCTTCCGGCGCCGCGTTGACGAAGGTCGCCGCACGGCTCGGGTGCGGGTGCGCCGGGCCCGCGTGGGGCATGTCGATCTCGATCAGGTCCTCGTCCCACGCGATGGTGGTGAAGCCCAGGTCCACCTTGCCGGAATTGCCATGCAGCGCGCCCAGGTCGAGGTGGGCGATGCCGGCATTGCGCGCGGTCACGTCGATATCCATGCTGGCGCCGCCCTGGGCGCTGACACGGGCGATCGACGCGTCGTCCGCCATCACGCGAACGTTCTTGTGGGTGGACAGGAAGATGCGGTGGATCTCGGTCAGCGTCGCGTCGGGGCGCGGCACCAGGATGACGAACGTGCACTCCCACTTGCGCACCGGGCCGCCCGCGTGCCGGCTCAGCACCTCGGCGTGGATCTGGTACTGGCCATGCTCGCGGTCGCGCGACGAGAACTCCGCGAACACGGGGCGCCAGTCGCCATCGATGGAGCGCACGAATTGCCGCTCCGGTGCGCCATCCTGCATCAGGTCCGACGACAGCCGCACCGCCAGCTGCGGCGCGCAGTCGGCGGGCATGCCGCGCAATTCCATCTTCAAGGTCTGGCGGCCGCCGGCCGCGCGCGGATCGAAGCCGCTGATGTGCAGCTGCGGGCGCACGCGGATCGGCGTAGCGTAGTTGCCAACTGGGCCGTTGCCAACAGTGCCGTGACCAACAGAGCCGTGACCAACTGCGCCGCGCGCCGCTTCCGGCGCGGCTTGCGGTGCCCGCGCATTGCGCATCGCGGCCAGCAGCTGGTAGCTCGACGCGCCATCCGGCGTGGTGCGGCCATCCTTGCCGCTCTCCGCGCTGGCTTCCGCGCTGTCTGCCGATGTGTCGTCCATGACCACCGTCGGCATGGCAACCATGCCACCCGCCACCGCGGCGGGCTGGCCGTGGCCACCCTCGCAGGTGTGCTGCCCCGGCGCGACCCAGAAGGTGCAATGCGGGTGATCGGGGTTACGGCAAGTATTCATGAAGGGCCACGGACGAGATAAGCATGACTGTACGCGCTTTCACCCGGGCTTGGCAACCCGCCGTAGCCCCGAACAGGGGTGCTTTTCGGCCCGTATTCCCGCGCTCCGTCCCCGCGCCGGGCCCTGCCCGTAGCGATCGCTCAACCTTGTCCGGTCGCCATCGTGGCCGCTTCAGGGCTCGGCGGCGCGGCGCAGCCACAGGCTGCTGGCCCAGCCCACCGCGCCGGCGGCCCTGTCGCCATAGCGGATCTGCCACCAGTCGCCCTCGTGGCGGCCGGTGGGCGTGACGACCGATCCGGCCGGCGCCACGGCCAGGCGCGCCGATCCGACCCCGGCGGCGTCGCGCACGTTCAGGTCGCGGTGCACCCGGTAACGCTGCCCCGGCACCGGCAACATCGCCGCGCCATGTTGCGTGGGCACGTCAGCTTGCAGGCTTCCGGCGGACGCTGGCGGCGGTGCGGCGGCAACCGCGTGCAGCAGCACGGCGCCGGCTGCCCAGGTACCGCCGCCCAGTATCGCCAGGCCGCGCGCGGTGGGCCGGCGCCACCAGTGCGCCGGCGTCAGGAACGCGGCCAGCACCAGCGTGGCGACGAGGCCGAGTGCATACGCGAGGGCGCCGTGATGTCGGCCAGATAATGAAATGACATGATCCGCTCCGCTCAGGCATCGAAGCGCAGCACGTAATGGCCGGCCACCACGTGGTGCCCCGGCGGCAGCATGAACGGCTCCGCCCCGTCGATCGCGCCCACGAAACCCAGCTCGGCATCGAGGTGGTACAGCGCCTGGGTGGCCGACTGCCGCGTGATCGACAGCCCGGCCGGGCTGGCATCGAAGGCGAACGCGCTGCGCGACAGGCCGATCCGGTCCGGGCTGGCGGGCGCCGCGGCATCGTCGCGCGCCAGCAGCCGGGGCGTGTCGAGCACGCGCAGCGTGGCCAGCGCCGGGCCGCCGCGGCCGAAACAGCCCTGCGTGACGGGCGCCGCCAACGGCACCGGCAGGGGAACCAGAGCGCAATACCGCTCCGCCATCTGCGACGGCGCGGCCAGCAAGCGGATGCTGCGCTCGCCGGACGGCGCGAAGGTGGCCGGCGCGCTGACCGGCTGCTGGCCGGCCGGGGTCACGGCATGCAGCGTATCGTTCGCGTCGACGACGAAGGTCAGCGCGCTGTCGCCGGTGGGGGCGATGGCGAGCGTCCGGTCGAACGGCACCGACAGCGACGCGGCGCCGGTATTGCGGTAGCGGCTCAGGCGGGGAAGGGCCAGCGCGGCCAAGGTCAGGCGCTGGCGTGCGCCGGGTGCAAACGTGGCGTCCGTGGCGCCCGCGCGCGCATCGGCCGCGCGTGCCGGTGGCTGCGGCAGCGCGGTGCCGTCGTCGACCACCGGCCGGGACGGCGTGCGGGGCTGCCACACGGCGGGCGGCTGCACGGCAGGCCGCATCGCGGGCTCGACGAGCGGCTGCAATGCCGGCCTGCCGCCGGCGCGCGCGATCTTCAACAGCAGGCGCCTGCCTTGCGTCTCGCCCGGCCGGGTGACGACGTAGCAGCCCTGCCGTTCGTCCAGCCGGCAATCCAGCGCGCCTTTCGGCCGCACCTGCAGGACCGGTTGCGCATCGGGGCCATCGTTGATCAGCAACAGCGTGCCTGCCGCGCCGAACGGCCATCCGGGAGCGCTGGCCTCGTCGATCACGGCCAGGCGCTGGTCCGGGTAGACCGGGCAGACGGGCTTCCACGCAGCCGCGTCGGTCGAGGCGCTGACCTGGAACAGCACTTTCTCGTCGGGCCCGGGCAGGTAGACGGCGTGGCCGAACCGCACCTCGATCTCGCCCGGCTGCAGGTCGTCGCCGCCGCTGACGTGGTAGCGCACCTGGTCGGTGCCGAGCAGGTCGCCGAAATCCTTCTGGTGCAGCGCGGCCAGCGTCTGCGCCAGGTCGCGGGCGCGGTTGCCGCGCGTGAGGTGGTAATCGTCGTCGACATCTTCCTGCGGCAGGCGCAGCGTCACATGCGTGAAGCAGCGGGTGGCGGCGTGGCCGCGCTGTTCGCGGGGGCAGCGTTCCAGCAGGTCGCGCAGCAGCGGGCGGCGGGCGAACAGCGCCAGCCCCGGCGCCTGCCAGATCGCCTCGGCATTGAACACGTCGGGCAGGCGGCCCAGGACTTCGTGTTGGACATAGATCGGCATGACTTACTCCTGTGATGAACCGGCATGGATCCCTAGCAGGGGGAGCAGGAAAAACAGCAGGTGGCTGCCGCCGGCGGACAGGAAACTCATCGGCTGTCCCATCACCGGCAGGATCGCCAGGTTGGTGCCCCACGACAGCAGCAGGTGGCCGGCCACGAAGGCCGCGCCGCCGCACAGCGCGAAGGCTTGCAGGCGGGCCAGCCACGCCTGCCGGAATCCGCCTGCCGCGGCGGCGGTACGGCAGTGGCGGGCGGCGGCATGCGCCAGGCCGGCGACCACCGCGGCCTGCGCGCACCACAGCAGCAGCGCCGCCAGCAGTCCGTGCCGGTGCAGCAGGAACGACGGCGCGAAGTCGTCCTGCACGGCCGGCAGCGCCATCACGGCGCCGCCCGGGTTGCCGAGCGAGGCCAGGCCAAGCCATCCATCGGCGCCCAGCCAGCCGCCGGCCGCGATGGCGGCGGCGCCGTCCCGCACCTGCTGCCCAGTATGGGGATGCCGTTCGGGTTCCAGCCAGACCTGGAAGCGGTCGCCATAGAACGTGGCCGGGAGGTGCGCCGGATCGCCGCTGCGCAAGGCCGTTACACCGGCGATGCCGGCCAGCGCCACGCAGCCCAGCAGGCCCGCCGCCAGCCAGCGCCGCGCGGCAAGCGCATAGGCGAAGGCCATCGCGCCGGCCCACAGCAGCAGCAGGATCAGCGGCGAATAATCGTCCACCTGCACCAGCGCGCAGCCCAGCAGCGCCAGGAACAGCAAGGCCGGCGCGATCAGCCTGAGCCAGCGCGCGCCATGGCCCGGCAGCTCGCGGTGGCCGGCGCGCCAGCCCATGCGCAGGGCCAGGCAGTGCGCCGTCAGCAAGGTGAGCACGAGCTTGGCCGCTTCCACCGGCTGCATGTCGAACACGCCCGTTTCATCGCCCCACAGCACCTGGGCGGCAAGCAGCAGCAATGCGGCGCCGGCTGCGCCGGCCAGCAGCCATTCGATGCGCCGCTGCGACATGGTCACCGGATACAGCCGCCACAGCGCGACCGTGCCGCTGCCGATGGCCAGCAGCGCGGCGGTTTTCCCGTGGTAGCGCAGCCAGCCCGTGTCCATGCCCGCCAGGCCCAGGTTCAGCTGGCACAGCAGGCCGGCGCCGACCAGCAGCAGCGCGGCGCCCGCGGCGGCGGGCAGGCGCCCCGTCGGCACGAACCACATGCCCAGCGCGGCGGCGGACAGCAGCAGCGAGCAGGCCGCGGAGGGCGGCTCGCCACCGCGTTGCAGCAGCAGGGCGGCACATCCCGCGGCCAGCACCAGCATGGCTGCGGGGCCGCGCAGCCTGCGCGCGAGCCCGGGAAACCGGCCGCGCCGGCGCCGCGCATGGGCGAGCGGTCCGAGGATATTGCCGCGCCGCGGGACGGCTTCCCGGCCTTGCACGGCGCCGGATACGGCCAGCGCCGCGGCGCCGGCCAGCAGCCACATTGCCGCGCCGCCTTGCCACAAGCTGCGCTGCCGCCATTCCCATGCCACCCCAGGCGGCAGGGTGTTCTCGGGCACGGCGTGCAGCGCCACCCGCCGCGCCGGCGCCATCGTCAGCGTGCCGCGCGCCACCGCGAGCTCGTAGCGGCTGCGGCCCACGGTCAGCGCATGCGCGCCGTCGAGGGAGCGCTGGTCGTCCCGCAGGCCGGCGTCGTCGCCTTGCACCGGGACCGCACCGGCGCTGGCCGACAGCACCAGCCCCTGGTCCTGGCGCGCAAGGCGGGCCGCGCCGCCGTCGACGCCGTCGATGCCGATGCGGTTCCCGCAATGCAGGTTGCCGCCGAAGAGCAGCGGCCGCGCGATCGCGAGCGCGCGTGGCGCCACGCGGTTCCACAGCGCCACGCCACGCTCCGGCCATGGCGCCCCGGGACAGTGCGCCTGCGCGGTGCCGTCGCGGAACACCGTGGCGCCATCGAAGTGCCAGCGCGCCGCGCCATCGTTGAAGGACAGGGTGCCCCGCACGCCCGGCGCTACCATGTATCGCCGGGGACCGATGGCGAAGCTGCGCAGCGTTGCCGGATCGACGGTGCCGAGACGTTCCTCGGTGCCGCCGCGCCGCAGCACGGGCCGGACCGGGCCATCGGCACGCAGGCGCCATGCGCCGTCCGGGCCCCGGCTGAAGACCAGTTGCGTCCCGGCCGCCCCCACGGCGCCAAGCTGGGCCGCCGTGAGCGTCACGCTGCCCGGCCGGTCGAGGGTGATCGCGATGGCGGCGGGCTGCCACGCCGCGGGTGCGCGCAGCAGCGCGAACACCTGCAGCGCGAACAGCATCGCCAGCAGCGCGAGAAGGGCGCGCCGGCCCGTTCCCATGCCGGTCTCCACGCTTGTGCATGCACTCATGCGCGGCCCTCCAGCGCGGCCGCGCGGCTGCGCACCAGGGCCACGCGGCCGCCCATGGCGGTGCGGACCGCGTCCAGCATCCGGATGATGTGCAGCGCGTTGCGGGGCCGTTCGCCCGGTTCGCGGGCCAGCAGCATCGCCAGCAAGTGGAGCGCCGGCACGCGGGCCAGCGGCGGCACCGCGCCGGCAAAGGCCGCCGCTTCGTCGTCGGCCAGCACGGGTGGCAACGGGCCGGCTTCGAGCATGGCCCGGGCGCCGCCGGACTGGTGCTCGCGGTAGGCGTCGCCGCACGCGGCGCACCAGCGCAGAGGCGTCCCCGTCACCAGGAAGTAGAACAGCGCACCGAGTGCGAAGTAGTCGCTGTGGCGGCCCGTGGCATAGCCGCCGCCCGGCGCGGGGAAGAACTGTTCCGGGGCCTGCCAGTTCGCCGTGCCGCAATAGCTGTGGGCCTGCGCCGCCGCCAGCAGCCGGTTGGTGCCGAAATCGGCCAGCTTCACGGTGCCGGCCGCCGCATCCACCAGTACGTTGGCGGGCTTCAGGTCCAGGTAGCGCCAGCCATGCTGGTGCACCTTGGCGAGCGCCCCGTTCAGCTGGCCGATCCAGTCCAGCACCTTGGCCAGCGAAGGCGGGTCGCCTTCGGCCCGGCGGCGCGCGACGTGGCGCCCGAGGTCGCCGCTCATCAGCTCCAGCGCCAGCACCGGCAGGCCGTCGTGCCAGCCGGTGTCGACCAGGCGCACGATGTGGCGGCCATCCCATGGCTGCAGCGCTTCGAGGAAGGCGATTTCATTGCACGCGCTGTCGATCCACCGTTCGCGCTGGGCCGGCTGTGCGCATCCCATGCGCTGGGCGTTGACGAACTTGAGCGCCACGTCCGGCAGGCCGGCCGGCGCGGCGGCGCGCCAGATCGTGCCGTACACGGAGGCGCCGACCTGTTCACGCAGGTGGTAGTGGCCCTTTCCGAGGGCGACGGTGGTGTCGCGAGCTGGCATGGTGTCGGTGGTGAGGTTTCACCGCCGGCTAGCGGGGGGAGGGGGAAAGGCGAACGGCGCCCTGAAAGCAGAATGCCAAAAGCAAAAAGCCCGGCAGTGCCGGGCTTCGTCATGCAATCCGAAGATCAGTCGTGATGGTGGTGGTGCTTGCGGTGGTGCTTGTAGTGGCCCTTGCCGTGGCCGCGGCCACGGTGGTCGACATGGTGGTATTCGTGCACCACGCGGCGTTCGACATAGACCGGCTGCTGGCGCACATAGCGGGCACGCGGCGCTTCGTAGTACACCGGCTGCGGCTGCGCATACACGTGGTGCGGACGGTAGTCGCGGTGATCGCGGTCGCGGGAGCTGATCGCATTGCCGACCAGGCCACCCACCACGCCACCGACCACGGTGCCGGTGGTGCCGTTGCCGGTCTGGCTGCCGATCGCGGCGCCGACCACCGCGCCGGCGGCGGTATTGAAGGCACGGTCGCCGGCGGCAAAGGCGGCGGAAGACGTCGTCACGGCGGCACCCAGCAGCACGACTCCAATGATGTTTTTGACCAGCATGATGTTTCCCCCTTATTTTTGCGCGGCGCCACCGGAATGATGGTTGCCGTTTGATTGAGGTCTACTTTAGCGGGACGGTTGGGAATTGCCAGCCAATACACAGATTATTACAAACGGACTCGAGCAGGTAACAGATCTGTTACAAGCCGGCAGGACCTGGCTGGCCCCGCAGGACTTCCCATTCGTGCCGCAGCAGGCTCATGACCGCGACATCCTGGTATCGGCCATTGATGAAGAATGCTTCGCGCAGCATGCCTTCGGCCGTGAAGCCGCATTTCTGCGCCACGCGCACGGAGGCGATGTTGCGCGGCGCGACCAGCACTTCCAGCCGGTGCCAGGTATGCACGCGGAACAGGTGGTCGGCCAGCATCCGCAGCGCTTCGGTGGTGTAGCCCTGGCCGGCGAGGGCGGCGTCGAACAGCCGGTAGCCGATCTCGCGGCTGGTCGGCGTGCGGCTCTTGAAGTGGGTGATGACGCCGACGATGTGCCGGTACTGGTCTTCCACGACGAACAGTTCGCTGTCCTCGGTCACGAAGCCATGCTGCAGGAATTCCCTGCGCATCGTCTCGGGCGACTTGAACTGGGTGGAAAAATAATCCCCGCGCGACGGCAGGTCGTTGACCAGCGCGATGAACGTGTTCAGGTCCGTGTTCAGCAGGTGCCGCACGGTGCAGAGTGGTCCCTTCAGCATGCGCCCATGCTATGCGATGGCCGCGGCGCGGTCAAACCGACGCCGGCCCGGTCATTGTTCGCGTCGTACGCTTATATGTTGCCTTGCAATATTGCCAAATGATATCTTCCTGCTTTCATCGAACTTTATCCCGGGAAGACCGCATGAACCTTCGCAAGCCAGTCCTGTCCGCCATTGCCGCCGGCCTGTTCGCCGCCGGCCTGGCCCACGCCGCGGGCACCGCCAGCAGCGCCAACGATGCCGCCACGCTGGCGCAGATCCGCGATGCCGCGATCGCCAGCGACTGGGCCTACCAGCGCCTGGAAGACATGACGGACCTGGCCGGCCCGCGCCTGTCCGGTTCGCCCGGCGCCGCGGCGGCCGTGCAGCAGGTCGCCGAGGCGATGCGCAAGCTCGGTGCCAAGGTGACGCTGCAGCCGGTCAAGGTGCCGCACTGGGTGCGCGGCGAGGAAAAGGGCCAGCTGGTCGAGTACACCGGCCGGCCGCAGGGCGTGGTGCAGAACGTCGTGCTGACGGCGCTGGGCGGTTCCGGCGCCACGCCGCCGCAAGGCTTGACGGCGCCCGTCATCATCGTGCGCGATTTCGACGAACTGCGCCGGCGCGCCAGTGAAGTGAAGGGCAAGATCGTCCTGTTCGAGGTGGCCTTCGACCAGGGCATGGCCGATGCGGGCCTGGGCGGCCCGGCCTATCGCCATGGTTCGGCGTTCCGCACGCGCGGCCCGGCGCTGGCCGCCGACCTGGGCGCGGCCGCCGCGCTGGTGCGCGCGGTGGGCGGGGCCGACTACCGGCTCACGCATACC
Source organism: Pseudoduganella sp. SL102 (assembly GCF_027856995.1). Lineage (NCBI taxonomy): Bacteria > Pseudomonadati > Pseudomonadota > Betaproteobacteria > Burkholderiales > Oxalobacteraceae > Pseudoduganella > Pseudoduganella sp. SL102. The sequence goes on from NZ_CP115554.1 coordinate 3,530,156, forward strand.
GGCACCACGCGGCTGGCGGACGGCAAGCGCATTCCGGCGGCCTCGGTGACGGCCGAAGATGCGATGCTGATCGCGCGCCTGGGCAAGCGTGGCCCGGTGACGATGAAACTGGTGCTGACGCCGCAAACCCTGCCCGACGCGGACAGCTTCAACGTGATCGCCGACCTGCCGGGCACCGACAAGGCCGACGAAGTCGTCATCGTTTCCGGCCACCTCGATTCGTGGGACCTGGCCACCGGCGCGCACGACGACGCGACCGGCGTCACCGCCTCGATGGGCGTGCTGGAAACGCTGAAGAAGCTGAACCTGAAGCCGCGCCGCACGATCCGCATGATCGCCTGGATGAACGAGGAAAACGGCGGCCGGGGCGGCGATGCCTACCACCAGGCGCACAAGGCGGCGCTGGACAAGCAGTTCGCGGCGATCGAGAGCGATGGCGGCGTGGCCGGCCGCACCTTCGGCGTGCAGGCCGGCATCCGCCCGCAATATGAAAAGCTGTTCGCGCCGCTGCAGGCGGCGCTGGTGCCGATCGGCGCCGGCGTGCTGCAGCGCCGCGACGTGATCGGCGCCGGCGACCTGCATGCGATGGAGGCCGACGGCGTGCCGTCGTTCACGCCGCTGGTCGATTCGAGCGCGTACTTCAATTACCACCATACCCCCGCCGACACGTTCGACAAGGTCAATCCCGATTACCTGAAGCGGCACGTGGCCGTGATGTCGGCACTGACGTGGTACCTTGCCAACATGGACCAGCCGATCGGCCGGGCCCCGGAACAGTTCAATTGATGGCTGCTTACCCACCCCTCGAAGGAGTCGTGATGGAAAACGTGAAACCGGCCAGTGGCCTGTCCCCCCTGGCCCCGGGGTTGTCCCTGGGCCTGGCACTGAGCCTGTCGTTGCTCTTGGCTGGCTGCGGCAAGGTCGACCCGCAGCTGACGGCGCAGCAGATGACGATGACGGATGCTACCTGCGCGCCCGCCGAAGTGAGCAAGATCGCCGATACGGACGTGCGCAAGGCGTTCCAGGAGCGCTGCGACCGCCGCGAGCAGTTCAAGCCGGCCGCGCCGCCGGCCGGCTGATCAGGTTGACGTGAAGCGGCTGCTCATCGCCGCGCCTACGGAGGCGGCGATGATGGCTCCAATCGCTGCCCACTGATTTAGCGCCAGCCGTTCGCCCAGCAGCACGAGGCCCATCAGGGCACCGATGGCCGGCTCCGCGCTGAGCAGGATGCTGAAGGTATTGGCCGGCAGCCGGCGCAGCGCGATCATCTCCAGCGAATAGGGGATCGCGCTCGACACGATGGCCACGCCCAGGCCCAGCGCCAGCACATGCGGCTGCAGGATGGCCGCGCCGGCCTGGTAGAAGCCGAACGGCGCCGCCACCAGCACGCCGATCCACATGCCGCATGCCGACGCGGCCGGCCCGTGCCGCATGCCGGCCCGCTTGCCGGCCAGGATGTACACCGCCCAGCAGGCACCGGCGCACAGCGCCAGCGCGATGCCGCGCCAGTCGAGCGCCGCCGCCGAGCGGTCCCACGGCAGCAGCAGCGCCAGTCCGCCGACGGCGAGCAGGATCCACAGGAAATCCATGCGCCGGCGCGACGTGAACACGGCCACCGCCAGCGGGCCGGTAAACTCGACGGCGATCGCCACGCCGAGCGGCACGTAGGCCAGCGACGAATAGAATGTCAGGTTCATCACGCCCAGCGAGACGCCGTACAGCGCCAGCGGGCTCCATTCGCCCTCCAGCCGGATGCGCCACGGCTTGAACACGGCGGACAGGATCAGCGCCGCGAACGAGAGCCGGAGCGCCGTCGCGCCGGCCGGCCCGATCAGCGGAAACAGCTGCTTGGCGAGCGAGGCGCCGGCCGTCAGGGACACCAGCGCCAGCAGCAGGGCGGCGAAGGGAAGGGCGTTGGAGGCCGGGGCCTGGCTGGAAGCTGTCTGCATGAACGTGAGGTTGTGCGCGGGCCGGCGTGCGCGGTTCGGGAAGTGCGACAGTATAGCCGCCAGCCATGAAAATCGCGGCCGTCCGTGCTACCATGGCGCCCCATGAAAGGCTTGCTCCGTACATTGCTGCTGTGGTTCCTGCTGGCCGGCGTGCCCTTGCAGGGCTTTGCCTCGGCCACGATGCTGCTGTGCGGCGCGCAGCCTGCCGCCGCCGCGGGCGCGCACCACGCGAAGCCTGCGCAGGCGCATCACGACCATGCGGCCATGCTCGCCGCGCAGCATGGCGATGGTGCGCCCCACCACGCGGGCGCCCACCACGATGCCGATGCTTCCTTGGCGGAACATGCCGGCCACGCGCAATGCGCCAGCGCCGGCGCCTGCTGCACCGGGGCGCCGCTGGCACCGGCGTTGCCCGCCGCGCCGCCTTTGCAGGATGGCCGCTGCGCCACCGTTCCCTTCGTTCCCGCGGCGCCCGCCGCCGTCGACCTGGCCGGCCTCGAACGGCCGCCGAAATCCGCCTGATCCAACGCAGTCCGTAGAACCGGCCCCCAGGCCGGTCCCGACCCCCGACGCGCGGGTCGCTCACGCACGATCATGCAAGAGGTAACAATGACATCGACACCGATGGCGACGGCCCTGGCCGTCCCGATCCTGGCGCTGGCCCTGTCCGGCTGCGCCACTTTTTCCCCCGACGGCGGCATGGATGCCGTCAACCGGGCCACGCAGGCAAAGGCTGGTGCGGCCACCACCTTGCTGCGCACTGAACACGACCGCAAGGCGCTGGCGGAACAGCTTAAACCGATGCTGGCGCAGCCGCTCGGCGCCGACGATGCGGTGCGCATCGCGCTGCTCAACAACCGCGCCCTGCAGGCCACCTACTGGGAGCTGGGCATCGCGGAAGCAGACCTGGTACAGGCCGGCCGGCTGCAGAATCCCGCCTTCGGCTACCAGCACAAGCGCGGCGGCGGCAGCACGTCGATCGAGCGCTCGCTGGCGGTGAACCTGGCCAGCCTGCTCACGGCGCCGCTGGCGGTGCGCATGGAACGGGGCAGGTTCGAACAGGCGCAGTTGCGCGTGACGGCCGAAACACTGAAGACGGCGGCCGAGACGCGGCGCGCGTATTACGAAGCGGTGGGCGCGGCCCAGGCCGTCGAGTATGCGAAACAGGTGGCCGGCGCCGCCGATGCCAGCGCCGAGCTGGCGCAGCGCATGCGCAAGGCCGGCAACTGGAGCGCCTTCGACCAGGCGCGCGAGGCGGCTTTCCACGCGGAGGCGATGGCCGATGTCGCGCGGGCGTCGAGCGCGGCCAGTGCGGCGCGCGAACGGCTGACCCGGCTGCTGGGGCTGGCCGGCACGGAAGGCGGCTACCGGCTGCCCGAGCGCCTGCCGGAGTTGCCGGCGGCGGCGCCGGAACTGGCCGATGTCGAGCAGGCGGCGCTGCGCGAGCGCCTCGACGTGCGGGCGGCGGCGAAGGAGGCGGAGCATACCGCCGCATCGCTGGGCCTGACCCGCGCCACCCGCTTCATCAACGTGCTGGAACTGGGCGCGGTGCGCGAGCGGGAAGGCGGCGAGCCGGTGCAGCGCGGCTACGAGGTGACGCTGGAAATCCCCCTGTTCGACTGGGGCACCGCGCGCACGCGGCGGGCCGAGGCGGTGTACATGCAGGCCGTGAACCGGGTGGCCGAAACCGCCGTGAATGCCCGCAGCGAAGCGCGCGAAGCCTACTTCGCCTGGCGCACCGCGTACGAGCTGGCCAGGCACTACCGGGACGTGGTGATCCCGCTCAGGAAGCAGCTGTCCGACGAGACACTGCTGCGCTACAACGGCATGCTGCTCAGCACCTTCGAGTTGCTGGCCGATGCGCGCGAGCAGCGCGTGGCGGTGGCTGCCGCCATCGACGCGTTGAAGGAGTACTGGATCGCCGACGCCGGCCTGGAAGCCGCGCTGGGCGGCCGCCCGCACGGCACCGCGGCCGCGCCCGTAGGCATGGGAGACAAGCCAGGCGAGGCAAACCAGCAGAACGAGGCAAGCCAGCCAAACCAGACCAACGAGGCCAGCGAGCCGACACAGCACAACGCACACGGAGCACACCCATGACCGCATCGTCCAACTCGCGCCGCACCTTCCTGGCCGGCGCCACTACGCTGCTGGGCGCCGGCATGGTGAGCCGCGCCGGTGCCGCATCGCTGCCGGAAGCGCCGGTACACGCGTCGGCCGCCACCGCCGCGCCGCTGGTACCGCCGAACGGCCGGCCGTACAACCCCGTCGTCACGCTCAATGGCTGGAGCCTGCCCTGGCGCATGAAGGACGGCGTCAAGGAATTCCACCTCGTCGCCGAACCCGTGGTGCGCGAGGTGGCCCCCGGCATGACGGCCAACCTGTGGGGCTACAACGGGCAAAGCCCCGGGCCGACGATCGAGGTGGTGGAGGGCGACCGCGTGCGCATCTTCGTCACCAACAAGCTGCCCGAGCACACCAGCGTGCACTGGCACGGCCAGATCCTGCCGAACGGCATGGATGGCGTGAGCGGCGTGACGCAGCCATCGATCCAGCCCGGCAAGACCTTTGTCTACGAATTCGTGGCGAAACATGCCGGCACCTTCATGTACCACCCCCATGCCGATGAAATGGTGCAGATGGCGATGGGCATGATGGGCTTCTGGGTCACGCACCCGAAGGATATCCGCCAGCACGCGGTCGACCGCGACTTCGTGTTCCTGCTGGGTGCCTACGACATCGAACCGGGCAGCTACACCCCGCAGGTCAATACGATGCTGGACTTCAACCTGTGGACCTTCAACAGCCGCGTGTTCCCGGCGATCGATCCGATGGTGGTGCGCCAGGGCGACCGCGTGCGCATCCGCGCCGGCAACCTGACGATGACGAACCACCCGATCCACCTGCATGGCCACACGTTCCAGGTGACCGGCACCGATGGCGGCTGGGTCAGGCCGTCGGCCCGCTGGCCGGAAGTCACCACCGACATCGCCGTCGGCCAGATGCGGGCGATCGAGTTCGTCGCCGACAACCCGGGCGACTGGGCGTTCCACTGCCACAAGTCGCACCACACGATGAACGCGATGGGCCACGACGTGCCCACGCTGATCGGCGTCGACCACCGCGGCGTGGCAGAGAAGATCAACAATCTCGTGCCCGGCTACATGGTGATGGGCGACAAGGGCGGTTCGATGGGCAGCATGCGCATGGCGCTGCCGGAAAACACGCTGCCGATGATGACCGGCACCGGCCAGTTCGGCGAGATCGAGATGGGCGGCATGTTCACCCTCGTCAAGGTACGCGAAGGCCAGGCGCGCGGCGACTATCGCGATCCCGGACATTACCGGCACCCGAAAGGCAGTGTGGCCTACGAGTGGACCGGCGAGCTGCCGCCCGCGCCGCAGGCCCCCGGCATGGCGCCGCTCGCGCCGGCGCAGGGCAAGCCGGTGGATGTCAAGCGCGGGGGAGGGCATGAGCATCATTGACTCCTGACCGAGTTTCGGCGCGGGCTGTCGCAGCTGGCGGGCAAACGCGCAGGCAATCACTTGCCGGGGGAGATAGATCCGAATGCCGTTAGGTTAAGCGTTACCCGACGCAAATGAAAGCGTATGCATTCACCCCAACAGCGAAGGGCTGGGGTCAGACCCGGCGGGTCTGACCCCGGAATTTGCACTTGGGGTAGGCTCACCCATGCAGCGGTAGGGATAGACCCCGGTGCTCGTCCGCCATCGCCGGCGCGCATGCTATATTCCCCCCCGATGAAAGCCCACCTCGACTCCTTCGTCCTCGCCCTCCGCTACCTCCTCAAATGGTCCCTGGTTTCACTGCTGATCGCCGTCCTGGCGGGCAGCGCCTCGGCCCTGTTCCTGTTCTCCCTCGACGCCGCGACCGCGTATCGCGAGCGGCAGCCGTGGATCATCTGGCTGCTGCCGCTGGCGGGCTTCGCGGTCGGCTGGGTCTACCTGCGCTGGGGCCGCGAGGTGGAGGCGGGCAACAACCTGCTGATCGACGAGATCCACGATCCGAAGCGGGTGGTGCCGCTGCGCATGGCGCCGCTGGTGCTGGGCGGCACCGTCATCTCGCACCTGTTCGGCGCATCGGTCGGGCGCGAAGGCACCGCGGTGCAGCTGGGCGGCTCGCTGGCCGACCAGCTGACCAACGTGGCGAAGCTGGGTCCCGGCGAGCGCCGCATCCTGCTGATGGCCGGCATCAGCGCCGGTTTCGCTTCCGTGTTCGGCACGCCGCTGGCCGGCGCCATCTTCGGGCTGGAGGTGCTGGTGATCGGCCGCATGCGCTATGACGCGATCTTTCCCTGCATGGCGGCGGCGATCCTGGCCGACCAGGTAGGCCTGGCCTGGGGCGTGCATCACACGCACTACGCGGTGGCCGCCGTGCCGCCAATCACGGCATGGACCATCGCCGCGATCGTTGCCGCCGGTGTCGCCTTCGGCCTGGCCGGCATGCTGTTCGCCGGCGCCACGCATGCGCTGTCGGCCTTCATGAAACGCCACGTGGCATATGCGCCATTGCGGCCGCTGATCGGCGGCGCGGTGGTCGCCGTCGCGGTATGGGCCGTGGGCACGCAGCGCTACGTGGGCCTTGGCATACCTGTGATCGTCGAAGCGTTCGCGCATCCGCTGCCGATCTGGGATGCGCTGGGCAAGCTGGCGTTCACCGTGGCGTCGCTGGGCACCGGCTTCAAGGGCGGCGAAGTCACGCCGCTGTTCTACATCGGCGCCACGCTGGGCAATGCGCTGGCGCCGCTGCTGGAGCTGCCGTTCCCGCTGCTGGCCGGGGTGGGCTTCGTCGCCGTGTTCGCCGGGGCGGCCAACACTCCATTGGCATCCACGGTGATGGCCCTGGAACTGTTCGGGCCCGCCATCGGTCCGTATGCGGCGCTGGGTTGCGTGGTCGCCTACCTGTGTTCCGGGCACGCCGGCATCTACAAGGCGCAGCGCGGCGCCAAGCCGCCGTTCAGCGCAGGCCGCGATCCACATCGGGACGCGGATCGATGAGCGCCGGCAGCGCCGCATCGGCGTCCAGCCGCGCCAGCAGGCGGCGCGCATCGAAGGGCGCGTGCACCTTGATGTCGTTGTCGAAGTAGCAGTAGATATCGCGGCCCGCGCGCTTCGGCGGTGCCGCCGCCGTGATCAGCCGCGCGTCGCCGGGCTGCCCGCCGGTACTCCACGCCCGGATTTTCCGCGCCCAGCCATCCAGCGCTTCGTCGGTGTACCCGCCCGCGTACAGCTCCTTTTCGCCATGCAGGCGCAGGTACATGAAGTCCGCCGTCACATCCTCGTAGCCGGGCCACTTGCCAGCCGTATCGGCCACCACCAGTGCCACCTTGTACTGGCGCAGCAGCTTCACGAATGCTGCATCGGCGAAGCTTTCGTGGCGGATTTCCAGCGCGTGGCGCAGCTTGCGCTTGCGGTCGATCTCCAGGAACGCGCGGCCTTCCATGCGCGGCTCGTGCCGCCGCGCCATCTCCAGCGCGGCGGCGGTATCGTGGGGAAGGGCGGCCAGGAAAGCTTCGATCACGCCGGCATCGAACTGGAAATTCGGCGGCAACTGCCAGAGGAAGGGCCCCAGCTTGTCGCGCAATGCCAGCACGCCGGAGGCGAACACATTGCTCAGCGAAGGGGCGGGATCGCGCAGCCGGCGCATGTGCGTGATGAAGCGGTTGCCCTTGTGGGCGAACACGAACCCTTCCGGGGTGGCGTCGTACCACTCCTGGTAGCTTTTCGGCCGCTGCAGCGAATAGAACGAACCGTTGATCTCGATGGAGGGCAGCATGCGCGAGGCGAAGTCGAGTTCGCGCGCCTGCGCCAGGTCGGCCGGATAAAACACCTTGCGCCACGGTTCGTAGCGCCAGCCGGAAATGCCGATGCGCAGTTGTGCCCGCGATCCTGCCCCTGCTTGCTTCACTCGTTCACTCATGCGCCCACGAACAGTTCGCGCACGTCGCCGCCCTCGGCCGCGTGCCGGGCGCGCTGGCCCCAGGCGCGCAGCAGCTGTTCCACGCCCTGCGGCGGCAGCGCGGAACAGAAGTACCAGCCCTGCACGCAATAGGCATGCTGGTGGCGCAGCCAGTCCAGGTCCACCTGGCGCTCCAGGCCTTCGCACAGCAGTTCCGCATCCGAGACCTCGGCCACGCCCTGGATCAGCCGGAACAGGCTGGCCGTCACGGCGCTGTCGGCCACGCCATGCACGAAGCGGCGGTCCACCTTCAGCCGGTCGAACGGCAGCGTGCCGATCGCATCCAGGTTGGAATAGCCGATACCGAAGTCGTCGATGGCGATGCGCAGGCCGAGCCGGCGCAGCGCGGCCACCCGTTCGCCCAGCGCTTCCGGCGCTTCCAGCAGCTGGCTTTCCGTGACTTCCACTTCCAGCAGCGCGCCGGGCAGGCCGTGCTTGTTCAGCAGCGCCTTGACGGCATCCGGCAGCCCCGGATGCAGCAGCGTGGAGCGGGAGAAATTGAGCGACACGGGCACTTGCGGCAAGCCGGCATCCATCCACCCGCGCATGTCGCGGCAGACCTGGCCGATCACCAGCATGTCCAGCGCATGGCTGTTGCCGGAACTTTCCGCCAGCGGCACGAAAGTCGACGGCGGCACCGCGCCGCGTTGCGGATGTTCCCAGCGCACCAGCGCTTCCAGGCCGATCAGCTTCTGCTTGGCGAAGTTGACCTGTGGCTGGTAGTGCATCGACAGCCTGCCGGTACCGGGCTGTCCTTCCAGCACGCCGAGCAGGTCGTGCAGGAACCACGAGCGTTCGCGCAGTTCGCTGCCATATTCGCGCACCACGGAAAAGCCGGCCACGTCGCCGATGCTGGCCGCCGCCGTCTCGGCCATGTCGAGCAGCGCGGCGGCCGCCACCGGCGTCGGCAGGGATTCGCGCACGATGCCGATGCGCGCATGCAGCGCCTGCGTGCGGTCCGACGGCAAGGTGACGGGAACGTCGATCGCGTGGCACAGCGCCTGCAAGCGGTCCGGCCCGGCATGGTCGAGCAGCGCGAAGGCGAAGCGGTCGCCGCCCAGGTGGCCGAGCAGGCTGTCCTGCCCGGCCCAGCCGACGATGCGCGCGGCGATCTCGGCCAGCGTGGCATCGCCGGCGCCGCGGCCATGGACTGCGTTGTTCTGGTGGAAACCCGTGAGGTCGACATAGCCGACCGCCAGTTCGCGGCGTCCGGCCTCGCCCTTGGCGTGCTGCAGGTGCTGCACGAACGCGGCGCGGTTGTACATGCCGGTAACGGCGTCGCAGTAGCGCAGCTCCAGCGTGTCCGCGACCAGCCGCGCCAGCCCCTGCAGCATGGTGCGCTGCGCGGCTTCGAGCCGGCCGGGCGCGCGCCACATCACCCACAGTGTGCCGAGCTGGTAGCCGCGGTTGCCGTACAGCGCCACGCCGGCATAGTGGCGGCAGTGCGGCGGCTCGCGCACCACTGGCTTGGCCGCCGACCAGTCGTGGGCCAGCGCATCCTCCACCTCGAAGAAGTCGCTTTCCGACGCCACCAGTTCGCTGCAGAACGATGCGCCGCGCTCGACCTCGCGCAGCGTGATCCCCACTGTCACCGGCAGCCAGATGTGCGAGCGGTAGACCAGGCTGATGCCGCCGATGTCGGCCCCCATGGTCTGTACGGCCAGCTCCACGATGAAACGCAGCTGCGGATCGGGCTTGTCCAGCGCGAGCGCATAGCGCGACAGCTCCCGCACCCTGCGCTGCTCCGACTCGTCCCGTTCGATCCGCACGTCCATGACAAAAGGCTCCTTCCCGGTCAGTCCCAAGCTTACGGAGGTTTCGCCAGTGATGCAACCGGCGTCCGGCAGAGTGTGGCGGCTCTGCCTTCAGGGCGATGCCATGCACCGGCATGGCGCACTAAGATGGCGGGTCAAGCACATGGAGGAAGCATGCAAGAAGGCAGCAAGCAAGAAGGCAGCAAGCAAGAAGGCGGTAAGCACGAAGCCAGCCAACAGGAATCCGCGAGAGCCGGCGCCGCGGAAGCAGGGACCCGCAGGGAAATGGGCAAGTCGAGGATGGAAGCGTTCAGCGACGGCGTGATCGCCATCATCATCACCATCATGGTGCTCGAGCTGAAGGTGCCGCACGAAGCCACGCTGGAAGCGCTGTTGCCCCTGTGGCCCCTGTTCTTCGCCTATGTGCTGAGCTTTGTCTACGTGGGCATCTACTGGAACAACCACCACCACCTGCTGCAGCTGGCGCAGAAAGTCGACGGCCGCGCGCTGTGGGCCAACCTGCACCTGCTGTTCTGGCTGTCGCTGGTGCCGTTCATGACAAACTGGCTGGGCGAGCAGCACATGGCGGCCTTGCCGATGGCGCTGTACGGCGTGGTGCTGCTGATGAGCGCCATCGCCTACGACCTGCTGGTGCGCAGCCTGGTGCGGCTGCACGGCCCGCAATCGGCGCTGGCCCATGCGATCGGCCGCGATACCAAGGGATGGGTGTCGATCGTGCTCTACGCGGTGGGCGTGCCGCTGTCGCTGTGGCAGCCGCTGGTGGGCGCGGCATTCTACGTGGGGCTGGCGCTGGTGTGGATCCGGCCGGATCCGCGGGTGGAAAGAATGTAGGGCAGGCGATGAAGCGGCCGCCGATGGGATGCCCGCTATCCCGCCTGCAGTCGTCGCGCGTATGTCCGGTGGAGAAAACCGGTGCCGCACACTTTTTCCGGAAGAATCACCCGAAAAAAATGTGCGGCACCGATGCCTCGACCGCCGCGGTGGAAGCTAGACGTGCGCCGGCTTGGCCACCTGCCACGGGAACAGTAGCAGCACCGCGACAGCGGCGATCGGCGCCAGCAGGCACCAGAAGCCGAAGTGCACGTAGCCGGCGCCGCCGGCGATGCAGCCGAGCGCGAAGGCCAGCACGGGCCACACGAAGCGCACGAACTTTTCCTTCGCGGCCGGGGTGGCATGGCCGGTGGCCAGGTCGGTCATGTCGATCAGCAGTTCCGTCACGTTGCCGGTCATGACCGTGGTCGGTGCGATGCGCGCGAACTGCAGCTTGCCGGCGGCATTGTGCACGCCCATCGCGGCGGCGCCGAGCATGCCGGTGAGCAGCACCAGCGGGGCATCCGGGCTGGTGATCGGCACGGCCAGCAGCGCCGTCGCCATGAACGCGACCAGCAATACCAGTTGCATCGACAGCATGGAGCGGATCGGCACCACGCCGCGCCGCTCGCACCGGTTGCCGAGCAGGCGCGTGGCCACCACGCCCAGCGCGAAGGCCGGGAAGGCCAGGCACTTGAGCAGCAGCGTGGTGTGCTCGGGATGCGTCAGCGTTGCGCCGATCAGCACGAAGTTCCCCGTCACGTGCGCCGTGAACAGGCCGTACAGGGCCACGAAGCCGGCCGTGTCGACATAGCCGGCCAGCCCGCCGAGGCAGATGCCGAGGAACAGGTCGCTGGGGGGAACCCGCATCAGGACTTCAGGAAGGCCAGCAGGTCCGCGTTCAGGCGGTCCTTGTGGGTGGTCGGCAGGCCGTGCGGCGCACCTTCGTACACTTCGAGGCGGCCCTGCGGCAGGATCTCGACGGCGCGGCGCGCGGTGGCGGCGAGCGGCACGATCTGGTCGTCGTCGCCGTGGATCACCAGCGTCGGGATGGTCATCTTCTTCAGGTCTTCCGTGAAGTCCGTTTCCGAGAACTGCTTGATGCACGCGTACGCGGCGCGGATGCTGCACTGCATGCCCTGCAGCCAGAAGGTGTCGCGCACGCCCTGGGAATCCTTGGCGCCGTCGCGGTTGTAGCCGTAGAACGGCGTGGTCAGGTCCTTGAAGAATTGCGCGCGGTCGGCTTTCACGCCAGCGCGGATGCCGTCGAACACCTCCATCGGCACGCCGTTCGGATTGTCCGGGCCGACCAGCATGCGCGGCGTGACGGCGCCCACCAGCACGGCGCGCTTGACGCGGCCGGTGCCGTGGCGGCCGATGTAGCGGGCGACTTCGCCGCCGCCAGTGGAGTGGCCGACCAGGGTGGCGCCCTGCAGGTCCAGTGCGTCGATCACGGCGGCCAGGTCGTCGGCGTAGTGATCCATGTCGTTGCCGTGCCAGGGCTTGCTGGACAGGCCATGGCCGCGGCGGTCGTGGGCGATCACGCGGTAGCCGTGTTCGGCCAGGAACAGCATCTGGTCTTCCCATGCGTCGCCCTGCAGCGGCCAGCCGTGGCTGAACACGACGGCCGGGCCGTCGCCCCAGTCGGTGTAGCGGATGATGGTGCCGTCGCGGGTGGTCACGGTATTGATGGTGCGTTGCGTTGTCATGGTGTTCCTTTCTGAACGTTGTTGCGGTGCAGGCATTGTCCCTGCTGGGCGCCGCGCGGACCACTGCACTAAGGGAGAGGGGAGGGCGCCACGGCCGGGGGTTATGGCGCGGCCGGGCGGCTGCCGGAACGGTGGCCGCTGCCGTCCGGCGTCCCGGTCACCGCATCGCGGCGCGCAATGCCGATGCTTCGAAATACACGTGGCGGATGACAGGGTGCTCGACGGCGATGGCCGCTTCCAGCCGGGCGATGGCCTGTTCCACCTCGTCGATCGGCATGCCGCGGCGGAACTGGACGGAGGCGGCCAGCAGCACTTCCTCGGGCCCCATCTGCATGGTGCGCAGGCTGGCCACGCTGTCCAGCGCGGGCTCGCGCCGGAACAGCGCGTACAGGGCGGCCAGCTGGTCGCGGTCGATGCTTTCGCCCACCAGCAGGGCGCCCGATTCGCGGGCCAGCATGAACGCCGCCCCGACCAGCAGCATGCCGATCAGGATCGACGCGGCGGGATCGAAGTAGGGATTGTCGAAGTACTGGCCCAGCGCGATGCCGGCCGCCGCGATGGCGATGCCCAGCAGCGCGGCCGTGTCCTCGATGAAGACCGTGAAGACCGACGCATCCTTGCTGGCGCGAACCGCCTGCCACAGCGTGGTGCCCGCCTTGCGCACGGCGTTCAGGGCCTTGCGCGAGACGTTCCAGCTGTAGCCTTCGAACACGGCGGCCACGCCCAGCACGACGTAGTTCCACAGCGGGTCTTCCAGCGGCGGCGGGGCCTGCAGGGCCGCCACGCCGTGGTAGATCGACAGCCCGCCGCCCAGCGAAAACACCGACAGGGCGACGATCAGCGCCCAGAAGTACAGCGATTTGCCATAGCCGAAAGGGTGCCTGCGGTCGGCCGGACGGGTGCTGCGGCGCTCGCCGAGCAGCAACAGGAACTCGTTGCCCGTGTCCACGGCCGAGTGGATGCCTTCGGCCACCATCGCGGCGCTGCCCGTGATGCCGGCCACGATGAACTTGGCGGTGGCGATGCCGAGGTTGGCGACGATGGCGGCGTAGATGACTTTCTGCGAGCCCGTGCGCGACGCCTGGGTTGCCTGTCCCGCCTGGGCTGTTGCTGCGGGCGCGCCGGTTCCGGCGGCTGTGTCGTTGCGGTGCGTGGTGTCTGTCATGGGCGTTCTCCGGTCAAGCCATGCAGGATGGCGAGACGGTGCCAGCCCGTCTGTTCGGCCGCGCACGCGTGTCCAGGGTGCGCGCGCACTGGCGCGCGGGTCGGGAGCCGACTTGCGCACGCGGCCTTCTCCTACAGGTTATTGCTGAGCAGGATGGCAGAATGAAAACTGTCATTCCGGCATCTTGCCGGAGCATTGCAGGGCGCTACGCCCGAGGAGACCATCATGCATATCCACCTGATCGCGGCAGTCGCCGCCCTGGCATTCACGGGCGCCGCTTCGGCGCAGAGCCATTCCGTCAGCAACATGGCCAATCCGCCCCAGACCCAGTCGGACAACAAGGCCGCGACCGAAGCCACGCCCGGCAAGACGGCGACGGCGCAGCGCAACTCCAGCAAGCAGGCGGACAAGAACGCCGGCCAGGCACGCAATGCGCCCACAGCGCGGCAAGCCGGCAAGGTCGACACCAGCGGCGGCTCGATGACCGGCGAGCGCGTCGGCGCCGGTTCCAGCGCCACGGCCACCACGGGGATCGGTGCCGGCAACGGCGACCGCGGCGCCGAGGGAGCGATGGAGATCAAGCCGTCGGAAGCCTACGTGAATCCGGTCGAGCGCCGCGCGCTGGACGAGGCGCCGAAGAGCGGCAAGAAGTAAAGGTCGGCAGGCCGGCCCCCGGCAGTTCCGCGTCCCGGCGAGCCGGCGGTTGAGGGATCAGCGGGCGATGGCGGCGTGCGGACGCGGCGCGCCATGGCTCGCTTGCGGGCCCACCTTGTCCAGCGTGTCGGCCATCTGCACCAGCCGCACGAATTCGGCCCGGTAGCCATCCGGGTCTGCGCCCCGCGCCCCGTTGGCCAGCGCGGCGATGTCCGGATACGCCATGCCGGCCAGTTGCGGTTCGCCGCGCAGCTTCTGCCCGAACGCCGCCACGGCGATGGCGAAGCGCTGGTCGTCCGGGGCGGCGTCGAGCGTGGCGCGCGCCGTGGCCCGCACCGGGTGATCGAGCTGCCGGCTGGCGGATTCGCCCGGCAGCTTGTAGCGCAGCTTCACGAAGCACAGTTCATCGCTGCCGGCCTTCCGTTCCGGCGCGGCCGCCTTGCGCGTGCCGTTGCCGGCATAGCGCGGCGGATCGACCAGCTTCGCCGCGGCGGCCGCCGGCGTGATCTCGTAGATCGCCGTCACGGTGTGGCCGGCACCGATGTCGCCGGCATCCACCTTGTCATCCTTGAAGTCCTGCCGGTCCAGCATCCGCGTTTCATACCCGACCAGGCGATACGCGGCAACGTGCGCGGGATTGAACTCGACCTGCAGCTTGACGTCGTTGGCGATCGGGAACATGGTCGAGCCCAGTTCCTGGCCCAGCGCCTTGCGCGCTTCCAGCAGCGAATCGATGTAGGCCGCGTTGCCATTGCCGGCCTGGGCCAGCCGCTGCATCAGCGCGTCGTTCAGGTTGCCTTCGCCGACGCCGAGGATCGACAGGTAGACGCCGCTCTTGCGCTGGCCGGCGATGAATTGCTCCAGTTGCCGCGGGTCGCTCATGCCGAGGTTGAAGTCGCCGTCGGTGGCCAGGATCACGCGGTTCACGGCCTTCGGGTCGAAATGGCGCTTGGCCAGGTCATAGGCGCGCTGCAGTCCAGCGCCGCCGGCCGTGCCGCCGCCGCCCTGCAAGGCGGCGATGGCGTCGGCGATCCTGCCCTTGTCCTTGCCGGCGGTCGGTTCCAGCGCCACGCCCGTGCCGTTGGCGTAGGTGACGATGGCCACGGTGTCGTCGTCGCGCAACTGCTGGGCGAACAGGCGGAACGCCTGCTTCAGCAGCGGCAGCCGGTCGGCCGGCTCCATCGAGCCCGACACGTCCACCAGCAGCACCACATTGGCGCGCGGCCGGGCTTCGGCGGCGATATCGTAGCCGCGCACGGCGATGTGCACCAGCTGGTTGCCGGCCTGCCAGGGGCTCGGCACGACGCCGGTGCCGATCGCGAATGGCCGGGCCGGATCGCGCGGCGCGGCATACCGGTAGGGGAAGTAATTGACCATCTCTTCGACCCGCACCGCGTCGGCCGGCGGCAGGGTGCCGGCGGCCAGCAGGCGGCGCACGAATGCATACGAGGCGGTGTCCACGTCGGCGCTGAAGGTCGACACCGGCTGCTCGCTGACCAGCACGGCCTTGTTGGCGTCCTTGCCGGGGAACTTGTTGGCGCCTTGCGGCACGACCACGGGCGGCAGGTAGTAGGCGCCGGGCATCTGCATGGGGCGCCGCAGGGCCGTGATGTTGGCCCTGCTGCCGGCCACCGCGACCGACGGTGACGGCGCGGCCGGCGGGGCCGGTGGCACTGGCGCGGCCGGCACCTGCGGTGAAGCCTGATCCTGTGCGGCCTGCTCCTGCGCGGGCTGCTGTTGGACCGAACCGCTGCTGCATGCCGCCAGCAGGGCGGCGATGGCCAGCGGCGGGACCAGGTGGAAGGGCGCTTTCATGGGATGCCTCGCAAGGTGTGGAATCCCGCTAACATGCCGAAATGGCATCGCCCCGTCAACTGCCGTTACATATGGCAACTGAGATGGCAACTGAGATGGCAACCGAGATGGCAACCGGGATGGCAACCGGGATGAAAGCGCACCGCGGCTGGGGCAGTCGCAGGAAGATGGCGGAAGGCAGAAAGAGTCGAACTTACAGAGGAACGGCTGACGCCCCTCACCGGGTTTGAAGCCCGGCCCCATCACCGGATGAGAATGCCTTCCTCGTGTCGCAGACCGGCGCCAGGCCCGCTCAGTGCCGGCATCATGCAGGGTCGGGCCAGCACGCATTGGGCCGCACCAGGTGGCTGTTGCGGACGCGGCGAGTATAGCCGACGCGGTCGAAAAACTCCAACACCTGGATGGCCCGCTTGCGGCCCAGGCCCGTGGCGTCGCGGAACGTGGCCGCCTGCGTGTCCGGTAGCGTGGCGACGATGTGCGCCAGCGCCGCCAGCGCGCGCGGATGGTAGAACAGGTCCGGTACCACCTGGGACAATTGCCCGGCCCGGGCCAGCTTGCGCAGCAGGCGCCGCACCTCGTCCTCGGCCACCCGGAATTCCTTCCCCAGGTCGCGCACCCAGGGCGGATCGAAGCGGCCCCGTTCCAGCGCGGCCAGCAGCGGTGCCGCCAGGGCTTCTTCTTCCGGCGTCAGCGCCACGCTGTGCTCCGGCAGGTGCAGGCTGTGGCCGCGCTGCGCGACGGTGCCGGCGGCCAGCATGCGTGCCACCAGTGCCTGCCACAGCGCATCCTCGGCATCGGGCTGCGCCATCCGTTTCAGGCGCCACAGCTCGGGGCCGGCATCGTCCGGCTGCCGGGCGTGGAAGGCGGCCAGCGCGTCGCGCACGGAGCCTTCCAGCCGCTCCAGCGCGGCCCGGGCGATCCACAGCTCGTCGCCGCCACCCAGCGGCAGGCGCAGGCAGCCTTCGGGCGGCGCAAGCGCATCGGCGGGCAGCTGGGTCAGGCGCACCAGCGCGGCGGTGCGCACGCCCAGCGGGCTGTGCGCCAGCAGGTCGGCCACGTCGCCACTGTCCACGTAGGCCTGCAGCGCATCGAGCCATGCCAGCCGCGCCGGACTGCGGCGCTTGCGGGCCGCGCCGAACGGATCGAGCACGGTGCCGCCGCCGATGGTCTGCGTGGCCTGCGCGTTGCGCACCACGAAGCGGTCTCCCGGCACCGCGTGCACCGGCACGTCGAACACCAGTTGCACGCGCGCCGGCTGTCCCGGCTGGACGATGTCCTCGTCGAGCGGCACCACGTGCGCGGTGTGGTGCGCGGCGCCCAGGTGCACGTGCACCGGCGACCACGCCTTCAGCACGGCGCTTTTCGCACCGCCCGCCAGGAGCAGGCGCGCGTCGATGCGTTCCGAGCACGCCTGCAGCGCGGGGGCGACGGCCCACGTGCCCCGCTCGATGGCGTCCCTGGCCACGCCGGCCAGGTTCAGCGCCAGCCGCTGCCCGCCATGCCCCTCCGCGGCGCTGCGGCTTTGCGCATGGATGCCGCGTACGCGCGCTGTCTGGCCGCCGGGCGCGAGCACCAGCGTGTCGCCGACCGCCACGCGGCCGGCCAGCGCGGTGCCCGTGATGACCGTGCCCTGGCCGGCCAGCGTGAAGACACGGTCGATACCGAGGCGGAACAGCCGCCGGTCGTCGCGCGCGGGCAGCGTGCGCGCCGCGTCGGCCAGGTGGGCGAGCAGGGCGGCCACGCCGGGATCGCCCGGCTGCGTGGCGGCGGTACGGAACACGGGGGCGCCGGCCAGCGGCGTATCGGCCAGCAGCGCGGCGATGTCCGCCTCGACGGCGGCGATGCGACGCTCGTCGGCGCGGTCCGTCTTCGTCAGCGCCACGGAACCGCGCTGCACGCCCAGCAGCCGCAGGATGGCCAGGTGCTCGACGGTCTGCGGCATCACGCCATCGTCCGCGGCCACCACCAGCAGCGCATGGTCGATGCCCGTCACGCCGGAGGCCATGGTGCGGATGAATTTCTCGTGGCCCGGCACGTCGATCACGCCGAGGATGTCGCCACCCGGCAGCGGCAGGTAGGCGTAGCCCAGTTCGATCGAGATGCCGCGCGCCTTTTCCTCCTTCAGGCGATCGGTGTCGACACCCGTCAGCGCGCGCGTCAGCGTGGTCTTGCCATGGTCGATATGGCCTGCGGTTCCGACGATCATGCGCCCGGCCCCCGCGCCGGTGCCAGGTGCGCCAGCTGCCGTTCGAACTCCTCGACCTGCGGCGCCTCCAGGCAGCGCAGGTCGAGCCACAGGGTATCGCCGGCGATGCGGCCGACCACTGGCACGGGCAAGCCGCGCAGCCTGCGTTCCAGCACGCCGAGCGGATCGCCGCGCCGGGGCTGGCCCGCGATGGCGGCGGCGCGCAGCGCCAGGCCGAAGCTGGGCAGCACGTCGACGGGCAGGGCGCCGCTGCCGATCTGGCTCGCCATCGGCTCGGGCGACACGGCATAGGCATCGCCGAGCGCCTGCTGCATGGGGCCGCACAGGCGTTCGGCCAGCGCCCGCATCGCGCTGGCGGGGCGGGTCAGCAAGCGCAGCGTGGTCAGGCGCTCCGGCAGCAGGTCCGGCGCGTGGTACAGCGCCAGCACGGGTTCCAGCGCCGCCAGCGTGAGCTTGCCGACGCGCAGCGCGCGCTTCAGCGGGTTGGCCTTGATGGCCTCGACCAGGTCGCGGCGCCCGGCGATGATGCCGCACTGGGGGCCACCCAGCAGCTTGTCGCCACTGAAGGTGACGAGGTCGGCGCCGCCGTCGATGGTTTCGCGCACCGTGGTTTCATGGGGCAGGCCATACTTGTCCAGGTCGACCAGCGTGCCGCTGCCCAGGTCCACGACCACCGGGATGTTGCGCTCGCACGCCAGCGGCGCCAGCTCCGGCAACCTGACTTCGCTGGTGAAACCGGTGATCGCGTAATTGCTGGCGTGGACCTTCATCAGCAGCGCCGTGGCGGCGTTGATGCCGTCCGCGTAATCGCGCAGGTGCGTGCGGTTGGTGGCGCCCACCTCGCGCAGCGTGGCGCCGGCGCGCGTCATCACGTCGGGAATGCGGAAGGCGCCGCCGATTTCCACCAGCTCGCCGCGCGACACGATCACTTCGCGGCCGCTGGCCAGCGTGTTCAGCATCAGCAGCACGGCGGCGGCATTGTTGTTGACGATGGTGACGGCTTCGGCGCCCGTCAGTTTCAGCAGGTGCTGCTCGACCAGCGTATCGCGGTCGCCCCGCTTGCCTGTTTCCAGGTCCCATTCCAGGTTCATCGGCCAGCGCAGCGCGTCGGCCACGGCCTGCACGGCCACGTCCGGCAACAGTGCGCGGCCCAGGTTGGTGTGCAGCACCGTGCCGCTGAGATTGAACAGGCGGCGCAGCGCCGGCCGGTTGGCCGCCGCGAGCCGTGCGGCCAGCGCGGCCAGCACGGCATCTTCCGATGTGTCCACCGCGCCGCCGCCCAGCAGCGCGGTGCGCAGGCCGGCCAGCACTTCGCGCAGCGCGGCAACGGTCTGTTCCCGGCCATACCGCGCCACCAGCGGCTGGCAGGCGGGGGCGGCCAGCAGCAGGTGCACGGCCGGCAGGCGTACCGCCGGCTTCGGTTCCGCCGCCGGCTGTGCCGGATCGCGTTCCCCGACGGCTTCCGTCATTCCGGAGAGCCCAGCCGCAGCAGGGGATTGCCGCTGGCGCGTGCATAGCCCAGCTCGGAAACCAGCACGTCCAGCACCAGGCTGGCGAGATCGTCGGCCAGCGGGTCCACGTTGTAGTCGTGTTCCTGGTTGAAGATCTTGCGGTAGCCATGGCATTCGTCGCACGTTTCGGCGCGCGCCACGCGGGTGGGATCGTTGGCCTTGTTCAGCATCTTGCCTTCCCGCGCCGCCGCCACGTTCTCGGCGACCGGATCGGCGTTCGCGTCGGTCAAGCCCTGGTAAGCCACCTTTGCATTGGCTTCGCAGCACGAGCACTTGACGCGCACCATATGCCATTCGCTGGCGCAGATCGCGCAATGCAGGTAGCGATAACCCTGCGACTGGCCGCCGATGCGGATCACGCTGGCCACCGGGTGCGAACCGCACACGGGGCACAGCGTGCCGGTCACCAGCGGCTGGGCCCAGCGCTCGTCGAGCTGCGCGGCCATCACGCTCCAGGTCACCTGCAGCGCGGCCGCCACGAACGGCGCCTGGGCGGCATCGATGCCTTCGGCGAATTCGCCCAGCACGGCATCGGCCGCGCCTTCCAGTTGCGCTTCGTCCAGCGCACGCAGGCCGGCCAGTGCCGCCGCCAGCTGCGGTTGCCCGGCGGCCTTCGCGTCCAGCCTGTCGAGCAGGGCGTTGAAGACCGTGCGCCACTGTTCCGGGCGCTGGCCCGTCACCGGCAGCGGCGGCATGTTGTGTTCATGCGCCGTGCGCATCCCGTCTTGCGATGGCAGCGGCACGCCGGCCGGCAGCAGGGTCTTCACGACGTCCGCCTGCGCCTGCACGAGCTCGGCCATCACGTTGACATAGCTGGCCAGCGCCTCGTCGACGGGGATACCCTTGATGTTGTTTTGCGCCAGCTGGCGCAGCCGTTCCGCGCGCGCCGCGTACAGTTCGCCCGGCCGCGGCAGCAGCAGGCGGGGGATGGCGGTGTGGTCGAGCGATTCGATCTCGCCCGGTTCTAGCAGTCGCTGTACCAAGATAACTCCAATATTTCGGGTTTGGTATTGCAAAGGGCCACTGTGCAAAGAGCAACCCCAAACGCAAACCCCGGGGTCAGACCCGGCGGGTCTGACCCCGGCCCTTG
This sequence comes from Pseudoduganella sp. SL102, assembly GCF_027856995.1. Lineage (NCBI taxonomy): Bacteria > Pseudomonadati > Pseudomonadota > Betaproteobacteria > Burkholderiales > Oxalobacteraceae > Pseudoduganella > Pseudoduganella sp. SL102. The sequence continues at coordinate 3,550,813 of NZ_CP115554.1, forward strand.
CCGTTGGGTGAAAGACATCCGACGGTGTTCTGACAAGTAATAAAAAAGCCGGGCCACGCGGGCCCGGCCAATTTTAGACGAATACGAACAAGCGTGCAGTTCGCCGTCAGTGCTTGCGCTTGCGCATCTCGTCCTCGAACCAGCGCGGGTGGTGCTTGCGCGCCCAGCCGTAAGTGACGGTGCCGCGGATCATGGCGCCCATCGAGCCCTTGATCCAGATGCCGGCGTACACGTGCACGATGATCGAGATGATGATCACGAACGCGAAGAACGCATGCAGCAGCGAGGCCACGCGGATCACGTCGACCGCGAACAGGTGCGAGAACCAGGCGCGCCACATCACGATGCCGGTCAGCAGCAGGCCCACCATCGACACGATCAGCACCCAGAACAGCAGCTTCTGGCCGGCGTTGTACTTGCCGATGCGGGGCAGTTTCTCCTCGCGGTTGGCCAGCACGTCGTCCATCTGCTTCAGCCACTGGCGGTCCGTGGCGTCCAGGAAGTTGTGGTGCCAGAAGCGCAGCACCAGCACCAGGAACGACACGAACATCACGATGCCGATGAACGGGTGCAGGATCCGCGTCCACTGGCCGCCGCCGAGGAACACCGCCATCCAAGACATCGCCGGGTGGAACAGGGCGAGGCCGGAGACCGCCAGCAGCACGAACGAAATCGCCGTGATCCAGTGGTTGGTCCGTTCGTTCGGCTTGTACCGTTCGATGACCGGGTTGCCGTCCTTGTCCGTCACGATCTTATCGTTTGTCATGGCGCTCCTCCGCGATCCGCTTGGCGTCGTGCAATGCTTCCTCTTCTTCCTTGCGGCTGACCTCGTTCGGCCCCACGCGGGTGTAGTGGAAGAAGCCCGCGAGCGCCGCCGCCGCCATGCCGGCCAGGGCCAGCGGCTTCGTCAAACCCTTCCACGCGCCCACGACGGGGCTGATGGAAGGGTTGTTGCGCAAGCCGCTGTACAGCGCCGGGCGGTCGGCGTGGTGCAGCACGTACATCACGTGCGTGCCGCCCACGCCGGCCGGGTCGTACAGGCCGGCGTTCTGGTAGCCGCGCGACTTCAGGTCCTCGATCCGCTCGGCCGCGTGCGTCTTCATGTCTTCCTTCGTGCCGAAGACGATCGCGCCGGTCGGGCAGGTTTTCACGCATGCCGGTTCCTGGCCCACGCCCACGCGGTCCGAGCACAGCGTGCACTTGTACGCGCGGTTGTCCTTCTTCGAGATGCGCGGCACGTCGAACGGGCAGCCGGTCACGCAATAGCCGCAGCCGATGCAGTTTTCCTGGTGGAAGTCGACGATGCCGTTGGTGTACTGCACGATCGCGCCAGGCGCCGGGCACGCTTTCAGGCAGCCCGGTTCCTCGCAGTGCATGCAGCCGTCCTTGCGGATCAGCCACTCCAGGTTGCCGTCGTTGTTCTCGTGTTCCGCGAATTTCATCACGGTCCACGATTGCGGCGTCAGGTCGATCGGGTTGTCGTACACGCCGGTGGTTTCACCCACTTCATCCCGCAGGTCGTTCCATTCCGAGCACGCGGTCTGGCAGGCCTTGCAGCCGATGCATTTCGATACGTCGATCAGCTTGGCGACCGTGCCGGTGACCGGGTCGCGGGCAACCGGCGGCTGCACCGTGGTGGCCGAGATGCGTTTGATGTCCAAAGATTGTAATGCCATGATCTTTCCTTATCCCCGCTTAAGCTTTCTCGACCTTCACCAGGAACGACTTGAATTCCGGTGTCTGCGAATTGCCATCGCCCACGACGGGAGTCAGCGTGTTGGTGAGATAGCCCGGCTTCGTCAATCCCTTGAAGCCGAAGTGCAGCGGGATGCCGACCGTGTGCGTGACCTTGCCGTCGATGGTCAGTGCCTTGATCCGCTTGGTGACGACCGCTTTCGCCGTGATCACGCCGCGTTTCGACGACACCTTCACCTTCTGGCCCGCCACCACGCCGATTTCCTTCGCCAGCGCTTCGCCGATTTCCACGAACTGTTCCGGCTGCGCGATCGCGTTGAGGCGGGCGTGCTTGGTCCAGAAGTGGAAGTGCTCCGTCAGGCGATAGGTCGTCGCCACGTGCGGGAACTCCTTGTGGGTGCCCATCTGCGCACGGTCGCCCGGGAACACGCGCGCGCCGGGGTTCGACGTCGCCTTCGGGTTCTTCGGGTGCATCGGGTTGTAGCCCAGCGGGTTCTCGAACGGCTCGTAGTGCTCGGGGAACGGACCTTCGTTCATCTGGCCGCGGGCGAAGAAACGCGCCACGCCTTCGGCATTCATGATGAACGGGTTCATGCCGTTGGCCGGGTCTTCGTCCAGCTTGAAGTCCGGCACGTCGGCACCGCTCCACGTGGCGCCGTTCCAGCCCACCAGTTTCCGGGTCGGGTCGAACGGCTTGCCCTGCGTGTCGCACGAGGCGCGGTTGTAGAGCACGCGGCGGTTGGCCGGCCATGCCCACGCCCAGCCCAGCGTATTGCCGATGCCGGTCGGGTCGGAATTGTCGCGGCGGCCCATCTGGTTGCCCGCGGCCGTCCAGCTGCCGGCGAAGATCCAGCAGCCCGAAGCCGTGGAACCGTCATCCTTCAGCTGCGAGAAGGACGCCAGCTGCTCGCCTTTCTTCAGCAGGACCCTGGTCGGGTCCTTCGGATCGGTGATCTCCTTGAGCGCCTTGCCGTTGAATTCCATCGCCAGTTCTTCCGGCGTCGGATGGGCGGGCTGCGCGTACGGCCAGGTCAGGTTCAGGATCGGGTCGGGGAACTTGCCGCCCTCGGTCTGGTACATCTTGCGCAGGCGCAGGAACAGGCCGGACATGATCTCGATGTCGCCCTTGGCCTGGCCCGGCGGTTCGGCGCCTTGCCAGTGCCACTGCAGCACCCGCGACGAACTGACCAGCGAACCGCGTTCCTCGGCGAAGATCGCCGTCGGCAGGCGGAACACTTCCGTCTGGATCCTGGTCGGGTCGACGTCGTGGAATTCGCCATGCGGCTTCCAGAATTCGCCCGTCTCGATGGCCAGCGGATCCATGATGACGAGGTACTTCAGCTTGGCGAGCGCCTCGGTGACCTTCTGCTTGTTCGGCGCGGACGCCAGCACGTTGAAGCCCTGGCAGAAGTAGCCGGTCATCTTGCCCTGGTGCATCAGCTCGATCGTCTGCAGCAGGTCGTACGGCTTGTCCAGCTTCGGCAGGTAGTCGAAGGCCCAGTTGTTTTCCTCGGTGGCGGCATCGCCCCACCAGGTCTTCATGAAGCTGACGTGGAACTTCTTGTAGTTGCTCCAGTAGCTCAGCTGGTTCGGCCGCAGCGGCTTCGGTGCCCGCGCATCGATATAGGCGTTGAAATCCTGTTCCTTGTCGAACGGCAGCGTCATGTAGCCCGGCAGCAGGTTCGACATCAGGCCCAGGTCGGTCAAGCCCTGGATGTTCGAGTGGCCGCGCAGCGCGTTCATGCCGCCCCCGGCGATACCGATATTGCCCAGCAACAGCTGGACCATTGCGCCCATGCGGATGGTCTGCGCGCCGGTGGAGTGGTGCGTCCAGCCCAGTGCGTACAGGATCGTGCCGGCGCGGCCGGGCACGGCCGTGGACGCGAGCGTCTCGGCAACCTTGTGGAACTGTTCGGGCGACACGCCGCACACCTTCTGCACCATCTCGGGCGTATAGCGGGCGTAGTGCTTCTTCATCAGCTGGTACACGCAGCGCGGGTGCTGCATGGTCGGGTCGACCTTGGCGTAGCCGTCCTCGCCGATCTCGTAGTTCCAGCTCGACTTGTCCGAATACTTGCCGGCGGTGGCGTCGTAACCGGAATAGATGCCATCCTCGAACGCGAAGTCTTCGCGCACGATGAAGGACATGTCCGTGTAGTTGCGGACATATTCGTGCTGGATCTTGTCGTTCGTGATCAGGTAATTGGCGATCGCGCCCAGGAACACGATGTCCGTGCCGGTACGCGTGGCAACATAGTAGTCCGCCACGGACGCGGTACGGGTAAACCTCGGGTCCACCACCACCAGCTTGGCCTTGTTATGTGCCTTGGCTTCGGTAACCCATTTAAAACCACAAGGATGCGCTTCGGCGGCATTACCGCCCATAACCAGAATCACGTCGGCATTTTTAATGTCGACCCAGTGATTCGTCATCGCACCACGGCCAAACGTCGGGGCAAGACCTGCCACCGTCGGACCGTGTCAAACACGCGCCTGGTTATCGAATGCGAGCATCCCGAGACTGCGCACAGTCTTGTGGGTGAGGTAGCCGACTTCGTTGCTGGCGGCCGAGGCGGCCAGGAAGCCGGTGGTCAGCCAGCGGTTGACGGTCACGCCGTCCGCGTTCTTCTCGATGAAGTTCGCGTCGCGGTCTTCCTTCATCAGCTTGGCGATGCGGTCGAGCGCGTCGTTCCACGAGATCTTCTGCCATTCGGTGCCGCCCGGCGCCCGGTATTCCGGCTCCTTCAGGCGGTTCGGCGAGTGGATGAAGTCGATCAGGCTGGCGCCTTTCGGGCACAGGGTGCCGCGGTTGACCGGGTGGTCGGCGTCGCCTTCGATGTGGATGATGCTGGCGGCGGCGTTCTTCGAGCCATCGCCCAGGCCGTACATCAGCAGGCCGCAGCCCACGGAACAATACGGGCAGGTATTGCGGGTTTCGGTCGTGCGCGCCAGCTTGTACTGCCGGACTTCGGCCATGGCCGTAGCCGGCATGAAGCCGAGCGCCGCGATACTCGAACCCGCGATGGTTGCGCCAGTAACCTTCAGGAACTGGCGCCTTGACATCTGGTTCATGGAATCCTCTGTAAGGAGTTTATTTGCTTCGCGAAATGATGTTATCACTGCGAAGCGGGTATTTTCGCAGTGAAACTCAACGGGACAAGCCATGAAACGAAGAACTACGTGTTATTACTTATCAAGGCAATGCCAAATACTTGACGAATAAGCTTTAAATTAGTCAAAAAACAAAGAGATTTATATAAAATAAGAAGCATTCTCATTCAAGGATTGGTGCAAGCCGCTTACCTTCATTCGCGTGCCATTCCTGTCCGATTTACTTCTGGTTCATCTCCAGCTGCACAATGTATTTCCTGAAACCGGGGTCTGACCCCGGTGCCGGGAAATGTTTCTGGCGGTGATGCACCGCCGGCCACCGCTCTCCGCCGGCGGCGCGGGCTTATGGCATCATGTGTGCCTCGTTCCACGACAGCGCCACAACCATGGTCGACCATTCCGCCCCCACGTGTCCCACCGCCTTCGGGCAGGAACCGCCTCCCCCGACAGAGCGGCGCACCGTGCTGCGCGTGCGCGACGGCACGGCGGAGGAGGCCGAGGACATGCTGGCCGACGAAGTGCCCGTCGCGCTCGTCTACAACGGCATCTCCCATGCGGTGATGATGGCGACCCCGGCCGACCTGGAAGATTTCGCGCTCGGCTTTTCGCTGACGGAAGCGCTGATCGACCACCCCGGCGAGTGCTACGGCATCGACATCGAAGCCGGTCCGGCCGGCGTGGCCGTGCAGCTGGACATCGCCAGCCGGGCATTCGTCGCGCTCAAGGAGCGGCGCCGTTCGCTGGCGGGGCGCACCGGCTGCGGCCTGTGCGGCGTGGACAGCCTGGACCAGGTGTACCGCACCTTGCCGCAACCGGCGGGCGCGGCGATGCTGGCCGGCGGTGCCGTGCGTGCCGCGCTGGCGGCCTTGCCGGAGCGGCAGGCCCTGAACCGGCTCACGGGCGCGACGCATGCGGCGGCCTGGTCCGATCCCGAAGGCCGGCTCGCAGTGGTCCGCGAAGACGTGGGCCGCCACAACGCGCTCGACAAGGTGGTGGGCGCGCTGGCCCGCGATCCTGCGCTGCGCACGAAAGGCGGCTTCGTCGTCGTCACCAGCCGGGTCAGCGTGGAGATGGTGCAGAAGGCCGCGATGGCCAGTGCGGCCGGCATCGTCGGCGTCTCCGCCCCGACGGCCGCGGCGGTACGGATGGCTGCCGGGGCAGGGCTGGTGCTGCTGGCATTCGCCCGCGGCGACCGCTTCACGTGCTACGCCGGCCGGGAACGGCTGGCACCCTGACCGCCGGCTCAACCCGCTTGCACGACCGGCCCGGCAAGCGGTCGGATCGACGCACCCGGTCGCTCCCGCACCGCGAAACGCCTGGCGGCGGCTTCCTGCCGTGCCCGCACGCAAGGGGCGCAGGCTGACAAGCATGTGGGATGTACGCTGACGCGGCGGCGCAGCGACTCTTGGTTAAATGGTGGCGAGGAATCCCATCATGGAAAAACACCACACCAGCGGCCCTGCGCCGCACTACACGCTAGGTCTCGAGAAAGTCGAGATCGATGACGTGCTCGATGCCTGCGGGGTGGTCGGCGCGGTATTGAAAGCCGTCGCGCCGGACTTGAACACCCGTTCCGCGGCGCGCTTGCTGGCCGAAGCCACGCGTCTCGAATACCACAACGAACCGCTGACACGCTCCATCCTCGTCGAGGTGGCGCGCGCGCTGCAGCGCCGCGAGACGCAGTAGGCAGCCAGTGGCGGGGCAGCCGGCAGCCGGCGGCACGCGATCGGCCGCGGCTATCCGGCATCGATATGCGGCATCGATATGCGGCAAGACGTCCCGCGGTCGCGGTCCCGGTTCACTGTCAGTCAGCCACTGTCCACCATTTGCCGGGTGCCCTGTCCGGAACCGGACAGCAGGGTGACCGGTTCCGGCCGCCGGGCGCGCTCCGGCACGCGGGTGCGCGCCGCGCCCGCCATGGCACGCAAGTTGCACAAGGCTCATCATTTCATTGGTACAGTGAAGGGATGGAGACAATGATGGCAACCTGCATGCGGTGCGGCCGATGAGCGCGCGCCTGGCTGGACAATTCTTGCGCACGGGGTGGCGCACCCTGGCGGCCAACCCGTGGCAAAGCCTGGTCGCGGTGGGTGGCCTCGCGCTCGGCCTCGCCGTGTTCGCACTGCTGAGCGGCTTCGTGCGCCACGCCTGGAGCGTCAACGCCCACTTGCCCGATGGCTTGTACATCGTCAAGCAGCGTGACAATACCGCGCCGCAGGCCCCGTGGTTCGACCAGGCGCCGATGGCGCTGGCGCGCACCGCGGCGGCGCTGCCCGGCGTGGCGGGCGCCGCGGTGCTGGTGCCGCTGCGTCCCGAGATGAAAGGGCTGGCCGCGCGCGCTGGCGGCCGGCTGGTGCCCCTGCAGGGCCTGACCGTCCTGCCGGGCTTTGCCGGCATGATGGGCTTGCGCGCCGTGAATGGCGACGTGGAAGCGGCGCTGGCGCGGCCGGACGGCATCGTGCTGACCCGCGCCGCCGCCCTGCGCCTGTTCGACACGGCCGATGCCGTCGGCCGCATGCTCCGCGCGGAAGGGCAGGTGCTGCGGGTGGCGGCCGTGCTGGAACCCCAGGAAGGCCCGACCACGCTGCCGTTCGATGCGCTGACCGGTGTCGCCAGCGCCATCGTCGAGCCGGCGATCCGCGAAGAGATGCTGACGGGGCGGCAGGGCTGGCCCGGCAAGGTGCTGCTGCGGCTGCGCCCCGGCACATCGCCGGAGTCGGTCGCCGCCGCGTTGCAGGCCGCCGTGGACCACCTGCCCGGCATGCAGCGGCACGCGCCGGACGTGCTGGCCCGGCTGGCCGGCCGCAAGCCGCTGGAACTGGCGCTGGCCTCCCTGCGCGACGCGTATTTCGACCATGAACTGGGCAGCAACTTCCTGTGGAGCGCCGGCAAGCGTGCCAACCCGGCGCTGGTGGCCGGCCTGGGCGCGGTGGCCCTGCTGATCCTGGCGCTGGCCGGTGCCAATTACGTCAACCTCGCCGCCGTGCGGGTACTGCGCCGGCAGCGCGAACTGGCCGTGCGCAAGGTGCTCGGTGCACGGGCCCGCGACATCGCGGCGCAATGCGCGGCCGAAGCCGTGACGGTGACGCTGGCCGCCACCGTGCTGGGCCTGCTGCTGGCGTGGCTGGCGCAGCCCGCCTTCGCGGCGCTGGCCGGGCGCGAACTGCCCGGCATGCTGTCCGCGGGCCACGTGGCGGCCATGCTGGCGACCGGCATCGTGCTCGGTTGCGCGGCCGCCGTCTATCCCGCCTGGCTGGCCGTGCGCGTGCGGCCCGACCGCGTTTTGTCGGGCAAGCCGGATACCGAATCGTCCGGCGCGGCGCGCACGCGGCGCGTGCTCACCGTGCTGCAACTGGCGGTGGCGATGGGCGTGGCCGGCGTGGCGCTGGCGATCGCGTGGCAGACGCGCTTTGCGGCGCAGGCGGCGCCCGGTTTCGATCCGGGTCCGCTGACGCTGGTCGACGTGCCGGAGCAGGTGCGCTTTTCGGAGAAGGCGCGCGGCCTGATGGCGGCGCTGGCGGCGCAGCCCGGCATCGATGGGGTGGCCGTGTCGCTCGACGCGGTGGGCCGCAGCGAGGACACCATCGGCCGCACGTTCCAGCGGCCGGGCGGGCAGGGCGCCGCGCTCGACGTGCGCTGGGTCGGCAACAACTTCTTCACGCTGTACGGCATCCGCGCGGCGGCCGGCCGGCTGTTCGATCCGCGCCTGGACCGCGACGACGATCCGGCGCCACTGGTACTCAATGCCGAAGCGGCACGCCTGCTGGGCTTCCGCGAACCGGCCCAGGCGCTGGGCCAGACGGTGTTGTTCCGCGACTGGGACGGCAAGACGGCGCCGCGCCGCGTGATCGGCATCGCGCCGCCCTTGCGCTTCCAGTCATTGCGCGAACAGCCGCGGCCCATCGCCTTCGAACTGTCCACCGCCGGCGCCACGCTGACCGTGCGTTCGTCGCTGCCGCCGGCGGAAGTGGATGCGATGGCGCGCCGCCTGTGGCCCCGCGCCTTCCCGGACGCGCTGCCGCGCATCCACCGCGCCGGCGATATCCTCGCCCTCAACTATGCGGACGACGCGCGCCTGGCGCGGCTGCTGGCCATCGCCGCCGGCGTGGCGCTGGCGCTGGCCGCCGCCGGGTGCTATACGCTGTCGGCCCACACGGTGCAGCGCCGGGCCAAGGAAATCGTGCTGCGCAAGCTGCATGGCGCCACCGGCGGCGCGGTCGGCCTGCTGGTGCTGCGCGAAACGGGCACGCTGGCCCTGCTGGGCGCCTTCGCCGGGTTGCCGGTGGCGGCGCTGGTCATCGAGCGCTACCTGGCCGGTTATGTCGAGCGGGCGCCGGCCGGGCAGTGGGCCTTGCCGTGCGCGCTGGCGGCCACCGCGCTGGTGGCGCTGGCCGCCGCGGCGCGGCATGCGTGGCTGGCGATGCGGGTGGCGCCCGCGCAGGCGCTAAGGGGATAGTCGAGCGCTGCAGCCGCCCGATTTATCCGCCAGGAAGCGATTACCTAGCGCAACGGCAGGCCAGTATTGCTGTCGATGCGCGTCGGTCCAAGATGGACGGAAATTGCGGTTGGCCCGACGTCCTTGCCTATTTCCAGCTGCGCCATCCGGCCCAGGACTGCGGCCAGGTCCTGGCTCGTCGCGCCGCCGTCGAATTGCATTTCAAGATCCACAGTGACACCCCCGGCGCTGTCACTTGTCACGGATACCATGTTGACGGCCCGGGGCAGCGTGACCAGCGTGCGTTCGAGCGGACTTGTCAGCGTTTCCTCGACGCGTCCAGCAGGACTGCCGCTCACCACATACTGGACCAGGACCACGAGTGCCGGCGGCTGCCCGGCGACAGCCATCTCCATGGTCGCCAGCATTGCCATGGCCAGGGGTATGTTTCGTGTTGACTGCAAGAGGATCTCCTTTTTGTTCCGCGGACCGGTGTGCTTCCGGGCGATTGTTGCCGCCCAGTGTACGACAGCATGTGCCCCTTTGCGGACCTTTCACATTGGCGCTGTTCGCGTTGAGTAGCTTTGCCGTTGAGCACGAAACTTCTTCGCATGCCGAGCGCGACAGAAGAGCTGATCAGCTAGTCTGACGCCACGGCAATGTGCAACCATTGCCGCGGTGCCGTCAGCTCGGCGGCATCTAGGACACGTAGCCAGCCGGTGTAATTGGCCAGGTAGCGGCTGGCAACGCCATTGAATCGCCGCAGCCATGTCTTGAAGCAGCTGTGCCATCCGTTGACACCCTGGATATGCAGTGCGCCGCGGGCCCGGATGCCGGCACGCACATTGATCGCTTCGTGCGTGATGCCGACCTGCTTCGCAAATGCCTGGTATGCCTTGGCAGCGTCGGTCACGAGCAGCACATCGGGCGCCAGCACAGGCTTCAGGTGCTTTATCAGCTGGCTGGCGCTGACCGGACCGCGGCCGGTGACGAAGTCACACGTTTGCCGGTTGCGATCGCGGGCAACAAGGATGCAGTCCAGCTCGCCGCTGATGCCGCGCCGGCGGGCCTTGCCGCCGCGCTTTCGGGGTGGGCGGTCCAGGTGTCGCGAGCCCTTCCGTGATTCCAATATATAAGTTTCATCGGCCTCGACGATGCCGGACAACTGAGGACGGGGCGCGCGGAGCACAGCGGCGATGAAACGGTGACGCCATCGAAAGCTGGTCGACTTGGCCACCGCCACGCGCTTGGCCGCCGGACGCACCGGGATCGACTCGATCAGGCATTGCAGGTAGTGCAGCCACTTGTCGCGCAGGCGCAGACGGGCAAGCGGTGTGCCGGTCAAGGCGTTGAAGCTGCGCCGGCAGGGCACGCAGCGATAGCGCTGCAAGCCACTGGCCTGTCCGCAACGGTGAGACCGCTGGCATCCGCAATGCGGACACGGTGGCTTTCCCGCGGCTTCCTCGATCAGGCGAAGACACTGCCCTGGTTGCTCGACGTTGGCCAGAAAGCCCCGCAGCAAAGCGACCTGATCTTCTGAAAGCTGTTGCTGGATTAACGCTTCGATCAATACCTGAACATCCGCTGCACCCATGTTGCCTCCTGATATATATGAAGTAGCTCAACAGGAGGTAAGATCATCATTCCGGCAGGATGTTCCCATAATTACCGCTCACAGCGCCTTCACATTGGCGCTGTTCGCGTTGAGTAGCTTTGCCGTTGAGCACGAAACTTCTTCGCATGCCGAGCGCGGCAGAAGAGCTGATCAGCTAGTCTGACGCCACGGCAATGTGCAACCATTGCCGCGGTGCCGTCAGCTCGGCGGCATCTAGGACACGTAGCCAGCCGGTGTAATTGGCCAGGTAGCGGCTGGCAACGCCATTGAATCGCCGCAGCCATGTCTTGAAGCAGCTGTGCCATCCGTTGACACCCTGGATATGCAGTGCGCCGCGGGCCCGGATGCCGGCACGCACATTGATCGCTTCGTGCGTGATGCCGACCTGCTTCGCAAATGCCTGGTATGCCTTGGCAGCGTCGGTCACGAGCAGCACATCGGGCGCCAGCACAGGCTTCAGGTGCTTTATCAGCTGGCTGGCGCTGACCGGACCGCGGCCGGTGACGAAGTCACACGTTTGCCGGTTGCGATCGCGGGCAACAAGGATGCAGTCCAGCTCGCCGCTGATGCCGCGCCGGCGGGCCTTGCCGCCGCGCTTTCGGGGTGGGCGGTCCAGGTGTCGCGAGCCCTTCCGTGATTCCAATATATAAGTTTCATCGGCCTCGACGATGCCGGACAACTGAGGACGGGGCGCGCGGAGCACAGCGGCGATGAAACGGTGACGCCATCGAAAGCTGGTCGACTTGGCCACCGCCACGCGCTTGGCCGCCGGACGCACCGGGATCGACTCGATCAGGCATTGCAGGTAGTGCAGCCACTTGTCGCGCAGGCGCAGACGGGCAAGCGGTGTGCCGGTCAAGGCGTTGAAGCTGCGCCGGCAGGGCACGCAGCGATAGCGCTGCAAGCCACTGGCCTGTCCGCAACGGTGAGACCGCTGGCATCCGCAATGCGGACACGGTGGCTTTCCCGCGGCTTCCTCGATCAGGCGAAGACACTGCCCTGGTTGCTCGACGTTGGCCAGAAAGCCCCGCAGCAAAGCGACCTGATCTTCTGAAAGCTGTTGCTGGATTAACGCTTCGATCAATACCTGAACATCCGCTGCACCCATGTTGCCTCCTGATATATATGAAGTAGCTCAACAGGAGGTAAGATCATCATTCCGGCAGGAAGTTCCCATAGTTACCGCTCACAGCGCCTTCACATTCGCCGGCAAGTTCACGGACGTGCAGTCGGCGAGGTCAGACGATTGCCCGCGATGTTTTTCTCGAAATCATGGCCGCGCCGGCGGGTACAATCCCGGCTGTCTTCGAACAAGGAAACCACATAGCCGTGCAAGCACTCAGAAACTATTACCGGGAATTGGAGGCGCTCCTGCCGCCAGAGGGACCGGGCTTCAGCGCCGCGGTCCTCCGCGACGGGGAAACGGTATTCGAACGCCATCACGGCCTGGCTTCGCTGGAGCTGAAAGTGCCATTGTCGCGCGACTCGGCGTATTACCTGGCATCGGAATCGAAGCAATTCACGGCTGCGTGCGTCATGTCCCTGGTGCGTGCAGGCACGATCGGCCTCGATGACGACGTTGGTGCGCACTTGCCCGAGCTAAGGAATTTCGAGCAGGCTTTTCCGCTGCGAAGCCTGTTGAATCACAGCAGCGGAATTCCCGATTATTTCCAGTTCCTGCAGTGCCAGCTGGGGCGGCACGAAGCCGACTACTTCAACAACGCCACCATCCTCAAACTGATTTCCTGCATGGAGACAGTGGAATGTCCCGCGCAGACCGAATACCGCTACAGCAACAGCAACTATATCTTGCTGGCTGCCCTGGTCGAGCGCCTGAGCGGCAAGTCCCTCAAGGACTACGCGACACATGCACTGTTCAAGCCGCTCGGCATTCAGGCGCTGAATTACGATGACGACCGTTTTGATGTCATTGAGCATCGCGTGTTCAGCTATGAACAGGACCCGGCGCGCCTGTCGCGATACAGGCAGTACCTGGGGAATGCGAACACTGTTGGCGATGGCGGCCTGTATGGCAGCACCGCCGCGCTGCTGCGATGGGAACGGGAATGGCACCGCCAGTGGGCCGATAATGCAAGTCTCCTGCATGCAATGCTGCAGCCGTCTCCGTTCCTGGATGGCACCGTGCCTGGTTACCGGTTTGGGCTGGAAATGACGCAAAGGTCTGGTCAGGACGTCGTGTATCACGGCGGGAGCCTTTGGGGTTTCCGCACCTTGATCGTCAGATTCCCCGAGACCCGTACTTCGGTCATCCATCTGGCCAATTGCCAGCATGCCGGGCCGGACATGAGCCGTATTATCTCCGCCGCCCTGGGCCGGGAGTAGATTCATCAGCCTCATTCACTGACTATCGCCGTCCTGCACGGGTGTCGACAGAGAAAACCGGACCGTGCCAGTCGTCGTTGGCAAGCCCGGCCTTATTGTGCTGGTCCGGCCAGAGCTTATCCAGTAGCTTTGCCCAAAAGCGCAGGGCAGCTCCATTCTGTTCGAGAACCCGAATTTCCCAGCGAGCGGGAGTCTGGTCCATGATGGCCTGCGCGGCCAGCCCGCCTATCCCCCGCCCTCGATATTTTCTGACGATAAAGAACTCGACGATGGCACGTGTGTTTCCCTGTACATATACCTCATCATTGGTCAGCGCAAAGCCTGCCCACTTGCCGTCGACAGCAACGACATATGCCGCCCAGTCCGGCTTGATCCAGAAGCAGTCGAGATCGTGGTAACCATATCGGCCATGCTCATCCAGCTCGGTCCCGTCGATCTCGGAGAAGTCGTGCTGATAGAGCTCCATTAAATTCCCGACGATCAGGCGTTCTTCCAGGCGTGCAGGTCGGGTTTCGATCATCGGGGATATATCAGGAGAGTAATGGAAAGAAGCATGTGATGTCCGGCGCAGCGTCCGGGCCTTCGTCATCTTCGTCGACCGCGCCGTGATGGCGGCGACAGGAGGCGTGGCTCAGCACTTCGCCAGCGCCCGCTCCCTAATTTCCGCCGGTGCCCGATCCATCAGCGCCAGGGAGTAAAAGCGATCTCCGCCACTTCCCGGCAGCGGGTCGGCCCCCCGCTTCCACCCGAACGACTCATACAGATGAATCGCGGCATCCATGCCGCCGCAAGTTTCCAGTTGCAGCTCGGAGAAGTCCCGTCTGGCTGCCTCGGCGATGGCCTCGGAGAGCAGGGCGCGCCCGACGCCGCGCCCCTGCATGCTCGCATCGACATGGAAGCCGAACAGCTTGGCGCAAGCGGCGCCGCGGCGCTGGATCACCAGGCAGCCCGCGACCTTGCCGGCAATTTCCGCCACCAGTTCGATGTCGTTCGGCGAGCCGGGCTGGCCGATGACGCCGATGGCGGCGTCCAGCGTCTCGAAATCCGCCACGAGGCCGAATGACGCCAGGGATTTGCGCACGACAGCTCTGGCATCGAAGTTATCGGTGGGACGTGCCTTGCGGATGTACATGACGAGACTGGGGTTTGCTCAAACGACAGTTCTATGCGGAAATGCCGTCGCTCGTCGACCCTCCACCGACCGGGAAGGTCCGCGTCATTCACCCTGCCCGTCAGAGCTTCCCCGTTGAACCTGGTCCCGTTACGCCTTCTCCCGCTGCCCCAGCAATTCGGCGGCGGCATGCACCAGCGTGGCCGGCCCCACGGGTTTCGGCAGATGGTCGGTATAGCCGGCCCGCAGCGCCCGTTCCCGCTCGCGGCTGCCGGCCATCGCGGTCAGCGCCAGGGCCGGCAGCGCGCGGCAATTCGGCAGCGCGCGCACCTTGCGCAGCAGTTCGAAGCCATCCATGCCGGGCATGCTGATGTCGCTGATCAGCAGGGCGGGGCGCACGCTGGCCACCAGGTTCAGCGCGCCGATGCCGCTGCCGGCCGTGTAGACGCGCGCGTTGGCGGCCACCAGGGCACGCTTCAGCACATCCAGCGAATCGGGCTGGTCGTCCACGGCGACGATCACCGCGCCGCCCAGGTCCACCGCCTGCGCCGGCGCCGCATCGTTCCCGGCCGTGCGTGGTGCCGCGAAGGTGGACAGCGGCAGCGAGACCGTGAATGCCGCGCCGCGGCCGGTGCCGGCGCTGTCGGCGCGGATCGTGCCGCCCTGCAGTTCCACCAGCTGGCGCGCGATCGACAGGCCCAGCCCGATGCCGCCATGCAGCCGCGTGGTCGACGCGTCGGCCTGGCGGAAGCGGTCGAACACGTGGGGCAGGAACACCGGATCGATGCCGGCGCCCGTATCGGCCACGCGGATCATGGCGTGGCCGGGCTGCTCGGCGGCGCCGGCCAGCGTGACGGTGATGCGGCCGCCCGGCTCGGTGAACTTGACGGCGTTCGACAGCAGGTTGCCCATCACCTGCTGCATGCGCGCCGCGTCGGCCAGTACGGGGCCGGCCTGGCGGTCGATGTCGGTGGTCACCACGATGCGGCGCGCCAGCGCCATCGGCCGGATCGCATCCACCGAGGCGGCCACGAATTCGGCCGGCCAGATGGGCGCCGGTTCCATCTGCACCTTGCCGGACACGATGCCGCTCATGTCGAGCAGGTCGTCGATCATCTGCACCTGGGCGCGGGCGTTGCGTTCGATGGCCGCCAGGCCGCGCTGCAGCGTGGCTTCGTCCTTGCCGCCCTGCTGGAGCAGCTGGGCCCAGCCCAGCACCGCGTTCAGCGGCGTGCGCAGTTCGTGCGACAGCGTGGCGAGGAATTCATCCTTCAGGTGCGACAGCCGCTCCACCTGCAGGCGCGCCTCGTGTTCATCCAGGAATTGCGAGCGGCGTTCCTCGGCGGTGGCCAGCGATGCCGCGAGCACGTGGGTGCGCGCCTCCAGGCGGGCATCGTAGACGGCGACGATCAGCGCGATGGTGAGGATGCCGGCCGTGCCGATGGCGACCAGCACCGCCAGGTTCACGCCATCGACGCCTTCGCTGGCGGCCAGGCACACGCTGCCGGCCGGGAAACTGGCGGCCGCCATGCCCGTGTAGTGCATGCCGGCGATGGCCAGCCCCATCACGATGGCGGCGGCGGCCTGGATCAGGCTGGCCCGCGGCGTGCGCTGGCGCAGCCGGTAGGCGATCCACAGGGAGCCGGCGGCGGCGCCGATGGCCAGCGCCACGGACGCCACGAACGCCAGCGGATCCCAGACGATACCGGGCGCCATGCGCATGGCGGCCATGCCGGTGTAGTGCATGCCGTTGATGCCCAGGCCCATCAGCAGCGCGGCCAGGCCGAGGCGGCGCGCCGAGACGACGCGGTGGCGCAGCTGCCACAGCGCCAGCCCGGTCACCACGACCGGGAGCAACAGCGACAGGCCGGTGATGCCCAGGTCGTAGCCGAGCGGGATCGGCAGCCGGAAGGCCAGCATGCCGATGAAATGCATGGCCCAGATGCCGGTGCCGAGCGCCAGCGCGCCGCCGGCCGTCCATCCGGCCGCGACGATGCCTTGCGAACTGCGCACGCGGTCGGCCAGGCTCAACCCCGTGTAAGCCGCGAAGATCGCCACCGTGATGGAGACGGCGACGAGGATGGGATGGTAGTAACCGCTGAGCATGATTCCGTTGTGCCGATGGGCTGTCGTCACTATACCGGAGTCGGCGAAACAATGAGGACACGAAACGCATTACCGGGTGGCACGCCAGCCACGGTCGCGGCGGGGCTTCCTGCCGCGCCGCGCCGCGTCGGAAAATCAGGCAGGGGAAGGCAGTGCCTTCGCATCGGCGCAGTATGCCCGGCCGCGGTACGCGAACCAGTCGAAATCGGCGTGCAGGCGCGCGCCGGACATGTCCTGGCAAGCCATGCCGACGAAGGCGCCGGTGAAGTTCGGCTGCCCGGGGGCGTTGGCTTCGTCGGACAGGATGCTGGCATCGAACTGCTGCGGCAGCCATTGCCAGGCGGCGTCCGGCCCGTCGTCCGCCGCGCGCCAGCCGAACAGCAGCCGTTCCTCATCCACCTCCACGCGCAGCTCCACCGGCCCGCTTGCCGGCAGCGGCACGGGCAAGGTAAAGGCATCGGTCTGCACATGGTTGGGCAGGCTGCTCATCACGCGCAGGTGCCGGCCGACCGTGTCGTCGTGGGTGATGTACAGGTAGTGGAACTTGGCGGCGTTGTAGTAGCACACCAGGCCGGCCTGCTGCTGGTAATGCTCCGGCGCGAAGTCGACGACTGTCGCCGCGCTGAAGCAGTGCGACTGCTGGCGCCGCGCCACCAGCGCCTGGCGGAACGTGCTGCCCAGGCTCTCGCGGCCATGCAGGCGCAGGTGGCCCGGCCGGGCCTCCAGGGAAAACAGCTCGTCGGGCCACGGCGAACGCAGCCACTGGAAATCGATTGGCAGGACGGCGCCATCGAAGTCTTCGCGCACCGGCGCCGGCGCGAAACGGTGCTCCGGCAGCGCCGGCGCGGGCGCTTGCAGTGCCGGCATCGCGCTGCCGTCGGCCGTGCGCAGCCAGCCATCGTCGCCCCACGCCATCGGCTGGATGGCGGTCTCGCGGCCCAGCGTGCACGTGCCGCGGTTGCGCAACGGGCGGCCGCACAGGTAGACCATGTAGGTCTGGCCGTCCGGGGTCTCGACCAGGTCCGCGTGGCCGGCACGCTGCAGCGCAGCATCGGGCCGCTGGCGCGAGGTGAGGATGGTCACGTCCGGATGCAGTTCATACGGCCCCAGCAGGTCGCGCGAGCGCGCCATCGTCACCCCGTGGTGCCAGCCGGTGCCACCCTCGGCGGTGAGCAGGTAGTAGTAACCGTCGCGCTGGTACAGGTGCGGTGCCTCGGTCAGGCCATGGGCGGTGCCCGGGAAGATATTGGTGCGGCGGCCGACCAGGCGGCCTTCGGCCACCGAATATTCCTGCGCCACGATGCCGTTGAAGCGGTTGCCGCCCGGGCGGTGGTCCCACAACTGGTTCAGCAGGTACTTGCGGCCGTCCGCGTCGTGGAACAGGGAAGGGTCGAAGCCGCTGCTGTTCAGGTACACGGGATCGGACCACGGGCCGTCGATGGCCGGGCTGGTGACCAGGTAGTTGTGGAAGTCGCGCAGCGAGGCGCTGCCCGTGGCGCCGCCGGTGGAGGTGCGGCCGTAGCGCTTGACGTCCGTGTAGATCAGCCAGAACAGGCCATCGGCGTACGTCAGGCACGGCGCCCACACGCCGCAGGAATCGGGCGCCCCCAGCATGTTCAGCTGGCTGGCGCGCGTCAGCGGGCGGCTCAGCAGGCGCCAGTTGACCAGGTCGCGCGAATGGTGGATCTGCACGCCCGGATACCATTCGAAGGTGGAGGTGGCGATATAGTAATCGTCGCCCACCCGCACGATCGACGGGTCGGGGTTGAAGCCGGGGAGTATCGGGTTCTGGATCATGCTTTGAGGGGATTCATGGGTTGCGGCGCGGGTTCGCGCACGAGGATCCATAGCAGGGCGGCGGCGACCAGGTCGAGCACGGCCAGGCTGACGAAGAACGGCGTATAGCCGACGCTGGCCATCAGGCCGCCGATCAGCAGGGAAAAGATCAGCAGGCCCAGGTTGCCGAAGGTGCCGCACATGCCGGCCACGGTGGCCACCTCGTTGCGCTTGAACAGGTCCGACGACATCGTGATGACGGTGACGGACAGGGTCTGGTGCGCGAAGCCGGCAAGGCTCAGCAGGGCGATCGCGGCATACGGGCTTTCCACGTAGCCCACGAAGGCCACGCCCATCATCATGCAGGCGCCCACCGTGAAGGCGCCGCGGCGCGCATTGATCAGGCGTACGCCGCGCTTTTGCAGCCACAGCACGACAATCGGCCCGAACATGCAGCCCAGGTCCGCGGCCAGGAACGGCAGCCAGGCGAACATGGCGATCTGCGCCAGGTCGAAGCCGCGCACCGTGGTCAGGTACAGCGGCACCCAGAACGCCAGCGTGCCCCAGGCCGGATCGGCCAGGAAGCGGGGCAGCGCGATGCCCCAGAAATTGCGCCGCTTGAGGATGCTGCCGACCGACGGCCGCTTGCCGTCGCCCTGCAAGTGCTGTTCCTGGCCGGCGGCGATGTGTTCCGCCTCGGCGGCCGACATGCGGCGATGGCGCGCCGGCGCGTCGTACAGCAGCAGCCAGGCCGCCACCCACACGAGGCCCAGCGCACCGGTGATCACGAACGCGGATTGCCAGTTGTAGTGCAGGATCGCCCATACCACCAGCGGCGGCGCCAGCATCGAGCCGAACGAGGCGCCGATGTTGTAGATGCCGCCCGCGAGGCCGCGCTCCTTCGCCGGGAACCATTCGGACACGGCCTTCATGCCGGCCGGGTTGGCCGATCCTTCGGCCAGGCCCAGCAGGCCGCGCAGGAAGGCCAGCGCCTGCCAGTTGGTGGCCATGCCGTGCGCCATGCAGATCAGCGACCAGGCGGTGGCGAACATCGCATAGCCGTATTTCAGGCCGATCACGTCCAGCACATAGCCGCACAGCGGCTGCAGCATGATGGCACCCTGGAACGCCGCCGTGATGTACGAATACTCCTGGGTGGTGATGTTCAGCTCGGTAAGCAGCGTGGGCGCGGCCACGGCCAGCGTGCTGCGCGTCAGGTAGTTGATGATGGCGCCGAGCATGACCAGTCCGATCATCCACCAGCGCAGTCCCCTAATTTTTTTAGTGTGCATGTTTGCGCAATCATGTCGAAGGAATGCCACAATAACATGGCTCGGCGTCATTTTGGGCGCCCATCTGGTTGCGCTATCGATGATGCATGGCACCATTTTCCATGAGTCCTGCTACCATGCGCGCGGCCTGGTGCAACGGGATGAACCGGCCGGGAAAGGAGAAAGGACGAGCGGCATGTGCGTGAATTATGTGACGGTGAAGCGGGACAGCCTGGCGCGCTTCGCCGCGCTGGACGAGAAAAATGCGCAGATAGTGCCGTTCGACCCGCGCGGCGAATGGGAGCACGAAGTGTGGCAG
Organism: Pseudoduganella sp. SL102; assembly: GCF_027856995.1. NCBI lineage: Bacteria > Pseudomonadati > Pseudomonadota > Betaproteobacteria > Burkholderiales > Oxalobacteraceae > Pseudoduganella > Pseudoduganella sp. SL102. Next base: position 3,570,595 of record NZ_CP115554.1, read on the forward strand.
GACTACGCGGCGCCGATCATCGTCGCCGCGCCGGAGGGGCGCCGCTGCCTGGTCGCCAGTTACGGCATGGTGCCGCAGCACCGCCTGGCGCCGGGCAGCCGCGCCTATTCGACGATGAATGCCCGCAGCGAAACCGTGGCCGAACTGGCCAGCTACCGCGACGCGTGGGCGCGCAGCCGCTTTTGCCTGGTGCCGATGGAACGCTGGTTCGAGCCGAACTACGAAAGCGGCCGCCACCAGCGCTGGTCGATCGGCCGCGCCGACGGCGCGCCGCTGGCGGTCGCCGGCCTGTGGCGCGCCTGGGAGGAACCGGACGGGCGGCGCGTCTGCTCGTTCACGCAGCTGACCGTCAACGCCGACGCGCACCCGCTGCTGTCGCGCTTCCACCGGCCGGGCGATGAAAAGCGCGCCCTGGTGCCGCTGGAGCCCGCGCTGTGGGATACCTGGCTGCGCTGCCGCGATCCCGAGGCCGCGCGCCGCATGCTGGTGCTGCCGGAGGATGACTTGCTGGCGGCCGGGCCGGAGCCGGCGGCCGGCACCACTGATCCGCAGCCGGAATTGTTCTGAGTGTTTCGAAGCTTTGCCGGGACTTCGGCTCGTTACTCCAACGGCGGGAAGCTGGGGCCGGCCCCGGTCTGCTTGAATAAGCCAAACCCAAGTGCAGAATCAGGGGTCAGACCCGGCGGGTCTGACCCCTGCATTTCGCCCTTGGGGTAGCTGCCGGCGCTATTGGCATGCCAACTGCACCTCACGCCACCGTCCGCTCCCGCAACTCTCCGGCGAAGATCGCCAGGCACTCGTTGGCCGGCAGCGGCTCGCCGTACAGGTAGCCCTGGATCTCGTCGCAGCCGTTGGCGCGCAGCGATGCCAGCTGGGCGGCGTCCTCGACACCCTCGGCGATCACCCGCAGGCCCAGGCTGTGCGCCAGCGCGATCACGGCGCGCGTGATGGCCAGGTCTTCGCTGTCGGCGGGCAGGTCGCGCACGAAGGCGCGGTCGATCTTCAGCGCGTCGAGCGGGAAGCGCTTCAGGTACGACAGGCTGGAATAGCCGGTGCCGAAATCGTCGATCGACAGGCCGATGCCGGCCGCCTTCAGCCGCCGCAGCACGCCTTCCGAGGCGGCCGGGTCGCTCATCAGCATGGATTCGGTCAGCTCGAACTCGAGGGCGGAAGGGGAAATGCCGGCGTTCCGCGCGGCCGCCAGGATCACGTCCACCAGGTCGTCCTGCTGGAACTGGCGGGCCGACAGGTTGACCGCCACCGGCACCGCCGGCATGCCGGCATCGCGCCAGGCACGCACCTGCGCGCAGACCGACTGGATCACCCAGGTGCCGACCGGCAGGATCAGCCCGGTGTCTTCCAGCACCGGCACGAATTCGGCGGGCTGCACCGGGCCGGCCGCGTCGTTCCAGCGCAGCAGCGCCTCGAAGCCCGTGAGCCGGCCCGACGCGACATCCTGCTTGGGCTGGTAGGCAAGCTTGAATTCGCTGGCGTCGAGCGCGCTCCGCAGGCCCGTTTCCAGCGCCAGGCGCCGCGCCACGCGGGCATTCATCTCGCTGCGGAAGCGGCAGCCGCGCGCGCGGCCGTGCTGCTTGGCGGCGTACATCGCGGTATCGGCATTGCGCACCAGCTCGTCGGCGGCGCGGCCGTCGCGCGGCGCGCAGGCCACGCCGATGCTGGCGCCGATGAATACCTGCTGGCCATCCAGCGTAAACGGGCGGTGCAGGCTGTCCACCAGCGCTTCGGCACACGCGTCGGCGGCGTCGTCCGGGAAGCCGGGCGGGCAGATGACGGCGAATTCGTCGCCGCCCAGGCGCGCCACGAACGCGCGCGGCGGCAGCGCCGCCTGCAGCCGGTGCGACGCTTCCACCAGCAGCGCGTCGCCGGCGGCGTGGCCCAGCGTGTCGTTGACGTTCTTGAAGTGGTCCAGGTCGATCACCAGCAGCTGCACCGCGCCGGCTTCGGCGATGGTCGCTGCCAGCCGCTCGCCGAAGGCGGCGCGGTTGGGCAGCGATGTCAGCGGGTCGTGCGTGGCCAGGTAGTGCAGCCGCACGCTGCTGTCGTGGCGTTCCACGGCGTTGGCGAACGTGCCGGCGAGGTTGTCGAGGAAATAGCGGTCATGGTCGGTGAAGCCTTCCTCGGCGGGGCCCTGCACGGCCAGCACGCCGCGCGCATCGCCCCAGCGCAGCGCCACCTCGGCGCGGTTGCCGGCGTTGCCATCGGCACGGTCGCCGCCAAGACCCGTGCCGTTACCGCTCGCCGCGCGCGCCGGGTGCAGCGGCGGCCAGACCGCCACGCAGCGCGAGCCCGTGTCGGCATGCTGCACCAGCGTCGCGCATTCGGCCTGCAGGCCCACGGCGGCGGCGCGCACCAGCAGGCGGCACAGCGTGTCGTAGTCCGATTCCACCAGCGCGCAGCGGGCGAACGCGGCGGCCTGCTCATGCTTGCAGGCGTGGGCCAGCGCCAGCTGTTCGCTGCGCCGGCGATCGGTGATGTCGATCTCGATGCAGATGTACTTCTCGACGTTGCGCGCGGCGTCGAAGATCGGCACCACCGTGCGCCGGTGCCAGCGCGGCCGCCGGGCGCGGTCCAGCAGGCGCACTTCGCAGGTTAGGGTGGACGCGCCATGGCGGCCCTGGCGGCGCGGTTCCAGCAGTTCGCCGATATGGTCGATCGGCATCATCAGCAATTCGTCGCGGCGGTAGCCGGAAGCGGTCACGTAGCGGTCGTTGGCGGCCACGATGCGGCCGGACGGATCGAGCTCGCAGACGCTGCACGCTTCGTCGAGCGCGCTCTTGTGCTGGATCAGCGAGTCGATCAGCGTATCGATGCGCTGGTCGAAGCGGCTGCGGATGCTGTGCGTGATGCGGTCCACCGCGCGCATCGCCTGCTCGATTTCCAGCGGCGCGTCGCCGCTGCGGGCGGCCGCTTCGGCGACGCCGGCCGACAGGTCTTCCTCGGAGCGCTGCAGCCGCGTCAGCTGGCGCAGCCAGCGCCGCAGCAGGCGGTGCATGGCGAACAGCGACAGCAGTACGCAGCAGGCCGCCAGCAGGGCGGCGTCGCGGATCATGTGCCATAGCCGTTCGGCGATGGCGGCTTCGTCGAAGGTCAGCCGCATCACGCCGTAGTCGCGCCCACCCACGCTGATCGGCCGGTTGACGTCGTACAGCTGGCCGGCCACCATGGCGACGATGAAGGCGGGCGGCGCGCCTTCTTCGCGCGGCGGGGCGGCGATGCGCAGCGTGTGGCCGCTCACGTCGATGAACGCGGCGGCGCGGAACGGCGAATAGTGCAGCGTCTTGGCCAGGGTGCGCTGGACGGTGTCGTAGTCGCCGATGACGACACCGTCCTCGACGGCCTGCGACGCCACCTCGGCCAGCATGCCGGCGGTGTCCTGCACGTCTTCGATCTCGCGCACGAACTGCAGCCGGTAGTAGGTGCCCAGCCCCAGCACGATGAAGCACAGCAGCGTGGCGCTGTACAGCGCGAGCATGCGGCCCCACAGTGTGCGTGGGGTCAGGTGGCGCAGGGGAGCCATCGTCAGCGCAGGCCGGCCGGCAGGCGGCCATGGTAATCGCGGTAGCTGTCGTAGTCCGCGTCGGTGGCCGGTACGAAGGCGATCGGCGCCGTCCTGACCAGCGCGGCGGCATCGGCCAGCACGCGGCGCCCGCGCGGATCGTCCGCCATGCCGGTGAAGGCGCGCGCCACCGCGTCCGCCGTGGCGGCCGGCACGCGGGGCGACACCATCAGCGCCAGGTCATTGAACGGTGCCGATTGCCACAGCACGCGCAGCGCTTTGCCGGACCGGGCGACGAACGACTCGGCCAGCTGCGAATTGGCGCCCACGGCGCGCGCCTTGCCGCTGACCAGCTGGGCAAATGCGCCATCCATATTGCCACCGAAGACCACGTTGACGGGGATATCGCGCCGTACCAGCTCGGCGTAGCTGAACTGGTAGGACACTGCCGCCTCGGGGCCCGGGAACGCAATGTCGGCACCGGCCAGTTCCCTCAGGTCGCGCACCGGCGATGTGGCCAGCGTGACGATCTGCGAGCGCACCGGCGTGCCGGTGCGGCGGGCCAGCACGCGCCAGCCCATGCTCGCGCGCTCCGATGCGAACAGATGGTTGGTGAAGGCGAAGTCGACTTCCTGGGCCAGTACGAAGCTGGTGGTATCGGCCGAGGTACGCCCGAGCTTCAGGCGCAGCGTCACGCCGCTGGTCCGCGAGATGTATTCCATGATCGGGTTCCAGTAGCCGGCCGTGATCTGCACATTGTGCTGGTTCACGGGCGAGAACTGGTAGACCGCCTCGCTTCCGGCGGCGGTGGCTTGGGCGGCATGCGCAATGCTTGCGGCAGCTGCGCAGGCGGCAAACAGGCCGGCGGTTCGGATCAGGGTCATCCAGGCTCCATGGAGGGGGCGTCGACGGACGCCAGCAGAACCGCCCAGTGGCCGGTCGGCCGGCGGCGGACGGCATTTTAGCGCAAAAAGATAGCGTCTGAGCAATGACCAACAATTAATAAGTTAAAAACCCGGCAATCTTTCCGGCTTTGCAGCGAGCACGCTGTTGGTTTTTTTGAATGTGTAAACCTTTTATATCGTTACTGCATTACCCCTGTTTTTTCGTCATCGGCCTGTTGATTTGCGTTGCTTCGCCTGCATATCGAACGGGTAGCGATTGACAAGGAGAAAATGATGGAACCCCTACTCAACAATAGTGGCGCCGATCACGACATCGGTCCATACAACCCCGGCCGCCTGCTCGACACCTTGGCCGAGCGGCTCAACGCCAAGAACGACGCGGCACTGTCGCGCGCGCTGGAAGTGGCGCCGCCGGTGCTCAGCAAGATCCGCCACGGCCGGCTGCCGGTCGGCGCGACGATCCTGTTGCGCATGCACGAAGCCAGCGGCATTCCGATCCGCAAATTGCGCGACCGGATGGGCGACGGCCGCGGCCGCATGCGCATGAGCCCCAAGGAATTCCGCACGAAGACGGCGCAGCAGCCGGGCGACGAGCATCAGCTGGGCAGCTGAGCCGGCACGCGGCAGGTCCGCACCGGCGGGCTACCTAGCGCCGCGGGTCGTGCGGCAGGGTTGAACGGCAGGGTGTCGAACGGCGTAATCCGGCGGAAGCCATGCCGGAAGAGGGAGCTTGTCCCCGCCGGTCGGGGGCGGCGGCACCGGGCGCATTGCCCGGCGGGTGCGTGCGCGTCTACAATCGGCCGATGAGGAATCGGGCGATCAAAACGGGCGAGCTGCGGCAATTCCATTACTTCCTGACGCTGGCGCAGGAACTGCATTTCGGCCGTGCGGCCGAGCTGTGCTTCATTACCCAGCCGGCGCTGAGCCAGCAGATCGCCCGGCTCGAGGAATCGGTCGGCGTGCGGCTGTTCGAGCGCGGCCAGCGCGCCGTCGCGCTGACGCCGGCGGGCAAAATCTTCCGCGATGGCGTGCAGGGCGTATTCCGGCTGATCGAGGAGAGCACGCGCGGCGCCCGCGCGGCTGGCGGCCTGCATGACATGCGCGTGTCGATCGGCCTGGTCGAATATGCGAGCGTGCCGATGCTGCCCGCCGCGCTGAAGCGGCTGCGCGCCCTGTACCCGGACATCAGGACGGCGCGCCACGAGATGGATGCCGCGGCCCAGGTCGAGGCATTGCAGCGCGGCCGCATCGACCTGGGCATCGCGGTCATCCTCGACGATCCGGCGCAGTGGCTGCCCGCGGATGGCACCGTGAGCGCCGAGCCGCTGCTGCTGGCGGGCTGGAAACTGCTGGTGCGGGACGATCACCCGCTGGCCGCGGCCGGGGGCGGGCAGGTCAGCCTGGAGCGGCTGGCCCGGGAGCGCGTGGTGATGTTCGCCCGGGCCGTCAACCCGTCCGTCTACGACCGCGTGCTGGCCACCTGCCGCGACGCGGGCGCCGCGCCGGACATCGTGTATGAAACCAGCCAGGTGCAGACCGGCGTGCAACTGGCGCGCGAGGGACTGGGCGGCATGCTGGCCACCGCGTTCGCCTTGCCCGAGCCGCTGCCCGGCATGGTGGCGCTGCCAGTGCCGGAACTCGCGCCACTGGCCATGCACGCGTTCTGGCGAAGCGGCGAAACGCAGCCGGCGGTGCTGGACTTCCTGGCGATCACGGTCGAGGAAGCGCGCCGGTGCGCGGTGGCGGGGCAGCGCTGAAGCGATCGGCGCCGCAGTGATCAGTGTTGAAGTGATCGGCGTTGAACCGATCCGCGCCAGCGAAGGTCAGCGCCGCCGTGCGCTGGCCGCCTCCAGCAGCAGCGCGGCACCGAACGCCAGCGCGGAGGCGACGAAGACCACATGGTGCCGGCCGCCGCTGTGTGCGAACAGGAACGAGAACGCATAGCCGGCCAGTGCCTGGAACAGCGCGAACATCGTGGTCGAATGGCCCCAGGCCGCATGCTGGGCGTGGCTGTCGCCCGGCAGCAGTTCATGCAGGCGGCCGATCATCAGCGTGACGACGCCCGGCGTGAACGCGCCCAGCAGGGCGCTGGCCACGGCCAGCGCGGCCGGGTGGTCCATAAAGGCCAGCGCCAGCGCGGCCGCGCCGGACAGTGCCAGGCCGCCCCGCAAGGCCCTGCCGAAACCGATGCGGTCCGCGACCAGCCCATACAGCACGGGGCCGGACAGCGCGCCAGCGCCGTACACGATCCAGTACAGCGCGCCCGCCCCGGTGCCCCGCGCCAGGCCGCGCGCCACGTAATCGACGAGGAACACGGCGGCGCCCAGCAGGCCGACCGCCACCGCGGCATAGGCGGCGTACAGCAGCCGCACGGCCGCCGGCATGGGCACCTTCGCGCCGCCGGTGGCGGCCACCGGCGCATGCGCCGGCCAGGCACGCCACGTCAAGCCGGTCAGCAGGGCCGACAGTGCGGCCAGGCCGAGCCAGGTGGCGGCCAGGCCGTAACGGGAAAACTGCGTCATCAGCAGCGGCACCAGCGTGCCGGATGCCACGATCCCGGCGCCGATGCCCATGAAGATGGCGCCGCTGGCCAGGCCGCGCCGGGCCGGCGCCACCATCGGCAGGATCGTTTGCGCCACCAGCACCATCACCACCGCGCCGGCGAAGCCCGACGCCAGCCGCCACGTGAAATACCACGCCAGCGAGACGGGCCATGCGCACGCCGCGAACGACAGCGCGGCCAGCGCCATCATCCACCGCAGCATGGCGCGGTGGGAAAAGCGTGCGCCGAGGCGCCGGCCGGACAGCGCGCCGGCGAAATAGCCGGCGAAATTCGCCGCGCCCAGGTAGACGACGTCGCTGGCGCCGAACCAGTGCGCCTCGATCAGCGGCGGGATCAGCGGCGTGTAGGCGAAGCGGGCCAGGCCGATCGCCACCAGGCTGGCGGACAGCCCGGCGAAGATGGCGACCGGGGCCGGCAGCGCGTCCGGTACGGCCGGGGTGGTGGCATCGGCGGCATCGGCGGGTTCCGTGGCCGAGGCTGAAGTGGTTGATGTGGTTGACGAAGCTGACGAGGCTGGCGAGGCTGGCGAGGCTGGTGATCGGGTGGTCATGGCGACTCCTTTCGTTGCCACCATCGTAGGAGGCATCCGCCGGGAAGGCCAATCGGATCGGCTGCGGCACCGATAAGCCCGGGCTTATCGGTGCCGCGAGGCCCGCTTCCCGGTACAATCCGGGCGGGGCACATTACGATGACGACATGAGCGAACACACCTTACCTGGCACTTTCCGGCTCGACCGGTCCCGCAGCGCGGCACTGCAGGTGTATGAACACCTGCGCGAACTGATCGTAACCCTGGCGCTGCCGCCCGGCGCCGTGCTGTCCCGCAACGAGCTGGCCGGGTATTTCGACGTGTCGGTCACCCCCGTGCGCGATGCGCTGGCGCGGCTGGACGACGAAAAGCTGGTCGAGGTCTTTCCCCAGCACGCCACGCGGGTGCGCGCGGTCGACCTGTCGTCGGCCCGCGAAGCGCATTTCCTGCGGCTGTCGGTGGAGCTGGAACTGGTGCATGGCCTGGCCCGGCGGCGCGATCCGCAACTGGCGGCCCGGCTGCTCGAACTGGTCGACCGGCAGCGCGCCTGCCTGGAGCGGGGCGACCTGGCCAGCTTCACGGCGGTGGACATGGAATTCCACCGCACGCTGTACGACGCCGCGCTGCTGACCGGCTTGTGGGAACGGCTGCGCGACGGCAGCGGTAACCTGGACCGGCTGCGCCGGCTGCACCTGCCGCTGAACAACAAGGCCCAGTCGATCCTCGAACAGCACGCCGAGATCGCCCGCGCCATCGGCGACGGCGATGCCGCGCGCGCCCAGTCGTGGGTGCGCAAGCACCTGTCCGGCACGCTGTCGGAACTGGACGCGCTGCGCGAGCGGTATCCGGACTTCGTGCTGCCGGTGCACTGACGTCAGCCGCGCCGATACCTGCGCAGCGTGTCCACCAGTTCCCCCTCGTCGATCGGCTTGGCGATGAACGCATCCATGCCCGCCGCGCCGCAGGCATCGCGTTCTTCCTGCGTGACGCCGGCGGTCATCGCCACCACCGGCACCGCCAGCCGCAGCCTGTCGCGGATCTCGCGCGTGGCGGCCAGCCCGTCCAGTACGGGCATCTGCACGTCCATCAGCACGATGTCGAAGCCGGCCGGGTCCTGTTCCAGCCGGGCCAGCGCCGCGGCGCCATCGCCGGCCACGGTGACGGCCGCGCCGGCGTAGTCGAGCAGGGCCACGGCCACTGTCTGGTTGATGGGATTGTCCTCGGCCAGCAGCACGCGCATGCCGGCCAGCGGCGCGACGCCATCGTCCGCCACCGGCAGCGGCGCCGGTTCGGGCCGCGAGCGCGCCTCCAGTAGCGCGGCATGCAGCGCCGCGCGGGTGGCCGGCGCATGCACGACCGCGACGGGGAAGGGCACCGCCGTATCGCCGGCCGGCACGTCGAAGCCGGCCAGGATGCGGATCAGCGCGAAGCCGGGCGGCAGCTGCGCACGCCGCGCGGCCAGCGCGGCGATCACCTGGGCGCCATCGATGCCGGGGCCGACGATGGCCAGGTCCCAGGGCAATGCGCCCGGCACCGCCAGCAGCAGGCCCACGCGCGCCGGATCGTGGGCGATGTGCAGGTGCCAGCCCCAGCGTGCCGTGGCATTGGCCAGCGCCGACACCGTCCGCGTTTCCGGCTCGCACAGCAGCACGGACAGCGCCTGGTGCTCGGGCGCCACGGCGTAGCGGTCCGGCGCGGCGGCTTCGTGGCCTGGCACCATCAGCGGCACTGTCAGCGTGAACGTCCTGCCGCCGCCGGGCATGCTGGCCACCTCCAGCGTGCCGCCCATCAGGCTGGCCAGGCTGCGCGCGATCGTCAGGCCGAGGCCGGTGCCGCCGAAACGCCGCGTGGTCGACGCATCGGCCTGGGCAAACGCGGAAAACAGCCGCTTCTGCTGCTCCGGGTCGATGCCGATGCCGGTGTCGGCGACGTCCACCCTCAGCGCCGGCGCGCCCTCCAGCGCGGCGCGTACGAAGCGGCATTCGACGGCGCCGTGGGTGGTGAATTTCAGGGCGTTGCCGATCAGGTTCGTCAGGATCTGCTCCAGCCGCAGCGCATCGGCCACGATCGTGGGCGGCAGGGCCGGCGCCACGTCGACCAGCACGCGCAGCCGGCCGCCGCCGTTGACGGCCATCAGGCGGGCGCACGCCAGGGCCACGTCGTCCAGGGCCACCGCTTCCGGGTGCAGGTCGACCTTGCCGGCCTCGATCTTGGAAAAGTCGAGGATATCGTTCAGCACCGCCAGCAGCGTTTCGCCGGAGCTGCGGATCATCCGCAGCAGGTCGCGCTGTTCCTTGTCCAGCGCGCCGCGTTCCAGCAGGGCGGCGATGCCCAGCACGCCATTCATCGGCGTGCGCAGTTCATGGCTCATGTTGGCCACGAAGGCGCTCTTGGCCCGGCTGGCGCTCTGCGCGATCGCCACCGCCTGCCGCAATTGTTCCTCGGCCTCGCGCGCGGCCGTCACGTCGCGCACGATGCAGGCGAACCCGGTCGGCACGCCGTCGCGCCGCACGGCCGTCAGTTGCAGTTCCCCCGTGAAGCGGGTGCCGTCCTTGCGCACCAGTTCCGTGACGGCGGTGGCGCTGTCGCCGGCCGCCGCCTCGGCCAGCAGCGCGCGGCCCCGTTCCGGGTCGGCCCACAGGTCGAGTGCGCGGCCGATCGCCTCGCCGTCCGCGTGGCCGAACAGGTTGGCGGCGCCGTCGTTCCACGCCTCCACGCGGCCGGCGGCATCGAGGAAGATGATGGCGTGGCTGCGCACGCTGGCCGTGAACAGGCGGAAGCGTTCCTCGCTCTGGCGCACCGCGCGCTGCTGCAGTTGCAGCTCGCGGGTGATCTGCTGGGCGATCTGCAGCGCCCGCGCGCGCGTCGAGGCAAGGCCGCGCACGATACTGAACAGCAGGAAGCTGATCAGCGCGCCCAGGCCCAGCGTCAGCAGCGGGCCCTGCCGGTCGATGCCGGATTCGAAGCGGGTACTGGCGGTGAACTCCAGCTGCCAGCGGTGCCCGGCCTCGTCGATCGCCAGCGTGCGCATGGCCGCCAGCGGTTTCACGTAGCGCGATGCCTGCGCGCTGGCGTCGCCACCGTTGCCGGTGTCGTTGCCAGGACTGGCGCTGCGATAGATTTCCCGTCCCCGCGATGCCGCATGCAGGTCGGTGATGCGCAGCGCGAAGGCATCGTGCCTGCCGAGCAGGCTGTCGACCATGTCGCGTACCCGGAACGGGCTATAGATGAAGCCGCGCAGCGCCGCCTCGCGGTCCGCGGCCGATCCGGTCGGCGCGCCGCGGTGGTACAGCGGCATGAACATCAGGAAGCCATGCCGTTCGTCCTTGCCGATGTCATGCACCAGCCCGATGGTGCCCGTGCTGCCGATCCCGGCGCTCGCGACGGCCCCCTCCAGCGCGTGCTGGCGGTTGATCTCGGACATCATGTCGTAGCCGATGGGGCGCTCGTTAGGCACGTTGGGCGGCGCCAGGTACGTGACGGCGGCCACCGGCCAGCGCACCGGTTCCGGCCAGATGCGGTAGGCCGCGCGGCGCGAGCGCTGTCGCTCCAGGTGCGCGGCGGCCTCGCCGGGGAGCGCAGCCACGCGGCGAATCCCAGGCCCAGCGTGCCGGGAAATGCCCGTTCCACGTCGAAATTGGCCACATAGGCATTCCACTCCGCTTCGGTAACGTCGTCCGACCCTTCGAAGAAGGCCTTGCCGGCCATCAGCATGCGGCGGTAGTTGGCCATCCGGTAGTCCATCTGCTGCCATGTGAGGTCGATGATCGCGTCGAAGCGCTCGCGGGTGCGGAACTCGGCCTGCCGGCCGACCGCATTCCAGGCGGCGGCCGTGATGCCCAGGCACAGCGCAAGGGTGCCGACCGGCCAGCGCCCCGGCCGCGTATCCGTCGCGGGGCGGTGGTGGCCGGCGGCGGTATTGGTGACGAGCATGGTCGCCATGCCCAGCAATGCCAGGTAGATGTCCAGGCCGAGCAGCGAATGGAACTGGTCGCGGGTGGCGAATGGCCCGGCGCCACCCAGCGTGGCCGCGATCGCCCCGGCTGCGGCGATCGCGGCGGCGGCGGAACCGCCGGGTGCGCCGAACAGGTAGGCCGCACCGATCGCCGGCGCCAGCAGCAGCCACGGCGCCAGCGCCTGCCATGGCGGCGGCGCCAGCCGGTACAGGACCAGGGTGGCCAGCGCCATCGTTCCCAGCAGCAGGGCCAGCCAGCACGCCGCACGGGGCGGCCGCAGCGTGCGCAAGGCGTGGCGCAAGGTCCAGGCCGACAGCAGCGGCGTCACCAGCAGGATCGCCATGACATTGCCCAGCCACCACAGCGTGACGACCGGGAACACCCCGCTCCAGGCGATCCGCCCGAGAAGGGCGTGCACGCAACCGCCGGGCGCCGCGCCGATCATCGCCGCCACCGCCGCGACCAGCGCGTAGCCGTAGATCACCAGGGGGCTGTTGCGCCGCAGGGCACGCGAGCCGCGCCGGATCAGCCAGGCACCCGCGGCCGCGGCCAGCGTATTGCCGGCGGCGATGCCGAGCGCCGCGGCGACATGCAGCGCGCCGGACCCCGGGCCATCGGCCAGCAGGTACAGGTTGACGAGGAAGGCGCCGGCCGCCACGCCGGGCAGGATGGGCCACCCGAAGCGCAGTACGGCGGCCAGTGCGATGCCGGTGGGCAGCCACACAGGGCTGTTGTTCCCCGTGGGGACGGAGACGAGGATGCAAACGGCTGCCCCAGCCAGGTACGCGAGCGTGCACAGCACGATCCTGCCGGCGTGGGCCATGAGCGGTCCGGAACGCTTCTCCATGCGGTGTCTGTCTCCTCCCGGTGTTGCCTGCATGATGCCTGAGTTGGTTCAACGCTGCATTTCATGGTTGTGCGGCATATCCATGAGCTGCCTTGATCGTTATATTCGTTGTAACTCGGCAACATCACGGGTTCGTTCGAGCATCCGGAGCCGTACCACCGCTATAATTACCCAGTTGCAATTCCGCGCCCATGCCACGCGCGCCTTGCCGTCCTGGCCCAATTCCCCGCCGGATCACCGATCGTCGCGTCTTCGTGCGCCAGGGAGTTGCCGTGTTCTCGGCCGCCTCACACTTCACCAGCTTCAGGTTCAAGGTCTCCGCCCTGGTGGCCTCGATGGTGCTCATCGCCGCCATCGGCGTGTGCGGCATCTCGCTGCTGATCGCGGAATCGCAGATCCAGCGCATGATCGCGCGCCAGGAAATCTCCGCCCTGTCCGGCGCCGCCGCCTACCTGGACAACGACCTGCGTACCAAGCAGAACGTGCTGCGCAGCATTGCCGAGGAAGCGCTGTCGCGCAACCTGGGTGCGCGCGACGTGCAGGCCTTGCTGGAATCGCATCCGGGCCTGCGGGATGAATTCGTCAACATCGTCGCCTTCGATGCGCGCGGCGACCTGGTGTCCAGCCTGAAGAACCGGCGCGACAAGATGATCAATGTCAGTGCGCGGCCTTACTTCCAGGAGGCGCTGCGCACCCGCGACAGCGTGATCTCGGCGCCGTTCCGCAGTGTGCTGTCGGGTCGCCCGGTGGTCTCGGTGGCACAGCCGCTGTCCGATGCGCGCGGGAATGTCTTCGCGGTGCTGGTCGGCGGCCTGGACCTGCTGCGCCCGGCCTTTGCCGCCCAGGTCGAGGCGCTGCGCACCCGCGAGCAGGGTTACCTGTTCATCATCGCCAACGACGGCACGGTGATCCACCACCCCCGCAAGGAACTGATCCTGACGCAGCCTTTGGCCGACGAGATGCCGGCCGTCGCCGCCCCGCTGGCCGGCCCGGAAGGCTGGCGCGCCGACATCCTCGACGGCAAGGAGCCATCGCTGGTGGCGTGGAAGCGCCTGCGCCATGCCGACTGGACCGTGGCCGTGTCGTATCCGCTGCGCGACGCGTTCGCACCGATGGCGTCGGTGTGGTTCAACGCGCTGGGCGCGGCCGGCCTGTTCACGGCCATGGCCGGCGTCTTCGGCTGGGGCCTCGTCAAGGTGCTGATGGAACCGCTGGAAGCGCTGCAGGGCGTGGTCGAATCGATCGATGCGGGCGCCACCGACATCAGCGCGTTCAATGTCGACCACGCCGATGAGTTCGGCGTGCTGAGCCGGGCGCTGTACCGGCTGTCGCGCAGCCGCAAGCAGGCCGCGGACGACCTGCACCGGCTGGCCACGACCGATGTGCTGACGGGCACCCACAACCGCCGCATGTTCGACCAGTTCCTGCCGGCGGCGCTGGCGCGTGCGCGCCGCTCCGGCGAGTCGGTGGCGGTGGCCTTCCTCGATATCGACCGCTTCAAGAGCATCAACGACGGCCATGGCCATGCCACCGGCGACGCCGTGCTGGTGGAGTTCGCGCGCCGGCTGCAGGGCGCGGTGCGCTGCACCGATACCGTGGCACGCCTGGCGGGCGACGAATTCGTGGTGGTCTACGAACAGGTGCGCGGCGCCGGCGAGGCGCACCAGCTGGGCGGCAGGATCCTGGCGGCGATGGAAGCGCCGTTCCAGGTCGGCGACACCGCGCTCCACGTGACGGCCAGCGTGGGCATCGCCATCACGAGCATGCCGACGAACGCCGACGCGATCATGCAGTCGGCCGACTATGCGCTGTACGGCGTGAAGGCGGCCGGCCGCAACGGCTATGCGGTCAACGTGTTCGGCGCGGAAAAGCTCGCCAGTGTACGGGGTCACGAGGAATTCGTTTCACGGGAAGTCGTGCAGGAGCGTGCAAAAGCGTAGCATGGCGCAGGAAAACGTGTAAAAACGTGCAGGATCGTGATAAAGCGTGTAATATCGTGCTTCCCTGATCCAATGGAGAGTACGACATGAAACCGATGACGATCCTGATTGCCGGCCCCTACCGCAGCGGTACCGAGGGCGACCTGCAGCGCATTGCGCGCAACCTCCACGCGCTCGAGCAGGCGGCGTGGCATGTCTATGAAAAGGGCCATGTGCCGCTGATCGGCGAGTGGCTGGCGCTGCCGCTGGCGCAGCATGCCGGGCATGGGCGGGTCGCCGAGTACGTGCCGTCGGACTTCCTGTACGGCGTGGCGCGGCGGGTGATCGCGCAATGCGATGCCGTCTACCGGATTCCCGGTGCCTCGCGCGGCGCCGATGGCGATGTGCGGCAGGCGCGCGAACTGGGATTGCCCGTGTACGCCAGCGTGGACGAGGTACCGGCGGCCGAGGGCGCAGCGGTGACGGAGGCGTAAAAACGTCGGGCCGTTGGCGATTTTCACATTGCGGCGGCACCTGATGGCCTGCAGAATTGCGGCAACCCGGCAATTCAACGACAGACCGTACAGGAGACCCATGCAGCTCGCCGCCAGTTCCTTCACCAGCACCGTTCACCTGATCCGCGCCATGCCGTTCGCCGTGGCGCTGGCCTTTGCGCCGGGACTTGCCGCGGCCGACGCCGCGCCCGCATATCGCGACGCCGCCCTGGCGCCCGAAGCGCGCGCCAGGGACCTGGTTGCGCGCATGACGCTGCAGGAAAAGGCCGAGCAGATGCAAAATGCCGCGCCGGCCATCGAGCGGCTCGGCCTGAAGCGCTATGACTGGTGGAACGAAGTGCTGCACGGCGTGGCCCGGGCCGGCCATGCCACCGTGTTCCCGCAGGCGATCGGCCTGGCGGCGACCTGGGATACCGCGCTGACCGAGCGCCTGGCCGATGCCATCGCGCTGGAAGGGCGGGCCAACTTCAACGCCGCGCTGCGCCGCGATGCGGGCGGCACGGCGCGCTACTTCGGCGTCAATTACTGGACCCCCAACATCAACATCTACCGCGACCCGCGCTGGGGCCGCGGCCAGGAAACCTACGGTGAAGACCCGCACCTGGCCGGCCAGCTGGGCATGGCGTTCATCCGCGGCATCCAGGGCAATGACCCGAAGCTGTACAAGGGCGTCGCCACGCCGAAGCATTTCGTGGTGCACTCCGGGCCCGAGCCCGAGCGCCACAGCTTCAATGTCGACGTGTCGCCGTTCGACCTGGAAGACACCTACCTGCCGGCGTTCCGCAATGCGATCGTCGATGCGAAGGCGTATTCGCTGATGTGCGCGTATAACGCGGTGGACGGCATCCCGATGTGCGCCCACCCGCTGCAGAACCGGCTGGTGCGCAAGGACTGGGGCTTCCAGGGCTTCATCGTGTCGGACTGCGACTCGGTGAGCGACCTGGTGACCGGCCACAAGACGTCGCCCGACATTCCCCACGCGGCGGCCACCGCCGTGAAGGCGGGGACCGACCTGGTCTGCGGCCGGAGCTACCTGGGCCTGCCGGACGCGGTGGCCCGCGGGCTGATCACCGAAGCGGAAATCGACACCTCGCTGGTGCGCCTGCTGGCCGCGCGCATCCGCATGGGGCTCCTCGACGGCAGCGCCTGGGACCGGGTGCCGTACAGCGCGATCAACTCGCCCGGCCACCGCGCACTGGCGCAGCAGGCCGCCGAGGAAGCCATCGTCCTGCTGAAGAACGGCGGCAACGTGCTGCCGCTGGCCGCCGGGGCCCGCATCGCCGTGATCGGGCCGAACGCGGCGCTGCTGCAAAGCCTGGAAGGCAACTACAACGGCACCATCGTGCATCCCACGCTGCCCGTCGACGCGCTGCGCAAGGCGTTCGGCGCCGCGCGCGTGACGTATGCTGCCGGCGCGCCGCTGATCGACGGCAAGCGCATGCCGATCCCGGAAACGTTCCTGAAAGTGGCGGCGGACAGCGGCCAGCACGGCCTGCGGGGCGAATACTTCGACAACCTGGAATTCGCCGGCAAGCCGAAGATGACGCGCATCGACCCTGTCATCAACTTCAATTTCGAACACAGCGCCCCGCAGGGCTTTGAACCACGAAAGTTCTCGGTGCGCTGGACCGGCGTGCTGGTGCCGCCCAAGCCGGGCCAGTACGAGCTGGGCTTCCGCATGATCGTGCCGCGCGACCGGCCGCTGCCGAACATCAAGGTATGGATCGACGATGAGCTGGTGGTCTCGCCGGAAAAGGCCGGCATCGGCGGCGGCAACACGGCCGAGTGCGTGGCAGGCAATTGCCAGCAGCGCATGGAGAAGATCCACTTCACGTTCGACGATACCCGGCCGCGCCGCGTGCGCATCGATTACGCGCGCACCGAGAACGATCGCCACAGCGCGCTGGAGTGGGTGGCGCCGCGCGATGCACTGGTGGACGGCGCGGTGGCCGCGGCCCGGGCGAGCGACGTCGCGGTGGCGCTGGTAGGCCTGTCGCCCGACCTGGAAGGCGAGGAAATGAAGGTGGACTTCCCCGGCTTCCGGGGCGGCGACCGCCTCACGCTGGCACTGCCGGACGCACAGCGGCGCATGCTGGAAGCCGTGAAGGCCACCGGCAAGCCGCTGGTGGTGGTCTACCTGACGGGCGGCCCGATCTCCGATCCATGGGTGGAGGCGAACGCCGACGCCATCGTGCACGCCTGGTATCCGGGCGAGGGCGGCGGCGCGGCCATCGCCCGCGTGCTGGCCGGCCAGGTCAGCCCCGCCGGGCGCCTGCCGTACACGATCGTGCGCTCGGAAGCGGACCTGCCGCCGTTCGCCGATTACTCGATGCGGAACCGCACGTACCGCTACTTCAACGGGCCGGTGCTGCATCCGTTCGGCCATGGCCTCAGCTACACCAGCTTCCGCTATGCCGCGCCGAAGCTGTCGGCCACGCGCGTCAAGGCGGGGCAGGCGGTCAAGGCCACCGTCACGGTGCGCAATACGGGCAAGCGCGACAGCGACGAGGTGGTGCAGCTCTACCTGGCCAGGCCGGGCGACCGCGCCAATCCCGTGCTGGCCGGCTTCCGCCGCGTCCACGTGAAAGCCGGCGGCAGCCGGACGGTGACGGTGGAGCTCGATGCCCGGGCGCAGTCGCAGGTCGATGCCAAGGGGGGCCGCTTTGTCCGCGCCGGCGAGTACACCGTGTACGCCGGCGGCGGCCAGCCGAAGTTCGCGCAAGTGACGCAGGCCACACTGCGCGTCGATGGCGAGTTCGCGTTGCCGAAGTAAGGGGAGCGGCGCCCGGGCTGGGCGCCACCGCGGACTTTACCGCCCGGATGCCGCTCCCGGGCGAGTCTCGCGCTTGTCACCGGTGCCCGGCCGGGCCGGCCGCCGGTCATCCATCCCCGCTTCGTCGACATCAGTGGAGGTCGAGCGCGAGCGCTGGTACTGCAGCTCGCCGGTTTCGTCGGGCAGGGCGGGACCCGTGTAGGACACCGCCACGTCGGCCAGCGCGCTGGCGCGGTCGGCGCCGAAGCCGGCCAGCGCGGTCAGCTTCAGCCAGCGCGCGGTGACGTTGTCGAAGCGGATCGACTGCGGCTCGAAGGTGGAGCCCAGCGTGGCACGGCGCACGTCGCGCCACTGGCGGCCGTCGTCGCTGACCTGCACCAGCCATTCGCGCACATCGCCCTCGTGGTCGCGGTGGTTCTGGCGCGGCATCAGCACCAGGCCGTCGAACGGCACGGCGGCCGGGAAGGCGATCGTCAGCGCCGGCTGCGGGCGCGCGCCGTTGCCCGCTCCGTCGCCCTTGCCCTTGCCTTTGTCTTCGATCTTCCCCGACTCCAGCGCATAGGTGTTCGGATCGCCGTCGATCGTCTTGTCCGCATCGTTCCAGCCGCTGGCGGTGGCGCCCAGCTTCTTCATCACGCGGGTGTCGAACAGCGAAGCGCGCAGCGCATCGGGGCTGACGTCGGTGGCCGGCGCGAACGCCTCGCTGGCCATGTAGTCGAGCACGGACTTGCGCAACTGCCGCGCCACCACACGCGCGGCTGGCCCGACGCCGACATCGCTGTCCAGGTCCGCGGTGGAGACCATCAGGCGGCCGGCGCCCACGCGCGCCTCGAACAGCAGCCCCAGCTTGTAGTTGCGGTTCCAGTCGTCGATCGGCTGCACGATCGGTTGCAGGCCGCGCGGCAGCCGCGCCAGGTTCATGGCGCGCGCCGGCGCCGCCACCTCGGCCCACTGCCAGTCGTAGTGGTCGTCGGTGGGGAAGCCCGCCAGGGCAGGGTGGGCCTTGTCGATCCACAGCCCGAGCATGCGGCTCCAGCCGGGATTCATCAGGCGGTTCCAGAATACCGGCACATCCGCCAGCGGCGGCGAAGTCCAGTCGAGGTCCGCCTTGCGCGGCAGGTACAGTACCTTGCCGCCGGCCGCCAGCCGCGCTTCGGCTTCCGGCCACGCCCGGGTGACCAGCACGTCGGCCGGCGCATCGGTCGCGACCTCGTGCGGATAGACCCAGAAATTCCAGTCGTTCTCGATGTGCGTACCTGCGAGGCCGACCACGAGGCGGTATCGGGCCGGTGCCGGCAGGCCCGCCAGCGGCAGCGCGATGCGGCCCAGCCGGGCATTGCGGCCGACGGCCAGGTCGGTCGTCGCGAAGCCGCCGCCGGCCACGGTCTTGCCGGCGCCGTCGACCACCTTCCACCAGGGGCGCGCGCCACGCAGCGCGGCCTTGCCGTAGTGGGCGATGTCGACCGGCACGTCCAGCGTATCGGCGCTGGTCAGCGTCTGGCGCGTGACGCGGGCCAGCGGCACCGTTTCACCGTTGAAGCGGCGGAATGCCTGCGCGGAAGCATAGCCCTTCGATTCCCAGAACGTATCGAGCAGGCCGACCAGCGCCGTGCCCTGGCCCAGGTAATCGTGCAGGTCGAGCAGCTGGTAGCCGCTCATGCCGGGGGTGCGCAGGATGGCTTCGATCTCTTCCTTGTAGCAGGCCAGCTGCCAGCGTCCGGAAGCCAGCGCGAATTCGCGGTTCTTTTCCAGCACGCCGCGCGCCCTGGCCGATTCGCGGAAGATCTCGTAATTGCCGGGCCGCAGGTAGCCGGTGAACTTGTCGATGACCGAATAATCCGGGTAGGCCACCCACTGGCCGTTCTCGTGGGACAGCACCGGCACGCCGATGCCCTCCAGCGAGGCCGAATAATCGCGGCCGAACCAGCCGGTCTTGTTGCGCAGCGGTTTCGGGCCGATGCGCTGGATCGCCAGGTAGTCGGTCCCCTTGTCGACGTCCGGCACCGCGGCTTCCGTGTGGCCCGTGCCGTTGGTGTAGAGCCGGCGCGGGTCGGCCTGCCGGTAGTGGGCGATCCACTTGTCGAACGCCGCCTTCCAGTTGCCTTTCGGTTCGTTGCTGGGGCTGAACAGCAGGAACGACGGGTGGTTGCCGTAGGCGCGAATCATCCGCTCGGTTTCCTCGTACAGCATGGCTTCCATCGGCGTGCCGGGCGATACGGCATTCCACATGCCCGGCTCCGGCTGCAGGTAGATGCCCACCTCGTCGGCGGCCTGGAATGCCGCCTCGGGCGGATTGAACGAGTGGAAGCGCACGTGGTTGATGCCCCACTGCTTGTTGATGGTGAAGATCTTCTTCCAGTAGGCGACATCGGTCGGCGGGTAGCCGGTCAGCGGGAAGTCGCCGCCGTGGTGGGTGCCGCGCATGAACGTGGGCCGGCCGTTCACCAGCATCCGGCTGCCTTCCGCGCGGATCTGCACGAATCCGAACTTCACGTCGCGCGCGTCGCCGGCCTGCGGGCCGTCCAGCTTCAGCTTCAGCGTGTGCAATACGGGGTTCCATTCGTCCCAGGTCGCGGCATCGCGCGGGTAGCGCACCGTGAATTCGGCGCTGCCGCCATCGGCGGTCCAGGTGACGGCAATGCGCCGGCCGTTGGCCCGCACCGTGCCGCTGCCGGCTTGCCCGCCGCGATTGTCGATCTTGAGCCGCACGCGCGCGGTGCGTGCCGCCACGTCCGGGAAGACCTGCGCATCGTCGATCCACACGGGCGACGTGGCGCGCAGTTCCACCTTGCCGACGATGCCGTTCCAGCTCATGCCCAGCGAATCGGACACGCTGTGCGAATCGGGCCGGTAGTTCATCAGCATCCGGCTGTCCACCCGCACGGTGATCCGGTGCGGCCCCGGCGCCAGCAGGCCCAGGTCGTATTCATGTCCGGCGACCAGGCTGCGGTTGCTGCCGATCTCGCGCTCGTCCAGCCATAGCGTGGAGCCCCAGCGCGGGCGTTCCAGGTGCAGCACCACGCGCTTGCCGCGCCAGGCGGCCGGCACATCGATGTCGCGCTGGTACCAGGCCGCGCCCAGGTAGTGGCGCGGCGGCTGGGACAGGAACGGCACCTTCACCTTGCCGGGCGCGGTATGGGCCTTGTACTCCTCGCGCAGGTGCCAGTCCTTGTCGTACAGCGACAGCACCCACGGCGTGCCGGTGGAAATCTCGTCGCCGTAGCCCTGCGCATTCAGGATGCCAGGCAGCGCGATCCTGTCCGTGAATCTGTCAGGCACCGCGCCTCCGTACCAGCGCGCGGCAACGCCTTCGTCGTGGCGGTCGAGGGCAAAGCGCCAGGTGCCGGCCAGGTCGCGCTTGTCGGCCGCGCTGGTGGCGGGCGCCGGGCCGAGCGCGAGCAGCATGGCGGCGACAAGGGGGAAGACGTGGTGAGAGGTCTTGAGCAGCGGGTGTGTCATGGCAAATGTGTCATCGGCGGCGTGGTCAGCAACACCCCGCATTATCGCGTGCCGTCCCGCGCGGGCCGCGTCGCACTGTCAAGCGGTCAACAAGATGAGCAGGAGGACAATGAATCGCAATGAATCGCAATGAATCGCAATAATCCGGCTGGCTTGCTGTTGTGTATCCGCACAAAGCGTTATATTTCCCTTAAGAAACAGCACATTGTTAAATGGACGGCGGTAATATGTTGCCTTGCATAAAGAATTTATTTCTCCAGAATTTCCATCCTTCCGATCACGGCACGCCGCCCCGGCGAGACCATTACAAAAATGCCCCGTTCATTCCTGCGCCGACCACTTGTCCTAGTCCTGGCCCTGCAAGCCGCCTTCGCCCACGCGGGCGGGCTGGACGAACCGTCCGGCGACCTGGCCGCCATGCCGCTGGAAAGCCTGATGGGCGTCACCATGGTGACGTCCGCCTCCCGCTTCGCGCAGCGCGTCAGCGATGCGCCGTCCGCCGTTTCCGTGCTGACGTCGCAGGATGTGCGCGAACACGGCTGGCGCACGCTGGCCGAGGCACTGGGCAGCCTGCCCGGCCTGTACATCTCGGATGACCGCAATTACTCGTACATCGGTGCGCGCGGCTTCCAGCGGCCGGGCGACTACAACAGCCGCTACCTTCTGCTGATCGACGGCGTGCGCGTCAATGACAGCGTGTACGACCAGGCGTCGATCGGCACCGAAGGCCTGCTGGACATGGACCTGGTGGAACGCATCGAATACGTGCCCGGCCCCGGCGCGGCAGTGTACGGCTCGAACACCGTCTTCGGGGTGATCAACGTGGTGACCAAGTCCGGCAGCGCGCTGGCCGGTCCGCAGGCCGCGCTGGCGGCCGGCAGCAAGGGCGAACGCCGCGGCCGCGCCAGCTGGGGCTACCACGCGCAGGACGGCACCGACGTGCTGCTGTCCGTCAGCGGATTCAAGCGCGACGGCGGCGACCTGTATGCCGGCGAATTCGATACGCCCGAGCAGAACAACGGCGTCGCCGCCGGCCTCGACTACGACCGCTCGCGCAGCGCCTTCGTCAAGGCCTCGCGCGGCCCGCTGTCGTTCAGCGCCGGGCACGTGACACGCACCAAGGGCATCCCCACCGCATCGTTCGGTGCCGTGTACAACACGCCGGACTACACGCGCGACGCGCAGAGTTTCGCCAGCGTGGGCTACACGGCGCCGCTGTCGGACGACCTGTCGCTGTCGGCCCGGCTGGACTGGGGCCGCATCGACTACGTGGGCGTGGGCCTGTATCCGGATGAGGAAGGCAATCCACGCATGAATGTCGACGGCGCCCATGGCGCCTGGTACGGTTTCAATGCGACCGGCACCTACACCGGCCTGGCAAACCACAAGCTGCTGGTGGGCATCGACCTGCAGCGCAACACCCGACGCGACCAGTACAACTACGATCTCGATCCCGTCGAGGTGGCGATGGATGACCGCCGCGCCGACAGCCGCGCCGGCATCTTCGTCGAGGATGAAGTGCACCTTTCACGGGACCTCATCCTCAACGCCGGCGTGCGCTACGATCGCGACACCACCACGGGCAGCCGTGTCAACCCGCGCGCGGCACTGATCTGGCATCCCGGTTCGAAGGATACGCTGAAGCTGATCTACGGCACCGCGTACCGTTCGCCGAATGCCTATGAACTGTATTACGAGGTCGAGGTCTTCGCGGTGGCCAATCCGTCGTTGCGCGCCGAGCAGATCGCCACGAGCGAACTGGTATGGGAACGCCAGCCGGACGCGTACAGCAAGCTGGCGCTGGCGGCCTTCCATTACCGGATCACCGACCTGATCACGGAAACGCTGCGCCCGGACGGCATCCTGATGTTCGACAATACCGAGCGTGCCACGGCCGACGGTGTCGAACTGTCCGGCGAACGCCTGTTCGCGGGCGGCACGCGCCTGCGCGGCAGCTATACGTACCAGCATGCCGCGGACGAGAAGGGCGACTGGATCGTCAATTCGCCGCGCCACCTGCTCAAGCTGAACGCCACCTGGGCGCTGCCGGGCGGCAGGCTGCGCCTGGGCACGGAAGGCCAGTGCACGTCGCGCCGCCTCACCGAGAACGCCAGCACGGGCGGCTTCTGCACATGGAACTTCACGCTCGGCCCGGCCACCCGCACCGGCAAGTTCGACTGGTCGGTCAGCCTGTACAACGCGGCGGGGCGCCGCGGCGCGGATCCGGCCGGCCCCGCCTTCGTGCAGGAAGCCATCCACCGCGAGGGCCGCACGGTGCTCGTCAAGACGGGTTATGCGTTCTGAATGGATCGCCGCCGCCGCCGTGCTTGCGCTGCTCGTCGCCGCGCCGCGCGGTCACGCCCAGACGGATGACGCCGTGCTGAAGGCCGCCTATATCTACAACATCGCGCAGTTCACCACCTGGCCCGCGAACGCGGGCGCCCGGCCGTTGAACGTGTGCGTGAACAACGGCCACCCGCTGTGGGAAAGCCTGCGCGCCCTGCACGGCAAGCCGGTGGGCGAGCGGAAGGTGGCGGTCGTGGTCCCGGCGGCGGGTACCGCGTGCGACGTGGCCGTGCTGCGTGCCGGCGCGGCGCGCCCGGCCGCCGAGGGCACTGGCATGCTGGCGATCGTCGACGAGCCGGCAAACGGCTATGCGGGCGCGGTGGCACTGGTCGAGGAAGACCAGCACCTGCGCTTCGACATCGATACGAAGGAAGCCGCGCGCGCCGGGCTGCGCTTCAGTTCGCGCTTGTTGCGCCTGGCAAGGAACGTCCGATGAAACTGCTTCCCTCCCGCAGCGCGCCGAACGGGCGCATGCCGATCGCCGCCACGCTGCGCAGCGGCCAGCTGGTCGCGGCCGTGGCGGCGCTGGTGATCGCCGGCGCCGTGCTGATCGCCTACCAGCTGCTCGAGATCCGCCAGGCGATGATGGATGGCGCCCGCGTGCAGGTCGCCATCGTGGCCGACAGCGTGACCGCGCCGCTGATGTTCGGCGACCGCGAGGTGGCGCAGGAAACGCTGCGCGCCTTCCGCTACGCGCAGGGCCTGAAGGCGGTCGGCATCTACGACAGGCAAGGCCGCCACTTCGCTGAATTCTCCTATCCGGACAGCCGGCTGCCGCCGGGGCTGGCGGCGGCCCGCGTGGCGCGCGACGATGGCATCGTGGTCACCGAGACGGTGCGCTACCGGGGCCAGGTGGTCGGCCACACGGTGCTGCACGTGGGGACGGAACGGCTGCGGGGTGCGATGCTGCGCTACGTGGGGCTGCTGGCGGTGGCATCGCTGGGCGCCATGCTGGTGGTGGCCACGCTGGGCCGCGCCACGCGGGCCCGGGTGGCCGCCGCCGAGCGTGAGCTCGACTACATGGCGCACACCGACCACGTGACGCAGCTGCCGAACCGCCACGCCACCTACGCGCACCTGGAAAGGGCGCTCGCGGAAGCCGGCGCGGACGGCACGGAGCTGGCGCTGCTCCTGGTGGACCTCGACAACTTCAAGACGGTCAACGATACGGCGGGCCATGCCGCCGGCGACGAACTGCTCAAGAAGGTGGCCGACGCGCTGACCGGCGCGGTCCGCACGACCGACCTGGTGGGCCGCATCGGCGGCGACGAATTCGCCATCATCGTCGCCCCGGTCCCGGGCCGCGCCACCGCGCTGGGCATCGCCGACAAGGTGACGCAGGCGCTGCGCCATCCGATCTCGGTGACCGGTGGCGAGTTCTTCGCCACCGCCAGCGTCGGGGTGTGCATGTATCCGGTCGATGCCTCCACCCTGAGCGACCTGGTGAGCAGCGCCGATACGGCGCTGTCCCACCCCAAGCAATCGGGCCGCAACCGGCTGGACGAATTCGTGCCGGCGATGACGGCGGCCACCCAGCGCCGCGTCGTGCTCGAACGCGAGTTGCGCCGTGCCATCGACGCCGGCCAGCTGGCCGTGCACTACCAGCCGCAGTTCGATTGCGCCAGCGGGGAACTGGTCGGCGTGGAGGCACTGCTGCGCTGGCGGCATCCGGAGCATGGCCAGATCTCGCCGGCCGAGTTCA
This sequence comes from Pseudoduganella sp. SL102, assembly GCF_027856995.1. Classification (NCBI taxonomy): domain Bacteria; kingdom Pseudomonadati; phylum Pseudomonadota; class Betaproteobacteria; order Burkholderiales; family Oxalobacteraceae; genus Pseudoduganella; species Pseudoduganella sp. SL102. Next base: position 3,595,626 of record NZ_CP115554.1, read on the forward strand.
TTCCGATCGCCGAGGAAAGCGGCCTGATCGTCCAGATTGGCAGCTGGGTGCTGCAGCGCGCGTGCGCCGAGGTGGCCGGCTGGCAGCGCGCCGGCGCGCCGGCGCTGACCCTGGCCGTGAACATGTCGGCACGGCAGCTGCGCGAACCGGGCTTCATCGAGGACGTGACGCGCGCGCTGGCCGAGAGTGGCCTGGCGCCGGGCCGTCTGGAACTGGAACTGACGGAAAGCGTGCTGATGGAAGACGTGTCGGGCGCCATCGCCTTCATGCAGGGCGTGCGCGCGCTCGGCGTGCGGCTGGCGATCGACGACTTCGGCACCGGCTATTCGTCGCTGGCCTACCTGCAGACCTTCCCGATCAACCAGCTCAAGGTGGACCGCAGCTTCGTGCAGCTGCTGCCACAGCGTGGCGAGACCATCATCCTGGCCGTGCTGGCGCTGGCGCGCGGCTTCGGGCTGACCGTGGTGGCCGAGGGCGTGGAGGAACAGCGCCAGCTCGACTGGCTGCGCCATGCCGGCTGCGACGTGGTGCAGGGCTACCTGCTGGGCGCGCCGATGGCGGCCGACGTTCTCGCGGCCCGCTACCTGAAGCTCGACGCCGCGTGTATCGCCGCGTAACTATTAGGACTCCTTGACAATTGCCTTCGGGCTGGCTATCCTGCGGGCATGGATATCACGCCTGAAACTCCGTGGGATGCGACGCCGGACCTGTCGGCACGCATCGTGACCGCGATCGCCCGGCTCGCCAGCGTGCTGCGCGCCGGCATGTGGGCCGCGTCCACCGCGGAACAGCTCAATCCCGCGCAGGCCGACATCGTGCAGCTGCTGCACCGCCGCGCCCGCGGCATGCGCCTTTCCTGGCTGGCCCAGCAACTGTCCATTTCCACCCCCAGCGCCAGCGATTCGGTGGCGGCCCTGGTGGCGAAAGGCTATGTGAGCAAGACCCGCGCCGCGGACGATGGCCGCGCCACGGCGCTCCTGCTGACGCCGGAAGGCGAACGGCTGGCCGAGCGGCTGGAAGGCGCGCTGGGCTTCGCCGACGACGCCGTCTCGGCCCTGCCGCACGCGCTGCAGGTCGCCTTGCTGACGGGCCTGTTCAAGACCATCGCCGAACTGCAGAAGACCGAACGCTTCCCCGAACTGCGCGCCTGCCTGTCGTGCCGGCATTTCGAACCGAACAAGTTCCCCGGCGCCGCCGCCCCCCATCACTGCGCCCTGGTCGGTGCACCGCTGCCGATCGCCTTCCTGCGCATCGACTGCGCCGAACACGAACCCGCCGACGCCACCGCCGCCCAGCGGAACTGGCAGACGTTCGCGTAGGGCAGAAAAGGTCAGTCCACCCCAGGTGCAAATTCCGGGGTCAGACCCGGCGGGTCTGACCCCAGCCCTTCGCTGTTGGGGTGAATGCATGCGCTTCCAATGTGTTGGTTAGCGCATAAACTAGCTCCCCCATTTAACCCGCCAACAACCGCTGCCCCTCCCGCCGGCCACCGGCCACCCCGTGCGCTCCATCATCCGCCACCCTGAACACCGCCACGGCCTGCGCCAGCCGCGCCGCCTCGTCCTTCATCGACTCCGACGCGGCGGCGGCCTGTTCGACCAGCGCGGCATTCTGCTGGGTCACGGCATCCATCTCCACCACGGCGCGGTTGATCTGCTCGATGCCGGCCGACTGCTCGCTGCTGGCCGACGTGATCTCGGCCATGATGTCGGTGACCCGCTGCACGCTGTCGACGATCTCCTGCATCGTCGCGCCGGCTTCGCCGACCAGCTGGGTACCGGCCGCGACCTTGTCGGTGGAGGCGCCGATCAGCTCCTTGATTTCCCTGGCCGCGGCGGCCGAGCGCTGCGCCAGCGTCCGCACTTCGGAGGCGACCACGGCGAAGCCGCGCCCCTGTTCGCCGGCGCGGGCGGCTTCCACCGCGGCGTTGAGCGCCAGGATATTGGTCTGGAAGGCGATGCCGTCGATGACGCTGGTAATGTCGCCGATCTGGCTGGCCGAGGCGCGGATGTCGTCCATCGTGCCGACCACGCGGGCAATCACGTCGCCGCCGCGCGCCGCCACGGCCGACGCGGCGCCGGCCAGCGTGTTGGCCTGCCGCGCGTTGTCGGCGTTCTGCTTCACGGTCGACGCCAGCTGCTCCATCGACGACGCGGTTTCTTCCAGCGAGCTGGCCTGCTGTTCGGTGCGCGCCGACAGGTCCTGGCTGCCCGTCGCCACTTCCGCCGCCGCGGTGGCGATGATGTCGGTACCGCGCCGCACCGTCGTCACGGTGGTGGCCAGGCTTTCGTTCATGCGGCGCAGCGCGCGCAGCAGCTCGCCCATTTCATCCCGGGTCGCGGCGTCGATGCGGCTGGTGAGGTCGCCGGCCGCCACGGTATTGGCCACGTCGAGCGCTTGCGCGACCGGGCGGGTGATCGAGCGCGTGATCCACCAGGCGACGACGGCGGCCAGCAGGACGGCGCCGATGCCCAGGCCCCACATCAGGTTGCGGGTGCTGGCATAGGTTTCCGCGGCTTCCCTGGCGGCAGTCTCGCTGAGCTGCTTCTGCAGCGCGGCCTGTTCGCTGACGAGGCCTTTCAGGCGTACCAGCAGGGGGCGCATCTCATTGGCGAGATAGGCCTGCGCCACCTCGCCGGCGCCGCTGCCGACATGGCCGAACAGCGTTTCCTGGGCCGCCACATAGCGCTCGGTTTCCGCGCGCATCTGCCCCAGCAGCTCGCGCGCCCTGGGATTCTGCAGCGTGGCGTCGAGTTCGCGCAGGATCTCGTTCACTGCCTGGCGCGAAGCGACCACCTCGGCCCGCTGGCGCTGCCGGTCCGCCGGATCCGCGTTCAGCATCATGTTGCGCAACGCGATCGCGATATCGTTGATCTCGGCCTGGATGCGCCCGGTGGCGTCGATCTTCGGCATGCGGTTGTTGACGATCTCGTGGGTGCCGTCGTTGATCCGGCCCAGCATGGCGTTCGACAGCTGGACCATGGCGACCAGCATGATGCACACGATGCCGAAACCGATGGCGAGCCGTTTGCCGATCCCCAGATTCGCTAGATTCATCGTTCGTCTCCCTGGCAATGAAAGCGCGGCCGCGTCCATTGCGCGGCCCAGCGCCAACATTTATACCCGACCGTGCAAGCCACCGGCGCACGGCCGGGCTGCCGCGCCGCAGCAAAAAGCTATGCACGAATGCGGGAAGGTGATAGCTTTACCGGCAATTTTTATCTCGTGCCAATCCACGCCAACCCACGCCAATCCACGCCAGCCGATGACGACGCCGACCCCTGCAAGCCGCCTTGCCGCCCCCCTTCCAGACTCCGATTCCGCACGCGCCTTCGATCTCGTCGGCCTGGGCGAGTGCATGGTCGAGTTCAACGCCACCGAACCGCTGGCCAGCGCCGAGCGGTTCAGCAAGGCATATGGCGGCGATGTCCTCAACGCGCTGGTGGCCGCTTCCCGGCAGGGCGCGCGCACGGCGTTCGTCAGCCGCGTCGGCGACGATCCGTTCGGCACCGGCCTGCGCGCGGCCTGGCAAGGGGAGGGCATCGACATCGGCCATGCGCCGCTGGTACCCGGCGAAAACGGCGTCTACTTCATCTCGCTCGATGCGCGCGGCGAACGGTCGTTCACGTACCGCCGCGCGGGCAGCGCCGCCGCGCAGCTGTCGGCGGCCGATATCGATGCGGCCTTCATCGCCTCCGCCCGATGCATCCTGCTGTCCGGGATCACCCAGGCCATCTCTCCGGGCGCCCGCGCCGCCACGCTGGCCGCGGCCCGCTGCGCGCGCGAGCACGGCGTGCTGGTCGCCTACGACCCGAATTACCGCCCGCGGCTGTGGGGCGGCGAGACGGCCGCCCGCGCCGCCTGCGCGGAGCTGCTGCCCTTCGTCGATATCCTGCTCCCGAGCCTGCCGGCCGATGCCGCCATCCTGCCCGGCGCGCCCCACGAACTGGTGGAACATGCGGTGGTCAAGCAGGGCGAAGAGGGCTGTGAAGTGTGGCTGCGCGGGCAGCGCACCGTGGTGCCGGCGGTTCGCGCCAGCGTAGTGGATACCACCGGCGCCGGCGACGCGTGGAACGGCGCCTATCTCGCCGCCGTGCTGCGCGGCGAAGCGCCCGCCGCCGCGGCCGCCCTCGCCAACCGTGTCGCCGCCGCCAAGCTCGCGCACCGCGGCGCCATCCCGCCGCGCGAGGTGGGCGCTGGCAGGTGAGGCCGCCTTGGAAGCGATGCCGGATGTCGAGCGAAATCAGATGTCGAAAGAACGCCAGCGTCGCAGGGGGCAGCAGCAGGGGGCAGTCTCCGAGGAGCGAAATAAATCCACCCCAAGTGCAGACTCCGGGGTCAGGGTGGAGTGCTGGCATGCATGCCAGCACCGTTGCGCAGGCGCGAAGCATGCTTCGCGAAACCCCTGCTTCACCCCGCCGGGGCGTAGTCGGGGTTTCAAGGAGCATCGCTCCTTGCCGACGTAGCGATACTGGCCTGCAAGCCAGTATTCCTCCCTGACCCCAGCCCTTCGCCGTTGGGGTGAATGTATGCGCCTTCAATGTCTCGGGAGAAGCTCGGTTTAGCGGCAATTGAGCCAGTCCCTGGTGCCCCTCAAGCAATCGACCACGCCCGATCACTGGTCACCGACACCCCCCGCACGCAATTGCGTCCGCCCCGCTTGGCGGCATACAGCTGTTCATCGGCGGCCTCCAGCAGCACCGATGGCGTGTCCGGCGCGTCCGGGTCGAGCGCCGGCACGGAGGCGATGCCGAAGCTGGCGGTGGCGGTGACGAAGCGGCCCAGTTCCACGGCGCTGCCTGTGCTGCCGAAGGCATGGCGGATCCGTTCGGCCAGCGTGCGGGCGCCTTCGAGGTCCGTTTCGGGCAGCACCATCAGGAATTCCTCGCCGCCGTAGCGCACCACGCTGTCGACGGTTTCCCGCGTCATCGCCAGCAGCAGGCCGCCGAATTCATGCAGCACATGGTCGCCGGCCGCGTGGCCGTGCGTGTCGTTGATCTGCTTGAAGTGGTCGATGTCGCACAGGATCACCGAGAGGGCGTTGCCGTAGCGGCGCGCACGCGCCAGTTCCGCGTCCAGCAAGCCTTTCTGCAGCACGCGGCGGTTGTAGCAGCCCGTCAGCGGGTCGCGGTCGGCCAGCTGCTGCAGCAGGATGGCGGAGCGGAATTCCTCGCGCTGGGCCAGGTGGAAGCGGCGCGCGCCGATGAAGCCGAGCGCATTGCCCAGGATAAGCAGCAGCACCAGCGCCACCATGTCGTCCATCTTCAGGAAACCCTGCGTCATCAGCATCGCGCAGAACACCACGCTGGACCCGGCGGCGATCCACGCGGCGTAGACAAAGCGGTTCGGGATGTTGATGTAGATGGCCATCAGGATCAGCGCCTGCGACATCACGTTCCAGGCGGTGGCGGCGGGCTGGTACCAGCACAGCACCATGAACACCGCCATGCCGACCACTTCGACCGCGCTGGCGGCCAGCACGGCTACCCGTACCGATTCGGGCCGGCGCAGGATCGCCACGCAGCCGCCGGCGGCCACCAGCGCCACCAGCACGCGCAGCGCGATCATCGCCCAGGCGGTCGGGCCGGGGCCGAGCGTGGCCACGTCGGTGGCGCCGAACGCCACGTAGAAGGCGGCGCAGAACAGCAGGCTGACCTTCAGCTGGGCGGAACGCTCGGGCAGGTGGTGGCGGTTGAAGCGGTCTTCCACGGCCGCGTCGGCAAACTCCGCGCGCTGGCGGTCGATCTCGAGGCGGGGGTGGGACAGGTCGTGATGCGGCACGGGGTCTTTCTGGCGTTGACGAATTCGCACGGAACATGCGCTACGCCGCAAGATTGTACATTAAATTTCTGATAAGTATCACTTTAATAGCGGCTTTGCCCTTGCGGCGAGGAATACTTTTGCCTGGCGAGCTCGCGGCAAGGGGTTCGGGAGCAAGCGGGGACCGGCAATTCCGTGAGTATTGGAGAGATTTCCTGCGGGAATCATCTTGTAGAATCCGGGCCTGCGTTGCTTCCGTATGCGTGCCTTCGATGACATTTGCCTTGCCCGGCCCGGTTTTCGCTCCAGTCAGGAGAGCCCGATGACGCCCGCTCGCGCGCGTTTCGCCGGCTGGCTTCGTCGCACATGGCATGGCGACCCGGACAGCGATTCCGAAGAGGGATTCAGGCATCAAAAAGCCTGTCTGGTTTCCATTGCCGCCGTGATGGTTGGCGTGCCGGTCGGTTTGCTCGGGGCAGGCCGGACGTACGAGGTTGTCAGCAAGCTGATCTATGGGGCGGATGTGTCAGGAGCCTTGCTCGGCCTGGCAGTACGGCCGGTTGCCCTCGCCGACTGGCTGGTCGTCGCGACCATGCAAGCCGCCTTCCTGGCATGGCAGATCGCAGCCTATCGGCTTCGCGCCTTGCTGCTGCTGTTACCCGGCGCGCTCGCGGCACTCCTGATTCCGGCGTATGTGCTGCTCAATTCTTATATGAGCTCTGTCGTGCACTGCCCTTGCATGCCCTTCGCGTGGTCCGGCTGGTTCGACTTTGCCATTGCCGCGGGCATCCTGGTCCTGGCCAGCTGGCTGTTCGGCAGGCTTGGCGCCTTCCTGGTCCGTCCGCCGCCCTTGCCCTTGATGGCTGCCCGGCTGGCGGCATTTGCATGGACCAATGGCGGGCTGATTCTTCTGTGTTCTCAGCTGGCGTACCTGTATGGCCGTTTCGGGAGCGGCGTCTTCAGGTAACCCCTGTCTCGCGAACCGGGCAGCACACGTAGCAACCGGTGGCACTCCAGTCATTGGCCAGGACCTTGATTCACACCAGGTGAGTGGCACGGATCGGCCTGATGCGCGGCGCCGGTGCGTTCGGCTAGCAATCGGCGGGCTTGCGGCGGGGGGGGGCACAAAAAAAAAGGCTGCCCGAAGGCAGCCTTGTCCGGTAACGCGGGACGCCGGTTCCGGCGCCCCGCGATCGCGGTGGATCAGAACTTGTAGCGTGCGCCCAGCATGTAGCGCGGGCCGCCCTGCGTAACGGTCAGCACCATGTCCTTGGTACGGCCATGCACGCGCTGCGTTTCGTCGTTCAGGTTGATGCCTTCGAACTGCAGGGTCAGGTTCTTGGTCAGGTTGTAGCCGATCGACAGGTCGACCTGGCCATACGGTTCCACGTACTGCGGATTCGAACCTGCCTGGTCGGTGACCGCGGACAGGAACTCGTCGCGCCAGTTGTACGCGGCACGGATCGACCACTTGTCGTTCTCGAAGATACCGATCACGTTGGCCGAGTCGGACAGGCCGACCAGTGCGAACTGGTTGCCCGCGCCCGCGTTGTTGAACGCCAGGTTCGACTTCACGTACGTGTAGTTGGCCTGGACGCCGAAGCCGCTGGTGCCGAACATGTGCTGCCAGTTGACTTCCGCGCCCTTCACGTTGGCCGACTTCTCGTTGACGTACGAGGTGATCTGGTATTGCACCGCCGGGTTGCCGGCAATCCCCGAGATCGTGCCCGTTTCGTTGCCCAGCGCGTTCGGCGCGCCGCGCACCACGCCCGCCTGGCCGTTGAAGTTGCGGAAGATGTAGTTGCGGATGCAGGTGGTGTCGGTGTTGATGCAGCCCGACGCCAGCGCCGCGTTCCAGTAGGCGCCGCCCACCGGCGTCGTCACGTTCGGCGACGTTTCCATGTTCACGCTCTGGCCCGCGTAGTTCGACAGCGACTTGTGGAACAGGCCCAGCGAGACCGTGCTTTGCGGCGAGTAGTACCACTCGGCCGACAGGTCCAGGTTCTTCGACTTGACCGGTTCCAGCGCCGGGTTGCCGCGCGTGCCGGTACCGTAGTTGATGTTGCCGGTCGGGCTGATGTTGGTGCCGCCCTGGATCTGGTCGTAGCGCGGCCGGCCGATCGTATGGCCATAGCTGGCGCGGACCTTGAAGTCGTCACGCACGTTCATGTCCCAGTCCAGGCTCGGCAGGAAGTGGTGGTACTTGCCCGTCATGCTCGTGAACTCCTTGCCGGAGAAGACGAACGGCAGTTCGTTCTGCGCCACCCAGTTCACGCCGGACACGGTCTGCGACAGTGCGGTCGACAGCACGTCGGTCTTTTCGTAGCGCACGCCGATGCCGGTGTGCATCGGCATCGCCGTATCCCACTCGGTGTTCAGCTGGAAGTACAGCGCGCGGCTCTTTTCCGTGGTGCGGCGGTCGTAGTCGGGACTGGCCAGGCTTGGCAGGTACAGGGCCGGCTTGCCGGTCGCATCCGACACGCGCTGGCGCATCGCGGCGAAGTCGAACAGGTGGATCTGCTGGAACAGGGCCGGGTTGTCGTGGCCGCCCAGCTTGTCGAAGTACTGGCTCAGCGAATCAGGCCGGAACATCGATTGCGGGTAGTCGGCCGGCGAAGTGGCGCCGCCCCACGAATCGCTCTGCACCTGCTGGAACGCCGAACGGTTCTTCACGTTGGTCAGCTGCAGGCCGAAGTTCAGTTCCGAGGTGTCCCACAGCTTCAGGCGGCCGCCGGCCTGGGCCTGGTCGATCTCCATGCGCTGGTAGCCTTCCTGGAACCACGAACCGGACACCTGCATCGGCGCGCGGTTGAAGTCGGCGCCTTCGATCGACAGAACCGGCATCTCGTTCTCGAAGTTCACGCGCGTGTTGCCGCGGCTGAAGCTGACCGTGGCCAGGTCGTTGTTCGAGCCGAACGGGCTGTCCTTCTGCGAGACCGCGGTGGAGTGGTGCGCATCGAACGTCAAACGCAGGTCAGGCGTGGCGCGCCATTGCGTATTGAAGCCGATCGACTTGTTCTCGGACTTGGTGGCGAAGTCGCCGCCATTCATGCTGATGTCCTGGTTGCTCACGTTCTCCTGGTAGAAGATCGGCGACGCCACCGGGCCATCGGTCCAGCTGGACACGGAAGGACCGTGGTTGAACCAGGCCGACAGCTCGTGGTACTTGGTCTGCACCTTGTTCAGCGAGTAGGTGTAGTCCAGCGTGGTGGTCAGGTCCTTGTTCGGGCGGAACTGGAACGTCAGCTGGCCGTTGGTGCGCTGGCGCTGCGAGCCGCGCATGAAGTACGAGATATTCTGCGGCACGGAATACACGTCGCTGCCGTCCGGGCGGTTCGTGATGTTCTCCGAGCCGGGTGCGCCAGGCAGCGGGATCACGCCCGTCACGCCGGTCTGCGTGGCGGTGTACGGGCCCTTCCAGCCATTGGTGATCTGCGCCTGGTTCACGCCCAGGTTGCGCTCCTGGTAGCTGGCGCTGACCGACACGCCGAACTTGCCGTCGCCCCAGGTGGTGCTGTAGATGCCCGACACTTCAGGCGTGTACGAGCGCTTCGCCGCGTCTTCCTGCGGCAGGTTGTCGTTCGACGTGTCGTAGACCACCTTGCCGCCGATGCTGGCCATGTTGCCCAGTTCGAGCGGACGCGCGGTCATGATGTTCAGCGTGGCGCCGATGCCGCCCGGCGGCGTATCGGCGCGCGAGCTCTTGTACACCTGGATCTGCGACACGGCTTCCGAAGCGAGGTTCGAGAAGTCGAAGGCGCGGCCGGCCAGGTCGCCCAGGTTGGAGGTCGGCATCTGGCGGCCGTTCAGCAGCACCATGTTCAGGTCGGGACCGACGCCGCGCACGGTGACTTGCGAGCCTTCGCCGCGGTTGCGGTCGATCGACACGCCGGAAATGCGCTGCAGCGATTCGGCCAGGTTGGTATCGGGGAACTTGCCGATGTCGTCGGCGACGATGCCGTCGACGATACCGTCGGAATTGCGCTTCAGGTTCAGCGTCGACTGCATCGAGGCGCGGATGCCCTTGACGACGACGGTGGCTGGTGCGGTCGGATCGGCGACGCTGCCGGCGGCTTCCTGGGCCGACGGTCCTGCGGCGGCCTGGGCTAATGCCGGGGCCGCCTGGGTGGCATCCTGCGCGAACGCCGGTGCCATCAGCGTGGCGCAAGCCCCGGCGACGGCGATGGCGATCAGGCGGTGGTGGGTATTGGGTGTTGCGTTGAGTTCCATGGAACCCTTCTTCTTGCTGTACAGCACGGTGTCTCCTCTCTGATGTGGAACGCCACGCCCGTGGGCAGGGGGAGGCGGCGTCATTGGTCTTGCCAAACTCACACGTCCCGTCGTTCCGATTCCGCGGGACTTTCGCCACACCGCATGCTGTCTGCGCAACATTGCTGGTACGACGTAATTTATGCAAGAGTAAGAAAATCAGGGCAATTGGTCAATCGCGCGAACAAATAAAAATTGGTCCGGAATCAGTAAAAAACCCTGTAACAGCAAGGATTTACGTTCCGCGCGGGGATTACATACCTTACGTAACAGTACGGAAAACGGTTTCCAAGAAATCGTTTTCATAGCAAAATCAACGACTTCTGGAAACGTGTCCAGATCGGTGTCGATTTTGCTGCCGAGCATCGTCGTCCGCCGAATTGCTTGCATTTGTGCTTTCACCTTGTTGCAAAATGCTCACACGAACCAGCGAAAAGCCGCTCCGGCCTGGAAACGTGTCCACCAGGCGTCGGGAACCGTCCGGATTGCGCAGCGCATTGAGCGGGCTTTTTTTGGCAGGAGCCTTCCCGCTGTTGCATAATCCGCCCACCGCAATCGACCCAGACCCGCCGCCATGCCCGTTACCGGTGACCAGCAACTCCTGAAACAACTGAACCGGATGGCGCTGGTGCGCCAGGTGAGCGCGCAACCGGGCCTGTCGCGCGCGGCATTGTCCGATGAGTTGCGGTTGACGAAATCCACCGTCAGCCAGCTGGTGCGCGAGCTGATGGATGAAGGCTGGCTCACCGAGAGCGCCCTGCTGGTGACGGGCGAAGTAGGGCGCCGCGCCACGCCGCTGCACCTGGATCCCGACCGGCTGGCGCTGATCGGCGCCGAGGTGGGCGTCGACGAGGCACGGGTGCTGGCCACCAACCTGCTGGGCGAAGTGCTCGATGCGCGGGTGATCGACTACGACGACGCGCATGACCCGGCTTCCTGCATCCGCCTGGCGGCCCAGGCGATGGTGCGGCAGGCGCGCCGCCTGGCGCGGCCGTCCACAGCGGGCGGCGCGCGGCAGGTGCTGGGCGTGGGCATCGGCCTGCACGGTGCCGTCGATGAAAACACGGGCGTGCTGCGCCACGCGCCCCACCTGGGGTGGCGCAATGTCGACGTGCGCAGCCAGGTCGAGGCCCACTTCGCCGGCACCGTGCTGCAGGGCCGGCCCCTGTACATGCAGAACGAGGCCAATGTCGCGGCGCTGGCCGAATTCGAGTTCTCCCGCGAGACGGCCGGCGACCCGCTGATCTACCTGTCGATCAGCTATGGCGTGGGCGCCGGCATCATCGTCAGCGACCGGCTGCTGACGGGCATGAACGGTTTCGGCGGCGAAGTGGGCCATGCGATCCTGCAGGCCGACGGCCCGCGCTGCAGTTGCGGGCGCCGCGGCTGCGCCGACGCGCTGATCGGCCTGGCAGCGCTGCTGGGCGACGAACGGCCCAGCTACGCGGCGCTGGACCGGCTGTACAAGCGGGTCGCCGATGGCGTGCCGTCGACCTGCGCCACGGTCGACGCGGCCGGGCGCCAGCTGGGCATCCTGCTGAACAACCTGTGGGCCGGGTTCGACCCGATGGCGATCGTGATCGGCGGCCCGGCGCTGCGCCTGGGCGACGCGCTGACCGGGCCGGCGCGGCAGGTGCTGGCCGGTTATGCGGAGGCGGCCATGCTGGCGCCGCCGGAGATCCGTACCTCGCACTTCGGCACCGATGCCGTGGCCGTCGGCGCCGCGGCGCTGGCGCGCTACCGGCTCACCCGGCCGCTCGACCTGCAGACCCTGGAGCGGCGCTCGGAACGGGCGGCGTAGGAAAAAATCCGGCGCCGCGCTTATGCCGTTAAGTCAAGCATCAGCCGGCACATTGAAAGCGCATGCATTCACCCCAACAGCGAAGGGCTGGGGTCAGACCCGCCGGGTCTGACCCCGGAATCTGCACTTGGGTGGGCTTAACGTAACGGCATTCGGGGCGCTGTGCGCGTTTTTCGCAACCATGCCAAACTAGCTGTCCGAGGCCGCGCGCGCACCTGTCACCGGCGCGGCCATGACCCGTAGAGGAGCGAAAAACGCATGAGTGAAACCCCGAAATACGTGCCCCCGGCCGTGTGGACGCCGCCCGCGGCGTCCGGCGGCACCTTTGCCAGCATCAACCGCCCGGTGGCCGGCGCCACCCACGACCGCGAACTGCCGGTCGGCAGCCACCCGCTGCAACTGTATTCACTGGGCACGCCGAACGGCCAGAAGGTCACCATCCTGCTGGAAGAATTGCTGGCGCTGGGCCACGAGGGCGCCGAATACGACGCCTGGCTGGTGCGTATCGGCGATGGCGAACAGTTCGGCAGCGGCTTCGTGGACATCAAACCGAACTCCAAGATCCCGGCGCTGTTGGACCGCGGCGGCGACGCGCCGCTGCGCGTCTTCGAGTCCGGCTCGATCCTGGTCTACCTGGCCGACAAGTTCGGCGCCTTCCTGCCGCGCGACACGCGGGCCCGCACGGAAACGCTGAACTGGCTGTTCTGGCAGATGGGCTCGGCGCCGTTCGTCGGCGGCGGCTTCGGCCACTTCTTCGCGTATGCGCCGGAAAAGCTGCAGTACCCGATCGACCGCTACGCGATGGAAACGAAGCGCCAGCTCGACGTGCTGGACCGCCAGCTGGCCGTCCACCGTTACGTCGCCGGCGACGACTACACGATCGCCGACATGGCGATCTGGCCGTGGTACGGCTTGCTCGTGCTGGGCGAGCTGTATGGCGCCGGCGAGTTCCTGTCGGTGCACGAGTACACCAGCGTGCGGCGCTGGGCGGAGGAGGTGGCGGCCCGCCCGGCGGTGGCGCGCGGCCGGCGTGTCAACCGGCTGCAGGGCGAGCGGCATGTTCCGGAGCGGCACGCGGCTGCGGATCTCGACTGAGGCCTGGCCAGTAACGAAAAACGGGCGCCGCGGCGCCCGTTTTTTCATGTCCCGCGGCGGGGAGGCAGCGCTCGGCGCTTAACGCTTGGCGCGGCGGCGCGAGGTCAGGCCGATCAGCGCCAGGCCCAGGCCCATCATGGCAACCGTGGTGGGTTCCGGCACGGCCGAAACGGTGGCCGACACGAAGTCCTGGTTGGCGCCGCGGTAGACCGTGTAGTCGTACTTGGTGATGTAGTCCTTGCCCGAGGCGACGTCGGCGAGCATGGCGTTGGCACGTGCCACGACCGTGCCGGCACCGGCATACAGTCCGGTCGTGTCGGCGTTGCTGCCGCCTTCCAGGACCGCCAGCTTGCCATTCTGGGTGACGCTCAGGGTGCCGTCGTCGTTGTACAGCTCCCACAGGGCCAGCTGGAAGCTCAGGCTTTCCTTGCCGCCGCCGGCGGCGCTGGCCGAACCGTAGAACAGGCCGTACAGGCGGTCGATGCTGGCACCGTTCCTGTCGAAGCTGAAGTCGCCGAACTCGGTGTAGCTCTGCTTGCTGGTCTTCATGTCGACGCCCGGCTCGATGCACAGCGCGAGGAAATGTTCGCCTTCCTTGGTGGAGACGTCCCAGGTTTGCAGGTTGACGCGGCCTGCCGTGCCGTTCCAGTTCTGCGTGTAGTAGGTCGTCTGCTTGGCGTTGGTCTTGATCATGGCTTCGACGGGCGTGCCGATCAGGGCGGCGGAAGCCGGCGACAGCATGGCGGCGCCCAGGGCCAGGGCGGACAGTTTCAGAGCGATGTTCTTCATGTTGTTTTCCAGTTTATTGTTGTGTTTATTGTTGGGTTAGCGCCGGCACTGCCGGCGCAACGTTTCATCTGTCAGTGTCGAGCGCCGCTATCAGGCGAAGGCGATGGGCTGCCCGACCAGTTCGGCCATGTTGGCCGCGTCGATGCCGGCAGCTGCCGCATCGGCTGCCGCGACGTTGAAGTACACGTCCGTCATCGACACTTCCTGGCCGTTGACGACCGCGCTGCTGCGCTCCAGGTGCAGGTTGCCATTGGCATCCAGGAACGGCAGTTCTTCGAAGGCCACGGCCAGCGACGTCACGCCGGCCTGCGCCAGCGAAATCAGCTCGCCGCCGTCGGTGATGCCGTTGCTGTTGGCGTCCTGCCACAGCGTCAGCGCCGCGAACTGCGCGTCGCCCGCCGTTACGAAGCCGTCGCCGTTGCTGTCGAACGACGCCAGCTTGGCGAAGCCGCTGCCCTTGCTGGCGCCGCCGAACAACTCGGCGATGCCGTCGATGCTGCCGTTGCCGTTCGCGTCGATCGCCAGGAAGGCGTCGCCGGCGGACAGCCAGCCCGACTGGATCGCGGTGCCGGTGCCCAGCAGGTCGAAGCTGCCGGTGAAGTCGGCGCGGGCGATCGTGTGGATGCCATTGCCGTCCAGGTCGATGGCGATCGGCGTGATCGCCGCATCCCAGCTCATGTCGTTCTCGCCGGAGTACAGGAACGTGGCATCGGTTTGCGTCAGGCCGACCTTGCTGGTGGCGTCGCCCTTGACGTCGCTGTCGACATGGTCGTTGGAACCGGTGTTCTTCGCGCCCCACTTCCAGTCGTTCATTGCGTAGGTCAGGCCCTTCGCGTCGGTGAACTTGACGTCGGTCTTGTCGAACTTGAGGTAGTAGCTGCCCGGATCGAGGTTGCTGAACAGGTAGCTGCCCTTGCTGTCGGTGGTGGTGGTCGACAGCAGCTTGTTGCTGGTGGCGTCGAACAGCATGACCTTGATCTTGCCGATGCCTTCCTCGCCGCGGTCCTGCACGCCGTTGTGGTTCGCATCGCGCCACACCTTGTCGCCGATGCTGGCCTTGCGGTACAGGCCCGCGTCCACGTCGGTCTTCTGCTGGCCGGCGGCCAGCTTGAACACGCCGCTCGACGCGATGGTCGACGAGCCGGCGAGGTTGGCGAAATCGGAGTCGGTGGCATCCGAACCCACGTTGGCCTTGGTCGTATGGTAACCACCGGGGCGCGTCACTTCCACGCTGTAGGAACCGGCGGCCAGCTTGTTGAACGCATAGCTGCCGTCGGCCGCGGTGACCGTGGTCGCCTTCAGCTTGTGGTTCGCGTCGTACAGCTTGACGGTCACGCCGCCGATGCCGCACTCGTTCTTGTCCTGCACGCCATCGAAATCGCTGTCTTCCCACACGGTGCTGCGGATGCTGGTCTGCGTCAGGCCGGCATCGAGCGATTTCACCGCCTGGCCCGCGCCGACCGTGACGCTGCCCAGGTAACCCTTGGCATCGGCATTGCTGTCGTAGCCGGCGTCGGTGGCGTACTGCTTGGTGATGCCGTAGCCATCCGGCGTCTTCATGCTGACGCTGTAGGTACCGGCGGCCACGTTGAAGTTGTAGTAGCCGTTCGAATCGGTCGTGGTGGTGGCCACCACGTCGCCCTTGGCGTTCTTCAGCGTCATCAGCACGTTGCCCACGCCGCATTCGCCACTGTCCTGGATGCCATCGGCATCGGTGTCCAGCCAGACCCGGTTGCCGATCGAGGCCATCTGCGCGACACCGGCATCGATGCTCGTGTTGTTCTCGCCGGAAGCCAGCGTCACCTGCTGCGACAGGCCCTTGGCATCGATGTCCGAGTCGAGCGCATCGTTGCCGCCGGCATTCTGCTTCGTGACCGTGTAGCCGGCGGGCAGGGCCGACGTGTCGAACTGCACGCTGTAGGTGCCCGGCTTCAGGCCGGTGAAGGCGTAGCTGCCGCTGGCGTTCGTGACGGTGCTGGACAGGGCCTTGCCGGCCGCGTCGAGCAGCGTGACTTTCGCGCCCTGGATACCGCTTTCGCCCGCGTCCTGGATGCCGTCGCCGTCGCAGTCATACCAGACCTTGTTGCCCAGCGATGCGCCGCGGTACAGGCCTGCGTCGGCCGGATCGACCGTGGCGTTGGCCTTGACGGCGAACGTCGCGGAAGCGCCGGCGGCGTTGACGTCGCTGTCGATGGCATCGTTGGCGCCGACATTCTGGCCCGTGAACGCGTAGCCGGCCGGCTTGGCCACCTGTACCGAATAGTTGCCGACCGCGGTCGTGAACGCGTAGTTGCCTTGCTCATCGGTCGTGGTGGTGGCCACGGTGTTGCCCCTGGCGTCGACCAGCGACACGCTGGCGCCGGCGATGCCGGTCTCGCCGCTGTCGCGCACGCCGTTGGCGTTGGCATCTTCCCACACGGTGCTGGCGATGCTGCCCAGCTGCAGGTTGGCCGGTGCCTCGAACACGGCGTCCTGGCCGGACGACAGCGTCACTTGCGCGGTACTGCCATTGCCGGAGGCGAACGTCACGCCTTCCGGCAGGGTGGCGGCATCGAACTGCAGGCTGTAGGTGCCCGGCTTCAGGTCGCCGAACTTGTAGTGGCCGCCCGCGTCGGTGGAGGCGGTGGCGACCACCTTGCCGTCCGCGTCGAGCAGGGATACGGCCACGTTGGCGATGCCGCTTTCGTCCGCGTCGAGCTTGCCGTCGCCATCGGTGTCGTTCCACACGGTGCTGGACACGCTGGCGTAGCGGTACAGGCCCGCATCGGCGCTGTCGTAGACATCGCCCTTGGCCACGGCGATGGCGTCGGTCAGGCCGCTGGCATCGATGTCGCTGTCGACCGCGCCATCGCTGCCCACGCCCTTGTCGGTGGCCACGTAGCCCTTCGGCGCGGTGACGGCCACGATGTAGCTGCCGGCGCCGATCTCGAACTTGTACTGGCCGTCGGCGTCGGTGGTGGTGGTCTGGATCACGTTGCCGTCGGCATCGCGCAGCGCCACGGTCGCGTTGGCGATGCCCGCTTCGCCGGCGTCCTGCAGGCCGTTGCCGTTATTGTCTTCCCACACCGTGTCGCCGATCGTTGCCAGCGTGGGCGCGCCCGTTCCCGGACCGGCCGGCATCGGCACCTTGAACGACAGGTAGTTGGTGTCGACGCTGGTGTCCTGCGCGCCGGTGCCCGTGGTGCCGCCGTTGTCGCGCACATGGAAGCCCATTTCGACGATGCCGCCGGTGGTGTCGCTCGGTACGAAGGTCAGCTTGCCGGCCGCGATATCGGCGGCGGCAATTTCGCTGCCCGCCGCGACGGCATCGCCATTCAGCAGGATCGTGCCGGCTGCCGGCAGCGATTCGATGATCACCGACTGGAAGCCATGGCCTTCGACGGCATCGGCGAAGCCGAAATCGGCGGCGGCCAGCACGACCGGGGTGCGGTCGACCAGGTCGAAATCGCGGTCGGCGCCGGTCGGCGCATCGTTGACGGGATCGATCACCACGCGCAATTCGACCGACACGTAGTTGCCGTACTCGCCGTCTTCCACCAGGAACTGGTAAGTGGCGAACTGGCCGTTGTAGTCCTTTTGCCAGGCGCCCGGGCGGATGTACAGGTGTTCGCCATCGGCCAGGCCCAGCAGGGGCGTATCGCCCTGGATGTACTCGCCGTTCGGCAGCTGCGTTTCAAAACCTTCGACAGTCAGTGCCGCGTCGGTCACGTACCCGGCTTGCGCCATGATGTCGCGCAGCGACAGGGTGGCGGACGTGTCTTCATCGACGTGGACGGTGGTGGTCAGTGCTAAATCGCTCATGCGGTGTGTCAGCTCCAATGTCCGGCCCCGCGCAGGTGGAGGCGGTAGCGGACGGGGTTGCCCTGGGACGCGGTACAGGTATTGGGTACAGCCTCTGCCGGGAGGTATAGCACGATCGGCCGTTTTGATGCCTATCAGCTATTTGTGTTGTTCATTGTATAGCATTTTGCGCTATTCGGTAACCATAGTAAATAAATGTTTAGTAGTTGTAATGGAAGTTTCATTCGTTATATTAAAAACTGTTGTAATTCGGGCGTCCTGGACAAGAACCGCCCATGATCCGGTGCTGTCTTGACGGAAAGTCATCGGCCAGTCATCATGCGAGCCCTGTCCACTCGTCCTGGTTGAACCACCACATGGCACTGCTTACCGTTACCGAAGCCGCCCGCCTGGCGCGCCGCAGCCGCGCTTCCATCTACCGCGACATCGAGAAGGGCCGGCTGGACAAGGTATTCACGGCCGACGGCGCGCTGAAGATCGATTCGGCCGCGCTGGCGCGTGCCTACGGGGAGATCGGCCGCCGCGAAGAACCGGGGGCACCGGGCGCATCGCCGGCCGCGACCGACAAGGCGATCCAGGCCGTGCTGCGCCAGGTCGACGGCGCGAAAGTGGAGGAGCAGGGCGAAGGCGGGGCGGTCCTGGAAGTGGCCGTGCTGCGCGAGCGGCTGGCCGCCTGCGAGCACCGCATCGCGCTGCTGGAACGGATCGCCCAGCTGGAAAAGGCCGCGCGCCAGGCAGCCGACGTGACGTGGCGGCAGCGGGTGCAGGGCAAGGATGAAGTGATCAATGCGTTGACGCTGGCGCTGGCCCGGCCGGAGCCGCAACCGTTGCCGCAGGCGCCGGCCCGTCCGCGCGACGACGCATGGCCGACCTGGCGGCATGCGCCGGGCGGCGAGAAGCGGGCGATCAATTGAGCAGATAAAGGTCTGCCGTGGCATGCCATTAGCGCATGCACCACACCCGGCAGCGAACTGCTGGGGTCAGGAGGGAGTCCTGGCATGCATGCCAGGAC
Organism: Pseudoduganella sp. SL102; assembly: GCF_027856995.1. NCBI lineage: Bacteria > Pseudomonadati > Pseudomonadota > Betaproteobacteria > Burkholderiales > Oxalobacteraceae > Pseudoduganella > Pseudoduganella sp. SL102. Next base: position 3,614,153 of record NZ_CP115554.1, read on the forward strand.
CGTTGCGCAGGCGCGAAGCATGCTTCGCGAAACCCCTGCTCCACCCCGGTGGGTATCCGACCCCGGGTCTTGCACTTGGGGTGGTACAAGCGCCAACAGGACCCGACCTGGTTTTCGCAGGACTTTCGACAACACGCGCAATAAAGCCGTACTGGCAGCTTCACGGTCGCCATTCGTTGCGGTTGTGCGGGCCAACGAGACAAGCCCGCGACAACTCCCGTCAATAAATCTCCGGCACCACGATCTCCTCCGGCACCGGACGCCGCACGTAGTCCTCGTGGTACTCGCGCTCCGGCAGCGCGATGGCCGGGCGTTCCACTTCCACGTACGGAATCTGCGCCAGCAGGTGGGCGATGCAGTTCAGCCGCGCCTTCTTCTTGTCCACGCCCTGCACGACCCACCACGGCGCCTCGGGGATGTGGGTCCGCTCCAGCATGATTTCCTTGGCTTTGGTGTATTCCTCCCAGCGGCGGCGCGATTCCAGGTCCATCGGCGACAGCTTCCACTGTTTCAGCGGATCGTGGATGCGGCTGAGGAAGCGGGCGTTCTGTTCCTCGTCCGAGATCGAGAACCAGTACTTGATCAGCTGGATGCCGGAACGGGCCAGCATGCGCTCGAACTCGGGCACGGTCTGGAAGAATTCCTCGTACTCCGCATCGGTGCAGAAGCCCATTACCCGTTCGACACCGGCGCGGTTGTACCAGCTGCGGTCGAACAGCACGATCTCGCCGGCGGCGGGCAGGTGGCAGACATAGCGCTGGAAATACCACTGCGTGCGTTCGCGGTCGTTCGGCGCGGGCAGGGCGACTATGCGGCAGACCCGGGGGTTCAGCCGCTGGGCGATGCGCTTGATCACGCCACCCTTGCCGGCCGCGTCGCGGCCCTCGAACAGGATCACCACGCGGTGGCCCGTGTGCACCACCCAGTCCTGCAGCTTCACCAGCTCGGCCTGCAGCCGGAACAGCTCGCGGAAATAGGCGCGGCGCGCATCCCTCTCCTCGTCGCTGCGGCCGCCCTGCGGCAGCAGCGTGTCGGGATCGAGATCGCGGTCGTCCAGTTCCAGTTCCAGCTCCTCGTCGTAGCTGTCGTCGATGTCGCGCTGCATCCGGTGGATGACGTCCTGCGGGTTGTTCTGCAACATGTGGTGCTCCGGCTACATGGGAAGATGGTGCCGCAGTCTACGGATCAAACGTGACAGGCCGATGACTCGCGGCGTTCGGCGACGATGTCGGCGGCGAAGATGCGCGCCGGGTCGAGCGTCGTCCTGTGCCCCAGGTCGCGACCGTGCTCGCGCAGCCATTGTTCGGCGGCAGCCACGCCAAGTCCATGCAGCTTTTCCAGGAAGCCCAGCTCGGAATTGAATTTGCTCGAGAATCCGTAGTCCATCAGCGTATCCAGCCCGCTGATCAGGTGCAGGCGCGTGGGCTCGGCGGCCATGCGCGCGGCCCGTTCCTCGTCGGCCAGGTGCTGTGTGTGATACAGCGAGCTGATTTCCCGCATGAAGGCGATATTGAAGGCGATTTCATTCGACCGGTTGGCGATGTCGGCCTGGCTGCGCGGCAGTTCGCCGCGTGCGATCGGGTTGATCTGCACGACGATCACGTCGCGCGCCGGCCGTTCGAGCAGCGGGAACAGTGGCGGGTTGGCGACATAACTGCCGTCCCAGTAGAGTTCCCCGTCGATTTCCACGCCGGCGAACACGGTCGGCAGGCAGGCCGAGGCGATCAGCCGCTGCACGTCGAGCTCCCTGCGCGTGAAGATCTTGCCGGTACCGGTGCGCACGTTGGTGGCGCCGATGAACAGTTCGAGCTCCTCGCAGCCGCGCACCCGCTCGAAGTTGATCATCGTCGCGATGAACTGCTTCAGGGGGTTGATGGTGACCGGCAGGTTCGTCACCGGGCCGATGATCGCCCCCATCATCTCCATCAGGTGATAGGCGGGCGTGTGCGCCATGTCCCACCGGCCGGTGAGACGGTCGACGGGCGAACGCTGCAATGGGCTCATCAGCGATACCTGGCCCAGGGTGGTCCAGAAGCGCCGCAGCGCGGCCTGTGCGCCGCGCCGGCCGCCGCCGAAGGCATGGCCATCGGCCGTGACCACGGCATTGATGGCACCGGCGCTGCTGCCGGTCAGTGAATCGATGACCAGGTGCTCTTCGTCGAGCAGCCGGTCCAGTACGCCCCAGGTAAAGGCGCCGTAGGTGCCGCCGCCCTGCAGGGCGAGGCTGACTGTTTTATTCGTGGTGATCAGCAATTGCATTCCCCTTCGAAGTGGCTGGGCCAAGGACGGCCCTTGCCGGTACTGTAGGGGGTTTCGCGAACCTTCGGCGCTACGGATCAGCCGGCGGTGGGCGCATTGCGCGCCGCCGGCACAGGAACCGTCAGGCTGGCTTCGGCGTATTGCGCTTGCCGGCGTGGACCAGCAGGATGGCCAGCCCGGCGATGGCGGCCGGAATGCCCAGGATCGGATCACGGCCGAGAAGCCCCAGCCCATCGACAGCAGCACGCCGCCCAGGAACGAGCCGAGGATGCTGCCGAAGCGGCCGATGCCCAGCATCCAGGACACCCCGGTGGCGCGCACCGCTGTCGGGTAGCAGGCCGGCGCGAAGGCCGTCATGCCGGTTTGCGCGCCATTCATGCAGAAGCCCGCCAGCATCACGAATGCGGTGAACATCGCCGAGTGGATGTCGCTGGCGGCCAGCGCCAGGATGAAGACCGCGCCGCCGCCATAGGCCAGCCCGATCACGCGGTTGGCGCGCCAGCGGTCCATGTAGAAGCCCACCACCAGCGCGCCGAGCGTTCCGCCCAGCTGGAACAGCGCGGTCAGGCTGGCGGCCCGCTCGATCGGCAGGCCGGCGTCGCGGATCAGCGTGGGCAGCCAGCCGCCCAGCAGGTAGATCACCAGCAGGCCCATGAAGTAGGTGGTCCACAGCGACAGTGTCATCGATTTGTAGGTGGGCGAGACCAGGGTGGCGACCGGGTGGCCGGTGGCGACGGGCGGTTCGCTGACATGGAAGCGCGCCGCGTCGGTGAACTCGCCGCCACAGACGCGGCGCAGCGTCTGCGCGATCTTCGCGGAACCCATCTTGCGCACCACCATGAAGCGCGCCGATTCCGGCAGCAGCCACACGTAGATGGGCAGGCACAGCAGGGGAATCGCGCCGCCCATCAGCAGCAGCGCGCGCCAGCCGTAGGAGGGCAGCAGTGCCGCCGCGGCAAAGCCGATCAGCGCCGAGCCCAGGTTGAAGCCGGTGAACATCACGGCCAGCAGCGTGCTGCGCGAGCGCTCCGGCACGTATTCGGACAGCAGGGTGGTGCAGCACGGCATGGCGGCACCCAGGCCCAGGCCCGTCAGGAAGCGCAGCAGGCCGAGCACGACGATATTGTCGGCGGCCGCGCTCAGCAGGTTGAAGATTTGGCGCCTGCCGGCAGGATTGACATTCCGCTACCGGAAAGGCCCGGCGAGCTTTAGCGGGCCGCGGGCACCCGCTGGCGAGTGGCCGCGGCAGGGGCAGGGAGAGAAGCAGGGGCGGCGGCAGCGGCCAGCCGCGCCATCGCTTCGCGCGCCGTCATGCGGTCCTGGTTCCAGAATTGCTGGACCACGTCCCACATCGGCGCCACCGTATGCGATGGCTGGGCCATGCCGTGCGCGAGGCTGGGCAGCAGCGTGCCCCGCTTCGCGCTGTGCTGGAAATCTTGCCGGGCGCGGCGGGCGCAGGCGTCGAAGCGCTCCAGCGGCACGTCGAGCCGGGCCGGGATCGACCCCTTGGCGAGGTTGAAGGCATGCTGGAAGTCGCGGCCCATCACGGCGCGCGCCAGGTCGCGCTGGGCGGCCTTTTTCTCCGCGCTGACATCGAACAGCACGATCGAATCGATGTCGAAGCTGAACGCCTCGCGCGAGCCGGGCGTGGCCGTGCACAGGATGTCGATGCCCGGGCGCTTGCCGGCCGCCAGGATCTCCGCCTTGGCCCAGTCGCCCATGATCAGCATGCCGGCGGCGCCGCGGTTCAGCATGGCTGTCGCCGCCACCCAGTCGCGCCCCATGTTGCGCTGGTCCGTGTACGACTTCAGGCGCTTGAAGGTTTCCAGCGTCTTTTCCATCGCCGGGCTGGTCAGCGCTGCGCGGTCCAGTTCGAGGAATGCCTTCTTGTAGAAGTCCACGCCGCCGACGCCGATCGCCACGCTCTCGAAGGTGCCCAGGTCCAGCCAGGACTGGCCGCCGTAGGCCACCGGCGTGATGCCGGTCTTGCGGATGGCGTCCGCGGCGGCGAAGAACTCGTCCCACGTGGCCGGCACTTTCGCGCCGGCCTTGCGCAGCACGTCGGCGTTGATCCACAGCCAGTTCACGCGGTGCACGTTGAGCGGCGCCGCCACGTAGTGGCCGCGGTACTTCATCGTGTCGCTGATGACCTGCGGCAGCAGCGCATTCCAGCGCTCGGCGCCGGCCACGTCGTCCAGGCCGGACAGCTTGCCCTTGCGCGCCCATTCCTGGATCGCCACGCCCTTGATCTGGGCGGCGGTGGGCGGGTTGCCGGAACGCACGCGCGAATCGAGCATCAGCACGGCCAGCCCGCCGCCGCCATCGGCGATGGCGAAATCCTTCCATGTGTGGCCGTTCGCGCGCAGCGTCGCCTTCAGCTGCGCGACGGCCTGGGCCTCGCCGCCGCTGGCCCAGAAATGCAGCACTTCCACTTCGCCGGCCCGGGCGGGGCAGGCAAGGGCGGCGTGCAGCAGGGCGAGCGCGGCGGCTGCGCGGCGCGCCCGTCGCCCGCGTGGCGGCAGGGCGCTCATGGCTGCGGCTCGCGCGGCAACCGGATCGTCACGCGCAGGCCATGCGGTTCGGCGTCGCCCAGCGTCACGCTGCCCTGGTGCCGTTCGATGATCTCGCGCACGATCGCCAGGCCCAGGCCGCAGCCGTCGCCGCCTTCGGTGGCGCGCACGAAGCGCTCGAGCACGCGTTCGCGGTCGGCGGCGGGGATGCCGGGGCCATTGTCGTCGACGACGATGACCGCGCCGGCGCCGTCTTCCTTCACGCGCAGGGTGACTTCGGCGCCGCGCCCGGCGTAGCGGATGGCGTTGTCGACCAGGTTGGAAAGCGCTTCGCGCAGCAGCGCGGCATTGGCGAGGATGGGGATCTCGCCGGCGGGCGCGTCCACGCCCAGGTCCACACCGGAACGCAGCGCGCGCGGCACCAGGTGCGCCGCCACCTCGCGCACGAAGCGGTGCAGGTCGAAGCGGCTCCGTTCCAGGACCGCCGCCGCGCCCGGCTCGGCGCGGGCCAGCGTCAGCAGCTGGGCCACCAGGTGCGCGCTGCGCGTGGCACTCTGGTGCACCATGTCCAGCCGGGTGCGCTGGGCCTCGTCGCTGGCTGCTTCCAGCGCCAGTTTCGTCTGGCTTTTCAGGCCGGCCAGCGGCGTGCGCAACTGGTGCGCCGCATCGGCGATGAAGCGCTGCTGCGCCCCCACGTGGTGGCGCACCGATGCCAGCAGATCGTTCAGCTCGCCGGCCAGCGAGCGCAATTCGCTGGGCGCCAGGTCCAGCTTGAGCGGTGTCAGGTCGCCCGGCGCGCGGCTTTCCACCTCGCGGCGCAGGCGTGCCAGCGGCGCCAGCCCGGCGCGGATGCCGGCCCACACGATCACGCTCATCAGCAGCACCAGGCCGGACAGCGGCAGCAGCGTGTCGGCCAGGAGCGCGCGGGCCAGCTCTTCGCGGTTGGCGCTGCTGCGCGCGACCTGCACCAGCATGGTCTGCTGCGGCGCACTGATGTCGCCGAACGCCACGTACAGCGCGGCGATGCGCATCTGCTTCGGCGTGCCGCTGGGATCGGGCTGCGGCACCACTTCGCCATCGTAGAAATAGGGGGTGTCGAGCTTGCGCTCGATGCGGGCCGGCGGCGCCGGCAGGTTTTCGTTGCCCAGGATGAAGTGGCCGGGCGGCGTGCTCACCGTATACATCAGCGGATCGTTCGGATCGGCTTCCAGCACGTCCTGCGCGGCGCGCGGGAAGTCGATCAGCAAGCCCTGTTCGATGGGCTTCACCTGCCGCAGCAGCGCGCGCGACGCCTGGGCCAGGCCGGCATCGATCGCCCGGTTCGCATACGTGGCGGCCAACCGGTAAGTCAGGAAGCCGCCCGCCACCCACAGCACCAGCTGCGGCAGCAGCAGCCAGAGCAGGAGTTTGCGGTGCAGCGAGACCATCTCAGGCGCGCGCCGCGCGGCTGTCCGCCTCGAGCAGGTAGCCCAGTCCGCGCACCGTGCGGATATCCAGGCCGGACCCTTCCAGCCGGCGCCGCAGGCGGTGGATGTACACCTCGATGGCGTTGCCGGCGCCGGTGCCGGCGCTGTCGCTGGCCCAGCTTTCGTTGATCTGTTCCTTGGTCACCACATTGTCGCGGTTGACCAGCAGCAGTTCCAGCAGCGACCACTCGCGCGGGCTGAGTTCGATCGGCTCGCCCGCGATCGTGGCGCGCCGGGTGCGCAGGTCGAAATGCAGCTTGCCGAAACCCAGCTCCGAGTTGCCGCTGCTCGCGCTGACCCGGCGCAGCAGCGCCCGCACGCGGGCATCGAGCTCGGGAAAGTCGAACGGCTTGGTCATGTAGTCGTCGGCCCCCGCGTCGAGCCCGGCCACGCGGCTCTCCAGCGCATCCTGCGCCGTCAGCACGATCACGGGCATCAGCTGGTTGGTGGCGCGCACGTGGCGCAGCACGGTGAGTCCGTCGACCATCGGCAAGCCGAGGTCGAGGATGGACAGGTCGAACGACTGCCGCTGCAGCAGGTATTCGGCCACCGGGCCGTTCGGCGCATGTTCGACCGTGTAGCCCATGCCACGCAGGTGCGCGCACAGGGCGTCGGCAAGGATCGGATCGTCTTCGGCAAGCAGGATATGCATGCAAAGAGTTTAACAATAAATGAATGAAACAGCCACCTGGAATGAAATGATCAATTTTCTGTAATGTTTCATTAAGAGGTTTACGCTTCATTAATGCTTGCGTATATTTGCTTACAGAACGTTAAGGTTGGTCGACGGACAAACAGCACGGGAGCAGGGATGGCATCGCGCTCCAGCCGCCGCCGATGCCGACAAAAACGTCAAGGCTCAAGGTTGACCAACGACATTCGCATATAACAGGCCGCCCGACGGCCGACCAAGGAGACTGCGATGGACCCGCGCTACCGCCACAAGCATCTGCTGCGCCTGCTCGCCGAGCATGGCGCCGCGCCCATCTCCCGGCTGGCCGGCTGGCTGGGGGTCTCGGCCGCCACCGTGCGCCGAGATATCCGCCTGCTCGATACTGCCGGCCAGTTGCGCCGCACCCACGGCGGGGCGCGCCGCGTCGATGCCGGCACGCCGCAGCCTGCATTGACACCGGGCGCGCCAGGCAGCAGCTTCACTGACACGGCGCGCGCCAACGCCGGCAGCAAGCGGGCCATCGCCCGGCGCGCCGCCGCGCTGTGCGCCGACGGCGACACGCTGCTGATCGGCGGCGGCACTACCACGTTCCAGCTGGCCGCCTTCCTGGCCGGGCGGCCGATGCGCATACTCACCAATTCCTTCGCCATCGCCCGCGAGCTGCTGGCCAGCGGCAGCGACGACGTGATCATCACCGGCGGCAAGGTGTATCCCGCGCAGGGCATCATCCTCAGCCCGTTCGATACGGAGGCCGTGCAGTACTGCTACGCGGACCGGCTGTTCATGGGCGCGCACTGCCTGTCGGCGCTGGGCGCGATGGAAGCCGACGCGCTGCTGATCCAGGCCGGCCGCCGGCTGATCCACCAGGCGCGCGACGTGGTGGTGCTGGCCGATGCGTCGAAATTCGACCGGCGCGGCGGCATGTTCCTGTGCGCGCTGGACCGCATCGCCCGGGTCATCACCGATACCGCCGCGCCGGACGCCGGCGTGCAGATGCTGGAGCGCGCCGGCGTGCAGGTCGACATCGTCGCGCCCGAGATGCCGCCCGGTCCGCGCGATGCCGCCTGCCTGCAAGCGGCGGCGCGCAGCTGGAACAGCGCCAGTCCGCCGCACTGAACCATCCCTGCAGCAAGCCCGATGCGCACGGCCCGCGCCGCCGCGCACGGCACTGCTGCGCCATGCAATCCGCCATTCAAGGCAACAAGCAGACCAACACCAGTTTCATACCAGATCAATTCAAGGAGACAGGCAATGCAAGCACACCCCATTCACCGCGTTCCCGGCATGCGCATGACGAGGATCGCGCTGGCGATCTGCGGCCTCGCGGGCGTCATCGGCGGCGCGGCGGCCCAGCAGGCCGTGCAGCCCGAGAACGTGGTGACCGTGACCGGCACCAGCATCCGCGGCGTGGCCGCGGTGGGCTCGGACGTGACCACGATCCGCCGCGAAGACATCGCCGCTACCGGCGCGACCACCTCCACCGAGCTGCTGCGCTCCGTGCCGGAGATGAACAACTTCAGCGCGTCGGGCATCAACAATGGCCAGAACCAGGCCAACTTCGTCGACCAGCCGGCCATCCACGGCATCGGCGTGGGCAACGGCGGCGGCGGGCTGACGCTGGTGCTGCTCGACGGCCACCGCCTGCCGGGTGCCGGCATCAACCAGACGGCACCGGACGCCGGCGCGATCCCCACGTCGATCCTCGAACGGGTCGAGGTCATGGCGGACGGCGGCTCGGCCATCTACGGGTCCGACGCGGTCGCCGGCGTCATCAACTTCGTGCCGCGCAAGAGCTTCGACGGTGCCGAGACAAAGGTCCGCTTCGGCAGCGCCGACGGTTACCGCACGAAGAACTTCAGCCACCTGGTCGGACACAAATGGGATGGCGGGCATGCGCTGGCCGCCATCGAACGCTCCGAAAATACCGCGCTCGACGGTTTCGCCCGCCCATACGCGGTAGCCGACCAGCGGCGCTGGGGCGGCGCCGACGCGCGCTCGACCAGCTGCACGCCGGGCACGGCCACAGTGGGCGGCGTGAACTATCCCATCGTGGCCGGCGGCCCGCTGGGTCCGGGCGCGGCCACGCGTTGCGAAACCAACCGGGGCAACGACCTGTATCCGGCGCAGCACCGTGACCAGGCCTACTTCAGCCTGCGCCAGGACGTGGGCGAGTCCACCGAGCTGTATGCGAGCTTCCTGTACTCGGGGCGCCGGCTCGATTCGCGGGTTTCCGGCAGCGGTGTCACCAGTGGCGGGCTGTCGCTCACCGTGCCGGCCAGCAGCCCGTTCTACCTGCCGCTGGCCGGTGCCGAAGCGGGGGCGCCGCAGTCGGTGACGTACAACCCGGCCGCGGACTTCGGCGCGGCGTTCACGAACCGCATCACCACCAGCACGCGCAGCCTGGTGGCGGGCGCCAACGTGCAACTGCCGAACGACTGGAGCGCCAAGGTCGAGTTCAACTACGGGATCGAGAAGGATGACGTCAACAACCATGGCATCAACCAGGCCCTGGCGATCAGCGCCGCAGCCAACGGCACGTTCAATCCGACCGGCATCGGCGCGCAGACCAGCGCCGGCGTGCTCTCGCAGATCGGCAATTTCGTCACCCGCTACAACGCGCGGCATACCCTGAAGGAAGCGCAGGTCAAGCTCGATGGCCCGCTGTTCCAGATGGGCGGCGGCAAGGCCCGCGCGGCGCTGGGCGCCGGCACTCGGCGCGAGGAAATGGAAGGCCTGACGTCGGCCGGTCCGGTCGGCGGCGACTTCACCGCCGCGCCGTACACGTCGATCGGGACCCGCGATGACGATTTCATCTTCGGCGAACTGTATTTCCCGGTGCTGGGCGAGGCGAACGGCATCCCCGGCGTCCGGAAGCTGGACCTGTCGGTCGCCGCGCGCCATGACCGCTACAGCGACGTGGGCAATACCACCAATCCCAAGGTGGGCGCCACCTGGACGGTTGCCGACGGCGCCAAGGTGCGATTCTCCGCCGGCCGCTCGTTCCACGCACCCAGCCTGGCCGACGCGCCGAGCGCGATCGACAGCCGCGCCATCCGTGCGGACTGCCTGCCCGGCCAGCACCTCGGCTGCAGCACTGCGGGGCCGTCCGACTACGCGGTGTGGCTGGCCGGCGGCAATAACCTGAAACCGGAGAAGGCCAACACCTACAGCATGGGCCTCGATCTCGGCCCCGAGCTGCTGGGCGGCTTCAAGGTGGGCCTGACCTATTTCCGCATCGACTACAAGGATGTGATCACGTTCCCCACCTTCGGACCGCTGTTCAATCCGATCGGCGCCTACGACCGGTACCGCACGCTGCGTCCCGCCGGCGCCACCGACGCGCAATGGCGTTCCACTGTCGAACCGCTGCTGGCCGGCCTGCGCCACGATGGCCTGATCTATCCGGACGTGGGCCTGCCGCTGGCGATCTACGACCTGCGCCGGCAGAACTTTGCCGACGAGACGATCCAGGGCATCGACTACAACGTCGAATACCGCCTTCGCAACAGTGCCGGCCAGTGGAACTTCGGGATCGCCGGTACGCGCATGCTCAAGTTCGACCAGAACGTGCCGGGCGTGGCGGAAACCATCGAGCTGCTGAACACGAACTACTCGGTGCGCGACAAGGTGCGGCTGCAGGCTGGCCTGGTACGCGGCGCTTTCAGTGCCGCCCTGTTCGCCAATCACGTCGGCAGCTACCGCAACACGGGCGTCACGCCGGTCCAGCGGGTGTCCAGCTTCAACACGGTGGATGGCCATTTCGCCTGGAACTTCAAGGACGGCGCCGTGCTGGGCAACACCACGCTGGCGATCGACGTGACCAACCTGTTCGACCGCAACCCGCCCGTGTTCTACACCGGCGGCTCGATCCTCGGCTTCGACGCCGCCGCCGCGAACCCGCTGGGCCGCGTGATTTCGGCCAGCCTGACCAAGCGCTGGTAAGCCCCCTGCAACCAACAAGGAGAGCAATGAAACCAAGTCCGGAACAGATCGCCCAGGCCAACGCGGCCGAGGAAGCGCGGCGGATCAACCTGCCGGCCGGCGCCCCCGTCGAAGCATACCTGCGCACGGCGCAGGCCTTGATTCCCGCCCTGAACGAGCGCGCCATCCCGCCGGTGGCGCTGGTCGAGGCGGAGCCGCGGCCGGACCTGGCCTTGCGCCACGCCATGCGCCGGCTGGCCGATGGCGGTGAGCTGGCGCGGCGCGGCTGGGCCGAGGGCAGCGCGTTCATCGCCGATTTCGGCGAACACCTGACCGGCTACCTGTCCTTCCGCGCCGTGCCCGTGGGCAGCGTGGCCGACAGCCCGATCCGCCTGCGGCTGACGTTCGGCGAGGTGCCGACCGACGTGGCCGAGCCCCTGTATCCGTACTCGGGCTGGATCAGCGCGGCCTGGCTGCCGGAGGAAATCGTCACCGTCGACGACTTGCCGGCGCTGTTCCGGGTGCCGCGCCGGCACGCCTTCCGCTATGTCAGGGTCGAGGTGCTGGCCGCGTCGCGCCGCTTCGGCGTGCGCTTCGAGGCGATGACGGCGCATGCCGTCACGTCGGCCCGCACGGAACCGGTGGAGCTGCCGGCGACCTATCCGGAATGGATCCGCCAGGTCGACCTGGTTGCCCAGCGCACGCTGCGCGACTGCCTGCAGACGGCGTTCGAGGATGGCCCGCGCCGCGACCGGCGGCTTTGGGTGGGCGACCTGCGTCTACAGGCGCTGGCCAGCTACGCGACCTTGCGCGCCGACGATGTCGTCAAGCGCTGCCTGTACCTGTTCGCCGGGCTGCCCCGTTCCGACGGCCTGGTGAACGGCTGCGTGTACGAGCGCCCCGAGCCCACCTACGGCGACACCACCACGCTCGACTACGCGGCGCTGTTCTGCGTGACCTTGCAGGAATACGTGGACGCCACCGGCGACCTGGCCTGCGGCCGTGAACTGTGGCCGGTGGCGCGGCGCCAGGTCGACTGCCTGCTGGCCCGGCTCGACGACACGCTGCTGTTCCACGACACGGGCGAAACCTGGTGCTTCATCGACTGGGCCTTCGGCCTGGACAAGAGTGCCGCGACCCATGGCGTGATCGTCTTCGCGCTGCGCCGCATGCTGGCCCTGGCGGAGCGGCTCGAGTGCGCGCAGGAGGTCGCCCACTACGGCCCGCTGGTCGACGGCATGGCCGCCGCTGCGCGGGCGCAACTGTTCGATGCCGGCCGCGGTGTCTATACCAGCGGGCCGGAACAGCAGGTATCGTGCGCGGCACAGGCCTGGCTGGTGCTGGCCGGCATACCCGAGTCGCGCGAGGTGGCGCAGGCGGCGTTGCGCAACGCGCTGGCCGATCCGCATGCGGTGCGGCCGATCACCCCGTACGCGTATCACTACATCGCCGAGGCGATGCTGGCGTGCGGCATGGAAGACGAGGCCCTCGGCCTCGTGCGCTCGTACTGGGGCGCAATGCTCGACGCCGGCGCCGACACCTTCTGGGAAGCGTTCGACCCGGCCGATCCGCTGGCGTCGCCGTATGGCGACATCCATGCCAACAGCTACTGCCACGCGTGGAGCTGCTCGCCCGCCTGGCTGTTCCGGGCCCGCGGCCTGGGCCGGCCGGATGGCGTGGCGGATGCGGCATCGACGGGGGAGGGCGCATGAAAGTCGAAACCATTCCCGTGCCGCGCCTGCGCGACCTGCCCCGTCCGGCCTGGCGCGTGGCGATCCTGGCGGGCATGGCGTCCTACCTGGATGCCGCGGCGATCATCACGAGCGGCGGCGCGCTGGTGCTGTACAAGGATCACTTCGGCCTGTCGCTGGGGCACATCGGCCAGCTGTCCGCCTTGCTGACGGCGCTGTTCGCCATCGGCGCGCTGGTCGGCGGCCGGCTGGGCGACCGCTTCGGCCGGCGCCGCGTGTTCACCACCACGATGGTCGGGCTGGCGCTCGGCACGGCCATGCTGGCGCTGGCGCCGTCGCTCCCGGTGCTGGTCGCGGGCACGGTCATCGTCGGCTTCTGCATCGGCGCCGACCTGCCGGTCTCGATGGCGATGATCGCCGAGGAAGCGCCGCCCGGTTTCAAGGGCCGGCTGATCGCCTTCTCGCACGTGCTGTGGATGGCGGCGATCGGCACCACCTACGTGCTGCAGATCTTCGTCGGCGGGTTCGGCGAGCTGGGTGGCCGGATCATGTGGGCGCACGTGCTGCTGGTGGCGCTGCTGGTGCTGGCATTGCGGGCCACTTTGCCCGAGTCGGGCGAATGGACGCGGGCCCGCGCCGATGCGAAGGCCGCAACGGACGGCGTGGCGCTCGATGCCGGGAGCATCCGCCAGCTGTTCGGCCGCCGCTACATCGGACCGTTCGTGGCGCTGGGGCTGTTCTATGGTGTGTTCAACCTGGCCGCCAACACGGGCGGGCAGTTCGGCACGCTGCTGTACACCGAGGTGGCCGGCACCTCCGTCTCCACGGCGGGCCTGGTGAATACGGCGCAGCTGGTGGTGTCGTTCGCCAGCGCGATCCTGTTCATGCGCACCGTCGACCTGCCGTCGCGGATGACCTGGTTCGTGCTGGGCGGCGTGCTGGCGGTGGCCGGGCAACTGATGCCGATCCTGTTCGGCGTGAACGTGTACTCGCTGGCGGCCTGGCAGATCCTGCAGGGCATCGGCGGCGCGTTCGCCGGCGAATCGATGTGGAAGGTATGGAGCCAGGAACTGTTCCCCACCTTGCTGCGTTCGACGGCGCAGGGCGCCACCACCTTCTTCACCCGCATGCTGGCCGCCGTGGCGGCGCTGGGCACGCCGCTGCTGATCGAGAGCGGCCCCGCCACGCTGTTCCTCACGCTGACGGTGGCGGTCGGCTTCACCACCGCGCTGGGCTGGCTGTATATTCGCAGGCTGCCGAGCGCGGTCCTGCAGTGACTTTCATGACAACACAACGAGACGAGACGATGAGTACAAAACTGTTGCGCAGTGGCGTGGCCCTCCACGTGGGACTGGCATTCGCGAGCATGGCGGCGCTTGCCCAGGCGGCCGGGCCTGCCGCACAACCATGGCGCGATGCCACGCAGGCGCCCGAAGTACGCGCCGCCCAGCTGCTGAAGGCGATGAGCTTCGAACAGAAGGTGGCGCTGGTGAGCGGCGTCGACCCCGTCGAGTATGCGCCGCTGGCCCCGCTGGGCGTGCAGCCGCTGACCCGGGTCGATGCGTCCGCCGGCCTGCGCGGCGACAAGGGCGTGACGGCGTTCCCGGTGCCGCTGGCGCTGGGCGCCACGTTCGACGCGGCACTGGCGCGCGAGTACGGCAAGGCGATCGCCGTCGAGGCGCGCGGCAAGGGCTGGAACGTGATCCTCGGCCCCACGGTCGACGTGGCGCGCGACGGCCTGTCCGGCCGGTTGACCGAATCGTTCGGCGAAGACCCGCTCGTCAATGCCGTGCTGGGCTCGGAAGTGGCGTCCGGCATGCAGGGCGAAGGCACCATCGCGATGGCCAAGCACTACACGGTGTACCACACGGAACGCGAGCGGCTGACGATGAACGTGGAAGTGGGGCAGCGCGCGCTGCGCGAAGTGTACGACCTGCCGTTCCACTACCTGGTGGAGAAGACCAGGATCGGTGCCCTGATGGGCTCCTACCCGAAAGTCAACGGCACCTACATGCTGGAAAACGCCGCGCTGCTGGAGCAGATCAAGCGGCACGGCTTCCAGGGCTACATGGCCACCGACTTCATGGGCGGCGCCGACGGCATCGCGCAATTCAACGCCGGCATCGATTCCTGGTCGCTGCAGCCGTTCCTGCGCAAGGCCGAAGGATTCAGGGATGGCCGCATCCCGGCCAGCCGCCTCGACGACGCGGCGCGCCGCATGCTGTGGGCGCTGTTCTCGACGGGCACGTTCGACCGCCCCGTGACCGATACGCCGGCCGCCGTGGTGACGACGCCGGCGCACCAGGCGCTCGCGGTCAGGGTGGCGGAAAGCGGCACCGTGCTGCTGAAGAACGAGGGCGGCGTGCTGCCGCTGCGCCGTGGCGGCCGGGTCGCCGTCATCGGCCCGGCCGGCAAGGAGGCGGTGACGGGCGTGATGTGGTCGACCTTCGTCGATCCGGGCCAGTTCACGACCCCGCTCGAAGCGATCGCGGCGAAGGCGGGCAGCGGCGCGAAAGTGGCCCATGCCCAGGGTTCGCTGGGCGACGTGGTGCTGCCGTCGATGTCCGCCGATGGCGGCATCTTCGCGCCGCCCGTGGCATTGGTGGCGCCACACGGCAAGCCGGGCTGGCAGGTGCGGTACTTCGGCAGCGAGGACTTCAGCGGCGCTGCCCTGGGCGAGGATACCGTCAAGGAAATCGACATCAAGGGCAAGCCGTCGATGGCGATGCCGGCGAAATGGTCCGCGAAATGGGTCACGGAATACACGCCCGACAAGGATGGCCCGGTGCGGCTGGCCGCTTCCGTCAGCGGCGCGGTGAAGGTGACGATCGACGGCAATGCCGTCATCGACGGCGCCCGCTCCACCGCCGACGGCTTCCCCGGTTCCGGTCCGTACACCTATCCACTGCATGGCGTGGTACGGATGGAGAAGGGCCGCAAGGTACGCATCGAGGTCGCGTACTCGTCGCGCGGCGCCTTCACGGGGCCGCGCATCCAGCTGGGATGGCAGGGTACTTCGATGATTCCGGACGCCGTGGCGCTGGCGAAGAAGTCCGAGGTCGCCGTGGTGTTCGTCAACCAGGTCACGGGCGAGGAAATGGACCGCGACAACTACGCGCTGCCGGCCGACCAGGATGCGCTGGTGGAAGCGGTGGCCGCCGCCAACCCGAACACCATCGTGGTGCTGAACACGGGCGGCGCGGTGAAGATTCCGTGGCTGCCGCGTGTCAAAGGGGTAGTCCAGATGTGGTATCCCGGTTCCGCCTCCGGCACGGCGATCGCCAACGTGCTGTTCGGCGACGCGGAACCGGGCGGCCGGCTGCCGGTGTCGTTCCTGGCCGATGAACGCCAGGGCCCGCGGCCGTATGCCGGCGGCGGCACGGTGCGCTACGACGAAGGCGTGTTCGTCGGCTACCGCTACCTGCACAGGCATGGCCAGAAGCCGCTGTTCCCGTTCGGTTACGGCCTGTCGTATTCCACTTTCAGCCTCGATGGCCTGGGTGTCCGGGCAGTGCGTGGCGGGCAGGGCGGGCAAAGCGGGCCTGCGGACGTGGCGGCCACGGTGTCGGTGCGCGTGAAGAATACCGGTGCGCGCGCCGGATCGACCGTGGTGCAGGTGTACAGCGGCGCCTTGCCGGGGCCGGTGGAGACGCCTGCCGTGAAGCTGGTGGGCTTCGCCCGGGTCCAGTTGCCGGCTGGCGGCGAGCAGGTGGTGACGATTCCCGTCGAGCGTCGCCTGCTGTCGTACTGGGATGACAAGGGGAACAAGTGGATCGCCCCGGCGGGCAAGGTGGCGCTGGGCGTGGGCTTCAACTCGGCCGAGATCGTGCAGCGGCAGGAAGTCGACCTGTTCAGGTAAGAGGGTGGGCAGGGCGCCGGTTGGTCGACGCCTCCGCCTGCCCAGGCACTTCCGCTTCTGTCGGAGCTTCCCTCAGAAGCCGGTGAAGGTATCGGTTTCCCAGGCCGTTTCCCCATTCGGATAAACGGCCACGCCGGCGCCGCCCAGCGCGCCCGCCGCACCGGCCGCTGAAACATCGCCCTTGACGAAAGCGTCGATCAGCCGCACCGTTTCCAGCGGCCTCGCGACCGGGAAGCCATGGTCGAAGCCCTGGTCCGGATTGATCATCACGGCGGTCACGCTGGCGCCCGCCCGTTTGAGATCGTACTTCGAGGTGGCGGTGTAGTTGTCGTAGATGACCTGGTCGCCGCGCCAGGTGGCGAGACTGGTCGTGGCCTTCACCAGCATCGCTCGCTTGCCGTTGAACAGCGCGCCAAGGCGGGCGTCGCCCGGGATGGTGACCACGCTGCCGTCGGCATTCGGTGCGGGCTTGACCACGTTGACGGGCGAGACATTGAACTTGTGCGAGTAGTACAGCGATTCCGGCATGTACTGGATGGTGAAGCCGTCGAGCAGCGAATTGCCGTAGTTCGGCGATGCGCGGAACGCGGGATCGGTGACCGCCGCAGGCGTGAATGCCTTGCTGATGTCGTATTTCAGGACATCGTTGTAGACCACCGCGTCCCAGGTGGCCTGCACATTGGCGTAGGTGCGCTGGTCGCCCTGCCAGGAACGCTGCTGGAACTCCGTACCGGCCAGGCCGGCGGCATCGTTCGCGACGGTGACCCAGTCGCCGTTCGCCCACGAATGGCCGGCCGCATCGGTGCCGGCCTGGCCCGCGTTGAAGCCGACACGGACGCCGCGCGTGCCGATCCCCGCCAGGCTGACGACATTCGCGTAGCGCCCGGGATTGGCAATCACCATTTCCAGCGCGGTGCCGAAACCCATCGAGTAGCCGACCAGCGTGACGCCGGACGTCGGGAAGTTGGCGATCTTGTTCATCACCTTGTCGAAATCGGCGGCGAAATCCTTCAGCGACGTGATCTTCCGGTTGTAGCTCGACTTGCCGCTGCCGCGGTAATCGAAGGTGTAGACGGTATAGGCGTCATTGAGCGCGTCGATGGAACGGAAGAAGCCCATCATGCCGTCGAACGTGGCGCCCGACGTGTTATTGCCGGGGACGAGGACGATGACCTTCGGGCCATGGCCGGCCTTGCGAACGTAGATGCTTTCCTTCGGATCGCCGGCGGCCGCGCCGTCGATGATGATGGCGCCCTCGCCGATGGTGGCGATGGCGTCGGCATTGGCGCCCGGGGTGCCGGGCGCGCCAGGATCGCCCTTGGCGCCCTGGTCGCCGTCGCCGCCACAGCCTGCGAGAACGGTCGAGAGGGCCAGCAAAAGCAGTGGGTTGACGCACCTGGTCTGCAGCATGGTGTCCCTCGTTGGTTGAGTGGCCTGACAGGGTGCCGCCCCGTCGCGGAATGGCGTCGGATTACGATAGCACGACGGGGAGAAAAAAAACGTGGTGAAATTGCACGCTGGACGGGATCGTCCGCGGATGCGGCGGCCGGTCGTGCCACGGACATGTCCGGCTCGCCGCGCATTGAACCGGCGAATTCCCATGGCATATACTGGACGGCAGCGGATACAACTACTTCGAGAAAACAAGATGCCATCCATTGAAATCCGGTACACCGACAAATTCCCGGAGCCGCATTTCTCATCGCTCCAGAAACTCATTTTTGCCGATATCGAGCAGGTTTCGGCCGAATTGGGTTCTGTACTGGCTTCCGAGCGCACCGACGTGGATTTCCCGGCACGGGGCACTGTTTCCATTTACAGGCTGGGTGCTTATGACGGCGACCAGCTGGTCGGGTGGACCTATGGCTGGATGGAGCACGACAATTCCCTTTATATGGCCAATAGCGGTGTCATGCCAGCGCATCGAAGGAAAGGCGTTTATACATCGCTGTTGCAAGCCGTCCAGCGTCATGCATCGACGCAGGGCGCGTGGTGCATCCGCTCTCGACATTCCGTGGTAAACAATCCGGTGATCATCGCGAAGCTGCGGGTGGGTTTTCGTATCTCCGGCCTGGTTCAGTCCGCGCAAATGGGAACACTGGTCGAACTGACGCGGCATTTGTCCGAACAACGCGAAGCGATGTTCCAGAAGCGGGTTCTGCCTTATGTTGTTCCCGATCGCTGATTCCTCCTGCTTGATGATGGACCGGAAGCGGCTATGCAACTTGGAAAAGGCAAGATGAAAAGCGTACAGGATTGGCTATTCAAGGGAAGGCATTTCAAGCTGCAGGCACTGTCGTTTGCCATCGTAGCCTGTTGCCTGGCGGTGTTTTTCTATGGATTGATAACGTATCCAGACGCCCCATACAAGCCTTGCGTCGATGGTCCGTACTGCGGTAAGACAGGCAAGCATCATTCGTACGAAACGTACCGGGACTGGAACCGCTGGGAAGGCGTGCTCATCGCGTGCTGGCCATTTGGCCTTCTGGCGGCATTTGGATTGAACCGGCTGCGAAAACAGCCCGCGTAGGATCCTGGAGCCATCGGTCGGAAGCGTGTACGATCCTGGATGAGTTTGCTTGCTATGGAAAGCCCTTATGTATCACTGCCATGTTTGCGGCGCACCTGTGGACGAACCACCATGGGGCGAGGATGGACATACTCCACTGTTCGACCTTTGTCCTTGCTGTGGATGCGAGTTCGGCTACGAAGACTCGACGCAGGCCGGTGTCGAACGTTATCGGACCACATGGCTGCAGGGCGGCGGTGTGTGGAAGAACGCGAAGCACAAGCCGGCCGGCCTCCAATTGGAGCAACAGCTGAAATGGATTCCGGCGGAGCTGCCAATCGGTATCGCCAGGCGGATTGCCTAACGCATGGCTTAATCACGGGAAGCGCTCGATATGCGATGACGATCCATGTGGCCGATAGCGACCGGGCAGTGATGAACGCCCGAAGCATTAATGAGGCGCCGCTCGGCTGAACCGCGAGCCTGGCTCATTCGCCCTTCGATAGATCACCGGTACAAGGATGTATGTTCGCTGACTGGAACGAGATTCGCGAGTTGTTGGATCGGTCGCCCCGTCCACCTGGATATATGCCGCTGCAAGGTATCGACACTGCCGGAGCTGCGGCACTGCGGGCCATGCTGGGGAGTGAATTGCCATCGGATCTGTCGCAGTGGCTTCATATCGCCAATGGGCTGTGCGCGGGACCGGGCGGACTGTTCGGTTTTGGTACCAGGGAGGAGCATCTGGACATGAAGTTCTTCTGGGCGCTCTTTTCGGGTTGGCGCATGAAGGGATGGATTCCGGTGGCCGGCGATGGCTGCGGAAATTATTATGTACTGGCGATCCAGGATGAATGCGCCGGAAGCGATCCCGTACTCTTCGTCGAGACGCTGGACAATGCGGATGCCGGCTCGTATGTCGTTGCCTCCAGCCTGGCGCACTTCCTGCGCTTCTATCTGGAAGACGATATCGGGCGAACCGGCTGGCCGTTCGACGAAATGTACGTCCGTGACCGTGACCCGGCCATTTGCAACTTCGGCCGGCTCACACTGCCCTGGGATGCTCGTGCGTAGCGACCGTTCCCGTTGCCGGTGTTCCATCTCGACTTTCGTCATACAACTTTGAGGAGTGGCCATGACCAAGTTTCTGATTTCTTTCCCGGGGAATGCGATGCAGGTTCCGGCCGAGGAGATGCCCGCCGTGAGCGAGGCATCGCGCGCGGTAATCCGGGAAGCCAAGGCGGCGGGAGCCTATGTTTTTGGCGGCGGAATCAATAGCGAGGTTGCATCCCTGATGGTATCGGCCGATGGGAGCTGCGAAACCCGGACCTATCCGCAGACCAGGGAGTTCGATGGAGGATTCTGCGTACTTGAACTGCCGTCCAGGGACGATGCCATCCAATGGGCGGCACGGATCGCCGAGGCGTGCCGTTGTGCGCAAGAGCTTCGCGAGTTCTTCTACGACCCGGAAAGCTGATTCGCGGCCATCAATGGTGTGACCAGGGGCGGCTGACACCTTCGGTGGACGGTTCGAATCTAGAGAGAACGGTCGCTACGACAGGCCGCTTTCTGCCGCTACCGGACTTTGCACGCTTTACCAATCCCTACGCGACGGCTGGCGACCCGGTCCGTTCGCACATTCGAACGACAGGAAAATGCATGGATATTGCACCACAGCGTGTCTGGCCCGATGATGCCGATGGCGACGTATTTCGACGGCTGGACGCTGCGTCCTTCGACTTCGAGCGGGAGGTGGACATCGATTTCAACATTGATTTCGACACCTGGCCGCCATCGCCGGAACTGATGGAAACCCTGACGCAGCGGTTCGCCACCGTGGAGGCTTACGTCCCCGGTGCTAGCGGCGAAGGCCATGTTCGGGTCGTTCGCCGGGCGATGCTGAGCTACGAACTGGCGATGTCCATGCAGGATTCCCTGACGAAGCTGGCAGCGCCTCATGGCGGCCTGTGCGAGTCGTGGGGCGTGCTGCAGGATTGACGGTCGACGGTCCAGCATACAAGGCAAGAGGAGGGCGGACATGAAAAAGGCCAGGCCCGACTGGGTCCGGTGCACCCAGCCGGTCGACGGCGTCGAGCGGCTCGAAGCGTTCTTCGGCGGCAAGGCTTACGCGATGCACCGCCACGATACCTATGCGATCGGCGCCACGCTCGCCGGCGTGCAAAACTTCCGTTACCGGCGCAGCCTGCGCAACGGGCTGCCCGGCAACGTGATGGTCCTGCATCCGGACGAGCCGCACGACGGGCAGGCCGGCACCGAACAGGGATTCGGCTACCGCATGGTGTATGTCGAACCCGCGCTCGTGCAGCAGGCGCTGGGCGGGCGCCCGCTGCCGTTCCTGGAGAGCGGGATTTCCGCGGATCCGCGGCTCGTCGCCGCAACGCAGGCGCTGTTGCGGCAGGCCGGCCATGCCATCGATCCGCTCGAACAGCACGGCGCGATCGCGGAAGTGGCACGGGCGCTGGCGGCGGTGACCGGCATGCCGATGCCAGCCAGGAAGGGCGATTTCGCCGCGGCGTGCCGGGCCCGCGACTACCTGCGTGCCAGCATTGGCCGGCACATGGGGCTGGCCGAGCTGGAAGCGGCGGCCGGCCGCGATGGCTGGAGCCTGTCGCACGATTTCCGCATGTTCTTCGGCACCAGTCCCTACCGCTACCTGACGATGCGGCGGCTCGACGCGGCCCGCGGCATGCTCCTCGGCGGCGTGCCGCTGGTCCATGCGGCGGTCGCCACCGGTTTCGCCGACCAGAGCCACCTGACGCGCCACTTCGTGAAGGCCTATGGCCAGACGCCGGGGCGCTGGCTGCGCTACATGCGCGATGCGGGCATGCACAGCCTGCACACGAACGTTCAAGACTGGCCACGGCTGCCGGCGTAATCTCCGTCCTCTATCCACTCAGGGGAGATAACGATGTCCATCGAAGCACACGGCAGGGAAGCGGCGGCGGTTCGCGGCCAGGGCAAGGCCATCGACCTGGCCGGCAAGATCGCGCTCATCGACGGCTACTGGCAACCGCGCGTGGTGGCCGAGATGAACGACTACCAGTTCAAGGTCGTCAGGCTGGCGGGCGATTTCGACTGGCATCGCCACGCCGGCACCGATGAAACCTTCATCGTGCTGGACGGCGAGCTGAGGATCGAGCTGCGCGGGGCGGATGCGCCGCCCGGGCCGATCGTGCTGCGCGCCGGCCAGATGGCGGTGGTGCCGAAAGGCGTCGAACACAAGCCCTGCGCCATCGGCGAAGTGAAGCTGCTGCTGATCGAGCCGCGTGGCGTGCTCAACACGGGCGATGGCGGGGAGAGCGCACGCACCGTCGCCAACGACCAGTGGATCTGACGGGCGACGCGAAGCGAAAAACGGTGACAGGCACCATTTTCCGGGAAACGTTGCAGCAAAAACGGTGACAGGCACCATTTTCCAGGAAATGTTGCGATTTTAATGGTGACTGTCACCGTTTTTTCCTGGGTGCCCGGCGGTCAGGCCACGCGCGCTTGTCGAGCTGCGCAGCTTGCCCTGATCGCCGAACGGGCCGCAGTCGGCCATCCACCGCCGCCCTGGCGGTGGCCAAAATTTGCAACTAACCGAATTTGATGAAGACGAGTGCGACCTCACGTCATGCGGTGAGTCAAGCGCCCGGCCATCAGCCCGAAGCCGCCGGCAATTGCCGAGGCACGCCAACCCGTCCAGGCGTCGGGACTGGCGCGGGCCCGCAACGCTGGTCAAAGATCGATTTCCAGGACCGGCGTCCTGGCCCGCGACACGCAAGGCAGGAAGCACCCGGCCCGCTCGGCCGTGGTGAGGTAGCTGTCGCGATGATCGGCTTCGCCGCCGCGCACCCGGGTCAGGCAGGTGCCGCACACGCCCACCTCGCACGACGATTCGATGTCCACGCCCGCGTCCTGCAGGCAGGCAAGGGCGCTGCGGTCGGGCGGCACGGGGACCTCGCGGCCGCTTTGCAGCAGGCGCAGGATGAACGGCCGGTCGCCGGCTGCAGGCGCCGGAGCGCCGAACGATTCGGTGTGCACCGCATCCGCCCCGAACCGCGCCACGGCCCGCGTGGTGACGGCATCCATGAACGCGGCCGGTCCGCAGGCATAGACGTGCGTGCCATCCGGTGCGGCGGCCAGCAGCGCGTCGATGCGCTCGCCGGTTTCCTCGGGCCCCAGCGCGCAGTGCACGCTGCTGAAAGGTCCCAGCGGCGAGCCTTCCAGTTCATCCGCGAAGGGCACCAGCCCGGCCGCGCGGGCGAAGACAGCGAGCCGGAAGGGAACCGCGCGCCGTGCCAGCGCATGCGCCATCGACAGCACCGGCGTGATGCCGATGCCGCCGGCGAACAGCAGGTGCGACGGCGCCTCGTCGACCAGCGCGAACGCGTTGCGCGGCGTGCCGATCTCCACATGAGCGCCCTCGGCCGCCACGTCGTGCAGCCATGACGAACCGCCTCGCGACTGCGGCTCGCGCTTGACGGCGATCCGGTACCGCTCCGGCGACGGCACGGCGCAGCACAGCGAGTATTGCCGCGTGATCCCGCCCGGCAGCGTCACGTCCAGGTGCGCGCCCGGTTCGTAGGTTGGCAGGGCGCCGCCATCCGCCGCCGCCAGTTCCAGGATCCTCACCTCGGGCGTGGCATGCACGATGCTGCGGATGACGGCCTTCATCGGGTGGCGCCTTCGTTCAGCAGGGCGATCACGCGGCGGGCGCGGTTGGCGCCCGCATCCACGTGGATATCGACCATCGGCGGCTGCGCGAAGCGCTGCATGTTGCGCCACTGCGCTTCGATGATCACGCGGTCCTCCTCGAACGTGTCGGCGGTCTGCTGGTGCACGGTATCGAGGTTGTCCGGCTGCTCCGGGTGGCTCGACGCGGCCATCGTCCAGAAGTAGTGCGAGGTCGTCGCCGTTTCCGGCGTGATGCCGTGGAAGCCGCGCATGTGGAAACCGCCGCGCTCCGGATTGTCGATCGGTTCGGCGCCGGCATCGACCGCGCCGGTGAAGATGTGCAGGTGGCTGACATGGAAATCGATCTCCTGCCAGCGGTCGATCAGCCCCTTGAATGGCCAGGCCGCCGTGTAGGTGGCGGGCGGCTGGGAAGCCTTCATGTGGCGCACCACGCGCACATGCTCGCCGTCGGCACCCACGTTGGTCGGTGCTTCCATGTGCACCCGCGCGTTGCCGCCGATGGTTTTCGTGTGCACGTAGCCCACGTGGCTCAGGTCGAGCAGGTTGTCGTGGATCAGCTGGTACGGCGCCTGGTAGTGGAACGCGCCGCCCTTGAAGCGGTAGCGGGGATCGGCATGCGCGGGCACGCGGGGCGGTTCGCAGTCCGGCTGGCCCCCTGGCTGGCTGGCCATCCAGATCCACACCACCTGGTCGACCACCGCGACCGGATACGGCGCCACGCGCGCCTTCGCCGGGATCTTGCCCTGGCCGGGCACGTCGATGCATTGGCCGTCGGCGGCGAACAGCAGGCCATGGTAGCCGCAGCGCAGCGCGCCATCCTCGACGCGCCCGCAGGATAGTGGCAGCGCGCGGTGGCAGCAGCGGTCTTCCAGCGCGGCCACCTTGCCGGCGGCATCGCGGAACAGCACGACCGGGCGGTCGAGGAAGGTGCGGCCCAGCGGGGCGTCGCCGACTTCCCAGTCGAAGCCGGCAACATACCAGCGGTCCAGTGGAAAATTGTGAGAATGCGTCATGGTGGTCTCCTTTAGTTCTTGACGGGGTCCTTGACCGCGTCGTAGCGGTCGATTTCGCTGGCGACGAAGGCGCCGCCCCGGCGCTCGATGCGGCGGATGTAGATCGTCTGCACGATGTCGTTGGTGGCGGCGTCGATGGTCACCGTGCCGCGCGGGCTGGGTGCGCTGTAGCCCTTTACCGCTTTCATGAAGCCCGGCCCGTCCGTCTTGCCGCCGGTCCTGGCCAGCGTGGCGGCGATCAGCGCCATGCCGTCATAGGCCGAAGCGGCCAGGAAATTCGGCTCGAACTTGCCGTTCACGGTCTTCGCGAACGCGGCGCGGAAGCGTTCGTTGTCCGCACCCGGGCGCGAATAGGCGTAGAAGCCCGCCGTGTAGATGCCCTGCAGGCCATCGCCGGCCTGGGTCAGCACGTCCTGGTCGGCCCAGCCTTCTCCGCCGAGGAAGCGGATGTTCGCCTTGTGGAGCCCCTTGTCGTGCCATGCCTTCATGAACGACACCATCGGCTGGCCGTTCGGCAGGAACACGTGCACGGCATCCGGCTTTGCGTCCTTGATGCGCTGCACGTAGGCGCTGTAGTCGACGGTGGCCAGCGGCGCGCGCACAGCGCCGACGATCGCACCGCCGGCCGCCTTGAATGTCCTGTCGAACCACTCCTCGCCATCGAGCCCCGGCGCGTAGTCGGCGACGATCGAGTACACCTTGCGCGAACCCGTCTTGTACGCCCACTGGGCCAGCGGCACCACCGACTGGGCGATGGTGTAGGAGGTGCGGGTGACATACGGCGACCGTTTGGTGATGCCGGATGCGGCGGCGTTCATCACCACCAGCGGGCGCTTCGCCCGGTCGGCCACGCTGGCGGCGGCCATGGCGTTCGGCGTGAAGATGAAGCCGGCCAGGATATCGGCCTTGTCGCGGCTGACCAGCTCCGTCGCCAGGCGCTTGGCCACGTCGGCCTGCGGCCCGGTGTCGTCGCGGTACAGTACTTCGATCTTGCGCCCGCCGGCGGTGGCGCCATTCAGGCGCAACCAGGTGTCGATGCCCGCCTTCATCTGCGCGCCGCTGTGCGCGGCGGGGCCGGAGAGGGAAGTGATGACGCCGATCCGCACCGGCTCGGCCGCATGCAGAGCGGAAGAAAAGGCAAAAGATAAGGACAGGGCCAGCAGCGCGCTGCCGGCAATCAGGTTGCGCAAGATCGTCTCCTTGTGTGGTCGCGGGCCTGGACCGGCCCGTCGTGAAACCATCATCACGCAATCTGGACTATCTGAAAATGGAATTTATTGCATAATCTGAATTCGAAAACGTAATACAGACGTGTAATACAGGCGCGTAACCGGGATGGAGAGGTGGCCGTGAAACCGTTCGACATGAACCTGCTGCCGGTGGCGCTGGCGGTATTCGAGGAAAAGAGCGTGAGCGGCGCGGCGCGGCGCCTGGGCATGAGCCAGCCGGCGGTCAGCGTGGCGCTGAACAAGCTGCGCACGGCGCTGGGCGACCCGCTGTTCGTGCGCACCACGCAGGGCATGCAGGCCACGCCGCGCGCGCTGGACCTGATCGCGCCCACCCGCGACATCCTGCAGCGGCTGGAAACGGACGTGCTGGCGCGCCGCGATTTCCAGCCCGCCACCACGCGCAAGCGCTTCACGCTGGCGCTGTCGGACATCGGCGAAATGACCTTCCTGCCCAAGCTGCTGGACCGCCTGCAGCGCGAGGCGCCGGATGCCACCATCAGTTCGGTCAGCATGCCGCCCGAAGACCTGGCGCGTGCGCTCGAGAGCGGCGACGTGGACCTGGCGGTCGGCTACTTTCCCGACCTGAACCAGCGCAACCTGTTCCAGCAGCGGCTGTTCTCGCACGACTTCATCTGCCTGCTGCGGCAGGGGCACCCCTACCGCGCGCGCCAGTTCACGCTCGATGCATTTCTGGGGATGGGGCACGCCGTGATCAAGGCGGAAGGGCGCAGCCAGGAAGTGTTCGAACAATTCCTGGCCCGGCAAAAGATCGAGAGGAGGGTGGTGCTGTCGACGCCGCACTTCATGTCGATCCCTTTCCTGATCGCGTCGAGCGACCTGGTGGCGACGGTGCCGCGGGCGGTGGGCGAGTCGTTCGCCAAGCTGGCGGACATCCGGCTGCTGGAGCCGCCGCTGGAGATACCGCCATTCGACCTGAAGCAGCACTGGCACCGCAAATACCACAAGGACGGTGCCAGCATGTGGCTGCGCGCGCTGCTGGCCGAGCTGTTCGGTGCCTGAGGCGTGCCAGGCGCGCGCGATGGGTGACACTTGCTGCAGGGTGACGCTTGCTGCAGGGACGCTTGCTGCAGGGACGCTTACTGCAGGGTGACGCTTACTGCAGCGTCAGGATGACCTTGACGGTATCGTCCACGGCCGACTTGTCGATGTAGCCGATGGCTTTCGGATCGTCCGCCACGGCCTTCTTCACCTCCGCGTTCGACTTGAATTCCTTCGGCGCCTGGGCCTTGCCGGTGAAGACCAGCTTCGACCAGATGGCCTTTACCTGGGCGGCATCCTTGTCCGTCACCTTCTTGTAGAACTCGTTGCGGATGGCCGAGCCGTCGGCCTGGTCGACCGGCGTGAACATCGTCGATTTACCGAGGAAGAACTGGGCCGCCTGCTCGGAGAACATGCGCGTGGCCGGGTTCTTGGCGCTGACGATCACCACGGTTTCCGCACGGACCGGGAGCACCGCGCCGGCGGCGAACATCGCGGCAACCAGGATATATACAGTCTTTTTCATCATGGTTCCTTAGAAAACGAAGTCGACACCGGCGGCGAGCACGGTGACTTTCTTGCCCACGCCTGCCGGGGTCACGTCCGACAGCAGGGCGTTCTTCACGCCCGGCTTGATGCGGTCGACCTGCACCTTCAACGCGGCCGACTTGGCGAAGTCCCAGCGCACGCCGAGCGTGTCCGATTTCTGGCCGGTCGGCGCCAGGATGGAAGACATCGCGCCATACAGCGGCGGAATGCCTGCCAGGCCGGCGGGAATGCTGACCGAAGGCTTCGACTTGAAGCTGCCGTGCGAGTAGTACGGCAGCACCGTGCCGAAGCGGTAGCCGGCCATCAGGTACCAGGCGTCCGCATCGGCCAGGAACATCTTGTCCACCCCGCGGCGAATGCCGTATTCCGATTGCACCACCATGTTGTTCCAGTCGGCCATCAGGCCGACGGACGTGAACGAGATCACTTTCTTCTCGCGCATGCTGAAGTCGCTCGCGAACTGCTCGAAGCCGGCATGGGCCACCGCGTCCGACAGCTTGTTCAAGTCCTTGGCGTCGATCGTCAGCTTGCCGCGCACGTGGGCGACGCGCAGCTGCACCGGGCCGCGTTCAGCGGTGAACGCGATCGCCGCGTGCGGCGACTGGAAGCGTTCCACCGACTTGTCCTGGGCCGTGTAGGCCTTGCCCCGCACCACGCCGCCCACCGCCTGCACGGTGAAGGTGGTCTCGCCCACGCTGTGCTGCCAGCTGATGTCGGCGCCGTCGATGTTTTCCAGGAAGTTCGAGCCATACAGCTCGGTCGGCGGGCGCATCATCGTGTTCGCATAACCCACGTTCTGGTAGTCCGAGATCAGGAACGTCGGCATCACCACGCGGCCGACGCGCACGGCGATATCGTCATTGACCTGGTACTTGACGAAGGCCCATGCCAGCTCGGTCGTGAAGCTGTCGCCGGTCGACTTGCGCGACAGGATCTGGGTGGTGGCGGACAGCTTGTCGGAGAACTTGTACGTGGCTTGCAGGCCGAGGTTGGAGTCGAGGCCGATGGTGGTGGTGCCGGCGGTGCCTTCGCGCTGGTTCGAGCGCGTGTAGCGGGCATCTTCCGTATTGCTTTTCGCGGCAGCCAGCGTGCCGAAGCCGGTGATGCTGAGGTTTTCGCTGCCGAGGTCGGCCGCGTGGGCAGCGCCGAGGGTGCCGAGCAGCGCTGCGGCTAACAGTGTGAGTTTCATTCGTTGATCCAGTGTTGTTCGTCTTGCCGCGAAGTCGGTGGCGGCGGCCGTGTCGGATGGAACAATAGAGGAATTGCCGTGTGGCATCAAATTGTTTTCGTGATCGGGTAGCCATTTAACAAGTTACTGTCGCCTTTTTTGCACAGCAGGGCTCGCTTCAGGCCTGGGATCGCGCCAGGGATCGATCCAGGTATCGATCCGGCGGATGGCTGGCATGGAAATAATCCATTTTTCGGCACCGCGCCGTTTCCTTATATTGCTGACAGCCGTCCTGTCCGCGCCGCCGCCGGCCGCGCCGACGAGGGCGCGCCGCCGAGGGCGCACCGCCACCATCATCAATACAAGGAATCAGCATGTTCAAGTACTTCCCGACCAACTATGTGTGGAACCTGTCGGTCGACCTGGCCATCGAAATGGGCGCCAGGATCGGCGAGATCGAGGAAATGTGCGCGCCGCTGCAGGAAGCGGCGCGCCAGCCCGATGCCGACGGCACCCGCGCTTTCCGTGCCACCTGGTCGACCATGGCCGACAAGCTGTGCGGCCTGGCCGAGGAAGACGAGCGGCGCGGCCGCCTGATCTCGGCCGGCGACAAATACGGCCGCGCCGCCACCTACTACCTGACGGCGGAACGCCTGCAGGCGCACGGCGCGCCGGGTCGCGTGGAGCTGTACGGGCGGTTCCTCGACGTATTCGCCCGCGGCATCCGCCTGGCTGGCGAGAACTGCGAGCGGGTGGAAATTCCCTACGGCGACGGCCACATCGCCGGACTGCTCGTGCGCGCCGAGAACGTGCAGGGCCCCGCGCCGATCCTGGTGCAGGTCAACGGCCTCGATTCCACCAAGGAGATGAAGTACCGCGTCGGCCTGCCGCGCTGGCTGGCGCAGCGCGGCGTGTCGTCGCTGGTGATCGACCAGCCGGGCACCGGCGAGGCGCTGCGGCTTCACGGCATGACGGCGGTCTTCGACAGCGAACGCTGGGCCTCGAAGGTGGTGGACTGGCTGGAGACCCGCGACGACGTCGATCCCAAGCGCATCGGCCTGGAAGGCGTGTCGCTGGGCGGCTACTACTGTCCGCGCGCGGTGGCCTTCGAGCCGCGCTTCGCCTGCGGCGTGGTGTGGGGCGCCAACCACGACTGGCGCGACGTGCAGAAGCGCCGCCTGGCGAAAGAGGGCAGCTTCCCGGTGCCGCACTACTGGGAACACGTGCGCTGGGTATGGGGCGCCAGGGACATGGACGACTTCATGCGCATCGCCGAGAACGTGCACCTCGACGGCGTGCTGGACCGGATCACCGTGCCGTTCCTTGTCACCCATGGCGAAAAGGATTCGCAGATCCCGCTGCACTGGGCCCAGCGCACCTACGACCAGCTTGTCAACAGCCCGGGGCGCGAACTGAAGATCTTCACGGACCGCGAAGGCGGCGTGCAGCACTCCAGCTTCGACAACTCCGCCAATGCCGGCGCGTACATCGCGGACTGGGTGGCCGAGACGCTGGGCGGACGGACGGCTGTTTGAAAGCGCATGCATTCACCCCAACAGCGAAGGGCTGGGGTCAGGGAGGAATACTGGCTTGCAGGCCAGTATCGCTACGTCGGCAAGGAGCGATGCTCCTTGAAACCCCGACTACGCCCCGCCGGGGTGGAGCAGGGATTTCGCGAAGCATGCTTCGCGCCTGCGCAACGGTCCTGGCATGCATGCCAGGACTCCCTCCTGCCCCCGGATCCTGCACTTGGGGTGGCTAACCCGAACGATATCGAATCCAAAACCAGACTCACCAGGAGACATCATGAACATCATCGGACCCGACGCGCTGGTCTTCGGCGTGGACGACCTCGCCGCCTGCGCGCAATACCTGGCCGACTACGGCCTGGCCCCGGCCGGCAACGGCCGCTTCGAGGCGCTGGATGGCACCGCCATCGTGCTGGCGCACAAGGACGACGCCGGCCTGCCGCCGCCGATGGGAACGGCCAGCATGCTGCGCAAGACCATCTACGGCGTGGCCGACCAGGCGGCGCTGGGCGCCATCGCAGAGGAACTGGGCCGCGACCGTGAAGTGAAACGCCTGCCGGACGGCAGCATCGAGGCGCTGGACGACATGGGCTTCGTGCTCGGCTTCCAGGTGAGCGTGCGCCGCACGCTGGACATGCCCGCCGAAACCATCAACGCGCCCGGCGCGGCACCCCAGCGCAAGCCGAACGTCGTCGCCGTCGATGAGAACGCGCCGGCACTGCCGCGCACGCTGTCGCACGTGGTGTATTTCGTGCCGGACGTGCCGCGCGCGGAAAAATTCTATGTCGAGCGGCTGGGCTTCGCATGCACCGACCGCCTGGTCGGCGCCGGGCCGTTCCTGCGCCCGGCCGGCACGCTGGATCACCACACGCTGTTCCTGATCCAGACCCCGCCGTTCATGAAGGGCATCGAGCACTTCACCTTCCACATGGGCGGCCCGACCGAAGTGATGCAGGCCGGATCGCGCTTCGTCAACAAGGGATACCAGTCGTTCTGGGGCCCGGGCCGCCACAAGATGGGCTCGAACTGGTTCTGGTACTTCAATTCCCCGCTGGGCTGCCATGTCGAGTACGACGCCGACATGGACTTGCACGATGAACAGTGGACCGCGCGCGAAGCACCGGCCGGCGCCGACGCGTCGCAGCTGTTCCTGTTCGAGAAGCGCGACAACTGGGCACCGGGCGGTCCGCCGCCCGGCGCCGCGGGGGCCGCGGAACGGCACTGATGGACAGCGTGTACCTGTGCCGGCTGGAAGACATCCCGGACGGCACGTCGCGCGGCTTCGATCCGTCGCGCGCGGGGCGCGACACGGTGTTCGTGGTGCGGCAGGGCGCCCGGGTGTACGCCTGGCGCAACGCCTGTCCCCACTACGGAACCCGGGATCGCGAAGTCCCGCTGGCCTGGCGCAAGGATGCCTACCTGGATGCCGGCCGCTCCAGCATCGTCTGCGCCGCGCACGGCGCCCGGTTCGACATCGCCACCGGCATCTGCACGCTGGGACCCTGCCTGGGGCAGGGCCTGCAGCGCGTCGAGGTCGAGGTGGCGCCCGATAACAATATTTACATACCGCCGCAGGGCGGAAGGAGACCAATATGACGCACCCTGTCCAACGCGTGCTGATCGTCGGCGGCGGCTTTTCCGGCATGTCCGCCGCCATCGAACTGAGAAAACGCGGCGTCGCCGTCGACCTGGCCGAGATCGATGCCGGCTGGCGTTCGTACGGCGCCGGCATCAGCCTGGGCGGCGCCACGCTGCGCGCGTTCCGCACGCTGGGCGTACTGGACGAATTCGTGCGGCGCGGTTCCGCGCACGACAACGTCGACCTGCACACGTCCGGCGGCCACCACATCGCCACGCTGCCCACGCCCCGCCTGGCCGGGCCGGACGTGCCGGGCGGCGGCGCCATCATGCGCCCCGTGCTGGCGGAAATCCTGGCCGAAGCCACCCGCGCATCCGGCACCACTGTGCGCCTCGGCTGCACGTTCGCGTCATTCACGCAGGATGCCGATGGCGTCGACGTGACGTTCACCGATGGGGCCACCGGCCGGTACGGCCTGGTGATCGGCGCGGACGGCCTGTATTCGGCGATGCGCGACGCGCTGTTCCCCGGCGCCGCCGGCCCGAAATACACGGGGCAGGGCGTCTGGCGCGCGGTGCTGCCGCGGCCGGCGTACATCGACCACGCGATGATGTGGCTGGGCCCGAAGATCAAGGCTGGCGTCGCGCCCGTATCCGATACGGAGATGTACCTGTACGTGACGGAAGACCGCGCCGAGCGCACCTACGTCGATCCGGCGCAGTTCCTGCCGCTGCTGCGCGACCTGCTGGCGCCGTTCGACGTGCCGGCGCTGCAGGCCATCCGCGCCCGCCTGGCCGAGGATTCGCAGGTGATCTACCGGCCGCTGGAAGGCTTGCTGCTGCCGCGCCCATGGCACCGCGGCCGCGTCGTCCTGATCGGCGATACGGTGCATGCCACCACGCCGCACATGGCGTCCGGCGCCTGCATCGGCATCGAGGATGCGATCGTGCTGGCCGAGGAACTGGAACGCCACGCCGATATCGATACCGCACTGGACGCCTTCGAGGAACGGCGCTGGGAACGCTGCCGCATGGTGGTCGAGAACTCCGGGCGGCTCGGCGAGATCGAGATCACCGGCGGCGACAAGGCCGAACACGGCCGCATCATGCGCGAGACGCTGGTCGCGCTGGCCCAGGCGATCTGAGGGCGGCGCATGGAAACCATGAAACCCGTCCGCCGCATCGTCACAGGCCACGACGCCACCGGCAAGGCCATCGTGGCCGAGGCCGGGCCGCTGCCGACCGTGGTGCCCATCGAGAAGATCCCCGGCACCGTGTTCCATGAAATCTGGTCCACGGCCGCCACGCCGGCCCCGGTCGGCAACGGCGCCGATCCGACCCTCGGCCCCCTCGTGCTGCCGCCCCCTCGCCACGGCTCGCGCATCCGCATCGTCGACATTCCGCCCGATACCGACGAGTTCCTGGCGCAAGGTGGGGCGCGGATGAAGGATGCCTTCACGCAGATCGGCGATGCCGCCGCGTCCACCGTCAAGGCCGACTCCCCGCATCCGCTGATGCACCGCACCGAGTCGGTCGACCACGGCATCGTGCTCGAGGGCGCGATGACGCTCGTGCTGGACGACAGCGAAGTGCCGCTGGCGCAGGGCGACATCGTTGTCCAGCGCGGCACCAACCACGCCTGGGCCAACCGCTCCGGGGCCATGTGCCGGATGCTGTTCGTGCTGCTCGACGGCGAATACGAACCCGGCCTGCGCACCGCGCTGGCCAACCGCAAGGAGAATGGATGAAATTCGCAACGTTGAAATCGGCCCGTCCGGACGGCCGCCTGGTGGTGGTCTCGCGCGACCTGTCGCGCGCCGTGGATGCGGGCCATGTCGCCGCCAGCCTGCTCGACGCGGTCGAGCGCTGGGATGCCGTGCAGGCACCGCTGCGGGCACTGTACGACAGCCTGAATGAAGGTTTGGCCGAAGGCAGTTTCCCGTTCGACCCGGCGGCCTGCCTGGCGCCGCTGCCCCGCACCTGGCAGTGGGCCGATGCCTCGGCGTTCCTGAACCATGGCCGGCTGATGGAACGGGCCTTCAACACGGAGCCCATTCCCGATTTCGAGACGATCCCGGTGATGTACCAGGGCGCTTCCGACGATTTCCTCGGCCCGCACGACAACGTGCCGCTTCCCGACGAAAGCCTGGGCATCGATTTCGAAGGCGAATTCGGCGTCATCACGGGCACCGTGCCGATGGGCGCGACCGCTGCCGCGGCCCAGGAACGGGTGCGGCTGCTGGTGCAGGTCAACGACTGGAGCCTGCGCAAGCTGGGGCCGCGCGAGATGAAGACGGGCTTCGGCTTCTTCCAGTGCAAGCCGTCGACCAGCTTCGCGCCGGTCGCCATCACGCCGGACGAGCTGGGCGAGGCGTGGCATGACGGCCGCGTGAAGCTGGACCTGCACGTGCAGTGGAATGGCGCGTGGTTCGGCAACCCGAACGGCGCCGAGATGAACTACAGCTTCGGCCAGCTGATCGCCCATGCGGCGCGCACGCGGCGGCTGTCGGCCGGCACCGTGATCGGTTCCGGCACCGTGTCGAACGAGAACCGCGCCGCCGGTTCGGCCTGCATCGCCGAGCGCCGCGTGATCGAGATCATCGACCATGGCGAGCCGCGCACGGAGTTCATGCGCTTCGGCGACCGGGTGTCGATGACCGCGCGCGATGCGCACGGCAATGCGCCGTTCGGCACCATCGACCAGCAGGTGGTGCCGGCCCGCGCACCGGATTGAGGGCCGCGCCATGCACATCGCGATCACGGGCGCCGGCGGCTTCGTCGGCGCGGCGCTGGCACAGCACCTGGCGCGGCACAGGATACCGGGCCGGCCGGCGGTCAGCCGCCTCACCCTGGTGGACCGCCGGTTCGCCGACGCGCCGGACGATGCGCGCGTACGTCTCATCCACGGCGACTTCGGCGTCGACCAGGTACTGGATGCGGTGTTCGACGTGCCGGTCGACGTGCTGTTCCACCTGGCCAGCGTGCCCGGCGCCGAGGCCGAGCGCGATTCCGCGCTGGGCTACCGCGTCAACCTGGTGGCGCCGCTGGCGCTGTTCGAACGGGCCGCGGCGCAGGAGCGCGCGCCACGGCTCGTCAACGCCAGCAGCATCGCCGTGTATGGCGCCGAGCTGCCGGACACCGTCGGCGACGACACGCCGCCGCGGCCAGCCATCAGCTACGGCGCCCACAAGCTGGCGTGCGAGATCGTGCTGGCGG
This sequence comes from Pseudoduganella sp. SL102, assembly GCF_027856995.1. Lineage (NCBI taxonomy): Bacteria > Pseudomonadati > Pseudomonadota > Betaproteobacteria > Burkholderiales > Oxalobacteraceae > Pseudoduganella > Pseudoduganella sp. SL102. Next base: position 3,649,020 of record NZ_CP115554.1, read on the forward strand.
ACCTGGGCCGGCGTCGCCTGGTGGACGGCATCTCGCTGCGGCTGCCCGGCATCGTGGCGCGGCCCGGGCTGTCGGCGGGGCACGGCTCGGCGTTCATGAGCGCCATGCTGCGCGCCGCCCAGCTTGGCGAACCGTACACCTGCCCGGTATCGCCGGCGGCGGCGTGCTGGTGGATGTCGCTGCAGGCCTGCGTGGCCAACCTCGTGCACGCGGCGGCACTGGACCCGTCCTTGCTGCCGGAAAGCCGCGCGATCACGCTGCCGGTGCTGCGGTTGACCGTGGAAGAAGTCGTTGCCGCGCTGGCCAGGCGCTTCGGCGCCGCGTCCGTCGCCGGCATCCGCTGGCAACCGGTTGCGGGCATCGAGCAGCTGTTCGGGCGCATGCCGCGGCAAGTCCCCGGCATCGCCGCACGGCTGGGCTTTATCGACGACGGCGACTGCGACGCGCTGGTCGCGCGGGCGCTGTAGCGTGCATCGCGGCGGCGCCCGTCACCTGCGGCGCCATCGCGTTTCCCGATACGTCACATCGCCATAAACCATTTTTCGGCATCCCCCGGGCTCGGTATTCTTGACCAACAAGAAAACGGAGACCCCTCCCGCCTCGCTGTCGCAGACACGCAAGGCACCGCTTCACTCGCAGCACAACAATAAAACGCGCACGACACGCGCGGCGGGTCCGTTCGTCCCGCATAAAACCAAGGAGACACCATGAAACACACCAGAGCAGGCATGACCGCCGCCGTGGCCGCGGCGCTTGCCGCCATGGCCGGCGCCCAGGCGGCGGAGATCGCCACGACCATTCCCGACCTGACGGTCCGCTGGGACAACACGGTCAAGTACAGTACGGCATACCGGCTGAAGCGTCCCTCCGCCGTGCAGGTCACGCCGGGCGAAAACACGGTCAACACGGATGACGGCGACCGCAATTTCGGCAAGGGCTTCGTGTCGAACCGCGCCGACCTGCTGTCCGAGCTGGACATCTCCTATCGGAATTTCGGCGTGCGCGCCAGCGGTGCCGCCTGGTACGACGGCGCCTACAACCGTTCCACCGACAATGCGTTCCGGCCGACCTGGAACGCGGCCTCGGTACCGCCCACCGAGTTTACGGACGCCACCCGCAGGCTGCACGGCAGGAAGGCCGAGCTGCTCGATGCCTTCGTGTTCGCCAAGGGTACGCTGGGCGAGATGCCGTTCACCGTGCGGGCCGGCCGCCACGCGCTGGTGTATGGCGAAACGCTGTTCTTCGGCATGAACGGCATCGCCGGCGCCCAGCAGCCGATCGACGTCGTGAAAGGCCTGTCGGTGCCCGGCACCCAGTTCAAGGAACTGCTGCGCCCCGTGGGCCAGGTGTCCGGCCAGGTCCAGGCCGGCGCCAACGTCAGCCTGGGCGCCTACTACCAGTATCGCTGGGAGAAGAGCCGCCTGCCCGCCGCCGGCAGCTATTTCTCCACCGTCGACTTCCTGGACGACGGCGGCGAACAGCTCTACACCGGCGTGGATGCGACCGGCCGGCCGGTGGCGCTGGCACGCGCGCACGACCGCCTGGCCAGGGATTCGGGGCAGGGCGGCATGCAGCTGAAATGGAGCCCCGAGGGCCTCGGCATCGACTTCGGGCTGTACGCCGCGCGCTACCACGACAAGGCCCCGCAGGTGGTGCTGGCACCGGGCCTGCACACCTATTCGCTGTACTACCACGAAGGTATCCGTACCTACGGCGCCAGTGCCACCACGACGCTGGGCGAGTTCAACTTTTCCGCCGAAGCTTCCGTGCGCCACAACACGCCCCTGTCGCATGCCGGCACGGCCGACCTGTTCGGCCTCGTGCCGGCGGCCTTCGGCGGCCCGGCCAGCGCCTCGGACAATCGCGGCAATCCGGTCTATCCGGTGGGCCGTACCGCCCACGTGAACGTGTCGATGCTGGCGTCGCTCGGCCCAAGCTTCATCGCCCGCGAGGCGTCGCTGGTGGGCGAGATCGCCTGGAACCGGGTGACCAGCATCACGAGGAACGCCACGATGATCGACCCGAACGCGCGGCGCGAAGGCACGGCGGTGCGGGTGCTGTATGAACCGAGCTACCGGCAGGTGGCTGGCGGGCTCGATGTGTCGGTACCGATCGGGCTGGGCTATGCGCCGGCCGGCCGCTCGCTGGCACTCGGCAACAGCTTCGGCGTGCAGCGCGGCGGGGACATCAGCGCCGGCCTGAACGCCGTCTACGAGAGCGCCTGGTATGTGTCGCTCAACTACACCCATTACTTCGGCCGCGAGGATACGCCGACAGTCGTCACGCACGCCCCGCGAACACTGCCGCAATCAGCCTACACCTACGGCCAGGCGATGAAGGACCGCGATTTCCTGTCGCTGTCCATCCGCCGCACATTCTGACGACAATGGAGACAACCATGACACGCATGAAGCACCTGCCGGCCGCGCTGGCGGCCATCCTGTTCGCCGGCGGCGTTTATGCCGCCACCGCCGAGGAGGCGGCGCAACTGGGCAAGAGCCTGACGCCACTGGGCGCCGAGAAGGCCGGCAACAAGGATGGCACGATCCCGGCCTGGGACGGCGGCCTGGCGAAGCCCGCCGCCGGTTTCACGAATGGCGGAAAGCGCGACCAGGATCCGTTCGCCGGCGACAAGCCGGTCGTCTCGATCACGGCGAAGAACATGGAGCAGCATGCCGACAAGCTGTCCGACGGCAGCAAGGCCATGCTGAAGAAATACCCGTCGTACCGCATCGACGTGTATCCGACGCGCCGCACCGCGGCCGCGCCGGACTGGGTGTATGCGAACACGGCGAAGAACGCCACCCGCGCGAAACTGGGCGACAAGCTGGTGCCGGAAGGCGCCTATGCCGGTATTCCATTCCCGATCCCGAAGACCGGCGCGGAAGTAATGTGGAACCACCTGCTGCGCTGGCGCGGCACCGACTGGCAAAAGCCGTTCCGCTCCTACCTGACGACGGCGGCCGGCAAGCCGGTGATGACGGTCGACGGTACGGCCGACGGCAGCATGCCGTACTACTACAAGGACGCTGCGGACAAGTTCAACGGCACCTACTGGACTATCCGGCTGGTCAACTCCGGCCCGCCGATCCGCGCCGGCGAAGCGATCAACGGCAAGCTCAATCTCGATCCGGAAAAGGATTCCAGCTACGTCTACCTGCCGGGCCAGCGCCGCACGCGCAAGCTGCCGAACGCCTGCTGCGACACGCCGACGCCGGCCACCGCGGGAGTGATGAGCTTCGATGAAGTGGATATCTTCGGCGGCCGCCTGGACCGGTTCGACTGGAAGATCCTGGGCAAGAAGGAGATGTACATCCCGTATAACAGCAACCGCTCGCTGAAGGGCAAGGATGCCGACCTGCTGGGGCCGAACCACCTGAATCCGGACGGGGTGCGCTGGGAGCTGCACCGCGTGTGGGTGGTGGAGGCGAAGCTGAAGGCGGGCCAGCGCCACCTGGCGCCGCGCAGCGTGTACTACATCGACGAGGATTCGTGGACCGGCGCGCTGGCGGACCGCTGGGATGCCAATGGCCAGCTGTGGAAGACGCTGTGGTCGCTGCCGGTAACGATGCCGGACCTGCCGGCCACCACCAGCATCACGTTCGGCTTCTACGACCTGGTGTCCGGCACCTGGTTCGTCAGCGACCTGGTGACGGAAAAGGCCGTGCAGTACAAGCAGGTGCCGCGCTGGCCGGAAGCCACGTGGAGCCAGGAAGCCCTGTCCGGCGCGGGGTTGCGCTGATGGGCCGTCTGTTCAACACGCTGCTGATTGCCTGCCTCGCGCCGGCTGCCGCCACTGCGGCTCCGGTGCCGGCGCAGGGCGCGCAGCAGGGAATACAGCAAGGCGTCCATGCGGTACTGGACCGGCCGGCGGCGAGCGACCGCCAGGCGCCGCGCCGCGTGATGCTGGGCCTCGACCGGATGGAGGGACGTGCGATTGCCGTGGGCGAGCGTGGCCTGGTGCTGCTGTCGGACGATGGCGGCAAGGCCTGGCGGCAGGCACAGGTACCGGTCAGTGTCACGCTCACGGCGGTGCGCTTCGTGACGCCACGGCTGGCCTGGGCGATCGGCCACGGCGGCGTGGTGCTGCACAGCGCGGACGGCGGCGCCACCTGGCGCCGGCAACTGGACGGGCGCGGCATCATCCGCCTGCTCGACACCGCGGCGCGCGGCAACGAAGCGCTGGCCGCCACGGCACGCCAGTTCGCCGCCGACGGTCCGGACAAGCCCTTGCTCGACCTGCATTTCTTCGACGAGCGGCGCGGCATCGTGGCCGGCGCCTACGGCCTGGCGCTGCGCACGGAAGACGGCGGCGCCACCTGGACGGTCCTGAATGACGCGATCGACAACCCGGACGGCTTGCATGTCTACGCGATCGCCGTGCGCGGCGAGGAAACCTGGCTGGCCGGCGAGCAGGGCTACCTGGCCCGCTCGCTCGACGGCGGGCGCAGCTTCACGCGCGTGCAGGCGCCGTACCGGGGCACGTGGTTCACCGCCAGGGCATTGCCCGATGGCGGCATGCTGTTCGGCGGCCTGCGCGGCAATGCATTCCGCTGGAACGGGCAGGGCTTCGAGCAGCTGGCCGGCTACGCGCCGGTGTCGCTGAGCGCATCGGCGGCCGGCAAGGACGGCGTGCTGCTGGCCGACCAGGCCGGCCACCTGTACCGCGCCGGCAGCGCCGGCCAGCCGGCCCGGATGGTGAAGCTGGCCACGCCGCCCGCGCCGATCGCGGCGCTGGCGACGACGGCCGGGGGCGATGTGCTGGTGGCCGGCGTGCGGGGCGTTTCCCGCATCGACGCGGCCATGCTGGAAGGAGGTGCGCCATGAGTTTCGGCGGCTCCGCGGGCGAACAGGCGGTGATCCGCGACCTGTCCCACTTCGATACCCGCTCCGGCAGCGCGCTGGAGCGGCTGCTGTTCAACCACCGGCTGCTGGTGGCGCTGGCCTGCCTGCTGGCCACGCTGGTGCTGGGCTGGCAGGCCACGCGCCTGAAGCTCAACGCCAGCTTCGAGGACATGATCCCGGCCAGCCATCCGTACATCGCCAATTACCTGGAGCACCGCGACCAGTTGAGTGGCCTCGGCAACGCGGTGCGCATCGCCGTCGCGGCCAAGGGCGGCACGGTGTACGACGCACAGTACCTCGCCACGCTGCAGAAGATCAGCGACGAACTGTTCCTGATTCCCGGCGTCGACCGCACCTACATGAAGTCGCTGTGGACGCCGTCCACGCGCTGGGTCGGTGTGACGGAAGAGGGCATGGAAGGCGGGCCGGTGATCCCCAACGACTACGACGGCTCGCCGCGCAGCGTGGCCCAGGTGCGCGAGAACGTGGCCCGTTCCGGGGAGATCGGCCAGCTGGTCGCGGTCGATGGCCGTTCCAGCATCCTGTACGTGCCGCTGCTGGAACGCGGCGCGGACGGCCAGCCGCTGGACTACGCGGCGCTGGGTGAACGCCTGGAGCAGCTGCGCGCCAAGTACGCCGGCGGGCAGGTGGACCTGCACATCGTGGGGTTCGCGAAAGTGGCGGGCGACCTGATCGAGGGGCTGAAGCAGGTGCTGCTGTTCTTTGCCGCCTCCACGCTGATCGCGGCGGCGATGCTGTACTGGTACACCCGCTGCGCGCGCAGCACGCTGCTGGTGGTGGCCTGTTCGCTGGTGGCCGTGGTGTGGCAACTGGGCCTGCTGCCGCTGCTGGGCTACGGGCTCGATCCGTACTCGATGCTGGTGCCGTTCCTGGTGTTCGCCATCGGCATGAGCCACGGCGCGCAGAAGATGAACGGCATCATGCAGGATATCGGCCGCGGCACGCACAAGCTGGTGGCGGCACGCTATACGTTCCGCCGGCTGTTCCTGGCCGGCCTGGCGGCGCTGCTGTGCGACGCGGTCGGTTTCGCCGTGCTGGCGATCATCGACATCAAGGTGATCAAGGATCTGGCAGCGGTGGCCAGCATCGGCGTCGCGGCGCTGATCCTGACGAACCTGATCCTGCTGCCGATCCTGCTGTCCTGGCTGGGCGTGGACGCCGGCGCGGCGCAGCGCAGCCTGCGCGCCGAGGCGGCCGAAGCGAATGGCAATGTCATGGGCAGCGGCAGTGGCAGCTGGTCCGTGCTGGAACGGTTCACCGAACGGCGCACCGCGGCGGCAACCATCGCCGTGGCCGCGCTGCTGGGAGCGGGCGGCTATTACGCCAGCCTGCACGTGAAGATCGGCGATCTCGACCCCGGCGCACCCGAACTGCGGCCGGATTCGCGCTACAACCGCGACAACGCCTATGTGGTGAGCCACTACGCGGCCAGCAGCGACGTGTTCGCCGTGATGGTGAAGACGCCGGACAATGCCTGCGCCAGCTACGACACGCTGATGCGCGTGGATGCGCTGGAATACCGGCTGTCGCAGCTGCCCGCGGTCGAGACGACCAATTCGCTGGCGCTGCTGAACCGCCGCGTGCTGACCGGCATGAACGAAGGCAGCCTGAAATGGTATGAGCTGGTGCAGAACCAGGGTGCGCTGAACATGGTCACGGCCGGCGCGCCGCGCGGCCTGTACAACGACACCTGCAACCTGCTGACGCTGTGCGCCTACCTGACGGACCACAAGGCCGACACGCTGGCCGGCGTGGTGAAGGTGGTGGAGGACTTCGCCCGCGAGAACGACACGCGCGACGTGAAGTTCCTGCTGGCGGCCGGCAACGCGGGCATCGAGGCGGCCACCAACATCGTCGTCCACGATGCCAGCCGGGCCATGCTGTACTGGGTCTACGCCGCGGTGATCGTGCTGTGCCTCGTCACGTTCCGCTCCTGGCGCGCCGTGGTGTGCGCGGTGGTCCCGCTGGTGCTGACGTCCGTGCTGTGCGAGGCGCTGATGGTGTGGCTCGGCATCGGCATCAAGGTGGCCACGCTGCCGGTGATCGCGCTGGGCGTCGGCATCGGCATCGACTATGCGCTGTATGTGATGAGCATCCTGCTGGCGCGCCAGAAGGCCGGCGACTCGCTGCGCGAAGCGTACAGCCATGCGCTGCGCTTCACCGGCAAGGTGGTGCTGCTGACCGGCGTGACGCTGGCGATCGCGGTCGCCACCTGGGCCCTGTCGCCGATCAAGTTCCAGGCCGACATGGGCATCCTGCTGGCGTTCATGTTCCTGTGGAATATGGTCGGCGCGCTGGTGCTGCTGCCGGCGCTGGCCTGCTTCGTGATGCCGTCGGCCCGGCGGCAGGTGCAGGACGCGCCGGCGGGCGTGCCGGCGCAGGCGGCGCTGGCCGACTGAACGGCCGGGTGGATCAGGAGTACGCGGCCATGGGCGCCGCGTGCTCCCGGGGAGGCTGGCCGAACGGGTCGACCCGCGCGATATCGGCCAGCACGGAACGCAGCCAGATGTGCGAAGGATCGCGGTCCAGGAAGTGGTTCCACTGCATGCACATCTCCAGCGCGGGGATTTCCAGCGGCGGCGGCAGCAGGCGGATCGGGTAATAGCGGGCCAGCGTGCGGGCCAGGCGCGTGTGCATCGTGGCGATGCGGTTGGTGCCGATCACGAAGTGGGGAATGCTGGTGAAGTTGGTCGTCGTCACTTCGATGCGCCGGTCATAGCCGCTCACCTTCAGGAACCACTCCTCGAAACTGGTCACCGCGTTGCCGAAGCGGGAAGACACGTGGCCCAGGCCCATGTACTGGTCCAGCGTCAGCGTATCGCCGACCGCCGTGTTGCCGGTCCACGCGATGCAGGTATAGGTTTCCTCGAACAGCACGTGTACCGGATGCGTTTCGGCGATGAACTTGCGGGGCAGGACGATCAGGTCCACCTCGGCGCGTTCCAGCAGGTCGATCGGGTTCGATGTCGTCGGCAGCACGTCGAGCGTGATGTTCGGCGCGGCGCTGGCGATGCGCTGGCCCAGGTCGCCCAGCAGCACCGTCGAGATGTAGTCGCTGGCGAGGATGCGGAAGGCGCGGCTGGCCGTCTGCGGATCGAACTCGGGGCGGATGTCGATGGTCGCCTGGATCTGCAGCAGCACCTTGCGCACCGGGTCGCACAGGCTGGACGCCAGCGGCGTGAGGATCAGCGTGCGGCCGACGGGGACCAGCAGTTCGTCCTTGAAGTAGTCGCGCAGCCGGGCCAGCACGCCGCTGGTGGCCGACTGGCTCAGGTTCAGGCGGCCAGCCGCGCGGGTGATGCTTTTTTCGCTCAGCAGTGCGTCGAGCGCGACCAGCAGGTTCAGGTCGAGGCGGTTGAAGCGCATGGTGTCTCCTTTGATTCTTCTTGAAAATTATGCGGAGGATGATGCCACATCCCGCCAGCCGCCATGGCGGCGCGGGCATCGGTTTTGTGGATACCTGTGATCGATACAATCCATTTTGCGGTGGCGCCGGCGGGCAGTACGCTTCACGCGACAATAACCTGACACCAAGCCGGAGACCGCAATGACCCGCCGCTTCATCGACCTTTCCATCTTCCTCGAGAACGAAGTACTGTCCGACCCGCCGCCGCTGGCGCCGAAGATCACGTACCAGAAACACACGGACACGCTGCCCGAGTTCATGGCGATGATCCCCGGCACCACCGCCGCCGACTACCCGGACGGCGAAGCCGCCGCCGCCGAATGGGTGACGATGACCACCCACAGCGGCACCCACCTCGACGCGCCATACCACTTCCATTCCACGATGGATGCCGCCACCGGCGAGAAAAAGGCCTCGATCACGATCGATGAAGTACCGCTGGAGTGGTGCTTCCAGCCCGGCGTGAAGCTGGACTTCCGCCATTTCCCCGACGGCTACGTGGCCACCGCAGCCGACGTGGCCGCGGAACTGGACCGCATCGGCCACGAACTGCGCCCGCTGGACATCGTCGTCGTGAACACCCGCGCGGGCAGCCGCTATGGCCACAACGACTATGTTTCCGCCGGCTGCGGCATGGGCTACGAAGCCACCATGTACCTGCTGGAGCGGGGCGTGCGGCTGACCGGCACGGATGCGTGGAGCTGGGATGCGCCGTTCTCGTTCACGGCCAAGAAGATCGCCGAGACGGGCAACAAGGCGCTGATCTGGGAAGGCCACAAGGCCGGGCGCGACATCGGCTACTGCCACCTCGAGAAGCTGCACGCGCTGGAGAAGCTGCCGGCGCATGGTTTCTATATCAGCTGCTTCCCGCACAAGGTGCGGCGCGGGTCGGCGGGGTGGACGCGGGCGGTGGCGATTTTCGACGATGCGTTGATGGCGCTGCCGCGCAGCTGAGTTCGTGTCAGCGTGCCTGACCCCCTGAAACGAACTCGGCAGTAGAGCCCGGATCAGCTCGTGTCAGCGTGCCTGACCCCCTGACACGGACTCGGCAGTAGATTCTGGATCAGGTTCGGGGCGAGTGCCGGGCCCGGGGGTAACCAGATGGCGGAAGATCCGTGTAAATGACAGTTTCTTGTAAGCGTTTATAGGATTCTTCCGCGCCGCAGCACGAGGTTTTGTCCGACAAACCTGTTCTCTCTCCACCCACGCCAGCCTGTACCGTGCAGTTCTAAGCTAGGGGCGGATCAACACTGGAGAGAAAACATGAGCCATGACACGAACAGTCCTGCATCCCCCGCCACCGGTTCCACGGCGCTCGAACTGTGGGGCGGCCTCGAATGCACGATCAACCGCGTGTCGGACCAGTACTTCAGCCAGATGGAACGCAACGGCCACATCGACCGGCTCGATGACATCGACCGTTTCGCCTCGCTGGGTATCCGCGCGGTGCGCTATCCCGTGCTGTGGGAACGCACCGCGCCGGACGGCGTGGACAAGGCGGACTGGTCGTGGTCGGATGCGCGGCTGCCGCGCCTGCGCGACCTGGGCGTGGAACCGATTGCCGGGCTGGTGCACCACGGCAGCGGGCCGATGCACACCAGCCTGGTGTCGCCGTGCTTTGCCGAGAAGCTGGCCGAGTTTGCCAGCGCCGTCGCGCAGCGTTATCCGTGGCTGACGTTTTACACGCCGGTCAACGAGCCGTTGACGACTGCCCGGTTCTCCGCGCTGTCCGGGGTGTGGTACCCCCACGCGCGGTCGGAACAGTCGTTCGTGCGTGCGCTGCTGAACCAGTGCCGCGCCACCATCCTGGCGATGCGGGCGATCCGCGCCGTCAATCCCGATGCCAAGCTGGTACAGACGGACGACCTGTCGCGCACCTATGGCACGCCCGAAATGGCCGAACTGGTCGACTTCTTCAACGAACGCCGCTGGCTGTCGTGGGACCTGCTGTGCGGCATGGTCGGTCCCGAGCACGCGCTGTACGACTTCATGCTGAAGTCCGGCGCCGATCCGGAAGAGCTGCAGTGGTTCCGCGACAACCCGTGCCCGCCGGACATCATCGGCGTCAATTACTACATCACCAGCGAACGCTGGCTCGACCACCGGGTCGAACGCTTCCCGGACAGCCACGTGCACGAGTACAAGGGCTTGCGCCATGCGGACATGGAAACCGCGCGCGTGCTGGCCAACCCCACGCGCGGCATCGGCCCGCTGCTGGGAGAAGTCTGGGAGCGCTACAAACTGCCGGTGGCGATCACCGAGGCGCACATCGACGCCCACCGCGAAGACCAGCTGCGCTGGCTGCGGGAAATCTGGCAGGCCGCGCAGGCACAGCGCGATGCCGGTGCCGATATCCGCGCCGTCACCGTGTGGGCGCTGCTGGGTTCCTATGACTGGAATTGCCTGGTGACGGCTTGCCATGGCTACTACGAACCCGGCCCGTTCGACGTGCGCGGCGCCGAACCGCGGCCGACCGCCGTGGCCGACCTGATGCGCCGGCTGTCGAGCGGGCGCCGGCTGGATCACCCGGTGCTGCATGGCAGCGGCTGGTGGCACCGGCCGGGGCGCTTCCTGTGCCAGCCCGTGGCGGCGCCCGCCGTGACGGCATCGCTGACCGAGCGCCAGCAGGCCAGGGCGGTGATGCCGCCGATCCTGGTGGCGGGGGCCAGCGGGGCGCTGGCGCGGGCATTTGCCGCGCGCTGCAAGGCGCGCAACCTGCCCTGCGTGCTGGCTGGCCGCGACATGATGGATGCCACCGATCCCGCGGCGGTCGAGCGCATGATCCGCCAGCACCGGCCGTGGGCCATCGTCAACGCGGCGGGGTGCCGCCCGCCGGCGCCGGGCATGGCCGACGTGGGCCAGACGGATGAGCAGTACCGTGCCCACGTCGCCGGTGCCGTCGTGCTGGCCCTGGCGGCCGCGCGGCACGGGTTGCCATACCAGATGTTTTCCAGCACGGCGGTGCTGGCCGGGGTCGAGGGCCGGCGCGACGAGGCGGCCGTTCCAGTGCCGCTCGATGCCTTCGGCGAATGCCAGGCCGAAGCCGAGCGCCGCGTGCAGGGTGCCAATCCCCGTTCGCTGATCGTGCGCAGTGGGCAGTTCTTCAGCGCGGACGGCGACGTCGGCCTGCTGGGCCAGGCGCTGGCATCGCTGCGCGACGGGCAGCCGGTGGCCATCCCGCCCGACCTGGCACTGGCGCCGAGCTACCTGCCGGACCTGGTGGATGCTTGCCTGGACCTCGCCGTCGATGGCGAACAGGGTATCTGGCACTTGAGCAACCACGGCGGCGTAGCGGCCGTGGACCTGGTGGCCCGTGCCGCGCAGCTGCTGGGACTGGGTACGATGCTGGTGCAGGACGCCGCCAACGACGCGCAACCGCTGCCGGTGCTGGAGACGCGGCGCGGCGCGCTGCTGCCCTCGCTGGACTACGCGCTGGCGCGCTTCGCCGCCGCCAGCCAGGCCCACGCACAGGCCGTGGAGCGGCGCAGCGTGCCCCGCGCAGGGCGTGGGTGAGGAAGGGGTTTCGCGGAGCACCGCTCCGCGCCTTCCGAACGGCGCAGCCTTGCAAGGCTGCGACTGGGCAAGGAGAGGAACGGCACAGCACAGCCCTGAAGGGCTGCGACTGGGCAAGAAGGGAATGGTGCTTCGTGCAGTGTCAGCCGACACATTGGAAGCGCATGCATTCACCCCAACGCCGAAGGCTGGGGTCAGACCGGCGGGGTGAAGCAGGGGTTTCGCGAAGCATGCTTCGCGCCTGCGCAACGGTGCTGGCATGCATGCTAGCACCCCTCCCTGACCCCGGAATTTGCACTTGGGGTGGGCCTATCCAGGCGGCATCAGGCCAAGAGGGACAGCCGTTCAGTAGTCCACCGCGGCCAGAAGGTCGATCATGACGCCCGTCTGGTCGCGGCTCCGCGTGCGCAGGCGTGCTTTCAGCTGCGGCGCGGCGGCCACGGCGGCGGCGATGTTGGCGGCCAGCGCCGGCCGCAGCGGGTTGCTGCGGTTGGTCAGCCACACGCGCCAGCCGCGCCGGCGCGCGCCGTCGGCGATCCACACCAGCGTTTCCGACGCCGGATTGTCGTGCCGGCCATCGGCCGAGATCACGTAATGGCGCGCCTGCACGCGGTGGAAGAATTCCGGTGCCAGGTTGCGGTCGCTGCCGTGGTGCGGCACCTTCAGCAGGTCGAAGAACACGTGGCCGTTTTCATCCAGGAAACCGGCTTCCTCCAGGCCCGCCAATATGTGGTCGCCGCGCGCATCGCCCGTGAGCAGCATGCGTGCGCGCCTGCCGCGCGGTCCGCGCGCGGTGACGACCAGCACCAGGCTGGACAGGTTGAACACCGACCTGTCCACATAGGCGGCCGTGGCGGCGGCATCCTGCACGGTCTTGCGTTCCCACTCGATGGCCAGCTTGCGCAGGTGCGCCAGGTTCGGGCAGACCAGCTGCACGTCCAGCACGCCGAGGTCGAGCGGCAGCATCGTCGCGCCGCCCTCGGCGACCAGCGATGCGGCGCCGCCGTTGATGGCCGCCTGCAGGCGCGCGATCTGTTCCAGCAATCCCTGGCCCTGGCGCACGCTGGCCTCCAGCGCCTGCAGGCTGGCGGGGCGCGCATGGCCATCGAGCGTCGCCAGGGCGGCCTGCGCCGGTGCCGGCAGGTGCTCCAGCAGCGAGGCATCGAAGGTATTGAGCCAGAACCGGTCGCACTGGGCCGGACAGTCTTCCGCGCCGAGGCTTTCGGCCAGCGCCAGCACGCCGCCGATATGGTCGCCGTCCAGGTGCGTGACGAGGATATGGCGCAGTTCCAGCGGCAGTTCGCCCAGCCGCTCGCCGATCTGCGCCAGGCGCGGGCGCAGCGTGCGTTGCCAGGTGGCGCGCGGGCCGCCGTCGATCAGCAGGTGGCGCGGGGCCGCGCTGTCGCCATAGTGCAGGATCAGCGCATCGCCCTCGGCGGCATCCAGCGCTTCCAGGGAAAACAGGGCGGCCATGTCATACCGCCTGCAGCGCGCGCAAGGCATCGACCAGGCCGCGGCCCTGGAACGCCGGCTCGCGCCCCAGGTCGGTGGCCGAGTCGCGCAGGATTGCCTTCACGCGGTCCGGATGGCCCATCAGCTCGGGATGGCGGGCCAGCAGCAGCGCCGCCACGCCGGACACGTGGGGCGCGGCCATGCTGGTGCCATCCATCGTGGCCGTCTTCCCGTGCGGCACCGTGGACGTGATCTTCTCGCCGGGGGCGACCAGGTCCGGCTTGGCGCGGCCGTCGCCGGTCGGGCCGCGGCTGGAAAAGTACGACACGCCGAAGTGGTGCGGATCGCTCCGGTGCGTGGCGCCGACGGTGATCACGGCTTGCGCATTGCCTGGGTCCGTGAGGCTCTGCCCGCGGTACGCGCCGCCCAGGCTGGTGCGCGCGTAGGCTTCGTCGAAACCGAAGTTGCCCGCGGCCGCCACCACCACCACGCCGCTGCCGACCAGCCGGTTGCACTCCAGGCAGACCGGCGTGCTGCCGCAGCCGTAGCTGCGCACCGAATGGTGCAGCGACAGGCTGATGTTCAGGCCATGCACATATTGACGGTCGCGGCTGCCGTTCAGGTAGCGCACGTACTGCAGCGCCGCGAGGATGGTGAATTCGTCGGCGTTGCCGTCGCTGTCGAACACGCGCAGGTCGAGCAGTTCGATCGCCGGGCACATGCCCAGCAGGTCGGTGCTGTCCGCCAGCTCGGCGGGCAGGGGCAGGCCCCGCTCCAGGTAGGCGCGGCCATGCCAGCCGGCGCCGAGGATGCCGGCGACATGGGTGCCGTGGCTGTCGGCTGGCGCTTCGTAATCGCCGGGCGCGTGCGGCACGTCGAGCAGCGGTTCGAGCAGCGACCAGTCCAGCATGCGGCCATCGGCCAGGTAGCGGGCGATGCGGCCGGCCCGTTCCAGCAGCGCCGCGCCGCCGGGCTGGCGGGCAAGGCGCGCCATGACCGCTTTCGGCAGCGTGCCGGCGGTGAGGTCGGCCAGGCGCGTGAAGTCGAGGGTGCGCACGATGCGCGATCGCCGCGGGTCGCGATCGTCGCTGGCGAGGTCGTCATTGGCCGGATCGTCATTGGCGGGATTGTCATCGGCCGGATCGTCACCGCCCGGATTCTTTCCGGCGGGATCACCGGTAGCGGGATCGCCGCCGGCCGGCCGCGTGCCCGGCCGGCGCGCACCATCGGGCGGCTCGGTGCGGACGAATGCGGGGTGGCCGGCATCGATGCCGGAATCGACGATGGCCCAGCGCACGCCGCGCCCTCCGGTATCGAACACGCGGCTGGCGGCATCGGCCTTCACTGTCAGGCGGCTCCGGGTGACCGCGTGGCGGGCAGGGCGGTTGCGGGCGATGTGCCACAGCGGCGGCACGGCATCCGGCAGCGCATCGGACACCGCGGTGGTCCCCGCGTTCTTCTTTGCACCGGGCGGTGCCGCGCGGGCATCTTCGCAGCAACTTGCCAGCACGCGCAGCACGGCGCGGCTTGCCGCCAGGATGTTCGCCTGCAGGGCCGCGTCGCCGATGCTGTCACGCGTGACGCCGAGCAGGCCCAGGCCCACGTACAGCGCCGCCACGTTGACCAGGCGGACCAGCGCGCCGCGCACGCCATCGGCGGACGGTTCGCCGCCGGGGCCATCGACCTCGTCGACCACCAGCCGTCCCACGTCCTTGAAGCGGCCGATGGTGTCCACCGTTTGCAGGTGGTCCAGCACGTGCCGGCCCAGCGCCTGCGCGGTGCCGTCGTCGCGCAGCACCGCCGTTTCCAGGCGTTCCGCCGGGGTGATGCCGCGCCGCCACCATGCCGTCAGCGGCAGCAGGCGCAGCAGCGCGAAGAAGTCGAGCCGTGCCAGCAGGTGGGATTCGTTCGAGGCGATCACGGGAGGCGCGCAGTCCGCGGAGGCACCGGCATGGCAGGCGGCGATCGCCTGGCGCAGCGTGGCGGGGTGGATGTCGCTATGCGGGGTCAGCAGCAGCGACGCGCTGCCCGCGAAGCGCAGCTCGGCCGCGTAGTGCAGCCATACATCAGCGCCGATCGGCAGGTCGCTGGTGAAGCGGCCCGGTTCGGGCGCGCAGCCGGCGTAGACCAGCATGTACGCGAGATCGCGTGCCAGCGGCGTCAGCGGCGTGAACGGTTCTGCGGACATGGGTACCTCCACGGTACGGGCGCGGGAAGGGAAGTACCAACATTGTAGTCACGGCTCGCTACCGGCGGTGGAAATAAGTAAGGCCGGGGTCCGCGCTATTTAACTGCCGAGGCCGTGTCAGCGTGCCTGACACCCTGACACGAGCTCAGCAGTCTTGTCGCGGGGGAGTGCGGGAAAGTCAAGATGCACCGCACCGGCAATGCGGTTTCCCTTTGCAAGGGATAACTTCTTCGAGGCAGCCCGACACTGCCGAGCTCGTGTCAGGGGGTCAGGCACCCTGACACGAGCTCGGCCGTCATGGCCGGCGGGGGAAGCATGGGAAGAGCGGAAAGCGTCAGCCGAAGGCGCGGTACCGGAAGTTCCGGAATCGGGCCTCGCCGGTGCCGGCCGCGTACAGCGCCGGTTTCAGCGACATGAAGCCGCCCCGCACGTTGTGGTGGTAGCCGGAGACTTCATACCCGCGCGGTCCCCGCGTCCACGTCTTGCCGTCGCCCGACAGGTGGATGCTGACCACGTGCCGGCGGTTGCGGATGCGCAGGAACACGCGCTTGCCGAACGGATTGGCGGGCTGGCCGTGCTCGGTGCCGTAGCGGTGCAGCACCAGGTTCTTTTCCTCGAAGCCCATGCCGCAATACAGCTTGTGGTCATAGAACAGCAGCAGGCCGGAGCGGGTGCCGGGATCCACCTCGATCTCGCACTCCACTTCGTAGTCCTGGTCGGGCACCACGAAAACCAGCGGCGACGAGTCCGACGGCATCTTGCCGGCCGCCTTCAGGTGCAGCGTGCCGTTGCGGCGCATCAGCCGCTTCGACTCGTCCGGCGACGGGTTGAAGAAGTTCCACTGGATGCCGTACTTGTCGGTGGAAAAATCGTCCGACAGCGGCATGCCGTGCGCTCCCGGAGTGCCTTTTGCCGGTTTCCTGATCGGCTGCGCCAGGTCGCCGCCGCCGAAGTCCGGCCAGCCGTCGGCCGACCACGTGACGGGGGCCAGCAGGCATTGCCGGCCCAGCGTCCAGTAGCCGTTCTCATAGCCGTGGTAGACGCTCCACCAGTCGCCGGCCGGGCCCTGCACCAGCGTGGCATGGCCGCGCGACCACCATTTCTCGGCCACGTCCGTGGTGCGCACCAGCGGGTTGCGCGGATGGTGTTCCCACGGCCCGTCGATCGACTTCGAGCGCGCGGCGATGACCATGTGGCCGGTGGGCGGGCCCGAGGTGCCGCCCACGGCCAGGATCAGGTAGTAGTAGCCGTTATGGCGCAGCACCTTCGGGCCTTCCGGCGAGAAGGCTTCCACTTCCCAGTCGTCCGGATAGCGCCACGGCTCGTAGACCTTTTCCGGCTTGCCGATCGTCGACAGGCCATCGTCGGCCAGCCGCACGCGGTCCACGCCGGACAGGAACAGCCAGCGCGAGCCGTCTTCGCCCACGGCGTGGCCGGGGTCGATGTGGCGCGGCAGGTCCAGGTCGATGGGGTCTGACCACGGCCCTTCGATCCGGTTCGCCCAGATCACCCACGAGGTGGTTTTCGAGCCCGGCACCGCGGTCTTCTTGGTCGGGATGTAGAGGAAGTAGCGGCCCTTGTGCTTGCACAGTTCCGGCGCCCACACCGAACCGATGTTCCGGTGCAGCGTGGCCGTCACGGGCCGCCAGTTGACCAGGTCCTTCGAATGCCAGATCACCAGGCCGGGATAGGCGTCGAAGGTGGAAAACGTCATGTAGTAATCGTCGCCGTCCTTCAGGATCGACGGATCGGGGCGGTCGCCCGCCACGATCGGATTGAGGAAGGTGCCGTTGCCCAGGTCCGGCTTGCGCTGGCCTTCGAAGCCGGTGCCCCAGGCGGGGATGGCGGGCGCGCAGGCAGCGGCCGCCGCCGCCGGGGCCGGCGCGCCGGCTCCCAGCAGCAGCGAGCCGAGGCCCGCCGTCTTCATTGCATCGCGTCGGGAAACCATCGGCGGCCCGGTCAGAACTTGTAGCGCACGCCGAGCAGGTACTCGCGGCCCGTCACGTTCAGCACGTTCACGCTGTTGCGCACGCTGCCCACGTACTGGTCGCTCGACTCGTTGGTGAGGTTGACGCCTTCGAACGTGAACTCCACCTTGTCATTGAGCTTGTACGACAGCGACAGGTCGACGTTGGTGGTTTCGTTCTTGCCTGCCACGTCGTTGTTGTTCTGCGCCGGCACGGTCTGCAGGTACGCGGAACGGTAGGCGCCGGTCAGGCGGGCGCTGAACTTGCCGTCGTCATAGTACAGCGTGGTGTTCCACGACTTGGGCGACAGGTTCACCAGCTCGTTGCGCACGGTGCCGCTGTTGGCGGTGGTGGCCGAGATGATGTAGTCGATCTTCGACGACACCTTGGTGTAGTTGGCGATCAGGCCGAAGTTGCGGCCCCATGCCGGCAGGAACGTGAACGGCTGCTGGTAGTTCAGTTCCACGCCGCGCAGCTTGCCGCCCGGGGTGTTGCGGAAGCTCGTCACGTCGAACATCTCGGTGCCGGTGAAGTTCGACGGCAGCAGCGACAGCGGCAGGCCGGTCTGGTTGTACGGCATCGATTCGCGCACGCCCTGCACGTAGCTGGCGATGTTCTTCTGGAACAGGCCCACGCCGACGAAGGCCTTGTTCGGGAAGTAGTACTCGAACGAGGCGTCGAAGGTCTTGGCGCGGAACGGTTCCAGCAGCGGGTTGCCCGACGAGATGCCCAGCGCACCCACGGTGCTGACCGTGCCGCCCGGGTTCAGGTTGCCCAATGGAGGACGCGACATCACCTTGGCCGCGGCCAGGCGCACCAGGAAGTCCGGCGTCACGTTGGCGGTGACGTTGAAGGCCGGCAGGAAGTCGTTGTACTCGTTCTCCACCGTGACCGGGGTGCCGCCGCCGGTGGCGACATAGCCGGTGGCGGTCAGCTTGGTCTTCACGTAGCGGCCGCCGACATTGCCCCGCACCGGCAGGCCCCACAGTTCGGCATCGAAGTCGCCCTGCAGGTACACGCCGTTATCGCGCTCGGTGATGGCGCGGTTGTTGCCGCGCGCGCTCGTGTTGGAGAGCGACGTCAGCGTGAAGTCGCCCGGGCCGCCGGCCGGTCCCGTCTTCAGGCAGTTGCAGTAGGCATCGTACAGCGAGGTGATGGCCTTGATGTTCGGCATGACCCAGCTGGTGGCATTCCCCGCCGGCAGATCCTGGCCGGGGCCGAACCCGCTCAGCACAGAAGCCAGGCCGTTCACGTCGGTGCCGGCCGGCAGGCCGTAGATCGTTTCGGCCGTGTTGGCGCGGCGCGATTCCCACGTGTTGAACTTGTAGCGTTTCAGGTTGACGCCGCCCTTGAAGGTCCACGTGTCGGTGGCGCGCCACGCCAGGTCGGTGCTGAACACATCGTTGGTGTTGTCGGTGCCCGCCGGGCGGATGCGGATCTCGCTCGGCAGCGCGTTGGCGGCCGACGTGGCGCCGGCCGGCACGCCGTAGATGCCCAGCACGCCGGCCTTGGTGACGTCGAACGGATAGGTGATCACCGGCAGGCGGCCGCTCTCGCGGAAGTCGACCGTGTAGCCGTTGACGTTCGGCGCATCCAGCGTGACGGTGGTCTGGATCGGGTTCTCGAACTTCGACTTGGCGTGGCCCAGCGCGGCGGTCAGGCGCCAGTCCTCGTTGATCTGGTGCGACAGGTTCAGCGTGGGCTGGAAGAACTTGGTCTGCATTTCGTCGTAGCGCGACTCGGAGCGGATATCCACGCCGTTGAATACGCCGTACGTCATGCGGCCCAGCGCATCGTACTGCACGTCGACCACGGAGGTCTGCGGCTTGCCGCCCGAGCTCAGGTTGCGCGAGAACGAGAAGCCCTCGATGTAGTTTTCCTCGCGGGTGGCGTCGAGGTCGGCGTACAGCATGTCCAGCGACAGGCGCGTGCCGCGCTGCGGTTTCCATTCGAACGAACCGGTGATGCCCAGGCGTTCCTGTTCGTGGACCATGCGGCCATAGCGGGGGAAGCGCGGGTGGTAGTTGTTCGGATCGCTGGCGGCATTGTAGGCCGCGATGTTTTCCGGCGTGCCGGGCAGGCGCTGCGAGGCCGGGAAGCCGGGCGTCGTGGGGCCGCAGGTGGTCGAGGTCGACGTGCCCACGCCCATCGGCGCGCACCAGCCGCCCACCGAAGGGCCGTTGTCCCAGCGGCCGGTGGAGAAGCCGTCCTCGTACAGGTTGCGCTTGCCCCAGGCCACGGAGACCAGGTAGCCCATGGTGTTGTTGTTGAAGGTGTCCGAGATCATGAACGCGCCGCGCGGGTCGGACTTCTCGGACAGGTCGTTGTAGCGGCCCTTCAGCATCGCGGTGGCGTTGAAGCCGCGCTTGGACAGGTCGAACGGTCGCATGGTCTGCAGGTCGACGGTGGCGCCCAGCGAACCTTCTTCCACTTCGGCGGCGGAACTCTTGCGCACCGTCAGCGACGAGAACAGTTCCGAAGCAAACACGTTGAAGTCGAAGCCGCGGCCGCGGTTGGTGCCGCCGCTGTTGTCGCTGCCGCCGGTGGTGGCCAGCGCCTCGATGCCGTTAATGCGCACGCGGGTGAAGTCCTGGCCCAGGCCACGCACGGTGATGCTGCGGCCTTCGCCGGCGTCGCGGTCGATCGCCACGCCGGGCACGCGCTGCAGCGATTCGGCCAGGTTGGTGTCCGGGAACTTGCCGATGTCCTCGGCCTTCACCACGTCGACGATGCTGTTTTCCGTGCGCTTGGCATTGAGCGCGCTTTCCAGCGACGCGCGCAGGCCGGTCACGACCACGGTTTGTGTTTCAGCTACCGGTTCCTGCGCCTGTGCATTGGCCGTGGCATGGCTCATCGCCAGTACGGCCGCGGCGATCGCTGTCAGTTTCAATGCGGTTTTGTTGCTGTGCATCCAAGTCTCCTGTTCTGATTTTGTTCCGGATCTCTGCGCCTGCTGGTACGTCAGCTGCGTGCACCATGCGAGGTGCGTGCGGGATACATCATTGCGGAGCGCGGTTGCTTCGACAAATAACAAAAACGTATAGGAAGCCGGGAAAACGATAACCTTATGATTTTTACGCGCCAACTTCGCTCAACATGCGCGCATTTCGCTCAATTCGCGTATGGCGAGCGCCGCGGTGGGCAGCGAATTTGGTCGGGCCGCATGAGATTCTGTCAGACCAGTGAGGCATTTTTGCAACGACTGGTCAGGCCAGCTTGATGATTCTCGGGCGTTATTCGACCGTCGGTGCAGTGTCGAGCGCAGCTTGGCGCCCCTGCACGGATGAGGCGGTACGACGGCCCAGTTCGCGTTCCACGTCCCGCGCCACGCCATCGAACAGGGCGGCGTGCCGGGCCAGGCAGCCAGCGCGCTCGGCTGCGATGCGGTCGCGGTTCGCGTCCAGCGTGCCCCGGTCGAGCCGGAAGCCGAATTCCGCCGGCGCGCGCCGGTCCACCCGGCCCAGCACGCGCGCCACCATCACGTCGCCCAGGACCGGCTTGAAGTGGCCCGCTTCCCAATACCAGCGCGTGCGCGCCGTGCTGCCGGGTGCCGGGACGGGCTCGCACTGGATCGCGCCGTAGCCGGAGAAGTCATGCACCGCGATGCGGGCGGCCGGATGGCGCCGCCGGCCGGCTTCGGCTTCTTCGACGAGGATCGCCTTCCATGCCTCGAAGCGGGGCCACAGGTTGGCCTGCTCGAACAGTGCCATCAGCTGCGCATGGTAAGGGTAGATGACGAGATCGATGGCGACCTCGGGGTTGGCGCCCGCCGCGGTGTCGATCAGCGCGGCGGCCTGGGCGCGCACGGCCGGGACATGCAGGCCGCCGGCAGCCGCGGCGGCCAGCTTGCGCGTGTTCTCGGCGGCCCGCTGGCTGAACAGCGCGGCATAGCCTTCCGTGGCGGCCGCCTGGTGATACTGCAGCAGCGGATTGTGGCCGCGCAGCGTGGCCATGGCGGCCTGGGGGTGGCGCTGGATCGCCACGGTGACCAGGGCATCCTTCAGCGACGCGAACGAATACAGCGTATCGGCGCGCCATGCGTGCGCCCGCCAGCCGGACGGTGGCTCAGGCTGTACCGGCGCCACCGTCCCGGGCGGCAGGGGCTGGTTGGTCAGCGCATCGACGAACTCCATGCCGGCGATCACGTGGCGCGGCGGACGGCCGCCCCGGGCCAGGTAGCGAAGCTGGTCGACGGCCAGCGTCGTGCTGGTGCCGGCCAGGGCCAGGTTGAACGCGTTCCGGTCGGCCAGGTGCGGGCCGTCCGGGTCGACGCCCACTTCCATGCGCGAGTTGCCGGCGATGACGATCTCGGGCCGGAAGCGCTCGGCGCGGGCCAGGCGGATCTCGTTGCGGTAGCGTTCCACCGGCGGCTTCACGCGGTTGAAGCCCGGGATGTCGGCCAGCGCATACAGGCCGTAGGGATCGACCAGCAGCACGAAGCCGGCCACCGCGGCGCTGGCGCCGGCGGCCGTGCCCAGAATCCAGCGGAGGTAGTGGCGATAAGGGTTGGGGTCGGCGCTCATGTGGCAACTCGGGTCAGAACTGGAAATGCAGGAAATCGGTGGGGCGGTTCAGTGACAGCAGGCCCAGCACGGCCAGCGTGCCGACCAGCACCGCATGGCGGCGTGCCGGGCGCCAGGCCAGCCGCGTGCGGCCCGCCATGCCGCCGGCCGCGTCGAGCGCGGGAGCGAAGCGGTGCATGATCTCGGGTGGGCGGAAACGCTCCGGAATTATAGCTTCGACAACTTATTAATTGCGGATAACTATTCTTTTTTTGCAAGATCGTCGCCTGCGCGAGACGAACCAGAGGGCGCAATACCACACGCGACGGCTCGGGACCGGCCGGCGCGTAACCGGCCGCGGTCCGCGCCCGTGGCCGGAGCTGCGCTACACTCGCCCGGTCCTCTTGCCCGCGAGCCGCCATGGAAGAAATCACCGTCGCCACCTGGAATGAATTCGTCGCGCTCGGCGCGCAGCTCGATGGCTGGGCCTTCCGCGGCCAGCAGGATGCGCGCTGGCCCCTGCTGACTTCGCTGTCGCGCTATCTCGAGGCCTACGTGCCCGACCAGTCCAGCTGGCGGCTGCGCGAGGAGCGGGCGATCCGCATCTTCCGCCGCAAAGCCCACAACTACCTCGACAATCCGGCCGTGCTGGACAACACGCTGCGCTGCCTGGCGCTGATGCAGCACCACGGCGCGCCCACGCGATTGCTCGATTTCACCAAGTCGCCGTTCGTGGCCGCGTTCTTCGCGCTGGAGCGCGCCACCAGCAACGCCGCGGTGTATGCGCTGGATACGCCGCGCCTGTGGAGCGCCGCCCCGCGCGGCCAGCCGGCGATGGACCGCAACGGCATCGACCCGCGGCTGTCCGGCAACTTCGCCAGGCTGTTCCTGCCGAATACGAACGCCATCATCTGGACCGGCGAGCCGACCGAGATGGACCGCCGCCTGGTGGCGCAATCGGGCACGCTGGTGGTGCCCGGCATGCTCGACAAGCCGCTCGACGAAATCCTGCGCCACTACGCCGACAGCGGCACGCTGCTGAAGAAGATCGCGCTGCCGATCGGCATGCGCGAGGAAGCGATGAAGGCGCTGTACCGGATGAACATCACCAGCGCCACGCTGTTCCCCGACCTGGACGGACTGGCGAAGTCGATCGGCATGGAGCTGGAGATGGAGTGGCCGGGGACGAAGGGGAGCGGCACGTACGGCGATCCTTGATGAAGGAGGAACCGATGGAGCGACTGTCTTCATCGGCCAGGGAGGCCGGGGCCCTGGTATCGGGGCAACGCCTGTTTGCCAGCGGTTGCTCGCACGCGTGGTACTTTAGCCACTAGTCAAAAGAAAGTAATGCGATTGCGTGGCGCAAGCGTAGACTGGTTCCGACTTCCTGCTACTTACAAGGCCGCGCGCATGCCCATGCGCAGCGCCGCCACACCCGGCAAAGCCGGGCGATGCCTGTCACTCCTCACGCCGCCACGCGCGGCACATTCCGCGTATTTCACGCCCGGGCCTGCGTCGCTCCCGGGGGACGTGCGCCGGCGAGGCCGGGATGCACGCCTGTACGGACGCGTCCAATAGCAGGGGTAGTCATGTCAGAGAAATACGATACCGTTCCGACCCGCCACGAGTCGTCGGACGACAAAGTTGCCACCGAAGCCGGGAAGCCGCATTACTGCGCGATGCGGCCGCGGCCGCGCCGGGTGTTCTCGCCCGCCGTGACTGCGCAGCGGGAAGGCCTGATCAATACTTTCAGCAGTAAATGGGTCAGCGGCACCACGCTGCACTACTACTTCTTCGACCGGCCGACAGATGGGGAAAAAGTGCTGTTTACCGATGGCACCACGCAGTTGCGCAGCTGGGTGGGCGAAGAAGAGCAGCGTGCCGTCGTGCGCGACGCATTCGGGGTCTGGAGCAGCGTGGGCATCGGACTGAAATTCGAAGAGGTGGCCACCCGCGAGGAAGCGGAAATCCGCATCGGCTTCATGCGCGGCGATGGCGCATGGTCATACCTGGGCCGCGATATTCTCGAACACGGGCCGAACGAACGGACGATGAACTTCGGCTGGGACCTGACGCGCTCCGGCGAGATCGACACCGCGGTGCATGAGATCGGCCACTCCCTGGGTTTTCCGCACGAACACCAGAATCCGAAAGCGGGCATCGTCTGGGACGAGGAAGCCGTGTACGCCGCGCTGGCCGAGCCACCCAACAGCTGGCCCCGCGAAACGACATTCTGGAACATCATCCGCAAGCTCGATCCGAACGAGGTCGAAGGCTCCACGTGGGATCCGGACTCGGTCATGCATTACCCCTTCGAGAAAGGGATGATCAAGGAACCGGTGCGCTATTTCGACGAGGGCCTGCAGCCCGCAGGGGGGCTGTCGGCAAGGGATATCAGTTGGGTGAAGGCGCTGTATCCGCCGCAGGTCGACAACTTCGGGCAGCTCAAGCCAGCCCAATCCGTGCTGCTGGAGCTGACGCCCGGCGAGCAGCGCAGCTTCCGTGTGCGGCCCGAAGAAACACGCCGGTATGAGTTCCGGACGTTCGGCACATCCGATTCCGTCATGGTGCTGTTCGAGAACGACAATGGCGAATTCCGCTACCTGACCGGGGACGACGACAGCGGCGAGGACACCAACGCCGCGTTCCGCCTCAAGCTGGTCAAGGGCCGCGAATACGTGTTGCGTGTGCGGCTGTATCACAGCGAACGGCAGGGGCAGACGGCAGTGATGATGTGGTGATTGCGGGGCGGAGCGTCGGCGGCAGCCCGGTACGTTCCGCCGCAGCGGTTCGGCACCAGGCATCTCACGCCGACGCACCGGCGAAGTTTCAAGCCATGGCCTAGAACTTGTAGTTCGCCCCCAGCACGAACGAACGCCCGGAATGCACGTAGAGCAGCGTATCGTTGCGCACCGAGTCCCGGCCGTAGCGCAGCGCTTCGTCCGTCAGGTTCTGGCCTTCGAAGGACAGGCGCAGGTTCGGCGTCACGTTGTACGACAGGCTGAAGTCGATGTTCGTCATGCCATTGACGCGCGTGTAGTCGTGGCCGTTGATGTCGCCCAGCACTGCCTGGATGTAGCTCGAGCGGTGCGCCGCCGACACGCGGGCGCTGAACTTCGGATCGTCGTAGTACAGCGTGATGTTGTGCGCGCGCGGCGACAGGCCGATGAAGTCGGCGGTGTCGCCGATGAATTCGTTGCCTGCCGTCGCCGGGTTATCCGGCCGCACGATGTAGTTGATCTTCGACTTCACGCGCGTGTAGTTGGCCAGCAGGCCGAAGTTCTTGCCGATGCCGGGCAGGAAATTGAACGGCGCCTGCAGGTTGAACTCCAGGCCGTTGAGCGGGCCGCCCGGCGTGTTGAACTTGCGGTTCACCACCACGGTGCTGTCGGGCTGGACGACGCAGGCCGGCAGGCCGCCGGTGATCGAGCAGCCGCCTTCGGTCAGCAGTTCATTTGGCAGGCCCAGCGCCGAATAGACTTCGCGCTGCTGCACGTTCTGGATGAACGACTTGATCTCCTTGCGGAAGAAGCCCAGCGAGATCATCGCGTTCCTGTCGTAGTACCACTCGGCCTGCAGGTCGTACGTACGGGCGCGGATCGGGTCCAGCTGCGCATTGCCCACGCTGACAGTCTGGAACTGGTGATTCACGCTGGCCGTCGGGCGCAGGTCTCCGTATTCCGGGCGGGCCAGGGTCTTGCCGGCCGAGAAGCGCAGGAACACGTCCTTCGGCAATTGCGCCGTCAGGTTCAGCGCCGGCAGCCAGTCGCGGTATTTCTTCACCACGGTGATGGGCTGCAGCTTGCCGCCGATGGTCTGCAAGGTCATCGAGGTGGACTTGGTGTCCACGCCGCGCACACCGGCATTGCCGCGCCAGCCGATACCCCACAGGTCGTAGTTGAAGTCCACCATGCCGTACGCGGCGTCGATATCCTCGGTGATGCGCGTCACGCCCGGGGTGGCCGTATTGAACAGCGAGCCCGGCACCTCGGCGCAGTGGCACTCGATGTTGTGCACGGCCAGCAGCTTGTCCAGGTCCACCGCCGCCCACGACGACGGCACGCCGGTGCCGCCCAGGCCGCGGCCGAAGCCGGCGATCTGGCGCGAGATGTCGTTCATGCCCACGCCGGCCGGCAGGGCCAGGCCGCCGTCCGAGCCGTTGCCCACTTCATACAGGCCATACGCGTTCTTGCGGGCGGACAGGCCGGTGCGCAGCGTCAGCCGCTCGCTGGCGTCCCAAGCCAGGTTCACGGCGGTGGTCTTCAGCTTGTTGTCGGACTGCAGGTAGCGGCCGAAGAACTGGCCATGCCACGTGCCGTTCGGCTCCGTGCGGGCGAAGGTGAAGCTGTTCGGATCGGCCACGTCGATGCCGTAGTCCAGCGTCGGCACGTTGCGGTTCTGGCGGAAGTCGAACGAGAAGCCGTTCACGTTGGGCGCGTCGAACATGACGGTGGCGCGCATCGGGTTGTCCAGGTTCGTGTTCGACATGCCGTGCAGGAAGTCGACCTTCAGCGTATCGCCGATGCGGTGGCTGGCCGACAGCACGTTCTGGCGGAACTTCGTCTCGTACACATCCATCAAGCCCTCGGTGCGCACGTCCACGCCGTTGAAGCGGCCGTAGGTCCAGCTGCCCTTGTCGTCGAATTCCGCTTCCAGGATCGAGGTCTGCGGCTTGCCGTTGGCCGCGGCCAGGCTGCGGCCGAACGAGATCGCGCCGATGTAGTTGTCGTAGCGGGTGTTGCTGAACTTCCCGTACATCAGGTCCAGGTTGATGTCGGTGCCCGGCGCCGGCCGCCACTGGAAGGAGCTGGTGATGCCGGTGCGCTCGTAGTCGGTCTGCGAACGGCGGTAGCGGGGGATGCGCGGCGCGAAGGCGCCCGAGCCGGCCAGCGGGGCGGCGACCGTGCCGCCGAAGTTGTCGGTACGGCCCATCACCTCGGCATACTCGGCCGGGTTGCTGGTGCGCGGCACGCCGAAGCCGCAGTTGGCCGCATCCACGCCCTTGACGGCGTCGTTGCCCGGTACCTGCGGCGCCGTGCCGGCCGGCGAGCAGAAGCCGCCGTCGTAGCTGGCCGGGTACAGGTCCACCGCCTCGTAGCCTTCCTCGACGGCGCGGCGCTTCGAGTGGGCCGCCGACACCAGCGCGCCGAACTTGCCGAAGCGGGTATCCCAGCGGTCGGACAGCAGGCCGGTGAAGCGCGGCTGGGTCTTGCGGGATACGGAATTCCAGCTTTCCTGCACGCCGAAGCTGATGGTGCGGCCCATGAAGTCGAACGGGCGGCCGGTGCGCAGGTCGACGGTGGCGCCCAGCGAACCTTCCTCGATGGCCGCTTCGGAGGTCTTGCGCACTTCCAGGCTGTTGAACAGCTCGGAGGCGAACACGGAGAAGTCGAAGCCGCGGCCCCGGTTGGAATTGCCGTTGATGTCCGAGGCGCCCGTCATCGACATGCCTTCGATGCCGTTGATGCGCACCCTTGTAAAACCGGCGTTCAGGCCGCGCACGGTGATCTGCCGGCCTTCGCCGCCTTCGCCGCGCGCCAGCGACACGCCGGGGACGCGCTGCAGCGATTCGGCCAGGTTGGCATCGGGGAACTTGGCGATATCCTCGGCCTTGATCACGTCCAGGATACCGTCGGAATTCTTCTTGGCGTTCAGCGCGCTGTCCAGGCTGGCCCGGAAGCCCGTCACGGTGACCACGTTGGCCGGTTCGGTGGCACCGGTCGCACCAGTGGCATTGGCCGTATTGGCCGTATTGGCGGTGCTGGCGGCGGGCGCCTGCTGGGCCGCGGCGGAAGATGCCAGCGCGGCGGCCGCCAGTGCCAGCACGGTCAGCCGGGTGCCGCTGTTCTTGCGATGAATGTGCATGTCTCTCCTTGTGCTCTCGATCTCGCGTTCTTGTCGTCGCCATGTTGCGAACAGGCGCATCTTATGAAAGGAACGGTCGGCACAAATTAGCAAACAGGCAAATAATCATCGAGTTGATGATTGGGCGCGGCGGCCGGAGGACAAAAAGCCACGCTATGCCAAACAGGTATTCCTCCGGCAAAAAATGGAATACCTGGATGGCCGCGCGAGGTGCTAGGGAAGTGCTGATGGATTGCTGGTAGACGAGCGCAGTTTAAAGAACGTGTCCAGCAAGCGCAGATGTCCTGTCATGCTGCAATGCCGTTGAGTGAATCCGGACCCAAGGGCAAACCCTGGGGTCAGACCCGGCGGGTCTGACCCCGGCCTTTCGCTGTAGGGGTGAATGCATGCGTTATCAAGGTGCCGGATGATGCCTCACTTAACGGCATTACCGCCGCCTTAGGGAAGCGCCCGCGCGCGAGGTTTCAGCGGCACTCGGGCAGCGTCACGCTGACGGCGACAGTGTCCGCCACCACCCTCACGCCGGCATCGCCAGCGATCGCGCCACACCGGACCAGGAATTCCTGCCGCGCCGGCAGGCCGGGGAAACTGCCTTGCCATGGCCCGATCGTCAGCCGCCCGCCTGCCTGCCGCCACGTGAACCGGCGGGTGGCCGATTCGCCGCGCAGGTAGCCATGGCCGTCCCCGGCGTCGTCGTACAGTTCATAGCTGCCGTCCGCGCCGGGATAGACGCGCACTTCGATCGGCTCGGGGCTCTTCTCGCCTGCATGCTGCACGACAGGGCCGAGCGGCAGGATGCTGCCGCCGCGCACGAACAGTGGAATGGTATCGATGCCCGCCTTTGCCGCGATCACCTTGCCGGCCTCGTGACGCTGCCCGCTCCAGAAATCGAACCACGCGCCGCTGCCCGGCAGGTAGACGGTGCGCACGTCCGCCCTGGCCTGCGTGACCGGCGCGACCATGATGGCCTTGCCGAACATGTACTGGTCCGGCACCGTCAGCGCCTGCCGGTCCGCGCGAAAATCCATCATCAGGGCACGCATCATCGTGCCGTGCCGGTTCGTCACGTCGGCCGACGCGGAATAGATGTAGGGCAGCAGTCGGTAGCGCAGCTCCGTGTACTTGCGCAGGATGTCCTGGGTGGCCTCGTCGAACTGCCAGATTTCCTTGCCGGCGCCGGTGCCATGCACGCGGAACATGGGGTTGAACGCGCCGAACTGGTACCACCGCGTGTACAGCTCCGCGTAATCGGGATCGGTGGGTTTGCCGCCGAAGAAGCCGCCGATGTCGGCGGACCAGTAGGGAATGCCGCTGAGCGTGAAGTTCAGCGCCGCCGGGATGTGGGCACGGAAGACGTCCCAGGTGGCGGCGGTGTCGCCGGACCAGGTGACGGCGGCATTGCGCTGCTGGCCGCTATAGGCCGAGCGCGTGAGGATGAACGGCCGCTTGCCCGGGGCATCCTTGCGCGATCCCTCGTAGACCCCGGTCGTGTGGAGCAGCGGATACGCATTGAGCACTTCGGCGCCGGGCCCGGCCGCCGTGCGCACCTCGCGCAGCTCGCCCCAGTGCCCGCCCAGTTTGGCCTCGCTGCCATCCAGCCACCAGCCGTCCCAGCCATGCCGGCCCAGCGTGCGCCCGATCTGGTCCCAGTACGTCTTGCGGCCGGCCGGCGCGTAGGCGTCGTACCAGCGGCCCTGCCCGGCGGGGTAGACGTTGTCGTAGGTTTTCGGGAACAGCGCGCCGGCGCGTTCCAGCTCCGCCGCATTGCCCGTGCCCGGATCGAAGCGGGGCCATACCGATACGATGGCATGCACGTTCTGTGCGTGCAGCGCGTCCAGCATGCGCCTGGGATCGGGGAAGCGTGCGGCGTCCACCTCGTGCGAGCCCCATTGGCCCGGCAGCCAGTACTGCCAGTCCTGCACCACCGCGTCGAGCGGCACCTTCATCTGCCGGTAGCGCGCCGCGATGCCGAGCAGCTCGGCCTGGTCCTTGTAGCGCTCCTTCGACTGCCACAGCCCCCAGGTCCAGCGCGCCATCATCGGCGCGCGGCCGGTCAGCTCCCGGTAGCCGGCCACGATGTCGTCGATCTCGGGGCCGTGGATGAAATGGTAGTCGACCCCGCCGCCCGCCCCGGAGCGAAATTCCAGCGGGTGGTGCGGCGTCGCCGGCAGGCCGGCGTCCACGTCCGTGACCGAAGCGTTGTTCCACAACAGCCCGTAGCCCTTCGGCGATACCAGCATCGGCACCGCGACATCGCGGTTCGCCTGCTGCAGGTGGACGGTGTTGCCGGTGTAATCGAACAGGCCGTTCAGGTGCTGACCCAATCCGAATACAGGGCCCTGGAGGGCAAATCCCTGGCCAACCTGCGAGCCCGGCGCGATCCGGCGGCTACCGGGCAGTTCGTTCAGGATCGGGTCACCCTTCGGATCGTGGAAACTCACGGCACCGGTGGCCTTGTCCACGCGGACCTGGAGTGCCGGGGTAGCCAGTGCATGGAACCCGGCCGACTCGGAGATCTTCCAGTCGACGCGCTGCGGCCGGGCGATCACGGCGGGATTGTAGTTGCCTTGCCACGCGGGGTCCGCACTGGCACGGACATGGATGACGCGCTCGCTCCAGGGCTCGATGCGCAGCGTTGCCCGGGCGAGCGTGACCAGCAGGCCATGCGGCGTCTGCCGGGCCGATTCCACGGCCTTGCCTGGCGGCGCCGCCGCGAGTGCCGCCGGTGCCGGCAGCGTAACAGCGATGGCCAGCGCGAGCGCCAGCCTGGCCATCGGCCGAACTCGATCATGCATTGGTGTCTCCTGTGTTGTTATCGCAATCATTGAACAGTATCCGCAGCGACCCGGGAGCAGGGCAATGGGCCGCCGGCCGAATAATCACGAACTTGACGAAAATAGGGAGCGCCTGCGCCGGCAACGCAACGCTATGCCAACTCGATATTCTTCCCTTGCAAAACGGAATACCTGGGCATGTTGGCGCTCTGCTACGATTGCCGGATTTTTATCGCCGGATTTTTATCGCCGGATTTTTATCGCCGGATTTTTATCGGATTACGAGGACCCGCCCGCATGCATCCACTCCTGAAGACGCCGCGCCTGCCACTGGCCATTGCCGTGTCATTCCCCCTCTTGCTGGCGCTGCTGTCCGGCCAGGCCGCCGCCGAACGGCGCAGTCTTGCGCAGGACTGGCTGTTCCAGAAGGGCGAAGCGCGGGGGGCGGAGCGGCCGGCGTTCGACGATGCCGGCTGGCGCAAGGTCGCGGTGCCGCACGATTTCGCCATCATGGACAAGCCCGATGGCACGCCGCCGTTCGATCCGAAGGCGGTCGGCGGGCAGGACTCCGGCTACCTGCCGGGCGGGCAGGGCTGGTACCGCCGGCACCTGGCGCTGGACGCCGGCGATGCCGCGCGCGTGCTGCGCCTGAACTTCGAAGCGGTCTACATGGATGCCGACATCTGGTTCAACGGCGAGCACGTGGGCCGGCACCGCTATGGCTACACGGCGTTCACGCTGGACCTGACGGGCAAGGCGAAGGCGGGCGGCAACGTCATCACGGTACGCGTCAACCACGCCGATCCCTCGTCGCGCTGGTATGCCGGCTCGGGGCTGATCCGGCCCGTGACGCTGGACTTGCTGGACCCCGTGCACGTGGCGGCGGACAGCGTGTTCGCCAGCACCCGCAGCGCCTCGAGCGACCGGGGCGAGGTCGACGTGCGGGCTTCCGTCAGCAACCGTTCGGCTGCCGCCACGAAGGTTGAGGTGCTGTCGACCGTGGTGGCGGGCGACGGCAGCACCGTGGCGCGGGAGCGCCGGACGATGACGGTGCCTGCCCGGGGCAAGGCCGACGTGGCGCACCGCTTCGCCGTGGCGAATCCGAAGCTGTGGTCGCCCGACGCGCCGAACCTGTACACGCTGGTGCAGGAAGTGCGGGTCGGCGGCGTGCTGCGCGACACCCGGCGCACGCGCTTCGGCATCCGCACGGTGACGGTGGATGCGCGGCACGGCCTGCGCATCAACGGGAAGCAGTACGTGCTGAAGGGCGGGAACATCCACCACGACAACTACATGCTGGGCGCCGCCGGCGCACCGGACGCGGACCGGCGCAAGGTGGCGCTGATGAAGGATGCCGGCTACAACGCCATCCGCAGCGCGCACAACCCGGCCAGCCAGGCCACGCTGGAAGCGGCCGACGAACTGGGCATGCTGGTCATCGACGAAGCCTTCGACATGTGGCGCAAGCCGAAGCGCGATGCCGATTACTCGCGCTTCTTCGAGGAGAACTGGCGGCGAGACATCGACAGCATGGTGGTCAGCGGCCGCAACCACCCCAGCGTGATCTTCTGGAGCGTGGGGAACGAGATTCCCGAGCAGGCCACCCCGGAAGGCGCGAAGACGGCACGCGAACTCGCGGCGCGCATCCGCACGCTCGACGCCACGCGCCCCGTCACGCAGGGCGTGAACGTGGACAGCCCGGGCAACGCGGTGCAGTTCGCGGAACTCGACGTGGCCGGCTACAACTACCGGGTCCACCTGTTCGGCAGCGACCACGCCACGCATCCGGAACGGGTGATGTACACCTCCGAATCGACGTCGAAGGATGCGTTCCGCTACTGGGACCCGGTGGACCGGATGCCGTGGGTGATCGGCGACTTCGTGTGGACGTCGGTCGACTACCTCGGCGAGACCGGCATCGGCTGGATGGGCTATTCGAAGGACTGGAAGGAACTCGGCAAGTACCCGTGGCACCTGGCGTACTGCGGCGAGATCGACGCCACGGGCCGCAAGCGCCCGGCGGCCTACTATCGCCAGGTGCTGTGGCAATCCGGCATCGATCCGGTGGCGGCGTTCGTCGAACAGCCGGCCGGCACGGAAGACCTGCCGGACCGCCAGTACTTCAAGGAGCACCCCGAGCTGGACTGGTCGCTGCACGACCTGCACCAGAGCTGGAGCTGGCCAGGCCAGGAAGGCAAGCCGCTCAAGGTGGTGGTGTATGCCGAGCATCCGGAAGTGGAGCTGTTCCTCAATGGCCGCAGCCTGGGGCGCAAGGCGGTGGGCCGGCAAACCGAGTACCAGGTGTCCTACGCCGTGCCGTACGAGGCGGGGCGCCTGGTCGCCGTCGGCTACCGCGACGGCAAGGCGGCGGACCAGTGGGAATTGCGCACGGCAGGCGCTCCGGCCGCGGTGAAACTGACCGTCGATCGCCGGCAGGTACGGGCGAACGGCGAAGACCTGGCCTACGTGAGCGCCGAGCTGGTCGACGCGAACGGCGTGCCGGTCTATGCGCGCGACGGCGACCGCCAGTTCAAGGTCACCGTCAAGGGCGCCGGCACGCTGGCCGGCGCCGGCAATGGCAATCCGATGGATGCTTCGAGCCTGCAGTCCGGCGAACGGGCCACGTTCCACGGCCGGCTCGTGGCGGTGGTGCGTGCGGGCAGCGAGGCCGGTCCGATCGAGGTGGAATTCGCCGGCGAAGGCTTGCCGGTGCAGCGCGTGCGGATCGACGCGGCCAGCCGCTAGGGGTAGAAGATGGGGCGGGGCGCCGCATGTTCGCGCAATGCCTGCGCTACAATGCAACTTGTCTTATTTGCCACATATGCCCACATGAAAAACATGGAAAACATCCTCGACGACTACCTGGCCGCGATCGAAGCGGCCGGTTCCCTGATCCCCAAGGCACTGGGCCCGGCGCCCGATGCCGGCTGGATCGATGCGATGAATGCGCTGGAACAGGTCACCGTTCCGGACGACCTGAAAACCTATTTCTCGAAAATCAACGGCTGGGATGTCGATTCCGACCTCGACCTGTTCGAGCCGGAACTGGCCTGGGGCATGTTCCCGTTGTCCACCGATCGGAGCATCGAGGACTACGTGGAAATCGCCGATATCGTCGGCGATGAAAATCCCGACTACTGGCCGCTGGGTTTCGTGCCGATCCTGGCCGACGGCGCCGGCTCCTGGGTACTGGTCAATTGCATCGCCGCGTCGCCCACCTATGGCGCCGTGTACGAAATGACCCACTGCGTGGGCATCAACCGCATCGCCGGCTCGCTGGCCGATTATTTCGCAGGCTTGACCCATGTGGTAAAGGCCGGCTGGAAAGTGTTCGACGGGGACAGCTCGGACATCACGGTCGACGGCGATGAATACGCCGACCTGCAGGCCGGGGTGTTTGGCCACACGCCATATTTCACGACACGGGGAAGCGACCAGGTGGTGGACTGGCGGTGACGCCGCGGCCGGGTGAGCTTGGCGGCGCTGAAATGCACGGCACCGGAATTGGCGAATTAACAACACCCGGCGATGATCGGAACCGATGCGGCCGCAAAAAATTGATTAAAAAAATGCCAACGAATAAGCTTGTGGCTCGTCAATTTTTAAGGTCGATATGAAACTTCATCAGTTTGCCCTGGCTGCCGCGCTCGCGGTGGCCGCGCTCGGCTCCGCCCAGGCCGGCATCTACACGTACACCGGCAATTTCGCCACCCACGATACCATCGGCGACGCGCCGACCCGGATCATCGCGCATTTCGAATTCGATTTCGAGAACTCGCCAAGCGCCGAATATAACGCCTACGAATTCAAGAGCTGGGATGTCAGCTATGGGTCCATCCATCTCAGTTCCGCCGCGGGAAACGGCTTGATGAACAGGTTCACCTTCGATACGGCGATGAATATCACGGGCTGGTTCTTCAACGCCAGCGACACCGCCGAACCGTGGAACTACAACGCGAACATCCAGTCGCTGTCGGATAATTTCATTTTCTACGCACCGAATGAAGCGCATGACATTGCGCTGCTGGAAAATCCGCTGCGTTCGGCGGCAGTGTATGGCAACCAGGGCACCTGGACGCTGGCACCGGCCGTGCCGGAGCCGGCCACGTACCTGATGCTGGGCGCCGGGCTCGCAGCCGTCGGATTCGCCAGCCGCAAGCGCCGCCGCCAGGCTGCCTGAAGTGCTGTAACGCTGGCCGGGCAGCGCCCTGCGCCTGGCCGGCGGTAGCCGCGACCGGGATCCCGATCGTGGCATCCTCCGTGAAATCCCGACCTCGCCCGCTTGACCTGATACCCGCATCCGGATCCGCGCGGGCCATGCGCCGGCCGATCCACGCGGCGCACCACCTTCCCTCGATCAATGCCGTGAGCATTTCTGCCACCTGCTGGACAGCGGCGAAGCGGCCCGGGTAGCATCCTTCGAGACGCTAATATATTAGCGCGCGATCCAGCGGCAGGGCCCGCCATGGGCGTGCGCCCGGAGACCCATGACCACTCGCCCCACCACGCGCAGGCGCTTCCTGCAATCGGCCGCGGCCGCTTCCGTGCTGTCCACGCTGCCCGGCCTGTCCGGCGCCGTCACCGCGAATACCGGAGCGAAAGCAAAACCCGTATCCGGTACCGCGCTGCGCTGGCTCGACGGCAAGCCGCCGGCGCGCTTCGACGGCGCGACATTGGGCGTGCCCTGGCCGCGCGGCACGTTGCGGCTGCCAGCCAGCCGGCGGCTCGATTTCACGCTGGGTGCGAACGCCCCGGCGATGCAGTCCTGGCCGCTGGCGTACTGGCCGGACGGTTCGCTGAAGTGGACGGCCCATGCGATCGCCGGCGGTGCGCCGGCCGCCGGGTGGAACGTCGAGCCGGGCGCTTCCCGTGGCGGCACGGTCAGCGTGCGGCAGGCGGCAGGGCAGGTGGTGGTGACGGCCGGCGATGTCGTGTGGACCGTGCCGGCCGCGGGCGAACACCTGGTTGCCAGCGCCGTGCGCGCGGGGCGGGTCACGTTGCGCGACCTGAAGCTCGTGGCGCTTCGCCAGGATGGGCCTGACCCGGAGGGGGAGAACAGCGTGGCCCGCCAGCAGTTCACCAGCAAGGTGACGAAGGTGTCGGTCGAGCAGGCCGGACCGGTGCGCGCCGTGCTGAAACTGGATGGCGTGCATACCGGCGGCGGACGCGACTGGCTGCCGTTCTCGGTGCGCCTGTACTTCTACGCCGGTTCGGACAGCGTGCGCATCGTGCATTCGTTCATCTACGATGGCATGCCGGAACGCGATTTCATCCGCGGCCTGGGCGTCACCGCGCGGGTGCCGACGACTGACGCGACGCACGACCGGCATGTGCGGTTCTCCGGGGAAGGCGCTGGCGTCTGGGGCGAGGCCGTGCGCCCGGTGACCGGCTTGCGGCGCGATCCCGGCCAGGCCTTCAGGGACGCGCAGGTGGCCGGCCGGGCGCTGCCGCCGCTGGACGGCATGGCGAAACCGGTGCGGGATGGCTTGCAGTGGATTCCCGAGTGGGGCGATTTCTCGCTGGCGCAACTGGCGCCGGACGGTTTCACGCTGAAGAAGCGCACGAAGAGCGGGCGCGCCTGGATCGATGCGAATGCCGGCACGCGCGCGAAAGGGCTGGTATATGCGGGCGGCGCCTCCGGCGGCGTGGTGCTGGGGCTGAAGGACTTCTGGCAGCGCGCGCCCGTGCAGCTGGACGTGCGCCATGCGGCCGGCGCCATGGCCGAGGTGACGGCCTGGCTCTGGTCGCCGTCGGCGCCGGCGATGGACATGCGGTCCTATCGCGGCGAGGATGGCATGGACACGCACGACAAGCAGATCGCCGGCCTGAACATCACCTACGAGGACTACGAGGCGGGCTGGGATGCCGCCACCGGCGTGGCCCGCACCTCCGAGCTGCAGCTGTGGGTGACAGGAGCGACACCGTCGCACGATACCCTGTCGGCGATGGCCGATCAGGTGGCCAATCCGGCGCGGCTGGTGCTGTCGCCGGAACGCATCCACCAGTGCGGCGTGTTCGGCGACTGGGACCCGGCCGATACGGGCACGCCGGCGCGCAAGCTGATCGAAGACCGGCTCGCGCTGCAGCTGGACCAGTACCTGCGCGAGACGGAACAGCACCGCTGGTACGGCTTCTGGTCGTACGGCGACGTGATGCACACGTATGATCCCGACCGCCACATGTGGCGCTACGACATCGGCGGCTATGCGTGGGACAACTCGGAGCTGTCGACCGACCTGTGGCTGTGGTACAGCTACCTGCGCACCGGCCGCGCCGACATCTTCCGGTATGCCGAGGCGATGACGCGCCACACGGGCGAGGTCGACGTCTACCACCTGGGCCGTTTCAAGGGTTTCGGCACGCGGCATGGCGTGCAGCACTGGTCCGACTCGTCGAAGCAGCCGCGCGTGTCGAATGCGGCCTACCGGCGCATCTTTTATTTCCTGACCGCCGACGAACGGGTGGGCGACCTGATGCGCGAACTGCTCGATTCCGATGC
Organism: Pseudoduganella sp. SL102; assembly: GCF_027856995.1. Taxonomy (NCBI): domain Bacteria; kingdom Pseudomonadati; phylum Pseudomonadota; class Betaproteobacteria; order Burkholderiales; family Oxalobacteraceae; genus Pseudoduganella; species Pseudoduganella sp. SL102. Next base: position 3,686,052 of record NZ_CP115554.1, read on the forward strand.
CGACCTGGCCACGGTGGACATCTCGCGCAAGCTGCCGAAGAAGGAGGGCGCTCCGCAGGGCGGATTCGTCAACGCGTCGTTCGGCACCGTGTGGGGCTCGCTGATCGCGGCCTGGCTGGCCGAGTGGGAGCGCACCGGGGACGTGAAGTGGCGCGACAAGATCGTCAACGGCATGCGCAGCATCGCCGCATTGAAGCGGCAGTGGTTCGCCGCCGGTGCGCCCTACGATCACCGGACCGGCAAGTTCCAGGGCCCGGGCGACGACGCCAGCTTCTCGAACCTGAACGGCGTGTTCGGCGTGGTGGAGATGAATTCCGAGCTGCTGACCCTCGTCGACGAACCGGCCTACAGGAAGGCGTGGCTGCAATACTGTCGCACCTACAATGCGCCGAAGGAGGAAATCGTGGCGCTGCTGGGTCGCGACCCGGGCGGCCGCGGCATGGGCGACACCAATTCGCGGATGACGGCCTATGCCGCCTACCATGAACGCGACCGCGCACTGGCGCTGCGTGCCTGGCGCGAGTTCTTCCAGTCGGACTGGCTGAAGCCGGAGGGGAGCCGCACGCGCCGCGTCGGCGGTACCGCCGTGCTGCGGCCGGTCGTCGAACTGGCCAATACAAGCACCAACGGCTCGGCGCAGTGGGGTCTGGCGGCCATCCAGCACATGGCGCTGGGTGGCGCCACGCTGGACGAAGCCGCCCGCGCCGCCGGGCTGATTCCCTAACTTTTCCAAGATCGACAGACGATGAAGACATTCGTGATCGCCTTGCTGGCCGTGCTGGCCTGGCCCGTGTCTGGCGTTGCCGGCGCAGCACCCGCAACGGGAACTGCAACGGCAACGGCAACGGCAGCGCAGCCCGCCGCGCAAACCGCCGCCGACTTTCGGCCCGCCGATTTCCGGGCGACTGACCCGCGGCCCGCCGACCTGCGCCCCCAATTCCTGCTGACCGGCGCGCCGTCGCGCGACAGCCAGGACCTGTCCGGCCAGTGGACATACTCGAAGGACCTGTACCGCACCGGCCTCACCGACATCAACGGCTGGGTCGCCAAGTCGCGCATGCAGCGCTATCGCGACGTCGACGTGGCGGCCGAGGAAGCACGCGCCACCACCGATTTCTACGAGTTCGACATGGACCGGGGCCCGCAGGTATCGATTCCCGGCGCGTGGAATGCGGCCACGCCGGCCATGCGCCACTACGATGGCCTGGTCTGGTTCCAGCGCAAGTTCAAGGCGCCGGCGCCGGATGGCGGGCGGGCCTTCCTGCGCTTCGAGGCCGTCAACTACAAGGCCTACGTGTACCTGAACGGCAAGGAGATCGGCCGGCACGAAGGCGGCTTCACGCCGTTCGTGCTGGAAGTGACCGGCGCGCTGCGCGGCGGCGAGAACCGCCTGACGGTCGGCGTCGACTCCACCCACGATGCGCAGTCGATCCCTACCTTCATCACCGACTGGGATCTTTACGGTGGCATTACCCGGCCCGTGAAGCTGGTCCGCACGCCGGCCACCTTCATCGACGACGCCACCCTGGCCCTGAAGGCCGATGGCCGGATCGCCGGCGAAGTGCGGCTGCAGGGAGAGAAGGCGGCCGGGCAGCGCGTCACCGTTGCCATCGGCACGCTGGCCAGCGCCACCGCCACCACCGACGCGAACGGCCGCGCCGTCTTCGATATCAGGGCGCCGGCGAAGCTGGAGCGCTGGTCGCCGGACACCCCCGTGCTGTACGACGTGCGCTTCGCCGCGGCGGGCGACACGGTGCGCGACCGCATCGGCTTTCGCACCATCGCCGTCCAGGGCAGCCAGATCCTGTTGAACGGCAAGCCGCTGTTCCTGCGCGGGATTTCGCTGCACGAGGAGGAGTTCGGGCCGAACCCGGCGCGCAACATGACGGAACAGGCGTCGCGCGCGCTGCTCACCGAGATCAGGCAGGGACTCGGCGCCAACTACGTGCGGCTGTCGCACTATCCCCATTCGGAAACCACCTTGCGGCTGGCCGATGAAATGGGCTTGCTGGTGTGGAGCGAGATCCCGGTCTACTGGACGGTGGACTGGGAAAACCCGGCCGTGCTGCGCAAGGCGCTGGCGATGCAGGCCGAAACCATCTACCGCGACCGCAACCGCGCCGCCGTGGTGATGTGGAGCGTGGGGAACGAAACCCCGGTGTCGCCGGCCCGCACGGCATTCCACGGCGCCATGGCCGACAATGTGCGCGCGCTGGATCCGACCCGGCTGGTCAGCGCGGCGCTGCTGGTCGAACGCGGCAAGGAAAACGGCGAGGACGTTACCGTCATCAAGGACCCGCTGGTCGACAAGCTCGACGTGCTGGCCGTGAACACCTATGCCGGCTGGTACGGCAACGACACGCTCGATGCGCTGCCGTCACTGAAGTGGCAAGTGCCGGCCGACCGGCCGCTGATCCTCTCCGAGTTCGGCGCCGACGCGCTGGCAGGTTATCGCAATGACGGCATGAAGAAATTCACCGAGGAATACCAGGCCGAGTATTACCGCAGGACGCTGGCCATGGCCGACCGGATTCCCACCCTGCGCGGCATGTCGCCCTGGATCCTGAAGGACTTCCAGTCGCCGCGCCGTGAACATCCGGTGTTCCAGAACGGCTGGAACCGCAAGGGCCTGGTGTCCGAGACCGGTGTGCGCAAGCAGGCGTTCGGCGTGCTCGCCGAGTACTACCGCGCCAGGGCTGCCGCGGCACCGGGACGGTAAGGGCAACGAAGGCTTCCTGTAAAGCCAGGTGTTACGGGCGTCCGGGCAGGCAGGCACGATGTTGCTGCGCGGGACTTTTTGGCGGCGTGCTACGATGCTTCCTCGTCATTCTATGAAGGAAAGCGGGTGGAGTCGCTGCTGCTACTGGTCGGGCTGATCGTGTTGAACGGGGTCTTTGCGATGTCGGAAATCGCGCTGGTCACGGCGCGCAAGGGAAAGCTGATGAAGCTGGCGAGCGAGGGCGACCACGCCGCCGCCGCCGCGCTGGAACTGGGCGAGGATCCGACCCGGTTCCTGTCCACCATCCAGATCGGCATCACCTCGATCGGCATCCTTAACGGGATCGTCGGCGAGTCGGTGCTGGCCAGGCCGCTGTCGCTCTGGCTGGCGTCGCTCGGCGTGGGCCAGGAAGCGGCCGGCATCATGGCCACGGCCGGCGTCGTCATCGTCGTCACCTACGTGTCGATCGTGATCGGCGAACTGGTGCCCAAGCGGCTCGGCCAGATCGCGCCGGAAGTGGTGGCCCGGCTGGTGGCGCGGCCGATGCAGAGCCTGGCCACGGTGACGCGGCCGTTCGTGATGCTCCTGACCGGTTCCACCCACGCGATCCTGCGCGTGATGGGCGTGCGCCAGACGTCGCAGAGCAGCGTCAACAAGGAAGAAATCCACGCCATGCTGGAAGAAGGCTCGGAGAGCGGCGCGATCGAACAGCAGCAGCACGACATGGTGCGCAACGTGTTCCGGCTCGACGACCGCAAGCTGGGCTCGCTGATGATTCCCCGCTCCGACATCGTCTTCCTCGACATGCGCCTGCCCGTCGAGGAAAACGTGGCGCGGCTGATCGAGTCGGAGCATTCGCGCTTTCCCGTCTGCGATGGCGGCCTGGCCAACGTACTGGGCGTGGTCACCGCCAAGCAGGCGCTGGCCGTGATGGCCAAGGGGCAGGTGCCCGACTTCGCCGCGATCGCCCAGCCCGCAACCTATGTGCCGGAAACGCTGACCGGCATGGGCCTGCTGGAACAGTTCCGCGCCAGCGGCATGCAGATGGTCTTCGTGATCGACGAGTACGGCGACATCGAAGGCATCGTCACCGTGCAGGACATGCTGGAAGCGCTGACCGGCGAATTCACGCCCCGCAACGAGGAAGAAGCGTGGGCGGTGCAGCATCCGGACGGCTCCTGGCTGCTGGCCGGCACGATCCCTGTGCATGAACTGAAGGACCGCCTGGGCCTGCGCTACGTGCCGGAAGAAGAAAAGGGCCACTACCACACCATCAGCGGCATGATCATGCTGCTGCTGGGCCGCCTGCCGATGGCCGGCGACCTGGTCGAGTGGGAAAACTGGCGCTTCGTCATCGCCGGCATGGACGACAAGCGCATCGACAAGGTGCACGCTTCCTTCATCGGCGCGATCGAACCGACGCCTGCCGATAGCTGATCCGCCAAAGGGCCGGCAGTCGCCTTGACATGACGCCGCCTGACCCTGATGCCGCCAGGATAATTCCACCCCAAGTGCAAATTCCGGGGTCCGACCCGCCGGGTCGGACCCCAGCGTTTCGATGTTGGGGTGAATGCATGCGTTTCCAATTGCTGGCAAACACCTAACTTGCAGCACCCACGCGGCTGCGCTAAACGCCAGCAATCCCTGCGCGCCGCCGGCGCCAGTAGCATATTTCCCACAGCCACTCAATTGCAAGATTGTAATTGAATTGTCACTAGGATATACTCGCGGTCAGCTGATAGTTACCTTTACTCAATAAACCTGTCTATATGTCCACTCTGGTTGCCAGTGCCGTCGTTGCCACCGCCATGCTGTCGAACTGTTCCTGGAATCATCCGGGCAGGAATCCGTACCGCGGTACCGTCGGCGAAGCGGTGTCGCGCTATATCGACATCCCCGCGCCGGTGCGCACCCGCCTGATCGCCAAGATCGAGAGTGGACAGGCCGACGATACGGCGGCCATCATGCGCGACACCATCGCCGGCAAGTACGACTACAGCCCGCAGATCACCGACATGCATTTCGGCCAGCGCACCGTGTGCGGCGCCGTCACGCGCGACGAGTGGGCGGCCACGCGGCGGGAAATGGGCAAGGTCTATTGCGTCGACAACCATTGCCTGATCGTGCCGAAAATCTGCGGCAACATCAGCCGCGTGCACCGGGTGGCCGGCGAGGGCGGTGGCGGCGGGATCGGCGGTGGGGCGGCGCCCGCCACGGTGGCCGTGCCGCGCCCGGCCGCGCCGGGCTGGGTGCGCGCCGCTTCGCCGGACGAGGTGGCAGCGGCCGACACGATGGCGGAAATGGCCACCACGCCGATGACCCAGCTGTCCGGGTTCGCTTCGCCGTTCGGCACCGCCAGCTACGCGCCGGACCTCACGAGCCGCAATCCGTCGACCGACACCGGGCTGGCGCAGCCGGGCCCGGCGCCTTCGCCGGTGCCGGAGCCGGCCACGTTCGGCATGCTGGGTGCCGGCCTGGCCGTGCTGTGCGGCGTGATGCGCCGCCGTGCCCGTCGTGAAGCTGCTCCAGGCGCATAATCTCCCGCTGTCTCACCGATCACCGCAGTGATTGCTTCGCCGCCGCGGCGGCGAATGGTTGCGCATAACATCCGATTGTTGGCAAAATGGGGCGCTAACACGGCGCCCGTGCCGGGCCGGATGATGGACAACCAGACGAGACGACATTGCAACCGACGATCCTCGCCAGCGCGCTGCTGGCCGCCAGCTTCCTCCTTCCCGCGGCCCATGCCGCGGCGCCCGCCAAATCCGTACCGATGCCGCCCGGCGTCTGGAGCCCCGACCAGGGCGACGGCACCTACGTCAACCCCATCCTGGCCGGCGATTATTCCGATCCCGACGTGGTGCGTGTCGGCGACGATTTCTATCTGACCGCGTCGAGCTTCACCAACGTGCCGGGCTTGCCGGTGCTGCACTCGAAGGACCTGGTGAACTGGACGTTGATTGGCTACGCGCTGGCACGCAATGTCCCCGACGCGCACCACGCGGTGCCCCGCCATGGCGGCGGCGTGTGGGCACCGGCGATCCGCCACCATGGCGGGCGCTTCCTCATTTACTATCCGGACCCGGACTTCGGCATCTTCATGGTCAGCGCCACCGATCCGAAGGGGCCGTGGACGGCGCCGGTACTGGTCGACGATACGAAGGGCGCGATCGATCCCGCGCCGTTCTGGGACGACGACGGCCAGGCATGGCTGGTGCACGGCTTCGCCGGTTCGCGGGCCGGCTTCAAGAACATCATCACGCTGAAGAAGATGAGTGCCGACGGCAAGCGCACGCTGGGCCCGGAAAAACGCATCATCGAAGGCGACAAGCTGCCGAAGGTGGCCACGTCGGAGGGCCCGATGCCCTGGTTCACCACCGAGGGGCCGAAGCTGTACAAGCGCAAGGGCTGGTACTACGTGTTCGTGCCGTCCGGCTCCGTGAAGGGTGGCTGGCAGGGGGTGTTCCGCGCCAGGCACATCGAAGGGCCGTACGAGGGGCGCAACGTGATGGACCAGGGCGATACGCCGGTCAACGGTCCGCACCAGGGCGCGTGGGTCGACACGCCGGCCGGCGAAGACTGGTTCGTGCATTTCTCGGATGCCGATTCCTACGGCCGGCGCGTGTACTTGCAGCCGATGCGCTGGGGCGCGGATGGCTGGCCGGTGATCGGCGCGCAACAGGGCAACAAGCCGTACGGCGCGCCGGTGGCGCGCCACCGCAAGCCGAAGGTGGCCGCGCAGCCCGTCGCCATCCCCGTCACGAACGATGAATTCGACGACGGCCATCACCTGGGCTGGCAGTGGACGGCCAACCCGGCGGCGGATTGGCGCGATCCGGCGGTGAAGGGCAAGCTGCGCCTGAAAGCCGCGTCGTCGCCGGCCAACCTGTGGGAAGCGGGCCACCTGCTGACGCAGAAGCTGCCGGGCATGGCGTTCTCCGTCACCACCTCGGTGGAACTGAAGCCCGGAGGGCAGCCGGGCGAACGCGCCGGCCTGCTGGCATACGGCTACGACTATGCGTGGATCGGCCTGGAAAACACGGCGGCCGGCCAGCGCCTGGTGCAGGTCACCCGCCTGGATGCCGACCTGGCCGTCAACAAGGGCAAGGTGCGGCAAAGTTCCGAGACCGTGATGGTCGCCCCGGTCGAGGTGAAGGGAGCGGTGCACGTGCGCATGGCGTTCAGCCCGGTGGTGGTGCCCGAGCCGGCGCCGGACATGAGCGCGACGCCGTCGCCGCCACCGTACTGGCACTCGATGCTGCGCTCCACGCACGCGAAAGTCACCTTCAGCTACAGCCTCGACGGCGTGAACTTCCAGCCGCTGGGCACGGCCTTCACCACGCAGCCGGGCCGCTGGGTCGGCACCCAGGTGGGGCTGTTCGCGCAGGCGCCCGGCGGCACGCCGTCGAACACGGCCACGCGCGCCGGTTACGCCGAGTTCGATTATTTCCGGTTCGGCCGCTGAACTGTCCGCCATGGCGCGCGAGGCGTGACATGGCGGACGGCCCGGTGCTTGTCGTGCTTCGCTGCCCTTATTTGACCAGCTTCAGGCGCGCGATGTCATCCAGCGCCGCGCGCAGGTGGTGGCTTTCCGCCTCGGACGTGGCGGTCACGTAGCCGCGCGCATAGCGGATCTCGTCGGCCGGGCCGTGCGCCGCCAGCTCGGCCAGCAGCGTGTCCTCCACGGCCAGGTCGTTCAGCAGGCCCAGCTTGTCCTGCAGCGCGGACAGGGCGCCGATGTAGCGCTTCGACGCCTTGGCCGGCAACAGGTCATGGAAGAATTCGGCGGCATAGCGCGCTTTCTTGGCCGCGATGCGCACCCGGTGGCGGGCCGGCGCGTCGTTCTCGTCGAGCGCGGCGATGCGCTTTTTCAGGCGCTGCTGCGCCTTGTGCAGCAGCGGCGCCATCGCCTCGTGCGCGCGCTGGCGCAGCGGCGAATCCTTCGGCATGCCGTCCAGGCGCCACTGGCGCCCGTGGAACCAGCCATTCAGTTGCAGGATCAGTTGCGTGTAGCGGGGCTGGCGCAGCGTGGGCAGCAGCGCGCGGTGCAATTCCCTGGCGCGCAGTTCCGCGCTGGCGACCAGCGAACCCAGTTCGGCGCCCTTGACCCTGGCAAGCGTGGAGCCGGCCAGCACGTCCCAGTCGCGTGCCGCGCCGAGTTCGCCGGACAGCCATTCCAGGCTGTCGCGCACCGGTTCCGGCAACGGCGCCAGGTCCTCGAACATGTCGAGCAGGGCGCGCAGCCGGCGCAGGCCCACGCGCATCTGGTGCAGGCTTTCCACGCTGCCTTCGAGCACGCCGGGCACATTGGCTTCCAGCTGCTGCAGGCAGTTCAGGCCCATGCATTGCAGCGCTTCCTCGAGCCGCATCTTCTTCGTCAGGTGCACGGGCAGCGCCTTCACCGGCGCGGGCAGGGCGCTGTCGAGCAGCGCATAGCCGCGCGCGGCCTTGCTGTCGTTGGCGATCTGCAGCGGGATATCCTGGTGCAGCGACAGGGCCAGCGCGAACAGCGGCGTGGGGTCGCCCCGCTTCAGTTCCAGTTCCAGTTCGCCGATCGGCGCGTTGCGCCCGCCCACGTGGATATCGCCGGCATCGAGCGAGCACTCGACCTGCTGGCCATCGGGCAGCACCAGGTTCCATTGCGTGCGCCGCGTGGTGTTGTTGAACACGGGGCGCAGCGCATTGACGATGTTCGGCGCGCGCAGCAGTTCGGCGATGCGTTTCGGCTTGACCTGGCGCGCCAGGGTCACCGGATCCGGCTCGGGGCCGGCCAGCAGGCACTCCCACTCGCCGCGCTCGTGCAGGCCGGCCGAGCCGCCCTGGGCGGTCTTGACGGTCTGTATCCACCGGTCGCCGTCGCCGCGCACGCGCAGCGTCAGGCCGTTGCGCCACAGGTCGAGCTGGGGCGTATCGAAGTAGGTGTCGTTCAGCTGGTGTTCTTCGGGCGTGGCGCCGGCCAGGCCGGCCAGCAGCGCATGGTCGCGCACGCGGTCCAGGTCGCCCTGGGCCACTTTCAGTTTCAGTTCCGTTTCCATTATCTTTTCTCCGCGTAGAGGTGCCGGCGCGGGCCGCCGCTGCCGGCAGGGTCAGAAGGCATCGGTACCGGCGGCGAACTTCCGGTACCTTGTGATTTGTACTATACAATTTATACGGTTTAGGTGGCGTACTGCTGGGGCAGGCGTGCCGCCAGGGATTGCGGGGCGGCCACGTCATGGTGCGGTCACAGTAAAGATTTACCATGCGCAATCTATGCTCTCCCCCCGCTCCCTTGCGCGTCGCGTTTCAGGCTCCCGGCTGTCAAGCTTCGGGCTGTCAAGCTTCCGGCCGTCGCGCTCGTGGCTGCCGGCCGCCTGGCCGTTGCTCGCCGTGCTGGCCTGCGCCGCCTACTGGCTGGTCATGGATGCCCAGCTGCGGCACGACCGCATGCTCGCCGAACGCGACGCCATGCGCGAGGTGCGCTCCTATGCGGAAGCCTACGAGCAGTACCTGACACGCTCGCTGAGCCAGATGGAGCAGGTCGCCGTCCAGCTCAGGCATGCGTGGGAACAGCCCGGCCAGCTGGACCTGGCGGCGCTGCGCCGCGACGGCATGTTCATCGATGCCGCCTTCGTCGAAGTAGCCATCGTCGATGCCGCGGGCAGGGTGGTGTCGTCGATTCCGCGCCGCGGCCGCGCCGTGCTGGAGGGCGACGACCCGGCCTTGCGCCATCACCGGCAAAACAATTCCAGCGCGCTGCTGATCGGCGCGGTGCCGGGCCATGCGGCCAGGGTGGACAATCCGGGCGAGGGCGCGCAGCGGCAGCGGCAGGTGCGCATGACGCTGCGCCTGGAATCGCCGGACAACGAATTCGCCGGCATGGTGTCGCTGGTGATCGGTGCCGACTACCTGACCGCGTTCTACAACGAGCGGGTCCTGGGCCGGCACGGCCTGGTGGCGCTGGTGGCCGACCAGGGCGGCGTGCGCCTCGAAAGGCAGGGCGGCGCCGGGCGCGGCTCGCTGTTCAGCATGCCGCCGCCGCTGGCGGGCGGCGACGGCGGCGCGCTGCTGGCCGGTGCGCAGTTCACCGATGACGCACCGCGCCTGCTGGCGTGGCACCGTTCCGCGGTCTATCCGGTCGTCGCGGTGGCGGGCAAGACCACGGTCGAGGCGCTGGCTTCCGCCGCGGAAGGCGCCGCCGCGGTGCGCCGGGTCTGGGCCGTGATCTCGGCCGGCATGCTGTTCGCATCGCTGGCGCTGGCGTTCGCCACGCGGCGCCACCTGGCACGCCGCGACGCCGAAGAGGAAGTGCGCCTCGCCTACCGCACCGCCACCGAAAACGCCAAGGATGGCTTCTACATGGCGCAGGCCGTGCGCGACACGATCGGCGCGGTGGTCGATTTCGTGGTGGTCGACTGCAACGAGCGGGGTGCCTCGTTCTATGGCGTGAGCCGCGACGACCTGGTCGGCCGGCGTATCTCGCTGATCGAGCGCGAACACGGCGGGCCGATGCTGGACGCCTACCACGCCGCCATGCACGCCGGGATCCACGAGGACGAACGCCAGATGCCGGCCGGCCGGCGCATGCAGATCACGTGGGGGCGCCGCCGCATCGTACGGGTCGGCAATGGCCTGGCCATCACGCTGCAGGACATCAGCGAGCGCAAGGCCTACGAGAGCGAGCTGCTGTACCTGGCCAACTACGATTCGCTGACCGGCCTGCCCAGCCGGCCATGGGTCAGCCGCTTCGTGCCGCAGGCGATCGGCGAGGCGGCGCAGCGCGACGGCACGCTGGCGCTGCTGCTGGTGGACCTCGACGGCTTCAAGCATGTCAACGAAACGCACGGCCACGACGCCGGCGACGACCTGCTGAAGCAGGCCGCGCTGCGCCTCGGCGGGCTGCTGCGGCCGCAGGATATCGTGGCGCGCCTGGGCGGCGACGAATTCGTGGTGGTGATTTCGCCCGGCGGCGCGGACGAGGAACTGGCCGCGATCGGCGGCCGGGTGGCGGCGGCGCTGTCGCGGCCCTATGATCTCGGCACGGTGCGCTACGCGATCAGCGCCTCGATCGGCATCAGCTGCTACCCGCGCGACGGCGAGGATGCCGCCACGCTGCTCAAGCATGGCGGCATCGCGCTGGCCGCCGCCAAGCGCGAGCACGGCGGCCGCTACCGTTTCTTCGACCCCGACCTGTATATCGCCGCCACGGCGCGCGCCCAGCTGCGCCACAGCCTGCAGGGTGCGCTCGCGGCGCGGCAGTTCGAACTCCATTACCAGCCGCGCGTGAACCTGGCCACCGGCCGCCTGTGCAGCATGGAAGCGCTGCTGCGCTGGCGCCACCCGGAGCTGGGCATGGTGCCGCCGGCGAAGTTCATCCCCATCGCCGAAGAGTGCGGGCTGATCGGCCCGATCGGGCAATTCGTCATCGAGGAGGCTTGCCGGCAGATGGCGCTGTGGCGCGGCGCCGGCTTGGCCGTAGTGCCCGTGTCGATCAACGTGTCGGCCCACCAGTTCGGCCATGGCGGCGTGCATGCCCACCTGGCGATGCACCTGGCCCGGCACCACCTGGCCGGCGCCATGCTGGAAGTCGAGATCACCGAATCGGCCATGTTCGCCGAGGGCGTGGACGTGCAGGGCGAGCTGGCGGCCCTGCGCGGCCTGGGCGTGCGGCTGCATGTCGACGACTTCGGTACCGGCTATTCGTCGCTGGCGCAGCTGCAGCGGCTGAACATGGACGTGCTGAAGATCGACCGCGCCTTCACGTCGGAGCTGACGGTGTCGCCGGAAGGGCGGGTGCTGTTCCAGGCCATCGTGTCGATGGCGAAGGCGCTCGACATGGCGGTGGTGGCGGAAGGCGTGGAAACGGCCGGCCAGCTGGCCGAGCTGATCGCGCTGGGGTGCGACGAAGGGCAGGGCTACCTGTTCGCCGCGCCCCTGCCGGCCCGCCAGGCGGCGGGATTGCTGGCACGGCCGCAACTGATGTCGGTACTGGCCGGCCCGGAGGAACTTGCAGTCTAAGCAACGCAAGTTGCAAATTAATATGTTCGTCATGGCCTCGTCACAATTTCTTCATAGAATGTTTCGAGTCCATTTCGAATCGCCATGACCGAAACTTTCAACCCGTCGCGCCATTCCCTGCCGCGCTTCCGGCCCGCCACCGCGGCCGACCTGTGCGTCGCCACGCCGAGCGTTCCCGCCGATGCCAGCAATGGCGACGTGCTGGCGCTGTTCACCGAGCGGCGCGAGCTGATGACCCTGCCCGTGGTCGAGGATGGCCGCCCCATCGGCCTGATCAGCCGCAACATCTTCATGTCGCAGATGTCCAAGCCGTTCTACCAGGAGCTGTACGGGCGCAAGAGCTGCATCGCCTTCATGGACAAGTCGCCGCTGGTGGTGGAGGCCGGGCTGTCGATCGAGGCGCTGACCTTCCGCGCCGTGGAGTCGGGTGAAAAGGCGCTGGCCGACGGCTTCATCATCACGCGCGGCGGCCAGCTGCAGGGCGTGGGCTTCGGCCTGCAGCTGATGAACGTGGTGGCCAACATGCAGGCCGAACGCAATCGCCAGATCATGCACAGCATCGAGTACGCCAGCGTGATCCAGCGGGCCATGCTGCGCGCCTCGGACGACGCGCTGGCCGAGGCGCTGCCCGATGCGGCGCTGGTCTGGCAGCCGCGCGACGTGGTCGGCGGCGACTTCTACCATGTGGCCCGCCATGCCGGCGGCTGGTGCGCTGTGATCGCCGACTGTACCGGCCATGGCGTGCCCGGCGCGTTCATGACGCTGATCGCCTCGTCGCTGCTGGCGCAGGCCCTGCAGGGCTGCGGTCCGCGCGATCCGGCCGCGCTGCTGGCCGAACTCAATCGCGGCGTGAAGGACATGCTGGGCCAGCACGCCGGCGGCCGCCATGGCGGCGGCGCGTCGCTGTCGAACGACGGCCTGGATGCGGCGGCACTGTGGTTCGACTACACCACGCGGCGATTGTCGTACGCCGGGGCGCGCCTGCCGCTGTTCGTGCTGGCGCCCGGCGAGGAAGCCTGCCGTGTCCTCGATGCCGGCCGCACCGGCATCGGCTACGCCGAGACCCCGGCGGCGCACGCCTGGCCTGTCCAGACCATGCATCTGCCGCCGGGCAGCCTGCTGTTCGCCTGCACCGATGGGCTGTTCGACCAGATCGGCGGCGAACGCGAGATCTCGTTCGGCAAGCGCCGCGTGCAGCAACTGCTGCTGGAACACCGCGACAGCAGTGCCGCCGCGCTGGCGGCGCTGCTGGCCGATGCGCTGGCGCGCTGGCAGGGCGGGCAGCCGCGCCGCGACGATGTCACGTATTTCTGCTGCAGGCCATGAACGGCCTGCCCGCCACCGATTCCACCGCCAACGGAGCGATACCCTTGCAATACCAACAGTTCCAGGAATTCTGGCGCGCCGCGAGCGAGCGCCAGGTCATCTTCTTCTATGCCGGCTATTTCTCGCAGCACGTGGTCAGCGCGATCGCCGAGACCATCCGGGCGCGCCTGGATGCCGCCGGAACCGCCGGCCCGACCAGCCGCCGGATCTTTTCCGCCTTCGTGGAAATGTCGCAGAACATCATGCACTATTCGGCCGACGCCCTGACGCCGGCCGAACAGCCGGACCGCCAGATCCGCGGCGGCGCCTTCTGCATCGGCGTGTGCGGCGAGCGCTTCCACCTGCTGTGCGCCAATCCGGTGGCCAGCGAGCGGGTCGAGGCGATCCGTGCCCGCATCGAGCCGCTGTGCGCGATGACGGTCGATGAAATCCGCTCCGCCTACCGCACCGCGCTGCGCCAGGCCGCGCCGGAAGACAGCAAGGGCGCCGGCCTGGGCCTGCTGACCATGGCGCGCGATGCCAGCGCGCCGCTGGCCTTCCACTTCCTGCCCGACAGCACCGATGCCGGCCGTACCGTGTTCTGCATCGCCGCCACCATCTGACATTGAGCCCACCATGGAACCGTTCTTCCTTCCCGCATCGCCCACCTCGCCCGAGGTCTCGTTCGAATTCGCCCGCCACCACCTGTCGATCCGCGGCGAATCGTATCCGGAGAATGCCGCCGCCTTCTACGGCCCCGTGATCGACCGGCTGCGCGGCTACCTGGCGCTGTGCGACGGCCAGGCGATCGACGTGCATGTGGCGCTGGCCTATTTCAACAGTTCGAGCACGAAGATGCTGTTCGCGATCTTCGAGGCGCTGAACGACGCGGCCATCTTCGGCAACGAGGTGCGCCTGCACTGGTACCGCGACGAGGAAGACGACACGATCCAGGAATTCGGCCAGGAACTGAGGGACGATTTTTCCTCGCTCGAGTTCGTCGACTGCGTGCTGCCGGAAGGGCACGCATGACGGTGGCGGAACAGCCCGACCTGTTCGCCGCCGAATCGCAGGCCCTGGTGCGCGCCCGGCAAGCCTTCGCCAGCGAGGCGGCCGGTGCCGACCACCGCGGCGTGCTCGGCGAACTGATCGCGCATTACGAGCGCCTGATGCGGGAAACCCGCCGGCTGATCGGGCGCAGCGACCGCGCCGAGCGCGACATGCAGCAGATGAACCGGGGCTTGCAACAGCTCGCGCTGCAGTTGCAGCACCGCGCCACGCACGATCCGCTGACCGGCGTGCTCAACCGGGGCGCCCTGATCGAGTACGCGGGTGGCGTGCTGCGGGGCGAGCCGGCCGTGCTGCTGGTGCTCGACATCGATCACTTCAAGGGCATCAACGACGATTTCGGCCACCCGGCCGGCGATGCGGTGATCTGCGCCGTGGTCGACTGCCTGAAGGCGCTGGTGCCGGCGCCCGCCGCGATCGGCCGCGTGGGCGGGGAAGAATTCTCGATCGTGTGGCCGGCACTGGCGCCGGGCCAGGCGGCTGGGGTGGCGCAGCGGCTGTGCGACGCGGTGCGTGCGCTGCGGCACGCCGGCCCCGTGGACCGGGTTGTCACCGCCAGCATCGGTGCCGGCTGGTTCGCGCGCGGCACGGCGTTCGAAGCGGCGTATGGCCGGGCCGACGCGGCCTTGTACCAGGCCAAGCGCGAGGGCCGCGACTGCGTGCGGCTGGACGCGGGCTGAGCCGCGCCGCCGGCGCCCTCAAGCCGGCGGCATGTGCCGGATGTCGCTCGTGCCGGTAACGCTCGATGCCGGTTGAGGTCCGCGCGAGCCGAGGTTCATGCCGGCCGTGCGCGCCGGGCGGCGTCTTCCGGCGCCAGCACCCTGGCGATCACTTCGTCGGGCAACTGCTCGCGCCGCAGCAACTGTTCCGCGCGGTCGCGGCCAAGCTGGTCCGCGATGGTGATCGCGGCCTCCACGATGGCCGCCTTCACCGTGTTCCGGCGGCGGCCGGAGCTGCCATAGAAAATATTGTTCAGGTCGGGCGGCTGCGGGAGCACTTCCGCCGCTTCCGACGCTTCCGTCCCTTGCGGCGCGGCGCTCCCCTGGTCGAGGCGGATGGTCTCGCCCGCGAGCACCCGTTCGATCACCGGTTCGGGAATGTTTTCGGCGCTCAGGTAGGCCCGCGCATCGTCGGGGCCGAGCATCTCCCTGAAAACCATGGCGATCCCGACTTTCTGGGCAGTCAGCTGGTCTTTGCGGATTTCTTTCATGGCTCAGTTTGGTTAGTGCGGCTGCTTGAGTGGTTGCGGCTGGTGAGGTTGGCGGCCCGCCCGATGCAGCACGCGGCGGCCTGCAGGCCGGGGCCGCTCGCATGCCTGCAAGCCTAACCTTTGTGACGCTGCTTGAAAAGAGAAGTAACGTTTCGTGCGCGCAAATTCGTTGGCTGGAGCGAGCGCCGGCGCCGCGCGGGCCTGCCGCGCAGGACATGCAGATGGGCAATGGAGCGCCCCCCCGAGGGGTATTACCGTAGACTTTTTGGCATGGACAAAACACCGGAATCATTCGAGACCAGCAACGGACCAGTTTCAGTGCCCGTTTCAGTCCCCGTGATGCGCGAGGAAATCGACGTCACCACCCGTGTCGTCGACACTGGCCGCGGCGTGCGGGTCACCCGCAACGTCACCGAGCAGCCAGCGGAAATCCACGAGCAGCTGTGGCACGAAGAGCTCGACGTGCAGCGTGTCGCCGTCGACCGCGTGGTGGCGGAAGCGCCGCCTTCGCGCTACGAAGGCGACGTGCTGGTGGTTCCGGTGCTCGAAGAGATCCTGGTCATCGAAAAACGCTACCGCATCAAGGAGGAACTTCGCATCACCCGGGTACGCAAGCAGCAGGAATATCGGGAAACCGTGCCGTTACGGGTCGAGGACGTGCAGGTCGAAACGTTCGACGACACCCGGCCGGACGGTGTTCCGCCACGAAACCAAGCCACTTGAAACAAGGAGATAGCCATCATGAGCCATACGCTAGCAGCCGTATTCGACAACCGCGCCGATGCCGAACGGGCACGGGATGAACTGGTCAGCTCGGGCATCGGGTCCGGCTCGATCAACCTCAGCAACAGCACCTCGTCCACCGCCGACGCCAGCAGCACTTCCACCGGCAGCTACAGCACCTCCGGCAGCTCCAGCACCAGCGGCGAGCACTCGATCGGCGACAGCATCAAGAACTTCTTCGGCAACATGTTCGGCGACGACGACGACGACCGCCACGTCTATGGCGAAGCGGTCAACCGCGGCAACGTGGTGCTGACCGTGACGGCCGCCACGCAGGACGAAGTGGAACAGGCCGCCGACATCGTCGAGCGCTTCGGCCCGATCGATATCGACGAACACCGCACCCAGTGGGAAGCGAGCGGCTGGAACCTGCCGACCTCGCGCAGCGGCGGCGCCCTGCTGGGCGCTTCGCAGCAAAGCTCCTCGCTGCAGGACAACAACCTGCAGGGCACCACGGTATCGGGCACGCAAGGTGTCAACGTATCCGGCACCCAGGGCTCGGTGCAGGGTTACAGCGAATCCGGTTCGCTGCAGCGCGCCGACACCCTGGCCGACACCGAATCGCAGGTGATCCCGGTGATGCAGGAAGAGCTGAAAGTGGGCAAGCGGATGGTGCAGCGCGGCGGCGTGCGCATCTACCAGCGCCTGGTGGAAACGCCGGTGCAGGAAAGCGTGAGCCTGCGCGAAGAGCACGTCAACGTGGAACGCCGGCCGGTGGATCGCCCGATCGACCCGTCGCAGGTGGGCGCGTTCCAGGAAACCTCGTTCGAGCTGCGTGAAAACGCCGAGGAGGCCGTGGTGCAGAAAACCGCCCGGGTGGTCGAGGAAGTGCTGGTCGGCAAGGAAGTCTCGCAGCGCACCGACCAGATCAGCGACACAGTGCGCCATACCGAGGTGGATGTCGAGCAGCTGGGCAGCACCGACGATGAAGACTACTATCGCAGCCACTGGACCAGCAATTTCGCCTCCGCCGGCGGCACGTACGACGATTACGCGCCGGCCTATCGCTACGGCTCGTCGATGCGCAGCAACTACAGCGGCCGCTCGTGGGACGAGTCGGAATCCGGCCTGCGCAGCAGCTGGGAATCGCGTTATCCCGAGTCCACCTGGGAAAAGGTGAAGGCCGCCGTTCGCCACGGCTGGGAACGCATCACGCAGTAAGGTCGCCACGTCACACCGTGAGACTGTAACGTTATACCAGGTCCGCGGCGGCATTCCCGCCGCCGCCTGGGCAGCATGCGCAAGCCGCCGGCACCACATCGGTGCCCGGCGGCTTGTCCATTTCAGGGGGCGCCGTTTTTCCCTTGCTTCCCGCTCCCTTCCAAATGCCGCTTGGACATACCCACCCCAAGGGCAGAGTCCGGGGTCAGACCCGGCGGGTCTGACCCCAGCCCTTCGCTGTTGGGGTGAATGCATGCGCTTTCAATGTGTCGAGTAACGCTTAGCCAGGCGGCACTAGTTTCTTTCCCATCGTCGTTCCCGTTGTACGCCCGCTTTCCTCCGTTTTTCTACACCGCTCCCTTGAGTGCCACTTCCAGCTGCGCCATCGAGAACGGCTTGCGGATCGCCGCCGCCGGGAAGTCCACGTCCGGCCGGGTACCGCCGCTGGCGAACACGATGCGCACGCCCGGATGGTCGCGGTGCGCGTGGCGCGCCAGTTCCACGCCGGACATGCCGGGCAAATTGACGTCGGTCAGCAGGATGTCCGCCGTGGCCAGCAATGGCAGCGCCTCCTCGGCCGTGCGCACGCCGGCCGCGTCGCAGCCGAGCAAGCCGATCATTTCGCACAGCAAGTCGCGGCCATCGTCGTTGTCTTCCACCACCACCACGCGGCGCAGGGCAGGTGGCGCCGCTGGCTCGGGGGGCGCGGGTGGCGCGGCCGGGCCGGCCGGGACCGCCTGCGCCGGTCGCCGGTCCAGCACCTGGCGC
The DNA here is from genome assembly GCF_027856995.1 of Pseudoduganella sp. SL102. Taxonomy (NCBI): domain Bacteria; kingdom Pseudomonadati; phylum Pseudomonadota; class Betaproteobacteria; order Burkholderiales; family Oxalobacteraceae; genus Pseudoduganella; species Pseudoduganella sp. SL102. The sequence goes on from NZ_CP115554.1 coordinate 3,704,060, forward strand.
ACGCGCGCGGCGAGCTGCTGCCGCGTGTAGGGCTTGCTCAGCAACTCGACGCCCGGATCGAGGCGGCCGGCATGCACGATGGCGTCCCGCGTATAGCCCGACGTGTACAGCACGCCGATGCCGGGCAAAAGCTCGGCGGCGAGGCGCGCCAGTTCCGGGCTGCGCAGCTTGCCGGGCATGACCACGTCGGTAAACAGCAGGTCGACGCGGGCGCCGCCTTGCAGCACGGCCAGCGCCGCGTCCGGATGCTCGGCCTGCAAGACCGTGTAACCCAGGCCGGCCAGGCCATCCGTGACGACGGCGCGCACCTCGGCATCGTCCTCGACGACAAGGATGGTCTCGCTGCCGCCGCGTACTGCGCTGCCGGCCGGCTCCGCCTGGGACGCCGGCAATTCAAGCGTGCGCGGCAGGTAAAGCTGGACGGAGGTACCCTTGCCGGGCTCGCTGTGGATCTTCAGGTGGCCGCCGCTCTGCTTCATGAAGCCATACGCCATGCTGAGTCCGAGGCCGGTGCCTTCGCCTTCCGGCTTGGTCGTGAAGAACGGTTCCACGGCACGGGCCAGCACTTCCGGTTCCATGCCGCGGCCGGTGTCGGACATGGCCAGCATCACATAGGGACCCGGCCGCAGGTCTTCCTGCCGGGCCGTGTAGCGCGCATCCAGCTCGACATTCGACAGCTCGATCGTGAGCCGCCCCGCACCCGCCATCGCGTCGCGGGCGTTGATGGCCAGGTTCAGCAGCACGTTCTCGAACTGCATGCGGTCGACCAGCGTGGCCCACAGGCCGGCCTCGGCCCTGGTCTCGATGTCGATCGCTTCGCCCAGTGCCCGGTGCAGCAGGTCGGACAGGCTGCGCACCACGACGGCCAGGTCCACCGGTTCGGGGCGCAGCGGTTGGCGCCGTGCGAAGGCCAGCAGCTGGGCCGTGAGCTTGGTGCCACGGTCCACGGCGGCCAGCGCGCTGTCGACACGCCGCGCCGCGCTCCCGGCGGGATCGACTGCCTGGCCCAGCAGCTCCAGGTTGGCCCGCAGGATCTGCAGGATATTGTTGAAGTCGTGGGCCACGCCGCCGGTCAGCTTGCCGATCGATTCCAGCTTCTGCGCATGGTGCAGCGCAGCCTGGGCGCTCTGCAGCTCGGCCGTGCGCTCCGCCACCAGCCGCTCCAGCTCGTTCTGGTGCGCCAGCAACTGGTCGCGCATCTGTTTTTGCCCGGTCACGTCGTTGCCCTGGCAGATGATGCCCCACACGCGCCCATCCTTGCCGGTCAGCGGCTGGTAGACGAATTCCAGGAAGCGTTCGACCGGTTCGGCGTCCGGCCGCAGGCGGACCTGGACCGGCACGTCGCGGCCCACGTACGGTTCGCCGGTGCGGTACACCTCGTCGCGCAGGCGCATGAAGAGCTGGTCGCGCAATTCCGGGAAGGCGTCGTGCATGGTGCGATCGAGCAGCGCGCGGCTGCCGAAGGTGGCGAGGTAGGCCCGGTTGGCCAGTTCGAACACATGGTCCGGCCCACGCGTGACGGCCAGGAAGCCGGGCGCGCGGTCGAACAGCATGGCCAGGTGGCGATAGCGGCTGTTCGCCACCGAGATGGCTTCGATGCTGCGCGAACGCTCCAGCGCCAGCTGCCGGTGGCGCTCGGACACGTCGCGCAGCAGCAGCATGGCGCCCGCGTAGGCCCCTTGCTCGTCGGCGATGGCGGACAGCGCCACTTCCAGCACGGCCACTGGGGTGTCCGGCACCGCCTGGACCTCGGCCATGGCGTGCTCGGCGCCTCCCCGCACGGCTGCCAGCGCCTGTGCGACAGCGTCGTTCCAGAACGGCAGCTCGCCGATGGCGCGGCCGCGCGCCTCGCGCGCCGTGGGACCGAGCAGGCGCGCGGCGGCATCGTTCCAGTACAGCACCCGGTCGCGCCCGTCGAGGCCGACGATGGCCTCGGCCGACTGTTCCAGGAAGCGGGTCAGGTAGCGTTCGGCGGTGACGAGGCGGTGGACATCGCTCGTGCCGGCGATGGCACCGGCCATGGCGGCGCTGGCGGGCGCGAGCCGGGCGTTGGCGCGCTGCAGCGTGGTGCGCAGCTGCCGGGCGCGCACTTCGGCACGCACCGCCTTGACGATTTCGCCGGCCAGCGCGGGGTCGCTCTCTTCCAGCAGCGACACGTTCGGGCCCAGCATCGGCGTGTAGTTCAGGCGGCGGCGCAGTTCGGCCAGTTCATCGGCCGGGCAGGCCAGCAGCACGGGGCCCGACCAGCCCTGGCGCAATTCGCGCACCAGCGCCAGCGGCGCGGGCACGCCCGCCAGGATGCACACAGCGGGCGAACTGCCGCCCTGCACGGCGGCCTCCAGCGTGGCAACGGCTGTGCCCGGCGCGGCCTGCAGCAGCACGATATGCTCGGCTTCGAGGGCGGCGGCCAGTTCCCGCGACGGCCCATCGCCGACCAGCAGCGCGGTGGCGTGCGCCGGTCCGCTCATAGCAGCGGCAGGCCCAGCAGGGCGCGCCCCGCCCAGATATTCAGGAGGTCGGTGGTGGGGGACATCACATGGCTGGCGCGGGCGTCGCGCAGCATCTGCGCGACGCGGCTGTTGTCGCGGTATGCGGTGCCACCGAAGATCGTCATCGCGTCGCTGGCCAGCGCGATGGCGGTTTCGCCGGCATCGGCCTTGCTGGCCAGGATGAACGGCAGCGCCTCCGGATCGCCGGCGTCGCCCCGCGCCGCCGCCTCGAACACGAGTGCGCGGGTCTTGCGGTAGGCGATCCACATCTTCGCGTAGCGCGTCTGCATGGTTTCGATGTCGCGTAGCGCCGTGCCCGAATGGGCGTAGCGCCGGTTGCGCAGGTGCGCGCCCGCCACTTCCAGCGCGGCCTGGGCGATGCCGAGATAGGTGCCGGCGATCGCGAGCAGGAAGTAGGGCGCCACCACCTCGAACGCATACCAGACCTGGTCGCCCTCGGCGCCCAGCAGGTTCGCCGCCGGCACCGGCACGCCATCGAGCGCCAGCGTGCGCGACGAGTTGCCGCGCATGCCGAAACCGGCCCAGTCGCCCTGCCACGCCATGCCCGGGGTATCGCGATCGACCACCAGGCAGCTGAAATCGCCGTTGTCGGGGTTGCCGCCGCTCGCCACCGTGGAGACCACATACGAATCGGCGTGGCCGCCGTTCGTGACGAACTGCTTGGCGCCGGTGACAGTGTAGACGGCGTCGTCGCCTTCGCCGGCCAGCACGAGGCGGGTCTCGGGCAGGTAGAAGTGGGCGCCGGTCCCCGCTTCGGACAGCGCGAGGGTGGTGATGTGCCGCCCGGCGGCGATCGGCCGCAGGTAGCGCTCCTGCTGGTATGCGGTGGCCTTGGCGGCGATGACGGCCGTGCCCACGCAATGCATGCCGAAGCACAGCGACGAGGAGGGACACGCGCGGCCAATCTCGGCGCTGACGGCCGCCAGTGCCAGCAAGCCCTGGCCATGGCCGCCCAGCGCGGCGGGTACCTGCAGGCCGAGCAGGCCGGCCTGCGCGAAGGCGGCCATCGAGGCGGCCGGCCAGGTGCAATGTTCGTCGACCTCGGCCGCGCGCGGCGCGACGACGCTGTCGACGATGCCCCGGGTCACGCCGACCAGCTGCTCGAGTTCGTTGGGAAAGATCATGGGGGGCACCATGGTGGATGTCCATCCAGTATAGGACAAGGTCGCGCCGGGCTCGCGCACGATGGCCCGGACTGGTGGCGGGAGGACCGCGCATGATGTTGAGCGAATGGGCCGGAACGCTGACTTGGCGCGACGATGGGGATATGCTGGCGCGGTGCCAACTTTCATTGCCATCCCATGCCCACGCCCATCCCCGCTTCGGCGCAGTTCATCCCCGCTTCGGCCCGGCCGGCGGTCGCCGCCCTCCTGCTGGCTTCCGCCGGCGCCGTGCTGGCCGCCGCCCCCGTTACCGAGCAGCGCTACCTGTCCGGCACCGGGCCGTCCAGCGCCGTGCCGTGGGAATTCAAGGTGTCGGATGGCCGGCGCGCCGGCGCCTGGAGCACCATCCCCGTGCCGTCGAACTGGGAACTGGAAGGATTCGGCGGCTACGACTACGGCGAGGGCGACAAGCGCCACGTGGAACAGGGCCAGTACCGCGTGAAGTTCGCCGTGCCGCCGGCCTGGAAGGGGCGCGCCATCAGGCTGGTGTTCGAAGGGGTGATGACGGAAGCCACCGTGCGCGTGAACGGGGTGCAAGCCGGGGCGCCGCACGTGGGCGGCTTCTACCGCTTCAGCTACGACATCACGGCGGCGGTGAAGCACGGGGACAGCGCGGACAATGTGCTGGAAGTCGATGTCAGCAAGAAGGCAGCCGACCCGCTGACGGACAAGGCGGAACGGCGCGGCGACTACTGGGTCTTCGGCGGCATCTTCCGCCCCGTATGGCTGGAGGCGGCGCCGGCGCGGTCGATCGCGCATGCCGCCATCGATGCGCGGGCGGATGGCAGTCTGGCCGCGCTGGTGACGCTGGCCGGCCCGGCGGCCGGCACCACGGTGGAAGCGCAGGTGCTCGACGCGGCAGGCAAGCCCGTCGGGCGCCCGGTCAGTAGCGCGGTCGGTGAACCGGCCGTTGCCGGCACGCCCCTGAAGGTGAATCTCGCCGTCGCCAGGCCGCGCCTGTGGTCGGCGGAGACCCCGCACCTGTATTCGCTCCGGCTGACCTTGCGCCAGGGCGGCAAGGCCCTGCACACGACGACCGAACGCTTCGGCTTCCGCACGTTCGAGGTGCGCAAGGGCGACGGCCTGTACCTGAACGGCCGCAAGATCGTGATCAAGGGCGTCAACCGGCACAGTTTCCGGCCTGCGACGGGCCGCGCCCTCGACCCGGAAGACAACTACGCCGATGCGCGGCTGATCAAGTCGATGAACATGAACACGGCGCGCATGTCGCATTACCCGCCCGACCCGGCTTTCCTGCGCGCGGCCGACGAGCTGGGGCTGTACGTGATCGATGAACTGTCCGGCTGGCAGGCCGCGCACGGCACGGAGATCGGCCGCAAGCTGGTGGCCGAAATGGTGCCGCGCGACGTGAACCATCCCAGCATCCTGTTCTGGGCCAACGGCAACGAGGGCGGCTTCAACTTCGACCTGGACGGCGAATACCACAGGTATGACCCGCAGAAGCGCCCGGTGATCCACCCGTGGGCCATCTTCGGCGATATCGACACCAAGCACTATCCGAACTGGCAGCTGCTGAACGAGCGCCTGCGCGGGCCGAACCTGTTCCTGCCGACCGAGTTCCTGCACGCGCTGTACGACGGTGGCGGCGCGGCGAGCCTGGACGACTACTGGAACGCGATGATGGCGTCGCCGGTGGGCGTGGGCGGCGTGATCTGGGCCCTGAACGACGAAGGCGTGGTGCGCACCGACCAGGGCAACCGTGTCGACCCGTACGGCACCTATGGGCCGGACGGCATCGTCGGTCCGGCCCATGAGAAGGAGGGCAGCTACCACGCGGTGCGCCACATCTGGTCGCCCGTGCGGCTGACCAGTGCCGTGCTCGACCAGCGCTTCGATGGCAGGCTGGAAGTGGACAACCGGTATGACTTCCACAATCTCGACCAGGTGCGCTTCGCGTGGCGGCTGGTGCGCTATCCCGGCCCGTCGGCGGCGGGGGCCGAGCCGCGCGTGCTGGCGAAGGGCGAGGTCGCCGGGCCACGGGTCGCGGCACGCCGCCGCGGCGTGCTGGACCTGCGCCTGCCGGCGAACTGGCGCAGCCACGCCGCCGACGCGCTGGAGGTGACAGCGCGCGGTCCAGATGGCGGCCAGCTGTGGACGTGGAGTTATCCGGTACCGGACCTGGCCGCCCGCGCCCTGCAGGCGGGCGAGGCGCTCGGCGCGCCGCGTGTCGAACAAGGTGATGGGACAGTCCGGCTCGTGGCCGGCAACGTCAGCGCGGACTTCGATGCCGGCGGCCAGTTGCGGGCATTGCGCAACGGCGAGCGGGTATCGGCGCTGGCCAACGGCCCCCGGCTGGCGTTTGCCCGGCCGGCCAGGGATGCGGCGGTCGAGTGGCTGCCATTCGCCAGCGAAGAGCCCGGCAGCGGGATCCGGCGCCTGGCCAGCCCACTGGTTGCCAGCGTGCTGGAGCTGATTCCCGACATGGACAAGAAGACGGCCTATGCGCGCTTCAAGGTGGAGATCAGCGCCGACGGGCAGGTGTGGAAAACCGTGTTCGACGCATCGCGCCGCCGCTCCGATGGGAGCGAGTACCGTTTTCCGCCGCAGCCCGTGCTGGCGGTGCGGGTGTCGAAACCGGTGGACGAACATGGCCAGCCGCTGGCGTTCAGCAGCGTGCGCCTGGGGCATGCCGCGCAGCGCTTCCCCTCGGTGGCCGCAAGCGGCGCCAGCATCACCAGCGGCACGGATGCCCAGGGCACTGCGTGGCTGGAGGCGCGCAACAGTGGGGGGCTGGACAGCACGCGCTGGACGCTGCGGGCCGACGGCACCCTGCGGCTGGACTATGCCTACCGGCTCGAGGGCACGGTGCAGTACCACGGCGTGACCTTCGACCATGCCGAAACGGCGCTGCGCTCGGGGCGCTGGCTGGGGCAGGGCCCGTACCGGGTGTGGAAAAACCGGCTGCACGGCACCTGGCTGGGCGTGCACGAGCTGGCACGTTTCGACCAGCAGCCGGGCGAAACCTTCCGCTACCCCGAATCGCAGGGTTTCTTCGCCGGCGTGCGCTGGGCGCAGCTGGCCACGCAGCCCGGCGAGCTGCTGGTGAGCGCCGGCCCGCAGGACGGCTACCTGCGCGTGGGCACGCCGCGCATCTCGCATGGGAACACGACGGTGGAGTTCCCCGCCGGCGACCTGTCATGGCTGCATGCCATTCCCGCGATCGGCGAGAAGTTCAGCGGTACCGAGGTGCTGGGACCGGCGGCGGCGTGGCCGGTGGCGCAGGGCGTGTATCAGGGGAGTTTGATGTTCCGGTTCAAATAGACGAACGGATACGCGCGGGATCGGCCCGCGCGGAACTCACCGCTGGAACGCAGGCGGCTTATTCGTCGAACTCTTCGGCCAGGTTCTTCCAGCCGCGGCTCTTGGCGAAGGTGGCGAATTCCTCGGGCGCTTCCAGCACGATCAGCTTGCTTTCCTGCAGGCCGGGGTCGCTGAGCCCGAAGTCGGGGCCCTTGTAGCCCAGCGCCCGCAGGCGCTCGACGATCTGGCGGAGCAGGGCCGCGTCCTTGTGGCCGCCGTCGAGCGGCTTGGCGAAATCGACGTAGACGTCGATGATGCCGTAGCCCTCGTCGAAGATGCGGATGGCCTTCACTTCATGGGTGCGGCCGCTGCTGTCGGCGGCCTGGAACGGGCCGGACAGTTCAATATCGGAATCGGTAGTCATGGGCGAAGCATAGCAGGCGGCGCGCATGGCTGGCGCGTGTTCGGAATCGCCGGGTATATCGACAAGCGATGACGTCGGCTGCCAGCACGCGAATGCCTGCTTCAAGGGCGGCTGGCGTCGGGATACCGCGCTCACTGCGTTCGCGGCGATCAAACCGATGCCGACCTGGTGGCGCCAGCGGTGCCGGCTGGGCAAGGCTATCCGGATTTTGGACCGTCTCGTCTTCTGGCTGATGACGTGAGTTATTTCTTCGGTCAGTGGCCCTGGGACCGGCCGTGCTTGCGGATGGTTGCGACGACAAGGCCGAGGCCGCTGAGCAACATGATCCAGGAAGCTGGTTCCGGCACCGCCGTGATCTGGAATATCGTATCGTCCGTGATGCGGTACTCGTAGCCATCACCGTGGTGAGCAGGCTCCCACGACATGCCATAGGGCGGCGAGAACCCGAACCAATGGTACGAGTCCCCTCTGTCTGAAATTTGATATGCGGCGCTGAAAGCCAGTTCGCCGCCGAGCTCGTACGTAAATCTGGTCAACATGCAATCGGAAGGGCCTACGACGCTGGGTCCGGCTGCCGGACAGCCGACGACGAAATCAGGGTGATAATCAGTCATGCGCAAGCTGGAAATCTCGTCCAGCCTGATCACACTATCGTGATCAATGTCTTCGCCCCGAAACGTGCCGCTGTAGGTGATGTTCGGATACCAGGCAATGAGCTCATCCATCGGGGACAGTTCTGCAAAGCCGGTCCACTGGAACGCATACTCGGTCTCGGCCGCTTGTGCCGTGACAGCGCCGGCGGCCAGTAGCCCGGCCGATAGAATCAGCTTCAACATAGTCCCTCCAATCGTTGAATGATTGCGCCTTCGCATGACAGGCGGGAGAACCGCCCGGACTTACAGCATAGGCTCAAGTCGTGGCGATGCACTCGACAAGAAAGAATTTCGTGATTTTTTGCACTGAGCGATGCGTGCAATGCACCCTGATCGAGGATCACTCGCGTGCGGAGCCGGTCAGCAGGTCAGCCGGCGGCCACGCGATCGACTGACCAACGGCGAGGGACCCCGGAGATGCGCGCCGTTCACGCGGAAGGCGCTTATGGCCATGCCGCCAAGTCAGCGCGCGCCGCTCACTTAGACATTAGCTTTGGCGACGGCGCAGTGCCACTCCGACCAAGCCCAGGCCTGCTAACATCATGCCGTACGTTGCTGGTTCGGGCACGGCCGAAATGGTTAGCGTGTAGCTGCCCGGGCCCATTGCCTCGGTCAGCACATGGGTACCGACCACGAAGTCGAAATCAGCTTCGCTGCCGCTGTAGAGCTGGGGGCCGCTGCTCAGGACCAGGGGCGAGTTGGGTCCGGAATCAACGATAAACAGGCCGCCACCTTGCGAACTGTTTCTGAAATATATGTCGGCAGTGCCCCACGTAGAGTCGGGAAACAAGCCGCCGACGCCGAGGTAGTAAAAGCTCACTCCGGGGTAGACAGCAGTCGGTGCCTTATCGGTATCAAGCTGCCACGTCGCCGAATAGTCGCCGCTTATAGCGAATTGATACAGTTCCGCGTTGGCCGCGTTGGCCCAAAGTAGTGTTGCCGCAGCAGCAGTGCCGCACAAGAGAGGAGTCAGCTTCATTGCAGTCCTTAGAAGTGGTTGGTATGGGTACCACGCAACGGCGTACATGGCCACATGACGTTGTTACATTAGCATGTCTTCAACCGGCTTTGTTCGAAGCGGTTGCATTATTGCCATCGTGATGAGTAGGCCGGGAGGGCAACTGTTAGCAGAGGGGGGGCGGGGCGAAAGTCTGAGCCTTTCGGGCTGGACACCGCATTGTTCCTTACGCGCAGAATTTTTCTCCCTTGGAGGATTTTGTTAATGGCTTTAACAGGCAAAAAGCGGGCCTTCGCCGATGCCGTTTTGGCCGGGCTCTCGAATAAAGACGCGGCAATTGCCGCCGGCTACAGCGCCGCGACGGCGTCGGCCGCGGGATAGCGACTTGTTAAAGACGCGGACGTTGCCGGCTACCTCGCTGAGCGCAAAAAGGAGGTGCGCAAGCGAGCAGCTGGCAAGCCTGCCGCGCCACCGCCGAAGGAACCCGCGCGCGCCGCCATCGACCTGGCTTCCCTGGTGCACTTTTCCGACCCGAAGGCCTTCCTGAAGGCCGTGATGAACGAACCGGCCGTAGAGGTCAAGCAGCGCGTGGACGCCGCCAGGGCGTTGTTGCCGTTCGAGCATCACAAGCTGGTCGAGGGCGGCAAGAAGGGCGCGAAGGATGAGGCGGCGAAGAAGGCGGCCAACAAGTTCGCGGCCACGCCGGCGCCGCTACGCGCAGTGAAGTAAGGGAGTGTCATGGAATGGTCAACCGCATGCCTCGACTGGAAGGAAAGGCTGGTCGAGGGGCGGTCCATCATACCGCCGCCGCTGTTTCCCGACCAGGCCGAGCAGTCGGTCGCGATCTTCAAGCAGCTCAAGATCGTCGACGCGCCTGGCAGCCCGACGTTCGGGGAGGCGTGCGACCAGTGGGTGTTCGACCTGGTCGCCTCGATCTTCGGTGCAGATATGAACCCCGGGCGCCAGATCAGCGTGCAATGCACCCTGATCGAGGATCACTCGCGTGCGGAGCCGGTCAGCACGTCAGCCGGCGGCCACGCGATCGACTGACCAAGGCATCATTCACGCAAACGGTGACACTACTGCGCAGCTATGCTAGCCCGCGCGCCTCACTTTGTTCACTTGACTTGACGACGGCGCAGTGCAGCTCCGACCAGGCCCAAGCCGCCGAGCATCATGGCGTATGTTGCGGGTTCCGGCACGGCGGAAATGGTCAGTGTGAAGTTGGTTGGACCCCCAAAATCGTAGAACATTGTATAAGTACCGGGCTCGAATACTGGATCTGCTTCACTGCCGCTATAGATCTGATCGCCTTCGCCGCGAAGTATTGCGAAACTGCTGTTCCAGCTATCTGTGATAAACATGCCACCGCCTTGCGATTCGTGATAAAAAGTAATATCACCGTACCCCGAAAAGCCGTAAGGATAGCGGCCAGGAACAAAATCGTAGCTAAGGCTCGATCCAGGCGCGATTGAATCTGGGGTCTCATCGGCATCAATCTGCCACTGCCACACGTGGTTAACGCCATCATCACGTTCACTAAGTACGCGGAAGTCGTACACGGTAGCACTGGCTGAGCCAGTGCATAGGAGTATTACTGCAATAGTAGTACTACTCAACACATGTGTCAGTTTCATTGTGGTCCTTTAGAGGTGGTTGATCGGACTGCCCTGCAATAGCATACACAGCACATTGCGTTGTCATATTATCATGCCCTAAACCGGTTTTTTATAATGCGACTGCATTATTGTCATGGTGGCGATAAGGACTGGAAGCCAACTGTTGGCAGGAGGGGGCGGGGCGAAAGTCTGGGGCCTTTCGGGCTGGACACCGCATTGTTCCTCACGCGCAGAATTTTTCTCCCTTGGAGGATTTTGTTAATGGCTTTAACAGGCAAAAGCGGGCCTTCGCCGGTGCCGTTTTGGCCGGGCTCTCGAATAAAGATGCGGCGATTGCCGCAGGCTACAGCGCCGCGACGGCGTCGGCCGCGGGATCGCGACTTGTTAAAGACGCGGACGTTGCCTGCTAGCCTCAGAGCGCAAAAAGGAGGTGCGCAAGCGAGCAGCCGGCAAGCCTGTCGCGCCGCCGCCAAAGGAACCAGCGCGCGCGGCCCTCGACCTGGCGTCCCTGGTGCACTTCTCCGACCCGAAGGCCTTCCTGAAGGCCGCGATGAACGAACGGGCCGCAGAGATCAAGCAACGCGTGGAAGATGACCGGTGCGATCAAAACCGCCGAGCGCAAGCTGGCCGAGGGCGTGATGGTGAAAATCTCTTCGCCTGCCTCACTCCCAGGCACTGGATCTGGACACGCCAGGACACGCCGCTCTTGAGCTGCACCTTCTTGAAGGTCGCCATTCCTTGTTCGTGATTTGTTTGTGAAATGTTCGCGAAGCGTAGCAGGAATCAGTGTTTTTCAGTGGTAAACAGTGCGTCCTGCCGAGTTGGCAAAAGTGCCTTAACTCGTTGATTGACATCGGGAAGTGAGGGAAAGTGAGAGGTGGTGCAGATGGTCAGTGGTGCCCCCGGCCGGAATCGAACCGGCACGCTCTTGCGAGCAACGGATTTTAAGTCCGGTGTGTCTACCAATTTCACCACAGGGGCACAGCCCGCCATTATGACATGTCTGCACGCCAACTTCCAGAGCTGCCGTGCTATCGCGCCGGTCCTTCGCCAAAACAAGTCAGCCTTCCGCCAGCCCGCCCGATTGGTGTAGCATGCTGGACGGCACGCCATCGGCGTGCCGCTTGTTTTTCAAGGAACACGGAATAATGCAAATCCAGATCAATGACATGCTGCGCGCTTACATCGAGCCGCTGACCGAGGCCGAACACGAGGCGCTGGAGCGCAGCCTGCTGGCCGAAGGGTGCCGCGATGCGCTCGTGCTGTGGGGCGACGTACTCGTCGACGGCCATAACCGCTATGCGATCTGCCAGCAGCACGGCATCCCGTTCAAGGTCGTGCAGAACGAGCGCTTCCAGAGCATGGAAGACGTGATGCTGTGGATGATCGACAACCACCTGGGCCGCCGCAGCGTGGGCGATTTCCAGCGCGGCGTGCTGGCCCTTCGCAAGAAGGACATCCTCGCCAAGCGCCTGGAGGAAGACGCCGCGCGCATCAAGGCCGAGGACGCCGCCATCGCGCCGCCGGACCCGGATGCCGACGCATCGGCGGTGCCGAAAGTGCGCACGTCGCGCGAAGACATCGCCCGCGCCGCGCGCCTGTCCAGCAATACCATCTCGCAGATCGAGAAGATCCAGAAGACCGCCACGCCGGAACTGGTGGAGGCTGTTCGTACCGGCACCATCTCGATCAACGCCGCCCACCGTGGCCACGCTGCCCGCCGAAGAGCAGGTAAGCGCGGTGGCCGGCGGGAAGAAATCGTTGCAGCAGGCTGCCAAGGAAGTGCGCGAACAGCGTGCCGCCGCGCGCCCGGTGAAACCGGCCAAGCCGGCGCCATGGGAAGACGGCGGCGAAACGCCGTCGCAGCCGCACCAGCCGCTGACCGAAGTCGAGCATCTGCGCGCCGAAGTGGCGGAGCTGAAGGCGAAGAACGCGGCGCTGCGTGCCGAAAATGCCGAGCTGCGCGAGCGCATCGACCAACTGGTCGACGCTTCCTGAGCCAGCTGGTCGGCGCCTCCTGAGCCGGTTGGCCGGCGCTTCCGGGCTGGCCGGCGACGCATCGTTATCCACCATCGAAAGGTCCGTATGCTGAAAACCGCCGCTGTACTTGGATGCCTGCTCCCCATCACCGTCCTGGCGGCGCCGGCCGACCGGCCAGCCACGAAGCTGGCGCCCGCGGAAGTGCTGCGCCTGCAGGCGCAGGCGAAGCGGGTGACGATCCTGCGCGACAAGTGGGGGATTCCGCACGTGTACGGCAAGACGGATGCGGACGCGGTGTTCGGCATGCTGTACGCGCAGGCCGAGGATGACTTCCGGCGCGTCGAGCGCAATTTCATTACCGCGCTGGGGCGCATGGCCGAGGTGGAGGGCGAAAAAGCGCTGTACGACGACCTGCGGATGAAGCTCTTCATCCGTCCGGACGAGCTGAAGGCGCAGTACCAGGCCAGCCCCGCGTGGCTGAAGACGCTGATGAACGCGTGGGCCGACGGCTTGAACTGGTACCTGCATACGCACCCGCAAGTGCGGCCGCAGCTGCTGACGCGCTTCGAACCGTGGATGGCGCTCAGCTTCTCGGAAGGCAGCATCGGCGGCGATATCGAGGAAGTCGACGTGCCGGCGCTGCAGCGCTTCTATGCAGACATGCCCGTGCTGGCCGGTGCGCCGGCGACCGGGAGTCTCGACCGGGAACCCGGCGGCTCGAACGGCTTCGCCATCGCGCCACACCTCAGCAAGAGCGGCCACGCGCTGCTGATGATCAATCCCCACACCTCGTTCTACTTCCGCCCGGAGATCCACGTGGTCAGCGAGGCGGGGCTGAACGCCTATGGGGCCGTGACGTGGGGCCAGTTCTTCGTCTACCAGGGATTCAATGACCGGCTGGGGTGGATGCATACGTCGGGCGGCGGCGACGTCATCGACGAATTCCTGGAAACCGTCGTCAAGAAGGATGGCAAGTACTGGTACCGGCATGGCAAGGAGCTGCGCCCGGTGAAGGAAGTGGCGATCACGCTGCCGTTCAAGGTACCCGGCGGCATGGCCGAAAAGAAGATCACCGCGTACTTTACGCACCACGGTCCGGTGGTGCGGCGCGAGGGGGACAAGTGGGTGTCCGTGGCCCTGATGAACCAGCCGCTGAAGGCGCTGCAGCAGTCGTACCTGCGCACCCGCGCGCGCGACTACAAGGCGTTCTGGAAGGCGATGGAGTTGCGCACCAACTCGTCGAACAACACCGTGTACGCGGATGCGGACGGCAACATCGCCTACTTCCACGGCAATTTCATCCCGAAACGCGACCCCCGCTTCGATTACACAAAGCCGGTCGATGGCAGCGATCCGGCCACCGACTGGAAGGGTTTGCACAGCGTGGAAGAGACCATCCGGCTGTTCAATCCAAAGAACGGCTGGATCCAGAATACCAACAACTGGCCGTACTCGGCGGCGGGACAGTACAGCCCGCGCCGGCAGGATTATCCGGCGTACATGTCGATGAACCCGGAAAACCCGCGTGGCATCCACGCCGTGCGCGTACTGCAGGACAAGAAAGACTTCACGCTGGAGTCGCTGATCGCCGCCGCCTACGACAGCCAGCTGACGGCCTTCGAGCCACTGCTGCCGCTGCTGGTGCGCGCCTACGACGAATTACCCGCCGGGTCGCCGGACAAGGCCGCGCTGGCGGAGCAGGTCGCCACGCTGCGCGGCTGGGACATGCGCTATGCGCTGGCATCGGTGCCCACCTCGCTCGGCATCTACTGGCTGCAGGATCTCGTGAAAACCCATGGCCCGGCGGCGAAGGAGGCTGGCATCCCCGTGCTGGAATATGCCGAGAACCGGCTCACGCCGGCGCAGCGGCTCGAAGCGCTGGCACGGGCATCGGCCACGCTGGAAAAGGCTTTCGGCACGTGGCGCACGCCGTGGGGCGAGATCAACCGCTTCCAGCGCGTGACGGGCGACATCGTGCAGCCGTTCGACGACAGCAAGCCGAGCATTCCGGTGCCGTACGCCTCGGGCAACTGGGGCGCGCTGGCCGCCTACGGCATGACGTCGCCGCAGACCACGAAGCGCATCTATGGCGAGCGTGGCAACAGCTTCGTGGCGGCCGTCGAGTTCGGGCCGCGGATCCGCGCCAAGAGCATCCTGGCGGGCGGGCAGAGCGGCGACCCCGCCTCGCCGCACTTCAGCGACCAGGCCGAGATGTATGCGCGCGGCGAATTCAAGGACGTGCTGTTCTACAAGGAAGACGTGCTGAAGAACCTGGAACGGCAGTACCACCCGGGGCTGTAGCATTGCCCGAATCCGGCCGGGAAGCGGTGAGAAATGTGGTGACAAGAAATGTGGTGACAAGAAATATGGTGACAGGCTCCATTTAATTTGAAATGTTTCCCGAAAAATGGTGCCTGTCACCGTTTTTGAGTTTGAAATGTTTCAGGAAAAATGGTGCCTGTCACCGTTTCTCGTGGCGGGGGCGGGCGTAGAATCGATCCACCAGCACGGTGGAGGATGCCATGGCCGCAACCGACGACGAGCATGTGCCCGGCCCGGCGCCGGGTGACGGCGAGAAACTCCGGCTCGAGGAATTCATCTTCGTGCGCGAGCTGTACGAAGTCTTCCTGTTGCTCGACCATATTTCCGGCCGCTGGGACAAGGACTTGCGCGCCGAAGCGGGCGCGGATCCGGCGCAGATCATCCGCACGATCTGCGAGATCGGGCTGACACCGGCCGCCGATCCCGGATTGCGCCTGGAGCAGGCGGTGGCGCTGATGCGCGCCAAGGACATGCTCAACACCGTGGCACGCCCGGCCACCGGGCTCTCGGTGGCGTTCACGATCCTGGTGGTCGGCGAGGAAGACCGGCGCAAGAAGATGAACGTGCTGCGCCGGCTGCTGCGCGACGTGTTCTCGCGAACGCCGAAGAAAGCGCCGCCGTCGCCCCACCGCGGGCAGGGCGGCCAGATGTGGGACAAGCCCACGCGCGTCACGCTGGCGCGCTACGCCTACCCGGGCCTGATCGGCGTGGCGATCAATTTCAACCACCGCATGCTGTGGCTCGTGCTGTTCCTGCTGTCGTCGCTGGCGCTGACGTGCGCGCTGTCGTGGCACGTGGCGGCCGGGAACGTGATCCTCGGCCACCTCGATGCGGTGCGCACCCGCACCAGCGAGCTGCGCGCGGAAATCTCCACCGCCGAGCTGAAATACACGGCCGACGAGCGGGCGCGCCTGATGGCGGCCGATGCGAAGGGCAGGCTGGCGCGCGACCCGGAGCCGGTGCGCTTCTGCGCGTTGACGGGGCCGGACGGCAAGCCGCGCTACCGCACCACCGAGGAATACCAGTTCTGCGACCGCGCCGAGGCGCTGCGCGAGGAGCGCCGCGCGGTGCGGCTGAATTTGCGCGAATGGCTGGCGCCGTGGCGCAGCTTCTACAGCATCTTCTACCGCCCCGAGCCGGTCAATACGCGCGATCCGGAAGACGCCAGCGTGCGGCGCCGGGGCACCGAGGAAATGGCGCGCATCGTCACGCTGGTGGTCGGCACATCGTTCCTGCCGCTGGCCTATGGCATGCTGGGCGCCGGCGCCGCCGTGGTGCGGCGGCTGTGGGAGCGGATGCGGGAAAGCCTGCTGTCGCCGCGCGATTCCACGATGGCCTTGCTGCAACTGGCGCTGGGCGGCACGATCGGCGCCTGTATCGGGCTGTTCATCAATCCTTCCGGCGCGGCACCCGGCGAATCGAAAGGCTTGCTGGACGCGTGGGCGCTGTCCGGTTCGGCGCTGTCGTTCATTGCCGGCTTCGGTGTCGAGGGCGTGTTCCAGGCGCTGGAGAACTTCGTCCGGCGCCTGTTCCGTACCGATGAGCCGAAGCGGAGCGGCTCAGGGCACTAGCCCAGCGCAGGAAGGCCGGGTTCAGGGAAGCCCCATCAGATCGCGGCCAGCGCATTGGCGAGGTCGCGGCGCAGGTCGGCCACGTCCTCGATACCCACTGAAAGCCGCACCAGGCCGTCGCCGATGCCCAGTTGCGCGCGCTGCGCGGCGGGGATCGTGGCATGCGTCATCAGCGCCGGGTGCTCGATCAGGCTTTCCACGCCGCCCAGGCTTTCGGCCAGCGCGAACACTTCGCAGCGCTCCAGGAAGCGGCGCGCCCCGGCCAGGTCGGTGGCGAGGTCGATCGAGATGATGCCGCCGAAGCCGTGCATCTGGCGCCGGGCCAGCGCGTGTTGCGGGTGCGAAGCCAGGCCGGGATAAAACACCTTGCGCACGGCCGCCTGGCGTTCCAGCCATTGGGCCAGTTCCAGCGCGCTGGCGCAATGGCGCTCCAGCCGGATCGCCAGCGTCTTCACGCCGCGCAGCGCGAGGAAACTGTCGAACGGGCCCAGGATCGCGCCCACGGAGTTCTGCAGGAAGCCCAGCCCCTCGCGCCAGGCGGCCTGGCGTTCCTCGCCGGCGACGACGGCGATGCCGCCGATGATGTCGGAATGGCCGTTCAGGTACTTGGTGGCCGAGTGCACCACGATGTCGAAGCCGTGTTCCAGCGGGCGCTGCACGATCGGGCTGGCGAAGGTATTGTCGGCCACCGCGATGATGCCCCGCTCGCGGCAGATGCGGGCGATGGCCGCCAGGTCGGCCAGCTTGAGCATCGGGTTGGTCGGCGTCTCCACCCACACCATCCTGGTCTCCGGCCGCAGCACGGCCAGCAGGTTTTCCGGGTTGGTCAGGTCGGCATACGTGAATTCGTGGCCGGCGCTGCGGCGGCGCACCCGTTCGAACAGGCGGAAGCTGCCGCCGTACATGTCGTCCCCGGCGACGATGTGGGAACCGGCGTCCAGCAATTCCAGCACGGTGGAAATCGCCGCCAGGCCGGAGGCGAAGGCATAGCCCTGCGCGCCGCTTTCCAGGTCCGCGACGCAGCGCTCGAACGCCCAGCGCGTAGGGTTGTGCGAGCGGCCGTAGTCGAGCCCCTTGTGCACGCCGGGGCTCTGCTGCACGAAGGTCGAAGTGGCGTAGATGGGCGGCATGATCGCGCCCGTGGAAGGATCGGGCGACTGGCCGGCGTGGATCACCCGGGTGGCCAGCCGCTGGCGTTGTTCACCGCGAGGCTGGTCGTCGTGCCGTGGGTCGTCGCGCGGTTGGTCGTGCTGTTTCTCATTGTCCAGTTGATCGTCGGATTGGCTCATAGCGTCCTGCGCAAGTGGTTGAGGAGGTCGTAGCGGGTGACCAGGCCGTAGAACCGCTGGCTGTCCGCCACCACGGCGGTCAGGCCCCGGTCGAGCGTGCTGCGCAGCGCCTGCACGCTGTCGCCCGGCTGCAGCGTTTCCAGGCGGGACGTCATCGTGTCGCCGACGGGGCTGGCGAAGTGCGCGGCCTGGTTGCCCACCTTCAGCAGCAGGTCCGATTCATCGAGGATGCCCACCAGCCTGCCGTTTTCGATCACGGGCAGCTGCGCCAGGTCGGCCGCGCGCATGCGGTTGAAGGCCACCAGCAGGGTGTCGGTCGGCGCCACGCTGACCACCTCGCCCGCGTCGTAGCGGCGGCCGATCAGGTCGCGCAGGTCGCCGGTGGGCGGCCGCTCGATCAGGCCCTGGTCGAACATCCAGCCATCGTTGTACATCTTCGACAGGTAGCGCGTGCCCGTGTCGCAGACGAAGGTGGCCACGCGCTTCGGTTCGGTCTGCTCGCGGCAGTATTTCAGGGCCGCGGCCAGCAGCGTGCCGGTCGACGAGCCACCCAGGATGCCTTCGGCCCGCACCAGGGCGCGCGCGCAGTCGAAGCTTTCCTGGTCGGTGATCGTGTAGGCCTGTTTCACGCGCGAGAAATCGGCGATGGATGGCACGAAATCCTCGCCGATGCCTTCCACCGCCCACGACCCGCTGGTCGACGGCACGCGCGCGGTGCGCAGGAATTCGGTGAGGATGGAACCCTTGGGATCGGCCAGCACGAAGGCCAGGTCCGGATTGGCCCGGGCGAAATAGCGCGACAGGCCGGTCAGCGTGCCCGACGAGCCGACGCCGACGACGATCGCGTCGAGCTGCTGGCTGCTCTGCTGCCACAGCTCCGGCCCGGTGGTGGTCTCGTGCGCCAGCGGGTTCGCCGGGTTGTTGAACTGGTCCGCATAGAACGCGCCGGGAATGTCGGCGGCCAGCCGGGCGGCCTGGTCCTGGTAATACTCGGGGTGCCCCTTGCCCACGTCGGAGCGGGTGATGTGGATCTCGGCGCCGAGCGCCTTCAGGTGCAGGATCTTCTCTGTGGCCATCTTGTCCGGCACCACCAGCACCACGCGGTAGCCCTTGATGCGGCCGACCAGCGCGAGGCCCAGGCCGGTATTGCCGGCGGTGGCTTCGACGATGACGCCGCCCGGCTGCAAGCGGCCGTCGCGCTCGGCCGCTTCAATCATCGACAGCGCGATGCGGTCCTTGATGGAGCCGCCGGGGTTCTGGGATTCGAGCTTCAGGAACAGCCGGCAGGGGCCGGTGTCCAGGCGGGTGACTTCGACCAGGGGGGTGTTGCCGATCAGCCCATACAGCGCGGGCGTGGCGGCTTCGGGGGAGCTGGTGTTCGGCATGGTCTCTCCTTGTGGGATCGAATGAGCGCGAATGAACGGGTGTCCAGATGAGATGTCCATGAGCCGTGGTGCGGCCGCAGACGGTGCCATGGCAGTATGCGCCGATTCGCGGCCGGGGGCCAGCGCAGCCGGGCCGCGTGGTGGCGGCCCTGCCGGCTATGCACCAGCCGCCGTGCACCGGCCGCTGTGCACTACCCTATAATCCGGGATTCCCTTTTTACAGCAGGTCCGCAGTGGCAAAACTCTATTTTCGTTACTCCGCGATGAACGCGGGCAAATCCACCGCGATGCTCCAGGTCGCCCACAACTATGAGGAGCAGGGCCAGGCGGTGCGGCTGTTTACCGCCGCGATCGACGACCGCTTCGGCGTGGGCAAGATCACTTCACGGCTGGGCTTGCAGCGCGACGTGGAAACCTTCGATGCCTCCACTAATTTCCTGGAGATCGACAAGGTGGCGTGCGTGCTCGTCGACGAGGCGCAATTCCTCACCGTGCCGCAGGTGCAGCAATTGCACCAGCTGGCCCAGGTGAGAGGCGTGCCGGTAATCTGCTATGGCCTGCGCACCGATTTCCGCGGCGAACCCTTCCCGGGCTCGGTCTACCTGCTGGCGCTGGCCGATACGATCGAGGAGCTGAAGAATATCTGCACTTGCGGCAAGAAGGCGACGATGAATATTCGCGTGGACGAGCACGGCCATCGCATCCGCGAAGGCGCGCAGATCGCCATCGGCGGTAACGAGCGCTACCGTCAGGCCTGCGGCCGCTGCTTTTATAGCGGCGGACATTAACCTTTATTCAAATTCCCCGGTAATGGATTTACAAGTTTTTGCAATCCGGTCACTTATTCGCCAATTCGTTGCCAGAACGGTTGGCATTCTTTAATACGCGCTTAAGCGTGAGTGGCGAATCAGCGCCGTGTCTCCTGTAGAATAAGCCGGGAGCGGGCTTGTAATGTATGAGCCTGTCCGCAAATCGTCATTTTAGAATTCGGAGCATGCCGATGAAGAAGCAAATGCTGCTGGCCGCGATGTCGCTGGCTATCCTGTCCGCCTATGGTAATGCCGCGCCCGCCGACAAGGCGGCCGTCGAGCAGCTCAAGCCTGCCGCACAGCAGACCCAGGCTGCCCTGTGGGCGTCCCGCGTGCTGTCCCGCTATCACTACAAGGCGACGCCGCTGGACGATGCGATGTCGGAAAAGATCTACGACCGCTACTTCAAATCGCTGGATGCGGAAAAGCTGTTCTTCGTGCAAGCCGACCTGGACAAATATGCCGGTGCCAAAGGCAAGCTCGACGATGCGATCGTCGGCGAAAACCTGCAGATGCCGTTCGACATCTACAATCTTTACCAGCAGCGCTTCAACGAGCGCATTGCGTATGCCCGCGAATTGCTGAAAACCAAGCCCGATTTCACGCTGGACGAAAGCTACCAGTACGACCGCGAAAAGGCCGAATGGCCGAAGAGCGAGGCCGATGTGAAGGACCTGTGGCGCAAGCGGGTCAAGAATGACTGGCTGCGCCTGAAACTGGCCGGCAAGGACGACAAGGCGATCCGCGACACGCTGGACAAGCGCTATGAAAACTACCTGTCGCGTTCGCGCAAGCTGAACGGCGAGGATGTCTTCCAGATCTTCATGAACGCGTATGCGATGTCGATCGAACCGCACACCAATTACCTGGGCCCGCGCGCTTCCGACAATTTCGACATCCAGATGCGCCTGTCGCTGGAAGGCATCGGCGCCGTGCTGCAGACGCGCGACGAATACACGGTGATCCGGGAGATCGTTACCGGCAGCCCGGCCGGCATGTCCGGCAAGCTGAAGGTGGGCGACAAGATCGTCGGCGTGGCGCAGGGCGAGACCGGCGCCGTCACGGACGTGCTGGGCTGGCGCATCGACGACGTGGTGCAGCAGATCCGCGGCCCGAAGGATTCCAAGGTGCGCCTGCAGGTGCTGCCGGGCGATGCCGGTCCCGATGCGAAGCCGGTGATGATTTCGCTGGTGCGCAAGAAGATCAGCATGGAAGAGCAGTCGGCCAAGAAGTCGATCATGGAAGTGAAGGATGGCGCCGTGAAACGCCGCATCGGCGTGATCTCGCTGCCCACCTTCTACCAGGATTTCGAGGCACGCCGCCGCGGCGACAAGGATTACAAGAGCGCCACGCGCGACGTGGCCCGCCTGCTTGCCGAGCTGAAGAAGGATAAGGTCGACAACGTACTGATCGACCTGCGCAACAACGGCGGCGGTTCGCTGACCGAAGCGGTGGAGCTGACCGGCCTGTTCATCGACAAGGGCCCGGTAGTGCAGCAGCGCAGCGCCGAAGGCCGCGTGGAAGTGGAAAACGACACGCTGCCCGGCCTGGCATGGGATGGTCCGATCGGCGTGCTGATCAACCGCGGCTCGGCATCGGCGTCGGAAATCTTCGCCGCCGCCGTGCAGGATTACGGCCGCGGCATCGTCATCGGCGAACCGAGCTTCGGCAAGGGCACCGTGCAGACGCTGATCAGCCTGGACCGCTTCGCGCAGGACAAGCAGCGCCTGGGCGAACTGAAGATGACGGTGGCGCAGTTCTTCCGCATCAACGGCGGCACCACGCAGCTGCGCGGCGTCACGCCGGACATCAAGCTGCCGCAGCTGACCGATGCCGAGAACTTCGGCGAGTCGAGCTACGACAATGCGCTGCCGTACACGGTGATCAAGCCGGCCGTCTACATCCCGGCCGGCGAGGTGAAGGACATCGTTCCGCTGCTGGCCAAGAAGCATGAGGCACGGGTGGCGAAGGACAAGGACTTCCAGTTCCTCGTCGAGGACGTCAACTACGTGAAGCAGCAGCGCAAGGACAACCTGATCTCGCTGAACGAGAAGGAGCGCCGCAAGGAACGCGACGAGCAGGAAGCGCGCGCCAAGCAGCGCGATGCCCGCCTGGCCGCCGCGCCGTCCGCGGACGATCCGATCCTGGTGCCCGATCCGAAGGAAGCGGCCAAGAACGCCGTCGCCGCCAAGCCGGCCGGCGCCAAGCAGGCCAAGCAGGCTGCCGCCGCCGTGAAGGGCGTCAGCCGCACCGACGATGGCCTGCAGGGCGACGAACGCTCGCTGAGCGCCGAACTGGAAGCGGAAAAGGCCGCCAAGAACGCCAAGGACGTGCTGCTGCTGGAAGCGGTGCATATCATGGCCGATGAAGTGAGCCTGCTGAAAACCGATACCCGTCTCGCTTCGCGCGTGCTGCCGTACGCGCCGGACCGCTGATCATTCCTGGCAGGGATGACTCCTGGGGAGCCTTCGGGCTCCCCTTTTTTTCGCCGGCATTTCATTGCCGACATGCGATTGCCGGCACCGTGCTCCGCCGCGCTTCGATCAGATCGCTGACTATTTGCAGTTATGGGGCCTGCCTATAACTAGTATCACTACAAACGCGTTGCGCGATATGGCGCGCCGCAGCATAATTGAACCGTCTCCTCTATTCTCCTCCAAGGAAATAGACTTCAGCCCGCCAGCTTGGCGGGCTTTTTTTTTGCTCGTTGTGGAGTGCGCCGGGCACCGTTTCCTTCGCGTATTCGTGGCGACATTGCCATGAAAGCGCATAGATTTACCCCTACAGCGAAAGGCCGGGGTCAGGAAGGAGTACCGGCATGCATGCCGGTACCGCTACGCAGGCGAGGAGCGGTGCTCCTCGAAACCCCTGCTCTGCCCCGCCGGGGTGTAGCAGGGGTTTCGCGAAGCCTGCTTCGCGCCTGCGGAACGATGCTGGCATACATGCCAGCATTCCTCCCTGACCCCTGAATTTGCCGTTGGGGTGGCCTAACTCAACAGCGCGAGGTGCCGCCGCAGTTACTTCTGCAAACATTGCTGGGAAGGCAATCGTGCGCCGCCCGGGGGCGTTTTTGCGTGTAGTCGAGTTTCAGCAGCCTGGGTCGCCGGGCGGAAAGGACTCTCCCATGCAAGCAGTCAAGCCGGCCCGGCCGACGGGACCCGCGATCGTCGTCAATGGCGTGGAGCACCACATGAACGTGGACGTGCGCACCACGCTGCTCGATTACCTGCGCGACCACCTGCACCTGACGGGCGCCAAGAAGGGCTGCGACCATGGCCAGTGCGGCGCCTGCACGGTGCACCTGAACGGCCGGCGCATCAATGCCTGCCTGGCGCTCGCGCTGGCGCACGAGGGCGATGAAGTCACCACCATCGAGGGCCTGGGGTCGCCCGAACGCCTGCACCCGATGCAGGCCGCCTTCGTGCAGCACGACGGCTACCAGTGCGGCTACTGCACGGCCGGCCAGATCATGTCCGCCGTGGCGCTGCTGGAGGAACCGTGCGGCGGCGGCGATGCGGCGATCCGCGAATGCATGAGCGGCAACCTGTGCCGCTGCGGCGCGTATGCCAGCATCGTCGCGGCGATCCGGCAGGTGCGCGGGGAGGGCGGCGAATGAGGCCCTTCGAACTGCGCCGCGCCGCCAGCGTGGACGACGCGGTGCTGCTGGGCGCCGCCTCGCCGACCGCGCAGCAGGGCGCCACCGTGCGCTACCTGGCCGGCGGCACGACCCTGCTGGACCTGATGAAGCTGGACGTCGAGCATCCCGCCCACGTGGTGCGGATCGGGCACCTGGGACTGGACCGCATCGAGACGGCGCCGGACGGCGGCCTGTCGATCGGCGCCACGGTGCGCAACAGCGACCTCGGGCACGACGAGCGGGTGCGGCGCGGTTATCCGGTGTTGTCGCAGGCGCTGCTGTCGGGCGCGTCCGGCCAGTTGCGCAACATGGCGACCACGGCGGGCAACCTGCTGCAGCGCACCCGCTGCGTGTACTTCCGCGACCCGCACATGGCGTGCAACAAGCGCGCGCCGGGCAGCGGCTGCGATGCCATGGAAGGCTATCACCGCAACCTGGCGCTGCTCGGCACCAGCGAGCATTGCATCGCTTCCAATCCCTCGGACATGAACGTGGCGCTGGTGGTGCTGGAGGCGCGCATCCACGTGGCCGGCCTGCATGGCGCGCGCCAGATCCCGATCGCCAATTTCCACCTGCTGCCGCGCGATACCCCGCACATCGAGACCCCGCTCGCGGCCGGCGACCTGATTACACACGTGACGCTGCCGCCGCTGCCGCCGGGCACCCGCTCGGGCTACCTGAAGCTGCGCGACCGGGCATCGTATGAATTCGCGCTGGCCTCCTGCGCCATCGTGCTGCGGCTGGACGGCGGCAAGGTGGACGAGATCCGCATCGGGCTGGGCGGCGTGGCCACGCGGCCGTGGCGCGCCGTGCAGGCGGAACACATGCTGGTTGGCCAGCCGCTCACGGCGGCCGCGATCAAGGCCGCCGCCGCGGTGGCGATGCAGGATGCCGTGCCGCGGCCCGGCAATGCGTTCAAGGTGGAGCTGGCGCGGCGCTGCATCGTCGAGGCGATCGGCAACCTGGCCGGGGAGGAACTGCGATGAGCGCGGACATCATCGGCGCGGCATCGCCGCAGGACATCATCGGCGCGGCGCTGCCACGCGTTGAAGGGCCGCTGAAGGTCAGCGGCCACGCCCGCTACACGGCCGACCACCATTTCCCGGACATGCTGGTGGCCGTGCCGGTGTGCGCCACCATCGCCGTGGGCACCGTGCGCCATATCGACTGCAACGCGGCGCGGGCGCTGCCCGGCGTGCGCGCCATCCTCACGCCTGAGAACATCGGCCACATCGCCCGCCTGCCGGAAAAGAGCCGGCTGAAGATCGATGAGACGGTGCCGCCGCTGCAGGACGATGAGGTGCGCTACTACGGCCAGTTCGTGGCACTGGTGCTGGCCGACACGTTCGAGGCGGCGCGCGACGGTGCCCGGGCCGTGCAGGTGGACTATGCAGCTTCCATGCCGGACGTGCGCATGGAGATGGCCCCGGACGACGAGCCCGAGGTCGTCACGGAGCGGGGCGACCCGGAGGCCGCATACGAGCAGGCTGCCGCACAGGTCGATGAAACCTACCGCACGCCGGTCGAAACGCACAATCCGATGGAATTGCACGCCACCGTCGCCCGCTGGGAAGGCGACCGGCTGACGGTCCATGAAACCACGCAGGCCGTCGTCAACCACCGCGGCGTGCTGGCCGCCATGCTGCAGGTGCCGGAAGAGCGCGTGCGCGTCGTCACGTCATACCTGGGCGGCGGCTTCGGCGGCAAGCTGTGGCCCTGGACCCATTCGCTGCTGGCGGCGCAGGCGGCGCGGGTGGCGGGACGGCCCGTCAAGCTGGTCGTCACGCGGCAGATGATGTTCCGTAACGTTGGCCACCGCACCAATACGCAGCAGCGCATGCGGCTTGCCGCCGGCGCGGATGGGCGGCTGCTCTCGCTGCGCCAGGATTTCCTGTACCACGACTCGCGGGCCGGCGTTTCCGAGGAATCGTGCGGCGAGGCGACCGGCTACCTCTATTCCACGCCGAACCTGCGCGTGACGGGGGCATCGTGCCGCCGCGATCTCGGCGTGAACACGGCGATGCGCGGACCCGGCGTGGTGCCCGGCATGTACGCGGTGGAATCGGCGATGAACGACCTGGCCGACCGGCTGGGCATGGACCCGCTGGCGCTGCGGCTGCTGAACGACACGGCGCGCGACGAATCGAAGGACGTGCCGTTCTCGTCGCGGCACCTGAAGGAATGCCTGGAGCTGGGCGCCCGGCGCTTCGGCTGGGAGCGCCGCGGTCCGGGCATCGGCGCAATGAGCGACGGGGCTACGATCCTTGGCTGGGGCATGGCCAGCGCCACGTGGCCGGGCATGCGGACCAGGGCGCAGGTGTCGATCAGCCTGCACGACGACGGCACCGTGCGGGTGCGCTCGGCCACGCAGGACATCGGCACCGGGACGTACACGGTGCTGGCGCAGATGGCCGCGCACGAGACGGGCGTCGACATCGCGCGGGTCAAGGTGGAGATCGGCGATACCGACTTCCCGGCCGGGCCGGTGTCCGGCGGTTCGATGGCCACCGCGTCGCTGGTGCCGGCCGTGGCGATGGCGGCGCGCCATGCGATCCGGCAGCTGCTCGACGTGGCGGCCCGCCTGGACCCGGATGGCGAGCCGGCATTCGAAGGCGGGCGGGTGATGCCCGCCGGGCTCGCGTTCGGCGAGGTCCTGCGGCGTGCCGCTGTCGAGGTTGTGGAGGGGCAGGGCATCTCGAAGGGCAGCTCGGCCGACCCGCAGGCCAAGGCCGTGTCGATACGGTCGTTCGGCGCCCATTTCGTGGAAGTGGGCTGGCAGCCGTCCATCGCGCGCCTGGCCGTGCGGCGGGTGGTTTCCGTGATCGACGGCGGCAGGATCGTCAACGCCCGCACCGCGCGCAACCAGATCGAGGGCGCCGTGCACATGGGCGTGGGCATGGCGCTGTTCGAGGAAACGCATTACGACCCCCGCTACGGCGCGCCCGTGAACGGCAACCTGGCCGACTACCTGATGGTCACGCACGCGGATGCGCCCGACGTCGACGTGACGTTCCTCGATTATCCCGACACCGCGCTGAACGAGTACGGTGCGCGCGGCGTGGGCGAGATCGGGCTGGTCGGCGTGGCGCCGGCGATCACCGCCGCCGTCTACCACGCCACGGGCAAGCGCATCCGCTCGCTGCCGGTGAAGATCGAGGATTTGCTGGAATAGGTTTCCGGGACAGGGGCGGACACGAGCAGAGTGCTGTCGCCGATGTACTGAAATCTAGATATCGCATGCCTGCACCCCAACGGCAAGCGCTGGGGTCTGACCCGTCGGGTCAGACCCCAGATTTTGCACCTGGGGTTGGCTTATCGAAACGGCATTTTAGCCGCCCCCTCGGCATCCTACTTCGCCGGCGCCTCCTCCCGCGCACTTTCTTCCGGTTCGCCATCCGTATAGGTCGGCACCGGCCGGTGCTGGTTGGGCGCCGGCTTGCCGGCCAGCGGCGGCAGGGCGCGGGCCCGCTCCAGGTCGATGCCGGCGGCTTCGGCCACGCGGCGGCCATAGTCCGCGTCGCAGTGCCAGAAGTGCCACACCATGCGCAGCGCGATCGGCTCGGGGCACTGGCGCAGGTCGTCGCCCAGGTTCTTCACCAGTTCGTCGCGTTCCCAGTCCTCGAAGGTGCGCCAGCGCTCGCCCGCCTGGCGGTAATCGTCCAGCGTGCGGCTGGTCTGGTAGCGGCCCAGGTGCCCTTCGACCCATTGCCGGTATTCCCTGGCGGGCCGGGGCGCTTCCTGGAGGCCGCCCATGCTGCTGGGTTCATAGTTGATGTGCCGGTCGAGTTTGCCGCCGTTGCCCGCATCGTCGACGTAGTACGCCATCTGCGCGTCGCGCTGGTTGGTGCGGGGCCTGGCCGCTTCCTGCGGCGCATTGATGGGCAGCTGGAGGTAGTTCGGCCCCACGCGGTAGCGCTGGGTATCGGAGTAGGACAGGGTACGGCCCTGCAGCATCTTGTCGTCCGAAAAATCGACGCCGTCCACCAGCACGCCGGTGCCGAAGGCCGACTGCTCGGTTTCCGCGAACACGTTGTCCGGATTCCGGTCCAGCACCATGCGGCCCAGCGGCAGCAGCGGGAACTGGTCTTCCGGCCAGCGCTTGGTATCGTCCAGCGGGTCGAAGTCGAGTTCTGGATGGTCGTCGTCGCTCATGAGCTGCACGCAGAATTCCCACTCGGGGAAGTCGCCGCGCTCGATGGCTTCGTACAGGTCCCTGGTGGCATGCCCGGTGTCGTTTGCCTGGATCTCGGCGGCCTGCGCGGCGGTGAGGTTGCGCACGCCCTGTTTCGGCACCCAGTGGAATTTGACCAGGTGGGCGACGCCTTCGTCGTTGACCAGCTTGTAGGTGTTCACGCCCGAGCCTTCCATCTCGCGGTAACTGGCGGGAATACCCCACGGGCTTTTCACCCAGGTGACCATGTGCAGCGCTTCCGGCGAGTTGGAGACGAAATCGTAGAAGCGCCACGGCTCCTGGCGGTTGGTCACGGGGTCCGGCTTGAAGGCGTGGATCATGTCCGGGAACTTGACGGCGTCGCGGATGAAGAAGATCTTGAGGTTGTTGCCGACCAGGTCCCAGTTGCCGTCGACGGTCTTCAGCTTGACGGCGAAGCCGCGCGGATCGCGCGCCGTTTCCGGCGAATCCTTGCCGCCGATCACGGTGGAAAAACGCACGAACACGGGGGTGCGCACGCCGGTTTCCGTGAGCACGCGGGCGCGCGTGTACCGGGCGGCCGGCTCGTCGCCGATCTTGCCGTAGGCTTCGAAGTAACCGTGCGCGCCGGTGCCGCGCGCGTGCACCACGCGCTCCGGAATGCGTTCGCGGTCGAAGTGCGTGATCTTTTCGATGAACTGGTAATTCTCCAGCGTGGCCGGGCCGCGTTCGCCGACCGAGCGCAGCGCCTGGTTGTCGCGCACGGGGTGTCCCTGGCGGGTGGTGAGGATGGGGCGCTCGCTGCCGGCTCCCTCTGAAGTTGGCTTGCTGCTCATGGCTTTCCTTTCAGTGTGATTGACTGTGCGGGGCGCCCACATGCTACCTTCGGCCGCCGTGCTCCGGCGCGCGCATGGCGTTCCTGCTAAGCTTGCGCTTCCTGTAACGAAGAGCGCTCTCGTGAATCGAAAACTCATCGTCGGCATGCTGTCCGGCGCCCTCCTGCTGGCCGGTGCCGGCGCCCTGTATTACACCCTCCAGCCCGCGGAGCCCGGCGGCAAGCCGGCCGCCGTTCTCGCGGTGCTGACGCCGGCCCAGGCCCGCACCGAACGGTTCTGGAGTGCGCGCGTGGCCACGCTGGGCGGCATCGGGGCAGCCGGCTTCGCCGATGGCGCCGCGGCGCGCAGTGCCTTCGCCGACCCGTTCGGCGTGGCGGCCGGGCCGCGCGGCACCGTCTACGTGGCCGACGGCGGCGACAACAACCGCATCCGCACCATCGCTCCGGACGGCACCGTGGCCACCCTGGCCGGCGGCCGGGAAGGCTACGCGGATGGCAAGGGAGCCGCCGCCATGTTCCACACGCCATCCGGGCTGGCGCTCGACCATGCGGGCAACCTGTACGTGGCCGATACGGGCAACCACGCGATCCGCCGGATCGCGCCGGACGGCACCGTGACCACGCTGGCCGGCAATGGCCAGCCCGGCTACGTGGATGGCCGAGGCAATGCCGCGCGCTTCAATGGGCCGGTGGGCATCGCGGTGGACGATACCGGCGTGGTGTATGTGGCCGACACCTACAACGACCGCATCCGCCGCATCGCGCCGGACGGCACCGTGACCACGGTGGCGGGCAGCGGGCAGCCCGGCCTGCTCGATGGACCGGGCACCGCGGCGTCGTTCGACACGCCGAGCGGCATCGCGGCCGCGCGCGACGGTACGCTGTTCGTTGCCGACACGGGCAACCATGCGGTGCGGCGCATCGATGCCGCGGGCACCGTGTCCACCGTGGCGGTGCCGGCGGAAGGGGAACGGCGCTCGCCGCTGCGGCGCCCGGTGGGCATCGCCGCCACGCGCGACGGCTACCTGTACGTGACGGCGGGTTCGGGCCGTGTGCTGCAGGTCACGCCGGAAGCCACCTTCCAGCCGCTGGCCGACTTCGACAGCCCGGCCGAACCGGGCTACGGCAGCGATGGCACGGTGAACCTGTCCAGCCCGCGCGGCGTGGCCGTGGCGCGCGACGGCAGCGTGATCGTGAGCGAGGGCCTGGGATTCACCGTGCTGCGCCTGGCGCCCGCGGTCGATGGTGGTGCCGCACCGGTACGCCGTGCGCGGGCGCCGGCGCCGCGCCGCGAACAGCCGATGCCGTGGCCGGTGCTGCCCCAGGATGGGCCGCACGAGGTGGTGGGCGTGATGGGCGAGGTGCGCGGCAATTTCGAAGGCGACAGCCGCGACCACTTCCACATGGGGCTCGACGTGCGCGCCGACGTGGGCGCGCAGGTGGTGGCCGTGGCGGCCGCGAAGGTGACCGACCCCTATCCGAACTGGGGTTACGCCAGCCTGAGCGAAGGCATGACGGTGGGCACGCTGTCCTACATCCACATGAAGGTCGGCCGCGACAGGCGCGACAAGCCGCTCGATGCGCGCTTCACGGTGCTGCCGGACGCGCGGGGCAAGCCGGCGCGGGTGCGCGTGCAGCGGGGCACCCGCTTCGCCGTGGGCGACACGCTGGGCACCATCAATGGCATGGCCCATGTGCACCTCGACTATTTCCCCACCGGTGGCGTGGAAAACCCGTTGACGCTGCCGTTCGCCGGCCTGCGCGATACCGTGCCGCCGCGCATCCAGGGTGTGGTGCTGCTGGCCGGCGGCGGCAAGCGGCTCGGCGCCCCTCCGGTCGCGCGCGGCAAGAAACGCAAGGCTCCGCCGCCGCCGCGCCGCGTGACGGTACCGCGCGCGGTGGGCGAGGTGGACATCGTCGTCGATGCGTGGGACCAGATGGACGGCAACCTGGCGCGGCGCCGGCTGGGCCTCTACAAACTGGGCTACCAGTTGCTGAAGGAAGACGGCTCGCCGGCGCCCGGCTACGAGCAGCCCCGCATCACGCAGGTGTACGACCGGCTGCCGCGCAACCAGGATGCGGTGAAGGTGCTGTATGCGGCCAGCAGCGGCATCACCGTGTACGGCAGCAAGTCCACCCAGTTCGCCTACGCGTTGAACAATACGCTGGCGGACGGGCAGGTCAGTCCCGGTGCCTGGGATGTGTCGGGCATCGCGCCGGGCAACTACACGCTGCGGATCTACGCGGCGGATTATGCGGGCAACGTGGCGGTGGAGGGGCGGGACGTGGCGATCACGGTGGAGTGAGGATCAGGCCCGGGAGGATAAACCTCAGTGCAGAATCCGGGGTCAGATACCGTCTTGTTTTGCAAGGCCCGAATTCAAAAAATTCGGGTCGAATGGCTTGCCAGAGCAAACCACGCCGTAAATCAGATGAACCAGCTTGCGCATGACGGCGCCGGTGACGGCCTTGGGAGCCATGCCATTGGCGCTCAGGCGCTCGGCAAAGGTCTTCAGCAAGGTGTTGTACCGCTTGGCGACCATGCCAGGCATGTACAGTGCACTACGCAGATCATTGTTGCCGATCTTGCTCATGCTTGTCCGACCGCGCACTGATGTTCCAGAGCTTTTTTGCTTTGGACTGACTCCAATAAATGCCGCAAGTGCCTTGGCCGATCCGAAGCGCCTAATGTCACCAATGTGGCCCAGGACCTTAGCTATCGTAGTGCTGCCAATGCCCGGAATACTGCGCATCAGATCGGCGTCATGTTTCAGGCCAGGATGCCTGTCGATGTGATCGTCGATCTCCTTTTCCAGCTCGGTGATCTTTTGATCGAGCCATTTTACGTGCTCATCGACGTTTTTCACCAAGTCGGCCTGACCGGCAAAATCATGAGCTTCCATCCGGTTCTTTTCCTGTTGCCTGATGTCCTTGAGCGCAAGCAGCCGATCGCTCAAACCCTTGAGTTCACGCTGTTCCTTTGGAGGTGGCACCCAAACTGGCGGCCTCTTCGCAGCACAGAATCGGGCGATCAGCCCGGCGTCAATTTGATCGTTTTTGTTGCGGATGTTTTCGGACTGCCCAAAACCTTTGATGCAGCCTGGATTGATGACGCTCACCATGATGCCCGCATCGTGCAACCACAGAGCAAGCGGCTCGCTATAGACACCGGTCGCTTCCAGACACACGTGAGCGCTGTCTGGAGAGACCTTCTGCTTGACCAACCATTGAACCAGTTCCTGGTAACCCTCCGGCGTATTGCTGAGCGTCTTCGATTTCGCTTTGCCACTGACCAGCAGAACAATATCGAGCTTCTTCTTACTCACATCAACGCCAACTACCGGGGTTACTGCCATTTCCATCATTTCCTCTCTCGTATGCGGGCTTAGCGTAAGAACGCCGTCCCAAGATACCGTACGGACTTCAATGAAAAAACAGGCAAGGCCACCTATCTGACCCACAGGCTCGAAGCCTTAATCCCGAGCGGTGTGACCTTGCCTGGCCGGAACTGCAGCGGAAGTATCCACTGAATTGTCGGTATGCTCAAGATACGAGACCCACCGGGGTGAAGCAGGGGTTTCGCGAAGCATGCTTCGCGCCTGCGGAACGATGCTGGCATGCAGGCCAGCATTCCTTCCTGACCCCAGCCCTTCGCTTTGGGGTGAATGCTTGCGCTTTCATGTGCTGGGTAACGCCTAACTGAACGGCATTGGGGTACGTCCCCATTTTTACGACAATGCTTCCGCAGGGGAGCCCGATGGCACCAGCAGCCGCAGCCGTCCGTCGAGTGCCTCGAAATGCAGCGGGGTGGACAGGGTCAGCACTTCGCCGTCGACGGCGGCCTTGATGCGCTTGCGGCCATAGAACGGCGTGCGCACCGTCATGCGGCGGAAGCCGAAGGTGACGACGTCGCCCGTGTCGCCCAGGCGCCCCAGCACGCCGTTGAGCACGATGCCCAGCATGCCCAGCTTGCCGGCCGGCTTCGGCGCCACGGCGGCCAGTTCGCCATCGGCCACGTCGGGCGCCTGTTCGGTCAGCCCCACCTGTTCCATCTGCAGCCGATTGTTGCCCACGAAGAGGGTATGGGTGCGCAGGTGCAGCGTGCGGTCTTCCGCCTCCAGCGTGAGGCGCAGGCGGCGGTGCGGCAGGAAGATGGTCTTCAGCGCGGACAGGAAGGCGACCACGCGGCTGCGGCCATAATGCCGCTTGTCCTGCTCGCGCTCCTCGAGCAGCTTCGGGTACAGCCCGATGCTGGCGTTGACGAGGAAAATGCGGCCATTCACGGAACCGATCTGCACTGGCCGGATCGTCGCCCCCAGCAGCGCATGGACGGCTTCCGTGAGGTCTTCCGAAATGCCGTGCGTGCGGCCGAAATAATTGAAGGTACCCTGCGGCAGCGCGCCGAACGGGCAGCCGTGCAGGACGGCCTGGCGGGCCACGGCGTTGATGGTGCCGTCGCCGCCGGCGGCAACCAGGATGCCGCCGTTGGCGCAGGCCTTGCCGGCATGGGCGATGGCCGCTTCGTCGAGCTCGCCGCCATCTTCCACCAGGTGCAGGTGAAAACGCCGTCCCGCTGCGGTCAATACTTCCTCGATGGCGGCGCGGCGTTCGTCTTTTTCGGACGCGCCGGAACCGGCATTCAGGACGATGTACAGCGGCGCGTCGGCGGGTAGCGTGGTCTCGGTCATGGTGACCAACTGTAACACCGAGCGGGCCGCCACGCGCGCACGAACGGCTGAGCGTGGCGGCCGCGCATCGGCGGCGATGGCGCCGCGGGCCCTGGCTTACCGCGCCACTTCCACCGTGGCCGCTGCCGCCGGCGCCGCCCCTTCACCCAGGTAGAAACTGGTGTGCGGCGGCTGGTTGTAGCCGGCGTTCTGGCCCGCCACCTGCACGCGGTACTGCGCATCGTGCATCAGCGTCGGGATCCGGTGCGCGGTCGGGATGGTGGTGGAAAACACCAGCAGTCCGGTATTGTCCGCCGTGCGCCACACCACTTCCTCGCGCCAGTCGCCCAGGATGTCGGCCGACAGCACCGGGGTGGCCTTGGTGCCGTTGTTCGACGCCGCGTTGTACGCCGCGCCGTCGAGCAGGTTCTCGAAGGCGAAGGCGGCCGGATTCCACTTGGCGATCGCCACGCCGTCCAGCGATTCGCGCAGCAGGTCGCCATCCCACCAGCTGGCGAAGTTCATGCTGCCCGGCCGGTTGGTGGAGATCTGCTGGCCGCTCACGTTGAACAGGCCGCCACGCGACGCCCAGCACTCTGCGCCCGGATAGGCGGGATCGATGTCGTAGCACACGCCGCGGCCCACGTCGACGGTGGCCGGGGCGCCCCACAGCAGCGCGCCGGTGGCGGCGTCATGGAAGCTGGCGCCATTGCCCTTGTAGCAGGAGGGGCTCTCGTGCACCATGTAGATCTGCTGGCCGGGGCGGGCCGGATCGAGCTTGCCCACGTGCAGCGCATCGCCGTGGCACAGGCCGGTGCTGTACATCAGGTGGCCGTCGCTGCCGATGGTGGCCGCGCCATAGACGATGTCGTCCTTGCCATCCTCGTTCACGTCCGCCACCGAGAACCAATGGGCGCCCTGGCCGCGCGCCTCGGCGCCTTCGTGGTCGGTATCGAACACCCAGCGGCTGGTCAGCTGGCCGTCGCGGTAGTCCCACGCGGCGATCACGGCGCGCGTGTAGTAGCCGCGCGAGAAAATGGCGCTGGGCCGCTTGCCGTCCAGGTAGGCCACGCCACCCAGGAAGCGGTCGACGCGGTTGCCGTAGTTGTCGCCCCACGAGCCGACGGTGCCGCGCGCCGGCAGGTAGTCGGTGGTGGCCAGCGCCTTGCCGGTGCGGCCATCGAAGACGGTGAGGAATTCCGGACCGGTCAGCACGTAGCCGGCGCTGTTGCGGTAGTCCGCGGCCGGATCGCCGATCACGGTGCCACGGCCATCGACGGTGCCGTCGGCCGTCTTCACCATCACTTCGGCCTTGCCGTTGCCATCCAGGTCGTACACCACCATCGTCGTGTAGTGGGCGCCGGCGCGGATGTTGCGGCCCAGGTCGATGCGCCACAGCCGCTTGCCATCGAGCCGGTAGGCATCGAGGTAGGTATTGCCGGTGTGGCCGCTCTGCGAATTGTCCTTGGCATTGGTGGGCTGCCACTTCACCACCAGCTCGTACTTGCCGTCGCCATCCAGGTCGGCCGTGGCGCCGTCGTTCATCTCGTACGTGTACGCCACGCCGGCGGGTGTCACGCCGCCTTCCGGCTGCTGCAGCGGAATGCGCAGCACCGGCTCGCTCCAGGTGGCCAGCGCGTACTCTTCCTGCCCCTTCTTCTCCTTGCCCTCGACCACCGGCCGGATCAGGTAGCGGGCGCCGCTGGTGCCTGCCGTGTCGGTGAAATTACTCGCCACCAGCGGTTCGGCGTTCAGTTTCACGTCGTCGCGGTAGATGTTGAAGCGGGTCGCGGGATCGTCGGTGCCGAGCACGCGCCAGCTGATGAAGACGGTGCCGCCGGTGGCGATGGCGACGGCGCCGCGATCGAGTTTCTCGAGCTGCCTGCCCTGGGCGGCGAATGCCGGCTGCGTCAGCGCGAGCGCCAGCAGTGCGATCGGTGCAAAGGTACGGTTCATTGATTCCCCATTGTTATGGTTGGCGAAAGAGCGGTGATCGGCTGCGCCGTGCGCCGTGCGCATCTGCGTAGCCGTACTGCGCGGTGCTGTGCATCGCCGGCGCGTCTGCCCGCGCCGAGGCCGTGGGTGCTGCCGTGGCCGGCCGTCACGCCGCATGCGCCGGGTCGGCGCATGTTCATTGGGAAGCAGGGCGCGGTGCGCCGTGCTGTCGCCTGGAGTGGGAATCGAGTATCGGGATTGGCCGGACCAGTGTCAATCGAGGGGAACCAAGCACTCACCAAGATGAGCGGGAAGCCGGTAGCGGCCGTTCATGGTGGTGTGTTCACGGGAGTGCGCGGGGTGCGCCCGCGCGGCAGGAAGTGGCCGGCGCGGGCGGGCAGGCACTCGCCGGCGCGATAGGACAGCACCCCGTTGACGAAGACCAGCTCGATGCCGGCACTGGCCTGGATCGGGGCTTCGAAGGTGGCGCGGTCGCCCACCTGCTCCGGGTCGAGCACGACGAGGTCGGCGTGGAACCCGGCCTCTATCCGGCCGCGCCGGTCCAGCCCGAAGCGGGCGGCGGACATGCCCGTCATCTTGTGCACCGCCGTCTCCAGCCCGAACAGCTTCAGCTCCCGGCTGTAGTGCCCCAGCACGCGCGGGAAGGTGCCCCACAGCCGTGGATGCGGGTGGCGGTCATGCGGCAGGCCATCCGAGCCGATCATCGTGGCCGGATGCCGGAGCACGCGCTGTACATCGGCCTCGTCCATCTGGAAGTAGCAGGCGCCGCCAGGCTGCAGGCGTTCGCAGGCCTCGCGCTGGGTACAGTTCCAGCCGGCCGCGATATCGGCCAGGTAGCGGCCCGCCAGCTGCGGATGGGTGTCCGACCAGGTGACGAGGATGTCGATCACATCGTCCACCAGGTCGGCGCGCAGCACGGTGGACCCGGCGACATAAGGATAGGCGTCGAGCCCGATCGACTGGTGTTTTCCCGCGCACTCCACGTACGCCAGCGTCTCGCGGGTACGGCCCCAGTTGGCCGGTCCGGCGCACTTGTGGTGCGACAGCACCAGCGAAATGCCTGCCCCGCGGGCCACTTCCGTGGCTTCCTCCATCGAGGCGAGGATGGCTTCGAACTCGTCGCGCAGGTGGGTGGCGTAGACGCCGCCATGGCGCGCGGCGATCCGGGCCAGCGCGGTAAGCTCCCCCATGTCGGCCGCCGCGGCGGGGCCGTAGAAGACACCGCTGCTCAAGCCGATCGCTCCATCGCGCATGGCGCGGTCGAGCACATCGCACATGGCGTCCAGTTCGGCGGGCAGCGCGGCGCGCGCCAGGTCGGCCACATTGTCGACGCGCAACGTCGTATGGCCCACCAGTGCCGCCACGTTGACGGCTGGCCGCGCAGCGTTGACAGCGTTTGCATACGCGTCCAGGCTGTCGAAGCGGAAGCCCCCGGCGTCGCCCAGCAAGGTCAGTGGCGCAGGCAAGGCGTGATCGGTACCGGCACGCACGAGAGGGGCGAGGCTGATGCCGCAGTTGCCCACGATCACCGTGCAAATGCCCTGGCTGATCTTGGGCAGCATCGCCGGCGCGGTCAGCACGATATGGTCGTCGTGGGTGTGCACGTCGATGAAGCCCGGGGCGATGACCTTGCCGCCGGCATCGAATACCGTCACGTCCGCGCCACGGCTGCCGGCCAGGCCGGGGCCGACCGCCTGGATCCGGCCATGCTCGACCAGCACGTCGGCGCGGTAGCGCGGCGAGCCGGTGCCGTCGATCACGGTACCGCCCCGCAGCAGGATGGCGCCTGGCGGGCGCTGGGCCGGCGGCGTCATGCCGGCTCCGGCGCGTCGGGGTCGTCGCCGGCCTTGTTGAGCGCATTGCGTTCGGCCTGCGACCAGCCAAGCCGCATGGCGGGGTGGTTGCTGTCGATGCCGCGCTCGATCAGCACGTCATGGAATCTGCGCATGCGCGCGATGGCGGCGTCGCCGCGGCGCAGGCCGACGCCCACCATCAGGATCTCCAGGAAGCTCATGTGCGCAAGGTAGGCCTCGGTACTGACCCGCACCACCGCGTCCTCCGGCACGGTCACGGTGATGGGGATGTGCGCCAGCTCCGCCAGCGGGGTATCGGGCTGGGTCAGGGCGATGATCGTGGCGCCCTGTTCCCTGGCCACTTCGACGGCTTCGAGCAGCGACGGCATGCGCCCCACGTGGGAAATCGCCAGTACCGCGTCGTCGCTGGTCAGGGTCGCCGCCGATACCAGCTGCATGTGGGCGTCCGAATAGGCATTGGTGGTGAGCCCGATGCGGAAGAAGCGTGCCTGCGCATCGGTCGCCATGAAGCTGGAGGTGGCGCCAACGCCGTAGCAGTCCAGCCGTTTCGCCCGGGCCAGCGTGGCGATGGCCTTTTCCAGCACGGCCGCATCGAGCTTCTGCTCCAGGTCCACCATCGACGCGACCATGCCGCGCAGGATTTTCTGCGCCACGGTCAGCGCGTCGTCGCTGGCTTGCACGGTGCGGTGCAGGAACGGCGTGCCCACCGCAAGCTGCTGGGCCAGCTGCAGCTTGAATTCGCGCAGCCCTTCCAGGCCCAGTGCACGGCACAGCCGCACGATGGTGGGAGGGCTGACATTGGCGCGCTGGGCCAGCGCATCGACATTGGCCCGCAATGCCCATTGCGGATCGGCCAGGATGGCCACGCCCACCTGGCGCTGCGCGGCCGGCAGCAGGTCCAGCTGGGCCTTGAGAAGTTCGACGACATTCATAGGTGACCTCAGAAAAATGTTTGGATGGCGGAGCGGACGTCGTAGCTGTCGTCGACGACAGGCAGCCACCGCCATTTATCGAAAGTGGTGCAGGGGTGCGAGATACCGCAACCGATCAGGTCGCCAACCGCCGGCGCAGGTCCGGGTGGAAAGCGCAGGTAGGCGTGCTGGTCGTTCATCTTCGCGATGGTCCAGTCCTTGCCGACCGGCTCGCGTCCTGCCGCATTCACCCAGGCGAACGGCATCGGCAGGTCGAGGTCGAACGAGGCGTCACGCTTGCCCAGTGCCAGGATCGCCAGGCCGGGTTCCGGCTGCGACTGCACCTGGCACCAGATTTCCAGCGCCGGCCGCAGGCCCGGGCGCTCCTGCCAGCGTGCGCCACTGCGGGCCCGGATGTCTTCCATGAAGCGCTGGTAAAAGCCCGAATCGTGGGCCAGGTAGCAGCCGCTGCGCAAGATGGTGCGGACGGGACGCGACAGCTGCATGGGCAAGGTACGGGCCACCACATCGAAGGCGGCCGAGCCGCCGGCGGACAGCACGATCTCCTCTCCATGGAACAGGCCTTCCGCATCGCACTGGCGTGCTACTTCCTGTACCACCTGCATCAGGCCGGTCACGGCCGCCGCATCCGTCGCGCTGTGGCCAGTCACCTGCAAGCCTTCGTAGCATTCGATTCCGCTCAGGGCCACGGCGCTGGAACCGGCGATGGCCCGCGCCAGCGCCATTGCCTGCGCGACGCTGCGGCAACCCGTGCGGCCGCCGTCGATGCCGCATTCGATCATCGCCAGCAGGCGGGCATCGTGCGCGTCCACGGCCA
Organism: Pseudoduganella sp. SL102; assembly: GCF_027856995.1. NCBI lineage: Bacteria > Pseudomonadati > Pseudomonadota > Betaproteobacteria > Burkholderiales > Oxalobacteraceae > Pseudoduganella > Pseudoduganella sp. SL102. Next base: position 3,742,812 of record NZ_CP115554.1, read on the forward strand.
GCACGCCCTCGATCAGGGCAAGCTGCGCCAGCGAATCGACCAGCACATGGAGTTCCAGGCCAGGGGTTTCGCGCAGCAGCCGGGCGGCCTGCAGGATATCCGGACGCGCCACCAGCTGGTTGGCCAGGATGACGCGGCGCAGTCCGAGCCGGACCGCCAGGCTGACTTGCTGCATGGTGGCGAGCGTCATGCCCCATGCGCCGGAGGCAAGCTGTTGCGCGAACAGCTGGGGCGCCATGGTGGTCTTTCCATGCGGGGCGATGAGCACGCCGCTCTCGCGGGTAAAGTCGGCCATCCATGCCAGGTTGTGGTCCAGGGCGGAGCGCTTGAGCAATGCCACCGGAAACGGCAGGTCGCCGCGCAGGACGTTCCACCCGGCGCTGCCGATGTCGCGGATGGCGCGCGGCGCCGCGTCGTGCGGATACCCTTTCAGTTCAGGGGTGAGGACGAACTGTTCGATGGTACTCAGGTCGAGCAGGTCGGGAGCGAGCGTGTCTGGAGCGGGCATCGTGTTGATCATGGAAAGTCGATTGGTTGGGACGGTTGGCGGTGAGAAGGCGCCGGTGCCGGAACGATCGCCGGCACATCGGTGCGGAGACACGCGCGCCAGCGCCCTGGTTCGGTTTCGGTCAGCTGCGGTACGTCCCGCGCGCAGGCATCCTGCGCATACGGACAGCGGGTGCGGAATACGCAGCCGGAAGGCGGCATCGCCGGGCTCGGCAGGTCGCCGCGCAAGACGCGCCGCGTGCCCGCCAGTGCCCGCGCGCCGCTCTCCGGACGCGGTGAAGCCGCCAGCAGGGCTTCGGTATAGGGATGCAGCGGGCGCGCGAACAGTGCCGCGGTCGATGCGATCTCCATCACTTTTCCCAGGTAGAGCACCACGACCCGGTCGCACATGTATTCCACCACATCCAGATCGTGCGAAATGAACAGCATCGACAGGTTGAGGCGTTCCCTGAGATCGAGCAGGAGGTTGATGACCTGGGCCTGGATCGATACGTCCAGCGCCGATACCGGTTCGTCGGCAACGATGAAGCGCGGTTCGACGGCCAGCGCGCGGGCGATGCCGATGCGCTGGCGCTGGCCACCGGAAAACTCGTGGGGATAGCGCTGCGCATGTTCCGGGCGAAGGCCGACCAGTTCGAGCAGGGCCGCGATGCGGGCGGGGCGCGCGGCGCCGGGATGCAGGCCATGCGTGCCGAGCGCCTCGCCGATGGCCTGGCCGATACGCAGGCGCGGATTGAGGCTGGCGTACGGGTCCTGGAACACGATCTGCAGGTCCCGCCGCAGCGAGCGCATGCGGCGGGCCGAGGCCTGGCCCAGGTCCTCGCCGAGGTAGCGGACGACCCCTCCGCTGGCTTCCTGCAGGCGAAGGATGGTCCTGCCGATCGTGCTCTTGCCCGAGCCCGACTCACCCACCAGCCCCAGCACTTCGCCGGCGGCCAGCGTAAAACTGACGTCATCCACCGCGCGCACCGGATGGCCGGGCACCTTGCCCGGATAATACTTGCGCAAACCCCTTACCTCCAGAAAAGGCAGGGCATGCGTTCCGGATTCTCGCTTCATGCCGCACTCTTCCCGCTTCATGCCGCTCTCCCGCTTCATGCCGCTCTCCCGTTTCATGCCGCGCTCCGGTCGATGCAGCGCACGCTGCGCCGCGAAGGCAGCGCCACCAGCTCGGGCATGGCGCTCACGCAGGCGTCGCGCGCCAAGTGGCAGCGCGGTGCGAAGGCGCAGCCGGGCGGCGGCGACAGCGGGCTGGCCACCTGGCCGGGAATCGCCTGCAGGCGGCGCTTCGCGGTGCCGTCGGCACCGTCGCCAAGGCCGCGGTTCCGCCCGGGCAGGCATGCCAGCAGGCCGCGCGTGTAGGGATGCAGCGGATGGTCGAAGATCTGCGCGACATTGCCCTGCTCGAGCACCCGTCCGCCGTACATGACGACCACGCGATCGGCGATTTCCGCCACCACGCCCAGGTTATGGGTGATGAACAGGATACCGGTGCCGGTCTCGCGCTGCAGCTTTTGCAGCAGGGCGAGGATCTGTACCTGGATGGTCACGTCCAGTGCGGTGGTGGGTTCGTCGGCAATCAGCAGCCGCGGTTGGCAGGACAGCGCGAGGGCGATCATGGCGCGCTGGCGCATGCCGCCCGACAGCTGGTGCGGGTAGGCGTGCACGCAGCGCGCGGCGTCGGGGATCTCGACCAGGTCGAGCATCTCCTTCGCATGGCGCAATGCGGCGTGGCGATCCAGTCCGAGGTGCAACCGCGTGCTTTCGGCAATTTGCGCACCGATCGTCATCAGCGGGTTCAGGCTTGTCATGGGTTCCTGGAACACCATCGCGATCTCCTTGCCGCGCAGGGCGCGCAGCTGGCCGGGCGGCAGGCCCGCAAGATCGACCGCCACGCCGTCGCGCCGGCGAAACAGGATGCTGCCGCCGACGATGCGGCCCGCCGTCGGAGGAATCAGGCCCATGATGGACAGGCTGGTCACGGACTTGCCAGATCCCGACTCGCCCACCACCGCGAGCGTTTCCCCGGGGAACAGCTCGAAACTGACGGATTCCACCGAGCGCACCGTCCCCTGGCTGGTGAAAAAATGGGTTTGCAGCTGGTCCAGCACCAGCAGGGGCGCGGGCTCGGTGGCGCTCGCGGGCATGGATGCGATGGTCATAGCGATTTCCTCAAGCGTGGGTCGAGCATGTCGCGCAGGCCGTCGCCCACCATCTGGAGCGAGACGGCAGCCAGCATGATGGCCAGTCCGGGGAACAGGACGAGCCAGATGGCCTGGTCGGTAAATGCCTGACCGGAGGCCACCATGGCGCCCCAGGTCGGCACTTCCGGCGGCACGCCCATGCCCAGGAAGGACAGGCCGGCCTCGGCCAGCATCGCGTAGGCGAAGATGAAGCTGGCCTGCACCAGGATGGGCGAACTCATATTGCCCAGCACGTGGACGAAGACGATCCGGATGGTCGGCACGCCCAGCGCGCGCGCCGCCTCCACGAAGAGCATTTCGCGCACCACCAGGGTGGCGGCGCGGACGACACGCGCCACCCGGGGCGTGTAGACGATCGACAGCGCCAGCACCACGCTGCGTACCGAGGCGCCCAGGGTAGCCACCAGTGCGATGGCCAGCAGGATGTCCGGGAACGACATCAGCGCATCGACCACGCGCATGATCGGCGCGTCCAGCCGCGGGAAGAAGCCCGCACACAAGCCGATCAGCACCCCGGCGCCCGTGGAGAACGCCACGACCATCGCACCGATCAGCATGGACCAGCGCCCGCCTTCCACCACGCGGGTGAACATGTCGCGCCCGAACTCGTCGGTGCCGCACCAGTGCCGTACCGAAGGGGAGAGCAGGCGCGATGGCACATCGAGTTCGCCCGCGTCGTAGGGCGAGAGCATGGGGCCGAACAGGGCAAGCGTGGCGAGTACAAGCAGGCTAAGGGCGCCAAACAGCACCAGCTTGCGCTTGCGGCAAAGTGCGATGAACGATCGCATGGCGCTCCTTCAGTAGCGGATCCGTGGGTCGATCGCCATGTACAGCAGATCGATGCCAAGGTTGATCAGGACATAGGTCGCGGCAATGACGAGCAGGGCGCCCTGGATCACCGGATAGTCGCGCCGCAGCACCGCCGATACCACCAGGCTGCCGATACCGGGCAGGCCGAACACGGTCTCGGTCACGGCGGCGCCGCCGATCATCAGGGCGGCCGTCAGGCCGATGACGGTGACCACCGGGACGAGCGCATTGCGCAGCGCATGCCGGACGATGGTCTGGACTTCCGGGAGGCCCTTGGCGCGGGCCGTGCGCACATAGTCGTCGGACAGCACGTCGAGCATCGAAGCGCGGGTGAAGCGGATGATCAGCGACGAATTAAGCACGCCCAGCACCACGGCCGGCAGCACCAGGTGGCGCAGTTTTTCAAAGAAGAGCGGCGCCTCCGGGTTTCCGTAGCCCGCCACGGGGAACCAGCCCAGTTCGACGGCGAACAGCTGCATCAGCAGCATGCCGAACCAGAAGCTGGGCATGCTGGCCCCCAGCATGGCCACGCCGGTGACGGCCTGGTCGACCAGGCGCCCATGCCACACGGCGGACAGGACGCCGCACGGGATGCCGATCGCGCACGCCAGGGTCACGCCCAGCAAGGCCAGCAGCAGGGTGGGTTCGACGCGCGCCAGCAGCGCTTCGCCAACCGGGATTTGCAGGAAGATGGAGTGGCCCAGGTTGCCGCGCGCCACCTCCATGAGCCAGCGACCGAACTGCTCCGGCAGCGGCCGGTCGAGCCCGTACTGCGCGCTCAGGCGCGCCACGTCGGCGGCGCTGGCCTGCTCGCCCAGCATCATGGCCGCCGGATCGCCGGGCGCCAGCCGGGTGATGAGGAACACCAGCGTGGCGACGATCAGCATGACCACCGCCATGCCGAGCAGGCGGGTGCCCAGGTATCGCAGCAGTGCCACGCTCATGCGGCGACCCCGGTATTCCAGAAAAACGGCAGGGCATCGCGACATAGCCACGCAGCGACGCGGCGCAGGCAGCCAGGCTGTTGAAGCTGCCGAGTTTGATGTACGGCACTTCCGTATAGACCAGGGCCTGCACGGGGCCCCATTCCGAGGCACGCCGGGCACCGTCGGCCAGCCCGTTCAGCCGCTCCATGGCCGCCCGTTTGGCCGCGCTGTCCCAGCCGCCCGGCGCGCCGCTGCCCAGCTGCGGCGGCGCCAGCACCGGTTCCGGCAGCAGGACCGAATGGGTGATGTAGATGTCCCACAGTGCGCCCTGGTTGCGGCGCTGGACCAGCGTGGCCCAGTCGACGACCTGCAGGTCGACCAGGAACCCGGCCTTGCGCAGCTGGCTGCCGATGACCATCGCGATCCGGTAGTGGAACTCGTACTGCTTGCTGACCAGCAGGCGCACGGCGCCGCCACGGTAGCCGGACTGGCTGGCCAGGCGGCGGGCCTTGTCCGGGTTGTCCTGGTTGTAGTCGCTTGCCCTGGCGTCGGAGTGAAATGGCGAGCCGGGCGGATAGTGGCTGGCCTCGACAGTATAGAAGCGCCGGTCGCCGAAGGCCGCGGCCATGATGTCGTTCATGTTCAGCGCTGCCTGGACACCCTGGCGCATGGCCTGGTCCGCGAGTATCCCCGCGCTGGTATTCAGGACCGCATAAGGAAAGCCGAACGGGGCGGTGACGACCGGCCGTACCCGGGGCTGCCCGTCGAAGCGCACCAGCTTTTCGACCGGCAGCTGGTCGGCATAATGAAACTGGCCCGACATGGCACCTTCGATCCGGGTGTTCGGATTGGGCACCGGAATGAAACGCAGCTCCGCCAGCAGGGCCCGGCGCCGCCCGGCATAGCCATCGGCCGGTTCGGCGCGCGCGCTGTACCGGTCGAAGCGGCGCAGCAGCACATACTGGTCGGCCCGGCGTTCGAGAAAGCGATACGGGCCGGTGCCGACGAAACGCCGGAGCGGGCCGTCACCGGTGGCCGCCGGCATGATGGCGGCAAAGCCGGCTGGCAGCGCCAGCTGGGCCAGCAAGGGCGCATAGCTGCCACGCAGCACCAGCTCCACGGTGTACCGGCCGGGCGCATGCAGGCTGGCGATTTCGCCGGCGACGGTCTTGCCGCGCGGGGCCAGGCGCATCCAGCGCCGCAGCGAGGCGATCACGTCGGCGGCAACCATCTCGGTGCCGTCATGGAAACGCACGCCCTGGCGCAGCGGGATCGCCAGCTGCCGGCCGTCGCCGGACTGGATCGGCATGCCGGCCGCCAGCATCGGGACCACCCGCCAGCGGGCGTCGAACGTGTACAGGGTTTCGAAGACGTGCTGCATGATGGTGCCGACCAGGTCCGAGGTCGACGCCATCGGGTCGAGCGTCTGCGGTTCGCCGATCATCGCCAGGTTGGCACTGGCGTTCGAGTGCACCATGCCGCCGGACGCGCCCGATGTGCTGGCTGCGCCAGCAGGCAGTGCCAGGCCGGCCAGTGCCAGCAGGGAGCGCCGCCGCGCGGGGCGCGGTGGCGGGCGAAGCTTGTTCAATAAGGTCATCGATCGCTGTTTGGTAGTAACGACTGAATGGGGACGTCTGAAAAAGCGGCGGCGCATACGCCGCCACCCGGGCTGCACTGCGACTAACTTACCACCTGGCGCCGACCCGCACGCCGAACATGCGCGGATCGTTGTAGGAGCCCAGCACATAGCCCGGTTCGACGACCCTGGCAAAGTTCTTCGAGATCGTGTCGCCGGCGTTCTTGACGTACGCTTCGACATGCCACTTGCCGTTTGGCGCTTCGAGCCGCAGGGCCGCATCGACGACGCCGTACGACGGTTCGGCATCGGAGACATGCGAGGTGTCCAGGTTGCGCAGTGTAAAGTACATCTTGTCCTGCCAGCGAGCCGCCAGCCAGGGCGTCAGCGTGTAGCCATTGGCGAGCTCGAAGTCGTGCGCGATGTCGATGCGCACGCTGTGGCGCGGCGCGTTGGGCAGGTCGTGCCCCGTGATATCGACAGGGAACAGGTTGCGCAACGCCGGATCGGTGCCGGTATAGCGCACGCAGGGCGGCGCGCCGGCGCTGGTGCGGATGTTGCAGCTGATGTCGCGGTTCTCGCTGTAGCCTGGATAGGAGCGCACCTTGGCGCGCAGGTAGCCATAGGCATAGTTGATCCGGGTCCCTGGCTGCGGACGGTACTGGCCTTCCAGTTCGAGGCCCGACATGGCCGATTTCGCCGCGTTGGTGGTGCCGTACAGGACGACCACGTCGCAATAGGGCTCGGCGGCACTGCAGGGAATCTTTGGAATGATCTTGCCCACGGTGACACCGCCGGTCAGCTGCATGTCGTCGTAGCGGCTGTGGAACACCGTGGCCGACAGCGACAGCTTGTCGCCGAACAGGCGCCCCTTGTAGCCGAACTCGAGATTGGTGACCGTCTCCGGTTCCCACGGCAGGTTGGTATAGTGGGGACCAGGCGGGCGGTCGGCGCAGTTGCCGTTCAAGCCGTTGGCGCAGATATTCTGCACGTCGCTGAAACCGCCCGCCTTGTAGCCGGTCGATAGCGAGGTAAACAGCATGTCCCTCGGCGTGGCCTGGTAGTTCAGGCCAAGACGCCAGGTCGCCTTCTTCCAGGTACCGGCGTTGTTGCTCACCTGCGGTACCAGCGTCGGGCTCAGCCCGGCCAGCCCATAGTAGGCGCCCATGCCCGGCAGCAGATGGGTGCTGTTGAATGGCTGGTATCCCGGCGTCCCCGGAACGCCCGGGGTATATTGGCCGAGGAAGTAGATGCCGCGATCGCTCGAGGTGCGCGTGTCGTAGTATTCGCCGTTGGTATCGGTGCGTTTGTCGCGGGTATAGCGGGCGCCGGCCGTCACTGTCCACCGTGGTGCGAACGTCCAGTCGGCCTGTGCGAACACGGCCTTGGAATCGGCCTGGCGATCGGTCTGGTGATACAGGTAGGCGTAAGTGGGATAGCCATAGGTGCCGCTCGCGTTGGCAAGGTAGTCCTGGCCGAAGTCGATCGCATTTTTCTCGTGCAGCCAGAACAGCCCGGTCACGTAGCGCACCTGGGCCACCTGGCCGCGCAACTGCAGCTCATGGACACGCGAGACGTACTTGGACGACGTGGTGAAGGTCGCCTGGTCGTTGTACGGCGAGGTGCCGGGACGGTTGACCAGGTCGCTCAACACCGGCTGATAGCCGAGGTCGGTGTCGATGATCTGGCGCCGTTCCTGGGTCGCGTAGGCGGCGTTGTATTCGAGCGTATTGCCGGCGTTGATGTTCCACGACAGCCCCGTGCGCACGGTGCCGATCGACATGTCCATCTCGCCGGGCGTGTTGATGGTGATGTCCCACTGGCTGCCTGGACAGGCATACGGGGTGCCGGCGGCCAGCCTGCAATCCTTGAGCGAGATATCGCCGGCGCCGTCGTTCTGGTACTTCTCGTAGGCCAGGCGCCATTCCAGGTCGTTCGTCACCTTCAGGCGCGACTGCAGGCGGTACGCATACTCATCCTTGTTGTTGTACCACCTGTCCCGGCCGATCGCGGCGTTGTGGCGCTGGTCGACCGCTGGAATGGGCGCGCCATTGGCATCGAGCGCAGGGGTGATGCCCAGGCTGGGAAAGTTCGGCGCGTAGAAGTCGCGGCTCTGATTGAGGTAGCTGTCACGCTGGAGCTTCGAATACGTGGCGCGCAGCGCCCACCGGTCGTTGATGCCGATGTTCTGGACGACGGACACCTGGCGGTGGTTGTAGTTGCCGACCTCCGCCTCGACCTTGCCGTCACGGTTGCCGAATTCCGGCCTGGCGGGGATGATGTTGATGCTGCCCGCGGTGGAATTGCGGCCGAACAGGGTACCCTGCGGCCCGCGCAGCACCTCGACCTGCTCCAGGTCGAACAGCAAACCCAGCGCCGCCTGCGGACGCGGCGAGTACAGGCCGGCGACGTGCAGGCCGACGGCGGGATTGCCGATTTCGGTGAAGTCGTTGCTGCTCACGCCGCGGATGGCGATCTTGACGCCGGAACTGCCGTTCGGCGCGCTGCCGAGCTGGAGGTTGGGGATCTGGCCGCTCAGGCCGCGCACATCGGTGATGCCCTGGCGTGTCAACGCCTCCTGGGTCACGGCGGTCATCGAGACGGGGGTTTTCAGCAGCGAGGTCGAATGCCGCGTCGCGGTCACGATCACCTCCTGGAAAGTGCTGCTCCCGTTGTCCGGCGCGGGTGCGCCGGCCTGCGAGGGCTGCACGGGGCTGCTGGCGGCCTCCGGCCCGGAGGGACCGGTCTGCTGGGCGGTGGCACTGGCCGCCATGGCGCAGCAGGCGCTGGCGATGGCAAGGGTCGTTTTGCTGAGGTTGTAAGGCGATCGTTTCATCTTTTGTACCCGGGTTAACGGCATATGTTTGGATTTTCGGATCACACGAAAGCAGCGCGTGACTGGCGTAACGACAATTGGAACGACGATGCGGACTCGACAGGGCGCAGCTGCCCGGCGTGCACGCAAAGCAGGACACGCAAAGCAGGGCACGCAAAGCAGGGCATGGCACGCCGGGCGGCGCGGCCACGGTGCGTTCGACAGTGGGAGGGGCGACCGGTCAACCTCGATGACGCCCCTGACGCCCCTGGTACCTATTTTCCTGCCGGATTATTTCGGCCAGGGCGGCCCGCCCAGCGGGCGGTAATTCACATGCTGGACCTGCAGGCGCAGCAGGGCTTGCGGCAAGCGTTGCTGGAAATTGCCGTAGTCCTTCAGGGCCTTCGGGGTCCACATGGTTTCGGACAGCGCGAGCAGCCGTGGCCATGCCATGTACTCGACCTGGGCAGGGGTCGGCATGCGTTCGCTCCACAGCTGGCCCTGGCTGCCGAGGATGCGCACCGCGTGGGCGGCGGGCAGGGTTGCCGGGATCGGATCGAAAGCATAGACCTTGTCGAGCAGGTTGAACTTGCGGGCACCGATCGGCTCGCGGAAGGCCGGATCGGTCAGTTCCGCCTGATAATAGTCGAGGTAGGTGCCGCGTTCCGGCGTCATCACCACATCGTGGCCCAGGGCGGCGGCCTTGATGCCGCCTTCCTCGCCGCGCCAGCTCATCACGGTGGCCCCTTTCGGCAAGCCGCCATCGAGGATTTCGTCCCAGCCGACCATGCGCCGGCCTTTCTGCTTGAGGTGGTCGTTCATCTGGTTGATGAACCAGCTCTGCAGGCCGTGCAGGGCGGGATGGTCCGCAGGCTTGCCGTCGGCGCCCCGATAGGATTGCAGTTCCTGCGCCGTGGTGCCGTCAGGAACCAGCTTGAGCTGTTTCATGCGTGCCAGGGCCTTTGGCGAGGCCGCCCATTCGGGCTTGAGGACTTCGTCGCCACCGATATGGATGTAGGTACCCGGGAACAGTGTGAGGACTTCGTCCAGGACGTTCTTGAGGAAGGTGATCGTGCCGTCTTCGACGTTGAAGATCTCGGGCATGATGCCCCACACGCGGCCAACCTGCAGCTGCCGCGCCGGATCGTTGCCCAGCTCCGGATAGGCGGCGATGGCAGCCGTCGCGTGGCCCGGCATTTCGATTTCCGGCACCACCGTGATGTGGCGCGCGGCGGCGTACGCCACGACCTCGCGAATGTCGTCCTGCGTGTAGAAGCCGCCGTGCGGCTTGCCGTCGTAGAGCTGGCGGGCCGGCTCGGGGTTTTTCGGCTCGACCATCGTCTCCCTCCGCCACGCCCCGATCGAGGTCAGTTTGGGATAGCGCTTGATCTCGATGCGCCAGCCCTGGTCATCGGTCAGGTGCCAGTGAAAGACATTGAGTTTTTGCTGCGCCATCAGCTCCAGGTGCCCGAGCACGAAGCTGGCGGGCATGTAGTGGCGCGCAACGTCGAGGTGGCTGCCGCGCCAGCCGAACCGCGGCTGGTCTTCGATGGTGACGGCCGGGATGGACCAGGTGCGCGCCAGGGGCGCCTTGCGGTAGATGTCGGCAGGGAACAGCTGGCGCAGCGTCTGGATGCCGTAGAACAGTCCGGCGGGCTGGGCGGCGGTGATGGTCGCACCGGTGCTGTTGCTGACGAGGCGATAGCCCTCCTTGCCCAGTTTTTCCAGCGCGGGGTCAAGGGCAAGGCGGATGCTGTTTTCACCACCGCTGGCCACGACCGGCAGGGAATAGCCGGTGGTCGGCCGGAGGTAGTCACGCAGCTTGTCCGCTTCGACGGCCGCGGCGCCCGTCGCCACGATCCGGGTTGCGGCGGTGAGCGTGAACGTGCCTTGTCCGCGCTGTATCTGGGCCGGTCGCGGCACGATTTCCTGGGCACTGGCGGGAATCGCCAGGCATAGTGAACCAAGCATCAGGATACAAGACAGCAGGGTGTGCGAACGCATGCGGATCTCCACGCAAGAATGGGCTGGTGCCGGTGGTGCTGGCAGGTTCAGTCGATATGGCCGTTCAGTCGACAGGGCCGGGCGGCGCCTGGACGGAGACCGTCATGTCAATGGCTTGTAGGCGATCGCTTCGATTTCGATTTTCGCGTCCACCACCAGCCTGGCCTGCGTCGTCGACCGGGCTGGCTTATCGCCAGGGAAGAATTCCGCGTAGACGCGGTTGAAGGTCCAGAAGTCGCGTGCATCGTCCAGCCACACGGTGCACTTGATGACATCGGCCAGTTCGCAGCCGGCCAGTGCCAGGGCACGGCCCAGGTTTTCCATGGTCACCCGCGTCTGTACCGCAATCCCCCCGCTGGCAATATCCCCGTGCTCATCCATGGCCACCTGGCCTGAGACATAGACAAAATCTCCGGCCCGCACTGCCGGGGAAAACGGCAATGCCTGCCCGCCTGCGCCGGTGCGAGGGTTGCCGAGATACTGTGCCTGTTGAACCATGACGAACCTTTCGTGGATGACTTGCGTTATGTCAGGAGAGTGAGGTAATTATATTTCACGTTACTTGTGCTATTGGATACCGATTAGGCAATAATTTTCGTAATGTAGGGTTTACGCGACGAAATTCGAACTCTCGCCGCATTCTGCGTGAAATAAAGTTTCATCAATATGACCGTTCGTTGTCATGCCAGCGTGATTTGGCGGAAGGGGGGGCGCTCCGTAAAGCCGGCATCGGCCCGATACACCGCCTCGTGTATGATGAAACGACCGTGCTATTCACGGCGCGGCCAGCATGTCGAACAGCGAACACGAGGAGACAGCATGGACCTGAACTATTCCCACGCGGACGACGCGTTTCGCCAGCAGGTGCGCGAATTCCTCGCGGCGAACCTGCCGCCGGACCTGCGGCGCAAGGTGCGCGGCCACCTGCGGCTCGGCAAGGATGACTACGTGCGCTGGCACCGCATCGTGGCCGCGCAGGGCTGGGCCGCGCCGGGCTGGCCGGTCGAGTACGGCGGCACGGGCTGGAATGCGGTGCGGCGCCATATCTGGGACGAGGAGTGTGCGCTGGCCGGCACGCCGCCGATCCTGCCGTTCGGCGTTAACATGGTGGCGCCCGTCATCATGGCGTTCGGCAGCGCGGCCCAGAAGGCCCGTTTCCTGCCGCGCATCCTGCATTGCGACGACTGGTGGTGCCAGGGGTATTCGGAACCGGGCGCCGGCTCGGACCTGGCCTCGCTGGCGACCACCGCCGTGCGCGACGGCGGCCATTACGTGGTGAACGGCCAGAAGACATGGACCACGCTGGCCCAGCACGCCGACATGATCTTTTGCCTGGTCCGCACGGATCCGGCGGCGCGCAAGCAGGACGGCATCTCGTTTCTGCTCATCGACATGAAGAGTCCCGGCATCACGGTGCGGCCGATCGTCATGCTCGACGAGGAGCACGAAGTCAACGAAGTCTTCTTCGACAACGTGCGCGTTCCCGTGGAGAACCTGGTGGGCAAGGAAAACCAGGGGTGGACATATGCGAAGTTCCTGCTCGGCCACGAGCGCACCGGCATCGCCGCGGTGGGCCGCAGCAAGCGCGAACTGCGCTTCCTGAAAGCGCTGGCGCTGCGGCAGCAGCAGGGCGGCCGGCCGCTATTGGAAGATCCGGTATTCGCCGCGAAGGTCGCGCAGGTGGAGATCGAACTGATGGCGCTGGAGGTCACCGTGCTGCGCACCATCGCGCAGGAAGACCGCGCACCCGGCCCGCAGGCATCGCTGCTGAAGATCAAGGGCACCGAGGTGCAGCAGGCCCTGGCCGAGATGATGGTCGAGGCGGCGGGACCGGCCGCGCTGCCGTTCGATGCGGCGCTGGTGGAAGGCCGGCAGGGCATTGCGCACGACAGCGCGGACGAGATGCAGGCCGCGCCGCTGGCCGCGTACTACTTCAACTACCGCAAGACGTCGATCTACGGCGGCTCGAACGAAATCCAGAAGAACATCATCGCCCGGATGATCCTGGGCCTGTAAGGAGGCGGCATGGACTTTGAACCGAAGGAAGAACAGCGCCAGCTTGCCGATGCGCTGCGCCGCTGGATCGAACGCGACTACGGCTTCGCGGCGCGCAGGGACATCATCCATTCGCCGGCGGGCGAGTCGCCGGAGGCATGGCGGATGCTGGTCGAACTGGGGCTGACGGCGCTGCCGGTGCCGGAGGCGCAGGGCGGCTTCGGCGGCGGCGCGGCGGACATGTTCTTCGTCATGCAGGAACTGGGACGCGGCCTTGTCGTCGAACCCTATTTCGCCACGGTGCTGGGCGCGCGCATGCTGCAACTGGCGGGTGGCCAGGAAGAACTGCTCGAACGCGTGGCGGCCGGGGAGGTGAAGCTGGCGTGCGCGCTGGGCGAGGCGCAGTCGCGCCACGACCTGGCCGACATCGCGGCGAAGGTCTCCGGCCCGGTGGACGCGGCCGCGGTATCCGGCGTGAAGACCGTGGTCGAGGGCGGCGGCCAGGCGGACATGCTGATCGTCTCGGCGCGCAGCCATGGCGGCCAGCGCGACCGCGACGGCATCTCGCTGCTGCTGGTCGAGGCCGGCACGCCGGGCCTGGCGATCCGCGATGGCCGCGCGATCGATGGCCGGCGCTGCGCCGGCGTCACGTTCGACCATGCCCCCGCCACGTTGCTGGGCGACCCCGGCACGGCCTGGCCGGTGCTGGAAGCGGCCACGGACTGGGGCGCGGCATTGCTGTGCGCGGAAGCCGTCGGCGCGATGGATGCGCTGTTCGGCGCCACGCTCGACTACCTGAAGACGCGCCGCCAGTTCGGCGTGCCGATCGGCAGCTTCCAGGCCCTGCAGCACCGCATGGCGGACATGTTCGTCCACCTCGAACAGGCCCGCTCGATGGCCATGCTGGCCGCGGCCAAGGCCGATTCAGGCGATGCGGAAGAACGCCGCCGCGTGGTCTCCGCGGCCAGGGTGCGGGTCGGCGAGGCGGCCCGCTTCGTCGGGCAGCAGGCGGTGCAGCTGCATGGCGGCATGGGCGTCACCGACGAGCTGCCCGCAGCGCACTGGTTCAAGCGGCTGACGGCGATCGGGCTGACGCTGGGGGACGTGGACCACCACTTGCGGCGGTTTGCCGGACAGCCGGGGTTCCGGGTGGCGTAGCGGGCGAGGGCGGTGCCGGGGGCATCCGCACGTGGAACGCGCATGCTTTCACCCCAACGGCGAAGGGCTGGGGTCTGGAGGGAGTGCTGGCTTGCATGCCAGCACCGTTCCGCAGGCGCGAAGCATGCTTCGCGAAACCCCTGCTTCACCCCCGGCATCTGCACTTGGGGTTGGGCTTATTAACGACATCTCAGTCTGACCCCGGATTTTGCCCTTAGGGTGGCCTTACACCGCCGGAATCAGAAGAACACGGCGGTGCGCGTGACGATCGTGCCGTTATTGCTGTATGGCCCGGTGGCGCGCACGGCGCCGGTGTCGGGTTTGCCGTCGTCCAGCTTGACATCGATCTGTTCGGCGAAGCTGTCGGGCAGGTTGTCGAAGCGGATGCCGTTGCCGCCGCGCCCGGCCACCACGTCGTTGAACACGTACACGGCGCCGCCGTGCGCGCTCGTCATGAAATCGGTGGTGCCGTTGAACGAGCCGGTGATGAAGCCGCCCAGCGCCAGGTGTTGCGGGGCGAGCTGGTACTCGGCGATCTGGCCGTCGCCATTGCCGTTGCCGCTGGTGCCCGGCACGTGCGCGGTGGCCTGGGCATCGTCGCCGGGCAGGGCGCGGAACTTGTCCTGGTAGGCATTGACGGCCGCCTGCAGCGACGTCGACTGCTGGATCACGTTCTTGACCTTGGCATTGTCGATCAGGCTCTGGCCCTTCAGCACGCCACCCAGCAGCAGGCCGATGATGACGAGCACGATCGCGATTTCCACCAGCGTGAAGCCTTGTGCGCGGCGGCGGATCCGCGGCATGTGAAAGGGTTGCAAGATTGTTACTCCTTGATGCTTTACGTGGTTTACATCTTACAGGCCCGGCGGCGTTAACGCACCTGCCCGTGTGTGCCGTGCGATGCGGCCCGTTCCAGTTCGCGCAGCCTGTCCTCCAGGAAGGCGATGTCGTTCTGGTGCGTGATCGTGCCGCTGGCCAGCAGCGCGCCGGCGACGGCGCGTGCGCTGTCGAGCTCATTCATGTCCTGCAGGATGAACAGTTCCAGCTGGCGCGCCCAGGCCGGCGCCAGCGGCGCGCGCAGGCGCAGCGCCTGGGCATAGCGCCGCGCCAGCGCCATGTCGTGCAGGCGGTGGCGTGCCAGCAGCGCGGCCTGCACCATGTCCGGCCAGCGGCGCGCCGGATCGGCCGCGAAGGCCCGTTCGACGACACCGAGCATGATGCGCACCCGCGCCGGATCGGCCACCGCGCCGTAGACCTGTGCCGCGGCCACCAGCGGCTGCCTGCTGCGCGGATCGAGCGCCAGCGCCGCCTCGAGCCAGCCGGCCAGGTGGCCGTAGTCGAGTTCGCGCAGCGGGATGCCGGCGTCGGATGCATGCAGGTACAGCATGACGAGCCGCGCGGCGGTGGGGCCGTCGCCCAGGCTGGCCAGGCGCAACGCGGCATCCGGCAGGGGCGGACCGGGCGGCGGCATCGCGAAAACCGGCGCCGATCGCGCAGGCACGGGCGCCACGGCGTGCAGCGCGCACTGGGCGGCCAGCGCGGCCAGCAGCAGCGCGGCGATGCCGGCGGGCGCGCGGCGGGCCATCAGAATTCCTTGCGGTACAGGTCGAACAGCGCGGCGCCCGCCAGCAGCGCCACGTACACCAGGCTCTGGAGCGCCACAAACCCCAGGTCGGCCGCGGTGCCGGTACCGTACAGCAGCCAGTCGCTGCGCGCGAAGGCATCGAGGCGGGGCAGCACGAATGCCAGGAGGTCGGTGCCGGTGCCGATGACGCGCTGGCCGGCATCCGGCAGCGCGCCATGGCCGGCCTGCTGCAGCGCCGTCACGCTGCGCGCCAGCACGTAGAAGCCGGCCGTGGCGCACAGCGACGGCAGTGCATGCTGCAGCGTGAGCGTGCAGAACACGGCGAAGGCAGCGACGATCCACAGCTCGCCCAGAAGTGCCACGGTCCACAGCGCCGCCTGGGCCGGTGGCGCCGCCATGGCGACCAGCAGGCCGGCCACGCCCGCCGGCAGCAGCGCCAGCAGGGCGCAGCCGGCCAGCCGGCCGAGCAGCCAGGTGGCGCGCGGATACGGCAGGGCAAGCAGCATCTCGACCTGCTTGTCGGCATGCTCGCGCACGATGGCCGTCACCGCGAAGGTGGCCACGATGCCGGCGCCGGCCAGGCGCAGCAGGGCGGCCAGCAGCGCCGTATTGGTGGCGCGGCCCTCGGCCGGCACCACGGCCTGCAGGAAGCCGGCCAGGCCGACGGCGGCCAGCGCCAGCACGGCCAGCAGCAACAGCAGGCGGCTGCGCAGCGCTTCCTTCAGCGTGCCGGTGGCGATCGAGCGCACGGCGGTGTTCACGGCGCAGTCCTCATCGGCTGGACCTCATCGGCTGGACCTCATCGGCGCGGCATCCTTGGCCGGCCACCGCCGGCGCGAATGGACCGGGGCCATGCATCCTGCCGATGCATCGGGAGGCGTCGCGCGGGACATCATGGCAGGCGGCCGGCCGCGATCAGGCGGTTGAACAGCACGTTCGGCGACACCCACACCACCAGGTCGTCGTAGGCGCCGCCCGGCAGGGCCGCATTGTCGCTGGCCCCGCGGGCGATGTAGGCGGTGCCGGCCAGCGACATGTTGGCCTTCTCGTCGGCGTTGCCGGCGCCGGCATCCGCCGCCCGCACCCCCAGGTCCGAGAAGCCGCCGTAGCCGTTCTTGCCCATCGACAGGATCACGGCGGGGATGTCGTTCGGCGCGGTGGCCGGCACCAGGTTGCCGGTCGCGTCGCGCGTGCCCACCGTGATGTCGCGCGGGGTCGCCAGGCGGAAGCGGTCCCCGCTGTCGGCGAAGGCGGGCGTCACGCTGTACATGAAGATATGGCCCCAGCTGTCGAGCTTGGGCATGCCCAGCGTGGCCCAGGGCAGGAAGCCGGCGCGCCGCTCGCCCGCGCAGCGCTCGCCGTCGCGCGCTTCCAGGCCGTTGGCGGCCGACACGGCGGGGCAGGGCAGGTAGCCGTTCAGGGCCGCGAAGCCGACCAGCGCCTCGCGTGCCTCTTCCATCGCGCGCTGGGTATCGGCCACGCGGCGCTGTTCCAGCTGGGTCGACAGCGGCGTGATCAGGCCGCCGACCAGCAGGCCGACGACGACCAGCACGATGGCGATCTCGACCAGCGTGAAACCCGGTTGATGGTGTGCAGGATGGGTCATGGTGGGTGTGTTGGGAAGGATGCGCGGCGGGTCAGGGGAGCGTGCGTGCCGCGGCCATCCGGGCGTACAGTGTGTACAGGGGAACCGCGACCAGCAGGTCGTCGAACGGACCGCCGGGCGTGGCGGGATCGGCCGAACCGGCGCGCCGGATGAAGTCCGTGCTGGCCAGGTCGTTGTTGATTTCATCCAGGTTGCCCGGGCTGCCATTGGCCTGCGGCAGCCCGGCGACGCTGGTGCCGAGGTTGTTGCGGCCCTGCGAAAACACCACCGCGGGCAGGCATTGGGCGTAGATCAGGCACTCGGCCTGGCCGGCGTCGTAGCGCAGGTTGCCGGCGCCATCGCGGGTCAGCAGGCGCTTGGTGGCGATGGCGGACAGGCGCCGCACCGGGGTCAGCGTGTACTCCGGCGTGACGCTGTAGCGCAGCCGCTTGCCCCAGCTGTCGGCGCCGTCGACACCCAGCGTGACCCACGGCAGGAAGCCGCTGCAGCCCGCTTCGTCGGCGCAGGGCTCGGCGCGCTCGTTGCCGTCGGTGGCCGAGATGGCCGGCCGCGGCAGGCGCCCATGCGTGCTGGCGAAGCCCACCAGCGCATCGGCCGCCTGCGCCAGCACCGCCAGCGTGCGGCGTTCCCGCACGCGTTCCACGTCGCTGCGGCCGAACGCCGAGATCAGCACGGCGGCAAAGCCCACGCTGGCCACGGCCAGCAGCAGCAACAGCGCCGCGCCTTGCTGGCGCCGCGGGTCAGCGCGCATCCGGCGGCGCGCCATCGTTCGTGCCGATGTTATCGCCGGGCTTGACCAGCACGCGGCCGCCGGGCGTTTCCACGGGAATCGCGCTGCCCGGCCGGTAGCGGCCCAGCGTCGTTTCGCGCGGCTCGCCGTCGATCCACACGGTGGCCCGGCCGTCGCTGCGGCGTACCACGCCCGTCAACCGCGACGGCACGGGCGGCGGCGGCGCTTCGGCCACGGGCGGCGGCGGCTGTTGCTGCGCCGGCTCGGCGGCGGTGGCGGTGGCCACGGGCGCGCTGGCGCGGTCGCGGTCGAGGCGCATGCGCTCGTCCGGCGCGGTGAACAGGCGCCCCAGCACCGGTTCGGTGTACTGGGCCGCCGCGGGCGCCATCGCGGCGCCGGCCAGCAGGGCGGCCAGCAGGCGGGCATGGAAGGCGGCCGGCAGGGCGATCGGCCGGGCGGGCGGGCGCTTCGTCATCGCGGGCTCCCCGTGGGCCGCGCGCCGCGCCCGGCGGGCGTCAGCGTCAGCCAGTTCAGCGTGCAGTCGGCGGTCAGGCCCGGCGCCGGACCGGGCGCCGCCGGGGCCGCGGCGGTACCCGCCGTGCGCCGCATGTCGCACTGCTGCACCGTGAACACGCCATGCTGCCGCAGGTCGCCCAGGAAGGCGAACAGATCCATCTCGTGCAGCAGGTCCATGTGCAGCGTCATCCGGCTGCCCAGCAGCTGGTAGTCGCCGGTCGGCAGCCGGCCCTCGATCTTGTACGGTTGCTGCGGTTCGATTTCATAGGTCAGCGGCAGCAGCCGGCGGCGCTCCTGGATCTGCCGGATCGCATCGACCCAGTCCAGCCGGCTCTCGGTGCCGACGAAGTGCCGGCGCTGCAGTTCCACGAACAGCGGCTGGTAGGCGCGGATTTCCTGCTTTTCCGATTCGGCGTACAGGAAGCGCTTGCGCGCCGCGTCGCGCATCGCATGCGCCTGCCGCTCGTCCTCGCGGGCCTGCTCGAGCTGCAGGTAGCTGGCCAGCACGCACGTGAAACTGATGCCGGCCGTGATGACGAAGGTCATCACGGCGGGGCGTACCAGGGCGAAATCGCGCACCCAGTACGGCAGCGGCAGGCGGATGCCGGCGCTGCGCGCGGCGGCGCGGGTACTCAGGGCGTCCATGTCAAGTCCAGGGTGAATTTGTTCTGTTCCTGGCCGGCGGCGGGGGCCCCGACGGTGCCGGACAGCTTCTGCGTGGGCCGGATATCGAACGGCAGCTGCACGATCTCCACGGTCACGTTCGGAATGCTGGCCAGCCGCTGCGCGAACACGTTCATTTCGCCGAGCACCTTGCGGTAGTCGTTGCGCGCGGACAGGACCTCGGCCTCCACGCGCAGCTTTTGCGGCGGCGACTTCGGGATGCCCAGCGCCAGCGACGAGGTGGGCGCGGCCAGTGCCGGCGTGCCGGCCGTGCCGCTCGCGCCGCCCGCGCCACCCACTATCGGCCCGCGGGGCGCGCCGGGCACGTCGGCGCGCCAGTCGAGCCGGGAGATGCGGACCTGCGGCGACTGCTCGAGCGCGCCGCTGACCATGCGCATCATGGCCACCGGCCACGGGCCCTGCCTGGCCACGGTACGGTCGATCGATACCGCGGCGCGCATGTTGGCGGTCTTGTCGGCGGCCGGCGGCATGCTCGACATGCTGCGGTCGTAGTTGGCGCGGTAGTGCGCGGTCTCGGAGCGGAAGCCCTCGGCACTGCCGTGCGCCAGCGTGTAGCTGGCCAGGTTCAGGATCGACCAGACTACGCCGGCGGTGGCTAGCACCGCGCTCGATGCGTACAGCGACAGGCGGGCCTGCAGCAGCCGGTAATAGTTGCCCGCGGCGCCGGTCGGATAGTGGCTGGCCGGCGGATTGCGGGCCAGCATGGCCAGCAGCGTGGGCTCGGCCACGTGCGCCGCCACGCCCTGCGCCGCGCCGCCCACGTGCAGCGCGGTGGCCGCCGTGTCCAGGGGCACGATGTGGTAGATCGTTTCGGCCGTGTTGGTGCATTCCGCCGCCAGGCGCTCGACCTGGTCGGGCGCGGCCAGCACCAGCACGTGCAGCACGTCGCCGCGCGCCAGCAGGCGCACGCTGCCCAGGAATTGCTGGGTGCGGGCGGTCTGCGTGGCCACGGCATGCAGCTGCGCTTCCTCGGGCGTGGCCTGCACCAGGCGCGAGAACTTCACGGCGCCGCGCAGGAAGTAGGTCTGCCGCAGGCCGGCCGTGTGCCAGCTCGCCAGCAGCACGTGGCGATGGCGCATCGCCAGCCGGTGCAGCACGTCGCGGCCCAGCATGGCGCACGAGTAGATGCCGGCCAGCGGCGTCTGCATCAGCTCCATCGCATCCACCCACGGCGTCAGCAGCAGCGGGTTGGTCAGCGCGGTGAACAGCACCTCGTCGTCGCGCCGGCCTTCGTCGCTGCGCCCCTGCACCAGTGCGGCGCGGTAGGGCGTGTCGCGATAGTGCTGGACCAGCCGGCGCTCGCGCAGCTTGCGTCCCGCGCGGCCGCGCACGTGGGGCAGCAGTAGCCGCGTGTAGTCTTCCTCGATCAGGTCGGTCAACAGGTAGCCGGGGCGGTTGCCGTGCCGGTCCAGGTAAGCGAGGAAATCGTTCAGGCCCGCCCGGGTGGCGGGGAAGATGTGCGGCCCGAACAGCGTATTGCGCTGCCATTGCCAGGCATGCAACTGGTCGCTGGTGAGATAGAAAAGCTGTTTGGCCAACATGTCAGATCCTGATCGCGCTGATCGTGTCGTAGATCGGGCCGAGCACGGACAGCATGATCCAGCCCAGCAGCAGGCCCAGCACCACCGTCATGGTCGGTTCGATCATGGCCTGCACCCGTTCGATCTGTTCGCGCACTTCGCGATTGTAGAAGTAGGCCACGTTGCGCAGCGCGCCGTCGAGCGCGCCGGTGGCTTCGCCCACCTTCAGCATGCGCACCACCAGCGGCGGGAACAGGCCGGTATGGCCGAACGCGCCGCTGACGCTCTGGCCCTCGGAAATGAGCTGGGCCACGCGGCGCAGCGCGGCCGCCACGGCGCGGTTGCCGGCGATCCCCTCGGACAGCCGGATGCATTCGAGGATCGTGATGCCCGAGCCGTACATCATGGCGAAGAAGGTGGCGAAGCGCGCCAGGATGATCTTGTGCAGCACCGGCCCCACCGGCCAGGCGCGCAGCTTGGCGCGGTCGAACGCGAACGCGGCCCGTTCGTCGCGGCGCAGCCACCACCGGCCGGCGAACCACGCCGCCACCGGCGCGGCCAGCAGCGCGAACCAGTAGTCGATGAACACGTTCGACACGGCGATCAGCGCGCGGGTATGCAGCGGCAGTTCCTGCCCCATGTTGCGGATGAAACTGGTCAGCTGCGGCACCAGGTAGATCATCAGGAAGAACGTGACCGCCGTGACCACTACCAGCACGATGGCCGGGTAGGTGACGATCTTCTTGGTCTGGGCGGCCAGTTCGTCCTGCCATTTCAGGCTGTCGGCCAGGTTGCGGAACACTTCGTTGACCTTGCCGCTTTCCTCGCCCGCCCGCACCAGGCTGGTGAAGGTCTGGTCGAACGCTTCCGGGTAGTTGCCCAGCGCGGCCGACAATGGCACGCCGCCCTCGATGTTCTCGATCAGGTCGGTGATGATCTCGCGGAAGCGCGGATGGTCCATCGATTCGCGCAGGTCGTTCAGCGCATCGAGGATCGGCACGCCGGCGCTGGACATCTGCTCCATGTGGAAGCAGAAATTGATCAGGTCGCGCCGGTCGATGCGCCGGCGCCCCAGCGCGATGACCTTCTGGCGCGACTGCCGGTAGTCGATCAGGTCCAGGTCCATCCTGGACAGGCGCAGCTCCAGGTCCGGCACGTTCAGCGCATCCATATTGCCGGGCACGATCTGGCCGGCGGTATCCATGGCACGGTAGATGTACTGCGGCATGTCAGGCCAGCCTGTCGGTCAGGTCGACCACGCGCGAGATCTCGTCGATGGTCGTGGCGCCCTGCAGCACACGGCGCATGCCGTCGTCGACCAGCGAGCGGAAGCCGGCGGCGCGCGCGGCGGCGCGCAATTCGCGCACGGCGGCGCGGCGCGCGACCAGTTCGTCGAGCTCGGCGTTCATCTTCAGCAGTTCCATGATCGCCACGCGGCCCTTGTAGCCCTGGTGGGCGCAGCGCTCGCAGCCCACCGCCCTGTAGATGGTCGCCGGCGGATCTTCCTCGCCGAGCCCCAGCAGGCGCCGTTCCAGCGCATCGGCTTCGAAGCCTTCGCGGCAATGCATGCACAGGCGCCGCACCAGGCGCTGGGCGATGATGCCGATGATGTTCCCGGCCAGCACGTCGGCGATCACGCCGATGTCGAGCAGGCGGGGAATCGCTCCCACCGCGGAGTTGGTGTGCAGTGTCGAATAGACCTGGTGGCCCGTCATCGCCGCCGCGAGCGCCATGTCGGCGGTTTCCTTGTCGCGGATTTCGCCGACCAGGATCACGTCCGGGTCCTGGCGCAGGATCGAGCGGATGCCGTCGGCGAAGCCCAGCTTGGCCGACTCGTTGACCGAGGTCTGGCGGATCATGTTCATCGGGTACTCGACCGGGTCTTCCAGCGTCATGATGTTGACGCCCTCGGTATTGATGTGGTTCAGGATCGAGTACAGCGTGGTGGTCTTGCCGCTGCCGGTCGGGCCGGTGACGAGGATCAGGCCATCGGGGCGGGCGATCATCAGGCGCAGCAGGTCCAGCTCGTGCTCGGCCAGGCCAAGGCCATCGAGCGGCACGATGCCTTTCTGGCGGTCCAGCACGCGCAGCACGAAATTCTCGCCGTGCGTGGTCGGCTGCGCGCTGGCGCGGAAGTCGATCTGGCGGCCGGAAAACTTGATGGAGATGCGGCCATCCTGCGGCGCGCGGGTCTCGGCGATGTTCATGTTGCTGATCACCTTCAGCCGCACGGCCATGGCCGGCCAGTACGACTTGTGCAGGCTGCGGATCTGGCGCAGGATGCCGTCGATGCGGTAGCGGATGCGCAGGAAACTCTGTTCCGGCTCGAAGTGCACGTCCGACGCGCCGTTCTGCACCGCGTCGGCTAGCAGCGCGTCGATCAGCCGTACCATCGGGTGGCTGTACTCGTCGGACGTGCCCTGGTACGTCACGTCGCCCGTCTCGATCTCGTGCAGGATGCCGTCGATCGACAGTTCGAAGCCGTAGTACTGGTCGATCGCGCGGGCGATGTCGGAGTCGTTGACCAGCAGGGGCGTGATCGTGATGCCCTTGACCAGCATCGCGTGGATCTGGTCCAGCGCCACGATATTGCTGGTGTTGGACATGGCCAGCACCAGGTTGTCGCGCTCGCGCTCGTAGACGATGGGGAACACGCTGTAGCGCTTCGCCACGTCCTTGGGAATCAGCTTCAGCGCGATGGCGTCGACGACCAGGCTGTTCAGGTCGGCCGACTGCGTGTTGAGGTTTTCCGACAGCGCTTCGCGGATCGTGGCCTCGGTCACGAAGCCCATGCCGACCAGCAGCTTGCCGAGCGGTTCGCGTTCGCGCTTTTGCTCGATCAGTGCGATGCGCAGCTGGTCTTCGCTGATGACGCCCTTGTCGATCAGCAGCTTGCCGATCGGTTGCTTGATGCGTTCCGCCATCGCGCTCAATTCCCCGGAGCGGCCGGCGCGGACGCCGGTGCGGGGGCGGACGCCGGTGCCGGGGCGGCCATGGCGGCGGGATCGGCCGCCGCCGCCGTCGCGGGCGCCTGGGCGGCGGACAGCTCGGCCAGCCGGCGCTGGACCGCGGCGCGGTCGAAGGCGGCGGCGCCGCTGGCGGCCAGCGCCAGCGCGCGCTGGTAATACTGGCTGGCCAGGCGGGCCTGGTTCAGCCGGTCCAGGCCCACGGCCAGGTTGAACGCATAGTCGGCGTTGGCGGGCGCGGCGGACCAGGCATGGAAATACGCCTGCTGTGCTTCCTGCCAGCGGCGCTGGCGGGCATACAGATTGCCGAGCGCAAAGTGCACCGGCGCGGCATCCGGATTGTCGCGCAACACGCCTTTCAGGCGCACCTCGGCACGGTCGCCATCGCCCGGCCGCAGCGCCGTCAGGCCGGCGATGGCTTCCGCGTCGCGCGGATTGTTTGACAGCAGGCGCAGGTAGGAACGCGCGGCATCGTCGTCGCGCCGTTCACGCGCGGCGATGGCGGCACTGCCGAGCAGCGCGTCGCGGTTGTTCGGATCGTTGCGCAGCGCGGTGGCGTACTGCCGCCCCGCGGCGGCCAGGTCGCCGGCCGCGAACGCGGCATAGCCGGCCTGCACCGCGGGATGGATGGCGGGGCTGGATGCGCCGCGCGCCACCTGCACGTCGCCCCGGCCGTTGGCCTCGGCGGCGGCCGGGGCCGTGGACGTGGACGCTGCCGGCGCCGCGGCGGCGCCGTCCGGCTCGCCGAATGCGCCTGCCGCGCCGGGCGCCTCGCCCATCTGTTCCATGCGCCCGGCACGTTCCATAGCGTCGCGCATCGCTTCACGGCGGATCTCGGGATCCTCGATGGCCGCCAGTTGCGCCGGGGTGGGGCCGGCCAGCGGCGCGGGGCGGCTGGCACGCGGCGCAGCGCCCGGCGCCCGCGTGGTGGCCGGCGCCGCCACCACCGGTGCTGCTGATGGCGCTACTGGTGGCGCGACTGGTGCCGGTGCCGGGGGAGCGGCGGGGTCGATGGGCGGCGGCACGGCGGCGGTGTCGGCGGCGGGCGCGGGCGTGCCCAGCGCGCCGAACGGTGCGCCGCTCGGCGCGACGACGATGCCGAGATCGCCGCCGGCCGTGGTGGCGCCGGTGGCGCTGGGCGGCGGCATCGGCACCATGGGCAGGCTGGCGCCCGGTCCCGGGCCGTTGACGGCTTGCCAGTACAGGTAGCCGAACGTGCCGGCGATCATCACCAGCACGCCGGCCAGGCCGGCGATCCGCAGCCGCGGCAGGTCGATGCCCGACGCGGCATCCGCCTGCACCGGCGCGCTGCGCGGTACCGCCCGGCGTTCGGGCGCCCCCGGGCCGCGCCGGGTGTCGGCGCCCACCGGGGCGGGCCGGGGGGCCGCGCGGGCATCCCGGACGGGAATCTCGCCGGCATCGCCGCGCACCCGCCCGCCTTCATGGCGTGCCTGGGGCGGTACCGGATTATGCGATGCCTCGACGGCCGGTTCGATCGCCGGCGGCGGTGGCGGCAGCGGCGGGTCGGCACGCAGGGTATCGGAATGCAACGCTTCCGCCCGCGCTGCTTCGGTTTGCCGTGCTTCGGTTTGCGGTGCCTGGGCTTGCGATGCGTCCGCCCGCGCCGGCGGGGCGTCGAGCGGCTCCAGGCTCAGTTCCAGCGGCCCGCTGGTCGATCCCGGCGCGCGGGCCGGCGGGATATCCGGCATGCCTGCGTCCAGGTCGGGAGTGCGCCGCGGCACGCCGCCCGCCACCGTGTCATCCACGGTGTCGTGTCCGTTGTCCGGCAAGTCTTCTTCCTGCAGGCCGCTTTGCCGTGCGCGCTCGGCTTTCTTCAACGCTTGCATCAGCAGGCTCATGGTGTCCCCGTCGGCACGGCCTGGCCCGCGGTGGGGCCATACGGCGTCTTGTTCAGCGCATCCTTGCCGGGCAGCAGGTAGCGCAGGTCCTGGTAGTCGCCTTCCATGCTGGCGTCGCGCACCACGACGGCGCGCAGGAAGATCACCAGTTCGGTCTTCGACACGCTTTCGTCGCGGTAGGACAGCAGGTTGCCCAGCAGGGGCACGCGCGACAGCAGCGGCAGGCCATCGCGCCTGTTGTCGACCGAATCCTGCATGAGCCCGCCCATCACGGCCGTCTGGCCGCTGTGCAGCTTCATCACCGATTCCAGTTCGCGCGCCTGGATCACCGGCACTGTGCTGGTCACGTCCAGCCGCTTCAGTTCCGGGTTCGGATCCGCCACTTCGCCGACCACGCGCGTGATGGTGGGCCGCACGTTCAGCGTGACTTCGCCGTCTTCGGAGATCTGCGGGGTCACGCTCATCACGAAGCCGACCGGCACGGTCTCCACGCGCGATTCGTAGGTGGCCGGTGCCGACACGCCGCCCGACGAATTGGTGACGGCCGGCGTGACCTTCAGCGTGAAGAAGATGCTGTTGTCCACCACTTTCAACAGCGCTGTCTGGTTGTTCAGTACGGACAGCTTCGGGCTGGAAAGCACGTGGACCTTGCCGTACGATTCCAGCAGCTGGATGGCCGTCCTGATGTTGCCGATGGCGCTCATCGGATTGAAGTAGGTCAGGCTGAACATGCCGTCGAGGTTGGCCTCTCCGCGGGTCAGCGGCAGGCTGTCCGGATTCGGGTTGCCCTGCCCGAACACCGCGCCGCCGCTGGCGATGCGCTGCCAGTTGATGCCCTGCTGGTACTGGTCGGACAGGCGCACCTCGAGGATCGTGGCCTCGATCATCACCTGCCGCTTGGCGGCGGCCTGCAGCGTATCGAGGAACTCGCGCACCCTGTCGTGCTGCCGGCTGCTGGCGCGCACGGTGACGATGCCGCCTTCCGGGTTGACGATCACGGAGGGCGCGGTGCGCTGCGCGGCGGCACGGCCTTGCGCCGCGCCGGCCTGCACGCCGGGATAGCCGGCATCGGCCGGCTGGGTGGCGCCGCCGGCCGGCGAGAATGCCGGCTGGTATGTGCCTGGCTGGCCGTTGCCGAACTGTCCGGCCTGCGGCTGGCCCTGCTGGCCCGGCTGGCCGGCTTGGCCCGGCTGCTGCCCGCCGGGCTGCTGGCCCTGCATGGCGGTCTGCTCGCGCAACTGCGCCAGCGGATCGGCCAGCGGATCGTTCAGGTTGGTGGGCCGCAGCATGTCGCGGATGTTCTTTTCCAGGTTGTACCAGAAATTGTTGTCGGCCCGGTTGGCCACCGAGGTGGTCGAATTGTTGTTGCCCGGCGAGAGCGAGGTGCCCGCGCCGGCGATCGTGCCGGTGCCCGTGTTCGACCCCGTGTAGCTGGTACCGGCGCTGCCGCCGCCCGTGGTGGAAATCTGCGTGGCGATGCTGACGTTGCTGTTGGTGGTGCGCGCGATGTTCACGTAGTCGATGCGGTAGTTGCGCCAGTGCGGCTCGTCCGGCAGCACCAGCAGCGTGGCGCCATCGATCTCGTAGCGCATGTCCACCTGCCGGGAGATCCGGTCCAGCAATTGCGGCAGGGTCTGGTCGAGCGCATTCAGCGTGACCACGCCGGTAATCGCCGGGTGCACGTCGACATTCATGCCGGCATCGCGCGCCAGCGCGAACAGCACCGATTCCACCGGGGCGCGGTGCACGGTCACACTGAACGTTTCCGCCCTGGGCGCCGCCTGGGGAGCGGGCAGCACGGCGCTTTGCTGCACCGGGTCGGGAATCGCGCCGGCGGGGCGCGGCGCTTCGGTGACGTGGGCCGGCGAGACCGGCAGCCTGGGCGCGGCGCATGCGCCAAGCAGCGAACAGAGCACGGTGGCCGCGACTTTTTTCATTGTTATGTTTGCCGGAAGTGAGTTTACAGGGGCGATCATAATCTTATAAAACGAACGGATGTGCAAATACTGGGGGATCGCTCCCGCCATCACGTGCCGCGATCACGTGCCGGCCGCATGCCGCGACCACGTACCGTTCAACAGCCGCGTTCAAACTTGCGCCTCGAAAGCCCGCGCCTCGAAAGCCCGCGCCTCAAAAGCCCGCGCCTCAAAAGCCCATACTCCGCGCCGTGGCCAGTACCGCGGCCGTGGCGACCGCGGCGAGGGCCGCGATGGCAAGCACGATGGCAAGCACCCCGGCTGCGCGGCGGCCGGGAGCCGGCAGCGCCGGGCGGGCCCGCACGAACCCGCATTCCCGCTCGGCCAGCCGCACATGGCGCACCTGCACGGTGTTGGCATCGTCCGCATACGCGGCCAGCAAGGCCTTGTCGGCAAGGACGTTGATACGGCGAATGATACCGCGTGACGCGCGCGCGATGCGCCGCGTTGACGCTGCGGTAAACAAGCCGCCGTCCGGATGGCCGGCGGCGCGCAGCCGGAAGGCCAGGAAAGCGCCGACCTGGTCCGGCGGCAGGGCCGGCACGAAAAAGCTGTGCGTGATGCGCTCGGCCAGCTGCCGCATGCGCGGCAGGGCCAGGTGCGCATCGAGCTCGGGCTGGCCGAACAGCACGATCTGCAGCAGCTTGTGGCGCGCCGTTTCCAGGTTCGTCAGCAGGCGCACCGCTTCCAGCGATTCGAGCGGCATGGCCTGCGCTTCCTCGACCAGCAGCAGCACCTGGCGGCCGTCCGCGTGCCGCGCGATCAGTTCGTCGTTCAGCTGGCGCAGCACCTGGTCGCCGCGCCGGCCCGAGGCGTCGAGCCCCAGTTCGGCGGCGATCGCGTACGGCACCGCGCCCGGCGCCAGGCTCGGATTGACCAGCCACAGCACGTCCACGTGGGGCGGCAGGCGGCGCTCGAGCATGCGGCACAGCATGGTCTTGCCGCTGCCGACCTCGCCCGTGACCTTGACGATGCCTTCGCCCTGCGCCACCGCGTACAGCAGCGCCGCCAGCATGTCGCCGCGCTGGTTGCCGCCATAGAAGAAGGCGGGGTCGGGCGTGATCGAGAACGGCGCCTGCCGCAGGCCGAAGTGGGTAAAGTACATCATGCAACCGCGTCCAGGAACGCCGCTTCCAGGTCCGCGGCGCCGAACTGGCCGATGCATTCCGCGGGCGTGCCGGCAAAGCGGATGCGCCCGCCATGCAGGATCGCGATCCGGTCGCACAGTTCGCCGAGATCGGCCAGCGCGTGCGAGGTGAGCAATACTGCGGCGCCGGCCGCGCGGCGGGCCAGCACGGCGCGCTTGAACAGGGCGCGCGCCTGCGGATCGAGGCCGCTGGCCGGTTCGTCCAGCACGTACAGGCGCTTGTCGAGCAGCAGCGTGGCGGCCAGGCCCAGCTTCTGCGTCATGCCTTTCGAATAGTGGCGCGCGGTGCGGCGCAGCGCGGCGGCATCGAGGTCCAGCGCACGCAGCATTGCCGCGGTGGCGCCGGCATCGGCGCGCTGGCCATGCAGTGCCTGCACTTGAGTGAGGAATTCGCCGCCGGTGAGGTGGGCGGGCGGATTGAAGCGCTCGGGGAGATAGGCCAGCGGCTGGCGCGCGGCGGGCCGCGCATGAGGAACGCCGAAGATCGCGATGTCGCCGCTGTCGATGGCGCAAAAGTCCAGCAGGCAGCGCAGCAGCGTGGTCTTGCCGGCGCCGTTGACGCCCGCCAGGCCGAGGATCTCGCCCGGCGCCAGCGCCAGGTCGACGCCGGCCAGCACGGCGCGGCCGCCTTGCTGCCGGGCGACGTGCCGGAAACACAGGGCGGGTTCGGGCATTCGATGGGATTGTGACATGGACGCTGACATTGACGATTCGGCACTGTAGCAAAGAACCGACGCCGCACGCCAGTGCCGGACCGGTATTTTCTAGCCCATGGGCAACCTTTCGTTCTACAATCGACGGTTAATTACTTGATGTACCGCAACATGGGAGATGCGCGCATATGGCAAGGCCGGAAAAGGTAAGGCTCGGGGAAATTCTGGTGCAGCAAAAACTGCTGTCCGAGGAACAGCTCGGCCTGGCACTGGCGGAGCAGAAGCGCAGCGGACGCAAGCTGGGCCGCGTGTTCATCGACAGCGGATATGTCACGGAAGAGCAGATCGCCGGCGCGCTGGCGCGCCAGCTGAACATTCCGTACATCAACCTCAAGTTCTACAACATCAACCCTGACCTGGTGCGCCTGCTGCCGGAAACGCAGGCGCGGCGCTTCCGTGCGCTGGTGCTGGAGCAGCGCGATTCGGGCATGCTGGTGGGCATTTCAGACCCGACCGACCTGTTCGCGTACGACGAGATCGCCCGCATCGTCAAGCAGAACGTCGAACTGGCCGTCGTCAACGAAACCGAGGTGCTGGCCGCGATCGACCGCATCTACCGCCGTACCGACGACATCACCGACCTTGCGCGCGAGCTGGAAGAAGAGATGGGCGATGTGTCCGTCGACTTCGGTGCGCTGGCCGCCAATCCGGGGCTGGAAGAAGCGCCGGTGGTGAAACTGCTGCAATCGGTGTTCGACGATGCCGCCCAGGTGCGCGCCTCGGACATCCACATCGAACCGCAGGAAGCCCGGCTGCACATCCGCTTCCGCATCGACGGCGTGCTGCACCTGCAGACCCAGGCCGACATCAAGATCGCGGCCGCGCTGGCGCTGCGCCTGAAGCTGATGTCGGAGCTCGACATCTCGGAAAAGCGGCTGCCGCAGGATGGCCGCTTCGCCGTGCGCGTCAAGAATACCCGCATCGACGTGCGTATCTCGACCATGCCCACGCAGTACGGCGAATCCATCGTCATGCGTCTGCTGTCGCAGGGCAGCACCAACCTGCGGCTCGATGCGATCGGCATGCCGCGCCCGCTGATGGAAAAGTTCCGCGCCATCGTGCAGCGGCCGAACGGCCTGGTGCTGGTGACGGGGCCGACCGGTTCCGGCAAGACCACCACGCTGTACAGCGCGCTGGCGGAACTCAATTCCGTGGAAAAAAAGCTCATCACCGTGGAAGACCCGGTCGAGTACCGGCTGCCCGGCATCAACCAGGTGCAGGTCAATGAGAAGATCGAGCTGAACTTCGCCCGTGTGCTGCGCTCGGCGCTGCGGCAGGATCCCGACGTGGTGCTGGTGGGCGAGATGCGCGACCAGGAAACGGCGCAGATCGGCCTGCGCGCCGCCATGACGGGCCACCTTGTGCTGTCCACGCTGCACACCAACGATGCCGCCAGCACGCCGCTGCGCCTGATGGACATGGGCGTGCCGCGCTACATGGTGGCCAGTTCGCTGCAGGCCGTGCTGGCCCAGCGCCTGGTGCGCGTGATCTGCGAAAGCTGCACGGAACCGTACACGCCGACGCCCACCGAGCGCGAATGGCTGAGCCTGGAACTGAACGACAAGGTCGACATGGCCCGCTATTTCCATGGCAAGGGTTGTTCGCATTGCAATGGCATGGGCTACCGCGGCCGGACCGGCGTGTATGAACTGCTGGAAATGACGAACGCCGTCGTCGATGCCGCCAACGACCCGGACCCGGCGCACTTCCTGAAGGCGGCCGCCCGCGAAATGGCGGGGCAGACGCTGCGCCGCCATGGCGTGCAGCTGGTGGTGCAGGGCCGCACCACGATTTCCGAAGCCATGCGGATCAGTAACCAGCAAGAGGATTGATGCCTTATTTTGCCTACAAGGCGCGCGATACGCGCGGCGAGCTGATGCAGGGTGTGCTGGAAGCCGTCGATTCGGCGGCCGTGGCGGACCAGCTGATGGGATCGGGAGCCACCCCGGTCGACATCTCGCCCACGCGCGCCCCGGCCAAGGGCGGCGGCCAGTCCACCTGGGCCCGGCTGCGGGAAAAAAAGGTCACGCCGCTCGACGTGCAACTGTTTTCGCGCCAGATGTACACGCTGCTCAAGGCCGGCGTGCCGATCATGCGCGGCCTGGCGGGCCTGCAGGAATCGGCCGTGTCGCCCGCCTTTGCGAAGGTGATCCGCGACCTGCGCGAATCGCTCGACGCCGGCCGCGAACTGTCGATCTCGATGCGCAACCACCCGACCGTCTTTAATAATTTCTATCTGTCCATGGTGCGCGTGGGCGAAATGACGGGCCGGCTCGACGAAGTCATGCTGCGGCTGTACGACCACCTGGAATTCGACCGCGACATGCGCGGCAAGGTGAAAAGCGCGCTGCGCTATCCGATGTTCGTGGTGATCGCGATGGTGATTGCCATGTTCATCGTCAACATGTTCGTGATTCCCCAGTTCGTGCAGGTGTTCCAGAGTTTCAAGGCCGAGCTGCCGCTGATGACGCGGATCCTCATCGCCACGTCGAACTTCACCACGCAATACTGGTACATCATGCTCGGCGCGGCTGCGGTGGCCGGCTTCGCGCTGCGCGGCTGGGTGCGCACGCCGCTGGGTTTGCTGCGCTGGGACCGCTGGAAGCTGAAGCTGCCCGTGGCCGGCAAGATCATCCACAAGGCCACCATGGCCCGCTTCGCGCGCAGTTTCGCGCTGTCGTCCAAGAGCGGAGTGCCGATCGTGCAAGCCCTGACGGTGGTGTCGCAGACCGTCGACAATGCGCACCTGAGCCAGCGCGTCGAGAGCATGCGCGACAGCGTCGAACGGGGTGAGAGCATCCTGCGCACGTCGGTCGCGGCCGGCATATTCACCCCCATCGTGCTGCAGATGATCGCCGTGGGCGAGGAATCGGGTTCGCTGGACGACCTGATGGACGAGATCGCGCTGCTGTACGAGCGGGAAGTGGACTACGAACTGAAGACACTGGCCGCGCAGATCGAACCCATCCTGATCACCTTCCTCGGTGTCATGGTCCTGATCCTGGCGCTGGGCATCTTCCTGCCGATCTGGAACCTGGGCAAGGCCGCGCTGCACTGATGGTGGCCGCCGCCGTCCAGCGGGCGCGCGGCGCCACGCGCTTCGAATTCGCCATCTGCGCCATGGTGTTCAGCGTGCTGGCGGGCGTGCTGCTGCATTACGTGCTGCGCTACCGGGCCGAGGCCGAACTGGCCGGCGTGCGATTCCAGGTGGCGGCCATGCGCACGGCCCTGGCCGGCAAGATCATGGAAGCGGCCCTGGCCGGCGACACGGGAAGGCTGCAAGCCCTGGTCGGCAGCAATCCGGTCGCGCTTCTTGAACACGCACCGCCAGGATATGTGGGTGAGGTGGATCAACTAAATGGTCGAAACATCCCCCGTGGCAGCTGGGTTTTCGACAGAAAACAACAGATCATTGTGTATTTGTTCAGCGGAAACAAAACTTTTTCCACACGTCACTATACACATTGGAGTTACCGTGTAGAATCACTTTGCTTGCCCACGAACAACGCCAAGCCGCCAGGAACGACAGCAGATGTAGCGAAGCTGAGCGTTGCCCTTACCCAGGTAGACGGTTGAACAGAATGTAAAACGCATCCTCGTGTCGCTTCCGTCACAAACACATTCTTATTGTTACGTTGGAGATTCTCATGCAATTCAAACAAGCTTCGCTCTCGCAAGTTTCCCGTGGTCAAGGCGGCTTCACCCTCATCGAACTGATCGTCGTCATCGTGATCCTGGGCATCCTGGCCGCGACGGCACTGCCGAAGTTCGCCGACATGGGCAGCGACGCACGCCGCGCCAAGATGCAGGGTGCCCGCGGTGCGGTCTCCAGCGCGGCAGCAATCACCCGTGCGCAGTGGCTGGTTACCGGTACCACCAGCAGCCGCTCCGTGACGCTCGATGGCGTGGCGATCGCGGTGAACGACAAGGGCTACCCGGATGCGAGTGCGACCGGCATCGCCCTGGCGGCCGGCCTGGATGGCACCGTCGATTACGAGATCACCGGCACCGCGCCAGTCACGATCGCCGACAAGAAGACGACCACCTGCGCCTTCACCTACAATCCGGCCAACGGTACGGTGACCGCCGTCTCCGGTACCTGCTGATCCGGCGGATAGTGGCATACTCGGCGTCGTGACGACCGACAGCCCTATCCGACCACAATCCCGGCTGCCCCGACTTCATGCGGGGCAGTTTGGGTTTACGCTGGTCGAACTGGTCCTGATCCTGATGATCGTCGGGATCCTCGGCGCCGTGGCCGCGCCGCGCTTCTTCGAACAGCGCACGTTCGACGTGGCTGGTTTTTCCCAGCAGACCACCGCACTGATCCGTTTCGCCCAGAAGCAGGCGATCGCGCAGAACCGCAACGTGTATGTGCGCCTCGATGGCGCGAGTGTTGCGCTGTGCTACGACACGGATTGCAACGGCAAAGTCGGGGCGCCGGCGCGCAGCAACAGCGGCAGCGCCACCACCCTGGCGCGGTGCGGCAATCTCACCACCTGGGCCTGCGAAGGCATTCCCAACGGGCTGGCGATCACGGGGGCTCCCATGTTTTATTTCGACCCTGCCGGAAAACCGTTCAACGCCGCCGATGGCGACAGCGTGGTCAATTCCACCTTCGTGGCCCGGCTGGCGGTGCGCGTCAGCGGCGGCGGCATCAGCCAGGACACGGTCATCGAACCGGAAACGGGGTTTACCCGATGACGGCCCGGCGGACCATGCGCCGCCAGCGCGGCCTGACGATGATCGAACTGGTCATGTTCATCGTCATCGTCAGCACCGCCGTGGTCGGCGTGCTGGGCGTGATCAGCTACAACACCCGGAGCAGCGCCGACCCGATCCGGCAAAAGCAGGCGATGGCGATCGCCGAGAGCCTGGTCGACGAGATCCGCGCCGCGCGCTTTTCGTGGTGCGATATCAGCGATCCCGATTTCCTGACCGCCACGTCGGCCGCCGCTTGCACGAAACCCGAAGGTGCCGGCCAGGAAGCGGGTGGCGGCCTGCGCCCGTTCGACAACGTCAACGACTACGTGGGCACGTACGGCGTACCGCAAACCTACGCCACCGATGTGATCGGCACGCCGTTCCCGGCGGGCTACACGGCCACCGTCACGATCACGCAGGCCGGCTTCGGCCCGGCCGGCAGTGCCGTGCCGGGCGACGCCGGCCTGCGGATCCAGGTGACGGTCAATTATGACAACAGCGCGGTCACGCTGGAAAGCTGGCGCAGCCGCTACGCACCGAACAACTGAACATGGACATGGCGCGCAGACAAGGCATCGAAGTGGGCAGGCGGGCTGCCAGGAGCGGCGGCTTCACGCTGGTGGAGGCGGTGATCGTGATCGTCATCACCGGCATCGTCGCCAGCATGGCGGCGCTGTTCATCCGCGTGCCGGTGCAAAGCAACCTGGCCACCGAGGCGCGTGCCGACCTGGCGGACGCGGCCGACCTGGCGCTGCGGCGCATGAGCCGTGAATTGCGGCTTGCCGCGCCGAGGACGGTCACCATCCTGAACGGCAACCTGGCGATCCAGTTCCTGCTGTCGAAGACCGGCGCCCGCTATGTCAGCGTCAACGACAATCCTCCCGCGACACTGCTGCCGCTCGATTTCGTCGGCGGCAGCAGCAGCTTCGACCTCATCGGCGCGCCGCCCGCGGGCCGGCAGGCCATCGTGCCGGGCGACTA
Organism: Pseudoduganella sp. SL102; assembly: GCF_027856995.1. Classification (NCBI taxonomy): domain Bacteria; kingdom Pseudomonadati; phylum Pseudomonadota; class Betaproteobacteria; order Burkholderiales; family Oxalobacteraceae; genus Pseudoduganella; species Pseudoduganella sp. SL102. The sequence continues at coordinate 3,777,794 of NZ_CP115554.1, forward strand.
CATCGTGTTCGGCAACCTGGGCTTTGCGCCGTACGACGCCTACCAGTTCGGCAAGGGCGCCGCCAATATCTCGCGGGTCGGCGCCATCAACGGCAGCCGCGTTACCTTGCAGACGAATTACTTTTCCGGCGCCGAACCGGCCGGACAGATGTTCCAGGTCGTGACGGGCAAGGTGACCTTTGTGTGCACGCCTGGCGCCAATGGCGGCGGCACGCTGCAGCGCTTCTTCAACGCGGCGGACCTGACGCCGGGGATGGGCGCGCTGGGCACCGGTGCCGTGCTGACCGACAAGGTCGCCGGCTGCATCTTCGGTAATACCCTGCTGCCGGGGGCGAACAACGGTTCGCTGATGACGCTGGTGCTGTCGCTGCAGCATGCCAATGGCGAGGGGGCGCAGATGGTGCGCCAGACCCAGCTCGACAATCCAACTTGAACCGAGCCGACTTGAACCGAGCTGCCACGAACCAAGCTGCCACGAACCAAGCTGCCACGAACCAAGCTGCCATGAACCAAGCCGCCATGAACCGAGCCGCCATGAACCGAGCCGCCATGAACCGGGCTGCCGTGATCCGTACTGCATCGCACCGCATCGACCCGCGCCTCGTGCGCCGCCACATTCGCAGCCGCGGTGTCAGCATCGTCACGGCGATCTTCCTGCTCGTCGTTCTCAGCGGCGTCGGCGCGGCCATCGTCACCACCGCCACCACGCAGCGGCAGTCCGCCACCATCGACCTGCTGGGCACCCGCGCCTACGAAGCGGCACGGACCGGCGTCGAGTTCGGCTTGTACCAGTTACTCCAGAACAACGGCACCTGCCCGAACACGAGCTTCACGGCGCCCGGCGCACTGTCGGCGATGACCGTCACCGTCACCTGCGTCACGGTCGGCACCGAAGGCGCGCCGGCGCTGACGCAAACCCGCATCACGGCCACCGCCTGCAACGCGCCGGCCGGCGGCGCCTGCCCGAACGCCGCTCCCGGCGCCGACTACGTGCAGCGCGTGGTGCAGGTGGTGATCTGACATGAAAGCGTTCCACATGCTCCGACAATCTTCCCGCCGCGCGCTGTGCGCGGCCACCCTGGCGCTGTGCGCCGCGCCGGCGCTGGCCGATACGCCCATCGTGCTGTTCAAGAGCTTCGCCGGCAATGTGACCATGACCGGCACGCAAAAGTCGCTGCGCACCAAGTCGAACAACGACGATCCGTGCGCGACGACGACGGCGGTCGACATGAACCTGTCGGGCCTGCCGTCGGGCGCCCGGGTACTGGCCGCCTACCTGTACTGGGCCGGCTCCGGCGGCAGCCCCGATTACTCGGTCACGTTCGATGGCAAGGCGGTCAGCGCACCGGCCACCCGGCGCTACACGTCCTCGACGGTCGGCTACAACTATTTCGGCGGCGCCGCCGACGTGACCGAGCAGGTCAAGGCCAAGGGCAATGGCACGTATTCGGCCAAGGACCTGGCCATCGACAAGAGCCTGTTCTGCGCCGTGTCGGGCGTGCTGGGCGGGTTCCAGTTGCTGGTGATCTACAGCGCCAGCGACCAGCCGTTCCGCGTACTGAACGTCTATGAAGGCTTCCAGTACATCCGCTATTCGTCGCTCGAGCTGACGCTGGCCAATTTCCTGATCCCCAACCCGCCCGGCACGGGACGGGTGGGGCACATCACCTGGGAAGGCGATACCACGCTGTCGGGCGGCGGCGAGACGCTGCGCTTCAACGGCGTCGAGCAGGCCGACACGCTCAACCCGACCGGCAACCAGTTCAATTCCGTCAGCGGCGTGAACGGCGACAAGGCTTCCTACGGCATCGATTTCGATGTCTATACCGTCAAGGCACCGGTGATCGCCAGCGGCCAGAAGTCGGCCAAGACGGTCTACACGTCCGGGCAGGACCTGGTGCTGCTGAACGCCGAGGTGATCGCCGCGCCCAACGTGTCGGCCACCGACCGTGGCGTGACGATGACCCTGGATGGCCCGCTGATCCCTTCCGCGCCCACCACGTACACGATCAGCGTCGTCAACAACGGCCCGATGGACGAGGGCGGTCCGCTGACCGTGACGGGTACGCTGCCGGCTTCGCTGATCTTCGACGAGGGCGCGGGTACCGGCTGGAGCTGCGGTGCCAGGGGCCAGCTGGTGACCTGCACATACAGCGGCCTCGTGAAGGTCGATACGACCCTGCCGCCGCTCAAGCTGACCGTCACGCCGGCGGCATCGGCCAGCGGCCTGGTGTCGTTCGGCGTTACGGTGGCCGGCAAGCTGTTCGACTATTACGACGGCAACGACACGTCGACCGTGAGTACCCGCGTGGGCAACCAGAATTTCACGCCGGTGTTCATGTTCACGGACGAGCCTTGCGAGCACAACAAGCCGTTCGGCCACCCCAACCAGCCCTGCAAGCCGCTGACGCTGGAGCACATGCAGGCGAATACGGATTTGAGCACCTACATCTCCTATGTGGTGAAGAACGTGCCCACCGCGCTGGCCAGCGGCAACACCACGCTGCCGATGCGCTTCGCGATGAGTTGCCACGATCCCAGCACGAACGCCGGCGTGCGCGGCACGTATGCGCTGCGCAGCAATACGGTGACCCTGCCGCTGTGCGCGGCGAACGGCGTGATTCCGCCGCAGGACTCGGTAGCCTGGAGCGCGGCCAGCAACGTGCTGTTCCCGGGGGGCTCGCCATCGAGCCAGGCCACCACCACGAAGAACCGGGGCGAGTCCGACGACTTCCTGCTGCGCTACCAGGACGTGGGACGGATCGAGCTGTTCGTCACCGACGCCGATGCGCGGCTGGGCTCCACGGGTGCCTTCGTATCGCGGCCGGAGAAATTGCTGCTGCTGGCGCAGTCGAGCAACAAGGCCGGCGACCCGGCCAGCGCCACCGACCCCCGCTTCGTCCCGGCCGGCACGCCGTTCACGATGACGGTGCGCGCGCTGATGCAGGGCCTGACGGTGGCGGCGCCCAATTTCGGCCGCGAGACCGAGCCCGAGAAGATCAAGCTGCGCGCGGTGCCGGCCTCCACCGAGGATGGCTCGCCGATCCGGGCGATGGTGGCCGACCGCGAGCCCGGCAAGTATTTCGACCCGGTGGACCTGGAGGGGGAATTCGGGCCGTTCGTCTCCGGCATCGCCACGGGCACCTTCGTGTTCGACGACCTGGGCGTGATCAAGGTGGACTCGATGCTGGCGCCGACCCCGGCGGAACTCGCCGAGAACGCCAGCAGGGAAGTGGGCTCGTACCTGGGTACGGGCAACGTCGTGGGCACCACGATCAACGTGGGCCGCTTCTACCCGGACCATTTCGACACGGTCGTCACGGGCCCGATGGAATGCCCGCCTGCCGTGGCCTGCCCGAAGAATCCCAGCAAGACCACGGTGCCGTCGGTGGAGATCCTGACCATGGCGTATGCCGGCCAGCCGTTCACGGTGGACGTGAAAGCGTTCAGCAGCCGCGGCACGCTGCTCAAGAACTACCGCGACGACCTGGCGCACGATGTGCTGCTGAGCGCGTGGAAGGCGCCCAACGGTACCACCGCGCAAGACGCGCCGCTGGCGGGCACCACCAAGTCCGTGCTGAGCACCGCCACGATCACGGCCGGCACGTTCGATGCCGGCACGGCAACCGTTACGCGGACGTACACGTTCCCGTCGACGCTGGCCTACAACGCCAGCGCGCCGGACGCCAACAACTGGCCGCAGCCCGTCTCCGTGTACCTGCGCGCCGCCGAAGTGGCCAACTTCGACGATGTCACGTCGAAGCGCGCGGCCGCCGTCGAGGGCGGCGTGCGGGTCGCGGCCGGCCGCTGGTTCGTGCCTAAGCAGCAAGGTTCGGCGGCGCTGGCGATGGACGTGCCGGTCAGACCACAGTTCTTCGGCACGCTGAACGGCATGGCGGGCTGGTACTACTCGGAGACTGATTCGGCCACCACGTTCGCCCCGCTGACGGAAGTGAACTTTTCCGCGTGCACCAAGTTGGCGGGCGCGAGTGGCTGCAAACTCGCGCTCACGGTCGACAAGGCCACCGTAGGCAAGGTCAGCGCTGGCGCCGGCACCGTGAAGCTGTTGGCACCGGGCAGCGGCAGCAGCGGCTCGGTATACATGTGGATGACGGGCCCGGCGTGGCTGCCGAGCGTACGGGGGGTGCTCACCTATGGCACAGTATCGATGAGCCCCTACACCTACCTGCGCGAAATCTATTAGGCAGCGGTGCCGGGAGGCGTTTCGCCGGGGGAGGGCCACCTTGCACACGAATCGGCGCTGCCCCGGAACGCGACGCAAAAAAATACGGCAAAAATAGCTTTTTGCTACCGGAACATGCTGGAATCTTGAATATAATCAAGACACTGCATGGTTTTCTGCAAGCATTACCCGATATCGGAACAGGCGCATGGCTTTCTGGCACAAGGCAAGGAAAAAGGATGGCTGGCTGGCGTTGAGCGCCGGTGCGGCCGGCGTGACCGCGGCGGTGGTGCGGCGCGCCGCGGACACCAAGGCGGGCGTCAAGCCGGCCGTGCTGGCGGCGGCCCAGCATCCAGGCAGCCGGGCCGAGGCGGCCGGGCTGGTCGCGCGCATCGGCAAGGAATTCGATGCCGCCGAACACCTGTGCTCGAGTGTGCTGGTGCCCGGCGAGTACCAGCTGCTGGTGCTGGAGGCGCCCAACGTGCCGGTTGCGGAAATGAAGACGGCGGTCGGCTGGAAGCTGAAGGACATGATCGATTTTCCCGTGCTCGAGGCCACCATCGACGTGCTGGACATTCCCGTTGCCCCGAACGGGCCCGCGCACAACCACCAGGTATTCGCGGTGGCGGCGCGCAACGGCATCATCGAGGCGCTGCAGAACCTGTACGTGGAAGCCAAGGTGGACCTGGCCGCGATCGACATTCCCGAAATCGCCCAGCGCAACATTTCGGCATTGCTGGAACCGGAAGGGCGCGGCCTGGCCATGCTGGCGTTCGACGAGCACGGCGGCCTGCTGACGGTGACGTTCCGCGGCGAGCTCTACCTTGCGCGCCGCATGGATATCGCGCTCGGCCAGGTCGAGGGCCCGCAGGAGCAGCGCCAGCAGCTGTACGACCGCATCGCCCTGGAACTGCAGCGTTCGCTGGACAATTTCGAGCGGCAATTCCAGTACGTCGCCGTGTCGAAGCTGGTGCTGGCGCCGACCGGCAGCGCCAGCCTGCACGATTACCTGTCCGCCAACCTGTACCTACCCGTCGACCTGCTCGACCTGGACAGCGTGTTCGACTTCGACAAGGTGCCGGAATTGCGCGACGCGGCGCAGCAGGCGCGCTTTTTCACCGTGCTGGGCGGCGGATTGCGCGATGAAGGTGCGGTGGCATGAGCCAGCAGATCAACCTGTTCAACCCGCGCTTCCGCAAGGAAAAGCGCTACCTGACGGCGCCGGCGCTGGCCATCGTCGTCGGGGTCGCGCTGGCCGGTTCGGTGGCGCTGTCGGTCGCGGCGAGCGGCCGCGTGGCCGTGCTGGAAGACGAATCGGCGCGCCTGAGGGAACAGCTGGCCGAGGCGGAAGCGCGCAAGGCCAGCGTGCTGGCCGGGCTGGTGCCGCGGCCGAAGGATGCCGCCGTGGAAAGCGAACTGGAGCGGGCCGGGCTGGACCAGCGCGCGCTGCGCGGCGTGGCGGACATCCTGGAACAGAACCGGGTCGGCGATCCGCGCGGCTATTCCGCCTATTTCCAGGCCCTGGCACGCACCCGCGTCAGCGGCTTGTGGCTGACAGGGGTGGAAATCGGCGGCGCGAACGCCGACATCGGCCTGCGCGGCCGGGCGCTGCGCGCCGAGCTGCTGCCCGGCTACCTGAACGGCCTGGCGCGCGAACCGGCGCTGCAGGGCAAGGCGTTCGAGCAGCTGGAAATATCGCGGCCGGGGCTGGCGGCGGGCGGCGTTGAAACGCGTCCGGGCGAGCCGCCGCGGCTTGCGCCGCCGCCGATGACGCCGGCCGACGGCGCCGCAGCTGCCGCTGCCCCAGCCCCGCTGCCGCCGCCGTATGTGGAATTCACGCTGCAGGCGCGTGCCGGGGGGCGCGATGAAGGAATTGTGGCTGAAATGGGCGGCCCGCATCGATGCGCTGACGCTGCGCGAGCGGATCATGGCGTGCGCCGCCACGGTGGCGGGCGTGATCTTCATCGCCTACATGGGCTTCATCGAACCGGCCGGGGCGCGCGAGCGCACGCTGCGCACCGCGATCCTGCAGCAGAAGGTGCAACTGGCCGGCATCGACGTGGAAATCGCCGAGAAGCAGGCGGCCGCGCAAGCCGATCCCGATGCCGACCTGCGCAAGCGCCTGGCCGCCGTGCGGGCAGAAAACGACCAGCTGCGCGCCACGCTGCGCACCACGCAGAGCGCGCTGGTGTCGCCGGACAGGATGACGGTCCTGTTGCAGCAGATGGTGCAGCAGAACGGCAAGCTCAAGCTGCTGTCGCTGCGCACGCTGGCGCCGGCCGGCACGACCGATGGCAATTTCGGCGACGCCGGCACCGATGGCAGCCTGGCCGGGCCGGTGCTGCCGCGGGCCGGGCTGTCGACCACGCCGCCCGGCGTAGCGGGGGACAGCGCCGATGGGGAACCGCAAAAGCCGCTGCTGTACCGCCATGGCGTGCGCATCGTGCTGCAGGGCGGCTATGGCGACATGGTGGCTTACATGGCGGCGCTGGAACGCTTGCCGGCCCGGCTGTACTGGGGCCAGGCCACGCTGGATGCCACCGAACACGACAAGGCAACGCTGGCCTTGACCTTATATACGCTGAGCCTGGACCAACAATGGATCGCCCTGTAGCGTGCCTCTTCTTCGACCGCCTGCGCCTCGTGGCCCAGGCTCCGGCCATCGCACTGGCCATCGCACTGGCGTTTCCCGGCGGTGCCCGGGCGCAGGTCGCCGACCCGACGCTGCCACCGCCCGGCCTGGATGCGCTGGCGGCCGGCGGGGAAGCGCCGCCGGTCGCGCCGCCCGGCCCGGAATTGCAGTCGATCCTCGTGTCGCGCGAGCCAGGCGGGCGCCGGATTGCCGTGATTAGTGGCGAAATGGTACGGCAGGGCAGCCGTTTCCAGGGCGCGCTGGTGGAATCGGTGGGCGAAGACCGCGTGGTGCTGCGCCGCGGAAAGGCCCGTGAAACGCTGCGGCTGTATGTCAAGCCCGAAGCCATGCCGGCACGGCAGGAATGAACAACATGAAACAGAAGCGAACCATGCGAACGGAGCAAACGATGCGGACCCTGGCGGCGATGACCTGCGTGGCAATGCTGGCGGCGGGATGCGACAGCGCCAACCGCCGCGATACCTATGACACGATCAGCGGTGAGATGCGCAACGCCACCGCGAAATCGGCACAGCGCCAGCACGTGGCGCCCGATGCGGTCGAAGCGGCGCTGCTGCCGCCGGCCCCGGCCCTGGCCGCCACGCTGCCGAAGGCGCGCGCCGTGCTGGACGAGCGCTTCAACGTCGCGCTCAACAACGTACCGGCCCAGCAGTTCTTCACCTCGATCGCCACCGGAACGCGCTACAACATGCTGGTGTCGCCGGAAGTAACCGGCACGCTGTCGGCCAACCTGAAGGACGTGACGATCTTCGAGGCGCTGGACGCGGTGCGCGAGCTGTACGGCTACGACTGGAAGGTGGAGGGCAACCGCATCTACATCCGGCCGCTGACCATGCAGACCCGCATGTTCAAGGTGAATTACCTGACGGGCAGCCGGCGCGGCGTCTCCAACGTGCGCGTGTCGTCGACCTCGATCAACAGCGTGCCCACGCGCGGCGAGGAGGGCCAGGATGGCGGCCAGCAGAACGCCTCCCAGAGCCAGTCGCAGACGCAGAACGGCTCGCCATCCGGCACCACCTCCGTGCAGGACGATGCCAGCAACGTCAAGATGACCTCCGAGACGGATTTCTGGGGCGACCTGAAGGCGGCGCTGGAAGCGATCGTCGGCACCGGCGACGACGGGCGCAACGTGATCATCTCGCCGCAATCGGGCGTGGTACTGGTGCGCGCGCTGCCGGCGCAGCTGCGCTCGGTGGACGAGTACCTGAAGGCCACCCGGCTGGCCGTGGAACGCCAGGTGATCCTGGAAGCGAAGATCCTCGAAGTGCAGCTGAACAACGGTTTCCAGACCGGCGTCAACTGGGCGGCGTTCCGCCAGGGCGGCAACAGCGCCGGCGGCATCGGCGTGATCGCGCCGGGGACCAACCTGGTGCAGCGCAATCCGCTGACCGGGGCGGTCGGCCAGCAGAGCGGCGGCGACACGGGCTTCGCTTCCACGCCGGGCGTCTCGCTCGGCAGTGCCGCCGATGCGCTGGGCACGATGTTCGGCCTGGCGATCCAGACCAGCAATTTCTCGGCGATGCTGTCGTTCCTGGAGTCGCAGGGCACGGTGCACGTGCTGTCCAGCCCGCGCATCGCCACGCTGAACAACCAGAAGGCCGTGCTGAAGATCGGTACCGACGAGTTCTACGTGACCGGCATCAGCACCACCACCAGTTCGAACGTGGGCGGCAACACCGTCACGCCGAACGTGATCGTCAAGCCGTTCTTTTCCGGCGTGCTGCTGGACGTGACGCCGCAGATCGACGACGATGGCCACATCATGCTGCACGTGCACCCATCGGTGAGCTCGGTCACCACCATCAACAAGACGGTCAGCCTCGGCAGCGCCGGGTCGCTGAACCTGCCGCTGGCGGCCTCGTCCACGTCGGAAATGGACAGCATGGTGCGCGGGCGAAACGGCGAGATCGTCGCCATCGGCGGCCTGATGCGCCAGGCCACGTCCAGCGACCAGTCGCAGCTGCCGGGCGTGGGCAACGTGCCGGTGCTGGGCGCGCTGTTCCGCAACAAGGACAGCGTGAGCCAGAAGCGCGAGCTGGTGGTGCTGATCAAGCCGACCATCGTCGACGATGCCGGCAGCATGGCCCCCGAGATGCAGGAGACCATGCGCCGCATCGAGCGTCTCGATCCGCAGCGGGGCCGCTGATGTACGAAGCCCACTTCGGCCTGGCCGAGCTGCCGTTTTCCATCACGCCGGATACCAGCTTTTTTTTCGGCAGCCCACACTCGCAGGAGGGGCTCAATACGTTGCTGGTGGCGGCGCGCAGCGGCGAGGGATTCATCAAGATCACCGGTGAAGTGGGCACCGGCAAGACCCTGTTGTGCCGCAAGTTCATGGCCATGCTGGGCGACGCCTTTCATACGGCCTATGTGCCGAATCCGTACCTGGAGCCGCGCGCGCTGATGCTGGCGCTGGCCGACGAGCTGGAAATCGTGCTGCCGCGCGACGTCGACCAGCACCAGCTGGTGAAGTCGCTGACGGTGCGGCTGCTGGAACTGGCGGCGCGCGGCAAGCACGTGGTGCTGTGCCTGGACGAAGCGCAGGCGCTGCCGCTGGAAAGCCTGGAAGCGCTGCGGCTGCTGACCAACCTGGAAACGGAAAAGCGCAAGCTGCTGCAGATCGTGCTGTTCGGCCAGCCGGAACTGAATGCCCACCTGGCCAGTCCGAAGATTCGGCAGCTGGCGCAGCGCATCACGTTCCACTACCACCTGGGCGCGCTGCGGCGCGACGACCTCGATTACTACCTGGCGCACCGGCTGCGCGTGGCGGGTTTCACGGGCGCCCGGCTGTTCAGCGCGGCGTCGGTGCGGCGCCTGTACCGCGCCACCGGCGGCATTCCGCGGCTGGTCAACATCGTCGCGCACAAGTCGCTGATGCTGGCCTACGGCGAAGGACGCCACCTGGTGGAAAAACGGCACGTGGCGCTGGCCGCCGGCGACACGATCGGCACGCGGCCGGCACGCGCAATGCGCTGGGCGTGGCTGGCCAGCGCGGCGGCACTGGCGGCGGCCGGCGGTATCACGCTGGCCTTGACGAGATGAGGCGGAAGAATGCGCTTGCAGCATGCGCTGGCTGTGCAGGCCGGATAACATAGCCCGACGATAGAGCCCGACGATAGAGCCCGATGATAGAGCCATATAAATGAGCTTGATAAACAAGATGCTGCAGGACCTGGATGCGCGGGGCGGCGCGGCGCGGCCGGCCGCCGGCGGCGACGTGCGCCCGGTCGCGGCCGAGAGCAGCTCGCGCACCGCGATCGCCATCGGCGCCGGTATCGGTGCGCTGATCGTGGCCGCAGGCGCCGGCGGCTGGTATTACCTGCACCGGGAAGCCGCGCCGGCAGCCGCGCCTGCCACCGCCGTCCTTGCCCCCGCGGTTCCCGCCGCGGTGGTACCTGCTCCCGCTGTACCGGCCCCTGCGGCGACTTCTTCCGCAACGCCCGACCCTACGGTGCCCGCGCCCGCAGTTCCGGCTTCCATCATGCCGGCTCCCGCCGAGCCGTCCACCACGGCGCCCGCGCCCCAGGCGGTGGTAGCCGCGTCGCCTGCGCCGGCGGAGGCGGCTGCGCCGCGGCAGGCAGCCGTCCCGCAGCCGGCCGTGGCCGCAACGCCTTCCGTCGATCGCACGCCGACGCCGCAAGTGGCCAGGCCGCGGCCCCCGCGGGCGCCCCGCACGGAACGCGACAGTACCGCGGCCGCACCCGCCATCGCGGTGCCGGAACGCCAGGCCGGGGAGGGCGCCACGCTGACGTCCCGCCAGCAGGGCGAGAACGCCTACCGCCGCGCGCTGGCGGCGCTGCAGGAAGGCCGCGTCACCGAAGGCGTGGGCGCGCTGGAGCACGCGGTGCAAGTCTATCCCCGCCACGAAGCGGCACGCCAGACGCTGGTGGGCCTGTTGCTCGAGAACGGCCAGGCGGACGAGGCAATGCGCCATGCACAGCTGGGGCTGGGCCTGGACAGTAACCAGCCCCAGCTGGCGATGGTGCTGGCGCGCCTGCAGCTGGAACGGGGCGGCCCCGCCGACGTGACGCTGCTGCGCTCGCTGCCGCACGCTGGCGGCAACGCCGAGTACCGGGCATTCCGCGCCGGCGTGCTGCAGAAGCAAGGCCGGCACCGCGAAGCCGCCGAGCAGTATGAAGCGGCGCTGGCGCTGCGGCCGCGCAACGGCGGGTGGTGGATGGGGCTGGGTATCTCGCGGCAGGCGCAAGACCTGCGCCCCGGTGCGCGCGAGGCGTACGGCAAGGCAAAGGAAGCCGGGCTGGCGCCGGAACTGCAGGCATTCGTCGAGCGGCGGCTGGGGCAGCTGGAGTAGCGGGCTCGCCGGCCAGCCGGATTTCTCAAGCAATGTCCCGAAAAATGGGGATTGCCCTTACGGCGCTTCATTAAGCCACCCAAGTGCAAATTCCGGGGTCAGATACCGTCTTGTTTTGCAAGGCCCGAATTCAAAAAATTCGGGTCGAATGGCTTGCCAGAGCAAACCACGCCGTAAATCAGATGAACCAGCTTGCGCATGACGGCGCCGGTGACGGCCTTGGGAGCCATGCCATTGGCGCTCAGGCGCTCGGCAAAGGTCTTCAGCAAGGTGTTGTACCGCTTGGCGACCATGCCAGGCATGTACAGTGCACTACGCAGATCATTGTTGCCGATCTTGCTCATGCTTGTCCGACCGCGCACTGATGTTCCAGAGCTTTTTTGCTTTGGACTGACTCCAATAAATGCCGCAAGTGCCTTGGCCGATCCGAAGCGCCTAATGTCACCAATGTGGCCCAGGACCTTAGCTATCGTAGTGCTGCCAATGCCCGGAATACTGCGCATCAGATCGGCGTCATGTTTCAGGCCAGGATGCCTGTCGATGTGATCGTCGATCTCCTTTTCCAGCTCGGTGATCTTTTGATCGAGCCATTTTACGTGCTCATCGACGTTTTTCACCAAGTCGCCCTGACCGGCAAAATCATGAGCTTCCATCCGGTTCTTTTCCTGTTGCCTGATGTCCTTGAGCGCAAGCAGCCGATCGCTCAAACCCTTGAGTTCACGCTGTTCCTTTGGAGGTGGCACCCAAACTGGCGGCCTCTTCGCAGCACAGAATCGGGCGATCAGCCCGGCGTCAATTTGATCGTTTTTGTTGCGGATGTTTTCGGACTGCCCAAAACCTTTGATGCAGCCTGGATTGATGACGCTCACCATGATGCCCGCATCGTGCAACCACAGAGCAAGCGGCTCGCTATAGACACCGGTCGCTTCCAGACACACGTGAGCGCTGTCTGGAGAGACCTTCTGCTTGACCAACCATTGAACCAGTTCCTGGTAACCCTCCGGCGTATTGCTGAGCGTCTTCGATTTCGCTTTGCCACTGACCAGCAGAACAATATCGAGCTTCTTCTTACTCACATCAACGCCAACTACCGGGGTTACTGCCATTTCCATCATTTCCTCTCTCGTATGCGGGCTTAGCGTAAGAACGCCGTCCCAAGATACCGTACGGACTTCAATGAAAAAACAGGCAAGGCCACCTATCTGACCCACAGGCTCGAAGCCTTAATCCCGAGCGGTGTGACCTTGCCTGGCCGGAACTGCAGCGGAAGTATCCACTGAATTGCCGGTACGCTCAAGATACGAGACCCGGCGGGTCTGACCCCAGCCCTTCGCTGTTGGGGTGAATGTATGCGCTTTCAAGGTGTCGGAAAATGGGGCGCTTCCCCTGTGTTCCATGCAATATCTCTAGTGTCCATCCCACCGGCCTCCGGCGAACGCCGGCCCGCCTACAGGCTGCCCAGCGGCCCCCACACCTGCTTCATCGGCACGCGGATCTCGCTGTCCTCGTCGTCCAGCGCGGCGGCGATCGCGCAGCCATCCTCGCCGACACGGCGCGGCAGCGGCACGGTCAAGGTGCGGCCGGCGGCGTCGCGCAGGCAGAACACGGCGGGGCGGCCGCCATCGCGATGCGCGACGATGCCCCATTCGCCGCTGGCCAGCCGCACCACCGTGCCGGGCGGATACGGGCCGATTTCATCGCGGAACGCCGCCGCCAGTTCGGCATCGGGCGACAGCTCCAGCACGCGGCCCAGCGCATCGTCGGACAGCAGCGCGCGGCGGTAGTTGCGCGGTGAAATCCCGGCGCAGTAGCGGTCGGCCATGCGCAGCAGGTGCGCGGCGGCGTCCACGTCCGCGCCGGCGCCCGCATCCGGCGCATGGTCGAGCAGCAGGCAGGCAAACCAGTCCGGCTCGCCGGCGCGGGTGCAGTGCACGGCCTGCGCCACGGCCTGGTCATGGCGGCCGGTGGCGTGCAGGGCCAGCGCGGCCGAGACCAGCGACAGCAGGTGGGCAGGGCGCATGTGCAGGCGCCGGCCCACCAGGGCCGCGACGACGGCCGTCTCGATGCTGTGGCGCATCGCATAGCTGCCGGCCACCTGGTTGCGCAGCACGCAGGCCAGCGCCACGTCGGCGGACAGGTCGACGGCATGGAGCAGGTCGCGTGCGGTGGCGCGCAGGTCGGCGGGGTCGCCGTGCGACGGCGCGGCCGCGATCGCTTCGAGCCGCTGCTGCACCGCGTTCAGTGCGCGCAGGACGGATGGCGGCGCACCCGGGTGGCCGGCGCCGTCCGGTTCGTCGAGGTCGGAGAGGCGCTCGTGGGGCAGCATGGCGGTCAGATGCGCGCCAGGCGTTGCAGCGCCAGCGCCAGCGTCTCATCCCGCTTGGCGAAGCAGAAGCGCACGATGCCCGATTCCCTGGCCTGGCGGTAGAACGCCGACACGGGAATCGCCGCGACGCCGACCTCGGCCGTCAGCCATTCGGCGAAGGCGGCTTCCGGCATGTCCGAGATCGCGCCGTAGCGCACGCACTGGAAATAGGTGCCGTCCGCCGGCAGCAGCTCGAAGCGGCTGCCGGCCAGGCCGGCGCGGAACAGGTCGCGCTTGTTCTGGTAGAACGCCGGCAACCCGAGATACGGCGCGGGGTCGGCCAGGTAGCCGGCGATGCCGTGCTGCATCGGCGCATTTACGGAAAACACGTTGTACTGGTGGACCTTGCGGAACTCCGCCATCAGGGTCGCGGGCGCGGCCACGTAGCCGATCTTCCAGCCGGTGGTGTGGAACGTCTTGCCGAAGCTGGACACGACGAAGCTGCGCGCGGCCAGCACGGGGTGGCGGCTCATCGACGCGTGCCGCTCCCCGTCGTACACCATGTGTTCGTAGACTTCGTCCGCCAGCACCAGGATGCCGGTGCCGCGCACGATGCCGGCCAGCGCTTCCAGGTCGGCGTCGCGCAGCACGGTGCCGGTGGGATTGTGCGGCGTGTTGACGACGATCAGGCGGGTCTTGCCGGACACGGCGGCCTGGATGCGCTCCCACGGCACGTGGTAGCCCCGCTCGTCGAGCGCCATCTGCACCGGCACCACGACGCCGCCGGCCAGCTCGATCGCCGGCATGTAGCTGTCGTAGGCCGGTTCGATGACGATCACTTCGTCGCCCGGGTGCACGGCGCACAGGATGGCCGTCGTCAGCGCCTGGGTGGCGCCGGCCGTCACGGTGATCTCGGCGTCGGCGTCGTAGGCATGGCCGTACAGCGCGGCGATCTTGGCGGCGATGGCCTGGCGCAGCGCCGGCGTGCCCGTCATCGGCGGGTACTGGTTGTGGCCGGCGCGCATCGCCCCGGTGACCAGGTCCACCAGCCGCGGATCGCAGGCGAAGTCCGGGAAGCCCTGGCCGAGGTTGACGGCATCGTGCTGCGCCGCCAGGGCCGACATGCGCGTGAAGATGGTGGTGCCGACGGCGGGCAGGCGCGTGGCGAGGGACGGCGTGACGGCATCGGCGGGATCGAAAGCGTCGGCGGCATGCGAATGCACGGCGGGGGCAACGGCGGGCGGGAAGGGGGTGCTCATTGCTGGATGCTCATTGCTGGATGCTCATTGCTGGGTGCTCATCGCTGGGGTGTTCATCGCTGGCTCGTGGGCGGTCGGGTGCGACTCATTCTAGCGCAGCATCGGCGCGCGCGGGGGGGGGGCGCCCACTGTTCCGGCGGGATCACGGCGAACATGCCGGCATTGCGCAGGCGCCGCGCCAGCTTGAGCAGCGCCTTGTCCTTGGTGATCAGCATGTCGGCGCCGGCATCGCGCGCCAGTTCCAGGAATTTCTGGTCGTCGCGGTCGGTGCACACGGGCAGGCGCACGCCCGACTCCGGCGGCGCGACGACCTTGATCAGCGCATCGAAGCGCGCCGCGCTGGCCGGGCGGGTGGTCTCGTCCAGCGGCAGGTGCGGGTAGTGGAGCACGATGTGGTATTCGTCGCGGCAGTCGGCGCGCGTGATCGCCTCCACGGCGCCGCTCTCGATCGCCGCCAGCAGCCCGGCCCAGCGCGGGTCGCGGAACACGAACAGGTCGAGGCAGACGTTGGTGTCGATGACGATGCGCTGCGGCGCGGCGACAATGCCGGCCGGCGTTGCTTCGGTCGACGTTACTTCGGAAAATACAGGTATCATGCGGGAAATTATTTCTGAGTAAGCCAGTTTCGAATCATATGCTGATAGTGCTTTCCCCCGCAAAGAGTCTCGACCTCGATACGCCCCCCACCACCGATATCGCCACCCGCCCCGCCTTCCTCGACCATTCGGCCCAGCTCATCGAGCGCATGCGCGAGTTCGCGCCGCACGAACTCGCCGACCTGATGGACCTGTCCGATGCGCTGGCCACGCTGAACGTCGGCCGCTACGCCTCGTGGACGATGGACACGACGCACGCGCGCCAGGCCGTGATGACGTTCAATGGCGATGTGTACGACGGCTTCGACGCCCGCACGCTGAGCGCGCCGCAGCTCGACTATGCGCAGGGCCGTGTGCGCATCCTGTCCGGCCTGTACGGGCTGCTGCGGCCGCTGGACCTGATCCACCCGCACCGGCTGGAAATGGGCACGCGGCTGACCACCCCACGCGGCAAGGACCTGTATGCGTTCTGGGGCGACCTGATCACGCGCGAGCTGAACGGCGCGGCGCGCGATGGCGGTGCCCGCTGGCTGGTGAATTGCGCGTCGGAAGAGTATTTCAAGTCGGTGCGCCCGGCCCAGCTCGACGTGCCGGTGATCACGCCCGTGTTCGAGGAATTCAAGAACGGCAAGTACAAGATCATCTCGTTCTACGCCAAGCGGGCGCGCGGCATGCTGGCCCGCTATGCGGCCGTCAACCACATCCTCGACCCGGAAGAGCTGAAGCGCTTCGACGTGGATGGCTACGCGTTCGCGCCGGACGCGTCGAACGACAGCCGCTGGGTGTTCAGGCGGAACGCGGCTTGATGAGATGGGGCCGGGACGCTGTCCCGGCCCTGGTACCGCGGCTTACGAAGCGGACCAGAACTTCCACCACTTGCGCTCCGGCTTCGGGGCGCCTTCGTCGAGGAATTTGCTGGACGGGAAATTGAGCTTGAAGACGCGCATCGCATCGTCGCGCAGCGCCACGTTGCCCAGCTTGTCGTAGCTGCGCACCATGATCCACAGCGCTTCCTCGATGGCCGGCGAATCGGCGTACTCGCGCACGGCATCCATCGCGCGGTTGGCGGCGGCCAGGTAGGCGCCGCGGCGGTAGTAATACCGCGCCACGTAGACTTCGTACGCGGCCATCGCGTTGATCAGGTACTTCATGCGGTCGATCGCGTCCGGGGTGTATTTACTTTCCGGGAACTTGTCGACCAGCGCCTTGAAGGCGGCGAACGCTTCGCGCGTGGCCTTCGGGTCGCGCTCGGCGGGATCCTGTTCGTAGACGAAATTGAGCAGGCCGATCTGGTCATTGAAATTGATCAGGCCGCGCAGGTAGTACATGTAGTCGACGTTGGGATGGTTCGGGTGCAGCTTGATGAACCGTTCCACGGCGGCCAGCGCCTGGGCCTGGTCCTGCGCCTTGTAGTAGGCATAGGCCACCTCCAGCTGCGCCTGCTGGGCGTACACGCCGAACGGATAGCTCGCTTCAAGCCGGTTGAACAACTGGATTGCCCGTTCGTAGTGCTGTCCGGCCAATTCTTCCTTGGCCTCCGAGTATAATTTCGAAGCGGACCAACCTTTGGTCTCATCCGATTGTTCCGGTAACAGGCTGCATGCCGAGAGACTGGCGAATACAACGGATGCTGCGACTACCTTCAATTTTTTTTGCATGTTCTCGTGCAAGAAGACGTTTAAACAAGATACGACCTGGCTGATTATAGCCGATGGGAATGCTGTGATATTGAATCCTGAGCCGAATCCGGCCCACCAACCCTCCGACCACGACCTCCGCACGGACCTGGACGCCACCCTGCAAGCCGACCTGGAAGCCGACGTGCTTGCCGACGACCTGCTACCGGACGACGGCGAAGTTGCCGGTTTCGCCAACCCGCTGGCGCCGATCGAACTGCAGCTGACGCCCGATGCCTGCGGCGAACGCCTGGACAAGGTGATCGCGAAACTGGTGCCGCAATTCTCGCGCGGCCGCCTGCAAAGCTGGATCGAAGAGGGCTTCGTCACCGTCGACGGCAAGCCGGCCAAGGTGCGTGCCACCGTGTACGGCGATGAAAAGATCGTCGTGCTGCCGCAGGCCGCGCCGGAAGATGTCGCGTTCGCCCCCGAGCCGATCGACGTGGACGTGGTGTACGAGGACGATCACCTCATCGTCATCAACAAGCCGGCCGGCCTGGTCGTGCATCCCGGCGCCGGCAACTGGTCCGGCACGCTGCTGAACGGCCTGCTGCACCGCTGGCCCCAGCTGGGCGGCGTGCCGCGCGCCGGCATCGTGCACCGCCTCGACAAGGATACCAGCGGCCTGATGGTCATCGGCAAGGACTTGCCGACCCAGACCGACCTGGTGCGCCAGCTGCAGGCGCGTACCGTGAAGCGCGAATACTGGGCGCTGGCGTGGGGCACGCCGCGCCTGTCCGGCACGATCGACGCGCCGATGGGCCGCCACCAGCGCGACCGCGTGAAGATGGCCGTTTCCACCGGCTTCGGCGCCAAGCCGGCCATCACGCACTACGAGCGCCTGGCGTCCGGTGAACTGGACCGCCGCCCCGTCAGCCTGGTGCAGTGCCGCCTCGAAACGGGCCGCACCCACCAGATCCGCGTGCACATGGCGCACCTGGGCTATCCGCTGGTGGGCGACTACGTGTACGGCAAGCCGCACCTCACCGGCGTGTTCCACCGCCAGGCACTGCAGGCGCGCCGCCTCGGCCTGGTGCACCCGGCCACCGGCGAGCAGTGCGAATGGGAGATTCCGCTGGCGGACGACTTCCGCGCGCTGCTGGAGGAATGCGGCATCGACGAAGCGTCGCTGCACCAGGATCCCGAAGGGGAATTCGACGATGACGGCGACGACGACTACGACGACGAATGAGCACGCAGAACGTCACCCAATGGCTGGTTCCGGACTGGCCCGACGTGCCTGCGGGCGTCGGCGTGCTGTGCACCACGCGCCGCGGTGGCGTCAGCCCGGCGCCCTATGACGATGGCCAGGGCCGCGGTGGCCTGAACCTGGCCACCCACGTGGGCGATGCGCCGAAATGCGTGGAGCGCAACCGCGACATCCTGCGCGCCGAATTGCCGGCCGAGCCGCTGTGGCTGACGCAGGTGCACGGCACGCGCGTGCTCGACGCGGCCGGCATCGATATCGATGCCGAACCGCCGATCGCCGATGCCAGCTTCGCTGCCGCGCGCGGCGTGGTGTGCGCCATCCTCACCGCCGATTGCCTGCCGGTGCTGCTGTGCGATGCCGAAGGCCGCATGGTCGGCGCCGTGCACGCGGGCTGGCGCGGCCTGGCCGATGGCGTGCTGGAAGCCACGGTGGCGTCGATGCGCGAAGCCGGCGCGGGCGAGCTGATGGCCTGGCTGGGCGCGGCGATCGGCCCGAACCGCTTCGAGGTGGGGCAGGACGTGCTCGATGCGTTCCTGCGCCGCCCCGGGGGGGACGAAGCGGCCGTCCGGGCCGCGTTCACGCCGTTCGGCCTGAAGCCGGGGAAGTATTTCGCCGACCTGTATGCGCTGGCCCGCATCGCGCTGTTGGGTGCCGGCGTGCGGCGGGTGTGGGGCGGCGATTTCTGCACCGTCTCCAATTCCGGCCGCTTCTACTCGTACCGGCGCGATGGCGTGACGGGGCGGCAGGCCAGCCTGATCTGGCTGAAATAATTGGCCAGGCCGGGGCGGCGGGGCGATTCAGCCGGGGCGATCCTCGCTGGCCCGGGCCGCGGCCTGACGCTCGCGCCGCGCCCTGCGGCGCTGGCCGATGCGCCGGAATCCACCCGTCACATAGAGTAAAATTGCAAGAGGAACAACGCAGTAGAGCAGGAACGTCATGATGCCTGCGACGACTGTCGGCTCGGTTACCGACATCAGCAGCACGACATAAATCCAGGCAAGAGCAACGATCAGCATCGGTAGTTTCGGTTGGAATCACAAACAATTCTAAATGGAATATACATGAACATGCCCGACGCGCAGTCCCTGGCCAGCTGGATGAATCCAAGCCAGTGGCAATCCTGGATGTCCAACCCGGACGCCCTGGCAGGTGTTCCCATGCCCGGTGCCGCGCTGCTGCGCGACGCCGGTGCGACGGTGAAGCCGGAAGTACTGGACACCCTGAAGAACGAATACATGGCCGAATTCGGAGCACTGTGGCAGCAGCTCCTGGAAGGCAAGACGCCCGAGATCCGCGACCGGCGGTTCTCCGCCCCGGCATGGATCGCAAATCCCGTCACCGCGTTCAGCGCGGCGGCCTACCTGCTCAATGCCAAGTTCCTGCTGGCGATGGCCGACGCCGTCGAGGCGGCGCCCCAGCAACGGCAGAAGATCCGCTTCGCCCTGCAGCAGGTGGTCGATGCGATGTCGCCGGCGAACTTCCTGGCGACCAATCCGGAAGCCCAGCAGGCGCTGATCGAATCGAAGGGCGAAAGCCTGACCCGCGGCCTGAAGAACATGCTGGCCGACATGCAGAAGGGGCAGATTTCGCTGTCCGACGACAAGGCGTTCGAGGTCGGCCGCAACCTGGCCACGACCGAGGGCGACATCGTGCTGGAAACGCCGCTGTTCCAGCTGATCCAGTACCGGCCGCGCACGGAGACGGTCAGGCAGCGGCCGCTGCTGATGGTGCCGCCGTGTATCAACAAGTACTACATCCTGGACCTGCAGCCAAGCAATTCGCTGGTGCGCTACGCGGTCGAGCAGGGCAATACCGTGTTTCTTGTCTCGTGGCGCAATCCGGATGCCTCGCTGGCGAAGACGTCGTGGGACGACTACACCGAGCAGGGCGTGATCCGGGCCATCCGCGCCGTGCAGGACATCAGCGGGGAAGACACGCTGAACCTGCTGGGCTTCTGCGTGGGCGGCACGCTGCTGTCGACGGCGCTGGCGGTGCTGGCCGCGCGCGGCGAGCAGCCGGCAGCCAGCCTCACGCTGCTGACCACGTTCCTGGACTTTTCCGACACGGGCGTGCTGAGCGTGTTCGTCGACGAACCGCAGGTGCAGTTGCGCGAGCAGGCGCTGGGGCAGGGCGGCCTGATGCCGGGGCGCGACCTGGCCAGCACCTTCTCGAGCCTGCGTCCGAACGACCTGGTGTGGAATTATGTGCAGTCGAACTACCTGAAGGGCAACGAACCGGCCGCGTTCGATCTGCTGTACTGGAACTCCGATTCGACCAACCTGCCGGGCCCGATGTTCTGCTGGTACCTGCGCAATACGTACCTGGAGAACCGGCTGAAGGAGCCGGGCCGCCTGACGGTGGCCGGCGAGAAGGTCGACCTGACGACGATCGACGCGCCCGCCTTCATCTACGGATCGCGCGAAGACCATATCGTGCCGTGGACCTCCGCCTATGGCTCGATGAATATCCTCAACCCGGCGCGGCGCGACGCCAACCGCTTCGTGCTGGGCGCTTCCGGGCACATCGCCGGCGTCATCAATCCGCCATCGAAGAACAAGCGCAGCTACTGGGTCAACGACGACCGGCCGGAAAATCCCGATGCGTGGATGGCCGACGCCGTCGAGCATCCGGGCAGCTGGTGGCCCCTGTGGGCGGACTTCCTGGCCGAGCACGGCGGCGAGGACGTGCCAGCCCGCACGCAAGCCGGCAACGCCGACTACCCGCCGGTCGAGCCGGCGCCCGGCCGTTACGTCAAGGAAAAGGCTGATTAGGCCGGGAAAGCCACACGGACCGGAACAGTCTTTGTCCGGCGCTTATTTTCGTTGCGTTGCAATAAGCGCCATTCCGCCGGCCTCCGGGCCGGTTTTATTCCGGATTTCATGCCGGTTTCATCCTACTGCGTGCGCATATAGTGAAATTTTCACTCTATAATAGGGTGAGCAGGGCTAGTGAAAGCGAACTCTACGTTCGCTTTTTTTCGTTTTTTTCATGGCCCTTTTTGAAACCCACAAGGAATGCGCTGCGGCGCAAAATACGGAACTCGTGATGAGTAGTGTAAAGAAAACTGCCGAACGCCTGATCAAGAAGTATCCCAACCGCCGACTCTACGATACGCAGACCAGTTCCTATATCACGCTGACCGACGTGAAACAGCTCGTGCTGGACAATGAGCCGTTCACCGTGGTGGATGCCAAGTCGAACGAAGACCTGACCCGCAGCATCCTGCTGCAGATCATCCTGGAAGAAGAGGCGAGCGGCGCGCCGATGTTCTCGACGGACGTGCTGGCGCAGATCATCCGTTATTACGGCCATGCGATGCAGGGCATGATGGGCTCGTACCTGGAAAAGAATATCCAGGCCTTCACCGACATCCAGCGCCGCCTCACCACCGGCGCCGTGAATTTCGACGGCAAGACCTTCAGCCCGGAGATGTGGACGCAGTTCATGAACGTGCAGGCCCCGATCATGCAGGGCATGATGAACAACTACATCGACCAGAGCAAGAGCCTGTTCGTGCAGATGCAGGAACAGATGCAGAACCAGAGCAAGAACCTGTTCGGCGCCTTCCCGTTCGCCGTGCCGCCCGTCACGCCCCCCACTGACAAGAAATAACGTCACCCGCCTGCACCGCACCGGTGCAGGCGTCACATCCCCGCCAGCGACGTTACGCCCTCCGCCATCGCGCCTGTCACGATTCCGCTTGGTATTGTTGCCCTAAGCGGCGGCTTTTTTCAAGTCACGACAGGTTAAGTCTTATCCCACACAACGCGTGCGTTTACCCCAAGAGCGAACGGCCGGGGTCAGACCCGCCGGGGTGGAGCAGGGGTTTCGCGAAGCATGCTTCGCGCCTGCGGAACGATGCTGGCATGCATGCAAGCATTCCTTCCTGACCCCAGAATCGGCACTTGGGGTTCCAATGTGTGCTTTTCGCGACGACAGGAAACGTTTCCAAAAAAGTGTTTGACGCCGTAAAAAGGGGGCTGATAGTATTGGCAACAACAAGTGGAAGCGCTTCCACACCGATCCAGCCAAGGAGTGTCCGTGTTCAAGAAAGCATTGCATGCGCAGGTTGCCGAGACGTTCGACGTACCGCCCGATTCGGTCCTGTGGCGCCGGGACTTCCTGCTGGGCGTGGCCACCGCCGCCTACCAGATCGAAGGCGCGGTGGACGAAGATGGCCGCCTGCCGTCGATCTGGGATACCTTTTCGGCGACGCCCGGCAAGGTGCTGCGCGGCGACACGGGCGCCGTCGCCTGCGACCACTATCACCGCTGGCGCGACGATGTCGAGCTGATCGCCGCGCTGAACGTGGATGCCTACCGCCTGTCGATCGCCTGGCCGCGCGTGATGGACCGCGATGGCCGCGCCAACGAAAAGGGCATCGCCTTCTATCGCGAGCTGCTGCAGGTGTTGCGCGCCAGGGGCATCCGCACCTCCGTCACGCTGTACCACTGGGACCTGCCGCAGCACCTCGAGGATGCCGGCGGCTGGTGCAACCGGGCGACGGCCTACCGGTTCGCCGAGTATGCGGACCTGGTGAGCCGCGAGCTGGCCGGCCTGGTCGACTTCTGGTCGACGCTGAACGAGCCGTGGTGCTCGGCGATGCACGGCTACGGCACGGGCCACCACGCGCCGGGCCACACCAGCGTCACCGAGGCCAGCGCGGCGATGCACCACCTGCTGCTGGGCCATGGCCTGGCGCTGCAGGCGCTGCGCCGCAACGACCCGGACTCGCAGAAAGGCATCGTCGTCAACGTGGGACGCGGCACCACGGATGGCGATCGCCCCGAGGACCGCCGCGCCGCCGAACTGTTCGAGCTGCAGCACAATGACTGGGTGCTCGATCCGCTGCTGAAGGGCAGCTATCCCGCGCTGCTGTTCGAACAGCTGTGGCAGGGCGCCGAGCCGCCGGTGGAGGAGGGCGACCTGGCCATCATCGCCGCGCCGCTCGATTTCCTGGGCATCAATTACTACTTCCGCACCAATGTCCGCGGCGGCGACAAGGGCGGTTATGTCGAAGTGGACCTGGAAGGCGTGGAGCGCACCCAGATGGGATGGGAGGTGTATCCCGAAGGCCTGGCGCACCTGCTGGTCGGCTTCCACGAACGCTACGCCAGCCTGCCGCCCATCTACATCACGGAAAACGGCATGGCCTGCGACGACGAGGTGGTGGACGGCCGCGTCGTCGACGGCCAGCGCATCGCCTTCCTGAACCGCCACCTGGCGGCGGTGGACCGGGCCGTGAAGGCGGGCGTCGACGTGCGCGGCTACTACATCTGGTCGCTGATGGACAACTTCGAATGGGCCTTCGGCTACGAGCGGCGCTTCGGCATCGTCCATGTCGATTACGCCACGCAGCGGCGCACGGTCAAGCGCAGCGCGGAACTGGTGCGCGACTTCCTGGCGCGGCGCAACGGCCGATCCTGATTCCAGCCGGCAGCCTGTTTCACTTATCATTAGCATCCCATACCTATAAGGCGCCCCGATGCGCCATGGAGACGACATGAACAAGGCTACCCCCGGCGCCGTGGCGCGGGCCGCCGCCCTGGCGCTGGCATGGTCGCTGCCTCCGGCGCAGGCCACGCAGCAGCCGGCCGCGCCACAGCCATCCGCCAAGGCATCCGCCAGGGCGCCCGCCGGTGCTCCCCTGAAGGCCACCGTGTCGCACTGGTGGACTTCCGGCGGCGAGTCGGCCGCGATCCGCCAGTTCGCCGACGCCTACACCCGCGCCGGCGGCCAGTGGATCGACCAGGCGGTGGCCGGGGCCGACCAGTCGCGCGCCTCGACGATCAACCGCATCGTCGGCGGCAACGCGCCGGTGGCGGCGCAGTTCAACACCTCGAAGCAGTTCCGCGACATCGTCGACCAGGGCTTGCTGAACAACCTGGACGATGTCGCCGCGCGCGGCAACTGGGACAACATCCTGCCCCGCACCATCATCGACGCCATCAAGATCGACGGCCATTACTATGCCGCGCCGGTCGACATCCACATGCCCGCATGGTTCTTCTACTCGAAGGCGGCCTACGCGAAAGCGGGCATCCAGGCCGAGCCGAAGAGCTGGGAGGAGTTCGTGGCCCAGCTGGACCGGCTGAAGAAGGCCGGCCTGATACCGCTCGCATTCGGCGGCCAGGTATGGCAGGAAAAGATCGTCTTCGACGCCATCTTCGCGCTGGTCGGCGGCCCCGAGCTGTACCTCAAGATCTACCGCGACCGCGACCTGCGCGCCGTCGCGTCGCCGGCGTTCCGCGACGTGCTGGTCAAGTTCAAGGCGCTGCGCGCGTACACCGATCCCGGCTCGCCGGGCCGCAACTGGAACGATGCCACCGCGCTGGTGGTCTCGGGGCGCGCCGGCGTGCAGATCATGGGCGACTGGGCCAAGGGCGAATTCACGTCGGCCGGCCAGGTGGCGGGCAAGCACTTCGGCTGCTTCCCCGGCTTCGGCCCGCGGCCGCCGTACATGGTCGCGGGCGACGCGTTCGTGTTCCCGAAGACCGCCAAGCCGCAGATCGTACAGGCGCAGAAGCTGCTGGCGACCGTGATGACGGCGCCCGGCCCGCAGGCCGAGTTCAGCGCCCGCAAGGGTTCCATCCCGATCCGGCCCGACGTCGACATGAGCAAGCTCGATGTGTGCGCCCGCATGGGCATCAAGATCATGCAGGACAAGGCGCGCCAGCTGCCCAACGCCGAGATGCTGCTCGACCCGGACCTGAACGGGGCGCTGCAGGACGTGCTGACGAACTACTGGAACCGCAACGAGACGCCGGAACGCGCGCAGCAGGCGTTCGCCCAGGCGATCCGGGACAACACATGGTAGCCGCGCCGAAGAAGACGATGCGCACAACGTCTTTGGCAGCTTATCTTGCGCTGGTGCCGATGATCGTGACCGCGCTGGGCGCCTATGTGCTGACGATCCTGTGGACCGCGCGGGTCTCCGTGTCGTCCAGCCGCATCTTCCCGTCCGGCGACTTCGTCGGCCTCGGCCAGTACGAGCGGCTGTTCCGCAATGCCCGCTGGCTGCTGTCGCTGGAAAACCTGGCGATCTACGGCCTGCTGTTCATCGCCGCCTGCATGGTGCTGGGCTTCCTGCTGGCCGTGTTCATCGACCAGAAGGTGGCCGGCGAGGGCGTGCTGCGCACCGTGTTCCTGTATCCGTATGCGATGTCGTTCGTGGCCACGGGCCTGGTGTGGCAGTGGATCCTGAACCCCGAACTGGGCATCCAGCAGGTGGCGCGCCATCTCGGCTTCCGCGATTTCACGTTCGACTGGATCGTCCAGCAGGACAAGGTGCTGTTCACGATCGTCATCGCCACGGTCTGGCAGGCTTCGGGACTGGTGATGGCGCTGCTGCTGTCCGGCCTGCGCGGCATCGACGAGGAATTGTGGAAGGCCGCCCGCATCGACGGCATCCCGAAATGGCGGGTCTACCTGTCGATCGTGCTGCCGATGCTGTGGCCGTCGCTGTCGACCGCCTTCATCCTGCTGTTCGTGCTGGTCGTGAAGCTGTTCGACGCCGTGGTGGCGATGACGCAGGGCGGCCCCGGCACGGCCAGCGAAGTGCCGGCCAAGTTCATCATGGATTACCTGTTCGGCCGCGCCAATATCGGGCTGGCCTCCGCCGCCTCGATGGTACTGCTGCTCACGGTGCTGGCGATCGTCGCGCCGCTCTACTATGCGCGCCACAAGGCCCTGCAAAGGGGAGTGAAATGAACCGCGATATCGCCCTGAATGTGCCACAACCTGCACCACAACCCGTGCCGCATCCTTCTGCACGACCCGTGCCGCAACCGCCGCCACCGGCCACGCCACGGCCTGCGGACTCCCGCGCCGGCGCAGCGCTCACCCGCCCTCGCCGCAAGCAGGCGTACTTCACGCCAGCCCGCATCGGCATCTACCTGTTCCTCGTGACGGCCGCCATGTTCTTCCTGGTGCCCCTGTACGTGATGCTGGTGACGTCCGTGAAGCCGATGGCCGAGATCCGGCTCGGCAACATCTTCGCTCTGCCGATGGCGCCCACCCTGGCGCCCTGGCACAACGCCTGGCAGGCCGCCTGCACGGGCCTGGAATGCGAAGGCATCCGGGGCGGGTTCTGGAACTCCGTGAAGATCACCGTGCCCAGCGTGGTGCTGTCCATCGCGCTCGGCGCCGTGAACGGCTATGCGCTGTCGTTCTGGCGGCCGCGCGGCGCCAACGCGCTGTTCGCGGTGCTCATGATCGGCGCGTTCATCCCCGGCCAGGTAATGCTGTATCCGCTGGTGCGCGCGCTGGCCGCCGTGGAGCTGTACAGCAGCCTGCCGGGCATCGTGCTGGTCCACATCGTGTTCGGCATGCCGATGATGACGCTGCTGTTCCGGAACTACTATGCGTCGCTGCCGCAGGAGCTGTTCAAGGCGGCGCGCATCGATGGCGGCGGCTTCTGGCGCATCTTCTTCGAACTGATGCTGCCGATGTCGACGCCCGTGATCGTGGTCGCGATGATCATGCAGGTGACGAACATCTGGAACGATTTCCTGCTCGGCCTCGTGTTCGCGGGATCGGACAACCTGCCGATGACGGTCCAGCTCAACAACATCATCAACACCACGACGGGCGAGCGCCTGTACAACGTGAACATGGCAGCCACGATCCTCACGTCGCTCGTGCCGCTCGCCCTGTATTTCTTTTCCGGCCGCTGGTTCGTCCGCGGTATCGCCAACGGTGCAGTGAAGGGGTAAGACATGGCCAACGTTTCCATCCGCAACCTGCAGATCCAGCTGGGCGCCAACCGGGTCATCGATGCGCTCGACCTGGAAGTGGGCGCCGGCGAATTCATCGTGCTGCTCGGCCCCTCGGGCTGCGGCAAGTCGACCCTGCTGCACAGCATCGCCGGCCTGAACGACGCCGCCGGCGGCAGCATCTGCATCGGCGGGCGCGACATGACATACGCCGACCCCAAGGACCGCGGCATCGCGCTGGTGTTCCAGTCATACGCGCTGTACCCGACCATGAACGTCGAGCGCAACATGTCGTTCGGCCTGCGCATCAACGGCACGCCGAAGGCGGAGATCGCCCGGCGCGTGACCCGCGCCGCCGAGATGCTGCAACTGGGCCCGCTCCTCAAGCGCAAGCCCGGCGAGCTGTCCGGCGGGCAGCGCCAGCGCGTGGCGATCGGCCGCGCCATCGTGCGCGAAGCCGACGTGTTCCTGTTCGATGAACCGCTGTCGAACCTGGACGCGAAGCTGCGCACCGAGCTGCGCCGCGAGCTGAAGGCGCTGCACCGGCAGCTGGGCGCCACGATGATCTACGTGACCCACGACCAGGTCGAGGCGATGACGCTGGCCGACCGGATGGCCGTCATGAAGGGCGGCGTGATCCAGCAGTTCGACACGCCCGACGCGATCTACCGGGCGCCGGAAAACCTGTTCGTGGCGGGCTTCCTCGGTTCGCCCGGCATGAACCAGTTCCACGGCCGCCTCGACACGGCGAACGGCATCCGCTTCGACAACGGCCACATGGCGCTGGACCTGTCGCACTATCCGTTCCGCCAGGCGCCCGCGCACGGCCAGCCAGTGGTGCTGGGTGTGCGGCCGGAGGACGTGCACGTCGCCGCCGATGGCGCCTTCGCGGCACCCGTCACGCTGGTCGAGGCGATGGGCGCCCACCGCGTGGTGTGGCACAGCTTCCATGGCACCCAGGTGGCCGCGATCGTGCAGGACGACCGCCCCGGCGGCGCGTTTTCCCTGAACACCGGCCAGGCGTCGCTGTTCGACACGGCGACCGGCCAGCGCCTGTAGCACCAGTCCACCGATACGCAGTACCGGCCGCGCGAGCGGCATGCACCGTCGCGCGCGCACGGCAGGCCGGCTCGCGCCCGGCATTTCACCTGAAGCTTGCTGTACCCGCGGGGCCCCCCGCACGCCCCATCCACCAACCGGAAGAAGAGGACAGGCAAATGAAACAGATGAGGAAGAGCGCGCTGGCGCTGGCCATCGCCGCGGCGATCGGCACCCCCGCGGCGCAGGGACAGACCACAGCCCAGGCGCAAACCACAGCGGCCGGCGACAACGCCATGGCACAGGGCGGCGTCGAGCGCATCGTCGTGACGGCCAACCGGCGGGACCAGCTGGTGCAGGACACGCCGCTGGCCGTCTCCGCGTTCACGCAGGACACGCTGCAGAACAACCAGGTAAAAGACCTGGCATCGCTGACGGCGCTGGTACCGAGCCTGGTCGTGGAGCCGCACAGCGATTCCGGCGGCGTGCACGTCTACATGCGGGGCGTCGGCTCGGCGAACCACACGGAGCTGGGCGACCCGGCCGTGGCCTTCTATGTCGACGGCATCTACCTGCCGCGGCCGCAGGGCGCCACGGCGCTGATGTACGACCTGTCGCACGTGGAGGTGGCGCGCGGCCCGCAAGGCACGCTCAATGGGCGTAACTCGACGGCCGGCGCCGTCAATCTCGTGTCCGCCGCGCCGAACACGCAGAAGCTGATGGGCTCCGCTTCCGTCACGTTCGGCAACCATCACCGCATCCAGACGCAGGGCATGATCAACATCCCGTTCAGCGAGAATGTCGCACTGCGCGTGGCGGCGATCAAGGACAGCCATGACGGCTACGTGGACTTCGCGCGCGGCTCGAACGTGCCGCCCGGCGCCGACAAGTACGGCGCGCAGGACCAGGCCGGGGCGCGCGCCACGCTGCTCTGGAAGATCCTGCCGACCTTGCGGGCCACCTTCATCGCCGACTATTACGAGGACAAGGGCGCCGGCAGCGTGTACCTGGCCATCGAACCGGGCAACCGCGACCGCTGGAGCACCGTGATCGACACGCCCGGCACGCTGGACCAGTCCATCACCACCTACAAGACCAAGTGGAACTGGGCGCTGAACGACGCCGTGGACGTGCAGTACCTGGGCAGCTGGAGCCGGCTCGAACGCAGCAATGCCAGCGACGCCGATGCCGGCCTGTTCCTCGGCTTCAAGGCCGAGAACCGCACCGAATGGGGACAGTTCGACAGCCACTCGAACGAGCTGCAGTTCCGCTCCGCCGAGGGTGGCGCGATCGAATGGGTGGCGGGCCTGTTCGAGTTCGGCGAGAAGAACAAGATCCGCTTCGACATCGACCGCAGCCAGATTTCCGAGGCGGCCCTGCAGCAGGACCTTGCCGCCGGCAACGTGATCTTCGTCCAGCCCACTGTCGGCCAGTACGCCTCGGCGATGACGTTCATCCAGGGCGACCGGCAGCTGAAGTCGAAAGCCGTGTTCGCCCAAGGCAGCTACAACCTCGACGAGCGCACCAAGCTGACGGCCGGCGCGCGCTATACGAAGGACCACAAGTTCGACCGGGGCGGCCAGAACTGGGCCTGCCCGAACTGGCCCGACAACGCGCCGCGCGGCGCCACGGTGCTGACGCCGAACCAGGTGGCCCAGCTGGTCACGCCCGGGACGGGCCTGATCAACACCCACAACATCGGCCCCGGCGGCATCGTCACCGCCGCCAACTGCGGCAATACGCCGGGCGACAACACGGCGGACCTGAAGTACGGCCAGGCCACGTGGCTGGGCCGCGCCGAGTACAAGCCGGCGCCCGGCATCCTTGCCTTCGCCTCGGTCACGACGGGTTTCCACTCGCCGGCGATCGGCGACGGCGGCGCGACGACCAGGCCGGAAAAGCTGACCAGCTACGAGCTCGGCTTCAAGTCCGACCTGCTGGGCCGCACGCTGACCCTGAACCTGGATGCGTTCTGGATGAAGTACAAGGACAAGCTGGAATCGCAGGTGGTCAACAACACGCTGCAGAACTTCAACGCGGCCGGCGCCGCCGTGAAAGGGATCGAGGCGGAATTCGCGTGGGGGCCTACGCCTGCCGCGCGCATTTCCGGCAACGCCACGTGGCTCGACGCGACCTACGACAGCTTCCTGTCGTGCGATGTCGACGCGGCGCGGGCCAACGGGCAAGCGTGCGGCACCACGGCACCCACCGAGGACGTGGGCGGCTCGAAGCTGAAGCACGCGCCGCGCTTCGCGACGACGCTGATGGCCGAGCACGATTTCACGCTGCGGGGCGGGCGCCTGACGCCGCGTGCCCAGG
The DNA here is from genome assembly GCF_027856995.1 of Pseudoduganella sp. SL102. Lineage (NCBI taxonomy): Bacteria > Pseudomonadati > Pseudomonadota > Betaproteobacteria > Burkholderiales > Oxalobacteraceae > Pseudoduganella > Pseudoduganella sp. SL102. Next base: position 3,808,059 of record NZ_CP115554.1, read on the forward strand.
CGCACTTCGAGACCGAATCCTTCGTCGGCGCCGGCGCGTTCAACCGCGACGTGCCCGGCCATCCCGGCGTCAAGCAGCAGCCGTCGTACACGACGGTGGACCTGTCGCTGCGCTGGGAACCGCTGGACAAGGCTTACACGGCCGAGCTGTTCGTCAACAATGCCACCGACAAGGAAGTGAAGTTCGACGCGATCGAGGTGTGCACCCAGGTCGGCGCGCCATGCCAGCCGAACCAGCAGATCTGGGCGGCCTACTACAACCAGCCGCGCACGTTCGGCGCGCGGTTGTCGATGAAGTTCTGAGCCTCGACGGCGGCCACGGCGCGGCTTATGCCGCCGTGGTTGCTGCGGGACCGACCGAATCGCGCATCGTCACCGTGGCCGGAAACTCGCGCACGATCGGGTAGCTCGTGCCGTAGCACTGGTTGGCCAGCCAGCGCACGGCATTCTGCGTGAGCTCGCGGATCGGGATGTGGATCGACGTGAGGCCCGGCGCCGTGAAGGCGGCGGAATAATCGTCGTCGTAGCCGATCACGGACACCTCGCCGGGCACGCGCACGCCTTGCCGGTGCAGGCAGGCCAGCGCGCCGACCGCCATTTCATCGTTTGCGCAGAACAGCGCCGTGAAAGGCCGGCCGGCCGCGAGCAGTGCCTCGGCCGAGGCAAACCCGCCTTCCCGCGAAAAATCGGCATCGATGCGCTGCACGGCGCCGGCGGCGATGCCGGCCATCGCCAGTTCGGCGAAGAAGCCCTGCAGGCGCGCCGCGTTGTCGGTGGCGCCCTGCGGGCCGGCGATGACGGCGATCCGGCGGTGGCCGTGCTGGAGCAGGGTGCGCGCGGCCAGTGCGCCACCGGCGCGGTGGTCCGGGCAGAACGACGAGTCGGGCAGTGCGGGATGGGCGCGGTTCAGGAAGGCGATGCGGGGATGCAGTTCGTGCAGCATCGCCACGTCGTCGTCGCGCATGTCGTGGCCCAGCACCACGATGCCGTCGCAGTCGCGGCCGATCAGGAACTTGACGGCCTCGATGGCTTCCTCGCGCGGCGGCAGCGGCCCGCAGCCTGTCGCGACCACCACGTGCCGGCGCAGCGCGCGCAGCTCCACGTCGGTCTGTTTCAGGATGGTGCCGTAGTAGGCGCCGAAGAAGGTGGGGGCGAAGATGCCGATCATGCCCAGCGATTGTGCCGACAGCGAGCGGCCGATGGAGGAAGGGCGGAAGTTCAGCTGCTCGACGGCCGCGCTGACGCGGCGCAGCGCATCGGCGGAAACGGGGCCGGCACCGGAAATCGCACGCGATGCGGTCGACATGCCGACACCGGCGAGGGCTGCGACATCCTTCAGCGTGGCCACACGAACTCCCTGGATTGCGAGGAGGTATGGTAGCACGTGGCCCGTTCGGGTAAAATAGCCGATTGGTCCGAACATTCGTTGACACTTGAACATGCAATCTCAGCCACTTTCCCGTCTTCCCAAGCCCGCCGATGGATCGCCAGCACAAGGTACGCCAGCACCGAAGGTGGGTTTCGTCTCGCTCGGCTGCCCGAAGGCGCTGGTCGATTCCGAACAGATCCTCACGCAGCTGCGCGCGGAAGGGTACGACACCGCCAAGTCGTACGCCGGCGCCGATCTCGTGATCGTCAACACCTGCGGCTTCATCGATGCGGCGGTCCAGGAATCGCTGGACGCCATCGGCGAAGCGCTGGCCGAGAACGGCAAGGTCATCGTCACCGGCTGCCTGGGCGCCAAGAAGGATGCCGATGGCAGTGACCTGATCCAGAAGATCCACCCGAAGGTGCTGGCCGTGACCGGCCCGCATGCGGTGGGCGAAGTGATGTCGCAAGTGCACACCCACCTGCCCAAGCCGCACGAGCCGTTCATCGACCTCGTGCCGCCGCAGGGCGTGAAGCTGACGCCGAAGCACTATGCCTACCTGAAGATCTCGGAAGGCTGCAACCACCGCTGCTCGTTCTGCATCATCCCGTCGATGCGCGGCGACCTCGTGTCGCGCCCGATCGGCGAACTGATGATCGAAGCGGAAAACCTGTTCAAGGCCGGCGTCAAGGAACTGCTGGTGATTTCGCAGGACACCTCGGCCTACGGCATCGACGTCAAGTTCCGCTCCGGCTTCTGGAATGGCCGCCCGGTGAAGACGCACATGACGCAGCTGACCGAAGCGCTGGGCCAGCTGGCCAGGCAGTACGGCGCCTGGGTGCGCCTGCACTACGTGTACCCGTACCCGCACGTGGACGAGATCATCCCGATGATGAGCGGCGGCCATGTGCTGCCTTACCTCGACATACCGATGCAGCATGCCCACCCGGAAGTACTCAAGCGCATGAAGCGCCCGGCGTCGGGCGAGAAGAACCTGGAGCGCATCCTGAAATGGCGCCAGATGAACCCGGACCTGACGATCCGCTCGACCTTCATCGCCGGCTTCCCCGGTGAGACGGAAGCCGAGTTCGAGTACCTGCTGGACTTCCTGAAGGAAGCGCAGATCGACCGCCTGGGCTGCTTCGCCTATTCGCCGGTGGAGGGCGCGACCGCCAACGAGATCGCCAACCCGGTCCCGGAGGAAGTGCGCGAAGAGCGCCGCGGCCGCGTGATGCTGCTGCAGGAAGAGATCTCGAAGGCGCGCCTGAAGGCCAAGGTCGGCAAGACCATCAAGGTGCTGATCGACGAACTCACCCCGTCCGGCGCGATCGGCCGCTCGGCCGCCGATGCGCCCGAGATCGACGGCGTGGTGCACGTGAAGAAACCGTTCGAGCCGCACAAGAAGCTGGCAGTCGGGCAGTTCTTCGACGTCGAGATCACCCGCGCCGACGCGCATGATTTGTGGGGGGAATCCTGAGCCCAGTGGGCTCAGGATTCCGACTGGCCGAGTTACCCCCGGCCGCCTGGAAGTAACGGCTACAATGAAAGGCGGACCATCATGGTCCGCCTTTTTTTATCCCGCGCCGTTATTCCGCGCTGATTTCCCGCGCTGTTTTTCCCGCGCTGTTCTCCTGATTTTTTCGCCCGATCCGACGCCGACATGACGACCAAGACCATCTCCCCGCAAACCTCGCTGATCCACTCCGATTACCAGCCGCCGGCCGGCTTCGGCGCCTTCCCGCCCGCCATCCACCACGCCTCGACGGTGCTGTTCCCGAACGTGGCGGCGCTCCGCTCGGGTAACTGGAAGGACAAGAGCGCCTATACGTACGGCCTGCACGGCACGCCCACCACGTTCACGCTGGAAGCGCGGCTGGCGGAGATCGAGGGCGGTACCGATTGCCTGCTGGCGCCTTCCGGCCTCGCCGCCATCGCGATGGTCGACTTCGCGCTGCTGAAGACGGGCGACGACATCCTCCTGCCCGACAATATCTACAACCCGAACCGCGTGCTGGGCAACTGGCTGCAGGAGTCGATGGGTATCACGGCACGCTATTACAACCCGTTGGCCGGTGCCGGCATCGCGGAGCTGATCCGCCCGAACACGCGCCTGATCTGGACCGAGGCGCCCGGTTCCGTGTCGATGGAAGTGCCGGATCTGCCGGCGATCTGCGCCGCCGCGAAGGCCAGGGGCGTGGTGGTCGCGCTGGACAACACCTGGTCCGCCGGCATCGCGCTGCGCGCCTTCGACCTGGGCGTCGACATCGTCGTGCAGGCGCTGACGAAGTACCAGTCCGGCGGCGCGGATGTGCTGATGGGCGCAGTCATCACGCGCGGCACCGGCCAGGACGGTGGCCTGCACGACAGGCTGTCGCTGTCGCACATGCGGCTCGGCTATGGCGTCGGTGCCGACGACGCCTACCTCGTGATGCGCGGCCTGCCGACCATGAAACTGCGCTTCGATGCGCACGATGCCGGGGCCCGCAAGGTCGCCGCGTGGCTGAAGGAGCGGCCGGAAATCTCGAAGGTGCTGCACCCGGCATTCGCCGATTGTCCGGGACACGAAACGTGGAAGCGCGACTTCACCGGCGCCGGCGGCCTGTTCTCGGTGCTGTTCGACGCGCGCTATACGGAGGAGCAGACCGACCGCTTTGTCGATTCCCTGAAGCTGTTCGAGATCGGCTACAGCTGGGGTGGACCGAACAGCCTGTGCATTCCGTACCGCATCCAGGCGATGCGGCGTGGCTGGCCGGACAGTGGCACCCTCGTGCGCTTCAACATCGGCCTGGAAGAGCCGGACGACCTGATTGCCGATATCGAAGCGGCACTGGCAACGCTGTAGCCCTTAGTTCGGGGCTATCGCCACGATGGAGTAAATCAATCGATCGCGACCTTTCAATCGATGGCCCCGCCTGCTTTAATGAAGAACGTAAGTCCATAAAAGGAGAAGTCTGCCAGCCCTTCATCGATAACTACAAGGAGGAGTCATGAAAGCTTCACGCGGTCTTGTCATCGGCGCCGGCGCCATTGCGCTTGCATTGATCCCGGCGCTGGTGTGGACGCAGGACGGCAAGCCCAAGCCGCCGCCCGCGCAAACGCCGACCAGCTACATGAAGGTCGACATCACCGAACCCTTTCATGTGACGATGGAGCGGATGAAGGCGGCACGGCCGGCCATCGAGCGCCGCCAGCAGGAACTGCTGGCGCAGCGCTACGACATGGCCAACCGGCCCGCGGCGGGCGTGACCATGTTCCGGGGCAAACCGGTACAGGAAGGAGTCAGGGTCAGGCTGCCGAAGGGAGTGACATGGCAGTCTCTCGCCGCGATGAGCCCCGAGGATATCCGGGCCAGGGGCGTATATCCGGCCGGCTTCCTGCCGCTGTCGCACCCGAACCATCCGGAAGGCGGCATGCTGTTCCCGCAATTCCATATCGACGAGATCCTCCGGCAGGAGCGCCGCGACCTGAACCGCTTCGACCTGTCGTTCGATTTGCCCGACCACGTACTGCCGGAATTCCCGGCCCCGATGTTCCTGACCACGCACCCGGAAATGGGCGACGTGACGAAGGGCCGGCTGCTGACGATCGATAACTACTACGAGATCTTCAACGGCCTGCTGAACCCCAAGCAGATCGAAGGCCTGCGCCTGCTGCTCACGCCATTCCCGCAGCAGCAGTTCAACCAGACGGAAGACCGGCGCTCGGCCCGGCCCAGCATGGGCGTGTCGTGCTTCGACTGCCACTCCAACGGCCATACCAACGGTTCCAATCACCTGGTCGGCGATATCCGGCCGCAGGAGCTGCGCCACCGCATCGAAACGCCGACCCTGCGCGGCGTGAGCGTGCAGCGCCTGTTCGGTTCGCAGCGGGCGCTGAAGACGGTCGAGGACTTCACCGAGTTCGAACAGCGCGCCGCGTATTTCGACGGCGACCCCGTGATCGCCACGAAGAAGGGCGTCAACATCCTCGAGCGGGGCAGCCAGGTGCACTTCATGGCCGAATTCCAGGCATTGATGGATTTCCCGCCGGCGCCGAAACTGAACGTGTACGGCAAGCTCGATCCGAAGAAGGCCACCGCCCAGGAGTTGCGCGGCGAGGCGGTCTTCAACGGCAAGGGCCAGTGCGTGGCCTGCCACGCGGCGCCGTACTACACGGACAACCTGATGCACGACCTGAAGACCGAGCGGTTCTACAAGGTGCAGATGGTGAACGGCATGAAGGCCGTCGGCGACGGGAAGATCAAGACCTTCCCGCTGCGGGGCATCAAGGAATCGCCGCCGTACCTGCACGACGGGCGCCTGATCACGCTGGAAGATACTGTGGAGTTCTTCAACCTCGTGCTGGAGACGAAGCTGACGGATGGGGAGAAGGCCGACCTGGTGGCGTTCCTGCGGGTGCTGTAGGCCGTCGCCTGAAGTAGCTAGCGCAACGGCTGGTTGGCCACGAATCAGCGGCTGGCCGGACACGGCTGGTGTCGGACACTTTTTCGCACAGCGAAAAGGTGTCGGACACCGGTTTCAAATACCTCAAACCTGCGTCACACCGGCTCGTTGTTGTTCAGCGCGATGAAGCCGCGGATCAGCCGGTAAGCCTTCCAGACCCACGCGCCGACCCAGATGATCCAGGCGAACAGGATGCCGATGATCGTGGCGAACAGCACCCAGCCGATCGCCATCCAGACGAAATACCACCAGAACGAGCGGATTTGCCAGCCGTGGTGGCTGTGCACGAAGGTGCCCGCCGTCTCCGGCCGCTTCACGTAGTTCAGGATCAGCGGAATGAAGGAGAACAGGCCGAGCGTGAACAGAAAGCTGACGGCATGCGCCACGTACAGCCACCATGCCCAGCTCTTGGCCGAGTCGGTGCGGGCATCGAGAACCAGGTCCTGGACCATTTGCACACTCCCTGTCTTGAAGGATGAAAGGAAGGCACAGTCTATAGCAATTTTGCCAAGCCCGGCGCGCAGCGAGCGGCTACGCCAGCGCCAACCTCACAGGCTGCGCCCGTCGTAATGCTGGACGGGGATCGCGTCGAGGTCGATGTCGTCGATGCAGCGGAGGTTGATCGCCGCCGTCGCATTGCCGTTCGGGTCGGAGCCTTCGCCATACGGATGGATGCCGCAGGCCGGGCAGAAACGGTGCCGGATCACGTGCTTGTTGAACAGGTACGTGGCCGCGTTGTCTTCCGGCGTCGTCACCTTCAGCTGGTCGCGCGCCACGAACCACAGCAGCGATCCCTTGCGCCGGCAGATCGAGCAGTTGCACGCCAGTGCGCCATCGATCGTGCCTTCGACTTCGAACGCCACCTTGCCGCAGTGGCAGCTTCCCTTGTAAAGCATGGCTCCTCCGTGGATTGAACAGCAATGGCCTGATGGTCAGGCTGATCGTCGAGCTGATGGTCAGGATTGGTCGCTGCTGGCGTATTCGGCCGCGGCCTTGGCGGACCACATCGCTTCCTTTTCCGAAGGATAGGGTTCGTCGTAGCCTTCGACGCTGCCGTCGTCGCCGATGAACCACAGCGTCCAGCCGCCTTCGACCTGCTGGATGGCGATGTCGCCGGGGCGGCAATGGGTAGCGGGTTCCTCGCCGGTATCGAGGGTGACGATGCGGGTGCGCCGGTGCTTGATCGTGGTGGGCATGATTATTGGTATTGACGCAGGTAGGCCAGCAGGTTGGCGATCTTGCGCTCGTCGGAATAACCCCACAGGCGCATCTTCGTGCCCGGCACGACGTCGTCCGGATCGCGCAGGAACGCGGCCAGGGTCTTGTCGTTCCAGACGATCGGCGACTTCTTCATCGCGGCGGAATAGGCATATTGCGTGCTGCCGGCGCGGCGGCCGAACAGCTTGTTGAGGTGCGGGCCGAACGCGTTGCGGGCGCCGGGCCCCACCTGGTGGCACGAGGCGCACACCCGGAACGCGGCCGCGCCGGCCTTCGGGTCGGCAGCGGGAGCGGCGTTGGCATTCAGGGCAGGCAGCATGGCAATCAACAGCGCAGGGACGTGGACAAGACCGGATCGTTTCATGGCGCGACGTTTCATGGCCCGATTATAGACCCGGGCGGGCCGCCTGTGCGCCGTCCAGCGGGTCCGCCTGCTACAGTTGGCATTCCTTCAACGAAGCGCATGGACCATGGATACGCACCGACTTGCCGACAACATCAAGCATCTCGCCGGCTGGCTGCTGGTCACCTTCGCCGCCGCCGCGCTGGGCGCCTGGGCCTCGCAGGACGCGCCGCGGTTCTACGCGCAGCTGGACAAGCCGGATTGGGCGCCGCCCGCCGGCGTGTTCGGCCCGGCATGGACGGTGCTGTACCTGCTGATGGCGATCGCCGCCTTCCTGGTGTGGCGCACCCGGGGCTTTTCGACGGCACCCCGCACGCTCGGCCTGTACCTCGTGCAGCTGGCCGCCAACGCGCTGTGGAGCTGGCTGTTCTTCGGCTGGCACCTGGGTGCCGCCGCGTTCGCGGAAGTGCTGGTGCTGTGGGCGCTGATCCTGGCCACCACGGTCGCGTTCTGGAAGGCGCGCCGCATCGCCGGCGTCCTGCTGCTGCCTTACCTCGCCTGGGTCACGTACGCCAGCGCGCTGACGTTCGCCTGCTGGCAGCGCAACCCGCAATTGCTGGGGTAGCGCCACCCCTGGACGGAAGCGCCGCCGTTGTCTATGCTCCCCGGATTACATTGGAGAAGAGACATGAGCGGACCCCTGGCTGGCATCAAGGTAATTGAAATCGGCGCACTGATCGCGGCGCCGTTCGCGGCGCGGCTGATGGCCGAATTCGGCGCGGACGTCATCAAGATCGAGGCGCCCGGCGACGGCGACCCGATCCGCAAGTGGCGCAAGCTGCACAATGGCACGTCGCTGTGGTGGTACCTGCAGTCGCGCAACAAGCGCTCGATCGCGCTGAACCTGAAGAGCGCGGACGGCATCGCCATCGTCAAGCGCCTGCTCGAGGATGCCGACGTGCTGATCGAGAACATGAAGCCCGGTGCGCTGGAGAAGCTCGGTCTCGGCTGGGACGTGCTGCATGCGCTGAATCCAAAACTGACGATGGTGCGCATTTCCGGCTACGGCCAGACCGGCCCTTACAAGGACCGGCCGGGCTTCGGCGCCATCGGCGAGGCGATGGGCGGCATTCGCTACACCACGGGAGAAGCAGGCGGCGTGCCGGCCCGGGTCGGCGTCAGCCTGGGCGATTCGCTGGCGTCGCTGCATGCGGTGATGGGGGCGCTGATGTCTGTGCTGCGCGTGAAGACGGGGCAGGGCGACGGCCAGGTGGTCGACGTGTCGCTGGTCGAGAGCGTGTTCAACCTGATGGAAAGCCTGGTGCCGGAATATGACCTGCTGGGCCACGTGCGCGAACGCAGCGGCGGCGCCTTGCCGGGCATCGCGCCATCCAATACCTATCCCACGCGCGACGGCGCCTACGTCGTCATCGCCGGCAACAGCAATCCGATCTACAAGCGGCTGATGGCCGTGATCGGACGGCAGGACCTGGCCGACGACCCGCAATTCGCGCAGAACGACGGCCGCGCCGCGCAGGCCGCGCTGATCGATGCCGCGATCGCCGGTTGGACGTCGCGCCATCCGATCGAGCACGTGCTGGCGGAGCTGGAAGCGGCCGACGTGCCGGCCGGCCGCATCTACTCGGTGGCCGACATCGTCGCCGATCCGCACTACCAGGCGCGCGACATGATCCTGCGCCACACCCTGCCGGACGGTGTCGAGGTGGCGATGCCGGGGATCGTGCCGAAGCTGTCGGAAACGCCGGGCGCGGTGCGCTGGCAGGGCCCGGCGCTGGGCGAGCATACCGATGCCGTGCTGGCCCAGCTGGGCATGACGGCGGCCGATATTGCCCGGTTGCGGGAGAACGGCGCGGTGCAGTAGGTTACAGGGCCGGCGCGATGCCGGCCGGTTACGCGAATGGGGCGCCTGATTGAAAGCGCATGCACTCACCCCAACGGCGAAGGGCTGGGGTCGGACCCGGCGGGGTGCAGCAGGGGTTTCGCGAAGCATGCTTCGCGCCTGCGGAACGATGCCGGCATGCATGCCGGCATTCCTTCCTGACCCCGGAATTTGCACTTGGGGGAAGCTTGTCTAAGCGGCATCAGTGTCCGACACCGAAGGACCGGTGTCCGACACCAGGCCGCGAACGCCGCCAGCCGCATCGACCACCGCTGCCGGACGGCCTGGTCGTCCCGAACCCGGCGGGGCAGCTCAGTCCAGCAAATTGAGGATGCCGTCCAGCCCCACGTAGTTCAGCGCCACCGTGGCCTGCTCGCGCACGACCGGCTTGGCGCGGAACGCCACCGACATGCCGGCGATCCCCATCATCTTCAGGTCGTTGGCGCCATCGCCCATCACGATCGCCTGGTCCGGCGAAATGCCCAGCGTGGCGCAGACCTGCTCGACGGTCGCGCGCTTGGCCTCGGCGTCGACGATATCGCCCAGCACCTTGCCGGTCAGCTTGCCGTCGACGATTTCCAGCTGGTTGGCGCGGGTGAAGTCCAGGCCCAGCATCGGTTTCAGGCGGTCGGTGAAATAGGTGAAGCCGCCGGACACCAGCAGCGTCTTCAGTCCGGCAGCCTGCACGGCCTTGAGCATGCGTTCGGCGCCGGGGGAGAGGCGCAGCCGTTCCTCGAACACGCGCTCCAGCGCCGAAGCATCGAGTCCTTCGAGCAGCGCCACGCGGCGGCGCAGGCTTTCCGAGAAATCCAGTTCGCCGCGCATGGCCGCCTCGGTGATCGCCGCGACCTGCGGCTTCAGGCCCTGCATGTCGGCGATCTCGTCGATGCATTCGATGGTGATCAGCGTGGAATCCATGTCCATCGCCACCAGTTTGAAGTCGGCCAGGCGCTGCGCGCCCATCATGTACGTGGCGTCCAGCTCGGCCGCATGGGCGGCCACCTCGATGGTCTGGCGCAGCGCGGGCGAAAAGGCGATGCCTTCGCAGCGCAGCGCCGTATCGGAAATGCGCGTGACGCGCTGCGGCGCGGTCAGCGCCGCGATGCGCTCGAGGCGCGGATAACAGTCGTCGAGCCCTTGCAGGACGAGGTTCATGGTGACGTCTTGTACTTGATTCATCGGGCTGGATTGGTCCGGCTAGGTTCAGGGGGAAGTCAATTGTTTGATGGCGGTCTTGATCTGCGCGACGCGTGCCGCCAGGTCGGGCATGCTCGCGGTGATCTTCAGCTTGTCCTGCCCGTTCAGCTTGATGTGCTTGTGCTTCTGGATCAGGGTGATGATGCGCATCGGGTCGATGGGCGGCTGCGGCATGAATTGCAGGTTCGCTGCTTCTCCGTGGGCATCGATTTTAACAATACCGACGGTCTTTGCGGCAACTCGCAGCCGGTGCGTTTCCACCAGCGCCTTGGCCGGTTCCGGCAGCTTGCCGAAACGGTCGATCAATTCTTCCTGCAGGCCGTCGAGCGCTTCCTGCGATTCGCAGTTGGCCAGCCGCTTGTAGATCGACAGGCGCTCGTGCACGTCGCCGCAGAAGTCGGCCGGCAGCAGCGCCGGCACGTGCAGGTTGATCTCGGTGGTGGTGGCCAGCGGCGCCGCCAGGTCCGGCTCCTTGCCGGCCTTCAGCGCGCGCACGGCTTCGTTCAGCATGTCGGTGTACAGCTGGAAGCCCACTTCGAGCATTTCGCCCGACTGGCTTTCGCCCAGCACTTCGCCGGCACCGCGGATTTCCAGGTCGTGCATGGCGAGATAAAAACCGCTGCCCAGTTCTTCCATCTGCTGGATCGCGTCGAGCCGGCGCTGCGCCTGCTTCGACAGCGACTGCACGTCGTTCACCAGCAGGTAGGCATAGGCCTGGTGGTGCGAACGGCCGACCCGGCCGCGCAACTGGTGCAGCTGGGCCAGGCCGAACTTGTCGGCACGGTGCATGATGATGGTGTTCGCGGTGGGCACGTCGATACCGGTCTCGATGATCGTGGTGCACAGCAGGATGTTGTAGCGCTGCGCCACGAAGTCGCGCATCACCTTTTCCAGGTCGCGCTCGTGCATCTGGCCGTGGGCGACTGCGATGCGTGCCTCGGGCACCAGCTCGGTCAGTTGCGCCAGCCGGTTCTGGATGGTCTCCACTTCGTTGTGCAGGAAGTACACCTGGCCGCCGCGCTTCAGTTCGCGCAGGATCGCCTCGCGGATGATCGAGCCATCCTCGCTGCGCACGAAGGTCTTGATGGCCAGGCGCTTTTGCGGCGCCGTGGCGATCACGGAAAAGTCGCGCAAGCCTTCCAGCGCCATGCCCAGCGTGCGGGGAATCGGCGTGGCCGTCAGCGTCAGTACGTCCACTTCGGCGCGCAGCGACTTCAGCGCTTCCTTCTGGCGCACGCCGAAGCGGTGTTCCTCGTCGATGATGACAAGGCCCAGGCGGGTGAACTTCACGTCTTCCGACAGCAGCTTGTGGGTACCGATCACGATGTCCAGCGTGCCGTCGGCCATGCCCTTGATCGCGGTGGCGATTTCCTTGCCGGTGCGGAAGCGCGACATCTCGGCGATCTTCACGGGCCAGTCGGCGAAGCGGTCGGCGAAGGTCTGCGCATGCTGCTCGGCGAGCAGCGTGGTCGGTGCCAGGATCGCCACCTGCTTGCCGCCCATCACGGCGATGAAGGCCGCGCGCAGCGCCACCTCGGTCTTGCCGAAGCCGACGTCGCCGCACACCAGCCGGTCCATCGGCTTGCCGGAGGTCATGTCGCGGATCACGTTGAGGATCGCGGCCGCCTGGTCCGGCGTTTCGTCGAAGCCGAAACTTTCGGCGAAACGCTCGTAGTCGTGCGACGAGTATTCGAAGGCATGGCCCTGGCGCGCGGCGCGCCGGGCATACAGGTTGAGCAGCTCGGCCGCCGTGTCGCGCACCTGTTCGGCGGCCTTGCGCTTGGCCTTGTCCCACTGGCCGGAGCCCAGCGCGTGCAGCGGCGCATCTTCCGGCGCGCCGCCCGAGTAGCGCGAGATCACGTGCAGCTGCGAGACCGGCACGTACAACTTCGTGTCCTTGGCGTACTCCAGGTGCAGGAACTCGGTTTCGCCTTCGCCCAGGTCCATGCTCACCAGGCCCATGTAGCGGCCGATGCCGTGGTTGATGTGCACCACCGGGTCGCCGATCTTCAGCTCGGACAGGTCGCGCACCATCGACTCGACCTGCGTGACGGCTTCCTGCTTCTTCTTGCCGACGCGCCGCCCCGAGCCGGCATAGATCTCGGTCTCGGTGACGAATACCAGCGTCTCGGCACCGGCGTGCAGTTCGAAGCCGGCCTGCAGCGGCGCCACGCCCAGCACGATGCGGTCGTGCGAGGCCAGGAAGCCGCCGAAACCGTCGACCAGGGCCGGGTGCAGGTCGAATTCGGCGAAGTACTGCTGCAGCGTTTCGCGGCGGCCCGCCGAATCGGCGCAGATCATCACGCGCAGGTCCGGCCGCATCACGTAGGCGCGCAGGTTGGTCAGCGGATCGTCCAGGTGGCGGTTGACGGCGATGTTCGGCACCGGCGCCGACAGCTCGGACGGCTCGCCATCGAGGCTCTTGCCGATCGTGATGCGGGCATGCCGCTTGGCGCACGTGAAGAACGCCTCGTCGCGCAGGAAGATCGCTTCCGGCGGCAGGATGGGGCGCTCGCGGTCCGCCTTCAGGAATTTGTAGCGGCTTTCGGTATCGCCCCAGAAACGGCGGATCGCGCCATCGATGTCGCCCACCAGCGCCAGTGCCGCGCCGTCCGGCAGGTAGTCGAACAGCGTGGCCGTCTCCTCGAAGAACAGCGGCAGGTAGTATTCGATGCCGGCCGAGGCGATGCCGCTCTTGATGTCCTTGTAGACCACCGAGCGCGAAGGGTCGCCTTCGAAGGTTTCGCGCCAGCGGCTGCGGAACGTGGTGCGCGCCGCTTCGTCCATCGGGAATTCGCGGCCCGGCAGCAGCCGCACCTCGTGCACCGGATACAGCGAGCGCTGGGTGTCGGCATCGAAGGTGCGGATGGTTTCAATGGTGTCGCCGAACAGGTCGAGCCGGTAGGGCAGGGCGGAGCCCATCGGGAACAGGTCGATCAGGCCGCCGCGCACCGAGTATTCGCCGGGCGACATCACCTGCGTCACGTGCGTGTAGCCGGCCAGTGTCAGCTGGGCTTTCAGCCGGCCTTCGTCGAGCGACTCGCCCTTCTTGAAGAAGAAGGTGTAGGCGGCCAGGAACGACGGCGGCGCCATGCGCACCAGCGCCGTGGTGGCGGGCACCAGCAGCACGTCGCACTGGCCGCTGCGGATCTCGTGCAGCGTGGCCAGCCGCTCGGACACCAGGTCCTGGTGCGGCGAGAAGGCGTCGTAGGGCAGGGTTTCCCAGTCCGGCAGCAGGTGGCAGCGCAGGGCGGACGCGAACCAGGGAATCTCGTCGAGCAGCCGCTGGCCATCGCTGGCGCTGGCCACGATGACGGCCAGCATGCGGCCTTCGTTCTTCAGTTGCAGCGCCGCCTGTGCCAGCGCGTAGGAATCGGCGGAACCATACAGCGCGGGCAGCGCGAAGCGGTTGCCGGGTTTGGGAAGTGCTCGTGTAAAGTCGAAGGGCATGCGGCGGGAGGGCTGGCGTGACTGCTGACTGTGGTGGCTGACGATGGTTGTTGACGAAGCTTATTGACGAAGATTACTGACGAAAACTGCTCACGTGGATCGTACTGACGGTGCTTGCCGATGCTGCGGCGATCGCCGGCGTCACCGCGATACCGCCGGGCGGCAAGGCAATATTATAGTCCAAGCACGCTCGCCCGGTCGCCCGTCAGGACCGCCGGTGCTCAGCCGTGACAGCGCAGCAGCACGGCGGTGATGTTGTCGCGGCTGCCGTCGCGCTTGGCCATGTCCACCAGTTCCGCGCAGCACGCCTCGAGATTGTCGTCCCGGGCCCGCGCCATCACGGCCGCGATGGCTTCCCGGCTGGATTCGCCGTGCAGGCCGTCGCTGCACAGCAGGTAGACGTCTCCCGGCGCCATCGACCATGCCGACACGTCCGGCTGGATCGCCGGGCCCGGGCCCAGCGCCTGCAGCAGCAGGTTACGGGGCGGCAGCGGAGGCGGCGCGCCCAGGTCGAGTGCCTGCTGGTACAGCGTGTGGTCGCGGGTCAGTTGCAGCAGCTCCCCCTGCGCACCGCCGCGCCAGCAGTACAGGCGGCTGTCGCCGACATGGAACAGATAGGCCGGGCCGTGGCGGACGGGATGCCACAGGCCCGTCAGCGTCGTCCCCATGCCCATGCCATCGGCGTGGTTGCGCTCCACGTTCGTCGCGTACAGCTGCGCGTTGGCATACTCGATCGCGCCGCGAAGCGTGTGCAGCGCGCCGCCCGGCACGCCGGCCCAGGTGGCATCGGGATCGGCATCCGGATCGTGCGGCGGCGCGGGCGGCGCGTCCGACAGGTGGCTGCACAGCAGTTCGACGGCGCCGGCGCTGGCGATCTCGCCCCCTTCGTGGCCGCCCATGCCATCGGCCACCGCCAGCAGGCCCAGCTCCGGGGCCACGCGGAAGGTGTCCTGGTTCGAGTGGCGCACCGTGCCGACGTCGGTGATGCCGAACGCCACGCCGAAATCCAGCGTGTGATACCGCGGCGACGATGGCTGCGAGCTGTTCAAGGTGACTCCTGTAGTGACGCTGTGGTGAAGCCTGCCGTATTTCCTGAATCGATTCACGCGGTGCTCCAGCGATCCGGTGCCGCACTGGAAGTGAGCATACCAGCTTCACCAGCCCGGCGCCGCTGCGCTCACGCCACGGCCGCCCGCCATTTTCCCGCCGGGCGGAAGAGTCTTTATCTCAGCCATGGATTGTTTGCGGGGGAGGCTGCCGCTATGCTTGCCGGACGAAACCCGACAGTGGAGGATGGATGGAACGCAGGATTTTTCACGTGGACGCCTTTACCCGCACCCCAGGGCAGGGCAATGCGGCCGGCGTGGTGCTCGATGCGGATGGCATGAGCGAAACGGCGATGCTGCGCATCGCCGCGCAGCTGGGCTATTCGGAAACGGCGTTCGTGCTGGCGCCGGCCGATGGCGGCCACGACGTGCACGTGCGCTTCTTCACGCCGGCGGTCGAGGTGCCGGTATGCGGCCACGCGACGGTGGCGGCCCACTATGTGCGCGCGGCCGTGCTGGGCATCGAAGGCAGCTTCCTGCAGAAGACCGGTGCCGGCCTGCAGCGCATCACCGCGACCCGGCACGAGGGCGACTGGCGCATCGCGATCCGCCAGGGCGCGCCCACCTTCGGCGAGCCGGTTGCGGAGTCCTTGCGCGGGCGGATCGCGGCGGCGCTGGGCATCCGCGCAGCCGATCTCGCGGCCGGCCTGCCCGTGCAGGTGGTGTCGACCGGCCACTCGAAAGTGCTGGTGCCGCTGGCCGACGGCGCCTTGCTGGACCGGCTGCGGCCCGATCCCGGGGCGCTGGCGGCCCTGAGCGGGGAAGTCGGCAGCAAAGGCTGGTTCCCGTTCGCGGTCGGCGGCGGCCGCACGGACGGGCGCATGTTCGCCCCCGCGATCGGCATCGCCGAAGACCCGGTCACCGGCAATGCCAATGGCCCGCTGGGCGCCTACCTGGTACGCCACGGGCTGATGCCGCACGATGGGAAACGGCTCGCGTTCGAAGGCCACCAGGGCCGCGCGCTGGGCCGCGACGGTATCGTGCATGTCGCGGTAGACATCGCCGATGGCGCGCCCGCGGTCGTCACGATCGCCGGCGACGCGGTGATCCGGCTCGACAGGGCCGCGGCGCGCGCCGACGCTCACTGAAGATCCCGGGGCTCACCCGGGACTACGCTGGGGACTTCCGCTCAGTTGACGTACGGCGACGGCGGCGCCTCGGGTGGGGCCGGCTCGGCGCCCTCGGCCGGTCCGGCCGGCTCCACGCCTTCCAGCGCGGCCGGATCGATGTCGGTGGTGAGCACGGCCGGTTCGTTGGCGTATTCCTCGAGCATCCAGTCGTCGTTGACCTGCACCACGCCTTCCGGCACCGGCCGTTCGACGATCGGCCGGCCGGCCAGCGCGCCGCGCATGTAGTCGATCCAGATCGGCAGCGCCAGCGTGGAGCCGAACTCGCGCCCGCCCAGCGACTTCGGTTCGTCGTAGCCCATCCAGGCCACCGCCACGATGCCGCCGCCATAGCCGCCGAACCAGCCGTCGAAGGCGTCGCTGGTGGTGCCGGTCTTGCCGGCGATGTCCGGCCGGCCGATGCGCTGTACCGCCGCCGCTCCCGTGCCGGTGCGGGCCACTTCATGCAGCATGCTGTCCATGATGAAGGCGTTGCGCGGATCGAGCACGCGCGCCGACTCGTCGGGCTGCGCCGGGCGCTGCGCGGCACGCAGCACCTTGCCGTCGGCATCCTCGATGCTGGCGATCAGCCAGGGCTGCACGCGGTAGCCGCCGTTCGCGAACACGGCATACGCGCTGGCCATCTGCGCGGGCGTAACGGCGCCGGTGCCGAGCGCCATAGTCAGGTTCGCCGGATGCTTCGAGCGGTCGAGCCCGAACCGGCCCAGGAATTCATGGGCGTACGGCACCGTGATGGCGCGCAGGATGCGCACCGAGGGCACGTTCTTCGACTTGGCCAGCGAGATGCGCATCGAGATCGGGCCATCGAACACGAAGTCGTCGTTCTGCGGCCGCCATGGCTCGCCGTTGGCGCCGCCCGGCAGTTCGAGCGGCACGTCGTCGATCAGGGTGGCGGGGCCATAGCCCTTCTCGACCGCCGCGGCATAAACGAACGGCTTGATCGCGGAGCCGGGCTGGCGCCACGCCTGCGTGACGTGGTTGAGCTTTTGCACGTTGTAGTCGAAGCCGCCGACCATGGCGCGGTAGGCGCCGGTGGCCGGGTCGATCGACGCGAACGCGGCCGCCACCTTCGGCACCTGCGTGATCGCCCAGCCTTTCTTGCCGGCGCGGATCACGCGGATCACGGCGCCGGGGCGGATGCGCACGCTCTCCTTTGCCTTCGCCGACAGCGCGGCCGTGGCCAGCTTCAGGCCGTCGCCGGTGATCGTCACCTCCGTGCCATCGGCCATCTCGGCGCGCACCGAGCGCGGGCTGGCCGACAGCACCACCGCGGCGACCAGGCCATCGCTGGTGATCTGGGCCGACAGCGCGCGGTCGATCTCCTCTTCGCGCTCGGCTTCGTCGTCGGGCAGCGCGACGAACGCTTCCGGCCCGCGGTAGCCGTGGCGCTGGTCGTACGCGATCACGTTGCGGCGCACGGCCTGGTAGGCGGCTTCCTGGTCGGCGCTCAGGATCGTGGTGCGCACCACGATGCCGCGCGTGTAAGCGGCCTCCTTGTACTCGGCGACCGCGGCCTGGCGCGCCAGTTCGGCCACGTACTCGGCATGGGTGGCGAAGTCCTGGCCCTTGCTGCTGATGCGCAGTTTTTCCGCGCGGGCCTTGCGGTACTGCGCTTCGGTGATGTAGCCGACATCGAGCAGGCGGCGCAGCACCACCTGCTGGCGCAAGGTGGCCCGCTTGAAGTTGGTGATCGGATTATGGCGCGCCGGATTCTTCGGCAGCCCGGCCAGCATCGCGATCTCGGCGACCGACAGGTCCTTCAGCGGCTTGTCGAAGTAGGTCTGCGCGGCCGCGCCGAAACCGAAGGTGCGCTGGCCCAGGTAGATCTGGTTCATGTACAGCTCGAGGATCTGGTCCTTCGTCAGCGCGTCCTCGATCTTGTAGGCCAGCATCACTTCATTGAGCTTGCGGGAGATGACCTTCTCGCGGGTCAGGTAGAAGTTGCGCGCCACCTGCATCGAGATCGTCGAGCCGCCCTGGCGGAAGCTGCCCGACAGGTTGGCCTTGACCGAGCCGGGCACGCGCAGCCAGTCGACCCCGCCGTGTTCGTAGAAGCGCGTGTCCTCGATCGCCAGCACGGCCTTCTTCATCATGTCCGGCATCTGCGCCACCGGCACGAAGTCGCGGTGCTCCTCGCCGAACTCGCCGATCAGCACCTTGTCCGCCGTGTAGACGCGCAGCGGGATCTTCGGCTTGTAGTCGATGACGGCATCGAGTTCCGGCAGGCGCGGGCGCACGATCAGGAACAGGTAGGCCAGCAGGAGAAGGGCCGCCAGCACGCTCGCGCCCAGGGTGGCGATGGCGGCGATGGCGGCGTTGCGGCGGTTCAGCCAGGAAGGGAGATTGCTCAAGACTTGGGTTTCCTCTGTTGCGGGGCGACGAATGCGCGGGCCATTATAGACCAGCGTAATCGCATCCCCGGCAGTGGCGCCGGCGCCACATCGCTTGTCGAAACTGCATGCCGGCTCTTGAAAACGGCCCGGCCGCATCGACGTAGGCGCCATGCTCAAATCCAAACTCCACTGGAAACGCCCGCTGTTCTACGTGCTCTTGCCGGTCTTGCTGGTGATGGTCTTCCTGGGCTTTCCGCTGCCGGTGGCACCGCCGCCCGCCATCAAACCCACGCAGGAGCAATCCGAGACCGTCAGGAAGCGCAAGCGGAAAACGGCCCGGGAGTGAGCATCGGCCAGCCGGCGGGACGCGCGCTGCTTGCCCAGTCCATGTAACTGTCGTATCTTCATAGAAATTGAGTGAGCCGGGGATCCGATGGCAGCGGCAAGGCGGGACGTCGATTGCGACGTGTTGGTGGTGGGAGGCGGCATCAATGGCGCGGGTATCGCCCGCGACGTGGCGGGCCGCGGCCTGTGCGTGGCGCTGTGCGAGCGCGACGACCTGGCCGCGCACACCTCGTCGGCGTCTACAAAGCTGATCCATGGCGGCTTGCGCTACCTGGAACATTACGAGTTCGGCCTGGTGCGCAAGGCGCTGGCCGAGCGCGAAGTGCTGCTGCGCGCCGCGCCCCACGTGATACGCCCGATGCGTTTCGTGATGCCGCATACGGGGCAGCGGTCGGCGGCCCTGATTCGCGCCGGGCTGTTCCTGTATGACCGGCTGGCGCGCCGCGAGCTGCTGCCGGGTTCCGCCAGCGTGCAGCTGGCGGACCACCCGGCCGGCCGCGCCCTGAAGCCGGCGCTCGGCCGGGCCTTCGTGTATTCGGATGGCTGGGTCGACGATGCGCGCCTGGTGGTGCTGAACGCGGTGGACGCGGCGCAGAAAGGCGCGTGCATCCTCACGCGCACCGCCTGCACCGAAGCGCGCCGCGACAACGGTGCCTGGCGTGTCACGCTGCGCAAGGCCGACGGCACGACCAAGCAGATCGCCGTGCGCGCCATCGTCAACGCGGCCGGGCCATGGGCCGCCGCCTTCCTCGACAGCGCGCAGGGTTCGGTGAAACAGCCCACGCGGCTGCGGCTCGTCAAGGGCAGCCACATCGTGGTGCGCCGCCTGTTCGACCACGACGATGCCTACCTGTTCCAGCACACCGATGGCCGCATCGTCTTCGCCATTCCGTACGAGCGGGATTTCACGCTGATCGGCACCACCGATGTCGAGTACAGCGGCGATCCCGCTGCCGTGGCGATCGCCCCCGAAGAGATCCGCTACCTGTGCGCGGTGGCCAGCCACTATTTCCGCACCCCGGTCGCGCCGGCGGACGTGGTGTGGAGCTTCGCGGGCGTTCGTCCACTGCTGGACGACGCATCGGCGCGCGCCAGCGCCGTTACCCGGGACTACCGGCTGCAGCTCGATGGCGGCGCGCAGCCCGGCGATGCGCCGCTGCTGACGGTCTTCGGCGGCAAGCTGACGACTTACCGGAAGCTGGCGGAAGAGGGCGCCGACCTGCTGTGCAAGGCGCTCGATCACCGGGCCGGCGCCTGGACGGCGGGTGCCTGCCTGCCGGGCGGCGACCTGTTCGGCGCCGTGCCGCAAAGCCGGTCGGTGCTCGAGTTCGACGGCTGGCGCTCGCGCCTGCAGGTGCAGTACGACTGGCTCGACTGCCCGCTGATCGCGCGCTATGCCAGGGCTTACGGCACGCGCATCCATACGCTGCTGCAGGGCCGGGCATCGATGGCGGACATGGGCGAACAGGTCTTGCCGGGGTTGTACGAGGCGGAGCTGGATTACCTGCGCCGGCACGAATGGGCCGTGACGGCCGAGGATATCCTGTGGCGGCGCACCAAGCTGGGCTTGCACCTGCCGGCCGGTGCGGCGGCCCAACTGGATGCCTGGCTGACGACCCACCCGGCAGCGGCGCTGGCGAAAACGCAAGCGAAAGCGCAGGCAGAATAAAAAACGGCGGCCCGCGGGCCGCCGTTCTCATACCGGGATGGCGAATGTCACTTCACGCCATGCATCAGCTTCTGGATCAGCGGTGCCAGCAGGAACAGCAGCACGCCGCCGATCACCAGCGACCAGAAACCGAAGTTGTAGCCGGACAGCGCCGATTCCACCGACATGCCCGACTCGCCGGAGACGTGCGAGGCGAAGATGCCGGACAGGTTGTTGCCGATGCCGGTCGACAGGAACCAGCCGCCCATGCCCAGGCCGACCAGGCGGGTCGGCGCCAGCTTCGTCACCATCGACAGGCCGATCGGCGACAGGCACAGTTCGCCGATGGACTGGATCACGTAGACCATGAACAGCGTCCAGAACGGGATCTTGCCGTCGACCACCAGGGTCTTCAGCGCGAACACCAGCAGCAGGAAGGCCAGGCCGTTGAAGATCAGGCCCAGGCCGAACTTGCGCGGGATCGACGGTTCCACGTTGCGCCGGGCGGTATAGATCCAGATCGCCGCGATGACCGGTGCGCAGGTGATGATGGCGATCGAGTTCACGCTCTGGAACCAGGCGGTCGGGAAGATCCATTCGCCGAAGGAGCGGTTGACGATGTTCTCGGCCAGGAAGGTGAACGAGCTGCCGGCCTGTTCGAAGAACATCCAGAACAGGATGTTGAAGGCGAAGATGATCATCATCGCCCAGACCTTGTCGCGCGCCACGGGGCCGTTGCGGTAGCCTTCCACCAGCAGCATCACCGCCAGCAGGATGAACAGCACGGTCAGCACGCCCTGCAGCTGCTGCGCGCCCACGGCCAGCAGCGCGAACACGACAGGGATCGTGGCCAGGCAGCCGGCGATCACGTACAGCACGCGGGCCGGGCTGGCCGCCTGCGCTTCCGGCATGCCGATGCCCTGCAGGCCCTTGCGGCCGATGAAGAACCACACCAGCGAAATCAGCATGCCGATGCCGGAAGCGATGAACACCACCTTGTAGTCGGGGATGTCGCCGGTATTGAAGACATACTGGGCCAGGTACTGGGTCAGGATCGGGGCGACGAAGGCGCCCGCGTTGATGCCCATGTAGAAGATCGTGAAGCCGCTGTCGCGCCGCGAATCGGCCGCCGCATACAGCTTGCCGACCATCGTCGAGATGTTCGGCTTGAACAGGCCATTACCGGTGATGATGGTGGCCAGACCCACCTTGAAGATGGTGGGATCGGGAACGGCGATCATGAACAGGCCGGCCGCCATGAAGGCAGCACCGACGAGGATGGAACGCTGGTAGCCGAGCACGCGGTCGGCTACATAGCCGCCGAACAGCGCCGCCGCATAGACGAGCGCGAGATACGAACCATAGGTGAGGTTTGCGTCGGCCTCCCCGGAAGCCGCGCCACCGTGGAATTGGGCGACGATATACAGCACCAGCGCCCAACGGATGCCGTAGAACGCGAAGCGTTCCCAGAACTCCGTCATGAACAACATCCACAGTGGAGCGGGATGCCCCAAAATCTGTTTGAATTCGGGGATGGCCGTGTCTACTGCCTTGCTTGAACCGCTCATGCGGCATCTCCTGAAAAAAAGTCGCCATTGTAATGGAGCGCCCGGAATTGTCGACGGCTTCCTGTGCTGCGACGCAGCAATATGGTTCGTTTGAAAAGATTGCAATCCTCCTGGCGCCGCGATGTCGTATATTGACGCTAATAGAGGGGCAATACGTATTAATTCAATAAAGGATGGTCGCACCATGGAACAAGGTTTTGTCGATACTCTGATTTCACCGGAAGGCAAGCTCGAAGTACTGTCGAAAGCGGAAGTGGTCAAGCTGCTCGACACCGGCAAGGGCGGGCTTTACAAGACTTTCCGCCAATGCGCGCTTGCCGTGCTCAATTGCGGCAGCACCATCGACGACGGCAAGGAACTGCTGGATCGCTACCAGTCCTTCGATATCAACATCCTGCAGCGCGAGCGCGGCATCAAGCTGGAGATAAAAGGCGCGCCGGCCATCGCATTCGTGGACGGCAAGATGATCAAGGGTATTCACGAACACCTGTTCGCGGTGCTGCGCGATATCGTCTTCGTCAGTAACGAAGTCACCGATAACCCGAAATTCGACCTGTCGCGCACGGAAGGCATTACCGATGCCGTATTCCATATCCTGCGCAATGCGAACGTGCTGCGGCCGCAGACCAACCCGAACCTGGTGGTGTGCTGGGGCGGCCACTCGATCAACCGCGCTGAATATAACTATTCAAAGGAAGTCGGTTATCAACTGGGCCTGCGCGCACTGGATATCTGCACCGGCTGCGGCCCCGGCGCGATGAAGGGCCCGATGAAGGGCGCCACCATCGGCCATGCCAAGCAGCGCTTCGTCAATGGCCGCTACCTGGGCATCACCGAGCCGGGCATCATCGCCGCCGAATCGCCGAACCCGATCGTCAACGACCTGGTGATCATGCCGGACATCGAGAAGCGCCTCGAAGCCTTCGTGCGCACCGGCCACGGCATCATCGTGTTCCCGGGCGGCGCGGGAACGGCGGAGGAGATCCTGTACATCCTGGGCATCCTGCTCCATCCGGACAACGCCGAGATCCCGTTCCCGCTGATCTTCACGGGACCGGAATCGTCGCGCGAGTACTTCGCGCAGATCAACGAGTTCATCGGCATCACGCTGGGCGAGCAGGCGCAGAAGCGCTACAAGATCATCGTCGACGATCCGGAATCGGTGGCCCGCGAAATGCAGGAAGGGATCAAGCAGGTGCGCGAGTACCGCAAGGCGCGCAGCGATGCCTATTACTTCAACTGGGCGCTGCACATCGACGAGGAATTCCAGCGCCCGTTCGCGCCCAGCCATGAAAACATGCGCAACCTGAAGCTGCACAGGAACCAGCCGGTGCACGTGCTGGCCGCGCACCTGCGGCGCGCGTTCTCCGGCGTGGTGGCCGGCAACGTGAAGGCCGACGGCATCCGCGCCATCGAGGCGCACGGCAATTTCGAGATCCACGGCGACCCGTCCATCATGGAACCGATGGACCGGCTGCTGGCATCGTTCGTCGCGCAAAGCCGGATGAAGTTGCCGGGCAAGGCGTATGTGCCGTGCTACCGCGTGGTGATGTAAAGCAGCAGAGCCAGTGACAGGCCTGGTGTCGGACATTTTTCCCGGGCGGTTGCTCCGGGAAAAGTGTCGGACACCGGTTTTTGGGAACATTCCAGGATTATCGGAGCTGTCATCAGTGCCGCTTTATTAGGCCCACCCAAGTGCAGATACCGGGGTCAGGAAGGAATGCTGGCCTGCATGCCAGCACCGTTCCGCAGGCGCGAAGCATGCTTCGCGAAACCCCTGCTTCACCCCGCCGGGTCTGACCCCAGCCCTTCGCTGTTGGGGTGAATGCATGCGCTTCAATGTGTCGAGTAGTGCTGACCTAAGCGGCACTAGGCCTGTGACCGGTTTCAGTTCGCGCTGCGTGGTGTCACAACGCGCGGTAGCGGAAATCGCGCAGCGTCACCGCGCCATCGCCAACGCAATAGATGCCGACCTTCAGGCTGAGGAAGCCCCCGAACACGTTGTGGTGGATGCCGGATACTTCCATGCGCAGCCCGTGCAGCAGCCAGCTCCTTCCCCCATCGTACGAGTAATGGAAGGTGACCACGTTCTCCGCGTTGGTCAGCCGCACCCGCACGCTCCTCGTCGCGCGCTTGACCCGCATCCACGGCTGTTCCTCGGCGTATTCCCAGGTCTTGATCGCATCCGGCGCGAAGCCCACGCCGACGAAAGCCTTGTGGTTGTAGAACAGCAGCAGGCCCGCTTCGGCCTGGTTTTCCAGTTCCAGCGTGACGTCGGCCTGGTACGAACGGTCGCCCACGCCGCACGTCAGTGGCGCGCTATCGGCCGGCGACGTGCCCTTGCCCTGGATGCGCAGGCCGGGGTTCAGGTAGCGCGCGCGGTCCATGTCGTCCGGCTTCGGGTCGTGGAAGCTCCACTGCATGCCGAAGCGGTCGCGCGTGAAATCGTCGGACAGCGGTTGCCCGTTGCGGCCCGCCTCGATGTGCCGCCCATCCTTGCCGCGTGGTTTCGGCAGCGGCTGCGACAGGTCGCCGCCGCGCGCGCGGAACCAGCCGTCGTCCATCCATTCGACCGGTTCCAGCAAGGTCTGGCGGCCCAGCGTGCGGTAACCGTTTTCGTAGCCGTGGTAGACCATCCACCAGTCGCCGGCCGGACCTTCGACCAGCGTGGCGTGGCCGCGCGACCACCAAGGCTCGCTTGTGCTGGTGGTACGCACCAGCGGGTTGCGCGGGCAGTGTTCCCAGGGACCGTGCACCGACTTCGACCGCGCGGCAATCACCATGTGGCCGGTCACCGGGCCGGCCGTGCCGCCCACCGCCGTCACCAGATAGAACCAGTCGCCACGCCGCAGCAGCTTGGGCCCTTCCGGCGCGAAGTTCTCGACCACCCAGTCTTCCGGATAGCGCCACGGTTTATAGGCTTCTTCCAGCTTGCCGTCGGTGGCCAGGCCATCGTCGGTGAGGCGGATCTTGCGGATGCCGTTGACAAACAGGTAGCGCTTGCCATCCTCGCCGACGATGTGGCCCGGGTCGATGCAGCCGGCGATCTTCAGGTCGACCGGGTCGCTCCACGGTCCTTCGATGCGGTCCGCCCAGATGGCGTAGATCGACCAGGTATTGCCGTCCGGCGCGGCGGGGATATAGATGAAATAGCGGCCGTCGTGTTTGCACAGGTCCAGAGCCCAGATCGTGCCCAGTGGTTTCCTCAGGGCCGGCCCCACCGGCGCCCAGTTCACCAGGTCGGTGGAATGCCAGATGACAATGCCGGGGTAGGAGAAGAACGACGAGAACGTCATGTAGTAATCGCCGCCGTCCTTCAGGATCGTGGGATCCGGATGGTCGCCGGAGACGATCGGGTTGACGTACCGGCCGTCGCCCAGGTCGGCCTTGCGCTGGCCTTCGATGCCGCGTGCCCAGGTGGCCGTGGCGGTCGCCGTCGCCGGGTCTGGCCGGGACGGTGTGGCTGGCTGGCCGAGCACCTGCGCGGCGGGAAGGGCGGCGGTGCTGGCGAGGATGGTCTTGAAGGCGTTGCGGCGGGATTGGTTCGTCACGTGCTGTCTCCGGAGCGTGATTGTCGAGGCTACGGCAGGCTAGCTGAAAACGATTTCAGGAGCAATGCGAAAACAGGGAAAAGGACGAATGGTTTTTGAGGAGGGAAGCGCGCAGGCGAACACCGTAGCTTCGATAGCAGCGCCATAAAAAAACGCGCGGTGGAAGCCGCGCGTTTTCAGGGGAGCGAAGAAAGATCAGTCTTCCTTGCGCAGGTGCGGGAACAGCAGCACGTCGCGGATGTTCGGCGAGTCGGTCAGCAGCATGATCAGGCGGTCGATGCCGATGCCGCAGCCGCCGGCCGGCGGCATGCCGTATTCCAGCGCGCGGATGTAGTCGGCGTCGTAGTACATCGCCTCGTCGTCGCCGGCTTCCTTGGCCGCCACCTGCGACAGGAAGCGTGCCGACTGGTCTTCCGCGTCGTTCAGCTCCGAGAAGCCGTTGGCGATCTCGCGGCCCACCATGAACAGCTCGAAGCGTTCGGTGATGCCCTTGCGGGTGTCGGAGGCGCGCGCCAGCGGCGAGACTTCTTCCGGATAGTCGATGATGAATGTCGGCTCCCACAGTTGCGCTTCGGCGGTTTCCTCGAACAGCGCCAGCTGCAGCGCGCCCAGGCCCGAGTGCGCATGCGGCTTCACGCCGAACTTCTTCAGTTCGGCCTTGATGAACTCCGCGTCATCGAGCTGCTCGTTCGTGTAGTGCGGGGCGAACTTGTTGATCGCGCCGACGATCGTCAGCCGGTGGAACGGTTTCGACAGGTCCAGTTCGCGGCCGCCGTAGGTCAGCACCGCCGAGCCGTGCGCATCGACGGCCGCCTGGCGGATCACCGCCTCGGTGAAGTTCATGATCCACTGGTAGTCCGTGTACGCGGCGTAGAACTCCAGCATCGTGAACTCGGGGTTGTGACGGATCGACACGCCTTCGTTGCGGAAGTTGCGGTTGATCTCGAAGACGCGGTCGAAGCCGCCCACGACCAGGCGCTTCAGGTACAGCTCCGGCGCGATGCGCAGGTACATCTCCATGTCCAGCGCGTTGTGGTGCGTGACGAACGGCTTGGCCGCCGCGCCGCCCGGGATGGCGTGCAGCATCGGCGTTTCCACTTCCATGAACTCGTTGTCCTGCATGAAGCGGCGGATCGACGAGATGGCGGCGGTGCGGGCCTTGAACGTGCGGCGGGTTTCCTCGTTCATGATGAGGTCCACGTAGCGCTGGCGGTACTTGGTTTCCTGGTCGGCCAGGCCGTGGAACTTGTCGGGCAGCGGGCGCAGCGACTTGGTGATCAGGCGCAGCTCGGAAACCTTGACCGTCAGTTCGTCGGTCTTGGTCTTGAACAGCGTGCCCTTCACGCCCAGGATGTCGCCCAGGTCGTAGCTGCGGAACGCTTCCATCGCGGCCTCGCCCGTCGCGTCCAGCGTCACGTAGATCTGGATGCGGCCGTCGCAGGCCTTGCCGGACGAATCCTGCAGCGTGGCGAAAGCGGCTTTCTTGCCCGCTTCGCGCTTGAGCATCATGCGGCCGGCCAGCACCACCGGCACGGGTTCGGCTTCCAGCTCTTCGCGCGACTTGCCGGCATATTGCGCCTGCAGGTCGGCGGCCTTGTGCTCGGGGCGGAAGTCGTTCGGGAAGGCGATGCCCTGTTCGCGGATGGCGGCCAGCTTGGCACGGCGCTCGGCGATGATCTTGTTATCGTCCTGGCCCGGCACCTGGTCCTGGGGTTCCGCTTGGTTTTCGGTCGTCATGGTTACTGTGCTTGTTGAATGTTGTTGGTGGTCTCGAACAGGGCGTCGATGTCCAGTTCCGTGAAGTCGCGCGCCATGCGGATCACGTTGTCGAACTCGGCGAACGCCTCGGCCGGCAGCGTGGTGGTCAGCACCACGGCGCGCATGCCGGCGCGGCGTGCGGCTTCCACGCCCAGCGGGGCATCCTCGAACACGATGCAGTGCTCCGGCGCCACGCCGCAGCGTTCGGCCGCCAGCAGGAACACGTCGGGATTCGGCTTGCCACGTGCGACATCGGCGGCGCCGACCACGGCGTCGAAGTGGCGGCGCAGGTCCAGGCCATCGAGCGTGAACACGATGTTGGCGGGCGGCGCGGCCGTGGCCACGGCCAGGCGCACGTCCTGCTCCTGCGCGGTTTCGATGAACTGGTCGAAGCCGGCCACCGTTTCCAGGTGCGGCGCGTACAGCTCGCGGTACAGCTCTTCCTTCTCGGCGTCGAGCAGCACGGTGTCTTCGGTGGTCAGCCCGGCGCCCAGGTAGGTGCGCATGATTTCATGGCCCTGGCGGCCGGCCGTCGCGCGGAAGAAGTCGTCCGCGTCGATCGCATGGCCGCGCCGCTCGAAGAAGGCCACCCACGATTTCGTGTGGAAGGCCATGTTGTCGACGATCGTGCCATCCATGTCGAAGATGAACGCGCGGGGCGCTTGGTGACTCATGCGTCACACCCCTTGCTTCAGCGAGGCGGCGATGAAGTCGTCCAGGTCGCCGTCCAGCACGTTCTTCGTGTTGCCGGTCTCGAAGCCGGTGCGCAGGTCCTTGATGCGGGACTGGTCCAGCACGTAGGAACGGATCTGGTGGCCCCAGCCCACGTCGGTCTTGGAGTCTTCCAGCTTCTGCTGCTCGCTCATGCGCTTGCGCAGTTCCTGCTCGAACAGCTTGGCCTTCAGCATTTCCATCGCCTCGGCCTTGTTGCGGTGCTGCGAGCGGTCGTTCTGGCACTGCACGACGATGCCGGACGGCGCGTGCGTCAGGCGCACCGCGGAGTCGGTCTTGTTGATGTGCTGGCCGCCGGCGCCGGATGCGCGGTACGTGTCGATGCGCAGGTCGGCCGGATTGATCTCGATCTCGATCGAGTCATCCACTTCCGGATACACGAACAGCGAGGTGAACGACGTGTGGCGGCCGTTGGCGCTGTCGAACGGCGACTTGCGCACCAGGCGGTGCACGCCGGTCTCGGTGCGCAGGTGGCCATAGGCGTAGTCGCCCTCGACCTTCAGCGTGGCGGTCTTGATGCCGGCGACTTCACCGTCGGATTGTTCCATCACCTCGACCTTGAAGCCCTTGCGTTCGCAATAGCGCAGGTACTGGCGCAGCAGCATCGAGGCCCAGTCCTGCGCTTCGGTACCGCCGGCGCCGGCCTGGATGTCGATGAAGCAGTTGTTCGGGTCCATCGGGTTGTTGAACATGCGGCGGAATTCCAGGCCTTCGATGACCTTGGCGATTTCCGCGGTATCGGCGATCACCGCTTCGAGCGTGTCGTCATCGCCTTCTTCCTTGCCCATCGCGAACAGCTCGGCCATGTCGGCCAGGTCGCTTTTCGCCTTCGTCAGCGTGTCGACGATGGCTTCCAGGCCTTTCTTTTCGCGGCCCATGTCCTGGGCTTTCTTCGGGTCGTTCCAGACCGCCGGATCTTCCAGTTCGGCGTTCAGTTGTTCCAGTTTCTCCGACTTCACATCGAAGTCAAAGATACCTCCGAAGTTCGTTCTCGCGGGCCGTCAGGTCTGCGAGCTGGGCGGCGAGGGAATTGATGCGTTCTGCTTCCATGGTTTTTCTGTCTCTTTAGAGGGCGATCAAACCTTGGATTATACCTCACGCAAGGTATGGCGGCGCCGCCCGCGGGCCCGCACGGGCTCGCCGGACGGCACCGCGCGGAACTCAGCGCCAGAGCGTGAGCAGCCGCACCACGCCCCATGCGGCAATCGCATACACAGCGATCGCCAGCAGGCAACCGATGTCGGTCGGCATGTCGAACCAGCCGCCTGTGGTCAGCCCGAACGGTTTCAGCAACACGGTGCTGAAGATCAGCGCCAGCATGGCGGGCATCAGGATGGCGTCGACCAGCGGTCCGGACAGGTCGGACCGGTCGAGCCAGTACACGGCGAGGGCATGGCACGGAACCCCCGCGGCGGCGATGCGTGGCCACCAGGTCTTGTCTGACATATAACCTGCATGAATTGATCGGCAAGCCGACGGGAGGCCGATTGTGGTGGCATTGCCGGGTGAGACTGCTGAGCTGGCGCATACTTCATTTTTTGGTTGCAAGAGCGCCACGGCACTGCACACCACCAGGCTATCTGGCGAAATTGGTCGTCACTGCCGCCGGCGGCGCAGCGCGATGCCCAGCAAGCCCATGCCGGCCAGCAGCATGCCGTAGGTCGCCGGTTCTGGTACCGCCGAGATCGTAAGTAGCGACTCATTGTTGCCCTGGTAATCGGTCAACGTGTAGGTGCCGGGCTCGAACGACGCGGTAAAGCCGTTGCCGGTGTAGAGTTGCGGGCCATCCGTGATCAGCAGGTACTCCCCGTTCACGCTGTCTTCCAGGCTGAGGCCACCGCCGAAACCGAGATAGAAGAACGTGACGTGCGCATAGCCGGAAAGTGCACCGCTGTACAGGCCGGCGACGTCACGGTAAGTGATGCCAAGTTCTTCGATATTCACATCGGGTTCCACGTCGCTGTCGAGTTGCCAGGTCGCGGCATAGTTACCCGTGATGGTGAACTGGTACAGCTCGGCGTTTGCGGTCCCGCTGAACAGGAAAGCCGTTGCGACCGCGGTAGTGCCCAGAAGATGGTTCAGTGTCATGATGGCCTATGGGGTAGTGCTACTGGTGGATTGTCTGCATGCAGCCTTGGGTGGTTCGGCGCCCAGAGTAACATGATGTAAAGGTTTTGCTGATCGGTTTTGTAACTGTTCGTCGTCGTGCCGGTCGCCCCGTCGATGCCCCGGCCAAGCGTGCTTGCGGCAGCCGGCCCGGCATCGGCACCACTTGTCCGGGCGCCTGTCCGTTGCGTATGATGGCTATTTCCCTTCCTGTTTCAGCAATGAAAAACCTGGTCCTGATTTCCCTGCCGCTCGTGCTGGCCGGCTGCACGGTCCTGCCTTCCGGCGTGCCGGTGGGCAGCCGCGCCACCGTGGCCATCCTCGAGACGACGGACCTGCACGGCAATGTCGCCAGCTACGATTACTACAAGCTGGCGCCCGACCCGTCGATCGGCCTGGAGCGCACCGCCACGCTGATCGCCCGGGCGCGCGCGCAATTTCCGGACAACGTGCTGCTCGATAACGGCGACACGATCCAGGGCACGGCACTGTCGGATTACCAGGCCGTCGTGCAGCCGCTCGGCTGCGCCGCCACGCTGGCCATCTATAAAGCGTTCAACGCGCTGGGCTACGACGGCAGCGGCATCGGCAACCATGACTTCAACTATGGCCTGGCCTACCTGAACCAGGTCTCCGGCAGCCAGTTCGATGTCGAGGGTGTCACGCCCGGCAAGCGCTGCGCCGGCCCGGCCTTCCCGCAGGTGCTGGCCAACGTGGTCAGCGTGAAGTCGGGCCAGCCGCTGTTCAGGCCCTACGCGATCATCGACAAGCGCGTCACCGCCACCGCGCCGGACGGGCGGCGGGTGCCCGCCACGCTGCGGGTCGGCATCATCGGCTTCACGCCGCCCACCATCCTCACCTGGGACAAGCGCTGGCTGGAAGGCAAGGTGGTCACAGAGGGCGTGCGCGAAACGGCGCAGCGCTACATCCCGGCGATGCGCAAGGAAGGGGCGGACATCGTGGTGGCGATCTCGCATGGCGGCCTGGATGCCGCGCCGTATTCGCCGACCATGGAAAACGGCAGCTGGCACCTGGCCCGCGTGCCGGGCATCGATGCCATGCTGATCGGCCACTCGCACGAGGTATTCCCGAACGCGGCCAGTACCGTGCCGCAGTTCGACCTGCCCGGCGTGGACAAGGCCAAGGGCCTGGTGCATGGCGTGCCCACCGTGATAGCGGGGCTGTGGGGCAAGCACCTGGGAGTGATCGGGCTGTCGCTGGCGTGGGACGGCAAGGCATGGGTGGTCGACCGGGAAGGCACCACGGTCGAGGCGCGGCCGATCGGCACGGGCCGCGACGCGGTCGCTGGCGATCCGGCCATCGCGCCGCTGGTCGAGGCCGAGCACCAGGCCACCATCGCCTATGTGAAGACGCCGGTCGGCAAGACCGACTTCCGCATGTCGACCTATTTCGCCGACGCGGGCGATGTCAGCGCGATCCAGGTCGTCAACCAGGCGCAGGCGGCCTACCTGCGCGACTATGTGAAGGCCAACCTGCCGCAGCTGGCGCACCTGCCGGTGCTGTCGGTGTCGTCGCCGTTCAAGAGCGGAACGGCCGGCGTGACCGACTACACGGACGTGCCGGCTGGCGGCATCGCGCTGAACAACGCGGCCGACCTGTACCTGTATCCCAACGCGCTGTACGGCGTGCAGGTGAGCGGCACCGGCTTGCAGGCATGGCTGGAAAAGGCGGCGGGGCGCTTCAACACGATCGACCCGCGGCAGACAGCGCCGCAGGAACTGGTCGATACCGGCTTCCCCGGCTATAACTTCGACATGCCGGCCAGCGACGATCTGCGCTACGAGATCGACATCACGCAGCCGCCCGGCAAGCGCGTCCGGAACCTGCGCTTTCGCGGTGCGCCGGTGGCGCCGGGCCAGCAGTTCCTGGTGGCGACCAACAATTACCGGGCCAGCGGCGGCGGCGCGTTCCCGGGGCTGGACGGCAGCAGCACGGTGGTGGCCGCGCCGGACAACAACCGCGATGTGCTGATCGAGTACATCCGCAAGCAGGGGCAGCTGACCCGCGCTACCCACGGCAGCAGCCGCAGCTGGCGCTTCGCGCCGGTCGTGACGCGCGGCCCGGTGGTCTTCCGCTCGGCGCCCGGCAAGGAAGCGCTGGCCCGCGAAGCCGGCCTGACGAACGTGCGCGAACTGCGCGCCGACGATGGCGGCGGCAAGGGCTACGCGCTGTACGCGATCGACCTGGCCCGATGAAGCTGCGGAGCATGGCGGCGGCGGCGCTGCTGCTGGTGGTTGCCCTGCCAGCCGGCGCGGCCGACCTGGCCGCTGCCCGGGCCGCGCTGCCTGGGCCGCCCGCCGGCTGGCCGCAGGCGCTGGCCGATTTTACCGACGCCGCGCGCGCCGGCGATCCCCGCGCGGCGTGGTCGGCCGGGCTGATGGTCCGCAATGGCAAGGGCACCGAGCCGGACAGCATCGCCGCCGCGGCCTGGCTGGAACAGGCCGCGCGGGGCGGCGTGCCGGAAGCGATGTTCGTGCTGGCCAACATACGCATCGCGGGCGAGGGCGGCCCCGCCGATGCCGTTGCCGGCCGCGCGTGGCTGGAACGGGCCGCCGCGCTGGGCCATGCCGCGGCACTGCAGCAACTGGCGCAGATGGCGCGTGACGAAGGGGCCAGTGGGCGCGCCAATGCGCTGCTGAAGGAAGCGGCGCATGCGCTGAAGCATGCGCGGTAAGTTCTCGGCTGCCCGGCGCGTGCTTGCCTGGCCGGTCCAGTGGACGCGGATTTCGGGAGAATCAAAAATTCCATAAGGAAATTACATGAACTATAATTTCCAACTCGACAATACGCGTGTTGGACATCATGTTTCACTTCCTCGGCATACTGCTTGCCGCATTGACCCTGGCCCATGGCACTTCCGCCATCGGCGCCCCCGGCAAGCCCGCCCAGCAACAGGACCGCTCGTTCAGCCGGTTCACTCCCGTGCCGGCGTGGGTCCTGCCGATGCCACCGGTTCCCGAAACAGTGCGCAAGGATGCGGCGGTCATCAGGCTGGCCGATACCCAGGTCAGGCTGGATCGCGAAGTGTCGACCCACATCACCAGCGCGATCCAGGTCAACGACCAGCAGGCGCTGCAGGCCATCGGGCAGTTCGGGATCGATTACCTGCCCAGCTACCAGACCTTGCAGCTGCATCAGGTCGCGATCTTGCGCGATGGCAAGACGCTCGACCAGGCCGGCAAGGTCGACCTGCGACTGCTGGACAGCGAGAACCTGCGGGGCCAGGGCATGTACGGCGGCGTGCGCACGCTGCAGATGCTGCTGCCCGACGTCAGGGTGGGCGATACCTTGCTGCTCCGCTATACGGTCGCGGGGCACAATCCCGTGTTCGGGGCGCGCTGGTTCGATACGTTTGCCTGGGATGCGACCGTTCCCGCGGAACATCGCCGCCTGGTGATCACCCATCCGCGCAAGCGTGCCTTGGCCTGGCGCCAGAACGGCGACTTCCGCACCGCTGCGGTGCCGGTCCGCATCGAACACTCCGGCGACGATGAAAGGCTGGTGTTCGAGCAGCGCGCCATCGACGAACTGGAGTGGGAGCCCGGCATGCCGCCGGAGTACCAGCCGGGCAGATCACTGCAATTCAGCGAATTCCAGGACTGGCGTGCGGTGTCCGAATGGGCGGCCGCGCTGTTCCCGGCGCCTGCGGCGTCGCCCGGCCTGGCGGCGCTGGCGCGCGAGCTGTCGGCGGACCCATCCAAAGCCGTGCGTGCCGCCGCCGCGCTGCGCTGGGTACAGAACGAAGTACGCTATTTCAGCGTGGCGATCGGCGAGAACAGCCATCGCCCGCGCGCGCCGGACGCAGTCCTCAAGAGCCGCTTCGGCGACTGCAAGGACAAGGCCTATCTGCTGGTCAGCCTCCTGCGCCTGCAGGGCATCGACGCGATGCCGGTGCTGGTTTCCGCCGGCAGTCCGCTGGTGCCGGCCCGGCTGCTGCCGTCGCCGGGCGCCTTCGATCACGTGATCGTGCGGCTCACCCTCGATGGCAAGGAGCATTACGTGGATCCGACGGCCACCGGGCAGGTCGAGGCGCTGGAAGCATTGCCGGTGCCGCTGCCGGCTGCACAAGGCCTGCTGGCCGCACCCGCGGCAGCGGCCCTGGTCACGCTGCCGCCGCCGCGCGATACCGTGGATTTCCTGGTCGACGAGGCGTTCGTGATCGAA
This sequence comes from Pseudoduganella sp. SL102, assembly GCF_027856995.1. Lineage (NCBI taxonomy): Bacteria > Pseudomonadati > Pseudomonadota > Betaproteobacteria > Burkholderiales > Oxalobacteraceae > Pseudoduganella > Pseudoduganella sp. SL102. The sequence goes on from NZ_CP115554.1 coordinate 3,842,436, forward strand.
CGGTTCGACGGCCCGGCAACCCTGCACGCCCGCCGCGAGTACCGTGGCGATGCCGCCGCGGCGATGCGGCGCCACTTTGCGGCGATGAATGCGGCGTCGCTGCGCAGGCACGTGCTGGAGCTCTACGAGAAGCGCTATCCGGGGGTGGCGCTGCGGTCGGTGCCCACCTTGAAGGACTATGGCGAGCGGTACGAACTGAACGCCGAACTGACGCTGCCGAAGCCGGTCACGCTGGTGGACGGGCTGTATGAGCTCGCGATCGAGAACAAGCTCGTCGCCGGCACGCTGGACATCCCGGACAAGCTCGTCCGCAACTATCCGTTCGTGCCGTCGGGGCCGTCGCACGGGCGGCATACGCTGAGCGTGACGTGGCCCGCGGCGGCACGGCTCAACGACATTCCCGGTGCGTTCGCCATCGATGGCCCGTCTTTCCGATACCGGCATGACTATCTGTTGCGTGGCAACGTGCTGCGCTACGAAGCGGATTATCGGGTGACGGGCGCCCAGGTTGCACCGGGTGGCATGCAGGCCCTGCACGAGCAGGCAACCCGGCTCGCCGAAGCGCAGATCACGTCCTTCTCCATCGGCAAGGCCTCGCTGGTGCCGGAGCCGCTGCAGGGCCTGGCCTACCGCGCCGCGCTGTCGGCCACGGCCGCCTCGAAAGCGCCGACGAAGCGTCCGTCACGGAACGATGCGCTGGACGATGCCACCCTCTGCGCGGCGGCCGTCTCGCAGGCGCTGGCAGGCGAATATTCCTACGACGGACAGGCCGAGGTGGCTACCGCCGTGCGCGCGGAACTGGCACGCCGTGGCAACAGCGAGGAGGCGCGGCGCTGCCGCGCGATACTGTCGTTCATGGATGGCGCGGGCGCGCAGGTCGCGGCTGGCGGTTTCGCCGACGTGCTGCGCGAGCCCGATGACCCCTTGCACCTGTATCTGGCATGGGGGCTGCTGTTCGCCGGGGACAAGGCGGCCGCGGTGAAGGCCGCGTCCAGGTACGCCGGCGCCCTCGAATCCGCGGGCACCGCCACCATATCCAGCCGGTTGCGCCATGCGGCACTGCTGCGGCGGGCCGGGGTGGAGCTGCCGGACGCGCTGCGCAACAACCTGGCGTTCCCGGTCAACACGGGGTGGCCGGCGCCCATTGGCCGGCTGCTGGCAGGGGAAACGGACGCCGCGCAATTGCTGGCCGCCGCCGAAACGCTGACGGGGCCGCTGCGCGAAATGGCGTTGGCGGAAGCGTGGTACTACATCGGCGCCGTACGGCTTGCCGCCGCCGACAAGGCGGGTGCGCGCCGCGCATTTCGCCAGGTGCTGGCCACCGGCCCGCGCAGCAGCATCGAATACCAGCTCGCCGCCAATGAGCTGTCGGCCATGGCGAGTACCGATGCCGATTTCCTGGCAGGGCGAGCCCAGGAGGCGAATGAACGCTATCGCGCCGCGCTGGGGCATTACCAGCTGTGCGCGGCACGTGCCGATGCCGAGTGCCGGAATGCGCTGGGCTTGCTGTACTACCAGGGGCAGGGGACGGCGCGCGACCACGCCAGGGCCTTCGAGCTGTTCCGGCTGGCCGCCCTGCAGGGCAATTCGGACGCGCAGAACTCGCTGGGCCTGATGTATGACGAGGGCGAGGGCGTCGCAAGGGACCCGGCCGAAGGCCTGCGCTGGCTGCAGGCGGCGGCGGACAACCTGGATGCGCACGGCCTGCGGAACATGGGCGACCGGTATGTCCGCGGCATCACGGTCGAGCGCGATGTCAGCCGCGGTGTCGATTACCTGCGCTGGGCAGCGGCGCTGGGCAACATCCCCGCGCAGGAGCAGCTGGGCGAGGTACTTCTCGGCATGGCACCGGAGGAGGCGGCCATCTGGAATCGCCTGGGTGCCGTGCGCGGCGACACCGGGGCACAGGTGCGCCTGATCGACCAGCTACGCTTTGGCAAGGGCATGCCGGCCGACGCGAAACTCGCATTCGCGCTGGCGACACCGCTGGCGGAACAGGGCGACGCCGGGGCGCAAGTCCAGCTGGGCATGATGTACGAGAGCGGCAATGGTGTCGCGGAAGACCGGGATGCCGCCTTGCGCTGGTTCCGGAAGGCGGCGGCAAGCGGCTTCCCCGTCGCCAAATTGCGTATCGGCTTGTTGCTCATGTACGGCGACCGTACGCCGGAAGAGCACCGCGAGGCGCGCCGGCTGCTGGAAGAAGCGCTGGCGGCGGATGTGCACTTCGCCGGCTACCTGCTCGGCAACATGTATCGCGATGGCCGGGGCGGCGAGGCCGATTTCGCCCGCGCCGCGTTGTACTACGAGCGGGCCGCCGCCGCCGGGGTGGTCAAGGCGGCCGAGGCGGCGGGCATGCTGTATCTGTTCAAGCTCGGCGATCCCGCCAGGGCGGCCGAATGGTATGGCAAGGCAGCGGAGCAGGGCTACGCCACCGCCATCAACAACCTCGGCGACCTGTACGAACGCGGCGCAGGCGTGGCGCAGGATCTCGACAGGGCGGTCGCCCTGTATCGCCGGGCGGCGGGCATGGAACACGATTACGGCTTCTTCAGCCTCTCCAGCCTGTACGCGGCGGGCAAGGGCGTCCCGCGCGACCCGGTGCTGGCCTTCACCTATCACGCGCTCGCCGTCCGCTTCGGCTTGGACAGCGACAGGGAGGCCGAGCTCGAACGGCAGCTGACGCCCGCGCAGGCGGCGGCGGCACGGGACGTGGCCGCGAAGTGGGACAAGTCGCGGCCGTTGCCGGGCATGTAAACCGCCTAGCAGCAACGCAGGCGCGGGCGAACCGTTGAACCGCGAACCGTTGAACCGCGAATCGTTGCACCCAACCGCTTCATCGCGATTCGCGCACGGTTCGCCGCATGCCGGTCGACTGTCGGGCGCCTGCCGCTTACCCTGGGTCTTTCGCATCCGGACTTCCCCGTGGTTCACTTTACCTTCCCGATTTTCACCGCGGCGCCGCACGACGGCGGCCGCCCCTCCCCATGATGCGCCACGATCCCATGCCTGCCCGGCTGCCCGGCCTGGACACGCTGCGCGCCCTGGCCATCGCGCTGGTGCTGATGTCCCACTATCACGGCTTCGTCAGCCATGCGCCGACCTTCGGCTTCCTGGGCAGGATCGGCTGGGCCGGGGTCGACCTGTTCTTCGTGTTGAGCGGCTACCTGATCGGCAACCAGTTGCTGGCGCCCGCCAGCCGCGGCGATCCCATGTCGCTGAAGCGCTTTTTCGCACGCCGCCTGCTGCGCACGCTGCCGAACTACTACGCCGTGCTGGCGGTCTACCTGCTGCTGCCGGACAGTCCGATCGCCGGCACCGGCATGGCACCGCTGTGGCAGTTCCTGACCTTTACCCAGAACTTCGGGCTGGCGTACGGGGAAACCTTCACCCATTCATGGTCGCTGTGCATCGAGGAGCAGTTCTACCTGGTGCTGCCGCTGGCGGTACTGGCGCTGGCCGGCACCCGGCGCTCGCCGTGGCTGCTGTGGGGGGCGCTGTGCGCCGCCATGGCAGCCGGCATGGCGTCCCGCGGCACGGCCTTCCTGGACGGCCAGGACGCCTTTGCCGCGCCCGTCTATTACTCGAGCTTTTGCCGGTTCGACGAACTGCTGCCGGGTGTCGCCATCGCCATGCTGAAGAATTTCCATCCGGCGGCGTTCGCGCGGCTGGTGCGGCACGGGAATGCCCTGCTGGCCGCCGGACTGGCGGGGGCTGGCGCGGTGCTGTACGGGGTGCTGAACGAGGCGCCGAGTGCCTTCGCCGCGTCGACCTTCGGGTTTTCGCTGGTGGCCGCCAGCTTCGCGCTGCTGGCCTGCGCGGCACTCGCTCCCGGATCGCTGCTGAACCGTGTCCGCATTCCCGGCACGGCCAGCCTGGCGCTGTGGTCGTATGCGGTGTACCTCGTCCACAAGCCCGTGTTCATGGCGCTGCGCCCTGAACTGCTGGCCCGGGGCATCGATCCGGGCGCGCCGTCGGCCATCGCCGTGGTCATGGCCGCGGGCATCCTGGGCGGCTGGCTGCTGTACCGCGCCGTCGAGCTGCCGTTCATGCGCTTGCGGAACCGCTGGTATCCGGCGGCGGGGGAAGCGGTGCGCCGGCCCGCGGCACAGGCCCCCGGCGGCACGCTCGGCGGCATGGCCTGACGGCGCGTGGCCCGTCACTCCGGCACGTGCACCCGCGCCTTCACGTGCTTCAGGTTCGCCACGATGGTGAAGGTCATGATGACCAGCAGCGACCAGGCGCTCCACTTGCCGACATGGACCGCGGACCAGGCACCGAGCTGGTTCGGGTAGCGCCACACGCCCAGCAGCGTGCCCAGGTTCTCGGCCAGCCAGATGAAGAAGCCGGTCAGCACGAAGCCCAGCAGCAGCGGCATCCTGCGGTCGCGGTCCAGTGGCCGGAAGATCACGGTGGTGCGGGCGTACAGGCCGAGCGCACACGCTGCCAGGTACCAGCGGTAGTCGCCGATGTAGTGGTGGGTATAGAAATTCAGGTAGATCAGGACCGCGATCGCGGCGGCCATCGGGTAGGGCGGATGGTGGCGGATGCGCAGGTCGAGCAGCCGCCAGGCCTGGATGATGTAGCTGCCGATGGCCGCATACATGAAGCCGGAGAACAGCGGCACGCCCAGCACCTTGGTGTAGGCGAAGTCCGGATAGCTCCATGCGCCGATGCTGGTCTTGAATGCCTCGAGGGCGAAACCGACCGCGTGGAACAGGCCGATGGCCTTCACTTCATCCCAGCTCTCCAGGCGGGTGGCCAGCATCCATGCCTGGATCGCCAGGGCGACGGCGAGCAGCACGTCGTAGCGGGGAATGCCGGCCAGGCCGGCGCGCGGCACGCAGAACATCGCCAGGAAGAACAGGCCCGCGAACAGGCATGCGCGGGCTTCCTTGACGCCGAAATACAGCAGTTCGACGAGCGGGCGATGGATCGGCCGCAGCTGGCGGGGGCGGGCGTCGGTCAGGTGGGCGTCGAGCGGGGCCAGCATGGAGTGGGGCGGGATCAAATGGGCGGCATCGAATGTGGGCGGCATCAAGTGTGGGCGGGATCAAGTGGGGCCCGGTACTGGGCGAGGCCGGCATCGATGCCCGCTGCCGCTCAATGGGGTTTCTTCTGCTGCTGGACCAGGATGAACGGGCTGACCACGCAGGCCCACAGCGAGGCATCCGTCTCCAGCCATTCCTGCGCCTGCCGGTCCGATACCTTGGCGATCTGGCCGGCGGCCATCCACTGGCCCACGCTGGCCTTGTCGTCGTGGGCGATGCGGACGGCGACCTCGACCAGGTCCATCTCATCCGCGATCCACACCACGTTGCCGGAGGCGAAGTGGCGCATCAGTTCGCTCCACGGCAGGCGGCCGGTTTCGCGGTTGACCTTCTGGCGGAGTTCGGTATCTTTCTGGGGATCGAGTTGCATCGTGCTTTTCTCTACGGGTCTTGGCTTACTGGAAGCGGGGTTCGACGACGGGCGCCGGGCTGCCCTGCCATGTTAACCGATAGGCCTGCCCTTTGCGAACGTTGCCCACCAGGGCCGGGCGGAAGCAGGCCAGGTTGGTACCGCCGGCGCGCCGCACGCTGGGGTAGATGATGCCCGTGGAACCGGCCGCCAGCAGCCGTTCGGCCAGCAGTTGCGAGGTCTCGTAGCTGTCCGGCGCCAGGCAGGGGGCGAATTCCGCCAGCCCGCGGATATCGTGGAACGCCGCGGTGAAGTCGGCCAGCATGGCCTGGTAGCTGACGCTGTCGTCGAAGCGGCCGATTTCCGCATACTCGACGGTCTTGTGGAAGATCACTTCGGCCAGCGCCGTCTCGGTCTCGAAGGCGCAATACCAGGCGCCCCGGTCGCCATCGTTGAAACGGCTGCCTTCCGGGCGGGGATACGTGTACGCGGCATTGACGATGCGGAAATTGGGCACGTGCGACAGCAGTTCATCGATGCCGATGCCGGGCGCGCCGCCATGCTCGGCCAGCAGCCGCGCGTTGGTGGCGTTATCGAGCTCGAACAGGTCGGCCAGTTCGGCATCGCTGTCGGCCAGCGGCGCCAGGACCGAGTCCTCGATATCGGCGAAACGGGAAGGAATCAGCCGGCAGGTGTCGAACTGGCGCAGCTGCCGCAAGGGCGGCACGGGCAGCACCGGCACGGCTGTCGGCGGGTTCGGCGGGGTGGACGGGATGGGCGGCGGCAATTACAGGCCTCCCCGGCGGGCATCGACCAGCTTGCGCACGGTCTGCATGGCCGGCATGCCGCCTGCCAGCATGTAGGCCAGCGGGCTGCTGCCCTTGAAGATGATGTTGCGGTTGGGGAGACTGACCCATTCGTCGGCGAGCTTGTCGCCATAGAGGATATGCAGGGATTTGTAGATGCCGAGAAGATAGGAGATGCGGGTGATGCGGTCGACTTCGAGCAGGCGATCGGGGCTGCGCTTCCATTCGTAGAAGGCGCTCTTCGAGGGGCCGCCCAGCAGTTCGCGGGCGTCGTCCTCGCGCAGCTTCCAGGCTTCGCACAGTTTGAAGAAACCCTTCAGGGCCGACTGGGACAGGCGCTCGCGGGCTTCGCGCGAGTTCAGGTCGACCGGTGGCGCCGGTTCGTAACGCGACTTGGGGTAGACGTAGGGGAAAGCGGCTGGCTGGGCAGGGGAAGATTGCATAATACCTCCTTATCTGGAGGATTTATACTCCATTTCCGGACTGGTTGCAAGCGCCGCACCGGTGCCCGCGCCGGCAGGCGCCACGCCGGGCTTTCGAAGGCCCGCCTTCGGTACTACCATGCAGTTTTGACCAGAAAGGGTGCCATGAAACGTCCAGCCGCCACCATCCTGCTCGCCGCATCGGCCCTGTCCGGCTGTGCAAGCGGTCCCGCCGCCGACAATGCCGCGCTGGCGGCGCAAGTCACCGCCGCCGAGCGGGCCTTCGCCGATTCGATGGCGCGGCGCGATTTCGCCGCCTTCCAGCGCTTCCTGGCCGACGACGCCGTATTCTACGGTCCGGCCGCGGCGCAGCGGGGCAAGGCCGAAGTGGCCGGGTTCTGGAAACAGTATTTCAATGGGCAGAAAGCGCCGTTCTCATGGGCCCCGGACCGCGTGGATGTGCTGGAGTCGGGCCTGCTCGCCTACTCGAGCGGCCCGGTGCACGACGCCGAAGGCCGGTTGATCGCGCGCTTCAATTCCGTGTGGCGCCAGGAGGCGCCCGGGCAGTGGAAGGTGGTGTTCGACAAGGGCGAGCCGGTCTGCAACCCGGCGGCGTCGGCCCGGCAGTAGGTGCGGCGGCAAGCTTGGCTTTTACGTCAAAGTCGCTTGATTAAGCCCACCCGAAGTGCAAATTCCGGGGTCAGGGAGGAATGCTGGCATGCATGCCAGCATCGTTCCGCAGGCGCGAAGCATGCCTCGCGAAACCCCTGCTTCACCCCGCGGTCTGACCCCGGCCCTTTGCTGTTGGGGTGAATGTATGGGCCGAAGCCTGGCTCTTACGCCGGTTCGGCGTGCTCCACCAGCAACTGCACGCGGGTGGTGCCGTTGTACTCGTTGGCATCGAGCCGGAATGCCACGCGGGCCCGTTCTCCCAGCGCATCCGTGCGGCCGAACCAGATCGCGTCATAGCGCGCGCCATTGCGCTCCAGCAATAGTTTCAGGTGCTTGTCCTTCAGGATGCGCTGGCTGACGACGCGGAATTCATCGCAGAACACGGGCGGCGCGAAACCCTGGCCCCACACGATGCCATCCATCAGTTCGATGAACTGCGTGGTGAAATAGGCATCTTCCAGCGGGCCGTCCGTTTCGATGACCCGCTCCAGCTGCTGTTCCGTCAGCCAGGCCTGGCCGACCGCCTCGAAGGCCTGCGAGAATGCCTCGAAGGCATCGGCGCGGATCGACAGGCCGGCCGCCATCGCATGGCCGCCGAACTTGTCGATCAGGCTGGGCGCCCGCTTCGACACCAGGTCGAGCGCGTCGCGCAGGTGGAAGCCGGCGATCGAGCGGCCGGAACCCTTGATCCAGCCATCGCCGGCCGGCGCGAACGTGATCGTCGGCCGGTAGAACTTTTCCTTCAGGCGCGAGGCAACGATGCCGATCACGCCCTGGTGCCAGGCATCGTCGAACACGCAGATCGTGGAACTGCGCGACGGCTGGAAATCGTCCAGGTGCAGCAGCGCCGCATCCTGCATCTCGGCCTCGATCTCGCGGCGCTTCAGGTTGATCTCGTTGAGCTGCTGGGCCAGCGCCCAGGCGCGTCCTTCATCGTCCGTGACCAGGCATTCGATCCCCAGCGACATGTCTTCCAGGCGGCCCGCCGCGTTCAGCCGCGGCCCCAGCGCGAAGCCCAGGTCGAATGGCGTGGCGCAGCGCGCCTGCCGCCCGGCCACGCGGAACAGCGCTGCCACGCCGGCATGCATGCGCCCGGCGCGCATCCGCTTCAGGCCCTGCGCCACGAGGATGCGGTTGTTGGTGTCCAGTTTCACCACGTCCGCCACGGTGCCCAGCGCCACCAGGTCGAGCAGCGAATCGAGCTTCGGCTGGGTTTGCGCATCGAATACGCCGCGGCGGCGCAGTTCCGCGCGCAGGGCCAGCAGCACGTAGAACACCACGCCCACGCCGGCCAGGTTCTTCGACGGGAAGCCGCAGGCCGGCTGGTTCGGGTTGACGATCACGCGCGCGTCGGGCAACCGGTCGCCAGGCAGGTGGTGGTCGGTGACGACCACCTCGATGCCGCGCCGCTTCGCTTCTTCCACGCCTTCGATGCTGGCGATGCCGTTGTCGACGGTGAGGATGATGTCCGGCGCTTTCTCGCGCGCCGTCAGCGCCACGATCTCGGGCGTGAGGCCGTAGCCGTACTCGAAGCGGTTCGGCACGATGAAGTCGACATTCGCGCCCATCGCGCGCAGGCCGCGCAGCGCGACGGCGCAGGCGGTGGCGCCGTCGCAATCGTAGTCGGCCACGATGACCATGCGCTTGCTGGCGGCGATCGCATCGGCCAGGAACACGGCGGCGGCATCGATGTGCAGCAGCCCGGACGGCAGGATCAGTGCCGACAGGTCGGACGACAGGTCTTTCGGATCGGTCAGCCCGCGCGAAGCGAACAGGCGCGCCAGCACGGGGTGGATGCCTCCCTGGCGCAGCATTTCCGATTCGCGGAACGGGCAGGGGCGGTGCGTGATACGGGTCATGGAGTCAACTTTATGGTGCGGCTCGTTAATTGTTCAACAAAGCAAATGGCTCAACAAAGCAAATGGCTCAACAAAGCAAATGGCTCAACAAAGCAAATGGCTCAACAAAGCAAATGGCTCAACAAAGCAAATGGCTCGGTAAAGCAAATGGCTCAGGCATGCAAATGGCTCAGGCAAGCAGGTTTTTAAAGTTCTCGGTACGCCAGAACTTGTTCAGCGCCAGTTTCGTGGTGGCCGTGTCGGTCCAGCCCAGCCGGTTCGCCAGGATCAGGCGCACGCCGCTCGTCTGGCCGGAACGCAGCGCGCCCAGCAGCGGTGCGAACCACTGGTCTTCCAGCTGTTTCATCGATTCCAGCCAGGCCGGCCAGTCCTCGGCCAGCCCGGCGCCGGCCAGGTGGCCCAGCACGGCCAGGCGATCGTTGCCCTTCGTGGCCAGCCATTGGACACACGTGGCATCGCGCAGTTCCGGCGTGGCCAGCGCATTGAGCCAGGCGGGGGCCGCGGCGGTCGCCAGTGGCGTGCCGACCCCGGGCTGCGCAGCGGGGGCGCCGGCCCACAGCCAGAACGAGTTGACGGGCTGCGCGCGGGCCGCGTTCACCGGATGGGCGTGCCACAGCATCTGCACCTCGTTGAGCAGCCGGCGGAAATCGCGCGCGGCGGCGCCGGACGGCAGCCACGGGTGCAGGTTGTCGCCGGTGGCGGCATCCGGCGAAGCCGTGGCGAGGCCGGCCCAGTCGTCGGCGCGCAGGAACCAGGTCCGCGCGTCGCCGTACACCAGCGTCTTGCCCAGTTCCTCGAACAGCGGCAGCGCGGCGTCGAACAGCGCGCGAGATTCCTCGGCGCCGATGCGCAGGCCGCGCAGGTCCGGCATCATCAGGTGCGTGCCGATCACCAGGTGCACCGGGTGGAACAGGAACCAGTGGCCGGCATCCGGGGCCAGGCCGAGGCCCCGCATCACGGCCGGCGCGAACGGTGCGGCCGGCTGCGCGGCGGGATCGCCGGCCAGCCCGAGCGCATGCGCCAGCCAAGCTTCATGCGGCAGCAGCCGCGTGTCGGCATCGAACGCGTGCGCCGTGTGCGTAGAGTTGCGGGACAGGAGCGTCGCCAGGGCCGGGGCCTGCAGCGCGCGGACGAGATCCGGCGCCATTTCGGCCGGCGGCAGGCCGAAAGGTAGAACGAGGGTCGTGGAAGCCATGCGCCATTATAAAAGATCGGCGGCCGCGGCGCCCCGGCCGCCAGCGCCTGCCTGGCTGCGCTGCTCAGCTGTATCTCCGGCAATGCTGTTTATATGGCAAACTGCGCACTTTGCACAGGAGTCATCTTCTCCATGCGTTCTTCGCCGGGTTCCACTCCATGAGTTTCACGCACAAGATGCCGTTCGAATGGCAGGTCGGGCTGCGCTACACGCGCGCCGGGCGCCGCAGCGGCCGCAATACCTTCATTTCCTTCATTTCCGCGATCTCGATGGCGGGGATCGGCCTGGGCGTGGCGGCGCTGATCATCGTCCTGTCGGTCTACAACGGCTTCCAGAAGGAAGTCACGGCGCGCATGCTGTCGGTGCTGGGGCATATCGAGATCTACCAGATGGGCGGCCCGATGACGGACTGGCACGCCACGGCGCGCAGCGCGTTCGCCAACCCGGAAGTGACGGGCGCGGCGCCGTTCGTGGAACTGCAGGCACTGCTGGCCCACGGCGGCGACGTGCTGCGCCCGGCCATCGTGCGCGGCATCCTGCCGGAAGAAGAGGGCAAGGTATCGGACATTCCCCGCCAGGTGAAGCAGGGCTCCCTGGCCGGCCTGAAGGCGGGCGAACAGGCCATCGTGCTCGGCATTGAGCTGGCCCGGGCGCTGGACGTGAAGGTGGGCGGCAAGGTGGCGATGGCGCTGTCCGAAGGCGGCCTGTCGGGCGGCACGCCGGCCATGCGCACGTTTACCGTGGCCGGCATTTTCGAGGCGGGCCACAATGAATTCGACTCCTCGCTGGCCTACGTGCACCTGGCCGATGGCCAGCAGCTGCTGAACCTGGCCGGCCCCTACGGCCTGCGCCTGAAGATCGAGGACATGGACCAGGCGCCCGAGGTGGCCTTCCAGCTGAAGCAGTCGATGCCGGGCGACCTGCTGGTGCGCGACTGGTCGAAGCTGAACGCCAACTGGTTCGCCGCCGTGCAGACCCAGAAGCGCATGATGTTCATCATCCTCACGCTGATCATCGCCGTGGCCGCGTTCAACCTGGTGGCGACGCTGGTGATGACGGTCACCGACAAGCAGGCCGACATCGCCATCCTGCGCACCCTGGGCGCCTCGCCCCGTTCGATCATGAAGGTGTTCATGGTGCAGGGCGCGCTGGTGGGCGTGGTGGGCACGGCGCTGGGCGTGGCCGGCGGCGTGCTCATCGCCATGAACGTGGGCACGATCGTGCCCGCCATCGAGACCCTGCTGGGCCTGAAATTCCTGTCGAAGGATATCTATTTCATCAGCGCCGTGCCGTCCGACCTGCGCTGGGGCGACGTGGCCGCGATCGGCGGCACGGCCGTCGGCCTGGCCTTCGTCGCCACGCTGTATCCCAGCTGGTGGGCGGCCCGCGTGAAACCCGCCGAGGCGCTGCGCTATGAGTGATATGAAGCTCTGCAGTGATGTACAGCCCTGGAACGACAGGAAGCCCTGCAATGATGTGCCGCTCCGGAATGACGTCACGCATGTGCTTGATGTGATGCACTTGCCGCGCGGTTGCCGCCATCTGTGGCACACTTCGGCTCCCTCGTTAAGTGGTGAGCGATGAGCTTCCTGAAAAATCTTCCCTATGAATGGCAGGTCGGCCTGCGCTACACCCGCGCGGGCAAGCGGGGCGGGCGCAACCGCTTCATCTCGTTCATCTCGCTGATCTCGACGGCCGGCATCGCCCTCGGCGTCGGCGCGCTGATCATCATCCTGTCCGTGATGAACGGCTTCCAGAAGGATGTGACGAACCGCATGCTGTCGGTGCTGGCCCACGTGGAAGTGTTCGACAAGGATGGCGGCATGCCGGACTGGCGCCAGCAGGCCGCCAACGCGCAGCGCCATCCCGAAGTCAAGGGCGCGGCACCGTTCTCGGAAACCCAGGCGGGCCTGATGCATGGCGGCGAGGCGCTGCGCCCGGCCATGGTGCGCGGCGTGCTGCCGGAGCAGGAAGCGGCCGTTTCCGACGTGGAAAAACACATCAGGATGGGCAGCTTCGCGGCACTGCGCCCCGGCCAGTTCAATATCGTGCTGGGCATCGACCTGGCCCGCTCGCTGAACGCCGGCATCGGCGAGAAGGTGACGATGGTGCTACCGCAGGGCACCGTCACGCCGGCCGGCCTGGTGCCGCGCATGCGCTCGTTCACGGTGGTCGGCATCTTCGCCGCCCAGCACCAGGAATTCGATGCCGGCATGGCCTTCATCCACCTCGAAGATGCCCAGCGCATGCTGCGCATGGCGGCGCCGGCCGGCCTGCGCCTGCGCCTGGCAGACATGCACCGCGCGCCGCAGGTGGCCGATGAACTGAAGAAGATCATGCCGGCGAACCTGGAAGTGCGCGACTGGTCGAAGCTCAACGCCAACTGGTTCGCCGCCGTGCAGACGGAAAAGCGCATGATGTTCATCATCCTCACGCTGATCGTCGCGGTGGCCGCGTTCAACCTCGTATCCACGCTGGTGATGACGGTGACCGACAAGCAGCCGGACATCGCCATCCTGCGCACGCTGGGCGCCTCGCCCCGCTCGATCATGCAGATCTTCGTCATCCAGGGCGCGCTGGTGGGCCTGCTGGGCACCGCCATCGGCGTGGGCGGCGGCGTGCTGGTTGCGCAGAATATCGACGTGATCGTACCCTTTATCGAAAACCTCCTGGGAGTGCAGTTCTTGTCGAAGGATATCTATTACATCACCACGGTGCCATCCGACATGCGCTGGCCGGACGTGACGAAGATCGGCGTGATCTCCGTCGTGCTGGCCTTCCTGGCCACCGTCTACCCGAGCCGCTGGGCATCGCGCGTGAAACCGGCGGAGGCCTTGCGCTATGAATAACGTGAATCATCCGGCGGGCGAGCCGGTCCTGTCCTGCCGCAACCTGGGCAAGACCTTCACCCAGGGCAGCTATGCCGTGCAGGTACTGAAAGGCATCGACTTCGCGGTGCACCGCGGCGAACGGGTGGCCATCATCGGCGCCTCCGGCTCCGGCAAGTCGACCCTGCTGCACCTGCTGGGCGGCCTGGACACGCCGAGCACCGGCAACGTGGTCTTGCAGGGCAAGGACTTCGCCACGCTGTCGGAAGCGGCGCGGGGCGACCTGCGCAACCAGGCGCTGGGTTTCGTCTACCAGTTCCACCACCTGCTGCCGGAATTCTCGGCACTGGACAACGTGGCGATGCCGCTGATGATCCGCCGCATGAAACGCGCCCAGGCCGAGGAAGCGGCGCAGGCCATGCTGGCGCGCGTGAACCTGGCCAAGCGCGTCACCCACGTGCCGGGTGAATTGTCCGGCGGCGAGCGGCAGCGCGTGGCGCTGGCCCGCGCCCTGGTCACGCAGCCGGCCTGCGTGCTGGCCGACGAACCGACCGGCAACCTGGACCACACGACGGCCGAGGCGATCTTCGACCTGATGCTGGAGCTCTCGCGCACGCTGGGCACGGCGTTCGTCATCGTCACGCACGATCCCGAACTGGCGCGCCGCTGCGACCGCGTGCTGCGGCTGACGGACGAAGGCCTGCGCCCGGAGTAAGCCATGTGGATCGACACGCACTGCCACCTGGATGCGCGCGAGTTCGGCGGCGATTCGCTCGGCGTGGCGGCGCGCGCGCTCGACAAGGGTGTCGGCATGATCGTCATCCCGGCGATCGACCGCGCCAACTGGGAAGCCGTGCGGGCCCTGGGTGCCGCCGCCGGCAATGCGTCGTATGCGATCGGCATCCACCCGATCTGCGTGCCGGCCGCCACGGAGGACGACCTGGCCGCCATGCGCGACACGGTGCGCGACGCGCTCGGCGATCCGAACTTCGTCGCCATCGGCGAAGTGGGCCTGGACTTCTTCCTGCCGCAACTGTGCACGCCGGAGATGCGCGACAAGCAGGTCCTGTTCTTCCGCGAACAGCTGAAGATCGCCCGCGAATTCGGCTTGCCCGTGCTGACCCACGTGCGCAAGTCGCAGGACCAGGTGCTCAAGCACGTGCGGCAGATCCCGCCTGCCGGCGGCATTGCCCACGCGTTCAACGGCAGCTTCCAGCAGGCGCAGGGCTACATCGACATCGGCTTCAAGCTGGGCTTCGGCGGCAACCTGACGTTTACACGCGCCCTGCAGATCCGCCGGCTGGCCGAGCAGTTGCCGCTGTCGGCGATCGTGATGGAAACGGATGCGCCGGACATCGCGCCGCACTGGGTTCATCCGGGCGTGAACACGCCCGACCAGGTCCCCGGGATTGCCGAAGTGCTGGCGCAACTGCGCGGCATCGGCCTCGACGAACTGCGGGACGCCACGACCGCGAATGCCCATGCCGTGATGCCGCGGCTGGGCGCCCTCACGGGCATGCGTGGCCCATGAGCCACTCGGTATGAGCCACGCACCATGAAGCGATCAAGGATGGCCGTTGCGGCGCAGGCGGCGCTGCTGTGCTGTGCCATCGCCATGCCGGCCGCGGCGCAACCGCGCTGGCAGCCCTTCACGTGGCATGTCGACAGTTTCGCCGGCGGGCCGCCGGAGCGGCTGGCCCTGTTCCTGCCCGTGACCATCGACGGCGCGCCATGCCTGGTGCAGCTCGACACGGGCGCCAACGGCGAATGGATGTGGGCAGGGCAGGCGGCGCCGGGCCAGCAACTGCCGCGGAAGACCGTCACGATCGAACTGGCCGGCATCCGCAAAGAGATCCAGGCCGATGCACAGAACCTCCGGTACGTGAATCCGCAGGTGTGCGCGATCCGTGCGGTGGCCACTGTCGGCAATGCCTTCTTCGAACATGGCACCCTCACGCTCGACCTGGGCAAGGCGCGTTTCGCGTACACGAATGAACCGCTGCTGGCCGGCGACCCCGCCGCGCATCCGCTCTTCTATGCGCGCTGGGGGCAGACGGGCGGCCATACGCTGGTCGAACTGGGATTGCAGGGCGCCCGGCCATCGTATGCGCTGCTCGATACCGGGGCCGCCCGCTTCGGCCTGGCCGCCACGGATGCCGGCGAATGGGCCGAACTGACGGGCGGTGCGCCGCTGGCTGCCGGCGGCAATGTGCGCCAGTTCGGGCTGGAAAGCTGGGGCAATCAGGTGCAGTGCTTTGAAACGTCGGCCGCGCACCGGCTCACGGTGGCCGGTGTCGCGCTGGAAGAGACCCGGGTTTCCTATTGCGTGGACCAGGGCTTCCGTTCGCCCGTCAAGCTGGCCGGCGTGCTGGGCCTCCGGCCGCTGGGCGACCGGGTGGTCACGCTCGATTACCTGTCGCGGCGGTGGAAGCTCGAGGATGGGCGGGCGACGCCCGCTGGCCGGAAACAGCCTTGAGAGATTCGTACCGTCACGGCATCGTCGACCTGGCGGTGGGGAGCGGCTAGCGGGCGAAGCTGGCGGGTGCCAGGCTGCTCGTGTTCTCGAGCACCGTGACGTTCGCGGTGCCGATCCGGTTCTGTTGCAGCACAACGCTCTGGCTGTCGCTCAGCCCGATGCCGATCGTGCCCGCGCGCGCGCCCTCCACGGTTACCGTATTTTCGCTGATCACTGCGTGGTGGCCCGCGCGGAGGTACATCGCGTGCCCGGTCGACCCGGGCGCCAGGTCGCGCAGCACGATGGTATTGCGCTCGATGCGTGCCGACGGGCCATAGCTGAGCAGCGCGACGGGCGGGCGGCCGCCAGGCGCGCCGTCGCAGATCATGTCGATCCGGTTATCGCGGACCGCGTTGTCCTTGCCGGAGAGCTCGATCGCGCCGTACACGCCGCTGAATTCCATGCGTTCCACCGCGAAGCCGGTGAGGGTCAGGACGTCTCCCGCGTCCGGTTGCGTGCCCGGATAGGCTTTCGCCGGGTCGGTGGTCCTGTGAGAAAGCGTGATGCCCGTGCCAGCGCCTTCGATGCGGCCGTCATGGACGCGGATGTACTGGCCCGTGCCCCACACGCCGCGGTAGCGCCGTGTACCGGCCATGCGCAGCGTATGGCCACGCATGTCCAGGTCGACATTGCTTGCGTGGATCTCGATCATCGTGCCGGTGCAATCCGGCGTAGCCGCCGCGCAGTCGACCTCGTAATCCTGGTCCAGGCAATATCTGCCGGGGTGGTAGATGCCCATCGACGGCGCGCTGGACATCGTGCGGTCCCAGCGCAGCAACTGGCAGCCGGTGGCATCCTTCTCCATCGGCATGCGGGCGTGCGCGGCGGGTATGGCCGGCTCAGGGCGCGGGATGAACTGCTCCTTGATGGCATGCGTGAGCAATAGCCAGACGAGGCGCCCGCCACCGATCTCCTCCGCGCCCACGTGCGGTGGCAGGGCGAACGCCACGACCGCAGCCGCGCCGACCACGTGCCTTGACACCACATGCTTTGACAACATTCGCTGATTCCTTGTCGATGCGCGAGGGCGCTATTGTAACGGCGCTGTCAGCGCGGGCGAGGCACGACCTTCGCCACGAACGTGGGCAGGTTCCATGGGGTGCCGAATCCCGCCGTCCCGCACCTGCCCGACGTGGCCCGGCGGGTCAGCGCGAAGCGGCGGCCATCCCATACCCATTCCGTGCTTTCCCAGCACCCGCTCATGATGTGGGTCGCATGGATCATGCCGGGCGCATGATCGCTGCCGTCGGTCGTCACCAGCACCGGCTTGAAAGGGGCGGCGCGGCCGGCGACCCAGTAGGCGGTCCCGGTTCCCGCCGCGCCGGCCCAGCATCGGCCATAGACCAGCAGCCGGCCGGCACTGAGGGGCACGGCCGACAGCTCGTCCGGCCCGAGGGCTTCGCAGCTGCCTTCTTCCAGCGTGCCGCGCAGCTCGCGCATCAGCGCTGCGCGCGTTGCCGGCGGCAGGTCGACCGCGTCCCTGCCGGTCTCTGCCCGCCGCACTTCGGGCGGCGGCAGCGCCGGCAATACACTGTCCTCCGCACGGGAGCCCTTGCGCAGCAATGCCCCGGGGGTGCCCAGGCGCCCCTGCAACGCATCCATCCTGAGCAGCACGGCGGCCGCGCCGTGGCTGGACAGCGTCCATACGTACCCGCCGTCACGCCATTGCACCACGCCCCTGCCGGCAACGGCCTTCACCAGCGCCCGTGCCTGCGCGGCGCTCAGCGTGCCCTGCATATCCTCGCCACCGAGTGTTACGTGGCCCAGCGCGTGCCCGTCGACGCGCATCGCCACGGTGCCCGCCTTCGGCACCCAGTACTCTCCATCGAAGGAGGACAGCATCAGCGTTGCCGTCACGGGCCGGCCGGGGCCCGCCGCGCGTTCCAGCAGCACGGAAGCAGCCGGCGTCCCCGGCTCCTCGGACTGGTAGTAGCCGACGGCGCGGCAAGTATGGGTGTTGTCGCAAGCGATTTCCCAGTCATGATGGGCAAAATGGAGACCCTCCGGGATATCCGCCAGGGCGGGCAGCGCACAGGCGCCCAGCAGCGCGGCGGTGATGGCGATTTTCATGCCGCAACGATAGCAAAACTTGACCGCCGCGTCTTGCCAGTGACGCCACATCGCTGGCCCCCTACTGCGCCGGCAGGTGCCGCCACTCCAGCCCCACGGCCGACCGCTTCGCGAAACCCTTCCAGGCTGCGGTGTCCGGGCCAGCCGTGCCGCCGGCTGGCAAGGGCGGCAGCTCCAGGTAAGGTTGCAGCGGCAACCCCTTCAGCGTGACGCCGAGGAACGCGGTCACGAAATGCTGGTTGATGTTGTTGATGCGCCGGCTGTCCCATGCCGGCTCGGCATAGGCCATGAACTCTTCCAGCCCGGCGGCCGCGGCGGCCGGCGGCGGCGGATTCGGTGCCGTGTTGTGCCGTGCGCCACGGTAGGTGAGCAGGTACCGGTCGGCATGCACGAGGCCCTGGAACAGGCGCAGCACGCCGTCCTGGTAACCTGAAATATCGTCCTGGTCGCCACCGATGAACAACGTCGGGGTGCGTACCCCCGCCAGCCCCGCGTCGTCCCAGATCTTGCCGGCGCCGCCCCACGGTGCGAAGGCGACCACCGCCTTGATGCGCGGGTCGCGCCGTGCTTCATAATCAGGGTTGCCGCGCTGGTGCACGGCCAGCGGCCCGCCGGGCACGAAGGCCACCGCGTCCGCGCTGAGCCCCGCGCCAACGACGTTGAGCACGCCGTAGCCACCCATCGAATAGCCGACCAGCGCCGTGCTGTCCGTGTCGACCAGGCCCGCCAGGAAATGACCGCTGCCGGCTTCCGCCCACTTCGCCACCGATCGCAGCACGAACAGGTCGTCCAGCGGGCGGTTCAGCAGCGTGCTGGGGAAGCCCGCCTTGTCCGCGCGCGTGGATTCGGCGTGGTCGATGGCCACCACCACATAGCCTTTCGACGCCAGGTTCTCCGTCAGGTAGCTCATTTGCACGCGCGAGCCGGGGTAGCCGTGCGACACGATCACCAGCGGATGGCGGGCAGGGGGCGCGGCAGGCAGCGGTGCCGCGTCACGCGCGGCACGGCCGGCGAACTCGAACGGCGTATTGGGGCGTGCCGGGTTGCCGGGCCCCGATCCCAGCACGTCGGTGTATATCACGTGTTCCCGCTGGCCCGGCGCCAGGCGGGCCGGGTACCAGACTTCCAGCGTGAGCTTGCGGCTGTAGCGCGGGTCCGGCCGGCCCGCGCTGGCGTTCAGGATGTCCAGCTGGTCCTTGTTCTCGATGACCACCGTGCGCACGCCCACCGGCAGGCTGCCGCGCGCCGCCAGCTCCGGTGCGTCCGGCCGCGCATCGCCGTAGTACTCCACGGCCGGCGCCGATGCCGGTTTCTTTGCCAGCGCGCCAGGCGGTGCCACGCATGCCGCCGCCATCATCATCACCACCACAGCCACCTTGCCGACCATCTTCATTCTTCTCCATGTAGTTGGTACCGATACCATGGATGAGTGTCACGCGGCGGCGTGCCGGCGTCAATGAATTTTATAAGCCTTCGATATGTTGTTTACGGATATGCGGGAGGGCCCCCGGCCTGCGTGGCCCTGTGCCTGCGGCCGGGCGCTGATGTCTGCGGCCTTGATGCAACTCAAGGCGGCGGGAGCGTGGACGCGCCTATCGTAACGCCTCGGCTGCGCACCACAAAAGCCGCAGCGATCCGGCGCCACGCGTGCCCGTCTAGCCAACCAACCCCGGAGGCGGCATGCGCAGCGCGATTCTCGGCTTTGTCGGCGGTGCGGCATTCCTGCAAACCCAGGCCGCCTTGCCCCCCCACGCCCTGCACATCCTCCTGGCGCTGCTGATGCTTGCCGGCTTGTCCGCCTGGCTGGCGCGCGGCCGGCTACGACTAGCGGCCGGCGTCGCCTGCGGTGCGGCGCTCGGGTTTTATTGGGCGGCGGTACTGGCCAGCCACGCACTGGCGCCGCAACTGGCGAAGGCCGACGAGGGCCGCGACATAGTCGTGACGGGCACCATCGACAACCTGCCGAACCGCACCGGCCAGTTCACGCGGTTCTTCCTCGCCGTCGAACGCGCCGAAGGCGTCAAGGTACCGCCGCGCATCGCGCTGTCCTGGTATGCCGGCTTCCGGGGCGAAGTGCGGGACGTGCCCGAATTGCGGCCGGGCGAACGCTGGCGCCTGACCGTGCGGCTGCAGCGGCCGCTCGGCAACGCCAACCCGCATGGCTTCGACTATGAACTCTGGCTGCTCGAACAGGGCATCCGCGCCACCGGTTACGTGCGCCCGGCGGGCCGGCACGAGCGGCTGAGCGACTTTGTCCCGACGGTCCGCAACGCGATCGAACGGCTGCGCCACGGCCTGCGCGAGAAGATCGGGCACGCGCTGGAAGGCCGGGAATATGCACCCGTGATCGTGGCCCTGGTAGTCGGCGACCAGCGCGGCATCGACCAGGACGACTGGCAGCTGTTTACCCGGACCGGCGTCGGCCACCTGGTGTCGATCTCGGGCTTGCACATCACGATGATCGCCGGCCTCGTCGCCTGGACCATGGCGGCGCTGTGGCGCCGTTCGTTCTTCATGCGCCGCGCGCAACTGCCGCTGCTGCTGCCGGCGCAGAAAGTGGGCGCGCTGGCCGGCATGCTGGCGGCGCTGCTGTACGTACTGTTGGCCGGCTTCGGCGTGCCCGCGCAACGCACGCTGTACATGCTGTGCGTGGTCGCGCTGGCCGTGTGGACGGACCGCATCGCCTGCGTGTCGCACGTGCTGGCGCTGGCGGCCGGGCTGGTGGTGCTGCGCGATCCATGGGCCGTGATGTGGCCGGGCTTCTGGCTGTCGTTCGGCGCCGTGGGCGTCATCCTGTATGCCTCGGTCGGCCGCACGGCGGTGTGGAAAAACCCCGGCAATCCGGACGCGCTCGATCCGGACGCCCGCCGCGCCACGCCGCTCACTCGAGCCAGCGAATCGTCCATGCGCTGGGCGGCGCGGTGCGGACGCAATATGCCGTCACCCTCGGGCTGGTGCCGCTGACGATGCTGCTGTTCGCCCAGGTCTCCGTAATCAGTCCCGTCGCGAACGCGATCGCGATCCCGGTCGTCAGCCTGCTGGTCACGCCGCTGGCGCTGGCCGGCGGCCTGCTGCCCGAACCGCTGGCGACACCGCTGCTGGTGCTGGCGCACGAATTGATGCGCTGGCTGGCCGTGGCGCTGCAATGGCTGGGCGCCGCGCCGCTCGCCGTGTGGCATGCGCCGGTGCCGCCCTGGTGGCTGTTCGCCTTTGCGCTGGCCGGGACACTGTGGCTGCTGGCGCCGCGCGGCTGGCCCACGCGCTGGCTCGGCGCCTTCACCTGGCTGCCGCTGCTGGCCGCGCAGCCGGATGCGCCGGCGCCCGGCACGGCGCGCATCGTCGCGTTCGACGTGGGGCAGGGCATGGCCGTGCTGGTCGAGACGGCCGGGCACCGCCTGCTGTACGACGCGGGGCCGACGTACGGTACGGACGCGAATGCCGGCAGCCGGGTGCTCGTGCCCTACCTGCGGGCGCGCGGCATCGCCCGGCTCGACGGGCTCGTCGTCAGCCATGGCGATGCCGACCATGCCGGCGGCGCGCTGGCCGTGCTGCGGGACATCCGCGCTGGCTGGACGCTGTCGTCGCTGCCGCTGGAGCATCCCGTCGTGCTGGCAGCCCCGAAGCACCGGCATTGCGTCGCCGGCCAGCGCTGGGAATGGGAGGGCGTGCGCTTCGAGATGCTGCATCCGACCGCCGCCAGCTATGCCGATGCATCGCTCAAGAACAATGGCCGCAGCTGCACGCTGCGGATCACCGCCGGCGGCAAGGCCGTGCTGCTGGCCGGCGACATCGAAGCGCGCCAGGAGGCGGAACTGGTGGCGCGCGCGGCGCCCGCGTTACGTGCGGACGTGCTGCTGGTGCCGCACCACGGCAGCGGCACGTCGTCCACCGAAGTGTTCCTGGATGCGGTGCGGCCGGCGCTGGCCGTGTTCCAGGTCGGCCACCGGAACCGCTACCGCCATCCAAAGCGGGAAGTCGTGGAGCGCTATGAACGGCGCGCGGTGGAGACCCTGCGCACCGACGTCGCGGGCGCCATCCACATCGACCTCGCCACGCCGCTACGGGTTGACAGCTACCGGGTGTCGCGCCCGCGCTACTGGCACGATTGACGCAACGCTTCCCGATCACCGCCCTGCGCGAAGCGGCCGCCGCCGATCAGGCGCGCGGCCCATCCACTCACGCGGGCTGCACGGAACGGTGGCGCCCAGCCCGCAACCGGTCCCGCCGATCAGGCGGATGATCGCCATCACATTAGTCATGTCCTTGAGCGTTTAGTGGATTGACGCTCCGCTCGGAAGGTTCCTACCATCGGTCCAGGTTCACGGTTGCAAGGCCATCGATGCGAGAGGGGCCGAAATGCGAGAACAGCCGGAACGTCGGATCGGTAAACACTTCATTTCGATTGGGGACGACGAATGCGACATCCGCAGCGCAGCAGCAAGAACCGAATCCGGCGACACCGGTCCATTTCCGCGGCACTCGCGGCCAGTTGCGTCACCTGCATCGCCGGGGCGCAGGAAGTGCCCGCCACGGCGCCGGCGGACACGACCGTCGTCATCACCGGTACCCGACTGGTGAACCGCGGCTTTCTCGCGCCCACGCCCGTCACCGTGCTCGATGCGCAGGAACTGAAGGTGACGGGCACGCAGAACCTGGAAACGCTGCTGACGGATACGCCGCAATTCACCGCCAACCA
The DNA here is from genome assembly GCF_027856995.1 of Pseudoduganella sp. SL102. Taxonomy (NCBI): domain Bacteria; kingdom Pseudomonadati; phylum Pseudomonadota; class Betaproteobacteria; order Burkholderiales; family Oxalobacteraceae; genus Pseudoduganella; species Pseudoduganella sp. SL102. The sequence continues at coordinate 3,864,896 of NZ_CP115554.1, forward strand.
GTTGAGCAGCCCCACCGCGAACACCATGCAGGCCGGCCAGCCGTCCGGCACGGCGACGCTGAACCTGCGCAACCTGGGGCCGACCCGAAACCTGGTGCTGGTGAACGGGCGCCGCTTCGCGATCACAGGTCCCGACTTCACCACCGACATCAACGCGATTCCCGCGGCGCTGGTGCGGCGCATCGAAACCGTAACGGGCGGTTCCTCCGCCGTGTACGGGTCGGACGCGATTTCCGGTGTCGTCAACTTCATCCTGCGCGACAATTTCCAGGGCGTGGAAATCAATGCCCAGCATACCCGGGACCAGCCGACCGGCACGCCGACCAACAGCGTCGACCTGACCGTGGGCGGCAATTTCGCCGGCAACCGCGGCAACGCGGTCCTGTCGCTGAACTACATGGACCGCGAGGGCATGACCCGCGGTGAGCTGGGCGGCTACTCGCTGCCGTCGATGGGCGACGGCTGCGTCACCGCCGCGTCCTGGTCGGCGACCCGTCCCGGTACCCCGCTGGCAGTGCCGGGCGGCCAGACCTGCCTGTCCGCCGGCGGCCGGCCTGGCCTCGTCTACAGCGGCTCGTCCACCGTGCCGACAGGGCGCATCGGCAATCTGCCGGTGGCCGGCTCGGCGGCGTCGAATCCGGCGCTGGACGCCGCGCTGCGCGCCGCCGGCCTGCAGGGCATGGGCACGCTGGGCGCCATCTTCGACGCCAGCGGGAAAGCGGTGCGGCCCTATGTCGCGCCCGATGACGGCTATGACCTGGGGCCGCTGTCGTATGTGGTCACCCCGCAGAAGCGCTGGATGGGCAACGCCTTCGCGCATTACGATTTCAACCAGCGCGCGACCGGCTACCTGGAACTGCATTACAGCAGCAACATCGCCAAGGTGCAGATCGGCCCGACCAGCGCGAGCGGCAACTTCCTCGTCAACACCGGCAATCCGTACCTGAGCACGCAGATGCAGGAAGTGATGCGCCAGCTCGACCTGCGCGAGTCGGGCACGCTGCGCGCCACCAACGGGTCGCAGACGCTGACGACGGTGGCGGGCGACGGCCTGGCGCTGGTCAACCTGAACCGGCGCCTTTCCGACCTCGGCACCCGGCTGGCCGAGACGGACCACAGCGTATTCCGCGCCGCCATCGGCCTGCGAGGCGAGCTGCCCGCCGTGTCCGAAAACTACCTGAGCGACCTGAAATACGACATCTACTACACGCACGCGCGCACTACCGAATCGCAGTACCAGGCGGGCTCCATCTCGCTGAGCCGCTTCCAGAATGCGCTGCTGGCACAGAACGGCGCGGCGCCGGTGCTCAATCCGTTCGGCCAGAACCTCAGCGGCGCGGCACGCGAGGCGATCCTGATCTCGTCGAACTCCGATATCGTCGCCGAGCAGCAGGTGGTGGCCGGCAACGTGACGGGCAAGCTGGCCGAATTGCCATCCGGCCCGGTCGACTTCTCGGCGGGCTTCGAGCGCCGCCATTCTTACAGCAAATACACGCCGGACGCGTTCCTGTCGTCGGGCGACGTCTCGGGCTGGAATGCCGCGCGGCCCACCGAGGGCGAAGCCACCGTCAAGGAATTCTTCGGCGAGGCGCGCGTGCCGCTGCTCAAGGACCGGGCATTCGCGAAAAGCCTGAGCGTCAGCGGCGCGTTCCGCCGCTCCGACTACGACGTGGAGTCGGTCGGCAAGGTGTGGACCAGTTCCATCGGTACCGAATGGGCTCCGCTGGACAGCCTGACCTTCCGCGTGCAGAAGCAGAAATCGATCCGCGCACCGAACGTGGGTGAACTGTTCGGCGGCCAGGGCCGCAATGGCCCGACCGCCATCGATCCCTGTTCCAGCCGCGCCCCGGCCGGCCAGCAGACCGCCGCCGTGCGCGCGCTGTGCGAGGCCACAGGCGTGCCGGGCGGCCTGGTGTTCGATCCTTCGGTGCAGCCGACCCAGTTCCTCACGCAGATCCTGGGCGGCAATCCGGACCTGACGGCGGAGACGTCGCACACCACCACCATCGGCGCCGTCTTCGCGCCGACGGCCGTGCGCGGGTTGCAACTCAGCCTGGATTTCTACCGGATCACGCTGGACAACGCCATCTCGACCCTGGGCGGCGGCGGCATCCAGTCCGTCCTGGACCTGTGCTACCTGACCATCCAGAGTGCGGACAGCGTCTACTGCCGGGCGATCAACCGCGATCCGGTGACCGGCCAGATCGCCGCGCCGACCTACGTGATGACCACCGCCGCGAACATCGGCGGCATCCGCACGCGAGGCGTCGACCTGGCCGCGAACTACGGCTTCCGCACCGGCTGGGGCCTTGGCGGCGGCGGAACGCGGTGGAATGTCGACACCAACTGGACCTACGTGGATGAACTGACCTTCACGCCGATCCAGGATATCCCGGACGTGACCAACGAATGCGTGGGTACCTGGGGTGGCACCTGCGGCCAGCCGGTGGCGAAGTGGAAGGGCACGGCGCGGGTGACGATGAACAGCGGAAAGCTGATGCTGTCGGCACGGGCGCGCTACAGCGGCAGCGTCACCACCGATGCGTATCTGGTGCCGCAGCGCCGGGGTGTCGCGCCGCCAGCCTACGAATCGCTGACCAATCCGCGCATCGGCTCGTACACCTACCTCGACCTGACGGCCGGCTACGATTTCAGCAAGATGGTCAACCTGACCGCCGGCGTGCGCAACGTCACCGACCGCGACCCGCCGGTGCTGGGCTCCACCCAGCTGCCGTCGAACAACTCGGTGTCGGCCACGTACGATCCGCTGGGGCGCGTGTTCTTTGCCACGCTGAATGTGCGGCTGTAGACAGGGGCCAGTTGGTATCGCATGCATGCACCCCAACTGCAAAGGCGGGGGTCAGGAAGGAATGCTGGCCTGCATGCCAGCACCGTTCCGCAGGCGCGAAGCATGCTTCGCGAAACCCCTGCTTCACCCCGCCGGGGCACAGCAGGGGTTTCGAGGAGCATTGCTCCTAGCCTGCGTCGCGGTACCGGCATGCATGCCGGTACTCCTCCCTGACCCCAGGGCTTGCACCTGGGGTAAATGCATGATGCCAGGGGCCGCCTCCGTCGTGTCTACCTCGCCACCTTCACCCTGAACCAGTCCACGTCGATGTAATTGCGCTGGATCTGGCCCGGGGGCGCGCTCGCCTTCGCCTCGTCGCTGTCCGAGCGGAGGTACGTAAACACGGCTGGCCGGCTGCCTTTCCACCACGAAAACTTCGCCAGCTCGGTAGCGGGGCCGAATTCCCTGAACGGCCCGCCTTCCTGCAACGCATGCGAGAACTGCACCGTCTGGTCGGCCCGCACGCTGGCGCGCAGGACGACGGCGCCGGCCGCGAGCGCCGGCCCGCGCAACTCCCGGCCAGCGTTGGCGTAGGTGAGGTAATTGACGCCACCCTCGCGCACGACGCCGATCCACGGCACCCTGACGCCGAACAGCGCGAGCCCGGCGCGCTGGCCTTCCGCCATTCCCCCCAGCTCGATTCGCGTGGTGATCTCGGCGGCCGGCCCCTGCAGGATCTGCGTCAGCGTGTTCCGCGCGCCGACCAGGTGCCTGGCCCGGTTGCCTTCGATGCGCAGGAAGCCTGGGCGCTGCGCGAGGCTCCAGCGCGCCGGGTCCGGATTGTGGTTCCACGACCATTGCAGGCCGAGCGCGCCGGTGGAGAACTCGTCGGAATCCTGCAGGCGATAGTCGGGCGAGCGGGCCGCGGTCCGCGGCGCCGCATGGTCGCGCACCGGCAAGCCTGCGTCGCCCATCACCGGCCAGCCATCCTTCCACGCCACCGGCTGCAGGTGCGCGATGCGGCCGAACGCGCCGGTGCTGTTGAAGTGGATGAACCAGCCTTCGCCGGACGGCGTTTCGACATACCCGCCCTGGTGCGGCCCGGCCAGGCCATTGCCGGGATGGAGCACCGTGCGGTGTTCGTACGGCCCCTGGATCGTGCGGGCGCGCAGCACCGCCTGCGGGCCGGTGCCCACGCCGCCGATGGGCGCGAAGATGTAGTACCAGCCGTCGCGCTTGTAGACCTTCGGGCCTTCCAGCACGGGCAGGTTGACCTTGTCCTCGATGATCGTCGTGCCGGCATCGAGCAGTTTCGTGCCGTCCGGCGTCATCGCATGCAGGATGATCGGCCCGGCGCCCACCTTCGAATGCACCAGCCAGGCCTTGCCGTCGTCGTCCCAGAACGGGCAGGGATCCTCATAGCCGGCGCCGGCCAGCACCGTCACGGGTGCCGACCAGGGCCCGCCCGGATGCTCGGCGGTGCTCATGAAGATGCCTTCGTCCGGCGTGGCCCAGTAGACGTAGAAGCGTGCATTGTGATAGCGGATCGCCGGCGCCCACACGCCGCCGGCGTAGCGCATGCCGGAGCCCACCGGCTTGGAGATGCTGTCGGTGAGGGTGTACGGCGGCACCATGTCGTAGGACGGGTGGAATGGCAGCGCCGGCAGCACGTGGCCGGCGATCTTCCAGTGCACCAGGTCCTTCGATTGCAGCACCGGCAAGCCTGGGGAGAAGTGGAAGCTGGACGCCACCAGGTAATACTCCTCGCCGACGCGGATCACGTCGGGGTCGGAGTAGTCGGCGTGGATGACCGGGTTGGTGTAGCGCTGCGCGGGCGCCTCCGCCATGGCGGACAGCGCCACGCAAGCTCCTGCGAGCAGCCCGGCAAGGGCCGCCTTCCTGCCGATCCGCATGGCCATCCGGTCTCCGTATGATTTGACGTCGCCGCCCAGTAGATGCCGGGCGGGGCGCCGCTGTCAAGACGGAAACGATCAAGCTGGTGAGCGTTGCGTGGCTGGCATTGGCCAACCCGGCTGGCCTCAGCGGGCGCCGCGGTGCGCCCAGGCCGTGGAGCGCCGCTCGACGATGGCGAACAGTTCGTACATCGCCATCGCCATCGCGCCGATCACGCCCAGGCCGGCAAACGCCAGCGGCATCTTCATCGACGAACCGGCCGACACCAGCAGGTAGCCGATGCCTTCGTTGGCCGCGTTCATTTCCGACACCGTGGAGCCGACGAAGGCCAGCGTGATGGCCACCTTCAGCGATGCGAAGAAGTACGGCATGGAACGCGGCAGGCCGACCTTCAGCAGCACGTCCAGGCGGCGCGCGCCGAGTACCCGCAGCACGTCTTCCAGTTCCGGCTCCAGCGTGGCCAGTCCGGTGGCGATGTTGACCATGATCGGGAAGAACGAGATCAGGAAGGCGGTCAGGATCGCCGGGCCGGCGCCGATGCCGAACCACACCACCAGGATCGGCACGAAGGCGGCCTTCGGCAAGGCGTTGAAGGCGGTCATCAGCGGATAGGCGGCCGCGTACAGCAGCGGCGACGAGCCGATCAGCACCCCGAACGCGACGCCGACGGCGACGGCGATGGCGAAGCCCGCCATCGTCACCCAGAACGTCTGCCAGGCATGGCCGGCGATGGGGCCGGCGTACTCGACCAGCGCGACGGCGATCGCGTACGGGCTGGGGAAGATGAATTCGGAAATGTCGAACAGGGCGCAGGCGGCCTGCCACAGCAGCACGATGGCGGCGAGCAGGGCCCACGGGGCGAAGGTCTTGATGGTTTTACGGTGCATCATGTTGGTTCCATGGCGGGTGCCGGACAGGTGAAGGTTCAGGTACCGCGGACCCGGCCGATGTGCTCGCGCAACTCGTGCACGAGCGCGCTGAACGGCTCGGTATAGGTGATGTCGATATCGCGCGGCCGCGGCAGCGGGTTGTCGCGCCGGGCGACGATGCGCCCCGGCCGCTTGCTCATCACGTAGACCGTGTCGGCCAGGAAGGCGGCTTCGCGCAGGTCGTGGGTGACGAGGATGACGTTGAAGCGGCGTTCGGTCCACAGGTCGCGCAGCACGCACCACAGTTCTTCGCGTGTGAAAGCGTCCAGGGCGCCGAACGGTTCGTCGAGCAGCAGCATCTTCGGTTCGTGGATCAGGGCCCGGCAGATCGATGCGCGCTGCTGCATGCCGCCGGACAGCTGCCACGGGTACTTGTCCGCGTATCCGTCCAGGCCCACGGTCTTCAGCAGCGCCAGTGCGCGTTCCACGTGCGCCGCGCGGTCCTTGCGGAACGTGCGGCGGTATGGTTCGACGATTTCCAGTGGCAGCAGCACGTTGTCCAGCGTGGTGCGCCACGGCAGCAGCGTGGGTGCCTGGAACGCCATGCCGACGATCTTCAGCGGCCCGGTCACCTGCTGCCCGTCGATATGGACCGTGCCGCGGGTGGGCGCCTTCAGGCCCGTGGCCAGCTTCATGAAGGTCGACTTGCCGCAGCCGGACGGGCCGACGATGGCGATGAATTCGCCGGGCCGCGTCTGCAGCGTGATGTCTTCCACCGCATATTCACCCGAGTCGTCGTAGGCGAGGAAGACGTCGCGGAAGTCGACGAAATGGTTGGCGACGGCCTGTTCCGCCGCCAGGATGTCGGTCATCGCCGTCATTTCGGGAACACGTTCAGTTCCGCCGCGGACGGCAGGAAGGTGGAGATCCAGACCGTCTTCGGGTCGACCCGCGTCTTCGTGGCGTACACGTCGGAGACCTGCGACGCCATCAGCGACAGCCGCGGCGCCGAGACCTGGCCGAAGCCTTCGGCCTTGGCGCTCGGCGTGGCGATCGCGGTGGCGATGGCCAGCTTGAGACGGCGCAGCTCGAGTTTTTCGTCGATCAGGCCATCGCGTTCCTTGACGCTCTTGATCGCCGCTTCCGGATTGGCCATCACGTCGCGCGCGGCCCTGGCGAAGGCGCGCAGGAAGCCCTTGACCGCCTCGGGCTTCTGCTTCACCAGCGCGTCGGAGGCGATGATGGCATTGCCGTACAGCCGCACGCCATACTTCGGGTAAGGCAGCACGACGACATCCTCGTCCTTGATGCCGCGCGCGTTCAGGTTCAGCAGCGAGGTGAAGGTAAAGCCGGTGATCGCATCCACGTCGCCGCGCACCAGCATCGTCTCGCGCAGGGCGGGCTCCATGCTGGTCCAGGCGGCAGCCGCGGGATCGAGGCCGTTGCTGCGCGCCAGGATCGGCCAGGCGCGGCGGCCTGCGTCGAACACGGGGGCACCCAGCTTCCTGCCCTTCAGGTCGGCCGGGGAGCGGATGCCGGATTTCTTCAGCGCCAGCACGGCCGCCGGCGTGTCGTTATAGACCATCATCACGCCGACCGGCTTGCCCGGCGCGGTAGGGTTGTTGGCGGTGAATTCCATCAGCGCGGCGAGATCCGCGAACCCCATGTCGTAGGTGCCCGATGCCACCCGGTTGACGGCGTTGCCGGAGCCGTTGCCGGCGTCGATCGTCACGTCCAGCTTTTCCTGGGCAAAGTAGCCCTTGCTTTTGGCGACCAGGAACAGCGCGGACGGTCCTTCGAAACGCCAGTCCAGCTGGAACTTGATCTTCGTATCCTGCGCCAGCGCCGGCAGGGCCAGCACGGCCAGCGCCACGCTGGCGGCGAGCTGGCGGAAACGCGATGAGCGGAGAGTGAAATGCATGGAACGTCCTTTCTGGGGTGAAGGCGGCGGAGCCGCCATGAAAATGGTCATGCCTTGCCCAGCGCGCTGCGCAGGTCGAAGCGGGCCGGCGACCGCGCCAGCAGCCGGCAGGCGCACTGGCCGAGGTGCCGCGCCATCTGTGCCTGGGCGCGGGCGCTGTCGTGGTGTTGCAGGGCGTCGACCACGGCGGCATGCTCGTCGAAGGAGCAGGGCTGCTGGCCGGCGTTGTCGAGATTCGAGATGAGCAGCGTGGTGCGCGAGACCAGCCGGCGCAGCGCATCGACCAGCAAGGCGTTGCCGGCCAGTTTCGCCAGCTCGATGTGGAACTCGGCCGACAGCCGGATCCACAGCGGCCGGTCGCCGCGCATCCAGGCATCGCGTTCGCGCGCGATCAGGTCGCGCAGCGCACGGCCGTCCGCTTCGGTGAGCCGGCCGGCCAGCTTGTCCATCACCTTCGCTTCCAGCACCTGGCGCAGCTCGAACATGTCGTCCGCCTCGCGCGCGCCGGGGCTGGCGATGCGGGCGCCGCGATTGCGTTCCAGGTCGACCAGGCCGTCCGCCGCCAGCCTGGCCAGCACGCGCCGCACGTGGTGCCGCGCCAGGCCATAGATGTCGCCCAGGCCCTGCTCGGTGAGCTTGGTGCCGGCGTGCAGGCGGTGCGACATGATCGCATCGTACACGTCGAGGTACATGCGTTCTTCCGGCGCGATGGCGCTGGCCGGCGCGTCGAGCAGGGATGTGGGGGGCAATGCTGGTGCAAGGGACATGGGGTTGGCAGGTGATTGGCTCAACCATGCTTAGCAAGGCGCGTGCCACCGGTCTGGAAATGTCGACAATCCGCGTGGCGGCTTGTGCCGGAAAGCGCGCTGCCGCGCGGTTCCGGGCCATTCGCGGCGGTCCCGCGAGCGCGCGGAACGGCCGGGAAGCAGGGCGGATTGTCGACAATCCGGATGCCATCGTTGCCCCAAAAAAGGCGCCGCGTGCACCGAAGCAATGCATCACCATGGCTGAGCGGCGCCGCCGCAGGGTGCCCGGCCCCGGCGCCGCTGCCCTCCTGCGCGGCCGTTCCGGGCGCCAGTGACGGCGCGCCGGTGCCACAATCGGGCCTTGCCAACCGATCGGGTCCACGATGGATGTGCTTTTCACCGCCGCCTTTCACCGCTCGCCGATCGGGCAGTACTTGCTGGCGCCCACCGACAAGCTGGAGATCATCGCCGTCAACGACGCCTTCCTGGGCTACGTCGGGCGCCGCCGCGAGGACCTGCTGGGACTTCCCCTGTTCGAGGCGTTCGCCGAAGACCCCGGCGACGCGGGCGATACCGGTGTCGGCCCGCTCGGGCGCTCCATCGCCAGGGCGATCGAAACCCGCTCGCCGCAGACCATGTCGGCGCAGCGCTATCCGATCGGCATGACCAGGGATGGCAAGACATGGTTCGAGGACCGCTACTGGAGCGCCACCAACACGCCGATCTTCGACGAGGCGGGCCAGCTCATCTGCATATCGCACACGACCATCGACGTCACGGCCGAAGTGCTGGCGCAACGCGCGCTGCGCAGTGCGCGCGAGGAGGCGATGCGCAGCGCGAGGAGCGCGGAAGCCAACCGCGCCTACCTCGCCTCGGTGCTGCGCTCGGCGCCCGTGGGCATCATCATGCTGGACGAGCGGGGCAAGCTGCTGCATGCCAATCCGGCACACGAAGCGCTGTTCGGCGCCGCGCTCCCGTGCATCGACGGCACGCTGGATTTCGCGGCGTGGAATGGCTGGGCCGCCAGTCCCGGTGGCGAAGGCGCCAGGCTGCGGCCGGAGGAATGGCCGCTGTACCGCGCGCTGGCGGGGCAGACGGTCGACAAGTGCCTGCTCGAGGTGGAGTCGTTCGGCCACGGAAGGCCGCACCGCATGGTGCTGCTGTCGGCCGCGCCGATCGTCGACGCGGCCGGCAAGCCGGCTGGCGCCACCGCCATCGCGATGGATATCGGCGACCGGGTCGAGGCGGAAAAGGCGCTGATCGTGGCGGACCGCCGCAAGGACGGGTTCCTGGCCATGCTGGCCCATGAGCTGCGCAATCCGCTGGCACCGATCAGCGCCGCGGCGGCGCTGCTGTCGCTGGGGCGGCGCGACGAGAAGCAGGTGGAGCACACGCTGGCGGTGATCCACCGGCAGGTGGCGCACATGAGCGCCCTGGTCGACGAACTGCTGGACGTGGCGCGCGTGACGCGCGGCCTGATCACGCTCGACACGAAGCCGCTGGACATGAAGCGGGTGGTGTCCCAGGCCACCGAACAGGCCCGGCCCGCGCTGGAAGCGCGGCGCCACACGCTGCACGTGCGCCAGCCGCAGTCCGCGGCCTTCGTGACGGGCGATGAAAAGCGGCTCGTGCAGGTGATCGCCAACCTGCTCAGCAATGCCGCCAAGTTCACGCCCGAAGGCGGCATCATCGAGGTCGAACTGGCCATCGACGAGCGCCATGTGCGCACCGCCGTCACGGACAACGGCATCGGCCTGGCGGCGGACATGATCGAACCCGTGTTCGGCATGTTCGTGCAGGGCGAGCGCAGTCCGGACCGCAAGCAAGGCGGGCTGTGTATCGGCCTGGCCCTGGTGGGCAGCCTGGTGGAACTTCATGGCGGAACCGTGCATGCGCGCAGTGCCGGGGCGGGGCGGGGCACGTGCTTCACCGTATGCCTGCCACTGGCGGAGGCGCCGCAGCTGGCCGCACCGGCGCACGCCTGGGTGCCGCCGCCCGGCGCCACGGCGCTGCGCGTGCTGGCGGTGGACGACAACGAGGATGCGCTGGCCATGGTGGAGATGCTGCTGTCGTCGCTCGGGCACCGGGTGATCAGCCTGGCCAGCTCGCGCGATGCGGTGCGCCGCGCCGCCGAACTGCAGCCCGACGTGTGCCTGCTCGACATCGGCCTGCCGGATATCGACGGCCTCACGCTGGCGCGGCAGCTGCGGGCCGATCCGCGCACCCGCGGCGCGTGGCTGATCGGCATGTCCGGCTACGGGCAGGCTTCCGACCGGGCGGCCGCCATCGAGGCGGGATTCGATCTGTACTTCGTCAAGCCGGTCGATGTCGGCCGGCTGGTGGCAGCGCTGGCGGAAGTCACGCCACGCCACGCCGAACCCTAGTCGCGTGGGCGGGAGCGGGCCGTCCAGTCCATGCGAATGTCTATCCTGGCTTACGCCGGCGCCGGAGATTGCGCTATGCTCGCCGGATGATCGACGAAGAAATCACCCTGAAAAAACTGGAAATCTTCCTGGCCTTCATGCGCCTGTCCAGCCTTGCGCGTGTCTCGGAAGAGGTCGGGCAAAGCATCGTCAGCGTGCACCGCGCCCTGCATTCGCTGGAACAGGGCCTGCGCTGCCAGCTGTTCCAGCGCGAAGGCCGCAAGCTGACGGCGCTGCCGGCCGCGTTCGCGTTCGCCAGCCACGCGCAGCGGGCGGTGGCGGAGACCGAGGAAGGCATCCGCAAGGTGCGCGAACTGGCCGGGTTCAACAGCAACCGGCTGCGCATCGGCTCGCTGTACTCGCTGACCTTGCGCTGCATCCCGCACCTGCTGATGGGCCTGAAGCTGCGCCGGCCCGACCTGCACATCGACCTGACGCTCGGCTCCAACAAGGACCTGTTGCAGGGCCTGGCCGATGGGCGGCTCGACGCGGTCGTCATCGGCCTGCAGGCACCGTCCGACAACGCCGCCCTGGTCGCGGTGCCGCTGTTCGAGGACGAAGTGCGGCTCGCCGCACCGCTGCAGTCGCCCTATGCCGGCATGGCGCAAGTCGACCTGAAGGCCCTGCGCAGCGAGCAGTTCATCACGCTGGGCGATGGCTTCGTGACGTCGGACAGTTTCAACCACGCCTTCCGCCAGGCCGGCTTCGTGCCGGAGACGGCGATGCGGGTCGGCGATATCTTCTCGCTGATCAACCTGGTCGGCAGCGGCATGGGCTACAGCCTGCTGCCGGCCCGGGTGGCCGAGTACAGCGGGCGCATCGAACTGATTCCGCTGGCCGAGCCGTATGCCTCCCACCAGGTGATCACCTTGCTGCTGTCGAAGTCGCGCGAGCGGGATCCGAACCTGCTGGCGCTGGCGGCGGAATCGCGGATGTTCGGCAAGGGCGGTGCGGCTCGGGCCTGAGGTCGATGCCGTCAAGTTCAGCATTCCCCGCACATTGAAAGTGCATGCATTCACCCCAAACGCGAACGGCTGGGGTCAGACCCGCCGGGTCTGACCCCGGAATTTGCACTTGGGGGGGATTTATCCAGTCGGCATCAGGTCCGAGCCCAAACACGAGGGCCCTACAGGCTCGCCCGCCCAACGTGCTTGCCCACTGTACTTCACTCACCTGCCATCGATCTCCGCCACATACCAGCGCGTGATCGGCAGGTTCTCGCCCGGCCGCAGCTTGGCCCCGTCGGCCGGAGAGATGTAGTATTGCGTGCCGCCACCGGCGCCGAACTGCTTGTTGGCCACGGCGATGCCGCGGGCGGCGCATACGTGATCGGTGACGTGGAAGGTCCGCACCAGCTCGCGCAGCGTGCGCGGCTTGCCGTCGGCGTCCTTGCCGGGATCGGTGGTGACCTGCACCAGCGCGTAATACCTGTCCCACTGGCCGGCCGCATCGCGCAGTGTCTGCTCGGCGACGGCGAAGCGGGGCGGCGCGCCCGGCGTCAGCGAATACAGCACCGTGCCCGGCGCGAGCACCACGTTGGCATAGGTATCCTTGCCGGGATAGGGATTGTCCGGCCAGGCGGCCGACCGGCCTTGCGTGGCGCTGGCCTCGGCCGCGGGATCGCGCTCGCAGCAGGGGCCGCAGGCGCCTGGCGCTGCCACGGCGACTGTGCCGTGCTGGCCTGCCGGCGGCATGGCGCAGCCGGCCAGCAGCGCGCCCAGCACGAGCAGCGGGTATGCCGCGCGGGGCAGCGGCTTCATGGATGCGTTCATCGTGGAGACCTCCGGGGGCGTTGGGCCAGCCACCGGTGTTCCTGCCACGATATCGGCAACCCGGGCGGCGGGGGCTCCATGATATCCGCGCCGTTTCCGGAAAAGTTTCGTAAATTTGTCGCCAGGTGCGGGTCAACGGCGTGCGGGCGACATGGCCCGGCTTACCGCTCGGACCACAGCTTGCCGGCGGTGGCCCAGTGCTCGCGCTTGACCTCGTGGATCAGGATGTCGACCGATTCGGGCGATGCACCCAGGGTCTTCACGGTGGCTTCCGTGACGGCTCGCACGAACGCGCGTTTTTCCTCCGGCGTGCGGCCTTCGAACAGCTGGACATTAATGGTGGGCATCGTGTATCTCCTTCGTGGCGGGGTCAGGTGCGGTAGCGGGGACGTTCGGCATCCAGGCGGCGCAGCAGCGACGGCCATTCGAGCGCGCCTTCGGGAGCGCCGTCGCCCACCAGCTGCGCGTGGGCGGTCCGGCAGATCGCCTCGGGCGGCTGGCGCAGCGGCACGCCGGCCGCCTGGGAACGCCATTGCGCCTCGCACGCGCGGTCCAGGGTTTCCATCAAAACGAACGCCTCGGCGATGGTGCGGCCCACGGTCAGGCTGCCGTGGTGGCGCAGCAGCATGGCCTGGTGGGCACCCAGGTCGCGCACCAGGCGCGCCTGCTCGTCCGGCATCATCGCGATGCCTTCGTAGTCGTGATAGGCCAGCGCGCCGTGGAAGCGCAATGCGTAGGGCGACAGCGGCAGCAGGCCGTCGTCCTGCATGCCCACGGCCAGGCCGGCCATGTTATGGAGGTGCAGCACGCAGGCCGCGTCCGGGCGCGCCGCGTGCACCGCCGCGTGCAGGCGGAAGCCCGAGCGGCTGACCGTGTACTGGGGCGGACCGAGCGGGTTGCCGTCGCTGTCGACCTTGACCAGGTTCGACGCCGTGACTTCCTCGAAGCGCATGCCGAACGGATTGATCAGGTAACAGCCCGGTTCGCCCGGTACGGCGGCCGAGATATGCGTATAGATGCCGTCGTCCCAGCCATGCAGCGCGCACAGCTGGTAGCAGGCCGCCAGGTCGACGCGGGTTTGCCATTCGGCGGGGGAGGCGATGCCGGGGCGCACGAGTGCCGCCTGGCCGGGTGTCGAGAGTCTGTCCATGGCGAAAGCGTAGCAGGGTTTGCGCGGTCCGATACCTCACTGCCTGTATAGGCTGTCCGTACGATCCGCCTCCCAGGCAACGGTCGAGGTTTGCCTTATGTTAAGATTCGTTACTATTCTTGAAGTAAGACAATCATAAGTTTTCGCCGCTACCATCGCCACGCCGAAATTCCCGGCGCCCCGGCGCCGCCCACCATGAAACCGATCCTGCATTTCGCCCACGCCAACAGTTACCCCGCCGGAACCTATCGCCAGCTGTTCGCCCAGCTCGGCAAGGAGTTCGACGTCGGCGCGCTGGACATGCATGCCCACGATCCCGCGTTTCCCGTGCGCGACGGCTGGCATGAACTGGTGGACGAGCTGATTGCCGAACTGGTGGCGCGCTACCACGGCGAGCCGGCGATCCTGGTCGGCCATTCGCTGGGCGGGATGCTGAGCCTGATGGCGGCGGCGCAGCGGCCGGACCTGGCGCGCTGCGTGGTGCTGCTCGATTCGCCCGTCGTGGCGGGCTGGCGCGCGCTGGCCTGGCGGCTCATCAAGCGCTTCAACGCGGAAGACCGCTATTCGCCGGCGCGGCTGTCCGCCCGGCGCCGGAACGTATGGCCCAGCGAGGCCGATGCGCTGCGCCACTTCGCCAGCAAGGAACTGTTCGCGGCATGGGCACCCGGTGTCCTGCAGGATTACCTGGCCGCCGGGCTGGCGCCGCATCCCGACGGCGTGCAGCTGCGCTTTTCACGCGAAGTGGAGACCGCGGTCTACCGCACCTTGCCGCACCATGTGGGCGGGCTGGTGGCCGGCGAATTCCCCGTGCCGGTGGGGTACCTGGCCGGGCGCATCTCGGTGGAAAACCGGCAGGCCGGCCTGGCCGCCACGAAGGCGCTGGTGGGCCGCCATTTCCAGGTGATGCCGGGCGGGCACCTGTTCCCGATGGAGTTTCCCGTGCTGACGGCCCAGGCGATCCGCGACATGGCGTGCGACCTGCTGGGTGCCGGATTGCCGCTGTGCGCCGATGCGCGCCATGGCTGAAATGTTGTAAAACCCTTCAGGCCGGAAGCGGGATCGCGTAAAATCGCCCCCACGCGGCGCGGCCGCACCACCCACCCACAGAATTGAAGCCTTTGCGATGACGATTAAAAGCGACAAATGGATCCGCCGGATGGCGGAATCGACCGGAATGATCGAACCCTTCGAGCCCGGCCAGGTCCGGGCCGTGGACGGCCGCAAGGTGATCTCGTTCGGCACGTCGTCGTACGGCTACGATATCCGCTGCGCCGACGAGTTCAAGATCTTCACGAACATCAACAGCACGATCGTCGACCCGAAGAACTTCGATTCGAATTCCTTCGTCGACGTGAAGAGCGATGTCTGCATCATCCCGCCGAACTCGTTCGCGCTGGCCCGCACCATCGAATACTTCCGCATCCCCCGCGATGTGCTGACCGTCTGCCTCGGCAAGTCGACCTATGCCCGCTGCGGCATCATCGTCAACGTCACGCCGTTCGAGCCGGAATGGGAAGGCTACGTGACGCTGGAGTTCTCCAACACCACGCCACTGCCCGCCAAGATCTACGCCGGCGAAGGCTGTGCCCAGGTGCTGTTCTTCCAGAGCGACGAGGAATGCGAAACATCGTACAAGGACCGCAACGGCAAGTACCAGGGCCAGCACGGCGTGACGCTGCCGAAGGCCTGATGTAGCCAGCGCGCCATCGGCATCTCCGCAAGGCCTCCCCGCTGCCGGCCGGGAGGCCTTGTCGTTTCCGGTGTATCACCAGCGGATTGACCTGCCGGCGGTGACCGCCCAGGCAGAGCGGTCACCGCCGCGCCAGCACGATGGGCTCCACCTTGCCGGACTGCCCGGCGACAACGGTATGCGTGGCGCGGTAGGGGTGGTAGCCCGGTGCGGTGATCGTCAGCGCGTAGTCGCCATCGGGCAGGCCGACAAAGGAGAACATGGCCCTGGCCGCGTCGTCCTTGCCGGCCAGGTAGCTGTCGATGCCCAGTTCCGTGCGGCCGCGGTCGGGCACGAGGGTGCGTTCGATGCCCGCGCCGGACAGCGTGATGGCCTCGATATCGATGCCCGGATGCGGCTCGCGGAAACTGCCCGCGGGATTTCCTCCCGGTGCGACGTCCGCGCCGATATAGCCAAACAGCGTGCCCACGGGCTGGAGCTCGATGTCCAGTTCCGGTACCTGGCCGGCGGCGATCGCGACCTTGCGCCGGGCCGGCTGCGCGCTGAAGCCGGGCGATACGACGGCCACGTCGTAGACACCGGGAGCGAACGGCCCCAGGCGGCGGCCCCGGTCGCCGGCCAGCAGGGGCACCACGATGCGCCCCTGCGCGGCATCGGCGGGCGTCAGCACCAGCAGCGGTTCGGCCGGGGCCAGCGCGCCGGCGCCGCGATGGCGCAGCGCCACGCGCAGGTGGCCGCCCGGCGCGGCGGGGGCGGTGCCGGGCCTGGCCAAGGCCGCGTCGAGCACCGCCGCGTAGCGCGCGAACACCTGCGGCGAGCGCAGGATGCTGGTGTGGTCCTCGTCGAAGCCGTAGATCATGCGCGCCTCGGCCTGGGCTTGCGGGCGCAGTTCGCTGGCCAGCGTGACCGCGCCGTCCGTATTGGCCGAATGCAGCAGGCTGTAGCGGCCGGCGTGGCCGAAGAACAGGTAGTAAGCCGTATCGCCCGGCAGCGCGCGCCGGTACAGCGACTGGATAAAGCGCCCGCCGGCCTGCATGTCGTTCCATGACGGGACCACGGCCGGGGAGTGCGCCACGCCCTGGTCGGCCATGGCATCGCCGCCCCACGGCGTCGACAGCGACACGAAGGTTTTCTCCACCGGCAGCTGCGAGCCGTGGTTCGACAGGAAATTGCGCGCCACCAGGCCGCCCATGCTGTGCGCGGTGAGGACGATGCGCTCGAAGTGGTACTGGCGCTGCAGATTGATCAGCTTCCAGTACAGCAGGTACGAGACCGAATCGAGCGCGGCGCCGGACGGATAGTAGAAGAACCACGGCTGGTAGCGCTTGCGGTCCAGCTTGTCGAAGAAGTAGCGCCAGTCCTGCGGCGAGCCGCCCACGCCGTGGATGAACAGCACGGGGATCCTGGCCGGGTCGTATTTCTCCAGGAAGTACACGTTGCCGCCGGCGTTGCGGAAGAATTCCGTGGGCGTCCAGTAGCCGATGCGGGCAAACTCCGGTGAAAACACCGGCGCGTCGAGGTCGGCGATGGCGCCCGCCTGCGTGCTGTGCAGCGTGGCCGGCGGCGTCTCGCTGACGGCCGTGCCGACCGGGATATCGGTGGCCTGGCCGGCCACCGTGAAATTGAGTTCGATGACGGTGCCGGTACCGTTCGCGACGACGGGCCCGGGGCGGAACTGGCCGGCCTGCTCGCCCGCGTCGAGCCGCAGGTTGCCGTTGGCATCGGCGAACGCGGCGACCACGTGTTCGCCGCGCGGCACCAGCAGCTCATAGCCGCCCGGCTCGTGCAGCACCGTGTGGTGGACGGGCACCAGGGCACCGTCCTGGCGGCTGAAGGCCGCCACCACCAGCGGCGTGCCCGGCGGGGCGGCACTGGCGACGCGGCCGACCAGCACGGTCGAGGAATAAAAGGTCCGGGCATCGCCATTGACCTTGACGAGGCCGCAGGCGCCGAGCAGGCAGCACGACAGCGCGGCGGCGATGGCCTTCAGCCGGGCAGCTGGCGCCGGCGCCATGGGTGAAGAAACAGCGGGCAGAGGAAAGAAGGGCATGCGGCGACTCGCGGTGGGGTTCGACGGCGATGATCCGCATTTTGCCACTTTTACAACTTTTGCGGAAGCCTGCCGCTTGCGGCGGCGGGCCGGCGCTCAATCCAGCGGCAGCGCGATCTCCACGCACAGGCCGCCGCCATCCCGGTTCGCGGCGCCGATCGTGCCGCCGTGCTGCTGCACCACCTGCCGGGCGATCGCCAGGCCCAGGCCATGGCCCTCGACGTCCTTTTCGGTGCCGCTGCTGCGGAAGAAGGGCTCGAAGATGGTCCGCAGGTCCTGCGGTGCCACGCCGGGCCCGCGGTCCAGCACGCGGATGCGCAGCGTGCCGCCCTCCACGGTGCCCTCGACAACGATGGTTTCCCCCGCCGGGCTGTGCTTGATCGCGTTGCGCACCACGTTCTCGATGGCGCGCGCCAGCAGGTCCGGCTGGCCGAGCAGCACCACGTCGGCCATGCCGCGCGCGGCCACCGTGCGGCCCTGGGCCGTGGCCTCGAACTGCGCATCGCCGACGATCCCGTGCAGCAGTTCGGCCACGTCGATTTCCTCGCGCGTGCCCGACAGCGCCCCCGCCTCCAGCCGCGACAAAGTGAGCAGTTCATCGACCAGCTTGTCCATGCGCACGCTCTCCCGTTCGATGCGCCCGAACGACGCCGCCATCCGCGCCGGGTTCTGGTGCGCCAGCCCGATGGCCGCCTGGAGCCGCGCCAGCGGCGAGCGCAGCTCGTGCGACACGTCGTGCAGCAGGCGGCGCTGGCCATCCATCAGGTTGCGCAGCCGCGCCGTCATGCGGTCGAAATCGCGGCCGAGGTCCGCCAGCTCGTCGCCGCGCCGGCCCGCGCCGGCGAAGCGGGGCGCCAGGTCGCCCTGCGAGGCGGCTTCGAAGGCCTGGCGCAAGGCGCGGATGGGGCGGGAAAAATACCAGGCCAGCAACGCGGCGAACAGCAGGCTGGCTACCAGGGCGGCGGCCAGCGGAATGAAGGGCGTCAGCGGCTGGAAGCGGCCGCGCGGACCATCCGGACCCGGCATCGGACCGGGCGTGCCCGGATACGGACGTGCCACTCCCTGCGGGAAGCCCGGCCGCAGGCCCGGGGCGCGCGGGCCGACTTCCGGCATCGGCATGCCCGCGCCGGCCAGCAGGGGCCGCGCATCGCCGCTGTACAGGGGCGTCAACCGGTCCTGCGCGGGCAGGAACAGCAGGTAGCGCCGGCCGTTCGGCAGCGTGATCCGGCGCACCACGCGGGTATCGCCGTTGTCGAGCACCGCCCGCGCGGCAGCCACCTGCACCGGATTGACGATGCGCCCCAGCAGTTCCTTGCCCAGGTCGTCGACAGCGAACACGCGGTGGCGGTCCATGTTCTCCAGCAGGCGGCCCAGCGCCTGCGGCCCGCCGAATTCCAGCGTGGCGGCGGCCGATTCGATCGCCATCGCGGCGGGCGGGCTGGTGTCGATGGCAGGCCGCCGTTCCTGTTGCGCGGCGCGGTTCTTCAGCCAGAGGGCGCCGCCGATGGCCACCGTGGCCGCCAGCTGCGCGAGCAGGATCGACAGGAAGAACTTCCAGAACAGCCGGCCCACGTCAATCCTTGATCAGCTGGTAACCCATCCGGTAGACGGTCTGCAGGCAGGAGCGGCCGTCGGCCAGCGTGCCCAGCTTGTGGCGCAGGCTGGACAGGTGCACGTCGATGTTGCGGTCGAAGCGGGCCATCGGCCGGCCCAGTCCCTGCTCGGACAGGATGTTCTTGCTGACCGGCTTGCCGGCATGGCGGGCCAGCACTTCGAGCAGGTTGAATTCGGTGCTGGTCAGTTCCACCGTGGTGCCGGCCCAGGCGGCGCGGCGCTGTTCCGGCCACATCGTCAGCTGGCCGACCACCAGCGGGGCCGATGCCAGCTGGTCCATCGGGGTGCCGGCCGTGCGGCGCAGGATCGCGCGGATGCGCGCCGTCAGCTCGCGCGGCGTGCATGGCTTGGTCACGTAATCGTCCGCGCCCAGTTCCAGGCCCACGATGCGGTCGGTATCGTCGCCGCGCGCGGTCAGCATCAGGATCGGCATGCGGCTGGCCGCGCGGATGCGCCGCAGCGTTTCCAGCCCGTTCATGCGCGGCATCATCACATCGAGGATGGCGATCGCGTGCTGCCCCGTCAGGGCCGCCGCCGTGCCGGCTTCGCCATCGTGGGCCGTCGTCACGTCGAATCCTTCCTGTTCCAGGTATTCCTGGAACATGCTTACCAGTTCGACATCGTCGTCGATCAACAGGACCTTGCTCATCGCTTCTTCATCAGGCTGCAAAACGGCCATGATAGCAGTCCACCCTGCGCAACCGGCGGCGCCGCGGCGGTTTTTACCCGCTTTTACAGCCGCGTTCTCCGGGGCCCTTTACGCGGTTTTACCCCTGCCTTACCGCGCTTTACATGGCGCCCTCGCAGAATGGCGGCTTCCCTGTCACCGAAGGAGCGCTGATGAACAATACAACACCAAACCTGCAACGATTCCTGCTTGCCGCCGTGCTGGCCCTGCCGCTGGCGGCGCTGGCCCGGGGCAGCGGCGACGAACGCCTGGAAGACAGCCGGCACGATGGTCCACGCAACGGCCCGCGCGCGGACGAGCACCGCGGTCCCGGCCCGGCCATGCATGGCGAAGACGGGCCGCGTGGCGACGGCCCAGGCGATGGCCCGGATGCCGGCCGGGGCTTCGACGGCGTGCCCCCCTACCTGCGCGGCATCGCCCTGAGCGAGGCTCAGCAGGACAAGATCTTCGCCATCGTCCATGGGCAGGTGCCGTACCTGCGCGACCAGGCGAAGGCTCGCGACAAGGCCGACCGGGCCCTGTCCGGCCTGCATGGCGCCGTCCGGTACGACGATGCCGCCGCCGTGAAACTGGCCCAGGCCGCGGCGCAGGCGGAAGCCAACATCACGCTGTCGCACCTGCGCACCGAACAGAAGGTGCTGGCCGTGCTGAGCGCCGAACAGCGCAAGACGCTGGCGGAGCGCCGCGACGGGCGTGGACCGCGGCCCGCCGAGCAATGACACCCGATAACGACAAGGAGCAAGCCATGGCACAACACGGCCACAGCCTCGAAGAAGACCTCCAGACCATGCTGCACACCGCGGCCGGGCGGCGCCAGTCGCTGCGCTGGCTGCTGGCGGGCGCCGCCTCGCTGCCGATGCTCGGCTGCGGCGGGTCTTCGGATTCGGCAGCCAGCACCACCGGCACCGGCACGACCGGCACCACGACCACGGGGACCACGTCCACAGGGACCACGGCGCCGGGTACCACCTCCACGGGATCGGGCAGCACGACCGCCAGCGGCAGCTGCACGGTCATTCCCGAGGAAACCGGCGGCCCGTATCCGGCCGACGGCACCAACAGCAACGGCAGCGGCGTGGTCAACGTGCTGGCGCAGAGTGGCGTGGTGCGCAGCGACATCCGCGCCAGCTTCGGCGGCATGAGCGGCACGGCGGCCGGCGTGCCGCTGACCATCAAGCTGCACATCGTGAACGCCAACAACAGCTGCGCCGCGGCCGACGGGTTCGCCGTGTACCTTTGGCATTGCGACCGCGACGGCAACTACTCGCTGTATTCCAGCGGGGTGACGAACCAGAACTACCTGCGCGGC
The DNA here is from genome assembly GCF_027856995.1 of Pseudoduganella sp. SL102. Classification (NCBI taxonomy): domain Bacteria; kingdom Pseudomonadati; phylum Pseudomonadota; class Betaproteobacteria; order Burkholderiales; family Oxalobacteraceae; genus Pseudoduganella; species Pseudoduganella sp. SL102. The sequence continues at coordinate 3,885,830 of NZ_CP115554.1, forward strand.
GTGCAGGAAGCGGATGGCAACGGCGACATCACCTTCACCACCATTTTCCCCGGCTGCTACGCGGGGCGCATGCCGCACGTGCACTTCGAGGTGTATCCCACGCTGGCCAGGGCGTCCAGCGCGGCGAACCGCATCAAGACGTCCCAGTTCGCCTTCCCGGCCGATGTCTGCAACCAGGTCTATGCCACCGCCGGCTACAGCGCCAGCGTGCGCAACCTGGCGCAGATCAGCTTCGCCACCGACAATATCTTCAGCGACGGCTACACGCTGCAGCTGGCCACGGTGACGGGCAACGCCACCGATGGCTACGTGGCCACGCTGACGGTCGCCGTGGTCGCCTGATCCCCCAGCCTGCCTGGCACCCTCCCGGCGAACTTCGTTTCGCCGATTTCGCCCCGCGCCCGCCGCGGGGCGAAGCCGTTTTCGCCCACTGCGCCATCTCCTCCCCGGAAACGCCTGGCATGGCGCTTGCACTTACCCGTGGTACGTGCGGCATCGGGCCGCACTCCACGGGGAGCCCGCCATGGACCACCGACTTGCCGCCACACGGATCGCCTGGCAGGGACCGGCCGACCGCCGCCTGCTCGACTTCAAGCCGGAACTGGAGCTGCCGTCGGACGGGGAAGCGCAGGCGCCATGGCCCGACCGCATCGGCGGGGAATTCGGCGAACTGGATTTCGCCGCGCGGCTCCTGGAAGCGCGCACGGCCGATGAGCTGGCGCCGGTGCTGGCCGATCTCGTCGGGCCGGCCGCGGATGCGCGGCAGCGTGCCTTGCGCGAACCGGTCCTGCGCGTGCTGCACCGGGCCGCCCGGATGGTCTTTCCGCTGGACGCCACGCGCGCCCCGGCCGACCTGAAACGCAAGGCGTCCGGCGTGTTCGGGCTGGAGCTGGAAGGGCTGTCGCCCGAGGACAAGGAATTCGAGGTGGCCCGGCAGTTCGTGCGGCTGGCCGTGGATGCCACGCGGCAGGCGCTGGCGCGGGTGGGCCAGCCGGCCGGGCAGGCCACGCAACAGGGCCTGATGCAGGCCGCGCGCCGCAATGCGCCGGGGCTGCTGCGGCAGCGTGCCGCCGCGCCGCTGTCCGGCAACTGGCGGCGGCGGGGCCGGCGCATCCAGGTGATCGATTTGTAGGCGGGGCGGTGCGGCCGTTCCGGTATTGATGTGTTGTATCTGATGTTTGGCGGGACGGAAGGGGAATCAGGCGGGAAGCAAGCGGGAAGCAAGCGGGAAGCAAGCGGCAATTCATTGGGGAACCAAGCGGGATCAACTGGATCAACGGGAGCTCATCATGCATGACATCGATCGCACGACCCTGGAATACGGCCAGGAATTTGGCGGCGGCAGCGGCTATGAAATGGAACAGTACGAATTCGGCCAGGGCGAATGGACCGGCGAGGGCGGCGGCCTGCTGTCCGAGGCCGATGAAATGGAACTGGCCAACGAACTGCTGTCGGTCACGAACGAACAGGAACTGGACCAGTTCCTCGGCAGTTTCCTGAAGAAGGCCGCCTCGGTGGCCGGCAACATCATCAAGTCGCCTGTCGGCCAAGCCGTCGGCGGCGTGCTGAAAGGCGTGGCGAAGAAGGCGCTGCCGATGGCCGGCGGCGCGATCGGCGGCTATTTCGGCGGCCCGCTCGGCGCGAAGATCGGCAGCGGCCTGGCCTCGGCGGCCGGCAATGCGCTGGGGCTGGAAGCGGAAGGCGAGATGTCCGGCGAGGACCGTGAATTCGAAGGCGCCAAGACCTTCGTGAAGATCGCCGCCGACACGGTGAACCGTGCCGCCCAGGCACGCGGCGGCGACCCGCGCCAGATCGCCCAGCAAGCCGCCACGGCGGCGGCGAAGCAGTTCGCGCCGGGTTTGCTGACTCAGGGACAAGCGCAGGGCCAGGGCCAGGGCCAGGGGCAGGGGCGCGGCGGGCAGGGCGGCCAGGGCACGGGGTCGGGGCAAGGGCGCGCTGGCGGCAGCGGCGGGCGCGCCAATACCGGCCGCTGGATGCGCCAGGGCCGCAAGATCGTGCTGTACGGCGCCTGACGGCCATGGCCATCGGTGCCTATGCCGCCTGGATGCTGGCGCAGGAAGCGCGCTCGCTGCTGAACCGGGTCGACCGCATGCAGCCCTTCGTGCTGATCGAGCCGATGGTGCCGGCGGCGGCGCTGCCGGCCGCGGCGCAGGCGGCGATCGAACGGCACCTGACGCTGGGCCGGCGCGAACTGCGCCAGATGGTGCGGCGCTTCCTGGAATGGCTGCGCGGGCCGGCAGCAAGGCGAGTCTCGGTGGCGGACGCGCAGCGGCGCTTCACCTTCCTGCGCCTGAAATTCAATGCCGCGCTGACGCAGTTCGACCTCTTCATCGACGTGGTCACCCAGCGCAGCGAACACGGCAACGGCGTCTGGCTGGCGGGACTCGATACCGTGTCGCGCGATGCGCTGCGCCTGCCCGGCGGCTATTTCGACTCCCCGCCGCTGGTGTGCTACCTGGACCGGGGTCCCGGCGCCGCCATCCGGCGCGCCCGCACGCGGCTGCCGGGCGGCGGCGAGAACCCGGTCGCCATCATCCGCGTGCCGCGCGAGCGGATGATCGGCAGCAGCATCGCCTCGTCGCTGGTGCATGAAGTCGGGCACCAGGGCGCAGCGCTGCTCGACCTGGTCAACTCGCTGCGGCCCGTGCTGCAGGCCCTGCAGCATGGCGGCAGCGGCCCGGGGCACGTGTGGCGGCTGTGGGAACGGTGGATTTCCGAGGTGGTGGCCGATTTCTGGTCGCTGGCCCGGGTCGGCGTGGTCGCCACGCTGGGGCTGATCGGCGTGCTGTCGCTGCCGCGCGTGTTCGTGTTCCGGCTGAACGGCGACGATCCGCATCCGGTGCCCTGGCTGCGCGTGAAACTCAGTTGCGCACTGGGCCGGCTGCTGTATCCGCACCCGCAATGGACGCGCATCGAGCGGCTGTGGGATGCCTTCTATCCGCTCGACGGCCTGGCGCCGCCCGACCGGCTGCTGCTGGAACAGTTGACGGCGAGCCTGCCGGCGATGGCCGGCCTGCTGGCCCATCACCGGCCGCGCGCGCTGGGCGGCGCCTCGCTGAAGGAAGCGATGGCGGTGGCCGAGCGGCAGCCGGCGCGGCTGGCGCGGCTGTTTCGCTGGTGGCACGCGGCGCCGCAGCGCATGTACGACAGTGCGCCCTCGCTGGTGCTGGCGGTGATCGGCCAGGCGCGCGCGGATGGCCTGCTGGCGCCGGAGGATGAAAGCGTGCTGCTGGCGCGCCTGCTCACGCACTGGGCGATGCGCAGCGCGCTGGAGGATGGGGGACGGCGCGCTATCACGGTAAACGGCGCGGTGCAGTCCTCGGTGAGAACGGCGGTACGGGGCGCCATGGTGGGCTTGGCCGGACGCAGCGGCGCGGCACTGACGACAGGTGAATCACGTTTCTAGGAGAGCGACATGAGTACGAGGAAATTGGCGAAGGGTGCCCCTGCCGCGGTGGCCGCCGTGACGGTGGTGGCGATCGTGGAAGGCCGGGGCACGATCGAAGTGAAGGTAACGGACCAGGTCACCGGCCGGCCGCTGGTTGGCGCCACGATCCGGCTGTTTCGCGCCCGGGACGTGGACGGCCCCACGTTCCGCTCGTGGACGCGGGACGAGTGTGCCGACTGGCGGCCGCAGGACCACGACCAGCTGCTCGACGTGCCGACCGGGCCGCAAGGCATCGTCACGTTCGAGGGGCTGGAACCCGGCCTGTATTTCGCGCTGTACGACCACGTCACGCCGGCCGACGGCCCGGACGTGTACCGCTTCGAGGGTGGCGAGGTGGACGCCGATACGGTGCTGAAGATGGACATCCGCCTGCCGATCGGCCCCGCGGTCACGTTCGAGTTCGAGCAGTCGGCCACCTGCGCGCGCACCAGGGACCCGGTCGTCGGGAGCCGGGCCATTGCGGTGGTGCGCTTCCAGGGCAGCGACGGCAGCAGCGCCGTCACCGACCGTGTCGGGCTGGAAGCGGATGGGCCGTGGCAGCCGGAAGATGGCAACCTCTATTCCGCCGGCCAGATGATCCGCAAGCCGGGCCGGCATGATTTCATCGGCCGGCTGGTGTTCGCCCGCCGCGCCGGCCAGGTGATCGGCACGCCGAGCCTGGTACCTTCGGGCATCACGGGCGGCGCGAAGCTGGCCGTGAGCGGCGCGTTCGTGGCCGAAGAGCGGCCGGCGCAGCCCATCTCCGGCAATATCGGCGTGGCGCTGACACGGACCGAGACCGAGGCCACGCCGGACCTGGCGCTGTGGACGCTGATCCGCAACAGCACCGAGGCGCTGTCCTTCAACAATTACATGGACTTCCTCGACCAGCTGTTCTGCGTGCCGCCCGCCGATCCGGCCAACGCGCCGTTCGAGCGCACCCGCTTCGGCAAGAAGTCTTCCGTGTTCCAGTCGCTGAAGCACCGGCGCGCGCTGCCGTTCACGGACTCGGAATCGTACCGGGTGCTGAAGGCGGCCACCGAGGCTTTCGTGATGGTCAACTGCGGCGTGCTGCGCGAACCGTTCGCGTTCGATCCCGTCAACGACAACGCCTACCTGGACCGGCGCGACATCCCGGCCAGCGGCGACCTGCGCGACACGCTGGTGCAGGATTACCTGGAATCGGTGGGCGGCACGGAAATGCTGCCGTACCTCGCCGTGATCCGGCGCAAGCTGCCGGACGTGCCGGTGATTCCGTCCGGTTCCGGCCATTGCGACGAGGCGGAACTGTGCTTCGGCATCATCCAGGACAGGCTGTCGAACCCCTGCCTGATCGAGCTGATCTGGAGCTACTGGCAGGAAGAAGGCATGCTGGTGCAGACCATGAACGTGATCACGCAGCGCTTCCAGAACCTGCGCTCGCCGCTGGTCTCGGACCCGCTGGCCAATACCGAGATCGACATGCTGCGCCCACTGAACAACCTGCTGTGGGGTTACACGCAGGATGAACAGCACCGGCTCACCGTGGTGCGGCGCAATTACGAGTACGACCACCACTACGGCATCCGGCTCGACGGCAAGGCGGTGCGCAACATGCGCCCGGCCGACAGCCGCTCGAAGTTCCTGGAAGCCTTCCATCACCTGCTGCGGCTGCTCACCAGCTTCTACCGGCAGGACGACGACACCACCGTCAAGGCCGATGCGTTCCCGATCCTGAACGCGCTGAAGGAAGTGCACCTGATCCTGTCGCAGGGGGCGCACAACCAGTACGGCGACCTGCCGTCGACCGCGCGCATCGAGATGCTGATGCAGCAATGGCTGCTGGCGCGGCCGGAGTTCCGCGAATTCCTGCCGACCCGGGTGATGGTGGCCTATCCGGAACCGTGGATGGACCGGGTCGACGCGATGAAGAAGCTGCAGCTGTGGAGCGATACCAGCGTGATGCACTTCCGTAACCTGGCGATCTTCGGCGAGCAGCTGCTGCTGTCGATCCGCTTCGGCCACTGGAGCGACGTGTACGAAGCCACGCAGGCCTTCAACTGGGCGCGCTTCTGGCGGCCGCAGGCGCAGGGCTATATCCACGCCTACCGCGCCGCCACCGGCGTCGACCTGTCGATCGACGCGGCCAACCCGGCCGAGGAAGCCACGCTGCCATCGGTCCTGCTGCGCCAGCGCCTGGCGCGGCAGCAACAGCGCTCGGCGATGTGAGCGGCGGGTGGGCGCGGCCGCGGCGGATTTCACCAGCGCCCTGTACCTGGGCCTGCGGCATGGCCGGGCCGCGCTGGACGACTGGCCGGCGCTCACGCTGGGCAAGCCGGCGGCGCTGGCCGAAGTGCCGGGCGCGCGCGCGGTGGCGCGTGAGCTGGCGGCCTTGCAGGGCTGCGCGGCGGCGACCTTGCTGCCGTCGACGCTGCACCTGTTCTGGGACGTGTTCGGCATGCTGGGGCAGGAACGGCATGGCAGGCCGTACATGGTGCTGGTGGACGGCGCGGCCTATCCGGTGGCGCGCTGGGGCGCCGAACGGGCCGCCGGCATGGGCCTGCCGTTGCGGGTGTTTCGCAGCGGCGCCCTGGCCGAGCTGGCAAGCATGGTGGCACTGGCGCGGCAGCTTGGCCGCCGTCCGCTGGTGCTGGCCGATGGCTACTACCCGGACCGTGCCGGCGCGCCGCCGCTGGCAAGCTACGCGGCGCTGGCGGCAGGCGCGGAGGGCCTGCTGCTGCTGGACGATACCCAGGCGCTGGGCGTGCTGGGGCCGCGTGGCGGCGGTTCCATCGTCGCTCACGGCCTGGCGGGGGCGCCGGTGCTGGTGGGCGCATCGCTGGCGAAGGGCTTCGGCGTGCCCCTCGCGGTACTGGCCGGCAGCGCGGCGCTGGTGCGGCATTTCGAAGCCGTCAGCGACACCCGCCTGCATGCCAGCCCGCCCCCGGTGGCGACCGTGGTCGCTGCCCGGCATGCGCTGGAGCTGAACAGGGTGTGCGGCGACGCGCTGCGCGCCGCACTGCGGCAGCGGATCGGGCAGTTCCGCGGCGCGCTGGCGGAGCAGGGCATCGTCACCGAGGGCGGCGCATTCCCCGTCCAGGCGGTGCGGCTGCCGCGCTGGCTGGACCTGGCGGCGGCGCACGCGGCGCTGCGGCGCGACGGGGTGTTGGCGGTACCGCAGTGCAGGGGCGGCGCGGCGCTGCTGGCGTTCCTGCTGCGCGCGGACCACACGAAGGCGGACATCGCACGGGCGGCGCACGCCCTGCGGCATCACGTGAAGGAGCTGGCATGAACGGGCAATCGATGAACGAGCAGTTCGAGACCCTGCCGTTCGCGGCGGGTGAATCGGCGGGCGAATTGGCTGGAGAAGGGGCGGGCGGTGCAGGCCTGGCCGGCGAATGGATAGGGGGAGACGAAGGCTGGGGCGGCGAGTTCGAGGATGAGCGCGGCCGCATGTCGATGGGGGGCAGGGGCGGCGGCCGGGGCAGCATGGGGCGCGGTAGCACGGGCCGGGGCAATAGCGGACGCGGCAACACGGGGCGTGGGAATGCCCGGCCGGTCTACCGTGCCGGCGGCCGGCCGGGGCAGGGACCGGTGGCGCGGCCTTCTCGCCCGCAGGGGCGGCCGGCGCCTCCTACCGGTCCCCGCCCCGGGCCGCGACCGGGACCCAGGCCGGGGCCGAGGCCGGGCCGCTGGCCGCGCGGGCCGTACTGGGGGCCGTTTTACGGTGGCTGGCCGGGTGGCGTGATGGTCAGCGAACCGATGGGCTATCCGCTGCCGGTGCAGGATGCTGCCCCGCAGGACGAACCGGCCGGGGGCGAGCCGGCGCCCGCCTTCGAGCCGATCGACCTGCCCGCCACGGATGATGGCGGCGGCGATGCCGGCCCGCAGGACGAGATGCCCGCCACGCTGCGCAGCGTGATCCGGTCGCTGGCGACGGAAGCACCCGCCTTCCAGCACAAGGGCACCCTGGACAACGTGCGCAACCTGGGGCTGCCGAGGCGGCCCGGCTTCTACCTGATCACGTTCAGGAAGGGCAACGCGTGGAAGGCCTACAGCGGCCAGACCGGCAACCTGCATGAGCGGATCTCCCGGCACAGGCTGGGCGCGACAGTGCTGGGATTGCCGGTGACGGGGCACCACGTGTACATCGCGGAGAGCACCCGGCCCGAGGCGGTCCGGCGCAACATCGAAATGGCGATCAACCGGTCGATGCTGCGCAACCACCCGGGCGTGCTGACGAACCAGAACGCGGAACTGGAAATGGAGCTGATGGGCTGGGGCTAGCCGCGGGCGCGGCCGGCCAGCAACGGAAGCAGCAGCGGAACACGGACGATGGAGGCGGACATGGGTGCATCACAATGCAGTTGCGGCACGTGCGGCAAGTGCCGGTCACAGGGAGCGTTCGAGGTATTGCCGTTCGCGGCCGGCCTCGGCGCGGAATTCGGCAGCGGCATCGCCGGGGAATCCAATGGGGAGTTCAATGGCGAGCTTGGTGACGAACTCAGTGGCGAACTCAGTGGCGAGTTCAATGGCGAATTCAATGGTGAATTCACTGGCGAATCCGGCGGCTTCGGCGAGTACGAAGGGCCGTTCTCGGAAGCGGAGGAGATGGAGCTGGCGATGGAGCTGCTGTCGGTCGCCAGCGAGGAAGAGCTGGACCAGTTCATCGGCGGCCTGTTCAAGAAGGCATGGAAGGGCATCAAGAAGGTCGGCTCGGCGGTGGCCAAGGTGGCCAAGCCGCTGGGCGGCGTGCTGAAGGGCATTGCCAAGACGGCGCTGCCCTTCGTCGGCGGCGCGCTCGGCTCGATGATCCCGATCCCCGGAGTCGGCACGATGATCGGCAAGGCGGCCGGTTCCGCGCTGGCCAGCGCGCTCGAGATGGAGGCGGAAGGCATGGACCCGGAACAGGCCGAACTGGAAATGGCGCGCCGCTTCGTGCGCGTGGCCGGCAGCGCCGCGCAGCACGCCGTGGAGGGCGATGGCAGCCCGGCCGCGGTGCGCGCCGCGCTGCTGTCGGCGATGCGGCAGCATGTGCCATCGGCGCGGCTGTAGCGTGGCGCGATGATCATCGACTGCCATTGCCATGCCGGCCCCGGCGACGGCCTCACCGGGCCATGGGACAGCGACCTGGCCCTGGCGCGCTATACCCGGCGTGCCGCCAAGGCGGGCATCGACCGCACCGTGCTGCTGGCCGCGTTCCATTCCGACTATGCCAGCGCCAACGAAGCCGTGGCCGCCCTGGTCGCCGCGCAGCCGCAGCGCTACTACGGGCTGGCCTTCGTGCACGCGGCGCGCGACCGGGGCCGCATCGGCGCGATGGTGCGCACGGCTGTCGAGCGGCACGGCTTCGTCGGCATCAAGGTACACCGGCACGACGCGCCGATCAGCGGCGAGATCTGCGACGCCGCGCGCGCCTTCGGCATCCCCGTGCTGTACGACCCGATGGGCGACGTGCACGTGGCCGAACTGCTGGCCACCCAATACCCGGACGTGGACTTCATCCTGCCGCACCTGGGCAGCTTCGGCGACCAGTGGTCGTCGCAGCTGGCGCTGATCGACCACCTGGTGCGGCATCCGAACATCTACACGGACACCTCCGGCATCCGGCGCTTCGACCTGCTGTGCGACGCCGTGCGCCGCGCCGGGCCGCACAAGGTGCTGTTCGGGTCGGACGGGCCCTGGCTGCACCCCGGCCTGGAACTGCACAAGGTGCGGCTGCTGGGGCTGAACAAGGAGGACGAGGCCCTCGTCACCGGCCTGAACTTCCTGCGCCTGATCGGCAAGCGCGGCTGACCGAAAACCAGTGACAGGCTCCGATTACTGAAAACCAGTGACAGGCTCCGATTACTGGAGGCACCACAGGAAAAACGGTGACAGGCACCATTTTCCGGGAAATGTTGCAAATTAAATGGAGCCTGTCACCGGTTTTGAGATGCCGCTTTGGCGAACTAACCCCAAGTGCGAGGTCCGGGGTCAGACCCGCCGGGTCTGACCCCAGCAGTTGGGTCTTGGGTAAATTAAATGGAGCCTGTCACCGGTTTTAAGATGGAGCCTGTCACCGATTTTGGGCGTGCCGCTAGGCCCGGGTGTCGGGTTCGCCCTCCCGGGCGGCCTTGCGCCGGATCTGCAGGGCCCGGTCAGTGACGCCGAGGCGCTGTGCGGCGCGCTGGTTGTTGTCGCCTTCCTGCTCGAGCACGAGGCGGATGGCCATGTCGGTGGCGGCCTGGCCGATGCGCGCCAGCGACATGCCGCGGTCGACGGCGTGGCGGATGGCGTCGCAGAAGGGCGCATCGGGCCAGGCGGGGGCGCGGTGCAGGCGTTCGTCCGGCGGCACGTCGCCGATCGTGATGGGCCCGGGGCCCGTGTGGCGGTACCAGATGCGCGCGACGGTCTGGCGCAGGTCGCGCACATTGCCCTTGTAGTCGCGCGTCAGCAGGTAGTCGCGCACCGCCCGGTCGAGCGGGCAGCCGCGGCCTTGCGGGTCGAGCTGGCGCAGGAAATGGTCGACCAGCGGGAGGATGTCGGCCTGCCGTTCGCGCAGCGGCGGCGGGCGGCAGCGCCAAGCTGCGATCCGGTAGTACAGGTCGGCGCGGAATGCACCGGTGGCGACGTCTGCTTCCAGGTCGCGGTTGGTCGCGCACACGAGCCTGAACCTGCTGGGCTGCCACTGGTTGCTGCCGATCCGTTTGTATTGCTGCTCCTGGATCACGCGGAGCAGCTGTGCCTGCAGCGGCAGCGGCAGTTCGCCCACTTCGTCGAGGAACAGGATGCCGCCGTTGGCCATCGCAAAGGCGCCGTCGCGCGCGCTGACGGCGCCCGTGAATGCGCCGCGTTCGTGGCCGAACAGTTCCGAACCGGCCAGTTCGGGCGACAGGGTCGTGCAGTCGAGCACCGTCAGCTCGCCGGTCGCGCCGGACAGGCGGTGGATCAGCCGGGCGATCAGGTCTTTGCCGGTACCCGTTTCGCCCGTGATCAGCACGGGCGACTGGGTGAATGCCGCCACCTCGACCACGCCCCGCACCAGGGCGCGCCAGGGCGTGCTGTCGCCGACCAGGCAGCCCTGCACGGCGTGCGATCCCATCAGCTTTTGCAGCGCATCCCACCGGTGCAGGCGGGCCGCGACCTGCTGCGCGCACAGCTCGGCGCTCGACCACGGCAGCAGGTCGGTGGCACCCGCTTCGAGCAACGCCCACATGGCATCCGGCGACAGCGGTTCGGCCGCGCAATCGATGGCCAGCACGGCGGCGTTCAGGGCCAGCGCCTGGACGGTCTGCAGCAGGGTGCCGTCGCAGGCGCCGCAGAGCACCACGCCGAACCCGGTGGCCGACGCCGATGCGGCGATGGATGCGGCGGTAGCGGTGGACGTCGAAGAAGAGGTTGAGGCAGAGGCAGAGGCAGAGGCAGAGGCAGCAACCGAGGCATCCCGCACGGTCACGCCGGCGCCGCCGAGCGCGGCGCGCAGGGCCGACGCGGCTTGTGCACCGCCCTGGCCCAGCGCCTGCATCCAGATCGACAACGCCATGGCTACCTCATGCGTGAAGACCATAGCCGCATGCAATCATTGCGGCGCATCGACCAATATAGCAGCGCAAGGTGCCGGTTGCTTGTATTAATTAAAACCTTGACGGGGAACTATCGGTCGCTGGACGACTCTCCGGCAACCGCCAAGCCGTCGGCTTGGTGTCGGACACCCGGGGTTTGGGTGTCGGACACCGGTTTTCGATGATCAGGTAGCTGGTCGGCGAACACCGGTGTCCGACACTTTTTCGGGTGAAGCGCCCGAAAAAGTGTCCGACACCAGCGGCACGGGCACCGGTGGCTCCGGCATCTTCGGCTGAACATTGTGAGCGCAAAAGCTCACCCCAACGGCGAGGGCTGGGGTCAGACCCGCCGGGTCTGACCCCGGCATTTGCACTTGGGGTGGGCTTACATGAACGGCATGAAGGCGCGCGGGCGCGGTTCCGCTTATTCCGCTTATTCCTTCACGCAATCGACGAAGTAATCGCGCTTGCCGTTCACTTCGCGCTTGACCAGTCCGTGCACGTCGGTCTCGAAGCCCGGGAAGCGCTCGTTGAAGTCGCGTGCGAAGCGCAGGTAGTCGACGATCGTGCGGTTGAACTGTTCGCCCGGGATCAGCAGCGGGATGCCCGGCGGGTACGGCGTCAGCAGGATCGACGTGATGCGGCCTTCCAGTTCGTCGATCGCCACGCGCTCGATCTCGCGGTGCGCCATCTTGGCGAACGCGTCGGAGGGCTTCATCGCCGGCACCATGCTCGACGTGTACATCTCCGTCGTCAGGCGCGCCACGTCGTAGGCCTTGTAGAAGTCGTGGATCTGCTGGCACAGGTCGCGCAGGCCCATCTTTTCATAGCGCTGGTTGTTCGCCGAGAACTCCGGCAGGATGCGCCACAGCGGGGCGTTCTTGTCGTAGTCGTCCTTGAACTGCTGCAGCGCGGTCAGCAGCGTGTTCCAGCGGCCCTTGGTGATGCCGATCGTGAACATGATGAAGAACGAGTACAGGCCGCACTTCTCGACGATCACGCCGTGCTCGGCCAGGTACTTCGTCACGATCGACGCCGGGATGCCGGTATCGGAGAACTGGCCGTCCAGCGACAGGCCCGGGTTGACGATGGTGGCCTTGATCGGGTCGAGCATGTTGAAGCCCGGCGCCAGCTTGCCGAAGCCGTGCCATTCCTCGCTCTCGGCCTTGAAGATCCAGTCCTCGCGCGAGCCGATGCCTTCCTCGGCGAAGGTATCCGGGCCCCACACCTTGAACCACCAGTCGCTGCCCCATTCCTCGTCGACCTTCTTCATGGCGCGGCGGAAGTCCAGCGCTTCCAGGATCGATTCCTCGACCAGCGCGGTGCCGCCCGGCGCTTCCATCATGGCCGCGGCCACGTCGCACGAGGCGATGATCGAATACTGCGGCGAGGTCGAGGTGTGCATCAGGTACGCCTCGTTGAACATATCCTTGTCCAGCTTGACGGTCTCGGAATCGCGCACCAGCACCTGCGACGCCTGCGACAGGCCGGCCAGCAGCTTGTGGGTCGACTGCGTCGAGAAGATCAGCGATTCCTTGGCGCGCGGGCGGTCCTTGCCGATCGCGTGCATGTCCTTGTAGAAGTCGTGGAAGGTGGCGTGCGGCAGCCACGCTTCATCGAAGTGCAGCGTGTCGATCTTCCCGTCCAGCATTTCGCGCAGCACCTCGACGTTGTACACCACGCCGTCGTAGGTCGATTGCGTGATCGTCAGGATGCGCGGCTTCTTGTTCTTGGCGTCGCGCGCGAACGGGTTCGAATCGATCTTCTTCTGGATCGACTCCATCGAGAATTCTTCCAGCGGGATCGGCCCGATGATGCCCAGGTGGTTCCGGGTCGGCATCAGGAAGACGGGGATCGCGCCGCACATGATGATCGAGTGCAGGATCGACTTGTGGCAGTTGCGGTCGACGACGACGATGTCGCCCGGCGCCACGGTGGAGTGCCACACCATCTTGTTCGACGTCGAGGTGCCGTTGGTGACGAAGTAGCAGTGGTCCGCGTTATAGATGCGCGCCGCGTTGCGTTCGGAGGCGGCGACCGGGCCGGTGTGGTCCAGCAGCTGGCCCAGCTCTTCCACGGCGTTGCAGACGTCCGCGCGCAGCATGTTCTCGCCGAAGAACTGGTGGAACATCTGGCCGATCGGCGACTTCAGGAAGGCCACGCCGCCCGAGTGGCCGGGGCAGTGCCACGAGTACGAGCCGTCGTTCGCGTAGTGCACCAGCGCGCGGAAGAACGGCGGCGACAGGCCGTCCAGGTAGCTCTTCGCTTCGCGGATGATGTGGCGCGCCACGAATTCCGGCGTGTCCTCGAACATGTGGATGAAGCCGTGCAGTTCGCGCAGGATGTCGTTCGGGATGTGGCGAGAGGTGCGCGTTTCGCCGTACAGGTAGATCGGGATGTCGGCGTTCTTGTAGCGGATCTCTTCCACGAACGCGCGCAGCGATTTCAATGCGTGGTCGGTTTCTTCCTTCGAGCCGGCGCCGAATTCCTCGTCGTCGATCGACAGGATGAAGGCCGAGGCGCGCGACTGCTGCTGGGCGAACTGCGACAGGTCGCCATAGCTGGTCACACCCAGCACTTCCATGCCTTCCTTCTCCATCGCCGCGGCGAGGGCGCGGATGCCCAGGCCGGAAGAGTTCTCGGAACGGAAGTCCTCGTCGATGATGACGATGGGGAAACGAAATTTCATGATGTCTCCAAAAAGAAGAACCGCCCGGGATCGGTGTTGTCCAGGGCGGGCGGGGTGCCAATAAGGAAAAGTCCGCGATTCTCGCAGAATTCGCACCGCTCAGGTGGAAAAATCTTACGCAATGTGCATGGGCGGCGGCGCCACCATGAGCGGGGGAGAAAAACTCATCGGTGCCGGCGCCGGAAAAGCACGATATCGAACGCCAGGCCATTGGCGGACTGGTGCCGCGTGCGTTCGCTTTCCTGCCAGGTGGCCGGGTCGATCGCCGGGAAGAAGGTGTCGCATTCGAACTCGCCGTCGATCTCGGTGACGATCAGCTGGTCCGCCACGGCCAGCGCCGCATCGAACACCTGGGCGCCGCCGATGATGAAGGCCGGCGCATCGCCCACCAGGGCCACCGCCTCGTCGAGCGAATGCACGGTGTCGACGCCTTCGCGCCGCCAGTCCGCATCGCGCGTGATGACGATGCTGCGCCGGTTCGGCAGCGGGCGGCCGATCGAATCGAAGGTCTTGCGGCCCATGATGATCGGGTGGCCCGTGGTCAGGCGCTTGAAGTGGGCCAGGTCTTCCGGCAGGTGCCACGGCAGCGCGTTGCGCACGCCGATGCCGCGCTGGCGGTCGATGGCGACGATGATGGAAAGTTGCGTCATGGTGTGTTTTCTGAAAGTGCGCCATTATCGGCGATTTTTGCTTCAGCCGTGTGACGCAGCGGCGCAACCGGGCGGCATACCACCAAGCTGCGGCCTCGCGGTTTGCGCGAGTTGTTTACCTGGTCTGGCCCGGTCTCCGCTCAACCCTCGCTGAGCGCGCGCACCGCGCCCCGCAGCGCGCCGTGCAGCGCCGCGCGCTCGCCATCGGACAGGCCCGCGAACATCAGCGCCTCCACCTTCACCACCTCGGCGTCGCAGCGTTCCATCACCGCGTGGCCGGCGATCGTCAGGCTGATCTGGATGATGCGGCCGTGGGACGGGTCCGGACGGCGCTCGATCCAGCCCTGCGCTTCCATCGCCTTGACCATCTCGTTGGCCGATTGCGGCGACACCATGGTGCGCTCGGCCAGCTGCGCGTTCGACAGTGAGCCCTGGGCGCGGAACACCGACAGGGCCGTGTACTGGGTCACGGTAAGGCCAAGCGGCGCGAGGCTCTCGCGCAGGCGGCGGCTCAGCACGTGGTCGAGGCGGCCGACGAGGTAGGCGAGGCCGGAAGGGCGGCCGGGTGTGTCGTTTTTCAGTGGCATGTAGGGAGAACGGAAAATGTCGGACTGGCCGGTATTGTAGAACCAATCGCGGCGTTCGCTGGCCGCGCGCGAGCGAGATGTCCGCGCCGGCCAGCGTGATGATGCGGATGCCTACGCCGCCGGGCGCGTGCCGCGGGCGCGGCTGACCAGCGGTTCGGACACCAGCACGCCGAGGGCGAACCAGATCGCGCCGAAGCACAGCAAGGTATTGACCGACACGGCCTGCCGGTAGAAGACCAGTGCCACGAACAATTGGGTGGTGGGCAGGACGAACTGGAAGAATCCCATCACCGAGAGCCGCAGGCGTGCCGCGGCAAGTGAAAACAGCCAGAGCGGAAAGACCGACACCACGCCGCCCAGGGCGAGCAAGACCGGCAGACCGGGATCCGGCATGGGTTCGGGCAGCCGGAGCGAAGTGGTCGACGTCGCCAGGCTCACTGCAAGCAGGGCGGCCAGCACCGCGGTTTCGCACAGTAAACCGCTGAAGGCATCCAGCGTGGTGAGCTTCTTCAGGCAGGCATAGGCGCCCCATGTGGCGCCGATCACCAGGTAGACCCAGTGCTGCAGTTCGCCGCTGCGCTGGATCAGTGCAAACACCGCGGCAACGATGACCGCCAGCGCCGCCTTGCGCATCACCCCCATCGGGTCGCCCAGGGCCAGGGCGCCGACGGCAATGGCCACGAACGGAGCGATCAGGTAACCCAGTCCGCTCTCGATGACGTGACCATGGATCGATGCCCAGATGAACGTGCCCCAGTTGACCACGACCAGCAAGGCCGCCACGGCATGAATGGCCAGGATGCGCCATCCGAGCCGCGCCCCGAGGTCCCGGAAGCGCCCCAGCAATGCCGTGACGAGAAGGAGGATCGCCAGCGACGACAGGATCCGGTAGCCCACCAGCGTGGCCGGCGGCAGCGCCGCCAGCGCCTTCCAGAACAGCGAGGAAAAGCCGAGCAGCAGGTTGGCGGCGACGCCGGAAAGAATGGCCAGCAGGTTGCCGGTTCCAGCGCGCGTGGGGATCATTGCCGGTGTCGCTCCGATGTGCGTGACGGCCGAGCGTAGCACGCTTGCGCGGGCTGGATACTCTCCAAATCTATCGCCAGCGGGAAGGCTCGCCGGGATGCCACGTGTTGTAAAAGTCCCGCTGTAAAAGTCCCCCTTGTCACCAGGGGGTGCCCGGAGTTACCATGAAGCTAATATCAGGACGCCTGATAACGACACCATAATGACCGGAGACCCCATGCACAACCCATCCTTCCGCACGCCCCTGACGGCGATAGCGCTCGCCGCGGCGCTGGCCGCGTGTGGCGGCAGCAGCACCCAGGCCACGTCCACGCATCTCGCCGCGGCTACCGGTGCAACGCTGTCCAGCTGCACCGACCTCGCCGCGAAGGCGGCCTTCGCCAACACCTCGATCACGTCGGCCACGCTGGCGCCGGCCGGCAGCGTGACGCAGACCCTGAACGGCGTGGCCACGCCGATGCCCGAACATTGCGTGGTGCTCGGCAAGATGAACGAACGCACGGGCGTGGATGGCCGGCCGTATGCGATCGGTTTCGAGATGCGCCTGCCGCGCGACTGGAATGGCCGCTTCTTCTACCAGGCCAACGGCGGCAACGACGGCAGCATCAGCGGCGGCAACGCGGCGTTCGGCAACCTGCCGGGAGGCGGCCCGTCCAGCAATGCGCTGCTGCAGGGCTATGCGGTGATCAGTTCCGACGCCGGCCACGTGCCCGATGCCACCCGGCCGGGCGCGATCGCCGGGCAGGTGTATGGCCTCGACCCGCAGGCGCGGCTCGACTATGGCTACAACGCGGTGGGCCAGCTGACGCCGATGGCGAAGAACCTGATCAAGGCGGCCTATGGCAAGGGGCCGGACCGCTCGTACATCGTCGGCTGCTCGAACGGCGGCCGGCACGGGCTGGTGGCGGCCAGCCGCTTCGGCGACCAGTACGACGGCGTGCTGGCCGGCGCGCCCGGCTACAACCTGCCGCAGGCGGCGGTCACGCAGATGTGGGATGCCCAGGCCCTGGCCAGCGCGGCGCCGCGCGGTGCCGATGGCCGGCCGAACATCGGCGCCGGCTTCTCCGACCCCGACCTGCGCCTGGTCGCCGGCAAGATCGTCGAGCGCTGCGATGCGCTCGATGGCGCCACCGATGGCATGGTCGGTGACACCGCGCGCTGCCAGGCCACGTTCTCGCTGGCGAACGACGTGCCCACGTGTACCGCGTCGCCGGACGGTACGTGCCTGACGGCCACGCAGAAGGCGGCGCTGCAGAAGGTCTACGACGGTCCCAAAGACTCGGCCGGGAAAGCACTGTATGCGCGCTGGTCGTGGGACCCGGGCCTGGCGGCGGGTGGCTGGCGCGTGTGGAAGCTGGGTTCGGCGACCGCGCCGGGCCTCACGGCCACGCTGGGCGCGCCATCGATGGCACTGATTTTCTCGACGCCGCCCGCGGATCCCGCCGCGCTGACCTCCAGCGGTACGGCGCTGCTCGACTACGCGCTGAACTTCAACTTCGACACGGATGCCGCGAAAATATACGCGACCACGGACCGGTTCAAGGAATCGTCGATGTCGTTCATGACCCCCGCCACGCCGGGCCGGCTCGACACGCTGCGTGGCCGCGGCGGCAAGGTGCTGGTGTTCCACGGCGTCAGCGACCCGGTGTTTTCGTTCGACGACACGGTAAAGTGGCTCGACGCGCTGAAGGCGAACCATGCCGACACGCCATCGTTCGCCCGCGTGTTCGCGGTGCCGGGCATGAACCACTGCTCCGGCGGCCCGGCAACCGACCAGTTCGACATGCTGACCCCGCTGGTGGACTGGGTGGAGAAGGGCGTCGAACCGGAGGCGATCCGTGCCACGGCACGCACGGCCAGCGCCAATCCGGGCCTCGGCACCATTCCCGCAGGCCGGTCGCGGCCACTGTGCAGCTGGCCGAAAGTGGCGACCTACGCCGGCGGCAATATCGACGACGCGGCCAACTTCGCCTGCAAATAAGCAGGCAGAAAAACAGGCAGAAAAACAGGCAGAAAAAAATACTTGTCAGGCTGCCTGATTAGGACTAGTATGAACTTCATATCAGGTAGCCTGATAAACGAGGCGAACCTGACAAACCAGACAAAGCAATGACACCGAGGAGACAGGCATGAGCAACTACGAAGGACGCTGGCAAACCGTGAAAGTGGACGTGGCGGACGGCATCGGCTGGATCACGCTGAACCGTCCGGAAAAGCGCAACGCGATGAGCCCCACGCTGAACCGCGAAATGATCGACGTGCTGGAAACGCTGGAACTGGACGACGACGCGCAGGTGATCGTGCTGACGGGCGCCGGCGAATCCTGGTCGGCGGGCATGGACCTGAAAGAGTACTTCCGCGAGACCGACGGCAAGCCGGAAATCACCCAGGAACGCATCCGCCGCGATTGCTCGCAATGGCAGTGGAAGCTGCTGCGCATGTACAGCAAGGCCACCATCGCGATGGTCAACGGCTGGTGCTTCGGCGGCGCGTTCTCGCCGCTGGTGGCGTGCGACCTGGCGATCGCCGCCGACGATGCCGTGTTCGGCCTGTCGGAAGTGAACTGGGGCATCCCGCCGGGGAACCTGGTCAGCAAGGCCGTGGCGGACACGATGGGCCACCGCCAGGCGCTGCACTACATCATGACGGGCGAGACCTTCACCGGCAGGCAGGCGGCCGAGATGGGCCTGGTCAACCGCAGCGTACCGAAGGAAGAGCTGCGCGACGCCGTGATCGCGCTGGCGCGCAACCTGCTCGAAAAGAATCCGGTGGTGCTGCGCTACGCCAAGCAGGGCTTCAAGCGCGCCCGCGAGCTGACCTGGGAGCAGGGCGAGGATTACCTGTACGCGAAGACCGACCAGTCGAACTACCGCGATCCGGAAAAGGGCCGCAAGGAAGGCCTGAAGCAGTTCCTGGACGACAAGACCATCAAGCCGGGCCTGCAAGCCTACAAGCGCGGCTGATCGCGCGCCGCGCAAGCCATCCTTTATAGTACGGGCCGGCCACAAGAGTCACGACGACCTGCCGGCCCGCGAGAATACCGAGGAGACACCATGTTCGAGACCGATCTGCTGGTGGACGGCCGCCCGTCCGCCGCTTCGAACGGCGCCGCGTTCGAGCGCCGCAATCCCGCCAACGGCGACACCGCCACCCGCGCGGCGGCAGCCACCGTCGACGATGCCCGGCGCGCCGCCGATGCAGCCCAGCGCGCCTTCCCCGCGTGGTCGGCCATGCCGCCGGCCGAACGCCGCGCCCTGCTGCTGAAGGCGGCCGACACAATGGAAAAATACCGCGCCGAGTTCGTGGCGCGCGGCGTCGCCGAAGCGGGCGGCAGCCCGATCTGGTACGGCTTCAATGTGACGCTGGCGGCCAACATGCTGCGCGAGGCGGTCGGCATGACGACGCAGATCGCCGGCGAAGTGATTCCGTCGGACGTGCCGGGATCGCTGGCGATGGGCGTGCGCCAGGCCTGCGGCGTGGTGCTGGGCATCGCGCCGTGGAATGCGCCCGTGATCCTGGGCACGCGCGCGGTGGCGATGCCGCTGGCTTGCGGCAATACCGTGATCCTGAAAGCCTCCGAACAATGCCCGGCCCTGCACCGGCTGATCGGCACCGTCTTCGAGGAAGCGGGCTTCCCGGCCGGCGTGGTCAACGTGATCACCAATGCGCCGCAGGATGCGGCTGCCGTGGTGGAAACGCTGGTCGCCCACCCGGCGGTGCGGCGCATCAACTTCACCGGGTCGACCCACGTCGGCCGCATCATCGCGCAGCAGGCGGCGAAACACCTGAAGCCGGTGCTGCTGGAACTGGGCGGCAAGAACCCGGTGGTGGTGCTGGACGATGCGGACATCGATGCCGCCGTCGAGGCGGCGGCGTTCTCGTCGTTCTTCAACCAGGGCCAGATCTGCATGTCGGCCGACCGTATCCTGGTCGACCGCAAGATCGCGCCGGCCTTCCTGGAAAAATTCGCCGCCAAGACGGCGACGCTGAAGGCGGCCCACGCCGATGCGCCGCTGGCCGGCATGGTCGACCCGGCCGCCGCGCAGCGCGTGGCGGCGCTGGTGCGCGATGCGGTGGAGCGCGGCGCGACCGTGCTCCCGGCGGTGCCGAGCGCCGATGGCAACCTGCTGCAACCGGCGATCATCGACGGCGTGACGCCGGACATGGCCGCGTACCGCGAGGAAGCGTTCGGGCCGGTGGTCTCGATCGTGCGCTTCGATGGCGACGAAGAGGGCATCCGTCTGGCCAACGACAGCGAATACGGGCTGTCCGCCGCCGTGTTCAGCCGCGATATCGGCCGTGCGATGGCAGTGGCGCGCCGCATCGAATCGGGCATCTGCCACATCAACGGGCCCACCGTGCACGACGAGGCGCAGATGCCGTTCGGCGGCGTGAAGGCCAGCGGCTACGGGCGCTTCGGCGGCAAGGCCGCGATCGCCGAATTCACGGACCTGCGCTGGATCACGGTGCAGACCACGCCGCGCCACTACCCGATCTGAGGAGGGCACATGATCGCATCTCAGATGCCGGGGCGCTGCCGCCCCGTGGCGATCGGCCGCCCGCAGGTCTCGGTACGGCGCTCGGGCGACGCCTGGTACGTGGACGCGGAAACGCCACTGGGCGAGGTGCCGCGCCGCTTTACGGATTGCCTGGTGCGCGGCGCCCGCGAGTTCCCCGAGCGCATGCTGGTGGCCCGGCGCGGGCCGGACAACGAGTGGATCCGCATCACCTATGCCGGCATGCTCGACCGGGCGCGCCGCATCGGCCAGGCCTTGCTGGAGCGCGGCCTGTCCGCCGAGCGGCCGCTGGTGATCCTGTCCGGGAACGACCTGCAGCATTACCAGCTGGCGCTGGGCGCCATGTATGCCGGCGTGCCGTACGTGCCCGTGTCTCCCGCCTACTCGCTGGTCGCCACGGATTTCGGCCGGCTCGGTGAACTGGTGGCGCACCTGACGCCGGGCGCTGTCTACGCATCGGACGGCAACGCCTTCGGCCGGGCGATCGCCGCCGTTCTCCCTCCGGATGCGGAGCTGATCCTGGATAGCGGCGACGTCGCGGGCGAGCTGTCCCCATTCCCTGCTACCCGCTTCGCCAGGCTGCTGGAGGCGGAGCCATCGTCCGTCGACGCGGCCAATGCCGCCGTCGGGCCGGACACGATCGCCAAGTTCCTGTTCACCTCCGGCTCGACGAAAAAGCCGAAGGCGGTGGTGACCACGCACGGCATGTGGAGCAGCAACCAGCAGATGCTGTTGCAGACCTTCCCGTTCTTCGGCGAGGAACCGCCGGTGCTGGTGGACTGGCTGCCGTGGAACCACACCTTCGGCGGCAGCCACAACGTGGGTATCGCGCTGTACAACGGCGGCACGCTGTACCTCGACGACGGCCGGCCCACGCCCGCCGATATCGGGCGCACGCTGGCCAACCTGAAGGAGATCGCGCCCACGGTGTACTTCAACATCCCGAAAGGCTGGGAAATGCTGACGGATGCGCTGGAAGCCGACGCCGGCCTGCGCGAC
This sequence comes from Pseudoduganella sp. SL102, assembly GCF_027856995.1. Taxonomy (NCBI): domain Bacteria; kingdom Pseudomonadati; phylum Pseudomonadota; class Betaproteobacteria; order Burkholderiales; family Oxalobacteraceae; genus Pseudoduganella; species Pseudoduganella sp. SL102. Next base: position 3,907,266 of record NZ_CP115554.1, read on the forward strand.
ACCTTCTTTTCGCGGGTGAAACTGTTCTTTTGCGCAGGAGCCGGGCTGTCGCAGGCCGCGTGGGACCGGCTCGACGCGATCGCGGTGCGCCATTGCGGCGAATCGATCCGCATCATGACCGGGCTGGGCATGACGGAGACGTCGCCATCGTGCACTTTCGGCACCGGGCCGATCGTGCGCGCCGGCTACGTGGGCGTGCCGGCGCCCGGCTGCCGGGTGAAGCTGGTGCCGGTCGGCGGCAAGATGGAGGCGCGCTTCAAGGGGCCGCACGTGATGCCGGGCTACTGGCGCATGCCCGCGCTCACGGCCGAAGCGTTCGACGAGGAAGGCTACTACTGCACCGGCGACGCGCTGCGCTTCGCCGATCCCGCGCAGCCCGACCTCGGCTTCATGTTCGACGGGCGCATCGCCGAGGATTTCAAGCTGGCCACCGGCACCTTCGTCAGCGTGGGGCCGCTGCGCGCGAAGGTGATCAGCATGGGCGCGCCGTACGTGCTCGATGTGGTGGTCACCGGCATCGACCGCAACGCCATCGGACTGCTGGTGTTTCCGCGCATGGAACACTGCCAGGCGCTCTCCGGGCTGGGGGGCGCGGCGACGCCGGCCGAGGTGCTGGCCAGCGCGCCGGTGCGGGAGTTCTTCGCCGGGTTGCTAAGGCAGCTGAACGCCGGGTCGACGGGCTCGTCGAACGCCGTGGCGATGCTGCGGCTGCAGGAAGAGCCGCCGTCGATCGATCACCGGGAGCTGACGGACAAGGGCACCGTGAACCAGGCGGCAGTCCTGGCGCGGCGTGCCGCGCAGGTGGAGGGGATGTACGAGGGTGGCGATCAGGCGACCATCCGGGCCGGACAACAAGGCAATTAAAAACATCATTGGAGGAGACACCATGAAACTTCGCATCGCATCCCGCAAGACAGCCCGCACCATCGCAGGCGCCATCGCCATCGCCTGCCTGTCGCTGGCCGGCCAGGCCCAGGCCCAGGACACCATCAAGATCGGCGTGATCGCCGCGCTGACCGGCCCGTTCGCCAACATCGGCAAGCCGTTCGAGGACGGTATCCGCACCTACCTGCACCAGTATGGCGACCAGGTGGCCGGCAAGAAGATCGAAGTGATCTACCGCGACGACGGCGGTTCCAACGCCGACCATTCGAAACGGGCGGCGCAGGAACTGATCGCCCGCGAGAAGGTCGACTTCCTGATCGGCTTTTCGCTGACGCCGAGCGCGCTGGCTGTCGCGCCGCTGGCCACGCGCGCGAAGACGCCGATGATCGTGATGAATGCCGTCACCACCGGCATTACCGACAAGTCGCCGTACATGGTGCGCACGTCGATGACGATGCACCAGATGACGGAACCGTTCGGCACCTGGTCCGGCAAGAACCGCATCGGCAAGGCGATCGGCACGGTGTACACGCTGGTCAGCGACTACAGCACGGGCGCCGATGCGGAGGCCAAGTTCATCAAGGGCTTCAGCGAGGCGGGCGGCAAGGTGGTGGGCTCGGCGCGCGTGCCGCTGGCGAACCCCGACTATTCGCCCTTCGTGCAGCGCGCCAAGGACCAGAAGCCCGATGCGCTGTTCTTCTTCGCCCCGGGCGCCGAGGATGGCACCGCGCTGCTGAAGGCTTTCACCGACAAGGGCCTGGACAAGGCGGGCATCCGGTTCCTGGGCGTGGGCGACATGACCAGCGATTCGCCGACGCTGGAAGCGCTGGGCGAGCGGGCGCTGGGCGCGGTGACGGTGCTGAACTACTCGACGGCGCTGGACAACGATGCCAACAAGGCGTTCCTGAAAGCCTACGCGGCGGCCAATCCGAAGCGGCCGGCGGCCACCTTCGTCACCGTGGCGGCCTACGACACGATAAGCATGATCGCCGAGACCGTGCGCAGGCTCAATGGCAAGGTTACCGGCGACACGGCGATCAAGACCCTGGCCGGCATGAAATGGAACAGCCCGCGCGGGCCGATCAGCATCGATCCCGCCACCCGCGACATCGTGCAGAACATGTACATCCGCGAGGTGAAGAAGGTCGATGGCAAGCTGGTCAACGCGCCCATCGGCGTGCTGGAGAACGTGCCGCCGCGCTGAACTGGCCAGCCGCTCATGGGCTGCCGCCGCGCCCGGCATGGCGATATACTGGCATGCCCTACTGACAAGGAGAATCCATGAGCGCTTACCTGGTGGTGGTCGATACGCTGGCCGATTGGGAGATCGGCTATTTGACGGCGGAGCTGCACAGCCGCCGCTTTTTCGCCAACCCGCTGGCGGACTTCAAGTTCCACAAGGTGGGCGTGACGATGGACGAGGTGACCAGCATGGGCGGCGCGGCGCACACGCCCGACCTGGCGCTGGCCGACCTGGTACTGGACGAGGGCGACGTGCTGATCCTGCCGGGCGGCGAGCGCTGGGACCAGCCGGAGCTGCGCCCCGTGCTGGAATTCGCCCGCGACGCGCTGGACGCCGGCCGCAACGTGGCGGCGATCTGCGGCGCCGTCGATGGCCTGGCCAGCGTCGGCGCGCTCGATGCGCGGCGCCACACCAGCAACGACCTGGGCTTCCTCAAGCAGGCGTGCCCCGACTATCGTGGCGAAAAGCTGTACCGGCAGGAGCCGGCGGTGCGCGGCGACAACCTCGTCACGGCGTCCGGCCTGGCCCCGCTGGAATTTTCCGCTGAAGTGCTCAAGATGCTGAAGGTGTGGCGGCCGGAGACCATCCGCGCCTGGTACCAGCTGCACAAGACGCGCAAGGAACGGTGGTATCACGCGCTGGTGGCGTCGATGGGGCCGGCCCAGGAGTGATCCGGCGCGGCGGCGGCGGCGGGGAAATTCGCTGGCGGCTTTGGCGATTTTCGTAATTGCCGCTGCGCCGCGATGGCGGGAGAATCCAGGCGGTGCGCCATGCCGGCGCGCTCCCGTCTCCAGGATCGCCATGAAGCCATTGCGTGCCGCTGCCATCATCCCCGTTCTCTTCCTTGTCGCGTTCCCGCTCGTTTCGCACCCACTGTCCGCACAGGAAAGCCGCTCCGGCGCGGAGGTCCCCGCATACGCCGTGAACGGCACCACCGGCGCGCCGCTGGGCGGCTTCGGCGCCGGCGCAGTCAAGTTCGATGCGAACACCGGCACGTTCGCGGCGATGCTGCGTCCACCGGCCGATGCCTACGATTTCGAGCGCCTGAAGCATGCCGGGTTCGCGCTGTTCACGCAGCGCGCCGGCAAGGTGGCCACCGTGGGCACGCTGAAGGCCAGGCAGGCGGACGGCACGCCGGACGACGATGCGATCTGGCCGCTGCACCGGGTGAATTTCGGGTCGACGGCCGGCATCGCCGTCCGGATGACGGCATTCGCGCCGTTCGACCGGCGCGATCCGGGCCGCATGAGCCTTCCCTACGCCTTCTATGAATTCACGCTGGTCAACGAAGGGGCGACGGCGGCGGAAGCCGCGCTGGCGCTGCGGCTCGACGTCGGGGATGCCGCCGTTCATGCCGTGCCCGGCAAGGGTTTCCGTTCCAGGGCCTGGTCCGTCTACGCCGCGGCCGAAGGCAAGCCGGCCGTCATCAGCGCCGGTGGCGAGGCGGGCTTCCTGGCGCGCGGACTGGCCAGCGACGAGGGCGCCGGCGGCGTGACCGGCACTGCGGTCAAGGTGCCGCTGGCGGCGGGAGAAACCCGGCGCGTCCGCTTCGTGCTGGCGTGGTACGAGGATTCCGATCCCGAACGGTCGTGGTACCTCGGGCAGCACCGCGATTCCTCCACCGTCGCCGATGCCGGCCTGGCGCACTTCGGCGCGCTGCGGGCGAACGCCGCGGAGCTGGTGGACCGGATGCGCGCCTCGAACCTGCCGGACTGGCTGAAGAACCAGACGCTGAACACGCTGGTCAACCTGTCCACCAATTCGATGTACAAGAAGGATGGCCGCGTGGCGTTCGCCGAAGGCCAGTGGACCTGCTTCGGCACGATGGACCAGATGTGGCACGCGCGCCAGATCATGGGCCAGCTGCTGCCGTTCTTCGCCTGGGAGGAGCTGAAGTACTGGGCGCGCACGCAGATGAAGAATGGCCAGATCCACCATGACACCAACAAGATGGACGTGGGTGCCGACCGCGCGCTGCGCTCCGTGATGGTGGACTGGGACGATACCGAGCATGCCGACTACCGCGATATCGCCAGGTGGGTGGACCTGAACGCGGGTTTCATCGTTTCCGCCTACGAGACCTATGAAGCGACGGGCGACCGCGCGCAGTTCGAGGCGATCTGGCCGAACGTGAAGCGCGCGGCGCAGCGCATCCTCGACCAGGTCGAGCTGTATGGCAGCAAGCAGTACCCGTACACCTTCGACCACTCCGAGAATTCGTATGACGCCGGCGGCGATCCGAATCCGTTCAACGCCAGCCTGTCGGCCGTCGCCTACAAGCTGATGACGCGGCTGGCCACGGAGCAGGGCGAGGCCGCGCTGGCGGCGCGCTACCAGACGGCCTACGACACGGTGGTGGCATCGTTCCGCGCGCGCTACCTGAACGAGGCGGGCTTCCGGCTGGGCAAGCACAGCGAAGGATACTTCGGCGGCCAGTGGCTGGCGCTGACCATGAAGCTGGGCGAGATCTGGCCGGCCGCGGACCACGACTTCGTGCTCGCCAGGCTGAACGACTACTACCAGCCGTACTACCGGGGCCTGGGCTACGCGGACGGCACTTATGACGAATGGACGCCGTACATCGTCACCCATTACGGCGGCCTTCTGCTCAATTCAAGGCGGGCCGGCGAGTGGGCAGCGCTGCAGAAAGACGCGTACCAGCGCCAGTACCTGGACCGCAACCATGTGTTCAATCACCCGCTGAACATCCTGCCGCTGGTGAAGACGCCGGTGCCGGTGGCGACGGAAATCCGCAGCAAGAAGCAGTACATCAGCCTGCCGGCCCTGTGGCGCAACTACTACGACATCGTCGGCTACCACCGCGATGCCCGCAGCAAGGCGCTGTGGCTCAAGCCGATCGTGCTGCCGGAGATGAATGGGCGGATGACGGAGGCGCTGTACGCGTCGCCGGACGGCTACGGCACCGTCAGCGTTACCACGAGCGGCCCGCATGGCCAGGACAAGGAACTGCTGTTCAAGCCCGATGCGCCGGTGGAGGTACGCACGCTGCACCTTGCCGACGACTTTGGCGACGATGTGTCGGTGACCGTGAATGGCCGCAAGCTGCCGGTCAGGCGCACCGGCAGCGGATATGCGAAGGAACTGGCGGTCGACTGGCATGGCACGGTCGACACATCCGGCTTGAAGGTCACCGTCTCCGGCTCGCCGGGCGCGGCGCCGCCACCGCCGCCGGCGAAGTCCACCCGGCCGGCGCCGGTCGACTCGAAGAGCCTCGCCAGGATCGATCCCTACAAGCCGGTGCAGGCGTCGAAAGCCGGCAAGTCGGCGGGAACCTCCGTGGAAGTCGATACGACCGGGCGCTCCTATGTGTCGTCGATCAACAACTTCGACTGGCTGCAGTTCTCGCGGGTGGACTTCGGCGCGGGCGGTGCGACCAGCTTCACGGCGACGGTGATGGGCGCGGTGCCCGGCGCCGGCATCGAGATCGTGCTGGACGACGTGGCCGGCTATGCGATCGGCTCGCTAGTGGTGCCGGCCGGCGCCGACGGCAAGGCCTGGACCACGGTCTCCACGCCGGTGAAGCGCGTGACGGGCGTGCACAATGTCTTCCTGCGCTTCCACGGCAGCTCGCAGGACAGCCTGATGAACCTCGACCGGGTGAGTTTCGGCGCCGCGCCGGCCGCCGCGGGTGGTGGCGCGACAGGGCGGTAGCGCATTCCGATACCGCCGGTCGCGCCTTGCGCGGCTGTATCGCTTGCCCATTTGTTCTTCCGCAAGCCGATGTGACAATTCCCGACCGGCCGGCCTTCGGCCCAGCACGGAAGGGAAGACATGAACCTCAACAGAATCGTCTGGTGCGCGCTTGCCGTGCTGGCCCTGGCCGGCTGCGGCTCGATGGCGGGCGAGCGCGGCATCCGCCAGGCGGGCAGCATCGTCGACTACCTGTACCCGGATGCCAAAGAGGCGCCGAAGCTGGAACCCACCGTGACGCGCCTCCGCCTGCCGCTGCGCGTCGGCATCGCCTTCGTGCCGGGCGGCGGCCGTAACGGCGGGTTGAACGAAACGGCGCAGCGCCAGCTGCTCGATCGCGTCAAAGGCGCGTTTGCGCAGCACGATGCCATCAGCGGCATCGAGGTGATCCCGGGCACCTACCTGCGTGCGCGGGGCGGCTTCGACAACCTCGACCAGGTGGCGCGCATGTTCGATGTCGACGTGATCGCGCTGGTGTCCTACGACCAGGTGCGCTTCAACGATACCAGCCGCCTGGCCGTGCTGTACTGGACCGTGGTGGGGGCCTACGTGATCAAGGGCGACCGGTACGACGTGCAGACGATGGTGGACGCCGCCGTGTTCGACGTGCGCAGCCGGAAGCTGCTGTTCCGCGCGCCCGGGACCAGCCAGGTGAAGGGATCGTCGACGATGATGGGCTACAGCGAGAAGATCCGTGGGGCGCAGACCGATGGCTATGCGCAGGCCGTCGACCAGCTGATCCCGAACCTGCGGGCCGGGCTGGCCAGCTTCAAGGAGCGCGTGAAAGCCGATCCGGGCATCCAGGTCGAGCACAAGCCCGGCTCGCGCGGCGCGGGCGGTACTGGTTGGCCGGTGGCGCTGGTGGTGGCCGGCGTGGCGGCTTGGGCGGTGCGGCACCGTGGCTGAACGCGTGCGCGTGACGCCGGTGCTGGCTGCATTGTGCGTGGCGGCGCATGGCCTGGGCGACCAGGTGGCTGCCGCCCTTGCCTGGGAGCGCGCCGCGATCCTGCACGGGGAGGCGTGGCGGCTGTGGACCGGTCATCTCGTGCATTACTCGCTGTCCCATGCGGCCGCGGATGCGCTGGCGCTGCTGGCGGCGGGGCTGCTGGCGGAGTCGATGCTCGGCGCGCGCCGCTTCGCCATCATCCTGGCAACCGGCGCCGCGTGGATTTCCATTGGCTTGCTGGCGTTCGCGCCGGCGTTGATCGAGTACCGCGGGGTTTCCGGGCTGGCGATGCTGGTCGCGGCGCTGGCTGGCGTGCTGGCATGGCCCGATCGGCCGGCACTGCGCTGGCCGGTTGCCTGCGCGGCGGCGGTGCTGGTGGCGAAAATCGTCTGGGAAGCAAGCGCGCCGGCTGCGACGGTGGCCGGCCTGCCGGCCGGGGTGGCGGTGGCGTGGCAGGCACACTGGCTGGGATTGCTGGCCGGCGCGTGCGCCGCGGCGTTTATATCCTGCCGAACACCAGGCTGGCGTTGACGCCGCCGAAACCGAAGCCGTTCGAGATGGCGTAGTCGGTCGACAGCGCGCGGGGCGCGCCGCTGACGATGTCGATGCCCTGCGCCGCCGGATCGGGCTGTTCCAGGTTCAGCGTGGGCGGTGCCAGCTGGTCGCGCAGTGCCAGTACGGTGAAGATGGCTTCCACGCCGCCCGCCGCGCCCAGCAGGTGGCCCGTCGCCGACTTGGTGGCCGATACGGCCGGCCCCTTGCCCGTGCCGAAGATGGCCCGGATGGCGGCCAGCTCGCTGGTATCACCGACCGGTGTGGACGTGGCGTGCGCATTCAGGTGCCCGATCTGCGCGGGGGCCAGGTTTGCCTGGCGGTTGGCCCGCTCCATCGCACGCCGCCCGCCGGCGCCGTCCTCGGGTGGGGAGGTCATGTGGTACGCGTCGGCGCTGGTGCCATAGCCCAGCACTTCGGCGATCGGCGTGGCGCCGCGCGCCAGCGCGTGCTCCAGTTCCTCGATGACGAGCATGCCGGCGCCTTCGCCCATGACGAAGCCGTCGCGCCCGGCATCGAACGGGCGGGACGCGCGGGCGGGTTCGCCGTTGAAGCCGGTCGACATGGTGCGGGCGGCGGCGAAGGCGCCGAAGCTGACGCGGTCGATGCAGGCCTCGGCGCCGCCGCACACGGCGACATCGGCTTCGCCGGCACGGATCAGGCGCAGCGCGTCGCCGATGGCCTGGGCGCTGGCGGCGCAGGCGGTGACGGGCGCGCCGAGCGGGCCGCGGAAGCCGTGGAGGATGGAGATGTGGCCGGCCGCCATGTTGGCCAGGAAGCTCGGCACCGTAAAGGGCGACAGCCGGCGCGGTCCGCGGCCATCGGTGGTGCGCACGGCATCGACGATGGCGCCGAAGCCGCCGACGCCCGAGCCTCCGACGATGGTGGCCGTGCGTTCACGGGCCTCGTCGCTCTCCGGGTGCCAGCCAGCCTGGTCCAGCGCTTCCTGGGCGGCGGCCAGCGCGAACACGCTGAAGCGGTCCATTTTCTTGAGATCCTTCGCTTCCACGGCGAGCGCCGGGTCGAAACCCCATGGGCAGTCCGGCGACAAGGGCGGCACCACGCCGGCCACGCCGGAAGCGATACCCTCGGTGATCTCGCCGGGCAATGTCACGAGCCCCGACCGGCCATCGAGGAGCCGGCGCCATACGGCCTCGACGCCACTGCCCAATGGCGACACCAGGCCCATGCCCGTCACGACGATGCGTCTCGTATTCACATGCACTCCTCTCAACCGATGAATCGGCAAAAATAGATAAAAGACGCCACACACAGGCTGACGCATGCGCGAGTCGGCATCGAATCCAGGCGCCAGTATAGGGAAGCATTGCAGGGAAGGTTGCCGTATCGCGCCAAAGAATATGCAAAATGCGCCATAATCGCCGTATGCAGCACTCTCCGCCCGGCACCCTGACCGTTTCCGCGCATTTCCTGCACGGGATGCTGCACTTCGTCCGCACCCGTCACGGACAAGATGTGGTGGCGCAGGTATTGGCCAGCGCCGCCATCCCGCATTCGCTGCTCGACCAGCCGGACGCGCGCCTCACCCGCCAGCAGTACGCGGCGCTGTATCGCACCGTCGCGGCGACGCTCGATGACGAAATGCTGGGCCTGTGGTCGCGGCCGATCCGCACAGGCACACTGAAATACCTGATGCTCAGCTTGCTGGATGCACCCACCGTGCTGGTTGCCATGAACCGTTTCGTTCGCTTCTGGAACCTGCTGCTGGACGACTACCGCCTGCAGATCTCGACCAGGAACGACCTGGTGCGGCTGGCGCTCGTGCCACGAACGGCCGGGACGCCGGTGGTACCGCTGGGGCACGAGCTGATGATGAAGCTGGCGCATGGCATCGCCAGCTGGCTGCTCGGCCGGGAGATCGGCCTGCACCGGGTGGAATTCGGATTCGCGAGGCCCAGGCATGCGGAGGACTACGCCTTCCTGTATCCGGGCGAAGTGCATTGCGATGCGGACCAGACGAGCGTCTACTTTGCCTACGCGGATTGCACGGAGGCGTTCCAGCGCGAGAAGCATGAGCTGTGGGCGTTCCTGAAACGCGCACCGGAAGACTGGACGTTTACGGCAATGCACCGTGCCTCGATCTCGGCCAGGACGCGCGAGTATCTGGAACAGAACCTGGCACGGCCGGTGACGATCCAGGAACTGGCGCAGGCGTTGCATGTGTCCGTCCGCACGCTGAACCGCCGGTTCGCCGAGGAGGGAACCCACTTCCAGGCCGTGAAGGACGGGCTGCGGCGCGATATCGCGGTGCACCGGCTGGCCAGCTCCAATACGGGCATGGCCGCGCTGGCCTTCGACCTCGGATTTTCCGACGCCACGGGTTTTTGCCGCGCCTTCAGGCACTGGACCGGCAGCAGTCCGTCGGACTACCGGAAGGGCACGCGGCAGGGAGAGTGAGCCGATTTTTGTTACGCGACACTGCCTTTGCTGGAACGCGCAGTGAGTTTTCTCATTAATAATTCTATTGGCCCATGCTCCCGGACACCTGCCCACGCGACTGAAAAGAAAGTTGCTACGAGCAGGAATATCGATGCACACCACACTGTAGTCATCAATCCGGCAGATCCGTCGAGTAGATCAAGGTATTCCAATATGCTCATTCCTATCAAAATGTGAGCTATGTACAAGGTCAGTGTCATCTTGCCTGCCTTTGCCATCCACCCCAAACAAGGCATTCTCGCAGCAAGCCAAAGGCACCCTCCGATCAGGAAACTTGCAGTGCCAATTCCCATCAGGAAATACAGTGGCCCGGGCGGCATTGGCGTTGTTGTGAACAGCCATCGGGAGGAGTAGGACTCGAAAAACGGGGCGATCCTGCTGGTGCCTGCCATCATGATGAGGCCAACTATTGCAAGGAAGACCTGCACATGATTTTTCTCGAGCTGCAAGCGCGCCAAAAGCAGGCCGAATATCAGGAAAGCAAACCATGGAAGTACTGGGTGGAATCCATTGAAGAACAAATTGCGCAGGAAGCCCGACCATGTCCAAAGGTCTTTATATTCAAGTGTTGTCCAGTTCCAGGCCGTGCTGTAGTCAAATGTGAGCTGCGCCCAGAGTGAAATCACCGTGACGACAAAAATTAATATCACTAAAATGCGTGAACGTGCGTGCATGAGAGCCAGTGCCAGCAAGAAGTACACGCCATAATAGTGGAGGATATCTGCAGGAAAGATGCATAAGTTGCCGCAGCCTGCGACAAACAGGAAAAGCGCACGCCGTGCAATCGATACACGCGCCCTGGCAGGATCCATTGAACGCGTTGCCAGTGTCAGGCTAATGCCAGCCAAAACGACAAACGTTGCAGACGCTTTCCCTTCGAGGACCTTGAACAGCGTATTCAGCCAATCCTGATGGGCTGCTTGAGCATGCATTGCTAAATGAAAATTTACGAATACCATGCCGGCGAGGGCAATATAGCGGGCTACATCGATGCCGGCTAGCCGGTTGGGGTGCCGTATTGGATCATTCATGCCAATAATAAACAGCGCAGGAGTGGGCTGGAAATAACTGCAGAGCTACTACTTTCTTCGTCCGCTATTGCGTGACGCAATGCTTCGGCCTCTACCCCATCAAGTAGCAATTGCGCAATGGCGAGCGGCTCGGCAGCTGGCCTCAAGCTGCCAGTATCCGCGCCCCGCTCGATGGCGGAAGCAAATGTATTTAACAGGAGAACCCGATTTTCGGCGAAGGCCGAGCGTAGTACCGAAGTTCGGGTCAGTTCCGCAAGACATTCCGCAGAAAGTATCGCCCATTCAGGTTGAAGATTCAGGGCCCGATACTCTGTCAGAATGCGCACGACATCTTCGATCCTCGGTGAAACAATCTCATCAAGACTCTGGAGAATCGGTGCCAATCCCTGTCGCTCCAATTCTGCGACCTCGGCGATCAACTGCTGCTTGCCCGGAAAATAGGTATATAAATTGCCCAAGCTTACATTGGCTTGTTTGGCTATATCGCGCATGCTGGTTGCATGAAATCCCTTGCGAATAAAGCAGGCGATTGCTGCTTCGATAATTTTGTCCTGTCGGGCTGGAGCCTGGTTTTTCATGCGTCGATGATGAACGAACGTTCGTTCATCCGTCAACCTTTCTTCGTATCCTCAAGGTTGTTCGAGGTCTTTCTACAACAACGAGTCGCTTCTGCGCGTCGCCGCACACTTTCGATAGGTACCACCGAGATTCTTGCGCGCGACGACCGAAGCAGCCGGCCGTCGATCCTTGCCGTCGAGCTGATCATGAGGAAAATATCGACCTGATGCTTGCGCAGGTCTCAATTACCCCTGGCGCGGCCCAGCAGTGCGAGCGCAACTGGGAGCCCTGCATTTTCGCCAGGTAACCGGCAGCGTGTGCTTGTCGTCCCATACGTTTGCGCCAGGATCCTGGACCAAAAGCGCAAGGCACCGCGAGTGTCCGGTTCAAGGCCGCCTAGCGGCTGCTGCGCTCGATCGACACCAGGTCGACATGGAAGGAACTGGTGCCGGGCTTTTGCCGGAATCGGAAAACTGCGTGCGCACGTCCCCATTTTCCCGACAGCGGCAAAGGGTGCTTCAGCAGGTACTCCGGGAAGGCCACCTCTTCGAGGCTGGGGCTGGCCGACTGCGTGAGCCCGTGCGGGGACGTAACCGGCGCATCGCCACACGCGTCCCGCAATGCACGCCGCAAACCGTCCTTGCTCCACCGCTGCGAAGTCGTATCCAGCTTGCCGAGTGCCTGGCCGTATTCGCCGCTGGCAAGGTGCTCGATGAACTGGCGGGCAAACGCGAGAAATGCCTTCCCGGGACTGTACGGGGTGCCGGCGATCATGGCGATGCCGGCTTGCGGACGTTGCGCTGGCCGCTCGACGTGGTCATGGCTGACGATACGCGAGATCCGCGACTGCCATGTTCAAGCGGTACCCGCCGCGTGAAGCTTGCGCGCTTCTCACACCGCCATCGGCGCGGTGAGCGGCGGATGGTGCCGGTAGCCTTCCAGGCTGAAGTCGGACGGTTCGATCTTTTCCAGCCACTCGGGTTCGTATTTGCCGGTGCGGGCGAATTCCGGCACGCGGTCGGCGATCACGAGGCGCGGCGCGTCGTACGGTTCGCGCTTGAGCTGTTCCTGCACCATCTCCATGTGGTTCTCGTAGATGTGCGCATCGCCGATGAAGTAGGTGAACCAGCGCGGCGTGTAGCCGGTGAGGCGCCCGACCAGGTGCAGCAGCGCGGCGCCTTCGGCGATGTTGAACGGCGTGCCCAGGCCGATGTCGTTGCTGCGCACGTACAGGCACAGCGAGATTTCCTTGGTCGTCGCGTTCGGGATGAACTGGTACAGCAGGTGGCAGGCGGGCAGGGCGACCTGGTCCAGCACGGCCGGGTTCCAGCCGTGGAACAGGATGCGGCGGCTGCCGGGGTTGTTGACGATCGTGTCCAGGCACTCGCGCAGCTGGTCGATCGCCTTGTACAGCAGGACTTTCTCGACGCCGTTTTCCACCAGAGGCGCCACCTCGCTGAACCCGTTGCGGAACGCGTCTTCCCGCTGCGCGGTATTGGCGGCGTCGACCAGCTTGTAGCCGGGCCACTGGCGCCACTGCACGCCGTAGACCGGACCCAGGTCGTCGACACCCTCGCGATAGGGATTGGCCAGCCATTGCGCATTCTCGTTGGCGTTCTGGTCCCACACCTTGCAGCCCAGCGCGCGGAAGTCCGCCGCGCTGCGCGATGCACGCAGGAAGGCGCACAGTTCGCCGACGACGGACTTGAAGGCCAGCCGCTTGGTCGTCACCGCCGGGAAGCCCTGCGCCAGATCGAAGCGCATCATCGCACCCGGCACGGACAGCGTGCGGATGCCTGTGCGGTTGTCTTGCCAGGTGCCCTGGGCAAGGACGGTCTCGATCAGTTGCTGGTACTGCTGCATGCGGTTCTCCGGCTGAAAACGGGCGATTCTATCAGGTCAGGGCGAGGTCAGTGCCCGGTCAGCGCTTGCTCAACGTTTTTTGCGGCCACGTTCCGGCCCTCTATTCGGGGGCTGCACTGGTGGCTTCGCGGCTGACTTGGCCGCCGACTTCGCGCCCCGGCCGGCCGCCACGACGACGACGCCTTGCGGCACGCGTTTCGGGGCCTTCGGCCGCTCCGGCGCGGCCGATCCGAAGCCGCCGGCAGGACGCGGCGTGACGGGTACGGCGGTTGCCGGAGCGTGTTTCGGCGCCGGGTTCGAGACCGGCCTGGAGGCCGGCTTCTTCGCCAGCGCGGATGCCGGCTTCGCGGCAGCCTTGCGCCCGCCCGCCTGGGCCGGCGTTCCCGTCGATGGCACGCGGTGATCGGCTTCGAAGCCCGCGATTTCCTCGCGCGGCAGCACTTGCCGGATCACCGTTTCGATGGCGCGCAGCAGCTCGACTTCATCGGCCGCCACCAGCGAGATCGCTTCGCCCGAGGCGCCGGCCCGGCCGGTACGGCCGATGCGGTGCACGTAGTCCTCCGCCACAGTGGGCAGGTCGTGGTTGACGACCAGCGGCAAGCCGAGGATGTCGAGGCCGCGGGCGGCGACGTCGGTGGCCACCAGCACCTGCACGTCGCCGGCCTTGAAGCGGGCCAGCGCCCGCAGGCGCGCGGGCTGCGGCTTGTCGCCATGGATCGCATCGGCGCGGATCCCTTCCTGCTGCAGCACGCCGACCAGCTGGTCGACACCCTTGCGGGTCTTCGCGAACACCAGCACCTGGCCCCAGCCGCGCTCGCGCAGCAGGTGCAGGAACAGGTCGGGCTTGGATTTCTTGTCGGTGGTGATGACGAGCTGGCGCACCGTCTTCGCCGCCGCGTTGGCGGGACTGGCCTGCACGGACAGCGGATCGCGCAGCAGGCGGCCGGCCAGCGTGCGGATCGCGTCGGGGAAGGTGGCCGAGAACAGCAAGGTCTGGCGCTCGGCCGGCAGGGCCGCGAACACCGCATCCAGGTCGGCGGCGAACCCCAGGTCCAGCATGCGGTCGGCTTCGTCCAGCACCAGGGTTTCCAACCGGGACAAGGTCAGTGCGCCCTGGCGCTGCAGGTCGAGCAGCCGGCCCGGCGTCGCGACCAGCACGTCCAGGCCTTTCCTCAGCTTGGCGACCTGCGGTTCGATCGGTACCCCGCCGTAGGCCACGCCGTAGCGCAGCGGCACGTGCGCGCCATACTTGCGGAAGCTGTTGAAGACTTGCTCGGCCAGCTCGCGGGTCGGCGCCAGCACCAGGCAGCGCACGCCGAGCGGTTCCACCGCGCCTTCCAGCGTGAGGCGGTGCAGCAGCGGCAGCGCGAAGCCGGCCGTCTTGCCGGTACCGGTCTGCGCGGCGGCCATCAGGTCGCGGCCCGCCAGCACGGCCGGAATCGCCCGCTTCTGCACCGGCGTCGGCTCGTCGTACCCCAGTTCATCGAGGGCGCGCAGCAGCGGATCGATCAGCTTCAGGGAACGGAACGTCACAGTGCCGCCTCCAGTGCCGCGTTCCAGAGCGCCAGCGCGAAGTGGACTTCCTCGTCGGGCAGGTCCAGCAGGTGATCGCCCACGTACCACTCCGTGTAGCAGGTGCCGTCGAGCTGCCCGTGGTGCACGGCATTGTGGAGCCAGATGCCGTGTTCGCGGGCGATGTCGTTGCGGATCTCCAGCGCGCGCTCGCGCTCCACCGGCAGGTGCAGGTGGAACAGGTTGGCGTGCGGCTGCAACGGATTCATGCGCAGCATCGGATAGGCGGGCAGCGCCTCGAACAGCCATTGGGTGCGGCGGAACAGCGCCGGCATCGCCGCCAGCCGCTCGTCGATCCGCATCGCCGCGGCCACCACGTACGGCGTGCGGTGGATGATGCTGCCGCCCTGGCGGCGGTACCATTCCTGCGCGCGGGCGACGAAGGCGGCGCTGCCGGCGAGCAGCGCGCCGCCGATCCCGCCGATGCCCTTGTACAGCGAGACATAGACGGTATCGAAGCCGGCCGCGACTTCCGCAGGGCTGCGGCCGAAGCCGGCGGACGCTTCCCACAGCCGCGCGCCATCCATGCGCAGGTGCGTGTTCCGTTCCCGGCACCAGGCCTTGATCGCTTCCAGCTCTTCCCAGGCCGGCGATATCCCGCCGATCTCGCGTGCAGGCAGCTCCAGCGACACCGCGCCCAGGTGGTCGGGAATGGCGTCCAGGTCGGCCATCGTGAATGGCCGGTGCGGGCTGCCGACCTGCAGCGCGTGGAAATGATCGAGCAGCTGGTGGTTGCCGCGCTCGTGCTTCAGGATGTGCGCGGTGGCGTGCAGGGCCACCAGGCGGCTGCCGCGGTCGGCGCAGGCCAGCCGCAAGGCGGTGGCCTGCGCCATCGTGCCCGTGATGCAGAACGTGGCGGCTTCCTTGCCCAGCAGCGCGGCCACCTTGCGCTCCAGCGACTGGATCAATTCACCTTCGCCGTACACGTCGTGCGCGATGCCGTGCCGCTCGCACCATGCGCCCATCGCCGCGAAGGCCTGCGCCGGCGTCTGCTGCCGGTGGCCCGGCAGGACGGTGGCGCACTGCTGGCGCAGGTCGGCCTCCGTTGCTGCCGGCTTCGCGGGATTATTCATGATGCTGCTCGACGTGGCCGTTGTGGAATTTCAGCGCCGCAATGTTGACATAGCTGCCGCCCCGCGCCACCAGCGACTTGTGGGTGCCGGTTTCGACGATGCGGCCGTCTTCCATCACGATGATGCGGTCGGCACGCTGCACGGTGGCCAGGCGGTGGGCGATGATGACGGTGGTGCGGCCGACCATGGCCGCCTCCAGCGCCGATTGCACCAGGCGTTCGGATTCGGCGTCGAGCGCGCTGGTCGCTTCGTCGAGCAGCAGCAGCGGGGGATTCTTCAGGAGCGCGCGGGCGATGGCGATGCGCTGGCGCTGGCCGCCGGAGAGGCGCACGCCGCGCTCGCCGAGGAAGGACTTGTAGCCGTTCGGCAGCCGCTCGATGAATTCATGGGCGGCCGCCAGTTTCGCAGCGTGGATCACTTCCTCGTCGGTGGCGCCGGCCCGGCCGTAGCGGATGTTTTCCATCGCGTCGGCCGAGAAGATCACGGTATCCTGCGGCACGATGCCGATCGCGCCGCGCAGGTCGTGCAGGGCCAGGTGGCGGATGTCCACGCCATCGAGGCGGATGGTGCCCTGCTGCGGATCGAAGAAGCGCAGGAACAGCTGGAACAGCGTGGTCTTGCCGGCGCCGGACGGGCCGACGATGGCCACCGTTTCGCCGGGCCGGATGTCCAGGTTCAGGTGGGCCAGCGCCGCGGACTCGGGCCGCGACGGATAGGAGAAGGTGACGTCGGCCAGGGTCAGGGCCGCGCCGTTGGCGGCGCGCGGCGGCAGCGCCAGCGGCTGCGCGGGCTCGCGGATGTCGGACTGGGTCGCCAGCAGTTCGAGCAGGCGCTCCGTGGCGCCGGCCGCGCGCTGCGCCTCGCCCATCACTTCGGACAGCGCGCCGACCGCGCCGGCCACGATCGAGGCGTACAGGATGAACTGGCCCAGTTCGCCGCCGGACATGGTGCCCGACAGCACCGCGTGGGCGCCCAGCCATAGCACGAACACGATGGTGCCGAACACCAGCACGATGGCCAGCATGGTCAGCAGCGCGCGGGCGCGGATGCGGCGCATCGCCGTGCCGAACGCGCCTTCGACCGCGCCGCCGAAGCGCCGCGTCTCGATGTCCTCGTGGGTGAAGGCCTGCACGGTCGGCATCGCGTTCAGGATCTCGCCGGCCACCGCCGACGCATCGGCGATGCGGTCCTGCGAATCGCGCGACAGCTTGCGCACGCGCCGGCCGAACATCACGATCGGCAGGATGGTCAGCACCAGCAGGGCGATGATGATGCCGGTCAGTTTCGGGCTGGTCACGAACAGCATGACCAGGCCGCCGATGAACAGCAGCGCGTTGCGCAGCGCCATCGAGATGCTGGTGCCGACGACTGCCTGGATCAGCGTGGTATCCGTCGTGATGCGCGACAGGACCTCACCGGTCTGGGTGGTTTCGAAAAATGCGGGACTCTGCCGCACCACGTGGCGGTAGACGGCGCTGCGGATATCGGCCACCACCCGTTCGCCCAGCCACGACACCGTGTAGAAGCGCGCCGCCGTGGCCAGGGCCAGCACCGTGGCCACGGCGAACAGCGCGAGGAACACGGCATTCACGTGCTCGGCGCTGTGCACGCCGGCCTTGGCGCCGAAGCCCAGGTCGATCATCTGCTTGAACGCGTACGGGATCGCCAGCGTGGCGCCGGCCGCGACGACCAGCGCCACGCCGGCCATGGCGAAGCGCGCCCGGTAGGGTTTCAGGAATGGCGCCAGGCCCCGTAACGCGGCCAGGCTGCCTTTTTTCAGTTCGCGGGCTTCAGTGGAAGACACGGATTCGCGGGCGCTGCTGGTGGTGCTGTTGCTCATTCTATGACGTCGTTCTTATAGTTTCATCGGCCGGACATAGCCGGTCAGCTCGAGGTAGCCGCGGCCGGCCGGCCTGCCGCCGCGCTTCACGGTGACCGCCCCTTCCCAGTACACCGCGCCGGTCGAGCGGCGCGAATCGAGTTCCTGGTCGGGCTGCAGCGGGTCCAGCTGCCAGCGGGTGCCGCCCGTGTCGATCGTGACGGCCACCGGGTAGTCGGCGCCCGTGCGGGGCGAGCGCCAGCGGGTGCGCGGCGTGAATTTCACGTCGCCCGGGCCGAAATGCGTGATCTTACCGGATGCGTCGCGCCACGTCGCGTGGGCCCACAGTGTAGCATCGCCGCTCTCGCCAGTGCCGGTGCCCTTGCCATTGCCGGAGCCTGCACCGCCTTTGCGGCGGATGCGGAAGGCCATCAGGGAACCGCCGTCGTCCAGGTTGGCGCCCACCCAGTCCCAGCCGGCCGCCTCGGGATCGAGCACCTGGCTGGACCATTCATGGTCGAGCCAGGTCACGCCCGTGACCGCGCTGCGCTTGCCGTCCGCGCCCACGATGGTGCCGGAGGTCTTCAGGTGCGGCTTGCTGTAGTAATAGCTGGCCTGCTCGGGGCGCGGGCCTTTCTGCGAGTAGCCGCCGCGGCCCTGCAGCAGCACCGGCTGGGTCGGTTCCAGCGCCAGTTCCAGCGTGAAGCCGGCGGCGGGTATGCTCATCCGGTAGCGCCCGTCGGCGCCGCGCACCATGCGCCAGTCGTCCAGCCTGACGTCGGTATCGGTCTCGCTGGCGTAGGCCAGGCCGAAGCCGGCGCGGGCGCTGCGTTCGTCGTGCAGCAGCTTGCCCTGCGCCGGGTCGGACAGCGCGGCATGGCCGATGACCAGCTGTTTCGGCGCGAACTTGCTGGGGTTGGCGTCATCGGTCTCCGTGCGGCTCCGGAAGAACGTGACCTGGTAGCCCACCGATTTGCCGGCGGCCGTGGTCAGCCACCCGGTGGCATACCACCACTCCGTGCGGAACGACGGGTGCGCGCCGAAGTCGCGCGGGAAGGCCAGTTGCCGGCCGTTTTCCAGCGGGACCACGGCGGAGAATTGCGGGGGCTGCGCGGCCGGTGCCGCCAGCAGCGGCGCGCACAGCAGCATGACCAGGGCCCACAGGATACGCATCTACCAGTCCTCCCGCACGGCGCGGATCGGGTCGCCGGACAGCGCCTGCCGGCCGGATGCCAGCGCCGTCAGCATGCTGGCCACCAGCAGCGCGGCGGCCACGGTGCCCAGCAGCGGCCACGGATAGTGCATTTCCATGGTCCAGTGGAACGATTGCGGATTGACGACGTGCACCAGGATCAGGCTGATCGCCCAGCCCAGCGCGAAGCCGGTGGCGATGCCCAGGCCGGTGAGCGCGCCGCCTTCGAACGCCAGGATGCCCAGGATCTGGCGGCGCGTGACGCCGATGTGGCGCAGCATGCCGAACTCGCGGGCCCGCGCCAGCGTCTGCGCAGAAAACGTGGCGGCCACGCCGAACAGGCCGATGACGATGGCGATCGCTTCCAGCAGGTACGTGACAGCGAAGCTGCGGTCGAAGATGCGCAGCGACAGCGCGCGGATGGCCGACGGTTCCTCGATGCCCAGCGTGGCGCCGAACGGCAGCCGCTTCAGCGCCACGGTCGCGTCGGCGGCGCTGGCGCCCCGGTCGAGCCACAGCGCGGCATCGCTGGCATCGTGGTCGCCCGTGAGCCGAACGTAGTCGGCACGTTCGAGCATCACGGCCCCGGAAACGCGGGCGTAGTCGCGCCAGATCCCGGCCACGAAGAACGGCACGGCGGCACCGGCCAGCGGCAGCGGCAGCGTGTCGCCCGGACGGATGCGGTACAGGTCCGCCATCGCCTCGGAGACCCACGCGCGCGGCAGTTTGCCGCCGGGCTGAGCCACCTGCTCGCCGACCAGCACCATGGCTTTTTCCGGCTGCGCCGGGTCGATGTCGCGCGCCAGCAGCGCCACGTTGGGACGGTCCGCCGCCAGCGAGACGGAGCGCAGCCGGAGGAATTCGGCGCGGGCGATGCCGGGCGCGGCGCGGATCGCTTCCTGTTCGCGCGGCGTCAGGCCCGCCGTGCCGCCCGCGCTGGCGATGCGCGCATACAGGTCGGCCGGCAGCACCTGCAGGATCCAGTTGTCGACGGAGACGCGGAAGCTGGCCACCATGATCGCCATCGCCACCATCAGCGAGAAGCTCGACAGCACGCCGCCCAGCGCGATGCCGGCCTGGCCGGAAGCGTTGGCCAGGCGTCCCAGGGTCAGCGTGGGTACCGCAGGGATGGCCCGCTGCCCCGTCGCGGCGCGGCTGGCCATGGCGGCCGTCCAGCGCTCGTGCGCGGAGCGGAACGCGGCGGCGGCGATGCGCGGCATCAGTGCGATGCCGCCCAGCAGCAGCAGGGCGATCGACAGGTAGCCGAACACCGGCAGGCCGGCCACCGGCGGCAGGCGCGACATCACGGCGGCCACGGCCAGGCAGGCCAGCGC
Organism: Pseudoduganella sp. SL102; assembly: GCF_027856995.1. Taxonomy (NCBI): domain Bacteria; kingdom Pseudomonadati; phylum Pseudomonadota; class Betaproteobacteria; order Burkholderiales; family Oxalobacteraceae; genus Pseudoduganella; species Pseudoduganella sp. SL102. The sequence goes on from NZ_CP115554.1 coordinate 3,927,505, forward strand.
AGGCCAAGGCCGGGCCAGCCGGGCCAGCGCCACTTCATCGGCACCCGATTTCAGCGCGATGGCCGGCGCGGCGCGGGCCGCTTCCCATGCCGGCGCCGCGCAGCCGAGCAGGGCGACGCCGACGCCGAGCGCGAAGTAAACCATGGCGGCCACGGGGGTGAATTGCGCCTGCGGCTGGACGCCCGCGAAGTAGCCGGCGCCCAGGTCGCCGCCGAAGAAGCGCAGCGCGGCCGCGGCGATCGCATAGCCGCCGGCGATGCCGAGCAGGGAACCGACGACGCCGAGCGTGGCGCCTTCGACCAGAACCTGCCGCAGCAACTCGCGCCGCTCGAATCCCAGCACGCGCAGCAGTGCGAACTGGCTGCGGCGGCGCATCACCGACAGCGCCTGGGTGGAGAACACCAGGAACGCCCCGGTAAAGAGCGCGACCAGTGCCAGCACGCTCAGGTTCACCCGGTAGGCGCGGCTCATGTTGCTGGTGCGGCTTTCCTGGTCTGCATCGTTCGGCTGGGCGACGCGGAAGCGGCCCGGATAGTCGCGCGCGAGTTCGCGCGCCAGCGTGGCCTGGAAGGCGTTGCGGTCCACTCCGTCACGTAGTTTCAGGTCCACGCGCGACAGCTTGCCGAGGCGACCGAAACGCCACTGCGCCGCGCCGATGTCCATCACTCCCAGCCGCTGGCCGACGCGGGCGCGCTGCAGCGAGCCGGCAACGCGCAGCGTGACGGTTTCGGTGCCGGTCATGAAGGCGATATTGCTGCCGTCCCGTGCATTGAGCCATTGCTGCGCGGCGGGCGACAGGAACAGCGCGTCGCTGCCCAGCGTGTCGCCGGCTACGCCGCTGGCCGGCGCGCCGACCAGGTCCGGCGTGATGAAGCCGGCACGGAACACGTCCAGACCGAGGAGCTTCAACGGTTCCTCGCCGCCCGGCAGCGAGGCACTGATTTCCAGCACGGGCGAGGCGACCGCCACTTCCGGGCGCCCGGCCAGCCGTGGATAGATGTCTTCGTCGAACAGCGCTTCCGTGCCCGAGACCTGCACGTCGGCCTGGCCGGACAGGCTTTGCACGGCGGCCGAGAATTCGTTGAACGCGGCGGCGTTGATCAGGTGGATGGCGAAACCCAGGGCGACACCGACCGTGATCGCGGCGACCGCCGTCAGCGCCCGCACCGGGTGCGCGCGCCATTCGCCCAGCAGCAGCCAGCGCATCAGGGTGCGCGTGGCGCCGGCGGTGGTTACCGGCCTCACTTGCATGCGGCGGCGTGGCGCTCGGCGGCGCGGCGGGCGGCAATGCGGGCCGTGTCGATGGTGCGGTGGCTGGCGCGGCGCACGTCGTCCTCCGCCCATTTGCGGGCCAGCTGCAATTGCGTGCAATGCTCGCGGCGCCGCGCGGCGCGCTGGTCGTGCAGGGCATCGGCATGGTCTTCCCGTGCTTCCCGTGCATGGCGTGCCGCCTCGAGCTGGGCCGATTGCTGTTGCAGGCGCGCCAGTTCCGCGGCTTCGGGCCGGCTCGCCGGGGGATCGGGCGGCGCCATCAACGTTTGCGCGCCGCGTGCGCACGGCGCTTCGCTGTACGTGACTTTCTCGCCATGTGTGCACTTGTACATCTGCGCGTGGGCGGGCAGGGCGATGGCCGAGGCGAGGGCCAGTGCGTGCAACAGCGGCCTCACAGGATCTTCCCCGGATTCATGATGTTCAGCGGATCGAGCGCCGCCTTGATCGCCCGCATCAGGTTCAGCTCCACCGGCGACTTGTAGCGCGCCAGTTCGTCGCGCTTGAGGGCGCCGATGCCGTGTTCGGCCGAAATCGAACCGCCGAAGGCGGCGACCGCGTCGTGCACCACGCGGTTCACCGCGGCCTGGTTGACCAGGAAGGCTTCGTTGTCGATGCCCTGCGGCGGCGCCACGTTGAAGTGCAGGTTGCCGTCGCCCAGATGGCCGAAGCAGACCAGCTGGCAGCCGGGAAACGCCTGCTGCAGCAGCGGTTCGGTGTGCGCGATGAAACGGGCAATGGACGATACCGGCAGCGAGATGTCGTGCTTGATGTTCTTCCCGTCCGCCGCCTGGGCCAGCGGGATATGCTCGCGCAGGTGCCACAGGCCGCGCGACTGGGCGACCGAGGTGGCGACGACGGCGTCCAGCGCGATGCCGGCCTCGAAGGCCGCGCCCATCGCCCCTTCCAGCAGCGCCACCGCATGCGCCTCCGACTCGTTCGAGGAAATCTCCAGCAGTGCGTACTGCGGCGACGGCCCCGCGAACGGGCGGGGCAGGGCCGGGAAATGCTTCGCGACGAGCGCCAGGCAGAACGCCGACATCAGTTCGAAACCGGTGAGGCTCGCGCCGGCGCGGTCCTGCGCCAGCGACAGCAGCCGCAGTGCGTGCTCCGGCGAGGGCAGCGCGGCCAGCGCGGTGACCGATGCCTTCGGCGCCGGATACAGCTTCATCACGGCGCCGGTGATGATGCCGAGCGTGCCTTCGGCGCCGATGTACAGGTCGCGCAGGTCGTAGCCGGTGTTGTCCTTGCGCAGGCCGCGCAGGCCGGACCAGATCTCGCCCTGCGGCGTGACCACTTCCAGGCCCAGGCACAGCTCGCGCGTGTTCCCATAGCGCAGCACGCCGGTGCCGCCGGCGTTGGTGGACAGGTTGCCGCCGATCGTGCAGCTGCCTTCGGCCGCCAGCGACAGGGGAAACAGGCAATCCGCGGCGGCTGCCGCTTCCTGCACGTGCTGGAGGATGACGCCGGCATCGACGGTGACGGTGCGGTTGACCGCATCGAGGCTGCGGATGCGGTCGAGGCGCGCTAGCGACAGCACGACGGCCGTGCCGCTGGCATCGGGCACGCTGCCCAGCACGAGGCCCGTGTTGCCGCCCTGCGGCACGATGGGCACGCGTTCCTCGGCGCACAGGCGCACCAGCCGGGCCACTTCGTCGACGCTGCCGGGGCGCAGCACGGCCAGCGCATTGCCCGTGAAGCGGCCGCGCCAGTCGCGCAGGTAGGGCGCCATGGCGGCCGCCGAATCCAGCACGTACTGGAGTGAATCAGCGGCGCCGGCGATCGCGCGGCAGCGGTCCAGGAATGCCGTCATGGCGCTTACTTGTGGCCGTTCCGGCTGCGGGCAACCTTGTCCAGCAGTTCGCGCGCGGCCTTCTTGGCGGCCCGCTTGTACGGGTGCACATAGAGCAGCGCGCAGCAGAAGAACACGAAGACCAGCGCCGCCTCGGCCCAGCCCAGCCAGGGCATGGTCTTGTCGCTGTAGCCGCGCACCACGCCTTCGGCCAGGTAGGCCAGGATCATCATCGACGACCATTGCAGCGTGTACAGGTCGCGCTTCAATACTCCGATCAGCGGGAACAGCAGCGGCACGGCCTTCAGCGCCAGCCAGGAACCGCCGGGCTTGAGCGGCGCCAGCACGGTTTCCCACAACAGGCACAAGGCGATCAGCGCGGCCACGCTGACCAGCGCCCCCCACCACAACACCTGCTGGCGCGCGCCGTACATTACCGGCCCCGCAGCTTGACGGCCGTTTCGGCCAGCCGCTTGCCGAGCGCCACGGCGATGCGCTTTTCCTCGTCCGTGACGGGCTTGCGGCCATCCACGCCGGCCCAGTGGCTGGCGCCATACGGCGTGCCGCCGGACGAGGTGGTCATCAGGTCCGGGTGCGTGTAGGGCAGGCCGATGACCATCAGGCCGTGGTGCAGCAGCGGGATCATCATCGACAGCAGCGTGGACTCCTGGCCGCCATGCAGGCTGCCGGTGGAGGTGAACACGCAGGCCGGCTTGCCCGCCAGGCTGCCGGACAGCCACTGGCTCGACGTGCCGTCCCAGAAGTATTTCATGGCGGAAGCCATGTTGCCGAAGCGGGTGGGCGAACCGACGGCGATGCCGGCGCATTCATCGAGGTCGGCCAGTTCCACGTAGGGCGCTCCGTCGACCGGCACTTCCGGCTCGGTGGCCTCGGTGACGGTGGACACGGCGGGCACCGTGCGCAGCCGCGCATCGCAGCCGGGCACGCTTTCGATGCCTTGCGCGATCAGCTCGGCCAGCCTGCGGGTGGCCCCATGCCGGGAATAGAACAAAACAAGGATAATCAGATTGGGCGCGTTCATCGTTGGTATTATAGAACGCTTTATCGCGTCGACAGGGACAGGAACCATTTGAAGCAACGTATCAACACCCTCTACCGTTTCGTCGTCAACCGCTGCGGCGACGGGGTGGCCGAGCTGCGCTCGCTGTCCTGGGCCGAAGTGCGCGACCTGGGCCTGTTCGCGCGGCGCCGGCTGCGCGAGGAAAGCCTGCCCCAGGTGGCCGGCGGCCTCACCTTCACCACCGTGTTCGCGCTGGTGCCGGTCCTGACGATCGCGCTGGCCATCTTCACCACCTTCCCCATGTTCATGGCGTTCCGCACGGCGCTGGAAGCGTATTTCATCCAGAGCGTGATGCCGAAGGCGATCTCGGAAACCATCCTGTCCTATCTCACCACGTTCGCGGCGCAGGCCACCGGGCTGTCGGCCATCGGGGCGGTGACGCTGGTGGCCACGTCGGCGGCGATGATGGGCATGATCGAGCGCGTGTTCAACCGCATCTGGGGCGTGAAGGCGGAGCGGCGCTGGACGCGCCGGCTGCTGGTCTACTGGGCCCTGATCACGCTGGGGCCGCTGCTGGTGGGCGTGTCGATCTCGCTGTCGACGGATGTGTTCTCGGCCACTTCCAGCCTGGTCGGCAATGTCGCCGGCGCGCTGGCGTATTCGGTCCTGTCGCTGGTGCTGGCGACGGCCGGCTTCACGTTCCTGTACATGGTAGTGCCGAACAAGGCGGTGGACTGGCGCGATGCGCTGGCCGGCGGCGTGCTGGCCGGGCTGGCCTTCGAACTGGCCAAGCGTGGCTTTGCCGTATTCATCACGGAATTCCCCACCTACTCGAAGATCTATGGCGCGCTGGCGGCGCTGCCGCTGTTCCTGCTGTGGGTCTACCTGTCGTGGCTGATCACCCTGCTGGGCGCGCTGCTGGCGGCGGCGCTGCCGGTGATCAAGTACGAGCGCTGGTGGTACGAACCGGTGCCGGGCGGCGCCTTCGTCGATGCGCTGGCCGTGCTGAAGGTGCTGCACGGCGCCAGCCGCTACGGCGATACGGCGCTGGTCTCGTCGGGCGCGATCCGGGCCCGCACGCGGATGGGCTTCGACGAGCTGCATACCTTGCTGGACCAGATGCAGGACAAGGGCTGGGTCGGCCGCGTGCGCGTGGAACCGGCGCCGCGCATGCAGTTCGGCAAGCGTGTCGACGATACGGGCGACAACTGGGTGTTGCTGGCCAACCCGGAGGTGCTGACGCTGGCCGAGGTCTACCGGCTGTTCGTGTTCGGCGGCATGCCCGTCAATGCCGGCGTGGCGCAGGAATCGAGCGACCCGCGCGACGTCGCGGCCCGGCGCGACGCGGCCCGGCTGGCACGCCATGTCGAGGATGCCGTGGAAGCGGGCCTCGGCCTGTCGCTGGCCGACCATTTCGGCCCGGCCGTGGACCGTGCCGCGGTGCCGCTCGTGCAGGATGGGCACGGATGACCGCCGATTGCCACGAATAGCCCGCAATGACGACTATTACGGTGCCACGCTGGATTTTTTCACGGGCATACGCTACATTGCGCCAGAAGGCATAGAATGAAAATCACCCATCACGGACAGGACGGCCACCATGAAAGTCTCAGAAATCCTTCAAGTCAAGGGTAACATCCTCTACACGATCACGCCGGACCAGCCGCTGGTGGAAGCTGCCACCACGATGGCCGAGAAGGACATCGGCTCGCTCGTCGTGATGGAGTATGGCGACCTGGTGGGTATGCTGACCTTCCGCGAAGTGCTCAAGGCGCTGCACGCGAACGAAGGTTCGGTAGGCGGCGGCACGGTGCGCAAGCACATGGACGACCATCCGATCACCGTGACGCCCGATACCGAGGTCAACGAAGTGCGCCGCATCATGCTGGAGAAGCACGCGCGCTACCTGCCGGTGATGAATGCCAAGACCTTGCTGGGCGTGATCTCGTTCTATGACGTGGCACGCGCCGTGCTCGAAGCGCAGAGCTTCGAGAACCGCATGCTGAAGGCGTATATCCGCGACTGGCCGGCCGAGCAGGACGAGACGACGAACTGAGCCGTTTGATCGCGCCCATGAAAAACGCTGCCTCGGCAGCGCTTTTTATTGCCTGCAAATTGAGTACGTCCCCATGGCCGCTCAGTTAAGCGTTGCCCGACACATTGAAAGCACATGCATTCACCCCAACAGCGAAGGACTGGGGTCAGACCCGGCGGGTCTGACCCCGGAATTTGCACTTGGGTGGACTCAACTTGATCGACCAGGGTCTGTCCCTATTTTTCGGGAATTTTTCCCGGTGTTAGGCGTTCTGCGCGGGCTGGCTGGCCAGCCAGCCGTACAGGTCCCCGGCGGCCATCGGCCGGGCGAACAGGAAGCCCTGGGCCAGCGGGCAGCCCAGCTCTTGCAGCACGCGCGCCTGCAGTTCGTCCTCGACGCCTTCGGCCACCACCGACAGGCCCAGGTTGCGGCCCAGCTGGATCACCATCTCGGCGATGCTGCTGCCGCGCGAGGCGCCGCTGATCTCGGTCACGAAAGCGCGGTCGATCTTCAGGCGGTCGAGGCGCAGGCGCTGCAGGTGCGACAGCGACGAGAAGCCGGTTCCGAAGTCGTCGATCGCGATGTGCACGCCGGTTTCCTTGACCTGCGCGAGCATCTCGATGAACGTGTCCGGCTCTTCCATTGCCATGGATTCGGTGATTTCCAGTTCCACATGGCGGGGCGGGGCGCCCGTGTCGGCCAGCGCATTGCGCAACACCTGCAGGAATTGCGGATGGCGGAACTGCACCTGCGACACGTTGATCGACATCGTGAAGTCGTGGTGGCCCGCCGCGCGCAGGCGGACCAGTTCGGCGCAGGCGGTGCGCAGCACCCATTCGCCGATGTCGATGATCAGCCCGGAATACTCGGCGATCGGGATGAAGCGGTCGGGCGGCACGAAGCGGCCATCGGCGGCGCGCCAGCGCAGCAGCGCCTCGGCGCCCACCGCCCGGCGCGTGGCCAGGTCGATCTGCGGCTGGTAAGCGAGGAACAGCTCGTGCTTGCTGAACGCGGTGCGTAGCGCGTGCATCATGCGCACCCGTTCGCGGATCTCGACGCCCATATTGCGCGTGAAATAGAAGTGGCCGGCGCGTTGTTGCGTCTTGGCGCGCTTCAGGGCGATATCGGCATCCTTCAGCGCATCGGTGCCGCTGCCATCGTGCTCGGCCAGCCGTACCAGGCCCAGCGTGGCCGAGACTTGCACTGTCTGGCCCTCGATCTCGAACGGCTGCTGGAACAGCGCGAGGATGGCGGCCGGGTTCACCTGCGCGGCATCGCCCAGCACGCAGAAGATGTCGCCGCCGATGCGCGCGACGGTGAGCTGGCGGTCCAGGCTGTCGCGCAGGCGCGCCGCCACGGCGGCCAGCAAGCCGTCGCCGAACGCATGGCCCAGCGCATCGTTGGTCTCCGCAAAATGGTCCAGGTCGACCAGGCACAGCGTGGCGGCCTCGCGGGCCGGGCTGGCCAGCGTGGCATCGAGGATCTCGATCACGCGCGTGCGGTTCGGCAACTTCGACAGCGTGTCGTAGAACGCCGCGTCATGCAGGTGCGACACCAGCTCGACGTTGTCGAGGCCGACGGCGACATTGGCGGCGAACACGTCCAGCAACTTGCGGTCCAGTTCCGAGGGCAGGCACGGCACGTCGATCAGCGCGGCAAAGGCGCGGCATGCCTTGCCGGCCAGGTGCAGCGCGACGGCGTCGTCGCCGAATACATTGCACCGCCCGGCCAGCGCGCGGGCCAGGGCGGGCGGCATTGGCGGATCGGTATCGGGACCCAGCACGCGGCCCTCGGTGGCCTGCCAGGTTCCACAGGCCGCGATGACCTGGGCGGTGCCGCCTTCGCCACCCACGCACAGCAGTCCGCTGGCGGGCTGGCCCAGCAGCGCGGCGGCCTGGACCAGGGCCCCGGCGGCGAAGTCGCGCATGCCGTGCAGCGCCATCAGCGCGCTGCCGGCTTCGACAATGCGGTTCAGGCCACGGCGGTTGTCGTCCAGGCGGCGGATCTGCTCGTACGAACGGATCGCCGCCGTCACGGTCGTGTACAGCTTGATGCGGGTGAGCTCGGACTTGGTCTTGTAGTCGTTGATGTCGAAATCGCGGATCGCGTCGATTTCCGGCGCGTAGCCGGGCTGGCCGGTGCGCAGGATGATCCGCACGTCGGCCAGCTTCAGCGTTTCGCGGATGTGGCGCACCAGGTGCAGGCCGGCATGTTCCTGCTCCATCACCACGTCGAGCAGGATGACGGCGATGTCGCGTTCGCGCGCCAGCAGTTCGCGCGCTTCCGCGGCCGAGTAGGCGTGCACGAACTCGAGCGGGCGGCCGCCCATGTCGAGGTTGCCCAGCGCGAAGGTGGTGGTGGAGTGCACATCCGCGTCGTCGTCGACGATCATCACCCGCCAGGCGCCGCGCGGCGCCGCGGCGGGTTGCCGGGGCGCCTCGTCCAGGAACACCAGTTCATCCTGTCCAGTGCCGATGGGTGTGCTCGTTGGGGGCATGCATCCTTCTCCAAAGGGTGTCGACCGGTCCCTTTATAGCGGATTGGGCGGGATTCCGGCGCAGCGTCCACACGCGTCGTCACATTATAATGCCGGCCCCGAATTGCTGTGCAGAAATTGTTACATTTGTGGCGCGACGGCCGCGCTTCCCGTATGTCTGGCTCGCGGCATGCTAAAGCGGTAAAATTGCCAGTTCCTTCCGCTCTTTCAGATTGATCTCATGTCCGGCAATTCCTTTGGCAAGCTGTTCACGGTAACGACTTTTGGCGAATCACACGGACCGGCGATCGGTTGCGTCATCGATGGCTGCCCGCCGGGCCTGGCGCTCAGCGAAGCCGATATCCAGCCCGAGCTGGACCGCCGCAAGCCCGGTACCTCGCGCCACGTCACGCAGCGGCAGGAACCGGATGCGGTGCAGATCCTGTCCGGCGTGTATGAAGGCGTCACCACCGGCACCCCGATCGCACTGCTGATCCGCAACGAGGACCAGCGCAGCAAGGACTACGGCAACATCGTCGAGAGTTTCCGCCCCGGCCATGCCGACTACACGTACTGGCACAAGTATGGCGTGCGCGATCCGCGCGGCGGCGGCCGCTCGTCGGCGCGGCTGACCGCTCCCGTGGTGGGCGCGGCGGCGATCGCCAAGAAATGGCTGAAGGAGCAGTACGGTACCGAATTCGCCGGCTGCATGCGCACGCTGGGCGAGATCGACGTGCCTTTCCAGGATTTCGCGCACGTGCCCACCAATCCGTTTTTCGCGGCCACGGCCGACGCGGCGCTGATCGCGCGGATGGAAAGCTACATGGATGAGTTGCGCAAGTCCGGCGATTCGATCGGCGCCCGCATCGACGTGGTGGCGCGCAACGTGCCGGTGGGCCTGGGCCAGCCGATCTACGACAAGCTCGATGCCGACATCGCCTACGCGATGATGGGCATCAATGCCGTGAAGGGCGTGGAAATCGGCGCCGGCTTCGCGTCGGTCGCGCAGCGCGGCTCGGAGCATGGCGACGAACTGACCCCGCAGGGCTTCGTGGGCAACCACGCCGGCGGCGTGCTGGGCGGCATCTCGACGGGCCAGGACATCACGGTATCGATCGCGATCAAGCCGACCTCGTCGATCCGCACGCCGCGCCGCTCGATCGACAAGGCGGGCAATCCGGTGATGGTGGAAACGTTCGGCCGCCACGATCCGTGCGTGGGCATCCGCGCCACGCCGATCGCCGAAGCCATGCTGGCGCTGGTGCTGATCGACCACGCGCTGATGCACCGCGCACAGTGCGGCGACGTGTGCGTGGCCACGCCGGATATCGGCCGCCAGGGCTGAGCGGCAGGGAAAACAGGACGGGCCGCCGGCAGGGCGCCGGCGCTTGCCGGAGACCGGCGGCGCCTCAGGCGGCGCGGCTGCTCACCAGTTCGAGCTGGTGCCGGCGTTCGATGGCCTTCACCACCAGCCCGCGCAAGTCGTTCAGCAGGGCGAACTCGGTGGGCGACAGCTGGATCTCCGGGAACGTTTCATCCCAGTCGCCATACAGGAAGCCGGTCGGCTGGCCGTTCGCCGACAGCGGCAGGATCACGAAGCTGCGCGCTTCGGCCAGGCCGGTCTTCCACCATTGCGGCAGCTTGGCCGCGAATTTCGGGTCGCGCGCGTTCTCGATGAAGATCACGCGGTCGCTGTTCAGCGCCGCATGGAACACGTTGGGTTCATACGCATCCTCGAACGACATCGCCGCCAGCTGTTCCTTCGGCAGCGAGCCGAAGCACATCCGCGCCGCATAGCGGTTCTCGCGGCGATTGCGCACGAACGCCACCGCACGCGAGAAATCAAGTCCCTTGTACACGGTTTCCAGCGCCGCCGAGACCATCTGCCCGGGGCTGGCGCTGTCGACCATGTCGCGCATGTCGGCCAGGCCGCTTTGCAGGATGCGGTTGCCGGCGGCGCGCTGGCGCGTCTGGGCCATGGCGCGGGCGCGGCGTTCGAGCGGTTTCGACAGCGGCGCGATCGCCAGCTCTTCGGCCGCGGTTTCGCGGGCCTGGGCGATGGCGCCGCGCACCTGCTCCAGCTCCAGCCCCAGCAGCGGTGAAAACACGGCACTGATGCGGGCCACCTCGGCGGCGCCCGCTTCGTCGTCGTTCCACAGCGAGGCGGCGCAGTGCCGCGACAGCGTGGCGATGCCAGCGACCCAGTCCGATGCCGGCAGCGCGGCCGGTGTGTCATTGGCCGGCGCGTCATCGGCCGGCGCATCATCGGACGGCATCGCCACGCTGCGCATGCCGGTTACCAGGTTGCCCGGCAGGTTCCAGCGCTGGGCGGCGGCCATGCCGATTTCCTCCAGCGTGATGCCCAGCAGTTCGCGCGCCGCCGCGTCTTCGTTGCCGCTACCGCCGCGCTGCTGCAGCTTTTGCCAATGCTCGGGCAGGTAGAAGGTAACCATCATGCGGCCCAGCGTGTGCAGCATCGAGCAGACCACGGCCAGTTCCGTCTGCGGGCTGCGCACGGTGGCGGCGATCTCGCGCGCCACCAGCCCGGCCAGCACGGCCTTTTCCATTTCCACATGGGCCTGGGTGGAATCGCTGGCCCCGGACGACAGTTCCTCGACCAGTTTCAGGCCCAGCGCCAGGTGGCCGATGGCTTCGGTGCCCAGCACCAGCACGGCCTTGCTGACGGTGTTGACGTGCTGGCCGAATGCCGAATACATGCTGCTGTTGGCCAGGCGTAGCACCTTGTTGGTGAGCACGGGATCGGACAGCACCGTTTCGGTCATGGAAAACTCGCCATCTTCCTCGCCGCGCATGGCGCCGAGAACGGCACCGATGGCCTTCGCGAAGGCGGGCATGTCGCCCTGGCGGCGCGTGCGCTCCCACAGCAGGGCCAGGGTCTGCTCGCCGAGGTGGCTGTTCGTCGTGCCGCCGGTCATTGCACCACCCGCGCCACGTCGCCGCGCCGGATTTCCTCGAAGTGCCGTTCGCTCAGCGCCGCGAGCGCCGCGTTGGCGGCCATCGGCTTGCCGGTCAGGTAGCCCTGCACGTAGCGGCAGCCCCGTTCGCGCATGTAGGCCATCTGCTCTTCGGTTTCCACGCCTTCGGCGACCACGGAGAGCGACAGGTGGCGCGCCAGGTCCAGCACGGCATTGCAGATCGCGCCATCCTTTTGCGAGCCGGGCAGGTCGCGGATGAAGGCGCGGTCGATCTTCAGCACCGAGATCGGGAAGCGCTTCAGGTAGGCCAGCGACGAGTAGCCGGTCCCGAAATCGTCGATCGCGATCCGGGCGCGGCGTTCGGCCATCTTGCCGAGGATGGTCTCGGCGTGGCCCGGGTCGATCATCAGCGTGCCCTCGGTGATCTCGAGCACGAGCTGGTCGCCGGACAGGCCGGAATAGGAAATGGCGTCGTCTAGCACGTCTAAAAACTTGTCACTGCGAAATTGGCGGGGGCTGATATTAACAGAGATGTATAGCGGCCGTTTCGCTGCTTCCTGGAACTGCCTGAGCTGTACGCAGGCCGCCTTCAGCGCCCACGCCCCCAGCAGGTTGATCAGTCCGTTGGTCTCGGCAATGGGGATGAAGCGCGCCGGCGACACCATGCCGAGGGTGGGGTGCTTCCAGCGCATCAGCGTTTCAAAGCCTTCGATCTCGCGCGTGCCGGCATCGACGATGGGCTGGTAATGCAGCACGAATTCGCCTTCGCGCACGGCCTGGAACATGGCCGCTTCGAGCGAGATGTCCTCCTCGGTCGGGCTCGAGTGGCGCGGGCTGTACACCACGCAGCGCGCCTTGCCCGTTTCCTTGGCGCGCGACAGCGCGGCATCGGCCAGCGCGACCAGCCGCACCTCGTCCTCGGCATGCTGCGGATACACCGCCACGCCGACCGATGCGCCGATATAGATAGTGTGCGCGTCGATCTCGAACGGCGCCTGCAGTGTGGCGAGCAGGCGGCCGGTAACCAGGCGGATCTGCTGCTCGTTGAAGGTGCCGGGCAGCACGGCCACGAATTCGTCGCCGCCCACGCGCGCCAGCGTATCGCTGTCGCGCAGCGTCTTGCTCAGCCGTGCGGCGGCCATCTTGAGCACCGTGTCGCCGACCGGGTGGCCCAGACCGTCGTTGACCTTCTTGAAACTGTCCAGCCCGATGGCGGCAACGGAGAAGCCCTGGCCGGAACGGCGCGCCTGGGCAATCGTCATGCGGATGCGGTCCGACAGCAGCAGTCGGTTCGGCAAGCCGGTGAGAAGGTCGTGCGTCGCCATGTGCCGCAGGCGTTCCTCGGCGGCTTGCTGTTCCGACAGGTCGCGGCCCACCACCAGCAGCTGCGCCGATCCATCCGCGCCGGCAAAGGTGGAAAAGCGCAGGTCGAACCAGACGTCGCTGTCGGCCGGCTGCAAGCGAAGTTCCAGGCGCGCCACGCCGCCGTTCGCCAGCCCCGCCAGTGCGCCCTGCAGGGCGGACCGATCCAGTTCGGACACGAACACCGCCAGGGCGCGGCCCACCACGGTGCGTTGCGGGCCCAGCACCGTCATGGCGCGGCGGCTGGCGAACAGCACGTTTCCCGCTGGATCGAGCCGGAACACGATATCGCCGGCTTCTTCGAGCATGGCGTCGAAAGCAAGCCGTGCGGAGTCGGGCGGTGGCGTCGTGGAACTGGAAAGCATGGCGATGCTGCGGTCTTTTCTGGTATCTCGTGCTGCGGCGGGCGATTCAACCCTGTTGATACGCGATCCGGGCGAGACGGGCGGTCACGTTGCGTGAATGTATCACTTTACCGCAAGAATTACATGAAAGTGAGCAACATTTACCCTGCTTGAGAGAAAAACTGTTGCTCCATGAACTGAAAGAAGGCATTCGCGGGGCATGGCGGCGCGCCTGCCTGCGCAGCCGTTTCGTCGCGCGACTGACGGGTGTCCCAGGATCGCCGGCACGGATGAATTCGATGCGCGCGGGCTGGCCGAGCGCATCGTGCTCGCCGTGCAGGCCGGACTGCCGCTGCTGCACGCGCCGGTATTCGTGGCGGACGCCTTCGTCGCGTCGCGGCCGGCGCGGGTGCGGGGCAGGGCGCATGGCCGGCTGCCCGCCGGCACCGAATGCACTGCGATCGTAGGGCGCCTACTGGCGAACGCTGACTTGCCCGTTCGGTTTTTTCCGCCGCGGCATGGACAGCGCGCATCGCGGGCTGTGATAATGCGGGACACAAACCGTCTGCACTTTAGTCAACATGAAACAAGATCCGCGCTTCCCGAACCTTTTCATTACCGATCATCCGCTGATCCAGCACAAGCTGAGCCACATGCGCGACAAGGCAACGTCGACCCGCACGTTCCGCGAACTGCTGAAGGAAATCACGCTGCTGATGGGCTATGAAATCACCCGTGACCTGCCGCTGACGACGCGCGAGATCGAAACCCCGCTGATGACGGTCGACGCCCCTGTGATCGCCGGCAAGAAGCTGGCCGTGGTGCCGATCCTGCGTGCCGGCATCGGCATGAGCGACGGCTTGCTGAACCTGGTGCCATCGGCCCGCGTCGGGCATATCGGCGTGTTCCGCGATCCGGCAACGCACCAGCCGGTCGAGTACCTGGTGCGGTTGCCCGACCTGGTCGACCGTACGTTCATCCTGTGCGATCCGATGGTCGCCACCGGCAATTCGGCCGTCCACGCCATCGAAGTGCTGAAGAACCGCGGTGTGACGGACGACCAGATCATTTTCCTGGCGCTGGTGGCCGCGCCCGAAGGCATCACGGTGGTGCAGAAGGCGCACCCGGGCGTGAAGATCTACTGCGCGTCGCTGGACTCGCACCTGAACGACCACGCCTACATCGTGCCCGGCCTGGGCGATGCGGGCGACCGCATCTTCGGCACCAAGTAAGCGGCGCACCGACACACGTGGCCGCGCCGCTCGATCCCCAGTACCGGCAACGGCTGCAGGCGCTGTCGGACATGTTCGCCGCCACCATTCCGGCACGCATGGGTGAGATCGCCGATGCCCTGGCCGCCGCCGGCACGGCGCCCGGCCCCCAGGAACTGGAACGGCTGCACCAGGCACTGCACACGGTAGCGGGCTCGGCCGGTTCATTCGGCTTTGCCGCGCTGGGCGAGGAAGCCCGGCGGCTGGAGCAGGCGGTGCGCGGCCAGCTGGCCGGTGAATCCGGCTGGGCCGCATTGGTCTTGCAAATCCACGCCTATCTCGACCAGGTCAGCCGGGATCCCAAGTCCCCCGCTTTTCGCGCGCACGATTGATATTAATCAAACAGCCACTGCCGATATTGTCTATAGTTACACATATGCCGAACGACGCGAGGGCACTCTTGCGAGGCGGGCATTTCGAGGGTGGTTGAAGTTAAGTTGAAGTTGGCTTGAAGTTGGCTTGAAGTTGGCTTGAAGTTGGCTTGAAGTTGGCTTGAAGTTGGCTTGAAGTTGGCTTGAAGTTGGCTTGAAGTTGGCTTGAACTTGGCTTGAACTTGGCTAGAAGTTGTACTGGAGCTGAAGTCAGCTTTGGTTCCGATGCGATTTCAAAATCAATTGTTCCCATCGATTTGTCGTCTCCCGAGCTCCGGAAGTGGCAAGAATCATTGTTCGAGAGCATTTTCCAGGCGTTTTTCCAGGATTTTGCAGCTCATTCATGTGATTCTCATCACTTTTCACTCGACAGTAGCGAATATTTTCGCAAAATCGTGCCTCACGACGTGCTTTTGGCGCTGTATTCGGTATAATGCGGGATCGTTTAGATTCAAGGGTAGTGCAGTTTGTCTGCCATTGCATACTTGCTTCAAACGATATCACGGGCGCAAGCTCATTTAACTGTAATAGGAATTGTAATGGCAACTGGTATCGTAAAATGGTTCAATGATTCGAAGGGTTTTGGCTTCATCACCCCTGACGAAGGCGGCGAAGATCTGTTCGCTCACTTCTCGGCGATCCAAAGCAATGGCTTCAAATCGCTGCAAGAGAACCAGCGCGTATCTTTCGATGTAACCGCTGGCCCGAAAGGCAAGCAAGCATCGAACATTCAGCCTCTGTAATACGCTGGATCTAACGACACAAAAAATCCTCGGTTTCCGGGGATTTTTTTTCGCCTGTCGCTGTTGAATCAGCGATCGGCAAGTGGACTTCCTTTGCGCTGGCCAGCCCATGCAACGGCCGGTTTCCGCCCTCTGCCAGCACCAGCAGTTCTCCACGTTCCGCGTTCCCCAGCTGTTTGGATGGCGATTCGTGCACCTCAGACGTTTTTCCCGCTTACTTGCCGAGTGCTGGCGTTTCATCGCTGATCTTTGGCCGCGTACTTTACCGCGTACCTTCACGGCGTACCCCTGACCACCGGCCTTTTGCGGCCTAGCCTTTTGCCCAATATCCCGGCTGTGCGTAGGTGCGCCGCAGGAAATCGACAAACGCGCGAATCCGCAGCGGCAGGTGGCGCCGCTGGGCAAATACCGCATAGATGTTGTCGTTGCCGGGCGCGGCGTACTCATCGAGGACGGTGACCAGTCGGCCCGCTTCGATGTCGACCCCCACTTCCCACATCGACCGCCAGCCCAGGCCTTTGCCGGCCAGCACCCAGTCGTGCAGTACGGCGCCGTCATTGCAGCTCATGTTGCCCGCCGTGCGGAGCGTGACATTCTTGCTGCCGTCGCGGAACGTCCAGCCGCGCTGGCTGCCGGCGCTGCTGATCGCCATGCAGTTGTGGCGCGACAGGTCTTCCAGGGTTTTCGGCACGCCGTGGCGCTGCAGGTAGGAAGGGGCGCCGACGACCACCCGGCGGTTGTCCGCCAGCTTCAGGCTGACGAGGTTGGAATCCTCCAGCGTGGCGATGCGGATGGCCACGTCCACCCCTTCGCCGATCAGGTCGACCACGCGGTCGTTCAGGTTCAGTGTGACGGTCACGTCGCGGTGCTCGGCCACGAACGATGGAATCAGCGGCGCTACATGGTGGCGGCCGAAACCCGCCGGTGCCGAAATGAGCAGGTGGCCAGTCGCCCGGGCACTGCGTTCCGCCGCGGCCGCTTCCGCGCTCTCCAGGTCCGCCAGGATACGCTGGCAATCTTCGAGGAACGCGGCGCCTTCGTCGGTCAACGCCAGCTTGCGCGTGGTACGCTGTAGCAGCTTGACGCCCAGGCGCTGTTCCAGTGCATCAAGGCGGCGGCCGATCACGGCTGGTGCGATACCTTCGGCGCGCGCGGCGGCAGACAGACTGCCCCGCGCCACCACTTCCACGAACGTGGAGATCTGCTTGAACTGATCCATAACCTCGATTTATGACAAATCCGCACAGATGAAGTGATTATTTGTCTTGTTTAGATAAGTTTGCAGTCAATATACTTCAAGGCATCCAATTTCACCAGAGCGCAAAGGAGATCGACATGAGCATCACGTTACCGGCAGGAATGGAAATCACGGGCGAGATCAAGCCCGGCTATGAAAGCGTTCTGACGCCGGAAGCGCTGGCTTTGGTGGCAAAACTGTCGCGTGCGTTCGAGCCGCGCCGCCAGGAATTGCTGGCTGCCCGCGTGGAGCGTGCGAAACGCCTCGATGCGGGCGAGCGCCCTGACTTCCTGGCTGAAACGGCGCATATCCGCGCTGGTGACTGGACGATTGCGCCGATCCCGCAAGCCTTGCAGTGCCGACGCGTGGAAATCACCGGCCCGGTCGAGCGCAAGATGGTCATCAATGCGCTCAATTCCGGTGCCGACAGCTACATGACGGACTTCGAGGATTCCAACACGCCGAACTGGGATAACCAGCTCACCGGCCAGCTGAACATGATCGACGCCGTGCGCAAGACGATCTCGCTCGAGCAGAACGGCAAGTCCTACAAGCTCAACGAGAAGACGGCAACCCTGGTCGTGCGTCCGCGCGGCTGGCACCTCGATGAAAAGCATGTGCTGGTCGACGGCAAGCGCGTCTCCGGCGGCGTGTTCGATTTCGCGCTGTTCATGTTCCATAACGCCCGCGAACAGCTGGCACGCGGCGCCGGCCCGTATTTCTACCTGCCGAAGATGGAATCGCACCTGGAGGCGCGCCTGTGGAACGATATCTTCGTCATGACGCAGGACGAGCTGGGTCTGCCGCAAGGCACGATCAAGGCCACCGTGCTGATCGAAACGATCCTGGCCGCGTTCGAGATGGACGAGATCCTGTATGAGCTGCGCGAACACAGCGCCGGCCTCAACGCGGGCCGCTGGGATTACATCTTCAGCTGCATCAAGAAATTCAAGGTCGACAAGGACTTCTGCCTGGCCGACCGCCCGAAAGTGACGATGACGGCGCCGTTCATGCGCGCCTACGCACTGCTGTTGCTGAAGACCTGCCACAAGCGCAATGCGCCGGCGATCGGCGGCATGTCGGCCCTGATCCCGATCAAGAACGATGCGGAGAAAAACGAAACGGCGATGGCCGGCGTGCGCAACGACAAGGCGCGCGATGCTACCGATGGCTACGACGGCGGCTGGGTCGCCCACCCGGGCCTGGTCGGCCTGGCCATGACGGAATTCACCAAGGTGCTGGGCGACG
Source organism: Pseudoduganella sp. SL102 (assembly GCF_027856995.1). Taxonomy (NCBI): domain Bacteria; kingdom Pseudomonadati; phylum Pseudomonadota; class Betaproteobacteria; order Burkholderiales; family Oxalobacteraceae; genus Pseudoduganella; species Pseudoduganella sp. SL102. Next base: position 3,945,610 of record NZ_CP115554.1, read on the forward strand.
CGCCGAACCAGATCGGCAAGCAGCGCCCGGATGTCGAGGTGACGGCGGCGGACCTGCTGAACTTCCAGCCGGAAGCGCCGATCACCGAAGCGGGCCTGCGCTACAACATCAACGTGGGCATCCACTACCTGGGCAGCTGGCTGGGCGGCAATGGCTGCGTGCCGATCCATAACCTGATGGAAGATGCTGCCACGGCCGAGATCAGCCGGTCGCAGGTGTGGCAATGGATCCGTTCGCCGAAGGGCGTGCTCGACGATGGCCGCAAGGTCACGGCCGACATCGTGCGCTCGATGATCGCCGAAGAACTGCCGAAGGTGAAGGAGTCCGCACCGGACGGCACCAGCCCGAACTACGATCGTGCCGCGCAGATCTTCGAGCAGATGTCGACCTCCGAATCGTTCGCGGAGTTCCTCACGCTGCCACTGTACGAGGAAATCTGACCGGGGACATTTGACGGCGGGGCCGGTTCAATGCCCGCATCCGGTGGCATCGGGGCCTCTGATTCGCATCAGGGGCCCCTTTCTTATCACGGGCCCATTCTGCATCACAGGCCCATTCTGCATCACAGGCCCGTTCTGCATCGCAGGCCCGTCTCGCATCAGAGGCTTCCACTCGCATCAGAGGCTTCCACTCGCATCAGAGTCTTCCATTCGCATGAAAGGCTTCAATTCGTATGAGAAGCCTCTTTTCCTGCCACAGGGAGAGGCCTCTTTCGTGCCTAGGCCTTACGCTCCGCCAGCGCGGGGCGGGCCAGGAATTCCTTCAGCCGCGCCTCGTCGATCCGGTGCCCGGCAATGCGCCGCAACAGCAGGTCGATGCGGTCGCCTCCCCAGAACAGCTCGCCCATGTAGCTGAACGTCGGCACGCCGAATACGCCGGCCGCCGCGGCGCGCTCCGTCGCGTCGATCAGTGCCTGCTTGATCGCGGGCTCGCTTGCAGCCGCCTGCAGCGCTTCGCCGTTCAGGTCGCACTCGGCGGCCAGCGCCTTCAGCACGGCAGGGCTGGAAAGATCCAGGCCGCGCTCCCAGCATGCCTGCGACAGCATGAACGTGAAGCGGCGCCGGCTCGTCAGCGAGGTAATCGCCAGGCACATGCGCAATGCCAGCAAGGGATTGAAGGGATGGCCCGGCGGTCCGCGGAATGGCAAGCCGTGCGAATCGGCGATGCGCATCACGTCACGAAACAGGAATTCCCGCTTGGCCGGCACTTCGGCCGGGCCTTTCGTGCCATGCGCCTTCAGCAAGCCCGCGAGCAGCACGGGCTCCATCTCGAGGTGCACGCCCGCCGCTTCGATGCGGGCAATCTGTTTCGTGGCCAGCCATGCATATGGGCTGATCGGGTCGTAGTAGAAACGGACTTTTTCCATATCTGTTCCTGTCAAAAATGGTTCTTCCATTCGCGCAGCGCCGCGAAAACGGCGAGCGGGGCGGCATTGGCCGCCACCTTTCCCGCCGCGGCGAGGCGCTGTGCGATCCGTTCGTCGCGGTAGCGCAGGAAGGGATTCGTTGCGCGCTCGACGGCAATCGTGCTCGGCACGGTGGGTACACCATGTTGCCGCTTCTTCGTCTCCGCTTCCATGCGCGCCCGCAGTGCTTCGTTACCCGGTTCGATCTCCAACGCGAACCGCAAGTTCGACAGCGTGTACTCGTGCGCGCAAAAAACCTCGGTCTCGGGCGGCAGCGCCGCCAGCTTGTCCAGCGAGGCCGCCATCTGCGCCGGCGTTCCTTCGAACAGCCGGCCGCATCCACCCGCGAACAGCGTGTCGCCACAGAACAGCCAGTGCGGTCCCATGCCGGGCGCCCCATCCGCCCCGCCGGCGTAATACGCGATGTGGCCATGGGTGTGCCCAGGCACATCCAGCACGGCCAGGTCCAGGCCGATACCCGGCACCGCGATCCTGTCGCCTTCTCCCAGCGGCTGCGTGACGGCGGCGATGCCATCGTTCCGCGGGCCGAACACGGGCACGTCGAACCGCTGCAATAACGCCGGCACGCCACCGATATGGTCACGATGGTGGTGGGTGAGTAGAATGGCGGTAAGCGTCAGCCCGCGGTCGCGCAGCGCAGCAAGGATGGGTTCGGCATCGCCGGGGTCGACAACGGCCGCGTGGCTGCCGTCATGGACCAGCCACAGGTAGTTGTCGTTGAAGGCCGGCACGGGCAGCACTTGCAGCGCAGCTCCCGCGGGAGTCGATATTGAAGCTGGCATTGAAGCTGACTCTGAGCCCGGTGCGGAAATCGCAGCGCAAGTGGGGTCGATCGAAGTCATCGGCAAGACGGCGTCATGGAACGCGGCATCATGGAACACGGCATCATGGAACACGGCATCATGGAACACGGCATCACAGGGAACACGGGGTCATCCTCACTGGGGTACTACCAAGGGAACGCATGGATAGCGCAGCATCCGAAAAATCCATTATAGCGCTGGACAGCTGGCTTCAAACGCCGGCCGGCCGCTATGTGCGCGCCTGGGAGCAGAACCGCCTGGATGCGCTGACAGCCGATATCTTCGGCTATAACGCGCTGCAGATCGGCATGCCGCAGATCGATGCGCTGGCGGCCAGCCGCATGCCGCACAAGTGGCTCGCCGACACACTGCCCGGCCGCACCGTCGACACCGGCGGCCGGCCGGTCTCGCTGACGCTGGACCCGATCGAGCTGCCATTCCCGTCGCAGAGCCTGGACCTCGTCGTCATGCCGCATGTGCTGGAATTCGCGGCCGAGCCACACCAGGTGCTGCGCGAAGTGGAACGTGTGCTGATCCCGGAGGGCCAGCTGATCATTTGCGGCTTCAATCCGGCCAGCCTGTGGGGTTTGCGGCAGATGCGGGGCAGGGTGACGGGCACCCGCTACCTGCCGCGCGGCGAGCAGATTTCCATGCCGCGCATGAAAGACTGGTTAAAATTACTCAACATGGGCGTGAGCCACAGCCACTTCGGCTGTTATGCTCCCGCCTGCCGCACGGAACACTGGCTGGCCAGGTATGCGTTCATGGACCGCGCCGGCGAGCGCTGGTGGCCGTACTTCGGCGCCGTGTATCTTGTCCAGGCGATCAAGCGGGTCAAGGGCATGCGGCTGATCGGGCCGGCGTGGAGCAAGAAGAAGGCGAAGTCGCCCGTGGCGGTACCTGCAACGAACAAACACAAGGATCATGGATAAAGTCGAGATTTTTACGGACGGCGCGTGCAAGGGCAATCCCGGCACCGGCGGCTGGGGCGCGCTGATGGTGGCGGGCGAAGCGCAAAAGGAACTGTTCGGCGGCGCGCTGAATACCACCAACAACCGGATGGAGCTGCAAGCCGTCATCGAATCGCTGAACGCGTTGAAGCGGCCCTGCGAAGTCGTGCTGCATACGGACAGCCAGTATGTGCAGAAGGGCATCAGCGAATGGATCCATGGCTGGAAGGCGCGCGGCTGGAAGACCTCGACGAAGGAGCCGGTGAAAAACGCTGACCTGTGGCAGGCGCTCGATATCGCACAATCCGTCCACAAGGTCGACTGGCGCTGGGTGCGCGGCCACAACGGCCATCCGGGCAATGAACGGGCCGACATGCTGGCCAACCGCGGCGTGGACGCGGTGCGCGCGAGGTAGATGGGGAAAGGGCCCGAGGTGATGAAAAGCGCCTGAGGCAGGGAATGAGCCGAAGTGAGGGAGTAAGCCGGTGGGGCAAGCCGGCTTCTTCGCTGTCTTTCTTGCTATACTGCACGGCTCATCCAGAACAGCACTTCGCACCATGCGCCAGATCGTCCTCGATACCGAAACCACCGGTATCAACCCCAAGCTGGGCAACCGCGTCATCGAGATCGGTTGCGTCGAGCTGGTCAACCGCAAGCTGACCGGCAATAACTTTCACCGCTACATCAATCCGGACCGCGACTCGGAAGAGGGCGCGCTCGCCGTCCACGGGCTGACAACGGAATTCCTGTCCGACAAGCCGCGGTTCCGCGAGATCGCCGAGGAGTTGCGCGAGTATATCCGCGGTGCCGAGGTGATCATCCACAATGCGCCATTCGACCTGGGTTTCCTGAACCACGAATTCCGCATGCTCAACCTGCCAGCCTTCGACGAGCATATCGGCGGCGTCATCGATACGCTGGTGCAGGCGAAGGAACTGCGGCCCGGCAAGCGCAATTCCCTCGACGCACTGTGCGATCACTACGGCATCTCGAACGCCCACCGCAAGCTGCACGGCGCTTTGCTCGATGCCGAACTGCTGGCGGACGTATACCTGGCGATGACGCGCGGCCAGAACAGCCTCGGCATGGATATCGAAGTGGAAGAGGTGGCCACCGGCCTGCACCTCGAACAGGTGGCGCTGGCCGAGATCCTCGTCGTCCGTGCCTCGGCCGAGGAGCTGGCCGCGCATGAAGACCTGCTCAACGGCCTGGACAAGGCCGTGAAGGGCACCAGTGTGTGGCGTACCGCCGCCTGACGCGACGGGGGCAACGTGCCAGCCTTGCTCAGCAGGCGCTTGACCTGGCGCAAGGCGGCACCTATAATACTGCTTCTTCGGGAGGTTAGCTCAGGGGTAGAGCACTGCATTCACACTGCAGGGGTCGCAAGTTCGAAACTTGCACTTCCCACCAGGATTCGTTTGACCAGCGTGGATTGGTCAGCCAAGGCTTGCAACGTTGCGTTGCAAGCCTTTTTTGTTGGCGCTGTGAGCGGTAATTAAGCGAACTTCCCGCCGGCATCACGGTCTGACTTCCTGTTGAGATACTTCATGTATATCAGGAGGCGACATGGGCACGGCGGAGGTTCGAGTACTGATCGAAGCGTTGATGCAGCAACCGCTTTCAGAAGATCAGGTCGCATTGCTGCAGGGCTTTCTTGCGCGCGTCGAGCAACCAGGGCAGTGTCATCGCCTCATCGAGGAAGCCGCCGGAAAGCCGCCGTGTCCGCATTGCGGCCGCGAGAAGTCTCACCGTTGCGGACAGGCTAGTGGCTTGCAGCGCTATCGCTGCGTGGCATGCCGGCGCAGCTATAACGCCCTGACCGGCACACCGCTTGCCCGTTTGCGCCTGCGCGACAAGTGGCTGCAATACTTTCAATGCCTGATCGAGTCGACCCCTGTGCGCTCGGCGGCCAGCCGCGTCGCGGTGGCCAAGTCGACTAGTTTTCGATGGCGTCACCGTTTCATCGCCGCCATGCTCCGGGCGCCCCGTCCGCAGCTGACTGGCATCGTCGAGGCCGATGAAACCTACCATCTGGAATCACAGAAGGGCTCGCGCCACCTGGATCGCCCGCCCCGCAAACGCGGCGGGAAGGCCAGCCGGCGCGGCATCAGCAGCGAGCTGGACTGCATCCTCGTTGCCCGTGACCGCAACCGGCAAACCTGTGACTTCGTCACAGGCCGCGGCCCGGTCAGCGCCAGCCAGCTGATGAAACACCTGAAGCCTGTGCTGGCGCCCGATGTGTTGCTCGTGACCGATGCGGCCAAGGCGTACCAGGCATTTGCGAAGCAGGCCGGCATCACGCACGAAGCGATCAATGTGCGTGCCGGCATCCGGGTGCGCGGCGCACTCCATATCCAGGGTGTCAACGGATGGCATAGCCGCTACAAGACCTGGCTGCGGCGATTCAATGGCGTGGCCAGCCGCTATCTCGCCAATTACACCGGCTGGCAGCGCGTGCTCGATGCCGCCGAGCTGACGGCGCCGCGCCAATGGTTGCACATTGCCGTGGCGTCAGACTAGCTGATCAGCTCTCTTGTCGCGCTCGGCATGCAAGAAAGTTTCGTGCTCAACGGCAAAGCTACTCAACGCGAACAGCGCCTTTTTGTTTGCGCGAATCGGGTGCGAACGTCGCTGTGTGGCCCGGTCCGGGCTCTCACGGTCGAGGCATCGGAGCTGTACGGCGCTCATGCATATTGCCTCGAGGCGGCCAGTGCGAAGGCGGCCCCCGCCAACGGCGCACGGAAGAACATGCCACAGCAACGCCGCGGGAACTGCGGCGAGAGCCGGCGCCAAGCCTTACCATCCGGCACCGACACAAGCTTTTATCGAACAGACGGAGCGTCATCATGAACGACTTTGACTTGCGCGACGCAACCATTGCCGATGCGGGTGCGATGCTCGCGCTCCTTCGCTCGGTAGCAACCGAGGGTGATAGTCTGCCATTCATGAACGATGTGGAAAGGGGCTTCATCGATAGCCAATGGTTGGGCGCTCGGGGGTGTGTGGTCGCCTATCGGGGCGACCTGCTACTCGGCATGTACCGCTATGGCGCCAATATGCCGGGGCGCGGTTCGCATATCGCGACAGCGACCTTTTTGGTCGCCCAACAGTCGAGAGGGCAGGGCGTTGGACGTTCGCTGGTGCGGCACTCTATCGACTCGGCGCGAGCTTCCGGATTTCGCGCCATGCAGTTCAACCAGGTGTTGGCCACCAACACCGCCGCGCTCTCGCTCTATCGTTCACTGGGCTTTAAAAGGGTGGGCAGGATACCCGAAGCATTCGCCCACCCCAGGGACGGTTATGTCACGGCGTATGTGATGTACCTGGACTTGCGCCAGCCTCGCTGCGGGGATTGAGGCAGCTTTCAGTCGTGCTGGCGCTGGCCGGACGCGCCCGCGCCGGCTCGCATCCGATCCGGCGTCATGCCTTCACAGGGTAACGACGATCTTGCCGAACTGGGCATTCGACGCCATGTACCGGTGTGCCGCCACCATTTCATCGAATGAAAATGTCTTGGCGATCACGGGGCGGAAGACGCCTGCGCCGACCCCGTCCAGGATAAACCGCTGGGCCGCCGCCAGCCGATGCGGATCCGTCAGGATTTCGTGAACGAGATAGCCGCGCAGCGTCAGGCTCTTGCTGAGTACGGAAAACAGCGGAAACGGCGTTGGCTCCTTGCTGAGCCCACCGTATTCGACGAGGATACCGCCTGGCCGCATCGCCTCGGTCAGGGGATCAAAAAGCGGGCCGCCCACCGGATCGAATACGACACGCACACCGGCGGGTCCGGCGTGCGCCACCAGGGCCGCAGCCATGTCTTCGTCGTCCATGGTGACTACATGCGCTGCCCCAGCCTCCAGCAGCTCTTGCTTCTTCCGTGCCGTGCGTGTGACCGCGATCGGTATGGCACCGACATGACGAGCGATCTGGATCGCAGCGAGCCCGACGCTGCTGGATGCTGCCGTGATGACGACCTGGTCATCGGGCTGCAATTTCGCAATGTCGACCAATGCCCCATAGGCTGTCAGGTACGCCATCCAGAGCGCCGCCGCGCTCTCCCATCCCAACCCGGGGGGATGCTTGACGACATGGTCGGCAGGAACATTCACGATCTCCGCGTACGTTGGCCACCGGCTCATCGATACAGGCGGCACCACGCTGACAGCGTCCCCGAGCGCGATCGACGTTACGCCGGCACCGAGCATCGTGACGATACCCGCAGCTTCCAGGCCGAGCCCGGAGGGCAGGGCAGGCGTCTCGATGTACGTACCTTCCCGCATCAGCGCTTCGGCGCGATTGAGTCCCAGCGCCTTGACGGTGATCTGTACCTGCCCCGGTGCTGGCGGGGCTACTTCTGCCTGTTCGATCCGCAATACTTCCGGGCCGCCATGCTGATGAAACCGGATAACGCGTGCCATCGTCGACTCCCAATCGTTAGTGTGGAAATCAGTCTAGAGCTGCGCAGCATTGCGATAAACTGGCAGTTAATTTCTTCAGCAATAACCAGGAGTGGGGAATCGACCGACTAACCAGCATGGCCGTCTTCGTGCGCGTGGCCGATCTGGGCTCGTTCGCGGCCGCCGCCGACGAGCTGGCGCTGTCCGCCACGATGGTCGGCAAGCATGTACGCTTTCTTGAAGAGCGCCTGCGCGTCCAGCTGATCCATCGAACGACGCGCCAGCACTCGCTGACCGAGTTCGGCCGGACCTACTACGAGCGTTGCCGGGCGATCCTGGCGGAGGCCGACGCCGCGGACGCGATGGCGACGGATCAAACGCATGCACTGCATGGTCGCTTGCGCGTCACCGCGCCCGTCCATTTCGGCCGGCACTGCGTTTTGCCCGTCCTGCTCGACCTTGCGCGCCACTATCCCGGGCTCGAGCTCGATCTGTCGTTCAGCGACCGCCTGGCCGACCTGGCCGAGGATGGCTACGATCTCGCAGTCCGGACGGGAACGCTGGAACCGATCCCCGGACTTGTCTCGCGCCGTGTGGCCAGCCAGGCAATGATCGTCTGCGCGGCCCCCGGCTACCTGGAGCGCCACGGTCGTCCAGCCACGCTGAACGAACTCATTCATCACGATGCCCTGGCTTACCGGCGCAGTGGGCCGGTGCCGCCCTGGATATTCCCCGCCGACGGCTGTGCACTATCCGAGATCAATCCGCCGAGCCGGATTCGTCTGGATGATCTCGATGCCATCGCGGATGCGGCGGTCGCCGAAGCCGGGCTCGCATGGCTGCCGCGCTGGCTCGTGCGGGAGCGGCTGCGCAGGGGAGAGCTGGTTGACGTGTTTCCCGACGAGCCGGGCTACATGTATGACGTTCATCTGGCCTGGCAGCAGACGCCGCATCTGGCACGCCGCATCCGGGTCGCTGTCGAAGCACTGGCAGCCGCTCTTCCAGAAACGATGGCGTAGGCGGGTATGGATGGAGCCAAAGGAAGCCGGACTAACCAGTTCGCGGTCAACAGGTACAGGACACGGAAGCCTGGTTCGACAAGCACACCACGATAGACATCGGGCAGCGTCAGCCGGCCTTGTCCAGAAAATTGCAACTAACCGAAGAATAAACAAACCTCCCGCATCGAATTTTCACGACTCCCCAAGCACCAGGTCTACAAGGAAAACCTCGCATCGGCCCAGGCGACATGAACCCTGGACAATGGCAGGGCAATGGTAAGATCGCCGCACCATGAACATCTCCGCCTGGGACCGCAACCCCGTCATCGCATTCGATGAATTCCTCCACAGCGCCGCGTTTGCCCAGACGGCCAAGCGGGCGGCGCCGCCGCTGTCGACCGCGTCGGCCGAGGTGTACACCTTCATGTTCGGCCGCTTTGCCAAATGGCTGCGCGCGCACGGCCGCACGATGTCCGGGTTGCAGCCGGGGGACTTGCTGGAGTTCCTGGCCACGCGCGACGCGCGCGGGCGCCCGCTGCACAGCAAGATCGCCTACCGCTACCTGCGCCTGATCGAACGGTGCTACGAACATATCGGGCGGCTGCCCAATCCGGCCAGCGCCGCCATCGCGATGATGGCGGCCGACCGGCCGGTGCGCGATCGCGAGATGGTGGCGCTGTCGCCGGTCCAGGCGGGGCAGGTGGTGGCCACGAAACCCGAACTGAAGTCGTGGAAGCGGCAGCGCGACCGCGCCATGCAGCTGGTGATGCTGTGCGCTGGCTTGCGCGTGGCCGAGGCGATCGGCCTGCTGACTGGGGAGGTCGCCAGTGCGCCGGAAGAAGACGGCACCCTGCGCATCACGCTGACGCCAACGGCCAAGCAGCCGACCAGCTATCCGCATGAAACGTTCCTGCAGCCGCATGCCGTGCAGGAGGTGCTCGATTGGCTGGCGACCCGCGAACGGCTCGGCATTCCGGGCAACCTGGCATTTCCCGCCGATCCGGAAGGCGGGCGGCTGCATAAAAGCACGGTGTATCGCCAGGCGCGCAGTGCGTTGACGGAAGCGGGCGTGGCGATCCCGCACGTGGGCGGCCGCACCCTGCGCAATGGCTTTGCCGTGGTGGAGCTGAATGCCGGGACACCGGAGGAGGCGATGCGCAAGCGCCTGGGGCTGGCGCGCGCCCCGGCGCTAGATGCCTACCTCAGCGCCGCGCGCAGGCAGCGCGAAGGCAAGGGCTCGTCGTGAACGGGCATTTGCGTCGGGCACGCTTGTACCGGCAGGTCCCGCGCGGCGCGTGAATCGTGCGCACCCTGCCGCGGTGTAGCATGAGCCCGCGGCGAATCGCCGCGCCTCCATCAACGCGAAGAAGGGATGCACCGTGAACCAGCGTTATCGACCGCAGCGTTATCAACCGATTACGCGCCTCGGCCTGGGCGGCACCGGGTTGGGCGACATGTACCATGCCACCACCGACGCAGCCGGCGAAGCGACCGTCGATGCCGCCTGGGATGCCGGCATCCGCTATTTCGACACGGCGCCGCATTACGGCACCGGCCTGTCGGAACTGCGCTTCGGCCAGGCATTGCGCCGGCGCGCGCGGCACGAATACACCTTGTCGACCAAGGTCGGCCGCCTGCTGGTGCCGGACGTGGCCGGCGACATCGCCAGCCCGTTCGTCTCCTCGCTGCCGTTCCGGCGCGTGCTCGACTACACGGCCGACGGCGCCCGTCGTTCGGTGGAGGACAGCCTGCAGCGCCTGGCGATCGGCAGCATCGACATCGTGTACGTGCATGACCTGTCGATCGATGCCCTGGGCAACGAGTTCGAGCATTACTTCCGCATCGCCGCGGGCCCGGGCGGTGCCTTCGAGGGGCTCGTCAAGCTGCGCGAGGAAGGCCTGATCAAGGGCTGGGGGCTCGGCGTGAACACCATCGAACCATGCCTGCGGGCGCTGCGTCAATCCGATCCGGACATCTTCCTGCTGGCCGGCCGCTACACGCTGATGGAACAGACACCGCTGGAAGAGCTGTTCCCGCTGTGCGCCGAGCGGGGCGCGCACGTGGTGCAGGGCGGTCCATTCAACTCGGGTTTCCTGGCCGGCGGCAGCAACTACGACTACGGGCCAGCCAGTCCGGTGCAGCACGAGCATCGCGACCGGTTGCGCAAGGTTGCGGCCCGCCACGGCGTCGACCTCGCCGCGGCCGCGCTGCAGTTCGGCCTGGGGCATCCGGTCGTCGTGGCCACGATACCGGGCGCCAGCAGCCCGGAACACCTCCGGCGCAATGCCAGCCTGTTGAGCGTTGAAATCCCCGAACAATTTTGGCAGGAACTGCTGGCTGGAGGCCTGTTGCCGCCGGATGCGCCGGTGCCGCCCCGCACGGCGCCGCAAGACACCTGACGGAACGCCGCCCGCCGGACCGGCCGAACGCAACCGCGCCAGGCGATGCCAATCGATGCCGACTGGTATCGCATGGCAACGGCCACGCAACCAGCGATGCCGGTTTTTCCGATGCGGCGCGCCACCGTACAGCGTCCCGGCGCCGCGTTTCGCGCAAAAGTCGTACGCTACAGTATGCGCGAACATTCCTCCATTCCACCAGGACCACAAGAACCCCCAGAACCGGCCGAACCGGCCGCGCCGCCGGGAACGTCCGCGACGCGAGCGGATGCCGCGGCTGCGCCGGGAAGTCCGGCGGACCTTCCGCCATCCGGCTTCGCCACCGGTGCCGGCCATCCCGATTTCGCCCTGCCCGAAACGGCGGCATCGGCCGAAGACGCGCCGGCGGCCCGTTGGCGGCAGCGCTTGCCATGGATTTTGCTCGGCATGCTGTTTCTGGCGATCGCCGCGGCCACGCCCTCGCTGGTGCGCAAATGGCAGGCCGACCAGGCGCTGTACAAGCTTGCGCGCATGGCGCCGCTTCCAGCGCCCGCGGTGCCGCCCCCCGCGACAGGATCGGTGCCAGCGCAGTCTGGCTTGCAGGCCGCGGGCGCGCCGCCTGCGCTGCCGGCCGGTGATCCGAACGCGGCGGGCGCGCCGGCAAACGCCGTTGCGCCATCGACTGCTGTTCTGCCTGTTTCAACTCCTGGCACGCCAACCCGGGCGGTGGGAGCCGGTGCAGCAATAGCAGGCCCGCCCGTCGGCGCTTCGGCTGACGTAGCAGTGGCGGGGGCGAGCGCAGGCGTGCCCGGCAAGCCGGGTCAGGAACAGGCCGCGTCCATCACTGCCGCCCAGCCCATCGTGCCCGCGCCACCTGTGCCGCCGAACGCCGATGGCAAGGCGGCCAGCCTTGCATCGGCGGGACCAGCGGCCGGCAGCGCGAGCGTGGCGGAAGCACAAGGCAAGGCAGACACGGTGAAAGACGCTGCTCCGGAACCGCGAAAGCGCAACCGGGCCTCGCGGGCGGCAAAACGCAAGGCCGCACCCGAGCGCCGCGCCGTGGCGAAGAACACGGCGCGAAGTACCGGCACGTTCAGGCGCTGCCCGCCGCTCGGCACGAGAGGGGCCGTGATGTGCCGCTGGCATATCTGCAATGGCGGCGCCGGCAAGGAAGCCGCCTGCCGGCCCTACCTGGAGCGCCGGCCTTGAGTCCCGCGTCGCGACACGTCGAAGACCCACGCGAACGAGTACGGCAGGAGGAGTACGGCAGGAGGAGTACCGCAGAAGTACCGCAGGACTGCGGCAGTGAGCCGGGGCACGGGGCTACCGCGGTGGCCACCGCATCAAGCCACCGCTTCAAGCCACCGCTTCAAGCCACACTCAGCGCCGCCGCCGCGCCAGCATGGCCAGCACACCGAAGCCGCCGATCAGCATGCCATACGTCGCAGGCTCGGGCACAGCCGGGGTGAACGACAGCGAGATGTCGAGCGATGCGTCGCGCACCGCGTTGCCGGTCGCAACCAGCGTATAGATGCCTGGGCCCAGGCTGCCCAGGAAGCTCGAGTGCGCGAAGCCGCCGAGCACACCCGTGAACTCATCGCTGGCCACCACGGTCGATTGCGAATCGAGGATGTCGATGTTGACGCCCACCAGGCGGGGGCCTTGCCCGTCGGCTGTATCGATGATCCAGCCGGCCAGGCCGTTGAAGTCGGCGGCGCTCTCCAGCGTAAACGTGGTGATCTGGCTCAGGGCGCCGTGTTCGCTGGTGAAAGTGTCGACAAACAGGTTGTCGCCGGGTGAGAGGGGCGTGGCAACCACGGCATTCGCAGTGAGGTTGCCGTAATGGACCGATTCGGTATCGGCAAACGCGGGGCTGGCGGCGAGCGCGGCAAACGCGGTGGCTCCGGCCCATCTGGTCAGGACAGATGCGGGCATGATTCCTCCATCGAGGTAGCAGGGTTTGATAGCAGGGTTGTCGGGTCCGACGGGTGCGCGCTGACTTCAGCCTAGCTCCCGTGGACCCTTTGTCAACCTTGCGACCCTATTATTTTTTAAGGAACCTCAACCGCCCCGAGCTGTCTGGTACGACGCGGTCAATGCAGGCTGGCGCGGCGCACCAGCACGTCGATGGATTTCGCCGCCGGCACCTTGCTGTCGATCGCATGGTGCCATAGCGGAATCAGCGGATTGCATTCCGGGTAGTAGCCGGCTACGCTGCCTTCCGGGATATCGTACGGGACCACGCTCAAGCCGCGGACCAGGCGTGGCGCGTCGTCGCTGACGGCGGTGACCAGGTCGACCAGGTCGCCCGCGGCCAGACCCAGGCGCGCCATGTCGGCACCCGCCATGAAAAGCACCATGCGGCTGCCGCTCACGCCGCGGAAGCGGTCTTCATTGCTGTAGATCGTCGTGTTGAACTGGCCGTCGCTGCGCACCGTGAACAGCCGCAGCGCCGCCGGATCCCGGCTGTCGCTGTCTGGATCGACTTGAAGCGACTGCGGCACGGTGAATTCGGCCCGCTTGCTGGGGGTGTCCCACACCCGCTCGGCGGCGCCCAGCGGCTTGCGGAAGCCGCCCGGCGTCCACATCCGCGCATTGAAATCCTTGAAGATGGCGGGGTAGGTGGTCTCGATCGCATCGCGGATACGGCTGTAGTCGGCCACCCAGGCGTCCCAGTCCACCTTGGGGTTCGGCGGCAGGGCCGCCTTGGCCAGGCCCGCCACGATGGCCGGTTCCGACAGCAGCGTTGCCGCGGCCGGTTCCGCCATGCCACGCGAGCCGTGCATGCATGCGGTGCTGTCTTCCACCGATACGGACTGCGGAATGCCGTGCTGGCGGTCGATCTCGATCCTGCCCAGGCAGGGCAGGATGTACGAGGCCTTGCCGTGGATGACGTGATTGCGGTTCAGCTTGGTTGATACCTGCACCGTCAGCGGCAGCTCGCGCCAGGCCGCTTCCATCCGCACGGTATCCGGCACGGCACGCACGAAGTTTCCTCCCAGCGCGATGAAGGCCGGTACCTTGCCCGCCAGGATCGCCTCGCAGGCTTCCACCGTGTTCATGCCCGGCTTGCGGGGCGGTTCGAAACCGTATTGCTCCTTCAGCTTGTCGAGCGGCGCCAGTTCCGGCTTTTCCGTGATGCCCACCGTGCGCTGGCCCTGCACGTTCGAATGCCCGCGCACCGGGCAGATGCCGGCGCCGGGCTTGCCGATATTGCCGCGCATGAGCAGGAAGTTCACCAGCATCGTCACGTTTTGCACGCCGTGGCGGTGCTGCGTCAAACCCATGCCATACACGCCCATCACCGCGGCGGACTTGCAGTAGACATCCGCCGCCGCTTCGAGCGCGGCGCGCGGCAGCCCGGATTCCGCCTCGATGGCGTCCCACGCGCAGCCGCGCACGGATTGTTCGAATGCCTCGAAGCCATGCGTGTGCTCCTGCAGGAACGCCATGTCCAGCACGCGCTGGTCGCCGGCGGCATGGGCCGCGTCGTCCCGTGCCAGCACGGCCTTGCACAGGCCCATCAGCGCTGCCGTATCGCCGCCGGGCAGGAGCTGGTGGTACTGCGTGCTGATCGGCGTTTCCTGCCCTGTCAGCATCTCGAGCGGGGATTGCGGGTTCGTGAAGCTGACCAGGCCACGCTCGCGCAGCGGGTTGAAGGTGATGATTTGCACGCCACGCTTGCGGGCCTCCTGCAGCTGGTGCAGCATGCGCGGGCTGTTGACACCCACGTTCTGGCCGAAGAAGAAGATGCAGTCGGTGTGCTCGAAGTCGTTCAGCCCGACAGTGCCGACCGCCACGCCGATGGTCTTCTTCAGGCCGACGGAAGTGCTTTCGTGGCACATGTTCGAACTGTCCGGCAGGTTGTTGTTGCCGTACATGCGGGCCATCAGCTGGTACATGTACGACGCTTCCAGCGAGGCCCGCCCGGAAGAGTAGAACACCACGTGCTCGCGGTCGCACGCGCGCAGCGCCGTGCCGATCTCGGCGAACGCCGTGTCCCAGCCGATCGGGCGATACTTGTCGCTGGCGGCATCCCAGCGCAGCGGTACCGTGAGGCGGCCCTGGTCTTCCAGCGCATGGTCGCTCCAGCTCTCCAGCTCGGTGACCGTGTGGCGCTCGAAGAAATCGGCGCCGATCGCCTTGCTGGTGGTTTCCCACGCGGTGGCTTTCGCGCCGCTCTCGCAGAACTCGAACGGGTGCGGATTGGCCGGCTTGGCCCAGGCACAGCTGACACAGGCATAGCCATCCGGCTTGTTCTGCTTGAGCAGCAGCCGGCTGTCCTTCAGCGGCACGTGCTCGTGGAACAGGATGTTGGTGACTTCCTTCAACGACCCCCAGCCGCCGGCCGGCATGTCCGCCGACTCGACCTTCAACTTTTCGCTCATGGTATCTCCTCGATGACGACCCACGGTAGCGCGGCACTGCCGCTCGGTCGGTGCGCAACCGCACAGTGATACCCGGCGTTGTATTTCCTATCACGCGCTCCTCGTGTATCCTCTCGGGATGGAACCCGACACCCAACCATCCGGAGCGGAAACGCACGACCCGGCCTCTGCCGAAGGGGCGCCCGCATCGACCAACGCCCGCAAGATCGCCTGGGCCGGTGCCGCCGTGCTGGCGGCCCTCACCGTCGCCGCGGCGGTCTGGGGCGTCCAGGCATGGCAGACCAACCGCGCCATGGAGAGTGTCGAGAATTCGCTCTCCGGCCGGGCGCTGGCGGCGCCAGGCGCACCGGCCGCGGCCGCGGCGGGGGCGACAACCGTGCCAGCGCAGGCCGAGCCGGCAGGGGAAGTGGCGCCCGTGCCGGTTGCGCCGTCGGCCGATCGCCTGCCGCCACTGGTCTTGCCTGGCCAGCCCGTGCCCGACGCCGTGCTGCGCGACCTGCCCGACTGGGTGGCCGCCGAAGTGGCGCCCGGCCACACCCCGGCGCGGACAGCGGTGCGGGCAGCGGTGCAGACGTCCGGCGCATCCGGCGATGAATCGGCGGCGCCCGCAGTGGTGCCGGCACCAGCCAGGCCACAGCGCGAGCGCGCCGAGGCGGCACCCCGCAAGGACCGTTATGGCACCGTGTTCGCGCGTTGCCCCGGGCCCGGCGAATCGGGTGCCGTGGAATGCCGCCGTGCCGTGTGCGATGGCGCCGCGAAAAAGACGGCCGCCTGCGCGCCGTACCTGAAGTAGGGCGGTAGCCGGTCACACGGGCCGCGGCCAGGCCGCGGCTCAGCGCTTCACAGGAAGCACAGCATCCTACGAAGCACATCCCAGGAAGCGCAACACAGGAAACGCTTCACAGGAGGCTTCACAGGAAGCGGTCGAGGATTTTCTTGCTGTGCTTGTCCAGCGCGTACTGGTTCCGCACCAGGAACTGGATCCCGTGGGTATCCGAGATGAGCAGGGCTTCGGTACCGATGCGGCGGATGTCCTCTTCGCCGCGCAGCACGAAATCGGCCGTGCCGCGGTCGGTGTCCACGGTCCACGTGCATGGCGTGGCGAAGCTCGTCACATCGACGATGCGCCGGATCTCCGGCATGAACTCCCGTCCCGACAGTTCCTCGCGGATCAGCGCCGCGATCTCCGCCGGGAGGTCGTCCAGCGTATCGATCCAGATCACTTCCTTGCCATCCGTATTCACCAGGGCCAGCCCTTCGTCGGGGGCCTGGATCGGGAAAGCGCGCACCGGCGCCACGCCTTCGTGCACGGTGCCGGCGGCGTCGATCAGGGAAAGGCGGCCGAACGGGTCGCGCCGCAGCTGGAAATCAATTGTCGTCATCGCGTTGCGCATCCTTGTCATCCAGGTCGGTATCGACGTTGCGGGCCTGCGCCTGGTACAGGCGGTAATAGGCGCCTTCGTTGGCCATCAGTTCCTCGTGCGGGCCTTCCTCGACGACCTTGCCGCGGTCCATCACCACCAGCCGGTTGGCGCGCTGCAGCGTCGACAGGCGGTGCGCGATGGCGATCGTGGTGCGGCCCGCCACCAGGTTGTCCAGCGCCTTCTGGATTTCCTTCTCCGTCTCGGAGTCCACCGACGCCGTCGCCTCGTCCAGGATCAGGATGCGCGGGTCGATCAGCAGCGCGCGGGCAATCGAGATGCGCTGGCGTTCGCCGCCTGACAGGCCCTGGCCCCGTTCGCCCACCATCGAATCGTAGCCCTGCGGCAGGCGCAGGATGAAGTCGTGGGCGTGCGCGGCACGCGCCGCGGCCATGATCTCGGCGCGGCTCGCGTCCGGCTTGCCGTAGGCGATGTTCTCGGCGATCGTGCCGAAGAACAGGAACGGCTCCTGCAGCACCAGCCCGATATTGCGGCGGTAGTCGGACACGGCCAGCGAGCGGATATCGACCCCGTCGAGCAGGATCGCGCCTTCGGCCACGTCGTAGAAGCGGCAGATCAGGTTGACCAGCGTGGACTTGCCCGAACCGGAATGGCCCACCAGGCCGATCATCTCGCCGGCCTTGATCTCCAGGTTCACGCCCCGGTTGACGGCGCGGTTGCCATAGCGGAAGCCGACTTCGCGCAGCGTGATGTTGCCCTCCACCTTGTCCAGCTTGACCGGGTTGGCCGGTTCGGGCACGGAAGACACATGGTCCAGGATGTCGAAGATGCGCTTGGCGGCGGACGCCGACTTCTGCGTGACCGAGACGATCCGGCTCATCGAATCGAGCCGGCTGTAGAAGCGTGTCGAATACGTGAGGAAGGCGGTCAGCACGCCCACCGTGACATGCGACTGGGAGACCTGGAAGATGCCGAACACGTAGATCACCAGCAGGCCCACCTCGGTCAGGAACGACACGGTGGGCGAGAACAGCGACCACACCTTGTTCAGCTTGTCGTTGACGGCCAGGTTGTGCTTGTTGGCGATGCGGAAGCGCTGCGCCTCGCGGGCTTCCTGCGCGAAGGCCTTCACCACGCGGATGCCGGGGATCGTATCGGCCAGCACGTTGGTCACCTCGCCCCACACGCGGTCGATCTTCTCGAAGCCGGTGCGCAGGCGGTCGCGCACCAGGTGGATCAGCCAGGCGATGAATGGCAGCGGTACCAGCGTCACCAGGGCCAGCCACGGATCGATCGTGAACAGGATCACGCCCGTCATGATGATCATCAGGCAGTCGGAAGCGAAATCGAGCAGGTGCAGCGACAGGAACACGCAGATGCGGTCGCTCTCGCTGCCGATGCGCGCCATCAG
Organism: Pseudoduganella sp. SL102; assembly: GCF_027856995.1. Classification (NCBI taxonomy): domain Bacteria; kingdom Pseudomonadati; phylum Pseudomonadota; class Betaproteobacteria; order Burkholderiales; family Oxalobacteraceae; genus Pseudoduganella; species Pseudoduganella sp. SL102. Next base: position 3,963,746 of record NZ_CP115554.1, read on the forward strand.
GTCGCCGGTTCGCTTGCCGCCGAAGTACTCGAGCGACAGCCGCAGCAGGTGTTCATAGGTGGACGTGCGCAGGTCGGCGCCGATCCGTTCCGACACGAGCGCCAGCACGTAGGTCTTGCCCCAGCCGAGGATCCACGCCAGGATCGCCGAACCGAGCAACGCCGACATGTACATCGTCACCAGGCTGGTGTCGACCGGCTGGCCGTTCTGGTAGGGGATAAGCACATTGTCCATCAGCGGCATGCTGATATAGGGCGGGATCATGTGCGCCGCGGTGGACAGCAGCATCAGCGTGAAGCCGCCCGCCAGCGGCCAGCGGTACGGGTGCGCGAAGCGCCACAGCCGCAGCAGCGTCCAGGTGGACGGTGGCGTGTGCACCACCTTCGTGCAGATCGGGCATTCGTCCTGGTCCGGTTCCAGCGGGGCCTTGCAGGTGGGGCAGGCGTGCTCTTCGGGGCGCGCCACGGGCTGGCCCGTCAGCGCCGCTTCCATCAGCGGGGTAAAGGCTTCGGCCAGCTTGATCGCATGCAGGTTCTGGCCCAGCGTGAAGCGCCAGGCGGCCAGGCGGCCGTGTTCGTCGAACAGTTCCAGGTGGCCCACGCCGGCGTGGTCGTGGAGCTTGAGCAGCATGCCCTGGCGATAGGGCCAGGCCTGCCAGCCCTGGCCCGGCGCGCGGGACAGGAGACGGCGATCCGTCAGCAGAACGATGCCCTTGGCGAAATGCAGTTTGTCATCGAGGTCAACCTCCAGCGCACTTTGCACGTTTTCCCCAGGAGCAAGCTGCATCTGCGTGTCCGAATGCCAGTGTTCCGGCAATTCGATGCGGGCCAGCCCAGGGGGAAGATCGGTTCTTGTCATTGTCTGGATTGCTCCGAATAGCTTGCTGGGCGGCTTTGCCGTTTGGCAAGAATGTAAAATAGATGGGAAAATACCAGGATGTAACGGCTCAGGTTATCAATGCGCTGACACGATTAGCGCACCGGAGAGTGGGCCCGGTTTTTATTTATTGTATTCTTCAGGCACGATTCGGAAGAGGAAGCCGCTACCTTTGAGCACCATGGTGGCGCAGTGGGCGCAGTATACAGCAAGAGGTACTAGAGCAAAAACATGACAAAGAAGAAAGATATCGACGTTCTCCGCGTGACGCACCTGCGTGGCCCGAACATCTGGACCTACCGCCCCGTCATCGAAGCCTGGCTCGATATCGGCGAGCTTGAAAACTTCCCCTCAAACACGATTCCCGGCCTGTACGAACGACTGACCGCGCTGCTGCCGGGCATGGTGGAGCACCGTTGCGGCGTGGGCGAGCGCGGCGGCTTCTTCGAACGCCTGCGCGAAGGTACCTACGCCGGCCACATCCTCGAACACGTGGTGCTGGAACTGCAGAACCTGGCAGGCATGCGTACCGGCTTCGGCCAGACGCGCCAGACCGCGGAGGGCAGCGGCATCTACAAGATGGCCTTCCGCACCCGGCAGGAGAATGTCGGCCGCGCCGCGCTGGCCGCCGGCCGCGACCTGTTGATGGCCTGCATCGAAGACCGGCCGTATGACCTGCAGGGCGCCGTCGACAAGCTGACCGACATGGTCGAACGCCTGTGCCTCGGCCCGTCCACCAACAGCATCGTCGAAGCCGCGACCGACCGCGCCGTGCCGCACATCCGCCTGACCGACGGCAACCTGGTGCAACTGGGCCACGGTGCCCGCCAGCGCCGCATCTGGACCGCGGAAACGGACAATACTAGCGCCATCGCCGAAGGCATCGCCAGCGACAAGGACATGACCAAGGGCATCCTGGCTTCCTGCGGCGTGCCGGTGCCCGAAGGCGCGCTGGTCGACAGCGAGGACGAAGCCTGGGAAGAAGCCCAGGACATCGGCCTGCCCGTCGTCGTCAAGCCGTCGGACGCCAACCACGGCCGCGGCGTGACGCTGAACCTCACCAGCGAAGCGGATGTGCGCAAGGCCTTCCACATCGCCATCGAACGGGGCGACAGCTCGTCGGTGATCGTCGAGCGCTATGTGGTCGGCGACGAGCACCGCCTGCTGGTTGTCGGCCGCAAGGTGGTGGCCGCGTCGCGCGGCGAATCCGTGTGGATCACGGCCGATGGGCAGTCCACGGTCACCCAGCTGGTGAATGCGCAGATCAATTCCGACCCGCGCCGCGGGCCGAACGAGGAACATCCGCTGAACCCGGTCGAACCGGAAACCTCGCCGGAAGTGCAGCTGGTCCTGAAAGGCCAGGGCCTGGCGCACGATGCGGTGCCGGAAGCGGGCCGCAAGGTGCTCATCGCCATCAACGGCAATGTCGCCAACGACGTGACCGACCTGGTGCATCCCGCCGTCGCCGAGATGGCCGCGCTGGCCGCCCGCGCCGTGGGGCTGGACATCGCCGGCATCGACCTGGTGGCGCAGGACATCTCCCGCCCGCTGGAAGAGCAGGGCGGCGCCATCATCGAAGTCAATGCCAGCCCGGGCCTGCTGGCGCACCTGAAGCCTGCGCCGGGCGGCACCCCGCGGCCGGTGGGCGCGGCGATCGTCGAGGAGCTGTTCGCGCAGGGCGAAAATGGCCGCATCCCGATCGTCGGCGTCGCCGGCACCTGCCACACGGCGCTGATCGCCCGCCTCACCGCGTGGCAGCTGCAGGTCTCCGGCCGCTATGTCGGCGTGGCCTGCGAGGAAGGCGTGTACCTGAACGGGCGCAAGATCGCGCGCGGCCCGCTCACCGAATGGGAATCCGGCCAGCGCCTCCTGCTGAACAAGAACGTCGAATCGGCCGTGTTCGCCAACGGCAACCGCATGATCCTGACCGAAGGCCTGGCCTACGACCGCTGCACGGTCGGCGTCGTGACCGACACGCGCGGCCACGACCGGCTGGGCGAGTTCTATATCGACGAGCCGGAGCAGATGTACCGCGTGCTGCGCACGCAGGTCGACGTGATCCTGTCCGATGGCGTGGCCGTGCTCAATGCCGGCGACGACCAGGTCGCGGACATGGCCCGCCTGTGCGATGGCGACGTGCTGTTCTACGCCGTCCACGAAGATGCCGCGCCGCTAGCGGCGCACCGGGCCGAAGGCGGGCGGGCCGTGTTTGGCCGCGGCGGTTCCTTCGTGATGGCGATCGGCGCCGACGAGGTGGCCGAATTGCCGGCCAGCTGCCTGCCGAACGACGCCGACGAGTGCCGCGAAGCCGTGCTGGCCGCGATCGGCACCGGCTGGGCGCTCGGCCTGTCGCCGGACCTGATCGCCGCCGCGCTGCGCACGTTCGAATGGAAGAACCGGGCAGCATGATCGCACCGACCACCGCCCGCAAAGAAGAACACCACACAGGAATCAGTACATGGAAGTGATCCGCACCCGCGCGCTGCGCGGCCCGAACCTCTGGAGCCACCATACCGCCATCGAGGCGATTGTTTCGTGCACGCCGGAAGAACTGGCGGCCGACCGGCTGCCCGGCTTCGAAGTCAGGCTGCGCGCGCGCTTTCCCCGCATCGGCCAGTTCCAGCCGCACGGCCACTCCGAGGCCGTGCCGCTGGCGCACGTGCTCGAGCTGACGGCGCTGGCATTGCAGGCGGAGGCCGGGTGCCCCGTCACGTTCAGCCGCACCACCGCGACGGTCGAGGAAGGCATCTTCCAGATGGTGGTCGAATACACCGAGGAAGAAGTGGGCCGCCTGGCCGTGGAGCTGGCCGAGAAACTGGTCAATTCCGCGCTGCAGGATACGCCGTTCGACCTGACCGCCGCACTGACCGAACTGCGCGACCTGGACGAGGACGTGCGCCTTGGGCCCAGCACGGGCGCGATCGTGTACGCCGCCGTGGCCCGCAAGATCCCTTACCGCCGCATGACGTCCGGCTCGATGGTGGCCTTCGGCTGGGGCAGCAAGCAGCGCCGCATCCAGGCCGCCGAAATCGATTCGACCAGCGCGATCGCCGAGAACATCGCGCAGGACAAGGAACTGACGAAGAAACTGCTGGACGCGGCCGGCGTGCCGGTGCCGGTCGGCCGCACTGTCGACAGCGCCGAGGAAGCGTGGACCGTGGCGCAGCAGATCGGCCTGCCCGTGGTGATCAAGCCGAAGGACGGCAACCAGGGCAAGGGCGTGACCGTCAACATCACCACCGAGGAACAGACGCATGCCGCCTTCAACACGGCACGCGAATTCCGCGACGACATCATGGTCGAGCGCTTCCTGCCCGGCCATGACTACCGCCTGCTCGTCATCGGCAACAAGCTGGTGGCGGCGGCGCGGCGCGATCCGCCGCACGTCGTTGGCGATGGCGTGCATTCGGTGCGCGAACTGGTCGACATCGTCAATGCCGACCCGCGCCGCGGCAGCGGCCACGCCACCTCGCTGACCAAGATCCGCTTCGACGACATCGCCCGGGCGCGCCTGGAACAGCAGGGGCTGGCCGCGGACTCGGTGCCGCCGCAGGGCCAGCGCGTCATCCTGCGCAACAACGCCAACCTGTCCACCGGCGGCAGCGCCACCGACGTGACGGACGACGTGCATCCCGAAGTGGCGGCACGCGCCGTGGAAGCGGCGCAGATGATCGGCCTGGACATCTGCGGCGTGGATGTCGTCGTCGATTCCGTGCTGCGCCCGATCGAGGAACAGAACGGCGGCGTGGTCGAAGTCAACGCGGCACCCGGCCTGCGCATGCACCTGTCGCCGTCGTACGGCAAAGGCCGGCCGATCGGCGAGGCCATCGTCGGCACGCTGTTCGGCGAGGGCGAGGATGGCCGCATTCCCGTGGTGGCGGTGACCGGCACCAACGGCAAGACCACCACCGTGCGCCTGATCGCCCACCTGATCGCCTCGTCCGGCCTGCGCGTGGGCATGACCAACACGGACGGCGTGTACGTCAACGGCCGCCAGATCGACAGCGGCGACTGCTCCGGCCCGCGCAGCGCGCGCAACGTGCTGCAGCACCCGGACGTGGATGCGGCCGTGTTCGAGACGGCGCGCGGCGGCATCCTGCGCGAAGGCCTGGCCTTCGACCGCTGCAAGGTGGCCGTGGTGACCAATATCGGCGCCGGCGATCACCTCGGCCTGAACTACATCACTACGGTCGAAGACCTCGCGGTTCTGAAACGCGTGATCGTGCAGAACGTCGATGAAAACGGCTGGGCCGTGCTGAACGCCACCGACCCAATCGTGGCGGCCATGGCCAGCGCCTCGAAGGGCAAGGTGATGTTCTTCGGCGCCGACCGCTATCATCCGGTGGTCGCTACGCACGTGGCGCAGGGCCGCCGCACCGTGTTCGTCGACCGGGGCGACCTGGTGGCCAAGGAAGGCAAGTTCGAGCAGCGCATCGCGCTTGCCGACGTCCCGCTCACCCGCAACGGCACCATCGGCTTCCAGGTCGAGAACGCGATGGCGGCGGTGGCGGCGGCCTGGGGCGCCGGCATCGACTGGCAATCGATCCGCCTGGGCCTGAAGACCTTCAACACGGACAGCCACAACGCGCCGGGCCGCTTCAACGTGTTCGACTACCGCGGCGCCACCGTGATCGCCGACTACGGCCACAATCCGGATGCGATGCTCGCACTGGTGCAGGCCGTGGAATCCATCCCGGCCAGGCGCCGCTCGGTGGTGATCTCCGGCGCCGGCGACCGCCGCGACGAGGACATCAGCCAGCAGACGGAAATCCTCGGCAAGGCGTTCGACGAGGTGGTGCTGTACCAGGACCAGTGCCAGCGCGGCCGCGCCGACGGCGAAGTGATCGCGCTGCTGCGCCAGGGCCTGGCCGGCGCCACCCGCACCTCGCATGTCGACGAGATCGATGGCGAATTCGTCGCGATCGACACGGCCATGGAGCGGCTGGGCGAGGGCGACCTGTGCCTGATCCTGATCGACCAGGTGGAAGACGCGCTCGCGCATATCGCCAAGCGGGTCGCCGCGGGCTGACCGCCCAGCGCGGCGGCCGGTAGCGCCTTTCAGAGAAGCCACCCCCGGTGCAAATTCAGGGGTCAGACCCGGTGGGTCTGACCCCGGCAGTTCGTCCTTGGGGTGAATGCCTGCGCTACAGACATATTAAGGTCCCACCACTCCGCCTCGCAGCCGGCTGACTATTTGCATGCCCGGCATTGACCACGCACCGCGACGCCTCTAGGATTCCCGCATCCCGACTACCAAGGTGATCCATGATCCGTCGTCCCCTGCGCCTCCTGGCGATTGCCGCACTGCTCGCCGCGAGCCAGCCTCATTTCGTCGCGAACGCGGCACCCTCCGAAGTCCGCCTGCTGAAAGCGGCACCCGCCGCCAGTCCGCTTTCCGTCACGCTGGACCGCCCCGACTGGACCTACAAGACCGGCGAGCGCGCCACCGTGCGCATCCGCCTCGATGTGACGCCGTATCCGTCCGAAGGCATCCCGGTGCGCTACCGCCTGGGGCCCGACATGCTGGAAGGCCAGGAGCGCACCATCGTGGTACCGAAGGAAGGCGTATCGCTGCCCATGCCGGCCCAGGAGCAACCCGGCTTCGTGCGCGCGCTGGTCGAGGCGAGCATGGACGGCAAGGCCGTGAAGGCAATTGCCACCGCGGCATTCAGCCCGCTCGACATCCGTCCCGTGCAAACGGAGCCGGCCGACTTCGACGCGTTCTGGGCGGCGCAGAAGGAACAGCTCGCGAAGGTGGACCCGCAATGGACCCTGGCGCCCGCGCCGGAGCTCTCCACCGCGGCGGTGGAAGTGTCCTATCTTCATTACCAGAACGTGGGGCAGGGTGGCCGACCGACGCGCATCTATGGCGTGCTGGCCGTGCCTCGCGCCGAAGGCCGGTACCCGGCGGTGCTGCACGTGCCCGGCGCCGGCGTGCGCGGCTACAAGGGCGCCGTGGACCAGGCGGCAAAGGGCGCGATCACGCTGCAGATCGGCATCCACGGCATTCCCGTCAACCTGCCGGACGAACTGTATGAGCAGCTGCGCTACGGCGCGCTGGAAAGCTACAACCGCTACAACCTGGACGACCGCGACGCCTATTACTATCGCCGCGTGTACCTGGGGGCGGTGCGCGGCCTGGACTACCTGGTCCAGCACGGCAAATGGGACGGCAAGACGCTGGTCACGCAAGGCGGCAGCCAGGGCGGCCAGCTGGCCATCGTCACCGCCGCGCTCGACCCGCGGGTGACCGCCACCGTGGCCTCGTATCCCGCCTATGCCGACGTGACCGGGTACCTGAAGGGCCGCGCGGGCGGGTGGCCCGGCCTGTTCCGCAAGGACGATGCCGGCAACGTGAAAGACCAGCCCCTCGCGCCCAAGGTGATGACGACCGGCTACTATGACACCGTGAACTTCGCGAAGCGGCTGCGCGCGCCCGTGCTGTTCTACGCCGGCTACAACGACATGGTGACGCCGCCGACCTCCACCTTCGCCGTCTACAACGTGATCCCGTCGCCGCGCGAGATCGTGATCGAACCGGAACAGGTGCACCATACGTCGGCGGCACACCAGGCCACCCAGCAGGCGTGGATCCTGAAGCAGGCCGGCAAGCGGTAAGGGCGCTTTGTTTTGGCGGCGCGCCAATCGAAAGCCGCCATGCCGCATGAAAGGAGGCAACCATGCATCCGATTGGACGGGATACAACGAGCGGGAAGCACCGTACGGGCGGCGTGGTGTGGGACCCGGCCTATCCGCTGGACTTCTCCATGTCGGCGGCGCCGGTCTGCCTGGTCACGGATGCGGGTAGCGGGACGCTGAGCGGCTTCGGCTTCGTGACAACGCTGAACGGCGCGCCACCGTCCGTCTTCATTCCCGGCGGCGAGCTGACATTCTCATTCAGCGGATTCGTGCCGGTATCGTCATCGGCGGACCTTGCCTGGACGTCGTACATGGGCGGGCGCGTCGACTTCTTCACCCGGTTGGGCTCTTCCCATATTGAACGCAGCGATCCGCTGGCGATGAACGCCGATGCGATGGGGCAGGGGGCGCCATGGTTGAGCCTTGTCGGCAGCATCTTCAGCGGCGCGACATTGCGCACCACCGTCAACGCGGTCTCGCCGCCTAATTTGGCCTGCCTCGGCCAGTTGCTGGTCGTGGGTGGCGTGGCCGCGCCATGCTTCACGACGCATACCCAGCCCGGCGGTGCTGACCTGGCGTTTTCCGGCAGTTTCACGCAGCCGCAGCCAGGCGACACCAGCCGCGTGTTCGGCACCGCGAACTTCTTCGGCGCGACCGTGACTGGTCCAGCGCGCGAGACGGTATCGTCCGGCGCGATGCGGTAAGGTCGCATAGTTCCGTAGCAGTCGTCGATACCGAAAAACGTTACAGTCGGTATCGAGAAGCCGTGGCACCGCCCGGCCCTCGATGTACATCTCTTCCAAGGCACTGCACCATGTTCTACGCGATGGCTGCCACCGGTGTATTGGCGATCCACCTCGCCTTCATCGCCTTCGTGCTGTTCGGCGGCCTGTTCGTATCGCGGCGCCGCTGGATGGCGGCCATCCACCTCCCGGCCGCGGCGTGGGGATTCCTGGTCGAAACCACCGGCGCCGCATGTCCGCTGACGTCGTGGGAAAACGCGCTGCGCGAACGTGCCGGCATGGCCCGCTATACGGGTGACTTCGTCGAGCGCTGGCTGCTGTCCGTGATCTATCCGGATGGGCTGACCCGCAACGTGCAGTTCGTCCTGGCCGGAACGGTCATCCTGCTCAACCTGCTCATCTACGCGTGGGCGTTCCGCCGGCGCAGGCCGGAACACCCCTGAAAACACTGTATGGAATACTGTACAATACTGTTCATTTACACAGTATTTCGTGATGAGCAAATTCGCGCCAATCGACCTGCAACCGTTCGACCCGCATTCGCGCACTGCACGCGGCCACGGTGGGCTGGCCCTGCGCGATATCGACCCGGAAGCGTGGCGCGACATCCCCGAAGACGTGCTGACCGATGCTCGCACCGACAGTGAAATCGCCCGCGAGTACATCAGCCACGGCGAGCTGCGCCCGAAGTCGGTGGCCAACACGCAGAAGGAGCTGTACCGCTTTCTCACGTGGTGCCGCGAGGAAGCCGGCAAGTCGCTGCGCCAGCTGGGCGTGGCGGACCTGAACGCCTACAAGGAATTCCTCAAGGCGCCCCCGGCGGACTGGATCTCCACGACCAAGTGGCCGCGCAGCGACGAACGCTATCGCCCGTTCTCGGGCCCGCTGTCCGATGCCAGCCGGCGCCAGGCGATGATCGCCGTGAAAGGCTTGCTGGCCTTCGCCGAGCAGACCGGCTACCTGCGCCGCGATCCGGGCGCGCTGGTGAAGAACGTGCGGACCGCAAGCGCCAGCCGCATCACGCGCTACCTGACGCAGGAAGCGATCGGCCTGGCCCTCGCCACCGTGGAATCCCGCCCGGCCGAAACGCCGGCGGCGCTGCGCCGGCGCGAGCGCGACCGCTTCCTGCTGATCGCCTATGCGCATACGGGGGCGCGCCTGAACGAGATCGTTGGCGCCGGCATGGGAGCGATCTACAGCGAAGGCAATGGCCGATGGTGGATCGACGTGGTCGGCAAGGGCCGCAAGCCGCGCCGGCTGCCCGTGCCGGCCGACATGCTCGACGCCTTCCGCCGCTACCGCACCGCCTTCGGCCTGCTGCCACAAACGGGGCGCACCGATACCACGCCTCTGGTGCTGTCCAGCCGCGGCAAGGGCTTGCAGCGCATTACCGATGAAGCGGCCTCCGAAGCACTGAAAGCCGTATTCACTGCCGCGGCCAGCGCGGCCGCCGCGCGCGGCGATAGCGACTCGGCCGCCCAGCTGCGGCAAGCCTCCGCGCACTGGCTGCGCCACAGCATGCTCACCAATCACGCCAACAATGGGGTGCAGTTGAAGACGCTGCAGGAAACCGCGGGGCACGCAAGCATTGCCACCACCGCTGCCTACCTGCACAAGACCGACAATGAGCGGCATGACGAGATCATGGCGTCCGTCGCCGGGAAGAATGTTCTTTGAATCCTGCCGATGGTCGGGCCGGGAGTTGATCATTAGCCCCGGCTAACGTGTGCCTGACAAAAGGGACCAGACCATATCGCGAGGAAGTGCTTGGGCCAAGGCATCGGTTCAATTGCGAATACAGCCGTCATCTTGGTGCCCGGACCGCGGCCATTCTCCTTGCAGGGTTTCAATTGATCACGGTACGTAGACCATATGTACAGTGACGGAACAGCCACTGTCCCCTTCACGAACGCGGACCTGAAGCACAAGGTCACTACGACCTTCTTCCTCGGTCCAGAGATCGACCAGCGCGTCCCAGTGATCCTTCATCCGGATACAAACCGAGGACGCCCATGATTCTTCTGGCAAAGGGATCAGCGTTGCTCCGTACTCTTCGATGTATTCGCGAATCTGCCTGGCTGTCTCTTCGGGCAATGGAGCGACGCCAGGGATCCCGGTCAAAAGGCCGTAGTCCTGGCGAACGAATGCATCGACGATGCTCTTCAGGATTGGACGCCATGCTGACGGTATCGGCCCTTCGCGCTCGGAATTTTTGATGACCTGGCTAGTCATGTGTTCGTCTTGCGGATGCATTGGCATGGCTGGGAATCCTGTGGTGTACTTGCCGCAGTCCTGCTTCGGGTTGGTTGCTGTCGTAAAGTGCGTGTCGGCTTCCGCCCGGAATCGGTCGTTACTGATCGTAGCTTGCTAACCAGCCATCAGTTTCTCGATGCTTCCCAAGCCCAACTGTATTGAATTGATCTCTACCATCGCGCGGCCGCACACCAAGCCAGGCAAGAGCATCATTGATAGCGTTGTCTGAGATGTTGACACCCGCGCCTGTACCGTTTTTTGAAATCAGAACATGAGCTTGCGCGCCACTTCCGCCGAAGAATTCCGCCTCGATATAGGCACTGGGCCGTTGAGAACCCAGCGTCGAGTGCAGTTTCAATATGGCCGCCGGCAACTCCTCGCTGCCTTCATCTGTGAGCGGCAAAAATGGGATGCCGTAGAGCATACGTGTCGTGCTTCCGATAGGGATGATCTCCACTCCAGCATCGAGCCGGATCACTGCCAGTCCATTGGACGGATCGGCGTTAAAAGTGCCCTGCAGAGCGACGAAGGCCTGGATTGAATAACTCATAAGAAAAAAATAGAGCCTTGATATCGCAACAGAAACGCCACGACGGCTGTTGGCTGGTTGCTGCCGTCCAGGTGTACGACGGCTATCGCCGCCAAGCGGACATTTGCATGCGAGTGTTCGCCGCATCATCCCCGCTTCGTCTCGAGCCAGCCGGCGCGATAGAGTCATCAGTCGAACATCGCTAACAGATCGTTTACCAAGTCGGTCCGCCACTCTTCGTCCATCCCGGCCTCAGCAGTCATTAGAAGGAGGTCATATCCTTGTTGAACTTCCCTCGCATCCAGATAGTCGATCTTCTCCAGGATGCGCATCGCTTCGTGTGAAACCTCCCAATTCCCATGGCAAACGAGCTTTGCTAGCCAAAGAAACTTCCCTGAACAGTCGAAGCTCCCAAGACAATTGACTAAGGTGCCTCGTTCATTCGCCAGCTCGTGACGGTCAATAAGTTCGACCAGGATCTTCGGCACTGCCGGATCACCAGTTTCTGCTGCCTTAACCGCAAGAGCGTTTCTTTCAAGGCTGTTGTCCGCAGTGCTCAACTTGTCCAACAATTCGCCTAGGCTATCCATATCTCATCTCGTCACGACACGGCAGCAATGCATCAATGTCCGCTTCTGGCCGAACTCGGCAGTTCGCCGCAGCAAAGCAGGTTGCCGAACCGGAAAAGTCGCATACTGCCACGATGGGCAGCTCCCGCCCCAAAGCAGACCTTGTCGCTGCTACTGATCGGCTTACGCCCAGCGTTTAAATTCAACCATTGAAATGCTAAAACTCGACATGACGCACAGGAACGCCATGCTGCAATGCCAGAGCAAATACCTCTCTGGCTATTGCATCATCCTCGATCAGTAGCACCGTTTGGGACACCTCATTAGTTGGAAGATACCGAGGAGCCTTGATAACGGCTTCTAATACGCACAGGCCTTGTCGGCGACACGTTGCAGCAACATTACGTGCCTCATCTGACAGGAATCGTCCTAGGGGAAGAGTGTGACGGCCACGCAATTCTGCAAGTACCTCATTGAGCGGCAATGACGCGTACTCAGGCACTGTACGTCGCGCAGCCATCAGTTCGGCGTTCGACGGCCCTACGGAACCGAAGGTCAACGAAAGATCGACATAATGGCCACTGAGGCATTGCAGTACCCACCCTGGCTGAGAGCCGTCCCATAGGTATTGATAATTTTCCACGCTTGGAATTTCGTTCATGATCAGCTATTCATGCAGTGAACTTGAAGGTCCGCTCCTGGGCCGATTGCTGCCGTCCAGTGTACGGCAGCACCGCCCCCATTGCGGACATTCGCCAGTCGACAGTACCGTACCTATCGCGTCTGGGGCGTTTGCGTCTCATATGCTGCGTACGGGCCGATGAAAACGAAGTTGGCCCGCAATGCCTCGATCATCTTTGACTGCGTGGGAAACTCCGTAACGAAATCCGGCCAAGCCTCTATGACGAAGGCGTCCCACCGGTACGGGTCAAGTTCATGAATTTGGCCATCAGCAATGTCGATGAAGTTGAAGCCACGGATTCTCACGTCCGCGACTGCCTTGAACGCTGCAGCCTCACGACTATCAGCGCCTACGAAAACTGGAACATACGCTCCAATCAAGTTAGCGGGCATTTCGGTGTTCGTGCCACGTCCGACATGCAATGTCATGCGATACAACTTATCGCTTTTTACGGCAGATTTTTGCTCGAAAGATTTGAACATTTGACAAGCGAGGTAGGTATGTGAACGACTGCTCCCGGCCGGTTTCGGGAGGTCAAGCAGCATAACAGGTTGCCAAGCTGAAAAACTATCAGACTGTCACGTCAGGCCGCTCCCGACCCTGAGAGACGTTGCCGCGCTTGCTGCTGAAGCCGCTCGACGGGCCAGATTCGACCCGCCACATAAATCCCATTACCGCTTGACGTTGACGTTACGTCAGGCAATACAATGAATTTATGGCTGATCTACTTGACATCACTGAAGTCACCCGAATGACGGGGCTGACTGCGCGGGCGCTCAGATTCTATGAAGCCCGAGGGCTTTTGCAAGCTGTGCGAGATTCCTCCGGACGCCGGCAGTACGGGACAGCGCAGCTCGAATCGCTACACCGCATCATGGCAATGAAACGTGCCGGGTTAACGCTGGCGCAAATTCAATCCATGACTGCAGGCCCGCGCCCCGACTTGCATTCGATCGTGGCTGCCCAAATCCAGGTACTCGAGGCGCGCGAGCGCGAAGTCGCCGCCGCAAGAGAATTGCTTGCATCCATTTTGTCCCGCATCGAGCGTAGCGAGCCAATCGATGTCGCGACATTCTGCTCGCTGATACGACAAGGAGAAAACGCGATGTCTCAAGTAAAACTCGATGCACTGGCTTCCCAATACATGAGCCCCGAGCAGAACCTGGCGTTCAAGGAAGCAGTGCAAGCACTGCCGGCCGACTTCGATGCCGAAGCCCATGACAAGAAGTGGCAGGCGCTCAGTGCGCGGATCAAGGCAGCGCTTTCACTCGATCCAGCGAGCCCCGCTGCCCAGGCCTTCCTCGATGAATGGGATGAATTGGCTGCGCCCTACATCGCCGCATGTTCGGCAGAGGCATTGAAGGGCGTCAGCAACATGCATGAGCACATCGAGGAATGGGACCGCGAAATCGACGGGCCATTCGATGCGGAAGTGTTCAGGTTTCATCAGGCGGCGCAGAGGGCACGTGACGTGATGCACGGACCTGCGGATCGATAGGGGCGCGAAATGCGTAATACGAGTAAGACATTAAGCAGCCTTGTCGTAGGCCTGATAGCCTGGATGGCCCTTGCGGCTCTTGGTAACCTGGCACTACGCATCGGTGTGCCAGGTTACGCGCTGGTCGAACCGGCCATGCAGTTCTCGTCAATGATGCTCTGCATGCGCTTGTTGGTGGGCGTGGCCGCAACGCTGACGGCGGGAATGCTCGCGGGATACCTCGACCGATCAGGAAATGCTGGCCTTCTGCTGGGGGCATTGTTCGTGCTGCTGTTCGGCGCAAATCATGTCTACCTTTGGACCGAATTCCCTGTCTGGTTCCACCTGACTTTCCTCGCTTACCTGCTGCCCGCTACAGTAGCCGGAGCCAACGTGGGCAAGCAAATGCGCAGACAGCGCCACGCATGTCGGCAGCCTTCGCAACGAGCCTAGGTCATTGTCGATCGGATAAGCTGCCTGCTCATCGAGAGCAGGTAGCAATCGTCCAATAGCAATTTCCTCAGCAGCGAACGCCGCTTGCAGATCATTGGTCTGCTCTTGGCGGTTCGCTGAAGTCCAGCGGACCGCAGCTGCCGCCCCATCGCATATGCACTCACGAAGCCGTGCGGTATGCTTCCAGTCTATTTGCCCGGGCGCGGAGCCGGCACAGCATATTCCCCGCATATCCTGGAGACAATCGAAATGTACTCGGCCATCGTTGGCAGGCCGACCTCGGCGCGACGTTTGTCAACGCCGGCTTCGTTCTCGATCGGGCGTGGCACCCATCGGGTAGAGTCCACGCAGGTGCCCTGGGTGCCATACCGCTGCGGTTCATGGACGCGGTCATACAGGTAAGCATATTCCTTGCGGGTGGCTTCGCCGGAGTCGAGCAGTTTCTCGATCCGCGCCAGTACGTCGACCTGGAACGCCCGGTCCTGGTCTGCATGCTGGGCCAGCAACCAGGCAGCTCCCGCTGCGTCACCACCGACCAGCGAGATGGTTGGCCAGCCAACCTGTGCGACGATCTCCTTGAGCCGCGCCGTATTTGCCGCATCCACGCGTCCCATTGCCTGCGGATCCATGACGCCACCCACGCCGCGTGCGCGCTGGTCTTCTGCGCGCATGCGCAGGAGTTCCTCTCGCAGGTCGGGCCGGGCCGGCGTGTCGGCAGCATGAAGAGGTGCGGCCACTAACAGCAGACAAAACAATCCCGAAGCTTTCGTCATGAAAGTATCCTTCTGGCAACTAATTAGTGTAAGTCTGCCACAAGTCTTTTAAACACGACAGAAGTCGCCACGCTGTGCCAGCGGCAATACCGCTCAGCACACACGGTTGCTTCGTTGAAGACGCAGCCTGAAACCGGGCCCGGAAAGGTGCTGGGATAGTGGAGAAAAAGACACTGACGACCATGCGGATGATCGCGTTGATTCAGCGCAGTTCGGCGTAGCCGTGGTGGGCAGCGTCCCGTTCCAGTCCGGCGATCCTGGCGTAGTCGCTCACGCCGCGATGGGCAAAGCCCCGTATGCGCAGCCCGCTCATCGCCTCCCGCAAGCGCGGACCCGGGTCCAGCAGCGCGCTGCGCAATTGCCGCACCAAGGAATGTGGCACGGCACTTCCGGCGATCAGCGGCAGGCCCGGCGAAGCGGCGGTGAATCCCAGGACTACCAAACCAGCCAAGGCGGCCGGGTCTTCCTGCTGCAGGTAGGCATGCGTGACGCAGTCGATCGCGGCTACGTCCGCCACACCCTCGCGCACCATGCGCACGCTGGCCGCATGGCTGCCGGACCATTCGATGGCGCCGAAGAAGCGGCCGTCCCGGGCCAGCGGCGCCACCGCGTGCCGCAGCGCGTTCATCCCGCTGTTCGAATGCCGCTCGTTCACGGCGGCGACCTTGCCGCGTGCATCCTCCAGCGTACGGATGCCGCTACCGGCGCGTGCCACCAGCACGCTGGAATAGTCGCTGCCGGCGCAGCCGGGGACGTCGAAGCAGGGCGTGGCGACCAACGTCGCGTGGCATCGCAGGGCCACCAGATAAGGATAGCCGCAAGTTTGCGATACCAGCAGGTCGGGCCGGCGCCAGAAGTCCAGCAGCGCGCCGGGGTCGTCGACCAGCTCGACCGCGGCGGTTACGTCGGCCTCCACCAACAGGACTTCCAGCAGGGCGTTGTATCCCTCCCGCAGCCGGGCCGAGACGTTGTACATCGGCAGGGCGGCGCGCCATGTCATGTCGGCACTCCCGGGTGCACCGGCGCGTCGACCGGCCGCAAGCCGTAACGGCGCATCAGGCCGGCGTAGCCCTGCACGTGGAACCCGCCGCTGCGGGCCTGGTAGGCGGCGCGCCGCGCCCGGTACACGCGGGGCAGCAGATACCAGGGCAGCGACGGCAGGTCGTGATGCACCAGGTGCAGGTTATTGTTCAGGAACAGCAGCCGCAGTATCGGTCCCGCTTCGTTCAGCACGATGCGCTGCTTGTGCTGCGCGGCGGGCCGGTGTTCGTAGTACGAGCGGATCATCGACAGCGATTGCGCCGGATAGGCGATCGCCAGCAGGTAATACACGGGCGTCACGCCGAAGCTGCGGTCGATCCACCACAACAGCGCGGCCAGCATGGCGAAGTGGCCGAGCCACATCGGCACGTAGCGCCAGTCGCCGCGCAGTGGCTGGCGTACCGCCTCGGCCAGCATGGTCGCGATCGAGATCGCCGGCCCCACCAGCATGCGCCCCGCGAACGTCTTGTTGAACCAGTACAGCCGGCGCAGCGGCGTGCTCATGTCCGCCCAGTCGGCCGGCGCCACGTAATAGCTTTCGGTATCGAGGGCCGGCAGCGTCAGATGGGCATCGACGTGATGCTGCAGGTGGCTGTCCCGGTACAGGCGGTACGGATACCAGACTGCCAGCGGCGCCAGGCCGAACAGGCGGTTGACGGCGGGCCAGCTGGTCGGGTGGCCGTGGATCAGCTCATGCTGCAGCGACAGGTACCACGCGCACCACCAGATCATCAGCACCGTGCCGAGCGGTGCACCCAGCGATTGCCAGGACGCGAGCGTGCCCAGCCAGCCGCCGTGGATGACGGCGATGAGCAGCCAGGTCGGCCATTCGGCCAGCCACAGCGGTCGCGCGCGCTCCGCCGCCACCTGGCGCCGGTGGGCGTCGTCCAGGTATTCCGCGCGGTGCGGACCGGCGCACACATTGCCCCCGCGGAGCGAGAGTGGCTGTGTGGCGTCCGATCGGCCCCGGGCAAGTGAAGCTTCATCCGATTTTCCTTATGCGTTTTTCACATGTGGCGAGCTTCGCCATGTGTGGAAAAAGTATAAGTAACGGACGGCCCTGTTGAATACGAAGATTAACGCGCGTGCTTATGCGTGTTTCGGCATTAGGGCAGCGCCAGCATGCCGCCCACGATCGCCGTGCCGGCCAGTGCGCCCGCAGCGCCGGACACCAGCGCGGCCGTGCGCGCCGGCACCGCGAAGAGCCGGCCGATGCCGAGACCCGCATGCAGGCAGACGGCCGCCACCGCCAGGAAGTAGTAGGGCACGAAGAATGCGATCGCCGGCCAGGCCTGCAAGCCCGCCGCGGCAAAGCTGATATCGGTATCGAGCCCCAGGCCCAGCCGGCCCCACAGGACCGCGGCCACATGCACGAGCAGGAAAAACAACAGATAATAGCCACTGGCCGCGGCGAGCAGTCCGGCACGGCCAGCGCTCGTGGTGCGACGCCGGGCCAGCACGGGCCCCGTCGCCAGCTGCGCCAGCACCGCAGCCAGCAGCAGCGCTTCCACCAGCGGCTGGCGATAGATGCGCCGAAAGACGTCCATGAAGGCAAACGCGCTGGCCGCATCGATGGCCAGCAAGGCATGGTTGACGAGATGAATGCACACGAACGCGGCCAGCACGAGGCCGGCGCAGCGGTGGAGTACCTGGAGGGCGGGGCGGTCGGGCATGGGGTGGTTTCCGGTCATGAAGACGGAGGCATCGTATGACGGCACCAAGCCCCGGTCTTGAACGATTCCGACATGCGGAGACCGGCGTGCTGCTGCCTCCTCCCGGGCACGGCGCCGCGATACGCGCCTACATCCGGCGCGACACCGGCGCCGGATCTACCGCGCACTTGAACCGCTTCCCGGCGCAGCCGTTCTGCACCGTCACGTGGTTCTTGTCGGGCACGGTCCACGATGGCGTGTCGGCGGACGCGCCCGCGCTCGACGCCATCGTCGTCGGTGGCCCGTTCACCCGGCCGGCGAGGACCTTCAGCGCCGGGCGCATCCACGCGTTCACGGTGGTCTTCTTCCCCGACGCCTTCGCGCGCCTTTCCGGCCTCGCACCGGCCAGCCTGGCCGACCGGCTGCTGCCTGCGCGCGACGTGCTGCCGGCGGCGTGGCACGCATTCCTGGACGACATTGCCGCGGCCGGTGATGACGGCCACCGCGTCGCCCGTATGTCGGCATTCCTCGCCGCCAGCGGCGAAACGGCGCCGACGTCCCAGTTCAACTGGCTGCGCCGGTTACGCGAAGCGGCGGGATTCGACCGGCTGTGCGAACGCCAGGTGGAACGCAGGATCCAGCAAGCCACGGGCCAGTCGTTGCGGGCGCTGCGCCGGGCCGAGCGCCTGGAATTGGCACTGCTGGACGCCCGGGAGGCCGCCGCGCACGGTACGCTGCACTGGGCCACATTGGCCGGTGCCAGCGGCTATTCCGACCAGCCCCATCTCGGCCGCGAATGCCGGAAGCTGGCCGGCACCGCCCCGGCCGAGCTGGTCGACCGGCAGGCGCGGGACGAAAGCTACTGGCTGTTCCGCTGCTGGCGGTAAGGACCTGCCGGGAATTCCGCTTGGATAAGCGCACCCCAAGTGCAAGTTCAGGGGTCAGACCCGCCGGGTCTCGTATCTTGAGCGTACCGGCAATTCAGTGGATACTTCCGCTGCAGTTCCGGCCAGGCAAGGTCACACCGCTCGGGATTAAGGCTTCGAGCCTGTGGGTCAGATAGGTGGCCTTGCCTGTTTTTTCATTGAAGTCCGTACGGTATCTTGGGACGGCGTTCTTACGCTAAGCCCGCATACGAGAGAGGAAATGATGGAAATGGCAGTAACCCCGGTAGTTGGCGTTGATGTGAGTAAGAAGAAGCTCGATATTGTTCTGCTGGTCAGTGGCAAAGCGAAATCGAAGACGCTCAGCAATACGCCGGAGGGTTACCAGGAACTGGTTCAATGGTTGGTCAAGCAGAAGGTCTCTCCAGACAGCGCTCACGTGTGTCTGGAAGCGACCGGTGTCTATAGCGAGCCGCTTGCTCTGTGGTTGCACGATGCGGGCATCATGGTGAGCGTCATCAATCCAGGCTGCATCAAAGGTTTTGGGCAGTCCGAAAACATCCGCAACAAAAACGATCAAATTGACGCCGGGCTGATCGCCCGATTCTGTGCTGCGAAGAGGCCGCCAGTTTGGGTGCCACCTCCAAAGGAACAGCGTGAACTCAAGGGTTTGAGCGATCGGCTGCTTGCGCTCAAGGACATCAGGCAACAGGAAAAGAACCGGATGGAAGCTCATGATTTTGCCGGTCAGGGCGACTTGGTGAAAAACGTCGATGAGCACGTAAAATGGCTCGATCAAAAGATCACCGAGCTGGAAAAGGAGATCGACGATCACATCGACAGGCATCCTGGCCTGAAACATGACGCCGATCTGATGCGCAGTATTCCGGGCATTGGCAGCACTACGATAGCTAAGGTCCTGGGCCACATTGGTGACATTAGGCGCTTCGGATCGGCCAAGGCACTTGCGGCATTTATTGGAGTCAGTCCAAAGCAAAAAAGCTCTGGAACATCAGTGCGCGGTCGGACAAGCATGAGCAAGATCGGCAACAATGATCTGCGTAGTGCACTGTACATGCCTGGCATGGTCGCCAAGCGGTACAACACCTTGCTGAAGACCTTTGCCGAGCGCCTGAGCGCCAATGGCATGGCTCCCAAGGCCGTCACCGGCGCCGTCATGCGCAAGCTGGTTCATCTGATTTACGGCGTGGTTTGCTCTGGCAAGCCATTCGACCCGAATTTTTTGAATTCGGGCCTTGCAAAACAAGACGGTATCTGACCCCAGTCCTCCGCCGTTGGGGTGGATGCAGGCGCTTCAACCGTACTCGGTAACGCTTAACTGAAGGGCATTCGCGCTTGCCGGGCACTTCAGCCAACTTCCGCTAGACTTCCAGCCCGCCCGCGCGCCTCAACCCAATATCCGCCGCGCCAGCGCGATCAGCTGTTCCGCTGCATCCACGCCGCCGGCCAGTTCGGCCAGCACGTCCTTGTCGGTTTCCAGGATTTCCTCCACGTCGTCGATTCCTCCCTTGCGCAGTTGCTGTTCCAGCGCGGCATCGAGCTTCAGCTTGCCCAGCGCCGTGCGCCCTGGCGCCCGCGGCAGCACCAGCCACAGCCGCACATCCGCGCCGGGCGCCAGCGTCACGCCTTCCCGGCTCGTCAACACGACCTTCCCCGTGTCGTCCAGCACGCGCGGCAGCAGCATGCCCAGTCCCGCCAGGCGTGCCGTTTCTTCTCCATCGAAGGTGGTGGCGAAGTTTCCGTTGCCATCGGTAACGCCGACGTTTGCCACAGGCGCGCCTCGCGCATCGGCCAGTTCGATGCGATAGCCGGGCTGGCCCTGGTCTGCCGCATCGACCAGCCTGCCGCCCAGCGACGAGCCCTTGCCGTCCGGCGGCGCCTGCGGCGCCACGGCGGCGGACGAGACGGCCAGCACCTGCAGCGTGGCCATCGATGCTTCGGTCTGCGTTTTCACCTCCAGCACCTTCGGGTGGTCGGCGCCCAGCTTGGCCTCCAGGTGCAGCGTCTCGGCCTGGTAGGCGCGTGTCAGCGCCGCCTGCGTGGTGGCGACATGGGTGACCGACTCCACCGTATAGCGCCTGGCCAGCGGCGCCAGTTCCCTCTCTGGCAAGGCATCGGCCTCGACCGTGCCGCCCAGTTGACCGGCATGCGCCGCCAGCGCCGGGGCGGCGAACGTGCCCACGGTGGTCTGCCCGCCCGCGGCATTGCGGCAGAAGGAGGGATCGAAGATGTGGTTCGGCGCGTCGACCGTCTGCGGGACGTGCGGGCCGGTCCTGGGCGGGAAGGCGAAGATGCAATGGTCGGCCTGGTTCAACGCCGTCATATTGCCCCGTAACCCCAGGCTCAGCATCGACAGCGTGCGCACGGCCTCTTCGCGCAGGCGGCCGCCGGTGGCCCGCACGGTGTCGCCGATCAGCACCGTATTGCAGAAGAAGGGTTCGCGCCGCATCACGGAACTGGTGTTGCTGGCATAGCTCACGTCGTCCATGCACAGGATGGCTTGCGACATCAGCGAGCGATTGACGGTATCGAGCCGGGCGAAGTTATCGTCATAAATCGTTTCTCCGCCGGGCAGCGAACGTTCCGCCTGCACGCTGTAGCTGCCCGGGTTCTCCAGCTGGTCGCCCAGCAGCCGGGCGATCAGCCGGTGGATGCCGACCAGGTTGACGATCAGCACGCAGCCGAACGCCGCATCGATGAAGCCGAAGCGCCCCGTGAACTCGCTGCTGAAGTGGTTGTTGGCGACCGACACGGGACCGAACGCGAACGCCGTCAGGGCGCGCCCGGCCGGCTGGTCGACACGGTTGTCATGCACGCGCAATGCCGGCTTGCGGCCGCTGGAGGCGGACAGTTTTTCGCTGAGCGCGCCCGCGAAGCGCAGGTAGATGCCGCCGCGCAGGCCGGCACGGCGGCTGTCCTCGAAGCCGGCGGTGGTGGCGCCGTTGGCGGTCAGCGTGTTGTCGGTGATCTCCACGTCGTTGCCCCAGCCGACGAACACGCCGCACGCCGGGTCGGCCGCGCTGGCGCCGTTTTCGGTGACATGGTTGCCCGTGATGACCAGCGAATCGACGATCGCCAGCGAAATGCCGCCCCGGCCGATTTCCTGGGCCTGTTCCAGCATCGCGTCCGTGAAGGGATTGCGCAGGTTGCGGTACAGCCGGTTATTCAGGATCACCAGGTCGCGCACCGGATCGGTGGCGCGCAACAGCGGCGCGAGCGCGAGATTGAACAGTGCCGCATCGATATAGTCGAGCAGGTTCTGCTTCGGCGTGCCCGTCGGCGCGGCGCCGCCGCCCGTCGCCAGCCTGGCCCCCGTGCGCAGCGCGAAGCCGATGCCGGACAACCCCATCAGCGTGACCTTGTTGGCTTCGATGGTAATCTCGTGCAGGAAGCGGGCCCGCGGCGCGCGGTCCTGCTGGCGCGGTGCGACGACGATCACATGCAGGATGCCATTTCGCTCAGGCACCGGGGTCACGCTGACGATGCGGAAGGATGGCGCGACGGCCAGCAGGTTCGGGCCCGGCGTGGTCATGATGCCGACCCGGCCGTTCGTACCGCTCGGCGCCATGCGGGCTTCGTCGACGGTCGGTCCCACATACACGGCGACGCCGGCGAGGGCCGTCCCGGCTTCGTCCTGCACCAGGCCGCGGAACTGGCCGCGCTCGCCCGCGTCGACAGCGACCGGCGGATCGTCGTCCGGCACCGGTTCCGGGTTTGGCGGGGGTGGCGGATCGAGGTCGCCGCCCAGTACGATGCCGTCGCCGGCACCGCCGGTGATCTCGTTTTCCAGCAGGCGCACCCGCTCGCAGCCGACCCGCAGGTGGATGCCGCCCAGCGCCCGGTAGGGCTGGCGCAGCACCAGCAGCGCGAGCACGTAGGTCCATGCCAGCTGGGCATACGCCAGCACCAGGTGGGGGTGGCGGTACAGCACCTCCGGCCTGGCGCATGGATCGGCGGGGTCGCGCGTGGGATCGTCGTCGGGTCCGTCCGGACGGTCCGGCCGGTCCGTAAACGGCAGCAGCACCAGCGTGTTGCGCTCGACAAGGCTGTCGTCCGCTTCCAGCGAGATCGTCGTCAGCCCCTCGGCGGTATCGAGCAGGTGCAGGCGGTTATTGTCGATGTGGAGTCCGGCCGAGGCATTGGCGCGGATGCAGTGCAGCCGGCCCAGCATGCGCGTGGCGTCGATCCGCACATCGCGGCTGGCGTCGACGAGGATATCGATACCGTCCAGGGTGAGCAGGTCGACGGTATGCACGCGGATGCCGCTGCAGTCGACGAAGTGCAAGATCGGCTGGAAGCGTGTTTCCGTGCGCGGCAGGATCGCCGTGCGGCGCGAGCAGCCGTGGATGGTGATGTCGCGGCGGCCCTCCAGGCGCAGATTGGCGCGGTGCAGGCCGGGCAGCAGGCACAACTCGCCGCCGGCCGCCGGCAGGTGCATGGCGGCCACCTCCAGCGAGTTGAAGTCGCCGAAGGTGCGCACGCCGTCGCCGATCAGGAAGGTGCAGCAGGTCTTGCGGGTCAGCGCGCCGAAGCGGTGACGGCAGTCCTCGATGACGGGCATGAAGTTGTTGCGCGGGCCGGTCCAGTTCAATTCGGCCAGCGGCACGCGGTGGTACACGATGCCAGTGGGCGGCGCGTCGTCGACCAACACCTGCGGGTTGGCGATTTCGCCGGCGCGCACCGTGAATGTCCAGTAGTCGCCGGGCCGGTAATTGCCGGCCGCCGGCGCGTCGAACGCGAGCCGGATACCGTCGCGCAGCTCGGCCGGGTTGGCCACGTCGGGAAAATCGGCGATGTTGGCGATGCCGTTCCACAGCCGGATGAACACCGGCTCCGTGGTGGCCGGCAGGGTACCGAAGGTGGCTGGCGCGGCCAGCTCCAGGTCGTGGTCCGTGTTCAGCGTGGCCAGCGTGCCATAGACGACCTGCCAGGCGCCGATCAGTTCATCGTATTCCAGCGCTTCCAGGTAGAACTCGGTCAGCCCGGAATGCACGATCGGGGCGCGGCCCGCGTCGAGGATGATGCGATCGGGGTTGGTGCCCGTCTCGAAACGGCCGCGGCCCACCAGGCCGCCGTTCCACTGGCTCCACTTGAAGCGGGGCGGCGTGGCGGGGGGCACGTCGGCCACTTCGATGCGATACAGGTTGTGCTCGAAGCCCGTGTAGCCGCCGCCGCCCACCACCGGGCAGTCGCCGGCGATGGCCACCACCGGGGCCAGCGAAGCCGTCAGCCGGCCCTTCGATGCCGGGTCGTCCGCCAGCCGGCCGCGGATCGACAGGCAATCCTCGCCGGGCTCCAGGCGCAGCAGCCGGATGCGGAAATTCACGAACGCGCGTTCCGACGTGTCCGGCCCGCCCAGCGCCGGCTCGATCAGCCGCTGCGGATACTGGAAGCCGTGGATGGATTCTTCCGACACCTCCAGGATCACCGCATCGCGCACGCCGTCCTCGATCGACGCGGGCGTGGGCAGCGGCGTGGCCAGCGGCGGGCCGAAATAGCTGGCCAGGCGCTGCACCGGTGCCGCCGGATCGGCCGCCTCGCCCGCCAGCCGGGTCAGGATGCCGTCGGCCCACGCGTGGCCCGGCAAGAGCGATACCAGCACGTTGCCGCCGCTGACCACGGCCGACACCACGCTGAAGCCTTCCGGCTGCGTGGCCGGCACCGCGCAGATGCCGGCGCCGATGATGTCGCGCCCGGCCTGGCCGTTCCAGCCCAGTTCCAGCAGTTCACCCTCCGTCAGGTCCGCGTCGGACATCACGCGGCCCTGCTGGTGCAGCACGCCGCTGAGATTGCGCAGCACGCCATCGGCCGGTTCGTCCACGCCGCGCTCGTGCTGGTGGGGATCGAAGTTCAATACCGAGAAATCGCCTTGCATAGCATCCCCCTGTTCTGGCGCCGCCGATGTGGCCGCGCATGTGACCGCTCATGTCGATCGGTCTTCTCACTGCTCATGTCACCTGCAACACCAGCGGTCGCACGCCCACCGGCATGAATTCACGCAACCTGATCTGCAGGTTGGCCCATTTGTGCGCCTCCAGCAGGAAGCCGAAGGCCCCCATCGCGTCGTCGCCCGGCCCCAGTTCGCGCACCCGCCGGTCCGTGGCGCGCGCCAGCTGGCCGTAGCCGGGATCGTTGAACCGTTCGGAGGTGAAGACGATGCGCGCGTCCGGCGCATGCACGCAGTAGTGATGCGGCGGCAGGCGGTCGGCATCGTCGGAAAATGCCGTCCACTTGATGCAGCCGTGCTGGTTGTCGAGTACTTCGAAGCGCTGGCTGAAAATGCCGCCAAGCCCGCCCACCGCCGCCACCCGCGCGGCACCGAAGCAGGTCAGCCCGTCGAAATCGAGCCGCGCTCCCCAGCCTGTAGTCGGGTCGGTCGCCGCGCCGATTGCCAGCACACCCGCCGGCGCGTCGCCGAAACCCAGGCCGGCGTCGACGATGCTGTCGGCGATGGTGAGCCGGTAGCGTTCGTCCACGGCGATGCTGCCGGTGACCGAGCGCTGGATCACGATGTCGGGCGTCGGCACGAAATCGTCCTCGTCGCCCGGGTCGGCGAAGCCGTAGCCATTTTCCAGCCGCAGCGCGGGCTGCATGGCGGCGCGGCTGCCATCGCGCAGCCCATGCCCGCCGGGTGCCAGCGTGCAGCCGAGGATTTCCAGCCGTGCCACGGCGGCGCGATCGACCAGCGCGGCGCCGGCCGGGAAAGCGGCGCCCGGCGCCAGGTAGAGTCCTTCCAGCCGCACGGCCGGCGTATCGGGCGTGGCGTCGCCCGCCACCACCGGCCGCAGCGACAGCGGCTGCGCCAGCCGTATGATCGGGCGCTGTCCGCTGGCGGCCCGGATCGTCAGGTCGTTCGCCAGCCGCAACGATTCGGTGCCGTCGATCGCGGTGCCGGGCACCAGCGCCAGGTCGATATCGTGCACCAGGCTGTCCGCGATCTCGATGATCACTGGCGCTGTCGCGATGTCGAGGTTGTCCAGCGCCGCCTGCAGTGTGATCCCGCCGGGCACGGCGCCGACCGTGCGCAGGTCGGCCAGGACTGGCGAAGGGGCGGCGCGCCGCGGCACCGGATGGGCACCCACCGGCCCCGCCGCGCCATACGTAAAGCTGGCGAACATGCGCGACACGGCCTGGCCGCCATCCAGCACGATCAGTTCATCGGCCTGCGTGGCCGTGTCCAGCCCGACCAGCACGCGGCCGATGCGCGGGTCGACGACGATCTCGCCGCCCCGCAGCGGCCGCCGCAAGCCCGTCTCCCACGCGCACAGGTTGTCGCCCCGCACCAGCCAGCGCCATTCGGTGGCCGGCGGCACGGGCACCAGCAGCGCTTCCAGTGTCTCCGGCATGAACAAGTGCAGGCCCACGTCGGCCAGGTCGAAGCCGTCGGGCGGCGTGCCGGCGGCATTGAAGAAATCCACGGCAACGTAGGCTTCCGGATGACCGGCCGGGGTGCCGCTGTCGAGCCGCGCAGCCAGGATCGGGCCCGGCACGGCATCGGGCGCGGTCAGCGGTGCCGCCGTGCCGCCCGACAGGGCCGGCCCAGGACGCGCCGTATTGAACAGCTGGACGGGCAGGTCGAGCGGGTGCAGGTCGAAGCGCAGCGCAAAGCTGGCGGTGCCGGCCGGCGCCGGTGTCAGGTCGACGACCGGCTGGGCCAGCGGCCGGACCGGCGGCAGGCGGTAGGCGGCGAGGCGCCACAGGAAGATGGCCAGGTTGGGCAGGTTGACGTGGCGGACATCGGCTTGCGCGGCCTTCACGTCCGCGGTGTAGGCAAAAGTGTCGAACGGGGTGCCCAGCAGGGACAGCGCGGCCGGATCGCGCAACGGCGCCGTGCCGCCACGGGGAATGTGGAAACGGGTCAGGGCCGGGTCGGCATACGGCGGCCGGCCACCCGCATCGGGACGCTGGTGGTTCAGGTGCTGCGACCAGCCGAGGTTTTCGCGCAATTCGACGCAACGGCAGGCCCAGCCCGTGAGGTTGGCGGCCAGCCGCTCGATGGCGCCCAGCGTGCCCTTGCGCCGGCGCAGGGCGATGGTATCGGCCACGTCCGCACGCAGCGTGCGCGGGTCGCCCTGCAGGTGGGATGTGCCCAGCAGGTCGGCCACGTACGGGATCACCCAGTCGTCGCAGGTATCGATGAACAGGTCTTCGTACAGCTGCGCGATGTCGGCATGCAGGGCGCCGAACGGCCCCTCGACGGCGGCCAGGTAGGCGCGCAGCTGGTTGGCGGGCTCCTGTTCCGCGTCCCGCGTGCGGTAGATCTCCGGCAGACGCTCGTACAGGGGAACGGGCGGGTTCGAGGTGGTGCTCATGCGCATTCTCCCGCCGAAGGTTCGGCCAGCGCCGTCAATGTTAGGTGCGATGGCGCCAGTTGCAGCAGCTCGCGTGCGCCGCACGGCAGCACCAATCCGGCCGGGCGCGGCGCTGGCGGCAGCAGCAAGGCTTCCGGCTCGGTCGCGTTGGGCGGGAAGCGGCCGAGGGCCGTCACCTTGCACCACAGCACACCTGGCACGTTCTGCAGCCGGCCCTCGATGCGGCTGGCATACTCCCGTTCGCCCAGGCGCCGCGCGCGCAAGCCGAACAGCCCCGTGCGCTCGGCCGCCGGATCGCCCGCCAGGCCCAGCGCCGCGCGCAGGGCCGCCTCGACGTCTTCCTGGCGCCAGGAAGGGTCGCGCGCATAGCCGATGTCGACGAACACGTAGCGCAGCAGCGCCTGCTGCACGACCAGCGGGAAACGGTCCGGGCCGCGGCAGCGCTGGGCGTGGGCGAGCGTCGCCCGCACGGCCGAGAACTCGCCTTCGCGGCCCGCTTCCAGCAGCACGCGCAGGATCAGCGCCGGCACGCCCACGTGCAAATCCCACGCCGCCGCCGCCGTGACCACGCCCGGCACGCCCAGCGTCTCGGTTTCGTAGTCGCGGATGCTGACCAGGCGCCCCAGGCTCTGCACCTTGCCGGGCGCCGCCTCGCGGGCCTTGTCGGCATCCTCGGCATCGGCGCCGCCCGAGACGATGCCGGCCAGCGTCACCTTGTCGAAGCCGGGCGGGCGTTCGGCCGTGGTGGGCTTGGTGTCCGGCTTGAGCGGGCCGCGTGCGCCGGCGCCGCTGCGGTAGCGCGCCATCACGTTGCCCAGGCCCGACGGCAGGCGCGACCCGGCCTGGCCGTCGCCGAACTGCACGAAGCTGCGCCCTTCGGCATCCTCGCGCACGATGTAGACCTGCTCTTGCGGGCCATGGCCGAAGAAGGCATCCACGCGCTGCCAGAGCCGGCCATCGACGTAGATCTCCAGCGCCGGCGCCCATGGCGGCACGCCGTCGGACGACAGGAAGTAGCTCAGCGGCGTCTTGGGAATCGCGAACGTCTGCCAGCCCTGGCGGGCGTCGCCGTTGCCCAGCACCACGTCGCCTTCCGCCTTGCCCTGCGAAGCGTCGACGAGATTGCCGTACACGGTCACGGTGGGCGCCGTTTCGTCGAAATCGGCGTGGCGGAACGGCGCGGGCAGGCGGTCGAACACCAGCGGCCACATTGCCGGCGGGTCGACAGCCAGCGTTGGGAACTCGCTGGCCGCGCTGGTGCACGCCAGCTCGACGCTGCGGCCATCGTCATGCGCCAGGAACAGCCGGCGGCCAGCCAGCAGGCGCGCCTGCGCCGCCGTGCCGTAGAAGTGCAGGGTATCGTGGGTGGGCGTGAACCCGCCGTTCCTGCCATGCGCCACGGGTTGCAGGCGCAACGCGGGGCTGGTGACTTCATGCAGCCGGAAGTCGCGCACGTCGCTCGTATAGGAATACGCGATCGTTTCGTCGACGAGCGGCCGGTCCAGCGTCAGCAGCGTGCCGGGGCCATTGACGTTGCCGAAGCCGACCGTGCGGAATTCCACCGCCGTCACGCCGCGCAGCAGGCTCACGTTCACCGGCGTGCCGTCATCCCGGCTGATCCGTGTCTGGATCACCAGGCTGCCGCCGGGATGCAGGTCCGCCACTTCCACGTCGAGGGGGAACAGCTCGGGCGGCAGGCCGAGCGACGCCTCGGTATCCGTACACTCCCACGTCAGGTGGCGCTGGTACCGGGTGTCGTATTGCGTCGCCCCGGTGATGGTGCCGCTGGCCGGCGTGGTGCTGACCGTTTTCGGCGGCGCGTTGTGGCCCAGGTGGCGGAACGTGCGGTTGATCCGGTAGGCGGCCACCGGCGTGGCCCATTGGCGCAGGATGGGCGTCTCGGCCTCGACCAGCAGGCGGCCCAGCAGCCGCGTGACCGTCTTCACCTTCACGACCTGCGCGCGGGCCTGGTTCGCGGGAACGCCGCCGTTCGAAGTCCATGGCGGCTCGGGCGGCAGCAGCATCAGCCGGTCGCCCGGCTTCAGTTCGAAGGCGGCCAGGCTGGCGGAATCGGCGGCGCCGGCAACGCTGGACACTTCGAAAGTAAACGTGCCGGCGGCCAGCGTGGCCGCGTAGGCGCGCGGCCGGTACAGGTGGAAACGGCCCAGGTGCGGCCAGGCTTCCAGCGGCGCATCGGTCTGGAAGTCGGCGGGCACCGGCAGGTCTTCCAGCTCGACCTTGACGGGAAAGCCCGCGGCGATCGGCACGGGCTTGTCGCCGCGCGCCTCGAAGGCCAGGGTGGCACGGCCACGAATGGCGGGGGACAGCCGGTAGCCGGTCAGCCGCACCAGTTCGGCCACGCTGTCGCGCCACGCCGCCGTGCGCAGGTAGGCTTCGTTCGCGTAATGCTCCTGGTAGAACGTCAGGATATCGCCCAGGATCGCGGCGCCTTCCAGCAGCGCGATGGCGGGATCGTCCGCTTCCCGATGGGTCCACGCGGCCAGTTCGGGTGCCGCGTCGATGCCCCGGATCATCGCGGCCAGGAAATCGGGATAGCGGCCGATGCGGTAGTCGATGCGGGGCAGGCCGGGCCGGTTGAACGCGCGGCGCGGGAACAGCACGGGATCGAAGATCAGCGGATTGCAGGCCATCATTGCCTCCCGCCCTGGATCTCGAAGCGGATGCTGCCCCGCTCCAGGTGGGCCGGATCGTTCGCCAGCAGCAGCACTTCGTCGAACGCCATGTCGAGTACCTCCCGTCCCGGCAGGCCGGGCTGCGGCGCCGAAAAACGCTTCATGGTGATGCGCACGACATGGCGGATGCCGGCGATGTGCCCGATGCGGCCCTCGATGGCGCTGCGGTGCAGGGCCTGGCCGAAGGTCCACTGGTCCGGGTGGAAGAAGCCGCGCCGGCCATCCGGCGTCCACGTGTCCGAGAACTCCTGCTCCAGTACTTCGCGGATATCCTCGCGCCAGTAGGTATCGGCCACGCACACCACCACCAGGATTTCCAGCGGCACGTAGCGGGGCGGCCGCAGTTCCAGGTCTTCGCCGATCAGCCGCACCGCCTCCAGGTGGCTAGCGATGCGCGGCGACAGTTCCGCCCACAGCATGTCCGACACTTCGTCGCCCGCCACGGCAAAGCCGGCCGGATCGATCGCGATGCGCACCGTGCGCCAGCTGCCCGTCCACGCATAGCGGGCCACGGCCCGGGCCACGCCGGGTACTTCCTCGGCACGGCGCACATAATCCGCCAGCGTCACGGCGCGCAGCTGGCGGACCCGGAACGCTTCCGGCGCGTTGCGGCGAACCTGTTCCGCCGGCTCGGGATCGCTGCCATCCGTGACATCGAACGGATTCGTGACGGCCACCACCGCGCCGGTCAGTGCCCCGGTCAGCGCCCGGCTGTTGACCAGCTGGTCCGCGCCGATATTGCCGGCATGGCCGCCGCCTACCTGCAACTCGGCGTGGACGATGGCGCCGGACGGCAGGCCACGGCCGTTGGTGCCGTTGCCGAAGCGCAGCACGCTGCGGCGCAGTTCGTCCGTTTCCACCATGTAGTGGTCGCCGTTCTCGGCCGAGTCGTCGCTGTGCACCAGGCTTTCCACTTCATCCCAGCGGTCGCGCACGCCGCCTGGGGGCTCGACTTCCACGTACAGCGTGGAACGGGCCGCCAGCTCGCCAGCCGCGCGGATCCCCGGCGGCGGCGCCAGGTAGGCCAGCGGCACGTCGTCCGGCAGGCTGGCGAAGGCCCAGTCCGCACCATTGCCGAAGCGGTCCAGCCGGGAGTAGTGGCGATGCAGCACGGTGGCGCTGCCGGTGGGCAGCGTGCTGCCCGGTTCCTGGAAATGCACCTCCAGCAGGCGTCCTTCATGCGCCATCACGAGGTTGCCGTAGAAGACCGATACGTGTTCGACGGTCGCCGGCGGCGGCCCGGGGCAGAAGGTGGTGAAGCTGAAATCGAAGCGCAGCGCGTCTTCCGGGCGCCAGTGCACGCGCACCAGCCAGGTGCCCGTGACCGGATCGAACACGGATTGCGCGGCGCCGCGCGCGGCATCGGTACCCGGCAGCAGCCGCAGCAACTGGCGCCGGCCGCGCCGGTAGCCGGCCAGGTTGCCGGTCCACGGGTTCAGCACCTCGGCGACCAGCATCTCGCGCCACAGGCCGTCGCGCACCAGGTCGCGCAGCGCATCGGCGTCCGCCTGCGAGCCCAGTCCGCCCTCTGGCACGAGGTCCGCGCTGGTACTGCCGGCCGCCAGCGCCGGCTGCGCGTTGCGCCACGTGTGCAGGTGCAGCCGGTTCAGCAGGGGATCGAAGCGCTGGCGTTGCGCGGGCGGCAGGCGGCGCTGGCGCGTGGCGAAGAACACCGCGTCTTCCCGCGCCGGCTCGCTGCCGGTCCATACCAGCAATTCCTGGTTCGCCAGCGTGAAGGGCGCCTGGCCGGCTAGGATGTCCAGCGCAAGCCAGGTGCTGGCCTGGTACCCTTCGTGGAGGTGATAGTCCATCAGCCGGGCATGGCGCGCCAGCGAGACGCGCTTGCGCGTGGTGCCCAGGTAGGCTTCCGCAATCACGCGGTCCTGGAAGTCGCTCAGTTCATCGGCCGCCGCGGCGAACAGGCCGATCAGCACCTGGTCATGGTCCGCCTCGCTCGTGCTGGCCCAGCCGGGCACCCGCGCCGCCATCGCCACCATCAGGGCGTGACGGAACGAGTCGTAGTCCTTGGCCAGGTAGTCGATCTCGGGACTCGCCGCTGCCGGCCGCCCCCCCGGCGCGGGAGCGCAGTCGTTCGTAAAACAGCCGGGGCGGAACTTGAAGCCGATCGCACTGAAGAAAGGGTCGATCGCGCTGGCGTCCCACACCAGTTCCAGCGTATAGGTCGAATAGTCGCCGACCGGCGCCACCCGTATCGCCAGCCGTGTGGCGTCGATGGCGGAGGCGGCGATGACCTGCACCTGCCCGGTCGCGCTGCCGGCCACGATGCGGGTGCCGCCGCGGATCCGAAAAATTTGCCGGGCGAGCACCGGGTCGCCGCCGATGTCGGCCAGGATCGCCGCGAGATGCAAGTCGTTGAAGAGATGCAGCTCCAGGTCCGCATGGGGCGGATCGGCGCCGGGCGGCAGCGCCACCAGGACCAGCTTCAGCCCGTTCAAGCCGCTGCTTTCCAGCACGTCGGCCCGGTCGTCGACGTAATCGGGGTAGAGGATGGCGGTCATGGCGCTTACCTCGAATTGCGCTGGAAGCGCACGATGCGCGCGTCGGCGCTGCCGGCCGGCAGGTAGCTCACCGTGACTTCCAGCGTGGCGCCCGCGTCGTCCCATGTCACGTCGACCAGCTGCACGGTAAGCCGGTGGCCCAGCCAGCGCGTGAGCGCATTGGTGATGCGCGCCTTGACGACGCCGCGCAGCGTTTCGGAAGCCGGTTCGAACACCAGCCGGCGCACGCCGCCGCCGAATTCGGGCAGGAACAGCCGCTCGGCGGGGCTGGTCAGCAGCAGCTGCAGCACCTCGTCGCGCACGTGCGTATCGTCGCTGGCCGGCGCCACCGTGCGCCCGTCGGTGCCGATGCGGAACGGGAAGGCCAGGTGGCGGCCGTTCGACAGGGTGTGCTGTGCCATCGTCATATCCCCTTGCCCTGTTGCTGCACCTGCACCACGATCGCCGTGCCCTGCGGCGCCTGGGCGGCATTCAGGCACAGTCCCACGCTGTTCTGCAACAGCATCGGCACGCCGCGCACGCTGGTTTGCGTGGCGCCCGTGACCCACTGGATCGTCAGGCACGGCGAATAGGCCACCGGCGTGAACGGGCAGCCGACGATCGGGTGTACGTCCGTCTGCAGCAGGGCCGGCGCGCCGGCGATCACCGCATCCGTGTTGCTCGTGATGAGCAAGGCCTGGCCGCCGTGCGGGCACATCACCGTACTGGCCGTGGTGAGAATGGGGATCATGGCGGCACCCCGAACGCCATCGCGCCGTTGACCAGGCTCACGCCAGCCAGCCCCACCTTGATCAGGCCGTTATTCAGCGAGATCTCCTTGTTCGTGATCTTCACTTCGCAGGCGCCGCACGTGATGGTCACTTCCGTGCCCGTCATCTTGATCTCCGGGCCGGAGCCATGCGTCAGCAACAGCTCGTCGCTGTCGTCGTCCATCACCAGCTTGTGGCCCTTCTTCGACACGAAGACCCGCTTGCCGGGGCCCTGCGGGTTCGGCCGCTGGCCTTCGGCCCACCAGGCGCCCGACCACAGCGGCCGGTCCAGCTGGCCCGCTTCGAACTCGATCCACACGCCGGCGCCCACTTCCGGCAGCAGCACCACGCCGTGTCCGTCGCCGGCGAAGGCGGCCACCGGCAAGGCCCAGCCGCACGGCTGGTCGCCCAGCACGGCCGGCACCCTGGCGCGGATGCAGCACTGGTTGGCGGGATCGTCGACATCCGTGACGATGCCCCGGTACTTGCCGAAGTAGCTGCCGCCGACCCGGTCGACCAGCCGCTCGACCAGTGTTTCGGTTGTATTGCCCATCAGAAGATCCCTCCGCTCAAGGACACCGACAATTTCAGCCCTCCGCCCAGCGCCTCGGCTACCGCAGCGTCTGAAATCTCGGTCACGGAGTCCGTCTTCGCTTCCAGCTCCTGCACATACAGCGAGGGCGTGATGCGGTGGACCACCTGGGTGATCAGGTAGTCGCCGCTGTACGCCGTGGCGCCGGCGTCCACGCGCACCTTGTTGTAAGGGGCTAGCACCGCCCCGTAGCAGCCGGGCACCACGCGGCTGCTCAGGCGGTACACGTAGCCGCTGCGGCGTGCCTGGGCGGTGGCGGCCGCCGCGGGATCCTCGCGCGTGTTGTCCGCCGGGTGCAGCAGGCGGCGCGGCGTGAGGTCGGCGGGCCGGGCCGGCAAGGCGCGCATCAGCCCCAGGTCCGCCGCGCTGGTCTCCAGCGTCGTGACGCCCTGGTCGCTCACCCGCAGTACCTGCGCCTGGGTGCGTTCGCCGCCCAGCGGGTCCTGCGTGATCTCGGCGTTCGACAGGTTGCGCCCGGCGCCGATCAGCACCAGCGGCGGCAGGCCGGCCGGGCCGTCCGGATCGGCGCGGAAGCAGCCGATGCTGGCGCCCGGCAGCTCGCCCGGCAGCACGTAGGCATGGCGGTCGTTGACCCGGCCCAGTTCCCTCAGGAACTGCAGGGCGGTGCTGCGCCGCGTGGTGGTCTGCGGCTTGCCCGTGGTGGCCTCGATGTCGACGGACCGGATGACATCGGTGAACTGGTCGAAGATGGCGGCGGCGATCTCGCTGGCGCCCTGGTTCTCGTAGGTGGGGTCGATCATTTCATCGCGGTCGAGGAATGCGCTGTCGTCGCGCACCACCATGGTGGCCGTGCTGCGGCCCGGCTGCGAATCGAGGTCGGCGTCCACGCTGACGAGGGGGCCGTCGATCAGCGCGGCGAAGCGGCCGTCGCCGATGTCGATTTCCACGCGTACGCGCGAGAACGGCGTCGCGGTGTCGCCTGGCCAGTGCTGCCACGTGCCTTGCGCATCCAGGCACAGGACCATGCGCAGCCGCGCTTCCCAGAAGGCGTCCATTTCCTGCGTCACCTCGATTTCCTCGATGCGCCGCAGCTGTTCCGCCGTGGCCGGCTCCTTGCCGAACCATACCCGGAAGCGTTGCCCTGGCATGTCAGGTCTCCGGCAAGGTGATGGTGACGCCGGGACGCTCGACGAGCGTGCGGCTGTCGAGGGCCGTGTTGGCATCGGCCATGTGCCAGAACTGCGTGGCGTCGCCGCTGCGGGCTTGCGCGTACAGGTCCAGCCGGTCGCCGGCGTGCACCGTGTGCGGCTGCCCGCCAGCCGGCGTGAGGTGGCGCAGCTTCAGGGCCACCACCGTGGCCCCGGCCGATGTCGTCGTGGTGACCGTGGCGACCTTGGCGTAGCGTGAATTGGGCAGGAACATGGGCTCTCCGGGCAGCGTGTCGGGATAATCGGATAGGAATAGGCTCAAGATCAAAGGGGAATCAGGTCCACGGCCTGTTCCGCCGTGTTGGCCAGGTTGGCGATCGCCTGGGCTTCCTTGGCGATCGTCGAGTAGGTAAGGGCGCCCTTGGCCAGGATGTCGTCGGAGCAGTCGTCCACGTCGATCACGCTGAGGGCGATGTCGACCTCGGCGCGCAACGGGTTCAGGATCGCGTCGTAGTCCAGTTCCGTGATGCTCATCGAGTCGATCGTGACGGGCAGCACGCGCGTGGGGCCCCAGATGAACAGGATGCGCGGATAGGTCTCGCGCGGGATCGGCTGGGCCGGCTCCGGCGTGTCGCCGCCGCCCAGCGCGCTGCCGATGGCGTCGATCGCGGCGCCGATCAGCCCCGCCAGTTTCGCGCTCGGCAGCACCATCTTTTCCAGCGCCGCCAGCTGGGGGCCGATGCCGAACAGGTCGGCCAGCACCTTGCCTTCGTCCAGCATGTTGGCCGCGCTGAAGTGCGCCTTGAAGGCGATGCGCTCGAACGTCTTCTCGCCGGCCTGCGTGGTTTCGCGGCGCGTGCTGCCGGTCGGGCGCGCCGGGATCTGCAGCGTGCGCGCCAGGGATTCCGGGTTGTACTGGAAGATCACCACGTTCGGGATCGGCCCGATCAGCGACGTGCCGTACTCGATCAGGGCGCCGCGCAGCAAGGTCATGACGATTCTCCCCGGACGGTGGTGGCGATGCGCGCGGCGATCCGACCGGCCAGCCCGCCGGCATCGGTCGACGCGGGCGCAGTAACGCGCCCGGCGTCCAGTTGCCCGGCCGGAGACGGCGGTGCTGCGCCGGCCCGCATGGCCAGGGCCTGGGCCAGGGCCGGTCCCAATGCGTGCGCCATGGCGCTGGCCGTGGCGGGCGCGATGCCCCGCAGGTCCAGTTCCAGGCGATCGATGCGCAGGCGTGTGCGGGTAGGTGTCATCGTACGATCCTTTGCTCCGCCACCAGGGCGGCATAGGGCCCGAACTGCTCCAGGCTGTTGGCGCGGTCGAGCTTTTCATATTCGCGCTGCACGGCCAGTACCACGGCTTCCATCGTGAGGCGCCGCGGCGCGCCCTCGGCGGCGCTTTGCAGGCATGCCTGGAACACGATGGCGCGGATATGACCGCCGGCCAGCGCGAAGCGCTTCGCCAGGAACTCGATATCGAGCGCGCTGGCGTCGACGCCCGGCGGAATGACGCTGCGCCAGATGTGTGCGCGCACCGGCGCTTCCGGCAGCGGAAACTCGACGACGAAGCGCAGCCGGCGCAGGAAGGCCTCGTCGACATCCTTCTTGCGGTTGGTGGCCAGCAGGGCCAGGCCCTTGAAGCGCTCCATCCGTTCCAGCAGGTAGCTGATCTCCAGGTTGGCGTAGCGGTCGTGCGCATCCTTCACTTCCGTGCGCCGGCCGAACAGCGCGTCGGCCTCGTCGAAGAACAGGATCACGTCGGCCGAATCGGCCGCGTCGAACAGGCGGCGCAGGTTCTTTTCCGTCTCGCCGATGTACTTGTCGACCACCTGGGACAGGTCGATCCGGTACAGGGGCAGGTCCAGCGCGGCGGCGATGGCTTCGGCGGCCATGGTCTTACCAGTGCCGGGCGGCCCGGCGAACAGCGCCGTGAGGCCGCCTTCGTTCCACGCCCGCGCCGTGCCCCACTCGTAGTGCACGCGCGTCAGGGCGGCCATGGCGGCCACGATCTCGTCGATCTGCCGAGCCTGCGGCGGGGCCAGCATCAGTTCATCCCGGCTGAAGCGGGGCTTCACGGGCTGCGCCAGCGTGCCGAGGTCGAGGTCGGCGCGCGCGGCGGCCAGCATCTCGGCCTCGCCGGGCGGCGTTTCCAGCGCGGCCAGCTCGGCGCCGACCCGCGCGATGGCCGTGCGCTCGTAGCGGAAGCGGCGCGCCAGTTCCGGCAGCAGCGGGCCGGCCTGCGGCAGCGCGCGCTGCCACGCCGCCAGCCGTTCGCGATAGCCCAGCGCGGGCACCACGAGCGCCGGCATCACCTCTGCCGGACCATTGGCGCCCAGGCCACGCAGCGCGGTGCGTTCGTGGCCGCCGACAAACACCGCCAGCGGCAGGCCAGGCAATGGCAGCGGCCGCAGCGAGCCGTCGTGGCCTCCCGGGTCCGCCAACGTGCTGGCCGGCAGGTAGACGGCATGGCCACGCAGCCAGGCCGCACTCAGGGCCTGCGCCAGCTGCTCGGGTGGCAGCGCGGGGCTCGGCTGCACGGTACGCACGCCGGCGAGTTCCGTGCACGCCGCCGCGACTTCCGCCAGCGGCGCACCGCGCACGCCGATGACGGGCACGATGCGCATGCCGCGGCGCGGTGCCGGCGCGCCAATGTTCGTGACCAGGGACGCGGCGCGCGCCATCGCGGCGGCGTCCGGCGACTCGGGGAGCTCCCCTGCAGCGATAGCCTCCAGCGCCGCCGGCAACGGCGCGCCGTCAAACAGCAGTTCACGGGCCACCAGCGGCGGCACGGACAACGGCGCCTGCCAGTCGATCGGGCCGGCACCGGCCAGCAAGCCGTGGCGCAACAGGCTGTGGGCCGGGTCGAAGCAGCGCACCAGGGCTCCCGGATCGTCCCACAGGCGTTGCGCAAGGGCGAAAGTGGGCGCGGTGCGCGACGGTTCGTTGAGGCAGCACGCGATCACGTGGCCCGCCGCGCTGTCCAGGACCGGCAGCAGGGCCACCGCCAGCACGAAGCATTCGACCGGTTCCAGGTCCAGCTCGTGCGCGACCCAGCCGAATGAACCGCGCCGCGCATGCCCGTCCGGCCGGGGTGGCGCCGCCGTGCCGATCCGGTCGCTGAGGTGCCGTGCCGTCACGTCGCCGGCGAAGAACGCCTGCTTGTCGTGCTCGTAGCGCAGCAGGTCGAGCGCGGCGAGGGCCCGGTCGGCCGGTGGCGGCAATGCGGACGCCGGGAGATCGGTGGCGGCCTGCCAGTCCCGTTCGCGCCACAGCCAGCAGATTTCCCGGCGCAGCCGCAGCGTGACCTGGCCGAGCCAGTACGCGGCGAACGGCTCCTGCGCGGACAGCCCGGGCGTGAAGGTGGCTGGTTCGGCGGCGGATTCGGGCGCAGGTTCGACCACAGGTTCGACCGCCGCAGCGCTGGCTGGTGCGGCAGATGGCTTGGCCGCCGCGACCACTTCTCGTGCGCCAGCCGGATCGGCGGGCGGCGCGGCGTGCCGGGCGGCGGCGGGCGGTGGCAGCGTCATGGCACCACCACCAGGGGAGCGGCCTTGGCCTGCTGGTTGTTGACCCGCAGGATCACGCGATAGGTGCCGGCCGGCAGCGCCGCCTGGGCGCCAGCCACGGTGAGCGTCTGCTGGTCGGCGCTGACGGTGACGGTATCGAACAGGTGGATCGACATGCCGTCGGTTTCGCGCACGATGAGCACCATCACGTCGTCCGTGGCGGTGCCCAGCAGCAGGCCCTGCAGGCGCAGGTCGCCCGCCACCAGCGCCGCGCTGGCGACCTGGGGCAGCAACCGGGCGGCCAGCAGGTTGCTGCCACGGGTGTGCGTGGCGGACAGGCGGCGGCGCACCACCAGCGGCACTTCGCCGGCCGACAGCGTGGTGCCGGACGCGATCGGCGTGCCGGGACTGCCTTCGGCCGTGACGACCAGGTGGTCGCTGCGCCGCTCCACCAGTATCAGCATCACGTCGCCCAGCATGACTTCGAGGTCGCCGCCCAGGTCGGTGCCGAACACACGGATCGTGGTGCCCGGCTCGAAGCGCGGCGGTTCGATGCGGTCGAGCCGCGCGCCCAGCGACGGCAGCACGTCGATCTGCACGCCGTCCTGGCCGATGATGGTTTCCGGCACCGTGCTGTAGTCGACGCCGACCAGCAGCGCATTGCGCGGCAGGCTGCCCGGCACGATCATCACGGGGCGCACCTGGAACGCGACCGACAGGCGGAAGCGTTCTTCATTACCCTGCATGAGCTTGGTCAGCAGGTCGGGACTGGATTCGTCGAAGCTCAGCTTCAGCGGCTCGGGGTTGTAGCGCAGCGCGGGATCGACGGCCGGCGGGATGGTCAGGAAACTCATCTGGTGCAAGGCGGCCATGCCGCTGCCCAGCAGTTCGTGCGCCGCGGCCGTGTCGCTGCGGCCATCGGCATCGAAGGCGGTCAGCAGGTACCTGAGTACCAGCCACAGGGGCGGCGGTTCGCCTTCGTGGAGCGGCACGTTGCGCAGGTAGGGATCGAAGACCGTCTCGTACAGAAACAGGTTGACCTTGGCGTTGGCGTCGTTCGACGCGGCATCTTCCGGCTTGCCGACCGTGACGCCGAAGCCGGCCGCAGCCAGGCGCTCGCGCAACAGGCGTGTCACCGCG
Organism: Pseudoduganella sp. SL102; assembly: GCF_027856995.1. Lineage (NCBI taxonomy): Bacteria > Pseudomonadati > Pseudomonadota > Betaproteobacteria > Burkholderiales > Oxalobacteraceae > Pseudoduganella > Pseudoduganella sp. SL102. The sequence continues at coordinate 4,002,960 of NZ_CP115554.1, forward strand.
CCGATCGCGCTGAGGGAGTCGCCGAGCGACATGTCAGATCCTGCGCAGCGAACGCCGCGCGAGGGCACTGCGCGGTGGCGTGGCGGCCGGTACCGCCGGCGCCTGCGGCAGTGCCACGGTCTGGGCGGGCGGCGCGTCGACCCGGACCTGGATCGTGCCGATCGAGATGTCCACGAAATCGTCGCGGCGCGCCGGGGGCACGGCGAACGGCTCCGCGGCGGCAGGGTGAACGGCATGGCTCATCGCCGGGAGTGCCGGTTCCAGCGCGACCGGCGCCGGGCTGGCGATGCGTTCCACCAGGGGCTCGGCGCGATGCGGCGATGCCACCGCTGCCTTGCCGCGCGCCGCGGACGCCGGCGCCACCGGGGCGGGCGCCGCTGCCGGGTCGGCGGCAACCCACTGCAGGACCGCCTGCAGCGGCGAGGGCAGCGCCTTCTCGTGCGCGATGGATTCGGTACCAGCTTCGCCAGGCGCTTCGACAGGAGCTTCAACACGGGGCGCGGTACTGACCTCGGTAGCCGTCGCGGGAAGGATGGACTGGGGCGCGGGATTGATCGCGGCAGGGCCGGCCAGCGCCGCCTGGGGCGCAGGCGCCTCTAACGGCACGACTGGCGGCCCGTACTTCCCGGCTTGGCCAGCTTGCATGGCGGGCGCCCCGGCCAGGTCGACGATGGTGACGTTGCCTGGCTGCGCTGGCGCCGCGCCGGCGTGCGCCAGCGGCACCCGCGCGCCGGTTTGCGACGGGGCTTCCTCGTCAGCCGGCGCTTCCATTTCGAGGCCGGATGGGGCCAGCACCGCTTGCGCCAGTCGCCCCGGCGCCAGGGATGCGCCGGCATCCAGGCCACTGGCCCGCAGCAATGCGCCAAAGTAACCGCTCATCGTTCTTCCTCGATCAATGCCAGGTAGTGGGCCCGGCGTGCCGGCGGGATGGCCAGCACCTCGGCTTCGGTCCAGCCATAGTGCGCGGCGCAGCGGTGCACCTCCAGCAAGAGCGCCCGTTGCCGCGCCGCCAGCCGGGTCAGCGCCAGCGTCTCCAGGTCGAGCGCCACCTGGTTCGCCGCGCCGCACGCGGGACACGCGCAGGCCACGGCGAAATCGACCATCGGATCCAGCTCGGCCAGCGCGGCCGACAGCCCGGCTTCGTCTTCCGGCCCCGCCGCGCCGTCGAGCAGCAGCGTATCGAGCATCATTCGCAGCGCCTCCGTCCGCGTTGCCGGGTGTGCCGCCCGCCAGCGGCGCAGGTCGTCGCCGGTGGGCCGCCGCAGCGTGACGGTACGCCCGCCGGGCAGCGCCACGCGCAGCGGCCCGGCATCCTGCACATCGCCCGGCAGCGAGCGCAGCGGCAGGTCGAATGCAAACACCTGGCCGCAGGCCGGCGCCGTGCACGTCGAGTTCATCGGCATCTCGCCGCGCGCATCGGTCAACGCCACCAGGTGCAGCAGCGCCGTCGTACGCAGGCCGACCGGCTGGTGCCACCAGAAGGCCGGGTCGGACGGCGCGCAGCATTGCGCCAGCACGCTGGTGACCAGGGCAGGGCGGTCCGCCTGGCTGAAATCCACGTCCAGGTCGGGAGCCATGCCGAATGGGCGCATCGGCGCAGGTGGCGATGCGGGTCCCATGGCAAGCGGCGTCAAGCCGTCAGCACCGGTTCGGTCGGTTCGCTGACATCCCGGTCGCGCTCCCATCCCTCGTTCTCGAGTTTCAAAGTCTGGATGGCGATCGCGTTGGCATTCGCGTCCAGGTCCGGCATGGCCTGGAACTCGGATACCCAGCAGCGCAGGATCTTGTAGGCCAGCACCACCTGGCCGGCCTCGTTGTATACCTCGAGGATCAGGTCCTTGCGGAAGTCCTTCAGGCTGACTTCGGCGCCGAGTCCGGCGCCGCCGAGCCAGATCTTGTTGGCCCAGTTTTCGAATTCGAGGTCGTGCGTGACGCCCCGCTCCAGCGTGATGGCCTCGTACTTGGACCGGCCCGGCGACTTGCGCGAGGTGGACGGGTCGCCCCCTTCGCGATGCTCGACGACCTCGGTGGTGCGCTTGAGCGCGCCGACCTTGCTGATGCCGGCCACATACCGGCCATCCCACTTGATGCGGAACTTGAAGTTCTTGTACGGGTCGAAGCGATGCGTGTTAACGGCGAACTGGGCCATAGTCTTCTCCTTATTGCAGGTCGCCGGCGATCTGCTGGATGGTGAGCACCACGAACTCCGCCGGTTTCAGCGGCGCGAATCCGACCAGGATATTGACGATGCCGAGGTTGCGGTCCGCCTGCGTCGTGGTCTCCTTGTCGCACTTGACGAAGTAGGCTTCCTGCGGCGTCTTGCCCTGGAACGCGCCCTGGCGGAACAGGCCGTTCATGAACACGCCCACATTGAGCCGGATCTGCGCCCACAGCGGCTCGTCGTTGGGCTCGAACACCACCCACTTGGTGCCGCGGAACAGGCTTTCCTCGATATACAGGGCGAGGCGCCGGATCGGGATGTATTTCCACTCGCTGGCCAGCGTGTCGGCCCCTTCGAGCGTGCGGGCGCCCCAGGAAATATGGCTGTAGCCGGGGAAGGTGCGCAGGCAGTTCACGCCCAGCGGATTGAGTGCGCCGTTCTGCAGGTCGGTCAGCGCATACGCCAGCGCCTGCACGTTTTCCAGCTTGGCGTCCGTACCGGCCGGGGCCTTCCATACGCCGCGTGTCGCATCCGTGCGCGCATACAGCCCGGCGATCGTGCCGCTGGCGCCGATGCTGCGCAGCCGGTTGCCGTTCGCCGGGTCGGGCACGAAGGTGCGCGGGAAGTACACGGCCGCGTCGCGGCTGCGCAGGGAGTCGTTCTCCGTCATCCAGGTCTGCATCGCGTCGAGCGTGGCGGTGGCCGGCGGTATGTCGATGAGCAGGAAGCCGCGCCGCGACGCCATGTACACGGCCGCCTGGTCATACACGGCGCGCATGTTGGTGCCATCCAGGTCGGCCGCGTGGGGAATGCACAGGATGTTCACGAGGTCGACGTCTTCCAGCGCGTAGATGCCGGTCTTCGGCGCCTCGCTGCCGATCAGCGCCACGTCGTCGACGGGCAAAAGTCCGTCGAGGCCGTCGGCCAGCTGGTACTGCTGCACGTTGGCGATCGAGCCGGTGGGGAAGCCCATGTCCTGCGCGATCGCCGTCTCGATGGTGAGGGTGGAGCCGGCAAGATAGTCCGGGCTGCCTCGTCCGCCCTGCACCACGAACCGGTACGGGCTGGCGGCGGTGCCCTTGCCCAGCAGGCGCACCGTGGCGCCGGCCAGCAGCGAGCGTTCGGTCTCGGCCAGTGCCGGCAGGGCCAGGGCCCGGATGGCCGATTCGATGTAGGGCCGCAGCGCCTGGTACGTGAGGGGCGCTGCGCCCGCATAGCTCAGCGTCGCGGTGTGCGTGGCACGGGGCACGGCCGGGTCGGTGTCGTTGGCCACCGTGACATCGAAGGTCGACGTGTTGGGCGGTATCGCGGGGGGCATCGGCAGGTCCGCGCCTTCGCTGCCGGAGACGGCCGGCCGCGGGAACGGCGCAGTGGTCGGCAGGGCGGCCAGGGCGGTGCCGGTGAGATCGAAGCGGTCGAGCTGGACGATGCGCGAGGTCTCGTTGACGGTATCGACCGCATAGTTCGGCGCGGCCAGTTCCATCGTCAGGTTGCGGAACACTTCGTTGCGCAGCACCCGCCGCCGGCCGTTCTCGATGACCTGCTCGGTGATCGACAGGTTGAAGGTCTCGGTCGGCGCGCTGGTGTCGTAGTCGACTTCGAGGAACACGTGATTGCCCCAGTCGCCGGGGTCGGTGGCGATGGCGCCGCGCAGGCGCCGGCCGGCCAGCACGCGGAACATCGCGGTGCCGAGGCTGTCCTCGACCATGGCGCGCGCTTCGATGGCGTTCTCGGCGGCCGTGGCCGAGTCCAGCGTGGCCACGCGCACCACCCAGCACTCGGCGCCGCCGTTCTGGAAGAACTGCTTGATGCCGTAACTGGCTTCGCTGGTGGTATGGATGCCGCCGAACTCGCGCTCGAAGTCGGCATAGCCCAGGCATTGCACCGCTTCGTTCAGCGGGCCGCGCGGGAAGCTGTCCACGAACGCGGCGATCGACGTGGCCACGCCGGTGATGGTGCGAACCCCGCTGGCCCGCTCCTCGATATAGACGCCTGGGTAAGTCAGGGCACTTGGCATGGTGGGTCCTTTCAGGGCATGCGGGAAGTAGGCTTACGGACAACGCGGGTGCACGGACTAGGTGGACGCACGTTCCGAGTGGGCGCCCCGCTCACGCCGTGTATTGCGACACCGGCTGCAAGAGCCATGCCACGGGCGCCTGCCATGAGCGTCCTGCAAGCGCGTGTCGTGCCCGGCACAACGGCGGACGGCGGGACTGTAGCAATCCCCCTGCGGGCCGTGTCGGCGCCGCCACGGGTGTGCGTGAAACGCACACGGCTTGATCTGCCGGGCGTCCCTCCCTATACTGGATCGCACGCTGCGCACGAAGCTGGATGACTGGCTGGTTCCCCCGAATGTGACTCCGAATGTGACTCCGAATGTGACTCCGACTGTGACTCCGACTGTGACTCCGAACGTGACCCTGCAAGGAGGCCGAACGATGCCCATGACCGATTCCGTCCATGGTGCCGCGCTGCTGAGCAACTTCGTCGGCGCATCGCCCGCGTTCCTGGAAGCGATCGCGCTGATCCGGCGCTTTGCGCGGTCCAGGGCTCCCATCCTGATCACCGGCGAAAGCGGCACAGGCAAGGAGCTGGCCGCGCATGCGGCGCACGCGCTGAGCGAGCGCCGCGATGGCCCCTTCATTCCCGTCAATTGCGGCGCGCTGCCGGACGCGCTGATCGAAAGCGAATTGTTCGGCCACGCCAAGGGCGCGTTCACGGATGCCAGCCGCGCGCGGCACGGGCTGGTGCGCGATTCTGAAGGGGGCACGCTATTCCTGGACGAGATCGAGGCACTGTCGGCGCGCGGCCAGGTGATCCTGCTGCGCTTCCTGCAGGACGCTTCGTTCCGCTCGGTGGGAGAAGAGCAGCGGCGCTACGGCAACGTGCGCGTGGTGGCGGCATCGAACGTGGACCTGCGCCGGCTGGTGGAACGCGGCGGCTTCCGGCCCGATCTGCTGTTCCGGCTGGACGTGCTGTCGGTGCGCATGCCGCCGCTGCGCGAACGCGTGGAAGACCTGGGCATCCTCGTCCCGCACCTGCTGGCGAAGGCGGCGCGCGGGGAGGGCGGCAAGCCGAAAGGCCTGTCCTCCGCGGCGCTCGACCTGCTGTGCACGCACCCCTGGCCCGGCAACGTGCGCGAGCTGGAGCACGTGCTGCTACGCGCCCACCTGCTCAGCAGCGGCGCCTGCATCGATGCGGACGACCTGCGCCGCTGCTGCTCGGCATTGCGCAGCGTGCCCGTGCAGGGCCTGAAAATCGACAGCAACCTGCTGCGCAACGAGAAGCTGCGCGCGGTGCGCGAAGTGGAGCGGCGCTTCGTGGAAAGCGCGCTGGCGCAAACCAACGGCAACATCAGCGAGGCGGCGCGGCTGTGCAATATGGAGCGCGCCACGCTGAGCCGGATGGCCAAGAAATACCGCAGCGGCGAATTCTCCGCCCTCGGCGCCATCCAGGGCGCCACGGGCAGCATCCACTGAGGTGCCTGCTCAGCCTCCTGTATCAGCCCCCTGTATGGCCCGTGCAGTTTTCCGCCGCGACCTGGCCGGACGCGCGCAGCGCGAACGATTCGTAGCACAGCGCGTCGGCACGGCGCAGGGCAGTCGGCGCATGCTGCGCCATATCGAACCAGATGTGCAAGGGTTCGTGCAGCAGCGTGAGCCCACGCAGGCCCGGCTCATCCCAGAAGGCCTGGCAAAGCACGATCAGCCGATTGCCCGGGCACGTGAACGCCACGGTGTCCACGCAATCGCCCGCCGTGCAACCCACCAGTTTCGTCGTGGGGCCACTCCGGCACATATAGCGCAGGTAGCCGCTTTCCAGCGTTTCGCGGACGCGGCGATAGCGGCCGGCCACCTGTCGCACGAGCGGGAAATGGGCGGGGTTCGATAGCGTCAGCCCGAGTTCTTCCTGCAGGATGGTGTCGAAAGCCGCGTCCGGGGCGGCGCCGCCCTGGACACTGGCCAGGTTCGTCGTCAGCGCGTCCTCGGCGACCTGTGCCAGCCCGATGGCTTCCGTGTCCGCCGCTTCGAGCGCCGCGACCACTTCGTCGCCGGTCAGGTCGGGATTCGTGAGCCCGGTGGCCTGGCAGGTCACGTTCTCGCGCCGCACGCGCCGCTGCACGCGCGCGACGGCCGGACCCGCGGCGGATTGCTGCACCACGTGCGCCAGTTCGTGGGCCAGCAGGTGCCGGCCTTCGGGCGTGTGCGGTGCCAGCCGGCCGCTGTCGAACACGATGTCGCGGCCGACCGTGTAGGCCAGGGCATCCATCTGCCGGGCCGACTGCGCCGCCGCGCTGTCCGCATGCACGCGGACGCCCGAAAAATCATGGCCATAGCCCGATTCGAAGAAGTCGCGCGTCGGACCATCCAGCGCCTGGCCGGGCGAGCGCAACACGGCATCGACGCTGGCCGGCGCCGCGGGTTCGCCGCCGGTGGCGGGCCCGCCCGGAGCCGCGGCCAGCGCCGGCACGTGACCCCGGCCCGGCTTGCGCATGACTTGCTCCGCCGCCGCGTCGGCCTGCCGTTCGCCGGCATCGCCGCTGGCGCCTATGGTGAGCGCCGACCTGGCCTGGCAGCGCGGGCACGATCCGCCACAGGCGCAGGCTCCCGCGCGTTCCGGAGCCGGATCGGCGTGCTGGCCGCGATCGGGTGTTCGCCGCTGTACGCGTTCGTTCGCTGAACGGCCGGGCCGCTTGGTTGCCTTCTGTTGCAGTGCCAGCATGGCGGTCTCCTCCCAGGTCACCCACTTTGTGAAGCAAGAAGCGTGACAGTATCGTCCGAGCATGCCCGGCTCAAGCTTCCGGCGCTTTGATTACCTCGCATGCGTCCTTCGGGAAGTCGCGTGCGTTGCGCAGCAGGCCATGCACGCGTTCGGCCAGCGTCCTTTGCAGGATGGCATGCCTGGCTGCCGCCGGATCGGGGAATACGGGGTCGAAGGCCGTCAGCAACAGGTGGACTTCGCCGTGGTAAGCCGGCGTCACGGAATCGAGCAGGATACTCTCGGGAACCAGGCTGATTGGCGCGGTGGCGCAGGCCAGCAGGCGCTGCATCGCCACGATGTCGTCTACCCGGTAAGCGTGCCACTGCATGCCGGCCTGTTCATGGACGATGAAATCGCCTGCCGCGCATTCCACGGCACCGGCCGGGAAGGCCATGGGCATCACAGGCACTCCGCGCAGCTGACCTGCTCGATCATGTCGCTGCGCACCTTGAAGAAGGGCCGGCCGCCAGGCAGCTCGGCGGGCTGGTCGTCGTCGTCGAGCGCCCGTTCGCGGGTGGCAGGCCTGAAACTGGGCCCGGGTGCGGGGCCGTGGATGGGCCGGCGGCCGTTCTTGCTGTAGACGGCGGGCTCGCCGCCGGCGGCGTCCATGCGCCCGGCGACGATATGGAAGTCGGGCCGCGCGGCGCGCAAGACGTTCCCCTGGGCGTCCTCGGGATGCATATTGTATTCCCACAGCCAGAACTTGACCTCTCCCGGCAAGCAGGTGTCTGCCGGGCTGTAAGGGGGAGTGAACCGCGCCTCCATGTCGGAGTACACAGCGGACGGCGGGGAAGTGTCTTCGTAGCTGCGCAACGCCAGCCCGGCGCAGTTGTAGGTGAGCCGGTTCTTCGCCGGGTCATAGCTGGGATAGGCGCTGCACGGCGTGCGGGGCACGCGCCGGATCTGGCGCGACAGCTTGCCGCTGGCCTGCTGGACGACGTGGGTGAGTTCGTGCGCCAGGAGGCGCTGGCCCGCGCCCGACGCTGGCGCGTATTCCGACCGCCCGAAGAAGATGTCCTGGCCCAGGGTAAAGGCGCGTGCGTCGATCTGCCGGGACAGGGCGTCGGCCTGCGCGTCATGGTGCACACGCACGCCGGAGAAATCATGGCCGAAGCGGCTTTCCATGAAGCCGCGTGTCGCCGCCGGCAGGGCGCTGCCGCCCCCTTGGACGGCACGCTGCAGCGACCGTTCGTAGCCGGCCGGGACAGCCAGCGCGCCATCGGCGGCACTGGCCGTCTCCTTGCGCTGCAGGCTTGCTGGACCGGCATCATCATCGCGCAGGATTTCTTCCTCCGCCGTGCCAGGAGCGGCATGGGCGCTGTCGTAGACCTCGTCGGGATGGAGCACCTTGCGGTACAACCTGGTCTGCAGGGCAGGAGAGCCTTGCCGGATGGACGCGCCATGCTCGCCGCGCATCACGGCATCGGCCACCCGATCGGCTTCCTGCTCATGCGCATCATTGGCGGCGCCGATCGTCAGGCTGGACCTGGCCTGGCAGCGCGGGCAGGTGCCGCCACAGGCGCACGAAGCGGCCGAGCGTTCGCGCTGGATCGCGGGAACGGCCAGCCGGCTGGAAGAGTGTGGGGATTCCATCGCCCTGGAAGCACCCGGCCGGGTAGACCGGTTCGCGAGCGTGGCAAGCGAGGTTGGCATGGCGGTTCTCCTCGTGAACGTGGCGGTTGGCTTGCCGCCAAAGCCTGCACGTGGCCATCGCATCGCGTCTCTGCCGGGTCCATAAACTCAAGCACGGGCACGACCGGCTATCAACGCAGTTTAGCATCCGCTGCTGGAAAGTCCCGGAGTTTCACAGGCACGGCTGGCGCGGCAAACAGCGTGGAACCCGCCCGACATCCGTCTTCGGCATGCAACAGCCTCATAATGACAAACCGGCATGGCATGCTGTACATTGCGGAGCTGACAACTGCCGCCGCACCGGCGCCCGGCGGGCTCGCTGCTGTCCGGCCATTCAACTGAACTTTCTATGCACGCGTTATATTCAAAGGCACTGCTCAGGCTGATCCTCCTTCTCGGCGTGAGTATCCTGTTCGGGTATCTGTGCGTCAGCCGCAGCTATCATCGCGTCGCCTTGTTCGAGCAGGACGATTTCTCCTGGCAGCTGCGCACCCACAGCACCAGGGACGCGACGACGAACGTGAACGCCCGAGTCGATGCCGAGCGCCTGATCATGGAATTCGTCCTGTCGGGCAGCAATCCCCATTCCTATATCTCGACCGGCCTGCTGTTCACGGACCGCAAACGCAAACCGGCATTGTTCGACTGGTCCCGTTTCGGCAAGATCAGTTTCGAGGCACGCTGTTTCCCCGCTGGCACCATCCGCGTCGGCCTGACCACGTTCGATGACAGGCTGTCCAAACCGGACGACCTGATGACCTACCGCCCGCCAGGGGCATACGTCAAATGCAACCAGGACGGGTCCCGCGTCGAACTCGACCTGGCACATCTGACCATCCCGGATTGGTGGGTCGACATGAACAAGCTCAACCCATCCGATCTGGGCTACTCGCTGGCCAAGGTTGCGCAGATCGAATTCGGCACCAGCAATGCCAGCCCCGTCGGCACCCTGTCGCGCATTGAGATCGCGGGAATCGAAATGCACGAGCGCAAGTATGGCTACCTGTATTTCCTGGCCGCGCTCCTCATCCTCGCGTGGACTGGTTTCGCGTTCTGGTTCGCCAAGCAATATGCGTTGGCCCTCGCTAATGACCTGCGCGCACGGATGCAGAAAGACCTGCCGCTGGTGGCGTACCAGCAGCTGGCGCTGGAGCCGCACCGGGAACGGGAAAAATCCGCCATTTTGAGGTTGCTGGCGACACGCTACGCGGATCCGGAACTGGATATGGAAACCGTGGTCTCGGAAACCGGCGTCAATCGCAATAAGGTCAACGACATACTGAAGAGGGAAATGGGGTACACCTTCGTCGGTTACCTGAACAAGCTCAGGTTGACCGAAGCATCGCGCCTGCTGGTTGAAAACACCAGCGCCAGCATCGCGGAAATCGCCTATTCGGTCGGCTACAAGAACTCCTCGTATTTCAACAAGCTCTTCAAGGAAGAATACGAATGCACGCCCAAGGCATTCCGGGAGGTGTGCAAGAAGGAAGCACGGGAGCCCGCTTCCTGAAGCCAGTATTTCGCTGGCGGCGCCAAGTGTAGCCGGATTCCTTCTATGTTAGCCAGCGGGGTCAATAGCGGCCATTTCACCAAGCGCGCGCAAATAAATGCGCCATAGTTTCCGGAGCACCCATCTGGCAATGAGGAATTCATGCCTTGCTGCTTCCCTTCTGCCGTCCGGCCTCCTCCCTGAAATGCGCCACATGGATAGCGCACATTTCCTCCAGCTCACCCTTAATATTCCGGGTACCGATCAAGGGCTCCTCGACTGATGGCGAACTCCCGGAGCCCATCCCGAACATGGGCCGCTTCGTCCCATTTCCAGCCGACGCGCCGTGCTTCGGTACGATAATCGCTTCAAGTGGCGGCGTCGCACTGCTTCTCGTTCCTGGGGCGAACGCGTCACCACGAAGCGTTTGTTCGTTCCCGATATTAAAAGAGGCCCTGCGCTATGCAATTCAATTCCCGTGGTTCACCCGCTCTGCTGTTCATTTCAGGCTTATTGTCAGTCTCTGTCTGCCAGGCCGCCGAGGTCGACAATTGCAAGGTCAAGGCTGCGGTCGAGCAGGTAGTCAAACCGATCATGGAGAAAAACGCACTCCCTGGCATGGCGGTTGGGGTGAGCGTGGATGGCCAACGCTGCGTTTACAACTTCGGCGTCATGTCGCGGGATACGAAACAGAGCGTGACCGACGACACCCTGTTTGAAATCGGCTCGATCAGCAAGATGTTTACGGCAACGCTGGCCACCTATGCGCAAGCCGACGGCGAGCTTGCCCTGACCGACAAAGCCAGCGAGTATGTGGCCCAGCTCCGTGGAAGCGCGTTCGACAAGGTCAGCATTATGAACCTGGGTACCAATACCGCAGGCGGCTTGCCGCTTCAAGTGCCGGGCGAGGTGCAAGACGCCGATCAGCTGATGGCCTATTACCGTAACTGGAAGCCCGACCATATCGCCGGCTCGTCGCGCACGTATTCCAACCCCAGTTCCGGCCTGCTGGGCATCGTAGTCGCCGCCAGTCTGCAGATGCCGTTCGATGTGGCAATGGAAAAGCAGCTCTTCCCCGCCTTCGGGCTGACGCACACTTACCTCAGTGTGCCGGCCGACCAGATCCAGAACTATGCGCAAGGTTATACCTGGAAGGACGAGCCGGTCAGGCTCAGTGCGGGCCCCGTGGCGCTGTATGCCTATGGCGTGAAGACAACCGCGACCGACTTGCTCCGCTTCTTGGAGCACAACATGCACCCCGGGCAACTCGACGCCAAATGGCAACGCGCAGTCCGTGACACCCAGGTTCCGCATTACCAGATCGGCCCCATGACACAAGGGTTTTCGTGGGAAATGTATCCATATCCATTGAAACTCGATGTGCTGTTGGCGGGAAATTCAGAGCAAATCGTATTCAAGGCAAACGCCACTGCCAAACCGGAAATATCGCAAACGGCGCAGGTCGAGTTGCTGGTGAATAAGACCGGCTCGACTGCTGGCTTTTCCAGTTATGTGGCCTTTGTTCCGGCAAGGCGAATCGGTGTCGTCCTGCTCGCGAATAAAGCCTATCCAATGGCGGACCGGGTCACCGCGGGTTACAACATTCTTGAGCGCCTGAACAGCAGTCAGTGAACCCTCCTGTTGCCGGTCTCCAGCCATCGACATCGATGTGAGTACGCCGCCGTCGATGGCGGGCACCGGTACCGAAGTTACGCCGAGCCGTTCGCTCGGCTGTCCATGAGCGCCGTCTCGCGACATCGATAATGCCGCGCTGCCTGGTCGGCACAATCCTTCTCTGTTTTCCGTGACCGACGGGGCAGCGCCGATCAAGGCCTGCTTGAACCGATACGCTCGGCACCTGGTCCTCCAATAAAAGTGTGTAACCGACCGGTCCGCCTGCGGCTTTGGCAATCCAGTGCGGTGCCGTGCGACGTGCTATTGCGCGTTCGCCGGCGCTGACTGCCAGGCTCCAAGAACCAACCAGGGACCGGCAACGGCATAACGCATTTGGTGAAGAGATTTCAAGGTGCAGATAATCGTATTGATACTGCACTTCATGCAATCGACCTGCCGCGATGGCGGCGCGGCCACCGGCGCAGAGGGAGTGGCCGGATCGAGTGGCGACCCGTCCCAGCGAACAATAACAAAAATTGCACGAATGCCGGTTCCGCCCGTGCGGATTTTTTTCGCCGGGCCGACATCGCTCGAAATGGCGTATTTCGCCCCGTATTTTTGACGCATTGATTGGGATAGACTCCGCCGAATTGCCGGGCAAGAGAGCGTGCTCTCCGTCCTGCAATCGACAGCAAAGCTGCCAATCGACAGCATTAAAAAAACGGAGTGGAGAAGACATGAGTGTAGTGAAGAGCAGTGTGATGGCGCTTGCCATGCTGGCGTTCGCGCCAGTATTTGCGGCCGTGACCATCGACATCGATCCGGCCAGGCCGGGTGCCGTCATCAACAAAAACATTTATGGCCAGTTCGCAGAACATCTGGGCACCGGAATCTATGAAGGCATGTGGGTTGGCCCTGGCTCCACGATTCCGAATATACGGGGCTGGCGCAAGGACGTGGTCGGTGCGTTAAAGGAGCTGCGTGTACCGCTGGTGCGTTGGCCGGGCGGCTGCTTTGCCGATGAGTACCATTGGAGAGATGGTATCGGCCCGCGTGACAAGCGCCCGGTCAAGGTCAACACCAACTGGGGCGGCGTGGAAGAAAGCAATGCGGTCGGCACCCATGAGTTCTTCGATCTCGCCGAAATGCTGGGGGCTGACACTTATGTGAGCGGCAATTTGGGCACGGGCTCGCCGCAGGAAATGTCGGAATGGATCGAGTACATGACATCCGACAGCAAGTCGACCCTTGCCGAGCTGCGCCGCAAGAACGGCCGCGCCAAGCCGTTCAAGGTGGATTTCTTCGGCGTCGGCAACGAGTCGTGGGGTTGCGGCGGCAATATGACCCCGGAGTACTACGTCAATCTGTACAACAACTACGAAACCTTCCTGAAGGCACCGGCGCAATACCGCCCGAAAATCGTTGCCAGCGGCGGCCACACGAACAACCGGTGGACCGACGTGCTGAGCAAGGGCCTGAAGGGCCGCACCGCCGGCATCAGCTACCACTACTACACCATCCCCACCGGGAACTGGGACGTCAAGGGCTCGGCCACCGGCTTTCCGGAGGCGCAATGGATGTCGACCCTCGTGAACGCTTTGAAGATGGACACGAGCATCAGGGAAAACGTCGCGGCGCTCGAGAAGAACGATCCGGAAAAGAAGATCGGCTTCCTGATCGACGAGTGGGGCACCTGGTACGACGTGGAGAAGGGCACCAACGCCGGCTTCCTGTTCCAGCAGAACACCCTGCGCGACGCCGTCGTCGCGGCGCTGCACTTCAACATCTTCCATGCCCATGCCGACCGGGTCACGATGACCAATATCGCGCAGATGGTCAATGTGCTGCAGGCGATGATCCTCACCGACAAGGACCAGATGCTGCTGACCCCGACCTACCATGCCTACAGGATGTATGTGCCGTTCCAGGATGCGACCTCGTTGCCGGTGACCCTGCGCGACAACGTCGAGTACCGGGTCGGCGCGGCCAGCATCCCGATGATCAGCGCCTCGGCGGCGCGCGCCAGGGACGGCAAGCTGTACCTGGCGATCGTCAACACCAACCCGAACGAGGCGTCGGACGTGGCGGTCAATGTCGCCGGACAGAACGTCTCCGGCGCAAGCGGCCAGGTGCTGACAGCGGCGGCGATGGACGCCCATAACACTTTCCAGCAAAAGGATGCGATCAAACCCGCGCCTTTCAAGGCGAAGGCGGCCAATGGCACCTTGCGCCTGAAGATCCCGGCCAAGGCGGTATTGGTTGTCGCGATCGAGAGCTGACCTAACAGCCACACGTTCCTCCAGCGCACGCCGGTGCGCAGGAAGAGGCGGATTCCATCTGGTCGGCAGCGTGGCCGGTGACATGTCACTTGAAGTCGACCCGATGAAGCAGATCCACTGAAGCAGACCCAATGGAGAGGAAGCAAAAAATCATGAGGGGACAACAAGCATGAGAGTACAGCAAACGGCTATCGGGCTGGCATGCGCCGCGCTGCTCGCCGCCTGTGGTGGTGGTGGTGGTGGTGGTGGTGGCGATAACGCCGGCGAAGGCGGGATGGCGCAATCGGTTTCCTTCCCATTCCCGGGCGGCGAGACGCTGGCTATTCCGCCGACCATCGCGACCATTGAGCTGAAGGCCACAGCCAGTTCCGGCGGGGAGATCGCCTATGTGTCGAACACGCCAGGCACGTGCAGCGTGAGCGGCTCCACGCTGTCTTTGCTGAAAGCGGGCGAGTGCTCGGTGAACGCCAACCAGGCCGGCGGGAATGGCTATGCCGCTGCTACGGCGCGCCAGCTGTTCGTCATTCCCAAGCAGCCGCAGGCGATCCGCTTCCGCAATCCGGGCAAGCAGCCCCTGGATGGTACGCCAGTGCCGCTGGCCGCGGCGTCGAGCCTGGGCTTGCCGGTCGTCTTTGCCTCCAGCCCCCCCGCGGTGTGCTCGGTCGACGGAAGCTCCCTGCATAAGCTCGCCGATGGGCTGTGCATCGTCACCGCGACCGCCGACGGCGGCGAGATCTACGAGACGTCGAAGCTGGAAAGGACCATACCGATCGGCACCGCGGCGGCGCCCGAGCTGACGTTCTCGAGCGGCTACAGGAGTGCGACGCTGACCAACGAGAACGGGAAAGTCGAACAGGGCGGCGGCAGCAGCCTGCGCAACTGGTGGTGTGACGGCTGGTGCGACCTGCGCCTTTCGGCGGACGGCAGCACCGTCAGCAATACCTACAGCTGGCAGCAAGAGCCTCCCAGCGGCGGCTGGTGGCACACCTGGGCGCAAATCGACGTGTACGCGCCTGGGGTGGCGAGCAAGTCGACTGCCGGAAACACGGCCGAAGGCATGCGGATCGATGCCCAGTCGGAGCTCAGGTTCACCCTCGGCCTGAACCAGGAATGGTTCGATTCGACCAACAACCAGGTCAACGTCGACCTGGTCCTCGGCCACTACAACAGGAAAGCCAACAACGATCACTGCAACGTGACGCTGCGGGCGACGTTCAAGCCAGGCTCCGCGGAACTGACGAACTACACGATCCGCCTCAAGGACTTCGCCGTCGTGGATGGCGGCTGCGAGCTGGCGGAGCTGGATCCCTGGGTCGAGCTGCAGGACTATCCGATCGTCCTCGTTTCGTTCGCTTCGACGGAAGGCAACGTCAATGTGCCGAGTACCACCGCGCCGGCGCCGAACTACCCGACCACGGTCAATCTGAAAGGCAAGATCACCCTCCAGTGATGGCGGACGACGATGTACTCCGCGCCGCCCGGCGTGGTGGGCAACCAGGGCACAACAAGAATTCAACAGGATGGAGACAATGGGGACAATTGGAACAATCGGAAGGCGGCAACCCTTGCGGATGACCGCACTGGCGTTCGCGGCGGCGCAGCTTGCCATGCTGTACAGCGGCCAAGCACAGGCACAGGCCGCGCTTGAGACGCCGTCCGCCAACGACGAAGAAGTCACGACCGTGGTCGTCAGCGGGCAGCGCGCGGCCATGAAATCGGCTGCGAAGCTCAAGCAGAATGCCGAGGAAGTGGTCGACGGCGTCGTCGCCGAAGAGGCGGGCAAGCTGCCGGACAGGTCGATCACCGAGGTGCTGCAACGCGTTGTCGGCGTGACGATGGACCGCAACCGCTCGCGCGGCGACCCGGAACATTTCTCGGTCGAGGGTTCCGGCATTTCGGTGCGCGGCCTGACCTGGGGTTCGTCCACCCTGAACGGCCGTGAATCGTTCTCGGCCGGCTACCCGGGACGTGAATTGAGCTGGGGCGACATCCCGGCGGAACTGATGTCCGCGGTGGTCGTGCACAAGAACCCGCCGGCCGAACTGATCGAAGGGGGCGTCAGCGGACAGGTCGACTTGCGCACCGCCCTGCCTTTCGACTACAAGGGCGACAAGTTCGCAGCCTCGACGTACGTGAACCACAACGAGCTCGGCAGGAAAACCTCACCCGCGCTCTCCGGCCTGGTCTCGCATCGCTGGGAAAACAGCTTCGGCCAATGGGGCGCGCTGCTCAACCTGTCCGGCAACCAGAACAACAACCGCAACGACACGATCCAGCTGGACGCCTACTTTCCCCGCATCGACATCATCGACGGGCGGACCGTGTGGGTGCCCAAGTCAGGCTCGTGGCGTACCAACACCAGCAAGACCGACCGCGTCGGCGTGTATGGCGCGCTGCAGTGGAAGAAGGGGGGCATGGAATCCGCGCTCACCTATTTCCACTCCGGCTACAAGGAAACCGGCACCGAGAACGCGCTGTATACGGGCGTGGAGGACGCCTACAAGTCCGTGCTCGTGAACCCCCAGTTCGACGGCAACGGGGTACTCCGGTCGGCCAGGTACACGTATCCGATCGGCGGCCGCGGTGCGAACAACTTCGCCGCGGGTGGACTGGGCTTCAGCAGCAACCAGGCCTATGGCGACAAGCGCTCGCAGACCCGGGAAATCGCCTGGAACGCCAAGTGGAATATCGACCAGCGCTGGCTGGTCCAGAACGACCTGCAATGGGTCCATGCCTCGAACAAGAGCATCGGCGGCAACCTGACGCTGGCGACCTACGTGCCGAGCATGGACATCGACCTGACCGGCAAGCCTGGCCGGATCACTTTCGACGATACGGCAAAGGCGTTCCTGCGGAACCGGTCGAACTACTACCTGGATGTCGCGGTACCGAACCTGAGCAAGGCGGAAGCCGACCTGTATGCGTGGAAGACCGATGTCCGCTTCAAGTTCGACCATCCGGTCATGCGCGACATCCGCTTCGGCGTGCGCGCGACCAAGCGCACGATCGAGAACATCGAGTCGATGGGCTCGCGCTGGATGTCCGCCGCCGAGCCATGGGGTGTCAAGAATACCTCCATCGCGGGGCAGCCTGCTGTCAAGTCGGACTTGCCGGGCTGGGCGTCGCGCGCCAATCTCGGTTACCTGAGCGATCCGAGGTATGGGGCCCTGGTGGAGACCACGACCTACGACTTCGATAACTTCTTCAGCGGCAAGGTGCCGGCGCCCGGCGCCCTGGTGGTGCCGACCATGGCCGCGGTCAGGGACTACGGCAACATCTACAATATCGTCAACGCGGCCAGGAAGCTGATCTGCGAGGATGCCAACGCGGCGCGCTTCGCGGACCAGCAGGATTGCTCGAAGTTGTCGGATCCCGCATTGCCGCTCGTCTTCGAGGGCAACCCGGAACGAACCAGCCGCCAATCGGAACGGACCGAAGCCGTCTACCTGTCGACGCGCTTCGGCTTCGACGACCTGCGCTTTCCGGTCGAAGGCAGCGCCGGCGTGCGCGTGGTCCATACCCGCGCGGATGCCCAGGGCTACACCATCCTCAGGGTGCCCCGCAATCCGCCGCCATCGGTGCCGAGGTTCGCACCGATCGCCCAGGAGAACAACGACGGCCGCAGCGCCGTCGACGTGCTGCCAAGCTTTAACCTGAAGATGGAATTGACCCCACAGCTGCAGACGCGCTTCGGGTTCGGGCAGACGATGTACCGTCCGGGCTTCAACCAGCTGAGGGAGTACACCGAGGTCGAGCAAAAGCTCGTCACCGTTCCCGGCACAACGATGCAGAACGTCGGCTACGAGGGCTTCAGCCATGGCAATGTCAAACTGCGGCCGATCAAGGCGCGCAGCTATGACTTGACGCTCGAGTGGTATCCCAAGACTGGCGGGTCGCTGACGGCCGCGCTGTTCCACAAGCAGGTGCGCGACATCATCATGAACGCGGCCTATACCCGCGACTTCAACAGCATTGCCGGCAACGCGCAAACTTTCCTGATCACCGCGCCGGACAATGTCGCGGACGGCAGCGTGACGGGGCTGGAGCTCGCTGGCCAGGCCTACTTCAATGATGTGCCAGCGCTGGCGCGCGTCTTGCCGGAATGGGCGAAAGGCTTCGGCGTCGCGGCGAACTACACCTACATCAAGAGCAGGCAGACCCTGCATCATCCCTTCAACCTGAAGTACTGCCCGGCCAAGGATACGTTCAACAACAGTTCCCTGAGCCTGTACGGTTGCGACACCAATGGCTTGCCGTTCACTGAAATGCCCCTGCAGTACCTGTCGCGCAACGCCTACAACCTGACCTTCCTGTACGACAGGGGACCGCTGTCGATGCGCCTGGCCTACAGCTGGCGCGGCCGCTTCCTGCAGGGCGTGAGCGTCAATGGCACGAAGGGCGACGACGGCGCCACCAGCGCCGACCCGACCCGGGCAACGGTCGTCGATGGCAAGACGGTGTATCCGCACGACGTGGGCTGGGGCTTGCCGACCTGGCAGGAGGCTGCCGGACAGCTGGACCTCGGGTTGGACTACAGGATTACCGAGCGCGTCCAGGCCAGTTTCTCGGCAACCAACCTCACGGATACGGTCGTCAGGCAGACCCAGCAGCAGTACATCGGCAACATGGCGCGTGCCTGGTTCGAGCCAGGCCGCAGCTATCGCCTGGCGCTGCGCTACACGTACTGAGCCATGGCGCTGTCCCGGCATCAGGTCGATCGCCATGCAGGCGCAATGAACCCTCCCTAGTCTCCTGCCGCTTTGCCGGTGGTTTCAGGGGCGGCTACGGCCGCCCCTTTTTTATGCCGCTGTCCTCGCAGACTCGGCAAGTTTCCTCCTGAAGTCTGATTTCCTGTTGTCAGGGCTGCACGATCATGGATGCGCGGTCGTCAGCCTCGCCATCGATTCGGTTCCTGCCACCGGCAGCCCTTGAGGAAGCACTGCTTACGTTCCGATGCGCCCACCGTCATTCTTGGTAATGACAATGGTCGCCGAACGGGGGCGCTTCCCGGCACCGTAGCCCGCGTTGGCCGGCCACTGGCTCTTGTACCTGGCCGGATCGCCAATGTCGGCTCGCGCGGTGTAAAGGCCCGGGTGCATGATGTTGATGAACAGCGCCTTGCCGTCAGGGGTCTCGGTGATACCGGTGATTTCCGAGTTGGCCGGACCGACCAGGAAGCGCTTGAGCGTATCCGCGGTAGGCTTCTTGCCGACGAAGGTGTCGACATCGAGCTTGCTGCCGTCGGCCTTGTCGTACGCAAGCGTGGTCCTGGCGCCATCGCCGACCTGGCCAGGCACCGCCGCCAGCATCATGTTGTTGGTGACGTCGGCGTAAGCGTCGTCGTCGGTCTGGATCCAGCAGATGCCGGTGCTCTTCACGAAGGCCAGCCCGTCCGGGCTGGAGTGGTCCTGGTCGGCGGTCAGGCCCGACAGGTTCACCCTGGTCGCGTCGGCGCCGCTCTCCGCTGCGAACAGGTAGACGTCCCAGGTGAAGCTGGTGGCGGCCGATCCACCCGTGCCTTCCTTGAAGCGGATGATATGGCCGTTCGGGTTGCCGTTCTGGGCGGCGGCGCCCTGCATATCGGTGTAGACGCGCGGGTTGCCCGCGTCCGGCAACAGCGCCGGCGCGCCGCCCGGGTCGACGCTGCGGTTCGAGTTGTTGGTCAGCGTGTAGTAGATTTCGCCGGTGACCGGGTGTACCGAGCACCATTCCGGGCGGTCCATGCGGGTCGCGCCGGCAGCGTCCGCCGCCAGGCGGGCGTTGACCAGCACATCGGCCAGGTCGGCGAACGGGTAGGCGGTGTAGGCGGAGATCAGCGGGTTGGCGAGCGACAGTTCGATCCACTGGCCGGTGCCGTCGGCATTCACCCTGGCCACGTACAGCGTGCCTGAATCGAGGTACTTGTCCCCGGTACCGATGCGGTCGGCCGGGGTCGCGTCGCTGGCGTTCCAGACTTCCTTCGAGACGAACTTGTAGATGTATTCGTTACGCGAGTCGTCGCCCATGTAAACCGCCAGCGGCTGGCCGGCGACCGGATTGCCGAACGCCCCGCTCTCGTGCGCGAAGCGGCCCAGCGCGCTGCGCTTCCTGGCCGTCCTGGTCTTGTCGTACGGGTCGACTTCGATGATGTAGCCCTGGCCGTTCATTTCGTTGCGGTAGTCGTCGCTGCCGTTCGCCGATGCGCCTTTCCTGCTGATGTCCCAGCGCTGGTACCGGTCGTCCGCGCCGCCTGTTTCCCAGCCGTGGCGCGATGTGGCGCCCTGCCTGCGGCCATAGCGGCGCAGCGCAACGACGCTCTTGTCGTTGCCCCGTGCGGCATCGTCGGCCGCGCCTCGCACGAAGTAGCCGGCCCAGTTTTCTTCGCCGGACAGGTAGGTGCCCCATGGTGTACGGCCGCCGCCACAGTTGCTCAGGGTACCTCGGGTGCGGGTACCGGCCGGCGAGTATTGGGTCACCAGGAGGGCGTTGCCGCGCGCCGGACCGGAGATCTCGACGTCGGACAAGGGAGTCAGCCGGCGGTTGAAGGTCGAATCGACGATGCTGGACCAGGTGCTGCCGGTCTTCCTCACTTCGATCACGCTGATGCCGTACACCGCGACTTCCTTGTCCACTTCGGCGGCAGGACGCGGAAGGGTGGCGGTGCCGCCGTCGGCATGGAGAAAGTGCGAGGCAAGTCTTTCGGCGGTGGTCGCTTCGTGATTCATGGCCAGCACGCCGCGCTCGGCGCCGGAGGCCGATGGGGTACCGCTGGCCGTCAGGCCGAAGTACTCCATGCCGTCATGATGGTCGCCGGCGCGGTTGTCGAAATCAGTGTCGGTACCGTCGTTCTTGTAGGCTGGGGTGGCGGCGCGCAGCGGGTCGCCCAGCGCGTACAGGATGGTCGCGGTATAGCCGGCCGGTACGGCGACGGTATCGGCCAGGCTTTTCGGTACCGCGGCAAACGCCAGCAGCTTCTCGGCCGGAACGGGTAGTGCCGGGGGGACTGCTACCGGGTCCGGATCGCCGGAACCGCCGCATGCGCTCAAACCCATGGAGCCCATGACGGCGCTCGCCGCCGTCGCGAAGCCGCCGCGCAGCATGCTGCGGCGGGACATGCGCGCAGCCAGCACGGCATTGAAGTGGTCGTTCGATGAGTTGTTGCAGTTGTCGTCATCCGGCACGGTCGACGGACGAATCGGATCATGAGGCTTGGTCATTGTTGTCTCCTGATGGGCGTCTTTTATTGTTGGATTTCCGCCGCGATCAAAACGCGGGATTGCAGTATTGCTAACGCAGGAGACATCAGTAAAATCGTTTCGGGTGATATGTCGTATCGCAAAGGCGGATGCGTGCACGCGCCTGTTTTACGCGTGGTAGCCGTTCGGCATTGGGGGGATGGAGCAGGTAGGGATGTGGGCCGCGGCGGTGGCGACGCTTGTGCCGCAGCCAGTGCTGCCACCGCACAAGTGCCCCGTTGAAGGCTTTGGTTCGCCGGCGAGTACGACAGGCCGAAGCGCGCGAAGCCGGCTCCTTACGCAAAGCCGGCTCCGGCGCCGCAATGTTATCGAGCGAATCTGATACTGGCTCTTTGAATGGTCACGGAACCTGCTGTGCCAGCGAACTGGATGCCGACCCCCAGGGCTTTGGGCATGTTAAATGCGGAACAGTTGAATTCCGTGTCCTGGTTTGCCACCAGCACTTGATTGGCGGTCCAGCACTTGAAATCGGAAGCAGCCCAATTGGAGCGGTAGGTGTAGAACTGGAGGATAGGGTCGATTCCGCCGCGCCGATTCGAAACAAACGTCTCATCGAAACGCAGGACCACTTTCAGGGTCGCACGGTGCCAGTCGACGGGATTGGCGAACGTATAGCCGGCAGTGGCGCCCGCCTGGGTGAGCGTCAATGCCATATTCGAGGCTGAACTGGTATTCGAAGCGCCACCGCTCAAGGTCCAGCTGTTCGGGGCAGTACTCAACGCGACTGCTTTGCCAGCTCCAGCGAGAAGCCCATCGTAAATTTGCGGGTCACCCACCGCTGGCGTACCACGGTCGAATAGCAGACCGGGATTCATTCCGATCTCCCAGTAGAAGGGCAACATGCCGTGCGCCAGTGCCGATTTGGCGACATGCTGCGCGTAATAGGCCCGCGAGGCGCGATGCATGGGCATGTCGGCGCAAACTGTCTCGGGACGCAATACCGCGGCAAACTCCCCCAGCACGACGGGAATTCCCTGGTCCGCGAATTTCTCCTTCATTTTTGCGAACTGCGCATCGGTATAAGCCTCTTCCTCCCGGGTCGAGTTGCGATAGGTATCGGTGGTCGAATGGTGGCCGTTACCCCAGTAACAGAACACCTGGGAATAGTCGGCATCTTCCGGCTGGTTCGTGAAGCTCCAGGGGTAGTAATGGACTTCGGCCATCTGGCGGCCCGCCACGGTGTCCGACGGCATGGCGTGCCAGTCGTTGAAAGCCCTGTCGATGTCGGTCAAAGGCGCCTGGATCACCAGCACGCGATGCGCGTTCCTGCCACCTGTCGAACGTACCGCGTTGACGAATGTCTGGTGAAAACTGTCGAGAACGGCGATTTCCTCGGCGGTCCTGGCTTCGGGTTCGTTGGCACTGGCGAACAAGACATGCTCGTCGAAGTCACGCAGATGCGTGGCAATCTGTTCCCAGTAGGCTTTCTGCCTGGCGTTGACGGCGACTTTGCTGGCTTCGTTGATATTCCTCTCCAGCCAGCCACCGTCCCAATGGATGTTGACGATGACGTAGAGCCCGTTATCGACCGCTTGCTGCACCACCTGTTTCACGCGGTCGAGCCAGGCGTCACTGATTTTTCCAGTGACCTGATCGGCATACTGATCCCAGGATACGGGGATCCGGATCGCGTCAAAGCCGCTGTCCTTGACCAGTTTGAGGTAAGCCGCGGAAACCACCGGATTGCCCCAGCATGTTTCCGACGGCGTATTGCAACCCCAGGCCTCCATCGTGTTGCCAATATTGGTTCCCAGCCTGATCTTCGCGGCCAACTGCACAGCGTTACTGTGCATGCCGCTTGCATTGGGGGGGACCGGGTTGGTGTTGTAGTTGGGATAGGCCGTGATTGCAAAGGATTGCGTAGTCTGTGCGCCGCAACTATTGGTATGGACGGCGGTTGCCGTACAGCTGGCGCCTGGCGACACGAATTGCTCTCGCGAAGAACCCGCTGTCCCACAACCGCTCCATGACCAGGACCCGCCGCTGACTGGCTGCGGTCCCAATCCAATCGTGTTCCCGGTATTGATCGCCGCAGCCGCGGTCATATTCCAGGCGCCATCCGAATGAATATAGGGAGTTACCGGCGTTGGCGTGCACGTCTGCGCCTGGACGTCCACGGCGCCTCCCGATAGAGCCATCAGAAGGGATGCAATGCTGAGAGGTTTTTCGTTCATTTCACTTATCTCCGTTGTTGGTAGGTTTGTGTACATGGAACGCCTGTCCGAAAGACAGCCATGTTTGGGGCGTCTGGCTTTGGGACGCCTGGCTTCCGTTTGCCGCGCAGGTACAGGCCAGCCTGCCCGGCGAGCCGGCGGTCACGGGGAGCCGCCGCTTCGCCCTGTCCGGTAGTAGTCGAAGTCGACACGGCCGCCGGGTGTTCTGGTCGAATAAAAGAAGAGCGCGTAGCGGTAACCCATGAAATGGGGAAAGGTGTAGGCCAGGCGCGAGGGACGACCGATGGGGAGCCAGGATTTACCGTCGAGGCTATAGGAGAAGCGGGCCAATTCCGGCGCCCCGGGTATGCCGTAGATCTTGGCGCCGCCCTCGTCGAGGCCAAAGCGCGCGTCATCGGGCGCGGACTGGAATTGGGCGTCGACCTTCAGGTGAACGGTATTGCCGGCGAGGGGAATGGAAGCGATCTCCTCGGGCTGGCCGGCGTCGGCACTCGCCATGACGAGCGATCTGGCGCCGCCGCGCACGGTGACGCCGACAAAACCATACTGTTTCTGGAAAGCGGACAGGCCGGCCCAGTCGCCGTCTTTCATGCGGCTCACGTCGATGCTGGTGGTCGCGAAGCTGTCGGGCCCGAACATGCGCTGGGTGAGGGTATTCCTGGCCTCGGGCAGGCTGGCATCGATCCGGCTGGTGACGAAGCTCATGTATCCAGGGCGCCTGGTGAGCGACCAGTCGCGCGGCTCGGGATTGTGATTCCACTGCCAGGCCAGCGGCAGGGCCGGGGCGCCGGAAGGGCGGTCGAATTCGTCGGAGGCGACGATGCCGGACGCGCCGGACGCGCCTTGTCCGCCGGCGGGGATGTCGAGCAACATGGGCACCTCGCCGTCCTGGCCGAGCACGGGCCATCCGTCCTGCCACGTCACGGGCACGAGGTAGGGGATGCGGCCAACCGCGCCGTTGTCCTTGAACAGATAGGCATACCATTTGCCCTCCGGGGTGTCGACGAGCCCGCCCTGGGCGATACCGCGGTCATCGAGCACGATGCGGCCCTCGTAGGGCCCGTCGATCGCGTCGGCGCGGTGGACGATGACGGAGCGCGCCCACCTCGTCTTCGGCGAGGCGATGTTGAACAGGTAGTAGCGGCCATCGACCTTGGAGAGCTGCGAGCCCTCGCCGCACAGCCCGCCCTGGTCGGCACCGAACAGGGCGTTGACCTGTTCGATGATGGGCTTGTTCACGCCGCCAGGCTTGACGCCGGTGAGGTCGCGTTCGAGCTCGGTGAGCATGATCTTGTTGCACCCCCAGACCATGTACACGCGGCCGTCGTCGTCGAAGAACAGGCTGTGGTCGTTCATCAGGGGTTCGAAACTCGTCTCCTTCCACGGGCCGCGTTCGGGATCGCGTGTGGTGAAGACGTGGGTGCGTCCGCCGGCGGTGGGGGTGAACGTCGAGGCATGGAACACGCCGTCGTGGTAACGGATGCTGCTGGCCCACGAGCCGGCACCGTAGGCGTCCTTGCCGTTCTCGAGGCGGAAGGCTTCGCTGTCTTCGAGCGTGCCATAGGCATAGGAGGCCATGCTCCAGTTGACCAGGTCGGCCGACTTCATGATCGGCAGGCCCGGGCTCATGTGCATCGTCGTGCTGCTCATGTAGTAGGTTTTTCCGACACGGATGATGGCGATGTCGGGGACGTCGGCCCAGATGATGGGGTTATGGGCAGGCTTCAAAGGGGCCGCCGGAGGGACCCGGGACGCCATGGGGTCGCGCTGCAGGAATCGCCAGTAGTCGAACTTGAACAGTGCATCCCCGGCCGCACCGCGAAACACGAAGACGATATCGTGGACGCCGGCGGCGCCGGAGACCGGCACGGACTGCCGCGCCCATTCGCCACCGGTTCCCGAGACCGGCAGCGTGCCGATCAACTGGCCGTCGAGCTTGTCGAGACGAATTTCGATCGCCGCCCCGGAAGCCGTTCCCGCCTTGGCCGTGCTGGACAGGCTGGCCGTGAAGGCGCGCGCACCAGCCGCGCCGAAATCGACATTGCGCACCCGGATGTGGTCCCCGTCGTGGATGTCGCGCACATTCTGGCCACCCGCGCTGCTGGGCTCGATCTTGACACCGGAAGACCAGGCGATGGTCTCGGCTTCCACGCGCCTGTAGGGATCGAGGGTGGCGGCCGGTGCCGGCCCTTCCTTCGTCGGCTGCACCGGCTGGACCGATCCATCCTGGTTGAACGTCAGCTCGTCGACCGCCACGGAGCGCTTGAAGCCGTCGCCTCCCGGGAGCGCGGCGGTGTGATAGAAGAGGTAGGTCTTGCCCTTGAAATCAACCACGCCCGGGTGGTTGGTGAAGGCGCTTTGCGGGGCCATGACGACGCCGCCGTAGGTCCACGGGCCTTCGGGTGTGGGACCGGTGGAGTAGGCGAGGTGCTCAGGGATCGGACCGCCGGCAAAGAACAGGTAGTGGAGGTTCTTGCGTTTATAGAGCCAGGGGCCTTCTTCGTACGATGTACCGCGCAGGGCAGGCTTTGGCAGCGTGGTGCCCCTGGAGTCCGGAGGATTGCGCTCGCCCAGGGCCTTGACCGTCATCGGATGGCGGATGATGCCCTGCTCGCCGACGCTGGTGTCGTAGGAAATCATGTCCTTGTTCAGCTTTACCGACCAGAGATTGGGATTGCCCCAGGCGAGATAGGCCTGGCCCTTGTCGTCGATGTAGACCGTGGGATCGATGCTGTCATGCAGGCCGCCGGCGTGGCCGGCGATCAGCGGCTTCTTGATGGGATCGATGTAGGGACCCAGTGGATTATCGGCCACCAGCACGCCGATGCCCCGGCCATGCACGGGGGCATACATATACCATTTGCCATCCCTCTCGATCACCTGCGGCGCCCAGGCGCCGTTGTCGAACCCCTCCCAGCCCGAATTCTCCTTGGAGGCCCACGGAAAATCCCGGAGGGAGGCGACCACGCCATGCTGGGTCCAGTTCACCATGTCCGTCGTCGTGGCGAGCACCCAGTTCTTCATGTTGAAGCTGTTCTTCGCGCCGACGTCTTCGTCGTGGCTGGAAAACAGGTAGAGCGTGCCCTTGTGGACCATGGGCGCCGGATCGGCGGTGTACATCGTTTGAATGACCGGGTTGAGCGCGAACGACGTCGCGGGCAGCATGGCCAGCACGGACAAGAGAACGACAGCGGAGCGGATGGTTTTTTTCATGAAGGCCGGAGAAGGCGGAGTGAATCGGACAGGCGCATCGTGCGCAGGGCAACCGTGCTGAAAGGGATCACGAAGCCCATGCGCGGGAGGCGTTCACTTTTCCAGTGCGACGACCATCACGGCCTTGGCAGGCACCTTGATCGACAGCTTGCCGCCAGCGGCGCGCGTGCTGAACGGCGCCGGCCCGATGGCCTGCGGATGCTGGAAGGTGTTGTGCGCGTCCATCGCGGCCGCGGTAAGCACCTTGCCGGCCGCGCCCTGCAGCTTCGTGCCGGCGACGTCGACGGCGACATCGACCGCCCTGGACGGATCGGTGTTGACCAGCGCCAGGTACAGCTTGCCGTCCCTGGCGCGTGCCGCCGATGCGCTCACGCCCGGAATGGTCACGGTTCCCAGGGTGTAGCTGGTGTTGTCCTTGATTGCCAGCGGCAGCGACTCGGCATCCTGGAACGGCACATACATCTGGAAGGCGTAGTAGGTCGGGGTCAGGACCATCTTTTCCTTGTCGGTCAGGATCATCGCCTGCAGCACATTGACCATCTGGGCGATGGTGGTCATGGGAACCCGCTCCGCGTGCCGATGGAAAATGTTGAAGTTCAGCGCCGCCACGAGCGCGTCGCGCAGGGAGTTCTGCTGGAACAGCGCGCTTCGGCCGGCTGCTTCGTCATACCAGGTGCCCCATTCGTCGATCATCAGCCCGATCGTCTTATTGGGATCGTTCCGGTCCAGCACGGCCACGTGATCCTTGATCATCTGATCCATTTTCATGGTGTTGGCCAGGGTCGAGATCCACTCGTCTTCCTTGAAGCCGAGGTCCTTGCCCTTGACGTCCCAGTTGCCGGTCGGGACGGTGTACTGGTGGATGCTGATGCCGGCCGTGCGGTCCTTCAGTTCCTTGCTCAGGACTTCGGTCCATACGGTGTCGTTGCCGCTGGCGATCATTTTCGGCCTGGATTGCGCGGGCGCCCTCAGGAAATGCTCGTAATTGCTGTACAGGCTGGCGTAGTACTCGGGCTTCATGTTGCCGCCGCAGCCCCACAGCTCGTTGCCGATACCGAAGTAGGCGACCTTGAACGGCTTTTCGCGTCCGTTCCGCGCGCGCAGCCGGGCCAGCGGCGAGCCCCCGTCCGCGGTCATGTACTCGATCCAGTCGGCCATCTCCTGCACGCTGCCGGTACCGACGTTGCCGTTCACGTAGGCTTCGGCGCCCAGCATCTCGATCAGGTCGAAAAATTCGTGGGTGCCGACGGCGTTGAACTCGTCCACGCTGCCATTGGCGTGGACGTTGCTCGGGCGCTGGTGCTGTGGCCCGATGCCGTCGCGCCAATGGTAGGTGTCGGCGAAGCAGCCGCCGGGCCAGCGCACCAGCGGCACGTGCAACGCCTTGAGCGCGCCGACGACGTCATTGCGCCAGCCCCTGGTGTTCGGGATGGTCGACTTCGGGCCGACCCACATGCCTTCGTAGACGCCGGTGCCGAGGTGCTCGGCGAACTGGCCGTAGACGTTCTTGTTGATGACCGGGCCGGGTTTGCCGGCGTCGATGCTGATGCTGACCGGGCGGGCGGCGAAAGCCGGTGCCGCGATCATGGCGAGGACGACGAGACTGCACTTGACGATGTTCATACGGGGAGGGCGCTCCAGATTGTGATTGCCAGGATTGCTACAGGGCCGCCAGCGGCGCGGCGGCGTTCGCAGGAAGCGTCTCGCGCTGGCCGCATTGGGCGCAGCGCCGGAACGATTCCCGCAGAGATGACGCAGTACGTCAGCGACAGAGTGCGCTGACCGGGTTTTCACCTTTCGCCGTGATCACGCCCAGGCGGTAGGGGATCTTGACGTAGTCGTCAACGCGCACCGTGGGGTCATTCCCCTGGAAAAGGTATTCCAGCGGCCGGCAGGGATCGATCGTCATCGTCTGGTCGGTATTGGTACGGACCAGTTCACCGTGCGAAATGCCTTCCGACCAGATGCGTTCAACGTTATCGCGTGTGGCGAAACCGTTCATCGGCGCGGAAGAGAAGGGCTCCCATTTGCCGTCCAGGCGATCGCTCTTCCAGATCCGGAAGTAGCGGCCCTGTGGCGAAATCGCTTCCACCAGCGTAATGTAGGTATCGGTCCTGGCGACCCTGTAGGTATTGCTCGCCTCGAACACGTCTTCCTTTTTCCCGGTCATCACGGCGACGGTGTTATGGAAGCCGTTCGGGAAATTGGCCAGTTCGGTTTCGGACCGGAGCAGACGGCCATTATCGTCGGTAGCGAACATATAGCATTTACTGTCATCGCAGATTACCCAGAAGTCCAGCCAGCCAACGCCTTGCGGCGGCTTGACGATGTCGGGTTCTACTGGAAAGAACTTTTTTGGCGCGCTCCAGGACAAGGGATCGCCGATATCCTCCGAGGTTGAATACAGCGGATCGGCACCTTGATAGACGAGATACCATGTTTTCTGCGGAGCGAAATAGAATACTTGCGGCGCCGCGCGATAGCCCGGCCCCATCGGGGACTTGTCGAGCGGGATAATCTTTGCGGCCGGCGCGTCCGACCATTTCTCGAAGCTTGTATACGCGAGCCCCCAACCGGCGGATCCGGCCGTTGTGAGAAACACGTGATATTTACCGTCCGCGAAAACGATCGAAGGATCTTTCACGCCGTGGATTGTCTGGCCTGGATCCGGTCGAGGCGCAATGAGCGGCGGGGTCGACGTCCAGTTGAATGCCGGCTTGGCGGGCGACACCGCTGGCTCGGCCGGGCTATTGGCCAGTGCCTGCTTCCCACCCCAACCACATATTGCCAAGGCAACCCAAACGGTTCCCCCGATTCCGCATCCTGCTCGATTCATTACATTCTTCCTCTGTTTGGCGCGTCGACAAGCGACTGGGGAACCCCACAGTCTTCCTGGAGTCTGCCGGTTCCGTCTCGAAACGGAGCATAGGGCGGAACATGTGCATGCCGATAAAACAGAGTGCAGTGACTTCTGCATTCGCTGATTTTTGCAGGAAGTGTGCGAAAGGTGCTACGTCGCATACCCGCCGGCGCGCCGCCCACCGCTCCCTCCGAAGGGCACGGTCTTCGCTCATGGTCCGCTTCGCTGCCGATGCCGAAAGAAACGTAGGGGTGGCTGCCGACACGCTTGGAACCTTGGAAAAGCGGCAATAACTCTCAAGGTCATACGATTATCCGCACACTGCTAGCATTTTCTGGAAAATCGCTACCGATGACTGCACCGTTATTCCTATGCTGGCTCGGCCTGGGAAACGTGGGTAGCCTGATCGGCTGGCGGAATAACACAGTCCTCGACACAGACTTTCCCGGTGCGCTGTTGAACGCGCAATCCGCCAGCTGCCCGGGCCCATGACCAGCGAGCCGACTGGAAAGCCGTAATTTCATTCCAATATTCCAATTCCATACTGAGATGATGCGACTATTTTCAATCACGGCGATGCTGGCGGCTTTACTGGCATGTGTGCCGGCCCCTGGCTTCGCCGAACCCCGACAACGCCTGGTTGTCCTCACCGATATAGAGGCCGACCCCGA
Organism: Pseudoduganella sp. SL102; assembly: GCF_027856995.1. NCBI lineage: Bacteria > Pseudomonadati > Pseudomonadota > Betaproteobacteria > Burkholderiales > Oxalobacteraceae > Pseudoduganella > Pseudoduganella sp. SL102. The sequence goes on from NZ_CP115554.1 coordinate 4,033,049, forward strand.
TGACAGCCAGTCACTCGTACGATTGCTGCTGTACGCGAACCAGATCGATATCGAAGGTATCGTCGCCACGACCTCGACGCATCAGAAGTCGCGTATCGCACCGGCCTCGATCCACGCGATCATCGACGCCTACGGCCGGGTACAACCCCGGTTGTTGAAGCACGAACCAGGTTTTCCGAAAGCGCAGGCGCTGAAAGCGGTGGTGCATGCCGGTTCGCCGGTCTACGGCATGCAGGGTGTTGGCGACAGCGGGGACTCGCCGGGATCGAACGCCATCATCAAGGCCCTGGAGAAGAACGATCCGCGGCCACTGTGGATCGCGGTCTGGGGTGGTGCCAATACGCTCGCTCAAGCGCTGTATCGGATCGGCCATGACAGGACGCCGGAGCAGACCGCTCGGCTGCTAAGCAAGCTGCGCGTCTACACGATCTCCGACCAGGACGATTCCGGAATCTGGATACGCACCCGGTTTCCCGATCTGTTCTACGTTGTCAGCCCCGGCGGGTATGGCAACGGCACCTGGACTGGCATCAACGTGACCGAGCCGGGATTCGACAGCACGGAAGTGAGCAACAGCTGGATCGCCGCGCATATTCAACAGGGGCATGGGCCACTGGGGGCGATCTATCCGGATGTCGCTTATGGCATGGAGGGCGATACGCCATCCTTCCTGTCCTTGATACCGAATGGCCTGAATGCGCCCGAGCATCCCGATTGGGGCGGCTGGGGAGGGCGCTACGAGTTGTACACCCCGGCGTTGGAAACGACCGATCCGAAAGGCTTCACCGGCAACGTACCCGTATTGCAAGAGCCTCGCGCGATCTGGACCAACGCCGTGGATAGCTACACACCGATGGTCCATAACGACTTCTTCCGCGCAGTGCGCGCCCACGACAAGGTTTCCAAAGGGTACAGGACCACCATCCTGCGCTGGCGCAAAGACTTCCAGAACGATTTCGCCGCCCGCATGGACTGGTCCACCAAGCCATACAAAGAGGCGAATCATCCCCCGGTCGTAAAGCTCGGCCATGGCGACCGGCTGACCATCAAATCGGGCGAACGTTTTACGCTGAGCGCCGCGGGCAGCTCCGATCCCGATGGGGACAGCTTGAGCTACCTGTGGTTTCACTATCCCGAAGCTGGCAGCTACAGGGAGCAGGTCAAGCTGGGCGACGCGGAAAATCTTCATACCGTCTGGGGGCAGGCGCCGGTGGTAACCAAGGCGGAGACCGCCCACTTCATCGTCAAGGTGATCGACAAGGGCAGTCCGGCGCTGACGCGCTACCGGCGCATCGTTGTGACGTTCGTGCCGTCCGCCCCCTGAGCAAGCACGGAAAGAGCGGCGACCCCAGCGCCTGCCGCGGCGTTTCCTGTCGCCTGGAAGGGCTGGCGCCGGGAACGTTTCGGGCTATGGGTGGAAGAGGGCGCCACGCCGGATGAACCTGTGGGAGTGGAGCGCAAGGTGACTGCCAGCGACGTGCTTGCGCTGTACCTGGCGTCCATCAGAGCGTCGCGCTCGTACCGAATGCCCTGACCATGCGGGCCTTGCCGATCCGATTCATCGGCAAGGGGAATTTCGGAAACCCTGGGCATCACCGCACGATGATCGAATTGCGAATATTGCCTTGCCAGGGATACTCCCGAAAGAATTCGTATTTTTTACGTCGATACCGGGTAATGGCTGCTACAGCAAGCAGGATGCAAATCAGCCTTATTAAACTCGACATTACAGTTAGTAATGTCGAGTTTAATAATCGGCCGCGCCCTGCGCTTCGGCTGCGAGCCAAGCGGTATTTCAATTGCGGAATCAGATAGAAGTGCAGTAATCATTACACGCTTATCAAGTCAACTTATAACATCGACAGAATAGAGGATTCACGATGAACATGAAACACACTGCGCGGCTCGTCGTAGGTGGCTTGCTGGCTGCCGTCGCATGCGCCAACGGCTGGGCCCAAAAGTTCGAGGGGCTGGCAAACACCCCGCAAATGGGCTGGAACAGCTGGAACAAGTTCGCGTGCGACATCGACGAGCGCCTGATCCGCGAGACCGCCGATGCCATGGTCCGGCAGGGCTTGAAGGACGCTGGCTACCAGTACGTGAACATCGACGATTGCTGGCAGGGCCAGCGCGACGCGGACGGCAACATCCAGCCCGACTCCAAGCGCTTCCCATCCGGCATGAAGGCGCTGGCGGACTATGTGCATGGCAAGGGACTCAAGCTGGGCATCTACTCGGACGCGGGTGCGACCACCTGCGGCGGCCGTCCCGGCAGCCGCGGCCACGAGTACCAGGATGCGCGAACCTACGCGAGCTGGGGCATCGATTACGTGAAGTACGACTGGTGCGACACCCCGGGCTTGAATGCCGAGGCGGCCTACACCACGATGCGCGACGCGATCGCCAAGGCGGGCCGTCCAATGCTGTTCAGCATATGCGAATGGGGCATGAGCAAGCCGTGGGAATGGGCTGGCAAGGTCGGCCATTCTTGGCGGACCACGCCCGATATCTATAACTGCTTCGACTGCCAGTTCAGCCCCGGCTTCTCGACTGGCCTGGGCGTGCTGCGCATCCTCGACAAGCACGCCGAGGCAGGCCTGCGCAAGTTCGCAGGGCCCGGCCATTGGAACGATATGGACATGCTCGAAGTGGGCAACGGCATGAGCGACGATGAAGACCGCGCCCATCTGTCGATCTGGGCCATGATGGCATCGCCCCTCATCCTGGGCAACGACCTGCGTTCCATGTCCGAGGCGACCCGCCGCATCCTGACCAACCCAGGCGTGATCGCGGTGAGCCAGGACAAGCTCGGTGTGCAGGCGCTGCGCGTCCTGGCCGACGGTCCGCTGGAGCTCTATGCCAAGCCGCTCGACGGCGGAGAATGGGCACTGATGTTCCTGAACCGCTCCAACCAGCCCGCCGACGTTCATCACGACTGGAAGAAGCAAGTGCTGATCGATGACCTGAGCAAGAGATCGGTCGATTTCAGGCAGACCGTCTACCGCTGGTCCGACCTTTGGAGCAAGAAGACGGGCGACACCACCGCGAAACTGGAAACGCGGCTGGCGCCGCACAGCGTGCTGATGCTGCGCCTGACTGGCCCTGCCAAGCTCTAGGGGCGCGCGGGTGTGAACACTGCCACATGAACGCAGCCATGAAGACACCACCGGCAAGACCGCAGTAAGCCGACACAAGTATCGACGGCTGGATCGATCCCGGTGGCGGCAATGCGGTAGAATTCGTGCATCGATATTGCTGAAGTGATAAGCAATCCATCCCAGGAAAGCAGGGTCATCGGATCATGAATTCAAAAACCAAAAAGCCAATGTATCGAATCTGGACAGCTGCGCTAGTGGTTGGAGCATTGTTCATCGTTGCGAACGCGGCGAATTCTTCTTACCTGCACCACCAAATGACCCAGCACTGCTTACAGGGCAGGATTGCGTCATACAGTTCTCTACTGGGATCTGGTTCATGTGCACCAGCCCAAAAGCCTGATCGACGAATTAGTCACACGGATTGATGTGGTGCAGCCGGCAGCTCGCCAGTGGGCTTTGCACCATGCCGACATGCCTGCCGCCCAGGCCGGTCCAGCTGACCAGCCAATTCTTTCTACCCATCGGAATGTCGCGCGGGGTGCGTTCAAGACGATTCGTGTCGGGGTACCTACGACCGTACTGCAACCGCCCCGATTCAGAATGCGCACAGTTCGCATTTGACATAATATAGATTATGCGAAGTTGCGTGGTTGGGATCGCAGCAGCTCTTTAGCTCCTTGTAGTTGGCTCCCTGACGAAGTCTCCTGTTCCGTTTGCAGGCAACTTTGGCAGCCACGCTGGTTCGCAACCATCCAACATTTCCCTCCGACCCGAATCGCACCAGCGCATGCATGCGTGGATCAACCGGCATGCGTAGCATCGAATTCGCCGGCGCGGATGATTCCCCTGTTCGTGACAATCTTCGCGCAATAGAACTCTTTTGGAACCAGTAACTCCCATTGAGCGGCGGCGTTTCGCTTCACATTCGGGTAGTCTCCAGGTCCACCCTTGAGGAACGGAACGATCTTGACGATGCGCTTGCAACCATTGCGAGTCTGCAGCAGTGTTTCCTGTTCCGAGATGAAGGCGTCCCATGTGACCTCATGTTCGTATCCGTCACCCTGGTAAGCGGCAAAACGCGTCTGGTCCGCGACCCGCACATATTCGACGGATGACCGCATGCGATTCTTGTCCTTGTAATAGATCCGTTCCTTCACCCAGCCACCGGAGAATTGCGTCGTGGCATGCCAGGCGAAGTCCTGGCGCGCAACCGAACCAATCAACAGCAACAGCGCATAGCCATCGGCCATCAGGTGGCGAGAAAGGCCGAGCCGGTCGGCGATTTGCTGAGGCTCCTGTTCTGTTACCTCGGCAAGTTGCGTGACAAATCCCCCCTTCGAGCAATATTTGAATAGTCGGGGCCTGGTATCTGCGGAACTATTTGACATGTCGCTGCTCCCTTCATCAGTCTCCAACCCTCGATGTCTTGAGTGTATGCGTCGGGGCCGCGGTGTCAACGAAAGACGGTTGCTCAGTTCTCCGTGCCTGGCGCTCCCGATTGTCCAAGCCGCGCATGCAACGCCGTCACCGAAGTCCCGGTTCAATGAACAGCGAGGCCGCCAAGCAGGTCGCGGATGCCGGACAAACGCCCTGGAATTGATGGGATGTGTGCAGCTCGGCAGGCGCGGTATCGCGTCCGACGACCGTGAATCCGTGCCGTGAAAAGAAGTCGGCGGCGGTCGTGGTGAGCAGGTACAGGTGCCGAACGCCCTGGGCGCGCGCCCTCTCCCTGATCGCTTCCAGCAAATGCTCGCCGATGCCCTGACCACGGTATCCGTGAGCCACAGCTACCGACCTCAGCAACGCTACTTCGCCATAACGTTCATAGCCACCGACGCAGCAGATAGCGCCGCCGCTTTCACCGATCAGGAAATCCTCGAGGTTGTCGCGGGCGCCGTCCAGGGGCAAGCGTGCGGCCCCCAGCAGCTCCTCGATCGGTGGCCAGTCCTGCGCGGTGGCAGATCGATATGTCACGAACTTCTTCATGATGTCTCCTGATTACGGTGTCGATGTCGAGCCGGATGTAAGCACCGCTCAGCTGTAACACTGGTCACAGGATGGCCGGGCTCAGGGCTCACTCGGCAGAAGACATTACGGCCCCTGTTACAACGCCGTCAAGTTAATTCGATAATGGTTGAACTGTCGAATTTTTGTTGTAAGATCCTTCAACGATTGTCGAATCATCGAATGGATCATGAGCATGCAGACGAAGGAAGTATTGGCGGCGCTGTCGGCGCTGGCCCAGGAAAGCCGGCTGGCTGTGTTCAGGCTCCTGGTGCAGGCCGGGCCGGCAGGACTGGCGGCGAGCAAGATCGCCGAGGAGCTCGATATCGCGCCGTCTTCGCTGTCGTTCCACCTGAAGGAACTCACCCATGCGGGGCTGTTGACCTCCCGGCACGAAGGCCGTTTCGTGATCTATTCCGCGGATATGCCAACGATGAACAGCCTCATCGGCTTCCTGACCGAGAACTGCTGCGGCGGCATTCCGTGCGGCCCTCGCAATGACCAGGCAAGACCATGCTGACGGTGATTCCACGATGCCAACGGCGCTCGGCCACCGCGGTATTGACCGCCCTCCCCGTTCTCTTCGACTCCCCAACCACAATGATGAACGCACTGTTTAGGACGGACCCGTGCTGCTCGCGTTCCTGATCTTCCTCGTCACGCTCATTTTCGTCATCTGGCAGCCGCGCGGCCTCGGCATCGGATGGAGCGCAGCGGTCGGCGCACTGGTCGCCCTACTCGCTGGCGTCATCCATATCGCCGACATTCCGGTCGTGTGGAACATCGTCTGGAACGCGACCGGCGCCTTCGTGGCGGTCATCATCATCAGCCTGCTGCTGGACAAGGCCGGCTTCTTCGAGTGGGCCGCGTTGCACGTGGCGCGCTGGGGCAAAGGCAATGGCAAGCGCCTGTTCGCGATGCTGGTCCTGCTCGGCGCGGCTGTCGCCGCGGTGTTCGCCAACGATGGCGCGGCGCTGATCCTGACGCCGATCGTGATCGCCATGTTGCACGCGCTGCGCTTCAACGCCCGCTCCACGCTTGCCTTCGTGATGGCCGCCGGCTTCATCGCCGACACGGCCAGCCTGCCGCTGGTGGTGTCCAACCTGGTGAACATCGTGTCCGCCGATTACTTCGATATCGGCTTTGCCCGCTACGCGGCGGTGATGGTGCCGGTGAATCTGGTCTCGGTAGCCGCGACACTGGGCCTGCTGTTGCTCTTCTTCTGGAAGGACATTCCCGCCAACTACGACCTGGCGCAGCTGAAGCGCCCCGACGAAGCCATCCACGACCGCGCGACGTTCGTCACCGGCTGGTGGGTCCTGGGCCTGCTGCTGGTCGGCTTTTTCTGGCTCGAATCGCTGGGCGTGCCAATTAGTGCCGTCGCGGCCGCGGGCGCCGCGTTGCTGCTGGTCGTCGCGGCGCGTGGCCACAAGATCTCCACACGTGAAGTCCTGCGGGGCGCGCCGTGGCAAGTGGTCGTCTTCTCGCTCGGCATGTACCTCGTCGTCTACGGGCTGCGCAATGCCGGGCTGACCGGCTACCTGACCGCGCTGCTGAACCGCTGCGCCGAACATGGCGTATGGGGTGCGGCCCTGGGCACCGGGCTTATTACGGCGATCCTGTCGTCCATCATGAACAACATGCCCACCGTGCTGATCGGGGCGCTGTCGATCGATGCCACCAGCACCCAGGGCGTGGTGCGCGAAGCGATGGTCTACGCCAACGTGATCGGCAGCGACCTGGGGCCGAAGATCACGCCGATCGGCAGCCTGGCCACGCTGTTGTGGCTTCACGTCCTCGATAGCAAAGGCATCCACGTTTCGTGGGGCTACTACTTCCGCGTCGGTGTCGTGCTGACATTGCCGGTACTGCTGATTACCCTGGCCGCCCTGGCCGTTCGCTTAGCCTGAGGAGACATCATGAGCGTCACAATCTATCACAACCCCGCGTGCGGCACGTCCCGCAACACGCTGGCCCTGATCCGCAATGCCGGCATCGATCCCGTAGTCATCGAGTATGTTCAACATCCGCCGAACCGTGCGACGCTGGTCGAACTGATCGACCAGGCGGGGCTGACCGTGCGGGAAGCCATCCGCGAGAAAGGCACGCCCTATCTCGAGCTGGGCCTGGATGACCCGGCCTTCAGCGACGAGCAACTGGTCGATGCCATGCTTGCCCATCCGATCCTGATCAACCGTCCATTCGTCGTCACGCCCGCCGGCGTGCGGCTATGCCGCCCATCGGAACTGGTGCTCGATATCCTTGCCGAGCCACAGCGTGGCGCGTTCACGAAGGAAGACGGCGAACCGGTCATCGACGAGAAAGGCCAACGAATTCATCATGGATAAGATTCCAAACCTGCCCAACATTCGCGCCGACCAGCTGGACATCCCGGCGCTGCCGAAGCTCGATCCCGTCGGCGACATGGACCATCCGCCGCGCTTCCTGCTGCTGTACGGGTCGCTGCGCGAGCGTTCATTCAGCCGCTTCCTCATCGAAGAGGCGGCCCGCATCCTCGAGCATTTCGGTGGCGAAGTCAGGATCTTCGATCCCACCGAGCTGCCGATGGCCGGCAGCGTGCCCGAGGATCACCCGAAGGTCGTCGAGTTGCGCGAACTGTCCCTGTGGTCCGAAGGGCACGTGTGGTGCAGCCCCGAGCGGCACGGCGCCATCACGGCCGTGATGAAGAACCAGATCGACTGGATCCCGCTGGAACAGGGGGCCGTCCGCCCCAGCCAGGGCCGCACGCTGGCGGTCATGCAGGTTTGCGGTGGTTCGCAGTCGTTCAACGTGGTCAATACGCTGCGCCTGCTGGGCCGCTGGATGCGCATGTTCACGATCCCGAACCAGTCGTCGGTACCGATGGCGTACAAGGAATTCGATGACGATGGCCGCATGCGCCCTTCCGCCTATTACGACCGGATGGTCGACGTGATGGAAGAGCTGTTCAAGATCACGCTGCTGATGCGAGGCCGCACCGATTACCTGACGGATCGCTACAGCGAACGCAGCGAGCGCGCGATGAAGGCGATCGACAGGCAGTTGCAGAAGATCTGATGGCTGGACAGCAGTGATGCGGCCGGGCGCTCACTCGTGTGCCAAATACACTGGCCGCGAAGACATCGCGAACAGATAAAGTGTCCAAAAAAAATAAAGGGCGGCCGTGGCCGCCCTTCTCTTCTATCTGCCGCCGCTTAGAAACAGCAAGCCAGCATCTTCAGGCAGCACTCGATACTGCCGCAGCAGCCGTTCGCCGCGGCGAAGGCAGCGGTGGATGCAGCCAGCAAGCCGGCCGCGATCGTGATTTTGACGAGTTTCGATTTTTTCATGATGGATCTTCCTGTGAGTTGAGAACATGGGTTAGTGAGAACGCCATGCTTCAATCAGGTGGAACCCAGATCGTTCGGTAAGGCGACGGCAAGACACCGCCGGGGTCGGAAGGCTGAACAGCGCTCGCCGCGGTGACCGCCCAGCTGGCAAGGGCCGGCGGCGGCGCAATCGCCGGCGCGCCAGGAGCGCAGCCCATGGCGATACAGTCGACCGGACAATGCTGGTCCGCACAACAGTCATGCGGCCCGCGCGGTCCAGCAACGGCGCTCGCGCACAGCCAGATGGTCAGGATCAGCATCAGGATCGCTTTCATCGCCCCATTATAGTGTTTCTGGACTACGGGGCTGGAGCAACAGGGCGGCGTAATGTGGCAAGCGCGATCCTGGCCTTGCTTGCGCAGCCATTGTGCCGGCCCGGCTGTCGGCATTCCTTACACTAAGGAGTGAATGGAAAGTCCTGATGAGCGGTAACCCATTGATCTGGCTCAAAGCCAGCCGTTATGGCATATATCTTGCGCGTCAGTTCTGGTCGCCCGTCTCAAGGAGATTCGCATGTCCCCTCCCGAGCTACCGGATTCGCCCGGCGAACAGGCGAATATGCGGCGCAAACTCGAGCAACTCCACATCGATTGCAGCAAAGAGCTTGCCAAGGGGCTCGAAGAATTCAACAGCCGTTTCGATAAGGCGCCGGCAGACCAGTGGCGCGCGCTGGACGACGAGGCCGGTAGCACGTTCAGTGAAGTCTTCCGCTTCGAGCTCGACGCGCTCGGCGGCAATGTGCCGAAGCATGCAGGGCCTGCCGACCTGACGGACGTCTACGCAGCAGCCCACGAGGCCGGGCTTGCCGGCCTGGCCTTCTCGGGCGGTGGCATTCGCAGCGCCACGTTCAACCTGGGTGTCGTGCAGGCATTGGCGCAATCGCGCGTGCTGCATGATTTCGATTACCTCTCCACCGTTTCCGGTGGCAGCTATATCGGCGGCTGGCTGTCGAAATGGATCCACCATCTGCAGGGGGACGTGACCCGGCTGGAAAGCGAGATGGCGGGCGCGGTACCTCGTTCGCCTGACCCGGACGCGGCGGCGCCTTCGCCTGGCTCGGACACGGTACCGCCCTCGCCTGACGCGAACGAGGAGCAGACTTCTCCCGGCCCGGTCAAGCCGGCGACGCGCGCGGAACCACGCCCCGTGCAGTATCTGCGCCGCTACAGCAATTACCTGACGCCCCGCACCGGCATGTTCAGTGCGGACACGTGGACTTTGGTCTGCACCTATGTGCGCAACACCCTGCTGAACTTGCTCATTCTCATGGCCTGGCTATCAGCAGTGTTCCTCCTGCCGCGCCTGCTACTGCCCGGTATCGCGGCCGCAATGGCGGGCACCGAATCGATCTGGCCATTCGCCGTTGCCGTGTTCCTGCTGGCGGTGGCCGGCATCGCATTCAGCATTTCGCGGCGCGATCCGCGGCCGTGGCAAGGCTGGGGCCTGCAAGGCCAGGGTGGCGTACTGGTGGGCGTCTGCATACCGCTGCTGCTGGCGGGGCTGCTGGGCAGCATGGCGCTGCGGCAGGAGCAGGCTTCGCTGGCCACGTTCTGGGATGACTTGCCCGATTCGCTGAGCCCGGAATACTCGTTCATGCTCCTGCCTGGACTGTGCTATTTCCTGGCGTGGGGGCTGGGATGGTCCTCGGCCCAATTGCTGAACTGGCGCGACGCCAAGCGCGCCGCAGCGGACAAGGCGGGCAAGGCGGGCAAGAAAGCCGAGGCAGGCACGCCGGGTGCGGCAGGCAACGCTGGTAATGCCGGTGAGACCAACGAGAACGACAAGGTGGCGAAGTCCGAGCAGTCCGCCAACTGCCACAACGCCGGGAAGTCCGAGAAGTCCGACACGTCCGACACGTCCGTAAACTCCGGCGCGGCCGGTACAACCGGCACCTCCGATAAGTCCGACAACTCCGCGGCGTACCCGTTCTCGCTGCGCAAAGTGTTCCGCGAAGGCTCGGTGCACCTGATCAGCGCCGCTATCGCGCTGGCGGCCGGCAGCATCCTGCTGCTGAAGCTGGTCTCCCTGGTACAGGCTTCCGCCTACCGCGATGTCAATGCCGTACGCCTTGCCACGTTCGGCATGCCGATCATGCTTTGCCTGTTCGGCGTGACGATCACGCTGATGATCGGGCTGGTCGGGCGCGAGTACCGCGACGAGAGCCGCGAATGGTGGGCGCGCCAGGGCGCCTGGACCGTGATCTTCGCGCTGGGCTGGCTTGGCCTGTTCGCCTGCACGTTCTACCTGCCGCCGCTGCTCGACTGGGCGTGGGACACCTATCTGGCGACCACTTTGATCGCAGGCGCGGTCACGACGGCGTTGACGCTGGCCGGCCTGAAAGCGGGCAGCGGCAAAGCCACTGGCGAAGGGTCGACATCGTCCTGGAAGGAATGGGTCGCGCTGGTGGCGCCCTATGCGTTCAGTATCCTCGTGATCGCGCTGCTCACGACCTGGCTGCAGCGCGTCGTTGCGCCAGTGACCACACCGGCCGCCAATGCGCCGGCAGTACAGGTGCACGCGTCACGCGGCGAGCTGGTCATGCGCTGTGCGGCGCTGCCGGACGGTTCCTCGCCGCCCAGCCGGGAATTGGCATGCAAGATGACGCTCGCCACGCCCGATGCCGCTGCCGGTGACGGCAAGCCTTCGTTGCCGGCATACCTGAACCTGTACACGCGCCGCAGCAGCGAAGCGAAATGCACGATGGATGAACTGGCGCGGCGCCCGCCCGGCGCCACGCCGGCCTGTGCTGCCGACGGCATGTCCCCGTTCGTGCTGTTCGCTGGCTGCCTGGTCGTGGCGTTTGTCGTGTCCTGGCGCGTGGACATCAACAAATTCTCGCTCTACATGATGTACCGCCTCCGCCTGGTCCGGGCCTACCTGGGTGCGAGCACCCCCAAGCGCGCGGCGCATCCGTTTACAGGGTTCGACCCGGAAGACGACCTGCCAATGCCCAGGCTGCTGCGGCAGTGGTCTGGCGACACGGCGGTCGATGTGGTACAGCGGCCGTATCACCTGATCAACGCAGCCGTGAACCTGGTGGGCGGCAAGGAACTCGGCTGGCAAAACCGCAAGGCCGGGAACTTTGTCTTTTCTCCCGCTTTCTGCGGCTTCGAACTGCCGGCCATGCCCGGAACCGATGACGCGCGCCCGCAACTGCGCGGCGCCTTCCGCCCCTCGGTCAAGTATGCGGCGGACGAAGCGGCGTTGCGCGACAACGATGCCGGCGTGAAGCTGGGAACGGCGGTGGCGGTTTCCGGTGCCGCGGCCAGCCCCAATATGGGCTACCACTCGTCGCTGCCGCTGGCTTTCCTGATGACGCTGTTCAACCTGCGTCTTGGCCGGTGGTCGCCCAATCCGATACGCAAGGACTTGTGGCGCCGCCCCGCACCCTATATCGGCTTGTTCAGCATCATTTCCGAGCTGCTGGGCCAAACCGATTCGGACGCCAGGTTCCTGTACCTGTCCGACGGCGGCCACTTTGAAAACCTCGGTGTCTACGAACTGGTGCGGCGGCGCTGCAAGCTGATCATCGCCGTCGATGCCAGCGCGGACACCCGTTACGCGTTCGACGACCTGGGTAACGCCGTGCGCAAGTGCCTGACGGATTTCAACGTGCCGATCGATTTGAAGCCCGGCAAGATCCGGCGGCTTGGCGAAGGCGAGACGGGAGCCTGCTTCGTCGCCGGCACGGTAAGGTATTCACAGGCCGACGGCGAGTGCGAGGATGGCGTGCTGCTGTATATCAAGCCGGCCATCGCCGGTGGCGAGAATGCGGATCTGCTCAACTACAGCAGGGTCAATCCGGAGTTCCCCCATCAAAGCACGGCGGACCAGTGGTTCGATGAAAGCCAGTTCGAGAGTTACCGGCTGTTGGGGTACCAGGCCGGCATGAGTGCACTGGCCGATGTCGTGGCGGCGCTGAAGAAGGATAGCCTGACCGAGCGCCGGCAGCGGCTCGCGCGCATGCGCGATGTGCTGCGACCGCGCACGGACACGAAGAGTTGAGGGCCGCCGCGACGGCGCCGCCGGGCAACGCGAGTTCCAAGTGAGTCAGCGTGCCCGGCGCATGAGGCTTCCCAAGGCGGCCGAGCAGGTGCGCGAAATGAACATCTCACCGCGCGTCGACCTTCCTGGCCATGTCGGCACTAGCGCGTCGCAGCCGCCGCGGCAGCCCGCGCCTTGTGCAGTTTCCGGTAGCTGTCGAGCAGCCGCTCGTGACGGTCGAGGCCTTCCAGCTTCATGCTGGTCGGCGTCAGGCCATGGAACCGCACCGTGCCGTCCACCGATCCCAGCACGGCGTCCATGCGCGCGTCGCCGAACATCCGGCGGAAATTGACAACGTAATCATCCAGTTCCAGGTCTTCGTTCAACACCACTTCGAGCACCACGTCCATGGCCTGGTAGAACAGCCGGCGCTCCGCCGTGTTGTCGTTGTATTGCAGGAAGGCCTTCACCAGTTCGTGCGCTTCCTCGTACTCATTCAGGGCGAGGTTGATCAGCAGCTTGAGCTCCTGGATCGTCAGCTGGCCCCAGTCGGTGTTCTCGTCGAAGTCGATGCCGATCAGCGTGGCGATGTCCGTGTAGTCATCCAGCTCGCTCTCTTCCAGGCGCTCGAGCAAGGCTTCCAGCGCGGCATCGTCCAGCGAATGCAGGTTCAGGATATCGGCGCGGAACTGCAGCGCGACATTCGTGTTATCCCAGACCAGGTCGTCGACCGGATAGATTTCCGAATAGCCGGGCACCAGGATCCGGCATGCGGTGGCACCGAGGTGGTCGTACACCGCCGTATAGACTTCCTTGCCCATCTCGGCCAGGATGCCGAACAGTGCTTCGGCTTCCTCGGCATTGGAGTTGTCGCCGTGGCCGGAGAAATCCCACTCGACGAAGTCGTAGTCGGCCTTGGCGCTGAAGAAGCGCCACGACACGATGCCGCTGGAATCGATGAAGTGTTCGACGAAGTTGTTCGGCTCCGTCACCGCGTTGCTGGCGAACGTGGGTTGCGGCAGATCGTTCAAGCCTTCGAAGCTGCGCCCTTGCAGCAATTCGGTGAGACTGCGCTCCAGTGCCACCTGCAGGCTCGGATGCGCGCCGAACGAGGCGAATACGCCGCCCGTGCGGGGATTCATCAGCGTGACGCACATGACCGGGTACTTCCCGCCCAGCGACGCATCCTTCACCAGCACCGGAAAGCCCTGCTCTTCCAGGCCCTTGATGCCGGCGACGATGCCCGGATACTTCGCCAGCACGTCGGCCGGGACGTCGGGCAAGGCGATTTCGCCCTCGATGATCTCGCGCTTGACCGCCCTTTCGAAAATCTCGGACAGGCATTGCACCTGCGCTTCGACCAGCGTGTTCCCGGCACTCATGCCATTGCTGACGAACAGGTTTTCAATCAGGTTGGACGGGAAGTACACCGTCTCGCCATCGGAGCGGCGCACATAGGGCAGCGAGCAGATGCCGCGCTCCACGTTGCCGGAATTGGTGTCGACCAGGTGCGAGCCGCGCAATTCGCCATCGGGATCGTAGATATCCAGGCAGTATTCATCGAGGATTTCGGCCGGCAGCTTGTCGCCGCGGCGCGGCTTGAACCAGCGCTCTTCCGGATAGTGCACGAAGGGTGCGTTGGCGATATCCTCGCCCCAGAACACGCCGGCGTAGAAGTGGTTGCAGCTCAGTCGCTCGATGTACTCGCCCAGGGCCGATGCCAGCGCGCTTTCCTTGGTCGAGCCCTTGCCGTTGGTGAAGCACATCGGCGAATGCGCATCGCGGATATGCAGCGACCAGACATTGGGCACGATATTGCGCCACGAAGCGATCTCGATCTTGATTCCCAGCCGGGCCAGCACGCCGGACATGTTGGCGATGGTCTGTTCCAGCGGCAGGTCCTTGCCGAAAATGTAGGTGCTGGTCGCCGCATCCGGGTTCACCGTCAGCAAGGCCTGCGCGTCGGCGTCCAGGTTCTCCACTTCCTCGATGATGAACTCGGGGCCGGCCTGCACCACTTTCTTGACGGTGCAGCGGTCGATCGAGCGCAGGATCCCTTCGCGGTCCTTGGCGGAGATGTCCGCCGGCAGTTCGACCTGGATCTTGAAAATCTGCTGGTAGCGGTTTTCCGGGTCGACGATATTGTTCTGCGACAGACGGATATTCTCGGTCGGGATATTGCGAGTCGAGCAATACAGCTTCACGAAATAGGCCGCGCACAAGGCCGACGAAGCCAGGAAGTAATCGAACGGACCAGGCGCCGAGCCATCGCCCTTGTAGCGGATCGGCTGGTCGGCGATGACCGTGAAATCGTCGAACTTGGCTTCCAGGCGAAGCTTGTCGAGAAAGTTGACCTTGATTTCCATGGGAGTGTTCCAGTAGTGCTCGAATCGAGTGAGGCCGCCATTATCCGTTGTTTCCGGCGAATGGCATAGGCTGTCGGTTCTCCGCGCACGGATGTCGTGGCGGCTGCCCTTGTCACGGCTGCGCCGAGTGCCCCTACTCTCTTGCAGGCGGTACTACAGTTGCTGGCCACCCTTCGATTTGTAGACCCGGTCTTCGATTACTTGTTGGCTTTGTAATCGACCGCGTCGAAATATCCTTCGGTTAGTTGCAAATCTGTTTGGAGAGGCGGCTCGTGGGAGCGTGCTGCCGGCCCGGATATGACTGCGTGGGAACCGTATTTTACTTTCTTTCAATATTGCCTGGGTAGCTTCCGTTCGCACCGTTATTTGCAGCCCGGATCCGGCCAAGGCTGGCATGCGTCGCGCCGCCCTGCTTCCCGCACTGGCCTCACAGCTCGGCCATTGATGCGCGGCCCTGTTCGTAGTACCTTCCGGCAGCGTTTGTCGGGCCTTCGCCGGACCGCATTCCCGGCGGAGATTGCCATCACTGAAAAGAACCTTCCCCTGCCGGTGGCCGCTCCCCTGGCTCATGGCACCGATCGTTCGCGTGCGCCGGGCATCGACCTGCTGCGCGCCGCGGCCATCGTCGCGGTCATGCTCTATCACATCACCAGCCACGGCATCGCCCTGCCCGCGATCGTGGAACATGGCTGGATGGGCGTGGACCTGTTCTTCGTTCTCAGCGGTTACCTGATCGGCTGGCAGCTGTGGCGCCAGTACGCGCAGGGTGCCACCCCGGACTGGCGGAAGTTCATGGCGGGGCGGGCGTTGCGCATCCTGCCGGCTTACTACGTGGTGCTTGTGCTCTATGTCCTGTTACCGGCATGGCGCGAAGGCGGCGACCTGCAGCCGCCGTGGAAATTCGTCACCTTCACATTGAACCTGCTCCCCGACTGGGAACAGGGCACTGCCTATTCCCATGCATGGTCGCTGTGTGTGGAAGAGCATTTCTACCTGCTGTTCCCTGCCGTTGCCTGGCTGCTGGCGCGCCGGCCGGGCGCCCTCCCCGCCGCCGCCACCGCGGTTGGCCTCGTTGGCGGCGGGATGCTGCTCAGGGCATGGCTCTGGCGGGATGGTGTCGCGCCATACCTCGATGCCGGCGACACCGGCACCGCCATGCGCCAGTATGTGGCGACGATCTACAACCCGACCTGGTCGCGCCTCGACGGCCTGCTGATGGGCGTACTCCTGGCGGCGGTGCGTGCGTTCCGGCCAGGATGGTGGGCATGGCTGATGCGGCGCGCCTGGTTGTCCCTGGCGATCGGTGCGGTGCTCCTGGCCTGCGGCACGCGCATCGCCCCCATGAGCGCCGCGGGCGCGGTCGTGCTGTTTCCCCTGGTAGCACTCGGCTGCACCTGCCTGCTGGCCGGCGCAGCGAGTCCGGCCACGTGGATCGGCCGGCGCGCGCTGCCCGGGGTCGCATCGCTCGCCATGCTGGCCTTCAGCCTGTACCTGACGCACAAGCAGGTCTATGGCTGGCTCGATGCCGCGTTACCGGGACTGGGCCGGCAGGCGCCCGTACTTGCGCTGCTGGTCTACGCTGGCGCATCGGTCGCGGTGGCCGCCCTGCTGTACCTTGCCATCGAACGGCCGTTCCTGCGGCTGCGCGATCGCTGGCTGTCAGAAAAGGCGGATTCGGCTGCCGCCGTCATTTCGTCCGTGGCGCCTGCCGGGGTTGCGGGATCCCCAGGCCCCTCGTCCGCGCCTCGTGCGACGCCATCGGACTCTTAACAGGAACTTAACCACCGCTTAACTGAGCCGCGACGCCTGGTCCGCTACCGTGCGGAGTGGCGCGCGCCGCGTACAACATTCCCGTTGTATGCCGGCGGCGCGCACTACCGACCCAGGCACATCGATCACATGACCCAGGCAAGCTCCCGTTCTTCTCTCTCCGCATCCGACCCGACGCGCTGGTGGCAGCGCACCGGCCCCTACCTGAACCTGTTCTGCCTGCTGACGGCGGGCCTGGCCTTGCTGTCGCTGTCGCGGCTCGCGCTGGTCGCCTGGCAGCGCGACCGCGTGGCGGCCGCCGGCATCCTCGGCGACATGTTCGTGCAGGGTATCCGGGCCGACCTGATCGTGCTCGGCTACCTGACGATCATCCCGCTGGCCCTTGCGCCCCTGCTGGCACACCGCCGCACGGCCAAACTGTGGACCGGGCTGACCGGCTGGTGGGCCACCGCGGCGCTGGCGTTCATCGGCTTCATGGAGCTGGCGACCCCGCAGTTCATCGTCCAGTACGACATGCGGCCGAACCGGCTGTTCATCGAATACCTCGGCTACCCGGCCGAAGTGTTCGGCACGCTGTGGAACGGCTACCGGCTGGCACTGGTCGGTACAATCGCGGCGACCGTGCTGCTGGCCGTGCTGGCGCACCGGATGCTGGCCGCCGCGTCGCGGCGCATGGTGCTGTGGCCGGCCCGCCGCCTGCTGCTGACGTGGCCGCTGCTGGTGCTGGTGGTCGCACTGCAGATCCGTTCGACGACGGCGCATCGTCCCGCCAATCCGGCCATGTTCGCGCTGAGCGGCGATGCGCTGGTCAATTCGCTGGTCATCAGCTCGGCCTGGTCCGTGCTGGACGCCATCGGCGCGATGCGCAAGGAAGCCCGGTCGTCGGAAATCTACGGCACGTTCGCGCGCGACAAAGTGCTGGCGGGAGTCCGGTCGGCCCCGTGGCTGGGCGATTACCGCTTCCCGTCCGCCGAACTGCCCACGCTGCACCACCAGCAGGCGGCGTACCGGCGCGACAAGCCGCTGAACCTGGTGATCGTGCTGGAGGAGAGCCTGGGCGCCACCTTCGTGCAATCGCTGGGCGGCCTGCCCGTGACACCGGAGCTGGAAAAACTGAAGGAACAGGGCTGGTGGTTCGAGCAGCTGTATGCCACCGGCACCCGCTCGGTGCGCGGCATCGAGGCGGTGGTGGCCGGCTATGCGCCCACGCCGGCGCGCAGCGTCGTCAAGCTGTCGCTGGCACAGCGCAATTTCTACACGCTGGCCCAGGGTCTGGGCCGGCAGGGTTACCAGACCGAGTTCGTGTACGGCGGCGAAGCGCATTTCGACAATATGCGCAGTTTCTTCACGGGCAATGGCTTCCAGAGCGTGGTCGACCGCCGCGCCATGCATCCCCGCTTCGAAGGCAGCTGGGGCGCCTCGGACGAAGACCTGTTCGACACCGCGCTGGCGCGGCTGAAGACCCTGCACGCGCAAGGCAAACCGTTCTTCAGCCTGGTTTTCACGTCGTCGAACCACGAACCGTTCGAGTTCCCCGATGGGAAGATCGCGCTGCATGACCACGACAAGCAGACCGTCAACAACGCCGTCAAGTATGCGGACTTCGCCCTCGGCAAATTCATCGCGGCCGCCAGGCAGCAGGACTACTGGAAAGATACGGTGTTCCTGATCGTGGCCGACCATGACAACCGCGTGTACGGCGACAGCCTCGTGCCGATCAACAAGTTCCACATCCCGGGCCTGATCCTGGGGGCCGACGTGCAGCCGCGGCGTATCCGCACGCTGGCCAGCCAGATCGACCTGGCGCCGACGCTGCTGTCGCTGATGGGCGTCTCCAGCGACCATCCGATGATCGGCCGCGACCTGGCGCGCGACAGCGCGACCCCGGGGCGCGCGATGCTCCAGTTCGACAACTACTTCGCGTGGCTGGAGGGCGACTCCGCCACCATCCTGCGGCCGCAGCAGGCGCCGCTGGCCGGGCGGTACGATCCCGCCAGCGGCGCGCTCACGCTCGATAGAAAGCCGCCGGCCGCGGCACTGGTCGAACGGGCCATGGCGCACGTGATGCTGCCGTCGCTGCTCTATCGGGAGCAGCGCTACCGGGTGCCCGAGTAGCCGGCCAGCCGGCGCCCCCTGCCGGCATCGTGTCCGGCGAGGCTGCCGGCGCCGGCCGCGCTTCCGCTACGCTGGTCCCCCAGGCTGTCCGTCCCGCGGGCTGGACGTGAGCCGGGCGTGCCGGAAGGTCAGCACCACCGTCTCCATCAGCGCTTCCTCGCGCCGGGGACCGGTGGCCACATACCCCACGGTCACGTCTTCCACCTCGATCTCGTAGCACTTGACCAGGCTGCCATCCGGCGCGACGCGCAGGAAGTCGAAACGGGCGCGCGCCACGCTGGCGGCGGTCACGCACAGGCGGGCCAGCACGGGCGACGCGGCATCCTCCGGCTTGACGAACCGGATCTCGGACAGGCCTTCCGGGCTGCCCGCGCCGTGCAGCGACCAGCTCACCGAATCGCAGGCAATCCACCCCTCGTACCCGCTGTCGGTCGAGCCGCCCGCGACGCCGTCGATCCGCAAGTAAGAGTGCATCGGCATCCACGCCTCCCAAGGTAATAAATCCTAATGATGATCAGTAAATTCCTACGTGACGTGATCATATCGTCAATCCGAAAGTAAATATCAAAAAATAATCCGGCGGTTACAAAGACCATCGGGGGGCGCCCCCCGGCGTTTGCTCACCAAGTTGATTGGTCCGTCCGGTTACCACAAGTGGTCTTGCCACATCGCGCGATTGGACCTACCATCGGCTTAGCCGACGCCAACAATCAACTCTCTCCAGAAGGGTGATGGCGCCGTTCCACACAACCTATGGAGACACTTCGATGAGCGAAAACAATGCCGGTCCGTTCGATCGCCGCACCGTGCTGAAGGCCGCGGGCGCGGCCGGGATCATGATGGCCACCAGCGCCTTTGCCGCGACCCCGCGCAAGCGCTATGCGGTGGTGGGCGTGGGCTCGCGCGCCCGCATGTTCACGGGCGCGATCACCGGCAAATACCGCGACGGCAACGAGATCGTGGCGATCTGCGACAGCAACCCGGGCCGCGCCGCGCTGGCCGTGCGGACCGTCACGGCCACCGGCGCCAGCCAGCCGAAAGCCTACAAGGCCGCCGATTTCGACCAGATGATCCGGGAAACCAGGCCCCAGTACGTGATCGTCACCACGCCGGACGCCAAGCATGACGAGTACATCGTGCGTGCGCTGGAGGCGGGTTGCGACGTGATCACCGAGAAGCCGATGACGACGACGGCGGAAAAGGCCCAGCGCATCCTCGACGCCGTGAAGCGCACCGGCCGCCACATCCGCGTGACGTTCAACTACCGCTATACGCCGCCCCGTTCGCAGGTGAAGGATATCCTGATGAGCGGCGAGATCGGCGACGTGATGTCGGTCGATTTCACCTGGCTGCTCAACACCGTGCACGGCGCCGACTACTTCCGCCGCTGGCACAGCAAGAAGGCGATGTCGGGCGGACTGATGATCCACAAGTCGACCCACCATTTCGACCTGGTGAACTGGTGGCTGGGCGCGCAGCCGGAGCTGGTGCACGCCTTCGGTTCGCGCCAGTTCTACACGCCTGCGACCGCGAAGCGGATGGGCCTGGCCGGCGCGCATGAACGGTGCCTCACCTGTCCGGAAAAGCAGAAGTGCACGTTCTACTTCGACCTGGCGGCCGACCCGGGCCTGAAGGCGCTGTACCTGGACAATGAAAAGCACGACGGCTACTACCGCGACCAGTGCGTGTGGCGCCCGGAAATCGATATCGAAGACACGATGAACGTGATGGTCCGCTACGACAACGGCGCGCAGCTGAACTATGCCTTGTCCGCCTACGATGCGTGGGAGGGATACCACGTGGCCTTCAACGGCACCAAGGGCCGGCTGGAGCACCGGATCGTCGAGCAGGTGGGCGCGGCCGGCGCCAGCGAAGTGCAGAGCCGCAGCGACCAGGTGCAGATCCGCGTGATCCCGCTGCGCGGCGCGCCGCGCGACATCGAGCCCTGGACGGGTACGGGTGGCCACGGCGGCGGCGATGCGGTGATGCTGGAAGAGATTTTCGGCACTGCGCCGGCCGACAAGTACAAGCGGCTGGCCGACGAACGCTCGGGGGCTTACTCGATCCTGATCGGCGTGGCCGCCAACCAGTGCTTCGAGACGGGCCAGTCGGTGAAGATCGCCGACCTGGTCACCGGGCTCAATCCTCCGGACCGCGCGCCGATGCCGACGCGCGAAACGCCGGTGCCGATGCCGCTGCGGCGCAAGATTCCGTAAGGAGAAGGCGAAAGACCTCGTCTTTCGCCGCTGCGATCAGCGCAGGTTGACCGCGTTGATCTTCCCGGCCCGGCCGCCTATGTACAGGACGCCGCGGTCGGAGATCGACAACGAGCCACCGGCAGGATACGACCAGACGATTTTGTGCGTGGCGAGATCGATCGCTTGCGTGAGCAATTGCTCGCTGACGAAGACCAGGTTCTCCGTGACGATCACCCGGGCCTGTGTACTGCCGTGCCTGCCGATGCCCTTGCTCCAGAGGAGCTTGCCCGACGCAAGGTCACGTGCTTCCAGGCTGCTGCCGTTCACCGCGTAGACAATGCCCTTTGCAACGGCGGGAGCGCCCACGAACTCGCCCTCGATCACCCACGCCCGGGTTCGCGTGGCGAGGTCGAACCCGACCAGGCGGTCGCTGCTGACGACGACGGCCGACCCTGGCCCGGCAAGCGCCACGCTGCCAATCCGTCCCCCCTGTGTCACGAAGCCCGTATCGGCGATGGAATAGACGGCGATGCCATCGTCCCTGCCGACGACCTGTAAAACGGAGTCCACATACATGTAGACATAGGAACCGTCGATTGCCGGCGTCCAGTCCCAGGACTCCTCGACACGGTCGATCTGCCACGTGGTGCCCAGCGTGGCGGCGTCGACCCGGGACGTGCCATTCCCGCTGGCGCTGCCGACGAAGACACTGTCGCCGTGCAGCACGGGAGCGTAGGTTTCATTGGACCCGTTGACCCAGGTCTCAGCCAGCAGTTGGCCACTGGCCTGGTCGTACACCTGAAGCTTGTACGCACCCGCTTTGACGACAACATAGACCTTGCCATTCGCAGCGGCCGGAGGTGACATCTTGTCGATCCCGTTCAAGTCCTTTCGCCAGACCGTCTGGCCGGTCTGCTCGCTGAAAGCCCTCAAGGAGAATTCGGGCCAGTTGCCGGAACTCCGTTCGGCGATGAATGCCCGGCCATTGTCGACCGCTACTGGATTGTTGTGAGCGATATCGCCGGTTTCCGGATACCCCCAGCGCCTGGAGAAGCGCGCCGGGTCGAAGCTGGCCGGCGCGTAGCCGCTGTGCGCGGCATTTCCTTGATACGTCGACCATGCAGGGATGCCGGGTACCTGTTCCAGTGCGGTCAGGTTGGTGGCCTTCATGACGGTCACACTCAAGGGGATGTACCACGGGGAGCCAGGAAGCGGCACCTTGCACACCTGTGGATCGTCCTCGCAGACGCGCACCTCGAGACGCGTCGCGTGCGTCCCGACGGGGAGGGTCGGTTCGGTACTCAGGACTGCTTCGTACTGGAGGGGCACGAACTGCTGGATCTTGACTTCCTTTGCGACCACGCCCTTGCTATCGACGATCGCGACATTGAAGGGTTTTTCGAAGGTACGGGTAGCCGTCGCAATCATGCGGAACCTGAAGGGTTCTCCTTCGAACACGGTGATATCCGCGGCGGGCGGATTAAATTTGAGCCAGGACTGGTCCGCCTGACTGCCGCCGGAAGCATCGCCCGCCCCGGTCGCTGTGCCGGTGGCCGGATTCGACCCGCCGGCGGACGACCCGCCACCGCCACACGCGGACAACGCTACAGCGCAAGCGGCGATGGCAAGGCCATTGGTAAATCTGTTCATGAATATCCCTGGATGGTTTCTCTGCCACGCGCAGTTTGTCTTGAAAACCCGGGATATTAACGTTCGGCCATGGTATTTGCCAATAGACAATTAGAAGGAGCGCACTGGCCACGGCGACCAGCTGACAGCGCCGCTGATCACCTGCGCCCTCCTGCTCCCCACTGGAGGCCGCGGACACGCGAGAGTGTCCGCGGCCGGGGATTTACCGCAGGTTGATCGCGACCACTTTGCCTTTCTGGCCGGCGATGTACAGCACGCCGCGGTTCGAGATGGACAGGTCACCGGCGAACGGGTACTCCCACACCTTGCGCTGGGTGGCCAGGTCGATCGCCACGGTCCGTTCCGCCGAGCCGACGAACACCAGGTTGTCGGTGACGACCAGCTGCGTGTAGGGGCCGGTGTCGAGCGATTCGGAGGTCCACAGCAGCGCGCCGGTGGCGGCCGCATGGGCTTCCACCACCGTGCCACGCGCGTTCAGCACATACACCACGTCCTTGGCGAAGGCCGGCATGCCGACGGCGGTGCCGTTCGCCTTCCAGGCGATCTTCCGGCCGGCCAGGTCGAAGCCCAGCAGGCGCCCGCCGTTGACGGCGTATGCCATGCCGCTGCCGGACAAGGCCAGCGTGGTGCCGTCATAGCCGCTCCACTGGTTGTCCGAATCAGCGATGGTGAATGCCGTGCTGCCGTCGGCCGTGGCCAGCGCATACAGGGTGCCGTTGACATAGGTGTAGGCATGACTGGCATCGACCGCCGGCGTCCAGCCGTCGTACTGCGGCAGGCCGGCGAACCAGGCCTTTTCAAACGTCGTGGTGCTGAACTTCGTCATCCCGCCGTAGTAGCCGCTGTTGGTATAGACCGCGTCGCCATAGACGGTCGGCGCGAGGTACCGTTCCCATTGCGAATCCATGCTGGTCTTGCTGAGCAGCTTGCCGGTTTCCTGGTCGAACACCCAGAAGAACGTGTCGCCGTGGCCGGACGTGGCCAGGTACACCTTGCCGTGCGCGGCGGCGGGCGGGTTGACCCGGTGGACGGCGCCGAAGTCCATGCGCCACAGTTCCTTGCCGGTGTCTTCGCTGACCGCCACCAGGATCGACGACGTGGCGAAATAGCCGCTGAACACGGCAAAGGTACGGCCGTTGTCGTGCGCGATTCGAGCGTTCTCGCCGTTCGTGTTCGACACTGGCAGGACCCAGCGGCGGGTAAACTTGCTGACGTCGAACGTCGCCGGCACGTAGCCAGTGTGGGATGCGTTGCCCTGGTAGGTTCCCCAGTTCGCCACGTTGGGCAGGTAGCTCAACGGCGTCGGGTTCGTGTCGGGCTGGACATCGACTTTCACCGGGATCAGCCACGGCGAGCCGGACAGCGGCGACTTGCACACCTTCGGATCGTCTTCGCACAGGCGCAGTTCCAGCGTGGCCGTGCGCACCCCCACCGGCAACACGGTCGACGTCTGCAGGTCGGCGCGGTATTCGAGATCCGACAGTGCGGTGACTTTCACATCGGTGGAAAACACGCCGGTCGGGTCGACGATGGCGATATTGACGGGCTTGGCGAAGGTCTTGCTCGACTTCGCGGTGATCGAGACCGTCGCCATTTCACCCACGAACGTGGTGACGTCGACGCTGGACGGAGTCAGCGTCAGCCACGACTGGTCGGGCTTGACGACCGGTGGCGTCGTCGGTGTTGCCGGCGGCGTGGACGTGCTGCCGCCCCCACCACCTCCTCCTCCGCAAGCAACCAGCGCAAGCGCACACGTGGTTCCTCCCACGAACCTGGAAAATGTATTCATGACTACCCTTGTTGATCTACGTGCCGAGCGTATCGGGCCACGTTCATTGTTAGAACTACAAGTGTATCATGTCGGAATGAAAGCTTTCCAGGGGTTAAGCTTGCTTTGGCTGGCTGGAACGGCCTTCAGCCTTCACCTTGTTGCGCATCCGCATCGATCCGGGTAATCAGCACGGTGGCGATGCGGCGCTCGCGCACTTCCGCCACTTCCAGCCGCAGGTCGTCCAGCACCAGCAGCTGCCCCACGTGCGGCAAGGTGGCGAAGCGTTCCAGCATGAAGCCGGCCAGCGATGTGTAGTCGTCCGTGGCCACGCCCAGCGCATCCGACTCGAGCACCTGCTGCAGGTAATGCAGGTCGGCGCCGCCATCCACGCGCCAGCGCCCGTCGCCCAGCGGCTGCACCACCGGCTGTTCGTCCTCGTCGGGGAATTCGCCGGCGATCGCTTCGAGGATGTCGATCGGCGTGACCAGGCCCTGGATCGTGCCGTACTCGTCGGCGATCAGCACCAGCTGGCCATGCGAGCGTTTCAGCGTTTCCATCACTTGCAGCACGCCGGCCGCATCCGGCATCACGATCGGCGGCCGGATGCTGCGCGCCGGATCGATGTGGCCGCCGTCCATCAGGTCGGCGATCACATCCTTGGCGCGCGCCACGCCGACGATATTGTCGAGCTGGCCGCGGCCGGCCGGATAGAAGCTGTGCGGGGCGTCGAGCAGCTGGGCGCGGATCGAGGCCGGGTCGTCGTCGAGGTCGACCCAGGAAATGTCCGAGCGCGGGGTCATGATGGAGCGCACCGGCCGCTGCGACAGGCTGAGCACGCCGCTGACCATGTGGCGCTCGGCCGATTCAAAGGTGGGCTGTTCGCTTTCCTTCCCGGCGGCGGCCGGTGCCTCAACGCCGCCGTCGTCGGTCTTCTCGCCCATCATGCGCAGCACGGCGTTGGCGGTGCGTTCGCGCAGCGGCACGTGTTCCTGCTGCCGGGCGAAGTTGCGCCGCGCCAGCTGGTTCAGCGCCTCGATCGCCACCGAGAAGCCGATCGCCACGTACAGGTAGCCCTTGGGAATGTGGAAGCCGAAGCCCTCGGCGATCAGCGACAGGCCGATCATCAGCAGGAAGGACAGGCACAGCACCACCACGGTCGGGTGGGCGTTGACGAAGCGGGTGAGCGGCTTGGAGGCGAACATCATCACCGCCATCGACACGATCACGGCGGCGATCATCACGGCCAGTTCGTCGACCATGCCGACCGCCGTGATCACGGAATCGAGCGAGAACACGGCATCGAGCACGATGATCTGGCCCACCACCGCGGCGAAGCTGGCGTAGGCCACGGGGCCGCTGTTCACCTGCGCCTGCCCTTCGACCCGCTCGTGCAGTTCCATCGTGGCCTTGGCCAGCAGGAAGATGCCGCCCAGCAGCAGGATCAGGTCGCGGCCCGAGAAATCCATGGTGCCGATGTGGAACAGCGGTTCGGTCAGCGTGACGATCCAGGAAATCACGCTCAGCAGCCCGAGGCGCATCAGCAGCGCCAGCGACAGCCCCAGCAGCCGCGCCTTGTCGCGCTGGTGCGGCGGCACCTTCTCGGCAACGATCGCAATGAAGATCAGGTTGTCGATGCCGAGCACGATCTCCAAGACGATCAGCGTCAGCAACCCAATCCAGATATTGGGGTCGGCCAGCCATTCCATGTGGGTGTCCCGGGGGCTATGATGAAAGAATTGTACGGGAATCGCCAGGATGGGCGAGCCCGGCAGCCTGCCGGTGCCGGCACGCCAACCCCGCCCGCCGGTGACAGTCCTGGTGCGGAAAGCTATAATCTGCCCCTTCGCCCAGGTTTGTTCCCCTCCACCCAGGATTTTCCATGTCTCTCCTCGCCCACGAACTCGAACTGCTGTCGCCCGCCAAAACCGCCGAGATCGGCCGCGAAGCCATCCTGCATGGCGCCGATGCCGTCTATATCGGCGGCCCGGCCTTCGGCGCGCGCCACAACGCGAGCAATCCGCTGGAGGACATCGCCGCGCTGACCACCTTCGCGCACCGCTACCGCTCGCGCATCTTCGTGACGATGAACACGATCATGCACGACAGCGAGCTCGAGCTGGCGCGCAAGCAGATCTGGCAACTGTACGAAGCGGGCGTGGATGCGCTGATCATCCAGGACATGGGCCTGCTGGAACTCGACCTGCCGCCGATCCAGCTGCACGCCAGCACGCAGTGCGACATCCGCACCGTCGAGCGGGCGAAATTCCTCGGCAACGTGGGCTTTTCGCAACTGGTGCTGGCGCGCGAACTGACGATCGAGCAGATCAGGAAGATCCGCGCCGAGGTCGATACCCCGCTCGAGTACTTCATTCACGGCGCGCTGTGCGTGGCGTTTTCCGGCCAGTGCTATATCTCCCATGCGGACACGGGGCGCAGCGCCAACCGGGGCGACTGCTCGCAGGCGTGCCGGCTGCCATACACGCTGTCCGACGGGCAGGGCCGCGTGGTGGCCTACGACAAGCACCTGCTGTCGATGAAGGACAATGACCAGAGCCGCAACCTGGAGGCGCTGGTCGATGCCGGCATCCGCTCGTTCAAGATCGAGGGGCGCTACAAGGACATGGGCTACGTAAAGAACATCACGGCCCACTACCGCCTGCTGCTGGACGAGATCCTGGAACGCCGCACCGAGTTCGTCCGCGCGTCGAGCGGCCGCACCCAGGTGCTGTTCACGCCGGACGTGGACAAGAACTTCCACCGCGGCCATACCGATTACTTTGCCGGCGGCCGCCAGGACGATATCGGCGCCTTCGATTCGCCGAAATACCTGGGCGTGAAGCTGGGCACCGTGACCCGGCTGGGCGGCGACCATTTCGACTTGCTGACCGATGCGCCGATGGCCAACGGCGATGGCCTGAACTTCATGGTCAAGCGCGCGTCCGCCGGGGTGCAGGCCAATACCGTGGAAAAGCTGGGAGAGAACGAGGAAGGCCAGCGCTGGCGCGTGTTCCCCAACGAGCCGATGGCCACCCTCGCCGGCCTGAAGGTCGGCACCGAAGTGCACCGCAACCGCGACCACCAGTGGGAAGCCGCGCTGGCGAAGAAATCGTCGGAACGCAAGGTCAGCGTCCACCTGGTGCTGTCCGAGCGTGCGGATGGGTTGACCTTGTCGGTCACCGACGAAGACGGCATCGCCAGCGCGACCTCCGCGGCGCTGGCATTGCAGCCCGCCCAGCAGGCGGCGCAGGCCGAGGCGGCGCTGCGCACCAGCCTGGGCAAGCTGGGCAACACGATGTTCGAAGCCGGCAGTATCGAGCTGAAGCTGTCGCAGCCGTGGTTCGTGCCGTCCGGCGCGATCAATGCGCTGCGCCGCGACGCCATCGCCGCCCACGAAGCGGCCCGGCTCGCCGCGTGGGAACGCCCGCCGCGCAAGGCGCCGGCCGAACCGCCGGCGGTCTACCCGGACACGCAGCTCACGTACCTGGCCAATGTGTACAACGAGAAGGCCCGCGCGTTCTACCACAAGCATGGCGTGCAGATGATCGCCGCCGCCTACGAGGCGCACGAGGAAGCGGGCGAAGTACCGCTGATGATCACCAAGCACTGCCTGCGCTTCTCGTTCAACCTGTGCCCGAAACAGGCCAAGGGCGTGCAGGGCGTGCAGGGGCAGGTCAAGGCCGAGCCGATGACGCTGGTCTCCGGCAGCGAGACCTATACGCTGCGCTTCGACTGCAAGCCGTGCGAGATGCACGTGGTCGGCGCGATGAAGCCGGGCATCCTGAACTCGCCGCCGCCGTCGGCCGTGCCGTACAGCCCGATGGTGTTCCACAAGCAGCGCCCGCGCGCTTGATCCGCGACGCCCACTCGGGCGATGGCGCCGCCGTCGCCGCCATCTACAACCCGTACATTACCGGCACGGCCATCAGCTTCGAGGAAGATGCCGTGACGGCGGATGACATGCGGGACCGCATCGCCGCCGTGCAGGATGGCGGCTTGCCGTGGCTGGTGCTGGAGGGTGCCGATGGCGCGATCGCCGGCTATGCGTACGCGACGAAGTGGCGCGTACGTCACGCCTACCGCCATTCGGTGGAGACGTCGGTCTACCTGGCACTGGGCAGCGAGAGGAAGGGGTACGGCACGGCCTTGTACGAGGCCCTGCTCGAACGGCTGCGCGCCCACGGTTGCCACCTGGCGATCGCCGGCATCGCGCTGCCGAACCAGGCCAGCGTGGCGCTGCATGAAAAGCTGGGATACAAAAAAGTCGCCCACTTCGGTGAAGTGGGCTTCAAGTTCGGCCGCTGGGTGGACGTGGGTTACTGGGAACTGCGGCTGGCGTAACCAGCTTTACCGCTTCGTGGCCGCCTGTTTCGCCACCGTCTGCTTGCCTGCGGCCTGCGGCGCCGCGGCCTGGTAGAGCGGTGTCACCTTCGGCAGCATCGCCGTCAGGTCGGCGATCCGCGTGTCGTGCGACGGATGGGTCGACGTGAACTCGGCCGGCTCGCTGTCACCGGCCTTCCTGTCTCCCGCTTTCTTGTCCAGCGCCTGCATCTTGCGCCACACGGCTACCGACGCTTCCGGGCGGTAACCGGCGCGCGCCGCCAGTTCCAGGCCCATCGCGTCGGCCTCCGATTCGTTCTGGCGCGAGTTCGGCAGCGTGTACAGGTAATGCGCCACCGTGTTGGCCGCCTCGATCTGCGCCTGGCTGTTCGGCGCCGCCATCAGCGCCGTGGTGCTCAGCGCGTTTTGCGCGTAGGCGCGCGAGACGCGCTCGCGGCCATGCTCGCGCAGTGCATGGGCAATCTCGTGGCCCATGATGATGGCGATCTCGTCGTCGGTCAGCTTCAGCGTGCGGACCAGGCCCGTGTAGAACGTGATCTTGCCGCCCGGCGCGCAGGTGGCGTTGATCACCGGCGCGTCGATCAGCGCCAGCTGCCAGTTCCATTTCGCCGCGTCGTCGCGGAACGACGTCACGTGTGCCTGCAGGCGGTCGGCGATCTTCTTCAGCCGCGCATACTCGGCGCCTTTCGTGACCAGCTTGCCCCGGGTCTGGGCATCGCGGTTCTGCTGCGTGTAGTTCACCAGCGCCATCTGCTCCACTTTCTCGGCCGATACCAGCATCAGCTGCTGCCGCTGGACGCCGACCGTGCCCGGCTTCGTCGTCGACGCGCAAGCCGTCAATACGGAAACGGCAGCGCAAATCACCATCGTCTGCATCTTCATGGGGGACTCCCTGTCATGTGGGGCTCCCACTGTCATGGATTGCTCGCAGGCAGTCAATTTCCAATCGCCAAGTGTTTTACCGCCATCAAACGTGCATCGAATTCACCGAAAGAGCGCGCCATGCTTGCGCTCTCGCTATAATTGCCGCGCTATTAACAATCTGGGGAAAATGGCATGAAATACGCACTGCTGGGAGCCATGCTGACGCTTGCACAGGCGGGGGCGCACGCCAATCCGTTCGGCGTCATCGAATCGCAGTCGCGCAGCGAGCTGTGGGTGAATCCCGGCTTTTACTCGTATCACTTCGACCGCGGCGAAGGGCTGGACGATACGAACCCGGGCATCGGCGCCGAATACCGCTTTTCCACGGTGGCGTCGGCCACGGCGGGACGTTTCCGCAACAGCGACCGGGCCATCTCGAACTATGCCGGCATCTACTACCAGCCTTTCTCGCTGGGGCCGTTCCGGCTGGGCGCCGTGGTCGGCGCGTTCGACGGCTATCCGAAGCACCGCGACGGCGGCTGGTTCCCGGCGCTGATTCCCGTCGTCAGCGTGGAGTACCAACGGGTGGGGGTGAACTTTGCTATCGTACCGTCGTACAAGGATCGCCTGCACGGCGCATTGACCATCCAGCTGAAGTTCAAGCTCAAGGATTGACACCCGCTCCCCCCAAAGTGGCAGGACGACCGCGGCGCGGGGTGCCACGATGGGATGATGTGAAACGAATGCCAATATGAACCATATCGCCCCCCAGGAACAACAGGCGCTGCCGGTCGAGGGCGAGCAGGATGGCTTGCCGGCCGAACTGGTGCGCCTGGCCGGCTACGTGTGTGGCGCCAGCGTGCCGCCGCAGGCCCTGGCCGACGAAAGCGCCCTGCTGGCCTGCGCGCCGGCCGCGATGGGCGCCGAGCAGCGCCAGGCCCTGGCCGACCTCGCCGCCACCGCGGCGGCCTGCCGTGAACTGAAGCGCAAGCTGGCGCGCGCCGAGAGCTTCCTGTCCGGCTTCGCCGAGCACTCCCCTTCCCCGCTGTGGATCAAGGATCGCCATGGCAGCTACGTGATGGGCAACGCCGCCCTGCACGGCTTCTTCGGCGTGCCGACCGTGGTCGGCATGGACGACAGCCACTTCTGGCCGGAAGACATTCGGCACAGCCTGGAAGAACAGGACCGCGCCGTGCTGGAAAACGGCGAAACCATCAAGACGATGGAAACCTCGCACGACGGTACCCGCCACTGGCTGGTGCACAAGTTTCCCATCGACGTGGGAGGCGAGCCCTTCCTCGGCGGCTCGGCGATCGACATGACCACCGAGGTGGAAAAGGAACGCGCGCTGATCCGGCACGACAATTTCTACGTGCTGCTGTCGCGCCTGTCCGCCATCATTACCCGCGCCAAGACGCTGGACGCGCTGTGCATGGATACCTGCCGCTTCGCCTGCCACCAGCCGGGCCTGGAAATCGTCGACATCCGCCGCGTCAATGACGCCAGCGGCGCCCTGGAACTGTTCACATCCGCCGCCCGCGACGGCACCGAGCACCGCTGGCACGAGCGGGACGGCGCATCCCCTGCCGAGGTGGTGGCGGACTGGTTTCCGCCCGAACTGGCCGCCGCTGCGGCGGCGAGCGGCCGGCTGCAGGTGTCGAACCACCAGCCCGGCGCCGGCCACCGCGTGGCCTCGTCCATGGCGATCCCCCTGTTCGTCAACAGCAAGTGCTGGGGGGTGATCTCGTTCTACTCGCACCGGCCGGCCTTCTTCGACCATTTCTATCGCGAACGGGCGGGCGAACTGGGCAATGAACTGAGCTTCGGCATCGAGCGCCTGGTCAACGCGCAGGAACTGTTCCGGCTGGCGCGCACCAACGCGCTGTCCGGCCTGCCCAGCCGCCTGCACTTCGACGAGGAAATCGCCGGGCTGGCCGCCGTCAATGCCAGCGGCACGGTCCTGCTCATCAACATCAACCGCTTCGACGAGATCAGCTCCGCGTATGGCAACACGGCAGCGATCGGGCTGATGCGGCAGGTGGCGCAGCGCCTGAGGGAAAAGGTGGCGGACCGGATGGCGCTGTCCCACGTGGGCATCGGCCGCTTCGCGCTGTTCTATCCGGACGACGAGGAACGCTCGCCGCGCAAGTACGCGCGCGACACGATCATTCCGCTGCTGGAGGGTTCCTATCAGGTCGACCAGCACAAGATCTGGTGCACCGTGAACGTGGGCGCGGCCATGCTGCCCGAGGACGGCACCAGTGCCGACGAACTGCTGGTCAAGGCCTGGGATGCGCTGGCCGGCTCGCGCGCGCAGGAAGAGCAGATCGGCTTCTACGACCGCGACGCCGACCATGCGCTGGCGCGCCAGATCAGCATGGAGGCGGAATTGCGCGAGGCGGTCGAGCGCGGCGAATTCGTCAACTTCTACCAGCCGAAGATCGACCTGAAGACCGGCAAGCTGGCCGGTGCCGAAGCGCTGGTGCGCTGGCGCCACCCTCAGCGCGGCCTGATCCAGCCCACGGAGTTCGTGCCCGTGCTGGAACGCAGCGGCCTCGTCACGCAGGTGGGCCGCAACGTGATGCAGCAGGCGATGGAAGACTGGCGCGCCTGGCACGACGCCGGGCTGAAGCCGCCGCAGATCGCCGTCAATGTGGCGCCGGCGCAGTTCCGCTGCGATTCGCTGTTCGACGACATCGAACGGGCGCTCAACACCGCCGAGGCGGCGTTGAAGCCATTGTCGATCGAGGTCACGGAAAGCGGCCTGGTGGCCGACCAGCGCCGCGTGGTGGATATCCTCAACCGCGTGCGCGAACTGCACGTGCCGGTGGCGATCGACGACTTCGGCACCGGCTACTCGTCGCTGGCCTACCTCGTCACGCTGCCGGTGGACGTGCTGAAGATCGACCGCTCGTTCGTGGTCAAGATGACGCAGGATGCCAACTACATGGGCATGGTGCAGACCATCGTGCAACTGGCGCACACGCTGGAACTGAAGGTGGTCGCCGAGGGGATCGAGACGGAAGAGGAAGCGAAGTTCCTGGAAACTGCTGCGTTGCGAGCAGGGCCAGGGCTACCTGTACGGGCGGCCATTGCCGGCCGAGGAGTTCGCCAGGCTGCTGGGGAAGTGAATGCCGGGCGAACGCCCGGCATTTCTTTCAGTACGTCCGGTCAGTGCATTGGATTAGTGCGTCAAATCAATGCGTGACCCGGGGACCGTCCGGACCCTCCTGGATCGTGCCGCGCCACGCGCCGGTTTCCTTGCCGCGCGATTCGATCAGTTCCTTGAAGCGTTTCAGGTTGTTGCGCGCTTCCAGGCCGACCGCGCCGATCAGGTCGCCGGCCGATTCCACCGCATCGGTCGGCGTATAGCTCATCTCCAGCACGATCTTGGTGCGCGAAGCACCTTGCGGCTCGAAGCGCACCACGCTGCTGTTCGGCGTGCCGGTGGTGCTGCGCCAGGCGATGCGCTTGTCGGGGATCTGCTCGACGATCTCGGCATCCCATTCGATCGGCTTGCCCAGCACGTCGGCCTTCCAGTGCAGCCGCTTGTCGTCCAGCTGGCGGATCTCATGCACGCTGCTCATGAATTTCGGGAACTCCTCGAACTGCGTCCACTGGTCGTAGGCCGTGCGCACCGGCACGTCGACGGTGATTTCCTCGCGCGCCGTCGAGCCGGCCTGGGCATTGCCCTTGCTCTTCAGGTACTTGGCGAGATAGGCGCTGCCCGCGGCGACGACCGCGAGGGTAAGTAGTCGTTTCATCGTTTCTCCTTGGCTTGGTGAATTAGTTTGATGTCGCGAATAGGCTGGATATCACAAATGTGCTGGCCAATCCGGCGCCGTGCGGCAGCACTAGTGGCCCGACCTTCAATCCTAGCCCCGTCCGGGGTCGGAGCCTATTGGGTGTATTCCGATCCGGATGTAGGTCCATGCTGGCAAGGCGTGAAATTTCTTGTGCCCC
Organism: Pseudoduganella sp. SL102; assembly: GCF_027856995.1. NCBI lineage: Bacteria > Pseudomonadati > Pseudomonadota > Betaproteobacteria > Burkholderiales > Oxalobacteraceae > Pseudoduganella > Pseudoduganella sp. SL102. The sequence continues at coordinate 4,066,538 of NZ_CP115554.1, forward strand.
TCGGCAGCGTCGGTGGCGGCACCCGGTGGGTTCATGCGGTCCCGGCCGGGTGCGGGGGCATAACGTCGCGCGGCAGAGCGCCGCGATGACAACCCGGGGTTGCCCCGGGTCTTGGCGCGTCTCTACACAGCTCTTCGTCAGGCCCTGATCTTCGTCGTCGCGATCTGCTCGAGGATATGCTTCGGCACGCCGGCGTAGTGCTTGAACTCCATCGTGTACGTGGCGCGGCCCTGCGTCAGCGAGCGCAGGGTCGTGGAATAGCCGAACATCTCGGCCAGCGGCACCAGCGCGCGCACCAGCTTGCCGCCGCCGCCGGGGATCTCGTCCATGCCCTGCACCATCCCGCGCCGCGTCGTCAGGTCGCCCATCACGTTGCCCATGAATTCCTCGGGCGTCTCGACCTCGACATCCATGATCGGTTCCAGCAGTTGCGGATCGGCGCGGCGCATGCCGTCCTTGAACGCCATCGAGCCGGCCATCCGGAACGCATTCTCGTTCGAGTCGACGTCGTGGTAGGAGCCGAACGTCAGCGTCGCGCGCACGTCCACCACCGGATAGCCGGCCAGCACGCCCGAGCGCAGCGTTTCGGTGATGCCCTTGTCGACCGCCGGGATGAATTCGCGCGGCACCACGCCGCCCTTGATCGCATCGACGAATTCATAGCCCTTGCCCGGTTCGAGCGGTTCCAGCTTCAGCACCACGTGGCCATACTGGCCCTTGCCGCCGGACTGCTTGATGAACTTGCCCTCGACATCGGCCACGGCCTTCTGGATGGTTTCCCGGTAGGCCACCTGCGGCTTGCCCACCGAAGCCTCGACGCCGAATTCGCGCTTCATCCGGTCGACAAGGATTTCCAGGTGCAGCTCGCCCATGCCGGCCATGATGGTCTGCCCCGATTCCTCGTCGGTATGCACGCGGAACGACGGGTCTTCCTGCGCCAGGCGGGACAGCGCAATGCCCATCTTTTCCTGGTCCGCCTTGGTCTTCGGCTCCACCGCCTGCGAGATCACCGGTTCCGGGAACACCATCTTTTCCAGCACGATCACGTGGTCGGGATTGGACAGCGTGTCGCCGGTGGTCACGCCCTTCAGGCCGACGGCCGCGGCGATGTCGCCGGCAAACACTTCCTTGATTTCCTTGCGCTCGTTGGCATGCATCTGCAGGATGCGGCCCAGCCGCTCGCGCTGCCCCTTGGTCGGGTTGTACACGGTGTCGCCCGAGTTCACCACGCCCGAATACACGCGGAAGAACGCCAGCTGGCCGACGAAGGGATCGGTCATGATCTTGAATGCCAGCGCGGCGAACGGATCCGAGTCGCTCGGATGGCGTTCGATCTCGTTGTCGTCCTCGTCGTGGCCGGCGATCGCCGGCACATCGAGCGGCGACGGCAGATATTCGACCACCGCATCCAGCATCGCCTGCACGCCCTTGTTCTTGAACGCGCTGCCGGCCAGCATCGGCACGATCTCGCCGCGCACCGTGCGGGCCCGCAGCGCCGTCTTGATCTCGGCTTCGGACAGCGTGTCGCCGTTCAGGTATTTCTCGGTCAGTTCCGGTGTCGCTTCGGCGGCCGCTTCCACCAGGTTGTCGTGCCACTTCTGCGCCAGTTCCCGCAGGTCGGCCGGGATGTCCTCGTAGGTGAACTTCACGCCCTGGCTGGCATCGTCCCAGATGATCGCGCGCATTTTCACGAGGTCGATCACGCCCTGGTAGTGGTCCTCGGCGCCGACCGGGATCTGGATCGGCACGGCGTTGCCCTTCAGGCGGTCGCGGATCTGCTGCTGCACGCGGAAGAAGTCGGCGCCCACGCGGTCCATCTTGTTGACGAAGGCGATGCGCGGCACCTTGTACTTGTTCGCCTGGCGCCACACGGTCTCCGACTGCGGCTGCACGCCGCCCACGGCGTCGTAGACCATCACGGCGCCGTCGAGCACGCGCATCGAGCGTTCCACCTCGATCGTGAAATCGACGTGGCCCGGCGTGTCGATGATGTTGATGCGGTGTTCCGGGAAATTGCCGGCCATGCCGCGCCAGAAGGCCGTGGTGGCCGCCGACGTGATGGTGATGCCGCGTTCCTGTTCCTGCTCCATCCAGTCCATGGTGGCCGCGCCGTTGTGCACCTCGCCGATCTTGTGGTTGACACCCGTGTAGAACAGGATGCGCTCGGTGGTGGTGGTCTTGCCGGCGTCGATGTGGGCGCTGATGCCGATATTCCGGTAGCGCTCGATGGGGGTCTTGCGGCTCATGGCATTCTCCTTGGACGGCGCGACCGCGTGGTCGCGCTCAAAAATTGTAGCAGCATCGGGTCGGCGAAGCTGGCGGCCGGTTTCTTTTTTTCAAGCGCAGCCGTGCGACCGACGGTTGCCATTCTGCATATACTCGCGCGATGCCCAAAAACAAGATCATGACAATGAAAAAACATTTTGCCCCCTGCCTTTCGGCCATGCTGGCCCTCTCCCCTTGCGTCGCCGGCGCGCAGGACGCGCCGGCCGCGATCGATCCCGCCATGGGCCGCTGCTCGATGATGTCCGATCCGACCGAGCGCCTCGGTTGCTACGATGCGCTGGTCAACCGGCCGAAGGATCCGCCGCCGGCGGCCGCCGCCAATCCGGACCAGCAGCAAGGCGCCTTCCCCGGAGGGCAAGTGGCGAAGACGGCCGAACCTGCCGCACCGGCGGCGGAGAAGCCGGTGGTGTCGGTGCAGGTGCCCCTGTGGGAGCTGGACCAGGACAGCAAGCGCGGCGTCTTCAACTTCCGGCCGCACCGCGACACCTACCTGCTGCTGGCGAACTACAGCAACAGCACCAACAACGCCCCCTTCAACGAGGTCACGCCGGGCGGCATCGACGCCAAGCACGTGGAACTGGCGTACCAGCTGTCGTTCAAGATGAAGATGCTGGAATCGATCGCCGGCTCGCCGGTCGATCTGTGGTTCGGCTACACGCAGCAAAGCTTCTGGCAGGCCTACAACCGCGATGAATCGAGCCCGTTCCGCGAAACCAACTACCAGCCGGAAGTGATGGCGATCGCGCCGATCGGCAAGCGGCTGGGCGGCTTCGACTTCCGCTACGCGGGGCTGGGCTTCGTGCACCAGTCCAATGGCCAGACCGCGACGCTGTCGCGCAGCTGGAACCGCGCCTACGCGGAACTGGGCGGCGAATACGGCAAGCTGGCCGTGACGGCGCGGATCTGGAAGCGGCTGGACAATTCGCGCTCGGATAACGACAACCTCGACATCACCGATTTCATGGGCCATGGCGACGTGCGCTTCGTCTACCGCGACGGTGGCAACGAATACTCGCTGATGGCGCGGCGCAACCTGCATACCGACCACGGCGCGCTGCAGCTGGGCTGGGCGATGCCGCTGCGCTCGAACCTGAAGGGCTACGTGCAATTCTTCTCCGGCTATGGCCAGAGCCTGATCGACTACAACTACTCGCAGATGTCGCTGGGCGCCGGCTTCCTGGTCGGGTTCTGAGGCCTGTGCGGCAGCGCATCCCGAGCTCAGCCTACAGGCACAGCCGCACCGAGTTGCACAGCAGGGTAAGGACGTCCACGCCCAGCACGGGAGACTGGAAAAGCTTGTGCTCGCCGGGCAGGATTCGCCCGGTCAGCGGTTCGGCCAATGCCAGGCCATTCTCGCTGCTGGTCAGCATGACCAGGCCATCTCCCGTGCCGAGCGAGGCGATGGCGAAGGCTCGGTAGCCGGGATTGTTACCCCATTGCCAGATATACGCATCGTCCCGGCCACGCTCGATGCCCCAGCCGAGGCCCCAGTCGAGTGCCAGGTCCGCATCGACGGGAACGGGCGACGCGGTGACCTGCTGCATCGCCGCGCCATCGTGCAGCAGCGCGGCAAGGAACCTCCCGTAGTCCGCCGCGCTCGTGTGCAGGGAAAAAGCCGCATTGGCTTCCTGCAGCGCCAGGGTCTTCCTGGGAGCCCCGTTCGCCTTGGTGCCGCCCAGCAGTTGGGGCGCGAGGCGCTCATCGAGCACATACGCGCTGTGGCGCATGGCCAGCGGCTCGAACAGCCGGGATGCCATGAACCGGTCGAGTAGCTGGCCGGTGACGGCTTCCACGGCACGCTGCAACAGCACGTAGCCTTCGCCGGAGTATTGCCATCGCGTGCCGGGCGCCGCATCGAAGCGCAATGGCCCGGAAGCCCAGTTCGGCAAGCCGGCGGTGTGGTTCAGCACCATCCGGGCGGTGACCGCCTGCAGCCGGGGATCGGTGACCACTTCGGCAGGCTCCGGCTTCAACGGTGCATGCCGATGCCGGTAGCCTTGCGGCAGATAGCCTGCCAGCGGCGCATCAAGATCCAGTTTTCCTTCCCGCGCCAGTTGCAGGACCGCATAGGCAAACAAGGGTTTGCTGAGGGAAGCCGCCTGGAACACGCTGTCCGCGCCGGGCGGCGGCGCCGCCCGGCAACCCGCCGCGGCATGGACCGTCTCCAGCTTGCGCTGCCGGATGACGGCCACTGCGACGCCGCAGACCTTGTGTTGTTTCGCCAGGATCGCCAGCGCTTCAGGCATATCCAGCGCCGTGACATCCGGTGGCGGGACCGATGCACAGCCCGACAGCAGAACGGTGATTGCTGCTACCGGGAGCAGCGATGCCAGAGTGCGTGCGTGCGCGCCGCGGTTCACGCACCTCACCGGCGGCCGCCGCCCAGCACGCGAGCCGGCAGCATCACCACCGCGCGCAGCAGCTCGAAGACGGCATCGACACCGATGCCGATCAGCCGGAACGGCAGCAACAGCAGCCACAGCACCGGGTACAGCAGCAGCGCCAGCAGGGCGAGCGGCCAGCAGAGCAGCAACAGCACCAACCACAGGATAAAGCCCAGCATGGCGTCCTCGCGACAATGATCGAAACGCCATGGTGCCAGCCGCGGAGGCTGCCCTCCACGGCGGCGCGACGGATCGCCGGATAGGCCGACCGAACGTAGAAAAACGGGGATGAATCGCGTGGCCGGGTGGCCCGCACTTCAGGCGTAGGCGACGACCTGCGGCTGCAACGCGGCCTGGTACAGCAGGCGGGCCGTGAGGCGGGCCTGCAGGGACGGGATCGAGCCGCCGGCGCGGTAGGCGAAACCCACCTGCAGCACGTCGCCGGCCTTGACCGCGACGGGCTGTTCCAGCGGCAGCGACATGAAGTGATTCAGCCAGTCGATCGTGGTGGCGCGCTCCTGCACGACGGACAGGATGGTCTTGGTGATGAAGCGGATGGCACTGACGGTACCGTCGCGGTCGATGACGAACTTGCCTTCCCAGCTGTAGCTGGTGTCGTTCGCCTGGGTAAAATCGATCACCGAATACACGGCCGGCTGGGCCATCTCCACCGTGCCGGGATGCGCGGCGCCGGGCTGCTGGAATTGCACGATCGGCGCATGGAAGCCTTCGAAGTCGTATTCCTGCTGCATCGGCTGGGCCGCCATCAGCACCGCCTCGGGCAGGAACACGGGCAGCGGGCCGCCGAACTTCTGCAGGTAGCGGCGCTTGAAGTTCTCGATGAGTTCCACCTGCTTTTCTCGCAGCATGGCCACGTGCAGCATCTCGCAGATGACGACATCGACCGGCTCGGGCGGCAGGTATTCGAAGGCATCGGCATGGATCACCTCCACCTTGCCGGCGCAGCGGTTCAGGGCGAGGAAGCGGCGCGCTTCCTGCACCATGTCGGGGTTGAAGTCGATGCAATAGACCTTGTCGGCCCGCTGCGCCGCGAAGAACGACAGCGCCCCGGTACCGCCGCCCAGCTCCAGCACCTTCATGCCGGGTTGCACCACGTGCGCGATCGCGGCACGGAAATTGTGCATGCGGTTGGTGTCCATCAGCATGTTGTGATGGTAGTGGACGGGGATGAACTGGCCCAGGTAGCAGCTCTCAAGCTCGCGTTCCGACAGCATGGCATTTCCTTCTCGTGGCGACAGCGACATTATGTGCAACGAGCGGCTCCGGCAAAACGCGGAGGTCGGCGGGAAAAATGGCTTAATTCGGCGGGCTTGATTGGCCGAGCTTGAGCCGGCGGCCCGGATTGGATGACTGGTGCGCCGGGCCGCGCGGGTCAGCGCGACATGACCTGCTCGGCCTGGTGCTGGCGGATCGCCTTGGCGATCCACGGCTTGTCCGCCCGCTCGGCGAATTCGGCGGCATCGCTGCGGAAGCCGGCATCGCGCAGGCTGGCGTCGGCGCCTTCCTTCAGCAGCAGCTTGACGGCGTCTTCCTGGCCTTCGCGCGCGGCCAGCATCAGCGGCGTGACCTTGGTCGGCGAGTCGGCGTCGATGTAGGCGTGACGTTCCAGCAGCAGGCGCATGATGTCGAGCGCGCCGGCCGCCGCGGCGTAGTGCAGCGCCGTCCAGCCGGGGCGGTTGACCTGCGCGCCCTTGGCCAGCAGCGCCTTCACGGCCGGCATGTTGTTCTTGAACGCGGCCATCATCAGCGCGGTGTTGCCGTTGCCGGCCTGCGCTTCGAGGTCGATCTTCGGTTGCGCCAGCAGCAATGCGAAGACATCCATGGCATCGTTGCGCAGCGCGACGATCATCCCGGTCTCGCCCCGTTCGGGGTCGCGCTCATTGGGATCGAGGCCGCGCGCCAGCAGCGGCTTGATGCGGCCGGCGTCGTTGACCTGCGCGGCGCGGAAGAACGACACGGCATCGTCGGCGGTGGCCGGCGCGGGCGAGAACACGGAAGCGACGGCCACCGTGGCCACGCCGAGGCGCAGCGCGATCCGGTTGCGCAGCCGGGCGCGCAGTTTGCGCAGCCGCTTGGCGAGGCCCCGCAGCGAGATCCGCATCAGGCCTCCGCCGCCGCGAACAGCTTGAAGAAGTTGGCGCTGGTGGCCGCCGCCACTTCGTCGACCGTGACACCTTTCAGCTTCGCGATGAACTCGGCCACGTGGGCCACGTAGCCCGGTTCGTTCGTCTTGCCGCGGTAAGGCACCGGCGCCAGGTAGGGCGAATCCGTCTCGATCAGCATCCTGTCCAGCGGTACTTCCAGCGCCACGGCCTGCAAGTCCCTGGCGCTCTTGAAAGTGACGATGCCCGAGAACGAGATATAGAAACCCATCGCCATCGCGGCGCGGGCTACGTCGAGCGATTCGGTAAAGCAGTGCATCACGCCTGCCACGCCGCCCTGGTCGGTGCCGGCGCCCTCCTCGGCCATGATGCGGATGGTGTCTTCGCTGGCCGACCGGGTGTGGATGATCAGGGGCTTCTTCGCTGCGCGGGAGGCGCGGATATGCGTGCGGAAGCGCTCGCGCTGCCATTCCAGGTCGCCTTCCAGCCGGTAATAATCGAGGCCGGTTTCGCCGATCGCGACGATCTTCGGGTGCCTGGCCAGCTCGACGAGCTGCTCGACAGTGGGTTCGGGCGTGTCTTCGTAATCGGGATGCACGCCGACGGACGCGTAGAAATTGGGGAACTGCTCGGCCAGCGCGAGCACGCGGGGAAAGTCCGGCAAGTCGACGGACACGCACAGCGCATGCGTCACCCTGTTTTCCGCCATTTTCGCGCGGATTTCCGGCATCCGGGCTGCCAGCTCCGGGAAGTCGATGTGGCAGTGTGAATCGATGAACATGGGTCGATTGTAGCCGATCCACGAAAACCGGTGACAGGCGCTGATGCCGTTAAGTTAAGCCGCACCCCAACGGCGAAGGGCTGGGGTGAATGCATGCGCTTCCAATGTGTCAGGTAACGCTAACTTAACCGCATTAGTGATTGGCACCGTTTTCCAGGAAATGTTTCCCGATAATCGGAGCCTGTCACCGGTTTTCGGGTACCGCTGCAACAGCCGGGTTCAGGCGACGCGCTTGCCCAGGATGATCAGGTCGCGTTCGACGCCGTCCAGGTTGGCGACGCGGGGGAAGTGGGCCCATTCCTCGAAGCCGAACTTGCGGAACAGGGCCAGGCTGGCGCCGTTGTGGCCGAAGATGAAGCCGAGCACGGTATGGACCTTCACTTCCGGCGCGAAGGCGATCGCTTCGCTCAGGGCGTACTTGCCGATGCCCTTGCCGCGCCACGCTTCGTGGATGTAGATCGACACCTCGGCCGTGCCCGAATAGGCCGGGCGGCCATAAAAATTCGAATACGAGATCCAGCCGAGGATCTCAGGGTGCGCCGAGGCGTCGCCGGCGCGTTCGATGACCCACAGCGGGCGGCGCTCGGGCTGGTGTTCATGGAACCAGTTCAGGCGCGACTCGACGGAGACCGGTTCGGTATCGGCGGTGACTTCGCGCGACGCGATGGTGCTGTTGTAGATGGCGACGATGGCTGGCAGGTCGTCGAGAGTGGCGAGACGGTGTAGGAAAGACATGTGGCGAAAGACCCGGAGGCCGGCGGTTACAGTGTATGGGTGGCGCGCGAAGAGCGCAGGGCCGCGCCGAGGATTTCCTCGATGCGCGCGCGGGTGCGCTGGCCCGCTTCGTCGTCCGGGAAATGGACGCCGATGCCCTGCGCCTTGTTGTTGTTGGCACCCGCCGGCGTGATCCACACGACCTTGCCGGCGATCGGGTACTTGTTCTGGTCATCCATCAGCGACAGGATCAGGTAGATCTCGTCGCCGATGCGGTAGCTGCGCGTGGTGGGCACGAAGATGCCGCCGTTCTTCAGGAAGGGCATGTAGGCCGCGTACAGGGCCGCCTTTTCCTTGATGGCCAGCGACAGCACGGCCGGCCGGGTGGCCGGCCCGGCGTTGCCGGCTGCATTCGGATCGGGAGGTACGGTACTCATCGGCACTTGTCCATCATCGGCATCGGTCCATCGTCACTCATGCATCGTCATTCAGGCATCTTCAGTCCGGCATCTTCAGTCAGGCATCGTCAGCGGCAGCACGACGTATAGTCGAGCAGCAGGTCTTCCAGGAACAGCTTCGGCGACAGCGGATGGTCCGACGTGGCGCGCCGCTCGGCCGTGCTCTTGATCGCCGCCAGCAGGCCGGACACCGGCACCCGGTCCGCCAGCCCCTTCAGCTCGCGCTGGTAGCGGGGATAGTAACGGATCCGGCCGGACAGCTTCAGCGAGAACAGGTCGTACAGCCAGCGCTGCTGCCACGCCACCACGGACGTCAGCGGCACCTTCTGCATTCTGTCTGCCGTGCGCAGCGCATTCTCGACCGACGGGTGGGCCAGGTACTGCAGCAGCGTGTCCATGTCCTCGCGGCTGCCGGTTTCCGCCTGGGCCAGCGCGGCCAGCGGTGCGCCGCCCTGCTCGCTCAGCCAGCCATCGGCCTGCGCCACGCCCTGCGATTCCAGCCAGGCCAGCGCCTCGGCGTGGGGCGGCATCGCCAGCGCGAACTTGCGGCAGCGCGACAGGATGGTCGGCAGCAGGCGGTCCAGGCTGTTCGACGACAGCAGGAACACGGTGCCCGGCGGCGGTTCTTCCAGCGTCTTCAGCAGCGCATTCGAGGCCGGCATGTTCAGCGCCTCGGCCGGGTACAGCACCACCACGCGCAAGCCTTGCCGGTGCGTGGAAATGTTCATGAAATCGGCCAGCGAGCGCACCTGCTCGATCTTGATTTCCTTGGAAGGCGCCTTGCTCTTCTTCTTTTCCTCGCCCTCCTCGCCCTCGCCCGCGCCATCCTCCTCGAGTGCTTCGGGTCGGATGCGCCGGAAATCCGGGTGGCTTTGCTGGACGAACCAGCCGCACGACGCGCACGCGTTGCACGGGTGTCCGTCGGCGCGCACGTTCTCGCACAGCAGCGACTGGGCGAAATGCTCGATGAAGTCGGCCTTGCCGATGCCGGCCGGGCCGTGGAACAGCACCGCGTGGGGCAGGCGCTGGCGCACCTGCTGCAAGGTCTGCCACGCATCGCGTTGCCACGGATAGATCGCGGAAGTCGTTTCCATGGTCACTCCAGTGCGGCGACGATGGCCGCCAGCTGTACGCGGATCGCATCGATCGGCTGGGTGGAATCGATCACCCGGAAGCGCCGCGGTTCCTGCGCGGCGCGGCGCAGGTACTCGTTGCGCGCGGCCAGGAAGAAGTCGGCCTTTTCCTGCTCGAACCTGTCGAGCTGGCGGGTGGCGTCGAGCCGGGCCCGCGCCACCTCGAGCGGTACGTCGAACAGGATCGTCAGGTCCGGCCACAGTTCCGGGTGCACCCAGTTGGCCAGCGTGTCGAGCTTGACGAGTTCCAGTCCCCGGCCGCCGCCCTGGTAGGCGAAGCTGGCGTCGGTGAAGCGGTCGGAAATGACCCAGGCGCCGCGCGCCAATGCCGGCTCGATCACCTGGGCGATGTGTTCGCGGCGGCTGGCGAAGACCAGCAGCGCTTCCGTTTCCAGGTGCATGGCTTCGTGCAGCACCAGTTCGCGCAGCTTCTCGCCGAGCGGCGTGCCGCCCGGTTCGCGGGAACTGACCAGCTCCACGCCGCGGGCACGGATCAGCTCACCCACGTACTGGATGTGCGTGGACTTGCCGGCACCGTCGATCCCCTCGAACGTGATGAACTTGCCGCGTGCCGCCGGGTTATGCTGGTTCACGATCTCCCCGCTCATCGACTCCTGGCTCATCAACTCCTGGCTCATCGACTCCCCGCTCTTAGACTTCCCATCCATTGCCCTTCCACTCATTGCTTGCGCTGGTACTGGTTGACCGCCCGGTTGTGATCGGTCAGGTTATCGGAAAAATGGCTCGTGCCGTTGCCGCGGGCGACGAAATACAATGCCGTCGTCCTGGCCGGCGCCAGCGCGGCACCCAGCGATTGCACGCCCGGCAGCGCGATCGGCGTCGGCGGCAGGCCGTTGCGCGTGTAGGTATTGTACGGGGTGTCCGTTTCCAGGTCCTTCTTGCGGATATTGCCGTCGAATTTCTCGCCCAGGCCGTAGATGACGGTGGGGTCGGTCTGCAGCATCATGCCCAGCTTCAGGCGGTTGACGAAGACCGCGGCGATCATCGCCCGCTCGGCCTTTTGCCCGGTTTCCTTTTCGACGATCGAGGCCATCGTCAGCGCCTGGTACTTGTCCGCATACGGCAGGTCGGCGGCGCGCTGCGCCCACGCGGCATCGAGGTGCTGCAGCAGCGCCGTGTGGGCCTGCTTGTAGATCTGCAGTTCCGACGAGCCCTTGGCGAACAGGTAGGTGTCGGGGAAGAACAGCCCTTCCGGCTGCTTGTACTCGGAACCGAGTTTTTCCATCAGCTGGGTGTCCGACAGGCCCACCGTATCGTGCTTGAGGCCCTTGTGGGCGGCGATCGCCTGGCGCATCTGGCGGAAGGTCCAGCCTTCGATGATCGTCAGCGATTCCTGCGCGAACTCGCCGCGCACCAGCTGGTCGATCAGCCGCAGCGGCGTGGTGCCCGGCTTGAGTTCGTACGAACCGGCCTTCAGCTTGCCGCTCTTGCCGGTGAAGCGCGCCAGCAGGTTGAACAGGAGCGGCTGGATCGGCACGCCCGCTTCGGCGATCTGCTGGCCGGCGGCGTGGGCGCCGCTGCCCTTGTTGATGGTGAACGGGATATTGTCTCCCTCGCCAACGATCGGCTGCTCCGACCACCAGGCGAAGCCGCCCGCCGCGGCCGCCGCGACCAGCACGCCGAGCGCCAGCGTTTTTGTTATGAATGCCATGTCGTATGCTCCCCGCGCGGGGCCGCGCGACCCGTTTTGGGGGTGGCCGGCGCGTTTGGCGCGGGATCTTTATAATGAGCCCGTAATCATAATGCCTTCGCAGGCAACTGAGTGGGCCTTCGTGGGCAATATCTAGCCAAAGTATCTAAAAATATGAACAACTGGAATCAACTCCTTGCAGCTCCCGCCGAAGCGCCCACGCGCACCGCGCTGGCCGCCGGCTTCGTGGCCCCGGTCACCGACCTTGGCCTGATCGCCTTCAGCGGCGACGATACGGCCGCGTTCCTCCACTCGCAGCTGACCAACGATGTCGAGCACCTGGGGGCCGGCGAAGTGCGCCTGGCCGGCTATTGCTCGCCGAAGGGACGTCTGCTGGCAAGCTTCCTGATGTGGAAGGACGAGCAGTCCGTCTACCTGCAACTGGCGCGCGACATCCAGCCGGCGATCCAGAAGCGGCTGCAGATGTTCGTGCTGCGCGCCAAGACCAAGCCGGTGGACGTGACGGAACAGCGCGTGGCGCTGGGCCTGGGCGGCGCGCTGGCCGAAGCGGTGCTGCAAACCTGGTTCGACGCGCTGCCCGCTGCGCCGTACACGAAGCTGGACCATCCACTGGGCACGCTGCTGCGCGTGGCCGATGCGTTCGGCGCGCCCCGCTACCTGTGGCTGGCCACGCCCGAAACGGCCACCACCGTGGCGCCGGAACTGGCCGACCGGCTGGTCGTCGGTGGCAACGCGGCGTGGCGCCTGTCGGATATCCATGCCGGCGTGCCGCTGATCACCGCCGCCACGCAGGAACAGTTCGTGCCGCAGATGATCAACTTCGAGCTGCTGGGCGGCGTGAACTTCAAGAAGGGCTGCTACCCGGGCCAGGAAGTCGTCGCGCGCAGCCAGTACCTGGGCAAGCTGAAACGCCGCACGGCGCTGGTGACGATCGACGATGCCACGATCGCATCCGGCACGGAAGTCTTCACGCCGGCCGATCCGGGCCAGCCGTGCGGCATGGTCGTCAACGCGGCGCCCAACGGCGGCGGCGGCGTCGATGCGCTGGTCGAGATGAAGCTCGATGCGCTGGAAGCAGGCGAGGTGCGCGCCCGCGTCGCGGACGGCCCCGCGCTGGCGTTCCAGCCGCTGCCCTACGTGCTGGACAAGCTGGAAGTGTGACGGACCGGTGCTGATGGACCTGTATGTCTATTACCGCGTTGCCACGGGCGACGCGGAAGCACTGTTGCCGCGCGTGCGCGCGCTACAGGCGCAACTGGCTGCCGCGCATGGCGTGGCGCCGCAACTGAAACGCCGGCCGGACAGCCCGGACGGCGTGCAGACGTGGATGGAAGTCTACCCCGCCACCACGCCTGGTTTCACGGCAGCGTTGACGCAAGCCGTCGCCGCTGCCGGCCTGGACACGCTGATCGCGGGTCCCCGACATACTGAACTCTTCATGGATATCCCCTCATGTGCCTGATCGTTTTCGCCTGGCGCGTGGTACCCGGCGTGCCGCTGATCGCCGCCGCCAACCGCGACGAATACTATGACCGCGCCAGCGCCGCGGCCGGGCCGTGGGAAGAAAACCCGCAAGTCATCGCCGGCCGCGACCTCAAGGCCGGCGGCAGCTGGATGGGCGTGACGCGCCCGGATGGCCCGGACTGCCAGTGGGCCGCCAACGTCTCGCCGCTGCGCGCGCGCTGCCACGACGGCGGCTTCGCGCCGGTCGACAGCGATGGCAAGGCGCCGTCGCGCTTTGCCGCGATCACCAACATCCGCGCGCCGCACGACCACGACCCGCAGGCGCCGTCGCGCGGCATGCTGGTGTCGAACTTCCTGTCCGCGACGATGAGCGCGCGCGACTATGTCGAGCAGATCCGCCCCGGGGCCGGCGCCTATAACGGCTTCAACCTGGTGCTGTGCGATGGCGAGGAACTGGTGTGGTTCTCCAACCGCGGCGAGGCGGACCCGCGCAACGGGCTGCCGCTGGGCCCCGGGGTGTATGGCCTGTCCAATGCGCTGCTCGACTCGCCGTGGCCGAAGGTGCTCAAGACCAAGGCGCAATTCGCCAGCCTGCTGTGCCTGGGCGCGCCGGAAGAAGCCTATTTCGAGATGCTGGCCGACACCGCCCGCGCGCCCGACCAGCGCTTGCCGGACACGGGCGTTCCGCTGGAGCGCGAGCGGCAACTGTCGGCCGTGAAGATCGAATCGCCCGACTACGGCACCCGCACCTCGACCCTCGTCAAGCTGTACGCCGAAGCCCCGGCCGTGCTGCACGAGCAGGTGTTCCGCTGATCGAAAACCGGTGACAGGCTCCGATTACTTTCGAAAGCTTTTCATAATCGGTGACAGCCTCGGATTAGCTTCGCAAGCCTCTCGAAAGCCTATGGAAGGTCTCTCGAAAGCGTCTCGAAATCGGAGCCTGTCCCGGGTTTTGCATCGAAGTCCACCACAGGTTCGCTACGACGCCTGATGTGAACGTACCCTTGCTTGGCCAGCAGGCGGCCAGCTCCATCTTGAAAGAACGGTGACCAGCGCCGAAAACCGGTGACAGGCTCCGATTATTTCGAAAGCTTTTGGTGAGCGGTGCCTGTCACCGGTTTCGAACGAAATTGGAGCCTGTCACCGGTTTTTTGCCACCGGTTTTTCTGCCTCATCAGATGTCGGTAAACACCTGCTCGGCGGGCAGACGCGATTTGGGCAGTTTGGCGTTGAAGTCTTCGCCGCTGCTGTAGCCCAGCGAGACGATCACGGTGCCCGTGAAGCCCTTGTCGCGCAGGCCCAGTTCCCTGTCCAGCACTTCGGCATTGAAGCCTTCCATCGGCGTGGCGCCCACGTCGAGCAGCGCGGCGGCCTGCAGCAGCGTGCCCAGCGCGAGGTAGGTCTGCTTTTCGTACCAGAACGGGACGTCCTTCTGCGTGAACCGGTGCAGGTTGGTGTACGACATGCGGCCGGCATGCTGCGCCGACTTCGCCGCGTCGTTGACGAAGCGCCCGTCGCTGGCTTCCTGTTCCAGCACGGCGGCGAGCTGCGCCTCGTCCGGCGCCACCTTGGTGGCCAGCACGATGACGTGGGAGGCGTCGCGGATCTTCGCCGCGTTGTACTGGAAGCCCGCCTCGGCGGCCCTGGCGATGCGCTCCTTGCCTTCCGGCGTGGCGGCGACGACGAAGTGCCACGGTTGCGAATTGACCGACGACGGCGCGAGGCGCAGCACCTCGCGCAGCTGGTCGATGATTTCCGCCGGAACCTTGCGTTCGCGGTCATACGATTTCACGGTGTAGCGCTGGCGCGCCTTGGCAACGATATCCATTCGGGACTTTCCTGTTGAAGAATAAAAAACGGGCGCCATGGTACCGCGTCGCGCGCGCTGGCGGCAACGCGGCACCGGCGCGTTCAGAAACCGGCCAGCACCAGCTTGCCGCGCGCCTTGCCGCTCTCGATGATGGCGTGGGCGCGGCGCAGGTTCGGCGCATCGATCTTGCCGATGTGTTCGCCGACGGTGGTGCGCAGCTCGCCGCTGTCGACCAGCGCGGCCACGCGGTCGAGGATGTCGCGCTGGCGCGCCATGTCGGCCGTTTCAAACATCGAACGGGTGAACATCAATTCCCAGTGCAGCGAGATGCTCTTGCGCTTGAGCGGCATGGCATCGAGCGTGGCCGGATCGTCGATCAGCGCGAACTGGCCTTGCGGCGCGAGGACGTCGACGATGTCGGCGTAGTGCTGGTCGGTGTGCGTCAGGCTGATGACGATGTCGGCATACTTGAAGCCCAGTGCCTGCAACTGCGCCTGCATCGGCCGCGCATGGTCGATCACGTGGTGCGCGCCCAGTTCACTGACCCAGCCGGCGGTTTCCGGCCGGGAAGCGGTGCCGATCACGGTGAGTCCAGTGAGCTTCCTGGCCAGTTGCGTCAGGATCGAACCGACCCCGCCCGCGGCGCCGATGACCAGCAACGTTTGCCCGGCACCGCCGCCCTCGGGCACGTTCAGCCGGTCGAACAGCAGCTCCCATGCCGTGAGAGACGTCAGCGGCAATGCCGCGGCATCGGCAAAGCCCAGCGCCGCCGGCTTGTGCCCGGCGATCCGCTCGTCGACCAGGTGCAGTTCGCTGTACGAGCCGGGCCGCGTCAGCGAACCGGCGTAATACACCTCGTCGCCCGGCCGGAACGCGGTGACGTCGCTGCCCACCGCTTCGACGACACCGGCCACGTCCCAGCCCAGCACCCGGGGCTGCGCGACGGCCGCACCGCGGCGCACCTTGGTGTCGACCGGATTGACGGACACCGCGTGCACCCGCACCAGCAGGTCGCGCGGACCGGGCACGGGGTCCGGCAGAACCATCTCGACCAGCGACTCCGGGCCCTCGATCGGCAAGCCATGGCGGGTATAAACGATTGCTTTCATGTGCTGGTACTCCAGTTGAGTTAATGGGGACCATCATATGGCGGGAGTGGCAACGCAAAAAGCCATATAATCGGGTAGCACTTTCTCTCGCCGAATGAAAATCGCATGGCCATCCGCTTCGAAGATCTCGCGCTGTTCGTCCGCACCGCCGCCTGCGGCAGCTTCACCAAGGCCGCGCGCGAAGCGAACCTGCTGCCGGGCCAGGTCAGCGCCGCCATCATGCGGCTCGAGCGCGACCTCGATGTCCGTCTGTTCGCCCGCTCCACGCGCAGCCTGCGCCTGACCGACGAGGGCGAACGCTACCTCCCCTATGCCAGGGAAGTGATCGACCTGCTGCACAGTGGCCGCGACGAGCTGCACCGCGGCACCGACACGCTGGCCGGCGCGCTGCAGATCGCCGCGCCATCGGACTTCGGCCGCAACGTGCTGCTGCCGTGGCTGACGGCGTTCAGGCGCCGGCATCCGAAGCTGGAGCTGCGTGTACAGTTTTCCGACCAGGTGACGGACGTGTTCCGCGACCCGGTCGACATCGCGCTCCGCTACGGCACCGTGCAGGATGCCAGCTTCGTGGCGCTGCCCGTCGCACCGGACAACCGGCGCGTGCTGGTGGCCGCGCCGGGCTATCTCGAGCAATGCGGCACGCCGCAAACGCTGGACGAGCTGCCGCGGCATTCCTGCCTGCTCTGGCACATGGGCGGGCGGCTCTACGACAAGTGGGGCTTCCCGCTGGACAAGGGCCGCCGCACCGTGCAGGTGAAAGGCCCGCTGGCCAGCGACGATGCCGACGTGGTGCGCCGCTGGGCGATCGCCGGCGAAGGCATCGCCTACAAGTCGTGGCTCGACGTGAGCGGCGACGTGCAGGCCGGCCGGCTGGCCGTGGTGCTGCCTGGGCAGCCGGGCGAGGCGGCGCCGCTGCAGCTGATCTGCCCGCACCGCCGCCAGTTCTCACCGGCCGTGCGGCAACTGCACGCGCTGCTGGCGGAGCGCTGCACAGAAATCGGGATGTTGCCGCCGCCGGGCGCGCGCGGCTAGGCCCGGCGCGGCGGCAGCGACAGCCCGGCCGGCGCGGCATCCCAGCGGCGGCTGCGGTGCTCCACCGCCTCGGGGTCCACCTCGAGCACGACACGTTCGATTTCGCGGCCCAGGTCCAGGCCCGGTTCGCCCGCCAGCTCGCGGGCGATGGCCAGCGCCTTGGCCAGCCCGTAGCCGTATTTTTCCACCAGCAAGCCCGCCAGTTCGCGCGTTTCGGCACCTCGCGCCACGTCCTTCAGCCGGTTGGCGGCATAACGCCGCAGTTCGGCCAGCAGTCGTTCCTGCAGCACATCCATCATTTTCTCCCTTCTCCGGACGCCGCCATCGTCGCAGCGTCGGAACAGGATGGGCGCACGGATGCCCGGCGGATTTGTATCTCAACGTACCCGAGCCACTGAGAGACACACCCGCTTGCATAAACGGCCGAACGCGACATTGCATGGATACATTGCGGCGCTGTAATGGAACCGTTGCATCGACAACGTCTTCCACCAGAAAGGACCAACATGCATTCCAGCTCGACCCAACCTAGAACCGCGCTTGTCTTCGGCGGCTCGCGCGGCATTGGCGCCGCCATCGCCACCCGCCTGGCGCGCGACGGCGCCAATGTCGCGCTCACCTATGCGGCGGCCGCATCGAAAGCCTCGGAGGTCGCCGGCGCCATCGAAGCGCATGGTGTGCAGGCACTCGCGATCAGGGCCGACAGCGCCAATGCCGATGCATTGACGGACGCCGTCGCACGCACGGTCGCGCGTTTCGGCGCCATCGATATCGTCGTTGTCAACGCCGGCATCCTGCACATAGCCGACATTGCCGCGTTCAGCCTCGATACGCTTGACCGTATGCTCGACGTGAACGTGCGCGGCGTATTCGTCGCCATCCAGGCCGCGCTGCCGCACATGCGGGCCGGCGGGCGGATCGTGACGATCGGCAGCAACACGGCGGTGCGCAGCGGACATCCGGGCTCCAGTGTCTATTCGATGACGAAAGGCGCCGTCGCGGTCATGGTCAAAGGGCTGGCCGTCGACCTCGCACCGCGCGACATCACCATCAACAACCTCCAGCCGGGGCCGATCGAAACGGACATGACGGCCGAGATGATCGGCGAGGTCAAGGAAAGCATCCCGCTGAGACGTGTTGGCCAGCCGGCCGAGGTCGCCGGCCTGGTGGCTTACCTGACCGGCCCCGAGGCGGGATACATGACTGGTGCCAGCCTGACGATCGATGGCGGCATGTCGCTGTAGCACGCCACATCAGTTACTACACATCATTGCAACGACAAGGAGCACACCATGCAAGACACTTTCAACCAGCGGCGCCGCAATTTCCTGAACACCGCCGCCCTCGGCATCGCCGCCAGCCAGGCCGGCCTGATCGGCGGCGCGGCCGCAGCGCCGTACGCCGCACCGCACGGCGCGGACGACATTTCCCCTGCCAGCAATACGTTTACCGGTCTACGCCAGGTCCGCGCCGGGGTACTGGACGTCGGCTACGTCGACACCGGCCCCGCGGATGGCCATCCCGTAGTGCTGTTCCACGGCTGGCCGTACGACATCCATGCCTTCATCGACGTAGCGCCGATCCTCGCGGCGGCCGGCTATCGCGTCATCATCCCGCACCTGCGCGGCTATGGCACCACGCGCTTCCTTGCCGCCGACACGCCGCGCAACGGGCAGCAGGCCAGCTTCACCGCCGATGCGCTGGCATTCATGGATGCGCTGAAGATCGACCGGGCTATCGTGGCCGGCTTCGACTGGGGCGCACGCATCGCCACCACGCTGGCTGCCCTGTGGCCGCAGCGCTTCCACGCACTGGTGTCCGTCAGCGGCTACCTGATCGGCAGCCAGGAAGCCAACCGCAAGCCGCTGGCGCCACAGGCCGAGCTGCAATGGTGGTACCAGTATTACTTCGCCACGCCGCGCGGCGAGCTGGGGTACCGGGAAAACACCCATGCGTTTGCCCGGCTGATCTGGGCGCTGGCTTCGCCGCAGTGGAAGTTCGATGACGCGACATTCGCCCGTTCGGCGGCATCGCTCGACAACCCGGACCATGTGGCGATCTCCGTCAGCAACTACCGCTGGCGGCTCGGGCTGGCGCCCGGCGAACGCCGCTACGACAATCTGGAGCGCCAGCTGGCCGCGTTCCCCGACGTGACGGTACCGACGATCACGATGGAAGGCGACGCGAACGGCGCGCCACATCCCTCCCCGGCGGCCTATGCGAGAAAATTCACCGGCAAGTACCAGCATCGCCACCTGGCCGGCGGCATCGGCCACAACCTGCCGCAGGAAGCGCCGCGCGCTTTCGCCCAGGCGATCCTGGATGTGGGCAAGCTGGTGTGACGCTCAGAACGCGCGCCGCATCGCCACGTGGGCGATGCCCGCTTCGAGGAACTCGTCGCCCACCTGTTCGAAGCCGTGCGCGCGGTAGAACGGGGCCGCATGGGTTTGCGCGGACAGCTCCACCTCGGGGTGGCCCCGTTCGCGGGCATGCGCCATCAGGCCGCGCAGCAGCGCGCTGCCGATGCCGGTGCCGCGCGCGTCCTTCATGACGGCCATGCGGCCGATATGGCCGTCCGGCAGCAGGCGGCCGGTGCCCACCGGGGTGCCGGCCGCGTCGTACGCGACGGCGTGCAGGCAGACGGCATCCTTCTCGTCCATTTCCAGTTCGGCGGGAACGTTCTGTTCCTGCACGAAGACGGCGATGCGGATCACCTGCGCGTCGGCGCTGAGCGTGGCCCAGTCGCCGTAACGGATTTCATGGGAGTTCATGCTCACCTCGTTCACATCAGTTTCACCAGTTGTTTGCCGAAATTGCGGCCCTTGAGCAGGCCGATGAAGGCTTGCGGCGCCGACGCCAGGCCTTGCGCCACGCTTTCACGGTACTTGAGCCGCCCGGCGGCCACCAGTGCGCCCAGCTCCGCCAGCCCGGCCGGCCAGCAATCGAGGTGCTCGGTGACGATGAAGCCGCGCAGCGTGATGCGGTTCGCCAGCAGCAGGCGAACATTGCGCATCGGGATGTCCGCGCCGTCATAGCCGGCGATCATGCCGCACAGGGCGACGCGGGCGAACGGGTTGGTGCGTGCCAGCGCCGCGTCGAAGACTTCGCCGCCCACGTTCTCGAAGATGCCGTCGATGCCGTCCGGCGCCGCGGCCTTCAGGTCGGCGCGCAGGTTGCCGGCGCGGTAATCGACGCAGGCATCGAAACCCAGTTCATCGACGACGTAGCCGCACTTTTCCGGCCCGCCGGCAATGCCGACCGCGCGGCAGCCGCGCAGCTTCGCCAGCTGGCCGACGGCGCTGCCCACCGCGCCGCTGGCCGCAGAGACGCAGACGGTCTGGCCGGGCGCCGTCTCCAGGATGCGGTTCAGGCCATACCACGCCGTCATGCCCGGCATGCCGACCGCGCCGAGGTAGGCGGACAGCGGCACCGCGGCCGTGTCCAGCTTGCGCAAGCCGGTGCCGTCCGACACGGCCAGTTCGGCCCAGCCACCCATCGCGGCGACGAAGTCCCCTTCGGCAAAGGACGGGTGGCGCGACGCGACCACTTCGCCGACGGTACCGCCGATCATGGTCTCGCCCAGCGGCTGTGGCGCGGCGTAGCTGCGCGCGTCGCTCATGCGGCCCCGCATGTAGGGATCCAGCGACAGGTAGTGGTTGCGGACCAGCAGTTGCCCGGCCGCGAGTTCGGGGACCGGCACGGTCTCGAGCCGGAAGTGTTCCGGCGTCACTTCACCCTGCGGACGGGCCGCCAGCACGATCCTTTGATACGTCGTCATCTGCTTCTTGAACCTTTGTTTCGTCTGCATTCGTTGTCTTCAGACGGCGGAAACGCCGCCGTCGATGGCCAGTACCTGGCCGGTGATGTGCCGCCCCGCCGCCGAGGCGAACAGCACGACGGCCCCCTTCAGGTCGTCATCGCCGCCCAGCCGGCCCAGCGGGGCCTCGGCGGCCAGCCGCCCGCCCATCTCGTCCAGCAGTCCACGCGTCATCTTCGACGGGAAAAAGCCCGGCGCGATGGCGTTGACATTGATGCCGTAGGCGCCCCACTCGCCCGCCAGCGTGCGCGTGAAGTTCACGATCGCACCCTTGGATGTGTTGTAGGCCAGCGTCTTCATGGTGCCGGGCGGGTTGCCGGCCAGGCCGGCGATCGAGGCGACATTGATGATGCTGCCCGCGCGGCGCGGGATCATCGAACGGCGGCCGATGGCTTGCGTGAGCAGGAACACGCCGCGCACGTTCAGGTTCATCACGCGGTCCCACGCCTCGGGCGGCGTGTCCTCGGCTGGCGCGGCCCAGCTGGCGCCGGCATTGTTGACGAGGATGTCGACGTGGCCGAGCCGGTCCAGCGCCGCCAGTGCCAGGGCGTCCGCCGCGGCCGGGTCCGCAAGGTCGGCCACCACGGCGTGCGCCACGATGCCCTGGGCCGCCAGCGTGGCCAGTGCTTCGTCGAGCCCGGCCTGCCGGCGCGAGGCGATCACCACGGTGGCGCCCTGTTCGCCCAGCGCCATCGCCATCTGCAAACCCAGCCCGCGCGAGCCGCCAGTGACCAGGGCGGTCTTGCCGTGCAGGCTGAAGAGCTCGCGCACGGCGGTCACGTCACACCTCGTAGTCCATGCACTGGCGCGCCTCGCGCACGGCGCCGATGAACGGTTTCAGCGCCACGTGCTGCGGATGGTCCAGGTAGGCATCCAGCGCGGCCTTGTCGGCGAACTCGGAGTACAGCACCACGTCGTACGTCGCTTCCAGACCCGGCTGGGCCAAGACCACCTCGAAGGTGCCCATGCCCGGCACCAGGCCGATGCAGGCGTCCAGCAACTGCTTCATCTTGCGCGCGTTGGTGGCACGGTCGGCGCCTTCCGCCTCGTCCTTCAGCTTCCACATCACGATGTGCTTGATCATTCCTGCATCCTTGTCGTTTGCTTAAGTCTATAAGCGCGGGAGGATACCACACCGCTCGCGCAGGGTTCCATGCCTGCGCGACCAGCCGATGCAGCCGACCACCGCGGCGGGCTGGCGTTGCCGGCTCCACCTGATACCGGCTGCGGCGCGCAGCGGATGGCGCCTTGTAAGTTTCACGTAAGTTTCATGAAAGAATCGCGTAAGTTTCGGCGCCCACACTGGCCTGGCCAAAATAACCGGAATTTACCCGGACGGCACAACCGATAAACTGGAGACTACTATCATGGCTAGCACATCTGGCACCGCGGATCCGCGGAACCTTGGGGGCAAGGGCAAGTCGACGGCGATGACCAAGGAGGAGAAAAAAGTCATCTTTGCTTCTTCGCTCGGGACCGTATTCGAGTGGTACGACTTTTACCTGTACGGTTCGCTCGCATCGATCATCGCCAAGCAATTCTTCATCGGCGATCCCACCACCACCTTCATCTTCGCGCTGCTGGCCTTTGCCGCCGGTTTCATCGTCCGCCCGTTCGGTGCCGTCGTGTTCGGCCGCCTGGGCGACATGATCGGCCGCAAGTACACGTTCCTGATCACGATCCTGCTGATGGGCCTGTCCACGTTCATCGTCGGCCTGCTGCCGGGCCATGCCTCGATCGGCATCGCCGCGCCGATCATCCTCGTCACGCTGCGCATCCTGCAAGGGCTGGCGCTGGGCGGCGAGTACGGCGGCGCCGCCACCTACGTGGCCGAGCACGCGCCGGAGGGCAAGCGCGGCCTGTTCACGTCGTGGATCCAGACCACCGCCACGATGGGCTTGTTCCTGTCGCTGCTGGTGATCCTGGCCACCCGCACGGCCGTCGGCGAGGAAGAATTCCAGGCCTGGGGCTGGCGCATTCCATTCCTGGTCTCCGTGCTGCTGCTGGGTATCTCGGTATGGATCCGGATGGCCATGCAGGAGTCCCCGGCGTTCGCCAAGATGAAGGCGGAAGGCAAGACCTCGAAGGCGCCGCTGTCGGAAGCATTCGGCCAGTGGAAGAACCTCAAGATCGTCATCCTGGCGCTGGTCGGCCTGACGATGGGCCAGGCCGTGGTGTGGTACACGGGGCAGTTCTACGCGCTGTTCTTCATGGAAAAGACGCTGATGATCGAATCGGCCACGGCCAATATCCTGATCGCGGTGGCGCTCCTGCTGGCCACGCCGTTCTTCGTGATCTTCGGCGTGCTGTCGGACCGCATCGGCCGGAAGTGGATCATCATGGGCGGCTGCCTGATCGCCGCGCTGACGTACTTCCCGATCTTCAAGGCGCTGACGCACTACGGCAATCCCCAACTGGAAACCGCGCAGACCAACGCGCCGGTGGTGGTGGTGGCCGATCCGGCCTCCTGCCACTTCCTGTTCAACCCGACCGGCACGAAGAAATTCCCGTCGTCTTGCGATATCGCGACGAGCGTGCTGTCGGCTTCCTCGGTGAACTACACGCGCCAGGATGCACCGGCCGGCACGGTCGCCATGATCAAGGTGGGCGACAAGGAACTGACCTCGTTCAACGCCGCCATGACCGCGGATAACCTGAACTTCGATGCGGCCAGCAAGGCGCAGGAAACCGCCTTCAAGGCGCAGGTCACCACCGCGATCCGCGAGGCCGGCTACCCGGCCAAGGCCGATCCCGAGCGGATCAACAAGCCGATGATGGTGCTGCTGCTGTTCATCCTCGTGCTGTACGTGACGATGGTGTATGGCCCGATCGCCGCGATGCTGGTGGAGATGTTCCCGACCAAGATCCGGTACACGTCGATGTCCCTGCCCTACCACATCGGCAACGGCTGGTTCGGCGGCCTGTTGCCGACCACGGTGTTCGCCCTGGTGGCGTTCAAGGGCGACATCTATTACGGCCTGTGGTACCCGATCGTGGTGGCCCTCGTCACGTTCGTGATCGGCGCACTGTTCGTGCGTGAAACCAAGGACCGCGACATCTACGCCGCCGACGCCGACTGATTCCAGGCGCCTCGACCGAACGCAAGGCCACCTTCGGGTGGCCTTTTTACTGCCGTGCTGGTCGCGGAGCGACACCGGGACAAGCCAACCCAGATGCAAATTCCGGGGTCAGACCCGCCCGGTCTGACCCCAGCCCTTCGCTGTTGGGGTGAATGCATGCACTCCCAATGTGTCGGATAGCGCTTAACTTAATAACATGAGCGACTGTCCCCGATTTTTTGGCAACAGCTGTGACCCGGCCGCTACAATGGGTTTCCGAGAACTCGACAATCAAAGCCCATGACCGAACCCTCCTGCACGATCCGCCCCTTCACGGCCGCCGAGTGGCCGGCATGGCGGGCGCTGCGCCTGCGGGCGCTGGCCGATTCGCCGGATGCGTTCGCGGCGACGCTGGCCGATGCTCAGGCGCGCGCGGACGAGACGTGGCAGGCCTTGCTGGCGCAGACGGTGGCATCGGCGCGGCACCTGCCGCTGCTGGCCGAGGTGGGCAAGCAGCCGGCCGGGCTGGCGTGGCTGAACATGGAGGGCGACACCGCCACGCTGTACCAGGTGTGGGTGGCGCCGGAGCATCGCGGGCGCGGCATTGCGCAGGCGCTGCTGGCGCGGGCGATCGGCTGGGCACGCGAACGGGGTGCGGCGGCGGTGGCGCTCGAGGTCACCGCGGGCGATACGCCGGCCGTTCGCCTGTACAAGCGGATGGGTTTTAACGAAACGGGAGCGCCGGTCCCGATGGCGAACCGGGATGGACTGCAGGAGCAGGCCATGCGCCTGCTCCTGGCCTGAGGCGGGTCAGGCCACCAGTTCGCGCAAGGCGGCGACCAGCTTGTCGCACTCGGCGTCGGTGCCGATCGAGATGCGCAGGAATTGGTCGATGCGGGCTTGCCGGAAATGGCGCACCAGGATGGCCCGCTCGCGCAGCGCGGCCGCCAGTGCCGCGGCGTCATGGCGCGGATGGCGGGCGAACACGAAGTTGGCCAGCGATGGCAGGACGTCGAACCCGAGTCCGTCAAGCGCGGTCGACAGGCGCTCGCGGCTGGCGATGATGGCGGCGCGCGTCTGTTCGAAATAGTCCGTGTCCTCGACGGCGGCAACGGCGCCTGCCAGGGCCATCTGGCTGAGCGGATAGCAGTTGAAACTGTTTTTCACCCGTTCCAGCCCGGCGACGAGGTCGGCGTGGCCCAGCGCGAAGCCGACCCGCAGGCCGGCCAGCGAGCGCGATTTCGAGAACGTCTGCACCACCAGCAGGTTGTCATAGCGGTCGATCAGCGTGGCAGCGCTCTGCGCCCCGAAGTCCACGTAGGCTTCGTCGACGACCACCACGCGATCCGGATGCATGGCCAGCAGCCGTTCGATATCGGCCAGCGGCAGCGCATGGCCGGTCGGAGCGTTCGGATTGGCCAGGATGATGGCGCCGCACGGTTGCTCATAATCGGCGACATCGATTTCGAAGCGCTCGTTCAACGGCACGGTGCGCTGGGCGATGCCATACAGCTTGCAGTAGGTCGGATAGAAGCTGTAGCTGATGTCCGGCGACAGCAGCGGCAACTCGTGCTTGAGCAGACCCTGGAATACATGGGCCAGCACCTCGTCCGAGCTGTTGCCGACGAAGACCTGCTCGCGGCGCAGCCCGTGGCTGGCCGCCAGCGCATCCTTCAGCGCGGTACCGTTCGGATCGGGATACTTGCGCAACTGGGCACTGGCCGCTTCGCGCATGGCGTCCAACGCGCGCGGCGATGGACCATACGGGTTCTCATTGGTATTGAGCTTGACCAGGCCGGGCATCTGCACCTGTTCGCCCGGCGTGTACGGGCTCAGGCGATGGACGGCGTCACTCCAGAACCGGCTCATTCACGTCCTTTCAGATTTTTCGACATGCTCACCCCGCGGCATCGCCGACGATGCGCAGCGAATAATCGGTGGCCCTGACATCCTTGGTGAGCGCGCCGATCGAGATCCGGTGCACGCCCGTTTCGGCGATTGCCCGTACCGTGTCGAAATTGACGCCGCCAGACGCTTCCAGCAAGGCGCGGCCGCGGTTGACCTGCACCGCTTCGCGCATCAAGGCGAGATCGAAGTTATCCAGCAGGATCGAGGTGGCGCCGGCGGTGAGCGCCTCTTCCAGCTCGACGAGATTTTCCACTTCGACCTGGATCGACACGTTGCCGCCCGCGCTCTTCGCGGCCACCAGCGCGGCGGTGATGCCGCCCGCCGCCGCGATATGGTTTTCCTTGATCAGGATGCCGTCGTACAGGGCCAGGCGCTGGTTCTGGCCGCCGCCGACGCGCACCGCATATTTCTGCGCCAGGCGCAGGCCCGGCAGCGTCTTGCGGGTATCGAGGATGGCGGCGTGCGTGCCGGCGATCGCATCGACATAGCGGCGCGTGGCCGTGGCGACGCCCGACAGCAGTTGCAGGAAGTTCAGCGCCGAGCGCTCGGCGGTGAGGAGCGCGCGCGATGGGCCGACCAGCGTGCACACCGGTGAATCGGCCTTCATCTGCTCACCCTCGGCGTAATGCCACTCGATGCCGATCGCCGAATCCAGCGCATGCATGATGCCTTCGAACCAGGGGGCGCCGCACAGCACGGCATCCTCGCGGACGATCACGCGGGCCACGGCGCGGCTGGCCTCAGGGACCAGCTTGCCGGTCAGGTCGCCGGTGCCCACATCTTCCAGCAGCGCGGCCAGCAGGTTGCCCTCGAAGGCGCGGGTCAGCGCGGCGTCGAACGGCGCGAAACGATTTACCAATGTGCTCATAATGAAATACTCATGCAGGTCCGATTCCCGAAAACAGTTTGGCTTCTTGTGCAAGATCGGCGCCCGGCGCCACCCTGGCCTTCTTCGCCGCGGCGAAATCGAGCATGCGGTTGATCGATACCTTGGCCTGCTCGCCCACGGCCGGATCCACGTGGATTTCGTTCGACAGGTTCTCCAGCACGTCGGCCAGGTTGCGCAAGCCGTTCATGGCCATCCACGGGCAATGCGCGCAGCTCTTGCACGTGGCGCTGTTGCCGGCGGTCGGCGCTTCGATGAAGATCTTGTTGGGCGCGGCCAGGCGCATCTTGTGCAGGATGCCGTTGTCAGTGGCGACGATGAACTTGGTGGCCGGCAGGCTGACGGCGGCCGCGATCAGCTGCGACGTGGAACCGATCACGTCGGCCTGGTCGACCACATTGGCCGGCGATTCCGGGTGCACCAGGACTTTCGCATCCGGGTGCTCGGCCTTCAGCAAGTCCAGCTCGACGCCCTTGAATTCGTCGTGCACCAGGCAGGAACCCTGCCACAGCAGCATGTCGGCGCCGGTCTGCTTCTGGATGTACGAGCCCAGGTGTTTGTCCGGCGCCCACAGGATCTTCTTGCCCTGCGCGTGCAGGTGCTGGACGATGTCCAGCCCGATCGACGAGGTGACCATCCAGTCGGCGCGCGCTTTCACGGCGGCGCTGGTGTTGGCATACACGACCACGGTGCGGTCCGGATGCTGGTCGCAGAACGCGGCGAATTCGTCCGGATCGCAGCCCAGGTCCAGCGAGCAGGTCGCGTCCAGGTCCGGCATCAGGATGGTTTTTTCAGGCGACAGGATCTTCGCCGTCTCGCCCATGAATTTCACGCCGGCCACCACCAGCGTCCGCGCCGGATGGTCGCGGCCGAAGCGCGCCATCTCCAGCGAATCGGACACGCAGCCGCCGGTCTCCTCGGCCAGGTCCTGCAGGTCGGCATCGACGTAGTAGTGGGCCACCAGCACGGCATTGCGCTCGCGCAGCAGCGTGCGGATGCGCTCTTTCAGCAGGATCTTCTCGTCCGCCGGCACCGGTGCCGGCGTGCGCGCCCAGGCATGGGCCACGCAGCTGCCGCCCTGTTCGTTCTGCTCCAGCAGCGGCTTTTCGTATTCGACGGTTTTGATTGGTATGGCTACGCTGTTCATCGCTCAAATTTTTAGCAAAATAATCCGGTAACGCTACGGAACGGCAATGATCCCGGAACGTCTCGGGGCCTCGAGAAAGCGTAATGAGCGGCGTCATACCTGGTTGAGGAACGGAACCGTACTTTAGTACGGTGAGTACCGGAGACCAGCGTATGGCGTCGCGCAATAGCTTTATCGAGGTCCCCTCAGCTGATGCCTTGGCTGGTGAGGTATTCCTCGTAGTTGCCGCGGAAGTCGACCACTTCGTTTTCCTTGATCTCGATGACGCGGTTGGCCAGCGACGACACGAATTCACGGTCGTGCGACACGAAGATCAGGGTGCCGGCATATTTGTCGAGCGCGATGTTCAGCGATTCGATCGATTCCATGTCCATGTGGTTGGTCGGCTCGTCGAGCAGCAGCACGTTGTGGCGGCCCAGCATCAGCTTGCCGTACATCATGCGGCCCTTTTCACCGCCGGACAGCACGCGCACCGACTTCTTCACTTCGTCGCCGCCGAACAGCAGGCGGCCGAGGATGGAGCGCACGGCCTGGTCGTCATCGCCCTCTTTCGTCCAGCGGCCCATCCAGTCGGTCAGGTTGGCGTCGGTGGCGAATTCCTCGGTCGGATCCTGCGGCATGTAGCCGACATTGGCGTTCTCGGCCCATTTCACGAAACCGGTGTCGGGCTGCAGGCTGGCCAGTTCGCCGGCGATACAGCGCAGCATCGTGGTCTTGCCGGCGCCGTTCGCGCCGATGATGGCGATGCGCTCGCCTGCCTCGACCATGATCGAGAAGTTCTTGAACAGGGTCTTGTCGTAGGTTTTCGAGATGTTCTCGACTTCCACGGCCAGGCGGTGCAGCTTCTTCTCGCCCTCGAAACGCACGAACGGATAGGCGCGCGAGGAAGGCTTGATGTCTTCCACCTTGATCTTGTCGATCATCTTGGCGCGCGACGTGGCCTGGCGCGCCTTCGACTTGTTGGCCGAGAAGCGGCGCACGAAGTCCTGCAGTTCGGCGACCTTTTCCTTGGCCTTGGCGTTGTTGGCCAGCTGCTGGTTGCGCGCCTGCGTGGAAGCAAGCATGTAGTCGTCGTAGTTGCCCGGATAGATCTTCAGCGTGCCGTAATCCATGTCGGCCACGTGCGTGCACACCTGGTTCAGGAAGTGGCGATCGTGCGAGATGATGATCATCGTCGAGTTGCGCTGGTTCAGCACATCCTCGAGCCAGCGGATGGTGTTGATGTCCAGGTTGTTGGTCGGTTCGTCGAGCAGCAGGATATCCGGGTTCGAGAACAGCGCCTGCGCCAGCAGCACGCGCAGTTTCCAGCCCGGCGCCACGGCGCTCATCGGACCCTGGTGCAGCTCGATCTCGACACCGGCGCCCAGCAGCAGTTCGCCGGCGCGCGCTTCGGCCGTGTAGCCGTCGTATTCGGCGACCTTGCCTTCCAGGTCGGCGGCCTTCATGTAGTCGTCGTCGGTGGCTTCCGGATTGGCATAGATCGCGTCGCGCTCCTGCATCGCGGCCCACATCTCGGTGTGGCCCATCATGACCACGTCCAGCACGCGCATTTCCTCGTACGCGAACTGGTCCTGGCGCAGCTTGCCCAGGCGTTCATTCACATCGAGCATGACGTTGCCGGCCGACGGCTCCAGGTCGCCGCCGAGGATCTTCATGAAGGTGGACTTGCCGCAGCCGTTGGCGCCGATCAGGCCGTAGCGGTTGCCGTCGCCGAACTTGACGGAGATATTCTCGAACAGCGGCTTGGCGCCGAATTGCATGGTGATGTTTGCGGTGGATAGCACTGATGAGCCCTTGCGTAGATGTGTTTCGATGAACCGCGCATTTTATCATTTCCATTGCCGGCCTGGCACGGGGCAGGCGGCGCCGGCTGTCACAGGTACGGCTGGGCCAGCGTCGGGTAGTCGCTGACGGTGAGAACGAAGCCCTCGGCATCCGATGCCAGGCGCGCCAGGCCGCCATATGGCAGCGTGCAGTGGTGCTTCACGTGCCCGAACGGCAGCCCGGTGAGCACGGGGATCGGCAGCGTTGCGCGCAGGTAGGCCAGCATGGCGTCGAAGTCGTAGCCGTTGTCGAAGGGGGCCAGCCGGTAACCGGAAAAATCGCCCAGCACCAGCGCACGCTGGCCATCCAGCGCGCCCGCGTACAGCAGCTGCAGCACCATCCGCTCGACGCGGTACGGGTGTTCGTTGATGTCTTCGATGAACACGATGCCGCCCGCGATGGGCGCGAAATATGGCGTGCCGAGCAGGTGGTTCAGCATGGCCAGGTTGCCGCCCCACAGGCGCCCTTCGACATCGACGGCCGGGTTGCCGGTTGCGCTGCCGCTCACGGCGTGGGTGGGGCCGCGCAGGCATGCGCTGAACTGGTCCAGAGTGTACGCCACCGGTTCGTCACGGATGAGATCGGCGCACACCATCGGGCCGGCGAAGCTCTTTCGGCCGGTGGCGGCCATCAGGCCCATGTGGAATGCCGTGAAATCGCTGTAGCCGACGAACAGCTTGCCGCTGTCGGCCATGGCCCGGAAATCGATGCGCGGCAGGATGCGCGAGAGCCCGTACGAGCCGCGCAGCGCCATGACCACCTGCACGTCCGGATCGCGGGCAGCCGCTTCCAGCTGCGCCAGCCGGCCGGCATCGGTGCCGCCGAAGCGCTGGTACTTGTCCGCCGGCTGGTAATAGTTATGGACGGTGCAGCCCTGCTGCTCGAGCCGGGCAATGCCGCGCGCCAGCGCGTCATCGTCCAGCGCACTGCCGCTCGGGGCGACGATGGCGATAGCGATTTGGTTCAAGATGGATCCCGCGAATAAGAGGCGGGGCCATCTTACTCGCCGGTGCCGCCCCCAGCAAGACGCGCGGCGACGATCGCCGCCCGCTCGGCCTCATTCCGGCTTGCCACCCGCGCGGCGCGGGCTGCGGCGCGGCGGCTGGCAAAGAAGGCCTTCAGCAGGTTGCCGCATTCCTCGTCGAGCACGCCGCCGACGGCCGCCGTATGGTGGTTCAGCTGTTCCGACGCGAACAGGTCGACGACGGAGCCGGCCGCGCCGGTCTTCGGGTCGCGCGCGCCGTACACCACCTTCGCCAGCCGCGCGTGCATCATCGCGCCGGAACACATCACGCAAGGCTCCAGAGTCACGTACAGTTCGCAGCCGGGCAGCCGGTAGTTGCCCAGGACCCGGGCGGCGGCGCGCATGGCGACGATTTCCGCGTGCGCGGTGGGATCATGGCCGGCGATCGGCTGGTTGAAGCCGCGCGCGATGACGATGCCGTCCTTGACGACGACCGCGCCCACCGGGACTTCGCCCAGGTCCCAGGCGCGCTGCGCCTCGGCCAGCGCTTCGCGCATGAACGATTGCCCGCCGCTGCCGGCGGTGCAGCCGTCGCCCGCCCCTGCCTCAGGCATCGGTGATCTCGGCCCAGCAGTTCGGGGTTTCGTGCAGCACCAGCTTGTGCAGCTTCAGGCCGGTGCCGTAGCGGTCCTTGTAGGCCGCCTTCAGGATGCCGAAGGCCACGGCGGCCAGGTTTTCCACGGTGGGGATGCGGTCGATGACGACGGTCTTGTGGCCTGGCAGCGACGCCAGGAATTCCTTCACGGCGCTATCCTTCTCGTAGACCAGGAAAGCATGGTCCCAGACGTCGACCAGGTGCTCCTTGGCCAGCGCCTTCACGTCGGAAAAGTCCATGATCATGCCGTTGTCGGAATTGCCTTCGGCCGCGATCACTTCGCCGGTCAGCGTGATCTCCAGCGTGTAGCGGTGCCCGTGCAGGTTGCGGCACTGGCTCTTGTGGTCGGGAATGCGGTGGCCGGCATCGAATTCCAGCTTGCGGGTAATGGTCAACATGGGAGGAGCAATTCAGGGAATGTTCAGGAGTTTGTGGGTCTGCAGTGACAGGTTCCATTTCGGATGCCGCTTGCATGTCTCGATCGCCAGCGTGGTGTTGAAGGCCGCCAGCGGGCCATCCATCGGCTGCACGAAGAAGTTGTCGAAGTCCAGGTGCTCGTAGTCGCGCAAGTCCTGGCTGGCTTGCGGGATCACCACCTTCAGTTCGTTGCCTTTCGCAACGACGAGCTGCGCGCCCACTTTCGGGCTGACGCAGACCCAGTCGATGCCGGGCGGGACGGCAACCGTGCCGTTGGTTTCGATGGCGATCGTGAAGCCGGCCGCATGCATGGCGTCGATCAGCGGTGCATCGAGTTGGAGCAGCGGTTCGCCGCCGGTGAAGACGACGTACTTGCTGGCGGGATAGGTGTCGGGCCACAGGCTGTCGATCACCTCGGCCAATGCCTGCGGCGTGGCGAACTTGCCGCCCCGTTCGCCGTCCGTGCCGACGAAGTCCGTGTCGCAGAACTGGCAGGTGGCGCTGGCGCGATCGCTTTCGCGGCCGGTCCACAGGTTGCAGCCGGCAAAGCGGCAAAACACGGCCGGCCGGCCGGCGTGGGCGCCCTCGCCCTGCAGCGTATAGAAAATCTCTTTGATACTGTAAGTCACGATGAATCCTGGTGGGCCGGCCTGGCCGGCCGGACTGGCGGGGCTTGGCCGGATGGCGAACCCTCGATTATATGCCAAAGCGCGGCGACCGGCGGTGGCGGCCACTGATGGTTGTCTTTAAGTAACATCAGCTGTGCGGGGTACAGCGACCGTGGCCGGGCAACTGATGGCTGGTGGTGCGACAGTGGCAGCAGGGTCGCCTGGCCGGTGACTGGCCGGGCCGGTATTCCGCCCGCTTTTCGACCGGGTCCCGTCTTCGGCCAATCCGCCCAGCCCGCTTACCGCACATTTGTTCCCGATCAAACGCCGGCCCGATACCGCAATGCACAATCAAGATTCAGCACAACAAATGCTGAAATAACGGAGCAATAAGATAACGCCGTCCAACGCGATCGACTATCCGGGCCCGCCAATGATGAACTCGCAGAAAACAAGCAACGCGCACAAAGTGCACCACCTGATCGATGGATCCCGCTCCGGCCAGCCCGACGGCGATGCGTTCAGGCTGCTCGAGCTGCTGGCCATTCCCGCGTTCGTGCTCGATGCGCGCGGCCGGGCGATCGCGTGGAACCGTGCATGCGAGCGGCTGACCGGCGTACCGGCCAGCGACGTGCTCGGCACCACCGATACGTGGCGCTGTTTCCACCGTACTCCGCATCCGACGCTGGCCGACCTGGTGGTCCAGCAGCGCACGCACGAGGCGCCGGCGCTGTACGACGCCCATGCCCAGCCCTGCGGGGAACCGGGCCACCTGAGCGCCGAAGGGTGGTGCGACATGCCGCGGGGCGGCCGGCGCCGCTACCTGGCGGTCGACGTCAGCCCCATCTGCAACGAGTTCGGCGGCCTGGCCGCCGTGGTGCAGACGCTGCGCGACATGACCGAGGAAAAACAGGCCCAGATTGCGCTCGAACAGCTGGCCACGCGCGACGCGCTGACCGGGCTGGCGAACCGCCGCTGCTTCGACGATACGCTGCATGCCGAGTGGCAGCGCGCGCTGCGCCAGCAGCAGCCGCTGTCGCTGCTGATCAGGAATCTCGGGACGGCTCACCATAGCTCAGATGGCACGCTTCTCACGGGGAAAAGAGCGCGTCGTTCAAGTCACGCGTCTCCAGATGGCTCACGAAATATCACGCAAGCGCGTTCTCATTTGTGGGCAGGTTTGTGGGACACTTTTGGGGGCAGATTTGTGGGACGCTCTGAAAACGATTTTGTGGGCAAAGGCCATGGAGAGATTGATATGGCAAGGCATCGCAAGCAAGCGTTAACGGCCTTGGGCATCCAGGCCAAAAAAGAGCCGGGCTACTACGCTGACGGTAACGGCCTGTACTTGCGCGTGGCGCCGGGCGGCACCAAGTCATGGATCTTCCGCTACATGTTACGTGGGCGCGCCAGGGAGATGGGCCTTGGTTCAGTGCTCTACAAGCCGCTCGCCCAGGCCAGAGAGGAAGTAGTGCAATACCATCAGCTCCTGTTGGCATACATCGACCCGATCGAGCATCGGAAGGCGCAAAGACAGAAGGTAGATGATGCCGCGCGCAAACTGCAGACCTTTCGCCAGTGTGCTACCAGGTATCATGCAACGCACAGCAGCACTTGGCGCAACCCCAAGTCACGCAAGCAGTGGTTCGATTCATTGGTGACATACGTCTTCCCCACTCTCGGCGAACTGGACATTAATGCGATCGGCAAGGGAGAGATACTGGCGACACTCGAACCCATTTGGTTCACCCGCACCGACACGGCAAACCGCGTGCGCCAACGCGTGAAAGCAGTGCTGGATTGGGCGTCGGCACGCGACCTGCGGACGGTGCACGATCCACTTCTCTGGGACCAGATTGCCCTCGCGCTTCCTGCAATCAAAGATTTGCACAAACCAACTCACTTCCCGGCCTGCCCCTATGTGCAGGTTGGAGCTGTCATCAGGACGATACAAACCTCTGCGGCACCCGCGGTTGTGAAGCACGCGATGGAATTTGCCATCCTGACCGCAGCGCGAATCGGCATGGTCCGGCTAGCAACTTGGGACGAATTCGATCTCGACGAGGAAAGATGGGTTCTCTCTGCAGCGCGCATGAAAGCCGGCGTCGAATTCCGTGTGCCGCTTGCGCCACGCGCCTTGGAGATTCTGAAGGTGCGTAAGAACGAGTGTGAAGACAATGCCAGCCCAAGCAACCTGGTATTCCCTACGCCGGACGGCAAGGCGTTCTGGGAGAACAAGTTTCTACTACTCCTTCGCGAGCAGGGAATGAAATTTACTATGCATGGCTTCCGCTCGACATTCCGAGACTGGGCTGCCGAGCAGACCAATTTCCCGCGGGAGGTGTGCGAAGCGGCCCTTGCGCATTCAGTAAAGAATTCAACTGAGGCAGCGTATTTCCGGAGCGACCTCTTCAATAAACGCCGAGAATTAATGTTAGCGTGGGCAGAGCAATGCTCTCGATAAAATGCACAGCACCTCAATAAATAACATAGAACTCACCGCGCGCGGCAAGCCCACACTCATCCATTCACAGTGACTCTCGTCCTTGATCGCCATCCGTAGTGCAAAACATAATACGACAAAATTTAAGCCAGTAAGCGTAGCGGAGAACTTAGCATCTTCTGCCCTAAGCCAAATCGATTATCATAGTCTTCGCATTTTTTAGTGCCGCTAGCATAATGCATTTTGTTGAATTATGTCTAAACGGATTCGGTTGCCGCCGTCTCCACCAACCTTACGTTTCACATTGTTTCAGATGTGCCTAAAAGCCGCCTCCTTCATAGGGAGAGCGGCTTTTTTGTTGTTTCACACGGTATCATTTCGGTTCGTTAGATACCGTCGCTTCTCACGGTACTTCTGACGGTACTCAGCCTTTGATAACTTTAGATACCGTATGCCGCTCACAGATCTCGAACTTAAACGCGCCAAGCCCCGCGAGAAACCCTATAAGCTTACTGACGGACAGGGTTTGCATGTGCTCATCAAACCTACCGGGAGTAAATACTTCCACTTCGACTTCAAATTCGATGGGAAGCGCGGTACGACTTCCTTCGGGGTTTACCCCGATGTTTCGTTGGCCGTAGCGCGCGAACAGCGCAGTGAATGGCGGCGACTACTCGCCGAAGGCATTGACCCCAGGGTCCTCGAAAAAGATGCTGAGAAGGCATCTGCCAGAGCTGCTGCAAATAGCTTTGAAATTGTGGCCCGCGAATGGTTTGCGAAGCAAGCGCTACGTTGGGTCCCAAGTCATGCAGATAGAATTCTGAGCAGGTTAGAGCGTGACATCCTTCCTTGGCTCGGACCGCGACCAATAGCAGGCATCACCGCTGGGGAACTGTTGAAATGCTTAGAGCGCATTGAAGGCCGCTCCCCAGAGACTGCACGCAGAGCGCTCAGCGAGTGCAGACAGATTTTTCGATACGCAGTCGTCACTCAACGCATGGAACGTGATGTGTCTGCGGACCTGCAAGGGGCGCTGAAACCGGTAATGAAAAAGCACTTCCCAGCGATCACCGGACCGGCCGAGGCATCGCAGTTATTACGGGCTCTTCATTCTTACCGGGGATCAATTGTGACTGAGTGCGCCTTACGACTTGCTCCGCTCGTATTTGTGCGCCCAGGCGAGTTGCGGAAGGCCGAGTGGAGCCATATTGATCTGGATATAGGAGAGTGGAGGTTTATCTCTTCCAAAACAAAAACACCTCACATTGTCCCGCTAGCGAAACAAGCTGTTGAAATCCTCCGTGACCTGCATCCAGTTACGGGGCGGGAGCCTTATGTTTTTGCCGGCCCTAGAACTAAACGCCCTATCAGCGACAATACGCTTTTACAGGCATTGCGTAGCTTAGGAATAGAAAAAGACAAAATGACGATCCATGGCTTTCGCGCTATGGCTCGGACAATTATGGATGAGGAACTTGATTTTCGACCCGATCTAATTGAGCACCAGCTTGCTCATAAAGTGCACGGGCCGCTCGGCAGAGCTTATAATCGCACCTCTCACCTCGCAAAGCGCAAGGAAATGATGCAGCGTTGGGCAGATTACTTAGACACGCTTCGTACAAAAATATAACGCCATCACCAAATTGGGGGCGTAATTTTCAAATTTAAGCTCCCATCTTGATGACGCCGCAATTAACTTTCTAACGCCAGGGTGCCAGATAGCGTAGCACTAGTTTCCATTCCGCCAAATTAACATAATGCATATGTCCCATGCGACAGCCCTAATATCACCTACAACTTGCAGCATTCGAGTATAACATTCCAAATTCGTCGCCACATAGCTCGCGCTAAAGCTTGTGCGCTAAGGCAACCTGACATTGTTTTCTTCTTAAGCCTAATATTAGCCGACAACAGTTACATTCTTTGCTCTAGGCAGTCTGCCATCCCCCTCCTCCACTTCATATTCGATAACGGTTCCAAGCGTTACACCGCTATCGCGATCTGGCCCAATAAAAGAGCTGTAGTGCACGTACACATCTTTCCCGTGATCCCTATGCACGAACCCATAGCCTTTTATTGGATCATATACATGCAGAATGCCGCGTATTACTTTCTCAGGCATAAATTCCCTTCAAAGTTTGCGTGGGTCGAACTTTATTTATTTGGCCCTGTAATTTTTTGGCTACCGCAGGGTGAGTCCGTTTTACGATCCCAATTTGACTCTGAATTCTGTAGAATTTCTTTATATATCCAAGACCATCTGTATCAACTCGTTTTCGGCAAAATCTGTCTACAACGAGTGAAATCTTTGCTACCGTTCTATCATCATGGAGAGGAACAACGTCAGTTAGCAGTTTTCGCAAACGTTCAGCACGTGAATGATTCAATCGACAAAGCAATGCAACCTTCCCAGAAATCGAATTGTAGTCCTCATGGTAATTCTGTGAATAGCGGCCTTCAGCTAGAGCTCGCTTGTAGAGCTCTATAACTTCCTTCGAAATGGAACTGCGTTTTTCACGCAATATTTTCGGCGCGCCCCGGTTTAACCAGAGCCCTGTAACCAAAATTAGTTCTTTTGGATTCGACCGCGATTTCACACTAGTCTTATCCGGATGAAGTTGAAATCCATACGAAGTTACCATTTTTGATACTTGATTTATTATCTTAGTAACCCTCGTGGGTGATATAAGCTTAGTACTACTAATAGTAATATCATCAATAAGCCTGGTGTAAACGAAACCCTGAGCCTCCAGAGTGGAAGCCAGTTTATACTCTTTTTCGAACATTACTATGTTCGATATGGCAGAACTTGTAGGACTTCCTTGCGGCAACTGATCATTCAAAGTGACCAATTTCGACAACATGGAGGCAACAGACATAGGAAATCGGCAAAGGTGCATAAGCGACTTTTGCACAAGTGATTCCTGAACTGATGGAAAGAAGCTTCGAATGTCAAGCGCGATCACAGCCTCAGCTTTCGAATGCGCTGCAGCATTTGAAAGGAAGTCACGAGGATCGGCGGCCTTCACTCCACCATGGAGGTAATGAGGAAATTGGATATGGCAGAGTATTCTACTCAATATCCTTTTTTGCAGAATTTTTAACTCTGTCTGGGGTTCGCACAAAGTGCGATCCTTACCTTTGATCTTCTTTTCAAAAATCAAGTAATTCTTTTCGCCTCGTCTTGCCAATCCGGCTAGCCGTTGCTCTGTGACTCCGAGAGTTCTTGCCAACACAGATACGCTTCCGATGGGAGCGCCTGTGTAAAATATTCTATGAGTACTAGCCATGGAAAATCAGTGAGAGGTGTTAGCTGATATTGAAGTTAGACATCCACTTATGTACTTCGCTAACGAAAACGGGCAAGTAAGCACAAACTACGCTTACAAGTACCGATTTCAATTTGCCAGCGCTGGCGGGTTTGTCGCCGCCGTCAACCTTCCGGTTAACGACGACCAAGTTTTTTACAACAATGTTGACCACGTGAAAGTTTTTCTCTTGCATGTTAGCATTCTCCAAAGTGAGGACATCATTTCTGATGTCGGGCCACTGCACGATTGCAGTAGCTTGCCTAACATTGAATATTGCTACCGAAGGCAAAAACCAGCGCGGCAATTCCCTCTCACGTCATTACGCCTAACTGGGGTAGACCCCTAGGTCGGCTCCGAATCAGCAAGGCGTCGCAGAATTCGTTGAACGCCCAGCTCCCGGTCGTGATCTCGTCCAAAGGATTTGATCGTCCCAAAATGCGGGACACGTATCCTCCGGTGCGCAGTCAACACCTAAACACCCTCAGGCATCCACCTGATAGGATTATCGTACCAAATAAATTTCTGAAATTCAAATAACTTTTCAGTAAGCAACGGACACGTCGAAATGTTGCAGCCTTTTTACGACGCTCGCGTGCGGCGGCTCTCTGAGCCTTATCACTAGGGCAGGGTCTAACGATACGGTCGGAACGGGTTACGCGCGGCCGGTCCTACGGCATCAAGCATGGTCGGTGCGCCATCGGTGCAGGCGCCGCACGGAGCATCTTTGCCAAAATCTCCCAGCCGATATGGCCCTCTTGCTGAAGTAAATGTGCGCCCGCTCTTATATACTCAGTCACATGGATGCCTATGCCAGTTAGATCAACGCCCTGAGCCTGTTCATTGGCTGCGCTGCTCCATCGGCCGGCCACGTAGGCGCTAGGGTATTGACTCGGTCGCGCAATCGGACGACGTGTGCCCCCAGTTCACCTACATTTCTCGGAACGTGGCGCTGTTATCCCATCCCACGGCTCTCGAGACTGTGTGCTAGATGCTTACCTGGCAACTGCAAGCAGTGGCGAGATAGACGCTGCCGTGAGGACTGCCTGCTTGCTAACGATCTACCAACTTGGTCATACATGCCGCTGACCGGAATCACACTACAGAGTGTCAAAAACGTCGTTTTTCCAAAAAGTACCGTTAAAAGTACCGACAAATCCAGCTGGTTCTTGAGTTCGATTCCTGTTGTCAAATTTTCACTGTTGCGGCGGCATCATAATGACACGAGTCCACTAGAGGGCATCCTGGCTACCCGACGCCATGCCGGCGGCGCTGACGCCCATCAGCAACAAGCTCGCGCGGCTCGGTTGCCTGCACCGCTTGACAGACATTGTGCTGCTGTTCTCGTATTCGCCTAAGCTGGCAGGAACCCACCTGACATCGCTATGGCGCTTGTCTTCCGTGGCGGAGGCCTCGGCCAGCCACCCAGGTTGGTACTGACAAGCACGCCAAATGTTTCAGTAGTCAGGGCGAAGAGCGCGGCCTGTCGGGCCACCAGTTCCTCGATATCACGAAAACTTAGCGAAAACCGTAGAGTCAAACCACGTGGCTGACGATCTCGCAGAGGTAGCAAAGGACGCAGTAAGGTTGGCAGTTTGCCATTCAAGCTTTTTTTCAAAACTCAGCGCGCTGGTTAGTTGACAGTGCCCTTCTCCATACATGCTCTGCGCTGGCGGGCCGGCCGATCCACACATTGCATGCGGCGATGTGCTACTGTCGGAGAGCAAACATCCACAGCTGGGACATTGATAAAAATGAAGATCCTTGTCGTCACCACCGATGCGCGTGACCGCCTCAGACTCGACGGCTTTCAGCACGGCCGCTCGGATTCCGACGTTCATTTTGCCTTCCGCTACGTGGACAGCGTCGCTGGGGCCACTGGCAATGGCCTCAAGCCGTGGCCCGATCTGATCCTGCTAAACCCGTTACAGCTGGATTACTCGCCAGACCAGGCTTTCGATGAGCTAGCCTTGGCGTTCGATGCGATTCCTATTGCTGTTCTTACCCAAGATAGCGCTGCGCTTGGCAGGCATCCTGCTGCCGGGGGCACACATCGGCCCCATATTGTGCTGGATACCGCCAACTGGCAGTTGCTGCAGGAAGTATTCTGCTGCCTTGTGGCGGCGGCAGTACAACGGCGCGATGCTTTGCAGCGCCGCAGCCATGAGGGCAGCATCCTCGATGCAATCGCGGATGCCGTCATCAACACTGACGTGGAAGGCAAAGTACGCTATCTGAACAAGGCGGCGATGCGGCTAATGGCATTGACGCCAGAGGCGGCTGCAGATGTGCCCATCACCGCACTGATGGAACTGCATGACGGCACCACGCTTGCGCCACTGGCACACCCGGTGTCCCAGGCACTCGAGACAGGGCAGACCGTCCGCCTACCGCGTGGCACCATCATGCTGCGCACAGACGGCACCGAGATCATCATCGAGGATGCCACTGCGCCCGTCATATCTGAAACCGGGGTGGTCAACGGCGCCGTCATGGTGTTCCATGACGTGACGGATGCCCACGAGTTGCAAGCCCAGGTAGATTACCTGGCATGGCACGACTTTCTGACCGGACTGCCGAACCGGTTCGCGGCGCAGCGGCACCTCAATCGCATCCTGCTCGAAGCGCAGGCGCGCGACCTGCCATTGGCCGTCATGTTTCTCGACTTGGACAAGTTCAAGTCAGTCAACGATACGCTTGGTCATGCCGTCGGCGACGCCGTGCTCGTCTCGGTTGCGGCGCGGTTGCGCAGCTGTTTCCGGATGATCGATCTCGTCAGCAGGCAAGGCGGCGACGAGTTTGTGGTGCTGATGGCGCCGGGAGCAGGCGCCGTGGATGCGACGCACGCGGCGGAGCGTATCTTGGCCGCAGTGGCAATGCCGCACGACATCGACGGCTCAGAGCTGCATGTGGGCACTAGTATCGGCATTGCACTGTACCCCGAGCATGGCGTGACCGGGGAAGCGCTGCTGCACCATGCTGACACTGCGCTGCACGGTGCGAAGAAGGCGGGCCGCAATGGCTGGCGCTTCTTTTCCCAGGACCTGCTGACCTCTGCGCTCCAGCGCAAGCAGATGGAGGACGGCGTCCGGAACGGGCTGGGCGCCGCCGAGGTCGAGTTGTTTTACCAACCGAAGATCCGCATGGCGGATGGCGTGCTGTGCGGGTGCGAAGCGCTGTTGCGCTGGAAGCATCCGGAGTGGGGCTGGGTCAGTCCGGCGCGGTTTATTCGCAGTGCCGAGGAAACCGGCATGATCGTGCCGTTGGGCCGCTGGGTGATGGCAGAAGCCATCAAGCAGGCCAAACAGTGGCAGGCGGATGGCCGCCTGGCGGGGGCGATCGCGATCAATGTCTCTGCGCTGGAGCTGCGCCAGCCTGGTTTTGTCGATGGTATCGAGGCGCATCTGGCCGATGCCCTGCTCGCGCCTTCCTGCTTGCAGATAGAGCTGACGGAATCGACTCTGATGCGGGATATCAACGATACTGCCGGCGTATTGCACCGGCTTAAGAAACTGGGCCTGTCGCTGGCAATCGACGATTTCGGTACCGGTTATTCCAGCCTTAGTTACCTTGCCGAGCTCCCGATCGATCTGCTGAAGGTTGACCGCAGTTTCGTGCATG
The DNA here is from genome assembly GCF_027856995.1 of Pseudoduganella sp. SL102. NCBI lineage: Bacteria > Pseudomonadati > Pseudomonadota > Betaproteobacteria > Burkholderiales > Oxalobacteraceae > Pseudoduganella > Pseudoduganella sp. SL102. The sequence goes on from NZ_CP115554.1 coordinate 4,108,161, forward strand.
GAATTGACCGAGCATTGCCGCGCAAGCAGGCATTGCTGCGGGCGGTACTCGTGTTGGCCGACAGCATGGCATTGCCGACGGTAGCCGAGGGTATCGAAACGGGCGCCGAAGAACGCTTCCTGGCGGACTCCGGATGCACTCAGGGACAGGGCTATTACTACAGCCAGGCCATGGATGCGGCAGCCTTCGAAAGGGCCTACTTGATGCTGGCACCCGGCGTGGCCTAAGCAGCGCCACGGCGTCTCCCGTGCGGCTCGTACAGCACGCGCATCACGGTCGCGGTAGACAGGCCGTAGATGCGCAACAAGCTTTCAGCATACTGCCTGCCTTCCGTCGCGGCCAGCTCGATAGCACGTTCTACTGCATACGCGGCCGCTACGTTGGTGCGCGGTATGGCAGCAGCCAGATCGTCGTCGGCAAGCGAGGCGGCGCGTTGACCGATGCCGCCTTTCGGCCCGCGGGGTAACGCATCCCGGACGGCGGGATGTTGGGCGTCGGTACGGCGCCGCGGCCCTCCACGATCCAACACCCGTAGTGCCACCGCACGTGTAGTACCGCGCGCCCGCAGATAATGCCATGCGCTCACGCAGCCCCACAGCGCATCGATCCGGAGCGCTGCATCGACGCGTTTGGCTTGGTCAGCGTCGCTCCGCCTGTCTATGCTCATTGAGGCACTATGTTACCGGGCCTTGCATGGCGCACGTAAGCGACAGCATCGTCCAGTTTTTCGTAGCGATAGGCGCCGACGCTGAACCGTCCTGCAGCAAAGCCGATGTCCAGATCGCGCATCTGGACCTCCTGCGCTTCATCCGGAGCGAATTTGGGCAACCATTGCGGTTGGAACACCGAATCTTTCATGAAGCCAGGCGCACGGTGCTGGGCGCTGGCGTAGCGCAGTGCATCGTCCAGATGGTCATAACGGTATTGCCGGAAATGATAGTGGCGTCCGTCGAAGGTGACTTCAAGCGCGGCGCCGATGTCGGCTGGGTTCATAATTTGTTCCGATACGTCTTATGACGCTGGTAGGTGGCGAATCGTTGCCTGGTCACGCGCGAACGACGGGCACTGCGTGACTAATCGCAGCGAAAGGAATGAGCGCTTTAAGCGGTGTAGCATCGTGTGGCCACAGGAGCCACGTACAATGATGCCTTGTCCTGGTCACTGCTATCGCTCCTGAAACAAACTACAAAGTAGTTGCCGTGGTGAATGACTCGCCCTTTGTGCCGACGGAAATAATGATGAGGTTACTGATTCGTTCGCCCTACCGGTTCAACGACACCGAGCCAAGCATTGAAGGACTAGCAGAAACGTAAGTCCGACTTATTCTTTAAACGCATCTATGATCAGACGGAACTTGACAACTGTGCCGTAAGCATTTTATCTCGAGATCTGGCTCGCAAGATCATGATTCGAACTCTTTTAGTTTTCCAAATGCTGCGTTTGTCTTTGCGCGTGCAGCGTTGACACGTTCAAACAGTTCTCTCGCTAGCAGGTGATAAACATCAATCTTTGAACACTGCGCCAACTCATGCGCTACAGCATGCTCTTCCGCTGCTGCAATAGCATAGGCGTGAAAAGCAGATTGGCCATTGGAACGATAAATTTGCATATAAACCTCAGTATTTGTGCATCAGAACTGCCGGCGCACTCAGGGAGTCGCCGTCGAGTTTCAAGAAAAACGGTATACAATGAAAACTAAATGGTGATGAATATCGTTTTTGCAAGCAAAATCGAAATGAATTTACGGAAATGTAAAGAATTCAATCAGCACGGGGTGCAAATTTGCATGTTATAAATTATGGCGGAGTAGTCGTAAATCGGCCAATCGGCAGCCTAGAATTAGGCTGTCAGAAGCAAACCAGATTGTGGGCACAGCTACCTTGATGATCTATAATACGTACGTCAAACTAGCTTTTACGGATAGCACGCATGAACTCAACCCCAAGAATCCTGGTTTTTGTCGCGTTAGCCAAGTGCTTACACAGTAGAACGTGTACTTAGGGAGTGCTGATTTAATCGAGACTGAAGGGAATGTATTCGCTGGCTCTTGGGCTGGCGGAATTCGACGTCAGGGTCAAGCTGATTAAACCGGGATACGGTCCCACCACGCGTTTCGCTGCGAACAGGGCAGAGCGTATGAAAGACCTCATTCCCGAGCCTTACATGGCTTATGCGCAATCGGTCTTTACCGGCTTCAGTGCGATGTCATTATCCACCACTGAAGCCGCTGTAGCTGAGGCAGTCTGGCACGCCGCGAATGATCCGGCCACAACGCTGCGGTACCCAACGGGCGACGATGCCGTTGCACTAGCCCGGGCGCGATAAGCGACGAGTTGCGCGACGAGAAAGGCATCAGCTTACCTCTTCGGCACCCGTATTAATCACTCACTATCACGACTGTCGTCTCCCGCCCCAAAGCGGACGATTCATTTCCATCCAAGCTTGATCTGAAGTCCCACGGTCGCTGAACTAGGTAAACGCCGATATAGACAACGACCCGTTTGGGCCCAAGTCAACTACTAACCTAATCTGGAATGTAGACGCTAGATGTTCGAGCCCAAGTGCTGAGGCACAGCCTCGTCAAGGTTCAGGCGCCGGAATGCGGTTCGTCAGAGCTTCGCCGCGCTCCAGGGCGCCAATGCTCTCGAGCGTGGTTTGCATGATCTGGTCAACAGCCTCCACTGTGAAGAAGGCCTGGTGGCCGGTGACGATCACGTTTGGAAAAGACACCAGACGCTGGATCACGTCATCTGTGATGACGGTAGAGGACAGGTCCTGGAAGAACAAGCTTGCCTCCTGCTCGTAGACGTCGATCGCCAAGCCGCCAAGTTGGCCGGTCTTCAGCGCCGCGACGGCGGCCTCGGTGTCGATCAGGCCGCCGCGACTGGTGTTGACTAGAATACTGCCCCGCTTGGCCCGAGCCAATGAGGCGGCATTGACGATATGATGGGTGTCTTCGTTCAAAGGGCAATGCAGCGACACGACATCGCTGCAATCGAGCAGCGCATCGATATCTACATAACGTGCCCCAAGCGCTTCAAAGCCGGGATTTGGATACACGTCGTGGCCGACAACTGTGCAGCCGAATCCGAGCATGATGCGTGCGAAGATCATGCCGATTTTGCCGGTCCCGATCACCCCAACCGTCTTGCCGTACAGATCGAAGCCCATCAGCCCGTCGAGATCGAAATTACCATCGCGTGTACGCACGCTGGCACGCGCGATTTTACGGTTGACCGCCAACAGCAGGCCAACGGCGAATTCCGCCACCGAGTGCGGCGAGTAATCCGTCACCCGCACTACGTCGATGCCAAGGCGCTCGGCCGCAACCGCATCGATGTGATTGTAACCGGTCGACCTCGTAGCAACTAGCCGGGTGCCCTGCCGGCCCAGCAGGTCCAGCACCTCCGCGTCGACATTGTCGTTCACGAAGACGCAGACCGCCTCGCAACCCATCGCCAGCACTGCGGTAGCGGGGGTCAGACGGTCCTCAATGAAGCGCAGCTCGTGTCTGGCCTGAGCGTTTGCCCTGGTTAGCATGGTCCTATCGTAGCGCCGCGCGCTAAATACTGCTGTTTTCATTCGATCTCCCGTTTATGTTCGGATTCCCTTACCCAAGAATACCTGCTGCCACTAGAATCGTATTAACTCTTTTTCAAGAAAGTCCGCCATGCTTCCGGACCTCGCCCTGTTTCTCACAGGACAACCATTGCTTACACTGTTCCTGGTGATCGCGGCTGGATATCTGCTCGGCGCAGTGACGGTCAAGGGCTTTTCACTGGGAGCCGGCGCCGTGCTGTTCGTCGGCCTGGCCGTAGGAGCAGCCGTCCCGAATCTCTCCTTGCCGCCCCTACTCGGAAACCTTGGCTTGCTGCTGTTCTTGTATGGCGTGGGCATTGCTTACGGCAGCCAGTTCTGGCGCGGCCTCACCAGCGCTGAAGGCGTCAAGGCGAACCTAGCGGCTGTAGTGGCAGTTGGATGTGCACTAGCGCTAACGCTGCTTATGGTGAGATGGTCTTCTGCGCTGGGCCTCGGGGAGGCACTAGGCGCCTTCGCCGGCGCCGGCACTAGTACCGCAGCGTTGCAGGCTGCACTGGCCGATTTCGGCAGTGCTCCCGCTACCGGATATTCGGTCGCCTACCCGCTCGGGGTCGCCGTGCCGATTCTGATCCTGGGACTTTACAATGCGCTACGCAAACCGACCATTGCGCAAGGTAGCGCCGCGGCATTGCATATCGAGGAAATCGACGTTGACGAGTTCAGCGTGCTTAACACAACCCTGGGTGAAGCTGGAAGCCGGCTGCCTGCGGGGATTACGATCGCCGCCATCCGCCGTGGGCATCGCAACCTCGTCGCGGACGATGCGATGCGCATCGAGCATGGCGACGTTCTGCTGCTCACCGGAATCGATCCGAAGGTCCTACATGACGCGGCAACCCGCTTCGGGCGCGCCCATCCGGGCAGGATGATGCGCGACAGGAGTGACCTCGACTACGAGCGCTTCTTCATATCGAACCCGGCGCTTATCGGCAGGGTCATCGCCTCTCTGGCGCTCCCACCCGAACTTAATGCCCGCATCCTTCACCTGCGTCGTAGCGACGCTGACCTACCGCTGACCCCGCAGCGCGTACTAGAAGCCGGCGACCGCATTGGGGTTCTCGCTCCACGCGCCAGCTTTCCCGCCCTGCGCAAGCTGTTTGGCGACTCGGTTCGCAGCACCGGCGACGTCAGCTATATCGGCATCGGCGTGGGTGTCACGCTGGGACTCGGCTTAGGGGCCATCCGCTGGCCATTGCCGCTGCTGGGCCAGTTCTCGTTGGGGTTCGCGGGACTGCTGCTGATAGCGCTGTTGCTGGGCTGGTGTCGCCGAACTGGGCCTCTTTATTGGGCGATGCCGATCTCGGCCAACCTCGTGCTGCGCAATTTCGGCCTGACTCTCTTTCTGGCGGTTGTCGGCCTGTCCTCGGGCGCGACCTTCGCGGCGACTATTGCCGAGGACGGCGTGCTGTATCTACTGCTCGGCAGTACCATTGTGGCGACGCTGGTGGTGGTGACGATGACGATCACCCTTCTGGTGTTCCGCCTGCCCTTTGACAGCGTAGCAGGCATCGTGGCCGGCGTGACCGGCAATCCGGCGATCCTCGGGTTCGCTAACCGGATTGCACCTACCGATCGCCCCGACATTGGCTACGCCATGATCTTCCCCTCGATGACGGTCCTGAAAATGCTACTCGTTCAGCTGGTCGGGGTATGGAGTACATGAGTAATGGGGTTGCCATCAGCTTTACAGCTTGCCAGCATTACATCCCGATGGTGACATCTACTAACAGCTCGATTGTGACTGGCTGCTACCGCCCCAAAGCGGCCCCTCTGCGGTACATAAAAAGGAGAGCGGTATACCGAAGAGTCTCTGCGGCATGGGGAAGGCTAAGACATTTGCGGTAAGCGCACCGTAAACTCTGTTCCCGCCACTTCGTTAGATGTCACGTCGATACTTCCGCCGTGCGCGATAGCGATCTGTTTAGCGATGAAAAGGCCCAAGCCTAAGCTGCTTCGAGGTCGTTCGTTGCCGGGCTGTTCCGGCAACTGCACCAGCGGCGAGAAGAGGTTCGGCAGAGCTTTCATTGGAATCGTAGCTCCTTCATTGCGAACCTTGATGAAAGCATGACGTTCCTCACACCCGACTACGATGATTATTGGCTTGCCTGGCGTACCATATTGGGCTGCGTTGTTCGCCAGATTCGTTACCAATTGCTGCAAGCGCAGCTGGTCGAAGTTCCCAATCAATTCTCGCGGAGCCTCCAGTTGGAAGATCGCGAGCGGGTGGCCCGCGTTCGCATCCCCGATTGCCCATCGGGACATCTCTACGAGGTCGCACTGTCGGCGTTCGACAGCGATACCATCGCCCAACTGAGTGCGCGCCAAAGCCAGTAAGTCATCAACCATGCCCGACATTGTCACCGCGCTGCGCTTAACCCGCAAACCAACTTGGCGCACCTCCTCGTCATGGCGTCCCGGTTGGGCGAGGTAAGTTCCCGCTGTCATAGCTGCCGCCAAAGGACTGCGAAGGTCATGCCCAAGGATTGCCAGGAACATGTCGCGTGTTTCATTCAGCTTTTCGGTGTATGCGACTGCTGCCTCGGAAAGAGACTGATCGATCGCCTCGTTGAAGCGTGTCATGTCGCCCAGGCGGTCGGTAGGGTCTATGTCACCTTCCTGTCGCCATAGCCGCAGGACACTAGCACGCAGAGCGCGGTACTCAGCAATAAGTTGAAGTAGCGTAAAGCCGCTCGCGTAACGCATCCGGCCATGGATGGCGGAAGCGCTGTCGTCACACTCCAGACGGGGCGTTACGCCGCTGCGAGACTTGCTTGTGGCCTGTTCCGCGCTCTCTGCGGTGGCGATATCTTTTGCGACGAAATCGAGGATTTGCCGTGCATGATTACGTAAATCAACACTGGACATGTTGCTGGTCACCGCGCCAAAAGTTTTTGCGAATACCTCCCATTCCATGAGAATCGATTCTGTGCGGTTTTGGATGAAGTCTGAGATGTTCATAGCGGGCTATTTGAACCGATATAACGGTAGCGGCAAGGCATGACGTAACTCAGGATAACTCACTCCCACCTTGCGCCGTGCAATCTTTCGTGACGACTGCGCTCATGCAGGCTCGGCCGCTTTTCGAACAACGGGGCCACGTATTCCATGGAGCTGCCTGACACGAGCGTCGTGGTCAACATGGATCCTACTCGGTTGGCCCAAGTGTTCGGCAACTTACTCCACAACGCGGCGAAATACACGCCCGACGGCGGCTCGATCGCCATCCGCGTCGCGTTTGAGGATGGCCGGGCAGTCGCGCGTGTTTGACTCCTGCTCGGGCGCGCCGCCAGGCATGCTCAACTCCATCTTTGAGCTCTTTTCCCAACTTCCGGGCTTGGTCGCTCCGACGGAGGCCTATGAATCGCCCCGCGTTTTGTGGAGAGGCCATTCCTTGAGGAAATCGAGCTATGAAAAAGTAACCCAACTATTCCCCCGAAGTCATCGAGCGCGCCGTGCGCATGGTCAGCGAAGCCGGCAGCCAGTACGATTCACAGTGGGCACCGTTTACATCGATCGTGGCTAAGATTGGCTACACGCCGGAAACACTGCGCCGGTGGGTACGCCAGCAGGAGCGCGATATCAGCCAGCGGCCTGGGCTGACTACCGCTGAAGAGGAGCGCGTCAAGGCGCTCGAGCGGGAAGTGCGCGAACTGCGCAAGGCAAATGAGATCCTGCGCTTGGCGAGTGCATTTTCGCCCAGGCGGAGCTCGGCCGCCACTTCAAACCGTGAGAGCGTTCATTGACCGGTACCGCAATACCCACGGTGTCGAACCTGGCCGGTCGCACCGATCTGCAAGGTAATGCAGGTCGCGCCGTCAGGTTACTGGCGCCACGCTGCGCGGCAACGCAACCCCGAACTGCGCTGTGCCCGTTGCCAAGGCTATGCCAAAATTGAAACCGCGCTATCGGAAGTCAACGCGCTCGGCCTGCGCCACGCTGTACTGAAGTTCCCAAAATGGCAGTGAAATAGTCGACCCTTGCATAGGAGGAACATCGATGTTTTCAATATCTTCACAATGCTGTGGACTTACCCCAAAAGAAATCGCGCAACGACGTGATGGCATGCTGTACGTGCACGATCGGCTCAGCAAGGCCGAGTGGACCCGGGATCCTGTCGCAAAGGAACTACTGGGACGTGAGCTGTCTAAATCCCTGGAGGAAATTATCCAGGGCCGTCATCTACCCTTTGAATGGAACAAACATGGGTCACTATAGCTACGAAATAACTGGGCGAGCAGGTCCCCCCACTTGGGCGGCGGCTGGGACTTACACTTTCTGAAGGATGGCAAGGAAGTAAGCCACAGTGTGTTCGCCGCGCCGGTAGGGACCAATGCAGAGGTGGCAGCATGGTGGGATGAGATCAGCGTTGTAGAACGTGTCAATTGGCTGGACCGTAGCTGCGTCACCAGCATAGCCGAGGCGTACAGGTTTTACGCAATGACTGAGTCCTATGCGCAAGCTGAGGCCGAAGGGCAGAGTTGGGCGGCCCGACATCAAGGGCACATGAATACGATTTTTGGTGACGCACCGTACCTGCGGATGGTACATAACAGCCTGCAATCGTTAGGCTTTGACCCTAGATCGACAGGGAGAACTTCGAACTGCCGAGCTGGTCGGAATCACCTTCTTGACCCGTGACGCGTTTGGTGTGGCGCGGGCTTACCGATACGCCTATCTCGCCGGCATTAACACCGACCTTATTACCGAGGTATTCGCCGACCCAAAACTGCTTCGGGGCTATGCATTCCCTGTCTACCGCGTAGGAGGCCGGCTATGTACGTCGTGTCCGACGCACGCAGATCCTGTCCGCCCACATCGAAATACTCAAGGGTTGATAGCATAGCCCCATAGGGAATTGGAGCAGCCAATGAATGATGCTAACCGAAGAGCAACAGACTCGGCTGATAATGGTACAGCACAATTAAGGGCAGACCGTCTTCGCGCCGAACAAGTTGAAGTTGGCTTGGTCATGCAGGAGATGCTCGGCACGCGGGCTGCGGCTAGCTATCTCTGCGAGAAGAACGTTTCGCTCGACATCGCGACGAGGGTACTGACGCGACCTTGGCAGCGCAGATGGCGCCCATCTGTTAATGACGCGGCGTTCGAAGCTGCGCCTGCATTAGTCCAGCCATAATCAACTAAATAATTTTATAAAATGTCAACGAAATCACTGCTTGTATGTTGAAAGCTAACAGCCGGCTGTTTTAGCACGCGGTCAAGTCACCGGGAGCTAAAATGATTCGACAAAATTTACAAGTGGCCACACTCGTTGATGCCGCCGTGATCCTAAAGGAGGTATTTGGTTCCTCGTACGCCAAAGCACTTCTAGGAGCTGCGGCAGTCTGTCGAATTCTACGCTGCCGAACAGCGGACGCATAACCACGAAAGGAGGCCAAGTATTGTTACCAGACTGTTCGCTCAGATCGATGATCATCGCACAGGCCTGTGACATGCCGGGCATTGCCTGCGCCTCATCGTAGAAGCGTTTCAGATATGGCGTAATCGAGGCGATCAAAGCCCCCGGGAGGCTCGATGTCGGCCTATTCGACCGGGAGTGCCCGGTCGCGTAGCAAGAGAGGCGCAACCGGAAGGCCAGTAGGACCCGAGAGGGCAAGGTTTCGATGATGCGTTCCTCATGTTCTGCATAGCAATCACTGCTCAGGCCCGGCGCCGCGCAGGCATCAGTGCCCGCTGGCTCCCTCCGCACCGATACCAGTTTCCGAACGCACTTCCTGTGCTTCGAAGCCGGCCTTGTCGATGGCGGCCCGCGGGCTCCTGTCGGTCACCGAAAACAGCCAGATGCCAGCAAAGCCGACCGTCATCGAGAACAACGCTGGCGACGTATAAGGGAAAATTGCCTCGGCATTGTTGAACACATCGACCCACACCGATTTCGACAGTACGGTCAGGGCGACAGCACTAAACAAGCCAAGGAAGCCGCCGACGGTGGCGCCACGGGTTGTGCACTTGCTCCACAGCACTGACATGAACAGCACCGGGAAGTTGGCCGACGCGGCAATGGCGAACGCCAGCGATACCATGAAGGCCACGTTCTGCTTCTCGAACACGATCCCGAGCAGCACAGCAATTACACCCAGCACGACGGTGGTGAATTTCGACACGCGCAGCTCGCTGCCCGGTGCCGGCTTACCCTTCTTGATCACCGTGGCATATAGGTCGTGAGACACGGCCGAGGCACCGGACAGCGTCAGGCCGGCAACCACCGCAAGGATGGTTGCGAAGGCCACGGCTGAGATGAAGCCGAGAAACAGGTCGCCACCGACGGCTTTCGACAGGTGCACAGCGGCCATGTTGTTACCGCCCAGCAGCGCGCCTGCGGAATCTTTAAAGTCCGGATTTGTTCCCACCAGCACGATCGCGCCGAAACCAATAATGAAGACCAAAATATAGAAGTAGCCGATCCAGGTGGTGGCCCACAGCACCGACTTGCGCGCTTCCTTGGCGCTCGGCACGGTAAAAAAGCGCATCAGGATGTGCGGCAGGCCGGCCGTGCCAAACATTAACGCCATGCCAAACGAAATGCCGGAGATCGGATCCTTGATAAAGCCGCCCGGCCCCATGATCGCATCTCCCTTCGCGTGCACTTCGACAGCCTTGCCAAACAGCGCCGATGGGCTGAAATCATATAGGGCCAGCACCGCGAACGCCATGTAGCTGGTGGCGACCAGCAGCAGCACCGCCTTGATGATCTGCACCCACGTGGTGGCGGTCATGCCGCCGAATAGCACATACACCATCATCAGCACGCCAACCAGCACTACGGCGATCCAGTAGTCAAGCCCGAACAACAGCTTTATTAGCTGGCCGGCACCGACCATCTGGGCGATTAGGTAGAACAGCACCACGACCAGCGTGCCAGACGCAGCGAACATGCGCACCGGTGTCTGGGCAAAGCGGTAGGCGGCCACGTCGGCAAAAGTAAAGCGGCCCAGGTTGCGCAGCCGTTCGGCCATCAGAAAGGTGAGCACCGGCCAACCAACCAGAAAGCCGATTGCATAGATCAGGCCGTCGAAACCACTGGCAAAGACGGCAGCGGAAATGCCGAGGAATGAGGCGGCCGACATGAAGTCGCCGGCAATCGCCAAGCCGTTCTGGAAGCCGGTGATGCCGCCGCCGGCCGTGTAGAAGTCCGATGCCGAGCGGGTGCGCTTGGCCGCCCACTTGGTGATGAAAAGCGTCGACAGCACGAACCCTGCGAACATGCTGATCGCTGTCCAGTTAGTGGGTTGCTTAGTCGCTTGGCCCAAGTCTGGCGCCGCCAGCGTGATGCCGGCCATGGCAAGCAACACTAACGCGGCGGCCGCATGGGAAAAGAAGCGGCAATGCAGGCTGCTGTTCATTTAGGCACCTCCGCGCACTGGCTTGCTTTGGCCGCGGCCCCAGACTGTTGGACGACATTTTTGTGAATGGCGTCGGTCAGTACATCAAATTCGCGGTTCGCGCGGCGCACGTAGATTGCCGTAACCCCGACGGTAAACACGATCACGAACAAGCCGAGCGGCACGCCCCGGGACATGACGCCGTCGCCGATCTTGGCTGCCATGAATTGCTTGTCAAATGCGTTCAGGGCGGTAAAGCCGTAATACACGATCATTACAGCCCAGGTCAGCATCCACCCGTAACGGGAACGTGTCTTGACTAGTTTCTGATAATTAGGGTCATTCTTGACCTGCTGAACAACGGACGGTTCCATGTCTACCTCCATTCGATATTAATCCACCATGCAAGGCTGCGGATAGCAAATTTGGCAGCGTTTAATTTTTCGTTTAACGGTGATGGACCGCAGGCTCATATCCCTTTAACCAGCTTGCATAACCCATCAGCCTCCACATAGTGGTTTCGCTAGCAGCACTGATGACAACGACTACTCATCGCTCTTATTTCTGCCATTATGAGATGAAGTTTCTGCGTTAGCTCAGCCTGTGGCGGTTTCCAAGGAGGGATCTCAGCGGCATCCACCGGCTTCTCTGCTTTTGGTAAGGAGATTGCCCCCCTTATTGCTAAACAAATGTAAATTCGGCTTGCTCACTGACATGGACTAGCGTGCAGCTCGCAACAGCCTTCCGCCGGCGTTTTTCTCTATTTAAAGGAACTACAGTGAGCCTGTCTCCAGCACACCAAGCGCTCTTTTCTCTTGCCACCATGGCTGGTAGTTCCGGTAGAAGAAGTAAAGTGGCACCGCGCACAATGGCATAGCATTCACATACGTGCTCATTCAAGCCTACGCGGTTGAGAATGGTCACATAGCCGCGTCGCCATTTTATGATTCCAAGCTTCTTTAATAGCCGGGCTGCGTCCGTAATGCTTTCCCGACGTACGCCGAGCGCAGCGCCGATTTCCTCTTGGGTGACCGCCATCTCATCTGCCGATGACCGGTCCTGCATTTGTAGCAGGTAGCCGCAAACCCGTTGTCTTGTCGTATGATGACTATTGCATACTGCTAGTTGTGAAATCTGCGTCAGGCGCACTTGGGTGTAGCGCAGCAAGAGCTGGAGCATCGGCCCCTTATGGTAGAACTCTTCCATCAGGCGCGCGGCGCTTATCCTATACGCGTAACCGGCCGCCTGTACCAAGGCGCGCCCTGCAGAACTCTGTCCGCCCATGAACAACGCAACACCAAGCATCCCGTCATTGCCGACTCGAGCGATCTCGGACGTACCACCATCCTCGAGCAGGTAGTCGATCGAGATCGTAGCGGTGGTTGGAAAATATGCATACACCATCTTTCCTTCCACCTGATAGAGTACTTCCCCGTGGGCTAGGGTAATTAGCTCCAGATAGGGCAACAGCCGGTGCAATTCACTGTGCTCAAGCCTCGCCAATAGCCGATTCTGGACCGGGTTATGAAGAGCATCCATAAAAATGAATCCTTTCCCGGCGTAAGCGGACAAAAGGACAAGCGAGTCGTACTATATTAGCCATGAGTGCTCCTGGTTTCAAATGTAGCGGTTGTGAAGTGGATGGCTCATTTAGGCAATAGCGCCTTAGTCCACGCTGTAGTTTTCAAAAATGTCGATTCCACTTCTTCGAACCTTGGTTAACCTGATGCCTTTTGTATCTTTCCCATTCCGGCAGGGAAGCGCGGAGCAACTGCTTCGCCGTTGTACGCCGACTATTCAATATCGGCACCCGCGATGACTGCCTTTGCAAAATGGGATGTATGCAGGCCAGAGCAAGGTGGACGGAAAAGATTGACGGATAGTAAGAGAAAGGATAGCGTGGGCACTTGCCAGAACGGATTCGTGGAACGAAAAGACAGGCCGCAGCAATCGCCCTTCGATTCGGCTCGAATGTAGTCGCGTCTTAATGGCAGTATGCGCTGATATGTGCCATTGTGGTCAATTACTTATCAGCATCCAAGATTAGTGCCATAGACAAGCGGCAGCGCACCAAGAGTCTGGCTACAATGCATGCTCACGGTCAATACATTCAGCCATCGTATGGTGGTATTTCCGAGCAAGAGTGCGAAAGTGTGCAAGCATACAGATGCAGGTGGGTGTGCCGCATAGGCTGTGGTCTCACTCTAAAAGGAAGGCCAATCATGAAAACGGTGTCCAGCTTCAGCAGGATGTCTGACCGAACTCGACTGGGAACCATCAATTACGCGGCCGGTATTGGCGTAGCGGTCAAGGACGGTATCGTGATGCTCAGCGGAGACGCTACTAGCTTTTCTGAAAGTGCGATGCAGCTAGCGCAGCTCAGTGAGTCGGTGGCCTGCGGGCTTCCACGGTCGCGATAGAGGTGGAGTTACCGTAGTCAAGCAAGCACACTGATGTAGACATCGCGTGCACGGTAGAGAACGCCCTGCGCTGGTGTATACGGTGCCTAAGGATGCCACCAGGAAAGTAGGGACTATCTTGGAGAGTGAAGTTGAACATGACAGGCTCGGGCGTAGCGCGAACTACCCGCTGATTTAGCGAAAGTTGGCGCAGCAGGCGAGCGAGCCAAGTGTGTCCGTCAAATCGTGGGAAGCCCATTTCGATAGCTACAGCGACGGAGACTCCTTCACCGCCTCACTTGAAACGACCTTGCTCCGGCTGAGTTTATGTGGGTAGTTTACCGCACGATGACGTTGAATCAATTTGGTTAAGCTGCCTGTTCGCTGACTTGGAGCAGTCTTCAAATGATAACCCGTACAGACGTGCTTAATGCACAACATCTACAAGTCGCACTCGTGTTCAAGAAAATGCTGGGGCTCGAAGAAGCTACGGCGTATTTGCGTTCTGTTCGTGTTGAGCAGAGTCTAATCGACCGCGTGTTTCTTAGTGACAACCATCGACACTTCCCATCCCCCGCGCAAAGCGATACGGGTACTAACGCGCGCAACGATTAGCCTGCAGTGAGCTACATCAGAATTTGGCATGGCGAAACGCAATCTTGTGCCGCGCCGTAGGGCTGACTACCGTAAGCCGCGACGTCTCGAAGCGCGCTCCCCGCTTTCGTCATGGGATATCATGCTCTAAAATTCAGAGATTTGGGCTGTCTCATGTTCGAACACACCGTGGTGGGCTGCCGTCGTCACAAATTCGTGCAAGCAGCGGTTGTGCAGGCCGTTGCTAAGCTGTTGCCTAAAATTAGCGAGAATCGGGCTCTCAAGTTGCTTACCGATGAGCAGGTACCAATCCATGTAATTGAACGCGTCCTATCACCGCTCGGCTGTAGACGCGCGATGATCTATACGCGCTTACCGATGCCGGACATTTCAGGGCATTTCGGTTGGCGGCGCCGTTCGCATGCCTCGCCAGATCAAACCCTCGCTGCGATATGGCTCGGCCGATCCCTGTACTGATTCTGAAACGTTGCACATTACCTTCCAAGCCTGCGTCGGCTGTACGCAACCTTGAGGCCGTTGGTACGAAGCGAGATGATGCTTGCCAAACCGCTGGGGAACGTAGTTTTCCCGGCTACCTCGGTTATCGCCAGGCTGGTGTCTGCCACGCTTTTACCGAGCCTGAGCCAAAGCAGGCTGTCGCAATGGCTCATTTCACGATGTTGCGGCACTTTTTGCGACCGATGAGCCTTCTAGACCGCCCTAATTGATAACAGGGGTTATCATGCAAGGCACTTGCTGTCTCGCGTCGCACGATGAGGGCACGCGCCTGATTGCTGAGCGTTTCCCAGCGGTAGGGTGCGACGCCTGAGGAGCTCACTACGGATAATTCTAAGAAGCGAACGAAAATATCCGAAGAGATGACATCACGAAATGAGCGAGAAGGTAAGTATTGTGGTCGAACATCAGTTCACGAGCGTGCGTTACGCAAGCACATCAGGAGCATGCATTGCAACGGGCACCCCTTAAGCACCGCGAGCGCGAACCTCGAGAGCGTCTGTCGGGTCATACGGCGCGGGCAGAATAATGCCACGACTGCGGATACGATTACCGGGTCGTATAATAAGCGGATCTCGCATCCATCCAAAAAATGAAAATGTATGTACGTTGGATGACCGGTCCAAATCAACACACGAAGTTCCACATGCTTAGCACTGCCTCCCGCGCGGCCTTAGGCGCCGCAATGGCACAGGCTGGCGTTGCAGCGCTCGAAGCATTTCCCCTACAGACGAAATGCGTAGTCGAGTGCCGTCAAAGCATGAATCTATGGACGACCTCCCATCAGCGGCAACAGCGGAAATATGCAGCGTGTGCACGAGGTTGATGATCAGCTGACCGCAGCCCAGTTGGCGGAGTGATCACGGCCTGGAATGGCGGCAACCCGCAGAACGGTGGCTCGATCATTGCCTGCGGCAATCCAATCCTTCTCCGCCAGCTACTACCTTTGATCGCAGGATCGAGCAAAGCGGTCCTAACGAATCCTTTTCCCGGCGCCTCGACCGACTCTGCAAGGCTGAGCGCGGCGGTTGTGATGTGCCCAGTCAATCGCAGCATCGCTTGAAGCATGCAGACACCTCACTCCCCCGCCGGCGATAAGTGTTAGCAATTTCGCTTCATCATCAAGGATGCCTGCCGCCCAAAGCCCATCCATTTCGCCCGCAGCTGCCGCGCAACGTCCTCACTGAGCGACGTCGAGGAGATCGCGAAAATCGGCCGGCTTGATAAAGTGCCGGTCAAATCCTGCTGCTTTGCTTTTTTCGCGAGCGGCAGCGTCGTTCCAAGCGGTTAGGGCCACGATTTTGACGCGGTGGAAAGCCTCGTCCGACCGCAAAGCCAT
Source organism: Pseudoduganella sp. SL102 (assembly GCF_027856995.1). Classification (NCBI taxonomy): domain Bacteria; kingdom Pseudomonadati; phylum Pseudomonadota; class Betaproteobacteria; order Burkholderiales; family Oxalobacteraceae; genus Pseudoduganella; species Pseudoduganella sp. SL102. Next base: position 4,123,949 of record NZ_CP115554.1, read on the forward strand.
TGCAACCTGATAGCCGTCCATCACAGGCATGCCAATGTCCAAGAATATGGTACTGGGCGCGGTGGCCTTGGCCGCCGCCAATCCTTCTGGCCCGCCATACGCCACGTTCACTTCGAGCCCATATAGACGCAATATTTCCGCAGTCAGATCGGCCGCGTCCACGTTGTCATCGACGATCAATATCCTCTTTGATGATGTCATGTTACCTCCGACCCGGCTCGGCTTCGACCCCTCGTGGTCGCGTTGCGTCAACCAGCGTCTTTTTGGCCGTTTATAAGGCGGGTGAGTTATTCTAAGCGCGCGGCGGGCCGCGCAGCGTTTACTACGCATAGCCCATCTACTAGCAGTCACATATTCTTGCCCAAATATCGGTTAGCGCGGGACGCCTGCCTGAATATTTCGGGTACTAAGCAGCGCCCATACTAGTCGTGACGCACTAATGAAAAGCATGTGACAGGACATTCGTCTTGATGATAAATGGTATCGCTAGAATAAATTGGCCATGCAATCTACTGAATGAGAAGATGCACATGTCTCCTCTAGCTCCTCCAAAGAACTAGATTCAGCCGGCCCAGAGCCGGCTATTTTTTTGCCTGGGGAAACCTCCCCGTCAGACGTGGAAAAACCGCCCGAACGAGTGAGCGACATGGGTAGTGCGATCCCAGACTGCGCGGAATCATCAGACGACAGTTTCTCCAGCCGAACCGGCGTTAGCACACGAGGCTTGAAGTTCCCATCTTAGGCTTCCCCATGCATACAGATAGGCGGTTTCTTGATAATTCCGCTTCTTGCCTGTCTACTGCCTTCAAGTGTGGGCAGCTTCCGCCCTATTGCGGACCTTCAGCCGTCGCGGTTCCCTGCACTGACAAGCGTCTAACAAGATGCGTCCGACAAATAGTTGTGGTTAGCGCAACCCTCACTTCTCGCAACGGCCGTTATGCATGTCGACTTGATGACCCGGTTATCAAGTGAGAGTCACGCTTCAGGTGAGACCATGTTCAAGCAACGTGCGGAAGTCTGGTGACCTAGCAAATGTGATCTTGCCGCCAGAATTACATTACAAACTTGTATCGGCTCTATTTTGTAAGCTGTCGAGAACTTGACGCGGATCAATTACTGCTGAACGAACATGCTTACCCTGAGAGCAGGAGGCGTCATGGAACACCTTAAACGAATAACGATTGAAGCCGGCGGCAATGCGCTATGCAACCTGGCGGCAGAGCTGGATGAGACGCATGCGGCGCCGTTCCAGGCGTGCTTTTTTGACGAACACTGGGAGGCTATCGAGCGGGCGCTCGACAAGCTGGTAAATACTTACTGACTGCAGAGCCTAAGTGGAACTCTGATATCTCGCGGTGGAAGCAATTGGCCGAGGCATTCTGTGGCCGACGCCGCTCGCCAAGCGGAGACAGCACGCGGGTTTGCACGGCAAAACCGATGCCTTCCGCGCGCAAAAGCACTGGTGCACGAGCCAGTCTTCCATCCACAGCAAAACGAATGGCGGCTTCGACAACCGCCGCGTGAACGTAATTTTTGCGGCGTTCTGTAACCATAACTTCGACCTGTATTGAGTTTCTCAGATGGTACCAGAGGGGCAGACACCGGAGCGCATGCCTTTGATAAACAGCCGGAAAGCCGAGTGTAGACGAGCCGTTTCAGGGCGGCTTTTCACGGCTGTGGCCCGTTGAGGTCAAGCAGCGAAGCGGGATATCTGCTCCCGCCCAAAAAGCAGACATTCACCGGTGGACATAACGGCCCACTCACTCGCTGGGAGAATGGCCGAAGAATGCCGGGTCCAGCACCAGATCGCGCAGTAGCTTCAGGCGTGTCTCGGTATCGTCTGCCTGCTGCTCGAATTTGAACGCCATGTTTGGGCGGCCAGCTTCCAATTGCAGCGCTGCGATTTGCCGCGCCAACAAAATACGCTCTTCGACACTACGAATCGCTTCCCACAAACCGTTGTCAATCTCGGCATTTATTTCCGCCATCAGGGAAGCCGGAGAAAACGCATGCCCAGTATGACAGCGGAACCGTACTAGCGGGCCTTCTTTGATTTCCACCAGAACGCCGTGGCAGTCGGGGCAAGTATACTTCGACACCGAACCCAGAGCCATGATCCCTGCTGCCAGGCCATTGCCTTCCAACGCTATCGTCACCTCGGCATTCGCTCGCTCCGCTTGCTGCTGATCAGGCTGCGAAGCTGGGGCGTAGCTCCCTACCGAAGCGATAATCCGGTCTGCAATCTCATGCATGGAGCCTACGCAATCGACCTGTACATGCTCGATTGCACTCTCTGGCATCGAGGAAAAGCTGGCTTCCTGCGGATCTTGGGCAAAGGCCAGTCCGCCGCGATCCTTGATCGCCCATAAACCTGCCGTGCCGTCGTCGAGCGCTCCGGAGAGCACTACACCAATCACGCGCGAACCATAGGCAACCGCGGCTGACCTGAACAGCACATCGATTGACGGACGAGAGCGGCTTTCCTTGGGGCCGCGCGTGATTCGGATGCCCTGCTTGGTAATCATCAGGTGCCGATCGGCACTTGCGGTATAGATTGTCCGCGGCAAAAGTTCGTCACCGTCTCGCGCGACCTTGACATGCATCGGTGTCCGTCTTGCCAATATCCTGTCCAGCTGACTCGGGGCAGATGGCGGGAGATGCAGGACGACCAGAATTGCAGCGTCCAGATCGGCTGGCAGGTAAGCCAACAATCCCGACAGCGCTTCGACGCCGCCGGCGGAGGTGCCTACTACTACGATGTTTCGTACACCATCCGCAAGCCGCATTCTGTTCTTTCTAAAGTGATAAGTTTTACATCGCTGCACTTCCAGGCGACGTGGCCAATCTAGACCGTCCGATTTCGCTCTTAAACGGCATTGAAGGTGCTGCTCAGCTCCCGCGAGTCTTTGTCTCTGGACGCCAGTCCGTCGTAGTTCGACGCCCGTGCAGAGTTAATAGCCTCCTCCAGATCTCGCGCTGAGTCGAGCAGAATATTCCGAAACTACGTTGGTCCATTCGCTTTTTTCAGGAATCAGTTAAGGAAATGCCTGTACGGCCGGGTTTATGATGTGTTCAAGTATTCCACCTATCACCCTGCCAAAAGTACGCTTCAACTACTGCGCTTGCTCAGCAGGAAGCCTAGCCAATGCATTCCCTGAGGCGAAGTCCAGCGCGGCCACTGCATGAATACCACCATCTCGTAGCTTGAGCACTTTCGATTGTTGGAAAGACCATATTACCTCTCTTACCGTCAAGCTGCCTCGGACCCAAATACTTACAAATCACGCATAATTGTTAATTAACTATGATGAAAAAATTTCATATTTTTAATTGGAATTTTGCATGTAAAATTTCTTAAAGGAAGCAATCGTTGGGATGAAGGTGACTAAGGAAAGAAAAGACAAATTAACTTCGCAGCGGGTTGAGGTCGGGCTCGTGTTCCATCAGATGCTTGGTGAACAGGAGGCGAAAGAATACATGCTTAACGTAGGCGTCCCGGTGACGGTAGTCAACCGTGTGCTAGGAAGCCGTAGAGGACGTCGGGAGAGCCCAATAGATGAGGTGGAAAAGCTTTAATGTGATGGGCTTTACACTGCTCTCTACCAAAATGAACACAGCCTATCGGTCGAGGCAGTCTGCTGAGTGCTACGACAACCTACGTAACGTCCAGCCTCATCGGCATCAGCCAGAACGCTCCTAACACAGCGTCGGGCACCTTCTGCTTGCCAAACGCTGGTGGCGACAGATTTCGCACAATACCGAACGCTCGTATACACATTCGATGCACCGATATAGTGTCGGCCACATACAAGGCAGATGTTTTTTTAAGGAAAATTTAATAAATGTTTGACAACTAATGTTGCGTGTACTATCTTAACTACTCAACAACATCTAGTACTTGAGAGAACAAAATGAAACTGCAATCCATCGCCTTGGCAGCAATCCTGAGCACCGCATTTGGCGGCGCAATGGCTGAAAACTACACCTCGCCGACGATCGTCCTGAAAGCTGGGGACGTGAACTGGACCGCTGACTTTGGCACCAGCCATACGATTGGCAACTTTACTGACACGTTCACGTTTAGCTACAGTGGCATGTCCGCCGATGCAACCGGCTTCGCTCGCAACGTGCAAAACAAGAAATGCAATATTGACTTCTACTCCGCAACGCTGAACGGCGTAGAGCTTGACCTGACGAACGGCGCCAAGTATTCCGATATCGATTTCTCGGATCTGCCGGTCAACGGCACACTGACCCTGGTCATTACTGGCAAGGCATTTGGCGACGTCGCCAGCTATGCTGGGACGATCGACGTGACCTCGGCTGTTCCTGAGCCTACCACCTACGGGATGCTGCTGGGCGGTCTGGGGGTCATGGGCTTCCTGGCTCGTCGTCGCAAGGCTTAATTGCACGGTACTCAGCTAGATGGAAGACGCTTCGGCGTCTTTTTTTAAGTCTATTGGTTGGACATCTTCCCTTCGTCACGCGCGCTTGTGAGACGGCTGGCAGCGCTCGAGAACTACACTAACAAGACCGCTACCCACTGCTGCTTTTGGCCGACCTTGACCGTTCGGCGCAGCAAAGCAAGTTACCAACCGGAAAAGTCGCAGACTTTCAGGGCAGGCAACTATCGGCCAACGCGGACCTATATCCCTCTTTTCCCAACGTGCAAGTTTATGAGTTATCCTCGGCGACATATTTATTTCCATACCTCGCTAGCAAGGATGCCCATGTACGTTAAGTCCGACGAAAGCAGGTCCTCTCCACTGGCATCCTAATGTCCAATACCTATATAGCATGGACGCATATAATTCGGAGCAGGCCAATGAAGGATGCTAGACGAAGAGTTACGGACTCGGCCGATGACGGTACACCGCAATCGAGGGCGGACCGTCTTTGTGCTGAGCAAGTCGAGGTTGGCTTGGTCATGCAGGAGATGCTCGGTACACGGGCTGCGGCTACCTATCTCTGCGAGAAGAACATTGCAATCGACATAGCAGCAAGAGCACTGACGCGACCATGGCAGCGTAGATGGCGCCCATCTGTCAATGACGTATCGTTTGAAGCCGCTCCCGCACTACTCTAGCTCTTGAAGAGGGGTTCTGCTTAGCGGACATGCTGCTGCTTTCACCCCAAAGTGGATAAGACTGTGTCCGACGGTGAGGTAGCGCCGATTTCCTCTTGCCTTGCTAAGGGTGTAAGCTGGTCATCCTATGATCCAGCGTCACATCCTGCTAGTTGACGACGAACCTCACGTGGTTCGTGTGCTCCGCCTTTCACTCGAACGAGAGGGATACGACGTGGCCACCGCGATCGATGGCCACGATGCTTGGCAAAGATGACAAAGCGCTGTCGTGATGTACTCATTACAGACATTAACATGAACGATATGGATGGCCGAACGCTGTGTCCTCTGGCGCGAAAAATGTATCCGGACAGTTCGCTCCTCATTCTGGTGATGACTTCGTTGACGGCTTTAGACGAACGCTCCTGGGTGCGACAGGTGAGCAATGCTGACTTTCTAGAGAAGCCTCTTTCGCCTCGACAATTGGTTGCCAGGCTAGCTCGCTACTTTACGTCAGCGTCGTTGCTTCTTGCGCGTGAGGACCGTGGAATTTGTCGCAATTGGGAGCAAGGTCCTGTCGACCTTTGTGAACAGGCCTCAACATTGGAGGCGTCTCGATTGAGCGCTACCACGAGTTATGCAGACTGGTCAACGCCTTTTTCTTGCGCCGCATGGATCATGTACTCACAAAAGCGAACATAAGACACCATTTCTTGATACGGCATTCGCCCATTGATAAAGTCCTTTTGCATTTCTTCGAGGACTTTCCCTGGTGAGCCGACGGCAGCATTGAATTGATCAACCAAGTTCTGGCGATCGGCTGTCAAAGCAACATCGTCCAGAGGTTGACCATCTAGGGAGAGTAACTTGCTCAAGTTGGGAGCCCGGACGTAGTTCATGTAAAACGGAAACAAAAGAGTTCACGAGAGAGCCGTCTGCAGGAAGGGGCTAGCTATGGGTCTTGTCAGCAGCGGTTCGGTCATCATACTGTCGAACCTAGCCGAGTGCCTAGTCTAGTAAACCAAGCAAAGTAGCATTGTCACCTCAGCGGACGAGTGGTGGAGCGCATCCGAGTCAGCCGTCACGAGGCCACTCCCTGCTCAGTTGCCGGCCGTCGAAGATCCACTCTTGACCGGTTGCCACCGTCCAGTGAACGACAGCTCCCGCCTTACTGCGGACGCTCGATCATCCTTGGATTTGCGTGAGCCAGTTGTCCAAAGTAGCGTTATGTCGACTCGAGTAGCCCACTTCAGCCCCTGTCTCACACTTTGCTATAAACTGTCGGACAGAATCGAATTCTAGAGATAACGATAAATGCAAAGTGTGAGTATCGAGACCGCTAAGCGCTTAGTTAGCGTCAATGCCGTCAGCCGGGTTGCCATCGAATGCTTCGACGGCCGCCGCTGGGCCATCGTCCTGCGCGGGCGCGAGGACTTCATTTTGCGATCCGCTCGCCAGGATCCCAAGGCCTACGCCAAGATAGAGACTGCCCTGGCTGAAGTGAGAAGCCTTGGCCTGCGCTTTGCTGAGGTGGAGTTTTCGAAATGGCAGCGTGAGTAGAAGACACTCGGATGAAGTTCGCCTACCAAATCGACTCCTTCGCCAAAAACTTGGGAAATGGATGGGATCTTCGAATACTGAAGGATGGCGAAGAAGTCTGGCATGAGGGGCTTTGGTGCCTGCGCCCAGCCTCGATGAACTTATGACTTGGTGGACCTCCTTGAGTTCTGACGAACAGGCTTCCTGGTGAGATCAGTCCGCAGATCATCGCCCGGCAGGTGCGTACGAGCTCCACATGATGGAGGAAGCTTTTGTTCAAGCTTGACCGCCGCGCGTAGGTGGCTAACTTGCAACAATTTATCATCACCATGAACCGACGCAAAGATCTTCGTACCGCTGAACTCATCGGCATTGCTGTTCTAACCCGCGATGCCTTTGGTATCGACCGGGCATATCGGTATGCCATCCTGGCCGGTCTGAGCGGTACGCTCACCACCAACGTCCTGACCCGGAACAAAACCGCCTTGCGCCACGTGGAAACGATAACCGGCCCCCTCGATCGCCGCCAGATAAGCAATGTCGATAACGGGAAGCGGTGCCGTGAGGATTTTTCGAAATCCAGTACGGGTGCCTCGCCCTCACAGTCAGGCAGCCGATGGATCTCCTTCAATCCAAGCTGATCGTTAAAGCGATTGCCTGGCGGCGCGAGCATGGCTATGCTGGTCGGGGTGGAATAGTTGTTGTGTTTAACGACACAATCGCTGGATGGATGAACGAACTTCGAAATCCTGAACATTGCGAGCCTGGTGCCGTTGCTGTCGACGAGCTGGGGCATACCTGGCGCGCAGTCGGTGGCGATTCTAAATGCGGTGCTGCGCTCTGGATGCCTACGAGTTCAGCAACCTGGCGACGTATGAAAGTGACGATGGTACGGGACCATCGAAAAGCTCGGCCACCCGTGGCAAATACATCCATGGAGGGGGAGCTGGACTTGCATTACAGGTATACGATCGAGCCGCGCTCGGATCACGTGGGCGTCGGGTGGCTACTGCGCTTTTTCGCGGGTGAAGAAGAAGTCGGTGGCGGTATATTCGCTGTGCCAGCACACGATCCGGTCGAGTGCATGAAATGGTGGAACAGGTTGAATGAAGACGATCGTGCCTATTGGCTGAAGCGCGCCATCGAACCAGCAGTGGCCGAAGCCTTCAATGTCTACTTAACAGAGGCGTCCTTTACGGATGCAGAGACCATGGCCCATGCTTGGCTAGAAGATCACGGCCAACGATGAGATAAGCATTAACTCAACATTGAAATGTGATGCGACACCTCGACATTGCCTTAGCCGCTTGGCAATGTCGGGAGGTAATTAGCCCGCCCCAAATACAGCGTGGCAGTCGCGCCCATCCCTCTTGGCGGCGTAGAGGGCCGTGTCTGCACGGCGAATCAACTCCGAAATCATGACGCTCTCATCTGGAACTGCGGTCGCAAGTCCAACACTAACGGAGATCAACCCATTCTTTCCTCTCGCGTGGGGGTATTTCATAGCGCGTACGTCCTCGCACACCCACTTCCCAAACGCGTCGGCCGCTAAGGCGGACGTGCCTGGCAGGAGCATGACGAACTCTTCACCGCCGTAGCGGGCAACCAGCTCCCCGGGCCTACGCGTTGCGTGGCGAAGCCGATCGGCGATCTCCATCAAGCATTCATCGCCTCGCATGTGCCCATAGTGATCGTTAAACGCCTTGAAGTGGTCCACGTCGACCATGGCCACTGCAATGGGCTCCTGCATTCTTCTGTGCCGCGCCCATTCGTCACGCATCCGATTATCGAAATAGCGGCGATTAAAGATCCCTGTCAGCGGATCGCGCCGAGTCATGTCGAGCAGCATTTCCGACTTCTCGCACAGCTCGATCTGGATCCTTACCCGCGCGCGAACGAGCATAGGACTCATCGGTTTTCGGATGACGTCAACGGCCCCCGCCGTCAACGCAGCGAGCTCCTCTCCCTCGTCCATAGAAGACGACACGCATAATATAGGGATATTTTTAGTGAAAACGTCGGCTTGCAGATGCCGGCAAAACAAGAGTCCGTCAATGTCCGGCATATCTATGTCGCAGACAATGAGGTCGGGCAAGATCCGCGCCGTTTCGGCCAACCCCTGGATGCCCCCCAACGCAGTATGGACCTCAGCCAAATCTCCCAAGAGCTTGGCGAGGTGCTCTAAAGCCCACGCGTCGTCGTCGATCACCAAGATTTTCATTGTCGAGAACGCTCTCACTTTCTAGCTAGCCAAACCAGCGAGTTATCAAGTATAGGGTATTTTGTCGTAGACAAATACTGCATCTTACTGGTGAACTGGAGACAGCTAGGCCTGAGATGCACTAGATCGAGTCCGTCAAATTTCGGCTTACTCTCCTATAGCATGCATGCTGTAGCGAGACTCGTTGAGGCACTGCAGACGCAGCATAGTGCTAGGCGTCCAAGAGACGGAGTGGCAAGTCGCACCGGCCTTGGACCGAACGCAAAGGGGTCCTGGCATTGGACTGGCGCTTGTCCAGAAGCTTGTTCAGCTTCACGGGGGATCGGTGGAGGCGCGAAGCGACGGCGCAGGCAAGGGAAGCCGTTTCGTCGGCGGCCTTCCTCTTGCCCAAGGCGCGGCGGTGGTCCCCGCCTCCCCCGATCCCGGCGTTACCGTCATGAAAGCCAGCTCGGGCGCGAAGCTTGTGATCGTGGACGACAACGTCGACTCCGCCGAAACGCTGGCCATGGCCTTGGAGCTGTTCGGCCACTTGCTGCGGACGGCGCACACCGGGGCGGACGCCTTGCGCGAAATCGAAGCGTTCGGGCCAAGCGTCGCTGTGTTGACCATTGGCTTGCGTTCCATGAGCAGGCACGACCTCGCGCGCCGAATCCGGGCCCAGCCTTGGGGAGACGGCATTGTTTTGATCGCCGTTCCCGGCTGGGGCCAAGAGTCCGACAAGCGAGCCGCGGCCGAGGCCGGCTTCGACGTCCACCTCACCAAGCTGGTCGACTTGCGAACATTGAACGAGGAAGTCGCGCGGCTTTTGCGGGCGAAAGCGCCTTGGACCGAACCGAACGCCGACCGCCTAGGGACCTGAAGCTACTCCCCGCATGCCGGATTCGGATGAACACTCGTTGAGGCGACTCGTTTGACGATCCATCCCAAATCAAGGATCCACGAGGCGCCCGCTCGGTCCGTTGAGAACCGTGCTCTGCGACCCCATGCCATTCCCCTGCGCCGGCTTGGCCGCCCCGCCTTGGCCGAAACGCCGCAACCGCGAGCGTCGAAGGACGGCCGCGCGTCAATTCTAGGAGCGCCAAAGGCCGCGCGGTGGCAATTGACAAAAGTCGTGGGAATAGCGATCGCTCAAAGCGACAAGGCACTCGGGACAAAGGCCGTCCTCCAACGCCGCCAGCAACGTCCTGAGCGACGCGGGCTTCGTCAAAAAAACGTCAAACAGGCGAACGGACGGGCTCGCCCGCCACGCGTCGGGGGTGGCGGTCCACCCCACCGCCCTGGCCGAATAGCTGTGGCCTTCCGCACGGCGCAGCGCGCCAAGCAACGCGGGGCCGCCGCAGTCGAGAAAGTCCAGGTCGATGAGGTAGACGTCGAACAGGCGCTCGCGCCTCGCCGCGATTGCCTCCTCCAAGCTGAAAGCGACGGTCGCGGCGTGCCCATGCAGGCGAATCAGCTGCTGGCACATTCGGGCGACTTCCAAGCTGCTGTCGGCGATTAGAATTCTCATTTGCCCACCTCGCTCCGCGCTATCGCGCCAAATACCGGCCTCCTCCAAGACGGCCGTGAGCCGATCGATCAAGACGAAAAAACATCCTCCTGCTCCCGAGCGGCGAGGAGTCGAGTCACTGGGCGATGTCGAGAAGATTGGTAAGGTTCGCTGGCTTCGTGAGGTGCATGTCAAAGCCGGCGGCCTTGCTTCTTTCCCGCGAGGTGGCGTCGCCCCAAGCAGTCAGGGCCACGATCTTCACGCCGCGAAACGCCTCGTCCGACCGCAAGGCCGTGGCCACTTGATAGCCGTCCATGATGGGCATCCCAATGTCCAAGAAGATGACGCTTGGGGCGGTGGCCTTGGCCGCAGCCAAACCTTCCAGCCCACCATACGCCACGTCCACTTCGAGACCGTAGAGGCGCAGCATTTCCGCCGTCAAATCCGCCGCGTCAACATTGTCGTCGACGATCAATATTTTCTTTGCTGATGCCATGCCAACCTCCTGACGCGGCCCGGCTCGGACGCCGCGAGATCGCGTCGCGTCTGGCAGAGTTCTTGGCCTGATTATACGGCGCGCAACCTCGAAAGTGGGTTGCATGAATGTATCGACGCGTGTCGTCGCTCATCCGGCAATTTGATGGCGCGCGTCCTACGCGAGCTCGGCCACTTACCTGACGATGGCCATGAATCCAACGCGTTATCATATTTCCAACATTGAAGGTTCCAAGCGGAGCCGCCAACTTAAGGATAATGACATGCCCAACACAGTCAAAGCCACGCCAAGCCCGTCGAAGAAATCTACCGTCGTCGCGTCTGAATCCTTGAGCGCGATCGACCTGCTCAAAGCCGACCATGACAAGGTTAAGGCCATGTTCGAAAAATACGAGGGGCTCGGCGACCGCGCCATGGCCGCCAAGAAAAAGCTCGCCCGCGAAATCTGCTTGGAGCTGACCAAGCACGCCATCGCGGAGGAGGAGATCTTCTACTCAGCCGTGCGCGAGGCCGTCGCCGACGAGGACATGGTCGACGAGGCGACCGTGGAGCACGCCTGCGCGAAGGACCTGATCGCACAGATCCTCTCCATGGAGCCAAGCGACGATCTCTACGACGCCAAAGTGAAAGTCCTGGGCGAGCAGATCGAGCACCACGTCGAAGAGGAGGAAAAGGAGATGTTCCCCAAAGCGAAAAAAGCCAAGCTCGACATGGCCGAGCTTGGCCATGCCATTCAAGCCCGCAAGGACGAAATAAGCTTGCCTCTCCCGAACTGAGCAGCCATCTCGGCCGAGCTCCTCGCGCCTGCGGGGCCTCGTCTGCGCGGGTTGGCCAGTCGACGCTGCCATCGTTGAATCCGCAACAGTTAGGTTCAAGCGAGTGGAAATCATTCAGCTGCGTTGCTACAATGCCGCTCGCAATTTTTGTCAGCCGCCCGCCCTGCTCCCGCGACGGTTTCCCGCGCCTCATGGCGCGCGGCTTCGCCAACGCGCCCCCATGGCCGCCGACGTTGGTTCCGCTTTCTCCGAAAGTATGAAATGTCCCCGGCGACGGATCAACACATCAGGCGCGCGCGCGCCTAGCGCCCCGCAATCCCGCCCCCTGCGCGACAATGCCTTGGGCCATCGTGAACGAGAGGCCCGCGCGCGCGTCGACGTCTCGAACGCCTTGCGCGGCTGTGCGTTGCCCCAGCACCTTTCAGCCCTTGCTGAAAAAGCTTCCAAGGCGCGTGGTTTCGACCATTGGCGTCTGGCCGGCGCGAGCCATGCGAACGGTTCATCAGCGCGGATAGGCGAGCACTCGATGGCAGCTTTGCCCTGTCTTGGGCAAGCCGTTCAAAGATGGCGCTTTTTCGCGCGACGCGCCATGGGCATGAGGCTAAGGAGCGGCTCATGAACATCCAGCTGAGGAACGACAACCAAATGGCCGACGCGGTTCGCCGCGGCCTCGAAATCGACGCGGTGCGCGGCAGCGTCGCAGCTTGGACGCACATGGCCGCCAACGGGGTCGCACCGGCCACGATCGCGCGAGTGTTGACCTCCGCCTCGCGCCGCCTTGGCGACCCGCCCTTTTTGCATGGCGCGCCTCGCGGCTGAGTCGCGTTCGAGCTCCGCGGATCGACGCCTTGTTGGTCCGTTCTCCCTGCCACCGTTGCGTTGCGCAAGCAATATTTGTATCCGCTGCGCCTTGCCCACGCTCAGCGACGCGTTTTCGCGTTAGGCTTGTCCTGAACAGCGGCGGCAGGCGCGTCGACAACAACGCCTGGTCGCGGACTTGGTCCGCGTTTCGAAGCTAACTGTCGATCGGGGGTGATGCGATGGCATGGGCAGCAGACAAAAACGTTTTCGTCGAAGGGCTCTCCGAGGAGGCCATTGAGCTTCTTTCCATGCGGGAGGCCGTCTTTGACCGTTGGCAGGCCAGCGCGCGCGGCGAGATCGAGGGGGCGGCCGAGCTGCTCGCCCCTGCCCTCACGGACAATCTGCCAAGCCTCTACGACAATCTGGCCGAGGCCATCAGCCCCGGCATGGCCCGCCAGACCGCCACCGAAAACACGACCGCCGCCCAATCCCACGGAAGCGAGCGCGCCCGCCTCACCCGCTTCGGCCCCGACGAGGTCTTGCGCGAATACCAGTTGTTTCGCGACGCCATTCGCGACGTCGCCCACGAGCGCGGCGCGCGGTGGTCCCCCGAGACCTGGGCGTGGATTGGGCGCTCGATCGAGATCGCGGCGCGCGAGTCGCTTCGGGAGTTCGCCGCGACGCATGAAGCGCTGCGTCGCCGCCTCGCCGCGACGCTTTCCCATGACATGCGCGCGCCGCTTTCGGTCATCGCCACGGGGCTGCAACTCATCGCGCTGACCAACGACCTCGGCGCGGCCCAAGTTTTCGCGGACAAAATCAAGCATCAAACCGAGCGGCTCGACGAGATGATCGGTGAGCTTCTCGACGCGCTGACCGCGATGCGGCAGGAGTCGCGCCCCTTGGCCCTCTCGCGCTTCGACATGCTCGATTTGGCGAGCAAAGTGGCGGACGAATTCAAGAAGGAAGGCTCCGGCGCCTTGGCCGTCTCGGGAGAGGTCATCGAGGGCTATTGGTGCGCCGCCGCCATGCGCAGGGCCTTGGAGAACCTGGTCGCGAACGCCATCAAGCACGGCGCACCCGGCGGCGAGGTCGCGATCACCGTCAAACAGGAGCGCGGACGCGTCTCCGTGTCGGTCCACAATTTTGGCCCCGCAATTCCCGCGGACCGTCGCGAGCGCATCTTCGGCTACCTCGCGCGCGACGTCGGCTTGAGCGTCGCCGGGTGGGGCATCGGCCTGCCGTCCGCGCAAAGCGTCGCGGAGGCCCACGGCGGCAGCGTCTTGGTGCACAGCTCCGATGAAGCGGGCACCACATTCACGATCGACGCGCCTATTGACTGCCGGCCCTTCTCAACGGCGCAGTCGCCTTCGCTTCCCCCATCTCTGCGGTCCGAAGGCCTGACTCGATCGGTTGAGAAGGCGCTGATTGTCATTGGGGATTCCTAGCGATCCGCGCTACCCCCATGGCTCCGAGCGAGAGCCGCACCATGGCAAATGTGGGCTTGGCCGCGTAAATCAAATGCATCCAGCGACGGCCCAGTAGGCGTTGGACCAAATGCTGCGGCGCGCAAAACAAGCGCCATGGTTTTTTCCTTTTAGTTACGCTTGCTGCTTGACCATCTGGCGACAGGCGCGCCCCGCCCGCCCGCGGTCCCGACCCTCGAAGCGGCTCGTATCGCCGAGAAAGGATAGCAAGATGAATGTTGTAGCCACGGCGCGCGCGGACGAAACAAAGCTGTCGCTTGAGGCGCGGGAGCTCTTGGCCATGCGGGACGCCGTCTTCGACCTTTGGGAGGCGAGCGTGCGGGCCCAGATCAAAGGCGCTGCCGAGCTAATCGGCCCCGCGCTCACCGACAACTTGCCCAGCCTTTACGAGAATTTAGCCGAGGCCATCAGCCCTGGGCTCGCGCGCGAGACCGCGACCGAAAACTCGACCGCCGCCATGGCGCACGGCAGCGAGCGGGCGCGCTTGACATGCTTCGGGCCCGACGAGGTCCTTCACGAATATCAGCTGTTCAGGGACGCCATCCGCGACGCGGCGCATGCCCGGGGGGCCGCTTGGCCTTCAGAAGTTTGGGCGGCCATTGGTCACTCGATCGAAATCGCCTCACGCGAAGCGCTGAGGGAATACGCCGCCACGCACGAAAGCATTCGCCGCAAGGTCGCCGCTGCGCTGTCGCACGACATGCGCGCCCCGCTGTCGGTCATGAAGACCGGCGCGCAGCTGGTCTGCCTCACGAACGACTCGGCCGTCGCGCACCGAAGCGCGGAGAAGATTTGTCGCCACGCCGACCGGCTCGAATCCATGATGGGCGACCTGCTGGACGCCCTGACGGTTTTTCGGGAGGAGACGCCTCCGCTAATCCTGTCGAATTTCGACATGCTCGAGCTGGTCAACGACGTCGCGCGCCAGTTTTCCGACGGCGGCGGCGGGCCATTCGCCGTTGTTGGCGACAGCGTCGAGGGCCACTGGTGCGCGCCGGCGATGCGCAGGGCGTTGGAGAACTTGGTCTCTAATGCCCTGAAGCACGGCGTCGCCGGAGAAGTTCAGATCGCGATCCGGGAGCGTCGAGGCAGGCTTTCCCTCTCGGTCCACAACCATGGGCGGCCCATCCCGGAAAGCCAGCGCGAGCGTATTTTTGGCTACCTCAACCGCCATCAGGGCGAGGGCGTGCTGGGCTGGGGCATCGGGCTGTCCTTCGTCCGCAGCGTCGCTGAATCCCATGGTGGCAGCGCGGCGGTCGACAGTTCCGACGTCGAAGGCACGACGTTCACCATCGAGGTTCCGGTCGACTGCCGGCCTTTCGTCAAGCACGCCACGAAGTGCGCGCAACCCGCGCGCTGACCGAGACCCATACGGCATACGATTGCGAAAGGCCAGCGCCGCGCAACCGATCCCGCAATGGCAGACAGGAGCGAAACATGTCGATGAACGTTCCAACGCAGGCGCCTCGGCTCGACTCGTCGGCCTCAACCGCGCCGACGTCGGCCACGGGCGGCGCCAAGAATGTCCGCGCCTTCGCCGCCTCAGTCGGCGCCGAGCTTGCGCGCGACGTTCAATGAGACGCGTCGCAGCGGCGCCGGGCCGAGCTCTTCCTTGACTGGCCAAAATTGGGCTGCGGCTCCCCACGCCAACGCCCATTTGGCCGCCGTGCTCCGCCCGCCCAGGTCGGAGCTCGCCACCAGCCGCTCCATGGCGACCGCCTTGCGCTATCGCGCGTAGGCGTGGGCTCAGCCGCGCGGTCGGCAAATGCTCAACGCGCCCTACATGGTTCTCCTGAGCAGCGTCCATCGTAACGCTTAGCCGCTTGAGCAAGCTTGGCTTGGCGATTGAGCGTGGCAATGTTTGATCCAAATCAAAGAATCAATCTTACTTGTTGCGTTTCAATCCGCCAACCGCCGACAGGCCAATGAGACCTATTCCTACTTCGATTCAGACTTGCTGCCCCATAATTGACCCGCTCTGGCGCGCCACGAGCGCGCCGGCCCTGAAACGACCGGAAGATCACATGACCACGGATTACGAACAACCCTCGCCCTGCCCATGGCCCACCGGGTTGCCTTGGACGGCGGCCTACGATTGGGCGATCGGGCACATGCCCTGTCCCGCCTTTCGTTGCGACGCGCAAGGAGCGGTGGTGGGGCACAATGCCGCAGCCGAGAGGATCTGGGGAGGCCCGCCATCGCCCGTGGCCGGCTTGTGGAGCGGCTTCGCGGCCCTTCGACGTCCGGACGGGACGCCCGTCGCGCCGTCTGATTCGCCAGCCGCAGTCGCGGCGAGCGGCGCGTTGCTGTTTCCTGAGGAGATGTTGGTCAAGTCCTTGGACGGCCAGTCCCGCCACGTGGTCTTCCATGCGCGCCCCCTCCTCGACGGTCAAGGTCGCCCCGGCGGCTCCCTGTGCGTCCTTACCGACGTCAGCGAGCGCCGGCGTCTTGAAGACAAGGCCAAGGCGGCCGAGGAGGACCGCTCCGTGTTTCTCTCCATGCTGGGCCACGAGCTGCGCAATCCCCTCGCGCCGATCATGAGCGCGGCGACCGCCATGCGCGCGCTGTCGGCCGACCCTTCGATTTCCCGAATGGCCGAGGTCGTCGAGCGACAAGCCCACCAGCTTTCGCGCTTCATCGCCGACTTGCTGCACGCCGCGCGGCTCGACGGCCCCGCCGCCGTACCCATCGCGCAGCGCGACACCGACGTGGGCGAGGTACTCGACCGGGCCGTGGACATCGCCTCGGCGTCTATGCGTGCCCGGGGCCAGTCCCTGTGCGTTGACGCCGCCAATCGCTCTGTAGGCCTGCGCTGCGATCCGGAGCGCATCGCCCAAGCCCTGGGCAACGCCCTGCTCAACGCCAGCGACTATTCCCCCGCGGGCGCCAGCATTGGTCTGCGGGCGTCGGTCGGCGGCGGCCTGCTCGAAGCCAGCGTGTCCGACGAGGGGATGGGGATCGAGCCTGGACATCTTGGCGAAATTTTCGAGCCGTTCAAGCGCTTCGCCGCCGCACCCAACAAGCCTACGCCCGGCGCGGGCCTGGGCTTGTCGATCGCCAAGAGCGTCGCCGAGGCCCATGGGGGAGCGGTCTTCGTCCGCAGTGCTGGGCCCGGCTTGGGGACGACCGTCACGTTTGCCCTCCCCATCGCTCGCCCATCCCATTGTCCGCGCGGCTAAGGCGGCCGGGCGCGAGTTACCATCTCCGTTGACCTCATATCGATTCCAGCCGCCCGCCTTGCCTGAACAAAGCGCCTTGTCCACGGCCTTGACCAAGCCCAATGGGCGCATGAATCGTCGGGGACGACGGTGGCCAACCCTGTGCTGATCGGCAACTGACCATTCTGCCCCAACGCGTGCGGATAATTCTGGGCTTTCCATGATTTGACGGATACTTCCTGCTAGTCGCTGGACTTGCACCTCTCGAGTCCGATGGAATGATAGACCCATTCCCAAACCGAGACATCCGGAGGCAACCATGAGCAACCCTACCGTTGCGACGCAAGCAATCTCGACTGTCCCGGCGACGATTCTTGGCCGCCACCAACCTCGAATTCCCACAGCCGGCAGGATCCGTGCCGGCATCAAGGTACTGACCAAGGCTGCCGCCAGCGATCCCCGGATTCGGGCCCTGTATGAAGACGGACTAGCGCACCATGCCACCTTCGAGCAGATCGAGCAAAGGATCACCGAGCAGTTCCCGGACGTGAAAACGCCCTTGGCACCGAAGAACGTGGCGTGGTTCACCGTCCGTCCCAACGACTTCCCGAATCCTGCGGTTGCCAGCCAGATTCTCGACGCCTATGGCGAGGACCGCGGCGACGGTGTCATTCGCCTGTACCGCTTCCCCGTCCTCTTCCCTGCCGACGCTTGGCAAAGCGTCATGCCACACGAACTGGTTTGCTGGACACGCAACGAAAAGCGCTACTGGAGCGAATACTCGGCCGACGGCCAGACCCGGCGCTGCATGATGTTCGCGCCGGCCAAGATCGACGCGCGCAGCCAGCGTGCCGTGCGCACGTTCGGTGGACGGGGTACGCAGCCCCGCCCCGACAACGGCGGCCTGTGCGATCCCGAGCGCTGCCACGAATTCCAGCATCGTCAGTGCAACCTGTCGGGCCGCTTCCTCTTCTACATTCCCGGTATCCGCTCGCTCGACGCCTTCGAGCTGCATACCAACAGCTTCTATGCCCTGTCGCGCGCCATCGAGCGCTTCGAAGCCATTGCCTTCCTGCGCGGCGGACGCATCGCAGGCTTCCTCGACCGGCAAGGCACGACGTTCTACCTCACCAAGAAGCTGCGCGAGGTGTCGCATCTCGACCAGAAGACGGGACAACCGGTGCGCAACGCGCACTGGATCATCGAACTGGAAGCGCCGGTGGACGTGGCCGCCCTCCTCGACCAGCGCGATGATGACGCCACGCTGCGCATGGCAGACGCGGCAGCCCAGGCCCTGCAAGGTGGCGAGCCGGTCATGCACGACATGCTGCCCGATACTATGCCCCAGGCGCATCAGCCGGTGAATGAGGCAGCGCGTGACGCAGCGCACAGTTCCCGCGCCAACCAACCAGCGCCAGTGCAAGCAGCCTGTACGAACGAATCAGGTACCGGCGTGGATGCGGTCTATGCGCTGGCCGTCAGCCTGGGCATCGACCGCGCCGAGCTGGATACCTATCTGAACCGGACATGGGGAGAGGGCTGGTGTCGCAATGCCCAAGGCGTCAAGCGCGTGCTGGCCGAGTTGACACGCATGCAGGATGATCCCGACGGATTGCGCACCCGGATCCATGCGGAACCCAGCGCCCGGCCCTGAGGAGCGTACCATGCTCACGATTGCACACTTCTCCGACCTGCACTATGCAAACGAGACCCTGGCGGAAGTGGACCCGTGCTTCCGCTTCGCAGTGGACGAGGCCATCCGGCGACGCGTCGATGTCGCCATCATCACCGGTGACACCACCGACCACGCCCTGCCCGCCCATTCCCCGGCTTTTGCCGCGCTGGCACGGAACATTCGACGCTTGGCAGACCATTGCCCCGTCCTGCTCCTGCAAGGCACGTTCAGCCACGAGCCGCCGGGCATGCTGCGCCTGTTCTCCCTACTGGGCGGACGCCATCCCATCCATGTAAGCGACCGGATCGAGCAGGTGGCGCTGCTCGATCGCGGTAGCTGGGAACCCTCAGCCAGCTGGCGGTTCACCGCTGTCCCCGCCAACGCAAGGCTCTTATGCCATTGCCTTCCCACGCTGAACAAGGCCACCCTCGCGGCGGCAGTCGGCGCCGGCGACGCCACCACCGCGATGGGCGATCAGCTCGCCACCCTGCTGGCCGGACTGGCGCCTCTCAACGCTGCCGCCCGCGCGCAAGACCTGCCAACCATCGGCCTGTCGCACGGCACGGTACGCGGTTGCACAACGGAGCATGGCGTACTCATGGCCGGGCTGGATCACGAATTCACCACCGGCGCCCTATTCGCGGCCGGTGCCAGCGCCTTCATGCTTGGCCATATCCACAAGCATCAGGCGTGGCGCGAGGGCGAGCGTCTCATCGCCTATCCAGGGTCGATCGGGCGGCTGCACTACGGCGAACAGGGTGACAAGGGCTTCTTGCTGTGGGAGATCGATGCGCATGGTGCCCGCGCCACGCACATTCCGACGC
Organism: Pseudoduganella sp. SL102; assembly: GCF_027856995.1. NCBI lineage: Bacteria > Pseudomonadati > Pseudomonadota > Betaproteobacteria > Burkholderiales > Oxalobacteraceae > Pseudoduganella > Pseudoduganella sp. SL102. Next base: position 4,143,476 of record NZ_CP115554.1, read on the forward strand.
CAGCGCGCCGCACCCACGAACTCGTCTTCGACGGCGCCCCCGACCTGGCCACCCTGTCGGCCTTCGCCGCCGAGCATGATTTGAAAGGCGCCTGGGTACGCGTTCGCTGGAGCATCGCCGAGGAAGCCGCCCACGCGGTCGATCGCGACGCCATCGCCGCCACGCTGGTTGGTGCGGCCGGCATCAAGCTGGAAGGCCGCGTGCTGCCGGTGTTGCGCTCACGCGCCGCGGGTATGGCCCGCATCCACGACCTACGCACGCAGCTAGCGACTTGGGCGAAAATGACCGCCACCGATGCCGCGCCCCTGCTGGCATGCCTGCACGCGCTGGATCAACAGGGGCCCGAGGCGATCGCGCAGCAGCTCCTCGCCGCGCAAGTCGAGGATGCCGACTTGCACGCGGAGAACGGTGAGGGATCATGGAATCGTCCCTCGGAGCCGCAAGGCCCACTCACCGCATGAAAGGAGCACGCCATGATCCCGTTGAAGCAAATCCTGACCGGCTTTTGCGGTATCCGCGATGGCCTGGGCCGTGAGACTATCACCATCGACTTCGAGGCCGAAACCGGCGGCGGCCAGCTGGTGGCGCTGACCGGTCGCAACGGGCGCGGCAAAAGCACCATCCTCGACAACATGACCCCCTACCCCGTCATGCCCTCGCGTGTCGGCGCCGACGGTCTGGGTGCGTTCTCCTACTACGACGAGGTCTACCTGCCGGAGAACCACAAGGAACTGGAGTGGGCCATGGACGGCGTGCGATACCGCAGCCACCTGGTGATCCGCATGAACGGCAAGCGCCGCACCGAAGCCTACCTGCACTGGTTGAGCGACAAGGGATGGATGCCGATGCAGCTGCCGGACGGCACCGTCTCGGATGGCAGGATGGACACCTACAGCCGCTGCGTGGAAGGCATCGCCGGCTCGGCCGCCACGTTCTTCAGCACTGCATTCTCCGCCCAGCAGCGGCGCCAGCTATCGAGCTATCGCAATGGCGAGATCAAGAGCCTGCTGGCCGACCTGCTGCGCCTGGATGCGGTGCGGGCACGGGGCGAACGCGCGGCCGAGGTCCAGCGCCTGCTACGCGCCGGCCTGCAAACTGTGCAACAACAGGTGCTGCATCAGCGCCAGCAGCTGGTGCGGCTGGCCGCCGAACGGCACCAATTGGGCGGCGCTGACGCCAGGGCGGAGCTGGCGCGTCACAATCGCAACGTGGCCGCCGCACGGCTGGATGTCAAGCGCACCGCGCTGGCGGCCCTGCGGGCGGACCAGGCGCTGGCCGCCACCCACGAGGCACGACGCGCACAACTGCTGGCCGAACGGACCGCCACGCTCGCCGAGCGGCAGCGTGCCATCGATGCGCTCGATACCGAGTGCCGGCGCGAGGACACTGCCTCCGACGACATGGCCGAACGCCATGCCCAGCGCGCCAGCCGTCGCGAGACTGCCCTCGCCTCCTTGCGTGCGCAGCGCACCACGCTGCAGGCGTCGCTGGAACAGGTCCGGCATGCCGAGCGCGCTACCCGACGGTTGCCGAGTTGGCGCAGCGTGGTCCAGCGACGCGCAGCCCTGCTGGAGGGACTGCGCCAGAGCTTCGCCAGTGCCCAGCGCGTTGCGGCCGACCTGCGGCTGGCGCAAAGCCAGCGGGCCGCCATCGAACGCGAGGCCGGCCAGGCGGCACTGAAAGCCCAGGAGTTACGACAGCGGTTCATGCTGACGGCCGAGGTGCCATGCGCGGGAATGTCGTTGCAAAGCGGCTGCAAGCTGCTGGCGGACGCACACACGGCCCACGCCCTGCTTCCCGACGCCAGCGCCGCGGTGGCGCGCCTGAACGCGGCGCATACGCGGCTGGACCACGAGATCGCCGGGCTGCGCCAGCAGGCAGGGCAGATCGCGCCCCTGCGCGCCGCCGTGGCGCGGGCGGAAGCACGCTTGGCCCGCAGCCGCGAGCGCCTTGCCGGGTGTGAACGTCTCGCCGCCCGCTGCGCATTGCTGGCGCAGTCCGGCAGCATGCTCACGGAGGTCGAAGCGCGCCTCGCTGCCCACACCCAGCAATGCATCGCCGACGCCGCTGAAGAAGAAAAGGAATACGGCGCACAGCGGCGCAAGATTGCCGAACTCAACAATCGGCGGCAGAAGCTTGCACGGCCTTGCGAAGTGGTACAGCGCATCGACGCGCTGCTGGCCGACTTTCCTGCCCCGTTCAACGCGCAAGCGCTGACACAGGCCGTTGCCGACTGCGAACAGGCCAGCGCGCGCCTGCAAGCTGCGGAGCAAGCGCAACTGGAAGCCCTGCGCGGGCAGGAACGCGCCAGGGAACTGGCGCGCCAGGAAGCGCAGCAGCGCCGCGCGTGCGAGGCGCAGGAACGCCGGATACAACAGGTGGCGCAGCACCTGGAGCAGTGGTCCTTACTGAACAAGGCGCTGGGCAACGATGGCATCATCGCGCTGGCCATCGATGACGCCGGGCCGGAACTTTCGGCGCTGGCCAACCAGTTGCTCCTGGCCTGCTACGGACCGCGCTTCTCGGTGGCCATCAAGACCCAACTGGTCACCGCCAAGGGCGAATTACGTGAAGGTTTCGACATCACCGTGCATGATGCGCAATCGGCCAGCACCAAGAGCGTGACGAAGATGAGCGGTGGCGAGAAAATCTGGATCAACGAATGCCTGACGCGCGCCATGGCGCTGTACTTGGCCCAGACCGACGGGCCGCGCTACGCCACCTTGTTCTCCGACGAGGCCGACGGCGCGTTCGACGCCCAGCACAAGCGTCGCTTCATGGCGATGAAGCGCGAGGTGCTGCGCATCGGCGGCTATGCGCAGGAATACTTCATCTCGCATACGACTGAACTGTCGGAAATGGCGGATGCGGTGATCGCCCTGGAACGGTACGCAACGTGAAATGGGATGGAGCGATAAGTTACCTCGCCGCATGTTCGCTATGAATGGATGTAAGGCGTAGCGATGAGTGGAACGGCGTCGCCTGACTACCGCCAACCAATCTCCACAGGAGCCGGGACAATTCGCACTTTCGCGGCGATACCGTAGGGCAGTCGGTGATGACATACGATCCACTTGTCGTTGGAACATCTGCACACGTCGCCTTGAATCGGCTACTATTGCAACTTTTTCATACGACGCACAGTGTACGTTACCTAACAGTTCAGCATGAGTAAAGTGCTAAGATAAAGCTTACAGACTAGTTGCATTCCGAAACATAAATTTCCTTAATTCAATAAATTGGCCAGTTTTTATGCCACAATGTAGTAGGGGTGACTTCTTTTTGCGACATGGTTGCAATCGTCCGCCAGGTTTTTTTGACAGCTACACAGTAAAGCGCTTTAATGACATCTTGTCATCGCTGCGCGGAGTGTACTCATGGAACTCGACTCAGTCCGGGAACTAAAAATGGCTGCGATGCAAGTCGTTGCCACTATACCAAAGGGAATAACTGCGGCGGGGGTTGTGTCGCGTTTTGTTTCGTTGGGAGTAGCAGCAGGATCGACAAGCCAAGGGTATCGGCTTGCCATACGTCTCCAACAAGATAGCCTAGGGACAAATGCCATTGTCGATCGTCTCAAGCACATCGCACGTGGCGAAGTAGATATTCGCATTACGGGCAGAGTTCGACCTGCAGCCTTAGCTAGCCCCGCTACTGCACGCAAGCGGCCAATCCATATCGGCAGTTCCGTAGCTCACTTCAATATGACAGCGGGAACCCTTGGGGCATTCGTTCAGACCGACAACGACGATAGTGTTCATCTGTTATCAAACAATCACGTTATTGCAAATTCAAATGCTTGCGGCTTGCAGGACTCAATCCTGCAACCTTCTCCAATGGACGGAGGCTTACAAGGCGACCGAGTCGCAGGCCTTGCGAACTGGATACCGCTGCAAACCCAAGGAAATTTAGTCGATTGCGCTATTGCGAAGCTTGATCCTGATGTTACCTATGATGCCAAGAATGTGCCCCAAATTGGCCCCCTAGGTGGCGTGTCTACAAATCCTATTTACATTGGTATGCCCGTATCGATATTTGGCCGGTCATCAAAAATGTCAGACGGTAAAGTTACCGCATTCGAAATGGATAATATTTTGGTAGGCTATCCTGTCGGAGATCTCGGTTTCGATGGACAGATTGAGATTGAAGGCGCCAGACCCGACATGCCCTTTGCAATCCATGGGGATAGTGGATCGCTCGTAATGGATAAAAAGCGTCTCGCGATCGGTTTGCTTTTTGCTGTCTCGACCAATGGTGGGACGAACGGACTGGGTTTGACTTATGTCAATCCAATAGATTCGGTATTGCAAGCCCTAAATGCTCAAATACTTTATTAGAGGACAGTAATGAATACATCCAATATTAATGAAGCTCGACACGCCAAATCAATTGCCAAGGTACACCTCGCGGATGTTCCTGGCGTAGAGGTTGCTGGTTTGGGCTTGACTCAGAGTGATGGAGGATATGCTGTGAAGGTTAATCTAGCTCATTCTGCTCCCAAGGGTTCAATACCGGATAAGCTAAATGGCGTTCCGCTTATTGTTGAAGTGGTTGGAACTGTTGCCGCTCTGTGACTTACTGCTGCGATTCTGCTTTGTACCCTGTAGCAGAGTATGACCCCGTATTGACGACACCTACTAGGCAGGAACAGTTTCGTAGTTAGAACTTGCCTTCACACAAATTCGGCGCGCATGCCCTTCCACCGCTGCGACGCACTGCGACTGAACATGCAGTGGCTAATAAATTACCTATTAATTCATTGCCGTCAAGGCGAACTGATAAGTATATTTTACCGTTTTTGCACCATTTTTTACGCATCCTGTAGATTCCGCATACGGCCATATTCTTTTCAAAACTTGTCATTCAACATGTGCAAGGTCGATTCACTACTCCTACCAATATTCGTCGTCTTATCAACGTGCTCATCCTAAGTGCGCAAAACCCAAGTCCTGTCATACTACCTTCATATCCTATTTGATCGTTCCCTCTAGGAACTCAAATCGATCTGTCACCCATCTATCTCTACACGCCCCTAGCGAGTATTATACGGCTACGAATTATCAAAGGCCTGCACATCGCCTTCGGCAGATCATTAAGACTGCGATCACTTCCAGTGGCAATGCCGATTTAACTCCTATTCGCGCCCCTCTAGATATTGAGGAATACTGGAAATGGCGCCACGTACTGAAGACAGATTGCTGCCAATCAGTTTTCCATCACCTCTGGCAAGCAATTCTACCAACATCATTGCCTGACTGCTAAAACTCATCCATACACAAAACTTGGCAGGCCTGATCATAATCTAGCCGTTTTACCGGTCTACTGGCAAACAAGCAAAGCGTGCGACGCTTCCATTATTTCTTTAAATGCACGTTTGCCGTTTGTGATTATTATGGATCGCGTTTCTTGTTGGAAGCAGGTTTTCCCATCTACTAGCCACGCACACTTTACTGAACTTACCAGGAGTTTTTTTACAACAGACAGTCGCTAAGATATACGCTAATATTATTGGATAATAGAAGGACAACAATATAGAAGCCAGCAGCTGCGCGAAGCGAAGGTTGCTGTGGATTCCCATCTCTTCCTTCTATAGCTAGCTGATCGGGTCTCGTCTAAGCGCTTTTGCTCCGCCGTACAGAACAACACGCTGCACCCTGAATGGAACAGTTGGAGCAAATCTGATGCGCATATGCCGCAACGTCGGTAGTCTGTATTGACAGTTACAATTAATGCCTAGACAATTGGTTTCAATTGAGTCAGGAAGATAGCGAACCGGTTTCGCTTTGCGAGGTCTGCCATGCCAGATGATGAACAAGATAGGTCGCTCCCTGCCAATGCAAAGGCAAAAGCATTGTCCGCCGAAACGGCTGCCATTAACGCCGAGATCGCGTACCTAGCCGCAACTCGCAAGCTGGCCGATGCCCGCGCCCCACTGCTCCAAAAGCGCCCGATCGATGGCGCTCTCGCGGCGGCAAAAAGCGCGGCCGAATTAGCTAAGTCCAGGAAGGAAGCAGCCGAATCCGATCTGGCGTGGGTGAAAGCGAGCATCGGCGACATCTCCGCTTCGGGGCTTGCTGGCGCAGTGGAACTGGGCGACAAAGTGGCGTCGATCGAAACTGCGTTGCTGGCGTCGAAAGCGCTGGCCATGGCTGCGGGCGAAGCCGTCTCCTGCCTCGCGCAGCACCTCGACGGCAGTGGCGTCGTCATCCTCGTCTATCCTTCCGGCCAACTGCCCGACGTCAAGGCCATTACCTGCTTCCGCGCGTGCAGCCGGATAGTGTCGAACGAATTTGCTATTTCGCTGCTTGAGCTTGACAACGCTATCGACATACAGGATGCAGTAAAGCTCGCGACGCCGCAGCCGGCGGCTGCAGCGAGCATGGTCCCCGCCATCGGACTCGCTGTGGAGGCCGTCTCGAAAATCCTTAGTTATTTTCGTTCCGACTTTAAAGTGGCCGGCACCGAACTGGATGCTGATCATGTGACCTTTGCCGAACTGGTCGCCGACGCATTGCACGAAAAATTGCCCAGCGCACAAGTTCGCCTGCCGCTGATGTACGAACCAGTGCCGAACACTGTCTTTGACGACTTTTTCAACAAGGAATTAGGGCCACTGGCCAACTCCCGCCAGCAGGCGCTAGCGATGCTGGAAGCCAGTGACAATCAGCTATTGCGGCTTTCCAATCAACTCGCGCAGACCACGGACACAATGGAGGAAGACAAGAGTCGGCAAGAGATGCTCGCGCGCCGGATCGCCCGGATCCGCACCGCTTCCGATCGTTTGAAGCAGGTTATACAGACCCACGATGCCTTTCTCGACAGCCTCGTCGCCAACAAGGACACCTTCGATGTTTTGATCCGCCAATACGCGGGAGTCATTAGGCAGGACGAGGAAAAACGGTTTGCCCTGACCGCCAGGGTGCACCGGATGGGCGGCTCGCACTACACGGAAAAGAACTTGTGGACGCTGTTCGGAACCATGCCGTTTCATGTAATGGGCGGAGCAGTCGTCAGTTGCTCGCTGTTCGACCTCGGGAGCGGGAACCTGCTCGCGTCAAAGACGATACCGGTGCATAGCGGCTTCTATCCCGTCAAGGACTTGGCCGCGTCTATCTCGCCATCCCAGGAACGCCATCGCGACGGGCTCGTGCCCGGCCAGAAGCCGGGGGCATAACCGCTTCCGTACTCAACAACCCAATTGGCAACACGGACAATTCGATGCTCCATTTCACCACAGTGCGATCGACGTTCTCATGGTCGTGCCTCGTTGCGCTCGGCGACGTTGTCGAGGATCGATCCGTCAAAGCAATCCAGGTCGTTGGTGGGGCCGTTGCGACAATGCTGCCCCTGCTGCAGCCGCGCCAAAGCGCGACCGCACCGCCCCTGTCCGTCGCGCCGGATGTCAGCGCCCCGGCGACATGACAGGTTATCCCGGGAGAATCGGCCAAGGCTGGGCATACCGTGCCGTACTGCGCCCGGAACGGCGCTCCTGGGCATTCCACCAGGTAGGCCTTCTTCGGGGACGGCACTGCAAGGCGACGCAGCTGCTCCCCGTTTACGGCTGCACCGGGGCCATCGTCGAAGTCACGAACGGTCCGGTGAGCGGAAACCGCATTGCTTGCTCGGTGACGATCGCCCATTCCGACCTCCCAAAGTCGATTACGGTATATGGCGCCTGCAGGGAAAACCTGACCGTCGGCGCGACAGATGACAGTACGGCCAGCGTTTTCGCCGCGCTGGAAGCGGTCTTCGAGCAGGTACAGGCGATTAAAGCGGCGTAGGACGCCGACAAGGAGTAAGCGATACGCAGGACAGCAGTTGCAGCGCGCAGGCTGGTCGATCGCGGTGCGATACGCTCACCGCCCACTCAATGGAGGTTTTCATGGCAACGAACGACAAGCACTACTGTTTCATTCCCAACAGGACCGAGGAAAGTGCCTCGGGAACCAAACAAAAAGCCGCAGTACTCAATGGCGTGAGATGGGACGCCGGCGCCACGGTGACGGTACGGTTCATGGAAGGCGACCAAGACCTGCGCGCCCGGGTCAAGGCCGTCGCCAGCGAGTGGATGGAGCATGCGAATGTCAAACTGAGCTTCGTCAATGAAGGCGAGGCTGACATCCGCATTGCGTTCAAGCAGGGCAACGGCTCCTGGTCCTATCTCGGGACGGATGCCACGTCGATTCCAGCAGACCAGCCGACGATGAATTACGGCTGGCTCACGCCCGACTCCCCGGAGGATGACGTGCGTCGGGTGGTGCTACATGAGTTTGGCCACGCGCTCGGCCTGATCCACGATCACCAGAACCCCAATGGCGGCATCCGCTGGAACAGGGATGCTGTGATCAAGGACCTGTCAGGGCCGCCGAACAACTGGGACCCGGAAACCATTGAAAACAATATCTTCAAAACATACGATGCAAAGGCGGTCACCGCCAGCGATGCCGACAGAACGTCGATCATGATGTATCCCATTCCGCAAGCATGGACGCTCGATGAATTCTCCGCTGAACTGAACAACGAGCTGTCTGTACTAGACAAGGAAATTATCGGCAAGGCGTATCCGCGCTGATCAACTCTTCTTCAGGCGTGGGGATATCATGAATGATTCAGATTATGCGATCGTGGTCGGTATCTCGCGTTATCCGGGTTTTGGGGTGACATCCACCGACGCCGCTAACTTGGACGCCCCAGTGCGCGATGCCAACGACATGTATGAATGGCTCGTTTCGCCGCGTGGGGGCGATCTGCCGCGGGATAATGTCAAGCTGATCTGCTCCAACGAGGGAACGGCGCCAGTCAGCGTTCTAGACGTTGACCCGAAGCTGCAAGAGATCCAGGATGCCTTCCATGAACTGGTGCTGAAAGCCGAACAGAACGACGCCGCGGGAAACCGCTTCCAAGTGGGCCGGCGCCTATACATCTACATGTCCGGCCACGGCTTCGCACCAAGTACTTTCACGGGCTCTCTGTTCACCGCCAACGCTACCCGACTGAACGTACCGAACATCTATGCCAGCGGCTGGCTCCAGTGGTTCGAGGACGCGGGCTGCTTCAAGGAGTTCGTCCTCTGGATGGACTGCTGCATGGACCGCCTGGTGACCGTCGAGCCAGAAGCGATCTCGCTGCTGCCGCAGGTGGTTCGTAGGCCGGCGCCGCCCACCATGGTCGCCTTCGCCGCCACCCGTTCGCTGCGCGCCCTCGAGACGGTCATCGAAGGGGCGCCCCACAGCGTGTTCACCTATACCCTGCTCAAGGGATTGAACGGCGCTGCGGTGGACACGAAGTCCGGTAGGGTCACAGGACGTTCGCTCGGGGACTACCTGCTCAACGCCATGAAGGAATGGATCCCCGCCGCGGAGATGAAAAATCCCCAAATCTCGAAGGAGCCGAACATCATCAAGGCCGACGCGGATCTGATCCTGGTCGAGCCTCCTGCGCCGGGCTTGAATCCGCCGCAATACGCCGTGACGGTGCGCTTCCCGGGCACTCCGCCGCCGGCGCGGGCCAAGATATGGTACGGCAGCCCTCTCCGCACCGATGAGCTGGAGATTGTGGATGGTCTAGCGACGCGCCCTTGTCCGCGCGGTCTGTATGTCGTCGAGGTGCCGGGACAGGGGCTGCGCAAGGGTTTCGAAGTGACAGGAAGCGGACCAGTCGACGTCACCGTCGGTCTCGCGGACCGCGGGGTTCCTGTCAAGGAGGCACCGGCGGACGGCATGTGCAGACTGCACATCGACTTGGGGGGAACATTCGAGATCTTCGTCGTCGATGCAGACTTCCGGCTGGTCGGGCGCGGCCGGGGCGGGGTTCTGCGCGAGGATATGCCGTTCGGCGTCTACAAGATCAAGACACGGCTGGGCCGCGAACTTCGCGAGGATATCATCTTCCTGGACAACGACGATCCGGTCCGGCTCGACGCCCTGCCCCGGCCAGATGCACCCATCCTGCCGGCAACGGACTCGGCTCTGGCCGAAGACAGCCTCTGGCAAATACGCGTACGCGCCGGCGATGGAGCGGAGATTTTCCTTCTGGTCAGGGACGAGCCGTCACTTGCCAGTATCGCGGACTTGAACTTGACGGCGTACGGCACCAGGCTGCTCGACGATGGCGGACGTGTATTGGCAGATCTCGACATCCACGGGGTGCGTCGGCGGCATGGAAAGAACGGTGCCGGCCACGACGTGACAACGGCGTTCGCATGCTGCCGGATCGCCCTGTCGCCAGGCGTGTACTTCCTTCAGCGTCAGTTGTCGGGAGGGACGATTCAAAAGCAGACCGTCGTGGCGCTCGACGGATGGCGCACGGAACTGCACGAGGTCCGTAGCATGGTGACGCTCGGGACGGGCCAGGATATCTCGCGCCAGCAGGTCATGGTCATGTTCGATCTGCTGGCTCCGGTGTCGAACACCGAGGGACGCCGCTACGCGGAATTGATCGCAGCGGCCACCGTGGCGCTTGCGGACCACCGCAAGATACTCGCAGGCGAGCTATACGACCGGTTGGTGGCTAGCTTTACGGACCCTATTGCCGGCCTCCTTGGCGGTCATCTGTTGTTGATCGAAGCGGAAAGTAATCCGCAATTCGACCCCACGAAAGGCCTCCCGGCCCTAAATGCGGTGGTGACACGGCTGCGCGAGCTGGTGCATGGGGCGCAGCAACCCGACATTGAGGCGCTGTCGCAGCGGTGCGCCGACCCTGCGCTGCGGGGCACGACGCCGCTCCAGTACCCGCCGCTCTACTCGCGCAGCTGGAGGCTCGCCGTCGAGGCATCCCATGAGGCCGGCAGCCTAGTCCCCGACGAGCTCTGGGGACGGGTCCATGCAAAACTGCCGACGGTGCCCTATTTTGCGTGGGCTGCCGACGACAGGAGCCGGGAAGCGCACGCGGACGGACTCGTCGCCAAGGCGCTCGAAGCCATGACGGAGCGACCGCGCTCTGCCGAGCGGCATGCGCCAGCGGCGCCGCGCGTGCCGGTGCCCACGTCCGTCACTAAGCCAGTGGGTACAGTCATGCCTTCCGGCCCCACTGCTGCCGCTGCCGCTGCCTTGCAAATGCCGGATAAGGGACCGGGCGGCGATGATGTCATCTCTAGGTTGGCGCGGCAGTGGCGTATCCCGACGGCCGCGCTGGACGGGCTGATTGCGCAGAAGGCGCCGAACGCCCTGCGGCCTCTGCGTGGCAAGCCGCCTTGAGTGCAGCCACGGACGATGGGCGCATCAGCGTAGCCGGCCTGGCCTGGCTATCTGTTCAACGATACCCGCTGCCAGCGGCGGGGTTAATCGCAGGTGCGATGCCCAGTTGCGGGGCGGCGCCGCTGCATGCGATCGATATGCAGCGCATCGTAGTGCCTGTACATGACGGCGACGCCGTCTGGCTCGGCCTCACCGCCGTGTCGGCGGCCGGGCTGCGCGTGTGGGGCGTGGTGGAAACGGCGCACAATGGGCACCTGAAAATCGGTTCCGTCGCAGCAGCGCCAATGGCAATCCTGGCAGGATTTCCACGCGACGGCGGCGGCTTGTGGCCATTCACCCGCCGTCCCACGGTGCCTGGAGCGCCCGCATGCCGTCGACTGCTTCTCTACTTGGGTGGGAGCGCGCCAGCCTTGGGGGAGGATGCGATGGTAAAGCTGAGCTTCGTCAGGCCGTACGAGTACTGGCGGCTCGCCGGCAAGGATCCAGGGCAACCCGCCGACCCGGCTCACCAATTCGGGCAGTATCTGCTGGGATGAGGCGCGAACGCCGCGCGCCGAATCAGCGGCTCAGTTGTTGGATGCGGCGCTCGGCGAAGCCGGCAAGTTATGGCGACAGCGCGCCGCTGTCGTGCGCCCGCTGAAGTCGTCGAAGATCTCCACGTTGCGCTTCTCGGCCTGAAGCGACTTGACTGGTCTTCACCAAAGCCGTGGCAATTCACCAACTCGGCTTTGGTATGACGTGTAGCGCGTGTGGTTACCGTTGTTCATACTTGTGGTCTACCCCACTTATATTGACACTGGGCTTACGCCAAGACAGCGACAATCACCGAGGAGAACACGAGTGAGCGACGAGATCTCGTTTGAACGGGAAAAATGGCTAGCCGAGCTAGAGCTCAGGAAAGCGGAGCTTAATATCAAGTCGCGGGAACAGAAGACTAGAAGACTCGGGAAGCCGAGCTTGAACTCCGGCGGACGGAGCATGCGACCTCAGCGTGGCGCAGTCCGCTTACTGTGGCCGTGTTTGCGACCGCGATTGCCGCGCTAGGGAACGCTGTAGTGACCATAGTGAATGGCGCGCAACTGCGAGAGCTGGAACAGAGAAAGCGCACAGCCGAGATCACCATGGAACGAACTAAGGCCGAATCGACCCGGATCCTCGAGATGATCAAGACGGGCAATACGGAAAAGGCTGCCGACAACCTGAAGTTCCTACTTCAAGCAGGGCTGCTTAGTGATCCGGGGCTGATGGAGAAACTGGACAAGTTTCTCAAGAATCGTTCGCCAGGCACCGGCCCGTCATTACCCGCTGCGAACGGGCGGATCGGATTCGAAGCCAGCGAGTCTCTCAGTCAGCCATTGCACGCTACGCTGCAAGCCCTGCTGAACCGCTACTTCTCCTATCTCGACAAGACAGGATTTCCGAAGCCGAAGCAAAGGGTCATGGTAAGGGTCCAGGAGCATGCCGCGGGCCTTGCGCATTATGATGAAGCCAACCATACAGTCGTCATCGATAAGCGTGTGGCTGACGATCCCTCCGTCCCCCTGCAGTCGTACAACCACTATATCCTCAACCACCCCGGCAGCCCCCAGGAGGGCCATTACGCGGCCATCCGACGTGGATTGGCCGACTATTTCGCATGCAGTTTCCTGAACAATCCTCACTTGGGTGAGAAATCCGCGCCGATACTGACACCAGGAAAACCTTATTTCCAAAGTTTAGTCAATGAGCGCACATACGCCGATTTGCGGGGTCCGTGGCCTGAAGCCAAGTCGTATATCGGTACTGAAGTATGGGGTGGCTTCTTCTGGAAATTGCGGGCAAGGCTCGGCGCACCCTTGGCCGATTCGACGCTCGCCTCAGCGTGGATGGGATTTTCAGTCCCCGGAAAGGATTCCAAGATTCCCGGGCAGTTTATCCGCGCCCTGCTCGATGAACTCAGGTCGAAGCGCGCCAGCCCGAAAAACATCGATGACGTGAAGGCGCTACTGGCGAACAGCGGGTTCCCTGACGTCGAAGAGCAGGCAGCGGTCACGCCAGCGCATTAGCGCGCGAAAGCCAGCCCGTCGGCACGTCGGCCGATTCCCGGAGCGCGCGGGTTGTTGGCACCAGCAGCGTTGATGAACAAGAACTCGCTGCGCTGTGCGCCAGTTCCCCGCACCGCCGCCAAAACACTGGACCACAACCGCCGCAACATTCTTCTTGGCGGCACAAGGCTTTGTGGCGGGTCGCGACAGGATTGCGCGCTTGCGTCGTGAGCTCGGCGTGCGCTGCAAGCAAAAGCGGAAATGCAAGGCGACCACGAACTCGAATCATGATCTACCGGTCGCCGATAACTTGTTGAATCAGACCTTTGCTCCCACCCGGCCAAACGAAGCCTGGGTGACGGATATAACGTACATCGCCGAAGGATGGCTTTACCTCGCCGGCATCAAGGACGTCTTTACATGCGAAGTGGTTGGCTACGCGATAGGCGAGCGCATGACGCAGGGGCTGACCGCTCAAGCGCTGTGGCGGGCTGTGAAGAACAAACGCCCGGCGCCAGGACTGATTCACCATTCCGATAGGGTAGCCAGTATTGCGCGCATAAATATCAGGAGCTAGTTGAACAATTTGGCATGCAAGCATCCATGTCACGCAAGGGGAACTGCTATGACAACGCGCCCATGGAAAGCTTCTGGGGAAGCCTCAAAAACGAGTTGATACACCATCAGCGCTACGCTACGCGAGCTGATGCAAAAGCCGCAATACTGGAATACATCGAATGCTTCTACAACCGCCAGAGGCGCCACTCACGCCTCGGCTATATTGCGCCAGCACTGTTTGCTGAACAATTCGGCAGGCAGCAGCAGGCAGCCTGAAACGAGAGTGTCCGTTATTGACAGTACACCTCACACCTCATTTCCTGCTTGCGCTGACCATCCTCGCTGGCTTCTACCTTCTGATTTTGAACGACACGGGTTTCGGTTCACCAAACGATTTCTTAAATTGTCTGCTATGGGGCCTTGGATTGCCGATGGGGACAATGACAGCGGCTACCGTTGTCATCAACATCAATTCTGTGTATCGCCCAACGCCCCAGTAACCGCAAGAGCTCGTTTGGTTGAGTATCTCTTTTAGGCTCGTGTCACAACAGGTCGTCTTTGAGGGTTATCGATGCCTGATTGTTTATGCTTTGCCAGCGACCGCGCGATAGCGAGCTCACTCAAGGTTGATTTGGCGAAGCAGCTTCTGTCGCGGCACCCCGCTGGAGGCGAAGCCAGTCGAGATTGGAACGTAACCGCTGCGTGCCGGTTTGAATGCTTTCGATCACAACAATCGACTCGGCTCCTGCAGTGGTACCGGCCAATTCGTGCGTCGCGGTAGCCAAGTCGACCGACAAGGCCTCGCGTCCCGTCAATGTACGCCATCCCACCACGAGTCGCGTCACAGCACTGAACAATACGGCTACCTGTTTTTCCTGTTGCAGCACTTGCGCCAAATCGGTGACCAGCGCCAGCGACCGTGCAACTGTCTCAGGCGTTGGTGGTGGCACCCCCGGGCCATGGGTGGCAATGAACGTGGCATGTGCCGCATCGAGCTGCCCAAGCTCCCTCGTCATATCGAGCGACGCCGCAGTGGCGTCTGCGCGCTGGTCGCGCGGCTGGCCCAAGTCATCGGCTATCGCGTCGAATCGCGCTTGCGTCGCCTGGAGTAGTTTCCGGGCCTCGCGGAAGTGCAACAGATAGTCATCTATCGTTTCGCTTGACATGTCGGTCTCCCTTTATCTGCACTATTTGGCTGCGATGGCAGCGTCGCTGGCTTTGCGCATGGCATCCCGGTTCGCCTTGACGCCATTTCGCACTGCTTCAACAAATGCTCGGTGCTCCTTCCACCGCGTCTCGGCACTAAGCTCTTCACTCATGATCAGCGCGGCGCGTTGCGTAGCGGACAGCGACTCATCGGTGACAGGCGAGCTCGTCGTCGCGCCAGTAATTGCCTCGACCCGCTTCAATAGTGCCGGGTCATTTGCCGCCTTGAGCGCACTCGCATCCGCAGCAGCGGTCAACGCATCCGCCACGACGAAACCTTGAAGATCACCGGCCGATCGGCGCACGGTCGCATCAACAACGGCGCGTGTATGGGCCTTGGCGATATCCTGTTCTTGCAGGATCAGGGATTCAGTAATGAGGAACATGACAAGTCTCTGCTGACGCTGGAAGTCGGTAACGCTTTGCCGCAATTCACCGACCAGCGCGGCGGTATTCTGCGCTTGCCGCGAGACTTGTGGCACAGTCGAACATCCCCCTAGCGCTACCAAGGTCATCAGAAGTAAAAGGTATCGCATCAGTTCACTCCCTCCCCGATCCACAACAAACTGACGGCGTTGATGAAGCTGACGAGCGTTTCCGGTTTGATGCCGCCCTGGCCATAGGCAGCGAGCTGTTCGATACTGCCACCAATGAGGGTCGACCATTGATTCAAACTAGCCTCCGCATAGATCAGAGCGCGCTCGCGCTGGAGGTAGTGCTGCTCATAGCTCAGCTTATCGACTTCTCCCTGGACACGGATTTGCGCATCCAGATACAAGCCAGCGGCTTCGAGCAATCCAGCATGTACACCGGGTGTTATCGCCCCGTTCTTGCCGCTCATCCCAGCGTTATCAAACACACCGCGAAACGTCAGCGGCAATGCCTTCGACATTC
The DNA here is from genome assembly GCF_027856995.1 of Pseudoduganella sp. SL102. Taxonomy (NCBI): domain Bacteria; kingdom Pseudomonadati; phylum Pseudomonadota; class Betaproteobacteria; order Burkholderiales; family Oxalobacteraceae; genus Pseudoduganella; species Pseudoduganella sp. SL102. The sequence goes on from NZ_CP115554.1 coordinate 4,159,353, forward strand.
CTAGTAGCGCGATCGCGCCCCGTGCTCTGACCAAGGTTTCAATCTGTTCGTGGTACAGCGCCACGACTGCATCGAGCACAGCGATCTCGCGCTGTTCCGAGAGAATGTCCTTTTCCAATGCGTCACTCTGCGCTTTCTCGAAGTCGCGCTGCATCAGCAAGGGCTGGAGTGAAGGTATTCCGGTGGCGGCTATCTCGGCCTTGGTCTCTTCGAGCCACTTCGGGAACAGCCGGAAGAATAAGGCAGCATTGCTAGCCGACGCCGGCAGTGCGTCACCATCCTTAGTGTCCAGCACCGCAGTGAAGAAGCGGTCAATCGCCGCCTTGCGCTCCTTCGACAGGAAAGCCAACGAGTACTTGTCGTTGTCTGACAGACTGTCCACCTGCTCAAATGCCGCTCTGGCGTCTTGCAGCGCTTTAGTAATCCGGACATTGACGTCCGATTGCTCTGTTATGCCTTCCTTGGCCGAGTCATACGCCAAGATTGCGGCTCGGTAGCGCAGACGTTGGGCAACCGTCTTTTTCTGTAAGTCGCCAATGCGGGTCTGTAGCGCATCTCTTTGTGCTCTTGCCTGCGCCAGCCTTGAGGTCGCTCCCAAGGCGATGCCCTCCGTGGCATGGAGGTCCTCACTGCCGCAGGCCGCAATCAACTCCCTAATGTAGCCTCGCGCCAATCCATCAGCCTTGCTGACCTCCGCGAGCGCCGCTCGCACGTCGGCCTCATTACGCACCGCCGCGCAATCAGGCACTTCGATACCGATGTGCTGGAGCAGCCGGCGCTGGCTACTCACGGCACTCTTTGCATCTCTTTCACGCTTAGCGGCAGCAGCAATGCTTGTAGCGTTAGCGGGACTATCCGCCAATGCGATCAGCGTGGCGTCGATCTTCGTAAATAGCTTGTCCTGCACAGTGCCGCCTGCTGCCATCGCATTGATTTCGGCAGCCCGTCGCGCCACGGTCAACCGGTCGGAGGTAATCGCCTGTTCCTTTTGGAGGCCGGCCAAATTTTGCCGCGCCAACGCAACTGCCTGGTTGACAGCCGCTGTCTCCCAAGCGCTTTTCAGTGCGACACTCTGCTTTTCACGAGTTTCACTATGGACACGCATGCTATTGCATCCGGCGACTAGAGCAGTCAATAAAAAGATAAGCGCACATGCTGTTCGGTGTTCGCGCATGTATTTCCCCTGTCTTGTCAGTGCACACATCGCAAGTATCGTGCACAACGAGTTCAGCAGAATCGCCTGTTGTAACTATTAGTTTTATTTTTGGAGCGTGACAATTGGTGAGAATGTTGTGCTTGTTATACGAGCAAAATACTTAAGGGTACGTCTGCGTTGTTCATCTCCGTGTCCTACAGGCAACCCCAAGATGAGTAAAGAGCGTACGAATATTCCCTGGATTCAAGGCACCGATCTTCAGGACTTGAAAGGGGCCCAAATGCATGCTGCCCTTGCGGAATCTGGACTTACACCAGTTCGGTAGACAAATCCTGACCTCAAGTTCGAGGCCTTTTCAGGCCACCTTGTCTCAGCGCCGCACCGCTCGCGGTCATTGCCTGTCGCCTTGCTCGCCAGGGCAGACACCATCTGTCTTTACTGCCCACAGCACTTGAGCCAACAGCGAGCGGGCGTAACCTTGTTCTATCCCCACCAAAGGAGATCAACCATGGGAATGTTCACCGAGCTATACCCGCTGGCCGTCACGACGCGGCTGGCCATGCTGGTCAGTGCCGATGCGGAACGACGCGTGATGACGATCTCCGTCATGCCGCGTCCGACGCAGGATGCCACTGCCAAACTTGCCACCGACCTGACGCTCACCGCCACGCCGGAAGATTTCGATGCCGGATTCATCGAAGCGCTCACCGGCTACCGCGTCAAACTCGTGCCGCTGTTGGAGCAAGCTGCGGCTGCTGGCCGCGCCATCGAAGCAGCCCATGTCAATCCCCCAAAGCAGCCCAAGGCCGCAGACAAACCCGCCAAGGCGACGGCACCGCCCAAGCCATCCGCGCCATGTGCAGCCCCCCGCATCGCTGCCGCCGATGGCGAGAACGACGCAGTCGAGGACACCAACCCGAACAACGACCCTGACCGGGACTGGATGAAGAACCGCCAGCCCGAACTGTTTTGAGCAGGAGGCACCATGAGCATCACCATCACTGAAACCCTGCGCCGCTACCGCTACAACGGCATCGAACTACCCGCGCCGCCGGGCATGTCGCCGCGCGACGTGCGCGACCTGCACAGCGCAATCTTTCCGGAACTGATCAGCGCAGAGATCGTCATCGCAGACGAACTGGTAAACGGCGTGCAGGAAGTCACCTTCCGTCGCAACATCGGCACCAAGGGGCGGCAATGAACTGGCGCGAGTTCACGGCGCTGACCGAGGAAATGGCAGCTGGCAGCGTCGCAGAGAACGCCGCCGCCATCCACCGCGCACTCGGCAAGCGAGCCCTCGGCCACACGGCGGCGTGCTGGCTGCGCTTCGCCAGCACATGCAGCAGCACTCCGGCCAACCTCGCCGACCTGCCACGCGCGACCGCGCCCTCGCCATGGCTGCCACCCACGCCCTAGCGATTGCCGGCCAACCGGTGCTCGCCGACGATATACCGGCCTTGATCATGCCCGCCGCAGGACAGCGGGTGGCTGGTGTGCTGGCCCGCTACCTCGTGCGCGGCGGCGCGGTGACGGAGCGCAGCTTTCCGCAAGCCAGCACCGATCCGCTCCTGGCCTGCGCTGCCGTGCTGTCGGCATGGCTGCACCAGCATATTGGCGAGACAACGTGCCTGGCTCCCGTGTTCTCCTTGCAGCCCGTGGAGACGTGCAAGGTGGACGAGATCGAGGAAACGCAGGCAGTACAGGAGCCATCCGATGTGGACCGCGTGCGGGGAATGCACATCTACTGGGGAGAAGGCTCGGTGCATCGCTGGGCCGTCGGTCCTCGCCTGGACCGGCTAGAAGCTGTCGTGCCCGGCCTCGGTGCCACGGTGCTGCGCGTGCTGGAGGACAAAAGCTGGGCTGTCTATCCCCTCTTCACGCCGTCCATCGCACTGGACGAGGCATCCCACCTGTACTGGCTGGACGAACCGGACGAAACCGAGTACCTCGATGAACACTGCGATGGCGATCCGGAAGCGCGGGACGCCATGCAAGCCGAAACGGTGACGCGCGCAGAGATCGAAGCCGCGTTCCCCGCATGGGCATTGCGGCGGACTGCGGGGCTGTCGCAGCGACGCCTGCATATCCTGTCCGAACATCACGATGACGCCTTTGTGCGCCGCGCGGCGGCACTGGCGCTGGCGCTGGCCCGCACACCGGTATCCGGTGACTTCACGGCACGGCGTGAAGGGCTCTTTACCGGCTTTGGTGCGGTGTTGTGCTGGGCGGACGACGACGTCGCCGTACGCGTGTCGGATGACTACGCGGACTACGCATGGCAGGCCGATTCGTTCGACGAGATCGGGGAAGTCGTGCTCCCCGCCGACCACCCGCCGGCCCTGCGCCGATGGATGCGGATGATCACGCCGCACCTGCGCGCCATTGGCCTGATCGACCGCTTGCTTGCCCACCTGTCGGAGTGATACTGGTTGGACAGGAGGACACCATCATGCCAGCACAGTTCCGTATCGAAGCCCCGCGCGCCGCCAGCCTCGTACTGGCACAGGCGGTACTCATCTACCGGGAGGCACAGCACAACGCCACACATGCTTACGCCAGCATTCATCGGGTCGATCTGAGCGGGGGCCGTCCGGTCATCCTCGCCGGCAAGCCCATGTCGCCGCGCGCGGCAAGGCGGCTAGCCCGCGAACTGGCGCGGCAGGCGCCCGCCTCGGCATCCTATCTCGACGGGCGCCTGCTCTATGCGGGCGACACCTTGCGCGTGTGGTGGCACCCCGCCGAAGTACGCCACATCGCCTTTCTCTGCGCGGAACTTGGCGAGCGTGGCGAGGCGGTACCGCATCCGGCGCTGGTGTTCGCGGTCAGCGCCAAGGGCTGGTGGGTCTGGGCCTGCAAGGACAATGTCCGCCCCACGCCAGAAACGCCGCTGTGCCGGGCGCCCTACTTCAATGTCAGCGACCTTGGCGTGATTTGCCAAGGCAGCACTGTCGTGCCGACGGGCGAAGCCAGCCATTGCATCGATGCATGGACCAACGCGTTCTTTGGCTCCTTCTTCTCCCATCCCAACGGCACAAGGACGGTGCGGTACAAGGACGGCGCCTACGCCTTCTGGAAGGGCTTGCTGGATGCGCCGCCGGCGCGATTTCCCTCGCGCGCCCTGATCGCAATGGACAGGACGCTGGGCGACATGGTCGCCCTCTTGGGAGACGGCCATGACTGATCCACGTGACGCCGCGTTGCTGGCTGCCTGTCCCGTTATCGCCGCGCCCCGCCATGGCGCCCTGCCGCCGATGTCACCCGGACTGCGCCTCCTGGTGGCCGCCAACGGCGTGTTCGTGCAGGTACGGCTGCCCTGGCTGGACTGTCTGCAGCGCTGCGGTGGCATCGACAGCGGACTGCCTCTGCCCTATGGCGCGTTGTCGCCATGGCTGCGCCTGTCCTTCGGGGTAATTCCTGCCGATCTGCTGCGCCGGTTCATCGCCTCGGCACGGTATGCCGCGCCCAACGAGACGGCCGCTGCGATCATCCATGACGGGCGATCCGGCATGTTACGAGTAGCGACCTGCGAGACGGTCGAGGCCGACCTGGACCATGTCGTCTACCGTCTCCCGCTCCTCGCCGCCACCGAGCAGGTGGTACTCGACCTGCATTCCCACGGCGATACGCCGGCGTTCTTCTCCGCGCTGGACGATGCGGACGACCGCGCGATCAAGCTGTGCGGTGTATTCGGGCGAGTGCGCAGCCGCCATCCGGAAGCGCGCTTCCGTCTTGCCATTAACGGGCTGTTCATCGACCTGTGTGACCAATGGGACAGCGTCGTCGGACTAACCAGACTGGAGGGCGAAGCATGATAACCAGCCTGCCACACCGTATTCCAGGCGAATTGCTAACGCGGCGCGTGACCATCCACCTGGCCGGGGTGGGTGGCAATGGCGCACAGATGGCGGGTTGTCTGGCGCGGCTCGATATCGCCATGCGCGCGCTCGGCCACCCCGGCGGCCTGCACGTGCATGCGTTCGATCCCGATACTGTCAGCGAGGCGAACGTGGGGCGCCAACTGTACAGTCATGCCGACGTCGGCGCGCACAAGGCGGTGGTGACGATCTCGCGCCTGAACCAGTTCTATGGACTGGATTGGGACGCCAGCGTGCATGCCATCGAAGACACTTGGCGAGGCGACTATAGCCTTAGCCAGCGCAACGCCGATATGCTGATCAGTTGCGTGGACACACGCGCTGCACGGCGACGCATGCATGCCTACTTGTTTGCGGGCGATCATTACCGCTACTGGCTGGACCTGGGCAACAGCCAACACGATGCGCAGGTGGTACTTGGCCAGCCTCCGACCTTCCATAGGCCGGTGGACGCCCAAGAGCGGCTGCGCTGCGTCACCGAGCGCTATCCTGAACTGCTGGACGACACGGCGCAGGAGGACGACACGCCGTCTTGTTCGGTGCGCATGTCGCTGGCATCGCAGGGGCTGTTCATCAACGACGTCGCGGCGCGCTACGCAGCCCAGCTGCTGTTTGAGTTATTCACTTCCGGGGGCATTGAATCGCAGGGCGTCGTGATCGATTTGCAGGCGAAACGCGCTGCACCAATGCGGCTGATGCCTGCAGAGGGCACCAATGGACCGCCGTGAAGATGGTGCAAATCACCACGGTGTCGCCACCACGCCGCCTGGCATGGCGGCAAGCTGCGCGAAAAAAAACAACCACTGTCATGGCGCCTTTCTCGCTGTAGGTTGGCAGGGCGGCCATACTGCGCCACCCGCCAAATCCAATGACACCGCCCTTCCGCTCAGCAGACGCCTTGATGCGGCTTGGCAGGGCTTGCAAAACAGCGGAGCGCCGTTAGCTCGGCATCCATTCGTGCGCTGGCAAATCCCTCCTGCCACATCGTGGCGAACTGCTCATTGCTGGAGAAGCGATCGGGCATGACCCGCTCTCCCCGCAGGTAAGCCGCATAACCGTGCTGCATGACACGCCGAAAGATCGCTTGCAGCTGCTCGATCTCGGCGTGCGGGTCCGGCAGTGGCTGCCATCTTGCACGCCAATCTTCCATGTCCAGCCATTCCACCAGTCCCGGCACGACATCGCCATCGAGCGAATCGCTCGATAACCGTTGTCGCCATGCGGTGTTCTGATCACGCATTCCGTCCATGTTTTACTCCCTTCGACTGCCTCAGCTCGCCCACAGCCACGCCGCCATAGCAACGGCAGATATCCCTGGCCGAGCACAAGGAGCCATCTCTCAGATTGCAGAAGCAGATACAGGTGCGGTTAATGCGAATGAACGGCGTACCGTCCCTCGCACGCAACCGCCTGCCCGGCCTCAACTCTTCCAGCCACACCAGCAGCGGGGCATACAGCGCGTCGTACGACGCATCCCCGCCCTCCGGCACCAGATTTCCGTCCATGCGCTTCATGATGACCTCCCTCCTCGCATGATTGCCGATTCTTCCAACGACCATCGATCGCGACGCGCCCAGGTTGAACACGCCATAATCCGTGCCTAATATGGTCGCAGCGAACCGGGCTTGTGCAAGTACCCTTGCACCGCTTTTCCATTCACGACATCGACACGGTGAACATGCCATGCTGAGACTAGGCTCCCACATCCGCCTGACCGCGCCCGAAATCGAATACCTGTTCTACGTCACGAATATCGATCCCGGGAACATCCGCAGTCTCGCCCAACTAAAGCGCTATATCCGCAAGTGCAAGCGGCACTATTGGGGTACTTCCCAGGCAACCCGGACGCTGCATCGCATGATCGATGACGCGTACCAAGGCTGCCTGGCTGGCACCATCCTAGCCACCGCTTGAGCTACCGGCTTGTGCCGCGGGCGCGACTTTTGCCGGTTTCGGCTTCTGCTTGCGCATCGGCCGCTTGCTCATTTCACTCAGTTGGATTTCCGCCGGCTCGCCATGGCGGGCCAACAGCGCTTCACAGGCACCGAGGCAGAAGCGACCGCAACGGATCAGCGCCACGACCGGCCAGCCAAACACCCCGAACAGCAACGCGCGAATGGCCTTGCCCACCGCATGCGCCCTCGCCTGCCGCTCCTTCGCGATGCGCAGCGACTGGCGGCAGCGCAGATACAGGGCAGAATGCAGCCGCCGGGCCTCGTCGTCCTGGTCCATGTGAGCGATGAGTTCAGCGGCAACCGTGGGGTTGCCCACGGAGTGGTAGAACTCCGACCACAAACGTTCTTCTTCACGGCCCATCCGGCGTACATGCCGGTTGCCACGTTCTTCCTTCTCCTGGTACATGGTGACCTCCCAAAAAAACGCGCAGCACCATGCCCTCGCGGGACGTCGATGCCCCGCTGGTTCAACAAACACATCCAATGGTAATGTCCGCGCGAGCGGACGTGAAAAAGGCCCGTGATTCTTGCGAATCAGGGCCTCAACCGAAGAAGCGAAACATCAGCTTCTTGTCAGCACGGGCAGTGATGCCAATGCCAATCTGCTTGCACTACGATGCTAAGTCCTCCGCGAAGCGAAGGATGGAACTGGCAGAGACGCCAGCAAGATGAAGACGGGTGACGACCGCAACGCCCTGGAAAACTCAGGGTCCAGAAGCAATACCGCGATGGCATGCGCCTGGAGCATTGTAGGAACGATTCCCACAGAAAGCCTTTACATCATGGCACCTGGAACACGGAAATTCAAGGGGCTTTGCACGAGGCGTGTACTGCAACTCGGTGCGCAATACAGAGACAGGTACGTTCACGCCGCGCCTCGCCAATCCATTGCAGGATCATTGGCAGCTCCTATAATTTCCATATCCCCCCACCACTGCAATCCCGCGTGCATCATGGCTTCCGAAGCAGACGACGATTTTATCTATAGCTACGGCATTGTGCCCCTGTCGGCGGCACCGCGTAGCGGCTGGTGCCTGCGGCTCTACGAACACCACATCACCGTGGCAGAGCAACATTTTCCGACCGCTCCAGGCAGCCTGGCGCAGAGCATGAACTGGTGGTACACGTTGAATGACGTGGAGCGCACTGAGTACACGATCTCCTTCAACGGTATCGTGGAAGCCTACAACGCATATCTCGTCGGCGCGGCCTACGCCGAGGCAGAAACGGTGGCCTGCGCGTGGCTGGACGCGCACAGCGGTTCCTAGCTTCTCCCGCCGATACACTGGTCTACCGCTGTCCTGCATAGTCCCCATACAGACGGGATCAGCCCTTACCGGGCCGCCACGCCCCGCCTTGCCCTTAGCCGGACATCGAGCACGCGCTCCCTCACCAGGCGGATCAGACGCTCACCACTCAACAATGCGATCCCGCCTGCGTCCATCTGCGGATACAGCGCCGCACCGCTACGGCCGGTATGCACGAACAGGCCCCCATCGAAATCCTCCGACGCCAGCACTTGGCTGAAAGCGCAGACGTGTTCCAGGCACACGTGGTGCCGGTACCGCTTGGACTGCACGGCATACCAGCCACGTCCCGGCAACCACACCGTGCCATCCACGCCGCCATCGCCACTGTAGCGCCTGCTGCGCAGTACCAGGAGGCCCACGTCCTCCAGCGCCGACATCACAACCTCCTCGAAGACCAGCGGATCGACCGCACGCAGGTAGGCCAGGCTGCGCGCCCCCACACTCGGTTCGGTGAAGCCACGAACGGCACGCAGGACGCGCCGCGACTGGCGTACATTGCGCTGGTGGCCCGGCAGTCCAGATATCCTGCCGGCGTTGAGCCAGCGCGAGAAACAGCGGATGGCTAGCTTCGACAAAGCTGTTCGCCAGCGGCGAAAGCGTGCAGCCCAGGCAGCGTCCCAATCGGCATGATGTTGACGCGATCCGGCAAAGCGATGGCCATTCTGTGACGGCGGTGCGTCACCCTTGATGCGGCGCGCTTGCTTCATTGTCCGTTCCTCCTTCCTTACGCAAAGAACCCAGATAGGCGGTGCTGACCTGAGGTCGATGATGACCAAGTTGCTCTGCTACCTGGCGGTAGGCCTCCCGCCGCACGGCCGGGTCGAGCGCTGGGTCGCCGCCACGCACGGGCGAGCGCACCGTCGCGATCTCGAAATACAAATCATTGGCAAACTGGTGGCGCAGTCCGTGCGCGGTCACGCCCAGTCCCTTGCGCGATATACCCACGGTACGCACCACGTTGGAGAACCGGTCGAGCGATTGCTTGAGCGTCAGGCCTGGGCACCCGACATGGCCATCCCTGGTCCTCGCAATGCGCCTGGCCTCCTCCAGCGCCTCGCGCTGCTCGTCGCTGCGCACTGCGGTATAGCGGAGGTGGCCGCCCTTGGTGCCACGCTTGATACGCAGGAAGCTGACGAACCGCGTTGCCGCCGGATGGTCTTTCGGCAGCGCGTAATCAGGTACCTCGGCCACATGCGGCGAGAACATCACCGCCTCCTTGCGGCGCATGCCGAACGCGAGCATCAGGCGCAGCTGGATGCCTACGTACCTGTCCAACTCGGCGACCTTGGCAACCAGCGCCTGCGCATCGACGCCATTCGCCGCCCAGCTGAAGTCGCGTTCCGCAGCATAGTGCCGCGCCACCAGCGCCGGCTCTTCCACGTAGGCTTTGACCTCGCGCACCAGGCCGGCCTTGCCGATCCATCCGGCGAACACCCGCAGGACGGACAGCTGCTGCTGGATGTATGCCGCGCTGCAGGCCTGCTCCCGCGCTGCCATTCCGGCCGCAGGCTGCGCACACCAGTAACGTACCAAGGCCCGAACGTGACGATCGCCGATGTTGGCCGGCGCGACCATGAAGCCGAGCTGGCGCAGCAACCCGAACATTCGGAACAGCGACTGTCGGCGCGCCTCGCGGGTACCGTGGGAAATCGTCTTGTGGCGAAACGCGTGCATCTCGTTGTGCCGCTCGATGATGGCGGCCAGTTGTCCTTTCCAATCGCGAACATAACTCATCTGCCACTCCTGCTGTTCGCCAGCGACCAAGGCCATCGCGCGTCGATGTGCAACGCCCCGCGTCGACCAGCGTCCATCCGTTTCTTCCTTCGGTGCCGCCACTGTCCTGCCGCACTGTACTTGGCCAAACCGATCCTGCCGTGCTGGCCAGGCGCGACAAGTCCCGGGACTGTTGTCGCCGCGCTGGTCCCGGTCCCAGGCGTGCGTAGTGGATACCTTCAGTGTCGTAAAAATGCGCATGTACACGGGCGGCGGATTTCGCCTTCCGTCCCGTGCTTCGCCTCTCGGGCGAACAGGGCCGCGACCAATGCGGCCAAAGACAGCAAGTGAGGGCATCCCATGCCCTGAATACCTGGAGTCACCTCACACGGTTATCCCCGGCCCTACCACCAGGCCGCTTCGTGATGCCGCATGTACCATGTCGCGCAACGCTTCGATGACGTCGCTACGACACGGCGCCGCTCGCGCGGTGACCATGCTTGCAGAGGGGTGTATTCGAAATCGAGGGAATGGCATCGCCATTCCTCTGCACCCGGTCTTGCCGGATGCGCTCAGGATGTGCCACGGGCGGCATGGGCCGATCGAGGCCTGCCATGTATTCATGGGCGCGAAGACCCACTTGCTCAGGAGAAGATCGAGAAGCTATGTTCCAGTGTCGTCATCCTCGTTGAGGAGAGCACTGGCACAATCGGCGCCTGGTAGCACGCTAGATTATCGGCATCGCCGATCTGAAGACGGGTTACGACCGCAACGGGCAATATCGCAGGCCTGCGCCGCATTGAGAGCACGATGCTCACGGAAGCGGGTCCGGACAGTGTAGGCAGAATAGGAAGCGAAACGGGCGTTGTCAAGGAGCGCGTGCGCACGAAAAATTGTGATTTTGGTGCCAGAATAATTTGTAGGTCAAGAATTCAGTAGGCTTTCCCCTATGGCGGGACCAGTCCTCCGAACTCCTCTGATTGTAAGTGGAAGCGAGCAGCACCGTTATGCCCAAGCCAAGCAGCTTCCCCGATCAATAGCATCGTATGTGGACCTGATGGAGCCGGACTAGATCCGCCTCCATGCTCATGGTGTCCTCAAACTTCGTGCTGACTGCGGCCCTGGCAGTTCTGCATCAGGCCCGCATCCGTAGTACTCCGCAAAATGGCCGTTGGAACGGGGTCATTTCGCATGGACCGGGCCGCGCCAGGCACTGATACTTTCCTTTTCTCACGCAGGAGAAGAATCATGGAGCCCATTGTGCGAGCGGTCGATGTCGGCCGTGGAAATACGAAATTCATCAGCGGGATCAAGAATGGAGAACTGCGGTGCGAGATGTTCCCGTCGCAGGCCCACCCATCGGAGGTAGCGGTAGAGGCCGAGGCATGGGGCGCCCGCCGTAAAACCGTGGGCATCCCCGCCGGCGGCCTGGTGTACGAGGTTGGCCCCGACGTGCATCTGGCCTCTGACGTGTTCAACGCGAACGTGCTGCAGCACGATCGCTACTGCGACACGCCGGAATACCTGGCGCTGCTGCTCGGCGCGCTCCACTACATGCAGGTCGACCACATCGATCTGCTGGTGGTGGGTTTGCCGGTCGCGACCTACAAGCTCAAGTCATTGGTGACGGCACTGGAACGGCGACTCACCGGTGACCATGAACTGGGCAAAGGCAAGCGCGTGAAGGTCATCCGCGCGAAGGCGATCGCGCAACCGGCAGGTGCCTTGATGCACTATGGCCTCATGCAGGGAAAAGTGGCCCAACTACGCAAGGAGCGAAGCCTGATCATTGATCCGGGCCGGCGTACGTTCGATTGGCTGGTCACGCAAGGCATGCAGCAAATCGAAAAGCGCAGCCATTCGGTTCCCCGCGGGATGCACGATGTCCTGCACGCCATCGTGGAAGGGATCAGCCGCAGCACCGGTTCGCATTACCGCGACTACGACACAGTGGATACGGCCCTGCGAACGGGAAAGCAGCCTGTGGTATTCCAGGCGGAGTATGACCTGGCGCGCCACCTGCCGCTGGCAAGGAAAATTCCAGAACAGGCAGTCGCCGAAATGCTGCACTACGTGGGCGACGCCAGCGACATCAGGAACATCATCCTGGTGGGCGGCGGGGCATTCTTCTATCGGGCCGCGCTGAAGAGCGCATTTCCAAATCACGCCATCCATGAGCTGAAGGATCCGATTTTCGCCAACGTGAAGGGATTTCAGCAAGCCGGTATGGAGCTGGCACGCGCAGCAGTCGGAGCCGGCACCGCAGTACCGCTGCAGCCAGAGGTCACGGCGGGAGGCCGCGATGAGTAAAACGCTCCGCATCAACTTCGAACTCGACGAAGCAGACAATCCGCCGCTGTACGATGAGCTTATGCGATTCACCAAAGGGGCCAAGCGAGCGAACCGCCTGCGGACGCTGGCCTATGCAGGCTTGATGAGCCAGATGGGAGCCAATCCCGCCAAGGCGTCAAGTGAATTGGAGCCGCAGGCTACGTCCGCAGATCCGACGCATGCGGCCGCGACGCTGGAATTATTCGGACCTGCGCTTTGAACCAGGCCATCCGACGGTCAACATTTATTTTGCCTCGTTCAAGGCTTTTTTGAAGAGTTCCAAACTCAAATGGTCGTCCAGTCCCAACTGGCGTGCCTCGCGTGCTGCCTGCTTCAGGGATGGCAGCAACAGCGCCTGCCGCTGCGCGTGTTTGTCAGTATGCCGTAGCGCCACCCGCATGCCCTGCCCGCGGACGCGCTCGAGTACGCCTTCCATCTCCAGCAAGCGGTAAGCCTTGGAGACCGTCATCGGATCGACCGCCAGTGTCCGCGCCACCTGACGCACGGAAGACAGGATATCGTCTGGAGCCAGCACCCCGGCGGCGATCAGGCGCTGCACCTGTTCCATCAACTGCCGATAGATGGGTAGCGAGGAATCTGTAGCGATCGAGAACAGTTGATGGTCAGGATCCATGCTTGATCTCGATGTCTATTGAACGCCTGGCTTGGGGGCTGGTGCATTATGCAGAGCGTGTGATGCCTTGCCGACGATCAGCGCAGGCTGGAGCTCCACTGCCAGCCCGGCATACCGACGATGGTGTCTACCATGGCGCGCCCCATTGAGGTAGCAAAGCGGGTGAGCGTGGATTCCCGTGGCCCGAAGTTGAACGTCTCGACCGACTGCGAATTGCGGACTAGGGATTCAAGGCTGCCGATTTCATCGACCAGGCCAAGTGCCTTTGCCTCCTCGCCGCTCCAGATCTCACCGGTTCCGAAATCCACATGCTGCTTCAAGCGCGAGCCGCGTTGCCGTACCAGCTCCTTCACGAACATGTCGCCCACATGGCTCACCAGTTGCTTCGCCTTGGCGTCGGACTCCTGAGACACCGGCGTGAAGGGGTTCAGGAATGCCTTGAGCTTTCCTGATGCATAGACCCGCTGCGACACATGAAATTGTGCGATCGCCTGGTCCAGGCGCCACGGTGCAATGATGGCGCCAATCGATCCGACCAGGCTGTATTTGCCGGCCACGATGTGGTCCGCATGCATTGCAGCCATGTATGCGGCCGATGCGCCCATATTGCCGATGACAGCCGTCACAGGCTTCGGATGTCGCTTCTTCAGGATAGTGATCGCCTGGGCAATGCGCTCTGCTTCTGCAGGTGCTCCACCGGGGCTGTCGATAGCCAGTACCACATGCTTGACATGACTGTCGGAGAACGCGTCTTCCAGCGCCGGCACCACCTTGTCAGCGGACGCCAACATACCCTGTGCGATCTCACCTTGGATATGCACGACACCGACCACATCCTGATAGGGTCCAAGCGAGAACCCAGTCGAACTTGCCAGGAACATCGCACCGGCGACAACGGGCACGAACACCAGCACTGCCTTAAATGCGATCCCCCATCGGCGGTCCGATCTGCGTTCTTTGGCCGCTTGCCGCTGTTCCTCGCGAATTGCAATATTCTGTGCATGAAGGTCGGCAACCAATCGCACCAACGATTCATGCGGCAAGCCACGCTCAAACTCGTCTTTTTCCGCACCCATTTGGTACCTCCAGGTTTCAACGACAATGTCCACCTAGCCCGAGCAAACTGCCGAACGTGATCTTTCCACCGCACTCCTCTTTACCAGCCGGCTTCTCACTTGAATCAGCGTGACCATTAGGAGGCGCACCTTCTTTAATCATCAGCTCCAAGGGCTTCGATCGCTCGGCTGCGGCCAGCCGCTGTTTTGCATCTTGAATTTTTATCAGGCGGCACCTAACCTGAAACGAATGGGGATACTCAACGGTCTCGGTTGCAGCCCGGCTAACTTCAGCAGCGCTGCATAGTTCATCAGTGACTGCGCGGAATGTCTGCTCGTCTTCCGAGTTCCCCAGGTCCGAGTGAAGTAGTAGGATCTGCCCGTTCTTGCATTGGGAGGTGATGAACTGCAGAGCAAGTCGCGTATAAATCTCCGGAACCCCGCTACTTCCTGCAGGTACGAAAACCTTCTGGCTTAGCCGGTAGGTTGTCATCGGTGTTAGGTCGCACACGCTGTCATCGGTAGGACGGCCAGACAAGGAAACTGCGTGCACGTTCGTGCTGATCAGTACGCTTGCCGCTGCCAACGTCAGGAAACTGGTAGTCATGTTGAACCTCCTTTCGAGGGTACTGCACATGCTAAAGCACATTCTTCTGATTGCAAGTGCCGGATTTATCGCCGGCGGGGCCATGGTCAAGGTTGGCTTGGCAACCATTCCGCTTTTGGCGGGTGGACTAGTTGCCGGTGCTCTGGTTGCGCTGTACCTGGGCCTCACCTTCCTTGTCTGGCTGACCCGTTCCCGGATGGAGTGCCTTCATGAAGACGACGATGATGGCTGCCACAATGACTCCCTCTTTGGTTTCGATTCCCGCGGCGACCTGCGCATCGACAGCGATTACCCATCACGGCGCTGACTCATTTCCAGCCCCGCTCGATCTTACCCATGACCTCCTTAAGCTTGCGGGCGACGACGTCAGGGTCTTCTTTCATCTGGGTAGTCGCCTTTCCGAACAATGATCGATCGGTTGCCACATGGTTTTCTTCAGTCCTGGAGACGCCCTCGGCATCGAACCGCTTTCTTTGCTGATCGACACGTGCCTGCAGCTCATCACCAGTTTTATCAACATCTTTCCGCAACGGTGATTCCTGCTCCTGAGAATTCCCGGGGCGCGCAGCGTCTCCATGTGCAGGTCGACCTCTCACCTGGTCCCGATATCGATCCATCGCCTCACCAACATCCGCCGCGGACGGCTGTTCACTCCTCGAATGCCGGTATTCCTCCTGCACATCATTGAATGACGTGGGAAGACGGCTGGCGCCAGATACAGGCACCGGCGTACGCGTGATATTGCCGAGGAAGGATTCGAGCCGCACCAATGCCGCAGCACTTCCCCCTGCTTCGTCCTGAAGAAGCTGCTCGAAGAGCCCGATGTTTCTAGGATCCTTTGCCAAGTCCTTGCTGATCGACTCTCCTCGTTGATATGCCGATGTAAGGCTTTCGGAAAATTCCGATTGTTTCCGCAGGTTCGCTTCCGCTCGTTCACTCCGCGCAGTCGACTCGGTAAGGCGGGACGAAATTTCCTTGCCACTTCGGTTGTCGCTCAACACCGTGGAGAGAGATGACGAGCTTCTCGTTATCGTGTCGGCAAAAGCCTTGAATTTTGCCTTGTCTTCGCTGCTGATCGAGCTATCGATAAGCTGGTCCTGCTTCTGAATCGCAGCCGAATAATCCTTGCCCCCCTTGCCGAAGGTCTGAGCCTGCGCATCTACCGGGGAGTACCTCTTCAGTGCACCGGGGACGCCAACTCCGACCGATGACGATCCGCCGAATGCGACCGAGGCCACCTGTTGTTCGCTTGCCCCCGTCGAAGCGGCAACAGCTTTGGAAATCTGCATCAACTCGCCGACCTTCTGACCGATGCTTTCGCTGTTCGCTGTCGAGGTTCCGTCAGTTCGGCTTTGCGAGGAAACGCGACCACTCACGTTCATTAGGGCATCGCTCAATGCCGCGGCCCGGTCGTGGGACGCCGCCACTGACTCGGCTTTCGCCGTGGCCACCGACCGCGAGGCTGCTTCAACATGCTGTTGCGTGACCTTCGCATCCACCACCCGCGATACAGGCCCTTCATTGGCAAGAGCCTTGGCGGCAGTGAGGCCGCTGAGCAAATTCGACGTATATGTATTGCCCGTTACGTCGTCCTGTTTGCTCCTGAAGAATGCGGAACTCCGCGTTGGGGCAAGTGCCACCTGGTCCATGGAAGTGTTCCCTAATGAGACGTTACCAGTGGAAGCACTGGATGACGTGGTCGTCAGTAGCGACTGCAGCGATTGCGCACCAGAGACAAGCGCGCTTCCTAGGGTTTCCATTCGCTTCAGGGCAGCCCATGCAATCAATGGAATGCTCATGGTCATATACCCGACGACCGCTTCGCCGGATACGGCGCCTGAATATATCGAGGGCGCTGTGACCAACGACAGCGAGTAAGCACCACTTCCTACGTAAGCCGCTGCTGCCAAGTCCTTCGCGGCGTAGATCATCGCCATGTAATTGAGAATGGCATACAACGGCGGCCATAACTGAATCCAGATCAAAAGGGAAATGTAGTTCTTCAACGCCGTCATGGTTTCACGGCCGCTGGTGAGCATCAGCAGCAAGATCGTGATCGGAAAGAGTGCATACGAAATGGCTTCTATTGCATTTCGGATCACTGGCAGTGCCTGCTCTGCCACTTTTCCGTTGTTGATCCAGGCGGCATTGGTCTGTGCCATTGCTTGCGCCCTTCCTACGGCGAGGAGCATGGAAGCGGGATCGTTGATTTTTTGCCCAGCCAGCATCGATGCATCGTTGATGGCATTGATCAGCGCATTCTGTCGAATGAGATCTGCTGCTGTGGAGGCTGCATCAGCGATGCGATTTTTTACATACGCCTGCTGGATCTGGCCCGCTATGACGGCCCCCGCTACCGCTCCTGATAACGTTGGATTCATGCGACCAGCCAGCAGCCCTTGAATGTGGCTCAATTGAGCCGGGAGTCTGCCATTCAGGGTAGTGTACGCAGCCGTACATGGCGCAATTGTCATCCCGCTGGCGCCATCGGAAATTGGCGTAAACCGGGCCGGATTCGGTGTGGCCATTAACGGCCAAACGTCAGCCGACTTGGCGAAAACATCTGGCGCAAGATCGCCGGAGGCCAGATCGTACATCGTGCAATTGTTGATGAAGTTGATCAGGTCTGTTCGGAAGTTCGGATTGTCGAACACAACTCGGCTAGTTTCCCGGATCATACGGTTGCCGAACAGAAGACCGTTGCGCTGGTAGCTCAGTTCCGTTGGGAGTCCAGCAATCCCTGGAAGATACTGCATTGCGGTCTCGTACAGCTCGGTCAGCGTATTGCCGACTGTACTCGATAGCGAACCCAGTGCGGCCAAGCCGAAGGGTACGTTGTCGACGATGGTTACCGCACTTCCACCTGTTTTATCGATAATGCCCACTGTCACCTTCGGGACGAACAATACCGAAAGGACTAACGTGATCGATGCCAACCAGTACCAGCCCTGCAGTTTTTGGGGCGCTATCGCATATGCGACCATGGCAGTAAAAAAGCCACACACTGTGACCAGGGCGAGTGCACTGAGGTATGAGTCTGAACCGCAAATGCCTGCGATCGCATTGAAAATTCCGAACAGACTTTCGTTGTTCTGGTATGCGTAAATTTCCCACATGTCCGGCTCCCACTGAGGACGAGTATCCCCTTGATCACTTCATATACGCCGCGTGCCGGCCGAGCATGTCGAGCACGTGCTGAGGCATTGCGCTTCGCATCTGGCGCTCTACTTGTTCAAGGCTATTCGTAATTGCGTTCAGGGACCCAACTTTTTGGTAGAGCTGCGTTTTCTCTCGAGAGACGTTTACAAGCAAGTCCTGCGCGCGCTGCCGAAGTTCCTTGGCACGTAACGCTTGCGCGGAGCTCAGTGTGTAGTCCTTATCCAGTGCCAGAATTCCCTGGCGTAGATTTTTCTCCAGGAATACATATGCATAATCTGCCGCGATCAGTTCCCGGAACCGGGTGATCATGTCTTCCGTGATGCTGGAGCCCGGCACGGATGTCGTGACAGATAGCATGCGGTACACCGGCTCAGTGGTTTGATTTACGAAGCCGATCTCGGCAGAATTATTAGGAATCGGCGTGCGGGTGAGAATCTTGGTCGCGATGGAGCGCATCAATTGTTCGACCTTTACGGTAAACGGCGTATGGGCGTAATTGGATTGAATCGTGACCGCATCGCACTCCGTGTAGTTATTGCACCTCAAGATCTCCTGCATCACTTTGCCACCGGCCGCACCCGATGTGCCGTATAAGAGCCGATTGATGGAGGTGATGGTCGGCGCTACCGGTGTCGCAACGCGTCCGTCCTCATAGAAGACCACCGTGCCGACCAGGCTCATGATCAGCTCACGTTCTTGATCATCGAGGTTGGTGCCGGCAAGCTTTAATGCTTTCCATGTGAGGTTTCCGACGAACGGTGCCTTGTTCTGCACCTGCGGATCAGACGATCCCCGAGCGGTCGCAAACACGGAAGGCTTCGCAGTCTGGCAGCGCTGCTTCGCAGCGGCATAATCAGACTCCAGGCCGAGCGACACAGCCAGGTCCTCGCAGAGCCTGTCGCCACTCACCCCAGTCGCCTCCATCGCCGAGCTCACCAGCGACTTCGCCGTGTTGCAGGTGCTGATATTGGCCTGGGTAAGCATGCTCTCCAGGTTCTTGGTCCACTTCGTCACCCCGCCCAGCAGGGGCGACACCGACTCCAGCGCCAGCTGGAAGGCCACGCCGGGTAGCGCGGCGGTGATGTTCTTCAGCATGTTCTTGAATTCCGCAGCCGAGATATGCGAGAACGAGCCACCGAAAACGTCGATGCCGCCACAGCCGGCTTTCACCGTCGGGAAATCCATCGCCATCAGCTGGTAGGTCTTGTTCTGGCTGCGCAGCATCAGGCTGCCGCCGCTGTAAGTGTTGAAGACCTGTCCCTTGAACGCCCCTGGCGCCGTATAGTTGCCGATGGCGCCCAGGTCGTTGAACATGGTCTCGATGGCCGCGTTCAGGTCACCCGCGCGCGCGCCGCCGCACACCACGCCAGCGAGCGATACCGCACCAATCCACTTTGCAAGTTTTCTCACCGTGGCCTCCTATCGTTGTTTAGTCCAGAGATCGGGGCGCGGTGTATTCTTCCCGTCGCGCCCTTCGAAAATCGTGACGATCCGCTCGGCAAGCTGGGCCTCCGACAGCACGCCAAATCCCACCGGCTCGATCCGGCCCGTATAGGGCTGCGCCAGGAACAGCGCCGGCACCTGCTGCACCTTCAGCGCCCGTACGGCGCCGTTGTCGCTGCGCGCGTCCGGAAATGCCGCCAGCCTGCCGCCATCCATACTGATCGGCACCAGCTTGATGCCATGCCGCTTGCGGAAAGCGTCCAGTACCGGCGCCATCGCATGGCAGTAGCCGCAACTGCCGCGAAAGAAGAACATCAGCACGTGCTCCTTCGCCACTTGGGCCAAGACCCCGGCGCTCTCGCGCAGGCGTGCCTGCTCGAACACCTCCAGCGCGGTGGCGTTCACCGGCCGGCCCTGGGTGGAAGGATCCAGTTCCGGATGGGCCCAGGCAATGCGCCGCGCGATGTCGGCGAAGAGCGACGCATTGCCCACCACCTTCGCCTCCAGCTCCATGTAGCGCCGCACATTGGGCTCGGTGGGCGAGATCACCGCGAGCGCCCGGCGCTCCTCGACTTCTTTCTGTAACTGCCGAAAGCGCGCCAGCGCATCCTGCTCTTCGTCCATCACGCTAGGTGGCCGAGCCTTCGGCCGGGATGGCGGCGTCAGGGGCGGATCGAGATAGAAGTGCCAGCCGGCCCGTGGATCGGACCCCGCGGGGGCGTCGCCTGCCAGTACCTCGCCCGGATCGGGCGTGGCTGCCACCGCGCCAGCCGTAGCAAGCGCCAGGCCAAGGCAATAGAGCGCGCGCCTGATCATCTCGCCACCTCGAGGCCGCGCGGCGGAAGGCCATCTCTGCAATAGTTCAGCTCGAAGCGCAGATGCTGCTTGCCCGGTGTCACCGTCGTATTTAGCCGCACGCCATCCTGCGCGACCTCCACCCGTAACCGAGCACAGCCCTGTTGCCGGTAGCGCACAATGGTCGACACATCGATATGAATGGGGGCGCTGGTCTGGTATTGGCGACTGATGGCAGCGGCAAGGCCGCCAGTCAACATGCCGCGGGCGGTGCCATCGGGAGACTCGAGCGCGGTCCGCAACAACGGCGCAAACTGCTCCACCGGCGTACGTGCCGCAGCGCCCTCCATGGCGGATACGTCCAGGACCAGCAACAGCGCTACGCCCATTACCAGGAATGGTCGGATTAACATTTGCCACCTCCCGCGTAGCATTTCGCTGCCTTGGTGGCCGCCGCGTCCTGCAGCGCGCCGACGTTCGGCGATATCGGCACGATCGAGGCATAGAATTCGGACAAATCGAATCTGGAAAAATCCATGGCCTGCAACTGTGCGATCGAGAAACCGCCACAGGCCGGGTTTTGCGCGCGGCCCCATCCGATACCCAGTTGCGCCCGCCCCTGCTCGTTGATGAGACGGGCCAGCACGGAGTTGAAGCAGCATTTCGACGTGGTGTGCTCGATGCACGACACGCACCTGCCAAGCACCCTGATGCACTTGGAACACCAGGTCCCGATGCTGCGGCATAGACGTGCCCCCTCTTTCATGGACAGTTGCCCCTCTTCGGCATTGCACGACAACATGGACATCACGACCATGAAGATGACCATGATGACCAGCGTCCAGGGCGTGAACGCCACCACGATGTTTTGCCCCGCCGCGATGGTGATTGAACCTGCCGGCAGCGCGACACCGTTCACGGCTACCGTCACCCCGTAGGCGGAGAAGGTGCCGCTGAAGCCATAGCTGGTCAGCGCGGCCTTGATGCCGGAGGCGATGAAACTGCGGTTGTTCGAGTTCATCAGCACATCGAACACCAGCCTGGAGCCGACACCGAACAGCGTGCCATTGTTCTGCGCCGCGCCGGCGCGGTCGGTCTTGCAGCAGTTGGCCAGCAGCCGGTTCCGGCAGCGGTTGTCCTCGCCCGCGAACACCTGCATGGTGGCCGGGTCCATGTACACGCCGGCCTCCCTTGCCGCTTCCAGATACGTCATGGCCTGCGCGAAATCCGGATCGTTGACCTGGCTGGTATCGAAGCATTGCTCCCCCAGACAGAACATGCCCGCGGCGCAAGGCCCCGGTCCCGGGCAGCCCACGTACAGGCCGCCCAGATGGCTTTCCGTCGCCAGCGGATTTCTCGCCACCGCCGCGGCACCGGCAACCTGCGGGTCGCTGCTCGGCACGGGAGGGCGCGGGGTGCTGGCCGACGTCACCGCATGCTGTCCAGCCTCGCATGCCGCCGGATCGGGATGCAATCTGCACAGTGCCAGCTGCGCCTGCGCCTGGGCAGCCAGGTTGGCCTGGCCGTACAGGGCGGTCTGCGGCACATTGGTTGTATAGCCGGGTACCACGCCAGCGGCGTCCTGTGCATTGACCATGCCGCGCGCGAGCACGTTGGCGGCCCGCGCGGCGGCCAGGTCGTCGGACTGTGCGAGCGCCAGCCGGACCTGCGAGGTCAGCAGCGCGCAAAGGACGATCCATGCGGTCAGGCGGCGCATGATCACGGCTCCAGGCCGGCCCGCAGACGACGGGCCTCCCGTGCGAAGCGCGGCGCACTGCGGGCCACGTGATCGAGGGCGTGGGCCAGCGTGACATCGCCTGCCACGGCCACGAATCCTTCCGGCGCAGCACAGCCGCGCTCCTGGCATGGCGAAGTAGCGGCAACATCGCGCGCGAGGATCATAGTGGGCACCTGCTCGATGCCGAAGCGCAGAAACGCTTTGGGATCGATCTGGATCGATGCCTTTCCCGCGCCGCCCAGCTGCCGGATGCGGGCAGCGGTCTTGATCATCGATCCGCCTTCCAGGCCGCGCAGCACCAGCACAGCGCCCACACGCGGCGCATCGGCCGCGAGCCTGCGCAGCGAACCCTCCGGCAAGGCCAGGCTGATGAATACCAGCAGCCGCGGTCCGGCGGAATGGGTTGCTGCGCCAACGCCAGCCGCCTCGTAGCCACGCGCCACGGCCGCCAGGTCCACCTTTGTCCCGGCTATCGGCTGCGGCAGCGCGTCGATGCGGTGCTGACGCGCAGGCTCTGTCGCCCATGCCGGCCCGACGCCCAACGTCAAGGCCATCACCAGCGGTCCCGCGAAGCGGGCTGGATGCCATTCAGTAGCCAACACAGCAGTTCCCCTTCCGAAACAGCATGAATGCGAAATCCTCTCCCTGCACGGGGTACTCCTTGCCCGCACCCCACAGCACCGTACTGCGCCCAAAGGGCTGGCAGCACTTGCCGGCGTCCTTGACGGTGGCGGGGATCGGATAGGTCAGCTGGCTCTTGTAGGCACGTTTGTCCATCACGGGCAGGAAGTACGGTCCGCACAGCCCGGCGGATCCGTGCCGTCCCCAGGCCAGCAGCTCACGGTGCAGCTTGGCCGTCAGGCGCTGTGCCAACAGTTCAGCTGTCCGTACACCGCCCAGGTGATATGGCACATGGCCATCGAGCGGATGGATCGCCCCCTGGCAGCCTGCGCACCAGAATAGCTCCGGACGGCCGAAACCGGCGGTGGCTGCCACGCAATCGGCGGCGCAGGCAGCTTGCGCCACGGGGTTGGCAAACAAGACCGCCTCCGGGTTGAGAATCAGGGTCAGCTCGTCGTCATTCCAGAGCGGATCGACTTCGGTGAGGTAGGCCAGATCGAACGAGCCCTGCTCCAGGCAGGGAAAGTCGGCCACTACCTGGAGCCAGAACAGCACGGGGTTGGCGTAGAAATGCGCCTGGTAGAAGCTGTTCTGGTCGCCGCCCGCGTCGACCGAGCGCCCGGCATCCGGCGTGGCAATCCCGGGATTCAGGTCCACACCGCCCAGCGACACCAGGCAGAACGCCCTGCGCACCACTTCCACATGGCGCACCGGCTCCCAGAACCCGATGGAGATACCAACCGTGGGATTCACGCCACAGGAGCACACCGGGACACTCGGATTGGGAATGTCTTCCTGGCCGCCGATCGTGGCCAGGGTGCCGCCACCGAGCGTGATCGGCATCAGGCAGCTCCAGCAAATATCGGTGACGGGGTTCGGAAACCGCCCGGTGCAAGTGCTGGCCGCATCGGCTGCCGGGCAGAGCAAGGTCAGCCATGCTGCGGCCACCAGCATGCCCGCTGCGTGGCGGCACCGCCCTGCGCAATTGCGTAGGCCCTGGAGGACAGGCAAGAAGGCGGTCATGGCGTCACCCCGCTGGCCGCCGCTACAGGCGGTACCATCTCGTCGATGCGCAGGCGTTTGCCTTCCTGCGACACCAGCGCCGGCACGCGCGCGATCGACAGCTTGCGTACCAGCAGGCCGCGCTGGTCGAAGTAGACCGGCATCCGCCAGCGCCGCATCAGGTCGAGGTAGGAGCCTCCGGTCAGCACCGGTTTCACGGTGCCGGCCTGTGCGCCGACCAGCTGGGCCGCCAGCGCAACCTGGCGTACGTCCCGGCCGTCGAAGAACAGCAACTTGCGCGGCATCGGCACGATATCGAGCGGATTGGCACGCGTGCCGGCCGCAAACAGCAGCCTGCCGGTGGCGTCGACGATATTCTTGTCGAGCACGTAGGTCGGATCGACATGATAGGTCCGCGGCACCTGCACCACGGGCAGCGCCAGCGGCGCGGGCCGCAAGACGGCCTGACGCCCCCGTTCTACCGCCTGCGCGCGCAAGCGGGCCAGTTCGCCGCTGGCTTCCTTCTCCCGCAGGCGGCGCTCGATCATGGCCAGCAGGTCTTCCTCCGCGATGCGATAGACCGGCCCGATGACACCGAGCGATTCCGCCTGCGCGCCTGCTCCCATCGCCAGCACGACTGCCAGCCACCACCTGTGTCGAGTTCTCGTCATGATGCCCCCTCAGAACAGCGGTCGGACCACGGCCAGCACGTCACGCAGCGGCACCAGGCCGCACAGGCGATAGCGGGAGTCAAAGCTGTCGTCACCGGTTCCCTGCATGTAGAAAAAGCCTGCCGGAATCACCGTCGGGCCAATTGGCTCCAGCGCCACGTGCGATACCGTTGCGAAAGGCTTGGCCAGACCAACGTAGACGCCATTGACGAACACGCTGCGCCCCAGTACATGGACCCGGTCACCGGCCACGCCGGCCACGCGCTTGAAGAACGGCTGGTTGCGCAGGCCGGGGAAATGGCGCACGCCCTCGCCCCGGAAGGAAAAGATCACGTAGTCGCCACGGGACACGGTAGGGTCCGCGTGGCGCACCACGGCCATCAGGTACGGCAGGCTGGGCGTCACGTTGAAGAGCAGCGGCAGGCGCGGCGTGGGATCGCCCAGCACGCGGATGCTCGCCAGCAGCCAGATGGCCGCGAGCAATGCGTAGCAAAGCCAGTCCTTTCGCATGGCACGCACGAGCTGGAACAGCCGTTTCATGGCCGCACCCGGTGCCGCAATTGCGGCGTGAGGTCGATGATGGCACCAGGCGCTGCGGCGATGGCCGAGCGGTCGACCACCAGGCAGCGGCAGTCCTGTTCCAGACTTGCTAGATGAGCGGGAAAGGTGTTGGCAAAGCCCCTGGCAGCGGCAATCGCCCTATCCCGCGCGGCGTCATTCGAACTGGCGGAAATCGCCTGCAGGTAGCGCTCCTGTTCCTCGCGGTACACCCGTGCAGCATCGACCACCCCGATCGCGGGAATGGGCCTAACGAGCCAGTAGTGGTAGGCACCCAGCATGGCGACGTTCATCGCCACCGCGGCCACGAATGGCATCAACGCGGGTTTCATACCAGCCCCCGTTGTTCCAGCACGCGCGTGATCGCTTCGTCGATGCTCAAGCCCTGGGCGCGCAGCGCATCGATGGGCTTGTTGTCTTCGAGCTTGTTGGAAAACAGCAGATGGGTGGCCGGATCGAGCACCAGGCGCGCGACGCCCTCACCCACCGGCGACGATACATACATCTCGGCATAGCAGCCGGCCTCCGTGCGCAGGGAGTTGAGCAGGCGCTTTTTCGCAGCATCCATCAGCAGCCTGCCTTTACGGTCCAGCAACTCGATCGACTCGGGCTTCTGACGCAGCAGGAAGACCCAGTCCGAGCAGTTGAAGGCCGCTTCCATCTGCGCCGAACCGTAGTAGTCATCAGCCCCTTGCGTGGCAGTCACGAGCGAGCCGCCATACTTGCGCGCCCGCCGCGCCGCTTCCTCCACCACAGCGGCCTTGAACGGGTCGTCGCTGCCGATCTCGCCCAGCTGCTGCTTCAATTCGTCCATGATGAGCAGCTTCTTGCGATTGCGCGTCAGGTACATCTCGGCGGTGATCTGGTACATCAGGAGGATGTTGACCACTGCGTGCAGGTCGGGCCGGCGCTTGAGCTCCTCGTTCTCGATCACGATGAAGTCGTTGCTGAAATCGATGTTGTTCCTGCCCTCGAAGTAGCGGGCATACTGACCGCCCTTCGCATAGGGGTTGAGCATGACGGCCAGATCACGGATGCGCTGGTCATCGCGGATGTCCAGGTCGGGAATCGCCCCGCTCTTGAAGGCGTCGCGCATGGCTGTCATCGTCATGTCGCGGCCATACTTGTCCCACTGCTGCAAGAGCACCGCCGAAATGGCCTTGTATTGCACCTCTTCCAATGTGCCCTTCATCGAGCACATCTTGGCGATGGCCGGCACCAGCATGTCCATGTCATCGCAGATGTCATTGATCGCCGTGAAGGGATTGAGGTTGATGTCGCTGCTGGCCGTGAATTCAATGTAGCTGCCATTGGCCTTGCGGCACAGCTTTTCGAAGGAGCGGCCCAGGTCCATCATCCAGACCTTGGCGCCCACCGAGCGGTAGGACCATGCCATTTCATTGAGGAGCACCGACTTGCCCGACCCGGGCGCGCCGACCACCGCCCCGTTGTAGTTGCCCAGGTCGTTGTCGAACAGGTCGAGCGTGGTGATCTGTCCGCGCCGGCCAGCCAGCACCAGCGTGGGCGTGCGCGTGCCGCGCCACTCCGCCACCAGGGGCGCCAGATGAATGGCATTGGCATCGGTCTTGCGCGTTACCCGGCGCATCTTGCGCAAGTCGTCGTGGAAGGTGGGGGACAACGTCATCGGCAGGCTGGCCAGCAATGCCTG
Source organism: Pseudoduganella sp. SL102 (assembly GCF_027856995.1). Taxonomy (NCBI): domain Bacteria; kingdom Pseudomonadati; phylum Pseudomonadota; class Betaproteobacteria; order Burkholderiales; family Oxalobacteraceae; genus Pseudoduganella; species Pseudoduganella sp. SL102. Next base: position 4,185,645 of record NZ_CP115554.1, read on the forward strand.
GCGCTGCTTGAACACGTCCGCGTTCAGCTCGAAGCCGCACGAACGCCAGATCGCACGGGCAGCCTCGCAGGCCTGCGTCGCCTGCCCGCTAGTGGAAAAGATGCCGATCTGGTGGTACATCGTCACCAGGCGGCCGCCATTGTCGGCAGCGTCCGCGGCGGCCTTCCAGTCCTGGCGCTTCTGCTCGACATCGGGCATGACCTGCGCCAGCTTGCTGTCCGAATTCTGGTTGGCACGGAAGTGGTTGGTCGTGATGGCGCTGCGCGTATCCGCGTGATCGAGGATGTGCACGCCCATGGTCAGCAAGAAGGGCGCGCTGTACTGCAGCGGCGGCTGCATCAGGTCCCCGATCAGGGTGCCCATGCGCCACAGCTCGAATTTCTTGGGAAAAGACTTGATCGACATGAAACGCGCTTCCAGCGCCGCTGCGCCGCTCAGTTTGGAGAAGCACAGCCCTTCGGGCGTGGCGTCCTGGATCGTGTCGAAGTCGACGATCTGGTCGCGTACTTCCCTGCCGGGGTCGTAGTGCAGGTCGCCGAAACCGGTGCGCGTCATGCGGTCGGGGTTGGTGAACTGCGCGCACCAGTTGATCAGCTCATCCGCGTCGCAGCGTCGGTTCGGCAGCGAGGCTGAGGCCAGTGTCACGGACATCGAATCGCGCAGTGCGCACAGGATGCCGAGGCGCTGCGTATCGCCCCCCGATCCGGGAATCGTCACCGAGACCAGCAGGCGAAAATCGCGCATGGTGAAATGGTAGGCGGCGGTCAGCGAACGTTGCGCCCCGGCCAGCAGATGCTGTACCCGCTGGCGCGCCAGTTTCCGGTAGAGATTGGTATTGCGCGCCGGACGGCCGCCTTCCCTGCTCTTCTCGTACTGGTCGGCATCCTCCATCCGCAGGTTGGCGTAGTCGCGCAGGATGGGATGCACATGAGGCGAGCCAAACAGATGGTACTGGATGCCGGTGCCGATCGGGCAGTTGAGGTACAGGCTGGCCAGCACGTCCACCATGCGCTCGTCGGCGCCGCACTGCGGCAGCACGTCGAGGATGAACCCGATGCAGCCGTTGCGGTTCACGAACAGTTGCTGGTCGGGGATGTAGCCGCTATAGGGCAGCCAGGACGCGAACTGATCCGGCGGCGTATCGATCCCGGTACGCAAGCCCAGCCATTCCAACAGGTGGCGCGGTCCACCGCGTGTTTCGTCGCTGGCGAAATCGAACATGATGTGCTCCCTGGACGAATGGCTACCGTGTATTGCCGACGACCGGCAAGCTCCCTGCGGCGCCTCGTGCTGTTTCAGCACCATCGCTCGTGGACGACGGCTCCGTGGTGGGCTCCGGCTGTGCCATCGGCGATGCTGGCGGCGGGCGCAGTGGCGCATAGGATTCGCGGGCCGCGCGCTGCACATGGGCGACCTGCCATTGCCCTTCATTGATGCGGACATAGACATAGGATTGGTCCACCAGATCGTGGTCGCTGTCCTCCCATGCCTTGATCCATAGCCTCAGGACACGCACCGGTGTACGCAGTGCCACCGGGTCGAGACCAGGACGCATGGCCACGCCTGCCGATTCGGGCGTTGCCGACGCTGCCGGACTCGCTTGCCGGGTGCCATCAGCGGCCCGGTTGTGATAGTTGGCGGTCACCGACGCGCAATGCACGCCCTCCGGCGCCTTGCAACTGAACTTCGGCGAGCCGTCAAGTCCAGACAAATTGCCGCAGCCCGTCAAGGCCAACGCGGCCAGGATTCCGGCCAGGCACGTGCTGCGGACCCGTCTATCGTTTGCGAGAAGTTCCATGTTTGCTCCTTGCTATGCCATCAGCCCTGGCGGGCCCATCGGCGGCGCGCGCCAGGCCGGCTTCGATTTCTGCAGAAGGCAGCACACCCGCGGTAATGCGCCCATCAGCAAACAAGAGCGTGGGCGTGACACGAATGCCGAGCCGGCCGGCGAGCGCCACGTTGCGCTCGAGCGGCGTGGCACACGCCGATACAGACGACTGCGGTGCAGTGCCATCGGTCATGACCTGCCGGTACGCTGCGTCGCGATCCGGTGCACACCAGATTGCCTCTGGCAGTGTTCTGCCCTGGAACGGCATGAGGTAGTGCAGTACCGTGACGTCACGCAGTTCCCGCAGTTCCTTGTCGAGCTCGCGGCAGAAGCGGCAAGCAGGATCGGTGAAGACCAGCAGGCGCCGTGCGCCGTTGCCCTGGGTGGCAACGATGGCATCGGCGACAGGCACGTCAGCAACAGCCTGGCGGTGCACCGTACCTGTTGTTTCCTGTAGCGGCTCTCCATCGCTGGCCGGCCGACTAGCCTTGCGCGACGCGGTCAGATCGCGCATGTGCCGCACATCGTAGAGATGACCGAATATCAGGTAACGTGTGCTGCCGCGGCGGACATAGGCGACGTTGTCGCCCATCCAGACTTCATAGATGCCAGCGACAGGTGTCGGCGCTACCCGGTCGAAGTGCGTGCCGGGATGTGCCTTGCGCAACTGTGCCAGCATGGCGTCCTCGGCTCGCGCGGCGAGCGCGGGTGGCAGTCCCACCGCCAGCAATAGCGGTATCCAGTTAATCCACGGTCGCATCGTCCTTCTCCTTCCCCAACCTCGGCAGACGCACGCCCCTGGTCAGTACGATGTCCACCTGCCGCTTAGCACCGACCTCGATGACGGGAAACGTCTCTTCGGCCAGCTTGATGTAGTAATTCGCCAGGTTGTCCAGTGCACGCCCCACGCCGCTACCGATGCCGCGCTGCATCCGGTCGCCCATGCCTTCGGGCGACGTGGCCAGCGTACCGAACGGTGTGGTGGAAAACGTTGCGCCACTTTGCGCAAAACCCTGGCCAATACCGCTGACAATGCCGGCACGCAGCGCATTGGCCAGCATCTGCCCCTGCATGGTCACCAGGCGGCCGCGCAGCCCCAGCATGCCGTCCTCGCCTAGCACGTTGCCGTCGATCTTGACTTCCAACGCACGGCCATCCCGGCGCACGCAAGACAGGTTCACGGTTCGCAGGTATGCGCGGGAAGCGCTGATGCTGCCGTAGCCGGAAGCGATCACGAAACACTCCCTCACCTCGCTGCGGTAATGGTTCGGCAGCACGGCGTTGTCCAGCAGGCGGATCAACACCGGCAATGGGTTGGCCTGTGCCTGCCCGCCGGTCGGCGCCGCGATGCCACTCAACGTTTCGCCACGAATAAAACCCACCGGCAGATACGTGTCGAGCATGCCGCCTTCGGAACTTTCCTGATCCGCCTCGCGGCCGGCGGATTCCGGCGCGTCGGCCGATTTCGCGGCAGGTGTCGGCTGCGCCAGGTTAACGCGGATCAGCGCTGGCGCCGGCTCGGCGGAAGGCACCGGCATATCCGCTGTGCCGTTGGCCACTGGCAGCGGTGTTACAGGACTGCCAGGAGGATAGCCGGACGGGTCTACCAGCGGCGGAGCGCCGGAGGCGGTATGCGACGGCATGGCGGGCGGACGGCCTGTCGGCACCGGTGCAGATGGCGCGGCCGGTGGCGCAACGGGCGCTGCTGACGCGGCCAGGTTCTGCTCCTGCTGTTTGCGTTCCAGATCGGCCAGTCGCTGCATCAGTGTCTGTTCACCGGCCTTGCGCTCCGCATTGAAACGGTCCTGCGCATCCTTGTCCACCTTGTATTGCGCCAGTGTCTTGCCGGCGGTCCCTACCCACTGGTCCAGCGGGTCCACACGGGGCGGGGTCACACCCTCCTGTTCCGGGTTGACCACCACTTTTTCCTTGGCCTGGCCAGCATTGGGGGCCGTCTTGGGCTCGTCGGCACCGGCCAGGCTCAACACCAGCCAAAGCATGCCGATACCGCCTGCCAGGATGCTGCTGGCCGTCATGTACTGCTTCTGCCTGGGGCTCAGACGGCTCGTTACCGCTTCCCATCGTTCTCGAAGCTTCATCGCGCGCCCTCCTCCTGGCCCGCGATGACATGGACCAGCGTCGCCTCGCCCGGCCGCAGGTTGTGCCGCTCGATCGCGACCGCCAGCACGCCTTCGCGGTCGAATTCCTGTTCGGCCAGCACCATGACGGTATTGCCGATATTGCGCAACCGGTAGGTTTCGCCGACCAACGCCCGCGTCTCGACGCGGCGCAGTTGCGTGTATTCGGCCTCCTGCCATAAGGCCTTGCGCACTTCCATGTGTTCGGCCTGCGCACCATCGGCGTTGCGGCCAGTCGCCATCGATACCAGCAAGGCCTTCAGGGCCCGCACATGGTGCGCAGCGGCGGGCCTGTTGCTCGTCGACGCTGTCTGCGTGCTGTCGATATGGCGGTCACGCAGGATCAGCGTGTCCGCCGCCATGCGTGCCGGGCGCAGCAGCAGGGTGTAGGTGGCGCGCGGCGACGACACGAATAAATTGATCGGCTTGGCCAGGCTCCCGGAAACCGGCCTGACGTAGATTTCGCCCTTGTCGAGGTCGCAATTGAGGATGACGTCGCCGCGCGGATTGACAGTGGGGGTTGCCAGTTGCGCCGCGGTCTGCGGCACGGCGCCGTTGGCCGGCGCGCCCTCGCAATTGCTGCTGGAGTGGATATTGCCAACCACGTTGACGATGCGTTGCCCGTCCAGGCGCACGCGCGTGGGCGCGTCGGTCGAAATGGCCGCTTCCATGATTTCGCCATCGCGCACGTCTCGCGGCTGGCCCGCATGGGAGCAGGCGCCGTGGCAGGCCATTACGAGCGGCAGGATGACGTGTCTACGTTTCATCGCGAAGTTCCTTGAAGGTTTTCAGGTGGGTGCGTCCGCCCGAATACTGGAAGGCCAGGTGATAGCGCTTTTGCAGCAAGGAGGTTTCCTGGCCGTTGACCAGCGTGCGCAGGCGCCCGGTCATCAGTACTGTCTGCGCCTCCTCGTCCGGCTCCAGCTGCTGCAGCTGGAAATAGGTGCTGCCGTTGATCTTGCGCAGACGCTCGGCTTCCAGCTCCATGCGTAGCTTCAGCGTTTCGTAGTCCTCTGGCGCGACAAAGCCCAGCAAGGCATCTTTCTTCCAGGTTGCCGAGGCAGGCGTAACGTCGAGCATTAGCCAGGCAACATAGCCTGCCATCTGCTCCAGGTATTCATTACTCACACGTTCCCCCGACACCCAGAACGATTTGGTCACCTGCGGCGGCATGACGATCACGCGCTGCGCGCCGACCAGTTCATAGGTGATCAACAGCGTGACAAACAGGCACAAACCCAGCACGCCCATGGCAATCCGGTGGCCGCGGATGCGCACGCGCAGTTCCCGCAGATCGTCCTGGTAGCGGATGTTGTCCATGTTCGCTCCTTATCCCACCATGCGGCGGATGTGCGATGGCGGCGTGGCGCGCATCGAACTCACCGGATTGGTGGGCAAATGCCAGTACAGCCAGTGCAACGCATAGGCAGGGTGTTTGTCAGCCTTGGTGCGCGCCATCTTGCGGGCGAAGTAAATGCCAATGGCCACGGCAGCGCAGAAGCCCCACAGGCTGCTGGCCAGGTAGCCCACAAACAGCATGAAAAGGACGGGTGCTGCGACATCGATGTCCCACAGGCCGATCTTCCACTGATCGTCCAACCGGCGTGGGATATAGGTGTCGGTCAGCATCCCGTCCTCCGTGGCGATTCAGATCACCGCGCCCATGATCGCGCCGGCGATCACGAGACCCACGGCACCGAAAATGGCCAGTCCGACGTAGAACAAGACCGGACCGAAGTTGCGGAGCGCGGCTAGGGAGATCAGCGCCACCACGAAACCGATGAACCCGACCAGCGCCTTGATGCCGGGCGCCAGACTGGCCATCTGGGTCAACGCCGACACCAGTGGACCGGTCAGGCCCGTGAAAGCGACCAGATCGATTGCCTGACCAGGGGCCGCAAGGACAAGCCCCAGCAGCATCACGATGTATAGCGCTGCCGCGCTTAGGCCCTTGCGGGGCAGACGCCACGGTACGGGCGTTGGCGCCCAAGTATTCAACGTACTCATGCATTTCTCCTTTGGATTCATATGGCACGCGCAGGGTGTGCTTGCCCGGCTCGCGTCATCCGGGCGTCCAGCGCGTCCCGGGTGGGCCGCGCACCATCGCCTTGCGACGTGGCCGCCCGCGCTTGGGATGGTGACCGCGCGGCCGGGTCCACGGCCAGGGCAATTCCTTGACACGCTCGTCGCGGGCAGGCGTAGCGCCTTTCATGGCAAGGCCTCTTGTGCAAGGTGGAATGTGACGACGGCATGCCGGTTGGCCCGGCGACCGTCGCTGGTCGTGTTGTCGGCCACGTAGCAGCACGCGCCGCGCCCTTCCACTGTGATCCGCGCGGGTGCAATACCCAACTGTTCGCGCAGAAAAGTGCCCACGACACGTGCGCGCTGCCATGCGAGGCGCTGATTGAATGCACGGCTACCTGTGCTGTCCGTCCTGCCGACGACCGTGATGTGCGCCGCATGGCGTGCCTGGTCGGCTAACTGGACAAGCGCAGCTGTAGCCGATTGCTCCAGTTCTGCAGAAGCGGCATCGAAGTGAATCACGAAGCCTTCAGGTTTCATAAACCGGTCCTGGGACGGTGGGGCCTTCTGGCGCGTATCGCTCGGTGCTGCAGGTTGCGCGGAAAGCGCGTTCGTCTTGGGAGTCACCACCGGGCAAGCAGCTTGAAGGCACATGCCGAAATAGCTTGATTCATCGTACCCAAGCTGGGCGATCGAGAATCCCACCAATGGCCGTGTTCCGGAAATCTGCTGGGCACTGTCCGGCATTGGTGTGCTGGCGCAGCCCGAAAACAGGATCGGCAACGGGAGAGCGGCGGACAGCATCAGCGCCGCACGCTGTGCCTGGCGCTTCATCGCAAGCTTACCGAGTCCAGCGGCGCTGTGGCGGCAAGCCGAGCGCTCGCGGGTTGAGACGGTGCAAGCCTGCGCATCAGTGACCGATATACCCGCCACGCATAACGCATTCGCGTGCGCAGGCACTGCTCCGCGGTCATCGTGACGCACGCGGCGTTGTAGGCGCCGACGGCCTCCCATGTGTAGCCATGGCGCGCGATCTTTTCGGAAAGGATGCGTGCACCTGCATTGATGTTGGTGCAGGGTTCGAACAAGTCTTGCTTGCTCACGCCCAGATTGCGCAGTACGCGCGGGTCCGAATTGACCTGCATGTAGCCGATATCGACCGTTTTCGTGCGACGAACGTGGCTGTTGTTCACTGCTGCCGGATTCATGCCGGACTCGGTGTCGGCAATGGCCAGCAACAGGACAGTCGGGACGTTGTGTTTCTTCGCCGCCTGCTCCCAGCAGGCACTGGCCAAGCCGGGGATCAATACCAGCAGCGGCACGGTAGAACGGATGGAGAATCGCATACGTACCTCACGACAAAACCCAAATGAATCGATCTCGCGTCAACGCGAGGACTCTGGTGAATCCGGGTATGCCGGCGGTAGCCTGGCGCGGTGAAATGCAGGTGTGCGCCTGATCGACGCAAATAACGCTTAGATGAAACCTCGGGAAGCCCTGCGCGCGATGTTGCGGCGGGCTTGCTCGAACAGCTTGGCCTTCGCCCCTTCTTGTGCCATCACCAGGGCGACGCACGCCGTGGTGAAATGATCCAGCTTGAACTGCGGATGCGGGTGGCGGTTCTGCTCCGACTTCTGCAAGGCCAGCAGCAAAGTATATTGTTCGCGCCACATGTCTTCGCGCCGGCGCGTGGTTGCCTGGTCGCGCAGCACCAACTGCTGATGCAAGAAGGCGAACACACGGCGCTCCGGCGCTGGGTCATCGAATACCAGCGACACGCACGCACTGATCAGATCGGGAAAGCGCAGCTTCGGTGAGCAATTGGCAGCGTCGTTATAGAGTGCTTCCAGCCAGTTGTACTCGTCGATCCAGACGCGCGTGGCGACAGTCAACCCCTCATGCATGTCAGGCAGCGCCGCCGCAAGATCGCTGTGTGCCAGCTGCGGCGCTTGGTCCAGCGGAATGAATGCGGTAGTCATTGTGATGCACCTCAAGACGTTTCCCCACAGCGGGGCTTGATGAACATCATCGTACTGTTGTCGATTCGGTTCTGCACCTTGATATGCCCTCTATTTTGGCGACATTTCGCCGCACATTCGCGCGCTCCCATGCACGAATGCCATTGCTCGCTTACCTGAACAAATGACCAGTCTTCTCAGGCAGCCTAATCATCGATACCAAAGATCGCGTTCAGTGATCGATAGCGGCAAGATTCGTGTTCAGGAGCGTTGGCAGTGTTGAACCAGATCGAGCGCTGCACGAACTGACTGACAGGGAACAGGTAGTACGAGGCGATGGCATCGTTGGCGATGTTGAGGCGTGCGCACAGCACGAAATCGTACGGGCGCTGTGAACGAAGCGTTACCTTCCAGCGACGAGCGTGTTCTTCATGACGGCAGCATGAAACGGCGATGCGCAGGCGAACACCGCCATTGATACGCAGCATTCCCCGGCCTAGTCGCTCGCTGGCAGCCCCGGCATCGCGGATCAGGTCTTCTACCTGTGGTACAAGCTGGTCGAGCAGCGCAAACGTGGCGGCCTTCGTCAATGCGCTCCGAGCAGTACGGGCTGGAGCAATATCAGCGGCTGCGTAGGCTGCCGCCAGACTGCCGAACACGGACCGGATGAACTGCGGACCAGGCAGCCGGGAGTCGGCCTTGATCAGTGCAGCGTTGACCTTGCCAGTCCGCTCATGTAGCGCCTTCAAGCGCATGGTGATTGCGTCCTTGGCAGGCATCTTCAGCCTGCGCTTTCGTTCCATTTGCGCCGCGTCGAAAACGGCTCGGGGCACGATCTGCGGGTGGGCGTCGAGAACACGCACCCACTGTTCTTCAGGATTTAACAGCCGTCTGCTGTTCAACTGCGTGGAGCTGCGGTTGTACACGATAGCCCCCGTGTACTTTTCGCTGGTCAGAATGCGCCTGACGTTGTAGGGGTCCCAGCACTCGCCAAACTGATTCTTGATACCGCGTGCATTCCAGTGTGCCGCAATGGCCGTATCGCCCAAGCCGTCCTCCAAGTACAGCCGGTAGGTTTCCTTGACTACTGCGACTTCCTGCTCTGGGCCGAGCGCAAATTTTACGCGATCCGTCAGCGCAGGCTTGCGCTCACCTGGGGCAAGTATTCGCTTGAAGGTCCCGTCCGCTGCCGCACACACTCGGCGCAGTCCATATCCCGCATCGCCACCGTGGGCCTTGTAGCCCAGGCGAGCAAAGGAGCATTGTGCATTGAGCACCTTGGCCGAAAGCTCGCGGCTGTACTCCGCGGCCATGAGCCGCTTCAGACCCTTGATCATGGAAGCCATGGGTGTCCCGTCATTCGCAAAAGCTTCGGCCACATAGAGCACTGTCACCCCGGCCTGGCGACACATAAATTCGTAGTGTGCGCTTTCGTCAATGTCCTGGAATCGGCCCCATCGGCTAACGTCATACACAAGCACTGTCCTGTATGGGGCATGCCCGCTGAGAATCTCCGCGAGCATTTGACGAAGTGCTGGCCGCCCTTCAATCGTCAAACCACTTCTTCCTTCGTCGGTATATTCGCGCACGATGTCAATGCCGTTCTGCTGCGCAAACAAAGCAATTACAGCCGTTTGGTGTCGTATGGAATAGTTCTGCATGTCTGTCGACATCCGCGCGTACGCTGCGGCAGCATGCTGCTTCTGTTCACTCATCTTTCCTCATTGTCGCGGTGAAGGGTAGTTGGCGTTTTCACTCGTATGGACCAGGTCGGCCAGGAATCGAATGCCTCTCCCTGCTGGAGCAGTTCTCGTGCCAGGACTGCAGGATCTGGCATGAGCACACGAGATGGAGGTCATCTGTAAAAAAATCCGACAGCCGAACATCGCTTACCTGTGTGCTTAAGTCACGAACTCCGATACTTTACCGAGACTTGCTTGTCGTGAGGTACGCGCTGCTTGACGTCGCTCAATGACGAACGGCAGCTAGGTTTTACGATAGAGCTGGAGGTGAACGATGACAACCTACGCGGATCTGAATACTTCGCAAATCGCAGCATTACAGCTAGTCTTTAATGTGCTAAGCGCACATCATGCCCCGCCGTTTGCTGCTGAATTTCTGCAGGAATTTCGGGTGCAAATCTTGGCTGCCGTCTTGCACGAGGGCCTTCGAATTGATGGACTTTTCCTGCAAGTTTCGCAGGAATGAAAACAACGATTGACATGCGGGCCGCCATTCGGGCATGACTTCGGCGCAAGGCGGCGGCGGTCAGCACGCATGTTGCGCGAGCAGCAGTAATAACTCAACTGCATGGTGATGGCGGTTGCGACTTGTCTAGATGCCCACTTTTGGCCGATAGCGGCTGATCACAGTCCCCTAATTTACGATGCTGCTGTTTATAGGACGAGCAAGACGTTTTGCTCGATGCTTTTAGTTGCGCGTTTGCCCATCGGGATAGTTCGCAATGGCAAAGCCAACAGCGAAAAATGCACAGCCTGTCAAAGACGGTAGCAATGCCAGCGGCATTGCTACCGGGAGGACCGACGAAATGATTCCCGCGCAGCAGACTATACACACACAGCACACGCTACCTGTCCATACCTCTGGATGATGTTGGGAAAATTCCCTCCCCTTGACCCAGCGCCGCGCCAACCCGTCCACCACGTAGGCTGTGGCGAGGAGAAACAGGCCAGGTGCCAACTGCGCCAAGACTGCGAGTCGGAAGCCCGCCAACAGTGCGAGTGCGTTGAAGGCGCGCAAATAGTCGCTGTCCAGAAGTCGCCGGCTCACGGTATCGAATTGCTGTCCCGCTGCCGTCGCTGCCTTGCCTTGTTGAGCAGAGGCCTCATTCATCAATGGTGCGGACACCGGACGCTCGATCATGGCCATAGCGTCTTCCAGCGCCCGGTATGCAAGGCTCCGTCCCCAGGTGGCGCCGTGCGCGGAATACTCACTACGTACTCGTTCGAAAAAGGCCGCTGGTGGCGTGACAGCAGGTAGGTACAGCACCAGCATCAACAGCGTAACCAGCGAAGCAATGGCGACGCCCCGGATCATGGCGTCGCCTCCGCACTTTGCTTTTCATCAGGTGCGCCCCCAGGATCGAGCAAGGTGAACCGTCCCTTGCACAGGTGGCCGCCGGAGACCGATGCAAAGAACTGCAGGTTGGGCAGCTTGCCCAGCAACGACATCGGCACCAACTCGTTGAACTCCTCGGCAATCTGGGTCGATTCCACCATGGTGAAGTCACCCATGTGTCCGTCACGCGCCGTGTTGCGGCCCACCTTCATATTGTGGATCGCCGTCTGGCCGAAGGTCTCATTGATGAATTCCTGCGTGGGCTGGTCCTTGGTGCGAAACGCGATCAGGTTGTTCAGGTTGCCCAGCGCCATGCGCGCGGCTTCCTGGCTACCCAGGCGCTTGGCCAGGTCGGCAATGGTCTGCATGGCGACCGTGGTGTAGATGCCACCTTCGGCGCCTTTGTTCATGATCTCGATCAGCGGCTGGTTGATCACGTTCGACACCTCATCCACGAAAAGCGAAATGCGTCGATACCCGCCCAGGTTGTAGCGGATGCCGGACCGCGCGGCCAGGTCGGCCAGGCACATGGCGCCGATGGCCGACGCCACGGCGGGATCAGGCAGCGAATCGAGACACATCAGGAGCACATGGCCTCCGCGCTCGATCTTCTCCAGATTCATGATGGGCCGCTCGTCATCCGCGTCGAAGGGCTCCGGCGACAACGAGCGCCCCAGGTCACCCGAGGTCAGCATCGACAGGATGGGCAGCAGGTTGGCGGTGATTTTCTGGTAGTGCTCCCGGTTGTGCCGAAGCACGCGCACCTGGGAATCAATGGCCTTGTCATGGCGCGACTCGTGCACGTGGCGCTCGTAGTATTCGACAAACGCCACCAGTTCGGCGCTGGCCACCGGCGATGGCGACTTGATGCTGCCTTTGCGCGCCTTTTCCAGCAGGCGCACCAAGTCGGGATTGGTACGCCAGCCACGGCCCAGCAATTCCTCGTAGAAGCGCTTGAGCGTCTCCTCCAGGATGGGCTCGATGCCCGCCTCGATGTACTTCGTCAGTTTCATCAGGTTGGGCCGGCGCTCCAGCCGTACCATGCCCTGCGTGACCACGTTCACCGCATCCCAGCCGAACGCGGAGAATGCACCGGCGGTGTCGGGCGGCAGAATGGACTGGATGCGCGAAGCGATCTCGGTCGGCTTTTGCCAGTTGAAGGTGAAGTCCAGACGCACGCCGCTTTCGGGGAACGCTGGGTGGAACCACAGGAAGGTATCTTCCTCCCGGTAGTCGGCGCAGGCCCGTTCCACCAGGCGCCGAAGACGTTTGGAATTCTTCGGGTCGAGGATGATCACCACATCACCGCGCCGGATTGCCTGCGTGATCAGCCAGCCCAGACAAACGCCCTTGCCCGACTGCGTCGTGCCCACCACCACCGTACCACCCTCGAAATTCTGCAAGGGCCGCTTGAGCAGCGTTTCCCGCCCTTCCACGCCGTGAATGTAGGGCAGCCCGATCTCGTCGTCGGCCTGCGGATTGACGACATACCCCAGCGCGCGCAATACGGGCGGTGGGATGCGTAGCTCGCGCCAGTCAGTCTTGGCGAGCTCGTACAGCCGCTGCGAATGGAGCGGTTGCCACTCAAAGCCGAAACCGATTACCACCATGTCGGGATCGGTGGTCAGCCGCGCCAGCTGCCTGGTCGTGATCATTTCCATGGCCCGTCCGGAAAGCGCCGCGCGCACGGCGATAATGCATAAGCCCTGGCGTGTCCGCCACAAGGCCATCGGAAGCATCACCCCCAGCAGCGCCAGCCCGAGTGGCAAGGGCACCATTGCCGGCGTCAGCGCGACAATGCTTAGTCCAGCCAGGCTCCACACGGCCGCGGCCACCAGCTCCATCGGGCTGCGCCAAGGCATTTCATAGCGACGCATCAGCATGGCACCCTCCTCGCGATTGCGCCGGCATCGCTACGGGCGTTTCCAGCCCTGCCACGTATTCAGCCAGGACGCATATCCCGGCCTGCTGCTGGCCGTCGATCCGTGTGGACCGCACACCTTCGCCGCTCTCGTCGGGCTCCAGCATTCCGGCATCTTGCAACGAACGGCATGCCTGGCGTGCATCGACACCCTGCTCCGCCAGCGCAGACAATGGCACAAACAGCGATCCGTCGACGACATGGCATAGCGGCCGCTCTCCGTGCAGGGTGCTAACGATGGCAGCCAGTGCGCGCGCGACCCTGCGATTCAGGCGCATTGGCGGACGCAGCTCAGCATGCGACGCAGCGACAGGTTCCGGGAGCCCCGGTGAATTGCCACCCACCGCCGTGGTCTCGTGCGTACCAGCCGCGGCCAGATGGCCTCCGTCCCGCACGGCATCCGGTGGCGTCATTGCCGGCAAAGGCAATTGCGCCTGCGTGCTCCCGCCGGCGGCCACTGTTCGGGCCGTGCGCCTGCGTTCTAGCTTCCTGGACACGTCGTCCACGTGGGGTGGGATCTGCTCCACGTCCACCTCGGCAGCGGATGCGGCATGCGCGGCATGCGCGCGCAGGGTATCGCCCGGCCGCTCCGCGACCATCGCTTCGGGCAGCGGTTGCACCACCGGCACAACATCGGCGAGCAGCAGGCCGGGTGGCGTGATGGGTATGGCATCCAGCGGTTCTGACGCTCCCGGTGGCTGGATCGCGATGATGGATGTGCCAGGTGGACGGACTGGCACGACGCCGGCAGCCACCAGGATGGCCAGTATGGCGTCGGATTTGTCTGGCGCTCCCGGCAGTTGTTCATCGGCCAGCAGGCGGATGACATCAGCCGCGCCGTTTGGCCACACCAGAAACAGGCCGTCGGTACCGAACCACAGACGCGAGCGCGGTGCATTCGGCAGCCAGTTGTGGTCCGACTGCACCAGTTCACGCATGGCCTCGAGGATGTGGCGCGCCAGATGGGCCGGCACCTCGTCCGGCGAAGCATCGCTGGCCGGGGCGCAACGCTCACGCTGGACCACCAGCGCCACCGCATGCCGCACCAGGCGGTCCATCACATTGTGGTCGTGATAAGTGGCCAGGCCCGAGATCGACGCGAGCATGTTGGGCACGATGACCTCGTTGCCGAAGGCAAGGTCTTCCATGGTTGCGGGCGGAACGATCAGCGGCAGCGCATAGAGCCCCACGGCCCGGCGCTCCGGCCCAGGCAGCCATTGCACCATGAAGTGTGTGCTGCGGCGCTGGCGCAGCCAGAGCGTCAGCGGGGCGAGATACGGTTGCCAGACCTGGCCCTGTGCATCGTGCACCTTGCACTGGTTAAAGCAACGGTATAGCTCGCCGCACAGGCCGGCGACGAAGGTGGCGCGCCGCCAGCGTGGCTCCAGCATGCGGCGGTTGGTGATGGTCTGGCGTCCGGCAAAGATCTGCGAATCGGTCGCCTGCAGCGCATAGAAAGCAGTTTCCAGCCCCAGGCGCAGGAGGCCACCTGGCCGATTGAAGTAGCTGTTCTGCGTGGCCGGTAGCGCATTCACGTAAGCAGCATAGTGGCGAATCGGCGCGAGCAAGTCAGCTTCAAACGTCGCGTTGTCGCTACCGTAGCACAGCTTGATCCGGGCGATGATGTCCTTGTGATTTGCCAGCAATTCATCGATGGAACACGCGCGGATACCGGCCTTGACGGACACTCCGTGCTCGACTGCCGGTGATGGCGCAGCATTGGCCTCGCTCGCGCCTCCTCCACGCAGCTTCGACAACAATTGCGCAATGAACATGGCTCGGCCCCAGGAGATGGCGGGCTCTCAGTATCGAACCACCATCTGCGGCAGTCCACGCGAAAAGGAGGCGATTACCGCCCTATTTCAAGGTCAGCTTCCACCCGGCGCCACGATCGCTGGGACGACGCGCTGGCGGCGTATGAAGTAGGCCTGTATCCGGGGATCGCGCGGCATCCGGTGCAACAGGACACAGAAGATGCACCCGTTAGCCATCGGCGGCGGCGCACCGATGCCGGCCACGTACCGCGCGAGGCAGCGCGGACAACGGTGCATCGCAAGGCTTGGCTGTGTGTGCTTCCAGACGCCGCACAGCGCACTGACGAGCACGAAGGCCTTGTCGAAGGTCAGCGTGGACCGATGCGCACTGCGTTCGACAAAAAGTCTGTATGCCGCGACCAGTGCATCGGCTGGCTCGCATCGTTGCAGCTCCATCAGCGCGGTGAAGATGTTGGCGAATTCGGAGCCCTCGGAGCGCAGACAGACATTGCCGTTGAATAGCCAGTCGCTGGACTCGGGACGACGGCCAATGGCGGCGCGTTCCTTGCGGTAGAAATAAGTTCGCAGCGTCGCCTGGCTCAGTCCCGTGACGTCGGCCACGGTCCCGAAGCGCGCTCCCAGTGCAATACACTCACGGGCCAACTGCAACGCCCGGATGTGCGTGTCGGCATCGGTCGCAGCCATGATGCGGTTCAGAAGGTGGCGGTATTGGTTTGCCCCGCAGGCATGCCGGCGGCATTCTGTCCTACTCCCGCGGTGCACAACATGCCTGCCAAGCTGCGCGGGGCCTTCAACAAAGCTGCAAGATTGGCGATTGGCCGGCACAGGCTCTCCTGGGTGACGCTCTGCGCTAGGGTGCTCAATTCCCGCACGCTCATGGTCGGCAGGATGGCGGCGCTGTCGGGATCCAGATGGAACGTGTAGCTGGCGGTGAGCCGGTCCTGCTTGAGGGCGGCCTGGACGATCAACAGGTAGTCGAGGTTCAACTGCTGTACATCCGATAGGTGTGGGGCGTTGTCCATGATGGGTACTCCGTAATGCCCCAGGACCGGGGCGTGGTCGCATCTAAGATTCGGTAGCAACAGCACGGGCTCTGGCGCTGTGCGATGCAGCAGTGGCCGCCTATCGCGAAGCAGGCTACACCGCACCTTCAGGCGCGTCAACAGCAATTGCTATCGCTACTCGTGTGAAAAAGCTTGAGGGATTGACTTTATTGTTCACTTAGGTGGATGCTATAAGCCGTGTACCTAGCTTAACTTTAATTTTGCTAGCGTGAGCAGCTGCTAGCATTTCATGCGCTCTTCCTCGATCCACGACAAACTTATCAATCCATGGAACCTGAACAGCGTAGTGTTCCGCTTACCCGACGGCAGGCTCAGCAGCTAGACTTAAGGCTCATTCCAGGTCTACGTGACCGACTTGTCGCTGAGTTAGATGCCCGCCACGTCTCATCGCACGAATTCGTCCTATTCCTTCACCGCCTAACTGGTCGCGCCAAGCAGACCGTGGCACGCTGGATCGATGCCGATCATCCCGGATTACCGGACCCGGCTTCGCTGGCCGTGCTGTCGCTGCAGCTGGACGTCGATACGGGCTGGCTCCTGGGACTGACCAGCCGACGCCTGCCTTTCGCGGTCGATCGCCTGCCATTGCAACTACTTCAGCAACTGCCCTCGTCGCCTTCCCGGCCCGCCTGGTTCGGTGCAGTAGCCGACAAGACGGCCGTCGCCAGTGGGCTAGCCATGGCCATCATGCACGGCCACGACATGGCGCCCCGGATACTGCACGGCAGCCCTTACTTCTACGATCCTACCCAGAACCGGATCGCTTGCAACGGCGTTTATGTGCTCGAATATCTCGGTCAGACCATCGTCCGCCACATCGAACTGCGGGTCGGTGCCGGCCTGCTGCTACGCTGCGAGAACACCCAGTACGGTGACGTCCTGGTGGACGAAGCTGCGCTGCGTGCGGACGGTGTGCGCGTGCGTGGCCGGGTTACCCTGGCCATCAACGTTTGCGACTTCTGAGGCACAGTCTTCGACGCCGATTGGGTTGTCCCTGGCGCCCCACGGCGCTCGCGCGCAGTTGGCTCCAGGGACTTCCCTCCGCTGTCAAACCGCCTCGGCGATCTGCTTCCATTCGCCGCTGGACAGCTCCAGCAATTTGCCGCCCAGCTCTTCGAATTCAGTGGCGCGGTCATAGCACGCCACTTCCTGCGAATAGCCGGTGACGGCATTGACCAGGCCGTACCCGGTCAATTCATGCTCTTCGAACAGGTGCCGCAGTACGCCGGCGCTTTCGGCCTCGTTCAGCGCATACCGGTTGGCCAGCACTTCGACCGCTTTTACCGGATTACCGACCATCTTGATGCCGATCGTCCTGCGGAACTTCTCCGACAGCAGCTCGAAGGTCGCCTCCGACACAGCCGTCTTCACCAGGTCGCGCACTTTGAGGAAGATGGCCTTGTCATCGGCCTCCAGCGTATCGTCCTGGTAGACCAGCACTTCGTCGTCATCTGCGACCAGATTACGGCCTGCATGGTTCTTGCGCATGCTGCGGTCCTGGACAATCAGGCCGTTGCTGCACACCAGACGGAACAGCAGCGGCTCGACCCGCAGCGTACCGCAACCGATCTCCGAATTGCTGACAATGACGCCGGCCTGCACCACATCGCCCGGCTTCACCTCGCATTGGATCTTCGAACTGACCACCTTGATGTACAGCTTCTTGGCGGTCAGTTCGACCGACTCGAAACGCGCACCAGGCAGTTCCTGCAACACCGGCACAATGCTTTTTGCCAGATCAAAGTTGTCGAGCCGGCGATAGCGTGTGGACAGGAATGCGCGGACATAACCGTCAAGGGTCCGCACCAGATAGCTATCCGGTACATTCACCTTGAGCCAGCCGTTGACGTTCTGGTCCAGCAGTTCGGGGTGGTACTCGCGCATGCGCTTGAAGTACGACAAGGGAATGTCGAGCTTCTTGGCCAGCTGACCACACACGAAATCGTCCAGCGGATAACGCACTTCGCCACCGGCCTCGTCGATCACCAGGCGAAACTGCCCGGAGGGCAAGGTGGAGGCGTGCATTTTTTTGGCCGGCACGATCAAATCGCGCTTGGCCGCAGCCTGGCGTTCCAGTTCAGCTGCCAGGTCCATCAAGGTGCATCCTGCTTTCATGATATTTCTCCAGTCATCAAAACGCGGACGGACCATCCCTGCCGGGGACGGTCCCCGCAGGGTTGAACAACACGGCATCGCTGCCGCACCGGCGCCTGTGCGCCGAACCAATGGCCTTGCGGCCCCTACCACTGCTTCCACAACATAACTACGCGGCCAGCTCTTCGTGCGTGGCGTGACGCTCGGACACGTTCGCCCAATCGGCACCGGCACGACGGGGGATGAACACTTCGGCCTGACGGCCTTCCCCATGGCGACAGCACTTCATGTAGCGCCTTGCCAAGCCATATGCAGCGGCCTGGCCGTCGAACATGGCGTCGGCATCGTTGTCACCGTAGATGCGCAGCCGCGTGACCTGGTCCGGAATCCAGATCCGTTCCAGATTGCTCGCGCAAATGCCCACCCACACGGGATGACCGGTACGCTTCTGGATCGCCAGGCCGGTCTCAATGCCCTCGCAGACGGACAGCTCGCCAGCTGGCTCGCCCAATCGGATGGCAGCACCGTTCACGCCACCACACAGCAGCTTCTTCGACTCCGCGCCCAGCGCCTTACGACCGTCCTGCAGGTAGGTGCGCAGCAGTGAAACCACCTGCCCACCCTGGTCCTGCACGATGGCTACCAGTGCCGGGTAATGACGTACGAGCTTCGGCTTGCCGCTGGACGGATCGAGCTCGTAGTAGCCAAGGCCCGGATGCATGCGCAGCGTGTCCGGATAACCGTCCATGCCCACGCCACGAAACCGCAGATAGCGGTCAACCTCGTCACCTGCCGCGATCGGGCGAGTGTCGGACAGGATGCGATGCAGCAGCCTTCTGGCATCCTTGACCGGCCCGGGTGATTGCAATGGCGCCGGCAGCAGCCCAAGGCTCAGCTCGACGCGGTGCAATGCCGTACCAGCGTTCCAACCGAAGTAGCCCATCAGCAGCTTGAAACCGCCACCGGCGCCACAGGCGCGGCACACGTAATTGCCGTCGCCAAACTTGTCGGTGTATTGGAACCGGTCGGTACCGCCACAACCCGCGAGCGGGCATGGCTGGTTGCGCCGGTTCAGCACTTTCTCGTCCACGCCCAGCGTCCGCAGCAACGGCGTCCAGCGCCCGAAGGCACTGGCGCGCGCGGCCTGGAACCGCCGTTCGAATTCTTCCTGTTCGGGTGTCATGGCGCCTCCTGTTCGTCAAGCGGCTTCCGGCTTGGAAAACAGGTCACCACGTTCCTCGTGCAGGCGAATCTGTTCGTTAATCCACTGCGGATTGGCCGCTAGGCGATCGGCGACCCATTCCGGGTTGGACATCACTGCTTGCCGCACCCATACGGGATAGCAAGCGAGGGATGCCTCGAACCAGCGCCGCAGATGCGCGGCAATCCAGCGGCGTACCTCCTCCGGATCGCAGGCGCCGATAAAGGGCAGCCGCGAAAGAGGACTGCACGCCGCCACGCGCATGCAATTGACGAACGAGAACGGCTGCCGATCGCGCACGGGGTCGGTGAACACCCAGCGCACCAGCTCGAACTTCTCGGCCAATGGCGTACTCGGAATCTCCAGCAGGCGCACCTTGCGTAACAGCCACCAGTGCAAACCAATCACGTCCTCTTCGCTAAATTCCTCGACAGGTCCATCGTCCAACAGGTCCCATGACGTGCTTGCGCACCGGGATGAATCGGCATCTTCGCTCAGGGAATCTTCCATGATTGCCTCCGTAAAAAATAAACGGGACAATCGCCCGCACGGGACGTTGTCCCATGGGGAGTGACAGGGGTTGGTTACCCTTCATTGACATGCTGGCTGTGCTGCCACGGCGGAACCGTGTTCGATGGGCTGCCAGCTACCATCGGAAAAAATCATTCGGCACGCGGATGGCGCCGTTCGAATGCACTGTAGGCGGCGCTCCGTCCAAAGTCAAATGCGGCGTAGCGGATTCATGCCTGAACGCGCGCGCTGCGGTGAGTAGCAGCGCCAATGAGGAAATGGCCTCTATTTCGCTGGCATTTCAATTTGGGATGATGGGCGCTACGCGCTATGCTCGGGCGGGACCGCACTCTCCCGAGGTGATATGATGAACGCGCATACCGACACTCCGGTACTCGTCGGCGTCAACCATGGCGCCACCAACCTCAAGCTGCTGGCGCGCCAGGCTGCCGCGAAAACGGACCGCATCGAATCGGCCAGCCGGAAGATTGGCGTAACGCTCTACAGCCCCGAGGGCAAGCGCCTATACCTGCGCTGCTTCGAGATCAGCCAGATCAACTTCCACTACATCACTGTGTTCGCGCGAATGAAGGTCGCCGACAGTGAGGTGGAGCGCATTGAGCAGGAGTTGCGGACCATGCTCGATAGCCGGCTCAAGCGCCTGAATAAGGCCCTGGTGGATGCGGAGGCAAAGTGCACAGCGAATGGCATCAGCCAGCTTGCGACCTATGACGTGGAACCGCTGGCCTTCGACGCAAAGGTCTTCTCAATGCTGGACCGCCGGCTCCTGGAACTGATCGAGAAGGTTGACCAACTCATGCCAATGCTGGAAACGTTGTGCATCGACGAAGTGATCACACCAAGCCAACTGCTCATCGAGAAATCGCGGAACAAAAATGCTGTGCGTGGTGCGACGAAGGCTATTCGCATCGTCCGGGCCTCCCTGGAGCGGAAGGCGAATACGCCAACGCCCATTACTGCACCGAGTCCTCTCGCTGCATCGGATGAAAAGAGCAATGACCCTGTGACCGACCTGGTAGACGCAGCCGCCGAGCATCACTAAGCTACAGGTCTTCTGTCGATGCAAAATGATCCACAAGCATTTGACACGCTTTGAGATGTCAACTACATTGATCTGGCAGCAGCTGGCCCTGAAGTAGTTGGCGAGCCTTGAATTACTGAAGCATATTTGCAGATTTCCAGCCGAGCATCCTCGCATTCGCGACCAGCCTCGGACTCATCCTGCAGCTCTTATTTTCATATCCGGGTGGCGGAAACACGCGTCATGCAGCGTTGTGTCTCGCCTCCTCTCCGCCATGGACTGAACACCTCAGTCGGCACAATCCCTATCAATTCGATCCGAGTGCGGCACAGGCCCCGCCATTGGATCTATTTCGAAGGAGTGCATCATGCTCGAGACCCGGAAATTCCTGCGCTTGCCCGCAGTGATCGAGGCCACCGGATGGTCTCGCGCCACAATATGGCGCAAAGTGAAGTCGGGTGTATTGCCGGCGCCGATTCCAATCGGCCCCCGATCCGTTGTTTGGGACGCAGCGGAAATCGCACAATGGCAACAGCGTTGTATTGATATCAGCCGTGGCGCTGGCTGATCGAACGCTCCAGTCACTGGTTTAGGAAGGACCTGAGGAAAGCACATGCATCCGACATGGGGATCGGCGTGCAAGCGCGGAGCGTCACTGCAAGACAGGCCCCCCTCACTGTTTTCGCCCAGGCGCCGGTACAGCGGCAGGGACATGTAACTCAACGGTTACCTTATGAGTTATCGGGTGCTAGGCCAAAGACCGCGTTCAAAGACGTGAAATGCTGAACAGGCCAATGGGCCATGGCCTTCTCCGCAAGAAAGAGACTGCCGCGGGCGCACTGCGCAAGCGGCAGCAAGACGTAGCGACCGAGACGCTGGTTCGCCCCATCGAGCATGCCGCACAGGACGAAATCAGCAGGTTCGCCTTCCTGCGCCGGTATGCGCCAGCGAAGCTGCGTATCGGGATAGCATCGGCACGATGCCACCGACAGCCTAACGCGCAAGCGATCATTGAGTATCAGTACGTTCCAGGCAGGGCAACACGACACCGCAGCACCGGCGCGCTCTGCGCAGGCATGTGCCTGGTCGCGTAAGGCCAAAATGAGTGCGCGCGCAGAGCGTACGCCCAGGCAACCAGACTGCGTGCGCTGGTCAGGCAGCCCCGCGGCTGCATATGCCTGGATGTAGCCGCCGAACATAGCCTGCACGGTGGTCTTCCCTGGCAATCCGGCGGCGCGGCACAACCGTACATTGATCGTTCCATACCGCCGAACGATGGCGCGCATTCCATCGAGGATGGACTCCCGGTCCGGGCCCGACGAGCGCTGCGCGCGTGCCAACATCGCCGCATCGAAGGTGGCACGGCTGACCATGGGCATGAGCGCGCTGTCGCAACGCACCCATGCACTGGCTGGGTTAGCGGCGACCGGCGTGCGCAGCCTGCGCGTCGTGCGGTTGAACACGAGTTCACCACAGTACTTCTCGCTGGTAAGGATACGCCGGACGGTCGCCGCGTCCCACGGCTTGCCCAGATGATTGACGCGGCCTTCGGCGCGAAGGCGCGCGGCGATCGCACTGTCGCCCATGCTCTGCTTCAAGTACATCGCATAGATTCGACGTACCAAGCGCATATCGGCCTCAGTGGTCGGCGCCAACGCGACCCGGTCGGTCACCGCCGGCTTGCGTTCGCCGTCCCGCAGCGACGAGCGGCGCGTGCCGTTGGCCGTTACCGGCACGCGGCACAAGCCGAAACCCGGCAGACCGCCCTGCTTAAATCCCATACGCGAAAAGCGGCATTGCGCCTGCCACACCTTGACAGACAGTTCCCGGCTGTATTCCGCGGCCATGATGCGTTTCACGCTCTTAACCAGGGCTTGCATCGGCGAGCCGTCATCGCTAAAGGGCTCCGCGCAATACAAGACCGTGACACCGGCACGCCGACACAGGTACTCGTAGAACGCACTTTCGTCGACATCCTGGAAGCGCCCCCAGCGACTGATGTCGTAAACCACGATCGCACGAAACAGGCAGGGCTGCGCGGTCGCCGCCGTGAGCAACGCCTGCAGGCCAGGGCGCTGTTGCAATGTCAGGCCAGTACGGCCTTCGTCCACAAACGTACGCATCACCGTCATGGCGCGCGCCTGCGTGTACTGATTGATCGCGTCGAGTTGATGCTGGATCGAATGGTCTTGGGTTTCGGTCGACATGCGCACATAGGCCGCGACCGGCATGGCATCGGCGGACGAACCGTTGACAG
The DNA here is from genome assembly GCF_027856995.1 of Pseudoduganella sp. SL102. NCBI lineage: Bacteria > Pseudomonadati > Pseudomonadota > Betaproteobacteria > Burkholderiales > Oxalobacteraceae > Pseudoduganella > Pseudoduganella sp. SL102. The sequence goes on from NZ_CP115554.1 coordinate 4,208,533, forward strand.
ATGAGTTCATCGTCTACTCCCTATGGAACAGTTGGACTACGATGCCTGCTCAATCAGCACGCGGCCTGGACAGGGGAAGTTGCTGTCATATGCGCCGAGCGAGCATCGTGCTCGTCAATGCAAGGGGCGCGATTGCACACGGATTTTCGTACTACTGTTGTGTTGCGAGCGATGTCTTAGCGGACATCAGATCCGCCGATCGCGTCCGGCCCAAGGATGCGCCCCAGCCGCCGACTCGGTCTCCGCCGTTCTAGTGCGGTAGGGATGTCGAAGGCCCACCATTTTGGCCGCTGCCACCGATGCGGACCGGCCGATGCACATGACAGAGCAAGCGCGGCGTTGCCGTCGCCGACGACGCTCAGCGCCCCCAAGCTGGCGAGGTGCATGCGCGGTTCCGCGCAGACCGCGCTGAGACTGCCGCTTGGTCGAGAACGCTCAGCGCAACCCGGCCGCACCTGAGTGCAAGTGATTGTTAAACGCAGCGCCTTCACCCTACGTAAGCGCGCGTTATGATCGTGTTCTGGTGGCGCGTCTCAGATAGACTGGATCACTCGCCTCGACCAGCACTGTTTGATGTCAGGATACGTCAAAAGGATGGCCGACAATAGCGATAATGGTGTCGACGATTTCCGCTGCGGCGTCGTTGATGGAGCCATTAAGGTATGCTCGTGTCAGACGGTCCTGTTTTCATCCTTGGCTACGCATGGCTCGCCGCGAGACCTTCACATTTTTTCGGTCGTCAAACGAAAGGGACGATGCAAGTAATTTGACCGGTGACGAGCATCCCGACGAGTAGCAGCCACCGGACGTATCTCTAACAGATTGGAGGTTGGGGGCACGTTTGTGGGACGCTCCGGGAATCGCACAGGCAAACTTGGATTTCCCTAGCAGATTCAGAGGCTTAACGAAATTTATCAGCAGACGCTGTCGCTGCTGATGGTCGACGTGGACAATTTCAAGCAGTACAACGATGCGTATGGCCACGTGGGCGGCGACGACTGCCTGCGGCGGGTTGCCGGCGCGGTGGCCAAGGAAATGCGCGCGAACGACCTGGTGGCGCGCTACGGCGGGGAGGAATTCGCCGTCATCCTGCCGAACCAGTCGCTGAAGGGCGCCGCCATCGTGGCCGAGCGCATGCGCTGCCGCGTCGAGCAACTGCACCTGCCGAACCTGGGAGCAGCCGGGCAATGCGTCACCATCAGCATCGGCGCGGCGACGGCGCTGCCGGCGCCCGAGTACGAGCCGGTGCAATTGCTGGCCGAGGCCGATGCGGCGCTGTACCGCGCCAAGCACATGGGCAGAAACCGCATCAGCCTGCCGCTGGAAATGGCGTTGGCGCACTGAGCAGGCGCCGAATGGAGGAACCGGCGCCCTGGTCTGGCGCCGGACTGGGAAATCGGAGTTGCGCTCCGGCCGGTCAGCCGCCGAATGGCAGGTAGTCCACGCCGTCGCTGATGCCGCCGGCCAGCGTGGCACGGAATTCGGTCGATTCCGAGAAGCCCGTCAGGATGTCGCCGCGGGGCACGCTGCCCTCCAGTGCGCCCAGCCAGAAATTGAAGCCCTCCTGGTCGAATTGACGGTCGAGCACGTTCGCGTACAGCTGTGTCAGGTAGCCTGCGTTGTCGAGCGCGCCATAGCGCTGGAGGAACTCCGGGCTGTTGGCGAAATGCTCGGCGATACCGGACAACTGCGCGCCGCCATCCATGGCCTTGAGCCAGAAGCCGATGCCCGATTCGTCCGGCGTGCGGTCGAACGCGGCGGCGTACAGCCGGTAGAGCTGGCCGGCGGTACCGCCGACGTCCAGGGCGATGTTCCCGTCGGCAAACTGCAGGCGTTCCACGTTGACCAGCACATCGGTGACGCCGGAGGCCTTCGCGGTGACGCTGTAGCCTTCGGCAACCGCGCTCACGTCATACGTGCCGCGTGCACCGCCGAACAGCACCGTGTCGAGCCCCGCGGCGCCATCGATGCGCACGGCGGTCGACACGGCGGTGATGGTGTCGTTGCCGGCGGTACCCACCTGGCTCGTCGTCGCGCTGAACGCGTCGATGCCCAGCGTGCGGTCGGCAAAGCGCAGGCTTTCGATGCCGGACAGCACATCGGTGCCCTCGCCCGTCACGGTCAGCGTGTTGCCGTCGCGGACCACGGTGTAGCTGGCGAAGCTCTTGGCGAACACCACCGTGTCCTGCCCGCCCGCGCCGGTGATGGTGTCGCTGCCCGCGCCCAGGTGGAACGTGTCGGCCGCCGCGCCACCGGTCAGCCGGTTGCCGGCGCCGTTCGCGTAGAACGTTGTCCCGCCGGCGCCGCCGATCGCGTTTTCGATCGTCACGCCATAGGCGATGGAGACATTGTTCAAGCCCCGCGCGGTTTCGCTGAAGGCGCCCGCGTTCAGGTTGATCACGGTGGCTCCCGTGCAGGCGGAGAAGTCGAGCGTGTCCGTTCCGCCGGCATCCCACAGGCACATCGGCGCCGTGCCGCTGCTGAAATCATACTCGTCGTTCCCGCTGTGATAGCGCGTGTTCGCGCCATACAGGTACTGGATCGCCTGGATGTCGTACATCATCAGCGTGGCCTGGAACTTGTGGTTGATCGCGTAGCCGGTCGGATCGTTGTACGACATCAGCGTGTAGTCGCCGTTGTCGGTGGCGGCCGGCAGGAACGGGCCGTCGACATCGGAACCGGTCGCATTGTAGTCGCCCGGATGCTTCAGGCCCAGCATGTGGCCGATCTCGTGCATCACGACCGACGGTCCGTAGCTGCCCACCGAAAAATCGGAATTGTACGAGAGCTTGTTGTTCAGGTACATCTGTACCGAGGGGATGCCGATCCCCGGCAGGTAAGCATAGGCGCTGGTACTGGTGCCCTGCGTATTCGTGCCGAATTGCAGCTGCGCCGTCGATGAAGCCACCTCGACAAACGAAATATTGGCCACCGATGCCCACTCGCCCAATGCCTCGCGCACGGCTGACTGTTGCACCGATGACATCGCCTTGAAGCCGGTCCGGTCATCCGCCGAAGCGTTGATCGGCGCGCGGGTCAGGAAGCTGTAGGTCAGCGTCACAGGCGTGTCCGCCGTCCTGTTCCAGCTGCTGTAAACGAGTGCGTCGATGGCGTTGCTGCCAGAGGTGAGGCTCATGGTCGCTCCAGGGCTTGAAAAGTTCGATGCGAATGGTAGCATGATTAGGGAATGCCTTGCGGCAACATCGTGCTGATGCGTGCCAAGGCCAGGTCCGCGCGTTGTCGGCGACGGACAGGATGTCGAACCGTCCATTCAAGCACAAGGGGCGCCGAAGCGCCCCTTGTCTTATCAAGCAACCATTATTGACAATAAAACATCATTGTCAATCAACCATCGTCGTCAATCAACCATCGTCGTCAATCAGCCATCAGCCGACTTCTTGTCGAGCTCCGCATCGTTTCTGCCCGCTTGCCAGGCAACCGTGCCGGTCCGCTTGATTACCGCGCCGCGCCGCCAGACGACGGGCCCGCTGCCGTGACCGGGGCGGCCTGCATGCCCAGGGTGCGCGACAGGAAGCCCCAGCGGTCGGCCACTTCCTCGATCTGCTTCGAGGTCGGCTTGCCGGCACCGTGGCCGGCCTTGGTTTCGATGCGGATCAGCACCGGTGCCGGCCCGCCCTGGGCCGCCTGTGCGGCGGCGGCGAACTTGAAGCTGTGCGCCGGCACGACGCGGTCATCGTGGTCGGCCGTGGTGACCATCGTGGCCGGGTAGCAGGTGCCGGCTTTCAGGTTATGCAGCGGCGAATACTTGACCAGCGCCTTGAACTCTTCCGGGTTGTCGGACGAACCATAGTCGGACGTCCATGCCCAGCCGATCGTGAATTTATGAAAACGCAGCATGTCCATGACACCCACCGCCGGCAGTGCCGCGCCGAACAGGTCCGGCCGCTGCGTCATCGCCGCGCCCACCAGCAAGCCGCCGTTGCTGCCGCCGCCGATTGCCAGCTTGGCCGGCGACGTCACCTTGCTGGCCACCAGCCATTCTGCCGCGCCGATGAAATCGTCGAACACGTTCTGCTTGCGCAGCTTGGTGCCGGCCTGGTGCCATTCCTCGCCGTACTCGCCGCCGCCGCGCAGGTTGGCCATCACGTAGACGCCGCCCATTTCCACCCATGCCAGGTTGGCGACCGAGAACGCCGGCGTCAGCGGCACGTTGAAGCCGCCATAGCCGTACAGGTAGGTCGGGTTGCTGCCGTCGCGCTTGATACCCTTCTTCGCAACGATGAACATCGGCACGCGCGTGCCATCCTTGCTGGTGAAGAATTCCTGGCGCGTTTCATACGCGTCCGGATCGAAATCCACCTTCGGCTGGCGATACACGCTGCTCTTGCCCGATTTCAGGTCGTAGCGGTAGATCGTGGTCGGCGTGGTGAAGCTGGTGTACGCGTAGAACGTTTCCGTGTCGCCCCGCTTGCCCGCGAAGCCGCCGGCCGAGCCGATGCCGGGCAGCGCCACGTCGTGCAGCGGCTTGCCCTTCAGGTCGAAGACCTTGACGGCGCTGTAGGCGTCGGCGAGGTATTCGGCGACCAGCTGGCCATTGACGATGTTGGCGCCTTTCAGGGTCTGCTTGCCTTCCGGCACGATCTCCGTCCATTTGCCGTTGCGCACGTCGATCGCGGCAATGCGCGACTTCGGCGCGTTCTTGTCGGTGACGAAGTAGAACAGCGGGCCGTCGTTGTCGATGAAGGCATACGAAGCGTCGAACGCCTCGAGCAAGCCGGCGACCTTGCCGTCCTTCTGCTTCAGGTCCTTGATGAACACGCGGTTCTTCGGATCGGTGCCCTGGGTGGCATTGATGACGAGGTAGCGGCCATCATCGGTGACTTCCGCCTGGAAGCCCCATTCCTTCTGGTCCGGGCGGTCATACACGAGGATGTCGCGCTCCTGCGGCGTGCCCAGCTTGTGGAAGTACAGTTTCTGGAAGTAGTTCACGCCAGCCAGCTTGGCGCCTTCGGCCGGCTCGTCGTAGCGGCTGTAGTAGAAGCCGGAACCGTCGTGCGCCCAGGCCGTGCTGGAGAACTTCACCCATTTGATATGGTCTTGCGTGTCCTTGCCGGTCTCGATGTCGCGCACGCGGATCTCGTTCCAGTCGGAGCCGGACGCCGCGGTACTGTAGGCCAGGTGCTTGCCCTGCGGGCTGATGGCGATGCCGGCCAGCGCCACGGTGCCGTCGCTGGCCAGCGTGTTCGGATCGAGCAGCACGCGCGGCTGTTCATCCAGCGTTTTCACCGTATAGAGCACGGCCTGGTTCTGCAGCCCGTCGTTGCGGCTGTAGAAGTAGCGGCCGCCTTCCTTGAACGGCACCGAATAGCGCTCGAAGTTCCACAGTTGCGTGAGGCGCTGGCGGATTGCCGCGCGCTCGGGAATCTGGCCGAGGAAGGCTTGCGTCAGCCGGTTCTGTTCTTCGACCCAGGCGCCGGTCTCGGCGCTGTTGGCATCTTCCAGCCAGCGATAGGGGTCGGCGACCGTAGTGCCGTGGTAATCGTCGCGCTGGTCGACTTTCTTGGTGACCGGGTAGGTCAGCGGGCGTTGCTGGCTGGTGCCGGGCGCACAGGCCTGGGCCAGCGCCTGGCCGGTGGTGCCGGCCAGCAGCGCAGCAGCGGCGGCAGCGAGGGTAGCGCGTTTCAGATGCATGAATATCCTTGTGATGTGGAAGTCCGCGTCCGCGTGGCGGACTTGCCGATCATATCGCCAACCATGGCGAATATGAAAGGTTCTGCCGGCGCGTACGGCGCAGTTTATTCGGCCGTTTCATCAGCCCGTCACAATTTATTCATACCATTCCGGCGACTTGTATAAGTGAACCAACGTGAAATCCGCTTCCGCCATCCTGCCTGTCAACGTCAGCTACCTGCGCGCCCCCGCCGGCGATCCAGCCTGCGCGCACCTGCTCGACATCCTCGCGCGGCGCCGGCTGACCGCGCTGTTCCAGCCATTGATCCGCACGCAGACGGGCGAGATCATCGGCTATGAAGGCTTGATCCGGGGGCCGTCCGACAGCCCGCTGCACGCGCCGATGAAGCTGTTCGGGGCGGCGCGCGACCACGGCCTGGCGCTGGAAGTGGAATACCTGTGCCGGCGCATCGTGCTGGAACGCTTTGCGGAACTGCAGCTGCCCGGCAAGCTGTTCATGAACGTGAGCCCCGAATGCCTGCTGCCGCGGCGTGGCGGCGAAGGCGAAACCCTCGGCTGCATCCGCCAGCTGGGCCTGCAGCCGGACCGCGTGATCATCGAACTGACGGAGAACCAGCCCACCTACGACTATGAACGGATGCGCGAGGCGGTGCTGCACTATCGTGCGCGCGGCTTTGAAATCGCCATCGACGACCTGGGCGAAGGCTTTTCCAGCCTGCGGCTATGGTCGGAATTGCGGCCCGAATACGTCAAGATCGACATGCATTTTATCCAGGGCATCAACACGGATCCAGTCAAGCTGCAGTTCGTGCGCTCCATCCAGGAAATCGCGGAAGAGTCGCAGACCCTGGTGATCGCCGAGGGCATCGAGCAAGGCGCCGAGCTGATGGTGCTGCACGATCTCGGGGTGGCCTTCGCGCAAGGCTATCACCTGGGCCGCCCGCAGGCCGATCCGGTCCGCGAGATGCCCGCCGAGGTGCTTGGCGCGCTGGCGCGCGGCGGCGTGGCCGTGTATCCGCAGCGAGGAGTGGAGAAAACCGCCGTGAGCATCGTGAAGCTGCTGCACCATGTGGACGCCGTATCGACGGCAGTGACGAACAACGAGGTGTACCAGCGCTTCGAAGCCGATCCCGCGCTGATGATCATTCCGGTGGTGGACGACGGCGTGCCGCTCGGCCTGATCTCGCGCTTCGCGATGATCGATCATTTCGCCCGCCCCTACGAACGCGAACTGTATGGCAGGAAGTCATGCCGGCAATTCATGGATGCCAGGCCGCTGGTGGCCGACAAGGGCACCAGCCTGCAAGACCTGTCCTGCCGGATGGCCGCCTCGGCGGCCCACCACCTGTTCAACGGCTTCATCATCACCGACGGCGGCCGCTACCTCGGCATGGGTACCGGACACGACCTGATGCGCGAGATCACGCAGTTGCAGATTCATGCGGCGCGCTACGCGAACCCGCTGACCGGCTTGCCGGGCAACGTGCCCATCAACGAGCATATCGACCGGCTGCTGCACAGCGGCACGCGCTTCTGGGCATGCTACTGCGACCTCGATCACTTCAAGCCGTTGAACGACGTGTACGGTTACCGGCGCGGCGACGACGCGATCGGCCTGCTGGGCCACATTCTCGCGCGCCACAGCGACCCGGACCGAGATTTCGTCGGCCACATCGGCGGCGATGATTTCATGATCCTGTTCCAGAGCGAGGATTGGGAGGCGCGATGCTGGCCGAGTTCGGCGCCAGCGGAGCGCAGTTCTACAGCGCGGAAGACCGCGAACGGGGCGGCTACCTGGGCGAGGACCGGCAGGGCCGGAAGGTATTTCATCCGCTGATGAGCCTTTCGATCGGCGCGATCCGGGTGGAACCGCGGCAATTCCATTCGCACCACCAGATCGCCACCAGCGCGGCGGAAGCCAAGAAGCAGGCCAAGAAAATCCACGGCAACAGCCTGTTCCTCGACCGGCGCCAGTCAGCGGCGCATTGAGGCGCTGACTGCCGAAGTCCCGGCACGATACCATCCCGGCACGACGCCTTCGCGGCGCCGGGCCGGCGCGGCGAAGGGCCGGAGGATCAGGCGCGGTGGGCGTCGCGCCAGCGCCGCGTCATCATTTCCGCCGAGCCGATTTCCTCGCGCGTCAGCCGGCATTCGATCAGCTTGCGATTGTTGCACGCGGTTTCATCGCCCGCCTCGGCCGCCAGCGAAATCCACATGTACGACAGCACCGGATCGCGCTCGACACCGCGGCCGCCGGCGTACATGCCGCCCAGGTTGTACTGCGCCAGCGGGTGGCCCTGCTCGGCGGCCCTGCGGTACCAGGCCACCGCCTCGGCATCGTCGCGTGGCACGCCGTGGCCGTTCGCGTACATGACACCGAGGTTGTTCTGCGCGCTGGCGTCGCCCTGCTCGGCGGCATGGCGGTACCAGGCCACGGCGCGGACTTCGTCCTTGGCCACGCCGTGGCCGTTCGCATAGATGACGCCGACATTGAACTGGGCATTCGCCGCGCCCTGCTCGGCCGCCTTGCGGTACCAGGCCAGCGCTTCCGCCGGATCGCGTGCCACGCCGCGGCCCTGCGCGTACATGCCGCCCAGGTTGTACTGGGCCAGCGCATGCCCGGCGCCGGCGGCACGGCAGTACCAGTCGAAGGCCAGCGCTTCATCCTTGCGCGCGCCATGGCCGTTCGACAGCATCACACCCAGGTTGAACTGCGCATAGACATCGCCCTGCTCGGCGGCGCGGCGCAGCCACGAGCAGGCCCGCTCCAGGTCCACCGCAACGCCGCGCCCTTCCGCATACGCGACGCCCAGGTGGCGCTGCGCGGCGGCCATGCCCTGCGCGGCGGCCTGCCGGTACCAGGCTACCGCCTGGGTATCGCTCTGGAGCACGCCATGGCCGCGCCGGTACATCAGGCCCAGGTTCAGTTGCGCCGTTGCATCTCCCTGCAGCGCGGCCTTGCGGAACCAGGCCAGCGCGAGCTGGAAATTGCGCTTCGTACCGAGACCTTGCGCATAGGCCTCGCCGAGCAGCGCCTGGGCGCTGGCGACCCCCTGCCCCGCCGCGCGGCAAAACCAGGTCAGCGCCGTTTCATCGCAGCGCGGCACGCCCCGGCCCTTGCGGTACATCAATCCGAGATTCTGCTGCGCCGAGGCATCCCCCTGGCGCGCGGCCATGCGGAACCAGAACACGGCTTCGGTATCGTCCGGCCTGGTGCCCACGCCGTTGTAGTACATGGCGCCCAGGTGGTTCTGCGCGAAGGCGATACCCTGCAATGCCGACAGGCGCATCCAGATGAAGGCCGCATCGTCGTCGCGCCGGACGCCCTTGCCGCGCTTGTACATCAGCGCGAGGTTGAACTGCGCGTACGCGTCGCCCTTGCCGGAAGCTTCGCGGAACCACGCGTACACGTCTGCATCTTTGTTCGAGTAACGGTCGTTCATGCCTGCTCCCCCATCGTGCGCGTCGGTTTGTTGCATAAAGCTTAATAAACCATTGCGCATACCTTTTGAGAAGGCTCAATCGGCGGACCGGTTGGTCGTGGTCGACGACGTGGTGGGAAAGGTTGATGTGGCGCGACGCGACGTGCGGCGCCGCACGCTAGGCGGCGCCGCACGTCCCGCTCACTGCGCTGTGACGGACTGCTTGCGGAGGAATGCGGCGACCTTGGCGGCGGCCAGCTTGTTGACCGACATCAGCAGCGCCGGCTCGACGGCGGCGATGCCATAGCTTGACGCAAGATGGCGGCCGATGTGCAGCAGCACTTCGGCGGCCACTTCCGCGTCGGCCTCGGCCCGGTGGGCGGTACCGCGGAACGGAATGCCGAGCTGGCTGCCCAGGTTGCCGAGCTTGTAGCTGTACAGCTGCGGATAGACGCGGCGCGACAGCTTCAGCGAGCATACCGTACCGGCATGCATGGGCGCCATGCCCAGGCGGGTGCTTTCGGCGCGCAGGAATTTCTCGTCGAAGCTGGCGTTGTGCGCCGCCAGCGCGTCGGCGCCGATGAATTCGAGCAGGCGCGGCACCACCTCATGCGCGGGCGGTGCCGTGTCGACCATCTGCTGCGTGATGCCGGTCAGGCTGGTAATGAACGACGGCACGCGCACGCCGCAATTGACCAGCGAGACGTAGCGCTCGACGATCACGCCATCGGCGATGCGCAGCGCCGCCACTTCGGTGATGCGGTCGCCCATGTCCGGCGACAGCCCGGTGGTCTCGAAGTCCAGCATCACGATCGGTTTCGTCAACATGGGGATTCCTCAACCGAATTGCCGGACGGCGTCCAGCGCCAGGCCGGCGCCGATGCTGCCGAACCGGTCACCCTCGACACGGCGGGCACCGGGCACGGCGGCCCCGATCCGTTCGCGCAATGCCGCCACGCCCGACGAACCGCCGGTGAAGAATACCGTATCGACCTGCTCACTGCGCACGCCGGCATCGGCCAGCAACCGGTCGACGCTGCCGCCCACCGTGTCGACCAGCGCACCGATCGCCGCGACGAAGCATTCCCGCTCCACCTCCAGCGCCAGCGGGGGCGCCAGCCGGTCCAGCTCGAGCCGCACCGAAGCCTGGTCCGACAGCGCGATCTTGGTTTCCTCGACGCGCATGGCCAGCCAGTGGCCGGCGCGGTCCTCGATCAGGTTTTGCAGGCGCCGCAGCTTTTCCGGCTCGCGGGCGTCGCGCACCAGTTCGCCCAACTGGGCCGACATCTTCCTGGTGTAGGCCTGGTTGATGGTGTGCCACGTCGCCAGGTTGAAGTAATAGCTGGACGGTACCGCACTGCCATTCTTCAATTCGCTGCCGTAGCCCAGTTCCGGCATCACGGCGGCAAGGCTCAGGTATTTGTCGAAGTCGGTACCGCCGATGTGCACGCCCGCATTGGCGAGGATGTCGTCGCGGCGGTCGATCCTGGCCATCCGCGAGGGTGCCAGGCGAACCAGCGAGAAATCGGACGTACCGCCGCCGATGTCGGCGATCAGCACCAGTTCCTCGCGGTCGATCTGGGACTCGTAGTCGAACGCGGCGGCAATCGGTTCGTACTGGAATGCCAGGTCGCGGAAGCCCGCCGCGCGGGCGATGTCGGCCAGCGTGTCCTCGGCCAGCCGGTCGGCGGCCGGATCGTCGTCGACGAAATGCACGGGCCGCCCGAGCACCGCGGCATCGAAGCGGCGGCCCGCGGCGTGTTCGCCACGGTGCTTCAATTCGCCGATGAACTGCCCGAGCAGCTCGCGGAACGACAGCGCGCGACCCGCCACTTCGGTCTGGCCATCCATCAGCGGCGTGCCCAGCAGGCTCTTGAGCGAGCGCATCAGCCGCCCTTCATAGCCGGACAGGTAATCGGCCAGCGCGGCGCGGCCGAACGTGACCTCGTCGTCGTCGGCATTGAAGAACACCACTGAAGGCAGCGTGACCTTGCCGTCTTCGAGCGGCAACATCACCGGCCGGCCAGGTTGCACCCACCCGACCGTGGAGTTGGACGTGCCGAAGTCGACACCACAGGCTGTTGCCATCGCTACCTCATCTGAAAGGGGCAAAATTTTACCAGAGTTGGATTGACCTGTATCAAATCCCGCACCGCCCAGATAGTTACGCTAGGAAATTCGACAAAACGGGAGACCGAGATGGAAGGTTAGAGCAGAGGTACGCGACGGATGCGGTACAAAGTGGGCGAAGACGTGAGAACGGCGGGGCCATCGGGCACCGGCCGTGCCACTGCCGGGCGTGGACGTGCGCTGGAGCGCCTGCGCAGCGGCTGGCGCCGCCGTGCGGGCGCGACCGGCGCGCTGCTGGCTGTCATCGCCGTGACACTGGTGATTGGCAGTTGACAAGACCCGGCCTGCGCGACAGTTGCGGCACGGTAATCGATTTCCTTAAGGTAATAGTTGCCACACGGTAAGTTCATGCAGTATCCTCACCCGAAACGGTGCCGACACGGGCCAACACCAGACCATGAGAAAAACAAAGACACCACCTCCCGCGGACAGCGTGGCCGCCACCAGGACGGCAGAGTACAAGGCCGCGGTCGTGCGTGAAAACCGGCGCGTTACGTCCTACGACGTGGCGCTGCTGGCTGGCGTGTCGCAATCGGCCGTGTCGCGTTGCTTCAAGCCCGGTGCCAGCGTCTCGCCGACGACCTACGCGCGCGTGATGAAGGCGGCCGCCGGACTCGACTACATTCCCAACGCGGCAGCCCGCAGCCTCATTACACGGCGCTCGAACATGGTGGCCGTTGTCATGTGCCACGTCGCCAACCTGTCTTACCCCGAGGCGCTTGCCGAACTGTCCCAGCAACTGGCCCGGCGGGGCAAGCGCGTGCTGCTGTTCACGGTCCAGCACGAAGACGAGGTCGAGCACATCCTGGGCGACATCTGGCAGTACCAGGTCGATGGCGCGATCATCGCCGCCACCCTCAGCGATGAACAGGTGCAGGAGTTCGAGCGACGCGGGTTGCCGCTGGTGGTCTTCAACCGCAACCTGCGCGGCCGCACCGTCAACAGCGTGCTGTGCGACCAGTACGAGGCCGGCCGCATGCTGGCGACGCGGCTGGCCGCCGCAGGGCACCGCCAGTTCGGCATCATGGCCGGTCCCGACGGGTCGGCGGTCGCCGCCGAGCGCCGCGCCGGCGCCTGCGACCGGCTGCTGGAACTGGGCCTGCCTCCACCCGTGCTGGTCACAGGCCAGTTCGACTACGCCAGCGGCGCGCGCGGGCTGCGCGAGCTCATCGAACGGCTCGGGCATCCGCCGGATGCCGTCATCTGCGGCAATGACGTGATGGCGCTCGGCTGCCTCGACCTGGCGCGCCACGAACTGGGTATCGATGTGCCCGGCACGATGTCTGTCGCCGGCTTCGACGCCGTCGAACCGACCGGCTGGCTGAGCTGCAACCTGACCACGCTGCGCCAGCCGATGCACAATATGGCGCTGGCCGCGGCCGACCTGCTGACCTCGATGATCGAGTCGCACGGCAGCCACCTGGCCGAGAAGCGCACCTTCGCACCGCAACTGGTACCCGGCGCAACAGCCCGGCTGGCGCCCCTGGAAGACGCGTCACTGGCCGCCTGATCCAGCCACCATGGCCATGGCGACAAGCATGGTGAACGTTGCGCAATAGTCATTGCGTTAGGAAACGCACGTTCCCGGTCGACGAAACAGCCTACAGTCCATCCATGAGATCGCTTTCGTGGAGTACTTGCCATGGCTTACATGCTGGCCGCCGCCGCGGCCGCCCTACTTGTCCAGCCGGTCTGTTCGTGGGACCGGCCCGGTGTCGACCGCTATCGCGGTTCGCCGGCCGCCGCGCTGGCCAACTATCGCGACATCTCCCCTGCCGACCGCGCCACGCTGGCGCGCAGGATCGCTGCCGGGATTCCGGACGATACCGTGCAGATCAGCCGCACTGCGATTGCCGGGCATTACCAGTATGAAAGCCGTATCGCCGACATGCATTTCGGCACCGGGCGGATGTGCCGCACGGTCACGCGGGCCAAATGGCGCCCGGCGCACCGCGAGCCGGCCGCGGTGTACTGCGTGGGCGATACCTGCGTGCTGGTTCCTGAAGTATGCGGCAACGTCAGCCGCGTTCGCAGGATCGTGACGTCGGGTTCGGGCGGGCCCGGGGCGACCGGCGGAGCGCCGCGCCTTCCCGCTGCGCCGCCCGCAGCCGCACAGCCCCCGCTGGCCCTGGCGCCGCCGCCCGACTATCCGGCCGTTCCGGCAGCCGGCGACGAACTGCCGCCATGGGTAGTGCCGGGCGCGCTGCCGCCGCCGGTGCCCGGCCTGGAGTACCCGGGGCCCGGGCGCGAGGTTTCCGGGCCGCTGCCGTTGTCGCCGGTACCCGAACCGTCGACCTGGGCGATGCTGGCAGGCGGCCTGGCCGTGCTGGCCGCGCGGACCTGGCGCCGCCGCGGCCGGGCACACTAGTCTGGATGGGCGCTACGCTGCGGCGGCCTTGCAGGGGGCGCCGCCGATTCCTAGGCGCCGGCCCAGAATACCAGCACGGCCAGCACGCGGGCACGCCACGTCAACGTCAGCGCCACGGCCAGGGCGGCGGCGGCGATCGCCATCAGCCACACGAGTACCGCGATGGAGGCGGAATCGGCCACCAGGCACAGCACCAGTGCGATGGCCAGTGCCACCGCACCGAGCCAGCGCAGCTGTTGGGCCGTCGCGGCGGGTCGCGGCGCCTTGCCCCGCACCTGCTCCCAATGCGTGTCCAGCGACAGCGCGAACCATCCCATGCCAGCCGTGCAGGCGACCAGTGCCGCCAGCAGCATCAGCGCATCACGCATGGCCAGCCTCCAGCGTGGCGGCTTGTGCCGGTGCGGCCAGGGTGGCGCGCCGCCGCAACCGGCGTGCCGCCAGCAGCGCAAGGCCGGCACCGGCCAGCATGAACAGGTCAGCTCCCGCCACCGGCCAGTAGCCCGTGGCGACGGTGCGCAGCAAGTGGTCGCCCGTGGTGACCCAGTTCAGTACCGGCGCCACGATACCCAGCACGCCGATCGCCAGGCATTGTTCGCGCCAAGCCGGCGCCAGGCGGCCCGCGGCCACCGGCGCGGTGCGCCACACGGCGTGCGCCATCGCCAGTGCCCAGACACCCCAGAAAGCGTATTTTTCCATGGCGCCGCGCCACGGCCAGCCGGCGGGCATCGCATCCGGCAACAAGCGGTTGGCGACCAGCATGCCGAGTGCCGCGATCAGCATGCCGGTGACGGTGGTGACCGCCAGCGCATCGACCACGCGCGCGCCGGCGCTGCCCTGCCGGGCATGCTGGCGCTTGCGCTTTTCGACGAAGAACAGGAAGCCGGTCGCGATACAGGCGCAGCCGGCCAGCCCGCCCAGCACATACAGCCAGCGCAGCAGCCAGTGGCGGAAGTGCTGCAGGTGCAGGCCCGTGAGGAATTCATTGACGCGCGCCACCAGCGTCGGCGGCGGATCCTCGCGCAGCAGTTCGCCCGTGGACGCCTTGAAATGGATGCCCTCCCCGGTCAGCGCGATGCGGTCGGTACCGGAACGGTAGATCGATACATAGCCATTGGCGTCACCGGGGAACTGCACGGCGAGGAAGCCGACATCGCCCGCCATGCCTTTCGCGGCCCAGCGGCGGCGCGCTTCGGCGACCATCGGATCCACCGCGGCCATTGGCGCGGCAACGCCGGCGCGCGCGTACGGCAATCCCGTTTCGCGGGCCTCGACCTGCTCGTGCTTGTCGTGCAGCGCCGCGAGCTGGGTATGGGTGACCGGAAAATAGATGCCGGCGAAGATCACCAGGCCGGTAAACGCAAAGAAGAAATGAAATGGCAGCGCCACCACGCCGGTCAGGTTGTGCAGGTCCAGCATGCTGCGCTGGGTGCTCTTGTTGGGCCGGAACGTAAACAGTTCGCGGAACAGCTTGCGGTGCATGATCACGCCGGTGACGAGGGCGACCAGCATCATCAGCGCGGCGAAGCCGACGATCCAGTAGCCCAGGTTTTTCCAGTCGAACGTCAGGCTGTAGTGCAGCGGATAGAAGAAGCCGCTGCCGATCTTCAGCCGGTCATCCGGCAGCGCGGTACCGGTACGGGGATCGACCGTGCGCAGCGCGAAGATGGCGGTATCCTTTTCCCTGGCATTCGGCACCTCGTAGCCGACGAACAGGGCCAGCACGGGATCGCGGTGCGTGGTGTATGCCCCCATGCGCGTCACGGTGTCGAAGCGCTCGGGCAGCGGACCGTCGACCTGGCCGCGCATCGCCGCGCGGGCATCCTCGAGCGGCTGCATGTCCTCGAACACGGGGCGCAGCAGCTTGTCGAACGACGGCATCGGCTGCGGCTCGAAGCGCGTGGCCGGGATCGCCCAGCGGTCGATTTCCCGGTCGAACACCGACAGCGCGCCAAAGAAGAACACGACCATCAGCACGAAGCCCAGGAACAGGCCGAACCAGGTATGCAGCCAGGCCATCGCCAGGCGGAAATTCGGGAACATGGTCAATCTCCGGTCAGACGATCTGTTGTTGCAGCAGGGACGCCGCGCCGGCCAGCAAGGCGCCACCACCGGCCAGCACCAGCCACACGCGCGACACGCTGCGGGCCACGAAGGTCAGCAGGAACGCCACCAGGAAGACCAGCAAGCCGACGATATAGGACAGGTGCTCGGCATCGTGGAATTCCATGCCCGCGGCGTACAGCAGCGCCGTGCCGAAGGCAATCACGCCCCACGTGAAGGCGTAGCCGCCAAGGACGGCGGCAGCCGTGCGGGAAACGATGTGAAGCGGGGATGAAGTGAGTGCGGCCATGGCGGTAAGCGGTAGGTTGATCGACGTTCCGCCCCGCGCTGCGCGCGCCGCTGGCGGCGCGGGATCGGAACTAGAATGAGAACTATTCGCATTCTAGCAGCGGTTAACGCCGATACCAACCATTCGCGTACCAATAATTACGGGAAACGACGGCGCGGCGCGGCGCGCAGGACAAAAAAAGCGCGCCGCCGGCCGGAGCCGCGCAGCGCGCTTTTAGTATGATCCTGCGCGACCGCCCTTGCGGGCGGCCCATGCAGCGATCTCTCGCCGCTTACAGCTTCCAGCGCAGGGTCAGGCCGATCACGCGGTCGTAGCGACGCACGTCGCGCGGATTGCTGGCGATGCCGTGGTAGTCGTTGTACGTCCGGTCGGTCAGGTTTTCAACGTCCAGCGTGATGCCCATGTGCTCGTTGAACTTGTACGACAGCGAAGCATCCACCGTTTCGATCGGATCGACGATCAGGTCGATCGGGCCGATCGGGGCGGCGATCGCGCGGTAGTTGAACGTATCGACGAACCGGCTGCGGTAGTTGTAGGCCAGGCGCGCGGACCATGGGCCACGCTCGTACAGGCCGACCACGTTGAAGGCGTTCTTCGACATGCCCTGGAACGGCGCTTCCTTGCCGTCGTCCAGGAAGTGACCCTTCATGTACGTGTAGTTCGCTTCCAGGCCGAAGCCGCCCAGCCAGCCCGGCAGGAAGTCGTAGAACTGGCGGTAGCCGATCTCGACGCCTTCCAGCTGGCCTTCGTTGACGTTGCGCGGACGGTCCATGCGGTACTGCTTGCCGTCGAACGTTTCCATCGCGAGAGAGCGGATGATGTAGTTCTCGAACTTGTGCTTGAACACCGTGGCGGTCAGGCTGCCGGTCGGCGCGAAGTACCATTCCAGCGCCACGTCGGCGTTCTTGCCCGTGACCGGCTTCAGGTCCGGGTTGCCGCCGTTGCCGCCGTAGATGCCCAGGCCGTCCGGGGTCGCGCCCAGCGAAATGCCGGGGTTGAAGTCGCCGAAGGCCGGGCGCTGGATCGTCTTGCCGGCGTTGACGCGGCCGATCAGCGTATCGGTCAGGTTGGCTTTCAGCGTCAGGTTCGGCAGCACGTCGGTGTCCGACGACTTCTTGTTCACGGCCACCGGCTGGTTGTCCACGTTCGAGAAACCGTTCACGTCCAGCTTGGTCTTGACGACACGCACGCCCACCGTGCCTTCGACCGGAACCGGGCCGGCGTTGAAGCCGAAGCGGGTCTTGCCGTACAGCGCACTGGTGTCTTCGTTATTGGTGTACAGGGAGTACGGATCCGGCGCGGTGCGGCCATCGCGACCGTACAGCTTGCGCATGGCGTCGATATTGGCGTGCTGGTAGTTGCCACAGATGGTCAGCCACTGGTTCATGCCGTAGTCGTTCGAGAACCGCTGCGACGGGCAGGTCAGGCCCGGCAGCGAGCTGACGGCCGGCAGGCCCGGCACGGCCGGCAGGAAGTTCAGGCTTTCATGCTGGTAACGGGCGCTGCGCTTGGCGATCCGCACACCGGCGCTGAACTCGCGGAAGAAGCTTTCCTCGCCGTTGTTGTAGGTCGCGTCCGCGCGCCAGTCCTTCGACTGCCCGCCCGAGGCCTGCCAGTTGTCGATGAGGTTGTGCAGTGTGTAGTTGTTCGGGTCCAGCATGTTGTAGCCGGGATAGTCGAAGCGCGCACCGCCATTGACATAGGTCTGGCCGACGATCGTGGTCGGATGGGCCAGCATCTCCATGATCGGCATGTCCTGCTTCCAGCGCGCGGTGGTGCGCACGAACTCGGTCGACACGCGCAGGTCCGGCGTGACGGTCCACTTGGCGCCGATCGCAGCCTGGTGGGTTTCCGAATCGTCGCGCGGCGTCTGGTTCGAGCTCAGCGCCAGCGGGCTACCGGACGAGGTGACCGTATCGACCTGGTTGGTACCGGGGAACAGCGTGTACTGGGTGGTCGGGCCCCAGCCCAGGTTACCGAGGAAGAACTGGTTTTCACGGTCGTGGTCGATACGGGTCGACCAGCCTTCCGCCAGCAGTTCCACGTTGCGTGCAGGCTTGAACTGGAATGCCCAGTTGGCGGAATAACGTTCGCGCATGCCGTAGTTGCTGGAATGCCCGAGGTCGACCGGACCGGTGACCGCGGCATTGGGCTTGCTGGTGTTGTTGGTGACGGTGTTGTCCGGCGGCGAGTTCCAGGTCACTTCATCGAAATAGTGCCCCTTCTGGTACGACACGCCGAACAGCGCGCCGAATTCGCCCAGGTCGTTTTTCCAGCGGTTCGAGATCATGCCGGACACCTGCGGATCGGTGGTGTCGGCCTTGTCGCGACGTTCGCCGCGGCCGCTCAGGCTGGCGGAGAAGCCCTTGAAGTCGAACGGGCGCGCGGTGCGCACGTCGATCACGCCGGCGGTACCGCCTTCGACCATTTCAGCGCCCTGCGTCTTGTAGACGTCGACGCGCTGCAGCATCGTGGTCGGGATGTCCGCCAGGTGCAGGTTGCGGTTGGTGGACGTGTAGACTTCGCGGCCGTTCAGCAGCGTCGTCAGGCCTGGCAGGCCGCGAATGATCACATCGGCGGCTTCGCCGCCCGAGCGGCGGATTTGTACGCCGGTGACGCGGCCGAGGATTTCAGCCACGTTCTTGTCCGGGAACTTGCCGGCTTCTTCCGCGACGATCGAATCGATCACTTCATCGGAGTTCCGCTTGATCGTCTGCGCGCTTTGCGCGGCGCGGCGCACGCCGGTGACGACGACCGAGACCGGTGCCGAAGTCGCCTGCGCTTCCGCGACGGCCTGGGCGTTCTGAGCCCAGACCGATGCACTGCTGAGAATGCCGGCACCCGCCAGGACGGCGACCGACAGCTTCATTTTCATCTGTTGCGATGGGGGAGTGTGACCGAACGAAATCGTTGTCATCGAAGATCTCCTGATCGTTATAGTTTTTGTCAAAGACGTGTGCTACCACTGTCAACTTGATGCTGCGGGCCAATGGTAGTGACCGTACCAAGCTCGATCCAATGACTTTTTTGGGGTTTTTGATGCCGAATTTGATATCACAGCGGCGATCAACAGATTTTACTTGGGCAATTTATATTTCTTTGGATCAGTTCAAACGCGGCACAGGGCCGCTTGGGTACTGATTTGAAAGGATTTAATTTGGTCGACCGACGATCAATTTCATTCGCCGCTTGCTCGCAAAACGCTCATTCCAGTGATTGATTCACCCATCAGTGGCGACCGGCCAAGCACGAGTGGGAGGCTGATTTGTACCAAAGCCGCAACAGGGAGAACGTGCGAGGCGTTAGCGTGACGTACTTGCGCGGCGCGCACGATGCCGAACGGATCAGCCGGGGGAGCTGATCGATGTCCGCGCCGGTCGGCGATACCGGCACGCGGCGCCGCCCGTCAGCGCCCGCGTGCGTGGTGAAGCAGTGCTGCCAATGAAGCAGTGCTGCCAATGAAGCAGTGCTGCCAATGCCGTGGCTTCCCGCAGCGCAGCCAGCCCATGCTCAGCCAGCAGGCGGGCGCTTGCGGGGGGTGGCTGGACCAGCCCGGCCGGCGGTGTGATGCAAGGCCGTCTCCAGCGCCGCGGCGCGTCCGGCAGCGGCCGCCGCTTCCGCCTGCGCCACCGCCAGTTCGCGGCGCACGGCGGCCAGCACTTGGAGCGCGTCGTCCCGCGCTGCTGCCGCGGCGGTGGCACTGCCTTCCAGCATGCCGATGCGCTGGTGCAATCCTGCAAGCTGCGACACCACATCGCGCAACTCGGCACGCTGGCTTTCCAGGGCGGCCGCGCCGGCGTCGCGCTCGGTTTCAAGTGCCTTTTGCAGCCTGAGTAAGGCCGCATGCTCACGCTCGCGCTCCTCGACTGCCTGGCGATGGGCGGCGACGGCAGCATCGCGCTCGGCCTGCAGCTGCACACGCAGTTTGTCGAGCGACGCCGCATGGTCGCGCTCCACCGTCCTGAACCAGGCATGCTGTTCATTCAGTTCCTTGCGCGCATCCTCCACGCGCTGGCGCAGCTTTGCGTTGATGGCTTCGCCGGCGGCCAGCTGGTGGCGCAGCGCGGCGAGCTCCTTGCGCGCCGCGCCGGAGATTTCCCGCTCGGCCGCCAGCTCCGCCGCCAGGCCCGCAATGCGCACCACCGCGGCCTCCTCTGCCCTGGCGGCATCGGCGATGCGGGTTTCCGCTTCGGCACGCAGTGCCGCCAGCGCCTCGCCGGCGGCTTCCTGGGCCTGTTTCCACAGGGCGGTCAGCAACTCGCCAGCACCGCTGCGCAAGCTTTCAGGCAAGTCCGGACCATCGATCGTGACCCGGCTGCGCTCCCGCAACTGGCTCCAGAATTTCGCCAGCGCTTCCGCTGGCGCCGACATGCTGCCTTTGCGAACCAGCTGGTAAAGCCGGTTGGCCGTGGGCGTCATGCCATACCGGAAAAACATCACGGCGCACACTTCACGGTACAGCTCCTGGGTGTTGGAATAGCGCGTCCTCAGCGCTTCCACGTCGTTCAACAGCTGCGCTTCCGCAGTCAAAACCGGTTCCATGCCTCCTCCAATTAATAATACAACGTATTACGTAGTATATCCTACTCACCCTTATTTACGGGCGAACGGCGAATTCAGCATCGGGAGTCCAGGTTCGCGAGAGCGGTGCGGGGTATGCCGGCTAGCGTTCCGTCAGTAAGACGCGAAAAGTGATCATTTGATACATTATCGCGGTGGGTATGACGTCTGCTGTTGCATTCTGGCACATTGCTGTTGCTTTTCAGAACAGCTATCATCACCGACTTTCTTTACATCAATTTCCAGGAGCGCGCCACATGGTCCGACCGTGCCCGATTCCGCATGCCCTGGCGCTAGCATGTGTGGCGCTGGGCCACGCGCCGGTTCGGGCGCAGGAGGTGCCGGTCGCTGAAGTGGTGGTCACGGCGACGCGGACCGCAAAAACGGTCGACAGGATCCCGGGCGCGGTGACGGTGGTGTCCCAGCGCGACCTGGAAACGCAATACCTGCTGGCGGACGATCCCTCGGCCGCGCTGGCCACCTACATACCGGGATATTCGCCGAGCCGGCAAAAGATTTCCTCGACCGGAGAATCGCTGCGCGGGCGCACACCGCTGATCCTGCTCGATGGCGTTCCGCAGTCCAATCCGCTGCGCGCCGGCATGCGCGAGGGTTTTTTCGCGGATACCGCGATCATCGAACGGATCGAAGTGATCGCCGGCGCCTCGGCCATGCAGGGCATGGGCGCCACCGGCGGCATCATCAACTACATCACGAAGACGCCGCGCCAACCGGGGACCACGGTCGCCGTGCACGCCAGGGCTGCCACGGGATTCCGCCATGACAACCTGGACTGGAAAACCGGTGTTTCGGTGTCGCACAAGTCCGGTGCCTTCGATCTGTTCGGCTACGCGAGCGTGCAACGGCGCGGCATGGCCTACGACGGCAGCGGCCGCCGGATCGGCATCGATGCGCTGCAAGGCGATACCCTCGATGCGGGCGGGCACGACGTGTTCCTCAAGCTGGGCCGCGATGTCGGCGAACAGCGCCTGCAGCTGACGGTCAACCGCTTCAATTTCCGCGGCGAGCTCGATTACCGCACGGTGCCCGCCGATTTCGCCCGCGGCATCCCCACGTCCTCGGTGCCGGGACGCCCGCCGGGCAATCCGGCCCGCAACGACGTGCGCACCGCCAGCCTGGATTACCGCCATGCTTCGCTGCTGGGTGGCGCCCTGGCGGTACAGGTGTTCAGCCAGGATTTCACGGCACTGTACGGCGGCAGCAACACGATCACGTTCCAGGATGCCCGCCTGGCACCGGTCGGCATGCTGTTCGACCAATCCGAAATCAACGCCGACAAGCATGGCGCCAGGATCACGTGGGTGCGGCAGGACCTGCCCGTGCCGGGACTGGAGGCCACGCTGGGATTCGATTACCTGCGCGACCGCAGTGGCCAGCGCATGGCGCTGACGAACCGCACCTGGGTGCCGACCCTCGACTTCACGTCGACCGCGCCGTTCGTGCAACTGGAGTACGAAGCCGGCCCGGTCACGGTGCGCGGCGGCGTGCGCCGCGAATCCGCCCGGCTTGACGTAGCCCCCTACACCACGCTGTGGTCGTACGGCGGGGTGGCGGTCGGCGGCGGCAAGCGCTCGTTCGACAAGGCGGTGAAGAACATCGGCGCCGTGTGGCGCTTCGCCCCCGCATGGTCGGTGTTCGTGTCGTCCTCCGAAGGCTTCGGCTTGCCGGACGTGGGCATAGTCCTGCGCGGCGTCAACCGCCCCGGCCAGTCGGTCGACACCCTGTTCGAACTGCAGCCGGTCATCACCCGCAGCAGGGAAATCGGCATCAACTGGCGTGGCGCGCGGGGCAGCGCCGGCGCATCGTTCTACGACTCGCGCTCGGAACTGGGCACCGTGCTGCGGATCAACGCCGAAGGCCTCGGCGTGCTGGACCGCGTGCCGACCACCGTGCGCGGCTGGGAAGTCTCCACCGAGTTGCGGGCTACCGCCACGCTGTCGGCGTTCGCCACGTATGCCCGGACCATGGGCAAGACCGCGGCAAGCGCCGGGGCGCCAATGGACCTGGCACTGGGCGCCCGCGCGCAAGGGCCGGACAAGCTGGTGCTCGGTGCCAACTGGCAGCCGCTGCCGGGCACGCGCCTGCGGCTGCAGGCGACCCGCCTGGCCGATCGGGACATCAATATCGGCCGGATGGCCGGCCCCATCAGCCTGGAAGAGCATTTCCGCGGCTACACGCTGGCCGACGTGGCGGCCACGTGGGACACGCGCTGGGGCCGCTTCGGCCTCGGCATCGACAACCTGACGGACCGGCAGTACATCGGCTATTACCCGCAATCGGTGTACCTGAAGGATCCGCTGTCCTACTTTGCCGGCCGTGGCCGCACGTATTCGGCAACTTATACGCGCAGCTTCTGATTCGCTGGCGCAGCAAAGTTCCCCAAAATCGTTTGCGATTTATCAAAACTATTGCATCTGGCTGAGCCGGGGGCTTAATCGATCGGGGTGACAGGTCCATAATCGGCGCGTGTGTCCGACATGTATCCCACGCTGGAGCCCGGTCATGAACATCCTTTCATCAGCGCTGTGGGGGCGGCTGCGCCGCCCCTCCCCCTGCGGTCCGCTTCTGCCGGCGCGCGTGCCCGCCGCGGAGCAACTGCGCGACCTGCTGCGGGCCGGCGCGCCGATGGCCGGCCGCGACCTGTCCGGTGCCGACCTGCGCGGCATGGTGCTCGACGGAGCGGATCTTTCCGGCGCGGTGCTGGAACGAACCGACCTGCGCGGCGCGAGCCTGCGCGGCACCCTGTTGCGCCATGCCTTGCTGACCGGCGTGCTGCTCGATGACGCGGATTGTTCGGGTGCACGCTTCGACGGCGCCTGCCTCGATGGCAGCCGCGCCGTACATGCGCGGCTATGGGGCGCCTCGCTGCGGGGCGTCCGGGCCAACGATGCATGCTGGCCCGGTGCCGACCTGAGCGATGCGCTGCTCGACGAGTTTGTCGCCGTGGGCATCACGCTGAACCACGCCGTACTGGACCGCAGCCGGGCGACGTCGATGGTCTTGCTCGATGCCCACGCCGAGGCCAGCCGCTGGCGCGCCGTGCGCTGGGACAAGGTGCTGGCACTGCGCGCGCAACTGCCCCGTGCCGACTTCCGCCAGGCCCGCCTGCGCGGCTGCGCGCTCAGTGGCGCCGACCTGGCGGGCAGCAACTGGCAACACGCCGAGCTCGACGGGCTGCAGGCCGCCGCCGGCACCGACTGGCACGGCGCGCTGCTGCGCGGCGCACGCGCTGTCGACTGCAACTTCCACGGCGCCCGGCTGGCCGGTGCCGATCTGTCGGGAGGCCGCTTCGTGCGCGCCGATTTCGGCACCTGCGACCTGGCTGGCAGCGTGCTCGACAATGCGCACTTCCCATTCTGCAGCCTGATCGGCGCGCGCATGCAGCATGCGCGCGCACACGGTGCCGACTTTGCCCGCAGCATCTGCCGGCGCGGCGATTTCACCGGCGCGGCCACCGACGGCGCACGCTTCGCGTGGCCCGGCATGGGCGGCGAGCTGGCACTGGTGAGCAGGCTGGCGGCCAGCGTGCCGTGAGCCCTTGCCGGTATGCCGGTCCGCCGTTTCGTCATTTCGTCATTTCGTCATTTCGTCATTTCGTCATTTCGTCATTGCGCAGCGCCTTGCCTGACACCGGCAATCCGGAACCGGCGATCTCGCCCGACCGGATGTGTCGTGCCCCGTGCTACCGCGCGTCGCGCAGATCGGCCAGCGGCGTTGTGCCGAACCGCGCATCGAGGAGGTAGTCGACCAGTTGCGCGCCGGCGACGAGGGGATCGGCCAGTGCGCCATCCCGCTTGAGCGCCATGAAACGCCCGATCGCGGGGAAGTCGCGCTCTGGCGTGCCACGGATCTCTTCCTGCATCGCCGTGTCGATGACGCCGGGCGCGACGCTGGCAATGGCCAGGTTGGGGATGGCGTCGAGCGCGACGGCGCGCGCATGCATGTCCAGCGCGGCCTTGGTGGCGCAATACGTGCTCCAGCCGCCGTAGGGTGCCCTGCCCGCGCCGCTGGAGACATGCGCCACGCGGCGGTCGGCGCAGCCGTTGCTTGCAGCCACGAAGGCGTCCGTCAGCACCAGGGCCGCGGTCACGTTCACCGACACGGCCAGCGCCAGCCGCGCCGCGCCCTGCGTGCCCGGCGCGCCGACGGGTTGCACGACGCCGGCGTTGTTCACCAGCAGTGCGCTGTCCGTGCCGTGGAGGAACGCGGCCAGTTCGCCGCCTGCGAGCCAGGCCTGCAATGCGGCCGCGTCGGCCAGGTCGAGCGCGACCTGGTGCATTGCGGGCAGTGCCTGGTTGCCGTGGCGGGCAATGCCCATGACTTGCACGCCACGCGCCAGCAGCGCGCGCGCGACGCCCTCCCCCAGACCGCGGCTGTGTCCCGTAACGATGGCTTTCATGCTTCCTCCCAGACGAGCGAAAGCGCCATTGTAACGGTGCGCTCAGGCGGGGCCGAGGCGGCGCGTGTCGTAGGTCAGCGTGGCGCAATCGAGGGTGATACGCGAACCGAGGCTGCCGCCGAGGAACTGGTGGACCACGCGCAGGCCGTATGCCGCCATGGCGCGTTCGAAGGCAATGACGTTGCGCTCGCCGACCCGCATCGGGGACGGCAGGCGTTCGAAGAGGCTGGCGCCGCCTGCCGCGACGACTTCGAGTTCCGCATAGTCGGCCGGCCGCGCGCCCAGGCTGCGCAGCAGCGCCGGCACGGCATTGCTGACATAGCGGACGTCGACGCCCGTGTCACCGGCGGGCGCATCCCCGAGCAGGCAGTGCGCCAGTGCGCAGCGCTTCTTGCGGCGCCAGATGATGCCGATGCCGACACAGGAACCCAGCAGCGCCGTCAGGACCATGTCGCCGCTGCCGACCGCGAACGCGCCCGCCCACACATGCCGGGTATCGGCCTGCGGGGGACGTGGTGCGGAACCGGTCGTTGCCGGACGCGGGACGGTGATGGCCATGCGAACCCAATCGTGAAGTTGTCGGAAAAATGCGCGTGCCGGACATTGATTGGGTCGGCACGTAATGATGCACTGAGGAAACTCAACTGTAAAGGATTTTCACCGTCGCCGCAGGCGCATTTTCAATCGTGCAGCGACTTGGCACGTGTATTGCATAAACTTCCATATTCGCGGGAGGAAAACCATCGTGCAGTTCTACAATGAAATGACAGCGCCGGACGGCGTGCGGCCCCACTACCGGGAATTCGACAACTGGCTGGCCCAGCAGACACCTGAAGCGCTGGAACGCAAGCGGATCGAAGCGGACCTGACGTTCCGCCGCGTCGGCATCACCTTTGCCGTCTACGGCGACGACGCGGGCACCGAACGGCTGATACCGTTCGACGCGATTCCCCGCATCATTCCGGCGGCCGAGTGGGCCCACTTGCAGCGCGGACTGGTACAGCGCGTACAGGCGCTGAACATGTTCATCCACGACATCTATCACGACCAGCACATCATCCGCGCCGGCGTGGTGCCTGCCGAACAGATCTACCGCAATGCCCAATACCGGCCCGAAATGCAGGGCATCAGCGTGGTATCGGACATCTATGCGCACATCGCCGGCGTCGACATCGTGCGCGCCGGCGAAGGCGAGTTCTACGTGCTGGAGGATAACCTGCGGGTGCCCTCCGGTGTGTCGTACATGCTGGAAGACCGCAAGATGATGATGCGCCTGTATCCGGAACTGTTTGCCCGGCACCGGGTAGCGCCCGTGGACCATTACCCCGACCTGCTGCTGGACAACCTGCGCTCGGTGGCCCCGGTCGGCGCATCGGACCCGACCGTGGTGGTGATGACCCCCGGCATGTACAACTCGGCCTATTTCGAGCATGCCTTCCTGGCCCAGCAGATGGGTGTCGAACTGGTCGAAGGAAAGGATTTGTTCGTCAACGATAATGCCGTGTACATGCGCACCACGCGCGGCCCGCGCCGGGTCGACGTGATCTACCGCCGGCTGGACGACGACTTCCTCGACCCGCTGGCATTTCGCGCCGATTCGTCGCTGGGCGTGCCGGGGCTGCTGTCGGTGTACCGGGCCGGGCGCGTCACGCTGGCCAACGCCATCGGCACCGGCGTGGCGGACGACAAGTCGATCTATCCCTACGTGCCGGAGATGATCCGGTTCTACCTGTCCGAACAGCCGGTGCTGAACAACGTGCCCACTTACCAGTGCAGGAAGAGCGAGGACCTGCGCTACACCCTGGACAACCTGCCCGACCTGGTGGTGAAGGAAGTACATGGCGCCGGCGGCTACGGCATGCTGGTCGGGCCCGCCTCGACCAAGGCGCAGATCGAGGAGTTCCGGGCCCGCCTGCTGGCCCGGCCGGAAGGCTACATCGCCCAGCCGACGCTGGCCTTGTCGAACTGCCCCACCTTCGTGGCCTCGGGCGTGGCGCCGCGCCACGTCGACCTGCGCCCGTTCGTCCTGTCCGGCAAGACCACCTCGATCGTGCCCGGCGGTTTGACCCGCGTGGCGCTGAAGGAAGGATCGCTGGTGGTCAACTCCTCGCAGGGTGGCGGCACGAAGGACACCTGGGTGCTGGAAAACTGAACATTAAGGGGACACAAGATGCTGAGCCGCACCGCCGACCATCTGTACTGGATGGCCCGCTATACCGAGCGCGCCGAGAATACGGCCCGCATGCTGGACGTGAACGTGCAGACCGCGCTGCTGCCGCAGTCGGAAGCGGATGCGCAGCAGGCCTGGCGCGCCATGCTGGGCATTTCGGAACTGCAGCACGCCTATGACAGCCGCCATGGGGCGCTGGTGCCGCGCGACGTGATCGACTTCATGGTGCGCGACCCGTTGAATCCATCGTCCATCGCGGCCTGCCTGAACGGCGCCCGCGAGAATGCCCGCGCGGTGCGCGGCACGCTGACGACGGAAGTGTGGGAAGTGCAGAACCAGACCTGGCTGGACCTGCAGTTCAAGTTGCGCGACCGCCTGCACGAACGCGATCCGCTGCAGTTCTTCGAATGGGTCAAGTACCGCTCGCACCTGTCGCGCGGCGTGACGATCGGCACCATGCTGCAGGACGAGGCCGTGCACTTCATCCGCCTCGGCACGTTCCTCGAGCGGGCCGACAATACAGCGCGCATCCTGGACGTCAAGTACCACGGCGACGGCGACGAGCGCGGCCGGCGCGATTTCTACTATTGGGCGGCGCTGCTGCGCTCCGTTTCCGGATTCGAGATCTACCGCAAGATGTACCGCGATGTGATCACGCCCGAACGCGTGGCCGAGATGCTGATGCTGCGCGCGGACATGCCCCGTTCGCTGCTGGCCTGCATGGAGGCGCTCGTCAACAACCTGCGCGAGGTACGCAACGCGACCTCCGGTGAAACGGAACGCCTGGCCGGGCAGCTGCACGCGGAGCTGCGCTTTGCCCGCATCGAAGACCTGCTGCGCGCCGGCCTGCACGACTACCTGACCCAATTCCTGCGCCGTATCTATGAGCTGGGGAACCGCGTGAGCCGCGACTTCCTGGTCCCCCTGGCCGCCTGAGGAGATCCCATGCAACTGTCGATCCGCCACCAAACCCGGTACACCTACACCGAACCGCTGGCCTACACGATCCAGCAACTGCACCTGACGCCGCGCATCGAACCGCAGCAGCACGCGCTGCACTGGAAGCTGCTGGCGCCCGGCCACCTGAACGCCTACACGGATGCCTACGGCAACCTGTCGCACATGCTGACGCTCGACCAGGCCCACGGCGCGCTGTCGATCGTGGCCCAGGGCGTGGTGGAAACCAGCGTGCCGTGGCAGGGCCGCATCGCCGCCAACGATTCCCTGTCGCCGCTGATCTACACGGTGCCGACCCGGCTCACCGCGCCGACGCCGGGCATCCTGGAACTGGCCGCGGCATGCCTGCCGGACGGCCGCGCCCGCACCCGCCACCTGATGAAGCTGGCCGAGCACATCTTTGGTGCGGTACGGTATCAAAGCGGTGCGACCGAAGTGACGACGCCGGCCAGCACCGCGCTGCAGCTGGGCCGCGGCGTTTGCCAGGACCACGCGCACATCTTCCTGGCGTGCTGCCACGCGCACGGAATTCCGGCGCGCTACGTCTCCGGCTATATCGATCCGGAAGATACCGGCCACGCCGCCAGCCATGCGTGGGTGGATGCGTGGGCCAGCGATCCCGGCTACGATGGCTGGATCAGCATCGACGTGACGCACTCGCGGCTGATGACGGACGCGTATTGCCGCATCGCCGTCGGCCGCGACTACGAAGCGGCTGCGCCGGTGCGCGGCGTGCGGCATGGCGGCGGTGGCGAGGTGCTCGACGTGGACGTCCGGATCGTCCAGCAGTAATCCTGCCGGCCGGGCACGGCTGGCCCATCAACGAAACGTGGAAGCGGAATCCCATGACATACTGTGTTGCGATGCGGCTCGACGCCGGGCTGGTCTTCCTGTCCGATTCGCGCACCAATGCCGGGGTCGACCAGATCGGCACGTTCCGCAAGATGAACGTGTTTGAGAATCCGGGCGACCGGACCATGGTGCTGATGACGGCGGGCAATCTGTCGATCTCCCAGTCGGTGCTGCAACTGCTGCATGATCACGTGGGCCTCAACGGCTTTACCATCTGGACCGCGCCGAACATGTACGAGGCGACGCGCATCGTCGGCGAGGCGGTGCGCGCGATCCACCAGCGCGAAGCGCAGGCGCTGGCGCAGTTCAATATCGAATTCAATGTGTCGATCATTTTCGGCGGGCAGATCCGCGGCGAAGCATGCCGGCTGTTCCAGGTCTACTCGGCCGGCAATTTCATCGAGGCGCGCGACGAGAATACCTATTTCCAGATCGGCGAGGCGAAGTACGGCAAGCCCATCATCGACCGCGTGGTCACGCCCCGGTCGTCGCTCGACGACGCGGTCAAGTGCGCGCTGATCTCGATGGACTCGACGCTGCGCTCGAACATCTCGGTCGGCCTGCCGCTGGACCTGCTGGCCTACCAGGCCGACAGCCTGGCAGTGACACGCTTCGTCACGATCGATGAAAAGAACGCCTATTTCCAGATGCTGCGCGGCACCTGGGGCGAGCAGCTGCGCCGCGTGTTCGAAGGCATCGACGCGCCCCAGTGGCAAGCCATGCCCGGCGCGGACGATCAACCGGTGCGCATGCCGCTACCGGAAGCGGTGGCGCCGGTGGCGGCACCGCCGATGCTGCAATCGCTGGCCCAGCAGGCCGTCGATTCCCGGCAGTAGGCGGCTGGACTTGTCCGCCGTTGGCACTATGCTGAAGGAAGCGCGGACCAGCCAGCGGGAGGACTATGCGGGAACCTACGCAGGAATCGATGCATGCGCCCGGAGACGAGCGCGGCAATGGACCGGGGAGCGAATCCGGGAACGCAGCCGGGAACGAATCCGGCCACGGTCCGGGACAGCGGCGTGACGAACACCCCCGGCCGGATGCGGCGTCATCGGACGCCGAGCGCGGCGCCTTCCTGGCCATCGTGCGTGCCAAGCGGCTGGCCGTTCGACAGGCGGGCGAAGGTTTGCACCGCCGCGACAATGCGCTGACGCTGCTGAGCGTGATCGCCAGCGCCGTGGCAACGGTGCTGACGGCGGCGCCGGCCCTGGGTGGGCCCGAACTCTCCCGTGCGCTGGGGTCCGCTGGGCCGGACACGCCGAGCTGGCGCATCCTGTGCGGCGTGGCAAGCATCTGTTCGCTGCTGGCGGCCGTTGCGGCCAATCTTCACAGGCAGCAGGAAGTCACGGCACGCCTGGCACGCTGCCAGACTGGCGCCGCCAGGCTGGAGACCCTGGAATTGCAGGTAACGTTCCAGCGCGCGGCGCTGGCCGACGCGACCGCCGAGTATGGCCGCATCATCGCCGAACTGCCGCCTCTGCCGGAGCCCTAGGGAACGATGTCGACCAGGCG
Source organism: Pseudoduganella sp. SL102 (assembly GCF_027856995.1). Lineage (NCBI taxonomy): Bacteria > Pseudomonadati > Pseudomonadota > Betaproteobacteria > Burkholderiales > Oxalobacteraceae > Pseudoduganella > Pseudoduganella sp. SL102. Next base: position 4,238,926 of record NZ_CP115554.1, read on the forward strand.
CCGGCCTAGCGACCCGGCCGCCGATCCTGCACGCGTTCCTGCCGGCGCAGGCTGTGCCATATGCCCAGCAATACCGGCAAGCCGAGGGCGACGCCGGAGACGGCGTCCCACAAGCCATCTCCCAGCAGTGCGGCGACCAGGCCGACCGCGGTCAGGATGCCCAGCAGGATCGGCATGCCCCACAGGCGCAGGAATGCCGGGCTCATCGCGCTTCTCCGCGGGCCAGTGCCGGCACGCCAGTCGCCTCGGCCGCCGAGCCGTCCTCTTCGGTGGCGCGCACCGGAACGGTCACGCCCCGCTTCACCCACAGGTACAGGCCACTGCCGAGGACGATGATCGTCAGCACGTCCAGCACCGCCCAGAGGAATTGCAACACCGGGCCACCATAGTCGCCGAAGTGCAGGGGCTGCGAGACGAGCAGCGCGGTCAGATACCACGGCAAGTCGCGGCTGTCCGTTATCTCCGTGGTCTGGGCGTCGATCAGCACGGGCTTGTACAGGCGCGATGTGAGCGGTTCGTCGCCATGCATGAACACGCCATAGTGGTGTTCGCTCGTGTACGGCGTGCCGGGGAAGGCGATGAAGCCCACCTTCATGCCCGGCTCCAGGGCCTGGGCCCGCTCCACCGACGCCGCGAGCGATCCGAACTCCCTGATCGGCGCGGCGTTCCTGTAGGGCGCGACCATGTCGGCCATTTCCGTCGACTGCCAATACTTCAGCATCAGGTCGGCCCACGTATTGATCATGCCGGTACCGCCGACCACGAACAGCCACGTCAGCGTAACGATGCCCAGCAGGTTGTGCAGGTCCAGCCATTTGGTACGGTCGGTGCGGGTACGGCGGACGGTGCCGAACTCCAGCTTGCGCATGAAGGGCGCGTACAGCACCACGCCCGAGACGATCGCCACCAGCAACAGGAACCCCATCAACCCGAGGAACAGCTTGCCCCACAGGCCCGCATACAGGTCGACATGGAGGTGGAACATGACGGACATGAAACTGCCTTCGAACTGCGGCGTGGGCAGCACTTCGGCGGTGCGCGCATCGACCGCGGTGGCCTTGTAGTTTTCATCGGTGCCATGGTCGCCCAGCGTCAGGTGCCACAGGTTCGGCTCGTCCGCCTCCTGGAACGCGTACATCATCTTCTTGCCGGGATAGGCAGCCATGCCGGCCGCAACGATCGCATCCATGCTCGCCTTCGGCGTGTTGGCCGGCATGGGTTTCGCCTCGACCTCGGTACCGAGCAGGTGGCCGATCTCGTGGTGATAAATCAGCGGCAGCCCGGTGATGCAAAGCAGCAGCATGAAGACGGTGCAGACCAGGCTGCTCCATTTGTGGATCCAGGCCCAACGGCGGACGGCGACAGGGGTCATGACGGTATGCGGGACTGTGGTGAAGAGGGGATGATAATGCAAACCGTTCTCATTTACCAAAAAAAATCCGGTGGCGATAGCCGGCGCGCGGCGGGCGCCCGTCGCCAGCATTGAATTGCCAGCACGAAATCGCCAGCACGGAATCGCCAGCATCGCGGCCCTGGCGTACAGGCGCGGCACGCTTGACTTCCGACTGGACTTGCAATGCGGGCTGTGGTGAGATACGACCTACCGCAGCCCGGAGCAAGCTCTCATGGATGTGATCACCACCGCAATGACCGCCGCGATCGCCGACGGGGGCATGGATGCCGCGTACACGATGCTGAAATCGCGCCTGGCGGGCAAGTCGCCCCGGGTCGATGAAGCGATCGCCGATCTGGAACAGGATCCTGGCTCGCTGTCGCGCCAGTTCGCCGTGTCCGATGCGCTGGCCGCCGCGGGGCTTGCAGGCGACCGTTACCTGCGGGCGGCGGCGCGCAACCTGGTCGATGAAGTGGACCGGCGCCGTGCACTGCGTCCGACCGCCGCGGTGGACCGGCAAGGCGTGGTGCTGCAAGTGTTCTTTGCCACCGACCGGCAGCCCACCGGCGACCGGCACCCGGCACGCCAGTTCGGTGCCGCACGTGGCGAACTCAGCTATGGCAGCTGCGAGGTCGGCATCGGGCACGACGGCCTGCCCGACCGACCGGCACTGCCGACACAGCTGCGGCGCCACGCGCGGCCCGATCCGGACGGCCACGCGGTGCTGCTGCGAGCGGAGGTGACGGCGCCGCAGCCATTCTTCCCCGCCGTGGCCGATGCCGTCGCCAGGGCGGGCGGCAGCGCCCTGCTGTTCGTGCACGGTTACCGCGTGAGCTTCGAAGATGCCGCGCGCCGTACCGCGCAGATCGCCAGCGACCTGCATTTTGCCGGCGTGCCGGTGTTCTACAGCTGGCCCTCGCAAGGCCGGCTGTCCGGTTATGCCGTCGACGAGTCGAATGTGGAATGGACGCTGCCGCACCTGGCGGCGTTCCTGACCGGGCTGGTCGAGCAAGCCAGGGTCGACCAGGTATACCTGCTGGGCCACGGGATGGGCGCCCGGGCGTTGGCGCGCGTGGTGGCTGCGCTCACGCGTGACCGTCCCGACCTGGCGCCGCGACTTCGCGAGATCATCCTGGCGGCACCCGATCTCGAGGCGGCGGTGTTCCGCGGTGAACTGGCGCCGGCGCTGGCGGCGGTCGGCAGCCGGATAACGCTGTATGCCTCATCCGGCGACGAGACCTTGCAGGTGGCGCAGCGCACGCGGCCCTACCCGCGTGCCGGCGACAGCGGCGACGCACTGGTGATGGCGCCGGGCGTGGAGACGATCGACGCCAGCGATGTCGATACCAGTCTCATCCGCGCTTCGCACGATACCGGGCGCCGCTCGGCGCTGGCGGACATGCAGCAGCTGATCGCCGGGCAACTGCCGCCTTCGCAACGCGCCGGTCTTCGGGCGGTGGATGTTCCCGCAGGGCGCTACTGGACATTCAACGAACGGGAGGTTTCATGACGGCCTATGCAAGTGCCTCGGACGACGCGATCTTTTGCGTGGACGAGCTGGTCGACCAGATGGGCGGAGACGCGCGCGCCGTGGCCAACGTGGTGCGCCGCGTGCGCGCCTGCATCGGCAACGGCATCGATCCGCTGAACCTGGCGGGCGAGGCGGTCCAACAGGCACGCTTCATGGAAGCGCGCCGTATCCTGCACAACCTCCGGCACGATGTCAGCGAGCTCGGCGCCAGCCGCTTCGTGGGCGCCTGCCTGGCATTGGAACTGGCCCTGGCAGAAGGCAGGGTAATCGAGATTCCCCTGCTGTTCACCGCCGCGGAAAGCGAACTGAGGCTCGTGATGGACCATGCCGGCACGTGGCTCGACCAGCACGCCGGCCGCGCAGCGCAACGCGAGTAAGCAAGACTGGCGGGCGCCACCAGCACTGAAGCCTCTGCTGCGCGCAGCGTGGCTCGACGTGCCGATCCGTCATGCAGACTGGGCTGTACTAACGTCTCGTTACAATTGTTACCCACTTCCCCGAGGCGCCTGCGCCTTTCCGTAAAATCAACATGCTAAGATCGACAGCGTTCCGGACCCATCTGTCGCGGTGGGCCGGACGCCGGGTAGCGCCAGCCTGGCCGGTACGCCTGTTCCGTGCGTGCTTTGCTGCGCCCCGACTCAACAGTAATCGGTAAGATTGGCGACTTTCGACCGCGCGACTTTCGACCGCGCGGCAGAGGTTGCAACATGGATGTTGCAGCATGCATGCTGCAGCATAGCGGCGCTGATGCGCTCCGCCAGGCCGTTTCCGCAGTGCAAGCGCGATGCAGACGCAGTGCAGACTTGCGAAGTGCAGACTTGATAAGGCAATAAGAACAATATGGAATCATTCAACAAGTCCGGCGCTTTGATCTCGTCGGTGCTGGTCATGGTGGGCGCGCTGATCGCCTGCCAGGCGAAGGAAGGCGCGGTGCCGCCGGCATCTGTCATCGAGGCGGTGGCGCAGCGCCTGAGCGCGCATGGCGGTGCCGCGGCCGAGCGAAGGCTGCGCGAGTGGGCCGAGCAAGGTTCCGTCGTGGCCAAGCGTGAACTGGGCATGCTTTACCAAAACAAGACACCGCGCCGCGGCGAAGCGATGCGGCTGTTCGAGGAAGCGGCGCGTGCCGGCGATGCCGAGTCGGCGTTCCAGCTGGCTGAAATGTACCACCGTGCCGGCGATGGCGGCGATCGCCAGGCCGACAAGGCCTGGCCACTGTATGCGCAAGCGGCCGAGCACAGGCATCCGAAGGCGGTGTTGCGCCTGGCCTCGCTGGCGCAAGGTGGCAGCGAGGAAGCTGCCCGCTGGCTTGCCGCGACCGGCAGCCCGAAATAGCGCCGCGGGCGGCATGGATGGCCGCACGCTGCCAGGTATCGTCGCGTTGGCGAATCACGCGAGCTGACTGCCGCAGGCTCCCGGTGCGCTGTCAAACGCTGTATCCCGGCCTCGCGCGGCGCCGCGAATTAACGCTTTTAACATCACTTAACTTGCCTTCTCCGCATTGCAGTTTCATTATGAATGCATGAGAAGCAACAGCGATCTGCTGTTGCGGAACAGGAGAACGACCATGCAAGCCAACCAGCCATCCGTCCACATCATGCACGCCGATGCCGTCATGACGGCCGGCCTCCATGCCCTGCTCGCCGAGCATGGGGCATTCCACCTGACGCTGCAGGACCGGCAACCGCACGGCCAGGCCCATGCGCGCGTGATCATTGCCGATTACGATAGCGGTATCATGCTGGCCAGGCAGTTGTCGCCGGACCGTTCCAGCGCCGCGCCCCGTGTCTTGATCGTGACCCAGCTCGACAAGGAGTGGCAGGTGCGCACGGCCATGGACAGCGGTGTGCATGGCTACCTTCTGCAGGGCTGCTCGGCGGAGGAACTGGTGCGGGCCGTACAACAGCTGGGCCAGGGCATGCGCTATCTCGCCGAGGCGGTCACGCGCTGTGTCGCAGACAGCCTGAGCCGGGAATCGCTGACCGGCCGGGAAACGGATGTGCTGTTACTCCTGGCCCGTGGCTGCTGCAACAAGTCGATCGCGCGCGAACTTGGCATTGGCGTGGGAACTGTCAAGACCCATGTCAAGGGCTTGATGAGCAAGCTCGACGCTACTGCGCGCACCCACGCGGTGGTCGTGGCCGCGCAGCGCGGCTTGATCGGCAGCGGGACCCGCCTGCCCGCCCCTTTGCCGGGCCGCCAGCCGCGCCCCGCTGTGGCGATGCAATAAGTATGTTGAAGATGGCAGGCTTCGTTGACGGCGATCAACGAGCTTGCCCGGCGATTTCCTACGCTGGCATTTCAGCCTGCAATGGAGACCGTCATGCCGAATCGCTTGTCCAGCCGCCGTATTCGTACCACATCCATCCTGAAGGCGCTGAGTGCCCTTCCCTTGCTGCTGGCGCTTGGCGCCTGCAGTCGCCCGCCGCCCGCGGAGGCGCTGCTGGCCGATGCCCGCCGTTTCAGCGCCCAGGGCGATCCGAAAGCCGCGATCATCCAGCTCAAGAATATCGTGCAACAGCAACCCGACCACGTGACGGCGCGGCTGATGCTGGGCCAGATGTACCTCGATACCGGCGACATGGCTTCGGCGGAAAAGGAACTGCGGCGTGCCCGCGAACTGGGCGCGCAGGCGGACCTGGTTCAGCCCGGGCTAGGCAAGGCGCTCCTGTCGCAAAGCCAGTTCCAGCGGCTGCTTGACGAATTCCCCGCGCAGGGAGCCAGTGCCGAGGCGCTGGCCCTGCGCGGGCAGGCCCTGCTCTACCTGGGCCGGCCCGACGAAGCCCGCTCCATGTTCGAGCGTGCCTTGCAGCTGAAACCGGGGCTGTCGGATGCCACCCTTGGCCTGGCGAAGCAGGCGCTCATCGGCGCCCAGCCGGATAAGGCCGGGCAATTGCTGGAGCAGGCCATTGCCCAGAATCCCGACAATGTCGATGCGCTGCGGCTGAAGGGGGACCTGCAACTTGCCGCCCACGAGCCGGCGGCAGCGCGCAAGAGCTACGAGCGCATCCTCGACATCAAGCCGAACAATGTGCAAGCGCGCCTCGATCTGGCCAACCTCGCGATCCAGCAAGACCGCCTGGATGACGCCCGCCAGCAGATCAAGCTGGCCCGGAAGGCACAGCCAAAGAACCTGATGATCTCCTATTCGCAGGCGCTGCTGGATTTTCGCGAGAAGCGCTACAAGTCCGCATTGGAGCAGGTGCAGCAAGTGCTTCGCGTGGCACCCGAGCATATGCCCAGCGTGCTGCTGGCTGGCGCGGTATCGGTGCTGACGGGCTCAGATACCCGCGCCGAGCAATACCTGACCCAGTTCCTGCAAGCCAATCCGGAGCACCCCTACGCGACGAAACTGCTGGCGACCGTAACGCTGCGCAGCGGCAAGCGGGACGACGCACTCAACATCATGCGGGCCGCGCTGAAGGGCACCCCGAACGACGCCGACCTGCTGGCCCTGGCCGGCGAGGCGGAGATGCAGGCGCATAATTTTGCGCAGTCCGCCGCCTATTTTGAGAAAGCCAGCGAGTTGAAGCCGGAGCGAAGCGAACTGCGCCTTGGCCACGGCTTCAGCCGGCTGCAGATGGGCGACAGTCCCAAAGCGATCGCCGAACTGGAACGCGCGGCGCAAGGGGGCGGCGGTGCGGAGCGTGCAGGAACGCTGCTGGTGCTGAGCCATATGCGCGACAAGCAGCTCGACAAGGCGCTCAGCGTGGTGGACGCCATGATCGCCAAGGGCGACAGCGCCATGCTGCAAAACCTGCAGAATGGTCCGGTTTGCATAACCGAGAATTAGCTGAATGAAATCAGTAACTTAGGTTTCTGGATAAATAGGGCCAGAGCACTGTATATTTGGCAGTTGCCAAATATTCGACCTCGCCGGCACGCAATCCGGCGGCATGAAGCGGCGCCGCGTGGTGCCGTTTTGGCGTTCACATTGGGGCTATGGTAGTGATTCCAGATCGTCGAAAAGATTTCCTGAAAGCCGCGTTCGTCGAGGCGGCTGTACGCTTTGCTAGCGACGGTAGATTAGTCCGTGCGCCGGCTCTTTTACACGAAGCAGGCGTCAGCCTTGTAGTTGCTACCCGTGTCCTCTCGCCCCTTGGCGAGCGTCGACGCCGCGTGAATGACGACGTCGAGCTCGTGCGGTACGGAGCGCTCAGTTTCCATTGACCAGCCGGTCGAGCACCCTCTCGATCGCATCCCAATGCTCGTCAAGAAAGCACGCGGTGAACGGCGCAGCGTGCGTCGCCGCAAGCTCGTCCGCGAGCCGGCGCAGCGCGTCGCCGCCTTGCTCTATCGTCATCCGTTTATAGTTGTCCATCGTCCCCTCCGTTACCTGAGGGTATGGCGCCTGCGCCCGAGCACGCTTGATGCGCGTCAAGCCCAGAGCGCCTTATCAGCCGCAAGTCCCGGTAAATAAATTCCACGCCAGAATCCAAATTTTCAAAAGTAACGAATACATATTCGATAGTCTATGTCGAACTAATTTACATATCCAACGTTATAGGCCTAACTCGCATCTATAAACCATTGAATTATCAAGCATTGCCACAGCTGGCACGATTAGTGCTGCGCCAACGGTACTGAGTGTGCGGTGGCTCAGCCGGTAGCGAACTCACCGCAAACTAGGGATCTCCTCTATCTCAACCTTGGAGCGCGGAATGAAAGCTACAAATATTCGCTTAATAATTAGCGCAGCAGTGGTTTCAATGGGAGCCGTCACCTCGGCTCCTGCGCATGCAACGGCTATAGCGTATGCGACAAATCAGCTATCGTCGTTCAGGATCGTTACCGAGGGAGCTGCTATTCGCCCTCTCGGAACAGGCTCACGGAATACAACAAACAGTGCAAATTTCACTCACAATGGTTTTCCGTCAGAGGGAGTAACAGTGCAAGACCCAGTGGCAGTGGGGGCGGTGTCTGACGCACTGCAAGCGGTGGTCGGCCCCAATCAATTTGTTGGACAAAACCAGTTCGGCAGGGTAACGGATTCTATAAATCCTGGAATGGTTGGTGCCCGCGCTGACAGCTTTACGTCCGCGCAAAGTGCGCTTTCGGCAGGCGGCGTTCAGAATGTCCAGAATGTGGCCGAGGCCCGTGTAGGTACGAATCAAGGCATGGCAAGCTCGAGTGGGGGCACAAATAACGCAAATCTGGAGATCTCGTATAGGCTGGAAGTTACCGAGGCGGGGACGATCGGTTTCGTATTCACAAACGAGTTTGAGTATTTCGCCTCAACCACAGCCCTCGGTGAAAATGCGCAAGCAACGATCACAAATATCTTTACGATTGCGGATGAATTAGGCGTGACGTTGTTCACTTATTCACCAACTGAGATCAACTTTAACTGTGCCTCAACTAACGGCAATTCAAACTGCGCATCGGGACCAATGACTCAGGATTTTTCCGGTTTTTCCACTGAGCTGACGACGGGCAGGTACACGATAAGCCTTTTGACTAGCTCAAGCGCGTTCGTGGTCAGTCAGCAGACAGCGGTACCAGAGCCAGGCGCGCTCGCCATCTTCGGCGTCGGACTTCTGTCTCTCGGCTATATCAGGCGGCGCAATGTGCGATGACCGTAACGCGCAGGCATTCAGCTAATTACTGATTCGGCTGCGATCAGCGGCCGGACAAGCCACGCCTGCTCGACGTGCACCGGCCGACCATCCTGCAGCGCAACCTCGTAACCACTCAGCACGAAGCCGCGGTGATCCGTCAGCACGATCGTCGGATTGAACAGCGGCTTGCACGCGGATCCGGTTGCCACGCTACCAGCCCGGAGCACTTCAGCCATGTGCGAGGCGCCGCCGCCGCTGCGGTGGCGCTGCGCCGGCCCCAGCAACATCCGCCCCACCACTGGCTCCGCCGCCCGGAACTCGTCACCGGTGATCCGCTGCCCGTCGCGGCGCAGCAGGATCACAGAAACCGGGAGCCCGGACGTGGTTTCGGTGGCGGGCGGGCCGCCCAGGGAATGGCTGGTGCCGAACATTCGAACCTCTGAGAAATACTGTATGCGCGTACAGTATATCAGGCCGATCTACTCTACCTTCTGCCCGGCCAGCGCGGCAGCCCGGCACACGTTGTACTGCCCGGCCACCTGGACAAGCTTCGTCGTGGTGGCGCCGAACGACGGGTCATTCAGCGGCGTCAGCACCGGGCAGGCGGCCACCACCAGCGGATCCGGCCCGGCCGGTGATGGCCTCGTTGATGTTGCGCAGCTGGTCAGGGCTGTGCACGCAATCGCGATACACAGGATTGTCCCGAACGATGGTTTCGACCCGGCCCTGCACGGTGGTGTTCCGGACCACGATTTTTGCGATCGCATCTGCTGCCCCTTTCATGGCGAGGTTGCGCGTTTCGGTGATGGCCTTTTCGAGCTTGGCCTGCCTGGCGACTTCGCCGTCGCGGCCGACGGTCGTCCCGTACCAGAACGTGCAGGCGGCCGACGCGACCCACAGCGCGCCGGCGCCCAGCAGCAGCCACGGGTTCACGACAGCACCGCCAGGCAGTGTTTCGTCAGGTTCTGGCGCGCGTCGTAGCCGACCGAATCCCCGACGCGCTCCGTGCGGTGCCCGATGTTGATCAGGTCCGAGATGGCGTCGACGTTGCCCACGTCCGCCCAGCGGTTGCACCCGCTTTTCCACCAGAACCACGCCGCCGACAGCGCCGCGCCGTTCACGGTCGACATCCAGTCGCCCACGTCGGCCAGCACGTGCAGCGCGCCGGCCACCTCCTGGTGATTTTTCCGGCCGGTGATCTGGATCCAGCCGGCGCCGCGGTAACGCCAGCCGTCGCCGCTTCGCTCGTCGCCGTTGCCCATGCGATTCGCGTACACGTAGTTCGCGATCGCCTCGGGCTTGCGCGCGTACAGCTGCGCAATCTGGATGGTCAGGAACCGTTTCGGCCAGACGCCGCGCAGCCTGGTCGCGCTGTAGTTCAGGTCCTCGCGGAAGCGCGCGAGCTGGCCGCTCTCGTGCACGACCTGGGCGAGGAAGTGTGCGGCCCGCTTCGGCGTGTTGATCAGGAACCGGTCCATGGCGGAATTCAAGGCGGCCACGTACATGCCGGCGGCCGGGCCCACACCAGGTGCGATCCGCAGCAATTGTTCAGGGGTGATGTACATCACAGGGCCTCCCGCACAGTTTTGACTACGGCTGCTGCATCGGTGGCGATCTCCGCCAAATCCTTGTCGCGCCGCTTGTCCAGCCAGCGCACCAGGCCGCCCAACAGCCACCACGCCGGCAGCGCGGCCAGCACCATGAACGGCGCCGCCGCCACCAGCACACCAGCTAGCGGATCGCCGCCGTACAGCGTGCCCAGCTCGCGCGCGGACGTGAACAGGCCAGGCCAGTGCGAGTGCACGGCCATTGCCAGCAGCGGGCCGAACGTGAACGAGCACGCGATCGACGAGGCGAACCGTACGAATGCCTCGCGGATCGTGCGCGGCCACATGAACAGGAACCCGAGCGCAGTTGCGCCGGCGGCAGTCAGCACCGCGACGCCGAAAAATTTGATTGCCGCTGCACCGCCGGCCGTTTCGAGACTCATGGAAGAGGCTTTCATAGGGTAGAAATAGGAAAGGCCACCCGGAGGTGGCCTATAATTGTTGAAACTACATCAGGGACCGCCATGCACTACGACCCCATTCAGCTCGGCGCCGCGATTGCCATGGCGATCAACTATTGGCTGTGGTCACGGAAGAAGTAGCCCGGCCTGGCGGCGCTTGCGCTGCTCCTCCGATTCACCGCCCATCAGCGCCGCCGGCGACAGCACCGGCAGTGCCCGAGCACGCGCTACCGGCAACATCGGCGCCACCAGCGCGCGCGGCGCATCGAGCGCCCGGCCTGACTGCTGGCCGATGACGATGTTCTGCACCGGTTCGCGCACCATGCCGACGCCCAGCGGAATCTTGCTGATCAGCGAGCTGTTTGCGATCCGTTCCAGGATGCCGCCGATCGCGCCGGCCGAGTTCGAGTTGTTCACCGCGGAGCCGGCCGGCTGCACCTGCTCGTAGCTGGCCACGCGCCCGATGGCCTTGAGCTGGGCAATCTCGTCCGGCTGGAAGAACATGCGCAGCTTCCGGTCACCGATCGCTTTCAGCGCGTTGTTGTAGGCCGACTGGCTGAAATTGCCGGTTTCGTCGGCAGCGTTCGACAGCGCCTTGTTCTTCAGGTGCGCCGCGATCTGCGTCTTGATGGCCGTCAGCGCTTCCGGATCCTTCGCCACCGCCGTTTTCAGCCTGGCCACGTCCATGACGTTGCTCTTGCTGCCGCCACCCACGATGAACTGGGCGACGAACTTGTCAGGCTCGATGCGGTCGCGCACAGCCTGCAGGGCGGGCGTTTTCTCCACGATCTGCATGTACTGGCGGTTGACGCGCCGGGCCCGGTCGAACGCGCTCATGGCGCTCGCGCCGACTTCCTGGCCCTGCTGCAGCGGCGTTTCGTCCAGCGCCTGGCGCACGACGCCCAGTGCGTGCCGCATGTTGCCGTCCGATGCGTTGCGCTGCAGCCGGCCGATGCTGGTCTTGAACTGCTCTGCAATGTCGACAGTCAGCGGCGTTTGTCCGGTAGCGAACGCATTGAGCTTGTTGCGGATGTCCGGCGGCAGGAACGATTCGGCGTTCGACTCGTTCAGCAGGTTGCCGGCGCGCTGCGTGAATGCCGACGGATCGAGCTGCGCGCTGCGGCCCGAGTTGTCCCGCGCCCGGTCGTACAGCTTGCCGATGACGCCGCGCGCCCGCTGGTCGTACGCACCCAGGGCACCGGTGATCTGCTCGCCGGCCGCGTAGGCATCGTCCGCCGTGTTCGCGCCCAGCCCGTTCAGGCCGGTCGTGAGCTGGCGGTTGTTCGCGTTCTTCGTCTGCACCAGGTCCTGCGCGGCCAGGTCGCGGCTGTTCGCCGCCAGCTTCATCAGGTTTTCTTGGCGGGTGATCTCGCCCGGGTCCAGAGACAGGCGCGCAGCGGTCGGTGTCGTGCCGGTCAGGCGGTAGTCTGCTAGCCGGCGCACCGCGTCAGGCGTCAGGTTGTCGGACAGCTTGAACGCCTCCTGCACGTCGCGGCGGATCGTTGCGGCCACGTCGGACGGCAGTGACGCCAGCGACAGGCCGGACGGCTGGAGCGCGTTGTTGATGGTGATCTCGATCTGCTGCGGTGGTGGCACCGGACGGCCAGCGACAGCGCGCTTCGCCGCTCCAGCAGCACGACCAGCGGCACCCGCAGCCATCGGCGCGCCGACGCCAGCGACGATCGAGGCCAGCAGCTGCGACTTCGCGTCGCCGCCAGTCTCGCGCGTGTAGCCCCCGGCGGTGCCGGCTGCCGCCGCCGAAGCGAGCTGCATGGCAGGCTTGGCGGCCAAGGCGCGTCCCACTCCCTGGGCCACGCCTGTGGCGCCCTTCGCCAGCGCGGCACCGGCGCCGATCGGCAGCAGGCCGCCGGCCAGCGTGCGCGCGGCATCGCCGACGACACGTTCGCCGGACGTTTGAGGCTTCGGCAGGCCCGCGGCATCGGCCAGCGTTCCGCCGGTGTCTGCCGTCGGCCGGTTGCCCAGCATTGGTGCGGCCAGCGTGCGCAGCGGGTTGCCGACCAGCGCGTCGAAGGCGCCGCCGACACCCTCGATGGCATGCCGGGCGGTCAATCCAACCTGGCGCGGCGCGTCGGCCACGAAGTCGTTGAGCTGTTCGCCGAATTGCTTGGACTTGGCCGGCGCGGCCGGGGCTTTCGCCAACTGCTGCGAGATGGCAGCCTGCGCCTGCTCGGGCGTCGTGCCTTCCGGCACCTCGAAGCGGGCGATGCGCCCATCGGGCATTTCAAAACGAGCGATTGGCATTATTCGAATCCCAGGAATTTGACGCCGCCACCGGCGGGCGCTGCGGCCGGCGTGAATGCGGCGCGGCCGGCGTTGTTGTTCAGCCCCTGAACCGCAAGAGCGCGGTTCTTCTGCTTCTGCGCGATCGTCGCCGCGGAGTCGCCCGGCTGCGGGAAGTACTGCCGGCGGGCGTTCAGGAATTCGCTCTCGCCGATCGCCGCGCCCGACTCTTGGCGCAGCACGGCGTTGATGAAGTCGCGTTGCGCCTGCTCGGCCTGCTGGTCGGTGTCGGACAGCAGGCTGTTGGCCACCGCCCCCGAAATCCCGCCTACGAGCGGCAGGTCCTGCGCCGACATCTTGGCGTTCACGCGACCCGGGCTGTATTGGCCGGTCAGGCCGGACAGGATCTTGTCGGCCTCAGCCGCACGCGCGCCGAATGCGGCGGATTTCCCCTGGAACTCGGTCGGGGCCTTCACAACTGCAGCCCTCGTCGCCGCCTCTTGCCGGTCGATGTCCAGCCGCTGGCCGGCAATGCGGTTGTTTGCCCAGCCGAGCGCGTTCGATGCGGCCTCGCCTGGCGTCATGGTCTTCTTGAGGCTGCGCACAGTCTTCGCGGTGAACGGGTTGACCAGGTCGACGCCGCCGCCGGTATTCACTTCGGTCAGCTTCTCGGCCACCTCCGCCGGGATCGGCGCGCCGCTGGAGCCATCCTTGAAGTACGGCTTGCTGTACACCTTGCCGTCCGGCCCGTACACGTTTTTGTATTCTTTCACCTCGGGCATGAACTTCAGGGCTTCTTCCATCGCCGCCTTGGCCGCGCCTTCGTAGCCGGCCGCCCGGGCAGCCTGCGCGTATTGCATGCGCTCCGTGAAGATGCCGCCCAGCCCGCCCTGCGGCGCGCTTTCCTGTGCCGGCACCTGCTGCCCAGGCACAGACATCTGCGGCTGCGCACCCAGCTTCGGGAGGCTTTCAGGCTGCAGCGGGGGCGATGCGCCGCCACCCTGCCCACGCGCGTGGTACTGCTGGTTGAACTGGGCCAGCGCGGCCGCCTGCCGCTGCGCCGCTTCCTGTGCTGCCATCTCAGACCGACTGTTCTGGATTTGCAGGCCGCGCATCTCCGCAATTTGCGCGGCCTGTTCCTGTTCCTGCTTGCGCCGCTCGGCCTCGCTTTTGCCCTGGCTGAAGCCCTGCAAGCCTGCGCCCAGCCCCTGGCCGAAGCTGACCGGCATGCGCTGCGGCCCACCGGCTTGCAGCATCTGCGCTGCCATGCCCAGCAGCCCTTCGTTTTGCTCCGGCGACAGGCCGCGCAGCATATCGAGTAATCCAGCCATGTTTAGAACCCAAAGTTAGAGAGCCACGAGGTCGATCCAGCCGAACCCGGCGACACGTTGAAATTGCCGCCTGATCCGGATCCGCCCACGGTGAAGTTGCTGTTTGCGCCGGCCCAGTCGTTCCGGAGGTTTTGCGCGCTGTTGCCGCCCAGCCCGGCAAACTGGTTGTACAGGCCCAGCGCCGCAGATGCGCCGCCCATGACGTTCGCCGCCGTGTTCGTGTAGTACGGCTGCGTGTTAGCCGTCGTCTGGCCCAGGCCGCTGAACTGGCCCAGCAGGCCGCCCACGCGGCCGAAGCGATCGAGCGCAGCATTCTCCTGTGCCTGCGCCCAGTTGAACGCCTGATTGCCCAGGCCCTGCGCCAGCCCGATGCCCGTCGCCTGGTTGGCCGAGTTCAGCTGGTTCGTGTTCTGCTGCGACTGCATGTTCGCCTGGTTGGCCTGCTGCTGCCATCCGGCGTTGGCCAGGCCTGTTTGCTGCTGCAGGCCGGCGTTGAACTGGTTGTTCTGGTTCTGCCAGCCAGCGTTGGCCAGGTTCGCCTGCTGCTGGTAGCCGGTGTTCCCCATCAGCAGCTGCTGCAGCAAGCTCGAGTTGAACTGGTTGTTGTTCAGCCCCTGCGACGAATTCTGCTGGTTCGCCTGCTGCTGGAATCCAGCGTTCTGCATGGCTGTGCCGTACTGGTTGCCGTTCAGCTGGCCCATCGCCGACAGCGCGCGGTTCTGACCGTTATCGAAGGCCTGCGCCTGCGCGCCGACTGCCGCCGTTGTGTTCGCCCGGCCGAAGTTCTCCGCGGCCGTGGCCATCTGCTTCGAGAAGTCGCCAAGCGCGCCGCCCTCAGCCAGCGCCTGCCGGCTTCCGCCGAAGCCGCCGGACATAATCGAGCTGCCGCGGATGCTCGGCAGGATCTTCTCGGTCAGGTTGTCGGTAGCGTCAGCCTGCATGGACTTGAACGCGGCCATGCTCTGGTCGATGCCGCCCTGAATCGACTGTTTGAGGTAGTCGTTTTCGGCCGGGTTCCCGTAGATCATGTTGTTGAACGCCGGGTTCAGGTTGGTGCCGTTCTGCGCCGGCGCGCCGACCTGTGCCGCGCTCGTCCAGCTGTTCGCTGCCAGCGGCGCCTGGCCCATGTTCGCCTGTGCGGCCTGTGCCGACGCCCACTGCGATTGCGGCGCCTGCGCCGATGCCGCCTGCATCTGCGGCGCGCTGATGTTCGAGCCCTGCAGGCCCTGCGCCGCCTGGTTGGACTTGGCCCAGTTGTTGTAGCCGTCGGCGCCGATCAGGTTCTGGAACTGGTTGCCGAACTGCGCCATGTTCGGGTTCTGCTGCGTGTACGCCTGGTTGGCGATCAGCCCGAGCAGGCCGGGACTCGCGGTCGTGCTGTTCCCGTACAACATCGCTTCCATGCGCGGGTCGAGTTGGACTTTCGAGGTATTCGTCGTGCTGCCCGACGAGCCACCACCCGCCGCGCCGGCAATGCCGCCCGCCAGCCCGGCCAAGCCCTGTGCGCCACCGAGCGCGTTAAACATCGTGCTCATTGCTCCTCCACCCCCCGTTGCTCCACCCACTGCACCGCCCGCGGTGCCACCTGCCGTGCCGCCGGCCGCGCCTGCCGCACCACCACCCATCGCCCCGGCCAGGCCAGCCGTGGCATACGCGCCCGCCACCGTGTCGGCGATGCCGTGAAACTGCGATGCCGGGCCCGTGTCGATGCCGGCGGCCGCGGCCTGGTCGTAATACTTCTGCCCAGGGCTGCCGAAATAGTTCACGAGTGCTTCGTTGTCGCTGCCGGTAACGGCGTTCCACGCCTTCGTGGACAGCGGATCCACGCCGGTCAGTAGGCGGGTCGGGTCGTTCCAGATGTCCTTCGCGAAGTTCTTGCTGAAGAGGTTTTCGAACCCGGTAAGTTTGCTCAGCCAGCCCATGATTTTCCTATCCTAAAAAGTGCCAGCCGCCAGCGCGGTAGGCATAAAGTCCATCGCCGCTGCCCGGATCCCAGGGCGCCGCGGCGCGGACAATGTCGTTCTCGGTCGGCGATGCCGGCGCCACGGTGTAGGCCGGCGCGCGGAAGGCGCCACCGCCGGCCGCGAACATTGGTACCCACGCGCCGGCCAGGTAGAAGTAGAAACCCGGGCCGTTGCCAGGGTTCCAGTGCGTGCCATCGGCCAGGCGGAAGTCACCGTCGCGCGGCTTCGGTGGCGCCACATACGTCGGGTCCAGGTGCCCCAACGCCACCTGCTGCAGGACGGCGCTGATCTGCCGGAGTGCCGCGTCTATGTAGGCCGCCAGCACCCGGTCAGCACCCGAGGGCGCCTGCGAGGCCGTAAACATCGGCGCGCTGCTCGATCGCTGTTGCATTACCAGCCCCCCATCATTTCGTATTCGATATCGTAGGAATCGAGCCGCACTTCGAACGCCGTGCCGCTCTCGAACCGGATTGCCACGTATCGGCCGCTCACGAAGCAGTCAGCCGCCACGTCCTCGCCGATCACGAACGGCACCGGGTCGCCCCAGTCCGGCTCGCCCCATGGATCGTCCTGGCCGCCGACGCGAATGATCACCGTTTCGCCGGCGTTGCCGTAGATGCGCGGGCGGATGCCCTTGATCAGTTTCATCTGCTCGGGCGCGTCCAGCGGCAGGCCCCGGCGCTCCAGGTAGAACGCCACCTGCTCGCCGTCCTGCGCGGCCGACGAGTCGAGCATCAGGATTTCCGGCGTTGCCGGCGCCATCAGCACGCGCTCGCTGTCCGGCGCCAGGTCCGGGCCACCCCACAGGCTCGAATCCGACGCCCAGGGCGCCGAATCGGAGTCCCACGTTTGCACCAGGCCGCTCGGCGCGGGGCCGCATTCGGCGTGATGCAGGTTCGGGATGTCCTTGAACGTCACGGTTTGGTCGACGTAGTTCCAGACCATGGCCTCATCGCATACCGTGCTGCCGACGCGCGGGTAGCAGACAAACACCTCGTTCGTGAAGGTCGACTTGAACACGAAGCACAGGCCGAAGCCGTTGACGTCGATGCTCTGGAACAGGTGCCGGCGAGACTTGCGATCCAGCACGGACTTGGCCGACTGGCCGTCGTGCACGATGACGTCGGAACC
This sequence comes from Pseudoduganella sp. SL102, assembly GCF_027856995.1. NCBI lineage: Bacteria > Pseudomonadati > Pseudomonadota > Betaproteobacteria > Burkholderiales > Oxalobacteraceae > Pseudoduganella > Pseudoduganella sp. SL102. The sequence goes on from NZ_CP115554.1 coordinate 4,256,080, forward strand.
GGTCAGCACGAAGTGCCAGCCGTCCACCTCGACGATGCAGTTCCGGTTCATGGCGCCCGAGGTGCCCAGTACCTGCTGGAAGCTGAACACGTTCGGCACGCCGATGTAGTCCATGCGCCAGATCGAGCGCTCCTTGTAGATCATGAAGCTATCGCGCAGCTGCAGGCCGTCGACGATCACGTCGTTACCCTCGGCGAGGTCAATGTCGCCCGCCTCGATAGTCGGATCGAGCTCGTTCCACGATGACGGCAGTGCACCCGGTGCCGCCGGCGAGCTCCACTTCACCATGTACGGGTATTTGCTCGCGCCTTTCGTGATGTTCAGCGCGACCAGAAACCCCTTGAAGGAGCGCAGCACCTTGCACGTCATGGTCGAGGGCCATGCGACTACCGTTTTCAGCCGGCTCGTCGTCTTGCCGTCCCAGTACAGCGGCGGGCTGCCCTGGCCGGGGTTCACGATCGGGATGCCGCCGATCACCGTCGAAGTCCAGGTGTTCGGCTGGCCGGTCAGGTCGATATCGACGCCCGCTGTCTGCGGCGTCAGGTTCGTGTGCGTGGTAAGGCCAGCGGCCGACGTGACCGCGTACACCTTCTTCAGCCCGCAATAGATCCAGTACCGCACACCGCTGATCGTCACCGGCAGCAGGTGGTACGGCACCACGGACGTTTCGCCGAACACGGACGAGTGGCCGAAGAACGACATCGCCGAGCCGTTCATGAAGCGGACGTTCCGCGCATCGGACCACACGTTGATTGGAAGATCGTGCTGCGACAGGTCCTTGACGACACCGGCGGCGCCGCACGTCGGAATGCGGGCCAGCATCAGACCTCCAGCGCGGCAGCGGCGACGAACAAGGCGTCGACCTCGGCCTCAGTCTTGCCGAGCGCCTGAGTGATCGTGCGCACCAGCTCGTGGTCGCGCTGCATAGTCAGGGCCTGGTCGAGGAAGGCTTCGGCCCGCGCGCGGCGAATGGGATCGGCGATCGCGGCGATATGCTGGCGCACCAGCGGCATCCGGCCTTCCGAGATCATCACCAGGTGCGCGTTCAGCATCGGAATCACTTCCGGCACGGCCACGGCGGCCGGCGGCGGCACGAACTTGCCGTCCGCGTAGCCCGCGCCGATCGCGGCGCTGCCGGTTGCCTCGATCCAGCCTTCAGCCGTGGCGAATTCCTCGTCGGCCTCCACGATGTTGTCGACCATGCCGTTGCGGATAATTGCGTAGCGTGCCATTACTGCCCCCAAATTCGAAGTTCCCCGCGCGCACCGGCGCCAGATTGCGCACCGGTTTGCGTCGCACCGCCACCGCCGCCTGGTGCTGCGCCATCACCCCCATTGCCAGTGAGGGATGCGACACCACCGGCGCCGCCGAATGTCGACCCCGGCATTGGAACCGGGATGTCGCTTGAAATGCCTTGTCCGCCAGCCGCTCCATATACTGCTGCGCTCGGGCTGTTGGATGAGCCACTGCCGCCGCGCGTCGTGTTGTCACCGGTGTTATTTGCGTAGTACGCCGTACCGCCTGCGTTACCGCTCCCGCCGTAGGCGACAATCCCGGCGAACGTTGAATCCCCGCCGGCATTTCCCGCGCCGCTGGTGGCTTTTGGCACGCCGCCGGCGCCGATGACAACAGCTTCCGAAGCGGCCAGCCGGCTCGCCGGAATATTGAAGGGCGCGCCGCCTGCGCCCGCGCCGCCGCTCGCAGGGGCGCCAGCGCTGCTCTTGTTGCCCGACTGCCCGGCGCCCCACAGGATGCCCTCGAACGTGTCGTAGCCCGGTGGCTTGATGAAGTTGCCCGCGGACGTGAACACCTTGTAGAAAGGCCGCAGCACCACCGAGCGCAGCTGGGAGCCGTCGCACTGGAACAGCCGCACCTCGCCCGGATACATGATCCAGTTGGTAACGCCGTCCGACGATGGGATGTTGACGTTGCCCAGGTCGGCATTGCGCACGTACACAAACCAGCCGCTGCCCAGCGTGGCCATCGCATCGAAGGAGAGCGTGATGTTGCCGGTGCAGTCGATGATGCTCGCCCGATCGGCGAATGCGACCATGTAGTTCGCGTTCTTCCACTGTCGGATCATCTGGTTCGGCGCCTGCTCCCAGGTGGCGTTTATGCCGTCCGGCGTGCACAGAAAGCGGCCATTCTTGCCAGCCATCGCCGGGAGTGAGGCGAAGAATGCTTGCTGCGTGACGAACGCGGTCGTCGCGATCTGCGTGGTGTTCGTGTTCGGTGGCGCGGTCGGTGCTCGTGGCACGTCGGTGAATACGGGCGAAGACAGCGGCGCTTTCGCGTTCAACTGCGCCTGGATCGGCGACGTGACGCCGTCCACGTGGTTCAGTTCGGCCGTCGTCAGCGTGGCGCCGTCGAGAATGTTCAGCTCCGCGGCGTTGGCTGTCACACCGTCGAGAATGTTCAGTTCGGCCGTGCTGGCGAGCAGGCCGGACAGCTTGCTCAATTCCTCGTCAGTCGCGGCGATCGCGCCGTCGATGTTCGGGAACGTGGCCTTCAGTAGCGCTTTCAGCAGGCGCAGGTGGTCATCACCTTCGTTCTTGGGATCCCCAGCAGTTGGATATGCAGGGTTCAGATCATCGATAAACGATCCAGATTCGACTGGCATCAGAAAACTCCGTGTCGGTTGTAGGAGCCGCGTGCGCCCAGCGCAGCAGCGATCTCCGTGCGCAGCGGCACCGCGTTGCTGCGTGCGGCCTCCGCCGCTACGCTGCGCAGCAGACCAGCGAAGCGCTGGGCATACACGGACAGATTGCGGTCGTCGCGGCAGAAGTCCGCCAGCTCGACCAGGGCTCCATAGAAAAACAGGTCCGGCGAGCGCGCGAACAGTTCGTTGGTCGGCGCGTCATCGGACAGAAATACGGTTTGCAGGTACCGGAACACCAGGATGTACGGCACGTCAGCGGGCTTGTCGAACGCCAGCTTGGCGCCGTTGACAGCCCAACAGGCCGGCGGGCCTGCCGTGGTGCTGGCAGGGAGCTGCACAGCGGTCGTCATCACGACATCGCAGCGCTCGCCGCCAGCTGTTCGCCACATGGCCAGCGGCGAACCGTAGCCGGCCGGCAGGTCGATGAAGCGGTCGCCGGCGACCAGGGTAAGAGGCGCCTCGACCTCTTTCGGGAAGGCAGTCAGGCGCCGGTGAATTTCGAGTTCCGCGTTGCGGATGAAGCCCGGCACGCGCGCGGCCAGGTCTTTTCGGTGCGAGCGATCGATGATCGCGGCTTTCAGTTCGGCATAGGTCTGCATCATGCGGCCTTGCGCGCGGGTTTGCGCTTGCCTGGCGCCGACACCTCGTCAGCTGCTTCGGTCGGCGCATCGATAGCGGGCGTCTGCGCTTCATGCCAGTCGCGGAACCCTTCGCCGCGCGCACGCTGCTCGCCGGCGGCATCCATCACGACGCACAGCAGATCGCCGATGTACAGCGCTTTCGGGTACTCCTGAAATTCCATGACGGCTCCATAAAAGAAAAACCCCGCCGAAGCGGGGTTTGTGGGGTTTGCGATTGGTTACTCGGTGACGCGGCAAGCGTGGTCCGGTCGAACCGCTGCGAAGCCGTACAGCACGTCGATACGGGTCGATTCGGTGTCGGTCTGGCCGTTACCGAAGGTCATGACACGCACCGAGAAGCCGTCCAGGCTCGCGGTGTAGCCCTCGCACGAGGCCAGGATCGGCAGCGGCGCGAACGCGGCCGTGAATGCGTCCTTGTGGAACGCGAGCTGCTGGCGATAGCCGGTGTTCGCTGCGCCCACCAGTGCCGCTGCAGCACCGTTCGCCGGCAGGGCCGACACCGTGCCCACGGCATCGGCGGTACTCACCGACAGCGCCGGGTAGATGCCGATCGCGCCAGTGGCACCGGTCGCGGTGAAGTCCGCCGTCACGACGAATTGGCGCAGCTTGCCGTTCGAGACGCCCAGGACCGGGTGCGTACCGAACACGCCCGGGATGGTGAACACCGTACCGCGCAGCAGCGTCTGGCCAGCGGTCAGGCTGCCGATGTTCAGCGTATCGCCGGTCTGGTTGGCACCCGAGATGGTGAAGCCGGCCGCGGTTCCGTTGGCAAACACCGGCAGCGACTGGTTTTCGTACATGTCGAAGTTCTGCGCGCGGGTGATGTAGCCTTCCTTGAACGCCTTGTTGCCGGTGTCGGTCGGGTTCTGCTGGTTCTTGATCGCGTCGGCCAGCTCGTTGCTGGCATCCGAGGACAGCAGCACGGTACGATCACCGCCCGGGGCCAGGTTCCGCTCGAGCACGCTGCGTGCCGAGCCGTACGTCTTGAAGGTGTTCGGCAGCGAACCGGCCGTGCCGACCACGTTCGGCGTCGCCAGCACGCCGCGCCGGATCAGGTCAGCTTGCACGACCGATCCCAGCGAGTTCATCGCAGGCTTCAGGAAACGCGTCCTGAAGTCGCTGATCGACAGCGCCTTTTCTTTCGCCGTAAAGGTGAGCGGCACATGCTTTTGCGTAGCCAGCTGCAGGCGCACTTTCTGCTCACCCTGGCCAGGTGCGGCACCACCATTTGCGAAATTTGCGCCATCGAACACGGTCGGCACCGGCGGGATGCCGATGTCGACGAAGTCGCCCTTCTTGTAACCGTTCGGCTGGTCCTTGAATTCTTCTTCGCGGCCGCGGTTGATGTTGGAGAGGAAGTTCATTTCCTCGGACAGCATAGCCGCTGCTTCGCGGGCCAGCATCTGGTGGGTCAGGATTGCGTTTGGCATTTCTCAGGTTCCTATTTGCGGGTTTGTTTGCGTGATGCGTACCACTCGGCGTCGCTCATCCGCGCCGGGTCTTTCTTCGCACCCTGGCGGGCAGCGCTTACTCGAGTTGCCGGCGGCGGCACGGGCGGTGCCGGCTGTTTCGCGGTTTGTTTCTTCTCCAGCCGGTCGAACAGTTCGGCCTTGTGGGCCAGCTTCAGCAGCGCCGGGCTCTGCACGATCGCCCGTGCCAGCACGGGGTTCATCTGCACGCCCTGCGACTGCATGTACTGGCTCACCTGGTTCTGCCGTTCTTCGGACCAGCCGGGAATTTCACGCTGCACGTACGCATCCGCGTCCTGAACTTGCTTGGCAAGGGCTTGCTGCTCATTCAGTGCAAATTGCTGCTGTTTTTGCGTGAGTTCGTTTGCTGCGGTGTTGCGCTGGGCTTCCAGCGCGCGGCGGTTCTCCTGGTGCTGCAGATACGCATCCAGGTCGTTCTGGCGAAGTGCGTTCCAGTCCACGTTCTCGTACTGCGCCAATTGGTCGTTGATTGCCTCGACTTTGGCGATGTCCTTGATGAACTGCTGATGCGTCTCGCGTTGCCGCTCTACTGCTGCGCGCTCGGCCGCGATGGCCTGGCGCTCCGCCGCTACAGCCTGCGTTTTCTGCGTGTAGTCGGCATCCTTCATCATGCCGGCGCGGATCTTCTCGGCGGCAGTCTTCGGCAGGACGAACTTGCGCCCGTCTACCTCGATTTCATCTTCTTCCTCGAGCGGGTCGCCGCCGTCGGTGTCATCGCCGTCCAGCTCGGCGTCAGCCGGGTTCGGTTCGTCGTGTTGATCCGAATCGGCCGTGTTTGGCAGATCGGAATCCAGGCTCTCGCCGGGTTGTTCCTGGTTGTCCATCGATTGATTTCCTTATGCTGGTTTCGTCATTTGAATGAGCCGACGATTGCTCGATATGTCACGTGGCCGGTGTTGTCGCGCCGGATCATGAACAGATCCAGCACTTCGGGATTGCGGGGGTCTGGCAGGGCCTCGAACTCGTAGCCGAACCACGACCGCATGCGCATCACCAGCTCGCCGCCAGTGATGCCCTGCTCCCTGTAGACCGCGAACCGCTCGCGGGCCCGCTCCATGGTGGTGTCGTCCGGCTGGGGCGGTGCCGCCACTGCCGCCGAAGCGGCCAGCAGCAGCGTCAGGAAGGCGCGACGCATCACGCCCGCTCGATCCGGAAGGTTCGAATACCGACCTTCCCCGACGAACTGCCAGTGCCGCCCACCGAGAACGACAGCGAAATGCTGGTCATGGCAGCGTTGCGCGACATCGGCGCCGAGACGAACGTCAATGCGGGCTGCTCGGCCGTGAAGGTGCTCACATTCCGTGAGGCGGTGAACGCTACCAGCTGGGTCAGCAGGCCGTTGATGTGAGCATGCGCACGCAGCCGGTACAGGTTCGTTGCCGCGAAGATCTTCACCTCGACCACGATGCGGAACTTGTCGCCCACCGCCACCTCAGCCGGGAAATTGATCCCGTTCTGGAACAGCTGGTGGAAGTCGTTGGTGCCACTGTTCGCCACTTCCATCGTGAACCACGACGGCCCGCCGCTCGGATCAGCCTCGAAAGCGCCGACACACGTCTGCGTCCCCACTCCAGTCCCCAGGCCGCCAGTAATTCCCCAGCCGGTCGGCACGACGCCGGTAACGCGGTTGTTCGCGGAAATGGTGCCGGCCGTGCCGCGCAGGTTCGGATTCGGGTTCCAAGCGCCCACGCCCAGCGCCGCGTCGTAGGTATCGAGCAGCGCCTTGCGCGTCTTGTTCACGCCGAAGTCGTGCGAGATCATGCGGACCAGTTCCAGCGACGCGCGGTAGCCGCCGAAAGGCATCAGGTGCACCAGGTCGGTGTGGTAAGCGGCCGTCAGCAGCGCGCCGGCATCAGCTTGTGGGTCGGCCATCTGGTCATAGGCCGACCAGAAGCGGACCATGCCCTTGCCGCGGCAGTATTGCTCCACCAGCGAGGACATGAGCGCCAAGTTCTTCTTGATGGTGTCAGTCTCGTTCCCTCGCGGCAGGATGTCGGCCACATATACCGGCACACCGGTTGCGCGGCAGCGGTCGATGATGGCCGTGATCCGGCCGACCGAGGCCAGCACTGCGGCGCTCGTGCCTGGGCGGTCGTTCGTGCCGATCAGTAGCGCGACGGCGGCCGGGTTCGCGGTAGACAGGGCCTGATCGATGCGCGACAGCAGGTTTTCCGTGTAGTCGCCGCCGATGCCCCACATCACGTAATCGCTGAACGTGTCGCCCAGCGCGCCGGCTACCCAGGCGCCGTACCCGGTCAGGTTGAACGACTGCAGCTCGGGCGGGCTGGAGCCCGACGACGTAACCGTGCCGGCGCCGCTGCCCGCGACCGTCGGCGGTGTCATGAACGTGCCGTCGGCGTTGCGCACGGCGACCATGAGCTGATACGGCGAAGTGCCGGACGACAGCAGGTAGAAGCCACCCTTCGAGACGTCCACCCACGCGCCAGCGGTATCGCCGCCGATCGTCAGGCGCAAGCGCCTCTGGCCGTCCGTGTCGACCGTGAACGTCACATTGGACGGCGCCCGGCCATCCATGCGGCAGAAGCTGATCCAGCTCGTTTCCCACGAATTGCCGCCGAGTTGCGTGTAATCCAGGTTGGTGACCATGTGCCACGCGCGGCCATCGGTATCGATCGGCACGCGGCCGGTACTCTGCTGCGTCAGGCTGTCACCCAGGAAGAGCAGCGGACCTTGCTGACTCACCACCGAAACGCCGGAGCCGGACGACGAGCTGGCCGATGCACTGCCCCAGTCGGACAAGAACGGCGCCAGGGTTCGGGCGGTGGGGCTTTCGTCGATCTCGCACGAGACCGCGCCGCCGCTGGCTGTCACCCGCACGAAGATACTGTCGTTCGCCAGGAGGGATGACGGCTTACCCGAAACGATGCCATTCGGCCAGGCTGCCCACACGGCCACGTTGTTTGCCACTTCGGCAGCGCTCGCATTCGTGCTCTCCACCACCGCCGATGCGCCCGAACCAGGCGTCACCGTTACGATTGCCCCACGCGGGACGGCGCGGGGCGCGGATTTGAGGCCGGCGCCGGTCGTGAAAGTCGTCATTGCTGCATTCCTTCTTGTTGTGCGCCCATTACCTGGGGCGCGGGGTTCATGGGCTGGGAAACTGGCTGCTCTTGTGCCGGCATGGGCTGGGCCGGCGGGGCGATATCAGGGCTGCGCATGACCTGCTGCAGCACCTGCTGAACAATCATCTGTACGGCGGCCGGGTCGATCGCCGCGGCGGCCGGCGCAATGGCCTGCAGGCGGTCGGTCTCGGCCTTGAATGCTTCGATTCGCAGCTTTTCGCGGTCGTTCTTGATCTTCTCGACGTCCATCGAGTGATCCTGCTCGGCCGCTTGGAGCTGCTGGCCCAGCTGCTGGATCTGCTGTGCCATCTGCTGCATCTGCTGCTGCGCGCCTTGCGCCTGCGGGTCCTGTCCTTGCAGCTGCGGCGGCAGCATCTTCTTCAGGCGCTCGGCGATTTCGTCGGCACCAGGCCAGTCCAGGTTCTTGGCCAGCAGATCGCCGATCAGCGGTGCCGCTTGCGGGTTCGCACGGATGTACTCGATCATTTGCGCCGCGGCTTCCTCCCTCTTCGTCGTGTAGCTCGGGCCCGCCTCGCACGTGACGTCGTACTTGCCGGCCTTGAGATCGAACGAGCGCATGACTGCCTGGGCGTCCGCCTGCTCCTGCGGATCCTGCTGTTGCGGCGGCTGGGCGCCGTTCACGGCCACCGTCTCGTTGGTGCCGTCCTCGTGGATGATCCGCATCATTCGTGGGCCCGAATAGACCTTCGGGATCAGGTCGGCCAAGATGCGGCCGGCGTGCCGGATGGCCCGGGACAGGTTGTCCGTGAAGTTGAACGTGCTCACGTCGCCCTCGCGCTGGCGTGCCAGAATCGCGCGGCCCGACGTCTCGTTCGACTGGGCGCCCAGGGAGGCGTCGAACAGCCCCATGATCGATTTCATATCGTCGGAAGCATTCATGGCCTCCTGCAGCGCACCGGCGGGCGGGCCCGCAAAAGGTTGGCGCTGCGGCGGCGGGCTCGGCTGGCCGTTGACGTCGACCGCGTCATACTCGATGTACGGGTGAGTCGCCGTGTTGGCCGTGTTCCACTTGTGCGCGTCGGTCACGAACTGCCCTACCGCGCCCACGAACGGTGCTTTCGGCGCCAGGGCCACAAGCTCCGTGCTGGCCGTGCGCCAGAAGTTGAACATCATCTGCGGGTCCTTGGCGAAACGCACCAGGGACAGCAGGTGCCGCTTGCCCTCGACGATCACCTCATCGCCGTAGACCGGGATGATCGGGATGTATTTCCCGGCCCAGGCGTTCGTTTCCAGCACCGCGCTACCGGTGATGAGGTATTGCGTCACCTTCATCGTGCGGGTCGGCCTCTGGTCGACGACCGTCACCTGGTAAGCGTCGAACAGCGCCTTCGTCTCCGGATCCTCGTAGCGGTCCTGCAGCATCACCACGCCATTCGACAGTTTCACCAAGGTGGCCGGCACTTCCTCGCGCTTCCAGTACTCGGCGACGCGCACCTGGTCTTCGGTGAACCAGTCCTGCTTGTCCTGGCCATCAGTTTCGAAGTCGGAGATCTCGGCGTCTGGCCACTTCGCCTCGAACTCGTCCTTCGGCATCATCTCGGCGATGAAGGCCTTGTTCCAGCCGGACGAATCGGCGCCCATGTCGTCGGGATCGCCGTAGACGGTCAGCGGGTTGCGAATCGGCTCGATCTTGATGTCCTGCTCGAACACGTCGTCGCCGGCATAGTCCGTGATCACCCGGAAGTAGCCGAAACCGCCGGTAACGGCGTTCTCCAGCGCGTTGTCGTAGGCCACGTCGGCATCCGACGTGTACTCGATGTTGCGCGTGACGCCGTCGTACACCTTGGCGGTGGCCTGGTCGGCACCGTCGCCCACCGGGTGGTACTTGATGGATGGCGTGTTTTGCCGGGCGTCGTTCGTCACCTGGCGGATGAACGCCGGCAGCCGGTTCAGGGTCAGGCACGGGCGGCCTTCGTCGGCGCGCTGTTTCCGGATCGCCTCGGGCCACTGCTCGCCCAGCCTGGCGAACTTCACGTCGGCGAGCCAGTTGTCGCGGTTTTCCTGCTCACGCTCCTGCGCGCGGGCGAACACCTTCCGCGCCTCGGTCAGGAGGTCTTCGTCTTTGCTTGCCATATTCGGTTATCCCATCCAGCCCCCGGGAGTGGCGGCAGGTTGTTTCGGTTTAGAGCGGGCGGCCACGGGAGCCCGGGCGAACGTGAGCACGAAGGCATCGGCCCGGTCGGGCGACTTGCCGTACACGGCCTTGTATTCCTTCTTCGACTGCATCAGCAGCAGCCCATCCTTGTACTTGTACTTGACCGATGCCAGCTGCGAACGGAGCTCGCCACAGTTCGGCATCGACACCGGCCCGTCGACCAGGTAGTCGCGCGCATCGCGCCAGATGCGCGCCTTGATGTTGTAGTTCTTGCCGTCGGACAGCCGGGCGCCGGTGTGCACGCCCTGGACCTTGCTCGCATACTTGCCGGCCTTGAGCTGGTCGAAACACGACACGCCCGGGCCATCGAGCTCGATCACGATCACGCCGATTTCGCCGCCGGCCGCGACCAGGTCGTCGCATTCGGACGTGACCACGGCTGCCAGGCCCAGACCATCCAGGCCGCGGCGCGATACCTGCGCCAGGTTCAGCCGGCCGCGCCGCTTGTGGATCACGCTTTCGTCATCACCGAAGTGCGCCGCGTCGACGCCAATGCTCCAGGTGCCGATCGGCTCGACGTCGGCCGGGCCATTGCGCTGCGCGGTGGCGATCAGGTCACCAACGATCCAGGCATCGGACGTCGAGGCGTTGTAATCGATGTCGATTTCCTGTGCCACGATCACCGGATCCAGCGATTCGCGCTGCTTCTGGTACCAGGCGTCGTCCTTGCGCGGATCCTGGCGCCAGTGGAAGGTGAAGACCTTGATCTTGCCGCCGTGCCGCTTCCGGTAGAACGGATTGCCGTTGCCGTTCACGGTGGACAGGTCGATCTTGCAGTTCGAAGTCTGCGACAGCGCGGCATCGATGGCGTCCGGTCGCTCGTAGAAGGCCGATTCGTCCTTGAAGTAGATCGATGTGCGGTTACCGCGGCCGATGTTGTCGCCGGCCTCGCCCACGATCGCGGCGCCGGTCTCCGGATTCAGGATCCGCATGTGCGGCGCGTGCTGCTTCTCGACGTATCCCTTCGGGCGGAACTCGGCCGGCAGCAGCGCGATGAACTGGCGAACCTTCCAGAAGAGCGACTTCGGGTCGCCCAGCTTGTCGACGTATTCCTCCTTGCGGCTACCGAAGCCGATCACCACGCCCGGGTAGAACGTCCACATCCACACCGCGATGCCGACGCACAGCCAGGAAATGCCCATGTCGCGCGACTTCTCCGCCAGCCCATCCTCGCGGCCCAGCCAGCGCTCGCGTACCCAGGTGACGAACTCTTCCTGCTTCGGGAACAGCATGAACGGGATGATGGTCGGCAGCCCGATCTCGGCATTCCGCGGATCGAACGTCATGCCCCAGTCGTTGATGAAGTCGACCGGGTTGGACTTATAGTGCTCCTTCAGGCCGGCCACCAGGCCGGGTTCCGTGCGGATCCGCTGCAGGCGCTCAGCGCGCACCTGGTAGACGCGCTCGTAGTCCGGTGCCTTGAAGTCGAACCAGTCAGGCGCCGCCATCGAGCATCCTCTTGTAGGCCTCTTCGGCGGTGATGGTGAGCGTCGATTCGGTCTTCATCGCCGGCAGGTCGTCGGTACCGCCGTGCGCCACCTTGATGCCGTACTGCTTCGGCTTCAGGCGCTGCGCCGCCTCGATGCGGGCGTAGATGCGCAGCTTGGCCTTGGCCACCGCGTCCTTGTCGGTCTTGCAGTTGTCGGCGATCTCAACGATCTCATCGAACTGCGTGTCGATTTGCGCGCTCTTGGCCGCGTCGTACATTGCCGCGAACAGCGGGTGCTCTGCCTTCCAGCGGAAGACCGTCGCCTTGCTAGGCATGCCCTTGCGCTTGCAGATCGTGGCGATGCTGTCCGTGGTGGATGCCATCGCCGCGCAGAAGCTGGCGGCCAGCTCCGGGTCGTAGATGGATGCGGTCATGGTGATCTGTCAAAAAAATGGCCCGGCGCGCTTCCTGGCGCGGCCGGGCCGAAGTGCCCTGGTCGTTACGCAGGGCGAGGAGACACGTGGTGTTCGATGCGCGGCGGCGCCTGGACGGCGGCGATGCGCGTGCGCTCGAGCTCGATCAACACCATTGCCCAGATGCTCCGGGGATCGCGGGATAGCTGCATGGTTTGCCTATTCGCAACGCGTGTTATCGTTGAGCTTCCTACAACTCAACAAGGGAGAATCATGGATTTCAACGAATTGCTTTTCGCCGCCGAAGCACGCGCGCTGGCATCGAATTGGCTCGGGCAGGATGTCCCGGACGGTCTCGATGGCGAAGCAAGGCGGCAATGGAGGCGGGAGAATCTCGACACGTACATTCTGCGAGCGGCGAAAGAGTTGAAGCGAGTCGCCGAAGTCATTCGAGCAGACCAAGCGGCCGAGTAAGCAAAAAGCCCCGCGTCATCACTGATCGCGGGGCCTCTAGTTCTCCCTGAAGACGCCGGGGGCTGCCATTCTGGCACCCGGATACGCATCTTGAGGGATGGAAATAAGTTGTGAATCGGAATTTACTGTAGAGCTAGGCTTGCCGTCAAGATATTTCACTCAGGAATTTCACGAGTGTTGTTTCGCTCGACAATAGCCTCGATCGCGCGCTGCGCATCCCGGAAGGCGTTGACGAAAACGGTAGCCGGCCGGTGCGCGATCGCCAATTTGCGGCAGACCTCGCCCGGGTGGGCCTGCTGGATGTAGCACCAGTACAGCAGCAGCCGATCGCGGGTGGCCAGGTGCTGCATGCCGGCCTCGATCGCGCTGGCGTCGGCCTCGTCGGGCCCGTGGCGCTCCGGACTGGCGCCCTCGCCCAGGGCCTCACGGCGCAGGTGGTCGCAGAATGCCGCGGTGGGGCTGATGCCGGCGCGGTGCGTAACGCGGTAGACGCGCGCCCAGTTCTCCAGGCGAGAGCCGATGTCGCGGCGTTCCGTCAAGCTGCCTCCCGCTCCGGAGCGATTGCTGCGCCCTTCACGTGCTCCAGCTGCTGCGCGAGCGACAGGATGGCCAGCGCGTCAGCTTGGTTGCTGTCGACCACCTTGAAGCCGCGGGCCCGGGCTGTGTCCATCATCGCGGTCTTGTCGGCGTTGCCCTTGCCGGTCCAGTGCTTCTTGACCTGGCCGACGCCCACCGGGCGCAGCGGCACGTTGTTCGCTGCGCACCACATTTCCAGCATCGCCAGGAAGCCGCCGTACACGTGGGCGGCCAGGGTGCCGGCGTGCTGCTTGACGTCCTCGTAGTAGACCGCGTGGATGTCGGTACCGCTGGCTACGCGCTGCTCGGCGAGGAACTGGCGGAACTTGAGCCAGCGCTGGCCGGCCGCCTCGGTGCGGCGCGGGGCGAACGATGCGCTGCCGCTGTGCACGGTGCCGTCGCGGGTGCAGCGGGCCCAGCCGGTGGTGGTGCCGATGTCGATGGCCAGGATGTTCATGGGTTCGGTTCTCCTTGTTGTTGTGGCGCCCGGCGCGGGGCCGGGCTGTGGTGCTGGGTCAGCCGCGCAGCGCGTGCACGACGCCGCGGAACAGGTAGTCCTTGGCCTGCTGCTCGCGTGGCAGCTGGTCGAACGGCACCAGGCAATGGTGCTGCTTCAGCTCGGGATTTTTCTCAGGGCCGTAGGTCCAGCCTTCGTCGATCTTCTGGCGCATCCAGGCGATGTGACTGGCCTCGGGGCCAAAATCGCCGGACAGATGCAGGTCGACGCCCATGCGTGCGGATACGCGCTGCCATTCGGGAGCGTCTTCCCACGCTGGCTGGCTGCTGTCGCCCAGCGCCTGGCAGTAAGCGCGGTTGACCTCATGCGCTACCCGGGCGATGCGGTCGATCCGCGCACGCGCTCCCTGCAGTTCGTCGGCCACGCCCACGGGCGTCGCCGCGTGCTTTTTCGCCTGGCCGACCTGGTACGGCATCCACGTGGCGTAGCGGCCGCTGGGCGGTGCTTCTTCACCCTCCTGCAGCAACTGCACGTACGGCGTCGGATGCGACACACCGTTGGCGTCGAACACAGCGAGATGCACGCCGCTGATCGCCTCGTCGACGACACGCGTGATGATCGCGGCCAGTGGCTGGCCCTCTTCCGCCGGCGAAAAACCGGAAGACTCGGCATTCGAAGCGGGGTAGAACCAGACGATCCGGCCGACGGTCGGGGTGATGTGGGTGGTGCTCATGGTGCTCCTTGCGTTGGTGCTGCGGTTGGTGCGCTCGCGCGCGAAATGGTCTCAGTCAGGCCCAGTTGGGCAGCGATGCCCCTACTCCCTGCCAGCTATCCCGGGGCACACTGGCCTGTGGCGCCTCGATGCCGTCCATGTGCGGAGAGACGAGCTCGCCCAGGGCTTTGTCGAGGCGGTTGACCCATTGCCGTACGGTCTCGGCGCCGTTCCAGAACAGGTCGGGTCGCTTGTGCTGCGTCAGGTCGGCGCGGATCTTGTCGAGGATCATCCGGCGGTCAGCACGGCCAGGCACCATGCCGCGGGCGATGGTGATGGAGTCGGCCAGCCAGCGGTACCGGTTCACGATCATGGTGATGTGCTGCAGCTGCGCACCGCTGCGGCCGGCATGAAAGAAGCAGGCCCAGTCGTTGGCACCGCTGGTCGAGGCGGTGATAACGCCCAGCAGCGGGCAGCCGTAGGCGATGCACATGCAGGGGTCGCGCTCGGCGACGCGGTCGGCGTGGGTGTGCGTCATGCTGCGAGTCCTTTCCGCTTGTCGATTTCGGCCTGGATCCGGTTGGCGAAGTCCTGGTGGCTTTCGGTGCCGCGGGCGAACAGGCCGATCTCACGACCCTTCTGCTCGATGCCCTGCGGGGTCTTGCGCCAGGCCCAGTCAGCATCGGGCCGCGGCTTCGGCGCTTTCGGTGCAGGCGGGTTCAGCAGCTCTACGATGATCGGCTTCAGGTACGGAACGTGGAACGGCTCTTCGCCCAGCGTTTCCTTTGCCCGCTTGATGGCGTCCAGCAGCAGCACGTCGGTGACGCGCTCGTCCTGCGCCCAGGTCACAGCGACGTCGGGATGGAAGGCCGTGACCTTTTTCACGCCAGCGCCGGTCAGCAGGGTGGCGATGGCGACAGCGCGCATGTCCGGACTGGGTCGATCGAGTCCCGGTCGCGGTGGCAGCCGGTCGTTGTCGTGCTCGCGACTACTGTCCGTAGAGCCGCCGCTGCTTTCTGCTTTTGAAGTTAACTCTCCCTGTCCCTGTCCCTGTCCCTGTCCCTGTCCCTGTCCCTGTCCCTTAAGAGCGTTTTCCAGCGGATTTCCATTGTTCGCGTCGTCGCTTCCAGCGGAAGTCCCTGTGCTTTCCGGCGGAATTCCTGTGGATTCCTGCGGAATATCACTGGAACTCGTGCCCGGTTCTGGTGGAAGTGGCAACAGAGGACGGCCCTCTGCCTCGCGCTGCTTGTTGGATTTCCGAATGCGATCGCACTCTTTCTTCCACTGGTGGTGGACCTTCGCACGCCAGCTTTCCAGCGCTTTCTCCGCGACGACAGGGTGATACAGGCGACCGTCTGCACACTTGATCCAGCCGTGCAGCGCGCCCTCGCGGACGTTCAGCCACTCTTTGACCACGCGGCCGTAGCCGGCAGCCTTGGCCAGGAAGCGATCGTCGTCCGGAAGGGATGCGGCGGGGACCTGGTGCCACGCGGTGCTCCAGAGGAGAACAGCGGCCCAGCATGCCTCGGGGGATTCGTACGCCGCCATGTCGCTGTCACGCAGACGAGCGACATCGAGCGGCATGAACTTGAAGTCCTGCAGGTCGCAGTCCGGTGGTGTAAGGGGTGCCGGTAGGACGGCAGCCTGGTGCGACGTCATGGAGGCGAGACTTCCGCCAGCTGGAACCCGTACGCCTTCGCGGCGCAGCGGTCCCACGCGGCCTGGTATTGCTCGATCGCGGAGTAGGCGTGCCAGTTGAAGCCGTGTTCGTCACGGCCGTAACCGCGCTCGAAGTCAGCTTCGGCCTTCGCATCGATCATCGAGCGCGGGATGATGGAATGATCCATTACGTGCCCTCCTTCGCCTGGTCGATCACGGCGCGCAGTTGCTGGCGCGCGCGGTACTCGGCCCGCTGCTTTTCGCTGTCCCGCTTGTCCGCGATCGCGACCTGGTCGACGCTGCGCCAGACGCGGGCCTGGCGGGCGATGGTCTCGTCCGGTGTTACTGGTGTGGTGGTGCTCTGGTTCATGTGTTTGCCTCGGTGTTACGTCGGTGCCTCGAATTGCCATGTGCCGCCCGCTTCAAAGACGCATGTGCATGCGCGGACGTGCAACTGCGCGGCCCGGGAGCAGCATGGCCATGTTCTGGCCATACCCTGGCCGTTCCGCCGGCGGCCGCGAACGGCTACCCTTGCGCTCGGCCATCCAGCCCTTCGCCAGATCGCGCAACAATTTGCTGCGCGAGACGTCGGCCGCGGTGCACTCCTTCTCCAGCTCGAGGAACTCGTCCGCGTTGAGCAGGGTCTTCACTTCGATGTTGCGTGGTGCCATGGTGGTTTCCTTGTGATGTATTTCAGGACTTCGGTTTGTGAGGGATGTACGGTTTCGCGTTCATGCCGCGGATTAGCTGGGCGGCTCGGTGGCCACCTGATGTTCAGCGGCCAGGCGCAACAGTCCGCTGATGACCTGGTAAGACGGCCGCTTGATTCCGGCGCGGCCGCTTTCCATGTCGCTGATTGATGTTTGCTTCAACCCGATCGCGTTACCGATCTGCGTCTGGGTGAGCCCAGCCTGACGAAGGCTTTTGATCGTGTATGAGATGTCCATGGGAGCGATTATGGGAACTCCGGTAATTGATGTCAACCGGTATTCCGGTTCATTTCCGGGTGAAAATATCGGAATGTCTATAGGGAACCGGTTGAAGCTGGCCAGGAAGGCCGCAAAAATGTCGCAAGTTGAGCTGGCCAAGCGGTCAGGCCTCAACCAGAGCACCATTTCCGATCTGGAAGTTGGCAAGTCACAAGGATCGACCTCCTTGGCTACGCTCGCGGCCATACTGGGAGTCAATGCCCTGTGGCTGGAGACTGGGAAAGGGCCAATGCTTCTGACCGAGGCCCCCCCCGGCCTAGCCGGACTGCCGCCCGGATCGTTCATGCGGGTCGAGGCCGTCGACGACGACGATCCACGGCTGACACTCATCCCGAAGGTGAAGTTGCGCCTGTCGGCTGGCATTAGCGGCTTCGAGGTGGAGCCGGAGCGGTTTGATGGTTCAACCGTCACCGTGCCTACGGACTGGTTGGTACGTAAGGGATACGTGCGCGATAACCTTATCGGCATTCACGTCAGCGGCGAAAGTATGGAGCCCACGCTATATGACGGCGATCTGGTCGTCGTGAATATCGCGGATAAACACGGCGTCGATGGCGGTATTTACGCTTTCAATTACGAGGGCGAAGCGGTTGTTAAAAGACTGACCCGGGATGCCGGGCGTTGGTGGCTGACTTCCGATAATCCGGATCAGCGCAAATATCACAGGAAAGTTTGCGAAGGCGATGCGTGCATCATCGTCGGTCGCGTAGTTCGTAGGGAAAGCGATCGTTTTTAATGCACTATGTAATTACTCGCCTGCGCGGTGTGCGCATGGCCGTGGTGCTGGTTGACCAGCGCTGCCTGGCGGAGCCGCATGCCGCCCGCCTCCTTGCCCGACTACAGGCCCAGTTTGCGACGCCGGCCATGCTTGTGGCGCGTGATGACGCGAGGTGGAAGGGTGCCCGTGCCCGCGCCGACTTTGACGCGCCGCCGTACCTCCATGCGCTGCTGGGTGTAGAGGATCTGGAATGGTCCGAGCTGCCCGACGAGTGCGAGGCCGAATTACCCTTCTGATTAAATTAGCTTGGCGTTTATATGCGACCACTACTATTAATTCCCACCCTCATCCTTTGTGCATGTGCTGCGAAGCCAGCAAAACAGATGAGCGAATCAAATCGTTATCGGGTAGAGGCGTATCCGCAAGCCGGCAATTCGATAAAGTGGTCAACATATTATGAGGGCGTCCACAGCCGATTAGTCGCAGCTGGTGCGCCAACGGATCGCATCACGCTTGCGAAGGATGCGATTGACTTCGCGCACGCCTATGAAGCCGGGTTGATCACCGAAGCGGGATTTAACGACAGGCGGCTTTCGCTATCGAGCCGGCAGGCCTATCTGGATAAGCGCGATGGAGTATACGACCCGATGCCACAGGAAGCTCCCCGTTCGCAGGCATCCAGTGGCAACACGTGGAAGAAGGTCGGCGCAGTGCTGGCAGTAGGTTTGGTTGCCGCTGCGGCAGCCAAGGGGTCTCACGCTGGTGGATATGCCGCACCGGTGAGCAATGATTTTGATTGGGCGTGGGACCTGCAGAATGCGCCGCATGGAGGCACGCAGTGGGTTTGCCGAGGCAGGCAGACCGGCTGGTACGCCGAGCAATGGCGCTGCGCAAACAAGTTCCAATCCGACGCGACCTGGCCAGGCCTGTAAGAGAAAATCCCCCTGCAAGATACAGCCCGCTGCGTGCGGGCTTTTTTGCGTCCACGCAACGGTAGTGCCGAGAAAATATCGACGTTTCTATATCGACGGATATCGGCCACCTTCATAATATGGGAAAACCGGTTGACACCAAATACCGGAAGACCGATACTAGCTCCATCGAAACGCGCACCACAGCGCACCGACTGGAGCCCGAAATGTCCCGCCACGACCCCGACAACGAGCAGTACGAAGAAGCCCTCACCATCGAAGCCCGTGCCCAGCACGCAGTGATCATGGCGTCGCTGAAGGCCGGCGCGCCGCAGAACCTGGCGGTCATCACCAACGCCCTCGACGAATACCTGATGGACCTGCACTCGCTGGCCGACCTGGTCGAGAAGAGCGTCGCCGGCGAGAACGCGCTGCTGCCGATCATCACCGATCTGGTGTGGACCGAAGCCCAGGACCGCGCCAAGACCGAGATGGCGCGCCGCGAGCGCGAAGGCCGTGCCGCTGATGCTGATGCCCGCGCCGAGCGCGCGCGGCTGAACCGCGAATACGCGTGAAGAACGCGCGCCGCCCTGGCGCGCGCCGTCAAGAGATAGGAGCGGCGCACCCCTTCAACGTGCGCCATGCCCTGAACTCGGGTCAGGAAATAGAGGGAGCGGGATCTCGAATGCCCTGGCAGCCGGAACAGACGGCACCCCAACACCAACAACCGCCGGCGCGCCGGTCCAACACAGGGAGCAGCAGGATGGAAAAGACGAATGACGGCGGCCGGGCCTTTCCGGATCCGGGCCGCGCGCAAAGTGCCAAGCAGCGGCAGGTGCTGACTGAAACCGGCATGACGCTGCGCGACTACTTCGCGGCGAAGGCGATCCAAGGAATGCTGGCCGTGCCAGATGACCAACGGTATGGCGATCGGGCAGACAAATCCCTGTCCGTCCAAGCGTGGCAGAACTGGTGCGTCAGCGGCATGGTCGAACACGCCTACCGGGTTGCAGACGCCATGATCGCCGCCCGCGCCGCTGCAGGTGCCGCATGACCGCCCTCGCCCGCGTCGCGCGCCGCATCGTGCGCAAAGCCCTGAAACCGATCCGCCTGTGGCTGCTGGAACTGCGCGCCGCGCGCGCTGCTGAATACGCCGCCGACTTGGCCGCGCTGCGCGAACTGCACACCCAGCTGCTCGCGGCGGAAGAGGAACGCCTGGTGCGCCTGGCCGCCGAACGCATGCAGATCGAACGGGGGCTCGCATGATCGTCGGCACCGTCCTTGGCGCTACGCGCTTCATCCGCACCCAGTACCGCCTCTACCTGCGCGTCGGCATGGAGCCGCGCCACGCACTGAAGCGCGCCGTGCGCAGCTACTTCTCCGGCTTTTAACCAGAAAGGAATCACCACATGAATCAAGTCGCCACCAGCCCGGCCAAGAGCCTCAGCACGTTCCTGGACAAGTACAAGGGCCAGATCGCCAACGCCCTGCCGAAGCACATCACGCCGGACCGCATGGTGCGCCTGACGATGACGGCCTTCAGCCAGAACGCGGCGCTGCAGAAGTGCGATCTGCACAGCATCTTCGGCTCGGTCGTCGTTGCCGCGCAGCTGGGCCTCGAGATCGGCGTCGGCGGACAAGGCTACCTGGTCCCCTACGGGAACAAGGCGACTTTCGTCCCGGGCTGGCAAGGCCTGGTCGACCTGGTCTCGCGCGCCGGCCGTGCCACGGTCTGGACCGGTGCGGTGTATCGCGGCGACGAATTCGACTGGGCGCTGGGAGATCGGCCATTCATCAAGCACCGCCCGGGCGCCGGCGGCGACACCTGGAAGGACATCACGCACGTGTATGCCGTCGGCCGCGTGAACGGCAGCGAATACCCGGTGATTGAGGTGTGGACGATGGAACGCGTGGTGAAGCACCTGAATAAGTTCAACAAAGTCGGCAGCCGCCACTACGCGCTGGAGAAAAGCGGCCAGAACATGGAAATGTACGCCCGCAAGGTGGTGCTGCTGCAGGTGCTGAAGTACATGCCGAAATCGATCGAAGTGCAGCGCGCCGTCGACGTGGCCACGGCGGTGGACGCCGGCAAGAACTTCACCATCGACCAGGACCTGGTGACGATCGACGAGCGCGACGACGACCAGGGCGATGGCGCGGGCGCCGCCGAAGCTGCGGAACATGCCAGCGCCGGTACCGCCACCGCCAGCACCGCCGGCGCGCGCGGCGATCTGCCGATGTGCACGACCGAGAACTTCAACAAGAACAAGGCCGGCTGGCGCGAGCAAATCGTCGGCGGCAAGAAAACGGTCGCGCAGCTGGTCGCGATGATCGAAACGCGCCAGCTGCTCACCGAAGACCAGAAGCTCACGATCGACAGCTGGACCCACGAAAACGACTGAGCCCACAGCCCCGCGCCGGCGGGGCTCCCCTACCCTTACCAAGGAAATCAACATGCAAATCCACGATCTCGTGCAGGGCAGCCCGGAATGGGCAGCGTTCCGCCTCGAGCACTTCGGCGCCAGTGAGGCGGCGGCCATGCTGGGTATCTCCTCCCGCGTGTCGCGCACCGAGCTGCTGCACATGAAGCACACCGGCACGGCGCAGGAGTTCAGCGACTGGGTGCAGAAAAACATCCTCGACTACGGCCACGAGGTGGAAGCGCTGGCGCGCCCACTGGTCGAAGAGCAGATCGGTGACGAGCTGTACCCGGTCACGTGCTCCACTGGCCGCCTGTCGGCTTCGTGCGACGGCCTGACCATGGGCGAAGACATCGCATTCGAGCACAAGCAATGGAATGAAGCGCTGGCCGCGTCGATCGAAGCTGGCCGGCTGCCGGACGAATACATGCCCCAGCCGCAGCAGATCATGATGGTGACCGGCTGCAGCAAGGTGGTGTTCGTGTGTTCGGATGGCACGCCCGATCGCTTCGTGTCGATCGACGTGCTGCCGAACCCTGAATGGCAGGAGCGCATCCGCGCCGGCTGGAATCAGTTCGAGGCCGACCTGGTCACCTACCAGCCGCGCGAGTATGCGGCGAAGCCCGAAGCGGATCCGATCATGGCGCTGCCGGCGCTGGTGATCCAGATCCAGGGCAAGGTGGCGAACAGCAATCTGCCGGCATTCCAGGCGAAGGCCGAGCGCTTCATCGCCGCCATCAAGACCGATCTGCTGACCGACGACGATTTCGCGAACGCCGAAGCCACGGTGAAGTTCTGCGAGCAGGCCGAAGACAACCTCGAGCTGGCCAAGGCCGCGGCGCTGGAGCAGACCGTCGATATCGCCGAGCTGATGCGCACCATCGACCACCTGTCCGGCCAGCTGCGCGCCAAGCGCCTGACACTGCAGAAGACCATCAAGGACAAGAAAGAGCTGATCAAGGCGGGCATCCTCGCCCAGGCCAAGCTGGCCTTCCAGGAACACGTGGCCGCGCTCGAGCAGGAAATCGCACCGCTGCGCCTGGTGTTCCAGGCTCGCGACTTCGCCGGCGCCATGAAGAACAAGCGCACCCTGGCCACGCTGCAGGACGCGGTCGACACGGAACTGGCTGCCGGGAAGATCTCCGTGAACGCGATCGCCGCGGCGGTGCGCGGCCGGCTGACCTGGTACCGCGAGCACGCGGCCAACCACGAATTCCTGTTCGCCGACCTGCAGAACGTCATCCAGAAGGCGGACGAAGATTTCCACCTGGTGGTGAACAGCCGGATCGAGAACCACAAGCGCATCGAGGCCGAAAAGGCGGAGAAAGCCAAGCAGGTGCTGCAGGAACTGGAAGCGGCTCAGGCTCAGGCGGCAGCCGCGGCACGCGCGCAGCAGGAAGCAGCGGTGCAACAGCAGCAAGTCGCTGTGCAGACGCACCAGTCGCCTGAAGCTGAAGTGACATGGCCCGCCCCCGGTTCCACGCCAGCTGCTGCGCGGCCAGCGCCGGCAGCCGCCGCCGACACGCCGCCGAGCCTGCGCCTGGGCCAGATCGGCACACGCCTCGGCTTCAACCTGACGGCCGAATTCCTCGGCACGCTGGGCTTCGCTTCCGCCGGCCGCGATCGCGCCGCGGTGCTGTACCACGAGGCCGACTTCCCGGCGATCTGCGCCGCGCTGATCGACCACATCGACCACGTCCGCCAGGGGATGCCGGCATGACGACGCAGCGTCTTTCCACCTGGTTGGCACTGCGCTGCCGGGAGGCGCCTTTCCAGCGTTTCCTGCGCGTGCCTGACGAGCAGGCTGCCGCGCAGTCCGTGCGCGCCATCTGCGCCGTGGAGTCGCGCGGCGAGATCGATCGTGACGAGGCGGCCGCGCGCCGCTTCCACACGCTGATCCGGATCCCGTACGCCAACTTCATGCTCGACCCGAATAACCAGACCACCACCGAGGAGATGTAATCCATGTTCGAACTGCTCAAACAGACCGTCAAGCTGTCCAACCTGAACCCGCGCGCGGAAAAGCACGGCGACGACACGAAGCCGGCACTGGACCTGAAGATCGAGGCTACGTGCCCGAGCACGATCCTGGCCTACTTCCATCCGGAGTTGCGCCAGCACCTCTACAAGTTCGACGACAACCCCGACTTGGTCGACCAGGTGAGCGACGGCGGCGACGGCCTGACGGTGCTGCGGTACCCGAAGATGGGCGCCATCAAATGGGACTGGGAAGGCGCCGGCTACAAGGCGGAGGTCGACTACGGCCTGGGCGGCGCGAGCAACATCGTGCTCGACGACGTGAAGGTCGACCACTTCGCGATCGAGGCGATGAACGGCGGTTCGGTGACGGTCACGTTCCGCGTGATCGCGCATCCCAACGCGGACGACGTGGGCAAGCTGTGCGAATTCATCCAACGCGAGATCGTGCTCGACCTGGTGCCGCCGGCGCCGACGACGGTGGGCGACCTCTTCAAGGCGGCGGCCTGATCATGGCGCGCGGACCTGTGAAACCCGGTGCGCTGGGGACGAAGGAGCAGCAGCAGGCCGCGCGCGCCGCGGCCATCGCCAAGATCACCGAGCTGCTCGGTACCGGCCCGATGACCTCGGGCGACATCCTGCGGATCGTCGGCGGCAACCGCTCGACCTTGATGAGCCAGATGCAATACATGCACGAAACGCTGCGCCGGATCCGCAAGACCGGCGAGAGCCGGAACTACGGGGCGCTCTGGGAGCTGGGCGCCGACGAGAAGTTGCCGTCTTTGGATGACCAGCTCGACCAGATCATCGCGCCAAAGCGCGGCATCGGCCCGGCCAAGCAGATCGGCATGTGGCGGGATTACATGGTGGCCGCACTGTTTGGACCGGCGCCGGGAGCACGAGCATGAGCGCCCTCACCTGGATCGATGTAACGGAGCGGCTGCCGGACGACGAAGCCCTGGTGCTGATCGCGCTAAACGAAGACGGCGACGTGTGGACCGGGTACCGCGATTCCGGCACCTGGTGCTACGTCGACGCGATGCCCATCACCCAGGAGCGCGTGACGCACTGGATGCCGATGCCGCCCGGGCCGGTCGCAGCGCGATGAGCCAGCTCGAGCTATTCGCTGCGATGCCGGCCACGCGCCGTGCCGGTGGAATGCCGCGCAGCGTCGAGGCCAAGTGGGAACGCGCGCGGTCGCTCGAGGTGCGCCAGGCTTTCCTCGACGTGGCCATGGCGCGGCCTGGCGAATGGATCGACGGTAGCGACTTCTACCGCACCGTGGCCGTCCCCCTCGACATTGGCTGCTGCTGGGGTCACGCCATGGGCGCCATGGCCCGCGCCGGCATGCTCGATGAACGGCCGCGCTACTTCGGATCCGACCACCCGAGCAAGGGCAACTACAAAGGCTACACGCACGAGTACCGCTGGCACGTGCCCATGTCGGCAGTGGCACGTACCTGACAGCCCATCACCACCACATAACGAAAGAACACCATGAACGAGAAACCCGAAGAACTGCTGGCCCCGCTGCGCGCCGCCGTCGTCACCGCTGTGCAGCAGCTGCTCGCCGCGTCCGGCGCCGGCTCCGTGGCCCTGCAGCTGGGCACCGGCCAGGCCATCCTCGCCGGCGAAACCGCCGACTTGGCCCGCTTGCTCGGCTACGGCACGCAGCCTTTCGACCGACTCACGCGCCAGACTGCCGCCTTCCTGGCCGCCGCCGGCATCCCGCACGACCGGCTGGCCGACCACGGCAGCCGCGAGTGGAAGTTGTTCATCGCCGGGTACGATTGCGCCGAGCGTGCCGCAGAACCGCCGCTGCTGCTGGAAGCGGCCACGGCGCTGGAATCCTCGGCCCACGTAGACGAGCAGAACGACGTCGATCCGTTCGCCGTGCAGTACGCGCGTGACCTGGCAAGGCGTCTGCGCCGGGCTGCCGCGCGGGCGATCATCGGCAAAGGAGCCGCCAAATGATTGAGAAGCTGTCCGATGCCGAACTGTACGAGCTGACCCGGTACCGGCGCCCGGCTGAGCAACTGCGCGAGTTGGCTAAGCTGGGCGTGCCAGCGCGCCGCATGCGCGACAACACCGTGTGCGTGCTGCGGATGCACCTGCATGCGCCGGCAGCGCCCGCTCCATCGATACGACCGAAACTAAAACTGTAAATGAACCGAAAACGAAAGAAGCACCGCGGACTCCCGCGCCGGGTGTACGTGAACCACGGTGCCTACTACTTCGTGGCCACCGAGCCGACGATCGACCCGCGCAATAAAGCGGCCGGCCCGAAGAAGTGGATTAAGCTCTGCGCCCTCGAAGATGGCGAGCCGGCCATGCTGAACGCGCTGGCCGCCATCATCGGCAGCCCGATCACCGAGGAAGGGTCCATGCCGTGGTGCTGCGCGGAGTTCAAGGCCAGAATGCTCGGCGAGTACACGCCGAAGACCGTGATCGCCTACGGCCGGCACCTCGACGTCATCGCGGACGTGTTTGAGCACTTCCACGCGACGCAGGTCACCACGAAGGACTGGGCCGATTTCCTGCGCGCCCGGTACGCCGGCAAGGCGAACACCGCGCAGAAAATGACAGCGCTGGCCGGCAAGCTGTTTCGGTTCATCATCGGCGACCTGGGCCTGCGCCAGGACAACCCGATCGACCAGCTAGACATGTCCGGCTACCGCACGAAGGTGCGCACCGTCCTGGCCAGCCATGACCAGGTGGCGGCAATCCGAGCGGCAGCCCTAGTCGGCGGGCACGGCAAGCAGACTCCGAACGGCCGCATGCTGGTGTGCATCATCGATATGGCCTACCTATGCTGGCAGCGCGCGCAGGACATTCGCACCCTGCAGGAATCGCAGATCCGGCCCAGCCCGTCCGGCCTGGTCGGCGGATCGGTGACGTTCACGCCCAGCAAGACGAGTCGCACCAGTGGCCTGGTCGTCGAGGTCACGATCACCCCGGCGATCGCAGCGGTGATTGAGCGCGCACGCGCGGAGAAGCGCCGACGCCAAGTCATCAGCAGCTACGTATTCGCTGCCACCGGCCACGATAACGCCGGCCGCCCGTATTCGGCCGGGAGCCTGGTGGAGATGTGGGAGCGCGCGCGGGAACGGGCGGTGGCCCAGGCGGCGAAGGAAGGTCGGGATTTTGGACCGCTGATCCAGTTTCGGGACCTGCGGGCACTCGGCGCCACCGATGCCGCTTCGCGCGGTGAAGAACATGCGGAGATCCAGAAGCGGCTGGCGCACACCTCGGGCAAGACCACCAGCATCTACATCAAGCGGGCGATCGCGAAGGTTTCCGCACTCGATATGGACCTGCCATGGACCATTCAGACAGGCTCCGAATAGGCCTTTTTTCCTGCCAAATATCGGCTCCGAAAATGCCTCCAGACCCGCATTTTCTCGTGGCTCGTAAACTACTGTATATTTGGCGCCGATTCTCAGGAAGCCAGCAACTATAAGGCCTCCTTCAATTTGCGATTCTGTAAAACCTGCGCGCCGGCGTGGTGCTGGGGAGCGGGGACATCGGTGGCGCACGCGCCGGTTTCATGAAGGCGCTCGCACTCGACCCGATGTACCTGCCCGCGCTCGACAACCTGGCCAATCTCGACATCGTGGCGAAAAAGCCCGAGGATGCTCGCCAGCGCTATGAGGCGGCACTGGCACGCGACAAGAAGAACGCCGCGTTGATGACATCCCTTGCGAACCTGGAGGCACGCGTCGGCAAGCCTGCCGATGCGGGGCGCTGGCTGGAGCAGGCCGCCAAGGAAAATCCCGATGACAGGGCGGCAGCCCGGCAACTGGCAAGCTTTTAGCTGGGCTGCAGCGAATCGACGCGGATCTGGCTGGCTTCGCGCTCGAAGAACGCGGCCGCATCGGTCACCCGCACGCCGCCCAGCGCGCAATCGAGCAGCTCGCGCACCGGATAGGCACCGTTGCGGCGATCGCCAACGGAGATCACCAGCTCGTTCGCGCCGTGCCGCCGCGCCAGCGTCAGCAACGATTCACCCGGCTTCAACACCTTGGCGACCGGCACGCAGCGCTCTTCGTCCGGCATCGGCACGCAGCCGACGACTTCGAAGCGCCGCGGCCCGTCGCGCATGGCCGCCAGCTCGAGGCACTCGCGGGCGAGCGCGCCGGCACCGATCAGGATCAGGCGCTCCACCAGGATATCGGACTGCGCCGAGGTGAACAGCAGCAACCTCGTCATCAGCACGCAGGCGCCGCCCAGCACGAAGGCCAGGCTCGCCGCGTGGCCCAGGTCCACGGCGGGCATGACCTCCATCAATGCGGACATCAGCACGAAACCGACCAGGAAGGCCGGTGGAATGCGCGCCATCGCGCCGCGCAAATCCTCGCGCAACTGCTGCTGGTAGAGTCCCAGCGCGCTCATGGCGAACACGTTCACGAGCGCGAACAACATGCCGGTCATGGAGGCGTCGGCGGTGCCGCGCGGCGAGCCGCTCCACAGCAGCGCGGTCGCACTGGCGGCTGCGTGCAGGATGAACATTTCAAACAGCAGCAGGATGAAACCGGTGCGCGAGACATAATGATTGAAGATCCGGATCACGGTAGGAAGCTCCCTCGCCCGTCCGGTGGGCGCAACCGCCATCACGCTGCGGATGGCTCAGCCATGATGCCGGACCCTTGCTGGACGGGCGTTGAGACCGCGCAAAACAAGCCCGGGCATGACGCGTGTTTGCAAATGGTCTATAGTCATGTTCTTTTTCGCGAAAAATACCTTCCTCACCATGAAATTTGACGTAGCCATCGTCGGCAGCGGGCTGGCCGGCCTGTCGGTTGCCCTGCACCTGGCCGAAACGCGCCGGGTTGCCATCATTTCCAAGCGCGAGCTGCTGGATGGGGCCAGCAACTGGGCCCAGGGCGGCATCGCCGCCGTCCTCGATTCGGGCGACAGCCATGCCGAACATATCGAAGACACCCTGGTCGCCGGCGCCGGCCTGTGCGACGAAGGCGCCACCCGGTACATCGTCGAACATGGCCGCGAAGCGATCGAATGGCTGATCGCGCAGGGCGTGCCGTTCACCCGCGACACCACGGCGGAACTGGGCTTCCACCTGACGCGCGAAGGGGGCCACAGCCAGCGCCGCATCATTCACGCGGCCGACGCCACCGGCCACGCGGTGCAGGTCACGCTGGAAGAGAAGGTTCGCGCCCATCCGAACATCATCCTGTTCGAGCACCATTGCGCGATCGACCTGATCACCTCCGACAAGCTGGGCCCCCGTCCGGCCAACCGCAATGCGCAGCCGAAGTGCCACGGCCTGTACGTGCAGGATGTCCGCAACGGCGAAGTCCACACGGTGGCCGCCGAACACACGGTGATGTGCACGGGCGGTGCCGGCAAGGTCTATCTCTACACGACCAATCCCGACACGGCGAGCGGCGACGGCATCGCGATGGCCTGGCGCGCCGGCTGCCGCGTCGCCAACATGGAGTTCATCCAGTTCCACCCAACCTGCCTGTACCACCCGTATGCGAAATCGTTCCTGATCACGGAAGCGATGCGCGGCGAAGGCGGCCTGCTGAAGCTGCCGCCCGAAGCGGGAGCGGCCGCCGGCCAGCGCTTCATGCTGGCCCACGATCCGCGTGCCGAACTGGCGCCGCGCGACGTGGTGGCGCGCGCCATCGACTTCGAGATCAAGAAGCGCGGCCTGGACTACGTGCACCTGGACATCAGCCACAAGCCGGCCGACTTCCTGATCGAGCACTTCCCCACCATTTACGCGCGCTGCCTGGAACTGGGCATCGACATCACGAAGGAGCCGATCCCGGTGGTGCCGGCAGCCCACTACACCTGCGGCGGCGTGGTGACCGACATGCTGGGCCGCACCGACCTCCCCGGCCTGTACGCCGTCGGCGAGACCGCCTGCACCGGCCTGCACGGCGCCAACCGCCTGGCCAGCAATTCGCTGCTCGAATGCGTCGTCATCGGCCGTGCCTGCGCGCAGGACATCCTGTCGAAGGAAAAGAATGGCACGCCCTACCTGCCCGATTGGGATGAAAGCCGCGTCACCGATGCGGACGAGGAAGTCGTCATCGCCCACAACTGGGATGAACTGCGCCGCTCGATGTGGAACTACGTGGGCATCGTCCGCACCACCAAGCGCCTGGAACGCGCGCAGCACCGCATTTCCCTGCTGAAGGAAGAGATCGACGAGTACTACCGCAACTTCCGCATCACGGCCGACTTGCTGGAGCTGCGCAACCTGGTCGACGTGGCCGCGCTGATCGTCAACAGCGCGCTGCAGC
This sequence comes from Pseudoduganella sp. SL102, assembly GCF_027856995.1. Classification (NCBI taxonomy): domain Bacteria; kingdom Pseudomonadati; phylum Pseudomonadota; class Betaproteobacteria; order Burkholderiales; family Oxalobacteraceae; genus Pseudoduganella; species Pseudoduganella sp. SL102. The sequence goes on from NZ_CP115554.1 coordinate 4,285,136, forward strand.
GCCGCGAGAGCCGTGGCCTGCACTTCTCGCGCGACTATCCGGAGACGCTGCCGAAGGCCCTGCCGACCATCCTGACGCCCAACCGCCGCTGACGGAACACCGATGACTCCCACGCTGCGCATCGCAACACCGGAGGACATCCCCGCGCTGGAATCGCTGATCGCCCGGTCGGGTATCGGGCTCAGCAAGGGCTTCTACACGGACGCCCAGGCGCAGGCCGTGACACGCCATGTGTTCGGCGTCGACACCCAGCTGATACGGGACGGCACGTATTTCGTCATCGAGCGCGATGGCGTGCCGCTGGCCTGCGGCGGCTGGAGCAAGCGTGCCACCCTGTTCGGTGCCGACCGGATGAAATCCGGCGTCGATCCGCTGCTCGATCCGGCCACGCAGCCCGGCCGCATCCGCGCGTTCTTCGTCGACCCCGCCGCAGCCCGCCAGGGTCTGGGCACCCTGCTGATACGCCACTGCGAAGCCGAAGCGGTCCGCGCCGGTTTCACGGCGCTGGAGATGGCGGCTACCCTGCCTGGGGTTCCGCTGTACCGTTCCGCTGGCTACCAGGCAGTGGAAGAGTTCGCGCTCGGCCTGCCGGGCGGCGTCACGGTACCGCTGGCGCGGATGCGCAAGCAGATCGGCTGAAACAGCCGCGTCAGCGGTCGTTGAACCCCTTGCGCTCGGCCGCCAGCCGCACCAGCAGCGGCGCCGGCCGCCACGCTTCACCATGGGCGCCCGCGGCAAAGCGCTCGATTGCCGCCAGCACGTTCGGCAAGCCCACCGTATCGGCATGGAACATCGGGCCGCCACGGAACAGCGGGAAACCGTAACCCGTCAGGTAGACCATGTCGATGTCCGATGCGCGCAGGGCGATCCCTTCTTCCAGGATCAGCGCCCCTTCGTTGACCAGCGCATACACCAGCCGCTCGACGATCTCCTCGTCGCCGATGCGGCGCGGCTCGATGCCGGCTTGGCGGGCGTAGTCCACGATCAGCGTATCGACCTGCGCGCTCGGGTGCGGCGTCCGGTCGCCGGGGCGGTAGTCATACCAGCCGGCGCCGGTCTTCTGGCCGAACCGTCCCACTTCGCACAGCAGGTCGGCCACCTTCGAATACGTCATTCCTGGCCGCTCGGCGGCGCGCCGCTTGCGGATCGCCCAGCCGATATCGTTGCCCGCCAGGTCACTCATCCGGAACGGCCCCATCGCAAAGCCGAACCGCTCCAGGGCGCCGTCCACCTGGGCGGGCGTGCAGCCTTCCTCCAGCAGGAAGCCGGCCTGCCGGATGTATTGCTCGATCATCCGGTTGCCGATGAAGCCATCGCACACGCCCGACACCACGCCCGTCTTCTTCAGCCGCTTCGCCAGCGCCAGCACTGTCGCAAGCACGTCGTTGCCGGTCGCGCGGCCACGCACGATCTCCAGCAGCTTCATTACGTGCGCGGGGCTGAAGAAGTGAGTCCCGATCACATCCTGCGGCCGCCGCGTGACGGCGGCGATCCGGTCCACGTCCAGCGTCGACGTATTGGTGGCCAGGATCGCCCCCGGCTTCATCACATCGTCCAGTTGCCGGAACACCGCTTCCTTGATGGCCATGTCTTCGAACACCGCTTCGATGACGATGTCCGCTCCCGCAATCTCCGCGCTTCGCACCGTACCGCTGATCAGCGCCATGCGCCGCGCCAGCAGTTCCGGCGTGAGCTTGCCCTTGCCCGCCGCACCCTCGTAATGGGCGCGGATCGCCGTCAATCCCTTGTCCAGTGCCTCGGGCGACGACTCGAGCAGCCTGACGGGAATGCCGGCATTGGCAAAGGCCATGGCGATGCCGCTGCCCATCGTGCCGGCGCCGATCACGGCCGCCTGCTCGATGGGCCGCCGCGGCGTATCGGCCGGCACTCCCGGCACTTTCGCCGCCTCGCGCTCCGCGAAGAACGCATGGCGCAATGCGCGCGATTCGGGCGTGCGGATCAGGTGCATGAAGCGTTCGCGCTCGAATGCCAGGCCTTGCTCGAACGGCATCGAGACCGCCGCCGCGATGGTCTCGACACATTCGAGCGGCGCCGGGAACGGTCCGGCCGCCGCCGCAACGCGAGCGCGCGCGGCCTGCAGGAACGCCGCAGCATCGGCATGCGCCGCCTGCCGGTCGCGCACCTTCGGCAACGGCCGCACCGGCGCGATTTTCTCCGCGAACGCCACTGCCGCCGCCACCAGGTCCGTACCGGGCGCGAACACTTCGTCGAACAGCGCGGGCAGCCTTTCGGACAGCACCGGATTGCCCGACACGATCATCTCCAGCGCCGGCTCGAGCCCGATCGCGCGCGGCAGCCGCTGGGTGCCGCCCGCTCCCGGCAGCAGGCCCAGCTTCACTTCCGGCAGGGCCACCTGCGCGCCCGGCAGCGCCACGCGGTAGTGGCAGCCCAGCGACAGCTCCAGGCCGCCGCCCATGCACACGCTGTGGATCGCCGCCACCACCGGCTTCGCCGATTCCTCGGCGGTGCGGATCAGCGTGTGGAGCGTCGGTTCCGTCAGGGCCTTGGGCGAATTGAACTCGCGGATATCGGCACCGCCGGAAAACGCCTTGCCGGCGCCGGTAATGACGATGGCCGCCACGGCCGGGTCGTCCTGGGCGCGGCGGATACCGTCGACGGCGGCGGTGCGCGTCACCAGGCCAAGCCCGTTCACGGGCGGGTTGTTCAACGTGATGACGGCCACGGTGCCGTGCAGGGCGTAATCCGCACTCATGTCTCGGGTCCTCTTCTGTGGATGGGTCCGCGAACTATACCCGCAAACGTCCGACCGTGCTATTTGCCGGTGCCGCGTCCGCCCCTTTTTACGGCCTGGGGTAAAATCCGCTCAAGTGACCCACCAGAACCCACTTTGCCAGTCAGGAACCGCCATCGCTGCCTTTACCCTCCCCCTGGAAAACTCGTTTGCGTCGCTTCCGCCCGAGTTTTATACGCGGCTCATGCCGACGCCGCTCCCGGCCCCCTACCCGGTCGCCATCAGCGGCAGCGCCGCGCGGCTGATCGGCCTCGATCCCGCCGCGCTCGATGCCGACGCGATCGACGTCCTCGCCGGCAACCGCGTGCCCGACCGCGCCGAACCCCTGTCGGCCGTGTATTCCGGCCACCAGTTCGGCGTCTGGGCGGGCCAGCTCGGCGACGGCCGTGCGATCCTGCTCGGCGACGTGTCCACCGATACCGGCCCGGTCGAGCTGCAGCTGAAGGGCGCCGGCCTGACACCGTATTCGCGGATGGGCGACGGCCGCGCCGTGCTGCGCTCGTCGATCCGCGAATTCCTGTGTTCCGAGGCGATGCATGCGCTGGGCATCCCCACCACGCGCGCCTTGTCCGTGATCGGCTCGGACCAGGGCATCGTCCGCGAGACGATCGAAACGGCCGCCGTGGTGGTGCGCATGGCGCCCACCTTCGTGCGTTTCGGTTCGTTCGAACACTGGTTCTACCGCAATGACGAAGCCCGGCTGCGCATCCTGGCGGACTACGTGATCGACCGTTTCTATCCCGCCTTGCGCGACGAGGAAAATCCCTACGCGGCCCTGCTCGAGGAAGTCACGCGCCGCACCGCGCGCCTGATTGCGCAGTGGCAATCGGTCGGCTTCATGCACGGCGTGATGAACACCGACAATATGTCGATCCTGGGCCAGACGCTGGACTACGGCCCGTTCGGCTTCATGGAAGCGTTCAACGCGCAGCACATCTGCAACCATACCGACCAGGGCGGCCGCTACTCGTATGCGATGCAGCCGCAGATCGGCCACTGGAACTGCTATGCGCTGGCGCAGGCGCTGGTTCCGCTGATCGGGTCGGTCGAACAGACCCAGGAAGCGCTGGACGTCTACCAGGGTGTGTTCGGCGCCACGGTCGACGACCTGCTGCATGCCAAGCTGGGCCTCAAGGAAAGCCGCGAGCCGGACCGCGCGCTGCTGGACGAGATGTTCGGCCTGCTGCAGGCGAACCACGCCGACTTCACGCTGTTCTTCCGCCGGCTGGGCGGCTTGCGCGCCGGCTCGGCCGAGGGCGACGAACCGCTGCGGGACCTGTTCATCGATCGCCCGGCATTCGATGCGTGGGCCGTCAAGTACCGCGAGCGGCTGCGCGCCGAGAACAGCGTCGACGCGGCGCGCCAGGCGGCCATGAATGCCGTCAATCCCAAATACGTGCTGCGCAATTACCTGGCCCAGGTGGCGATCGACAAGGCGCAGCACAAGGATTTCTCCGAAGTGCAGCGCCTGCTCGCCGTGCTGGAGCGCCCGTTCGACGAACAGCCGGAGCACGAAAGCTATGCGGCCCTGCCACCGGACTGGGCCGCCGGCCTGGAAGTCAGCTGTTCATCCTGACCCTGTTCATTCCCAAGCTGTACACCCCGACGCTGTACACACCGACGCTGTACACACCAAATTATCGACATACTGGAAATCATGAGCGATCAAGCAAAGAAAGTGGTGAAATCGGACGCCGAATGGCGCGCCGAACTGGATCCGATGCAATACCACGTGACGCGCCACGCTGCCACCGAACGGGCTTTTACCGGCAAATACTGGGATCACCATGAGCCGGGCATATATACCTGCGTCTGCTGCAATACGCCATTGTTCCGATCGGATGCGAAATTCGAATCCGGCTGTGGCTGGCCCAGTTATTTCGAAGCCCTCGATCCTGAAAATGTGATCGAGAAAGTCGACCGTTCCCATGGTATGCTGCGCACCGAAATCATTTGCGCCGTCTGCGATGCGCACCTGGGCCATGTATTCCCGGACGGTCCGCCGCCCACCGGCCTGCGTTACTGCATCAATTCCGCGGCGCTCCGTTTTACTCCGGACGCTTAATCACCATGATGAAATTCCTGTTTGATATCTTCCCCTTGCTGGTTTTCTTCGGCAGTTATAAATGGGCCGGCAGCAACGAGGAGGCAGCGCAAAGCCTGATCAATGGCAACCTGTCGGGCATTATCTCCGGCGGTGCCATCACGGCCAGCCAGGCGCCGATCATCCTGGCCACCATCACCGGTATCGTCGCCACCGCACTGCAGATCGCTTATTTGCTGCTGCGCGGCCGCAAGGTCGATGGCGCGCTGTGGGTATCGATGGTCGTGTTCGTATTCTTCGGCGGCCTGACGATCTATTTCCACGATGATAATTTCATCAAGTGGAAGCCCACCATCATTTACTGGAGCTTTGCGATCGCCATGGTGGTTGCCTCCCGTTTCTTCGCCAAGAACCTGATCCGCATGGCAATGGAAAAGCAGATCGCCCTGCCAGAGGAAGTGTGGCAGCGCCTGAATATGGCCTGGATCGCGTTCTGGATCGTGCTGGGCTTCCTGAACCTGTTCGTCGCCTTCGTGCTGTTCAAATCCGATACCGGTGCCTGGGTGAGCTTCAAGGCATTCGGCGTTACCGGCCTGATGCTGGCGTTCTTCGTGGCCCAAGGCTTTTACCTGTCCAAGCACATCAAGGATGAAGCATGAACGATCCACGCCTCGAAAAGATCCGCGACCGCCTGCTGGCCAATCTCGGCCCTGCCGAAATCGCGCTCGAAGATGAATCCGCGCTGCATGCCGGCCATGCCGGCGCGGCGTCCGGCGGCGGTCATTACCGCTTAAGGATAACGTCAGCGAAATTCGCTGGCCTGAACCTCGTCACGCGTCATCGACTGGTGTATGATGCCGTGCACGATATGATGCATAAAGAGATTCATGCATTGGCCATTACTGCAGTGGCACCGTCGGAAATTTGAATGTGCGGTTTGGTAGGAATGAATTGCTCTTTGCGTTAAGTCCCTTCTCCTCCCGCGATTGACAAGAACTTTTCCCCGTAGGAAATAATAATGACTTTCAAGCCAGCATTCCGTATTCTGGTTGCATCGATCGCCGTTGCTTCGGCTCCCGCTATTGCACAGAACATCGCCGTGGTCAACGGCAAGGGTATCCCCACCGCGCGCGCCGATGCGATCGTCAAGCAGGTAGTGGCCCAGGGCCAGCAGCAGGATTCGCCCCAGCTGCGCGACATGGTCAAGAAAGACCTGATCAGCCGCGAAGTACTGATGCAGGAAGCTGAAAAGCAGGGTTACGCGAAGAGCGCCGACGTGAAACAGCAGATGGAAAATGCGCGCCAGGCCCTCGTCGTCCAGGCAATGGTGGCCGACTACGTCAAGAAAAACCCGGTCAAGGATACCGATGTGAAGGCCGAGTACGACCGCTTCGTCAAGGAAACGGGCGACAAGGAATACCACGTGCGCCACATCCTGGTCGACACCGAAGCCGCCGCCAACGACATCATCGCCAAGCTGAAGGGCGGCGCCAAGTTCGAGGACCTGGCCAAGCAGTCGAAGGATACCGGCAGCGCCAATAACGGCGGCGACCTGGACTGGGCAACGCCTTCCGCGTTCCCGGAAGTGTTCTCGAAGGCATTCGTCGCCCTGCAAAAAGGCCAGGTGACGGAAAAGCCAGTGCAGACGCCGAACGGTTTCCACGTGATCAAGGTCGACGATGTCCGCCAGGCCAAGCTGCCGACGCTCGACGAAGTCAAGCCGCAGATCGAGGAAGCGCTCACCCAGCGCAAGCTGCAGGCTTACCAGGAAGAGCTGGTCAAGAAGGCCAAGATCCAGTAAATTGCTCCGGCGCCCGTTGGCGGCGCCTGCACCCGTTTGAGTTTGAATTGGCCCCCGAGCGCGGGGGCAGACTCCAGTTTTTTTATAGGACGTGACATGATTTTGAAGCCAGCCCGCCTGTTGACAGCACTGATCGCCATCGCCGCCGTACCCGCGTTCGCCCAGAACGTGGCCACCGTGAACGGCAAGGCGATCCCGGCCTCCCGCCTGGACGCCGTGGTCAAGCAGGTCACCGCGCAGAGCAAGCAGCCGGACAGCCCGCAGCTGCGCGACGCGATCAAGAAGGACCTGATCGCCCGCGAAGTGATGGTGCAGGAAGCGGACAAGCAAGGCTACAGCAACAAGCCTGACGTCAAGCAGGCCCTGGAAAATACCCGCCAGAGCATCGTCATCAATGCGATGCTGGCCGACTACGTGAAGAAGAATCCGGTCAAGGATGCCGAAGTCAAGGCCGAGTACGACAAGGCCAAGGCCGCCAACGGCGACAAGGAATATCACGCCCGCCACATCCTGGTCGCGACCGAGAAGGAAGCCACCGACATCATCGCCAAGCTGAAGGGCGGCGCCAAGTTCGAAGAGCTGGCCAAGCAGTCGAAAGACACCGGCTCGGCAGCCAACGGCGGCGACCTGGACTGGGCAAGCCCGGCCAACTTCGTCAAGCCGTTCTCCGACGCGATGGTCGCCCTGAAGGATGGCCAGATCACCGAGAAACCCGTGCAGTCGCAATACGGCTACCACGTGATCAAGCTGGAAGGTTCGCGCGCCGCCAAGTTCCCGCCGCTGGAAGAAGTCAAAGGCCAGATCGAGCAGGGCCTCACCCAGCGCAAGATCGCCACCTACCGCGATGAACTGGTCAAGAAGGCCAAGATCCAGTAAGCCTGCTGTTCCTCACAAAAAAGCGCTCCGTGGAGCGCTTTTTTCTTTATTACGCGGCCGGTACCGGCAGCGTCGGAATACCCGGCCCCGAGGTACTGTCGCGCACATGCGCGCCGCGCGCGAGCAACCCGGCAAACCCCGCCGCGTCGATATTCGACCCGCACACCAGCGCGACTTTGTTGTCCGCCAGCCGCGCCCGTAGCGGGCCGAACAACGCCGCCGTTGCCACCGCCGCCGCCGTTTGGCCACCAGCTTGGCATCGCGAAACAGGTCGAGCATGGCACGGCAGATTTCATCGTCCGTCACGCGCACCACCTCGTCCACGAAACGCTGGCACACCGCCAAGCTGTAGGGCAGCGTCCGCGGCGCGCCAAGGCTGTCCGCCACGGTATCGACACGCTCCAGGCATTCGGTGCGCCCCGACCGGAAGCTGCGGAACACGATGTCGCTGCACGCTCGAACGCCTGATGAACATCCGGCACATGGTGCAGCCGCACCGCAGGCTGCGGCGCCCGCAATGCGCCGTGTCGCCAGTGCGCCGCAGTACCGTGCCTAGGAATTCTGGTACGCCGTATCCGGCTGCCCATCGCCGATCCGCGTGCGCAGCGTGCGCTCCATCTGCGCCACCTCCTCCTCGACCCAGCTGCGAAAACGTACCACCTTCGGCAGCACCGCCTTGCGCGGCGCCTGCACCCAGTAATAGCCGCCCGGGTAGGACACGCTGGCGCCCCGCATCAGGCGCAGCACGCCCCGGTCGATGTCATCGCAGACGAGCGAATACGGCACCAGCGCGATGCCGTGGCCGACGATGGCCGCTTGCGCCGTCACCGCCAGGTTGGTGAATCCTCGCGAGAAATCAAAGCGCCCTTCCGTTACGCCGTGCGAGCGCAGCAACCTGATCCAGTCATCGGTGGATTCGTCGAACAGCAGCGGGAAGCGCGTCAGGTCGGCCAGGGTGAGATCTTCTCCGGCAGGCGCCACCAGCGCCGGACTGTACACGGCGACCAGCCGGTCGTGGTACAGCGCGGCGGGATGGTCGGTAATGGTGCCATGGCGGATCGCCAGGTCCACTTCCTCGTGTTCGACATCGACCAGGCGCTCGCAGGAGTCGAGGCGGATGTCGAGTTCCGGATGGCGCAGCGTGAAGCGGCCCAGCCGGGGTGCCAGGAACTTGATCGCGAAGGTGTGGGTGGTCGATACGCGCACCACGTTCTCCTCGTCGCCACCGCGCAATGCCTCGACCCTGGTGCGCAGCTCGCGCAGCATCTTCGCCACCGTCACGGCGAGCTCCTGCCCTTTCGGCGTCAGCGTGATGTGGCGCGGGTGGCGCACGAACAGCGCGAAGCCCACCGCTTCCTCGAGCTGCTTCACCTGCAGGCTGATGGCCGCCGGCGTCTTGTGCAATTCCTGCGCCGCCAGCGTGAAACTGCCCCAGCGCGCGGCGCAATCAAAATCGATCAGTCCGGAAAGACTGCGCAGCGTCTTGTTCGATGTCCCTGCCTGCATAAGTTTTCCTTGACCTTCCCCACAAGATTACTCGTTTGTCCACGCGCTGCGCCACGCCGACAATATACCGCACCGATACCGATACATGAGAGGTGAAGACCATGCTGCAACCGATCCGCCAGCGGGCCGATGGCCCGCCATGCCAGGCCAGGCTCGATGCGCGTCCATGGCGAAAGGATTACCTGCGTGCGCTGCTGCGCCTGTTCGCGGAACTGGCGTGCCGGCTGCGCTGAGCTGTCCTGGCTGTTTCGCGGCACGAAAAAAAACCGGGCATCGCCCGGCTTCATCGCTGGCCCGACGAAAGGGCTCAGCCGCCGATCACGCCGCAGGCGATGCGCGCACCGCCACCGCCCAGTGGCGCCGGCTGGTCGGCATAATTGTCGCCGCCGGCGTGGATCATCAGCGCACGGCCTTTCACGTCCGCCAGCGTCTTCAGCTGCGGCGCCTGCACGGGCGTCCTGGCCGATCCATCGGCCGCTACTTCGAGGCGCGGCAAGTCGCCGGCGTGGCCGGCTTTCTCGGCCTTGCCCGGGCCGTGGTGCGCCTTCGTATCATGCGGGTCCAGGTGGCCGCCCGCCGCACCCGCCGGCACCTTCTTGCCATCCGTCTCGGCCGGCGAGCAATCGCCCTTGGCATGGACATGGAAGCCGCGCGCGCCCGGCGGCAGGCCGGCCAGCGAGGGCGTGAACGTGAGGCCGCCGGCCGTCTCCGAGATCGTCACGGTGCCCAGTGCCTTGCCGGTGCCGGACGCATCGACCGCGTGGATCGGCACCGTGACGTCGGCTGCCTGCGCATGGGCGGCAACCGCGAACGCGGCCAGGGCGAGGGTTTGTCGGATCGTGGTCTTCATTTTCTACTCCCAGGGTGTGAATGCCGCACTGTCGCGGTCGGTTGAACGTTGCAATCCTAGCACTGTTGCCACGCGACAGTACACACCGCAGGCGTAAAAAAGCCGGGCAAGCCCGGCTTTTCAGGCGGCGCCGGCCGTTCAGCCGGCGCACTTCAGCCCACGCATCTCAGCCAACGTACTTGCGCGCATTGCGGAACATCCGCATCCACGGCGAATCCTCGTTCCACCCGTCCGGCGCCCACGAATGCTGCACGGTGCGGAACACCCGTTCGGCGTGCGGCATCAGCACCGTGAAGCGGCCGTCCGGCGTGGTGACCGACGTGATGCCGCGTGGCGAACCGTTCGGATTGAACGGATAGGCTTCGGTGGCACTGCCGCGGTTGTCGACGTAGCGCATCGCGGCGATCGCCTCGTCGAGCTTGCCGGTCTGGCTGAAGTCCGCATAACCCTCGCCGTGCGCGATGGCGATCGGCGTCTGCGTGCCGGCCATGCCCTGGAAGAAGATCGACGGCGAGTCCAGCACCTCGACCAGCGCGAAGCGGGCTTCGAACTTTTCCGACTTGTTGGTCGTGAACTTCGGCCACGCCTGGGCGCCCGGGATGATCGACTTCAGGTTGCTCATCATCTGGCAGCCGTTGCAGATGCCCAGGCCGAAGGTATCCGTGCGGGCAAAGAACTGCGCGAACTGGTCCGACAGCGCGGGGTTGAACAGGATCGACTTGGCCCAGCCTTCGCCGGCGCCCAGCACGTCGCCATACGAGAAACCGCCGACAGCGATCACGCCCTGGAAGTCGGCGAGCTTCACGCGTCCGGCGATCAGGTCGCTCATGTGCACGTCGATCGCGGCGAAGCCCGCCTGGTGCATCACCCACGCCGTCTCGATATGCGAGTTGACGCCCTGCTCGCGCAGGATGGCGACACGGGGCCGCACACCCGTGGCCAGGAACGGCGCCGCCACGTTGTCGTCCAGGTCGAAGGTGATCTTCGGCGTCATGCCGGGATCCGTTTCGTCCAGCAGGCGGTCGTATTCCTGGTCCGCCGTCGCCGGGTTTTCACGCATGCGCGAGATTCGCCAGCTGGTTTCGCTCCACAGGCGGTGCAGCTCGGCGCGCGGCTTGGCATAGACCAGCTTCGCGTCGCGCGTGAATTCGATCACGCCACGGTCGTTCAGCTTGCCGATGATATGGCTGCACGCGCCCAGGTTGAACGAGCGCAGCACGTCCATCACGGCCGACTTCTCCTCGGCGCGCACCTGGATCACGGCGCCCAGCTCTTCGCTGAACAGCGCGCGCAGGGTCAGCTCGTTGCGGCGCTCGCCCACCTGGCTGGCCCAGTTCTTGGCGTCGCCCCAGTCGGCCGCATGCTCGCCTTCCAGGGTCAGCATGTCGAGGTTGATCGACAGGCCGGCACGGCCGGCAAAGGCCATCTCCACCAGCGTGGCGTACAGGCCGCCGTCCGACCGGTCGTGGTAAGCCAGCAGCTTGCCATCCCGGTTCAGTTGCTGGATCGCGGCGAAGAACGCCTTCAGGTCTTCCGCGCTGTCGACGTCCGGCACCTCATTGCCCAGCTGGCCCAGCACCTGCGACAGGATCGATGCGCCCATGCGGTTCTTGCCGCGGCCCAGGTCGATGACGATGATCGCCGTGTCGCCCAGGTCGGTGCGCAGCTGCGGCGTCAGCGACTTGCGCACGTCGTACACGGGCGCGAAGCCCGACACGATCAGCGACACCGGCGACACCACGGCCTTCTGCTCGCCGTTGTCGGACCACGTTGTGCGCATCGACAGCGAATCCTTGCCGACCGGGATGGAAATGCCCAGCGCCGGGCACAGGTCCATGCCGATCGCCTTCACGGTATCGAACAGCGCGGCATCCTGCCCCGGCTGGCCGCAGGCGGCCATCCAGTTCGCCGACAGCTTGATCGACGCGATATCCTCGATCGGCGCCGCCGCGAGGTTCGTGATCGTCTCGCCCCCCGCCCTGCGGCCCGATGCCGGCGCGCCGATCACGGCCAGCGGCGTGCGCTCGCCCATCGCCATCGCCTCGCCCAGGTAGCCTTCGTACGACAGCGTGGTCACCGCGCAATCGCCCACCGGCACCTGCCACGGCCCGACCATCTGGTCGCGCACGGACATGCCGCCCACGCTGCGGTCGCCGATGGTGATCAGGAAGCTCTTGTCGCCCACGGTCGGCTGGAGCAGCACGCGCTGCGCCGCTTCTTCCAGCGCCACGCCGGTCAGGTCGATGGCCGGGAAGGCGCGCTCGACATGCTGCACGTCGCGGTGCATCTTCGGCGGTTTACCCAGCAACACGTCCATCGGCATGTCCACCGGATCGGTACCGGTTTCCGGGTCGATCAGTTTCAGCTGGCGTTCCTCGGTGGCCGTGCCGACCACGGCGAACGGGCAGCGCTCGCGTTCGCACAGCGCACGGAAGGTCGCCAGGTCGTCCGGGGCGATCGCCAGCACGTAGCGTTCCTGCGATTCGTTGGACCAGATTTCCTTCGGCGCCATGCCGGATTCTTCCAGCGGCACCTTGCGCAAATCGAAGATCGCGCCGCGCTTGGCATCATTGGTGATTTCCGGGAAGGCGTTGGACAGGCCGCCCGCACCCACGTCGTGGATCGAGATGATCGGGTTGCGTTCGCCCATCTGCCAGCAGCCGTTGATCACTTCCTGGGCGCGGCGTTCCATTTCCGGATTGCCGCGCTGGACGGAATCGAAATCCAGGTCGGCCGTGTTGGTACCGGTCGCCATCGACGAGGCAGCCGAGCCGCCCATGCCGATGCGCATGCCCGGGCCGCCCAGCTGCACCAGCAGGCTGCCGACCGGGATATCGTTCTTGTGCGTGTGCTGCGCCGAGATGTTGCCGATGCCGCCGGCGATCATGATCGGCTTGTGGTAGCCATACACGGCATGGCCCACGTTCTGTTCATAGGTGCGGAAGTAGCCGCCCAGCACCGGCCGGCCGAATTCGTTCGAGAACGCGGCGCCGCCCAGCGGACCGTCGATCATGATCTGCAGCGGCGAGGCGATGCGCTCCGGCTTGCCGTACGCCGCCGCGGTGGCGTCCTCTTTCGCGGTGGCCGCACTGGTCACGTCTTGCGCGTTCTCCCAAGGCCGCACGGCGTCCGGCAGCATCAGGTTCGACACGGTGAAGCCGGCCAGGCCCGCCTTGGGCTTGGCGCCGCGGCCCGTCGCGCCCTCGTCGCGGATCTCGCCGCCGGCGCCCGTGGAGGCGCCCGGGAACGGAGAGATCGCGGTCGGGTGGTTGTGCGTCTCCACCTTCATCAGCGTGTGGATCAGTTCCGTGGACGCGCCGTACTCATGGCCTTCGCCGCGCGGGTAGAAGCGCGTCACAGTGGCGCCTTCCATGATCGACGAATTGTCCGAATACGCGACGATCGTGCCTTTCGGCTGTTTCTCGTGCGTGTTCTTGATCATCTTGAACAGCGAGCGGTCCTGCGCCACGCCGTCGATGGTCCAGTCGGCGTTGAAGATCTTGTGGCGGCAGTGTTCCGAGTTGGCCTGCGCGAACATCATCAGTTCCACGTCGGTCGGGTTGCGCTTGGCCGCCGTGAACGCATCGTTCAGGTAGTCGATCTCGTCGTCCGACATCGCCAGGCCCAGTTCCGCATTGGCGCGCACCAGCGCGTCGCGGCCATGGCCCAGCACGTCCACGGTTTCCAGCGCCTTGCCTTCCAGGCTGCCGAACAGGCCGGCCGCCTGGCTGGCGTCGCGCAGCACGGATTCCGTCATGCGGTCGTGCAGCAGCGCGGCCACGGCCTGCGCCTGCTCGGCATTCAGGCCCTTCGCGGCGCCCAGGCTGGTGCCCAGGATGCCGCCCTTGAGCACCACGCGATACGCCACGCCTCGCTCGACGCGGTGGATGTGCGTCATGCCGCAGTTGTGCACGATGTCCGTGGCCTTCGACGCCCAGGGCGAAATCGTGCCGAAACGGGGAATCACCACGAACGACTCGACGGCGCCGTCGCTGACGTCAGCCTGGGCCGGTTCGCCGTAGGTCAGCAAGCCGTCCAGGCGTGCGCGATCCTCGGCGGAGAGCTCGGCCTGGGTATCGACGAAGTGGACGTACCGGGCCTGGACCGCGGATACGGCGGGCAGCACGGCTTGCAGTTGGGTGAGAAGACGCTGGCTACGGAATGCGGACAGGGCGTTGGAGCCCGGGAGTATCAACATGGTTGGGAGCGAGTCGGTGCAGCGGGGCTGCGGATTAAGAAGAAAATAGGCACGGCAATGGAAACCACGGGCTCTCGAAGTGCGCCAGCGCTGAATGGGCTGGTTGATTTGCCGGCATTATACCTCTTTCAACGGGTAACTTACAGGGTAGCCGGGAGGGTTGCCGGGAGGGTTGCCGGAGGGGTTGCCGAGTCAGGCCCGGCAGCAATTGTATCCAACGAGAATTAGAACCCGCCGCATATGGCGCGCTTGCCCCGCGATTTCTCCGCGATTTCTCCGCGATTACTCCGCAGTTACTCCGCAGTTACTCGTAGCGCAGCGCCTCGATGGGATCCAGCCGCGCCGCCTGCCGCGCCGGCATCACGCCGAACACGATGCCGACGCCACCTGAAAACATCAGCGACAGCGCCACCGCCCACCATGGCACCACGGCCGGCGGGAAATCCGGGATCAGGCCGGCGATCACGGCCCCCAGCACGTAGCCCAGCACCAGCCCGATCAGCCCGCCCAGCGTCGCCAGGATGACCGCCTCGACGAGGAACTGGGCCATGATGTCGCGGCTGCGCGCGCCGAGCGCCTTGCAGATGCCGATCTCCCGCGTGCGCTCCTTCACCGACACGAGCATGATGTTCATGATGCCGATGCCGCCCACCAGCAGCGCCACGCCGACCACCCCGCCCATCACCAGCGTCACCATCGTGCTGATCTTCTCGAAGGTCTGCGCCAGCTGCTCGGCCGACTCGATCTCGAAATCGTTGGGCTGGCCCGGCCGCAGGCGGTGCGCCGTGCGCATCACGCCGGTCAGCTGGCCGATCGTCGCGTCCAGGTCCGCCAGCTCGCTGACGGCGACCGTGATCGAGAGGTTGGGCCGGCGGTGGTTGCCGAGGATGCTGCGGCCCGTGTTGAATGGAATGATCAATTGGTTATCCTGCGACATGCCGAACACGGCGCCCTGCTTTTCCTGCACGCCGACGATCTTGAACCACTCGCCGCCGTAGTGGATGAACTTGCCCACCGGGTCGGCCGGCAGGTGCAGCTCGGCGATCAGGTCTTCGCCGATGACGGCCACGCGCCGCGCCCGCGCGTCATCCGGTTCGCTGATGAAACGCCCCAGCCGCGTATAGCGCCCGTTCACGTCCTGGTAGCTGGGCGAGGTGGCCAGCACCCGCGCCGTGGTCGAGGCACTCATGTAGCGCACTTCCGAAAAGCCGGGCGAGAACACCGGGCTCACGTAACGGATGCCCTCGCCGCGCGCGCGCACCTGCTCCACGTCTTCCAGGCGCAGGTAGTTGATCTTGCCGCGCATCTGGTCCTTCATCTCGTTGTGCGCGCGGATCGTCACGCTGGTACCGCCCAGCCCGGAGAACTGGTCGGAAACGCTTTTCGACAGGCCCTGGATCAGCGAGATCACCGTGATCACGGAAGCCACGCCGATGATGATGCCCAGCGCCGTGAGGAAACTGCGCAGCCGGTGCGCACGGATCGATGCCAGTGCCGACCGCACGCTTTCCCGCAGCAGCATCATGCCGGACTCGCCACGCCGTTGCCGGCGTTGCCGCCGTCGCCCGTGTCGGACACGATCCGGCCATCCTGCAGCCGCACCACGCGCCGGCATTGCGCCGCGATGTCCGGTTCGTGCGTCACCATCACCACCGTCTGTCCCGCCTCGTACACCTCGCGGATCAGCGCCAGGATATCGCGCGTGGTGGCCGAGTCCAGGTTGCCGGTCGGTTCGTCCGCCAGCAGCAGCGCCGGCGAGCCGACCAGCGCGCGGGCGATCGCCACGCGCTGCCGCTGGCCGCCGGACAGTTCGTTCGGCCGGTGGTGCATGCGCGACTCCAGCCCCACCCGTTCCAGCGACCGCGCCGCCAGCTCGCAACGGGCCGCCGGGCCGATGCCACGGTACACCAGCGGCTGCGCCACGTTGTCCAGCGCCGTCATGCGCGGCAGCAGGTGGAAGCTCTGGAAGATGAAGCCGATCTCGCGGTTGCGCACGCGGGCCAGCGCATCGTCATCCATCCGCGCCACGTCGCTGCCGTTGAGCTGGAATTCGCCGCTGCTGGGCCGGTCCAGGCAGCCGATGATGCTCATCATCGTCGACTTGCCCGAGCCCGAGGCGCCGATGAACGCCACCAGCTCGTTGCGTTCGATCGCCAGGTCGACATCGCGCAGCGCATGCACGGTCTGGTCGCCCATCCGGTACTGCTTGCACAGCCCCTTCAGGCGGATCACCGCGCGCTCCCCGCAGCCGCCGGCTTTGCTGCCGTGACGGGCGTGTTCCCGGCCGCCGCCGGGCTGGCCGGCGCGGGAATGACGGAATCGCCGTCGTTCAGCTCGCGCAATACCCTGGCCGGACCGATCGCCACCGTGTCGCCCACGGCGAGGCCCTTCAATACTTCCTGGCTGGTGTCGTCCGACATGCCGACCTGCACCGCCTTCCGGACCGCCCGGCCATTCTCCACGGCGAAAACGTGGTAAGTGCCCTGGGTTCCACTACGCGCGCCCTGTCCTTCTTTGCCCTGTCCGTCACCGCCCTGTCCATCATTGAGCAGTGCCTGCAGCGGAATGGCCGGCCGCTTCACGGTGGCGCCGGCGGCGATTTCCACGCGGGACGTCATGCCCGAGCGCAGCGCGGGCCGGGTTTCGTCGAGCCGCAGCTTGACCACGTAGCTCCGGCCCTGGGCGGTGGCGCCCGGCTGGGCGGCGCGCGGCGCCATCGCGATCTGCTCGACCTTGCCGCCGATCGGCTGTTCCGGATAGGCCGCCGGGAATACCTGGGCCGGCTGGCCCACCGCCACCTGGGCAATATCGGCTTCGTCGACATTGACTTCGGCGATGATGGCGCCCATGTCGGCGATCGTCATCAGCGACGAGCCGGCGATCCCCGTCGTGCTGGCCACCGCCGTCTCGCCCACCTTGATCGGCAATGCGGTCACGGTACCGTCGATCGGCGCCTTCACCTCGGTCTTGGCCAGCCGTTCGCGGGCCTGCGACAGCAGCGCCTCGGCCTGGCCCAGGGCCTCGCGGCTGGCGCGCAATTCCACCTGCGCCAGCTCGGCCTGGTGCACCGCGTCGTCATGCTTCGAGATATCGATGAACTTCGCCTGGTACAGCCGCTGCGCGCGGTCCAGCGACCGCTTCTGGTTGGCCAGGTTGATCTGCGCGCGCTCGATGGCGATCGCCGCGCTGCGCCGATTCGCTTCCTGCTGGGCCACCTCGGCAAGGTACACGGTGGGATCGAGCCGCAGCAGGGGCTGGCCCTTGCGCACGCTGTCGCCCTCGCTGACCAGCACGGCGGCTACCTTGCCGATCACTTCGGCCGACAGCTGGACTTCCTGCCGGAACACCAGCTGCCCGGTCGCCAGGACCGTGGCGCGGATTTCACGGGGCACCACTTTCGTCAGCTCGACTTCGCGGCCCGCCGGCGGGGCCATGAACCTGATGGCCACCGGCACGGCCAGGCAAACCGCGATCACTGCCGTCACTATCCATTTACGCTGCATGGTGCCTCAGGAAAAAAGAACGATCCATGCCGCCCACACGCCGTAGATGACGGCATAGGGCAACACCGCGGTCACGGCCGCGGCGCGCGCGCCGCAACCGGTCCAGACACGCAGGCCGATGGTGGCCAGCACGATGCTCCACACCGTGGTGAAATCCAGCCCGGCGGCCAGGCCATGCCATGGGTTGGCCTCGTCCATGCGCAGCAGCGATGCCAGCGATGCGAGGTTCAGGTCTTCCAGCGTCACGCGGCCGTCCGACACGGCGATCTGCAGCGCCATCAGCGGCAACACCAGCAGCTTCGGCACATTCACCCAGCTGACGAATGCAAACCACTGGCGCAGGCGGACATCGGCATCCAGCGCCTTGCCGGCCACCAGGAAATAGCACGCCTGCACAGCATAGGCGGCCAGCGTGCCGAACACCAGCCCGAGCTGCAGGGTGATCATCATCGGTGTCGGCGCGATGGTCGTTTCCAGCGCAGCCTGTCCTTGCGGCGCCAGGCCCGGAACACCGGCCGTCATCTGCTCACGCTGCCAGGCGAAATCCGCCGTGGCCACCCACCAGTACGCCACCGCAGATTGCAGGGCGAGGAAGGCCAGCAGCGGCAGCCATGCGCTGTGGCGAGCCTTCAGGCCGGCGAAGACGGCGCCGGGTTCGTACAGGATGCGGCCGAGATCGGCAACACCGGGATTCATGCTCCTGCTGGGACTCATGCTCCTCCTTGTCGACATTGGGGCCGGCCATGCCGGCGCGTCATTGTAGCGGCGCACCCGTGCCGCCATTCTCTCGAAAACTCACGGCGGTCCAGTCGCTCATGCCGATGAGCGGCAGTCCTTGGGCAGTACTTGACATGAGCGCACCGGAGATCTTAAAGTGATATCACTTTAATATAACCGAATATCCACAGGGAGAACAGCATGGCTGCACAGTTTCGGCAGGAAGCCTGCCAGGAAACGCGCTTCACTTCGATCAACGGCTACCTGGCGGCCGCCGGCGGCGTGCTGCTCGTGATCGCGGGGGCGCTCGCGCTGCGGGGCTTCCTGCTGCTGCCCGGTATCGTGCTGATCGTGATCGGTGTCTTCCTCGCCGCGGGCCTGTACATGCTGCAGCCGAACGAGACCGCGATCCTCACGCTGTTCGGCAGATACGTGGGGACCGACCGCAGCGAAGGGCTGCGCTGGGCGTTTCCCCTGTACCGCAAGCGCAAGCTGACGGTGCGCGCGCGCAACCTGAACGTGGCCACGCTGAAGGTCAACGACAAGCGCGGCAATCCGATCGAGATCGGCGCCGCCGTGGTCTGGCGCGTGCGGGACACGGCGCAGGCCGTGTTCGAGGTGGACGATTTCGAGCGCTACGTGTCGATCCAGGCCGAGGCGGCGCTGCGCCACCTGGCATCGCAATATGCGTATGACGAGGCGGACGACCTGGCGGCGGGCGAAACCACGCTGCGGGCCGGCGCCAACGAAGTGGCGCTGGCACTGCGCGCCGAGCTGCAGGCGCGTTTCGAGGCGGCGGGCGTGGAAACCGTGGATGCCAAGCTCACGCACCTTGCCTATGCGGCCGAGATCGCCCAGGTCATGCTGCGCCGCCAGCAGGCCGAGGCCATCATCAGCGCGCGCGCCAAGATCGTGCACGGCGCCGTGACCATGGTGGATGCGGCCCTGAAGGCGCTCGCCGAGCGCGACATCGTCGAACTCGACCCGGAGCGCAAGGCGGCGATGGTCAGCAACCTGCTGGTGGTGCTGTGCTCGGACCAGAACGCGCAGCCGATCATCAATGCGGGCACGCTGTATAACTGACCGACCCGCTGACCGACCCGCTGACCGACCCGCCGACCGGGCCGAACAAATACACCAAACCACGGCGCCAGCCTGGCTGAGCCACATCCATGCCCTGAAAGACCAAAGCAGAAACCATGGCAAGTCCCGGTAAAAAAGCCTTTCCGTTGCGGATCGACCCGGCATTGTGGGCCGAACTGCAACGCCTGGCCGCGAACGACCTGCGCAGCGTGAATGCGGAAATTGAATTCCTGCTGCGCGAAGCACTGGCACGCCGGGGCATCAGGGTGCAGCCGCCGGCGCGCGGCGCGGACGACGCGGATGACGGAGGCGGCGGAGGCGACCAGCCCTGAGCGTCACTCCGGCGTGCCGTAACCGCCGCCGCCCGGCGTTTCAATGACGAACACGTCGCCCGGCATCATCAGCGTCTTGCCGATGTGGCCCAGTACCTCGACGCCGCCATCGGCGCGCTCCACGCTGTTCCTGCCGGTCGCGCCGGGCGCGCCGCCGGCCATGCCGAACGGTGCGTGGACACGGTTGTTCGACAGGATTGCCGCCGTCATCGGTTCCAGGAAGCGCACGCGCCGCACCGCGCCATTGCCGCCGTGCCAGCGCCCCGCGCCGCCGGAGCCATGCCGGATCGCGTAGCTGTCCAGGCGCACCGGGAAGCGGAACTCCAGGATCTCCGGGTCCGTCAGGCGCGAGTTGGTCATGTTGGTCTGCACCACATCGGTGCCGTGGAAACCCTCGCCGGCGCCCGAACCGCCGCTGATCGTCTCGTAGTACTGGTGGCGGCTGCCGCCGAACGTGAAATTGTTCATGGTGCCCTGCGCGGCCGCCATCACGCCCAGCGCGCCATACAGCGCATTGGTGATGCAGGTCGACGTTTCGACATTGCCGGAGACGACCGACGCCGGATATTGGGGGTTGAGCATCGAACCGGGCGGAATGATCACGCGCAGCGGCTTCAGGCAGCCGGCGTTCAGCGGGATATCGTCGTCCACTAGGGTGCGGAACACGTACAGCACGGCCGCCATGCACACGGCCGACGGCGCGTTGAAGTTGTTCTCCAGCTGGGGCGACGTGCCCGTGAAATCGATCGTGGCGCTGCGCGCCGCCGCGTCGACCGTTACGCTCACGCGGATGCGCGCGCCGTTGTCAAGGTCCACCGTGAAGGCGCCATCGCGCAGCGCGCCGATCACGCGCCGCACCGCTTCCTCCGCGTTGTCCTGCACGTGGCCCATGTAGGCGCGCACCACGTCCAGGCCGAAATGGGCCACCATCCGGTGCAGCTCCTCGACGCCTTTCTGGTTGGCCGCGACCTGCGCGCGCAGGTCCGCCAGGTTCTGGTCCGGGTTGCGGGCCGGGTAGTGCCCGCCCGCCAGCAGCGCGCGTCTCGGCTTCGCGCAGCACGCCCGCGGCGACCAGCTTGAAGTTATCGATGAGCACGCCCTCCTCGTCGATGGTGCGCGAGTCCGGCGGCATCGAGCCCGGCGTGGTGCCGCCGATATCGGCGTGGTGGCCGCGCGACCCCACGTAGAACAGGATCCCGGCGCCGGCCTCGTCGAAGACCGGCGTGATGACGGTGACATCGGGCAGGTGCGTGCCCCCGTTGTACGGATCGTTCAGCATGTAAACGTCGCCGGGGCGCATCGCGCCGGCGTTGGCATGCATGACGCGCTTGATGCTCTCGCCCATCGAACCCAGGTGCACCGGCATGTGCGGCGCGTTGGCGATCAGGTTGCCGGCGCCATCGAAGATCGCGCAGGAAAAGTCCAGGCGTTCCTTGATGTTGACCGAATGCGCGGTGTTCTGCAGCCGCAATCCCATCTGCTCGGCGATCGACATGAACAGGTTGTTGAAGATTTCCAGCATCACCGGATCGGCCGTGGTGCCGATCGCCCGGCGCGCCGGCAGCGCTTCGACGCGCGTGAGCACCAGGTGATCCTGCGGCGTCACCTGCGCCTGCCAGCCCGCCTCGACGACCGTGGTGGCGTTGGCCTCGGCGATGATGGCCGGGCCGCGCAGCACGTCGCCGATGCGCATCTCACCGCGGTGGTACAAGGCGGTATCGCGCGAGGCGCCGGCGCTGTACATCGGCACCTGGCGATGGGCCCGCGCCGCCCCGTCGCGCGGCGCCTGCTCCGGCACCACCTCCGCCGGCGCATCGGACCGGCCGATCGCTTCGACCGATACCGCCTCGACGACCAGCGCGCGGTCGGGCATCAGGAATGAAAAGCGCTTCCTGTACGCCTGGGTGAACTGCTCGCGCATGGCCGCCTCGTCGCCGTGCAGCACGACCAGTGCCGAGTCGGTACCTTCATAGCGCAGGTGCACGCGGCGCGCCAGGACGATGCGATCCCCGTCGACGCCCTGCCGGCGCAACTCGCTGGACGCGTCGTCGGCCAGCTCCTCCAGTGTGGCGGCCAGCGCAGGCAGCATGCCGCCTTCCAGCCGGGCCTCGACGGCGCGCTCGCGCATTGCCACCTGGTCCGCCAGCCCCATGCCATAGGCCGACAGCACGCCGGCCAGCGAGTGGATGAACACGGTCTTCATGCCCAGCGCATCGGCCACCAGGCAGGCATGCTGGCCGCCGGCGCCGCCGAAACTGGTCAGCGCGTAGCCGGTGACGTCGTGGCCGCGCTGTACCGAGATCTGCTTGATCGCATTCGCCATGTTGCCCACCGCGATCTCGATGAATCCGGCCGCCACCTGTTCCGGGGTGGTCGCCGTGCCGTGAGCTCGGGCGATCTCCTTCGCCAGTGCGGCAAAGCGGGTGCGCACCGTGGCCGCATCGAGCGGCTGGTCGCCGTCCGGCCCGAATACATGCGGGAATTCTTCCGGCTGGATCTTGCCAAGCATGACGTTGCAGTCGGTCACCGCCAGCGGCCCGCCGCGCCGGTAGCTGGCCGGGCCCGGGTCGGCACCGGCGCTGTCCGGTCCCACCCGCAGGCGGCTGCCGTCGAAATGCAGGATCGAGCCGCCGCCGGCCGCCACCGTGTGGATGCTCATCATCGGCGCGCGCATGCGCACGCCGGCCACCTGGGTCTCGAACACGCGTTCGAACTCGCCCGCGTAATGGGATACGTCGGTGGAAGTACCACCCATGTCGAAGCCGATCACCTTGTCGAAACCGGCCAGCCGGCTGGCCCGCACCATGCCGACGATGCCGCCGGCGGGGCCGGACAGGATGCTGTCCTTGCCCTGGAACGCCCGCGCATCGGCCAGGCCGCCGTTCGACTGCATGCATTGCAGCTGCACGCCGGCCAGTTCGGCGGCCACCCCGTCGACATAGCGGCGCAGCACGGGCGACAGGTAGGCGTCGACCACGGTGGTGTCGCCACGCGCCACCAGCTTCATCAGCGGACTGGCCTGGTGCGACACCGACACTTGCGTGTAGCCCAGTTCCCGGGCGATGCGGGCCACGGCCGCCTCGTGCTGCGTGAAGCGGTACCCGTGCATGAAGACGATCGCCAGCGAGCGGTAGCCCTGCTCGAACGCCGCGCCCAGCGCGGCACGCGCCACCGCTTCGTCGAGCGGTGCCACCACCTCGCCCTGGGCACCCATGCGTTCATCGATCTCGATCACGTGCCCGTAGAGCAGTTCGGGCAGCACGATGTGGCGGTCGAACAGGCGTGGCCGGTTCTGGTAGGCGATGCGCAGCGCATCGCCAAAGCCCCGCGTGATGGCCAGCACGGTCGGCTCGCCCTTGCGCTCGAGCAGCGCATTGGTGGCCACCGTCGTTCCCATCTTGACGGCACCGACCAGCCCGGGCGGCACGGCCTCGTTCGCGGCAAGGCCCAGCAGGTGGCGGATGCCGGCCAGCGCCGCATCCCGGTAGCGTTCCGGGTTTTCCGACAGCAGCTTGTGGGTGGCCAGCGTGCCGTCCGGCCGCCGCGCGACGATGTCCGTGAAAGTGCCGCCCCGATCGATCCAGAATTGCCAATCCATGTCCGCTCCCGCCATTGCCGCACCCCGCCCGCGAAAAACGCTATTCTATCGGCTTCTTTCCAGTGCGAGGCGGCCATGAATCCCCTGTACACCGTTGCCCAGATCCGCGAGGTCGAACGCCTGGCCGCGGCCGGCCAGCCGGCAGGCATGCTGATGGAACGTGCCGGCCGGGCCGCGGCCGCCATGGCGCTCGACCTGCTGCCCTTCGCCACGCCGCTGGCGCAGGTGCTGGTGCTGGCGGGACCCGGCAACAATGGCGGCGACGCGTTCGAGGTCGCAGCGCACCTGGCCAACAGCGGCGCGCAGGTCTCGATCGTCCACCTCCCGCCCGGCGGCGCCACGGCGCCCGAGCGGGACCGGGCATTCGAACGGGCCCGTACCAGCCCGGCGCACTTCGTCGACCTCGCGCCCGAGGCGATCGCCGCCGGCGCGTGGAACCTGGTGGTGGACGGCCTGTTCGGCATCGGCGTGCAGCGCCCCCTCGATGGCATGCCGGGCAGCCTGGTCGACGCCGTGAACGCGCTGGCCTGCCCCGTGCTCGCGCTGGACGTGCCGAGCGGGCTCGACGCGGATACCGGCTGCGTCGTCGGCCCCGATGGCCGCGCGGTGAACGCCACCCATACCGTCACCTTCATCGGCGACAAGCCGGGCCTGCATACCTGCGATGGCCGCGACCATGCCGGCGACATCATGGTGGCGGACCTGGCCCTCGCGCCGGCCCTGTTCCCGCCCGCGGCGATGCACCTGAACGATCCGGCGTTTTTCGCACGCCAGGCGCGCACGCGGCGGCACAACAGCCACAAGGGCAGTTACGGCAATGTATTCGTGCTCGGCGGTGCGCCGGGCATGGCGGGCGCGCCCGTGCTGGCCGGCCGCGCGGCGCTGCATGCTGGCGCCGGGCGGGTCTACCTGTGCTTCGCGGGGGAGCCACTGGTGGTGGATGCGGGCCAGCCGGAACTGATGTGCCGCGCCGCGCGCGACGTGGACTTTACCGCCGGCGTGACGGTGGCCGGGCCGGGCCTCGGCGGCGATGCCGAAGCGGCGCGGCTGCTGGCCAGCGCCGTGGCGTCGCACCAGCCGCTGCTGCTCGACGCCGATGCGCTGAACCTGCTGGCGGCCGATCCATCGCTGCTTGCCGCCGTGGCGCAACGGGGCGCGCCCACGCTGGCCACGCCGCATCCGCTGGAAGCGGCGCGCCTGCTCGATACGCCGGTCGGCACCGTGCAGGCCGACCGCCTGGCGGCGGCGCGCACGCTGGCCGGGAAGCTCAATGCCTGCGTGGTGCTGAAAGGCTCCGGCACGGTGATCGCGGCGCCGGATGGCCGGCTCGTGATCAACCCGACCGGCAATGCGGGCCTGGCTACGGCGGGCACCGGCGATGTGCTGGCGGGGCTGGCCGGCGCGCTGCTGGCACAGGGCTGGCCCGCGTGGGAAGCGGCGCTGGCGGCTGTCTGGCTGCACGGCATCGCGGCGGACATGCTGGTGGCCGAAGGCGCCGGCCCGATCGGCCTGACGGCGGGTGAACTGATCCCGACCGTCCGCGTGGCGCTGAACCGCCTGGTCGCTCAGCAGCGCGACCCGGCAGAGACACCGCACTCGCGCTGATTACACCAGTCGCCCGGCGGCGATCGTGATCGTGCGCCCGCAGCGGGCCGCCATGGCCGGGTCGTGCGTGACCAGCACCAGCGTGGAACCGTGCTCGCGATTGAGTTCGAACATCAGCGCGATCACGGCTTCGCCGGTGGCGGCATCGAGGCTGCCGGTGGGCTCGTCGGCCAGCAGCAGCGGCGGCTGCGTGACGAAGGCGCGCGCCAGCGCCACGCGCTGCTGCTCGCCGCCGGACAGGTACTTCGGATAATGCCTGAGCCGGCTGGACAGCCCCACGCGCCCCAGCATCGCCTCGGCCTTGGGCCGCGCATCGCCATCGCCGGCCAGTTCCAGCGGCAGCATCACGTTTTCCACCGCCGTCAGGTGCGGCAACAGCTGGAACGACTGGAACACGAACCCCAGCTTGGCCTTGCGCAGCGCGGCGCGGCCATCCTCGTCGAGCGCGAAGATATCGGTGCCGTCGACCAGCACCTTGCCGCCGCTCGGCGTATCGAGACCGGCCAGCAAGCCGAGCAGCGTGGACTTGCCCGATCCGGATGCGCCCACGATTGCCAGCGTCTGTCCCTTTTGCACGGTAAAATCCACGCTGTGCAAAATGGTCAGCTCGCCGCTTGCATCGGCCACGCGCTTGGTCAGGCCCGTTACCGCGATCGCGGCCGCGCCGGCGGAAGCATGCGTGGCGTGCCCCCTGTTGGCATCCGAAGCAGGCGAGTCTGGAATGAAGTTGCTGGTCGCGTGAGGAAAATCTGGCATGGTCGAAGGTCTGCTTGGCAAAGGTATGCTTGGGTTAGTCAGGAACATCCTGGTGAAGAACATCCTGGTAAGTAAAATCGTTTCGCGGTTCTGCGTGTGCCTCAGCGCCATGCTGCTGCTGTGGGGCAGCCCGGCGAGCGCCTATTCTGCCCCAAAAACGCTGCTCGTGGTGGGCGACAGCCTGTCGGCCGAGTACGGCCTGGCGCGCGGCACCGGCTGGGTGGCCCTGCTCGAGCGCAAGCTGCAGGCGCAGAAGCTCGATATCCGCATCGTCAACGCCAGTGTCAGCGGCGAGACCACCAGCGGCGGGCGCACCCGGCTGCCGGCGCTGCTGAAGAAACACCGGCCCGACTACGTGGTGCTCGAACTGGGTGCCAACGACGGCTTGCGCGGCTTGCCGGTGCCGTCCGCCGACAGCAACCTGCGGGCCATGGTGAAGCAGGCGCGCGACGCCGGCGCACGCGTGCTGCTGCTGGGCATCCGCATCCCGCCGAACTATGGCCGCGATTATTCGGAGAAATTCTTCGCCATGTACCAGGCCATCAGCCGCGACGAGAAGGTGGGCCTGGCGCCCTTCATGCTCGACGGCGTGGCCGAGAAGATGGACCTGTTCCAGGCCGACCGCATTCACCCGCTGGCCAGCGCCCATCCGATCATCCTGAACAACATCTGGCCGCACCTGCAGCCCATCCTAAGGACGAAATGAAGTATCCCGAAATCCTCCCCATCGGCGACGTGCTGGCGCGGCTCGACCAGTTCGACACGATCATCGACGCGCGCACGCCGGCCGAATTCGCGCTCGACCACCTGCCGAACGCGATCAACTGCCCGGTGCTCGACGACGAGCAGCGCATCGTGGTGGGCACGCTGTACAAGCAGGCCGGCCCGTTCGAGGCCAAGAAGGTGGGCGCACCGATGGTGGCGGCCAATATCGCCCATCACATCGACACGCTGTGGCACGACAAGCCGCGCGAGTGGACCCCGCTGGTCTACTGCTGGCGCGGCGGCAACCGCAGCGGTTCGATGGCGCACATCCTGGCGAAGATCGGCTGGCCCGTGGTGCAGCTCGAGGGCGGCTACAAGGCGTTCCGCAACCGCGTGAACGCGGAGCTGGAACAGACGCCGGAACTGGACTTCCGCGTGATCTGCGGCACCACCGGCAGCGGCAAGACGCGCCTGCTGGACACGCTGGAGGCGGTCGGCGCCCAGGTCCTCGACCTGGAGCAGCTGGCCGTGCACCGCGGTTCCGTGCTGGGCAACATGCCCTGCCAGCCGCAACCTACGCAAAAGGCGTTCGAGACGTCGATCTGGGACCGGCTGCGCCGCTTCGACCCCGCCCTGCCCGTGTTCGTGGAATCGGAAAGCAAGAAGGTGGGCGCGGTGCGCGTGCCCGCCGCCCTGATGGAACGGATGCGCGCTTCGCCGTGCATCGCGCTGGAAGTGGCGCGCGAGCACCGCGTGCAGCTGCTGATCGAGGATTACCAGCACTTCGCCTGCAACGCGCCGGCGCTGAACACGCAACTGTCCTACCTGACCGACCTGCACGGCAAGGAACGGATCGGCAAGTGGCAGCAGATGGCCCTCGACGGGCGCATGCCGGAACTGGTCGACGAACTGCTGGTCGATCATTACGACCCGGCCTACACGCGCTCGATCCACCGCAATTTCACCCAATTCGAGCGCGCCCGGGCGATCGCGCTGCCGGACGTTTCGCCGGCGTCGTTCCTGGCCGCGGCACGCGCGCTGCACGAAGGCTGAAGGGCGCCACGCCCACCCGGCACCCGCGCCGGGATGCAGGATTGCAGCCATGTGCACCACCCAACAAAAAAGCCACCTCGCGGTGGCTTTTTTTTGGGTGGGCAGTGCCTGGAGGCTTACTGGGCGCCGTCCGCCTTCGTCTCGGTCACCGGACGCAGGATCTTGACCTTGGCCTTTTCCTTCAGCACTTCGACGTAGTTCAGCATGTCCTGCTGGGCGACGATGTTGCCGATCTGTTCGCGGGCCGAGGCCAGGCGCGCTTCATCGGCGGCGGCCGGCTGGTGGACCTTGCTGATGCGGTAGATGCCATAGCCCATGCCCGGCAATTCCACGCCCACATAGGCCGGCAGCTTCGAGGTATCGGCTTTCAGCACGGCGCGGGCGACAGCCGGCGGCATGCCTTCGGCCTTGGCCCGCGATACGGCCTGCACCGGGCTGAAGCCGGTCGCGTCGTCGGCCTTCTTCAGCGCGGCCAGCTTGGCTTCGCCGGCGGCCTTGGCCGCCTTCATGGCTTCCTCGGCGGTGACGCGCTGGCGGATCTCGGCGGCCACGTCGGCCAGCGGCTTTTGCGACGCCGGCTTGAATTCGACGATGCGGCCCGACACCAGCGTGCTCGGCGCCACTTCCACCGCTTCGGTGTTGCGCTTGTTCTTCACGGCGTCGTCGGCGAACAGCGCGGTCAGGAACTTGGCGTTGTTGTACGGTGCCGGCGCGGCGCCCGCCGCCGGGGTGCGCGTGACATTCTCGGCGGTCTCGATCTTCAGGCCCAGCTTGTCCGCCACGGGCTTCAGGCTGTCGGCCTGCTCGTACACCGTATTGGTGAAGGTCTCCACCACTTCCGAGTACTTCTTGCCGGCCTTCTGCTTGCGCAGGTCGGCGGCGATCTCGGTCTTCACCTCGTCCATCGGCTTGATCACGGCGGGCTTCAGCGAGGTCACGGTGATCACGTGATAACCGAACTCGGATTCGACGACGTTGCTGATCTCGCCCTGCTTCAGCGCGAAGATCGACTGTTCCACGGAAGGCACCAGCGAGCCCTTCTCGATCACGCCCAGGTCGCCGCCCTGCTCGGCCGAACCCGGATCTTCCGATTTGGCCTTGGCCACTTGCGCGAAGCTGCCCGGGGCCTTCTTCAGGTCCGCCAGGATGGCTTCCGCCTTGGCCTTGGCAGCGGCCTTGTCGGCCGCCTTGGCATCCTTGTTGACGGCCACCAGGATATGGCTGGCGCGGCGCTCTTCGGGCGCCGTGTAGCGGGCCTGGTTGGCCTTGTAGAACGCGGCCACTTCGTCGTCGCTCACGGTGACCTGGCCTTCGATGGCCTTCGCATCGAGCACCACGTATTCGATGCGGGCCTGCTCCGGCAGCGCGTACTGCTTGGCGTTCTTGTCGTAGTACGCCTTGACCATCTCGTCGGTGACCTTCACGTTGGCCACGAACTGCTGCAGCGGCATCGCCAGTTCCTGCACGTCGCGTTCCTGTTCGGTCAGGTCGGTGACCAGCTTGGTGACGGTGCGCGGCGCGAAGGCGGTGGCCTGGATGCCGCTGACGAGCTGCTGCACGGCCATGTCATGGCGCATCGTCTGCTCGAAGCCTTCCGGCGTCAGGCCGCTGTTATTGGCCAGCATCGCGCGGTAGCGCTCGATGTCGACCTTGCCTTCCGGCGTGATCATGCCGGGGATATCCTGGATGCTGTCGAGGATCGCCTTCTGCAGCGCCGCATTGCTGACCGTCAGGTGGCCGCGCGCGACTTCGGACGAGACCGCGCGCTGCGCGATCAGGTTGTCCAGCACGCTCTGGCGGAATTCCGGGGTATCGAACATCTTCTGGTTGAACTGCTCGCCGAAGCGCTGGCGGTACTGGTCCAGCTGGCGGCGCAGCGCGTTATCGAACTCCTGCTGTGTCACCGGCTTGCCGTCGACCTTGGCGAGCGTGGTCGCGCTGTCGCCCATGCTGTCGTAGCCCTGCACGCCGACGAATACGAACGATGGAACGATCACGATCGCCAGCAAAATCTGCATCAGTTTCTGATGCGTACGTATGAATTCAAACATGGCCAATTTATCAGGTTATGCATTACAAAAAAAAGGCGAACGTTAGCGTTCGCCCCTTTCGCTGCTCACGCGATTATAGGGGCGGTGTTCCGATGTAGCAAGGTGAGCATTTGAAAAAACGGCAAGGTTGGGTGGGGGGTTAGGGGCATGGGATGGGGCGGAGTGTTGGGGCGGAGCGTGGGGAGCGGAGCGTGGGAAGCGGAGCGTCGGAAGCGGAGCGTGGGGAGCGGAGCGTGGGGAGCGGAGCGTGGGGAGCGGAGCGTGGGAAGCGGAGCGTCGGAAGCGGAGCGTCGGAGCGGAGCGTGGGAGCGGAGCGGTGGAACGGTCGAGCGGTGGAGCGGTGGAGCGGTGGAGCGCAGCGTCGGAAGCGCAGCGTGGGCGCGGTGCGTGCGATGAAGCAGCGGAGCGAGGTGAAAGCGTGAGCAAGCGCGGAGCTGGCAGGGCTGCGCCTCCGCGAAGCAGGGCTTCGCGCGGAGAATGGGGAGCGGACGGGACTCGCCGACATCCTGCCGGCCGCGGCTTCGCTGGTAAGCGAAGCCCTTCGAGTGCCCGCCGTGCTTCCCGCAGGGGAAGCACTCCGCTGCGCAGAATCAGGGCGAAAAAAAGCCCGGCAAGCCGGGCTTTTTTTGCTGATTCTGGCGGAGCGGACGGGACTCGAACCCGCGACCCCCGGCGTGACAGGCCGGTATTCTAACCAACTGAACTACCGCTCCCGGTAGGTCTCCACTGGTGGAGACGATGACGCGACTTCAAGGTATCGGCATTTCTGGCGGAGCGGACGGGGCTCGAACCCGCGACCCCCGGCGTGACAGGCCGGTATTCTAACCAACTGAACTACCGCTCCAGCAAATGCACAATACCGCGTACTGCTATTTACACCGTTACTTCAACCATGCCGGCAATTTCTGGTGGGCGCTGAGAGGCTCGAACTCCCGACCTAATCCTTGTAAGGGATCCGCTCTACCAACTGAGCTAAGCGCCCATGCCGATGGTTGCAACGTCCGGCAACCGGTGAACAGCTGGGCTGCCCACCGAAGGCCATTAGTTTACTGCATCTTTCAGCGCTTTACCAGCCTTAAATTTCGGTACTTTCGCTGCGTCGATCGTGATCTCTTCCTTCGTGCGCGGGTTGCGGCCGGTGCGGGCAGCGCGCTCGCTCACCATGAAGGTGCCGAAGCCGACCAGGGTCACGCTGTCGTTCTTGGCCAGAGTAGTGGTTACGCCATCGATCATTGCGTCCAGGGCGCGCGCCGCGGCCGCCTTGGAGATATCAGCGGAAGTGGCGATATGGTCGATCAGTTCAGTCTTGTTCACAGCTTGTTCCCCGTCACAAAGGTTTAAATCGTTTATACCGTTTATTTCGTTTTCGCGAAAGCCCACGGTATTTTCCAGGCAGAGAAAAATCTCAGGCCGTATTAAACAAGCGGGGCTTGCCCTGTGTCAAGGCGTCAATATGTAAAAAACGGCCTCTGAAATGAAAAACGGGCACAACAGGTGCCCGTTTTCCCCGAGAAGGCGCCCGAAGGCGCCTCAAGGGCCCATTCCTCACACAACCGAACGCAACGTCAGTGCTTGACCACTTCTGTCTGGCCGTCCGGCTTTTGCGCCGCGGCCGCCACCGGTTCCACCGCAGGCACCTCGGCCAGCGGTTCCGGCTGGCGTTCCAGCGCCACTTCCAGCACCTTGTCGATCCAGCGCACCGGCACGATCTCGAGCTTGTTCTTGACGTTGTCCGGGATCTCGGCCAGGTCCTTCACGTTCTGCTCGGGGATCAGCACCGTCTTGATGCCGCCGCGATGCGCCGCCAGCAGCTTCTCCTTCAGGCCGCCGATCGGCAGCACTTCGCCGCGCAGCGTGATCTCGCCCGTCATCGCCACGTCCGCACGGACAGGAATGCCCGTGAACACCGACACCATCGCCGTCGTCATCGCGATACCCGCCGACGGACCATCCTTCGGCGTCGCGCCTTCCGGCACGTGGATGTGGATGTCCTGCTTCTCGAAGACCTCCGGCTTGATGCCCAGCCGCTGTGCCCGGCTGCGCACCACGGTGCGGGCCGCCTCGATCGACTCCTTCATTACGTCGCCCAGGGTACCGGTTCGGATGACCGCGCCCTTGCCCGGCATGGTGACCGATTCGATCGTCAGCAGGTCGCCACCGACTTCGGTCCACGCCAGACCGACCACCTGGCCAACCTGGTTTTCCTTCTCGGCCACGCCGAAATCGTAGCGGCGCACGCCCAGGAACTTGTCCAGGTTCTTCGGCGTGACGGCGACCTTCTTCTCGGTCTTCTTCAGCAGCAGCAGCTTGACCACCTTGCGGCAGATCTTCGACACTTCGCGTTCCAGCGAACGCACGCCGGCTTCGCGGGTGTAGTAGCGGATCACGTCGCGGATGGCGGCTTCGCTGACGGTCACCTCGCCTTCCTTCAGGCCGTTGTTCTTGATCTGCTTCGGCAGCAGGTAGCGCAGCGCGATGCTGGTCTTCTCATCCTCGGTGTAGCCCGACAGGCGGATCACTTCCATCCGGTCCAGCAGCGCCGGCGGGATGTTGTACGAGTTCGACGTGGCCACGAACATCACGTCGGACAGGTCGAAGTCCACCTCGATGTAGTGGTCCGAGAACGTGTGGTTCTGTTCCGGGTCCAGCACTTCGAGCAGGGCCGACGACGGATCGCCGCGGAAGTCCGCACCCATCTTGTCGATCTCGTCCAGCAGGAACAGCGGATTGCGCACGCCGACCTTCGACAGCGACTGCAGCACCTTGCCCGGCATCGAGCCGATGTAGGTACGGCGGTGGCCGCGGATCTCGGCTTCGTCGCGCACGCCGCCCAGTGCCATCCGCACGTACTTGCGGTTGGTGGCGCGGGCGATCGACTGGCCCAGCGACGTCTTGCCGACGCCCGGAGGACCGACGAAGCACAGGATCGGTGCCTTCAGCTTGTCCACGCGCTGCTGCACCGCGAGGTATTCCAGGATGCGTTCCTTGACCTTCTCGAGGCCATAGTGATCCGTTTCCAGCACTTTCTCGGCGTTCGCCAGGTCGCTGTTCACCTTGGACTTCTTCTTCCACGGCAGCGACACCAGCGTATCGATGTAGTTGCGCACGACGGTCGCTTCGGCGGACATCGGCGACATCAGCTTCAGCTTCTTCAGCTCGGCATTGGCCTTGTCCAGCGCCTCCTTCGGCATCTTGGCGGCCAGCACCTTCTTCTCGAGCTCGTCGAAATCGGCACCATCCTCGCCCTCGCCGAGTTCCTTCTGGATCGCTTTTACCTGTTCGTTGAGGTAGTACTCGCGCTGCGACTTTTCCATCTGGCGCTTGACGCGGCCACGGATGCGCTTCTCGACCTGCAGGATATCCAGTTCGCCTTCCAGCTGGCCGAGCAGGTGCTCGAGCCGCTTGGCGACGTTGAAGATTTCCAGGATGACCTGCTTCTGCTCCAGTTTCAGCGGCAGGTGCGCCGCCACCGTATCGGCCAGGCGGCCGGCATCGTCGATGCCCGACAGCGAAGCCAGGATCTCGGGCGGGATCTTCTTGTTCAGTTTGACGTACTGGTCGAACTGCTGCACGATCGCGCGGCGCATTGCCTCGATCTCGGAATCGTCGCCGATTTCCGAATCCAGGGGCTGCAGCTCGGCCACGAAGTGCGTGGGGGTATCGGTAATCTTGCGGATGCGTGCGCGCTGGGCGCCTTCGACGAGCACCTTCACGGTGCCGTCCGGCAGCTTCAGCATTTGCAGGATGTTGGCGACGCAGCCGATTTCATAAATGTCGGTAGGAGAAGGTTCGTCCTTGGCGGCAGCCTTTTGTGCGGCAAGCATGATGCTCTTGCCCTGCTCCATTGCCGCTTCCAGCGCCTTGATCGATTTTGGACGCCCCACGAACAGGGGTATCACCATATGCGGGAAAACGACGACATCCCGTAAAGGCAACAACGGCAGTTGGGTCTGCTCAGTTAATTTGGAAGTTGTCATGGCGTACCTTATGTAAAAGCATGTTTATGATGTAGGCACTCGCAGCCGAATCACAAGACCCGCCGCCGGAATAATTCTTCTCAACACATAATCTTTGTTGAAAACATTGGCAGCGCTGCTCTAAAAGACAGCGGCGACAAATAAAAAAAGCCACGCGCGACGAGCGCCGCGAGTGGCTTTCCGAATGAAGCCTGCTTCTCTTATTGGTTTCGATTGTACTGCGTTGCTCTACGGATGCAAAACGCTTTTTTTGACCGGTGTGCAAAGTGCAATTGCACGCACCGGTCAATTTTCGCCGGATGCTTTCGGCGATTCCTGATAAATCAACAACGGCTTTGCACCCTGGGTAATGGTGTTTTCGTCGATAACCACTTTCGTGACATTCTGCTGATTCGGCAGGTCGTACATGATATCGAGCAGCGCATGTTCCAGGATCGAACGCAGGCCGCGGGCACCGGTCTTGCGCGCCAGCGCCTTGCGGGCGATGGCATGCAGCGCGGCGGGACGGATTTCCAGTTCCGCGCCTTCCATTTCCAGCAGCTTGCTGTACTGCTTGATCAGTGCGTTCTTCGGCTCGACGAGGATCTGGATCAGCGCTTCTTCCGTCAACTCGGCCAGCGTGGCCACCACCGGCAGGCGGCCCACCAGCTCGGGAATCAGGCCGAACTTGATCAGGTCTTCCGGTTCCGCCTCGAGCAGGATATCGCTGTTCGAGCGCTGTTCCTTGCTCTTCACGGTGGCCGAGAAGCCGATGCCGCTCTTCTCCGACCGGTTCGAGATGATCTTCGCCAGGCCGTCGAACGCGCCGCCGCAGATGAACATGATGTTCGTGGTGTCGATCTGCACGAAGTCCTGGTTAGGATGCTTGCGGCCACCCTGTGGCGGCACGGAAGCCATGGTGCCTTCGATCAGCTTCAGCAGCGCTTGCTGCACGCCTTCGCCGGACACGTCGCGGGTGATCGACGGATTGTCGGACTTGCGCGAAATCTTGTCGATCTCGTCGATGTAGACGATGCCCCGCTGGGCTTTCTCGACATCGTAGTTGCAGCTCTGCAGCAGCTTCTGGATGATGTTCTCGACGTCTTCGCCCACATAGCCCGCTTCGGTCAGCGTGGTGGCGTCGGCGATCACGAACGGCACGTTCAGCATGCGGGCCAGCGTTTGCGCCAGCAGGGTCTTGCCGGAGCCAGTGGGGCCCACGAGCAGGATGTTGCTCTTCGCCAGTTCGACGTCGTCTTTCTTGCCCAGGTGCTTCAGGCGTTTGTAATGGTTGTACACGGCCACCGACAGGATGCGCTTGGCCGTCTGCTGGCCGATCACATACTGGTTCAGCAGCTCGGCGATCTCGTGGGGCGTCGGCAAGTCCGACTTGGCGCCCGTAACGGATTCGATGCTGGACGTCTCGTCGCGGATGATGTCATTGCACAAATCAATGCACTCGTCGCAGATGAAGACGGAGGGCCCGGCGATCAGCTTCTTGACCTCGTGCTGGCTCTTGCCGCAGAAGGAGCAGTACAGAAGTTTTTCGCCGCTGGAAGATTTTTTGTCGGACATGGGACGTTTTCTTTAGTTACAAGAATAGGTGCTGCACGGGTTGCTGAACTGCCGCTGGAAGTGTTGCCGGATGTATCGGGGGTAATCCATTGAGCCTATTGCCAAGCGGTCATTGCGAAATACGTTACGAGATATGTCACCCAGTGTATTAACGTCACCGGGTGCATGAAAGACTACATTACCAGGTACATTACAGGTAACGCCACATAACACACTGCACATAACAAGCTGAACATACTCACTGCGCATACTCACTGCGCA
Organism: Pseudoduganella sp. SL102; assembly: GCF_027856995.1. NCBI lineage: Bacteria > Pseudomonadati > Pseudomonadota > Betaproteobacteria > Burkholderiales > Oxalobacteraceae > Pseudoduganella > Pseudoduganella sp. SL102. The sequence goes on from NZ_CP115554.1 coordinate 4,320,379, forward strand.
TCACACTAAGCAAACTCACCGCGCGTAACACTGCACGCATAGCACTTTATGCATAACACTGTACTCAGCGCGCTGCGTGATGCTGCATGACACTAGCGCATGGAACCACCAAACCCCATCAACCTGCTTGCTGCATACCTCGGCAGAACTTCACGCGACCTGCAGGCAGAGCGTGTGATCGGGCAAGAAGTCCTGCACACAACCACATGCTACCCGAAATAAAAATAAAACGCCCGGAACGGTGTGGCGTCCGGGCGTAATTTTCGCGTTTTCACTGCGATGCGCTGGCCACCGCTTGTGATGCATCAAGCGCGGGTCGTCAACACCTTATCGATCAGGCCATACTCGGCAGCCTCGTCACCGGACATGAAGCGGTCGCGGTCCGTATCCTTGGCGATCTGGTCGATGGTCTGGCCCGTGCGCTCGGCCAGGATGCTGTTCAGGCGATGGCGCAGGTACAGGATTTCCTTGGCCTGGATTTCGATATCCGAGGCCTGGCCCTGCGAACCACCGGACGGCTGGTGGATCATGATGCGCGAGTTCGGCAGCGAGAAACGCTTGCCCTTCGCGCCGGCGGCCAGCAGGAACGCGCCCATCGAGGCGGCCATGCCCGTGCACAGCGTCGAGACGTCCGGCTTGATGAACTGCATCGTGTCGAAAATCGCCAGGCCGGCCGAAACGGAACCGCCAGGCGAATTGATGTACAGCGAGATATCCTTGTCGGGATTTTCGCTTTCCAGGAACAGCAGCTGGGCCACGATCAGGTTGGCCATCTGGTCGTTGACCGGGCCGACCATGAAGATCACGCGCTCCTTGAGGAGGCGCGAGTAGATGTCATACGAGCGCTCGCCGCGGCCGCTCTGTTCGATGACCATCGGCACCAGGCCGAGCATTTCCGTGTCCAGTGCCGGATTGCGGTTCATTCCGATCATTCCTTTTCCTTGTGAAGCGCACCGGCCGGCTGCAGTATGCATTTTCACGCAACCGTCAGCCGGCCGGCGCCGGATGTTTGTACGACAGGGGGACTTAGCCCTGCGCTGCGCTTCCCATCAATTCGTCGAACGGCACTTCCTTCGCCGACGTCTTGGACAGGCCCAGGACATAAGTGACGACGTTTTCTTCCAATACAAGAGCTTCCACTTCGGCCAGGCGGCGGCGATCGCTGTAGTAGTACTTCAGCACTTCGCGCGGATCTTCGTAGCTCTGCGCGAAATCTTCGATCTGCGCCTTCACCTGCTCGGGCGTGGCTTGCAGTTCGTTGTCGCCGACCAGCTTCGACAGGATCAGGCCCAGGCGCACGCGGCGCTCGGCCTTGTCCTTGAACAGCTCCGGAGGGAATGGTACATCTTTTACGTTCATGCCGCGGGCAGCCATGTCCTGGCGGGTCATCTCGGCCAGGCGCTCGGTGTCCTGGTCGATCAGCGCCTGGGGCACGTCCAGCGTGGCGGTGTTCACCAGCGCGTCCATCACGGCTTCCTTGTTGCGCGCCTTGACGCGGCCGTTCACTTCGCGTTCCAGGTTGACCTTGATGTCCTCGCGCATCTTGGCCAGGTCGCCATCGGCCACGCCCAGCGATTTCGCGAACTCGGCATCCACTTCCGGCAGGTGCGCCCATTCCAGCTTCTTCAGCGTGATGGTGAATTCGGCGGTTTTGCCGGCCACGTCCTTGCCGTGGTAATCCTCCGGGAAGGCCAGCGGGAAGGTCTTCGCTTCGCCCACTTTCAGGCCCACGGTGGCGGCTTCGAATTCCGGCAGCATGCGGCCTTCGCCCAGCACGAACACGTAGTCTTCGGCCTTGCCGCCGGCGAATTCCTCGCCGTCGATCTTGCCGACGAAGTCCACGGTCACGCGGTCGCCGTTGGCGGCCACGGCTTCGCCGCCGTCGCCATGCTCGCCTGCCTCACCCTTGGTGTGGAAGTGCACGCGCTGCTTGCGCAGGATGTCGATGGTCTTGTCGATCTCGACGTCGGTCACGGACGATTTCACGGTCTCGATCTCGACCTGGGACAGGTCGCCGATCTCCACTTCCGGATAGATCTCGAAGGTGGCGTCGAACGCCAGCTGGCCTTCCGGCGAACCTTCTTTCGGTTCGATCTTCGGGAAACCGGCAACGCGCAGGTTGTTCTCGTTGGCGGCGTCGTTGAACGCGCGGCCGACCTTGTCGTTCAGGACTTCGGTCTCGATCTGGTAGCCATACTGGGCCGCGACCATCTTCATCGGCACCTTGCCCGGACGGAAGCCGGGAGCGCGCGCGGACTTGGCCTGCACCTTCAGGCGCTTTTCCACTTCGGAGCGGACGTCCGACAGCGGGAAGGAAATCGTGAGTCGGCGTTCGAGTTTGCCCAAGTTTTCGACAGCAGTTGCCATGTAAAAATCGTCCAAAAAATTGTGAATACTGTTGGTGCGAGGAGGGGGACTCGAACCCCCACACCATTGCTGGCGTCAGGACCTAAACCTGGTGCGTCTACCAATTTCGCCATCCTCGCGCTATGGGAAACCTCGAAAAACGCCCCGCACGGATAACCGCTGTGCGGCGCTTTTCGGGATCTCCAGCTTTCCCATCGCTACTTATCGTAACTACTTTGCATAAAAGCAAAGGGCGACCATTAAGTGAAAACGGGTCGCCCTACCCTGCGAATCACAGGGGCTTTCAACTTCAACACGGCATTTTACTGGTTTTTCCCAAAAATGGGGATGATTTTTGACCTTTAGCCAACTGATCAATTAATAAGCTGGCTGCCTCGTCAATACCCTCCCCGCCCATCCGTGATTCAACGCCGCCTATCGCCTCAGCGCACCGGCTTTTTCACGCGGAACCATGCCGCATACAGCGCCGGCAGGAACAGCAGCGTCAATGCCGTGGCCAGCACCAGGCCGCCCATGATCGCCACCGCCATCGGCCCCCAGAATACCGAGCGGGATAATGGAATCATCGCCAGCGCGGCGGCGGCGGCCGTCAGCAGGATCGGCCGGCAGCGCCGCACCGCCGATTCCACGATGGCGTCCCACGGCGCGGCGCCGGCCTTGATGTCCTGCTCGATCTGGTCGACCAGGATCACCGAGTTCCGGATGATCATGCCGAACAGCGCGATGATGCCCAGGTTGGCCACGAAGCCCAGCGGCCGGCCGAGCAACAGTAGTGCGAACGCGGCGCCAGCCACGCCCAGCGGCCCCGTCAGGAACACCAGCAGGGACCGGGAGAAACTGTGCAGCTGCAGCATCAACAGCGTGAAGATGAGGAACAGCGCCAGCGGCAGGTTGGCCGCGATCGACTGCTCGGCCTCGCCGCTGTCGGCGGCGGCGCCCTTCTCCTCGATCTTGTAGCCGGCCGGCAGGCGCGCGCGCAGGTCGGCCAGCGCCGGGTCGATCTGGCCCGACACGGTCGGACCCTGGATGCCTTCCACCACGTCGGCCTGCACGGTGATCGCCCATTCGCGCCCCAGCCGCCAGACCACGCCCGGCTCCCACACGAATTCCACGCGGGCCAGCTGCGAGATCGGCACCGAGCGGCCGCTGGCCGTCGGCACATTGGTATTGTTCAGTACTTCGATGGTTTGCCGCTCGGCCAGCGGCTGGCGCACCTGGATGTCGATCAGCCGGATGCCTTCGCGGAACTGCCCCACCACCGTGCCGGACAGGATCGTGTTCGCCACCCGCATCACGGTCTGCGTGGTGACGCCGAGCGCGCGCATGCGGTCCTGGTCCAGGTCCAGCCGCAGCACCTTCACCGATTCGTTCCAGTTGTCGTTGGTGCCCACCGCGTTCGGATTGGCGCGCACGATGTCCTTCACCTGGTCGGCGATGGCGCGCACCTTGTCCACCTCGGTACCGGTGACGCGGAACTGCACCGGGTACGGCACTGGCGGCCCGTTCGGCAGCAGCTTCACGCGGCCGCGCACTTCCGGAAAGTCCTCATGGAACACCTGCGTGATCTTGCGGTGCAGTTCCGCACGCGCCTGCAGGTCCTTCGGCAAGACCACGATCTGCGACACGTTCGACTGCGGGAAGATCTGGTCCAGCGGCAGGTAGAAGCGGGGGCTGCCGGTACCGACATAGCTGGTCACCGACACCACGCCCGGCAGCTTGCGGATGAATTCCTCGAACTTCTTCACCTGCGCCTCGTTGGCGGCGAACGCGGTGCCTTCCGGCGACCACATTTCCACCATCAGCTCGGGCCGCGACGAATCCGGGAAGAACTGCTTCTCGATGAAGTTGAAGCCGTAGATCCCCAGCGCGAAGATCACCAGGGTGGCCGCGATGGTGGTCTTGCGCCACTCCACGCACCAGGTCACCACGCGCCGGAAGCGCTGAAAGCCCGGCGAATCGAACACGTCGTGCCCGTGCTCGCCCGGCGCGTGCGGCTGCACCTTCAGCAACAGGTAGCCGATGTAAGGCGTAAACACCACGGCGATCACCCACGACATGATCAGCGCGATGGCATTCACCGAGAACAGCGAGAAGGTGTACTCGCCGGCCGTCGATTGCGCCAGCCCGATCGGCAGGAAACCCGCCACCGTGATCAGCGTGCCGGTCAGCATCGGCAGCGCGGTAGACGTATAGGCGTAGGTCGCCGCCTCCAGCCGCGACAGGCCCTCCTCCATCTTCCGCACCATCATCTCGACGGCGATGATGGCATCGTCCACCAGCAGGCCCAGCGCGATGATGAGCGCACCCAGCGAGATCTTGTGCAGGTCGATACTCAGCATGCGCATGAACAGGAACGTCACGGCCAGCACCAGCGGAATGGTCAGCGCCACCACCAGGCCGGGCCGCACGTCCAGCCGCAGCTTCGGCTTGGTGTGCAGGCCGAGAGCCACGAAACTGACCGCCAGCACGATCAGTACGGCCTCGATCAGCGTGTGGACGAATTCGCCCACGGACGCCGTGACGGCCTGCGGCTGGTCCGACACGCGCGCCAGCTCGATGCCTACCGGCAGCTTGCCCTTCAGGTCGCCCACGGTCTGTTCCAGCGCCTTGCCCATCTCGATGATGTTGCCGCCCTTTTCCATCGACACGCCCAGGCCGATCACTTCCTTGCCGTTGAAGCGCATCTTGTCGCGCGGCGGATCCTGGTACACGCGCTTGATCGTGGCGAAGTCGCCGAGCCGGAACGTGGTGCCGTTGGCGCGCAGTTCCAGGTTCTCCAGGTCCTTTACTGTGGTAAGCGCGCCGGTCACCCGCACCTGCAGGTTGTCGGTCGGCGTCACCAGCGTGCCGGTCGCCTCGATGGTGTTCTGCGTGCCGATCTGGGAAACGATCTGCTCGAACGGAATGCCCAGCTGGGCGAACTTCTGGTGCGAGAACTCGATGTCGATCTTTTCATCCTGCACGCCGAACAGCTCGACCTTCGACACCTTCGACACGCGCAGCAGCTGCTGGCGCACGAAGTCGGCGTAATCCTTCATCTCGGCATAGGTAAAACCGTCGCCGGACAGCGCGAAGATCGAGCCGTACGTATCGCCGAATTCATCGTTGAAGGTGGGCCCGATCACGCCCTGCGGCAGCGTGCCGGCGATATCGCCAACCTTCTTGCGCACCTGGTACCAGGCGTTGCCGGTTTCCTTCGGTGGCGTCGATTCGCGCAGGCTCAGCATGATCAGCGTCTGCCCCGGCTTGGAATAGCTGCTGATCTCGTCGATGTACGGCGTTTCCTGCAGCTTCTTTTCCAGCTTGTCGGTGACCTGGTTGGCCATCTGCAGCGCCGTGGCGCCCGGCCAGAACGCCTGCACCACCATGATCCGGAAGGTGAACGGCGGGTCTTCGTCCTGGCCCAGGTTCTGGTAGCTGAGCATGCCGCCGATCAGCATCACGGCGATCAGGTAGCGCGTCAGCGGAATGTGCTCGAGGGCCCACCGCGACAGGTTGAAACCTCTCATCGCGCCCCCTCGGCGGCAGGCGCGGCGCCCTTCGGCACCGGCGCGCGCGGCACATCCGCGCCGAGGATGCGCACCTTCTGGCCCGGCTTGAGCAGGTGCACGCCGGCCGTGACGACCGTCTGGCCGGCGCTCACGCCGCTTCCCAGCACCAGCTCGTTGCCATCGGCGGCCACCACCGTGACGGGCACCAGCTTCACGGCGCCGTTCTCGACCACCCAGACGGACGTGGCATTGCGTTCATGGAACAGCGCGGACAGCGGCACCTTGATCTTCGGCTGGCCCTTCGACGCGAACTGCACCACAGCCGTCATGCCCAGCTTGGCCTGCGTGAGCGTCTGCGGCAGCGTCACCTTGAAAGCGTACGTGCGCGTGGCGGGATCGGCCACCGGCGACACTTCGCGGATCTTGGCCGGCACCGCCTGGCCAGGCGCGGCCCACAGGCGCACATGCACGTCGCTCATCTGGCGCAGCGCATCGACGCGGTCTTCCGGCACGCCGAACACCACTTCCTTGTCATCCGTGCGGGCCACCGTCACCACGGGCGTTCCGGCGGCGACCACCTGGCCGGCCTCCGCCGCCACCTGCGTGACCACGCCATCCATGTCCGCCACCAGGTTGGCGTAACCCGTCTGGTTCGACTGCTCGCGGTAGCCGGCGCGTGCCGCATCCACCTGCGCCTCGGCCGCGCGCAGCGCCGATTCTTTTTCGTCCAGTACCGCCTGGGCCACGAAGTTCTGCGCGCGCAGTTCGCGATAGCGCTTCACGTCCGCCGCCGCCAGGTCGCGGGTGGTTTCCGCGGCGCGCAGCGTGGCCAGCGATTGCGCCTGGCCCAGCCGCAAATCCTGCGGGTCGAGCTGCATCAGCGCCTGGCCCTTGCGCACGCTGGTGCCCACGTCGACCTTGCGCGAAACGATCTTGCCCGGCACGCGGAACGCCAGTTGCGACTGGTAGCGGGCGCGCACCTCGCCGGAGAATTCCGCGTTCACGTCCACATCGGAACTCTGCAGCACGATGGCGCGCACCGGCCGCACATCGGCGGCTTTTTCCGGCGCTTCCGAGCAGGCGGCCAGCAGCACGGCGATCGCCGCGATCAGGTAGGGCTTCAGGACTTGCACGGGACTTTCCTTCACTCTTAGAGATGGCGCTGCAAAGTTGCGCTGCAACGCCGGGCTGCAATCAAGCCTGCACTCATGGCCGTACGCCGGGCCATCAACGAAGCCGGCAAGCCGGCAGCACGCCGGGCCGCAGCCTGGCCGCCAGCCCAGCCGCCGTCGCCCGGTCACCGGACGCGACATTCCGGCTGCGATTGCGGCGGGCACGCTTAGCCACTATCATGGCGGGCTGAATTGATGACTTTCCGTACATTAATTTACAAAATGAGATGAAAATTATAGTCGTGGCGACTGACTTTGAAAATGACTTTCGCGTCAGTTAGCCGCGCCCACACCCATGGCAGTCGACCATTATGAAAACTTTCCCGTCGCGTCGCTGCTGCTGCCGCGCCGGCTCGTCCCTGCCGTGCAGGCCATTTATGCGTTCGCCCGCGGCGCCGACGACGTCGCCGACGAGGGCGATGCGACGCCCGCGCAGCGCCTCGCCGCGCTGGCCGAGTACGAAGCGGCGCTGGTGCATATCGAACTGGGCGCGCCGCCGCCCGGCCCGGTATTCGAGCGCCTGGCGGCCGCGATCGCCGCGCACGACCTGCCCTTCAAGCCTTTCCACGACCTGCTCTCCGCGTTCCGGCAGGACGTGACGGTCACCCGTTACCAGTCGTACGACGAACTGCTGGACTACTGCCGCCGCTCGGCCAACCCGGTCGGCGTGCTGATGCTGCACCTGTACGGCGCCGCGACGCCGGACAACGTGCGCGATTCCGATGCGATCTGCACGGCGCTCCAGCTGATCAACTTCTGGCAGGACGTGGCCGTCGACCAGCACAAGGAACGCATCTACATCCCGATGGACGACCTGGCCCGCTTCGCCATCTCGCCGGCCCACCTGGACAACCCGGCCGCGCACGGCAAGTGGCGCGCGCTGATGCGCTTCGAGGTCGAGCGCACCCGCGCCCTGATGCTGGCCGGCGCGCCGCTGGCGTGGCGGCTGCCGGGCCGTATCGGCCTGGAACTGCGGCTGGTGGTGCATGGCGGCCTGCGCATCCTGGAAGCGATCGAGCAGGTGGATTACGACGTGTTCCGGCGCCGCCCGGTGCTGCGCCGCGCCGACTGGCTGAAAGTTTTCTGGCGCGCGCTGCGTCCCTTGCCGCTAGAATAGCGCCTTCAATCGCGCAATATTGCCAAATAATTACATGTCTCCCGACGATTACTGCCAGCAGAAAGCCGCCGCCAGCGGCTCGAGTTTCTATTACAGCTTCCTGTTCCTGCCGCCCGAACGGCGCCGCGCGATCACGGCGCTGTATGCGTTCTGCCGCGAAGTCGATGACACGGTCGACGAATGCAGCGACGAATCGCTGGCCCGCATCAAGCTGGCCTGGTGGCGCACCGAGATGGCCGCCATGTACGAGGGCAAGCCCAGCCACCCGGTCACCAAGGCCCTGCAGCCGCACGTAGCGCCGTACGGCCTGCAGCAGGAACACATGCAGGCCATCATCGACGGCATGGAAATGGACTTGAACCAGACCCGCTACCTCGACTACGCGGGCCTGTCGAAATACTGCTGGCACGTGGCCGGGGTGGTCGGCATCCTGTCGGCCAGCATCTTCGGCGCTACGCGCCCGGAAACGCTGCGCTACGCGGAGAAGCTGGGCCACGCGTTCCAGCTGACCAACATCATCCGCGACGTGGGCGAGGATGCCCGCAAGGGCCGGATCTACCTGCCGATCAACGAACTCCAGCAGTTCGGCGTGACGGCGGCGGACCTGCTGAACGCCCGCCACACGGACAATTTCACGAAGCTGATGGCCTTCCAGGCCGAGCGCGCCCAGCGTTCGTACGAGGAAGCTTTCGCCCTGCTGCCCAAGGAAGACCGCCGCGCCCAGCGCCCGGGCCTGATCATGGCGGCCATCTACCGCACCGTGCTCGACGAGATCGAGCGCGACGGCTACCACGTGCTCACGCAGCGCATTTCGCTGACGCCGATCCGCAAACTGTGGCTGGCCTGGAAGACCTACGTCCGCGGATGACGATGGCGCGCCCATGCTGAACGTCGCCGTGGTGGGCGGCGGGTGGTCCGGCTGCGCGGCCGCCGTCGAACTGGTGCGCCGCGGCGCCGCCGTCACGCTGTTCGAGGCCGCGCGCACACTGGGCGGCCGCGCGCGCCGCATCGACGTGGCCGGCCGTACCCTCGACAATGGCCAGCATATCCTGCTGGGCGCCTATGCCAGTTCGCTCAAACTGATGCGCACCGTGGGCATCGACCGCGGCCGCGCCGTACTGTCCGTGCCGCTCCAGATGCGCTACCCGCCGGGCGGCATGCAATTCGTCGCGCCGCAGCTGCCCGCGCCGCTGCACCTGGCGTTCGCGCTGCTGGGCGCCAAGGGACTCGACCGGGAAGACAAGCTGGCCATGGCGCGTTTCTCCACGGCCGCCCGCTGGATGGGCTGGAGCCTCGACAATGACTGCCCTGTCGCGGAGCTGCTGGAGCGCTTCAGCCAGACGCCCCGCCTCGTCAACCTGATGTGGCGGCCGCTGTGCCTGGCCGCCCTGAATACGCCGCTGGAAAGCGCGTCCGCGAAAGTCTTCCTGGCCGTGCTGCGCGACAGCCTGGGCGCGCGCCGCCAGGCATCGGACATGCTGCTGCCGCGCCACGACCTGTCGGCCCTGTTCCCGGATGCCGCCGCGCAGTGGTTGCAGCAACGTGGCGCTATCGTTCGGTTAGGTGCAAAAGTCTCGCAACTCCAGGAGAACAACGGCCGCTGGCTGCTCGATGGCGAAGCTTTCGACAAGGTCGTGCTGGCCGCGCCGCCCGTGGCCACCGCCGCGCTGCTGGCGCCCCTGCCGGCGGCCGCGCCGCTGGTCGAGCAACTGGCGGCGTTCACCTACGAGCCGATCACCACCTGTTATCTCCAGTACGGTGCTGGCCTCCGCCTGCCGCAGCCGTTCTTCGCGCTGGAAGACGCACCGGCCGCCGGGCACTGGGGCCAGTTCGTGTTCGACCGCGGCCAGCTCGATCCGGCCCAGGCCGGGCTGCTGGCGGTGGTCGTCAGCGCGTCGGGCGAAGCCGCGGCCCTGCCCCAGCAGGAACTGGCGCAGGCCGTCGCCGCCCAGCTGGCGCAGGCGTTCGGCCGCCCGGAACTGGGCAGTCCGGCCTGGCTGAAGGTCGTCACCGAGAAACGCGCCACCTATGCCTGCACGGCCGGGCTGGTACGCCCCGCCAACGCCACGCCGCTGGACGGCCTGGTACTGGCCGGCGACTACACGGCGGGCGAATACCCGGCCACGCTGGAAATGGCGGTGCGCAGCGGCCTGGCCGCCGCCGCGCTGCTGCGCTGACAACGTGCGCCCTGCCCCCGCCCTGTCCAGTGCAATGCTGTCCGCTGCAACGCTGTCCGCTGCAATGCTGTCCCGCGCCGCCCTGTCCCCCCATCATGCCGCCTGGTCGCCCTTTCCTGCAGCCTGTCGCAGCTTGCTGGCATGTTCCTTGCCACCTCCATACAGTGGCAACATCGGAGGATTGGATATGCGACTGACTTTGACAACGCTTGCCGTTCTGGCCATCGTGCTGCTAAGCGCAGCGGCGATCGTCCAGATCGACGCCCACGGCCAACCCGTGGCGCTGCAACTGGCAATGAACTAGGAACGACCCGATGGGCAAGCAGGATTATCTCGACGCGCTGAGGAAAGCCATGACGGGCTTGCCACCGGAAACGGTGGCCCGCACGCTGGCCTACTACGAGCAGCGCTTCATCGACGGGCTGGTGGCGGGGCGCAGCGAGGCCGAAATCGCGGCCGAGCTGGACGACCCGCGCAAGATCGCGATGACCCTGCGCGCCAACGTGCACCTGCAGGCCTTCGAGCAAAAGCGCACGCCCGCCGGTTTCGGCCGGATGCTGGCGTCGTTCGCCGGCCTGGCCGTGTTCAACCTGTTCATGGTGGTGCCGGCGGCCGTATTCGCCGCGCTGCTGCTCGCCGTGTATGCCTGTTCGTTCGCGTTCTACATGAGTGGCATCGCGGTCGCCGCCAGCGGCCTGGCCGGGGCCAACGAAATGATTCTGGCCGGCCCTCTGCGCCATGTCGTCGAAGACCGCGCCGCGCGCGATCGCCTGCAGACCCGGGTGTCGATCGGCGAGCGCGGCATCCAGGTGGACCAGCTGCGTCCGCCGGACCTGGAGCACGAGCTCGACGAGGAAGCCAGCCGCTCCGGCCGCCTGCTGGACAATGCCGAAGCCATGGCCGACGGCAGCGTGCGCATCTCGATCGATCCGGAAGGCGCCTCGCGCGCCACGCAGACCCTGATCGGCTTCGGCCTGGTGGTGGGCGGCATCGCGCTGTTCCTGCTGTCGCTGGTGGTCACGCGCTACAGCGCCATCGGCCTGCGCCGCTACGTGCAGATGAACCACGCCTTGCTGCGGGGCCGGTGATGCGTATCCGTACCCTCGTCAAGGTCGGCCTGTCGCTGTTCGTGCTGGCATTGGGACTGATCGGCGTGTCGTATACGATGCTGCGCGCCCAGGGCGTGGCCAATCCGTCGACCACTGCCGGCCGCGTCACCCGCACCGACGTGCGCGAGATCGGCCACGGCATCACGGCCATTGAACTGCAGGGGCCGATCGACCTGGTGCTGCGCCAGGGCAGCACGCCCTCGCTGAAAGTGCGCGGCGAACAGCGCCTGCTCGGCAACGTCGCCACCTCGCAGGAAAACGGCACCCTGCACATCGCCACCACCGGCATGCTGTTCCACCACAAGCGCCCGTTGCAGGTGGAAGCCGTGCTGCCCTCGCTTCAGTCGGTCGACATCCGCGGCAGCGGCGACAGCACGATCACCGGCTTCTCGGGCGAACGGCTGACGATCACCCTGAACGGCTCGGGCAACCTGGCGTTCTCGGGCCGCTACCGGCATGTGAACGCCGCCGTGCACGGCACCGGCGGACTGGACCTCAAATCGGGCAGCGGCGAAGCTGTGCGGCTGGCGCTGTTCGGCTCCGGTTCCATCAGCGCCTCGGGCAGCTGCGCCGAACTGGATGCCGAACTGACCGGCTCGGGCACCATCGATGCGCAGCACATGGCATCGAATACCGTGGCGGTCGAAGTCAAGGGCTCCGGTACCACAGAGGTGTTCGCCCGCGAATCGGCCGCGGTCGCCGTGGCCGGCAGCGGCGATGTGACCGTCTACGGCAATCCGGACGAGCGCAGCGTCAGCCGGAACGGCTCCGGGGAAGTCACGTTCGAGTAAGCCAGCGCGCCACGTCGGCGCCGGCCGCCACGCCGCCCGCCAGGCAGGCCGTCAACAGGTAGCCGCCGGTCGGCGCCTCCCAATCCACCATCTCGCCGGCCACGAACACGCCCGGCAAGGCGCGCACCATGGTGCCCTCCAGCGCCTCGAACGCCACGCCGCCGGCGCTGCTGATGGCTTCGTCGATCGGCCGCGGCGCGCGCAGCGTCAGCGGCAAGGCTTTCAAGGCACGGGCCAGCGCCACGGGATCGGCGAACTGCTCCTTGCCCAAGCATTCGTGCAGCAGGCCCACCTTCACGCCCTTGATGCCGAGCCGGCCCTGCAGGTGGCTGGACATCGACCGCGAGCCGCGCGGCCGCGCCACTTCGGCCAGCACGCGGTCGGCCGGCAAATCCGGCAGCAAGTCCAGCTCGACGACAGCGCTGCCGTGCAATGTCATCTGGTCGCGCACGGGCGCCGACAACGCATAGATGAGGCTACCCTCGACGCCCGTCGCCGTGACGACGAACTGGCCCTGCTTGCGGACGGGCTGCCCGTTCCCGTCCGTCCATGACGCGGCCACGGTGGTCAGCGGCTGGCCGGCATACCGTTCCGCGAACAGCGCGCTCCAGCCCACGTCGAAACCACAGTTGGCCGGCCGCAGCGGCGCCACGCCGATGCCGCGCGACGCAAGCAACGGCAGCCACGCGCCGTCGGAGCCCAGCCGCGCCCAGCTGGCACCGCCCAGGGCCAGCACGGTGGCGTCGGCGCCGACGAGCCGTTCGCCGTCCGGTGTGGCGAAGCGCAGGGCGTCGCCGGCCCAGCCGGTCCAGCGGTGGCGCTGGTGGAAATGCACGCCCGCCTCGCGCAGGCGGTGCAGCCACGCGCGCAGCAGCGGCGCGGCCTTCATCTCGGTCGGGAACACGCGGCCGGAGGTACCGACGAAAGTATCGATGCCCAGGCCGTGCACCCAGTCGCGCACGGCATCGGGGCCGAACGCGTCCAGCATCGGCCGCAGCGCGGCGGCGCGGGCGCCATAGCGCGCCACGAACTGTTCGTAGGGTTCGGCGTGGGTGATGTTCATGCCGCCGCGGCCGGCCAGCAGGAACTTGCGGCCGACGGAGGGCATCGCGTCGTACAGGTGGACGTCGAACGCGCCGGTGCGCGACAGCGTTTCGGCTGCCATCAGGCCGGCCGGTCCGCCGCCGACGATCGCCACGCGCGGGCAGGAAGTGTCGGGGGATGCAGGGGTCATCATGAGGAGCGAGATTGTAGTGCAAAACGCGCCCCGCCCCGGCATACTGGTGGCCTTGCTGGGAAAATCACCGCTGGAGACGCCATGGGCCCGCTATTCTGGATCAAACGCTACCTGCTCGCGGCCGTGCCGCTGTTCGCCATCCTGGCCGCGGTGGAATGGGCCAAGGGCACCACGGCGCCGGCGGACATCGCCAGCGCCGCCATCTGGGCCGCGGTGGCCGCGGCGATCTTCACGGGCGCCGCGTGGAACCGCTACCGCAAGGCGCTGGCCTGCGCGGCATGCGACGCGGTGCTGCCGAAGCCCGCCGCGGCGCAGGCACCGCGCCGGAAGAAGAAGTAACCGAGGCAAACGGCCGGGCTTCAGGACCCGTCGTAAATACTCAGCCGCCCGTTACCGGCGGGAAGAACGCAACCTCGGCGTTCTCGCTCAGCGCTTCGTCGCCGTCGCACATGCGCTGGTTGCAGGCCATTCGCAAGGCGCGCCCTTCGCCCAGCGCCTCGGCCCACGCACCGCCCCGGGCGACCAGCAGGTCGCGCAGCGCGCCCACCGTGCCGACATCGGCCGGCACGTCGATGGTCTCGCCGCCGCTGCCCAGCTTTTCACGGACACTGGCAAAAAACTTCAGGTTGATTCGCATATCAATACAGCAGTTCGGTCAATACAGCAGTTCGTTGAACGGAATGAAGCGCACGGTGTCGCCGGCGCTGATCGGCTGGTCGGCCGGGTTGTCGATCAGGCCATCGCCCCACACGGTGGAGGTCAGCACGCCCGAGCCCTGGTTGGGGAACAGGTCCAGGCCGCCGTGGGCATTGATGCGGGCGCGCAGGAATTCGTTGCGGCGGTCGCCTTTCCAGTCGAAGTCCGCGCGCAGCGGGAACACGCGCGGCTCGCTGCCCGCGTGCACGCCCTGCAGTTTCAGCAGGAATGGCCGCACGAACAGCAGGAACGTCACGAAGCTCGATACCGGATTGCCCGGCAAGCCGATGAAGAAGGCATCGCCAACTTCGCCGAACGCCAGCGGCTTGCCCGGCTTGATGGCGATCTGCCACATGGCCAGCTTGCCTTCCGCTTCCACGGCGGGCTTCACATGGTCTTCCTCGCCGACCGATACACCGCCGGACGTGATGATCAGGTCGCTGCCCGCGGCGGCCCGGCGCAGCACGGCGCGGGTGGCCTCCAGGCTGTCGGGCACGATGCCGAAATCGGTCACGTCGCAGCCCAGGTTCTCCAGCAGCGCGCGCAAGGTGAACCGGTTCGAGTTGTAGATGCCGCCCGGCGCCAGCGGCTCGCCCGGCATGGTCAATTCATCGCCGGTAAAGAACACGGCCACGCGCACGCGGCGCAGCAGCGGCAGGCTGGCCAGCCCGATCGAGGCGGCCAGCCCCAGTTCCTGGCTGCGCAGCCGGGTACCGGCCGGCAGGATCACGCTGCCGTTGCGGATATCCTCGCCGGCGCGGCGCACCCATTCGCCGGGCACCGGCGCATGGCGGATCGCAACGGTGTCGCCCTGCGCCTCGCACTGCTCCTGCATCACCACCGCGTCGGCCCCTTCCGGGATGAATGCGCCGGTGAAGATGCGGGCGGCCGTGCCGGGCTGCAGCGGCTCGCCGACATGGCCGGCGGGAATGCGCTGCGAGATGGGTAAAGTGATCGGCAGCGTGGCGGAGCCGCCCGCGCAGTCGGCGGCGCGCACCGCATAGCCATCCATCTGCGTGTTGTCGCGCGCCGGCACGTCCAGGCTCGACACGCAGTCGGCGCCCAGCACGCGGCCGCTGGCCTCCAGCGTGGGCACCGTCTCGATCTCCGCCACGGGGCGGCAGGCCGCCAGCAGGAAGTCCAGCGCCTGCTGGCGCGACAGCATCGGCTTGCGCGCGCCCGTCATGTCACAGGGCCGTGCCGGCGGCGTCGACGTTGGCGGCGATATATGCCTTCATCTTGTCGACGTCGGGCGGCATCACCGTGTACTTTTGCGGCAGCGACTCGATATCCTCGAAGCCGGCCGGACGCTCGGCATCCTCGCCCAGCGCTTCCAGGATCGTTTCGTTGAATTTCGCCGCCAGCGCGGTTTCCAGCACGATCATCGGCACGCCCGGCTCCAGGTGCTCCTTGGCGACCTTAATGCCGTCCGCGGTATGGGTATCGATGACGATGCCGTAGTCGTCGGCCACGTCGCGGATCGTCTGCAGGCGGTCCGCATGGGTCGACTTGCCGGACTTGAAGCCGTACTGCGCGACCTTGGCGAATTCGTCGCCGTCGCTGCCCGGCCCACCGGAAAGATCGAAGCCGCCATCGCTTTCCACCTTCGTGAACAGCGCCTTGACGCGCGCCGGATCGCGGCCCACCAGGTCGTAGATGAAGCGCTCGAAGTTCGAGGCCTTGCTGATGTCCATCGACGGGCTGCTCGTGTGATACGTCTCGGCCGACTTTCGCACGCGGTAGATCCCGGTCCTGAAAAATTCGTCGAGCACGTCGTTCTCGTTGGTGGCGACCACCAGCTTGTCGATCGGCAGGCCCATCATGCGGGCGATGTGGCCCGCGCAGATGTTGCCGAAGTTCCCCGACGGGACCGTGAACGACACCTTCTGGTCGTTCGACGTGGTCGCGGCCAGGTAGCCGCGGAAGTAGTAGACCACCTGCGCGACCACGCGGGCCCAGTTGATCGAGTTGACGGTGCCGATCTTGTAGCGCGCCTTGAACTCCAGGTCGTTCGACACGGCCTTGACCATGTCCTGGCAATCGTCGAACACACCCTCGACGGCGATATTCAGGATGTTCGGGTCCTGCAGGCTGAACATCTGCGCCGTCTGGAATGCGCTCATCTTCTTGTGCGGCGACAGCATGAACACGCGGATGCCGCGCTTGCCGCGCATCGCGTATTCGGCGGCGCTGCCGGTATCGCCCGAGGTGGCGCCGAAGATGTTCAGCTGCGCATCCTGCCTGGCTAGCGCATACTCGAACAGGTTGCCGAGCAATTGCATCGCCATGTCCTTGAAGGCCAGCGTGGGACCGTTGGACAGCGCCTGCAGCACCAGCTTCCTGCCGTCGCTTTCTTCCAGCACGCGCAGCGGGGTGATGTCCGCCGCGTTCTCGCCTTCGCGCGCATTGCGGTACACGTCGGCCGTATAGGTCTTCTGCGCCAGCGCCTTCAGGTCCGCTTCCGGAATGTCGGTGGCGAACTTGCCCAGGATCGCAAAGGCCAGATCGGCATACGGCAGCTTGCGCCACGCATCGAGCTCGGCACCGGTCACTTGCGGGTATTCGCTGGGCAGGTACAGGCCGCCATCGGGCGCGAGGCCACCCAACAGGATGTCTGAAAAACGTGCAGGAGATGGCTGGGAAGACACTTCGGCGGCCGACACGTCGGCGCGGGTGGACACATATTGCATGGTTCTGGTAATCCGGTTATGCACAGAAGAGGGATTTCTATTATAGTGCGGCCGCAGTTTCTTTGCGAAATTTGCCAGCTTTTCGAATTTTATGTTGTATCGGGCGGCGTCCGCGGCGGCGGCGGACTGGCGCCTGTTCCGGCAATCGTTGGCTGGCAAGCAGTCGGGGTCTGTCCCGCCAGAGGTGGATTGCTGCCAAGCCTCTTGGATAATCCACCCCAAGTGCAAGACCCGGGGTCAGACCCGCCGGGTCTGACCCCAGCATTTCGTCCTTGGGTTCTCGCAGGCACTACTGGCATGTCACGGTGCTGATCGCCAACCCGTTGCAGCTCCGCAGCCAAGCGAAATCCGCCAGCCAGCTAGCAAGCCGCGTGATTCACCGTCACCACGTGCACGGCCAGGCCGCCCAGCGAGGTTTCCTTGTACTTCGCGCCCATGTCCGCGCCGGTCTGCCGCATCGTCTCGATCACCTCGTCGAGGCTGACGAAGTGGGTACCGTCGCCCTTCAGCGCCAGCGAAGCGGCGGTGATGGCCTTCACGGCGCCCATGCCGTTGCGCTCGATGCAGGGGATCTGCACCAGCCCGCCGATCGGATCGCAGGTCATGCCCAGGTGGTGCTCGATGCCGATTTCGGCGGCATTCTCGATCTGCGCGTTGGAGCCGCCCAGCGCGGCCACCAGGCCGGCGGCGGCCATCGCGCAAGCCACGCCCACCTCGCCCTGGCAGCCGATTTCCGCGCCGGAGATCGAGGCGTTGCGCTTACACAGCATGCCGATCGCCGCGGCGCTCAGCAGGAATTCGCGCACGCCCCGCACCGGGTCGAGCGGCTTGCAATCCTCGGCGTAGTATTTCAGCACGGCGGGCATGATGCCGGCCGCGCCATTGGTGGGCGCCGTCACCACGCGGCCGCCGGCGGCATTTTCCTCGTTGACGGCCATCGCATACAGCGACACGCCATTCAGCGCATCGTGCGGCAGTTCGTTGGCGCGGTCGGCGCCCTGCGCCTGCTGCCACAGCTTGGCGGCGCGGCGCTTCACGTTCAGGCCGCCCGGCAGCTGGCCGGAGGTTTCCAGCCCGCGCGCGATGCAAGAGCGCATCACCTGCCAGATCCGGTCCAGGCCCGCGTCGAGCTGTTCGGCCGGCATGTGGGCCAGTTCGTTCGCGCGCAGCATCTGCGGAATGGTCAACGCCGTGCGCGCGCCGTGCGCCAGCAGGTCCGCCATCGTGTCGAACGGATAGGGCACCGCCGGCTCGCCCGCCGGCTTTTCTCCCGACTTATTGCCAGGCGCGGCGCCCTCGCCTTCGGCGCGGATGAAGCCCCCGCCAACCGAGTAATACACCTTGCTGGTATCGCCGCCGGCGCGGTGCAGCGTGAAGCGCATGCCGTTCGGGTGTTCGGGCAGGTTCTCGGTCTTGTGGAAGACCAGGTGGCGGGCGCGCACGAAGGGCACCGTCTTCACGCCCAGCAGGTTCAGTTCGCCGCTCAGCTGCGCCTCCGCCAGCATCTCGTCGACCCGGCCAGGATCGACGCCCTGCGGCGTTTCACCCATCAGGCCCAGGATCACGGCCGTGTCGGTACCGTGGCCCACGCCGGTCAGCGCCAGCGAGCCATACAGCTCGGCCGTCACGCCGGTCACGTCCTCCAGCGGCCCATGGTCCAGCAGGAAGCGGCGCGCGGCCACCATCGGCCCCACGGTGTGCGAACTGGAGGGGCCGATGCCGATCTTGAACAGATCGAATACGCTCATGTCCATCTTTGTCTCTCTTTATAGTAATAGTGAAGATGGCGTGGCGGGCCTCAGGCGGCCTGGCTGACTTTCACGTCGATGTTGGCGAGCATGTCGCGCACGATCTCGTCGACGCCGATGCGGGCCTGCCAGCCCCAGTCGGCCCGCGCCGCGCTGTCATCCAGGCTGCGCGGCCACGTGTCGGCGATCTGCTGGCGGCTGTCCGGCTTGTAGGAGACCGCGAAACGCGGCACGCTGGCCTTGATCGCCGCGGCCAGTTGCGCTGGCGAGAACGACACGGCGGCCACGTTGTACGACGAACGGATCTTCACCTGCTCCGCCGGCGCCTCCATCAGTTCGAGCGTGGCGCGGATCGCATCGGCCATGTAGATCATCGGCAGCGTGGTATCCGGGCCGAGGAAGCATTCATAGCGCTCGCCCCGCAGCGCCGCATGGAAAATCGCGATCGCATAGTCGGTGGTGCCGCCACCGGGCGGCGACTTGTAGCTGATGATGCCGGGGTAGCGGATGCTGCGCACGTCGACCCCGTATTTCAGGTGGTAGTACTCGCACAGGCGTTCGCCGGCCAGCTTGCTGATGCCGTAGATCGACGTCGGGTCCATCACCGCCATCTGCGGCGTGGCGTCCTGCGGCGTGTTCGGGCCGAACGCCGCGATCGACGATGGCCAGAACACCTTTAGGGGCTTGCCGATCTCGCCACGTTCACGGGCAATCTCGAGGACGTTCAGCAAGCCATCCATGTTGAGCTTCCATGCCTTCAGCGGCGCCTGCTCGCCGGTAGCGGACAGCATCGCGGCCAGCTGGTAGACCTGCGTAATGTCCTGCGACGAGACCAGCTGCGCCAGCGCTTCTTCGTCGAGCACGTTCAGCACCTGGTATTGCGCGGCGCCATACACGTTGTTCGGCGAGATATCGGTGGCAAACACATTGTCCGCGCCATGCTTCAGCGACAACGCTTCCACCAGTTCGCTGCCGATTTGCCCGTTGGCGCCGATGACGAGTATCCGTTCCATTATTGTTCCTTCAGAATGCCGAGTTCCTTGCCGGCCTGCGCGAACGCGGCCAGTACCTTGTCGAGCTGCTCGCGGGTGTGCGCCGCGGAGAGCTGCACGCGCACGCGCGCCTGGCCCATCGGCACCACCGGATAAAAGAAGCCGGACAGCAGCACGCCCAGTTCATACATGCGTGCCGCGAATTTCTGCGCTACCGGCGCCTCGAACAGCATCACCGGCACCACCGGGTGCGTGCCCGGCTTGATGGTGAAGCCGATGCGCTCGATCTCGCGGCGGAAGTACGCCGTGTTCTCGTGCAACCGGTCGCGCAGTTCGGTCGATGCGGAGATCTTTTCCAGCACGGCCAGCGAAGCGCCGGCGATCGACGGCGCCAGCGTGTTCGAGAACAGGTACGGGCGCGATTTCTGGCGCAGCGTCTCGATCACCTCCTTGCGGCCGGACGTGAAGCCGCCCATCGCGCCGCCCAGCGCCTTGCCCAGCGTGCCGGTGATGATGTCGATCTTGCCCAGCACGCCATGGTGCTCGTGCGTGCCGCGGCCCGTCTTGCCCATGAAGCCCGAGGCGTGGCATTCGTCGATCATCACCAGCGCGCCGTACTGTTCGGCCAGCGCGACGATCCGGTCCAGCTGGGCGATCGTGCCATCCATCGAGAACACGCCATCGGTCACGATGACTTTATGGCGCTTGCCGGCGGCCGCCTGCAGCTGGGCTTCCAGGTCGGCCATGTCGTTGTGCGCATAGCGGTAGCGCGCCGCCTTGCACAGCCGGATGCCGTCGATGATCGAGGCATGGTTCAGCGCATCGGAGATGATCGCGTCGTTCTCGTCGAACAGCGGCTCGAACACGCCGCCGTTGGCGTCGAACGCGGCGGCATACAGGATCGTGTCCTCGGTGCCGAGGAAGGCGGATATCGCCTGTTCCAGCTGCTTGTGCACGGTTTGCGTGCCGCAGATGAAGCGCACCGACGACAGGCCGTAGCCATAGCGTTCGGTGGCGTCGATCGACGCCTTCGCCACCCATTCCTCGCCGGACAAGCCCAGGTAATTGTTGGCGCACATGTTGATCAGCGTCCGTCCATCGTCGCCCGTCACTTCCGCGCCCTGGCGCGAAGCCAGCACGCGCTCGGGCTTGTACAGGCCCTGTTCGCGCAGCTGCTCCAGGTTGTGCCGCAGGCCGGCGTAGAAATTCGCTTGTGTGCTCATGGTTTTCCTCGGGTTGGGTTCGCGCGGTCTTGCGGGGGCGGCGGCCGGTTGCTTGACCGGCATGTTCGCCCTGTTGTACCGTGCATCGCGGAGAACAGGGTATCGAACTTCGCCCCGATTCCTGTATTTTCTCCGGTTTTCATTATGTTGAACTTTTGTTCGATATACTGAATCCTACATAAGCTTATTGAACTTTGCAACCGCCAATGATGAAATCACCCGCCCCACCCGCCGCCAACGCTCCGCCCGAGGTGGGCGCCGCCCTGCAACGCCTGCGTCTTGCACGCGGCCTGACGCTGGAAGACGTGTCGCGCATCGCCGGCGTGTCGAAATCGATGCTGTCGCAGATCGAGCGCGAAAAGGCCAATCCCACCATCGCCATCACGTGGCGCCTGGCCAATGCGCTGGGCGTGGCGATCGGCGAACTGCTGGCCGACGAGCAGCGCCCGGTCGACACGATCCGCGTCGTCGACGCGCACGAGACGCCGACCCTGCCCGGCAATCATGCCGGCTATGTGCTGCGCATCCTCGGGCCGATGGAACTTGCCGGCAAGTACGAATGGTACGAACTGACCTTGGCACCGGGCGGCGAACTGGTCTCGCAGCCGCACGACCCGGGCACCACCGAGCACGTCACGCTGCTGCACGGCGCCATCGAGATCGAGGTGGGGGCGCACAAGAAGAAGGTCAAGCTGGGCGGCACCGCGCGCTATCCAGCCGACCAGCAGCATGCGCTGCGCAATATCGGCAAGGTCGAGGCGAAGGCGCTGCTCGTCGTCATTCACCGCTAGTGATTCAAAGCTGGTCGAGCACCGCCAGGGCTCGTCCAGACCTCTTCCATCGCTGAGCCCCAGGCCCGCTTCCAGCCGTGCTCTGCGTTTCCACGGCGCCCCCTACAATGCGTTCCTGTCCATGACATTCACCAAGTATGAACATCGTCTGCATCGCCTGGGGCTCGCTGCTGTGGAAGCCCGGCCCGTTGAAGCTGGCGTCCGGCTGGCACCCTGGGGGGGCCCTCCTCCCGCTGGAATTCGCCCGCGACAGCGATGACAGCGACGAGCTGGCGCTGGTACTGTGTCCCGGCGCGCCGCCGGCGCCCACCTACTGGGCCTACGTGGATGCCCCCGACCTGGCCGCCGCGCGCGCCATGCTGGCCGCGCGCGAGAAGATCGCCCCCGGTCATCCGGAATTCATCGGCAGCATTCCCGCCGTCGGGGGCGCGCCTGTCCAGCACGAAATCGCCGCCTGGCTGAGCGCCCGGCGCATCGATGCCGCGATCTGGACGGCCCTGCCACCCAAATTCGCCGGCAGCGGCGGGCGCAAGCCGTCCGCCACGGAAGTGGTCGCGTTCCTGGCCAGCCTGGAAGGCGAAACCCGGCAGGCAGCCGAGTTCTACCTGCGCCGCACCCCGCCCCACATCGATACGCCTTACCGCCGCGTGATCGCGCGGAGCCTGGGCTGGCATCCATTGCGCGAAGCCGGCGTCACGCGCATGCGCTGACACCGCACGGCCGTTCTTTCCGGCCGGACATCGTTCCTGATAACATTGGCAGGATAGCCAGCCATCTCCTCGCCAATGCCGCCCATGCCACCAGACCACACCGCCAGTACCGATCAACCTGCCCTGCCCCTGGCGGTCGCGTTCACCGCCGATGCGACCACCGGCTACGCGGCCATGCAGAACGACGTGCCGGTCGTGCGTGCCATCGCGCTCACCAATGCGGGCACGGCCGCGCTGGCGAATCTCGACGTGGCCATCGTCTGCCAGCCCGCCTTCGCCACCGGCCCGGTGTACCGCTTCGAGCACCTCGCGGCGGGCGAAACCCGCACCATCGCACCGGTCGACCTCAAACCGGAGCATGCCTGGCTGAGCGGCCTGGACGAAGCCGAACGCGCCAGCGTGACGCTGACCGTGCGGGCCGACGGCCATGCGCCCCTGGAAGCACGCCATGACATCACGGTGCTCGCCTACGACCAGTGGGCCGGCACCCGGCTGCTGCCGGAGTTGCTGGCGGCCTTCTGCATGCCCAACTCGCGCGTGGTCGACCACCTGCTCGCCGCCGGCGCCACGCTGCTGCGTGAGGCGCCCGGCAGTCCTTCCCTGCACGGCTACCAGTCGCGCAACCGCGAGAAAGTGTGGCAGCAGGTCTCGGCCCTGTACGGCGCGGTGCTGGCGCAGGACCTGCACTACGCCAATCCGCCGGCATCGTTCGGTACCGACGGCCAGAAGATCCGTACGCCCGAACGCATCCTCGAAACGAAGGTTGCCACCTGCCTGGACCTGGCCATGCTGTTCGCCGCCTGCCTGGAACAGGCCGGCCTGCACCCGGTCGTGCTGCTGAAGGAGGGCCACGCCTGGGTCGGCGTGTGGCTGGTCGATACCTGCTTCCCCACCGCGCTGGTGGACGATGCGCAGTCGGTGCGCAAGCGCGTGCGCTCCGGTGAACTGATGGTGTTCGAGACCACCGGTGTCGCCGACGGCCGGCGCCAGCCGCTCCGCCTGGCCTGCGTAGCCGGCGAAGAGCACCTGGCCGACGACGCCGCGTTTGCCTGCGCGATCGACATCCGCCGTGCGCGCACGCTGCACATCCGCCCCCTGCCTTCGCGCACCGCGCCCGCCGCGGCCGAACCCGTGGTCGAACAGGATACGCTGGCGATCGAGCCGATGCCGCCGCTGCCGCCGCTCGACCCGGCGCTGCTGCCGGCCGCCGAGGCGCCGGCCGATACGCCGGAAGGCCGCCTGGCACGCTGGAAAAGCCGGCTGCTCGACCTCACGCTGCGCAACCGCCTGCTGAACTTCAAGCCGGCGAAGACCACGCTGCGGGTGATCTGCCCAGACCCCGGCGCGCTCGAGGACACGCTGGCCGACGGCACGGAGTTCCGCCTGCGCGCGGCGCCCGTGCTGATGGGCGGCACGGACCCGCGCGACGCCGCCCATTTCACGGCCCGGGCCGGCGCCACGCCGCTCGATGCGCTGGCCACCGACGCGCTGGGCCGCAACGAGATCCTCGTCGACGTGCCGGCGGGGCTGGACGATGCCGGGCTCGAAGCCCGCCTGCTGGAAATCTACCGCGCGGCCGGCACCAGCCTCGAGGAAGGCGGCGCCAACACGCTGTTCCTGGTGTTCGGCTTGCTGGAATGGCGCGAGGAAGCGGATGCCGAGGCCGCCCAACAGGCGCCCATCCTGCTGGTGCCCGTCACGCTCACCCGCCAGTCGGTGCGCAGCGGCTTCCGGCTGGCGCGCCACGATGACGAAGCCCTGGTCAACCCGACCCTGGTGCAGAAGCTGGCCCAGGATTTCCAGCTCAAGCTGCCGGCGTTCGACGTGCTCCCCGCCGACGACAAGGGCATCGACGTGGCCGGCATCCTGCAAGCGTTCCGGCTGCACGTGGCCGAACTGAAAGGGTGGGAAGTGCACGCGCAGGTCCACCTGGGCATTTTCTCGTTCACCAAGTACCTGATGTGGAAGGACTTGCAGGACCGCCACCGGCAACTGCAGGAAAACCCCGTGGTCGCCCAGCTGGTCGAGCATCCGGGCGAGGCGTTCGCGCCGGCCGCCCTGGGGTTCGAACCCCGCACGCTCGATGCCAGCCACCGTCCCGAAGACCTGTTCGCGCCGCTGCTGGCCGACTCTTCGCAGTTGCGGGCGATCTGCGTGGCCGGCAGCGGCACCAGCCTCGTCATCGAGGGCCCCCCCGGCACCGGCAAGAGCCAGACCATCACGAACCTGATCGCCCACCTGCTGGCGGCCGGCAAGTCGGTGCTGTTCGTGTCGGAAAAGATGGCCGCGCTGGAGGTGGTGCAGCGCCGCCTGAACGCGGTCGGCCTGGGACCGTTCAGCCTGGAGCTGCACTCGTCGAAGGCGAAGAAGGCCGACGTGATCCGCCAGCTGGGCGTCGCGCTCGACGCGGCCGGCACCCGCAGCGTCAGGGAATGGGAGCTGGAGGCGGCGCGCCTGGCCGCGCTGCGCGGCGAACTGAACGACGTGGCCGTGGCGCTGCACCGCCTGCACCCGAACGACCTCACGATATACGACGCCATCGGCACCTGCATCGACCATGCCGGGAAACGCCCCGCGCAGTTTTCCTGGCCCGACCCCGACGCCCATACCCGCAGCGAACTCGAAGCATGGCGCGAGACCAGCCGGCAGATCGGCGCGCTGGCCAGCCAGCTGCCGACGCTGGCCGGCCATGCATTGGGCCGCATCGGCACGGCGGCGTGGTCGCCGTCGTGGGAACAGGATCTGCTCGACAGTGCCACCGCGCTGGCGGCGCGCAACACGGCCCTCGGCGGCGCCAGCACCGGGCCGCTGCGCTTGCTGGGTGCCGCGCCGGATGGCCTGTCGCTGGCCGACTTCGCCGCGCTGGATCGCCTGGCCGAGGCACTGCTGCAGGCGCCGCGCTTGCCGGCCGGCGTGGCGCGGGTGGCGCACGACACGGCGGCCCGCGCGCGGCTGGCGGTGCTGCGCGAGCACGGCGTGGCCCGCAACCGCGCCTGGGAAGCGCTGGCGGGCACGTATGCCGACGATGCCGCGCAGCTGTCCGGGGCGGAACTGCGGCGTGAATGGGAGGCCGCGCAGGCGGCCTGGTGGCCGAAAAGCTGGTTTGCCCGGCGCGCCCTGCTGAAGCGCCTGCAGGGCTACCGGCGCGACGGACAGGCGCCGGCGCCCGCCGACATGCCGGCCCTGCTCGACGCGCTGGGCAAGGTCAACGAACAGGATGCCGCGCTGGCCAGCCTGTCGGGCGAGGCCGGCACGCTGCTGCAAGGCGACTTCGCCGGCCACCGCACCGACTGGGAAGCGGTGGCGCGCGCCGAACGCTGGGCCAGGGAGTTCGCCGATGCCGTCGTCCGCCTCGCCGGCGGCGACGCTGAACTGGCCGCCGCCCTGCGCGCCAGCCTGCTGCCCTATGTCACGGAGAACCGTGCGCTGCTGGCCGGCGACGCGCCGCTCGGCGCCGGCCTGGCCGCCTACCGCGATGCCTGGCGCGAGTTTTCCACGCAGTTGCGCAATACCTCGAACCTGGGCGGCTGCGGCGACAACCTGGGCCTCGACACCGCCGCCGGGGGCGCGTTGGCGCGCATCGCGGCGATCCTCGAAGGCTGGCAGCAGCATGCGCGGCAGCTGCGGCCGTGGTGCCTGTGGCAGGGCGTGCGCGCCCGCGCCATCGCGGGCGGCCTTCAAGGCATCGTCGCCGCGCTGGAATCGGGCTCGGTGGCGCTGGACCGGGTGCCGGAGCATTTCGAATACAGCTACCGGAACTGGTGGGTGCGCAAGGCGATCGACCGCGAGCCCGTGCTGTGCGCCTTTTCCAGTGCCGACCATGAACGCAAGATCCGTGAATTCCGCCAGGCCGACGAGCGCTTCCAGCAGCTCACGCAGCAATACGTGGTCGCCGCGCTGGCGGCGCGCGTTCCCGCCAGCACCGCCGCGGCAGCGCTGGCGCCCGGCTCCGATTCCGAGCTGGGCCGGCTGCTCCGCGAACTGCAGAAGCAGCGCCGGCACATGCCGATCCGCCAGCTGATCGCCGGGCTGCCGACGCTGCTGCCGCGGCTGAAACCTTGCCTGCTGATGTCGCCGCTGTCGGTGGCCCAGTACCTCGACGCCGCCCATGCGCAGTTCGACGTCGTCATCTTCGACGAAGCGTCGCAGATTCCCGTGTGGGACGCGGTGGGCGCCATCGCCCGCGGCAGGCAGCTGGTCTGCGTGGGCGATCCGAAGCAGTTGCCGCCCACCAGCTTCTTCAGCCGTGGCGATGACGGCGAAGGCCCGGCCGACAGCGAGGTGCAGGACCTGGAAAGCATCCTCGATGAATGCCTCGGCATCGGCCTGCCGGAACTGACGCTGAACTGGCACTACCGCAGCCGCCACGAAAGCCTGATCGCCTTCAGCAATGCCGCTTACTACGGCAACGAGCTGGTCACCTTCCCCTCGCCCGTCACCGCGGACACCGCGGTGCGCTTCCAGCACGTGCCGGGGGTCTACGACCGGGGCGGCAGCAAGACCAACCGGGCCGAGGCCGAAGCCATCGTGGCGGCCATCGAGCAGCACTACCTGGACGCGGCGCGCCGCCGGCACACGCTGGGCGTGGTCACCTTCAACAGCGCCCAGCAGCAGCTGATCGAACGGCTGCTCGAGGCGCGCCGCCGCGCCAATCCGGCACTGGACACCGCCATCGCCCAGCCGGACCAGGAAGCGCTGTTCATCAAGAACCTGGAAAACGTGCAGGGCGACGAGCGCGACATCATCCTGTTCTCCATTACCTACGGGCCGGATGCCCAGGGCAAGGTGAGCCTGAATTTCGGCCCGCTCAACCTGGAAGGCGGCCAGCGCCGGCTGAACGTGGCGATTTCCCGCGCGCGGCAGGCGGTCGTCATCTACAGCACGCTGCTGCCGGAACAGATCGATCCGGCGCGGGTGCGCGCCGCGGGGGTCCTCGACCTGCGCAACTACCTGGAATTCGCCATCCGCGGGCCCGCTGCGCTGGCTGCGCGGCACTCTTCCCCTGCGCTGGCTGCGCGGCCGGGCGATACCGCGACAGGTGCGAACGCGGCCCCAGGCAAGCCGGCGAGCGGCGGCTTCGAACGCCAGGTGGCCGCCGCCCTGCGCGCGCACGGCTGGACCGTGCACCAGCGGGTCGGCGTGTCGGCCTACCGCGTCGACCTGGGCGTGGTGGACCCGGGCGCGCCCGGCCGCTACCTGCTGGGCATCGAATTCGACGGCCCCTCCTACCATTCCGGCGCCACCGCGCGCGACCGCGACCGCCTGCGCCAGCATGTGCTGGAGAGCCTGGGCTGGAACCTGGCCAGGGTCTGGTCCACCGACTGGTGGCTCGATCCGGAGCCACCGCTGACGGCCCTGCTGGCCAAGCTCGACGGGCTGATGCAGCGGCGCGAAGCGCCAGTGGCCGACGATGCCGCTCCCGCCGTGTCAGCGCCGGTCGAGCAGGAGGCATCGCCCGCGACGGAGCATGGCGACGAGACACCCGCCACGGTGCAGGCGGAGGCCACGCCGGGCGCCGCCCTGTACCTGCCGGTGACGCTGCCGAAAGGCGACCCGGAACGGTTCTACGAGCCGGCCGCCGCCGCCGAGCTGCGCCACCAGCTGCACCGCATCGTCCATGAGGAGGGGCCGGTGGCGCAGGCGGCACTGTTCCGCCGGATCATTCGTGCGTGGGGGCTGGCGCGCACCGGTTCGCGCATCGAGAAGCACCTGGCGGCATTGCTGCCGGCGGGCGTGCGGACCACCGGCGAGGATGGCGTGTTCTACTGGCCGGAGCAGCTGGACCCGGCCACGTGGGAGGGCTACCGGCTGCCCGGCGCGGAACCGGAGTCGAAGCGCGCCATCGATGAAATCTGCCTGGAAGAGCTGGGCAATATCGCCCTGTACGTGCTGGCCCAGCAGGGCGGCACCACCCAGGCCGGACTGGTGCGCGCCGTGTCCCGGTTGCTGGGCATGGCGCGCACCGGCGCCGAGGCGGAGGCACGCATCGGCCGGGCGCTGGCGCATGGGCGCCTGGCCGGCCTGGTCGCCGTCAGCGACGGCGTGGTGTCCGTGCTGCCTGCACGGAGCGACGTGCCCACGGATGCCGGCACGGCTTGACGTTCATGCCAGCGCGGCCGATCCGTCAGTCGAACGGATTGGCCACCTTCTTCACGGCCGGCGGCGGCAGCGCCGCCGGCAAGTCCTTCTGGCCTTCCAGTTTCGCCAGCGCCGCGCCGAGCAGCTGGTGCAGCGCGCGCGCATGCTCGAGGCCCTTGCGGTCCAGCGTCAGGTCGACGTCGCCATCGATGGTGATCCGGTCGAGACGGTTCTCGATGGTCAGGCCGCCGATCGTCAGCACGTCGGCCTCGTTCGCGTAGGGCACGAATTTCTTGCTCATCTGGGATTATCCTTTCTATCCTTTGCGCTTGCCGGGCTTCGGCAGCTTCAGCATCACGGCCTTTTGCCGCGCCGTCAGCGACGGTATCAGATCGATGCCGATCCTGCTTTCCAGTTGGGCGATCGTCATGGTCTGCGGCCTGGCGTCGGCCTCGTTGGCCACGAACCAGGCGCCGCCGGCACCCTGGCGCGGGCTGTACACCACCTTGTACAGGTGGCTCGGCACCAGTACGTTGCCCACTTTGCGCAAGTCGCTGCCCAGGAAGGCGGGCCCGGTGATCACGTACAAATCGCCCTCCTTCTTGACCATCTTGCGCACCGCGCTTTCGATGCCGGCCCACACGTGCCGGTTATTGTCGGCTTCCTGCGGCACCATGTTGGCCAGCGTGAAGCTCTGGTACTGGCTGGTCTCGTCCGGCATGTTGCCGCTGGGCGCCATGTGCCCCCGGTCGAAGCCGCTGCGCGCATAGTCGGCCAGTTCGGCGCGCTGCGCCTTCGGCAACCGGCTCTCGGCGTGGAAGGCGTTATCGCGCGACATGTCCTCGGCCGCAGCGATGCGCCGCGGCGTCAGGTGCTCGGCCGACCACAGCGGCGTGCGCGTGACACCGCTGTGCATCACGCCGAACACGTTGTAGCACAGCGGGCGGGTGGCCCGCGCCAGCTTCTCGTTGAGGATGCGCGGCGCCTGGCCTTCCAGGTAATGCTGGGGGCAGGCTTCGGCGGCGAAGACGGTTGGGCAGAGCAGGACCGCCGCGACGGCGGCGGCGTAAAGCGGGCGGATGAACATCGGGTGGCGGCGATCAGGGAGAATGCGAGAGGCGCATTCTAACGGAGCGCGATTCGCGGCAGCAAGCGCGCGGGGCCGTGGCACGGCCCCGCGCCGGCTTCATGGGCCGCTTTCCCGCCGCGTCAATGCAGCCGGTCGAGCGCCTCCAGCACACCCTTGCGGTTCTTGTGCTTCACCTCGTAGGTGCGCACCTTGCGGCGCTGGGCGGCAGTGAGCTCGGCCAGCGCGCCCTTCACCTGGGGCACCGTCAGGTGTTCGTAGTTGGCGATCGGCACGCTGCGGTCGGGCGACGCGCCGGCCCGGTCCTTGGCCTTGGCGCCCTCCGTTTCGCCGAACTGCTTGCGCTGCTTGTTGACGATGCGCGCCGCCACTTCCTCCTCGCGGCCCTTGTAGCGCCCTTCCTTCTCGAACTGCTTTTCCAGCTTCTGGTATTCCTGTTCCCGTTTCGGGCTGGCACCTCGCGGCATGATGTCCTCCATGGTCGATGTTTGTTCCATGGTAGCGAAAGCGCCGCCGGCCGGGCGCACGAGTATCAGAACTGCTCGATCCAGCCGGCCAGCGCTTGCGGCGTCGGCGCAGCATCGATTGGCGCGAGGCGCACGCGGACGCCTTCCGGCCCGCCGGACACCTGCAGCGTCTGGCCGTGCCGGCCCAGCCACAGCAGCAACGCCAGCCAGGCCGCATGCGTGCTCGACACCGCGCTGGCGGTGGGCGTCTCGAGGAATTCGGTCAGGCGCGCGGTGTGCACGATGACGCCGCCGTCGGCGCTGCGCTGGAAGCCATCGTCGAACGCCTCCTCCAGCAAGCCGAACACGTCGCCCGGCACGGCGCCGCCGCCGGCCAGCGCATCGAGCCTGGCCCGCACCAGGCACCCGAACGCGGCGCCGCGGAAGGCTTCGGAACTGATCAGGTCCGAGTAATCCATCATCAGCCAGTCCGGTTCCGGCGGGGTCAGGCCGGCGCACAACGCCGCCGACAGGTAGGCATCGACCGGCACCGCGGCGGCATCGGCGGCCACGCCGGCGCACAGGGCGTACAGCGTGCCGATGCGGTTGGCCACCGCCTGCTTCTGGCGGATCAGCAGCTTCTCGCGCAGCAGCTGGGCATGCTCGCGCCGCAGCCGTGCCAGCTCGACCGCCTGGCGCATCTCCATGCGCAGCGCGGCGATGTCCCAGGGTTTCTGGATATAGCGGTGGATCTGTCCCTGGTTGACCGCTTCGACGGTGTGCGCCATTTCCGAGTACGCCGTGGTCAGGATGCGCACGATGTGCGGGTACCTGTCCCACGCATAGAACAGCAGTTCGTTGCCGTACGCGCCCGGCATGCGCTGGTCGGACACCAGCACGGCGATGGACTCGGCATGCTGGTCCAGCATGCGCTTGCCTTCCTCGACGGATCCCGCCGTGTACACGGTGGCTTGCGCGGCCAGCGCGCGCTGGAAATACTTCAGGGCCGTCGGCTCGTCGTCGACGTACAGGATGGCTGGCAGTGATTTGGCGGCGTCGCTCATGCTTGTTCCTTTGGCGATCCGGGGAAGTTCATCGTGACGGTCATTCCCCGGCTTATTCTTGTAGAGGGTTGTTTCTGGTATTGCTGGCCTGGCTGCTGGCCTGGCTCCTGGTCCGATTCGCGGTCCCGTTCCCTGTCTTGCCCGCCGTCCAGCGCGGCCGTCCCCGGCTGGACACGCAGGTGGCCGCCGAACGAACGCATCACGCGGTTGCAGAAGATCAGGTCCCAGCCGTCGCCGTCCACGCCGTGCATCGGCACCGGGTCGAGCTGCAGCCGGTGCACGATATCGGGTGCGGCGCAGGCGCCATTATGCTCGACGGCGATGGCCGGCCGCGCGCCGGCACCGACCGTCACGCGCAGCCGCGGTGCAGGCCGGCCGCGCAGCGCGCGCAAGCCATTGTCGAGCAACGCGGACAAGACCAGCGCCACGCAGTTCGGCGCCGCGCGGATCGCGAAGTCGTGGAGCACGTCGACCGTGACGGCGGCCCGCTCGCCGTCACTCATCGGATACGAGTCCAGCATCGCCGTCACCATCCGGTGGGCGCTGCCGCCAGCCAGCCTGGCCGCCGGCGCCAGCGCCGCGCGCTTGACGGAATCGACCAGGGCATCGAGCACCGCCCGGCAATAGCGCGCATTATCGTCGATGTGGGCCACGGCGTTGCCGACCTGGGCACGTACCGGCAGCCGGTCGAACGCCCCGCCCGGCTCCTCCCGGGTGTCGTTGACCCGCTGCGCCAGCGCGCGCGCAAAGCCGGCGATCGTCGCCAGCGGCGCGCCCAGTTCATGCGACAGGAACGCCACCGTCTCTTCCACCGCCAGCAGGCCGTGGTCGCGCGCGGCGCGGTCGCGGGCCCGGCGGATCGCTTCCGCGCTGGCCTGGCCCAACACCTCGCGGAAGGCGTCCTGGCGCACCGGCTTTTCCAGCACGCGGAACACGTCGCCGCCATTCACCGCTTCCAGCAGCACTTCCTTGTCCGCGTAGGCGGTGACCAGGATGCGCACCAGGCCCGGCCAGGTCCGCTCGACCTCGCGCAGCAGCACGCTGCCGGCCTTGCCCGGCATGCGGTAATCGGTAATCAGCACATCGACTTCGTGGTCGGCC
This sequence comes from Pseudoduganella sp. SL102, assembly GCF_027856995.1. Taxonomy (NCBI): domain Bacteria; kingdom Pseudomonadati; phylum Pseudomonadota; class Betaproteobacteria; order Burkholderiales; family Oxalobacteraceae; genus Pseudoduganella; species Pseudoduganella sp. SL102. The sequence continues at coordinate 4,352,466 of NZ_CP115554.1, forward strand.
AGCACTGCCAGCGCCGCATCCACGCCGGGCGCGGTCAGCACCCGGTATTCACTGCCGAAGGCACGCCCGAAATACTTGCGGGCCATGTCCTCGTCGTCCACGTACAGCACGGTCGGCGTGCCGCTTTCCACGACCTGTTCCATCAACGCTCCCCGCCTGCCCGTGGCAGGTCGAATGTAAATCTGGTCCATTCTCCCGGCATGCTCTCCGCCGTCAGGCGCCCGCCGTGCCGTTCGATCACGCTATAGCAGATCGACAGCCCGAGCCCCAGGCCCTGGCCCACCTCGCGGGTGGTGAAGAACGGTTCGAACACGCGGCTCAGGTGTTCCGGCTCGATGCCGGGCCCGTTGTCGCGCACCGTGACGCGCAGGCGCGCACCGTCGTCGCAGGCGCCGATGACGATTTCCGGCGCCGCCGTGCCACCCTTGCGCAGCGCCAGCGCGGCATTTCCGAGCAGGTTGATCAGCACGCCGACGATGGCCGCCTCGTCGCCCTGCACCAGGGTGGCCACGGCGATCTCGCGCCGGATCGCGATCCCCTTGGTTTCATGGCCGACCAGCCGCACCGCCGCGTCGACCGCCCGCTCCAGCACGAACGCGTCGCTGCCGGTATGTTCCTTGCGGTAGGCGAACGTCTTCAGGTCCGACACGATGTACTGCACCCGCTGCATGCCCTGCCTGGCATCGTCGAGGCATTCGAGCAGCATCGGGCTGCCTTGCGCCACCGGGTCTTCCAGCGCCACGTCGATCGCCATCAGGCAGAAGTTGACGGGGTTGTTCACCTCGTGGAGCAGGCCGGCCGACAGCGTACCCAGGGCCGCCATCTTTTCCTGCTGCAGCATCTGGCCCTTGATCTCGGCGAGACTGCGGTTGGTGTGTTCCAGCTCGTCGTTCTTCTCCGCCAGTTCTTCCTTCAGCTCGAACAGCTGGCGCCGCCCCCGCTCGTTGTAGAAGGTGTACACCGTGCTGGCGGCCACAGAGAACAGGATGATCGTCGCGTGGAAGAGGAACTGCGCATGGTCGGTCACCCCCTCAGGCCGGGTGGTGCAGGCGATCCAGTAGGCCAGCAGCGTCAGCACGCCGTAGGCCATCGTGTACATGAAGCCGACCGGGAACAGCGTGCCGACCGCGAAGATGGTCAGGATGATACCGGCGTAGAACAGCGATGCCTCGCCCTGCGTGGCGTGGATCATCCACGCGATCATCGCCTGGGGGAAGGTCAGCCAGACGAACGTCACGGCGTGCACGTGGCGCTTGCCGAAGCCCGTGTACAGCACGCCGAGGCCGGCCAGCACGCCGATGCTGGTGATGAAGCGCGCCACGGCGAAGCGCCCCATCATCTCCGGATACACGGCGAAGTCGAGCACGAAGCCCAGCAGCACCAGCACGATCACGGTGACCGCGCAGGCCCGGCTTTGCATCAGGTGGAAACCGGCCAGCTCCTTCGCGTAGCTGCCGCGCATCGGTCTCGCGGCGGCGGCCATCAGGGCTGGACCGTGGTTTCGGCGAACACGTTCACCCCGGTCGGATCCGTGTACAGGTGCGTTTCGCCGCGCCGCGCCGGCAGGATCGCCTCCATCCGGGCCTCGTCGCGGTAGACCAGGTACCACTCGAGGATATGCTCCATGCTGAAGCGCTCCGGGTTGGCGCTGTGCACATTGGTGACCAGCATCCGGCCGCCGGGCCGCGTGCGCGCGGCGAAGTGGCTGGTGAGCCGCGCGCACACCTTGTCCGACAGGTAGTCGAACAGGCCGGCGCAATACACCGCGTCGAATTCGGCGCCGCCGTCCACCGGCTGGCGGCGCTTGAGCAGCTGCTGCACCGAATCCTGCACATAGTCGATCCGGGTGCGGCGGCCGGTGGCGCGCTGCACGGCGTCGAGGCGCTGGCGGGTCCAGTCCAGCGTTTCGGCCGAAAAATCCATCAGCTCGAACGACAGCAGCTCGGGCTGGTCGAACTTTTCCAGGAAGCGGGCGATTTCCTCGGCCGGGCCGCAGCCCACGTTGAGCACGCGGAACGGCCGCCCCGCGGCGCGCGCGCCCTGCGCCAGGCCGATCAGGTACTGCACGAGGATATCGATGCGGTGCCGGTGGGCGGTGGCCACGGCGGTTTGCAGGAATGCCGTGTTGACCACCTGGAAGTAGGTGTTCGGCCCCTCGCGCGGGTTGCCGAGGATCTGGTTCACCATCTGGTAGTCGCCCGCGTAGCCGAGCGGCTTGGTCACCGTGCGGAACACGAACGGCGCGCGCAGGATCAGCGGATGCAGGGCGCCCTGGGCGAACGCGCGGTGCGCCGGCGCCAGCGCCTCGTCGACCAGCGACGCCTCGTGATTGAGCTGGTCGAAACAGGCCTTCATCTTGCCCATCAGCGGCAATGCCAGTTCCTGGAAGTACTCGTCGGGCAATTTCGCCGCGGGCCCCGCGCCGGACGTGACGTCGGACAGGTCCACCTGTTCCAGCCAGCGCGCCGCGTTGGCCAGGAACGCCCGCGTTTCATTCACGATGATCTGGTAGTCGCGCCGGATGCGGAAGCGCTCGCCCCACTCCTCGACGAAGGCCTGCGCCTTGCGGCCCAGTACCCCGGGCGCCAGCGCCACTTCGCTCAGTTCGCGCCACTCGTCGATCAGGCTGGCCGACACCACGGCTGTCAGGCCCGTGTTGACGATGCTGTTCACCACCGCCTTGCCGACGTAGACGGCGCGCTCGCCCATCCGCACCGTCAGTTCGCCCAGCACTTCGCTGACCTGGATGATCGACCACGGGTTGTACACTTCCATCACGAGCGAGCGGCGCTGCAGGTTGACGATGGTGGCGCGCACCGCCTCGCCCTGGGTATTGTAGAAACTGACGAGCGGATCGATGTGCGTTGGTGAATACACGAGTGGGCTTTTGCTTGCAATAGTAATGTCGAGTGTACATGGATGTAGATGAGCCCGCAATGAAGGCCACTCGGCCGTCCGGGGGACAACAGCGCGGCAGTACACTGTCCTGGACGGTACGGTACCGTACAGATCGCCGAACGCGGCGGATGCGACATTGGCGCTACTGGAGGAGACACCATGACGCAGGTACGCACTGGCCAGGCGCCCGCCAAGCTGGACCGGGAAGCCTTCCACCGCAAGTTCACGCAATCGTTCTACGATCCCCGCTTCGATCCGCTGCGCGGCGACATCGCCAGGCTGGAGGAAATCGCCTGGCGCAACTACTGCGACAGCCGCAAGGCACCGGTCACCGTGAAGGCCGGCCCGGGCTTCGCCGACCCGGACTACGACCTGGCCAAGGAGTGGAAGGAAGCCAGCGACAAGCTGGCCGCCGCGGAGCGCCACCAGAAGGATCCGGCCACGCCCTCGCGCGTGCTGGTGATCTGCGGCGCCTCGCGCAACGACGGCACCTGCCCGGGCGAAATGTCGAAGAGCTACCGCATGGTGCAATGGGCGCGCACGGCGCTGGAGACAGAAGGCATCGAGGTCGACGTGCTCGACCTGTCGCTGGTCACTTCCACGTACAGTCACCACATCCACCCGTGCAAGGGCTGCGTATCGACGGCGATGCCGCTGTGCCACTGGCCCTGCAGCTGCTACCCGAACCACAGCCTGAACCAGGTCAACGACTGGATGAACGAGATCTACGAACGCTGGGTGCTGGCCCACGGCGTGCTGATCGTCGCCCCCACCTACTGGTACCAGTCGCCTTCGCCCCTGAAATCGATGATCGACCGGCTGGTGTGCGCCGATGGCGGCAACCCCGATCCGACCAGCACGCACGGCAAGGATGCGGAACAGGCCAAGGAACTGGAATTGCGCGGCTGGGATTACCCGAAGCACCTGGCCGGGCGGGCCTATGGCGTGGTGGTGCATGGCGACGTGGCGGGCGTGGAAAGCCAGCGCCGCAACCTGGCCGACTGGCTCGACTGGATGGGCCTGATCGGCGCCGGCCAGCAGGCCGTGTTCGACCGGTACATCGGCTATTACGAGTCATACGCGGAAAGCCACGATACGCTGGACCGGGATGCGCCGCTGCAGGAGGAAGTGCGCAACAGCGCCCGCGCCGTGGCGGAGGCGGTGCGGCAGATCCGGGCCGGCAAGCTGGTGCCGCCGGATGCGCGGCTGCGCAAGCCGCGGCCGAAGTAGCCATCGACAGCGGGCCGCCGGGCCGGCCCTGCCCTGGCGACCGGTCGCGCGCCGTTTCGCTTCTTCAGCTGCCTGCCGCCGCGACCTGCCGCTCGAACAGGTCCACTACCCGTTCCGCCCGCTCCAGCAGGGTGCGTTCGCCGCGCCGGTGCGCGAACGCGGCGGCCGCGGCGCGGAAGCGATCATCGTCGAGCAGCGAGCGCACGGCGCCGTGCCAGTCGCCATCGGGCTTGACCCGCGCGCCATTGATGCCGCCGCCCCAGCTCTCGACCCGCCGCGCCAGCAGGAACTGCTCCAGGTGCATCGGCAGCAGCAGCACGGGAACGCCGGCCAGCAGGGCTTGCACCACCGTCGCGTCGCCGGCATGGCACACGCACAGCGCCGCGCCGTGCAGCGCGGCCTCGATGGCGACCGGTTGCGATGAATACGCGATCGCGGGCGACGCCAGCGGCGCCGGCCGGCCACCCGCCACCTCGGGCAGGTAGCACAGCACCCGGCAACCCTCGTCGACCAGCGCCTGCAGCACGGCGCCATGGGCCGGATGATCGTGTTTCAGATAGGCAAATACGCGTGGACCGGTGCCGGGCGGCCAGGCCGGCACGGTGCCGCCGAGCGGCATCGTCACCGGCCCGATCCACTCGCCCTCGGCCGCGGTGCGGCCATAGTGGTCGAATTCCGGCCACGTGCACAGCAGCGGCGCATCGCCCAGCAGCAGCCGCGCGGCGTGCAGCAACTCCGGCGCACCGTGCATTTCCAGCACGGCATTGACCACGTTGAGCAGGTGCGCCTCGGCGCGCACCAGGCGCTGCGGCGCCACGCCTTCCCAGTCGCGCAGGCAGGGCAAGGCGCGGTCCGCGGGCGGACTGTAGAAACCGATCCCGACGGACGCCGTCGGGATGTGCAGCGTGCGCGCCGCCAGCAGCGCGGTGGGCGCATAGTCGGCCACCGCGAGGTCCGGGCGCAGCATGTCGAACAGGGCGCGCCAGCCGGCCGTCAATCCGGCCAGGCCGGGCACTTCCAGGTAGCCGGCGGCCAGCAGGATCTCCGCCAGGCTGGCATGGTTGGGCGGCATGCCCTCGGTGCGGTGCAGCCAGACGGGGGCCTGGAAGCGTGGTACCGGCAGGTCGGCCAGCACGCGCTGGGTATATCCCAGGTCGCGCAGCGACAGGCTGACGCGATGGCCGCGCGCGAGCAGCACGCGGGCCAGTGTCTTCAGCCGGCCGGCGTGCCCCAGTCCGCCACCGATTTCCCAGGCAAGGTGGATGTGTGCCATGAGTTTCACTCCAGGCGCCCGTCCGGGCGATGCCGATGCCGCCGGTCGGCGGTGCCACCGCGTGGCGCAACCATTATACGAGAGCGTTCGATGAGTGGAAGTCTCATTGCTGTAATCCCTCTCTTACACGGGCACGGGATGCTAGCCGCTACTCAGCGCAGCAGTGCCATCGCATACTCGTTATACAGATGACAACGCTTTACTACCGGCATTGCATCCCAACGACCGGGAAGCTCCCGCTTCCGCCCAAATAAAGAGACAAGAATGCCTACTACCGCCCTCGCCCAACGTCCCGCAACCGGCATCGACACCAGCGACGCCAGGGCCGTTTACCACGCCCTGTACGACGGTGCCGACCCCGCCCTGGCGGCCGACTACCTCGAAGCCCGGCTGGCCGAGGCGGCGGCGCTGCCCTGCGACCTGCCCGCCACGCTGGACGAAATGGCGCAATGGATCACGCGCCACACGGATGCCGTCGGCACCGAGTACCGCGCCTACCTGGCGGCACGCAAGAACGGCGCGCCGCGCCGCTTCTTCAAGACACGCTCGCAGGCCCTTTACTTCCTGAAAGCCGTGGCGCCCACCAAGCTGGTGGATGGCGCCTGGCTGTACGGCGTGCTGGAGCGCTGGCAAGACCCGGATTACCAGGCCCTGATCCGCATCTACCTGGAAGAGCTGGGCAATGGCGTACCGGACAAGAACCACGTGACGATCTACCGCAAGCTGCTCGAACAGCACGGCTGCGAGCACTGGCAGGATCTGCCGGAACGGCACTTCGTGCAGGGCGCGATCCAGCTCGCGCTGGCCGCCGGCGCCGACGACTTCCTGCCCGAACTGGTCGGCTACAACCTGGGCTACGAGCAGCTGCCGCTGCACCTGCTGATCACGTCGTACGAATTGAACGAGCTGGGCATCGATCCCTACTACTTCACGCTGCACGTCACCGTCGACAACGCCGATACCGGCCACGCCCACACGGCGCTGGAAGGCCTGAAGCGCCTGGTGCCGCGGGTGGGCGACAGCGCCGCGTTCCTGCGGCGCGTGGCGGCCGGCTTCCGACTGAACGACCTGGGCGTCGGCACGGTGGAAGCGATCGCCGCGTTCGACCTGGAGCGGGAAACCGTCGCCATGCTGGCCGCCAAGGCAGTGGTCGGCAAGAACATGCATTCGGATTACTGCCGCGTTGCCGGGCGCACCATCAACGACTGGCTGGCCGAGCCGGCGCAGATCCCGCAGTTCCTGGAAAAGCTGGAACAGCAAGGCTGGATCCGCCGTGGCGAGCCCGCCGAGAACAGCCGCTTCTGGAAGCTGATCCACGGCGAACGCGCCGAGATGTTCGGCGTGTTCAGCGCCTACGAGCAGCAGTTGCTGGAAGACTGGATCGTCACCCCGCGCGACGGCGGCGAGCCGGTCATCGCCCGGGTACCGAGCCACCGCGCGCTGCGCCGCAGCCTCGACACGCTGGAATCGGCGCCGGCCCGCAACACCGCGCCGCGCGGCGTGATCCGGCATACCTTCCCCGCCGACGAGCATGCATGGCAGACCATCGGCTGCGAACTGCGCCTGCTCGAGGCCCAGCTGGCCGCCACGGCCAGCAAGGACGAGGCCATGGCGCTGCTGATCGGCCTGATGGCGCCGAACCAGCACCATACATCCGCCGGCCTGATGGCCACGCGGGTGTTCGCCCGCCTGCTGCAGTGACACGGCCGCGCCGCCGGCAGCGACAGCACACGACGACACCACAAGCATAACGACACGAGGGGATACGATGATGAATGTCACTGCCAGCGGGGGCTTGCCCGACCTCGGGCTCCCGGCCACCGCAGCGCCGGCCGACCGTTCCACCCATGAAGCAGCCCCGCTCGCCCCGCGTGCCGGGGTATTGCCCGATGCGCCGGCCCTGCTCGAACTGGGCCGCGCGCTGCAAGCCGCCGGCTACCGATTCACCACGGTCACCCCGGCCACCCACAGCAGGGTGAAGGGCCGCAGCGACCACGTCTGGGCGCGCGACCTGGCCGACATCTTCGGCTGGAGCCGGCCGTTCCGCGCCGAGGCGCTGCCGGCCGAGATGCTGGCGCTGATGGTCCGCGCCGGCATCGCGCAGCCGCACCGCGACGGCTGGCGCTCCACGCTGCGCGCGTCCACCCTCGATGGCGTGCTGTATTTCCATTCCGCCTATCCGACCAGCGAGGCCGACGCGGTGTTCTTCGGCCCCGATACGTACCGCTTCGCGCGCGCGCTGCGCGCCGAACTGGCCGTGATCGCCGCCACCGGCCGCCCGGTGCGGCGTGCCGCCGACGTGGGCGCCGGCGGCGGGCCGGGCGCGCTGACGATCGCGCGCCGCTGCGCCAATGCCGAGGTGCTGGCGCTCGACATCAACGACCGGGCGATGCACCTGTGCCGCGTGAACGCGCAGCTGGCCGGGCTGCCGAACGTCGCCGTCCAGCGCAGCAACCTGCTGTCGGACGTGCCGGGAGACTTCGACCTGATCGTCTCGAATCCGCCCTACCTGCTCGACAAGTCCGAGCGCGCCTACCGCCACGGCGGCGGCGAGCTGGGCGCCGGGCTGTCGCTGGCGCTGACGAAGCAGGCGATCACCCGCCTGGCGCCGGGCGGCAGCCTGCTGCTGTACACGGGCGTGGCGATGCTCCACAACGACGACCCGTTCCTGCGCCGCATCGAACCGCTGCTGGCCCAGGCCGGCATGAGCTGGCACTACGAGGAAATCGATCCCGACGTGTTCGGCGAAGAACTCGATACCCCGGCCTACGCCGAGGCGGACCGCATCGCGGCCGTCTGGCTGAAGGCTTCCAAACCCCTGCACTGAAAGACATCATGACTCACCAACTCCAGGCAACCGTCGTCACCCACGGTGGCGCGGGGGGCAGCCGCGACCAGGATGACGGCTGCGTGTTCGCCGCCCGCACGGGCCTCGACCGCCTCACCGGCGGCGGCAGTGCGCTCGACGCCGCCGTCGCCGCCGTGGTGGCGCTGGAAGACGACGGCCGCTACAACGCCGGCAGCGGCTCGGTGCTGTGCCTCGATGGCCGTACCGTCGAAATGGACGCCGCCGTGATGGATTCGCAAGGCGCGCTGGGCGCCGTGGCTTGCCTGCAGCGCGTGAAGAACCCCGTGCTGGTGGCACAGGCCGTGGCGGGCACGCCGCACTGGCTGCTGGCCGGCGAAGGCGCCGAGCGTTTCGCGCGCACCGCCGGCTTCGAAATCCACCATGAAATCAGCGAACGCCAGCGCGCCAAGCACGCGCGCCTGATGGCCACGCTCGGCGGCCGCGAACCGGCCACGCCGGGCATCGCCAACCGCGCCTTCAAGGATTACTGGAACTACGACACGCCGCCGGCATTCACGCCGTGCGACACGGTGGGCGCCGTGGTGCGCGATGGCGCCGGCAACTTCGCCGTGGCCTGCTCCACCGGCGGCCCGGCGCCGTCGCTGCTGGGCCGTGTCGGCGATACGCCGATCATCGGCAGCGGCTTCTACGCCGGCGCCGACGGCGCGGTGGCCATCACCGGCATCGGCGAGCACATCGTGCGCCACCTGCTGGCCTACACCGTGTATGGCTGGATCGCCGGCGGCATGGCCATCGGCGAAGCGGTGCGACGCGGCGTCGGCCTGCTGCCGCAAGAGATCGACGTGGGCATCATCGCCGTCGACCGTACCGGCGCGGCCATGCACAGCAACCGCGAAATGCCCTGCGCGGAGGAGCGCGCATGAGCGGCCAGGTGAATGAGCAAGCGGGTGAACAAATGAGCCAGCAAGCGAGTCGGCAAGTGAACGAGCAGGCGAACGGGCATTTCGACCGCAGCCAGCACGGCCACCTCGTCATCGTCGGCGGCCATGAAGACCGGGAAAACAGCAAGGATATCCTGTCGCGCTTCGTGCAGCTGAGCGGCGGCACGCAGGGTACGATCGCCGTCATCACGGCGGCCAGCCGCGTGCCCGACGAGATGTGGCGGCGTTATGACAAGGTGTTCCGCGAAATCGGCGTGCGCGATGTGATCCGCGTCGACCTTCCCGACCGCGCCACCGCCAACGATGCCGGGCTGGCGGCGCGCGTGCGCAAGTGCGAAGGCATCTGGATGACCGGCGGCGACCAGAAGCGCCTGCTGGCCATGATCGGCGGCACGCTGCTCGACGAAGCCATGCACGGCGCGCTGAAGGAATCGGGCGCCTGCATCGGCGGCACCAGCGCCGGCGCGTCCGCCATGTGCGGCCACATGCTGGCCGACGGCAAGGCCGACCTGCTGCCGGAAAAGGGTTCCGTCAGCCTGGGCGCCGGCCTCGGCTTCGTGCAGCGGGTCGTCATCGACCAGCATTTCAGCGAACGCCACCGGTTGGCGCGCCTGCTCACCATCGTGGCGCAGAATCCCTACCTGCTGGGCATCGGCATCGACGAGGACACCGCGCTGGTGGTCGAGCGGGGCGTCGGCATCGAAGTGATCGGCGCCGGCAGCGTGACCGTGGTCGACGGGCGCACGATGATCTCGAACGTCGCCGACATTCCCGCCGGCGGCACGCCGCAGCTGATCGACGTGCGCCTGCACCTGCTGCCGACCGCCAGCAGCTTCGCGCTGCCCGAGGAAATCCACCACCCGCACCAGCTGCCGCCGGGCGCCACCCGCGACACGCCGGCCGCCCTGAACGACTTCGTCCGCAACGTCACCAAGAGGAATCCCCTGTCATGAAGATCCTGGACCAGCGCGTGCTGCGCGGCCCCAACCTGTACGCGGCGCGGCCGTGCCTCTTGACGATCCTGGACCTGGGCGAGCTGCACGACGTGCCGTCGACGGCGATTCCCGGCTTCACCGACGCGCTGCTGGCCCTGATGCCCAGCCTGATGGCGCACCGCTGCTCGCCCGGCCACTACGGCGGTTTCGCCGAGCGGCTGCGCGACGGTACCTACATGGGCCACATCATCGAACATGTCACGCTCGAGCTGCAGTGCCTGGCCGGCACGCCGGCGGGCTTCGGCCGCACGCGCCGCATGCGCGGCCAGCCCGGCGTGTTCCGCGTGGTGTGCGCCTACAAGATCGAGGCGGTGGCGCAGGAAGCGTTCGACCTGGCCATGGCTTTGGTGGGCGCGCTGGCCGCCGGCCAGCCGTTCGACCTGGATGCGCCGCTGGCGGCGCTGCGCCAGACGGCCGAGCGCCACGCCATCGGCACCAGCACGAAGGCGATCCTGCAGGCGGCGCGCCGCCGCCGCATCCCGTACTTCCGCGTCGCTGAAACGGGCAACCTGTTCCAGCTGGGCTGGGGCAGCCGGCAAAAGCGGCTGCAGGCCACCATGACGGGCGACGCCGGCAACATCGCCTGCCGCATCGCCAGCGACAAGCAGCTGACCAAGACGCTGCTGAAGGAAGCCGGCGTGCCGGTGCCGGGCGGCAGCGTGGTGGCCAGCGCCGACGAAGCGCTGCGCGCGGCGCGCCGGCTGCGCGGCACGGTGACCGTGAAACCGCTCGACGCCAACCAGGGCAAGGGTGTGACGACGCAATGCACCACGCCCGAAGAAGTGGCCGCGGCCTTCGAGGCGGCCCGCAAGTTCTCGCGCAGCGTGATCGTCGAGCGCTTCATCGAAGGCCATGACTACCGCGTGCTCGTCACCGGCGACGTGGTCGCGGCGGCATCGCTGCGGCGCCCCCCCTGCGTGACCGGCGATGGCCACCGCACGGTCCGCGAACTGGTCGCCATCGAGAACGGCAATCCGGCGCGGGGCAAGGGACATGCCAATATCCTGACGCAGATCCCGCTCGACGATCATGCGCTGCAAGCCCTGCGGAAACAGGGCTACGGCTTCGACAGCGTGCCGCCGGTGGGCGTACCCGTCACGCTGCGCGGCAACGCCAACCTGTCCACCGGCGGCACCGCCGAGGATGTGACGGACCTCCTGCCCGGCGACACCCGCGCCGCCTGCGTGCGCGCGGCCCAAAAGATCGGGCTGGACGTGGCCGGCATCGACCTGGTCTGCCGCGATATTTCCAGGCCGCTGGCCGAACAGGGCGGCGCCATCATCGAGGTGAACGCCGCGCCGGGAATCCGAATGCATCAATACCCGGCCGCCGGCACGCCGCGCGACGCCGGCGACGCGATCGTCGAAGCGATGTACGGCGGCGACGATGGCCGCATCCCCGTGATCGCCATTACCGGAACCAACGGCAAGACCACCACCACGCTGATGGCGGCCCACTGCGTGCGCATGGCCGGCCTGCGCACCGGCGTGACGACCACCGAGGGCGTGTACATCGACGGCCGGCGCATCGTCAGCGGCGATTGCAGCGGCTACTGGTCGGCGCGCACCGTGCTGACCGACCCGACGGTCGATTTCGCCGTGCTGGAAACGGCGCGGGGCGGCATCCTCAAGCGCGGCCTGGCGTTCGACCGGTGCGACGTGGCCGTGGTGCTGAACATCAGTGCCGACCACCTGGGCCTGGAGGGCGTCAATACCGTGGAAGACCTGGCGCGCGTGAAAGGCGTGGTGGCCAGCGCCGCGTCGCGCTGTGTGGTGCTCAATGCCGAGGACCGCCACTGCGTGCGCATGGCGAGCCGCCTCGCGGACCGGGTCGAGATCCTGTTCTTCGCGCTCGATCCGGACAATCCTGTGCTGCTGAAGCACCTGCACCACGGCGGCCGCGGCGCCTACCTGCACGACGGCCGGCTGGTGATCGCCGACGGCACGCGCCACCAGGTGCTGCTGCGCGCGGAAGACATGCCGTCCACGCTGGGCGGCCACGCGCGCTACAACATCGCCAACGGCCTGGCCGCCGCCGCCGCCCTGCTCGCCTCGGGCTTCACGCCGGAACGCATCGCCGCCGGCCTGGCCAGCTTCGTGTCCGATGGCCGCAACAACCCGCTGCGCAGCAACGTGTTCGACGTGCGCGGCGTGACCGTGGTGGTCGACTACGCGCACAATCCGGCCGCGTACGCCGCGCTGTCGTGCATGGCGCGCGGCCTGTCGAAGGGCCGCGCGGTGGGCGTCATCACCGCGCCGGGGGACCGCCGCGACCAGGACCTGGAAGCCGTCGGCGAAACCTGCGCGCGGGGCTTCGACGAGATCGTCGTCTACGAATCGAACAACCGGGGCCGCGGCGCCGGCGAGTGCGCGCGGTTGATGCTGGACGGCGCCGCCGCCAGCGCCAAAGCGCCGGAAGCGGTCCACAGCCGGCTGGACGGGCACGAGGCGCTGCGCCACGGCCTGTCGCTGTGCCAGCCCGGCGACGTGATGGTGTTCGCCTGCGGCTCGTCGCTGAACGAGGTCGTCGAGGCGCTGCGGGAAAGCGATCCGGCCAGCGCGCAGAAGATCGCCGAGCAGGCCGCGCTGGCCGGGGCGTGATCGTGGCGGGCCAGCGATTGCGCCTGAGTGGCGGTACAGCAGGGTTCTGTCCCACACGCCGCTTGCATAAGCCACCCCAAGTGCAAATTCCGGGGTCAGACCCGCCGGGTCTGACCCCAGCATTTCGCCGTCGGGGTGAATGCATGTGCTTTTAGTCTTTTCGCAATGAGTCACCTACGGCTTCCATCAGGTGCACGTGGAATGCCCGCCCCTCAACCCGCCAGCCCCATCCGCAGCAGCCACGGCGTCACCCCTGTCCACCGCTTGAACGAGCGCCGGAAGTTGGCGGCGTCGTGGAAGCCCAGGTAGCGCGCCACGGCCTCGTTGTCGGCGCCCTGGGCATGAAACATCCACAGCGCCACGTGCGTGCGCACCTGGTCGAGTTCGGCCTGGAAATGCGTGCCGTGCCGCGCCAGCTGCCGCTTCAGGGTGGCCGGGCTGACGCCGAAATCGGCGGCCGCCCGTTCCAGCGCCGGCGCGGCGCGCACGCGCTCCAGCAGGTAGTCGTACAGCGCGGCCAGCAGCCCGGCCGGCCGTTCCGGCTCGCCCTCGGCGGCGCGCAGCGCCAGCCCGGCGGCCATCGCGCTGCCGCGCGGCCATGGCCGGTCCAGCCAGGCATCCTCGATCAGCATCGCGTCGAACTGGCAATCGAAGCGCAGCGCGCTGCCCAGGTGCACGTGGTGCTGCTCCACGTGGCGGGGTGCGCCGCGGTTGAAACAGAAGCGCCACGGCAGGCGTTCGCCGCCCAGCCAGCGGCACAGCGCCACCACGGATGTCATGTGCATTACCACCAGCGCCGGCCGCAAGCCCGGCGCGCCATGGCTGTCGACCCAGTACAGCGCCGCCATGCCATCCCAGGTTTCCAGCCGGGGCCGCAGCAGCGGCGTCAGGCGCGCATGCCAGCGGCACAGGATCGCCAGCGCCTCGCGCAGGCTGGGTGCCTGCACCAGCGCGTTGCTGGGCGCGCCGTCGTGCCCCGGCAGCAGTTGCTGGCCCAGCATGAAGCTGGTATCCGGGCTGTCCAGCAGGCGCAGCGCATTGCCCAGCAGCTGCAGGTACTGGGCCGGCGCCACCAGCGTGCCCGGCACCGCGCCCCCTTCCAGGCCGGTACCGCGCAGCAGCATGGCGTCATCGATGTCGCGCGACCGGGCATACGCCAGCACCAGGGCCGGCTGCTGCTGCGCGGGAATCGACGGCTCGGCGGCGCCGCGCCACGCGCTCATGTGCCCTCCTTCATGTGCAGGCGTTCAGGTGCCGCCGTCATGCGCCCGCCTTCACGCATCCACCTGGCGGCACAGGTCGGCGAGCACCATGTCCGGCGTGCGGCCGGCGCTGGCGCCGGCCGGCGCGCAGCTGTGGCGCAAGGTCAGCGGCACAGCCATGCTGCCTGCATGGTGGCGCATCATCGCCACCATCACGCACAGGTGGCGCGCCGCGTCGCGCGCCGCCGCCTCGGACAGGTCCGGCATCAGCACCGCGAACCGGTCGCCCGCATAGCGGCACAGCAGGTCGTCGTTGCGCAGGTTCAGCAGCAGCATGTGGCTGACGGCCTGCAGCACCCGGTCGCCCTCGGCCTGGCCGTGCTCGCGGTTGATGCGGTGGAAGCCGTCAATATCGAGCAGCACCAGGGCGCCGCCGCCGCGCTGCCGTTCGAGGTGGGCGCGCAGGTAGCGGGCGTCGGCCAGTTGGGTCACGCGGTCGAAGGCGCGGTGGTCGCGGAACAGCCGCTCGCGTTTCTTCAGGTGTTCGGTCAGGCTGGCCTGCTCCTGGCGCCAGAACACCATGCCGGCGGTGAGGATCACCATGCCGAGCGGGACCAGCGCTTCCAGCGCGTTGTCCCACAGCGCCGCCTTGTCGACGGCGAAGATCTCGTCCATGCAGTCGGCCCACGAGCCCAGCGCGATGGCGGCGAAACCGGCCGCCAGCAGGCGCGTCACCTGGCCGTCGGGCCGGGCGCCGAGCACGACCAGGCACCACGCGGCGGCCACCAGCGCCGTGCCGCCCTCGCTGGCGATGTCGAACCATTTCCAGGCGCCGGGCGGGATGGCCATGCCGGCACCGGCAAACAGCACGGCGACGAGGATGCCGGCCAGGCCGGCGGCGATGAGTGCGGGGCGTTGGAACGTGTTCATGACCGGCCAGCCTAGCGCCGGCTTGTGACGGCGTGATGACAGCATGACGACTGCCCGCGCCTGGCCGGCGGCGGCGTTGCGGCGCCGCCCGGGGTGCGATCGGCTCACCACCGGCCCGTATTTCCCCCGCTCGCCGGCATCCCGCCGGGCGCGGCCACGGAGACCGCCGGGTCAATTCGGCTCAAACGCCGCCCCGGCGCGCGGCCGGGCCGCCGGCTGTCACGGATCGGTCACATGGGCTGCCTAGAATCCGCCCCACTTCAACCACACCCTACACACCATGCGATATTTCGCCATCCCCGCCCTGGGCCTGCTGGCCGCCGCGGGAGCCCATGCCGCCGGCGACCCGACGGTCGTCATCGCCGGCCAGCGCGTCAGCCTCGCCAATGCCATCGCCGCGCAGGAGAAGGCCGACAACATCGTCAGCGTCGTCTCCAGCGACGGCATCGGCGGGCTGCCCGACAAGAATGCCGCCGAGGCGCTGGCGCGTCTGCCCGGCGTGGCCGTGCAGCGCGACCAGGGCGAAGGCCGCTACGTCACCGTGCGCGGCCTGGGCCCGGACCTGAACGCCGTCACCATCAACGGCGCGCTGGTGCCTTCGCCGGAAGCGGGCACGCGCGCCGTGGCGCTCGACGTGCTGCCGGCGGGCCTGATCCGCACGCTGGAAGTGTCGAAGACGCTGACGCCGGACCAGGATGCCAATTCGCTGGGCGGCACGGTGGAAGTGAAGACGCTGTCCGCCTTCGACCTGCCCGGCGCGCTGCTGGCGGTGGGCGCCGGCGCCAGCCACGACACCAACACGGGCCGGAACAGCCCGAGCGCCAACCTGCTGTGGGCCCAGCGCTTCGCCGGCGGCAAGCTGGGCGTGGCGGCCGGCCTGTCCGGCGAGCGGCGCAAGTTCGGCTCGGACAACGTGGAGACCGGCGGTGCCTGGAGCGGCGACCGGCTGGAAGGCTTCGAACTGCGCGAGTACCTGCCGGTGCGTGAACGCTACGCCGCCGCGCTGAACCTCGACTGGCGCCCCGACGCCGCGTCCAGCTATGCACTGCGCGGTTTCGTCAGCCGGTTCTCCGACGACGAGGTGCGCGACCGGCTCACCGTGGGCAACCTGGAGAACGACGACCTGGCCGAGGGCGAGACCGGCGAGGCGCGCTTGGAGCGCCGCCTGCGCCAGCGCAAGTACACCCAGGAGATCCGTTCGCTGACGGCCAGCGCCGATCGCCGCCTCGCCGGCTGGCGCCTGCATGCCGAAGCGTCGGCCAGCCGCGCCACCGACGACGCGCCCGAGTCGGTCAACGATGCGCGCTTCCGCGGCAGTTTCGATGGGATCGGGTTTGCCAACACGATGGCGCCGCGCCTGGTCGCGCCGGCCGCCGTGTTCGATCCCGCCAGCTACAACCTGAATGCGATCACGCTGCAGCAAAGCTACGCCGAGGACCGGGCCAGGGCGCTGCGCCTGGACCTGACCCGCGAGCTGGCCGACGGCCTGGCCATCAAGTTCGGCGCCAAGGCCAGCCGGCGCGACAAGGACAACGACACCAACCAGTGGAGCTATGACAGCGGCAACGCCGCCAGCGCGAATTACTGGGGTGCCGGCACGCGCTCGATGAGCGGCTTTGTCGGCAAGCACCAGCTGGACTATGCGTTCGGCCCGATCGGCACGGCGCTGGACCCGGCGGCGATCCGCGCCCGTGTCGCCGGCTTGCCGCGCGCCGGCGCGCAACAGGCCGCCGAATCGGCCCTCGACGATTTTTCCATCGGCGAGGACATCGATGCCGCCTACGTGCAGGGCACGCTGGCACGCGGCGCCTGGTCCCTGCTGGCGGGCGTGCGCGCCGAGCGCACGCGCTTCAAGGCGCTGGGCCAGCAGATCGCCATCACCGAGGACGAGGATGGGGAGGAAAGCCAGGCGATCACCCCGCGCCGCGCCAGTCGCTCGTATACGAACTGGCTACCGACGCTGCAGGCCCGCTACGACATCGACCGCGCCACCAGCATGCGCGCCGCGTGGAGCAACTCGGTGGTGCGGGCCAACTTCAGCCAGCTCGCCCCGGGCGTCAGCCTGGACAGCGCGACCGAGGCCACCATCGGCAATCCCGACCTGGCGCCGCTGAAGTCGCACAACCTGGACCTGGGCATCGAACGGGTGCTGGGCAATGACGGTACCATGTCCGCCTACGTCTTCCACAAGGACATCAGGAACTTTACCTATGCGACCAACCTGGCCGGCAGCGGCCACTGGGCGGACTATACGACCGCCACGTCCTACGCGAACGGCGACAGCGCCCGGGTGAAAGGCGTCGAACTGGCGTGGCAGCAGCCGCTGCGCATGCTGCCGGCGCCGTTCAACGGCCTGCTGGTGGGAATGAATGCCGCATTCACCCGGTCGCGCGCCGCGATCGACAGCTTCGACGAGGATGCCGGCACCCGTACCGGCCGCACCATCCGCATGCCCGGCCAGTCGAACCGCATGGCCAATGCGATGATCGGCTACGAGCACGGTCCGCTCAGCACGCGGCTGGCCGTCAACTACAAGTCGCCGTACCTGCTGGAGCTGGGCGAGGACGTGCTCGACGCCAGCGCCGACCGGATCGTCGACGCGCAGACGCAGCTGGACTTCTCGCTGGCCTGGCAGCTCGGCCGCCGCTGGCAGCTGACGTTCGAGGCCAGCAACCTGAATAACGAGAAATACTATGTGTACCAGGGCGTGAAGTCGCATAACGTCCAGTACGAACAATATGGCCGCACCTATAAAATCGGCCTGAAAGCGAGCCTGTTCTGATGAAGCATGTCGTCATACTGTCGCTGCTGGCCACCGCGCTGGCAGCCCACGCCCAGGCCGTGCCACCCGCCGTGGCGAAGGCGCGCGACCTCGCCGCGCTGCCGCAAGGGTGGCTCGCGCTGGACAAGAGCGCCCTGCGGCTGGTCGATGCGGCCGGTGCGGAGCGCGCCACCCTGCCGGTGCGCGGCCGCCAGGTCGACGTGCGCAGTGCCGGCGGCGCGTCGCTGGCCATCGTCATCGATGCCAATGCGGAACGCGTGATTCCCGTGCGCGCCGATGGCCGCGCCGGCACGCTGGCCGCCCTGCCGCCGCTGCCGGAAACCGGCTTCGGCATCGAGGCGGCGTGCCTGTACCGGGACGCCCAGCAGCTGACCTATGCTTTCCTGGCGGGCAAGGATGGGCAAGCCGAGCAATGGCTGCTGGATGGCGATGCGCCGCGCCGCGTACGCCGGCTGGCATTGCCGCCGCACGTGCAGGCCTGCCGCGTCGACGATGCCACCGGCACCCTGTATGTGGCCGAGGAAGGCATGGGCGTGTGGGCGTACCGGGCCGACGCCGAGGGCGCCCCGGCGCGGCGTGCCGTGGCCCTGGCGCCCCCGTTCGGCAAGCTGGCCGATGGCGCACAGGCGCTGGCCGTGGTGCCGGGCGGCGTGGTGGCCGCCGATGGCAAGGGCAGGCTGCACGCCTGGCGCCGTACCGGCAATGGCTGGACCGCGGCCGCCGTGGCCGGCCAGAGGACGGAAGGCCTGGCCACCGATGCCGCCGGGGGCTTGCTGGCCCGTGACGACACCGCGTGGCGCGGCGTGCCGCTGGCGCTGAAGGCGGTTGCGCCGGCCGCGCCACTGCCGGTGGTGATGCCGCGCGCGCAGACCGAACCGGTGGCGCGGGCCGGCGACGCGGCCGACGATCCGGCCATCTGGCGGCACCCGGCCGACCCGGCCGCGTCGCGCGTGCTGGGCACCAACAAGAAACAGGGCCTGCTGGTCTATGACCTGCAGGGACGCCAGCGCCAGCTGCTGGAAACGGGCCGGCTGAACAACGTCGACGTGCGGCAGGACGTGGCCTTCGGCGCCGAACGCTTCGACCTGGCGCTGGCCACCCAGCGCGACGACAACCTGATGGTGCTGTTCACCATCGCCGCGGACGGCACCGTGGCCGAGGCGGCGCGCCTGCCGACGGAACTGGACGAAATCTATGGTGCCTGTGTGTACCGGCCGGCCGGCGGCGGCCTCGATGCCTTCGTCAACGACAAGGATGGCCGCTACCTGCACTACCGGATCGCCCGCGCGGACGGCAAGTTCACGGCGCGGGTGGTGCGGCGCTTCCGCACCGCCAGCCAGCCGGAAGGCTGCGTGGCCGACGAAGCCAGCGGCCAGCTGTTCGTCGGCGAGGAACGGCGCGGCCTGTGGGTGACCAGCGCCGAAGCGGGCCGCGAAGCCCGGCTGGCGATGGTGCTGCCGGCTGGCGGCGTGCTGCAGGCGGACGTCGAGGGCGTCGGCATCTACCGGTCGGCGGCGCGCAGCTACGTGGTCGTGTCCAGCCAGGGCAACGACAGCTACGTGGTGCTCGACGCGGCCGCGCCATACCGGGTGCGCGGCGCCTTCCGGATCGGCGTCAACGTCGCGGACGGCATCGACGGCGCATCGGAAACGGATGGCCTGGAAGTCACGTCGGCCGACCTGGGCGGCCCGTACGGGCGCGGCATGCTGGTGGTGCAGGACGGCTACAAGCGCATGCCGGACGGGCCCCAGAACTTCAAGCTGGTGGCGTGGGACGATATCGCCCGGGCCCTCGGCCTGGATTGACAGCGCGTGAAAAAGGTTTAGACTTCCTTCCCTGCCCGCCGGCCCGCCTGCCCACTTGGATCAGCTACCCCCAAGTGCAAAATCCGGGGTCAGAAATGAGTGCCGGCCTTCATGCCGGTACCGTTCCGCAGGCGCGAAGCATGCTTCGCGAAACCCCTGCTTCACCCCGGCGGGTCTGACCCCAGCAGTTCGTCCTTGGGTTAATTTCACGCGCTAACGGCGTGCCGGAATGCCAGGATGCCTAACGTAAGGGCATTGGCACGTGGCGGATATTTTCAAGCGGAGTACTCCCCCAAAATGACCATCTGAGCCTTCGCACCGCGGTGTTCGATTCAATGCGCACCGCAGTCCGCACCGACATTCCGCGCCGTCGTCACGGCCGGACCGTTTTTGCGTTCGATTCATGCGCTCGATTCACGCGCTCGAAGAGGCTCACCCATGGCTCATTCCAACGCCGCCGCATCGGCGGCCGCATCATCAACATCGTTATCATCATCGCCACCGGCAAAGCCGTCGGCACATTCGCCGGCAACATCGTTCATCGAACTGCACGGCGTCACCTTGCGCCTGCCCGATGGCCGCACGCTGTTCGAGGGCCTGACTTTCACCTTCGGCGACCGGCGCACCGGCCTCGTCGGCCGCAACGGCATCGGCAAGAGCCTGCTGGCACGCCTGCTCGCCGGCCAGCTGGCGCCGGACCGGGGCCGCGCCACCGCACGCGGCAAGCTGTATTACCTGCCCCAGCACATCGACGCCGATGCCGCCATGACCGTTGCCGAGGTCACCGGCCTCGGGCCCCTGTTCGCCGCGCAAGAGCGCCTGGTCACCGGGCACGGCACGCCGGAAGACCTGTCCCTGCTGGATGGCCGGTGGACCGTGGCCGACGAGTTCGCCGCCGCGCTGGCCGGCGCGGGCGTGCCGGGCCTGCGCGCCACCACGCCGGCGGCCGCCCTGTCCGGTGGCCAGCTGGCCCGCGCCGCCCTGGCCGGCGCCTTCCTGTCCGGCTGCGACGTGCTGGTGCTCGACGAACCCACCAACCACCTCGACCGGGAAGGCCGCGCCTGGCTGCGGGAGCGGATCGACGCGTGGCCCGGCAGCCTCGTCGCCATCAGCCACGACCGCGCCCTGCTCGACACGATGACGACCATCGTCGCGCTCGACGAACGGGGCCTGCACGCGCATGGCGGCAATTTCACGCAGTACCAGGCCTGGTGCGACGCCGAAGCGGCTGCGGCGCAGGCCGCCCTCCACCATGCGCGCGCGGTGCGCCAGGCCACGGCGCGTCAACTGCGCCAGGAACATGACGCCCGGCAGCAGCGCAACGCCCGCGCCAGCTGCGCCGCCCGGGACGAGAACCAGGCCGCCATCCTGCTCGGCCGCCGCAAGGCCACCGCCCAGGCCACAGCTGGCCGCCAGGCGCGGCAGGCGGACGTGCTGCGTGCCCGGCTCGACGATGCGGTGCGCAGCGCGGCGGCGGGCATCGGCGAGGGACCATTGCCGGCCCTGCTGCTGGATGCCGCCACCGTGCCGGCCGGCCGCACCGTGATCGCCTGCGAAGGCGCGGTGGCACCGTGGCCGGCCGGCGCCGCCCCGCTCGACCTGATGCTGGCCGGTCCGGTCCGGCTGGCCATCGCCGGCCCGAACGGCTGCGGCAAGAGCACGCTGCTGAAGATGCTGGCGGGCGACATCCTGCCGCGTGCCGGCTTATGCTCGGCCCGCGTACCGTCCGCCTGGCTGGACCAGCATGCCCGGCACCTGCTGCCGCCGGCGTCCACGGTGCTGGAGCGCCTGCGGCAACTGGACAGCGCACTGCCGGAAGGCGCATTGCGCAGCCGGCTGGCATTGCTGGGCCTCGATGCGGCACGGCTGGACACGCCCGCCGGCGCCCTGTCGGGCGGCGAGCGCATCAAGGCGGCGCTGGCTTGCGCCCTGTGGCAGCGCGACGGCGCGCGCCTGTTGCTGCTCGACGAGCCCGGCAACCATCTCGACCTGCCGTCGCTGCGGGCGCTGGAACAGGCCCTGTCGGCATGGCCCGGTGCGTTCGCCATCGTTTCCCACGATGACCGGCTGCTCGACGCGCTGCGGCTGACGCACGTCTTGCGCTGGAGCCCGGCGGGCTGGCGGCTCGAGACCTGCACGTGAGTCGTGACGCGCTGCGAAATCCGTTGCAGACACGTTGCAAAGAAGTTGCAAATGAGTCGCACAGAACGCCGCAGGCCGGGCTGCAAACAGGGCAACAGCGCAGTGCCAGCGCGGCGGACCCAACTGAACCAATGTCCTCCGCGTCGCAGCCACGCCGCCACCGGCATGCAAGATCGTAGCCACCCATAGAATTGCCAGGGAATTATATGATTGCAACACTTATTACTATATGCCTTTGCAAATGGCTGCCGCATCGGAAGCCGGTGGTATGCTTCCGCCGATAACACAACAATTGGGGAGAACGCGCCGTGTCCATTGCTGAAAGACTGTTCAAACTGAAGGAAGCCGGCACGGATGTGCGCACGGAAGTCGTGGCCGGTGTCACGACCTTCCTGACGATGGCCTACATCATCTTCGTGAATCCGGCGATCCTGGCCGATGCCGGCGTGCCGAAGGATGCCGTGTTCGTCGCCACCTGTCTCGCGGCCGCGCTCGGCACGCTGATCATGGGGCTGTACGCCAACTATCCGATCGGCATGGCGCCCGGCATGGGCTTGAACGCCTACTTCGCCTATGCGGTCGTGCTCGGCATGGGCGTGCCATGGCAGACGGCGCTGGGCGCCGTGTTCATCTCCGGTTGCCTGTTCCTGATCATCTCGATCTTCGGCTTGCGGGAAATGATCGTCAAGGGCATTCCCAGTTCCCTGCGCACGGCCATCACCGTCGGCCTGGGGCTGTTCCTCGGCCTGATCGCGCTCAAAAGCGCCGGCATCGTCACCGCGAACGCGGCCACCATGGTCACCGTCGGCGACCTGCACAAGGCGCCGGCGCTGCTGGCCATCGTCGGCTTCCTGCTGATCGTCGCGCTGGACCGGCTGCGCGTGAAGGGCGCCATCCTGATCGGCATCGTCATCGTCACCGTGCTGTCGTTCTTCTTCGGCGGCAATACCTTCAACGGCATCTTCTCGGCCCCGCCGTCGCTCGCCCCGACCTTCGCCAAGCTCGATATCGCCGGCGCGTTCGGCACCGGCATCCTCAATGTCGTGCTGGTGTTCTTCCTCGTCGAGCTGTTCGACGCGACCGGCACGCTGATGGGCGTGGCGGCCCGCGCCGGCCTGCTGGTCGAAGGCAAGATGCAGCGGCTGAACAAGGCGCTGATGGCCGACAGTACCGCCATCGTGGTGGGCGCGGTGATGGGCACGTCCAGCACCACGGCTTACGTGGAAAGCGCGGCCGGCGTACAGGCGGGCGGCCGTACCGGGCTGACCGCCGTGGTCGTCGCCCTGCTGTTCCTGGCCGCGCTGTTCATTTCGCCGCTGGCCGGTGTCGTGCCGGCCTACGCCACCGCACCCGCGCTGCTGTTCGTTTCCTGCCTGATGCTGCGGGACCTGGCCGACATCGAATGGAACGAAAGCACCGAAAGCATCCCGGCCGCCGTTACCGCGCTGCTGATTCCCTTCACCTACTCGATCGCCCATGGCATCGCGTTCGGCTTCATCACCTATGCCGCGCTGAAACTGCTGACCGGCAGGATCCGCGAAGTGAAGGCCGTGGTCTGGGTGATCGCCCTCGTCTTCCTCTTCAAGTACACCTGGCTGGGCGCGTGATGAGCGTACGACGGGCAAATCAGGGGCACATGAGGCGCACATGAGCGGGAGCTGGCACTGCGAATAATTGCTTTCATGGTGTCAGCTCTTGACCATGTCCCATGCGGGACTCCTCCTACACGAATTTAACCGCCGGTTAGCCTTCCCTCATAGCAGCGGCGGAATGCCCCGGATAGTAACCGGAAGTTACGAACTGATGAGTCGAAAACGCCTCTTATTGCCGCGCGGAATTGACTTGTAGGGACTTCAATACTTGATAGGATTGCCACTCGAAGCCATCGAAAAGGGAACCTGTCACATGTACCGCCACGCGTCCTGCCCTGCACCACAGCCATACGGCAACGGCCCAGCGCCAGCGCTGCACGGCGCCCGGTGCACCCGGGACCGCGCAGCGCGCTTCGGCGGCATACCGCGGATCCAATCCCGCCTCTCCCCTTCGGCTGCGCCGGCCCCAGGCGCGCCGGCCGGCTTCGCGCTCCCGGGCTTGCTCTGCGCGGCTTCGCTCCCCGCGGTTCTGCTCTCTTCCACGGCGCGCCCACCTGCAAATCCCCTTACAGCCAGTGCGGTGGCGGAGTACCCGAGGCGGTACCGTTCGCCGCGCCGGCCTTGTGCCGCATCGGCACGGCCGCTGCCGCGGGACGGCGCCGTCGATCAGGGCAATGCCAGGGCCAGCGGTGCCATCTTCGCGACGGCACCGCGTCCCCCCGGCACTGCAGTTCCCGCTGCCCACACGCCGATCATCTTCATGCCCAACAACGGCCACATAACTAAAAGAGGATCCCATGAGTGACTTCGAATATCCGCGACCGCAACTGGTTCGCGACAACTGGCAAAACCTGAACGGGACCTGGCAGTTCGCCTATGACGACGAGCGGCGTTTCTGCCGCCCCGACCAGGGCATCGAGTGGACGCACGAGATCCAGGTGCCCTATGCGCCCGAGACGAAGCTCTCCGGCATCCACGACATGGGCTTCCATACGATCGCATGGTACCGGCTGGAATTCGACATGCAGGGCCGCGGCGAGCGCACCATCCTGCACTTCGGTGCGGTGGACTACGAAGCCAAGGTCTGGGTCAACGACCGGCTCGTCACGACCCACCTGGGCGGCCATACATCGTTCCACGTCGATATCACCGATGCGCTGGTCGAAGGCCAGCGGCAGGTGATCGTGCTGCGCGCGGAAGACGATCCGCACGACCTGGCCAAGCCGCGCGGAAAGCAGGACTGGCAGCTGGAACCGCATTCGATCTGGTATCCGCGCACCACCGGCATCTGGCAGACCGTCTGGCTCGAGCAGGTGCCTGCCACCTACCTGAAAGGCATCAGGTGGACGCCCCATTTCGACGGCTTCGAGATCGGTTGCGACATCCAGGCGGCCGGCGACCGGCGCGAAAAGCTCACCGTGGAAGTCAAGCTGTGGCACGGCGAAGTGCTGCTGGCCGACGACGAATACAAGCTGATGGGCCAGGAAGCACACCGCAAGATCGCCATTTCCGACCCCGGCATCGACGATTCGCGCAACGACCTGCTGTGGAGCCCGGAACGTCCGACCCTGCTCGACGTGGAGCTCACCCTGCGGTGCGACGGCGAAGAGCTGGAAACGGTACGATCCTATACAGCACTGCGTTCGGTGGCGATCAACCGGGACCGCTTCATGTTGAATGGAAGGCCCTACCCGCTGCGCCTGGTGCTGGACCAGGGTTACTGGCCGGACAGCGGCATCACGGCGCCGAACGACGCGGCATTGAAGCGCGACGTCGAACTGGCCAAGCTGATGGGCTTCAACGGCGTGCGCAAGCACCAGAAGATCGAAGATCCGCGCTACCTGTACTGGGCGGACAAGCTGGGCCTGATGGTGTGGGAGGAAATGCCTTCGGCGTACTCGTTCAGTCCGAAGTCGATGACGCGCCTGATCAAGGAATGGCAGGAAGCGATCGAACGCGACTACAGCCACCCGTGCGTGATCGTGTGGGTGCCGTTCAACGAGTCGTGGGGCGTGCCGAATTTGACGTCGATGCAGGCACATCGGAACGCCGTGGAAGCGCTGTATCACATGACGCGGATGATGGATTCCACGCGGCCCGTGATCGGCAACGATGGCTGGGAAGCGTCCGCCACCGACATCCTCGGCATCCACGATTACGACAGCGATCCGCAGCGCATCAAGGCGCGCTACGAAGTCAGCGATCCGGCCCGCACGCTGTTCGACCAGCGCCGTCCGGGCGGCCGCATCCTGACGCTGGACGGCTTCCCGCACCGCGGCCAGCCGATCGTGCTGACGGAATTCGGCGGCATCGCCTTCGACACGAAGGCCCCGGACATCGACACGTGGGGCTATTCGCGGGCCAACACGGCCGAGTCGTTCTACGAGCACTACACCGCCCTGCTGAAGGTGGTGAACGAGACGCAGATGTTTTCCGGCTTCTGCTATACGCAGTTCGCCGATACGTACCAGGAAGCAAACGGGCTGCTGAACGCGGACCGCACGCCGAAGATTCCGTTCGAGAAGATCAGCGCGGCTACCCGCAGCGTCCAGCTCGTCGCGCAGGATCCGCCCGCGCCAGCGTGACCGGCGCCGGGTCCGAAGCGGACCCGAGACAGCATTCCTGCCCGGTCTCCCCAGACCGGGCGAACAGCAGCATCACAATTCACGACTCACAATTAACGACCCGTTACGGGCAAGGGAGAAACCATGTCGACCATTATCGTGTTCTGCCACCTGCGTTGGGACTTTGTCTTTCAGCGCCCACAGCACCTGCTGACCCGCCTGGCCAAACATTACAAGATCGTGCTGGTGGAAGAGCCCATTCATCACGACGGCGAAAGCTTCATGAAGACCTGGCAGCCGGCGCCGAACATCACCGTCTGCCAGCCGCACACGCCGGTGCAGCAGCATGGCTTCCATGACGACCAGATTCCCCTGGTGCAGCCGATGGTCGCCAAGCTGGTGCCGGAAGGCGAGGATCCGATCGTCTGGTTCTACACGCCGATGGCGCTGCCGCTGCTGCCGCAACTGCACGCGAGCCTGGTGGTGTACGACTGCATGGATGAACTGTCCGCCTTCAAGAACCCGCCGCGCCAGCTGCTGCAGCGCGAAACCGCCCTGCTCAATATCGCCGACCTGGTGTTCACCGGCGGCCCGAGCCTGTACGAAGCGAAGAAGAACCGCCATTCGAACGCCCACTGCTTCTCCAGCTCGGTCGATGCGCAGCACTTCGCCCACGCGCTGGACCGCGCGGCCAGCCATCCCGACCAGGCGCACATCCCCCATCCGCGCCTGGGCTTCTATGGCGTGATCGACGAGCGTTTCGATACCGAGCTGACCGCCAAGATCGCCGACGCCAATCCCGACTGGCAGATCGTGCTGGTGGGCCCGGTGGTCAAGATCGACCCGGCGCACCTGCCGCAGCGCCCCAATATCCACTACATGGGCCAGCGCGGCTACGATGACCTGCCGAAGTTCCTGGCCGGCTGGGATGTCTGCCTGATGCCGTTCGCGATCAACGAGGCCACCAAGTTCATCAGCCCGACCAAGGTTCTGGAATACATGGCCGCCGAACTGCCGATCGTGTCCACGCCGATCCGCGACGTCGAACAGCCGTACTCGCACGTGGTGGCGATCGGCCACACGGCCGGGGAATTCGTCGCCCACGTGGAAGCGGCGCTGGCCCAGACGGCCGAGCAGACCGCCGAGATGGAGCGCAAGATGCGCGAAGTCGTCGCCAAGACGTCCTGGGAAAACACGGCGGCGCGCATGCGCGACCTGATCGAGAACACCACGCCGGCGCGCAAGTTCGCCCGCCTGACCGCGCCGGAGATGTCGTACGGCGAAGCGCCGCACAACGCGCCGAACGTCAACCCGCTGCGTACCACGGCCACCTCGTCCACCAAGGTCGGCTCGCTGATCGGCGGGGTCGGTACCTACCAGGTGGCGCCGGCGATCGCCGCCGCGGCGGGCGCGCAGCCTGCCGCCAAGGCGGAGTAACGGCAGCGGAGTAATTGAAAAAGGGAGCCTCGCGGCTCCCTTTTTTTGTCTTGGCGTAGGCAGTGGGGTTCCGGGTGGTACCCTGCGGTCAGGGTCAACGAAAGCCATCATTTGCATGCCACTGTTGCATGCGCTTACCCCAAGAACGAAATGCCGGGGTCAGAAAGGAATGCTGGCATGCATGCCAGCATCGTTCCGCAGGCGCGAAGCAGGCTTCGCGAAACCCCTGCTACACCCCGGCGGGGCAGAGCAGGGGTTTCGAGGAGCATTGCTCCTAGCCTGCGTCGCGGTACCGGCATGCTTGCCGGTACTCCTCCCTGACCCCGGCCTTTCGCTGTTGGGGTGAATGCATGCGCTTCCATGGTTGGGGGCCGGCAGGGAAAACCGGTCGGTCCGCCGCAGCGGTCCGACACCGAAAAAGCCGGTGTCCGACACCAGGAGAAGCCGGTTGCTACGGGAAAGGAAAGGACAACCCGCGGCGGCAAGCACCGCGCGGGCTCAATGCCGGTGCCGGAACCGCCACGGCAGCGCGTTATGGATGGCGGTGGCGGCGATCGCCGCCTGGCCCGTCGCCACGCTGATCTGGTTCAGGCCCAGCACCACGTCGCCAACCGCGTACAGCCCCGGCACCGTGGTGCGCCCATGGTCGTCGACGATCAGCTTCTCGCATTCGCCGCAGCGGGCGCCGAGCGCTTGCGCCAGGCCGGAGCGGGCCTTCTCCCCCAGCATCGGATAGAACACGTCGAAGCGGTGGTCGGCGCCGTCTTCGGTGTGGAGCACCGGTTCCATCGCCTCCGTCAGCGTCACGCCCTTCAGCGGCGCGTCCACGTAGCGCACGCCGGCAACGCGCAGCTTCTCCGCCTCCTCCGCCGACAGCGGTGTCTCGGGGTCCCGTTCGAACAGGGTTACGTCGCACGAGAAAGTGCGCATGAACAGCGCATGCCCGGTGCGGTTGTGGGGCTGGGAGGCGACCGCGACGCGCTTGTCGAGGATGTCGTAGCCGTCGCACACCGGGCACAGTCGCACCGCGCCGGCGGCCACGGCATCGGGCCAGCCCTCGACGGGCAGGCCGGCATCGGCGACACCGGTCGCCAGCACCACCACGGGCGTGTGGATTTCACCGCCTTCGTGGCTGGCCACGAACACGTCATCGACCTTCTTCAGCGCGGTGATCTCGATATCGTCCACCGCACCACCATAGCACTCGAGCTGCTCGCGCAGACGGCCGAGCAGCTCGCGGCCCGGCACGCCGCCGGGAAAGCCGGGATAGTTGTGGCTCACGGGGATCAGCGACAGGCGGCTGTTGCCCTTGTCCGCGACCATCACGTCGCGGCGGAAACGCCGCAGGTAGACGGCGGCCGTCAGGCCGCCGGGTCCGCCGCCGATCACCAGTACTTCGCAAACACGGACATCACTCACCGGACACCTTTTTATCGGGTGCCACCGCCCGTCGTGCTGGTACCGGTGGTACCTGTAGTACCAGTGGTACCGGAAGTCCCCGTTGCCGTGCCCGACGCGCCAGTACCCGTGCCGCTGGTGCCGGTGGTCGTGCCGCTGGTCCCCGTGGTCATGCCGCTGGTACCGCTGGTGCCCGTCGTGGTGCCGCTCGCGCCGACGCCCGTGCCGCTGGTGCCCGTCGCGACGCCGCTGCCAGTGACACCGGTAGCGGAGGCGCCGGACGTGGTGCCGCCGGCACGGGAACCCGCCGCGCCGCGTGTCGTGGTCGAGCGGTTGGTGCCGGCCGGCGTCACGCTGTTATAAGTGCCGCCCGACGCGGCCGGCGTGCCGGTCGGGTTCACGGTACCGGTGGCGTTCATCGTGCCGGTCGGATTCACGGTGCCGGCCGGGTTCATCGTGCCGGTCGTGCCGGGCGCGCTGGTCATGCTCGACGGGCCGATGGTGGTGGTGGAAGAGCCGGTCTGCCCCTGCGACAGGGTGGCGCCGCTGGTGGTGTTGCCGACCGTGCCCAGCGGCGTGGTTACGCCCGGCGTGCCGACCACGCCGGTAGCCGAAGGCATCGCACCGTTGACGGGGGCCGGCGCCGGTGCACGTGTCGGGGCACGGTTCACGGGCGCGGCGACGGTGCCACGGTTGACGCCGGTATTCACGCTGCTGTTGACGCCAGTGTTGACCTGGCCGCCCGTCGCCGGCGTGGTGACGGTCTGCGCCGTCGCGGCGGAAGCGGCCAGCACGGCCGCCAGCATGACGGCGTTGCGTTTCGCATGCATATTCATGGCTTGCTCCTTTCGGTTCATGGTGCGCCGATTCTGTCACGGCGCGCCGCGCGCGGCCGTAGGAGCACGCCGCATGGGCCAGTCGGAAGCTTGCCCGACACCGCCTGCCCGACGTTCACCGCCGGCCATCAGGCGGCGGAGACCGGCGCACGCGGAGCCCTGCCGGGTGCGCCGCGCTTGCTCTTGTCCTCCGCGCTCTTCGCCCCCGCGTTGCGCCTTCCCTTGCGCGGCATCGGCTTGACCTGGGCCGGCTTGACCTGCTCGGCGGCCCGGGCCAGCCGCTCCTGCAGCAGTGCCAGCACGGCGGCTTCCTCGGGCTGCAGCGTGTGCAGGTCGCTGGTGAATTCCGCCTCGGCACGGGCGCGCAGCGCGGCCAGCTCGGCGCCGTCCATGTACGCCTCCACCACGGCCGGGTGTACATAGCACTTGCGGCACACCGACGGCGTGTTGCCGAGCTTCTTTGCCACCGATTCGATGGCCCGCACCACGTTCTTCTTGGCCTGGGTCTCGGAATCGAATTTCTCGAATGCCTGCAGCGCCAGCGCGGCCAGCACGGTGCCGGACCAGGTGCGGAAATCCTTGGCCGTGTAGTCTTCGCCGGTGATGCCGCGCAGGTAGTCGTTGACGTCGGAAGAGTCGATCGCATGCGTGGTGCCGTCGTCGTCGACGTACTGGAACAGTTCCTGGCCCGGCAGGTCGCGCATCCGCTCGATGATGCGCGCCAGGCGGCGGTCGGCCACCTTCACGTCGTGGAACACGCCGCTCTTGCCGCGGAAGCGGAATTCCACCTCGCGGCCATCGACCCGCACGTGGCGGTTGCGCAGCGTCGTCAAGCCGAACGACTTGTTCTCCCGCGCATATTCCTCGTTACCGATGCGCATCATCGTATGCTCCAGCAGGTAGACGATGGTGGCCAGCACTTTCTCGCGCGGCAGCCCCGGCAGCTTCAGCGCCGCGTCGACGGCCTGGCGGATGCCGGGCAGCGCCTGGCCGAAGGCGATCATGCGCTCGTACTTCACGTCGTCGCGCACGCTGCGCCAGCGCGCGTGGTAGCGGTATTGCTTGCGGCCTCGCGCATCCCGGCCGGTGGCCTGCAGGTGGCCGTTGGCCTGCGGGCAGATCCACACGTCGGTCCAGGCAGGCGGAATCGCCAGTGCCTTGATGCGCGCCAGCGTGGCCTCGTCGTCGACCGCGCTGCCATCCGCGGCGACATAGCGGAATCCGCCGGGGGTGGCGCTGCGGGACAGGCCCGGCTTGCCATCGGTGACATAGCGCAGCCCCGCCGCGCGCGCCGCCAGCGGGGGATCGGTGACCAGTTCGTCGGGTTTCATCGGCACTCCTCAAGGTGAAGCGAGTGTGCCAGCCAGCGGCGGGCCGTTCCGTACGGTAGGCAACATCCATGGCATTATTACAATGCCGGGTTGGGCAAGGCGCCGTTAGCTGGGTTACAATGCGGGTCCACCGTTTTACGAGCGGCAGACTGCCAATGACTCCACGTTCTGTACTCATCCTCGCGATGGCCTTCGGGCATGGCGCAGCGTTCGGCGCCGACACGATCGAAGAACGCACCTGGAATACCTCCGCCGAACTCGGCGCCATCACCACCTCCGGCAATACCACCGGTACTTCCGTGACCGGCAAGATCGATGCGCGCCAGGAGCTGGAAGACTGGAGCAACCAGTACATCCTGTCGGGCTTCTTCAAGGAAGACCAGACCCAGACCAACGACGGCAACAAGAGGTATGTGCGCTCGGCCGAGCGCTTCGCCCTGTCCGCCCGCGCTGCCTACAAGCTGATGGAAGAAGGCGAGCGGCTGTTCGTGCTGGGTTCCCACGTGGACGACCGCTTCGGCGCCTACTCGCGCTACTCGTCGTTGTCGGTCGGCCGCGCCAAGCGGCTGCTGAAGTCGGACGACAAGATCGTCGAGGTGGAACTGGGCCCGGGCTATTTCTCCGGCGTGCGCGCCACCGGCGAGGAAGAGGATGGCGTCACCGTCCGCGGCGCCGCCAACATGCGCTGGCAGATCAGCGATGCGGCACTGTTCACGCAGACCCTGGCTGTCGAGCGGGGCACGTCGAACACCCATTCGGTGGCGGAAACGGCCTTGTCGACCAAGATCAACGGCACCATGCAGATGAAGGCCGCCTTCAGCGCGCGCAACGATTCCAACGTGCCGGTCGAGAAGAAGAACACCGATACGCAGACGTCGCTGACGCTGGTGTATTCATTCTGACTCCTTCGTTCTGACTCCTTCGTTCTGACCTGTTCGTTCTGACCTGTTCGCCCGGCGCCGCTCAGGCACAAGCGCCGAACACCAGCAGCGGCATCGCGCTCCACGCGATGGCCGCCAGCGCCAGGATCGCCCCGCCCAGCCGGGCCATGTGCATCAGGCTGCGCGGCGGTTCGCTGCCGCGCCAGGCCCGCCAGGCCAGCCAGCCGGCAGCGCCCAGCGCCAGCACGGTGGCCCCCAGCAGCACCGCCCATGGCGCCATGCTCGCGTGCCCCGGCCGGCAGGCGCCTGCCGCGTACAGGTAGCAAAAGAAGAAATGCGCGGCCCACAGCACCAGCGGCGCCGTGCCCCGCCACAGCTTGTTCCAGAATCCGTCGCGCTCCATCACCTGTTCACCCCATCAGCCGCGGCCAGATATGTACCGCGGCACCGATCACGGCCCCCTGCAGCACCGTGTAGTACCAGATCAACGCCGTGTTATCGAGCGAGCCGCGGCTGTGCGGGGTCAGGTGCCGGCGCAGCGAGCGGGCGATCACGTACAGGCCGGTGATCACGCACAGCAGCACGTGCAGGCCCTGGTAGGCCACCATCGCCGCCACCGCCGCGCTCCACGCATGGCTGGTCGGATCGAGGCCGCTGCCGAGCTGCCCGGCCAGGTCGAGGCCGAAGCCCGCCACGACGAGCACCATCGCCGCCCCGAACAGCCAGCACAGGGGTCCCTGCCGCGCCGCCAGCGGCCGGCGCCGCGCCAGCGCGACCAGCGCGGCGCCGGCCACCAGCAAGCCGAACGACAGCGCGCCGCTCCACCCGCCGGGCAGCCGGGCGCCGGGCGGCGGGCACACGTCCAGCCGCATCGACACGTGCACATAGGTGAACAGGAACGACAGGAACACGCCGGCATCGACCACCAGCATGATGATCGTGGCCCACCATGAATGGCTGGCGGTGCCGGCCGCGCCGACCGGCAGCACGATAGCGGCGCCCGACGCATCCTCGCCCACCTTCGCCTGGCGGCAGGGTGCCGGGCGGTCCTGTTCCCACAGCCAGGCCAGCAGCGCGACGATGGCGACCACGCCGCAGATCCAGGCCACCATCGTCTGCTCCGCCGTGAGCAGCAGGAAGAAGCCGGCCGTGCCCGCGGCGGACAGGAACGGCGTCCAGCCATCGGTCGGCAACACCAGCAGGTAGCGCAGCTCCGCGCCGACGGGCGTGGTGACGATCGTTTCACGCTTGCCCGTGACCGTGCCGGGCAGCCAGTGCGCGCCCTCCTCCACCTCGCGCATCATGTCCGGACTGCTCCACAGCGGATCGGTGGAATCGACTTGCGGGATGCTGCGCGTGGCATACGATTCGGACGGCAGCCATTCCAGCGTGCCGGCATTCCACGGGTTGCCGGGATCGGTTTCCGGCTTCATCAGCGCCCGCGCCATGCCGCCGAAGAACAGCACCACGCCGGCGGCGAACACGAAGGCGCCCACGGTGGACAGCATGTTCAGCGTTTCCCAGCCCAGGCCCGACGGATACGTGTAGACGCGCCGCGGCATGCCCAGCAGGCCGCTGATGTGCATCGGGAAGAAGGCCAGGTTGAAGCCGCCGAACATCAGCCCGAACGACCAGCGCGCCACCCGCGCCGGCACCGCGTGCCCGTTCACCAGCGGCAGCCAGTAGCACAGCGCGGCGAACAGCGGGAACACCATGCCGCCGATCAGCACATAGTGGAAATGGGCGACGATGAAGTAGCTGTCGTGCACCTGCCAGTCGTACGGCACCACGGCCACCATCACGCCCGTCAGCCCGCCCAGCACGAAGATGAACAGGAAGCCGAGGATGAACAGCGCCGGCGGCGACATGGCCAGCCGGCCGCGCCGCGCCGTGCCGTTCCACAGGGTGCCGATCCAGGCGAAGACCTGGATTGCGGTGGGCACGGCCACGGCCATGCTGGCGGCCGAGGCGAAGCCCGCCTCCAGGTGCCCCAGGCCGGTGGTGAACATGTGGTGGGCCCACAGCCCGAAGCTGAAGAAGCCCACCGCCACCATCGCCACGATGACGGCGCGGCGCCCCACCAGCGCACTGCCGGCGATGGTCGGGATCATCGTCGACACCATGCCCGCCGCCGGCAGGAAGATGATGTACACCTCAGGGTGGCCGAAGAACCAGAACAGGTGCTGCCACAGGATCGGGTCGCCGCCCCGCTCGGCGATGAAGAATGGCCAGTCCCAGGCCCGCTCCAGCTCCAGCAGCGCGGTGCCGGCGATCACGGCCGGAAAGGCGAACACAATCATCACCCCCACCACCAGCATCGCCCACGCATACACAGGCATGCGGACCAGCGTCATGCCGGGCGCCCGCGTGAACAGGATACCGATGATCAGTTCGATGGCGCCGGCGATCGCCGAGATTTCGATGAAGCCGATGCCCAGCAGCCAGAAGTCGGCGTTCAGGCCGGGCGAGTAGGCCTTTCCTGTCAGCGGCGGATACATGAACCAGCCGCCATCCGGCGCCAGGCCGACGAACAGCGTGCAGAAGAAGCCCAGCCCGCCGAACGCGTAGGCCCAGTAGGCATAGGCGGACAGCCGGGGAAACGGCAGGTCGCGTGCGCCGAGCATCCCCGGCAGCAGGTACACGGCCACCGCCTCCACCACGGGAATCGCGAACAGGAACATCATCACGGTGCCGTGCATCGTGAAGACCTGGTTGTAGGTGCCCGGGCCCAGCAGGCCGTTCTCCGGCACGGCCAGCTGCATGCGGATCAGCAGGCCGAGCACCCCGGCCAGCAGGAAGAACAGCAGCGAGGTGCCGATGTACAGCAGGCCGATGGTGGTGTTGTTGACGGAACTGAGCAGGCGCCAGCCGCGCGGCGTGCGCCACACGTCCTCGAGCCGCTCCAGCTCGCCGGGCGGGCGCGGCACCGGATTGGGCAGCCGGCGCGTCACTTCAGCGACTCCAGCCAGGCCGCCAGCGCGCGCAGCTCCTCGCCTTCCAGGCCGCTGACGGCCGGCATCCGCACGCCCGGCTTGTGCGATTGCGGATCGGCGATCCAGCCGGCCAGCGTGCCCTGGTGGGTGGACAGCGTGCCGGCCGCCAGGTACAGGCGGCTGCCCACGTGCGTCAGGTCCGGCCCGGTGGTGGCGCGCGTGGTTCCCACCGCAAGGGCATCGTCGGCGCTGCCGTCGGTCACGCCGCGCACCACGTGGCACGCGGCGCAGCGGCGTTCCAGGAATGCTTGCCGCCCCCGTGCCAGTTGCGCGGTGGCCGGCGCCGGGGCCGGCCGCGCCTGGGCCGCCAGCCATGCATCGAATTCAGCCTGCGGCTGCGCCACCACGTGCAGCGCCATCCTGGCGTGCTGCGTGCCGCAGAACTCCGCGCACTGGCCGCGCCAGGTGCCGGGGCGGTCCGCCTGCAGCATCAGGCCGTGCACGCGGCCGGGCACCATGTCGACCTTGCCGGCCAGCGCCGGCACCCAGAACGAGTGGATCACGTCGCTCGTGGTCAGCGCCAGGTAGACCGGCCGGCCGGCCGGAATGCGGATTTCGTTGGCCAGCACGATGTCGCGGCCCGTGGCGGGATCGGTATAGCGCACCTCCCACCACCACATCTTCGCCGTGACCGCCACCCGCAGCCCGTTCAGCGACGACGGCCGCGACAGGCTTGCCGTGCTGGCCAGGCTCCACGCCAGCAATGCGGTCAGGATGACGAGCGGCAGCAGCAGGCCGCCGCCGACGATCCATGCATGCGTTGCCACCGTGCCGCGCGCGCGCAGCGCGCGCACCACCAGATACATCACGCCGGCCAGGATCACGCAGGCGCCGACCGTCATCGTCCAGCCCAGCTGGTCGATCAGTGCGGCATCCGGCCCGGCCGGCGCGAGCGCGGACTGGCGCGGCGCCGGCACCAGCGGCGCATGTGCCGCCGTGGAAGGTGCGGTCATGCGGGTGCTCTCATGCCGGTGCACTCATGCGGGCGTCCTCATTGCAGCGTGTAGAGGTAGGCCGCCATGTGGCGCGCATCCTCGGGCGACACGCCCAGGTTCGGCATCAGCGTGCCCGGCTTCACGCCGGGCGGATCGACGATCCACCGCACCAGCGGCTCGGGCTGGTTCGGCAGGCGCCCGGCCAAGTAGCTCTGGCGGCCGAAAGTGTCCAGCGGCGGGCCGGCCGTGCTGCGCGCCGCCTCGACACCGGGTATCGAATGGCAGGCGCAGCACTGGAACTGCATCAGCAGCTGCTTGCCGCGCGCCACGTCGCCGCCGGGCACGCGCTGCACGGGCGGCTTGTCGTCGCCGCAGCCGCCCAGCAAGCCAGCCAGCGACGCTGCCAGCGCGATGGCGGGCAGGACGGTGGTGATGGGCCGGCTGTTTGTTTCGCGCACGTACTGTTCCTGCAGAAAACGGGGGAACCCATATAATAAAACAAACACCTCTTTGACTTTATTCAACGGTGCGCACCCACCGGGACACTTTTGCCCGCACCTTTTTATTGGACTTGCTCCTGTTACCCATCGATGGCATCCAACCGACTCCGCCTGATCGTCAAGACCGCGCTGGCCACCACCATGGCGCTGGGCGCGGCCGCCGCGCTGGGCGGCTGGATCGTGCTGGAAAGCGGCTGGTACAACGTGGCGGCCACGCAGCAGCACTTCCAGCCCATGCACACGCTGCTGGAGAAGGGCATGCGCGAATCGGTGCGCTTCCACGCCCGCAACGTGGCCACGCCGCCCCTGGCGGACGGCGCCCGCGTCGTCCGCGGCGCGCACCTGTATCACCAGCATTGCGTGCAGTGCCATGGCGCCCCCGGTGTCGCCCAGAGCCCGGTCGGCAAGAGCATGCAACCGGTACCCGGGCCGCTGGTCGATGCGGCGCGGCGCTGGCAGCCGCGCGAGCTGTACTGGATCACGCGGCACGGCATCCGCATGGCCGGCATGCCGGCCTGGGAATTCCACCTGCGCGACGAGGAACTGTGGGACCTGGTGGCCTTCCTCCGCCAATTCCCGTCCCAGACGCGCGACAGCTATCGCGTGCTGGTCGACAACGCCGCGGCGCCTGCCCCAACCAGCGCCCGCGCGGCTGCTTCCCCACCCTTGCCCGCCTATCCCGATGTGGAGCGCGGCCGCATGGCCCTCACCCAGTACGCCTGCCAGGCGTGCCACTCGATCCCGGGCGTGACGGGCCCGGACACGTTCGTCGGCCCGCCGCTGGCCGGGCTGTCGCAGCGCAAGTACGTGGCCGGCGTACTGCCGAACACCGCCGATAACCTGGCGCGCTGGATCCGCGTGCCACATGAAATCGACCCGCAGACCACCATGCCCACGCTCGGCGTGACCGCGCGCGATGCCCGCGACATGGCGGCCTATCTTCTCAGCGAGGACTAGACATGGAGCGCCACGAGGAACCCGATACCGGCAAGCCCGCGGAGCACCGCTTCACGCGCCGCGTCGCGCTCGTCAACGGCATTACGCTGATGGCGGTCCTGGTGCTGGCCGCCATCTGGTTCGCCTACGACGCGCTGCTGCTGGTGTTCGCCTGCATCCTGTTCGCGATCCTGCTGTACGAACTGGCCGGCATCGTGCACCGGCGCCTGCACCTGGGGCGCAATGCCGCGCTGGCGGTGGTGGTGCTCGCGATGTTCCTGGTCTTGGGCATCGGCGGCTGGCTGATGGCGCCGCAGATCGGCGAACAGGCCGACCGGCTGGGTGCCGCCGTGCCCGAGGCGCTGCAGCGCTTCCGCGCCGCGATGGAAGAACAGCCGCTGCTGAAGCGCCTGATGGCCAGCGTGCCCTCCCCCGAACAGATGCAGAAGCAGCTGGCGCAGCTGGTGCCCAACGCGGGCCTGTTCTTCTCCGGCCTGCTGGGGGCGGCCGGCAATGCCGTCATCATCCTGTTCGTGGGAATCTACTTTGCCGCCCAGCCGCACATCTACCTGAACGGGCTGGTCACGCTGGTGCCGCCGCGCAAGCGCCAGCGAGCCCGCGAGGTGCTAGATGAACTGGGCCGCACGCTGTCGCGCTGGCTGCTGGGCAAGGCCGCCTCGATGCTGCTGGTGACGATCCTGTCGGCCACCGGCCTCGCGCTGCTGGACGTTCCGCTGGCGCTGATCCTGGGACTGATCGCCGGCTTGCTCGACTTCATCCCCTACCTGGGACCCCTGATGGCGGGTGTGCCGGCCATGCTGATCGCCTTCTCCGACAGCCCCCAGCAGGCACTGTACGTGGTGCTGCTGTTCGGCGCCATCCAGCTGGCCGAAGGCTACCTGCTGTCGCCGCTCATCGAGAAGCGCACCGTGTCGCTGCCGCCGGCGCTGACGATCGTCATGCAACTGCTGTTCGGCGCGCTGTTCGGCATGGCCGGCGTAGCGCTGGCCACGCCGCTGACCGCCGTGCTGGCGGTGCTGGTGACGATGCTGTACGTGCAGGATGTGCTGAAGGATCCGGTGCGGACGCCGTCGCAGAAGCACGATGGTTGATGGCGCGGGATAGGGCCGGTATCCAGCCTTTACCCGCGTGCGCCCACCTTCGGACCAGGCCGCTCCCGCCCCAATGCAGCGCTGATCGGAATCATCGCGGACTGAACCGGCCACCGCATCGGCACCAATGAACCCTCTGGCGATCGCGCGGACGTCATTAGCTCTCAACCGGCTGATCGCAGGCTGTACACGTTTCGGCGCACCAGACTGGATTGCCGTCCGGCTATTGGCTAAGATGAAAGTTTTCATCCACCAGACTGGCATTACGTGTTCAACTCTCGCTTTGATTCTCTCCCGGCTTCGCCGCTCGATAGTTGCAACGATCCTGCCCTTGCTGCCGTTCCGCCGGCACTACGGGTGATTGGAAGATAGAAGACAACAACAAGGAATTCGCATGCGCAGCCAGCACAGCGAACCACTCGATGCTGCCCGCCGCGAGCGCATCGCGCGCATAGTTCCACACAATTTGGTCCTCGAACCGGGAGACAGGTATGTCAGGCTGCAAAAGGTTGGTCGCTGGCGTTGTATTGGGAACTCTGTTGTCTGCTTCCGCCTGTGCGGCGGAAGACACCGTGCTGAACGCATCTGATCGTGCCGCAATCGTGCAGACGCTGGCGGCGAAATTGAACGCGAATTACATCGAGCCCGCAGTGGCCGACAGGGTAAGCCGTGCGATCGCCAGGAAAAACGCCGAAGGGGGTTATGCGTCCACAGCCAGCGCGCAGGCGTTCAGCGAAGCGCTGGCGCAAGACCTGCGCGACTTGAGCGGCGACCTGCATTTCGGTGCCAGGGTGAACGAACGTTTTAGCGAGCCCGGCACCGGCGCGGACGTACCCAGCCGTACCGAGATGGACGAAGCGCGTGCGCAGACCTTGCAAGGCGGTTATGAGATCCAGAAGGTTGAACGCCTTCCCGGCAACGTGGGATACATCGAGCTGCGCGGCTTCGGCGCCCCTGAATTCGTCGGCCCGGCATACACGGCAGCGATGTCGCTCATGATGGGAACCGATGCACTGATCCTCGATCTGCGCCGTAACGGCGGCGGGTTCGCAGCCAGCGTGGCGTATCTGATGAGCCATTTCTTTCCACTTGGCGACGTACGTCATCTGAACGACATGTATTACCGCCCTGAAAACGCGACAACGCAGTTCTGGACGCTTCGGTCGGTCGCGCCGCGTTATGACAAGCCTGTGTATGTATTGACCTCGGCGCGCACGGGGTCCGCCGGGGAAGAATGCGCCTACGACTTCCAGACGCAGCAACGCGGCACGCTGGTTGGCGAAACGACCGCCGGTGCCGCGAATCCCCCGCGCCCGTTCAGCGTCGGGCACGGAATCGTGGTCGGGATCCCGGCCGGGAGGTCCATCAACCCCATCACCAAGACCAGCTGGGAGGGGGTCGGGGTAAAACCCGACATCGCCGTTCCCGCAGCGCAGGCGCTGCAGGCGGCGCATGCCGCCATCCTGCGCAAGCTCGTTTCCGCTGCAAAGGACGACAAGGAACGCACGAAACTGCAGGATGTCCTGGCGATGGTGGAGAAAGGGGAAACCGAGACGCCGGTCTATACGCTGAGGGGGAAGCGTTAGCCGGCGCCGCTATCGCATGCCTGTCAGGCGGAATCGGCAGCCAGGCGGCGCCGCCGGCGAACAGCACCACCAATAATGCCAAGGCCGGCAATCAGCGTGGCCCAGGAGGCGGGTTCAGGAACTGTGGAAACGATGACGTTGTCGATCGCGAATTCGGGAAATTCCTGGCTCCCTGTGATCGTCAACGACGAAATGTTGACGAAATCTTCTACAGTAAAGGTTGAAAATGTTTCAGCCGGTCCGGCGTCCACCAGTATCGTGGTCGTGACGATGCCGTCAGCACCTGTCGCCGTTAGCGTGAGAGTCAGTGGCTTATCGTTGCCGGTAAAAGTCTTGGCAACATCCAGCGATGTCAACGAAAACACGCCGTTGTTGGCGAGATCGATCGTGACACTGCTCTCGTTGAAAGAATAAAAGGCAGTGGTGCCATTGGAAGCGCACGCGGGACTACACTGACCCAGATGATCGGCAGGATCATCGATAATATAAAATCCGAATACGCTGATTGGCGAGTAAGTAACCCGGAACCCATCCTCGACAAAGCTGTACGGCGAGTAACCGTAACCACCGGCCTCAGCCTCGAAGTCGATCGTCTCCGCCATCGCGGACGTGGCGAGAATGGTGGCTGCCATAGCCAGCAAAACTTTTCGAATCATTGTTCATCCCATCATGAAATAACCGGCGACACTCACGCCAATTCAATGTCCAGGCGCACAGCATCCACCGTAAATACGGTTCGGGGTATTGGATGTTCGGAAAATCAATTACTGCTGCAATGACGCGCTCGCGCACGCCAGCGGGATTGGCAGTGGCTTGGATTACGCCATTGCCTGGCTTTCAATAATGATAATAGTTATGTTTTTCCGAAAGGGTCAAGTTTTTTCGGACAGATTTGCGTCGTGCTGGGAATAAAGTTTGTTCGCACGGCGAGGCGAGACAGGCACCATCGCATGCGCAGCCGAGGGACACAGCCGCAGATCCCGCGGGCACCACGCCAAGCTTCAACCCAGCCCCTCTTGACGGGGCCTGAAGATGCAGAACGATTTCGGAAGGTCTTCGTCCACGTAACGCCGCCAAGAAATCTGTGAGAACACTTCCGGATCGTTAGCCCGCAACAATCAAGTTTGCTGTCGGCCACCAGGCAGGTGCGCTGCGCGACAGTCTCCTCCCGCCCCATTGCAGACCTTCGTTAGCGGTTGCGACTCGTCTGGATTCCACCTCTCCATCACCAATTCGGGCGGTAGGGTGACGCCGTGAGGCCGGTCCTGCAACCGCCTTAGCTACGGCGTTGCCGTCGATCAGGCTGGTGTCACCAGACCGAGGTGATTCCAGCCTTCCAATCGCCTTGCAGAGGCGGTTTTCAGTTCGGAACAGGTTCAACAGATAGCATAACGTCGTCACCTGCGCCACGACTCTCCCTCGGACATGCTTTTATCTGAAACGACATGTCATAGCAGAACCTGACTTCACGCAGGTAACCGGCAGGAGTTGCGCCTATATACACTGCGTCTCTTATCATCCCTGGATTCGCTTGCGTAAACAAGGATCTAATCGCGCCAGCGCTAATTTTTCCGGCCTTGCCGGGGATTGCCGCAGGACTCGGTTTCACTATTTTTTCCCACAAAGAAGCAGCCTTTTCGAAATACGCATCCGGCTGATCCCAATAGCAAGTGCCGTGTGCTTCCCATTCGTGTTGAATCAGCTTCGTTGAAGGTGTAAGGCAGAGATTTTTCTTCAACGTGGTAGTACTTAATTGAGAAGCCTGCTTACAGTAACGGGGATGCCGCCCTTCGCTGCTGTTGGGCCATAGTCCGTGCATGACCCAGGCGAACCGGTTGTCGTTACACTGCATTTTATCCGCTGAACTGCTCATTTTGCGTTTGCACCATTCGGGAGACCAGGTTAGCGCCAACGAGAACCAGCTGACCTCCGCATGAACCACCTCGTCAGCAGGTGGATCGATCACAGCCACTGGCGTGATGGTTTCGGGTATGTGGCACTGAGCAGGAATAGCCTGATCTCTTGCGTTACCCTGACCACAGGTCAAAACAAAAGCGACGAACAGAAAGATTTGCTTCATTGACCTCTCCCGAGAACTGCGCTATCTAAAAATACTCATAGCAAAACATCGTAGCCTGGATTTATTACCGATATTTACATTGTATCTGTAGGAGTGCGACGACCGGTAGTCAACAAATGGACAGCTTGCATACACGGCCGAAAGCGGCCGGTCGAGTGCCGGTAATTGATGGAGAAGTTCCCGCGGCCCCAGGCCAAGAAATCTTAGTCTGCCAGCTGCTTCTGCGTCTGGTACAGCCGCGCATAGAAACCGCCCTGCGCCAGCAGCGCCTCGTGCGTGCCCATCTCGGCGACAGCGCCACCGTTCATGACGACGATCCGGTCGGCGTTCTCGATGGTCGACAGCCGGTGCGCGATGACAACCGTGGTGCGGCCTTCCATCAGCCGCTCCAGCGCGGCCTGTACCTGGCGTTCGGACTCGGTGTCGAGCGCGCTGGTGGCTTCGTCCAGGATCAGGATCGGCGCATCCTTGTACAGCGCGCGGGCGATGGCCAGGCGCTGGCGCTGGCCGCCGGAGAGGCGCAGGCCGTTCTCGCCGACCTGGGTGGCGTAGCCCTGCGGCTGGCGCACGATGAATTCATGGGCATACGCCGCCTTGGCCGCCGCCTCGACGCGTGCCGGGTCCGGTGCGGGGTCGCCGTAGGCGATGTTGGCGGCCAGCGTATCGTTGAACAGCACCACATCCTGGCTGACCAGCGCGATCTGCGCGCGCAGGTCGGCCAGCCGGTAGTCGCGCAGGTCCACGCCGTCGAGCAGGATGCGCCCGCCGCTCACATCGTAGAAGCGTGGCAGCAGGCTGGCCAGCGTGGTCTTGCCGCTGCCGGAACCGCCCACCAGCGCGACGGTCTCGCCGGCCGGGATGTCCAGCGACACGTCGGCCAGGGCCGGCGCGGAATCGGCGTCCACGCCGCCGTAGCGGAAGCTGACCGAGGCCAGTTCGATGTGCCCGGCAACGCGTGCCACGCCGTGGCTGCCGTCGTCCATCTCGATGGGCGAGTCGATCACGCCGAACACGGACTTCGCCGCGGCCAGCCCGCGCTGCAGCGGCTCGTTGATCTTGGTGAGGTTCTTGATCGGCGACTGCATGGCCAGCAGCGCCGCCATGAACGTGACGAAATCGCCCGCCGACAGCGCATTGGCCTGCGCGCGCAGCATGGCGAAGTAAATGACGGACGACAGCGTGGCGCCGATCATCAGCATGATGATCCCCGAGTTCATGGCAGCAGTGGCGGCGTGCTTCACGGCCAGCTGGCGATTCAGCTTCACCACCTCGTCGAAGCGGCGCTGCTCGTACTGCTGGCCGCCGAAGATCTTGACCACCTTCTGGCCCCCGATGCTCTCGTCCAGCACCCGGGTCAGCTCGCCCATCGCGTGCTGCGAACTCTCGGACAGGCGGCGCATGCGCTTGCCGGCGAACGTCACCACGGCCGCCACGAGCGGCAGCAGCGTCAGGCAGAACACCGCCAGCTGCCAGTCGTACACGAACATCGTGACCAGGTAGCCGATGGTGGCCACGGAATCGCGCACTGCCACGTTGATCACGTTCAGGCCCGCCTGCGACACCTGGTTCGCATCGAAGGTCACCCGCGACAGCGTGGTCCCCGTCGACGACTGGTCGAAATAGCCGTTCGGCAGCCGGAGGATGCGGGCGAACATCTGTTCGCGCAGGTCGGCCTGGACCCGGTTGCTGAGCCATGCGGCGCCGTAGTCGCCACCGAAGCTGCTCACCATGCGCAGGCAGGCCAGCGCCATGATGATGGCCGGTATCGTCCACAGCGCGGCCTCGCCGGGCGTGACCGGCATCAGCCTGTCGATCCAGCCCCGCACCTCGGCGAGCACGCCGCCGGCGGCCATCGCGCCGTGCATCGTGCCCTGGGTGGCGTTCTGCGCGCCCAGCGCGTCGACCACGTTCTGCAATTGGCCAATCAGCAGCACGTCGGTCAGCGAGGCAACACCCACCGCGAGCACGGTAGCAACGAGGGCACCGGAATACGGCGTGAATTGCCGCAGCAGGCGTAAATACAGTTGGCGGTTCGACACGTGACGGCTGGCAGAGGATAAAGGCAGCATTGTAACCGCGATCGATGCCCGGATGAAATTCGGCAAGTCCGCCCGCCGCAGCGACATTATTTAAGTTCTGGGACGATGCATGGCAATAGCAACAAGTC
The DNA here is from genome assembly GCF_027856995.1 of Pseudoduganella sp. SL102. Classification (NCBI taxonomy): domain Bacteria; kingdom Pseudomonadati; phylum Pseudomonadota; class Betaproteobacteria; order Burkholderiales; family Oxalobacteraceae; genus Pseudoduganella; species Pseudoduganella sp. SL102. The sequence continues at coordinate 4,396,421 of NZ_CP115554.1, forward strand.
AAGCGTGCGCTGCATCCCCCATCCGTGGAATGCCGGACACAGCTGGAACCCGCATGAATCCTGGGCTTGCACATATGCAAGTCAGCATCCGTTGCAAATAACATACGAATCAAAAAAACATCTCAAATTGTAAGCATCTGTATAAAAACTCGTCAGTTCCTCGTCTTATACTCGAATTGCAATTTGCAAAACATTTTGCATCCTCTTCCACAAAGTCAATGAAAGTGAATCAATGAAAACCTTCCTCACTCTCTTTGCATCAGCGGCGCTGACACTATCGGCAGCCGCGCATGCGGAAACGCCCACGTCTCTGACCGAAGGGTTCGACGATGTCGACTCGTTGAGCGGCTGGGTGCTGGACGCCGGTACGACCGGCTGGTTCCAGGGCAATGAGCTGTTCGGTTCCCAGGGTGGCGCCGCCGGTTCGCATATCGGCGCCAATTTCAACAGCGCCGATCTCGAGACCGACCTCATCGACAGCTGGCTGATCTCGCCGGAATTCTCGTTCGCGGGCGGCACGCGCCTGACGTTCTACACCCGCGACAGCGCCGAGGAAGGCTACAGCGATACGCTGGACGTGCTGTTCAGCGCGGGCAGCGGCACTGCCACCTCCGGCTTCACCACGTCGCTGTTCTCGATCACCGGCGAAGCCTATCCGGACGGCTGGACCCGCTACACCTATGATTTCACCGGCACCGGCACGGGCCGCATCGGCTTCCACTACACGGGCGACTATGAAACGGCCAGCTATATCGGCATCGACAGCGTGGCGATCGCCGCCGTGCCGGAACCGTCGACCTGGATGATGCTGGGCCTGGGCCTGGGCGCAGTCGGCTTCGCCGCGCGCCGTAGCCGCCGCGCCGCCGCCGGTGCCGGCCTGGCGCTGGCCGCGCTGGGCATGTCGCAGGGCGCCATGGCGCACGATACTGTGCAAGCGAACGCGCAAGCCAGCGCGCAAGTCAACGCGAAAGACAAGGGCATGGTCATCGTGCGCGATGCCGAGACCGGTGAACTGCGCGCCCCTACCCCGGAAGAGTACCGGGCGCTGGTTCCCACCGCGGCGGCTGCGCACGAGCGCAAGACCGCCCGCGGCATCGTGCAGGAACCCCAGGTGCAGGTGACGAAGAACGGCACCCGCAAGGTCAACGTGGCCGACCGGGCCGTGTATTCCGTCCTTACCCGCAATGCCGATGGCACGCTCACCGAAACTTGCGTGACCGGCGAAGCCGCCGCCAATGCACTGGTCAACAACACGCGCACCGCGCAAGCCAAGGAACAACGCTATGAAGCGCAATAATCGCACGCAAGTGAAGCACGTCGCCGCCGCTGTCGCCCTGGCTTTCGGAGCGCTCGGCGCCGCGCAGGCCGCCCAGATCGTCATCGTCAATGCGAATGGCCCCGGCGTGGGCTTCAACGACCCGGCGCCGGCGCAACCGGTCGGCGGCAATGCCGGCACCACGCTGGGCGAACAGCGCCTGATCGCGTTCACCTATGCGGCCAACCTGTGGGGCGCCAAGCTGGAAAGCACCGTGCCGATCCGCATCGAGGCCAGCTTCGAGCCGCTGAACTGCACGGCCAACAGCGCCACGCTGGGCTCGGCCGGCACCCAGGAAATCTTCGACGTCTTCCCCAACACGCCGATCCCGAACACGTGGTTCCCGGGCGCGCTGGCCAACAAGCTGTCCGGCGAAGACCAGAGCCCCACGGTGCCGGACATCCGCGCCCGCTTCAACTCGCGCCTGGGCCTGGCGGAAGACTGCCTGCCCGGCACGCCGTTCTACCTGGGCCTGGATGGCAACAAGGGCTCGGGCACCGACTTCGTCGCGGTGCTGCTGCATGAAATGGGCCACGGCCTGGGCTTCCAGAGCTTCACCGACGAGGAAACCGGCCAGTACTTCTTCGGCACGCCGGCGGTGTGGGACCACTTCATGACGGATAACCGCACTAACCGCAAGTGGACCGAACTCACCCCCGAGGAACGCGTGGCCAACGCCATCAGCGGCGACGGCATGTCGTGGGATGGCCCGAACGTGAACGCCGCCGTGCCGAGCGTGCTGGGCCCGCGCGGCGTGGTCACGATCGCCGGCCCTGCGGCCGGTGCGGCAGCCGGCGAGAAACCGTTCGGCGAAGCCAGCTTCGGCCCGCGCATCACCGATGCCAACCTGACCGGCCAGATCATGCCGGTCGTGGAAGACCGCGCCGCCAACACGGGCTTCGCCTGCGAACCGCTGACCGGCGCCAACGCCAAGGCCGTGAAGGGCAATATCGCCCTGGTCGACCGCGGCACGTGCACCTTCGTGGTCAAGGCCGCCAACGTGCAGGCTGCCGGCGCGACCGCGATGATCGTGGCCGACAACGCACCGGGCGACCCGGCAGGCATGAGCGGCAGCGATCCGGCCGTCACCATCCCGGCCGTGCGCATCTCGCAGGCCGACGGCCTGGCCCTGAAGGCGGCACTGGCGAAACGCGGCCGCACCGCGTCGGGCGTCACCGTCCTGCTGGGCTCGGATCCGACCCAGCTGGCGGGTACCGACAAGCAGAAGCGCATCCTGATGTTTACGCCGACCACGTTCCAGCCGGGTTCCTCGGTGTCGCACTACACCACGGCCGCTTCGCCGAACCAGCTGATGGAGCCGTCGATCAACGGCGACCTGACGCATGAGCTGGAGCCGCCGAAGGACCTGTCGCTGCCGCTGCTGAAGGATATCGGCTGGTAAGCACCCGACGGTAGTCTTCCGCAAGGATCAGAAAGGCCGGGCATTGCCCTAATGCCGTTCAGTTAAACGCCGCCGGCGCATCGAAAGCGCATGCATTCACCCCAACAGCGAAGGGCTGGGGTCAGACCCGCCGGGTCTGACCCCGGAACTTGCACTTGGGGTGGGCTTATCTGAACAGCATTACGGGCATTGCCCGGCCTTTTTCTTTACTCCTGCTATTTTCTCCTGCTATTTCTCCTGCTGTTTGCCCCTGCTGTTTGCCCATGCTCGCCCGGCAGACACGCAGCGCCGCTACTCCGGTTGCGGCAGCCTGGCCAGCGCCTGCCGCAGCACGCCATGGGCGATCGCCACCTCGGGCGCATCGTGCAGCAGGGCCTGGTAGCGCTTGCGGAAGTCGTCGTCGATCGCCGGGCGCGGACCGACCAGGCCTTCGAAGGCCGTGCGGTACTGGGCCGCCTCGCCCGCCTCGATGGCTTCCTCGTCGTCGAGCCGTTCGTCCAGTTCCGCCATCAGGCCGGACAGCTTCAGCAGCCAGGCAAAATGGGGATGGTTCGTCACCAGCTGCAGGTGCTCCAGCACGCCGCCGACGGCGCCGAAGTACTGGGTCTCGACGTCCAGCAATGCCTTGTGCACGCCGCGCGCGCCGCGTGCCAGGCTGCGCAGGTCGATGCGCAGCGCTTGATCGGTCATGATTCATCCTCCTGGTGTGGTGAGGGGGCCATCATAGCCGGTCGGTACGGACGCTGCAGGAAACCTGGCCCGGCGATGATGGCAAGGCCGCGCGGAAGCCGCAGCGTCAGCCCGCCGGCAGCAGGTTCGCGCACGGCGTTCCCGCCTGCCAGCAAGCCAGGTTGCCGTAGGTGATCGCGGCGATCTCGCGCAGCGCCTCGATCGTGAAGAAGCCCTGGTGCCCCGTGACCAGCACGTTCGGGAACGAGGTCAGGCGTCCGAAGACGTCGTCGGCGATGATCTCCGAAGAATGGTCGCGGAAGAACAGTGCGCTTTCCTGCTCGTAGACGTCGATCGCCAGCGCACCCAGCCGGCGCGACTTCAGCGCCTCGATCACGGCGGCCGTGTCGACCAGCGCGCCGCGCGACGTGTTGACCAGCATGGCGCCCTCCTTCATCCGGCCCAGCGTGGCGTGGCCGACCAGGTGGCGCGTGGCCTCGGTCAGCGGGCAATGCAGCGACACGATGTCCGATTGCGCCAGCAGGTCGTCCAGCGGCACCATGCTGCCCAGTTCCTCGAACGCGGCGGACGGAAACGGATCGTGGCCGAGCACCCGGCAGCCGAAGCCGCGCAGGATGCGCGCCGTCGCCAGGCCGATCTTGCCGGTGCCGACGATGCCGGCCGTCTTGCCGTGCAGCGTGAAGCCGAGGAGGCCGTCCAGCGCGAAATTGCCTTCGCGGACCCGGTTGAAAGCCCGGTGCGTGTGGCGGTTCAGCGTGAGGATCATCGCCAGCGCATGTTCCGCCACCGCTTCCGGCGAATAGGCGGGCACCCGCGCGGCAAACATGCCCAGGCGCGCCAGCGCCGCCAGGTCCAGGTTGTTGAAGCCGGCGCAGCGCAGCAGGATCGCGCGCACGCCCAGCGCGTGCAGGCGCTCCAGCACGGCGGCATCGAGGATGTCGTTGACGAACACGCACACGGCATCGCACCCCTGGGCCAGCACGGCGGTGCCGGTATCGAGCGCGGTATCCAGATAGTCGATCGCCACGGCGGCGGGCCGCGCTTCCTCGAAGAAGCGGCGGTCGTATGGCTGGGCACTGAACATCGCCAGCCGGATGGTGTGCGGATCGGTCATCGCTCGAAGCTTTCGCGGGGACGCGGCGGCGCCGCGGAAGCCTTAGTATGGCATCAGTCCCGGCGCCTCGCGCGTGTTATGACGTCAACTCCCATGCCGGCAACTCCATGCCGGCAGCTTCCATGCCGGCTGCATCCGCCCCCGGGACATCACCTGCCGACGTACCACTGCGCGAACTGCGCCGGTTCCAGCGCCCGCGCATACAGCCAGCCCTGGGCTTCGTCGCAGCCGGCCGCGCGCACCAGCGCCGCCGCCCCTGCCGTCTCGACACCCTCGGCGACCACCCGGTAGCCGAGGTCGTGCGACAGCGATGCCATGGCGCCGACCAGCGCGCGCTTGCGCTCGTCGCCTTCGATGCCGCGCACGAAGCCCTGGTCGATCTTCACCACATGGGCCGGAATGCTCTGCAGGTAGGACAGGCTGCTGTAGCCGGTGCCGAAGTCGTCGATGGCGATGCGCACGCCCACCGCATGCAGCGCGGAGAGCGTGCTTTCCGCCGCCGCCTGGTTGCCCATGGCCGCGCTTTCCGTAATCTCCAGTTCCAGCCGCTCCGGCGCCACGCCATGGGTGCGCAGCTGCGCGGCGATCATCTGCGCGAAATCGGCTTCCAGCAGGTTCGGCGCCGCGACGTTGACGGACAGCGTCAGCGGCATGCCGGCATCGTGCCAGGCGCGCAGCTGGCGCAGCGCCGCGTCGACCACCCAGGCGGTGGCCGGCCGGGCCATCGAGGTCTGCTCGACGATCGGCATGAATTCGCCGGGGGAGACGGCGCCCAGCACCGGGTGGCTCCAGCGCAGCAGCGCTTCGGCGCCCAGGCAGGCGCCGGTGGCCAGGTCGATGCGCGGCTGGTAGGCCAGGCGCAGCTGGTCGCCCGCTTCCAGCGCGTTGCCGAACTCGGTCAGCAGCGTGAAGCGGCGCTGGTAGGCGGCATCCTGGGCCGACGAGTACACCGCCACCTGCACGCCGGTGGCATACGCGTCATGCACGGCGCCCTGCGCAGTGCGCAGGACGTCCAGCGCATCCGTGCCGCCCACGGCGAACGGCGCGATGCCCACCGCGGGCGTGGTCACGAAGCGCGACGTCGACCAGGCGTCGCGGCCCTGCAGCCACCGCTCCAGCCGCGCGCGGCATTCGTCGAGCGACAGTTCGGGCGCCACCACCACGATGAACTGCGTGGCGGCGACATGGTACATCTTGCCGGCGGCGCCGAACTCGGCGCGGAAGGAGCGCACCGCCTCGGTCACCAGCCCGTCCACATAGGACGGCCCCATCACGCGCCCCGCGTTGGCCAGCTGCTCCGGGCTCGCCAGGTGCACCAGCATGGCCAGCCGCGCCTCCCCCGCCGGACGGTCCTTGTCCAGGTCGCCCATGTCGTCGAGGTACTGGTTCCGGTTCGGCAAGCCGCTGATCGGGTCGATCCGGCCCATCGCGTGCTGCAGCTCGATCTGCGCCATCACCATCGCCGCCAGGTCCGACAGCGCATCGCGCTCCGCCTCCGTGATCTGGCGCGGCGCCGTGCCCAGCACGCACATGGCGCCCAGCGCATGGCCGTCGCGCGTGGTCAGCGGCGCGCCGGCGTAGAAACGCACGCCGCTGCGGGCCAGCGGGCTGTCGCAAAAATACGGGTCCTCGAGCAGGTCGGGGATGACCAGGAAGCCGTCTGTCTCGGCCACGGTGGCGCACGGCGCCTTCTCGCGCGGGATCGACCAGTGCTCGACGCCCACCCGTGACTTGAACCACTGGCGGTCGCTGTCGGTCAGCGACACGGCGGCGATCGGCAGGCCGAACATGCGCGCGGCCATGCGCGTGATGCGGTCGAATGCATCGGAGGGAGGGGTATCGAGGAGGTCGAGTTTGCGCAGCGCATCCAGGCGCGCCGCTTCGGTGTGGCAGGTCATATCGGCAAGTCAGCATCGTGCGCCGGGGGGCGCGTGGTGAAATGGCGATGCGTGGCTTGGGCACCGGGGATGCCTGCGCAGGCATGAAGCAAGTTGGCGCAAAGCAACTTGCATTGTACAGGCTTTCGGGCATGCCCGCCGAAAGCGGCAACCGTGCGGCGACGGCGACCGGCCGGAACCCCTTTTCGATGTTGCGCGAATACGTCGGCGCCCTGCCCCGGCTTCAACCCGGAATTACTTGACGCGCTGCTTCTCCAGCTTGCGTGCGAGCGTGCGCCGGTGCATGCCGAGGCGGCGCGCGGCTTCGGAAATATTGAATTCGGTTTCCGCCAGCACCGCGTGGATGTGCTCCCACTCCAGCGTCTTGACCGACGTGGCGCGCCCCGTCAGTTCCACCTCGGCGCTGCCCGCCACGTGCGCGAAGGCGGCTTCGATATCGTCGGTATTGGACGGCTTGGCCAGGTACTGGGCCGCGCCAAGTTTCACCGCCTCGACGGCCGTGTTGATGCTGGCATAACCGGTCAGCACCACGATCAGCATGTCCGGGTCGTGCTGGTGCAGCATCTGCACGCAGGCCAGGCCGGACGAGTTGCCCTTCAGCTTCAGGTCCACCACGGCATAGCCGGGCGCGTGATCGGCCAGCAGCGCGGCGGCTTCGTCCACGTTCGCGGCATGCAGCACGTGGTAGCCGCGCCGCTCGAACGAGCGGCCCAGCGTACGGGCAAAGGCTTCGTCGTCTTCGACGATCAGCAGGCAACGTTGTTCTTCGGTCATGGCGATGGAATCAGTGGAATGCACAGGCGGGCTTCAGGATCGGGCTTCAAGTTCGGGCTTCAGGTTCGGGCTTCAGGTTCGAGCTTCAGGTTCGAGCTTCAGGTTCGGGCTTCAAGCTCGGGGGCCGGAATCGGCGAAGCCGGGCGGCATGCCTTCGAGGGCGATGGAGGACAGCGGCAGGCGGATCACCACCTCGGCGCCGCCTGCCTCGCGGTTGCGGGCGCCGACGGTGCCGCCCAGCGTGCGCGCCACGTTCACGACCAGGAACAGGCCGAGGCCGCTGCCGGGCCTGCCCTTGGTGGAATTATACGGTTTGCCGATCTGCGCCAGCACGGCCGGGTCGAAGCCGGGGCCGGCGTCCAGCACGCGCAGGATCAGGTGGCCGTCCTCGCGCGTGGCTTCCAGTTCCACGCGGGCCGGCGACGCCTCGAGCGCATTGTCGAGCACGTTGCAGATCATCTGCTTGAGGGTTTCATCGAACACCACCGGCAAGTCGTCGACGATGCGGTTGAAATAGAAGAAGTGCTGGACCGGCCGGGTGCTGCGCCATTCCTGCGCCAGCTCGTCCAGGAAGGTGGCCAGCGTGGTCTTGGTGGACGACTCGCCGCGCGTTTCGCCGGCCGACAGCAGGATGCCGGACACGATGGCCTTGCAGCGCTTGAGCTGCGCCTGCATCTCGCCGATCTCCTCGAGCAGTTCGGGATTGCGGGCGAATTCGGGCATGCGCTTCCAGTCGCCCAGGATCACCGACAGCGTGGCCAGCGGCGTGCCCAGCTCGTGCGCGGCGCCGCTGGCCAGCAGGCCCATGCGAACGACGTGTTCTTCCTCGGCGGCGCGCTGGCGCAGGTCGGCCAGCTGGGCATCGCCGGCGCGCAGGTTGGCCGTGATGCGGGTGATGAAGAACACCAGCAGCGCCGCGTTGAGCATGAAGCAGATCAGCATGCCCTGCACGTACAGCGACAGCACGCCGCCCGCGTGCTCGACATCGAGCGGCAGCGGCAGGTGGTTGCGCGACAGGCCGGCCAGGCAGGCCGCCGTGATCAGCACGAAGGTCCACGCATACGCCGGCGCGAGCAGCACGGCGGACAGGATCACCTGCAGCAGGTAAAGGAAGGCGAAGGGATTGGTGGCGCCGCCGGCCAGGTACAGCTGCGAGGTGAGGATGGCCACGTCCACCAGCAACGCCATGAACAGCTCGGTATTGCGCACGTAGCGCACTTCGTGCCAGCGCAGGTGGCTGGCCACGTTGAAGGCGATCAGGCAGGCCAGCACCTGCAGCATCGGCACCAGCGGCAGCACGATGCCGTAGAGATACGTGGCGGCGGTGATGGTGGCCACCTGGCCGACCACGGCGATCCAGCGCAGCTGGATCAGCTGCATCATGTTCTTGTGCCCGGCCGCGTATTCCACGCCGGCCGCGGCCACCTGCGCGCGGCGGCCGTCCGGCTTGCGCCGCTCGCCGGTTTCCCGGCGTTCGGCCTGGTCCCGTTCGGCCTGCTTCTGTTCGGCCTGCTCTTGCCCAGCCAGTTTCTTCATCCGTTTCCCTCGTCCGGCGCCGGTCGTAGCGCAGCACGAGATAATAGCCGCCCGCGACCATCGCGGCCAGTCCGAACCAGGTCAGCGCGTAGACCAGGTGGTTGTTCGGAAAGGCGATGACGGTCAGGCCGCCGGTCGGTTTTTCGCTGGCGTCGCGCGGATACTCCTGCCCGCGCGGCGCATCCACGAAGAAAGGCGCGGCCTGCGGCATGCCCCTGGCCTGGGCGATCGGGCCGATGTCGCGGGTGTACCAGCGGTCGTTGGCCGGGTCGTTCTCGCGCAGGATCCGGCCCTTGGGTTCGGGCAGACGGAGCAGCCCTGTCAGCGTGATTACCCCAGAGGCAGAAGCCGGGGTCAGACCCGACGGGTCTGACCCCAGGTTTTGCCCTTTGGGTGAAAGCCCGCGAACCTGCGCGCAGACATCCCCCGAAGCCTTCGGCGGCGGCGGCAGCTTCAGGTCGCCCGACCGCATCGGCACGAAGCCCCGGTTGACGAAGACGATGCCCTCCTCCGTGCACAGCGGCGTCATCAGCCAGAAGCCGATGCCCAGCGCCGTGGTGGTCTGCACGCGCGTGGTGTAGTCGTACAGGAAGGTGCCGCGAATGGCCACGCGCAGGTATTCGTGCGTGTCGGCCGCCACGCGCGGCCACTCGGCGGCACGCGGCGCGGGAACCGGCTCGGCATGCACGCGCGCATCGACGCGGGCGATCAGGTCCTGCTTCCACAGCAGGCGCTTGACCTGCCAGCTGCCGAGAGAAACAAAGGCGCAAAGAAAAACGCCGCGGCGGCGGCGAGGGCGATGCGGGTTCCCCTGGAGGGACCCGCGGCCCGCGCTGCGCGCTGCGGCGTCGACGCTGCGCCACGTGGTGGCGCGTCGGTCATGGCATGTCGTGCGCCTGCTGCGGCGTCATCACATGCGGCATGTTCGGCATCATGTTCTTGTTCATGTGGTACATGACCCACAGCGAACCGGCCAGCGTGATGACGACGATGATGATCGTGAAGATCAGGGCCAGCATGTTCCAGCCGCCTTCCGACTTCGCGTTCATGTGCAGGAAGTACACCATGTGCACCACCATCTGCACGGCGGCGAAGCCGAGGATGACGAAGCCGGTCGTGGCCGGATCGCTGATCACGTTGTTCATCACCAGCCAGAACGGGATCGCCGTCAGGATCACGGACAGCACGAAGCCGATCACGTAATCCTTCATCGAGCCGTGCACGGCGGAGCCGTCGTGGTGGTCGTCGTGATGATCGTGGCCGTGATCGTCGTGGCCATGACCGTGGTGTTGATTGTGGTCGCTCATGGCAGCACTCCCATCAGGTAGACAAAGGTAAACACGCCGATCCAGATCACGTCCAGGAAGTGCCAGAACAGCGACAGGCAATTCAGGCGGCGCAGGTTTTCCGGGATCAGGCCGTGCTTGTTGATCTGGAACATCAGCGTGACCAGCCAGATTGCGCCGAACGTCACGTGCAGGCCGTGGGTACCAACCAGCGCGAAGAACGCCGTCAGGAAGCCGCTGCGCTGCGGGCCCGCGCCCAGGTGGATCAGGTGGTGGAATTCATAGATTTCCACCGCCAGGAACAGCAGGCCGAAGATGCCCGTGATGCCCAGCCACAGCAGGGTGCCGGCCTTGTTCTTCACCTTGGCCTGCAGCATCGCGAAGCCGTACGTGATCGACGAGAACAGCAGGAAGGCCGTGTTCAGGGCGATCAGCTTCAGGTCGAACAGTTCGGCGCCGCCCGGGCCGCCGGCGAAGTTGCGACCCAATACCGCATAGGTCGCGAACAGGCAGGCGAAGATCAGGCAGTCGCTCATCAAATAGATCCAGAAACCCAGCATGGTGCCGTTTTCCGGATGGTGCTCGCGCACCAGGTAGCGCGAGCTCGGGTCGGCGCTAGCCGCGCCGGCGGAGGTTACGTAGGTATCAGACATGGCTTCCCAGCAAAGCGGTATGGCGTTCTTCGGTACGGGTGACTTCTTCCGCCGAAATGTAGTAGTCGCGCTTGTAGTTGAACGTGTGGACGATGATCGCCACCATCATGGCGACGAAGGCGGCGCCGACCAGCAGCCAGATGTGCCAGATGATGCCGAAACCGACCGCCGCCGACAGCGCCGCGATGATGAAGCCCGCACCGGTGTTGGCCGGCATGTGGATCTTCACGAAGTCCTTCAGCGGACGCTGGTAGCCGTTCTTCTTCATGTCGGCCCAGCTGTCGTTGTCATGCACGACCGGGGTGAACGCGAAGTTGTAGTCCGGCGGCGGCGACGAGGTCGACCACTCCAGCGTACGGCCGCCCCACGGGTCGCCCGTCACGTCGCGCAGCTGCTTGCGGCGCAGGAACGACACGAAGAACTGCATCAGCATCGCGCCGATACCGCCGGCGATCATCAGCACGCCGATGAAGGCTGCCACGAAGTACGGCTGCATGGCCGGATCTTCCAGCATGTTCAGGCGGCGCGTCACGCCCATGAAGCCCAGCGCGTACACCGGCATCCAGGCGACGTAGAAGCCGACCACCCACAGCCAGAACGAGACCTTGCCCCAGAACACGTCGAGCTTGTAGCCGAACGCTTTCGGGAACCAGTAGTTGATGCCCGCGAACAGGCCGAACAGCACGCCGCCGATGATCACGTTGTGGAAGTGGGCGATCAGGAACAGCGAGTTGTGCAGCACGAAGTCGGCCGGCGGGATCGCCAGCATCACGCCGGTCATGCCGCCGATCGTGAAGGTGACCATGAAGGCCACGGTCCACATCATCGGCAGTTCGAAGCGGATGCGGCCGCGGTACATCGTGAACAGCCAGTTGAACAGCTTCGCGCCGGTCGGGATCGAGATGATCATCGTGGTGATGCCGAAGAAGGCGTTCACCGACGCGCCGGAACCCATCGTGAAGAAGTGGTGCAGCCACACGAGGTAGGACAGGATCATGATCACGCAGGTCGCGTACACCATCGAGGTGTAGCCGAACAGGCGCTTCGAGCAGAACGTGGAGACCACTTCCGAGAAGATGCCGAAGCACGGCAGGATCAGGATGTACACCTCCGGGTGGCCCCAGATCCAGATCAGGTTCACGTACATCATGGCGTTGCCGCCCATCTCGTTCGTGAAGAAGTGCGTGCCCAGCAGGCGGTCCATGCCCAGCATCGCCAGCACGGCGGTCAGCACCGGGAAGGCGGCCACGATCAGGATGTTGGTGCACAGCGCGGTCCAGGTGAACACCGGCATCTTCATCAGGTCCATGCCGGGTGCGCGCATCTTGACGATGGTGACGATCAGGTTCACTCCGGACAGCAGCGTGCCGACCCCGGCGATCTGCAGGGACCAGATGTAGTAGTCGACCCCCACGTCGGGCGAGGCGAGGATGCCGGACAGCGGCGGATAGGCCAGCCAGCCGGTACGGGCGAATTCACCCACGAACAGGGAAGCCATCACCAGCGCGGCGCCCATCGCGGTCATCCAGAACGAGAAGTTGTTCAGGAACGGGAAGGCCACGTCGCGCGCGCCGATCTGCAGCGGCACCACGTAGTTCATCAGGCCCGTCACCAGCGGCATCGCCACGAAGAAGATCATGATCACGCCGTGGGCGGTGAAGACCTGGTCGTAGTGGTGCGGCGGCAGGAAGCCGGCATTGTCGCCGAAGGCGATGGCCTGCTGGGCGCGCATCATCAGCGCGTCGGCGAAGCCGCGCAGCAGCATGACCAGGCCCAGGATCATGTACATGATCCCGATCTTCTTGTGGTCGATGCTGGTGAACCAGTTACGCCACAGGTTGCCCCAGACGCGGTAGTACGTCATCGCGCCCAGCAGTGCTCCGCCACCCAGGACGACGGCAGCGAAGGTGACCAGCAGGATCGGCTCGTGGAACGGGATCGCTTCCCAGCTCAGCCTGCCGAAAATCGGATCGTTTTCAGTTGGATACGCTTGCATTGTTGCTCTTCATGGATAGTTGGGTCTTGTCCGCGGGCGTCGTGCAGATTTCCGCGTCGGCTTGCGCCAGCTTGGCAACCTCGCTGGCACCCCGCCGGCGCGCTTCCTGGTGGGCCTTGTGCCTGGCGTTGCGGTTCGCATCGTCATGCATCTGCTGTGCCATGCAGGGCGTGCCCGGCTCGACGCACAGGTTCAGGATCGCGTCGTACAGCGTCTTGTCGACGGTGGCCCAGCGGCGCACGGGATCCTTCTCGCTCGGCTTGGCCAGCTGCATGTAGTCGGCGCGTTCCAGCGAACCGCCTTCGGCCTTCACCTTCGCCACGTAGGCGTCGAAGTCGGCGTGGTTCATCGCGTGGTACTTGAAGCGCATGTGCGTGAAGCCGGCGCCGCTGTAGTTCGACGAGAAACCGTCGTACGTGCCGGGCTTGTTCATCACCGCGTTCAGCTGCGTTTCCATGGCCGGCATCGTGTAGATCATGCCTGCCATCGCCGGGATGTAGAACGCGTTCATGACGCTCGAGGCGGTCATGCGGAACTTGACGGGACGGTCGATCGGCGTTGCCAGTTCATTCACGGTGGCGATGCCCTGCTCCGGGTAGATGAACAGCCACTTCCAGTCCAGCGCCACCACCTGCACTTCGAGGGGACGCACGTCGGCCGGCAGCGGACGATTCTCGTCGAGGCGCTGCAGCGGGCGGTACGGGTCCAGCAGGTGGGTGCTGATCCAGGTGATCAGGCCCAGTACGATGATCAGCAGCAGGGGCACGCCCCAGATCACGAGCTCCAGCTTGGTGGAGTGATCCCAGTCCGGATCGTACTTCGCGGACGTGTTGCTTTGACGATAACGCCAGGCGAACCAGAGCGTCAATGCAATGACAGGAACGACGATCAGGCACATCAGGAGGAACGATACGATCACCAGATGAGCCTGCTGCGCCGCGATATCACCGGACGGATTCAACACCACCGTATTGCAGCCGGTGAGCCACAAGAGGGGGAGAAGACCCAGTCCACTGCGAACAATGGATGATTTCATTAAGTTATGTGCGCTACAGAGGATTGAGAACATGCTACTGTACCGTTACAGGCATGCGGATTGGAATTGGACACTTTGTCTCACCTCCGGGCGGAAGACGTGCATAACGCTCCGGCACGAGTCGTAAAGCGCCAGTTGCAGGCTCGAGTTGCAAGCACGAGTTCCAGGCACGTTCTGTACATTGCTTTTTCGGGCGCCGGAAATCCGGCGAAGTTATCATCGGTGCTTTCATGGATGCTTTATCGACTAGTCATCATTGCCCGGCCGGCATTGCTCGTTTTGCTTGTCGTGCCTGTTTTGCCTGTACTGCTGCTCAAGGTTCATCACAGGTATCACATGCATTCCCTGCATTGCTTCAATCGCCACTTGCGGTGATCATTGGTTGTCCGTGGAATCGCGCTTGACACTTCGCTCGACATTTCACCTGAAACTTCACATATGTAATACGGCGCACAGTCGAGGCAGGCACAGTCGAGGTAAGGTTTCATCGTGTGTGATTCAGTTCGCATAGAACTTGTGTACAAACCATGAGAGACGAATATGGCAACGACTACCTATGACGGAAGCAACATCCCGGCGGATTATCAGCCAAGTCCCACCAGCAGCGGCGCACGCAACATTAATGCTCGCGATGGCGAAATACATCCCGGCGAAATCGCCGTGGGCGTGGTGATTGGCCGGGCATCCGAATATTTCGATTTTTTCGTCTATGCGATCGCCTCGGTGCTCGTATTCCCTTCGCTGTTCTTCCCGTTCGACGACCGGCTGACCGCCACCCTGTATTCCTTCGTCATCTTCTCGTTCGCCTTCATCGCGCGGCCGTTCGGCACCGTGTTCTTCATGTGGATCCAGCGCCGCTTCTCGCGTGAAGGCAAGCTCACGGGCGCCCTCTTCCTGCTCGGCATTTCCACCGTCGGCATCGCCTTCCTGCCCTCGTTCGCCGATGCCGGCACCACGGCGATCGTGCTGCTGGCCCTGTTCCGTATCGGCCAGGGCCTGGCCCAGGGCGGTTCGTGGGACGGCCTGCCGTCGCTGCTGGCACTGAACGCGCCGCAGAACAAGCGCGGCTGGTATGCGATGCTGGGCCAGCTGGGCGCACCGGCCGGCTTCATGGTCGCCGCCGGTATCTTCGCCTACATGATCGCCAGCGTGTCGACGCTGGACTTCCTCGACTGGGGCTGGCGCTTCCCGTTCTTCGTGGCCTTCGCGATCAACGTCGTCGCGCTGTTCGCCCGCCTGCGCCTGGTGTCCACGCCCGAGTACTCCCGCCTGCTCGACGAGCGCGAGCTGGAACCGGTAAGCCTGTCCGAGCTGTCGCACACCCAGGGCCGCAACGTGATCATCGGCGCCCTGGCCGCACTGGCCAGCTATGCGCTGTTCCACCTGGTGACGGTCTTCCCGCTGTCGTGGGTGCAGCTGTATTCGACCCGCGCGCTGGACAGCTTCCTGTGGCTGCAGTTCTGGGGCGCCGGCGTGGCCCTGCTGGGCACCATCGCCTCCGGCGTGATCGCCGACCGCTTCGGCCGCCGCACCACGCTGGGCACGCTGGCCGCGCTGATCGCCGTGTTCTCCGGCTTCGTGCCCGCGCTGATGCAGGGTGGCGAGTCGCGCCAGAACATCTTCATCATCGTCGGCTTCGCCCTGCTGGGCCTGTCGTACGGCCATGGCCGCCGGCGCCGTGACCGCCAACTTCGCACCGCGCTACCGCTATACCGGTGCCGCCCTGACGTCGGACCTCGCCTGGCTGGTCGGCGCCGCATTCGCACCGCTGGTCGCGCTGGGCCTGTCGGCGCACTACGGCCTCGGCTATGTCAGCCTGTACCTGCTGTCCGGCGCCGTCGCGTCGCTGGCCGCGCTGTCGGTGAACCGGGCGCTGGAAATCAGGGATTGACACTAGCTTTGCCGCACAGAAAACCGGGGACTTGTTCCCCGGTTTTTTTTTGGCGCGGTTTTTCTTGTCGACCACATGAAAACCGGAGCGGACAGGGCAAGATGAACAATCATTGTCAATTTGCTACTATTATTTTGCAAGCGACGGCAGTTTATCAGGGTCAGCCTTCCCCCGGCCCATCAACCCACTACGCGAGGATCAATGAAACTACAAACCTGCAAGGCCGCCCTGCTCGGTGCTGGCTTGGCGCTGTGCATGGCCGGTGCGCACGCCGCCAATGGCGTCTCGTTCCAGGCCGGCATCGAGCGCGTATCGTTCGGTGTCATCGACCTGACGCCGCAAGACGGCGTCGCGGCTTCCTATTCGTCCAGCCTGCTGGCCAGCAGCTATCGCGGGCGGATCGATACGCGATACACCGACCGCAAATTCGAGGATTCCACATCCGGCCAGTGCCCCGTCACCCACGCGCTGGATGTCGGCCCGTTGCACGCTGCCGCGACGGCAGGCGGAGGTATCGGCGAAATCAGCATCGAAGGATTCGCCGCACCGCTGGACGGCTACTCGGGCGTCGCGGAAGCCACTGCATGGCAGCGCTACGCGGTCACGCTGGGCGCCGGCAGCGCCCTCACGGTGACGGGCTACGCCTACCTCGACCTTGCCTACTCGGGCAATGGCGTGACCACCAAGAACACGAATGGCTCGGCCTCGGTCTATGTGGGTGACGAATGGCAGGACATGTCGACGTTGACGATCCTGTCCGGCACCGCGCCCGGCTACAGCGAAGCCGAGAATCTGTGGCTTTCCCTGGCCAATTCCGGCACCGACGACATGACCGTCTGGGTCGAGTTCAGGGTCAGCGCACAATCGCAGGTCAGTGCGCTGCCGGTCCCCGAGCCGGCCACGTACGCCATGCTGGGCCTCGGCCTGCTCGCCATCGGTGCCGTGGCGCGCCGCGGCGCAACGCGCGCCTGACCCATCGAAAGGATCGACATGAAACAACAACACTGGCTTTCGATGCTGCTCCTTCCGGCGGCCGCCGCATGTTTCCACACCGGCGCTCTCGCCGCGAGCGGCTTTACGCAGACCCTGGAATTCAGGAACCTGCAGTTCGGCGTCATCGACCTGGCCCCGCAAGACGGCGTCGCCGCCGGCTTCACCCTCGACAGTGCCACCACCCTGCACGGCCTCTCGCTCTCCAGTTCCGCGATCCCATCCGGATCGCAGAGCGTCAGGGAAGTGGTCCAGGGTACCGGGCCGTCGGCATTCGACACATCCTTCCTGTCCGGGCAAGTCACGACCGCCAACACCGGCATTCCGGGCAGCCTGGCGCTGACCACGGCGGTAGGCCGGGAAACCGGGGGCGAATTCTCCGCCAGCGCGCTGGTCGACCAGACCTACACGCTGACGCTGGCCGCCGGCTCGGCCCTGACGCTCAGTGGCGAACTGTTCCGCAGTGGACTGCTGGGCAACCCGGCCGATACCGGTTTCTACACGAGCTGGAGCACCAATATATCGCTGACATCCGGAAACACCGTGAATCGCTACTTCATGGGAAAGGATAACGCCGCGCTGAACGACTCGGAAAGCGAAGCCTTCTGGTACGCCATCTCGAACACGACGGATGTGGCCAGATCGGTTTCGCTGAGGATCTTTGCCGTGAACGAAACAACCGGTTATGCATGGGCGCCGTCCGCCGTCCCCGAGCCTGCCACCTGGGGAATGTTGCTTTCCGGCCTGGGGCTCGTCGCGTTTGCCGCGCGCCGACGCGCGTAGCAGCTCCCAAGAAAAAAATGCCGGGAAGGTTATTCCCGGTATTCAGGCAGCCATTCGCAAACCACCGGCTCGGCCATCCCGCACACAATGCGCCGAGCCGATCTTCAATGCCGATCAGAAACTGGCGGCGATGTTTTATCTTTGCGTTATTTGCGCTGGCGTGCCCGACCGACACAGGCAAGCAACAGCATGCCGGCACCCAGCATCGCGTACGTGGCCGGTTCCGGCACCGGCGAGATCTGCGTCACGGTCTTCACCGTATAGTCCGTGAATGTCCGCGTGTAGTACTCGCCCGGCATCTGATAACCGAAATCCACTTGCTCGATGCCGTACGACGTATCGTAGCTGGTACTTTCGCCGACCCACCAAGCCTCGCTGCCAGGGGCCGCGGAGTACCACACATTGCTTGCCTTCAGTTCCAGTCCGCTTGCCTCGCTGTATGAGAAGGACGCGAGATTGCACTCGTCGGTTGGGGTGCTTGGGGGACACGCCGCATAATTGTAGTCGTCATGCTCGAACGTCAGCGACGTCAATTCATTCAGCGCGAGGATGCCGTCCGAATTGCCGTCGGCGCCCGCGAACCGGCCCGTGAACGTCAGTTCGGGGTCGTCCCAGCCCGACCCGCCGCCGGGAAACACGTAAAACCCCTTCCACGTGAATTCCCATTCGGTGACAGCGGGCGCGGCAGCTTGCGCCAGGCTTCCGATTGCGGCGAGCACGGCGCCGCAAACCATTTTCTTGATCATTGATTCTTCCTTGTCGATTGGATTCACTGCCCCGTATCGAGGCCATGGACAGTATATTTTTATTATTAATTTTCTGATAATCACTGCGAAGAAATGGTGTTAATCGGGCGCAACACTAGCGAACTGCAAGCCGCGCATCCGCTGGCCACCCTCACGCGTGCAGCAGTCCGGCAGCTGGCCAGCTGCACAGGAGGCAGATTCGCAGCAGGAGCCGATGGAGTCCGTCTCCACCGGCAGTTCAATAAAAAAGCCGGAAACCTGTGTTTCCGGCTTTTTCGCCGTCATGCCTGAGCGCCGTCGTGTCGGCGCCCTGTCACGATTTTTTTTGTCCGATCACTTCTGCAGCCGGGCACGGCGAGTGCCGGCCAGCAGCAGCAAGCCGGCGCCCAGCATCGCGTACGTGGCCGGTTCAGGCACCGGCGAGATCTGCGTGACGGTCTTCACGGTGTAATCGGTGAAGGCCATCGAGTACTCTTCGCCCGGCCACTGGTAACCATAGCTCCGCTCGTAGACGCCGAACTGGGTATCGTAGGTCGTACTGTGGGCGGTCCACCATTCGTCTTCGCCGGGCACGCCCAAGTAACTGGTGTGTCCAGCCGAGAACTCCAGGCCGCCGGCCGCGCTGTACGAGAACGACCACAGGCCGCAGGTGAACGTCGGCGACTCCGCCGGGCACGCTGCGTAGTCGTGGACGCCACGATTCAGCGTCAGCGACGTGACTTCGGACTTCACCAGGATGCCATCCCCGTCCGCATCGATGCCGGCGAACTTTCCGGTGACGGTCAGTTCCGGATCGTCATAGCTTCCTTCCCACTCCTGGAACACACTGAAGCCCTTCCACGTGAATTCCCACTCGGTGGGCGCGACATCGGCCGCCTGCGCCAGCGTCCCAAGTGCGGCGAGCACGACGCCGCAAACAAGTTTCTTGATCATCTGTTCTTCCTTATGGATTGAGTTCATTGCCTCGCTCGAGGCCATGGCCAGTATATTTTTGTTATTGGTTTATGGTTAATGAAACGGAAGAATAGCGTTAATCGGGCGCAACACTAGCGAACTGCAAGGATCAGGCGCAGACATGAGCGAGCATGCGAAGAGTGCGAGTAGTGCGAGTGGTGCGCGTGGATGCGCGACTCACCCCTCGGCGTGCAGCAACTCGCCGGCCTGCTCCACCGGCACCGGCCGGCTGCACAGGAAGCCCTGGATCTCGTCGCAGCCTTGCTGGGTCAGGTACCCCAGCTGGTCGCGCGTCTCCACGCCCTCGGCGATGATGCGGCAGCCCAGGCTGTGCCCCAGCGTGATCATCGAGCGCACGATGGCGGCGCCGGGCGCGTCGTGCAGCATGTCGCGCACGAAGCTGCGGTCGATCTTCAGGTAATCGAGCGGGAAGCGGCGCAGGTACGACAGGCTCGAATAGCCGGTGCCGAAATCGTCGATGGACAGCCGCACGCCGCTATCCTTGAGCAGGCGCATGGCGGTGATGACGGCTTCGATATTCTGCATCATCAGCGATTCCGTCAGCTCCAGTTCCAGGTACTCCGGCGCCAGCCCGCTGCTCGCCAGCGCATCGCGCACTTCCTGCACGAAGCCGGCCTGCCGGAACTGGCGGGCCGAGACGTTGACGGCGACGGGAACCCGCGGCAGGCCGGCATCCTGCCAGGCCTTCGCCTGCCGGCACGCCTCGTACAGCACCCACTCGCCGATCTCCACGATGCGCCCGGTTTCCTCGGCCACGCCGATGAAGCGGTCCGGCTGCACCAGGCCCAGTTCCGGCTGGCGCCAGCGCAGCAGCGCTTCCAGGCCGGCCACGCGGCCGGTGCCGCAATCGATGCGCGGCTGGAAGTACAGCACGAACTCATGCCGCGTCAGCGCATTGCGCAAGTGCCCTTCGATCAGCGTGCGTTCGGTGACGCGGGCATTCATTTCGCTGGTGTAGAACTGCAGCTGGTTGCGGCCGCCATCCTTGGCGCGGTACAGCGCGATGTCGGCATGCTTGAACAATGACGGCGCGGTATCGCCGTCCCGGGGGTACACGGAGACGCCCATGCTGCACGTCAGCGCCAGGTCGTGCGCGCCCAGGCGCATCGGCGCGCTGACCGCGTCGAGCACGGCCTGCACGGTGCGCGGCGACAGCGTGCCGTCGCTCTGCCCCGGCTGGTCCGGCAGCAGCAGGATGAACTCGTCGCCGCCCAGCCGCGCCACCGTATCGGAATCACGCAGCGCCTGGCGCAGGCGCCCCGCCACCGTCTGCAACAGGCTGTCGCCGACGGCGTGGCCCAGCGTGTCGTTGATCAGCTTGAAGTTGTCCAGGTCCAGCACCACCACCCACAGCTGGTGGTTGTAGCGCGCCGCGTAGGCGATCGCCTGTTCCAGGCGGTCGTGGAACAGGGTGCGGTTCGGCAGCCCGGTCAGCGCATCGTGGGTGGACTGGTGCTCCAGCTCGTGCTGGTAAGTCTTGGACGCCGTGATGTCGTTGATGACGCCGACCCAGTGGGTGGTGGCGCCATGCATGTCGAGCACCGGCGCCACGTGCAGCTGGTTCCAGAACAGCGTGCCGTCCTTGCGGTAATTGCGCAGTTCGACCGTCACCTCGCGCCCCGCGCGCAGCGCCTCGCGCAGCGCCAGCATGCCTTCCTGCTCGCGGTCGTCGCCCTGCAGGAAGCGGCAATCCCGGCCGATCACCTCGGCGATGTCGTAGCCGGAAATGCGCGCGAACGCGGGGTTGGCGTAATCGATCACGTCATCGCTGCCGGCGCGGCGCGTGATCAGGATCGCGTTCACGCTGGCATCGATGGCGCGGCTTTGCAGGCGCAGCTTGGCGCCCGCCTCGCGGCTGGCCGTGATGTCCTCGATGGTGCCGAGCAGGCCGGCGATCTCGCCATGCCGGCCATGCAGCGGCAGCTTGTTGACCAGCTGCCAGCGCTGGCGGCCGTCGGCGGCCGTCAGCGTCTGCTCGCGGCCGCGCACCGGCCGGCCCGTCTCGATCACGGCGCGGTCTTCCGCTTCCTGGGCCGCGCCATGCCGGTCGGGCAAGTCGTGGTCGCGCTTGCCCACCACGCTGGCCGGGTCGTCCAGGCCCGGCCCGCGCGCGCACAGCCGGTTGCAGCCCACGTAGCGCAGGTCGAGGTCTTTCCAGAACACCTGCAGGGGCATGGTCTCGATCAGGCGCCGGTACAGCTGTTCGGACTTGTACAGCGCCCGCTCGGTGGCCACCTGCTGCGTCACGTCGAGCGCGAACACGAGGCGCGCGCGGCGCCCCTCGTAGATCAGCGCATGCGACGAGATGCGCACCAGGATCGGCCGGCCGTCGCGCTTCAGGTGCGTCCACACCCCCGACGACTGGGGCAGCGAATGCGGCGCGGCGGCCAGGTCGGCCGCCAGCCGCGCCTGCTCCGAAGGCGGCCGGATGTCGCGGATCGTCATGTGCAGGAAGTCCGTTTCGCCATAGCCGTAGTGACGGCAGGCCGCGGCGTTGACGCGCAGGAAGCGCAGCGTCACCAGGTCGTAGATCCACATCGGCTGCGGATGGTCCTGGAACAGGTCGTCGAAGCGCGTCAGCGGGCGCCTGGCGCGCCAGCCCCGCCCCTGCATCGGAAGCGTGCTGCGCGTTGAGGCACGGTGCTGGAATCTCATCATCGGCTCCCATGGGGTATTGCTCGAACTATAACCTGTAGCGTTCGCTTTGTGCGCAGTCCGCCGACATTCGGCTGAGGGCTATTCCTACGCTAGCCGCCGGCATCCTCGCCTAAGATGAGGTGTTGCCGGAACTTCAAGGAGAAGAAGATGTTTTCACTGAACAAGCTTAGCCCGACGATTACCGACATGATCCGCTTCGACCACTCGCACACCCTGGTGACCTTCCACCAGTACACGACGACGCAGAAGCCGAAAGTGAAGAAGGCGCTGGCAGAGACGATCTGCACCGCCCTGGAAATCCACGCCACGCTGGAAGAAGAGATCTTCTACCCGGTGATGCGCCAACTGGAAGGAACCGATCCCACCATGCTGAAGGCCGAGCCGGAACACAACGAGATGCGCCGCCTGATC
The DNA here is from genome assembly GCF_027856995.1 of Pseudoduganella sp. SL102. Classification (NCBI taxonomy): domain Bacteria; kingdom Pseudomonadati; phylum Pseudomonadota; class Betaproteobacteria; order Burkholderiales; family Oxalobacteraceae; genus Pseudoduganella; species Pseudoduganella sp. SL102. Next base: position 4,418,575 of record NZ_CP115554.1, read on the forward strand.
ACGCAGTTGCGCGCGACCCGGCCGACCGATGCCAAGCATGATGAACTGGTGCACGAACTGATGCGCGACGTGATGCACCACGTGGCCGACGAGGAAACCGTGCTGCTGCCGGATGCCGAGCGCAAGCTGAGCCGCGAGCGCCTCAGCGAGCTGGGCGCCGAAATGACCCGCCGCCGCATGCAGCTGGTGGCGCCGCAGGCCGGCAAGCTGGCCAAGGACCATGCCATCGGCTTCTCGGGCAGCACCGCCGCCGTGGTGCTGGGCGTGGCCGGCGCGGCCTTCGCCGCCTTGAAACTATTGCCCCGCAAGCCGACGCACGCCTGACCGGCGTTCGCCCGATCTGACCCCAGCCGGCGCCTGATCTCCGGCGTTCAGCGCGCGCCCACCACCTGCGCCCCGGCATCGGCCGGCAGGCGCAGGCTGTCGATCACGCCGGCCAATGCCAGGCCGCCCATCGCCACCAGCGCCAGGCGGAACACGGCCGGATCGGCCGCCGCCCAGCCGGCCAGTCCGCCCACCTCCAGCAGCAGCGCCGCCCCGGCGATCCCCAGCCCCGTCGTCACCTGCGCCACCACGGAAAACAGGGTCGACGCCCCGCTCATCTGCGCCGCCGGCACATTGGCGAACGCCAGCGTGTTCAGCGCGGTGAACTGCATCGAACGGAACATCCCGCAGAAAAACAGCACGCCGCCGATCACGGCCAGCGGCGTCTCCGGCCGCAGCAGCGCGCAAGCGGGAAAGCTGGCTGCCAGCAGCACGCCATTCCACACCAGCACCCGCCGCAGGCCGAAGCGGCGCATTGCCCAGCCCGTCGCCGGTTTCATCGCGAGGTTGCCGGCGAACAGCGCCAGCAGCAGCATGCCGGCCACGGGGCCGGACAGGCCGAACGACACCTGGAACATCAGCGGCAACAGGAACGGCGCGCTGCCGATGGCGATGCGCGCCAGCGAACCGCCGCGGACCGTGGCGGCGAAGGTGGCGATGCGCAACGGCCGCAAGTCGATCAGCGGCGCGCTGGCGCGGCCGAAGTGCCGCGCGCACCACCACAGCAGCAGGCAACCGGCCACCAGCGCCAGCCCGGCCCCGGTCCAGCGCCCCTGCGCCGGCAGCTCCGCGCCCACCATCAGCAGCGTGCAGGCCAGCGCGCTGGCTGCAAAGCCGGGCAGGTCGAACGGGCGCGGCTCCGTGCCGGCTCCGGGGATCACCACGAAAGCCGCGGCGAACAGCAGCACCCCGAGCGGAACATTGACGAGGAAGATCCATTGCCAGCCCCAATGCGCCGTGATGAAGCCGCCCAGTGCCGGGCCGATCACGGGCGCCGCCAGCCCGGGCCAGGTGATGGTGGCGATGGCCCGCACCAGCCCCGCCTTGGGCGTGGCGCGCAGCACCACCAGCCGGCCGACCGGCACCATCAGCGCGCCGCCCATGCCTTGCAGGATGCGTGCCGCGGTGAACGCGGCCAGTGAACCGGACAGCGCGCACAGCACGGAAGCGGCCGTGAACACGGCGATGGCGGCACCGAACACGCGGCGCGGCCCGTAGCGGTCGGCCAGCCAGCCGCTGGCGGGAATGCACGCGGCCAGCGCCACCAGGTAAGCGGACAGGCCCACCGACAGGCGGCCGGGCTGCGTGCCGAAGGTGTGCGCCATCTGCGGCAGCGACGTGGTGATCGCTGTCGCATCCAGGTTCTCCATGAAGAAGGCGGCAGCGACGAGCCAGGGAACGGCGCGGGCGCGTCGCTCGGCGATGCGGTCGGACATGCGGCTGGTCTGGACTGTGGCGGGAAAACATCACTATAGCCGAAGCCCGCCAGCCCAGGGGTCGCCGGCTCCCGCCGCCGCCGCGCACTACGGAAGATGGACTACGGCTTGACGATGATGGCTTCCAGATAGCCAGCCGGAGCGACCAGCGAGGCGCCGCCGGAGATGTCGGCTTCGCGCGCCAGCGCCTCCAGGTCGCATTTGAGACCGGCCTGCCCGCCGGCGTCCAGCGCGGCGAACGCCTTCAGCACGGGGCCATAGTAATCGCGGAATACCTGCATCATGTGCGCCGCCGAGCGGTAGCGGAAATTGAAATCGCGCCGCGTGCAGCGGATCTCCACATCGCCGAAGATCTCGCGCAGGTGGCTTTCGGTACCCCACAGCGGCGGCCCGGCCACGCCGGCCGGCGGCGGCACGTAGCCCCCCACCACCTTGAACATCCTGCCGATGAAGCCGTCGGGCGTCCAGCTGGCCACGCCGATGCGCCCGCCAGGGCGGGTCACGCGCAGCATCTCGGCCGCCGTGCGCCGATGGTCGGGCGCGAACATGGAACCGAAGGTGGACAGCACGCAATCGAATTCGCCATCGTCGAACGGCAGCGCTTCCACGTCGGCCACGCGGAACTCGACCTCGAGGCCTTCGGCCCACGCGCGGCCGCGGCCCTTGTCGAGCAGCGCCGGCACGTAGTCGGTGGACGTGACGCGGGCGAAGCGGCGCGCCGCCGCCAGCGTGGCGTTGCCGTTGCCGGCGGCAACGTCGAGCACGCGCTCGTCGGCGCGCACGTCGGCGGCCTCGGCCAGCAGCTCGCCGACGATCTGCAGCGTGGTGCCGACGATCGCGAAGTCGCCGCTGGCCCAGGTGGCCTGCTGGCGTGCCTTGATGGCGGTGAAATCGGGGGTGGGCGGTGGCGTCACGGCGTTGGCGGCGGCGGACAGGTCGGCCAGGTCGGTCATTCTGTGCTCCTTCAGTTTGTCATGGTGGATGCCGCGCGGGCGGTCCCCGCGCGGCCTTGCCATTATTGCCAGCCTGCGCTGCTTGACGCTTGTCCGGCCGTCGTTCATGCTTGACCAAACGTCCGCAATCCGACCATCACCGCGGGGAGGTGCGCCCATGGCCACCGGCTCCACCAGCTCCACCAGCTTCACCGGCCTCACCGGCTTGAACCGCTCTGCCAGCCCTGCCGGCAACACGAGCGCCACCGGCGCTTCCGACACGCTGTCCGATGTGCTGCGCACCGTGCGCCTGCGCGGCGCCGTGTTCTACGCCGTGAACGTGGGGCCGGAATGGGCGGTCGAGGCGCCCGCCTCGGCCGAGGTTGCCGCCATGGTGGTCCCCGGCGCCGGCCGCGTGATCGAATACCACGTGCTGATCGAGGGTACCGCCTGGGCTTCGCTGCCCGGCCAGCCGCCGGTGCGGCTGGCGCCGGGCGATGTCGTCATGTTCCCGCAGGGCGATGCCCACGTGATGGCCAGCGCGCCCGGCGTGCCGCCACTGCCGTTCTCGATGGACTGGATGCGCGCCACCCACGACCTGCCGAAACCGCTGCCATTGGCGATCCACGGCAATGACCTGGCATGGGGCGACGCGGCGCGCCGCACCGATGGCCGCAGCGACATCGTGTGCGGCTTCCTCGGTTGCGACCACGGCCCGTTCAACCCGCTGCTGGAAGCGCTGCCGCGGCTGCTGCACGTGCCGGCCGACGGCGACGGCGCGTGGCTGCGCCAGGCGATGCTGCAGGCGGCCTGCGGCGTGTGCGGTCCGGGCGGCGGCCCCGGCGGCGGCGCGCTGGCCGAGCGCATCAGCGAAACCATGTTCATCGACGCGGTGCGCCGCCACGCCAGCCGCCTGCCCGACCACGCCACCGGCTGGCTGGCCGGCCTGCGCGACCGGCAGGTGGGCCGCGCGCTGGCGCTGATCCATGCCGATCCCGGCCACCCGTGGAACGTGGCCCAGCTGGCCGGCGCGGCGGCGCTGTCGCGCTCGGCCTTCTGCGAGCGCTTCGCACGCCTGCTGGGCGTATCCCCGGCGCGCTACCTGGCACGCTGGCGCATGGAACTGGCCGCCACGCTGCTGCGCCAGGGACAGGCGCCGGTGGCCAGCATCGCCTTCCAGGTCGGCTACGAGTCCGAGGCCGCGTTCACGCGCGCCTTCGCGCGCCTGGTCGGCATGCCGCCATCCCGCTGGCGCGCCACGCCGCTCCAGTGAGCCGGGCAATACCGGCCCACCGGCTTTTCCGTTGCGTTGCCTGATGCTATAGAATCGTGCTCTTTGAACACGACCGGCGGGGACCATGGCAGCACACATCGATAACGGCGGAGGGCTGAAACGGGGGCTGAAAAGCCGCCACATCCAGCTCATCGCGCTGGGCGGGGCGATCGGCACCGGGCTGTTCCTCGGCATCGCGCAAACCATCCGCATGGCCGGCCCGTCGGTGCTGCTTGGCTATGCGATCGCCGGCGTGGTCGCCTTCCTGATCATGCGCCAGCTGGGCGAGATGGTGGTCGACGAACCCGTCGCCGGCTCGTTCAGCTTCTTCGCCGACAAATACTGCGGTCCGCTGGCGGGCTTCCTGTCGGGCTGGAACTACTGGGTGCTGTACGTGCTGGTCAGCATGGCCGAACTGTCGGCCGTGGGCATCTACGTACAGTACTGGTGGCCGGAAATCCCCACCTGGATATCGGCACTGGCGTTCTTCGTCGTCATCAACGCCATCAGCCTCACCAACGTAAAGGCGTTCGGCGAGATGGAATTCTGGTTCGCCATCATCAAGGTGCTGGCGATCGTGGGCATGATCGGCTTCGGCCTGTGGCTGCTGGCGTCCGGCGGCGCGGGGCCGGAAGCGAGCGTTTCCAACCTGTGGCGGCACGGCGGCTTCTTCCCCAACGGCGTGACCGGGCTGGTGATGGCGATCGCCGTCATCATGTTTTCGTTCGGCGGGCTGGAACTGGTGGGCATCACCGCCGCGGAGGCGGACGACCCGTCGCGCACCATCCCGAAGGCCACCAATCAGGCCATCTACCGCATCCTGATCTTCTACATCGGTGCGCTGGGCGTGCTGCTGTCGCTGTACCCGTGGCAAAAGGTGGTCGAAGGCGGATCGCCGTTCGTGCTGATCTTCCAGGCACTCGACGCCAAGGCCGTGGCGCATGCGCTGAACCTGGTCGTGCTGACGGCCGCCCTGTCGGTCTACAACAGCTGCGTGTACTGCAACAGCCGCATGCTGTACGGCCTGGCGATGCAGGGCAATGCGCCCCGCTCGCTGCTGAAGGTAAACAAGCGTGGCGTGCCGCTGGCCGCGCTGGGCGTGTCGGCCATCGCCACGGCCGTGTGCGTCAGCGTCAACTACTTCATGCCGGGCAAGGCCTTCGAGTTGCTGATGGGCCTGGTCGTGTCGGCGCTCATCATCAACTGGGGCATGATCAGCTGGATCCACCTGCGTTTCCGCGCCGCCAAGCGCGCCCAGGGGCTGAAGACGGGCTTCCCCAGCCCGCTGGTGCCGCTGGCCAACTGGCTGTGCCTGGCGTTCCTGGGCGGCGTGCTGGTGGTGATGTACCTGACGCCGGGCTTGCGCATGTCCGTCTACATGATCCCCGTCTGGCTGCTGGCGCTGTGCGTGGGGTACTGGAGCAAGCAGAGGAAGCAGGCGCTGGCGGCATAGCCGGCGCCTGCGCGTGCGAGGCGGCCGGATGCTTCGCGGGTCACCGCGCCGGCACGTCGGCGACGGACTCGTCGGCCAGCACGCTGCGGTTGCGGCCGGCCCGCTTGGCGCGGTACAGCGCCATGTCGGCGGCGTGCAGCATGCCTTGCACGGTATCGTTCTCGGCGGGAATCCGCGCACACAGCCCGATGCTGGCGGTAACGTGGGGCGCGGCCGAAGCGGCCGCGTGCGGGATGCCGAGCGCACCGATGCGCCGGCACAGCCAGTCGCCATAACGGGCCAGCGCGGCCGGCGTGGTATTCGGCAGCAGCACCACGAATTCCTCGCCGCCGTAGCGGGCGGCCAGTTCGCCGGGGCGGCGCGCACCATCCTGCAGCGTATCCGCCACTTCCCGCAGGCACGCGTCGCCACGCTGGTGCCCGTAGCGGTCATTGAACAGCTTGAAGTCATCGACATCGACCAGCACGAGCCCCAATGGCAGCTGGTGGCGCCGGTGCCGGGCGAACTCGGTGGCCACCTGGCGGTCGAAATAGCGGCGGTTGTACAGGCCCGTCAAGCCATCCTGGTTGGCCAGGTCGCCCAGCACCGCCAGCGCCGCCTGCAACCGCAGGTGGGTGCGCACGCGGGCCTGCACCACGGCCGCGTTCAGCGGTTTCGGGATGAAATCGACGGCGCCCGCGTCCAGGCAGGCGATTTCCGCTTCCGGCGATGACTGCGCCGTCACGAAGATCACCGCGCTGCTGCGCAGGTCCGGGTCGCGGCGGAGCTGTTCATTGACGGCGAAGCCATCCATCCCCTGCATCTCCACGTCCAGCAGGATCAGTTGCGGCCGCTGCAGGCGCGCCAGCTCGAGCCCGGCGGCCCCGCTGGTGGCGAACAGCACGCGGCCCTGCTCGCGCACCATGGCCGACAGCAAGCGGATGGTGTCGACGTTGTCATCGATGATGAGGATCGTGTTCTCCGGAAGCGCCGCCGTCATTGGTCCTCCTTCATGGCCGCGGGCAGCAGGGCCAGCACGCGGTCGAAGTCCAGCGCGGCCATCGCCGCCGCGATGGCCGCCAGGCCGTCGCTGTCGAGCTGTTCGGCCAGCGCGCCGCGCAGGGTTTCATACACGGTGGACGCATCCAGGTCGCGCTCGCGCAACAGCGTGATCCAGCGCCGCACGTCCTCCGGCGCGGGGGCCGGCACCTCGGCCTGCCGGTGGCCGGCCAGCCAGTCGCGGGCGGACGCCGTGGTGCCGCCCAGTTCGCGCCCGGCGCCCTCGAACAGCCGGGCCGCATCATCCTGCCGCCCTTCGCGCAACGCCGCTTCCAGCTCGACGGTGATGGCGGCGAAGGTGCGCGCACCCAGGCTGCCGACGGAGCCGCGCAGCGCATGGAGGATGCGCGCGGCGGCGCCGCCGTCGCCGTCCTCCCAGCATTCGCGCGCCCGCGCCAGCTCGGCGGGCGCCTCGCGCGCCATGCGGGCCACCAGCGCGACCAGCGACTGCATCTGCGCCGGATTGCGGGCCGACAGCGCGGCCAGGCGCTCGACATCGAAGCGCTGCGCCGGCGGCGTTTCCGCCGGCGCGGCGGGCCGGGCCTGCCGCAAGTGTTCCTGGATTCGGATCATCATCTGCTCCACGTCGATCGGTTTCGGAATGAAGTCGTTCATGCCTGCCGCCAGGCATTGTTCACGCTCGGCCGCGGTGACCCCGGCACTCATGGCCAGGATCGGCAATTGCAGGCCGAGCCGGGTGCGCAGGATGCGCGTCGCGGTGTAGCCATCCATCACCGGCATCTGCACATCCATCAGCACGATATCGAAATCGCAGCGGCTCTCGCCGCGCCGGGCCGCGAACAGGTCGACCGCCTGCTGGCCGTCGCCCACCGCCGTCACCAGCGCACCGGCCGGCTCCAGGATACCCTTGGCGACCAGCTGGTTGAGCGCATTATCCTCCACCAGCAGCACGCGCACGCCTGCCAGTTCGGTGGCACGCCCGGGCGCCGCCGGGGCGTCCGCCGGCAACACACGCGGGGCAGCCGGCACCACGCCGGCCAGCGCGGAACGCAGGCTTTGCGCGGTGACCGGGCGCACCAGCGGCACCGTATCGGGCACCGGGTTGCCCTGGGCCCCGCCGGTCAGCTGCATGAACGCCACCGCCCGGCCCGGCCAGCGCGCGGCCAGTTCGCGGCGCAGCTGCGCCACCACCGCCGCGTCGCCATCGACCAGCACGGCATCGACGGGCAGGTCGGCCGCGGCCACCGCCTGCGCGGCCGACTCGGCCCAGCCAGCCGTCCAGCCCAGCGTTTCGATGGCGCGCGCCAGGCTGGCGCGGCTGGCGCGGCGCGGTTCCACCACCAGCAGGCGCAGCGGCGCCGTCCCGCCGGGCTGTGCAGCGTCTTCCAGGCCCGGGTGGGTAGCCGGCGGCGGCGCGCAGGCCAGCGGCAGCGTCACCGAAAACTCGCTGCCCTCGCCCGCCACGCTGGACAGCTGGATACGCCCGCCCATCAATTCGGTCAGCTGGCGGGCGATCGTCAGGCCGAGCCCGGTGCCGCCGAAGCGGCGCGAAATGCCGGCGTCGGCCTGTTCGAACGGCGTGAACAGGCGCGCCTGCTGCTCCGGGTCGATGCCGATGCCGGTATCGCGCACGGCGAAGCGCACGGTCGCCGTATTGCCGTGCTGGGCCAGCCGGCTGGCGGTAAACACCACCTGCCCCTGCGCGGTGAACTTGAGGGCATTGCCGACCAGGTTCAGCAGCACCTGCTGCAGGCGCATCGCATCGCCGATGAACATGGCCGGCAAGTCCGGCTCCACGTCCACCACCAGTTCCAGCGGCTTCCCGCTGGCCCGCATGGCGGTGGCCGCCGCCTCGACGATCTCGCCCAGCGCGAACGGCAGCGCGGCGATGTCGACGCGGCCCGCCTCGATCTTGGAGAAATCGAGCACATCGTCGACCACGCCCACCAGCGTCTTGCCGCACGACTGGATCATGCCCACGTATTCGCGCTGCTGCGGCGCCAGCCCGGAATGCTCGAGCAGGTGCGCCAGCCCCAGCACCGCGTTCAGCGGCGTGCGGATTTCATGGCTGACATTGGCCACGAACTCGCTCTTGGCCCGGCTGGCCGCCTGCGCCAGGCGCTCGTTGCGGGCCTGGGCCAGCTCGGCCATCTTGCGGTCGGTAATGTCCATCGCCATCACATGGAAGCCCTGCACCGAGCCGTCGGCGCCGATGCTGGGGATGTAGTCGGCCATGAAATAGGTGGGCCAGCCGGGCACCTCGAACGCTGTTTCAAAATGCACCGCCTGCCCGGACAGCACGGTGCGCACGTGGCCGCGCAGGCTGTCGTACACCTGCGGGCCGACCAGGTCGCCGAGGCGCTTGCCGATCATGCGCGCCGGGTCCACGCCCAGCAGCGATTCGAAGCGGCGGTTGGCGAAGCGGTACACTTCGTCGCGGTCGAGATAGGCGATCAGGGCCGGGCTGTTGTCGGCAATGGTGCGCAGGAACTGTTCGCTGTCAGCCAGTTCCCGCTCGATGCGCCGGCGCTCGGAGATATCGTCCAGGAAGGCGCCGAACGAACGGCTGCCGCCGACCTCGATCAGCCCGATCGTCATCGCCACGGGGAACTCGCTGCCGTCGCGGCGCAGCGCCATCAATTCGATGCGCTTGCCCAGCACGCGGCTGTCGCCGCCGGCCAGGAAGCGCGCCAGGCCGGCCGTGTGGGCCGCGCGCATGGCCGGCGGCACCACCAGGTCGTGCAGCAGCAAGCCGCGCACTTCCTCGCGCGACCAGCCGAACAGCTGTTCGGCACGGGGATTCCAGTCGGTGACGCGGCCTGCGCTGTCCATGCCGATGAAGGCGTCGTGCGCGGTTTCCAGGATGGCGCGGATGCGCGCCTCGTTCTGGCGCACCGCTTCCAGCGACTGCGCCACGTCGCGGGTACGCTGCGCCACGCGTTCCTCCAGCTCGGCGTTCACCTCGGTCAGCTGGCGCTCCTTCTCCTTGAGCCGGGTCAGGCTGGTATTGACGGCGCCGGTCAGCGCCGCCAGTTCCTGGAAACTGCCGCGCGGCACCGCGATCGCGTGGCTGCTGCCCTCCTCGATCGCCACGGCCAGCGCGGCGGCGTTCTGCAGCGGGCGCGTGATGCGGCGCGAGACACGCCAGCCGATCAGCGAGGAGGCCAGCGCCACGGCCAGGCCGACCAGCGCGACCCGTGCCTGCAGGCTGCGCACTTCGGCATAGGCGGCGCGGGTGTCCTGCCGGGTCAGCACGATCCAGCCCAGGCCCGGGTAGCCGCCGTGGCCGCGCGTGACGGCGCCGCCCACCAGGTAGTCGCGGCCGTCGGCCCAGCGCTCCACCGCATATTGTTGCCGGCCGGCCCGCGCCGCCGCGAGCACCGCCGGCCCCACCACGGTGCCCGTCACCGCGCGCGGCCCGGCCAGCACCGTGCCGTCGCTGCCGACGATCAGTGTTTCACCGTCGCTGCCGCCAGCCGCGTCGATCTGCAGGCGCATCGCCTCGGCCCACCGCCAGTTCAGGTGCGCGCCCAGCACGCCCCGCGCACGCCCGTCGGGGCCGGAGACGGGAAAAGCCACGTCGACGAAGCGCGGCGGTCCGCCCTCTTCGCGCGGCAACAGCTTGGCCAGCAGTTTCGCGTCATGCACGTCGTGCACGTGGCGGCCCGCCAGCGCGCCGGAGAACCAGGGGCGTTTCGCCACGCCGGCGCCTTCCAGCAAGCCGCCGGTGGCGGCCAGCACCTTGCCGTCCAGGTCCGTCAATCCGATCCACGCGTACAGCGGATAGCTCTGCTGCAGGCTCTCGGCCACGCGGCGCCGTTCGGCGGCAGGCAGTCGCTCGTCCGAGAATTCGCGGCGCGCCGCCAGCATCCGCACTTCGCGGTAGCGTTCGTACATCGTGCTGTCGAGCTGCTGCGCGGCATAGCGTGCCCGCTCGGCCAGCGCGCCGGCGATCGACTGTTTCAGCGCATTGCTGGCGAGGTGGCCCAGCAGGACCACCAGCACGGAAGTCGACAGCAGCACGGACAGCGCCAGCCACAGGGCCAGCCAGCTGCCCAGGCGGCGGCGCGGGAACAGCCGCGCCAGGAGGGAACAATGGGTAGAAGATGGCGTGGACGGACGCACGCTCCCCGGGTGACGAGACATCGGAACTTCCTGATCGAATGATGCGGTAAAAACTCAGGAACCGGGGGCGGGGGTTCGCGGAAGGATCGCTCCCTTATGTTTGCGAAGGGAGCGAGGCGCAACCGTCAGTGTACTCCAGGAAAGGCGCGGGGCGGCACGGCACGGTTCCGGATCGCCGCGATTACCGGGACAGTGTTGCCATAAAGCATCACCCAGCCGCAGCGGCGGCGGCGCGCCGCGCGGCGATGCACCGGCTCAGGCGGCGCGCAGGCTCATGTCCGGCACGTCGTTCTGGGAAAACGCCACGCGGAACTTGCTGCGGCGGTCGCCCATCAGGATGCGCAGGTCGCCGATCGGGATGTCCGAGACTTCGTGCATGCGGATCAGCAGGGAAGCGCCGATCGCCAGGCGGAAATGGCGGATCTTGCTGATCACGGGCGGCGCCACGTCCAGCATGCGCGACAGGGCCGCGTCGTTCTTCAGGTCGAGCCGGTCGATCAGGTGATCGAGCAGCCGGTTCGGGTCGTACGTCAGCAGCACGTCCTCGTGCGCATCGGCACGCATGCCATTGTGGTTGTCCAGGTTGTTGGTTGCGCTGGCAGCGCTGCGAAGGGTCGTCATGATGTTCTCCAGATTTTGCGGTTCACAGCCCGGGTCGGGCCTGTCGGCCGGCACGAACACGATAGCCCCTGGGTGGGTGCGTCGATATCGTGACCGGTGGTCGTGAGATGCGCCAGGAGCGGCGTCCCCGCGGAGATGCGGAAGGGAACTCGGTCCGCGCGGCTGAGGTTGGGGGCGGCGGACGGTTACCATATTGCACGATAAATTCTTTAAAGGCAATCAACAAACGACACTGTAGTTTTTTCGCAATGTTCCAGCGCAGCGCGGCAAGGACCCGGCGCCCCGAACGCGACGACAGAAAATACATGAGCCAGCTTGACTTGCGGTTTGCAACAGCGGATGCTATCCGGGTGACAGCAGCGGAGATCGGCATGACTCTGGAGAGACGGGAAAGCGGACAGGGCAACCGTGGCGGCAAGCCCCATGACCGGCGCAGCAACCCTGCGCTGGCGGCGGTGGTCGACCAGGCGATCCGCTACGACGCCGAACGCGGTGCCGCGCTGGCCTGGGCCTACCTGGCACAGCATGGCCTGCCGCCGGAAACCATCCTGCGCGTGCTGGCCGCCCCGGCCACCGGCCAGCGCCCCCGCCGCGACGCATCCGGCACGCTGGACGGCGCCACCTTCCACGCCTGACGGGCGGGCCCCGCGCCCGCCGGCCGCACTTCGCCCTCCGCGCTTTGCCCTCCCCGCTTTGCCCTCCCCGCTTTGCCCTCCGCACTTCGCCCTCCGCACTTCGCCCTCCGCGCTTCGCCGCCCCCACTTTGCCGTCCTCACCTGCTCACGGCGCAGCCGCTACAATGCAGCATGACCGCGTCGCTTCCCCCATCCACTACGCCATCCACGCCCCCGGCCGGCACCCCGGCCCCGAAAGCCGCCCCGTCTTCCGATGAAGGGGGCCGCCTGGCGTTGCTGCATGCCCTGCAATTGCTCGACTCGGCGCCCGAACCCGTGTTCGACCGGGTCACGCGGGTAGCCAGCCGGCTGCTGGACACGCCTGTCACGCTGTTCTCGCTGATCGATCGCGACCGCCAGTGGTTCAAGTCCCGGGTCGGCCTCGACGTGCCGGAAACGCCCCGCAATGTCTCGTTCTGCACCCATGCCATCGAACAGCACGAACCGCTGGTGGTCAACGATGCGCTGGAAGATCCCCGCTTTGCCGGCAACCCGCTGGTGCGGGGCGGGATGAAGATCCGCTTCTATGCCGGGGTGCCGATCCGTTCGCTGAAAGGCCATGCCATCGGCACGCTGTGCGCGATCGACACGCGGCCGCGCCAGCTGGCCCCCGGCGAGCTGGCCGCCTTGCAGGACCTGGCCGGCATCGTCGCCGACGAGGTGCACCGGCGCGAACAGCTGGTGCTGGCGCGCGGGCAGCTGGAGGCCGTGGACGCGGCCATGCGCAGCACCGAAGCCCGGCTGCGCTCGATCTTCGAGCTGGCCAGCTTCGGCATCGCCCTGATCGATGCGACCAGCGGCAACTGGCTGACCGTCAATGCCGCGGCCTGCGCGATCCTCGGCTACACCGAAGAGCAGTTTCGCCGGCTCACGTTCCGCCAGATCACCCATCCCGACGACGTGCCCGGCGACATGGCGCTGGTGCGCGATCTGCTGGCCGGCAAGATCACCCAGTACGAGCGGCAGAAGCGCTACCTCCGCCACGACGGCAGCGCCGTCTGGGTGCACACCAACGTCAGCCTGAAGACCGACGACACGGGCCGGCCCGAGTACTTCATCGTGGCGGTCATCGATATCGATGCGCGCAAGGCCGCCGAGCACGAGCTGGCGCTACTGCACGCCCAGCTGGAAGCCCGGGTCGACGACCGCACCCGCGCGCTGGTCGAGGCCAACCGCCACCTGACCGAAGCGATCGGCCGCCAGCAGCAGGCCGAGGCGGCGCTGCGCGCCCACGAGGCGGAACTGTCGAACATCCTGGAGTTCGCCAACGATGCGTATATCGGCCTGGATGACAGCGGCCGCGTGATCGCCTGGAATCGCCAGGCCGAGCGCACCTTCGGCTGGACCGCCGCGGAAGCGGGCGGCAGGTCGCTGGAACAGCTGATCATTCCCGCCGAGCTGCGCGACCGCCACACGCAGGGGCTGGCGCGCTACAGCGCCACCGGCACCGGGCCGGTGGTCGGCAAGCGGCTCGAGTTGCCGGCCCGGCGCAAGGATGGCAGCACGCTGACGGTGGAAATCCGTATTCACGCCACGGAGATCGACGGGCGGCGCACGTTTTCCGCGTTCCTGCACGACATTTCGGACCGCAAGCAGGCCGAGGCGCAACGCGAGCACGACCTGCGCCACGATCCGCTGACGGGCTTGCTGAACCGCCGCGCGCTGGAAGAATTGCTGCCACAGGCGAAGGCCCGTTCGCAGCGGCACGGCATCGGCTTCGCCGTGCTGTTCATCGACCTCGATGGCTTCAAGGCCGTCAACGACCGGTTCGGCCACGATGCCGGCGACGCGCTGCTGTGCGAGGTGGGGCGCCGCCTGCGTGGTTCGGTGCGCCAGAACGACAACGTGGTGCGGCTGGCCGGCGACGAGTTCGTCGTGGTGCTCGAGGGGCAGCCCTACACGCTGGCCGAGGCGCGCACGGTGGCGGCGAAGCTCATTGCCGCGCTGGCGGAGCCGGTCGGGGTGGCCATGGGGGAATCGATGGAAACGGTGCAGGTGGGCGCCAGTATCGGCATCGCCATGCATGGCGCCGGCGACGCGGCGGAACCCGCCGAGCTGCTGCGCGAAGCGGACCGCCAGATGTACCTGGCGAAGGAAGCGGGCCGGGGCGGCATCCGCCCCGTTGAAGGGTAAGCCGGCAAGCGCGCCGGCATGGTGATCAGTGGCTGGGTCAGTGGCTGCCGTGCATGGCCTGCGCCGCGGTGGCGCGGGCGGCGAAGTAGCAGGCGCCGGCGCAGCGTTCCAGGCCGGAGCGGTCCAGCACCACCACCATGCCGCGGCGGCACTGGATCAGGCCGTCGGCGGCCAGCTTGCCGGCGGCGGCGGTGATGCTCTCGCGGCGCACGCCCAGCAGGTTGGCGATCATTTCCTGGGTGACTTTCAGTTCGCTGGATTGCGAGCGGTCCAGGCGCTCCAGCAGCCAGCGGCACAGCTTTTGTTCGATACTGCTGTGGCGGCTGCTCACGACGTTCTGCGCCAGTTGCGCGAACAGGCCGCTGGTGTAGCGCATCAGCTGCTGGGCCAGCATGCCGCCCTCGGCGAAGTGGGCGCGCAGCGCATCGGTGCGCAGGCGGTAGCCGTAGCCGGCGGCCTGCACCACCGCCGTGTTGCTGGCGCGTTCGCCCTTGTACATCGCCACGCCGGCCACGCCTTCGCGGCCCACCACGGCGATCTCGGTGGTGATGCCATCCTCGTTCACATATTGCAGCGACACGATGGCCGTGGTCGGGAAGTAGCTGTACTCGATCTTCTCGCCGAAATCGTACAGATGTTTACCGGCCGGCATCGCCACCAGTTCCAGGTCCGGGATCAGGCGTTCCAGTTCATCCATCGGCAGCGCACGCAGCAGTTCGTTCTGCTGCACCCCCGTCACGCTGATGCCCTGCGGCGCCAGCTTGCCGCGCGGCGCTTTCGGCGCGGTGGCGGCCAGGTTGATCATCGAGCCCGGGAGGGAGGAGGTATCGGTGTGCGCGGTCTTAAACATTGTCGTTGTCCTTGTCGATGTCTTCGGAGTTGAACCCGAGATCTGTTTCGTTGTCATTTCCTCCACTTTATGGTTGAGCCATGTTTTTGAGAGTCGGACTACTGTAGGACGCCGTGTAGTATTCGGACATCAGCCGGTGTAATCTCAGTCCTACGTGAACTGGCGCACATTCAAACGGGGCTGAAACCCGGAAAATGCAGTTCATCCGCTCCACGCCACTTACCGACTGATGAAAGCGCCCATGAACAGCATCTTCAAAGTTTCCTACGCCCTGCAACGCCAACAACGCGCGGTCGAACGCACGCTCTACGCGCGCTCGGCCGAGGAAAGCATGCTGGCATCGAAGTGGGTGGACGCGTGGCACCGGCTGGTGCAGGCGCGGCTGGACAAGATGGCAGAAAGCAGCCGCTATATCGACAGCCGCGGCCGTTTCCTGCATTGAGGCTTTCCTGACACGGTCCCCGGCAGCGCGCCGGGGATGCGATTCTTTCCCGTTACTTTCGCGTTACTTTCCCGTTACTTTCCCGTTACTTTCCCGTTACTTTCCCGTTACTTTCCCGTTACTTTCCCGTTACTTTCCCGTTACTTTCCCGTTACTCTTCCGTTACTTCCCCGCACTTTTCCCGTCACTTTCCCGTCACTTTCCCCGCATTTCTTTCCGCTTTACCCCCGCCCTTCCCCTGCTTCGCCCTGCCCGGCCGCCCTGCTCGATCGGCCTTTCTCCACTGCTTTTCCCCACTCCCCGACCCGGCTTTTCCGCCGCTCTTGTTGACGTATACGTTAACTGATTTTCATCATTGTCCCCGTGTGCTAGTATGCGGCGGCGAGCCCGCCCGGGCTTGCCGTTGTGCAAACAGCGACAGACCGCTGCGGGCCTACCCGGCAACGCGCGGCGCCGGAGACAATCTCAACAAAATTGGAGAAGCAGTGAGCATTTTCAGAACCAAAAATCTTGACGATATGGTCGCGGCCAGTCGTAAGCCCGGCGGGTTGAAGAAAGTCCTGGGCCCGTTCGACCTCGTCCTGATGGGCATCGGCGCCATTGTCGGCACCGGCATCTTCGTGCTGACCGGTACCGGCGCCCTGACGGCCGGACCCGCGCTCACGCTTTCCTTCGTCATCGCCGCCCTCGCCTGCGGCTTCGCCGCGCTGTGCTACGCGGAATTCGCCTCCACCGTGCCGGTCGCCGGCTCGATCTATACCTACAGCTACGCGACGCTGGGCGAACTGGTCGCCTGGATGATCGGCTGGGACCTGATGCTGGAATACGGCCTGGCCGCATCGGCTGTCGCGGTCGGCTGGTCCGGCTACCTGCAGTCGCTGCTGGCCAGTTACGGCTTCGGCCTGCCCACGGCGCTGACCGCGGCGCCGGGCGCCGTGCCGGGCGCGGCCACGTACTTCAACCTGCCGGCCTTCGTCATCATGATCGTGCTGGCCGGCATGCTGTCGCTGGGCATCCGCGAATCGGCCCGCATGAACAACATCATGGTGGCCATCAAGATCGGCGTCGTGCTGCTGTTCATCGCCGTCGGCGTGGGCCACGTAAAACCCGTCAACTGGCAGCCGTTCATGCCGTTCGGGCACACCGGCGTGCTGTCCGCCGCCGCCCTGGTGTTCTTCGCCTTCATCGGCTTCGATGCCGTCACGTCGGCAGCCGAGGAAGTCAAGCGTCCGGAGCGCGACCTGCCGATCGGCATCATCGGCTCGCTGGCCGTTTGCACCATCCTGTATGTGGTGGTCTCGGCCATCATGACCGGCATCGTGCCGTTCATGGAATTCAAGGGCGTCGACCATCCGGTCTCGCTGGCACTGAAGTACGCTGGCGAAAACTGGGTGGCCCGCTTCGTCGACCTGGGCGCCATCCTCGGCATGACCACCGTCATCCTGGTGATGTCGTACGGCCAGACGCGCATCATCTTCGCCATGTCGCGCGACGGCCTGCTGCCCAAGCGCCTGTCGTCGATCCACCCGAAGCATGGCACGCCGTGGCTGGCCACGTGGATCGTCGGCATCGTGTTCGGCCTGCTGGCCGCGCTGGTGCCGCTGAACGTGCTGGCCGAACTGATCAACATCGGCACGCTGGCCGCGTTCTCGCTGGTCTCGGTCGCCGTGATCATCCTGCGCAAGCAGCGCCCCGACCTGCACCGCGCGTTCCGCTGCCCCGGCGTGCCGGTGATCCCGATGCTGGCCGTGGCGTTCTGCGTCACGCTGATGGCCTACCTGTCGTGGCACACCTGGCTTGCCTTCGGCATCTGGCTGGTGATCGGCCTGGCCATCTACTTCGGCTACTCGCGCCACCATTCGGTGCTGGGCAAGCAGCAGTGAACGGGGAATGAAGAGGCAGTGATGTGAAAAGGGGCGCCGCATGGCGCCCCTTCTTTATTGCGCGACCGGTTCCGGACGCAAGTGCCATTAAGTTAAATCCACCCCAAGGGCAAATTCAGGGATCAGACCCGGAGGGTCTGACCCCTGCCCTTCGCTGTTGGGGTGAATGCATGCGCTTTCGACGTGCGGATGACGCTTAACCCGCCGGCACTAGTCTCGGACACCAGACTTCAGAACGCCACGCGCACGCCCACGTTGACGCGCCGTCCCACGTCTTCCAGCATCAGGAACTGGCTTTCGTTGCTGGCGTATTCATGCGCCTGCTGGTTCGACAGGTTGATCGCATCGGCATAGATGGCGATCGTGTCGGTGATGTTGTAGCGCAGGCTGGCGTCGGTCTGGCCATACGCGGCGCGGTTGCGCGGCTGGGCGCTGCCGCCGCCGCAGTTGATCGAGAAGTGGTTGCGCCAGTTGTAGCTGACCCGCGCCTGGAAGCTGCCGTTCTCGTAGAACACCGAACCGTTGTACGACTGCTTCGACAGGCCGGGGTAGCCGCACACCAGCGCCGCGGCATCGCCGTCACGCTCGGCGGAAGCATCCACGTAGGTGTAGTTGGCCGACACGCCGAAGCCGCGCAGCCACGGGATCGCCTCGTCGAACGCGAACTGGCCGGCGATCTCGGCACCCTTGATCTTGCCCTTCTGCCCGTTGCGCACGCGGCTGTCGTGCACCACCTCGTCGTACTGCGGGATGCGCATGTCGACCAGGCGCGTTTCCAGGAAATCCGATACCTTCTTGTAGAACACCGCCGCGCTGACATAGTTCGTCTTCGACAGGTACCATTCATACGACAGGTCGAGGTTCTTCGACTGCATCGGGTTCAGGTAGGGATTGCCGCCGCCGGTCTGCACGTCGCCGAAGCGCCCGCCGTACCAGTTGTCGACACCCATCTGCGACAGTGTCGGCCGGGTTTCCGTCTTCGACGCGGCCAGGCGCAGCAGCATGTCCTTCGTTACGTCGAACTTCACGTTGGCCGACGGCAGGTAGCTGTTGTAGCTGTTGTCCACGCTCTTGGCCACCCGCGGACCCCAGTTCAGGATGTACGTCGTGTCGTTGGTGCTCTTCACGGCGGAAATCAGCTCGCGGGAGAAGCCGGTCGAGCGGGACTTCACGTGCACCACGCGCAGGCCGGCGTTGGCGGACCAGCGCTCGCCTTCCCACTTGGTGTCGAGGAAGATGCTGGAGACTTTTTCCCTGACGCCCCATTGCGACGCCGGCGCGTCATAGTTGATGCCCATCGGGCCGTTCGGGTAGCGCGTCTTGTCGCCGTACAGGGCCGGGTCGTTCGACTGGCCCAGCAGCGAAGGCTGGTTCAGGTAAGCCATGTATTCGTTCGGATCGAAGCGCAGGAAGGCCTTCGGCACCTGACCGCCGCCGCCGAAGAAGTCATCCATCGGCGTGACCGTAAACAGCGACGACGGCAATGCCACATGGTAGCCGCTGAACGCATTCCACGAATCGGCCTCGAACTCGTGGCGCCCCACTTCGCGCTGCGAATACGACACGCCCGTATCGATGCCCTTGAACGTGCCTTCCTCGCGGTTCCACGACAGGTTCAGGCGCCCCTCGTGCAGCTTGTCGGAATTGGACACTTCGCCGTTCGACACGGCGTGGGCCCGCACCGCGGTGGGATCGGCGATGTTGTCGCCGAAGACCACGGTAGGCCGCGCGCCGAATGTCAGCACGTCGCCATTCCTGGGCAGCATGCCGGCCACCACCCACTGGTCCGGCGATTGCGATGTCGTGCGCGACGTGGAGACATCGCCTTCCAGCTTCCAGTCCGGCGACAGCTGCCACTTCGAGTTCAGGCCGAAGGCCTTGGTTTCCGACAGCCGGTCGCCGCCCTTGACGATCATGTCGTTCGAATTGCCTTCGGTGAGCGGACTTCCTTCACCCACCAGGCCCGGGTTGTTCGCGTAGAAATCCGACCCCGGTCGCTGGAACGACGTCACCTGGTCGTTGTCGTCGTACTGCACGCCGACCTGCACCGGGTTGTTCCAGTCGCTGAAGGCGATCACCTTGTTGCGCTGGTCGAGGCGCGAATACAGCGCATCGGCCGACAGTTTCCAGTCGCGCGACGGGTTGTACTGCACGGTCAGGTTGCCGACCGTACGCTTGCGGCTTTCGTCCTCGACCTGGAAGCCGAAGCTCTGCGGCATGTACAGCTTCCTCGTCGTCACGTCGGCCATCGTCAGGCCGCGCGAGTTCAGGTCGCCATTGATGATCGTCACGTCGCGGTAGTGCCAGTCGTCCGTCACTGCCTTGTTCTGCTTGGAGGCACGGTCCGTGTACGACACCGAAGCCGTCACGCCGAAGGTGCGCGCTTCGTTGGCGAACGTGTACATGCCGGCCAGGTTCGGCGTGTGCTCCTTCGAGTTGTCGTCGTAGGAGTGCGAGACGTTGATCACCGACGAATGCCCGGTCTTGCCGGACAGGGGGCGCGCCGTCTGCACGTCCACCGTCGAGCCGATGCCGCCTTCGGGCAGGAACGGCTGCGAGGTCTTGTACACCAGCACCTTGGAGATCAGGTCGGAGGACAGCAGGTCGAACGAGAATTCGCGGCCGCCCGTATCGCTGGTCAGCGTGCGGCCGTTGACCAGCACGTTGTTGAACTCCGGCCCCAGGCCGCGCACCGAGATATAGCGGCCCTCGCCGTTGTTGCGCTGGATTTGCACGCCGGTCACGCGCTGCAGCGATTCGGCGATGTTCGTGTCGGGGAACTTGCCGGCATCCTCGGCCGACACGGCATCGACCACGCCATCCTGCATCCGCTTGGTGTTCAGCGAGGAACTGAGGGAGGCGCGGATCCCGCTGACCACGACCGTGGCGGCGTTTTCCGCCGGTGCCGTGGCGCTGGTGCTGCCGGCGGCATCCTGCGCGAACGCGGCCATGGGAACCAGCAGTTCGGCGATCAGTGCCGCCAGGACGGTCTTGCGCATGCGATGGTTTTGCATTGTTTTGGGTCTCCTGTTGTTCGTTATATGCGCCGGCCGGATCGAGCCGGTTGCGGGTAACGTTGCCATATACGCCTGTAGCGCATGTGGCAACGTTACCATGGCCGATGGTACATGGCGTGGTTGCGCTGCCAACTATGACTTTTTACACAAGAGGTATGCCGTTTCGAGATAGCTGGGAAAAGCCGTGGAAACAAGCGTGCATGCGCCCTTGCGAAGGGCGGGGCCGTGCCGGCGAAGAATGGTAGGCGCGCCGAATACGTTACAAAAAAACAACAGCCGCGCCACCGCCGAGGCGGCGGAGGGAGGCATGGCGGCCGGAATCAGGCGTCCCGGAAGGTGTCGCTGAAGGTGTCCCAGACTTCACGCGGCACCGACAGGCGGCGGAAGGTGCGCTCTTCCACCGGCAAGTCCTTGCACTTGCGGCCGCCCGGCTGTGCCTTGCCGTCGTCGGACAGCACGTGCAGCGTGCCTTGCGCGTCGAAGAACAGCGATTCCGGATGCAGGCCGGCCAGCCCCGGCACATCGATCTCCACCGGCTGATCGCCCGCGCGGCCGGACCAGCGGTACAGCGCATAGTCGTCGCCGGCCGCCGGGGGGCCGGCGGCGATGTAATAGGCGTCGTCGAGCCATTCGACGGCGCGGATACCGTGGCCCCGCAGGTCCAGCATGATCGGCGCCCCCAGCGTGGCGCGGCCACCCTCGAGCAGCGGCGCCGGGTCGGCCAGCGGCACGATCAGCGCGTACCCATGCGGCACGGGGTTGCGGAAACCGACCAGCAGGCCGCCGCCCGGCGTGGCCGCCAGGCCCTCGATGCACAGGCCGCCCGGGTCCTTGGGCGCCTTGCGCGCCGCCTTCTCCAGGTCCAGGTGGGCCAGCAGCGGATGCTCCACCAGGTCGTCCAGCAGCTTCCGGTAGGGTTTGCCCTCGGGCTTCCCTTGCGGGTCGGTGGCGAACAGCTGGCGCCGCGTGGCGCTGGACCTGCCCTTCCTGTCGCAGCCGTGCGAGGTGATCCACCAGACCCTGCCCGCCAGTTCGGCCGCCCCCTCGATATCGGCCTCGCCGCCGTCCGGGGTGTCGAGCAGCCCGGTGAGGTCGCATTCGCGCACCGGCGGGCCGGCATCGTAGCGATAGACGTGCAGCACGTTCGATTCGTCGTCCGCCGCGATGAATTCATCGTCGCCCAGCGGCACCGCCGCGGACGCATCGCAGATGCGGTAGTGGATGAAGTGGGTGTGGCTTGCCGGCTTTGTCATCGCGTTTTTCTCCATTCGTTTGCGTTCAGGTGCCAGGCCCGTGTGCGGTGCTTGCAAACGGAACATGGCCGGTCGGGCACAGTATGCCCGCCAGCCATGCGATACGGCAGCGAATTACGACAACGCGGCGGGAAAGCCGCTGGAAAACGCGCTGAAAAGCAGCCGGGATTACTGTTCGGCGGGCGCGGCACCCGGCTTGAAGTGCGTCGGGCTGATGCGGAACTTGCGGCGGCGGTCGCCCATCAGGTAACGCAGGTCGCGGATCGACAGCTCGCTCACTTCATGCATGCGGATCAGCAGCGAAGCGCCCACCGGCAGCTTCAGGTGGCGGATCTTGCTGATCACGGGCGGCGCTACTTCGAGCGCGCGGGCCAGCGCCGCATCGTTCTTCAGGTGCATGATGTCGATCAGGCCATCGAGCAGGCGGTTCGGGTTGTAGGTCAGCGCTTCCTCTTCGGACATCACGTGGGACAGCACTTGCGGTGAATCGGGTTTCATCAGGGGCTCCAGAACGGATCAACGGCGTGCCTGGTCGGTCGTGGACGGCGCGCCTTCGTCGCACACTTGCGACAGGCAATTGGGACAATGGTTGTGCTCGGGGCTTCGGAACAACTTCCATCTTGCATCATTTTTTGCCTGCGAGCAATGTCCTGGACGGTTTTTTACGCCCGGGTGTCGCATTCGTGCGATGCCGGCTTTCCTGCCGGGTGGCAGGCCGTGAAAGGGGAACCCGCGGGTGAGCGCCATGGCGCCGTGAGCGGTAACGCCTCGCTCGACAGCTTGCTTTACGTGAACTGGCGCACGGTACGGCCGTGCTCGGCGCATTACGATCGAACCATTCCATTACGTCATGCAACAAGTCACTACCGAAGGAGAGACACGATGTACAAAGTCCGCCGCGCTTACTCCCGCACCGATATCGAAACCGAACTGATCATCAACCGTGCCCTGCTGCTGCAGCAGTCCACGGGCCTGAAGGATGCGCACATGTTCCTGACCCGCAAGCGCATCAAGCCTTCGGTCATCAAGCGCGTGCTGGCCATGCCGGGGGAACGGCGCGATTTTTCGTAATTGCAAGTGCGGCGTCGGCTGCCGGGTTTCAGTTTCATTGCCCTGTCCGATACGGATGCCGCGTAGTTAAGCGTCGTCGCAGATTGAAGGCGCATGCGTTCGCCCCAACAGCGAGAGGCTGGGGTCAGGGAGGAATACTGGCTTGCAGGCCAGTATCGCTACGTCGGCAAGGAGCGATGCTCCTTGAAACCCCGACTGCGCCCCCGGCGGGGTGAAGCAGGGGCTTCGCGAAGCATGCTTCGCGCCTGCGGAACGGTGCTGGCATGCAGGCCAGCACTCCATCCTGACCCCGGGGTTCGCCCTTGGGTTTGACTCGGTATCAGCCGCCAGCAACCCGACCCGAACTCATCTCACAAC
This sequence comes from Pseudoduganella sp. SL102, assembly GCF_027856995.1. Lineage (NCBI taxonomy): Bacteria > Pseudomonadati > Pseudomonadota > Betaproteobacteria > Burkholderiales > Oxalobacteraceae > Pseudoduganella > Pseudoduganella sp. SL102. Next base: position 4,441,418 of record NZ_CP115554.1, read on the forward strand.
GGCGCCGCCTGCGCCGAATCGCTCGGCCCCGCCGTCACGGGCCGCCCGTCTTCCCAGCGCAGCCGGTCGATGCACATGCGCCGCCCGGCGCGGTCGGGGCCCCAGGCGTGATACACGATCCACGTTTCGTTCCCGCCCGGTGACGTCACGAACGAGTTGTGTCCCGGCCCGATCAGCCGGCCGGGCAAGGTACTCATCAGCAAAGCCCGCCCGCCCTCGTCCGGCCGCCGGTAAGGGCCGAGCGGATGGTCCGCCACCACCCAGCTGACGCCGTAGTTTTCCTTTTCCCAAGCGCCGCCACTGTAGAAACAGTAATACCGGCCATCGTGCTTCAGCACGGCCGCGCCCTCCACCGTGTGCCAGTCGTAAACGTTGCCGTACATCGTGCGCTGCTTCAGGAACAGGTGCCAGTCCTCGTGCGGCCGGTGCACCATGCGCGGCTTGCCTTCCAGCGTACGCATGTCGAGCATCCGGTCCACCACGATGCCGGTGCCGACCCGGTGGTCGTCCTCCAGTTCCAGGAAATCGACGCAGTAGTACAGGTACCACTGGCCATCGTCGTCCTTGAACGGGTGGGCGTCGATCGAGAATGGCTGATCGGGCACCAGCACCACGCCCGCGTCGACGAAGGGCCCGGCCGGATCGGCGCTGGTGGCCACGCGCAGCTGGTGGTCGCGCCCCTCGATGCCCTGCGCCGAGTAGTACATGTAGAACGTGCCGTCGTGCCAGGCCACCTCGGGCGCCCAGAAATCGTGGCCGCCCGGCGGCACCAGCGCATGGCCGAGCGGTTCCCAGTTCACCAGGTCCGGCGAGCGCAGCACGGGGAATGCGCGCCCGTCCGCGCTGCCCGGCGCGGTGCCGTAGGCATAGTAGAAGCCTCCGTGCCGCAGCACGAACGGGTCGGCGAAGGTGGCCGGATAAACCGGGTTGACGTACTCGGACATGCGGGTTCCCTCGTGTCTTTCAGCGTGCCTCACAGCTTGAAGCGCAGGCCCACGCCATAGGTGGTGGGCGTGTAGCGGATGTCGCGCGGGCGCACCGGATCGCCCACGTAGCTCTCGTACTTCTCCTTCGTCAGGTTGATCGCGTCGAACTGCACCGAGACGTTCTTCGTCAGCTCGTACGACAGCGACAGGTCGACATAGGTCGATGCCTTGACGACGCGGTCCTGCAGGAAGCGCGGCTCGGCGATCTGCTCAACGTAGTCGCCACGGCGCGTGGCGGCGAGGCGCCCGGTCAGGCCGTGGCCTTCGTAGAGCAGCGCCAGGTTGTGGCTCTTCTTGGCGACGTCGATCAGGCGGCCCTTCGTCAGCACGTCGGAATTGACGTCCAGCCGCGTTTCATTGTCGGCATCGATCCACGTGAAGTTGTACTGGGCGCCGAAGCCGCTCCAGAAGCCCGGCAGGAAATCGAAGAACTTCTGCGTGCCGAACTCGAAGCCCTTCAGCGTGCCCTGGCCGGAGTTCTGCGGCCGCGTTACGCGGTAGCGCTGGCCGTCGATGATCTCGTCCTGCGTGTAGTCCTGCAGGTAGCCGGTGAAGTCGCGGTGGAACAGCGCCAGCTGCGCGTAGCCATTGCCCTGGAAATAGTATTCCAGCGTCGCATCGAGGTTGGTCGACTTGGTCGGCGCCAGCGCGGCATTGCCGGCGCTGCCCGTGCCCGGCGCGTTGACGGTGGGCGGAATCAGCGACAGGGCCGGATTCAGGCGCAGGAAGTCCGGCCTCGTCAGCGTCTTGCCCACCGAGAAGTGCGACTGCAGGTCTTCACGCCAGCCGACCAGCGCGGAAAGGTTGGGCAGGTAGTTGTTTTCCGACGTCGACAGGTCGATCGGCGTGATCACGTTGCCGACCCGGCTGGTGCCTTCCAGCTTGCGCTTGACATGGACGACGCGCACGCCGGCATCGCCGCTCACATCGAGGCCGCCGAGGGTGGTCTGCCAGCGCGCGGAGAGGTAGGCCGCGGTGGTGCGTTCGCGCTGCTCGAACTGGCGGTTGGGGGCGTCCGGCACGAGGCCGGCCGGGAAGCCATACGCGGCGCGCACCGGGTCGGTCTGGTCGAGCAGGAAGTCGCGCGACGGCACGTAGTACTGGCCACCCAGCCGGTCCACGCCGGGGCTCAGGGTCTCGAAGCCGGGCCCGAACACGTCGCCGGGACTCCTGGGCGTGGCGCGCTTGTCGATGTCGCGCGCCGCCTCGGCGGAGTGATAGCTGGTGGAGCGCGACGACAGGCGCAGGCCCACGTTGACCGCGCGCAGGAAGCCCTCGCTCAACTTGTAAGTGGCATCGGTGCGCCACTGCGTCTGCTTGCCGAGCGACTCTTCCCAGTTCTGCACGAGGCCGCGCAGCACGAATTCGTTGGGATCGCGCAGCGGCGTGGCGCTGGTGGGCGTCGTCACCGAAGCATAGCCGCCGTGGCCATCCGCGCCATACGTGTAGACACCCACGGTGGCGTTCGGGATCTGCTGGTCGACGATGACGCGGTCCTGGATGAATTTCGAGTGGGTGAAGGCCAGGCCCGTCGTGACATCCCATGGGCCGTCGCGGAAGCGCAGGGTCGAGTTCAGGTAATGCGTGTTGGTGCGCTCCTGGACGCCCCACGCGCTGGTGGCCATGTACGGATCCCAGTCATATGGCGTGGGGCCGTACTGCGCCGGCGGCGCGTTGGCCGACAGGATCGGGCAGATCTGGCCTTGCGGCGTATCGCAACCTTGGTCACCCAGTTCCACGCTGTTCAGGCGCGGCGCCCAGCCGACGATGCCGAGGATGTAGTCGACCTGGCTGCGCGCGCGGTAGCCGGTGCCCAGGTACTGGGTGGTGAAGTCCAGCTTGGGATTGATCTTCCACTGGAATGCGCCGTGTCCGGAAAAGCGCTCGCGGTCGCCGCCGTTGTAGATGCCGCCGACCTGCGGCAGGTTGCCGAGCGTGTCGCCGGCCTTCAGGGGCGCCAGCGGCTGGTCGTCGTTCAGGCGCACCGCGGTGCCGTCGGGGCTGACGGAGAAGATGCGGTCCGGGCGGTCCACCCACTGCACCGGGTAGCCCCAGTGTTCCTTGTTGTAGGCGGCGTCGAACAGGAAACCCATCTCGCCGACATCGGTCTTCCAGCGGTTGCTGTACAACACGCCGCCCCCCGGGCTGTTGCGCGTTTCCGCGGCTTCGCTGCCATTGATCTTCTGGCGGCGGTTTTCCAGGTAGCCGGTGACCGTCTGGCCCTTGTAGTCGAATGGCGCGCGCAGGCGGATGTTGACGGCGCCGGCAATGCCGCCTTCCGGCTGGTTCGCCGTGGCGGACTTGTACACGTCCATGCCCGCGATCGACTGCACCGGCAAGTCCTGGTACGACAGCCGGCGGCCGCGTCCCGTGAAGATGTCGTTGCCGTCCAGCGAGGTGACCACGTCCGGCAGGCCGCGGATCGTCACGGTCGACGTCTCGCCCCGGTCGCGGCCCACCTGCACGCCGGCGATGCGCTGCAGCGCATCGCCGGCCGCGCGGTCCGGGAACTTGCCGATATCGTCGGCATTGATCGAATCGACGACCTGCGTCGCATCGCGCTTGATCTGCTCGGCCGAACGGATGCTGCGGCGGATGCCGGTCACTTCGACGGTGGCAATCGGGCCGCCCTGCACGGCGGCACCGGCGCCCGTATCCTGCGCGGGGGCCGACTGGCCGGAAGTATCCTGCGCGGCGACCGGCTGGCCGGACGCATCCTGGGCCGGCTGGGGCGCGGGCAGCGGCACTGCCTGGGCGTTGGTCTGCTGATTGTTTTGCTGGTTGCCCTGTGCGCCGGCCTGCTGCGCGGCCACCGATCCCGCCGCCAGCACGCACATGGCGGCGGCAACGGCGCGGCGCATCCGGCTCATTTTCATCTGGCTCATGTTCATCCGGCACGTGTCTATCCGGATCTGGTCCATCCGGCGAAACTCACTCAAGGAATTCATCGCTGTCTCCGGTCTGTGATGTGGCCAGGCTGATGGGGCTCCGCCTGGGGAAGCTTCCCGATCATAGACACAGACTTAATTCGATGCCAACGCGCTTCGCCGTTCGGTTGCGCCGATGCGACGCTTATCCCTTCAGGCCCGTGGCGGCCAGCAGGCCCTGCGTGACACGGCGCTGGAACACGATGTACGCCAGCGCCACGGGGAAGGCGCCGAGCAGCGCGGCGGCCATCAGCTGGGCGTAGCGCACGCCGAACGCGTCGTAGGTCTGCGTCAGCCCGAGGGGAATCGTCATCATGTCGCTGGACGTGACGATGATGAACGGCCACAGGAAGTTGTTCCACGCGGCGATGAACGTGACGATCGCCATGGCCCACACGATATTGCCGGACATCGGCAGGTACACGCTCCACAGCACGCGCAGCGGCGAGGCGCCGTCGAGCAGCGCTGCATCGCGAAAGTCGTGCGGCACCGCGTCGAAGAACTGGCGGAACACATAGATCACCATCGGCGACACCACCTGCGGCAGCACGATCCCGGCATAGGTATTGATCATCCCCAGGCCGTTCATGGTGCGGAACAGCGGCACCAGGAGAGCCTCGAACGGCAGCAGCAGCGCCAGCATCGACAGCAGGAACAGGGCGTTGCGGCCGCGGAAGCGCAGCTGCGAGAAGGCGAAGGCGGCCATCAGGCTGATCGCCATCGTCACCACCGTCACGGCCAGCGCCACCAGCGCGCTGTTGAACAGCCAGCGCGGCACATTGCCGGCGCCCAGCGTCCTGGTGAACGCTTCCACGGTCCAGCGCTGCGGCAGCAGGTGCAGCGTCGGCAGGATGGTCTCGTATTCCGGCCGCAGCGACGTCGACAGCGCCCACAGCAGCGGCGCCACCCACAGCATCGCCAGGCCCAGCGCGGAGGCGATGGCGATCACGGTCCAGTGCAGCGGCGTCGTCTTCATGCAAGCCCCGTCATTTTCGTTTCTTCAGCAGCAGCGCCTGCAGCAGGCCCAGCGCCACCACGATGAACATGAAGGCCATCGCCACCGCCGCCGCGTAGCCCGCGTCGCTTTGCGTGAAGGCCGTTTCATACATGTAGTGCAGCGTTACGCGGGTGGTATTGAACGGCCCGCCCGTGGTCATGATGTAGGTCTGGCCGAACACCTTCAGCGAGGCGATCAGCTGCAGCACCAGCGCGGTGATCGTCACCGGCATCAGGGCGGGCCAGGTGATGTGGCGGAACACGGCGAAGCCGCGCGCGCCATCCAGCGCGGCCGCTTCGTACTGCTCGCGCGGGATGTTGCGCAGGCCGGCGATGAACATCAGCATGTTGAAGCCCACCGTCCACCAGATGGTGGCGATGGCCACCACCGGCATGGCCCAGCGCACGTCGGAAAACCAGGCGCGATGCATGCCGAGCAGGTGGTTCACGATGCCCGACGACGGCTGCAGCATCCAGTCCGCGATCAGCGTCATCACGGAGATGGGCAGCACGTACGGCAGGAAGAAGGCGCCCTGCAGCCAGGCGCTCGCGCCGGCGTGGCGCGCCGCGAAATGGTCGACCAGCAGCGCCATCACCAGGCCCAGCGCGGTCAGCGGAATCACCGTCAGCAGCGAAAAATAAAAGGTATTGCCCAGCGACGACCAGAACGAGGGATCCTGGATGAGCGTGGCGTAGTTGGCTAGGCCGACGAACTCGCTGGTGCGCGTCAGGCTGCTCTCGGTCAGCGACAGGTACAGCGTTTGCAGCGCGGGCAGCAGGAAGAACAGGATGAACGCCGCCATGAACGGCAACAGCAGCAGCGTGGCGGACAGCGTTTCGGCGCGGCGACCCCTCATCGGCATGTTTCCTTTCGCTGGTGGCTAGTAGCGCGGCGGGCGTTTCTTCAGCAGCCGCTGCGCCTCGCTTTCGAAACGCCGCAGCGCATCGGCCGGTGTCAGCTGGCCGGCCAGCGGCGCCGGCAGGAATTTCGACGCGATCGCTTCCAGCGGCCCCGCCGCGCCCATGTACCAGCCGGGCGGATCGTAGACGACGCTGGCCGCGGCGGCCGCGTATTCCGCATTCGGCATCAGTTCGCGCGCCGCCGCCGATTCGGCCACGGGGCGGTAGGCCGGGATGTGCCCGCCCTCGGCCCAGCCGAACGAATGCGTGCTGACATAGGCGATGAAGCGCAGGACGGCGCGGGTCTTCTCGGGCGTCATCGGCCGGCCCTCGTTGGCGGGGATCGCGAAGCCATGCGAATCGGCCCACGCGCTGGCATTGCCATACAGTTGCGGCAACGGCACGATGCCATAGCGGAAGCGGATGGTGCCGGCCTTCGTGCCGCGCACCAGTTCCGGCACTTCCCACACGCCATTGATCATGAAGCCGGCATTCCCGGCCATGAACTGGCTGGTCGATGCCGGATAATCCTGCCCCGCCGTGGCGTAGCCGGCCTGGAACCAGTGCGCGATCGCGGCCAGCGTGGTCTCGCCAGCGGCGCCGTAGGCGAACTGCCCGTTCGCCACCACCGGCAGGCCCTGCTGGGCCAGCAGCGACAGCCACAGGCGCCAGATCGCATAGGTGCTTTGCGCCGCTTCCATCGCCAGCCCCGCCTTGCCGGTCTTTTCCTTCACGGCGCGCAAGGCCTCGGTCATGGCGGGCATGCCGGTGATGGTCTTCAGCCTGCCGCTGGCGTCCAGCAAGCCGGCCTGGCCGGCCAGGTCCTTGTTGTAGTACAGGACCAGCGGGTGCATGTCCAGCGGCACGGCATAAGCGCGCCCCGCGTACTGCGAACGGGCCCACTGGCGCGGCAGGAAGTCGGCACCGCGCAGGCCGGCCGCCGCCAGTTCGGCATCGGTGACGGGGCGCAGCACGCCGCCGCCGGCCAGGTTCGGCAGGCGCGACAGGTGGATCGTCGCCAGGTCCGGGCCGGCGCCCGCCACGGTCGCGGTGATCAGCTTGGTATAGAACGGTTCGCCCCACTTCAGCGTGGTGCTTTCCACCCGCACCTCGCCCTGCGAGGCGTTGAAGCCATCGACCAGCGCGCGCAGCCGCGCACCGTCGCCGCCGGACACCAGCGTCCACATCTGCACCACCTGCACGTCGGCGCTTGCCGCGGGGCCGCACAGGAGCAGCAGTGCCAGCGCCGCGGTGGCCCATCGGCCAGCTCGCATGCCGTGTCTCCCCCTCGTTTCGCTCGAGGTCTGGTTGTTGTCGCGGCTATCGTAACCGCGCGGATACTGCCTTCACGCCGCCTCGCTGGGCAGGCGGAAGCCCGGCTCCGGTGCCGCCATGCCGGGCTGGTCTTCCGGCCCGGCCGACGCATGGGTGGTCTCCGGCGTGGCCGGCACCGCCGCCGCCTGGCCGCCCATCGGGGCCGGCTCGGGCGCCCGCTTGCGACGCCACAGTTCGCTGTGGCCCAGCGGGTCCGTGTACCAGTCGTGCAGCCGCGCATCCGGGCCGCGCGTGGCTTCGGCCAGCGCCGCGATCGGCGCCTTCGGCACGCGCTGTTCCGTCAGCAGGCCATTCTTTTCATGGAAGGTATCGGTCAGCTGGGTATAGCAGAAGCCGGACAGCGGCCGGCAGCGGTGGATCGCCGCCATCAGGTTGCGGTAGCGTTCCAGCAATTCCTCGCCATCGCGCGCCACCGAGTAGCCCCAGCCTTTCGGATCGGCGTCGTCCATGCAGGCGATGCCGCCGAACTCGGACAGGAACAGCGGCTTGCCGATGCCGTCGAAGCCGTCGATCACCAGCCGGCGCCGCGCCGGGCGCACGTGCTCGAACGTGTACTTGAGGCCTTCGCGGGTGCCGTAGCGGGCCACGAGTTCTTCCGGGTCGGCATGGTAGTCGTGGATGTTGACGAAGTCGCCGCACGGCATTTCCCAGCCATCGTTGCCGACCACCGGGCGGGTACCGTCCAGCGCCCGCGTCATGTGGTACATGGCGCGGACGAAGTCGACCTGCCGGTGGTCGTGCATCAGTTCCGGCACGCCCCACGATTCGTTGGTGGGCACCCAGGCCACGATGCACGGATGGGAAATGTCGCGTTCGACCAGCTCCTTCCATTCCTCCATCACGCCATGCACGGTCTCGCTGGAGAAACCGTAGGCGGACGGCATCTCGGCCCACACGCACAGGCCCATCACGTCGCACCAGTACAGCCAGCGGGGGTCTTCCGATTTCTGGTGCTTGCGCACGCCGTTGAAACCGAGCCGCTTGATCAGCACCACGTCCTGGCGCAGCTGCTCGGCCGACGCGACCATCAGGCTTTCCGGCCAGTAGCCCTGGTCCAGCACCATGCGCAGGTAATACGGCCGGCTGTTGAGGAGGAAGCGGTCGCCGTCCACGGAGACCGTGCGCAGCGCCGTGTAGCTGATCACGTGGTCCAGCACCAGGCCGTCCGCCGCGTGCAGCGTGATCTCGGCGTCGATCAGCTGCGGACTTTCCGGGCTCCACATCCAGTGCGCGCGGGCGTCGTCGATACCGGGGTCGGGCAGCTGGAACAGCCGCGACAGGCGGGTGCCCGTCAACATGCAGCGGTCCGAGACCAGCACCTTGTCGCCCAGCCGCAGTACCACGTTGACGGTGTGGCCCGGGCCGGGATGCGCCACATCCGCGTCGAGGCGGATCTGCCACGTGAACACGTCCGCCGTCCAGCGCACCTTCGACACATGCGAGTGCGCCACCTTCTCCATCCACACGGTGCGCCAGATGCCGGTGGTGCGCGGATACCAGATCGAATGGGGCTCCAGCTCCCAGTCCATCTTGCCGCGCACCTTGTGCATGTCCAGCGGGTCGTCCTCGGCCTGGACGACGATCTCCATGCTGCGCCCGTCGAGGTAGCGCGTGACGTCGATCGAGAACGGTCCGTGGCCGCCCTTGTGCTGGACAGCGAAGTGGCCGTTGATCCACACGCGCGCACGGTGGTTGACGGCGCCGAAGTGCAGCTTCAGCCGCTCGTCGGGGGACGGCAGCAGGTTGTCGTCCAGCCCCACCACCCGCCGGTACCAGACGCGCCGGCGGAAGCCGCGGTCGTGCACGCCGCTGGCCGCCGCTTCAGGCGGGAACGGCACGATGATCGTGCGGTCGAACGGCACGTCGGCCGGTTCGTAGTGCACGGCATCGTCGTCCAGCATCGCCTGCCACGGTCCGTCCAGGTTCAGCCATTGGGTGCGCCGCAATTGCGGCCGGGGGTGGTCCACGATCTCATTCTCCTTCAGCGGGGCTCTCATCACGTTTGTCCTTATGATAAGTCGTTTATGTCCTGCACAGCGTCACGGTTGAGTTGCCGTGGCGCGCGCCACCGCTGCACCGGCCGCTGAGTGGGGCGGATACAACGCGCTGACGGCCAGCGGCCCGAAGGTCACGGCCCGGCCGCCGGCGCCCATCGCCACCAGGCCGATGCGCACGCCCGGGCCGAGGCGGTGCGTCCACGTGCCGCCGCCGACCCAGTCGCGGCCATCCTGGCTGGACCAGGCGGTCCACCGTTCCAGCGCGTTGGCGCCCGTGCCTTCGCGCCGCAAATCCAGCCGCAGCCAAGTCCAGGCCCCCTGCGCGGAAGGCGTGCCGGCCACCGTATTGCCGTAGCGGGGGTGGTGCGCCGGCACCGGTTTCTGCTCCTTGCCGAATTCCACCTGGTGCAGCCCGGCGTTGGCCAGCACCGACAGCTTCACGTAGTTGTCGTCATCCTTCAGCGCCACGATGCCGGCCTGCACGTGGGGCGTGCAGCACTCGTCCGGCGCATCGAGGCGGACGCGCGTCTCGATGCGCAGGTCGCCTGGCGGAAGCGCCCGCGCCAGCAGCGGCGCCGTGTTGGTGTCCACGTACAGGTCGCCCGCCTGGGTGTGCCCGGCCAGGCCTTCGGGCGTGGCGCGCCAGCTGCCGGGCTGGCGTATCCAGCGCCACGGCGCGGCCGGCGCCTCTGTGAAATCCTCCCGCCACAGCAGGCGCAGGTCGGCACCGGTGCCGCCGAACGCCGGGGCCGGGCGCGCCACGCCCGCACTGGTGGCCGGTGCCGGCAAGTCCCGGTCCGACGGCCCCCTGCCCTCGGCGACCACCGGCCAGCCGCCCGCCCAGTCGATCCGGTCGAGCAGCGCGGGACGCCGCGTCAGGCCGGGCGCGAACAGCGGATCGCCGGCATCGACGGCATGGTAGATCGTCCACCACCGCCCGGCCCCATCCTGCAGCACGGAGTTGTGGCCGGCGCCGATCCAGCGGTTGCCGCTCTGCGCCAGGACGGGCGTGCCGCCGGCGCGGGGTGCCGCCATGTCGTTGCCGTGCCGGTCGAGGAATGGGCCGAGCGGGCTGGTGGCGCGGCCGACATGCAGCGAGTACCCCGTCAGCGGCCCGGCGCAGCAGTCGGTGGCCGACGCGAACAGGTAATACCAGCCATCGTGGCGCACCACCTCGGCGCCTTCGTAGCGGCCGGACGTGCCGACACGGCGCGCCCCGCCCTCCACCGACAGGCCGTCCGCCGCCAGGCGCTGGACGAACAGGCCACCGCCATAGCTGCCGTAGTACAGCCAGCGCGTGCCCGTGTCGTCGACCACCACGTCGGGGTCGAAGGTCCAGTCGAACTTGCAGCCGGGCGCCGCGCGGCGCGGCCCGACCACCGGCTTGCCGCTGGCCTGCCATGGCCCGGTGGGCGACGCGCTGCTGGCGACGCCGATCGAACTGTCGCTGTCGCAGCCCGCCTCGGGGCTGTGCGCGTCGTCCGTATCGGTGATCGTGTAGTACAGCCAGTAGCGGCCGGCATAGTATTGCGGCTCGGGTGCCCACAGCCACGAGCGCGGCGTGGCCGGCGCCGGCCGGTCGGTGAACGAATCGGCCACCCAGGTCCAGTGCACCAGGTCCGTCGAGCGGTACACGGGAAGCAGGCGGAAGCGGTAACCGTCCCCTTCCCTTTTAGTGCGGCTGACCGGGTCGGTCGTGCAGTACATGTACCAGGTGGGTTGCGCCGCCTGCGGATCGCGCAGCGCCGGCGGATCTGCGCAGTTCTGCGCAAGCGCGCCGCCGGCCAGCCTGACCGGCAGCGGATTGCGATAAGTGGCGCCTGCTTGCGCCGGGCCCTGGGCGTACGCCGCGGCCGCGGCCTGGAGCACCGCCGCCAGGAGAAACAGGCATGACCGCACTGGCTGCTCCTTTTTGCGAAAAGGCGGACGTTAGCATGGCTGGCGGTGGTGCGGTGCACGGGTGGCGGCACGCCGCGGCGGTGCGAAACCGTTCGCCCTGTCGGCCCGGGCGGTGGATCCGCCGATTCAGGCGAAGTCGATTGCTTTGCTCCGGCTTTCGGTTAGTTGCAAATTTTGAGGCGAAAGAAGGCGCAGTGTGCGCCTTCCGGAATGTTCCCGCCGACCGGCAATGGCCGATCGTGGGACGGCTTACGAAGCCCGACCGCCGCGGCGACGGGTTCCGAGCAGGAGACCTGCAAGGCCCAGGCCCATCATCGCGTACGTCGAGGGCTCCGGAACCGGGGACACCGCTCCCAGGTCCTGGAACTTGACGTTGTCGACCAGATAGTTGGAGTCGTAGCCGAAGTCGTTCGTCGCATCGCCCCACGTGATGCCCCCCGACAGCGTGCCGAAGACCGGATCCGTCAACGTCCTGCTGAGGACCGCGCTGGCCGTGCCGGACGCGATGTCGGCAAACGAGGCATCGATATACAGGTCCAGCTTGCCGCCGTTGTAGCGGAACGCATAGTCATGGAAGATGTTGGTATCGAGCGTGTGCGAAGCGCCCTGCAGGTCGCCCCACACGACGACATCGTTGCCGATCATGAAGGTATTCGCCCTGGAAGCGGGCGTCAGCAGCACGTTGAACGGGTTGAATGTCAGCGCCGCGTCCATCGAGTTGTAGCTCGACGACACGACCAGCAGCCGGATCGAAGCAATGTAGTCGGTGGCGCCGGTAGCGTGCTGGAAGTACTGGAACTGGCTGGTGCGATTCGTGTCGTTGGCCGTCATGAACTGCGTGATGCCCTCACTCGGGAGTTGCGTGCCACCGCCGCCCGCGGACCATCCCTGCGCGGCCGGGCTGCCGTTGCCGTCGTAGAGCGTTTCGATGGGGCCGGCGGCTGACGCAGCGGTCGTCATGCCGATCGACAGGGCCAGGGCGGTAATGAGCGAGCGCGGGAAATCCATGGTATCCATAGGTGAGTTGGTGAATTGGTCTTATTGCAATAAGATAATCAATCTTACAAGCAGGATACATCCGAGTCAAGCGACGACCAGTCGGGCTATCCGGCCCGCCCAGCTTCCCGCATGTCGCCGCGCTCCGCGAACAAGCGAAAAAAGGGCCACCGGTACGCTGGTGCCCTTTCCGTCCTCGGTCGTGACAACGTCAGATGCAGGGGTCCTCGACGAGCTTCCCGTCCACCAGGTGCCTCGGACAACCGCCCGGCATCGGCAGCGCCGGCGCGCACACGCCGGGCCTCGCGCCCGGCCGTACCGATGGCCCTTCCACGGGAACGCAGTCGCCCTGGCATTCACGGTCGTCGGCGCAGGCCTTGCCCCGGTCGCTGGTCTTCACGGCGCAGAAATGGAACGGCCCCAACGGGTACAGCATCCACTCGCCTCCCCTGGCGGCGCATTGTTCCCTGGTTTTCGGCGGTTCTGGCTTGACAGGTTTGACCGGCGCGCCGGACGAACCGGTGGCCACGAATGAAGCAACGAATACAGTAATACAACCCCGTAGTAGACGCACATTGCGCATGGCCCGCTCTCCGATCGATATCCGACTTGCATGGAAGAACGTGGCCCGCACCCGGCGCGAACGCAGCCGCGGTCGTGGCAAACCACGAGCCCGGATGGCGGACGTTTCCGCAGGTCCGGCCTGTACAACAAGACTACCGTATCAGGGCGCGATGGCGCCCTGAAGGTTAGCGAACGCCCGAACGAGACGAAGGCCAGTTAGACTAGGCCAGGAAAACCAGCTTTCCAACCCACCACTCTGCCCCGTCATGTCACTCCATCAACTCGTATACCTGAGTCAATCCACCGGCAAACCGGAAAAGGAAGCACTGGCCGCTCTCTGGGCGCAGGCCAAGGCCAATAACGCACGCATCGATGTCACCGGAAGCCTGTTCTACAACGGCGGCTGGTTCATGCAGGTGCTGGAAGGGCCCGCCCCGACGCTGGCAACGCTGTATGACAAGATCAGCAAGGATCCGCGCCACCACGACTTGCGCCTCCTGTACAACGAGCCGGCGGCCTTCCGCACCTTCGTGCGCTGGACCATGAACATGACCAACCTGGAGGAGCGGCAGGCCGACAAGTACCAGGAACTCGTCGACATCATCGAGGCGGCGAAGACGGGCCGCAAGATCTACGGCGTGTCGCCAGCGGTGACGTTGCTGAACACCTTCAAGGCGTGATGCCATGACGAAGCCGGGAAGCACGTCCGCATAGCGGACGACACGCTCCCGTCTGCCGGCCCCGGGCTGAGCCCGCATGCGAAAAGGGCCGCCGGCATGCCGGCGACCCTCACTTACCCGGAGATGCCGATCAACGCACGGCGCCGGCGACCGCCACCGCCGTCATGTTGACGATGCGCCGCACCGTGGCGCCCGGGCCGAGCACGTGCACCGGCTTTGCGGCGCCCAGCAGCACGGGGCCGACGGTGACGCCCTTGCCACCCGTGACCTTCAGCAGGTTGAAGGCGATGTTGGCGGCATCCAGCGATGGCATCACCAGCACGTTGGCTTCGCCCGTGAAACCAGGGATCACGCCACCGGCCAGCGCGACGTCGCCCTGCACTTCGCCGATCACCGGCAGGTCCGGGGACGCGTGGGCCAGCAGCGCTCGGGCATCGCGCATCTTGCGGGCCGACGGGCGCTCGGAAGAACCGGCGGTGGAGTGCGACAGCAGCGCGACCTTCGGCTCCAGGCCGAAATGGCGCACCTGCTCGGCGGCCAGGCGCGCGATCGCGGCCAGTTCCTGCGCGGTCGGATCGTCGTTGACGTGGGTGTCGGTGACGAACAGCGTGTGCTTTTCCAGCACCAGCGCATTCATCGTCGCCATCACTTCGGCGCCCGGCGCCAGGCCGATGGTGTTGCGCACCTGCTCCAGGTGGGTGTCGATGCTGCCGCGCAGGCCGCAGATCACGGCATCGGCTTCGCCGGACTTCAGCAGCGCCAGCGCGTGGTCGGTCGCATCCGCGCCGCCCGGTTCGGCCAGCGTGTAGTCGGTGCCGCGCTTCAGGCGCAGGCCGGCGGCGGCGATGGCCGCTTCCACCTTGGCGCCCTCGCCCACCAGCACCGGCTTGGCCAGGCCTTCGTCGACCACGGTCTGCACGGCGCGCAGCACGCGCTCTTCGTCACCCTCGGCATACACCACGCGCTTCTGCGCGGCCTTGGCGGCCGTGAACAGCGGCTTCATCACCAGGCCGGTGTGGTACACCTGCTGTTCCAGCTGCGCGCGGTAGGCGGCCAGGTCGGCGATCGGCGCGGTGGCCACGCCCGATTCGGCGGCGGCCTTCGCCACCGCCGGCGCGATCGCGGCGATCAGGCGCTGGTCGAACGGTTTCGGGATGATGTAGTCGGGGCCGAAGGCCAGCGTCTGGCCGGCATAGGCGGCGGCCACCGTTTCGGACACTTCGGCCTCGGCCAGCGCGGCGATCGCCACCACGCACGCCTGCTTCATTTCCTCGGTGATCCGGGTGGCGCCGCAATCGAGCGCGCCGCGGAAGATGTACGGGAAGCACAGCACGTTGTTGACCTGGTTCGGGTAATCCGAACGGCCGGTGGCGATGATGCAGTCCGGCCGCGCGGCCAGCGCCACCTCGGGGCGGATTTCCGGTTCCGGATTGGCCAGCGCGAGGATGACGGGGCGCTCGGCCATCGTCTTGACCATCTCGCCGGTCAGCACGCCGGCCGTCGAGCAGCCCAGGAACACGTCGGCGCCGCGCACGATGTCGGCCAGCGTGCGTGCATCGGTAGCCTGCGCATAGCGCGCCTTGTTCGCTTCCATATTGGCTTCGCGGCCCTGCCAGATCACGCCGCGCGAGTCGGTCACGTAGACGTTTTCGCGGCGCACGCCCAGGCCCACCATCATGTCCAGGCAGGCGATCGCCGCGGCGCCGGCGCCGGAGGCGACCAGCTTGATGTCGCCGATGCGCTTGTTGGCGACCTTCAGCGCGTTCAGCAGCGCGGCGCTGGAAATGATCGCCGTGCCGTGCTGGTCGTCGTGGAAGACGGGGATGTTCATCCGCTCGCGCAGCTTCTTCTCGATGTAGAAGCATTCGGGCGCCTTGATGTCTTCCAGGTTGATGCCGCCCACGGTGGGTTCCAGCATGGCGATGGCTTCCACCAGTTTGTCGGGGTCGTTCTCGGCCAGCTCGATGTCGAACACGTCGACACCGGCGAACTGCTTGAACAGGCACCCTTTGCCTTCCATGACCGGCTTCGAGGCCAGCGGGCCGATATTGCCCAGGCCAAGCACCGCGGTACCGTTCGAGATCACGGCCACGAGGTTGGCGCGCGACGTGTATTCGGCGGCGGCAGCCGGGTTGGCGGCGATTTCCTCGCAGGCGTAGGCCACGCCCGGCGAGTAGGCCAGCGACAGGTCGCGCTGGTTCGACAGCGGCTTGGTCGGCACCACTTCGATCTTGCCGCGGGTGGGGAAGCGATGGTACTCCAGCGCGTCCGCGCGCAGTTGCTGCTCGCGGCGGACGTCCTGGTTGTCGTCATTACGTTCGATGGTCATGCTTTCTCCTTCAGGCCGCCCATGACGCCGCCCTGCGGCGACGGGGCGCAATGGTGAATAATTCTGGTTACGCGTGTCATCGGCTGATCCGATATCAAAGTGACACGACGTGCGTAACCGTCAATATTACCCTGAAGTGGCGGCCCGCGTGCGGGACCCTTTTGGCACGATCGTTCGCTTGGACAGGGGGTCGGCCAAACGAAACACGGCGAAATCGGTGATGCGCTGCCGCGACAGCGTGGTGCGGAAGCCGAACAGGCCGGCGCCAACCCGCTGGCGCGACGCGAAATACTGCACGCCGTCGACATACAGCCGGGTACCGCTGCCATCGACGACGATGCGAATCCGGTAAGGGTGATTCCCCTTCAGCAGGTAAGGACTGTCGGTATATTCCTGCAGCAATCGCCGCTCGCCGCTGCCGTCGTAGCGGCGGAACCGCGTGGTGGCGTTGTGGTTGCCGCCGATGCCGGCGTAGAACATCGGCACCCTGTCGTAGGCGGCCAGCTTGCCGGACAGCGGCCGCGCCATGCGGGCCTGCCAGAACATGTTCATGTCCGACACCCGGTCGCCCGGCCGGCCTTCGTCCAGCACCGTGCAGGTGTACGCAATCTCGTAGTGACCATCGAGCGGCTGCGTGAGCCACACGGTGAGCCCGCCACGGGTGTCGAGCAGCAGCGCGCCATCGCGTACGGTGACGACCTCGCGCGGATCGCCCTGCTCCGCTTCCACGCGCCAGCGCCGCGCATCGAAGGTGCGGAAATCATCCCGCACCAGCAGCGTGCCCGCAGGCGCCGCCCGGGCATCGAGCGCCAGCAGGCCGAGCGCGCCCAGGCCCCACTGCGCCGCGCCATTGGTGGAGATGCGCGGCGCCTCGCCGATATCGTCCAGCACCGCGGGCCGGCTCACCCGCCGCACCGCGAAATCCGCCTCGCGCAGCCCCGCCTTGCCCGCGTCGAACAGGCGCCAGGCTTCCCGCATCAGCGCCTCCCGCTCCGTCATGCCGGACGCCTGCACCGCCGCGTAGCCCAGCAGCCGCGCATGGCCCTGCGACAGGTTCAGCGGGCCGAGCGCCTGCCCCAGCTCCGCCTTCTGCGCCTCGGGCGTGGCGTTGTACAGCCGGCAGTACTGCAGCCAGGCGGCGCGGAACGCCGGCTCCGGCAGGGTACGCAGCAGTTCGGCGCAGATTTCCGTCAACCCGAACACGGCGGACAGGTGCGAGACGGCGATCTTGTCCGAGGCGGCGATGCGGAAGGCGCCCGTGTCCAGGTCCATCACGGCACTGCCGGTGAAGAAGCCTTTCGGCTGCGCGGCGATGGTGCGCATGCTGGCCAGCAGCTTGTCGCGCCAGGCCTTGTCGCCGGTGCGCTCCCAGGCCGTGAACCAGGCGCCGGCGATGGCGCCCCAGTCCGTGCCGAAACCCACGCTCGCTTCGTTGGCGCCGCCGGCCGGCTGCTGGCCGATCTTGCGGCCCGGCGCGATATCGCGCAGGCGGCGCACCGCGTCCTGCTGTTCGACCAGCAGGTCGCCGATGCGCTCGTCCGCCGTCAGGTAATACATGAAGCGCCGGTTGATCGCGGTGGCAATGCGCAGCTGCTTGGCGCTGTCGCCCCAATGCTGCACGCCGTGCCGTGTGCCCAGGGGACTGAAAGGACCGATATGGTGGACGTCCACTTCGCCCGTGTGGCGCGTCATCGCCTCGGCCAGCCGGAACGCGTCGGCCCGTCCCGAATGGAGGAAGTAGTGCCACAGCCAGATGTCGGTGGACAGTTCCGAGTTGTCCCAGGCGAAGCCGCCCACGTCGTAGCGCCACTGGTGGCGGCGCGCATCGTAGGTATGCATCACGTCGCCGTAGTCCCAGAAGCCGTACCAGCGGCGCTGTTCGACCTGGCCTCGGTAGTAATCGAACAGCTGCGCCAGCCGAGTCTCCAGCGCCTTCGCACGTGCGCCTCCCCGGCCTGCTGGCGCTCCCGCTGGTGCCCCCGCTGGTGCCCAGTATTCGCTGAACACGCCGGCCGCATGCAGGCGCCCGGGCGCCGCCATCAGCCGGGGCGGCCGCGCGATGCGCTGGCCGATGGCCGCCAGCCCGGCGGCCGTCGGCGTGGCCGGCAGCAGCTGAAGTTCCAGTTCGCTGGTGCGGGCGATGCCGTAGGGGGTAGCGAAGCCCGGCTCGTAGTCCTCGTACGTGATGTCCAGCGCCGCGCGCTGTTTGGCATGCGTGTCCTGGCCCATGCCGTCGTGGAAGAAGCGCAGCTGCATGGCCGGTGCCTCGGGCGCCCACAGCCACAGCGTGACAGCGGCGGCGCCGCCGGCCGCGCCGGCGATGTCGATCTGGCCGGGATGGCTTTGCCAGAAATTGCGCACGCCGAACGCCACGCCGCCCTTCACGCCGCCCAGGTAGGCGGTGCCGCCGGCGCGCGTGCCGCCGCCGGCCGGAATCCAGCCATGGCCCTTCGCGGTGCGCTTGGCGATGGTGAAACCGTCCGCGTTCGGTTGCAGCAGCCGGTAGTCGCCGAACGCGGGCACGTACCGCAGGCCATCGCGCACCGCCTTGGGCAGCTGTTCCACCGGCGGCAGCGACAGGCCGGCCACCTGCAGGGCGGCGTTGTCGTCGCCGACGTCGCGTCGCAAGCCCGTCAGGCCGCGCACGCTTTCGGCGAACACGCCCCCGGCGGCCGACGTGAAGCGCACGTGGCGGTCGTGCGGCGCGCCGTCCAGCACGGTGCCGAAGCGCAGGCCGATGCCGCGTACCGCCAGCCGCGCCGGATCGACGTCGACGACGAAGGTGTGCAGCACGCGGATCGCCTCGCTGCCGCGGTGGAATTCGAGCCGCAGCGTGAACGGCAGCAGGCCGGGGCCATCCCCGGCGCGGTGCGTGCCAGTCAGTTTCAGTACCGTGCGCACCGGGCCATCCTGCTCGATCTCCGCCTGCGCGACCTCGCCCTGCCAGCGCCGGCGCCGCCGCGCGCCATCTTCGCCATCTTCGCCATCTTCGCCATTGTCCACGCCATCGGTCAGCAGCACCAGTTCGCCCCCGCGCAGCAGCGTGTGGCCGGCCAGCGCCACTTCGGCCAGCACCTGGCCACCCTTGCCCGGCACCCGGGCACGCAGCTTGCCGGTATCGACGACGATGCCGTCGCCTTCGCGGCGCGCCATGCCGGCTTCGGCCGGCACCGCGGGCCCGGGCTGCAAGCCGTAACTGGCCGCCGGCTCACCCGCGCCGATCGCATGGGCACTCCACTTGATGGAACCATCCGGCCACCAGGCCAGCGGCCATGATTGCAATGGTGGCGCAGCGCCGCCGGCGGCGCGCATTGTGAAGCCGCTGCCGCGCGGCACCTGGCCCTGCGGCCACGGCACGCCGAAGGTGGCGCCGGTGAAGCTGGCGGGCGGCGCGCCATCCAGCCAGCCCAGCGCGGTCGTTTCAGCCGGCGCGATCGCCGTATCGGCGGCGGCGCGTGCCGGCGACATCGCCAGGGTCGGCGCTCCGGCCAGCAGCGCGGTGAGTTTCAGCAGGTTACGGCGGTCCATCGGTCTCCTTTTCTCCAGCAATGTTCTTGAATGTCGAATCCGCGCATTGGAAAAGCCCACCCCAAGTGCAAATGCCGGGGTCAGGAAGGAATGCTGGCATGCATGCCAGCATCGTTCCGCAGGCGCGAAGCATGCTTCGTGAAACCCCTGCTCCACCCCGCCGGGGCAGAGCAGGGGTTTCGAGGAGCGCTGCTCCTGGCCTGCGTCGCGGTACCGGCATGCATGCCGGTACTCCTCCCTGACCCCAGCCCTTCGCCGTTGGGGTAAATGCATGCGCTCGCAACGTATCAATACCGGTACGCCAGCGACACGCCCAGTGTACGGCGTTCGCCCAGCCAGCCGGCCACCGAACCATACTCGCCGTTCACGAGACGCTTGTAGTACGTCTTGTCGAAGGCATTGTTCAGCCAGACCGACGCGCTCCATTCCCCCTCGCCCAGCTTGCCCTCGGTGCCGGCGGCGAACGAGGCCAGGCCATAGCCGGGCACGCGGGTGAACTGCGACGTATCGACGGTGCCGAACATCCAGCTCCGGTAAGCGTAACGGGCCGAGACGAACGAGCGCAAGCCGCTATCGCCGGTCCAGCCATAGCGCACGCTGGCGTTGGCGGTCAGCTTGGGCGCGTTGAACACGCGCGAGCCGGTCAGGTTGCACGACGGCGGCGGGTTCGGCGCCAGCGTGACTTCCGGCGGGCAGCGCGCGTTGTCGTAGTGCGTGTAGTAGGTATCGTTCCACACCGCCGCCGCGTCGACGCGCCAGTGGCGGTCGGGTGCCCAGCGCGCGCTGGCCTCGGCGCCACGCGAGATGAAGGTGCCGGCATTGAGCAGGTACACCTGCCCGTCGTCCGGGTTGTAGCCCTGGGTCTGGAAGTCGCCGACCTCGGTGAGGAACAGGTTGCCCTTCAGGGCCAGCCGGTCGCCGGCCAGGCTGGCCTTCACGCCGATTTCGCCGCTTCTCGTCTTCTCCGGCTTGATGAACAGCGAATCCAGGCCGGCCTGGCGCGCCGCGCCGGCGGATATGTTCAGGCCGCCGGACTTCTCGCCGTACGACGCGGCCGCGTAGGCGCTCCAGCCCGGCGCTGTGCGCCAGGTGGCGGTCAGCGTGCCCGAAGGCAGCGTGTGGTTTTCTTCCAGGTAGCCGGAATTGAACGGCACCCGGTTATAGCGGACGAAGCTGCCGCCCTTCTTTTGCACGTTGGCGCGCACGCCGGCCGTGATGTCGACCGAGTCCCCCACATGCAGCGTGCCCTGCGCGAACGGCGACAGCATGCGGTCGCGCAGCAGGCCGAGGCGGATGATGTCGAGGTTGCGGAACGCCGCGCTGTCCAGCCAGAGCGCCGGAACGGAGGTGTCGGCGTAGCGCGTGTGCGCCAGCGTCTCGGCGTGCTGGCCCAGGTAGGTCAGGCCCAGTGCATACACCAGGCTGCGGCCGCCGGGCGAGTCGAGCCGCAGTTCCTGCGACCACGTCTTGTCGCGCACCTCCGTGCCGGTGTTCGCATAGACCCGCACCGACAGGCCGTCGGCCATCGTCGGCTGCGAATGGAAGTAGCGCAGCGACGTGACGGAACGCAGCTGCCAGCCGCCGCCGAACTGCCACTCGGCCAGCGCCGCGACGCCGCCCTGCACCACGTGGATGCGGTTTTCATCGTCCAGGTCCACGTTCGGGCCGAACACCACGTTGTGGCCCGCCGCGGCCGAGTGGGCCAGGTAGCCATCGCGGCCGTTGACCGCATGCGTGGCCACCAGCACGGAGGTCGGCTCGCTGTTGCCGTTGCTGTAGTCGGTGGACAGGCGCAGCGTGAACCGCTCGCCGCCGCGGTACAGCAGCTGGCCGCGCAGGCCGTTCGACGAGCCGCCATTGAGCCGGTTGCCGGTGCGCAGGTTGGTCACCGCGCCGTCGCCAGCGCTGCGCACGGCATTGAGCCGGCCAGCCCAGTTCTCCGACAGCGGGCCGGACACGACGCCGCGCACGCGCTGGTAGCCATGCTGCCCCGCCGATAGCGTGATCTCCGCCTCGGGCACGAAGGTCGGCGATTTTGTCGTGATGTTGACGATGCCGCCCGTGGCATTGGCGCCGAACATGGTGCCCTGGGCGCCGCTCAGCACTTCGGCCTGGGCGATATCGCCAAGGCTCGACAGCATGCCGGGCCGGGCCAGGTAGACGCCGTCCACGTAGACGGCCACGCTGCTTGGCATGCCGATGTTCGCGTCGCCGCTGGCTTGCCCGCCGCCGTCGCCGACGCCGCGGATCGTGATCTGCATGTCGGACGGGTCGGTGCTCTGGATATTCAGGCCCGGCACCAGTTGCTGCAACTCCTCCATCGTGGTGACATTCTGCTCGTCGAGTTCGTCGCCGCCGATGCGGTAGGACGAGGTGGGCGTGCGTTGCGGATCTTCGCCGGTGGCGTCGCCTCGGCCCTGGCGCGCGCCGCTGACGGTGACGGTGGCCATGGCGGCCGGCTGTGC
This sequence comes from Pseudoduganella sp. SL102, assembly GCF_027856995.1. NCBI lineage: Bacteria > Pseudomonadati > Pseudomonadota > Betaproteobacteria > Burkholderiales > Oxalobacteraceae > Pseudoduganella > Pseudoduganella sp. SL102. The sequence goes on from NZ_CP115554.1 coordinate 4,463,020, forward strand.
CGCCGCCGCGGCGACGATGGCCGGTGCGGCGGGCGCCGACACCTTCAGGAACTGCGGCGCGGCCGGCGCTTCCGGCTTCTGGACGGCGCGGCGGCGGATCGTCAGGGCCCCGCCGCCGCCGGAGGCCAGCTCGAAGCCGCTGCCGTCGAGCGCGCGGGCGATGGCTTCGGCGGCGTTGTAGCGGCCGACCACGGGGGCCGAACGGGCGCTGCCCAGCAGGCGTGGGTCATAGGCCAGCGCCACGCCGGTGTCGGCGGCGATGGCCAGCAAGGTCTGTTCGAGCGGCGCCGCCGGCAGGCGGTAATCCTGGCGGTCGGCGTATGCCTGGGCATGGGCGCAGGCGGGATTGAACAAGGCGGGCAGCGTGGCCAGCACAGCCAGGGTCAGGGAATGCTTGTGCAAGGGATACCTCATGAATGTCGTTGGTACACCCCTTGTGCAGCGAGATGCGGAAAGCGTCAGCGGAATCCGAAAATAATTTAGCGGGGGCGACGACGCTAATGCTGTTCAGATGACCCCACCCCAAGTGCAAATGCCGGGGTCAGACCCGGCGGGTCTGACCCCAGCCCTTCGCTGTTGGGGTGAATGCATGCGCTTTCGATGAGCCGGCGACCTTTAACTGAACGGCATTGCGGTGGCGACGCCAGCGTTTTTCGCGCCGGCGATATAGCCGGCATCGCCTCCCGCCATCAACGCTCTTTTGCCACCTCCTCCGCCGGCGCCAGCCACGCCCCCGTCAGGATCGGCGTATTGTGCGTGGTGTCGAACAGCACGCCCTTCAGCTGCCGCGAGTAGGCGACCAGGTGATGGCTTTCATGCAGCGGCACGACCGGCACCAGTTCCGTCAGCAGCTTTTGCGCCTGGCGATACAGCGCATCGCGTTCGTTCGCATCGGGGGACCGGCGGGCGCGCAGCAGCAGGTCGTCCAGTTCCGGATCGGCGATGCGGCCGGTATCCTGCCCGAAGGTGTTCTGCCGGGCGGTCTGGCTGCTGTGATACAGCAGGAACAGGACATCCGGTGTCGCCGCCGACCACCAGCCGCCGGTCAGCGCATCGTAGGCGCCCGCGCGCACGGCGGCGGGCAGGTCGGCCCCGGCGACAGGTTTCAGGCGCAGCTCGATGCCCACCGCCTTCAGGCCGGACTGGATGGCCAGCACCGATGCAGGCGGCGTTCTTTCGTCCCCGGTCGTCAGCAGCTCCGCGCTCAGGCGCCGGCCACCCTTGCTGCGGATGCCATCCCGGTCCCGTTCCGTCCAGCCGGCCTGGTCGAGCAACGCCGCGGCACCCGCCGGGTCGTAGGCCAGCACGTGCCGGTACGTGTCCACATACCCGGGCGTGTTGGTGCCGAGGTAATCGGCTTTCGCGATGAATTCTCCCGCGCTGAGCTCGCGCGTCACGCGCTCGCGGTCGATGGCGATCGCCGCGGCGCGGCGGATGCGGACATCGTCGAACGGGAAGCGTGCGGTGTTGAATGCCAGGCTGCGCATCGGGCTCCCCGGCCGCACCCTGTTGGAAAACACGAGACCCGGATCGGCCCGCAAGCGGCGCCCATCCGTCAGCGGCGCCTCGAAGGTCAGCTGGTGCCGGCCCTGCTGCAGGCTGGCGGTGCGGGCCGCGTCGTCGGGTACGGCTTCGATGACGATGCCGTCCAGGTAGGCGGGCCCCGCATGGCGGAGATAGTCGGGCGCCCACGCGTAGTCGGCTCGCCTTGCCAGCACGGCCCGCTTGCCCGGCGCGTACTCCGCTACCACGAACGGCCCGGTGCCCACCGGGCGTTCGCCGATGCTGGCCGGATCGCCGCTGATCTGGCGTGGCGAGATGAAGCCCAGCCACGTCTGGGCAAGGAACGACAGGAACGCCGGGTACGGCGCGTCGAGCCTTGCCTCGAAGGTGTACGTATCGACTGCGACCCCTTCCACGTACGGCGACAGATAGGCGGCCGCGATGCGCGATTGCGTGCCGAGTTTCTTGATCCGCTCGAAGTTGATCCGCACCGCTTCCGCATCGAAACGCGTGCCGTCGCTGAACGTGACGTCCTCGCGCAGCCGGAAGGTGACCACGCGGCCATCGGGCGATACCGTCCACGACTTCGCCAGCCAGGGCGTCGCGGCGCCCGCGCTGTCCAGATAGACCAGACTGTCGAAGACCAGCCGGCTTTGCCACAGCAGGTTGCCCGCGTGAAGCTTGTGGATGTCGAAGGAACCGGCTTCGTACGATGCGCTGGTCACCAGCACGCCGCCGGGGCGACCGGGGGCTTGCTGGATATAGTCGCTGGCCGGGTAGGTCGGGACTGCCGGGCCGGCCTGCGCGACGGCCGCGCCGGCTGCCCCGAAAGCCAGGATTAAGGCGGCCAGGAGACGGGTGGTGCGAGGGCGCATGCAGGTTCCTTTGGTTGGATGGTTGTGCAACGGGACGGCGAAGACGCGCGCGAGGCTGGTCGCATCATTCGATGATCGCCAGGAGTCCATAACGGTTCACGCGCACCGGCAGCGCGCCGGCGATCTGCCGCAGCGCGCCGTCCAGGTCGGCCAGGCGGAACACGCCGCTGATGACGTGGCCGGCCGCCACGCCGGACACGCGCAGGATGCCGCGGTGGTAGCGGCCGAACGCTTCGGCCAGGTCGGGCAGCGGCAGGCGGTCGGCCACCAGCATGCCGCGCGTCCAGCCGGCGGCGGCGTTGAACGACAGCGGCGACGACCGTGCCCCTGCGCCATCGAACGTCAACGTGTCGCCGGACGCCAGCTCGACGGCCCTGGCGCCGGGCAGCCGCAGCACGGCGCTGCCGCCGCGCACGGCGACGATGCCGCGCCGCCCCAGGCGACCCGCGCACAGCTCGGCGCCGTCGCACTCGATGTCGGCGCCGGCCACCGTCACGGTAAGTGCGCGCCGCGCCCGCACGAGCAGTTGCCCCTGGCGCAGGTGCAAGCGCATCGGGCCGTGGCCAGTGCCGAGGTCGATCCGCGACGCGGCATCGAAGCGCAGCGCCGAGCCGTCCGCCAGCGTGGCCGCGCCGTGTTCGCCGACGCCGCTGCGCCACGTGGCGTCGTAACCCAGTTCATGCGCCAGCTTCCAGCCGCCGGCCCCGGAAATGGCCAGCACCGCCGTACCGAACGCGGCGCGCAGCGCGCGGCGGCGCTCTTCCACGGGATGGCGCAGTGCGCGCGCCACCGCGATACCGTCGCCGCTGCCACTGCGCCCACCCATCAGGCCGAGCCGCCGCTGCAGCGATGCCCAGGCCGCCGCATGCTCCGGCGCGCCGTCATGCCACTTGCGGAACGCCCGCAGCGCGCGCTCGTCCGTCGCCGGGTCGCGCAGCCTTGCTTCCCACTCGATGGCTGCCCGCTCGGCCCCGCTGCGTTGATCGACACTCATGCCGCGCTCACGCCGCAGGCCAGCAGGCCGCCAGCGCCTGCGCCACGTACTTGCGCACCATGCTGGTCGAAACGCCGAGGCGCGCGGCGATCTCCGCATAGCCCAGTTCCTCGAACTGGCTGAGGATGAACGCTTCGCGCGCCTTCGCCGACAGCGTGGCCAGCGCCGCATCGATGCGCACGATTTCCTCGACCGTCATGCAGACTTCCTCGGCCGATGCGCCATGGCCTTCCGGGCGCTGCGCCAGCTCGGCCAGCCAGGCCCGCTCCAGGTCGCGGCGGCGCCAGAATTCATAGGTGAGGCGGCGCGCGATCGTCGTCAGCAGCGCGCGCGGCTGCCTGACACGGCCCACTTCGTCGAGCGCGGCCAGCTCGGTGAAGGTGGAGGCGGCCAGGTCTTCCGCATCGTTGCGGGAACCCACCAGCCGGTGTACGGTGGCCGTCAGCCAGCCGTAGCTGCGCCTGAATTCACTGCTGAGCCATTCGTTGCGCAGCGCCAGGGGATTGCTGTGTCGGGGTGCGGCGTTCATGTTTCGTCCATCGGGAATTGCGCGGCAAGGTGCGGCGGGCAGCGGCACCGGGCGGCGGAGACCGGCCCCGGCGCGGTGCATGGCCGCGCCGCCAATATAGATGGACCGACAACGGAACAGAAGGAACCATTCCAACTATGCTTGCTTGGAATTCGCCGTTACGGCAGAGCCGGGGAAATCGGACGGGAGGGGAAACAGCTCAGGCGGAAAAGCCGGGAGTGGCGCCCAAACAAAAACCGGGGTGGCGACAAGTCGCGGCCCCGGCGCTCTACTGGACGGTGCGATCGGGAACGTTCAGTGATTCGGCAGCTTCTTCGCCGCCAGGTAGATCCCGTACAGCGCGGACAGGCCCACCAGCGCATACACGATGCGCGAGGCGGTGGTCTGTTCACCGAAGATCGCGGCGACCAGGTCGAACTGGAACAGGCCGACCAGCCCCCAGTTCAAGCCGCCCACGATCAGCAGCACCATCGCGATCCAGTCCACGGCATTCATGGCCTTGTGCGCGACCACGTCGGCCGAGCCGGTATTCATCGTTGCCATCAGCTACTCCTCGATACAGGTTGCGAGGACCCGCACCACGCGAGCCGAGGCCATTGTAGGCCGGCGGTCCGGCTATCGCAGTCGGAGCGCGATCCAGTCCGGCGTAGGATCACGCCTAGATTCGAGGGGGAAACAAGGCCGGCAGCGAAACAAGGCCGGCAGCGAACAAGGCCGGATCACCGGCTCAGCGGGGGTTGCGGCGGCGTTCGCCATGCCGGTGGAATTGCGGCGCGCACAGCACCCGCAAGGCGATCTCGCGGGGCACGCCGGCGCGCTGCATGAACTCCAGCGCCGGGTGGATGCCGTCCGCCTCGACAATTTTCAATGCATCTTCCACGCACGCTGCCGTCGTTGCGTCAGCGCGCGACCTCGTCGTGCCCCGTTCCGCCATGATGCCGATCCTGTTGAAGAAACCATAAATGCTACACCAAGCGAGGGTGGCATGGCGCGCACGTTCTTGTCTTTATTTCAAGCATCATGCGGCCAGCGCGCGCCGCAAGTCCTCCAGCGATGCCGGTTTCGTCAGGTGCAGGTCGAAGCCCGCCGCCGCGGCACGCGCCACGTCGCCCTTGCGGCCATAGCCGGTCAGCGCCACCAGCCGCAGGGCGCGCCCGTCCGCCGCCGCGCGCAAGGCCATCGCCAGCGCATAGCCATCCATGTCCGGCAACCCGATGTCGAGCAGCGCGGCGTCCACCGGCCCGTCGCCATACGCAGCCAGCGCCTCGTGCGCGGTATGGGCGACCTGCACATCGAGCCCGATATGGCGCAGCATCAGCGCACTGGACCGCGCGGCATCCTCGTTGTCGTCGACCAGCAGCACGCGCAGCCCCTGCGGCACCGGCACGTGCGGCGCCTCGACGGGAGCCAGGCCCGGTTGCGCCAGCGGCAGCAGCACCTCGAACGTGCTGCCCAGCCCGGGGCCGGGGCTGTGCGCCGCCACCTGGCCGCCGTGCAGCTCGACGATCTTGCGCACGATGGCCAGGCCGAGCCCCAGGCCGCCGGTACGTCGCGCCAGTTGCTGGGGCGCCTGGTAGAACGGCTCGAAGACGCGCGCCAGCAGGTCCGGCGCCATGCCGGCGCCGCGGTCGCTGACGGCCAGCCGTGCCATCGGCCGGCCTTCCACGGTCACCTGCTCCAGCGTGATGGCCGCGTCGCCGCCGCCGAAACGGCCGGCGTTCGACAGCAGGTTGCCCAGCACCTGGGCCAACCGGCTGTCGTCGCCGGCCACCCACAGCGACGGCGGCGCCTGCAGCGTCACGCGCAGGCCGGTGGCGGCGGCGGCGGCCGCCTGTCGCGCGATATCGGCCAGGTCGACCGGCCGCAAGTCCAGTTCCAGCTTGCCCGAGGCGATGCGCGACACGTCCAGCAGGTCGTCCACCAGCCGCTTCAGGTGCGCCACCTGGCGCCGCAGCACGGCGCGTTCGCGCTGCGCGCCCACGTCGCCGCGCAAGTCCATCAAGTCCAGCGACGCCACGATCGGGCTGAGCGGATTGCGCAGTTCGTGCCCCAGCACCGCCAGGAATTCATCCTTGGCGCGGCCGGCCTCGCGCGCCTCGGCCAGCGCCGCTTCCTGCGACGCCACGGCCCGCTCGAGGGAGGCCAGCAGGTCCGAACGTTCCCGTTCGTGCCGGTCGCGCGCGTCCGCAGCGGCGGCTAGCGCCTGCCCCATCTGTCCGATCTCGCGCACCCGTGACGGCTCCACCGCCACCGGCGCGCCGGCACCGAGCGCGGCGGCGCCCTGCACCAGGCTGTCGATGCGGCGCACGATGCGGCGCGACAGCAGCGACGCCAGCCCGATGCAGGTGGCCAGCGTCAGCGCCAGGCCCGCCGCGTACACGACGGCACCACGCAGCACGGGCGAACGCAGCGACGCGGTCGGCGGGCTGACGACCACCGTCCAGCCCAAGCGCGGTGAGGTGGTGAACGCCGTGCGCACGGGGACGTCCTCGATGGTGCGCGAATCGCCGGTGCCCTCCCGCGCGGAACGCATCAGGCGCTGCAGCCCGGGGCTGGCCAGGCCGCCCAGGTAGCGCTCGTGTTCGCGCGAACGGGCCACGCGGCGGCCGTCGCGGTCCATCACGGCGATCACCCAGTCGTCCGGCGCGCGCTGGCGCCGGATCACGTTGACGATACGGTCCGGCGCGATGACGGCGGACAGCACGAACCGGCCGCGGGGCAGGTTGACGGGCAGCCGCACGGGGAAGGCGACCCGGCCGCCGGCGCCGCGCATCACGCCACCGGCCACGGGTGCATCGCCGGCGGCCGCGCGGGCCAGGCTGGCAGGGTCGGCCACGGATGCCGGCGCCGCGCCGAACGGCGCCATGGTGCGGAACACCGGGCGCCCCGCCGCATCGGCCAGGATCACGCCGAGCCACTGGGCTTGCGCCGCGGCGTGCTGCGTGGCCAGTTCATGGAAGGCACGCAGGTCCCCGGTGCGCACGGCCGGGGAGTTGGCAATGCCGCCCAGCACCGCGGCGGCGCCGTCATGCTCGGCGTCGACGGCCGACGACAGCGCCCGCGCCAGTTCGAGCATCGAACGGTCCTGCTCGCGCTGCTGCACGTCGGCGGCCGCCATCAGGCCCCAGGTGCCGAGCAGCGCCAGCGGCAGGAAGCCGATCGCCGTCAGCAGTAACAGCAGATGGCGCAGGCTGAGGGTAATGCCGCGGCGATCGTGCATGGGTCGGGCCCGGCCAAGGAAAAGGCCGATTATAACGGGCGAATACCGGCCGCACCGTCACGCGCCCGCCATTTGTCCCTTCCAATACGCCAGTGGCGAGCGGCCCACCAGCGAGGTAAACGCACGGGTCAGGTGGGCCTGGTCGAAGAAGCCCAGTCGCTGCGCCAGGCCGGCGAGATCCGGGCAGGCGGGTCCTGCCAGCAGCGCCGCGGCCTCCTGCAACCGGTAGCGCTGCACCACCCATTTCGGCGGCACGCCGACCTGGTCGCGGAACAGCCGCTGCAGCCCCCGCTCGGGCAGGCCGACGGCGGCCGCCAGCATGGCCACGGACCCCGGCCCGTGCTGCGCCGCGGCCGCGTCGAGGGCCTGCTGCGCCAGCGCCGCGCGCGGATCCGGCCGGGCCACCGCGGCGGCCGGCGCCAGCAAGGCATGGACCGCGCCGATCACGCCGGCATCGTCGGCCGCGCCCAGCACCTGGTGTTCGGCGGCGGCGCCATCGATGCCTGACAGCTCCGCCAGCGGCACGATACGGCCGGTGAGCGACGCGGCGGCGCCGGTCCACCACGGGCGCTGGCCGCCGGCGCGGAATCGCACGCCCACGGCCCGCCCGCTGCCCGCCAGCACCTTGTCGAACGGTCCGCGCACGATACCGTGCAGCGCGCTGGCCCCGCTCTCGAACACGAGGTGCGCGTGCGGATACGGCAGCACGCGCTGTACCTGGGCCGGCGCGCCGCCCAGGTCCCATTCGACCACCCACAGGTACTCGACGAACGGCGCCAGGGCGGGCGGCGGCGGGTGGCGCCGCAGGGCGAAGCGGCGCGCCATCGCCCGCGGGTCGAGGATGCCCTTCGGGGTATCGTCTCCGCTGTCGTTTTTTTCCAATCCGCCTCCATCCGCGCTTGCTAAAGTGGCGCCATTATCAACCAGGGAGAACCCCATGCATACCATTGCCGCCCTCGCGCTCGCCGCCGGCCAGGCCGCCAGCCCGGCCGAGGTGAAAGGAACCTTCGACGTGACGATCACGCCCGTGCCGGAAGTGCGCACCGCGCCGGACGATACACGGGGGCGCATGCGGTTCACGAAGACCTTCCAGGGCGCGCTGTCCGGCACCAGCGAGGGCGAGATGCTGACGGCGGGCGCGCCGGCCAGCGGTTCGGCCGGCTATGTGGCGCTGGAACGCTTCACGGGCACCCTCGGCGGGCGCCGCGGCAGCTTCGTGATGCAGCACTCCGGCACCATGCACGGCGGGCGCCAGGACCTGTCGATCGCGATCGCGCCCGGATCGGGCACCGGCGAACTGGCCGGCATCGCGGGCAGCGCCACCATCGACATCGCCGGCAAGCAGCATTTCTATACGCTGCGCTACACCCTGCCGGCGCCTTGACCGGGAGGGTGCCGCGCAGCGCATGACAGTGGAAATCAGGGGCGGGCAGCGGCAGCGTGGCGCCGAAATCGCCCTCAACGGGAATGATTCTCATTACTCGCGATTGCGCCTATAATGCCAGTCACCCGAACCTCCGCCGCCACCGCCGCGCCCCGCGCCTGCCGGTGCGGCGTGTCAAGCGCCCATCATGAAACGCGATTCCCTGCCCGCCAGCGCCCCCCTGCCAGCCCGACCGCTTCCCAACCCATCGCTTCGCGCCGCTGGGCCCTGCCGACCTGGAAGCAGGCCTGGTTCCAGCTGCACTGGTTCGTCGGCATCACGGCCGGCACGGTGCTGGTCGTGATCGGCCTGAGCGGCGCCCTGCTGGTGTTCAAGGAAGAAATGCTGGACCTGGCCAACCCGGGCGTGCGCCACGTGCCCGCGCAGAACGCGCCGGCCCTGTCTCCCCAGCAGGTGGCCGAGGCGGTCCGTGCCGCCCACCCGGAGCGGCGCGTCGCCTCGGTGATCGTGTATTCGGCACCGGGCACCGCGGCCCGCGTCGGCCTGGCGGCGCTGCCGGGGCAGCCGCGCGGCGAATCGGTGTACGTGCATCCCTACACGGGCGCGTTGCAGCCGCACCTGGCCGGCGAGGCAGCATTCGAATGGATCGAATTCCTGCACCGCTGGCTGCTGCTGGAGCGCGAGACCGGCAAGCCGGTCACGGGCACGCTGGCGCTGTGCCTGTTCGGCCTGGCGCTGTCCGGCCTGTACCTGCGCTGGCCCCGCAATGCGCGCAACTGGCGCACCTGGCTGACGTTCGACACGCGCCTGAAAGGCCGCTCGTTCCTGTGGGCGCTGCACGCGGTGGCCGGGACCTGGGCGCTGGTCGCCTACCTGGTCTTCACGCTGACGGGCGCCTACTGGGCATTCGACGTGGTGCGCAGCACGGTCGATGGCTGGGCCGGCGTGAAGCGCCCGCCGCGCGAGGCGCCCGCCAAGGCGTCGTCCAGGATGCCGGGCGGGCAGCGCGCCAGGGCCTTGCCGGTCGACCTGGCGCCGGCCTGGAACACCTTCGTCGCCACCGCGCCGGGCTGGCAGATGGCCTTCCTGCGCTTCACCGGCAAGCCCGACGACCCGATCCAGGTAGCCTGGCTGGCCGCCGACGCGCCCCATCCCCGCGCGCGCGGCGCCATGACGATCGCGCCGGACGGCACGCTGGTGAAACATGAACCGTATGCGGCGAAGTCCGCCGGCGCCCGCGCCCTGACCACGCTCTATCCGCTCCACATCGGCACCTACTTCGGCCTGCCCGGCCAGATCGCCATGATGCTGGCCAGCCTGGCCCTGCCCGGTTTCGCCGTGACGGGCTGGATGCTGTACCTGAAGCGCCGCCGCCAGGCACGCGCGGCGCGCACCGAGCGAGCCCGCCTGCAGGCGATCGACGGGGCGGCCGGCCCGCTGGCCATGGCGGCCGTCGCGCCGGTGCTGGTCGCCTACGCCAGCCAGACGGGCCAGGCCGAAAGTCTCGCGCTGCGCACCGCGGCGGCATTGCGCTCCTCCGGTACGCCCGCCGACGTGCGCGCCGTGGCCACGCTGGCGCCGCGCGACCTGGCCGGCTACGGCGAAGCGCTGTTCGTCGCCAGCAGCTATGGCGAAGGCGAGCCGCCCGATGGCGCGCGCCGCTTCGCCCGCCTGCTGGCCGAACGGGACGACCGCCTGCCGGGCTTGCGCTACGCCGTGCTGGCCCTGGGCGACAGCGCCTACGCGCGCTTCTGCGGCTTCGGCCGCGCGCTGGATGAACGCCTGGCGGCGCTGGGCGCCACGCGCCTGTTCGCGCCGGTCGAAGTGGACAATGGCGACGAAGCGGCCGTGGCGCGCTGGTCGGCGGCGCTGGCCTGCCTGGGCGCCGCGCCGCTGGCCGAAGTGTCCGCCGGCGCAGGCGCGCCATGGCAGACCTGGACCCTGGCGGAACGCACGTTGCTGAACCCCGGCAGCCTGGGCGCCCCGCTGCATGAAGTGCGGCTCGAGTCGGACGGGGACGCCGCGGCGGCCGGCTGGCTGCCCGGCGCCCTGCTCGAGATCGAGGCGCGCCATGCCGGCACGGTGGTGCAGGCGTGGCTGGCGCAGTCCGGGCTGGATGGCCGGGCCGTCGTCGGCGAGCACACGCTGGCCGGCTTGCTGGCCACCAGCGAACTGCCCGATGCGGACCACCGCTTCGCTTCGGCCGGGGCGTGCGCCGCGGTGCTGAAGCCGCTGGCACCGCGCCGCTATTCGATCGCCTCGCTGCCCGCCGATGGCGCGGTGGAATTGCTGGTACGGCAGGTGCGCCATGAACAGGGCCTGGGGCTTGCGTCGGGCTGGCTGACGGCCCATGCGGCGCCGGGTACCGCGGTGCGCGCACGGCTGCTGGCCAATCCCGGCTTCGCCCCGGTCGACGCCGACGTGCCCTGCATCTACATCGGCAACGGCTCCGGGCTGGCCGGGCTGCGCGGCCACCTGCGCGCCCGCGTGGCCGCCGGCCGCCAGCGCAACTGGCTGGTGTTCGGCGAACGCCAGCGTGCTTTCGACAGCCTGTGCGCGCGCGAAGTGCAGGGCTGGGCCGCCACCGGCTTCCTGCCCGAACTCGACCTGGTCTTTTCACGCGATGGCGAAGGCTACGTGCAGGACCGCCTCCGAGCCCGCGCCGGCCTGCTGCGCGCCTGGATCGGCGATGGCGCGGTGCTGTTCATCTGCGGCAGCCTGCAGGGCATGGCTGGCGGCGTCGATGCGGCGCTGGCCGAACTGCTGGGCCGCGACACGGTGGAACTTCTGGCGGCCGAAGGACGGATCCGGCGCGACGTGTACTAGGCCTGTCCTCGACTGGCCCGGCTTTATCGTGGTTCCATCCGCGTTTTGACCTGGCTTGATCCCGTCACTACCCCTATCCCGCCATGCCGGCCTCCCTCTTTGGTGGGAGGCCGCCAGCCGGAATGGCCGGCCTGGCGACCACCCGTCATATACTGCCGGCAACCAACAACCAGTGATTGCCTTGCCATGCCCGGTACCCTGCGCTCCGCCCTGCTGAAGGCGGCCATCGTGCTGCTGACAGCCGCGATTTTCGCGCTCGATGCGTTGACCTCGATGGACAGCGCGATCGCCGTCATGTACGTGGTCGTGGTCCTGGCCACCGTCCATGTCTGGCCCACGCGCGTGCTGGCGGTGACGGCCCTGTGCCTGGTGCTGACGGCCACCGCGCACCTGGTCACCAGCTGGTTCGGCGTCGTCAATTCCTCGCTGGCGCGCTGCGCCGTCAGCCTAGCGGCGATCGGCATCAGCGGCTACCTGGCCCACGCCGGCGCGCAGGCCACCGCCCGCCTGCTGCAACGCGAGGAATCGCTGCGGCTGTCGCGCATGCAGCTGGCGCACGTGACGCGGGTCACGACGCTGGGCGAACTGGCGGCGTCCATCGCCCACGAGGTGAACCAGCCGCTGGCCGCCATCTCCGCCAATGGCGAAGCGGCGCTGCGCTGGCTGCGCCGCCAGCAGCCCGACCCGCAGGAAGTCGAACATGCGCTGCAGCGGATGCTGGCCGACACCTGCCGCGCCAGCGAAGTCATTCGCCGCATCCGCGCGCTGGCGCAAAAGGGCGAAGCCACGTTCGCGCCGGTCGACCTGGCCGGCATCATCCACGATTGCGCGGCGCTGCTGCAGCGCGAACTGGCCAGCCATGGCGCCACGCTGGTCGTCGAGGTGGCGGACGGCCTGCCGCCCGTCCCCGGCGACCGGGTGCAGCTGCAGCAGGTGCTGATCAACCTGCTGATGAACGGCATGCAGGCCATGGAGCCGCGCGGCGGCACGCTGCGTCTCGTCGCGGCGGCGCTGCCGTCCACCCATGGCGACGGCGTGCGCATCGCCGTCACCGACCAGGGCCCGGGCATCCCCGACGACCAGTGCGGCCGGCTGTTCGAGCCGTTCTACAGCACCAAGCCGGACGGCATGGGCATGGGCCTGCCGATCTGCCGCTCCATCGTCGAGGCGCATGCCGGGCGCATCGCGGCCGTGCCCGGCGGCCCCGGCGCGACGCTGGAAGTCACGCTGCCGGGCTACCGGCAGGCTGCCGCATGAAGCCGCTCGTCTACATCGTCGACGACGACGCGGCGCTGCGCGAGGCCCTGTCGAGCCTGTTGCGCTCGGCGGACATGGACGTGGCCACTTTCGGTTCCGTCGCGGACTTCATGGACCACTGCCGCGACGACCGCAACAGCTGCCTGCTGCTGGACGTGCGCCTCGGTGGCCACAGCGGCATGGACCTGCACGCCGAGCTGAAGTCGCAGGGCTGCGCGCTGCCGGTCGTCTTCATGACCGGGTTCGGCGATATCCCGATGTCGGTGCGCGCGATGAAGGCCGGCGCCGTCGACTTCCTCGCCAAGCCGGTGCGCGTGGAGGAATTGCTCGACGCCGTCAACCAGGCCCTGGCCCGCGACGCCGCCGACCGCACCGAACATGCCACCCTTTCCGGCCTGCGCCAGCGCTACCAGGCGCTGACACCGCGCGAACGGGAAATCATGGCGCTGGCCGCGCGCGGGCTGATGAACAAGCAGATCGCCGCCGAAGTCGGCACCAGCGAAATCACCGTCAAGATCCACCGCGGCCAGGCCATGAAGAAGATGCAGGCCAAAACCTTCGCCGACCTCGTGCGCATGGCCGAAGCCCTGGACCTCCGCTGACGCCCCTGCACATCCGCGACACCCGAAAACCGGTGACAGGCTCCGATTATGAAACCGGTGAAAAAAAACCGGTGACAGGCTCCGATTTCGTTTGAAACCTCATCTTCTTTCGGTAACTCGTATCCGGTTGCGTTTTCAGTTTCGCAATCGCCTGGAAGAATATTCGGAGCCTGTCACTGGTTTCGAAGACGTAATCGGAGCCTGTCACCGGTTTTGCGAATTGCTTGGAAACATAATCCGAGCCTGTCACCGGTTTTGCGTCACCGGTTTTGCCGAGGCGCTATACCCACGTATGATTCCCCTCCTCCGCCGCGCCCGCTAAGCTTCTGCCGATTGCACCACCAGGAGCCGAAGTGTCCCTTTCAGATCAGGAAGTCTGCATCGTCGACGACGATGCGTCGGTGCGTACGGCTGTCAGCAGCCTGGTACGCTCGCTGGGCCTGCGCGCCCGGCTGTTCGCGTCGGCCGAGGAATTCCTCGCGGCCGGCTGCGCGGCGGACCTGGTGATCTCCGACCTGCAGATGCCCGGCATCAGCGGCATCGAGTTGCTCGAGCTGCTGCGCGGCCGCGCCGACCAGGTGCCGTTCATCGTCATCACCGCGTTCCTGCAGGATGCCGTGAAGGGCCGCGCCACCCAGGCCGGAGCCGCCTGCGTGCTCGGCAAGCCGTTCCGCGCCGATGCGCTGATCGGCTGCATCGAGCGCGCGCTGGCGGCCGGCCCCGATCATACCCACGTATGATTTCCGCCTCCGGCACGCCGCCCTATGCTGTATCCACGATGAACGGCGGCACGGGCAACCAGGCCGCCGGCATCACCGACCAACTCCCAGCCAACGAGTCGCCATGAGACAGCTGACGATCCCCCGCGCCGCGCCGCCGATGCCGGCCATCCATGAAACGCCGGCCGACCGGCACGAGGCATTGCACGACAGGCACGAGGCGCAGCATGAACGGCACGAGGCGCTGCGCGCCGAAGAGCGCCTGCGCTGCGCCCGCGACGTGCACGACATCGTGCTCCAGGACCTCACCGCCGTGCTGCTGCAACTGCGCGCCGCCAGCGGCAGCGGCGATCCGGCGCAAGTGTCGGCCTGCCTGGCCACGGCGATGCTGGCCGCCGAGCAGGGCCTGGCCAGCGCCCGCGATTTCGTGCGGCGGCTGCGCGCCACGGCGCCGCAGCGGCAGCGTTCCGCCAGCCTGGGCACCACCATCCGCGCGGCGCTGGACACCCAGCCGCTGGCAAACGGCAACCGCGGCACCCGCCTGCGCCTGCAGCTCGACGACGATGCCGTGCTGCCGCCCGCGGCGTGCGAACAGGTGGCGATGATCGTTCGCGAAGCGGTCGGCAACGCGGTCAAGCATGCGCGCGCCCGCACCGTGTCGTGCCGCCTGCGGGTGCGGGCCGGCCGCGTGCAGGTGCAGGTGCGCGACGATGGCAAAGGCTTCGATCCCCACCTGCCCCGCGCCGGCTTCGGCATCGGCGGCATGCATGAACGGGCGGCGCTGGCCGGCGCCGCCCTGCAGGTCGACAGCGCGCCCGGGCGCGGCACGACCGTCCACCTTTCCCTTCCACTCGACGCAGGAGAATGACATGTCCATATCCGTGATGCTGGTCGACGACCACCCCCTGGTACGCCTCGGCATGGCCGGCGTGGTATCCCGCCAGCCCGGCTACGCCGTCACCGCCGAAGCGGCCGATGGCGCCGAAGCCATCGACCTGTACCGCCGCATGCGCCCCGACGTGGTGCTGATGGACCTGATGATGCCGCGCGTCGGCGGCCTGGAGGCGCTGCACGCGATCCGCGAACTCCACCCCGAGGCGCGGGTGGTGATGGTGTCCGGCTCCGACGGCGAGGAGCACGTCTACCGCGCCCTGCACGCCGGCGCCCGCGCCTACCTGCTCAAGGATGCGCCGGAAAGCCAGCTGGCCGAATGCCTGCAGGCGGTGGTGGCCGGGCGCCGCTACGTGCCGCCGGACGTGGCCACCCGCCTCGCCGCGCGCCTGGACAACGATGCGCTGACGGGCCGCGAGCTCGACGTGCTGCGCTTCCTGGCGCAGGGCCTGTCGAACAAGCTGATCGCCCGGGCGGCCGGCATCGCACCCGGCACCGTCAAGTACCACGTGAAGAACATCATGGCCAAGATGGGCGCCTCGTGCCGCACCGAGGTACTGCGCGAGGCCGTTCGGCGCGGCATCGTCGATCTCGCGCACTGAGACGCGGGTCCACCGCGGCGGCCCGGGGGCGGCCTGGTGGCCGCTTGGTGGCGGGAGCGCCATGGGGTACAATCCCGTGCTCCTGATAATTCATTCTCATTTCGATGATCGACCGACCCCGCTTCCGATACCGCCGCGCCACGCGCGGCCGGCTCGCGGCGTGGGCGGTCCCGTTGATCGCCGCGCTGGCCGGCATCATCCTGCTGGTCCAGCTGTTCGCCGCGGCCGCGCACCACGACCACGAACTGGCCGCGAAGTCGCAGCATTGCGTGGCCTGCGCGCTGCATGCCCATCCGGATACGGCACCGCCTGGCACGCCACCCGAAGCGGCGTCGCCCGCCCGGACGCTGCTCGGGATGCTGCCCCCGCTCGCGCGCGCCGTATCGGCCGCGCCGGCAGCTGACCACCTGCTGCCCCCATCCCAGGCACCGCCGCCGTTCCTGTCCTCCCGCTGATACCGGCCGCGCGCTCACTTGCGCCGCGCGGCTCCCACCGTCGACACGCCCGGCTGGCGGTGCGCGCCCGCGCGCGCCGTCATCCCGGGTGACAGGAACACCATGAACCACCACACCGATTCCACGAAACGGCGACTGGCGCTGGCCGCCGCCCTGGCCGCGACCGCGCTGCCGCAT
Organism: Pseudoduganella sp. SL102; assembly: GCF_027856995.1. Taxonomy (NCBI): domain Bacteria; kingdom Pseudomonadati; phylum Pseudomonadota; class Betaproteobacteria; order Burkholderiales; family Oxalobacteraceae; genus Pseudoduganella; species Pseudoduganella sp. SL102. Next base: position 4,479,054 of record NZ_CP115554.1, read on the forward strand.
TCTTCTTCCCTTGCCGCCGATGCCGGCACTGTCGTCATCGAGGGCCAGCGCGGCGGCTACCGCACGCTGGCCGTGGCCGGCGCCACCAAGACGGATGTGCTGCCGAAGGACTTGCCGCAAAGCGTGCGCACCCTGGCGGGCGAGCTGCTGCAGGACGCCGGCGTGACCTCGCTGGCCGGCGCGCTGGACCTGGCCAGCGGCATCGCCCGCCAGAGCGACCTCGGCGGCCTGTGGGACAGCTACGCGATGCGCGGCTTCACCGGCGACCCCAATTTCGGTTCCGACTACATGGTCAACGGTTTTTCCGCCAGCCGCGGCTACAACGGGCTGCGCGACATCGCCGGCACCCAGGCGGTCGAGGTCCTGAAAGGCCCGGCGTCGGCGCTGTATGGCCGCGGCGAGCCGGGCGGCACCGTCAACATCCTCACGAAGAAGCCCCGCTTCACGCCGCGCTACGCACTGGAAGCGGGCGTGGCCAGCCATGCGACGCGGCGCGTGGCCGCCGACCTCACCGGGCCGCTGTCGCAATCCGTGGCGTACCGCCTGAATGCCGCGCACCAGGGCGGCGACAACTTCCGCGGCCTGCACACGGACCGCGACTACCTTGCGCCATCGCTGCTGTGGATGGCCGGGCCGGACACCACCGTGTCCTACGAAGTGGAAGCGTCGCGCCAGCGCTCGCCGTTCGACCGCGGCATCCCGGTGCCGGATGGCCGCCCCGAGGTACCGGTGGAGAGCTTCCTCGGCGAACCGGCCGATGGGCCGATCACCGTGAAGTCGCTGGGCCACCAGGTGTTCGTCCAGCATGGCCTGGGCAATGGCTGGTCGCTGCAGGGCGGCGCCGCCTACCGCGACAGCTCGCTGGCCGGCTATTCGACGGAAGCCAACGACGTGCTGCCGGACGGCCATACCCTGCGGCGCCAGCAGCGCTTCCGCGACTGGTCCGCCACCGACCGCTCGGTGCGCGCCGAGCTGCTGGGCAGCGCCAGCGTCTTCGGCATGCGGCATGCGCTGCTGGTCGGCGTGGACGCCTACAAGTTCGACGACACCCGCCTCCAGCTGCGCCGCAATCCTTCGGCCGCGAACCCGTACGCGATCGACCTGTATGCGCCCGTCCATGGCGGCACGGCCGCTCCGCTGGCCGTGTCGGTCGATACGCTGGAACACCAGCGCGCCCATGCCGTCTACGCGCAGGACCAGCTTGCCCTGGGCGAGCAATGGAAGATGCTGCTCGGCGTGCGGCACGACCGCTACCGGCAAACCGTGATCAACCACCGCACGGCGGCCGTCAACGCGCAGGCGCTGTCGGCCACCAGTCCGCGCGCCGGCATCGTCTGGCAGCCGACCGGCGCGTTGTCGCTGTACGCCAGCGCGGCGCGCGGCTTCCGCCCCAACAGCGGCATCAGCGTCGACAACCAGGCGTTCCCCGCCGAGCGCAGCATCGCTTATGAACTGGGCGCGAAGGCGGAAACCCGCGGCGGCCTGGCCGGCACGCTGGCGCTGTACCGCATCGACAAGGAAAACGTGCTGACGACGAACCCCGCCAACACCGATTTCGCGATCGCGGCCGGCGAGGTGGCCAGCCAGGGCGTCGAGCTCGACGTGTCCGGCGAACTGGCGCGCGGCGTGCGCCTGTCCGGTGCCTATGCGTACACCGATGCGCAGGTCACCCGCGGCGACGCGGCCATCCCCACCGGCAGCCGCCTACCGAACGTAGCGCGGCACAGCGCCAATGTGCTGCTGGTGGCGGGCAACGCGGTGGCCAGCATCGGCGGCGGACTGTCGTATGTGGGCGAGCGCCGTGGCGACGTGGCGACTTCCTCCGGCTTCATGCTGCCCGGGTACACCACCGCGCGGTTGCTGGCGACCTGGCGCCCGGCGCCGCGGTTGAAGCTGGCCGTCAACGTCGACAACCTGTTCGACCGCCGCTATTACGCCAGCTCCTACAGCCGGCTGTGGGTCGCCCCTGGCAGCACCCGCACCGCCTCCCTGACCGCCACGTACGTATTCTGAGGACAGACGCTTGAACCATTCGAACCGGATCGCCTCGATCGACATCGCGCGCGGCATCGTCATGCTGCTGATGACGGTCGACCACGTACGCGAAACCTTCGTCCTGCAGCACCAGGTGGGCGACCCGATGGACGCCGCGGCGACCGACCCGGCGCTGTTCTTCTCCCGCATCGCCGCGCATTTCTGCGCGCCGATGTTCGTCTTCCTCACCGGCCTGGCGGCCTGGCTGTATGCCAACCCGCCGTCCGGCCCGCGCCATGCCACCGGCTTCCTCGCCAAACGGGGATTGCTGCTGGTCGGCCTGGAACTCACCGTCGTCAACTTCGCCTGGACCGGCTCGCTCGCGCCGTCGACGCTGTACCTGCAGGTGATCTGGGCGATCGGGCTGGCGATGCTGGCGCTCGCGCTGCTGCACAAGCTGCCGCTGCTCCTGCTCGGACTGCTGGGCGCGGCCATCGTGGCCGGCCACGATGCGCTGTCGTTCGCGCCTGAGCCGGGGACGCTGGCCGCGGCGGCATGGACCATCCTCGAACAGCGCGGCTTCCTGCTCGACGGCCCGCCGCGGGTAAAGATCAGCTACCCGCTGCTGGCCTGGGTCGGCGTGATCCTGCTCGGCTATGCGGCCGGCCCCCTGTATGCGCGCGCCATGTCGCCCGCGCTGCGGCGCCGCCGGCTGACCGGCATCGGCGCCGCCTGCCTCGTGCTGCTCGCACTGCTGCGCGGCCTGAACGGCTATGGCGAACCGGTGCCGTGGACCGCGCACGCCGACCCGCTGCGGACCGCGATGTCATTCGTCAATTTTACCAAGTACCCTCCGTCGCTGGATTTCATCCTGCTGACCCTGGGCGTGGGATGCATCGTGCTGGCGCTCGTCGAGCGGCCGATGCGGTGGAGCGGGATTGCCGCCGTGTTCGGCGGCGCCCCGATGTTCTACTACCTGCTGCACCTGTACGCGCTGCTGGTGCTGCAGCGGATCGCCGCCTTCATGCTGGACGTGCCGCGCGCCGACCTCGATCACGTCTGGCAGGTGTGGCTGGCGAGCGCGTTGCTGGCGGTGGCGCTGTACTGGCCGACACGCTGGTTCGGGCAGTACAAGCGCAGCAGCGGCAAGGCGTGGGTGAAGTACTTCTAGCATTGCCGAGGCCGTGTCAGGGTGGCATTGCAGGGGTTTCGAGGAGCCCTGCTCCTCGCCTGCAATGCGGTAATGCCATGCAAGGCATTACTCCATTCCATTGCAGGGGTTTCGAGGAGCCCTGCTCCTCGCCTGCAATGCGGTAATGCCATGCAAGGCATTACTCCCTCCAGGCACCATGACACGGCCTCATCAGCTAACCTGCGTATCCGGAAACGCATTGGTGGGCTTGGCCCCCCACAGCGCATAGAACAGGATGTACAGCTCGCACACGACGGTCAGCAGGAACGACATCTGCAGGCCGTACATGTCGGCCAGCCAGCCCTGCACGACGACGAGGGCACCGCCGGCGATCGCCATGATCAGCAGGCCGGCGCCTTCTTCGGTCAGCGGCCCCAGCCCGCGGATCCCCAGCGTGAAGATGGTGGGGAACATCACCGAGTGGAACAGGCCCACGGCCACCAGCGCCCACATCGCGGTCGGGCCGGAGGCGAAGGTGGCGACCAGCATCACGATGAAGGCGCCGATGGCGGCGCCGGCCAGCACGCGCTCGGCCGGGATCGAGCGCATCAGCACGCTGCCGGCGAAGCGGCCCACCATCATGCCGCCCCACAGCAGGAACAGGTAATGCGAGGCGCCCTCGTGCGTCAGGTTGCCGATGTCCGGCTGCGACACGAAATTGATGAACAGGTTGGCCACGCCGATCTCGGCGATCAGGTAGATGAAGATGGCCGGGATGCCGAACACCAGGTTGCGGTGCTTCCACAGCGAATGGGCGCCGCGCTCTTCCTTCGACACGCGGCGCGACGTCATCGCCGGCAGCGGGTAGCGCGCGATGATCACGGCCAGCAGCACCAGCACGGCCGCCACGATCAGGTAGGGCAGCTGCACGGCCTGCGCATCGGCCAGGCGCTCGGCCTGGGTCAGCACCTGGCCCGCCTCGGCGGTGCCGCTGGTGGAGCGGCCCAGGATCAGGTAGCCGCCGAACAGCGGCGCGAACATGGTGCCCAGCGAGTTGAAGGCCTGCACCAGGTTCAGGCGCGCCGATGCCGTCTGCGGCGGGCCCACCACGGCCACGTAGGGGTTGGCCGCCACCTGCAGCAGCGTGATGCCGCAGGCGATGACGAACAGCGCGACCAGCGTCACGGCGTACGACGGCAGCCGCGCCGCCGGGATCATGCCCAGCGCGCCGGCGGCCATGATGCACAGGCCGACCACCATCGCCTTCTTGTAGCCGACCCGCTCGATCAGCCGCGCCGACGGGATCGACGCGACGAAGTAGGCGATGAACCAGACCGATTCGATCAGCGTCGTCTGTGTATAGCTGAGCTCGAACACGCTGCGCAGGTGCGGCAGTAGCGTGTTGTTGATGACGGTGATGAAGCCCCAGATGAAGAACAGGCTCGCGAGCAGCGAGAGCGCCGACTTGTAGCTGGCAGGCGAGGCGGCCTGTCCATCCAGTGTCGCGCCTGCGGAGGTGATTGGGCCGGCCACGAAGGTTCCTTTGTCGGAGAATAAAAGCACGTATCGTAGGGCCGGGGTTGCCGATTGACCAATTCCATTAATGATGGCCGCTATATCGATTCATGATATCTCGGCCATTATTTTTCCGTCCGGGCGGGCGTTTCGGGCGCCGCGGCGCCGATATTGTTGCGTTCCGTACAATGCGCGGCCGTGCGGCCGGGCCAACAGGTGTATCCTGCGATGAATATCGGCTTTCATGGCGCCAGCGTACCCGCGGGCGCCTTCCATTACCGGACTTTCCATGCCCTTCAGGTTCGCCAGCTTGCGCCCGCCCCCTTGGGCGGCCCTGCGCCCCTACCTGGTGTTCATCCTGCTGTGGCCGGTGGCCGGGCTGCTGATCGCCGGTGCCTCCTGGCTGTTCCTGCTCAACAACTTCAGCCGCGAACTGGCCGCCGCCGAGCACCAGGTGCTGGCCGCCACGCTGAAGGTCGCCCAGGATGGCGCTACGCAGTCCCGGGCCAACCTTGGCATGATCGACCAGGTGCTGACGATGATCCGCGTGCAGTGGCAGGCGCTGGATGGCGCCATGAAGCTCGACCAGTTCGGCAAGATGGTCGATCCGGCCGGCATGCCGCTGCGCATCAGCGTGTTCGACGCGAACGCGCGCCTGCGCATGACCAATGCGAACGGCCTGTGGGCCGCCGACGAGCTGGCCCGGGTTGCCGAGCTGCCCTTCTTCGCTTCCCAGCAGTTGCGCGCCGCGGACGACATGTTCATCGGCATGCCGCTGCCCGACCGGACCCGCATGCGCTACATGGTGCGTTTCTCCCGCAAGCTGCTCGACCGGGACGGCGAATTCGCCGGCGTGGCCGTGGTGTCGATCGATCCCGCCAACCTGATCGCGGAGTACGATGACGGCCACCTGGGCAGCCACGGCTTCCTGGCCGCCGTGGGCAGCGACGGCACGGTGCGCGCCTTCAAGCTGGGCGAGGCATTCCGCCGCATCCAGCTGCTGCCGCCGCCGCTGCAGCAGGCGCTGACCAGCAGCAGCGGCAGCGCATTCGTCCGCGGCGCCGAATTCGGCGACGGGGTCGGCCGCTACGTGGGCTGGCAGGCGGTCGAAGGTTTCCCGCTGATGGTGCTGGCCGGGGCCGACCAGCCGCATGCGCTGGCCCTGGTGCGCGAGCGCGAGCGGGCCTCGCGCCAGACCGCCGTCGGCGCCTCCGTGGCACTGCTGATCTTCGTGCTGGTCGGCATGGCGCTGTCCGGCCGCCTGGCGCTGCAGCGCTACCGGCTGACGGTGGCGCAGGATGCCTACCGCAAGGCCACCGAGGCCAGTACCGAGGGCTTCTTCATCACCGCGCCGGTGTTCGGCGCGAACGGACGGATCGTCGACTATGTCACGATCGACTGCAACGAACAGGGCGCGGCGCTGTCGCACAGCACGCGCGAGGCGCTGATCGGCAAGCGGGTTTCCGCGCTGAGCCGCGAAATCCCCGTCGAACCGGCCGTGGCATTGCTGGCGCAGGCGATGGAGCAAGGCAGCGCCGAGGGCGACATCGAATCGACGTTCGGCGGCGAGACCACCTGCGTGCGCGTCAAGGTGCGGCGCTCCGGCGACGTGCTGGCCGTGACGCTGCGCGACGTGACGCTGGAACGGGCCCACCTGTCGAACCTGGAGCGCAAGAACTTCGAGGATGTGCTGACCGGCCTGCCGAACCGGGCGTGGGTGGGCAAGTGCCTGCCCGAGGCGGTGGCCCGCGCGCAGGCCGGCGGCAGGCTGCTGGCCGTGCTGTTCATCGACCTGGACGGTTTCAAGGCCGTCAACGACACCTTCGGCCACGCCGCCGGCGACGAATTGCTGCGCATCGTGGCGCGCCGCCTGAAGGTGGCGGTGCGCCCGGGGGACCATGTGGCGCGGCTGGGCGGCGACGAATTCATCGTCATCCTGGAAAACCTGAACGGCACCGGCGAGGCGGCGCAGGTGGCGGCGCGCGTGCTGCAGGCCTTCCATGCCGGTATCGCGATCGGCGCGGGCACCGCCAGCGTCGGCGCCTCGGTCGGCATCAGCATGTGCCCCGGCGATGCGCACGACGTCGACACGCTGCTGCGCCACGCCGACATCGCCATGTACGAGGTGAAAACGCGCGGCAAGAACGGCTACCAGTTCTTCGACCCGGCGTTCTACGGGGCGATGCGGCAACGCAAGCAGCGCGAACGGGAACTGCAGGCCGCCATCGCCGCCAACGAATTCGTGATGCATTACCAGGTGCGCGTGGAAGCCGCCACGCAGCGCGTCGCCAGCCTGGAAGCGCTGGTGCGCTGGAACCATCCCACCGCCGGCCTGCTGTACCCGGACGAGTTCATCCCGCTGGCCGAGGAAACCGGCATGATCGTCCCGCTCGGCGAGCTGGTGGTGGACAGCGTGTGCGCCCAGATCGCCGCCTGGACACGCGACGGCTGCGCGCCGGTACCGGTGTCGATCAATGTCTCGAGCCGGCAGTTCAACGAGCGCGACATGCATGCCCTGTTCCTGCAGTCGCTGGAGCGGCACGGCATTCCCGCCGACCGGGTGGAGATCGAGCTGACCGAATCGACCATGATCCGCGACCCGGTGCGCACGTCCGAGCGCCTGCAGGCCATGCACGCGCTGGGCATCCGCCTGCTGGTCGACGATTTCGGCACCGGCTACTCCTCGCTGTCGATGCTGCAGCAGCTCGATTTCGACCTGCTCAAGGTCGACAAGTCGTTTACCCACCGGCTGGGCGGCGACGGCCAGGGGGAAATCCTGTTCACCGCCATCATCACGATGGCCCACGCGCTGGGGATGAAGGTGGTGGCGGAAGGCGTCGAGCGGCCCGAGCAGGCCGACTTGCTGGCGCGCCTGCAGTGCGACGAGCTGCAGGGGTATTACATCGCCTCGCCGCTCGACGCGGTGGGCGTGCAGCACGAGATCCGGCGGCGGCAGGCGGCCATGCACTGAGCGCATGGTGCCGGGCCGCCCGGCGCGCCCCGGCCGCTACTGCTTCGTCCGGGCGCCGGACAGCGCCGCGAAACGCGCCATCTCCTCCTCCGTGAAGCCGGCCAGGCGCCGCGCCTCCAGGTTGAACGGGCCTTTCAGCACCGGCGCGCGGTACTTCTCCACCAGCTCGTCGTAGGTGCCGTAGGGTTCCAGCCCCTGCCCTTCGCATAGCCAGCGGTACCAGCGGTTGCCGATCTCCACGTGGCCCACTTCATCGCGCAGGATGATGTCGAGGATTTCCGCCGCAACGCGGTCGCCCGCCTGCGCCAGCTTGGCGCGCATCGGCGGCACCGCGTCCAGCCCGCGCGCTTCCAGGGTGCGCGGCACCAGCGCCATCCGGGCCGTGATGTCGCCGCGCGTCTTGTGCACCATTTCCCACAGGCTGTCGTGGCCCGGGAAGTCGCCGTACGCGTGCCCCAGCGTGGCCAGGTGGGCAGCCAGCAGCCGGTAGTGAGTGGCTTCCTCGTTCGCCACGCGCAGCCAGTCGGCGTAGTACTGCTCGGGCATGCCGGGAAAGCGCCACAGCGCGTCGAGCGCCAGGTTCACGGCATTGAATTCGATGTGGGCCAGCGCGTGGATCAGCATCGCGCGCCCTTCCGCGGTGGCCATCGAGCGGCGGCCCACGCTGGCCGGCGAGACCAGCTCGGGGCGTGCCGGCCGCCCCGGGATCGCCGGCGAATCGGCCAGCGCGGCGCCGGCGTCGAGCGCACAGGCGCCGTCAGCCCAGGCGGCCGCCATGCGCGCTACTTCGCCAGTTTTCGCGACCGGGTCGGTGTCGAGCAGGCAGCGCAGCGCCCAGGCGCGCAGTTCGGGAGACGACGACGGGTCCGATGACGAAGAGTGGGATGGCGAAGAGCGGGATGGCGGCGTGGGGGATGGCGGCATGCTGGATGACGGCATGGGAAACACCTCGTGCGAAGGCAAAAGGCGGGAGTGTAGCAAAGCCGCGGCAGGCGCGCCGCGGATCGGGGCACAGGGCCCGTGCCGGATGGCCGGCATGGGCCCCGCCGCGCCGTCAGCGCTGGGGAGCGATGCGCAGCACCACGCCGGTATTGCCGCGCGTGGTGCCGGTGGCGTTGCCCAGCACGTACAGCTCGCCGGCGGTATCCTGCGCCATGCCCAGCACCGGCATGCCGAGCGGGTCGCGTTTCGGCGCGATCAGCCGCTCGACCTGGTTGCGCACGCCGAGCGTCATCAGCTTGCCCGTGCCGTCGTCGCCGACATAATCGGCGAAGACGTACTGGCCGCTCAGTTGCGGGATCGAGGTGCCCGTGTAGACATATCCGCCGATGACCGCGCGGCGCAGCGTCGGTTGCCCGACCCCGTCCGAGTGATCGTATTCGGCCAGCGGATCGACCAGGTTGGCCGGGGCGCCGGGGCTGGCCGTGTGGATGAAGCCCGGGGCGCTGCCGTTGGCGTCGAACAGGAAGCTGCCTTCCTTGATGCGCCAGCCGTAGTTGCCACCGGAAACGATGATGTTGACTTCCTCGATCGCGCCCTGCCCCACGTCGCCGGCCCACAGCCGGCCTTCGCCATCGAAGGCCATGCGGAACGGGTTGCGCAAGCCATACGCGAAGATTTCATCGGCGCCCTCGCGGGCCACGAACGGATTGTCGGCCGGGATGCCGTAGGCGCCGTTGGCGGCATTGCTGCCGAGCGGGTCGATGCGCAGGATCTTGCCCAGCACGTTGCCCGGCGCCAGGCTCTGGCCATTGCCTTCCGGCGCGTGGCCCGGCCCCTGGTCGTCGCCGCCACCGCCATCGCCGAGCGAGATGTAGAGCATGCGGTCGGGCCCGAACGCCAGCGCGCCGCCGTTATGGTTGCCCTGCAGCTTGGCGATGCGCATCAGCACGCGCGCGCTGCCCGGATCGACGACCGGGCTGGCGCTGCCCGGATTGGCCACGCGCCATTCGGACACCACGTTATGGTAGGCCGGCGCCGTGCCGGCCGGCAGCGTGGAAAAGTCCGCCGTGCCCAGCGCCGGCTCCGACGTGTACAGGTAGAAGCGGCCATTGGTCGCGTAGTCCGGATGGAAGGCCAGCCCCAGCAAGCCACGCTCGTCGCGCTCGTTGAGCGGCACGAGCCGGCTGGCGACGTCGAGGAACAGGGCCGACGAGCCTTTGGACACCGCGCCCCGCACCGGCGCTTTCACGATCTTGCCGACCTGGTCCACGATATACAGGAAGTCCGGTTCGCCCGGTGCCACCGCGCCGGCGACGGGTGCCGTCAGGCCCGCCAGCAGCGGACGCAGCGACACGCTGACGGCGCTGGCGGGCAGCGTGCCTGGTATCGGATCGGCGATCGGGGTGTTCTGGGCCAGCGCGGCGGGTGCGGCGAGGGTGGCGGCAAGGGTGGCGGCAAAGGTCGTGGTAGCGCAAACAGCGGCGATGGAAGGTGCAAGGGACAGCGGGCGAATAGGTCTGCTGGTCATGGCGGTCTCCGTCTTGGATGTGGCAATCGGGGGAAAACAAGGAAAACCAGGAACTGATGGGTGGCGCGAATGCTGGAAAATCATGCTCCACTACCGCTAGTCACACAAGCATGCTCTGCTGTCCCGTGCGTAAAGTGTCGAGTTTTCGCTGCGTTTTTCCGATGCAATATTGCCTGCGAAGATCCGCTCTTTCCAACGATCAAAATCACGCCCGGTCCGGGCGCAAAAAAGCCGCCCGGAGGCGGCTGATGCATGACCGGCTTATTGGCCAGCTTGTTGGCCAACCACTGGCCAGCTCACCGATCAGCGGTCGTTCTTGTGGCTCTGGCGGCCGGCGGCGGCGTGCTGTTCTGGCGAGCCGCCCTGCGTGCCGCGGCCACCCTGGTTACCGGACTGGCTGTTGCCGCGGTTGCCCGACTGGCTGTTGCCGCTCGAGGCGCTCTGGCGGTTGCCGTCGTTCTTGTGGCTCATCTGGCCGGCGCGGCGTGCTTCTTCCGACGTGAACTCGTGGGCGTTGCCCGAGGCGTGGGCGGCACGGCCGCCTTCCGAGGCGATTTCACGCTGGCGCTGCGGATCCATCGATGCAAAGCCGCGGTTGCTGGTGCCGGACTGGCTGTTGCCGCCGTTGCCCGACTGGCTGTTGCCGCGGTTTTGCGTGTGCTGGTTGTTGCCTTGCGGATTGTTGTTGTTCGAACGATTGGCTGCCATGATGATCTCCTTGTTGAGTTGAACATTCAGATCCTTCATGCGACCTGGTGATGCAGTTCGCTTGAAGGAGCCGCCATGGTAGGCCGGTCCCGCGGGATTTTTTATAAGCCCTGCCCTTACCGGCACGTAGGACTGCGCGCCACGGCCGGGTCGGAACGATCACTCAACGTTTGCAACAGGTGATGCCGCGCGCCCGCGGGCGGCCTGCCGCGGCGTGCAGCCATAGCGGCGCCGGTAGGCGGTGGCGAAATTGGTGGCCGCCGAGTATCCCGCCACCGCGGCCGCGTCGGCCACGCTGCCACCGCGCATCAACACGTCGTGCGCCCGCTCCAGGCGCAGCATGCGCAGGCGCTCGAACACGGAGCATCCCCAGGCGCGCCGTGTCAAGGCCTGCAGGGACACGGGATTGGTGCCGATGGCGCGCGCGATATCGGCCATGGATAGCGCTGATATCGACAGCCCCGGCGTGGACAACCCCGACATGCAAGGCACGGCCGCCGATGGCGCGTGGGTCGGCATGTTCGGCATGTTCGGCAGGGCGTCGCTGGCCGCCGCATGCAGCAACTCATCGAGCCGGCGCAGGCGCCGCCGGTCGATCTCGCGCAGCGCGGGCGTGCCGGGCACGTGCTCACCCACCGCCGCCAGCGCTTCGGCCGCCAGCTCCAGGCAGCGCGCTTCCAGCCGCAGGCGGTGCAGGCCCGGCTCGAACGATGCCGGTTCGAGGATGGCCCGCGCCAGGTCACGGGCCCGTGCGGACGGCGTCCAGGGCTGCCGCGCAAGGTGTTCGCGGCAAAAGGCGCGCAGCGCGGCATGGTCGCCGTGGGCCGCCAGTCCGCCCTCTTCGATCCACTCCGGCGTCAGCGTCAGGCTGACCTTGCGTTCGGTGCGGCCGGCCTGCCAGCGCCGCGCGAACAGGTCTTCCTCGGCCAGGTTGACGAGCGCCCCGCTGGTCCGCTAGGCCGGATCGGCGGAGCGCGGCCCCAGCTGGAAGCGGTGGTGGCCGAACGACAGGTCGGTGGCGCCGTCGACCAGCAGCACGATCTTCACGGCCGGGTCCAGCTGGTTGCTGGTGTCCATGGTGCGCAGGTCGCGCACGCAGGCCGCGTGCAGGATCAGGCCGGGGCGCAGCTTCAGCGTGTCGAACTGGCCGTGCAGCACCTGTTCGTCGGCGGGCGCGCTGTCGTTGAAGGTGTACGCGGCCCCCAGCAGTCCGGCGCTGCGGACCAGGTCGGCCCGTGTCACGTAGCGCATGGTTCCGCATGGGTACCGGGTGCTCCCCGATTTCTTTTCGGACTCAAACATATTCTTATTTTTAACAAATATCCCTTTTGCAATAGTCTGCCACAATTCCCGTTTTTCGCAAATAAGAATCATTCTCAAATGGGGAAGTCCATGAAATCCGCAGTCCTTCGCCGCCGGCCGCTGGCTGGCGCCGTATTTTCCACCTTCGCTACCACCCTCGCGTCCCCCTTCTCCCGCACGCTGGTCACCACCCTCTCCGCCGGCCTCTCGCTTGGCGCCGCCTGCACCGCGCACGCCCAGGACAACGAAGCCCTGCCCACCGTCGTGGTCACGGCATCGGCCCACGAGCAGGCCGTGCGCGACGCCCCGGCCAGCATTTCCGTGCTGACCCGTGCCGACATCGAAAAACGCCCGGTCCTGGAAATGGCCGAGCTGCTCGGCACCATCGAAGGCGTGTCGCTGTCGCGCGGCGGCAACCTGGTGCCCGGCGTGCAGCTGCGCGGGCTGGGCGCCGCCTACACGCTGTTCCTGGTCGACGGCAAGCGCGTCAACTCCACCAGCGCCAGCTTCCGCGGCAACGACTACGATACGGGCTGGGTGCCCACCACGGAGATCGAGCGCATCGAGGTGGTGCGCGGGCCGATGTCGTCGCTGTATGGCTCGGATGCGATCGGCGGCGTGGTCAACATCATCACGAAGAAGGTCGGCAAGACCTGGCGCGGCACCGTGAAACTCGATGCCGTGGCGCCGCGCGACGACGCCGCCGGCGATACCCGCTCGGCCAGCGTCAGCGCCAGCGGTCCGCTGATCCCCGACGTGCTGGGCCTGCGCGTATCGGCCGGCTACGACAGGCGCGATGGCGACGGCCAGGTGAATGCGCCGGTCAATGGCGTGGCGCAGGCCGGCATGCCGCTGATCGCCAACCGGCAGTACAGCGCGCTGCTGTCCTGGCTGCCCGCCGCGGGCCATGAAGTGAAGCTGGGCCACGACACCAGCCGGCGCGACCACGGCGGCTTCATCCTGGAACGCGATGCCAGCTCGCTGAGCCACTCGGGCCGCTACGGCTTCGGCCGCTCGGACCTGTCGATCAACCTGGACAAGACGCAGAACCTGGTCGGCACCGTCACCGGCCAGAAGAACCCGAACGAAGCCCGCAACGACACGGTCAACGGCAAGCTGGTGCTGCCGTGGGAATCGGCCGGCCACACGCTGACGGTGGGCGGCGAAGCACGCCGCGAGAAGCTGCACGATCCCGCCAACGTGACCGGCCTGCCAGGCACGCCGGGCTACCGCGCCGATCCGGACATCGCGGTCCGGCAGGAAGCGCTGTTCATCGAGGACGAGATCGTGCTGCCGGGCGATGTGCGCGTGACCCTGGGCGACCGCTACGACCACCACGAGAACTTCGGCGGCCACCACAGCCCGCGCGCCTACGCCGTGTGGCACGCGGCGCCGCAGTGGACCGTCAAGGCCGGCTGGGCGCGGGCCTTCCGTGCACCGACACTGCTGCAGGGGTCCAGCAACTGGGGTTCGGTATCGTGCGGCAGCGCCACCGTGGGCTGCTACATCATCGGCAGTCCCGACCTGAAGCCGGAAACCAGTACCAGCAAGGAACTGGGCATCCTGTATGAACAGGGCCGCCTGGCCGGCGGCGTGACCGCCTTCCACAACAAGCTGCGCGACATGATCGACATCACCAGCCGCACGTCGGACCGCGCGCTGGCCCCGTCGTATGCCAACTTCAAGGGCTTCCTGCCGGATGGCCGGCCGGTGTTCGCCTACCAGAACATCGCCAGCGTGCGCACCCGCGGCATCGAGGCCAGCCTGCGCGCCACGCTGACGAACACCGTCACGGGCCGTGTCAACTACACCTACACCGACACCAAGAACACCAGCGGTGCGAAGGACCTGCCACTGGTCTACCGGCCGCGCATGAACGCCAACGTGTCGCTCGACTGGCGTCCGGCCGACGCGTGGAGCACGTCCGCCACGGCGCGCTACATCGGAGAGCAATACCTGAACGTGCCCGCCAGCGGCGTGAACATGCTGCGCAAGGGTGGCTATACGGTGGCCGACCTGTCGGCGGCGTTCCGGGCCGGCCAGTACACCGTCAGCGCCGGCGTGCTGAACGTGGCCGACCGGGGCACGCAGCGCGACGTCTCGGCCGACTTCAACGAGGAAGGCCGCCGGCTGTTCCTGTCGCTGCTGGCGAGGTTCTGATGCGGCGCTTCCTCGCAATCGCGGCGCTGGCGGCGCTGTGCTCTTCGGCGCTGGCGGCAGCCGCCGGCCTGCCCCGCTTCACCGGCACGCTGGCCGCGCAGACCCACCGCGAGCATCCGGTGGAACTGGCGCCCGGCGATTTCGTGCAGGGCCTGCTCGCGGGCCAGGGCATGCGCCTGGTGCTGCTCGACCGCGATGGCCAGCGCGCCCGCATCCTGGCCAAGGGCCGGCGCGACGAGCAGGACTTCATGTTCATCGCCGGCGACCGCGGGCCGTACACGCTGGACGTGCGCGCCCCGGTCGCGGGCTCCTACGAACTCCAGTTGACGCGGCAGGTACCCCGCGCGGCGCAGGTGGCACCGGCCGTGCTGCCGGACAGCCCGAGGCTGCGCGCCCTGCGGGACACGCTGGCCGGCGGCGGCGGCACCGAAGCCTTCTGGGCCGAGGCGGCGGCGGGCGGCGGGCCGCTGGTCGAAACGGCGGGCGTGGTCCCAGCACTGGAGAAAGACGAAGTCCTGCTGACGTTCCTGTGGCGCGGCGCCGTCGCCAACGTGCGCATCCTGGGCGCGCCATCGTCCGACCACGATGCGATGGCGCGGCTGGGCGACAGCGATGTCTGGTACCGCAGCTACCGCGTGCCGGCCAGCACGCGGCTGTCGTACCGGCTTGCGCCCGACGTGCCGGACTTCGACGGCACGCCGTCCCAGCGCCGCCGCGCGATCCTGGCGACGGCGCAGCGCGATCCCCTCAATCCGCGCAGTTTCCCCGTGAAGCCGCTGGACCGCTTCGATGGCAATTCGGTGCTGGAACTGCCGGCCGCGCCGCCGCAGGCGTGGGTGGAACCGCGCCCCGGCATCGCCGCCGGCACGGTGGAAACCTTGCGGCTGGCCAGCCGGGAACTGGGCAACGAGCGCGACATCGTGCTGTACCGCCCGGCCGGCTGGCAGCCCGGCGCGGCCGGCAATGCGCTGGTGGTGCTGTTCGATGCCGAGAACCTGACGACCGAGGTGCCGGCATCGGTCATCCTCGACAACCTGGCTGGCAGCGGCGCACTGCCGCGGACCGCGGCCATCCTGGTCGCCAACCCCAGTGCCGAATCGCGCGGCGCGGAATTGCCGCCAAACCCCGCGTTCGCCCGCTTCCTGGCGACGGAACTGATGCCGTGGGCGCGGGCGCGGGGCGTGTACGCGGAGGCGGCGAAGACCGTCATCGGCGGCGCCAGCTACGGCGGCCTGGCCGCTGCCCACGCGGGCTTGCGCCATCCCGAGCTGTTCGGCAACGTGTACAGCCAGTCCGGCTCGTTCTGGTGGTCGCCCGGCCGCGAGGAACCCGAATGGCTGACACGCGAATTCGCCGGCGCGCCCGCGGTGCCGGTGCGCTTCCTGCTCGAAGCGGGCCTGTACGAAACCGGCCGCGCCGGCTCGCCCGGCATCCTCGACACCACGCGGCACCTGCGCGACGTGCTGCGCGCCAAGGGCTACCAGGTGGCCTACCGTGAATTCGCCGCCGGGCACGACTGGTACCACTGGCGCGGCAGCCTGGGGGACGGGCTGGTGGAGCTGCTGGGCAAGCGGTAGCGGTGGCGCTGGTCGGGAAATCGGTGACAGGCTCCAATTTCGATGCCGGGAAAGACCGCTCACCAGGCTCGAATGTCGTTGAGGAAAGCCCACCCAAGTGCAAATTCCGGGGTCAGGATGGAGTGCTGGCATGCATGCCAGCACCGTTGCGCAGGCGCGAAGCATGCTTCGCGAAACCCTGCTTCACCCCGCCGGGTCTGACCCCAGCCCTCCGCCGTTGAGGTGAATGCATGGGCTTTCCCTGCGTCGGCAGCCTGTCTCTGCGTTATTCACGATCATGATAGTCAACATCCAAACTCGAAATTGGCCTTATATCTATCGAGACCGTACCATTCGTCCATCGCATAACGCCAACGACATCGAGAACCGCCATGAACGCCACGATCACCGCCTCCCCCGCCGCCAGCGAACGCCGGTCCGGCTCCGCCATTGCCCGCGCGCTCCGCAACGTGCTTGCCTTCCTCCGCAACGCCATCAAGCAATACGGCGCGCCTTACCTGAACGGCCCGCTGCCGCCGCTGTAACAGAGTCCGGCAGGAGGTCAACCGAAAGCCAGGGTTGCCGCCCTGGCTTTTTTCTTTGCAGAAAGATATTCATTCGGGCAGAAATAAGAAAAACGTATATTTACATGACGCAACAGTGATGACAGGCCTCCAAGAGATATACAAAACACTTATCGCCGGCATGGGAAATCAAAATTGGATCTATATCTGGACGGCGCGTAAGATCCAACCATCGCCAACGCAAACGCATTCAGGAGCATGACCATGACGACCACCACCGCACCGCGCTTCGACACCGCCACCGAAACTTCGGGCTTTTCCCGCCTGGTTTCCGCTTTCCTCGCCGAACTGCGCCGCGCCATCGAACTGGCTGGCGCGCCATACGTGAACGGCCCGCTGCCGCCGCTGTAATCATCAGCCGCCGCAAATGAAAAAGCCTCCGCTCGCGGAGGCTTTTGTTTTACCGGCCCGCGCCGTCAGTGCGCATGCCGCGGCGCCCGCGTTCGGACCGCCGGCATCGGGAACCGCGCCGACTCCACGGCGAACCGGTCGCCATCGCGGCGATTGTCCGGCGCCGACAGCACGCGCGTGATCACGTTGCGCGGCACGCCTTGCGCCGCCATGTACACCCAAGCGTTCGCCGAGCCGCGCTGGGCATCGACCACCAGGCCCTGCCGCACGACGGCTTCCATATCGCTGTTTCTTCTTGCTTGACGCTTCATCATGGCTGCTCCACTGGTTGGGGTCCCGGTTCGATCGCCGGCACCGTCTGCCTTGCCAGCACGGCGAGCTCGGGGCCGCCGTTCCGCAAAGCCTGGATCACCCGCGCGACCAAAGCCTGGTCGGCGAGTCCGTACTCCTGGGCCTTGATGCCCTCGATCTGCAACTGCATGGCGCGCAGCTTGCGCACCGCTTCGGAATCCTCGCCATCGGCACGCGCCGCCTGCTCCAGCAGCACCTCGGTGATCAGCCCGAGCTGCTTGCCGTACGATGCCACTTCCTCGAATGCGCGCCGTTCGATGCGCGCATTGCCGGCCCCGGGCCGGATCAGGTTCTGGAACCAGGTAATGTCGGGATCGATGGCTTGCGACACGGCGCCGCTGAACGGGAAGTAGAACTGCGGTGCCAGGTGGAAGCACAGGAAAGGAATCATCTGCCAGCCTTTTAATTGTTGAATGACGGAAGCGGCCCCGGACAGGCGCTGGTAGCGCTCGCCGCGATGTATTCAACATGGTAGCGTCTGGCAGATAAAAAACTGTCATCGATTGTAACCACTGCCTGCCGGAAACAGCCCGGCCGTCAATTCCGCGCCGGCTCGGCGGCCGGCATGCGCGGCGGTACCGTGCCGTTGAGCCAGTAGTCGCCGATCATCCGTTCGCGGAAGATCGCCGGGTTGTGCGACGCGGCCGTGCGCGCGTTGCGCCAGTGCCGGTCGAGCCGCCGCGCCTCGCTGGTGGCCGATGCGCCGCCCACGTCGAACAGCAGCGTGCTGGCCTGCAGCACCAGGTCGATCACCACCTGCTGCGCCTGGAACGCCTCGATCTCGACGGCGGCATACAGCGCATCGTCCGCGCTGCCGGCCCGGGCGCGCTGCCAGGTGTCCTCCAGCGTGCGCGCGACCGTGCCAACGAGGCTGTCGGCCGCATACGACAGGCTGGCGATCCGCCCGACCACGCGCTGCACCAGCGGATCCTCGCGCGGGCTCGACTCGCCCGGCACGTCGAAGGCGCGCGTCTTGCGCTGCACGAAGGCGATCGCCTCGCGCAGCCCGGCGCGGGCCGCCCCGGCCATGCTGGTCAGCAGCACCAGTTGCAGGAAGGCCTTGTTGTACGAGGCCGGCACCGTGCCGTCGAAGCGCCGCACCACGTGCTCGTCGCGCAGCCGCACGTTGTCGAATACAGTAGTGCCGCTGCCGGTCATGCGCTGGCCGAAACCGTCCCAGTCGTCCAGGCGGGTCACGCCCGGCAAGGTGGCGGGAAAGGCGATGCTGGCCAGCTGCTCGCCATCCTTCGCCGTCGCCACGATCCAGTCGGCGTAGATGGTGCCGGTGCTGTAGAACTTCTTGCCGTTCAGCAGCCAGCCGTCGCCATCGCGGACGATGGTGGTGCCGATCGTGGTGCTGGCGGACTGCTCGGCCATCGCGTAGCCGATCAGCGCCCCGTCGGCCACCTTGGGGAACCAGAATGCGCGGGTGGCTTCGTCCTCGTGGTTCAGACGGCTTTCCAGGAAGGAGAAGTGACCGCGCAGCAGGTGCGAGACATTCGAATCGGCGGTCGCCAGGTCCAGCAGCAGCGTGAAGAACTGCGGCAGTGTCGCGCCCAGGCCCCCATAGCTGCGCGGGATGCGCAGCGCGCCGAAGCCCGCTTCGCGCAGCAGCCGTACTTCGTCGAACGGCAGGCGGCGCTGCTGCTCGCGCTCGACGGCGCCCAGCGCGATGCGCTCGAACACCGGCCGGAAACGCTCGCGCAAGGCCTCGGTGGTCCATTGGGCGGCCGTTGGAGCCGGCTCCGGCCGGTATGCGGCCGGGTGGAAAGATGCGTGGATATCGCTCATGGTTTCTCCGTTCAACGGAATGCGTACTGGATGCCGGCGTACACGCCGAAGCCTTCGCCGGGCGCCGAACGGCGCTGGTCGGTGCCCGCGTCGTTGTAGGCCGGCGCCACGCTCGATACATAATGCTTGTTGGCCAGGTTACGCAGGTCGACGAACACCTTCCAGCCGTCGCGCGGATGGTCGTAGCCGACGCTGGCGTTGACGATGCCGTAGCCATGGGTGCGGAACGAGTTGGCGTAGTCGACATCGATCCGCGACGCCGCCTGCACCGACAGTCCGCCGTAGAAACCGCCCGGGTGCTCGTACTGCAGTTCGCCCTGGTAGAAGCGTTTCGGGATTCCCGGCAGCGTATTGCGGCCGAAGCGGGCATCGTTGCGGAAATAGAAGTCGTTCAGCGTGAACGACTGGCGCGCCGACAGCCGGCCCGCCGCGCCGCCCTCCCACAGCTGCGATTCGAGCCCCGCCTCGATGCCCTGGTGGACGGTGGGCGTGGCATTCGACTCGGCCGTGATCGCCGCCGATGTCGCCGAGGCGGGAATCACCTCGACCGACAGCAGCTCGTTTTTCACCAGCGCGCGGTACACCGACAGGCTCCAGTTCGAGTCGAAGGCGCGGCCGCGCGTGCCCAGTTCCACGCTGTTGGCCTTCTGGTCCTTCAAGTCCAGGCCGCGCCGCGACAGGCCGGTGGCGGGGCCGGTCGTGAAGGTGGGCGGAATCGTCAGGAAGGCCCAGGAGTTCGGCGGCTCGACCGAGCGGCTGACGTTGCCGAACACCTGGATCTCGTTGTCGAAGGTGTAGCGCAGCCCGGCACGCGGCGCCAGCGCCGTGGTGCTGCGGCGGTACGGTTCGTTCGTGACCGGATACACCACTTCCGTATAGCGCTTGGTCTTGATGGCGGAAACGCCGGTCGTCAGCCACAGGCCGGGCGCCACTTCCAGGTCGTTGCCGGCATGGAGCACGTGGTCTTCGCCATCGTACTCGGCGCGCCGGATCAGGGTGCCGACCGGCAGCGCGGCGGTGGCCGCCGCCGGGATGCGCACCCGCGTATCGAGCCAGCCATGGTTCAGGTGACTGGTCGACAAGGCGCCCACCCTGGTTTCGCTGCGCTTGCCGAACAGCGTATCGCGGCGCGCGTACTGCAGCGAGAACGAGGTGTCGGCGAAGCCCCAGCTGCCGACATTGACGGCCAGTTGCTGGTCGATCGGGTAGTCGTGCACCACCAGGCCCGCCTCCAGCGACGAAGCGTCGTCGATGGTCCAGGTGGTCTTGTTGGCCAGCCAGCGCGAACCGGGCTGGTTGCGGTGCGCGTTCTGCGCAACGGCGACCGGGTTGGCCTGGCGCGGGTCCTGTTCCACCTGCGCCACGGTCAGCGCGCCCGGTTGCCAGTTGTCGGTCTTCCGGTAGCGGAAGTAGAAGCGCGTATCCAGGTTCGGGGCGATCCTGTAGCCGAGGTTGCCGATGAAGCCGCGCGACTCGCCCTGCGACAGCGCCTGGTAGCCATCCCGCTCGGAGGCGATGCCGGCCACGTAGTAATCCCAGTCGCCGATCGCGCGGCCCGAACTGACGGCCACTTTCTTGTAGCCGAAGCTGCCGGCCTCCACGCGCGCCTCGAAGGGCGCGGCATCGCGGCCGGTCCGCGTCACGTAGTTGATCGCGCCGCCCAGCATCAGCGCGCCCGCGTCGAACGCGTTGGCACCGCGCAGGATCTCGGTGCGCGACAGGCCGAGCGGCTCGAACAGTTCATACGGCGTGCCGCCCGGCCCCGTGACGGGCAGGCCGTCGAACAGGAACAGCGTGCCGGAACGGAAGAAATTGGTGCCGCGGTTGATGGCCGAACCGCGGATCGAGATCTTGATGCCGTCGGTGCCGCCGGCCGCCTGGGCATACACGCCCGGCTGGAAGGCCAGCACGTCTTCGTTGGTGAACACGCGGCCCCGCTCGACCCGCTCCTGGCTGACGACGCTGACGCCGCCCGGTACCTCGTCCAGCCGCAGCCTGGCGCGGTCGGCGCCGTTCAGGGCCTTGCCGGCGACGTGCACGGTACCGGCCATCGCGATGCCGGATTCGGCTTCCGCCGCCGCGCTCGCGGCAGCCGCGGCCCCGGCCACCTCGGCCTGCTCCGCCATGGCGACGGCCAGCGCGGGCGCCGCCTCCACGGCGGCAACGGCCGCGGCAACCGATGCCGCGTGCGCCGGTGCCAGCATGGCGCACAGGGCCGCCGCCGCCGCCGCGCTGGCGGTCAGCGCGCCGCGGCCTCTGTTGTTCCGGTTCTTCTTCTGGGTGTTCGACTCTGCCTGGTACACGTGCGGTTCTCTCTTTCGATGGATGCGATGGGAATGGTGAATCGCAAGTTACCGAACCGTGCCGCGTTGCACAAACAATCAAAAGTGGAATCGATATGAACGCCGCCGATATATGGATCGGCGGCTCCGCACCGCTTTGCAAAGTAGCCGTGCACGTTTTCGATATCCATATTCGGAACGCTTCGTTGTCATTCGCGCATGGATAACTATCATGGTGGCGTGATAGTGACCGGAGGGACCGATGAATTTCCAGCAGCTGCGCTTCGTGCGCGAAGCCGTGCGCAACAACCTGAACCTGACCGAAGTGGCGGCCGTGCTGTACACGTCGCAGTCGGGCGTGAGCAAGCAGATCAAGGACCTGGAGGATGAACTGGGCATCGAACTGTTCGTCCGTTCCGGCAAGCGCCTGACGGCGCTGACGCGTGCCGGCGACGGCGCGGTGCAGATCGTCGGCCGCATCCTGCAGGAGACGGAAAACCTGCGCCGCTATGCCAGCCAGTATGCGGGCGTGGACAGCGGCCGCCTGGTAATCGCCGCCACGCACACGCAGGCGCGGTACACGCTGCCGAAAGTGGTCGAGGAATTCAACCGCGCCTATCCGAAGGTCACGCTGGAACTGCACCAGGGCACGCCGCGCCAGATCGCCGCGATGGTCAGCGAAGGCGACGCCGACATCGGCATCGCCTCCGAGGCGCTGGACGCGGCGTCCGCCGTGCGGGCATTCCCCTGCTTTACATGGAGCCACCGCGTGGTGGTGCCGGCCGGCCATCCGCTGCTGGCGCGCACCCCGGTCACGCTGGCCGACATCGCCGCCCACCCGCTGATCACCTACAACGAACAGTTCACCGGCCGCAAATGCGTGGACGCAGCGTTCCGGCAGGGCGGCCTGGTGCCCGACCTCCGGCTGACGGCGATGGATGCCGACGTGATCAAGACCTACGTGCGGCGCGGCCTGGGCATCGGCATCGTCGCCGAGATGGCGCTTGACGACCTGGCGCAGTCCGGCCTGCACGTGCTGGAGACGGACGGCGAACTGTTCGGCTCGTGCACGACGATGCTGGGCGTGCGCAACGGCGTGTTCCTGCCCAGCTTTGCCTACCGCTTCATCGACATGTTCGCGCCGGGGCTGCAGGTGGCGCCGCAGTAGCTGGCCTCCTGCAGGTGCCCGGCGTGGTGTACCGGCCGGCCTGGCCTGGGCAACGATGAGGGGACCGGTTCGCACGATAGCGGCGCGGCCTCCATCTCACCCAGCCAGGTAAAGATCTCCCCCGTGCGGATTGCGCGGAACTGTTCAGGCGCGGCCTATTGCCGTTTCGATGCCATCGGGTCGAGCTTCCGTTCGACCGGCAGACGCAAGGTCAGGCGCGTGCCGGCAGCATCCGACTCCAGCATGATCCCCGCACCGATCGAGGCCGCCCTGCGCAGCTGGTTACGCAGCCCCTTGCCCTCCTTGCCCAGCCCCGCCTCCAGCGAAAAACCCACGCCGTTGTCGCTAATGACGACCAGTACGGCATCGGCCTCGACACAGGTAGTGACGCGCACTTCCGTCGCTTCCGCGTGCTTGACGATATTGGCGAATCCCTCCTGCAGGATGCGCAGGATGTGCAGCGCATTGCGGGGATCGATCCATTCGATGACCGGTACATTCTGCACCTCCCAGCGCAGGTTGATGCCGGCGCTCTCCAGCCGCGGGCCCAGGCGGAATCGCAATGTCGCCAGCAGCAGCAGCAGGTCGGCCTGCACCGGCTCCATCGAGTCGATCGTGAGCTTCAAATCGTCGATGCAATTCTTCAGGATGTCGGCGACCATCGCGGGATCGGTGTGGCCGCGCTCCACGGCCAGCAGCGCGGTGAGCAGCGAAGAACCCATGCCGTCGTGCATATCCTGCGTCAGGCGCTGCCGTTCATCGTGGAGGGTCTGGACAAGGGCGATTTCACGCAGCCTGCGGTGGCTTTCCTGCAGTTCATCTTCACGCTCCTGCAAGCGCTGCTGCAGTCCGGCATTGACCAGCCTGACGCTGTCGTTGGCTTCCAGGAAGCGGCGATAGATGATGTACATGAAGATCAGGAAGGCGCCGATGTTGTTGTAGGGGCCCAGATAGATGTTCTCGATATCCACGTAATTATTCTGCAGGAGCCAGTCATAAACACCCAGCAATAGCCCGACAATGCCCCAGATACTGAGCAGCAGGCCATCGTTCGAGTGGCTGCGCCAGCATTGATAGCCACCTACGGCTCCCACTGCGGTGCCAACGAACATCAGGACGATGTAGGCCAATGGCGCCAAGGTATAGGCATCGAGAATGGTTGCGAACGTCGGCAAGGTAATGACCGCAACGCAGGCGGTGACCGTGCAGACTGTCCGATCCAGCCAGGGCACGGGGTGCCGATGGAGATGGTTCAGGAAGAAGTGGGTGACGAGTACCATCCAGAAAATCGCATTGATGGTCAGCCAGGTAAACCATTCATCGCTGACCGGCAGGCGACTTTCACCCACGTGGTAATGCAGGGTGCGCAGGAACGAGGCAACCGATATGGCGAAGAACAGCAGGTAAATGGTTTCGCTTCGCAGGCGCAACCATACGAAGAAGGAAAACACGCCGACGGCCAGGAAGGCTGCGCTGCTGGTATAGGGCAGTTGTACCTGCACCAGGTAGCGCGCCCGGTAGCGCCAGTTCAGGGCGTCGGAGCCCAGCCAGACCGTGGAAATGCCACCGCCGGACGTGCTGGGACGCTCTATGCGCAGGAAAATGGTCCGTGGCGGCGGGACGTTCGATGTGTCGGCCAGTGCGATCCAGAGGGGAATGTTCCAGCCGTTCCAGTAGGTATTCTGGTGCGACTGGTACAACAGCCGTTTGTCGCCATACACGGCGATCTGCCCATCGGTTTTCCAGCGCGGTATGTACAGGTAACCTGGCGTGGCGGAAGCCGGGAAGGCGGGGACCTGCAGGCGATACCAGATCACCACCGTTGCCGGGCCGGTCGAGCTGTCCTGGCTGGCCAGCGGAGTAAGCTGGCGAATCAGCGCATGTGGCAACGCGACCCTGCGCCACTGGCCCCGCAACTGGTCGACGTCAATTTCATAGGGCGGGTCGGAATATCCGCGGCCCCCGGCGACCATGATGTCAGCCTCGGTCAGGTGCAGGGGCATTTCGGCCCGTGGTGCCCCGGCTTGCGCCCACGCGAGGCGAAACAGGCTGCACAACATCATCACGGCCAGCACCCGTCGCATCGCTTCAGTCTTCCAGCAAGCCCTGGTGCCTGGCCTCGTAGATCGCCTCGGCCTTGGATGTTACCTGGAGTTTCCTGTAAATACGGCGCACGAAGGTCAGCACCGTGTGACGCGAGACCGAGATCAGCTCCGCGATTTCATCGGCGGTGAAGCCCTTGGTGATCAATTCCAGGACCTGCTGCTCGCGGGCCGACAGCGGAGGCCGCGATGGTTTCGGCAATGACGGCAACGGCGCCGGCACCACGGGATTCTTTTCTCGAAAGCGCATCAGGATCTGGCGTGCAATGATCGGGCTGATGGGACTGCCGCCCAGATGCAGGCTGCGGATCTCCACGACCATGCTGTGCGCCGCGCTATCCTTGAGCAGGTAGCCGCTGGCACCGGCTTCCAGCGATTGCATCACATGCATTTCATCGCCAAAGACAGTGCACACCATGATGCCGCAATCCGGCTGCTTCAAGTGTGCCGAATGGATCACATCGATGCCTGAACCGTCCGGCAAACCCAGATCGACCAGTAACACATCGATGTGCAGCACGTCGAGCAGCTGCATGCCCTGCGCACGCGTGCTGGCGACCGCCAGCAATGTCATGTCGGGTGCGCCATCGATCATATGCCGCACCATGTGCTGGAAATTGACATCGTCTTCCACGAGGACGACCTGGATGACGCCGTTGCTGGACGTTGTGTGCATGAGGAAGCCGAAAGTCGGCGCGGGGCGGGCCTGAAAGAGTGACGCCCGTGCGCGCCAGGCACGGTGCGGGTTCCCCATCATGCCACATCCCGTGTCATTCACCGACAGGGAAAGCTGTTTCCGTGTCACCAGTTCTGGGGACAAACGCCGTGTCGCCAGTTGTGGGGACAGACCGCGGCCCACCCCGGAAATACAATCGGTCCACTCGACGAAAACCGGGGAAACACAAGCGCGATCATGAACCGGGCAACATCGATTGATCGACCAGCGCAACGCTCGTCGATCAATCCCCATGATCCTGTCGATGCGTATTTTCATTATCTCGGCCGCACGCCCGACCGGTCCGCCAATTTGTCCTGACTAACCGAGGAATCAACATGCAAAGCACATTCGAGGAATACGTGACAACCGCCACAGCCGCCGGTAGCGTTCCGGCCGACGATGGCCTGGAGGCTGTCGAAGCAGCGTCAATGGACGGCCCAGCCAGCGTCTTTCAAGGGTACGACTCGTTCATGAGCGCTATCCGCAGCGCTGCTGTCACGGGGACGACCAGCTCCACGGGCGCGAGCAGCGCCATGACCTACACGATCTGTACGACGATGGAGGAGATCAGCAATGCGCTGTCGATTTCCGCATCGGTCTCGGCATCATGCGGATTCGGTTCAGTCGATGCAAAATCCGAGTTTGTCAGCAAACTGAAGGTAACGCGCACCAGCGTTCACCTGGTTGCGTATGCAAAAGCCGTTACACAAGGCACTCAATTCGACAGTGTTTCACTCAAGATCACCGCGCCGGACGATGCCAGGACCTTTTTCAGGATCTACGGCGACAGCTTTGTCAGCGCCATCGAGCGGGGCGGCGAATATGCCGCCGTATTCTCCTTCCAATCCAGGACCACGGATGAACAGACCGACGTCCTGACCACGTTGAATGTCAATGGCATCAGTACGCAGGGCACCATCGAGGCTTCCCTCCAGGTCAACCTGCAAAATGCCTTCAGGAATATCGAAACGACCAAGTCGTTGACGCAATTCGTCCGGGGCTCGACAGCCAAGGCGCCGGATGCCGACGATATCGTCCAGTTCGCACTGGATTTCCCATCGAAGGTTTCCGCCACCGACCTCGTCACCTTGTCCTATGCCACGTCCAGTTATGTCAGGGTTCCGGATTTTCCGCCGCCGCTGATCGATGACTTCCTGACGATCCAGGATAACGTCGCGCTGTTCGTCGGCACCCCCGATGAGCCCGGTTTATCGGTCCTGTTTGCAAAGGCCAATAGCCTGGCCGCCAGCGTCACGGAACTCGAGGATCTTTACCAGTTCTACGCGTACCGCGGCGATACTAAACTTACCGAGCACAAGAAACTGCTGCTGTCGGATATCCAGACCCTGAAGACTATGTTCAAGCAAATGGAGAAAGACCCGACCAAGGAATACACCAACCCCGACTTGAACTCCAGTGGCTGGACGCCGCCGGTCCTCAATTACACGCTTGGCACCACCTCCTTGTCCGGCGGCGGCGGCGATCATTTTTTCAGCGACGTATCGGCGGACCACGTTCGCCAGAAAACCAGGATTGCAGAGATTGTCGGATGGGGCGGAAATGTGATCGATTCCATCACCACCACGTATTCCAGGGGCGGAATCATGCATAGAATGGACCGGCGCGGCGGCGATGGAGGCGATAACCAGAGCACCTTGACCTTGCAACCGAACCAGCGCATCACCAGTATCCAGACAAGATTCGGTAATGTGGTGAACTGGATATCCTTCAAGGGCGCGGATTTCGAAGTCACTTGCCCGGCCGACCCCCAGGGCTGCGATGGACAAGGCTACTGGACCGAGCCGGCAGACGAGTGCACGCGACTGCTGGGATTCAGCGGTTCGTTCGGGAACGTCCTGGATCACCTCGAGGCCGTCACCGTGCGATTCTCGCCGGCGACATTCGGCCCCGCGTGAACCGGTGCGGCGGGCAGCGAAGGAACAGGTGCAAGGGTGATCCTGCCCGCCGTATCTCACGTTTACGCTATCCCGGCACCAGGTCGTCGAACGAGGCACTGCTGCTGCGGTGCAGGGCCGCGTACATGCCGCCCCGCGCCAGCAGTTGCCGGTGGTTGCCCTGCTCGACGATGCGGCCGCCGTCCAGCACCACGATCAGATCGGCGTCGCGGATGGTGGCCAGCCGGTGGGCGATGATGATCGTCGTGCGGCCCTGGCGCAGCACGTTCAGCGCGCGACCGATTTCCTGTTCCGTGAAACTGTCGATGTTGGCGGTGGCTTCGTCCAGGATCAGGATCTTCGGCGACGCCAGCAGCGCGCGCGCAAAGCTGAGCAGTTGCCGCTGGCCGACCGACAGGTTGCGCCCGCGCTGGCCCAGCTGCGTGTCATACCCCTGCGGCAGCGCGGCGATGAAGCCGTGCGCATGCACCGCCTTGCAGGCATCGATCACCTGCTCGCGGGTGGCGCCGGCCAGGCCGTAGGCGACGTTGTCGGCCACGCTGCCGCTGAACAGGAACGGCTCCTGCAGCACCATGCCGACGTGCCGGCCCAGCGAATCGAGCGCCAGTTCGCGCACGTCGCGCCCGCCCACCGCCACCGAACCCTGCCAGGCGTCGTAGAAGCGGTGCACCAGCGCGGCGATGCTGGTCTTGCCGGAGCCGGTCGGCCCGACCAGGGCGACGGTCTGGTACGGCGCGATCCGCAGGTTCAGGTCATGCAGCACCGGCTGGCCGGGCCGGTAGCCGAACGTCACGTGCTCGAACGCCACCGATGGCGGTGCATCCGTCCACGCCGCCGCGTCCGGGCGGTCTTCCAGCGTGACGGGCACTTCCAGCACTTCGATGATGCGCTGGCCGGACGCCATGGCCCGCTGCATCACCGTGTACTGCATGGCCAGCGTGCGGATCGGGTCGAAGCAGCGCTGCACGCAGAAGATGAAGGCCAGCATGACGCCGACGTCCTGCTCGCCGGCCAGCACGGCACGGCCGCCCACCACGACCACCACGGCCATCGCCAGTCCCGTCAGCAGGTCGACGGCCGGCATCATCACCTGCGACACCAGCGAGGCACCGGTCTGCGCTTCCAGGTTCTCGCGCGCCCGTTCCTCGTAGCGCCGCAGGTTGACGGCTTCGCGCCGGTTTTCCTGCACGGTGCGGATGCCGTTGATGTTTTCCGCGAGCGCCGCGTTCACCGAGGACGACGCCTCGCGCGACCGCGCGAACACCCGTTTCGCCCAGGGCAGCCACGCGTGCCGCAGCACCAGCAGCGCCGGCACCACGCCCAGTGTCAGCAGGCCTAGCTGGAAGTCCATCGCCAGCAGCAGGATCACCAGCCCCGCCAGCAGGAACAGCTCGCCCAGGGCCGTGACGGAGGTTTCCATGAATTCCTGCAGCGCGTTGACGTCGCCCTGCAGCCGCGCCATCAGCCGGCCGACATGCGTCTGGTCGAGGATGGCCAGCGACACGCGCTGCAGGTGGGCAAACATGGCGCGGCGCAGGTCGAAGATCACCCGCTGCGCCAGCCGCGCCGCCAGCCATTCCTGGAAGAAGGTCAGTATCGCATTCACCACGACCAGCAGTGCGAACGCCGACAGCACCGTGTCGAAGGCATGCGCCGACCGTCCCAGCGCGCTGTCGACCGCGTGCCGGATGGCGACCGGGATCAGCACCTGCACCACCGTGTAGAGCAGCACGAGCAGCACGACCACCGCCAGCATGGCGCGGTGGCCATGCATGAATTGCCACAGCCGCGCCGTCACGCTGCGGTCGAAGCGGGCGAAGACTTCCTCCTCCTGCCCGCGCACATCGTCATTCACGAAAGCGCTCATGTGCCCACTCCCGCCAATGGTTCGTCCATTTCCGGCGCGCCGTCGTGCTGCCTGTCGTATTTTCTGTCATACCGTCGGTCGTTCCGGGCACCGTCCAGGCCGTCGCGCGCCGTGCGGTGCTGCAGCGCCCACAGCTCGGCATAACGGCCGCCGGCCGCCAGCAGCGACGCGTGGTCGCCCCGCTCCACGATCGCGCCGCCATCGAGCACGATGATGTGATCGGCATGCCGCAGCGCGCCGAGGCGGTGGGCGATGATCACGGTGGCCGCGTCGCGGCAGGCTTCGCGCAGCGCCTCGCGCACCCTGGCCTCGGTGACGGGGTCGATGGCGGCGGTGGAATCGTCCAGCACGACCACCGACGGGTCGCCAACCAGTGCCCGGGCGATCGTCATCCGCTGGCGCTGGCCGCCGGACAGTGCGGCGCCCCGTTCGCCGACGCGCGTGGCATAGCCATGCGGCAGCCGCGCGACATGGTCGTGGATCTGCGCGATGCCCGCGGCGGCCGTCACGGTCGCCGCGCTGGCGTCAGGCGATGCATAAGCCACGTTGTCGTGCACCGACGTATCGAACAGGAAGTTCTCCTGCTGGACCAGCGCCACGTCGCGGCGCAGCGAGGCCAGCGAGACGTCGCGCACGTCACGCCCACCCAGCGTGACCCGGCCGCTGCCGGCATCGTAGAAGCGCGACACCAGGTGCGCGATGGTCGACTTGCCGCTACCCGGGGCGCCGACGATGCCGAGCACCTGCCCCGGCGCCACCGTGAAACTGACATCGCGCAGCACCTCCCGGCCGCCTTCCACGTAGCGGAAACCGACGTTCTCGAAGCGCAGCGTCTTTGGCCCCGCCGGCAGGTGCGCCGCGCCGGGGCGGTCGGCGATCTCCGGCACCGCATCCAGCACTTCGAACAGCCGCGCGCCCGATCCCGTGGCGCGCGCGCTGGAATTGACTACCATGCCGACCTGGCGCAGCGGCTGCTGCAGGATCGTGATGAAGGTGAGGAACTCGGTCAGCGCGCCGACCGTCAGTTCGCCCGTGGCCACGCGCCGCCCGCCCACCCACAGCACCAGCGCCAGCGACACGTAATAGAAGAACGTCATCAGGCTGATCGATCCCATCCGCTCGGTGATGCGGGCGTTCGACAGCCGCAGCGCGCGCCGGGAGATCTCGTCGAAGCGCGCCAGTTCGGCCAGGCTCGAATGAAAGGCGCGCACCACCCGCACGCCCTGCAGGTTTTCTTCCATCCGCAGCGTGAGCTCGGCCATCATTTTCTGCAGGCGTTGCCAGCTGGCGCGCAGCCGCACGGCGGCACCCGCGGCGATGGCCAGCACGAACGGCACGAAGGACAGCGCCAGCACGCCGAGGCTGGCATCGACACTGAGCAGCCGCCACGAGCCGACGCCCAGCAGCAGCGCCAGGGTAATGGCGCGCAGCACGCCGAATTCAAAGAAGGCGCGCACGCCTTCCAGGTCCAGCATGCCACGGGCGATCAGGTCGCCCGTGTGGATGCGGTCGTGATAACCGAACGACAGCTGCTGCAGCTTGTCGAAGAACGCCAGCCGCAGGTCGTAGGCCACGCGCTGCGACAGCGTTTCCCCGCAATATCCCTGCAGGCCGGTCAGCGTGCCGCGCATGGCGCACGCCGCCACGATGAGCAGTGCCGTCCAGGTCAGCGCCTGTCCGGCATCGGCCAGGGTTGCGCCACCAGGGTGACCCGCCTGGTCGACGGCCTGGCCCAGCAGCCGGGGCATGACCAGGTTGAAGACCGCCGCGCCGAGGGCACACGCCACCGCGGCGGCGCAGCGCCACGGATGCCGCAGCGCCAGCCGCAGCAGGCGCCCCAGCACGCGGGGCATCGCGTGGACGTCGACGTATTCTGAAAACTGCGCGGGAACCTGCGCTGAAGACTGCGGCGATGCGGATGGTTCGGGTGCCGCCGCCGTCATGCCCGCGCCACCCGGCCCGTCACCGGATAGGCCGGGTCGGTATAGCCGGGCGTGCTGGGGTGCCCGGGCGGCACCAGCCGGTCGAACAGCGCCTCATCCTCGGCGGTGAAACGGTAGCGCAGCGCGGCACGGTAGTTGCGCCACTGGTCGAGCGTGCGCGGGCCGCCGATCGCGGACGACACAAGCCGGTTGTTCGATACCCAGGCAAACGCGAACTCGGCGGTCGTGATGCCGCGCGCCTGCGCCGCTTCGCCGATGGCCTGGGCCAGCGCCAGCGACTCCGGCCGCCACTCGGTCTGCAAGGCACGCGTATCGTTGCGGGCGATACGGCTGCCCTCTTCCGGCGCCGCGCCGGGACGGTACTTCCCCGTCAGCACGCCGCGCGCCAGCGGGCTGTAAGGCACCACGCCCAGGCCGAAATGGGCGGCGGCCGGCAGGTGTTCCACTTCCGGCATCCGGTTCGCCGCGTTGTAGTAAGGCTGTGTGACGACGGGCCCGGCGATGCCCAGCTGCCGCGCCAGGTGCGCCACCTCGGCGATCTGCCAGCCCTGGAAGTTGGACAGTCCGTAGTAGCGGATCTTGCCCTGGGCAAGCAGGTCGCCCAGGGCGCGCAAGGTTTCTTCCAGGGGTGTCAGCGCATCGGGGCGATGCAGGTAATAGATATCGATGTAGTCCGTGCCCAGGCGCGCCAGGCTTTGTTCGGCCGCGTGCAGCACGCGGCCGCGCGACAGGCCCGACTGGTTCGGCCCGTCGCCGGCCTTGTGGCCGACCTTGGTCGCCAGCACCCACTTGTCGCGCCGCGCGGCGATGGCCCGGCCGGCCACGCGTTCCGATTCGCCGCCGTTGTATACGTCGGCCGTGTCGATGAAGTTGATGCCGTGTTCATGCGCATCGTCGATGATGGCGCGGGCCTCGGTCTCTCCCGTGGCGCCGCCGAACATCATCGTGCCGAGGCACAGCGGAGAGACGCGCAGGCCGCTGCGCCCCAGTTGGTTGTAGTCGCTCATTGCTATCCTTGCACCCTGTCCTTGATTGTCATGATCATGCCTTCGCCAGCCACACGTTGGCGAAGTTGTTGCGCGTCGGGTACGGGAGTTCGTCCGCATTCCGCAAACGCCGGTTGTACACCGAGAAGAAATACACTTCGAGCAGCGGCAGCACCGGCAGTTCGGCCTGCACGATCTGCTGCACGCGCTTGTAGTTCACCTTGCGCAGGGCGGGGTCGGCGCCCGAGCGGGTCGGTTCCAGCAGCGCATCGATCTCCTTGTTGCTGTAGCCGGACACCTTGCTCCACGGGACGCCGCGCCGGTCGCCGCGCTGGCCGAAGCGCACGTCCAGGCTGGCCTGGGGATCGCGCGACCAGCCGCCCCACGTGCTGATCACCTGGAACTTGCGGTCGGTGAACACGTCGCGCGTCCACGTCGACAGGTCCTTGCCGCCGAGCGATGCATCGATGCCTACCTTGCGCAGCGCCTGCCGCACGAACTCGCCGGTACGCCGGTAGTCGTCGCCGAACGGAATGAAGTCGTGGGTCAGCTTGAAGCGCCAGCCGCCGGCCTTGCGGGGGAACCCGGCGGCGTCCAGCAGCTGTTCGGCGCGCTTCGGATCGAACGGATACTTCGGCACGTCCTTCGTGAAATACTCGGCCACGCCGGATGGCACCGGCGCATCGAGCGGTGCGCCGAAGCCGCCCCACACGGTCTTCACCAGCGCCGCGCGGTCGATCGCATGGGCGATGGCCTGGCGCACCGCCAGCTTGCCGACCAGCGGATCGCGCAGGTTGAACTCCAGCCAGTACGAATTCGGCTCGTACTGCTTCGTGTCGATCACCAGGTCGCGGTGGCCTTTCAGCCGCGCCACGTCGCTGAACGTGATGGGATTGCGCGCGGCGAAATGGGCCGCGCCGGTTTCCAGCGCGGCGGCGCGGCTGGCCGAATCGTTGATCACCTTCCAGACGATGCGGTCGAGGTAGGGCTGGCCGGCGATGTAGTAGTCCGGATTGCGTTCCAGGACGATGTGGCTGCCGCGCTGCCATTCCTTGAAGCGGAACGGGCCCGTGCCCACCGGCCTGTTGTTGTGCGGATTGGTGACGATATCCGTGCCTTCGTACAGGTGCTGCGGCAGGATCTGACCGGCGCTCTGGCCCAGGTAGCGCATCAGGATCGGCCACTTCTCCTTCAGCCTCAGCACGATCGTGTGCGCGTCGGGCGCCGTCACCCGGGCGACCGCGTTGGTGATGGTGGAGAACTGCAGCGGCCAGATCTTCTCGATCGAGAACTTGACGTCGCCGGCATCGAACGGATGCCCGTCGTGCCACTTGACACCCTTGCGCAGCCTGATCGTGATGTCCAGGCCGTCGGCCGACTGTTCGGCGGAAAGGCCGAGGCGCGGCAGCAGCTCATGCTGGTTTCCCTCGACGAACAGGCGGTCGTAGATCTTCGACGTGACCAGCGAGATCGGATTGGCGCCGTTCAGGTGCGTGGCCAGCGTGGCCGGTTCGGGGAACGCGATCGCCACCAGCGTGCCGCCACGCACGGGCGTCTCCGGCGCGGCCAGGGCGGCGCCGGGGAACATGCCGGCGGCCAGGGCGGCGCCGCCGAACCGGAACAGCCGGCGGCGCGAAGGATCGGCCAGCGCGGTCAATACAGGATTGTCGGATCGCAGCATCGGCGCCCTCCTCACAGGCCTGCCGCCAGCCGGGGCTGCGGCAGCTCGCCCGTCAGGGGTTCCGGCCCTTCCGGCATGGCCTTCGGCTGGTTCGGCTGCTCGGCCCACTTCGGCCGGCGCAGCGGCACCTTGTCGTTCACGTAGTAATTGCCGACATCGAACAGGCGCCAGCGCACCGGATCGTGCAGCGTGTGGGTGCGGGCGTCGCGCCACAGCCGGTCCAGGCCGTGGTCCGGCGCCGTCGAACGTGTACCCGCCAGCTCGAACAGTTTATTGGTGATCAGCAGCGCGCTGTGCGTGCTGGCCGCCCGCACTTCCGAGACGGCGATCGCGGCGCGGGTCCAGTCGGCCGCCAGGCCCGTCGCGTAAGCCTTGTCGACCAGCAGGCCGGCCCGTTCCAGCAGTGCTTCGGTACCGTGCAGGGAAACGGCCAGGTCGCCGATCTCGCGGATGCTCAGCTGGTCTTCCTCCCACACCGCCTCGGCCGGCGCATCGTCCGCCTTCGGATTGCGCTGGCGGATGAAGGCCACCGTGGCCTCGAAGGCGGCGCGGGCGATGCCGGTATCGATCCCGGCGTGCATGATCTGGCCGACCGGCCCGACCGGCTTCACGTGGTCGGCATTGACCGAATGGGGCACCAGCCATTCCGGCTTCAGGTACGCGTTGTCGGCGATGACCGTGCCGCTGGCCGTGGTGCGCTGGCCGAACGACGCCCAGTCGTCGACGACGCGCAAGCCTTCGGCCGTGCGCGGGTAGATCGCCAGGAAGTGGCGCTTTTCCTCGTCCGCCACCGCCACCGGCACCCAGTCCGCGAACAGCGCGCCGGTCGAATAGTACTTGCGGACATCGACCCGGTAACCCTCGCCGTCGCGGCGCAGGCTGACCTTGCGGTCTTCCGGCCGGCGCACGTCCGGCTCGACCAGCGCGTTGCCGAAATGGTCGCCGGCCAGCACGCGCTCGAAGAAGAATTGCTTCTGCGCCGCGCTGCCCTCGTGCCGGACGATCTCGAGGATGAAGTAATGGTTCTGCGGGATCTGGCCGATCGAGCCGTCCGCCGCGGACAGGATCGCGAATACCCTGGCCAGCGTGGCATAGGAGACCCCGGCGCCGCCGTACTCGCGCGGCACCGTGATGCCCCACAGCCCGCTCAGGCGCAGCTGGCGCAGCTCGGCCACGGGCAGGCGGCGCTCGCGGTCGCGCAGTGCGGCGCCGGGTGCGAAGGCGGCTGCCAGCGCCGTGGCCACGTCGATCGCTTCGGCGTCGTCGCGGATCACGTGCACGCGGCCCTGGCCGATGGCGGTGATCGAGGCGTGCGCGCCGGATTGTTCGGTACTCTTCGCTACCGTGGTCGGCAGGGTATTCAATGCTTCGTTGCTCATCGTCGGTCCAGTCCAGTCCAGTTCAGTTCGGTTCAGTTCAGCTTAATTGCGCAGTTTCGGGTTGAAATAGTCGTTCAGCGCGTCGCCCAGCACGTTCAGGGCCCACACCGTCAGCATGGTGGCGGCGCCGGGGATGGCGATCATGTACCAGCCGGTGCGGATCGCCTCGCGGCCGGTGCCGATCATGGCGCCCCAGCTCAGCGCGTTCGGATCGCCCAGGCCGAGGAACGACAGGCTCGACTCCAGCAGGATGCAGCCGGCCACCACGATCGAGGTGCTGACGATGATCGGTGTCAGCGCATTCGGCAGGATGTGGCGCAGGATGATGCGGGCGTGGCTCATGCCCGCCGCCAGGCCGGCCTGCACGTATTCTCGGTTGCGCAGCCGCAGCACCTCGGCGCGCACCACGCGGGCGGTATGCACCCATGACGTGACGCCCAGCGCCAGCACGACCACCCAGATCGACGGTTCCAGCACGGCCACCAGGATGATCGCCAGCAGGAAGCGGGGAACGATCTGGAAGAAATCCGTCACCCGCATCAGCGCGTTGTCGGCCCAGCCGCCGCAGTAACCGGCCAGCGTTCCCACCACCACGCCGATCAGCAGCGTCAGGCCGGCCGACGATGCGCCGACCAGCAGCGAGACGCGGGCGCCGTGCGCCAGGCCGGTGGCGATGTCGCGGCCCATCAGGTCCGAGCCCAGCGGGTGGGCCCAGTCCTGGCCCGGCCACAGGTACGGCGTGGCGACCATGTCGTGCGGATCGCCCGGAAAGAATACCGGCGCGGCCACCGCGGCGAACAGCACCAGCAGCAGGATGGCCAGGCCGGCGGCGGCGGAAAGGGGAATCTTCATTGTTCGGCTCATTTGCGCAACTCGATGCGGGGGTCCAGCGCGGCGTACAGGATGTCCAGCAGCAGGCTGGTGGCCATCACCAGCAGGGAGCTGAGGAACAGCATCGACAGCAGCAGGTTGGTGTCGCGGTTGACCACCGCGTCGTAGGTCAGCTTGCCCAGGCCAGGCCACGAGAACACCGTCTCGATGACGATGCTGCCGGCCAGCAGTTCGCCGAAGTGGCCGGCGATCAGGGTCAGCACCGGCAGGATGGCGTTGCGCAGCGCGTGGCGGAACACCACCACCGGCTCCGACAAGCCTTTTGAGCGCGCCGTGCGGATATAGTCTTCCTGCAGCGCGTCGACCATCGACGCCCGGGTGAAGCGGGCGTACACGGCGATCGAGTAGACCGCCAGCGTGGTGGCCGGCAGTACCAGGTGCCACAGCACGTCACGCGCTTCGCTCCAGCGCCCCTGCGCCTCGATGCCCACCTCGCGCATGCCGTCGATGGGGAACCATTGCAGCGTGACGCCGAACAGCACCACCATCATCAGGGCCAGCCAGAACACCGGCACCGAGTAGCACAGCGCCATCAGCGCGGACACGGCGCGGTCCAGCCGGCCGTTGCGCCAGCGCGCGCACAGCACGCCGAGCAGCACGCCGATCACGACGGCCAGTGCGAGGCTGGTCAGCCCGAGCAGCGCGGTGGCGCCGACCCGGTCGCCGATCAGTTCGGCCACCGGGGCGCCGAAGCGGTGCGAGTAACCCAGGTCGAATGTGAACAGGCGGCCCAGGTAGGCCAGCAGCTGCATGTGCAGCGGCGCGTCCAGGCCGAACGAGGTGCGCAGTTGCGCCACCTGGTCTTCGACGATGGCGCCCTCGACCTGTGCCGACTCGGCGGCCACCACTTCGGCCAGGTCGCCCGGCGCGGCCTGGATCAGGATGAAATTGAGGATGCAGATGCCCAGGATGACGGGCACGAATTGCAGCAGCCTGCGCTGGATATAGGCTCTCATAACGACGCTTTCACAAGGGACACTCTCATGCGGTTCATTCAGGCGGTGCGGACGGCCAGTGCCCCGTCCAGCGGGATCGCCGGCGGCTCGGGCCAGGCCGGCGTGGCGGCGATCAGCGTGCGGGTATAGGGATGCTGCGCGCCGGTGAACAGTTCGTCGCGCGGCAGCGTTTCCACCGCTTCTCCCTTCTGCATCACCATTACGCGGTCGGCGATGTAGTTGATCACCGACAGGTCGTGCGAGATGAACAGGTACGACAGCCCGAACTCGTGCTTCAGGTCGACGAACAGGTTGAGGATCTGGGCGCGCACCGACACATCCAGCGCGGACACCGGTTCGTCGCAGATCAGCAGCTTCGGGCGCAGGATCAGCGCGCGGGCGATGCCGATGCGCTGCCGCTGGCCGCCGGAGAACTCGTGCGGATAGCGGCGCGCCGCGGCGGCCGGCAAGCCGACGGCGTCGAGCATCGCCGCGACCCGGCGCTGCCGCTCGTTCCGGTCGCGCACCTTCTGGACCACCAGCACTTCGTCCAGCGCGTCGCCGATGCGCAGGCGCGGGTTCAACGACGCGTACGGGTCCTGGAATACCATCTGCACATTGGCGCGGTGCGGGCGCAGCGCGCGGCCGGTGAGCGGCGCGATGTCGGTGCCGTCGAGGATTACCTGGCCCGCGACGGCGCGGTTCAGGCCGACGATGGTCTTCGACAGCGTCGACTTGCCGCAGCCCGATTCGCCGACCAGCCCGAGGGTTTCGCCACGGCCGATCTGGAACGAGACATCCTTTACGGCGGAAATGGTGCCGTAGCGGGAAGAGTATTGCGCCACCAGGTTGCGGACGTCGAGGACCGGCAGCTGGTGGATGGCGGCCGGACGCGGCGCCGGCTGCCGTTGCTCCTGTTCCGTGAAACTGAAGCTGCGTTCGCCGGCCGCATCGACGGCATGGCGGATCTCGGCCAGCTTCACGCGGCTGTAGTGGCAATCGGCATCGACATGCAGCGAAGAGTCCAGCAGGCCCTGGCTGTAGCGGTGGCGCGGCGCGAAGAAGACCTCGTCGCGCGTGCCCTCTTCCACCTTGCGGCCGTGCTGCATGACGGCCACCCGGTCGGCCCACTGGCCGACGACGGCGAGATCGTGCGTGATCAGCAGCAGCGACATCGACAGCTGCCGGCGCAGGCTGGCCAGCAGCTCCAGCACCTGGGCCTGGATTGTCACGTCGAGCGCGGTGGTGGGTTCGTCGGCGATCAGCAGGCGCGGTTCGCAGGCGACGGCGATGGCGATCATCACACGCTGCCGCTGTCCGCCGGAAAGATGGTGCGGGTAGTCGTCGACCCGGCGCTGCGGCTCGGGAATGCGCACCAGGTCGAGCAGTTCGATGGCGCGGGCACGGGCCGCCGCGGCGCCCAGCCTGCGATGGCGGCGCAGCACTTCCTCGATCTGCGTGCCGATCGTCAGCACCGGATTGAGCGACGTCATCGGCTCCTGGAAGATCATGCCGATCGCGTTCCCGCGCAGGTCGCGCAAGGCACGCTCCGGCGCCGCCAGCAGGTCGCGCCCTTCGAACAGGATCGCGCCATCGACGCGCGCCTGGTGCGGCAGCAGGCCCGCGATCGCCCCGGCCGCGGTCGACTTGCCGCAGCCGGATTCGCCGACCAGTGCCACCACTTCGTTGCGATGCACGTCCAGGTCGAAGCCCTGGACCGCCGCGCCGTTCGGATACCACACGTCGAGCTTGCGCACCTGCAGCAGCGGTGCCGCGGCGTCGTTACCCGCCTGGTGCCAGGGTGCCGTCATTTCCATGTGCGGAACCTCGCTGCGTGGTGGTTGCCGGGCAGGCGCGCGCGGCCGGCGCCGAACAGTTTTTCGCGCAGCGTGCCTTCCTTGTACGAGGTCTTGTACAGGCCGCGGTTTTGCAGCTCGGGGATGACCAGTTCGATGAAGTCGCGGTAGCTTTCCGGCGCCACGGTGCGGGTCAGGTTGAAGCCGTCGAGGTCCGTTTCGGCGACGATCCGCTCGATCTCGTCGGCCACCTGCGACGGCGTGCCGACCACGGGCGGCTGCTGCGAGCCGAAACGGCGCGCTTCGAGCAGCTTGCGGCGCGTGGTGCCCGCCGCCAACCGGCCGGCACGCGCCTCGCCGACGCGGCGCAGGCGGTCCGGATACAGCGCCTCGAGCTTTTCCTCGGTGATTTCCTCGTCCAGGCCGAAGCGGTTCAAGTCCACGCCGGTGCCGCTGACCATGTGCGCCAGCGCCCCCTCCGGGCTGGAATAGCCGCGGTACTCCTCGAATTTTTCCCGCGCCGCCTTTTCATTGGTGTCGACTACCACGGTGAGGCCGGAGAGGATCTTGACGTCGTCGCGCTCGCGGCCCGCCTCCACGGCCTGGCCGCGGATCGTGGAGACGATCTTCGCCAGCGCGGCGCGGTCCGGGCCACCCGTGAACACGCACTCGGCGTGGCGGCCGGCAAACGCGTTGCCCCGCTTCGATGCCCCTGCCTGGTACAGCACCGGGGTCCGCTGCGGCGACGGTTCGGTGAGGTTGTAGACGTTGTCGATCTTGTAGAACGGGCCGTCGTGGCTGACCCGGTGAATCTTCGCCGGGTCGGCGTAGACGCCGCGCTCGCGGTCAGCCAGCACGGCGCCGTCTTCCCAGCTGCCTTCGAGCAGCTTGTAGAACGCGTCCATGAAGTCGTCGCCGCGGTCGTAGCGGTCGTCGTGGTCGTGCTGCTGCTTCAGGCCCACGCCGCGCGCCGCGCTGTCCAGGTATCCGGTGACGATGTTCCAGCCGATGCGGCCGCGGGTCAGGTGATCGAGAGTGGCGAAGCGGCGGGCGAACAGGTACGGGTGCTCGTACGTGAGGTTGGCGGTGACGCCGAAGCCGATGTGCTTCGTGGCCTGCGCCATCAGCGGCACTACGTAGCTCGGGTCGTTGACGGGCAACTGCACCGCCTCGCGCGCCGTGACGTCGATGCCGTCGCCCAGCACATCATAGACGCCGACGATATCGGCCAGGAACACCGCGTCGAACAGGCCCTTCTCCAGCAACTGCGCCAGTTCGATCCAGTACTCCGGTTTGCGGTAGTCGACGGAATTGTCGCGCGGATGCTTCCACAGGCCGTGGTGGATATGGCCCACGCAGTTCATGTTGAACGCGTTCAGGCGAATCTGCTTCGCAGTTTGCTTCGTCAATTGGTGCTCTCCGCTGTCATCACCGGGCCCAATGCCCAGCCGCAATGCAGCGTACCAGCGCCCCTTGCGAACCGAAACGAACCATTTCGCAGTTGGTAATGCGGCGTTTCGTCATAAGCAAAGCAGCCGCACTGCTAAGCACCGATGCGCTCGCAAAAGATTTCCTCAAACCGGGGTCCGACCCTAATGCCGCTTGGTTAAGCGTTATCCAACCCATTGAAAGCGCATGCATTCACCCCAACGGCGAAGGGCTGGGGTCAGACCCGCCGGGTCTGACCCCGGCATTTGCACTTGGGGTAGGCTTATCTAAACGGCATTAGGGTCAGACCCCGTTTTCTGGAAACATTTCCTGGAATCGGGGACAGTCCCCATTTTTTGGAAACTTTCGCCAATTGACTCCTTGCCCATATATCCCTACACTGGCTATTGGTTGCGCTAACAATGATAATGCCGGGGGAAGCGGATCATGGTACCGGCGCCCCACAAAGACGGAGAATGATAGCGTTGATATACGCTACCAAGCCCCATCGGACAGCGCAGCGAGACAACTTGGAGGATTCGTGAAGCATGTACCCCATGGGCGGCCGCTGGCTGCCCGGTTCGCACGCCCGTTGCTGGCGGCCCTGTGCCTGGCCGCGCTGCCGGCCACCGTCATGACCGTCGCGGCGGCACCGCTGGAAGCGGCTGACAAGCAGTCGCCGCGCCAGCGCATTCCATTCAATGACGGCTGGAAGTTCCACCTGGGCGACCCGGACGGCAATTCGGCGCCCTACCTGTACGACATCCGTCCCGAAGTGAAGGAATCGGCGGATGGAAAAGTGGCCGATGCGATGCCGGAAGAAGCGGCGCGCATCGCGCGCGGCAACGCGCCGCTGCTGAAACCATGGGTCCTCCCGACCGGCAACGCCTTCATCAAGGACCCCGCGAAGCGCCACGCGCGCCCGGCCAGTGAACCGGCCATCGATGCGCCTTATGCGAAAGCCGGTTTCGACGACAGTGCCTGGCGCGCCGTGACGCTGCCGCACGACTGGGCCATCGAAGGCCCGTTCCTGACCACCGGCCCGTATGGCGGCATGGGCCGCCTGAAGACATGGGGCCCGGCCTGGTACCGCAACAAGATCACGGTGACCGGCGCCGATGCCGGCAAGCCGGTCTTCCTCGATATCGACGGCGCGATGGCCTATTCGTCGGTCTGGATCAACGGCAGGCTGGCCGGCGGCTGGCCCTACGGCTACAACTCGTTCCGCATCGACTTGACGAAGTACCTCAAGCCGGGCGACAACCAGCTGGCGATCCGCCTCGACAACACGCCGGAATCGGCGCGCTGGTATCCCGGCGCGGGCCTGTACCGCAATGTCTGGCTGACGAAGACCGCGCCGCTGCACGTGGGCCAGTGGGGCGTGCAGGTGCGCACGCCGAAGGTATCGAAGGAGTCGGCCCAGGTGGCGTGGAACGTCACGCTGGACAATGCCGGCGGCGCGCCCGCCGCGGCCGACGTGACCACCGAACTGTATGCGCTGGACGACAAGGGCCGCATCACCGGCAAGCCCGTGGCCACCGTCGTGTCGCCCACCACGACAGTCGCGCCGGGCGCCAGCGCCACCGTGGCCGGCGAGACCACGCTGAAGAACCCGCGCCTGTGGGGTCCGGTGCCAACGCAGAAGCCGAACCGCTACACGGCCGTCACCACGGTGCGCCAGAACGGCCGCGTGATGGACCGTTATGAAACGCCGTTCGGCATCCGCGAGCTGCGCTTCGACGGCGTCAAGGGCATGTATATCAACGGCGAGCACGTGCCGATCCGCGGCGTGAACAACCACCACGACCTGGGCGCGCTGGGCGCCGCCTTCAATGTCCGCGCCGCCGAGCGCCAGCTGGAGATCATGCAGGAGATGGGCATCAACGCGGTGCGCATGAGCCACAATCCGCCCGACCCGCAATTGCTGGAACTGACCGACCGCATGGGCATCCTGGTGCAGAACGAGGTGTTCGATTCATGGGAGCGCAAGAAGACGCCGCTCGACTTCCACCTCATCTTCCCCGACTGGCACGAGCAGGACCTGCGCTCGATGCTGCGCCGCGACCGCAACCACCCGTCGATCGTGATGTGGAGCGTGGGGAACGAAGTGGGCGAGCAGTACACCGGCGAGCATGGCGCGGCGATCGGCCGCAAGCTGGTCGGCATCGTGCACGAGGAAGATCCGGATGGCCGCCCCGCCACCACGGCGATGAACTGGGCCAAGCCGGACATGCCGCTGCCGGCGACGATGGACGTGATCAGCCTGAACTACCAGGGCACCGGCATCCGCACCCTGCCCGGCCAGTTCCCGGCGTTCCACGAGAAATTCCCCGGCAAGGCGATCCTGCACACGGAAAGCGCCTCGGCCCTGTCGTCGCGCGGCGAATACCAGTTCCCCGTGCCGGGCGCGCTGAGCGCCGCGGTACGTCCCGGCGCCGGCGGCGATCCGAAGACGCAGCAGGTCTCGGCCTATGAACTGTTCGCGGCGGACTTCGGCAGCTCGGCCGACCGCGCCTTCGCCTCGCTCGACCAGAACCCGTACACGGCCGGCGAATTCGTCTGGACCGGTTTCGACTACCTGGGCGAGCCGACGCCGTACTACGGCGCGCGCAGTTCGTATTCCGGCATCGTCGACCTGGCCGGCTTCAAGAAGGACCGCTTCTACCTGTACCAGGCGCGCTGGCGCCCGGAGCTGCCGATGGTGCACATCCTGCCGCACTGGACGTGGCCCGACCGCGTCGGCGAAGTGACGCCGGTGCACGTGTTCACGTCGGGCGACGAGGCCGAGCTGTTCGTCAACGGCAAGTCGCAGGGCCGGCTGAAGAAGGCCCCCTACGCCTATCGCCTGCGCTGGGATTTCGTCGCGTATGAACCCGGCACCATCGAGGTGGTGGCCTACCGGGAGGGCAAGGAATGGGCCCGCTCGTCCGTGAAGACGGCCGGCGCGCCCGCCGCGCTGCAGGCCAGCGCCGACCGCGCCACCATCGCCGGCGACGGCAAGGACCTGTCGTTCATCACCGTGCGCGTGGCCGACAAGGCCGGGCTGACGGCGCCGCGCGCCAGCAACGCGGTGCGCTTCACGGTCGAGGGCCCCGGCGAACTGGTCGCCACCGACAACGGCGACCCGACCAGCTTCGTGTCGTTCCAGTCGCCGCAGCGCGCGGCCTTCAACGGCCTGGTGCTGGGCATCGTGCGCGCCAGGCCCGGCGCCAGGGGGCCGATCACGGTGCGCGTGACGGCCGACGGCTTGCAACCCGCCACCGTCGCGCTGCGCAGCACCGGCCGCTGAACCGGTTCGCCGGAGCGCGCCACGCTGGGTGGTGCGGTTGTATTTTCCGTCACGTTTTGTCATGCTGTGCCCCGCGGTGCTCCACACCACCGCAGGGACTTCCATGACCGCCGATGCCACCACTTCGCCACGCCTGACCCGCACCGCCTTCCTGGCCGGTGCGCTGAACCTTTGCCTGTACCCGGTGCTGACCACGCTGGCCGGCAACGCCATCCTGCTCGGCCTGGAACAGGCCCGTGAAACGCTGGTGGCCTTTGGCGAGCCCGATGGCGCGGGCACCGCCGATCCGCTGGCCTCGCCCAGCTATGCGCTGTTCATCGCCGCCCTGGCCTACTGGGCCTTCGCCAGCTGGTACTGCGCGCGCATCATGCTCGGCAAGCGTTTCCCGCGCGACCGCCTGCGGCCCTGCATCGACGAGCGCTTCGCCGATATCGCGTCGCGCTGGCTGCCGCGCCTGCTGGGGCTGCTCAGCGTGGTGCCGATCACCGTCTTCTTCGTGCTGGCCACGCCTTCGCCGCGCTACTGGGTCGCGCCGGCGGCGCTGGCCTTCACCTTCCTGGGGCTCGTGGTGTTCCGGCGCCACCTGCCGGCCGCGCACGCCGGCTGGTCTTGCCGCGACGACGATCCCTACCCCCGCTTCGCCAGCCTCAGTCGCGGCGCCATTGCCACCGTGCTGGCCATGTTCGCGATTTCCTTCGGCGTGCTGCTGGCCACCGTGGCCGGCCGCGAAACCGCCGCCCGCGCGATCGGTTCGCCGGCGCTGGTGCTGATCGCCCTCGGCTCCTGGACACTGTTCGGCAGCGTCGTGCTGACCTATTGGCCACGCAGCGGCGGCTGGCCGTCGCTGGCGCTGCTGCCGTTCGCGCTGGCCTTCGTGCTGTCGTTCTTCAATGAAAACCACTTCGTGGCGGGCGACGGCGTGCCGGCCGGCAGTGGCGCCCGCCCCGCCTTCCCGGAAGACCTGGAGGCGTGGAATGCCGCCCGCGGAGCACGGGGCGACGATCCGATCTACCTGATCGCGGCCGCCGGCGGCGCCTCGCGCGCCGCGTTCTGGACCGGCGTGGTGCTGACCAACCTGGAAAACCAGGCGCGCCTGCGCGACCGCGAATTCGCCCGCAACGTGTATGCGGTCAGCGGCGTGTCCGGCGGCAGCCTGGGGCTGGCCGCCTACGTGGCCGCGCTGGCGGCCGAGCGCGAGACCGGGGCCGATGGCAGCGGCCCGCTGGCGCCGCGCCCGACCGACTTCCTGGCCCGCGACTTCCTCGCGCCGGCCGTGGCGCAAATGCTGTACAGCGACACCATCGCCCGCTTCCTGCCGTGGCCCTGCATCGCCTGCGACCGCTCGCGCGGCCTGGAAGAAGCCTGGGCGCGCGACTGGGGCCGCCACAGCCCGGCACAGGCATCCTGGTTCACGCAGCCGCTGCGCGCGGCGGAGAGCACGCCGAGCGTACTGCCACGCACCATCTTCAATACCACCACGGTCGGCGACGGCCGGCTGGTGGTGCAGTCGGACCTGCACTTCGTGCCGACCGATGCCTACGACGTGTTCGACGGCACGCTGGCCACGGCGCGCCTGACGCGCGCCGGCGCCATCCAC
Organism: Pseudoduganella sp. SL102; assembly: GCF_027856995.1. Lineage (NCBI taxonomy): Bacteria > Pseudomonadati > Pseudomonadota > Betaproteobacteria > Burkholderiales > Oxalobacteraceae > Pseudoduganella > Pseudoduganella sp. SL102. The sequence continues at coordinate 4,523,897 of NZ_CP115554.1, forward strand.
AACTCCGCCCGCTTCACCTATGTCAGCCCGGCTGCGGCGATCCGCCACGCGGACGGCGGCACGGTGTGGGACTACGTGGTCGACGGCGGGTACTTCGAGAATTCCGGCGTGGCCGCGCTGAATGCGATGATCGGCAAGCTGCAGGGCGGCACGCCGGCCCAGCAGGCGCTGGCACGGCGCATCGTCGTCATCGTCATCGAGAACGATCCGGCCGGCAGCGCGCAATGGATCTGCGATCCGAAGCCGCAGCCCAGGTCGCGCAAGCTGCCGATCGCCATGGAGCTGAGCGCGCCGGCGTTCGCGCTGTACCAGACACGCACCGCACGCGCCCACGCGCTGGAAGCGGAAACCATCCGCCTGCTGGGCGGCTGCGCGGCCGGCCGGGTGATCGAACTGCGCTACCCGGAAGCGGACCGCAAGCGCCCCGGCCACTTCGGCGCCGGCCTGCTGAACGACGACCCGCCGATGAGCTGGTTCCTGAACGCGGCCAGCCGCACGCGGATGGCGACGGTGCTGTGCAGCGACGGCCGCTGGGATCCGCGCGACCTGCTGGCCCGCGAATGGCGGCGCGCGCTGGGCTGGATCGACCGGTCGGCGGAACGGCCGGGCACGCCGCGCGGCGACGCGTTCGCGCCGGCCGACACGACGCTGGCCTGCGGGCGCCGCCAGGGTAATTAAGGCGCGATACCCTTGCCGGTGGCGGCCCACCAGATGCCGCCATACAGGTGGTCCAGGTACTGCGGGTTGCGGTACATGTTGACGTCGTGGCCCAGCGCGGTGACGAACACGCGGGCCTTGTTCGCACCATTGCCCCCCCCCACATGGTGATACCAGCTGACCGGGTGCTCGGCGCCCATGCCTTTCGCCACCTGGCCAGGCCAGATCCTCGTCGGATCGTAGCTGCGTTCATCCACGTTCAATACGGGCCGTATCGCCACGTTGTGCGGGTTGGCCAGCTCGTACCACTCGTCGCTCCAGATCCAGCGCGCGGGTACCCCGAAGGTGGCCGGGAACGTTGGGTCGACGGTGCGCACCACGGCCGTCTGCATCATCGGGTGGATCGTAAACGAACGGCCGACCAGCTTTTCGTACCACGGCCATTTGCCTGGCGGGATGATGATGGCCCGGTGCACGATGGCGACATTGCCGCCGCCGTTCACGTATTCCTCGAATTTCCTGCGCTGCGCCTCCGAGAATTCCTCGCCGGAAGTATTGAGCAGCACGATGGCGGCATACTGTTTCAGGTCGCCGTCCAGCGCCCACAGCTGGGTCGCATACGTCATGCCGAACGCGTGCAGCTTGCCCAGCTGCTCGAAGCTGTCGCGCGCGACCGGGATGTATTCGTAGTGGTACTTGTTCGGCGCCGCCAGCACCAGGAGCTTGAATTGCGGATCGGCCCAGGCGGGATTGCACAGGGCAAGACAGCTGGCCAGGATGGCGGGAAGGAACGGGCGCATGGGCGAACAGTCGGGCTGACCGGAGTGGAGGACGCCACAGCATAGCGCAATGCCTTCATCCGCATCAACGATGCTGTTCACTGCGCTCATGGTCGATGCGGCCGACCTGCCCGGCGGCGCGGTGACCGGCACCGCTGGCGCTCAGAGATCGATCGCGGCGCTCAGCTGCACGGTACGCGGCGCCGCCTGCGACAGCGTGCCGTAGGAGGCCACGCCGCCCCAGTAGCGCCTGTCGAACGCATTCATCAGGCCCGCCCGCAGCGTCACCGGCCGCCCCGCCACTACCGTGGCGCAGCGCGCGCCGATATCCACCCTGGTCCACGATGGCACCGATTGCAGGTTCGCCTGGTCGACGTATTCCTTGCCCGTGTAGGTGAGCGCGCCGGTGAGCGTAACGGGGCCTGCATCCCATTCTCCGCCCAGGTTCGCCATGGCCCTGGCCACGCCCGGCGGGCGCCGCCCCAGCGTGGCCGGATTGTTGGTGCGTGTCAGCTCCCCGTCGATCAGCGTCACGCCGCCCAGCAGCCGCACGCCAGGCGCCGCGCCGCCGGACAGGTGCAGCTCCACGCCGCGGTTGCGCTGTTCGCTGTCGGGACTGTAGACCGTGCCGTACAGCTGGCCGCTCGGCTTGGTGATCTGGAAGGCCGCCAGCGTGGCCAGCAGGCCGGCGACCTCGGACTTGGCGCCGATCTCGACCTGGCGGCTCTTGTACGGCGCGAACACCTGACCCGCGTTGCTGGCCGTGTTCGGCGCGATATCGCCCTTGCTCAGGCCCTGGATGTGGTTGGCATACAGCGACAGCCGCGGCGTGGCCTTGAACACGACGCCCGCCAGCGGCGTGACGGCGGTTTCATCGTAGCGGGCCGTGCGCAAGCCGGTGGCGGCGTTGAAGTTCTCCGATTCCACGCTTTGCCGGCGCAGGCCCAGCGTGGCTTGCAGCCGGCCATCGAACAGGGCCAGCGTATCGGCCACGGCAAAGCTGGACAGCGTCGACTCGGACAGCTTCGGAACACGCGCCGGTTCCGGCACCGCCTGGGCCGCCGCCGCGACTGGGGCGTAGAGGCTGGACCGGATGATGGTTCCGGCGTTGCTGGCATTGGCCAGCCGGTCGTGGTACGCGTTCGCCATCAGCACCAGCGCGTGGTCGACCTGCCCGGTGCGCAGCGCGGCTCGCAAGCCCACGTCCGCCGCGGCGCGATTGATCTGGAACTTGAAGTGCGTCGGCATCGCCGAGGTGTCGCCTTGCGCGTTCAGGATGGTCGGCGTCTGCTCGGAAAGCCGGCCGACGTCCGATTTGGCCGCCCCCAGATCGGCGAAGACCGTCACCTTGTCCGACAAATCGTATTCCACGTGGCCCAGGGTCGACACATCGCTCGAACGCCACCAGCCCCACTCCTGCGTGACGTTGCGGCGACCATCCGGGGCCGCCGGCACGGGCAGCCCAGGGCTGACCAGGAACGGCCGGGTGGGCGCATCGATCTTGCGGTACTGGCCGATCAGGTCCAGCGTGGCGCGCAGGCGCCGGCCCCGGTAATCGAGCGCCAGCGCGGCCACTTCGGCGCGCGCGTCCTGCTTGTCCAGCGCCGTGTCGCCCTGGCGGTGCAGCGCGTTGAAGCGGATGCCGAAGTCGCCCTGCCGGCGGCTGACGTCGACCGCGGTGCCGAACTGGCCATCGGCGGCGTAGTCGAAGGTCAGCCGCGTCAGGTCGCTGTGCAGCGAACGCTTCGGCACGGCGTTGACGACACCGCCCACGCCGCTGTTCGGCGACATCCCGTACAGCAGCGCGCCCGGCCCCTTCAGCACCTCCACGCGCTCCAGGTATTCGGTGGACAGATGGTAGTTCGGCGACACGCCGTACACGCCATCCAGCGCCACTTCGCTCAGGTTGCCCTCATTGACGGGGAAGCCGCGCAGGAAGAACGAATCGGTCACGCCGCCGGTCTGGCCGGTGAAGCGGGCCGACGAATCGCCCCCCAGCACCTCGGCCAGCGTGACGGCCTGCTGGTCGCGCATGCGCTGCGACGTGTAGGACACGATGCTGAACGGCTGGTCCAGCACGTCGCGCTCGCCCAGCAGCCCGGCACGGCCGCGCTTCGCCACCTGTTCGTTACCCTCCCCCTCGGCGGTGACGACGACCGTCGGCATCGTGGCAGCCGTGGTTTCCGCGAGGCTGGCGGCGGCGGGCAGCGTGCCGGCGATGAGAAGTGCGAGGGGGCGAAGAGCGGCGCGCATGGGGATGGTGGTTGTCAAAAGATCAGCATCGTATCGCAAATACGAATCATTCTCAACCGGAATCATTCTCAACCGGAATCATTCTCAACCGGAATCATTCTCAACCGGAATCATTCTCAACCATATACCGCCCGCCGACCGCCGTGCTCGCCGCAAACTCGTGCCGGGAATCACGCCGAAGGGGCGCGCTTGCCAGCGTTGCGCCGGCGCCGGTACACTGCGCGTGCCGGCACACGGCCCGCAAGCCGGTCGATGCAGTATCAGGGATACGCCATCGGGCTACCTCGCCCAACGGCACTCGAACGACATCTGAGGGATTGCGGCATGCTGGAATTCGTACTGTACGTCTTCATGGAACTATTCCTGTACAACCTCGGCAGGGTGGTCATCTGGATGCTTTCGCTCGGCCGTGTTCGCGCCGAAAACCTGAAGGAAGCGTTCGCCATCGGGAAACGCGACCACGTCACGCACGGCGGCCCGGCCGTCGTGCCGGCTGCCGCCGGCCAGCTGGTCGGCGGGCTCGTCTTCACGCTGATCCTGATGGGTTTGTTCGCGTTGTACCGCTAGACCGCCCGGCGTTTCAACGGCCCCGCGGCACGCCCAGCGTACCCAGTACCTCCAGGCTGCCGTCTGTCCGCGCCCGCGCCACCACCATTTCTCCCTGCGACAGGCTGGTACCGGTCAGCGCCCGCACGTTGACGTCATGCGTCACCAGCACCAGGTTGCCCGGAGCGCGGTAGGCAGCCACGTACGTGCGCACGGCGGCGGTTTTGCGGTCCGCCACCGCGGCATCTTCCTGCCAGATCGAGTCCACCATCGGCGCCGGTTCGGCACGGCCGAAGGCCAGTTCGGCCGTGTCCACGCAGCGGCACCAGCGGCTGGCCAGCACGCGGCCGACCGGCACCGCGTGGCGGCGGAACGCGGCACCGATCGCGGCGGCATCGGCCCGCCCGGCCGGCGACAGGTTGCGCTGGGTGGCGCAGTCGCCCAGCCTGAAGCCGGCGGGGTCGCCGATGCCGGGCGTGGTGACGGCATGGCGCATCACCACGACATGTCCGCCATCGGCCAGGCGCTTCCACAGGCCGGCTTCATCGGCACGGGCCGGCGAAGCGTGCAGCAACGCTGCGGACAGCAGGAAGGTTAGCGAACGTGGCATGACGGCTCCCGGTGGTGGTCCGGGAGAGCGCACTGTCCCGGTCTCGCGATGCGCTCACCATGATGAGCGATGGGCACGGCGATTATGCAGCGCCGCAGCGTAATATATCAGCGTTCCACAGCTGATCCGATACGCTCCATGCCCCTTCGCCGAACCTGCCTCGCCCTCGCCATTGCCCTGCTCTCCGCCAGCCACGTCCATGCCGCCGATTTCGACCTGGCGCGCGAGGGCGTCACCGCCGCCGTGCTGGCGGAAGACCACGCGACGATGCGGATCGCGGCCGACCTCGTGCGGCGCGATTTGCGCGCGGTCGGTGGCGCCGCGGCGGCCCGCGCCGGCAAGCTGGAAGACTGCAGGGAAGTCTGCATCGTCATCGGCCGGCACGATTCGGCACTGCTGCGCGGGATCGCCCGCGCCGAAGGGCTGGACTTCACCGCGCTGGCCGGCCAGTGGGAAAGGTACCAGCGGGTCGGCATTGCTTCCCGTGCCAGGCCGGGCACGCGGCTGCTGGTGATCGCCGGCTCGGACGTGCGCGGCGCCGTGTTCGGCGCGGTCGACCTGACCCGCGAACTGGGCGTCTCCGCGTGGGAATGGTGGGCCGACGTGAAACCGGCGGTGCGCGAGCATGTCGCCGTACGCGGCGAGAACATCCTGTCCGATACGCCATCGGTGCGCTACCGGGGCATTTTCCTCAACGACGAGGACTGGGGCCTGCAGCCATGGGCCGCGAAGACCTACGATCCGGCCGGCGATATCGGCCCGGCGACCTATGCGCGCATCTTCGAGCTGCTGTGGCGCCTGAAGGCCAACCTGGTGTGGCCCGCCATGCACGACTCGACGAAGCCGTTCTACCAGGTGCCCGGCAACGCGCAGGCGGCGAAGGATTACGCCATCATCGTCGGCACATCGCATGCCGAGCCGATGATGCGCAACAACGTGCGCGAGTGGAACAAGCGCGATGGCGACTTCAACTTCTTCACCAACCGCGAAGCCATCACCCGCTACTGGAAGACCCGCGTCGATGAAACGAAGGGCGCGGAGGCGATGTACTCGATGGGCATCCGCGGCGTGCACGATTCGGCAATGGAAGGCGCGGGCACGATCGACGAGGCGCGTGCCGGCGTCGGCGCGGCGATGGCGGTGCAGCGCAAGCTGCTGGCCGAGGCCTGGCGCAAGCCGCTGCCGCAGATCCCGCAGGCACTGACGGTGTACAAGGAAGTCCTCGACATCTACAACAGCGGCCTGCAAGTGCCGGACGATATCACGCTGGTCTGGCCGGACGACAACTACGGCTACCTGCACCAGCTGAGCACACCCCGGGAAGCGGCGCGCGGCGGCGGCACCGGGCTGTACTATCACCTGTCCTACTGGGGCCGCCCGCATGACTACCTGTGGCTCGCCACCACGGCGCCGGGCCTGGTGCGCGACCAGCTGCAGCGCGCCATCGCCACCGGCACCGACCGCGTCTGGGTGGCCAACATCGGCGACATCAAGCCGGGTGAATACCTGGCCCAGTATTTCCTCGACGCCGCCTTCGACAAGCGCCAGCTGGACCGCCCCGCCCACGCCCACATGGAGGCGTGGTTCGCGCAGCAGTTCGGCGCCGCCCAGGCAACCGCCATCGCCGGCGTGATGCGCGAGTTCTATGCGCTGGCGTGGGAGCGCAAGCCCGAATACATGGGCTTTTCGCAGACCGAGCCCACCACCCCCACGCGGCAGTCGGACTACCTGCAGTCGGGCGGCGAGGAAGCGGAACGGCGCCTGGCGCGCTATGAAGCGCTGGTGTCGCGCGCGCAGGCGATCGGGGCCGCGCTGCCGGCCGACCGCCAGGATGCGTACTTCCAGCTGGTGCTGTACCCGGTCCGTGCCGGCGCGAACCTGAACGCGCGCATCCTGAAGCTGGATTTGGCGGCGCAGTACGCCCGCATGGGCCGGCCGTCCGCGCAGCACTACGCGCAGGCGGCGAAGGCGGCGCAGCAGGCGATCGCCGCCGATACCGCGCACTACAACGCGCTGGCCGGCGGCAAATGGCGCGGCATGATGGACGCCGCGCCGCGCCGCCTCCCCGTATTCATGGACCCGGTGTTCCCCACCTATGCGGCGCCGGCGCGCGGCGATTGCGCCCTGGCCTTCCCCACGCCGCTGTCGGCGCAGGGCGGCGCATTGTGGTTTACGCGCGGCGTGCCGGAGACGAAAACGCTGACGGTGATCCAGTACGGCGGCACGCCGCTGCGCTGGTCGGCCGGCCAGGTGCCCGCCGGCCTGCGCCTGTCGCCGGCCGGCGGCATGCTCGATGCCGCCAACGGGTACGAGCAGCGCATCGCCGTCACGTACGACGGCCGCGGTAACACGGGCGGCCTGCAGGTCGGCTGCGGCGAGCGCCGCCTCGCCGCCCGCGTACAGCTCGCGCCCGGCGCCGATGTGCCCACCGAACACGAACGGATCATCACGCTGCCGGCAGCGGCCGCCAGCGCCACCGGCTGGACGCCGGTCGATGTCGGCAGCCTCGGCACCGCGCAGCGCGCCGGCTTCTCGCTGCCTCCGCGCGACGACCCGGCCGGCGCCCCCGCCCTCGAATACACGTTCCACAGCCACACGAAGGCCGAGGCCCGTTTGCGCATCGTGGCCGTGCCGGTGCATGCGCTGACCTCGGCCAGCAGGCTGCGCATCGCCGTGTCGCTCGATGGCCAGGCACCGGTGACGCTGGACTTCGCCACCGTGGGCCGCAGCGACGAATGGAAGCGCAACGTGCTGTCGAACAGCGCCGTGCGCACGCTGCCGCTGCCGGCGCTGCCACCGGGCCGGCACGTGCTGCGCGTGCATGCGCTCGATCCTGGCTTCGTGCTGGACCGCATCGAGGTGGTGTTCGATGGGGCGCCGGTGTATTACGGAGCGGCGCCGGCAGCGGCACCCTGAGCGCCGCCCGCCGCGCCGTTACCGGTGCAGCTCGCCGGCACGCTCGGGCTGGTACACCACCTCCAGCAGCTTCACCGTGAAGGCGGCGCCATCGGGCCGCGTCCAGGCGATGCTCTTGCCGGTCTCCAGGCCGAGCAGCGCGCTGCCGACCGGGGTGAGGATCGACAGCCGGTCCGCGGCGCCTTCCATGTCCCTCGGGTAGGACAGCACCATGTCGTGCTCCACGGGGTCCTTGTCGAGCACGAAGCGCACCCGCGAATTCATGGTGGCCACGTGCGGCGGCATGCCTTCCGGCTCCACCACGTCGGCACGCGACAGTTCCTGCAACAGTGCCTGCTGGGCCTGCGCCTGCGCCGCGGGCAGCGCGTCGAGCAAGGCTTCCAGGCGGTCCATGTCCAGCGACGAGACGACGATGTTCGGTTTCATGAGTATCTCTGCAATAGTGGCCCGGCCGGCGGCCGGGCGGTCAAATCGGTCCGCCCGGTCAGGCGGGCGGCATGGGCAGGAAGGATGGGGCCCGGGAGGCCAGCTGGCCGGCGGCCGGCTGGGAGTTCCTCACCGAGCCCGGGAAAGCCGGGCGAGATCTCGCGAGCACAGCGCCAGCGCGGGCGCGGGAAAGAATGCCAGCCGTACGGACGAGCAAACGCCTCCCTCGTTCAGGGGCGAACCATGGCTCCGGCAAGGAAGTGATGGGTTCGTGGTCGGCATGGGTATCGGCGAACGCCGAGGAGCGTCGCTCCGGCTGATTATACACAGTCAAACTACCGGCCATGGCGGGCTGGCCTGCGGGATGCCGGAATGTCACGTATCATCCCGGTCTTGTCGATATTTCATATGTGAAGGACCATGGATCCCGCTGTTTCCTCCAATACCCGCCCGTTCTTCGCGCGCCCGCGCACCGTGTTCATGCTGGCCACGCTGTGCTGCCTGCTGTGGGGCAGCTCCTACCCGTCCATCAAGACCGGCTACGAACTGCTCGGCATCGTCCAGCACGACGTGCCCTCGAAGCTGATCTTCGCCGGCTACCGCTTCCTCATCGCCGGCCTGTGCCTGGTGCTGCTGGCCATCGTGCTGCGCAAGCCGGCCTTCCAGCTGAGCGGACGCCAGCTGCGCCAGCTGGGCATGCTGGGCCTGGCGCAGACCGGCCTCCAGTACGTGTTCTTCTACATCGGCCTGGCTTACACGACGGGCGTGCGCGCATCGATCCTGAATGCCACCACCACCTTCTTCAGCGTGCTGCTGGCGCACTTCATCTACCACAACGACAAGCTGTCGCCCCGCAAGGCGGCGGGCTGCCTGCTGGGCTTTGCCGGCGTGGTCGCCGTCAACCTCGGCAGCGGTCCGCTCGATATCGCCTTCACCCTGCAGGGCGAAGGCTTCATCGTGATCGCCGCGTTCGTGCTGTCCGCCGCGTCGATCTACGGCAAGCAGGTGTCGGCCGGCATGGATGCGATGGTCATGACGGGCTGGCAGCTGGCGATCGGCGGCGCCGCGCTGCTGGCGGGTGGCTATGCTACCGGCGGCACGGTCGGCAACATGACGCTGGTCCCGGCACTGCTGCTGGCCTACCTCGCGCTGCTGTCGGCCGTTGCGTTCACCTTGTGGAGCCTGCTCCTGAAATACAACCCGGTGGGCACCGTGAGCGTGTTCGCCTTCCTGATCCCCGTGTTCGGCGCGGCGCTGTCGGCGCTGTTCCTGGATGAAAGCATTCTCGAATGGAAGAACCTGGCCGCGCTCGCCATGGTGTGCGCCGGGATCTGGCTGGTCACCCGCCAGCCCAAGTAATCGCGTCACCGGACCTCATGGGGGCGCTTCCTGTTCGGGCGGATAAACCAGGTTGCCGCCCTCCACCCGCGCAAAGCCGGTCAGCACATGGGGACGCGTCTTGCCACGGTTGATGATGTGCAGGGCCGCGATGCCGCGCACGGCCAGCGCGTCGGCCACCATCGAGCGGTGGCAACGCCAGGGCACCGCTTCCGCGCACATCAGCGCGATGCGTTCCCGCCCTGCCAGGGCAGCCACCTCGTCGACGCCATGCCAGAATGCATCGGTCTGCATGTAGTCCGCATAGCCGCGGAACGACTTGTTGCGCCAGCCGGCATTCGGCGAATCCTTGCGCGGGTGCCGGAGCCCGCCCAGGGCGCCGATGTACTGGTACGCGATGCCGGCGTCCGCCAGCGAGGCAGGCAACTGGTCCTGGCCGAACTGGGGATTGTGGCGTGACTTCGGCACGGTGCGGATATCGAGGAGCCGCGCGACGCGGTGCTCGCGCAGCAGGTCGATGAATTCCTGGATCGGGCGGTTCGAGTGGCCGATCGTGAAGACGGGCTCCATGTGCGGCGGGCTCCTGTGATGGGATGAACCGCCATTGTCGCGCCGCCCGCCGTCACGGGGCGCCACGATGCCGGCGCCGCGTTGCCAGCGCGCCGGAGCTTACCAACTAGTCGATTGCACTTGACTTTTGGTTAACATTAGCCGATGCTGCCTTGCACCATGACTGCCGGAGCATCGCATGCACCCACTCGACCGCCGAAACAATACCGACATGGCGCGCGAGATCGATCGCGCCATCTCCATCGAACACCAGGAAGGCACGCTGAAAGCGTGGTCCCATCTCATTCAGATCGGGATTTCGCCGAACGCGATCCGCCGCATCCTGGAACTCGATTCCGGTGCCCGCCGCCGCCGCCGCGCCGCGATTCCGCTGGAGGAAGCCGAAGCATAAGCACGTGTGCGGGCGCACAAAAAAAAGCCGCGCGGACCGAATGGCCCGCGCGGCTTTTCCTTGACTGCTAGCCGGCTCAGGCGGAAATCACGCCCGCGCCCGGCGAAGCCTTGCACACATAGATGGTGGCGCCCTGCCCGTTGGGACCCGGGTACTGCTGTTCCACCGCGGCGCGCACCGGCGACACCAGCGCTTCCGGCACCAGCGCCACCACGCAGCCGCCGAAGCCGCCGCCGGTCATCCGCACGCCGCCCTGCCCGCCGATGACGTTCTTGACGATCTCGACCAGCTGGTCGATCAGCGGCACGGTAATTTCGAAATCATCGCGCATCGACGCATGCGACGCGGCCATCAGTTCGCCCATGCGCGCCAGGTCGCCCTGGCCCAGCGCCGCGTTGGCGGACAGCACGCGGGCATTCTCGGAAACGATGTGGCGCGCACGCTTGAGCGTGACGGCATCGAGTTCGCCGCCGCGCGCATCGAGCATCGCCTGGTCCACGTCGCGCAGCGCCTTCACGCCGAAGTGGCTGGCGGCCGCCTCGCACTGCTTGCGGCGCGTGTTGTATTCGCTGTCCACCAGGCCGCGCTGCACGTTCGAGTTGAAGATCATGATGGCCGCGCCGGCCGGGATCGGCACCGGCGTGGTTTCCAGCGAACGGCAGTCGATCATCAGCGCATGGCCGGCCACGCCGGAAGCGGAAATGATCTGGTCCATGTTGCCGCACTTGGTGCCGACGAAATTGTTCTCGGCACGCTGCGCGGTCAGCGCGATGTCGATCGGCGTGACCTTTTCAAAGCCCGGCAGCGTGGCGAACAGGCGGCCGATGGCCACCGTCAGCGACGCCGACGACGACAGGCCGGCACCCTGCGGCACGTCGCCCGACACCACCATGTCGAAGCCCTGCAGCGGCAGGCCCTGCTCGATCATGTCGATGATCACGCCGCGCACGTAGTTGGCCCACATGGGCTCGTCGCGGCGCTCGATCGGCGCATCCAGCGAGAACTGGTCTTCGGCGCCCGCGTAGTCGGCCGCCACGATGTGCACGATGCGGTCGGCGCGGCGGCGCGCGGCGATCACGGTGCTGTAGTCGATCGCCGCCGGCAGCACGAAACCGTCGTTGTAATCGGTATGCTCGCCGATCAGGTTGACGCGGCCGGGGGCCTGCACCACCACTTCGGGTGCGGCACCGAACTTGTTCTCGAACGCGGTGCGGGTATGGTTAATCAGCGTATCGCTCATCAGGATCTCTTCTTGTTTGCGTGGCTATTTGGATGTTGTATTCGATGCTCGTCTTTGTCGCTTACGGGCGCTGGAGGTAGTGTACATCCGGCAGTGCGCGCAATTGCGCCGCCGCCTGCTCCGGTGTCAGGTCGCGCTGCGCCTCGGCCAGCATTTCATAGCCGACCATGAACTTGCGCACCGATGCGGAACGCAGCAGTGGCGGATAGAAGTGCGCGTGCAGCTGCCATGGCTCGGTGCCCGCCTCGTCGTCGGCCTTGCCGTCGACAGCGTACGGCGCGCCGTGCCAGCCCATCGAATACGGGAACGAGGTCTGGAACAGGTTGTCGTACTTGATGGTCAGCTGCTTGATGGCCACGGCCAGGTCGGCGCGCTGTTCCTTCGTCAGGTCTTCCAGGCGCTTCACGGCGAAGCGCGGCAGCAGCAGCGTCTCGAACGGCCAGCTGGCCCAGTACGGCACCACCGCCAGCCAATGTTCGGTACCGACCACGGTGCGCTCGCCCGCCGCCGCCTCGCGCTCGGCATAGTCGAGCAGCATCGGCCGGCCGTTTTCCCGGTGGTAGGCGCGCTGTTGCACATCTTCCTTGGCCGGCGAATTCGGGATGAAGCTGTTGGCCCAGACCTGGCCGTGCGGGTGCGGGTTGGAGCAGCCCATCGCCTGGCCCTTGTTCTCGAACACCTGCACCCACGGATACGTCTTGCCCAGCTCTTCGGCCTGCGCGCACCAGGTGTCGATCACCTGTTCCAGCCCCGGCAAGTCCATCTCCGGCAGCGACTTGCTGTGGTCCGGCGAAAAGCAGATCACGCGGCTGACGCCGCGCGCGCTGGTGTTCTGGAACAGCGGGTCGGTGCTGGCCGGCGCGTCCGGCGTATCGGCCATCAGCGCGGCGAAATCGTTGTTGAAGACAAACGTTCCCTTGTAGTCGGGATTGACTTCGCCATTCACGCGCGTGTTGCCGGCGCACAGGTAGCAGTGCGGATCGTGGGCGGGCTTCGGTGTATTGTCGACCGCTTCCTGCTGCCCCTGCCAGGGGCGCTTGGCGCGGTGCGGCGAGACGAGCACCCACTCGCCGATGAGCGGGTTGAAACGACGGTGTGGATGGTCTGTGGGATTGAACATACGGCTCCTGTTTCTGTGGCTTGCTGTGAGACTGTATCGAGACTGTACCGATACCGGGCGGTTGCCGGCGCACCATGCGGCTCGCCGGCCTCGGCAGGCGAAGCGGAGCGGGTGTGCAGGAAAACCGGGCGCGACCCGGCATGATAGCGCGTTGCGCGCAATCATGAAGCCGGGCCGCGTGAAGGGTGCGGGCTAACCCGCGGGGAAGATTACCACCATGCGCCGTAGACGGCGATGAGGATCGCGCAGATGATGGCCGAGCCGATCGCGAAGCTGCGTTCGACGCGGAACATGCCGGTGTCGACGATCATGCGCTTGGCTTCGCCCGAGACGGCCGAGGTCTTGCTGATCAGGACCATGCCCGCGACGACCACCCAGAACACGATGAACATGCGGTCCAGGAACGGGATCTCGTAGACGCCCGTGCCATTGTCGACGGCAAAGCCGATCGGTGCCAGGAACGACAGGTCCATCATGCCCGGCAGGAACTTCAGGATGATCGACAGCACCAGGCCGCCCACGGTGGCGAACATGGCCGCGGCGTGGGTGGTCTTCTTCCAGAAGAAGCCCAGCAGGAACATGGCCAGGATGCCCGGTGACACGAAGCCCGTGTATTCCTGGATGAAGGCGAAGCCGCCCTTCTTGTCGATGCCGAGGAACGGCGCGATCAGCGCGGCAATGGCGATCGACACCATGACCGTCAGGCGGCCGACCCACACCTGCTTCTGCTCGCTGGCGGTCTTGTTGAAGTGCTGCTTGTAGATGTCCAGCGTGAAGATCGTCGCGATACTGTTGGCCTTGCCGGCCAGCGAAGCGACCACGGCGGCGGTCAGCGCGGCGAAGGCGATGCCCTTGATGCCGGTCGGCAGCATGGCCAGCAGGGTCGGGTAGGCACGGTCCGGATTCAGTTCACCACCCACGCGCATCGAGTCGCCCAGCGCGCCGGACTTGTCCAGTGCGTAAGCGGCGATACCTGGCAGCACCACGATGACCGGCATCAGCAGCTTCAGGAAGGCGGCGAAGAGCAGGCCCTTGCGCGCCGTCTTCAGGTCCGCGCCCAGCGCGCGCTGCGTGATGTACTGGTTGCAGCCCCAGTAGTTCAGGTTGACGATCCACATGCCGCCGATCAGCGTCGTCAGGCCCGGCAAGTCCATGTAGTTCGGGTTGCCGCGGTCGAGCACCATGTCGAAGTGCTCGCCGGCCCGCACGAACAATTCGCTGGCACCGGCGATCGAGCCGCTCTTGCCGCCCAGCGTGGCCACCAGGTCCAGCGCGATCCAGGTGGTGACCAGGCCGCCGACGACCAGGCACAGCACCTGGATCACGTCGGTATAGCCGATCACCTTCATGCCGCCCAGCGTGATGATCGCGGCGAACACGGCCAGGAAGATCATGCAGGCGAACACGTTGATGCCGGCCACACTGGAGATCGCCAGCGCGCCCAGGTACAGGATCGACGTCAGGTTGACCACCACGTACAGGCCCAGCCAGAACAGCGCCATCGTCGTGGCCACGGCCTTGCCGTAGCGCTGCTCGAGGAACTGCGGCATCGTGTAGATGCGGTTCTTCAGGTACACCGGCATGAAGAACACCGCCACGATGATCAGCGTGGCCGCGGCCATCAGTTCATACACGGCGATCGCCATGCCGATCTTGAAGCCGGAACCGCTCATGCCGATGAACTGTTCGGCGGAGATGTTGGATGCGATCAGGGAGGCACCGATGGCCCACCAGGTCAGCGAGCCTTCGGCGAGAAAGTAGTCATGCGAAGCCTGGCCGGAAGTGCTCTTTTTTCGGCGGTAGATCCAGATGCCGTAGCCGGAGATGACGATGAAGTAAAACAGGAAGACAAGCGTGTCCAGGGTCGAAAATTGATTCATCGGAATATTTTTGAGTGTGTCTCTGGTAATGGGCGGTCTTGGATTTCCGCCCTGCTTCTACTTATTGGGACGCCGGTCCGGCCTACGCTCATGGCCGGCTCCAGCGCCTTTTTTCCCCAATGCGGCGACAGGATGCACCACGCAGTGCCCCTGTCGGCGATCGCGACCGGAATCACTCAGCAGGTTGATTGCTGGACGGCTCAAATGGTCATTGTTGCGATAGCGCTAACTATACCATGGGCAATTACATAGCAGACACAAAAAATGTAGTCGAACATGCGCTTCCGGTGCGGACGAGCGTCAGGTAATGAAAAATTACTACGCCCGCTGTTGAATATGTGAACTGCAAGGAAAGGGAAACGCAGCGGCGCGCAGTGCGCGTGTCGAGGAAAAGCTCAGGTACCGAAGCGCACCGGCTCCGGCGGGGGAAACAGGAAGGTGCCCAGCACGCCGTTGCGGCCATCGTGTTTGACGGCATACAGCTGCGCGTCCGCGGCCGAGATCAGCGCGTCGGCCGATAGCGGCCACGCCGCCTGCGCGCCGGGCACGCAGGCGACGCCGAAACTGGCCGTCGCGCTGACGTCGACGCCGTCGCCGATGCGGCATTGCGCGCTGGCGAAGGTGGCACGGATGCGTTCGGCCAGCGCCAGCGCCAGCGGCCAGTTCCGTCTGGGGCAGCACGACGAGGAATTCCTCGCCGCCGTAGCGCACCACGCTGTCGACTGTCTCGCGCGTCATCGCTTGCAGCAGGCCGGCGAAACTGGCCAGCACCTGGTCGCCCGCCGCGTGGCCATGGGTATCGTTGATGCGCTTGAAATGATCGATGTCGCACAGGATCACCGACAGCGCGGTGCCATAGCGGCGCGCCCGCGCCAGCTCGGCGGCCAGCAGGCCCTGCTGCAGGACCCGGCGGTTGTGGCAGCCGGTCAGCGGATCGCGGTCGGCCATCTGCCGCAGCAGGATGGTGGCGCAGAACTGCTCGCGCTGCGACAGGTGCAGGCGGCGCGCCGCCAGATAGCCGAGCACATTGGAGAGGATCAGCAGCAGGACCAGCGTCAGCACGTCGTCCGTCTTCAGGTAGCCCTGCACCACCTGCATCGCGCCGAACACGGCGCTGGAGCCGGCCCCGATCGCCACGGTGTAGCCCAGGCGGTTGGGGAAATTCACATACACCGCCATCACGATCAGCGCCTGGGACATCACATTCCATGGCAGCGTGCCGGGCTGGTACCAGCACACCACCATGAACACGGCCAGCGCCACCACCAGCAGCGCGCTGGAGGCGCCGGTCGAGGTGGCCACCGATTCCGGCCACCGGCAAATGGCGAGGTAGCCGCCCAGGGCCACCAGCGCCACCGCCACGCGCAGCGCGATGAGGGCGAAGGCGATCCCGGTGGGGCCCAGCGTGGCGATATCGGTGGCGCCGAACACCACGTAGAATCCCGCCGCGCACAGCAGGCTGGTCTTCAGCTGGGCGTTGCGTTCCGGCAGACAATGCTGAAGGAAACGCGCTTCGCATGCCGGATCCGCGAATTCCGCGCGCCGGCGGTCGATGGTGAGTCGGGAGGTGGACAGGTCTTGGAGAGGCACAGGGTCGTTCCGGCAGCTGGCGGTTATAGGGGGCCGACCGCCCGCACCACGCGGCCGGCTACCTCCCGCGCTGGCGCGAGGGTGTCGCCAACCCGGCCATTCTACTTCAAAAGGAAACTTTTATTGCCGTGTGGCATTTTTATAGAGTGTTTCCTCACTTTGGCAACGCTGCCGCCACCGCCGCCCGGTCCCCGGCACCGTCCGGCGCGGCGCCGGGCGTCGCCGGCCGCCAGGGATACGTGAAGAGATAGTGGCCGGCACCAATCCGCAGCGTCACGTCGTTCCCGGTCTGCCGCGCGCCCGGCGGCACTTCGCCGTCGAGCGACAACTCTTCCAGCACGGCGCCCGGCAGTACCACGGTCGACCGCGTGTTCGGCGGCACCGCCACTGCCAGCCGCATCGTGCCTCCCCGGAGGTCCCAGCGTGCCGCCAGCCGGCCGTACGGCGTTTCCACCGCCGCATCGACCCACGTCAGCCCGCCGCCGGGCCGTGGCCGGACGATGCTGCGCCGGTAGCCGGGCGCCGCCGGGTCGGTGTCGATGCCGGCGGCCACGGCATACATCCACTCGACCACGGCGCCGTACGCATAGTGATTGAACGAATTCATCGCCGCATCCTGGAAACCGCCATCCGGCCGGATGCCGTCCCACCGCTCCCAGATCGTGGTGGCGCCCTGTTTCACCGGATACAGCCAGGAAGGATAGGTTTCCCGCGTCAGCAAGCGCCACGCCGTCTCGATCTGGCCATGGTCGCCGAGCGCGAACAGCAGCGCCGGCGTGCCGAGGAATCCGGTGCTGAGGTGGTCCTTGCGTGCCGCCACGGCGCCGGCCAGGCGCCGCGCCGCCGCCGCGCGCTGTTCGGCCGGCAGCAGGTCGAAGCGCAGCGCCAAGGCATAGGCCGTCTGCGTGTTCTCGCCGACCCGCCCGCTCGCGGTGACGAACTCGCGATTGAACGCTAGCCTGACGCGCGCCGCCAGGGCAGCGTAATGGCGCGCGTCGCTGTCCTTGCCGAGCACGGCGGCGGAACGCGCCAGCAAGTCCGCCGAGCGGGCAAAGTAGGCGGTGGCGACCAGGTCCTTGCCGGTCGTCGCGCCCGGATAGTCGCGCGCTTCGTGCGCCGGCGCCTGGTATGCCAGCCAGTCGCCGAACTGGAACCCCGTGTTCCACACGCCGTCCGGCGCCCGGCGGGCCACATGGTCGACCCATGCCTTCATGCTGCCATAGTGCCGCGCCAGGATCGCCCGATCGCCATATGCCTGGTAGATCACCCACGGCACCACGGTCACCGCGTCGCTCCAGCCGGCGGCGCCGTCGATGCTGGCCTTCTTGCGCGACACGATATCGGGAATCACGAACGGGATGCTGCCATCGGCCTTCTGGTCGGCCGCCAGGTCGTCCATCCACTTGGCCAGGAATGCCGCGCTGCCGAAGTTGTAGGTGGCGGTGCGGGCGAATACCTGCACGTCGCCGGTCCAGCCCAGGCGCTCGTTGCGCTGCGGGCAGTCGGTGGGCACTTCGAGGAAATTGCCGCGCTGGCCCCACTCGGTATTGCGCACCAGCCGGTTCAACAGCGGATGCGAGCTTTCCCAGCGGTTCGGAACCCCCAGGTCGCTGTGCAGCACGATGGCCGTCAGCGCCTCCAGGCCGGGCCGGCCCGGGAAGCCGTCCACGGCCACGTAGCGGAAACCCTGGAAGGTGAAGCGCGGCTCCCATGTCTCGCCGGGGCCGCCCTTCAGCGTGTAGCGGTGCGTCTGCGCGGCGGTGCGCAGGTTGGCCGTGTAGAAGTTGCCGTCCTTGTCCAGCACCTCCGCATGACGCAGGCGGATCGTGGTGCCGGCCGGGCCGCGCACGGCCAGGCGCACCCAGCCCGCCATGTTCTGGCCGAAGTCGAACACCGTGTCGCCTTGCGGCGTGCGCAGGATGCGTTGCGGACGCACTTCCATGATGCGCCGCACACCTGGCGCCGCCTGCCCGGCCAGCGCATCCTTCGGATGATCGAGCACGGCAACGGTACGCCAGGCCTGGTCGCCGAAGCCGGGCGCCGCCCAGCCGGGCTGCTCCAGGCGGGCATCGTAGGTTTCGCCTTGCAGCAGGTCCGACGACAGCACCGCGCCGGTCGAGGCGCGCCATCTGTCGTCGGTGACGATGCGCGTGGCCGTGCCATCGGCATGCGTCACGCGTAATTCGGCCAGCAGGGCGCGCCGGGTGCCGTAATGGTCGCGGCCATTGAAGCCGATGCCGCCGCGGTACCAGCCGTCGCCCAGCATCGCGCCGATGGCGTTGTCGCCCTGCTTCAGGTGGCCGGTGACGTCGTAGGTCTGGTAGTGCAGCCGCTTGTCGTAGCTGGTCCAGCCGGGGCGCAGCACCTGGTCGGTCACCTGCCGGCCGTTGACCTGTGCCTCGTAGACGCCCAGGCTCGTGATATAGAGCCGGGCCCGCACGACGGGACGGTCGAGCCGGAACTGCCGCCGCAGCAGCATTGCCGGCCCCGGTGCGCTCTTTGCCGCCACGGGGTCGGCCGTGATCCACCGCGCCCGCCATTCGGCGGGCCTGACGAGGCCCGCCTCGAAGTATGCCGGCACGCTCCATGGCGAGACCGCATCCGCGCCGTTCCAGGCCCGCACGCGCCAGTACACGCGCTGCCCCGGCGCCAGGAGCGGGCCGCCATACGGCACATGCACCGAGTCGGCCGTGTCGACGCGGCCGCTGTCCCACAGCGGCGCGCTGCCAAAGGCATCGGGCGCCGCCGCAACCTGCACCTGCCAGGCCCGCTGCACCGCGCCGCGCTCGTGGAAGCCCAGCTTCCAGGCCAGGCGGGGCCGAGGCACATCGATGCCGACCGGGTCGGTCATGTATTCAGCCGTCAGCGCGAACGGCGCCTCGGCCGCACGGGCCGTGCCGAACGCCATGGAGGCCAGCACGCACAGCAGGCAACACCGCAGCACGCGCATCATTCCAGCCTCGCTTGCGCCCACGCGGCAAGCACCGGCGGGCCGGCCTTGCCCTGCTCCTCGACGACCAGTTCCAGCAAGCGCACCCCGGCCACCGGCACGTCCAGCCCCGCAGGTGCCGCGACGGCCCGCTCGGCAAGCACCTTGCCGTCGCCCAGCACGCGAAACGTGGCGGTGGTGCCGGCATCGAGCGGCCCGACGGTGGCCCGGAAGGTGCGGAATCGGCTGTCCAGCGCGACCTGCAGGCGGGAATTGCCGAGCACGCCCAGGCCGTCGTCGTGCCGCTCGCCCGCCAGCACCAGCGGCTCGCCGGACGGCGCGGCATTCACCTGCGCCGGCACCCACGCCGGATCGACCCGGCGCCCTGCCCTGCCATCCTCCAGCACGCGGATCCTCCCGGTCATTTCAGTCAGGTGGACGCCCGCCAGCGGCATGCCGGTCACGCGCAGCAGCGCCGTTTCGCGCGGGCCCAGGCGCCGCGTGACCGTGTCGCCTTCCAGGCGTTCGGAACGGCCCCCCCAGACGTCGCGCACCGCCACGCCGGGCCGCAGGCGCAGACGGTGCAGCGGCACCGAGACGGTAAGCGGCCGGTTGCCGCGGTTGACCAGCGCCACCGCCTTCGCGCCACGCTCGCGAAGCGCCTTGACGATCACTTGCGCGTCGCCGTCCCGGCTGACCGTGATGCCCTGGTTGCCGGCCGGGTCCTGGTCGATGGCGATCGCTTCCCGGTTGCCGGCGATCGCGATCAGGCTGTCCGGCGATCTCGTCAGGTCGTAGCCAAGCAGCAGCGGCGCCCCGAGGATGGCCCACAGCGACAGGTGCGCGCGCGCTTCCACCAGGCGTCCGGCGCCGAACTCGCCGTTGCCGATCTGGAGCATGTCCGGATCGTTCCAGCGGCCCGGCCCGGCATACAGCGCGCGCCGCTCCGCCGTGTCGAAGCTGGACAGCATCGATTCCCAGGTGGCGCGGATATCGGGGCTGGTACGCCACAGCTGCCCGTACTTGCCGGCCCAGTTGGCGGCATCGGCTTCGCCCCAGGTGCAGATCGACAGCATGTAATCCCCGCGTGGCCGTACCGCCGCGATTTCCGCCGCCAGGCTGGCGTACAGCGCTTCGACCTTTGCCGCGTCTCCTTGTTCCGGCCGGTGGCGCACGATGAATGGCCCCAGCTCCCGGTACGTGCCGTCGCGGACGTGCCTCCTGTCCGGCGCATAGTCGGCCATGCCGCACGCATCCACCTTCAGGTAGTCGATACCCAATTCGCCGAACATCAATTGCATGTCCTGCCGCTGGAAATCCATCGAGCCGACTTCCCGTTCGGCCCGCGCGCCGGCTGGCAGGTTCGGGCTGCTCGGGTCCCACGCCTGCGAACAGATATTGCGGCCGATGTCCGTGTACAGGCCGGCCTTCAGTCCCATCGCGTGCAGCCGGTCGACGAACGGCTTCAGGCTGGTCCTGCCGTCCGGCGTGGCGGCGCTGGGGAACATCGACGTGCGCACCAGGATGCGGCCATCGGCGCGCCGTGCCAGCCACCAGCCGTCGTCGACGTTGACGTAGCGGTAACCGGCAGCGGCCAGGCCGGACGACTTCAGCTTTTTCGCCACGGCGAGGATCTTCGCCTCGGTGACTTCGGTGCGGAACGCGTTCCATGGATTCCAGCCCATCGGCGGTGTCGCCGCGGCATTGTCCACATCGGCCATATCGGCCGCGTGCGTCGGGACACCGAAAAGCGTCCCGGCCAGCAAGGCCAGCATCATCTTCATGCGCATCGCAGCCTCCGCTCCTTACAGGCCACGGTACACCAGGCCCACCGTCACGCGGCGGCCCGCATAGGCGTAGTTCTGCAGGTACGGCGTCCCATCGCTGTAGCCGGTCGAGGCGATGCTGCGCGTTTCGGTCTGGTTCGACAGGTTGCGCCCTTCGACGAACAGTTCCAGTTCCGGGCGCAATTTATAGGAGATGCGCGCGTCGATGAAGCGCGTCGCGTCGCGGATGTTGGCCGTGCCCGGATTCCATGGCAGCGCCGCCGGCGCGTTCACGTTGAACGCCGGGTACGAGTTCAGGTTCGTACCCGTCGCGCCGCACGGCGCCGTGCAGCCGTAGTACGCGGCCACCGCCTGCACCGCCACGCGGGCGGCCAGCTTGCCGTCGTCGTACCACAGCGCCAGGTTGTACGAGTACTTCGGCTCGCCCGACTGCGGCTGTGCCTCGCCGGTCAGCGGGTCGATCATGGCCTGCTGCATCGTCGACTTCTGGCGCGTGTAGTTGGCGTCCAGGCCCGTATGGCGCAGGTATGAGGGCAGGAACGTGAACGCGCTGCGGGTCCCGAATTCAATCCCGGTGCGCGTCGCCGGCGGGCCGTTCGTGTACGTGGTGTAGTCGAACACGATGTCCGACAGCGGCTGGCCCGTCACCGGGTTGACGCCGGAGGAGCCGGCGAACAGCGGCACGTCGAACACGCCGGTGGTCTTGTTCGGGCCGATGCGGCCTTCCTGGCGATACCCCGCCACGCTGAACATGGTGTCGGCGTTCGGGTACCATTCCACCGACAGGTTCTGGTTGAAGTTGCTCTGCCCCTGCAGCGCCGGATTGCCCACCGTGTTGCAGCGCAGGTTGCCGTCGTCGCCCTCCACGTCGCCGGCATCGCGCTCGTCGTACGTGCAGGTGCCCGAGGCCAGCAGCCGCGAAACCGGCGGCAGCGCCGACGACTTCGCCGCGCTGTAGCGCGCCACCAGCTGGTTCGGGATCAGCCACAGGCCCACGTTGTAGCTGGGCAGGAAGACGTGGCTGGTGGCGTCGATCGCCGTGTTCTGCGTGACCGAGCTGGTGGCGATGCCGGCTTCCGCGTCCGGATTGGCCGGATCGAAGCGCGGTGTCTTCGTGATCACGCGGAAGGTCATGCTGCCGGTGCCCTGCACCTTCCGGTGCACGTAGCGGTAGCCGAAGTTGCCGTCCACTTCCCAGCCGAACGGCAGCGCGCGTCTGGTGAACGGGATCGTGTCGAAGCCGAAGTCGGTCATCAGGTAGAACGCCCTGGATTCCTCGCGCACCTTCGCGATCGGCTGCTGGTACACCTGGCCATCGCTGCCGGCGCACTCCCTGGTGCAGTGGTAGTCATAGTTCGGCATCTTGAGGATGTCGATCACCTTCAGCACGTCGAGCTGGCTCCAGTTGTCCAGCGTGTTCCCGGGCCGGCCCGAGGCGCCGTTGAACAGCTTCGTGGCGGTCGCCGGGTCGGTCATCGCGGCGCCCAGCAGGTTCTGGAAATCCTGCATCGGCAATACCCAGGTGCCGGACAGCGACGGCGCGGTGCCCGGCGTGTAGCCGTACTTGCAGGCGTTGGCGGTGCCGGCGGAACCCGGCGTATCGGTGCAGCCGCGGATCACGCCGCGCACTTCGGTGCTCGGCACCGTGATCGCCGGACTATAGTTCGGCTGGCCGGCCGTGCCCTGCGCCGTGCGCACCGTGTAGCCGCCGGCACCCCAGCTGTCGTTGCCGCTGCGGCGCAGGTTGAAGCCGGACTTCAGGTATTTGAAGACGGGGATCCTGTCCGACAGCGCGTACGACAGGTCCAGCTTGGCGGTCTGCTCGTCGGTCTCGCGGATCTGCGGGCTTTGCCACAGCAGCGTGCGGTCGCTGGTCACGTTCGGCATGGCCGGGTTGGTATTGACCACCGTGGCGCCGTAGTTGGCCGGATCGCCATTGTCCGGAATGCCGTTGGCGAAATCGTAGCCCCAGGTGCCGTTCGGGCCCACCGAGGCGGTGGCCGGGCCGGCATTGTTGAAGCTGACCGACCAGCGCGCGTTGGCGCGGCGGAAGTCCGAGCGCGATGCGCCGACCAGCAGTTCGGCCGTCAGCGCATCGCGCTTGAAGGTACCGCCGAACTGCAGGTACTTCGTGTTCACTTCCATCAGGTTGCGGATCTGGTCGGTACCTGCGCCACCGTTGTCGAGCGAGAAGCTGGTCAGGTGGTGGGTCGCGTCGACCACCGCGGTGGCCGGGTTGAAGTTCACGGCCGCGCCGCGCACCACGCCGGTACCGCTCGCGCCCAGCCCGTAGGTGTAGGGCGACGTGTGGTAGCCGATGCCCGGCGCCGCCGTGCGCACGCCGTTCGCATCCACGTAGTTGCCGGTGCCGTTGACGCCCACCTGGCCCAGGTTGTAGGTCATGTAATGGTCGTCCACCGTGCGGCGGCTGTACGACCCCTTGGCGTACACGGTGAGATGCTCGTTGACCTTGAAGTCGGTACGCAGGTCGATGCCCTTGCGCACATCGACCTGGCGCTTGACGAAGTAGCGCAGCAGTTGCGGGCTGTAGTCGTTCCACTGGTTCAGGCACGTCAGCAGCTCGTTGCCGCGGTGATCGATCGCCTTGTTGATGTTGTCGGACGACAGGCCGGCCAGTGCGGCCGAGGTCTTCGTCAACTGCGGGAACGCATTGAAGCATTCGTCCTTGCTCTGCGCGGCGGCGGCGCGCCGCAGCAGGTCCTGCGGCGTCGCGCCGGAAAAGATCACGCGGCCGCCGGCGTCCTTCAGCGTGGTGGTCGGTTCCAGAGAAGCGGGGTTAGACATGTCCAGCGACCCTGGCTGGAAGGTAAACGTCTTTTCCGGCGAATTGTCGATGTCCACGTAGCGGCCATAGCCGTTCTGGCCGCTGCCCGAGGTCTGCGTCTGGTGCGCCTCGTTGTCCAGCTTCTGGTAGTTGGCGTTCACCACCACGCCCAGCCGGCCGTCGCCGAACTGGCGCGCGCCCGTGAAGGACACGTCCGGCGTCCACTTCTCGTTCAGGCTGTGCTGCGTGCCCGAGGCGCGCACCGACACAAACGGTTTCCTGAAATCGAGGCCGGTGCGGGTCTGGATGCGGATGCCGCCGCCCAGCGACCCTTCCACCATGTCCGCCGTCTGGCCCTTGATCACGTCGACACTCTTGATCAGGTCCGCCGACAGCGAACGGAATTCCACCCCGCGGCCATCGCCGCCGCCGTTCAGGTCCGAACCGCCGGCCGACTGCACCGACATGCCATCGAGCTCCACCCGCGTCAGGCTGGCACCGTTGCCGCGCACCGACAGGCTGACGCCTTCGCCGTACTCGCCCCGGTCGATCGCCACGCCGGCCATCCGCGAGATGGCTTCGCCGATATTCCGGTCCGGCAGGGAGCCGACGTCCTCGGCGACGATCGAATCCATCGCGGTGGAGGCATTCTTCTTGCGGTCGATCGACGACTGCTGCGAACGGCGCGTGGAGACGACGACTTTTTGCACGTCGCCGGGATCAGCCAGCCGAGCGGCCGTGTCACCGGATGGCGTGCTGGCTGGCGCGGGCGGGGCGGCCTGCTGGGCCAGCGCATGGCCGGCCATCAGCGAAGCCAGGGCCAGCGATACCGCGCGGGCGGCGATCGTGGGCTGGGGGAAGGCGCGTGTGCGATTCATCGGTCGGTCTCCGGTAGTGTGTGGTGATGGCAGCCGTGGCACTGCCTTGTCCGATAGACGAGTCCTGCGAACACCTTCCGCCGCTTTTGCGCAAACAATCACGCAAGGTGAGCGTTTCGGCCGCCGCCGGTGAAATAGTCACGTTTTCGCTCAATGGCTGCTTGAGCCGTGCCCCTGAACCGTGTATACATGCACACACTATTGATATGCCGCAGCCCCCCCGGCAGTACGGACCAGCGGCAACGAGACTGACCTCGCGGACGGAGGAGACCCATGGAACAGAGCATCGCTGCACACGGAAACGGCGGAATCGCGCGCGCCGTTCGTCATCACGGTGGGAGGCCCGCATGATCGCGCCGCTGGATCCCGCCATCGTCGCCTGGGTCAGCGCCAACGTGATTCCGTATGAAGCGGAACTGCGGCAGCGGCTGCGGCGGCTGTGCGGCAGCGACGCGGAGGTGGACGACCTGGTGCAGGACGTCTACTTCCGCATACTGAAGATGGACACCGTGCAGCACGTGCTGGAACCGAAGGCGTTCCTGATGCAGGTCGCCAAGAACATCCTGGTGGACAGGTTTCGCCGCGAAGCCATCGTCCACATCGAGGCGGTGGCCAGCCTGGAAGCGCTGGACGTGGCCGATCCCGGACCGTCGCCGGAGCGGGTGGCGCTGGCCCGGGCCGAACTGAAATGGGTGCTGGGCCTGGTGGCCAACCTGCCGGAGCGCTGTCGCCGCGTGTTCAGCGCGCGCAAGATCGACGGCCTGTCGCAGCAGGAAACGGCGCAGCGCCTGGCGATCTCGGAGAACGTGGTGGAAAAGGAAATGATGCGTGGATTGAAGCTGGTGGCCGAGATGGTGGCGCGTGTCGGCGTCGAGGGTGGCGCCGCTGCCGGCCAGGCGGAACTGGCGCGCCGCGCCCCGCGAAAGCACAATGTCTAGCACCGACGACGACGCGCTGGCATGGGTGGCCCGTGAAGCGGCGGGCTCGCTGGACGCCGACGCGCAGGCCGCATTCGAAGCCTGGTACCTGGCCAGTCCCAGGCACCAGGGCGCCTACCTGCGCGCCCGGGCCATCGCGCACTCGGTGGACGGGATCACCGTGCAGGCCAGCCTGAAGCCGGCTGCGCGGCACGCCGGGAACGAACCGCCCCTGGATGACTTGCCGTGTACGGATGCACACGCTGCCACCGCGGCGAACCACGGCCCCGCCGCCATGGAAGCGGCGCCGCCGGCGCGTGGCCGCCGCGCCTTCGTGCTCGGTGGCGCGCTGGCCGCCGGCATCGCCGCGCTGGCGGTCACGTCGCTGGCACCGGATCTGCTGGGCCCGGTCACCTATGAAACGGCGCGCGGCGAGTTCCGCAAGGTGCAGCTGGCCGACCGGTCGACGGTCAGCATCAACAGCGCCAGCCTGGTGGAGGTGCGGCTGACCGATGCCCAGCGCCGTGTCGCGCTGACACAAGGCGAGGCGTGGTTCGAGGTGGCGAAGGACAGGGCCCGGCCGTTCGTCGTGGAAGCCGGCGACCTGCGCGTGCGCGCCGTCGGCACCGCGTTCTCGGTGCGGCGCCACGCGCAGGGCGCCGAGGTGCTGGTGACCGAAGGCGTGGTCGAGGTATGGGCCAACGGCGGCACGGCACCGCGCCGCCGGGTCGGGGCGGGCGGCCTGGTACTGGTATCCGGCGACGGCAGCGGCCCCCGCATCGACACCGACCCCGCCGAGGTGGCGCGCCGGCTCGCGTGGCGCGAGGGCAAAGTGGTGTTCCAGAACCAGCCGCTGGACGATGCCGTGGCCGAATTCAACCGCTACAACACGCGGCAGATCGTGGTGGCCGATCCGGCCCTGCGGCGCAAGCCGCTGGTGGGCCATTACCGGATCGACCAGCCGGAGGAATTCGCCAACGACGTGCACGCGCTGCTGAACGTGCCTGTCGCCATCCGCGCCGACACCATCCAGATCGGCACGGCGCGCTGAGGCGCCGCCCGATGCGCCATTGCCGATGAGGTTCCGCAGCCTGATGTTCGCGGCGGTGGCGGCCATTGCGCTGCCCTGCCCCGCCCTGGCCGCCGCCGTGACGGTGGCGCTGCCGGCCGGCCCGGCCGCCCTGACGATGCCCGAATTCGCCCGCCAGGCCAACCTGCGCCTGCTGGCCAGCGGCGACGACCTGGCCGGCGTGCGCACCCGGGCCGTGCACGGCGCCTTCACGCCGCGGCAGGCGCTCGACCGGCTGCTGGCCGGCACCGGCTTGCTGGCCACGCTCGCCACGAACGGCACGGTCCTGGTCCGGCGCGCGCCGGTGCCGCCTGTGTCCTCCGTGCCGCCGGAACCGCCACCGCCTGCGCCGCCGGCAGCGCCGCCAGCCAGGGTCACGATCGTCGGCACCCGGGCCGCCGAGCGGGACTCGATCTCGCACAAGAAGCATGCCGCCACGGCGGTGGACGTGATCAAGGCCGACGAGCTGGGTGCCTTCCCCGACCGGAACGTGGCCGAGGCGATTTCACGGGTGGCCGGTGTCACGCTCGACCGGGGCGAATACGGCGAAGGCACCACGATCAACGTGCGCGCCAACACGGCCGAACTGGTGCGGGTGGAGATCGATGGCCTCGGCGTCCAGGCGGCCGGCGGCACGGACCTGAACAATGGCGGCTCGGGGCGCGGTGTCGACCTGCGCGAACTGTCGACCGACCTGATCAAGAGCATCGAGGTGGTCAAGGGCGCCACCGTCGACATGACCGAAGGCTCGCTGGGCGGCGGCGTGCTGATCCGCACACGCTCCGGCCTGGATTTCAAGCAGCGCCACGTGGCGCTGCGCGCCGCCGCGCAACGTAATTCGATCAACGGCCGCACGGCGCCGAACCTGAACTTCCTCTTCGCCGACCGTCTACTGGACGGTCGCATGGGCGTGGTGCTGAACCTCACCCGCGCCGCCGCACACAACGAGAACCACACGGCGCTGTACTCGGCCTACAACCTGGGCGCGGTCCGGCAACTGGATTTCGACGGCTCGCCGGACAAGACGTTTTCCTTCAATCCCGCCACCATCAACCTCGCCGATCCCGCCGCCACGGCGCCGCTGGCACGCTGGGACCGCACCGGTGGCGGCACGTTCGATGCGCTGAGCCCGCTCCAGATCGTCCAGCGCTCGGCCGCCGCGCAAAGCAAGGCCGACTGCCATGGCGCGTTCCCGCAGTACACGGCGGCCGAACTGGATGCGATCGCCGGCCGGGCCAACCGGGCCACCGCGCAAAGCCACCGCGCCAACGAACTCCTGAGCTGCCTGAACCAGTGGAACGACTACACGCCGCAACAGGTGCGCTACCTGGTGCGCCGCGAGTACGACGAGCGGCTGTACGGCGACCTGCGGCTCGACTTCAAGGTGAGCGACAGGCTGTCGCTGTACGCCAAGTTCAACCGCAACACGCGCAAGATCGACGACGAGCAGTCCTTTTTCTCGCTGGGGAACATCAACGTCAATCCGACCGGCCGCTACGTCGACACCGGTGCGGCGCCGGCCATCGCGCGCACGCCGGCGCCCGGCGCCAACACGTATTACTATCCCTCGCCCGTCAACCTGGGCGGCGGTACCGGCACATGGCGCGGCCTGACGGATGGCTCGGTGGCCAATGTGGTGCCCGGCTCGGTGGTGGTCGATGCCAGCCACCACCTGCTGCGGTACACGATCGCCGACGCCTCCGCCAACGTGGACCAGATCTACGACCGGATCGAAAGCTCGTCGCAGTATGCGCAGGCCGGCGGCACCTGGCGTTCCGGCCCGTGGCGCGCCGAGTTCCTGTACGGGCACGCCCGCTCCGATGCCTGGCGCATGCAGTGGCGCACCAACTTCGGCTACACGTACGGGTCGGCGACCCTGTCGGTGGCGCCGAACGGCATGTGGACGCACGCGCTGCCGCCCGGCGTGGCGTACGACCAGGCGAACGTCGCCAACTACGGCACGCTGAACGCCCCGGCCGAAGCGGCGGCGCCGCGCACCTCGGCCGCCACCCAGCTGACGATGGCCAACCCGAGGATCATGGAACGGCGCGAGGACACGGCGCGGCTCGA
Organism: Pseudoduganella sp. SL102; assembly: GCF_027856995.1. NCBI lineage: Bacteria > Pseudomonadati > Pseudomonadota > Betaproteobacteria > Burkholderiales > Oxalobacteraceae > Pseudoduganella > Pseudoduganella sp. SL102. The sequence goes on from NZ_CP115554.1 coordinate 4,552,648, forward strand.
CGTGGCTTATGCCTCCGCCGGCCGGATTCCCTTCCTCGGCCGTCTCAGGTTCGGCCTGCAGGGGCGCGACTACGGCACCGTGAACTGGTCCGGCGCCGGCTACACGGTGCGGCCGGCCAGTGCGGGTACGCCCGCCGTCGTGGTGCCGTGGGCGCAGGTACGCGGCAGCTTCCAGGCGTGCGAGAACACGCCGGGATCGCTGGCTCCCGGCGGCCGGCCGTGCCAGTACGGCACCGGCTACGGCAGCGACCCGGCCACGGCGTTCTCCGGTTCGATCGTCATGACGCAGGCGCAATACCGGGACATCGTGGCGCAGGCGCTGACGAAGAATGCGATCCGCTATCTCCACAGCGCGCGCGGCGTCCCGGACGGCATGGTGGCCGGATGGACGGAAGTCGACGTGCGCAAGGTGATCGCGCTGACCGGTGTGCGGCATTTCAACCTGGACTGCGTGAAGACGTGCCGGGGCACCGATGGCCAGCTGCACGAGCAGCCGAAGAGCGCCGTCGACGAGCGCGTGCTGGCCGGCTACCTGAGCGGCGATTTCACCGTCGACCGGTGGCCGCTCACGGCGCTGGCCCTGCCGTTCGGCTCTTCCATCGAGGGCAATTTCGGCTGGCGCGTGGTGCGCACCGACGTCGCCGGCACCGGCCTGATGACGCTCCAGTCGGTGACGAAGACGGCGGCCTACGAGCCGGACGACAGCGATGCCGCCGCCGGCATCGCGCGGCAGTCCGTGGCCCGCAACACGACGCTGCGCAGCGGCGGCACCGACGTGATGCCGGTCCTGAACCTGGCCTGGTGGACGGCCGGGAACCGCCTGGCCGTGCGCTACCACCGCGCCAAGGCGATCGCCCGGCCGCCGGTGCAGTACCTGTACAGCAACAACGTCACCTGTACCTACGACGAACGCCGGCTCGACGGTACAGCCGCAGGCCCACAGGCCAGTGGACCGGAGCAGGACATGACGTGCGACGGCACGCTGGGCAACCCGGGATTGCGCGCCCTGAGCAGCCGCAACCAGAACCTGTCGCTCGAGTGGTACCCGAACCGGGACACGATGCTGTCGCTGGCCGGCTTTCGCCAGCGCGGCCTGAGCGGCGCGCCGATGCGGGTGGCCGTCTACGCGGCGCAACCGTTCGCCGGCGCGGGCATCGCCGACCCGGCCACCGGCGCCGACCTGTCGGCCCTGCGCTATGCGTACGCCACCTATGTCAACGGCCCGTCGACGGCGCGCAACGGCATCGAGGCAAGCGGCAAGAGCGCGTTCACCTTCCTGCCGTCGATCCTGCGCCATACGGGACTGGATGCGAACTACACGCGCATGCGCTCGAAGGTGCTGGGCGCACCGATCCGCGACCTGCTGACCGGCGCGGCGCTGGGGCCGCAGCGCGAGCTGCGCTACACGTGGAATGCCTCGCTGTGGTACGACGACGGCAGGCTGCAGGCGCGCGTGGCGGTGCAGAGCGCCGCCGGGTCGTTCCGCGAATTGCCGGCCGGCGCGAACCATTACCCGGCCGTCGGCGTCGAAAGCGCACCGGCGCTGCCGTTCAACCCGGCGTCGCCCACTTACAACAGCGCCACGCGCTTCGTCGATGCCCGCATCGCCTGGCGCCTGTCGCGCCATGTCGAACTGTTCGCGGAAGGCCGCAATATCGGCCGCGCCGCCGAATCGACCTCGCACGGGCCCTATGCGGCGTATGCGGATGGCCGCCCGAACCTGCTCGACTATGCCTATTCGGGCGCGCAATACCTGTTCGGGATCGTCATCCGGAATTGATGCTCGCGATCGGGGCCGCGATGCGGCACCGTATCGGCCATCACGGGACCGGTGTCAGCCGGCTTCCAGAGCCCCGAGCAGTGCCGGCAGCGGCGCCGGCTTGGTGAGGTGCAGGTTGAAGCCGCAGGCGGCGGTGCGGGCGCGCGCCTCGGCATCGCCCCAGGCGGTCAGCGCGATGATGCGCAAGCCGTTCAAGTCCGGCATGGCGCGCAGCAGTTGCGCGACCTGGTAGCCGTCCATCTCCGGCATGCCGATATCGAGTAGCACGACATGGGGCTGGAAGCCATGCACCGTGCGCAAGGCGCTCGGGCCACTGAACTCCACCGCTACCTCATAGCCGGACAGCCGCACGAGTTCCGCGAGCAGCTCCGCGGCATCACAGTTGTCGTCCACTATCAGGATGCGCCGCATGGCAGCGCCCTTGTCCCCGTCATTGCCCATCATGCCGCCCGATCCCGTGTTCCCGCACTCATACCGGGACATTACTCCTTATCGCGCGGAAACTTGTAGGACGGAATCCCGGCTTCCTGTCGGAAATGGACTTGCTGCAATTTAATGCATCACGAAAAACTTCGTGATATATCAGTCAACCGATGTGTCGCCCGGGCGCAGCAGCCGCCAGGCCGCACATTCCGCTACGCCCAGCGTCTGCGCGCATCCCCGAGCACATGGGTCCAGACGGGATGTTTGCGCAACCAATTTATGTTAGATCACCAATAGTTGCACTTGGCAAGCGCTTGTTCAGTGAACTGACTGAACAACAACGCCTTACAAGTCGGCATTGCTAGGGCTGGCGAGTTCGTCTAAATTCGCTCCTGGATGGGTGAAAACGGTTTCAACACGAAAGCCGCGCCCTCACCCACCGGTGTGCCGGGCTCCAGCAGAGGGCCGGCACGCAGGTCAACTATAAAAAACACAGGAGACAAAGTGAGAAACCTTCAAAAGACGGCGATCGCCGTGGCCGTCGCTCAACTCGCCATCTGGTCGCACGGGACCGTCCTGGCCCAGGAAGTTAGCGCTAACGAAAACCAGTCCGCGGGAGCCAACAGTGCCGTCGTGGTCGTCAGCGGTCAGCGCGCCGCCCTGCAATCGGCGCAGAAACTGAAACAGGATGCCGACGAGGTGGTCGACTCGATCGTGGCCGAGGACATCGGCAAGCTGCCCGACCGTTCGGTAACCGAAATCCTCAGCCGCGTGGTCGGCGTGACGATGGACCGCAGCATGTCCAACGACCCGCAGCACTATGCCGTCGAAGGTTCCGGCATCGCCATTCGCGGCCTGACCTACGTGCGCTCCGAACTGAACGGCCGCGAGTCGTTCTCGGCCAACGGCGGCCGCTCGCTCAGCTTCACCGACGTGCCGCCGGAACTGATGGCTGGCGTCGACGTCTACAAGAACCCGTCCGCCGAGCAGACCGAGGGCGGCGTGTCCGGCCTGGTCAACCTGCGCACGGCGATGCCGTTCGACTTCAAGGGATTCAAGGGCGCGATCTCCGGTTCGTACACCTATTCGGACCTGCGCAAGGGCCAGGCGCAGCCGACCGGTTCTCTGCTGCTGTCGGACCGCTGGAATACCCGTTTCGGCGAGTTCGGCGCGCTGATCGACCTGGCTTCGTCGATCAGCCATACCCGGACCGATGAAATGTTCATCGAAGCCTACTACCCGAACCTCAACGTGGAGCCGGGCAGCACGCGGTGGATTCCGCGCGGCGCGCAGTGGCGCTCGATGAACTGGGAACGCGACCGCAAGGGCCAGTACGCCGCCTTCCAGTGGCGGCCGAACCGCGACATCACCGCGGCGCTGACCTACTTCCAGTCGAAGTACAAGGAAGGCTGGTCCGAAGTGGCGCTGCTGTCGCAGGAAACCGGCGACCGGCCGTACGGCATGCAGGTGGAGAACGGCGTGTTCGACAAGAACGGCGCCTTCATCTCCGGCGTGATCTCGAACCCGGCCAACGGCGGCATCAACCTGAACTCGGACCGCCGCGTGTCCGACCGCCGCTCCGCGACGCGCGACCTGGCACTGAACCTGAAATGGCGCATTTCGCCGGCATGGAGCGCGACGACCGATTTCCAGGTGGTGCGCGCCAGCACGGAGGCGCTCGATTCCGACGTGGCCACCGGTATCCGGATGCAGAAGGAAACGCTGGACCTGTCCGGCGACCTGCCGAAGATCACGTTCGACGCGGACGATGTCGCGTACCTGTCGGACCCCAAGAACTACTACTGGGCCTACACGATGGAGCACAAGGACCGCTCCAAGGCCGAGAGCAAGGCGTGGAAAACGGACTTCAAGTACGAATTCGACCATCCGGTGCTGCGCGACCTGCGCTTCGGCGCGCGGCTGCAGAACCGCAATTCGCGCAACCAGAACACCAACCCGAGCTACAACTGGCAGGCCATCAGCCAGCCGTGGATGCTGGGCTGGCAGGTCGATCGCCTGGCCACGCTGGATGACCCGAAGTTCGCCGGCGGCGCCACGCTGCGCACACTGGACAACTTCTTCGGCGGCGACGTGAAGGTGCCGGCGATCATGTTCCCGGACGACGCGGTGGCCCGCGGCTATCCGGACAGCTATGCCAAGCTGCACACCTACCACGACATCCTGTGCGCCGAGAAGGGCACCACCTGCACGCCGTGGCCGGCCGCGACCTTCGACAACGATCCTGCCGGCACCAACTTCCAGGAAGAAAAGACCCGCGCGTTCTATACGCAGCTGCGCTTCGGCTGGGACAACCTGAAGTATCCGGTCGACGGCAATATCGGCGTGCGCTACGTGAAGACCAAGTCGACCGCCTTCGGCTACACGACGTACAACCCGACGATCCCGACGTTCGAGGATGCCAGCCAGGTGATCGACCGCAGCAAGATCGTCATCATCGAACCGTTCGCCACGCGCCGTGACTACGAGAACGAGTACCACAACTGGCTGCCCAGCCTGAACCTGCGCCTGAAGTACAACGACCAGCTGCAATTCCGCGCGGCGATCGCCCGCTCGATGTCGCGGCCGGACTTCTCGCAGATGAAGGCCTATACGCCGCTGTCGCAATCGATCACGACCGTCACCGATACGGCCAACAATATCGTGACCGTCACCAATACGTCGCTGACCGGCACCGGCGAAGGCAACCCGAACCTGCGCCCGACCACCGGCACCTCGGTCGACGTGACGGCCGAATGGTACTTCGCCAAGGCGGGCTCGCTGACACTCGCGCTGTTCAACAAGGACCTGAAGAACATCATCGTCAACCAGATGTACAACTACGAGGTGCAGGACGTGGGCGGCAACGTCCAGCGCTTCGCCGTCACGGGCCCGGTCAACGGCGCGCACGGCTATGCGCGCGGCTTCGAACTGGCCTACCAGCAGTACTACGACTGGCTGCCGGGCTACCTGAAGGGCCTGGGCGTGCAGGCCAGCCTCACGTACGTGGACAGCAGCCGCAAGCTGGACAACCCGGTGTTTTCCGAGTACTGCTCGGGCAATGCCGATGCCAACAACCTGAACCTGTACATCAACGGCTGCGACACCGATGGCCGCACCTTCGGCAACATGCCGCTGCAGGGCCTGTCGAAGCACACCATCAACCTGGCCCTGATGTACGAGCGTGGCCCGATCTCGGCACGGGTGGCCTACAACTGGCGCTCGCGCTACCTGGCCGGGGTGAACCAGTGGGGCACGCGCGACACCAACGGCACGGACAGCAACCCGGCCAGCCCGACGTACGGCCAGCACAACGTGGCATGGGGCCTGCCGCTGTGGCAGGAACACTATGGCCAGGTGGATGCCTCGGTGTTCTACAACGTGACCGAGAAATTCCGCATCGGCCTGGAAGCGCAGAACCTGAACGACGCTACGTCGAAGCAGACCATGCAGCAGCACGCCGGGACGTTCGGGCACGCGTGGTTCGTCACCGGCCCGCGGTATACGATCCAGGCGAACTACTCGTTCTGATGTAGACAGTCCGCCGGCGGCCGGCAGCTTCTTGCCGAAGCTGCTGGCGGCCGACACCGGTTTTTTTACGCGAACAGTTGAATCATGCGACAAGCAAGGCCAGTTTCACTATCATGTGCCGCGGCTTTTTAAAACGACCAAGGAAGAGAAATGCAAACACGACAATTCGCCGGCTTCGCCATCCCCGAAATCGGCCTGGGCTGCTGGCAGCTGGGCGGCGGCTGGCGCGACGACTGGGACGACACCATCGCCCAGCAGACCCTGTCGGCCGCCCATGATGCCGGCGTGCGCTTCATCGACACGGCCGACGTCTACGGCGACGGCGCCAGCGAACGTTCGATCGGCAAATTCCTCGCCACCCGCAAGGATCCATCGCTGGTGGTGGCCACGAAGCTGGGCCGCGCCGGCATCTACCCGGATGGCTACACCCGCGGATCGCTGCGCGACGCCACGCTGCGCTCGATCGACCGGCTCGGCGTGGACGCGCTGGACCTGACACAGCTGCATTGCGTACCCACCGACGTGCTGCGCCAGGGCGACGTGTTCGAATGGCTGCGCGAGCTGCAGCAGGAAGGCCTGATCCGCCGCTGGGGCGCCAGCGTGGAGTCGGTGGAAGAAGGCCTGATCTGCCTGGACCAGCCAGGGCTGGCGTCGCTGCAGGTAATCTTCAACATCTTCCGGCAAAAGCCGGCCGAGGAACTGCTGCCACGCGCGCATGCACAAGGGGTCGGCATCATCGTGCGCCTGCCGCTGGCCAGCGGCCTGCTGGGCGGGAAGATCACCCGCGAGACCGTGTTCCGCCAGGACGACCACCGCCACTTCAACCGCGATGGCCAGCATTTCAACGTGGGCGAAACCTTCGCGGGCCTGGAACTGGAGCGCGGCATCACCGCCGCCGAGCAGGTGGCCGCGCTGGTGCCGCCGGGGCTGACGATGGCGCAGATGGCCTTGCGCTGGATTCTCGATCACGAAGCCGTGTCCGTGGTGATCCCCGGCGCCAGCTCGCCGTCGCAGGTAGTGGCCAACGTCACCGCCGCCGACGCCGCCCCGCTGCCGGCCACGCTGCGCGCCGCGCTGGCCCAGGTCTACGTGCAGCACGTGCGCGACCACATCCGCGGCCCGTACTGATCGCGGCACCGCTTCGCGGCCTTGCGTGCCGCGAAGCCGGCGATATGGGATAATGGCGCTTTTTCCGATACGCATCGCCATGGAACGCTCAACCCGCCAGCGCACCGCGATTCGCGCGGCGATCGAAGCCGCCGCGCGCCCGCTCAGCCCCCACGAAATCCACGACGCCGTCCGCGTGACGGTGCCGGAGATCGGCATCGCGACCATCTATCGCAACCTGAAGCTGCTGCTGGGCGAAGGCGAGATCCAGGCCGTCACACTGCCGGGCGAGAATCCGCGCTATGAAACCTCGCACCTGGCGCACCATCACCACCACCACTTCCACTGCGTGCCGTGCGACCGCGTGTTCGAAGTCGAAGGTTGCCCCGGCCGGATGGACGACCTGGCGCCCGCCGGCTTCGTCATCGACCGCCACGAACTGACCCTGTACGGCGAATGCGCCGAATGCGCCGCCAAGCGCAGGGGCAAGGCGGCCCCGGAACCTGCCACCGCTGCCACCAAGCGGCCGGCACGCGCCCACAAGCATTAATCGGCAAGACCATTCCGCTGCGGCGATCGTGTAGCCCCTGCCGACATGGTTCAGTCCGCTCAGGGGGTAATGCCGCTAAGTTAAGCGTTACCCGATACGTTGGAAGCGCATGTATTCACCCCAACAGCGAAGGGCCGGGGTCAGGAAGAAGTGCTGGCATGCATGCCAGCACCGTTCCGCAGGCGCGAAGCATGCTTCGCGAAACCCCTGCTCCACCCCGCCGGGGCGCAGTCGGGGTTTCAAGGAGCATCGCTCCTTGCCGACGTAGCGATACTGGCTTACAAGCCAGTATTCCTCCCTGACCCCGGAATTTGCACTTGGGGTGGGATTATATAAGCGGCAATGGCGTCAGGGGAGCATCGCAGGGAATGGCGCAGGAGTTCCGCAGTGCGCTGCTCTGCGCCAGGCACGCTGACACCGGCTCGGCAACGGCGATCAGAACGTCACGCGCAGCCCGGCCGTCAGGTTACGTCCCGGCAGTGGCGCGGCGGCCTTGATGAACGAGGTATGGCTGTACGCCAGCTCGTCGGTCAGGTTGTTCAGCCGCGCATACAGCTGCACCGGCAGGCCGGCGATGCGGGTGTTGTAGTGCGTGCCCAGGTTCAGCATGTTGTAGCCGGAGGTACGGCTTTCCTGTTCGGCCACGTCGTCCTGCGTGGCGACGCGGTAGGCTTCGATCATGCCGTGCCAGCCCTGCCATTCGCCATCGAGCCTGGCGCCGATGCGCCCGGCCGGGATGCGCGGGATGTTGCCGCCGCCATTGTCCAGCTTCGCGCGGACGTAGTCGCCGAACAGCGTGGCCTGCAGGCCGGCTCCCAGCTCCTGGCGCAGTTCCCCTTCGATACCGGTGAACGTGGCATCGCGCTGCGCGTACTCGACCAGCTGGAAGCCTTCGTGGTTGTCCAGCGTGCGGGCGTAGATGTAGTTGTCCACGCGGTTGTGGAAGGCGCTGACAGAGAAGGTGGTCGGCCCGGCGAACTTGCGCAGCGTGATGTCCAGGTTGTTCGAGGTTTCCTTCGCCAGGTTCTCGTTGCCGATCTCCCAGGTGCTGGTGGCCAGGTGGATACCGTCGGCATACAGTTCCTCGGCGGCCGGCAGGCGGTGGCTGCGCGAGATGGCGGCTCGCAGCGAGTACTGCGGCGCGAACTTCCAGACTGCGCCCAGCGCGAGCGAGGTACCACGCGCATCGCGGTCGCGCTCGCGGGCGCCCTCGACCTCGATATCCTGCCATTCGTGGCGCAGGCCCGCCTCGAAGCGCCAGGCGTCCAGGCGGTATTCCTCGGTCACGAAGGCGGCATGCTTCTTGGTCAGCGTGGCCGGCACGTAGGCTTCCTCGCCCAGCGCCGCGAAATCGCGCCGCGTCGTCTGCAGGCCGATCACGCCGCGCCAGCCGGCCACCGGCTTGTGCTCCATTTCCAGGCGCGCGTCATGCGCCTTGCTGGTGAACGTGGTCGCCACCTCGCTGCCCTCGATCTCGTCGTGCCGGTAATCCGTGAACGAGGCGCGCAGCCGCACCTTCGAGAAACCGGCCAGCGGGTCGCGGTACTCGCCGCGCACGTCCCAGCGGTCGCTGTCCAGTTTGACGTAGGGTACCGGGCCTTCCTCGTGTTCGTGCCCGTGGTCGTGGCCTTCTTCCTCTTCTTCTTCCTCGTGGTCGCCGCAATGCAGGTGGTCGCCATGCGGATGGCAGCCTTCGAATTCATGGCCGTGGCCGGGAATGCCGTACTCGGTGCGCTCCTTCGTGTAGGCCGCGCCCAGGTAACCCCGCGCGCCGATCCACGACACGCCGACCGTGCCCGTCTCGGTATCCTTGTAGCTGCCACCGACGCGGCGCCCTTCGGCCCAGTCCTTGCCGACGCGGTAATCGTCCGCATCGCGCTTCACGCCCTCCGCGTGGAAGGCCACGTTGCCCGCCGCCGCCGTCATCTCGAAGGCGCCGGCCTTTTCGCGCGCCGCCGAATTCGCGCGCAGCTCGGCGCTGCCCTCGACAGCCTTGGACGGCAATGCCGTGGGGATCTTCCGGTCGATGATGTTGACCACGCCGCCCACCGCGCCGCCGCCGTAGGCCAGCGCCGACGGGCCGCGCAGCACTTCGATGCGCTCGGCCAGCAGCGGCTCGAACGCCACCGCGTGGTCCGGGCTGACGGTCGACGCATCCTGCACTTCCGCGCCGTCGGCCAGGATTTTTACGCGCGGGCCATCCATGCCGCGGATGACCGGCCGGCTGGCACCGGCGCCGAAGTGGCTCGACGTGATGCCCGGCAGGCGGCCCAGCGTTTCGCCCAGGGTCGATTCGCGCACCCGCACCAGTTCGGCGCCGGACAGCGTGGTGGCCGGCGTGATCATGTCGTCGGACAGCACGCCCAGCGCGCTGGCCGAGACCAGCACGGTGGGAATGCTGTCCGGATCGCCGCCATGGCGGTCGCCGGCCGCCTGTGCGGTCTGCGCATGGGCGGCCGGCGAGGCGCAGAACGTGGAACCGAATGCCAGCGCGATGGCCAGCGCGAGCGGAGTGCGTTTGTCGTACATGGAATGCGATCCTTGTGATGGGTAAGCAATTCCACTAATTATAATGATAAGTCATTATCGTTAGAAGAGGTAATTGATCCCATCTGATCGTCTCCGTGCGAACGTTCCCGTCGGGGACGGCCCGCCACGTCACGCAGGTGATGCCGTGCCCGTCGTCCTCATCGCATCCGATCCGACCGCTCCGCAGCGATCCACGGCCACGCGAGGCGCTGTCATGCCACTGCCAGCACTGCGCGCACTTCCGCCGGCACGGCCGGCTTCAGCAGGTGATGGTCGAAGCCGGCGGCGCGGCCGCGGGCGCGGTCCTCGGCGGCGCCCCAGCCGGTCAGCGCGGCCAGCCGGATGGCCTGCATGCCGGGCATGGCGCGCAGGCGGCGCGCGGTTTCGTAGCCGTCCATGCCCGGCATGCCGATGTCGAGGAACACCACCTCGGGCTGGAAACCGGCGGCCAGTTCCAGCGCGGCGGCGCCATCGGCGGCGACCCGGATCTCGTGGCCTTCCAGCGCCAGCAGGTCGGCCAGCGAATGCGCGGCATCCACGTTGTCGTCCGCGATCAGGATGCGCAGCCGCCTGCCCGCGGCCGCGTCGGGCGCCGGCGGCGCATCCACGGCGGCCACCGGCGATGCTTCCGCGAGCGGCAGCCGGATCGTGAACGTGCTGCCCTGCCCCGGGCCCGCGCTGGCCGCCGTGGCCGTGCCGCCATGCAGCGCCACCAGCCGCCGCACCAGCGACAGGCCGATCCCGAGCCCGCCGTTGGAGCGCTCCACGTGGCGCGCTACCTGGGTAAACATGTCGAACACGGCGTCGAGCGATTCCGGCGCGATGCCGATGCCGTTGTCGGCCACCGACACGACCGCCATGCCCTCTTCCGCATGGGCGGTTATGCAAATCCTGCCGTTGCGGGGCGTGTACTTTGCCGCGTTGGTCAGCAGGTTGCCGATCACCTGGCTGATGCGCACCGGGTCGGCATCGACCGGCAGCGGCGTGTCCGGCAGGTGGACCGCCAGCTGGTGGCCGGCCGCGTCCAGCGCCGGCTGGGTGGCCTCGATCGCCACCGCCACGATGCGCTGCAGTTCCGTGAGCTCCCGGTGCAGCACGATCTTGCCGCTCGAGACACGGGCGATGTCGAGCAGGTCGTCGATCAAATGCGTCATGTGGCTCAGCTGGCGGTCCATCATGCCGCCCACCCTGGCCACGGTTTCCCGGCTGCCGCCGGAAAGGCGCAGCAGTTCGAGCCCGTTGCGGATCGGCGCCAGCGGGTTGCGCAGCTCGTGCGCCAGCACGGCCAGGAACTCGGACTTGTGGCGGTCCGCCTCGCGCAGCGCCTCGGTCGAGCGCACCCGCTCGATGTGTGCCCAGCAGCGCTCGACCACCGCCTCCACCAGCGCCAGTTCCTCGGCGGTCCAGCGGCGCGGATGCACCTGGTGCACGGCCATCATCGCCACCAGGTGGCCGCCCTTGACGAGCGGGCAGCAGATGATGGCCTTGATGCCGATGCTGTTGAACATGCCGTCGCCATCGCCTGGCGCCAGTTCCACGTCGACGTCGTTGATGACGAGCGTGCGGCCGATGCGCAGGTTCGACGTGGCGCGCGAGCCGAACAGGTCGAGCGAATACACACCCGCGGTGCTGATCGCGCCCGGCACGCGCCAGTCGTGCCGGATCGTGAAGCGGTCGTTGTCCGGCTCCAGGTCGGCATAGGCCACCCGCGTCACGCCCAGATGCTCGCCCAGCAGCCGCGTGGCTTCTTCCATGATGGCGCGCGGTTCGCTGGCTACCCGTGTGGCCTCGCCGATTTCGTCGAGCAGCCGCAGGCGCTCCATCGCGTCGTCGCGCTCGCGGCGCGACGCCACCCTGGCCGTGGTTTCCACGCAGGTGACCACCAGGCCGGCGATCATTCCGGCGTCATCGTGGATGGGGCTCGTGAAGAACGTCACGTAGATCTGCTCGGGATAACCGTTGCGCTCGACGATGAATGGATGGTCTTCCACGGCGCCGGTGGCATGGCCGCGCAGCGCATCGTCGAGAATCGGGGCGGCCAGGTCGGCGAGCTCGGGCCAGGCCGCGCGGACCGGCCGGCCCATCACGCCGCCGTGCGCACGCGCGCCCAGCAAGGTGCGATAGCCATCGTTGAACAGCAGGCGCAACCCGGCGCCCCACATCACGCACATCGGCTGGCGCGACTGCAGCACCATGCCGGCCGCGGTGCGCAGCGCCGAAGGCCACCCCGCCACCGCGCCGAACGGCGTCGCGCCCCAGTCGAACGCGTCGGCGAGAACGAGGGCGGGCACGGAGCGGTGGTCGGACATGGCAAGGGACAACGTGGCGCGGCATGCCGCAAAGCCGCACCTTACCATGCCGGGAAACAACACGTCGCCGGGCAGCACCCCTGTCCGCCGTGACCACCCATCAACGGCTGTTCCAGAAAAACCGGTGACAGGCTCCAATGTCGCTTGGATAAGCCCACCCCAAGTGCAAATTCCGGGGTCAGGGAGGAATACTGGCTTGCAGGCCAGTATCGCTACGTCGGCAAGGAGCGATGCTCCTTGAAACCCCGACTCTGCCCCGGCGGGGTGAAGCAGGGGTTTCGCGAAGCCTGCTTCGCGCCTGCGCAACGGTCCTGGCATGCATGCCAGGACTCCCTCCTGACCCCAGCCCTTCGCTGTTGGGGTGAATGCATGCGCTTCCAACGTATCGGGTAACGCTTAACTTAGCGGCATTAGTGGCAGGCTCCATTTGTCGGGAAACATTGTGGACTCCCCGCAGGCGTCCGATACAGTCGCCTACCTGCCCGTGCCGACCGGCGCCACCGCCTTCCCGTTCCTGACCGGCTCACCCACGTCACCCGGCCGGAACGGCACGGCCATCGGGTCCATCGGCTGGATCGAGCCATCGGGATTGAACGCCATCCTCGCCAGCACGGTCTGGCGCTGGTAGCCGTTCCCCTGCGGCAGCGCGTGGCGGTGATAGGCGACGTACCAGCGATCGGTGCCCGGTACGTTGACGACGCTGTGATGCGCGGTGGCGACAGCCGGCCCGCTGCGCCGCAGCACGATGAAATCCCGCTCCGGCGAACGCACCGGGCCGAGCGGCGAATCGGCCACGCCCCAGCCCACCCGGTAGTCCGGGCTGCGCGCGTCGTCGATCGACCACATGAAGTAGTACTTGCCGTTGCGCTTGAAGACCACCGGCGCCTCGCGGTGGTCGCGCAGTTCGATCGTGTGCACGGGGCCATCCAGCGTGACCATGTCCGGCTTCAGCTTGTAGACGTTGCCCAGCTTGCCGTTGCCGTAGTAAAGATAGGCCTGGCCATCGTCGTCGATGAACGGATACGGGTCGATGGTATTGGTCTGCACGCCCGTGCCCTTGGCGACCAGCGGCTTGCCCAGCGCGTCGACGAACGGGCCGGTGGGCGACTTCGACGTAGCCACGCCGATATTGCCCTGCGCGCAGAAGTACATGTAGTACGTGCCGTTACGCTCGATCACGTCCGGCGCCCAGGCTTCGACCTTGGCCCATTTCAGGTCGTTGGCCACGTCCAGGATCATGCGCTCCTTCTTCCACTCCACCAGGTCCTTCGACGACCACACGGAAAAATCGGTGGTCTGCCAGTTCGGCTTGTCCGATGTGGGATATATATAGTAGGTGTCGCCGAACAGCCGGATCGACGGATCGGCCGTGAAGCCATCCAGGATGGGCGGCGGGGCCGGCTTCGGCTCCACTGCTTCCGCCCTCGGGCGCGCGGTGCCAAGCTCCTTCGCCAGCCAGGCCGGCACCGCCAGCACACTGCCATGCCGCTGGCCGTCCGCCACCGAGACTTGCGCCGACACATCGGTCCACGTCTTCCAGTCGGTGGTCTGGAAGGCGCCATAGCGCTTGTCCGCATAGAAGTCGACCAGCAAGGTCGTCCTGCCGTCCTGGGTGTACAAGGTCGGCCCCTCGGCGCGCAAGCCGCTGACGATCGGCTCGGGCATCACCCGCCAGGGACCGAGCGCGCGGTCGGCCACGGCCCATCGCACCGCGCCCCATTTGCCCGCCTTCTGCCGGTCGCCTTCCTTGAAGACGCTGAAATAGCGGCCTCCATCGCGCACCACCGTGGTATCGATATGGTCGAAGCCGGGGTCGAGGAACAGTGCCGGTTCGCTGAACGTGACGAAATCCTTCGTCGTCACATAGTACGTGCGGTGGTTCATCCGCTCGGCCGATTTCGTCTCCGGGAAGCGGCCGTCGATGTCGGACGATACCGTGATCACATACTGCCCGCCCGCTTCATCGTAGAACGTCTCCGGTGCCCACGCATCCGTGGCTCCCGCGGTCTTCTCGAAGATCGGCAGGTAGCGCTGGGCCGACCAGTTGACCAGGTCCGTCGATGCCGCGTAGCCGATGCCCCTGTCCTTCCAGCCGGTGGTCCATACCATGCGGAACACGCCGTCGGGGCCGCGCAGGATATGCGGGTCGCGCATCAGCCCCGATCCGACCGAGGGGTTCAGGAAGATCTTGCCCAGGTCCGTCCACGCCTTGCCGTCCGCGCTGGCCGACAGGTGCAGGCCGTCGCCCTTGCCGTGGAAGGAAGTGAACAGCCACGTGATGTCGGGCCACTTCGATTGCTGGGCCTGGGCACCGGCGGCAAGCGCCAGCAGCGCCATGGCCAGCGCGGGGCGGCGCCAGGTCGGATTGGTGGGCATGGTCTCCTCCTTCGTCGTGCAGGGTTCGTCGTGCAGGGTTCGTCGTGCAAGGTTCGTCGTGATGGGCGCCGTACCTTAGCACGCAGAGCGGCGGCTCGAGCGGCACCCGGGGCGATCGCTCATCGGGTTGATCGGACGGCCGTGCCATCTCCCTGCCATGGCGGCGCTATAACGCTTCCGGATAGCGCGCGGCAGAAATGGAATAGCAACGGTATTGCAATAGGGTCTACACTTTTCGGTCCACCATCACACGTGCAACCCATGTTCAGACGCCTGTTTCCCCTTGTCGCCTTCGGCTTCCTCGCGCTCGCGGGCGCGACCGCGCATGCCGCCGAAGCCCCGGTCCGCGAACGGATCGCCTTCAACGCCGACTGGCGCTTCCACAAGGAAGCCTTCCGTGAAGCGGAATTCCTCAAGGGCGACGCCGGCAGGAGCGGCCCCTCTGACCAGCCAATCGCGCAGCCGGGCTTCGACGACAGCGCCTGGCGCAAGCTCGCCGTGCCGCACGACTGGGGCATCGAAGGCCCGTTCCGCCAGGAGTACCCGAACGACACGGGCAAGCTGCCGTGGTGGGGCACGGCCTGGTACCGCAAGCACTTCACGCTGCCGGCCACCGATGCCGGCCGCCGCGTCTACCTGGACATCGATGGCGCGATGTCGAACGCGCAGGTATGGGTCAATGGCCGGCACGTGGGCGGCTGGCCGTACGGCTATGCGTCGTGGCGCGTCGACCTCACGCCGCACGTGAAACCCGGCGGCGCCAACGTGGTGGCGGTGCGGCTCGACAATCCGCCGGCCTCGTCGCGCTGGTACCCGGGCGGCGGCATCTACCGCAACGTGTGGCTGGTGAAGACGGCGCCGGTGCATGTGGCGCAGTACGGCACCTTCGTCACCACGCCGCTGGTGACAAAGGAATCGGCAACCGTGAACGTCGAGGTCACGGTGGACAACCGCGGCACGGACACCGAAGTACAGGTCGCCAACGAGATCTACGCACTCGATGGCGCCGGCAAGCGCACCGGCCCGGCCGTGGCAAGCAAGGCACCGGCCAGCCCGTGGAAGGCGCCGGCCGGCCACCAGGTGCAGCTCACGCAGGCGCTGGCCGTGGCCAATCCGCGGCTGTGGAGCACCGCCGCGCCGCAGCGCTACGTGGCCGTCACGACGGTGACCGACAAGGGCCGCGTGGTCGATGTAGTGGAGACGCCGTTCGGCATCCGCACCATCGCCTTCGATGCGGAGCGGGGCTTCCTGCTGAACGGCACGCGGCTGACGATCAACGGCGTGTGCCAGCACCACGACCTGGGCGCGCTGGGCGCGGCGATCAATGTCCGCGCGCTGGAACGCCAGCTGGAGATCCTGCGCGAGATGGGCGTGAACGCGATCCGCACCAGCCACAATCCGCCGGCGCCGGAACTGCTGGACCTGGCCGACCGCATGGGCTTCGTGGTGGTGGCCGAAGCCTTCGACATCTGGGGCCTGAAGAAAACGCCGAACGACTATCACCTGCATTTCGCCGAATGGCACGAGAAGGACCTGCGCGCGATGATCCGCCGCGACCGCAACCACCCCAGCGTGATTGCCTGGAGCATCGGCAACGAGATCGTCGAGCAGGGTGCGCGCGAAGGCTGGAAGGTGGCGGCCCGCCTGTCCGAGATCGCCCGCGGCGAAGATTCCACACGCCCGACCACGGCGGCCTACAACCATGTCGGCTCCGGCTACAACGGCTTCCAGAACGCCGTCGACGTGTTCGGCTACAACTACAAGCCGCACGAGTACGCGAAATTCCACGAGCACGCGCCGCACATCCCGCTGCTGGGCAGCGAAACCGCGTCGACCGTCAGCTCGCGCGGGAAGTACTTCTTCCCCGTCAGCGACGACCAGTCGAAGGGCCAGGCCAACTTCCACGTCAGCAGCTATGACCTGAGCGCGCCGCCGTGGGCCTCGCCGCCCGACAAGGAATTCCGCGGCCAGGACGACAATCCGTTAGTGGCGGGCGAATTCGTGTGGACCGGCTTCGACTACCTGGGCGAGCCGACGCCGTACAACAGCGACAGCACCAACCTGCTGAACTTCACCGACCCGGCGCAGCGGCAGCGCATGGCGCAGCAGCTGGACAGCCTGAAGAAGATCGCCGTGCCGTCGCGCAGCTCGTACTTCGGCATCGTCGACCTGGCCGGTTTCAAGAAGGACCGCTTCTACCTGTACCAGGCGCGCTGGCGCCCGGAGCTGCCGATGGCGCACCTGCTGCCGCACTGGAACTGGCCGGAGCGCGTGGGCCAGGTCACGCCGGTGCACCTGTACACGTCCGGCGACGAGGCCGAGCTGTTCCTGAACGGGCAATCGCTGGGCCGCAAGAAGCGCGGCCCGCGCGAGTACCGCCTGCGCTGGGACGACGTGGTCTACCAGCCCGGCACGCTCCAGGCGGTGGCGTACAAGGACGGCAAGCGCTGGGCCGAGGACACCGTGCACACCACCGGCAAGGCGGCGAAACTGCTGCTGTCGGCCGACCGGCAGGCGATCCGTGCCGATGGCGACGACCTGTCGTTCGTGACGGTGACGATCGCCGACAGGGATGGCCGGCCGGTACCGCGCAGCGGCAACCGCGTGAAGTTCACGCTGAGCGGGCCGGGCGACATCATCGCCACCGACAACGGCGATCCGACCAGCTTCGAATCGTTCCAGTCGCGCGAGCGCAATGCGTTCAACGGCCTGGCGCTGGCGATCGTGCGCACGCGCGCGGGACAGCCGGGCAAGCTGGTGTTGACGGCAACGGCCGATGGACTGGGCAGCACGAAGGTGACGCTGGAGAGCAAGGCGCCCTGAGCGCACAGGGTTCAGGGGCAGACGCGATGCCGCTTGGATAAGTCCACCCCAAGTGCAAATTCTGGGGTCAGAAAGGAATGCTGGCATGCATGCCAGCACCGTTCCGCAGGCGCGAAGCATGCTTCGCGAAACCCCTGCTCCACCCCGACGGGTCTGACCCCAGCCCTTCGCTGTTGGGGTGAATGCATGCACATCCAATGTGTCGGGTAACGTTTAACGTAGCGGCATTGGAGGCAGAGGCAAGCGGGTAGCGCCAGGAGGCTTCCGGCTGCGGGCTGCGGCTACAATAGCCGCTTTGTCCGGCTTCGCCCTCCTTCATGATCCCCGGCCTGCCCGCCTCCCCCTTCCGCCTCGACCGCACGCGCAACGCATCGGCGCAGGTGTTCGACCATTTGCGCCAACTGATCGTGACGCTGGCACTGGCGCCGGGCACGCAACTGCACCGCAACGAGCTGGCGGACTACTACGGCCTGTCGTCGACCCCGCTGCGCGATGCGCTGTCGCGGCTTGGCGAGGAACGCCTGGTCGACATCGTTCCGCAGCAGACGACGACCGTCAGCCGCATCGATGTCGACGCGGCGCGGCAGGCGCACCTTCTGCGGCTGTCGCTGGAACTGGAAGTGGTCAATACGCTGGCGCGGGCGCCGGATACGTCACTGGGCCTCGCACTGGAACAGCACATCGCACAGCAGCGGCTGGCCGCGCAATTGCAGGATGATGCGGCGTTCGACCGCGCCGGCACGGCGTTTCACCGCCAGCTGTTCGAGTTCGCGCACGTTGCCGACCTGTGGGAACTGCTGCAGCGCCAGGGCGGCAGCCTGGAACGGCTGCAGCGCCTGCAGCAGCGCGCCGATGTGGAACGCGTGCTGGCGGATCATGCCGGTATCGCGGAGGCGATCGCCGCCGGCGACGGCAGGCTGGCGATGGACTGCGTGCGGCGCTGCCTGGGCGATGCACTGGAGGGGGTCGAGGCTATCCGGGAACAGTATCCGGAATACCTGGCACTCGGCGCCGGCGCCTGAGGTTAATCCCGCGCGAGACTCGGCTTGTTCGGATGGTAGGTCCAGCCGGGCACCAGGTAGCGCATCGCCATCGCATCGTCGCGCGCGCCGCCGGCCACTTCCTTGTATAGCGCGTGGGCCGCCTCGATGCGCTCCATGTCCGGCTCGATGCCGAGGCCCGGCTTGTCCGGCACCGCCACGGCGCCTTGCTCGATGCGCAGCGGCTCGCGCGTCAGGCGTTCCGCGCCCTCCTGCCAGATCCAGTGCGTGTCGATCGCGGTGATCTCGCCCGGCGCCGCGGCCGCCGCATGCGTGAACATCGCCAGTGACACGTCGAAGTGGTTGTTCGAATGCGAGCCCCATGTCATGCCCCAGTCGTGGCACAGCTGCGCCAGGCGCACCGAACCCTGCATGGTCCAGAAATGCGGGTCGGCCAGCGGGATGTCGACGGCGCCCAGCAGGTGCGAGTGGCCCATCTGGCGCCAGTCGGTGGCGACCATGTTGGTGGCGGTGCGGATGCCGGTCGCGCGGCGGAACTCGGCCATCGTCTCGCGGCCCGAATAGCCGTTTTCCGGGCCGCACGGGTCCTCCGCGTAGGCCAGCAGGTGGCCCTTGCCCTTGCACGCGGCGATGGCCTGCTCGAGCGACCAGGCGCCATTCGGGTCCACCGTCACGTTGCCGTTCGGGTGACGCGCCTTGATCGCCGCCACCGCCAGCAATTCATCGTGCGGCGACATCACGCCGCCTTTCAGCTTGAAGTCGCGGAAGCCGTATTTCGCCACCGCCGCATCGGCCAGGTCGGCCACCGATTCCGGCGTCAGCGCCTCGCGGTGGCGCAACTGGTACCAGTCATTGCCAGGATGGGAAGCGTCGGCCGCGCGCAAGTACGGCAGATCCGTCTTGCCGGCATCGCCGATGTAGAACAGGTAGGCCAGCATCGTCACGCTGTCGCGCTGCTGCCCGTTGCCGAGCAGTTCGCAGACCGGCACCCCCAGGTGCTGGCCCAGCAAGTCGAGCAGCGCCGCTTCGACCGCGGTGATCACGTTGTCCAGGCGCAGGTTGATCTCGTGCGGCTGGCGCAGCACGGCCGCTTCCGCCTCGTTGGTGACCTGGTGCTGCATCCCGCCAGCCGCTCCGAATGCGGCGCGCAAGCTGTTCAACGTGCGCTGGTAGCGGCCTACCGGCATGCCCACCACCAGCGGGACGATCCGTTCCAGCGCCTTGAGGATGCCCTCTCCGCCCGGCACCTCGCCCATGCCGGTATGGCCGGCGCTGTCGGTCAGCAGCACGATATTGCGCGTGAAATACGGCGCATGCGCACCGCACAGGTTCAGCAGCATGCTGTCGCGGCCCGCGACGGGAATCGCGCGCATGGAGGTGATGACGGGAGTGGTCGAAGTCATGGTCGGATGGGCAGGAAGTAAGTCGCTAGCGGTCAGCAATGTGTCCGAAAACCGGGGTCAGACCCCGGTTTTTGGAAAGATATTGGCAAAGCGGCATACACTCCGCCGTGATGCACTAATATATCACGGCGGGCGAGATGACAGGCGGCAAATCAACCGGCCAGGTAGTCCGGATACTGCTCGCGCAGGGCGATGAGCCGGGACAGCGTGCCGCTCAGATGGTGCCGGACGCATGCCTCGGCACGGCCGGCATCCCCGGCGGCGATGGCGGCGGCGAGGTCGGCGTGCTCGCCCAGCACCGATTCGGCCTTGCCGTTCAATTGCATGTGCAGCCGTCGCAGGCGATCCATGTTGCCGCTGTTGCCGCGCATCAGCCGCCACAGTTCCGGCGCCCGGGCGGCGGCGAACATGCGTTCGTGGAAGGCCTGGTCGGCATGGATGAACGCTTCGACATCGCCCCGCTCCAGGCATTGCCGCTGCCGCGCGACCAGTGACTGCAAGGCCTGCGCGAGATCCGGGTCGCGCCGCCGGGCCAGCGTGCGGGCGATTTCCAGTTCCAGCGCCAGCCGCAGGAAGTGCGCGTGGCGCGCCGAGTCGATGTCGACCGCGCTCACCCGCGTGCCGTGCTGGGGGAAGATGTCGACCAGGCCCTCTTCCTCGAGCTTGAGCAGCGCATCGCGCACCGGCGTGACGGAAACGCCGTAGCAGCGCGCCAGCTCGTTGCGGTCGAGGTCTGTGCCCGGCTTGAACGCCAGCGTGACGATGGCGGCGCGCAGATGCTCATAGACTTGCCGCGCCGCGCCGTGCGACCTGTCGATCACGAAGGGAGCGGCCAGTTCAAGCATTGCCGGGGTGCGCCGATGCGGCAGGCCGCGCGCCGTAGGCATCGCGCAGCGCGCGCAAGGCCAGGCCGATCAGGTCGCCCGCCGTCAGCCCGGCATGCAGCTGCGTCGCGTTGCCGTAGGCGATGTCCATCACCAGCGCGCCCAGTTGCAGCACGGGGACGGGCGCCACACCGCCCGGGAAGATCTTCGTCAGCCGGGAGCCCACCTGGTGCCACTCGTCGTCGAACATTTTGGTATGGCGCGCCGCCACGGCGGCATCGGCGCGGGCGAGGCGGGCCATGTCCACCACCAGCAGGCGCAGGTCCGGTTCGTGGCGCATGCCGTCGGCCCAGCCGCAGACGGCGGCGATCAGTGCATCGGGATCGTCCAGCGCATCGAGGCGGCGGCACAATTCGTTGGCCTGGCCCAGGGCGTAGAAATCGAACATCGCGAAGAACAGCTCGTCCTTCGATGCGAAGTTCGAGTACATCGCCCCTTTCGAGTAACCCGCTTCCTCGGCGATGCGGTCGATCGACGCGCCGGCATAGCCCTCGCGGGTAAACACGACGGCGGCGGAAGCCAGCAGGCGTTCGCGCGTGCGGGCGCGGCTTTGTTCCCGGGTCAGGCGCAGCGGCCTGGCAGGGGGGATACCGGCGGGCGTTGCAGTGGCGGCGGCAGATGCGTCCTGGTCAGTCATGATCCTGTTCGTAGAAGGGTCAGCCCGCGTCGCAGATGACGGTCGGCGTGACGGACATGCCCACCTTCAGCAGCTGCGCGGCGCGCTGCCCCGGATCGATGACGATCTTGACGGGCAGGCGCTGCACCACTTTCGTGAAGTTGCCGGTGGCATTGTCCGGCGCGATCGGCGAGAACGATACGCTGCTGGCGGGCGCGAGGCTGTCGACATGGCCGGTCAGCGTGGTCCCGGGCAGCATGTCGACCGCAATTGTAACGCGCTGGCCGGCACGCATCCTGGCCAGCTGCGTTTCGCGGAAGTTCGCCTCGATATAGGCATGCTGCAGCGGCACGATGGCCAGCATCGCCGCCCCCACCTGCGCATAGGCGCCGACCCGCACGGCGCGCTGGCCGACGATACCGTCCACCGGCGCCTCGATGCGCGTGTACGACAGGTTCAGCTGCGCGGCCGCGAGGGCCGCCGTGGCGCGCGCCACCTGGGCCTCGGCCTGCGCCACCTGGGCACCCAGCACGTCGAGCTGCTGCCTCGCCGCCGCCAGCGCGGCCATGTCGGCCGCATGGTTCGCCGCGGCGGCTTCGGTCTGCGATTCGGCCTGCTGGCGGTCCTGCACGGAAGCCGATCCATCGGACGCCAGGTCGCGGTAGCGTTCCGCATTGGCCTTCGCGTATTTCAGCGTGGCGGCGCCGGCATCGATCGCGGCGGCGGCGCGCCGGATGGTGCTGCCTTGCTGGGCCGTGGCGGCGCGGGCGCTGGCCAGGTCGGCCTGCGCCCTGGTCAGCTCGGCGCGGGCGATGTCGACGGCCACCACGAAATCGCGGTCGTCGATCCGCGCCAGCAGCTGACCCTTGCGCACGGCCTGGTGGTCCTCGACCAGTACCTCGGCCACCTTGCCGGCCACCTGCGGCGCGACCAGCGTGAAGTCGGCCGTCACGTAGGCGTCGTCGGTGCTCTGGCGGCTGCCGCCGCCTTCATCATGGGTCAGCGACCAGGCGCTGCCGGCTGCCAGCGCGGCAAGGAGCACGCCGATGGCGATTTTTGCGGAAGTGGGAAGAGACATCGTATCCTCGATTGATTGCAATTATTGTTTGGACGGCAGCGCGGGCGGCGCGATGTACTGCAGCGACAGCACGGGCGGAACCAGGGCCAGCGCCAGTGCGCCGAGGGCAGGGTAGCCATCGGCGATTGACAGCACGAAGGCCTGGTGCGACACGCGCCCGGCCACGCCGGCCAGCGCGTCCGTCGGCATGGCGCCGGCGCTGCGGCGCATGTTGGCGGCACCATCGAGCAGCACGTTGGCATGCGTGGCTTCGCGCACCGCCAGCAGGCGCGCCACGATGGCGCTGCCGAACATGGTGCCGAAGGCGCGCAGCGTGTTGACGATGCCGGACACCTGCGGCCCTTCCATCGGCTGCACCACGCTGGTGGCCAGGAACAGAAGCGCGATCACGGCCATCGGCTGGCCGAACGCATGCAGCGCCTGCGCCAGCGCGAATTCGGCCGCCATCCATTCCGGCGTGATGCGCGAGCCTACCCAGCAGGCAGCAGCGATCAGCACCAGGCCGGCGCAGAACACATGGCGCGCGTCGATCCATTTCTTGTACAGCAGCCAGGACACTGCGGGACCGAGGATGAACTGCGGCAGCCCGACCTGCAGGCCGATGACGGCCAGCTGCGGCGTACGGAAATGCCACGCATGGCCCAGGTAGTCGGCCGGCAGCAGGGAGCCGGACAGCAGCACCACCAGCATGCCGACAAACACCGTGAAGCCCAGGCCCAGGTTGCGGCGGTGCAGCAGCTGCAGCTTGATGAAGGGCATCGGGTGGAACCATTCGCAGACCAGGAAGATCGCCAGCAGCGCCGATCCGCCGCCCAGCAGCCAGCACACCAGCACGCTGTTGAACCAGTCCAGCCGCTCGCCCTGCGACAGGCCGATGCCGATCATGACCAGGCCGGCCAGCCCCGTCACCAGGCCCGGCAAGTCGATCTGGCGGAAGCGCTCCAGGCGCACCGGGTCTTGCGGAATGCCCCACCCCACCGCGGCCAGCGAGAACAGCGCCATCGGCACCGTCTGCCAGAACAGCAGCCGCCAGTCGGCCACGCCATCGGTCCATGTGGCGGACAGCCAGGTGGCCACGTTGGGCGCGAAGGTGGCCGTCATCGCATACAGCGCCAGGCCATACAGGCGGATCGGGGCCGGGAAGAAGCGCAGCGCAGCGGCCATCAGCACGGGGATCAGCAAGCCGCCGAAGAAACCCTGCAGGCAGCGCAGCACCAGCAGCGCGGCCGGATCCGGCGCCAGCGGCGTGGCGAGGCCGAGCAGCGTGAAGATCGCCACCACGGCCATGTGGTAGCGGCGGAACGAGAACGTGATCGCGAACCACGCCGAGAACGGCATCGCAGCCAGCTCGAAGGCGCCATACAGGCTGGCGACCCAGCTGCCGTCGTCGATGCCCATGCCGTACACGGCGCGGATGTCGCCCAGCGCCAGCGTGCCGATGCGGCTGTTCAGGCCCGACATCATGGCCGCCACGAAGACGCCCATCACGCCGGTGAAAAGCCGTGGGCCGAAGGGGTGGATGGCGGGTGCGGGTGGCGCAGCGGGAGTCGGTGCCGGTCCGGCCATGCTCAGTTGCGCGGTCATGCTCCCTGCTCCCGCGCCGGCTTCGCGGCCAGCCGGAGCGCTGCCCCGACCGCTGCCTGCTGCGCCTCCGCCAGCGTGGCGCAGGTGCCGCCATCGGCCAGTCCAGCATCCTCCCAAGTCTGGATTTCCCAGTGCCAGCGACCATCGAACTCGTCCGGCCAGACGCACAGGCGGCGGTGGTCAACGCTGTAGAGCTCGGCGTCGAGATCGAGCACCCACAGCGGCAGGTCGGATTCGTCGGAAGGATGCCAAGCGTGCATGGGCAGTCGGAAATTGATGAAAAGCATCAATTATACCGACCGGTATTTGAATTACAAGCGGTATTACACTTGTGAAGTTTTTGCCGGGTAAGCCACCGATATGGTGTCGGACACCGGCTTTACGGTGTCGGTCACCGGTTTTCGCGTGCGTTCCCGCAGAAGACCGGTGTCCGACACTTTTCCTGATGAAGCCCAGGAAAAATGTCCGACACCAGGCGCATCGCGGCTAGCGGTTTTCCAGCCAGTCGGCCAGCACCTCGTCCGTGTGCTCGCCCAGCATCGGCGGGGCGCGGTGGTACGTGACGGGCGTGGCGGACATGCGGATCGGGTTGGCGACCAGCGGCACGGTGCCGGCAAGCGGATGCGGCATCTCGATGCGCATGCCGCGCGCCTGCACCTGCGGGTCGTCGAACACCTTGTCGAGCGTGTTGATCGGGCCACAGGGAACGCCGGCGCCTTCCATTCGCGCCACCCAGTCGGCCGTGGCGCGGGTGACCGTGACCGCATGGATGCCGGCGACCAGTTCCGCGCGGTGCCGCACCCGCTGCGGGTTGGTGGCATAGCGCTCGTCGCTGCCCCACTCCGGCCGGCCCAGCACCTCGCACAGCTTGCGGAACTGCCCGTCGTTGCCGACGGCGACGATCATGTAGCCGTCCGCCGTGGCGAACTCCTGGTAGGGAACGATATTCGGGTGGGCATTGCCCATCCGCCGCGGCGCCGCGCCACCGACCAGGTAGTTGGACGCCTGGTTGGCCAGCACGGCGACCTGCACGTCCAGCAGCGCCAGGTCGATGTGCTGCCCTTCGCCGGTGCGCTCGCGGTGCGCCAGCGCGGCCAGCACGGCATTCGATGCGTACAGTCCCGTCATCACGTCGGTCAGCGCCACGCCCACCTTCATCGGGCCGCCGCCCGGTTCGCCGTCGGGCCGGCCGGTCAGGCTCATCAGCCCGCCCATGCCCTGGATCAGGAAGTCATAGCCGGCGCGCTGCGCGTACGGGCCATCCTGCCCGAAGCCGGTAATGGAACAGTAGATGAGACGGGGATTGACGGCCGCCAGGCTGGCGTAATCGAGCCCGTACTGCGCCAGTCCGCCCACCTTGAAGTTCTCCAGCACCACGTCGGCCCGTTCCGCCAGCCGCCGCACCAGCGCCTGCCCCTCGGGCGTGGCGATGTCGATCGCCACCGAGCGCTTGTTGCGGTTGGCGCTCAGGTAGTAGGCTGCCTCGCTGGTCGGATTGCCGTCGCCGTCGGGCAGCCACGGCGGCCCCCAGGCACGGGTATCGTCGCCGCTGCCGGGCCGCTCCACCTTGACGACATCGGCACCCAGGTCGGCCAGCAGCTGGCCGGCCCACGGCCCGGCCAGCACGCGCGACAGGTCCAGCACCTTCAGGCCGGCCAGCGCGCCGGCGTTGATCGCGTGCGCCATGGCGGTCAGAACGCCGCGATGCCCGTCATCGCGCGGCCGAGGATCAGCGCGTGGATGTCGTGCGTGCCTTCGTAGGTGTTGACCACTTCCAGGTTGACGAGGTGGCGCGCTACGCCGAATTCGTCGCTGATGCCGTTCCCGCCCATCATGTCGCGCGCCACGCGGGCGATGTCCAGCGCCTTGCCGCAGGAATTGCGCTTCATGATCGACGTGATCTCGACGGCTGCCGTGCCCTCGTCCTTCATGCGGCCCAGCCGCAGGCAGCCCTGCAGGCCCAGCGTGATCTCGGTCTGCATGTCGGCCAGCTTCTTCTGCACCAGCTGGTTGGCGGCCAGCGGCTTGCCGAACTGCTTGCGGTCCAGTACATACTGGCGCGCGCGGTGCCAGCAATCCTCGGCCGCGCCCAGCGCGCCCCAGGCGATGCCGTAGCGGGCGCTGTTCAGGCACGTGAACGGGCCCTTCAGGCCGCGCACGTCGGGGAAGGCGTTTTCTTCCGGGCAGAACACCTCGTCCATCACGATCTCGCCCGTGATCGAGGCGCGCAGGCCCACCTTGCCGTGGATCGCCGGCGCGGTGAGGCCCTGCCAGCCCTTCTCCAGCACGAAGCCGCGGATCGCCCCTTCGTCATCCTTGGCCCACACCACGAACACGTCGGCGATCGGGCTGTTGGTGATCCACATCTTGCTGCCGCTGAGCTTGTAGCCTCCGTCGACCTTCTTCGCGCGGGTGATCATGCTGCCCGGGTCGGAGCCATGGTTCGGTTCCGTCAGGCCGAAGCAGCCGATCCATTCGCCGGTAGCCAGCTTCGGCAGGTATTTCTGTTTCGTCGCCTCGTTGCCGAACTCGAAGATCGGCACCATCACCAGCGACGACTGCACGCTCATCATCGAGCGATAGCCGGAATCGACGCGCTCGACCTCGCGGGCCACCACGCCGTAGCTCACGTAATTCAGGCCGGCGCCGCCGTACTGCTCGGGAATCGTCACGCCCAGCAGGCCCAGCTCGCCCATCTCCCGGAAGATCTCGATATCCGTCTTTTCGTTGCGGAAGGCTTCCAGCACGCGCGGCGCAAGGCGGTCCTGGCAATAGGCGCTGGCGGAATCGCGCACCATGCGTTCCTCGTCGGTCAGTTGCTGGTTCAGCAGCAGCGGATCATCCCAGTGGAAGGCGGCTTTGTGCTTGGATGTCATTTCAGGATCTCGGGCAGGTTGAACATTAACGCAATGTACAATCACGCCAAACGTGCGGCAAACGTTTTATACGCACTGATCTGTGCGGTTTACGCACTTGGAGAACCCGATGCGCAGGAAAATCCCCTCTACTCTCGCCCTGTCCGCGTTCGAAGCGGCGGCCCGCCACCAGAGCTTCACCAAGGCTGCCGACGAGCTGGCCGTCACGCAGAGCGCCATCTGCCGCCAGATCGGCGCACTGGAGGAATTCCTCGGCGTGGCCCTGTTCCGGCGTGGCCGGCGCGGCGTCGCGCTGACCGAAGCGGGCCAGGCCTACAGCCGCAAGGTAACCGCCCGGCTGGACGACGTGGAACGCGATACGCTGGAACTGATGGCCGGCGGCGGCGCCGGCGGCACGCTGGAACTGGGCGTGGTGCCGACATTCGCGACGAAATGGCTGTTGCCGCGCCTGCCGCGCTTCCAGGCCCTGCACCCCGGCATCACGGTCAACCTCGCTTCGCGCACGCGCCCGTTCCTGTTCGACGAAACGCCACTGGATGCCGCAATCCACGCCGGGACCGGGTTCTGGCCGGGCACCGAGGGCATCGTCCTGATGCATGAAGACCTGGTGGCAGTGAGCAGCCCGGCCCGCCTTGGACCGGCAAGCGTCACCATGGACTGGCAACGCCACCCGCTGCTGCAGATCAGCACCCGTCCGTACAACTGGCGCGACTGGTTCCGTTCGCTGGGTCTCGCCGTGGACCACGACATGGCCGGCCCCCGCTTCGAACTGTTTTCCATGGTAGCGGAAGCAGCGGTGCACGGCATGGGCATCGGCCTCGTGCCCCAGATGCTCGTCGAGGATGAGCTGGCCCGCGGCACCCTGGTACTGGTCACGCCGCATGTGTACCGCGGCGACAGGTCATACCGCTTGCTGTACCCGGAGCACAAGACGGAACACGCACCGCTCGCGGCCTTCAGGCAATGGCTGGCGGATGAGGCGGCACAGTACCCTCGGGCGCGAAGCAGGTAGTCCAGGCGAGGCGACCGGCAAATGCTATAAATATATTTTCTTGACGGCCATACATGTGGATGCAAATATAGCAACTTTCAACCACAGGAAATGTCATGCGCCTTCCCGTTCTGCTCGCCGTCCCCCTCGTGTCGCTCCCGGCCCTCGTTGCCATGCCGGCCCAGGCGGCCCTTGTCCAGTATGCCTATACGGCCACCGTTTCGAAGATTGCCGAAATTCCAGGCGGGACGGGAACCGTCAACTGGCTGGATTCCAGCACCCTTGCAGGGCCGACGATCTCGGTCGGCAATACCTGGACGGGCACCTTCTTTTACGACACCGACCTGGCCCTGGACACGTACCAGCCCGGTCCGGAGGAACACGGCAGCTACCAGATGTATACCGGGGCTATCGGCTCCACCATCACGGATGCGCAAACCGGCCTGTCGTTCAGCTCTGATCCGGCACTGAGCTGGCTATCGCGGCTGTCCGTGCAAGACTCGCCAGACGGTGCGGGTTCGGACTCTCTGTCGTTCACAGCCCACCGTTCCGGTACGGATTTCGAAACGGGCTCGTTCTGGTTCCATGACCTCCATGGCAATGCGCTCGCAAGTTCCGCCGTGCCATCGAGCTTGGCACTTGGCGACTTCCAGTTTGCCCGCGTGAGCTACAGCTTCCTGCAGGACGGTACCAATAACTGGATGAGTGCCGATGCCGACATCACCTCGCTGACGCTGGTGACGGCCCCGGTTCCCGAACCCTCGACCTACGCCATGCTCGGCCTGGGCCTGGCAGCACTGGCGATGACAAAGAAGCTGCGCCGCGCCTGACATGCGCGCACGCGATTCACGGCTGGTCCATCGCCGCGAATCGCTCCACCAGGAAATCGACGAAGGTCCGTATCCGCGCCGACAGCTGGTGCCGGTGCGGATACACCGCATGGATGTCCGCATCCGGCGTGCGGTAGCCCGGCAGCACCTGCACCAGCCGGCCGCTTTCCAGGTAGCGCTCGATATCCCAGCCCGCGCGCATGAGGATACCGTGTCCGTCCAGTGCCCAGTTCACCGCGATCTCGCCATCGTTGGTCGTCAGGTTGCCGCGCACCTTGACGGCAACCGCATCCCGCTCGCCCTCCTTGCCCGCATGCAGCCGCCACACGCCATACGCCTCGTCACCCTGCCGGATCGCGATGCAGTTGTGCCGCGCCAGGTCGGCCGGTGTCTTCGGCTCGCCGTGGCGGGCCAGGTACTTCGGCGCGGCGCACAGCAGCCGGCGGTTGGCGGCCAGGCGGCGCGCGATCACGCGGGTATCGGCCGGCGCGCCGAAGCGGATGCACACGTCGAACTGGTCGTCGGCCAGCGGCGGCGGGTCGACCGACAGTTGCAGTTGCACGTCCACTTCCGGGTAGCGCAGCACGTACTGCGAAATCGCTGGCGCGATGTGCAACCGTCCGAAGCCCAGCGTGGCGTTGACGCGCAACTGGCCTTTCGGCGTGCCTTTCGACTTCGTCAGCATCTGTTCCAGGTCGGCCAGCTCCTGCAGGATGCGCTGCGCATGCTCGTACAGCACTTCTCCCTCCGCCGTCAGGCTCATGCGCCGCGTGGTGCGGTTCACCAGCGGCACGCCGATACGTCCTTCCAGCAGTGCGAGACGCTTGCTGACGGCGGACGTGGTGATGCCCAGTTCCCGCGCCGCGCCACTCAGGCTGCCGATGGTGGCCAGCGTGACGACGAAGCTCAGTTCCGCAGGTTGCAGGTTGACGTTCATTCTTGAGCTCCAGGTTAAGAACGGATTGAGTTTAATGGCCATTCGTGCGCGGGTCCACCCGCTACAGTGAGCCCACTTTCAATCGTTCCAATGAGGAGACAGCATGAAGACCTACCAGATCGCCACCATTCCCGGCGACGGCATCGGCAAGGAAGTGGTACCGGCTGGCCGCGAAGTGCTGGCGGCGCTGGCCGCCGGCAGCGCCACCTTCAAGTTCCAGTTCGAGGATTTCGACTGGGGCGGCGACTATTACCGGCAGCACGGCGCGATGATGCCGGCCGATGGCCTGGACGCGCTGCGGGGCAAGGATGCGATCCTGTTCGGCTCCGCCGGCGATCCGGACATCCCCGACCACGTCACGCTGTGGGGCCTGCGCCTGAAGATCTGCCAGGGCTTCGACCAGTACGCCAACGTGCGCCCGACGCGCATCCTGCCCGGCATCGATGCGCCGCTCAAGCGCTGCGCGCCGGAAGACCTCAACTGGGTGATCGTGCGCGAAAACTCGGAAGGCGAATACTCCGGCGTGGGTGGCCGCGTGCACCAGGGCCACCCGATCGAGGCGGCGACGGACGTGTCGATGATGACCCGCGTGGGCGTCGAACGCATCCTGCGCTTTGCCTTCCGGCTGGCGCAGTCCCGGCCGCGCAAGCTGCTTACCGTGATCACCAAGAGCAATGCGCAGCGCCACGCGATGGTGATGTGGGACGAGATCGCGCTGGAAGTGTCGCGCGAATTCCCCGACGTGAAATGGGACAAGGAACTGGTCGATGCCGCCACCGCGCGGATGGTCAACCGCCCCGCCACGCTGGACACGATCGTGGCCACCAACCTGCACGCGGACATCCTCTCCGACCTGGCGGCCGCGCTGGCCGGCAGCCTGGGCATCGCCCCCACCGGCAACATCGATCCGGAACGCCGCTATCCGTCGATGTTCGAGCCGATCCACGGTTCCGCGTTCGACATCATGGGCAAGGGCCTGGCCAATCCGGTCGGCACGTTCTGGTCGGTGGTCATGCTGCTGGAACACCTGGGCGAGCACGAAGCCGCCGCGCGCGTGATGGCGGCCATCGAGCACGTCACCGCGAACCCGGCCCTGCACACGGGCGACCTGGGCGGCAAGGCCACCACCGCCGACGTGACGCGCGCCGTCTGCGACTTCCTGGCGAAGGACGAGGACCGCAAGGCCGCCTGATCTCCCGGCATCATCGTTGCCCGTTCCGACCAGCCGCCGAGAGCCAGGCGGAGCGGGTGCTGCAGTACCCTCACCAGGGCCCTCACCGGGACCATCATGGAGACAAGCATGTCAAAACGATTCTTTGGAAAGCTGTACGTGCAGGTGCTGATCGGCGTGCTCGCCGGCGGCATCCTCGGCGTCCTGTATCCGCACTTCGCGGCGGACCTGAAGCCGCTGGGCGACGCCTTCATCCGCCTGATCAAGATGGTGTTCGCGCCGGTCATCTTCGCGATGGTGGTGCTGGGCATCGCCAAGATGGACAGCATGAAGGAGCTGGGCCGCGTCGGTTCGCGCGCGCTGATCTACTTCGAAGTGATGTCGACATTCGCACTGGGCCTGGGCCTGGTG
Organism: Pseudoduganella sp. SL102; assembly: GCF_027856995.1. NCBI lineage: Bacteria > Pseudomonadati > Pseudomonadota > Betaproteobacteria > Burkholderiales > Oxalobacteraceae > Pseudoduganella > Pseudoduganella sp. SL102. The sequence goes on from NZ_CP115554.1 coordinate 4,583,855, forward strand.
GTCGTCAACCTGGCCAGGCCCGGCGTGGGCATGAACGTGGACATCGCCACGCTCGACACCGCCGGCATCAGGAACTACACCGCCGCCGCCGGCCACTCCGGCGGTTTCGTCGATTTCCTGCTGCACATGATTCCCACCAGCGTGGTCGAGGCGCTGGCGAAGAACGACATCCTGCAGATCCTCGTCTTCGCCACCATGTTCGGCGTGGCACTGTCGCACATGGGCCGCCGCGCCAAGCCCGTGGTCGATTTCCTCGAAGCGTTCAGCAACAGCATGTTCATCGTCGTCGGCATGATCATGCGCGTGGCGCCGCTGGCCGCGTTCGGTGCGATCGGCTTCACGGTCGGCAAGTACGGCCTGGGCTCGCTGGTGTCGCTGGGCTACCTGATGGCCTGCATGTACCTCACCTGCTTCGTGTTCGTGGCGGTGATCCTCGGGCTGGTGGCGCGCATGTCCGGCTTCAGCCTGTGGAAGTTCCTGCGCTATATAAAAGACGAGATCTTCACCGTGCTGGGCACCAGTTCGTCCGAATCGGTGGTGCCGCAGCTGATGCGCAAGCTGGAACACGTGGGCGTGTCCAAGCCGGTGGTCGGCCTGGTGATCCCGTCCGGCGTCACCTTCAATCCGGATGGCCAGTGCATCTACTACACGATGGCGGCCATCTTCATCGCCCAGGCCACCAACACGCCGCTGAGCCTCACCGACCAGCTGGTGGTGCTGGCCGTGCTGATGGTGACCTCGAAAGGCTCGGCCGGCGTCACCGGTTCCGGCTTCATCACCCTGGCGGCCACGCTGGCCTCGATGGGCAAGATCCCCGTCGAGGGCATGGTGCTGCTGCTGGGCGTGGACCGCTTCATGTCCGAGGCGCGCGCCATCACGAACACGATCGGCAATGCCGTGGGCACGATGGCGATCGCCCAGTGGGTGGGTGCGCTGGACCGCGGGCAGATGGACCGGGTACTCGGCGGCCAGTCGTCGCCCGAAGAACTGCGGGCGCTTTACCAGCCGGAAGGCGACGGCGACCAGGGCGCACCGGAACTGGTGCCGGTGCACAAGGTCTCCGCATGAGCTGTACTATCCGTTTATCGAGCAAGCGAGGAGACAACGATGGATGACACCGAAGCAGGCGCGCTGCTGCGCCGCATGCTCGACGCGGCCATCGCCGCATCGCAGCCGGCGCTGTGCATACCCGGCCAGCTGCCAGCGCCTGGGGAAGTGGCAAGGGGCCGGCTGATCGTGATCGGCGCCGGCAAGGCGTCGGCCGAGATGGCCCGCGCCGTCGAACGCAACTGGAGTGGCCCCCTGGCGGGCCTGGTCGTCACCCGCTACGGCTACGCGGTGCCGTGCGAACGCATCGAGATCGTCGAGGCGGCGCACCCGGTACCCGATGCGGCAGGCCTTGGCGCCGCGCGCCGGATGCTGGAGCTGGTGCGCGGCCTGTCCGAGGAGGACACTGTCCTGTGCCTGATCTCCGGCGGCGGCTCCGCGCTGCTGCCGCTGCCGCTGGAAGGCATCACGCTGGAAGACAAGCAGCTCGTCAATGCCGCACTCCTGAAATCCGGCGCGACGATCGGCGAGATGAACTGCGTGCGGCGGCACCTGTCGGCCATCAAGGGCGGCCGGCTGGGCGCGGCCTGCCATCCGGCGCGCCTGGTCACCCTGCTGATCTCCGACGTGCCCGGCGACGACCCGCGCGACATCGCGTCGGGCCCCACGGTGGCCGATGCCAGCACTTGCGAGGATGCGCTGGCGATCCTGCGGCGCTATGGCATCGCCTTGCCGGAGCACGTGCTCGACGTGTTGCGCAGTGGCCGCGGCGAATCCGTGAAACCGGGCGATCCGCGCCTGGCCCGCGCCGAAGTGCGGCTGATCGCCACGCCGCAGATGGCGCTGGAAGCGGCAGCGCGCGTCGCGCTCGACGCCGGCATCACACCGCATATCCTCGGCGACAGCCTGGAAGGCGAAGCGCGCGACGTGGGCAAGGTGCTGGCCGGGATCGCGCTGCAGGCGGCGCGCCGCGGCCAGCCGTTCGCGGTGCCGTGCGTGCTGCTGTCGGGCGGCGAGACCACGGTCACGGTGCGCGGCAACGGGCGCGGCGGGCGCAATGTGGAGTTCCTGCTGGCCTGCGCCCTCGCCCTGCGCGGCGAACCGGGCGTGCATGGCCTGGCGGCCGATACGGATGGTGTCGACGGGCAGGAGGAAATCGCCGGCGCGGCCATCGCGCCGGACACGCTGGAGCGCGCCTGGGCCGCGGGCTTGCGCCCGCACGACAGCCTGGACGACAATGACGGTCACGGCTTCTTCTCAGCGCTGGGCGACAGCGTCGTCACCGGCCCCACGCTGACCAACGTCAACGATTTTCGCGCGCTGCTGGTCGTGCCGCCGCGCGCCACCTGAAACGGGAACCCCATGCACCGCCAACGCAATGCAAAGATCGTCGCCACCCTCGGCCCCGCCAGCTCCGATCCGGACACCATCCGTGCCCTGTTCGATGCCGGCGCCGACGTATTCCGCCTGAACTTCAGCCACGGCAGCCATGCCGACCACCGCCAGCGCCTGGAGACGATCCGCGCCATCGAAGCCGAAACGGGCCGTCCGGCCGGCGTGCTGCTCGACCTGCAGGGTCCCAAGCTGCGGCTGGGCACCTTCACGGAGGGCGCCGTCACGCTGGCCGCCGGCGATGCGTTCCGGCTCGACCTCGACCGCGAAGTGCCTGGCGACGCGCGCCGCGCGCCCCTGCCCCATCCCGAGATCTTCGCCGCGCTGGTACCCGGCACCGACCTGCTGGTCGACGACGGGCGCGTGCGCCTGCGCGTGGATGCCTGCGGGCCGGATTTCGCGGACACGCGGGTTGTCACCGGCGGGCGCATCTCCGACCGCAAGGGCGTCAATGTGCCGGGCGTGGTCCTGCCGCTGTCGGCGCTGACGGACAAGGACCGGCATGACCTGGAGTTCGGCCTGAAGCTGGGTATCGACTGGGTCGCGCTGTCGTTCGTGCAGCGGCCCGAGGATATCGCCGAGATCAAGGCGCTGGTCGGCAACCGCGCCGCCATCGTCGCCAAGCTGGAAAAGCCGGCGGCGATCCACAGCCTGGAAGCGATCGTGGCCGAAGCCGATGCGGTGATGGTCGCGCGCGGCGACCTGGGCGTGGAAATGCCGCCGGAACAGGTGCCGGCGATCCAGAAGCGCATCGTGCGCGCGTGCAGGAAGGTCGGCAAGCCGGTGATCGTCGCCACGCAGATGCTGGAATCGATGGTGACGGCACCGGTGCCCACCCGCGCCGAGGCCTCCGACGTGGCCACCGCGATCTACGACGGCGCGGACGCGGTAATGCTGTCGGCCGAATCGGCTTCGGGCCAGTATCCGCGCGACGCCGTGCGCATCATGAACTCGATCATCGCGCAGACCGAGGCCGATCCGTACTACCGCGAGGAACTGGCGATCGCCGGCGGCGCCGCGGCCACGCTGGCCTCCGACGGCATCGGCATCGCCGTGCGCAGCGTGACCGAGGCGCTGCGCGTGGCCGCCGTGGTCGCGTACACGTGCTCGGGCTATTCGGCGCTGCGCATGGCCCGCGAGCGGCCACGCGCGCCGATCATCGGCATGACGCCCTCCGTCGAGACGGCGCGGCGCCTGGCGCTGGCCTGGGGCGTGCATCCCGTGCTGTGCCCCGCAGTGGCGGACGTGGCCGAGATGAGCGACCAGGCCTGTGCCATGGCACTGGGCGAAGACATCGCCCGGCCGGGCGATACCATCGTCATCACGGCGGGGATGCCGTTCAGCGTGCCCGGCACGACCAACCTGCTGCGTATCGCGCAGGTGGGCTAAGCGTCTGCGCGGCGGCCGGACTTCGCCAGCAATCCGCTCCGGTTCGCGAAGGCCGGGTCAGCCGCCAGCGGCCAGCGGGCCCGGATACGCCTCGCCGACATAATCCGTTCCGGCCGCCCGTGCGGCGGCCAGTTCCGCCCGCACCTGCGCCCGTGTGAGCTGGTTCGCCGCAGGCGTTCCGGCCGGGCCGGAATAGGCTTCGCCTTCGTACAGCGCCCCCGCGGCGCGGGCCACCTCCAGCTGGGCGCGTACCTCGGCCCGTGTCAACGTCGACGGGATGTCGAATTGCAGCGCCTGGTAACCTTCGCCGCCGCTGCCCAGCGTGCCGGCGGCGCGCGCCGCGAGTACCTCGGCGTGTACCTGTTCGCGCGTCAGCGATTGCGATTGGGCGTTGGCGGCATTGGCGATGCCGGCGGCGGCCAGGAGGATGGCGAAAATCGTGGTGGTGGTGGTTTTCATGTCGTGCTCCGTTGAAGTAGGTGTAGGAGCATTACAACCGGCGCGTGTATATGGCATATGTCACGGATACCTTCCGGTGTCAGCCCGGGTATCGTGCATGGGCGCTGATACATCGGGATACAAAAGAGCCGTAGCGTTCTTCGGCACCGATGCGGCGCCAAAAAAAAGGCGCTGTTCGCGTTGGATAGCTTTGCCGTTGAGAACGAAACTTTGTCCCAAGTCGAGCTCGACAAAAGAGCCGATCAGTTAGTCTGGCGCCACGGCAACGCGCAACCAGTGCCGCGGTGCCGTCAGCTCGGCGGCATCGAGCACACGTAGCCAACCGGTGTAACTCGCCAGGTAGCGGCTGGCGACACCGTTGAATCGCCGCAACCAGGTATTGAAGCGGCCATGCCATCCGTTGACACCCTGGATATGCAGTGCACCGCGTGATCGAATGCCGGCACGCACGTTGATCGCTTCGTGCGTGATGCCGGCCTGCTTCGCAAATGCCTGGTACGCCTTGGCGGCATCGGTCACGAGCAATGCATCGGGCGCCAGAACGGGCTTCAGGTGTTTCATCAGCTGCCTGGCACTGACCGGGCCGCGGCCCGTGACGAAGTCACAGGTTTGCCGGTTGCGGTCACGGGCGACGAGGATGCAGTCCAGCTCGCGGCTGATGCCGCGCCGGCTGGCCTTGCCGCCGCGCTTTCGGGGCGGGCGGTCCAGGTGGCGCGAGCCTTTTTGTGATTCCAGATGATAGGTTTCGTCAGCCTCGACGATGCCGGACAACTGCGGACGGGGCGCCCGGAAAATGGCGGCGACAAAACGGTGGCGCCATCGAAAGCTGGTCGACTTGGCCACCGCGACGCGCTTGGCCGCCGGACGCACCGGGGTCGACTCGATCAGGCATTGCAAATAGTGCAGCCACTTGTCGCGCAGGCGAAGACGGGCAAGCGGTGTTCCGGTCAAGGCATTGAAGCTGCGTCGGCAGATCACGCAGCGATAGCGCTGCAAGCCACTGGCCTGTCCGCAACGGTGGGACCGCTGGCAACCGCAATGGGGACAAGGCGGCCTTCCGGCGGCTTCCTCGATCAGGCGAAGACACTGGCCTGGTTGCTCGACGCTGGCCAGAAGGCCTTGCAGCAATGTGACCTGATCTTCTGAAAGCTGTTGCTGCATCAACGCTTCGATCAGTGCTCCAACCTCCGCCGTGCCCATGTCGCCTCCTGATATACATGAAGTAGCTCAACAAGAGGTCAGACCGTCATTCCGCCAGGAAGTTCCCACAATTACCGCGTACAGCGCCAAAAAAAATGCCGGCTCTGGGCCGGCGAAGTCCAATTCTCTGGGAGAGTTGGAGGAGACAGGTGCATCATCGCATCCACCCCGTCATTGCGCCACTTTATTTCCCGCATACCTCCCATCAGCTTCGTGAATGACGGGAGGAAGGCTGCCGTTCCCGGAACTCCCCGGAGCCGGCTTACTTGACCAGCGATTTGGTCAGCACCACGCGCTTGATGTCGCCCACGACGAACAGGTAGCAGAAGATCGCCACCGCCGCATTGGCGCCGACGAACACCAGCGCGCCGGCGAAGGAACCCGTGTTCTGCACGATGTAGCCGATGACGATCGGGGTGGTGATGCCGGCGGTGTTGCCAAAGGTGTTGAACAGCGCGCCGGACAGGCCGCCCGCTTCCTTCGGCGACGTGTCGGCCACCACCGCCCAGCCCAGCGCGCCGATGCCCTTGCCGAAGAAGGCCAGCGACATCACGGCCACCACCAGCATGTCGGTCTCGATGTAATTGCAGCCGATCATGCTCATCGACAGCAGCATGCCCAGCACGATCGGCACCTTGCGCGACACCGACAGCGAATGGCCCGCCTTGCTCAGGCGGTCGGACAGCCAGCCGCCGGCGATCCCGCCCAGGAAGCCGGCGATGGCCGGCATCGACGCCACGAAGCCCGCCTTCAGGATCGTCATGCCGCGTTCCTGCACCAGGTAGACGGGGAACCAGGTCAGGAAGAAGTACGTCAGCGTGGTGATGCAGTACTGCGCCACGTACACACCCAGCAGCATGCGGTTCGACAGCAGCTCCTTGATGGCGGCGAACACGTCGACCTTGCTGGGTTCCGCGCCGTGCCTGGTCTCTTCCAGGTCGACCAGCGCGCCGCCTTCCTTGATGTATTGCAGCTCGGCGGCATTGATGGACGGGTGCCGGCGGGGGCCGTGGATCACCTTCAGCCAGATGAACGACAGGCCGATACCCAGCGCGCCCATCACATAGAACACGCTGTGCCAGTCATAGGTGTGCACCAGCCAGCCCATGATCGGGGCGAACAGCACGGTGGCGAAGTATTGCGCCGAATTGAAGATGGCCGCGGCAAGGCCCCGTTCCTGGGTGGGGAACCACGACGACGCGATGCGGCTGTTGCCCGGGAACGAAGGCGCTTCGGCGGCGCCCACCAGCAGGCGCAGCGCGAACAGCATGGCCACCGCGGCGCCGCCGGTAAAGAGCCGATGGCGCCCGTCAGCATCGTGAACAGCGACCACAGGAAGATGCTGAAGAAGTACGTGATGCGGGTGCCGAAGCGGTCCAGCAGCCAGCCGCCCGGCAGCTGGGCCAGCACGTAAGACCAGGCGAACGCCGAGAACACGTAGCCCATCTCCACGGCCGACAACCCGAGATCGGCCTTCAGGTTCGGGCCGGCGATCGAGATCGTGGCGCGGTCCGCATAGTTGATGGTGGTGACGGCGAACAGCATCGCCAGAATGGTCCAGCGCGCGCGGGTGCGCGTCTGGGTCGCGGCGGCGGCGGTGGCGGATGGTGCGTGATCCATGGGGTCTCCTGTCATCTTGGTCTGCTCCAGCCGCCCCGGGCGGCTGTCTTGTACCGCACGATCATATGCGCGGCACCGCTGCCCGACAAACCAAAGTGTGATGACACCTATTCACAAATTGAATTACTGGTTTTGGACCTCCAGGGGTTGGCGTCACCGCCGATGCAAATTTGCCTACGCAGAAACCCGTACCCGACATCGATCAGGGACTTGATCGAGTCATCAACGGCATCGGTGGCTCAGCGCACATCGAAGGTGGGGAGGACTTCGTTGAGGAACAGCTGCAGGACGGGATTGTCGTTGCTGCGCCGGTAGGTGCACACCATTTGCACCGGTTCGGTGGCCATTTCTCGCAGCACGATGCCTTCGAAGTGCAGGCGCGAGGCACCGGCGGCGATCAGCGCCGCGCCCATCCCTGCCCGCACCAGCGCCAGCATGGTGTGCACTTGGCCGATATGCTCGACGATGTCCGGCACCACGCCGTCTCGGGCGAAGCGTTCGGTGAGCATCTGGTGGAAGGGCCGCGCCTCGTAGGGCGAGTACATGATGAAGGGCTTGCCGTGCAGGCTGGCGAGCGTGGGCGCTTCCGGCCATTGCGCCGCTTCGCTTTCCGGGATCGCCAGCATCAGCGACTCGGTGGCCAGGCGCAGGCTGGCCAGTTCCGCGTTGATCGGGTGCGGCCGCATCAGGCCCAGGTCCAGCTGGCCGGCGTTGAGCATCTCGACCTGCGTCGTGCTGACCAGCTCCTTCAGGGTCAGCGAAATGCCGGGGGCGCGGTCGCGCAGGCGCCGCACCACTTCCGGCAGCAGGTTGTAGCCGGAGGCGGAGGTAAAGCCGATGGCCAGCGTGCCCTGGTCGCCCTTGGCCGCGCGGCGCGCCGTGAAGGCCGCCTCCTCGGCCATGCGCAGGATGCGCGCCGCCTCGGGGAAGAAGGCCCTGCCGGCCGCCGTCAGCCGCACGGTGCGGCTGTTCCGTTCCAGCAGCTGCGCGCCGACGTGGTGCTCCAGCAGGCGGATCTGGCGGCTCAGCGGCGGCTGGGTCATGTTGAGGCGCTCGGCCGCGCGGCTGAAGTGCAATTCCTCCGCGACTGCGACGAAGCAGCGGAGCTGGCTGATCTCGAACATCGGTAAGCGATTCCCGGAACAATGGAGCAGCCATTCTACGGTAGACAGCGCGGCAGGCATCGCGGTAGACAGCGCGGCAGACATCGCGGTTGCCACTGCGTAGCCATTGCGGCGGTCATGGCACAGCCATCGCCGTCGCCACCGGGGAAGCCATCGCGTTCGCGATGAAGGGTGCCATCGGGCAGCCAGCGCGGTAGCACGCGTACCACGTTGGCCGGCTTCGCGGCAGGATCGGCGGAGCCGGGCCTTGCACCTTTGTCTATAATGGCCAGCCCATCCCCTCACCCGCCGATCATGACTTCGTTGCCACCATCGTTCTGGCCGCTGGCCGCCACCTGGATGCTTGCCGTACTGTCGCTATGGGTACCGCCGCTGGGCCGCCTGCCGGCCTGGATGGCCGGGCTGGCCATCGCCATCGGCACCGCCCTGGCGCTCGGCGCGATGCAGCCGGCCGGCGCGCTCGCCTTGCTGCTGCTGGCCGCGCTGTGCGCCGGCTGGCGCACAGCCACGCACCGGCTGGCGAAGGGCCTGCTGCTGGCGGCGATCATCGTGCTGTCGCTGGCGCTCGCGCTGCACGTGGTGCCCGGCTTCGCCAATCCGCTCCTGCTCGACAAGGTGCAGGTCAGCGCGGCATCGAAGCCCGTATCGCTGTACCTGAACCTGGACAAGACGGCGGTCGGCATCATCCTGTGCGCCACCTTCGCCGTGCCGGCGAGCGGCCGCGCCGCGTGGCGCGCCGTCGTCGCGGCCTGGCCCGTGATCGTGGCGACACCGCTCATCGCGCTGCTGGCCGGCTACGGTGCGGGTGTCATCGCCATCGATCCGAAGTGGTTCGCCAGCTGGTTTGCCGCCTATGCGCCGCTGTTCCTGCTGACGAACCTGTTCACCACCTGCCTCGCCGAGGAAGCGTTCTTCCGCGCGCTGGTCCAGGGGCGCCTGGCCGATGCGCTGTCGAAGCGGCCGGACGGCGCGCGCATCGCGGTCGGCGTGGCGGCCGTGCTGTTCGGCGTGGCCCATGCGCACGGCGGTCCGGCGCTGATCGTGCTGGCCACGTTCGCCGGTGTCGGCTATGGCATGGCCTACCAGCGCAGCGGCCGGATCGAGGCGGCGATCCTCACGCACTTCGCGCTCAATGCCACGCACTTCCTGATGTTCACCTATCCGGCGCTGCGCTGAGACTCGCGTTGAAAATTTGCCTGGAAAATGGAGTATGTCCCAGTTTTTTCGCGACACGTTGAAAGCGCATGCATTCACCCCAAGAGCGAACGGCTGGGGTCAGGCCCGCCGGGTGTAGCAGGGGTTTCGCGAAGCCTGCTTCGCGCCTGCGGAACGATGCTGGCGTGCATGCCAGCATTCCTCCCTGACCCCGGAATTTGCATTTGGGGTGGGCTGATCCAACCGGCACCCAGGGCTCCCTCTTTTTCGCGCAATATCTCCAAGTAAAAAAAATGCCGGCGCTGGGCCGGCTGAAGTCCAATTCTCTGGGAGAGCTGGAGGAGACAGACGCATCTTCGCATCCGCTTCGGCATTCCGCCACTTTATTTCCCGCATGACACAGATCAGTTTCATGAATAACTGTCTGCGAAGCAACGCCCTCAGCGGCGCGCGAACCCGGTAGCGCAACCAGAAAGTTTCCAACGCGGTGCCGACTTGGGCTACCATACGGCGATGGTTGCGCTATTCATTTGCTGCGTGCGATTGGTATAGCCACCGGGAAGCGGCGCGACCGATCCTCATAACGATAAAGCGAGACATCATGACCAACACGCAACGGACCTCTTCCGACAGCGCTACCGGCCGGCTGGGCGTCACGGAGAAAGTCGGCTATTGCCTGGGCGACCTGGCGGCCAACCTGATCTTCCAGACCCTGCTGACCTTCATCGCCTTTTTCTACACCGACGTGTTCAAGGTGTCGCCCAACGCGGCGGCCAGCATCATCTTCATCGGCGGCATCGTCGGCGCCTGCTTCAACCCGCTGATGGGCCTCATCGCCGACCGCACCGTGACCCGCTGGGGCAAGTTCCGGCCGTGGATCCTGTGGACGTCGGTACCGTTCGGCCTGATCGCGATCCTCGCCTTCAGCACGCCGGACCTGGGCCCGGACGGAAAGATCATCTACGCCTCGCTCACCTACGTGCTGCTGATGCTGGTATACTCGGCCAACAATCTGCCCTACTCGGCGCTGTCCGGCGTGCTGACCGGCAGCATGAGCGAGCGTAACAGCCTGTCGGCCTACCGCTTCGTGGCCGTGATGGTGGCGCAGTTCATCATCCAGGTGCTGCTGCTGCCGCTGGTGCTGATCCTGGGCGACGGCGACAAGGTGGCCGGCTTCCGCAACACGATGATCATCTTCGCCGTGGCCGGCACGATCTGCTTCCTCATCACGTTCTTCACCACGCGCGAGCGCATCGTGCCCACCGCGGCGCAGCGTTCCACCATCGGCCAGGACATCACGGACCTGCTGCGCAACCGCCCCTGGATGGTGATGCTGGCGGTGACGATCCTGGTGTTCGTCACGCTGGCACTGAAGGGCGGCATGTACATCTATTACTTCCGCAGCTACCTGTCGGCCACGCACCTGGCCACCTTCCTGCAGGACGTGGGCTTCAACGGCTTCATCGCCGGGCTGAACGCCGTGCTGGCGAGCGTGGGCCTGACCGCGTTCCAGTGGCCGGAAGACGCGCCGACTTCGGCCTTCAGCGTGTTCAACGCGATCGGCATCGTGATGATGATCATCGGTATCGGCTTCTCGCGCCCGCTGGCCGACCGCTTCGGCAAGCGCGAAGTGTTCGGCATCGCGCTGTTCATCTCCACCATGTTCATGCTGGCGTTCTACTTCTACGCGCCCACCTCGATCGGCCTGGTGTTCGTGTCGCAGCTGCTGCACGGCTTCTTCTACGGCATCACGATCCCGCTGCTGTGGGCGATGATCGCCGACGTGGCCGATTATTCGGAATGGAAGAACAACCGCCGCGCCACCGCCCTGCTGTTCTCGGCGATGATCTTCGGCCTCAAGGCGGGCCTGTCGGTCGGCGGCGCGCTGGTCGCCGCCCTGCTGTCGACGGTCGGCTACGACGCCACGCTGGCCACCCAGGCACCGGCGGTGGCGGACGGCATCCGCCTGTCCGTCAGCCTGTACGCGGCGATCCCGTTCCTGCTGGCCGTCGGCTGCCTGGCCTTCTACGAGATCCGCAAGTCGACCGAACGCACCATCGAACAGGAACTTGGCCTGCGCCGCGCCGCGCAGCAGTGAGATGAAGTGAGCAGCGCCGAGCTGCCCGCATAACAACACCATTACTCATCAAAGCAAGCATATGGCACACAACGAAGACGACAAGCGCAAGCACACGCTGGCACGCGTGGAACAGCTGAACACGAGCGCGATCTCGCAACCGCTCGTCAAGCACCTGTACACGGCCGATCCGTCGGCCCACGTGTTCGACGGCCGCATCTACCTCTATCCGTCGCACGACATCGAAGCGGGCATTCCCTTCAACGACAACGGCGACCACTTCGCGATGGAGGACTACCACGTCTTCTCGATGGACCGGCCGGACGGCGAAGTGACCGACCATGGCGTGGCGCTGCATGTCGCCGACGTGCCGTGGGCGGCGCGCCAGATGTGGGCGCCGGATGCGGCGCGCAAGGATGGCAAGTACTACCTGTACTTCCCGGCCAAGCGCGCCGATGGCATCTTCCAGATCGGCGTGGCCGTGTCGGACAGCCCAACCGGGCCGTTCGCGGCGGAGCCGGCACCGATCGAAGGCAGCTACTCGATCGACCCGGCCGTGTTCGAGGATGGCGGCGAACACTATCTCTACTTCGGCGGCATCTGGGGTGGCCAGCTGCAGAAGTACCGCGACAACGTCTACGGCGCCGCCAACGAGGAACCGGCCGACCACGAACCGGCGCTGCGGGCCCGCGTGGCGCGCCTGTCGGCCGACATGAAGCAGTTCGCCGAAGCGCCCCGCGCCATCGTCATCCTCGATGAAGACGGCAAGGAACTGCTGGCCGGCGACCATGACCGCCGCTACTTCGAAGGCCCGTGGATGCACAAGTACCAGGGCAAGTACTATTTCTCGTACTCGACCGGCAACACGCATTTCCTGTGCTACGCCACGGCGGACAACCCGTATGGCCCATTCACTTACCAGGGAAAAATCCTGACGCCGGTGATCGGCTGGACCACGCACCACTCGATCGTCGAGGTGGATGGCCGCTGGTTCCTGTACTACCACGACAGCAGCCTGTCCGGCGGCGTCACGCACCTGCGTTCGGTGAAGGTCACCGAACTGTTCTACGACGAGGAAGGGCGCATCGTCACGCTGTATCCGTATGGCGAGGACAACCAGCACGTGGATATCGCCTGACCGGGGTGTCACTGCATGCGAATGGCCCGGCAGCGCTTGCTGTCGGGCCTTCTTTGCGTTCTGGGGGCTTCACGGGGCGCAGGGCATGAGCTGGCGGGGGCGGTCGCCAGGCAGCCAATCGATGCGCACCGACCGAAATGCAAAATCGCCGGGCATGTTCTGGTCGATCTGCAAATGAGGTACCATCTGTCGCGCGCCGCGCGCCCGTATGGCGGCGTGTCGAACCTGTTCGACAAGGCTTGCTCACTGCCGGCCGGCGGTGTACGTCTCGCCGGCTTCGTCAACCACCGTACCGGCCTGCTGCGTCCCTGCCTGGCTACGGCCGCTCGTTCGATACCGCGCCATCTTTGATCTTTAGGATGCTGTAGCCATGAATGATTATTTGCCGATGCGCCGCCGTCTGCTGGAGTCGGGCCTGGGCGCCGCCCTGGCGACGGCACTGCCGCGCGCCGCCCTGGGCACCGCACCGGGGACCCCGCTGGCCGTCGGCGGCTTGCCCGTCACTTGCAATCTGACCTTGCCGATCGCCTGCACCGCCAAGACCCTGGCGAACCAGCGGGCCGGCCTGGGACCGGCGCCGTTCGTGTATCACAAGTACAGTGGCTGGCCCGAGATCAAGGAGTCGCTGATGACCGGCCGCATCCAGGCCGCCTATATGCTCGCGCCGCTGGTGATGGACCTTGTGAACACCCGCATTCCGCTCAAGATCGTCTCGCTCGGGCACCGCTCCGGCGCGGTGATCATGGTGCGTACCGATGCGAGCTACCGCAGGTTTCGCGACTTGCGCGGACGCGCCATCGCGGTGCCGAGCCGCTTCGCGGTCGACTATCTTTTCCTGCGCAAGATGCTGGCACGGGAAAACATGACCTTGAAGGACATCGAGATCATCGAGATGAACCCGCCGGACATGCCCGCAGCCCTGTATGCCAGGGCCGTCGATGCCTATTGCACCGGCGAGCCGTTTGGCGCGGCGGCCCAGCGCGCGGGCTATGCGCGGCCCCTGGCGATGACGCGGGATGAATGGCGCAACTATATCTGCTGCGTGCTGACGGTGCGCGACGACGTGATCCAGACCCGGCGCCCGCTGGTGCAGGACCTGGTCGATCACATCCAGGCCGCTGGCACCTGGCTCGACCAGGGGCCCGCAAACCGGGACCGCGCTGCCCATATCGCCGGCGACAAGAAGTTTTTCAACCAGGATCCGAAGATCATCAAGTTTGTCATGGAGACGCCGCACGATCGCGTTACCTATGGCGACCTGCGGATGATCCGTTCCGAGTTCGACGAATTAATGCAGCTCTCGCTCGAAGCACGCACTCTCAAGAAGCCGATCGCCTACGAACGCTATGTCGACGACAGCTTCTTCCATGCCGTCAAACCGCTCAAGCTTGCCCTATGAAGATCCTTGTCCTTGCCCTGCTGCTGTGCACGGGCGCAGCCTGTGCCCAGCAGCTCAAGTCCGGCGTATTCGAGCCGCCCCGTGCCGCGCCGGAGATCGCCCTGCCGGCTTCCACCGGCAAGCCCTTCAAGCTGACCGACCTGCGCGGCAAAGTCGTGGTGCTCGAATTCGGCTTCAGCCACTGCGAGACGGTGTGCCCGGTGTCGCTGGCGGCGCTGGCCGAAGCCAGGAAGCTTGTCGGCCCGGCGGCCAGGGACGTCCAGGTGCTGTTCATCAGCGTCGACCCGGAGCGCGACACGCCCGAGCGCCTGCGTACGTACCTGGCGCAGTTCGACCCCGGCTTCATCGGTATCACCGGCACCCCGGCCCAGATCGCCCAGCTGCTCAAGGACTATGGTATCGCCGCCAGGAAGCATCCCATCGGCGGCGGCAGCGACTATTTGATGAGCCACTCGTCTTATTTGTACTTCATCGACCGTCAAGGGCGCCAGCGCGCCATGATGCCTTTCGGCCGCCCCGCCAGCGAGATCGCCCACGACCTGGCGATCCTGCTGAAGCGCTGAGGCATGCGACCCTTGCGGCCTCTCTGGCTGGCATTCGCCGTCGCTGCCGCGATCTCGGCATGGAGCGCGTTCGCGCCCCTGCCGGACGAGAGCAGGGACGAGCTGTTCGAGATCCCGAAGGGGACCTGGGCTCGCCGCATGGCTGGTGACAAGGTGGACATCCTGCCCGACACGATAACCCTCACTGTCGGCGTGAAGGATGTACTCCTTCTGCGCAACGCCGACACGGTGCCGCAGATCTTCGGCCCCGTGCTGATCATGCCCGGGCAGGATTTTCGCCTGCCGTTCGACACGGTGTCGGTCAATGAATTCAATTGCTCCGCCCACAGTAGCGGATCGATGAAGGTCATCGTCGAGCCCCATCCGGCGGCGGGCATCGCACGCCTGAAGTGGCGCGTGCGCCGGGCGAGCCGCGTCTTGCCGGCGTCATTTCATTAATTCGCGTTAGGGAAGTACTCGCACGTGGAAAAACTCAATCGAATCTGGCCCCCTGTCCTGTTATTGGTCGTCCTGGTCGCGCTCTGGCACTACACCGTCACCTTGACCCAGTCGGTTATTTTCCCGACCCCCGGCCAGGTGCTGGACGGGACCATCGAGCTGGCGGCCGATGGCACCTTGTGGAAGCACATCGGCGCATCGCTGCAGCGGGTCGCCACAGGCTTCCTGCTGGCCACCGTGGTAGCGATCCCGATCGGCCTGTGGATGGGCCGGGTGCACGCGGTGTACAACACCCTGAACCCGGTATTCCAGATCCTGCGGCCGATATCGCCCATCGCCTGGATCCCCCTGGCTATCCTGTGGTTCGGCGTGGGCGACATGGGACCGGTATTCCTGATTTTCCTGGCGTCGGTGTTTCCGATGATCGTGCAGACAGCAAACGGCGTTCATACCATCGAGAAGCGCTATATCCACGCTGGCATGAATTTCGGCGTTTCACGCTCCAAGCTGTTCCGCCAGGTGGTGGTTCCGGCCGTGCTGCCCGATATCGTCGTCGGCATGCGCGTCAGCCTGGGTGTGGCATGGCTGGTGGTGGTGGCGGCCGAAATGATCGTGCGCAGTTCCGGCCTCGGCTTCATGATCATCGACGCGCGCAATGCGGGCAATCGCTATGACCTGGTGATCGCAGCCATGGCCATCATCGGCATCATCGGCCTGTTGCTGGACATGATGATGCGGCGCCTGGAAGGACTGGACTCGGTAAGGTGGCGCTATGGACACTAAAATCAGCATCGACAACATCAAAAAGAGCTTCTCGCGCAATGGCCAGCGGCTCGATGTGGTGGACGGCCTGACGCTGGAAGTCAAGGACGGTGAATTCGTCGCCATCGTCGGGCCATCGGGCTGCGGCAAGTCGACCATCATGAAGATGATCTCCGGCTTCGAGCAGCCGGACACCGGCGCCGTGCGCATCGATGGCCAGGTAGCGAAGGGGCCGAGCCCGAAAGGCATCGTGATCTCGCAGAGCGGCTCGGTGTTCCCCTGGCTGACCGTACGGGAAAACCTGATGTTCGGGCTGAATCAGGGCACCGCGGCGGAAAAGCACCGTCTGGCCGATCACTACGCCGAGATGGTGGGACTGAAAGGATTCGAGCATGCCTATCCGCGCGAACTGTCCGGTGGCATGCTCAAGCGGGTGGAGATCGCCAGGGCCCTGGTGGTGAAGCCTGAAATCCTGTACATGGACGAACCGTTCTCGGCCCTGGACGCGTTGATGAACTTGCGCATACGCGATGAGCTGCTGCGCATCTTGCAGGAGGAACGCCACACGGTCATCCTGATCACCCACGATGTCGAAGAAGCCCTGTACCTGGCCGACCGCATCATGGTGCTCTCACCCCGCCCCGCAAAAATCCAGCGCTCCTTCGCTATCGACGCCGCACATCCCCGCAAGCTGTCCGAGCCGCGCTTCCAGGAAATGAAGGACGCCATCCTGGCAGAACTGGGCCTGACGCTTCGGTAGAGCTGCGGCATGGAGCAGTATATGGAGCAGTATATGGAGCAGTATATGGAGCAGTATATGGAGCAGTATGCACCGGTGCTGTCCGACACCTGCATGCCGGAGCGCCCGGCAGTATTGGACGCCGCCTCCTGGCCGCTATATCAGGAAGGAAGCGGCTATTCGAACCCGCGGCTGCCTCAGGCGGCAGCCTTCTTCCGCCGCCCCGCCACCGCCAGGATGCCCAGGCCGGCGAACAGCATCGCCACGCTGGCCGGTTCCGGCACGGCGCTCACGTTCGTGTAGGTGCCGTCGAAACTGTACGTGACGGCCAGGCTGTCGATCGTGGTGGCGCCCATCAACTGCGCAAAGGCGGCATTGCCCGCGTAGTCGCCCAGGAAGCGCAGCGTGTAGCCGGCGCCGTCGTGGGTCAGCGCCAGGGTCTCGCCGGCAGCGACCGCGCCCAGGCCCTGGAACGTCAGCACGGTATCGCCCAGCACGATGGCCGAGCTGTCGGCCAGCGCCAGGCTGGCGAATGCCTGCGACGCGGCGCCGGCCAGGTCCAGCGTACCGCCGCCCAGCAGCAGTGCGCTGCCGGCCGCCACCACGTCGGCGCCCTCCAGCGCCAGCGTGCCACTGCGCAGTTCCACGGTCGTGAAACCGGTGATCGCGCCGGCGTAGCCGAAAGCGTTGCCGGCACCGGTGTCGACCACCAGCGTGTCGGTGCCACCGCCGCCATCCACGCTGCCCACCACGATGGCATTGCCGCCGCTGATCACCAGCGTGTCGTTGCCGGCACCGAAGGCGATCGCCCGCCCGCTGCTGCCGCCATCGATCGTGCCGGCATTGGTGATGGTCGCATTGTCGCCATTGGTACGGATCGCCGCGGCCGTGCCGCCGCCGCGGAAGGTGCCGCCGGCACGGTTGTCGATGATCACCGTGTAGCCGCTGGCCGCGCCCGTGACGGCGATGGCGGAGTCGCCCTGGCCGCGGATCATGCCGCCGGCGGCGTTGACGATCGCGGCGTTGCCGTACAGGCCTTCGCGCGTGCCGGCCAGCGGGCCGTTCGTGATGTCGTTGCCGGCCAGCGTGATGCCGCGGCCCACGGCGCCGCCATTGCCGGGCGCCACCAGCCCTTCGATCGTGCCGGTATTGAAGATCGTGCCGCCGCCGGCCGAGATGCCTTCGCTGAAGGCCAGGCCGCCCGCTTCCACCGCGTTCAGCGAGCGGATCACGCCGCTGTTGGTGATGTGGACCAGGCCATCGACATCGACGCCATCCCCATCGCCCGAGACGCCGTTCCCGGAAATCAGCCCGCCGTTGACGATGGTGACCAGCTGCCTGCCATTGAAGCCATCGACATTGATGCCGGAGCCGTCGTTGCCGCGCACGATGCCGCCGGCCAGGTTGGCGAGATCCAGCGTCGAAGCGGTGTTGGCGTTCTTCTGCTCGAACGTGATGCCATGGCGGCCGGCGTCGACCAGGCCGGTGGCGGCATTGGTAACGCGGATGCCGCTGCGGTCCTGGCCATCGATGCCGTCGCTGCTGGCTCCGACCGTTGTCACGGAACGGATCGTGCCGGCGTTGAACAGTACGCCGCCTTCGCCCGGACGCACCGCATCGGCTTCGCTGGCCAGCAGCAGGCCGCCGGCGAAGTTGTTGATCGTGTTCGCGCCGGTGACGGCGTTGAAGTCGACCGCCTGGGCGCCGCCCGCGGAGCCGTTCAGCGACACCATCGATCCGTAGTTGTTCAGGATGACGCTCGACGCGGCGCCGTTCACCTGGATCACGTCCGCGTCGGCGGTGCGGACCAGGGCCGCCGCATTGGTGATGCTGCCGTTGTTGATGACGAATTCGGTCACGGCGCCGCTGGCGCGGATCGCGCGGCCACTGCCCGTCTGGGCGATGGTGCCCAGGTTGTTCACCGTGGCCTTGTCGCCGGTCACCGCCACCGCCACGGCCGATCCGCCCACTGTCAGCGCGGCGCCGGCGGCCACCGTCCCGGTATCGCCCTTGCCGAGGTTTTGCGCGGTCGTGCTGGTGCCGGTGATGGTGAACGCTGCGGCATGGGCCAGCGCCGGGCTGGCCAGTGCGACCGCCAGCACCAGTGCGTTGAACGGCAGGCCGGTGCGGCGGCACAGGAACGGGGAACGTGGCAGGGACATCGATGGACTCCGGGAGAAAAGATAGTTGTCAAAGTTAAACTACTTTGATGACAACCGTGTGACCCCGCAGTCTTCGCTGCTACGGCATCCTGCCCGGCAATGCGGCCGCCTGGCGGATCCAGTCCGCCAGCGCCTCCTCGTCGAGCATGTCGTCCTCATGGATGTGGAAGTAGCGCGTGTCGTCGCCCTTGCTGGCCACCGGCGGCGGTGGCTGGAGCGAGGCGCCCTGGAAGAACGCGACCTTGATGTAGCGGTTGAAGCAGTGCAGTCCGAGGAACCAGCCCGTGTCGCCGGCACCATACAGCGGCGAGTTCCATTTCACCGCCTTGCGCACGCCCGGCACGGTACGTTCGACCAGCGCGTCGAGCCGCTTGCCGGCCGCGCTTTTCCAGCCCGGCATGGCCGCGATGTAGGCTTGTACAGGTTCGTCGCCGTCGCCCTTGGCGATCTGCGGATTGCCGCCCGAAAGCAGCACGGGTGGCGTGGGGCCCGCGCCGGATTGCGGCGGAAGGCTGGCGCGGGAATGTCTGGTGGTCATGGCATGCTCCCCAAATGCGATCACGCGAGCATAACGCAGGGTGCCGCCCCCGGTCCAGCCGGTCATGGCGCCTCGAAGCGCTGCCGGTAGCCGCTCTCGCCGAAGCGCTCGACGATGAAATCGATGAACAGCCGCGTCTTCGCCGGCAGCAGCTTGCGGCTCGAATAGTAGATCGACAGCGGCCTGCTGCCGGCATGCCATCCCGGCAGTACGCGTACCAGCTCCCCGCTGTCGAGCAGTGGCAGCGCATGCGGCAACGGCAGCAGCGCGATACCCATGCCGCTGGCGGCGCCGCGCGCCATCGCTTCCGGATCGTTCATCACGGCCACCGGGCGCACGGCCGCGAAGACTTCCTCGCCGGCGGCATTGTTCAGCACCCACGGCAATACCCGGCCCGAGTCCAGCGAACGGCGCACCACGCCGCAGTGCCGCGCCAGGTCGGCCGGCTCGGCGGGCGCGGGATGGTCGCGCAGGTAGGATGGCGCGGCCGCCAGCACGATGCGCACGCGGGCCAGCTCGCGCGCGACCACGCCCTCGGACAGTTCGATGCCGCCGCCGATCGCCACGTCGAAACCGTCGGCCACCAGGTCGGCCTGGCGATTGTCGAAGTGAATGTCCGGCACCACGGCGGGATAACGCCGCACGAATTGCTCGACGAGGGGCAGGATGTAGAGGCGCCCCACCGTATGGGCCAGTGCGATCTTGAGCGAGCCGGCAGGTTGCCCGGCGCCCTGGCGCAACTCGGTCAGGGCATCGCCGATATCGCGCCATGGCCGGCTCACCTGGCCGTACAGCCGCTCGCCGTCGGTGGTCAGCGCCAGGCTGCGCGTGCTGCGCTGGAACAGCCGCACGCCGAGCCGCGCCTCGAGCCGCGCCACGCTCTTGCTGACCGCCGCGGGGGTGATCCCCATGCGCCGTGCGGCGGCCGAGAAGCTGTGCTCATCGGCCGCGGCGAGGAAGGCGTCGAGATAGCTGCTCAGTTCAGTATCCATGCGGTCATTTTATACCGTGGGTTGAAACTGAAACGGCCATTCATGCGCTACCGCGACGGTCTCGCCGTGGCCATACTGTGTCCATCCCCACTCACTTTCAAAGGAACACACCATGACCACGATACTCGACGGCAAAGTCGCCTTCATCAACGGCGGTTCGCGCGGCATCGGTGCCGCCACGGCACGCCGGCTGGCGCGCGATGGCGCCACCGTCGCCATCGGCTACGCCGCATCGGCGGCGGCCGCTGAAGCACTGGTGACGGAGATCACCGCGGCCGGCGGAACCGCGCTGGCGATCCGCGCCGACGCGGCCGATGCCGCCTCGCTGAAAGGTGCGATCGACGCGGTAGCCGACCGCTTCGGCCGCATCGACATCCTCGTCAACAATGCCGGCGTGCTCCGTCTCGGCGACGTGGCACAGTTCTCCCTGGAAGATTTCGACCAGACCGTGGCCGTCAATGTGCGCAGCGTGTTCGTCGCGTCGCAGGCGGCGCTGGCGCACATGGGCGAAGGTGGCCGCATCATCAACGTCAGCAGCACCAATGCGCTGCGCATGCCGTTCGCCGGGGGCGCGGTATACGCGATGAGCAAGTCGGCGCTGACCGGCCTGGCGAAAGGCATGGCGCGCGACCTGGGGCCGCGCGGCATCACCGTCAACAATGTGCAACCGGGTCCGGTCGATACCGACATGAATCCCGCCGATGCCGAATTCGGCGCGGTGATGCACGGCCTGATGGCATTGCCGCGGCATGGCCATCCCGATGAAGTGGCCGGGATGATCGCCTACCTGGCCAGTCCGGAAGCGGCGTTCGTCACCGGCGCCGACCTGCTGATCGACGGCGGCTTCGCGGCCTGAGCGCCGATGAGCTGGTGGCGGGCGATGCGGCCCGCCCTGCCTTACTGTGCCAGCACGCGCTCCAGGGTGGCGAAGAAGGCGTCCCGCTCGAACAGCGTCTTGACGGAACCGTCGGGCAATTCGAGCACTTCGCTGACGTCGGCGCGCATGTCGGCCACCACGCCGCCGGCGCGCAGCATCTTCGGCGACGGCCGCCGCGCGCTGGCCGGCAGGTGCACGATGCTGTCGACCCGGTCGACGATCACGCCATAGCGCTCGGTGCCCCGTTCCAGCACGAGGATGCGGCACTCCGCGGTATCGTCCAGCGGCGGCATGCCGTACAGCCGGCGCAGGTCGATCACGGAAATCACCTGGTGGCGCAGGTGCAGCATGCCGTGCACGCAATCCGGCGCGCCGGGCGGGCGCGTCATGCCGGGCGCGTACGGGATCAGCTCGCGCACCTGTCCGATGTCGGCCGCCCACGGGCTGCCCAGCGCGAACGCGAGGTAGACCTGCTTGCGCGCCGCGGCGGTACCCGCGTTCTTCGCCGCCTGCGCCTCGCCGGCTGCCTCGTCGCCGTAGATGCGTCGGTGGCCCGCGCAGACTTCGGCCAGTTCCGTATCGCCCAGCACATGGGCGTGGTCGAGGAACAGCGTGTCCGGGCCATCGGTACGCGGCAGGCAGCCGCGGAACATCGCGCCGCGCCGCGTGCCCAGCAGCGGGATCGGCAGCACGTCGCTGTCGAAGTAGTGGATGATGGTGTCGACCGAATCGACCACGAAGCCCAGCAGTTCCTCGCCGATGCGGGCGATCAGGATACGCCGCCGCACCTGGTCTGCCTGCGCGGGCGCGCCGCCGACCAGCGCAGCGAAGTCGACGATGCCGACGGCACGGCCGCGGAAGTTGATCCAGCCCTTGCACAGCGGCCCGGCCATCACGGACGTGCGCAGCTCGGGCACGGCGATGATTTCCTGCACGGCCGTCATCGCGAACGCGAACGACGTGCCGCCCGCGGAAAAGCACAGGCACTTGCGCGCCTCGGCATGGCGCAGGAAGCGGGCGCGCTCGGCGGCCCGCGCGGCGGCCGACATCGAGCGCACCTGCGGCACGTTATCGATGCGCACCAGCGCCTCGGGCACCAGTACCTGCAGCAAGCGCTCGCCGTCGGCCAGCAGGATCGTGCCGCCGATCACGGATGACCGCCCGCCGCCATAGCTCACGGTACTGCGCTGCTCGGGGCGCACGCGCAGCACCTCGCCGGTGGCGTCGAACACCAGGCCGACCAGCACTTCCTCGTGATCGAGGATGGCGATCTTCTGGGTCGCATCGGCCGGCGGGGCCGACGGATCGAAAATGCGCGCCAGGTTGACGATTGGGATCGCCGTGCCGCGCAGCGTGAAGATGCCTTCCAGGCAGTCCGGCGACAGCGGCATGCGCGTGACCCGCTCCGGGTAGCCGACCACTTCGCGGATCGCCAGCGCCGGGAGCGCGAATTCGGCGCCGCCCAGGTGGAAGGAGCCGAACAGTTCCAGCCCCGCCGCGTCGACCAGCGCCCGTGCGGCGGCCGCGCGCGCGGCGGCCATCGCCTCGGCGGCGGCGTGCACCTCCGGCGCCGGGGGCACGCCGGCCGCGGTCATCTGAAGCGTATGCATGGTTGCGCCGCGCCGCTCAGACGGTGAAGCCGGAAACCGTCTGGTTCAGTTCCGAGGCCGTGCGGTTCAGTTCCTCGGTCTGCACGGCGATGCTGTCGCACGAACCGGCCGACTTCTCCGATTCCTCGGAGATATGGGCGATCGCCACCGCCACCTCGCGGGCCGACAGCGACTGTTCGTTGACCGACGCCGAGATGTCGCCGATCGCCACCGACGTCCGCTCCACGCCGGTAGCGATGCGGTCGAACGCATCGCTGGCCTGGCGCGAGATCTCGCTGCCCTGCGCCACGCGCTTGACCGATTCCGTGATCAGCTTGGAGATTTCCTTGGTGGCCTGCGACGAGCGTTCGGCCAGCTTGCGCACTTCGTCGGCCACCACCGAGAAGCCCAGGCCGTGCTCGCCGGCGCGCGCCGCCTCGATCGCCGCGTTGAAGGCCAGCATATTGGTCTGGCTGGCGATCTCGCCGATCACCTTGACGATCTCGCTGATGTCCTCCGACGACTGGTTGATCAGCGCCATCGCCTCGATCGAGCGGGCCACGGCCTTGGCGCCCGTCTCGGCGGCTTCCTTCGTGCTTTGCGCCAGCGTGTTGGCTTCGTCGGCGCCGCGCGCGATGGTGGCGATCGACGCGGTCAGGCCGTCGACCGACGCATTCATCTCCTCGACGGTGGCGCCCAGCGCCTGGGCGCCACCCGCCACCACGTTCGAGCGCTCGGCGATGGTACCGGCCGATACCGACAGGCGCGCCACTTCGGACACCACGTGCGCGATGACGCCGCGCAGGTCGGCAATCATCTTGCCGACGCCGGCGCCCAGCTGGTCGACCGGCTCGCTGCCGTTCATCTCGAGCGTGCCGGTCAGGTCGCCGTGCGCGGCGCGTTCCACCTGGGCCAGCAGCAGCGCCACCTTGCGGCGGTCGGCCTCGTTGCGGCGCACGACTTCCTCTTCCAGCGCCACCTGGGCGGTGATGTCGGTGGCGAACTTGACCACCTTGACGGGCTTGCCGTCCAGGCCGAAGATCGGGTTGTAGGTGGCCTGGATCCAGATCACCCGGCCATCCGCGCCGACCCGCTTGTAGCGGCCGGCATCGAACTCGCCGCGGTTGAGCTTTTGCCAGAACTTGCGGTATTCCAGGCTGGCCGCGTAGTCGTCCTCGCAGAACACCCGGTGGTGTTCACCCTTGACGTCGGAGAGTTCGTAGCCGGTGACGGCCAGGAAGTTCGCGTTGGCGTCCAGCAGCAGGCCGTTCATGTCGAACTCGACGACCGCCTGGGCCTTGTCGATGGCGCTCACCAGGCCCGCGTGCTCGATGGCGCGCACCTTGTGGGCCGTGATATCGCTGGCGAACTTGATCACCTTGCACGGCTTGCCATCCTCGTCGAGGATCGGGTTGTACGACGCCTCGATCCACACGTCGCGGCCGCCCTTGCCGATGCGGCGGTATTGCGCGCGCTCGAATTCGCCGCGGCGCAGCCTGGCCCAGAATGCCTCGTACTCGGGCGAGCGCACGTAGTCGGGATCGCAGAACATCGAATGGTGCCGGCCCACCACGTCGTCGAGCGTGTAGCCGAGCGTGGCCAGGAAGTTCTCGTTGGCGTGGATGATGGTGCCGTCGAGGTGGAATTCGATGATCGCCTGTACCCGATCGACGGCGCTGCCGATGTCGTGCGCGTCGGCGCGGAGATCGGGTTTGACGGCGGTGCGGGCGGGGGCGGCGGCGATGTTCATGGCGGGTCCTGGTATCGATGGGGTGGATCCGCCTGGCGGCGAACCGGCGCGACATGCTTGCAGGTCGCACCCCATTATTACGCCGCTATTGCCTCAGGTAAAGTTTTTCCCAGCTGAACTTTTAACAATGTGTCGCGCTGAAGTTACATTCAAGCCATTGCTGACCGGCGCGACCAGGCGATACTCACCAATACTCACGGTTTCCCGCCGAACCGCGCGGATACTTGGCAATACGTACCGTTACTCGACAATGCGGACCGATACTCGGCAATATCCAGGGATAGACGAAAACCGTCAGCCGACAACCACTGTGTCTCGGGCGGCACGCGCCCACACGCATCGCGCGCCATGACGCGCGGTGCCGGACACCTTGCATGTCCGGCACCTGCTCCACTCGGAGCCTTACTTCGGCGCGAGCGCGCCCTGCAGCTTGCCGGCGGCCGCCGCCAGCGTGCCGTTCGGCTGGCGCACCTTCACCAGCACGCTGGCAATGCCCGCCTCCGTGCTCGCCTGCGGGCTGTGGATCACTTCATAGCCCGGATCGGCCGTGAATGTCACCGCCTCGCCGGAACGCGGCACGGTGGTACCGTTGGCGTCGACCAGGCGGGCGCGCGCGAACACCAGGTCGCCGACAGCGGGCGGCACGCCCATGTCGTCCAGCGCCACGTCCAGCTTCACCGCTTCACCTGGCGTGCGCACCTTGTGCTCGGCCACTACCTTGCCGCCCGTGTAGGCCACGGCCACCAGCTCGCCCGGCTGGAAGCCGCCGGTATCGAATTCCACCGGCGGATGCTTCAGCCGCGGATGGGTGGACGACGGCGCCGCCTTCTTGCGGGCCACGACCTTGCCGTTCAGGCGCAGTTCCACTTCCCCGGCGTTCGTGAACACGCGCACGCGCGGCGACGATTCCGGCGTCCAGTAGCTCGCGATGAACACCATCGGGCCACCGCCCCACTGCGCATTCGCCTGTTCCGGACTGCGCTGCGAGCGGAAGAATTCGGCCGCGAACTTCGGCAAGCGGTCGATGCTCACCACGCCGGAAGCTTCCAGGTCGGGTGCATAGCCACGCGCGTAGTCGAACATCACCCAGTAGCCATCGGCGAAGGCCGGCGTGGTGAAGTTGTCGTCATGCGCTTCGGCCACGTTGGCGGCCTGCTGCAGCAGGTGCTTCTCGCCTTGCGACAGCAGCTGGCGGCTGGACCGGTCGGCCGGCTTCAGGTCGCTCCAGGCACCCTGGTTGAAGCCCGCGTTCATCGCATAGTATTCCCAGTCGCCGTACTCGGAAACGATCAGGGGTTTCTTCGGCAGCGGGTGCTTGTCGCCGATCCTGTGCTGGCGCGCCTGCATGTAGATGTCGTAGGAGCGCGGCAGCCAGCCCACCGAGAAGGCCTGGTCGCCCGGATATTCGGTGTGCACCGTCTTGTGCAGCGTGTCGACGAACGCGTCCGGCATGTCCGTCTCGTTCAGCGAGCATTCCCAGGCCAGCACGCTGGCGTGGTTGCGGTTACGGCGGATCATGTCTTCGCAGGTCTTGATGACCTGCCGGCTGAAGGCCGGGTCCTTGTTGAAGTATTGCCAGCCCGGCACGCCCGGGATCACCAGCAGGCCCAGTTCATCGGCCGCGGCCATGAAGGCGGGCGACTGCGGATAGTGCGACAGGCGGATGTAGTCGAAGCCGTATTTCTTCACCAGCAGCGCGTCGCGGTATTCGGCCTGCGGCGACAGCGCGTAGCCCACGTGCGGATATTCCTGGTGGCGGTTCACGCCGCGCAGCTGCAGCGGTTCGCCGTTCAGCACCAGCTTGTGCTGGTTGTCGAACGACAGGCGGCGGATGCCGATGCGGGTCTGCACGCTGTCGCCGGCGCCTTCGCCCACGACAGCGGTGTCCAGCACATGCAGGTTCGGCGCCTGCGGCGACCACAACTGCGGCTGCGCGACGTCGAGCGGCATCGTCACGTGGCGGCGTTCGCCCGCCTTCAGCGTGACCTGCTGCTCGGCGCGGGCGACTTCCCTGCCCTGCCATGCCAGCGTATTGCGCACGGTGACGGTACGCGCCACCTTCGCGGTATTGGCCACTTCGGTTTTCACCTGCACCGTGGCCTTCTCCTTGCCGGCCCGCGGGAACGTGACGAACACGCCGCCGCCGGCCGGCGTGGCGGCCAGCATTTCATCGGTGATGTGCACCGCCGGCTTGGTGATCAGGCTGACGCCACGGTACATGCCGCCGTGCTGGATATAGTCCAGGTCCTTCAGCGGCTTCGGGCCGGTGATAGCGTTATCTTCGTTGTTCGCGCGAACGATGACTTCGTTCTTGCCGCCTGCCTTCAGCAGCCCGGTCACGTCGAAAGCGAACGGCAGGTAGCCGCCCAGGTGCTGGCCCAGGTGCTTGCCGTTCAGCCAGACATCGGCCACGTTCATCACCGCCTCGAAGCGCAGGATGGCCCGCTCGCCCGGCTTCAGCGCGGCGTCGAAGGTCTTCTTGTAGAACACGGTGCCCTGCCATGGCGCGGTCGGCACGCGCGGCTCGATGTGCGCCGCATGCGGCAGGTCGACCGTGCTCCAGGCGCCGGCCGGCACCTTGTCGGCGGTGATGGCCTGCTTGCCGTCGGCACGGTGGAACTGCCAGGATTCATTCAGGCTGGCCGTCGCGGCCTGCGCGGCGCCGGCCAGCGCCAGCGCGGACAACAGTGTGGAGATTAATGCGGGGGCCAGCGCGGTGCGCGCCAGGCCGCGCGGGGCGGAATGCAAAGTGCGAAATGGCTTCATTCGTCTCGGAGTATGGTTGATGGGGCCGATCCAAGTCGGCGCGTGATTGTACGCGATGCAACCTTCCTCCACTGCCGGAGCCAATCTACTTGTCGCGCTTTTCCCATTCCTTCGACTCGGTGGCGGCTTTCTCCTTGCAGGCCTTGCGGTCGTTCCAGTCGACCAGCTTGTCGCAGGAGCGGCCGTCGTCGTGCGGCAGGTACTTGCAGCCGGCCAGGCCGAGTGCGAGTGCGGCGAGGAAGATGGCTTGATAGCGGGCTCTGAACACTACGGTGGTCTCCTTATTTCTTGCGGATGCGGTGGTGGATATCGTTCACGGCCATCAGCGCGGCCGTGGAAAAGAACTTGTGGTACTCGGCCACCATCTCGCCCTGGACGATGACGGGATCGGTGGCTACCAGCGCCTTTGCTTCATCGATGTCGGCGGTGGCGAACACGAACATGCCGCGCAGGCCGTTCACACCGTCCAGCGGACCCGCCACAACGAGCTTCTTTTCCTTCGCCAGGCGCTCCATGTTGGCGAAGTGGCCGGCGAACATGCGGTCCCGTTCCGCGCCTTTCGGCACCGGCGTCGTACCGGTTTTCAGCAGCACCAGCACATAGGGCCGCATGCCCTGCTCGCTGCCGCCGAGCGATTGCGCCAGCGCCGCGTCGTAGGCCGGCGGCGCCGCCGGCGTGACTTGCGCCTGCGCCGACAGGTGCAGCAGGGCCGCGGCCATCAGCGGCGGTGCCAGCAGCGTGGACAGTCTGGGCAGCCTTGGCAGTCTGGACATCGCGCACCTCCGCAAACAATAATCAACATGTTGACACAACCACAAAATCAGCGCAATCCGGACCGCGCGCCGCGCTACCATCACGCATCCGAACCGCGCCACCCACTGGAGACCCGATGCCCCGCCCGATGTCCTGCCTGCCCGCCTTGCTGCTCGCGCTCGTCGCTTCCGCTACCGCCGCCACCGCCAATGCGGGCCAGCCGATCGCGCAACGCTTCAATGCCGATCCATCGCCGCACTATTTCACGACGCAAGACGGCACGGCGCAGGATGGTGGCAAGTTCTACCTGTACGCCACCGACGACGCCAGCAACTCCGGCAACTACTGGGATTCGACGACGTGGCGCCTGTACACGTCGCCGGACATGCAGGCGTGGACGGATGCCGGCATCCCGCTCGACGTAAAGGTCTTCAAGTGGGCGCGGCCGGATGCCAAGGCCTGGGCGCCGGAAGCGGTGCAGCGCAATGGCAGGTTCTACTTCTATGCGCCGGTGGGCGGCGACACGATCGGCGTTGCAGTCTCGAACCGCCCCGACGGCGGCTTCGCGGATGCCCGCGGCACGCCGCTGGTCGACAAGGCACGCGACACCAATGCCGGCGACGAGCCGATCGACCCGGCCGTGTTCATCGACAAGGATGGGCAGGCCTACCTGTACTTCGGCACCCGCGTGCCGAAAGTGGTGAAACTGAAGGCCGACATGGTCACGCTGGACGGCCCGATCCTCGACGTGGCGATCGGCAGCTTGCCGCCGCTGGAGAAGACGGAGAAGCCGGACAAGGCCAACAAGACGGGCAGGAAAGCCTATGGCGAAGCGCCGTTCCTGCATGAGCGCAACGGCACGTACTACTTCACGTTCTCCACCGGCTGGCCGGGCCAGATCGTGTACGCCACCGGCACCTCGCCGCTGGGACCCTTCACCTATCGCGGCGTGGTGCTCGACTTCCTGAAGATCTCGACGAACCACCAGGCCATCCTCGAGCATGCCGGTAAAAGCTGGCTGTTCTACCACGACAGCCTGCTGCCGGGGGGTGGCAGCCACCGGCGCTCGATCGCCATCGCGCCGCTGGCGTATGGGGCGGATGGGAGCATCCGGCAGGTGCCGCTGGAAACGCGCTGACAGGGCACCGCCGCAGGCCGCCAGGCTGCTGAGTGCCAGGAGACCCGGCCACTATCGGGCAGGTTCACTGAACGGAGCGGCCCTCAACGACGCTTCAACTCGATTGCATGGGTAGCAGGCGCGGTGTGTAGCGCGACAGCACTGGTGCGCATCTCGTCACGCGCATGCCTGATCACGGATCGCGAGGCGGCTATACCGAGCCCTCCCATGACACAGGCGACCACGATATCCGGCCAGCCAGCTCCGGTGCCGAAAACACCCGCGGCGGCCAGCATCACCGCCATATTGCCGATGGCATCATTGCGGGAGCACAGCCAGACGGAACGCATGTTCGAGTCGCCGTCCCGGTATGCATACAGCAATCCGGCCACGGCGAGATTCGATGCCAGCGCCACTGCGCCGATGCTCCCCATCGCTACCGGGGCCGGGACAGTCCCGTTCGCGAAATGCCAGGCTGCGGCCAGCAGGACAAACACGCCGTAGCCGCCCATCGTTGCCCCTTTCAGCAGGGCGGTGCGCGAACGCCAGACTGGCGCCAGCCCCAGCACGAACAGCGAAACGCCATAGTTAGCCGCGTCACCGAAGAAATCGACAGCGTCGGCCAGCAGCGAGACCGAGCCGGACCGGATGCCACCAAACAGTTCGACGGCGAACATGACAGCGTTGATGCACAAGGCGATCCAGAGGATGCGACGGTATTTCGCGTCGACGGGTGGTTTGTCGGAGGAACAACCTCCGGAGCAACAGGCGGACATCACAATCTCCATCAAGGTATAGTGCCATTTAAAACCCTGTAGCCGCTACAGAGTCAAGCGCTCCTGCCAGGAAGAATCATGAAAATTGGTGAATTAGCGAAGCAAACCGGATGCGATGTGGAAACCATCCGCTTCTACGAAAAGTCGGGCCTGCTGGATGAGCCGGTGCGCACCGCTTCGGGATACCGTGCATACCAGGCCGTGCATCTGGAGCGCCTGCAGTTCATCCGGCACTGCCGCTCCCTCCAGATCGGACTCCAGGACATCCGCACCCTGCTCGACCTGCAAGCACGGCCTTCGGCGGGATGCGACCACGTCAATGCGCTGCTGGACCAGCATATCGCGGCGGTGCAGTCGCGGATGGCCGCTCTCCGGACGCTGGAGACGCAACTGATCGCCTTGCGCCGCAAGTGCAACGCCCCGCATTCGGTGGAAGAGTGTGGCATCCTGCAAAACCTGGCGGATCGCGTGCCGTGAATGCCGCCCACGACGCGGCTGCGCAAGCCGTCGCGCTAGCCGTCACATCAACCGGCCAGCGCTGAATCCAATTCGCCCTCCCCTGAGTTTTCCTCGTTTGTCTTGATCACCCCCGTCGGCGACGATGGCGGCACGACATCAACAAACCGGAGACTCAAATGTTACTGAAAGATCGCGTGGCAATCGTGACCGGCGGCGCCGGCATCAATGGCCTGGGCTTTGCGACGGCGCGCATGCTGGCGGCGCATGGCGCCAGGGTGGTGATCACCGACCTGGCGGGCGCCAATCCGGCCGGTGCGGCGGCCGAGCTGGGCCCGCAGCACCTCGGCCTGGTGGCGGACGTGACGAACAAGGAACAATGCGAGGCGGCGGCGCAGGCCGTGCTGGAGCGCTATGGCCGCATCGACGTGCTGTTCGCCAACGCCGGCATCACGCAACCCCGCAAGACGCTGGACATCAGCGCCGACGATTACGACGCGGTGCTCGACGTGAGCCTGCGCGGCACGCTGCTGATGGCGCAGGCCGTGCTCCCGGCCATGCAGAAGCAGGAAAGCGGCAGCATCATCTGCACCTCGTCCGTCTCCGCGCAGCGCGGCGGCGGCATCCTGGGCGGACCGCACTACTCGGCCGCCAAGGCTGGCGTGCTGGGCCTGATGCGGGCGATGGCGCGCGAATTCGGCCCGAGCGGCATCCGCGTCAACGCCATCACGCCAGGCCTGATCGCCACGGACATCATCAAGGGCAAGCTGACGGAGGAACGCAAGGGCGAGATCGCCAACGACATCCCGCTGGCCCGGCTGGGCAGGGCCGACGACATCGCCGGCGCCGTCGTGTTCCTGGCCAGCGATCTGTCGGCGTACTGCACCGGCGTCACGCTCGATGTCAATGGCGGGATGCTGATCCACTGAGCGGCGGCGGGCGCGGTGAAGCGCCCTTGCCGCTCGCACAGGACCGGTGGCGGCTCATGCGGTGCTGCTAACGATAATCCGCCGCGCTGAACGGATAGGCGTAGATGTTTTCAATGAACCGGCCATTCTCGCGCCGTTGCCGGGCCAGGTACAAGGTGGTGCCGTGCACGAACGGGGTGAATTCAGCGTCGGCGGGATCGGCGGAATTGATCGGGGCCTTGAGCCGGCGCGGCGCGCTCCACTGGCCATTCTCGCGGAAGCTGATGAACAGGTCGGGTTGATCCTCCGCTGTCGCCGCCGAAAAATAGATCAGGTAACTTTCGTCGGGCGCCACGTACGGGTTCGACTCGCGGGCCTGCGTGTTGATCGGCAGGCCGAGGTTGCGCGGCACGCCATGGCGGCCTTCGCGCAACGCGGACACCCACAGGTCGGAGTCCATGCCGGGGGCATTTTTCATGAAATAAATGCTGCCATTGGCGGTGATCGCGGCGGACGATTCCGATTCGTCCGTGTTGATGTCGTGGCCCAGGTGGCGCACCGCGCCCCACCCCTGCGCGCCGCGCTCGACAGCATAGATATCGAAGCCTTTGCGCGCCGGCTTGTCCGGTACCGGGCGGTTCGACTGGAAGATCAGGGTCTTGCCGTCGGGGCTGAACATGGGATCGATGTCCTTCCAGCCCGGCGTGCCCGAAAACGGCGCCACCGACGGGGCCTGCCACGCGCCGTTCACCTTGCGCGTCTCCATGATCACCAGGCGCTCGCGGCCGCCACCGGACGCCACCCAGAGCGCGTGCGCGCCGTCGGGTGCCAGCGTCAACCCGAACGCGCCATCGTCGGAGACGACACCGGGAAGGAATTTCGCCGGATCGACAACGGTGGGCGCGGCGAATACTGCCGAGCAGGACAACAAGACCATGCCGACGATCATTTTCATCCATCACCTCCAGCGCCTGTCTATAGGTATTGATCGCGGGCCGCCATCGCGGGCCGCGGCCCGGAGCAGTCTAGCACCGGGAGAAGCTTGCCGGCAGGGCCGACGAGGCAGCGCAAGTCCCCCGCACCCTACGTTACAAAGGTCGTTACGCCCTACGGGCTGGCGCCATCCGTGACGAATCCCCTGATCCAGTCCGCCACCGTCCGCACCGCCTGCAAGCCCTCGCGGCTCTTCGGCACGGCCAGGTAATGCCCGGTGGCCTCGATGGCCAGTTCGCCGAACGGACACACCAGCCGCCCTTCCTTCAGGTAGTCCTGCACCAGCACCGTGCTCTCGATGCACATGCCCAGGCCATTCTCGGCCGCGCTCAGCGTCATGAACGCACGGTCCAGCCGCAGGCCCCGCACCGGGTGCCGGCACTCTGGCGCGAAACGGGCGATCCATTCATCCCACGACGCCAGCGACACATCGTTCTGGATCAGGTAGAAGTTCTCGATATCGGCCGGCGGCAGCGGCAGGGCCCAACCGTCGACCAGCTTCGGGCTGCACACGGGCAGGTAGCGTTCGCGCTGCGAGATCGGCTCGACATGCACGCCGGCCGAGGCGGTCGGCCGGCCGTACAGCACGGCCACGTCGACCCCGCTGCTGGAAAAGTCGGGCGGCTGGTGCACGGCCCACAGCCGCACGTCGATGTCCGGATGGGCGCGCAGGAAGGCCGGCAGTTGCGGCATCACCCAGATCGCCGCGAAGCTGGGCGCGCACTGGATCGTCACGACCTGCTGCTTGCTGCCGCGGTCGAGGATGGTACGCAGCTCGTCGTCGATGTCGCCGAACGAGCGGCGGATCACGTCATACAGCCGGGCGCCCTCCTCGGTCGGCACCACGCCGCGCCGCGCGCGTTCGAACAGCAGCGTGCCGAGCGCCTCTTCCAGCGTCTGGATCGAGTGGCTGACGGCCGATGCCGTGATCGACAGTTCCTGCGCCGCGGCGGCGAAGGAACGGTGCATGTAGGCGGCCTCGAAAGCCTGCAAGCCCTTCAGGGATGCCTTGCGCAGGGCGCGGTATCGTTGAACTGGTTTCATCTATCGCCAAGAATTACTCGCTATACGGTCCGTCTTTGCATTCTTACACTGGTTTCGTGACAAGACCAATGATTCGATACCGGAGACACCCATGAAACTTGCATCACCAGACGTGAACGTGCCCGACCAGCTGCTCGCCCTGCAAGGCGCCGCCCACCGCATCCGCCGCTTCGCGTTGCGCATGGGCGAGGTGCAGGGCCAGGGCTATGTCGGCCAGGCGCTCGGCATGGCCGACATCCTGGCCGTGGCCTACCGGCACGCGCTGCATTATCGTGCCGGCGAGCCGGAATGGGAAGGCCGCGACCGGTTCCTGCTGTCGCATGGCCATTACGCGATTGCGCTGTATGCCGCGCTGCTGGAGGCCGGCATCCTGCCCGAGGCCGAGCTGGAAACCTATGGCAGCGACGACAGCCGCCTGCCGATGTCCGGCATGGCCACCTATACGCCCGGCATGGAGATCTCCGGCGGCTCGCTGGGCCAGGGCCTGACGATCGCGGTCGGCATGGCGCTGGGCCTGCGCCAGAAGAACAACCCGGCGTTCGTCTACAACTCGATGTCGGACGGTGAGCTGGACGAAGGTTCGACCTGGGAAGCGGCACTGTCCGCCGCGCATTTCGGACTGGGCAACCTGATCACCCTGGTCGACATCAACAACCAGCAGGCCGACGGGCCGTCCAGCAAGATCCTCGGGTTCGAACCGCTGGCGCAGAAGTGGGAAGCGTTCGGCTGGCATGTGCAGCGCGCCGACGGCAACGACATGGCCGCCGTGCTGGCCGCCTTCGATGCCGCGCGCAACCATCCGGACCCGCAACCGCGCGTGATCCTGTTCGATACGCTGATGGGTTCCGGCGTGCCCTTCCTCGAACAGCGCGACAAGAACCACTTCATCCGTGTCGAAGCCGACGAATGGCAGCAAGCCATCGCGATCCTCGACGAGAAACAAGCCAAGGCAGGAGACCAGCAATGAACGCCCCCATGAGCAAACCGCGCCTGACCACGTCGGCGATGATCGCCTCCATCGCCAGCGAAGGCCAGCGCACCGTGGCCGCGCCGTTCGGCAACGCCCTGGTCGAGCTGGCCGGCCGCCGGCCCGACATCGTGGGCATGAGCGCCGACCTGGCCAAGTACACCGACCTGCACCTCTTTGCCAAGGAATTTCCGGAGCGCTTCTTCCAGATGGGCATGGCCGAGCAGTTGCTGATGGGTGCCGCCGGCGGCATGGCCAAGGAAGGTTTTACGCCGTTCGTCACCACCTACGCGGTATTCGCGTCGCGCCGGGCCTATGACTTCATCCACCAGGTGATCGCCGAGGAGAACCTGAACGTGAAGATCGCCTGTGCGCTGCCCGGGCTCACCACCGGCTACGGCCCCAGCCACCAGGCCACCGAGGACATCGCCATCTTCCGCGGCGTGCCGGGCCTGACGATCGTCGATCCCTGCGATGCGCTCGATACCGAACAGGCCACGGTCGCCATTGCCGAGCACCAGGGACCGGTCTACATGCGGCTGCTGCGCGGCAAGGTACCGCTGGTGCTGGACGAGTACGATTACAAGTTCGAACTGGGCAAGGCCAAGCTGCTGCGCGACGGGCGCGAGGTGCTGGTGATCTCCAGCGGCATCATGACCATGCGCGCACTGGAGACCGCGCAGGCGCTGAAGAACGATAATGTCGGCGTCGCCGTGCTGCATGTGCCGACCATCAAGCCGCTCGACACCGAAACCATCGTGCGCGAAGCGTCGCGCAGCGGCCGGCTGGTGGTGGTGGCCGAGAACCATTCGGTGATCGGCGGCCTGGGCGAGGCGGTGGCGGGCACGCTGCTGCGCGCGGGCGTGGCGCCGGCCTTCCGGCAGATCGCGCTGCCCGACGCGTTCCTCGATGCCGGCGCGCTGCCGACGCTGCACGACCGCTACGGCATCTCGACGGAGGCGATGGTGGCCAGCATCCGGTCCTGGCTGCGCTGAGCGCGCGCTGCACCCATTGCACCGGGCAGCGATGCCCGGCATGCGCAAGGAGGCGGCAAGACCTCCGGCGCGATGACAGAACAATTTGGAGACACGCATGAAAACACCGATCGTCACACCCGCGGCAGGTGCCGCCTATCACTCCGGCGTCGACGACGTCGAAACGCGCGCCTATGCGAAAGTCACGCGCCGCCTCGTGCCCTTCCTGATGCTGTGCTACCTGGGCGCCTACCTGGACCGCGTCAACGTGGGCTTCGCCAAGCTGCAGATGCTGTCCGACCTGCAGTGGAGCGATACCGTCTACGGCCTGGGCGCGGGCGTCTTCTTCATCGGCTACTTCCTGTTCGAAGTGCCGAGCAACATGATCCTGCACCGCTTCGGCGCGCGCCGCTGGCTGGCGCGCATCATGATCACCTGGGCCATGATTTCCGCCAGCTTCGCCTTTGTCAGTTCGCCGACGATGTTCTACGTGCTGCGCTTCCTGCTCGGCGTGGCGGAGGCGGGTTTCGCGCCGGGCGTGATCCTGTATATCACCTACTGGTTTCCGTCCGCACGGCGCGCCAAGGTGATGGGGCTGTTCTTCATGGCGATCCCGCTGGCTTCCATCGTCGGTGCGCCGCTGTCCGGCTGGATCATGGAAGCGTTCGCCGGCGTGCAGGGCCTGCGCGGCTGGCAGTGGCTGTTCGCGCTGGAAGCCATCCCGTCGCTGATCCTCGGTGTCACGATCCTGTTCTACCTGGACGACAGCATCGCCAGCGCGAAGTGGCTGTCGCCGGAGGAAAAGGCCGTCCTGCAACGTAATATCGCCACGGAAAACGATGGCAAGGTGGCGCACCAGACGATCCGCGACTTCCTGGCCGACCGGCGCCTGTGGCTGCTGACCGGCATCTACTTCTGCATCGTGATGGGCCAGTACGGCCTGACCTTCTGGCTGCCGACGATCGTGCGGAACGCCGGCGCGACCGGCCTGTGGGAAGTCGGCATGCTGGCCGCGATCCCGTATGGCGTGGCGCTGGTCTGCCTGCCGCTGGTGGGCCGCAACTCGGATCGCACCCGGGCGCGCCGGCTGCACTGCGGCGTGCCGATGCTGGCGGCCGCCGCGGCCTTGTTCGCCCTGCCTTTCACCGACGGGATCGGTACCGCACTGGCCCTGCTCAGCGTGGCGGCCGCCGGCGCCCTGTGCGGCACGTCGCAGTTCTGGGCGCTGCCGACGGCCTTCCTGGGCGGCATGACGGCGGCCGCCGGCATCGCCACCATCAACTGCATCGCCAACCTGGCCGGCTTCTTCTCGCCCTCGCTGGTGGGCTGGCTGAACGACTTCACCGGCAAGCAGGGCGCCGGCCTGATGCTCACCTCCGGCATGCTGCTGCTCGGCGCCTGCCTGGTCGTCCTGTTGCCGAAGCAGGCCGTCGACCGCTGACCGCTTGCCGGGAGATCTCCCGGCAGTTCCCCTCGCTTTCCTTCACGACGCCGGCCCGGCAAGGGTCCGGCGCGTCCATAAAAAAACCGGAGACACCATGAAACGCAAGCTCGCCTGGGGCGTTTGCGCCCTCGCCTGCGGCACCGCCGCGGCCCAATCGAATGTCAGTGTGTATGGCCTGGTGGACATGAACGTCGGCGCCGTTTCCGACGCCGGAGCCAATGGCGGCAATGGCGGCAATGGCGGCAATGGCGGCAACATCGTGCGCGTCAATTCCGGCGGCATGAACACCTCGCGCCTCGGCTTCACCGGCAGCGAGGACCTGGGCGGCGGCCTGAAGGTGCTGTTCCAGCTGGAGATGGGCATCGCCGCCGATACCGGCGTGGCCGACACGCCGCTGTTCAAGCGCCAGGCCACCGTGGGCCTGGAAGGCCGCTGGGGCACCATATTGCTGGGCCGCGCCTTCACCACCGTGTACGACTTCGTGCTGCCCTACGATCCGATGGGCTACGCGCCGCAATATTCCTGGGCACCAGCCGGCAATGCCAGCGGCGCCAGCAAGTACGGCATGGCCTTCGCGTTCGACAACCTGGTCAAGTATGCCGGCAAGACCGGCAACTGGGCCTATGGCGCCAGCTACGGCGCGGGCGAAGGCAGCTCGTCCGGCGATGGCAGCAAAGGCGCCGTGGCGGTCAACTACGCGAGCGGCCCATGGTCGGCAATGGCTGCCTATGAACGGATCAACGGCGTGCCCGACGCCACCGGCGCTCGCGGCGACACCACGGCATGGCACCTGGGCGCGATGGTCTCGGCCGGCAACGTGAAACTGCAGGCGGCGATGCGCGACTACCGGCAAGGAATGGCAGGAGCGGCGGGAACGTCCGCGCTGAAGGCACGGCTGTATTGGGCGGGAACGAATGTCATGGTGACGCCGGCCGTCACGCTGGCCGGCGTCGTGTACTACCAGGATGTGCGGCACGGGCCCATCGAAGCAGACCCGGTGATGGTCGTCGGACGGGTGCGCTACGCGCTCTCGCGCCGTACCGACCTGTACGTCACCGCCGCGTACGCAAAGGCGAAACACGGCCAGCTGGTCGGCCTCGCGCGGGACGAGCCCGGGTTCGGCAGCCGGCAGAAAAGCGTGCTGGCGGGGATCCAGCACCGGTTCTAGCCGGCATGCCCCTTGCGCATGCTTACCCCACAGGCAAAGGCCGGGGTCAGGGTGGAGTACTGGCTGGCAGGCCAGTACCGCTGCGCCAGCAAGGAGCGATGCTCCTTGAAACCCCCGGCTACGCCCCGACGGGGTGAAGCAGGGGTTTCGCGAAGCATGCTTCGCGCCTGCGGAACGGTGCTGGCATGCATGCCAGCACTCATTCCTGACCCCAGGTTCTGCACTTGGGGTTACTTCATGTGCCGCCGAATGACATGCTCTGATCAGGCGTGGGACAGGTGCCCCTCTTCCTGCCCCTCAGCTTCCTTTGTGCCGGACCCATTGAAGAACACATTCAGCACCACGGCGGCCACGGCGGTCAGCAGGATACCCGACTCCAGCAGCGGGTGCAGGCTGTGCGCCATCTGCTGCGCCCAGTGCGGCGCCACCAGCGGAATCAGGCCGAAGCCGATCGACAGCGCGACGATGTAGAGGTTGAAGCGGTTGGTGCGGAAGTCGACACGGTTCAGGATACGGATGCCCGCCGCCGCCACCATGCCGAACATCACGAGCCCGGCGCCGCCCAGCACGAACTGGGGAATCGCCTCGACCAGCGCGGCCAGCTTCGGCAGCATGCCCAGCACGATCATGATCACGCCGCCGGCTACGCACACCCAGCGGCTCTTCACGCCCGTCACCGCCACCAGCCCCACGTTCTGCGAGAAGCTGGTGTGCGGGAAGGTATTGAAGATGCCGCCGATCAGCGTGCCCAGGCCGTCCGTGCGCAGGCCGGCGGCCAGCTTCTGCTGGTCGACCTTGGTGCCGGTCATTTCGGACAGCGCCAGGAACATGCCGGCCGACTCGATCATCACCACGATCATCACCACCGTGAGGGTGAGGATCATCACGATATCGAAGGTGGGCGTGCCGAAGGCGAACGGCGTGACGAGCTCGAACCATTTGGCGCCTGCCACCTTGGCGAAGTTCATCTTCCCCATCGAATACGCCACGGCGCAGCCGGCGACGATGCCGAGCAATACGGAGATATTGCAGAGGAAGCCCCTGGCATAGCGCACCGTGAAGACGATGAACAGCAGCACGAAGGTGGCGATGGCCAGGTTGTCCAGCGCGCCGTAGTTCGGATTGGCCAGCGTGGGGATCGGGCCGGGCAGCTTGGCTGCCAGCGGCGCGGCGGAAGCGGCGGCGTCGGCCTTCAGCTGGTCGACCATCGTGACCAGGGTGGGCACGTCGACCGCGCGCGCGGCGGAATCGGGGCCGCCCATCGCCCAGCCCACCCCTACGCGCATCAGCGTGATGCCGATGACGAGGATGATGGTGCCGGTGACGACCGGCGGGAAGAAGCGCAGCATCCGGCTCATCGCCGGCGCCAGCAGCAGGGCCAGCACGCCGGCACCGATGCCGGCGCCGAAGATGGCGCGGGCCCCATCCACGCCCGGCAGGCCGTTGGCGATCGCCACCATCGGGCCGACGGCGGCAAAGGTCACCCCCATCATGACGGGCAGGCGGATGCCGAAGTACCTGGTCATGCCGAGCGACTGGATCAGCGTGACCAGGCCGCAGCAGAACAGGTCCGCCGAGATCAGCATCGTCACCTGTTCGGGCGACAGTTGCAGTGCGCGGCCGACGATCAGCGGCACGGCGATGGCGCCGGCATACATCACGAGGACGTGCTGCAGGCCAAGGGCGCCCAGGCGGCCGAGCGGCAGGCGCTCGTCGACCGGGTCCACCGGCGCGGATGTCCGGGCCGGGTCCAACTCTTGTTGCTTCATGCTTGTCTCCTGGTTGTTATATAAAACTTCAGAATGCATGCTGCTCATCGGCCGGACCCGGCACGTCTTACACGTATTGCGCTTGCCGCCTGACTAGATGACGGCTTGTTTCATGTCGGCTTGTTTCATGACCGCTTGTTTCATGACGGCTTGTTTCATGACGTCTTATTCCGTCTTGGCACCGTCCTCGTACCACTTCTTCAGCAGGTCGCGCTCGCCCGGGGTCATGCTCGTCGCGTTATTCAGCGGCATCAGCTTGACCACGACCGCCTGCTGGTAGAGGGCCTGCGCATGGCGCTTGATCTCGCCGGTGGAATCGAGGCGGATGCCCTTGCTCTGCATCGCCGCCGAGTGGCACATCACGCAGCGCTGGTCGACCACGGCCTTCACCTTGGCGAACGGGTTTTGCGCGATAGCGGCGGTGGCATCGCCCGCGGCTGCCGGAGCCGCCGCTTCGACCGGTGCTTCGGCCTGTGGTGCCGGGACCAGCCAGATGATCAGTGCGACCATCGCCGCGGTACCGCCGAAGGCGTGTTCCCATGGAACGCGCTTGCCGTGCACCAGCGCCTTGTGGCGGGCCACGAAGCTGTGGCGGATCAGGGCGCCCGTCATCATCATCAGCACCAGCACGATCCAGTTGTGTTCACCGGAGTACAGGAAGCCGTAGTGGTTCGACAGCATGGCGAACAGCACCGGCAGCGTGAAGTAGGTGTTGTGCACCGACCGCTGCTTGGCGCGCCAGCCGTAGATCGGATCGACCGGCTCGCCGGCCTTCAATTGCTTCACGACCTTGCGCTGGCCTGGAATGATCCAGAAGAACACGTTGGCGCTCATCGCGGTGGCCATCATCGCGCCCACCAGCAGGAAGGCGGCACGGCCGGCGAACAGCTGGCAGGCCAGCCACGAGGCGAACACCACGAAGCCGAACACGATCAGGCCGACCTTCATGTCGCCGTTCTTGGTACGGCCCAGCGAACGGCAGATGGTGTCGTAGATCAGCCAGAACACGACCAGGAAGGCCAGCGCGCCGATCACGGCCGACTGGGCCGGCCAGTCGTACACGGTCTTGTCGACCATGAAGGTGCCGGCATTGAACAGGTACAGCACCGTGAACAGCCCGAAGCCGGACAGCCAGGTGGCGTAGCTCTCCCAGTAGAACCAGTGCAGGTGATCCGGCATGGACTTGGGTGCGACGAGGTATTTCTGCGGGTGGTAGAAACCACCGCCGTGGACGGCCCACAATTCGCCGTCGACGCCCTTGGCGACCAGGTCGGGCGCGGTGGGCTTCTCGAGACTGTTATCGAGGAAAACAAAGTAGAACGACGCGCCGATCCAGGCGATCGCGGTAATGACGTGGGTCCAGCGCAGCAGCAGGTTGACCCAGTCCATCAAGTACATATCCATAGAGCCTCAAACAAGCAGAGAAGCACGGTGTGAAAACCGTACTGTCCCCTCACCACAGCGGGCTCTGTGTGGGGCAAATCATCGCAACCATCGGCAGCGCCCTGGTGGGCGGTACCGGTGTGCTCCGCGGCGACACTAGTAACTGTATACGATCCAGTCTTCGCTGGATATACGTTAGCTAACTTATTGGCTGATGTGGTTCAGGAACCACGGTACGTCGAATACGACCACGGGCTGACCAGCAGCGGCACGTGGTAGTGGCCGGCCGCGTCGGCGATGCCGAAGTCGAGCGGTACCTCGTCGAGGAAGGCCGGTTCCGGCAGGCGCACGTCGCGGCCGCGGAAGTATTCCGCCACCGAAAACACCAGGCGGTAGCGGCCGGCGGCCATCGTTTCCGCATTCAGCAGCGGACCGCCATCGTTGCGGCCGTCGGCGTTCAGCGTCAGGCTCTTGATCGTGGTGACGGTGTCGCCATCGATACGCTGCAGCTGCACACGCATGCCGGCGGCCGGGCAGCCGTGCATCGTGTCCAGTACGTGGGTGCTCAAATGTCCCATGGGGCTCCTTTTTCTCAGTATGGGCCGGCGGGATTGCCGGCGGGGCTTATGACAATCAGTGCACAAACTTCACACAACCATCAATGTACAGGATTGCATACACTTTTTGCTTTTCTTTTTTTGAAAAGTGTATACACTCTGGTTCACATGTCAACCAGTTTATGTTCTGCTCACCTGTTCCGATCACTCGATTCATGACCCGAACCCGCACCCAACTGAAGATCGTCGCCACCGACCTGGCACCGGATGCGCATGCGCCGGCGGCCGGCGCCACCCAGCGCATCGTCGATTCGATCACCGCCGCGATCGCCGAACGCCGGCTGATGCCGGGCACCAAGCTGTCCGAACAGAAGATCGGCGACCTGTTCGAAGTCTCCAGGACCGTGGTCCGGCAAGCGCTGAACCAGCTGAGCCGCGACCGCCTGGTGGTGCTGGAACCGGCGCGCGGCGCCTTTGTCGCCACTCCCACCGCCGAGGAAGCGCGCGACGTGTTCGAGATGCGCAGCATCCTGGAAACGGCCGTCACCAAGCGGCTGTGCGCCACCATCACGGACGAGCAGATCCGCCAGCTGCGCGAACACCTCGCGCTGGAGGGCGCCGCCGTCAGCGATGCGGCGGTGCCGGGGCGCACGCGCCTGCTGGCGGACTTCCACCTCGTGCTGGCGCGCATGCTGGGCAACGAGGTGCTGACGCAGATGCTGAGCGAACTGCTGACCCGTTCCTCGCTGATCGCGCTGATGCACCAGTCGTCGCACTCGGCCGGCGAGTCGCACAGCGAGCACGTGGCGATCGTCGACGCCTTCGAGCGGCGCGACGTGAAAGCGGCGGTGCGCCTGGTGGGCAAGCACCTCGTCAACGTGCAGCACAACCTGAACCTGGATCCGCAGCAGGTGGATCTGGCCGAAATCCTCAACCGATAGAAGAAGAGCAAACATGAATCCTCGCTATCCACGCGACCTGAAAGGATATGGCCGCGAGCGGCCGCAGGCGAACTGGCCGGGCGGCGCCCGCGTTGCCGTCCAGTTCGTGCTGAACTATGAAGAAGGCGGCGAAAACTCCGTGCTGCACGGCGATGCCGGCAGCGAGCAGTTCCTGTCCGAGATGTTCAACCCGGCCGCGTTCCCCGACCGCCACCTGTCGATGGAAGGCATCTACGAATACGGCTCGCGCGCCGGCGTATGGCGCATCCTCCGGGAGTTCGAGAAGCGTGGCCTGCCGCTGACGATCTTCGGCGTGGGCATGGCGCTGGAGCGCTGCCCGGAAGTGACGGCCGCCTTCGTGGAACTGGGTCACGAGATCGCCTGCCACGGCTGGCGCTGGATCAGCTACCAGAATGTCGACGAAGCCACCGAGCGCGAACACATGGCGCTGGGCATGCAGGCCATCGAAAAGCTGACGGGCGCACGCCCGCTGGGCTGGTACACGGGCCGCGACAGCCCCAACACGCGCCGCCTGGTGGCCGACTACGGCGGCTTCGAGTACGACAGCGATTACTATGGCGACGACCTGCCGTTCTGGCTGGACGTGCGCAAGACAGACGGCACCCGCGCGCCGCAACTGGTGGTGCCGTACACGCTGGACTGCAACGACATGCGCTTCGCCCTGCCCCAGGGTTATTCGCACGGCGATCCATTCTTCCAGTACCTGAAGGATGCCTTCGACGTGCATTACGAGGAAGGCGCCGAGACACCGACCATGATGAGCATCGGCATGCATTGCCGCCTGCTGGGCCGGCCCGGCCGCATGAAGTCGCTGCAGCGCTTCCTCGACTATATCGGCCGGCATGACCAGGTATGGGTCGCCCGCCGCATCGATATCGCGCGCCACTGGAAAGAGGCGCATCCATTCAACCCCGACACCGCTTTCGCCTGGGACTAATATGCCTCATCCAATGCTGACCCTGGAACAACTGAACAGCGCCACGCAGGCCGACTTCACGGCCTTTCTCGATGGCGTCTATGAACATTCGCCGTGGATCGCCGAGCAGACGTGGCACGCCCGCCCGTTCGCCAGCCTGGCGCACCTGAAGCGCGCGCTGATCGAAACGCTGCGCAGCTC
Source organism: Pseudoduganella sp. SL102 (assembly GCF_027856995.1). NCBI lineage: Bacteria > Pseudomonadati > Pseudomonadota > Betaproteobacteria > Burkholderiales > Oxalobacteraceae > Pseudoduganella > Pseudoduganella sp. SL102. The sequence continues at coordinate 4,627,419 of NZ_CP115554.1, forward strand.
CCCGCACGAAGCCCGCCTCGGCCTGATCAAGGCCCACCCGGAGCTGGCCGGCAAGGCGATGGTCACGAAATCGCTGACCGCCGAATCCACCAACGAACAAAGCAAGGCCGGCCTCACCGATTGCACGCCGGAGGAATTCCAGCGCATCCAGCAACTGAACGCCGACTACAACGCGAAGTTCGGCTTTCCGTTCATCCTGGCCGTGCGCGGCCCGCGCGGCCTGGGCCTGAACCGGCACGAGATCATTGCCACGTTCGCCCGCCGCCTGAACAATCCGGTGGAGTTCGAGTTCGACGAAGCGCTGCGCAACATCCACCGCATCGCCGAGATCCGCCTGAACGACAAGTTCGCCACCGAGCCGGTGCTCGGCAACCTGGTGTGGGACTGGCACGAGGAACTGGCGCGGCACACGGAAACCGGCTACGCCGAGCGCGGCGAACTGTGCGTCACCTACCTGACCGATGCCCACCGCGCCGCCGCCCGCGAGCTGGCCAGCCGCATGCGCGAGGAATGCGGCTTCGATGAAGTCACCATCGATGCCGTCGGCAACGTCGTCGGCGTCTACTTCGGCAGCGACCCGCAGGCGAAGCGCCTGCTGACGGGCTCCCATTACGACACCGTGCGCAATGGCGGCAAGTACGACGGCCGCCTGGGCATCCTGGTGCCGATGGCCTGCGTGCGCGAACTGCACCGCGCCGGCCGCCGCCTGCCCTACGGCATCGAGGTGGTCGGCTTCGCCGAAGAGGAAGGCCAGCGCTACAAGGCCACCTTCCTCGGTTCGGGCGCGCTCACCGGGCACTTCAACAAGGCCTGGCTCGACCAGCTCGATGCCGACGGCGTGCCGATGCGCGCGGCGATGGCCGCCGCGGACCTCGACATTTCCGCCATCGATGCGCTGCAGCGCGATCCGTCGCGCTACCTCGGCTTCGTCGAGACGCATATCGAGCAGGGCCCGGTACTGAACGACCTGGACCTGCCGCTGGGGATCGTCACCTCCATCAACGGCAGCGTGCGCTACGTGGGCCAGGTCACCGGCATGGCCAGCCATGCCGGCACCACGCCGATGACGATGCGCCGCGACGCCGCCGCGGCCGCCGCCGAACTGGTGCTGTACGCGGAAAAACGCGGCGGTGCCGTGCAGGACCTGGTGGCCACCGTCGGCATGCTGGAAGTGCCGAACGGTTCCATCAACGTCGTGCCGGGCCGCTGCCGCTTCAGCCTGGACGTGCGCGCCACGACCAACGAGGTGCGCGACGCCGCCGCCGCCGACATCCGCAAGGAACTGGCCGCGATCTGCGAACGCCGTGGCCTGCAGTACATGCTGGAAGAAACCATGCAGGCCGATGCCGCGCCGTGCGCGCCGGAATGGCGCGCGCGCTGGGAAAGCGCCGTCGAGGCGCTGGGCCTGCCCGTGTTCCGCCTGCCGAGCGGCGCTGGACTTGACGCGATGATGCTGCACCGCGTGATGCCGCAGGCCATGCTGTTCCTGCGCGGCCTGAACGCCGGCATCAGCCACAACCCGCTGGAATCCATCACCAACGACGATACGGAACTGTGCGTGCGCGCATTCCAGAACCTTCTCAATCAACTCGCTTCGGACCTGACATGACCACCAACATGACCACCTCTGCCCCTTACGCCACCCTCGACGCCTGGATCGACGCGCACTTCGACGAACAGGTGCGCTTCCTGCAGGCACTGGTGCAGGTGCCGACCGACACGCCACCCGGCAACAACGCGCCGCACGCCGAACGCACCGCCGAACTGCTGAAGGAATTCGGCTTCGACGCCGAGCAGCACGCCGTGCCGGAAGAGCGCACCCGCGCGGCCGGCCTGGAAACCATCACCAACCTGGTGGTACGCCGCAAGTACGGTGAAGGCCGCACGGTGGGCCTGAACGCCCACGGCGACGTGGTGCCGCCGGGCGAAGGCTGGACGCAGGACCCGTACGGCGGCAACGTCGTCGACGGCAAGCTGTATGGCCGCGCCGCCGCCGTGTCCAAGTGCGACTTCGCCACCTTCACCTTCGCCACCCGCGCGCTGGAAGCGCTGGGCGCCCCGCTGAAAGGCGGCGTGGAACTGTACTTCACGTACGACGAGGAATTCGGCGGCGAACTGGGCCCGGGCTTCCTGCTGGAGAACAAGCTGGCCAAGCCGGACGTGCTGATCGCCGCCGGCTTCAGCTACCAGGTGGTGACGGCCCACAACGGCTGCCTGCAGATGGAAGTGACGGTACACGGCAAGTCGGGCCACGCGGCCGTGCCGGAAACCGGCGTGGACGCGTTGCAGGCGGCCACGAAGATCCTCACCGCGCTGTATGACCAGAACCGCCAGTACAAGGAAATCCGCAGCAACGTCAAGGGCATCAATCACCCGTACGTGAACATCGGCCTGATCGAGGGCGGCACGAACACCAACGTGGTGCCGGGCAAGGTGGTCATGAAGGTCGACCGCCGCATGATCCCGGAAGAAAATCCGGCCGAGGTGGAAGCCAGGCTGCACCGCGTGATGAAGGAAGCCGTGTCCGATTGCCAGGGCGTGACGATCGAGATCCGCCGCATGCTGCTGGCCAACGCGCTGCAACCGCTGCCGGGCAACGCCCCGCTGGTCGATGCGCTGTCGCGCCACGCCACCGCCGTGTTCGACGAAAAGATCGGCGCCGCCGGTACCCCGCTGTACACGGACGCCCGCCTGTTCGGCGAAGCCGGCGTGCCCGCCGTGCTGTACGGCGCCGGCCCGCGCACCGTGTCGGAATCGAACGCCAAGCGCGGCGACGAGCACATCGTGCTGGAAGACCTGCGCCGCGCGACCAAGGTCGTGGCGCGCTCGCTGTTCGATCTGCTGGATTGATTTTCAGATTCGTGGAATGAAGAAAGCCCGGCCTCGCGAGAGGTCGGGCTTTTTTGTTCGAGAAGCGCTGGCCAGGAGCACCGTTCCGTGTCATCGACTAGCGATAACTCAGTACGGCTTCGTTGGCGTGGCTGTTGATCGCTTCGAGCAACGCGGCGTTGCGCTTGTACTTGGCGCGGAGCTTCGGCAACTGCCGACTCGCAGCCCCGCAGTATTTTCGAACGTCACGCTCGATTTCCCGCTTTTGATCTTCCGGCAATTGCCCATCGTACTCGCCGCCGAGATGCTCGCAAGCTTGCGCATTCGCGACGAAGGCCTTGATGTCGCGCGGGAGCGATTTCGAACCGCAGAGCGCTGGAAGGTGGGTGGCAAAGAGGATCGTGAAGATCAGGTGAAATCGCATGCCATCCTCCAGAAGTCCATTACCGGATTCGCCGCTTGCGCAGGCTGGCTACGCACCGCCATTCCGCACGATGAAGGGGCGCCGTTCGAAACATGGCGCCCTCTGACCGGCTAGGCGGCAGCGGGCGCCGGCTCGCGCAGCATTGCCCTGATGCCCCGCAATCCCTGGCGGATGCGGGCTTCGTTCTCGATCAGCGCGAAGCGGACATATTCATCGCCGTATTCGCCGAAGCCGATACCCGGGGAGACGCAGACCTTGGCCTGCGCCAGCAGGCGCGTGGCAAATTCCAGCGATCCCAGGTGGCGATACGCTTCCGGAATGCGCGCCCAGATATACATCGACGCCTTGGGTTTTTCCACCGGCCAGCCGGCTTCGTTCAAGCCCTTCACCAGCACGTCGCGCCGGCGCTGGTACTGCGCGCAGATCTCGCTCACGCACTGCTGGTCGCCTTCCAGCGCCGCGATGGCTGCGACCTGCACCGGGGTGAAACTGCCATAGTCATGGTAGCTCTTGATGCGTGCCAGGGCTGCCACGAGTTCCTTGTTGCCGACCATGAAGCCGATGCGCCAGCCGGCCATGTTGTAGCTTTTCGAGAGCGTGAAGAATTCGACGGCGACGTCGCGCGCGCCCGGCACCTGCATGATCGACGGCGCCTTCCAGCCATCGTAGACGATATCCGCGTACGCCAGGTCGTGCACGACGAGGATGTCGTGCTGCCTGGCCAATGCCACCACGCGCTCGAAGAAATCGAGTTCCACGCATTGCGCCGTGGGGTTCGATGGAAAGCCGAGCACCATCATTTTCGGTTTCGGATAGCTTTCCCGGATCGCCCGCTCCAGTTCCAGGAAAAAATCGACGCCGGGGGTCATGCGCACCGAGCGGATATCGGCGCCGGCAATCACCGCGCCCCAGATATGAATGGGGTAGCTGGGATTGGGCACCAGCACGGTATCGCCACGGTCCAGCGTCGCCAGCATCAGGTGGGCCAGGCCCTCCTTCGAGCCGATGGTGACGATGGCTTCCGAATCGGGATCGATGTCCACGTCGTAGCGCTTCTTGTACCAGTGCGAGATGGCCCGGCGCAGGCGCGGGATGCCTTTCGAACTGGAGTAGCCGTGGGTATCGGGGCGCTGGGCCGTGTCGGTGAGTTTCTGGACGATATGGGCCGGCGTGGCGCCGTCCGGGTTACCCATCGACATGTCGATGATGTCTTCGCCGCGGCGGCGCGCCGCCATTTTCAGTTCGGCGGTGATATTGAAGACGTACGGAGGCAGGCGATCGATGCGCGAAAAGCTGCGCGGAGTGCGGGATGTAGTCATGGATGATGTTCACGTAAGCGCCCGGAACCGTCCGAGCGACGCTGATGCATTATTTGCATCGAAAGCCATCATACGAGAAAGCCGGTTCCGATGACAAGTGCCTTTTAAACCCTGCCTCGCGCACGGACAGGCGTCCCCTGCGCCGGGATCTGGCGGAACTCGCTGGCCCGTATTCTTCGACACCGAATAATGTTAATGTGGCCGTTTTCACCACAAGAGGGATGTCATGTTCAAGAAATTCGCAGCGGACGCACTGGGCATCAGCGATGTCGGCGTCATCGTCGGCCCGGCCGACTACAACAAGGTCGACGCGGACGACTACCTGTTCAGCGAGGACGGCGAACAGATCTTCTTCCTCATCAAGAGCAAGATGGACGAATACTGCTTCACCAACCTGGCGCTGATCCACGTGGACGGCGACTCGGCCGTATCGTCGAAACGCACGATCAAGCGCTACGAATATGCGTCGCACCAGATTTCCGGCGTCAGCATCGAGACCGCCGGCACGCTGGACATGGACATCGAGCTGAAATTCGCCCTGGACGAGACGCGCTTCTCGATCGACGTGAAGAAGTCCTTCATCGAACAGCTCAAGGATGTCTACAAGGCCCTGATCACCATCGGCAAGCAGCAGCGCCGCGATGCCGTCTGCCGCAAGCATGCGCTGCAGGCGCTGGAAGCCACCACCTCGGTCCACAAGCTCAATATCGCTCCCGAAGGCGGCACGCTGACCACCCAGTTCAATGCCCTGCTTGACGCGCTGAACACCGCCGTGCTCGATACCCACACCAAGCGCGATTTCAGCGACGTGTTCACGAAGTACATCCACAACTGAGCGATGTTCGCAGGTCGTGAGCGGCCTGCGCCCGCGTCGCCTGGCGCCTCACGCCTGATAGGTGGCGTTCACGAAGGCGACGGTCAGCGGGATGGCCGCGATCGCGATGAACAGCGGCATGAGCGCGAGCAGGCGCCGGCCGCGGCCCGCACGTGGGTTGCGGACCCTCGACTGCTTGTACGACCTGACGCCGAGATAGATGGCCAGCGGGCCGAGCACGAAGAACGGCAGGACCGCCCAGCCGGTCACGAACAATAGCAGGGAACAAAGCAGCGACAGGAACGCCATGTATGTGATGTGGAAACGGATGAGTGATTCGCAAGCATAGCACCAGCCGTGGCGCTTCCAGCCGCACCGTTCGGGACCGCCGGCCGGAGCCATGTTTTCAATCCCGTGGTCCAAGTCCCCTGCTCCAATCCCCCTCTTTGATCCCCTCCTTCAAGCCCGTGTATCATTCAGGGACTTTGCAACCAGCAGCAGATTTCCACAGACAGGCGTCGGTCCGCCGGATCGACGGGCAATCCATGAAGAACAATTCAACAGGTGGCCTGGTGTATTCCACCGAAACGGGGCGCATGTGTCCCGGCTGCCGCCAGCCGGTGGCGGCATGCCAGTGCAAGGCCGCGGCCGCGCCGAAAGGCGATGGCGTGGTGCGCGTTTCGCGCGTGAGCAAGGGCCGGGGCGGCAAGACGGTCACGGTCGTCAAGGGCATGGCGCTCGACGCGGCGGACCTGGCCGCGTTGGGCAAGCAGTTGCGCACCGCTTGCGGCTCCGGCGGCACGGTGAAGGACGGCGTGATCGAGATACAGGGCGATCACTGCGATCTCGTCATGGAAGCGCTGCGCAAGCATGGCCACGATCCGAAACGTGCCGGCGGCTGACACCTAGAACCACGCATCTCCTCACCGGCCCGCGCGCTGCGGCGGCCATCATCTCCACCATTACAGAATGCCTATGAAAACAATCTGCTTTGCGGCCGCCATGGCCTTCGCGACGGTGACCTGGGCCGCGCCCGCGGCGCCGGCAGCGCCCGTGCAGACGCGCGACGTGCCCGTCAACGTCTTCATGCAGGGCCGCCTGCCGCAGCCGATCGCGCTGAACGTGCCGGTGCCCGTCCAGTACGCGCAGTCGAAGGTCAAGCGGATCGGCTATTCCTACTGGATGCGCCCGGAAGACGCGGCCACCGCCACCGCCGACAAGCTGCCCACCGCCCATGGCTACATGTACGGCTCGATGGCGACCAGCGTCACGTACGATGCGCGCTACAAGGTGTTCTACGGCATCGACGACCCGGGTTCGCTGAACAAGCTGAAAGAGTCCGCCACCAACGTGCAGGTCCGGCAGTTCAAGGATGGCAAGCATCCGGCCGTGATGATCTCGATGATCAGCCGGAGCACTGGCCAGCCGGCCTACTTCATGTACATGTCCACCGGCGTGAAGAAGGACGTGTTCTTCCTGGTGCTGCGCGCCCCGGACGGCCGCCCCGATATCGGCGCAGCCGTGTGGGAAAAGCTGGCGCAAAACATCAAGTAAGCGTTGCCGTGTCCAGCGGCCGCGCCATGTACACCGCGCCTTCGCCATAGGTGGCGAGCCGGGCACGTTGCCCTGCATCCCGCAACGGCTGAACGACATAGCCACGCCGTGCCCAGAAATCCAGCGAGTCCTGCACCGACACCAGCGCGGTATGGCGTAATCCCGATAGCCGGCCTTGCGTCCAGAGCGATTCGAGCAGCGCCTGCGCCAGGCCCTGCCCCGCGCAGGCCGGGTGGACCGCCATGTCGTGCAGGTACAGCGTGTTCGCCATGTCGTCCGGGACCTGGAAATCGCCGTGCAGCGGCGTAATCTTCCCGTACGACGAGCGATACGCGGCCAGATAGGCGTACACCTGCCCATCGCGCTCGTACACCAGCGAGCAATTCGCCGCACTGGCCAGGCGCCGCAGGTACACGTCGCCGCTTTCGATGAATGCGTCGCCGTAGCAGGCCCGCTGGATGTCCAGCAGCATTGGCAGGTCGTCAGGATGGAGTGCGCGCAGGATGGGCGCGGAGGGTGCGGGGATCAGGTTCAACATGGTCGATTGCAAGAGAGCCGGGATATTACCGCATCCCCGCACCGGCGGGCCCACATAAGAAAAAGGGACAGGCCCCACGCCTGTCCCCTCCCCCATTCCACAGCAAAAACAGATTACTCCACGCGCACCACGTGCAGCAGGTTGGTCTTCCCGGCCGAGCCGGAAGGATAGCCGGCGATTACGACCACGTCGTCGCCCAGCGTGGCAAGGCCGCATTGCACGGCGGCGGCCGGCGCGTCGGCGATCATGCCGCCCAGCGTCGTCGCCTCGTCGAACGGCATCGGGTGCACGCCCCAGGCGATTGCCAGACGGCGAGCAATCGCCGGTTGCGGCGTCAGCGCCAGGATCGGCGTATTCGGCCGTTCACGGCTGGCGCGCAGGCAGCTCGCGCCAGACAGCGTGTAGGTGACCGTGGCGGCGGGCTTCAGCAGCCGGTCGACGCGGCGCAGCGCACAGCAGATCGCGTCGGCCGTCGTCGCCGTGGCCGGCGAATGGCTGGCATCGAGTCCCTCGCGCCACAGCGGGTCCTGCTCCACTTCGGTGATCACGTTGTCCATCACCGTCACGGATTCGACCGGGAACTGGCCGGAAGCCGATTCGGCGGACAGCATCACCGCGTCGGCGCCCTGGTAGATCGCGGTCGCCACGTCGGAGACTTCGGCGCGTGTCGGTACCGGCGCGGCGATCATCGACTCCAGCATCTGCGTGGCGACGACGACCGGCTTGCCGGCCGCACGGGCCGCATGCACGATGCGCCGCTGCAGCACCGGCACCTGGTGCGCCGGCAATTCCACGCCCAGGTCGCCACGCGCCACCATGATGCCGTCGGCCAGCGCAACGATGCCATCCAGTGCATCGATCGCGGCGGGCTTTTCCAGCTTGGCCATGATCCACGCCTTGTCGCCGACCAGCGCGCGCGCCTCGGTGATGTCTTCCGGGCGCTGCACGAACGACAGCGCCACCCAGTCCACGCCCAGTTCCAGCCCGAAGGCCAGGTCGGCGCGGTCCTTTTCCGTCAGCGGAGAGATCGGCAGCACCACGCCCGGCACGTTGACGCCCTTGCGGTCGGACAGCACGCCACCGGTCAGCACCGTGGTTTCGGCATAATCGGCGCTGCAGGCATCGACCCGCAGGCGCAGTTTGCCGTCGTCGAGCAGCAGGTCGGTGCCCGGCTCCAGCGCGGCGAAGATTTCCGGGTGCGGCAGGCAGGCACGTGACGCATCGCCCTCGGCCGGATCCAGGTCGAGCCGGAACGGTGCGCCATCGCGCAGCTGCACCTTGCCGCCGGCCAGGCGCCCGATGCGCAGCTTGGGACCCTGCAAATCCATCAGGATGCCGATCGGCCGACGGATTTCCTTTTCCACCTCGCGGATGGTGCGGTAACGCTCGGCATGGTCGGCATGGCTGCCGTGGCTGAAATTGAGCCGGAAGACATCGGCGCCGGCCTTGGCCAGCGCATAAATCGATTGGTACGTGGAACTGGCCGGCCCGAGGGTGGCCAGGATCCGTGAGCGGCGCTTGCGCAGCATGCGTTCTCCAGGGTGTTAAATAGTCAAGGCAACGGGGATCAAGGCAGCGGATTCAAAGCGGCAGAATCACAGCAGCAGAATCGCCCGGAAGTCGTTGACGTTGGTAAGTGTCGGGCCGGTGATCAGCGCGTCGCCCAGCGCGCCGAAGAAGCCGTGTCCGTCGTTGTTGTCCAGGCTGTCGCGGGGCCGGATGCCATGCGCCCAGGCGCGCGCCAGCGTGTCCGGGCCGATGAAGGCGCCCGCCACTTCCTCGGCGCCATCGACGCCATCGGTATCGGCGGCCACGCCATGCACGTCGGCCGCGCCATCGAGCGCGATCGCCAGCGCCAGCAGGAATTCCACGTTGCGCCCGCCGCGCCCATTGCCGCGCAGGGTCACCGTGGTTTCGCCGCCGGACAGCAGCACGCATGGCGGCTTCACCGGCTGGCCGTGGCGGTGCACCTGCAGTGCGATGCCGCCCATCACGCGCGCCACTTCGCGCGCTTCGCCTTCGATACTGTCGCCCAGGATCACCGGCGTCACGCCCGCATCCAGTGCCACCGCGGCAGCCGCTTCCAGTGCCATTTGCGGCGAAGCGATGATGTGGGTCGTGACGTTTTCCAGCCGCCGGTCGCCCGGCTTGACGGTTTCGCCGTCGCCGCTCTCGAGCAGGCGTCGCGCGCCGGCCGGCAGGTCGATGCCGTAGCGCTTGACGATGGCCAGCGCGTCGGCGCAGGTGGTGGCATCGCCCACGGTCGGGCCGGAGGCGATGTCGGCCGGGTGGTCGCCCGGCACGTCGGAAATCAGCAGGTTTACCACGCGCGCCGGGTAGCAGGCCGCGGCCAGCCTGCCGCCTTTAATGGCGGACAGGTGGCGCCGCACGCAGTTCATTTCAGTGATGGTGGCGCCGGAGGCGAGCAGCGCGCGGTTGATCGCCTGCTTGTCTTCCAGCGTCACGCCGGCACCGGGCAGCGGCAGCAGCGAGGAGCCGCCGCCGGAGATCAGGCAAATCACCAGGTCGTCGCTGGTGAGTCCCTGTACGGCGCCGAGGATGCGCTCGGCCGCGGCGCGGCCGGCCGCGTCGGGTACCGGGTGCGCCGCTTCGAGGATCTCGATGCGTTCGCACGGCACGGCATAGCCGTAGCGGGTGACCACGATGCCTTCCAGCGGCCCCGCCCAGTGCTTCTCGAACGCCTGGGCCATTGCCGCCGATGCCTTGCCGGCACCGATGACGATCGTGCGGCCCTTCGGCGCCGGCGGCAGGTAGCGGCCGATGGTCAGCGAAGGCTGCGCCGCGTTCACGGCGGCGCTGAACATTGCCCCAAGCAGTTCACGCGGCGCGGCACTCATTTCGTGTTCCCTGCCTGCTGGCCGATCTCGAAGTTGGCCATCACTTCCAGCGCCCGCACCATGGCCGAGTGGTCCCAGCCGCCGCCGTCGCGCGCGGCGCAGGCGTTGAACAGTTCCTGCGCGGTCGCCGTATTCGGCAGCGACATGTTCAGCTGGCGCGCGGTGGTCAGGGCCAGGTTCAGGTCCTTGCGGTGCAGGTCGATGCGGAAGCCCGGATCGAAGGTGCGCTTGATCATGCGCTCGCCGTGCACTTCCAGGATGCGCGAGGAAGCAAAGCCGCCCATCAGGGCTTCGCGCACGCGGGCCGGATCGGCGCCGGCCTTGGCCGCCAGCAGCAGCGCCTCGCCCACGGCTTCGATGGTCAGCGCCACGATGATCTGGTTGGCCACCTTGGTGATCTGGCCGTCGCCGTTGCCGCCCACCAGCGTGATGTTCTTGCCCATCAGCTGGAACAGCGGCTTGACGGTTTCGAACGCCTTGTCGCTGCCGCCGACCATGATCGTCAGCGACGCGGCCTTGGCGCCCACTTCGCCGCCCGACACCGGCGCATCCAGGTATTCGCAGCCCAGCGCGTTGATGCGCTTGGCGAATTCCTTGGTGGCCACCGGCGAAATGGAGCTCATGTCGACGACGATCTTGCCGGCCGCCAGGCCCTTCGACAGGCCGTGCTCGCCGAACAGCACGTCTTCCACGTGCGGGGTGTCCGGCACCATCACGATGATGATGTCCGCGGCCTTGGCCACGTCGGTACCGCAGGCGCACACGCTGGCGCCGGCTTCGATCAGGTTCGACGGGGTCGGCGTCTGCGAGTACGTGAACAGTTTGTGTCCGGCGTCCGCCAGGTGTTTCGCCATCGGGGCGCCCATGATGCCCAGGCCGATGAATCCGATATTTGCCATGATGTTCTCCTCTGTGTTCTCTTCAGTTGTCGGGGTACTGCCGTGGTTTGACGGCTTACTTCACTTCCTGCAGCCAGCGCAGGCCTTCGCGGGTGTCGCCGGCCGGCTTGTATTCGCAGCCGATCCAGCCGTCGTAGCCAAGCTTGTCGATGTGGCGGAACAGCCAGCCGTAGTTGATTTCGCCGGTGCCCGGTTCGTTGCGCCCCGGGTTGTCGGCCACCTGGATATGGCCGATGCGGCCAAGGTGGCGTGTCAGCGTGGCGCCCAGCTCACCTTCGGTGCGCTGCGCGTGGTACACGTCGTACTGCACGAACAGGTTGTCCGAGCCCACCTCGTCGAGGATGCGCAGCGCCTGTTCCGTGCGGCTCAGGTAGAAGCCCGGGATGTCGTAGGTGTTGATCGGTTCGATCAACAGGCGGATACCCGCTTCCTTCAGCTTCGCCGCGGCGTAGGCCAGGTTGTCGACGACCGTCTGGCGCAGCACGTCTTCGGTCACGCCGGCCGGCGCGATGCCGACCAGGCAGTTCACCGTGCGGCAGCGTAGCGCGGTGGCGTATTCGATGGCCCGGTCCACGCCCTGGCGGAACTCTTCCACGCGGTCCGGGTGGCAGGCGATGCCACGCTCGCCCTGCTCCCAGTTCCCGGCCGGCAGGTTGTGCAACACCTGGGTCAGGCCGTGCTGTTCCAGCTGCGCCGCCAGTTCTTCCTTGGCGAACGGATACGGGAACAGGTACTCGACACCCTTGAAGCCGGCGTCGGCCGCGGCCTTGAAGCGTTCCAGGAACGCCAGCTCGTTGAAGAGCATGGTCAGGTTGGCTGCGAATCGTGGCATCTCAATCTCCTCTTATTTCAGGTTGCGCTTGGCGACGGCGGTCGGTGCATCGCCTTCTTCGGTGGCCAGCGCCTCGAACTCGTTGATGGCGTTGATCTCGGTGCCCATCGCGATGTTCGTCACGCGTTCCAGCATGATCTCGACCACGACCGGCACGCGGAATTCCTTCATCAATTCGCGGGCCTTCGCGAAGGCTGGCTGGATGTCGGCGATTTCACGAACGCGGATCGCCTTGCAGCCCAGGCCTTCGACGACGGCCACGTGGTCCACGCCGTACACGCCCAGTTCCGGCGCGTTGATGTTTTCAAAGGCCAGCTGCACGCAGTAATCGATGTCGAAGTTGCGCTGCGCCTGGCGGATCAGGCCGAGGTAGGCGTTGTTGACGACAACATGCAGGTACGGCAGGTTGAACTGGGCGCCGACGGCCAGTTCCTCGATCATGAACTGGAAGTCGTAGTCACCCGAGATGGCCACGACCTGGCGTTCCGGATCGGCGGCGCACACGCCCAGCGCGGCGGAAATGGTCCAGCCCAGCGGGCCGGCCTGGCCGCAGTTGATCCAGTTGCGCGGCTTGTAGACGTGCAGGAACTGGGCGGCGGCGATCTGCGACAGGCCGATCGTGCTGACGTAGCAGGTGTCCTGGCCGAAGGCCTCGTTCATTTCTTCATAGACGCGCTGCGGCTTGATCGGCTCGTTGTCGAAGTGGGTCTTGCGCAGCATGGTGCGCTTGCGCTCCTGGCACTCGGCCACCCAGGCCGAACGGTCCTTCAGGGCGCCCAGCGCATCCAGGCCGCAGGCTACGTTGATCAGCTGGTCCAGCGCCGCGCCGGCGTCGGACACGATGCCGTAGTCGGGGCCGAACACGCGGCCGATCTGGGTCGGTTCGATATCGATGTGGACGAACTTGCGGCCTTCCGTATACACCTCGACCGAGCCGGTGTGGCGGTTGGCCCAGCGGTTGCCGATGCCGATCACGAAGTCGGAAGCCAGGATCGTGGCGTTGCCGTAGCGGTGCGACGTCTGCAGGCCGGCCATGCCCGCCATCAGCGGGTGGTCGTCCGGCAGCGCGCCCCAGCCCATCAGGGTCGGGATGACCGGCACGTTCAGGATCTCGGCGAACTCGCGCAGCTTGGCCGCCGCGTCGGCGTTGATCACGCCGCCGCCGCACACGATCACGGGGCGTTCGGCCGCATTCAGCATTTCCAGCGCCTTCTCGGCCTGGGCACGGGTGGCCGCCGGCTTGTACAGCGACAGGCTTTCATAGGTGTCGATGTCGAACTCGATCTCGGCCATCTGCACGTCGAACGGCAGGTCGATCAGCACCGGGCCGGGGCGGCCCGAACGCATGATGTGGAAGGCCTGCTGGAACACGCGCGGCACCAGTGCCGGTTCGCGCACCGTCACCGCCCACTTCGTGACCGGCTTGGCGATCGATTCGATATCGACGGCCTGGAAGTCTTCCTTGTACAGCCGGGCACGGGGAGCCTGGCCGGTAATGCAGAGGATAGGTATCGAATCCGCGATTGCCGAATACAGGCCGGTGATCATGTCGGTGCCCGCCGGGCCCGACGTGCCGATGCACACGCCGATGTTGCCGGCCTTGGCGCGGGTGAAGCCCTCGGCCATGTGCGAGGCGCCTTCAACGTGGCGTGCCAGCACGTGGCGGAAGCCGCCATCCTTCTTCATCGCCGAATACAGCGGGTTGATCGCCGCACCCGGCACGCCGAATACGGTCGAAATTCCTTCCTTGCGCAGTACTGCTGCCGCTGCGTCGATTGCTCTCATACGGGCCATGCTCGTCTCCTGGTTTCCAAACAATGACCCCAGCATACGGAGATGGCGGAAACAGTTGAATTGCTGCTAGTATTCGATCAGTCGATACTTGGAGTATGGAATTGGACCGTTACACAGAAATCCGCAGTTTCTTGCTCGTTACCGAGAAAGGCAGCTTCGCGGCTGCCGCTGTTGCCGAGGGCGTCACGCCCGTGGTGATGGGGCGCCGCCTGGACGCCCTGGAACGCCGCCTGGGCGTACGCCTGATGCACCGCTCAACGCGGGGCCTTACCCTCACCGCGCTGGGCGAGCAGTTCATCGAACCCTGCCGCCAGCTGTTGCGCGATTTCGACATCGCCGAAAACAGCATCAGCGCGGGCCGCGCCACGGTGCGTGGCCACCTGGTCGTCTCGGCGCCGGCGGCGTTCGGCCGCTCGCACGTGGCGCCCCATGCGCCGGCCTTCCGCTCGCACCACCCGGAACTGAAGATGTCGTTCAACCTGACCGACAGCGTGGTGGACCTGGTACGCGAAGGCTACGACATGGGCATCCGCATCGGTGAAGTCACCGATCCGAACTACGTGGCCGTGCCGCTGTTCCCGAATCGCCGCGTGGTGTGCGGCACCACCGCCTACTTCGAGCGCCACGGCATTCCCCGCACGCCGGACGACCTGGTGCGGCACAACTGCCTGGCGTTCAACCTGCAGGGCGGCCAGCAGCGCGGCTGGATCTTCCAGGACGGCGGCAAGCCGTTCGCCGTGCGCGTGGATGGCGACCTGTCGTGCAACGACGGCGAACTGCTGTTCGACTGGGTCAAGCAGGGATTGGGGATCGGCTGGCGCTCGACGTGGGAAATCCAGGCCGAGCTGAAACGGGGGGAACTGGTGACGGTGCTGGACGAATACGCGGTGCCGAGCTATCCGATCCAGGCAGTGTATCCCCAGCAGCGCTACCTGCCGGCGAAGATCCGGCATTTCATCGATCACCTGAAGCTGGTGTACAACGCACCGGGGTACTGGGAGAAGGCGCGGGGCAGCTGACCGCGCGGACATGCGCTCCGGCGCGCCGGGGGCGCATCGGAGCGCGGCAGCGCCGTGCTGCTTACGGCTTCACGATCAGGATCGGCACCAGGTTCGCGTTCGCAGCGAACTGCGTACCCCAGTCGACGCCCTCATACGACCAGCCATTGTTGATGTCGAAGGACACCGCACGGGAATTGCCGGGCGCTCCTGTCAGGTCGACCAGCATGCTTGCCGAGTATGCCTGCTCGACAACGGCGCCGTTGTTCAGCGGCTGGGTGCTGAACATCAACAGCACCTTCTGGATCGGCACGATCACGTCGAGCCCGTTGCCGAACAGCGGGAAGGCGCACAGTGGATTGTTTTCCCCTTCCACCAGCTGGGAAATCCCGGTCGTGAACGGCGTGCTGACGGTATTGCTGATCGAGATCGCACCGGCCGTGCCGCCGGCCTGCACGTTGCCGATACCGGTCTTGTCGGTCACGACGAGTGTCTGGTCGAGACTGATGGGCGAGGTGAAGGTGGCCGTGATCGAGCCGCTGCTGATCTGGTCGGAGCCGCTCGTGTAAGCGCTGTATGACTCGGTCCACTCCACCTCCGTCTGCGTCGAGAAGGTACTGGTGGAGAACCAGACGACCGGTACGCCGCTGCCCATCGACGATTTTACCGCCTTGAAACCGTACAGCTGGTAATTGTTGTCTGACAGTGCCTGTACGGTATCGATGCTCATCGTGATGGAAACACCATACTGGTTGCCGATACGCGCTGCCGCGGCCGGCGAAGTGATGTCGACCTTGATCGACAGCTTTTTCGCGGCGTTCTCCAGCCGGTTCACGTTCATCGGCACGGCACCGCGTGCGACAAAACCGTCGTCGTCGACGCGCGGCTCGTACCGGTAGGCGAGCGGATCGAAACCGGCCTCGGCGATGATCTGCTGGACCTGGCCTTCGGTGATCTTGCTGCTGACGAAGTCGTATACATGCGTGACTACTGCGCGTTCTAGGACATCCATGGTGATTCTCCTGGTTCCGGGGTTTTGGGGAAGTCTTCGTGGCGGCGTGCCGCGTCGACAGGTCCAGAATAGGCGTGCGCCAGCGTCGAACCGGGATCAGTCCGGCATCACTTCGGTGTCAACCGCGCAAGCACGTGCGTCAACGATTCGCCATATTCGCCGCAACGCCGCCACACGGCGCTTGAGCCTTCGCAAATGGTGAGCGACAATCAGTCTGTTTCGCCGGCGCCGGCCACTTCCCCAGCGGGCGGCGCCTGGCTTGCTTTGCGCTAGTGACTGCGCTACTGACCGCGCTTCCACCGCCCGGAAGACCGGTGACCCGGCGGGCGGAAACTTGCTTGCCAAAGGAGCAGCATGGACACCGCACAACAGCACGACTTTCGCGCGGTGCAGGACGGCCGCGTGACCCTCGACGCGCGCCGCCTCAAGGCGCTGCGCCAGCAGCGCGGGCTGAGCCAGGAAGCCCTGGCAAGACTGTGCTTCGAACAGCGCCTGTGCGTCTCGATCGCATCGATCAAGCGTGCCGAAACCAGCAAGTCCGTGCTCTACCGCACGGCCAGCCACCTCGCCCGGGTATTCGGCAGCGATATCGAGGCGCTGGTCGCGGGTCCGCAGGAGCAGCAACAGGCGAGCGCGCCGGATGCCGGCGCTGACCAGGAGGTGCGCAGCGTCGTGATCCTGGAACTGCCATCGGCCCCGCTGCCGGAAGAAACGCTGGCCGCGATTCGCCAGCTGGTGCTGCAATTCGGTGGCAGCCTCGCGGACCCTGGCCTGGCGGTCTTCGGACTGCCAAAAGCCTATCGCAGCGATGCGTTGCGATGCGTGCAGTGCGCCGTCGAGCTGGCGCAACTGCTGCGTGGGCGCCATGCCGCGCTGCTGATCGGCAGTGGCGACTGGCCGCCCCCGGCATCACGCCGGTCGTCGGCGCTGCCGGACACGCCGGGCGATCGTGCGGTCTTTAGTCCTGGCACGGTATTCGTCGAGCGCAGCCTGAGCCTGCAGTTGCGCGAACGTTTCGTTTTCGCGCCGTCGCTGGCGATGCCGGGCCACGTGCGGCTGCTGCATTCCTGCCATTCCGAACGCGTCGCGCAGTATCCGCTGATCGGACGCTACGTGGAGATCGGCCAGTTCAAGGCGGCGCTGGATAGCACGCAAACGTACCAGACGGGGCATATCTGCTACCTGCGCGGCGTGGCAGGCATCGGCAAGTCCCGGCTGATGAGCGAGTTCATCGAGATTGCCGAGCAGGGGCAGTTCGACTGCCACGTCGCTTCGGTCCTCGACTTCGGCCAGGAGGGCGATGCGGCGCCGCTGCGCATGGTGGCGCGGAACCTGTTCGCCCTGCCCCGCAGCACGGCCAATGCCGGGTTCCAGCTCGGCGAGCAGATGCGCCGGCTGCAGCTCGACGAAGCGTTGACGGTGCATTATCACGCCCTGCTCGGCCTGGCCCCGCCGCCCGATCTGGCGACGGTCTATGCGGCGATGACGCATGCGACGCGCCGCCAGTTCCAGGTCGCCGCGCTGCGGCAGCTGATCATGCGCCGGGCGATCGAGCGGCCCGTGCTACTCGCCGTCGAGGATATACACTGGGGCAATGCCGAGCTGCTGGAAACGCTGGGAGAACTGCTGCAGGACGTGCAGGAAGCGCCGGTCATCTGGCTGCTGTCGTCGCGCTTCGAGCAGGATCCGCTGGAAAGCACGCTGCGCCCGTACCTGAATGGATCACCGCTGACGGTGTGCGACCTGCCCGCCTTGCGCAATACCGAAGCGCAGACGCTGGCGATGCAATTCGGCAGCCAGGACGCCGACTTTCACGCACAGTGCATCGCCAGCGCGCAAGGCAATCCGCTGTTCCTGACCCAGCTGCTGCAGGCGGGCCGCTCAGGCGGCGTGCCGAGCAGCCTGAAGAATCTCGTGCAGACAAAGCTCGACCAGTTGCCGGCGCCATGCCGCACGGCGTTGCGCGCCGCGTCGGCGCTCGGCCAGCGCTTTTCGCTCGACCTGCTGCGCCAGCTGACAGGTGATCCGGCATGCGACATGGACCTGCCGCTGCGCCACCATCTCGTGCGGCGCCTGGCGCGCGACGAGTACCTGTTCGTGCATGACCTGGTCATGCAGAGGATCTACGAGTCGCTGCCGGAACGCCAGCGCACCGGACTGCATGCGGCGATTGGCGCCCTGTACGCCGGTCGCGACGCCGTGCTGAGCGCCCAGCACTACCACCGGGCCCGGCATCCGGCCGCGCCCGCTGCTTTCCTGGCCGCGATCCGCGAGCAGATGGCCGCCTACCAGTATTTCCGGGCACTGGAACTGATCAGGCAGTGCCAGGAAGTGGACTATGCGGGCCGGGACGATTTCGAGCTTTGCCTGCTGTCGGGCCGCTGCCATGCAAAGATGGGTGAAACGCGGCGTGCCAAGGCATGCTTTGCCGATGCGCGCATGCTGGCCCCGGACGACCGTCGCCGCATCGCCGCCGTGATCGGCCTGGCGCAGACGCTGAACGTACTGGAGGACATGACCGGGGAAGAGGCGCTGCTCGATGAAACCATTCCGCTGGCGGTGGCGTGCGGCGACGACGCCGGCCTGGCCGAGTTGTACTACCTGAAGGGGAATATCTATTTCCCGCAGGGTCGTTTCGCCCGGAGCCGCGGCTTGCACGAGCAGGCGCAGTATCACGCACGGCGCGGCAATGCGGTCAGCGTCGAGGCGCGGGCACTGAGCGGCATTGGCGATTCGTACTACGGCGAGGGCCGCATGCGCACCGCGTACGATGTGTTCGATCGCTGCCTGGGACTGTGCGAGCAGCATGCGCTGACCGAGATCGAGGCGTCGAACCGCTTCATGCGGGGCACCGCGCGCATCTACCTGAACCAGTCCCGCGATGCGCTGGAGGATGCATTGCAATCCGCGGAGCTCGGCGCCCGGGTCGGCAACCGGCGCGCCGAAATCGTGTCGCGCCTGACGGCCGGCTGGGTGCTGCTGGCCGACGGCCAGGTGCCGGCCGCGAGGGTGCAGGTGGAAACCGGGCTGGAACTGGCCCGCAAGATCGGCGCGGCGCGCTTCGAACCGTTCCTGAACGAGAGCCTGGCCCGCGTGCTGCTGCTGGAGGGCCAGCCGGCTGCCGCGCACGAAGCGATCCTGTCGGCTTGGCGCCAGGTCGAACAGCTGCGGCTCGAGCGCTTCATCGGCCCGTGGGTCGTCAGCACCCTGGCGACGTTGGAGCCGGATCGTACGCTGCGCGACGAGGCCTTGCAGCGCGGTGCGACGCTGATCGAGCAAGGCTGCGTGGCGCACAACGTCTATCGCTATTACGTGAACGCGATCGAAGCACGACTGCTGCACGACGAACTGGACGCCGCCCGCGCGCTGGCCAGCGCGTTCGCCGATTTCGTCAGCGCCGAGCCGTGTCCCTGGGCCGCATATCACCTCGAACTGGCCCGGCATTGGGCCGCCTGCCGGCTGCGGCCCAACCCTTCGGCCACGGCGGCGCTGGAGGCGACACTGGCTGCTGGCCGCGCCGCCGGCCTGGGCTGGGTCATGCCACGGCTGAACCTGTATCCGCGGCAGGCTCCGTTGCTTCGCTAGCCATGCCGAGCCACATCACCAGCTGCCGGGACTGCTGCAGGCATTGCTCTTGCAGCCCGGCGCCGTTGGTCCATCCTCCAGCAAACAGCAGCGGGCACTTGACCTTGCCCGCGCTGCTGAACGCCACGGCGGTCGCCTGGTTGTACGCGGCGATTGCGTGCTGTGCCCGGTAGCAGGCGGCGTCCAGCACGTTATGCTTGAACATGGTCCAGGCCTTGCCAGCCAGCCGTGAGCCCATCGGGTGCGCCCGCCCGTACTCGGCTGGATGGTAGCCACCGCGCACCGCCTCATGTTGCAGGCTGCGCTGGGTCGCGCGCGGCAAGGCAGCGAACAGCCGCGGGTGGACGCGCCCGGTGCCCTGCACGCGGTCCAGCATGGTATCGATCGGGATGCGGTTCAGGTCATCGACCAGCGACACGAAAAACTGCGGCAGGCCCGCCTGGTTGTAGGGCGGATTGACCGGATCGTTCTGGTGCAGCGGGCACACATAGCTCATCCGGTATGGAAAGACGCTGTCCGCCCGGCTGCGTTTGAGTACATTGTAGGTGCGCCAGATATTCCGGCTGGGCGGCATCACGCCGTCATAGGTATGGCAGACGGCATAGCCGAATGTGTAGTCGATGCTTTCGAGCACCTGCCGCAGCTGCGCGCCAGCCGCGGCGACGCCGTCGCCGAACGCGACGATGCGGGCAGCGTCGTCGGCGTGCGTGGCCATGACGCACAGGTCGAACGTCGCGTCGGGCAGGCCCTCGCGCGCCAGCGTGACCTGGCCGGGATTTACGGTCACGTGCACCGCCGCATCCGTATGTAGCCGCACGGCCGCGTCACGACGATGTCCGGCGGTCAGCCATGAGGCAAGTGCCTCGAGCCAGGTCTGGGCGCCCATGTCGAAGTAGCGCCGGTCGGGCGCCACGCCGCCTTCCTGCAGCTGGTAGTACTCGAACGGCGCGAGCAACGGCATCACCTGCGGGCCGCGCTCGTCGGCGAAATACATCGCCGAGATGCGTGGATAGTATATGTCGTCGCGCACGCGCTGCAGGCACGGCGGCAGCGCCGGGTCGCTCCAGTCGACATGCACCTTCAACTGCAGCGCCGCCGCGGCCAGCATCTGCTGCGGCGTTTCAATGCAACGCTGGAAGAATTCGCCCACCGTGTAGTCGGGCGTAATGTCTGGCAGGAGATCGATGGCGGCACGGTGTACCACGGCGATGAGCAGCGCGAGCAGGCCGTCGTCGGCACCGGCCACGCTGAAACGGGGATCGGTGACGCCTGTCGTGAGTGCCGAATCGTCCGTCAATGCCAGGCTCCCGTCGCCGCTGAAGTAGCTGGTCGTATCCTGCAGCGGCTTCATGTTCTGCAGATAGCCGATGTCGTCCATCACCTGCTTCAGCAGATGGTACGTGGCGAGGTTGACATCGTTGACACCCAGGTCCGCCCAGCGCAGGTAGGCCCGGTTCGGACCATCGGCATCGACCCGGTCGCCCAGGTCGACAAGCACGGTCTCGGCATTCCCGCCGAGCGCTGCCTTCTTCTCGAAGATGTCGATCGAGAGCGGCCCGGGGCAATGCTTTTGCAGGTAATACGCGGTGGACAATCCGGCCACGCCGCCACCGACAATGGCGATGCGGACCGTTTCACTGGACAGGGACATGATGGGCTCCGTGGATAGGCGACGAGCCATTATCGGGCGCCATCCCGGAGGGGCACAATAAGGTGCCGTCCCTTGATACCGAACTGATCCTGCTTATGGGAAAGTACCGCCGGTGGACTGCCGGTGGCGCGTCAGAACTTCGCCACCGCCGCCGGCCCGTCCAGCTGCTTCACGACGATGTTGCGGTAGAACGTCTCGGCGCCTTCGGACTGGATCGAGAACTTGCCGCGCGCCAGCGGCACCGTCTTGCCATCCACCTTCTGCAGCGAATTCTCGCCGCGGAAGACTTCATGGCCGTTGACGATGTGGATCAGCGTCTTCCCGTCGGCGATCACTTCCATCGTGTTCCACTCGCCGGACGGCTTCTCGTAGTTGCCTTTCTTGAGGATGCGCGCGGCCAGGCCGGTGCGCAGCGGCAGCGACGGTTCGTAGCGGAAGAACTTCCAGTCGCCCTGGTTGGCGTCGCCCACGCGGGCGTCGACCGTCACGCCATCGAGGCTGTGGTAATCGCCGCAGTCGCCTTCCTGGATCTGGAATTCATGGCTGCGCATCCAGTGGCCGCTCTGCGCGCCTTCCGGGCCGACACCGTAGTACAGCAGGCCGCTGTCGCGCGGCGCGTCCAGCCGCGGGAACCATTTCTTCTGGCCCCACTTGACGTCGAACTTCAGGTGGAAGTTGGCGTATTCGCCGGTGGTGTGCACCCCGCCCCACTCTTCGCCGGAAACGCGCAACATGCCGTCGACCACCGAGAACACCTTCTTCGGATCGCTGTTGGCGCCGCGGATCGTGGTCGGCGTCTTCATGTTGTCCGAGGTGGGCTGCATGCTGACCCAGGTCGTCCAGCCGGTCAGGTCCTTCCCGTTGAACAGCGGCTTCCACCCGCCGTCGAAGGCAAGCGCGGGGGCGCAAAGGGCGATGGCGGCGGTGAACAGGCCAATACGGGCGGAACGGAGGGTCGGGGTCATGGTGTCTCGCTGTGGAATTAGAATAGGAACAACAATGGTAGCGCAAGAATGGTAGCGCAATCTTACCGCGATTCCGCGCCGACCGGCTATCACGGAATCGGCAATCGCCGACTACGGCGTCAAATCCGTAGTGCCGAATTCGTTATAAATTTTTCCGATTTCCTGACACTTCCGGAATTACCCGAATGCTACTATTTATCGCATAACAAAACGGAGACAGCCATGCGGAGACAGCCATGAGCACCATCGTCCTTGGCAGGGGAGTCGTTGTATCCCAGGGTACTCGCGAGGAGCGCCTGCAAGACGGACCGCACGCCGACACGCAGCGGACATCGCACCCCGGCCACGCCGGCCGGGACGCGCCGCGCGCCGCCGCACAGGCGGAATGTGCCAATTTTTTTACCGCGCATGGCATCTCCAAGCCCAGCGCATTGTTCGACACACTGTCCGATACGTACTACTTCGCCAAGAACCGTGCCGGCCAGTTCGTGTGGGGCAACCGGCTGCTGCAGGAACAGCACGACCTGGGCGACGTCAACGACATCCTCGGCAAGACAGACCATGACTTCTTCCGCCGCGACATCGCCGACCGCATCCGCGCCGACGACCTGTCCGTGATCGAGCGTGGCGTCACCGTGAAGAACAAGCTCGAGGTGCTGGGCAGCGAAAGCGGCGAACTGACCTGGCTGTTCACGACAAAGGCGCCGATCCGCGACCGCGATGGCGAGATCGTCGGCATCGAGGGATTCTCGCGCGACGTCAAGCGCTCGCAGGATGTCATCGCGCCCTTCCACGAATTCCGCGCCTGCATCGAATACCTGCAGGCCCACATGATGGAAACCATCAGCATCGAGCACCTGGCGCGCCTGTCCTGCATGTCGCTGTCGACCTTCGAACGCAAGTTCAAGCAGCATTTTTCGCTGACGCCGAAACAGTACATCCTGCACCTGAAGGTACAGGAAGCCTGCCGCCTGCTGCCGCAAGTGAACAACATCGCCCGCGTGGCGGCGGAGACGGGCTTCGGCGGCCAGAGCTACTTCACCAAGCAGTTCCGCACCGTGGTCGGCATCACGCCGAAGCAGTACCAGCTGGCGCTGGCCGGCCGGGGCACCAGCGTGCGCCGCCCGCGCCTGGCCCCGGCCTGACGCGGCGTTGCGCCGGCAACCCTTGCCGGGTTGCCTGATTTCGTAGTCTTTTTGGAGGAGACCCCCCATGAACCGTGGAGAACAAGGGCCGCAAGAGCCCTCCGACGTACCACACGCCAATGCACTGCCCTCTGCTGCACGCCCGGCAGGCTCCCATGCCGGGCGCTTGTATCCCGAGAATTCGCGCCGTTCCGCCCTGCTGCGCATCGGCGCGCTGTGCGGGCTGGCCCTGTCCGGCGATATCCTGGCCGCCGTCACGGCATCACCGGCAACGGCGCGCCGGAGCTGCTGACGCGCGACGAGCTGGCGCTGACCGGCGTGCTGGCCGAGCTGATCATCCCTCAGACCGACACGCCGGGTGCGCTGGCGGCCGGTGCCCACCGCACCATCGACCACCTGCTCAAGGCCTGCGTGCCGAAACGCGACCAGGCCGACTTCCGCGCCGGCCTGGCGCGCATCGAGGAAGCCGCGCTGGCCCAGGGCGGCAAGCGCTTCGGCGCCCTGCCGCAAGCCCGGCAAGTGGCGCTGCTGCACGCCATCGACAATGGCACGGCCCCCTTCAAGGGAACGGACCAGCATTTCTTCCGCCAGCTGAAGAGCTACGTGGCGTTCGCCTACTACACGTCCGAGGCAGGCGCGTCGAAGGAACTGGCCTACCTGCCCTTCCCCGGCGGCTACACCGGCAGCATCAAAGTCACCCGATCCACGCGCACCTGGGCAATCTGACCATGGAACCTGTCTCGTCGTTTTACATCAAGACCAGCCCGGAGCGTTTCGACGCGATCGTCGTCGGCTCGGGCATCACCGGCGGCTGGGCCGCCAAGGAACTCACGGAACGCGGCCTGAAGACGCTGATGGTCGAACGCGGCCGGCCGGTCGAACACGGCGTCGACTACATCGGCGAAAACAAGGACCCGTGGGTCATGCCGAACCGCGGCAAGGTCGACGCCACCGTGGCCGATGAACAGTATTTCAACCAGAAGATGTGCTACGCCTTCGACGAGCACACGCAGCAATTCTTCAACAACGACCGCGACATGCCGTACTCCACGCCCCAGGGCCGGCCCTTCAGCTGGATCCGCGGCAACCAGCTGGGCGGCAAGTCGCTGATGTGGGCCCGCCAGTCGTACCGCTGGAGCGACCTGGATTTCGAGGCCAACCTGAAGGACGGCCATGGCGTGGACTGGCCGATCCGCTATGCCGACCTGGCGCCGTGGTACAGCCACGTGGAACGCCACGTGGGCATCAGCGGCAGCAAGGAAAACCTGGCGGTGCTGCCGGACAGCGAATTCCTGCCGGCCTTCGACTTTAATACGGTGGAACTGGCGCTGAAGAAGAAGTTCGACGCGAAATACGCGCCGGCGCGCATGATCATGGGCCGCACCGCCAACCTGCGCACGCCGGGCGAAACCCAGCTGGCGCAGGGCCGCGGCCAGTGCCAGGCGCGCAGCCAATGCCACCGCGGCTGCTCGTTCGGCGCGTATTTTTCAACGCAGAGTTCGACCCTGCCGCCGGCCGTCGCCACCGGCCGCCTGCGCATCGCCACCGACAGCATCGTGCACAGCGTGATCTACGATCCGAAGACCAATCGCGCCACCGGCGTGCGGGTGATCGATGCGAAGACGCTGGAGATGCGCGAATTCCATGCGAAAGTCGTGGTGCTGTGCGCGTCGACGCTGGCCTCGACGGCGATCCTGCTGAACTCGAAGTCGGAGGCTTTCCCGAACGGCCTTGCCAATTCGTCCGGCGTGCTGGGGCACTATTTGATGGACCACCTGTTCGGCGCCGGCGCCAGCGGCCGGGTGGAAGGCTTCGAGAACGACTACTACCAGGGCCGCCGCCCCACCGGGCCGTACATCCCGCGCTTCCGCAACGTGATGGAGAAGCACGAGAAATTCCTGCGCGGCTATGCGCTGTCCGGCGGTGCGGGCCGCGAGGGCTGGACCTCGGCCGCCTGGAAGCCCGGCTTCGGCAAGGACTTCAAGGCCATGATCAGGAAGCCCGGCGCCTGGCGCTTCGGCCTGGGCGGCCAGGGCGAAATGCTGCCCCGCTTCGAGAACATGGTGAGCCTGCACCCGACCAGGAAGGACAAGTGGGGCATGCCGCAGCTGCACATCGACTGCAGCTATTCGGACAACGACCGCAAGATGCAGCAGGATATCGCCGATACGGCCGCCAATATCCTCGAGGACCTGGGCCTCAAGGATATCGAGAAGCACATCAAGTCGCTGGAGGACTGGCCGCCCGGCCTGTCGATCCACGAAATGGGCACGGCGCGCATGGGCCGCGACCCGAAGACGTCGGTGCTCAACGGTTACAACCAGGCGCACGACGTGCCGAACCTGTTCGTCACCGATGGCGCGGCGATGGCGTCCTGCGCCTGGCAAAACCCGTCGCTGACGTTCATGGCGATGACGGCCCGGGCCTGCGCCTATGCGGTGGACGAGCTCAAGGCCGGCCGCATCTGACTACGCATCCGACTACGCATCTGACTACGCATCTGACTACTCACAATGGAGACGAGATGAAAACATTCCGGACGATCCCCCTGGCCGCGCTGGTCGCGCTGGCCGGCGCAGCGTCATTGGCGCAGGCCGCGCAGCCGCGCCTCGGCGTGCAGCTTTGGTCCGTCAAGGACGAGATCAAGCAGGACTTCGAGGGCACGCTGGCCAGGATCGGCCAGCTGGGCTTCCAGGGCGTGGAATTCGCCGGCGAGTTCGGCCCCTACAAGAACAACCCGGCCGGCCTGAAAGCCTTCCTGGACAAGAACAAGCTGCAATGCGCCGGCGCGCACATGCATTTCGACGCGCTGGACGACGCCCGATTCGAAGCCACCACCGCCTTCTACAAGACGCTGGGCTGCTCGAACCTGGTGATCTCGATGGATGCGCGCGGCAAGACGACCGAGGGCAGCGCACAAATGAGCAAAGAGCTGACGGCATTGTCGGGCAGGCTGGCCGGCAAGGGCATGCGCATCGGCTACCACAACCACGCCGAGGAATTCGCCGGCGCGGTGGGCAGCACGCCGTGGGACGTGATCGCGAAGAACACGCCGCAAGCCTCGATCATGCAGCAGGACGTGGGCTGGACCACCTATGCCGGCAAGGACCCGGTGGCGTACGTGCAGAAATACCCGGGCCGCACCGTGACCACGCACTTCAAGGCCAAGCTGGCCGAAGGCGCGTCCGGCACGCCGATCATCGGCCAGGACAAGACCGACTGGGCCGGCCTGGCGCGCGCCGTGCGCCAGGTGGGCGGTACCGACTGGATCATCATCGAGCAGGAGGAATATCCGAACGGCATGGGCCAGCTGGAAACGGTGGCCGCGTCGCTGAAGGGCCTGCAGGCCGTACTGGCCAAACTGCCGAAGCAATAAGATGAGCCTTTCCGTACGTTTCAGCCATGTCGTCAAGGAGTTCGGCCCGGTGCGCGTGCTGCACGGGGTCGACTTCGCGCTGGAGGCGGGCCGCGTGGTCGGCCTGCTGGGCGAGAATGGCGCCGGCAAGTCGACCCTGATGAAGATCCTGGCCGGCTACGAGCGCCCCACCGGCGGCCAGCTGGTGGTGGACGGCGTGGAACGGCGCTTCGCCAGCGCGCGCGATGCCGAGGCGCTGGGTATCGCACTGATCCACCAGGAATTCAACCTGGCCGAGCACCTGAGCATCGCGCAGAACATCTTCCTCGGCCACGAAAAGACGCGCGGCTGGCTGCTGGACCACCGCGCCATGGCGCGCGAAGCCGCCCAGTACCTGGAACAGGTGGGCCTGGCGGTCGATCCGGATACCCGCGTGTCGGAACTGATCGTCGCCGAAAAGCAGCTGGTGGAGATCGCCAAGGCGCTGTCGCGCAAGGCGCGCCTGCTGATCATGGACGAGCCGACGGCCACGCTGTCGCCCGGCGAGACGGCCAAGCTGTTCAAGCTGATGGCGCGGCTCAAGGGCGAAGGCGTGACGATCGTCTACATCTCGCACAAGCTCGACGAGATGGAGGCGCATACCGATGAAGTGGTGGTCATGCGCGACGGTAAATTCGTCACGCGCGCCAACACGGCGGACGTGAACCGTCAGCAGATGGCCAACCTGATGGTGGGCCGCGACGTGTCCGACATGTTCCTGCCGAAGGCGCCGCCGCCCGCCAGTGCGCCGGTCCTGCTGGGTGTCGCAGGGCTGACGGTGCCTGGCTGGGTGGAAAACCTGGGCTTCGACGTGCGCGCCGGCGAGATCCTCGGCTTCGCCGGGCTGGTCGGCGCCGGCCGCACCGAGGCGTTCGAGAGCATCGTCGGCCTGCGGCCCCGCAGCGGCGGCACCATCGCCATCGCCGGCAAGACCGTCAGGATCCGCAGTCCGCGCGACGCGATGGCCGAGGGCCTCACGTACCTGAGCGAAGACCGCAAGGGCAAGGGCCTGCACATGGACCTGGGCCTGCGCGAAAACCTGACGATGATGACCCTGGAGCGCGATGCCCGGCCCTGGGTCGACCCGAAGGCGGGCCGCGCCGCGCTGGACCAGGCGATCGCCGACTTCGGCATCCGGCTGCGCGACCCGGAATGCGCGGCCCGCTCGCTGTCCGGCGGCAACCAGCAAAAGCTGGCGCTGGCCAAGTACCTGCGCCCCGGCCCGAAAGTGGTCGTGCTGGACGAGCCGACCCGCGGCGTGGACGTGGGCGCCAAACGCGACATCTATGCGCTGATCCACCGCCTGGCCGCCGAGGGGCGCGCCGTGGTCGTCATCTCGTCCGAACTGATCGAACTGATCGGCCTGTGCCACCGCGTGGCCGTGCTGCACGGCGGCCGCCTGAACGCCGTGCTCGGGCCGGACCAACTCACCGAAGAAAACCTGATCTCCCATGCAACCAACACCCACCACTGACGGCGGCGGCGCCCTGCCCGGCACGCCCGTGAAAGCCGCTGACCCCGCGCTCGCGCGGTCTCTCACTGGCTCACTCTCCCGATTCAAGGGCGCCGGCCCGATCGTGGCCCTGGTCCTGCTGTGCATCGCCGGCGCCCTGCTCAATCCCGGCTTCGCCACCTTCGACAACCTGATGAACGTGCTCACGCGCACCGCCTTCATCGGCATCATCGCCGTGGGCATGACGTTCGTGATCGCTTCCGGCGGCATCGACCTGTCGGTCGGCTCGATGGCCGCGCTGATCGCCGGCGTGATGATCGTGGCGATGAATGCCCTCGCCCTGGGCGCGTCGCCCCCCTCCGCGCTGGCGATCGTTGTGATCGGCATCGGGCTGGCCCTCGCCTTCGGCGCCGTGGCCGGCCTGGCGCACGGCTTCCTCGTCACGCACGGCCGCATCGAAGCGTTCATCGTCACGCTCGGCACGCTGGGCATCTTCCGCGCCGTGCTCACCTGGCTGTCCGACGGCGGCGCCATCACGCTCGATTTCAATCTGTCCGAGACGTACGGGCCGGTGTACTACCAGAGCGTGCTGGGCGTGCCGATCCCGGTCTGGATCTTCGCGCTGGTCGCGATTGCCGGCGTCGTTATCCTGAACCGCACGCCGTTCGGCCAGCACGTGCAGGCGATCGGCTCGAACGAACAGGTGGCGCGCTATGCATCGATCCGCGTCGACCGCGTGAAGACGCTGACCTACCTGCTGCTGGGCGTGTGCGTGGCGATCGCCACCATCCTGTACGTGCCGCGCCTGGGCTCCGCCACGCCGACCACCGGCATCCTGTGGGAGCTGGAAGCGATCGCCGCCGTGGTCGTGGGCGGCACGTCGCTGAAAGGCGGCTCGGGCCGCATCATGGGCACCGTGGTCGGCGCGATCCTGCTGTCCGTGATCGGCAATATCCTGAACCTCACCAGCATCATCAGCGTGTACCTGAACGCCGCCGTGCAGGGTGTCGTCATCATCACCGTGGCCTACCTGCAGCGCGGCCGCCGTTAAGTATTTACCTGGATATTTACCTGGATATTTACCTGGAACCGATATGTACTCATTTACTCTCTCCTTGAACAAGATCGCCGCCGCCTGCCTGCTGGCCAGCGCCGGCCAGGCCATCGCAGCGCAACCCGCGGCCGCCCAGCCCGTCACGCTGGGCGTGGCCATTCCCACCGCCACGCACGGCTTCACGGGCGGCATCGTCTGGTGGGCCAACCAGGCCAAGAAGGAACTGGAAGCGGCCAATCCGAACCTGAAGGTCATCGTCAAGACGGCCGGCAGCACGCCGGAGCAGGCCAACCAGGTGCAGGACCTGCTGGTGGTGAACAAGATGAACGCGCTCGTGATCCTGCCGCTGGAATCGGCTTCGCTGACGCAGCCGGTCGCGCAGGTCAAGAACAAGGGCGTGTACGTGACGGTCGTCGACCGCGGGCTGACCAGCCCGAACGCTCAGAACGCCTACGTGGCCGGCGACAATACGGCCTTCGGCCGCCTGCCCGCCGAATACCTGGCGAAGAAACTGAACGGCAAGGGCAATATCGTCGTGCTGCGCGGCATGCCGAGCACCATCGACAACGAGCGGGTGAACGCCTTCAACGCGGAGATCGCCAAGCATCCCGGCATCAAGGTTCTCGACGCGAAGTACGGCAACTGGAACCGCGACGATGCCTTCAAGGTCACCCAGGATTACCTGACCCGCTTCAAGCAGATCGACGCCGTGTGGGCGGCCGACGACGACATGGCGATCGGCGCGCTGAAGGCGATCGAGCAGGCCAAGCGCACCGACATCAAGGAAGTGTTCGGCGGCGCCGGCGCCAAGTTCGCCGTCAAGAAGGTGATCGATGGCGACCGGCTGATCCAGGCGAACGTGTCGTACTCGCCGAAATTCATCTACGACGCGATCAAGATGACGGCCAACGCGCGCCTGAAGGGTGAGACGCTGCCGGCCAAGACGATCATCCCGTCGGTGCTGATCACGCGCGCCAACGCCAGCCAGTTCTATTACCCGAATTCGCCGTATTGAAGACAAAAGGAAAAGCATGAAGACCATCAAGGGACCGGCGATCTTCCTCGCCCAGTTCATGGGCGGCGAGGCGCCGTTCGACACGCTGGCCGGCCTGGCCGGCTGGGCGAAGGGCCTCGGCTACGAAGCCGTGCAATTGCCGACCGACCCGCGCCTGATCGACCTGGACAAGGCCGCCGACAGCCAGACCTATTGCGACGAGATCGCCGGCGTGCTCGCCGAGCACGGGCTGCAGATCACCGAACTGTCGACGCACCTGCAAGGCCAGCTGGTCGCCGTGCATCCGGCCTACGACCAGCTGTTCGACGGCTTCGCCGCGCCGCACGTGCGCGGCAATGCGCAGGCCCGGCAGGAATGGGCCGTCAGCCAGGTGAAGGCCGCGGCGAAGGCGTCCCGGCGCCTGGGGCTGTCCACGCATGCGAGCTTTTCGGGCGCGCTGGCCTGGCCCTACCTGTACCCGTGGCCGCAGCGGCCCGCCGGCCTCGTCGAGGAAGCGTTCGGCGAACTGGCGAAACGGTGGAAGCCGATCCTCGACGTGTTCGACGACGCCGGCGTGGACGTCTGCTACGAGCTGCATCCCGGCGAGGACCTGCACGATGGCGTGACGTTCGAGCGCTTCCTGGCCGCCACGGGCAACCACCCGCGCGCCAACATCCTGTACGACCCCAGCCACTTCATGCTGCAGCAGCTCGACTACCTGGCCTTCATCGACATCTACCATGAACGCATCAAGGCTTTCCACGTCAAGGATGCCGAGTTCCGGCCCGACGGCCGGCAAGGGGTGTACGGCGGCTACAGCGGCTGGGTCGACCGGGCCGGCCGCTTCCGCTCGCTGGGCGACGGCCAGATCGATTTCACGGGCGTCTTCTCGAAGCTGGCGCAATACGACTACAGCGGCTGGGCCGTGCTGGAATGGGAGTGCTGCCTGAAGCACCCGGAAGACGGGGCCCGCGAAGGCGCGGCGTTCATCCGCCGCCATATCATCCGCGTGGCCGAACGGGCTTTCGACGATTTCGCCGGCAGCGGCACCGACCGCGCCGCCGTGCGCGCCCTGATGGGGATCGACGCATGAGCATCATCAACACGAAGGGCGCCGGCACGCCGCTGCCCCGCAAGCTCCGCCTCGGCATGGTCGGCGGCGGCGACGGCGCCTTCATCGGCGCCGTGCACCGCATCGCGGCACGGCTGGACGACTGCTATGAAGTGGTGGCCGGCGCCCTGTCCAGCAATCCGGAGCGGGCCCTGGCCAGCGGCACCGCGCTGCGTTTCGATCCGTCGCGCTGCTATGCCGACTTTCGTGAAATGGCGCGCGCGGAAAGCCAGCGGCCGGACGGCATCGACGTCGTCGCCATCGTCACGCCGAATTACCTGCACGCGCCGGTGGCCACCGCCTTCCTCGAAGCGGGCATCCACGTCATCTGCGACAAGCCGCTGGGCATCGCCACCGCCGAAGGTGAAGCACTGGCGTCGCTCGCGCGTGAGAAGAACCGGGTCTTCGCGCTGACCCATACGTACACGGGTTATCCGATGGTGCGGCATGCGCGCGAACTGGTGGCGGCGGGCGAGATCGGCGATGTACGGCTGATCCATGTCGAGTACGCGCAGGACTGGATGGCCGAAGCGGGCCCGCAAAGCGAGCAATTCCAGCGCACCAACTGGCACAACGATCCGGAGCGGGCCGGCCCCACCGGCTGCACCAGCGATATCGGCACGCACGCGTTCCACCTGGCCGGCTTCGTCAGCGGGATCCAGCCGAACGAACTGCTGGCCGAGCTGCACTCGTTCACGCCGGACCGCGTGCTGGACGACCACGTGCAGGTGATGCTGCGCTACCCGAACGGCGCGCGCGGCATGCTGTGGTCGAGCCAGATGGCGACCGGCTGCGAGAACGCGCTCAAGCTGCGCGTGTTCGGCTCGAAGGCCAGCCTCGCCTTCGACCAGGAAAACCCGAACGAGCTGTGGCTGACACCCCTGGGCGGCAGTGCGCAGCGGCTCACGCGCGGCCGCGTGCGCGGCGCCGCGGCGGAACATGCCACGCGCGTGCCGTCCGGCCACCCGGAAGGTTACCTGGAAGCGTTCGCGCAGCTGTACCGCGATGCCGCCGCACGCATCCATGCCGTGGATGCCGGACTGCCGGTTCCAGCGGAGAGCGCCGACCTGCCGACCGTCGACGATGGCGTGGCCGGCATGCGCTTCATCGATGCGGTGCTGGAGAGCGACCGGGGTGGGTCGCGGTGGACTGCGCTGCGGTAGCGCACTGCCGTCTTGCCCAGGGTGTTGTCGCGCGCACGTGCCGGCAACACCCGTCCCGAAGGGCCCCCCGTCGGCCCGCACGTTCCCCCTTCCCTCCTGAAAATATTGTCGTCCAGTTACATTGTTTACATTGACTTAAGAATGCGAATCGTTATCATTCACGTTCCTAAGTAAAATGACTACCGGTGCACGTCTCGTCCGCACCGATCACTGGACAACAACATGAACAAGAAACACCGCCCGGCCCACGGGCACAAGCTGGGCCGCCTCTCGATGGTGGCCGGCCTCACCGTCACGATGCCGCTGGGCGCCCTCGCCCAGGTCGCCGAACAAACGCAGCCGGTCATGCCGACCGTCGAAGTGCAGGCGCAGAAGGAAGGCGACAACGGCTACACCACGCGCGTGGTGGGCACCGCGACACCGCTGGGCCTGTCGATCCGCGAAACGCCGCAGGCGGTTTCCGTGATCACCCGCGAACGCATGGAAGACCAGGGCCTGGCCACCATCACGGACGTGGTCAACAACACCACCGGTGTCTCGGTGAACCAGTATGAAACGCACCGTGCCGGCTTCACCGCGCGCGGCTTCGACATCACCAACCTGCAGATCGACGGCATCCCGACGACGTGGGAACAGTCGTGGAGCGCCGGCGAAACGCTGGGCAGCCTGGCCATCTACGAGCGCGTGGAAGTGGTGCGCGGCGCGACCGGCTTGATGACCGGCGCCGGCAATCCTTCCGCCGCGATCAACCTGATCCGCAAGCGCGCCACCAGCAAGGAACTGAGCGGCACGGCCGAACTGGGCATCGGCCGCTGGAACGAGCGCCGCGCCATGGTGGACGTGGGCACCGGTCTGAACCAGAGCGGCAGCGTGCGCGCCCGCGTGGTCGGCGAATACCGCCAGGCGGACAGCTGGGTCGACTACCTGGAAAACAAGGACAAGACGGTATTCGCCACCGTCGAGGCGGACCTGGCACCGGGCACGCTGCTGTCGGCCGGCTTCAGCCGCCAGGAAACCGATCCGAAAGGCTCGATGTGGGGTGGCCTGCCTTACTACTACACCGATGGCACGCCGACCAACTGGGACCGCTCGAAGACCACCGCCGCCGACTGGACCACGTGGAGCAGCAGCTACAACAACGCCTTCGTCAACCTGGAACACAACTTCGCCAACGGCTGGCAGGCGCGCGGTTCCTTCAGCCGGGGCGATCGCCGGGGCGATTCCTACCTGCTGTACCTGTCGGGTGTTCCGGACCGCGTGACGGGTCTGGGCATGTCCGATTTCTCGGGTTCGTACAACACGCGCTCGAAACAGGACGACATCAGCCTGCACGCCAGCGGCCCGTTCGCGCTGGGCGGCCGCCAGCATGAAGCGGCCTTCGGCTACCTGCATTCGAAGCAGGAATTCATTTCCGACAGCCGCGCCGCCGACTACGGCACCGTCAGTTCGGCCGTGGGCGACTTCAACAGCTTCAACCCGGGCGCGTATCCGGAGCCGTCCTGGGGGCCGCGCACGTTCTACGAAACCAGCGAAACCAAACAGGAAGGCCTGTACGGCGTGGTGCGCTTCTCGCTGGCCGATCCGCTGAAGCTGATCATCGGCGCGCGCGTCAGCAACTATGAAAAGAGCGGCCACGGCCTGTGGACTGCCGCGTACACGATCAAGAA
Source organism: Pseudoduganella sp. SL102 (assembly GCF_027856995.1). NCBI lineage: Bacteria > Pseudomonadati > Pseudomonadota > Betaproteobacteria > Burkholderiales > Oxalobacteraceae > Pseudoduganella > Pseudoduganella sp. SL102. The sequence continues at coordinate 4,661,472 of NZ_CP115554.1, forward strand.
GAACCGCGAAGTGACGCCGTACGCCGGCCTGGTCTACGACATCGACCGCAACTGGTCGGCCTACGCCAGCTACACCGACATCTTCCAGCCGCAGAACCTGAAGGACATCAACGGGGGCCAGCTCGATCCGGTGGTCGGCAAGAGCTATGAAACGGGCATCAAGGGCGCGTTCCTGGACAATCGCCTGAACGCGCAGTTCTCGGTGTTTCGCATCAAGCAGGACAAGCTGGGCGTGGAAGCGGGCCTGATCGACCGCGACGGCACCGGCCCGCTGCTGCCGGAAGCGTACTACCGCGCCGCCGAAGGCGCGGAGAGCAAGGGCTTCGAGGCCGAAGTGTCGGGCGAACTGGCACGCGGCTGGAACGCCACCGCCGGCTATGCGTACTTCAAGGCCGAGGACGCGGCGGGTGTCGAGTTCAACAGCATCTACCCGCGCAAGACGTTCCGCGTGTTCACCACCTACCGCTTCCCGGGCGAGCTGAGCAAGCTGACGGTGGGTGGCGGCGCGAACTGGGAAAGCCGCACCTGGACCAACGACCCGACCGCGCCGGCCAATACCGGCGGCCAGATCGTGCAGGGTTCGTTCGCGCTGGTCAACCTGATGGCGCGCTACGACATCAACGACCGCCTGTCGGCCCAGCTGAACGTCGACAACGCGTTCGACAAGACGCACTACGCCATGTTCTCCGCCTTCAACGCGATCACTTACCAGGCGCCGCGCAGCGTCTCCGCCACGCTGCGGTACAAGTTCTGATCCCGCTGCACGCGTGAAAAAGCCCCTGGATTGCTCCAGGGGCCTTTTTTTGAAGATTTTTCCGATGTACGAGATTCGGTCCCAATTCACCCAAGGGCAAGTTCCGGGGTCAGACCCGGCGGGTCTGACCCCAGCCCTTCGCTGCTGGGGTGAATGCATGCGCTTTCAATCTACCGGATGACACCTGACTTAACGGAGTTGAGGTCCGTCCCTCACTGTTTTATTACAGCGCCCAGCGCATCGACAGCCCGATCACCCGGTCATAGCGCCGGATGTCGCGCGGGTTGCTGGGGATGCCGTGGTAGTCGTGGTACTTCCGGTCCGTCAGGTTTTCCACGTCCAGCGTGACGCCGATCTTGTCGTTGATCTTGTACGTGATCGACGCGTCGGCGGTCTTGATCGGGTCGACGATCAGGTCGAAGCCCAGGCCGCGGTAGTTGTAGGTATCGACGAACTTCGAGCGCCAGTTGTAGGCCAGCCGGCCGGACCATGGGCCGCGCTCGTACAGCGCGACGATGTTGTAGGCGTTCTTCGACATGTTGACGAACGGGCTTTCGATGCCGCGGTCTTCCAGGTGGCCCTGCATGTACGTGTAGTTCGCTTCCAGCCCGAAGCCGTTCAGCCAGCCCGGCAGGAAGTCGTAGAACTGGCGGTACGCGATCTCGATGCCTTTCAGCTCGCCGCCTTCCATGTTGCGCGGGCGTTCCACGAGGTAGCGCGTACCGTTGACCGTTTCAAAATCCTGCCGGCGGATCACGTAGTTCTTGAAGTCGTGCTTGAACAGCGTGGCCGTCAGGCTGCCCGTCGGCGCGAAATACCACTCGGCCGCCACGTCGACATTGGTGCCCTCGATTGGTTTCAGGTCCGGGTTGCCGCCGTTGCCGTTCGGCTCGACGGTGCCGCCGCCGCCCGCGTTATACGTGGTGCCCGGATTGAAATCGGCGAACGCCGGACGCTGGATCGCCTTGCCGGCATTCAGGCGCAGGACCACGTCTTCCACGGGCATGGCCTTCAGCGTCAGGTTCGGCAGCGCGTCGGTGGTGCTGGTTTTCTTGTTCACGGCCACCGGGTTCAAGACGCCGTTCGTCCATACGCCGTTGAAGCCGTTCACGTCCAGCTCCGTGCGCACCACGCGCACGCCAGCCGTGCCTTCCACCGGCATGCCGGCCACGGTGAAGCCGAACTTGGTCTTGCCGTAGATGGCGCTGGTGTCTTCCTGGTTGGTGTACAGCGAGTATGGGTCGGGGGCGCCCTTGCCGGCCGGACGTCCATAGGCCTGGCGCAGCGTGTCCATGTTGGCGTGCATGTAGCTTGCGCATGGGGTGATCCACGAAGCCAGGCCGTAGTCGTTGGCCATTTCCATCGACTGGCAGGCGAAGCCCTGCAGCGACGTCACTGCAGGCAGGCCGGCTGGCGCGCCGATCTGGCCATTGCTTTCGTGCTGGTACTGGGCCTTGCGTTCCGCCAGGCGCATGCCGAAGCTGATCTCTTTCAGGAAGCCGTCCGAGCCGGGATTCCACGTGGCATCCACGCGCCAGTCGTTCGACTGGCCGCGCGCATTGCTCCAGTTGTCGAACAGGGTGTGCAGGCGGTAGTTGGCCGGGTTGTCCATGTCGTAGCCCGGATACGTGAAGTAGCCGCCACCGTTGCGGTAGGTTTCCCCGGCCACGGTCGGCGGCGATGTCAGCAGGTCCAGGATGGGGAAGTCCTGCTTCCATTTGCTGTTGGTGCGCGCCAGCTCGGTGGTGATGGTCCAGTCATCGTTCACCTTCCAGCGCGCGCCGAACGCGCCCTGGTGGGTTTCCGAATCGTCGTTCGGCGCCTGGGTGGACGACAGGGCAAACGGATTCGAATTCACGCTCGTCATGGTGGCGACCTGGTTGGTGCCCGGGATCAGCGTGTACTGCGTGCTCGGGCTCCAGGCCTGGCCAGCCACGAAGAACTGGCGCTGCGCGTCATGGTCGATGCGGGTCGACCAGCCTTCGGCGAACATCTCGAGCGAGCGGTTCGGGCGCCACTGGAAGGCCCAGTTGGCGGCCGTGCGTTCGCGCTTGCCCTGGTACAGCGTGTGGCCCAGGTCGAGCGGTCCGGTCACCGGCGAGCCCGCACCCAGCACCGCCACGGGCGGCGAGTTCCACGTCACTTCGTCATGGTAGTTGCCCTTCTGGTAGGACACGCCGAGCAGCGCGCCGAATTCGCCGAAGTCGCCTTTCCAGCGGTTGCTGATCGTGCCGGAAGCCTGCGGGTCGTTGGTGTTGGACTTGTCGCGGTTTTCCACGCGGGCCTGCACGTTGGCGGAGAAGCCCTTGAAATCGAACGGACGCGCGGTGCGCACGTCGATCACGCCGGCGGTGCCACCCTCCACCATCTCGGCGCCCTGCGTCTTGTACACGTCCACGCGCTGCAGCATCGTGGTGGGAATGTCGGCCAGGTGCAGGCTGCGGTCGCGCGACGTATAGACTTCGCGGCCGTTCAGCAGGGTAACCAGGCCGGTCAGGCCGCGGATCACGACATTCGACGCCTCGCCGTATTCGCGGCGGATCTGCACGCCGGAAACGCGGCCCAGGATCTCGGCCACGTTCTTGTCGGGGAACTTGCCGGCTTCCTCGGCGACGATCGAATCGATCACTTCATCGGAATTGCGCTTGATCGCCTGCGCGCTCTGGGCGGCGCGGCGTACGCCGGTGACCACGACCGTGGTGGCGGCGGTGGCCTGCTGTTCGGCCGCCACCTGGGCATCCTGTGCCCACACGGACGCGCTGGAAAGGATGCCCGCGCCAGCCAGCGCGGCAACCGACATTTTCATTTTCAAATTGCGGGATGGGCGGACCGCGCCGGTTCCGGTGTCATTCATGCTGCATCTCCTGTGGTTCTGTCTTTTTTATGCGCTGCGTGGGCAACGTTTCATGGTGCTGCGAATCCATCTTAAGTGAGTGGAAAATTACCGATCCAATCAATTTTTCAGGGTTTTCGATACCGAAACTGGTATCACGCATCATTTCTGGCCGCCCGTCTGGCCACCTGAGCGATCCCCTGCCGCGATACGTCGTCCAGACCCTTTTATCGACGTGCACAAGAGTGACGGCGCTTCGGCCGACCGGTATTGTCGGGTGGCATCCGCGCGCCCCAATTGACCGTGCGGATGCCAGGCCAGGAAGCTGGCAAGGTGCCAGCCAGCCATGCACACGGGACAGCACGGACGTTCGGTTTTTTAACCATATTGTGACCATTTCGCAACAAGAGCTTCCACCAGGCCGGTTCCCCGACCGTGGGCGGATGCCAAATACCCTTTGCATGAGTGGGCAATGCAGGCTAATCTGCCCCTTGCGGGCTTCCCGATGGCGGAACGCCGGCCGGCGATGGAGACCCGAGCAATGAGAGATTCACGCCACGATGCCGACATGGCGCGCACGATCGATATCGCGCTGGTCCTGCAAAAGCTGCGCGGGACCGAAGAGGCCACCGACTACCTGCGCTGCGCCCACGTGGCCGAGGCGCTCGTCGCACGCGTGCTGTCGCCGGGCTGCTCGCGCGCCACGATGACGGTGGTGTGGCGCAGGCCGCCAGAAACTGGCGATGGGCCGTGCGAATTGGAAGCGCCCAGGGCGCCCCGTTTCTACCATGTCGACAGCCGGCGGCACGACGTGGTGCGCGCGGCAGTGGTGCAGGCAGCCATCGCGCTCGCCGGGAAGATGGATCCCGCCCGGGCCGAGCGGCTGCTGCGCCGCGAGGCACTGTCCGACGAAACGATTGCCCGCGTGCTGTCCGGCGACGACAGCCGACGGCGCCTCAGGTAACGGCACAACCCGGCGTAGGCCCCACCGCAGCGCCGCCTTCCGCGCGGAGCAACGATACTTCATGAACGATGATTCATGACCGATCTTCATGACCGATAATCATTAACAATAATTAATGATTCGGCCATTCCCCCTTCAGCCGCCACGCGGCATAGTGCGGGGTGGACTCCATCGTTAACCTGTCATCCGGACCATTCATGCCATTTTCCCTTCCCCGGCGCCGCGCGGGCCTGGCTGCCGCATGCGCCGCGGCAGCGCTGGCGCTGTACGGCTGCGGTGCCGACCCCGCCCCGAAAGCCGCCGCCGTTCCCCAGGTCGCCACGCTGACCGTCGAGCGCACCAGCGTGCCGCTGGCCCTCGAACTGCCCGGCCGCACGGCGCCGTTCCTGCTGGCCGAAGTACGCGCGCGGGTCGACGGCATCGTGCAGGACCGCCGCTTCACCGAAGGGGCCGACGTGCGCAAGGGCGACCCGCTGTACCTGATCGATCCGGCGCCGTACCGGGCCGCGCTGTCGAGCGCCCAGGCCACGCTGCAGCGGGCCCGGGCGAACCTGGCCAGCAGCACGTCGCAACTGGAACGCTACAAGGTGCTGGTCGGCGGGAATGCCGTCAGCAAGCAGGCGTTCGACAATGCCGAAGCGGCGCAGTTGCAGGCCGCCGCCGACGTGGCCGCGGCGGAAGCGGCCGTGACCACGGCGCGCATCAACCTCGGCTATACGAGCGTGACCGCGCCCATCGCCGGGCGCAGCAGCGTATCGCAGGTGACCCAGGGCGCCTACGTGCAGGCCGGTTCGGCCACGCTGCTGACGACGATCCAGCAGCTCGACCCCATGTATGTCGACCTGCAGCAATCGAGCGCCGAGGGCTTGGCGCTGCGGCGCGATATCGCCAGCGGCAGCCTGAAGCTGGAAGGTGCCGGCAAGGCCCAGGTGCGCCTGAAGCTGGAAGACGGCAGCACGTACGCGCACCCGGGCACCCTGGAGTTTTCCGGCGTGACCGTCGACCGCGATACCGGCTCCGTCACGCTGCGCGCCCGCTTCCCCAACCCGGACAAGCTGCTCCTGCCGGGCATGTTCGTGCGCGCCAGCGTGGAACAGGGTGTGCGGCAGGGTGTGGTGCGCGTGCCCGCCACCGCCGTGACGCGCAACCCGCAGGGCGAAGCCACCGTGATGCTGGTCGGCGGCGGCAACAAGACCGAGGTGCGCACGGTGCAGGCCAGTGCGCTGGTCGATGGCCACTGGCTGGTTGAGCACGGCCTGGCGGATGGCGAGCGCCTGATCGTCAGCGGCGTGCAGAAGCTGCGCCCCGGCATCGTCGTGACGCCGCGCGCCGCGGCACCGCGCAAGCTGGCCACCGCGCCTGCCGCGGCCGCGCCTCCCACGGCCCCCGCGGCCCGCTGAGGATGAGCACCCATGGCTAGATTCTTCATCCAGCGGCCCATCTTCGCGATCGTGATTTCGCTGCTGATCATGCTGGTCGGCGGCATCGCGCTGTTCAAGATGCCGGTCGAGCAGTATCCGCCCGTGTCGCCACCGTCCGTGCAGATCCAGGCCAGCTTCCCCGGCGCCTCGGCCGAGACCATGGCCAACACCGTGGTGCAGGTGATCGAGCAGCAGATGACAGCGATCGACAACCTGCTGTACATGACCTCCACCACCGACGATACGGGCCAGTCGACCACCACGCTGACCTTCGCGCCGGGTACCGATCCGGACATCGCCCAGGTGCAGGTGCAGAACAAGCTGCGCTCGGCCGAGCCGCGCCTGCCTTCGGAAGTCCAGCAGTCGGGCCTGCGCGTGACGAAGTCGACCAGCGATTTCCTGATGGTCGCGGCCTTTGTTTCCGAAGACAACAGCATGACCAAGTTCGACATCGCCAACTACGTGGCGTCGAACATCCAGGACCCGCTGTCGCGCATTCCCGGCGTGGGCAGCCTGAACGTGTTCGGCACGCAGTATGCGATGCGCATCTGGCTCGATCCCGTCAAGCTGACGGGTTACGCGCTGACGCCGCTGGACGTGAACCGCGCGATCCAGGCGCAGAACGTGCAGATCTCCGGCGGCCAGCTGGGCGGTTCGCCCGCCGTGGCGGGGCAGACCCTGTCGGCCACCATCAACCAGGCCAGCCTGCTGCGCACGCCCGAGGAATTCCGCCGCATCCTGCTGAAGGTGCAGCCGGACGGCTCGTCGGTGCGGATCGGCGACGTGGCGCGCGTGGCGCTGGGCCCGGAAAACTACAACGTCGACGTGCGCTACAGCGGCAAGTCGGCGTCCGGCGTGGGCATCCAGCTGGCGCCGGGCGCCAATGCGCTGACCACCGCCGACGCGGTGCGCGCCCGACTCGACGAGCTGAAGGCGTTCTTCCCGCGCGGCCTGGTGGTGGTGTACCCGAACGACGTGACGCCGTTCATCGAGGTGTCGATCCACGAAGTGGTCGTCACGCTGTTCGAGGGCATCGCGCTGGTGTTCCTCGTGATGTACCTGTTCCTGCAGAACCTGCGCGCCACGCTGATCCCGTCGATCACCGTACCGGTGGTGCTGCTCGGTACCTTCGGCATCATGTCGGCGCTGGGCTTCACCGTCAACACGCTGTCCATGTTCGGCCTGGTGCTGGCCATCGGCCTGCTGGTGGACGATGCCATCGTGGTGGTGGAAAACGTCGAGCGCGTGATGCACGAAGAAGGCCTGGGCCCGTACGAGGCGACCGAGAAGGCGATGAGCCAGATCACCAGCGCGCTGGTGGGCGTGGCGCTCGTGATCTCGGCCGTCTTCGTGCCGGTGGCGTTCTCCAGCGGCACGGTCGGCGCGATCTACCGGGAATTCTCGCTGACCGTGGTGGCATCGATGCTGCTATCCGTCTTCATCGCGCTGACGCTGACGCCGGCACTGTGCGCGACGATGCTCAAGCGGCCGGACCCGGACCACCATGACAAGCGCGGCTTCTTCGGCTGGTTCAACCGCGGCTTCGACAAGAGCCGGGACCGCTACCTGGGCGGCGTGGCCGCCATCGTGCGCCGGCGCGGCGTGTGGATGGCGCTGTACGTGGTGCTGGTCGGCGTCGTCGCGCTGCTGTTCCTGCGGCTGCCGGGCGGCTTCCTGCCACGCGAGGACCAGGGCTACATGTTCGTGCAGGTGCAGACGCAGCCCGGCAGCACGCTGGAAACCACCGGCAAGGTGCTGGAAGAAATCAACCAGTACCTTCTCAACGACGAAAAGGCGATGGTCGATTCCACCTTCGCCACGATCGGCGCCAGCCAGCCGAACCGGGGCCAGAACCAGGGCCGCCTGTTCGTGCGGCTCAAGCCGTGGGACGAGCGCACCGGCGACGAGCTGTCCGTCTCGGCGCTGAGCAGCCGCATCTCGGCCCGCTATGGCGACTTCCAGGGTGCCCAGGTCACCGCGGTGGAACCGCCGCCGATCCGCGGCCTGGGTTCGGCCACCGGCTTCTCGCTGCAGATGCAGGACCGCGGCGGCCTTGGCCACGAGGCGCTGGCGAAGGCGCGCGATCAGTTGCTGGACCTGGCGAAGAACGAACCGGCGCTGGCGCGCGTGCGCTTCACGGGCCAGGCCGACAACGCCACCTACAAGATCGACATCGACCGCGAAAAGGCCGCCGCGCTGGGCGTCAACCTGACGGATGTGGACCAGACCTTCTCGACGGCCTGGGGCTCGCGCTACATCAACAACTTCCTCGACACGGACAACCGCATCAAGCGCGTGTACGTGATGGCCGATGCGCAGTTCCGCATGAATCCCGACGACATCCGCTTCCTGCACGTGCGCAACGCGGCCGGCACCATGGTGCCCTTCTCCGCGTTCGCCAGCGCCCGCTGGACCTGGGGCGCGCCCGCGGTGCAGCGCTACAACGGCATCGCCTCGGCCGAGATCCTGGGCCAGCCCGCGCCCGGCCACAGTACCGGCGAAGCCATGGAAATCATGGACCGCCTGATGGGCCAGCTGCCGGACGGCATCGGCTACGAATGGAGCGGCATCTCGCTGCAGGAAGCGCAGGCCGGCGCCCAGGCGCCGCTGCTGTACGGCCTGTCGATCCTGGTGGTGTTCCTGTGCCTGGCCGCGCTGTATGAAAGCTGGGCCATTCCCGTCTCCGTGATCATGGTGGTGCCGATCGGCGTGCTGGGCGCGCTGGCCGCCGCCACGCTGTTCGGCCTGGAAAACGACGTGTTCTTCCAGGTCGGCCTGCTGACGACAATCGGCCTGTCGGCCAAGAACGCGATCCTGATCGTGGAATTCGCCCGCGAACTGCAACTGGAAGGCCGCGGCGTGCTGGAGGCCGCGATGGAAGCGGCCAAGCTGCGCCTGCGCCCGATCCTGATGACGTCGATGGCGTTTGTGCTGGGCGTGCTGCCGCTGGCCATCGCCAGCGGCGCCGGCGCCGCCAGCCAGAACGCGCTCGGCATCGGCGTGATCGGCGGCATGCTCACGGCCACCTTCCTGGCCACGTTCATGATTCCGCTGTTCTTCGTGCTGGTGGCCGGCAAGATCAGGGACCGCCGGCGCGCTGCATCGAAAGCTGGTATTCACCCGCGGGCTGACGGCACGCCGGCGGGCCAGGAGGTCAACTGATGAAACACTTGCCCGTCTTGCTTGCGGTCGCCGCGCTGGCGTCGGGCTGCACCTTGCAGCCCGCCTACCAGCGCCCGGCCGATCTTGCGCCAGCGGCGTTTCCCATCGGCCCGGCCTACGTGGCGGCGGCTTCCGCGAACGCCACCCCGGCCGCGGACACGGGCTGGCAGGATTTCCTCGCCGATGCGCGCCTGCGCCAGCTGGTCGGTCTCGCGCTGGCCGGCAACCAGGACTTGCGCATCGCCCTGCTCCGTGTCGCCCAGGCGCGCACGGCGCTGCAGTCGCAGCGCAGCGCCGCCCTGCCCCAGGTGGGCGTGGAAGCTTCCGGCACGCGCGGCAGGAACGCCGCCGGCGCCGCCACGCACGCCAATGCCGTCGCGTTGTCGGCCGCATGGGAGGTCGACCTGTTCGGCCGCCTGCAAAGCCTGACGGATCCCGCCCGCGAACAGTACGTGGCCAGCGCCCATGGCCGCCAGGCCGCGCACATCCTCCTCGTTGCCCAGGTGGCGGAGCAGTATTTCGCCATGCTGGCCTACGAGGAACAACTGGCCGTCACCGAGGAAACGCTGGCGGCGGCGCGCGAGTCGTACCGCATCGTCAAGCTGCAGTTCGATACGGGCACCGTTTCCGAACTCGATGAAACGCTGGCGCGCGGCACGCTGGAACAGGCGCAGGCCAACCATGCGGCGCAGCAGCGGCTGCGCGCGCAGGCGGAGAACGCGCTGGTGCTGCTGCTGGGGCAGCCCCTGCCGCCAGCCCCGGGCCCCGCCACGCCGCTGGACCGGCAGCCGATGCTGGCCGCGCAGTTTCCCGCGCAGTTTCCCGCGCAGTTTGCCGCGCAGTTTCCCGATATCCCTGCCGGCCTGCCGTCCGACCTGCTGCTGCGGCGGCCGGACGTGCTGCAGGCCGAGGCGCAGCTGCGCGCGGCGTACGCCGACATCGGCGCGGCCCGCGCGGCATTCTTCCCGAACATCCAGCTCACGGCCGCCGCCGGCACGGCCAGCACCGCGCTGGGCCAGCTGTTCGAGGCCGGCACCGGGGTCTGGTCGTTTGCGCCCAGCCTGGTGCTGCCGCTGTTCGATGGCGGTGCGCGCCAGGCCAGCCTGGACAACGCCCGCATCGCCCGCGATATCGGTGTGGCGCAGTACCGGCAGGCGGTGCAGGTGGCGTTCCGCGAGGTGGCCGATGGCCTGGCCGCGCGCGGCACCTACGATAAGGAACTGGCCGCGCGCCAGCGCGACGTCGCGGCCCAGCAGCGCCGGCTGGAACTGGCCGAGCTGCTGTATTCCAGCGGCGCCAGCGACTACCTGGCCGTGCTGGCGGCGAAAACGGACCTGTACAATGCCCGCGTCTCGCTGATCGCGGCCCGGCAGAACCAGCTCGCCGCGCTGGTGGGGCTGTACCGCGCGCTGGGTGGCGGGTGGCTGGAACGGACCGGAGAGACGCCGGCGCGGGCCGATGCCGGGGTGGCGGCGCCAGCCAGCTGATCCGGTCAACCCAGGCGCGGCTGCCGGGGTCGGCCCCTGGTGCCGTCCAGGTAAGCCTACCCCAAGTGCAAGTACCGGGGTCAGGAAGGAATGCTAGCATGCATGCCAGCATCGTTCAGCAGGCGCGAAGCATGCTTCGCGAAATCCCTGCTTCACCCCGCCGGGTCTGACCCCAGCCCTTCGCCGTTGGGGTAGATGCCTGCGTCAACCACACGCAAGCAGATAAAGCAGATGAGCACACCATGAAACTCCTCCTCGTCGAAGACAACGAACGGGTCGCCCGCTTCGTCAAGAAGGGCCTGGCCGAAGCGGGCCACACGGTCGATCACGCCGACAACGGCCGCGACGGCATGAACCACGCCGTCAGCGAAACTTACGACGCGATCGTGATGGACCGCATGCTGCCCGGCGGGATCGACGGCCTGGCCATCGTGGCGGCGCTGCGCCAGCAGGGCAACCGCGTGCCGATCCTGATCCTGTCGGCGCTCGATGGGGTGGACGAGCGCATCCACGGCCTGAAGAGCGGCGGCGACGATTACCTGGTGAAACCGTTCGCGTTCGGCGAACTGCTGGCCCGCCTCGACGCCCTGCTGCGCCGCGCGCAACCGCAGGCGGTGGACACCACGTTGACGCTGGACGACCTGAGCATGGACATGCTGGCCCACAAGGTGACGCGCGCCGGCAGGCCGGTGGCTCTGCAGCCGCGCGAATTCAAGCTGCTCGGCTACCTGATGCGCCACGCCAACCAGGTGGTGACGCGCACGATGCTGCTGGAAAATGTGTGGGACTACCACTTCGATCCGCAGACCAACGTGATCGACGTCCACATCAGCAAGCTGCGGCAAAAGATCGACGCCGGCTTCGGCAAGCCGCTGCTGCGCACCGTGCGCAACGCCGGCTACATGCTGACCGACCAGCCGTAGCGGGGACCAGGCATGAGACTCCCCGGCTTTTCCGCCCGCACCATCGCGATCGGCTATGCGTTCGTCAGCCTGCTGGTGCTGGCGATGTTCGCCGCGCCGCTGTGGTACGCATGGCACACCAACATCCAGGAAGTGCGCACCGAGCTGCTGGCCTCCGAAGCGCAGCGCCTCGCCAACCTGTTCCGGCGCGGTGGGCCGGCCGCGCTGACCACGGCCATCGACAGCCAGGTGGAGGGCACCAACGATGGCGTGCGCAAGATCATCCTGTTGATGGCCCCGAACGGCGCGAAGCTGGCCGGCAACCTGCCCGCCTGGCCCGGCGGCTTGCCGGACCGCGACGGCGTCAGCTCGGCCACCATCCGCGTCGACGGTGTGCCACGCCGGATCGAACTGGTGCGCGTAACGCTGGGGCGTGGCTACCGCCTGCTGATCGCCAGCAACCTCAATCGCTTCGACGAGCTGGAACGGCTGTTCGTGTACGGCTTGCTGGGTTGCGGCGCGGCCGTGCTGGTGGGCGCCGCGCTGGGCGGGGTGCTGATCCGCCGCGCCCTGCTCACGCGCGTGCAGGGCATCAGCCAGACCACGGCCGCGATCATCGAGGGCAAGCTGTCACGCCGGCTCCCGGCACCGCGCGATGGCGACGAACTGCAACTGCTGACGCGCACCGTGAACCGCATGCTGGACCAGATCGAACACCTGGTGACGGGCGTGCAGGACGTGTCGAACGCCATCGCGCACGACTTGCGCACGCCCCTGTCCGAACTGCGCGCCCGGCTGGAAGAACTGTCGGTCAACCGCCCGAACGAGGAAGAAACGTTTGCCGAGATCGATGCGGCCATCAACGACGTCGACCGCGTGATGAAGATCTTCAATGCGCTGCTGCGCCTGGCCGAGATCGACAGCGGCAGCCGCCGCAACGGTTTCGTGCCGGTGGACGTGACGAACCTGGCGGCGGAAGTGGCCGAATTCTATGCGCCGGTGGCGGAGCTGCGCAATATCGCGCTGGCGTTCACGCCGCGCGGCGCGCTGCGCGCCGTCGGCGACCCGGTGCTGCTGGCGCAGGCGCTCGGCAACCTGGTCGAGAATGCGTTGAAGTACGCGCCCGAAGGCGGCGTGATCGCCATCGCCGTGCAGCGCCCGCAGCGGGACATGCTGGAAATCGTGGTGAGCGACAATGGCCCCGGCATCACGGAAGATGAACGGCCGCGCGTCGTCGAGCGCTTCTACCGGGGCGACACCAGCCGCGGCACGCCCGGCGTGGGCCTGGGGCTGTCGGTGGTCTCCGCCGTGGCACGCCTGCATGGCGGCGTGCTGCTGCTGGCCGATAACAGGCCGGGATTGCGGGCGACGCTGCAGGTGGCGGTCAGCCCGGCCGGCGGCACGCAGGCCTGATTCGGCGCGACGCCGCCCGTTCGCTACGGGTGGCGCCAGGGCCGGAAGACGACCACCCGTCGCTGCCCCAGGCCCGTCGTCAGTTCGAGAAGTCGCACATCAGGACAGCACGTGCGGTTCCGTCTTCCACCAGCAGTTGCGGCCGCGACGGATCTTCGTTGCCCGTTGCCGGCTTCATATTGCCAAGCGATTTGGACACGGCCGCCAGAGAACCGGCGAACGTCAGCGAGATGCCGTTGATGCCGTTATCCTTGCCGACCCAGCGCTCGATACCGGTCACCGCGGCACCGCGATACGACGCGCCCGTCACCGGTGCGGTCAGGGTCCAGGAATCGCCATCATCCTTCACCTGGATCCGGCCAGCGCCGATGGCTGCACGCATTTCGGCACCGGCTTTGGCGGTCGCCGGCGCCTTGCCCGAATGCGTCGTCAGCCATCGCAGTACCGCGTCGAATTTCGGATTGCTGCCGGCGCAGTCCTTTTCCATTCCGGCGAAGACCGGCGTCAGGTCCAACGTGGCTTTATTTCCGGTAGCGCCAGCACTGGTATTGCAAAGCGCCAGGATGATCACGGCCCCGGCTGCCGATACGGATGTCGATAATTTCATGTGTTCGAATGGATACAGGTTTGAATGGCGAATGGCGTCGCCAGGCACATACGCTTGGCAGGTAGTGGCTGCATCGCGCATGCTTTGAATACGGGCGCTTCCTGGAAATTACTGCGCCAATGCTGCCGGGGAAGGATCCATGATTTCTTGGCCCGCATGATCCGGCGTGAGCGCAAGTTCGACGGCAACTTCGCCATCGAACCTTGCGTCATGGGGATATCACCGTCTGCAGATCCGGACGAAAGTCCGGATAACGCGCCGTCAACTTCCACGCGCCGGTAACGGTCGGTTCCTTCAACATCGCAGGCGTCGAAACATGCATGCGTATTTTCCGGCGCCCTGCGCGCTGAATACAAGCGAGCCGCTATCAGCCGCGACGCATCAAGGAAGCACGGCGGCGCCAGCTGGCCGGCCAGCTTTCCGGACAATCAGCCCTTGACGAAACGGATGGTCAGCGGATAACGGTAGACGGCACCGTTGCTGGCCTTGATCGCAGCGATGACACACAGGACGAGGTTGCCGAGGATGGCGACCCAGAACAGGAACAGGCCGATAAGGACGAACGACAGGATGAAGCAGCCGACATAGGCGACGAGCAGGGTCAGCTGGAAATTCAATGCTTCCCGCGCGTTATCCGCCGAAAACGTATCGCTGTCATTTTTCTTGATCAGGTACAGGACAAATGGTGCCAGCCACGAAAAGAAAATCCCGCCGATATGGGCGAGGATGCCGAAGGTCTTGTCACCTGTGTAGTTTGTGTTCATTGCATTCCCTGGTTTCTACCGTAGCGGTAAGTTGTATGTTTTATTTTGCTGCCCGCTTCACCCGTCATCTTTTCCATCAGCGAGAAAAGAACAGCTTCATGGCGCGTTTCTCGCGTGCCTGGTTGAATGGGGGCCGCAGGCGAACTTGTTTACCAGACGACCGCGCTGCTCAATGAACCGCCGGCGTTACGCTGGAATTACCATTCTGCATCACATATAAACATTTTGCAACTTCTGTTGCCAAATTGGCAGACGACATGCAAGCACCGCCGTGGCATGGTCGGCAGCCATGCGAAAGCCGGCACGATCGAGTTTTAATGCAGCGCTAAGGGCCAGCGTTAATACTCATCGGCCATCACGGATTGTTATCCGCCCAGCCCCTGAATCCGCAAGGATCGAGGCACATCCTGGACTGAAGAATAATGAAGAGAGTCTCGATCCTGATCGCAGCGACGATCGGCGCAATCCTGTTCACCGGAATCGGCTTCGTTACGGGCGCCATTACCGCGGGCACCAGGGGCTGGTTTACGCCGGTGGTGCGCGTCGTCGTGGAAAACCAGAGCGGCGAGGACATCACGAACGTCGTGCTGACCCATCGAGCGGGCGGCCAGGCAAGCACGGTGCAGTTGCCCGCCCTGGAAAACGGCCAGTCGGCCGAGTTGAGATACTACGCGGGCAATGCCGGCGGCTACGAGATCAGCGCGACATTGGCCGACGGCAGAACGCTGAAGGGCGGGTCCGGCTATGCCGAAGGCGGAAATTCGACGAGGGAAGTCATCACCGCATCGAAAATCACGGGCAGTCCCGGCTCCCTCTAGTGATCAGGATGACCGCTGTCGATCCCGGATTCCGCGAGTGTGCAAGCGAGCCTGCCTCGACTTTCCTGGGGCGCCGTGCACTGCAATCCGGCGCCATACGCCGCGAGCGCTTGTCCGTACACTGCGGCTTGCCCGATAATCGCCGGACCGGCCGCCGCGGCGCCTTGCAATCGACTGGCCGCCCCTTCACCTGCAAAGGACAGAACCATGAACAGGCCCGGAAGAACGTCGCTCTTGCTGCTTGTGCTGTTTTCCTGCGTCGGCTGCGACCAGGCGACGAAACAGCTTGTCCGTGTGTGCCTGCCGGACCCCGTCACGTACTCGTTCTGGGGCGACTTCGTGCGCTTGCAGCATGTGCAGAATCACGGTGCCTTTCTCAACCTTGGCGCCACGCTTCCCGAGCCGGTCCGGTTCGCCATCTTCACCATTGCCATTGCCCTCGTGCTGGCCGGCCTGGTGGCATACGCTATCCGGAAGCCCGGCATCATCACGATCCACGTCGTGGCCATCGCGCTCATTGCCGGCGGCGGCGCCGGCAACCTGATCGACCGGATCCTGTTCGGCGGCGGGGTGACCGATTTCCTCAATATCGGCATCGGGCCGCTCCGAACGGGCATCTTCAACCTTGCAGACGTGGCGATCATGGCGGGTGCCGGCTTGCTGCTGTACCGGGGCCGCCGTGGCGGAGGCGGGATACCGGGCCGCAGGTAGAACAATTGTGCGCGGTGACGGGCGCTACATGCCCAGCCACCGCAGCACCAGCGGAATCAGCCCCGGCGCCAGCAGCGCGGTCAGCACCCCATTCAAGCCCATCCCCAGGCCGGCGAACGCGCCCATTTCCGCGCTGACCTGGAACGCCCGCGCGGTGCCGATGCCGTGCGACGCCACGCCCAGCGCGAAGCCGCGCACTTCGTGGGAATGGATCTTCATCCAGCCGAACAGGAAGCGCGCGGTGACGGCGCCGAAGATGCCGGTGCCGATCACCAGGACGGCGGTCAGCGATGGCAGGCCGGCCAGCCGTTCCGACACGGCCATGGCGATCGGCGTGGTGGCCGATTTCGGGCCGGCCGAACGGGCCAGTTCCGCCGTCCCGCCCAGGGCAACGACGATGCAGACCGCCGAAACGATGGCCGTGACGGAACCGCATACCAGTGCCAGCGTCACCGGCAGGAAAGCGCGGCGCAGGCGGGGCAACTGGCGCACCAGCGGCACGGCCAGCGCCACGGTGGCGGGGCCGAGCAGGAAATGCACGAACTGGGCGCCGGCGAAGTACCGCTCGTACGACATGCCGGACAACCACAGCGCCGCGCAGACCAGGGCGATCGCGATCGCCACCGGGTTGGCCAGCGGCGAGAACCTGCAGCGGGCATAGATGGCTTGCGCCACTGCGTAGGCGCACAGGGTCAGTGTCAATCCCAGCAGCGGCGAGGCGGAAAGATAGACCCAGAAGGAGCGCAGCTCGGCCAGCTCAAACATCGCCATCCTTCGGGCTGGCCGCGCGCAGCACCAGGGCCGTCACGGCCAGCGTCAGCAGCGTGCTGCCCATCAGGCCTGCCAGCAGTGCCAGCCAGTGCCCGCTGCTGGAAGATGCCGCCGCCACGATGCCGACGCCGGCCGGCACGAACAGCAGCGACAGGTGGCGCAGCAGCTCGTTGGCGTCGGCTTCGATCTTGCGCAGCAGCGCCGGCGCCGCGACCAGCGCGGCGAACAGCAGCAGCATGCCGATGACCGGCCCGGGAACGGGCAGGTGCAGCACATAGGCGATGCCCTCCCCCAGGCACTGGAACAGCAGCAGGATGGTAAAGCTCACGAGCATGGCGTTTCCTCTTCGGGTTTTATCGGTGATGTCTTGTCCGGGTTGCGCAGCGCGCCGCTGCGGGCCATTCGCAGAACGCGTCGGCCGCCAGCGTGCGCAGCCAGCGGTTGCCTTTGTCCCGATTGTAGCGCCCGTGCCGGAACACGCCGGTTTGCAGCGCGGCGAGCCATCCGCGATCACGCTGCCCCATGGCGAACAGCGCACCTTCCTCGAGGATGGCGACACGGTCGTGCTGCGCGGCCGGGCCTGCCGCGCCTCGGCTTCGGCGAGGCTGCGGGCGCGGTTCTCCCGCCCCGCCGAGCGCCCGGGCCGCATGCGCGCTCATGCCTGCGCAAGCCTGCTACACTGGAATGGCGGCGGCGTGGAGAGCATGGACGCGGAGAGCATGGACGCGAAGATCATGGACGCTAAGGACATGGACGCTAAGGACATGGGACGATGAGCATCCGGCAGCGCAACAACGTGAAGGCGTGGGGCAGCGGTTCGACGACGCTGCTGTTCGCGCACGGCTTCGGCTGCGACCAGTCGATGTGGCGCTTCCTGCTGCCGGCCTTCGAAGGCCGCTACCGCATCGTCGTCTTCGACGCGGTCGGCAGCGGCGCCTCCGACTGGAGCGCCTACGATCCCGCCCGGTATGGCACCCTGCTCGGCTATGCGCGGGACGTGCTGGAAATCGCCGATGAATTCGCCGAAGGGTTTGCCGACCGGCCGGTGGTATTCGTGGGCCACTCGGTGGCGGCCATGGTCGGGCTGCTGGCCACCATCCTGCAACCGGGGCGCTTTGCCGCCCAGGTGATGGTCAGCCCGTCGCCGTGCTACCTGAACGATGGCGACTACCGCGGCGGCTTCTCGCTGGCGGACATCGAAGACCTCCTGCAGACGCTGGCGGACAACTACGAGGGCTGGGCGCGTGCCATGGGCCCCGCCATCATGGGCGTGCCGGCCCGGCCCGAGCTCAGCGGCGAACTGGTCGACAGTTTCTGCCGCGCCGATCCGGCCATTGCCGCCCACTTCGCCCGCGTGACCTTCCTGTCCGATCACCGTGCCGACCTGCCCCGTTCGACCACGCCGACCCTCATCCTGCAATGTTCGGAAGACCTGATCGCACCACGCGCCGTCGGCGAATTCACGCACCGTGCGCTGCGCGGCAGCGAATTGCACGTCATCGATAACATCGGCCATTGCCCCCACATGAGCGCGCCGCGCGAGTGTGCGGCCGCGATGTCGCCCTTCCTGCGGCAATGGACGGATTGACCCATGGCCGCCACGCGAGGTCCCCTGCCAGACAAGCCCGCTTCCCGCGATACCTTGCCGCAACCCGCCCGGCCGCTTGACCAGGCATCGCTTCCCCTGGGCGAGGAACTGTTCGACCATGCGCCGTGCGCCCTGCTGCTGACCGATCCGGACGGCACGATCCTGCGCGCGAACGGCACCAGCGTGGCCTGGCTCGGCTACCCGCAACACGAGCTGACCGGCGGCATGCGGCTGCAGGACTTGCTCAGCATCGGTGGCGGTGTGCTGTACCAGTCGCACTGCCAGCCGCTGCTGCGCCTGCAGAACGCCGTGGCCGACGTGCAGATCGACCTGGTGCGGCGCGATGGCGCACGCGTGCCGGCGCTGCTCAACGCTACGCGCCGCCGCTTCGCTATCGGAGTGCTGGATGAACTGGCTTTCTTCGCCGCCGGCGACCGCCGCGCCTATGAACGCGAGCTGCAGCGCAGCCGGGCCGAATTGCTCGCCGCGCAGGCGGCATCCAGCGAAGCGACGACCAGGCTGCGCGCCGCCATCGGCGAACTGGCCGCCGCCGAGCACCGCCGGCAGGAGTTCCTGGTGGCGTTCTGCCATGACCTGCGCAATCCGCTGGCGCCCATGCGCAGCGGGCTGGACCTGCTGAAAATCATGCTGCCGCCCGATCACGGATCGGCCCGGCTGGTGGCAATGCTGGACCGCCAGCTGCGCGAACTGGTGCAGCTGGTCGACAGCGTGGCCGATGCCGGCAGACGCACCCCCTGGGCGGCGGGGATGGCGCGGCACCGGACACACCGCCGCCGCCCTGAACGGCAGCCGGTGCGTCAGCCCAGCAGTTTGTCGAGCGTGGCCGGCAAGTCGCGCACGCGCGTGCCGCAGGCGTTGTAGAGCGCGTTGACCACGGCGGCGGCGGTACCCGTGATGCCGATCTCGCCGATGCCGCGCGCGCCGGCCGGGGCATGCGGGTCGGGTAGATCGGTCCAGATCACGTCGATCGGCGGCACGTCCAGATGCGACGGCACGTGGTAATCCCACAGGCTGGGATTCATCACACGGCCGTTGCGCGGGTCGGACTGGGTTTCCTCCATCAGCGCCATCCCCAGGCCCATGATCATGCCGCCCCGGAACTGGCTGGCCGCCGTCTTCGCGTTCAGGATGCGGCCGCAATCGAAGGACCCCAGCAGCCGTGTCACGCGCGGCTCGCCGGTGACCACGTTGACGCGCGCTTCGCAGAAGATCGCGCCGGTCGAGTGCATCGACCAGTGCCGCGCTTCCAGCGGCGGCGCGGCCTGCCCCTCCACCTGCAATTCGTCGCGGCCGGCGCGGGCCAGCAGTTCCGCATAGCTGGCGCGGCGCAAGCCATCGCCCGCCTTGCACAGGCCACCTTCCAGCCCGCGCACCTCATCGAAGTGCAGTCCGTCGAGCGCGGTGCCG
The DNA here is from genome assembly GCF_027856995.1 of Pseudoduganella sp. SL102. Classification (NCBI taxonomy): domain Bacteria; kingdom Pseudomonadati; phylum Pseudomonadota; class Betaproteobacteria; order Burkholderiales; family Oxalobacteraceae; genus Pseudoduganella; species Pseudoduganella sp. SL102. The sequence goes on from NZ_CP115554.1 coordinate 4,681,095, forward strand.
TGGCCGCCCAGGCGCAGCAGGTCGGTAAACAGCGCGCGCAAGGCGGCAATGACGGATGCGCCGATCGCCGCTGTCTGCTGCGAGCCGCCGGCCAGGATCGTGCCCGGCATGGCCGAGTCGCCATACGATACCGTCACGTTTTCCAGGGGCACGCCGAGCCGGGCCGCGACCAGTTGCGCCTGCACGGTCGCGGTCCCCATGCCCATCTCGTGGGCGGCAACTTCCACCCGCACGCGGGCTTCGCGCGTCAAGGTGATGCGCGCCGCGCCGCCACCCATGCGGTAGTAAGGATAGGTGGCGGTGGCGCAGCCCATGCCGATCCACCATTCGCCCTCGCGCCGCATGCGCGGCCTGGCTTGCCGCTGCGCCCAGCCGAAACGCTCGGCACCCATCCGGTACGCTTCCACCAGATGGCGCGACGAGAATGGCGCGCCGGTGGTGGGATCGTGGTCCGGCTCGTTGCGGCGCCGCAGTTCGATGGGATCGATGCCCATCCGTTCGGCCAGTTCATCGACAGCGCACTCCAGCGCGAACGAGCCGACCGCTTCGCCCGGGGCGCGCATGAAGGTGTTGGCGAGCATGTTCAACCGCACCGCCTCCACCGACAGCTTGAAGCTGCCGGCGCTATACAGCGACTTGGCCGGCATGATGAAAGGTTCGGCCAGGCCGTTATGGGGCGACATCGCCACCATGCCGGTGTGGACCAGGGCCGTGAAGCGGCCGTCGTCCGCCGCGCCGATGGCCACGCGCTGCTCGGTCAGCGTGCGCCCGCCGGCCACACGGTACACGCCTTCGCGCGACAGCATCAGGCGCACGGGCCGGCCGGCCAGTTTCGACGCGGCCGCGGCCAGCACCTGGTGCTGCCACAGCAGCTTGCCGCCGAAGCCGCCGCCGACGAAGGGCGACGTCACGCGCACCTGCTTTTCCTCGATGCCGAAGGCCTGCGCCAGCGACCACGCCGTGTGCGCCACCGCCTGCGACGCATCGTGCAGGCGCAATTCCTCGCCATCCCAGGCTACCGTGACCGCGTGGAGCTCGATGGCGTTGTGGTTCAGCCGGGGCGTTGTATACGCGGCGTCCACGCGGTACGGCGATGCCGCCAGCGCGGCTTCCGCGTCGCCGACCCGCACGTCCAGCGGCTCGCCCATGAACGCGGCGGCCTCCATGCCCCGCGCCTTCGCGGCCGCCACCGACGTGGTTGCAGGCTCTTCGTGATACGTGACCCGGACCAGCGACTTCGCGTACTCCGCCTGCTCCTGGGTCTCGGCCAGCACCAGCGCCACCGGCTGGCCGTTCCAGTGGATGGCGTCGTCCTGGAACACGGGCAGGTCGTCGCCGTGCGCGGCCTTCGGCTGGGTGAAGATCATCGGCACAGGTTTGATGCGCGGCGCGTTCCGGTACGTCATCACCAGCGCCACGCCGGGCGCCGCCTCGGCCGCCGCGGTATCGAGCGTGGCGATACGGCCCCGCGCGATGGTGCTGTACACCAGTGCCGCATAAGCCATGCCGTCGAGCGCGAACTCGGCCGCGAACGGCGCCGCGCCGCGCACCTTCACGGCACCGTCGACGCGCGATACGGGCGCGCCGATCAGCGCATGGCCCTCGGCGATCAGCGGGTCGGGAATGCCGCCGGGGATGAACGCATCGGGCGCCAGCTCGACCGCCTTCTGCATCGCGGCCTGGACTGCTTTCTGAAGTATGCTCATCGCGGCTCCTCACGATCGGGTATCGACGAGACCACCCAGCACGGCCACGATGGCGCGGCGTGCCAGGTCGATCTTGAAGGCGTTGTCGCGCAGCGGCCGCGCGTCGGCCAGTTCCGCGGCGGCCGCGGCGGCGAACAGCTCCTCGGTGGCGGGCCGGCCCTTGAGCATCCCTTCGGCCGTCCACGCGCGCCAGGGCTTGTGGGCCACGCCGCCCAGCGCCAGCCGCACGTCGCGCACCACACCGTCGTGCACGTCGAGCGCGGCGGCCACCGACACCAGCGCGAAAGCGTAGCTGGCCCGGTCGCGCACCTTGCGGTAGCCGGACCGGGCGGAGAAGCCCAGCGGCGGCAGTTCGATGGCGGTGACCAGTTCGCCGGGCCGAAGCACGGTCTCGCGTTCAGGATGGTCTTCCGGCAGCAGGTGGAAGTCCGTCAGCGGCACCGCGCGCGCGCCGCCCGTCCCTTGCAGGTGGACGATGGCATCCAGTGCGGCAAGCGCCACGCACATGTCCGAAGGATGGGTGGCCACGCAATGCGCCGAGGCGCCCAGGATCGCATGCATGCGGTTGAAGCCCTCCAGTGCATCGCAGCCCTGCCCCGGCTCGCGCTTGTTGCAGCGCGAACCATCGCTGTCATAGAAGTAGCCGCAGCGGGTGCGCTGCAGCAGGTTGCCGCCGACCGTGGCCATGTTGCGGATCTGCGGCGAGGCGCCGGCGGTGATCGCGCGCGTCAGCAGCGGGAAGCGGGTGCGCACGGCGCGGTGTTCCGCCAGCGCCGTGTTGGTGGCCGCCGCGCCGATCAGCAGGCTGCCGTCGGGCCGCTCGTCGATCGCGCCGGACAGCCCGGTGACATCGACCAGCATGGCCGGATGTTCGACCGTCTCGCGCATCAGGTCCACCAGGTTGGTGCCGCCGCCGAGGTATCGGGTGCCCGGCATATTCCCGCGGGCCACCGCATCGGCGGCATCGGCCGCGCGGGCAAAGGCAAAGGGTGTCATCGCGGCTCCTTCGCGTGGTGTTCCGCGACGGCGTCGACGATGCCGTTGTAGGCACCGCAGCGGCACAGGTTGCCGCTCATCCGTTCGCGGACTTCATCGTGGCTGAACTCGACCACGTCCGCCGCCAGGTCGGGGGTCACGTAGCTGGGCACGCCCCGTTTCAGCTCGGCCGCCATCCCCAGCGCGGAGCACAGCTGGCCAGGCGTGCAGTAGCCGCACTGGAAACCATCGTGCTCGATGAAGGCCTGCTGCAGCGGATGCAGCATATCGCCGGCGGCAAGGCCTTCCACCGACGTGACCGAGCGCCCCTGGTATTGCACGGCCAGCGCCAGGCAGGACAGGATGCGGCGCTCGCCGTCCGCCAGCACGGTGCAGGCCCCGCAGGCGCCCTGGTCGCAGCCTTTCTTGGTGCCGGTCAGGTGCAGGTGTTCGCGCAGCAGGTCGAGCAGCGATACGCGCGGGTCGGTGGGCAGCGGCGCCTCGGCGCCGTTGATGGTGAGAGTGGCTGGGACGAGGCGGCTTACCGGTGCATGGGTAACGGCCGGATCGGCAACTGCGCTGGGGGCTGGCATCGGCGATTCCTTTCGGCTGGCGGTGGGAAAGACCGGCGGGCGAAACCGCCGGTCGTCGACGGACAACTACCGAGTGTAATGCCGCGAAAACGTTTGCGGCGCCACGCTGGGCCGGGGTAACGCGGCCTGGAAGGGCGCTGGATTGAACAACAATGCGGCCGGCGCGGCAAGCTGCTGTCAGGTCAGGCGCCTGCCCTCGGCGCAAGCCTGCATCAGTTGCTCGAGCCGCTTGCTGCGCGTATCTTCCCGCTTGGCCTTGGTAATCCAGTGCAGCAAGGTCTTGCGGTAGCCGGGCGGTGCGGCCTGGAAGTAGTCCCACGCCGCCTTGTCGCGCTGGAAGCGTTCGCGCTCGGCATCCGCCAGCTCGGGCATGTCACTCCGCTCGTGCGCGTAAATGCCGGACTTCGCCTCGGTGCGCAGCGCGAAGGCCGCTTCACCGGCCGGTGTCATCTTTCCCTCGGCGCGCAGCTTGTCCATCTTGGCGATGTTCACCACGCTCCAGATCGACGACGCCTTGCGGGGCGTGAAGCGGATGGAATATGTCGCGTTGTCGATGCCCGTACGGCGTCCATCGATCCAGCCGAAGCACAGCGCTTCATCGACCGATGCGGACCAGCTCATGCATGGCTGGCCCGAGCCGACCTTGTGGAAACCGACCAGCAGTTCGGTCGCGCTGGCGGCGTGCTGTTCAAGCCAGGAACGGAAGTCCCGCGCATCGGCGAAGAAAATTGGTGTCATGGCGCCATTATGCGGCGAACGCAAGCTAAAGCGATGCCGTCGATCCGCGCGGTTAAATCGACATGTAACGATTCCTGTCATTGATGTGCATCAGGACAAGGCTGGGTTATACTGCTTGCCGGGTGTTCGTACCGCAGGGGTACGGCAGGACATGCGTTGGTCGGGCCGCCGCGCGGCTTTCTTGCGACCACCATGACCATCCATTCTTTGCCGCACTGCCACGCCGTTCCCCCTCATGCCGTTCCCTCTCATGCAGCCCCGGAGGCCGCATGATCCGCGTCGAACGCAGCCTGTCCCGCACCTTCAAGGAATTCATTCAGTCGAGCAAGGCCGGCGGCATCGTGCTGATCGTCTGCACGCTGGTTTCCCTGTCGATCGCCAACTCCACCTTCGGACCAGCCTACCTGCACTTCTGGCACCAGGTCGTGGCCGGGCTGAGCGTCGAACACTGGGTCAACGACGCGCTGATGGCCGTGTTCTTCCTGCTCATCGGCCTGGAACTGAAGCGCGAGCTGTACAACGGTGAATTGTCCGACCTGCGCAATGCCATGCTGCCGATGCTGGCGGCGGCCGGCGGCATCGCGGTGCCGGCCCTGATCCACTTCGGCTTCAACGGCGGTACGGCCACCCAGGCCGGGGTCGGCATTCCGATGGCGACCGACATCGCGTTCGCGCTGGGCGTGCTGGCCCTGCTCGGCAGCCGGGTGCCGGCCTCGCTGAAAGTCTTCCTGACGGCGCTGGCCGTGATGGACGATTTGGGCGCGATCATCGTCATCGCGCTGTTCTACAGCACCGACCTGTCCTTCCTGTATCTGCTGGGCGCCGCGGCCGTCTTTGCCGCGCTGGCGGCGATGAACCGGCTGCTGCGCGTGGCCGCCCTGCTGCCCTACCTGCTGGGCGGCGCGCTGATGTGGTTCCTGATGCTCAAGTCCGGCGTGCACGCGACCATCGCGGGCGTCCTGCTGGCCTTTGCGATTCCGTATTCCGCGAAGGAAGACGATGAGGCATCGCCGTCGCACCGGCTCGAACACTGGCTGCACAAGCCGGTGACGTTCCTGATCCTGCCGGTCTTCGCGCTGGCCAACACGGGCATCGTGATCGGCGCGGACTGGGCCACGGAGCTGATGAGCGCCAACAGCCTGGGCATCATCGCCGGCCTGGTGCTCGGCAAGCCGGTCGGCATCGTGCTGTTCAGCTTCGCGGCAGTGGCGCTGAAGCTGTGCCGGCTGCCGCTGGACCTGGCCTGGCGGCACATCGCCGGCGCCGGCCTGCTGGGCGGGATCGGCTTCACGATGTCGATCTTCATCACCAACCTGGCGTTCGTGGGGCAGGCGGAGATCATCAATGCATCGAAGATGGCCATCCTGGCGGCATCGCTGGCCGCGGGGCTGCTCGGCTTCGCATGGCTGAAAGCGAACGGTGCTCCGCTGGCCGGCGACCGCGATCCGGATACGATGGATTACGAATCGGGCCCGGCTGCCTGAACGCTGGCGATGGTGCCGGTGGCGCCCGCCTCGTCACCAGCATGCTGACGAGGCTGGACGCCTGCCTCAGCCCGCCAGCCATGACATTTTGATCGAGCATTCGGGAGGGCCAGGTGATAAGCTGACGCTCCACGAGTATTCTCCAGGGAGCGTCCATGTCGAATCTTGAAAAGAAGTGGTGGTTTATTGGTACCGTGAGCTTTCTCACGGCGCTTGTTACGCTCCCGTTGCTCGAGAGTGCCGGGATATTCCCGATAACTGGCGTTGCTCAATTCGTGGTCGGCATCATCTGTTTCCACGCGATCTTCCGGCTACTCTCGACTGCCGTGCGGTTCGCGTTCTTGTTCGCGTTTCCATCCAGTAAATTACTGGACTGATCCGGTTTTCCGGGAATTTTTCACTGTCTGCCCGGACTGATCTCCTGTCAATGCCGCGCTGCTTTCGGCAACGGAAGCTGCCGATAGTGACCATCGCCAATCCTGGATCTGGTACGCCTCGCTTACACCAACCGGCCTCTACAAACCGGTGCGATTCGGACAGCTAACCTGGCGCGACAGTCTGCGCTGTTCTGGCTCGGCAACCCGCCATGCAGCGGCGAACGGCCGAGTTCGACCAAAACCGGATCTGGAATCTGGCAAAGTTTTCCGGCCGTCTGCTCGCGGGACACCGCCTTGACCGTCTGATCCGAGCGGTTCAGGTCAAGCGCAAGCCGAGCAACTCAAGTAGACGGGGTACTCGGGCGCGCAGGCACTAAGCCTGCCGCGTACTGATCCACCAGGATGTGCCACCCGCATCGAGCACGCCGCCGCGCTTGTCGGGGTCTTCCTTGCGCACCGGGGCCTGGAGCGGTTGGGCTCCTGCCGCGAGCGCCTTGGCATACGTGGCGTCCACGTCGGGCACGTAGACATGCACGTGGGCGGGCCGCGGCTCCCAACCGGCGTTCGGGTCCGACAGCATGACGACGGTGTCGCCGATGCGCACCTCCGCGTGGAGGATCGATCCGTTTTCGCCTGGATGGCGGTACAGCTCCTGGGCATCGAACACGGTTTTCATGAAGTCGATGACCGCCGCCGCGCCGTTGACGACCAGATAGGGCGAAAGGTCGCTGTGGCCCTGTGGCTTGTAGTCGGTCATGTTACGTCCTCTATTGGTTGACGGGACCGCACAGGATAGCCCAACGTTCGCGACGGGGGATGGACTGCTGGCATGAGCCGCTGCGCTGACCCCGGATAGGCGGCTATCGGATGCATTGACCGGTTGCCCGGACGTCAGTCCGCAAAGCCGGACATCCGATGATTCGCATCTTGCCGGGTGTGCAGTGAACGCACGACGACGCGTGACGCCTTTGATGAAGCCAACGCAGCGGAACCCGTCGTCCCGCGTTCACTGATGCATTATTGAACGCGACGCATGCGCCGGCGTGCAGCCAGCCCCACCAATCCCACGGCCATCATCGCGTAAGTAGCCGGTTCGGGGACCGGCGACAGCGTCACGACAAAGCCGCTACCGGTGTCATCCATGCCGTAAAAGGTCCGTCCGTCGGCCGACACGCCAAGCGGCAATGCGAGAATACGTCCCTCGAGGTCCACCCCTTGGCTGGTGATGTAGTCGGTCAGGCTGAGCATGCCCTGCCCTTCGATCCAGATGGTGCCTTGACCGAAGACAGCGGGACCGAAGCCCCGGTCGTAGCCGACAATGATCTGGCCATCGGCCGAGATGCCGGTTGCCCCCTGGAAGTCTGCCGTCGGGTCCAGATCACCCAGCCACTCCGTTTGCTGGGTGACGGTGTTGTAGCGCCAGGTCTGGCCATGAATGCCATCCCCGACGATCCAGTTGCCATCCGCCGATACCGCACCCGCCTCCTGCAGCGCGTTGCCCTGGCCATCGACCATGTTGTGCAAGGTGCCGTTATCCCAGTAGGCACCGGTCCATTGCCCGTCCGGCTGCTCGACCCAGCCGGCGATGATGCTGCCATCATGGGAAACGCCGTTGGCACGTGACGAGCCCCCGATCGAGCCAAGGTCGGTCATGCCGCCGGCGGGAGTCGACGCGATCGCATGCGCGGTGGCGCCGCCGACCCACCCCAGGCCAACCACGGTCTTGCCATCGCCGGAGATATTCCAGCCGGAGCTGGCCGAGTTATCCAGGGTGCCGCCGATGCCGCCCAGTGTCGTCCACTGGCCGGTGCCGACCGAGTAGTAGCCCGCGTAGTTCAGGCCGTCGCTTCCGAAGGCCGAGCCGGAGATGCGTGATCCATCGGCCGACACGCTGGCCACCCCGCCTTGCCATGCCCCGCCGATGGACGTCACGCCGGTGGCAGCGGTCCACATGTAGTACGAATCGTTGGCGACATAAGCGCCGATCACGCTGCCGTCAGCCGATGAACCCGAAACCGTGATGCCATACCCGAGATCCCAGAACTTCCCCGCCGCGTGAGCGCAAGGTGCGGTAACGCTACCAAAAACAGCGGCTGCCGCGAGAGCAAAACGAACTGAAGCCTTCATGTGGTGAACCTCCATATCGATGAGTCATGCTGGGATCGCCAGCTCGGGTAGAACAGTCGAACCCCGCAGCCGCAGATAGCGACGGCGGGGCCGACCTGATGCCGATTATTTGAACGAGTAATCCAGCGCGGCGTAGAACTGGCGTCCACGCGGATCGGTATAGCTGGGATCGTAGCCGACCGAGAAACTGAACAACTGGTTCGAGCGCGGTGGATTCTTGTCGAGCAGGTTCTTGATACCAGCCCGCAGCCTGAGCCCGGTCGTGATCCGATACGCGCCGGTCAGGTCCAGCAGGGAATAGTCCTTGACGCGATGGACCGACCCGTCGGCCAGCAGGTTCTGGTCGCGATAGCCGCTCAGGTAGGTTTGCTGCAAGGTGAGGTTGAGGGGGCCTCGTTCGTAGTCCAGGCTCACCGTGTGGCGCCAGCGCTGGACGATCTGGTCGTTGGTGTACACGCCCAGCGCGCTGATGTCCGGGCCGTCGTTCGCTTCGCGCGTCTTGTATTCGAAAACATACGTGCCATTGAACCCGATGCCGAACCTGCCCACGTCGGTGGCCGGCAGGCGCCAGTTGATGCCCAGGTCGGCGCCCGAGGTTTCCAGCGCGCCGATATTGCGCAGCCGCGAATCGATCGACAGGATCGGTCCCGGGATCCCCGGCAAGGCCGGATCGGGCTCGCCACGGATGATGTAGGCGGCATTGCGCACCGGGTCGGTGAAGTACGAGCCTTCCGGCGAGACGATCACATCGGTCTTCTTGATGCGCCAGTAGTCCAGCGTGGTCGTGAGGTCGCGATACGGTTCGAGCACCAGCCCCACCGAAAACTGCTTCGATTCCTCGGGGCGCAGCGACGCCGAGCCGCCCCGGAGCTTATCCGGCTGCAAGCCGCAGTAATCGGGATTGTCGGTGTTGTCGATCGCCCCGACCTGGATGCAGCCGAGCGGGTCGTTGTAGATGCCGTTGGCCTGGCCCAGCCGCACCGGGCCGTACAGGTCGGCAAGGGATGGCGCGCGGAAGCCGGTGCCATACGAGCCGCGCAGTACCACCTGCTTCGTCGGATTCCAGCGTACGCCGATCTTGGGGTTGGTGGTCGAACCGACGTCGTTGTAGCGGTCATGGCGCAGCGCCAGCTGCGCTTCCAGGCTTGCCAGTACCGGCAAGTTGAACTCGGCATACACGGCCTTGACGTTGCGCCCGCCCGAGAACGGCGTGGCTTCCCCCTCGCCGCGGATTTCCCCGGCCGCCAGCAAGGCCGAGGGCGTGAAGGCCATCTTCTCGCGGCGGTATTCAGCGCCGACCGCGACGGCAGCGTTGCCGCCAGCCATCGCGAACAGGTCGCGCGTGGCCTTGATATCGAACGAGTCGGTGGTGCCGCGCGAATGGCGTGCCAGGTCGTTGATCTTGGCCGCCGCCAGCAAGGCCTGGCCGTCGGGACCGGAGGGTCCGAAAGGATTGATGTTGCCGCTCGCGAAAGCCGCGTCGAACAGCGAGGTCTTCACGTAACCGTCGACATATTTGTCGTCGACCTCGTTGACGCTGTGGTTGAGCGCCATGTCGTAGTCCCATCCCAGCACGACGCCCTTGACGCCAGCCACCATGCGCGTGGCTGTCGCATCGATCTCGTTGGTGCGCGGTCCCCCTTCGGTCAGGCGCATGTTGACGACGAGCGGCGTCTTGTCGGTCGTGATCAGCGCATGGGGATAGTACTGCCCGGCCAGCGGATAGATCTCGCCCGAGACCGTCAATGCGCTGATGCGGTAGATGGTCGATGTCCTGTTGACGAGCAACTCGCCGTACAGGGCGGTGTCCTTGTCGAGCGCGAACTGGCCCCGGGTGAGCAGCGACGCGCGCTTCGATTCCGGGAAGAGTTCGGTGTCCTGCATGTAGTCGTACATGCAGGCCGCGGGACCGACGAAGCTGTCCGGCGCATACACGGTGGCCGGCGGATTGCAGGTCGGCGCGCTGGGATTCAACCGCGGACCGGTGGCGGTGGTGCCATTGGCGCGCGTGCGGCGGACGTTCGCGGGAAAGGTATTCGAACTGCCCGAGTCGAGATTGATATCGGGCTGGAAGGCCGAACCGATCCAGCTGCGCTGCGACGAGCGCAGGCTGCTGGTGTCCTGGAAATCGAGCACGGCCAGCACGTTGTAGCGATCGGTCGCCAGGTCGCCGATGCCGCCCGACAGGGTCGCCATTGCCTTGCGCGCACCGCCGTGTTCGGTGTCGGCGTAATAGGCGCTGGCGTCGACACCTTCGTAATTGCGGCGCGTGATGAAGTTGATCACGCCGCCGATCGCATCGGTGCCGTAGATCGCCGAGGCACCGTCCTTGAGCACTTCGACCCGGTCGATCGCCGCCGACGGGATCGCGTTCAGGTCGACGCCGGCGTTGCCGCCAGGGGAGGCAAAGTTCGCCAGGCGCCGGCCATTGAGCAATACCAGCGTCGACGACACGCCGATGCCGCGCAGGTTGGCGCCATTGAAACCGCGCTGCCCGGCAATGTCGCTGAAACTGGCGCCGTCGGTCAGCGCGGCCGTGTTGGCGGACACTTTCGACAGCAGTTCAGCCGCGGTGGTGACGCCGCTCTTGTCGATATCGGCACGGGTGATCAGTTGCACCGGCAATGCGGTTTCGGCGTTGAGGCGCTTGATCGAAGAACCTGTGATTTCGACCCTTTGCATCGGTTGGATTTCTTGCGCGGCGGCCGGCAAGCCCAGGGAAGCCAGCAAGCCGGCGGTGGCGGTGACGCCGAAAGCCTGCAAGATACCGGCGGCGATACGCGTTGGAACCGGGCGGTTTCCGTGCTGATATGACATTCAATCCCTCCAGGTGATTTCAATCGTAATGTTCTTGAATTTCCATTGCCTGCCACGAGTTGACTGCCGGCGCGGGTCTTCGCCTCCACGGCGGCTCGCCGATCTGGCGGCAATTAAAAGAAATATGTTTGCGACTAAACGGGATTTGGCGAGGGCGGTCTCAAACGATGCGGGATCGGCCGCCGTTACCGGTGGCGATATATTCGCGAACGCTGGCGCCATGCGCGGTCATTCTCCGTGTCGATGTACAGGGATTTCGCATCGATGTAGCCGATGAGCAGAGTTCCCGCTTTTACACTAGCGCGGACGGGACAAATGAGCAACGGATTTGGCGCGGATTGCACCATCTTGCAAGCGATGTGTAAAAAATAATACATCTATGGAACGATACAGGTGGTGGATGGACGCTGTTGAATCAGCGCCCGTGCGTGAGCGAACCATGGCGCGGCCAGTTATTCAATCGCGGGAATATGGACAGCCGCCAGTGATTCCGGGCGCCAGCCTGCGGTAATGCCGTTAAAATATGGCCACCCAAAGGCAAATTCCGGGGTCAGACCCGCCGGGTCTGACCCCAGATCTTCGCTGTAGGGGTGAATGCATGCGCCTTCACATGCCAGCATCAGTCTTCAAAGGAATTGTTAATACCAGTCCGCAGGGAATAACACGCCGGAATTGACATCCAGATGTTTGTACAACGGCACGCCGGTCCAGTCGGTCAGATTGAAGACACCAGCCGGGTCGGCCAGCTTCCGTACCTCGACGGTGGAGACGGTTAGCGGTGTCTTGGGCTCGCATACGCTTGGCGGAACGGAGGGGCGAACAAAGTACACCGCGCTTTCCGTCGTTGTCGAAGGGTTGGTGACCCGTTTCGCCGTGACAGGCTTGCCGTCGCCATTCCCTTGCACCAGTAATGCGGTTTCGACGCCGATGCCGATTCCGCGCGCGGTCGCATTACCGCTGGAGGATGCGGGAAGTACACCGCCGGCGCAGCCGAAGGTCCCGCTCGCGCTTGCTTTCGGTGCCACGATCCTTGAAATGAAGGCAATGAAGCGGCCCATGCGATCGCGGCTGTCGAAATGCGAATCGAAGATCAGGCTTGCCAATGCGGGAGGGGCGATGAAACCGCCTTGCAGGCTCAGGGGAGCCGGGTCGAAGGTTATATCCTTGTAGTACGGATCCATCATCGACAGCTCCGACGTGGCGGACTTGTAAAGTGCGGAATAATCGAACTGTCCCAGCACCGCCAGCCCGGCGCTGGTACCGCCCACCGGGACGTTTTTCGCCATCAGTGATTTCAAGGTCTGTTCCAGCGCCGTGCCCTTCCAGAAACGAATGTAATGGCTCTGGTCGCCGCCGGCGATAAAGACGACGTTGGCCCGGGCCAGGATGGCATTCACGGCCGGACTGTTGGCGGCCTTGATACTGGGGATCACAAGCGTTTCAACGGAGCTCAGGCCCAGCGAAGCGCCGCCCACCCACAGCTCGGCGATCGTCGTGGACGTCGACAAGTCTTCGTCGCTGTAGTAGATGTAGGGGTTATAAGCCTCCGTGCCGGTGGCGCGGATCACCACGAACCGCCCACCTGTTCCCGGCGTAATGCCGGCCCGCTGGATCAACCATCGAAAGGCGGGATCCACGTCGGGGCCGCCGCCCATGAGCACGAATGATGGCGTGGGAAGTACCGACGGTGCCGTGACCGGCGCATCGACATCACCCGTCGCGAAATAGGAATACAGCGGAATAGGTTGCGCGGTTTCGAATTTCGGCGCTGCCAGTGCGGGAGCGGCAGGTAAAACCGCCGCCATCGCGAGCACGATGCCGCCGAGACTTGCAATGACCGGCTTGAGCGACTGGGAGAAAAGGCGTGTCAACATGTTTCGAGCTCCGGTAATGGCTGATTGAGGGATTGCGCATGTTTTCAACAACTGGCTCCAGGGTCAGGCCAAAGCTGTTTTTATAGCGTGGCGCCGCTTGAGTGCGCCTGACATCACCAGCAAACCGCCCAGCACCATCGCATACGTGGAAGGCTCGGGTACTGGCGCAATACCGAAGGTCAGCGTGCCGGAGTTCCACACGCCTTCGGGCTCGTCGAATGCCAGATCCTTGAAGCCGTCGTGAAACTCCAGACGCAAGATGCCATCGGCCCCCACGGCAAAAACCTGGCCGATCTCTGCCAGATCCTGGAATCCGGCGTAATCCGTTGTGCCATCAAAATCGTCGCCATCACCGGGCGTAAATGTGACACCGTACCCCGATGTGTCGCTGAAAGTGACCTGCATTTCGGAGAGGTAGCTTCCCGCATAACTCGTCACGTTGACGTTCCATTCGAGACTGGTAATGGACGCTCCGGCTCCCACGTAGAAGTCACGGATAACGTTGCTCGTTGCGCCCCTCTCGTCGTTATTCAGGATGCCTGTGACATCCACCTGCAGTTCTTGCATCGCAATACTCTGGCCAGACACGGTGTCCGTATTGGCACTCATTGCTTGCGCCATACTAAAAATCATTGCCGCAGAGATTAGTAATGAGTGCCGCACAGCCGTCATTTTTGTCATGATATTTTTCCACAAGTAAATACCACTGCACGCAGGAAAACACTCGACGGGAATATCGGCATCGAGCGTTCGAAAGGGTCAGCCGTAATCCATTGCATGAGACAAGGCCAGTGTATCGCTAACTCGTGCTGGCGAATCGCTGGCGCTAAAGAAAATCCGGCGGCGATTTTTCTTTGCAGTGCTAGGCGAATCCTTGGGGGGCCGTGAAAACTGCTTTTAGGTGGGAAATAACACGTAGCGGATCACAATGAGCATCTTCGGAAGCCGTGACGAAACGGCGGCATGGGAAACCGCGCACGGCGGACATTGCGCCCGCCCTGTACAACACCATCATCGCCGCCGCGGACCAGTGAAACGCAGGCTGTCCGTGGCGGCTTCGCTGTAGACCGCCTGGGTTACGAAAGCTGCGCGGTGCGGCGGGCGCGGCGCCTTGCCAGCGCGCCGATGCCCGCCAGGCCACCCAGCAGCATCAGCCCGGCCGACGGTTCGGGCACGGGGCTGATATTGATGGCCCCCGGACCGCCGGCCGTGATGCTGAACTCCCCGAATTCGCCCATGTAGCCGGTTACCACGAAGGTATAGTGCTTGCCGGGCTCCAGAAACGTCTGCATCGCGGAGAAATGGTAGAGATTGTCCGAGATGTTCATCAGGTTGGTACCCGGGTCATTCGGATCGAGCGCGCCATTGTAGAGGAAGGTGATGCAGGCGAATTCGCAGCTCGTCAGGAACGAGTTTTCCCAATTGAACGGGCTTGGCCCGGGGCCGGTGACGACGTCGAAAGCCTGATAGGCGACGGGCGTGGCCGATGGGTCGGGAGGGGTGCCCCACGGGGTGGGAGAAATGAACGTCGGGCCGAAACTCGTGTCGCCGGTGACCGTCACGATCTCGGCGGACGCGTGCTGGACGACGCCGGCCAGCAGCAGCGTGGCGGCGATCGTATTGCGGAGCATGTTTTTCATCGGTTCTCCTGGTCAGGCTGCGGTGTGGATGGATGCTCCGGCGCGGCGGCGCGCGGCGACACCGAGGCCGGCCAGGCCTGCGCCGAGCATCAGCCAGGTCGAAGGTTCCGGCACGGGATTGAGCGGGGTGATCTCGTACGCGCCGATGGCGGAGACGGTGGTGCTGAAAAAGCCGAAGGTCGTGGCGTCCTCGCCCGTGACGAGGATCGTGTAGTGCCCCTCTTCCAGCGGGCCGTGGAAGTATGCCGAGCTGTCGGAAGCCCCATAGCCGTTCGCAAAGAGGAAGTTGGCCGTGGGATTGGCCGGGTCGAACGTTCCGGTGTAGATGTACATCGAACAATCGAAGGCGCACGTGGTGGCGAAGTTGATGTCGTCCAGGTACTCGAGGGCATGAACGTCGTAGGCCCGGTACGCGGTGTCGGGAACCGGCTCATAGAAGGGCCAGTTGCCGGGGCTCTCGTTGATCCGGTCCCAGGTCGGTCCGCCGGTCGTGTCGCCGGTGAAGGTGGTGATGGTGGCGCCGGCCTGTTGCGCGAAGCCGGCCAGCAAAGCGGCGCCGAGCAGCACGCGGCGCAGGATGGGTAGTGGCATTGAAGAAGTGCTCCTATCGTAAAGCCCGTACTGGTCTCACGCTGGCCCGGCAAAGCGTGGCTCGTGGCCATGCTGCCAGGCACAGACATGCCAGGACGAGATGGATCGATCGATGATAGCGCTAACACATTTAGCCCGACACCGGGTGGATTGCCAGCGGCAGCACGTCGCATCCAGCCGGTGCGACTTGCCGCCGCCTTCGTCCCTAAAGGTCGGAACCCGTGCACCGGCGGGGTCCTGATGAATCGCCGGCGCATGGTAAATAGTAAATCGGGATGCATGGATGAGGTTGAAGGATGATAGCGTTATCAAACAATCCATGTTCCCAGCGGCTTTTTCGTGTCTTTTTTGTCACAGTAGAGCACTCCGGAACAGCCGGCCCGGCGGCACTAGACACGAAAAACCTGGGAACGCGGCGGCGCGCCCCCACCTGGCGGTTATCTTCGACCAGACAAACGCCACATGCGAACGCTCCTGCTGACCCTCCTTGCTGCCGTGCTCCTCATGCTGGGCTACGAACTGGCGGCGCCGGCCATCGAACGGGCCCTGTATCCGATGCGCCTGGTGGCGATGCCGAAGCCGCGCACGCTCCCCGTGCCGGTCGAGGGAGTTCGGGCACGGGCGCTGCGCGACACGTGGGGTGGCGCACGCGGCGCGGGGCGCAAGCACGAAGGCATCGATATCTTTGCAAAGCGCGGCACGCCCGTGCTGTCGAGTACCGAGGGGATCGTCACCCAGGTGGGCACCAATCGGCTCGGCGGCCTGGTGGTGTGGGTGCTGGGGCCGGGTGGCCAGCGCCATTACTACGCCCACCTCGACCGCTATGCGGACGTGGCAGAAGGCACGCGCATCCAGGCCGGGCGGGTGCTGGGCTATGTCGGCGATTCGGGCAACGCGAAAGGCACCCCGCCGCACCTGCACTACGGCGTGTACGACATCGGCGGCGCGATCAATCCCTATCCGCTGCTGCGCTGTGCACCCGCCGACATCGCGGCGGCGACCACGCAGGCACCTGCCGAGGCACCGGATTGCCAGCGGCTGTCCGGCGGGCCAGGCAAGGCTTAGAGCGCCTGACAGAACCTCGGCGAGGGCGCGGCATGAGTCGCTCCGGCAGTGCGCAGCTTGAGTCGAGAAGTTTTCTCTGGGGGCTGCAGGCTACCCATCCCTTCATGCCAGCGTTGCGATGATTTCCCGCAACCACTGATGCGCAGGATCCCGATGAGAACGCTCATGCCAGAGCATGACCATGTCATAGCCGGGAACATCCAACGGCGGTTCGATAACCTGCAGTGCTTGCGTATTGCGCACCAGACGCGAGGGCAACATCGCCACGAGGTCGGTACTGGCCAGGACGGACAGCATGAGTAAAAAGTGTGGAACGGAAAGGACCACCTTGCGCTTCAATCCGGCGTTGGCCAGCACATCGTCAGTCGCGCCATGGAAGCCGCCGCGATCCGGCGACATCATGACATGCTCCAGTTCGCAGAACTCCGCCAGCGTCAGTCGCGCGCGCAAACGCGGATGCCCCGCTCTACCGGCAAGTACATAGCGCTCTGCGAAAAGCTTGCGACGGCGCAGTCCGGGAGGGGAGCCTTCTTCAGTATGGAAGGCGAGGTCCACTTCCCCCTGTTCAGCTTGTTTAGCAATGTGTGACGGTACCAGGTCCAGTACTGCAAGCCGGGTTCCGGGCGCTGCCGCCCGGATAGCGGTCATCGCCGGTAGAAGGATGGTCGCCCCACTGGAGTCCGAAGCAGCGACGCGCCAGGTGTGTTCGGACTCGGCCGGGTTGAACGGGCGGCCTGGCGTTACTGCGCGCTCCAGCGATTCCAGCGCTTCGCGCAATGGCTGGCGCAACTCCTCAGCTCTCGCGGTCGCCTGCATGCCACGCGGACCAGGCAGCAGGAGCGGATCACCAAAAATATCCCTGAGCTTGGCAAGGTGAACGCTGACGGAGGGCTGTGAATAGTTAAGGCGCCGGGCTGCGCGCGTGACATTCCGCTCAGCCAACAGCACGTCGAGGGTGACCAGCAGGTTCAAGTCGAGGCTTCTCAAATTAATCATCTTAATAGCTCGTATATTGACAATTCATTTTTAATATACCTGAGGGGAGCCTATCCTGTCGCTTCTGTTAACGCCTAAAGATCACTCATGAACATTCTTCTCATCCATGCGCATCCGGAATCCAGGTCCCTGAACGGAGCGCTGAAAGATTTCGCCGTACAGCGCTTGAAAAGCGCTGGACACCTCGTGCAAGTGTCGGATTTGTACGGTATGCAATGGAAAGCCATTGTCGATGCCGCGGACACCACCCAACGGCTGTCCACGACCCGGTTCGACGTGGCCTTCGAATCCAGGCATGCTTTCGAGAACGGCTTTCAAAGTGAAGACATCACCCGCGAGCAAGAGAAGCTGTTGTGGGCCGATGCGGTGATTCTCCAGTTCCCGCTGTGGTGGTATTCCATGCCGGCGATTTTGAAAGGCTGGATAGAGCGGGTATATGCGTTCGGCTTCGCCTATGGCGTTGGCGAGCATTCCGACACACACTGGGGAGACCGTTTTGGCGAGGGCACCTTGGCTGGAAAGCGGGCCATGCTCATGGTGACAGCAGGTGGTTGGGAATCACACTACGGCCCGCGTGGCATCAACGGTCCGATCAACGACATGCTCTACCCGATCCAGCACGGTATTCTGTTCTATCCGGGCTTCGACGTCCTGCCGCCGTTCGTGGTGTACCGAACCGGCAGCACAGATGAGAGCAGGTTTGCTCGCATCTGCGACGAACTCGGACAACGTCTCGACACTCTCTTCAGCGCGGATCCCATCGCGTTCCGTCCTCAGAACAAGGGCGATTACGATATCCCGGCGCTGACCTTGCGGAGCGACATTCTCCCTGGTCAAACCGGTCTTTCATTACACCTCTCAGGCCGCAATGACAGGAATCTGAAGTAGCCACACAAGCTGCAGTGGACAACGCTCTGCCAATTCCGGGCAGGCAGAACACGCCCGACCGGCGAGAACCAGCCGTCCTGGCCCATCTTGAATCGAGGAAGTACTCATGAATATCACTGCAAACAAGAATCTCGTCAAACTCTTCTTCAGCCACTTTCAATAAGGTGGCGTGAACGAGATTCTTGACATGATGAGCGATGACGCGACCTGGTGGGTCAACGGGAAACCGCACTTGTCAGCTATTTCCGGATTGCGGACGAAAGAAGAAATGCGGCCGGTATTCAACGATCTCTTCGCCTTTTTCGACGGCCGGCTGGCAATGCAGTTGAAGAGCTCAATTGCGGAGGGCGATATCGTCGCTGCGGAAGCTCGCTCGCTGGGAGAAACAAGAAGCGGGAAAATATATGAGAACGAGTATCACATTCTGTTCCGGATTCGAGACGGAAAGATCGCCGAAGTTCGGGAGTACACTGACCTGTTGCATACGGCAGAAGTCATGAATGGATAATATTCATTGCGGCGGAATACTGATCAGCGGTCTGGTTACTCTTGGTACGCTGACAAAACCTCTCAACGTATCTCCAACAGATGAGTGAGCACGCAAGCGAAACGCAGGCTCGATCCCACATGATCTGGTCATACTCTCGAAGGCGCCGCAGGACTACCACGTGGTCGCGTTGCCAAACACCGGCTTGCATTCATTGGTGAGGGCGACGCCAGCACGTCATGCCGCTGCCGCACCCAAGTTCACGCAGCAGGAATTCCCA
The DNA here is from genome assembly GCF_027856995.1 of Pseudoduganella sp. SL102. Classification (NCBI taxonomy): domain Bacteria; kingdom Pseudomonadati; phylum Pseudomonadota; class Betaproteobacteria; order Burkholderiales; family Oxalobacteraceae; genus Pseudoduganella; species Pseudoduganella sp. SL102. Next base: position 4,699,733 of record NZ_CP115554.1, read on the forward strand.
AGGTATCCAGTGTTGAGAACAAACAGAACGCCGGTCAGGGCTGCACGATCGTTGATCCGCGGTCGCCCCCTTTCGGCGAGCGACTGTGAGCAGGCAGGTGGGACTCTATAAGGGACCAAATAAGGGACCAAAGGTCGTCGGGGAGAAGTGCTTGGGCCATTGCATCAGTCCGACAGTGAAAACGGCCGTCATCTTGTGCGCGGACAGCGGCCATGTACGCCCGCTTCCGCCCCAGAGCCGACCTTTGCACCCTCGACTCGCCACGCTTTCGCATGTACATCCCCACTCTTCCAATAATCTTAGTGCTATAAGCACTTTCGGACGGTTCAGCATTCTCGTGGTAACGGAATTCAACCGTGCCAAGGGTGGCAGAAACCGCATATCGCCCCGGTTGCCTCATGCGTCCCGGAACTTTCGTGCGCCAAGCACGATTATCACCGCCGTGGCTAGCACTAGAATACAGAACAGTGCTAGAAACAGCTCGGCGTACGACGGCGCGAAAAGCGCGGCCAAGGCAAGCAAGGCTGTGGCAATAGCAGCTCTAGAGAGCCACTTGGCGGCCCAGCGGTGCAATTGCCTGGGATCAGTGATCTTGGCATAGTCGATTGTTAATATATGGGATTGCCCAGCGGACAGGACCAGTTTTGCTACGCCGGCTAATACCAACGCGCCGAGCAAGATTGCGATATAACTTTGTTCCATAGCGCTCCCAATAGATGACAGGCGAAGTCAGGGACAGGCTTACTGTAAGCATATCGAGTGCACGAAAATTCGTTCACCTGCGAACGAAAATGTCTTACTGAAAGCAAATAAGCTTAAAGCAAGGTAGGGCGATGTCGAACAGGGGCTTCTGGCCAAACTCGACCGTTCGCCGCAGCATACCAAGTCGCAGACCGGGAAAAGGCAGAGACTGTCACGACGGGCGGCTCCCGCCCCAAAGCGGACGCATAATCAGCTTACGTAGGCTTACTGTTTCGCGTTGCTAAAGCGAGTGATGTCGCCGTTGCAATGCCAATTCCAATTCCAAGTGCAAATCCCAAAATCGAGTCACCGAGAGCAACAGCAAGTGCTGTCCCGGCACCTGCTCCCGCTCCGGCACCACTTAAGATCGCTACAAACATTTCATTCCTTCACATTGAATGAGGATTGAGGATTCAGGAATTACCAATGAGAAGCTCATCAATTCGCGTAACTTGGTTGCAAGACCGATGAATCCCCTCTTGTGACAGAAGCCTATCCTCCTCAAAACAACCTCTTACGATTAACTGCACCTAGCTAAACTCGGCCGTTCGCTGGCGTAACAGGCCGACAAGCCGGATAGATACAGACTGTCACGACCGCAACTTCTGCTCCATAGCAGATAGCTACCCGAGTTGATGGAACTTCAGTGAACTACTCACACAAACAGTGTGCCTGTAAGGAGAGTCCCTGAAGCTCCGATCACAAACAATAAAAACATCGCAATCCGCCCGTCTCGATTACCTGCCAGGGAGAGCCGCCAGAAGTACCGGAAATACCCAAATCTATCTCGCTTTGTCCTGCCGCTACCAACGTGACGAATGTAAAGCAGGTTATTGATGACGCTGCCCCCTATCAGGAGCACTGCGAACAATGGTCGATAGAGGGCAAGCCATTGCATTAATTCCATGATGAGGTTTGTTCTAAATAGTCTTTTAAAGTGTTGGCATCTGGTCGCTTCGCGATGCAGTGAAGGTCGGCTCCTGTCCGAAAGCGGCCGATCGCATTGCCAAAGTGTACGTGGTGGTTGCGTCCAGGACAAGCGGCAGGTTCCGTTAGGCAGCCTTAAGCGGACTGACGCATCACCTGCCACAGACCGCCTGCAAGCAATACAAGCACGAGGCAGGCAAAAAAATAGTCCAGTACATCAAGGCCATCGGTGTAGATGATCCCGATCTTGGGGCTGATCGGGTCGTATCGAACTTTTATGTGGTTTCCCGGTTGAATTTTTTGGAGCTGAGCAGTGATCAATGCTTTGGTACGATCACAGCCAGCATTTCCAGCCAAAGACGTAGAAAGCCGGTTCGACACGTATATCCTCCCGTCGACGGAATATCGGTATCGTAGTCGGACGCACCAATCGGTTGAGCGGCCCGCCCGTTGATAGATATCACTGCTCAACACTGTTCCATACGTAAATGGCCATGAAATCGAGGCAATCTTGTCAGCCGATCGGGAAAATGTAAAAAAGCCAAGAGTCAGCGAACTCAAGATAAAGAGCCAGCCGGAAAGCTTCATATTTTTATTATTCAGCGCTTGCGAGGTACTAATCCTTGGAATCTGTTCTATAAGGAATTCTGCGTGCTAGAAGTCCGCTTCTGGGCCGAAAGCAGCCGGTCGCAATGGCTCAGTGTACGATACTGTTGCTCTCAGGACAACCGACCGGTTTTGTTACGCGTTCTTGGTCAGTGAGCGAGACGCTCGCACACCCCGTCACTCGGGCGGGCATCCGGCTCAGCAACCGCCCTGCCCGCCGCCTTGCCCGCCACTCTCCCGATCCCGCACGCCGGCGGCGATCGCTTCCGCCAGCTTGCCAAGCGCCGCCCGGTGCGCCGCCACCACGCCTTCGTAGCCGGCACCGGCCTCCTCGCGCAGCACGCTGCGGCAGGTCAGCACGGTGCCGCTGCCCACCTGCCGCACACTCCACACGGCATCGACCAGGGCATGGCTGCCCGGCACGGATTCGAAGCGCTGCACATTGGTGCTGATCCGGTACACCGCCGCGCCATCGGGCGCCGGCGTGCGGTAGACATCGATCGCGCCGAGCCGCGCCGTGACTTCTTGCGACAGCGCGCCGCCGATTTCGTCGGCCAGCGGGCCGGCCCAGCGGTGCTGGTCCAGCACCTCGACCCGCCCTTCCCCGCCCGTACCGACAACGAGCTGGTTGCGCTGCACCTGCGCCGGGATGTTCACGGCCAGCATTTCGATGTACATCCTGGCCGCGGCCGGTGCCGGCGCTGGCGCTGGCGCTGGCGTGGCGCCGCCGGACAGCGTATAGAAATGGTCGGCCGGCGGTGCCGCGCAGCCGGCCAGCAATCCGGCCGCCAGCGCCAGGCAGGATGCGAGGGCACGGTTCATTTTTTCTTCTCCTGCGGTTTGCCGCGAATCAGCGATTCCGGATGGCGTTCGAGGTACTCGGCCAGCGCATCGATGGATTCCATCGTGCGCGTCACTTCCTGCAAGGTGCGGCGCAGGTCGGACTGCAGCGGCGCATCCTGCGCCAGCAGGCTTTCCGCGCTGGCAAAGGTTTTACGGGCCGAGGCCAGCGTCTCCGTCACTTCCGGCAGCACCTCGCCGTCGACGCGCTCGATCGTCGTGCCCAGCTTCTCGAGCGTGGTGTTGGCCTGCGCCAGCGTGCGGTTCAGGTTCGCGCCGATCTCGTCGAAGGGCACCTTGTCGAGCTTGCGGGCAATGCTCAGCAGCTGGCTTTGCAGTTCGTCCAGCGAGCCGGGCACGGTGGGCAGCACGAGCCGGTCCGGTTCCACCACCAGCGCCGCCTTCGGCGCGTTGGGGAAGAAGTCCAGCGCGATGTACAGCTGGTTGGTCAGCAGGCTGCCGGTGCGCAGCTGGCCGCGCAGCCCCCGCCCGATCATGCGCGCCATGGTGTCGTGGCCGGCCTGCACGTCGCCCGAATACGCGTCCAGGAAGCGCTTGCCCAGCCGGCCCGGGTACAGGTCGATCGTCACCGGCATGCGGAATACCCTGCGCACGCGGTCGAATTCCACGCCGACCGCGCGCACCTCGCCCAGCACGATGCCGCGGAAGTCGACCGGCGCGCCCGGCACCAGGCCACGCAGCGACTGGTCGAAGTACAGCACCGCCGCCACGGCCGGGCCATCGGGCGCGCGCAGTGCCGCGGCGCGGTCCTCGGCGAGGATGAAGCGGGTACCGGCCGGCGCCGCCGCCGCGGGCTTGCGCCCGTTGCCGGACTCGAAGGCGATGCCGCCCGTGGCCAGCGCGGCCAGCGACTGCGTGTTCAGCTTGAAGCCTGCGGCGTCCAGCCGCAGGTCGACCCCGCTGGCATGCCACCAGCGCGTGTCCGTGCCGACGAACCCCACATAGCGGTCTTCGACGAAGACGGACATGTCGATGCCGTCGCCTTCCCGGTCCAGTTCGAAGGATGCCACCTGGCCCACGCGCAGGCGGCGGTAGTAGACGGGTGAGCCGATGCCGACCGATCCCAGGCTGTCCGCATGCAGCCGGTATTCGCGTCCCTTGAGGCCGGGCGGCACGGCCGGCGGCGTGTCGAGCCCCTTGAAGACGCTGGTGGTGGTTTCCCTGCTGCCCGGCGCCGCGCCGATATAGGGACCGGACAGCAGCGTGCCCAGGCCCGACACGCCGCTGGCGCCGATCTGCGGGCGCACCACCCAGAAACGGGTGTCCTCGGCGGCGAAGCGCCGGGCCTCGCGCGCCATCTGGATCTTCGCGTCGACCCGGTTGGCATCCTCGCCCAGCGTGACGGCGACCACTTCGCCGATGTCGACATCCTTGTACTTGACCTTGGTCTTGCCCGCCTCCAGGCCTTCGCCGGTGGCGAAGCTGACGGTGATCGTCGGCCCGCGGCTGGTCATCCAGTTGACCACCTGCGTGGCGCCGATGATGGCCGCCAGCACCGGGATAAGCCAGATCAGCGAGGGCAGCCAGCGGCTGGGCCGGTCGACGGCGGGTGGCGGCAGGTCTTGCTCAGGCATGTAGTTCTCCGTTACTTTCTCCGTTGTTTTCTCCGTCGGTTTCTCCGCCGATGCGGCCGCGGGGTGCCGCGCTGTCGAGCGGATCCCAGATCAGCCGCGGGTCGAAGCGGCTCGAAGCGATCATCGTCAGGATCACCACGCAGCCGAACGCCAGTGCGCCCGGGCCGGCCGTGATCACGGCCAGCGCCTGGAAGCGCACCAGCGCCACGGTCAGCGTGACGACAAAGATATCGAGCATCGACCAGCGGCCGATGAATTCCACCACCCGGTAGAGGCGGGTGCGGCCGGCCGGCGCCCAGCGCGATCCCCACTGCGCGGTGCCGGCCAGCAGCGCCAGCGCCAGCAGCTTCGACACCGGCACCAGCGCGCTGGCCACGAAGAACACGATGGCCAGCCCGGGCGAGCCGGTGTTCCAGCACAGCGCCACGCCGCTCATGATCGTGTCGCCGCCGGTGCCGCCGAGCGATTCCGTGTACATCACGGGCAGGATGTTGGCCGGCACGTACAGCAGCGCGGCCGCGGCCAGCAGCGCCCAGGTCCACGTGATGCTGTTGGGGATGCGCCGGTGCAGCACGGCGCCGCAGCGGCGGCAATGGCGCCCCTCGCACGCGCCGCCATTGAGCAGGCCGCACGCATGGCAGTCGATCGGCTGGCCCGGGGCGGCAGGCGCGGGGGCGGAAGCCGGGGCTGTGGAACCATGCCGGGGGGCGAACCGCTCGCCCAGCCCCCACAGCGCGCGCGGTTCGTAGCGCAGCGCTACCGCGCCCAGGATCGTCAGCGCGCCAAACGCGAACAGGCCGGGATGGGGTATCACCCGCGCCATGCTGGTCATCTTGATGGCGGTGACGAGGATGCCGATCATCAGCACTTCCGTCATCGCCCAGTGGCGCGCGCCCTGCACCACCCGCAGCAGCAGGTGGAAGCCGGGTACGCGGCGCCCGCGCAGCAGCCCGGCCGACACGTACAGCAGCGCGCCCAGTTCCAGCGCGGGAAATGCCACCACGAAGAAGAACACCATGGCGGCGATCACCTCCATGCGCTCGTTCCACAGCACGCCGATGGCCTGCAGCAGCGTGGCGCCCGAGGTCAGGCCATTCATTTCCAGTTCGACGATGGGAAAGCACTGCGCGATCAGGTACACCAGCACGGCGCCCATCGTGACGGCCACCATCGATGCGGGCGTCGGCGCCGGCCCGGTCGCGTACCAGCGGTACAGCACGTTGCCGCAACGGGTGCAGCGGGCCCGCTGGCCATCGGCCAGCGGCCGCCAGCGGTGCAGCGCGCCGCAATCGTGACAGCTGACCGGTTCCCCTTCCGTCACGGCAGCCTCCATGCGGCGGCCGCGCCGGACGGCGAGGGGGCAAGCGGTGTGTCGTCACATGGCAGCATCGGTTCTCCGGGCACGGCGGACAGTCGCATCTTGTCATTATGACCAGAGGAAGGAAAGCCAATGCGCACGATTGGCGCGCCCGCCGCATGCCGCCGCCGGAAAGCTTGTCCGTTCGGCTATGATGGGGCACCCCGTGGTCCCTTACGCGACCCGCTCACAATAATAATCAGCCATCAATACAAGTCATGAAGCGATACACTCTGCCGCAATCCTCGTTCCTGCTCCTCCTCGGCATCGTCACGCTGGCCTTCTTCTGGATCCTGCTGCCGTTCTCCGGCGCCGTGTTCTGGGGGGTGGTCTTCTCGATCGTTTTCGCGCCGCTCTACGCACACCTGCTGAACGCGCTCGGCAACCGCCCCAACCTGGCCGCCTTGCTGGCCCTGGTGGTGATCCTGCTGATGGTGATCATGCCGCTGGCGATGATCGCCGCGTCGCTGGTCGACCAGGCCGCCACCGTGTACGGCATGATCGAAACGGGGCAGATCGATTTCGGCAGGATGTTCCAGCAGGTGATCGGCGCGCTGCCTTCCTGGGCCCTGTCGCTGCTGGAGCGCTTCGAACTGACCAACCTGACCTCGCTGCAGGCCAAGCTGACCGCCGCCGCGGCGCAGATCAGCCAGGCGACCGCGCGCTATGCGATCAACTTCGGCCGCAATGCCTTCGACTTCCTCGTCAGCACGACCGTCATGCTGTACCTGCTGTTCTTCCTGTTCCGCGACGGGCGCACGCTGGCCGCGCGCATCAAGCGCGCGGTACCGCTGTCCTCGCGCTACAAGAAGCCCCTGTTCGACAACTTCACCACCGTGATCCGCGCCACCGTCAAGGGCAACGTGCTGGTGGCGATGGCGCAGGGCGCGCTGGGCGGCGCGATCTTCTGGTTCCTCGACGTGCCGGGTCCGCTGCTGTGGGCCGTGGTGATGGCCTTCCTGTCGCTGCTCCCGGCGGTCGGCGCGGCCATCATCTGGGGCCCGGTGGCGATCTACTTCCTGATCACCGGCGCGATCTGGCAGGGCGTGGTGCTGACGACGTTCGGCGTGGTCGTCATCGGCCTGGTCGACAACCTGCTGCGCCCCCTGCTGGTGGGCAAGGACACCAAGCTCCCCGACTACATCGTGCTGTTGTCGACCATCGGCGGCATGGCGCTGTTCGGCCTGAACGGCTTCGTCATCGGGCCGGTGATCGCGGCGCTGTTCATCGCCTCGTGGGACCTGTTCTCGAACGCCGACGAATTCCACGGCGAGTAAGCCGGCACGCCGATGGCATCAAGGCCGCGCACGCGCCACGACTTCCACCCCGCGGTCGCCGCCTGGTTCGCCGCGGCGTTCCCGAAAGGCGCCACCGAGGCACAGCGGCGCGCCTGGCCGCTGATCGCCGCAGGAAAAACCACGCTCATCGCCGCGCCCACCGGATCCGGCAAGACCCTCACCGCTTTCCTGGCGGCGATCGATGCGCTGGTGCGCGAAAGCAGCGCAACGCCGCTGCCGGATGAAACCCGGGTGCTCTACGTCTCGCCGCTGAAGGCACTGTCGAACGATATCCGCGTCAACCTGCTGGCGCCGCTGGAAGGCATCGACCGCGAACTGGCGGCGCTGGGCCTGCCGCCGCACGGCATCCGCAGCGCCGTGCGCACCGGCGATACGCCGCAGGCCGAGCGCAACGCCGCGCGCAAGCGGCCGCCGCACATCCTCGTCTCCACCCCCGAGTCGCTGTACGTGCTGCTGGGTTCGGACAGCGGCCGGGCCATGCTGTCGACCGTGCGCACGGTGATCGTCGACGAGATCCACGCGGTGGCCGGCAGCAAGCGCGGCAGCCACCTGTCGCTGAGCCTGGAGCGGCTGGCCGCGTTGCGCGCGGAGGGGCCCGGAGCGCCGCATGGCGTGCCGCCGGTGCGGGTCGGCCTGTCGGCCACGCAGAAGCCCTTGCACACCGTGGCGCAATTCCTGGCCGGCACCGGGCGCCCTTGCGAGGTGGTCGACGTGGGCCACGTGCGGGCGCGCGACCTGGGCCTGGAACTGCCGCCCGTCCCGCTCGAAGCGGTGATGCCGAACGACGTGTGGGAGCGCGTCTACGACCGGCTGGCCGAACTGTCGGTGCTGCACCGGACCACGCTGGTCTTCGTCAACACGCGGCGCATGGCCGAGCGGATGGCGCGCCACCTGGCCGACCGGCTGGGTGCGGGGCATGTGGCAGCCCACCACGGCAGCCTGGCCAAGGAATTCCGGCTGGACGCCGAGCAGCGGCTGAAACGGGGCGAGTTGCGCGTGCTGGTGGCCACCGCCTCGCTGGAACTGGGCATCGACATCGGCGACGTCGACCTGGTCTGCCAGATCGGCTCGCCGCGCAGCATCGCCGCGTTCCTGCAGCGGGTCGGGCGCTCCGGCCACCACGTTGGCGGCCTGCCGAAAGGCCGGCTGTTCCCGACCTCGCGCGACGACCTGGTCGAGTGCACCGCCCTGCTCGATTGCGTGCGGCGCGACGAACTCGATACGCTGCGTGTGCCGCTCGCCCCGCTGGACGTGCTGGCCCAGCAGGTCGTGGCCGAGGTGGGCGGCCGCGAGTGGCACGAGGATGCCCTGTTCGACCTGGTCCGGGGGGCGATGCCGTATGCGGCGCTGGCGCGGGAAAGCTTCGACGCCGTGCTGCGCATGCTCACCGAAGGCTTCCACAGCCGCCAGGGCGTACGCGGCGCCTACCTGCACCGCGACGCCGTCAGCGGCACGGTGCGGGCCCGGCGCGGCGGGCGGCTGACGGCCGTCACCTCCGGCGGCGCGATCCCGGACAATGCCGACTTCACGGTGCTGCTGGAACCGGGCGGCCAGAACGTCGGCACGGTGCACGAGGACTTTGCCGTGGAAAGCCTGGCCGGTGATGTTTTCCAGCTCGGCAATACGTCCTACCGGATCGTGCGGGTGGAGGCCGGCAAGGTGCGCGTGGAGGATGCCCATGGCGCCGCGCCCAACATCCCGTTCTGGCTGGGCGAGGCGCCGGGCCGCAGCGATGAGCTGTCGATCGGCGTGGCGCGGCTGCGCGGCGAGATCGACCGGCTGCTGGGCGAGCGGGACGACGGCGAGGAAGCAGTGGCCCACGCGATCGGCTGGCTGGCCGAACACCTGGGCCTGGGCGACGACGCGGCGCGCCAGGTGGTCGACTACCTGGCCCGTGCCCGCGCGGCGCTGGCGGCGCTGCCCACCCGAGACACGCTGGTGATGGAACGCTTCTTCGACGAATCAGGCGGCATGCAGCTGGTGCTGCATGCGCCGTTCGGCAGCCGCATCAACCGGGCCTGGGGGCTGGCCCTGCGCAAGCGCTTCTGCCGTACTTTCAACTTCGAATTGCAGGCGGCGGCCACCGAGGATGCGATCGTGCTGTCGCTGTCCGAAAGCCACAGTTTTCCGCTCGATGAAGTGTGGCGCTACCTGCGTCCGGCAACGGCCGAGCATGTGCTGGTGCAGGCGCTGCTCGATGCGCCGCTGTTCAACGTGCGCTGGCGCTGGAACGCGACGACGGCGCTGGCCCTGCCCCGCTTCGCCGGCGGGCGCAAGGTGGCGCCGCAGCTGATGCGGATGAAGAGCGACGACATGCTGGCCGCCGTGTTCCCGGACGGCGCCGCGTGCCTGGAAAACATCGTCGGCGAGCGCGAACTGCCCAGCCACCCGCTGGTCGACCAGACGCTGGACGACTGCCTGCACGAAGCGATGGACAGCGAAGGCTGGCTGGCGCTGCTGCGGCGGATCGAGGCGGGCGAGGTGCGGCTGCTGTCGCGCGACCTGCCGGCGCCGTCGCCGCTGGCGATGGAAATCCTCAACGCCCGTCCCTACGCCTTCCTCGACGATGCCCCGCTGGAAGAGCGCCGTACCCAGGCGGTGCTGAACCGCCGCTGGACCGATCCGGCGTCCACCGGCGACCTGGGCGCCCTCGATGCCGGCGCCATCGACGCGGTGGCGCAGGAAGCCTGGCCGCGGGTGCGCGACAGCGACAAGGCGGGCGACGAGATGCACGAGGCGCTGGTGGCGCTGGCCTGCGTCACGCGTGCGGAGGCGGCCGCCAACGAAGGCTGGGAAACATGGCTGGCGGCGCTGGTGGCCGGCGGGCGCGCCACGCGGCTGCAAGGCGGCGGGCCCGATTTCTACGTGGCGCTGGAGCGGCTGGCCTGCCTGCAGGCCGCTTATCCGGATGCCGTGGCGGCGCCGCCGCTGGCGATGCCGGAGCGCCTCGCGCGCAACGGCGACGACGCGTGGACGCGCGATGCGGCGCTGGTGGAACTGCTGCGCGCCCGCCTGTCCGGCTTCGGTCCGCAACCGGTAGCCGCCATCGCCGCGTCGCTGGCCCTGCCGGACAGCACGGTGGCGGTCGCGCTGGCGGCGCTGGAGAGCGAAGGCTACGTGATGCGCGGCCGCTTCACGCCCGGCGCGGCGGGCGAGGAATGGTGCGAACGGCACCTGCTGGCACGCATCCACCGCTATACCATCAAGAGCCTGCGGCGCGAGATCGAACCGGTGGAGCGGCAGGATTTCATGCGCTTCCTGTTCGAGTGGCAGCATGTGAGCGACGACACGCGCCTGCAGGGCAGCGACGCGCTGCCGCAGGCGCTGGCCCAGCTGGAAGGGTTCGAGGCGGCAGCCGGCGCCTGGGAAAGCGAGCTGCTGGCCACGCGGGTGAAGGATTATTCGATGACCTGGCTCGACGACCTGTGCCGCGCCGGCCGCATCGTGTGGACGCGTGTCGGCGCGCCGTCCAGCGCCAGCGGCGGCCCGGTGCGCGGCACGCCGCTGGTTCTGCTGCCGCGGCGGCAACTGGCGCTGTGGCACGCGCTGCCGGCGGTGGCCAGCGAGGTGCAGGTGTCCTCGCGCGCCATGCGCGTGCTCGATGCGCTGCGCGGCCATGGCGCGATGTTCTTCGATGAGCTGGCCCACGATGCCCGGCTGCTGCCGGCCGAGCTGGAGGATGCGCTGGGCGAACTGGTGGCCACCGGCCTCGTCAACGCCGACAGCTATGCCGGCCTGCGCGCAATGCTGGCACCGGCCAGCAAGCGCAACACGCTGGACCGGCGGCGCCGCCGCGGTGCCGGCCCGACCATGGAAGAAGCGGGCCGCTGGGCGCTGGTGCGCCGCGCCGACGGCGTGACGGTCACCGAGCGCGGCTCCACCGCCGCGCCGGCGCCGCGGCCGGTACCGTCACGCCGCCCGCGCACGGAACCGGCCACGCTGGAACACATCGCGATGACGCTGCTGCGCCGCTACGGCGTGATGTTCTGGCACCTGCTGGAACGCGAACCGGGATGGCTGCCGGCGTGGCGGGAGCTGCTGCCGGTCTACCACCGGCTCGAAGCGCGCGGCGAGATCCGCGGCGGGCGCTTCGTGGCCGGCCTGTCCGGCGAACAGTTCGCGCTGCCCGAGGCGATCCCGCTGCTGCGCGAGATGCGGCGCCGGCCGCACGACGGCGGCCTGGTGCTGGTGTCGGGTGCCGACCCGCTGAACCTGTGCGGCGTCCTGCTGCCCGGCGACAAAGTGCCCGCGCTGGCCGGCAACCGTGTGCTGTTCCGCGATGGCTTGCCGGTGGCGACACTGGTGGCCGGCAAGTTCGGCTACCGGGAATCGCCCGCGCCGGCGGAACGCGAACTGCTGCACACCCGGCTGCTCGGCCGCAACTGAGCGGCGCCGCCCGGCGGTGTGGCTTTTCCGGCCACACCCCGATCCGCAACGGGCATTCCGCTCGTATAATCATTCACGGGCTGGATCTCTGCAAGCCCTCATGCCCTCATGTGCCGCCATGCGCCGCCCAGGTGCCGCCATGCGCGCCCATGCGTATACATGCGTATGCATGCGTCCCTTGCGGCTTCCATGAGCGCAGTTCCTGATGTCGGCGACAGGAGAACACGATGGCCAGGCACCCGCATCTCCCCACTGCCGCGCCCGGTGCGCCACCCGGGCGGCGACGTGATTCGCAACGCGGCCCGCTCTTCAATTCGCTGACTCGTGCGTTGCCTGCATTTTCCGCCGCGCTGCTGGCCGTTCTCCTGTCCGCCTGCGCGGGCGCGCCGAAGGCCGAGCCGCCACCGGCGCCGCCGACCGTGATCCAGGCCACCATCGCCGTGGCGGCCGATGCCAACCCCGATGCCGGCGGCCGCGCCTCGCCCGTCGTCGTGCGCCTGTTCGAACTGAAGAACCTGGCTACTTTCGAGAAGGCGGATTTTTTTTCGCTGTTTGAAAAGGGCCGGGAAACGCTGGGCGCCGACCTGCTGTCGGACGAGGAATTCGTGCTGCAGCCGGGCGAAAGCAGGCGTTTCGAGCGGCGGCTACAGGACGGCGCGCTGCACGTGGCGGTGGTGGCCGGCTTCCGCGACCTCGACCGGTCGTCGTGGCGCGGCAGCATCGCCGTGCGTGCCCGCGCCACCACGCCCGTCGCCATCGGCGTGCAGCAGCGCCGCATCACGATCTCGGACAAGTAGCGGGTCCCGGCCCGCCCTACCCAGCATGCAAGCCTGGAGACAAGGATCAGCACCATGTCGTGGGAAAGCAAAGTCATCTGGTCGGAAGGCATGTTCCTGCAACCCCAGCACTTTCAGCAGCATGACCGCTACCTCGAAAGGCTGATCGAAGCCCGGGCCCGCCCCACGCTGCCCTACGGCTGGGGTTTCACGCGGCTCGAGCTCGACGAAACGGCGCTGGCGCTGGGCAAGGTGGCGCTGGCGTCTGCCAGCGGCCTGTTCCCGGATGGCACGCCGTTCGACTTTCCGTTCACCCATCCGGCCCCGGCGCCGCTCGATATCCCGGCCGATGCGCGCGACCAGCCGGTGGTGCTGGCCGTGCCCCTGTGCCGGCGCGGCGGCCGGGAATCCGACTACCACGCGGCCCGCCACAATGGCGCGAACCATGGCACGAACGATGGCACGAACCACAACACTACCGCGGACGGCCTGGCGCGCTTCAGCGTCGGCATCGTCGAGGTGGACGACAGCACGGCGCAGGGCGCCGTGCCCATCGAAGTGGGCCAGTTGCAGCTGCGCCTGCTGCTGGGGAAGGATGCCACGGATGCCTACGCGTGCGTGGGCGTGGCGCGCGTGGCGGAGCGGCGGGCCGACAACGCGTTGCAGCTGGACCGGCAGTACATCGCGCCGGCGCTGGCGCTGCAGGCCAGCGTCACGCTGTCCCGCTACTGCGACGAAGTGCATGGCCTGCTGCACCAGCGCGGCAACGAACTGGACACGCAGCTGGGCCAGCCGGGGCGCGGCGGCGTGGCCGAAATCGCCGACTTCCTGCTGCTGCAGACGGTCAACCGCTACCAGCCGCTGTTCGCGCACCTGCGCCAGATGCCGGCGCTGCATCCGGAACGGCTGTTCGCCGCCATGCTGGGCCTGGCCGGCGACCTGGCCACGTTCAGCCGCGCGGACCGCCGTCCCCCTGCCTATCCCGAATACCGGCACGACGACCTCCGGTACTCGTTCACGCCGCTGATGGCGGACTTGCGGGCCTCGCTGTCGATGGTGCTGCAGCGGAGCGCGATCGCCATCGAACTGCAGGACCGCAAGTACGGCGTGCGCCTGGCCGTGCTGCCCGACCGCGGCCTGCTGAAAAGCGCCAGCTTCGTGCTGGCGGTGAATGCGCAAATGCCGTCCGAAACACTGCGCACGCGCTTCCCGAGCCACGTGAAGATCGGCCCGGTCGAACGGATCCGCGATCTCGTCAACCTGGCCCTGCCGGGCATCGCCCTGCGCTCGATGCCGGTGGCGCCGCGCCAGATTCCCTACCACGCGGGGTTCAACTACTTCGAGCTGGAGCGCAGCGGCGAATTATGGGGCCAGCTGGAGCACTCCGGCGGGCTGGCCATGCACATCGCCGGGGATTTTCCCGGCCTGGAACTGGAATTCTGGGGAATTCTGGGAAAGTAAGGGGCGATCATGAGCCACGACGATCCATTCGCGTTGCCGGACTCCGAGCATACCGTGGTGATACCCACGCCGGGCGGCCGGGCGCATGCGCAGGCGGCACGGCAGCGCGCCGGCGCCGGCCCGGGCGCCGCGGCGGCCGGGGTGGCCGGCGCCGGCTACGTACCGCCGGCCGAGGTGTCCGGCCTCAATCCGCTGGTGGCCGCCGCCAATCCGCTGCTGGGCGTGGTGCCGCAACTGCGCGCCACGCTGCAGCATCCGGATCCGGCCGGCGTGCGCGAATTCCTCGCCCAGCAGATACGCGAATTCGAGCGGCGCGCCAGGGCCGCCGGCATCCCCATGGAACAGGTGATCGCGGCGCGCTATGCGCTGTGCACGCTGCTCGACGAGGCGGCGGCCTCCACCCCGTGGGGCGGCTCCGGCAGCTGGGCCAGGGACAGCCTGCTGGTCACCTTCCACAACGAGGCGTGGGGCGGCGAGAAATTCTTCCAGCTGCTGGCGAAGGTGGCCGAAACACCGGACCAGCACCGCGACCTGCTCGAATTGATGTACGTCTGCCTGGCGCTGGGCCTGGAGGGCCGCTACCGGGTGCTGGACAATGGCCGCGCGCAGCTGGAAGCCTTGCGCGAACGGCTGGCCCTGCTGCTGCGCAAGGTGCGCGGTGAGTACGAACGCGACCTGTCCCCGCGCTGGCAGGGCGTGGCCGTGCAGAGCAAGGCGCTGCTGGCCGCGCTGCCCCTGTGGGCCGCGCTGGGCGTGCTCGGCCTGGCCATGCTGGGCGCCTACCTGGGCTTCAGCTATTTCCTGAACGCGCGCTCCGACCCGGTGTTCACCGGCATCCTGGCGCTGGAGGCCAGGCCGGACCCGGTGGCGGTCGCCGCCCTGCCCGCCCTGGCCCCCGCGCCTGCCCTGGTGCCCCGCCTTGCCGGCTTCCTGCGCCCTGAAATCGAGCAATCCCTGGTCGCCGTGCGCGACGAACAGGGCCGCAGCGTGGTGACGCTGCGCGGCGACGGCCTGTTCGCGCCCGGCAGCGCCACCGTGTCGGCGCCCTACCACGCCGTGCTGGACCGCATCGCCGCCGCGCCGAAGGCCGTGCCGGGCTCGGTGCCGGTGATCGGCTATACGGACAACCAGCCGATCCGCTCGGCGCGTTTCCCGTCGAACTGGCACCTGTCGCAGGAACGGGCGCGCACGGTGGCCGGGCTGATCGCCGGCAAGGCGCCGCCGGCGGGCCGCTACAGCGCCGAAGGCCAGGCCGAAGCCCGGCCGGTCGGCGACAATGCCACCGCCGAAGGCCGCGCGCGCAACCGCCGCGTGGAAATCGTGCTGGTCCCGGCCGGGAACTGAGCCATGAAAAGCCTGCTCTCCCTGCTGCTGCACCGCCGCGTGACCACCGGGCTGGGCCTGGCCGCCTTCGCACTGCTGATCTGGCATGTCGGGCCGCTGGTCGCCATCGCCGGCTACCGGCCGCTGGAACCGGCCCGCATCCGGCTCGCGCTGATCTGCCTCGTCGTGCTGGTCTACGTGGGCAAGGCGCTGTGGAAACTGTGGCAGGCCCGGCGCGCCAATGCCAGCCTGATGAACGGGTTGCTGCAACAGGCGCCGGCCGCTGCCAGCCCCGGCGACACCATGGCCGCCGAGGAACTGGCCACGCTGCGCAAGCGTTTCGAGGGCGCGGTGGACGTGCTGCGCAAGGCACGCCTCACCGGCAAGCCCGGCGCACCGGGGCGCTGGCTGGCCAGCCTGGGCCGGCAATGGGTCTACGAACTGCCCTGGTATATCCTGATCGGCGCGCCCGGCTCGGGCAAGACCACCGCGCTGGTGCATTCGGGCCTGCAATTCCCCCTGAGCGGGCAGTTCGGCCGCGAAGCGATCCGCGGCGTGGGCGGCACGCGCAACTGCGACTGGTGGTTTACCGACGAAGCCGTGCTGCTGGACACGGCCGGCCGCTACACCACGCAGGAAAGCGACCAGAAGACGGACAGCGCGGCGTGGACCGGCTTCCTGCAGTTGCTGAAGAAGTACCGCGTGCGCCGGCCGATCAACGGCGCGCTGCTGACGCTGAGCGTGCCCGACCTGCTCGGCCAGTCCCCGGACGAGCGGGCCGCCCACCTCGCCACGCTACGCAAGCGTCTGCACGAACTGCACGAGGAGCTCGACATACGCTTCCCGCTGTACCTGCTGGTGACCAAGCTCGACCTGCTGCCCGGCTTCATGGAATTCTTCGGCGAGCTGGGCAAGGAGGACCGCGCCCAGGTGTGGGGCATGACCTTCCCGATCCGGGACGCGGCCGGGAAAGACGCCACAACGGGTGCGGCGCGAAGCGCGGGCAAGACTGATGGCAAGAACGAAGGCCCGGCTGATACGGCGCCCGATTTCGGCAACGAATTCGCAGCGCTGGAGGCACGCCTCAACGCCCGCCTGGTCGACCGCATGCAGGCCGAACGAGACCCGCAGAAACGCGCGCAGCTCTATCTGTTTCCCCAGCAGTTCGCGGCGCTGAAGGGCACCCTCGGCGAGTTCGTCGAGGGCATCGTCAGCGATTCGCGCTTCGCCGAACGGCCGCTGCTGCGCGGCGTGTACTTCACCAGCGGCACCCAGGAAGGCAGCCCGATCGACCGCATGCTGGGCGGCGTGGGGCGCGCCCTGCAGCTGGACCGCAAGATCCTGCCGCCGCAGTCGCCCACCGGCAAGAGCTTCTTCATCACGCGCCTGCTGAAGGACGTGGTGTTCCAGGAAGCCGGGCTGGCCGGCACCAACCTGCGCCGCGAACGGCGCCGCGCGCTGGTGCAGCTGGGCGCGCTCGCGGTGGCCGCCCTGCTGGCGGCCGGGATGATCGTGGCGTGGGCGGTCAGCTATGCGGGCAACCGCGCCTACGTGGCTGGCGTGCAGGAGCGCCTCGATGCGATTTCGCAGCAGGTGCGGGCGCTGGAAGCCAACCGCAGCGCCGACGTGGTGGAACTGCTGCCGGTGCTGCGCACGGTGCGCGACCTGGCCAACGTGCCCGGCCAGGCACCGGGCGAAGCGCCGTTCGCGATGGGCGCGGGCCTGTACCAGGGCGACAAGCTGGCGTCCGCCGCGCAGACGGCCTACCGCAACCTGTTGCGCGACGTGTTCCTGGCGCGCCTGGAAGCACGCGTGCGCCAGCAGCTGCAGGGCGCCGGCGGCAATCCGGAATTGCTGTACGAAGCGCTGAAGGCCTACATCATGCTGCACCAGCCGCGCCATTTCCAGGGCGCGGCGCTGAAAGCCTTCATCACGGCCGACTGGGAAAGCTCACTGCCGCGCAGCGTGACGCTGGAGCAGCGCCGCGAACTGGAGTCGCACCTCGATGCGCTGCTGGCCGGCGAACGGCCGACGGCGCCGCAGCCGGCGGACCAGCAACTGATCGCCAGCGCGCGCGAGGCCGTGGCCCGCACGCCGCTGGCGGTGCGCATCTACAACCGCATCAAGCGCGGCGGCGCCGGTGCCGACCTGCCGGAATTCACGGTGGCGGGGGCCGCCGGCCCGGCCGCGCCGCTGGTATTCGCACGTGCCAGCGGGCAGCCGCTGACCAGCGGCGTTCCCGGCCTGTACAGCGTGAATGGCTACCGCAACGCGTTCCTGAAGGAGGCCGCGCGCGTGACCGGCCAGCTGGCCGACGAGGAAGGCTGGGTGCTCGGCCTGGCCGAGAAGGACCGCCGCTTCACCGATCCCGCGCAGCGAGCCGGCCAGCTCGACGAAGTGCGGCGCCTGTACCTGGAAGACTATGCGCGCATCTGGCGCGCCTTTGTCGACGATATCAAGCTGGTGCGCGCCGGCAGCCTGCAGGGCAGCATCCAGACGGCGCGCGTGCTGTCGATGCCGGACTCGCCGCTGCCGGCGCTGCTGCGCGCCATCGTGCGCGAGGTCACGCTGGTGCAGGGCGATGCGGCGGACAAGAGCATCGCCGACAAGGCCGGCGATACGGTCGAGAGCACCCGCAAGGAACTGATGAAACTGTTCGGCAGCGAAGTCGTCAAGCCGGCCGCCGCCCGGGAGACTCAGCCCGAGCGCATCGTCGACGACCGCTTCGACGACCTGCGCCGACTGGTCGCCGGCGCCGGCCCGGGCCAGCCGGCGCCGATCGATGCCACGACTTCCCTCATCAACGAGCTGTACACGCTGCTGACGGCCACCGAAGCGGCGCTGAAGGGCGCCAACACGCCGCCGCCCAGCGATGTGCCGAACAAGGTCAAGGCCCAGGGCGGGCTGATGCCGGAACCGGTGCGCTCGATCCTGCTCACGCTGGCCTCGGGCAGCGCCAGCCAGGCCCTGGGCCTGACGCGCAGTAACCTGAACCAGGCGATGGGTGCCACGCTGGGCGAGTTCTGCAACAACGCCGTGACGGGCCGCTACCCGTTCACCAAGGGCAGCCCGCGCGACGTGACGCAGGACGACTTCAGCCGCCTGTTCGCGCCGGGCGGCATGATCGACGACTTCTTCCAGAAAAACCTGGCGCAATACGTGAATACCAACACGCGGCCGTGGAGCTTCCGCTCGGTGGGCGATGCCACGATGGGCGGCTCGTCCGGCGCGCTGCTGCAGTTCCAGCGCGCCCAGGTGATCCGCGACGTGTTCTTCCGCGGCGGCGCGGCCGCCGGCATGCGGCTGGAACTGAAGCCGGTGATGATGGATGCGTCGATCACGCAATTCACGCTCGATGTCGATGGCCAGCTGGTGAAATACAGCCATGGCCCGCAGGTGCCGGCCCAGGTGCAGTGGCCCGGCCCGCGCGGCAGCACGCAGGTGCGGCTGCAGGTGACGCCGCCCAGCGCGGCCGGCGCCTCGGGCCGTACGTACGAAGGCGCCTGGGCGCTGTTCCGCCTGTTCGACCAGGCCCAGGTGGATGGCACGGGCCAGCCCGAGAAGTTCGTCGCCACCTTCAACGTGGACGGCCGCCGCACCCAGTTCGAGGTACTGACCAGCAGCGTGCGCAATCCGTTCCGCCTGGCCGAACTGGAACAGTTCCGCTGCCCGGGTGTGCTGTGACGCTGGCGCCCGCCCTGGTCGCCGGCTGGTACGGCAAGCTGCCGGCGCTGGGCGATTTCGCCTCGCGCCGGCTGCCGCCAGCCTTCATCGGCCCCTGGGACGCGTGGCTGCAGCGCGGCATCGCGTCCAGCCGCGCCACCCTGGGCGATCGCTGGCTCGACGTCTACCTGAACGGCCCGCTGTGGAACTTCGCCCTGTTGCCGGGCGTGTGCGGGGACAGCGCGTGGCTGGGCACGATCATGCCCAGTGTCGACAAGGTGGGCCGCCATTTCCCGCTGACGATCGCCCTCGCCGTGCCGCCGCATGCGGGCATCCTGCGCACCGTGGCATCGGCGCGCGAGTGGTTCGCCGCCATCGACCGTGCCGCGCTGGCATGCCTGGACATCCACTGCCTGCCGGAGCAGCTTGAAACGCGGCTGGCCGAAGTGCCCTTCCCGGCCCTGCCCGCCATCGACGAGCGCGCCGGCGACGGGCTGGCGGCGTGGCTGGCGGCCAGGGCGGCGGGCACGCTGGTGCTGCACCTGCCGGCCGGCGTATCGGCCGCGGACGTGCTCGGCGCCGCGGCCCGTCCCGGCGGCGTCGATG
Source organism: Pseudoduganella sp. SL102 (assembly GCF_027856995.1). Taxonomy (NCBI): domain Bacteria; kingdom Pseudomonadati; phylum Pseudomonadota; class Betaproteobacteria; order Burkholderiales; family Oxalobacteraceae; genus Pseudoduganella; species Pseudoduganella sp. SL102. Next base: position 4,719,312 of record NZ_CP115554.1, read on the forward strand.
GTTCATGTTCTGCCGATGCTGCCGATGCTGCCGAGGCTGCCGATGGTGCCGATGCCGCCCGTGCCGCCGGCAGGAGCCTCTGGTGGAGCGACACCACCACCAGCGCCGCCACCCGGCTGCTGGGTTTCCGCGGCTTGCCGGCCGCCGACCAGTTCGCCCTGCTGCTGGACGATGCGGACGGGCCGCCGCCATGAACGAGGACCGGGACGGGGACCGCACCATCATGCCGGCCGCCGTGCCGCTGGTGATCCTGGAAAGCGCCAACAATGCGCTGCCCTCCGGAACCCGGCTGGCCGAGTTCGAGATCGCCGGCCTCATCGGCCAGGGCGGCTTCGGCATCGTCTACCAGGCCTACGACCACTCGCTGCAGCGCACCGTGGCGCTGAAGGAATACATGCCATCGGCGCTGGCGGCGCACGCCGGCACCGCGCAGGTCACGCTGAAGTCGCCCCGGCATGCCGACACGTTCCAGGCGGGCTTGCGCAGTTTCGTCAACGAAGCCCGCCTGCTGGCCGCGTTCGACCATCCCGCGCTCGTCAAGGTCTACCGGTTCTGGGAAGATAACGGCACCGCCTACATGGTGATGCCGCTGTATCGCGGCGCCACGCTGAAGCAGGTATTGCGCGACCGCGCCGCGCCCCCGGACGAAGCCTGGCTGCGCGCCCTGCTGGCGCCGCTGCTCGACGCCCTGGAACTGCTGCACCAGGAACAGTGCTACCACCGCGATATCGCGCCGGACAATATCCTGATCCTCGACGATGGCCGTCCGCTGCTGCTCGACTTCGGTGCCGCCCGGCGCGCGATTGCCGGCAAGGTCGACGCGTTCACCGTGATCCTGAAGCGCGACTACGCGCCCGTGGAGCAGTACGCCGACATCCCGTCGATGACGCAGGGCCCCTGGACCGACCTCTATGCGCTGGCCTCCGTGGTGTACCTGGCCATCACGGGCAAGCCGCCCATGCCGGCCGTGTCGCGCATGATCGACGACCCGCATGTGCCGCTGGGCCGGGCGGCGGCCGGCCGCTACAGCCCGCAGCTGCTGGACGCCATCGACCACGCGCTGGCCGTGAAGCCGGAAGACCGGCCGCAAAGCGTCGCCGAACTGCGTGCGCTGCTGGGGCTGTCGAGCGGGAACGGCGAGGGTTCGCGGCGTGGTAAACCGGCGCCCGCCCCCGCCTGGCACCGCCTGCGCCTGGGCGGCCTGGTCCTGGCCGGCGCCGCGGCCATCGGGCTCGGCACCAGCCTGCTCGCCGACCGGGACGGCCCGGTGATGCCCGCCCCGCAGCCCGAGGCTGAGCGTGCCCCGCCTGCCGCCACGCCTTCGCCAACCGCATCGGCACCTGCCGACCCTGCTTCCGCAGTGCCGGCGGCGCCGCAGCCATTCGACCCGGTGCGGGCGCTCGACGAAGTGTTCGAAGCCCGCAACCGCGACCATGCGGTGACGATCTCGATCGAACGGGCGCAGGTGCGCATCGGCGTCGATCCGCTGCGCTTCGCCATCCGCTCGTCCAGGCCGGGCTATGTGTACCTGCTGATGGTGGGCACGGACCGCACGCAATTCTGGCTGCTGTTCCCGAACAGCCTCGATGCCGACAACCGCATCGCCGCCGGCAGCGAACTGGCGCTGCCGCGGGCCACGTGGCGCATGACCGCCGCCGGGCCGCCCGGCACCAACCAGTTCGTCGCCATCGTGTCCGACCGGCCGCGCGACTTCCGTGGCGCCGGGCTGAAGGTCCTGACGCCGTTCAGCGAGTTCGACCTCGGCACCGCCAGCAACGGTGCCCGCGTGCCGGGCACCGCAAGCCCGCTGTTCGCCGGCACCGCGCGCTGCGACGGCGTGCCGGCCGCCCAGTGTTCCCCGTCGTACGGCGCCGCGGTGTTCTCGATCGCGGAGGTTGCGCCGTAGCGAACGCCTACCGGTCCAGGTTCACGATCGTCACCCGGCGGTTTTCCGGCGCGGCGGGCACGGTCTTGTTCATCAACTCGCTGGCGCCCTTGCCCACCGCCTGCAGGCGTCCATCGTCGATCCCGCCGTTCTTGACGAGGTATTCCCGCACCGATTCCGCGCGCGCCTGCGACAGTTGCTGGTTGGCCGCCGGCGCGCCGCGCGGATCGGCGTGGCCCTCAATGGCAAAGCGGAACGGCGCCAGCTTCGCCGAGCCCAGCGCCTGGCCGACCACGCCGAGCGATTGCCTGGCCTGCTGCGTCAGGCGCGCCGAGTTGGTTTCAAACGTGATCAGCAGCGACGCGCTGGGCCGCTTCGGCGCCGCGCCTTCCGCTTCGACGCGGATGCTGCGCGTCCTGGCCGGGGCGGCCGGCGCGAGCGCGTCGACCAGCGCCGCTTCGGTGACGTCCTGCGGGTTCATGACCTTGTCTTCCTGTGCGTTGCCCGGCAATGCCAGGAACAGCAGCGCCAGCAGCGACGCCGCCAGTACCGCATGCTTCGAATGCTCGTGCGCTTTCATGTTCGACTCCTTTGCCGCCCGTCATGGCGGCGCCTCGGGTTGCCCCTGCTTCTCGTGCGCGTGCTCCTGGTGCGCGTGCTCCTGGCATGCCACCACCAGCGCCGAATAATTGTCCTGGCCTTCGCTGCCCTCCGAAATCACGCGGCTCTCCAGTTGCCTCAGCCAGGCTTCGCCCGAAGCGGCAAGCGACAGCGCGCCCTCCATGTGCAATTCATCGACATACTCCCAGAAGCCATCCGTGCACAGCAGGAAGATGTCGCCGTCGCGCAGGGCGAACGCGGCATCCTCGATGCGCGGTTCGAACTCCGCGCCATCGCCCAGCGCCGCCAGCAGCAGGTTGCGCTGCGGTGCGCCGCGCAAGTCTTCCGATTGCAGGTAGCCGGCATCCACCATGCTTTGCAGCACGCTGTGGTCGCGCGTCTGCAGGATGATGCGCCGGTCGCGAAAGCAGTACAGGCGGGTGTCGCCGATATGCCCCCAGATCGCCGTGCCGCGCGCCGGGTCGACGGCCAGCACGACGACCGTGGCGCGCATCCGCGCATACTGCGGCGATTGCTGCTGCATGGCGACGATCGCGCTGTTGGCCCGCCGCAGCGCTTCGGCGATGCCGCCGGCGCTGCAATCGGGGCGCTGGCGGAACCAGGCGAGGATTTCGGCCACCGCCAGTTTCGAGGCGACGGCGCCGCCCGCATGGCCGCCGGCGCCGTCCGACATCACGCAGCAGCACGCGCTTTCGTTCGACCAGAAGCCGTACGCATCCTCGTTGACGGGCCGCCCGCCGGGCTTGGACAACACGGTGATCTTGAGTTCCATGATCGCCTTCGCGCTAGCGGCCGCCCTCGTCGCCCCGGGCCAGCTTGTCGAGCTGGGCTTCGTAGGCGTTCAGGAAGGCCTTGCCAAACCACGCATGGAAATCGTCTTCCGCCTCACGCGTGAGCTCGGAATACATTTCCGCATACAGATCCCACAGCTTCGCCTTGCGGTTGGCCGGCAGCAGCGTATCGACCAGGCTCTTGCCGCTCAGGCGGCGCTCCAGCTGCGCCGGATCGAAGCGCTGCAGCACGCCGGCCAGCGCAGCGCGCATGCCCGCCATGAATGCGAACTGGTGGGCACGCAGGTCGTCGTGGGCATCCTTCATCGCCACCAGCGGCGGCATGAAACCCTGGCCGCGCGGCGCCAGCAGGTGCGTCAGCGCCACTTCCACGTTCGGCGAGAATTTCAGCGGGTTGTTCTCGCGCGTGACGATCATCGTCATCTCGGCATGGATCTCGCGCTTGATGACGGCACGCGACAGCAGCAGGTCCAGGGTGCCCTGGGTCGCCTCGCGCAGCAGCTGGCCGAAGGTGTGCATCATCTGCGGCGTGAGCGGGCCCCGCACGTCGAGGTCGGGCACGCCGGCCCCGGCCAGGAAGGCGCGCAACAGCTCGGCACTGTCCGCCTGGGCGTTCCCGGCAGGCTGCGCGCCGGATTCCGATGGCATGGCGGGGGCTGGCTGTACGGCCTGGGATGAGCGCATTGCCGGACCTGGCGGCATCGCGTGCGCCGGCGGTGCGCCGTGGGGCGCCCGCGGAGGCGGAGCCGGTTGCAAGTTCGGGGCGCCGTGGGGATGCGGGTCCGCCTGCGGTTGCACGTTCGGCTGCGGACTCGGCACCGGCGGCGGATGGGCGACCGGCGCTGCCGAGGTGGCGGCGCGCGCCCCGGCGGCTGGCTGTCCCGTGGCGGCTGGCTGCGCCGTGGCGGCAGGCTCGGCAGCCCGGGCCGTCGGCTCCGGCGCAAGCACCGGGCCTGGCTGGGTGGTGGGCGTTTCCGCCTGCCGCCCGCGGGCCTGCCTGGCCGGCGACTGGACGATCATCGTCTTGATGCCGTCGCCGCCCGGCAGCTCGTCCGGTGCGTTCCACGAGACCACCATGTTGCCGCCGTCCGCCGGACCGTCTGGATGGGACGGCTCGGCGTGCTGCGCCGCCGGCGGCGTGAAGGCGCTGCGGATTTCCGGTGCGTCGTCGCGCTGGCTGGCCGGCGCGGGCTTCGGCGCGGGCACCGCGCCGATCGCCACGAGCGGGTCCACGCTTGCCGCGCCGGATCCGTTCGCGCCGCCGGGCGCCAGCGGATGGCCGTCGGGGAACAGCTCGCTGCCGGCGGCGGGACCGAGGTCGTAGAACTGGTTGATATCGGTCCGTGGGGCCTGGCCGAGCCCCAGGTCGAAATCGTCCGGCAGGGGCTGGCGCGGATCCGGCGCGGGCGCGCGCGGCACCAGCTCGGAGAAACTGAAGTCGTCCGGGATGCCCCCGGCGCCCGGCGCATGGGCGAAGCTGCCCGACGGCGGCGCAGGGGAGAAGCCGCCCGATGACGGCGCGGCGGCGCTGTCGAACAGGCCGAGCGGGTCGTCTTTCGGCACGCCCGCCAGCCGGGGTTCCGTGTCTCGCATCGCCGGCATGGCCGATGGCGGGCCCGCGGGCAGGTTCGGGGGCAGCGATGGGGACATGACAGGGGACAGGACGGGGGACAGGACGGGGGACCCGGCGGGAGGCGCGGCTGGAGATCTGGCGGCGAGCCCGGCATGCGGCGCCGCAGGAGGCACGGCAGGCGAGACGCGCGCATCGGCGACGGCGAGCGTATAGCCGCCGATGCGCAATTCGTCGCCGTCGGCCAGCGTGGCTTCGTTGCCATGGCCGAGCGGGCGGTCGTTGACGAAGACGGGCGACGCGTTGCTCAGGTCGCGGATGACATGGCGGCCATTTCGGAACAGGACCATGGCGTGCATGCGCGACACGTAGCGGTCCGGGTCGGGCAGGACCAGCGCATTGCCGTCGGCGCGGCCGATGACACCGCCCAGTTCGCCGAACTCGCCGGCCAGCGGCACCTCGGTGGCCTGGCCGTTGTAGGAAACTGCCTTGATCGTCAACATCAGCGCTCCCACGATCTGCCTGCGTTGGTTCCATGTAATGTGCCGGATGACACTTGACTTCATGGCATGACGGGCAATGATCAGCACTCAAATTCTAGCAGGGTGGCGCTGCAAACTTCCCCACCATGCGTGCAAATAACCGCGCCGCGCATCACTGGAGCCACAGCCACGCGCTGGTCGCGCCGAACAGCGCCGCGACCAGCAGCCAGGTCTTGCTGGCCGGCCGCAATCCGCCATCCCGCAACAGCCGCACGGCCGCTGCGGCGAGGAAGGCCAGCGCCAGCACGGCAAACACGACGCGGGCATGCATGCGTCAGCCCATCGCGCTCAGCCAGCGCGCCTGCCGCCACGCCGGCGCGGCGGTCTGGAACAGCTTCGTGCCGGGCTGCAGCAGGCACAGGTACTCGGCCGCGGCGATGCGCTGGCGCTGGCCGCCGTCGCGCAGCACGCCCTGGCAGTGCGCTACCGCCGGCGCCTGGCCCATGAAGTAGCGCACGCCCGGGGCAAAGCGCTTGCCGTTCGCCGCCCACCATGCGCTGACCGCGGCGCCGTCGGGCCAAGGCAAGGCGTCGTCGTCGTCCATCGCCACGTCGTCATCGTCCGGATCGTCGCTGGGGCCCGCGGCGGCGGCGCCGGGGGGCGGGCGATCGAGGGCAAGCGCGGCAATGTCCACCCCGGCAATGGTGGCGAACGCTTCGCCGGCCAGGCGGGCCAGCGGCGGCTCGTCCATCAGCCGGATCAGCCAGGGCACGTACGCCACGTCGCCGCTGATGCCGGCGCCTTGCACCAGCAGCCGCCGGTCCGGCAGCGCCGGTGCCACCGCCTTCAGCCAGGCATTGGCATCCGGCAGGGCCAGTACTTTCAGCAGCAGGCGAAATGCACGGGTGCCGGCGCCGGTCCGCTCCAGGGCGCCGGCCTGCAGCGCGGCGGCGGCCTGCGCGGGTTTGCCGAGCAGTGCGACCGACCTGGCCGCCCACAGCCGGCACTCCGGGTCGCCATCCCGCAGCGCCGCCGCGCATGCCGGCAGCGCATCGGTGCGGCCGCCCTCCCCGGCCATCCGCAACGCGCGGGCGCGCACCTGCGCATCGGCATGCCCCAGCGCCGTATCCAGGACATTGCCGCAGTCCACCTGGTGCATGGCGCAGGCCGCCAGGCCGATGGCGTGCCGGAACGCGTCGCCCGAACGCAGCAGCGGTGCGATAGTACCCTTCAGCCGCTGCCCCGAAGCCCAGCCGAAGCCCGCGGCCAGCGCCGGCCGCAGCGGCGCGGCCCCTTCCGCCAGCGCGAACAGCGTGGCCAGGTGTGCCGCATGCCCGCTGTCGAGCGCCAGTACCGCGGCGACGAACATGCCGCCCGCGCCCTCTGCCAGCACGGCGTTCATGGATAGCGCCTGCGCGTGCCCGCCCGCCACGGCCAGCCCGTCGAGGTGGGCGGCCAGGCGTTCATCGAAACGGCCCAGCTCGCGCAAGCCGACGTGGGGGGCGTTCACGAATGCCCCACGGCGCGCGAACAGCAGCACGGCTTCCTCGGCGTGCTGCGCGACGATATGCGGGAGTGGCTGTTCCGAGATCGCATGCATGGCTGGTCGCTGTCCCGGGCGGCGTCAGTCGACGGCTATTGCCGCCAGCGTGCGCGGCTGCCAGTCGAACGCGCACACCATGTTCGCGAGGATTCCCCAGGCACATTCGCTGGCCATGAAGCGGTCCACCGCCACCTCGATCGTCACCGGATCGAACTGGCTGACGAAACCCGCAATCGAGTCGGTCACCGCCGGATGGCCCACCGGCATGGCGAACGCTCCCGCTTCGAGCAGCGCGTACCAGGGCCGCACCCACGCGGCGAACCGCGTGACCTGGTCCGGGAACAGGCGGTTGTCCACCTCGACGAGGCAGCGGCGCACCTTGGAGAAATCGGTGTCCTCGAAGGCCAGCAGCGCGGCGGCACGCGCACCCGGGGTGGGATAGGCCGCCTCCTCGTTGTCCTCGTCCGGCCAGTCGGGTTGCACCGGCTGGGCATGAATATGTTCCGTGTCCATCACCTGGATCGAGTCGACCAGCACCTTCTCTGCCCGCAGCCTGGCAACCATGTTGCGCAACAGCTGGAAGGCGCGTTCGTCGATGTTGCAGAGCTGTAGTAACTGGAGACCGCATGCCTCCGATGACAGCGCGGCCCCCAGGAACTCCATGGAGCTGGGGCCCGCTATGCCGCTGCACGGAAAGGCACCGCGAAATCCTGCATTGGCCAGCGCGTGCATGGCGTTCGATACAGCCTGCTGGTCGGCGACGGCCGGCGGCCGAGCGAACTGGTAGCTGACCGCCACGTGCACCGTGGCGGCGCTCATGCCCTGCAGCACCAGCAACGGCAGCGCGTCACGCGTCGGCCAGGCGGTGGAACCAAGCTTCGGTGCGGTCGACATAATCGGTTTCAAGGTTGAACGAGGGCGAGCGTTTCGCGGCACGGTCGATCCACGGTGCCAGCAGGCCGTAGATCTTCTGGTAGTGCGCGAGCGGTTCGCGCCGGTTCCGGTCGCCCAGGATGGGTGCCTCGCCAGCCTTCAGGACAATCCCGTTGGGCAGGTCGATCAACGCCACCTCGGCCGGCAAGGCCTTGCGCAGTGCCGCCTTGCCGCCGAGCTGGTCCAGGATTTCCGGCCCCAGCGCGGTCAGCCAGCCCACGCCCTTGACGCCATCGCTGCCCACGGCGAGCGCGTCGTCCACCATGCGCGGGATGTCCAGCGCGCGAAAGCGCATGCCCATCGCCCACGCATGCGTCTGCGCCTCTTCTTCCTCGTAGCGCGAGGTGTTCATGCCGAAGCCCGCCAGGGCCGAGCGGAACTCGATGGCCGAGCAGGTATCGACGAACACCTCCAGCAGCGTGGCGGCATCGCACACGGCGGGGTCCAGCGACATGGCAATGACCCTGGCATCGTCTTCCGAATGGTCCGGGTAGGCCGGCTCGGTCCCGTACACATGAAAACTGTCGCGCGGCGCATCGTTCGGCGATCCGGTGGCCTGCAGGTCCAGGCTGATGAACTCGCGTGGAGGCGCGCCCGGCTGCAGCCACGTGGCCAGCAGGTCGAACGTGGCCTTGCTTGCCTTCTTGTGGCGGCTCATGTTCTCGGTCGCATAGTAGGGCGGCAGTTCACGCTGGTAGAGGCGCAGGTAGCGGTCATACGCTGACAGCACGCCCTTGGGCTGCTGCGACAGCAGCTTGTTGGTGTACACCGACATCGTGTAGCCCAGCGCAACGAGGCGCACGTCTTCGGCGAGTTCGATGATGGCCTGTGCGCCGGCGATGTCGCCGGCCGCCGGCGTGGCGTTCTTCGTCCCTGGTTTCGTCATTGGCTCGTTACCTCTTCTTGTAGGTGCATGTGCAGCTTCCTTTCTTGTTCGCCGCGTCGCGCGGGGTCATGGCGTCGACCTTCTTCACGCCGGGAATCTTCTTGTAGCTGGTCCGTTCCTTCTGGGTCATCATCTGCGCCGACGTCTTCGTCAGGTCCGACGGCCATTTTCCCTTCAGCGGCGCAGGCACCTTTTTCTTGCATGGAAACTTGGCATCGATGATGCGGTCGCCGAACATCACATCCGGGATCAGCCGTGCCTTCTTCGGCGGTTTCGGGAATCGGGGCGATGCCTTGATCCCGGCCTTCTTTGCCGCCTTCGACGTGCGCAGCGCATGCATCACGCAGGAATGCTTGGTCGTGCTGAGGGCGCGGCAGTCCTTGCCCTCATCCTTGTGGTCGCTCTTGACGTAGCTGGCCTTGTCGCAGCAATCGATCGCGCACGCGATCATCTGGATCTCCGTCAGGCCGGCCGGGATGACGGGAATCTGGAACGCCCCCGCGATATCGACGGTGTTTTCATGGTTCTGGAATTTCTTGTCCGTCAGCCGGCAGGCATTCTTGCCATCCATCTTGACGTCGAACGAATACAGGATCCACGTCGATTCCTTCATGAACGTGCTGGACTTCACGCCGCCGGCCACGCCGGGGTTGTCGCCGTTCGACAGCGAGAATTCCGAGCCCTTGATGGCGATCATCATGCCGCCGTCGGCCTTCACCGTGGTGGTGCCCTTGGCCAGCGTGATCGATTGCGAGATGTTCGGATACGGGATCGGCACCGGGCCGCCCGGCGTCGGTGTCTTGCACACGTCCGGGATGGTGGCGATGGACACGCAGTTGCTGCCCTTGTGCACCAGCGAATTCGATGCGCCGTTGACCTTGATCGTTACCGGCATGGCGTCCTCCTCATCGCCAGCCCGTCGCCATCAGCGCGGCCGCGCGCTCGCCGCCTTCCGCGCTGGCCCAGGTGAACGCCAGCTTGCCGCGCGCATAGCCCTTGGCACCGGCGATGGCGGCCAGTGCCAGATGCAGCGGCGCGCCGGCGGCGCCCACGTCGCCCCAGCAGTCGGCGGGAGCGATGAAGTCCGACACCGATACGAACGCCTCCTTCGTGCGCACGGCCGTGAACGCATACTCGTCGGCGCGGTAAGGCTCGCCGTTCATGTCGCAATAGACGTCCGTGATCGCGCCATCGCCGCCGGCCAGCGGCGCGAGCGCCTGGCGGAACGCCTGTGTCAGCCCGGCACCGGTGCACACGGTGCGGGTCTTGATCCGGCAGGCTTCCATGCCCGCGCCGACCGACAGGATCCTGCCGAGCGAGCCGCAGCCCAGGCGTGCCGCGACCGGGCGCCGCATCGCCAGCACGGCTCCCGCCCCTTCTCCGGGCACGAAACCCCACGCGTTGTTCAGCGTGCCGGCGCCGTGCAGTTGCCCGCAATGCTCCAGCCACTCCAGCGTTTCCGCCTCCAGGTAGGAGTCGACCCCGGCCACCACGCAGGCATCTAGCGCACCCTGGTGGAGCAGCCTGGCCGCGGCGCCCAGCGCCAGCAGGCCCGCCGCATGGCCGGCCGGGAATACCTCGATGCCCGCCAGCCGGTCGCCGAAGCCTGCGCGCACCGCTGCCACCAGCGCCGCCCGCACGTCCGCATCCAGCCCCGGCCTCGGTGCCGGCAGCCCCAGCACGAGCCCCGTGCGCACCGGTTCCGCGCCTTCCGGCAAGTCCGTCACCGGCGACAGCGCCTGCGCGACCGCGGGCAGCAGCAACGCGGCAAGGCGCGCGGCGCCCGACAATCCCGGGTCCAGCCAGGGCGCCGGCGCCGCGCGCATCGGCTCGCCCGCGCGATCGATCATCCACGGGTGCTCGACAAAGCCGCTGATGCCGGCCCGCACGGCCGCGGCGCTGGCCCATGCATCCCGGCCCACGGCGGTGGCCGCGCCCGGCGCGGCAATATGGATGGGTTCGCCGTTCACGTCAGCCCACCGCGAACCCGACCGGCGCGCCGGGCCGCCCGCCGGCGCTCAGGTCGTCCTTCAGCGTGACCGTGGTGCGCTCCAGCAGCTGCACCTTGAAGTGGCATGGCAGCGCCGAATGCCAGACCAGCGAGACGCGGGGAAAATCCGGCTCGATGATCACCGTGTGGAGGTTGCGCACGGTGTGGACTTCGCTGCTGCCATCGAAGAAGCGGGTTTCAAAGCCCAGGCGCAGCTTCGGCAGCGCGAACTGCAGGCGCCCGTGCGGCGACAGGTTGACCAGCGCGACCGGCTCGCCCCCTTTCAGGAATTGCGCCGCCTGCTGGTCGCGCGGCGCGCACTGGTAGAAACGCTCGTCGAAGTCGGCCGGCGGCAGCGGTTGCCGTTCGCGCATCCAGGCATCGTCGTAGGTGCCCGCGAATGCCGCGCGCGGCTGCCAGTGGCCGGCGAACGCGCCGAAGCCGGCCGGCTCCGGCCGGTCGTCCCAGGCGGCGGTCAGGCTGTCCGGGAATTCCACGTTGGGCGCGGCCATGCCGGCCAGGTGCTCTTTCGCGGCGGCGAATCCGCAGCCAACGGGGTTGCGCCAGTCCCAGTCCCGGTCGGGCCGCGCCGATTTGCTGTCGAGGCCGCCATAGGCGCGCTCGTACACGAGGGGCATCACCGTAAACGGTTCCGGTTCGGACAGGCGCCCGCCGGCCCAGTGGCGGTCGCCGAAGATGCGCACGACCTTCTGCAGCGGGCCGACACGGAAGCCCGCATCGCACTGCGTCACGGGCTGGCCGCCGGGCGCATGCGCGTTGCCGACCACGATGATGTCGGTGGTCTTCTTGGCCAGCACCAGGTCGGCCTCGTAGCGGATGCTGCTCATGGCGGCCTCGCCGTGGTATTCCGGGATGCGCAGCACGGGCGGCTGGATGGCCGACACCGCCGTGCTGCCGTCCGGGGCGATGTCGAAGGTGGCCTTGACGGCGACCAGCCAGATCTCGGCGCCGTCGCGGTCGCGCGCCCAGCCACGTTCCGCCGCGAAGGGAGTGCTGTTCTCGAGCTGCCACATGCGCGACTCCTAGTTGATGTCGACGGCTGCACCCTTGATCTTGTTGCAGCCGGTGGAGCGGCTGACGATGTAGTTGCCCTTGATGATCACCTTGCCGGCGCGCGTGAGCGTGATGCTGGCGTCGCCGCAGCGCAGCACGACTTCCCGCTCGGCGCGGATTTCCACGCGCTCGCCATCGCACCACGCCACGTTCCCCGGCTCCACGGCCGGCGCGGGTTCGGGGCTGCGCTCATGCTGGATGACGCCCAGGATCAGCGGCCGCTCCGGCAGCCCGCCTTCCAGCACGGCCACCACTTCGGCGCCCACTTCGAGGCGGCGCAGCGGCACGGTGCTGCGCGCCCTCACCACGTGGCCGGGCAGGCTGGCGATGCCGGCGACCAGCGGCTGGTCGTCCAGGTCGAAGCCGACGAACCGCAACAGCACGACGGGCAGCTGCATCTGCGCCGGCGGCACCGGAGTCCCCGGCGCCTGCTGCACCGGCATCTCCAGCACGGGCATCTCAGGCATCGGCATTGCGGGAATCGGTGCCTGCGGCCCGGCCACCGCAGGCCTGGAAGCGCCGTGCGCGCCTTCCCCGCCATCGGCAACGATCGGATCGAACGGGTCTGCCGCGATGTCCATGGATACCCCTTTGTCAGTTGATGGCGACCTTGCTGCCCTTGATGACCACGTTGCTGCTGGCCTTGACGCCGATCTTGCCGGATCCCTCGACCGTGATGTTCTTGCCCTTGATGAGCACCGAGCCATCCTTCTTCATCGTGATGCTGGCGGCGCCCGTCTTGATCGTCACCGAGTCGCCCGCTTCGATGACGAGGTTCTTGCCGACGTTGAGCACATCGTCCTTGCCGACCTTGGCGGAGCGGCCCTTGCCGACCGACGACGACTGGTCGCCGCCGATGTCCTCGCTCATGTCGGTGCCCACGCTGACCGTCTGCCCGGCGCCCACGCTGAGCGACTGCGCGGCGCCCACGCTCACCGCCTGCACCGCGCCGACCGTGACCAGCTGCGCCGCGCCCACCGTGACTTCCTGCGCGCCGCCCACCGTAATGGTCTCGTTGACCCCTACCGTGTGGGTGCGCTGCAGCGCCACGGTCGCCGTTTCGCTGGCGCCCACCGAAATCGTGCGGTTGGCGCCGATCGTGATCGTTTCGTTGGCGCCCACGGTTTCCGTGCGGTTTACGCCGATCACGATCGTTTCGTTGCTGCCCACCTGTTCGCTGCGGTGCACGCCGATCGCGATGGTTTCGTTATTGCCCACCGTTTCGGTGCGGTCGTGCTTTACCTGCGTGGTTTCATCGTGGTCGATGGCCTTGCGCCGGTCGTGGCCCACCCAGTGCGTTTCATCGTTTTCCACCTCGATGTCCTGGTTCTTCTCGGCGTGCAGGTACACCTGTTCGGCGCCCTTCTTGTCCTCGAAGCGCAGTTCGTTGGCGTTGGCGGCCGTGCCGCCTTTCGACGAGCGGCTGAGGATCCCCGTCTGCGTCATGTTGGCCGGCAGCGCGTAGGGCGGCATCTGCTCGGCGTTGTACACCCGGCCGGTGACGATCGGGCGATCCGGATCGCCTTCGAGGAAATCGACGATCACTTCCTGGCCGATGCGGGGGATCGCGACCATGCCCCAGTTCTTGCCCGCCCAAGGGTGCGAAGGGCGAATCCAGCACGAGCTGTTCTCGTCCTTCTTGCCATAACGGTCCCAGTGGAACTGCACTTTTACGCGGCCATAGCTGTCGGTATAGATTTCATCGCCGGCCGGGCCCACCACCACGGCTGTCTGCGGCCCCTGCACGAACGGCTTGCGGGTCGTGCGCGCGGGGCGGAACTGCTGCCGGCTGCCCAGCGCCGTGAAGGCGCAGCTGTAGGTGGCCCCCGGGTGCGCGCTGTCGAACGATTCGAACTCGTTCGATGCCAGCTGGTGCGTGGCGGCGATGACGAGGTATTCGCCATCCTGGTCGGCGCGCGCCTGCCCGTTCAGCGTGAACAGATGCCCCACGCGCAGGCCGCGCGCATTGGTTTCGCCGCGCGCCTGGTCGAACCGGGTCTGGCATTCGTCGAGCCGGCAGCGCACCGCCTGGTCGCCCTCCGCCGCCTGCACATATTCACCCGGGTAGTCGTAGATCTCGTAATCGCCCAGCACGTGCTGGCGGCGGATCCGCGTCGACACCGCCAGGTCCACGCTGGGGCGCTCGAAGTCGTAGTCCTCCAGCGCGTAGTTGCCGGCCTGGATTTCACGGGCATGGTGCCACTGGCTGATGTATTCCTTCTCGGGCCGCACCACGCGCTCGGCCGCGATGAAATCCAGCGTTTCGCACCCGGCGGCGCTGCCGTGCGCGCTGATGGCGTCGACCAGCACCAGCGTGTGGCGCCCTTCCTGGTGCGTGAAGTAGTAATAGATGCCCTCCTGCTCCATCAGGCGGCTGACGAAGTTGAAGTCCGTTTCGCGGTACTGCACGCAGTACGTCCACTTGCGGTAAGTCTCGGTCAGGCTGAAGGTCACGTCGGCCACGCCGTGGTCGCTGAACACCTGGCGCAGGATCTCGGGCACGGTCGCTTCCTGGAAGATGCGGCAGTCCGCCGTGCGGGTGAGGAACCACAGCCAGGGGCGCACGGTCGCGCGGTACAGGTGATAGCGGCCGTGGCTGCCGGCCTGGGCGAAGCGGGTGACATAGCCGTTGAAGTGGCGCACGCTGTCGTCGAGCTGCTCGAGCATGACCGTGACGTTCTTGCCGAGGATCCCGTCGATGTCGATATCGCCGCGCTCGCCCAGCAGCTCGATGTCGAACTCGCTCAGGCGCGACAATTCCTCGCGCGCCTGCATGCGGTGGAACAGCAGCGCGCCCTCGCCCAGCGGTGTCACGATTTCCATCGTCCTGCGCATGCCGAACTCCCCCTTGCCGTTCATCGCTCAGTCGAACCGGTAGACAAACTCGCCATCCTGCACGCTCACTTCCACCCGCCGCACCGGGTTGCCGCCCATGATGCCGAGCAGGAATTGCTCGCTGATCTTCGGCAGCATCGTGTTGGTGAGCAGCGCGTCGATCACCCGGGCGCCGCTTTCCAGCTCGTTGCAGCGGCTGGCGATCAGGCTCACCACCGCTTCGTCGCAGGTGAATGGCACATGGTGCTGTTCGGCGATGCGGGTGCGGATGCGGCCCAGCTGCAGGCGGATGATGTTGGCCAGCATCTCGTCCGACAGCGGAAAATACGGGATCACGACGAGGCGGCCCAGCAACGCCGCCGGGAACACCTTCAGCAGCGGTTCGCGCAGCGCCTCGGCAATGCCGGACGGCGCCGGCATCAGCTCCGGGTCCTTGCACAGCTTCATGATCAGCTCGCTGCCCACGTTCGAGGTCAGCAGGATCAGCGTGTTCTTGAAGTCGATGTAGCGGCCTTCGCCGTCTTCCATCCAGCCCTTGTCGAAGACCTGGAAGAACAGTTCATGCACGTCCGGATGGGCTTTTTCCACCTCGTCGAGCAGCACCACGCTGTAGGGCTTGCGGCGCACCGCCTCGGTCAGGATGCCGCCTTCGCCATAGCCCACGTAGCCCGGCGGCGCGCCCTTCAGCGTGGACACCGTGTGCGCTTCCTGGAATTCGCTCATGTTGATGGTGATGATGTTTTGTTCGCCGCCGTACAGCGCCTCGGCCAGCGCCAGGCCCGTCTCGGTCTTGCCCACGCCGGACGGCCCGCACAGCATGAACACGCCCACCGGCCGGTTCGGATTGTCGAGCCGGGCGCGCGACGTCTGCACGCGGCGGGCGATCATGTCGAGCCCGTGCCGCTGGCCGATCACGCGTTCACCCAGCGTATCCGCCAGCTTCAGCACGGCCGCGACTTCGTTCTTGACCATGCGCCCGACGGGGATGCCGGTCCAGTCGGCCACCACGCCGGACACCGCCAGCGCATCGACGGAGGGCATGATCAGCGGAGATTCGCCCTGCAGTTCGCGCAGCTGCCCTTGCAGGCCGTGCAGCTCGGCCAGCAGTCCGGCGCGGGTTTCGGGTGTCATCGGCGTCATCGGCGTCACGGACGTCATGGCCGCCGCCGATGCCGCGCCTTCCCCGCTTTGCGGCACGCTTCCCGACACGCCTGCTGCCAGGCTTCCCGCGATACTCCCCGGCGCACTGCCTGCCGCGCTTCCGGTGACGCTTCCCGCCGGGCTGGCCGCCACGGAAGTTTCCGCCGGCGCCAGCGTTGCCGCTCCGCCATCCACTTCCGCGCCGCCGGCACGCAGCTGCCGGCGCAGCGCCAGCACCTGGTCGACCAGCGCCTTCTCGCTGGCCCAGCGCGTTTCCAGTGCCTGGTACCGCTCTTTTTCCGCGTCCAGGCGACCCTGTGCGGCGTTGCGCCGCTCGCCGACATCGATGCCGACCGCTTCCTCGCGGCCGATGATGCCCAGTTCGACGTCGAGCGCGGCGATGCGCCGCCCGCTGTCTTCCACCTCGGCCGGGGTGGCATGCTGGCTGACGGCCACCCGCGCACACGTGGTGTCGAGCAGGCTGACGGCCTTGTCCGGCAACTGCCGCGCCGGGATATAGCGGTGCGACAGGCGCACCGCCGCTTCGATCGCCTCGTCGAGCACCTGCACGCGGTGGTGTTTTTCCAGCGTCATCGCGACGCCGCGCAGCATCAGGATGGCTTTTTCCTCGTCCGGTTCGGCGACCTGCACCAGCTGGAAGCGGCGGGTCAGCGCCGGGTCCTTCTCGAAGTACTTCTTGTATTCGGTCCAGGTGGTGGCGCCGATGGTGCGCAGCGTGCCGCGCGCCAGCGCCGGCTTGAGCAGGTTGGCCGCGTCGCCCGTGCCTTCCGCGCCGCCGGCGCCGATCAGCGTATGCGCCTCGTCGATGAACAGGATGATGGGCTTCGGCGCGCTCTGCACTTCATCGATCACCTGGCGCAGCCGGTTCTCGAATTCGCCCTTCATGCTGGCGCCGGCCTGCAGCAGGCCGATGTCCAGCGTGTACAGCGACACCTCCTTCAGCGCGGGCGGCACGTCGCCGCCGGCGATCCGGGCGGCGAAGCCTTCCACCACCGCCGTCTTGCCGACCCCGGCCTCGCCGGTCAGGATCGGATTGTTCTGGCGGCGGCGCATCAGGATATCGATGATCTGGCGCACTTCCTCGTCGCGCCCCGTCACCGGATCGAGTTCGCCATTCCGGGCGCGCGCGGTCAGGTCGACGGCGAAGCGCTTCAGGGCTTCCTGCTTGCCGAGCTGCGCCGGTGCCATGGCGCCGCCGGGCCGGCCGGGCGCGGCGTGGGCGTCGGCCACCGGCGCCACCGCTTCGGGCGAGCCGGCCAGGATTTTCGCGAACTCCTCGGTCAGCGTGTCGAGCTTGACGCGCTCGAACTGCGGCGAGATGGCCACCAGCGTGTTGCGCAGCGACGGCGTCTTCAGCATGCCCACCACCAGGTGCCCGGTGCGCACCTGCGTTTCACCGAACATCAGCGTGCCGTAGACCCAGGCACGCTCGACCGCGTTCTCGATGTGGGTGGACAGGTCGCTGATCGACGTGGAGCCGCGCGGCAGGCGGTCCAGCGCGGCGGTGATGTCGGCCGCCAGGCGCGACGGATTCATGTCGAAGTGGCGGGCGATGCGCTGCAGGTCGGAATCCTGCGCCTGCAGGATCTGCAGCAGCCAGTGCTCCAGTTCCACATAGGGATTGCCGCGCAGCTTGCACAGCACGGTGGCGCTTTCGATGGCCTTGTAGGCCAGGCTGTCCAGCTTGCCGAACAGGGCGACGCGGCTGATGTCTGCCATGATGGTTCCTTTCTTCAGGCGGCGTGCGCCGCCATGTTCGCTGCGGTGCGCTCCATGTCGATGACCAGGTGGCCCGCATCCGCCGCGTGGGGCTGCCGGCCGAGCCAGGTGGTCCAGCCCAGCCGCCCGAAGCGGCCCGGGCGGGCCTGCGGCACCTGCTCGCGCCGCAGCACGAGGCGCACATCCCACGCGAGTTCCACGTTCAGGTACTGGCGCACCCACGCCAGCAGGCGCGGATGGGCCGTGCCGCCCGGCAGGAAGCTCTCGTATTGCGCCAGGGTCAGCGGGCCCAGGCGCAGGCGGAACTTGTGCTGGCGGTCCCACACCCGGCTGCCCAGCACGGCGCCGGTGCCCAGCCCATGGTGCTGTCCCCGGCCACCCCGCCCGGCGGCGGCGCCCAGACGCGTGCATTCGTCTCGCGGCAACGCCATCCAGTGGCCGACAAACGGTTCGAGCTCGACAGGCAGGCGGAAATAGCCGGCCAGCAGCGCCACCAGCCCGTCGCCGTTGCGCACCTGCCGCGCCAGCAGCCCGGCATGGAACAGCTTGGCGAAGTCCTCCACGGCATCGCGGTCGCGCAGCGTGGCGTCGCCCAGCCCGCACAGCGCGCCCAGGTGGAACGAAAACCGGTCGTCGCGCGGGCGGTCGAGGTTCACCGTGGGCTGGCCATTCGCCCAGGCGCGGTAGAACAGCGCCAGGAAACGGTGGTGGAAAATGTCCAGGAAGCTCGCCAGCGTGGCATCGTCGCCGTGGCGCAGCCGCTCGCTGGCGAACTCCGTCAGGTGCAGCGGCAGCGGCCCGTTGGGACCGAGCAGGCCGAAGAAGCGCACCTGCAGCCGCGGCGCCACCGCGCCCGGCGGCGTGCCGAACGACGACAGCGTGGCCGGTGCGAACGTCAGCGCCGGTTCCTGCGCCAGGCGCACCGGCTCGTCCGCCGGGCGCAGCGCCGTGCCGAGGCGCGGCAGGTGCGGGAACAGGCACTCGATCCGGCGCATGGCGTGGAAGAAGTCGACCCGGTAAGGCGCCTGGGCCAGCGACTGGAAGAATGTCAGATGATCGGCCTGGTCCCGCATCGCGGCGCTCCGTGGAAGATTTCGCCGCGCGCGGTGGAGCGCAGCACGGTTTCGGTAAAGGCATTGATGGAGGCGTGGCGGGCGAAGAATTCGGCCATCACGCTGCCGAACAGGTAGGCGCTGCCGCCCTGGAAGCCCATTTCATCGACTTCCAGGTCGATGCGGATACCGCGGCCGAACGCGATCGGGCCGCCACCGGGCAGGCGCCGCACGGTGGCGGCCGCGCGCACGGCACGCAGCGCGTCGATCTGGCTGCGCATGCCGTGCTCGCTCCCGGCCGCATACAGCCCCAGCATCTGGCGCAGCACCGCCGCACTATCGTTTCCGTCTCCTGTGTGCCGGCCCCCCCTGCTCCCGTCCCCCTTCCTCCCGTCCCCCTTGTTTTCGGCTTCCCTGTTCTCGCCGACATCGAGCAGCGACAGGTAGTTGAGCGACAGGTGGCTGATGAAGCGCCAGGCCGCGGCGCCGTCCCAGGTGGGCGAACAGGGTTTCGACGGCCCCCTCACGCAGCGGATCGCCGTGACGGGCGCGGCGATGTCCAGAGAAAAATCGGACTCGCCGGCGCCGAGCGGCAGTTGCAGCGGCAGGTCGCGGTTGGTGCACAAGGTGGCAACGGACAGTTGCCGCAGGCTGTGGCGGTGCGGCGCCTCGGCGGGATCGACCAGCGAGATGAAGACTTCGCTGCCGACATAGCTGGAACGGAAGCCGTTGCGCTTTTGCGCTTCCGACGGCAGCCGCGGCTCGCGCAACACGGTGAAATAGGCCTGGTCCGCCGCGTTCTCGTGGCAGGCCGAATAGATCGGCGCGAAACGCTGTTCGCTGTCGGCTCCCACGCCATGGCCGACCACGCTGCCGACTTCGTACACTTCGTAATCCATCGGCCGCGTGCGGTCCGGCACCACGTGGTATTCATGGCTGGCGTCGCCCAGGTGGATGCGGTCCGCACGGCGCGGGAACAGGTTGATCGCGGGCGCGCAGAACAGCGAAAAGCTGGCACGGTCGACCACGCTCTCCAGGCCCGCATCGCCCCGCTCGAACAGCAGCACGATCTCGAGCTCGTTGCCGGCGCAGCGCCGCACCGCCGGACCGATGCCTCGCAGGTCCATGAACAGGAAGCGCTGCGGGAAGGCGAAATATTCGTGCAGCAGCCGGTAGCCCTGGAACGAGCGCAGGCCGACCGGCAGCAGTGCCTCCTCGTCCCGGCAGCCCACCGGGGCGACATGCGTGGCATCGAGGAAGTCATGCCAGGGCCAGGGCCGCGCCGCCGGCGCCACCAGCACGCCCGCGCAGGCACCGAGACACAGTTCATGCAGCTTGGCGGCGATTTCATCGCTGCCCGAAAAGAACAGCCGCAACTCGTCCAGCCCGAGCTGGTTGAACGCGAGGCCGGCGCTGGTGCGCAGGCGCAGGCGCACGCCGCCCTTGATGCGCCGGGCGACCGGCAGCGACGTCAGGGGCAGATCGGGGGCGTAGGTAAAATAGCGGGCATCGGCCAGCTCGATGGGCCACAGGCGGACATCGTGCGCGGTGCGGAACTCGCATGGCGCCGTGTCATGCTTGCCGGGCGCGCTGCGCAGCGCACTGCCGCGCGGGATCACGACGCCTTGCGCGAGGTTCGGCTCATCCGGCTGGGGCTGGAAGCGCGCGATCATCATCGATGGCGTGGGCGCCAGATAGTTCGGGTAGACGATTTCCTGCAGGCGCTGGGTGAAGCGGGGAAATTCCGCGTCCAGCTTCAGCTGCACCCGTGCCGCCAGGAAGCCCACGCCTTCCAGCAGCCGCTCGACATACGGATCGGCGACCTCGATGCCATCCATGCCCAGGCGCCCGGCGATCTTCGGGAACTGGCGCGAGAATTCCGCGCCCATTTCCCGCAGGTGCTGGAGTTCCTGGTTGTAGTAGCGGAGGAGACGGGGGTCCATCGGCGAGCCCTCAGGCACCCTTGCCCAGGTCGCGGATCTCCACCGCGCCGGTTTCCAGGTCCACGTCCGTGCGCAACAGCAGTTCCAGCGGTACCGGCTGCGCCCACAACTGGCCGCGGATGCGGATGCTCACGATATTGTGCTGGTCCAGCATCGCGGCGCCGGCCAGCGCTTCCACCTGCAGCGAGGCGGGCGTGATGCGCGGCTCGAAGTCGAGGATCGCCTGCCGGATATTGCGCTCGATGCCCGGCAGGTCCAGCGTGGACGCGGTTTCGCCGGACAGCGCCGGCAAGCCGAAGTTCAGCACGGAGCGCTGCGCGTAGGGATGCCCCGCCAGCTCGGCGTTGCCGGGCCGTACCGAGTTGAACAGCCAGCCCAGGTCGCGCAGCACGGCCTCGCGCAATTGCGCCTTGCTCAGTACGCGGCCCTCGCGCGACTCCTGCTTGCGGTGCGGCTCGCGGTCGACCAGCCGGTCGAGCAATGACGGCTGCAGCCTTTCCTGGGCGGTGAGCTCGGCCATGGTTCAATCCTCTCCCGCCGCGGCTTCCGGCAGCGCGTCGAACACGATGCGGCGGATATCCATCAGCGGTGTTTCGCCGGCGTCGGTGACGAACATGCGCTGCCCCAGGCCATGGAAGGTGCCGGGTGCGGCCTCGTGCCAGGCGGTTTTGCGGCTGAGCAGCAGCAGGCCGTCGTCGCCCAGTGCCGGGTAGCGGGTGGGGATCAGGCCGACCGTCTCGCCGCCATTGGCGAAACGCAGGTGCGCCGGCATCCATACGGCGTCGCGCAGGTCTTCCGGAGCCTCGATGGCGATCTCGCTGAAGCGGGTGAACGGCACCCAGTAATACTTGCCGTCGATGATCGCTTCGAGCACGGGTCCCAGGCGCGAATCGCCGTCCGCGATCCACGCGAACGGCGTACCGTCGATGGTGCCGCCGGATGGGGCGGCTTCGTCGTACGCGCGGCGGCGCAGCGCGGCGGCGCCCTCCCCCTGGCCCTGGCCCTGCCCGGTCATCAGCAGCGATTCGATGAGCAGGGCCAGCCACTGTTCGGGCTGGCCCAGGACCATCGGCGCGGCGCCGCCTTCGAAGACCCGGGCGCGCTGCACCTCGCACCGGACCGCCGCGCCGTACATTTCCCGCATCGCCAGCGCGGACGCGTCGAGCTCGGCAGCAACGCCCAGCTGGGTGAGCGCGCGCTCCCACTGCCCCAGCACGGCAAGGAGCTGGAACAGGAAGATGCGCAGCTTCGGATCGCCGGGTGCATTGCGCACCAGCGCCTGCAGCTGCTGCAGCGCCATGCCGGGATCGCCGTCGCGCAGGCTTTCCTCGGCCGCCGCCAGCCCGTTCATGGCCGTGCCGGGGTAGCCACCGCCCGCCTGGTTCGCCGCCGCGCTTCCCGCCGCGTTCTCTGCCGCGCCTGCTGTTGTGCTTGCTGCCGCGTTTGCTGCTGCGTTTGCTGAGTCATCACTGGCCTTCGTAGAGATCCATCTCGAACGACGTGACGCCGCGCGAGGCGCCGTCGGTGCCCTGCGGCAGGTATTCCACGGCAAGCTTGCTGAAGGCGATGCTGACTTCCTCGTTCAGCTCGGGGATGCCCGCGAACGTGCCGGACGCCGTGGCGATGGCCGTGATCCGGGCCTTCTCCAGGCGGATCCGCAGGTACTCCACCGCTTCGGGGCCGCCCGCCTTGCGCACGGTCAGCACCACTTCCTTCAGCAACTCGTTGCTGCGCAACGCCGACATCAGCGCCGTGGTGGCACGGTCGACCCGCTTGACCGCCTTCAGTTCCTGCACCGTTGTCTTGCCGGCGGCCTGGCCATGGATGAAATTTCCCTGCATTCCCCACGACCAGCCCAGCAGGTCGATTTCGTCGCGGTGCGACGCATCCTGTGCTTCCCCCTTGATGGCGCCCTGCCGGGCGCCATCGATCTTGAGGAACATGTCGCCGAGTGCCATGCCATCAGACCTTGGCGTTCTCCGCGATATGCCACGCGGCCTCGACCGCGGCATCGCCGGAACCGTCTTCCTTCTGGGGGAAATACTCCAGCTTGTATTCCGCGAAGTTGAGCGACACATTCTCGGTCAGCCTGTCTTCGCCGCCGCTGCCACCGGTGTTGTACGTGGTGACAAGCACCTTCTTCAGCGTGAGCTTCAGGTATTCCAGCGGCGAATCGCCGCCTGCCTTGCGCACCACCAGGGTAGCTTCCTTGTAGTGCTTTCCGCTGCAGGTCGCCATCAGCAAGTTCGGCGACGCCTTGTCGACGTACTTCGTCAGCGACAGATCCTGCACGCTGGCCTTGCCCGATCCGCCGCCCTGCGCGGTATGCATCGTGCCCGACTGGGCAGCGCCCCAGCTCCACGCCAGCACATCGATTTCTTCCTTGTGCTTGCTGTCACGGGACTCGCCCTTGACATCGTCCAGCTTCAAAAACATATCGACAGCCATGGTCATCTCCTTTTGATCACCCCTTCAGAACATCCGGGCCGCCGGATCATGCGGTTTTCTCCGACGGCAGCTTTGATACCAGACTCAGTGACACGGTCAGCCCCTCCAGCTGATAGTGCGGACGCAGCGAAAACTTCGACGTGTAATAGCCGGGATTGCCCTCCACTTCCTGGACCACCACCTCGGCGGCGGCCAGCGGCTTGCGGGCTTTCACCAGCTCGGAGGAATGCGCCGGATCGCCATCGACATACTTCATGATCCAGTTCTGCAGAAAGCGCTGCATGTCGTCGCGTTCCTTGAACGTGCCGACCTTGTCGCGCACGATGCACTTCAGGTAGTGGGCGAAGCGGCAGCATGCGAACAGGTACGGCAGGCGGGCGGCCAGCCGGGCATTCGCGGTTGCGTCCGGGTCGTCGTATTCGAACGGCTTCTGCAGCGACTGCGCACCGATGAACGCGGCGAAGTCCGAGTTCTTGCGGTGCACCAGCGGCATGAAGCCATTCTTCGCCAGCTCCGCCT
This sequence comes from Pseudoduganella sp. SL102, assembly GCF_027856995.1. Lineage (NCBI taxonomy): Bacteria > Pseudomonadati > Pseudomonadota > Betaproteobacteria > Burkholderiales > Oxalobacteraceae > Pseudoduganella > Pseudoduganella sp. SL102. The sequence goes on from NZ_CP115554.1 coordinate 4,742,764, forward strand.
CGCGGCGGTCGCTGATCGCGATTTCGGTCGGGCATTTCATGTCGACGCCGCCGTCGTCGGTGGGGAAGGTATGCGTGGGCAGGCCCTCGACCGCGCCGCCCGCTTCCACGCCGCGGATCCGCGAGCACCAGCCGTACAGCTTGAACGAGCGGTTGATGTTGGTCGCCATTGCATAGGCGGCGTTGGACCAGGTATACCTGCTGTGGTCGGCGGCGCCGGTATCTTCCTCGAAGTCGAATTCCTCTACCGGGGAGGTCTTGGCGCCGTAGGGCAGGCGCGCCAGGAAACGCGGCATGGCCAGGCCGATGTAGCGGGCATCGTCGGATTCGCGCAGCGAACGCCACGAGGCATACGACGGAACGGAGAAAATCTTCGTGAGATCGCGCGGATTGGCCAGTTCCTGCCACGAGTCCATCTGCATCACCGTCGGGGAAGCACCGGCGATGAAGGGCGCGTGCGCGGCCGCCGAGATCTTCGCCATCTCGGCAAGCAGTTCCACGTCCGGCGGGCTGTGGTCGAACGCGTAGTCGCCCACCAGGCAGGCGAACGGTTCGCCGCCGAACACGCCGTACTCTTCCTCGTAGACCTTCTTGAACAGCGGGCTCTGGTCCCAGCTCATGCCCTTGTAGCGCTTCAGGGTCTTGCCCAGGTCGTTCTTGGAGATGTTCATCACGCGGATCTTCAGCATCTCATCCGTTTCCGTGTTGTTCACCAGGTAGTGCAGGCCGCGCCAGCTGCCCTCGAGCTTCTGCAAATCGGGATGGTGCAGGATCAGGTTGACCTGCTCGGTCAGCTTCTTGTCGAGCTCGGCAATCAGCTGGCCGATCGCCTTCAGCGCATCGCTGCTGATCAGCTGGGTCTGCGACAGCGCCAGTTCGGCCAGCGTGCGCACGGCATGCTCGACGGCGCGCGTGTCTTCCGGGCTCTTGGACCGGAAGTCTTTTTGCAGCAGCGAGGCGAAGTCGTCACCGTCGAGCGTGACGCCTTCGAACTGCTGCTGCTTGGCGAGTTGTTCGGTTTCAGCCATTTCCTGGGCTCCCAATTGGTTGTGACAGGCGACGAGGTGCAAACAAACAGTAAGACTGGTCAGCAACGAGGCTGGTCAGCGAGGATGCCGGGCAGCGAGCGTGCTGGTCAGCGAGCATGGTGGTCACCGATTGTGCTGGTCGTTACGGACGACGAGCGCTGGCGGTGGCAGTTGCTGCGCCGCCGCTCACGGTGGCGTACCGTCCGGAGCGCCGGCCGCCGTTGCGTCCGCCGCGGCCGGCTTCGGGCTGGCCGCGAGCGATTTCAGCAGGTCGGGGTTGTTCAGCACCTTCGCGATCAGTTCTTCCGCCTTGGTCTTGCCATCCATGAAGGTCATCAGGTTCGACAGCTGCTGGCGCGCTTCCAGCAATTCCTTCAGGCCGTCCGTCTTGCGCGCAATGGCGCCCGGCGAAAAATCGTCCATGCTCTGGAAGGTGATGTCGACGCTGATATTGCCGTCGCCGGTCAGCGCGTTCGGCACCTGGAAGGCCACGCGCGGCGCGATCGCCTTCATGCGGCTGTTGAAATTGTCGACATCGACTTCCAGGAAGCCCCGCTCCGGCACGGGCGGCAGCGCTTCCTTCGGCTTGCCGGACAGGTCGGCCAGCACGCCCATCACGAAGGGCAGCTGGATCGACTTCTCGGCCCCGTACAGTTCGACGTCGTATTCGATCTGCACGCGCGGCGCCCGGTTGCGGGCGATGAATTTCTGACTGCTGTCTGCCATGATCGATTTCTCCCAGATGAACAATCGGACAGCCTGCGGCAGGCCGTGGTCCGATCCTGCAATCGCCGAGGCTGCACGCCCGGCGGCTTACTTGGCATCGCCCTTCTTCAGCCCGGCGATGTCTTCAATACGGTTCAGGCTGTCAGGCGCGAGTTCGCGGATGATGTCGACGAAGCTCTTGTTCAGCATGCGCTGGCCGCGCCGGATGAACAGGGGTGCCGGATTGCCGGGCTCGGTACGCTCGAAGAAGCTGCAAATGCTGTCCAGCTGGCGGATGGCTTCCTCGCGGTTGAGGACTTCGCCATGCCAGCCATGGCCATTCGCCGCCCCGCCCTGGGCTCCATTCGGGGCGGTGCCATTCAGGGCCGTGCCATTCATGGGCGTACCATTCATGGGCGTACCATCGGCGGACATGCATTGCGCGTTTGTTCCCTGGCTGGCCGCCGGTGTGCCGATGGCGCTTTCGCACAGCGGCGCGACACCTGCCAGCGTGTCGGCCAGCGCTCCCAGGTTGAGCGTGACGTCCGGCTCTTCCTTGCCCTGCACCAGCCGTACGATGGCCCTGGCCAGCCGCAGGCTGGTGACGACGCCTTCCAGGTTGGCGCGGTTCTTGTCCACCGACGCCGCGATCGCGGCGGCGATACCGGCGATGGCGCGCACGGTTTCGCCCTGCGCTGGCGGCTGCTTGCCCGCGGCGACCAGCGCTTCGCGCACGGTCACGCGCACCAGCGGCGCGCCGGGCACCAGCCAGGCATTGCGCACATCGCGCACCAGCCCGCCGTGATCGGCCAGGGTGGCCAGTACGTTCATGCGCACGTGGGGGTCGTGCTCGCCGTCGATCGCCAGCGGCGGATGGACACCATCCCAGTAACGGTCGAGCAGCCCGTGCACCAGCGCCAGCCCCTCCGCCAGTCCGGCAAGCTGGGCGGTGCGCACCAGCGCCCTCGTCAGCAGCACGGCAACCCGCAGGTCCTTGGTGGTCTTGAAGAGTTCGACGGCGCGGTCGCGCACCGCCGACCAGTCGGGCTCTTCCGCAGGAACGACGACATCGCCCAGCCGCTGCTCGCCCTTGCCGGCGGCAAAACGCTCGAGCTCGTCGATCGGCTCGTATTCGAGGTAGGGGCCGCAGGGCGACGGGCCCTCGACCGGGGCCAGCAGGGCGTCCACATCAAGCACAAAGAACTCCTTCGCGTTTGACAGAATGTCCGCAGGGTTGCATCCATGCCGGTCCGGGGCGGGCGCCGCGGACCGGGGCCGTTGCGTTGGCGGCCGTCGATGCTTGCGAAGGGCGGACTCTTCGTGATGTGACTGAGGTGACGCGCGTGCCTGCTTTGCCTGCTTGCTTGCTTGCCTGCCTGCCTGCTCTGCCCGGAAGGCGCTTAACGGTGGCTTTCCGCACGCGAGGGAGTTTGCCTTTGTCGAAACGGCACTTCCCCGTCCTTGCCAATTCTAGAACTGCCCGGCGCACATGTTGATCTTTTTTTTCATCGCCGGCCGGAGTGTGGATTTTTTGCACAAGCGGGTCCGTTTGTCGCTTTCACGGGGGCACGAGTGTATGATCAAACGGACATTGTTCGCGCCCCTGCAAGGCGCGCCGGACGCTGGTTCCACGCACGGGTTCTCATCCGGCCAGCTTCGCAGCCGGTGTCATTGCCAGTCTCATTGCCAGTCTCTTTGTCAGTGTCTTTGTCAGTCTCTTTGCCAGTCTCGTTGTCAGCTTCATCGTCAGCCTCATCGTCAGCGTCATATCGTCCGCACCATCATGAGCGAACAGCACAGCAGCGACACCGAACGTACCTCCGTTGCACCGCGCCGCGTGCTGTCGAACGCGCTCCCCGTCGGCACCCGGCTCGGCGAATTCGAAATCACCGGCGTCATCGGCCAGGGCGGATTCGGCATCGTGTACCTTGCACGCGACCACGTGCTCGGGCGCGATGTCGCCCTCAAGGAATACATGCCGGCCGCATTCGCCGGAAGGGACGATACCCACGTCACCATCCTTTCCGAGAACTACGCCGAAACCTTCATGCTGGGCTTGCAGAGCTTCGTCAAGGAAGCGCAGCTGCTGGCCAAGTTCGACCACGCGTCGCTGGTGAAGGTGTACCGCTTCTGGGAAGCCAACGGCACCGGCTACATGGCGATGCCGTTCTACGACGCGCCGACCTTGAAGCAGATGCTCAAGGACGACTACCACACGTGGGCCGACGAGGCCTGGCTGAAGAACTTCCTCGGCGACGTGCTCGATGCGCTGCAGGTCCTGCACGCCAAGCAGTGCTACCACCGCGATATCGCGCCGGACAACATCCTGATGCTGGAGCGCCGCAAGCCGGTACTGCTCGACTTCGGCGCCGCGCGCCGCGTGATCGGCGACATGACGCAGGCGCTGACCGTGATCCTCAAGCCGGGCTTCGCGCCGATCGAACAATACGGCGAGATGACCAATATCAGCCAGGGGCCGTGGACCGACCTGTATGCGCTGGCGGCGGTGGTTTACTACATCATCACCGGCAAGGTGCCTCCCGCCGCGATGTCGCGCCTGGTATCGGATTCCCTGGTGCCGCTGTCCGTCACCGCGCCGGAAGGCTTCAGCGTGCCGTTCCTGCTGGCGCTCGACGCCGCGCTCAGCGTGCGGCCCGAGCAGCGTCCGCAAAGCGTGGCGCAGTTCCGCGCCATGCTCGGGCTGCCGCCCGGCAGCGATGCGGGGGGCAGTACCACCATCGCCCCGCCGGGAGCCGGCAGTCATGGCGGCCTGGCGGGGCCTCCCGCAACAGGCCGCGCTGCCGCCACGGCGCTGACGGGCGCCGCTCCGGCCAGCCGCCAGCCCGCAGGGCCGCCGGCGACGGAACCCGCCGCGACGGGTCCGGCAACGACCGGCCAGTCCGTGCCGCCCGTGTCCATTCACCCGACCACCCGCCCCGCCGCGCCCGTGCAAGACCTGGAAGTCACCGTCATCCCCACCCATCCGCACGGCAGCGTGCGGCGCGGCCCGCCCGCCGCGCCGGAGGAACCGCCAGCGCCGCCCGCCACGGTGCCGCCAACCATCATGCCGCCAGCCATGGAGCCGCCCGCCAGCGAGCCGGTCCAGCCGAAGAAGCGCCCGGTCGGCCTCATCGCGGGCGGCGGCCTGGCGCTGCTGGCGCTGGGCGCGGCGTTGCTGTGGCCGCGCGACGAGCAGTTGCCGCCCGCCGTGCAGGCGGCGGCCGTGCCCACGGCGGTGGCGCCGCCGGCTGCCGCCACGCCGGTCGCAATGCCAGTCGCGCCCGTTCCCCCGGCCTGCCCGCTGAAGCTGGCCGATGGCACGCCAGCCTGCCCGGCCATGGTGGCGGTGGCGGGCGGTTCTTACCGGATGGGCGCGATGCCGAACGATCCGAACGCGGCCGCCGAGGAATTCGGCGCCGTCGCCGCCACGCTCGCGCCGTTCGAGATCGCGGCGCGCGAAGTCTCCGTGCAGGACTGGCAGCTGTGCGTGGACGACGGGGCCTGCAAGGCAGCCGCCGGCGGGGCGGCGGCCGATGGCAAGCTGCCGGTGACGAACGTGAGCTGGGATGCGGCCCGGCAGTACATCGGCTGGCTGTCGGACAAGACGGGCACCCCCTATCGCCTGCCCACGGAAGCGGAATGGGAACATGCCGCCCGGGGCGGCGCCGCCACCACCTTCCCCTGGGGCGACGTGATCGGCGAAGGCAATGCCCATTGCGGCCAGTGTGCCAGCCCGTTGCCGATCAGCGGGCCGGCCCCGGTGGGCAGCTTCAAGGACAGCCGCGGCTTGCACGACATGGTCGGCAACGTGTACGAGTGGGTGGACAGCTGCTGGCACGGCAGCCACGCCGATGCGCCCAGCAAGCCCGATGCCGGGGAAAGCGCGGCTTGCCAGAAGAAGGTCCAGAAAGGGGGAGCGTTCGACTCTCCGGAAGCGGATGTCCGTCCCATCGCGCGAACGTGGGGTAATCGCGCCGATGCCGATCCGCGGGTAGGGTTCCGGCTCGCCCGCTGACGCAATCTCTCGCCCCTATCGGAAAGGGCCGCCATGAAGCCTGCTCGCCTGCTTGCTCGTTACCTCCCGGGGCCATCTTGCCTGGTTCAGTCCTGCCTTGGTCTACCCGGTGCAGTTCAATCGTGCTTCGTTGCATCCTGCGTGGATCGATCACCTTTCGTCGCCAGGCGCGCCATGCGCTATGCGATGCCGGCCCTGGTAGCCGGCCTGCTGGTTGCCTGCGCCGCTCCGGAAGAAAAGCGCCCCGCCGCGCCCCCTCCCCGCCGGCGGCGACCACGCCGGCACCACCGCCCGCGCCGCCGCCGGCGCCCGTGATCCCGTCCATGCCGATGCCCGAACCCGTGCCGTCGGCATCCGCGAAGGAACTGGCGGACGAGGCAAAGCGCCTCACCGGCATGCAGAAGAAGTACTTCAGCGTGTTCAAGATCGACGAGGCGGGTAGCGGCCTGAAGGCGCGCGACAACGCGATCGGCGTGTACGACCTGCGCCGGCCGCCGCGCGGCAATCGCCTGCGGCTCGTCGTCACCCAGCCTTCATCGAAACCGGCCCGGCTGACGGTGGGGACGTACAACGTGTCGCTCGACACGGCGATCGACTATGTCGAGACGCAGACCTGCAAGTCCGCTTCGTGCGCGGGCAAGACCCAGAATTTCGTCCGCTCGCTGAAGAAGGTCTACCGCATCCAGCTGTCGCCGCGCAACCAGTTCTACGGGGCGCAGGATATCTCGCTGGCGGCGGCGGGGACGCCGGGCAATTACCGCAGCACGTTTTCGGACGTGGTGGTGACGGTGCGGCGGATTTCGGTGGCACCGGTGGGGGCGGATATTTCACCGAAAGAATCAGCTCGATAACGCGGGCACCATAAGACGATATTACAATCGTCTTTTCTGCGGTGTCCCTCTTCCTACCTTAGAAGCGCATTTATATGCATGTAAGCGGTTAAGTGTTATTGCGAGCGCTTTGCAGCGCTAGATCATAGCCGATGGCTTGATTTTACTATGCTTTCCCATTACCCAACGATTCGGAAGTGCTTACTCATTCTTCCCGCTGGCATGATTAAACGCTCGATCGACTTTCGAACTGCCCGAACAGCAAAGTCGATTCACTGCTGCTATTTGCGAACTCTACAAAGGGCTAAACTGCCTCGGACGGTGGTCGCACTGACTGCTTACCAGGCAGGATTGTGTGGTGCAGAGATGCTATTTTTCGATGGTGGTTTTAGAGAATCGGGGAGCGCGTAGAATAAAAACGAAATGACGCGCTGTGTCTTTTCAAGGCGAGCTCTTCATTTGACGCTCGTATGAAGATGAGCTATGCGCAGAAAAAATGCATAGAGGAAGGAAAAGAAATGAGCTTCTCCGACGATGCTTACAAAAAAATGATTGACTTGTATAACAACCATGCTCATGAGTGCGGCATTCGGATAATCTCCCTGCACCCAGGCAAGGTAGCCACGGACTGTATCACCTATGTCATCAATGTGCTGAGCTACGCATTTGAGCGGAACGACGACAAACTGACGGCTAGTAAGGTGAGGACACTCGGCAAGTATGGCACTGAGTTGGCGGCTTATTTGGTGTCGGACCATGGCTGGAAAGCGGTTTATCTTAATCCCGATGCCAACCATCCGCGCGATAAGGATTATGAGCATGTTAAAACCTATAAAGAGGTCAAAGCAAAACTGCCCTACTACAAGATTCCCATCGCTCACTTGGTCGTTAACTATACGCCAACCGCGCAAGCCGATCCTAACTTTGTCAGCTTCAAGGGCAAAGGGATGTCGTCTGAGCCGACTGTCGAGGACGATAGTCAAATGGCTGAATTGAAGAAGATAAAATTCGGTGTTGGGATATCCAGAGGCGGACAACACACTTGGTTATATTCGACAGGTCTGGTATATGAGGTCCATTTGGACAAGATCGGAGCGGAGCTGTATGAGAAGACAGACATTGAGCTATTCGATTGGCTCTCTGGGGCAATCATCATACCGCCCGACGCTTATGCTGCCGCAAAATTCGACAGGATCGGGAATGAAGAGGGAATATTCGATTTTCTTCACGGCCTCTTCAAATAATTGAAACAGTAAAGCTGACGCGTGCGTGCAATGATCTGCTCCTTTACATCTTTGAGAACGAGGGGACGCGTGACCTTGGGCACGCTGCTTCTGGCAGTCGCGCAAATAGCCGCAGCAGACTCGTTGCTCTGTTCGAAAGTCAATTCGAGATTTGCACTATCGGCCGACATCTTCGGCGAATGGGTGGGGCCGGATGGCGATGAGAAGAGTCAATATCGCGTCTCCCGAGTGGAAATTCGCAAAGCAGGTTTTTCCAATGGTGTCGAACAGCGCTTCGTCGAGCCCATCGCAAGCTTCGGAATGACGGGAGCTTGCTGGACGGTATGGTCCCCCGATGAAGAATATGTCGCATTGCCGCGTGATGGATTCGAAGGCTTCAGTATCAGCCCGGTGCGCAGTCTGCCGACAACATCATCGAACAAGCCGTTGTCTGACTCCGTCGCGGTACGCTACCGGCAAAGGCCACGGTCAGTATGGCACAACTTTCGAGGCTGGTCTGGAGACCACACATTGTTGTTCTACGTAGAGATCGACAATTCCAGAATTCCCTTTGCCTACGATGTGAAACACAAGGCCCTGACTTCACCCGTGGCGCCGATTTTGGTGTTAGACGCGGTCAACGAATCCGCCGCAGTGATGATTATCTGGGGCCGCTAGCGATTGGTAAGCGTGTGCTCGCCGATGGAGGAGACAGACGTAGGGGTGATTGTTTCCAGCGGTGTGGCACGCATCAACTCGCTCCGTGCTCATTAGGGTCAAGACAGCTCAGGAACAACGCCTCTATTTCAGTCGACTGGTTCACTGTTGAGGTTTGCAAAAGCGTTTGTTATATACAGCCGACGGTGCCTTCGAACGCACGTCGGAGTGCCATCGGCGTCGACTCTATTTAATCGATGACTGTGCATAACGGCAGTTAGCATAAGTCGTAACATGCCCACTTTGTATCAATTTCTTAGTGCTGCTAAGTAATCGAGCGATTTTAGGGTACGTCGAATGGTCAGAATGGCGATCTTCGCTTCGGTGAGATCAAGCGTCATACTGGCAGCACGACGACACAGGCCCACACTTTAAGTTTATCTACCCGCGCGGCTGGCTGCACGCCAGCACGGCCTCGCGCAGCCACCGGTGCCCGGGATCGTCCTGCCGCCGCACGTGCCACGCCTGCTGGTATGAAAAGCTGGGCAAGGCGAACGGCGGCTTGAAGCGCCGCAGCGCCTTGTGGGGCTGCATGGCGCCGGTGGTGCGGCTGGCGGCGGTCAGGATCAGGTCGGTGCCGGCGATCAGCTCGACAGCCGCGCTCCAGTGCGGCAGGGCCACGGCGATGTGCCGCTGCAGCCCCAGTGCGCCCAGCGCCTTTTCGATTTCATCGTACGAGTCCGGCCGCAGGGCCAGCTTCACGTGCGGCCGTTCCAGGAACTCTTCCAGGCCGAGACCGCCCTTCGCCGGCAGCGTGGCCTTGTCCGCCAGGCTGATGAATTCTTCCTGGAACAGGTCCTGCACGTGCACCGTTTCCGGCCGGTCGGGGAAAATGCCCAGCGCGATGTCGACTTCGCCGTCCACCAGTTGCGCCAGCATCGCATCGCGGCTGGCCTGGCTGACGGCCAGGTCGATGCCGGGCGCGTGCCGGCGCACGTAGCGCACCAGCGGCGGCAGGATGATGCGCGCCGAATAGTCCGACAGTGTCAGGCGGAAGCGGCGCCGCGCCGCCGCCGGATCGAACTGCTCTTCCCGCAACAGGCCGTTGAGCGTGCCGAGCGCTTCGCCCAGCGGGTCGACCAGCGCCTGGGCGCGCGGCGTCAGCGCCATGCGGCCGTCGCGGCGCACCAGCAGCGGGTCGTCGAAGTGGGCGCGCAGCTGGGCCAGCGCGTGGCTGATGGCGGGCTGGCTCTTGTGCAGCCGTAGCGCGGCGCGGGTCACGTGCCGTTCGGCCAGCAGGGCATGCAGCGTCAGCAGCAGGTTGAGGTCGATGCGCCGCAGTTCATCCATGGTGCTTGCTCATGATGCTTGTTTATCCTGCTTATCTACGATGATTTCCATGGTGATTATCCATGTCGCGAATAGTACACGTGCGCGGGAACGATTTCCATCGATCCCGTCGATGCACGATCATACGCTATCGCAATAGTTAACCACCAGGATTTCCATGTCCCGCAAACGCACGCACTCCACCTCGCTGTTCACCGCATTGTCCAGGGCGTCGGCCAGCCCGCTGCTGACCGCCGTGCTGGCGATCATCCCCGTCGGCGTCGCCCTGCTGGCCGGTGCCGCCATGCCATTCCATGCCCCGGGCCATGCCGCGCCGGTGCAGGACCCGGGCCATCCGCTGTGGGAAACGCTCGCCGTGCCGCTTGCCTGCGGCATCATCATCCTGGCACTGGCGATCCTGGTCCGGGCGACGGCGGCGGCAACGACGACAGCGGCGGCAACGGGCCGCGCCACCGGCCCGGCGATTCAGCGCAGCTCGAACAGGTAGTCGCCGCCCGCCTGGTGGCCGGCGGCGGTCACCGAGCCATATTTCGGCGTCTGCGGGAATTCCTTCCTCACGCCGGCCTGCACGTCGGTGAAAATCGTGCTGCCCGGCGTCCAGCTGGCCACCGAGCGCATCGCCGCCATCAGGTTCCAGGCGAAGATCGAATGGCCATCCTTGCCTTCGTCGGCCACCGGTTCGTCGCCGCCGGAAGACAGCACGACGACGGAGCGTTTCGCCAGCACGCCTTCCACCGTCACGTCGCGCCCCACGGCCGCCATGCCGTCGCGCGCGAATGCGCCCGAATAACAGCTGTCCGAGACCAGCGCCATCTGGTTCGCACGGATGCCCGACAGCATGCCGGCCACGTCGCTGTTCGAGATCCACTGCGCCGGATCGCTGGCCTGCGCATCGGCCGGCAGCCAGTACCCCGCGCCGTTCCTTTCCAGCGAGTAGCCGTGGCCGGCGTAGTACACCACCACGCTGTCGCTGCTGCCGATTTCCGTCGACAGCTCGTTCAGCGTGCGGATGATGTCGGCCTTGACGGGGTTGCGCACCACGCGCACTTCATAGCCCAGCTTGCTTGCCAGCAGGCGGGCGACCGCATCCGCGTCCGGCACGGCGTTTTCCAGGCGGGGGATGGTCTTGTCCTGGTAATCGTTGATGCCGAACAGCACCGCGATCTTCCGTTCGATCCGCGGCACGCCAGCGCTGCCCGCGCTATTCGCGACTTTCGGGTTATTCGCATTTTTTGCGGTCTTCCCGCCCGCCACGCTGTCCGTGCGCCCCGCCGCGGCTTCCTGCTTCACGGCCACCTGCAGCCTGGCCGCCTGCGCGGCCTCGCGCTGGGCGCGGGTGATGCGGCAGGCACCGCTGCGGGCTTCGTCGACCGTGGCGCACGGCCGCACATCGGCCAGGCCCGGGTCGATTTCCAGCTGCCAGATCGCTTCGGCGAACAGCTTGCGCTTGAAATTGCGCCGCTGTTCCAGCAGCCGCGCCAGCTCTTCCTGCGTCATCGCGGCGATGCGTACGGCACCGAACGTGCGGGCGGCGCCGGCATCGGAAAGGTCGAACAGGCCACCGCCGCTGCCGCGGGGATCGAACACGGGCATGGCGCCGCGCAGCCCGGCATTGATGGCTGCCACGCTGCCGCTGCGCGCCTGCTGGTGCGGCCTGGCGGCGGAATCGTCCACCTCCAGTGCCAGCGCCACCGCATTGCCCGGCGCCTGTACGAAGACATAGTTCGGCGCCGCCAGGCCGGTACCGATGACAGGGTACAGGCCCGGACCCGCCAGCGCCGTGGCGCCGCTTTGCCAGGCCAGCGTGCCGGTGGTGGCGGAGGCCAGCGTATCGGCGCCCCGGAAGCCCGTGACGGTGCCGGCCAGCCCGGCGACCGGCAAGCCGGGTTCTCCCGTTGCCGGGCCGGCGTGGTACACGAGCGTGGCCGGCGTGATCGCTCCAGCGTTGCCGCGGGCCGTGGCAGTCACGATGCCGCCGCTGCCCGCCAGGTCCACGGTGCCGACCCGGTAATTGGCGGCGTCGGCCCCGGAAAACCGGAATGTGCCCGTGGCGGTGACGGCCTTGCCCTGGCCCACGCCGGCCGACGCGTAGTCGCCCTGCTCCGGCCCGACGACCGCGAGCGCATCGCCAGCCACCACGCCTTCCGGCACGAACCGGCCGGCAGCCAGGCTGGCGGCGGTGCCGGCATCGTATTCCTTCACGACGGGTCCGCCGATACCGATCGCCAGCGGCCGCGGCGAGATGGCGGCCGTGGCCAGGCCGCTCCCCGCCAGCACGTAGTTGGCCGCGTCCGCGCCCGCCAGCCTGCCGCCGGTCACGGTTACCGGCTTGGCGGTGCCCGCGTTCCCGGTATCGAACAGGCCGGTGGCGCCGTCCAGTGCCAGCACATCGCCCGGCAGGGCTTCCGACAGCGCGCCGGACAGCACGGCATCGCGCGTGCCGTCATACACCTTGTCCGCCGCCGTGATGCCGGCGAGGGAAATGGGCCGCGGCGTGATCGCGGCCGTGATGGGGCCGCCGCCTGCCAGAAGGTAGTTGCCGGCATCGGCGCCGGCCAGCGTGGCGCCGGTGACCGTGACGGGCTTGCCGGTGCCGGCATGCCTGTCGCCGAACCGGCCGGCCGCTCCGGCCAGCGCCAGCGCATCGCCGGGCAGCGTTTCCGCCAGCGCGCCGGTCAGCGTTGCCGCGCGCGTGCCGTCGTACACCTTGTCCGCCGCACCGATCCCGGCAAAGGAGATCGGCCGGGGCGCGATGCTCGCCGTCGTGGTGGCGGCTGTCCCCGCCAGCAGGTAATTGCCGGCATCGGCCCCGGCCAGCGTGCCGCCGCTGATGGTGACGGTCTTGCCGGTGCCCGCATGCTTGTCGCTGAACTGTCCGGCCGCTCCCGCCAGCGCCACCGCGTCACCGGCCAGCGCGCCCGACAGCGTGCCGGACAGCGTGGCGTCGCGCGTGCCGTTGTACACCCGGTCGACGGCCGTGATGCCGCCGATCGCAATGGGCCGCGGCGTGATCGTCGCCGCCAGCGCCGGTGTTCCAGCCAGCAGGTAATTGCCGGCATCGGCACCGGCCAGCGCGGCGCCGGCGATCATCACCGGCTTGTCCACGCCGGCGTGCCGGTCGGCGAACTGGCCGGTGCCGGTGCCCAGCGACACGTCGTCGCCGGCCAGCACCTCGGCCAGCACGCCGGACAAGGCGGCGTCGCGGGTGCCGTCGTAGACCCGGCCGGCGGCCACGATGCCGGCCGCCGAAATCGCCAGCGGCGCGATGTCGGCCGTGGTAGTGGCATCGCCGTCCAGCGCGTAGTTGGCGGCGTCGGTGCCCGACAGCGTGCCGCCGGACACGGTGACGGTCTTGCCCCGCCCGGCGTGCTTCGTGTCGAACGCGCCGGTGGCCCCGTCCAGCAACACATCGTCGCCGGCGAGGATGCCGGACAGGGAGCCGCCCAGGCTGGCCCTGCGCGTGCCATCGTAGACCTTGCTTTCCGCCGCCAGGCCGTCGGCCGTGATGGCCTTCGGCGTCACGTCGCCCACGTAGGACTGCGCGGCGCCATGCACCGGGCGGCCATGCGGCGTGACGACGCCGAAGAAGCCGCCTTCACCCTCGTGGACGATGGGCTTGTCGCGCCCCGCGTGCCGGTCGTCGAACGTGCCCTGCGCAACGGCGCCGCCGCCGGGCGCCAGCACCGCGAAGCCCGGTGGCGCGTCGTGCGACAGCGCGCTCGTGAATTCCGCCCGCGTCGTGCCGTCGTACGGCCGCCCCGCGTCGACCCTGACGGCGATGGCGGCGGGCTCCGCCAGCATCACGCCATGCGCGCCCACGGCGGGGAATGGCGCCGCGGTGCCGAACGGCGCAGCCACCTGCACGAAGGTGTAGTCCAGATCGGCCAGCGCCGCGGCGGGAAAGTCCGCCAGGCCGCGGTCCAGGTAGATGAGCCAGCGGCCCTGCGGCGTGGCCAGCGTGCTGCCGGCCCCGGACAGCTCGCCGGTGCCGATCACCAGCGGCGAGCCGGCGGATGCCGCCCGCAGCGTCGCATTGTCCAGCCGCGTGGTGGCCGACGTGATGACGATCTCGCCTGCCTCGATGGCGGCCCCGTTCGCCGCACCGGCGATCGATGTCGCGCCGCTGACGATCGACAGGGTGCCGGAAAGGTCCACGCCGGTACCGGCCAGCGCGACCGTGCTGGCCGTCAGCGAAACGGACGCGAGGGCCGTGGGCGCCCCCGGACCGGCGCCCAGGTTCGCGTTGGCCAGCATGGCGCTGCCGGCCGAGATATCGATATTGCCGCCTGGCCCGCCGATGCGCGAGCCGCGCAGCGAAAACTGGCCGGCCACCACGCCGACCTGCCGCCCGTCCAGCGCGCTGCCGCCGGCCACATCGACGCTGCCCCCGACCACCGAGATGGCGCCGGCGCCCGCCGCCACGGTGGCGCCCTGCAGCCCGACCGAGCGGGCCCCGCCCAGGCTGCCCGATCCGCCGCCCAGGCGCACATCCCCGCCGCCGGTCTCGATGCGGGCGCCGTTGCGCAGCAGGATGGCGCCGGCGTTGTTGCCGTCCCGGTCCGCGGTAAGGTTCACCTGCATCGGATTGGCGCCGGCCGCGATGCGCACGCCGGCATTGACGACGATATCGTTGTGCGCCTGCAGCGTGAGCGATCCGCCGCCGGCCGCTTCGCCGTCCACCACGAGATCCCCGGCCACGACGATATTGCCGGCCTGCGTGGCCGCCGCGCCGCCGCCGGTGCGCACGATCACGTTGACGCCTTCGGCCAGCGCATCGGTGATCGTGGCGGGCGCAATGCGCGCATCGTTGGCGTTCGACGTCATTTCCAGGCCGGCCAGGTCGTCGAAGTCGACACCGCCCTGCGAACAGCAGCCGCCGATCGTGATGTTGCCGGGATCGAGCAGCCAGCTGCCTGCGCTGCCCTTGGCGGCGGCGGCGCCGACATCGACATGCCGCGGCCGGGCATCCAGGTAGCGGCCCGAGGTCTCGACCAGCCCGCCATCGCCGCCGCCCGGGCCGCCCCGCGCCGCGATGGTGCCGAACACGTACGTGGCGCGGTCGCCCCACAGGATCACCTTGCCGCCGTCGCCAGTCGCCGTCGCGCTGGCCGTGACCGACGCGTCCGGCCCCAGCCAGGTGGTCTCGGCATTGGCGATGGCCGGATTGGCACCCTGGTAGTCGCCGCCCACCAGCACTTCGCCGGCGCCGGTGGCGCCCGAGGCGTCGACGCGGGCCTGGCCCTCCAGCGCCACCCGCCGGCCCAGCAAATGGATGCGGCCACCGGTGCCGCCGCTGCCGGCCGCGGAAACGCTGCCCTGCACCAGCGTGGCGCCGCCGGCCGATGCCACCAGCACCCGGCCGCCGGCCATCGTTCCGGCCGCGCCGGCGCTGGTCTCGCTCGTGGCACCCAGCCGCACGTCGCCCTGCGCGCGGATCACCACGCGGCCGGCCGCGTCGGTGCCGATGCTGTCGGCACGCACGATGCCCTGCTGGTTGACGATGCCGGCATGCACGTCGATGCTGCCGCCGCCGGGCGCCAGCAGCGTGCCAAGGTTGACCGCCTCGTTGGCGGGTGCCGCCATGCGCACGGTCACGTTCGGCATGCCGGAGTCGACCAGCTCGACACTGCCGCCGGCGGCCAGCACGATCTGGCCGCCGGGACTGTGCACCAGGCCTTCGTTGCGCACCGTGCCGCCCACCAGCCAGACGCTGCCGCCGAAGCTGGTATGGATCCGGCCCGCGTTCACCACGTGGCCGCCGGCGGCGGCGCTGCCGTCGAAGCGGGCCCGCCCGGCCAGGAAATCGGCGTTCGCGACGCCGTGCGTGGCGGCCACCAGCGCGCCGACATCGATGCGCGCACCAGCGCCGAACAGCACGCCGTGCGGGTTGATGAGCCAGACCCCGCCATTCGACGACAGGCTGCCCAGGATCGCCGACGGGTCGTTGCCGACCACCCGGTTCAGCACCTGGCTCGCGGTACCCTGCTGGGCGAAGTGCACGCCGTTGCGCGCGCCGATCGAAAACGCCTGCCAGTCCAGTATCGCGTTCGGGCTGTTGGCGATGGTCATGCGCTGGCCGTCGCTGGCGATGGCCGCGGTGCCGTGGACCACCGTGCCGCCGGCCGGCAACTGGGCCGCCGCCGGCGCCGGAATCGCGCCAAACGCGGTGCCGAGCGCCGTGCGAAGTACTGTGCCAAACGCCGTGGCGATGGCCGCGGCTCCGGTGTGGCGCGCCAGGCCGGCACGCCGCTTCCCGGCCGCGGCGGAAGAACCCTTCGACTGTTGCATGATGAAAGCCCCGTCAGAAAACCACGTTGAGCGCGACATGGCCCCGCACGGTACCCGCCGCGGTGGTGATGCCGCGTTCCAGTGCCCGGCCGATGTCGAGGCTGGCGCTGGCGTTCTTGCCCAGGGCGATGCGCGCGCCGATGCCGGCCGCCGTCAGCCGGCACGACGTCCCGCCGGCGCTGTCGCATGGCAAGCCCTGGTGGTTCACGGCCCGGCCGTGATCGGCGAACAGGTAGGGCCGCAGCCGGTAGCCGCGCGCCGGTTCGAGCGGCGGCGCCGCCACTTCCAGCCGGCCCAGCAGGCCGCTGTCGCCGGCCATTTCGCGCTCGGCGTAGCCGCGCACGCTGCCGGCGCCGCCGATGCCGAAGCGTTCCCCGGCGATCAGCGCATGCGGGCTGTACTGGAGATCAAGGCGGCCGTTGACCGAGTATCCCGGCGCCAGCGCGCGGTCGGCGAACCCGGCAAGCCTGGCGATGACGTAGCTGCGGCGTGCACCGGGGCGCGCCGCGGAGAAGGTGGCGGCGGAACTGCCGCCGGCATTGGCCGACAGGCCCGCGCTGAGGCCCCAGGCCAGCCGCGCGCCCTGCTTCTGGCCCGTGTACGACAGGCTGACCGGCAGCGTCGTCACGTCGACCGCCGACGTGCCGCAGCCGGCCGGACCGAATTCGCCCACCGTGCAATCGTCCCGGTAGCTGCGCCGGTCCAGCCCCAGCGTGACGTGGTGGTCGTATTCGCCGATCCGGTCGAGGTTGCGGTTGGCGCGCAGGCCGGCAACGCTGCCGCGGCCGGTGAACCGCAGCGGTCCCGCCGGCGTGATGGTGCTGCCGTTGCTCACGCTGGAACGGGCCACGAACGCATCGAGCGACGCGGCATGCGCATACAGCGGCACGCGGTAGCCGGCGCTGAAGATCTTCACCCGGCCCGGGTCGTCCGGCGAAGTCTGGACCTGCAGCGTGCCGACATGGTCCCGGCCGAACAGGTTCGCATGGCGCACGCCCGCGCTGATCCGGTGCCGGCCGGTGACCCGGGTGCCGGTATTGTCGTAGCCGGCCAGGTATTGCAGCGGCGGCGTGTCGCTGACGGCGATATCGGCATCGATGTCGCCCGGCCGTGCCCCGGCGGTCAGCGTTACCTTGACGTTCTTGGCGGGGTTGTCGTTGCTCAGCTGGATATCGCGGTCGATGTCGCGCACGCGCGGTGTCGCCCCCTCGCGCAGGCCCGGCAGCCCGGCGCGGATGTTTTCGGCCGAGAAATGCTTGTTCCCAGTGATGCGCAGCCGCGCCAGCCGTCCCTCGACCACCCTGATGACGATCGTCCCCGAACCGGCGTCCTGTTCGGGAACGTAGGCGACCACGCCGCCATACCCTGCAGCGCGATAGGCTTCCTGGATGCGCGCCGCCACCGCGTTCAGCTCGGCCATGCTGCGCGGCGCGCCGGCCACGCCGGCCGTCAATGCCAGCAAGGCCGGTTCCGGCAGCAAGGTATTGCCCTCAACTTGCACGGTGTGCACGGACGCCGCTGGCGACGGGGCCGCGGGGACCGGCGCGGACGGCGCCTGCGCGGCGGCGCCGGTGGGGATGGCCAGCACGGCGGCGCAACAGGCCGTTCCGCCCAGCGCCCGCAAGCTTGCGCTGCCAGGGCTGCGCATGGCCGGGGGCGCGGCACGCCTGCCCAACCAGCCATAGAACCAGGCGAGGCAAACAGGGTGCATGCCCATCGCATCTCCTCCCGCGTGGCCGCTGGCGCAGGCGCCGGAACCACGCATAGCACCCGCATCGAACCAGCGTCGAACCAGCGTCGCAGCATCGGGTCGATCGGTAGCGTGTTGAAACCGCGCACCGGGATCCCTCACCTGATTCAGTATAGGGCGGTAACGCCATGGCTGCCGGTCATCTTGCGGTCGTGGTCCTGCCACAACACGCGGCAATGCCTTACACTTGGCGATCCACCAATGCGAGGAAATGGCAATGACCGACTGGTCCTCGGGCTACGTGTCCGACATCGGCTACACCTATGGGGTGTATTCGGAATTGAATCCGCTGCGCGTGCGTCTCGCGTTCCTGAACGCCGGGCTGGTGTTCCCCGAACACGGCCACGCGTGCGAACTGGGCTTCGGCCAGGGCGTCAGCGTCAATGTGCACGCGGCGGCGTCGGGCACCGCGTGGCACGGCACCGACTTCAACCCCGCGCAGGCCGGTTTCGCCCGCGAGCTGGCGGCCGTATCCGGTGCCGGCGCCTGCCTGACCGACGAGTCGTTCGCGCAATTCTGCGCGCGCGCCGACCTGCCCGATTTCGATTTCATCGGCCTGCACGGCGTGTGGAGCTGGGTATCGGACGAGAACCGGCGCGTGCTGGTCGATTTCCTGGCCCGCAAGCTGAAGGTGGGCGGCGTGCTGTACATCAGCTACAACACGCAGCCGGGATGGGCGGCGATGTGCCCGGTGCGCGAACTGATGACGCGCCACTACGCCACGATGACGGTGCCGGCCGCCGGTACCGGGCAGCGCATCGGCCAGTCGCTCGACTTCGCCACGGCGCTGCTGGCCACCAACCCCGGCTTCGCGCGGGCCAACCCGAACCTGGCGGGCAAGGTGGACATGCTCCGGTCGGCCGACCGGGCCTACCTGGCGCACGAATACTTCAACCGCGACTGGCAGCCGATGTCGTTCCCCGCGCTGGCCGAGTGGCTGGCGCCGGCCAAGCTGGAATTCGCCTGCCCGGCCGTCTACATCGAGCATCTCGACAGCGCCATCGTCACGCCCGAGCAGTCGCGCTTCCTGCAGGGCGTGGGCGACCCCGCCTTGCGGCAGCTGGCGTTCGACTTCATGATCAACCAGCAGTTCCGGCGCGACTACTGGGTGCGCGGGGCGCGCCGGCTGGCGCCGCTGGAACGCGTCCGGCTGTTGCGGCAACAGCGGGTGGTGCTGGCGATGGCGCCGGAAGACGTGGTGTACACCATCCAGGCCGGCCAGATCGAAGTCAGCCTGAACGAGGCGATGCACCGCCCCGTGATCGAAGCGCTGGCCGACCACCGGCCGCATACCATCGGCGAACTGGAAGGAGCCTGCGCGGCGGCCGGGCTGACGGCCCTGCAGACCCGGCAGGCCGTGTTCCAGATGGCCGGCACGCAGCAGGTCCAGCCCGCGCAGGACGAGGCGGCCGTCGAACGGGCCCTGCCCGCCTGCCGCCGGCTGAACGAACGCCTGCTGGCCGTTGCCGAACATGGCGGCGAGATCAACTACCTGGCGTCGCCCGTCACCGGCGGCGGCATCCCGGTCCCGCGGCTGCACCAGCTGTTCCTGCTCGGCCTGTCGCGCGGCCATGCCCAGCCGGGCGAACTGGTCGCGTTCGCGATGGCGCTGAACGGCGGGCAGGACTTGCGCAAGGCGCACGGCGAAGCGGCCGCCACCACGGACCAGCAGGCCGCGCTGCTCGAACGCGCCGTGGCGGCCTTCCTGCGGCGTCGCCTGGCTGTGCTGCGTGCGCTGGCGGTGGTACCCTGACAGCATCATGAGCACACCCACCTTCTGGCGCGACGACGCCCTGCCCTTCCTGGAAGCGCGCGCCATCGCCGATGGCCGCGGCATCTGCTATGCCAAGCACTCGCACGACACGTTTTCGATCGGCTCGATCACGGGCGGCGAAAGCCTCTACCTGAACGGCCGCGTGCGCGAGCATGTCGGCGCCGGCACCGTCGTGCTGATGAACCCCGGCGACGTCCACGCCTGCAATCCGCTGGGCGAGCAGCCGTGGTCGTACCGTATGTTCCACGTCGACAGCCGCTGGCTGGGCGAGGTACAGGGCGGAGGCGCCGGTTTCCAGCCTTATGCCGCCGTGGCGAGCCGTGCCCCCGGCCTGTTCGCGCGGCTCGAAGCGCTGTATGCGACTTGCTCGGACCCGGCCGCGGAAACACTGGAAAAGCAGGGCGCGGCGCTGGACTTCTTCACGTTCATGCACGGCGTGCTGCAGCCGGCACCCGCCGCCGCGGACCCGCACCACCAGGTGCGCCGCGCCGCCGAGTACCTGCGCGAGCACCGCACCGGCATGCCCACGCTGGACGACCTGTGCGCCGCCACGGGGCTGTCGCCGTCCTACCTGATCCGCGCCTTCAAGGCCCGCTATGGCATGACGCCGCACGCGTACCTGGTCGATTGCCGCATCCAGTACAGCCGCGAGCAGCTGCGGCGCGGCCGGCCGATCGCCGACGTGGCGCTGGCGGCCGGCTTCGCCGACCAGGCGCACCTGCAGCGCGCCTTCAAGCGGCACGTGGCCGCCACGCCGGGCCAGTACCGCACCGTGCGTTAGGGACAGGCCCAACGGGCCGTCAGTTCGCCAGCAGCCACGCGGCGCTGGCGGCCAGCAGCGCGGCCATCGACCGGTTGAACAGGCGCACGCGCGCCGGATTCGCCAGCCAGTTGCGCAGCGCCGTGCCGGCCCATGCCCAGCAGAAGATCGACAGCCAGCACACCACGAAGTAGATGGCGGCGAACTGCCACACCAGCGGGCCGTCGCCATCGACGGCGTAGGCGCCCATGCCGGACACGGCGGCCAGCCAGGCCTTCGGGTTCAGCCACTGCATGGCCGCGCCGGTGAGCAGCGACGGGCCGCGCGCGGTGGCGTGGAACGACAGTTCGCCATTGTCGGCCGCCAGCTGCCAGGCCAGCCAGAACAGGAAGGCGATGCCGGCCCAGCGGATCGCGACCATCAGTTGCGGCCACCGTTCCAGCATCTCGTACAGGCCCAGGCCCACCAGCAGCAGCAGCACGGTGAAGCCGATGGTGGCGCCGCTCACGTGGCGCATGCTGGCCACCAGCCCGTGCCGGGCGCCGGCGCCCAGGGCCACGATGTTGACGGGCCCGGGGGTGATCGAGGAGGCCAGCGCGAAGGCGGCCATCGACAGGTAAAGAGTCATGCGAAGCGCTCCCTGGAGTAAAGGTAGCGCCACGATACGGGCCGATGGCGGCCCTGTATTGAACGAAATTGCCCTGGCCGCGGGCTTGCCCCGTCAGCTGGGCACTGCCGGTTCGGCCGCGGGTTTGGGCAGGCCGCTGACCACGGGTTCGGACGGGTCGCGCTGCAGCACCAGGCGATGCAAAACACCGGCCGCCGCACCACCGATCAGCGGCGCGATCCAGAACAGCCACAGCTGCCCCAGCGCCCAGCCGCCCACGAACAGTGCCGGGCCCGTGCTGCGCGCCGGATTGACCGATGTGTTCGTGATCGGGATGCTGATCAGGTGCACCAGCGCGAGCGCCAGTCCGATGGCGATACCGGCGAAACCGACGGGTGCGCGGGCGTGCGTCGAGCCCAGCACCACCAGCACGAACATGAAGGTCATGACGAGCTCGGTCAGCAACGCCGATGCCAGCGAGTAGTTGCCGGGCGAATGCTCGCCGTAGCCATTGGCGGCGAAACCTGCCTGCACGTCGAAGCCCGGCTTGCCGCTGGCGATCAGGTACAGCAGTGCCGCCGCCACGATGGCACCGGCTACCTGGCTGGCGATGTAGGCCCCCAGGTGCCTGGCCGGAAACCGGCCGCCGGCCCACAGGCCAACGGAAACGGCCGGGTTGAAGTGACCGCCCGAGACCGGACCGAGCGCGTAGGCTGCGGTCAGCACTGTCAGCCCGAAGGCCAGTGAAACGCCGGTCAGGCCGATACCGACCTCGGGAAACCGCGCCGCGAGCACTGCGCTGCCGCAGCCTCCCAAGACCAGCCAGAACGTGCCGATGAACTCCGCAAGAACTTTACTGAACATGATTCCTCCTGGTTTGCGCGGCAGGGCCGTCCAGGAAGTGTGGGCAGCCAGATGCCGCCGCACCATGGTACGCTTGCCGGCTTTACGGAGTAACAATATTTCCGGCGTTGTGCCGATTTGGCACGGATCCGGCGGGCACTTGCGAAAGGATCGCCGGCCGCGGCCAGCCGGTCACGCTGCAGTCACCGTGCGCAGCGCCTTGCGCACGGCGGCGCCCAGCTCGGCGATCAGGAAGGGCTTGCGCAGGATTTCCACGTCGCCGACCGCATGCCGGATCGCATCCATGTCGGCATAGCCGGTGACCACCACGATCGGCAGGCCGGCAAAGCGTTCCCTGGCCTTGCGCGCCAGTTCCGCGCCGGTGATGCCCGGCATCAGGTAGTCGGTCACCAGCACGCCGGGCCGGCGGCCGGCCAGCGCGTCGAGCCCGGCGGCGCCGTCGGCCGCCTGGGCCACCTGGCAGCCCAGCGTCGCCAGCGCATCGGCCATGCAGGTGCGCACGAAATCGTCGTCCTCGACGACCAGTACCTCCAGTCCGTCGAGCGGCGTGCCCTGTTCGGCGGCATCGGTTTCGCCGGTTTCCCGGCCGTCGCTGGCGGGCAGCCACATCTCGACCGTGGTGCCCTGCCCCGGCGTGCTTTCCAGGCGGGCGATGCCGCCCGACTGCCGCGCCATGCCATACACCTGGGAGAGGCCCAGGCCGGTGCCCTTGCCCACCGCCTTGGTGGTGAAGAAGGGTTCGAACACCCTGGCGGCGATGTCGGCACTCATGCCGGGGCCATTATCCGAGACAGCGATGCGCACGTAGGCGCCCGGCTCGCTGTCCGGCAGCAGCCCGGCCGGCGGGCGCGGCAGCGACGCATGCAGCACGATGCGGCCACCGCCGGGCATGGCGTCGCGGGCGTTGATGACCAGGTTCAGCAGCGCCATCTCCATCTGGCTGAGGTCGGCCAGCACGGCGGCCACGCGCGGCGCCACGCCGGTGACGATCTCGAATGCGTCGCCCAGAAGGGGCCGCGCCATCTGCAGCACCGAGTCGAACAGCGCCGCCACGGGCAGCGGCCGCAAGTTCAGCGTCTGGTTCCGGGCGAACGCCAGCAGCTGCGCCGTCAGCCTGGCGCCCCGCTCGCACGCCGCCTTGGCCGTTTCCGCGCGGCGCCGCACGGCGGCATCGGTGCTGGTGGCCAGGATCAGTTCCATGCTGCCCTGCACGACATTGAGCAGGTTGTTGAAGTCGTGCGCCACGCCGCCCGTGAGCCGGCCCAGCGAGTCCATCTTCTGGTACTGCAGCATGGCCTGCTGCGCCTTCTCGCGCTCGATCACCTCGGCGGTCAGCCGGTCGTTCGCCTGCGCCAGCGCGCGGGTGCGCTCGGCCACGCGCGATTCCAGCGTGGCATTGAGCACGGCCAGTTCCTGCGATACCTGCTCGCGGTCGGCCAGCACGGCGCGCGCCTGGTATTGCCGGTGCCGCGCGCGCAGCGCCGCGCCGGTGGCGCTGCCCAGCGTTGCCGCGCTCAGCGGGCGCTCCAGCAGGATCACGTTGCCCAGGGAAGCGAACATGGCGGTCGACGGCGGCCCGGCCGGCTCGATCCGCCGGCCCAGCAGGACGATGAAGGGAAAGTCCGACCACGGCTCCTGGGCCGCCAGCCAGGCGTGCAGCGGCGCCAGGTCGGCGCCGTGCAGCGCCTCGTCGGTCACGATCGCCGTCGCCGCGCCGGCCACGATGCCGGCGGCCAGCGCGGGGAAATCGGCGACGATGTCGCAGCGTGCGCCGTGGCGGGCCACGACGCCGGCCGTCACCTCGGCATCGCGGCCGCGCGGCGCCAGCACCAGGACGCGCTGTTCCGCGGCGTCAGGCCGGTGCATCGGGATCGGTGGCCATCATCTGCGTGCCTCCACGGTAGCTCGGCAGGCCCGTCAGCACGCCGTCGAAACCGGCCAGCGGCGCGCCGATACCGATGCCACCGCTGTGCAGTCGCAGTTCATGGATCGTCAGCGCGTGGCTGGTGGTGCGGTTCTTGACCACCGTGATGGCGCGGCGCAGCTTGCCGGCCGCCTCGAAGAAGCGCAGCAGCACGGTCGCGTCGCTGAGGTAGCTCAGGTCGACATCGCGCTGCATGTCGCCCACCAGGCCGTGTTCGCCCAGCACCAGCATGGTCGTCACGCCCTTCTGGTTCAGGTAGGCCAGCAGCTCGTGCATCTGCAGCGTCAGGTAGTGCTCGCCCGGCATCGCCTGCAGGTAGGCGTTCAGGCTGTCGATGGCGAGGAATGTCACGCCGCCGGTTTCGACGGCATCGCGCAGCATCTGCGCGAACTCGCCCGGCGACAGCTCGGCCGAGTCGATGTGGCGCACGTTGACGTGGCCGGAGGCGAGATACGGGCGCAGGTCCATGCCCAGCGCCGTGTTGCGGGCCATGAACGTGCCCAGGCCTTCGTCGAACAGGTAGAACGCGGCCTTCTCGCCGCGCTCGAGCGCCGCGAGCATGCAGCGCACCGTGACGGTGCTTTTGCCGACGCCCGAGGGGCCGACGATCAGCGTATTGGTGCCGGCGATCAGCCCGCCGCCCAGCAGCGCGTCCAGTTCGCCGCTGCCGGTGGTGTGCGCCGCCGGCTCGAAGGTGCTGGCATGCTCCGCCGCCACCAGCCGGGGGAACATGCGGATGCCGCCGGTCTCCAGAACGTAGTCGTGGTAGCCGCCGCGGTAGGCGATGCCGCGCATCTTGATGATATTGACCCGGCGCCGCTCCTTGCCGAATTCCTGGGCGATCTGTTCCAGGCTGATGACGCCGTGCGAGATGCTGTGCAAATGCTGGTCCGACTGGCTGCTCTTGTCGTCCAGCAGCAGCACCGTGCAGGCCCGCGCCGTGAAGAACTGTTTCAGCGCGAGGATCTGCCGGCGGTAGCGCAGCGGGTTCTGTGCCAGCAGCCGGAACTCGGACAGGCTGTCGAACACCACCCGCGCCGGCTGCACCTGGTCCACCCGGTCCAGCACGCCGCGCGTGGTCTCGCCCAATTCCACCTCGGCGGGATGGAGGATCGACTGCTGGGCGTCCGGGTCGAGCACGGTTTCATCGGCCAGTTCGAAAACGTCGATGCCATCCAGCGACCAGCCATGGCTTTCCGCCACCGCGTCGAGCTCGTCGGCCGTCTCGGACAGCGTGATGTACAGGCCCCGCTCGCCCCTGGCGCGGCCGTCGAGCAGGAACTGCAGGCCGAGCGTGGTCTTGCCGGAACCGGGCGACCCTTCGACCAGATACACGCGCTCGGCGGTCAGGCCGCCGCACAGGATATCGTCCAGGCCCGAGATACCGGTGGAGAGGCGATGCGTCGGCTTGCGCGTGGCGCGGCGCGTTGTAGCAGTGGAATCCATGCTTGTGATCCAGAAAAGGTGTAACGGTTGTGAATTGATTATAGATGAACGTCAATAACAGGCACGGACGGCAGCCCGCACGGCCACCCTGCTCGCCCCGGCTGCACAGTTGACAAGACGTTGGCGCCAGGGTAATGCCGCGGCCACGATCTGTTGTCACGGAGACGCAGTCGCTGGCGAAATGCATGCCACGCCCGCCCACCGGCATCGTGTGCGCGCCGAACGACGCTAACATTGCCGCCTGGATACACGGCACTTGGTACGCTTCCCGCATCTCGGAGAACTCAGCATGAAACTGGCAACACTCACCCCGGCGCGCGGCGCATTGTCGCTGAATGCGCGCATCAGCCTGGCGGCATCGGCCCTCGTCATCGTCAGCCTCGCCATCACCGCCACCGTGACCGGCATCCGCGGCCGCGACGCGGCGCAGGATGCGGCGATGCGCCTGGCGCGCACCACCGCGGCCGAAGCCGCCGACGCGCTGCAGGGCCGCCTGGGCGGCAACCTGGCCGCCGTGGCGACGCTGGCTGGCGGGCTGGGCAATACGCTCGCCGCCAGCACCGCGCTGAACCGCGACCAGGTAGACAACCTGACCAAGGCGGTCCTGCTGGGCACCGAGGACCTGGTCGGCGCGTCCGCCACGATGGAGCCGAATGCGCTGGACGGCAGGGATGCCGAGTTCGCCGGCCAGGCCCCGCGTTTCGACGCTTCCGGCCGCCACATGCCGTATTTCTCCCGCAAGGCGGGCGGTGGCGTCAACGTGGAGCCGATCGTGTTCGTCACCACGCCGGGCGGCAACGACTGGTACGACGTGCCGAAGAAGACCGGCAAGCGGTATTTCTCCGAACCGTACGTCTACCCGATCAATGGCAAGGATGTGCTGATCGCCTCGCTGGTGGCACCGATCGTGGTCCAGGGCCAGGTCCGCGGCGTGGTCACCGGCGACTTCATGCTGACCAAGCTGTCGGGCATCCTGGCCGGCATGGAAACCATCGAGGGCGCCGAGCTGGCGCTGGTGTCGAATGGCGGCCTGTATGCCAGCCATCCGGCGGCGGCCCGCAACGGCAAGCAGGCGGACGACCTGCCGGCCGCCGCGCTGGAAGCCGTCCGTGCCGGCAAGCCATACCAGTACAGCGATGGCGGCATCGTGCACCTGCTGCAGCCGGTGCGCCTGCACGACGATATCGCGCCGTGGTCGGTGCGCCTGTCGTTCCCGGAAAGCGTCGCCACCGCGCCGGCACGCGAGCAGCTGACGTACACGCTGGCGGCATCGGCACTGTGCGCCCTGATCGCCGCGATCGCCATGGTCTCGGTGCTGCGCCGCCTGACCCGGCCGCTGCGCGAACTGGCCCGCACGATGACCCAACTGGCCGGCGGCAATGCCGACCTGTCCGCCCGGCTCGCCGTGAAAGGCAGCGACGAACTGGCCGTGATCGCCACCGGCTTCAATGGTTTCGCCGCCAAGATCGAGCGCGTGCTGGCCCGGGTGCGCGACAGTTCCGGCAGCGTGGCCCAGGCCAGCGCGGAGATCAGCCAGGGCAACCTGGACCTGTCGGCCCGTACCGAGCAGCAGGCCAGCGCGCTGGAGGAAACGGCCGCGTCGATGGAACAGCTGACCGGCAGCGTGCGCCAGAATTCGGACAACGCGGCGCAGGCGCGCCAGCTGGCGGCCAACGCCTCGGAGGTGGCGCTGCGCGGCGGCGCCGTGGTGGCCCAGGTGGTCGATACCATGGCGGCGATCGATGCCTCGTCCAGCAAGGTGGTGGACATCATCGCCGTGATCGACGGCATCGCCTTCCAGACCAATATCCTGGCCCTGAACGCGGCCGTGGAAGCGGCGCGCGCCGGCGAGCAGGGCCGTGGCTTCGCGGTCGTGGCCAGCGAGGTGCGCACGCTGGCGCAGCGCTCGGCCAGCGCGGCCAGGGAGATCAAGGCCCTGATCGGCGATTCGGCGGCCCAGGTGCAGCGCGGCAGCGCGCTGGTCAAGGATGCCGGCGCCACCATGGACGGCGTGGTCGCCAGCGTGCGCCAGGTGGCCGACATCATTGCCGAGATCGCGGCGGCGGGCGCTGAACAGAGCGGCGGCATCGGCCAGGTCAACCAGGCCATCGTGCAGATGGATGGCGTGACCCAGCAGAACGCCGCCCTGGTCGAGGAGGCGGCGGCCGCGGCCGAGAGCCTGAAGCTGCAGGCGGACACGCTGGTGGCGCTGGTGGGCGAGTTCCGCATCGGCGCCTGAGTACGCTCTTTCCCGGCGGAATCGGACCAGCCCTCCGGCGGAGCGGCGGCATAATGGCGGCATCGCCATTTCCACGAGGGCTTTGCCATCCGCCATGCCTGACCAGCCCACGGAACCGCGGCAGCGCCTGCGGGCACTGCGCGACACCGTTCTCGCCGATTGGATCCACGCCGTGCGCGCCCATGTGCCTCGCGCGGCCGAGCTGCCGGAGCCGCTGATCATCGATACGCTGCCGGCGTTCTATGACAAACTGTGCGCCGCGGCGGCCGGCGAACGCACCGACTACCGGCTCTCCACGCTGGCCTCGGAGCATGGCGGCGAACGCGCCCGCCTGACGCGCTACGACGCCGAGATGGTGGCCCACGAGTTCCAGCTGTTCCGCGCCGCCACGTTCGCCGCGTGGCACCGGGCCGGCGCCGCCCTGCCGCCGGACGTGGCCGCCACCATCAACGGCATGATCGACGAGGCGATCCGCGAATCGATCACCGGCTTCGTGCTGGCCGAGGCGGCGGCCCGCGAACAGTTCTTTTCCGCGCTGGCCCACGATATCCGCACCCCGCTGTCGACCGCGGCGATGGCGGTCGAGCACATTTCCCACATCGACGATATCGCCGCCGCGCGCCGGCTGGCCGAGCTGGCGGCGAAACAGCATGCGCGCATCGGCACCATGCTGGCCGACATGCTCGATGTCACGCTGCTCAGTTCGAAGCAGGGCGAGACGCTGGACATGCAGGCACTCGACCTGGGCGCCCTGCTGCACGACGTGACCGGTTGCTCGGCCATGGCGTGCGGACGCCGCATCGACGTGTCCGCCGAGCCGGCGCACGGCTACTGGCACCGCGAATCGCTGCGCCGGGCGATCGAGAACCTGCTCGGCAATGCCGTCAAGTACAGTACCCCCGGCACCACCATCACCGCCGCGCTGCATTGCTACGGCGGCCGCGTGGCGCTGTCGATCGCCAATGCCGGGCCGCCGATCCCGCCCGAGCGGGTGGAAGCCTTGTTCCAGCTGTTCCGGCGCGGTGCGGCGGGGGAAGAACGGGGCTGGGGCATCGGCCTGCCCTTCGTGCGCAGCGTGGCCGAGCGGCATTGCGGCAGCATCACGGTGGAATGCCGCGACGGCCAGACTACCTTCACGCTGGACTTTCCGATCGACCCGCGGCCGTTCCTGCCGGCCCGCGGCGGGGTGGCGCAGCGCCACCCATGAGTGTGGAGAGAACGCCATGACGCCAACCACCGATGCCCGCTTCGCCGGCACGCTGCCGTACCATTACGAGCGCCTGCTGGTGCCCATGCTGTTCGAGCCATACGCGCTCGACCTGGTCCGGCGTGCCGCCGCGCTGGCGCCGGCGCAGGTGCTGGAGATCGCCGCGGGGACGGGCATCGTGACCCGGCACCTGGCGGCGGCGCTACCGGCGGCGCACATCCTGGCCACCGACCTGAACCCCGACATGCTGGCCGTCGCGCAATCGGCCGTGGCGGCCCCGCTGGTGACCTGGGGGCAGGCCGACGCGATGGCACTGCCATTCGGCGACGGCAGCTTCGACCTCGCGCTGTGCCAGTTCGGCGCCATGTTCTTCCCCGACAAACCGGCCGCCTTCGCCGAAGTGCGCCGGGTGCTGCGCCCGGGCGGCCGGTTCCTGTTCAATGTGTGGGATGCGCTGGCCACCAACGAACTGGCCAGCGTGCTGCAGGCAGCGATGGACACCTGCTTCCCGGCCGATCCGCCACGCTTCTTCACGCGCACGCCGCACGGCTACCACGATCGCGCCGCCATCGCGCGCGACCTGGCGCTGGCCGGCTTCGCCCGCCCCTCGATCGACACGGTGGCGCTGCCGGGCAATGCGCCGGGCGCCCGCGCCGTGGCGGAAGGATTTTGCCAGGGGACCCCGCTGCGCGCCGAGATCGAGTCCCGTGGCGGCGACGTCATCGCCGTCACGGCGGCCGCGGCGGATCACCTGGAGCGGCACTTTGGCGCCGGGCCGTTCCGTGCCGGACTGCAGGCGCACGTCATTTCGGCGCTTGCGGCATGAAGGCGCGCTCCATCGTCCAGCGCGCCACTTCCTTGCCCATCGCCGCGCCCGCCGACGTGCCGAAGCGGAAGTGCATGCCGCCCCAGATGCGCGCCATGCGGCTTTCCTCGGCCAGCGCATCGGTATCGGTGTAGGTGCGGCTGGTTTTCGTCACGGCGCTGTCCCACGTGAACGTGACCCGGCTGGTGCCGTAGTAGCGGCGCAGCAGTTCCCCCAGGGTGGCCACCGAACACGTATGGGCGGCCGGATACTCCGGGTAATTCGGCGTCGGCAGCACCGGCTGCCATGCCGGGTCCGCCGTGGTGGCGGGATTGCCGTCCGTGTCCGCCAGCGTGATGGCGCTTTGCGGGCGCCACATGTCGTAGTGGTACTTGGCCTCCAGGCAGGCGCCGATCGCATCGCTGTAGTTGGCATAGATGGCCGCCATCAGCCGGGCCGCCTCGACCGGATCGGCCGTGGTGCGCGCGAAGCGCCCGAAGTTGCGGGTGAAGTACGGCGGCGGGACCTCGGAGTGGAAGCGCGCCGTTTCCAGCTGTTCGGCGGTGCGCCGCGTGCTGGTCTTGCCGCCCAGCTCCCTGGCTTCATCGACATCGGCGGCGTACTGCGCGCTGTCCAGCGCGGGTGGCGGCGGCGCCCGGAACTGGGCCATGGCCGTCATCGTGAATGGCCGGATCGATGGCCAGAACCGGTTGACCGGGTCGCTGCCGCGGAACCTGCCCGGCGCATCGCTGGCCGCGTACGGCGGCAGGACGGTGGCGCGCCCGTCGGCGGCCCGGCGCGCCACGTGCGCCGCGGCGGCCGCGCTGCCCAATGCCGCGCCGCGCGCCTTGCCGGGGGTGTCGGGCAAGGCGGCCATGAATTGCTCGTAGGCCTGCTGGTACCCGGCCGCGCGGCCCGGGAACAGCACGCGCAGCACGCCATGCGCGGCGCTGGCCGTGGCGGCATCGAGCGATGCCTGCGCATCCACCTGCGCCGGCGCGAACAGGAATGGCCGGTAGCGGCGGTCGATGGCCATGGCCGCGTCGTACATCGCCAGGTGCAGGGTCGCCATGTCGGCCGGGAACGCCGCGTACTTTTCCGCTTCCGTCGCCGCGTTGGCGGCCTTGGCAAGGACGGTGGCGGCGCCGATGTCGTGCCAGTGCGCGACGGCGTTGGCCTTGTCGGCCACCAGTACCACCGGGGCGGCCTGGGGCGGATGCGCGCAGCCGCACAGCGCGGCGGCAAGCACGATGGGCAGCGCCACGGCGGCGCGCAGTCGGACAGGCAGGTGCGAACGGTTCATGGCATTCTCCGGACGCTCGGCCAGGCGGCCGCGACAATTCAGGATACGGCAATCCGGCGCCGCCGCAAGCCCCATGCGATGCGCTGTGCTGCTCTGTGCTGCCGGCGCCACAGCCCCAGGCGGCGCCTGCCGTGCCACATACGCGAGCGTCGCGCCGGCATTGCCAACCTGTTGTGCGCGAGGGCCGGGCCGGCATTGCTAAACTGTTGTCCAGTCAGGACAGCACATCGCACAGGATGACGCGGGCCGGCCGCCGGCGCGCCACGAGACAAGGCACACATGTTCGGAGACGCTCGCGTTGTACGCAGGATGGCCTCGCTCGGCCCCCGGGCCCGCTGGGGTGGCGCCGTGCTGCTGGCGGTACTGGCGGTGGCGCTGCAGATGCTGCAATGGCGCTTCGATGGCGGCCGCGCACCCTTCCTCGTGTTCAGCCCCTGCCTGGTGTTCGCGGCCGCCGCGTTCGACCGGGGGCCGGCGCTGCTGGTCTTCTTCACCGGGCTGGTCGCCGGTACCTGGATGCTCGAACCCAACGGCGCACTGCCCGGCTGGGCCGGCAGCGACCCGGCGGCGATCGCCGCGTACACGCTGCTGGGCCTGCTGTCGATCTACCTGGGCGGCCTGGGCCGCATCTATGCCGGCCGCGCGCTGCGCGCCGAACAGGCACTGGCCGACGAGCGCGTGGCGCAGAGCGAGGCGCAGCGCGACCACCTGTACCGGCTGCTGCTGCAGGCGCCGGGCTTCGTGGTGATCCTGCGCGGCCCGGCCCACCTGATCGAACTGACCAATACGGATTTCGATGCGCTGGTCGGCCGCGGCGGACTGGTCGGCACACCGTTCGCCGGCGCCGTGCCGGAACTGGCGTCGGCGCACCTGGTCGCCCAGCTCGACGCGGCATTCGGCTGCGGCACCTCGTACGCGGCGCGCGAGACCCCCGTCTACCTGGGCAGCGGCGCCAGCCCGGCCGAGCGGCTGCGCTACATCGACTTCGCGCTGCAGCCCATCGGCGACAACGGGCATCCGACCGGGGTCTTCCTGTCCGGCGTGGATGTCACCGAGGCACGCCGCGCGCGCGAAGCCCTGCTGCTGAACGAGGAACGCCTGAAGGAAGGCTTGATGGCCGCCCGCATGGCGGTGTGGGAATTCGATCTCGTGCGCGACGAGGTCTTGTTCTCCGACAGCGCCGTGGTCCCGTTCGGCGCCTCGCTGGAGGAATTGCGCCGGCCGTGGCACCTGGTCCACCCCGACGACCTGCCGCGCCTGCTCGAAGCGCGCACCGAGGCGATTGCCCGGCACGGCGGCTACCAGATGATCCTGCGGGCCCGGCGGGCGGACGACGGCACCGCGCTGTGGCTCGACCTGCGCGGCCGCTGCATCGTCGACAGGGACGGCACGGTGGCGCAGCTGCGCGGCGTGACGATCGACGTGACCGCCCGCGAAGTGGCCGAGCAGGGATTGCGCGCGGCCGAGCGGCGCAAGGATGAATTCCTGGCGATGCTGGCGCACGAGCTGCGCAATCCGCTGGCGCCGATCAGCGCGGCGGCCACGCTGCTGCAGCGCGGCATCGCCCAGCCGGCCCAGGTGTCGATGGCCGCCGCGATCGTGGCGCGGCAGGCGGCGCACCTGTCGCGCCTGGTGGACGACCTGCTCGACGCGGCGCGCATCAGCCGTGGCAAGGTGGCCCTGGTGCGGCGCCCGTTCGACTTGCGCGAGGCGGTGCGCGATGCCCTCGAACAGGTGAACCCGCTGATCGCTGCCCGGCACCACCAGCTCCAGTCAGCGCTGCCGTCCGAACCGGTAGGGGTCGATGGCGACCGCGCGCGCCTGACGCAGGTGGTAGCCAACCTGCTCAGCAATGCGATCCGCTTCACGCCCGCGGGCGGCCGGATCGACGTGACGCTGGCCAGCGCCGGCAACCAGGGTGGGGACGGCGACAGCGGCGGCGGCCATGTGGAACTGGCCGTCAGCGACAACGGCTGCGGCATCCCGGCCGACCTGCTGCCGCACGTGTTCGGCCTGTTCACCCAGGGCGAACGGGGCGCCGACCGCTCCCAGGGCGGGCTGGGCATCGGCCTGGCCATCGTCTCCGGCCTGGTGGCGCTGCATGGCGGCAGCGTGCACGCGGCCAGCGACGGCGCGGGCCGGGGCGCCCGCTTCGCCGTCACGCTGCCCACCGTCGACCTGCCGCCGGCGCCGGCCACCGCCACCCCGCCCGAGGCGCCGGGCAAGGCCCTCGACCTGCTGCTGGTGGACGACAACCGCGATGCCGCCGATACGCTCGCCATCCTGCTGCGCGGCGCCGGGCACCGCTGCACCGCCATGTACGATGCGGAGTCGGCGCTGGAGGCGGTGCGCCAGCGCCTGCCGGATGCCTGCATCCTCGATATCGGCCTGCCGGGCATGGATGGCTACACGCTGGCGCGCGAGATCCGCGCCGTTGCAGCCGGCACAGGGGGAAGTTCGAGCGCTGAGGCAGCCGGGAGCGCAAGCAAGATCGCGAACGACGGCGCACCCCGGATCGTGCTGTTCGCGCTGAGCGGCTACGGCCGCGCCGAAGACCGGGAGCGGGCCACGGCAGCCGGCTTCGACCGCCATTTCGTGAAACCGGTTTCGCCGGAAGAGCTGCTGGGCGCCCTCGCCGCCGCCTCGGCGCCCGCCTCCCCGGCCACGCCATGACCGGCGACCAAGGGGCGCAGGGTCCGGCACCGGCCGCTTCGCGCAACGCGAGCGCGCGCCGCCACGGGCCGGTCTACAATGGCGCAATGCTCCGTTCGCTTGCCGCCCTCTTCCTGGCCGCCGCCTGTACCTGCCCGGCCGCCGCACCGCTGCGTGTCGGCGGCTTCATCGTGGCGCCGCTGGTGCTCGGCGAGCCCGGCAAGCCACTGCGCGGCGCCCTGCGCGATTTCATGGAGCGCGAAGTGATGCCGGGTGGCGTGGCCTTGCGGTGGATGCCGCCCACTTCTCTGGCCGAGGCATATGCCGGCCTGCGCGATGGATCGCTCGACGTGGTGCTGGTGGCCAGCGGCGAGGCGGCGCGCCAGCCCGGTGCCGCGCCGTTCGACTGGAACTTCCTGCTCACCCGCCCGCACCTGGCGGTGCGCGACGATTCGCCGCTGCGCGCCGTCCCATCGCTGCACCGGCTGGCCGGCCTGGAGATCGGCTGGGTCGCCGGCCCGAACCTGTCGCCGGGCCTGCGCAAGTCCGGCGCGAAGTGGCTGCGCGCGGAGGGCGCCGACTGGCAGATCGAGAACCTGCGCCGGCTTCGGGCCGGCACGCTGGACGCCGCCTACTTCGAGAACGAATACTCGCCCGCCTACCTGGCGCGCATGGCGGGCATGCCGATCCGGCTGGTGCGCCTGCCGATGCCGCCACGCCCGTTCTTCATGCTGTATTCGCTGAAGGCGAAGAAGGCCGATATCGCCCGCTTCGACCGGGTGGCCAGCGCCGCGTTCGAGGGGCGCCGCTTCCACGACTTCCTCGAGCGTTACCAGGGGACCGGCGTGCCGGCGCCGCGCTGACGATGCGCACCGGTTGGCTTGACGCACACATCAAAGCGGCGCTGCTCAAGGCGCCGGCGACGCTGGCCCTCGCCCTGGCCACGGCCTGGGGCGCGCTGGCGCTGTGGTTCCAGCCGCCGCCGCTGCCCGCCGTCGCCGCCGGCCTGGCGTGGTGCGCCATCGGGCTTGCCGGGATCGCGGCGCTGTGGCTGCGGCGCGACAGGCGCTTCCGGGTCGGCGCCGCCGTCGCCTGCGCCGTGGCCGCGGTGGCGATGACGGCGTGGTGGCAGACGATCCGGCCGTCGCACGACAAGGCATGGGCGGACGATGTCGCCCGCCTGCTCGACGCGGACGTGGACGGCGACCGCGTCACGCTGCGCAACGTGCGCAATTTCGACTGGCAAACCGAGCTGCGCTACACGCCGCGCTGGGAAACCCGCCAGTACGACCTGGCGCAACTGGCCTCGGCGGACCTGATCCTGTCGTACTGGATGGGGCCGCACATCGCGCACACCCTGGTTTCGTTCGGCTTTGCCGACGGCCGCAAGCTGGTGTTTTCGCTGGAAATCCGCAAGGAGCGGCATGAATCGTTTTCCGCGCTCGGCGGCTTTTTCCGCCGGTTCGAGGAAGTGCTGGTCGCCGCGGACGAGCGCGACATCGTGCGCACGCGCAGCAACGCGCGCGGCGAACAGGTCTACCTGTACCGGTTGCGCGCCACGCCGGAGCAGCTGCGCGCCGTGTTCCTGGGCTACCTGGCGCAGGCCGCGCAACTGCGCCACACGCCGGCCTTCTACAACACGCTGACCAGCAACTGCACCACCGTGGTGTTCGACCTCGCCCGGCAGATCGCGCCAGGGCTGCCGCTCGACTACCGGCTGCTGGCATCCGGCCATTTCGCCGAGTACGCCTACGACCAGGGCGCGCTGACGCCCGGTTTTCCGTACCGCGTGCTGCAGCAGCGCGGCTTCATCAACCCGCGCGCGCAACGGGCGGACGCGGCGGCGTTTTCGCGGGCGATCCGGGCCGGCATCCCGGGCGTGCCACCCGACGAAACGCGCTGAAGGCAATAGCGGCGCGGCAACGTGGCACATGATGCAACGAAAATTAAAATTCGTGCCAGAAACATCAAATCGTGACATCATGGCAGGTCATCGTTTCGCCAGCTTCCATGTCTTCCGACCGCACGTCCCCATCCCCCGCCCTGCCCCACGGCGCGAAATCCGAGCTGCGCTTTCGCGCCCTGTTCGAACAGGCGCCGGTCAGCATCCAGATCCTCGCGCCCGACGGGCGCACGCTGGGCGTCAACCAGGCCTGGGAAGACCTGTGGCAGATCCGCGAAGGCTCGGCCGTGAAGGCGCACGTGCTCAGTTCGGCCTACAACGTGCTGCACGATCCGCAGCTCATCGCGCACGGCATCGCCCCGCTGCTGCAGCGCGCGTTCGACGGTGAACCGGTCACGCTGCCGGCCATCCGCTACGACGTGGCCACGCTGGATGGCGACGGCCCGGCGCGCTGGGTGACCGCGCGGGCGCACCCGATCAAGGATGACGACGGCCGCGTGCTCGAAGTGATGCTGATCCACGAGGACATCACCGAGCGCCTGGCCGCCGAACAGGCGCTGCTGGAGCAGGACCGCCGCAAGGACGAGTTCCTGGCCATGCTGGCCCACGAGCTGCGCAATCCGATGGCGCCCATCTCCGCCGCTGCGGACCTGCTCCGCACGCTCGGGCCCAGCGAGGAACGGGTGCGCAAGGCGAGCGAGGTGATCAGCCGGCAGGTGCGCCACATGACGTCGCTGGTCGACGACCTGCTCGACGTGTCGCGCGTGACGCGTGGCCTGATCCAGCTCGAACGCTCGGTGGTGGAAGTGGCCGCCATTGTCGCCAATGCCGTCGAGCAGGCGCGCCCGCTGATCCAGGCGCGCGGCCACGCGTTCGCCATCGAAGGCGATACGGACGGCATCCGCCTCCTCGGCGATCCGCACCGCCTGGTGCAGGTGGTGGCCAACCTGCTCAACAACGCCGCCAAGTACACGCCGCGCGGCGGCCGTATCGCGCTCGCCGTCGCGCGCGCCGGCACGATCGTGACGATCAGTGTGCGCGACAACGGCATCGGCCTCGACAGCGAGCTGCTGCCCCATGTATTCGACCTGTTCACGCAAGCCGAGCGCTCGCCCGACCGCGCGCAGGGCGGCCTGGGCATCGGCCTGGCGCTGGTGCGCAATATCGTCTCCATGCATGGCGGGCACGTCACCGCCCACAGCGACGGGCCGGGACTGGGCAGCGTGTTTACTGTGACGCTGGAGGTCGCCGACGATGGCGGCGGGCTGGTAGCGGCCGCCTGTGCGTGACCTGCCGCAGCACTGACGAGCCTCCGTCGGGCACGACCCTCGCCAGTTTTTGAATTCGCTTCCCACGGCTTCCCGATGGTTGCATCGCTTGTCCTGTACCTGATCCCCTACATTGCGCTCTTCGCGCTGGCCGTGCGGATGCCCGGATGGCGGTCGCTCGCGGCCTGCACGCTGGTGGCGGGCCTGCCGCTCGGCTGGTTCGCGTGGGATGGCTTCCGGTCTGTGGAAACTGCGCCCGGCGGCGCGGGCCTGTTCCTGCTCATGGGGACACTCTTCATCTGTTCGGCCATCGCCGGATTGCTGGCGGGCGTGGCGACCCGCACCGCGATGCTCTGGCGCCCGCGCATCGGGCAGTCGCGCACGCGGTCCGTGTTCCTCGTGCTGGCGGGATTCCTGGCCTTGCCGGCGTTCCTGGGAGGCGCGTCATGGTGGTCGGAGTGGCAGCGCCGGCCTCCCGACGGGACCTGCCTGGCAGCGAAACACCACGTCACCATCGCGGGCGCGGATCTCTGGCTGCCTTCGGCGCCCGTTTTTGCGCCCTGGACGGGAAAAGACCAGTTGTATCCGTTTTCAGTAAATCGCCGCATGCGCGACTTTTGCAGCCTCAGCCTGGAAGCGGAACAGCCGGTCACGCTGGTGAACCTGTCGATCGATGTCGGGAAGCTGGGCTTCGAAGGCCGTCCTTCGCGGGATCGATTCTGCGCGTCCGGCGACCGGGACCTGGCAAAGCTGCTCTGCCCTGCCGAAGTGCGGGCGGGCTTTCCCCATACGATCTCGGTATATTCGCCGACCGGCCATGACTATCGGCGAATGCTGGCGAGCAGCCGTGGCAGCCATGCGGCATTCGTGAAGGAAGAAACTGCCGCTGTCCGGTCCGGGCAGGTCCTGGAAGCCGCGGCCGCCGGCGATTTCAACCGGTATGCCAATGGATACTGGGTCGCCCGCGACAAGACGTGGCGTAACGAGGCGGGCGAACCATATACCTTGTATTGCTATGACAGCCCACCAGCCGGCATGCTTCATTGCAGCACGACGTACCGTTTAAAATGGGGCCCCGAGGTCTGCTACAGTTTTCGCGCCCATCAGGATGAAGTGGCGTCGGCCGCAAACACAGTCGACGCGAATTTTCAGGCGCTCATGAGGATATTGACGAGAAAATAGCGGCGGACGTGAAAGCACGGCCAGGCCATCCGGGTGATC
This sequence comes from Pseudoduganella sp. SL102, assembly GCF_027856995.1. Lineage (NCBI taxonomy): Bacteria > Pseudomonadati > Pseudomonadota > Betaproteobacteria > Burkholderiales > Oxalobacteraceae > Pseudoduganella > Pseudoduganella sp. SL102. The sequence continues at coordinate 4,780,582 of NZ_CP115554.1, forward strand.
GATAAGGGAGATCGGGAAATGAGTGAGTCGAGCGAGCCGATGGGGCCATTAGTCAGTCGAGGTTGCCAGGTACTGGCACCGGGCCGTCCCATATTCTTCGCCAGGGTCGGCGTTTTCCGGCCGACGCAGGTGGAAGGCAAATGGTGGCAATGCAAACTCAGCTTGCCCGGCATCGTCGATGACGAGCGTGTCGCCTTCGGCTGCGACGAGTGGGATGCGCTGCAGGCGGGCATGCAGATGGTGTGGATCGAGCTCGACCATAAGGCGCGGACCGGATGGACATTCACGTGGTGGAATGGCGAGAGTTCCGACGTCAACCAGTTGTTGCCGCATTGGGGGCGTGAGTTGCATCCGAGGCGCTGATCGACCTGCCATGCCTGGGAAGCGGATCCTCGGCAATTAGCTGTCAGGCCCGCTGGAGCGGAAAAGTGCATATTGATCTTGAAACGTGGTTGATCGATACAGGCGATATCGTTATTCGCAAACTCCAGGATAAGGGGAGTGAATTCCTTGCCCCGGTTGAACAGGCGGTTCTATGGATGTGGGATATTGATTACGCCGTAAGAAATTCCGGCTCTTTCGGTCCTCTACAGGATAGTAGTTCGTCCGCCATCACTGATTTTCTTGTTTTTTCAAGGCAGTCCGGACTGGCAAAATTGGCCGCGTTTCTTGTCACGGCTACAGATGAAGTGAATTTTTGTAGTCATTACGATGAGAACTTCAAGGAAGCGTGCGGCGAACTGCGTAGCCTGTACTGCGAGTGCGTGCTTGAGTGCGTGCTTAATTCGATTTCCACTCAGTAGCCGAGTCAGCTGGCTCTTGCAGGTATGCGACCGGCGTATCCAGCGAACGCCAGGTGGCGTTGTGCTGGGATCGTCATTCCGAACGGGCGCGCATTCTTGGCAGCTCATCAACGCAATAATTCAGCTTTACTTCCCTAGTTCTCGAGATACCGCACTGCTGGGCTGAGCTTGTGCGTGCGGAAGTGGAAACGCGCCACCCTCGCCAGCTGGGTTTTCCGGCCAGTCTAAATCGGTCCAGAAACATCGATAATCGTCTAATTCGCTCTGGTCTTAATGTTCTTCTATCGCATATCCTCTAGAAATCCTCCGCACAGAGTCTAATTCGATCCAAATCAAATATCTCGAAGTCTATAACAACCTTATTGCACCCCATCGGTCCAAACAATTAGACCCATTGAGAAAGGACCGGATCATGGAATACGAAGCGAGACAGGCTGTATATCTTCCTGTGGAGGATTATCTGCAACTGGAACTATATCTGGGCGAGACCCGTCCGGGCGTAAAAGTGGAGACTGTCGCGGCTGAGTTGCTCAGGCGTTGGCTCGCTTCTGAAACCGGTCGGCATTCCTTGCGGGTGAACGGGCCGGCCTTGCGAGGCTTTCAATGGAAAACGCTGTTTCTGCCAGAGGGGACGATGCTGCGCACTACGTACGGCGAAACAGCTGAGTTTGCCAAAGTCAGCGGAGACCGCATCGTTTCGGACGACGGCGCAACCATGACGCCATCGCTGTTCGCCAATCGCCACGGCAAGGGTCGGAACGCCTGGCGCTTCATCTGGTTGCGCTTTCCCGGCTACGATCGATGGATACGGGCCGACGACTGCCGGGCGCGCGAGGCAGGTGTCCGACTAAAACAGTCTCATGGTATGGCAGACCAGTCTAAAACAGTCCGGAATGCACATGCCGCCCAGTCTATTTCGGTCCGTGATTCGCGTGAAAAAGGCGAGTCTGATCTAACATTCGGGGCGGAGTGCTGATTCAAGACCGTTATAGACTATACCGGCCCGTTTTAGTGCGTTTTAGAGCGCCTGGCAAAACCGGCCGCTCGTCCTCGGAGCGACGATATCGTACGCTGAGGCCATGCGGCGGTCGCTTTCGGCACAGGCTGTGTAAAAACTCAGAAATGGATAGAGGTGATCAGTTTGCACCCGGCCACTGCATTTCTGCGGTTTGATGGGGCGCTACGTGAGCTGTTCCCATCTTTCGAGCTCGGCGACTGGACCAGTAGGATAACCGCTGCAAACGCACGTTGTAATGCCTGTAAAAGGGCATATGCCCTGACTGCTTCGATCATGCCATCGACACCAAGTAACGTCATCAAGCGCTTCAAGTTATAGGCGAGCACGTGCAGGCTCATCTCGGCCTTCACACGCTCAAGTCCTTTTGTCAGGAAATGCGTGGCGCCCATCCATGACTTGATCGTCCCGAAGGGATGCTCGACCGAGCAACGCCGGATTCGCATGGCGTCCGGATTTTGTTCAAGACGCTCCTGCATGTCGTCAAGCACGTCCTGGTGTTCCCAGCGCGTCACCCGGCGCTCCTGGCTCGGCGTGCACTTATCCTTGAGCGGGCAAGCCTTACAGTTCGAGCTCCAGTAGCGATGAAGCGTCATGCCCTTTTCAACGCCGGAAAATCGCCAGATCAGGGATTGGCCAGCTGGGCAGCGGTACTCGTTCTTCTCCCGATCGTAGACGAAATCGGCTTTGTCGAATCGCCCGTCGGCCTTGGCATTGGACGTCTTTGTCGCTGGCACTACTGCAGTGATGCCGGCTTGGCTGCATGCCAGGACTTCCTCGCCTTTGAAGTAGCCGCGATCAGCGATCGCAGTTAGCGTGTTGGTCCCGATTGCAGTGCGGGCCTTCTTGGCCATCCCTGACAGTTGATCGCGGTCGCTGCCGATATTGGTTACCTCGTGCTCGACGATCAGGTGGTGCTTGGCGTCGACCGCGGTCTGGACGTTGTACCCGACGATGCCCGAGCCTCGCGTCATCATTGAACGGGCATCCGGATCGGTCAGCGAGATCTGCGTTTCGCCAGTCGCTTCCAGCTTCGCTTCGATTTCCTTAAGGACAGCCATCTGCGACTTCATCGCCGCGATTCTATCGTTCAGCCGGGTGCTGCGCGCTTGTTTCGTCGCCGGTTCTTGCCTGTCAGCCGTGTCCAGGTCTGCCAGGTAACGACCGATGTTGGCCTCGATCTCTTCCATCCTGCGCTTGAGCTTGGCCTGCGTGAAATTGCGATCACTGCTGTTGACTGCCTTGAACTTGCTGCCGTCAATTGCGACCATTGCATCGGCGAACAGGTCCAGTTGCTGGCACAGTACGATGAACTGCCGGCAGACATTGCGAATCGCCTTGCCGTTGTCCTTTCGGAAGTTGGCAATCGTTTTGAAGTCCGGCGTCAGCCGCCCCGTCAGCCACATCAGTTCCACATTACGCTGCGCTTCACGCTCGAGCCGCCGGCTCGACTGAATGCGGTTGAGGTAGCCGTAGATGTAGAGCTTGAGCAGTACTGCTGGATGGTAGGACGGTCGTCCGGTCCTGGCCGGCTGCACACGCCCGAAGCCGAGTTTTCCCAAGTCGAGTTCTTCTACAAATACATCGACCACGCGAACCGGATTGTTCTCGGCCACGTAGTCGTCCAGCAGCTCAGGCAGCAACGTCCCCTGTCCTCGGTCTTCGCCTTCGATGAAACGCTTCATCTTGCACCCCGGTTGATGAGATACTCACCCAACGTTTACCGAACTGGTTTCGTTTACACTGCCGGCGTTTTTACACAGCCTGGGCAAGAAGCGGACCTTCGCCCACGATATCCAATCGATAGATAGAAAGCCCAGCATGAATGAACGTCCTGTTCCGGAAGCAGCTATACGTGACCCAAATTCCGTCGAGTTGCTGCGGGTATGGGTAGCTGGTGGTCAGTTGCATTGCTCGCTCAAGATCGGGATGTACCGTGATGGAATGGGTATATCAGAAGAGATGGCCTGGGGAACCATCCTTGCGGATGCAGCGCGTCACATTGCCAATGCGCTGCAGGATGGCGGCAGCCTGTCTCAGACAGAGAGCCTCGCCAGAATTGCAAGGAAATTCAACGAAGAAGTATCTGAACCGTCGTCAGAGCTGAACGGCGGTTTTGTTTAGTTAGTCGCTGCCAGCGGCCCCGCTAAGCCTTGAACAAATGCTTCCGCGCCTCCTGGCTGATCGCCACCGTGGCCGGATGGCTCAGCCGCCGTTCGGTGGTGATCGCGTACACCTGGTCGACGACATCGCCCGCCTCGCCGAACTGTTCGACCTGGTACTGCTTGCAGATGTAGTCCGCCAGCACGCCGGGCGCGAAGAACAGGCCGGCGCCGGCCTGGCCAAAGGTCTTCATCATCGCGCTGTCGTCGAATTCGCCAACGATGCGTGGCCGCACCCCATGCTCTTCCAGCCACTTCAACACGCGCGGGCGCGTGGCGAAATCCTCGCCCGGCAGCAGCATCGGCATCTTGTCCAGGCATTGCGGGAACGGCCCTTTCAGGCGCTCGCGCAATGCCGGCGCGCCGAAGATCTTCAGCACGCTCTCACCCAGCAAGTGGGAAAAACCGCGCACGGACAGGTGCTGGGGCATGGGCCGGTCGGCGATGATCAGGTCCAGCCGGTGCACGGCCAGCTCGCCCAGCAGCGTGGCCAGGCGCCCTTCCCGGCAGACCAGGCGCACCGGCTCGTCCAGCGCCAGCGCGGGTGTCAGTACCTGGCTGGCGACCATCTTCGACACCGAATCCGCGCAGCCGACCAGGAAGCGGGTGGCGTGCACCGACTCGTCGTGCAGCGCCTCGATGAGTTCATCGCCGGTGCGGAAAATCGTGTCGGCATAGCTCAGCACGCGAGTGCCCGCCTCCGTCAGCTCGAGTGTGCGGCCGGCGCGGCGGAACAGTTCGACGCCCAGCGTTTCGGCGAATTCCGTCAGCTGGCCGGAGATCGACTGCGGCGTCAGGTGCAGTTGCTCGGCGGCGCGGGCGATCGTGCCAGTGCGCGCCACCATCCAGAAATAGCGGAGATGCTTGTAATTGAGGCTCATGGTGAAAGGTCGGGCAGTCTGGCGCCGGAACGCTGACAAGAATGCAATTGCTCAGTTTTTTCGATGTATTCGCTTAGTATATTCGATTTGTCCTTTCAATCGAGCGACGTTATCCTGCCCCTGTTGATAATTCATAAGAAGGTGGTCGAAATGACTGGACTTGAGAATATCGCCACACCGGGGATGTGGGCCGGATTCGTGGCGTTCGTGCTGGTAATGCTGGCACTGGACCTGTTTGTCTTTGGCGGCAACAAGGCGCACAAGGTGAGCGTGAAAGAAGCGGCCGCGTGGTCGGGCGTGTGGGTCACGATGGCACTGCTGTTCAACGCCGGCCTGTGGTGGCACCTGAAGGGCACCGTGGGCGAAGTGGTCGCCGACCAGAAGGCGCTGGAATTCCTGTCCGGCTACCTGATCGAGAAGGCGCTGTCGGTCGACAACGTGTTCGTGTTCCTGCTGATCTTCGGTGCCTTCCAGGTGCCGCCGCAGTACCAGCGCCGCGTGCTGATCTATGGCGTGCTGGGCGCGATCGTGATGCGGGCCGTGATGATCCTGGCCGGTGCCTGGGTAGTAAAGGAATTCTCGTGGGTGCTGTACCTGTTCGGCGCGTTCCTGCTGTTCACGGGTATCAAGATGCTGATGGCTTCCGAGCAGGAGCCCGACGTGACGCAGAACCCGGTGCTGAAATTCGCCAAGAAGCACCTGCGCGTGGCCGAGGACGAGCATGGCGAGAAGTTCATGGTGCGCAGGAACGGCCTGCTGTACGTGACGCCGCTGTTCCTGGTGCTGATCCTGATCGAAGTGACCGACCTGATCTTCGCGGTGGATTCGATCCCGGCGATTTTCGCGATCACGACCGATCCGTTCATCGTGTTCACGTCGAACCTGTTTGCGATCCTGGGCTTGCGGGCGCTGTACTTCCTGCTGGCCGACATCGCCGACCGCTTCCACCTGCTCAAGTATGGCCTGGCGCTGGTGCTCGCGTTCATCGGTACCAAGATGCTGATCATGCCGTGGTACCACATGCCGGTGGAGGCTTCGCTGGTGGTGGTGGCCTTCCTGATCGGTGCCAGCGTGCTCGCCAGCCTGCTGCTGCCGCCGAAGAAGACCGGCAACTGATGCACATGTCCGGCGCGGCCCCGCGGGGCCGCCCGGCGAGAAATTGAATGACATCCGATAACGACAAAGGATAGAACGATGCGCAAGTATGAAACCAACAGCCCGCGGGCCCGTGCCCGCCTGCTGGCCCTGTCGATGGTGGTCGATGGCCACCTCGACCCGGCCGAGCTGCAGGTGCTGGAAGATTCGCCCGTCCTGCAGGACCTGGACATCGACTGGACGCTGTTCAGCGAAGTGCTGGACGAACTGTGCAGCGACATGCTGGGCGGCACCGTGCGCAACGGCGCGGTGGAGATCGGCCCGGCGCTGCTGGACAGCGTGCTGGCAGAAATCACCGAGCCCGCCCTGCAGCGCCAGCTGCTGGTGGCGATGCTCGATATCGTCGAAGCCGACGCGCGGCTGGCCCATGCCGAGCGCCTGCTGGTGACGCGTGCCGGCCAGTGCTGGATGCAGGATGCCCAGGCCGACCCGCTCCCGGCCTGACGGCCGCGCCGGCAAGTCTTCCGGTAAAAGGCACCAAACAAAAACGGTGACAGTCACCGCTTTTGAAGCGTTGCCCGAGATATAAAAGCGCCTGCATTCACCCCAACGAAAGCGCCTGCATTCACCCCAACAGCAAAGGGCTGGGGTCAGACCCGCCGGGTCTGACCCCGGAATTTGCACTTGGGGTGGGCTTATCCCGAAACAAATGGTGACTGTCACCGTTTTTGCCTGTACAGCTTGCTCGTGCCGGGCACCATGCGATTAGGCGGGACCGGCGGCTTCGTTTACCATGTCGGTCTTTGCCACCACGCCGGCGCCTGAATCTTGAAACAGACCGTCCTCCACCCCGCGCGCACCGTGATCCTGGGCTTTGCCCTGGCGATCGCGGTCGGCACCCTGCTGCTGATGCTGCCCATCGCGCGCGCCGCGGGCGTGCCGGCGCCGCCGATGGTGGCATTCTTCACGTCGGTGTCGGCCATTTGCGTGACGGGCCTGGTGCTGGTCGACACCGGTACCTACTGGTCGGTGTTCGGCCAGGTCACGATCATGGTGATGTTCCAGCTGGGCGGCTTCGGCATGATGACGGCGGCGACCCTGCTGGGCCTGATGGTGAACCGCTCGCCGCGGCTGCGCACGCGGCTGGTCACACAGACGGAGACGCGTTCGCTGTGGGTCGGCGATATTTCCAGCGTGGCCAAGCTGGTGCTGGGCGTGACGGCGCTGTCCCAGCTCGTCATCGGTACCTTGCTCACGCTGCGGCTGCGCATCGGCCACGACATGGCGTGGGGCGACGCCGCCTGGACGGGCTTCTTCCACGCCGTGTCGGCCTTCAACAATGCCGGCTTCTCGATCCACCCGGACGGCTTCATGCGCTACGCCAGCGACGCGCTGATCCTGCTGCCGGTGATGATCGCCGCCGTGGTCGGCGGCATCGGCTTCCCCATCCTGAACGACCTGCGCGACCGTTGCCGCGATCCGCGCCACTGGTCGCTGCACACCAAGCTGACGCTGGCCGGCACGCTGGTGCTGGTCGTTTCCGGCTTCTTTGCCATCCTGCTGTTCGAATGGGACAACGCGAAGACCTTCGGCCCGCTGTCCATCGCCGACAAGCTGCTGAACAGCCTGTTCATGTCGGCATCGGCGCGCACCGTGGGCTTCAACACGGTCGACATCGCCGCGCTGACACCGGAAACCTGGGCCCTGCACTACTTCCTGATGTTCGTCGGCGGCGGCAGCGCCGGCACCGCGGGCGGCGTGAAAGTGGGCACCGTGATGATCCTCGTGCTGCTCGTCATCGCCGAAGCCAAGGGCCATACCGACACCGAGGCCTTCGGCCGGCGCGTCGGCGCCTCGGCGCAGCGGCAGGCCATCACCGTGATGGTAGTGGGCAGCGTGATCGTGGCCGCGGGCACCATCGCGCTGCTGCGCATATCGCATTTCCCGACCGACCAGGTGATCTTCGAAGTGATCGCCGCCTTCGGCAGCGCCGGCCTGTCCACCGGCATCACGGACGACCTGCCGCCGGCCGGCCAGTTCGTGCTGGCCCTGCTGATGTTCTTCGGCCGGGTCGGCACCATTACCCTTGCGACCTCGCTGGTCATCGGCGAACGGCGCATGCCTTATCGTTATCCTGAGGAGCATCCAATTGTGGGGTAGGATTTTTACGGAGCAGTTCGCGTTTTCCGCCAGCGACAGCGTCATCGTCATCGGCCTGGGCCGGTTCGGCGGCGCCGTGGCGCAATCGCTGATGCACCTTGGCCACGACGTGATGGGCGTCGACAAGAAGGAAGAGCTGGTGCAGGTGTGGGGCGACCGCCTCACGCATGCCGTGCAGGCCGATTCCACCAACGAGAACGTGATGCTGCAGCTGGGCGTGGCGGACTTCTCGCACGCCATCGTGGCGATCGGCTCCGACCTGGCGGCCAGCCTGATGACCCTGATGGTGCTCACGGAACTGGGCATCAAGGATATCTGGGTCAAGGCGCTGACGCCCGAACACGGCCAGATCGCCACCCGCATCGGCGCCCATCACGTGGTGTATCCGGAGGCGGACATGGGCGCACGCGTCGCCCACCTGATCACGGGCCGCATGATGGACTTCATCGAATTCGAGGACGGCTTTGCGATCGCCAAGATCCATGCGCCGGCCGACACCCACCATGTCACGCTGGCCGAATCGCATGTGCGCACGCGCTATGGCGTGACGGTGGTCGGCGTGAAGCGCCAGAACGAAGACTTCCAGCACGCGCGGCCGGAAACGCGCATCCTGCCGGCCGACTTGCTGATCGTCTCCGGGCCCACCGGCAAGATCGAACAGTTCGCCGGCGGCGACAAGGCGAAAGGCCGAAAATAGGCACGCGGGCAGCCCGCGCCAGGGGAACCTAGCGCGGCGGCAGCAGGTGGCGGAAGGTGGGCTCGATATTCCTGGCGTGCAGCAGGCGCACGATGTCTTCCAGCGTGGCGTCCTTCAGCAGCAGCCCGGGCGGCACGGCCGGCACGGCCGGCACCGGTGCAGCCACGGCATCCGTCGCGGCCTGCGTCTCGGCTTCGGCCGTGCCGGCGCCGCGCGCCAGTACCGCCAGCGCATGCCGGAACTGTTCCTGGCTGATCGATTCCAGCCCCTGCAGGAACGCCGCCTGGGCTGCCGGCGGCGGCGGCATCTCCAGCGCCGGTTCGTCGGCGAACGATGCGCCCATGCCGGGGTGGATGAACGCGGCCCACTTGCCCGTGGCGCCGTTCAGGCAGGGCGGCAGCTCGACCAGCGCCAGCACGCCGTGCTGCGGCAGGGCCACGCCGGGGCAGTAGGCGGCCACCACCTGCCCGAGGAATTCCTGCGCGATGGCGGCCGGCACCGGTTCCTGGAACGACAGCCAGAGCCGGAACCCGGCAGCGCCGGAGATGCTCACGGCCGGTGCCGGCAATCCCAGTTCGCCCTGCAGCGCGTTGGCCGCCTCGCAAAGGCGTTCCCACGGGTCGGCGCCGTTGGCCTGGGGCTGGCGGTCGAACGGGATGACGATGGCGCGCACCGCGCCGCCGTGCGCGAGATCGAAGGCGCGCGTCATGCGCCCGTCGAGATGCTGTTCGAGCCCCTCCGGCACGGGTGCGCCGGCGGGCAGGTACAGGCGGAGCAATTGCGAAATGAGTTCGTGCATAGTGTTCCTCGGTTTGCTGTCGGCCGGCAGCCGGCCACGGTAGTTCCTGCAACCGCCATTATCGCCGGAACAGCCCGTGGCGGCCGGGTCCGTGCACTACAATGGCGGTCTCCCGCCACGATCCGTCCGAAAGATCCATGAGTACCACCGACCTGCCCTTCCGCGCCACCACAGACGAAGCCTGCGCCTGGCTGGCGCTGCAGACCGCATCCCCCTGGACGCTGGCCCGCCTGCTCGAGCATGGCCTCACGCCCTATGTCTGGCTGGACTACGATCCGGCCTACCCGGAACTGTTCGGCGACGCGAACGGCGGCTATGCGGCGCCGATCTTCTTCGAAGGCGACATCGCGCGGCTGGCGGCCGGCAGCGACGACGTGCTGATGACGATGACGAAGGATGCGTACAAGATCGTCGCGCGGCTTCCCGAACCGGGTTTCCGGCGGCCGCTCGACCAGCTGCGCTTCCAGAAGAAAGACCTGGAACGGCTTGCCGGCAAGCTGAAACACGAGGCGGAGGCGGCGGTAGAGTCGCCCGCCCGCCCGGCGCCGGCGGCCAGCGAATCGCAGTACGGCATCGGCAAGGCGGAAGTGCTGGCGGCGTTCGCGCGGCTGGTGCGGCTCGACCTGGACAAGGCGCTCGACGAGGCGATCGGCATCTTTGGCGACGACGGCGCGCGCGTCAAGGCCAGCGCGAAGAAATCGAAGCGCAACGCCGTGTGGAATCCGGTCACGCTGGCGCTGGGGTTGCACGACGTATACCGCGTGCCGCTCGGCCCCCTGAAACGGGCCTTTGCATCGCATGACTTCCTGCATGCCTGGCAGGACGACTGGGAGCAGTCGCTGTATTTACTGGGTAAGTAGCCCGCGCCGGGCAAGCAAGCCCTTCAGGCCGGGCGTGCCAGCAGCCGGCGCAGCTGCGCGGCCTGGTAAGCCCCGAAGGTATCGCTGAACAGGCAGCGGATCAGCGGATCGTCGACCACGTCGGCGCCGGCGAGGGCGCGTTCGGTGCCGGCATCGAAGGCGGCTTCGCCCACGGGATCGTTGATGCGCAAATACACCGAGGTCAGCGCCTCGCCTTCTTCCAGCGCGGCCCACAGCCTGGCGGCCGGGATTTCCGTGAGCCAGCCGGGCGCCGCGGCGCTGTCGTCCAGCACGGCCGGGCCGCCCGGTGGCAGGCGGTAGCGGAAATGCGTGGCCACGCCCGCGTGATCGTAGATCGACAGCTGCCAGGTGCGGGGCTCGTCGAAGTATTCCGACGCGGCTTCCACCGCCCCGTACTTCGCTGGCAGTCCGGTGCGGCAGTAATCGGTCACGCGGGCCAGCTGCGCCTCTGTCAGGGGGCCGAACTGCCGGGCGATCTCGCTGGTGTGCGGCGCGGCGGCGTTGCCTTCGTACGTGTAATCGACATCCTGCGGGCCGACGGGAAGCACCCAGCCGAGGGGCGGCGCCGGCCGCAGCGACACGGCGTCCAGCGTCACCGACACGGATGGATCGAGACGCATCACCGTGGCCGTGGGCAGCGCCCGCGTCACTTCCGCCGCGAAGAGGGCATACGAGATCGGGAAGAACGCGCGGTTGTACCAGGACCAGGGTTCCTGCCGGAACTGGCAGGAACTGGGCACGACATAACGGGGCGCCAGCGCCTGCAACTGGGCGATCCATTCTTCCGGCAGCTCGGGCGGCGCGGCCGTGAAGCGCGACGGAGCCAGCACCTCGAGTTCGCGCATGGTCTGGAAGGGCCACAGCACCATGTCCCATGGGCCCTGCTCGACCAGCTGGGCAAGCGTGCCGTCGTCGATCCATGAATCGACGACGTTGAGCACGTTCATGCCGGCCGCCCGCACCTGGAACATCGAGTCCACGTCCGCATCCATCGCTTCGCGCGGCGTGACCTGGAACGCGCCGATCTCGACGGGTTCATTCAGCCGCAACTGCGTGACTTGCGTAAAACCCAGCTGCCGCACCATGTCGAACAGCTCGCCGAACAGGCAATACAGGTACAGCGGGGTGGCGCGGTCGAGCAGGTCCAGGCTGTCCAGCGAGCAGTGGTCATCGTGGAAGTGCGAAATGAAGACGGCGTCGAAGCGCTCGCGGCGGATCTGGTCGACGTCGAAGCGCACGTCCGGAAAGGCGTGGCAGTTGCGGCTGAACGGATTCTCGAAGACCGGATCGAACGCGATGCGCGTGCCGCCGCACGCGAACACATAGCCGGCGTGCAGGATGCGGGAAATGGTGAGGGCGGGCTGGGTCATCTGTCGGGCTGCGGGCGCTATAAAGCCGCCAGTGTACCCGCCGGCTTCATTATCATGGCCAACCCCGCTACACTGGCGGGTTCCGAACCGCAACGCATGCCTCCACACCATGAAGATTTCACAACGCGCCAAAGCCATCGACCCATTCTTCGCCATGGAATTCGGCAAGCGCGCCGCCGCGCTGGGCGAGCTGGGACATGACGTGATCCGCCTCAGCCTGGGCGAACCCGATTTCGGCGCGCCGCCCGCCGTGCTGGCAGCAGCGGCCGAGGCGGCGCGGGCCGGCGCCCTGCCCTACACGGCGGCCCTCGGCATGCCCGCGCTGCGCCAGGCCCTGGCCGGCTTCTACCTGCGCGAGCACGGCGTATCGATCGCGCCGGAACGCATCATCGTCACGGCCGGCGCCTCGGCCGCGCTGCTGCTGGTCACGGCCGCGCTGGTCGATCCGGGCGACGAAGTCATCGTGGGCGACCCGTCCTACCCGTGCAACCGCCAGTTCCTCGGCAGCTTCGGCGCCGATGTCCGGCTGGTGGCCACCGGCCCGGCATCGCGCTTCCAGCTGGACGCCGCCAGCGTGCAGGCCAACTGGAGCGAGCGCACCCGCGGCGTGATGGTGGCGACGCCATCGAACCCCACCGGCACCTCGGTCCCGCCGGACGAGCTGGCCGCGATCTGCGACTGGGCGCGCCGCCACGACGCCTGGCGCATCGTCGACGAGATCTACCTGAACCTGGGCGACCGGGATGGCGCGGGCCGGCCGCCGCAAACCGTGCTGGCGTTCGACGACGACGCCATCGTCATCAACAGTTTTTCCAAGTACTTCGGCATGACGGGCTGGCGGCTCGGCTGGTGCGTGGTGCCCGAAGCGCTGGTGCCGACGATGGAGCGGCTGGCGCAGAACTACTACATCTGCCCGTCGACGATCGCCCAGCAGGCGGCGCTGGCCTGCTTCACGGACGAGTCGCTGGCCGTGTGCGAGGAGCGGCGGCTGGAATTCGGCCGGCGCCGCAAGCTGGTGCTGGAAGGCCTGGCCGGCATCGGCCTGCCCGTGCCCGTGCCGCCGGACGGCGCGTTCTACGTGTACTTCGACGTCAGCGGCACGGGGCTCACGTCGTGGCAGTTCTGCGAGCGGGTGCTTCAGGAAGCCCATGTCGCCCTCACGCCCGGCAAGGATTTCGGGCAGTGCGGTGCCGATGCCTACGTGCGGCTGTCGTATGCGGCCAGCGCCGCGCACTTGGCCGAAGCACTCCGGCGGCTGGGCGAGTTCATGGCGCGCCTTCGCTCGACGTGACATAACGCGGCCATTGATACGGCGCGATCGGTTCACTATGAGTGATTGATTCAATTGGTGATCGATTCAATTAGTGACTCGGTGGAATCAGCAATTGGTTTGTTCTTGAATTGATCAGCCTTTAAGATCGCTTCAAGCAAAGCCGGGAAAGACCGTCCCGGCAAGTTCCACCACTCACTGGATATCACCATGACCACCACCGTTTCCGGCGCTCCCACCGTCACCGACATGCGCGTCGTGCCCGTCGCGGGCCAGGACAGCATGCTGCTCAACCTCTCCGGCGCGCACGGCGCCTGGTTCACGCGCAATATCGTGATCCTGACCGACAGCGCCGGCAATACCGGCCTCGGCGAAGTGCCGGGCGGCGAGAAGATCCGGCAGACGCTGGAAGATGCCCGCCAGCTTGTCGTCGGCAAGAGCCTGGGCGAGTACAACAACATCCTGAACGCCATGCGCACCACGTTCGCGGAACGCGACGCGGGCGGGCGCGGCCAGCAGACCTTCGACCTGCGCATCACGATCCACGCCGTGACGGCCATGGAGTCGGCGCTGCTCGACCTGCTGGGCCAGTTCATGAACGTGCCGGTGGCCGACCTGCTGGGCGAGGGCCGCCAGCGCGACAAGGTGGAAATGCTGGGCTACCTGTTCTACGTGGGCGACCGCAACAAGACCAACCTCGACTACCGCGCCGAGCCGGATGCGGGCGACGCCTGGTTCCGCCTGCGCAACGAGGAAGCGCTGACGCCGGAAAGCATCGTGCGCCTGGCCGAAGCCACCCGCGAGCGCTACGGCTTCAATGACTTCAAGCTCAAGGGCGGCGTGCTGAGCGCCGATGCTGAAATGGAAGCGATCGTCGCGCTGCACGAACGCTTCCCGCAGGCGCGCGTGACGCTCGATCCGAACGGCGCCTGGTCGCTGAAGGAAGCGGTGCGCGTGTGCCGCGACAAGCACGGCATCCTGGCCTACGCGGAAGACCCGTGCGGCGCCGAGAACGGTTTTTCCGGCCGCGAGGTGATGGCCGAATTCCGCCGCGCCACCGGCCTGCCGACCGCCACCAACATGATCGCCACCGACTGGCGCCAGATGGCGCATTCGATCCAGCTGCAATCGGTCGACATCCCGCTGGCCGATCCGCACTTCTGGACCATGCAGGGTTCGGTGCGCGTGGCCCAGCTGTGCCAGATGTTCGGCCTGACGTGGGGCTCGCACTCGAACAACCACTTCGACATCTCGCTGGCGATGTTTACCCACGTGGGGGCCGCCGCGCCGGGCAAGGTGACGGCGATCGACACGCACTGGATCTGGCAGGATGGTCAGCGCCTGACGAAGGAACCGCTGAAGATCGAGGGCGGCTTCATCGGCATCCCGCAAAAGCCGGGCCTGGGCATCGAGCTCGACGAGGCGGAACTGGAAAAAGCGCACCAGGCCTACAAGAACATGGGCCTGGGCGCGCGCGACGACGCCGCGGCCATGCAGTTCCTCGTGCCGAACTGGCGGTTCGACAACAAGAAGCCCTGCCTGGTGCGCTGACCGGTCGCGTCACCGCAAGGCCGGCAACGACTTGCCGGCCGGTGCCGTCACGGCCGCGACCCGGAACTGCTGCATCAAGGTACTGAGCACCTGGGCCTGCTGCCGCAGCGATGCCGACGCCGCGGCCACCTGCTCGACCAGCGCCGCATTGTTCTGCGTATCGCGTTCGAGGCCGGCCACCGCTTCGTTCATCTGTGCGATGCCATCCGTCTGGGCAAGCGAGGCGTCGCCGATGCGTGCCATCAGCGCGCTCACGCCGCCCACCCGGTCCAGCATGCCGCCCATGGTGGCTTGCGCGCCGGCGGCCAGGTGGGTGCCCTGCCCGATGGTCGCCACCGATTCGCCGATCAGCGCCTTGATCTCGCGCGCCGCGGTGGCCGAACGCTGGGCCAGCGCCCGCACTTCGCCCGCCACCACCGCAAAGCCGCGGCCCTGTTCGCCGGCGCGGGCCGCCTCGACGGCCGCGTTCAGCGCCAGGATATTGGTCTGGAAGGCGATGCCGTCGATCACGGCGATGATGTCGACGATCCTGGCCGCCGAGCGGCTGATGCCTTCCATCGTGGTGCTCACCTGCGCGATGGCGCTGCCGCCCTGCCCCGCCACGTCCGCCGCGCCCTGCGCCAGGCGGGCGGCATCGATGGCCTGGCTGCCGTTGACGCGCACGGTCGTGGCCAGCTGGTCCAGCGCGGCCGCCGTTTCCTCCAGCGTGGCGGCCTGGCGTTCGGTGCGGCGCGATAAATCCAGGTTGCCATGCGCGACTTCCACCGAGGCCGCATCGATGGCCGCCGCCGCATCGCGCACGCCGCCTACCGTCAGCGCCAGGCGGCGCGCCATCTCGTTCAGCGCATCGAGCAGCTGGCCCACCTCGTCGTGGCGGCCATGGCGCAGCGTGCCCGTCAGGTCGCCTTCGGCGGTGCGCTCGGCAAACGCGACGGCATCGCGCAGCGGCCGCACGATGCTGCGCGTGAGCAGCAGCGCCAGCACGGCGCCGGCCACCAGCGCGGCCAGCCCGAGGCCGCCCAGCAGCACGCGCATCGCCGCCAGCGTGGCATGCGAATCGTCCGACACCTGGCGCGCCGCGCGGGCCTGGTGCGCCAGCAGCGCGTCGAGCGCGCCCATGTAGCCGGCCAGGCGCGGTTCGAAGTCCGAAGCGATCAATGCGTCGACCTGCTGGGTGCGGCCCATTTCCTTCTGGTTGAAGATCTCGTCGCGCGCGGCGCGGAAACGCTGCTGTTGGCGGTGCACCGCGGCGATCAGCGCCAGTTCGCCGGCATCGCCCCGCAAGGCCGCCAGCTGCCGCTCCAGCCGCTGCGTGACTTTCTCGCCGGCCGCCAGTTGCGCCATGAAGGCGTCGCCCACTTCCAGGCTGTCGCTGCGCGCGATCGACAGCGCACGCAGCGCGTTGAGCTGCTCGCTGGCGCGCAGTTCGATGGCCAGGCGCTGCCGCGCCAGCTTGTCGTCGACCAGCAGGTCGGCATTGCCGGCCACTTTCTGCAGCGACCAGAGGGAAGCGAGGGTCACCATCGCCAGCATGGCGAGGATGGCGGCGAAGGCGGCAACGACGCGGGAGCCGGTGTGGCGGCGAAAGATGTTCAGCATGGCTTGGGTCGGCTGGAAAAACGGACACGGGGCCGGCAACGGCGTACACACGCGGCCGGCGGCTTTCGGACGGCGCCCATTGTAGGAAGCGGGTATGACGCCAATGTGACATATAGCAACATTTCATACTCATTGGCATTTCCGACGGCCGCGCCGCCATGGCCGGTAATGCGCCTGACATAATCGATGCGTAGGCTGTCGAATACATCGTGCACGCCGATGGTGCAATGTCGCGCCTGTACCGGAACGCATGGCGGGTCAAAGGCGGTAATGCGGTGTAAAGATGCCGATTCATCGAGAACAGAATGGCGCAATGCCGTTACAATACGCGTTCGCCATCCGTAAAATACGCGCCTGCGCCCCGCCGCATTGCACAGGTCCATTACGCCGTTCAATTGCTGGCAGAATAAAGAGAGACCAGAAGTCCGGTAATGCCTTCCGAATCATCACGCATCCTCATTTGCCGCACCGATAATATCGGTGACGTCGTGCTCACCCTGCCGCTGGCCGGGTTTCTCAAGCAGCATATTCCCGGTGTCGAAGTCGACATGCTGTGCCGCGCCTATGCCGCGCCGGTGGCACGCTGCAGCGCCTTCATCGACCAGGCACTTGCCCTGGAAGAGCTGGACATCGAGCGCTTCTTCCAGGAGCACGAGTACGACACCGTCATCTTCGCGTTTCCGCACCGGGCCCTGGCCGCCGCGGCGCGCCGTGCCGGGGTGCCGAACCGCGTGGGCAGCAGCCACCGGCTGCACCACTGGTGGAACTGCAACCGGCTGGCGCACTTCACCCGGGCACGTTCGCGCCTGCACGAGGCCCAGCTCAACTTCGCGTTGCTGAAACCGCTCGGCATGGACCACCTGCCGCCCCTGCCGGAAATCGTGCCGCTGTATGGCTTGCGGGCGCCGCATGGGCCGGACATCGCTGAACTGTTCCGCCCGGCGCCTTTCAACCTGGTGCTGCATCCGAAGTCGAACGGCAATGGCCGCGAGTGGCCGCTGGCGCGCTACACCGAGCTGGCGGCCAGGCTGGCCAGCGATCCGGGCATCGCGATCTGGATCACCGGCAGCCGTGCCGAGGGCGAACTGCTGGCGCGCGAAGCGCCGGCCCTGCTGGCTAGCCCGAACGTGCGCAGCCTGTGCGGGCGCTACGACCTGGGCGGGCTGGTGGCACTCATCGGCATGGCGGACGGGCTGATCGCCAGCGGCACCGGGCCGCTGCACATTTCGGCAGCGCTGGGCCGCAATACGCTGGGCCTGTTCCCGCCGGTGCAGCCGATCGACATCGCCCGCTGGGGCGCACTGGGCGCGAACGCCACGTCGCTGTGCGGTGCCCGGCAATGCGACACCTGCACCGGCGCGCAGGCCTGCACCTGCATGGCCGCCATCAGCGCGGCGCAGGTGGCGGACGTGGTGCTGCAATGGCGCGACGGGTCCGCGGCACGCCACGCCGACCGCTTCGCCGAGGAGCCATGACGCCGCGGCTCCTGATCACCCTCGACTCCATGCGCCACGAGAATACCGGCCTGCATACCTTCGGCCGGAGCCTGGGGCGCGAACTCGTCAGGCAAGGCGCCGGCGCGTTCGGCATGAGTGCCTACACCTATCCGCCGCAGCGCGGGGTGCTGGGCGAGCAGGCATCCTATGTGCCGCACCACAGGTACCACCGCTGGTATTTCCCGCGCGGCGGGGAGTTCGATATAGTGCACTTCGCGGACCAGTATTGCCGCTTCGGCCCCGCGCGCGTGCGCGCCAGGACGGTGATGACCGTGCATGACCTGAACCAGGTGCATGAACATCCGGCGGGCAGCCGCAAGCTGGCGCGATACCTGCGCCGCATGGCGCGCAAGATCGCCGGGGTCGACCGGGTGGTGGCGATCTCGGAGTTCGTCAAGGCCGACATCCTCCGCTGGTTCCCCGAAGCGGACGGGAAGATCTCGGTGATCCACAACGGCGCCGATGCCAGCCGCGCCCCGGATGGGCACCAGCCGCGTTTCAAGCCGCCCGGCCGCTTCCTGTTTACCGTCGGGATGGTGT
The DNA here is from genome assembly GCF_027856995.1 of Pseudoduganella sp. SL102. Classification (NCBI taxonomy): domain Bacteria; kingdom Pseudomonadati; phylum Pseudomonadota; class Betaproteobacteria; order Burkholderiales; family Oxalobacteraceae; genus Pseudoduganella; species Pseudoduganella sp. SL102. Next base: position 4,798,901 of record NZ_CP115554.1, read on the forward strand.
GCCCGAAGAAGAATTTCCACGTGCTGGTTCCCCTGCTGCGCGGCACCGGCTACACGCTGGTCGTCGCCGGCGTCGTCAAGGAAGGCTACCGGCAGAAGATCCTGGACGAGGCGGCGCGCTTCGGCGTGGCCGGCCAGGTGGCCATCACCGGCCCGGTGAGCCAGTACGACAAGGACTGGTACTACGCGCACTGCGAGGCCTTCCTGTTCCCGTCGCTGGCCGAGGGCTTCGGCCTGCCGGCGCTGGAAGCGATGCACCACGGCCGGCCGGTGTTCCTGTCGCGCCTGACCAGCCTGCCGGAAGTGGGCGGCGAGGCCGCCTGCTACTTCGATCACTTCGACCCGGACCACATGCGCGAAGTCTTCACCGCCGGCATGGCCCGCTTTGCCGACGGCGATGGCGCCCAGCGTGCCCGCGCGCACGCTGCCCGGTTTACGTGGGAAAGAGCGGCGCGCGCCTACCTCGACCTGTACCGGCAATGCCTGGCGGCCTGAATCGCCGCCCCGCCAGATGCGTTCTCTCATCATATTGACTACACGGACGCGCGTGCGGCACTAAAATCGATCGTTTCGTGACAATTCCTGCTTGCCGGGCGACCGGCGCTACCGCATGCATGCCATGGGGATCAACCCACTACCGACCACATGATCATTTCTTCCGCGACCGATTTCCGCGCAGCTGCACGCCGCAGGCTGCCGCCCTTCCTGTTCCACTATCTCGATGGCGGCGCCGGTGCCGAGCAGACGATGGACGCCAACATCGCCGACCTGCAGCGCGTCAAGCTGCGCCAGCGCGTGCTGAAAGGCTCGGAGCAGCTCGACCTGTCGACGGAATGGTTCGGCACCCGCCACGAGCTGCCGATCGCGCTGGCGCCGGTGGGGCTGACCGGCATGTATGCCCGCCGCGGCGAAGTGCAGGCGGTGCGCGCGGCCTGCAAGCGCGGCATCCCCTTCATCCAGTCGACGGTGTCGGTCTGTCCGCTGGCGGAAGTGGCCGCCGCGGCGGACAAGCCGATCTGGTTCCAGCTGTACGTGCTGAAGGATCGCAGCTTCATGCGCGACGTGCTGCAGCGCGCCAGGGCGCTGGGCGCGACCACGCTG